>NZ_JRLF01000001.1 GCF_001404985.1 Flavobacterium aquidurense
AACCGTTCCTGTAGTCGTATCTGTATAGATACTAACATTTTTTCCAGGGTAACCTGGTTCACCCTCTTTTCCCGGCGCACCTGCACCAGCCGAGGTACCGCCATTTCCTGTAATTTCACTTGCAAGCGCTATTCTATTCCATTTATTGTTTAACCAATAGTAATATCCTGGCGTCACATCTAAAGAAGTCGCTGTATTAAAAATTAATAAGCTTTCAGCCGGACTACTAATTTTACTTACATCTGTAGTATTTTCTAGTGCAATATTTGGAATTAAAACACCTCTATTTGATGCCTTAACATGTAATTGTGCTGAAGGATCAGGGTTATTTGTTCCAATACCTACTTGTGAGTAGGCAGAAAGACTTCCTAACACAAGAAATAATGGGAGTAATTTATTCTTCATAACTTTAATATTATGGGTTATTATTTATTTTTTACGTATTTCTTTATTCAAACAGTATTATTTGAAAGTGCAAAGGTCTATCGAAATACCACCCGCTTTAGCCTGTAGAAGTTTTTATACTTACAGATTAAGACAAATATTTACGTCTGATAAAAAAATACAAAAGTCTAAACAACAACACATTAACACCTAAACTATACAATATAGATGTCATGCCTTATTTAACGTTAATGAATTTTAAATTGTGGATTTTAAAACTATCCTGAGGAATCTCATAGAGAATCAAACAAGTACATCAGATCTGGTAACAATACCAGCAACATTATTTAATCTAATGCAAAATGGTATCAAAAAGCAGATACAAAATGTAATGAATGACAAGTAGGTTTGTAAATTTTAAGAAATTTACAGAAGGACTAGAAAAAGTAATTTAAAAAGAAATAAATAAACTTTCTTTTTTACTCATTACTAACAAAAAAAGAATTGAATGAAATATTAATCCTTTTATTAGAATAAAGGATTTTATATTATCAGAAACTATTTAGAAAAGAATTGAATCAAATTTAGTATCAATAAAATTATTATCAAACCATACAGCATTATTCTTGTTCCGTGCCAAAAAGTATTATTATCAGATTTCATTTTACTTCTTATTTATAATTTGATGTTCCTTCTTTTACTTAATTGTTGATTAGACAGTATATAGCCCCAAAAACTTAACAACGTCTAAAATTTTATCCTACTATAAATTAAAAACATGTTTATATACTGTCTAAAACAACAACAAAAAAAAATAATTATGAAACTTTTAATCCTCTCAATTAAGTAGTTTAGATTAGAAGTCAAATATCCTTTTAATTGCTCATCAATATTGTCCTTAAAAGTTTTTTAAATAATAGATTAGGACAAATTTTAAAATTCAAAAAGAAACAAGAGAAATACATATTCTGAATTCAGTTTTGAAGATCAAACGTACTAAAACAAAAGAGAGAGAACCTAAGTTCTCTCTCTTTCTAAATAATCATCAAAATATTTAAAGTAGAATATTAAGAATAAAAAAAACAATTAACTTACAACCACAAACTTAATATCTGTTGCAAATTTCTGAATCATTACCAACTCTTTTTACTTCTAAAAGTTTTTAAACTTGTAGTTTAAGACATTTATTATAGATTAGTGTTTTTTTAATTCAAATTGAGGTTAAAAATTTACTGCTACTTAATACTTTTTTTAAGTTTTTCGATAGAAGTATCTTCTAATAATCTAATCTGGTTTATTACAATTTGCGCAATAGACGTCGCTCCTTTTAAAGAAAGATGTGTATCATCTGCTTTATCTTTATCGTAATATGGATTTTCTCCTGCTTTAAAATGCAAATGCAATTGCTTTGATTTTTCCGGTCCATAAGATTGCTCCAGTAATTCGGTATAATATTCCAGGTCAATAAAAGGGACTTTGTATTCTTGTGCCACGAGTCTTGTTTCTAAAGGATACTCTCCATGAGTGGGTACCAAAACTCCTTTTTCATTAAAATTACGTCTTGCAATTGAAGTCAATAATATAGGTGTTGCCCCTTTTTCACGGGTTTGTTTTACAAAACGGATCAAATTGTATCGATAACTGGTGTGTGGATTTGTATATCGTGTAGAATCTTCTATTTTTTCATCGTTATGTCCAAATTCAATAAAAACATAATCTCCTTTTTTAAGCTTTTTATAAACAGAATCCCAACGTTTTTCATTAATGAAACTTTTGGTGCTTCTGCCATTTACAGCTTTATTTTCGATTGCGATATTTTCCTTAAAGAAAGGTTGTAAAACTTGTGCCCATCCATGTTCAGGATTTTTGTCCGGATCTTTTTTATTTGCCATTGTAGAATCACCAATTGTGTATACCGTTGTTTTTTGAGCGAAACTGGCTGTAGTGATTAGCAGGAGGATTATTAAATACTTCATAATTAGACTTCTTAGATTTTTAGACTACTTAGATTGTTGGACTTCTTAGATTGTTGGATTGTTAGACTACTTAGATTGTTGGACTTTTTAAATAGTGGTTACTTTGTGTTGTTTCTGGTGTGATCCTTCCTGCGTCAGGATGACAAGATTGTGATTACTTTGTGTAGACGCACTGCAGTGCGTCTCTACGGAAAATCTTTGTCCTTTGAACCTTTGTTACTTCGAACCTTTGCACCTACTAAAAAAGAACTATTTTGCTGCCGATGGAGTGGTTGCTTTTTCTCCAATAAAAACCTCATTTAATAACACATTTTCAGCATTTGTACTTGAGATTGCATTTTTGGCCCATTTTATCTCTATATTATTTAAGGAGATATTACGAACTTTTTTATCGGGAAATCCCTGAATTACAATTCCCGATGCCGTTGCTTTATTGCAGGTTATATTCGAAAAAGAAATATTCGATATTTCAGACTGGAAACCGTTTCCTTCTCCGTGATAATTTGCAGTGATATACAAACAATCTTCTACTTCATCGAGTTCTATATTTCGAACAAAAATATTTTTTATAAAACCTCCTCTGTCGGCATTGGTTTTTAAATAGATCCCTCTTTTTAAATATCCAATAGTTTTACAATTTTCTACGTATACATTTTGTACTCCTGCTGACATTTCACTTCCTATCACAACGCCATGTAAACCTTTGAAATTGCAATTTCTAATTACAATATTTTCACTGGGCGTAGCAGAGTTTGCTCTTCCTTCATGATCTCGTCCTGCTTTAATGGCAACATTATCATCACCATTATCAAAAGACACGTTTTCGATCAAAACATCTTTGGCATACTCCGGATCAATACCGTCATTATTATAATTTAATGACTTATAACTTATACCGCGAATGGTAATACTTTGGGATTTCAACAAATGTAAACACCAAAAAGGGGAATTTTCTATACGGATGTTTTCAACCAAAATATTTTTGCAATTAAAAAACTGAATCATCTGTGGACGTAAAAAATACCCATCGCCAAACTTTCTGTCTTTAATTGGAGTATTATTATGATTCATATCACGACTCCGGTTTTTTCCTGTTGCTTCTTTCGCCTTAAAGCTTTTCCAGGTCTTGCCTCCTTCTCCATCAATTGTTCCTTCGCCGGTTATGGCGATATTCGAGCATTCGTAGGCATAAATTAACGGACTGTAATTGTAAAGCATCGTACCTTCCCAACTGGTTAAAACCATGGGCAAATAATCTTCGGGTTTATCGCTGAATTTAATTTTTGCTCCTTTTTCTATTTTAAGGTTTACATTGCTTACAAAATGAATTGGACCGTTTATTTTATAAATTCCTCTGGGTACAATAATAGTTCCTCCGTTATTCTTTTTGCACAACGCCATGGCTTTGTCAAAGACTGTTTTGTTATTGGTTAGGGAATCTCCTTTAGCCCCCAACTTCAAAACATTAATTTGATAAGAAGGAATTACCGGAAGCTGAATTCTATTAACTATGGCATCTGCTTTTGCCGATGGAAATTCGTTGTTTTGTGCAAAAGAAGTGCACGAAATCAATAAAAGGAGTAAATATTTCATAGTTTATTTTTTAGTTGCTAAGCTACTAAGCTGCTAAATTTCTAAGATTATGACTTAAATTTTAAAAAACTTAGCATCTCAGTAACTTAGTGTCTTATTTCGAATACCAATTCACGATTGAATCTTTCAGAATATTTTCTATGGTATATTTTTGAGCTTCTTTTTTTGAAAGCTGATGCGACCATATAACTCTTTTTGTGGGTTGAAATCCTTCACCTTTACAATTATATTCAGCATACAAAGCATTCTTTTCTGCTTCTGGTTTCGACCAGTTTTCCCATCCTTCAGGTTTTATATGTTTTCCCATCTCACAATTGATATAAACAGTTTTAGCATAAATGCGCCATGGTCTTCCTAAATAAACTGATGTCGCTGATGGTTCAGCCGTAAGTTTGCAATCTTTAAAAACAAAACCAAAAGGCGTTCCTTCAGGTGTTGAAGCTGCTGTAATATAAGAGCTTTTTATACTATGGATTTCACAGTTTTCGAATAATGCAGTAGCGCTTCCAAAAATAAAATCAGTGGTACCTTCAATATAACAATCTTTAAAATATTGTTTTGCTTCTTTTCCCGACAGGTATAAAGTATCCTGGTTTCCTAAAATATTACAATTTAAAATTTTAGCACGATTTGCCACAACTGATAATGCAATTGCCTGACCTTTATCTCCTGAAGTATTTTTAATGGTTAAATTTAATGCTGTAAAATCATCTCCTTCAACCAAAACGGCTGGTGTATAAAAAGTACTATTTCGGCCTAAGCCAATTTTGGAGAAATTATCATCAAAAGTAATAATAGTTTGTTCTTTGCTTTCTCCCTGTAAAACTACCTTTGTATTCCATTCCGGAATTCGGACTTTTTCATTATAAATTCCGTTTTTCACATAAATGGTAACCTTTTCATAAGGAAATGCAGGGCACGCGTAAATAGCATCCTGAATTTTTGTGAAATCTCCGGAACCATCTTGTGCAACGGTAATTAAACTAATATTTTTTTTTTCTGAATCTGAAACTTTTGTTCCGTTTTTAGTCGCCCATGCTGTATATTTTTTCAGCACTTCTTTAGGAGCATCTGTATACCAGGAATAACCATTACGCCTTTCAGAACCTATTTCATCAATAGATTTTTTCCTGATTCCGTCGCGATCACAAAAGAAGGGTTCATTTGTGTTCAGGTCCATAAATCTTGCCCAAATTGGTGCCGCATTTTGTGTTACAATCATTTTTTTATCAATGATTTTTCCAACATCATTCAAAGTACGTTTTTCTTCAAGATTGGTGATTTTAGTTTTTTCAAACCAAACCTGAGCATTTTTAACTGCGGTAACTATCTCCGGCGAAGGTTTTTCTATCGACATTAAAAGCAATACAATTTTAGCCGACTCGTATCCGCTAAGGGAAGCCAGTTCAAAAGCTCTTGCATTTGCGGGAGCTAATGTAACCTCATCATGCTGAGCACACCAAGCTGTCAATATTTCGTTTTGTTTGTATTGGGTTTTTAAGATACAATCTATTCCTTTATCAAATGCCTGTTTTGTTTTCGCAACAATTTCCTTTGAAGGCTTTATGCTATAAAAATCAGTTTCTTCGCTTACCTGTTTCATGATGTTCATAATATTTACCATCGAATCATCATTATAGGTAATGTGGGTATAATATCCTTTTTTAAGCGGATAAAACTGAGGCCAGCCCCCATTATTGTATTGAGCTTCCAACAAATAATTAAGTCCTTTCAGAAACGATTGTTTGTAACGTTCGTCTTTTATCTGTGCATACATTTTAGACATAAAAAGCATTTCCTGACATGTAGCACCATTATCGGTCGTAATTTCATGTAAATCACTCTTTAATGCCATCAGTTTTTGTTTTTCTGTTTCAGTGAGCGGGTTTTGCATCTGAATATTTTTTGGCCATCCGCCAATGTCTCTTTGATAGAGCAAAACATTTTCGGCAATCTTTTTTGCTTCCTCAGTACCAAACCACGCTGCATCATTTTTACGAATGACATCAGACCAGTTTTTATAGGTGTTTTGGGCATTTATACTAAAACAAATGCTAAAGAAAACTAATGCTATATATTTTTTTAATTGATTCACTTGTATGTTTTTATTTTCACGCAGATTTTAAAAAGACCTAAGCAAATATGCGCAGATTATTATAAAAATAAATATGCTTAACGTGCAAATCTGTTCTAGCTTTCCAAAGTTTTTGTGTATTGATTTTTTTCTTTCACGCAGATTTGGCAGATTAAGCAGATTCCTTCGACTTAGTTGCTTTCTTACTTGCTTTTTTCCTTTGTTACTTTGTTCCTTTGTCCCTTTTTTCTAACCTACTTCGTAACTCTAAACCAATCAACGGCTACATTTCCTGAATCATTGGTAACTTTTTGGCTTAGTGCAAAAAGGCCTGTTTTGGCGCCAATCCATTTTCCTTCTTTAGAAACAAAATCAGTTCCTATTGACTGGTATTTTTTATCATCCAGGCTATAGAAGAAACTGCAAACGCCTGCTTTTTTAACTTTTACCCTGAGATAAATGGTATTGTTTGCTATTAAAACTGATGTTGTTTCTGTCTCTGCAACTTTTTTATCGAAAGTTCCGGTTTTCTGATTGAGATATAATTTTCCGTTGTCGTTTTTAAAGTTCAAATAACTATAATCCAATCCCATGATTATAAGTCCTGTCGATTCTCCGTTTAACCTTGTATTAAAGGTTAGTTTGGTTGTCACGGTAAATTCTTCGGCGGGAAATTTTTGAAGCAATAAATTTGGTGCATCAAAAATTTTCTGATTGTCTTTTAAAGTGGTCTGACAAAATAAATTAAGATATCCTAAACTGGTAGGAAACCCCCAATTGATTTGAGAATTTGCCTGCCATTGCCATTGCAATCCTAATTTGGGTTCATTAAACTCATCTGATTCTGCCGGAGTTTCTATTGGATATTTCTTGCCTACATTTGGTTTTTTGAATGTTGTAACGGGTTCTCCAATTCCGTTTTTATCGAAATCCTGTCCCATTACTGGCCAGTCTTTTTCCCATTTCATGGGCTGAAGATGAACAATCCTGCCGTAAGCGCCTTTATCCTGAAAATGTATAAACCAGTCTTCTCCGGTTTGTGTTTGTACCCAGGCACCCTGATGCGGACCATTTATAGCAGTTTTTCCCTGTTCTAGGACTTTCTTCGTTTCATAAGGACCATATACATTTTTTGATCTTAAAATAGTCTGCCATCCTGTAGCAACTCCGCCGGCAGGAGCAAAAATGTAATAGTAATTATTGCGTTTATAGAATTTTGGACCTTCAATTGTTCCTTCGCTCTCATGTCCGTCAATTACCATTACTTCATCATTGTTTGCAACTGTTCCTTCAGGATTCATACTGCAAACAACCAATAAACTTTTTATTTGTGCACGGCTTCCCGCAAAAGCATGAACGAGATATACTTTACCATCATCATCCCATAAAGGGCTTGGATCTATAAGTCCTTTTCCTGCTTTTACCAAAAGCGGTTCAGACCAAGGACCTTCTGCTTTTTTGGCTTTTATCATATAAATACCAAAATCAGGGTCCGGATAATAAATATAAAATTCATTATCATGAAAATTAATACTTGGTGCCCAAACCCCATTACCGTGCTGTACGCTATTAAAAGTTTCAAATGGAGGCTGTTTTGGCAAAGCATAACTTAAAATCTTCCAGTTTACAAGATCTTTAGAATGCAGAATTGGTAATCCGGGAATGCAATTAAAAGAGGATGCGGTCATATAAAAATCATCTCCTACACGAACGACATCAGGATCTGAATAATCGGCGTGAATAATAGGATTTGTATAGGTTCCGTTTCCATTATCCGGTATCCAGACCTGAGCAAAATTATTTTGTAGCTGGAGTACTGATAATAAGAGAAAGAGGACTTTTAAGTTTTTCATTTTTTGAATAATTACTTTGGTTAAACCCGAAAAGTTTTAAAAATATGTCGGGTTTCTTTTGAACTTAAAAAGTTGGTTTACATTATCTGTTTAATTCTAATGCAGCCAGAATAAAAGGTCCGGTTGCTTTAGGATCATTGTCTTTCTTTTTTTCATTTACATAATATTCATAAGTTCCGTCACGATATGGTGTACCACCCAAACCTGCTACCTGACAGCAATTTGTTAAAGTAATACCTCCGTCTTCGTCTACTTTTTTGATTAGGATTTTAGTCAATCCGTCGAAAGCTTTGTTTGCCAGTTTTTTATATTTTGCAGGTAAATATCCTTTGTTTACTCCTTTTGCAAAAGCATAAGCAAACATTGATGATCCTGAGGCTTCAAGATAATTTCCTTCTTTCCCTCCTTTATCTGTTACCTGATACCATAAACCAGATTTGTCCTGAACTTTAGCTAAAGCCTCACAAGCATTATTTAAATACTTTACTAATTCTTTTTGTTTTGGATGGTCTTTTGGCATATAATCCAACACATCAACAAGTGCCATAACATACCAGCCTAAGGCTCTTGACCAGAAGTTTGGTGAGTTACCTGTTTCTTTATTTGACCATGGCATTTGTTTGCTTTCATCCCAGGCATGGTATAATAATCCTGTTTTTGGATCTGTTGCATGCGCCTGGATTAACTCAAATTGTTTTGCGATATCATCAAAACTTTTTCCGTTTTCGAATGTCAGTGTATATTGTGCATAAAATGGTTCTCCCATGTACAAACCGTCTAACCACATTTGATTTGGATAAATTTGTTTGTGCCAGAATCCACCACTTGCAGTTCGTGGCTGTTCAGCAATTTGTTTGCGTACCAATTGCATTGCTTTTAAATATTTATCTTCTTTTGAGGTCGCATAAATATCAAAAAGCAAACGTCCGGGCACAACTAAATCAATATTATATTTATCGAATTCATACGTTTTTATTGTTCCGTCATTTTGTACCAGTTCATCTACATAACCTCTTATATAAGCTTTATATCGTGGATCAGGATTTTTTTTATGCAATTCTTCAATAGAGTGTAAAACCAAAGCATGAACATAATCCCATTTTGGTTTTTTAGAATCGTCGATCATGTATGCTTCAGGATGACGTTTCATCAAGGTCAAAGCCATTTTATCAGACCATTTTAAATCTTTAGAAATTACGATCTCTTTTTTTGCAGGTTCTTGCGAAGTTACTTTACAGCTTGTAAAAGCCATTAAACAAACTAACACTACCGATGCAAAATAACCTTGTCTTTTATTATTTTTCATTTTAAAATATATTTAAATTCTACTATTTTTCTAATTCAAGTGCTGCGAGAATAAAGGGCCCTAACCCATGTGAGTTATCTATTTTTATTTTCTCTTTGATATAATATTCATAAGAACCATCGCGATACGGATTGCCTCCTAATCCTGCACTGGCACAAACTTGTGTAATATGAATTTCTCCATCAGGATCTACTGTAATCAATTTATTAAGGAGACCGTCAAATCCTTTTTCGGCAAGTTTTTTATACTGTGATGGTAAATATCCTTTTTTTACTCCTTTTGCAAAAGCATAAACAAACATTTCAGATCCTGAGGCTTCAAGGTAATTTCCTTCTTTTGCTGCTGAATCTGTCACCTGATACCATAATCCTGAAGGATCCTGATATTTTGCAACTGCAGCCGAAATTTCATTTAGGTACTGAATTAATTCTTTTCTTTTTGGATGATTTTTTGGCATATAATCCAACACATCAACCAGTGCCATCATGTACCAGCCAATAGAACGTGACCAAAAATTAGGTGAAGTACCGGTTTCTTTATTTGCCCACGGCATTTGTTTGCTTTCATCCCAGGCATGAAAAAGCAAACCTGTATTTTTATCGATGGTATGCAGGTGTATTTGCTCAAACTGTTTTGCGATATCATCAAAATCTTTTCCTTTATTAAATTCTGTGCTGTAACGTGCATAAAATGGTGTTCCCATATACAAACCATCAAGCCACATTTGGTACGGATAGATTTTTTTATGCCAGAATCCGCCTGAATTTGTTCTGGGATGTGTTTCTAATTGTTTTCTTAATGTTTGCATGGCAATTAAATACCTCTTGTCTTTTGTTCTTTTGTAGAGATCAAAAAGTATTTTACCGGCATTTACATTATCGATATTGTAATCTTCGAGTTTATAATTCATGATTTCTCCTGAACTATTAATTACCGTTTCTCCGTATTCGTTTACGTAATTGGCATAAACAGGATTTTTTGTCTTTTTGTAAAGTTCTTCAAAAGACATCGTTACCAAACCTAGTTTATAATCCCATTTAGGTTTCTCGTTATTATCGATTTGCCAGGCTTTTGGCGCACGTTTTATAATAGAAAGAGCCATTCGTTCTGACCATTTTAAATCTTTAGAAATTACAACTTCTTTCTTTGCAGATTCCTGAGCAGTAATTTCACCAACCGAAAATACCATCAGGCTTACTAACATGACTGAAGCAGCATAAATTTTCTTTCTATTATGTATCATTTTAAAATGCTTAATGGTTATTTATTCAATTCGATTGCGCTCAGCAAAAATGCTGCTAAAGCCGGCGAGCTATTGTCTTTTGTTTTACTGTTGATGTAATATTCATTAGTACCATCGCGAAAAGGTTTTCCTCCCAATCCAACATTCGATGAAACATTCGAAATAATGATTTGTCCTTTCTCGTCTTTTTTAACGAATTCTTTTAGATAGGCATCAAATGATTTTTGGGCAGTCTTTTTATACGATGAGACTAAATATCCTTTGTCTGCCCCTTTTGCCATACTATAAATAATCATGGCTGATGACGACGATTCTAAATAATTTCCTTTTAATTCCGGTTTATCTGCTACCTGATACCATAAACCTGATTTGCTTTTATGCTGATCTGCACTTTTTGCAATCTGATTCAAATATCCAACCAGCGTTTTATACTGCGGATGTGTCTTTGGATAATAATCTAATGTTTCTGTCAAAGCCATCATGTACCAGCCAATACCGCGTCCCCAAATGGTTGGCGATGTTCCAGTTTCAGGATTTGCCCACACAATTTCTTTACTTTCATCCCAAGCCTGATATACCAAACCTGTTTTTTTATCTCTAAGGTGATTTTGTACCAATTCAAATTGTTTTGCAATATCATCCAGTGCTTTTCCATTTTCAAACTTTACTGTGTATTGTGTATAAAATGGTTCTGCCATGTACAAACCGTCAATCCACATTTGATTGGGATAAATTTGTTTGTGCCAAAATCCACCACTTGCTGTTCTGGGCTGAGTTTCAAGCTGTGCCCTCAGTTGTTGTATAACTTTTAGATAGCGATTGTCTTTTGTTATCTCATATAAATTAAATAATAATTTTCCGGGATTTGCACAATCAATATTATATTCTTTTATATCATATTTTTTGATATTCCCCTCTGCATCAATCATTTCATCAGCATAATCTTTGATATAATCGAGGTACTTTTTATCGTTTGTTTTTTGATATAACTTTTCAAAACCAGATAATACAAGTCCCATTTTATAATCCCATTTTGGCTTTTCGGTTCCATCGATCTGATACGCCTTTGGATATTTATTCAAAATGGTAATGGCTGTTCTTTCTGACCATTTCAGTTTATCCGCCAGAACAGGATTTTCATTCGTCTGTGCGATTGTTTTACTGCTAAAAATCAATAGCAAAACGATTAAATGGATATTCTTAAAAGACGATTTAGACATGTTTTCTATATATTGAAAATAATTTTTCCCGCAGATTCAGCAGATAGAGCAGATTTTTTTTCTCTCTTTTCTCTTTCCTCTATTCTCTTTCCTCTATTCTCTTTCCTCTAACTACATTTTACCTTTTTTGTTCAGTACTTCTAATTGTGCATCTAAATATTTTACAAATTCTTCTTTAGATTTAATTCCGTTTGGTTCTTGTTCCCAAGCTCCCAGAAAGTAAAAAGAAGTTGCTTTTGTGGTTGGTTTAAAAACCAAAAGGTAATCTAAATCTGTATCAGCAACGTTTTCGATCGTATTGGTTTGATAAAAAATCGCCATTCCTAATTTGTCCGGAACTAATGATTGTTCACCGTAAGTCGCTAAATAAGCCCATTTTTTATTTTTACTTTCTTTCCTGAAGGTTTCCGTATTTTTTTGCTTTACGATTCCGGTACAGATTCCTTTAATTTCTTTAGATGCCTGAATGGTGTGTTGCGTGTAAAGCTGATCTGGTTTAATCGTTAGTACAGATGTAAAATTGATTTTATCAGCTGCTGTTTTCCAGCCGTAATAATTCACTTTTACACCAGATTCGTTTGTTTTATTGACTACACTTGCAATAGTAGAATCAACTTCACGGAAGTGTAATTTTTCGTTGTTTAAATAACGATCGATAGATCCAATTCCGATTCCTTTTCCTGCTTTCAGGATATCTGCTCCCCAATCGCTCATATTATGATACGAATCAAAATTATCCTGACCCACTAATGGCAGAATATTTGCCGAAGTTTTCTTCCCGAAAATGTCAATTGCATTTCTCCAATCCAGGTACAAACGATACCCAATTCGGTTGCTTTCCCAACCCGGACCTTCATAACGAATATCAAAAGAATGGTCTGTATGTTCCGGAGCCAGTTTTAGTCTTTCAACATTTTTAAAAACAGTTCCCCCAATATATTTACGTCCTTCCCATTTTCCATCTGTTTTTGCAGATATTTCGGCATATGTCTTAGCGGTTTTTATATCGTATTTTTGAGCATTTACTGCTGTTATACCCACTAAAAATAAGGTTGCTAATGTGATTTTCGTTTTCATCTTTTATTGTAAATTATTTAAATATTCTGTCTAAAAATTGTGTGGTATATTGTACTGTTTCATCAAACCAGGGTTCAAAAAACCAAAAGGAATGTGGGGAATTTTCTATGGTGTGTACTTCATTATAAATCTTATTTTGATTTAAAATCGCAATCATATCATCTCTTCCTGCATGAAATCTCGGGATACTACTGTTGATAAATAGTATTGGAGGTGTATTTTTATCGGTGTGATTTAATGCTGATGCTTGTTTCCAGTTTTCTGTTTTTTCATCATAAGAACCTCCAAGCCAAAACGATGCCATTTCTCCTTCTGAAGATTCAGGATGTCTAAATGCTAAAACTCCATCTACATTGATAATTGCATTTACTTTTGATGATGATTTGCTTTTATTTAAAGGATCATCAAAAGCAGGCTTTTCATTTGTAGTACCAATCAAAGCTGCCATTTGACCTCCCGAAGAGCATCCTAAAACCGCAATTTTGCCTGGATCTACATTGAATTTCTTTGCGTTATCTTTTATAAATTTAATTGCATTTTTTACATCATAAACTCCGTTTGGATATTTTGCCTCAAGCGATAATCTGTATTCTACTGTAAAACACGAATATCCTTTTGAAGCGATTTCCTGTGCTAAAAAATTCATCTGGCTTTTATTTCCGGAACGCCATCCGCCGCCGTGAATCATAACTACAGCAGGATTTTGCTTTTTTGATTTATTGATAAAACCATCAATATGCAATGTTCTTTCTTTTGTTTTGAAATAAACGACATCATAAACTTCATCAACATTCTTGTTTTTACCAACAACAGGAATTGTGATCGCAGGATATTTTTTTATCAATTTATTGTATGTACTTTTTACAGTATATGATGTATCTACACTGTAAGATTGCTGCGCTGAAACTACGCCTGAAAACAACAATAAAAGGAATACAATTTTTCGCATTAAAATCATCTATTTTATTGAGTTAAGAAAGGAGCCCGATTCATGATCGAACTCCTTTTTAACTTTCTTCAAAAAACTAAGCCTCAAAAATTTTAAAATTACTAATAACCAGGATTCTGAGGGAAATCCTTATTTTGATTTAAATCTAATGCCGTTTGTGGTATTGGTCTTAAAATTTTAAGTTTACCATCTACTCCCACAAAATTTGCAGCTTTGATTTTATAATTATAAGCCGATGCTCTTGCTACCAATGTTCCGGTACGTTTTAAATCGAACCAGCGTTTGTATTCTCCTACAAGTTCTCTTCCTCTTTCGTCTAGAATATAATCGATATTAAACTGAGCAGCTGTTGCATTTGCTACACCAGCTCTTCTTCTTACTTCGTTTAAACGATCTAAACCTGTTGCCGGGTTTCCAGCTTTTAAATATGCTTCTGCCGCTACTAAATAAGTTTCACCAAGTCTTGATATAATAATATCTCTTGTACTTACAGGACCTGTACTTGATGGTGTTGTTGGATTTGCATCGTCAAATTTCTTAACCGGAATTGTATAACAGTCCAGATTTTGGATTAAAGTATGTGCTGCAGAATATTCTCCCCAAGGATGGTATACAAATGTGGCCGATTTTCTGGAAGCATTTGCAGTATTCCATGCTGCTTTATCAGCTGGTGTGAACCATTTTGGCTCATAAAAATGTCTCACTTTTACCGCACTTGCATTTGTAGGTCTATAATAAGGATAATATAGAGTTGTTTTTGCTTTACCATCAACAGTTACTGTTTCTTCCAGAATTTCTGTCATAAAAGTAGCATCCCATCTTTTGTCGCCTTTTTCATACAATCCTAATGTATAATCAGTTGGGCATAAATTGTAGCTTCTTAACGGAGCTCCAGTTTCTGCACCTCCTAAATACGAACTAAAATAATAAAACTGATTGTTACCTAATGTTGTAGGACTTGTACTTGTAGAATTTTTATCATATTGAACAGAGAAAATGGTTTCTGCATTCAAATCGTTATCACTGGTTGCAGTCGTAACAAATAATTGATTAAAAGGGATATTTAGAGCTTGTCCTGCAATTGCTGCATCTGCGTACGCTGCTGCTTTTGTAAAATCAGCCGGAGTACCAAAAGTTTCGTAACCTCTTGTTAAATAAACTTTTGCCAATAAATCGTTTACAGCTCTTTTATTTACTTTTCCTGATGCAGCATAAGCTGCAGTTCCTACAGATGCCAAAGAAGCATCCAGATCTGCTATAATTTGTGTGTAAACTTCTTCGGCAGTATTTCTTTTAAAAGATAAAACCGGAGTCGTAATATTATCCAGCACAATTGGAACTCCACCGTAAGTCTGAACTAATAAAAAATAAGCATTTGCTCTTAAATAACGTGCTTCACCAACAAGCGTATTTAAGTTTGATGTTTGCTCTGTTAAAGTCGAATAATATAATGTTTTATTTACTGACTGAATTTGCTGATAACATGAAATATACAACTCATCAACATTACTTGACGACGGAATTAATAATGTATATTGGCTTAAGCCGGCTGGTTCAGGAGTTCTTCCTTCCGCATACATATCTGTACCTGATTCAAACAACCATGGATTTCCTCCATAAATTCCTTTAAGCCACGCATAGTTTGAATTTACCAATAACTGAAACCCTGATGCTGTTTTATAAGTAGCATCTGCGGGAACGTTAGAAAGGCTCTCTTCTTCAATATAGTCACTACATGAACTCAAAGCAGTAATGATTATTCCTAAAATTAATAGTATCTTTTTCATTTTATATCTTATTAAAATTTAACACTTAATCCCAATTGCGTAGTAACAGATGCCGGACGGTTTACACCAAAAGCAGAACCGGCCCATTCCGGATCATATCCGTCAAAATCTGTAAATACAAATGGGTCAAGAACATTTATGTAAATTCTAAAATTACTCATTTTCAACTTTTTAAGTAAATCTGAATTGAAAGTGTATCCTAAAGAGATATTTTTAATTTTAACATAAGATACATCTCTGTAATATCCAAATAATGAAGTCCAATATGCTCCTGCACCAGTAGCAACCGGTCCCGGTCTTGGGTTTGAATTATTTGCATTTGCCGGAATACCTGTACCATTAGTTGGAATAAAATAATCCATAGCCAATTTTTGACGACCTCTGTCGCTTACATCAGCAAAGTTTTGATGAAAAGTACTCAAAACAGTTTGTCCCTGGCTTGTTAACACTGAGAAATTAAAATCAAACTGTCCAACTGTTAATTTAGAATATAAACTTCCCTGCCATTCCGGATTTGCATTACCAATTACAGTTCTGTCATCCTGATTGAATTTACCATCTCCGTTTAAATCTTTTGGTCTTGCCTGACCTGGAGCCATACCGTAAGATGCTGCCTGAGCTGCTTCGCTTTCCTGCCAAACACCATCATAAACATAATTGTAATTTGGATTTAATTCTGATCCTAAAATCAGTTTATTACCAATATCACTTACCTGATCCTGATTGTAAATTGACTCTAATTTATTTACGTTTTTAGTAAACGTAAATGTTGTTTCCCAATTTACGTTTTTAGATACAATATTTTTAGTCGTTAATAAAACCTCTACCCCTTTGTTACTAACAGAACCCACATTTGAGAAGGTATTTTTCCATCCTGATTCAGAAGGTAATTGTTGTTTGTAAATTAACTTATCAGATAATCTGTCGTAAACATCTACACTACCCGAAATTCTGTTTTTTAAGAATCCATAGTCAAGACCAAAGTTAAGTTCTCTTGTTTTTTCCCACGTTAATTGTTGGTTTGCTAAATTTTCAGACTGCCATCCCGAAACCACATTTGCTCCGTTTGCATAAAAAGTCTGTTGATTTAATAAAGCCTGAGATGTGTAAGGCGCCACGTTATCGTTTCCTGTATATCCTAAACTTGCTCTAAGTTTCAAGTCAGAAATTACGGAATTATTTTCTAAGAAAGCTTCTTTACTTATTTTCCAGCCTAAAGCAACTGATGGAAAGTTTTGCCATTTATTGTCTTCTGATAATACAGAAGAACCATCCCATCTATTTGATGCAGTCAATAAATATTTATCCCTGAACGTATAGTTTAAACGAACAGCATATGAACTCAACGTATTTTTTGCATATCCTGAACTCAAATTATAACTAGTCTGAACTCCTGAACCCATATTATTTGATCCAACATCAAAAGGTTGATTGTTAGAATATAAATAAGACGTTTCATCAACATTTGAATAGATACTTTGTAATAATAATACACTAAAATCATGTACGTCATTAAAAGTATGTTTTAAATCGATTTGATTATCCCAGGTATAATTAAAGTTATTGAAGTTCTTAATAGATGCTGAATTTTTACCGTTTAAGGTAACTCCTGCATTTGTTTGTGCTCCATAAGCTGTGCTGGTAACCGTATTTTCTATTCCTGCAGCAAATGTTGTTTTGAATGTAAACCATTTTATAGGTTGATATTGTAAATAAACATTTCCTACTGTCTGCCATGTTTTTTCTGTTTGCGATGAATTTGCAATCTCAACTAACGGGTTCACTGTACTCGTTTTATTAATAGCCCATGAACCATCAGGGTAAGTAAGTTTTCCAGGCAAAAAGAATAAAGTACCTACTTTTTCATTTCCTGCTGCATCAACAGCCCAAGGAGACATAAGCGGACTTAACCTGAAAGCATCCTGCATGGCTAAATCGCTTCCTAATTGTGTATCAAGGCGCGCAATTGTAACATTTGCTCCTGTAGAAAATTTATCATTTATTTTATGGTTTAAACCTATTTTGAATGAATATTTATCAGTTGAATCATTGTCTATAAGTCCCTTGTCACTCTGAACACCAAAACCTAAGTTATAGCTTAAACCTGAATCTGAACGTCCTGAAATATTCAAATAATTATTCTCTGTCATTCCTGATTTAAGTACGGCATCATACCAATCATAATTATAACCACTTTTAGCTCTTGAAACTAATAACGGACTTTGATTTCCTGCCAATGTAGCCAATTGTGCAGGTGTTTGAGTTGCTGGTGTAGCGCTCATATAAGCTACCTGATGAAATTTCCACCATTCTTCGCCTGACATCATTTTTGGCAATCTTGCAGCCGTTTTAGTTCCGTAAGAAGTGTCATAAGTAACACTTATACCAGATTTAGCACTTATACCGCTTTTAGTCGTTACAATAATAACTCCTGAAGCTCCTCTTGAACCATAAATTGCAGCAGAAGAAGCATCTTTTAAGACATCCATTCTGGCAATATCCTGCGGATTCAAAAAGTCAATTCCATCAGTAGGCACACCATCAACAATATACAAAGGAGAAGATCCTATCAAAGAGTTATTTCCTCTGATCACTACTTTAAATCCGTCACCTGAACGTCCTGAACTCGATGAAATCTGAACACCAGGTGTGCTTCCCTGAATTGCTTCAAGCGCACTTGTTGTATTTCTTTCTGTTATTGTAGCAGCATTAATGGTACTTACTGAACCTGTAAGATCTGTTTTTTTCACAGATCCATATCCCACAACAACAACTTCGTTTAGTGAGTTTGACTGCTCGGCAAGGCTAACATTTACTTTAGATTTTCCTGCAATACTCACTTCCTGAGTCTGAAAACCCAAATAGCTAATAATTAAGATAGCCTTATTGTTAGTTACATTAATTTTAAAACTTCCCTCAAAGTCTGTAGAGGTACCGTTTTTAGTTCCTTTTTCCTGGACATTTACACCTGGTAGTGATAATCCTGCCGCATCGGTGATTTTTCCTTCTATCGTAGTCGACTGAGCATAAATTGTGGAGCTCAACACGAAATTCAGGAAAAATAAAAATACAAAATTGTATTTTATTTTTTTCTTTGGTAATTGTTTAAAGTTCATAATGGTTTTAATAGTTTGGTTAATTGATAGTTTTAATTTTTAATCGTTTCTACTTTTTTTTCATTCACATTTGTGTTTATAAAATTGACATTCTTTACATTTTTCAATAAATAGGGTTTGCCTACTTTTTCTATTACTACATTTTTAAGTGTAATATTTTCTACTGGGGATTCTTCATATCCTTCTGCCCAGACTCCATACTTTCCTCCATTTTTCACGGTAACATTTTCAAGATTTATGTTCCTGACTGTTGGTATGAAATTTCCGGTTTGCGAACCGTATACATTATAAAACATGGTTACCAGTAAAACACATTCTTTTACTGTTCCTACTTTTAGGTTCCTGACAAATACATCTTCTATAACTCCGCCTCTTTTTGAATTTGTTTTGATACGAATCGCACGATCCAGGTTAGGACTGTCCATTACACAATTGTCTACAAAAACATTATTTACACCAGCAGATATTTCACTTCCCATTACTACTCCGCCATGACCATCGATCATTTTACAATTTTGCACAATGATATTTTTACTAGGTATTGCTACTCTTCTTCCATCGGCATCACGTCCTGATTTTATAGCGATACAATCGTCTCCGGTATTAAAAATGCAGTTTTTTATAAGTACATTTTGGGAATATTCCGGATCGCAGCCATCATTATTTGGTCCGTGGCTGTTTACGGTAACACCATCAATAATGATATTATTTGTTTTTATGGGATGTAAAATCCAAAACGGAGCATTAATTATTGTAATATCTTTTACTAACGCTGTATTACACTCAAAAAATTCTATAAAGTTTGGTCGTAAATAACGTCCTTCGCCAAACACTCTTTCAGCAACCGGAACATTTTTCTCTGCCATATCAACCAGTACTTCACGATTTTGCGGATCATTTTGCGACGGAATTCCTTTTTTCCAGCCATAATCTTTACCTCCTGACCAAATCCACCAGTTTGTAGCATTGGCTTGTCCGTTTAGGGTTCCTTTTCCTGTTATGGCAACATTGGTTTTGTTTTTAGCATATATAAGAGGAGAATAATTCATTAATTCAGTTCCTTCAAATGAAGTATGGACTATTGGATACTCTTTTGGATCAATGCTAAAAAGTATTTCAGCGTTATCTTCTAAGTGTAAATTGACATTGCTTTCTAAATGTATCGGACCTGTAAGATATTTTCCGTTAGGTACTAAAACTTTTCCTCCGCCATTTTGAGCACATGCTTTAATCGCTTTTTCAAAAGCCTGAGTGTTTGATGTTTTTCCATCTGCAACAGCACCAAAATCATTAATATTAAATGTCTTGTCCGGAAATTGAGTAGAAGGAATACTTTTTATGATTGATTCCATTTTTCTCCAGGGATCAGAATCAGAAATTTTTGAAGCCTGCGTACCACATGAAGAAACTATTATAGCAACTGCGCTGGAGATGAAAAGAGTTTTAAGTGCTATAAATTTATTTACAATCATTAGTGTAGTATTTTATTGTTTAGCATTCAAATCAATACATAGATGTAATCGATTACACGAAAGTATAAAATAAGTTCTTACACACCAAATTTATTTAGAAAAAAATTATATATTTAATTTTTATTAGGAAATATAATTACACTTAATGTAAAAAAACATATAATTTATTATCATTGTAGAGACGAAAACGTTTTAATTATAAATTATGGTAATCGATAACAATTTGTGTAACGTTATAAAAAAAAATGTATTTTTGTCTAGAATTTAACTGAAAAACCTATATTAATGAGCGAAAAAATAACCATTTACGATATTGCTGAAAAATTAAATATCACTGCTGCTACGGTTTCCAGGGCTTTAAATAATAATCCTAAGATAAAAGAGAGCACGCGTGAGTTGGTTATTAAAACTGCGGCTGCAATGAATTATAAGCAAAACAAACTTGCTTTAGCATTAAAAAGCGGTCGAAGTAATAATATAGGTGTTATTGTTCCCCGTATCGACAGCAATTTCTTTGCATCTGTCATTAGAGGTATTGAAGAAGAGCTTCATCCACATGGTTATCAGGTAATTATTTGCCAGACCCATGAAAGTCCAAAAAGAGAAAACGAAAATTTATATACACTAATAGACGCACAAGTTGATGGAATCCTAATGTCGGTTACCGATGTTACTAATGAAAATGATGGTGCTTTTAGAAATGTTTTGGAAAAAAATGTTCCTTTAATATTTTTTGACCGTAGCAAACATATTGATGGCGTTAGCTCCGTAACAATCAACGACTTTAAAGGTGGATACCTTACTACAAAACATTTAATCAATGAAGGCTGCAGGTGTATAGCCCATTTATCAGGAGATCAGTCTCTTGAGATTTTCAAGAACAGGTTTTTAGGATACAAACAGGCTTTACTCGACAACGGAATGATTTTTAAAGAAGAATACGTGATTCCGGTAAAAAGTATGGTAGAAGCCGGAAAAGAAGCTGTTGACATTTTATTACAATTGGAAACCCCACCGGATGCCATATTTTCTTCAAGTGATTTTGCTGCTTTGGGTGCTATTCAGGAATTGAAAGAAAGAAATATAAGTATTCCGAAAGATTTTTGTGTAGCAGGTTTCAGTAATGAGCCTTTTACCAAATTCATGGAATTATCAATTACTTCTGTAGACCAGTCACCGCTTGAAATGGGAAAAATGTCTGCTCGTGTTTTTCTGGAACAGGTAGACAAAACCGATACTATTAAAATCGAAAAAAAGGTAGTTCTTGCTCCTGAATTACACATTCGTAAATCATCATCAAAGAACTAGCTATTAGTTTTTTTTTTAAACCATATAAGTGATATAAGTTCATTTTAGGTTTGCGGATAATTTATTATTGTAAATATGATTTAAAATAAAAATGCAGTTCTTGAAAGAACTGCATTTTTTTTATTTCTTACTTAATAGTACCTCTAAACTGAAATAAACTATATCACTTATATGGTAAAAAACTATAAAGAAACTCCTCTTTTCCAAGGAATAAAGTCATTTTGATTTAAGATTGCAGCTTTGGTTTTGATTGTACCACTTGCAACTTCTATAATGAATTCTAACATTTCATCAGCCATTTCATCGATTGATTTTTCTCCGGTGATAATTCCGCCAGTATCAATATCGATAATATCCGACATTTTGTTTGCTAACTGAGTGTTTGATGAAATCTTCACTACAGGGGCAATTGGGTTTCCTGTTGGAGTCCCCAGACCTGTTGTAAACAATACCATATTTGCACCAGAACCTACCATTGCAGTTGTACATTCAACATCGTTTCCAGGGGTACACAACAATGTAAAGCCTGGTTCGTTAATATATTCCCCATAATCGAAAACACCTGTAATTGGCGAAGTCCCACCTTTTTTAGCAGCACCCGCCGATTTCATTGCATCTGTAATCAAACCGTCTTTAATGTTCCCCGGAGACGGATTCATATCAAATCCTGAACCTGCATCTACAACTGTTTTTTCGTACCATTGCATTAAGTCTAAGAAACGTTTTCCGTCCTTATCATCTACACAACGATTTACCAATTCCTGTTCTACTCCGCATAATTCAGGAAATTCAGAAAGAATTGTAGTTCCTCCTAAAGCAACTAAATGATCCGATAACACTCCCAATGTTGGATTAGCAGAAATTCCAGAGAATCCGTCAGATCCACCACATTCCAATCCAATTCTTAATTTAGATAATGGAGCCGGTTCTCTCTTTATTTCATTCGCTTTTTTAATCGCTTCAAAAGTATCTTTTACAACACTGCTAAGCATTGTTTCGATAGTTCCTATTTGTTGCTGATCGTAAATTAAAACAGGCTTTTTACTGTCTGGATTAATGGCATCTAAAGCATCTTTAAAGATCTGAATTTGTAAATTCTGGCATCCTAAACTCAATACCGTTGCTCCGGCCACGTTAGGATTATTTACATAACCGGCCAATAATTTAGCCAGACTATGAGAATCCTGACGAATACCGCCACAACCGCCTTGATGCGTGATGAATTTTACTTCGATATTATTGAATAAATTAGCATCATTAGAAGCAGCTTCATTACCCGCACCGCCAGTTTCTGTTTTTACCAAAGAACGAAGCAATAATTGATAATCGTTCTCTTTAGGTTTCATTAATTCTTTCTCGAAGATATCTTTCAAGATTTCGATATTTCTGTTTTCACAAAATACCAGCGGAAAAAACAACCATACATTTTCAGTTCCTACCTGTCCGTCTTCTCTATGATAACCCTGCCATGTTCTGTCTTTCCATTTATCAATATTTGGCGCATTCCAGCCAATAGTTTCCGTTTTACCGGTTACTTTATCACTTTCGTGTTTTACGTTTGAAGTAGAAAGCAATCCTCCTCTTTCGATTCTTGCACTGGCTTTACCTACTAAAACACCATACATAATAATCCTGTCCCCTACATTAAAAGGAACCATTGCGATTTTATGTTTCATTTTTACATCAGTCTCAACAGTGACATCTTCACCTTCAAAGTTAATCACCTCACCTGCCGAAAGATTCACCAAAGCTACTGCTACGTTATCAGTAGGATGAACTTTTATTAATTTTTTTTGCGTTGCCATAACTAAGCTTTCTGTGTTGTTGTATTTATTTGTTTTTGAAAATTGGCAAAACCATTTTCTATACCATTTGCATCAATTTCTTCTAAAGCAATTGTAATCGCTTTTGTTAATCCCTGAATTTCAGTTAAATCTTCATCCCAGAAACTTTTGTTTTGCAATGTAAGTCTAGCTATTTTTTCATAATCATCTGATTTCCATAAACCATCAAAAAACGAAACAATATCTTCATTATCTTTTACCGGTAAACTCTGACCATCCCATGTTCCTTTGTAGAAACGAATTAAACTCGCTAATGAAAAAGTCAAATTAACAGGCAGTTTTTTGTTAGCTTTATAATATCCTAATAAACTAGGTAAAACTCTTACTTTGAATTTCGAGACAGAATTTAATGCAATATCAGCAAGTGCATGTTTGATAAACGGATTTTTAAATCGGTCCATTACCTCCTCAGTATAGGCCGTAATTTCATTTTTGTCCATATCCAGCGTTTCACTAATTTCACTAATAACGCTATTTACAAATTTTCCGGTAAAATCTCCGTTAACAGTTTCCATTACTAATTTGTTGCCATACAAAAGTGAAAAAGGAACCATTGCCGTATGCGCACCGTTTAAAATACGAACTTTAATCATTTTAAAAGGACGTATATCATCAACGATTTTTACATTCAAATCTGTTTTATGAAAAGGCAATTTTGCTTTTAAAGCGTCTCCACCTTCAATAGCCCACAGGAAAAAAGGTTCAGCAGCAACAATTAAATTATCCTGATAATCTAATTTATTATTGTATTCTTCAATTTCAGCTCTTGGATATCCAGGAACAATTCTGTCAACCAAAGTACTGTGATACGTACAAGCATCTGATACCCAAGTTTTAAATGCATCTTCTAACTTCCATGTATCGCAATATTGCAAAATATATTTTTTCAGCGTCTCTGAGTTATAATCAATCAATTCACAAGGAATGATTGTTACTCCTTTAGAAGCATCTCCATTAAAATGTTTAAATCTTTCATATAATAAAACCGTCAGCTTTGCAGGAAATGACACGGGCGGCTGCATGTCCGGAGTATCACTTTCAATGAATTCAATTCCAGCTTCAGTAGTATTAGAAACAATAAACTGAAGTTCTTCTTCTTTGGCTAAGGCCAAATAATTTGCAAATTCAGTGTATGGGTTTATAGTCTTTACAATATTAGTAATTAACTCAATATCTTGTATCTTTTCGCCTTTTTTAATTCCGTTCATAAACAAAGTATAAAGACCGTCCTGATCATTGATCAGGTTTACCATACCATCTTTCAAGGGTTGAACTATTGCAATACCGGCATTAAAATCAACTTCTTTATTTAGTTTGTGAAAAGCGTAGTCAACAAAAGCTCTTAAAAAGTTACCTTCTCCAAACTGAACGACCTTAATTGGCTGTAACGTTTCTAATCCTGTATTTATTCTATTTAATTTTTTCATCTTAAAATTTCTTTAAACCGTTATAAATAATCACATTTAAATACCTTATTTTTTCTTTTGAAACTTCTTCAAACTTGTAAAAGAAACATTACACTTGTGTGAGGAAAATAAATCTTGCTGTGAGGAATGACAAGTTTAATTTTGCAAGCGTAATGCTCAATTACAATTTCTAAAATCTAAAAAAAACGCAATCTTAAATAAGGAATTGGCATGATTACTCCTTATTTATTTTCTAATATTTTTTATAATGTCAAGAACGCTACTTACTTTGTTTTTTAAACCTTCAAAATCCTGATTGTCCAGTATATCTTTAGAAATTAACTGTGACCCAATCCCTACACAGGTTGCACCTGCATTGATCCATGAAGTCAGGCTTTCCAGAGTTGGCAAAACGCCTCCTGTTGGCATAATATTCGTCCATGGGCAAGGTCCTTTTATGGCTTTTATAAACTCCGGTCCATAAATATCACCCGGGAATAATTTAACTATTTCGCAACCTAATTCTTCCGCTCTTGCAATTTCTGTAAGTGTTCCGCAACCTGGTGACCACAGCACTTTACGACGATTACAAGCTATTGCGATATCTTCTCTAAAAACCGGAGTTACAATAAAATTAGCTCCTAAACTCATGTATAATGAAGCTGCTGCAGCATCTGTTATTGAACCTACTCCCAACATCATTCCCGGTAATTCTGCCAGAGCATACTTATTTAATGCTCCAAAAACTTCATGGGCAAAATAGCCTCTGCTTGTAAATTCCATTAATCGTGAACCGCCATCATAACAAGCTTTTAATACTTTCTTGCTTATTTCGATATCTGAATGAAAAAACAACGGAACCATTCCGTTTTCTTTCATTTGCAATGCCACTTCAATTCTTGAATATTTTGCCATATTTATATTAATTATCTAGACACTAATGCAGAACCATCACCATCTATCATATTTTCAACTTCTTTTAAAGTAACCAGATTATAATCTCCTGCAATCGTGTGTTTTAAGCAACAAGCAGCTACTGCAAAATCAAGAGCTCTCTGGTTATTATTTTCATATTGCTGCAATCCGTAAATTAGTCCTCCCATAAAAGCATCACCGCTTCCTACACGATCGACAACCGGCGTAACTTCTTTTACGGCAGCCTGATAAATAGCTTTTCCGTCGAACAAAATACCTCCAATCCTTTGATGAGAAGCACTTACAGAATAACGTAATGTAGTGGCTACTGTTTTAAGGTTAGGAATCAATTCAAACAATTTAGTATATAAAACAGGTAAAGATTTCTCATCCTGATAATTAGGATTCACTTTTGGAATTCCCATCATAAAATAAGCAGTATCAATATCTCCTAAGATAACATTGCTGTATTTTAGCATTTCCGGCATAACATCACTTGGCGTTTTGCCATATTGCCACAATTTTGATCTGTAGTTTAAGTCGCATGAAATGGTAATTCCAAGTTTATGCGCTACTTTAATCGCTTCTAAACAGGCTTCGGCAGCACTTTGAGAAATTGCCGGCGTAATACCGCTCCAATGAAACCAGCTTGCACCTTCCAGCACTTTTTCCCAGTCGATAGTACCTTTCTGGATCGTTGCCATAGAACTGTGCGCACGATCGTAAACAACATTGCTGCCACGTGTTCCTGCACCGGTTTCAAGAAAATAAATTCCTAAACGTTCGCCTCCATAAACTATGTTTTTAGACTCTACGTTCATTTTTCGCATTTCTTTTAATGCCGAAGCACCAATTTCATTATCTGGTAATCTTGTTACAAATTCTGCATTTAAACCATAATTTGCCAAAGACACACATACATTAAATTCACCTCCTCCATAAGAAGCTCCAAATGCTTTAGCTTGTGAAAAACGCAAGTGCCTCTCTGTAGAAAGACGCAACATGATTTCTCCGAATGCAACTACTTTACTCATATTGTTATATTGTTTACCAGTAAAAGATTTATTTTTTTATCATTAAGAGATTAAGAAAATTAAGCTCAGTATATTAATGGTTATTTTTTTGCCACAGATTCTATGATTAAAAAGATTATAAGCCTTATTACTAAAACCCTCTTCTTTCCTCTTTATTCTATGTTCTCTATTCTTTGCTCTCTTCTCTGTGCTCTTAAAACTTGAAATATTCTTTTGCGTTGTTATATGAAATATCAGAAACCAGTTTCCCAATCCATTCCATATCATTTGGCAATTCACCGCGTTTGATTTCATCTCCTAAAAGATTACATAAAATACGTCTGAAATATTCATGTCTTGGGAAAGAAAGGAAACTTCTTGAATCTGTCAGCATTCCTACGAAACAGCTAATTAACCCCATGTTCGAAAGTGCATTTAACTGTTTGGTCATTCCGTCTTTTTGATCTAAAAACCACCAACCTGAACCAAACTGTACTTTTCCGCGAACGCTTCCGTCATTGAAATTTCCAATCATGGTTGCCATTACTTCATTATCAGCAGGATTTAAGTTATAAATGATTGTTTTAGTCAATTTATCTTTACTGTCCAAAGCATTTAAGAAACTTGATAATTTTTGCGCCTGAGGATAATCTCCAATAGAATCCCAACCTGTATCAGGTCCTAAAATTCTGTGCATACGGGCATTATTATTTCTTAAGGCACCTAAATGAAATTGTTGTATCCAGCCAAACTGATGATAAGTCTCAGACAAGAATAACAATATGGCACTCTGGAATTTTAATGCCTCTTCAGGGCTTATAATTCTGTTTTCTCTTTTCTTTTTGAAAATCGCATTTACTTCACTTTCTGTAAATTCTTCAAAATAAATCTGATCTAAACCGTGATCACTTAATTTGCAACCGTGTTGGTTAAAGAATTCAATTCTGTTTTTTAATGCACTGCATAAATCTGCATAAGTATTAATTGCAACTCCGGACACATCCCCTAATGTGTCCAGATATGCATTATAACCATCATTAGAAATAAGGATGGCTTTATCAGGTCTGAAAGCCGTACTCATTTTAGTCCCAATTGGATTTTTTGTCAGTTTCTGGTGAAACTCCAAACTATCAATAGGGTCTTCTGTAGTACAAACTAATTCAGCGTTTACTTTTTTAAGAAGGTTTTGTGTACTGTAAGCCTGAGAATTAATTTTCTCTGTAGTTTCGATATAAATTTTCTCTGCAGATTTTTCATTCAGCAGATCATAAATATCAAAATAACGCGCTAATTCTAAGTGTGTCCAGTGATACAAAGGATTACGCATCGTATACGGAACTGTTTTTGCCCAGTTTAAGAATTTATCTTTATCAGAACCATTTCCGGTTACAAATTGCTCATTTATTCCTAATGTACGCATTGCACGCCATTTGTAGTGATCACCGTTGATCCAAACCTGAGTGATATTGTCAAAAATTTTATCTTCGGCAATAAACTGAGGATTCAGGTGATTGTGATAATCAATTATTGGTTGATTTTTAGAGTAATTATGGTATAACTCTTCCGCGAATTTATTTTCAAGTAAAAAGTTATCGTTTATGAATGTTTGATTTGCGCTCATGTCTTTTTAATATAATTGAGAATTATGCTTCGTTTGATGGCTTACCAATTGTAGCCAGGATTCCTCCATCTACATATAAAATATGACCATTAACAAAGTCACTTGCTTTTGAAGATAAAAATATTGCAGCTCCGGCTAAATCACCTGGATCTCCCCATTTTGCTGCCGGAGTACGGCTAATGATAAAATCATTAAAAGGATGTCCGTCTACTCTGATAGGTTTTGTTTGTTCTGTAGCAAAATATCCAGGTCCAATTCCGTTGATCTGAACGTTGTATTTTGCCCATTCTGTAGCCATATTTTTGGTCAGCATTTTCAATCCGCCTTTCGCAGCAGCATATGCACCAACCGTATTACGGCCCAGTTCGCTCATCATTGAGCAAATGTTGATTATTTTTCCTTGTCTTCTTTCAATCATTCCTTTTGCAACATGCTTAGAAACAATAAAAGGACTTACTAAATCAATATCAATTACTTCTTTAAAGTCAGCAACTTCCATTTCGATTAACGGAATTCTTTTGATAATTCCTGCGTTGTTGATCAAGATAGTAATTGGTCCAACTTCACTTTCAATTTTCTTCACAGCAGCAATAACTTCCTGCTCATCCGTTACATTAAATTTATAACCAACAGCATTAATTCCTTCATTTTGAAGTTCTTTTACTGCATCATCAATTTTTTGCTGAGATGAATTTCCGTTTACAACAATTGTTGCTCCGGCCTGACCCAATCCTTTTGCCATTGCCATTCCCAGTCCATGCGTACTTCCTGTAATCAGGGCAATTTTTCCTTTTATATCAAATAAGTTTGTCATGGTTCTTATCTTAAATCTGTAATTTTACAAACATCCATATCTCCGTAATCTAAATTCTCACCAGCCATTCCCCAGATAAAAGTATAATTACTCGTTCCTGAACCTGAGTGAATCGACCATGGCGGAGAAATAACTGCCTGATGGTTGTTCATCCAGATATGTCTTGTCTCCTGTGGCTGTCCCATAAAATGACAAACGGCCTGATTTTCCGGAATATCTAAATAGAAATAAACTTCCATACGACGATCGTGTACGTGTGCCGGCATAGTATTCCAGACACTTCCGGTTCTTAATTCCGTCATTCCCATTTGCAATTGGCAAGTTGTAACAACGCTGCCAATAATCATTTGGTTTACCGTACGGTGATTGGCTGTTTCTACTGTACCCAATTCTAATTTATTTGCTTCTGGAAGACTCACTTTTACCGTTGGGTATGTAGTGTGTGCCGGTGCAGAGTTGATATAATACTTAGCAGGATTATTACTGTCATTACTTTTAAAGATCACTTCTTTATTGCCGCTTCCGATGTATAAAGCATCTTTGAATCCTAACTCATAAGTTGTTCCTTCAACAACTACAGAACCGCTTCCTCCAACATTGATAATCCCTATTTCTCTTCTTTCTAAAAAATATGGCGCTTTAAGCGGATCGATACTTTCTAATGTTAAATCTCCTTTTACCGGAACCGCAGATCCTGCAATGTATCTGTCATAATGAGAGTATGTTAACACAATCTCATCTTCCTGCATTAAATCATCAATTAAGAATTCATTTCGTAATTCCTGAGTATCATATTTTTTTACAGCTTCCGGGCTTGACGCGTATCTTGAACTATATTTTGTCATAATTTTTAATTTAATGTAATCGATTGCACAAAATTAGATTTTTATCTTTAAAAACCATAATTGAAACCAAAATTTATTTTATTTTTAAGATATAAAGTTTACAATTCTACCTTTTTCATTCTTGGAACTAAAATATGCATGATGAGCCATGCCAGTAAATAAGCTGCTCCGCAAATACAAAACATGATGAAATATCCTGTTTCTATTTTACCTATTCTGGTATAATAAACGAACATATTTTTTTGTACTACCAGAGTCAGCAAAATACCTCCAAGAGCTCCAAACATTCCACCTATTCCGGTTACGGATGCAGTCGCTTTTTTAGGAAACATATCAGACACTGTTGTAAAAATATTAGCGCTCCATGCCTGATGTGCAGAAACTGCAAAACCAATAACTAAAATTGCCCACCACATATTTATTGCCCCTAAATATTGAGAAAATAAAACCGGCAAAACCGCAAATGCATACAGCAGCATACTTGTTTTTCGTGCCTTATAAGCCGGCCAATTGTTGTTTATTAGTTTTAAAGGCAACCAGCCTCCGCCAATGCTTCCTACACTTCCTATGACATAAACCAACGCACAAGGCCAGATAATTTCTGTAGCAGTCAGTTTATATTGTTTCATCAGGAAATCCGGCAACCAGAATAAATAAAACCACCAAACCGGATCTGTCAATAATTTACCAATGGCAAAAGCCCAGGTTTGACGAAACGAAAGCAATTTTATCCAGGAGACTTTTTCAGTATCTTCAACTTCTTCTTTTACAACCTGATCAGCCGTAATATATTCCAATTCTGCCTGAGACAAACGTTTTTGCTTTTGAGGCACTTCATAAAAAAGAAACCATAAAGCCAGCCACACAAAACCAACAATTCCGGTAAGGATAAAAGCCCATTGCCATCCATAATTTTCTGCTATAAAAGGAACAGATAACGGCACAATAATGGCCCCGATATTACTTCCTGAATTAAAAATTCCGGTTGCTAATGCTCTTTCTTTTTGCGGAAACCATTCGGCTGTTGCTTTTATAGCCGCAGGAAAATTTCCTGCTTCGGTAATTCCTAAAAATACACGTGCTATTAAAAAACCTCCTGTTCCGGTTGCAAATGCGTGACCAATGGCAGCTAAACTCCACAAACCGGTTGCAATTGCATATCCTAATTTTGTTCCTAATTTATCAATAATCCCACCTGCAACAAGCATTCCCATTGCATATGCAATTTTAAAAGCCAACTCAATATTCGAATAATCAATCACTTCTTGTTCCGGCGTCCAGTGAAAAGCTTCTGCTAAAAAAGGACGCAGGTAACTTATTACATTTCGATCCAGATAATTAACAGTGGTTGCAAAAAATACTAAACTACAAATAGTCCAGCGGTATTTACCGATTGCTGCATTAGCTTGATTCATGATGTTGGTTGGTTTTTGGTTGGGTTAGTTAGTTGGTGGTATTATTGCATTATAAATATTAAAGATTAGTAATTGGACTGTATTTAGGCACTAATGTTTTCATTACGATCCAGCCTGTTAAATAACAAACGGCACAGATAGAGAAAATGATAAAATATCCGGCTTCAATTCCGTGAAAGCCCATAAATGACATATTGGTTTCTTTGGCATGGTCAAACAATACTCCTGAACCTTTATTGATGATGGTAGATCCTACACCTCCGGCAAGACCACCAATTCCTGTAATTGTTGCAATTGCTTTTTTAGGAAACATATCTCCAACAGTCGTAAAGATATTTGCTGACCACGATTGATGCGCCGCTCCTGCAATACCAATGATAATTACCGGAATCCAGTAACTTATATATCCTAACGGTTGTGCTATTAAGGCTAATAATGGGAAGAAGGCAAAAATTAACATCGCTCTCATTCTTCCTTCATAAGGGTTCATTCCTTTTTTCTCTACAAAATAAGTTGGAAGCCAGCCTCCAATTATAGAAAGTAGTGTAATCATATATAACACAAACAATGGCAAAGCGGCCTGAGTAGAATCCATTCCGTAAACAGAACTTAAATACGCCGGAGTCCAGAACAAAAAGAACCACCAAACACCATCTGTCATAAATTTACCAAAAGCAAAAGCCCAGGTTTGTTTGTATTTAAAGCACTCTACAAAAGATACTTTAGTAGTAGTTTCAGGTATATAACCTACTAATTTACTATCTGCAACATCATCTTGTCGAATATATTCTAATTCTTCAGGACTAACTTTTGGGTGACGTTCCGGTTTATCATACATAAAAATCCAAAAACCCATCCATACAAAACCTAAAGCCCCAATGATAATAAAAGACATTTCCCATCCGAAGGATTTAGCAATAAATGGAATCGATATAGGGGCTGCCAATGCTCCAACAGTTGCACCTGCATTAAAAATACTAGTCGAAAAAGCCCTATCTTTTTTAGGAAAATATTCTGCTGTGGTTTTAATCGCTGCCGGAAAGTTCCCTGCCTCACCTACTGCCAGAACAAAACGGGCAAAAATGAATAATGTAACACTTACATTAATTACCATTCCGGTATCCTGAACAAGATCAATTGCGTCTTTTGCACCTTCAAAACCTACAAACCAGTTTCCTGTAATGATACCGGCAGTTGCAATACCACAAAATGCATGGAGACAAGCTCCTAAAGACCATATACCTATTGCCCAAAGAAATCCTTTTTTAGTATCTAACCAGTCTACAAATCGACCGGCAAACAATAAAGAAACAGCATAAAAAATAGAGAATAATGCTGTAATATTTCCGTAATCATTATTTGTCCAATGAAATTCAGGCGCAATAAAATCACTCCATGTCAAGGAAAGAACCTGTCTGTCTAAGTAATTAATAGTTGTTGCAAAAAATAATAATGCGCAAATACTCCATCGATAGGTTCCGGTAGATTTCTTGTTTTGGCTGATAACTGCGTCTGGTGGTTGGTTCATAGTAAAGGTGATTATAAATTGATATTTTTTTGGTCATTTAACTCGTTAATCAAAACCCAATACAAAGACATTAAAATCAATGCATTAAATACAACAAATCAAATTAATGTAATCGATTGCACAAATATAGTTTTTAATCTTTATATTCCAAATAAATTGTAAAAAAAATTATTTTAACCTCTTAAATAAACACATCAAGTAAAAAAACTAATACAAAATTACACATTAAACAATATATTTGTTAAAAGCTATCATGCGAAATTTGTCCTTATTTAGGGGTAAAATTGTACTGAAACCAACACTTTCAAATGCATAATCAATGCTCCATTCTTTTGAAAATAAAAATGGCGTTTTAACCTTATTTAACTACTCAATCAATAAAAAAGTTCTATTTTTGGAAGTCTGTCCTAAAAAAATAATATTCAACTAATTCATTATAAAATTGAAAACTTTAAAAAATTACCACTGGAACAAAGCATTATTAATTCTTGCATTATTTATAGGAATTACAATTCAGGCACAAACTCAAAACCAGATCATTCCGCTTTGGGATAAAATCCCCGGCGAAATAAAAGCATCTGATTATAAGGAAAACGAAAGCATTACTGATGGTAAAGTACAAAGCACAAGTTTAGTTACAATACCTACTTTAAGTGTCTTTTTACCGGCACAAAGCAAACCCAATCAGGCTGCAGTTCTTATTTTCCCGGGAGGAGGATATCAACATCTTGCTATTGATAAAGAAGGCACAAAAGTCGCCCAATGGTTTAACAGTTTAGGAATCGCAGCTTTTGTGGTAAAATACAGACTGCCGAGCGATAAAATCATGAAAAATAAAAATATTGGCCCATTACAGGATGCTCAGGAAGCAGTGCGTTATGTGAGACAAAATGCCGCAAAATTTAATATTGATCCCACTAAAATTGGTATTATGGGATTCTCTGCCGGAGGACATTTAGCATCGACTTTGTCCACTCATTACGATGACAAAGTTTATGAAGCATCTAAAATAAGTGCACGTCCGGATTTTTCACTTTTGATTTATCCAGTAATATCCATGCAAAATGACATTACACACAAAGGATCGCAAGTGAGCTTATTGGGCAATAAACCTTCTTCGGAATTATTGGATTCATTTTCTAACGAGAAAAGAGTTACCGCTCAGACTCCACCAACATTTTTAGTACATGCTACAGATGATACAGTTGTTTTACCTGAAAACAGTATTAATTTTTATTTGGCACTTAAAAAAAATGCAGTTCCGGCTGAATTACATATCTATGAAAAAGGCGGACACGGTTTTGGTTTAGGAGTAAAAGACACCAGTAAATTCTGGACGAGAGATTGCGAAGAATGGCTTAGAACTCACGGTTATCTTTTATAAAAACAGTAAACGAAAAAGGCGAAACTAATAAAGTTTCGCCTTTTTAATTAACATCAAAAAAAAATCAAAAACAGTATCTTATAAGATATTTAAAGAGATAATTCCTTTTCAGGAACTGCTTTAGGTTTTATAACAGGAGTTCTTTTTGCAGGAACTTTTGAAGATGTAGCCGGTTTTTTTCCAAATTTCTGTTTTCCCCACCAAATTAAAAATCCGGTAATAGGCAAACTAGCAGAAATTAAACTGGCAAAAAATGCCATAAACTTTCCAGTAAGTCCCAAAACACTTCCTACGTGAATATCGTAATTCATTCTTCGAATTTTATCCGGAATATTCGCTTCTATATATTTACCCGAAAATGGTGTTTTTATCGAAATTTCTTTAAGTGTTTGCTGATCAAAACTGTAACGGTCCATATTATAGAACGTATTTTTTTGTTTGTAAACAAATGCGCCAATAACGTCTGCCGGTTTCTCCGGTACAGTCACTAAAATTCCTGCAGCCTGAGGGTTTTCTTTTGTGATATTCAACAAAACTTTATCGACCGTAGATAATTCAAAGGTTTTAACATGAGTTGTGTCAGATTTTGGAGATTCCCTGCTTTCAACTAAAGGTTTTCCTCCGGATGTTACCCAATATAAAGATTTACTCCACCAGCCAAAACTCCAGACTAAACCTGTAAAAGAGATGAACAAAAGAAAAATCATACTATAAAAACCAAGTACATTATGCATATCATAATTAACGCGCTTAAAACTTGCAGACCATTTGATTTTAAAACTTTTATCCCTAATTGATTTGATCCATTTTACAGGCCACCACAAAACTATTCCAGATATTAATAAGAAAACAAAAATTAGGATTGCCACACCCACAATTGGTCGACCAATATCATAAGGCAGCCACAAAGCACGGTGACCATTTAAGATAAATCTAAAAAAATCAGGAGAATCACTTCTTGAAACTGATTTTACATTTAATACCTCACCCGTATAAGGATTCATGTAAACGCTGGTAAAAATACCGCCTCTTCTGTTTTTTGATTTTTCTTCTTTACCTTTTTCTTTCCCTTTACCCTGTCCTTTTTCGGGTGATTTTGTTTTATCGCTTTGGGCAAGATTTTGTTTTCTTTGTTTACCTTCTCCTGTTTTACCAGAATTTTTGCCCTCTTTATCTTTACCACCTTCCTTTTTCTGAGTAAAATAACCCACAATAGCAGCGTCGTCTTTGGCTCCAAAAGTAACACTTGTTGCATGTTTGCCTTTCATGGTTTTATCAGCAATTGTAATTAATTGCGACGGCAGTAAAAAAGCTTTTTCCTGAGGTTCTACAAAACGCCAGTCTTCAATAAAATCTTTAATTTCATTTTCAAAAACATAAATGCAACCTGTTACACTCACAATAACAACAATAATTCCGGATGCCAAACCAAGCCATAAATGCAGCCAGGCCATGACGCGCTTAAAAAGCGATTTTTTACTTTTTTTCTTATTAGGATTTGATTTTGATGAAGAAAACATATTTTGTAGCGTATAAAAGATAAATAAAAAAACCGCAGGCCCCGAAAGGCCTACGGCTCAAAAGAAACCAATTTTTAATATTTTAATTTTGCAATTGCAGTGATTTGACCGCCTTCAACTTTCATACCTTTTGTAGCTACACCAGTTGTACCATTAATAGTATAAATCCAGTTTCCTTCAGGAGTATTGATCCCTACAACAGCAGAATTACCATCTTCAGAAACAAGATTATATCTGTTTACTGTTGTAAAACTAATTTCTAAAGGCGCATCTTTTACCCATGTAAAGGTTTGTGCATACACATCAGCAACTGCAAGTTTTGCCGCTCCTTTATTGGTTCCCGGAGTACCATACATTTGCAATAAAACTTTTCCTTTAGAAATGTAGCTTGATGAGGCAATTTTATATCCACCTGATTTTTCTTCTACATTAAAGAAATAGGTTTTATCAAATTCTGTAGTCCCTTTTTTAATTTTCACTACTGCAGATGGTTTAGTAGACGTTAAAACCGAATTACTGGTTGCTGCAGCACTGGAGAATCCGTAAGCATCTCCATTTTCATCCTGATAAAGACCATTTGTAAAATAAGCCCCTAAATAACTTGTACGGTTATCTTTGATTACTTTTTCTAATTTAAGTTCCGGATAATTGTATACCGCAACCCATGTACTATCCGGATTTACTGTACCAAAATTATCAACTCCGTCACCTTTTATACTCATATACGGCATAAATACTTTATCACCAACCTGAGTTGCCCAGGTAAAAAACGCTCTTTCGCCGTTTCCTGCCAATTTTTTAGTGTCTTGTTGTGCTTCGCCGGTAATTAATGATTTTTCGGCATCGATTTTATACATAGAAGCAATAGAAGCAGCACCGCTTCTTGGTACTTTAATCGTTAATATATCTTTGTTTACAGCCGCAAAAACGTGCACTGTTTCTGCCTGAAAATCTGATTTCTTAACCAGTTTTCCTTCAGTAGTTAAGTTATAAGTCGTTACAGCTCCCGGATTTCCTTGTCCGTATAATAAACTAAAAAAGTTGTTTTGAGCCGTAATATAATAGCGATATGAACCATCTTGCTCAATTCCGTTTCCTGTTGTAGTAATTGATCCTTTAGAAATATCATCAGTCGTCAATAAATAATCTGCAATTCCTGCTGCTCCTGTAGTGGCTGTAATGATATATTTTGTTTTTCCTGTATCAACTCCTCCACCTGTTTCATTTCCTGATTTATCAGAATCGCTGCTGCAAGAGAATGTTGTAAATGCGACCAAAGCTAATAAAGCTAATTTGCTATTTTTTTTCATGTTATTGTGTATTTGTATTTAAATTAATTATGTGATTTGGTAAAAAAATATCTGAATTTTATATAGAATGCTCTACTTGGTTTTTGAAGCGAAAAATTATCATAAAGCTTATTATCCAATAGATTTTTACATTCTAAAGCAATATTGTATTTTCCGTTTGCCAGTGTATAAACAGCATTTATATCGTGACTGAATTGCTGCGGAATTTCTAATTTACTATCCTTGCTTCCCATACTTGGCCAAGACAAATAGTAGGTGTGCACGTATAATAAATTGTAGCCAACAGATAGATTATTTCCTTTTTTTATAAGATCATTAAAAAACACAGTCGCATCGGCATTACCAAAAAGGAAAGGCATATTAGGCACTCTGTCTTTGTAAAAAGGAGAAACATAATTTTGATTCGGTTCATATTCAGTCATATTTCGAATATTTTGATACGTTGCATTCAATCCCGCCGTAAATCTCGTTTTGTACGAATATCGAATCTCTCCATCTATACCATAATTAGTAACCTTGCCCTGATTAACATTGGTAGTCATGGTTTGATTATTATTAAGTGTTGGACGAATAAAATCAGTCGCATTTCTATGCAAAAGATTGACATCAAACGATAAAGCGTTTACTTTATTAAAGCTCGTCTGATAACTTGCACCTACATTAAAGTTGTTACTGGTTTCAGGTTTTAAGGCAAGATTTCCTTCTAAATTATCATTTACATTTCCAAAAATTTCTTCTGGAGTTGGCAATCGGTAACTCTTTTCGAATGAAGCTTTTAGTTGTAGATTATGCCTTAAGTAATAACTCGTTGCTGCGCCATAACCGGTAGTTGTCGTATGATCTACATATTGTTGGTACGCAATATCTCCTGCATTTCCAGACGGATTATAACTTCTGGAATAAGTGGTTTTTAAGGAATAGTCTTTTAAGAATACAGAAGTACTCCATTTTTCATTATAATCAAATTTATATCCCATTCCTAAAACGTTCTTTTGCGTTTTTTTAGGCTGTTTATAAACTAATGATTCCGGAACCAGCTCATCACTTTCCTTACGATCAAAAGTCGTAAAAGTGTTGTTAAGCATAAAAGAGTGTCTTTCTCCCAAAGCATAAGTAGCATTAGCTGTTGTTACACCATTATTGTTTTTAAATTTTCGCAGTGTACGACTTCTCTCCCCGCCTAAACCTGCATATTCTCTATAATCGCCAAACCAATTGTATCTTCTGTAAACTGTATCTACATTTTGTTCTTCACCAAAGTTGAAATTTCCGGTAAGATTCAAATTAAGGCCTTTTGTAAACAGATCTTTTACCTGATATTTTAAAGTTGGCATCAAAATGTTTCCTTTTCGATACACCTGTCCAAATACACTTACCATTCTGGCCCCGGTCTGGATATCGGCTTTATTTTCTCCGGCTGTAAAACCGAATAATAATTTATCTGCATATTTTTTTCCTGTCAGACCAATATTCACAATCACAGTTTCGTTTCGGTATTTATCATGAAACCTTTTTACACGCTGATTAGGAAAATAAGCCCCTGTATTCAAATCGGCTACGTCTACATTTACCCAATAATTGTTATCAGAATAATTCTGAAAAGCATTGATTTCAGTAGTAAAACCACTTTTAGAAGTATATCCTGCGTTTATACTGCTTCGATGTGTATTAAATGATCCAAAAGAATATGACGCATCTACAAAAGTTCTTGGTTTGCTGTTGGTAACAATATTTACTGCTCCGCCCAGCGCATCGCCGCCTAACCATATGGGCACAACTCCTTTGTAAACTTCTACACGATCTGCAAGATTTATGGGAATATTATTCATTTGAAACGACGATCCAAAATTATCCATAGGCACTCCGTCAATAAACACCTTTACCTGATTACCCTGAAAACCATTAATAGAAAGTTCAGATCTTGAACCTACACCTCCCGCTTCACGAACACGAACTCCGGAAACCCTGTCTAAGGCATGCGCCAGATCTAATGTAGAATTATGCAGTTTTTTAGCATCAATTGCAGTTACGCTATACGATTGTTTATTTACTTTATCTGTTTGCGAACGTCCTAAAACGGTTATGTTTTCCAGCTCATTTAATTCGCTTTCTAACTGAAATGAAAAATTTGAATCACGATCAGAAACTTCGACATGTTTTTTTTGAGTTGCAAAACCAATTGCCGTAATTTTTAAAGTGTACTTTCCTGGTGTTATATTTTTAAAAACAAACTTTCCGTTTTCATCTGCAATCATGCTTAAATCAGTTTTTTCAATTGCAACTGAAGCATAAGGAATTGTTTGTCCGGAATTTTCGATAACCTGTCCTGAAACTGAAACTCCTTGATTTTGCTGAGAAAATGATACCAACGAAAAGAGAAAAAATATACTAAAAAATAAAAATTTGTGAGTTGTCATATCTTTAATTAGACTAATTATAAATAACTTTGCCGCAAAAGTACCATCAACAACTTGAAAAAAGATAGGGAAAAACGGATTATTATTTTGTAAAAACGGATTATATTTTGAAAATCAGATCGAAAATTTTAGCACACGAAAACTCAATTATCAAAATTGAAATTGGCGATAATTATTACTCTAAAAATCAATTGACAGCAGAAAGTATCAATATAAAAAACAGTGATTCTGAAATTATAAAAAGCAGCCATCTTATTACTCAAGGAATGGTTATACTTGATACTCAGATGTATTTTTCGACCCCGCAAACCATTGTATTCGAAATTGACGAAGAAACTGTAGTCATGAATTTTATTTGCTGTAACAATGTCGAAGCGCATATCGATCAATTAGAATCTGAAAAATATTCTAAAGAAAATACACACAATATATTTTATACCACAAACTATAAAGCCACTTTTAAAATTCCGGCTTTTGAGCAGATTAATTATTTGTCAATTATATTATCAAAAGACTTTTATTATCAGATCATCAATGAAGATTGGGAACTTCATGAAAAATTCTCCAAAAATATCCTGCTTAAGAAATCGAGTTATCTTACTTCAAAATACCTCCCGTTTACTCCTGCAATTCAATGGGTTATTCATGAAATTAAAAATTGTAACCGCAATGGTGCCTTAAAAAAAATGTATATCGAGACAAAAGTAAAAGAGCTTTTAGTACATCAACTTGAAGCAATAATCAATTTGCCTGTGCAAAAAGATCAAATAGATGAAGATGATTACAATAAATTACAACAGGCAAAACTCATATTAGACGAAGATTATGTTCATGCCCCTACACTGGCAGAACTTTCAAGATTGATTTCGCTGAATGAATTCAAACTTAAAAAAGGATTTAAAGCCTGTTTTGGTACTACTGTAAAAAGCTACATTATAAAACTCAGAATGGAGCATGCAAAAGAGTTATTCAAGAGCAAAGCATCGACTGTGAGCGAAGTTGCTTATAAATGCGGCTATAAAGATGTGTCGCATTTTTCAGCAGCTTTTAAAAATTTCTATGGTTTTTCTCCTCAAAAATTCAAGATCAATTGGGATTATATTAATTTCTGGATCACAGGACTTTTATTATTAAGCTAATAAAAAAAGGGTTTTTAGATCCAGTTTTAACAACCAAACCTAAAAACCCGATAAAAATTAGACTATTGTATGCTTGCAAACTTATACAAAGGTATTCACCCTAAAATGAATATGTCAAACTTTCATTGTAAAAAAAAATTGTTTCTCCAAAAACAGTTGCACATAGAGAATCTGAAAATGATATTCAAAAAGGTAAAAACATCATCTACATCGATTTCTATGATGCAAAACTACTTTCTACTTTAGAAAAATCATTACGGCTTTCCTCATTCCCGGCATCTTTTTTTTCTTATTTATAATCATTCAAGCTTAATTTACTGTGTTATATTACGTTACGTTTTACTTTTAAAGTAACTTTAATGTTAAGTTTTTTATTTACTTAAATTTCATGGCATATTATTTACAAAAATCACCACATCGCTTCTTTCTTATTCTAGATTAAGTCAAAAACTTTTGGTTACACCATACATTTGTCAAACAAATTAATAGTTCTTTAAAAAAACTGAAAAATTAAAAAAGGCAGTCACAAGAAAATTAGAAACTTTTTTTCTTGTCCTGGATTAAGTGAAGACTTTTTAATTAACCAATAGATTTGTCAAACAAATTAATAGTTCATTAAAAAACTGAAAATTAAAAAAGTAATGACTCAGAAATTAGAAACTTTTTTCTTGTCCTGGATTAAGTGAAGATCTTTTAATTAACTAATACATTTGTCAAACAAATTAATGGTTCATTAAAAACCTGAAAATTAAAAAAGCAACGACTCAGAAAATTAGAAACTTTTTTCTTGTCCTAGATTAAGTGATGACTTTTTAATTAACTAATACATTTGTAAAACAAATTACAAGTTCTGACAAAACTGAAAATTAAAATCTAAAAAAACTTAGAAACTTAGTAACTCAGCATCTTAGCAACTTTAAACAAAAAACGATTATGAAAACTCTTGAATTCTTATTACTCGGAAAAAACGAAGCGATCCTGGCCATTTTGCTTCGACTTGTAAACGCAAATGAAGATTGGAATGCTGTTGCTTTCGATCACGAGAATGAAGCTCAGGAATATTTTCAAAATCACAAAATCGACATTGTTCTCCTAAGTTCCGGAATCGAAGATCATGTCGAAAAAAAGTTCACTTCTTTTTGTTTAGAACAACAACCCGAAGTCGAAGTAATTGAACATTTTGGAGGAGGAAGCGGTTTATTAAAATCAGAAATCCTGCACCGATTACATCTAAAAGGAAAAATTTAGGTACCAAAGTTTTCCTTTTTAAAATTCATCAAAAGCTTTAAAATAACTCATTCACGAATATCCAATAACAAATTGACGATATATCGTTAGGACTTTTATTGTCTTTTTTGAAAAACCCTTTAAAACCAACACATTACAAACAAGGCATTTTATTTGAATGCAAAACATTGAGAATCAAACATAAAATAATTTTAAAAAAACCTTTTATTCACAACAAAAATAAATTATCATGAAAAAAATACTTTTAACAGCAGCATTATTATTTGTAACTTTTATAGGATTCGCTCAAAAACCAAGTCCGGCGCAATTAGATCCTTTCAACCATACGCTGGTTCTTATTGATTACGAAAGCCAAATGGCATTTGCAGTAAACAACATTCCAATCGATCAGCTTCGCAACAACACCGCTTTAGTTGCCGGCGCTTCAAAAATATTCAAGGTTCCTACAATTGTAACAACCGTTGCCGAAAAATCATTTAGCGGACCTGTTTTTCGTGAAATCGAAGAATTTTACCCAAAAGCAACTTCAAACTACATAGATCGTACTTCAATGAATACCTGGGAAGATGTTCCTGCTCATAAAGCAATAGTGGCAAAAGGCAAAAAGAAATTAGTTTTTGCAGGTTTATGGACAAGCGTTTGTATCGTAGGACCAGCATTATCAGCAATCAACGAAGGTTATGACGTTTATGTAATTACAGATGCAAGCGGTGATGTTTCTAAAGAAGCACACGAAATGGCAGTAACACGTATGGTTCAGGCTGGTGCTCACCCAGTAACTTCATTACAATATTTATTAGAATTACAACGCGACTGGGCTCGTCAGGAAACTTATGTACCTGTAACAGATTTAGTTAAAAAATATGGTGGTGCTTACGGTGTTGGTGTTCAATATGCACACGAAATGCTAAAACACTAAATCAAATTGACGCAGATAAAACAGATTAGCTTTTGCGAAAACGCAGATAAAAACGGATTGAAAAACTTATTAACCATAAATAAAATCAGCGTTTTCGCAATAGTAAATCAGTAAAATCAGCGAACTGTTTTTTTCTTAAAAGAAAGGCTGTGTAACGCACAGCCATTTTTTTTATCAAAATCTTAATAAAACCATTATTATGAAACCAAAAATTATAATCACGGCATTGCTTTTAATACTTTCCCTGCCTTTTTTCGCTCAAAGCAAAAGTGCCACACTTATCGTTCATCACGCTGTAATTCATACACTGGATGATAAAAATACAATTGTTGAAGCGATGGCTATTGCCGATGGAAAAATCCTGAAAACCGGTAAAAACAGCGATATCTTAAAATTAAAAAACAAAAAAACAACCCTGATTGATGCCAAAGGAAAAGTAATCATTCCCGGAATATTCGACTCGCATATGCACATTATCCGTGGTGGAAGATTTTTTAATACTGAATTGCGCTGGGATGGCGTTCGTACTCTTAAAAAAGCTTTGGCAATGCTAAAAGAACAAGCACAAAGAACACCTAAAGGACAATGGGTTCGCGTTGTTGGAGGCTGGAATGCATATCAGTTTGAAGAAAAAAGACTGCCAACCCTGGAAGAAATCAATGAAGCAACAGGCGATGTTCCCGCTTTTGTATTGCATTTGTACGGTCACGCCTATTTGAACAAAGCAGGAATTGCAGCTTTAAAAATTGATGCAAACACTCCAAATCCAAACGGCGGATTGGTAGAAAAAGATGCAAACGGAAATCCAACCGGATTATTAATTGCTGAGCCAAATGCTTTTATCTTATACTCGACACTTTCTAAACTTCCGGAATTAACCCCTGATGAAAAAGTAAATTCGACCAAACAATTTATGACCGAAATGAATCGTCTTGGCGTAACTGCCATTATCGATGCCGGCGGCGGATTCCAGAATTTCCCTGACGATTATGGCGTAACAAACGGTTTATGCAAAGACAGCGATCTTACCATAAGAATGCCTTATTACTTATTTGCCCAAAAAGCAGGAAGTGAACTAAATGACTACAGCAAATGGGTTAGTACAGTAGAAATTGGCGAAGGCTGTGACGATCATGACGATACTAAAGTAGAATATCATGCACAAGGAGCCGGAGAAAACCTGGTAATGAGCGCAGGAGATTTCGAAAATTTTGATAAACCAAGACCGGAATTAAGCCCGGCAATGGAAGGACAATTAAAAGAAGTTTTGTCATTATTGATTAAAAAAAGATGGCCGTTTAGAATTCACGCCACTTATAATGAAAGCATTACAAGATTCCTGAATGTAATTGAAGACATTAACAAAGAAACACCACTAAACGGACTTTTATGGTTCTTTGATCACGGAGAAACGGTTTCTGTAGAAAACTTAAAACGAATTAAAGCTTTAAACGGCGGATTGGCAATTCAGCACAGAATGGCGTATCAGGGAGAAAACTTTATAAAAAGATACGGAAAAACAGCTGCTACAAACACGGTTCCGCTTAAAAAGATACTCGAAATGGGAATCAAAGTCGGAATGGGGACCGATGGAACCCGTGTTGCCAGCTACAATCCATGGGTTGGTTTGTATTGGTTAACAACAGGAAAAACTTTGGGCGGACTGAAATATATGGCAGATGAAAATATTCAGGACAGAACAGCAGCATTAAAATTATTTACTTACGGAAGTGCACAATTAATTAATTTAGAGAAAGACCGCGGAATGCTTACTGCAAACAACCTGGCAGATTTTGCCATACTTTCTGACGATTATTTTAATACTCCCGAAGAAAAAATCTTAAACATAGAATCAAAACTTACAGTTGTAAACGGTAAAGTAGTGTATGCTGATACTGATTTTAGATCCTTTGCACCACCAACTCCAAAAGCAATTCCGGATTGGAGTCCTATAAACTATTTTGGAGGTTATCAAAAAAATTAAATTATGAATACCTTGTTCCGATTATTGTTGCTTTTGGGATTTATTTCGATTGCAAATGCACAACAAAAACCTGTATTTCAAAAATTGCGGTATGACGATGATGTGACCTATTTAAAAACAGATTCGACTAAAAGCGCATACGAGAAAATAAAATATATTCCGTTAAGCAAAAATAGCCATTACTTCGCCACTATTGGTGGCGAAGCGAGATGGCAATACACCTATACCGTAAATGACAAATGGGGAGATGATTCTGATGAAGGCGATGGATATTTACTTTCTCGTTATTTACTTCACGCCGATATTCATTTAGGGGTTTTCAGAACTTTTTTTGAATTGCAAAGCAGTCTCGCAAACAGTAAAATCGATCCGAGTCCGGTAGATGAAAACCAACTCGATATTCATCAGGCATTTCTGGACATTGATTTTATTCACGATAAAAACGAGCAACTTACATTGCGTTCCGGAAGACAGGAAATGATGTACGGTTCTCAGCGTTTGGTTGCTGTTCGTGAAGGTCCGAATAACCGACTCGCTTTTGACGGAATGAAGTTATTCTACAAAAAAAACAATTGGCAGACAGATGCTTTTTTTACCCATCCGGTTGCGAATAAAATTGGGACATTTAATGATGAATTTAATGAAAATGCCAAATTCTGGGGAAGTTACACTGTAATTCATAAAGTGCCCTTTATTGAAAATATCGATTTATATTATTTAGGATTATGGAAAAACCGTTCCGTTTTTGATGATGCCATTGGAGAAGAAAACAGACATTCTATTGGAACCAGAATATGGAAAAATAAAGGCAACTGGAAATATGATTTTGAAGGTCTTTACCAATTTGGAAAAATCAACCAGAAAACCATTTCTGCCTGGACACTTTCATCTTTTGCCTGTTATACTTTTGAAAACGTAAAATTCAGTCCTGAAATAGGATTAAAAACAGAAATTATTTCTGGTGATAAAAATTCCGGCGATGACCATTTAGAAACTTTTAACCCCTTATATCCCCGTGGTGCTTATTTTGGATTGGTGGCTTTGATTGGTCCATCCAATTTAATTGATATTCATCCGTCAATAAATTTTGATTTAACAGAAAAATTAGGTCTCGGAATTGATTATGATATTTTTTGGAGACAAACTATAAGCGATGGTTTATACGCGCCAAACATGCAGCTTTTATATTCCGGAAAAAACACCACAGAACGTTTTGTGGGTTCCCAATTAATTGCAAATTTAGATTATGCCATGAATCATTTTTTATCATTTACATTAGAAACAGGATGGTTTAATGCGGGTTCATTCTTAAAAGAAGTCGGTACAGGAAAAGATTATTTTTATGGTGCTTTGACTGCACAATTTAAATTTTAAATTTGTATCAATCAAAGTTCTAAAAATGGAAAAGAAATATTCAGTTGCTATTTACCCCTCGCAAGATATTATTGATTCTGTCAAGACGATGAAGGATTCTTTAAAAAGTAAAATAGAATGGTATAACAGCTGTAATTCTGTCGCGCATATTACTATTTGCGAATTTACAATTGAAGAATCTGAAATAGAAAAAATCAAGCTGAAATTGTTTAAAATTGCTGATACCTTTACTCCTTTTCAGTCTTATTTAGATCATTTTGACTATTATGAAAATAGCGGCGCTTTTTTTATTGCTCCAAATGATGTCTCAAAAATCAACTTAAAGCAGATTCTAAAAAAAACGCAGGAAACTTTAAAAGCCTTAAAATTGAAAAAAAGTGACGATCCGCATATGTCAATTGGCCGAAAGCTAACTCCCGAGAATATCAAAATAGCCTCACAGCTTTTTACTACTATTGATCTTAATTTTTTATGTAACAATATTGTTTTGCGTGAATTGGATCCAATTAAAAAACAGTTTTTTGTAATCGATACTTTTTCATTTGGCAGTAATCCTCAGCCGGAATTAGTTCAGGGAAGTTTATTTTAAAATTTTAATCGGCGCGAGGTTGGTTAGCCTTTTCGCAGAGTTTATAAAAAAGAATTATTCGCATTTTGTGTCATTTCGAGGAACGACAAACTGTATGTTTAATTTGCTAAAGAAAACTTTGTGAACTCCCCGAAAAACCTTAAGATTCTTGAGTTTAAATAAAATACAAAATCAAACAACCTAAAACATGAAACTTTAAACTAAAAAAACTTTTATATATTTTCGTATATTTGAATTTTACAATTCACTCTTATGAAATCACTCGATTCGTTTTATCAGGATATTACAAAAGGCTCTTCAATTGATCCGAGTTCATTATTACCCAATGACATCAAAAAAGAGATTGGTCATTTTAATGTATTCGACATTAGGGAACTTCTAGAACGCATGCAGGGAAAGTCGGTAATGCCTTATGACCGACGTGCATATTATAAAATCAGCTTGATAAAAGGGAACAATCGTGCTGAATATGCTGATAAAATAATTAATATCGAAAAGCAGGGACTTTTATTTGCTACACCCAAAATCCCATACAATTATCTGCCGCAAGACACCAATCAATCCGGCCAGTTTTGTGTTTTTACGAGTGAGTTTTTATCGAAAAACAAAAGCGGAATTGACTTAGACGAATTGCCAATTTTTGCTTCAGACGGTTATCCTATTTTTCAGCTTACAGATGAAGAAGTTCTTGAAGTTGAATTGATTTTCAATAAAATACAAAAAGAAATCAATTCTGATTATATCTATAAATACGATCTGATTCGGAATTATGTAGCAGAGTTAATTCACTTTGGACAAAAATTACAACCTATAACCGCCTTATATTCTAAGCATAATTCAGCAGCAAGAGTTTCTTCTTTATTTGCCGAATTACTGGAAAGACAATTCCCAATTGAATCACCAAATCAACGATTAGAATTGAGAACTGCCAAAGATTTTGCTGAACGATTATCAGTTCACGTCAATCATTTGAATAAAGTTCTAAAAGAAAATACAGGAAAAACCACAACCGAATTGATCAGTACAAGATTAACGAATGAAGCCAAAATCCTTTTAAAACAAACAGATTGGAACATTTCTGAGATAGCTTTTTCACTAGGTTTTGAAGAATTGGCGCATTTTTCTAATTTCTTCAAAAAACAAACTTCTTTTACGCCTTTGGCTTTTAGATTGTAGATTCTGATTTTAGATTGTCGATTGTTGCAGAATAGTAACCTCAAATCTTTTACTCCTGATTTGAATTTCGCAAACATCGATTTGATATTTACAAATTCCCAAACCTACTTCGCTCCTACCTTTGTCTTATCAATTTAAAAGATCGAAAAAGATGAACTTATCAAACAACAAAATTCTAATTACTGGCGGTGCAACTGGTATTGGACTTGGATTAACCGAAAGATTTATTGAGGAAAATAACACTGTAATTATTTGCGGCAGACGTGAATCTGTTTTAAATGAAGTTAAAGCAAAATTTCCAACCGTAATTACAAAAGTATGCGACCTGGCAATCGAAGCTGAACGCAAAGCACTTTACGAATGGATTGCAGAAAATCACAGCGATTTAAATGTTTTAATTAATAATGCAGGAATTCAAAAATGGGTTTCGGTTACAGATGTAGACTTTTTCGAAAGTGCCAAAACTGAAATCGCAACAAATATAGAAGCTCCTTTACATTTAACTTCTCTTTTTATTCAGTTAAAGTCGCTTACAACCGTAATGAATGTAACTTCCGGATTATCACTTTCTCCATTTGCAAAAGTTCCGGTTTATTCAGCTACCAAAGCATTTTTCCGTTCATTCACTATTTCACTTCGTCATATATTAAAAGGTAAAAATATTGAAGTAATCGAAATTATTCCGCCTGCATTAAATACAGATTTAGGAGGTGTTGGTTTACACGACGTACATCCGGCGGTAAGTGATTTTATCGCCTCTATTTTTGAGCAATTAAAAGACGGCAAAGACGAACTTACTTTTGGAACCAGCGCAACAAGAATCAATGCAAGTGTTCCTGAGCTGAAAGCATCATTTAACGCATTACATTCTAATTTGTAAGCTTGTGAAATGTAAAATGTGATTTGTAAAATACTTTATACTAAAACATCTCACATACTAAGTATCACAAATCACATTTTACTTCTAACATCTAACATTTCACAAATCACATTTCACATAAAAACAAATAAATAAATATGGCAGTAAATACAAAAATAGCTCTTGTTACAGGCGGTAGCAGAGGTTTAGGGAAAAATATGGCAATCGCAATTGCAAAAAAAGGAATCGATGTAATCATTACCTACAACAGTAAAAAAGAGGAAGCTGATGCTGTTGTAAAAGAGATCGAAAATTTAGGCCAAAAAGCGGCTTCATTACAATTAAATGTAGCTGAATCAGGTACATTTGACGGCTTTTTCACTAATGTTTCAGAGGTTTTAAAAAATACTTTTAAAACAGATAAATTTGACTTTTTGGTAAACAATGCCGGGATAGGAATTCACAATTCATTTATTGGAACGACAGAAGAAGAATTTGATCAATTGACAAATATTCAGTTTAAAGGACCATTTTTCCTGACTCAAAAAGCTTTGACTATTATAAATGACGGTGGCGGAATTGTAAATATTTCAACCGGTTTAGCACGTTTTTCATTTCCTGGTTACGCAGCATATGCTGCTATGAAAGGCGCAATTGAAACCTTAACAAAATATCAGGCGAAAGAATTAGGTCAAAGAAAAATCAGGGTAAATGTTGTGGCTCCCGGAGCTATTGAAACTGATTTTGGTGGTGGAGTTGTTCGTGATAATGAGCAAATGAACCAACAAATTGCATCAGTTACCGCTTTAGGCAGAGTGGGTTTACCGGATGATATTGGCGGTGTTGTTGCTTTTTTATGTACCGAAGATGCAAAATGGGTAAATGCGCAGCGTATTGAAGTTTCTGGAGGAATGATGCTTTAAAATAATTATTAATTGTGAATTATAATTCACTTTTTTAAACCCGACAGGTTTTAAAAACCTGTCGGGTTTATTATGCTACAACAAAACAAAACCCGACAGATTAAAAAATCTGTCGGGTTTGTCATTAAATATAATGAATTTAGTAAGTATTCCGTATTAATCTTTTTCGACAATGACATCGAAACCTCCATTTTTATCAAAGACAACATCATAAAATTTGGAGTCTTTTTGTATACCTACTTCATAGGTTGTTTTGTTTTTGTCATCTACTACAACCGCTATTTCCTTAACGGCATTAGTTGGATAATTTTTCTTAAGATAGGTCTGCGCTTTCTGCGGAAGCTGGCTTAACGGAATCTGCAATTCATAAGCTTTAAGAACACCCAAATTATCGTAAACCGCTAATGCTTTTGTCTTTTTATCAGTTGTATATTTTGCTTCATATCGAATTTCGTCATCGTCATCACCCACATATTCCATAGTCCAAACCGGTACTTTACCAGGATATTCTTTTTGAAAAGCAAACACCACTATTTCTGGCGGAGTGACTGCTTTATTAGGAGAAACTCCATTTTGCCCAATCAAAAAACTACTGTATAAAAAGGCAATAGCAAAGAAAATATTTTTCATGATTCCCGATTTTAAATTAACAATTTTCAAAATAACGTATTAAAATTACTACTTTATTTTGAAGTAAATATCAAATTATAAAAAAATGTTAAAATAGACGGTAACAATTTTTACTTTAGCACGTCTTACGTTAAACCAAACCTTAAAAAAATGAAATTCAACCTAAAACATTTTGAAAATTCACCGCAGCTTTATGCCCGCATCGCCGGAATATTATACCTGGTTATAATAGTTATGGGATTTTGTGCCGAAACATTTGTCAGAAATAAACTTTTTGTTTCCGGAGATGCAACTGCCACAGCAAACAATATTATACATGCCGAGTTTTTGTGGAAAATTGGAATTACAGCTGACCTGATCATGCAAATTTGCGATCTGCCTGTAATGATTATTCTTTATTATCTTTTAAAACCTATAAGCAAAAAACTGGCTTTGCTTAATTTGTCTTTCAATTTGATACAAACTGCTGTATTGGTTGCGAATAAGTTAAATCTTTTAGCTGCATTATTCTTTCTGGGTGATGCTGCATATCTAAAATCTTTTACACCGGATCAATTGCATACTTTATCTTATCTTTCGATTAAACTGCACGATTTTGGCTTTGGTGTTGGACTGATTTTCTTTGGGTTTGTATGTCTGTTTGAAGGTTATTTAATTTTTAAATCCGGATATTTCCCTAAAACAATTGGAGTTTTAATGGCAATTGCAGGAATCTGTTATTTGTTTAACAGTTTTGCGTTAATCCTTATTCCGCAGCTTTCAAGTATCGCCATATTAATGCCGTGTTTGCTTGCTGAATTATCATTGAGTTTATGGCTTGTTTTTAAAGGAGTAAATCTGCCGGTCTGGAAACAACACTTTCAGCTAAAATAAAAAACTAAAGATAAGAGATAAAAAAATCGTAGAGAAAAAATCACTTGTTTTCCAATATATTAAAATCAAAAAAGCCTGCCGGAAATTAATCTTGCAGGCTCTTTTTTTGAAATAATTGAATTAGTAAGCAAATTTATTTCTAAAGTTTATTTCTTTAATCGGTCAGATAATTCTCTTTTATACGTAATCCCAACCGGAAGTTTTTCATTTTTGATCACAACAAAATCTTTGTCTGTTGTATCTATTTTATCCAATGCTACAATGTATGATTTATGAATGCGCATGAAGTTTTTCTCCGGCAAACATTTCTCTAACTCACTGGTTGTAATCGAAGCGAGATACGTTCTTTTTATCGTGTGTAGTTTTACATAGTTACCAAAACTCTGTGCAAACAAAAGTTGATCTAATTCGATATCCATAAAATAACCATCGACTTTAACGCTAACAGAATTTACAATCGTTTCTTCTGTCTTTGTTTTTAAGGATTCAGTTGCAAAAAAACGATCAATTGCTTTTAAGAACCTTGGAAAATAAATTGGTTTTAAGAGATAATCTATTACACCATAATCATAACTTTCAAGAGCAAATTCAGAATAAGCCGTTGTCAGGATCGTTTTAGGATGCGTTGGTAGAATCTTTAGCAATTCCATTCCTGAAATCTCCGGCATATTGATATCCAAAAACATTAAATCAACCGGATTTTCACGAAGATAATTCATTGCTTCGATACCATTATATCCTTGAAAAACCAACTCTAATTGTGGATTTTGCTTGATATAATTCGCCAACACATAATGTGCTGCCGGTTCATCATCTACAATTATACATTTTTTGGGTTCTCTCATTCTACAAACTTTTTCAACTGCAGTTTCAAATCTACGATATAAGTGTTCTTATCGTCCTGAATATCTAATTTATAGTCTTTTCCATAAATCAAATTCAAACGTTCGATTGTGTTTTTCAAGCCAATTTTAGTCGAAACTACATCTGTTTTTTTCGTTGGTATAGAGTTTACGGCATGCAAATGCAATAAACCGTTTTCGACTGTAATAATAATCCTCACAAAGCACTTTTCGATAGCGCATGTTCCGTGCTTAAAAGCATTTTCGATAAAAGCAATCAACAGCATTGGCGAAACTTTATACGCGTTTTCATTATCGATTTTACAATCATAAGTAATGTCGCAACGGTATCCTACCCTTTCTTTTTCAAGCTGAACATAACTGTTTATAAACTCCAGTTCATCCTCAAGAGAAACACATTTTTTACTGTTGCTTTCCAGTTGATAACGCATTAACTGTGACACTTTCATGATAAGATCCGGTGTTCTTTCCGGAAATTCCAGACTTATGCCGTAAAGCGTATTAAAGGTATTAAATAAAAAATGAGGATTTAATTGTCCTTTCAGCGAATTCAACTGCATTTCATTAAACAATAATGCTTCATCAGTTTGTTTTCTATGAATCCTGTAGAATTTAAATACAATTATAGGGCTCAAAATACAAACCAATGTTCCTAAAACACTTGCCAGTTGATACATATAACTGCGCTGATGCGAATTTTGATACAAACGGCAATTGCTAAACATGTCGAGCATCATGATCTCGTATAAAACTATCGAGAAAACAAAAACCCCAAAAAGCGTTAAAAATATATAAGTTAAAGGACGTTGAGTTTTAAAAAGAATTGGCAAAAGAAAGAAACGGTTAAATTGAGCGTGCATGTATAAAATAAAATAGAAAAACACACCCATTAATATGGAGGCTAAAGAACTAAATAACATCCAGTCATTTTTTAACGTATAGATCGTAAATGAAAAGGCAACAACGGCAATCTCCTGCCACCATTTGTTATCCAATATGTTATCAAATTTTTTATTCATTTTTAAAATTTAAATAGTCTACAAATTAACCACTAATTTTTAATTTAAATTCCCAATAAATGACAAATTCAATTGGTCATTTATTATCGCAGTACATCATTTATTGGCGGTCAAATTGAAGTAAGACAAATAATTTTGTTAGATAATTTCATACCACTAATTTTATGTACTTCAGAAAAATTACTTTGTTAGTTTTCTTGATTTTTGCCTGTGGTAGTTATTCTCAAAACCTGACTTTAAAAGAAGCTATAAAAACAGGTTTAGAAAACTACGGTTCCATCAAAGCAAAAAGCAATTACACGAATGCATCACGCGAGAGCCTCAAGCAATCCAAGCGTGATTATTTGCCAAATCTAAATTTATCGGCACAACAAGATTACGGAACCATCAACGGGCAAAACGGTGCTTTGTATGGTTTTAATGGTTTAGGAACCGCTTCTTCCGGACCTGCATTGCCGGACCAAAACTGGAACTCGGCTTTTGGTGCTTTATATCTGGTCAACATGAACTGGGATTTTTTCACTTTTGGAAAAACCAAAGAAAGAATCAATTTGGCTAAAGTAGATGTTCAGGCAAAAGAAAATGACCTCAAACAAGAGCAATTTCAGCAGGAAATCAAAATTTCAGCTGCTTATTTGAATTTACTGGCAAGCCAAAGATTATTGATTTCGCAGCAAAAGAATTTAAGCCGTGCCGAAGTTTTTAAGAAAACTGCCGTTGCACGAGTTAAAAACGGATTGTTGGCCGGAGTCGATTCTACATTGGCTACAGCCGAAGTTTCGAAAGCCAAGATTGCTTTGAACCTTGCTAAAAACTTTGTCAAGGAACAAAACAATAAATTAGTTGATTTGATGGGCGTTGCGCCACAGGATTTTGTTACAGATACTTTGTTTGTAAACGAGATCCCAAAAGAAGTTCTTAGAGGAACTGCAACTTCTGATAGTCTGCACCCTTTGCTTCAATACTACAAAACTAAGATTGATTACAGCAATCAGCAAGCAAAATTATACAAACGTTTTTATTATCCTACGATGAGCGCATTTGGTGTTTTGCAAACGCGTGCTTCAGGATTTAACAGCGATTATATCACGGATCAAACTTCCTTCAATAGAAATTATTGGGATGGTGTAAATCCGGATCGTACCAATTATTTAGTCGGAATTGGGATTAGCTGGAACCTTACAACTCCTTTTAGGGCAAGCAAACAAGTAAGTGCACAAAAATTTGTTTCGCAAGGTTTGCAGGAAGAATACAATCAGGCAGACAGAGAATTGAAATCGCAATTGAAACTTGCCGACGATAAAATACAAATCACATTAGACAATTTTGCCGAAGCGCCAATTCAGGTTGATGCAGCAAAAAGAGCGTATTTGCAAAAATCGACTTTATACAAAAACGGACTTACCGATTTAACAGATATTACCCAAACATTGTATACGCTGAATCGTGCCGAAATTGACCGCGATATCGTCAACAATAATGTATGGCAATCGTTTTTGCTTAAAGTAGCTGCTACTGGTAATTTTGACTTATTTATAAATGAATTTTAATTAGATCCCAATGAATTTAATACGTTTTGCACTCCGCAAACCCATCTCCATATTAGTATTGGTTGCGGGTCTATTTTTCTTCGGAATTGGTGCCATACAAGACATTAAGGTAGATATCCTGCCAAAAATGAACTTGCCGGTTATCTATATTGCGCATCCTTTTGGAGGTTACACACCAGACCAAATGGAAGCTTATTTTGCTAAGACTTATGTCAACATTTTACCGTTTGCCAATGGTGTAAAATCGGTGGAAACAAAGAATATACAAGGGTTAATGATCATGAAATTAACCTATTATGAAAACACAAATATGGCTCAGGCTGCAGCCGAATTAAGTTCGCTTTCGAACAGGATTCAGGCGGCATTTCCTCCCGGAACTCAACCTCCGTTCATCATTCGTTTTGATGCTTCTTCTCTTCCAATTGGTCAATTGGTTTTGAGCAGTAAAATACGTTCAAACAACGAATTGCAGGATTTAGCCAACGTTTATGTTCGTGCTTCGTTTACTTCGATTCCGGGTTTATTATCGCCGGCACCTTTTGGCGGAAGCCCAAGAACTATTGAGGTAAACGTAGATCCTGATTTATTGCGTTCGCACAATATGACGCCGGATCAGGTGGTTGAAGCGATTCGTATCAACAACCAGACTGCGCCGTCAGGAAACGTGAGAATGGGCGATGTAAACTACATTACGCCAACAAATAATACGATTAAAGAAGTTAAGGATTTTGAGAATATTCCGTTGTTTAAAGGAAGCGTTCAAAACTTAAAATTAGGCGATGTTGCCACAGTAAAAGATGGTGCCGATATTACACAAGGTTACGCTTTGGTAAACGGAAAACGTTCGGTTTATATTAGTATTGCAAAAGCCGGAGATGCTTCGACCTGGGATGTGGTTCAGAAATTAAAAGCGGAACTGCCTAAAATCCAAAGTACATTACCGGAAGATGTAAAATTATCTTATGAATTTGACCAGTCGGTTTATGTAATTAATTCCGTAAAAAGTTTGATTACAGAAGGTATTATCGGAGCGGTTTTAACCGGATTAATGGTTTTACTTTTCCTTGGAGACAGACGTGCGGCTTTGATCGTAATCTTGACGATTCCAATTTCGATTATCTCAGGAGTTTTATTCCTGAAATTATTCGGGCAAACGATCAACTTAATGTCTTTAAGCGGATTGGCTCTTGCAATTGGTATTTTGGTGGATGAAAGTACGGTTACGATCGAAAATATTCACCAGCATCTCGATATGGGCAAACCCAAGGCGCTCGCCATTTGGGATGCCTGTCAGGAAATTGCATTGCCAAAATTATTGATCTTACTATGTATTTTGGCGGTTTTTGCACCAGCCTTTACAATGGTGGGTATTCCGGGAGCGTTGTTCCTGCCTTTGGCTTTAGCAATTGGATTCTCGATGGTTATTTCGTTTTTATTATCTCAGACTTTTGTGCCTGTAATGGCAAACTGGTTAATGAAAGGACATGAAAAACACGAACATGAACATAATATTACAGATGATGAAGCAGAATTTAATGCCTGCGGATTAACCCCGGAATCTGAAAAAGACCTGATTACGCAGAAAAAAGCAATGGTCGAAAAAGAAGATCTTGACAATAACGGAAAAATTGGTGCTTTTGAGCGTTTCAGAATCCGTTTTATGAGAACATTGGATCGATTATTCCCTTATAAAAAAGCAGCTGCTTTAGTTTATTTGGTTGTAATTACGCTTCTGGCAATTCTTTTTATTAATTTTATTGGTAAAGATGTTTTCCCTAAAGTAAATTCAAGTCAGTTCCAGTTAAGAATGCGTGCTCCGGACGGAACCCGTTTAGAACGTACCGAAGAAAAAGCAATTATTGTTTTGAAAGAATTGCAAAAAATGGTGGGTAAAGAACATATCGGAATCTCGTCTGTTTATGTTGGTCAACACCCGTCGTTATTCTCGATTAACCCGATTTATTTGTTCATGGCAGGTTCTCATGAAGCAGTATTTCAGGTGAGTTTAAAAGAATATCATACGGATATGGACAACTTTAAAGACGACTTTAGAGCGAGAATTAAAAAAGTACTTCCGGATGTAAAACTTTCTTTTGAACCAATCGAATTGACCGATAAAGTGTTGAGTCAGGGATCTCCTACTCCTATCGAAGTTCGTATTGCCGGAAAAGACAAAAAGCGAAATGAATTATATGCGACTCAAATTGTCGAGAAATTAAAGAAAATCTCTTATTTCAGAGACGTACAAATTGGTCAGCCCATTCATTATCCAGCGATGAATATTGATATCGACAGAACCCGTGCAGCCGAATTGGGCGTTGACATGAACGACATATCACGATCATTAGTTGCATCGACTTCATCATCACGATATACCGAGAAAAATACCTGGGTCGACGAAAGAGCCGGATTGTCCTACAACGTTCAGGTTCAGGTTCCTTTAAACCAGATGAAAAGTAAAACCGATATTGGAGAAATTCCGGTATTAAGAAATTCGCTTCGTCCGGTTTTAAGCGACGTTGCAAAAATTACACCTGGATTTGTAAGTGGTGAAAATGACAATTTAGGGGCTATGCCATACATTACCGTTACAGCAAACATTAGCCAGACCGATTTAGGAACGGCAGTAAAAGATGTGAATGCAACAATAAACTCATTGGGAGAATTACCACGTGGTTTGTTTATTACCCCAATTGGTATGAGTAAAGTATTGGTAGAAACATTAAGCAGTTTACAAGTCGGATTATTGGTTGCCATCTTTGTGATCTTCTTAATGTTAGCCGCTAATTTCCAGTCGTTCAAAGTTTCGTTAGTGATTTTAACAACAGTTCCGGCAGTAGTTTTAGGAGCATTATTAATGCTTACAATTACTGGTTCTACGCTAAATTTACAATCGTATATGGGTATTATTATGTCGGTTGGGGTTTCGATCGCTAATGCTGTTTTATTGGTTACGAATGCAGAACAGCTTCGAAAACGAAATGGTAATGCATTAGAATCGGCACGTGAAGCTGCAGCTTTAAGGCTTCGTCCTATTATCATGACTTCTGTTGCGATGATTGCAGGAATGTTGCCAATGGCTATTGGTCATGGCGAAGGTGGCGATCAGGTTTCTCCGTTAGGTAGAGCCGTAATTGGCGGATTATTATTTTCGACTTTTGCCGTATTACTAATCCTGCCTCTTATCTTTGCCTGGGCACAAGAAAAAACAACAACACAATCTGTTTCTTTAGATCCTGAAGACGAAGAAAGCATCCATTATATCTCATCATTAAATCCAAAAAATGAAAAATAACATTATACAATCGACCGCATTATTTTTTGTAGCCGTATTTTTTCTAACTAGTTGTAATAATAAGAAAGAAGAAGCTCCTGTTGCAGAATTAGAACCTAAAACAGAAACCATTTCTTTAGAGAAAGAAAAACTTACTACAGAGTTGCGTTTACCAGCCGAATTAACTGGTTTTCAACAAGTAGATTTGTACGCTAAAGTAAGTAGTTTTGTAAAATTACTAAAAGTAGATATTGGTACAAAAGTAAAAAAAGGACAACTTTTGATCGTTCTTGAAGCACCGGAAATCAGCTCTCAATTGGCTGCTGCCGAATCAAGACTAAAATCGATGGAAGCTATTTATGCGACAAGCAAAAGTACTTACAACCGTTTGTACGAAACGAGCAAAGTCGAAGGAACAATTTCTAAAAATGATCTGGAAATGGCAAACGGAAAGAAAAACTCAGATTATGCACAATATCAAGCCGCAGTTGCAGCCCACAAAGAAGTGTCGATTATGAGAGGTTATCTTGAAATTCGTGCTCCTTTTGACGGAGTTGTAGCAGCTAGAAACGTAAATTTAGGAACGTTTGTTGGTCCGGCAGGAAAAGGTTCTGATTTGCCTTTATTGACGATTCAGCAGCAAGATAAATTGCGTTTGGCGGTTTCGGTTCCTGAGCTTTACACAGGATATTTACACAACGGCGACGAAATGAGTTTTAATGTAAAATCATTACCGGAAACCTTCAAAGCTACAATTACAAGAATGTCCGGAGCTTTAGACCTAAAACTTCGTTCTGAACGCGTAGAAATGGACGTACACAATACACAAAAAAACTTATTGCCAGGAATGGTTGCCGAAGTGCTTTTACCGCTTAACGCAAAAGACAGTACATTTGTAATTCCAAAATCGGCATTGGTGAGTTCTGCTGAAGGTATGTATGTGATCAAAGTGATTGACCACAAAGCAACAAGAGTAAACGTAAAAAGAGGAAGAGAAATCGACGATAAAATTGAAATCTTCGGAGATTTGAACCTGAAAGATAAACTGGTAAAAATTGCCAGCGAAGAAACTAAAGAAGGCGATATCATAAACGAATAATACCGATTATGTATTCAATACAGTCTAATAAAAATTAGACTGTTTTCATACTATATCGGCATTAATAACCTGCGTTTAGTCTTCATTTTAGTGATTACCAAAAACTGTACGCTTAATGCGGCATTCTGAAATCTAATTTTAGAATGTGAATTAAATTCACCTTAAAGGACGATACTTGATATAGTATCGTCCTTTTTTTTGTTTTTTGTTTTTGCCACGAAGGCACTAAGACGCAAGTTTTTTTTGTAACGATTAAGCCTTTTTTGTCATTTCGATCCCGAAACTTCGGGAGTGAATGACAATAGAAGCTCGACAAAGATTGGCGATTTTGCATGCGTAGAATGGATTAAAATCCATCCCTACAATATGATCCGTTCCTCAGGAACTCTCTATAAAATTGCGTAGGAATAACTTATTTTATAGGTAGGTCCCGAGGCTTTAGGATTAATCCTTTGACACAAAAAGTAACCCAATATTGTCATTTCGAGGGACGAGAAATCTCCGTAAGAAGCTCGACAAAGATTGACGATTTAGCATGCGGAGTTACTTGCGAGGATTTCTCGTTCCTCGAAATGACAGGCTTTGTGGTTATATTCTTTTAAACTTTTGCTTAAATAAAAACTCTTAGAATTTTTAGGAGCTATTTCCTGCTATCATTCCGTGTCTGCAAAGATTTGTTAGTTGTCTTTGTAAAAAAACATTCGCGCAGATATATTTCCGCAACGATAGCGCGGATTTGCAATCCGTGCCCACAAAGTAATTTCTTCAAAATATAAATAAAAGATTAAAATTCTCGCTATACTTTTTATTTTTGTAAGAAAAAAGAACGTGTCGACAAAATACAAAGCAACAACAACTGAGGAAGCATATTTTATAACTATAACTGCTGTTGGATGGATAGATATATTTACAAGACTAAATCAGAAAAACATCTTAATAAATGCTTTAAAGTATTGTCAAGAAAATAAAGGTTTAGAAATTTATGCCTATAGTATTATGAGCAGCCATATTCATTTGCTTTGCAAAGGAACGAATGGTTTTGTATTATCTGATATTATTAGAGATTTTAAAAAATTTACATCAAAAAAAATAATACAAACTATAATAGATGAACCTGAAAGCAGAAGAGAATGGATGCTTGAATACTTTCAAAAGGCATGTGAGCATTTAAAAAAAGATCAGACTTATAAAGTCTGGCAAAATGGTTACCATGCAGAACATATTTACAGTAATAAATTTATTAAGCAAAAAATAGATTACATCCATAATAATCCTGTAAAAGATAAAACTGTTAGTTCAGCTGAAGATTATTATTTTAGTTCGGCAAGGAATTATTCAGGCTTAGAAAATGATTTAGATGTTGTTTTGGTAGATCTGTTTTGAAAAAAAATCTATAGCCTTCTAGAGAACATCATCGACAATTGAAATTTTTTGATTTGCATTGTGTCAAATCTTTGCGGGCACGGATTGCAAATCCGCGCTAACGATTGAAAGTAAATCTGCGCGATCGGATTACAATTAAACATAAAAAAATTGCTTCACTTGAAGATATTATCATTTCGTATTTATCAGAAGATCCCAAAAGAACAATTACAAATAAGGTTGTAAGAGCATTAAGTGGTGAAGATGATGTGAATAAAGTAAAAAAAGCTTTTCAAAAATTAAGAAAGCTTGAAAAAATTGTAGCAGTTAATGAAGAAGCATCCGCTTTTGATTTTGCTTATAAAATTAAATCTCTTACTATCTAACGTGTCCCCCCTAGCTATGCGAAGTTACACATCCCTATATTCCATTCTTATCTAGATTTGCAATGTCTCATTATAACAGGTATGAAGTCGGGAGACTTCAGACAGCATAAATAATTAAACTGGCAAAAACAAAAAAAATGCAAGACCAAAATTGATCTTGCATTTTTTGTAACTGATAAATAAAAATATCTTTTTATACGGTCTGACGCTCGTGTTTTCCTTCTTTAATTTCTTCCACCATTTTTTTATTGAAAGCGGGTAAATCATTTGGGTTTCGGCTGGTTACTAATCCATTGTCTACGACAACTTCTGAGTCTTCCCATTGCGCACCCGATAGCGCGGATTTGCAATCCGTGCCCGCAAAGTAATGAGTACATTATATTTCTAAGAACTAAAACCTCGAACTTAAAAAATCGAGGTTTTCTATTTTAAAAATCTTACTCCTCACCCCAAACGCTGTGCGAAGTCTCCCGACTTCGTACATATTCCTATATTCCATTCTTATCTAAATTTGCAATGTCTCATTGTAACGTGTATGAAGTCGGGAGACTTCACACAGCATAAATAATTAAACTGGCAAAAACAAAAAAAAATGCAAGACCAAAATTGATCTTGCATTTTTTATAACTTGATAAATAAAAATGTTTTTTACACTGTTTGACGCTCGTGTTTTCCTTCTTTAATTTCTTCCACCATTTTTTTATTAAAAGCGGGTAAATCATTTGGTTTTCGGCTGGTTACCAATCCATTGTCTACGACTACTTCTGAGTCTTCCCATTGCGCTCCGGCATTTTTTAAATCGTTTTTGACAGAGAAAAACGAAGTCACTTTTCGACCTTGTAAAACATCAGCATCTACCAGAATTTGTGGTCCATGACAAATAGCTGCTACTGGTTTTTTACTTTCAAAAAAGGAACGTACAAAATTTACTGCAGCTTCTTCTCTTCTCAATAAATCAGGGTTTATAACTCCTCCCGGAAGAACCAAAGCATCATAATCTGCTTCATTTGCCTGATCTAATACTACATCAACATTGTATTCTTTGCTCCAATTACCGTCTTTCCAGGATTTGATTGTTCCTGATTTCAGACTGATGATATCTGCATTCCAACCTTGCTCTTCAAGATAAGCTTTTGGTGATGATAATTCTGATTCTTCAAAACCGTCTGTGGCTAATATGGCTATATTCTTTTTCATAATTTTAAGTATTTAAAATGTTATTAATTTTGATTTAGTTAAAATTAATAATTTCATACAGGCAACGAAAACTGAACATGTTAAACCTTTCTTTAATAAAAGTTAATTAATTGAATTTCAAATTCATATGAAAAAATAAACTGAAATTATATAAGATTGATGTTAAATTGCTTAATTATTTTATAGGATGAAAACTAAGAAAATAATGTACTTAATAAAAAAACCCCGACCATTTTAAGATCGAGGTTTTTACATTATTTAATAATCCTAAAAGAAATTCTACTCTACGTCCAGATAAGGATTTAAAACCTCAGCTAATTCATTCAGCCAATAAAAGCTGTTTTGCAAATTGTCCATTTCATTTTGCAAGGTTGCATGTTGTCTCAAAGCTCCTAAAGCAAGAACATAATTTACTTGCCTGATCGATTTAGCCATTTCTTGTGGATCGATTGTGTTGTTGAAAAAATTCATAAGCCTGATTTCGGCTTCTTTTGAAATTGTGTTTGCACTCATAACTCTGTAATTTTAGGAAATATAAAACCCATATGGCTAAGGTGTCCTACACTTACAGAAGTGTTACGGTTGTTTCCAATACCGTCACCATACCACATGGGCAAAAGTTTTTTAGATGTCATGATTCTGTAAATTAGGAACGGCAAATATAACAAAAAAGCCTTGTAATCAAAGGGGTTTCTTATTAATGCTGAGGAATAATCGCGCAAAGACGCTAAGGCGCAAAGTTTTGATTCTGCGAATGTGTGAGATTACTTTTTAGAACATAAATCTTCTCATTAAACCTACTGCCCTAGCCCCGATGGTCCCGAAGACTCGGGAGAAAATCCTTTTGTGCCGGTCCCGAGGGTTCGGGAGCCACAAAAGATTGGAACGTACAGCGGGAAATAGCTGCTAAAAAAAATTAAACTTCAAAAATCAAAATTTCAAAAAAAAAGCTTTCATTTAAGTTTTGCTTTCATAAACCTTTCGACTTCGCTAAGGGTGACAATTGGGCTCTTCTTTTCCTACAAAATCGAATTTTAACAGCAATTGCGATAATTAATTGCTATTTTTGATTCTCTCTCTTTAAAAACGATTCATCAGGTAATTTCACTTTCATTTTTACTTGCTGATCAATACAAAAATCAACATTATATTATGAATGTTCTACTCATTGAGGATGATAAACGCATTAGCGAATTTATTATAAAAGGTCTGGAAGAAAACAATTTTACGGTGCATCTGGCTGAAACGGGCGAGATTGCCAGGGAATTAATTCAGGACAATACCTGGGATATTATCCTGATGGATATTATGCTTCCGGGAATTGATGGTATTCAGCTAACGAAATTAATGCGTTTCAAGAAAATTCATACTCCTATATTAATGCTCAGTGCATTGAGCGATACTGATGATAAAGTAAATGCGCTGGATTCTGGTGCAGATGATTATTTGGTTAAGCCTTTTCATTTTAAAGAATTGATTTCGAGAGTAAACGCATTAACCCGAAGAACCAAATTTAATTATGATAATGAAGAGACTTTATATTCTATAGGAAGTTTAACCATAAATCCTGAGGAACATAAGGTTACAGAAAATGATGCATTGATCGATTTGTCGCCAAGAGAATATAAATTGCTGCTTTTTTTATTAGAAAACCGAAATAAGGTGATGTCAAGAACGCAGATTTTAAATGCGGTTTGGGGCATTAATTATGACAATAACACAAATGTTGTCGATGTATACATTTCTTATCTGAGAAACAAAATCGAGCAAAACCATAAATTCATCCATACCATAAAAGGAACGGGATATATGCTTAAAGAATAGTTATGAAAATACGCAACAGATTTACCTTAATATCTTCTTTGACTTTTAGCATTGTATTTGTCATTGCTTCTATCATCACGTATTTTTCTTTCTACAGCTATTCTGAAAAAATTATTTATAATGAGCTTCAAAAAACGTGTTTACTGACGGGGATTTTTTATCTGGAAAAAGATGAATTGCCTCAAAACCAACATTTGATAATTGGTCAGCAATTTAAAGAAAATTCACTTGAAATTATAACGCGCGTTTACAACAAGAAAAATCAGATTGTATATGGCGAAAAACAGGTTGATGCCAATATAAATGCAGAAAAACTGGATTACATAAGAAAGAACCGAAAGCTTAATTTTAAATCGAATCATCATTTTTATTTCGGGAGTTATTATCATGACAATCAGGGAGATTTTGTAGTTTTTGTTAAAAAGAATGATCAGGAATTTAAAACTATTACCAATAGATTAATGATTATCATGATTTTGGTTCTCATTACCGGATTAATCACGATATATATTGTGAGCCGTTTACTTTCTAATCTGGCGTATAGTCCGATAAAAAATATTATTAATCAGGTGAACGAGATCGAGGCTTCGTCGCTGGATCGTCATATTGTTTCGCCCAATACAAAAGATGATATTCAGGAATTAATAGAAACGTATAACAATTTGTTTAAACGACTTTCGGATACTTTTATCATTCAGAAGAACTTTATCAATTATGTATCGCACGAATTTAAAACGCCTTTGACCGCTATTTCCGGAAATCTGGAAGTATTTGCCCAAAAAGACAGAACAAGTGCCGAATATAAAGAAATGTCTGAAAAAGTATTAGAAAATGTATATCAAATCGAAGATACTATGAATACGCTTATGATGCTTTCCGGATTAAGGGACAATACTGAACTTAATGAAATTTTCAGGGTCGACGAATTGGTTTGGGATATCAACGATCAATTACCGGATGTTTATAAACTAAAGAATTCTCAGATTCAAATTGCAATCGAAATCAAGAATGATAAACTGCTTTCTATAAAAGGAAACAGCAACGAAATTAAAATTGCCTTATACAATATTATAGAAAATGCCGTAAAATACTCGAACGGAAATCCTATAAAGATAAGTTTACTGCAACAAGATAATCAGCTTAAAATTGTAATCGAAGATCACGGAACCGGAATTAGCGAAGAGGACTTAAAATTTATCAAACAAACCTTTTACAGGGGCAAAAATGTCAATGATATAAAAGGCAGTGGCGTGGGACTTTCTCTGGCTAATATTATATTTAAACAAAATAATATTGATTTTGCCATTGCTTCCAGAAAAGACGAAGGAACTACGGTTACTTTATTATTCCCTAAACTCTAATCGTTTTCTAATGTTGCTCTAACCGCTTTATAACATACATCAAATTACCACTTAATATGCCGCAGGTAGCTTTGCATCATATTAAAACACCTTAATTTGAAACGTATACTTTTAACCCTTCTCGTTATTGTAACACACAAAAGTGTGGCACAAAATGCAACAATAAACGATACAATTGTTCTTTCCCGAACTCAGGCCGAGGCTTTATTTCTGGACAAGAACCTTTCTATAATTTCTGAAAAACTAAATATCGACATTGCCGATGCTCAGGTTATTCAGGCAAAATTATGGCCAAATCCTACACTTACTATTGGCGAAATCAACCTTTGGCACAATGCTACAGCGGGAGAAGTTCCTGCTTTATGGGGCAATTTTGGTAAAACAACCCAAGTTACCGCAGAGCTGGAACAGCTTGTTCAGACTGCCGGAAAGCGAAAAAAGATGATTGCCATGGAAAAAGTTGGCGTAGATATCGCCAAAGAATACTTTAAAACCTTTTTGCGAAATCTAAAAATCGAGTTTAGAGGTAATCTTACTGAGCTTCAGTACACTCAGGCTCAGGAAGCGATTTACAAAAAACAGGTTTCTTCAATGCAGACCATGCTAAAAGGATATAGCAATCAGGTTTCGCAAGGTAACATTGGCAGAGGCGAATATATAAGACTAAAAGCATCTGAACTAAATTTCCTGAAAGAAATAAGCGATTTGCAAAAAGAAAATAACGCGCTGCAAAAAGAACTTAAAGTCTTAATGAACCTGCCTGCAACAAGTTTCATCAAACTTACGGATGAAGGTTTTGTTCCCGATCAAAAGAATATCGACAATATCAACTTAGGTAATCTTATGGCTTCGGCAGTAGAAAACCGACCTGATATGAAGGTTATCAAACTGGGAAATGACTACAACGAGAACAAATATAAGTACGAAAAAGCAATGCGAACACCAGATGTTACTCTTGGTATTAGCTATGACCGTGGTGCGAGTACGATGAACGATTTTGTAGGTCTTGGTTTTGCTTTAGATCTACCGTTTTTTAGTAGAAATCAAGGAAATATAAAAGCTGCAAAAGTTGCTATAGATCAGGGTAAATTATTGACTCAGGAGAAAACAATCAGTGTACAGGCAGAAGTATTACAAGCCTATGAAGACTTGATTGTTACCAAAAAATTATACGAAAGTGTCGATGCCAATTATGAAACCGATCTGGATAAACTTCTGGAAAGCTATCGTAAAAACTTTATGCAGCGAAACACAAGCATGTTAGAATATCTTGATTTTGTAGAAGCTTATCTTGAAAACAAATCAATACTGATAAATTCTAAAAAAGACCTTAATAAAAACCTGGAAGAATTGCGCTATATCGCTGGTGAGGAAATCAATTAAATCCTAACTGAAAATACGGCTCACATTATATGAAAATAATAACAAATACAATGAAGAAATTTATTTTACTCCCAATACTTGGGTTAATGCTCGTTTACGGATGTGGCAAAAAAGAAGAAACCAAAGATACAAAAGACGAAAAATTTTGTATTGACAAAGACCTGAAAGAAAAAATTACAATCGAAGCGGTACAAAAACGTGCTGTTAGCGAATCTATAAATCTTACCGGAAATATTACTTACAATGCAGATCACGTAGTTCAGTTTAATAGTCTTGTAGAAGGAATTATTACCAAAACTACATTCTCACTTGGTGATTATGTAAAAAAAGGGCAAGTTCTGGCAGAGATAAAAAGTACAGAACTAAACAGCATGCAATCAGAAAGTAAATCATTGCAATCTCAGATATCTGTAGCACAACGTCAGCTACAATCCAGCAAGTCAATGTTTGAGGACGGAATCGCGTCACAAAAAGACCTTATGCAGGCACAAAGCGAACTGGATGTTTTAAAATCTTCTCTTGAAAACGTAAAAGCAAATCTTGCAATGTTCAGTGCGAGCAGCGAAAGATCTGTTTTCCAGATAAAAGCTCCAACTGAAGGATATATTGTAGCAAAAAACATTAGCCCGGGAATGCAGATTACAGAAGGAAGTGAACCTTTGTTTACTATCTCTGACCTTAAGGAAATCTGGGTTTTGGTAAACGTATATACCAGTAATCTAAAAAATGTAACTCAAAATATGCTTGTAGATGTTACAACTCCAGCTTATCCGGGTGAGATTTTTAAAGGACAAATATCGATGCTTTCCAAAGTTTTTGATGCTGATGAACACGTTCTAAAAGCAAGAATTGTGATGGAAAATAAAAACTTAAAATTAAAACCGGGAATGACTGCCGATATCATTATCGATAAGAGCAAAGGCGGAGAAATGTTAGCTTCTGTTCCTGCAAAAGCAGCCATTTTTGATAACAATCGTGATTATATCCTGATTTACAAAGACGATTGTACGATCGAAACCAGAGAAATTAATCCTGTAATAAAAAATAACAACTGGATTTATTTTGATAAAGGAGTTAAAGAAGGTGAAATGGTAATTACTAAAAACCATTTGCTAATTCACGAAAGATTAAAAAACTAATTATCCCTAAAAACGGATAAATACAAGACAAGACATGAAAAAATTTGTACAAGGTCTGGTTGCTTTCTCGTTAAAAAACTCGCTTATAGTTTTTTTCCTGACAGCCATACTACTAGTCGCCGGAATAGTCAGCTATATCCATACGCCCATCGAAGCTTTTCCCGATGTAACGAATACCAGGGCAAGAATCATTACCCAGTGGCCGGGAAGAAGTGCCGAAGAAGTAGAAAAGTTCATCACACTTCCTATTTCAAAACAGATGAACACAATTCCTAAAAAAGCAGAAGTACGTTCTATTTCTCTTTTTGGATTATCTGTTGTTACCGTATTGTTTGATGATGATGTTGAAGATTTTTACGCACAGCAATATGCCTCAAATCGCCTAAACGGACTAGATCTTCCGGAAGGTGCAGATGTAGATATTGAACCGCCATCCGGTGCAACAGGCGAGATATTCAGGTATGTGATCAAAAGTGATTTGCCAATCAAAGAAATCAAGGCCATTCAGGATTGGGTGATCGAAAGAGAACTGATCTCTGTTCCCGGTGTTGCTGATGTGGTAAGTTTTGGTGGTGAAGAAAAAATCTTCGAAATCAAAATCAATCCTACGCAACTTGAAAACTATAATCTGTCTGCATTAGATGTTTATGAAGCCGTTTCTAAAAGTAACGTAAACGTTGGTGGAGATGTAATTCAGCGTGGCGATCAGGCTTACGTTGTAAGAGGTGTTGGACTTATCAATAAAGTAGAAGATATTGGTAATATTTTGATAGAAACCAAAGGTTCATCTCCAATATTGGTAAAACACGTAGCTGAAGTTACAATATCAGCCAAACCAAGATTAGGACAAGTAGGCCTAGATGGCGACGATGATGTTGTAGAAGGTATTGTAGTAATGTTACGCGGAGAAAATCCCGGTGAAGTTATCAAGAGACTTAAAGATCGTCTGACTGAACTTAACGAAAGAGTGCTGCCGGATAATGTGAAAATAATTCCATTTATCGACCGTACCAAATTGGTAGATACAACTGTAAAAACAGTAACAAAAAACCTTGTCGAAGGTATCGTATTGGTTTCCCTGATTGTATTTATTTTCCTTTATAACTGGAGAACATCCTTGATTGTGGCTTCTGTAATTCCGCTTTCTTTCTTGTTTGCGATTGTAATGTTGCGAATTCAGGGATTACCTGCGAATTTAATATCTATGGGAGCGCTGGATTTTGGGCTTCTGCTCGAAGGAACGCTGGTTATTGTCGAACAGGTCTTTGTGTCGCTCGAAAAGAAAGCGCATAAAGTAGGTATGGAACGCTTTAACAGTATGAGTAAAATGGGACTTATCAAGAAAAGTGTGGGCAGCGTAGCTACTTATATTTTCTTTGCCCTAATTATTTTGATTGTTGCCTTGATGCCAATTTTCTCTTTTACTAAAGTAGAAGGAAAAATGTTCTCTCCCCTGGCCTTTACATTAAGTTATGCATTATTAGGATCGTTGATTTTGTCCCTTACCTATGTTCCTGCAATGTGTAAAGTGATGTTGACAAAAAATATTGTAGAGAAAGAAAATATGATTTCGCGTTTCTTTAGAGTAAACCTTTTTAAATTATTTAAATGGAGTACAAAACATCGCAAAACAACCTTATATGCGTTCTTGATTTTACTGGCAGTATGTTGTGCCAAGTTTGCTTTTTATGGTTCAGAATTTATTCCGAAGCTGAATGAAGGAGCAATTTACGTAAGAGCCACTTTACCCAACAGTATCAATCTTGATGAAGCGGTGAGACTTACCAAAGAAATGAAAGGCAAAATAAGAAAATTTGAAGAAGTAAAATTTGTCCTGACACAAACCGGACGGCCAAATGACGGAACAGATCCAACCGGATTTTTTAATATCGAATTACATATCGAATTAAAACATCAGGACGAATGGAAACGGGACATCAGCAAAGAGGAATTGATTGCCGAAATCAAAAAAGAACTGGACGTATATCCCGGAATTGGGTTTGGGTTTAGCCAGCCTATTCAGGATAATGTCGAGGAATATGTTGCCGGAGTAAAAAGTCCGTTAGTAATTAAGATTTTTGGTAATGATCTTTTTCAACTGGAAGCCATGGCTGCAAAAGTTGCTAAATCGATCAAAGATGTAAAAGGAATTGAAGATATCAACGTTTATAAAAACATTGGTTTACCGGAATTAAGAATTCAGCTTGACGACGAAAAAATGGCGCGTTACGCCATTACAACCGCAGATGCACAAGCTGTAATCAGAATGACAATTGGAGGTCAGGCCGCAACTAAGTTTTATGATGACGAAAAGATCTTTGACATTACCTTACGTTTTGAAAAAGAATATCGTGACTCAAAAGAAAAAATCGAAGAAATTCTTATTCCGACAATGAATGGCAAAAAAGTTCCATTAAAAGAAATTGCTACTGTAGAATATAAAACAGGCCCAACCTTTATTTATCGTGAAGGAAACAGCCGATATATTGCCGTAGGATTTAGCATTGAAGGACGAGATTTAGGAAGTACAATCGATGAAGCTCAGAAAAAAGTAGCAGATGAAGTAAAACTTCCTAAAGAAAATGTAATGAAATGGGCAGGAGAATTCGAAAGTAAAGAAAGAGCTTCTAAACAATTAGCAATGATTGTTCCGGTAGTTTTAATTTTGATTTTATGTCTTTTATATTTCAATTTTGGTAATTTCAAAGATACATTAGTTGCCATTAGTGCGATGCCATACGCCTTTATTGGTGGTTTCTTATCATTATGGGTTACAGGAACCGTATTTGGGATATCAGCAGGAATTGGTTTTATTATTTTGTTCGGGGTCAGCGCAATTGACAGTATTGTCCTGATTGGGATGATTAGGGAAAATATGAGGTCAGGAATGCCTTTAAAAGAGGCTATTTCAGATGGTATTTACAGCAGGATTCGTCCTATTGTTATGATTGCCCTTATGGGATCATTAGGATTATTGCCTGCAGCATTATCTACAGGAATGGGTTCTGAAGTTCAAAAACCATTAGCCATAATGATTGTTGGGGGATTAATAACCTGCATGATTTTATCCATAATGGTATTGCCACAGGTATTTTATCTGGTATATCGTAAAAAAGACACGAACACAACAGATTCATAATTATCCTACTATTTTTTATATTAAAAAGCATCTTTAGACGTCAGGTTTAAAGGTGCTTTTTTCATGAATAACAGTAAATTACAAAAAAAACAAATAGCTGAGATTAAACATCTACCTTTGAAAAAAATATAAATGAATAAAGGCGGACCAATTATTATAATTGAAGATGATTTAGATGATCAGGAAATTTTAACTGATGTTTTTAAGGAACTTAATTATAAAAATGAAATTATCTTTTTTGCAGAAGGCGAAAAAGCATTAGAATATTTGACTTCTACACAAATTGAACCTTTTATCATTTTCTCTGATATCAATATGCCAAAACTAAGTGGCATGGAATTACGTGATAAAATTCATGAAAACGAAGATCTGAGACTTAAGTCAATCCCATACTTATTCTTTTCGACAAGCGCAGAACAAAAAAATGTTATTGATGCCTATTCAAAATCGATTCAGGGATTTTTTGTTAAACCCAGCGGTTATAACGAAATTAAAGATACAATTAAAATAATCGTAAGTTACTGGGAAACCTGTGTGTCACCAAATTATGTAAAGTAAATAACAAACATAAATTATTGTTTGATAATAAAAAGTTAAGAAACACCTTTAGACCTAACGTTTAAAGGTGTTTCTTAATTTTTGTAAAAGACGTTTCTGTAAAACACAATAAATTTGTAAAATCTCGTCTTTTATTTTAAATCCTTTTTAATTACCAGATACTTCAAATCTGTATCACCAACATTACTGATACCGTGCTCTACATTTGGCGGGCAATAAAAACTGGTATTAGGTCCGGCGACTACGGTCTTTCCGTCAAGATAGAATTGCGCCTTTCCTTCGAGAATGTAAAAAAGTTCTTCTTCAATATGATGATGTGGCGCGTGTGTAGATTTTCCAGGTTCAACAATACTCATTTTGAGTGTATTTTCCTGAGTAAAGTTTTTATCAGCAAACCAATATTGGTAACCTACTTTTGTTTTTGTCGCTTTGTCCAAATCAAAATGATTCACACAATTTTCAATGGTATATTTTACTTCGGGTGTATTTACTTCTTTTTTCTGCTGCTGAGATTGTACAGATTGTTGCACCATTATCATAACAATTGCAACCTTGATAGCTGTTGTTGTTTTCATTCTTTTTTTTGTAATAATACAAAAAAATACAATTGCTGTTTAAAATTATAATAATCTTGTAAAGGTGCATTATTCATTATAAATAAAACTTAAATTTTGAATTTCGTTTTGAATATATGTAGTTAACTACATATATTTGTACACAAATTATTTTTGACTGAAACGAAATAAATCAAAAGCTGAAAAATGAACAACAATACCAATCAAAACGCTAAAGAAAATATCATTAAAGTAGAAAAAGTTACAGATCATAACCAAATTGAAAACGCATTTGCAATTAGAAAACAGGTATTTGTAGAAGAACAGAATGTGTCTCCGGAGCGTGAATCGATGGATGATGAAGATGCCATACATTATTTGGCAACAGTAAATGGTGAACCAGCCGGAGCTGCAAGATATCGAAATATGGAAAAAGGCGCAAAAATTGAAAGAATTGCTGTTTTAAGCAGCTTTAGAGGAAAAAGGATTGGTGAAGCGATTCTGCTTAAAATATTAGACGATCTAAAAGACGAAAAGAAAGTTTATCTATATGCTCAGGTCAACGCAAGTCAATTTTACATTAAAAACGGGTTTAGACAAACTGACAATTATTTCCTGGATGCCGGAATCGAACATGTTGAAATGGATTTTATAAAATAAATATTAAAAACATTATTGATGATAAACCGGATTAAAATCCGGTCCTACAATATGAATCATTCCTCCGGAATTTTAAAATCTATTTGGATAATCATTAAAATGATTTAAAAGAGCCGTAGGCTTGAACTATATTGTAAGGCCGGATTTTAATCCGGTCTAATAGACGTTATTATACCGATTTCTATTACGAAATACTTAATGATTTTTTAAATTCTGACGGAGAAATTCCAGTACTCCGCATGATGAATTTATTAAAATGACTACTATCAATAAAACCTAAATCATTACTAATTTCAGAGAAAGTCAAATTGCTTTTGCTTAATTTTTCCGTAACTACTTTCAACTTTGTTTGTTCGATGTAATCCCTTAAAGTAATATTGAGATGGGTTTTAAAATATTCACCAATATAGTGGATAGAAACATTAAAGTGATTCGCCATTTCTTTTTTCTTCAATAAATGCGGATTGGCAATATTGGATCGAATGTAACTTAAGATCGTGTCAATTTTCAAAACTTCTGTAGTTTGAAAATTCAAATTACTTTCGTTTATACTGGCATTTCGCCTAATAATGTGAATCAGCGACATCATCAAACTTTTTATTATGATTTCGTTTTGCCCTTTTGGTCTTGCGACTTCTTCAAGGATTTTCAGAATAACCATTTCGCAAAAGGCTTTATCATCTTCAAGGAAAATCAAATTTCCGTTAATCTGATTGTGGTAATAAAATAATTTTTCGATTTCTTCTATTTCTTTTTTATTCGAAAAGAAATTAGGCAGAAAGCGTAAACAATGAAACTTTGTAGGCTTTAATGTTTTAAAGGAATGGTAATCCTTTGGCGTAAGTAAATAAATATCGTGCTTTTTATAATGATGATGAATCGAATTTAAAATATGATTTCCCGTTCCATATTCGATATATAACAATTCAAAAAAGTTATGTCGGTGAACTTCTTTTTTCCAGGTGAGTTCTTCGACCGAATAAATTTCGAAATCTTTATATATAAAAAAGGTGTTGTTCATAATCCTTAATTTTTACAAATATAACCGATATTTTTACATCAGTTAATAATATCGAACCTCTTTACTTTGCATCAGAATTAAAACCCAAAAACTATAATATGAACTCAGATACATTAAAAATAGGAATTCTTGGAATTGGTGGCATTGGTGGATTTGTTGGTGCTCCCCTAGCCAAAAGATATAAAGACAGTAATACAAAAATCATATTTATTTGCAGAGGCGAAACCAAAAACGCCATACAAAATCAAGGTTTATTATTTGAATCTAAAGGCAGTAAAGAAACTATATTTCCGGATTTAGTATCTGATAATTCGATAGAAATAGGAATTCTGGATGTTTTAATACTGACTTCTAAATCTTATTCTATAAAAGATATATTATCTATTTATAAAGATTGTATAAAACCTGAAACTACGATAATCACATTGCAAAATGTGGTGAATGCAAAAGAAATAATCCATGAGACTTTACCAAATGTTGGTAATATCATGCAAGGTTGTATTTATGTGGCTTCGAATGTAAAACAACCTGGACACGTTCAGCATGTTGGCGGACCGGGAAAAATATTCGTTGGAGGAAAAGAAAACAAACCTTTAATTGATTTATTAGTTTCCGGAGGTTTAGACATTACATATGTCCCAAATATCAACGAGATCTTATGGAAGAAATATCTTTTTGTTGCTCCCGTTGCAGCGATAACTTCAGCATATAAAGTGACATTTGGTCAACTTTTAGAAGATCAAAAACTAATGCATATTCTAGAAAATATGATGAGAGAAATTCAGTTACTTGCCAACAAAAACAATATTAGCTTAACAAATGAAGATATTGAAACGGCTAAAGATTTATTGACTAAATTTCCTTTTGAATCTAAATCATCCTTACAATTGGATTTCGAAAACCACAATCAAACCGAAAAACAATTCTTAGTAGATTACGTGATTGAAAACGCTAAAAAATATGGAATTGAAACTCCTTTTTATAATGGCGTGAATGAACAAATAAAAACGTCTTATAACGTTTCATAAATTATTTATTTTCAACCGGATTTTAATCTGGTTACGTTATGATTATTCGCATTTTTGTCATCCTGACGAAGGAAGGATCTCCGCAAGAAACTCGACAATCAAAATCGACAATCTTTGTAGCGCTACTAACGGAGATCCTTCCTTCAGGATGACAAGATTGCCTATAAATTAATATTTATCCCTTAAATTAATCATTATATCCTTAAAATACAGTTTATAAAAAGTGGAGATTGAAATAAATTATTCTCATTAACATGAAAACAAGAGTTTTATCTTAACTTTGTTCATCAACTTTAGTAAACTAATATCATGCAAGCAATTAACATCACAGCATATACCGAAGATGCATCTCAAATAGAAGCTGTAAAAGCTTTTATGAAAGCCCTAAAGATAAAATTCGAAATAGCAAATGTAAAGCCCTATGAATTATCTACTGAACAGCAAGAAATTTTAGACAGTCAAATTAATTCAGACAAAAGTTTATACACAGATGCTGAATTACTATATACTGATTTAAAAAAGAAATATGAATTATAAGGTTATCGTTTCTCCAATTGCATTAAAAAATATTGAAGAAGCTGTTGAGTATTATATTTTAAAAGCGACTAAAAAAGTAGCTTTAGATTTTCTTAATGATTATAAGAGTACTTATAAGGCTTTAAAAGTAAATCCGTTTTATCAATTTCATGATAATAATTATCGCTTTTTACCTTTTAAAAAATTTCCTTACATAGCTTTTTTCATTGTCGACGAATTATCAAAAACTGTTTTTCTGAATGCAATTTTTCACACTTCTCAACATCCTGAAAAATATCCCACAAAATAAAAATATTACATAGTTTAAAACTAAAAATCTCCTAAAAAACATATTTTCTCGCTTAGCCCCGATCGAAACGGCATCCTTTTATCCGCCGCGGCGGATAAAAGATATAGTGTAGAGCGGGACAAATGGTCTTAAAAACACGAAAATGATCTGCTCCTTAAAAAAATTAAAATCAAAGAAGGTCTTATTACTAAAGGCTTTTGGCGGATTTTAATACTTGTCTATACAACAATAAGAAAATATTATGACAAATTTATTTCATAATCAGAAAAACCGCCATACATTTGCCTAACGGTGTTAAACAATTTAATACTTAAATAAAATGGCTAGTAAAGATCGTATTTTAAGACAAAAAGAAGAGACAAGAAGTAACATTCTTGAGGCTGCTTATGCTATCGTGAAAGAAGAAGGATGGCAGGGTCTGAGTATGCGAAAAATTGCTGACAAGATTGAATATACGGCTCCTATCATTTATGAATACTTCTCGAATAAGGAAGCTATCCTTAATGAACTAACCGGAAAAGGTTTTATCAAGTTAGCGAAAGAACTTCAGGAAGCCCGAGATAAATTTGAAAAACCGGAAGAACAATTAGAAGCCATGTGGATGGCATATTGGGATTTCGCTTTTACAGATACTGAAATGTATCAGGTAATGTTTGGGGTGCAAATGAATTGTTGTTCTGACCGATGTTCTGCTGCCGAAGCACCTTATAAATTGTTTACTGCAGTAATTGGTGAAATAATGAAAAACAGCAACCCTACTGATGAAGTTATCAAACAAAAGTATTTTACTTTCTTCTCTGTAATACATGGTTTGATTGCAATTAATATCATCAACAAAAGCGAAATAATGGAAACTATCAACAATCAAATCCTAAAAGATGCGATTGGAGGAATCATAAAATCAATTCAATAAAAAAAATTTCATTTTAACTTAACAGTGATAAATGATTTAATAGGTAATTTAGCAGCTATTTTTTTACTACTTTACTTAACAGTGTTAGAAAATTTAATAGAGTAATATAAGGGGCTTTTTTTCCAGTTTTACTTAACAGTGATAAATAATTTAATACCGATTCTTAAATAGATTTGGAATGTACTGTTATTTGAATTTTTGCACAATTTTACTTAACAACGTTAGATAATTTAATATAATTAAATATGAATGCCGAGAATATCAGAATACCACAAAATTTAAACAATAAGAATGTCCAACAAATTAAAACCAATACAAAAATGAAAAATGTAATTATAACCAGCTTTATTCTGGCACTCGTGCTAAGCAGTTGTGCAGATAAGTCGCAGGCTCCGGCAGCTCCTGCGCCACCATTATTACCTGTTTTAGCGATCACAAGTGAAAACACTACTACAGATGCTGAATATCCTGCTTCGATACAAGGAACTGTAGATGTTGAAATTCGTCCTCAGGTAAGCGGAAACCTTGAAAGAGTTTTTGTAGACGAAGGTGCTTATGTAAGTAAAGGTCAAACTTTATTCAAAATAAACGAACGTCCGTTTCGTGAGCAATTAAACAATGCTTTAGCAAGTCTTCATGCTTATGAAGCCGCCCTAATCAACGCCAATTTAGAAGTTGATAAATTAACTCCTCTTGTACAAAACAAAGTGGTTTCAGATTATCAGTTAAAAACAGCTAAGGCTTCACAAAAAATTGCTGCTGCCAACATCGAACAAGCAAAAGCAATGGTAGGTTCTGCCAGAATTAATTTGGGATATACCAATGTTACGGCTCCAGTAAGTGGTTATATTGGAAGATTACCTAAAAAACAAGGAAGTTTAGTTTCTGCAAGTGATATTGAGCCATTGACAAACTTATCTGATGTGCATGAAGTTTTTGCTTATTTCTCTTTAGGAGAAACAGATTTCATCAACTTTAAAGCACAATATGCAGGAAACAGCCTTGGTGATAAATTAAAAAAATTACCTCCGGTTACTTTAATCCTTGCAGATAACAATGCTTATCCTCAAACAGGAAAAATTGATATGGTAGACGGTCAGTTTGATAAAACTACGGGTGCAATTACTTTAAGAGCTACTTTTCCTAATACTGGCGGTACTTTACGTTCTGGAAACACAGGAAAAATTCGTTTAGGCCTTCAACATGACGATGCTGTTTTGGTTCCTCAATCGGCTACTGTAGAAATGCAGGATAAAGTTTTTGTTTTCACAGTAAACAAAGAAAACAAAGTTACCAAAATGCCTATCACGGTTTCTGGTAAAAGCGGAACAAACTATTTAATTAAAGACGGTGTAAAATCCGGTGACCAAATTGTATTAAGCGGTATCGATAAACTACAGGACGGACAAGTGATTCAGCCTGAGAAATCATCGCCTGCAAAAGTTGCCCAAATAATTAATAAAAAATAATTTTTACGAAAATGTTCAAAATATTTATACAAAGACCTGTACTGGCAACCGTTATTTCCATTTTATTGGTAATATTAGGTATACTTGGTCTTACGAAGTTGCCCTTACAACAGTTTCCTGATATTGCGCCGCCATCGGTTTTGGTAACGGCAGTTTATCCCGGAGCTAACGCAGAAACGGTTTTACGTTCTGTGGCACCATCTCTGGAAGAGTCTATAAACGGTGTTGAAAACATGACTTACATGAGTTCTACAGCCAGTAATGACGGATCTCTTGCTATTACAGTTTTCTTTAAATTAGGAACGAATGCAGATCAGGCAGCGGTTAACGTGCAAAACAGAGTTGCTCAGGCAACGAGTCAATTGCCTGCAGAGGTGGTACAACAAGGTGTAACTACTGCAAAACAACAAAACAGTTTCATCATGGCAATTGGTATGTATACCGATGATGAGTCAAAATACGATCAGACTTTTGTTGCCAATTATGCACAAATCAATATTATTCCGGAGATCAAACGTATTCCCGGAGTTGGTTCTGCCAGTATTTTTGGAGGTGTAAAAGATTACTCCATGCGTGTTTGGTTAAATCCAACCCAAATGTCTACTTACAAAGTGACACCAAACGAAATCATGAGCGCTATTCAGGATAAAAGTTTGGAAGCTGCTCCGGGTAAATTTGGAGAACGAAGCAAAGAAGTTTTTGAATATGTAATTAAATACAAAGGAAAATTAACCAAACCTGAAGAATATGAAAACATTGCTATACGTTCTAATACTGACGGTTCAATACTTCGCCTCAAAGATGTAGCCAGAGTCGAACTTGGCGCTTACTCTTATAACAGTTTAACACGTTTAAATGGTAAAAAAGGAGTTGTAATAGGTATTATTCAGTTAGCAGGTTCTAACTCTAATGATATTCAGGTTGCGATTAACAAATTGATGGTGAAAGCCTCAAAAGATTTTCCAACAGGAATAAAACACAACATTTTCTATAGTACAAAAGTTGCCTTAGACCAGTCTATTGAGCAAGTTCAACATACTCTACTTGAAGCGTTTATATTAGTATTCATCGTAGTATTTATATTCCTTCAGGATTTTAGATCAACATTAATCCCGGCCATTGCTGTACCTGTAGCAATTTTAGGAACGTTCTTCTTCATGCAGTTATTCGGATTTTCGATCAACCTTCTTACGCTTTTCGCTTTAATTCTGGCGATTGGTATTGTGGTAGATGACGCGATTGTAGTCGTCGAAGCCGTGCATGCGAAAATGGAGCACAAACATTTGTCTCCAAAAGTAGCCACTCATGAAGCAATGCACGAAATAACGGGTGCTATTATCTCGATTACGCTGGTAATGGCTGCTGTATTCCTGCCGGTTGGTTTTATGGAAGGCTCAACAGGAGTTTTCTATCGTCAGTTTGCCTTTACAATGGCAATTGCAATTGTAATTTCGGCCGTAAACGCTTTAACTTTAAGTCCTGCACTTGCTGCATTGTTCTTAAAAGACAATCACTCGGCTCATGGAGATGCTCCTTATGAGAAAAAAGGATTTAAAGAGAAATTCTTTAACGGATTCAACAAAAGTTTCGATTCCCTTACCAACCGTTATGTTGGAGGTTTGAAATTCTTAATTCGTAGAAAATGGTTAAGTTTAGGAGGTTTAGCTTTAATTACTGTAGCAACTATCGTAATGGTAAAAACAACTCCTGCAGGATTTATCCCAACTGAAGATCAAGGATTTATTGCTATTGCAGTAAATACACCATCAGGAACATCACTTGACGGAACTCAAAAAGTAATGACCGAAGCTGAAAACACATTAAGAGGTTTAGATGCTTCCCGATTTGTAACAGCGATTTCTGGTTTCAACTTATTGACCAACTCTACAAGTCCATCTTCAGCCGTTGTTTTCGTATTGCTTAAACCAAATGAAGATCGTGGAGATGTTAAAAATATTGACGAAATCATGAATCAGGTTCGTGGTAAACTTGGAGCTATTTCCGGCGGAAGTTTCTTCGTATTTAGTTTCCCAACCGTTCCTGGATTTAGTAACGTTGAGGCTTTAGATTTAGTACTTCAGGATAAAACCGGAGGAAAACTGGATAAGTTTAGTGGAATTTCTCAAAATTTCATCGGAGAATTGATGAAACGTCCGGAAATTGCCGTAGCCTTTACCTCTTTCAAAGCTGATTATCCTCAATTACAATTGGATATTAATGATGAAAAAGCAGATCAGTTAGGCGTAAAAGTAAAAGACATTTTGCAAACCATGCAAACCTATTTTGGTAGCGCGCAAGCCTCTGACTTTAATAGATTTGGTAAATACTACCGAGTTGTAGTTCAGGCAGATATTGCTGACAGAGCTGATCCGTCATCAATTGACAGGGTTTTCGTGAAAAACAAAACAGGCGAAATGGTGCCAATAAATACCTTAGTAAAACTAACCCGTATTTATGGTTCAGAAACCGCTTCGAGATACAACTTGTTTAATTCAATTTCGATTAATGCAATCCCGAAACCAGGATTTAGTTCCGGAGATGCCATTAAAGCAATTCAGGAAGTAGCTGCACAACAATTACCTGCGGGTTATGGTTTTGAATTTTCAGGACAAACTCGTGAAGAGATTTCGTCCGGAGGTCAGTCAGCAACGATTTTCTTACTGTGTTTGATATTCATCTATTTCTTACTTGCTGCACAGTACGAAAGTTACATATTGCCATTGGCCGTAATCTTATCTATCCCTGCAGGTATATTTGGAGTATTCGTAGCTATTGGATTAACAGGAATTGAAAATAACATTTACGTGCAAGTTGCACTGGTAATGCTTATAGGTCTGCTCGCAAAAAATGCCATCTTGATTGTGGAGTTTGCGGTGCAAAAACGAAAATCAGGTCAGGCATTAGTAAGAGCGTCAATCGATGCAGCTAAACTGCGTCTGCGACCAATTATCATGACATCATTGGCTTTCGTAGTAGGATTAATCCCTATGATGAGCGCCAAAGGACCGTCAGCACAAGGTAACCACTCAATTAGTATTGGTGCCGCCGGAGGTATGATATCAGGAGTAATTCTAGGATTGTTTATCATCCCGGTTTTATTCATCATCTTCCAACATTTACAAGAAAAGGTTTCTGGAAAGCCAGTAGCCGTAATTCATAACGAAGAAAAATAAAAATGGAAAATTATATAACGACAATCCTCGTAGCCATTATCATGGGCGTTGGATACATATCCTATAAAATCTCAAGAGATCTAGAAACCAGAAAAGATACTTGTACAGAAATTTAATGACAACATATAAAATGAAAAATTATATAACCAAAATCGTGATGATCGCCATTTTGATCACGACTATAATATCCTGTAAAGTTTCGAAGGATATTGAAACTCCAAAAGATGCATTTCCTGAAAATTTCAGGAATGCATCGGTTTCAAAAGATACCACGAGTATTGCTGATGTGGAGTGGAAAAATTTCTTTACAGAAAAAGATATTATTGAGCTTATCGATAGCGCTGTAGCCAGAAATAATGACTTACAGATTGCTATTAAAAATATCGAAATTGCACAGTACAGATTCACGCAGTCAAAATGGGGCAATGTTCCTCAGGCAAATTTGTTTGTAAACGCAAGTACCAGTAATCCGTCTGACAATAGTTTTACGGGAATGAATTTAAATCAGGCATTAGGCCAAAAACATATTGACGATTATTCTGCCGGAGCATCTCTTACCTGGGAAGCTGATATCTGGGGGAAAATCCGCAATCAGAAAAAAGGCGCTTATGCAGGTTATCTTCAGTCAGAAGAAGTTAAAAAAGCTTTACAGACCAATATTGTAGCGAATGTTTCTAAAGGATATTACAATCTTTTAATGTTAGATGCACAATTAGAAATCGCCAGACAAAATTTAAAATTAAATGATAGTACAACCAACATCATTAAATTAAAATTCGATGCAGGTCAGGTAACTTCATTAGGAATTCAACAATCTGAAGCACAGAAATTAGTTTCGGCACAATTGATTCCTCAATTAGAGCAAAATATTGCCATTCAGGAAAATGCTTTAAGTGTTCTAACAGGATCATTCCCGAATTCTAAAACAAGAACAACTCGTTTAAGCGCTCTTGAAGTGAAGAACAACAATGCAATTGGAATTCCGTCTTCATTAGTAAGCAGAAGACCTGATGTAAAAAGTGCCGAATTAGCGCTTAAAGTAGCTAACGCAAACGTAGGAATCACAAAAGCAGATTTGTATCCGTCGCTTAAAATTACCGCTCAAGGCGGAGTAAATTCTTTCGAAACCAGTAGTTGGTTCAATATTCCGGCTTCATTGTTTGGAACCGTTGCCGGAGGTTTAACACAACCTTTACTGAACAACAAAAAAGTAAGAACCCAATATAATATTGCAGTTGCTGAAAGAGAAAAGGCAGTTATAAGCTTCAGACAATCAGTTTTGGTTGCCGTCAGCGAAGTATCTGATGCTCTGGTAAAAGTAGAAAAACTGCAACAACAAGAATCTTTTCTAAAAGAAAGAGTAAAAACATTACAACAAGCCATAAAAAATGCCAATTTGTTATTCAAAAATGGTATGGCTGAATATCTTGAGGTTTTATCAGCGCAAGCAAATTTATTGCAAAGTGAGCTGGAACTGGCCAATATAAAAAGAGAACAATTATCTGCCAATACCGATTTGTATCGCGCATTGGGCGGTGGTTGGAAATAATACCCGTACCCGTTAATTATTTATTTTTTGAGATGAAAACGCTGTGAGACTTTTAGTTTCATGGCGTTTTTTTATGATGTTGAGATATAGCACGCGGATGACACGGATTCGCTTCGCGAAAGCGCGGATTTACACGGGTTTTCTTTTACTCACAATAGATTTTGTCGTAATCTTGTCATCCTGACGAAGGAAGGATCACACAAGAAATGCCGCAAACTAAATAGCCAATCTTTGTAGAGTTCCGTGTGTATCCTTCCTCCGTCAGGATGAGAAAAAATGAGAAAAAAATCTGCGAATATCCGCGCTTTCGCGAAGCGAATCCGTGTCATCCGCGTACCATTTATTAAGCAATCCCAATATTTCAGTTTATTTTTTTATTTTTGATCAAATTACTTTTACGAACGAAAAATACCATTTCCTTAATTAAAATCAAATCCATGAAAAAAATCGCATGCATCGCACTTTTAGCAGTATTCTTTAGCAACTGTAAACAAAGCAATCCGGACGAAAAAGCAGCATCAGCAGAAAAACCAGTAGATACAGTTGCTGTTGTAAAAGAAGAAAAAGCAAAAAAAGCAGACGAAGATTGTAAAGACATTCAGGTAGAAATGGGATCCGGAAGAGAATGCATCGTAAAGACAACAGATCTAAATGCCGTTTATCAAGGTATTATCGCAAATAAAGAAGTCGAAGAAACAGAATTTTATCTGGCTACAATTCCAACCGAGAATAAATCTGTTACGATAAATAAAAACGGATTAATCTCAATAGATTATGAAATCACTAAAGATAAAGTGGCTATTGCTATGAATTATGAAGGTGGTGTTACCGAAGTAACGCTGGAAAAAATAAAAGATACCATCAAAAAAAGTATTTATCATTACGCTGATTAAACTCCATAAAAAATCTCCAATCTTTGTCGAGCTACTAGCGGAGATCCTTCCTCCGTTAGGATAACAAATAGTACGAGTACAAGATTGCGAGAAAAAACAATAAAAATCCGTTTTAAATCCGTGTTTTCGCTTTAGCGAATCCGCGTCATCCGCGTGCCATCATTCCGTATTATTTCTTTACTTTTGATAGTATATAATTATTCTCGACAATGACACTCAATCAAGATAAATACAGCAACGATTTAAAACTGAAATTTGAAAGCTACGCTCCTGTTTCGGCAACATCGTGGCAATTGATTGAAAACATAATAGACATAACCGCAATAAAAAAAGGAGAATTACTTTTAAGAAACGGACAAATTGCAAAAGAAATTCACTTTGTTGCAAAAGGTGCTTTGCGTGCTTTTATAACCGATGCAGAAGGAAATAGTTATAATAAAAACATCTTTCTCGAAGGCGATTTTGCAGGTTCAACAGTTTCATTAATTCAGCAAACTCCTTCAGAATTTTCAATTGAAGTACTCGAAGATTCCGTTTTGATTAATATCAATTACAAAAAATACAGAGAACTGATTTTTCAAAATGACGATTTAAAAAACTTCTACATTGCTTACTTAGAAAGAAATTGGGTAATCGAAAAAGAACAAAGAGAAATCTCGATCGTTATGGAAAATGCAACTGAGAGATATCTGGATCTCTTATCGAAACATCCTGATATTTCAGAAAGAATCGCATTACACCATATCGCATCGCATTTAGGAATCACTCCAACACAATTAAGCCGAATCAGAAAAACGCTCGAAAAAGATTTGTAAATCAACATATGTAACGTTTTTTGATAAAAGCTACAGCTATCTTTGCCTAATAATAGCATTGATATGAAAGATCCAAACCTCATCGAAGACAATATAAATAACCTTACCAGCTTGTGGCAAACTGTGGGAACTCCTTTCCTGTCCTATCATAAAAATGACCATTTTGAATATTGCAAAATCGAAAATTCCCAATGGCCCAATAAGCTGTGGCTGCGCAGAGATATTATTAAAAAAGATCTGCCGGATATTATCAAAACCATGCGAAATAATCCAGGTTTGGTTTTGCCATATTGGAATATCTTTGGAACAAAATCTTATGAAATACTTGACGCATATGGTTTTGAAATAAAAAGCGAACAAGTCGCAATGGCATTAAAATTAGATCAGGAATTTACATTGCAGCATAATCTTAGCTTTAAGAAAATTGATACCCAACAAGATGCCAAAATCTGGTCTGATTTATACCCGAATGCTTTTGGATATGTAATTAGCAAAGAAATCCTGATACATAATCATAAGAATGTTCATTTTTATCTGGTTTTTCATGAAAATCAGCCAATAGGAACTTTTATGCTTTTTCAAATCAAAACCAATATCGGTATTCATGGCGTTGGCGTCATCCCCGAAATGCGCCGAAAAGGCTTTGCCGAAGAAATCATGAAATTTGCCCTTAATCTTTCTATAGATTTAAAAGCTGAATATGCATTATTGCAAGCATCTGCAATGGGCGCAGCTATTTATACCAGATTAGGTTTTGAAGATTTGTTTATCATTAAAAATTATACTTTGAAGGCTGAGTGATGGCACGCAGATGACACGGATTCGCTTCGCGAAAGCGCGGATTAATACGGATTTTTTATGCTCATTTTATGTCATCCTGAGCGAAGTCGAAGAACGATAATCAAAATCTTCAATCTTTGTAGAGCTACTTGCGGAAATCCCTCGTTCCTCGGATGACAAACTGTATGGAAAATCGGTTTAAAAAATCTTCCTCCATACTCTTTCCTCCATACTCTTTCCTCCATACTCTTTCCTCTATTCTCTTTCCTCTTTCCTCTATTCTCTTTTTTCTATTCTCTTTCCTCTAATTCTCTAATTCTAAAACTTTGTCCTAAATGACCTTAAAATAGTCGCAAATAACTATTCCATACAAAAAATAACATTTGTAAGTTTGTAATACATTAACTAATAACCATTTAAAAACAAACCTATGAAAAAAGCAAAAATTATTTTTTGGATTACTACAATTATTATTTTTTTATTTGAAGGTGTTATGCCAGCTTTAACTTCGCAGAGCGAAATGGCAAAAGAAGGAATTAAGCATTTGGGATATCCTGAATATTTTGGTAACGCATTAGTCGTTTTTAAAATTTTGGGTGTATTGATATTGGTGATTCCACAGATTCCTAAAAACATAAAAGAATGGGCTTATGCTGGATTTGGTTTTGATTTTATCTTTGCATCTATTAGCCATTTTGCAGTTGACGGAGTTAATTTTCAATCCTTCTTTCCTTTAATTTTTCTGGTAATTCTCGCGATTTCATATACCTATTATCACAAAATTGAACGATATAAAAATATCGCTTTATAAATTTCAGAAACGATGATCGAAGTTTTTAAAACAAATGTTCAGGAAGTACATCAATCAAAAATGATTGTCGAGAAGCTTCTTGAGCATTTTCCAAACAGTTCCATTAATTTTGATTTGGAAGACTGTGATAAAATTTTGCGCATTCATAGTATGTCAATTTCGAACAAAATAATTATTGAGCTTCTTAATGCTCATGGCTTTCATTGCGAAGTACTTGTATAAGCAAAAAAAACACAATCACCTGATTTTTAAATTATTAAATTTAAAATTGTAAATTTATCCTGCTAATTACTAAACCAATAGAAAATGAATTTACCTGAAGGACATCAGACTATAATGCCTTATTTGATTTTAAAAAATGCAGCGCAATTTATCGAATTCACAAAAAAAGTTTTCGATTCAAAAGATTCTAACCAACAAGTTTTGCGGGATGACGGAACTATTATGCATGCCGAAATTATCCTGAACGGAAGTACTATTATGGTAACTGACGAAACAAAAGACTGGACAAGACAAACTGCTAATCTATTTGTTTATGTTCCTAATGCAGACGAAACGTATAAGAAGGCATTAGAAAATGGCGCAACAAACCTCATGGGATTAAGCGATCAGGATTACGGAAGAACTTGTGGTGTAACGGATCCTTATGGAAATGTTTGGTGGATAACCTCTGTGAGCTCCTAATTTCAATTTCAAAAAATCAACAACATGAAAACTAAACTTCAAAAAAATATTGTTGAAACGTTTAAAGAACTAAATGAAATCATCTCTTCTTTTTCTGAAGAAGAATTAAATACAGTTCCGTTTAAAGGAAGTTGGACTCCCGGTCAGGTTATACAACATATTATCCTGGGAAATTCCGGTTATACTGAATTGTTTGGAGGAAATACTAAAAAAACAATTCGAAAATATGACGAACATGTAAAAGAACTTGAAACTATTTTTCTCAATTTCAACACTAAAATGGATGCTCCAGATTTTCTAAAACCTGAAATTAAGAACTACAATAAAAATTCGCTGACTTTATCTCTTCTTAAAATAGAATCTGATCTCTTAGATACATCAGAAAACTGTGACCTAACGCTAACCTGTCTGGATTTTAATGTACCCGGTTTTGAAAATTTTACTATTTATGAATGGATCAATTTTGCACTTGTACACACTCAAAGACATACCAACCAACTGCATAAAATTAATCATTACATAACGACTTTATAAATTACAAACATTAAATCAGTTTTCAGTCTCAGTCTCAGTTTTTAGTCTCAGTATTTTGAACTTAAATAAAAAAGTCTCAGTTTTTAGTTTACGGATTTAATGTAAACTGAAAACTGAGACTGTAGACTTCCTTACTACTTATTAAACTTTTGTTCTTCCTGTAATTAATGAAATTACGAATAATACCAAAAATATAAAGAATAAAACTTTTGCAATTCCAGCAGCTCCGGCAGCAATTCCGCCAAAACCAAAAATTCCGGCTACTATAGCAAGAATTATAAATGTGACTGTCCATCTTAACATAATCGTGATTTTTTAATTTATATATATGACTTTTTACAAGTCTGATTTGTTTGTTACTCAAAGTTCTTTATTTAACAAGAAACTTTTTAACTCAAAACATCTTTTTCTTATCGCAATCAACTATAAATCAATTTTTTGACTTACTTTTATAATTCCCTCTTTTCTGTTACAAAATTCCCACACAAACGCTTTTGAGTTAATTTTTTGATCGATTGGATTAATTATGGCTATATCCATAAAGTAATTTTAGATAAAATTTTAGAGATAGAATATAATAGAATAAAAAGGTACATAAACATCTGGAATTAGCTACCCAGATTACCACAATTAATTATTATAAAAGCAGAAATATTACAAACGATGCTGTCCAGTACAAAATTGTGACAGCCTTATTGAAACTTAACGCCTTATTAACCGTATTAAAACAGAATCTAAATGAAAACGATCTCAAATAAATCAAAAATAGTTTTTCTATCTACATTTCCTCCAACACAATGTGGCATAGCAACATATACGCAGGATACTATAAAAGGAATAACAAATGTTTTTGGTAAATCCATAACTTGTCAGATTTGCGAATTGGTAGACAAACCTAAAGCAAACCCTACGCAGGCTTATACCTTAAACACAAAAGAAAAAGAAGAATATACGCTGGTTGCCGAGGAAATAAATAGTGATGAATCTGTGAAATTAGTACATATTCAACATGAATTTGGTTTATTTGGAGGGAACTATGGAGATTACTTATTAGATTTTTTAAATGTAATAAAAAAACCAGTTACCTATACTTTTCATAGTGTGATTCCAAATCCAAACAACGAATTAAAAACATTCGTAAAATTACTGCTTTCTTACAGCAATTCGGTTTTTGTGATGACCAATCAGTCAAAAGAAATTTTGATGAGAGATTATGATATCAAAGACGAAATTATTACTTGTGTACCTCACGGAACTCATATCGTAATTTATGAAGCGCCACAACAAGCAAAAGAAAAATTCAATATCCAGGACAGAAAAGTATTGTCAACTTTTGGTCTTTTAGGAGAAGGAAAAAATATAGAAACAGGTTTACAGGCTTTACCAAAAATCATCGAAAATACGCCAAACGCACTTTATTTAATCATTGGTAAAACACATCCAAATTTAATCGTTGATGGTGTAGATGCTTATCGTGATAAACTGGAAGGAATGGTAAATGATTTAAACCTGCAAAACCATGTACGTTTTATAAATGAATATCTGGATACAAATGAACTTTTAGAGTATTTGAAAGCTACAGATGTTTATTTATTCACATCAAAAGATCCAAATCAGGCCGTAAGCGGTACTTTTTCTTATGCAATGAGTTGCGCTTGTCCTATTGTTGCTTCAAAAATCCCGCATACTTTAGAAGTTTTAACTCCTGATTCAGGAATATTAGTTGATATTGGTAATGTAGATCAGTTTTCTGAAGCTGCCATCAAATTACTTTCAGATGACAATCTAAGGGAAGAAATGGGAATTAATGCTTTTAGAAAAATGCGTTCTTCATCTTGGGAAAATGCAGCCATAACACACATGAATACCTATAAACAACTGATTGATAATCCATCTGAAATAAAATTTAGTTATCCTTCAATTCAATTGTCACATATTAAAAGAATGACAACTGATTTAGGTATTATTCAGTTTAGTAAAATCTCAGTTCCGGATCTCGAATCAGGTTATACTTTAGATGATAATGCACGTGCTTTAATTGCTGTTTGCATGCATTATAAATTAACTCAGGACAAAGACGATTTAGCCTATATTTTAATTTATTTAGATTTTATTTTGCGCTGCCAACAGCCAAAAGGAGATTTTATCAACTATGTCGATCAGGAAAACCGCGAACATGTAGAACAAAATGCCGAAGTAAATCTGGAAGACTCTAATGCAAGAGCAATTTGGGCTTTAGGAACTGTAGTTGCAAACTCAAGTATTTTGCCGGAAGCGATTACTAAAAAAGCTTCTAAATGTTTATTGAACTCGTTAAAATGGGCAGAAAATATTCAATCTCCACGTTCTATTGGTTTTGCAACAAAAGGATTATACTTATACCATACTGAAATACCTAATCTATATGTAGCCGCGATTATTAATAAACTGAATGCTAAATTGCTTTCTATTTATGAAATCACCGCTACTAAAGACTGGAAATGGTTTGAAAACTATTTAACATACGGAAATGGTATTTTACCGGAATCAATGTTGTATGCTTATTTAACTACCAACAAACCTATTTATAAAAAAGTAGCATTAGATTCTCTTGACTTTTTAATGTCGAAAATGTTTATTGGTAAAAACTTCAAAGTGATTTCTAACGATGGATGGATGCATAGAAATGCTGAGGCAAAAGTAAATGAATACGGAGAACAGCCAATTGATGTTGCATACATGATTCAAACTCTGAATTCATTTTACAATGCATTTGGAACACCGGAATATAAGTCTAAAATGAAAACTGCCTTCAACTGGTTTTTAGGAAAAAATCATTTAGGCCAAATCATGTACAACCCAATTAGCGGCGGTGGTTATGACGGACTTGAAAAAGAAAACGTAAATCTAAACCAGGGTGCTGAATCAACAGTATGTTTCTTAACTGCGAGATTATTGATGGAAAACCTTAAAATATCCGAAATAAAAGTTATTCCGCTAATTAAACCTAAATCTGGAATTGCTATCAATTTATAAAGAGTAATTACACTGACTAAATATATTGAACCCTAAAAATCCCTTTTCTAAAGGGATTTTTTGTTTTTTAACAATTGCAACGCAACGTGGCTTTATTATAATTATTGTGTTTGATTATGTTAATTATATAAAGATGCAAAAAAGTTGTGTAAGATTTTTTCTGTAGTTATAAAGTAATTTTAATCTATAATAATCAAGGGGTATACAACCTTCTAAACAGTTGGTTTTGATGCATTAGATTTAACTTAAAACTATAGTATTTTGATACTTACTCTAAAAAATACATTCGCAGAAATAGGAAATGCAACCGTGTTTGCAAAGCAGTTTTTTAAGGAGGTTTTTGTACCGCCTTACGAAACGAAAGAGTTTTTGAAACAATGTTATGTTATTGGCTATAAATCACTGCCGCTTGTTGCCATAACCGGTTTTATTATGGGGTTGGTACTTACACTTCAGTCAAGACCAACTTTGGTAAAATTTGGTGCTGAATCATGGTTACCCGGAATGGTAGCGCTATCATTGATTAGAGAAATTGCACCAGTAATTACAGCGCTAATCTGTGCAGGAAAAATCTCGTCTGGAATTGGTGCCGAATTAGGTTCTATGAAAGTAACAGAACAAATTGATGCCATGGAAGTTTCAGCCATTAATCCTTATAACTATCTTGTAGTAACCAGAATTTTAGCCTGTACTTTAATGGTACCTATATTAGTTTTTTTTGCAGATGCTGTTGGTATCATAGGCGGTTATGTTGGTATTAATATTCATGGAGACGTAAATTTTTATCGTTATCTGACTCAAATCCTGCAATCACTTGAATTTTTGGATATCATTCCCGCAACTGTCAAAACATTTTTCTTCGGATTCTTTATCGGGATGATTGGATGCTATAAAGGTTTTAATGCTTCTAATGGAACTGAAAGTGTTGGTAAAGCAGCTAACTCTGCTGTGGTTACCGCTTCTCTAACCATTTTTATTATTGATATGGTCGCTGTTCAAATAACAGATTTATTTTTTTAAGATGATTAAGGAAAAAGAAAATACAGAACCCGCAAAAAAGTCTAAAAAACAAGATCCAATAATTGTGATCAAAGACTTGCATAAAACTTTTGGCAAAGACAACAAAGTCCTGCAAGGTGTTAGTCTTACCGTAAACAAAGGAGAAGATTTAGTAATCCTGGGACGTTCAGGATCAGGAAAATCTGTTACCATAAAATGTATTGTAGGTTTAATTGAACCTGATAAAGGTGAAATAAAAGTTTTTGATGAAAATGTATTAAACCTAAGTAAACCAGAACTAAATGTAATAAGAGTTCGAATTGGATTCTTGTTTCAAAGTGGTGCTTTATACGACTCAATGTCGGTTAGGGAAAATCTGGCTTTTACATTAAAAAAACATAAAAGAGACCTAACTCCTGAAGAAGTAGAAAGTGAAGTGATGGAAGCTCTGGATAATGTAGGATTGAGTGATGCGATTGATAAAATGCCATCTGAATTATCCGGAGGTATGCAAAAAAGAATTGGCTTAGCCAGGACTTTAATCCTAAAACCGGAAATCATTTTGTACGACGAACCTACTACGGGATTAGATACGATAACATCAAGAGAAATAAGCGAGTTAATTCTCGATATAAAACATAAACGCAAAACAACTTCGATCATTATTACCCATGATATGGCTTGTGCTAAACTTACAGCTGACAGAATCATGGTATTAAAAGACGGAGTTATACACGCAGAAGGAACATACGAAGAACTAGAAAAAGACGAAGACGAATGGGTTCGTTCTTTTTTTCAATAATACTAAAAATAAATAATTAGAAATCATGGATAAGCAATCTGGATATACTTGGAAATTAGGGATGTTTGTAACAATAGGTTTATTGCTTTTTATTATGGCAATCTATTTTATTGGGAAACAAAAAAATCTTTTTGGTTCAACATTCAACATCACATCGCAGTTTAAAACCGTGAGCGGTCTGGAGGTGGGAAATAATGTTCGTTTTTCAGGAATTAATATCGGTACGGTTGAAGAAATTCAATTAATAAACGATTCTTCTGTTGTAGTAAGAATGGTCATAAAAGATGAAGTTCGTGAATTTATTAAAACAGATGCGCGTGCAAGTATTGGTTCTGATGGTTTAATGGGCGACAAAGTACTGACGATTTCTCCGGGTGTAAAATCTACCAAAGTAATAGAAAACGGTGGTGCAATTGCTTCTGTAAACGGAATCGAAATGCAGGATTTAATGAAAAGCGTAAAGAAAAGTGTCGATAATGCTGCCGTAATAACTGATGAACTTGCCATTTTTAGCCATAGTATGAATACCGGAAATGGTGCATTGGCACGATTAGTACGCGATGATAAAATGGCAAACAGCGTTTCTAATACACTTTCTAATTTAGAATCCGGTACAAAAGGTTTCAGTGAAAATATGGAAGCTGCCAAAAGTAATTTTTTACTTAAAGGATACTTCAAGAAAAAAGAGAAAGAAAAAGAAAAGAAAAAAGAAGAGTTAAAAGAGCAAAAAGAAGAACAGCAGGAAAAGGCGGAAAAAGCAAAAGAAGAAAAGGCTAAGGCAGAGAAAGAAAAAGCAGAGAAAGCCAAAGAAGAAAAAGAAAAACTGGAAAAACAGAAAGCTGAAGATGCAAAAAAAGCTCAGTCTGAAAAAGGCAAATAATAATTAAAGCCAATGGTATGAAAAACTCATATAAAAATATAAGCCTTAAAATCTTAAAAATAACCGGAATAGTAATAGCAAGTATCTTGCTGTTACTATTTTTGATTCCGCTATTATTTCCCGGAACTGTTGCTGCCGAAGTAAAAAAAATTGCCAATGAACGTTTAGATACCAAACTTGATTTCTCTAAATCAAGACTTTCTTTTTTCACCCATTTCCCTTCATTAACTGTTTCCCTTGATGATTTATCACTCACCGGTTCAGCGCCGTTTAGCAATGATACATTACTAAAAGCAGAACAAGTGGCTTTTGGGATCAATTTAAAAAGACTGATTTTTGATAATGAAGTAAAGATTAATAAATTATATGTTTCTAAAGCCTTAATAAATATAATGGTCAACCAAAAAGGACAAGCCAATTATAATATTTATGTGGCTCCTGAAGATCGTGACAAAAAACCAGATGATCCTAATGCGCCTGAAGAAGGAACCGCTATTCGATTAGAACGAATTGACCTTGAAGATTGTCATGTAAAATACAATGATCGTTCAGCTAAAATTCTTGTAGATGCAAAGGGTTTTAATTATGTGGGAAAAGGAAATTTGAGCGAAGATATATTTGATTTGAATACCGATGCCAGAATTGATAATGTCGATTTTTATTACGACAGAACCGCTTATCTTAGAAAGAAAGAAGTCCGTGCTGATTTAATTACCAGAATTAATACACATGCGCTTTCATTTATTCTTCAAAAAAATGAATTAAAAATCAACAAATTACCTTTAAAGTTCACAGGGCTATTTACAATTTTAAGAGATGGCTATAAAATAAATATCAAAGCAGCATCTGAAAATACTACTCTAAAAGATTTATTTTCGGTTATGCCGCCGGAATATTTAACCTGGATGGAAGAAACAGAAATTTCCGGTAACAGTGATTTGCTTTTTACTTTTAAAGGGGATTATAATGTTGCCAAAAAACAAAAACCGGATTTAGCTTTTAATCTGAAAATTGATAAAGGAGCCATCAATTATCAAAATGCGCCTGCGCCATTAACCGATTTTCAGATGAATCTAAATGCTATTTTGCCTTCTCTTGATATCGAAAAGCTTTTAATTAATTTACAGACTTTTAAATTTAAAGTAGGAGAAAAAGATTATTTCACAGCCTATTTACGCAGTAAAGGTTTTAATGAAATGACTGTAGATGCCAGTGTAAAAGGTGCATTGGACTTAGCAACAGTTGACGCTGCATTGGGTTTGACGAGTATTGACTTAAAAGGTATTTTAAAAACAAATATTCAGGCAAAAGGTATTTTTAGTACCTCTAAAAAATTGTTTCCTAAAACAATTGGCGGAATTGCATTACACAATGGCTGGCTAAAAACGGACTCCTATCCTAACCCCATTACAAATATAACTTTTGTTGCCAATGTGCTTAATAAAGCCGGGACATTCAAGGATTTAATTGTTGCCGTTGCTCCTGCATCGTTTGTTTTTGAAGGAAACCCAATGTATGTAAACGCTACATTATCAGATTTTAGTGATCTGGCTTATAATGCTAAAATAAAGGGAGAACTTAATGTGGGACGCATTTATCAGGTTTTTTCACAAAAAGGGCTTGATGTTACGGGTTATGCCAAAGCTGATCTTTCGCTAAAAGGAAAACAAAGTTATGCTACAAACGGACAATATGATAAACTGGACAACAGAGGAACGATTATATTAAAAAACATCAAGGCGACATCAGAACTTTTTCCGAAATCATTTTTTATCAAACAGGGAAATTTCCGTTTTCAGAATGAAAAAATGTGGTTTGAAAAATTCAATGCGACTTACGGAAAATCAGATTTTGATATTAATGGATATCTCTTAAATACCATCAATTATTTTCTGGAATCACACGGAACTTTGAGCGGTAACTTCAACATGAAATCGAAGCTAATCAATGTAGATGAATTCATGGCGCTTAAAAAAGGCGAAAATAAAGATCGTAATCTTGAAGTAGAATATGCCAAAGAAGATCATCCGAAAATGAGCGGAGTTGTCATTGTGCCAAAAAATTTAAATGTTGCACTTACGGCCAATGCTGATAAAATAGAATATAACGGCTTAGTCTTAAACAAACTTAATGGTAAAATAGGGATCAATAAAGGAGGGTTTTATTTAGAAAATACCACTTTTGATATTATTGACTGTTTATTGGGAGTCGATGCAACTTATAAAGACGAATCGCCAACATCTGCACATTTTGATGCACATTTTACAGCCAAAGATTTCAGTGTTCAAAGAGCATATAAAGAGATTCCGATGTTTCATGATATGGTTACGGCTGCAGAAAAAGCACAGGGAATTATTTCGGTCGATTATAAAATCAAAGGTGATTTAGACGGAAATATGAGTCCAATTTATGCCTCTCTTGAAGGTGGCGGAAAATTGAATTTACGAGATGTAAAAGTCAAAGGCTTAAAATTATTTGACGGAATAAGCTCCCAAACAAAACAAAAAGGTTTAGATGATCCTAACCTGAAAGGAATCGAAATTAATTCTACTATCGATAATAATCTGATCCATATAGAAGATTTCACTTTTAGTGTTGCAAGTTTCAGGCCTACAATAAAAGGAACTACCAGTTTCGACGGATTATTAGATTTAAGAATGCGATTAGGATTGCCTCCTTTTGGTATCATTGGTTTTCCTATTGTTATTACAGGAACTCATGACGCTCCTAAAATTAAAATATTTAGTAAAACCGGTCAAAAAATCGATGATGCTGTTTACGATGAAAAAAACAATAAAGTAATTAAGAAAGAAAAAGTAAGTAAACAAAAAGCTAAGTAAAATGAAAACAAAAAAAACAAAAGGCAGCGGTGCTTTCGAAAAATTTGCCACGAATGTTTCTAAAGCTGCCGGAAGTACAACCGCTTTTATTGGTGCTTTTTTAATTGTAGTTGCCTGGGCAATTTCAGGTCCAATTTTCAATTACTCAGAAACCTGGCAACTGGTTATTAATACCGGAACTACGATTATTACTTTTCTGATGGTTTTCTTGATTCAGAAAGCACAAAATAAAGACTCACTTGCAATTCAGTTAAAATTAAACGAATTAGTTGCTTCAAACGAATATTCAAGCAATAGTCTGGTGGATATTGAAAGTATGACCGAAGAGGAAATGATAATTGTACAAAAATATTATCACAGACTTAGTGAGCTTGCTAAAAAAGATGAAAGTATCAGAAACTCTCATTCTATTGCAGAAGCACATGACTTACATGAACGTAAAGATAAAAACAGAACTAAATTACGCACTCGAAATATCACCAAAAAATGAAACTACGCTCATCTGAAACCTTTTGGCCTTTAAAAAGCGCCATGAGATACAGCTATCCGTCTATAAGTGAAGATCTAACCACTGAAATTCTAATCATTGGAGGAGGAATAACAGGTGCTTTAATAGCTTATAAGTTAATCACTGAAGGTAAGAAAGTAATAATGGTAGATCGTCGCGACATTGCCAACGGAAGTACTGCCGCAAGTACGGCTTTACTTCAATATGAAATCGATGTTTCATTGCATGAACTTATAAAAATACGCGGATCAGAATGTGCTGTTGATAGTTATAACAGTGGAAAAAAAGCCATTTTTGATTTAAGAAGTATTATCGATACTATAAAAAGTGACTGCCAGTTCGAGTTTAAAAAAAGTATTTACTATTGTTCCTTAAAAAAAGATATTCCGTTTTTGAGAAACGAATACAAATGCAGAAAAGAAAATGGATTTGATGTAAACTGGCTTGAAAGATGGCATCTTGAAAAAATGGGTTTGAATGCAGTTGCTGCCATAGAATCTCAAACGGCTGCCGTTATGGATCCGTATAGACTGGCTAATGATTTAATTCATTACTGCAAAAAAAAGGGAATGCAGGTTTTTGACCGTACCAATGTAACGTCAATCCAGAATCAAAAAGGAAAGTCTATAGCGCATACCGAAAATAAATTTACGATTACAGCAGAACATATTGTTCACTGCAGCGGTTATGAAAGTACAGAAACACTAACCGAAAAAGTGGTCGATTTAAAAAGCACATTTGTAATTGCTTCAGAAAGCCTGGAGGTTTTACCAACTGCTTTTAAAAATGCTATTTTTTGGGATACTTCCTCGCCTTATCTCTATTTTAGAGTAACTAACGATAACCGAATCATAATGGGCGGCGGCGATGAAGATTTTAAAGATGCTAAAAAAAGAGATAAGCTATTAGAGAAAAAAGAGCAATATTTATTGAGGCACTTTAGAAAAAAGTTCCCAAAAATCAATTTTAAACTCGATTATTCGTGGGCTGGAACTTTTGGAGAAACTAAAGATGGTTTACCTTATTTTGGCAAAGCAGAAGCTAATAAAAACGAACATTATGTACTGGCTTTTGGAGGAAACGGAATCACTTTTAGCGTTATAGGAATGAATTCTATTTTAGATTCAATCAATAATAAAAAGAATAAGGATTTAGAGTATTATCGTTTTGGACGTTAAAAGTTAGTTTGTAAGGTACTAAGTTGCTAAGATCCTAAGTTTTTTACTTAGTAGCTTAGCAACTCAAAATCTTAGCAACTTTATTTAATAATTAACTCCATCTGGATATTACAGCGCTTATAAGGTGTTGCTAAACCATATACCTTCTGGAAACCTAATTTATAATACAGGTTTATGGCAGGTTTTAAGATGGTGTTACTTTCAAGATAAATCTTCTCTGCTCCCATTTCTCTTGCGCTGTTTACTATCGCCTGACCTAATAAAAAGCCAATATTTTTGCCTTGTGCTTTTGGTGAAACTGCCATTTTTGCCATTTCAAAATCATACGCTGAATCTTTCATTTTTATAAGCGCACAAACTCCAACAGGTTCATTGCGATATAAGGCTACAAAAATTTTACCGCCTTTATCCAGGATATATTCCTTAGGATTATCTAACGCTTTATAATCTGCTTCTTCCATTTCGAAATAAGTCGAAATCCATTCAATGTTTAGTGATTTGAAGGCATCCAGATATTGAGGTTCAAAATCTACAATTTGCACATCTTCGCTTTCACGCTTTTTCTTTTCTTCGTTGACTCTTTTAAACAAACTTTTTTGTTCCAGTAAAAATTCCCATTCCTCAAGTGCTGCCCAAAGATTGTGGCTTGATTCCGCTATTAAACCATCAACAGCAGCTTCGACATCTTTTACCTGCAATTTCAATTCTTTAGAAAATTCTCGTCCCTGCGATGTCAAACCCACAATATTTCTGCGTTTATCATTGCTTTTTAGACTTTCTTCGATTAGTCCGGCAGTAATCATTTCCTGAATAATCTTACTTACAGATGGTTGTGAATGACCAATTTGAGTAGCAATTTCTGTAATGGTAATTTCTTGTTCTTCCATCAGCATATAAAAAACCGGAAACCATTTGGGGATAAAATTCATACCATATGATTTGTATATTTTAGCAGCATCATCAGTAATTATCGCTGTCATCAAACGTAAACGGCTTCCTAAAGCCACTTTACCTACTTTATTATAAAATTCCATATATAATCAATTACATAACTAGTTATACAAATATATGAAAAAAAATTAGTTACAAAATAACAAAGATTCAAAGAACAAAGTTTTTTTGTAAAGGTGCACTGCTGTACGTCTCTATAAGATCTTTGTCCCTTTGAATCTTTGCAACTTTGAACTTCTCCTTAAGCCGTTATAGCTAAAGGATTCAAATTGAATTTATATTCTTTTGGACTGCAGTTAAATTTTTGTTTGAATATTTTTGAGAAGTAACTTCTACTCGTAAAACCTATACAATACACAATTTCTGAGATGTTCAGGTCTGAAGTTCTAATTAGAATTTCGGCTTTTAAAACCCTCATATGTGTGATATAATCGTTTACGGTTCTATTGTGGATCATTTTGAAACCCTCCTGAAGTTTGTTTGGCGATAAACCTGATTTTTTGCTTAACGATTTGATTGTAAAAGCTTCTTCTGGATTGGCTTTTATAGCTTCAGAAAGTTCTTTGATTTCTTCCATTTCGCGTAAAGTCAGACAGTTTGTATCTTTTGAGAAAGAACATTGATCGTCTGTATGTTGTTGAATCTCCATTGCCAGAATAATTCTTAGAATTCCTTCTTTTAGAAGATTTCTAACGATTCCGGTTTGCGTAACGGCATTTAATTGTTCTATTTTTTCTGCGATTTTCAAATTATATGAACCTACATAAAAGAAATCCTGAGCGGCATTATTTTCAAAAAAAGTTTCTTTTACCATTTGGTTCAATGAATGCATTTGGTCTTGTACAGAATTTTGGGTTCCAACAATAATCAAAGTGAATTTTGTTTTTGTATCCTTTTCAAAAAACAAAACATTATCCTGTTTTTCTTTTGAAGTTACTATCGCAGTCTGAAAAGTCTTAAAAGCTCTTTCTTCGCCTGTCAAGCCAAAACTATGAGATAAATTTCCCTTAGAACAATAAGCAAAATATATTGGTGAAGACTTTACATTTATAATATCCATTCGAACATCTACAGAAAAAGTCATGTCGAATTGTACGTATGAAATATTATCATTGAAAGAAGCACCAACAATAGACCCTTTTGCAAAATTATTATTTGTTTCAAGTGTATATTCGTCTAAATCAAAAGTTACTTTTCCTCCAAAGTTTTTATTTAACTCTTCAAAAATATTTTGAGTTTTTTCTGTATTTATAGTAACTATTTTCATTTTGCAAGGATTTAAATTCTACTTAATTTCAGTGTAGATTTATAAAAAAAGAAAGTCCGTTTTGTGGTAACAGATTTGTAAAATCTACGGTTCAAAGTTCGCTCAATGATGCAGGAAAAATGTTATATAATTTTTCTAAATTGTTTTATAATTACTTCTGAGTTATGATTTTAACATTAAAAATTATTACCTTCCTATTATTACAAATCAATATATCATGAAAAGTTTTTCTTTCTCACCTATATCTAATGATGATGCTAACATTTTGATTCTGGGCACAATGCCGGGAACAAAGTCATTAGAACTAAATCAATATTATGGTCACAACCAGAATAATTTCTGGAAATTTATGTTTACTATTTTAAAAGAGGATTTTACGAAAGACTATGAAACAAGAAAATCCCTGTTGCAAAAAAACAAAATTGCAGTATGGGATGTTCTTCAATTTTGTGACAGGGTGGGCAGTTTAGACAGTGCCATAAAAAACGAAACAGCAAATGATTTCGAGACGTTTTTAAAACAACATCCTAATATTAAGACGATATTATTTAACGGACAAAAAGCCGCGGCTTTTTTCAAGAAGTATGTACATTTAAATAATCCGTATCGCCTAATTACTTTACCCTCTACAAGTCCCGCGAACGCCAGTAAAACTTATCAGTCTAAATTAGAAGAATGGCAGATTATTGCCAGTTTGATAAAAGATTGAAATTTTATAACATTTCGATTTTAAAATATAACATAAAATCCTACAATATCTCTAATTTTACTAAACACAAATAAAGCCATGAAAAAGAATAATCATGCAATTGAGGCTTTTTTTAAAATATAGATATTACTAAGAAAACTTTAATAAGTTTAATTATAAAGAGAACATTGGTTATGTTAGTTTATTTTTGGAAAAAAAGCTATTCTATTTTTTTAGGGTAGCTTTTGTTTTTTAATCCCCCTAAAAAAACAAAAAATTATGAAAATTCAAACCTATTACAATCATATACGATTTTATAATCCGCATCATTTTGTTTACTATCCCATTTTAACAATTTTCTTAGCAGCAAGTATTTACTTTGCTTTTACAACAAGCGACACGCTAATATGGTTGTTTATAAGCGTTGGGTTCATATTCTTGTTTTGTCTGGCCTTTATGCTTCGTCAGCATTATGCGCTAATTCTTCAAAACCGCATTGTAAGACTGGAACTTCGTTACCGTTATTTTACCCTTACCGGACAAAGGTTTGAAGAATTTGAATACAAATTAACTGATGATCAACTATTTGCCTTGCGTTTTGCACCAGACGATGAATTATTGCCACTTATAGAGGATGCTCTAAAAAATAATCTTACAGGCGATGCCATCAAAAAAGCAATCGTACATTGGAGAGCTGATTACAACAGGGTATAAATTTTAATAATTAAGCGATCTTTCGTTTAAAATTAAATACGATATATATTAAAAAACCAATTAGCCAGGCTCCTGTAACAACACTGAAAAAGATCGTTATAATAGAAGGATGAAGATAATTGGGTTCGTAAAATAATCGTTCTAAAGTATTGAACTTGTCTGTCAATGCTTTTCTGTCAAAATTATTCCTGATTTCATTTAATAATTCACCGTTGTGATTCTTAAAATACTCCACATCTTTTGTCAAATCTTTAGGAACAATAAAAGTCTCGATTTTGTATTTTCGCAATAATGTATCCAGTTTTTGAAAATTAGACAACAGCGAATCTTGCTTGTATTTATAAAGTAAATTATATCGTTTTACCGCAGCGTTATATTGTTGTTTCTCAATAGCCACACCATCAATAGGTTTATATAAAGCCTTATTTTCAAGAAATATACAAATATTTGGATCATATTCCGGATTCACCCTTTCACCCTTATAGATAATTTCGGTACTGTCTTTTATCACATTCTTTTTAATTACCCGCTCTAAAAGTTCCTTTTTTCCAAAACCAATACGATCCAAAATAGTACTCGTTGCAGCCGAAACTTTATTTAGATCTGCGGTAAGCATTTTCAGTGTATCAATACTATAATAAGTATAATCTACGCTGTAATATTCTCCAGAAACAAAAGTGCTGTCTGCCACCTCAATAACAGGATAAGGTTTTGGATACAAGATATTTTCTGGATTAAATAATTTCTGAGAGCTATATGAAGTATAATTATACAAAAAAGGACGCAAAACATTCAATAAAACTTTGTCCTGATTCAATTTTTTCTCAGATAATTCTGTTCTCATTTTTGCATTCAATCCAAAACTATAACTCACAAAAAATGAAAAACTAAAAAAAGAAATCAGCAATAATATGCCTCCAATTTTAAGCAAATTACCAAAAGAGTAATTTTGTTTTGAATGATTTTTTAGTAAAAATATCAGAAAGAAAAGTAAAAATAATCCCGTAACAAAAAAGTGCGAAATCGATACATCATCATAAAACTTAAACCTGTAAAACTCTGTATAAATGTCGATATTGCCAATTCCTTCAAACTTATAAAAGCCATATATAAAGTAGCCTAAATGAATCAATATTAATATTACAAAAGACTTTATCAGGTATTGTTTTAATTTTTTATCCATGTTCTATTTTAAGAAGTTACTCTCAAATATAGACAAAAATGATAAGATTGTGGTTGCGCATAAATATTGAACCAAAAAAAAGACGCACAGCAGTGCGTCTCAACATAAAATCTTTGTCCCTTTTACTCTGTACCTTTGAACCTTTAAGGCTTTCAAAAAAAACTATTTTAATTCAAAACCTTCCTTAACAATTTCTTTTTCAACCTTATCTATAAGTTTATTTGTTTTACCGCTTAATCGCTCTTTTTTCCAATCGCCTTTAGCATAAATAAGCATAGTAACGATAGCCGTGACAATAGTTGAAATTGGAAAAGCCCACCAAATACCAATTGGCCCCAAAGATGTATTGTGTGATAAAATATAAGCCAGCGGAAACTGTAAAACCCATTGCGAAACCAGTGTTAAAATCATAGGTAATGTTGTGTTGCCAACTGCTCTAAAAACACCTAATAAACACATTTGAAGTCCAAGAAATCCCCAGGAAAGACAAGTGATTCGTAAAAAAGTAGTTCCTCCTTCGATAACAGCAGGTTCATTTGGAACGAAAAAAGCAATTAAATGCGGTGCAAAAGCAAAAGCTATTAATCCAATTCCGGTTAATAAACCAAAACCTAAATACGCGCCTAATTTTGCTATTCTACCGGCACGAAGCATATTTCCGGCGCCAATATTTTGTCCTACTAAAGTTGCAATTGCCATCGAAAGTCCCAAAGCCGGAATCATAACGAGCTGAATCAAATTAGAACCCGCTCCGTAAGAAGCCACCGTAGTGGTTCCAAAATGTACAATCAAAAAAGTAATCGCTGTTAAACCAACTGCGCGCATCGACTGCTCGATAGAAGATGGGAAACCAATTTTAAATGCTTTTTTGATATGTTTGAAATCCGGTTTAAAATCTTTTAACTGTAAATGAATCCCATGTTTTCCTCTAAATAAAATGGCAAATCCTATAATAATTGCCAAACTCTGAGTTGATAAAGTAGCCAGAGCAGCTCCTTTTACTCCCATTGCCGGAATAAAATTCCACCCAAAAATAAACAACGGATCTAAAGCAAAATTCAAAATTACGGTTCCCAATACAATATAAACCGGCAAAGTAACACGACCAACACCACGCATTACAGATTGAAAAATCATAAAACTAAAACTAAAAACCAATCCGATAAAAGCAATTTGCATAAAGCCCAAAGCATCTTTATAAACTTCAGGAGTTACTTTTAGAATTTGCAGGAAATACGGACTCAGGAAATATCCAATAATCGATAAAACAATCGATGCCGAAATTACCATTAATAACGTTTGTGCCGCCACATGATTGACCATCTCCTGTTGTCCTGCACCAAAATATTGTGCAATAAGTATCGATCCGGCAATTGCCAAACCTGTTCCCAGAGCAATCGTCAGGAAAATAACCGGCGTACTTACAGAGACCGCAGCGACTGCATCTCCTCCTAAACGCCCCACCCAAAAAGCATCTACTAATTGATAGGCAGCTTGTAGTAAATTGGCAATCATAATAGGAACTGCCAATTTTAATAAGGAAGAAAGTATCGGACCTTCTAATAATTCGTTTTTATTCATTTTGTAAATTTTTCTTTAGCCATTAATTACACAAACTTCACTTATTCGTTTTCTGCTTATTCTTGCAGTAAGTAAGGATTTCGTTATAATTTGTGTAATTTCTGGCAACCTTTTTTATTCAATTAAAGCGTATCTAATTTATCTGCATAACCTTTGATTGTTTCTAAAGCTTCTGCTCTTTCTTTTGCAGAAAAAACAGCCAAAACCTCATCTTCTGCCCTATTCATTAAAATTCTAATATTCTTTGCTAAGTCAATTCCCTGATCCGTAAGACTTACGATATTCTTTCGTTTGTCGCTTTTATCTTTTTGAACCACAACCAGCGCTTTTTTTTCTAAAGCATTTACACTTCTTAAAATAGAAGATTTATCCCGCATTGTCATATCCGAAAGTTCCCTTTGAGAAAGGTTCTTACGCTGTAAAATCATAATTAAAGGAAGTTGTTCTAACTGCAGGTTTATGCCGGCTTCATTCATCAAGGCATTTGTATGACGAAAAATAGCACGTTTAATACGGTGAATCTGAAAGAAAAAACTCTCTGATATCTCCTGTTTGTATGTATTTAAGTCAGCTTCAAATTCTTTCATAAAGCAAAACTACAAAAAAGAGTGACATGTCAACTAATTTTAACAAAAATCTTAATTTATTGATATTCAGGTTAATTATTCAAATAATAAAGTCAATAAAGAGAAATGAATGATTTTTTTTGTTAACTTTAATTGTTAAAAATTTATCAATAAAATCTAAAAATAAGTCTCATGAAAAAATTATTTTATTTTTTGATAGTTTCCTTTTTCTACTCCACACTTCACGCACAGATTACTGCTGAAATACCTGTAGAAAAATCTTTACCAATTTTACAGACCAATTCAGATACACCTGTTCAGGATTATGATGCAGAAGATTTACCATGGCACGGGCGACGTTTTAAAGTTAGTGCGGGTGTATTTTTTCCTACCAATAATACCGAAGTAGAAGTAGGAAGCAATAATGGTAATTTTGGTAATCTAATAGATTTTGAAAATGATCTTGGCTTTAAAAAAAATACGGTTTCATTTGCCGGTGCTTTTGAATGGAGAATTTCAAGAAGATCAAGACTTGGCGCAGAATATTTTTATTTGAAACGAACAGCAACAAAAACACTTCAGAAAGAAATAGAATTTGGGGATCACACCTATCCAATTAATGCAACTGTTTCTGCTTTTCTGGACAATCAAATTTATCGCATTACATATGGTTATGCCTTTGTATCGAAACCTACTTATGAAATAGGAGCGCTTATAGGGGCGCATGTCATGTTTGCAGATGTTGGTTTAAAACTTGAAGGAGCGACTGCACAAGCTGAATACAGAGACAATTTTGATTTTACGGCTCCATTACCGGATCTGGGTATTTGGTCAGAGATTGTACTGGCAAAAAATTGGGGACTTTATGTAAATGCAAATTATTTTGCCCTTAAAGTCAATGATATCGACGGACGTATTTTAAGTTATAACGTATCGGTATTATACAATGTCTACAAAAATTTTAGTCTTACAGCGGGTTATACAGGATTAAATATTAGGGTTGATGTTGAGAAAGAAAGACTAAACGGTTTTTTTAAATGGGGATATAATGGTCCAACCGTAACCGCAACTTATGCGTTTGGAAATCATGTTAAGTTTTATAAACATTAATTTTTTTTTTTAAAGTTACTAAGTCTCTAAGTTGAAAAGATCTTGATAATAAACCAGAAACCTGAAACTTGAAAATAACAAACCCGATACCTTTCCGGAGATATCGGGTTTATTGCTCAAACTTAACTCTAAATAAACAAACTAACTTATTTTTGTATTGGAGTAAATTTTATAGCTGTTCCTCCTCCAGCTGCCAATTTAAGATTCAGTATTTTTTTACTGTTTACTTTTTGTTTTGAAATGGTAACAGGATATGGATTTGTCTTGTAATTTGCTCCTGTTCCGTCTGCATAAATTTCGGCTTCATACTCTTTTCCTTTATCTAAAAACGATAAATCTACTTTAAGATCCCTTGCAGAACTGTTTGTTATAGCTCCTAAATACCAGTTTTTTTCCTCCCAGTCTTTACGGACAATTGTCGTATACTCACCAATTTTAGAATCCAGCACTTTAGTATCTGACCAATTGCAAGGCACATCTTTTATAAATTGAAATTCAGGTTTGCCTTCATAATTCTCCGGTAAATCTGACGCCATTTGCAACGGACTGAAAATAATAACATACAATGCCAATTGGTTTGCCAAGGTGGTTTGTACTCTGGCTCCCGAAGGTGTTTTATAATCAAAATTAAAATTCCCGGGTGTATAATCAAAAGGCCCTGAAAGCATTCTGGTAAATGGCAAAGTTGTCAGATGTTCCGGCGTGTTTCCGCCATCTACAGACCAAGCGTTATATTCCTGTCCTCTTCCACCTTCCTGTGTCATAAAGTTTGGATATGTACGCTGCAATCCTGTTCCTTTTATAGGTTCGTGATTGTCGATCATGATATGATATTTGGCCGCAGTTTCCATCACTTTTCTGTAATGACGTGCTCCATATTGGCTATCGTGCCATTCTTTTTTATCTAAATATTTATTTACATAACCTGTTTTTACGGTATTTACGCCCATTTTCTGATACAATTTAAAAGCATCTTCTAGCTGGCTTTCGTAATGTTTGGTCGCTCCGGCAGTTTCGTGATGTCCTATTAAACGAACATTTTTGATTGCTGCATATTTTGTAATTTCTTCCAGATTAAAATCCGGATATGCTTTTACAAAACTAAACGAAGATCCATCTGCAGTCCAGTCTCCATCCCAGCCTTCGTTCCATCCTTCGACCAGAACGCCATCTAAATTATTTTTAGCCGCAAAATCTATATATTCTTTTGTGTTTTTAGTAGTTGCACCATGTTTTGGTCCTTGTCCCCAAGTATATTTTTCTAAATGCATTCCCCACCAGATTCCTATATATTTTGAAGGCGTAATCCAGGAAAGATCTTCAATTTTTGAAGGTTCATTTAGATTCAGCATAATCGCAGATGTTGCTACCTCGCCGGGAGTTTTACCTACTACAATAGTTCTCCACGGAGTTTTAAACGGAGTTTCAGCATATACTTTTACACCGTTTGCCCAAGGCACCAATTCGCTTTTATATTGTTTGTTATTTGTTTTTAATAACGTCATCGAGGTAAAATCAGTTAAATTGGCTTCGTGAATCGCCACAAATAATTTTTCTTTAGTCTCTAAAGTCGCCGGTGTATTGATCGTATCTGTTTTACTAACAGACGTTTTGCGATATGAACTTTCGTAATAACTGTTTTCGCGATGTACGGGAATCCACCAGACATCATTATCAGATTTAAAAGTAAACTGGGTAATCTCATTTGAGATTTCTACTTTATTTAAATGAGGCTGCTTTGGGAATTCGTATCGAAAACCAACACCATCATCAAAAACCCTGAAGATAATATCAACCAGACGTTCATCTCCTTTTGATTCTTTCAAATGCACGATTAGTTCATTGTGGTGATCTCTTACTTTTTTAAATTCACCCCAAGGCTGTTCCCAGGTTTCATCTGTTGATTTTTCTTCGGTAGAAACCACTTCAAAACCATCCGTCATTTTTTGGATTCCCTTAAATTCAAATCCTAATAAAGAAGGTTCTATAACTGATTTTCCGTTTGATGTAAAACTATATTGAGGCTGACCAGAAGGAGTTAATTCAAAAACTAATTCGGTATTTTTTCCGGGAGAATTTATTTTGTATGTTTTTTTAGTACTGCAGGCAAATAGTAAAATTGAAGCTAAAGCGATTAGACAGTATTTGTATTTTATGTTTTTCATTATTTAATTGTATTAATTACAACTCTTATTTAATTTCGTTTAGTAACTGTTTTGCTTTTGCCGGCTGCATAGAAACAAAATAATTAAAAGCCTGATCTAATTTTTTCTGGGCATCGGCATTGCCTTTCTTTTCTACTCGCAGTTTATACATTGCACTGATATCCGGAAAAACACTTTCGGTATTTTTAACCCCTGCAAATGCTTTTACTTTTTCGATATAGGTATAACCAAATTCTACTGTAGGTTCGAACATTGTTCCTTCTCCAAAGTCATTCCATGTAATGAGCTGCAGGTAATTTAGATTCGCATTTTTTGCCATAGAAAGCGTTTCATCAAGAGTAGCTCCATTATTGTGCTCAATTGTCCAGCCTATTGCAGCTCCGCCTCCGCCTTCGGCATAAAAATCTTTAAAACCGGGATACGCACTTCCCATTGCAACATTCAGCTTTGGTTTGTTATTCGTATAAAAATTAGTGAGATAGGTATTATTTTTATATACCCACGCATATTCTCCCGAAGCATTATCTCCAGCATCAGCAGATTCATTCCATAACGTTAAAAAAGTAGGTTTTGTGGTCAGCGTATTAAAAACGTTTGTCCATTCTGCCGGCGTTTGCAATACAATTGGCCCAAAATTCAGCAACAGCGGTTTTCCGTTTATTTTGATATAATTCTTATCATCAAAATAGTTATTTTGCAAATATGCCAAATCAGTTTTTGCAGCACCAGTGACAGAAATTGCTTTTCCTGCATTTACTACATTCGGCAAAAAGCGATCCTCATAAACAATGGCATATTCAAGCCCAACTTTGTCTAGCATGGAGATAAGCTCTTCTGTATTTTCTTTTACCATTCGATAATCGTTTACATCAAAAGTGCCATACCAATCGATCAGAACACCATCGATTCCTGAATATTTCATCAATAACAAATGATTTTCGATCACATTTTTATCACCTGAATGATAAGGTCCAATCATCGGATAATAATAAGACGCAATTTCCCTGCGATTGTTTGCGCCAATGTTGTTAGGATTTTTGTTGGCCATTGTCCAGTGATATCCCCATTTTTTATCGGTACTACTTTCATTGGTTTCAAACCAAGGCATATAATGAACATAAATTTTGGTGCTATTTGTTTTTTCAATCGCAACAGGTTCAATTGTTTCCGGTTCTGCAGGTATATCAGAATCTTTATTATCGCTGCTGCAACTTGTGGCGACTAAAATATTCAGGATCCCAAAAAACAATAATGTGATAGATCTTTTCATATTGTATTATTTATTTTTATGACTGGCTTGTGGTATTCTTGTTTTTTTACCACTGATTAAAAGGATTAAAAAGGATTTCTTATTTTATTTCCTAACAGTGTGATTCTATTATTTCACGCAGATTCAAAAAGATTTAAGCGAATTCTGCAGATTAATTGTAACTAAATCTAAATTGGATCTGCTTTAATCTGCAAAATCTGCGTGAAACTTTTTTTTAATCATTTTAATCCTCTAATCTGTGAATAAATTATCTCTCGCAGATTTGGCAGATTTAGCTGATTTTTTTTTTCACTGGTTTTAAAGATTTACAAAAAAATTTAATCCTTTTTAATCCTTTAATCTGTGGCTAAAATATTTCCCGCAGTTTCTGATAGATTGAAGCAAATCGTACAGATTTAATATTAATACATCAAAATTATATCTGCTTTAATCTGCAAAATCTGCGTTAAACTTTTTTTTAATCATTTTAATCCTCTAATCTGTGATAGAAAAAAATATAAAACATGTCAGCCTTCTACGACTAACCAACATAGAAGACTGACATTCATTAATCTAATACCCAGGATTCTGTACCAGATTTTTATTGGTAGTTAATACGGTACTCGGGATTGGGAAAATAGCCCTGTATTTTTCTGTTGGTCCTTTTTCCCACCATGATTGAAAGAAAGTTCCAAAACGGATGTTATCTGTTCTTCGTCTTCCTTCAAAAGTAAATTCCTTCAACAATTCTTTATCTATAAAATTAAGATCGATTGTGGTTGGCATTTCTTCTCCGGCGCGTGCTGTAATTTGCTGTATAAAAGGTTTTGCCAGATCTGCAGCTCCCATACGAACGTAACATTCGGCTTGCATCATTAAAATTTCGGCATAACGAATCAGGACAAAATCATGATCACGTTCCCATTGTTCCCCGGCTTTCATTTCGTATTTTCCTAAACGTACTCCCTGATTTTCTTTAGCATCAGCAACACTTGTCACTTCTTCAGTATAGGTAAGCGGTTCTCCGTTATCCATTACAATAACCTGACCTGTAGCCACATTAATCTGATCTCCGGCAACCATACATTTTCTTCTTTTATCTGTTTCAGCAAAAGCCGAATAAACTCCCGGTTGGGCACACATTCCGTTTGCACTCCACGGATAATCATTTCCTCCGGCAGAAATTGTTAATTTATGCAGATAATGACAAGACATTGAGTTCATATAATTACCTACTGTTCCTGCTTTTTGATCATAAGGAATGGCGAAAATTATCTCTGGAGATTTTTCGTTTTGTGTCGCAAAATTGGCGAAAAAATCAGGCGTTAAAGTATATCCCGTAACTTTCTGGCACATATTAATGCAATCCTGCCAACGTGCTGTACCAATAAATGCTTCAGAGTTGAGATACAATCTTGCTAATAAAGAATAGGCTACGTTTTTTGTGAATTTAGAATACACAATATTTGAATTTAAATGCGGAATTGCATCCAGTAACTCTTTCTCAACAAAATCATATACTTGTTTTCTGGTAGAATTTGATGGCAAAGAGGTGTCTTCAAAATTTACTACGATTGGCACATTGCCAAATAAATCCAGAAGATTATAGTAATAATATGCTCTCAGTGCTTTTAACTCTGCATAAATTGGTGCTTTTGCCGCATCTGTCAGGGATGATTTATCTACCTGATAAAGAATCGAATTAATTTTGGCAATTCCGGTATAATTATAACGCCATGCCGAAAGGATCAAGCGGTTATCTGTTTTCCAGGTATGTTTTTGTGCGTCCTGATATTGACCGCCATCGTACCAGTTTGTTCCTCTTGTTGGGATCGTAGCTTCATCTGATACCGTTTCATTTAAAAAGAATACATATTCAGAAGTTGGATAATTATTAGAAATTCCATCTGCAAATCCTCTTAACGAAGAATAAGCTCCGCCAACTAATGCATCAACTTCTTTTGGAGTATTCCCAAAATTTCCATCTTCAACTTTATCATATAAATCTTCATTTAAATTGGTACATGATATCGTAAAAAGCATGCTAATTAATATTGCCGCTGTTATTTTGATTTTCATTTTCTATATTTTTGAGTTAATCGCTTAGTTATTTAGCGTAAAATTTAATCCAACAGAAATGGTTGTTGGCCTAGGATAATTATTATATCTGTCAATTCCCGGAGCCGCTAATCCGGTTTCATCCAATTTTCCGGTTTGATTAATTCCGTCCTGCGCATTTAAGCCAATCTCAGGATCTACGCCTTTATAACTTGTAAATACAGCAAGGTTTTCTCCCATAAGGTATATTCTAAGCTTTGAGTTTTTATATTTTAAAGGCAAAGTATATCCTACAGAAACTGTTTGAAGCCTGAAGAAAGAAGCATCTTCGATCCAGTAACTGGAGTATTTTGGAGCAGATGTAATGCGGCTGCCAAGAAAATCATCCGGAACATTAAAAGTGGGTAATCTGTTAGGATCGTTCAACATCATGTTTGTGGCATTTAATGCTTTTTGACCAAACATTCCGTATCCTGAAACGCCAAGATCAAAATTTCCGTAAGTAAAATTCATTCCAACACCCATAGTCAAATCAGGCTGAATGTTTCCTAAATCTCTTTTATCGTCATCAACTAAAGCTGTATCCAGTACTTTGTCTCCGGCAGCATTGTAGTATAACATTTTTCCGTCAGCGCCAAGTCCTGCACTTTCAAAACCCCAGAAAGTTCCAACCGGATAACCTTCGGCAATAATTTGAGAATATTGTCCTGACATTCCCGCTAATCCGTGAAGAGAACCGCTGTAAATAACATCTGTTTTATAAGTAGGATTTGATAATTTTTCGATTTTTTGAACGTTGTGCCCTAAAGTCAAATTAGCATTCCATGAGAATTTATCTCCTTTGATAATATCAGCATTCAATGTAAGCTCCACTCCTTTATTCGACATTTCGCCAACGTTTGCCAACATTGTTCCTACTAAATATGGTGGCTGAGGCACTTCATAGGTATACAATAAATCATCTGTGTTTTTAGCATAATATTCGAATGAACCTGTAATTCTGTTGAATAAACTAAAATCAACACCTATGTTTAATTGTTTTGTGGATTCCCATTTTAAATCAGGATTCGGATTTTGTTTAGGCGAATAAGCTAAACTCCATGTCCCTGTAGTTGGATCATAGTAACTATCATTTCCAACTCCTAAGATCGAAAGCGATTTGTATTCCCCAATTCCGTCCTGATTTCCTGTAACTCCGTAACCAACTCTAAATTTAAGATTGTCCAGCCAGCCTTTTGTATTGCTCATAAATTCTTCGCTTGACACTTTCCAGGCAACAGAAGCAGATGGAAATGTTCCCCATTTATTGTTTTCACCAAAACGGCTTGAACCATCTCTTCTTACCGTACCGGTTAGCAAATATTTACCATCATACGAATAATTGGCACGCGCATAAAAAGAAACCAAATTTGATTTTCCTTTATAAGAATACACATCGCCTAAACGATAATTATATCCTGCACCAAGATTGTTATAACTAAAAGCATCTGTCACAAAACCACTGCGTTGTGCCCCAAAACCTTCATAGATATTCTCTAAATAAGAGTATCCGGCAAGAGCGCCAATAGTATGTTTATCTATTACTTTATTATAGTTTACATACAGTTCTCCTTGTGCATTTGCAAACTCTGTATATGTTTTTTGAGCGTAACCATTTTCAGTAATTCCTTCCAGAACTGCGTAACTTGGTTTATAAGTACTTCCTTTTACTGCATTGTGTTCATAGGATATATTGGCTACAGCAAGAAAATCTTTTAAAAACTTTACTTCAGTTTTAAAATAACCCAACAATCTGTGTCTTTCGTTATCGACCTTTCTATTGGTTAAAATTTCAACAGGATTTTCGTAAAGAGTTCCTGAAACCGATGAAAATTTTCCGTTAGCATCATACACCGGAATTGTTGGATTTAAATTATAAGAACGTTCAAAAATCCTGTAATCCAACGGATGCCATTTATCAACATTGGCAAATAAACCCATATCAAATTTCACCTCTTTATTATCTCCAAGATATTGATATGCATTAATGTTTCCGCTCAATCTTTCAAGACCTGTTGATTTTATAACCCCTTCATTATTCAGGTAAGAAAGTGAAGTTCTAAAACCACTGTCTGTTTTTCCGGAATTAATACTCAAAGTATGCGATTGAGAAATAGCCGTTTGCTGTAATGCTTTTTGCCAGTTTGTATTTCCGCCATAATCAACGGCATCAGTATTTCCTGTAGAACGAACATATGCTCTCCATTGGTTTGCTGATAAAAGATCTAAGTTATCTGTTACATAACCCACGCTTGATAATCCGCTGTAGGTTACAGAAACTCCTTTTGTACCGGATTTCGTTGTAATGATAATAACCCCGTTTGCTCCTCTTGAACCATATATGGCTGTTGCCGATGCATCTTTAAGGACGTCTACAGATTTAATATCTGATGGCTGAACAATATTGATATCTACACCAGCAATACCATCAACTACAATTAGCGGACTGTTGCTTGCTGTTAAGGATGTTCCTCCACGTAAACGTATCGTAGAACCTGCAGCCGGATCTCCAGAAGGACGAATGATATTAAGTCCCGCCACTTTTCCTTGTAAAACCTGCTCTGTAGAAGAAATGGTTCCTTTTACTAAATCATCTGATTTTAAACTTGAAATTGCTCCTGTTAAATCTGATTTTTTTTGTGTTCCGTACCCTACAGAAACCACCTGAACTTCAGCAAGCATATAACCGTCGTTTTGCAAACGAACATCAATATTTGGTTTTGTTGCTGCTGTTATGAGCACCTTTTGAGTAGTTGATCCAATAAAAGATACTTCTATATAACCACCTACAGCTACTGACAAGGAAAATTTTCCGTCAAAATCTGTTGTGGTTGCATTTCTTGTACCAACCTCGATTACGGTTGCACCCGGCAATACACTTCCTGTATTATCGTAAACAGTACCTGATACCTGCTTTTTTTCCTGAGCAAACATTCCTGCCGAAAGAAAAAGCATGAAAATCATGAATACCACATTTTTAGCAGTCCACATATAATGCAGGACCATTTTTTTATTTTTACTATTCATTAGAATTGATGTTTTAATTTGATCGTGAATTATTTGTCTAAAGTTTTAAGAGGGATCGTTGTATCCGAAATCGTTTTGTTTTTATTGTCTTTTACCAAAACATGTATTTCGTTTAAATTAGGAACATCCTTAAGCTCTGAAACCAAGTTGACAAATCCTTTTATCTCAGCCGTTCCTCCTGTAAATTCACCTGAAATTATTTTGGATCCCGCTGTAATGGTATAGATTAATTTGTTTACACCGGATTCATTATTTTTTCTTGACATTCCAAGAAAATCTTTTTGACTGATTTGTAAAGGGAAAAATCCAAAAACCGGAGGTGGCGGCGGCACATAAGCTCCTGCAAATAAAACCTGATCAGGAGTTGTTCCTGCCCAATTGTCTTTTACCATCAGGAATACTAAATTTTTCATTTCATAACCATCAGGTGTATTGTAATAGTCTTTAGGAACTAAATCCATTTTATAAAAACCGTTTCCTAAATCTTTTAATTTTGTTTTTTCTGCAATTTCAGGTTTCGAAGCTTCATACATTTGCTGCACATCCCAATCGTTTAATCCGCTATGTATGTGTACACTTGTTGCACCTGCAAACCCCGGAGCTAAATTCGCATTAAACAAAATGCTTACACCTTTATCAATTGTTGGTTTTGTAGGATAAGCTCTGATAAGCTCATTAGCCGTGTAAAAAGACGAAAAATCAGTATAAGTCATATTTGCCACTTCGCTTTGTTTTGATCCGTTTTTGTTTTTTAAACGAAACCAAAACCCGTCACTTGCTGCAATTTGAGCTACAGTTCTGGAAAAATATTCTGTTGGAGTTAAAGTAAAACTCCAGATTTTATCTTTTACGTGAGTCAGTTTGGCAAAATCAGAAGAGTTTTCCCAATGTCCTGCATCTGGTTCTGATGGTGACCAGATCCAGATATAAACATCTTCATTCTCTGCAAATGTGGTTGCAGACAAATCAAAGAACCAGGTTACTTTTTCATCATATTTGTATACCACAGGAAATGATGACATACTGCCCACCGATCCTGCAGTTTCTTGCGCCTGCAAAAAATTAGGAGCCATGATAAAGGCCAGTAAAATTGTATATATAAATTTTTTCATACTTAGATAATATTTATTTTTTTAACGCAATATGGGTTCGCAATTCTTAATTCCGTTTTATAATACGGAATCAATCCTGGCGGCTTCCTATTACTTTTTATTTAATAGCATTTAATTTAAATACATAAGTTACAAATGCAACACCTCCGGAAGTACGTGATAACTGGATTTCCATCTCACCGTTTTTCCCGGGAACTGATGATAATCTCAACTCGTCTGTTTTTTGTGTTTTTTGTGCATCGCTATACAAGTAGATTTTAATAGCGTTACCAGGATTTGTTGGCTGGAAGTCTGAACTTAGCTGCCAATATCCTTTTGGGGCAAATAAAGGAGGAACATTGCCTGTAACTTCATAACTCGTTGGGTTCTTCTTTTCATCTACGTTGAATTTTATTTTAAAATCTTCGTAGTTAAAATAAGTACTCAAGTTTTCTTCGCTTGGCTCGATCTTACTTGCTTTTGCAAAGTCATCGACCATTTTTAAATTTGTTAATCCCCAATTTCCATTTACTTTCTCATAAATAGTGATTGGTTCAACGTAGCTTCCGTCTTCTGTGTTATCGCAGGAAATTGCAAATAAACACATCATAACAGCTAACCAGTAAATACTTTTACATCTCATAAATTTTGGTTTTTGTTAGTTTTTTTATCCTTCTAAAAGAACAGCACGAAACTAGATGTTAAATAAATCTAAAAAAAAACATCTTTAAAAAATCAAGATAAAATCTCAACAATTTTACACTCAATTAATTAAAAATCAATGTTTTATAATATTTTTATATAAGCAAAAATCAAGACTCTGTTGAGATAAAAAAAGCATATAAATAATGGTAAAAATGACAATATGTAAATTAAAACAGATTATTTTTTCACTATACATATATTTAATTGGTTTTTATTGTATAATTGCAAGTTATTAGACTACTTTTAACAGTTCGAAACCACTTTCACCCCTTTATTTCCGCTTTTCCAGACAGATCACGAAATGAAACTGCCCGAATTTTTAAAAGTTGCCAATCATCAGCTCTTAAATTAATTTTGTAGTGAAGAACGAATTAACCCAAACAGAACTTTAACTTTTTTACCCTTAACCAAACCAAAACATGCGAAGAATAGTAATTCTGTATTTTTTCATTGCAGGTTTTTCTCTAACTGCGAAGGAGACAAATCCTGTTCTGGAAGAATTAGATAAGGTACTCCTTAAAAAGGATATTTACTTAAAACAGAAATATCGTAAAATAGAAACCTTAAAAAAAAACGTCTCAAAATTTACCTTAAGTCAAAACAGCGAAAAACTCTATGATAATTATATGTTGTTATTTGAAGAGTATAAATCGTTTAAATACGACTCAGCATATTATTATTTAGAACAGGCTAAGATTAAAGCCATAGTTTTAAAAGAGCCTAAATACCTTGCTAAAACCCGAATCAAGGAAGGCTTTGTATTATTGTCTTCAGGACTTTTTAAGGAAGCAATCGATACCCTGAATGTTATTGATGATAAAAAGCTTGACCAGAGAAACAAATTCGAGTTTTATTCTATAAAAGCACGTGCGTATTATGATTTAGCCGATTATAACCGGGATCAGCGTTTTAACATTCATTATGTACAACAAGGAAATCATTTCCTGCAAAAAGCTTTAGAATTAATTGGTACTAATACAAACGAATATTGGGCAGCAGAAAGCTTAAAACGCCTGAAACAGCAAGATTGGCGTGGTGCTGAATTTGCGTTTAGTTACTGGATTAATAACTATAAGCTGCCACCGGATTATTACGGAATTGCGACTTCGAGTCTTGGTTATATTTACTCAGAAAGAGGATATACTAAAAAAGCGATTGAATATCTCGCTCTTGCGGCTATTGCCGATGTTAAAAATGCGACCAAAGAAACCGTTGCGCTTAGAAATTTAGCGAATGAACTTTTTAAAATGGGGTATTTAGACAAAGCAAATGAGTATATAAATATTGCAATGGATGATGCTACTTTTTACAATGCAAGACATCGAAAAATTGAAATTTCATCTATTTTGCCCATTATCGAGAAAGCCCAACTGAACAATGTAAAAGACAAAAACGATAAACTGGAAAAGATTATTATTTTATTGACGATCTTGACATTGATTATTATTTTGTTCTCGATTATTATTTTCAAACAATTAAAAGAAAGAAATAAAGCCCGAAAAATAATGGCCTCGTCATATGCCCAGCTTCAGGAAATGAATATTAGCCTGAGCGAAGCAAATGCAATAAAAGAAGAATATATCACCTATTTTATCAAAGCAACTTCGGCATTTATTAATAAAATAGATCATCTTCAAAAAAGTACGCTTCATAAAATCATCACCAAGAAAACAGATGAAGTTATTGCGAGTTTAAAGCGTTATAATGTAAAGGAAGAACGCGAAAATCTCTTTCATCAATTTGATGAAATCTTTCTGAAGTTATTTCCAACTTTCGTGACTGATTTTAATCATTTATTTCCAAATGATCACAAATGCGTGGTTAAAAAAGGAGAACTTTTAAATACAGAACTCCGCATTTTTGCTTTGTACAGATTAGGAATTCAGGATAGTAGCCAGATGGCCGAATTTCTTGAACTTTCTGTAGCTACAATCTACACGTATAAAACCAGAATTAAAAGCAAATCAGATTTTAAAGATACTTTTGAAGAGAAGATTATGGCGATTAAAACGATTTAAAAAAAGGTTGCCAAATATTAAAGAATAAAAAAAATTGCCACGAATTACACTAATTTTCTCTAATTTTTATAGTATTAAAGAGATAAATAATTCATGTAATTCGTGGCAAAACAGTACTTTTCACTCTCTAATCTTTATTCTTCATTCTTTATTCTTTACTCTTTATTCTTTACTCTTTATTCTTTACTCTTTATTCTTTACTCTTTATTCTTTACTCTTTACTCTTTACTCTTTATTCTTTACTCTTTATTCTTTACTCTTTATTCTTTACTCTTTATTCTTTACTCTTTATTCTTTACTCTTTATTCTTTATTCTTTATTCTTTATTCTTTATTCTTTATTCTTTATTCTTTATTCTTTATTCTTTATTCTTTACTCCGAAGCTTCTAATTGCAGCACCACATTTTGATATCGTGTACTTAAAGAAAATAACTGCTCAGCAAAAATCATAATCGCCAGCGGAACAAAGAAAAACGAAATAAGGTCTTCCTGATATAAAAAATAAGTCGTTACTATGAATATACGTCCGTATTCGAGATAATAAATCCATTTTCTTTGTTCTAATAATGCACCGCAATTAATAAGCGTGATTAAAATTATAAATAAAACAAAGACCTTATCAACCAATTCTAAATAGGTAAAATAGTAGGTAAAAACGGTTAGAAACAAAGTACATAATCCCAACTGAACATAGAGATAATTCTTAAAACGAAGCCTTTGATGAGGATTCTCCTTATCCTGCAGGAACCTTTTTTCTAATATCGGCCTAATATCCTGATCCATATGAGCCGGGCTTCCAAAAACGGCTTTCCATTTTGCCTTAAAACCATCAGATCGTTTCCATAATTCATAGATTTCAAAGTAATAATGAAAATGCTGCCATAAGAAACTATAACTTTTTAGCGGATGTGTTAATCCGTATTTTGGCTTTTCTTCCTCCTCCTGGAAAGTCCCAAAAAGACGGTCCCAGAAAGTAAACATATCACCATAATTTTTATCTAAATATTTCTCATCAGAAGCATGATGAACACCATGAACTGATGGTGTTACAAAAACATATTCCAGCCATTTTATTTTACCAATAAGCTGGGTATGTGTAAAAAAGGAATAAGCTCCGTGAACAATAAGCATTGTAATAACCATCGAGGGATGAAAACCAACAAACGGAAGCACGCACCAAAACCCTGTTCTTACAATAGCCTGAAAAGTTGTAATTCTGGCTGCAGCAGTAAAATTAAATTCTTCGCTGTGATGATGTACTATATGTGCCGCCCAGAAAAAATTGACTTCATGACTCAATCTGTGATACCAATACCAAACGAAATCAGTGGCAAGAATCAGGGCAAACCAAATAAAAATGTTTATCGAAATATCAAAAATTCGATAATGATCGTATATCCAATAATACAATTGATAAAAACTCGCGGCGATGAATAAATTGATTAATCTTTCAGCAATACCAATACTAATATTCGAAACAGAGCTTTCATAATTGAAAATTTCCGGTCTTTTTCTACGCTGTGCTAACTTAAATTCCAAAAATAAAAAGAGGAAAAAAGCAGGCATTGCGAAGGCAAGAAAATTAATATGTTCCATTTTTAAAAATTACTTTTTTTTGATTTGTAAAAAACTCATAAATAACTCATTGTAATTTAAACGAAAAGATATTTTCATCAATCAATATTATTTTTTTCTATCAGAATAATATGAATCAATGAAAATAATCTCGCTCTCAATTTCTATCTAATACTTAATTCTGTTTGAACTTTGGCGCATCGAGTGCGACTTCTTTAACAGATTGTGTATCGGCTACTTTTTGTAAAGCAATAATGTAAGCAGCAATACGCGGCGTTACGTTATGTTTTGCTGCAACTCTAAAAACAGTCTCAAAACCTTTTTCTAAAATATCCTCTAAACGGGTATTAATCTGGTGAATTCTCCAGGACTCTAAAAGTGAGTTTTGAAGCCATTCGAAATAAGAAACCGTAACACCTCCAGCATTAGCTAAAATGTCAGGAACAACCAAAACATTATTATTGTGCAATATCTGATCAGCATCAGAAGAAACCGGTCCGTTTGCACCTTCGACTATAATTTTTGCTCGAATATCATTGGCGTTTTTTTGCGTAATAACATCTTCTTTGGCAGCAGGAATCAACACATCAACATCTAATAACAATAAATCTTCATGTTTGATGGCCACTGAGTTTGGATATCCTTTAATACTTTTATTATTCAGATTGTAATACAGGATTAATTCTGGAATATTTAATCCTTCAGGATTATAAAAAGCTTCATAAACATCGCTGACTGCTACTACTTTTAGTCCTTTTTCGAACAAAAACAAAGCCGAATGCAAACCCACATTTCCAAAACCCTGAATTGCAACACTGGATCTTGCAGGTCTTAGTTTTAGTTTTTGAAGTGCCAGCAGTGTAATAATACTTACACCTCTTCCGGTTGCTTCTACCCTACCTAAAGATCCTCCTGAATGCAAATGTTTTCCCGTTACAACAGCATGAATTGTTTTACCATGAACTAAGGAGAATTCATCCATTAACCAGCCCATTTCGTCAGGACCAGTTCCCATGTCCGGAGCGGGAACATCTTTTTCAGGTCCAAAAATATCCGATAATGCTTTTGTATACGCTCTGGTAATTTTTTCTAATTCTGTTTTCGAAAGTGTTCTTGGGTCACAAATGATTCCGCCTTTTGCGCCTCCAAACGGAATTCCTGTAACGGCAGATTTCCAGGTCATCCAGGCCGCAAGAGCTTTTACCTCATCCAGGTTTACTGCGCTATCATAACGAATTCCTCCTTTTGACGGACCTAAAGCCGTATTGTGAATCACACGATATCCTTCGAAATTTTGTTGGTTACCATTATCCAGCGTAATAGAAAAATTAACGACGATTTGTTTTTCTGGTCGTTGCAGTTTCTGCCTTATTGATTCATCTAAATTTAAAATATCTGCAGCGATATTAAAGCGATCAATCATGGATTGAAAAGGGTTCTGTTTTATTAATTCTGTACTCATGATATATATTTTTTTGAAATTTGGGTTTATTGTATTTAGAAATTGATCTATAAAAAGGCTTCCTCACAAAAGCATTTTTATTAATTTTTAATAATTAAAGCAATTGCAACATGGAATTTTCATGAGACAGCATTGCATCATAATGTTTGTATTTCTATTTGATCTCATTTCATTAATTTTTTAATAGTTCTAAAAAAAAGCCTTTCATGGTGCATGAAAGGCTAAAAAAAAAATAACTAACAAGTACTTTCTCTAATTAACGCCATTTCATCGCATCGCTCTTCATGCAACACATCGTGAAGCTGCACATAAACGGGATGATATTTGGACTATAGTTTTTCATTGTTAATGCAAATCTATAAATATAATTTATAAATTCTATAGAATTAGTCGAGTTTATTTTTAATATTATAAAAAATAACACAAAACACCTTTAAAACCAATACTTTAAAAGATAAAAAAAATTAATTAAATTGTGAAATAACAATTAAAATAATAGAAATTAAGGCCAGGAAGATTCCAATAAAATTGATTTTAGATAATTTTTCCTTAAAAAAAAGCAAACCAACAAGACTTCCTAAAATGATAACGCCCATATTCATTCCGGCAAAAACTGTCGAAGGATTATCGGCGAAAGCCTTATGCGCTTTTAAGTAAAACAGAATATTGCCGAAGTTAAAAACGCCAACCAAAACTCCAAAAATCAAATTTTTAGGTTCTAAATTTACTTTTTTAATGGCCATTTCATAAATAGAAATCAAAATCGCTACAACACAAGAAATGCAAAAAACAACAAATAAAGATGTTGGATAAGGTAAAGTTGTATAAAGTGCAATTTGTTTAAAAAGGATGTCAATAACTCCAAAACCAATTAAAACGGCAGCTGGAAAAAACCATTTATTTTGCGTGTTTCCGGATTGTTTTCTTAAGATGAATAAAAGTGCCAGAAAACCAATTACAATCCCAATGACTTTATAAGTATTAAATTCTTCCTTAAAAATAAGCCAGGCGGCAAGTATGGGGATAAATAATGATAATCGCTGAGCAGCATCCGTTTTTACAATTCCCATATGTTTTATAGAAGCTACCAGCGAAAGAAAAACAAAAGGCAACAGAAACCCAATTGCAATATAAATGTTCCAGAGTGCATTAGCATTCACTTCTGCCAGATTTGGGTTATATGTAAAATAACAAAGCGCGAGGGCAGTCACATAATTAAGCGCTACGATTTGTGTTGGATTGCCATTGTATTTTCGGGTTATTTTGAAAATTACACCTACTATTACACTACAAAGAATACTTAAAACAAGAAACAGCATAGAATTAAATTTTGAACACAAAAATAGTGTTTAAACTCCTTTGGTTTTATTTTTTTACCGCAAATCATGCAATGTTTTTTTGATTTAGCGATGTTTAATAAAAACACAAAGTTCGTAAAGCAGGTTCAACACAAAGCTTTGTAAACTTAGCTTTCCCAATATACCAATAAGTAAAAAACCTTGGCGAGCTTAGCGGTAAAAACTCTCATTTTAAAAAATCAATCACTTTTAAGCCAACCAGTAATGCTCATTCTGGTATTTTGAGTAACCAGGACTTCATGAACCAATTCGTTGCTTTTAAAGAAAACCGTTTTACCCTGAGTAGGTGAAATTTTTTGGTTATTATTTTCCTGATGAATCATCAGCTCTCCTCCATCGCTTTCCTGCCAATTGCTGTTGAGATAGCTAATCATAGAATATTTTCGGCTTGGATTATTTTTAAACTGATCTAAATGTTTCAAATAAAAATCTCCGGTTTCGTATAGTGAATAATGAAATTCGTAGCCTGTAATTCCTGTATAACAACTTTGATTGAGATAGATAATGAAAGCATCAATTTTTTCAAAAAATTCATTTTCAAATACATTATTATGCTTTTTATCTAACCAATATATAGAATCACTTCTGATAGCTCCATCGTAAGACAATTTCTCTGAATTTCCAATTCCTGCTGTCACCAATAAGCTTTTCTGATTTAAATCAATTAAATTTTGTTTTAAATGATTTGCCAGTTCAGGACTTAAAAAATGTTCTGATATACCCACTTTATTTTCAATATAACTCGCAATCAGATCTTCGAAACTATTTTCCATTTTTGTTTTGGGAAAACTGCAAATACAGCCAACGTAGCAAGGTAGACGAAATAAAACTGGTAATGCCCTTTTTTGAAATAATAAACCCGACAGTCCCGAAGCCTCGGGATTAAAAACCTGTCGGGTTTGGTATATAAGACATAAGCCTTAATTAATAATTTACAATTTACTAATATAACTTCCGTACATATCTTTAAACTGATGTCCTTGTGCAAAACGATCTTTGCTTAATTTTTTATATTCTACCAATCCCCATAAAATAAATTCTTTCATGAAATATTGGTCTTTTTTATCTAATTGTGGCTGGTATTTTTTTAATAAAGTATCTAAAGGTGTCACTTCGTCTAATATGTTTTGATATTCCTCATCTGATGCATCATCTAATAACTCAAAACCACTTTCGGCAAAAAACCATTCTATTAAATCAGAATAGGCTGTTTTTTCTCCTTGCTTTTCTAATTTTTCAATCTTTGGTAAAAGCGTTGGAAATAAAGTTCGAATGGCTGACCCAATTAAATTCTGAGCAACGGCTGCTGCTCCCTCCTGCTCTCCTTCGTAAACCAATTCTACTTTTCCGGTAATAGCAGGAATAATCCCGATAAAATCAGACAAACGCAGTGTCGTTTTGTCTAATCCGGCTTTTAAAGCGCGACGTTCTGCAGTACTCATTAAATTCTCGAAAGCCGTAATACTCATTCTCGCACTTACTCCGCTTTTATTATCAATGTACTCACTATCACGAGCTTCAAAACTTATTTGTTCCAGGATATCTTTGGCTAAACTTGGTACATGAACCAGTTTATGCTGTGTTTCGTCTAACTTCGCTTCCTGCTCTGTAATTGTTCTGGCAATTGCAACGCTTTCAGGATAATGGGTTAAAATTTGAGAACCAATTCTATCTTTTAGTGGCGTTACGATGCTTCCTCTATTAGTATAATCTTCAGGGTTTGCTGTAAATATAAATTGCATATCCAGCGGCATTCTTAATTTAAATCCTCTTATCTGAATATCACCTTCCTGCAAAATATTAAATAATGCTACCTGAATTCTAGCTTGTAAATCAGGTAATTCGTTGATCACGAAAATACAGCGGTTCGCTCTCGGGATCATCCCAAAGTGAATTACACGATCATCTGCATAAGATAATTTAAGATTTGCAGCTTTAATTGGATCAACATCTCCTATTAAATCAGCTACGGTAACATCCGGAGTTGCTAATTTCTCAAAGAAACGCTCATTTCTATGCAACCACGAAATTGGAGTTTCATCTCCTTTTTCTGCAATTAGATCCCTTGCAAATCGAGAAATCGGATTTAAAGGATCGTCATTGATTTCAGATCCTTCAACAAACGGAATATATTCATCTAATAATTCGACCATTTTACGTGCCAAACGTGTTTTCGCCTGACCACGAAGTCCCAATAAATTAATATTATGGCGAGATAAAATCGCTCGTTCCAATTCTGGAATTACAGTATTCTCGAAACCATGAACGCCTTCAAAAACAGGCTTACCCGACTTTATTTTCTCACGAAGATTATTTCGTAATTCGTCTTTGATACTTATACTTTTATATCCTGCTGCTTTTAATTGTCCTAATGTGTTTATATTTTTTATTTCCATTTTTATTGAAATATCTATGTTGTTATATTTTTATTGTGTTAGACGCATTTCTGTACGTCTCCGAAATACGTTATTTATAAAACATTCTATTAAACGCATAGCTGAGTGTCTAATTCGGGCGTGTCAGCATTTAAAAAAGGGCCTAATATACTTTGCGCTCAAGAGACCCTTTCTTAAATGCCGTCGGGCTATCCGCGCTACTTCGGTAGCCTGCTTCTATCCCTCACGCAAACCCGTGTTGTTCAATAGAATTTTATTTTCAAATTTTATCATTATTAGACCTAACAGGCTTTAAAAAACTGTTAGGGCTTTGCGTAAAAAAATGCCAATCTTTGGTTAGACGCACTGCTTTGCGTCTCTACGATATACGTTGTGTATGCGTTGTCTAAAAAATTATTTCCAAATCATCATTTTCAATATTCCCATAGACGCACTGCTTTGCACCTCTACAATGAAAACTGAGACTGAGACTGAAAACTACCTAACTCTTTTCTTCCTATTTGTTTCATAATCCTCAAAAATCATTTCTCCTAAACCTTTAAGTCCGGTATAAAATGCTTTTCCCTGATTCGCTTCCGTAAAATGATTTACAAAACGCTGCAAATACGGATCGTTTGCTATCATAAAGGTAGTAATTGGTATGTGCAATTTTCTGGCTTGTTGTGCTTGTGTGTAGCATTTATCTACAATATATTCGTCGAGTCCGTTACTGTTCATATAATAAGAACCGTCACGCTCGCGAACACAACTTGGTTTCCCATCGGTAATCATAAAAATTTGCTTGTTGGTATTTCGTTTTCTACGCAAAATATCCATTGCCAATTGCAAACCTGCAACGGTATTCGTATGATAAGGACCAACTTGCAAATATGGTAAATCTTTAATTGGGATTGTCCAGGCATCGTTCCCGAAAACTAAAATATCAAGTGTGTCTTTTGGATAACGCGTTGTGATTAATTCAGCCAGCGCCATCGCCACTTTTTTGGCCGGAGTAATTCTGTCTTCGCCATACAAAATCATACTGTGACTGATATCGATCATCAAAACGGTACTCATTTGAGCTTTGTACTGTGTTTCTTCTACTACCAAATCATTTTCGGTAAGCATAAAACTTTCTACGCCATTATTGATTTGGGCATTTCGTAAACTTTCAGTTAGCGAAATACGCTCTAAACCGTCTCCAAAATTAAATTCTCGAAATTCACCGGTATGTTCATCACCATTTCCGGCATGTTTTGTTTTGTGATTTCCGGTTCCGGAACGCTTTAAATTTCCGAAGATTTGATCTAATGCTTGTTGACGAATCGCACGTTCTGTTTTGGCAGTGATTCCAAAACCTCCCGTTCCATCCTCTTTAACCTCGTCTTTTATGTAACCTTTCTTTTTTAAATCTTCGATAAAATCATCGATTGTGTAGTTTTCGTCGGTAAGTTTATATTCTTTATCCAACTCCCGAAGCCAGTCTATAGCTTCATCAAAATCGCCCGAAGTATGGGTGATCAGCTCTTTGAAAATGCCAAAAAGTTTATCAAACGGAGACTGAAATGGGGCTTCGTATGTCTTAAAATAAAAACCTTTTTTAAATTCGTTTTTCATAATTCTAAAATTAAGCTATTTTAGAATTACGAAAAAAGAAACGTTTATTAATTTTTAGTTAAAATATTGAAATAAAACACGTTGAAATTCCTTATAAATTTAGCAATTATTCAAACTTTCCGTCGACATAATACCAGGCACTATTTTCGAATTTAAAAGTAGAAAATTCATAATGAACCTGAGGCTGATTGTTTGAATCCAGGAAATATGCCTTAAACTCTACTGTGTTTTCAGTAAAACTTAAAATCTCCAGTTTTTGCCATTTATTGCTTGTTGCCCACTTTAAAATTTCAGCTTTCGAATACTGTTTTCGTTCAGAAACATAAGTGGTTTCTAAAAGATAATCGGCATTATGAGTTGCATATCCGGAATATCTTGAACGCATTAAAGCCAAAGCTGTTGGTGCTTTTTGATTGTTTTCAAGATACAATCCGCAGCAATCTTTAAACAGTAAACCGGTATCGCAAAAGCACTTATTATTCTCCATCAACTTGCTCTTCGCCGTTAATCTTAACGTGTAACTGATTTAATAAAACCTGATATCTGCTAATTTCTCTTAGATCCTCATCTTCTTCGGCATGATCCAGCATTTCATCTAAAGTTTCGTTCACTTCCAGCAATTTGTTATTGGCTTCTCTATCATTTTTTGCAGCAATTAAATCAATAATTTCCTGTACACTTACTTTTAAATCTTCGAATTTCATATTTTATTATTTTTTTTCGCCACGAATTTCACGAATTAACACGAATTAATTTTTTAAAAATTTGTGTTAAATACAGATTAAAAATTAGTGCTAATTCGTGAAATTGGTGGCAAACTCGTTTTTACTTCTCTTCCTTTTTGTCTTCGTTGAACTTTTTAATGATTTCTTTTAGCTTTTCTTTTCTTGCAATTTCAGCCTGTTTTACTTTGTTTTGGGCTTTGTGCAATTTGTCGTTGTGCTTTTTGATATTCCTTTCGTTGTTGCGTCCCATTATATTTCTCTTTTAATTTCTTCTAACGTTTTCTCGGTATAAATTAATTCAGTGATAATTTGCTTTCGCAAATCGTCTATGTCTTCATAATCAAAATGCTTTGCCCATGAAGTTAATTGCTGTAAATTTCTAACTTGTTTGATTCGTTTTGTAGTTTCAAAACTAGTTCTTAAAACAGGTTTTCCATCATATTCCGGATTCTTTTTATGTTGATACGTTACGGTATTATTGTCAAAATCGGCCTGAATGTAATATAGTTTTTCTTCGGCATTGTCTGGATAAAACTCGTTCCAGGCTGCAAAACCTATTTTAGTTTTCAATTCGGTTTCCGGTTCGCGGGCTATTAATCTCCATTTACTGTTTGCGAGTCTTCCCCAATGGTTTGAAACGCGATACATTCCGGTTTCTGTATAATAATAGGTACTTCCGGCTTTGCTTACAAACTGTTTCTTTAAACCTTCTATTTCATTTGGCAGCACTTCATGAAAAACACAAAAGGTATTTTTGAACGAATTAGGATGTGGCTTGAAGTTTTTTTGCATGTGCAAATATACTCAGATTGTCTAAAACTCCCTAAAACAAACATAAATTGATTAACTTTGTACCTTCAATTTTAAAATAAAAAGATCATGTCTAAAGATTCACAAGAGAAAATGTTGCAAAAAGGAGTTTATACAGGCATCATGGAGAAAGATGAAAACAACAATTATTTTTGTGGTGAATATCTTTTAGATTATAAAATCGCACACGCTAATCATACTTTAGGTGAATTGATTACTATTAAATCTGTGATAGAAAATCCAAGCGATATTAGTTATGATAAATATCCAAAAAAATCTAAGAACTTTCATAAGGCAAATCAAAAATCTGAGGATAAGTAAGATTTTGTTTCAGGTTGAAATGAGAATTTAACCACAAAGAACACTAAGATTTATATCTCATATTACGTTCAAAAAACACAAACTTCGCAAAGCTGGTTCAATACTTAGCTTTGCGAATTTTTGTTTTATTAAATTCGTAAAAAAATACTTTGCGCCTCTGCGTCTTTGCGTGATTGAATTTTAAGTTTTATTAAGTATAGCATTGAGAATTTCGCGCAAAGACGCAAAGTCGCAAAGCTAGATTAATACAAAGCTTTGTGAACTCTGTGTTTTTTTTTAAGCTATTCATAAAAAACTTTGCATGCTCTGTGGTAAAAACTTTTAAAACTAAATATCTTATGAATACTGAAACTCTAGCCCCGATAGAAGTGGAAATCCTTTTGTGCTGGGGTTCAGCACAAAAGATTAGAACGAATAGCGGGAAATAGCTCCTTATTATTAATCAAATAAGAAATATTACTCTTGGCATTCAAAATCAAAACTTTAGATATTTTCAGAATATTTTTTGCATCAAAACTAAAAAGTTAAAAAAAAGTGTACCTTTGCAAAAAATTTGTCTTTTGAACAATTAATTTCAATTTCAAACTAATAGACAAGTAGTTACCTTATTTATGAAAAAAATAGTTGAATACCGCAAGTTACTAAACGTAGACAAAACTGCAGAGTTAAAAGATTTAAAAACAATCTATCGTAATGCGATGAAAGAATCTCATCCTGATAAATTTCAAGGTGATGATGCAGGTTTGAAAGAAGCAGAAGAAAAAAGTAAGGCTATCATTGAGGCTTATCACTTTTTGGTAAGCATTAATCCTGAGACGATTAAGGCTAATTTACCAGAATACACAGAGACTATCGCAACTTCATCAATTACTGATTATAAATTTGTTGAAGGTCGTTTGATCATCGATTTCTCTAACGGAAGTGTTTATGAATACATTAGTGTTCCTAAAGCAACTTACGTAAAAATGGTAAATGCTGATTCTCCTGGAAGATTCGCAAAAAGACACATTCTTAACTCTTTTACCTGGAGAAAGAAAACAAATCAAGAATAGATTTACACTAAAATATTTACTAAAGCACTCTCTTACCAGAGTGCTTTTTTTATGCGTAAAAATTAGAAAATTATCTATTTAGATTCATAATAACGATATAATTAAGAGTTTTAAATCAAATCAGATCAATAAACACGCTGATTACATGCGAATTAACCTAAAAAAAACTATAACAAAATTTTAGGTTACAAAATTCTTTATGTTTTATAATTTTAGATACTTTTGTTGCACAAATCAATTAACTAATTAATTTTTTATAATGAAAAAAATACTTTTTTTACTAACTGCTTCTGTAGCGATTATTTCATGCAGCAAAGTTAAAGACGGAGAATACCTAATTACAGGAACTGCAACAGGTATTGAAAACGGAAAAACAATCATTCTTCAAGGTCAGGATCCTACTACAAAGATGGCAGTATCTCTTGACACAGTAAAAGTTGAAAACGGAAAATTCGAAATAAAAGGAAAAGTAACAGAACCAGCATTTCATACTTTAATCCTTCAGGGTGCTAACGGACCTATCCCATTTATATTAGAAACTGGAGAAATTAGCATTGCTATTGATAAAGACAGTATTCATAAATCTAAAGTTTCAGGAACTTACAACAATGATGAGTATGTAAAATTCAATGAGGATTTAACTAAAACTCAAAAAAGTTTAGTTGATTTTCAGAAAAAAAATACTCAAAAAATGCAACAAGCTCAACAAGCTCAAGATACAGCAACTATCAACGGTTTGATGAAACAATACATGACGCTACAAACTGAAGTTCAGGAAAACTCTAAAAAGAAATATTTAGCTTACGCTGAAAGTCACCCAAAAGCTTACATCTCTGCTTTGATTATTCAAAGTATGATCGCTGATCCAACTGCTGATATTAAAAAAACTGAAAGCTTATACAATGCTTTAGATGAGTCTTTGAAAAACAGTACTCCTGGAAAAGAAATTAAAGCAAAATTAGGTCAAGCAAAAATGCCTGCAGTTGGTGCGTCAGCAGCTCCTGTTGGTAGCCCTAACTGAAGAGCAGATTTTTCAGCTCCTAATCCGGAAGGAAAAGTAGTATCGCTTAAACAAAGTTTAGGTAAAGTTACTATCGTTGATTTCTGGGCTTCATGGTGCGGACCATGCAGAAAGGAAAACCCTAATGTTGTAGCTATTTATAAAGAACTACACTCAAAAGGATTAAATATTATTGGTGTTTCTCTAGATAAAGAAAAAAGCAAGTGGACTGAAGCTATCGCAAAAGATGGTTTAACATGGACACACGTTTCTAACTTAAAATTCTGGGAGGAGCCAATTGCTAAACAATACGGAGTAGAATCTATTCCGGCAACTTTTATTCTTGATGCATCAGGAAAAGTGGTTGCGCAAGACTTAAGAGGTCCTGAATTGAAAGCAAAAATATTAGAGCTTTTAGCCAAATAATATCAATTTTAAGAATAAAAAAAATCTCCCTAGTGGAGATTTTTTTTTGTTTAATTCTATAAATAAATTGAAGAATAGTTTGAGATTCAATTTTAGTGTATGAACATCAAAGACTTTTATAATTTTTTATAAGTGACAAATACTATTTATTAAAACAATACAATAGCAGCCCTAAAAAACCAACTTAAAGAGATTCTAATTATAAACATCAGTTTCTGGATTATCCTTTTGAAAATCTATTGTAAAAAATGTGAAGCAGATCTATTTATGTTGTTAAACTTTTATGATTCATCAGGAAAATTGGCTGATCCGGACTTAAGAACACCAAATTAAAAACAAAAAACGCCTAACAAATACTAAGGAATAATCTTATATTTTTAAAAACTTTAAAAAAATATTCCTACGAGAGGTTTTTTATTTTATTCAATTCCAACGAATTAAAAAATAACTTTAAAATAACTTAAAATTAAGTTCATTTTTTGTTTGTAAACATGAAAAACGTTCCTATATTTGCAACCGCTTAGAACAACAAAGCGCACTAACGCTGAGATCGGGGAGATACTCAAGCGGCCAACGAGGGCAGACTGTAAATCTGCTGTGAAAACTTCGCAGGTTCGAATCCTGCTCTCCCCACTAAAAGTCCTAATGAAAATTAGGACTTTTTTTATGGATAAAATTTAATACTAAAAATTCTAATTCAAAAAATGCTTCTGCTGATTTTGTATTACATTGATTAACACATCTACATTTAATTTATTCAAATGGACAGTATAAAAAAATCGGAACACGATTACTCCTGTTCCGATTTAATTCACTCATTTTTTTGACACTTCTTAAAAAAATTCAATCAGTACCGATTGAGTTTTCTATGCTATCGTATATTTTTTTTCTGTTACAGTAGTGGTAGTTTCACTTGTTACACTATCTACAAATCGCCATTCAGCTTCAGAACCAGATGACGTAAATTTAAGATACGTATATCCTCGCTTATACAAATTTGCATATTCTAAATCATCTATAAGTACTGTAAATGCCTGTGCTAACTCTATCGCTTTTGAAGGGTCTGAGCTAATTCCAAGATAAGCTTCCAGTCCTGGTGATGAAACAGAACTACAGGCTATTTCAGTTCCTATATGATTTCCCTTCATATCAGTAAGTTTCCCCATCCATGCATTATGAGTATCTCCGGCTAAAACCACAACATTTTTCCCGGAAAGCATGGCGTACAGTTGTTCTCTTTCTGCAAAATAACCATCCCAGGCATCTAGATTATACGGCAAAGTTGTTGTAACTCTCGCAATTTCCTGAGCTGTTAAAGAAGGGTCATTTTGTTTATGTCTCATTTTAATAACAACAAGTGCAGAGATTGCACTAATAAGAGCTTGCATGGTCGCTGGCTGCGCACTTCCAAAATGATCTACTTCTGCCAAAACCTGGTTCAAAAGCAGCAGCAACTCTGCAGGAATCAGCATTTTTGTCATCAGGATCTGCTGGCCTAATACTTTCCATTTAGCAGTATCTGCACTGATCTGTGATCCCAGCCATGTCATTTGTTCGGTTCCAATTAATTTTCTGCTCGTGCTTAACAGATCCGTTTTAAATTTTGTCTGATCAAAATTTCCGCCATTATCAATATAATCAGCATAACTCATTTGCTTATCCCTTGCTATAACTCTGGTATCCATCATATAAAGTGAAAGAATATTACCGAAATTAAAACTTCTGTAAATTCTAAGATCTTTTCCTGTTTTAAGCGGAATATATTCACTGTAGGCTTGAAAAGCAGCCATTTTTCTCATCTGAAAATCTCCTTCGGCCGGCTGATGGTTTTCTGCACCGGATTTATAAGAATCATTAGCAAACTCATGGTCATCCCAAACACATATAAAAGGTTTTTTCTGATGAAGAAGCTGAAGATTTTTATCTCCTCTATATTGTCTGTATCGTTCTCTGTAATCACTGAGACTTGTAATCTCCCTGGCTGGTTTATGTTCTCTTCCCAGTGGATTGGTAAAAGGATTTGTTCCATACTGTCCTGGTGCATATTCGTATATATAATCTCCAAGATGAACCACAACATCAGCATCAGAAGAAGCAATCGCTCCATACACATTAAAAAGTCCTGCCGGAAAATTAGAACAGGAAACAACAGCTAATTTAATATCATTTACACTATCTGTTTTAGACGGCAGAGTGCGTGTTTCTCCGGTAATAGTAACCTGTTTGGTTTTGGCATTATAAAATCTATAATAATATTTTGTATTAGAAGAAATATTCTGAACATCTACCGCTATTGTAAAATCATTCATTGAAGATGCTCCCGCCTGCCCTTTTCTTGTTACTTCAGAAAATGCGGCATCCTTACTTATCTCCCAGGTAATTTCAGCATCTGCACCTGCTGAATATCTCGTCCATATAATCACTCCGGTTTCAGTAGGGTCAAAACTGGCTACTCCTGTCTCAAACCCTTCATTTTTCATTCCATCCGGAGCACCGCTGTTATCTGTATTATCATCGTCATTGCAGCTTTCAATAAGTGGGGCGATGAAAATTCCTCCAGCAACCAATAAAGAGTTTCTAAGAAATCTTCTTCTGCTTAAATCATTGTTATTTTCCATAAAAAAATTTTTATATCAAAAAAACGATTTAATATTATAAAGCAAGTTATGGCATTTTTAACATTACCTTTTATTAATATTAATAATCTATTTACTATAATAAATTATTAATATTTCTTGATTTTTTCATACTTAGTTTAAACTTTTTTACTACCCAGGACTTAATAAATCAAAGAACATCTAATGGATACTTTGCGTACTGCACAAGATAATTTCGAGATAAAATATAAGTTAAAGGACGAAGCAGCAAGTTTACTATAAGTTTTATAATATTCAAGTGCCAACCATCTTCTACACGCTCAAAACAATAGATTTAGCTATTCGTTACTAATAAATACATTTTGTTAACAATGTGTTAACATTACGGACTTTAATTGTTATAATTTTGCCAAAAACTAAACTGTAACAAAAGACAAAAAATGAAAAAAATTATTTTTATTTTGATTATTTTTCTATCAGCCCTTGGTCACGCTCAGGTAACGAGCTCAGCGATGTCAGGGAATGTTAGATCAAACAAGGGGGAAGCTCTTCCTGGGGCAACTGTTGAAATTATTCACAAACCAACAGGAACAAAGTACTTTTCCACAACTGATTTTGATGGTGGATATGCTGCACAAGGTCTAAGACCAGGAGGTCCTTACACTATTAAAGTAACCTATATTGGCTACAAAACAACAGAAATAACTGATATTAATGTCGGTTTAGGTAATAACGTTACTGTAAATGTTAAAATAGACGAAGAACAAAATGCTCTTCAGGAGGTTGTAGTTTCAACAAAATCAAAAGGAAACTTTAATAAAGGAAGAACTGGTGCTTCGCAACAGTTTTCAAATAGAGAAATTGTTGCAGTTCCAGTATTAGGGGCCCGTTCAATTAACTCTGTTACAAAATATAATGCCAATGCCGGAGCAAATGGAACTTTTGGTGGTCAGGATTCAAGATTAAATAACTTTACAATTGACGGTTCTGTATTCAATAACGGATTTGGTCTGGGATCAGATTCACAAGCTGGAGGTAGAACTGGTTCTACTGCAATTTCATTAGACGCAATCGAACAATTACAGGTAAATATTGCTCCTTATGATATTCGTCAATCCGGATTTTTAGGTTCAGGTATCAACGCTGTAACAAGAAGTGGAACAAATGAATTTGAAGGATCTGTTTATACTTCTACAAGAAGCAATAAAAAAGATTTTATTGGTACACATGCAGGTGCTGTAACAATCAAACCGGGTAAGTTTGAAGAAAAAATATTAGGAGCACGATTTGGAGCACCAATTATCAAAGATAAATTATTCTTCTTCGGAAACTTTGAAACTATTGACAATACAAGCCCTGCTACGAACTTTACTTCTACAGGCTCTCCAAATCCAAGCGGTCAGAATTCTCTTCCTACATACACGGAAATGCAGACTCTTTCTAACTTCATGCAGGAAAAATTTGGATACACTACAGGTCCATGGGAAAACTATGATTCATCAAAAGAATCAAAAAAATTCTTAACCAGAATTGACTGGAATATCAACGATAATCATAAGCTTACAGCTCGTTATGTATATCACGATTCCTCTTCTGATCAGTTAACTTCTAACTCTAACTCATTAGGTTTTGGTAACAGAACAAATAGCGGATTAGCAATGTCTTTTCAAAATAGTGGATATACTATTTTAGATAACACCAGATCTATCGTATTAGAATTGAACAGTAAATTAAGCAATTCATGGTACAATAACTTCATTGGAGGTTATGATAAACAAATTGAAGACAGAGGTTTAATTGGTGGCGGTTTATTCCCTACAATTGATATTAAACAAGGTGCTGCTACTTATATTTCAGTTGGTTTGGATCCTTTTACTCAAGGAAACAAACTTTCTTACTCAACACTTCACTTTACAGATAATTTAACAAAAACTATCGGAAAACACTCTTTAGTATTTGGTGCTAATTTTGAATATTTCAAATCAAGCAACTTATTCTTCTCAGGATCAAACGGGGTTTACGTTTTTAACTCTTTAGCTGATTTTTACACTGCTGCAAATCAATCTTTAGCAAACGGTGGTGCTCCATCTAGTGTAACTCTTACTTCTCCTGCTCGTTTTCAGTACAAATATTCTGCTTTACCAGGAGGTGCTGAACCAATGCAAATACTAAAATCTAACAAATTAGATTTGTATGCTCAGGATGAAATGAAATTAAGCGACAAATTTAAATTAACTGTTGGTTTAAGAGCTTCAAGAGTTTGGTATGCGGATACAGCATTAGAAAACCCTACAGTTACAGCTATGACATTTGCTAATGGCGAAAAATTTAATACTGGTACAATGCCGGATGCAGCAATCTTATTCGAACCAAGAGTTGGTTTCAACCTTGACTTAAACGGAGATGCATCAACAATTGTTCGTGGAGGTTCTGGAATATTTACTGGTAGATCTCCAGGTGTATATTTATCAAATCAAATTGGAAACAACGGTGTTCTTACAGGTGTTGTAGATGTTAGTGGTGCTGCTTTAGTGGCAGGAGGATATGGTTTTACAGCAAATCCTTCAAAATACTTTACTCCGGCTACACCAACTGCTCCATCAACTTTTGACTTGTCATTTAATGAGAAAAAATTCAAATCTCCTCAGGTTTGGAAAACAACAATGGCGGTAGATCAAAAACTTCCTTTTGGATTTACATTCACAGCTGAAGGAATACTTCAAAAGAATATCAATGCTATCAATTATTACAATGCTAACTTCGATGGTCCTGTTGGAACATTTAGTGGTACTGATAACAGACCAAGATATTCACGTAATGATAACGGAACACGTGTAAATGATAACGTTTCAAATGGTATTGTTTTAGCAAACACTGACGACGGATATTTTTATTCTACCACTTTTAAATTAGAATACCCTTATCAAAAAGGTCTTTGGGGATCATTCGCCTATACACACTCTAATGCTACAGACTTAATGTCTCCAGGATCAGTTGCTTCAGGTTCATGGACAAGTGCAAGATCTGTAAACGGAAATAACAACCTTGAAGTTTCTAATTCAAATAACAATACTCCAAATCGTTTAGTTGGAGTTATAGGTTACAGAATTGAATATGGTAAAACTCTTGGAGGTGCAACTTCTATCAACTTGGGTTATATTGGAGAACAAGCTAGTCCATTTACTTACTCATATAGTGGAGATATGAATGGAGACAGAGTCAATGGTAATGATTTACTATATGTACCAAATAGCGCAACAGAACTTCGTTTTGCTCCTCTTACAGTAACAAGTTCTCCTGCAGGTGGCCCTGTTACTACAAAAATTTATACAGAAGATGAACAAAGAGCCGCATTTGATGCTTACATTAATCAGGACAAATACCTTCGTACAAGAAGAGGACAATACGTTCAGAGAAATGAGTCTACTTTACCAATGTTACACAGATTAGATTTATCTGTTACTCAGGATATATACATCAAAATCAAAGGTAAAAAGAACAGTTTTCAATTTAGAGCTGATATCCTGAACTTTACAAACATGATCAATAAAGATTGGGGAATTTCACAAAGAGCTACAAATCCAAACGTTTTAGCTTTCTCTTCTGCGACAACGGGTAATGTGCCAATTTATACAATTGCAACACAAACTGATCCTGATGGAACAAGATATTTAATTAAAAACACTTACCAAAAAAATTCATCAACATCTGATGTTTGGCAAGCGCAATTTACACTTAGATATACATTTGGTAATTAATTATCTTAGGTTCTAAGTAATAAATAAAATATGAAAAACGGCATTAACTTTTAGTTTAATGCCGTTTTTTTTATAACATATAGTCTTGTCTTCTAGTACTTGTACTACCCGATTAGTTCAAATTCAATCTTATTTTATTAAAAGCTATATAACCCAAAAATCAACAATCTATTTTTTACACTAAAAAAAATTAATTATCTTTTTATTTTTTTAAGGTTCTATTACATCTATTTACTTAATTTCTATTTAATGAATATTCTTATTTTTGGCGCTTCAGGCAGCGGCGTAACCACAACTGGAAAAATTTTAGCCCAAAAATTAAACAGCGACTATTTTGACAGTGACGATTATTTTTGGAAATCTTCAAAAATACCTTTTACAGAAAGATATGATGTTGAAGAAAGAAATAATAGGATAAAAAAAGATCTTCTAAATTCTAAAAGCTGGATTTTAGGAGGCTCTGTTTTCGAATGGGGAGAAAATGTTTTTCCTGATTTTGATTTGGTTGTTTTTTTATGGCTCCCTGCCGACCTGCGAATTGAAAGGCTTAAAAAAAGAGAATTTGAAAGATATGGCAACATTATCCATACTGAACCTGAGCGAATTTTAAAATTTAAAAAATTCATTGAGTGGGCAGCAGACTATGATAAAAAGTCCGGTATTGCAAATCGAAATTTTTACGCTCATAAAAAATGGATGAAATCATTAAAATATCCCATTTTAAAAATTGAAGGTGATTTGAGTATCGAGGAGCGCATCCATATGATTTTATTTAAGATTAAAATGATTTCTTAAAAGACATGTTTCAATATTGGAGTCTCTTAAAATCCAGTTTTTTATACTATTATTCAATATCTATTGCAAGTATTTTAAAATTCATATTGCACAAAACAGCTGGCATATCTTTTTCGATTTTGATCTTAATGACTTCAAAAAAACGGATAATCAGTATAACCTCTTGCTTCACCCCCTCCAAATAAAGTATGATTATCTGAAATTTTGTTTAAGCTGAAATTTTGTTTTACTCTGGCAGGATAATCAGGATTGGTTAAAAAATTTCTTCCAAAACCAATTAAATCAACTAAATTATCTTCAAGTAAATTTTCACCTTCATCAGGAGTTTTATTACCTGTCGCAATAATCGTATTTTTAAATATATCCCTAAGTTTAACCCTAAAATCAATTGGAATTTGAGGTGCATCATCCCAATCTGCCTCACAAAGATGTATATAAGCAACATCTAGTTTGCTTAATTCAGCTGCGGCAAGCATTATGGTTTCTAAAATTTCAGGATCATTCATATCCTTAAAGCTTATAAAGGGCGAAAGTCTTATTCCTGTCTTTTCTTTTCCTATTGCATTTGCAACTGCACCTGAGATTTCAATTAGCAGGCGAATTCTATTTTCCATTGTGCCTCCGTACTCATCTGTTCTTTTATTACTGTTGCTTCGTAAAAACTGATCGATTAAATACCCATTTGCACCATGAATCTCGACACCATCAAATCCGGCCTCAATAGCATTTTCTGCTCCTTGTACAAATTGTTTAATTACGGTATCTATCTCAGTTTTGGTCATTTCTCTGGGTTCTTCTACCGGAACAAAAGTTGCATCTCCGTTTGGAGCACCGTCAAAAATATAAACACTGGTATTTTGGGCTGTTAATGCCGAAGGAGCCAAAGGCTGCAAACCGTTAACTTTTGAACTGCTGATTCTGCCAACATGCCACAATTGAAGAAATATTTTACTTCCCTTTTTATGAACAGCATCTGTGGTTAATTTCCAGCCTTTAATTTGTTCAGCACTGTAAATTCCGGGCGTCCTGGCATAACCTTTCCCTTGTTGAGATATCTGGGCTGCTTCTGTAATTATGATACCAGCTGAACTTCTTTGTGCATAATATTCAGCCATTAAGGCGTTTGGTATATCACCGGGCTGCGAGGCTCTTGAACGGGTCATGGGAGCCATTAAAAAACGGTTTTCTAATTGAATTCCGTTTAATTTATATTGTTGAAATAATTTCTGATACTTCATCTTGATTATTATTTTAATAGGGTTATTTTTAATTTTGTTTTTAAAATCAAATAGATAACGCTTTTGTCTGAATCATTCACGTATGATGCTTTTATCCTCATAAGCCATTTGGGCAATCTCATCTTTTCGTCTAAAACTAACACCTTTATGAAGTTGTATATAAGTAATAATTTCTGTTGCTGCTGCAACCATTTGCGGTGTCCCACCTATGCGATCGTGAAAACTTATTGACATTTGTCTGCGTTTTTTTTCAGATTCTTTATAAAGCTGATCGAATTCCATAATAACCTGACGCACAAACTGATCTGCGCTAAAATTCTTTCCTTCAATCAAAACAATATCGTTACAGCGAATCGTGTATGGAACCACAGCAAAATCATTTCCTTTTACTTTTATTAAAAACGGTTCATCGCGGCTTAAGTCATCAATATGATATTTAAAACCCAGTTCCTGCAAAATTTCCAGTGTATTGGTGCCACGTCTGAGCCAATTGGCATTATACCCAACAGGTTCAAAACCGGTTACTTTTTTAATAGCATCGGCACCATCTTTTATAAACTTTTTTTCTGTTTCATATGGCATCGAATATTCCGTTGCCCAATCCATTCCGTGAGCCGCAGCTTCGTGTCCTCTTGCTACAATCTCTTTGGCAAGTTCCGGATTTTTTAATACTGCAGAACCCACCATATGTGAGGTCACTTTGATCCCAAACTTATCCCAGTTGTCCAGCATTCTGGGAATTCCTTCCTTATATCCATACTGATACCAGGATTCGCCGGGAAGATCAATAAATCCTTTCTGCATGTTTTGCGGAAACGGACTTTCAGCATTTACAGGCTGTCCTCCTGCTTCAAACTGCATCGAAACGGATACGACCAAACGTGATCCGTCAGCCCATTTCGCATCCGGATTTTTATTCGTGAATCCTTTGTCTATTTTGAGATCGCTTGCTGACAATGTGTTTAAAGGCAGTAAGCCAGCTAAACCAGCCAGACCCGCCTGCTTAATAAATGTTCTTCTGTCTTTCATCTTATTGCTATTTTATTTCAGCGCTTTTTCAATAATTAATGTCTCTTCATACAATGAAAATTTCGAAATCAGATTATTTTCTACTGTAATATGAATTGCCAGCGGCATCTTAAAATGTTTACCTGTTTTCTTTACCGTTCTTTCTATAGTACCAAATACAGCTACTTCATTTCCTTGCAGTAAAAAGGACTGAGCTTCCAGCTTTTCGCTTCCATCAATAAAATAACCGAAGAGCGTTTTAAATAACGCTGCAACTTCTGCGCGTTTAGAACGATGTCCTGTCCAGGGCATGTATTTAGATTCGAAAATATACCAGTCAACATTTTCTGCAACCATTGAGGCAATCTTGTCCGGATTTTTTGCCCCAACATATTCAAAGAATTTATCAACAGTTTGTTTTGTCTGAAGTTCTTTCTCAGAATATTCTTGTGCCTGTACTGAAAAACCAAGTAGCAGCATTAACGCTATTAATTTTATTTTTGATAACATTATAAGTTCTTTCATAATAATCAATTTTAATTGTGATTTGCTTTACCGCTTAAAAATGAAGCTGCATGGTAACTCCGGTAAAGAATATATTTTTACCGGTACCGGATGCTTTGATATAATCTTCTGCTTTAAACCAGGTTGCTTCAAGTCTGAAATAAAGATATTGATTGGGTTCCCAGACGATTTCGCTTTCCAGCTGATTTCCTATTTTCTTTTCTGTTGTAGTATCTCCGGGATAAATTAATGATGTGTTGGGAGCATAAATTCCGTCGTAGCCGCTGTATCTCCAAAACATATCATAATCAATAATCCAATCTATATTTTTGGCAACTTCAAAACTCAAAGAAGGGTGAAAATCAATTAAATTGGAAGGCCCAATTACTGATGCAAGTCCAAAATAGGCGCCTCTTGGAAAAAGCGGATTAAAAGTCTGCAGACTTGAATCGCCTTCTTTTTTGTCTCCGCTAATTACTTCAGTTTTAAAGCCTATTTCCGGACGAAACTTTACCTCATTAAAACGATAACCTCCATTAATAGAAGCCGTCCAGGCATTAATGCTCTTTTCTGCCACATCTCCAAATTGAAAAATGACTTCACCATCATAACGCCAATTCTTAGTTTTCCCCCAAATGCGGGTTCCTAATGAATGTCTTTTTTCTTTTCCTGCTGCATCATTAAAAGCTGCATTTGCTCTTTGATATCCCAAATAATACACATCGATATTTTTGACGATTGGTACTTTATTAAAGACAAAATAACTCCCCCACAGTTGTCTGTCTTTATTCGATTCATCGTCAAAAATACCATCGTGCGCCACTACATAATGAGTGTAAAACAAATCAGCTGTTAAATTTTCCCCGCCTATGATTGCTTTTAGTCCATCAAAAGACTGCCTGTTATTGGGCCCTTCCCTAACCGCAACCAAACGTTGTGATCCGTAAGTGAGTTCCTGCCTTCCTGCTCTTAAAATAAATCTCTTACTGCCTTCGTTTATGATATCAAAATCAGCAAAAGCCTGATGTACTTCAAGCGGATTTTGCTCAACAGGATTCGGATCAATTCTTCCGTCTGCCGTACTGCTTTGTACCTGAACAAAAGTCCTGAAGTACTTTCCGGCATGAAAATCGGCGTGAAACAAATATCTTCCTAAAACATACCCATCGTTATCCTGCGGACCGTCTCCCCAATTTTCATTTTTAGCATAGAAATATTGAAACCGCATATCGCCCCCAAAACTGATATAGGTATTTTTAGAAGAAGAAACCGGCAGGAATTTCATTGTTTTATACCAATCATTGCTTACTGTATCATGCTCCAGAAAACTATAATTTTCATCGAAACGAAGTGATTTAAAATCAGGATAGCGCTGTGCAAATCCTGATATTGAAATCAATAAAACCAGTAATAGTATCTTGTTTTTCATAAATAAAATTTTAAACATTACCAGCTTGTTTACTGTTATTTAGCTGCGTTTTGTTTGATATCCTTGTACGCATTTGGAATATTGAAATTAAAATGCAGCCAGTTAAAAAGTTCATACCCTTTATCGAATTCCTTCATGGTTACCGTTGCTTTGGTTTCGTCTAAAGTGAGTCCTTTTTTTACTGCTTTTTCAACATTAGTCTGTAAAGCAGTAACATAATCGATTGTATATTTGATTCCGGCTTTATTAGTAATACGTCCGTGTCCGGGAACTACAATATCTTTATCAGAAATCATATTGTAAATTTATTCAGGTTTTGAACCGGTTCTAAAAAATACCCGTCAAAAAGCCACGGAATAGCCGGGCTTTCGGCAATAAAAGGATTTCCTGCCCATAATACATTACCAGAAGCTGATTTGAGATATACAAAAAGATCTGCCGGAGACTGTGCCGTTCCCACATTGATGATTTCTACAATTTTGCCGCCGCCTAAATCTAGTTTCAAACTTTGATTTACAGCAATCGTAAGATCAGCGGGACGATACACACTTTGCTCTATCCCGCGGTCTTTTCCAAAAAGCATGATCATAAATTGTTTGATTCCCTCGTAATTTTTAGCAAGGTTTTCTTTGCAGAATTCGTTTTGTATTAAAATAGTTTCTTTTGGAAGCAGATAATTTCCAAAACAGTGATCTCCGTGATCACTTGTATTTACAGCATAAACAATAGGTTTTTGGGTAACAGAACGAATTAATTTATACAATTGGTCATACAACCTTTTGCTTAACATAGTTTCGATTAGCAAAACTCCTTTCTCTCCCACAATAAAACCCGCAGAAGTTGCCTGCGGAATTCCTTTTGTAGTTTCGGTTTCAGTTGTTGATGGTGATACGGCATAAACATTTTCAGCTATTTTATGAAGCTGTAATGTTACTTTATTGGCATCCCAAATTGGAACTTCGGGTGGCATAGGCATTTGCGCATACGTATTTTGTGTCGAAAAAAAAGCGACTGCAAAAAGTATAGCTACTAAAATGGTTTTATAATTTTTCATAGTTTAATATTATAATGTTTTAAAAATTTGCCCACGGATTGAACGGATGAAACAGATTTTCGCAGATGAACTATAAAAAAATCAGTATCAATCTGCTTAAATCCGCGTCATCTGCGTGCAATTCTCATTTCATTTATGGTGCTATTATCTCTGATAACCGCCAAAGTATTTTACAGGAGACCAATCCGGAATTATGGCAGGAATCTGCGGGTTTAGTTCTTTATATGCTGCAGAAGCGTAAACAATTTTACCATTTACAACTGTGAGTACCGATTCGATTTTACGAACATCATCCGGTTTAACCGAAAAATAATCGTCTGATAAAATTGCCATATCGGCGTACATTCCTTTTATTAATTTTCCTTTGTCTTTTTCTTCGCCGGAAAACCATGCACTTCCTGAAGTGTATAATTGTAAAGCAGTGAATTTATCCAAAGTCTGATCTTTAGGCCAGAACTGCATACCACCAATTGTTTTTCCTGTAAGGAGCCAATGCAGTGACATCCATGGATTGAATGTTGAAATTCTGGTTGCATCTGTCCCTGCTCCAACCGGAATGCCCAATTCTAGCATTTTTTTAATTGGAGGAAGCTGTGTTTTTGGAGCTCCGTACAATTTATTATACAATTCTCCCTGATAATACATTCTAAACTGCACTGCAATACCGCCGCCTAATTTTTTGACACGATCCAGTTCTGATGGTGTAATGGTTTCTGCATGATCAAAGAACCAGCGTAATCCGTTAAACGGAATTTCCTTATTTACTTTTTCAAAAACATTCAGCATTCTGTCGATAGATTCTCCGTAAGTTGCATGAAGTCTGAAAGGCCATTTGTTTTTAGCTAATAATCGAATAATGGGTTCCAGATCTTTTTCCATTTCATCAGATAATACGATTCTGGGTTCCAGAAAATTTTCGAAATCAGCCGCCGAAGCCACAATATTTTCTCCGGCACCTTCTTCGACATAACCATTTGCCACAATCAGATTGTCATTTTTATTGATTTGAGTTTCTGCAACCCATTTCTCATAATCTTGTAATTCCCTGCCTTTTTGCTGCGCAAATAGATAATAGGAAATTCTAAGACTCAGTTTATTTTGTTTTGCTAGTTCAAGTGAAGTAACATAGTCTGCCGGAAAGTTTTGACTTCCGCCGGCAGCATCAATTATACTTGTAAGTCCAAAACGGTTGAGTTCGTGATTATACTGGATCGAACTATTCAAACGCTCTTCAGGTGTTAGCTTTGTTGTAAGTCCCAAAGTCATATAAATTGCTTTTGGCGTTTCCTTCGCATACATTAAACCTGTTAAATTTCCTTTGGCATCCTGTTCCAGAACACTTCCTTCGTATTTAGTATCTTTTGTATACCCCAGAACTTCGATTCCTTTTTTGTTTAGAAAAGCTTTTCCGTACAAATAGGTAATAAATACTGGTTTATCAGGAACAGCAGCATTTATTTCATCAATTGTTGGCTGTCTTTTTTCTTCAAACTGAAATTCGTTCCAGCCGCCAATTACCTTGGTCCAAACACCATCCGGAGTTCTTGCTGCTTGTTCTTTCAGCATTTCCATAGCTCGTTTTAAGGTTTTTACACCATCCCAGCGCAACTCAGAGTTGTAGTTTAGACCTTCCCGAATAACATGCATATGACTGTCGTTAAGTCCCGGAATTACCGTTTTTCCTTTAGCATCAACTAATTTTGTTTCCGAAGATTTATACGCAGCAACTATATTTTTCTCTGTTCCGGTATCCAGAATAATTCCGTCTTTTATTGCAATTGCCTGAACAAATTCTCCTTGTTTCTGCATTGTTGCAATTTTTCCGTTGTAGATAATCAGATCTGCTTTTTGCTGGGCCTGAGCTAGAAGCCCAGCAAAAAGTGATACTGATAACAATAATTTTTTCATGATTTTAGTTATTTAGCCAGGAAAAAGGCAAGTAAATCTTTTTGTACCTGTGCTGTGTTTTCCTGAACAAGCCAGTGACCTGATCCTGCAATTTTAGATTCGGATACATTTTCTGCCACTAATTTGGAATGCTCTTTTAAGAAAGCTGCGGCAAAATATTCTCCTCCCATAGCCAATAATGGCATTTTAAGTTTTGTTTTTGCAAAAACCAGATTGTCTTTTCCGTCTTGTGGAAAAGCTCCAAACCATTTAAAACTTGATTTTGCACCATCTTTAACAGAATATGCCCTGATAAATTCAGCTGTTTCCTCAGCTGTAAAAGCATCTTTCACGTGCCCTACTACTGGCCAAAAACTCGTTAAAAATTCTTTTTCCTTCCCGCTCACAATATCTCCTGAAGCTGGCCATGCAAAAAATCCAAACCACCATGCAGAAGCTGAAACTTGCGACCAAACTGGTTCTATACCAGGAAGCAAGGCATCCATTAAGGCTACTTTTTTAACTTCGCTTCCGTATTGTGCCGCATAAGCATAAGCCACCATAAGTCCGATATCGTGTCCTGCCAGATTTATATTATTATAGCCTAATTTTTTTACCAGTTCGTGAATATCTGATGCCATTGTTTTTTTGTCGTAACCACCTTCTGGTTTATCCGATTCGCCAACACCTCTTAAATCCGGAGCGATTACAGTAAAATGTTTCGATAATTCTGGCAATAAACGATTCCACATATACCAGTTCTGACCAAATCCGTGTACTAAAACAAGCGGATCTCCTTTACCGCCTATAACGTAATGAATTTTGATTCCGTTTACATCAGCAGTAGCATGTTTAAAATTTGAAGGCGGGTTTGCAGGTTCAGCCTGAGCCGTTTCAGTAGATGCTGCAGGTTTTGATTCCGTAACAGAAGTTTCTTCTGCTTTTTTATTGCAGGAAATTAAAGTTAACAACAGAATTCCAAAGGTCAATAAATGGGTTGTGCTATTTTTAAAGTTTAAAAATGCAGTTTTTAATAAATTCTTTTTCATGATTTTTAATTTAATTGGTTAATAAATAATTGGTTATTATAAATATTATACAGGCAATTTTGCGATCCATTCTTGTATGTAGACGGCAATTTCCTGCCAGCCGGGCTGATTTAAGACAAAATGGTTTCTTTCTGGAAAAACCTTAAAATCCGTAATTGAATTTTTATGAGTATATTTTTTGTAATTGGAATAATTGAGTGATTCCGGAATAGTATGATCTGTCGAACCTGCAATGATTAGCAATGGTTCATGCGGCGCATGAAAATCTACTTTTGCGGCTGATGTTATGGTATCGCGAACGATTAATTTAGATTCAGGAATAACGGAGTCGCAATAGGCTTTATCCTGCCACTCTTCGGGCATTCCGTTTGTAAATGCATATTGCCACTGACTAAAACTCATTAAGAAAGTTTTTTTTGCAGAGGTAAAAAAACCAAGCGGTCCCCATCCGGCTTTTAAAAATGAAAATTTAAAGGTCATGATTCCTTGAGGAGGAACTGAATGAATGGCAATTGCAGCCGATGCCAAATTACGCTGCAGGAGTATCTGTGCAGTAAGTCCTCCAATAGAGTGACCAATAATAATGGGCTTTTGAGGAAGGTTTTTAGCAATGTCCTCAAAATATTCGATTAATTGAGTTAAACGCAGACTCGCAATTTGAGGGTCTGGATGGCGATCGCGTAAAACAGTTGCAGGGGCATCTTTATACGGCCAGGCTGGAGCGAGAGTTTTAAAGCCTTTACTTTCAAAAAAGACTTTCCATTCATCCCAGCATCTGTGGCTTACAAATGCACCTGTAATAAAAAGTATTGTAGTAGGGTGTTCAGTCTGCATAATACATGTTTTAATGTTTATGCCAAAGTCTAAACTAAAACCGAACCTTTTTTATAACCAACTACAAATCAATTAATTATAATTATTTATGAAATTCTGAACAACTATATTTCGTCGTACAACGAAAATAAAGCAACTTAATATCGTTTATGAAGTTGTGAAATGTGAGATGTAGTTTAAATCACATTTAGTTTTATGACGTATATTACTTTTAACAGTCAACTTCTCAGTTTTTTAAAAATGACTTCTCTTTATGCCTAATTTCTGCATTCTTGAGGCTAATGTTGTGGGTGGCAATCCTAATATTTCTGATGCTCCGCCTGTTCCTCTAATTCTTCCGTTACATTTTTCGAGAACATTTATAATATGTTCTCTTTCATTTTCCTGAATCGTTTTAAAATACCATTCATTTGACTGGTTGTTTATTTTAACTTCATCAAAAGCCGGAAGCGGAATGTGTTCAATAGTATCTGTTTTTGCTAAAAGAATGCTTCTTTCAATAAGATTTTCAAGTTCCCGAATATTTCCCGGCCATTGGTATGCTAAAAGGCTTTTTAAAGCGTTTTCTGATATTTCCGTCACATTTTTTCCCGTTTTAGAACTATAGACAGCAATAAAATGACGGGCAAGTAATCCTATATCTTCTTTACGTTCACGCAATGGCGGCAGCTGAATAGGAAATACATTTAACCTGTAATACAGATCCAGCCTGAAACGGCCATCGGCAACTTCTTTTTCAAGATTACAGTTGGTAGCTGCAATGATACGCACGTTTATTTTTATAGAAGTATTTCCTCCAACGCGTTCAATTTCTTTTTCCTGAATGGCACGCAGTAGTTTCGCCTGCATTTCTAAAGGCATATCGCCAATTTCGTCTAAAAATAATGTACCGTTATCTGCTTGTTCAAACTTGCCTATTCGTCTTTCTGCCGCACCTGTAAAAGATCCTTTTTCATGTCCGAATAATTCAGATTCTATAAGACTTGGAGGCAATGCAGAACAGTTGATTTTTACAAAAGGCTGATTTTTTCTATTTGAGAGCTCACGGATACTATGCGCAATACTTTCTTTTCCGGTGCCGCTTTCTCCGGTAATCAAAACGGTTGTGTCTGCAGGAGCGACCTGCAAAATATGATCAAATATTTTTAGCAGAACAGGACTTTTTCCTACGATAGATTCAAAACCTGCAATTTTTATATTTTTCTTTGTATTGTGATTTACAGCAGAAGAATCTTTTTGGTTTGCTTTTTTATCATGACCAATTAAATTTTCAATTGCATAAATTAAAGGTTCCTGAAGTCTGTCGCATAATGTTAGGTGATTTTTATTGTAATTATTAGGCTGTCTGCTGAAAAAAGACAAATAGAGTCCGCCATTTTCAGTAAGTGATAAAGGTGCGGGCAGCATGAGATTGGATTTCATATTCATTGAATTTGCAAACATCTTTTTAATTGGTGTTTTATCGCAAATTTTTATAAAATCCTGATCATTATAGAAAGTAGCTTGTGTTTCGACTTTGCTTTTACTTCTTAACTCATTTATTTCAGATTCTTTTAAGGCGGTAATATTCTGCAATTCTTCAATTCCTATTCTTTGATATTCGTGTAAACCAGTTCTGGCATAACCTAAAACTTTGTTGGATAATTTATTGTCCATATAAAAAACAGCCATTACAAGATCAAAAGAAATAAGAGACTGTAAGGCCGTAATAATATTAAGCACCCTGTCATCCCATGTATCGCTTTTGGCTACAATTGTTTTTAATTCTTTTTGAAACAAAAGCTCTTTTCGAATCGAAGATTCAATTCCGTGTTGCTGATGGTATTCCGCAATTTCAATTGTTATTAATAAATCTTTTTCTCTGAAAGGTTTTACCAGAAAACCATAAGGATGAGTCAATTTAGCTTTGCTTAAAACTTCCTGATTAGAATTAGCAGAAAGATAAATAAAAGGAATATTGTCTTCTTTCAATATTTCGGCAAGATCAATACCGGTTTCTTTTCCTGAAAGAAAAATATCCAAAAGAACCAATTCTGGTTTTTCCTGAGCAATATAATACCTGGCATCTGATACAGAACGTGCCATTCCAACAATAGTATGTCCCGCTTTTTTCAGCATTAATCGCAAATGATTCGCCTCAACGAACTGATCTTCAACAATGAGAATTTTTAGTGGTTTAGCCATTTTAAAATCAGGTTAATTAGAATTATTTTCATTGAAAATGAATTCCAGGGTTATTTTAGTTCCGTTTGAACTTGTAATTAAAAACTTTCCATCGATGTCTGCAGAAAGTCCATGCATTAACTTTATTCCTAATGAAGGATTGTTATAAGGATCAAAATCAGGTGGAAGCCCAATACCATTATCTTGAATTATTAATGCATACTTATTATTTTCTACGGCTTTAAGTGAAATACTAATAACTCCGTTTTTATGATCCGGGAAAGCGTATTTAATAGCATTTGTAACTGCTTCGTTAAAAATCAGCCCAATTGGAATTGAATGTGACAAAGGAAGATTAAAACTGTCTATTTGTAAAATAATTCGGATTGTATTTCTGATTTCAAATGAATCTTTTAGATATTCTGTTAATTCGAAGATGTAAGATGGCATATCAATTATAGATAAGCTCTCTGACTGATACAATTTTTGATGAATTAAAGACATCGCCTGAATCCTGTTCTGACTGTCGTTAATGGCCTGAACCGCTTCTTCATTTGTTAAAAATTCTGTTTGACTTGCCAAAAGACCAACAACCATATGAAGGTTATTTTTTATTCTATGATGAATTTCTCTAAGCAGCCATTCTTTTTCAACGATCATTTTTTGCAGTGCACTATTTTTTTTATTGATTTCGTTTTGTTGTGTTTCGAGAATCTTGTTTGTTTTCTTCTTAAACATAAAACTTTTATAAAGTAATCCAAGAATTATAAGTAAAAGGAAAACAAAAGTTATCATGGAATTACGTAAAAATACCTCGTTTTTAAGTTTGCTTTGCTGCAATAAGGTTTTATTTTTAAGCTTGATAATATCCATGCTTTTCTTTTCTGTTTCATAAATGATATTCAGTCTGGAGGAAATAGGATAAATATCATTTTCTTTAAGATTAGCTGCTTTATAGAAAAATATCGCTCTTTTTAGTGAATTTAGAGCGTTGTGAAAATCTGAGATTGAAAAATACAATTCGCTAATTTCTCTGTAGCAGTCACCGCTTCTTTTATTGTTTCCGGACTTTTCAAATAGAGATGCGGCCTTAAAAATAGGAACTAATCTCTCTTCTATTGGTGCATCGGTACGCATTTTAGCTGACCAGACCATTACCCACGCTTCACCCAAATCATCTGTTTGATTTGTTTTACTTAACACCTCTATCGCTTTTCTGGCGTTGACTTCTATCATTGGATTGTTATTTCTCAACTCCTGCACCATGGAAAGTTGTAGATAACATTTACCAGAATAAATATTAGAATGAATGGACTGGCTTATCCAAAGAGCATCTTCAGCATATTGAAATGCCTTTGCTAATGTTTTAGGATTATTATAAGAAGCTTCGTACCAATCACTTATTTTTAATAAAATTTTGACTTTATCGATATTACTTTGTAATCCGCTTAACAATCTCTCTGCTTTTCTTACTTGCTGTTCAGTATAAGGAGGTTCATTATCAAAATCATTTTCGGAATCCAGCAGATTTTTATCTGCCGTTTCAACTTGATTTTTGTTTGTAAAAAAAGTCAATGCGTTTACTTCTCCAAATGTAAAATATACAAGGAGAAGCAGAACTATTCTGTATTTATTAGAGAGCATTTTCTTAAGGATTAAACTGGCTCTACGAAGGTATTGATAATTATGTATTGAAATTTAAAACATTCAAAAATTGACTGCCAACGAAATATCGTTGGAGGTCATTTTTTGAATGTGGTAACATTTTTAGTTTATACCAAAATCATGTCACATTTTGTTTAAAAAACTAAAAACTCAGTAAAATAGTGGCATAACGAGCTTAGGTTTGAATATAAAGCTACTCGATTTTTTAATTAAACTTTGCCCTAAATTTTAAAGGTGTCTCGTTTGTCTTGTTTCTAAACAATTTACTAAAACTTTGAAGATGCTCAAAGCCTAATTCATAAGCAATTTCAGAAACGGATAAATCAGTATTAGAAAGCTTTTCTTTTGCTTTTTCGATCAGTTTGTCATGAATATGCTGTTGCGCATTCTGTCCTGTCAAAGCTCTCAGCATATCACTGAGATAACCGGAAGTTATAGCCAGACTATCTGCTAAATTTTGCACGGTTGGAATTCCTTGATACGATTTTTTTTCATCATCAAAATGGTCATTCAGTAATTGTTCAAATTTCTGCAGCAAAGTATTGTTTATTGTTTTACGGGTAATAAATTGACGCTTATAAAAACGCTGTGCGTAATTCAATAATAACTCAATTTGGGATAAAACTACATCCTGGCTTAGCTCATCTATTCTGTTTGATAATTCCTCTTCGATGTTTCTTAAAAGACCTAAAATAATTTCTTTTTCTTTTTCAGACAAATGCAGGGCTTCATTAACTGAATAAGAAAAGAATTCATATTTCTTTATTTTTACAGCCAAAGGTGAATTCAAAAAAAAGTCAGGATGTATTAAAATTGCTGCTTCCCTTCCACTGCATCCGGGTTCTCTTGATTCGTTTTCATCTTGAGCCAAAATCTGATTAGGTGCCGCAAAAAAAAGACCTCCCTCATTATAGTCAAAATGAGTTTGACCATACCGAAGTAAACCTCCTATATTAGGGCGGAAGGCTATTTTGTAATAGCTTAGAATATGGCTTTCAGATGGAGGGACGAAAGAAAGCGTTGAATCTATACCATTGAGAACCGTAATCAAAGGATGCTGCGGAGGCGGTCCACCAAAAGCTTTTAGACCTTCTGCAAGGGATGCGAATTTACGTGGAATGCTATTTTTTTTCGCCATTATATTATTTTTGATAGTACAAATTAAGAAAATAAAAAAGCAACAGAATCTATCTGTTGCCTAATTTTCATTTTATTTAACCTTGGGCAGCTACTGCGACATCTTGCCATTCTTCCCAGACTTTGATACGATCTGAATAAGTCTGGCGAATCTCGTTCAGGTTATTACTGCCTAAAAACAGTCTTAATGGCGGCTGTTCAGTATCTACTAACTGTAAAATAGCTTTGGCAGTGGCGTCTGGATTACCTCTTTCTAATTTGCCCATGTTTTCGAAAACCATATTTCTTAATGATTCATATTGAGGGAAATTTTCAGAAAATTTAAGTGAATTTTCGCTTCCAAATTCTGTTGCGTAAGCTCCCGGTTCAATAATGGTAACATTGATACTAAAAGGTTTAACTTCAATAGCTAAACTTTCGTAGATGGCTTCAAATGCCCATTTAGAAGAGCAATAATATCCAATTAAAGGAACTACATAATGTCCTAAACTGCTTGAAGTTCCTAAAATATGCCCAAAACCCTGCTCACGCAAAATTGGCAGAACTGCCTGAATAACAGCAACCGGACCTAATACGTTTGTTTCATACATAGCACGAATTTCATCAGCTTTGGCTTCTTCAATTGTTCCTACCAATGAATAACCTGCATTGTTAATCACAATATCCAGTCTCCCAAAATACTCATGTGCCGTTTTTACGGCATTCTGCACCTGCTCAGTTTTAGTAACATCTAAAGGTAAAATTAAAACATTGTCACCATATTTATCTTTTAAATCCGAAATGCTGTCTACATTTCTTGCAGTCGCGGCTACTTTATCACCTCGTTCCAGTGCCGCTTCTGTCCATACCCTTCCAAAACCTCGGGAACTACCCGTTATAAACCATATCTTAGGTTTGTTTGTGTTTACATTTGTCATAATAATTATTTATTTGAATTAATATGACAAAATTGATAAATACCTGTTTTAAAATTTTAGTCGTAATGTGGAATTTTGTAACCTAAACGAGGATTGAAGTTGATATCTCTTTTTAAGACAAGAAGCAAATACAATATTCCTGTACGTTTTCTCAATTTTTATGTTTTTATCTTTATGAAATTAAACTAAAGAAATCCCTCACACCCTAAATAATTTCATTACTATTGAGATATAATGCGCATTTTACTTTCTTTCGATTTCTCCATTTATAAATTTCAACTTTACTATCTGGCAAATTTTTGAAACAACTTTTTATACTCTCAAATATCCAATAAAAAAGGCTGCTCCATAATTATGAAGCAACCTCTTATATTTTGTAAAGAGATCTCTAATTCAAATTCTAGTATAAATAATTCAGAGCTGTAACATCATTAGCATTGAATGCTCCAGTTTCATTTGAACCAAAACATGCTCTCATATAAGATGTTGCATCATATCCTGAAGGTGTTCCCGGAATCTGAATTGCTCCAACTCCAGCTGTTCCCTCGTTTGAATTCTGTCCACAGCTTTGACGGCTGAACCAGTCTGTATGACGTAAACCAATACAGTGACCTATTTCGTGTGCAGCAACATGCGCATTTACACCTGTAGAATAAGTATCTAACCCAGAATATAATGTAACTGAATTATAAGGTGCTCCTCCTGAAGGAAAACCTGCTACTCCACCTGCTGATCCAGTCTGTCTTCTTACAACAATGTTTGCACCTGAAGTACTTGAACTAAAAGTCAGCGTGAAATTAATAGATAATCCTAAATTATTATATCTGTTTATTGCAGCCTGCAATCCAGCGCGCATATTTGTACTTAAAGCTGTTGTACCAGTTCCTGTTAATCCAACAACTTTAATTGTTTTTGGAGCCGAAACTAAATTAGTAGTGCGGTATTGTTCTGTAGTAATACCTCCATGAAGATCCATTTTATTTAATTGATCTTGCGTTACTATAATATCTCCTTCTACTAAGAATGCATCTTCGGTAGTACCATCTAGCTTAGCATTTTTAATAACCTGTACATCAGTATTATTAAGTGAAAGTGAGCTAATTTTATTTAACACATCCTGTGTTACTTTAAGAGATCCTTGATCTGACTGAACTGTTTCATCTTCTTTATTACACGAGAAAAGTGTAAGCGCCATAAATGATAAGGCCAAAATTGATTTAATTTTTTTCATAATAGGTTTTTTTGGTTGTTTAATTAAATTGATAAATTAGGGGTCTTTACAAAATATTGTAATATTTGTCATCAAATTTATATAATTTTTAATCTTAAAATACTTATAAAATAACAATTTAACAAATTTAACATTTTTTGTTATATTATTTTATAAATGTTTTTAATAATAATTATCTGATTATTACGGCAAGCCCAGTAAAATCAATAATCTAATAAAAATCAGTTCATTAGACTTAAACATCAGTATTATGAAATTTTATTGTGTTTTAGACTGAGTTAAAAATGTTTTTTAGGTTTTTATATATAATTCAAAGAGAAAAATGGAGTTATAAAAAAGAAAAAATCTAATAAATGTTGGCAGATTTACATGAAATAAAAACTAGTAAAATATTTACAAATATTTTAATAACTTTGGTCAACCTACAAGAGATAAATATTTATAATAGAAATGATTAAATACAAATTTTATCTTTACAATTGCCCTAACATCTACAATAAATGAAGACACGAATTACATTTCTCTTTTTCATGATAACAGCAATTAGTTTTTCACAAAGTGCTGAAAAGTGGAAACAATACATAAAAAAAGAGAATGAAAGAAAATCTGAAAAATATTATTTTACATCTTTAGAAAATGCTCATTACAACAAATACAAGATTGTAAAAAAACTTGACAGTACTTTTTGTATTGTTGAGAATAAAAGTTTAAAATCTAATCAATCTTTTAAAAAAAATATTCCAGTCAATAACTTATGGAAATTACCATCAAATTTTTCAAATCATAACGAGGATAAACAGTACATAATAGCAACTGACACTATTAAAGCTTTAATTACTGAACTGAAATCAATAAACATATCTGATATCAAAATAATAAACAACCATCTTCTAATGATAAAATGCGATTCAAAAAAAATTACTGATGAGATTATAACCATGAACAGTGTATCAGCTATTTCGCAAGAAGTAATGCAACCAAAAGTTGAATCTAAAATAATAGATCAAAATTTTAGTATCAATTCTATAAATAAAGCCAATGTCAATTTTCCTATTTTAACAGGCAAGAATCAAATTGTATCTATCAAAGACGATCTTTTTGATGTAAATGATATTGATCTGTTAAATAAGCACATTCCCTCGATAATAGAATCCTATACTGTGTCGAGCCACGCAACCGATATGGCTACAATAGTTTCCGGATTAGGAAATAGTTCTGTATTAGGAAAAGGAGTCGTTCAAAAGGCCAAAATACAATCTTCTGACTTTTCGAATATTTATCCTGATGAAGTAGCAACGTTACAAGGTGCCGTAACTCAAAATCATTCTTACGGAACAGTGATAGAGAATTTTTATGGTTCACTTGCTAATGCCTATGACGCCCAATTATTCATAAATCCTGATTTGACACATTGCTTTTCTTCTGGCAATACAGGACTTCAGGGTTACAACTCTATTACGGGTAATTTCAAGCAATCCAAAAATAGTATCGTATTAGGATGTATTGACCAAAATCAAGTAATTATGCCTTTCTCATCAAAAGGTCCAGCTTATGATGGCCGAATAAAGCCAGAATTAGTAGCTTATAGTACGCAAGGAACTTCAAATTCTACCGCATTAGCTACAGGAATTATTACTCTTATGAAACAACATTATAAGACAATAAACAATACCTCATTGACAAATGCCTTGACAAAAGCAATTTTAATTAATAGTGCAAAAGATTTAGGCAACAAAGGCCCTGATTTTACCTATGGATATGGTAATATCAATGCTGATAAAAGTTTAAAAACTATCAGCGAAAATAGAATCATTACTGGTAATTTGATAACTGGCCAGACAAATTCACATGCGATTGTGTTACCGGTAAATGCTCAAAACTTAAAAATCACGTTAGTCTGGAACGATTTACCTGCCGAAATCAACAGTAATATAAGTTTGGTAAACGATTTGGATATCGAAGTCATTTCGCCCGACGCAACCACTTTTTTACCATGGATTCTGAATCCTGATATTCCCCAACAACTAGCTGTAAGAGGGAAAGATAAAATTAATACTATAGAGCAAGTTACTATCGAAAAACCTGAATTCGGATCTTATACGATTAATGTTATTGGTTCATACCTGTCGAATACTTCTCAAGAATACAGCATCGCTTACGAATATGAATTAAAAAATACATTTGAATGGAATTATCCTGTTACTAATGACAATTTTCCCTATGATGGTAAAACTATTTCTCCTTTTAAATGGAATTCTTCATTTTCTGATATCATGGGACAACTGTCTATTAGTTACAATAATGGACAAACCTGGGAAATTATCGCAAATGGTATTGATCTGAATAGTGAACAATTTACTTATATTCCCAAAGAACAAAAATTTTCAAAAGCTAAATTAAAAATGATCATTGATAATACAGATTATATTTCGGATAGCTTTACGATTTCATATGATCTACATATAAGTACCAGCTTAGTTTGTGATGGCACAACAGAAATTAATTGGGACAAACCTGCCGATGTTTCCTTATTTAATATTTATCAACTCACAGGAGATTATTTAGAGTTTAAAGAACAAACAACAAAGACTAATTATACCTACACTGATGGCAAAATTTACACTGTTATTCCTGTACTCGATACTAGCGAAGGAATAAAAAGCGAGTCAACATTACAGTATATTCAAAACTCAAATTGTTATTTCGAGTTGGCTTTCGCAGAAGTTTACGAAGAAAACAAAGTAAAAGTTAACACCAGTCTTTTCAGTTTGCACAATATTAAAAGAATTGAGTTAGTAAAAATAACAAATGACACTGAAGATATTATTAGTACAATAAATGATATCAGTTCAAAAACATTTTCTTTTATAGATACTGTACCTATAAAAGGCAGTAACAAATATAAAATAAATATAATTTTAGAAAACAATAATATAATAAGCTCTCTAATTCTTGATACAAATTATTTAGGCAATACTTTGTTTTTTGTACACCCAACGTTATTACACAAAAATGAAGAACTAAATATTGAAACCCAAAAAGAGCAAACTGCCATTTTCTATTTGTACAATAGTAATGGACAAAATACTATAACTTCCCCATTACTTTCTAAAACTACTAACGTTAATCTCAGAAATACTTCCTCAGGAATTTATATCTACAAGATAATTACAAGCTTAGGCGAAATTCAAACAGGAAAAATTGCAGTATTTTAATACCATATAATGATTTTGGCGTTTCCCTCCGGGTCGGGCTGTCCGCTAAATCTTTTGCGGAAGGTTTTGGGTAAGGCTTCGCCAGGTGTTTATGGACCGCAAAAGGATATCGCTTCCATCCCTAACGCAATTCCAGGGTAAACAGGGGATTTATTTTGGCATGTATTTTTTCATCTAACAATTGAAAATCGGAACTATTATAACCTAAAAAATCCGCATCATTTAGGTGATGGGGATTTTTTAAAGCAAATTCGTTTTCGATAGTTGCCGGATTGCGGTATAATTGCGGTTTTTTATAAAAACAAAAAACCCTGATTCTTTCGAAACAGGGTTTTAAAAAGAAAGGCGACGACATACTCTCCCACATAACTGCAGTACCATCTGCGCAGGCGGGCTTAACTACTCTGTTCGGGATGGGAAGAGGTGAGCCCCGCCGCAATAACCACCTTAAGGTCGTTTTTGCAATGGGTAACCAGATTAACTGATCAACATTACATAATATCTTAACATACTGAGATAAAGAAAAGTATTTTTATTTATTATTTTTAGAAAGTTTCTTCTCCCCGATTTGCATCGGGGAGAAAAGGGTGTACATAAGCTTACGGATTATTAGTACTACTCGACTATGACATTACTGCCTTTACATCTATAGCCTATCAACGTGGTCATCTTCCACGATCCTTAAAAGAAATCTCATCTTGTGGTGGGTTTCGCGCTTATATGCTTTCAGCGCTTATCCCTTCCAAACGTAGCTACTCTGCGGTGCCCCTGGCGGGACAACAGATACACTAGAGGTTTGTCCAATTCGGTCCTCTCGTACTAGAATCAGATCCACTCAAATTTCTAACGCCCACAGTAGATAGAGACCGAACTGTCTCACGACGTTCTGAACCCAGCTCGCGTGCCACTTTAATGGGCGAACAGCCCAACCCTTGGGACCTTCTCCAGCCCCAGGATGTGACGAGCCGACATCGAGGTGCCAAACCCCCCCGTCGATATGAGCTCTTGGGGGAGATCAGCCTGTTATCCCCGGCGTACCTTTTATCCTTTGAGCGATGGCCCTTCCATGCGGAACCACCGGATCACTATGCTCTACTTTCGTACCTGATCGACCTGTATGTCTCTCAGTCAAGCTCCCTTATGCCATTGCACTCTACGCACGGTTACCAAGCGTACTGAGGGAACCTTTAGAAGCCTCCGTTACTCTTTTGGAGGCGACCACCCCAGTCAAACTACCCACCAAGCAATGTCCCCCGATACTCGGGGTTAGGCCTCAGATAAACAAAGGGTTGTATTTCAACAATGACTCCACAACGCCTGGCGACGCCACTTCACAGTCTCCAACCTATCCTACACATCATTTATCCAAGGTCAATACTAAGCTATAGTAAAGGTGCACAGGGTCTTTTCGTCCCACTGCGGGTAAACGGCATCTTCACCGTTACTACAATTTCACCGAGCTCATGGCTGAGACAGTGTCCAGATCGTTACACCATTCGTGCAGGTCGGAACTTACCCGACAAGGAATTTCGCTACCTTAGGACCGTTATAGTTACGGCCGCCGTTTACTGGGGCTTCAATTCAATGCTTCTCCGAAGATAACATCTCCTCTTAACCTTCCAGCACCGGGCAGGTGTCAGGCCCTATACTTCATCTTACGATTTTGCAGAGCCCTGTGTTTTTGATAAACAGTCGCCTGGACCTCTTCACTGCGGCCCCCATTGCTGGGGGCGACCTTTCTCCCGAAGTTACAGGTCTATTTTGCCTAATTCCTTAGCCATGAATCTCTCGAGCACCTTAGGATTCTCTCCTCAACTACCTGTGTCGGTTTACGGTACTGGTACTAATTACCTGAAGTTTAGAGGTTTTTCTTGGAAGCCCTTAGGCGCACTATCTCTTTGTCCGAAGACTCCGAGTACTATCGTATTTCCCCAAGACGCGTGGATTTGCCTGCGCATCTTATAGGTAGGTACTTCAACGAACTATTCCGTCAGTTCGCGGCGCTTTCATCACTCCGTCACCCCATCACAGTAATTAGTAGTACGGGAATATTAACCCGTTAGCCATCGACTGTCCCTTTCGGGTTCGCCTTAGGACCAGACTAACCCACAGCTGATTAGCATAGCTGTGGAAACCTTAGTTTTTCGGTGTGCGGGTTTCTCGCCCGCATTATCGTTACTTATGCCTACATTTTCTTTTCTAACCAGTCCAGCATACCTTACGATACACCTTCAACCCTGTTAGAATGCTCCCCTACCACTTAGAGTAAACTCTAAATCCATAGCTTCGGTAATATACTTATGCCCGATTATTATCCATGCTCGTCCGCTCGACTAGTGAGCTGTTACGCACTCTTTAAATGAATGGCTGCTTCCAAGCCAACATCCTAGCTGTCTGGGCAGACAAACCTCGTTCTTTCAACTTAGTATATATTTGGGGACCTTAGCTGATGGTCTGGGTTCTTTCCCTCTCGGACTTGGACCTTAGCACCCAAGCCCTCACTGCTGTGAAACATTATATAGCATTCGGAGTTTGTCAGGAATTGGTAGGCGGTGAAGCCCCCGCATCCAATCAGTAGCTCTACCTCTATATAACTTTATGCACAGCGCTGCACCTAAATGCATTTCGGGGAGTACGAGCTATTTCCGAGTTTGATTGGCCTTTCACCCCTACCCACAGGTCATCCGAAGACTTTTCAACGTCAACCGGTTCGGTCCTCCACTGTGTGTTACCACAGCTTCAACCTGCCCATGGGTAGATCACACGGTTTCGCGTCTAACACTACTGACTAAAGCGCCCTATTCAGACTCGCTTTCGCTACGGATCCGTGGCTTAACCACTTAACCTTGCCAGCAACGTTAACTCGTAGGCTCATTATGCAAAAGGCACGCCGTCACCCCACGAAAGGGCTCCGACCGCTTGTAAGCGTATGGTTTCAGGATCTATTTCACTCCGTTATTCACGGTTCTTTTCACCTTTCCCTCACGGTACTGGTTCACTATCGGTCTCTCAGGAGTATTTAGCCTTAGCGGATGGTCCCGCCAAATTCAGACAGGGTTTCACGTGCCCCGCCCTACTCAGGATACCACTATCTATTATACTCGTTACCCATACGGGACTATCACCCTCTATGGTGTCACTTTCCAGTAACTTCCGGTTCCTTGTACATAAAATGTCGTGGTCCTACAACCCCAACATTGCCGTAACAACATTGGTTTGGGCTAATCCGCGTTCGCTCGCCACTACTTACGGAATCACTTTTGTTTTCTTCTCCTCCGCCTACTTAGATGTTTCAGTTCAGCGGGTTTGCCCACCTATCGGTGTACTATGTCTTCAACATAGTGGGTTGCCCCATTCAGGTATCTGCGGATCAATCGGTGTGTGCCCGTCCCCGCAGCTTTTCGCAGCTTATCACGCCTTTCATCGCCTCTGAGAGCCAAGGCATCCCCCATACGCCCTTATTTTGCTTATTGTACCAATCATAAAATCAATTATGACCGTTTTTTTTTGTCTTTTATTATTTGTATTACTACTATAACAAAAAACGCTTTCTACTTTTTATTATTTTCTTATCTCAATATGTCAATGAACTTTTATTTACTATATTTATAGTAAATCAGTGGAGAATAACGGAGTCGAACCGTTGACCTCCTGCGTGCAAGGCAGGCGCTCTAGCCAGCTGAGCTAATCCCCCATTTCTTAAATCTTAGATTATAGAATTCAGATTTTAGATTTCTAATTCTTCTCTAATTTCTTTGGTGAATTCCAACTTCCAGAATTTCCTTTTTTTAAGTTAAATAGTAGTCCCGGGCAGACTCGAACTGCCGACCCCTACATTATCAGTGTAGTACTCTAACCAGCTGAGCTACGAGACTCTGTTTTACTTAAAATTTATTATTTGAACTAACAGCAAGAGTAAAATAGCCTTAAAATTATAATCCCATAAAGCTTCTTCTTTTTTCCCCAGCGTGTGTTTCCACTAACACTCAGGGCTCTAGAAAGGAGGTGTTCCAGCCGCACCTTCCGGTACGGCTACCTTGTTACGACTTAGCCCTAGTTACCAGTTTTACCCTAGGCAGCTCCTTGCGGTCACCGACTTCAGGCACCCCCAGCTTCCATGGCTTGACGGGCGGTGTGTACAAGGCCCGGGAACGTATTCACCGGATCATGGCTGATATCCGATTACTAGCGATTCCAGCTTCACGGAGTCGAGTTGCAGACTCCGATCCGAACTGTGACCGGTTTTATAGATTCGCTCCTGGTCGCCCAGTGGCTGCTCTCTGTACCGGCCATTGTAGCACGTGTGTAGCCCAAGGCGTAAGGGCCGTGATGATTTGACGTCATCCCCACCTTCCTCACAGTTTGCACTGGCAGTCTTGTTAGAGTTCCCGACATGACTCGCTGGCAACTAACAACAGGGGTTGCGCTCGTTATAGGACTTAACCTGACACCTCACGGCACGAGCTGACGACAACCATGCAGCACCTTGTAAATTGTCTTGCGAAAGTTCTGTTTCCAAAACGGTCAATCTACATTTAAGCCTTGGTAAGGTTCCTCGCGTATCATCGAATTAAACCACATGCTCCACCGCTTGTGCGGGCCCCCGTCAATTCCTTTGAGTTTCATTCTTGCGAACGTACTCCCCAGGTGGGATACTTATCACTTTCGCTTAGCCACTGAGATTGCTCCCAACAGCTAGTATCCATCGTTTACGGCGTGGACTACCAGGGTATCTAATCCTGTTCGCTACCCACGCTTTCGTCCATCAGCGTCAATCCATTAGTAGTAACCTGCCTTCGCAATTGGTATTCCATGTAATCTCTAAGCATTTCACCGCTACACTACATATTCTAGTTACTTCCTAATAATTCAAGTTTAACAGTATCAATGGCCGTTCCACCGTTGAGCGATGGGCTTTCACCACTGACTTATTAAACCGCCTACGGACCCTTTAAACCCAATGATTCCGGATAACGCTTGGATCCTCCGTATTACCGCGGCTGCTGGCACGGAGTTAGCCGATCCTTATTCTTACGATACCGTCAAGCTGCTACACGTAGCAGTGTTTCTTCTCGTATAAAAGCAGTTTACAATCCATAGGACCGTCATCCTGCACGCGGCATGGCTGGATCAGGCTTGCGCCCATTGTCCAATATTCCTCACTGCTGCCTCCCGTAGGAGTCTGGTCCGTGTCTCAGTACCAGTGTGGGGGATCTCCCTCTCAGGACCCCTACCCATCGTAGCCTTGGTAAGCCGTTACCTTACCAACTAGCTAATGGGACGCATGCTCATCTTTTACCGTTGTGACTTTAATTATAAAATGATGCCATTTCATAATACTATGAGGTATTAATCCAAATTTCTCTGGGCTATCCCTCTGTAAAAGGTAGATTGCATACGCGTTACGCACCCGTGCGCCGGTCTCTACTTCCGAAGAAGCATACCCCTCGACTTGCATGTGTTAAGCCTGCCGCTAGCGTTCATCCTGAGCCAGGATCAAACTCTTCATCGTATATTGTTGATCTTAAT
>NZ_JRLF01000010.1 GCF_001404985.1 Flavobacterium aquidurense
CAAAGCGGGTGCAAAAGTAGAAAACTTATTTCTAACCGGCAAATGTTTTTTGAAGTTTTTTTGAAAATTCTCATTTCGTTTTCCTTCTCCTTATCTGCCAACCTATCAATGAACTTTCCGTGTTTTGCGGGGTGCAAACTTAAAACTTTCTTTCAATTCCCACAAGCTTTTTTTAATCTTTTTTTGAAAATAAATTTCCGTTTTGATCTCTTTAGCTTGCCGGTATTTCTGTGAACGTCTATCGTTGTTGCGGGTGCAAAAGTAGCTGGTTTATTCAGTAAAACAATAGCTTTTCTTAACTATTTTCAATCTTTTTCATAAGTGGCTGGTTTGGTGTTTTTTACAAGACGAAGTTTTTTGGATGGCTTTGGGGTTTTGCCTGTTTTGGGTGGTTTTAATGAGTTTTGCCACGAAGACGCTAAGGCGCGAAGGTCTCTTTTTTTCTTGGCTTTGTTTTGAAAAAGTCACAAAGTTGGAGGTTTTACTGTTTTTTTTAATCGCGCAAAGGCGCCAAGTCGCAAAGTTTCTTCTTTTGGGGCGGTTTCTTTCTTCTTATTACTAATATTTATTCTCAAAACTACTGCCCTAGCCCCGATGGGAGGGAAAATCCTTTTGCTTTTTTCTTTAAAAAGCAAAAGATTGGAAGGACAGCGGGAAATAGCTCCTAAACCAAAATACAAAATTTTTAAATTCCAAATTCCAAAAAGCTTCTCCCGTTAGCTATCGGGATCGCTCAGCAGGACAAAGTTGCTTCTCCTTATATATAGGTGCAAAAAACAAACCCGACAGCTTTTTAAAACTGTCGGGTTTGAGGTTTGAAATCTTACCTTATATATAGGAAGAAGAAAACTGTCCTTATATATTGTTTATACCATCTATCACTTCTTTTGTAATGTGAATGCTTTTGAGTTTGGCTTGATGATCGAAAATTGGACCTGTTGCCATTAGCTCATCTACACGGGCATAGTCGATGAACTTTTTAAGATCTGTTATTAGTTGTTCTTTGTTTCCTGTAAAGGTACATGCGGTCATTTGATTGACATGGAAACGTTCTTCTTCGCTCATAATATCATCTAGTGAATCTACGGGTGGCTGTAAACCTTTACGGTCGTTTCTAATTAGGTTAAGAAACATTTGATATAAACTTGTAGATAGTTTTTCGGCTTCTTCGTTTGTATCAGCTGCAATGATATTAACGCAGGCCATTGTTTTTGGTTTATCTAAAACTTCGGAAGGCTGGAAATTTTCGCGATAGAACTCAAAAGCCTGTATCATTTGGCGTGGTGCAAAATGTCCTGCAAACGCATACGGTAATCCGTAAGCTGCAGCAAGAGCGGCACTGTCCATGCTTGAACCCAGGATCCAGATGGGAACATTGGTTCCTTCGGCTGGAAAGGCTCTTACTTTTGCCGTGGCATTTTCGGCTGAGAAGTAATCCTGAAGTTTGGTTACGTTTTGAGGAAAACGTTGTGCCTGCTCAAAAAAGTCTTTTCGGATGGCTTCGGCAGTTGGCTGATCTGTTCCTGGCGCTCTTCCTAATCCTAAATCAATTCGGTTTGGATAAAGCGTTTCTAAGGTTCCAAATTGCTCGGCTACTATTAATGGAGAGTGATTGGGTAACATGATTCCGCCTGAGCCTACTCGTATGTCTTTTGTTTGACTGGCAATATAGCCAATTAAGACTACGGTTGCAGAACTGGCAACGTGCGCCATATTGTGATGTTCGGCCAGCCAAAAACGCTTATAACCTAAGTTGTCTGCAAGTTGGGCTATTTCTTTTGTTTTTTGAAATGTTTCGGGTGCATTGCTATCTTGTGTAATGATAGCTAATTCTAATATCGAGATTGAAATTGGGTCTTTCATATATAATGTAGCTTTTATGCAAAATTAATTCATTTATGACAAAGCCTAAATTTTTTCATGTTAAGAGAATTGTAAAATTTATCAGTGTTAAATACTTTAATGATGTTATATACACTTTAAATATTGCCATTAAATAACTTAAAACTTAATTTTATACTAGAAGCAACAATTTTATGATCTTAAAATTATTTTCGCAAGAATTTCCTATCGATCAAAAAAGTTGAATGATTAAAAACCTAAATTTGTACTTCAAAAAATGAATTTCGACCCTAGCCTTTTCCTCAAATGACACATAAAATTTTAATTATAGACGACGAAGAAAAACTGAGAAGTCTGTTAGCGCGCATTATAAAATCAGAAGGGTTTGAAGTTTTTGAAGCCAAAGATCTTAAATCAGGTTTTAAGAAACTGGAACAAACTGAAATTGATGTTGTTTTATGTGATGTAAAACTGCCTGACGGGAATGGTGTTGATTTTCTGCAAAACATAAAAGGAAGTTTTCCTTTGATTGAAGTTATTTTGTTAACTGCTTTCGGAAATATTCCAGATGGAGTGCAGGCAATGAAAAATGGCGCTTTTGATTATATTGTAAAAGGTGATGATAACGACAAAATTATTCCGCTTTTATACAAAGCGGTCGAAAAAGCACATTTACAGAAAAAGGTAAAACAACTGGAAAAACGTATTGGCGATAAATATTCTTTTAATACCATTATAGGAAAATCAAAAGGAATCGAACAAGTTATTGATCTTGCTAAAAGAGTAGCAAAAACCGATTCGACCGTTTTACTTACCGGAGAAACAGGAACAGGAAAAGAGGTTTTTGCACAAGCGATTCATGAAAATAGTAATCGTGTTGGCAAATCGTTTGTGGCTTTAAACTGCAGTACTTTCAGCAAAGAAATTCTGGAAAGCGAATTATTCGGTCATAAACAAGGCGCATTTACCGGAGCTCTAAAAGATAAAAAAGGTTTCATTGAGGAAGCAAATGGCGGAACTTTATTCCTTGATGAAATTGGAGAAATGCCAATTGAACTGCAAGCTAAATTATTACGCGTTTTAGAAACCAGTGAATATATTCCGGTTGGAGATACGACTCCCAAAAAATCAAATTTCAGATTAATTGCTGCAACAAACCGAGATTTGAAAACAGAAAGTGATGAACACCGTTTTCGTTCTGACTTGTACTTTCGTTTGAATATTTTCGAAATAAAACTTCCTCCGTTAAGAGAAAGAATTAAAGATATTGCGCCGATAACCCAATATTTCGTTCAACAGTTTTCTGAAAAAACGAATAAAAAAACCTTAAACATATCAGATGATTTTCTACATAAATTAGAAAATTATTCCTGGCCGGGAAACATTCGAGAACTTAAAAATATTATCGAAAGATCTGTAATTTTAAGTAACGGAGATATTTTGACCGCTGATGTTTTGCCTTACGAAATGCAACATCAACCTGAAAAACCAACCAAATCGATGTCGGCATTCTCAATGCAAAGTGTTGAAAAACTACATATTCAGAAAGTTTTAAATTATACGAAAGGTAATAAAGCAGAAACTGCTCGTTTACTAGAAATTGGTATTGCTACTTTGTATCGAAAATTGGAGGAATATAGTATTCAATAACAATTTCAATATCAATTACAATTTTTAAAGCTTCGGAGAAGCGTAATATTTATAGATTATTTATTGCCAATGATAAAAAAAGCTCCAGCGGAGCGACACCTACAATCCAAAAATATGTCGCCCCGCTGGGGCTCTGATAAATGTGGATTCATCATTTCTATAAATATTTCGCTCCTCTGGAGCTTGACAATAACATATCAAAACGAGAAAAGCTTATCAAAATGATAGGCTTTTTTTATGCCTGATTTTTGGCACGAACACGCAATCCTTTTATTGGCAGTACTTTGCCTATTATCTCTTTTTTTCGGTCTGACTTTTGGCATTAGTGGGAAGAACATAAAAATTCATCTCATGAAAAATCAAGTCACTTCAATCTACAAACAAGCGGAACGTTTTGCTGATATTACCAAAAAATCTATTATTTCAGGTAACATCGTCCGTGCAAAAAAATGTCTGGCACTTGCTGAACGCCTTTTTATTAACGGAAGTATCGAAACTAAAAACGCCATTTCTAATGTGTACGTTTTCTCGGTTTCTTCATTTATGGAAGTGCGCCACTGCAATATTTCTCATCTTTTTCCTCAAACGTTAAAAGCAGAATATATCAAACAAGTTAATACGTCTGGTGTGTAAAATGTGAGTTGTAAAATGTTTAGATGATCGTTTCTTCTTTTACAAATCACATTTCACAAATCTAAAATCTGAATTCTAAAATCTAAAATAAAAACCTATGTTAATCACTTTTCTTTTACTCGCATTGGCCGTTGTGTTGTTTGCGATTTGTTTTAAATCAGTTGAATTTTTTGAAAAAATCTAAATCATGACTGCACTATTTATTGTTTCCATCGTCGTTTTTGGCTATTTGGTTTATGTATTAATTAAACCTGAAAAATTTTAAATCATGTAAAAAATCAGATGTGAAATGTTAGATGTCTTACATCCTAATTATTTACAAATCACATTTTGCATTTTACAAAAACTCACATATTATGAACACAGAATTACTAGGCGTCATCAGTATTTTTATCGTTTCGATAATTTTAGCCATTCCGTTAGGAAAATATATTGCTAAAGTTTATTTGGGAGATAAAACATTGTTTGATCCGATTTTCAATCCAATTGAAAAATTTATTTTTAAAATCAGCGGTATTAATTCCACTGAAGAAATGAACTGGAAACAACACTTAAAAGCACTTTTAAGTATTAATATGATTTGGTTCTTTCTTTGTTTTTTCGTCTTATTGTTTCAGGGATCGTTGTTTTTAAATCCTGACAATAATCCAAACATGACACCGGATTTGGCTTTTAACACTGCCATTTCATTTGTTGTAAACTGTAACCTACAACATTATTCAGGTGAAAGCGGAGTTTCTTACCTATCACAAATGTTCCTTATGTTCTTGCAATTTGTTTCTGCTGGTGTCGGAATGGCTGCTGCAGCGATGATTTTTACTGCAATGAAAGAGCGAACCACAGATAAATTAGGGAATTTCTACAACTATTTCATCAAAAGTTGTACACGTATATTATTACCTCTTTCAGTAATTGTAGCTACTATATTAGCATTCAGCGGTACTCCGATGGATTTTGACAGCAAAGATTCTATCACAACTTTACAAGGTGATCACGTTGATGTTTCCCGCGGACCTGCAGCTGCTTTTATTGCCATTAAACATTTAGGTACAAATGGTGGTGGATTTTTTGGAGCCAACTCGGCACATCCATTAGAAAATCCAACTTATTTTACCAATGCAGTTGAATTATGGTCACAATTAATTGTTCCGTTTGCGATGATCTTTGCTTTAGGTTTTTATCTAAAGAAAAAGAAATTATCATATGTGATTTTTGGAGTTATGACAGTTGGATTCTTACTACTGGTTATTCCAACAATGATGACGGAAATGAACGGAAATCCTGCTATCGAAAAAATGGGAATTGCCCAAACAACCGGAGCAATGGAAGGAAAAGAGGTTCGGTTTGGACCTGCCGTTTCAGGTTTCTGGAGCATCGCAACAACCGTAATTTCTACAGGTTCTGTAAATAGTATGCACGATAGTTCAATGCCAGTTTCCGGAGCTATGGAATTGCTTGCCATGATGGTCAATGCGTTTTATGGCGGTTGTGGTGTTGGTATTCTTAACTTCTACATTTTCATTATTCTGGCGGTATTTATTTCCGGATTAATGGTGGGGCGAACTCCTGAATTTTTAGGAAAGAAAATCGAAGCTCGGGAAGTTAAAATTGCTGCTTTCATCGCAATTCTTCACCCTTTATTAATATTAGCCGGAACAGCTTTGGCTTCTTATTTTGCTGCAAACGATACTGCAATGGGTTATTGGTTTAGCGGAAACGCAACAGGCTGGCTAAACAATCCCGGACATCATGGATTCTCAGAAATGTTATACGAATATACTTCGAGCGCTGCTAATAATGGTTCTGGTTTTGAAGGTTTAGGCGATAACAATCCGTTTTGGAATATCACTACAGGAATTGTGTTACTATTGAGTCGTTTCATTCCTATCGTTGGGCCATTGGCAATTGCAGGATTATTGGCGAATAAAAAATACATTCCGGAAAGTGCAGGAACTTTAAAAACCGACACTTCTATTTTTGGAATAATGGTTTTTGCCGTAATCGCAATTATCGCCGCTTTATCATTCTTCCCAGCGTTGGCTTTAGGTCCATTGGCAGAATATTTTACTTTAAAATAATATAAAAAGAAAAATGACAACTAATAAATCCAATTCATTGTTTGAAAGCAAACAGGTAAAAGAAGCCTTAGCGCAATCTTTTGTGAAGCTTAATCCAAAAATGATGATCAAAAATCCGGTAATGTTTACCGTAGAAATAGGAACTGCCATTATGTTCGCCGTTTGTATTTCCATTTTAATGGGAGCAACAGATCAGGGTAGTTTCATCTATAATTTAATTGTGTTCTTAATTTTACTTGCAACACTTTTGTTTGCCAATTTTGCCGAAGCTATTGCCGAAGCAAGAGGAAAAGCACAAGCGGATAGTTTAAGAAAAACACGTGAAGAAACTCCGGCAAGACAAATTTTGCCTAACGGAGAAATTAAAAAAATCAGTTCATCTGAATTAAAAAAAGGAGACATTTTCGTGTGTGAAGCCGGTGATTTAATTGCAACTGATGGTGAAATTATCGAAGGTCTGGCAACTATAGACGAAAGTGCTATTACAGGAGAAAGTGCTCCTGTAATTCGGGAAGCTGGCGGTGATAAATCATCAGTAACCGGAGGTACAAAAGTATTATCTGACAAAATTAAAGTAATCGTAACCTCTGAACCTGGCGAAAGCTTTTTGGACAAAATGATTGCTTTGGTTGAAGGTGCAAGCCGTCAGAAAACACCAAACGAAATTGCCCTAACCATTTTATTAGCCGCATTTACTTTGATATTCGTGATTGTGTGCGTTACGCTAAAACCATTTGCCGACTATGCAAATGCACCCATCACGATTGCGGCTTTTATTGCTTTGTTCGTTTGTTTGATTCCAACTACAATTGGTGGTTTACTTTCTGCGATTGGTATTGCGGGAATGGACAGAGCGTTGCGTGCTAACGTAATTACAAAATCCGGAAAAGCGGTTGAAACTGCCGGAGATATTGATGTATTGCTTTTGGATAAAACCGGAACAATCACAATAGGAAATAGAAAAGCAACGAATTTTTATCCAGCAAAAGGTGTTACTGAAGAAGATTTTATAAAATCTGCCGTGTTAAGTTCACTAGCGGATGACACTCCGGAAGGGAAAAGTATCGTGGAACTGGCAGGAGCCGAAACTGCCAATAAATTGTCAATTGAAGGTGCTACTTTAATCAAATTTACCGCTGAAACGAGAACTTCCGGAGTTATTTTAAAAGACGGAACTAATATTAGAAAAGGGGCTCAGGATGCTGCAAAAAATATTGCAAAACAAGCCGGGAATTCTTTTCCTGAAGATACTGCTCAAAAAGTAATAGACATTTCTTCAAACGGAGGTACGCCACTAGTCGTAATTAAAAACGATCAGGTTCAAGGTGTTATCGAATTGCAGGATATCATCAAAACAGGAATGAAAGAACGTTTTGACCGATTGAGAAAAATGGGTGTAAAAACGGTGATGGTTACCGGAGATAATCCGCTTACGGCTAAGTTTATTGCAGAAGCTGCCGGTGTTGATGATTTTATTGCCGAAGCAAAACCTGAGGATAAAATGAATTACATCAAAAATGAGCAAAACCTGGGTAAACTGGTTGCCATGATGGGTGACGGAACAAACGATGCTCCTGCCCTTGCACAAGCGAATGTGGGTGTTGCGATGAACAGCGGAACTCAGGCTGCAAAAGAAGCCGGAAACATGGTCGATCTTGATAATGACCCAACTAAATTAATTGAGATTATCGAAATTGGAAAACAGCTTTTAATGACCCGAGGAACTTTAACTACTTTTTCTATTGCAAATGACGTTGCGAAATATTTTGCTATTGTTCCTGCTCTTTTTATTACTGCGATTCCTGCGCTTGAAGGATTGAATATCATGCGTTTGCATAGTCCTGAAAGTGCGATTTTATCAGCTGTAATTTTTAACGCAATCATCATTCCAATATTGATTCCATTAGCGTTGAGAGGTGTAGATTATAAACCAATTGGTGCAAGCGCAATCCTAAAAAGAAATCTTTTGATTTATGGTTTAGGTGGATTGATTGTCCCTTTTATCGGAATTAAATTAATTGATTTACTCGTAACACTTTTTATTTAGTGAAATGTGATTTGTAAAATGTGAAATGATGAAATCAAAAAAACACAGATAACAATTTACAAATCATTTTTTACATCTAACATTTTACACTAGAAAAAATGAAAACAATATTTTCACTATTAAAATTGACACTGCTTACCGTAATCCTGTTTGCAGTTATTTATCCTCTTGCGATTTACGGAATTGCACAATTTGCTCCAAATCATGGAAAAGGAGAAACTATTTCGGTTAACGGAAAAGTCGTTGGTTACCAAAAAATAGGTCAGAAATTCGATAAGTCGAATTATTTCTGGGGAAGACCTTCGGCTGTGGATTATAACGCGGCCGGAAGTGCCGGAAGTAACAAAGGACCAAGCAATGCTGAATATTTGGCTTTGGTTCAAAAAAGAATTGATACGTTTTTAGTTGTTCATCCGTATTTGAAAAAATCTGAAATTCCTGCCGATATGGTGACTGCTTCAGGAAGTGGATTGGATCCTAACATTTCTCCACAAGGTGCTTTGATTCAGGTGAAACGTGTTGCCAAAGAAAGAAAATTGGATGAAACTAAAGTAAAAGCTTTGGTTGAATCTAAAATTAACACAGCTGTTATGGGACCTGAAACAGTTAATGTGTTGGAATTGAATGTGGCTTTGGATGAGCTTTCTAAAAAAGGTTCTTAGTTACTGAGTTGCTAAGGTTCTATGTTTTTTATATGCGCGCATTTTTTTCATCCCGAGGAACGAGGGATCTCCGCGGAGTAACCATAAAGTGAATCACCAATCTGTGTCGAGTTTCTTACGGAGATCCCTCGTTCCTCGGGATGACTAACTGTGCGTTGATCTATTGTAACGATTATAAACTTTATGAATAAAATAAAATACCTAACAGTTACGAAGCTTCGGGATTGTTAGGATAATAAACACCCTTTTTTACCCCAAAAGCCCTAGCCCCGATAGTAGTGGAAATCCTTTTACTTTTTTCTTTAAAAAGTAAAAGATTGAAACGGATAGCGGGATTAGCTCCTAAAAAATCTACTAAATAAATAATTGAATACCACAAAAATGAAAAAAATAATACTTACCGCTTTAATTGCCTTTGGTTTTAGCAATTTACACGCTCAGGAAGAAACAAAAAGTCCGTTTACGTTTTCAGGATATGTAGAGACTTATTATAGTTATGATTTTGGAAAACCAGAAGATCATACGCGTCCGAGCTTTTTATACAATTTTAATAAAAGTAATGAAGTGAATATTAATTTGGGTTTGGCAAAAGTGAATTATTCGAAAGATAATATTCGTGGAAATTTTGCTTTGATGGCCGGAACTTACGCCGAATATAACATGGCAGCTGAACAAGGTTTATTGAAAAACATCTATGAAGCAAATGTTGGTGTGAAGATTTCGCAAAGCCATAATTTATGGATCGATGCGGGGATTATGCCGGCTCACATAGGTTTTGAAAGTGCAATTGGAAAAGATTGCCAGACTTTGACCCGAAGCATTTTGGCTGAAAACTCGCCTTATTATGAAACGGGAGTTAAAATTGGTTACACCTCTGAATCTGGAAAATGGTATTTGGCCGGAATGTACTTAAACGGATGGCAACGTATCGAGAAAGTAAAAGGAAATCAAACGCCAGCTTTTGGAACCCAAGTTACTTACAAACCATCAGACAAAGTGGTTTTGAACTGGAGTACTTATGTTGGAAATGAGCAACCGGATATTGACAAAAAATGGCGTTATTTTAATAACTTTTACGGACAATTTAAAGTAACGGATAAAACAAATGTTACGGCTGGTTTTGATGTTGGATCGCAACAAGCGGCTAAAAACAGTAATAAATACGATACTTGGTTTTCGCCAGTTTTGATTCTGCAATACAAACCAACTGATAAAATTCAGCTTGCCGCTCGTGGCGAATATTATAGTGATGAAAAAGGTGTTATCATCGCAACTGAAACACCAAATGGTTTTAAAACTTACGGTTTTTCGGCTAACTTTGATTACTTAGTTACTGATAATGTAATGTTTAGAATCGAAGCAAGAAATCTTTCCAGTAAAGATCAGATTTTCACAAAAGATAACGTTCCAACGGATACAAATACGTTTGTAACGACTTCGCTGGCGATTAGTTTCTAGAAGATTACTAGCCACAGATTGCACAGATTGAAAGGATTTTTTTTCGCTACGAATTCTCGAATTTCTAATTATAAATAGGATAAATTATAATTCGTGAATTCGTGTCAAATAAATCTACTCAAAGCCATTCAATAATCTTTTTAATCTATGCAATCTGTGGCTAAAAAAATTAAAAAAACTTTGTGACTTAGCACCTTCACACAAATATATGGAACAGGAAAAAGAAAATAATGCACAGCACTTTCTCGATTTAATTCAGAAATCACGAAAAGGAAAGTTTAAGGTCTATATTGGGATGAGCGCCGGTGTGGGGAAAACGTACCGCATGCTGCAAGAAGCACATTCGCTGTTGAAGAACGGAATTGATGTAAAAATTGGTTACATCGAAACACATATGCGAAAGGAAACGCATGAACTTTTATCTGGTTTGCCCGTAATTCCACGGCGAACCATTTTCTATAAAGGGAAAGAGCTGGAAGAACTCGATGTTCAGGCGATTATCAACCTTAGACCTGAAGTGGTGATTGTTGATGAATTGGCACACACGAATGTTGAAGGAAGCAAAAACGAAAAACGCTGGCAGGATGTTCTGGAAATTCTGGATGCAGGAATTAATGTAATTTCGGCAGTCAATATTCAGCATATTGAAAGTTTGAATGAAGACGTAAAACGCATTACTAATATTGATGTTCAGGAACGTATTCCGGATAATGTTTTGCGATTAGCAGATGAAGTCGTAAATATCGATTTAACGGCTGAAGATTTGATTGCACGTTTAAAAGAAGGGAAAATTTATACGCCGGATAAAATTCAGACGGCTTTGACCAACTTCTTTAAGTCTGATCAGATTTTACAGTTGCGTGAATTGGCATTGAAAGAAGTAGCAAGTCAGGTGGTTCGAAAAGTGGAAAGTGAAGTGCCTCAACTGAATGCTTTAAGACATGAAAAACTTTTAGCTTGCATTAGCAGTAATGACAAAACAGCTAAAATTGTGATTAGAAAAGCAGCGCGTTTGGCAAGTTATTACAACGGATCCTGGTATGTTTTGTATGTAGAAACACCAAAAGAAAGCAGCACTAAAATTGCATTGGACAAGCAACGTCATTTGATTAATAATTTTAAACTCGCTGTACAATTAGGCGCAGAAGTCATTAAATTAGAGAACAAAAATATTGCCGATGCTATTTTGATGGCAGTTGAAGAAAAACATATTACAACTGTTTGCATTGGGAAACCGCATTTGAATTTATTTAAAGTAATTTTGTCTACAACGATTTTCAGACGCTTATTGAATAGTCTTTCTTTATCGAATGTTGATCTTGTTATTCTGTCGTAAAAAAAATCTAACCATATAAGTTATATAAGTTCATTTAAATTGGATGCGTGAAAAATTTAACCGCAAAGAACGCAAGGTTTGCTGAAGTTTTTCCTGCCTTTCTTAATTATGCGTCCTCTTATATTTCCTTATATCACTTACATGGTTAAAAAAAAGAATAAAATGTTTTAAAATAAACATCATGAGAATTAAAACTAAATTGAATCTGGGAGTTGGACTATTATTTTTACTAATAATAATACTCACATTAGTGAGTGCCTTTTATATTTTCTCGATAAAAAAAGACACAGAGAATATTCTGAAAGCAAATTATAATACGCTTGAATATTCCAGAAATATGCTTTTGTCTTTGGACGAAATTAATTCTAATAAAGAAAAGGCGATTGTTACTTTTAAAGAAAACCTTCAGAAGCAAACACAAAATGTTACTGAAGAAGGAGAGAAAAAAGGAACCGATAATCTTAAGAGAAACTTTGCTCTTTTAGAAAAAAACAGTTCTGATGAGTCTCTAAAAATGCAAATCAGACAGGACATTTTCGAGATTATGAAACTCAATATGAATGCCATAAAGAAAAAAAGTGATATCGCGAAACATACGGCTGAAACCGCCAATTTATGGATTGCTATTGTGGGAACTTTGTGCTTTTTAATTGCTTTTAATTTACTAATTAATTTACCCAATAATATCGCAAATCCTATTAAGGAATTGACTTTGAGCATTAAAGAAATTGCGAATAAAAATTATTCGGAACGAGTACATTTTACCAATCATAATGAATATGGAGATTTGGCAAAATCGTTTAATACCATGGCGCAAAAACTAGAGGAATACAATAGTAGCAATTTATACAAATTATTCTTCGAAAAGAAACGACTGGAAACGCTTATCAATAACATGCACGACCCTATTATTGGACTGGACAATGAAGGTGTTATTTTATTTGTGAATGATGAAGCGCTGAAAATTATCGGAATGAAATCTGAGGATGTTATTGGGCAATCAGCTTCGACATTGGCTTTATCGAATGATTTGATTCGGTCTTTGATTTTGAAAGAAGAATCAACTGATTCTCAGAAAAAACAACCGATGAAGATTTTCGCTCACGGAAAAGAAAGTTATTTTGATAAAGAAACCATCAACATTACTATAACGCCAACGGGAGAAGAAAGGGAAATTAATATTGGCGATGTGATTATTCTGCGCAATATTACCTTATTTAAAGAACTGGATTTTGCAAAAACTAATTTTATTGCTACGGTTTCACACGAATTAAAAACACCAATTGCTTCTATAAAACTGAGTCTTCAATTGCTTCAAAACACTAAAACGGGCGACATGAATGACGATCAGAAACAATTAGTAGAAAGCATTAAAGATGACAGTCAGCGTTTATTAAAAATCACAGGTGAATTACTGAATTTATCGCAATTAGAAACCGGAAATATTCAGTTGAATATCGAAAAAAGCAATCCGTATGCTATTGTAAATTATGCTACCGAGGCCGTAAAAATTCAGGCCGATCAAAAACAAATTAAACTCATAATTGATGCCGACGAAAATCTACAAGATGTAAAAGCCGACAGCGAAAAAACAGGCTGGGTTTTGATTAATTATCTATCGAATGCTATCACCTATTCGTCTGAAAAAAGTAAGATTATCATTAAATTAAAAAATGAAAACAATCAAATTGTATTTCAGGTTATCGATACCGGAAAAGGAATTGATTCACGATTCAAAGACAAAGTTTTTGATAAATATTTTAAAATTCCGGGAAGTCAAAAATCCGGAACGGGATTAGGTTTGGCAATCAGCAAAGAATTTATCGAAGCCCAAAATGGGAATGTTGGCGTTGAAAGCAATTTAGGTTTGGGAAGCACATTCTGGTTTTCATTAAAAGTATAAAAAAGAGCCACAGGCTCGACCTATATTGTAGGGCTGTCCCGATCCCGAAACTTCGGGACGGGACGTTGCTATAATATAAATCATTCCTCCGGAATCTGACATTGAAATTGAATCTTTTATCTCTTAACATTTAGCCAATCTTAATCAAACTATCTCTTTTAAAACCAACAAATTAATATTGACTTAAGGTTCAATTAAGTCAAAAATAGATAGATCTAACATTCGTTATTATTGCAACTTATAACGATAACGAAAGATGTTTTACAAAGCGGTTTCTCTGGTATTTTTATTCGGTTTTTTGAGTGCAAATGCACAACAAAATGACTCCATAACAAAAATTGACAGTACATCAAATTATTTAAAATTCAATTACAAACAATTAATCATTCCGGGAGTATTGATTGGTTATGGTGTTATTGGTCTTGAAAGTGATCAATTATTAACTTTTAATCATCAAATCAAAGCTGAAGTTACAGAAGATATTGATAACAAAATCACTATTGATGATTTCTCGCAATATGCACCTGCAGCTTCCGTTTATGCTTTGAATGCTTTTGGCGTAAAAGGTAAGAACAATATGCGGGATCGCTCTGTGATATTTGTGACTTCGTATGCCATTATGGCTACGACGGTTTTGGGTTTAAAATCGCTTGTACATGAAGAGCGCCCGGACGGAAGTTCGAATAACTCTTTCCCTTCCGGACATACTGCAACTGCTTTTGCCGGGGCGGAGTTTTTATGGCAGGAATACAAAGACAAATCAATCTGGTACGGAATTGCCGGTTATGCCGTTGCAACCGGAACCGGATTATTTAGAATTTACAACAATCGCCATTGGTTAACGGATGTTGCTGCCGGAGCCGGAATCGGAATTTTGAGTACCAAATTGGCGTATTGGATGAATCCATATATTACCAAAAAATTATTCAAATCGTCATCTGAAAGTAAATCAACTTCTATGATAATGCCTTTTTATAATGGACAACAATACGGATTGGGTTTTGTGAAGGTCTTTTAGATTTCTTTTGCCACGAAGGCGCTAAGACACAAATTTTTATTGAGAGCTACTCCCGATAACTATCGGGAGTAGCAAAAAACTTTTATGTATTCGAAGTATTATTCTTAATCTCCATAACTTCTCTTTTTACTTCCAGAAGCAAATCTTTCATACTTTGAGATTCTGTTACTTCATGTCGTTTATCGCTTCGGCCAATACTACATTCGTATTCCCAGATTTCTAAAATATCAGAGGCTTTCACTTCATAATTCGGATAAAAGCGATTATCAGATTCGAGAACCAAAGCATTCTTTTTATTCTTGTTCAATCGTTTGTACACCATTCCTTCATTTTTAGTAATCAGGATGTAGGTTCTACCGTCCATCACCTCTCCTAGTCTTTCTACATAACGACCAATAATAATCGAACCGTCTTCGTGTGGTGGCATCGAATCGCCTTCTACAGGAAATCCGCGATGTTTTCCCGGTCCTAAAAACGGAAGGGAAACTTGTTGTAAACTCTCGATGTATTCCGGATCGGCATAACCGTTTAGATAACCTGCTTTTGCTTTTTGGGATACAATTTCGATATAATTCTCTCCATAACTATCTACTTGTATCGGTAAAATAAGTCGGTTACCTTCTAATTTTATCAGGTTTTCAATGTGTATTTTTCGTATATCGACAGATAATAATAAGTCGATACTCATATGAAAATATAAAGCAATCTGCTTTAAAATATCATACGGTGCCTCGGAGGTTCCATCTTCGTATTTAACGTATCTTCCTCGGGTAATTCTAAGGTTTTCAGCTAATTTCTCCTGAGATATTTTATGCTTAACCCTCAATGCTCTGATGTTATCTGAAAATAAGGACATAATTAATTTTGTTATAATTTGGAACAACAAATATACAAAAAAATGTTATCATCTGTACTAATTTTGTGATGTACAAAAAAACAACTTTTGAAGTGATTATGAAATTGAGAAATATAAATACCACAAAATCAATAGAATTGTACATTCCGGATGTAAGTTCAGAAGTAAAGCTGCCTTTTTTTGATGTTGGTATTAGCGCAGGTTTTCCTTCGCCTGCTGATGATTTTATCGAATTATCAATTGATCTCAATAAAGAATTCATCAAGCATAAATATACTACTTATTTTGCCAGGGTAAAAGGACATTCTATGAAAAACGTTGGTATTAACGATGGTGATTTATTGATTATTGATAAAAGCCTGGAACCGCAAAACAATAAAATTGCTGTTTGCCAAATTGATGGTGAATTTACTGTAAAGCGTATCAGAATAGAAAAAGACATTATCTGGCTTATTGCCGAAAATGAAGATTATCAGCCTATAAAAGTAACTCCTGAAAATAATTTTGTGATTTGGGGAATTGTGATTCATTGTATTAAATCTTTTTAAATTAATTATCACCCTGATCGAAGTTGAGGCCTTTATACGATGAAGCCCTTCGACTTCGCTCACGGCAACGAAATAAGAAATAAAAAAACACGTTTAGAAATGTTTGCTTTAGTCGATTGTAACAATTTTTATGCTTCTTGTCAAAGAGTATTTGATCCACGTTTAAGAGGAAAACCTATCGTTATTCTCTCTAATAATGATGGCTGCGTTATTTCGCGCTCTGATGAAGCCAGAGCTCTGGGTGTACCAATGGCAATTCCTGCGTTTAAATATGAATCTATTTTTAAAGAAAAAAACATTTTTGTTTATTCTTCTAATTATCCGCTATACGGCGATATGAGCAATCGGGTAATGAACCTGCTTCAAACTTATACTCCCGAAATCGAAATTTACAGTATTGATGAAGCTTTCCTGAAATTTTCAGGTTATGATTTATTTGATCTGAATACGCTGGGCTTAAAAATGCGGAAAGAAGTAACACAAGGAACTGGTATTCCCGTAAGTATAGGGTTTGCACCCACCAAAGCCTTGGCTAAAGTGGCGAATAAAATTGCCCGAAAATTTGCAGATCGCACACAAGGTGTTTATTGTATTGACTCTGAAGAAAAAAGAATTAAAGCATTAAAATGGACTAAAATTGAAGATGTCTGGGGAATTGGAAGAAAACACGCCAAACGCCTTAAATTAAAAAAAATCAACACAGCTTATGAATTTACCCAGTTTCCGGATGCCTGGGTAAGAAAAGAAATGTCTGTAGTTGGTCTTCGATTAAAACATGAATTAGAAGGAAAACCAACTTTGGAATTAGAAGATGCCACAGATCGAAAAATGATTGCTACTACAAGATCTTTCGAAAAAAAGTATACCACTTATGAAGAAATTTCAGAACGAATCAGCACGTTTACAGCTTCCTGTGCCGAAAAATTAAGACGTCAGAATTGCCATTGTAATATGGTGACGGTTTTTATACAAACTAGCTTTTTAAAAAATGAAGAAACTCGCTATTCACGAAGTATCACTATTACTACTGATTTTCCAACTAATTCGACAATAGAACTTAATGAGGCCGCGCAAAAAGGATTTAAAGCTATTTTTAAAAAAGGATATCGCTATAAAAAAGCTGGTGTAATTGTAATGGGATTAACGCCAAATAGTGAAACGCAGCTTAATTTATTCGAAACTTCAAATCCTAAACATAAGCCTTTAATGAGTGCGATTGATAAAATGAACCAAAGCTATGGTAATAATAAAGTCAAATTCGGCGTGCAGTCATTGGGACGGCAATGGAAAATGAAACAAGACAGATTATCTCCCAAGTTTTCTACTTTACTGACAGATATTATTACGGTTAAAGTTTAAAATGTTATTTTAAAAAACAACAGAAAAACAATCGATTTCACGTTATATAAATAAGATGAAAAAGCAAGAATATGCCATAGTAGATATCGAAACCACCGGTGGTAACGCCAGTGGCAGCCGCATTACCGAAATTGCGATCATCATTCATGACGGAGAAAACGTGATTGATCGTTATGAAACGCTTGTGAATCCGGAAAAAGAAATACCAATTTCGATTTTTGCCTTAACCGGAATTAATAATGAAATGGTAGCTAATGCGCCAATCTTCGATGACATTTCGGATAAAGTTCTGGAAATGCTTACTGATCGTATTTTCGTAGCACACAATGTCAACTTTGATTATTCATTCGTTCGCCATCAACTCGAACAAACAGGTTTTAAATGGACTGCAAGAAAATTGTGTACCGTTCGCGCAGCTAGAAAAATCAGACCCGGTTTAGGATCATATAGTTTAGGAAATCTATGCAACTCATTAGATATATCTTTAGAAAACAGACATCGTGCCGGCGGAGATGCTGATGCTACGGCTATATTATTTTCACGATTGCTCGAATGGGACGATGAAGGTCATATCGAAAAAATGATCAAAAATACAGCACAAGATCAGCGTTTACCGCCTAACCTTCCGCCAGAAGATTTTAATAATTTACCCGAAAAACCAGGTGTATATTATTTTTATAATGAGGTAAAAAAAGTAATCTATGTCGGGAAAGCGGTTAATATAAAAAAACGTGTTGCTTCTCATTTTAGCGGACATAAGATTAATCCGCAAAGACAGCATTTCTTACGGGATATTTATTCGATTTCTTTTGAAGTTTGTGGCAACGAATTAATGGCTCTTTTATTAGAATGTACTGAAATCAAACATCTTTGGCCAACTTATAACAGAGCATTAAAACGATTTGAACCAAAATTTGGATTATATGAATATGAAGCCCGCAACGGATACAAATATCTGGCAATTGGCAAACTCAATAAATTTCAGTCATGTATTGAGCATTTTAGTAGTTTACATGAAGCAACAAACATACTGAGGGGTCTGGCAGAACGATTTGAAATTGATTATAGATTTTGCAAATATTCAAAACCTCAGGAAGGAGAAATATTTCAAAATAAAGATATAACAGATTTGCCGGAGGTTTCGCTTCACAATGAACAAGTCGACAATGCGATTGATTTTTTAGTAAACAACAGACCTACTTTTGCCATTATAGAAAAAGGAAGAACAGCACATGAAAGAAGCTGTATCTGGATAGAAAATGGCCATTTTTATGGTATGGGGTATATTCCGTTAGATGTTGCGATTACTGATCCTTTAGAAATAAAGAATTATGCTACGCCTTATAAAAGCAATCAATATATTGTGCAGCTGATTTTTGCGTATGCAGAAAAAAATCCACGTAAAGTATTCTTTAACAAACAGTTTCTGAAATAAGAACATGAATTTGTGTAAATATAAAGGCGTAAAAAGCTGTAAATTTAATGCTCCAACTAATTAAATCTACTATGAAAATAGCAACTTATAACGTAAACGGAGTCAACGGACGATTAAATGTTTTATTGAAATGGCTTGAAGAAGCTGCTCCTGATATTGTGTGTCTGCAGGAATTAAAAGCGCCACAGGATAAATTTCCAATTAAAGAAATTAATGATGCCGGCTACAATGCCATTTGGCACGGACAAAAACAATGGAATGGCGTTGCGATTCTGGCCCGTAATATGGATATTGAGGAAGTAACCCGTGTTCTTCCGGGAGATGACGACGATGTTCAAAGTCGTTATATCGAAGCTTTGATTAATGGAATTGTAGTTGCATGCCTTTATTTACCAAATGGAAATCCTGCTCCTGGACCAAAATTAGAATATAAACTAAAATGGTTTGAACGTTTAGCTGATCGGGCACAAACACTTTTGAGTTTAAAAGTTCCGGTAATATTGGTTGGAGATTATAATGTGATGCCAACAGAACTAGATGTTTATAAACCTGAAAAATGGGTAAATGATGCCCTTTTTTTACCCGAAGTCAGAACAGCTTTTAGAGATATTGTCTCACAGGGATGGACAGATGCAATTCGAAAATTATATCCTAATGAGAAAATTTACACTTTTTGGGATTATTTCAGAAAGGCTTATGAGCGGGATGCAGGCCTTAGAATTGACCATTTTTTACTAAGTCCGCAATTAGCAAAAAAACTGCTCTCCGGAGGAGTTGACCGCCATGTGCGGGGATGGGAAAAAACAAGCGACCATGCTCCGGTATGGATTGAAATTGACACAAAATAATCGAACAATGACACTATTTAGCGATACTGAATTATTTGCCACAGGTTTAGCAGGAAAGAAAGTATTTGACCTGCCTGATGCAGAACTTATTTTGATCGATAATTTCTTCACGAAAGAAGAATCTGATCGCTTTTACGAAAGGATACTCCACAAGACCAAATGGAGAGAATATGAAATGGAAATTTATGATAAAACCTATACTGTGCCCCGAATGATTTCCTGGTATGAAGACAAGGATAATCCAGGAGCAGACCAAAACGGACCTGACTGGACTTATGAATTATTAACTATTAGGAGCCGTGTAGAAAAAGAAACACAGCTTGATTTTAATAGTCTCCTCTTAAATTTATACCGAGATGGAAATGATGGCGTTGGCTGGCACAGTGACAAAGAACACAATACAGGACCAAACCAGATTATTGCTTCGGTGACTTTTGGCGAAACCAGAATGTTCAAACTCCGTCATAAATTTCGAAAAGAAATTCCGCAAGTAGAGATTCCTTTACATCATGGATCTTTTTTATTAATGGCAGGAACAACCAATAGTTTTTGGCAACATCAGGTTCCTAAAACAGCTAAAAATGTATTGCCAAGAATAAATTTAACCTTTAGAAGAACTAAACGAAGTGAATGATTATAAAGCACTCAAAATGAGTTTTTTTTGACGAGGAAACGACGAGGAAAATTCCTCCTCTAAAAGTTAAAATACTCAGTACATGAACCTTTTATTAGGCAGACCTTATCTTTTTTACTACTTTTGCAACCTTTTTTTATATATAAATTACCACAATGGCTTACTCCAACAATGATTTATTGCGTTTTTTAGATGCGCAAAACAAACTTTATCTTACTGCTTTTTCTGAAATCAAAAAAGGAAAAAAAGAGACACACTGGATGTGGTTCATTTTTCCTCAGATTAAAGGATTAGGTCAGAGTGATACTGCAAATTATTACGCCATTAACGATCTAAAAGAAGCAACGGATTTTCTTGAACATCCTATTTTGGGAAAACATCTTATCGAAATTTCAGAATTGTTTTTGACTTTTAAAAGAAAATCAGCAGATGGAATTTTAGGCGATTTAGACGCACGTAAATTACGTTCTTCCATGACGTTGTTTTCTTTGGTAGACAATACAAATCCAATATTTCAGGAAGTATTAGAAGCCTTTTTCTCTGGAGAATCTGATCCATCAACTTTGTCTATTATTAATTCATCTATAAAATCTTCTCTTGAGACTGAAATGGCATAATTACCATTAAAAATTCATTAGATTATTACATTTAAAGACACTATATTTTTGCTATTGCAAATTGTAGTGTTTTTTTTTTAGGCCACAGATTTGGCGGATTAAACGGGTTTACACCGATTTTTTATTACTCAAAATGGAATACAAAAAATGCCTTGCTAAAACAAGGCATTTTTTATATCTAAAAAGAACTTGCAACGTTAAAAAAAAGAAAACCTGCGTAAACCCGTTTAATCCGTAAAACCCGCGGGCAAATTTACCTCTTTAAACTTTGAACCTTTGTCCCTTTTATTCTCCTTTTGGTTTCGTTAAATAATATACTGGAATTCCCGTTAACATAATCAAAACTCCCCAACCACAAGTCGAAAATTTTGTGATTAATAACGAAATACAAACTGCTGTTGCAATAATGATGTATAACATTGGTAAAAAAGGATATCCAAATGCTTTATAAGGTCTTTCTGCATCTGGCATTTTTTTGCGTAAGATAAAAATTCCGTAGATCGTTAAAATATAGAAAATCAAAACAATGATAATTACAAAATCCAGCAAATCACCATATTTTCCTGTCAGACATAAAGCCGAAGCCCAAATACATTGTGCCCAAAGTGCCCATGCAGGAACACTTGATTTATTTAAAATAGCTGCTTTTTTAAAAAAAAGACCATCGTTTGCCATTGTATAATAAACTCTTGCACCAGCCATAATAAGTCCGTTATTGCAGGCAAAAGTCGAAATCATAATCATAATGGCAATAATCAAAGTTCCAATATCGCCAAAAATATATTGCGAGGCTACAACCGCTACTCTATCAGATTTTGCAGTTGCAATTTCGTCTAACGGAACAACCGCTAAATACATTAAATTAGTAAGAACATAAATTATAGTCACAATAAAAGTTCCCAAGAACAAACTGAAACCAACGTTTCTTTTTGGATTTTTAATTTCTCCTGCAATAAAAGTCACACCATTCCAGGCATCACTGGAAAATAACGATCCAACCATTGCGGCCGAAATTCCCGTAATCAAAGCTGTTCCGCTAATAGGCAGCCATGATCCTGTATCTTTATTAAACGAACGTGTTGTCCAGGCATCTGTCCAGTTAGCATCCCAAACCGAAGCTTTTGCTGCCAGAGTTAGTCCAAAGACGATTAATCCCAGTAACGACAAAATTTTGATAATAGTTAAAACAGTTTGCAGAATTTTTCCGTTTTTAACCCCGCGGCTATTGATAAAAGTTAGTAAAACAATCGTTAATATTGAAACAATCTGAGCCGCGTTGAGTTTAAAAGATCCTAACTCATACACTATATTTTCATCGCTCAATGGTTCATAAAGATAAGCTGCAAACTTCGAAAAAGCGACACCAACAGCGGCGATCGTTCCAGTTTGAATTACAGCAAAAAAACTCCAACCATATAAAAAAGCAATTAACTTGTTATAAGCTTCTTTCAGGTAAACATATTGCCCTCCGGCTTTTGGAAACATCGCACTCAGTTCGCCATAACTTACAGCGGCAATAATGGTAATTAATCCGGAGATCAGCCAAATTAAAGTTAGCCATCCTGCAGAACCTACTTGTCTGGCGATATCAGCACTCACGATAAATATCCCTGATCCAATCATAGAACCAACCACAAGCATGGTTCCGTCTAATAATCCGAGTTCTCTTTTAAAATTTTCCTGGTCTTTTTCTTGCATGGTTTGTTTTTTTTGGTTGGCTAAAGATATACTTTTTTCTGAAATTTTAGATTTTAGATTGTTGATTTTAGATTCTTATTAAAAGCCTTATTATAAATGATCATATTACTAAATCAATGAGTATTTTTTAATCCTAAAATTGTCAAATTCCAAAATCTAAAAATAAATCACACATGTCATTCCGGGTCGTTCCTAAGCTTCTGGATCGGCTATATCTTTTGTTCCGCTTCTCCCATAAAAAGAATACCGACTCTATCCCTCACGAATTCTGGTTTAATTAGAAAAAAATTAATTCTAAAACTCAAAAAAATATTCTATAGTTTAGCAATAATGAAGTTGAAGAATGCAGACAACAATTTACACAAAAATCAAATTGAATTACTTTTATGTATCAAATGTCCAAAAAAGAAGAAATAATCAATAAGGTTGCTCAAGATAAATTAGACTTTAATCTTGGAATACAGCTTTTGGCAGAAGATTTGGAATATGATTTCGAAGAGCTTTTTATGACTTTAAAAAATTACATATTCAACGCTATTCCTGAGAAAATCTATTATAATACAGAAAATTATCAAAAATCTATTAATACAATTCCTTTAAAACCAACCTACACTCCAATTGTAATTTTAAAACATTTTCCAACACGAATTGCTTTTTCTAAATTAGCCAAACTTCCTCAAAATGAAAATATAAAAGTTATAACCTCATTACTTTGGATTTTTAAGGTAATAGATACAGAAAGAAGAAATACTGAATGTAAGAATGGCTGTGGACATTTTTGGCATTCCTTACAATAAATGGAAAACTTATTTTAATAATTTTCTGAAGTTATAATCTTAAGAGTTGAAACTTTTTTTATTATCTAATTAAGATGAACTTTTCATGCAGAATTGTTAAACAAAAAAAGCAACTTATTCTAAGATTTTTTGACTTCTATAATTTTTCATTTTTAAATTAATCTTTACTTATTTACATTTTCAAAGTGTTTTTAAGAAATCAGAATATAAAAGCAAATAACACATTATCAGCAATTTAAACCTAAAACTTATTTAAAAATAAATTTAATAAGAAAAAATAAACAAGCTGTCGAAGCGTATCTTTTTTTTATTAAATTTGGGATAAGTGTTCATCAGTCTTAAAAAAACAAACATTTTATTAACAATTGTTTACTTTTAAACCCTGTTAAATTAGCTAAACCCCTAAGCTTATTTTACAGAAAGACACGTTCAGACAAGCACTCTTACCAGACAGAGAAAATTATTAACCTACAAATCTAAAGTTATGTCTAAGAGTTCGTTTTTTAGAAACATACGTTTCCCAAATGTTTTCATTCTTTTGCTTATTGTATTTATTTCTTGTGCTTTGCTTATTTGTATCAACTTCTTTACTATAAAAATATTATCTGCGAACAGAGCATATGTCAATGGAGAATCACATTATTCGAAAGGACAAAAAGACGCCTCCAGACATCTTATTACGTATCTCTATACAAAAGACCCAAACCAATGGAAATTATATCTTGAAGAATTAAAGGTTCCTCAAGGAGATGGTATTGCCCGAAAAACACTTCTAAAAGCAGGCGATAATAAAATAGCACGAGAAGGATTTTTAATTGGGAGAAACCATAGAGATGATTTAGATGATCTTGTTTGGTTATTTGTGAATTTTCAGCAAGTTTCTTTTTTGTCAAAAGCTATTAATGAATGGGGACAGGGAGACGAGCTCATTTTTAAGTTATTTATTGTTGGCCAACAAATTAATGCCGAGATAAATCATAATCTTTTAACTCCGGCAAGTCAGCAAATTTATTTAAAGCAAATTAGTTCGATCAGCGATAAACTTACTATCAACGAACGTAATTTCTCAAATACACTGGGCGAAGGAACCCGCAAAATCAAAAACCTCTTAATCATTACCAATATTGTATTCATTTTAATAATTGTATTAAGTGTGTGTTCTTATTATTCGATAATGGTAAAACGATTACTTGTTTCTAAAAAAGAAATTGAGATTAAAAATGAGAATCTGGTTATTGTTAATCGCGAGTTAGATCGATTTGTATATAGTGCATCACATGATTTGAGATCACCAATAACGTCATTAAAAGGTTTAATAGAAATCACTCAATTAGAAGATGATATCGACCAGATTAAAAATTATTTAGGACTGATGCACAAAAGTCTGACAAAACAGGATCAATTTATAATTGATATTATTGATTACTCAAAAAACAAACGAAAACAAGTTGTAACGGAACCTGTAAGCCTGCAAGAATTATTTGACGAAGCGATCTCACAATTAATGCATATTGAAAATGCCAGCAGAATAACTTTTACAAAAGAATTGCTGGTAGATGAAATCCAAAGCGATGGATTACGACTACAAATCATAATTTCTAATTTACTCTCAAATGCCATAAAATATGCGGATATCAATAAACAGGAAATGTTTATTAGTGTCAAAACATACTTCATTGATGGCTGCAATAAAATTGAAGTAACAGATAACGGAATTGGAATCAAAGAGGAATTCAAGGATAATATTTTTGAAATGTACTTTGGGACAAATAAAAACAAAGGTTCCGGATTAGGACTATACATCGTAAAAGAAGCTGTAGAAAATATAAAGGGTAATATTTCTGTATTCTCTGAAAGTACTATTGGAAGCAGTTTCATCGTAACAATACCAAACTAATATGCAACTTAAACCTGTATTCCTTGTAATTGAAGACAATTTAATTGATCAGCTTGTAATTACTCAATTATTAAAAAAAGTACTTGAGATCGATCAAATAATAATCGTTAATAATGGTAAAGAAGGTATTGACTGGCTTAAGACTCAAAAAATGACTCCATCATTAATTATTTTATTAGACATACAAATGCCACTAATGAATGGTTTTGAATTTCTGGATGAGTTTCACAAATTAAGTAAAGAAACGAAGAAAGAAACTCAGATTTATGTGCTGTCATCAACTTTAGATCATGATGAACTGGAACATATTGATAAAAATGATTATGTGACTGGATTTTTAAACAAACCTTTTCCGATTGAAGAGTTTAAAAGAAAATTTAAATCACTTAACAGTTAAATTATTACTGCAGAATTCGATTTACCTGAGAAAAGGTTCTCTGATAATAAGGCTCTTTAGTAGAAGAAATCATTACACCTCCATGAGTTGAGGAATGTACAAATTTAATTTCCCCATCTGCCACTTCTACCACCATACCTACATGGTTAATTTGACGTCTTCCATTAGTTTTAAAGAAAATCAGATCTCCTTTTTGAGCTTCTTCAGTACCAACTTTGGTTCCTATTCTGGATTGCTCAATAGAACTTCTTGGTAATTTAATATCAAAATTATTAAAAGTACAAATCATTAATCCTGAACAATCAAAACCAGCTTTTGTAGTTCCGCCCGATCGATAGCGAGTTCCAATATTTTCAGTTGCATTAACAATTAATTGATTCACTAAATCTGAATGATTACTTATTCGGAACACTGTAGTAGTGTCTTTTTTAATTTCTGAATTATCAGCGACTTGAGATGGCTGCGCTAAACTATCATTAATTTGTGGAGTTATTATTGCCGCCGCATCTGCTTTTTCTTTTGAAGTACGAATTTTCAGCACATAACCAACGGGTAATTTGCCTTTAATAAATGGATTTTGTTTTTCAAGTTCAGCAACCGTTAATCCATATCTCTTTGCAATTGCGTATTTAGTTTCTTTTGGCTGTACCTCAACAACTACTTCGACATTTTCTGAGGATACAATTTCGGGCTTTATTTCGTCAGTTTTACTTATATTCTCTGAAGTAACAACTGCTTTTTCAGCAATCTGAGTTTGAGAAGCGACAGAAGCATCTTTAATTTGCTGATCAGCTTTTTCTTTTGAAGTTCTAATTTTTAAAAGATAACCAACAGGCAATTTACCTTTAATAAATGGATTTTGCTTTTCCAATTCGGCTACCGTTATTCCGTATTTTTTCGCAATAAGATATTTTGTTTCTTTAGGCTTTACTTCAACTACAACCTCAACATCTGTTGAAGAAATTAGTTCCGGTTTTTCTTTATTCTGATTTTTTGTTACACTTTCAGCTGATGCGATTGCATTGGAAGGAATATTAAGCTTCTGTCCTATTTTTAAGCCTTCGCTTTCTAATGTGGGATTTGCTTTTTTTAATTCATCAACAGAGATATTATATTTCTTTGAAATTGCCCAAAGGCTTTCTTTTTCCTGTACTTCGTGTAAACCTGAATTTGAAATTGTTGTAGAAGCTGGAGTTGTATTGGCAAGAATTTCAGTTTTTTTGGTAATACCCTTTTTATTATTATTTGGGATTAATAAGACTGAATTTAGTTTTAAAACTTTAGGTGCATCGGGATTAGCGTCTTCAATATCTTTCGCTTTTACACCATATTTTTTAGCAATTACAGTAAGGTTCTCTCCTTTTGATATTTTGTGCCTGATAAACTTCTCCTGAGAAAAAACACCAACACTAAAAAAAAACAATACTATAATTAATCTAAAAACCATACCTGTTAAATTTAATTAATACTCTCTTAAGTTTAAATAATATAACTTTAAGCCTAAATAATATAACTTGAGAAAAAGCAAATATATTATGTAAAAAGCGAATTTAACTTTTTAATGTAAAAGATACACGTTTTTTAACAACTAATTTACCTCTAATTAACCCTATCAAGAAAAAAACAGAGCCAACACTTTGAAAATAGGTCTTTTAAAACTAATGTAGTATTTTTAGCAGAAAAAAAATTTTAAACCAAAACAGCGTGAAAAAACTAGCTTTAATTTTGATTATTTGTCCATTATTATCAATTGCTCAAAATATAAGTGGAACTATAGTTTCTCAAAATACTAATCTTCCGGTTGAAAACACAAATATACTTGCATTGTCAAGCAAAATTGGAACAATAACAAATGAAAACGGAAAATTCTCTTTACAACTTCTTCCAAAATATAATGATGATGAAGTATTAGAGTTCTCTCATATTGGTTACTTTACAACTAAAATTTCTTTAACAGATTTAAAAAAACTAGACTATAAAGTTTTACTAAAAGAAGACATTCAAAATTTATCAGGACTAACTATTTCGGCTAATCAGAAATTGAAGTTAAAATCGAAACTTGCATTTAATAAATTAGCTCCCTTAAAAAATCCGATTTTTGCATTTAGCTCATTTTTAAATGATGATAAAATTTATGTTATAGGCGGAAATGCTACTTTTGAAGCAGATGCCTGGGAAAAAATTCGATATGAAAAACCCGATTTCACTATGAAAGATTACTTAGATGAAGTCCGCCGTAATGCTACTTTTGAATACTACAAAGGAGACTTTTCTATTTATGACATTAAAACAGACACCTGGAATAATTTAGATTTAAAACTAAAAAAAAGAGCTTATCATAATATTCATTATTACAAAAATTCGATATATATTATAGGAGGAAAAAGAATTTCCCTAAATGGAAAGTTTGAATATTTACAAGATCAAATTGAAGTTTTAGATCTTGACAAACAAATCATTAAAACCGACAATACAAATCCTCACCAAGCAGCTAATTTCGCCTCTTTTATTTATAATGATACTATTATTACAATAGGCGGTTCTGTAAAAATGAACGAAAGCGGTAAAAAAGATTTCACTAATAAAGTGCATTTGTATAACATTACTTCAGGGTATTGGTACGAACTTGCGAATATGCCAACAGCAAAAGAAACCACAGGGATTCTAATAAAGGACAAGATTTATCTTATTGGAGGGTATAACGGAAAACCAGTATCTCAAATAGAAAGTTTCAATCTAATAACGGAAAAATGGCAAACTGAAGGTGAATTATTTTTAGGATTAGAAAGACCTGCCATAACGTATCATAACGAAATAATTTATTTTTTTGAGGATAGAAAAATGTATGCTTATGATTTAAGATCAAAACAATTAAAAGAATATGAAATTGAGCTAGGCCTGAAATATTCAACTATGCATTTCAATAATAACAAGTTATATATTTTAGGAGGACGTAGTGAAAATTATTATTCTAAAACACCTTCTGCAAATGCTTTTAGTATTGATATTGAAGAATTTGAAACTACAAAACCCAGCAAGATTAAAACTTTGTCATCAGAAATAAATCTGGATACAATTCGTGGATAGTTTTTTAAAAAAAAATCATAAAAAAAAGCCCTGTTTTCACAGAGCTTTTTTATTATAATTAAGCTTTCAAAGATTAAGCTTTTCCAGCTGCAATTAAATTCAATGCTGAACCTGCAACAAACCAGCCAATCTGACCAGCGTTGTAAGTATGGTTTGCCAAAATAAGATCTTTAGAACCATTTGAATGAACGAATTCTAACGTTAATGGTTTTCCGGGAGCAAATTCCGTTAAATCAGTAAAGTTAATGGTATCGTCTTCCTGAATTTTATCGTAATCAGCTTCGTTAGCGAATGTTAATCCTAAAAGTCCTTGTTTTTTAAGGTTTGTTTCGTGAATACGGGCAAACGATTTTACCAATACGGCTTTAACACCTAAGAAACGTGGCTCCATTGCAGCATGCTCACGAGATGAACCTTCACCATAATTGTGATCTCCCACAACGATAGACGGAACTCCAGCCGCTTTATAAGCACGCGCTACAGCAGGAACTGCATCGTAAGTTCCAGTTAATTGATTTTTAACTGAGTTTGTTTTTTGGTTGAATGCATTTACAGCGCCAATCAACATATTGTTTGAAATATTATCTAAGTGTCCGCGGAAGCGTAACCATGGTCCAGCCATAGAGATATGATCCGTAGTACATTTACCAAATGCTTTGATTAATAATTTTGCACCTGTTATATTTTTACCATCCCAAGCATCAAACGGAGCTAATAATTGTAAACGTTCAGATGTTGGACTTACCACAACCTGAACTCCTGACCCATCTTCAGCTGGAACCTGGAATCCCGGATCTTTTACATCAAAGCCTTTAGGAGGCAATTCGTCTCCTGTTGGAGCTTCAAGCCTTACTTCTTCTCCATCTTCGTTAATTAACGTATCTGTTAAAGGGTTAAAACCAAGATCTCCTGCAATAGCCATTGCGGTAACCAATTCAGGAGAACCTACGAAAGCCAAAGTGTTTGGGTTACCATCTGCACGTTTTGAGAAATTACGGTTGAAAGAGTGAACGATTGTGTTTCTTTCTTCTTTCTCTGCTCCATCTCTGTCCCACATACCAATACATGGTCCGCAGGCATTTGCAAAAACGGTTGCTCCAATTTTTTCGAAAGTATCGATAAATCCGTCTCTTTCAATAGTATAACGAACAACCTCTGAACCTGGAGTAATGGTGAATTGAGATTTAGTTTTTAAGTTTTTAGCACTTACTTGTCTTGCTAAAGAAGCTGCACGTGCAATATCTTCATAAGAAGAGTTTGTACAAGAACCTATTAAACCAACCTGAATTTGTAATGGCCAGTTATTTTTGATTGCCGCTTCTTTCATTTTAGAAATTGGAGTCGCTAAATCCGGAGTGAAAGGTCCGTTTAAGTGTGGCTCTAATTCTGTTAAGTTGATTTCGATAACCTGATCAAAATATTGTTCCGGGTTAGCATAAACTTCCGGATCTCCGGTTAAGTAAGAAGCTACTTTGTCTGCAGCATCAGCAACATCGGCTCTGTTTGTAGAACGCAGGTAACGACTCATCGAATCATCATAACCAAAAGTTGAAGTTGTAGCTCCAATCTCTGCACCCATATTACAAATAGTTCCTTTTCCTGTACAAGACATAGAAGTTGCACCTTCTCCAAAATATTCAACGATAGCACCCGTTCCACCTTTTACAGTAAGAATACCGGCAACTTTAAGAATAACATCTTTAGGAGCCGTCCATCCTGATAATTTACCAGTTAGCTTTACTCCAATTAATTTAGGGAATTTAAGTTCCCAGGCCATACCAGACATAACGTCTACAGCATCAGCTCCACCAACACCTATAGCTACCATTCCTAAACCACCTGCATTTACAGTATGAGAATCAGTACCAATCATCATTCCTCCCGGGAAAGCATAATTTTCAAGTACAACCTGGTGAATAATTCCTGCTCCCGGTTTCCAGAAACCAATTCCGTATTTATTCGAAACTGATGACAAGAAGTCGAAAACTTCATTACTTTGAGTTTTTGCTCTGGCCAAATCAGTTGCAGCATCTACTTTTGCCTGAATCAAGTGATCACAGTGAACCGTTGTTGGTACTGCTACCTTCGCTTTTCCGGCGTGCATAAATTGCAATAATGCCATTTGAGCAGTTGCATCCTGACATGCCACACGATCCGGTGCAAAATCAACATAATCTACTCCTCTGCCAAACGCCTGAGTTGGATTTCCGTCCCAAAGGTGATTGTATAAAATTTTCTCCGTTAAGGTAAGTGGACGACCAACGATCTCGCGTGCTTTATCAACACGACCCGGCATGTTCTCATACACTTTTTTAATCATTTCAATATCAAAAGCCATAAGTATAATTGTTTTTGTTTTATTTTAATTTGAACATCACAAGTTACAAATAATTGAGGAGCTGGAAAAGAAAAAGCCCGAGTTTATCGCTCGGGCTTTTAATATATAATGATTATAACTTATCGTATGTATTACATCACTAATTGTTTGCTTGAAGGCGCAAATTTAGTCAAACTAATACCTTCTACTGCAGCTGTATACTCATCCATAGTAGGAGTTCTTCCTAAAATTGTAGACAAAACTACTACTGGTGTTGAAGAAAGTAATGATTCTCCTTTTTTACCTTCAGTATCTTCTACGACTCTTCCCTGGAACAAACGTGTAGAAGTTGCCATTACAGTATCTCCTTTTGCCGCTTTTTCCTGATTCCCCATACAAAGGTTACATCCAGGACGTTCTAAATACAACATGTTTTCATATTCTGTACGTGCTGCACCTTTAGGAGCATTATCGTCGAATTCGAAACCTGAGTATTTCTGTAAAACTTCCCAGTCTCCTTCAGCTTTAAGTTCATCTACGATGTTGTAAGTTGGCGGCGCTACTACAAGCGGCGCTTTAAACTCAACTTTACCATGTAAATCTTCTATATTTTTAAGCATTTGAGCAAGGATTTTCATATCTCCTTTGTGAACCATACAAGAACCGATAAATCCAAGATCTACTTTTTTCACTCCTCCATAAAAAGACAAAGGTCTGATGGTATCGTGCGTGTATCTTTTAGAAACGTCAACATTATTAACGTCCGGATCGGCAATCATTGGTTCTACAATTTGATCCAAATCAACTACTACTTCAGCATAATATTTAGCATTTGCATCTGGAGTTAAGGCTGGTTTTTCAGCTGATTTAATTTCAGAAATTCTCTTATCTGCTTTGTTGATTAATCCTTGAAGAACTTGTTTGTGATTATCCATCCCTTTGTCGATCATAATCTGGATTCTTCCTTTTGCAATCTCCAGTGACTCAATCAAAGTATCATCTTCAGAAATACAGATAGAAGCTTTTGCTTTCATTTCTGCTGTCCAATCCGTAAAGGTAAATGCCTGGTCAGCAGTAAGAGTTCCAAGATGAACTTCAATAATTCTTCCCTGGAATACGTTTTCTCCACCAAATTTCTTAAGCATTTGAGATTGTGTTGAATGCACTACATCACGGAAGTCCATATAACCTTTCATTTCTCCAATAAATGTCACTTTTACAGATTCCGGAATTGGCATTGAAGCTTCACCTGTAGCAAGTGCAAGAGCAACTGTTCCTGAGTCAGCACCAAAAGCAACACCTTTTGACATTCTTGTATGAGAGTCACCACCAATAATGATCGCCCATTCATCTATTGTAATATCATTAAGAACTTTGTGAATTACATCTGTCATTGAATGGTAAATGGCTTTCGGGTCACGAGCCGTGATTAATCCGAAATCATTCATAAATTTCATCAGTTTAGGAATATTTGCCTGAGCTTTTTTATCCCATACCGAAGCTGTATGACAACCAGATTGGTAAGCACCGTCAACGATTGGCGAAATAACTGTAGCAGCCATAGACTCCAATTCCTGAGCAGTCATAAGACCAGTCGTGTCTTGTGAACCTACAATATTTACTTCTACACGAACATCTGAACCTGCGTGTAACACTTTACCCGGAGCTATACCAACAGCATTTTTGTTGAAGATTTTTTCTACTGCTGTAAGACCTTGTCCTTCAATAGAAATTTCTTTTGATGGAGCAAATACAAGAGGAGCTTCAATATCCAGCACTTTTGCCGCTAATGTCTGAAGTTTTTTACCAAATACAATTGCATATGATCCTCCAGCTTTTATAAATTCCATTTTCTGAGGCGTAAATGCCTTAGAAATGTCAATTAATTCTTTGTCACCATTATAAAGCTTTTTCGTTTTGGTGTTTATTGTTAATACAGTACCTGTAGCAACAGAGTAAGCTTCTTCTAAAACAGGCTCATTGTTCTCATTGCGGATAATATCACCATTTTCATCAAGCTTTTTCACCCAGTTTTTAAGGTCTAAACCAATACCACCTGTAACGTCAACAGTTGTTAGGAAAATAGGAGAAATTCCATTTGTTCCAGCAACGATTGGAGCAATATTAATAAATGGAACATACGGACTTGCTTGTTTACCTGTCCAAAGAGCCACGTTGTTTACACCTGACATTCTTGACGAACCTACTCCCATTGTACCTTTCTCAGCAATCAGCATTACGCTTGCGTCAGGATACTGAGCTTGCAGCATTTTGATTTCGTCTTGCGCCTGAGGCGTAATCATGCATTTTCCATGAAGTTCACGGTCAGAACGTGAGTGAGCCTGATTACCAGGAGAAAGCAAATCTGTAGAAATGTCTCCTTCACCAGCGATATATGTAACTACTTTAATTTCTTCAACAACTTCTGGCAGTGAAGTAAAAAACTCTGCCTTTGCGTAACTTTCAAGAATCTCTCTTGCGATTGGACTGTCATTTTTAAACGCTTCTTTTAGACGGTCTGTGTCTGCCTCATAAAGGTAAACTTGCGACTTAAGAACATTTGCCGCTTCTTTTGCAATAGCAGCATCATTACCAAGTGCTAGATCCAGTAGTACTTCAATTGAAGGCCCACCTTTCATGTGTGATAATAATTCAAAAGCAAAAGCAGGGGTTATCTCTTTTACTAAGGATTCACCAAGAATGATTTCCTTTAAGAATTTGGCTTTAAGACCAGCAGCACTAGTGGTCCCGGGCACAACATTATAAATAAAAAACTTAAGAGAATCTTCTCTGTATTCGTTATTCAAATCTTTAATTTGTTCAATGATATCGCTTAATAATTCAGCGCCATCAATTGGTTTCGGGTGAAGCCCTTGACCTTTTCGTTCTTCAATCTCTTGGATGTAATCCTGATAAATATTCATAATAAAAGTCTTTTCTAGGTATTTTATTTTTTTGTACGCAAATTTACATATTAAAGCCGACAATTAAAAAAAATATAATAGAAGTAGGCTTTTCAAAAATTATTATTGTTAAAAAACGATTTTGACTGCTTGTTTTTGCCAAAACATCAATTTTGTATTAAAAAAATGAATTATTGATATTTTAAGATCTTTTCTTTAACAAAGTCGGAATTGATTGTTAAAAAGGAAGTGAGATTTTACCCCGTTTTTAGCTAAGAATCTTTCTAAATTAAAATTTACAACGTTATAGTTGTCAAATTATATGTCTTTATCACTTCACAATATTAACTAAGCCCTATTAGTTAATTTTAAAATTCTGAATAAAAAAAATGAAATAAAAAACTTCTAATTCTAATTTTCTTATAACTTTGCAATTCAAAGTACTTTAAAAAAAATATAACTATGAGACACAAATTAGAATTATCAGAATATTATACTCAAAAAACCGGAGTCCTAACTAGTTTAATTGTAACACTGATTAGCAGTCTTTTCTTAATTGTTTCTCTTGTCTGCAAAGAGTACCTTTTGCACGATTTTGAACCAATTGCTTTATTAAGCCTGATATTTGAATTTGTGTATGGAGTTGGACTTTCTTTTTTAATACTTAGAAAAAAAGAAACTTATATCCATTTAACGCCTTTTTTAATTTTGAACTGGCTTATTGGGTGTTTCTGCTTAAATACTTTTATTACTGTTTTTCATGATCTTCCGGTATGGGTATATTTAGCAACTCTGGCATTTTGCCTTTCTAATTTTTTTATCTACAGAAATTTATCCGAATACAAAAACACTTCTATTGCCTTTTTTATAAATGGCTTGTCGTTTTCAATCATCTTATATTTTGCGATGTACCTGATTCCTATTATGCCTTTCTCTTTTATGGCAATTTTAGCTTTAGGATTAGGTTTCTATGGATTGGTTCCCGCACTTGTGCTTATTATCCATATCGCAACAATTATTCGATACTTAAACAGAGATAAAATTTATGCTATTTCTTTTAGTGGAGGTTTTTTAGCGGTATTAATTAGTATAATTTTCTTTACGGCAGGATTAAGTATTGAAAGCCGTAAAATAGCGCAATCTGCTACATTAAATTCATTTGATCAAAATAACGATCTTCCTGACTATATCTCTATTTCTCAGAATTTAAAGCCTAATTTTTTCAATGAAATTTTACTTAAAAAAGATATCGTTTACATTCCGCTACATGATATATTTACTTTTGGCACATTTGATTCCTTTGGTAATAAACAATATAATGAGCGTAAAATCCATAATCCGATTATATCTATTGCTTATTTGTTTTGTAAAGATCTTAACCTGACAAATGATGATAAAATAAACATTTTAAAATCAAACTTTGATAAACGATTAGAAACTGAAGAGCAATTATGGAGTGGTGAAGATTTATTTACCAAAAGCATCAAAGAAGATGTAAAACTATATCCCGATACACGTTTAGCCTATACCGAAATTACAATGAAAATTGCCTGTACAGAAGATTCATGGCGTGATCAGGAAGCTATTTATTCTTTTCAGCTTCCTGAAGGTTCAGTCGCGACATCACTCTCATTATGGGTTAATGGTACAGAAAGAAAAGGTGTTCTGACTACGAAAGAAAAAGCGAAAGCAGCATATAAACAAATTGTTGGAGTAGAATACCGCGATCCGTCCTTAATGCAATGGAAAGAAGGAAACAAAGTCGTAGTCAGAGTTTTTCCCATTAATTACAAAACTCCAAGAATCTTTAAATGTGGATTTACGACTCCATTAAAAGTAGAAGATAACCAAATGAAATATCAGTGCCTTTCGATAAAAGGCCCGAACATTTCGAATGCTGAAACGATATCAAGAATCCAGACCGTTGGAAATACAAACATAGAAACCAGTAAGGATTTTGAACTTAATAAGGGTTACTATATTAATCAATCGAAAGGATTAGATGATTGGCAGGCTTATATGCCTTTATCAAAAACCCTACAATCAAATTCATTTGCATGGAAAGGTAAAACCTATGAAGTTGAAAATATTCAGAAAACAGCTATACCGTTTACACCTTCAGAAATTATATTAGATTTAAACAGTAGCTGGACTACTAAACAAATAGAATCTTTTGCAGACTTAAACAAAAAGAACTTATTTGTCATTATTAATGGCAAAAAGAAAGAAATCAATAGAGACAATTTTAAAGCTATAGCATTAGAATTTGAGGATCTGCATTATTCGTTATTACCTCTTTATGCAATAACACAAAACAGTTTGATCATAACCAAAAATGGTACGTTTTCGGCCAATTTTGAAGAACTGGGAGATTCTAATTATTTAAAGAGAATAAGAACAGAAACAAAGAACAGAAATTTAAAAGTAATTAATATTTCATCTGATATCAATCCGTTTTGGCAAACTATTAAGGAGCAAAAATATGTAGATTATTTTCAAACCAGTTTAAAAAACAGTTTGGAACTCATCCATAAAAATCAGTTTATTTTATTTAAAACAGAGAAAAATACGGTCAATATTGAACCTGCTAATATTTCTATTAAGGAAAGCCCGCAAGACACCACGTTAAAAAGTAAAGGACCAGATCATATTTACAGAATGTATGCTTTTGGAAAAGTTCTTGAAGAACAAGTTAAAATTCAAAATGACACTTTAGCAAATAATCAATATGTCGAATTAGCAAAAGATGCTAATATCGTAACTCCAATCTCTTCTTTAATTGTTCTTGAAACTGATGAAGATTATAAAAATAACGGAATTGAGAAAAACGTCGACACGCTGGGAAATGCTTCTGTAGGCAATGACGGATCTGTTCCTGAACCACATGAATGGATCTTAATTATTCTTGGATCGGCAATTCTTTTCTTTTACTACAGAAAAAACAAAAAGCAAGTTATTTAATGAAACTTATATTTCAATATAGAAACGCAATTGTACTATTGATTCTGGTTTGCTTACTGGTTATAAATTCTAATATCGTTTTATCCGGTCTTGACAGCAATCTTTTCGGAATTGTATTTTCAATAATACTATTTCTTATAGGGGGCAGAAAAACTTCATTTAATATGAATTACCCCCTTTTAGGAATAATTTTTCTCTTAGAATTTATAAGCTTTCGTTTGCATACCAAATCTTTGCATTTTTTAGCTTTAGCTTTATTTGCCTGTTTCGTATATTATACTATTACAGGAAAATTTTCATTCATTGCCTTTATCTGTATCTTTTTATTTTCTTCTATATTTAATACCTTTTTTGAGTATTTAACTGTCGAAATTAAACAGACACTTTGCTATGGCGTATACTTAGTTTTAAAAAACAGTATTCCGATTACCAAAATTGAAGGTGTAAATTTTTATATCAATAATGCGAAGATTACAATTGATACTGCATGCATGGGATTATCCATGTTTAAAACAGGATTACTTATTGGCGCTTTTTTACTGACTTTAGAAGAACGTAAACAACATACATATTTCAATGTAAAACAAATTTTCCTGTTTTGTTTTATGGTGATTTTATTAAATATTATTTCGAATTATTTCAGAATCGTAATTTTAATTTTATTCGATTGCACAGACGAAAACGCTTTACATTATAGTATTGGTATGCTTTGTTTTATCTTTTATCAAATTATACCAATGCTGTTTTTAGTACGTTTTTTTAAACCAAAACAGCAAGAAATACCAAATCAAACTTCTAATAAATTTATCTTCTTTCCTGTAATCATAGCATTTTCAATAATATTAGCAACTAGTTTAGAAATTAAAAAAGAATTGAAACATGATTTACTCGAAAATCTAAATACCGTTTATAATATTAAGAGTGGAATCTGGATTAATTCTGAAGTTTTTAAAATTGCAACTCCGGAAAAACTTATTTATATAAAAATTCCATCTCACAATCCTTTGATTTGCTGGACTGGAAATGGATATAAAATAATAGAATCAAAAGTGATCAAAAAAAACAATGAAGAAATATGTTTTGTCAGAATGGAGAAAAACAAGATTCAATATTATTCCTATTGGTGGTACGAATGTGATCATAAAAAATACACTTCGCTTGTTGAAATTCTTTTAATAAAACTTTTTTACAATAAATCTGTTCGCTTAATCAACGAAACCAGTAATAGAGAGTTAATATAAAAAAAGCCTGATACAAATTGTATCAGGCTTTTATATTTTTTACATCAACTTCTGGATAATAATCTCTTCTGTGATTCCTTCAGCATCAGCTTTATAATTTTTAATAATTCTGTGGCGTAGTATTCCAGTTGCTACTGCTTTTACATCCTCAATATCCGGTGAGAATTTACCATTAAAAGCTGCATGTGCTTTGGCGGCTAAAATCAAATTCTGAGAGGCTCTTGGACCTGCTCCCCAATCCAGATAATTCTTTACAAAATCATTTGATAATGCATTATCAGGACGCGTTTTACTTACCAGAGTTACTGCATACTCAATCACATTATCAGCTACGGGTATTCTACGAATCAAATGTTGAAAATCTATAATTTCCTGTGCTGTAAACAACGGATTAATAGTTGTTTTAGCATCAGATGTTGTACGTTTTACTACCTGAACTTCTTCTTCAAAAGTTGGATATTCTAATTTAATAGCAAACATAAAACGGTCTAATTGCGCTTCAGGTAAAGGATAAGTTCCTTCTTGCTCAATTGGGTTTTGAGTTGCTAATACAAAATAAGGCAAATCCAATTTATAATTTTGTCCGGCAATGGTAACTGAACGTTCCTGCATTGCTTCAAGTAAAGCTGCCTGAGTTTTTGGCGGTGTCCTGTTAATCTCATCTGCTAAAACAATATTCGAAAAAATTGGACCTTTGATGAATTTAAAATGTCTGTTTTCATCCAGAATTTCACTTCCCAAAATATCAGACGGCATTAAATCCGGCGTAAACTGAATTCTTTTAAAATCTAAACCTAAAGCCTGAGACAAAGTGTTTATCATTAATGTTTTTGCCAATCCGGGAACACCAATTAAAAGTGCGTGTCCTCCAGAAAATATACAAAGTAAAATTTGGTCTACAACGGCATCTTGCCCTACAATGATTTTTGCTATTTCGGTTTTTAATTCATTTCTTTTTTGAACTAAATTATGAATTGCTGCTACGTCAGACATTTAGATATGTTTTTTTAAATTGAAAAGAGTTAGTTCTATGAATTCATAAAACTAACTCTTTTTATTTATTTAATAAAAATTATTTTTTTAACCAATTGTATACAAAATTACAATCTCTGTATTCTCCAACAATTTTAATATAAGTATCTTTTATTTTTGTATCAAACCATTTTGAAATTGTAGTGATCTGCTTTTCTTTCAATGCTAATTCTTTAATTTTAGTATAATCTTTAGCATAATCAGCAGTATGTGCATCAATTCTATTGGTAACAGTGATTAATTTATAGGTCTTTTTTCCTTTATCATCTGTATTTAAAAGCGGTTGTGATATTTCGTTGTCTTTAAGATTAGAAACCTGACTGTATAAAGTTGGATCCATTTTAGTCAACTCGAAACGTGTATCCTGAGTATTTGGATTCACTAAAGTTCCTCCGTTTGCTCTGGTTTCTTTTTCGTCAGATTCTGTTCTCGCAGCTTCAGCAAAGGTAATCTCTTTGTTTTCTATTTTATTTCTGATATTGGTTATTCTTTCTTTTGCATCTTTCAATGCTGTTTCAGAAACAGTTGGTGCAATCAAAATATGACGTAACTCTACTTCCTGACCTTTTATTTTATCTACCATAATAATATGATATCCAAATGTAGTTTTAAAAGGCTCTGAAACTTCACCTTCACCTAGACTAAAAGCAACATCTTTAAATTCTTTTACGAAAGGGGTTTTTCTCGTCATTTTATAAAAACCTCCATTTGGTGAAGATCCCGGATCTTGAGAATACAAAACTGCTTTTGTTGCAAAACTTGAACCTTCAAGAACATCTTTTCTAATAGCATTTAATCTGTCAATTACTTTTTGCTCATCGTCTTTCGAAACTTTTGGTTCTACAACGATTTGCGCAACTTCCATCTCTGCTCCAAAAGTTGGTAATTCATCTTTTGGTATTTTTTTAAAGAAATTACGAACTTCTTCAGGGGTAATTTCTACTGCATCTACAATTTTTTTAGTCATTTCTGACGCTAACTTTTGTTCTTTTAAGATATCTGCAAAATAAGTTTTAAACTCCTCTACCGAATTCTTCTTATAATAAGCCACAACTTTATTGATATCTCCAACTTGCTGAACCATATAATTCAACCTTTCATCCATCATACTTCTTACTTCAGCGTCACTAACAACAATACTATCCTGAATGGCCTGATGTGCATATAATTTATCTTCTAAAAGTTTACCAAGCATCTGGCATCTTGTAATATCTTTTGTAGAACCTCCCTGGGCAGAAATCTCTAAATATCCTTTGTCAATATCTGAATCTAAAACAATATAATCTCCAACGGTGGCAATAATACCATCAATTTTTTGCTTTTGACCAGAAGGAACTGCAACTGGTTTTTGAATCACAGTATCTTTAATAATTTCCTGAGCTGAGATAATTGAGGTGAAAAAAAATAAAAAACACATTGTCAACACTAACTTGAAATCAATTGTTTTTAACTGTAATTTTTTTAATAACATTATTTTAAATTTAATTTGAATGTAAAGATCTTGCTTTAGAGTTTCGTTTAAACTACAATCATTTTAAAAATGCATCTTCAACTTATGAATGTGAAAATACTAAATAATTAAGATCTAGTTCTTTTTAACTTATAACGAACAAAAATAACAATTCAATTACATAATACAACTATCGTCTATACTATTAACAAAAAATTATATGGAACATAATTGTTTTTACTATAAGCGACTATTTTCACAAGGATAAACTTATGGAGAAAAAAGACATGATATCCTTTTTTAAAATCACATAAAAGCTGATTCGTATAATTCTAAAAAATTGACGTCAGATTACTCTCTACCAATCCAATAAAAAAAAGTTATTAATACTACAACGTTTTCGTGATATAAATATTTTCTGATAAAAACCAATCGAATTAAAAATCATATACTTTAGATTAATAATTGATAATTTATTGCTCTAAAAATTACGAATAACTCTTTTTAGACGTCAATAAATATGAATTTTAAAACTTTATTATCTAACCTTAACCAAATTTACATTATGAAAAAACCTATTGTAAGGATTTGTTTATTAGCAATTACAACACTCTTGTATTCCTGCTCTCAAAATGAAACAAACGAAACAGATTCAAAAGCTGAAAGTCAGCAATTTAAAATTATTAATGTAACACATCACGATGGGAAACCTTTTAGCACAGGAACTTCCAGTGCTTCTTTAACAGGTAAATATGTTGATAATCCGGGTGGCGGAGTCATGATGCAAGCTTTTTATTGGGATGTACCGGCCGGTGGAAATTGGTGGAATACTGTAAGCAGTAAAGTAGTCGCCTGGGGGAATGCGGGAATTGGATCAATATGGCTTCCGCCAGCTTCAAAGGCTCAAAACGGAGCGTTTTCTATGGGATATGACCCAACAGATTATTTTGATTTTGGAGATTACAATCAAAATGGTACTGTCGAAACCCGATTTGGCTCAAAAACCGAATTGGTAAGTTTAATTACAAACGCACATACGGAGAACATGAAAGTGTATGCTGATATTGTAATTAATCACAATAGCGGCGGACAATCTGAAGCCAATCCGTTTACGGGAACTAATACCTGGACAAATTTTAACGGAATTGCATCTGGAAAATTCAAACGTACTTACACTAATTTCTATAAAAACAGTTACGGAAATAATGACGAAGGAAGTTTTGGAGGTTTTCCTGATTTATGCCATGCTGATCCGTATGTTCAGGATTGGTTATGGAAAAGAACTGACGGAGTTGGTAAATATTATAAAAACACCATGAAATTTGATGGCTGGAGATTTGACTATGTAAAAGGTTTTGGTTCGTGGGTTGTGAGAGACTGGAATGCTAATGTAGGCGGATTTTCTGTAGGTGAATTATGGGATTCTAATGTAAACATATTAAATGATTGGGCTAATAATGCCAACAGTTCTGTATTCGATTTTGCTTGTTACTATAAAATGAATGATGCTTTTGACGGAAATAACCTTGCACTATTGAATGATGATATGATGTGGAAAAGAAATCCATATAAAGCAGTAACTTTTGTTACGAATCATGATACTGACGAAATTTCGAGTAAATTATTAGCGTATTCTTATATCCTTACTCACGAAGGATATCCTACCATATTTTACAGAGATTATGAAGAATGGCTGGACAAAAACAAATTAAACAATCTAATCTGGATTCATAACAACAAAGCAACAGGGACCACTTCTATTTTATATTCTGACAATGATGAATACGTTGCCAGAAGAAACGGATATAACGGAAATCCAGGATTAGTAGTTTATATAAACAACTCAACATCCTGGCAGGAAAGATGGGTTGAGACAAACTGGGCCAGTACTCAAATTAAGGATTTTACAGGAAACTCAACCTGGTTTCCTACAACTCAAGCCGATAAATGGGTGAAAATTCAATGTCCGCCTAAAGGATATACAGTTTGGTCAATTAATCAATAATTGATGATAATAAGTAAGGTCGTTCTAAAAATACGGCCTTATTTTTTGCTGACAACTTATCTTTAATAAAATAAAAGAGTTCCTAATTTAGGAAGTGAATATTTTTATTAAGCCGTAATTAATAGTACTTTTGCAACCTATTTATACGAAATATGAGCTTTTTAAAAGAAATACAACGCAGAAGAACATTTGGAATTATATCGCATCCTGATGCCGGTAAGACAACACTAACAGAGAAATTACTGTTATTTGGAGGTGCAATTCAGGAAGCAGGTGCTGTAAAAAACAATAAAATTAAAAAAGGAGCAACGAGTGATTTTATGGAAATCGAACGCCAAAGAGGTATTTCGGTTTCAACATCTGTACTTGCTTTTAACTATAAAGATAAAAAAATCAACATTCTTGATACTCCGGGACACAAGGATTTTGCCGAAGATACTTTTAGAACTTTAACAGCTGTTGATAGTGTTATTGTGGTAATCGACGTTGCAAAAGGAGTTGAGGAACAAACTGAGAAATTAGTAGCAGTTTGTAGAATGAGAAATATTCCAATGATTGTTTTCATCAACAAATTAGACCGTGAGGGAAAAGATGCTTTTGACTTAATGGATGAAGTAGAGCAAAAATTAGGCCTAACTGTTACACCTTTGAGTTTCCCAATTGGTATGGGTTATGACTTTCAGGGAATTTACAATTTATGGGAGCAAAACATTAATATTTTTAGCGGAGACAGTCGTAAAAATATTGAAGAAACAATTGCTTTTTCAGATGTACAAAGTCCTGAATTAGAAAAAATTATTGGTCCTAAACCAGCGGATAGATTACGTGAAGAATTAGAATTAATTGATGAAGTATATCCAAAATTTGATCGTCAGGATTATTTAGATGGAAAACTACAACCTGTATTTTTTGGTTCAGCTTTAAACAACTTTGGAGTTCGCGAATTGTTAGATTGTTTCGTAACAATCGCTCCGTCACCAAGACCAAAAGATTCTGAAACTCGTTTAGTAGATCCTGTCGAAGAAAAAATGACTGGTTTTGTGTTCAAGATCCACGCAAATATGGATCCAAAACACAGAGACCGTTTGGCTTTTATCAAAATCGTTTCCGGAACTTTCGAAAGAAACAAACCTTATTACCACGTTCGTCAAAAGAAAAATCTAAAATTCTCCAGCCCAAATGCCTTTTTTGCTGAGAAAAAAGAAATAGTTGATATTTCCTATCCTGGAGACATCGTAGGTTTGCACGATACAGGAAACTTTAAAATTGGTGATACTTTGACTGAAGGTGAAGTAATGAGCTTTAAAGGAATTCCGAGTTTTTCTCCGGAACATTTTAGATATATCAATAATGCTGATCCTATGAAAGCCAAGCAATTGGATAAAGGTATTGATCAGTTGATGGATGAAGGAGTTGCGCAGTTATTTACTTTAGAAATGAACAACCGTAAAGTGATCGGAACTGTTGGAGCGCTTCAATATGAGGTTATTCAATATCGTTTAGAGCATGAATATGGTGCAAAATGTACCTATGAAAACTTCCCGGTTCATAAAGCGTGTTGGGTAAAACCTGATGATGCTAAAAATGATGAATTTAAAGAGTTTAAACGTATCAAACAAAAATTCCTGGCTCATGATAAATACGGTCAATTAGTATTTTTAGCTGATTCTGACTTTACGATTCAAATGACTCAAAATAAATATCCAAGTGTGAAGTTATTTTTTACTTCAGAATTTGACTAAAATATTTAATAAAAAAAATGCCAGCTTAAAAGCTGGCATTTTTGTTTAGATAAATCGTCTTCATAAAATAAACAGCAAACAAAATGACTTTTAAATCATTCTCTTTGCTGTTTTTAAATTTCTTTTATTTTTTAAAACTCAAAATAATTAAATTTTAGTTTTTAATCAATTTAACAGTTTTTGACTGATTTTTTTCATTCGTTATCTTTAATAGATAAATTCCGTTTGGAGTGTTTCCTAAATTTAATGTAGTAGTTCCAACATTCACTTTTTGTGTTTGAATCGTTTTTCCTAATATATCAAATAAGACAGCTGTACCGTTACTATCACTATTGATAAAAAATGCACTACTAGATGGATTTGGATATACTTTTAAACTAGAAATCCCATCTAAATTATGATCGTCTAAGCCAAGTGTTGTGCAAGTACTACCCGTTTGAATAATTGAACCCGTTATCCAGTTAGAAGTGCTTGCTGACAAATCAAAATTTGTTAATGTACCATCATTTCCATTTCCACTTGAATCTGTCAAGGTTGCAACTGCTGAATTATCTGCTCCTTCAACTCCTTGATTAAATTTATAATAATTTATCAATCCAGGTTGAGCACCTGATAATTCGCAATTCATATTGTTCTGGATTTCAGTCTGTGTTAAAACTTTATTCCAAATACGAACTTCATCCATTACACCACTAAATAGATTTCCGCCCGGGTCAAATGCTCCAATCCTTACTACATTTCCTACAAAGGGAGGCACGTTATTATTTTCAGAAATAGCAACGCCATTTTTATACAATATCATTGTAGAAGTAGCTAAATCATAAGTTACAGCAACATGATACCAGGTATCTGCATTTAATGGTTCACTATCTTCTACTGCATCCCATTGTCCATTATGTCCGGAAGATAATACACCACCAGGTACATAAATTGCATGCTCGCCTTCTACACCGCCACCTGAAATAATATTATTTACCGGTGAAAAATCATTTATTTTTATCCAGGCTTCTTTGGTATACGTTGTAGGCATATTATTAGGAAGTTCTACATAACCTCCTTGAAACTCTAAGGAAGTACCATTAAGATCAACAACATTTACCTGTACTTCAGTACGTAAGCTTTCACAAGATACAGTTTGAGAAACATAATACAATCCTGTTGATAAAGGAGTTGTAGCAGCTAATGGACTACCACCAACAGCGTCAGCATACCATTTAATGTCAGTTCCAGTTGCTACTAAATCAGACACTTTTGAATTGATATTTAATTTTTGAGTTGAAGCTACTGTGGCTTCAGGAGTTGTACATATACCCACAGTACTTGTAAGTGAAGGAACCACAATGTTGTTCTGAAGACCCGCTATCCTAAAACTATAAGTTACACCTATCTTAATGAATGCAGTAGGCTTTAACGAAAATTCCTGTTCAGTAAATTTATTTTGACCAGTATCTAAGCTTATCACTCTATTTGAATCTGCGCTTAAAAATAAACCTGGGACAAACATACCAGGACTTGCTGTAGAAATTTGCTGTGTAGTTGCTGTTTCATGAGCTAAATCAGGATTAATTTCGAAAGTAAATGGAGAATTCGAAATTAAAATGCTTTGCCAGCTGTTTCCGTTATTCTCAGAAAATTCAATCTTCGAGTTTATACTTACAGTGCCCGTACTACCAGTAGAATACTCTTCTGCAGCTATTCTAATTCTTAAAGCGTCAAAGTTATTGATTTCTACAGCAGTATTAAGTGGGGCTTTCCAGGTAGCAGTAGTTTCGCTACCATTATTATTTCGCCAACGATAAGCTGAAATTCTTGTATTTGCATTCGCAAAAAAGAAATTAGCAAGCAGTAATGTAAAGAGTAAAGTTTTATTCATATTTTAAATTTAATTAAATTAATTATTTGTTATTTTTTTAATTCTTCATGTGTGTCTGCTCTTATAGTTTTAGGTTTTATATATGTTAAATAAATGAATACATAAATGATAAGAAGTATATTAAATAATAAAGGATACTTCGTAAATAATGATAAATTAGTGTTGGGCTGAATAGACCCTAAAACCAATGTACTACTTGTGTCTTTTTTTTCTGATACAATTGTTCCATCACTATTTATAATAGCATTAATACCACAATTATTGGCCACAGCAATATCTTTACGATTTTCTACCGCTTGTAATCGAGCGTAATAGAAATGAAGATCTGAAATGTAATTATCTTTAAACCAACCATCATTACTAAAATTAAATAAGACGTTAGCACCACTTCGTACTTGTTCTGAGCTACAATTTTCAGAAACAACTTCATTGCAGATTAAATTTCCGGCTTTCCCAAATTTCGTTTGAATCGGCACTTGATTTTTACCTCTTGACAGAACAAAACCTTCCTGACTCAAAAAAGGAATCAAAAAATTCCCTAAAGGTTCCTCAATACCTTTTAGCAAAATTTGTTTATTGTAAATTCCACTTACCTTATTGTATTTATCAATATAAAAAACAGAATTAAAAAGTTTTTTGTCCTCGCTGTTTTCATTATTAATACCAATGACGTGAGTAATGTTTTGGGTATTGCTTATTCTTACAATTTCTTTTAGAAGATCATCTTCATTTGAATAGGTCCAAGGCAATGCTGTCTCCGGCCAAATAATAAAATCAGGCTCGAGTTTCGTAGCGTCCTTACATAGCTGAAAATATTTATTAGCAAATGCGTCACCATTTTCACTATTCCATTTTGTTTCAGGATTTGTATTATCTGACACTATAGCAACTTTAAATGATCTCCCAGCAAATATGGGTGAATAACTATAATAGAAAATACTTCCTACTACAAACATTAAAAATAAAATAGAGCCACTATATATTAGATACAGTTGCTTTTTTTGCAAATAAAATTCGGCCAAAAAAAGATTTATTAAGATCGTTAAAAAGCTTAATAAAGCTAATCCACCAATACTAGTTAGCTGAAGAAAATAAATATTTGTAACAAAAGAAAAACCAATTCTGAAATAATGTAAAGGAAAAGATTGCAATACAAATGCTAAAACAGATTCTAAAACTGTCCATACTGCAGATATACACAATCTATTTAAAAATAATGATCTAGTTGATTTCGTATTTTTTATATAAATATTTGCAATAATCCAGTAAACTAAAGAGAAATAAAGTCCTAAAAAAATACTACTGATAAGATAAACAAAAATTCCATAAAGAAACCCATTTCCTGTATAATGATTAATTCCCTTTATCATCCAGAAGAACATGCCTAATCCAATTCCAAAACCAAAGAGAAAACCATTAAGGATTGATCGGATTTTTGAACTTTCATTTAGTAAGATGAATAATGGAACGACGCTAAAACAAACGATTAAAATCGAAAGATGAGTATTGGCAAAATTAAGTGCCAATCCAGAAAACAACAATATAATAGAAATTTTTAAGTTTTTTCCCATTTTTCATGATTTAAAATCAAAACCTACATCAACTTTAACACATTCTAGCAAGTAAATATAATATTTTAACATTCAAAAAAATTGGTTTTGTTTTTAGTCGTCTGAATATTTATACCCTAAAAAGTCTCTTTTAGCCGTTAAAAAACGCTATACAAATTGATTCCCCTTCCAATTAAACACATACATAGATAATAATCAACTACTTATAAAAACAATAAATAAAAAAAAACATAATTTTATTACTTTGAAATAATAAAATTAAATTTTAAAAAAAGAACACTAAAATTGAAGATGTAAAATAAGCTTTACAAGGAAGTGAACCCTTTTTCTTTAAGCCACACTCCTATTAAATGAAGTATTCCTTAACACTTGATAACTACAAGAGTAAATCTAAATTTATCAAAGAATATAAAAAAAGCACTAATTAAATATTAGTGCTTTTTTTTAATTTGAATTAACCAACCTTGTAAGTTATTTTATTCCAAAAATCCCTACTTTATATTAGGAGATACCAATATTAGGATAATAAATTGCAAACGAGAAATATAGTCGATGAAAGTAAAACTAAATCAGTTGAAATACATTATTTAGGAATCAATTCTATTTTAAATAAAAAAGTCCCATTTAAAAATGGGACTTTAATAATTTATGCTTGTCCCGTAGGACCAAAATTAAGCGGTATTGGTGCTTGTTCTGTCTCTTTGATTTCGCCATGAGCGGCCTCAAAACGATGAATATTTTCTCCAATTGCTTTTAATAATCTTTTAGCATGTTGTGGTGTCAAGACAATTCTTGACTTTACCTTGGCTTTAGGAATACCCGGCATAATGCTCACAAAATCTAAAACAAACTCTGATGATGAGTGGTTGATTATTGCAAGATTAGAATAAATTCCTTCTGCAATTGTTTCGTCTAGCTCAATATTAATTTGCTCTTGTTGTTGTTTCGGATTACTCATAGTTTCCTAATTAATAGATATATTCTTCTTTATTAGCCATCATTTCATTGTAATCATCTTTAGATCCAACGATAGTGTTATCGTATTCTCTCATACCAGTTCCTGCAGGAATTCTGTGTCCAACAATTACATTTTCTTTCAATCCTTCTAAATCATCTACTTTACCAGCTACAGCAGCTTCGTTAAGTACTTTTGTTGTTTCCTGGAAGGAAGCAGCAGAGATGAATGATTTAGTTTGTAGCGAAGCTCTTGTAATACCTTGTAAAACTGGCGTTGCAGTTGCAGTAATTACATCTCTAGCTACAACTAGATTTTTATCATTTCGTTTCAACAATGAATTTTCATCACGTAAATCACGAGGCGAAATAATCTGACCTGGTTTCAATACAGCAGAATCTCCTGAATCTTCAACTACTTTCATACCATATAATTTATCGTTTTGAACGATGAAATCTTTAGTATGAATTAATTGATCTTCTAAGAACAATGTATCTCCTGGATCCTGAACTCTTACTTTACGCATCATTTGACGAATAACTACCTCAAAGTGCTTGTCATTAATTTTTACCCCTTGTAAACGGTATACCTCTTGAATTTCATTTACCAAGTACTGTTGAACAGCAGCTGGTCCTTGAATTCTTAAGATGTCATCTGGTGTAATTGCACCGTCAGACAATGGCACTCCTGCTCTTACGAAGTCATTTTCCTGTACTAAGATTTGGCTAGAAAGTTTAACTAAATACTTTTTAATCTCACCAAATTTAGATTCGATAACAATTTCACGGTTACCTCTTTTGATTTTTCCAAAAGATACAACACCATCAATTTCAGAAACAACCGCTGGGTTAGAAGGGTTACGAGCCTCAAGCAACTCAGTAATTCTTGGTAAACCTCCCGTGATATCGCCTGCTTTAGAAGAACGACGTGGAATTTTCACTAATACTTTACCTGCTTTAATTTTCTCACCGTTCTCAACCATAAGGTGAGCTCCTACTGGTAAGTTATACGAACGAATCAATTCACCTTCTTTACCGTAAACCAATAAAGTTGGAATTAATTTTTTATTTCTTGCTTCAGAAATTACTTTTTCCTGGAATCCTGTTTGCTCATCGATTTCAACCATGAACGATTGTCCTTGCTCTAAATCCTCGTAAGCAATCTTACCAGTAAATTCAGAAACAATTACACCATTATATGGATCCCACTTACAGATCACAGATCCTTTAGTAACTACTTCACCGTCCTTAACGAAAATACTAGATCCGTAAGGAATATTGTGTGTATTTAAGACGATTCCAGTTTTCTCGTCAACTAATTTTAACTCAGTTGAACGTGATACTACGATATCTACCGCATTACCTTCACTGTCTTCACCTTTTACAGTTTTTAAATCTTCAATCTCAAGTCTACCGTTGAATCTTGTAACAATACTAGACTCTTCAGAAATACCTCCGGCAACCCCTCCAACGTGGAACGTACGAAGTGTTAACTGTGTACCTGGTTCTCCAATAGACTGAGCAGCAATAACTCCTACAGCTTCACCTCTTTGTGTCATCTTACCAGTAGCTAAGTTTCTACCGTAACATTTAGCACAAATACCTTTTAAAGCTTCACAAGTTAATGGAGATCTTACTTCTACTCTTTCAATCGGAGAAGCTTCGATAACTCTCATGATTGCTTCAGTAATTTGTTGTCCGGATTCAACCAGAACTTCATTAGTAAGAGGATTAATAACATCTTGCAATGCAACACGTCCTAAAATTCTTTCTCCTAAAGATTCAACAATTTCCTCATTTTTCTTCAAAGCAGAAACTTCAACACCTCTTAATGTTCCACAATCTTCGATGTTAACAATAACATCTTGTGATACGTCATGAAGCCTTCTTGTTAAGTATCCAGCATCGGCAGTTTTAAGAGCAGTATCCGCAAGTCCTTTACGAGCACCGTGAGTAGAAATGAAGTACTCAAGGATCGAAAGACCTTCCTTAAAGTTAGAAAGAATCGGGTTTTCAATAATCTCACCACCACCGGCAGTAGATTTTTTAGGCTTAGCCATCAAACCACGCATACCTGTTAACTGACGAATCTGTTCCTTAGAACCCCTCGCCCCAGAGTCAAGCATCATATATACAGAGTTGAAACCTTGTTGGTCTTCTCTAATATTTTTCATTGCTAATTCTGTTAACTGAGCATTTGCAGAAGTCCATACGTCAATAACCTGGTTGTAACGCTCGTTATTGGTAATAAGACCCATGTTATAATTCACAGAAATACCTTCAACTTGCTCTCTGGCATCTGCAATTAATTTAGTTTTTTGTTCTGGAATTCTAATATCACCTAAAGAGAATGATAATCCTCCTCTAAATGCGAATTTATAACCCATATCTTTCATATTGTCCAAGAAAGCAGCAGTAGTAGGTACATTAGTCACACTTAAAATGTGTCCAATAATATCTCTAAGGTTTTTCTTAGTCAATACATCATTGATATATCCGGCTGCTTCAGGTACTACTTCGTTAAATAATACACGTCCTGCAGTTGTTTGGATAATTTTGTATACCAATTCTCCGGCTTCATTAAAATCTTTTGCTCTAATTTTCACACGAGCATTCAATTCTAATCTTCCTTCGTTTAATGCAATATTTACTTCTTCAGCAGAATAGAATGTTAAGTCTTGACCTAAAATTATGTGTTCTGGTGTAGAGATACGTTCTTTGGTCATATAATATAGACCCAAGACCATATCCTGAGAAGGTACAGTAATTGGAGCACCATTTGCAGGATTCAGGATATTGTGAGAAGCCAACATTAATAATTGTGCCTCTAAAATAGCCTCTGGTCCTAATGGTAAGTGAACTGCCATCTGATCCCCATCAAAATCGGCGTTGAAAGCCGTACATACTAATGGGTGTAATTGGATCGCTTTTCCTTCAATTAATTTTGGTTGAAAAGCTTGGATACCAAGTCTGTGCAACGTAGGAGCACGGTTAAGTAATACCGGGTGACCTTTAATTACATTTTCAAGGATATCCCAAACTACCGGCTCTTTTTTGTCTATAATTTTCTTAGCAGATTTTACTGTTTTAACAATACCTCTTTCAATCAATTTACGGATAACGAAAGGTTTGTATAACTCAGATGCCATATCTTTTGGCAATCCGCATTCGAATAATTTTAATTCAGGACCAACAACAATTACCGAACGAGCAGAATAATCCACACGTTTTCCAAGTAAGTTTTGACGGAAACGTCCTTGCTTACCTTTTAAGGAATCAGATAATGATTTTAATGGTCTGTTAGATTCTGTTTTAACAGCAGAAGCTTTACGCGTGTTGTCAAATAATGAATCTACAGATTCCTGTAACATACGTTTCTCGTTTCTTAAGATAACTTCCGGAGCTTTAATCTCCATTAATCTTTTCAGACGGTTGTTACGGATGATTACACGACGGTATAAATCATTTAAATCTGAAGTTGCAAAACGACCTCCATCAAGTGGCACAAGCGGACGTAATTCTGGTGGAATAACAGGAACCACTTTCATAATCATCCACTCAGGACGGTTTTCGCGGTTTAAGTTAGACTCACGGAAAGACTCAACAACTTGTAATCTTTTTAAAGCTTCAGTTTTACGTTGTTTAGATGTTTCATTGTTAGCACTATGTCTCAATTGGTAAGACAACTCATCTAAGTCGATACGTGCTAATAAATCCATAATACATTCTGCTCCCATTTTGGCAACAAATTTATTAGGATCCATGTCATCTAAATATTGGTTTTCCTGCGGAAGAGTATCTAAAATATTCAAATATTCTTCTTCAGTTAAGAAATCTAATCTTTGTAATGATTCTCCATCTGCATTTTTAGCAATACCTGCCTGAATTACTACATATCTTTCGTAGTAAATGATCATATCTAATTTCTTAGATGGAAGACCAAGGATATAACCAATTTTGTTTGGAAGAGAACGGAAGTACCAGATATGAGCAATTGGCACAACAAGGTTGATGTGTCCTACTCTGTCACGACGTACTTTTTTCTCCGTAACTTCAACACCACAACGGTCGCAAATAATACCTTTGTAACGAATTCTTTTATATTTACCACAAGCACACTCAAAATCCTTAACAGGTCCGAAGATTCTTTCGCAGAAAAGTCCGTCACGTTCTGGTTTGTGAGTTCTGTAGTTGATCGTTTCTGGTTTCAAAACCTCTCCTCTTGATTCTTTCAAGATAGATTCAGGTGAAGCCAATCCAATTGAGATTTTATTAAATCTTTTAACCGGATTTTTATCTTTATTATTATTTCTATTATTCATCATAGTTTTTACTATTGATTTATCTGCAATTAAAAAATTGATTTTAACTAATAATTTCTCTTAAAAAATAAATTATTAGTCGCTACCACGGATTACTTCTCTAAACTTCAAACGTCAATTTTGAAGTGCTAATTATAAAACTTTTCAGGTTTAAATAAAAAATCGGAACGGTTTACGGGTATAAATCCTAAAAACTTTTATTTTAATAAACAGCTTCAGTCTCAGCTTTCAGTGCAAACTGAATACTGAGACTGTAACTTAAAACTTTATTTATTCTTCTAAACGAATGTCAAGTCCAAGACCTTTTAATTCATGCATTAATACATTGAATGATTCTGGTAATCCTGGTTCTGGCATAGATTCTCCCTTAACGATAGCCTCGTAAGTTTTAGCTCTACCAATAACGTCATCCGATTTAACTGTTAAGATTTCACGTAGCGTACTTGATGCTCCATAAGCCTCAAGTGCCCAAACCTCCATCTCTCCAAAACGCTGACCTCCAAATTGAGCTTTACCTCCAAGTGGTTGTTGAGTGATCAACGAGTATGGTCCGATAGAACGTGCGTGCATCTTATCATCAACCATGTGTCCTAATTTAAGCATGTAAATTACTCCCACAGTTGCAGCTTGATGGAAACGCTCTCCAGTACCACCATCATAAAGGTGTGTATGTCCAAAACGTGGTACCCCAGCTTCATCAGTCAAAGCATTGATTTGATCTAAAGAAGCACCATCAAAAATTGGAGTAGCAAATTTTCTACCTAAATTTTGTCCAGCCCATCCAAGAACAGTCTCATAAATCTGACCAATGTTCATACGTGAAGGTACCCCAAGTGGATTCAATACGATATCAACCGGTGTTCCGTCTTCAAGGAAAGGCATATCTTCATGACGAACGATTCTTGCAACAATACCTTTGTTACCGTGACGTCCTGCCATTTTATCCCCTACTTTCAGTTTACGTTTTTTAGCGATGTAAATTTTCGCTAATTTCAAGATTCCAGATGGTAATTCATCTCCAACTGTAATAGTGAATTTTTCTCTTCTTAAAGATCCTTGTAAGTCGTTCAGCTTAATTTTATAGTTATGAATTAAATCATTAACCATTTTGTTAGTAGCGTCATCGGCAACCCATTGACCTTTGCTTAAGTGAGCAAAATCTTCTACTGCGTAAAGCATTTTTTGAGTATATTTTTTACCTTTTGGTAAAACTTCTTCACCCAAATCGTTCATTACACCCTGAGATGTTTTTCCGTTCACGATCAAGAATAATTTCTCAACCAATCTGTCTTTTAATTCAACAAATTTAGTTTCGAATTCCATTTCTAAAGCACCTAAAGCATCTTTATCCTGAGTACGTTTACGTTTATCTTTTACGGCTCTTGCAAATAATTTTTTGTCAAGAACTACACCGTGTAAAGATGGAGAAGCTTTTAATGAAGCATCTTTTACATCACCTGCTTTATCTCCGAAGATTGCACGAAGCAATTTCTCCTCAGGAGTAGGATCTGATTCTCCTTTTGGTGTAATTTTTCCGATCAAAATGTCGCCAGGTTTAACCTCTGCTCCAATTCTGATCATACCGTTTTCATCTAAATCTTTAGTAGCTTCTTCAGAAACGTTAGGAATATCATTTGTTAACTCTTCATTTCCTAACTTAGTATCTCTAACCTCTAATGAATAATCATCAACGTGGATAGAAGTAAAAATATCATCACGAACTACTTTTTCAGAGATTACAATCGCATCCTCAAAGTTATACCCTTTCCATGGCATGAACGCAACTTTTAAGTTTCTACCTAAAGCTAATTCACCATTTTGAGTAGCATATCCTTCTGATAATACCTGACCAAGAATTACTCTGTCACCTTTTCTTACAATTGGTTTCAGGTTAATACTTGTTCCTTGATTGGTTTTTCTAAATTTAATTAAGTTGTATGTTTTTTCATCAGCATCAAAACTTACCATTCTTTCTTCTTCAGTACGGTCGTATTTGATAGTAATGATGTTTGCATCAACATATTCTACAGTTCCATCTCCTTCAGCATTAATTAATACTCTTGAATCTGAAGCTACCTGACGCTCTAAACCTGTACCAACAATTGGTGCTTCCGGACGGATCAAAGGAACCGCCTGACGCATCATGTTAGATCCCATCAAGGCTCTATTCGCATCATCATGTTCCAGGAAAGGAATTAATGAAGCCGAAATCGAAGCAATCTGGTTAGGCGCAACGTCTGTATAATGTACTGCAGAAGGTTCTACAACCGGGAAGTCACCTTCCTCACGAGCAATAACATTACTCGCTGTAATTTTACCTGTAGCATCCATTTCAATGTTTGCCTGAGCAATCATTTTACCTTCTTCTTCTTCAGCACTTAAATAGATAGGTGTACTTTCTAAATCGACTACACCATCTGTAACTTTACGGTAAGGAGTTTCGATGAAACCCATTCCGTTAACTTTTGCATAAACACCAAGAGATGAAATCAAACCAATGTTTGGTCCCTCTGGAGTTTCAATCGGACATAAACGACCATAGTGTGTATAGTGAACGTCACGAACCTCGAAACCAGCTCTCTCTCTCGAAAGTCCACCAGGTCCAAGGGCAGAAAGTCTTCTTTTGTGCGTAATCTCAGCTAATGGATTCGTTTGATCCATGAATTGAGATAACTGGTTTGTACCAAAGAAAGAGTTGATAACCGATGATAATGTTTTAGCATTAATCAAATCGATTGGTGTAAACACCTCGTTATCTCTAACGTTCATTCTCTCACGAATAGTTCTAGCCATACGTGCTAAACCAACACCGAATTGTTGAGACAATTGTTCTCCAACTGTTCTAACACGACGGTTTGATAAGTGATCAATATCATCAATCTCTGCTTTAGAGTTGATCAATTCGATCAAATATTTTACAATGGTAATAATATCTTCTTTGGTAAGCACTTGCTTCTCCATAGGGATATCTAAACCAAGTTTTTTGTTCATTCTGTAACGACCAACTTCACCTAAGTTATAACGTTGATCAGAGAAGAACAATTTATCTATAATACCACGAGCAGTTTCTTCATCAGGCGGTTCTGCATTACGCAATTGTCTGTAGATGTGCTCAACAGCTTCTTTTTCAGAGTTTGTTGGATCTTTTTGTAACGTATTGTGGATAATAGCATAATCTGCCTGATTATTATCCTCTTTGTGTAACAAAATAGATTTAACGTTAGAATCAATGATTTCTTCAACATTATCTTTGTCGATAATAGTATCACGATCAAGGATAATTTCGTTACGTTCGATAGAAACTACCTCACCGGTATCTTCATCAACGAAATCCTCGTGCCAAGTGTTCAATACACGTGCAGCAAGTCTTCTTCCAATATATTTTTTAATACCTGTTTTAGAAACTTTAATTTCTTCAGCAAGGTCGAAAATTTCAAGGATATCCTTGTCTCTTTCAAATCCAATTGCACGGAATAAAGTCGTAACCGGTAATTTTTTCTTTCTATCGATATAAGCATACATTACGCTGTTGATATCTGTAGAAAATTCTATCCAGGATCCTTTAAAAGGAATTACTCTGGCAGAATAAAGTTTTGTTCCATTTGCGTGGAATGATTGACCAAAGAAAACTCCAGGAGAACGGTGTAGTTGAGATACTACTACACGCTCAGCACCATTGATAACAAAAGTACCACTTGGAGTCATATAAGGTATTGTTCCAAGATAAACATCTTGTACAATAGTTTCAAAATCTTCGTGTTCTGGATCTGTACAATATAGTTTTAACCTGGCTTTTAAAGGCACACTATAAGTAAGACCTCTCTCTATACATTCTTGAATTGTATAACGTGGCGGATCTACAAAATAATCTAGGAACTCCAATACAAAGTTATTTCTTGTATCTGTAATTGGGAAGTTTTCCATGAAGGTGTTGTATAACCCTTCGTTGCCTCTTTCATCAGATTTAGTTTCTAATTGAAAAAAATCTTTAAAAGATTTAACCTGAACATCTAAGAAATCTGGATAGTCAGGAATATTTTTTGTAGAGGCAAAATTCAATCTTTCAGTCTGATTTGTTATCATCAATGGACAAAATTTTGATTAAAAAAAAGTAATTTTTTGTGTAAACACACACTGTTTAATCTATACTTTCTTATTATAATCAATACATCTTTAAAAATAAACCAGTAAAACAGTTCAATTTTTTTTCTTCGTATTGATCAAAAACTTTTTCGTATTTTAAACTATTTGATAATAAAACTTGATATATTTTATTATACGAAAAATGGTTTAGGCCATTGAGCGTTCACTCAAGACCTAAACCTAGTTCTTAAAACTGAGTTGAATTATTTAAGCTCAACTACAGCTCCAGCTTCTTCTAATGATTTTTTAAGACCTTCAGCCTCTTCTTTAGAAACACCTTCTTTAACGTTACTTGGAGCACCGTCAACTACATCTTTAGCTTCTTTCAAACCTAAACCTGTAAGTTCTTTTACTAATTTCACAACTGCTAATTTAGAAGCTCCAGCTTCTTTTAATACAACTGTAAATTCAGTTTGTGCTTCTTCAGCAGCACCTTCTCCACCACCAGCAGCAACTACTACAGCTGCAGCAGCAGGCTCGATACCATACTCGTCTTTTAATATTGTTGCTAATTCGTTAACTTCTTTAACTGTTAAGTTAACTAATTGTTCTGCGAATTGTTTCAAATCTGCCATTTTTTCTATCGTTTAAAATGATTTGTAAAATATAATTTATTTATTGTGCGCTAATTAAGCTACAAGGAAATTAAATTCCTCGTACGAATTATTATGCTTCAGCTTCTTCTTCGCTACCAGCGAATTTGTTTTGTAAAGCTGAAATAATTCTTTGTGCTGGTGATTGCAATAATCCAATAAGTTCTCCAAGAAGTTCTTCTTTAGATTTGATAGTTGCTAATGCATCTAATTGATCATCTCCAATATAAATTTCAGAATTAATATAAGCTCCTTTTAATACAGGTTTAGCTGATTTTTTTCTGAAATCTTTAATTATTTTTCCAGGTGCATTTGCAACATCTGAAATAAATATAGCACTGTTACCTGTCAATACTGAAGGTAAATCACCATAGTCATTAGCAGAAGCTTCCATTGCTTTTGCAAGCAAAGTATTTTTTACAACCTCTAATTTAATACCTGCTTTAAAGCAAGCTCTTCTCAAGTTTGAAGTTGTTTCTGCGTTTAATCCAGAAATATCAGATACATAAATAATATTTGTACCAGCTAACTGTGCAGTTAAATCTTCAATCGCGATTGATTTTTCTTCTCTAGTCATACTAAAAATTATTAACTACCAATTATACTGCTTTAGGGTCCAATGCAATTGCAGGACTCATAGTGCTTGTAAGGTGAATACCTTTAATATAGGTACCTTTAGCAGCAGTTGGTTTAAGTTTGATTAATGTTTGAATAATTTCGTGTGCATTGTCATAAATTTGCTCAGCTCCAAAAGAAACTTTACCAATTCCTGCATGTACGATACCAGTTTTATCAACTTTAAAGTCAATTTTACCAGCTTTTACCTCTTGAACAGCTTTTGCAACATCCATAGTTACAGTACCTGTTTTAGGGTTTGGCATTAAACCTCTAGGTCCTAAAATACGACCTAATGGACCTAATTTACCCATTACAGCTGGCATAGTGATGATAACATCAACATCTGTCCAACCATCTTTAATTTTTTGTAAATAATCGTCAAGACCTACATAATCAGCCCCAGCTTCTTTAGCTTCCGCTTCTTTATCTGGAGTAACCAATGCTAATACTTTAACGTCTTTACCTGTTCCGTGAGGTAATGTAACTACACCTCTAACCATTTGATTCGCTTTTCTTGGATCTACACCCAAACGAACTGCGATATCAACAGACTCATCAAATTTTGCAGAAGCTATAACTTTAATTAATGCAGCTGCATCTTTTAAAGAGTATAGTTTGTTCTTTTCAATTTTTGAAGCAGCCTCTTTTTGCTTTTTTGTTAATTTTGCCATTTCTTTCTCTTAATTAAAAAGGAGCATCTCCTGATACAGTTATACCCATAGATCTAGCAGTTCCAGCGATCATGCTCATTGCAGATTCGATTGTGAATGCATTTAGATCTACCATTTTATCTTCAGCGATAGCTTTGATAACGTCCCAAGTAACACTAGCTACTTTTTTACGATTTGGTTCACCTGATCCAGACTTTAGCTTTGCAGCTTCCAATAATTGGACAGCAGCTGGAGGAGTCTTAACAACAAAATCAAATGATTTGTCTTTATACACAGTAATTTGTACTGGGCATATTTTGCCAGGTTTATCTTGTGTTCTAGCATTGAACTGCTTACAGAACTCCATGATATTAACCCCAGCAGCTCCTAAAGCAGGTCCAACCGGTGGCGACGGATTCGCAGCACCTCCCTTAACTTGTAGTTTAACTACCTTACTAATTTCTTTAGCCATTTTTTAAAAAATTTAACACCATAATCATTGGAAGCGATTACAGTGGTTATTATAGATGTAACAAAAATTATACTTTTTCAACTTGCATAAAACTCAATTCTAATGGAGTTTTTCTTCCGAAAATCTTCACCATAACTTCAAGTTTACGCTTTTCTTCATTGATTTTTTCAACCGTTCCGTTGAAGCCATTGAAAGGACCATCGATCACTTTAACAGTTTCTCCTAAGTTGAAAGGAATAGCACGAGTATCTGTATTTACAGCTAACTCATCTACTTTACCTAACATTCTATTTACTTCAGAAAGTCTCAAAGGAACAGGTTCTCCGCCTTTGATCTCACCTAAAAATCCAATTACACTAGTAATAGACTTAATAATATGAGGTATCTCACCAACTAAATTGGCTTCGATCATAACATATCCAGGGAAATAAACTTTATCCTTAGACATTTTCTTTCCTTCTTTTACAGTAACTACTTTTTCCGTAGGTACTAAAACTTGGGAAACATAATCACCCATACCTAATCTGGCAATCTCAGTTTCGATATAAGCTTTGACTTTATTTTCTTGTCCGCTTACAGCTCTAACTACGTACCATTTTTTCACATTATTATCTGCCATCACAAAAAAATTATCCTTTTAACCAGTTAAAAAATCCAGCCAAAGCTTTTGCAAAAAATTCGTCTACTCCCCATGTTGCCAAGGCGAATAAAACCGAAAATACAGCCACAACAATTGTCAATTTTTGAACCTCAGCCCAAGCTGGCCAAGTAACATTTGACTTTAACTCTTCGAAAGCCTCTGATAAATAATTCGTAACTTTTGTCATTTGATATATTTTTTATTGCACGGGCGGAGGGATTCGAACCCCCATCAACGGTTTTGGAGACCGCTATTCTACCCTTGAACTACGCCCGTAATTAAAGCCAGTGATATCAATTAAGAAAATCAACTGGCTTTTTATAATTTTATAGGATTATCCTACGATTTCAGTTACCTGACCTGCACCTACAGTTCTACCACCTTCACGGATAGCAAAACGTAAACCTACGCTCATTGCGATTGGGCTTAACAAAGCAACATTGATAGTCAAGTTATCTCCTGGCATTACCATCTCTACTCCTTCTGGTAAAGTAATAACTCCTGTTACGTCAGTTGTACGTACGTAGAACTGTGGACGGTAGTTATTATGGAATGGAGTATGACGTCCACCTTCTTCTTTTTTCAAGATATAAACCTCAGCTTTGAAAGTAGCGTGTGGTTTTACTGATCCTGGCTTAATGATAACCATTCCTCTTTTGATAGATTCTTTATCAATACCTCTTAACAATAAACCTACGTTATCTCCAGCTTCACCTCTATCAAGGATTTTACGGAACATCTCAACTCCTGTAATAGTAGAAGTTAATTTATCAGCTCCCATACCAATGATTTCAACTGGATCTCCTGTATTAGCAATACCTGTTTCGATACGACCTGTAGCAACAGTTCCACGACCAGTAATTGTAAATACATCTTCAACCGGCATCAAGAATGGTTTAGCTACGTCACGCACTGGCTCTTCGATCCAAGCATCAACAGCTTCCATTAATTCAATGATTTTTGGTACCCAAGCAGGATCATTATTTAATCCTCCTAAAGCAGAACCTTGAACTACAGGACCATTATCTCCATCATATTCGTAGAAAGATAATAAATCTCTAATTTCCATTTCAACAAGCTCTAACAATTCAGCATCATCAACCATATCCACTTTGTTCATGAAAACAACGATTCTTGGAATACCTACCTGACGACCTAAAAGGATGTGCTCACGAGTTTGTGGCATTGGACCATCTGTAGCAGCAACTACTAAGATAGCTCCGTCCATTTGAGCAGCACCAGTAACCATGTTCTTTACGTAATCCGCGTGACCTGGACAGTCAACGTGAGCGTAGTGACGGTTAGCTGTTTCATACTCTACGTGTGATGTATTAATAGTAATACCTCTTTCTTTCTCCTCTGGAGCGTTATCGATTTGATCAAACGATTTTGCTTGACAGTAACCAGCATCAGACAATACTTTTGTAATTGCTGCAGTTAATGTAGTTTTTCCGTGATCCACGTGTCCAATTGTACCTATGTTTAAGTGCGGTTTGGAACGATTAAAATTCTCCTTTGCCATTTTACTTAATTTTTAATCTTAGTTATATATTAATTTCAATTTCCTACTTACTTGAGCCAATGTCGGGAATTGAACCCGAGACCTCTTCCTTACCAAGGAAGCACTCTACCCCTGAGCTACACCGGCAGAATCCTTGATTTAAGAGCCTAATTCAGCATTTTGTCTTATTCATCCAAAATCCGAAAAACATAATCTAAAATTCATTTTGTGGGGAGAGCAGGATTCGAACCTGCGAAGTTCACACAGCAGATTTACAGTCTGCCCTCGTTGGCCGCTTGAGTATCTCCCCATTTTTTATCAATAATTGCATGAACAAATTTCAAATCGTATTTGAAATATTTTGAGCCGGCGGAGGGACTCGAACCCACGACCTGCTGATTACAAATCAGCTGCTCTAGCCAACTGAGCTACGCTGGCAATATCAATAAAAAAGTCCGCTATTTCTAACGGACTGCAAATGTAGCTATTTTATCTTTGAATCAAAACATTTTTTAAAAAAAATTTTCAATTATATGTGTGCTCTTATTTTTTCTTTCCTTTTTACCAATACACGTTCCAAAGATTCCGCCGAAAGTTCGACTGCCTCTTCAAATGTCTTGCATTGCTTTTTAACCAAAAATTCATCTCCAGGAACATTAATCTTAATCTCTACTGCCTTATTCTCCTTATCACTGGTTCGTTCGACTTTTAAAAAAATGTCAGCCGAAACAACTCGATCGTAATATTTTTCTAATTTATCCATTCTTTCCTGAATAAAATCCACCAACTTTCTGTCAACAGTAAAGTTAACTGCATGAACATCTACCTTCATAATACAAATTTTAGGGTTAATAAACATTTTAGAATCATTATTTATTCCTTGGATGCGCATCTCCATACACCTTTTTAAGTTCTGATAAACTATTATGAGTATAAACCTGCGTAGATGCCAAACTTGAATGTCCTAATAATTCTTTTACTGAATTTAAATCTGCTCCGTTATTTAATAAATGAGTAGCAAAAGTATGCCGAAGCACATGCGGACTCTTTTTTACCTTTTCGGAGACTTTACTAAAGTATGAATTTATTAATCGATACACAAAAGATTCACTCAATTTTAACCCTTTTGCCGAAATAAAAAAATAATCTTCATTAACTATATTTTCAACAGAAGCTCTTTCCTGCAAATACAAATTAAACTGCTCAACAATAATTGGCAAAACAGGAATTATACGTTCTTTATTTCTCTTACCCAAAACCTTAATAACATTATTAGACAAATCAACATTATACTTCATCAGATGGATCAGCTCTGCCCTACGCATTCCGGTTGTATAAAAAAGATCTACAATAAGCTTATCCCTTATTTCCTCAAACCCATCAGGACTACCAACTTCACGCATGAGATCTGTTAATTCTTTTTCAGAAAAAGGAATCTGAACAATTTTAGGTGTTTTCAAAGCTTTATGCTTCAACATTGGACTCACCTCTATTTGTTTTGTTTTTAGAAGGAATCTATAAAATGCTTTTAAAGAAGACATTTTTCGATTTACAGAAACATTCGAAATATCCTCATCAACAAGTGAAACAATCCAACTCCTAATCTGACTATAATTTACCTGTTCTATATTCTCCTGCTCAAAATGAATTTTATTGAATGTTTCAAAAAAAAGAATATCATTCAAATACGCATTGACTGTATGTGGAGAATATTTTTTCTCTAATTGAAGATAATCACGAAACGCCTCTTTATTTGACTTCATAAGAATAGATACTTTTTCATTTCACACAAACTCATGTTCCAACTCTAAAAGAATATTATTTATCTCAAAATTAAGCATAAAAAAACCGTTAGTATCAAAATTTGACAACTAACGGTAATTATTCTTGAAAAGCTAATACTAACTCTCTAAACCATCTCTCATGTTTTGGATGTAAGCAGCTTTTTGAATTTGTGCTCTTTTGATAACAGAAGGCTTAATAAAAGCAGTACGTGCTCTTAATTGACGAACAGTTCCTGTTTTATCAAATTTTCTTTTATAGCGCTTTAATGCTCTATCTATATTTTCTCCGTCTTTAATTGGTATAATTAACATAATATTGACACCTCCTCTCGTTAAGGGTGCAAAAGTATATATTTATTATGAATTATGAGTCATGAATTACGAATTATTTTTTAAAAGAAAAAAGAAGATAGAAAAAAGAGAACATACTTAAAAATATATCACTTATAACTAGACAATTAAGCAAAAAATTATTCATTATTCATTATTCATTATTCATTATTCATTATTCATTATTCATTATTCTTTATTCTTTATTCTTTATTCTTTATTCTTTTAGCAAATTTCTGGAAATAACTAATTTCTGAATCTCAGTAGTTCCTTCTCCTATAGTACATAGTTTTGAATCTCGATAAAATTTCTCTACTGGATAATCTTTTGTGTAACCATAACCTCCGTGAATTTGAACGGCTTCGTTTGCAATTTTCACACAGGCTTCTGAAGCATACATTTTTGCCATTGCTCCAAGTGTAGTCACTGGTTTATGCTGTTGTTTTAAGAAAGCAGCTTTATGAAGCAGTAATTCAGAAGCTTCGATTTCTGTTGCCATATCAGCTAATTTAAACGAAATTCCCTGAAAACTACTAATAGGCTGACCGAACTGATGTCTTTCTTTAGAGTATTTAAGAGCCGCTTCATAGGCCCCTTTTGCAATTCCTAATGACAAGGCTCCAATTGAAATACGACCTCCATCAAGTATTTTCATTGCCTGAACAAATCCCTGACCTACTTCTCCTAATCTATTTGCGTCAGGAACACGACAGCCATCAAAAACCAACTCTGCAGTTTCACTGGCACGCATTCCAAGTTTATTTTCTTTTTTTCCAGAAGTAAATCCTTTCATCCCTTTTTCAAAAACAAAAGCAGTCATCCCTTTAGAATCTCCTTTTTCTCCCGTACGCACAATCACTACAGCAATATCCCCAGAAATAGCATGCGTGATAAAATTCTTAGCTCCGTTTACAATCCATTCATCACCATCTTTTACGGCTGTTGTATTCATTCCTCCGGCATCAGACCCCGTATTGTGCTCTGTTAAACCCCATGCTCCAATATGTTCGGCCGTAGCAAGTTTAGGCAGCCATTTTTTCTTTTGTTCTTCATTTCCAAAAGTAAGAATATGATTTGTACATAAAGAATTGTGAGCCGCAACAGAAAGTCCAATTGAAGGATCTACTTTTGAAATTTCCTCAACAACTGTAATATACTCATGATACCCTAATCCTGATCCTCCAAATTCTTCAGGAACTAAAACTCCCATGAATCCCATTTCGCCTAATTTTTTAAATAGGTCAATTGGAAAAATTTGAGCTTCGTCCCATTCCATAATGTTTGGTCTGATATTTTTTTCGGCAAAATCTTTTATAGATTGGGCAATCATTGACTGCGTTTCGTTATAATCAAAGTTCATTGTTTGCTAATTTTTTAGAACTCCAAATATAAACTAATTATTTTTGCTTTATCAACAGGAAAACCTTTAATTTTTGATAAATCCTCAATATTATTAATATTTCCATTCATACTTCTGTATGTTACGATTTGTTTTGCCAATGTATATCTGAAATATGAAAACTGAGATAATTCTTTTAAAGAGGCTTCATTTATGGAGATTTTTTTTAAATCTGCCGGTATTACTACTTTAAAATGGGTATTTAATTCATTTATAACTTCGGGCGAAAGTCCCCAAATTTCATTCATTTGTTCCATAGAAACAAAACATCCTAAAATTGATTTTTGATTTAATATTCGTAAAGACAAAGCTTCACCAATGCCATATATTTTAACCAAATCTTCCTGACTTGCCTGATTAATATCTAAAACGACTATTTTTTCTTTTTTGAAGAATGGCTTTTGAATAAATTCTTTTTTATTGATTTTAAAATTTGATTTGCTCTGAATCCAATCCGGAAATTTAAAAAGTGGAGAGATCTCCATTAACAATGAATCTGAAATTTTTGTTACATCCTGAAATTCTTTTGCAGAAGCTACATATTTATTCTCTTTTCTAAAAGCTAACAAACGATCAATCTCCAAAACAGACATTCCTAATTTATACCCTTTATAATCTGAAATAAAATTAGGGTTAAAGAGGTATATTTTAGGCTTCTCCTTTGATTTTATAAGTTTCATAGTATCAATTTCTGATTGTAAAGACATCCATTTTTCTTTTTCAGGAAAAGATTTTTCAGGCAAACTAAAATCTATAAAAAAATAAATCGTCTGTAACACTATAATAATAGCAAAAAGTAAAAAAATTCCTGTACGTTGATGATGCGTAAACTTCAAATCTTTTATTAATCCTTTAAAATTCATTTTATATACAGTTTTACATTCTTAATTGAAAGCCTAAATTAAAGCAAAAAACATTAATTTAACAAGAATATTACTAAATAAAACACAAGTTGTAAAATTGCACATTTCATTATTAAAGCTTAATTAATTTAATGAATCTCAGGTTCTAAAGAATAATCACCACTGGTTTTATCATAAATTTTAATATTTTATAACTTAAAAAGAGATAATTGTTTTTATTTTTTACAAAAAACGATACATTTGGAGCTTAATAACAATAAACCAATATAATAGTATGTCAATTTGGAAAACTAAACCACTTTCGGTATTGCTTGACGAAGCATCCGAATCTGAAAAAGGCTTAAAAAGGACTCTGTCTTCACGCTCGCTTGTTGCGCTTGGAGTTGGAGCCATTATTGGAGCCGGATTATTCTCGTTAACAGGAATTGCTGCCGCAGAACATGCTGGCCCTGCAGTTACTCTTTCTTTTATTTTAGCAGCAGTTGGTTGTGCTTTCGCAGGACTTTGTTATGCAGAATTTGCTTCTATGATTCCGGTTGCGGGTAGTGCATATACATATTCTTATGCTACAATGGGAGAATTTATGGCTTGGATTATTGGTTGGGATTTAGTTTTAGAATATGCTTTAGGAGCAGCAACTGTTGGTGTAAGTTGGTCCCGCTACTTATTAGAGTTACTAAATAAATACGGAATTCACCTCCCTCATCAATTTATATGTTCGCCCTGGGAAACTCTTAAATTAAGTGACGGTACAGTTATCGAAGGCGGTATTGTAAACTTACCTGCAATCTTCATTGTATCTATGTTATCTTTATTATTGATAAGAGGAACAAAAGAATCTGCATCTTTAAATAACTTTTTAGTTGTTGTAAAAGTTGCCGTAGTTCTTGTTTTTATTGTATTAGGATGGAGTTTTATTGATCAATCAAACTATACTCCTTATATCCCGGCTAACACTGGTGTTTTTGGTGAATTTGGATGGTCAGGTATTGCTGCTGGTGCCGGAACTGTATTCTTTGCCTTTATTGGTTTTGATGCTGTATCTACAGCTGCACAAGAGGCTAAAAACCCTCAAAAAGGAATGCCAATTGGTATTTTAGGATCGCTTATTATATGTACCTTATTATATGTGTTTTTTGCTCACGTAATGACAGGTCTTGTTAATTATAAAGAATTTGCCGGTGATGCTAAACCTGCTGCAACTGCTTTTGCAAAAACAGGTTACGACTTTTTACAAACTGGTTTAATTGTAGCTATTTTAGCAGGTTATACTTCTGTAATATTAGTAATGCTTTTGGGTCAAAGCCGTGTGTTTTATACCATGAGTAAAGATGGTTTACTACCTCCATTCTTCAGTTCTATTCACTCTAAATTTCGCACTCCGTGGAAAACTAACCTTTTCTTCTTAGTATTTGTAAGTTTATTTGCTGGATTAGTTCCGGTAAGCGATTTAGGACACATGGTAAGTATAGGAACTTTATTAGCCTTTGTACTTGTTTGTATTGGTGTAATGGTTATGCGTAAGAGAATGCCAGATGCTCCAAGATCTTTTAGAACGCCTTTAGTACCATTTGTACCTATTGCTGGTATCGTAATTTGCTTGGCTTTAATGTATTCTTTACCTAACGAAAGCTGGATTAGACTTATAGTCTGGATGGCATTAGGTATAGCAATTTACTTTCTTTATGGAAAGAAAAACAGTAAACTGAATAATCCGGGGAAATAATTTTCTAAACAGATATAAAAAAGGATCATAGAGTAAATAAACTTTATGATCCTTTTTTTTATGTTCTAAATTGATTTATAAATCGAAAACTGATGTTCGTTTTGCACGAATTAAATCTTTTAGCCTAATCCAAAAAGCGAGAGTTAAATAAACTCCAAACCCCAAACCTGCTGTAACGAACGAAATGTAAATAAAAAACAATCTTACACTAGTTACCCTCATACCCAACTTATCGGCTAATCTGGAAGAAACATGAAAACCGTATTTTTCGAAAAAGAATTTGAGTTTTAAAATAGCTGACATAATTGATTTTATATTTTATCCTTCGCATTCGCTCAGGATTATATTATTTTCTAAGAAAAACAAAAGTACAAAATTATCTCATTGACTCATTTTCTAATTCTCTAATTCCTATTACTCTTCAGCAATTCCATACCAAGCGCACATTTTAAACATGCTTTATGATTGCAGTATTCATTTTTAAGTTCTAATAGTGTTTGGGTTTCAAAAGCATTTTTTGAAGAAATTCCGAAGGATTTAAACTTATCTATAATTGCATTTTTCTCAGGCGTAACTTCATTCATAAATGTTATTAATTCTTCGGTAATAGATTCACCCCTTGTATTTGAGTACGCAAACTTAATAGGAATTATTGTATTTATAATGATCAAATCCAAGAAAGATTTTGATAAAGATTTTGGCTTTTTTATGCTCTCTTTGTCAAACTGATAATGATTTTTCCAATATATACTAGCGCTAACACTCAATAAATCATAAACACTTTTAACCGATTTAAGTACTATTATTCTTGAAAATAAATTTTGATGTTTCTGATATAAATTCGCCAGTTGAGACAGCCTAATCGTTGGAAAATTATCCGGACGATGCTTAAAAAATTGCACTGAATCTACATGATGCTTTTTTAACTGGTATTTATTTAAAAGGTAATAATACCTAATTTTCAAATCTGTAAAATAGACATCTTCTTTTTCTTCATCAAGTAAACCTGAGGTACCTAAAAATAAGGCTTCGAGATTTTCAATTTCAAAACTTTCTTTTCTAATAACCGGAAATGGTATTGATTTTGCAATTTGCAAAAAGGCATTACTATTGGTATTTAAACCAAAATTTTTTGCAAGTAATAAAAATAAAACAGCTTCCCAATCTTGATTTGTTTCTTCTAATAGATCATAAATAAATTTTGATTTTCGTTCCAGTCTGTCAAAAAACAATCTTTCCTGCCAATTTTTAAATATAAAATCATCAATTTGCCCAATACTTTTCTCGCAAAATATCCAGGATTTAGAGGTTACCAAAGAATTATAATTTGACAGAATTTCTGAAGAAACATAATTCTTTAATACCAAAACAGGAATTCTTCTGTTGTTTTTACCAAATATTTCTGTGTCATGTTCCCAAACCACATGTAAAATCACATTTTCATAAGCTACATCATTTTCATGGCCATGAACATACCAATCAGATGATTTAAGATGAATTTCAACATTTCCAGCCCATTTTTGATTTTCAATTTTTATTTGGGCATTAAAAAAATCAGGTCCTGCAAGTTCTAAATAATCTCCAGTCTTAATGATTGTAATCTGCTCTTCTTGAGTAGTTCTTAAATTTAGTGTGTCAAACTTCTTGAATCTCCAGAGATAATGAAGAAAATCTTCTTTCATTTTTTTGGCTTTTAATATTATTATAAAAACCCTAAATTTACTTATAAAAATAATACTAATCTTACAAATTGTTTTTTATTATCTCAACATAAATAATTTAGCACATGCGCGTGCATCAGATAATGCTTCGTGGTGATTCAACTGAATTTTCATTTCCCGACAACAATCACTTAATTTAGTTGGTTTAAACCCTTTAGCTTTATATATCTTAACGGTACATTCCCACTTTTCGGCTATATTTAAATCTTCATAATTCAACCCATAAAGTGCCATAGATTTAGTTAAAACATTTCGATCAAAACTTTCGTTATGTGCAACAACTACTCTGTTTTTTAATCTTTTTTCAATTTCAGGATAAACTTGTACAAATGATTTTGCATTTACAGTATCCTTTGGATAAATTCCATGAACACGAATAGTAAATGGATTATATATATTATTTGGAGGTTTAATCAAAGTAACATATTCATCTATAATTATTCCGTTCTCTACAGTAACGATTCCAACCGAGCATGGATGGTGTCCTGTTGCAGTTTCAAAATCTATTGCAGTAAAATTCATTTTCGAATATATTAAGCTAAAAAATCCATAAACCTAATCACTAAAATTAGATTTATGGATTTTGTAAAATTATTAAAAGCTATCTTATTTTATTGATCCAATGATATCATATTTCGTAATAATATGATGATTACCATTTCCAAGATCAACTAATACAGCATCGTTTTCTTTAGTAAATAATTTAGAAACTTCTTCAATTGGAGTTCCCATTTTTACAATTGGGAAAGGTTTACCCATTACTTCTTTAATTGGTTTTTCGGCTACGTTCTTATCCGCAACATAACTTCTAAACAAATCTGTCTCATCTACGGAACCAACAAATCCGTTGATGTCTACAACAGGGATTTGTGAAATTTTGTATTTACGCATACGCTCAATTGCGTGCGACACTAATTCTTCTGTACGAACAACAATTAATTCTTTATCGATATGATCTTTAATAACATCTTCGGCCTTTGTAATATTTTCTTCTAGGAAACCACGTTCGCGCATCCAGTCATCATTAAACATTTTACCAACATAGCGACTTCCAGAATCATGAAATAATACAACAACAACATCCTCTGGTTTAAAATGCTCTTTTAGTTGCAGCAAACCTTTTATACAAGCACCGGCAGAATTCCCAACAAAAATAGCTTCTTCGAGAGCAATTTTTCTGGTATAAACAGCTGCATCTTTATCTGTTACTTTTGTGAATCCGTCGATTAAAGAAAAATCAACATTTTTAGGTAAGATATCTTCTCCAATTCCTTCTGTGATATAGGAGTAAATTTCGTTTTCATCAAAAATTCCAGTTTCATGGTATTTTTTAAAAACAGATCCGTAAGTATCGATTCCCCAAATCTTAATATTTGGATTTTTTTCTTTCAAGTATTTTCCAACTCCGGAAATAGTTCCACCAGTTCCTACTCCAACCACAAAATGAGTAATTTTACCATCAGTTTGTTTCCAGATTTCCGGTCCGGTTTGTTCATAATGTGCCAAAGAATTTGACATATTATCGTACTGATTTACATACCATGAATTCGGTGTTTCTTCGGCCAAGCGTTTTGAAACCGAATAATACGAACGCGGATCTGTTGGTTCAACATCAGTAGGACAAACTACAACTTTAGCTCCTACAGCACGCAAAATATCCATTTTTTCTTTGGACTGTTTATCTGATATTACACAGATTAATTTATACCCTTTAATGATAGCTACAAGCGCTAATCCCATTCCGGTATTTCCAGAAGTTCCTTCAATAATAGTCCCTCCGGGTTTTAATCGGCCATCTGCCTCCGCATCTTCAATCATCTTTACGGCCATTCTGTCTTTTACAGAATTTCCAGGATTAAAAGTTTCGACTTTTGCCAATACTAACGCATCAATTTCAGCAACAATTTTGTTGAGTTTTACCAATGGTGTATTACCAATTGTTTCTAAAATGTTATTTGAAAAGTCCATTTCTATCTAATTTAATATTTGGTTTTTAATATAATGAAGGCCTGTTTTATTGGAAGAAGTTCCAAACTAAACCAAATCGGATAACAAAATCACGATAAGGATTGTTAGGCGCTGAATAATAATCGCTTTTAGAAAAAAGTGCATTTATATGTTCTGCTTTAAAATAAAATCGGGTTTGGCGAATTCTTGCATTCACAAAAAGATCAAATAATGGATAACCACCAATTTCTTTGTTTTTTTGAACAAAAAATTCTCCTACAACCGGATTGTAGTCATTTCCGTAATATTTTGTAAAATAATTAAAAACAACTCCGGTTTGCATAAACAATGCTTTCTTAAAAAAATGACCTGAGTAATAAAATGTATTTCTGGTTACAAAATCCGGTACATTTAAGATCAAATCTGACTGATCTACTTTTTGATACAATAATGTATTATCTAATGCAAAACGACCAAATTTAAATTCACGACTAGCTTTTATTTCTAAGTAATTTATGGCATTTCCGTACTGCGCAGGATTTATAATTTGCGTATTGGCAGCAATTTGTGCCGGTGATGAAACATCAGCAAAATACAAATGATCTTTTAGTACCGTATATTGAACTTCTCCATTTAACCAAGGTGTATTAACGCTGGCACTAAGAGAATTGATCTTTTCGTTTTTAAAATTATTAGACCAGTTATATTCTACATAGCTACTTTGATATAAATTGTAGTTATTATTAGGTAATTTATTAATGTTACGATATCTAAAATCAAATTGAATTTTCTCGTTCCAGTCATATTTTAATTTAGCATCTAAATTAGATAATGACTGATTTGTAATTGATCTTGAATATAAAAAACGTCCATTCCATTTGTTTTTCTGATATTCGTATTGTCCTCCTACATTATTAATCTGAAGAAATAGATTATCCGGAATAATCGTTTTTCCACTATCTTTTACTATAATTCTTCCATATTCATAATTAGATCTGTAATCATCTACAAAAAAATTGAATTTCCCTAAAAGAGAATTTTCATAAGCAACTCCTGCCTTATTATATAATCGTTCATAATGGGTCTGATCATTTATACCATTTGTAACATATGATTCACCAAAACGTTGTACAGGGGTTGTACCAACAGTAGAAAGTACTGTTGCCTGATTGTATTCGAAAAATTTATTCTCGTAATTAAATTGATGAGTTACATATAAATTATTATTACCATCAGTTGGATTTATTCTAAAAGCATGATCAAAAAACAAACGTTTTCCCTTTAAAAATGACTTTGCATCTGTAAGATATACTTGTAATCTTTGACGATTTTTATAATCTTTATTATCACTTTCAAAATCCGAAGGTGTTGTTATTCCGCCATTTTCTTCATTAGAAATATCCTGATAGGTATAATGTGCATTTATAGCATATCTTCTATCTGTGGTCGCATAACTTGTTGTAAACCTGAAATTTCCCGCACTAACCAGTTGATTTATATAATCTCCCTCTGAACGCAAACCTTTGTAAGCAATAGAAAAATTAAGATTTTTAGACGTATTTAATGTAATAAATGAATCTACATTTTGACCTTTGTTTATTGTTGTATTAAAGAATAATTCTGTTAATGGAGTTGCTACAGAATAATAATTGATTTGATCAGCCTCTAAATAATTAAAGTGTTTACCACCAAAACCAATTTCAGGATATGGAGAAAAATTAGTCCGACTGTATTGCAAAGTATTAAAGGTCTGCCCTATATTTGAAAAAGGCAAAAGTCCAAAATCATCTTTTCGAAGGTGGTTTTGTTTGTATGCACTTTTTAATGTTAACGAAGTATCTACATATGTCGTATCATGTTCCAGAGTAATAATCTGATATTGATCTATTGTTGCAATTTTATCTTTTTTCTTTTTTACAGTATCTGTTATACTTGAATATTTAGTATTCATATCCAAACTATTTTTAGATGTAGTTTTTTCCTGAGAAAACAATAAAGTTGGTACAACTAATAGATATAGAAAAAAGAATATTCTCATTTGATGGCTTTATATGTAATTTATTTCGATAAAATTTGTCAAGCAAAGGTAAAAGATAAAAACGTATAAAAAAACAAATCATTGTTATTGAGAACTTTTTCAAACGATATTATTCAAGCAAAAACCCCCAACCAGAAAAGTGGCTGAGGGCTTTCAAAAAAAATCAAAATATTTATTTTTATCCTACCAGTCTGGATTTTGTCCTAAACCTGGATTAGTGTTCAATTCAATTTGTGGTATTGGCCACAAGAATTTAAAGCTCTCATAAGGTATAGCAGCAATAGGAGTAGTAACGGCAAAACTATTTCCTAGTACATATGCAGCAGCAGCAGGTGCACCATTAGCAAATTTTGCAGGAACTCCCTTATTAGCATCAGCAATAGCTTGTATTGGGTCACCTTGTAATCTATGAATATCTGTCCATCTGCGTCCTTCTTGTAAAAACTCAATTCTTCTTTCTTTAAGAATCCCTGCAACCAAAGCAGCGTCTGTAGGGAAATCAGCAGCAACATAAGCTTGAGTAGCCGGAGTAGCCAAAGATCTGTTTCTTACAGAGTTTAACAAAGTCAAAGCAGCTGTTGGATTAGACAAACGAGCCTGAGCTTCAGCCATATTCAATACTACCTCAGCATATCTGATAACCGGAGCAGCATCTGTTCTGTTGGTAACGTCTGTATATTTATTAGAATATTTAATACCGGTAGTAGGAGTATAGATAAACTTTCCATTTTCTCTACGTTTATCATCAGCTAACCATTTAGGGTCTCTCCAAAGAATTGGACTAATACAAACTAATGCTCTATCTTTTAATATACTAGCTAATGCAGCATTTGAACCAGGATTAGATATAGCAGAGTGCTGGATAGAAAAAATCGACTCTGAGTTACTAGGCGCAGAACCTGTAGTATTTTGAAACGGAGCATAAGGATCAGCAGTAAGTGCAAAAGCTGCAGATAATTTATTTCCTTCAACTATTACATTTGCCCAATCTCTTTTTTGAAGATAAAGTCTTGTTTTGAAAGCAATTGCAGCCCACTTAGAAGCTCTACCTACAACTCTTGATGAAAAAGTAGTTGAGTTACCTGTTGTGATTAAAGTTTCTGCATCATTTAAATCTGCCAAAACTTTTGCATAAACTTCAGCAACTGTATTTCTTGGTTTTACTGCTTCTGTTGCAATTTCTTCACTTGTATTAACCCCAACTTCTCTGTAAGGAACACCAGGATGAGTAGCACCAGGAGTGAAAAAATATGGTTTAGCAAAATAAGTAAGTAATTCTAAATGCGTGATCGCTCTTAAAAACTTACATTGTCCTATGTAATCATTTGCTACAGCCTGAGTAATTATGCCCTTAGCAACAGCATCTGTTGATCCTTCGATCATAATGTTACATCTGTTGATTAATCTGTATCCATCAACCCAGTAGTAAACATTATTAGCCGTTGTTGGATCATAAGTTCCTCTATATGTTAACTCGTAAAAAGTTTGCATATTTACAACATCTTCACCTCTTGTTTCACCTTGTTCTACAAACGCAGCTCCCCAAACATAACCTCTACCACCATTAGGGAGCGTTGGTGCAGCATTATATTGTCCGATAGCGGCAGCATTATAAACACCATTCATATAGGTAGAAATCAAAGTAGGCGTTTTAAAAGCATCAGGACTTAGAATATTGTTTACTGGTTTTAAATCCAATATTTTTTCTTCTGTACATGAGCTCATCCCGAGTACAACTACAGAAAGTAGAATTGTTTTTATTATATTTTTCATATGTCTTTATTATAAACTTACATTTAATCCAACTGATATCACTTTAGCACGTGGTGTACCATTAACATCTACTCCAGATGTTTCCATTTCAGGATTTATACCTTTATAGTTTGAAATCAACCAGATATTTTGTCCCTGAACAAAAAGTCTAAAAGTATCAACACCAATTTTATCCATCAACATTTTAGGCAATGTGTAACCTAAACTAATATTATCAAGAGAGATAAAATCACCTTTCTCAACAAAACGAGTAGTTGCACTTCCTGAAAGGTTTGTAAATGTATTTGAACTTGCAAATAATCTTGGCGTCCATCCGTCTCCAGGATTATCAGCACTTTGCCATCTTCCTAAAATTTCAGTTCCGTTATTATTGAAGTTTTGGTTCATTAACTCTCTTCTTGTAGAGTTAAAAATTTTGTTTCCTCCACTAAATCTAAACATAAAACCAAAATCAAGATTTTTGTATTTCATTGTAGATGTAAATGATCCGTAATATGTTGGTAATGTATTCCCTAAAATAGTTTTATCAGCAGTTGCTAAAGAAGCTGTTTTTGCCACATTAGCAGGATCAGCAGGATCATAAACAGCATAAGTTGTTGTATTAAGATTTCCTTGTACTAAACTACCATCAGCTTTGTAATAAACCGGGTTACCATTTGCTTTGTTAACTCCCCAATATCTATATCCATATAAAGAGTTGATTGATTCTCCCTCTTTTATAATAATATTAGGTGCAATATTAGTATCTGTAGATGAACCACCTACAATTGGTTGTCCGCCATATAAAGCCGTAACTTTATTTTTAGTAAGCGTTAAGTTAGAAGAAACATCCCAAGAGAAGTTTGCATTGTTAATTGCTTTAAAACTAGCAGCAAACTCATAACCCTGGTTGTACATTTTACCAACGTTTTGATTGATCGTATTATTTGGAATACCGATAGAAGGAGGAGTTGGCGCTGCCAAAACTAAATTATCAATATCATTTTTATAATAATCAAATGCTAAAGTCAAACGGTTGTTAAACAAACCTAAATCTACACCATAATCAATTTTTGTAGAAGTTTCCCATTGCAATAAAGGGTTACCAAATTGGTAATAACCAATACCATTAGAACTAGCATATGGAGAACCAATTGTAAGATCTTTTGAAGGGTAAGCTGCACTATTTAAAACGTCAACGTTACCAACTTCAGAATAAGAACCTCTGAATTTCAAATCAGATACGGTACCGCTAATTCCTTCCATGAATCCTTCTTTAGAAACTGTCCAACCTGCAGAAACTCCAGGAAAGTTATGGTATCTAACATCTGATTCAAACTGAGAAATTCCGTCACGTCTAAGAGATCCCTGAATAAAATATTTCTCTTTATAGTTATATGTCGCACGACCTAAGTATGATATAATTCCTTTTTCTAAAATACCACCACCAGTATCTTTAGTGTTAAAACTATTACTTACTAAATTCTTATCGAAGAAATCACTGATGATATCACTTCCCTGACCCCATAATGTTTTATCTTGTGATTTTTGATACTCAGCAACACCTGTTAAACCAAGGTTATGATCTTCAGCAAAAGTATGCTTGTAGTTCAAAATATTTTGCCAGTTCCATCTTAAAAGATTTCTATTTTCCTGGTAAACATATCCGTTAAATGAACGTCCGTCTCCATGAATAGGATTCCAGTATTGATACCCATCAGTTGATGCATTATCAGCACTAACTTGTAATTTATAACTTAAGTCAGAAGTAATTTTTGCATTTGCAAATACACTAGCGATAATTCTTGTTGTTGTTGATTTATATTTATTATGATCAAGAACATATACAATATTTGTAATAGCATCTCCTACAGCAGCTAAGTTATCCCATTGACCAACAGCAGTATTATTTGCATTAAGGTTATATCCTGTTGGGTCAAGAGCATCATAAATTGGTGTATTTGGTAACTGTCTGATGGTATTAAAAATATTACCTGACAAACCACTTGCACTACTATTCAATCCATTGTATTCAGTTCTGTTTACATTTAAATTTGTACCAAAACTTAACCATCTGTTTACATCCTGATCGATATTAGCTCTAACAGAATATTTTTTCATGCTATTTGCTAAATTGATACCATCTAAATCCGTAATTCCTAAAGACAAATAGTATTTTGTTTTATCAGAACCTCCACTAAAATTAAGATTATGAGTAGTTTGAGGAGCATTTCTTAAAACAGCACTTTGCCAGTCTGTATTATAAGTGTTACCAGCTGCCCAAGGAGTTAGTCCTGCATTTGTTCTTTTTTCGTTAGAAATAACCAAGAAATCAGGAGTTTGTAACACATCATATTTTTTAGCTGCGCTAGCAACACCAAAAACACTTGAATAAGAAACTTTTAAAGTTCCTTTTTTTCCACTTTTAGTAGTAATTAAGATTACACCATTTGCAGCTCTTGAACCATAAATAGCCGTTGCAGCACCATCTTTCAAAACATCAAAAGATTCAATATCTTCAGGGTTGATATCTGCCAAACCGTTTGTAGCTGACACACCACCAATATCACCTGAATAAATAGGAATACCATCTACAACAATTAATGGCTCTGTACTTCCTGAAATAGATCCAATACCTCTAATTCTAATTTTTGGAGCAGCTCCAAGAAGACCTGTATTAGTTAATACCTGAACCCCTGTTGCTCTACCAGCCAAAACACCTTCGAAACTTGGAGTTACCAGGTTAGAAATGTCTTTTCCAGCAATTTTAGAGATAGAACCGGTTACTTCTTTTCTCTTTTGTACACCGTAACCAACAACCACAACCTCATTCATTAATTGTGCCTCAGATTCCAATTCGACATTTACTGTGTTTGATGTACCAACAGTAACTTGTTTGTTATTCATACCTACATATGAAAATACTAACACATCTCCTGTTTTTGCTTTTACAGAATAACTTCCGTCAAAATCTGTTTGAGTATTTGCCTTTGATCCTTTTACAGCAACATTTACTCCCGGAATGACACCTGTTTTATCAGATACCTTTCCAGTAACAGTTCTCTCCTGAGCGAAAGAAAACTGCATAGACAACGCTACTAATAGCGTACAAATCCATTGTAATTTTAATTTCATTTTAATTTATTTTGAATTAGTATGGAGCAAACATCTTAAATATTTCTTAAATTAACAAATCATTTTAACTTAATTTTAATGTAAATTATTAAACATCCTTTAATATACGTCTTAAAAAGTCAAACTTTTGTCATTTTTAATAGCAATATTCCTTCTAATTTAGAATAAATTACAATTTAATCAAATTAAATAGTTAACATTTTTTTAACAACTATACTGATAAAACAATCAACCTCATAAAAAACAATATTGTCTTTTATGAACATCATTAAAATAAGTGGCTTTTTTAAACTTTTGATAATTACAAGTATTTTTGTTTAAAAAAATACAGAACTTTGTTTTATAATATTTTATAATATTTGTGAATTAAAAGAAATAAAGAGAAAATGCTTGCAAAAAATTTTTCCGGATTTGTTATGGAAACCGGAACCGATGAAGCTGGACGTGGTTGTCTGGCAGGACCAGTAACAGCAGCGGCAGTTATTTTACCTGCAGATTTTGAAAATCAGTTTTTAAATGACAGTAAACAATTGTCTGAAAAAACAAGAGTATTATTAAAACCAATTATAGAACAACATGCTGTTTGTTTTGCAGTTACGCATTTATTACCAGACGAAATAGACGAAATAAACATTCTAAATGCTTCGATGAAAGGAATGCAGGAATGCATTTTAAAGTTAAATCAGGTTCCTGAATTTATTATCGTAGATGGTAATCGTTCCCTAAATGCAAAATTAGGTTTGAAAAACAGCTTTGGAAGACAATTCTCTTTAACTGAAATAGAGCTCTTAAAATCTATTCCCAATCAGAGTATTATAAAAGGAGATGCAAAATTTTTAAGTATTGCAGCAGCTTCTGTTTTAGCCAAAACTTATCGAGATGAATATATGGATCAAATTCATGAAGAATTCCCGATGTATAATTGGAAACAGAATAAAGGTTATCCTACCAAAGAACATCGGGAAGCTATTAGAAAATACGGAACTACAAAATACCACCGAATGAGTTTCAGACTCCTGCCGGAACAACTTTCCCTAGAATTCTAGTGCATTTTTTGGATTTCATTTTCTTTTAAAATCGAGATTAATTCATATTCCCATTTCGAAATATCTTCAGCAGAAGCCCTGTCAGCTTTATCAAAATAAAAGTGTTTTTGAATCTCTAATCCTGAATAAATAAAAATTCCAGTATCAGATGTTAAGGTTAAGGCCTTATCCATTCCTATTGCTTCGTATTCGGCATTTGATTTTCCGTGCGAATTGACAATGATCGTTTTTTTTCCGCTTAATAAACCTTTTTGAACGCCCTGATCATATCGATAAGCAAATCCATAACTAAAAACACGATCGATATAACCTTTCATAACTGCCGGCATTCCTGTCCACCAGATCGGGTATATAAAAATAATACGATCAGCCCATGTAATAAAATCCTGTTCAGCTTTAACATCGTCTGCAACTTTTCCCATTCTTTGTCCGTTCATATCTTCCAGGGACAAAACCGGATTAAAATTGATTTCATTCAAATCACGAATAACAATTTCCTGATCTGATCCCTGAAGATTTTCAACTATAGTTTGTTTGAAGAAATGATTTAAACTACCTGAATGTGGATGCGCGTAAATAACTAAATTTTTCATATTTTTATCTTTTAAGTATTAAACATGACAAATTTAGAAAGCAAGGTACGGGTACAATTGTAAGAAAACGAAAACCAAATTTAATCTGCTTTTGAACTGCAGATATCACTTTGAAATTTCAAAAATTTTGTTGGTGAAATATTCATATAATATTTAAAGTCATGTATCAACTGGCTTTGATCATAAAAACCGCAATGATCCACTATAGTAATCCAATCTGTGTTTGTAGAACTGACAGCATTTTTTTGAATTAATTCAACCGCCTTCAAAAATCTTTCATAACGATTGACCTCTTTAATCGTATAACCAAAATACTTCTTTTGATTAAGCTGAATATTTCTTTCACTCTGATTTACTTTTGAAGCAATTGCTTTTATAGGATTTAAATTATCATCTTTAAAATCAGCCAAAAGTGATGTTATAGCATTTTGTTCGCGTAAATAAGGCTTACAAAACTCTAAAATATAATTTACCTGATTTTGTGTATTAGCTATTTCTTTTAATTCCTCCCATAAAGTTGTAAAACAATTTTTCTGAATTAAAGTATCTGGATGAATAGGCAATGCATCAAAAAGTACACTGCCAAAAAACCGATAGAAAGCATCTTCTTTAAAATTAGCCACTAAAATCTGAGAGCCCGGCTCTAAAGTATAATCGAAAGCTTGTTTTATAGGGCCTAAAACCAAGCACTTTTCTACTTCAAGAACATTATTTTGTTCAGATTTGAGAAAAGCTCGTGATCCAAAATTAAAAACAAGGATAGTTTGAAAACTTGGTAATAATGTTTTTGTTATTGAATGTGCCGTTTTATTTTCGGCAAAGTAAAAGTGAGAGAAAACATTTTCAAATGCTGAAGGAACCGCAATTCTGTAATTGTTATTTTCTTCAGCATTTTTCATACTATTTTATATTTGAAAAGTAAATTCTAGACAAACTCAGCTTCAAACAATTGAGTCATATGTTTTACAATTTTGCCTTTTACTTCGGTTTCATCGACTTTTTCTACGCCAAGTTCTACTTGTAATGAAGTAACACCTTTACCACGAATTCCACACGGAATAATATTATCAAAATACCCTAAATCAACGTTTACATTCAAGGCAAATCCATGCATAGTTACCCAGCGGGAAGCGCGTACACCCAACGCACAAATTTTTCGTGCAAACGGAGTTCCTACATCCAGCCAAACTCCCGTTTCACCCTCGCTCCTTCCACATTTTAAACCATATTCTTCTAAAGTAAGAATAATAGATTCCTCTAAAAAACGTAAATATTTATGAATATCCGTAAAGAAATTTTCTAAATCTAAAATAGGATAACCTACGATTTGCCCTGGTCCATGATACGTAATATCTCCACCACGATTAATCTTATAGAAAGTAGCTCCTTTAGCTTCTAACTGTTTTTCGTTTAATAAAAGGTTTTCAAGATCACCGCTTTTCCCTAAAGTATAAACATGCGGATGTTCTACAAACAACAAATAATTTGGTGTTTCCAGATCCAGTTCTTCTCTTCTGTTTTTGATTTTTAAGTCGACTATATCCTTAAAAAGATCTTCCTGATATTCCCAGGTCGATTTATAGTCTTTACTTCCTAAATCTCGAAGTTGAATTTTTTTATTCATTTTTATTATTTTTCAAACTCTACATCAAAGTTAAGTTTGTCAGGATTCTCCATATAATCCGTAAAAGGAAATTGAATTGTAATTGATTTACGATCGTCGCTAAACAAAGCATTTGGGTTAGATACTTTTTTAATACGTTTAGGAAAATGGTACTTTATAATATAGGTAGAAGAAGCAAAAATCATTTTTGACATATCTGCTGCAGAATCTTTTGCCTTCGCAGCTAATTTTTGTTTATCTATTACAGCTTTACGCGTAAATTTCTTTCCGTCATAAGTATAGCTTAGTGTACTATTATTATCACCTAAACCATTTCCAAAAGGTGCGGCGGCACTTCCTGCTCCTTCTAATTTTTGAAGCGCACTTAAGGATTGCAACACATCTTGTAATTCGTTTACCTTTTTAAAATCAGTAGAAAGCGTCATTAAAAACTCTTTATTCTCTGCATTCATTTTAGTATTCACTACAAAGTTTTCCAGTTTTTTAAGCTCTTTTTGAGTTTCAGGTGACAATTTTGCGATACTGTCTTTTTTCTCTTCAAATAATTGTTTAAAGGTAAAAGTAGAATCAATATTCTTTTTAGCGTCAGCTCCCATTTGATCACCAAGCTGATCTCCTGCCATTGCCATTAAAGAAGAACCGTCGATATCAACAGAATATTTTCCGGTTCCGTTATCGCTTACATATATATTTTCGGTCAAAGTGCAACTTGTTAATGTTGCTATTAAAAAAGAAAAACTTAGTAGTTTATATAATTTCATATGGCTAATTTTTATCAAAGATACGAAGACTATTTTTATTTATTTAATCGTGGATTTGTTTAATTGTTTATGCGGAAATTGTTTTTATTTATGATTCCGCTTCTTTTTTTCAGGAGCTAATCCTGCTATCCGTTACAATCTTTTGTGGCGAACCCCGCCACAAAAGGATTTCCACTTCTATCAGGGCTAAAACAATCATTTCCACAAGAATCTTCTCATTTACTTGTCATTCCGAGGCACGAGGAATCTTCGCAAGAAACTCCATCTGGTAATTCGCCAATCTTTGTCGAGCTACTTGCGAAGATTCCTCGTGCCTCGGAATGACAAGATTGGGTTCCAATTGCGAATGATGGATTGAAATCCATCCCTACAATATATTTTGTTCCTGCAGAACTTCTCAAAAAATTCCCGAAGCGATAACAAAAAACACTCGCAATGACAAAACACACCAACTAAAAGATCTTATAAAAACCAAAACTTCTAAAATAGCCCCGATAGAAGCGGTATCCTTTTTTGCTTTTTCGGCAAAAAAGATACAAGCGGATAGCGGGACAAAAGGTCATTGATACTCTAAAATTTGTGCTTCAAAAAATCTAAAAACTCCATTCTGAAATCTACATTCTTTTCTTTATCTTTGCACACTTAAAAAAGAGCACAAAATGGCATTATCAGAACAAGAAATCATCCGAAGAGAAAAACTTCAAAACTTACGCAACTTAGGAATCAATCCTTATCCGGCTAATCTTTTTCCTGTAAATCATACTTCGAAGCAGATTAAGGAATCTTTTGAAGAGGGAAAGAAGGTTATCGTTGCCGGACGTTTGATGAGTATCAGAGATCAGGGAAAAGCTTGTTTTGCTGAATTGCAGGATAGCGAAGGGCGTATACAATTGTATGTGAATCGCGATGTTTTGTGTGAAGGTGATGATAAAACTTTGTACAATACGGTTTTTAAAAAATTAACTGATTTAGGTGACTTTGTTGGTATTGAAGGAGAATTGTTTACGACACAAGTTGGTGCAAAATGTATTCGTGTTAGCGGTTTTACTTTCTTAAGTAAAACGCTTCGTCCACTTCCTTTACCAAGAGTTGATACAGACGGAAACGTTCACGACGCTTTTACAGATGCTGAGTTACGTTACAGAATGCGTTATGTAGATTTAACGGTTAATCCGCATGTTAAAGAAAACTTCATTAAGCGTACAAAATTGTTTACCGCTATGCGTAACTATTTTAACGATGCCGGTTATCTTGAAGTTGAAACTCCGGTTTTACAATCAATTGCTGGTGGAGCATCTGCAAGACCTTTTATCACGCACCATAATTCGCTTGATATCCCGCTTTATATGCGTATTGCGAACGAATTGTATTTGAAAAGATTAATTGTTGGTGGTTTTGAAGGTGTTTATGAGTTCTCTAAAAACTTTAGAAATGAAGGTATGGACAGAACGCATAATCCTGAATTTACTGCAATGGAAATATATGTAGCCTACAAAGACTACAACTGGATGATGGAATTTGCTGAAGGTTTACTTGAGCATTGTGCGATTGCTGTAAACGGAACCAGCGAAGTTACTTTTGGTGAACATCAAATTAATTTTAAAGCGCCTTATGCTCGTGTTACAATGACAGATTCTATCAAACATTTTACAGGTTTTGATATTTCAGGTAAAACTGAAGAAGAATTGTTCGACGCAGCAAGAGGAATGGGAATCGACGTTGATAAAACAATGGGGAAAGGAAAATTGATTGATGAAATTTTTGGCGCTAAATGCGAAGGAAACTACATTCAGCCAACTTTCATTACTGATTATCCTAAAGAAATGTCTCCTTTATGTAAAGAACACCGCGATAATCCAGATCTTACAGAGCGTTTTGAATTAATGGTTTGTGGTAAAGAAATCGCAAATGCTTATTCTGAATTAAACGATCCAATTGATCAACGTGAGCGTTTTGAAGATCAAATGCGTTTGTCTGAAAAAGGTGACGATGAAGCAAACGGAATCATCGATGAAGATTTCTTAAGAGCATTAGAATATGGAATGCCTCCAACATCCGGAATGGGAATTGGAATGGACCGTTTGATTATGTACTTAACAAATAATGCATCGATTCAGGAAGTTTTATTGTTCCCGCAAATGCGTCCGGAGAAAAAACAAGCTCAAATTGAATTGTCTGATGAAGAGAAATTCATAGTAGATTTATTGAAAGGAAATGAAAATAAAATGGATCTTCAACAATTAAAAATTACTGCAAATTTAAGCGGTAAAAAATGGGATGCGTCTATGAAAAACTTATCTAAACATGGTTTGACGAAAGTCGCTGTTGAAGGTGATTTTAAATTTGTGGAATTGGTAGAGTAATTTTTAAAAACCAATTTTGGAAATTAGAAATTCTAAAATTAAATTATATTTCAAACCCGACAGTTTTTTAAAACCTGTCGGGTTTTGTGTTTTAAAAAGAATACTTTTCCAACTTCTTCCCATCAATATCCAAAACCTTTGCGCTTTCTCTTGAAGCTTCCTCTTTCACAACTTCCTGAACAGATGGATTTGACGGATATTTTCCGTTTTTCAGTTTTAGAAGATGAAATTTTCCTCCACTTACAACTATTAGATCATAAAATTTTTCAGTTACTGAAGTGGTTACATAAATAGGAAAATCAGTTACCGAAAATTTATTGATTAAACTTCCGTCATTATTCAGAATAAATCCTGAACAACCGCCACTTCCGCAAAAGTAAGAGTTTGAGAAACCTACAAAATACTCGTCTTTTTTGTCATTGTTTAAATCGAAAGCACTGTAATAAAAAAATCGATCGTCTTTGGTCAAAGCTGGTAAATCCGTTTTTAGCAAAACCAAAAGCTGTTTTCTAATTAATTCTACACCTTTATCATCTTTTACAGGAGCATCGCTTACGTCTGCGGTTCCGGCTACTGTTTTTACTATTGTATCGGTTGCAATTGCCTCTACGACATTTTCTTTTTCTGTTTTATCTTTATTTTGGCATGAAATCATTCCTAAAATTATAAATGCCACTAAAATCTTTATTTTCATAATTTCTATTTTTTAATTCTTACGATTACGTTTCTAAAAAGTATAAGATTGCCTATTCGTCTTTTTTAAACCAGCAAAGCTGCTTTATTCTCGATATCATTTTGTGTCAATAAAGACTTTATATTATTAAATGTAACCAAAGCAATCTGAGTCAAAGCTTCATTAGTAAAAAAGGCCTGATGTGCTGTAACCAAAACATTAGGAAAACTCATTAAACGCTGAATCGCATCGTCCTGAATAATATCTGCAGAGAGATCTCTGAAAAACAGCTTTTCTTCCTGCTCATAAACATCAATTCCCAAATAACCAATTTTACCTTCTTTTAAACCTTCAATAACACAAGCTGTTTGTATCAATCCTCCTCTGCTTGTATTGATAATCATCACATTGTCTTTCATCTCATCGATAGACTTCCTATTAATAATATGCTTGGTTTGCTCGTTTAAAGGGCAATGAGGCGAAATAATATCACTCGATTTGAATATTTCTTCAAGAGATACAAACTTTACTCCGTCTTTTTCCATTTCCGTATTCGTGACAATATCATATGCCAAAACTTTACAGCCAAAACCTAAAGCTATTTTTGCAAACGCTTTTCCGATATTTCCTGTTCCTATAATACCAATTGTTTTTCCGAATAAATCAAACCCCAATAATCCATTTAGCGAAAAATTTTGTTCCCGTACTCTATTGTATGCTTTATGCGTTTTTCTGTTTAAGGTTAAAATCATTGCCATTGCATGTTCTGCAACCGCCTGAGGCGAATATGCTGGAACGCGACATACTTTTATATTGTGCTTTTTTGCTGCTTCTAAATCGACATTATTAAAACCAGCACAACGCAAAGCAATGATTTTTACATTCTTCTCTGCCAATTGTTTAATCACCGCTTCGTTGACAATATCATTTACAAAAACACAAACTATAGCAGCATTTTCTATTAAAATTACAGTTTGAGGATTGAGTTGCGTTTCAAAAAAATCCAATTCAAAACCAAAATCCTTATTGTACTTATTAAAAAAAGTTTTGTCATAAGGCTGCGTCGAAAAAAAAGCAATTTTATTGTTATTTGATGTTATGTCTAAACTCATAATAATTCGTTTCGGGTTCTTAAATTCAGTTTTCACTAAATTACGCAATTAATTCTGAAGTAAATTTCTGATAATAAAAAAAAGAGTCTCAAATGAAACTCTTTTATCGAAACTCTTCCCTTATTCTCTAAATTTTAAATAATCAGTACTAAACAGTAAACCAATTCCGCTGTAAGGATCCTTTTTTAAATCATAGAAATTATTTACTCCTGCCAAATCTTGATATAAATCTGAAATTATCGACGATTGCTGAAATCCATCTATGGTATGATTTATAATGGTATCAGACAAACAAGTGAGCTCTTTTGTAGTATTAGTTACACCAACATTATTTCCCGTTTCCCAATCCCAAATAATCCAGTTCCAGTTGTGTTCTTTATGAATGCAATCCATCCATAAATACGATAAATTATTAATTTTTACTTTCCCTAATTCGTTTCCTTTCCAATATTCAACACTTTCTATTATGGCTTTTATTGCATCATCTGTTTGATTGTACAGAAAATCAGGATTCGAAATTTGAATGGTTTTTATGGCGTCTGCAATCTTTGTATTGATTGTTTTTAATTCTTTTTCGTTTGGACTTCTTAAAAAAGCAAACTCAATATCTATTCGCTCAAAAACAGTTCCTGATGATTTTACGAGCATTTGCCCAGGAATACATTTTGTGTTAGAATTTTCATCAAGAAACTCCTCCTTTGGATCAAAAGAAAAATTCTCCTCTTCATAAAAACCGGAAACATATCTTTCTTCAATTTCTTTTAATAATAAATAAGTCTCATAATTAGAATCTTCTTTTATTTCATCTTCATTTTTGAATTTGCAGAAATAATCGGGCTGCAACATCCAATACAAACAAAGCGCCGTTCCTTTATCAAGATGTTTTTGTTTTATAATCCATTCAAAGGGATCCAGTCCGTCATCATAATACCAATGCTGAACAAATTGATGCAATTCGGCTGCAGTTAATTTTTGATAAGATATCTCTCTATTTACTGCCTTTAAAACGCGATTTTTATTTTTCTTATTAAATAAATGCTCCATATATTTTGGTAATTCTATCTTTTAATCTTTAATATAAAATACAAATTTAAAAACCTATTCTCGCAAAACATCATAATCAGACGCAATTAGAACAATTAAAAAACTCTTGTAAAATCAATAAACAATATTGCCAAACAATTTTTCGTTTGTTAAATAAACTACAATTCTGATTATCAGATTAAACCTATTGAATTCAATAAAGTCTAATTGCTATAACAATTAAAAAACGTACCTCATGAAAAAATTATTTATCGCAGCTTTGTTATTCGTTGGAATAGCGAGTTTTGCACAAGAAGCGGATCAAAAACCTGCACGAGAACCAAGAGAAAAATTAACTCCGGAACAACGCAATGAAAAGCAGTTAAAAAAAATTACGTCAGAATTAAATCTTGATGCCAATCAGCAAGTACAAGTAAAACAACTTTTAGCAGAACGAAGTGCCAAAGCAGAAAAATTAAGAGAAGAACGTAAAAATCGAAAAGACAGCAACACAAAACCAACTGCTGCTGAAAAAGAAGCTTTTAAAAATGAATTGAAAGCTGAAAAAGATGCTAATGATGCTAAAATGAAAGCAATTCTAAATGCTGACCAATATAAAAAATGGACCGCTATTCAGGAAGAAAAAAGAGATAAAGCAAAAGAAAAAATGAGAGAATACAAACAAGAAAACAACTAATTATAGTTTACAAAAAGAGGTCATTTAGGCCTCTTTTTTATTTTAGAATGTTATTATGTTTTCCTTAATACTTTCTGTTAATTAAAAGATAAATCCGACAATGCCATTAAACTTAGCAAACTTCTTGAAGTCTAATTGCTATAAACCTTTAAAAAAACGAATTATGAAAAAATTATTTATCGCAGCTTTATTGTTCGTTGGAATAGTAAGTTTTGCACAAGACATCAATCAGAAACCTACACGTGATCAAAGAGAAAAATTAACTCCGGAACAGCGTAATGAGAAACATTTACAAAAATTAACTTCTGAATTGAGTTTAGATAAAAAACAACAAGAGCAAGTAAAACAATTACTAGCAGAAAGAAGTGCCAAAGCAGAAAAGTTCAGAGATGCCAAAAAAGACAGTAAAACGAAACCTACTGCCGCAGAGAGAGAAGCTTTTAAAAAACAAATGGATACTGAAAAAGCAGCAAACGATGCTAAAATGAAAGCAATTTTAAACGCCGATCAGTACACAAAATGGACCGCCCTTAAAAAAGAACATAGAGATCATAAAGGCGATCACAGAGGTAAAAGAGATATGAAATCTCCACAAGAACGCGATCAGACACATTTACAAAAGCTAACAACTGAGCTAAATTTAAATGCCGATCAGCAAAAACAAGTTAGCTAGCTTTTATCTGACAGAAGCACTAAAATGGAAACGCTTAGAAAAAGCAGAGGTGATGCAAAACCAACTGATGCCGAAAAAGCTGCCATGAAAAAACAAATGGAAGAAGATCACAAAGCAACTGACGCTAAAATGAAATCTATTTTGAATGCAGATCAATATAAAAAATGGACAGCAATTCAAAAAGAGCACAAAGACAAAATGAAAGATCACCGAAAAGATAAAATGTAATTGAGATCCAAAAAAAAAGAGGCTTTAAAAAGCCTCTTTTTTATTTTTATGAAATCTTATTTCGGATTTAAAATCAAATCGATTCTTTTAATACAATCTTCATAATGGTATTTTGTTTCTGTGTTTACCGGTTTTGCTTTTGCTGCCAAAAGTGTACTTCTTAATGCAGTTAATTCTCCACGAACCAAAGCTCTTACATCAGATTGTGCTACATTATAATAAATTACAGATCTGTCTGTTGGTTTAATTTCTTCGGTCATTAAAGTGCCCATTCTGTCAATATAACCGCGTTGCAAATTTCTTCTGTATATCGTTACATTCGCCGGCGTAGCAGCTTCCTTCCAGATTCCTTTTCGTGTATCTCTCATTAAATCCAAAGCTTTATAAGTATCTGCACCAAGGATTTCATTATCCATTAATCGACCAATTCTGCTAATACTCAATAAATTATTCAGATGCCTAATCTGCAAAGCCCTAAACCTTTCTGTATAACCTGCAACATCTGTATTTTTTAAAGTATTCACGTTTACAATCCAGGTTGGTGACGCAAAAGCATTTGTCTGAAGCCAGTTCATTGCTTCTGTCTGTTTTGCTTTTGGAACAACTTCATAAATGTTTCCGGTTTGATTTGGTTTTTTAGTATTTTCATAAACTCCGCCAACATTGGTTACAACATGACCTACATATCTGCTCCAGGCTTCCAGCATTTCTTTATATAATTCATCTAAATCTCCGTAATCATTGGTCACATTGCTGGTCCATTCATTTAAATGATTTGCTACAAATTCCAGATTTTTAAGACCGTAGGAACTCGCTTTCATCGAATTATTCCCAATGTCTTCTGTTTGGGTTGTAGGATCAAAAACACTGCTTTGTTTTCCGAATTTATATAACGGATTTCCCGCTTTCTCCAAAATCCATTTGTCTAAAGTTGAAATTTCATCTTGTGGAGATTTCACATTCGGAATTACTCTGTATCCCCAATTTACTGCATATTGATCGTACGCTCCCATTTTACGAACAAAACGAATATTTTTATCTCCCGGTTGTGCGATATAATTAAAACGCGCATAATCCATAATACTTGCAGAGATTCCGTTTTGTTGTGTAAAATCACCATTTCTATAGCTCTCGACATCGTAAGCACAACTTGCTCCCATATTATGCGGAAAACCCAAAGCATGACCTACTTCATGAGCAATTACCATTCGCATCATCTCTCCCATTTCTTCATCGCTGGTTTGCAAAGTTCTTGCTGACGGGTTTGCTGCTCCGGTTTCTAACAAATATCTGTTTCTGTACGATCGCAAATGATTGTGATACCAGATAACATCACTTTCGATAATTTCTCCGGTTCTGGGATCAGAAACACTTGGTCCAACGGCATTTCGGGTTGTACTTGCAACGTAACGAATTACCGAATAACGGATATCTTCAGGGCTAAAATCTGGATCTTCTTCTTTTGTTGGAGCATCTTTTGCAATAATAGCATTTTTGAAACCAGCAGCTTCAAAAGGTTTTTGCCATTCTTCGATTCCTTGTTTAATATATTTTCTCAACTTTTCAGGCGTTGCAGGATCTAAATAATACACAATTGGTTTTATAGGCTCAACTAACTCTCCCCTGTTATAAGCTTCAGGATCTTTAGGCTCTAATCTCCAGCGGCGAATGTATGTTTTAAGATCAGATTTTAATTCATTACTTCCGTAATCGTATTGACTTACAGTAAACCATCCAACTCTGGGATCTGCTAATCTTGGTTTCATTGGCACTTCCGGCAATAAAACCATTGATTGATTCATTTGTATGCTTATAGATTCTGTATCTTCTAACATTGATGGTTTCGAAGCATTATACGTCATATCCTGAATCACTTCGATATTCATAGGAAAACTTTTGATCGTGTTAATAAAACTTCTCGAATCATCAAGTCCTTTTACTTTATACGTTTCGCGCATTTCTGCAGATATTCCGCTGATTGCCTTAACATCTGTACTATAAAATTTAGTAACATCAATAACGGTATTTGCTGAATCTTTGCTAAAAGCTACAATATCAAAAGCGAACAATGTTGGTTCATAATTGTTTGATTTTACCGAAATACTAATTGGCAAAGTATCATTTGCAACCGCATTATAAGATTTTGATTTGATCAGAATTTTATCCTGAAAACGCTGCCATACTATTAATTGCTCATTAGTTTCAGAACCGGCATTTACATATCCTCCGCCTAAATTTGAAGGTAATTTTGAAAGTCTGCTTACTAAAAGCATGTCCTTATCTAAATACTTATTTGGAATCTCGAAGTAGTATTTTTTATCGACTTTATGAACAGTGAAAAGTCCCGGATCAGAAACAGCATCTTTAGTAATCACTTTACTGTAATCTTTAATTGTAGATTCTGATTTTTTCTCTGGCGGGGCAACTGCGGGTTCTCCTTTTTTGGGATCTTTCTTTTTAGATTGCGCAAATTGTTTGGTAGAAAACAGCATGAAAACTGCCATTGTAATAAAAATGAAAAATTTCTTCATTTATTGTAGGTTTAGTGGTTATTCAACAAACAAAAATAATTTTTATTCTAATTATAGGAAGAAAAACCCCCTTATTAACTTTTCATTAACTAATTAAAATTAGCGAAATAAAAAAGGTTCAGCTTTAATTAAAAAGCTGAACCTTAATTGAAAAGTATATTTTAGTTTTTAAGATTTAAAACGTCTTTGACACTTTATCAATTGCATTAATTGTAAAATCTAAATCTTCATACGTTAATGCATCTGTAATAAACCATGTTTCATATGCAGATGGTGCAATATAAATTCCTTCCTGCAATAAACCGTGAAAGAATTTCTTAAAAGTTTCATTATCTCCTTTTGCAGCGGTTTGAAAATCTGTAACCGGATTTGCATCAAAGTGAACAGAAATCATCGAACCTACTCTATTAATGGTAAAGTCAACATTATTTCCTTTTAAAACCCTGTCAATTCCCGCTTCTAAATAAGCTGTTTTTTCTTCTAAACGGGTAAAGATTTCGCGATCATTATCAAGAGATTGCAACATTGCTAATCCTGCCGCCATTGCTAAAGGATTTCCTGATAAAGTTCCTGCCTGATAAACAGGACCAAGCGGTGCTAAATAGTTCATGATTTCTTCGCGTGCAGCAAAAGCCCCAACCGGTAAACCTCCGCCAATTACTTTCCCGAAAGTTACAATATCAGCATTGATATTATACAATTCCTGAACTCCTCCGCGAGCCAGACGGAAACCTGTCATAACCTCATCAAAAATTAATAAAATTCCGTTTGCGGTACATAATTCTCTTAATCCTTCCAGAAAACCTTTTTGAGGCGGAATACAACCCATATTTCCGGCAACTGCTTCAATAATAATTGCTGCAATTTCGCCTTTATTCGCTTCGATTAAAGTTTTTACATTCTCTAAGTCATTGTATTTTGCCAACAAAGTATCTTTTGCAGTTCCTTCTGTAACTCCCGGGCTATTTGGCGATCCAAAAGTTACGGCCCCACTTCCTGCCTGAATCAAAAATGAATCCGAATGTCCGTGATAACAACCGGCAAATTTTATTATTTTATCTCTTTTCGTAAATCCGCGAGCCAAACGAATGGCGCTCATACAAGCTTCTGTACCTGAATTTACAAATCTTATTTTATCAATATTCGGAACCATAGAAACCGCCAAAGCAGCAATTTGAGTTTCCAGTTCTGTTGGCATTCCAAATGAAGTTCCCAGTTTTGCTTTTTCGATTACGGCATCAACGACCGGCTGATAAGCATGGCCCAAAACCATTGGTCCCCATGAATTAATGTAATCTATTAATTTATTTCCGTCCTCATCATATAAATAAGCACCTTTGGCACTTTTTACAAAAATAGGAGTTCCTCCAACCGCTTTAAAGGCTCTTACTGGTGAATTTACTCCTCCCGGAATTACTTTTTCTGCTTCAGCAAAAAGCTGACTACTTCTTTTATAGATCATTTAGATTTTAGATTTTTGAGTTCCGATTTTAAATTATAAACCTTGAACTTTATTTTAAAATTTGATTTTAGATGAATTTCAAAACTGAAAACTGAGACTGAAAACTTACTTCACCTTCAATCTTTGTCCAATTGATATGGCATTGTCTGAAAGATTATTTTTTCGTTTTAAGTCATCAACCAATACGTTGAATTTTTTTGAAATCGAGTACAACGTATCTCCTTGTTGTACTTCGTATAAATTAGGATCGTTTGAATTTGAGTTTGAAGAACTTTTCGACGGAGTCGACACACTTTTTGTTGGAACCGTTTTATTAATAGGAACATAATTTCTTCCTGTAACCTGACAGTCATATTGATGTAAATTGTAACGCTCAATATAGCTTATCAATTTATCCGGATAATTAGGATCTGTAGCATAACCTGCTGCTCTCAATCCCTTTGCCCAGGCTTTATAATCATCTTTTTCGTAAGTAAATAAAGTGGCGTATCGATTTTTCCCTACCAAAAACAAAGCATGATCTCTGTATGATTCTGAAGCTTCGGGATATTTTCTAAAACATTCCTGAGCAGAATCATCATCGTGACGAACGCTTTCTCCCAACCAGTCTTTATGGCATTTTATTCCAAAATGATTGTTTGCTTCTACAGCCAGATCTCCTCTTCCAGCCCCGGATTCCAAGATTCCCTGTGCCAGAATAATACTTGCGGGAATGCCGTATTTCTGCATATTTCCCATTGCAATATCTTTGAACTGTAAAATATAATTGTTGATTAAATCGCTGGTTACAACTGTTTTTGAAGTCGATTGTATTACCTCAGTTGTATTGTTTGTAGAAGGGTAGTTTTTACCAATAGGTTTAACCGGAGTTTGCTTTTTGGTCGTTGCTACTCTGGGCCTCTGAACCGCAGCCGCTTTTCTGGTCGTTGCAATAGTAGGTTTACTAGACGAACAGCTTGCTAATGTTGCGATTATGAAAGCTATTATAATTTTTTTAAACATTGCTTTTAAGTATTGGTAATTTTTTCTGCTTCAATTTTATATTCATCCCGGCAATACCCTGCAATCCGCCGGTATGAAGGAGTAATATTTTTGAATGATCAGGAAAATAGTTTTTATGGATTAAATCTATAACGCCAAAAACCATCTTTCCTGTATAAATTGGATCTAAAGGCACTTTTGTTTCTTCAAAAAAAGTATTGATAAATTCAATTAATTCTAAATTTACCTTACCATATCCTCCAAAATGATAGTCAGAAATTAAATTCCAGTTATCTTGTTTTGCAAAAATACGAATTTCATCGGTTAAAAAGTCACCTTTTAACGCCGGAAACCCTAAAATTTTCTGATTTGGTGATGCACTATTGATTAATCCTGAAATCGTTCCGCCAGTTCCAACTGCACAGCAAACGTAATTAAAAACACCATCTTCTTCTGTCAAAATCTCTTCGCAGCCTTTTACCGCTAATTCATTTGTTCCGCCTTCGGGAACTAAATAGAAATCACCAAACTTATCTTTTAATTTTTCGATAAAAGAGATTTCACTTTTAAGTCTGTAATCTTCCCTGGAAACAAACTCAAACTGCATTCCGTTTTCCTGGGCAAATTTCAAGGTTGGATTTTCTTCGATTTTATCAAAAAGTTCATCTCCGCGAATAATTCCAATAGTTTTAAAACCTTGTTCTTTTCCGGCATATGCTACCGCAGCAATATGATTTGAAAATGCTCCGCCAAAAGTCAGTACAGTTTCTTTATTTTCGGCTTTTGCCTGAAGTAAATTGTATTTTAGCTTTCTGAATTTATTACCCGAAACAAACGGATGAATCAAATCTTCGCGTTTTATTGTAAGGGAAATATCGTTTGGAAAGTTAATATGAATTTCCTGGTTCAAAATCTATATTTTATTTTAAAGTTATGTATTTAAAAACCCGAAAGTAAGATCGTTTTTTCAAATAATTTAAATCCGTTTCATTCGCATAAGCTTCTCTTTCAAAACTTATATTTCGATACGCCAAGTCTTTGTTTTTATATTGTAACAATCTGATTAAATATTCTAAAACATAAAAAAAGTAAAAAGGTAAAACAAGTAATTCTAGTTGTTGTCTTAAATGAATTTTTTCATGATTGACAAAAACAGGATTGTTTTTATCAAAATCGTATTTTAGAACCACAAACGGAAAAACAGCCATTCCGCGATATCCTTTCGGAATTAAATATTTAGCAACAATCAGAAACATTAGCTGTAAAATTTATAAATTTGTAGATAAAAAATGTTCAATTTCATTAAAATCACAATCAATTTGATTTTAAAAAGAGAACCTGAAAACCAATGCAGATTTATGAAAGAGCAAAGTAATGAAAATAAACTAATCGAAGGCGAAGATTTTTATTATACTCCCGAAGGTTATAAATGCTTTACTGAAAAACACCACCTTAAACGCGGTTATTGCTGCAAAAGTGGTTGCCGACATTGTCCTTATGGCTTTGATAAAAAAACAGGCAGGATTAGGAAATAATCTAATTAGAAAATGTGCCAATGTGATAATTAGATAATTATTGAAAATGAACTTTAAATTAAATTAACCTCATTAAAGATGGATATGATTTTCAACTTCAAAAAAATCTAAGAAGTCTAACAATCTAACATCTAGAAATCTAAACAAAAATGAACGTTTTTATAAATAAAAATATACCAGAGGCCGGCATTTTATTACTTCAGGAAAAAGGTATACATCTTACCATAAATCCAACAGAGAATGTATTATCAAGAAAGGAATTTATAAAAATTTGTCAGGAAAATGATGTTCTTCTGAATGTTGGAGCCAATAACTTAGATGAAGATTTTTTTCAGCAATGTCCTGATTTAAAAGGTATCGCCTTATTTTCTGTAGGATTTGATTCCGTCAATATTGCATCAGCCAATAGTCGAAAAATCCCTGTTGGAAATACGCCTGATGTTTTAAGCAGAGCGACATCAGATGTTGCATTTTTATTGATGCAAAGTGTTGCCAGAAAGTCATTTTATAATCATAAAAAAATTATAAACGGAGAATGGGGAACTTTTAATGCATTAGAAAATTTAGGTCAGGAACTTTACGGTAAAACACTTGGAATATTTGGTTTGGGAAGAATTGGTTTTGAAATGGCACAGAAATGTAAAGCCGCATTTGGAATGAATATAATTTACCACAATCGTTCTCATAATGAAAATGCTGAAAAGGAACTTGATGCCAAATTTGTAGATTTTGAAACGTTACTTTCACAAAGTGATGTTTTGAGTATTCATTCTAATTATAGTGAAGAAAACAACGAACTTTTTAATAAAAGCACTTTTGCTAAAATGAAACGAAACGCCATTTTTATCAATACAGCAAGAGGAAAATTTCATAATGAAGATGATTTGTTTTATGCCCTGACCAATGATATAATCTGGGGCGCCGGACTTGATGTTACCAATCCGGAACCAATGAATCATGACAATCTGCTGTTATCATTGCCAAATTGTTGTATTTTTCCACATATTGGTTCAGCAACATACCAAGCTAGAAATGCAATGGCAATTTGTGCTGCACAAAATATAATAGCCCTTTATGAGAATAAAAAAATGCCGTTTTGTGTAAATGAGGAAGTTTATTAATTAGAAAAATGGGCAATTAGAGAATATGCCAATTTAGATAATGAGATAATTTTAAAAACAATAATCTAAAAGTATATGGATATCCGTTCAAGAAAATTCAGGATTAGGATTCATAAATCCTATCACAGGTCGGATATTCGTTATCCCTAGTTTTTAATTAGGAAATTATCTAAATTAGAAAATGTGTCAATTTGATAATTAGATAATTCTTTTGATACTGACTTTATATTTCGCTCCTATGGAGCTTTTGTATTGGGTAATTATTATTTTCTATAAATATATCGCCTTTCCAAGGCTTAGATTAACTCCGTAGGAGTGTAATATTTATAGCTAAAAAAATCCTTTAGGATTGTAATATTTATAGAAACAGAATTTATCGATCAGAATTTCAGCCCTAGCGGGGCGGCATAATTTAAAAAACAAAAAATTAATCTGTTGTTAATCTTGCTAAATTATCTTAGCAACTTAGTCCCGAGGCTTCGGGATAGCAACTTAGTATCTCTAAAAAAAATGACTTTTCAAGAACAAATACAACAAGGAATTCCTTCAATATTACCTCCAAAGGCAGCATATGATTTAGCCATTAATCACGCACCAAAACGAAAAGAAATCCTTTCGGCAGAAGAAAAAAAACTGGCTTTAAAAAATGCATTACGTTATTTTGAAGCTAAACATCACGCAGAATTAATTGTAGAATTCTCTGAAGAATTAGAAAAATACGGACGTATATATATGTATCGCCTTCGTCCTGATTACAGAATGTACGCAAGACCAATTGACGAATATCCCGGAAAATCGATACAGGCAAAAGCAATTATGCACATGATCCAAAACAATCTTGATTATGCTGTGGCGCAACATCCGCATGAATTAATTACGTATGGCGGAAACGGAGCTGTGTTCCAGAACTGGGCACAATATTTATTGACTATGCAATATTTGTCTGAAATGACAGATGAGCAGACCTTAACAATGTATTCAGGACATCCAATGGGATTATTTCCTTCACATGCTGAAGCACCAAGGGTTGTGGTTACCAACGGAATGGTGATCCCAAATTATTCTAAACCGGACGATTGGGAAAAAATGAATGCTTTGGGCGTTTCGCAATACGGACAAATGACAGCGGGAAGTTATATGTATATTGGTCCACAAGGAATTGTACATGGAACTACGATTACAGTTTTGAATGGTTTTAGAAAAATAAAATTAAATCCTGAAGGTAATTTATTTGTAACTTCAGGTCTTGGCGGAATGTCAGGAGCACAGCCAAAAGCAGGAAATATTGCGGGTTGTATTACGGTCTGCGCCGAAGTAAACCCAAAAATCACCAAAATTCGCCACGAACAAGGATGGATTAATGAAATTGTAACTTCGACTGATGAATTAGTCAAAAGAGTTACTTTGGCGAAAGCCAATAAAGAAGTCGTTTCGATTGCTTATTTAGGAAATATCGTTGATGTTTGGGAATGTTTTGATAAAGAAAACATCAAAATTGATTTAGGTTCAGATCAGACTTCACTTCATAATCCTTGGGCTGGAGGTTATTATCCGGTTGGAACTTCATTTGAAGAAGCGAATGAAATGATGGCAAACAATCCTGAATTGTTCAAAGAAAAAGTTCAGGAATCTTTACGCAGACAAGCTAAAGCAATTAACAAACATACCGCAAAAGGAACTTACTTTTTTGATTACGGAAATGCCTTTTTACTTGAAGCTTCCCGCGCCGGAGCAGATGTAATGGCCGAAAATAATATCGATTTTAAATATCCAAGTTATGTTCAGGATATTATGGGGCCAATGTGTTTTGATTACGGTTTTGGGCCTTTTAGATGGGTTTGTACATCAGGAAAACCGGAAGATTTGCAAAAAACAGATACCATTGCAAGTCAGGTTTTAGAAGAATTGGCAAAAACGGCTCCAAATGAAATCCAGCAGCAAATGCAGGACAACATTAAATGGATCAAAGGCGCACAGGAAAACAAACTGGTTGTAGGTTCTCAGGCAAGAATTCTTTATGCTGATGCTGAAGGGCGAATCAAGATTGCAGAGGCTTTTAATCAGGCAATTGCTAAAGGCGAAATCGGGACGGTTGTTTTAGGGCGTGATCATCATGACGTTTCTGGAACTGATTCTCCTTACAGAGAAACGTCTAACATCTATGACGGATCTCGTTTTACGGCAGATATGGCGATTCAAAACGTGATTGGTGACAGCTTTAGAGGTGCAACCTGGGTTTCTATTCATAATGGCGGCGGAGTTGGCTGGGGAGAGGTTATAAATGGTGGATTTGGTATGGTTCTTGATGGCTCTAAAGAAGCGTCAAAACGTTTAGCATCAATGCTTTTTTGGGATGTTAACAACGGAATTTCAAGACGAAGCTGGGCCCGAAATGACGAAGCCATTTTTGCCATAAAAAGAGCAATGGAAGTTCAGCCATTATTAAAAGTAACTTTGCCTAATATTGTAGATGAAAATCTTTTTTAGACATAGAAAATGAGAACATTAAAAATTTTAAACATATGAAAACATTCAAATTAGTACCCGTTTTTTTGCTTTTAATACTAGCCTCATGCAGCACGGTAAGTGTTTATTCTGATTACGATAAAAACGTAGATTTTGCACCTTATAAAACTTATGCTTTCTTTAAGCCCGGAATTGATAAGGTCGAAATTTCTGATTTGGATAAAAGACGTATTCTGCATGCTATAGAAGAAGAAATGCAAGCCAAAGGTTTTACAAAAAGTGAAAACCCGGATTTATTAGTAAATATTTTTACTAAATCAAGAGAACAAGTAAACGTGAACCAATTTAGCGCTGGTTGGGGTTACGGTTGGGGCTGGGGATGGAATCCTTACATGATGTATGGAGGAAATCAAACTACAGTATCTACTTCTACAGAAGGAACTTTGTTTATTGATTTGATCGACGCTAAAAAGAAAGAAATGATTTGGCAAGGTGAAGGAGTTGGAACTTTAACCAAAAATGTAGATAAAAAAGATGCTAAGGTAAAAGAAATTGTATCAAAAGTTTTAGCGCAATATCCGCCGGTTAAAAAATAGTTTTCAGTCACAGTTCTCAGTTTTTTATAAAAACTAAAAAAAGTTATTGACTACTTCACAAAATAATTAATACATTTGCCTTTCAAATATCTGAAATGAAAAACTTAAATATCATTATTATCTCTATTAATATTATTGCAATTCAGCAATAATGGTGAGGTATTATATAAATAAGTAAACAAAATACAATTTATCAAACCTCCCACATCGGGAGGTTTTTTTATTTAACGAGGATTAAAGTCGTCACAAATTTCACGAATTAGCCCGAATTATTTTTACCCTATTAAAGAATAAAAATTAGTGCTAATTCGTGACAAAAAAACAAAAATTATGGATCTATTTAACGAAGTTCTTGCTGCCAAAAAGCAACTCGAAAATGTAGTTGCCGCTACTCCACTCACCCAAAATTTAAATCTTTCTGAAGAATTTGAATCAACTATTTTATTAAAACGGGAAGATTTACAAATTGTGCGGTCCTATAAAATCAGAGGCGCTTATAACAAGATTTCTTCGTTGAATGAAAAAGAAAAAGCGATAGGGATTGTTTGTGCAAGTGCCGGAAATCATGCGCAAGGTGTCGCTTATTCTTGTCATCTTTTGCAAATTCAGGGTAAAATTTATATGCCAAAAACAACTCCCAAACAAAAAGTAAAACAAGTTCAATTGTTTGGGAAATCGTTTGTAGAGATTGTTTTAACCGGAGATACTTTTGATGACGCTTATGCATCAGCAACCGCTGATGCGGTAAAAAACCATAAAATATTTATTCACCCTTTTGATGATGAAAAAGTAATTGCAGGTCAGGGAACAGTTGGTTTAGAAATTCTGGGAAGCTACAAAGAACCCATCGATTATGTTTTTGTACCAATTGGCGGCGGTGGACTTGCTTCTGGATTATCTGAAGTTTTTAAACATTTGAGCCCAAATACAAAAATTATTGGTGTAGAACCAAAAGGTGCCCCATCGATGAAAACTTCTATCGAAGAAAATAAAAATACTGCTTTAAAAACAATCGATAAATTTGTAGATGGTGCTGCTGTAAAACAAGTTGGCGATATGACTTTTGAAATCTGCCGATACAATCTTGAAGATATAATTCTGGTTCCTGAAGGAAAAGTTTGCACTACGATCTTACGTTTGTACAATGAAGAAGCAATGGTTGTTGAACCTGCCGGAGCTTTGACAATTGCTGCTTTAGATTTTTATAAAGACAAAATAAAAGGTAAAAATGTAGTTTGCATAGTAAGCGGAAGCAATAATGATATCGAAAGAACTGCAGAGATAAAAGAACGTTCTTTACTCTACGAAGGATTGATGCATTATTTCATGATTCAGTTTCCGCAGCGACCGGGAGCTTTAAAAGAATTCGTCAATAACATTTTAGGTCCGGATGATGATATCACTTATTTTCAATTTGCCAAGAAAAACAGTCGTGAAGTAGGTTCAGTAGTCGTAGGCTTAGAATTGAAAAACAAAAATGACATTCTCGCCATTAAGATGAATATGACAAAAAATGGTTTTGAATTTCAATACCTAAATGATAATCAGGATTTATTTACACAATTAATAGGATAAAAAACAAAAGGCTGTCACGATATTACATCAGACAGCCTTTTTAAATGAGAAATAAAATTACTAATTAAATTCCCAAAATTTATAATTATTGCTTCAGCACTTTTTTAGAATAGGATCTCTCACTATCGCTAACTTTAACAACATAAAGTCCTTTTGGTAATTTCGAAATTTCGATTTCCGCTTCATTTCCACTTATAAAATCAATGGTTCTTTTTAAAACACTTTGGCCAGAAGCATTGTAAACTTCAACTTGACCGGAACCTGAATTTGGTGTATTAATTTTTAAATATTCATTAGTCGGATTAATGTAAAGAGAGAAATCTTGCGAACCAGTAACTTCTTCTACCGCAACTTTTTTAGCCGCAGAAGCTTCAACTTGTACTAATTGCCATTGCTGGTTCAATCCTCCAGTATAACTCCAAACCTGGATATTCGCTCCGTTAGCGGTAGAAACATTTTCAACATCTAATGATTTCCCGCTATTTACATTAATAATTTTATAATAACCTCCTCCAAGACTTTCAACGGTCCACTTAAATTCATTTGAAGATGCAAATGTTCTTTGCTGCACTTTTATTCCATCAGCTGTGCTATTATTTTCAGTCGCTAAATACAATCCGGTCGATTTTACAATGATGTAATAATTACCACTTCCGTCAGGAACGAACTTCCAGCGTTGGTTATTTCCTCCTCCATTTGTAATATCATATTGCTGAATGCGTCCACCGCTTGTAGTCGAATTATCGGCAACATCTAATCCTTTATTGCTATTTCTTGAAATGATGTTATAATATCCCGGTAAAGTAGATGAAGATCCCGCTGACCAATTAAAAGTAACAGCAGATGAAGCTGGAACTGTGTAATTAAACGCTGATGATCCGGAAACAATTTTGATTGTATTTGATGATCCTGAATTATAAATTACAAGTGCAATCGATCCGTCTGGATTTTTAAATGCAGATGAAAGGATAGTGCCGTTTGTACTGGAAGAATTGATTCTTAAAGCTCCCGGTTTAACAAATTTTGAAATTTGTCCAATAATATAATACGCTACATTTTTTGTATAACTTGTACTGTTATTAACGGTAATTGCACCCAGACAAGTGTTGCATCCGCCTGGAGTACGCGGCCCTAAACCTGAATTATTTGCCGCATTCCATTCCAGAACTGTTTTTGCCCAGTTATTCGTACTTCCAATGACAACGTTTTGCATGTGCCAGCCAAAATCTCCGCCAAAACTACCACCTGATCCTGTGTATTGTTCTGTAAAATAAACATTTTTATTGGTTGCATTTCGCACAGTCGACATCGCTGAAATATTTCCTAAATACAAATGAAACGCCGCTCCGTCAACATAACTGCTATTGTTTAAAACATCTATAGGATAAGCGGTATTATCGCAATTATGATCAAAAGCTATAATTTTTATATTTCCATAACCTGCTGCTGCCATTTGAGGACCAAGCTGGGTATTAATGAAATTCTTTTGCTCTGTCGAATTCATTAACATACTTGGCTCATTGTTTGGATTTTCAGGTTCGTTTTGAGGTGTGATTCCCCAGATCGAAATTCCCTGTGCCTGCATTGCTGCAAAATACTTTACAAAATATCTTGCATATGCAGCATAATATTGTGTCTGTAGACTTCCGCCAACCCAAGAATTGTTGGTTTTCATCCATCTTGGCGCTGACCACGGAGTTGCTAAAATTTTTATGTTTGGATTAATAATTTGTATCTTTTTTATAATCGGAATCAAATACGTCAAATCCGGTCCGTTAAGACTAAAGTTATTCATATTTACATCACCGGAAGTTTCATTATAACTATACGAAGAACTGCTTAAATCTGAAGCAGCGATACTAATACGAACTACACTCGCGTTTAAACCCGTAACAGGATTATATAAATCATTTAATAGTTGATTTTGCTGAGTAGCAGCCATTCCGCTAATTACTTCGCAACTTCCTTCGGTAAGAGTATAGCCAAAGCCATCCATAGTTTGATAAGTTGTTCCTGCATTCACAGTGACTGTTGAGGAGTTGCTTCCGGAATTAGCTCCGAAACTTACAGTAGCTTGCTGCTGTAATAATTTTGTTTGATCTGCGCTGGTTATCCACGGCGTTACAGTTTGCGCATTCATCTTAATAGTAAATGAGACAATAACAATGAAGTACATCATTATTGTAAAGTTCATTTGGTTGGTTCGATTTTGGGTAGTTTTTTTCATTTTTATTGAGTTTTTAATAATTAAATTTTTCTTATTTTTTAAGATTAATTTTATTAATTCACATCAATATTATGTTAATTTATCCTGAATCTATAATTTTTAAACTTTACAAATACACATCATATCAAAATTTCACCTTTACAAAAACTTATCTGGTAAAATTTCAACATATTGACATACAACAACATAAAAATAAAAATCTTACTAAAAATCTTACTTTAATTTTTACGATCATAAAAAACACCACACAAAGCCTTTAAAATTATTTACTAATTGCCTTGTTTATAATTATGGAATAAAAAAGATGGAGTGAAAATGATAAATATCAGCCAATAAAAAGTTCTTTAAATTGTATTTTTGCAATTGATTTTAAATATTAAAATATGGCACTTCAAGACATTTCGAATATAGATGATATTAAACTTTTGGTAAACACTTTTTACGATAAAGTACAAAAAGACGATTTGATTGGTCCTATATTCAATGAAAGAATGTTAGGAAGATGGCCGGAGCATTTAGAAAAAATGTATCGTTTTTGGCAAACTTTACTTCTGGAAGAACATACTTATTCCGGAAGTCCTTTTCCGCCACATAAACAACTTCCTGTAAATCAACTTCATTTTGATCGCTGGATGGAAATTTTCACAGCAACAGTTGATGGTTTATTTGTTGGTAAATTAGCTGAAGAAGCAAAAGTTCGTGCTGCAAATATGGCTTATATGTTTAATTATAAAATTGACTACTTTAGAAATTTAGAAAAATAAATTTCTAAGCTTTATCCGAAGATAAAACTTCCCCATTTTTATATTTGTTATTTTCATCTTCCCAAATACCATATTCTGAACTCGATTTGATGGTCTCAGGATTTGCTCCTTTTACGACATTATTCTTAAAATAAACTTGTTTAGCATCTTTCGAATATTCATCAGAAATGATTTTGAAACTTGAATAATCAGCGTGATTGATTTTTTCGCAATCATAATAAATACTGCTCTTGTCTTTTGAAAAATTATAATCTAAAACTTCAAATGTATGTGCATCAACATCTGGAAATATAATTCCTTTGCAGATTAAAACATTATCGACAATTATGCTCCAATAATCAATCGTTTTTACTGTTGTAATAGAATCGAATACATGCAGTTCAAATTCAGCTTTTGTAAAAGCAGAAACGACCGAATTGCCAATTTGAACATAGGTTTCATTTATTGGACGAATTTCACCATCTATCATTTTATGTTTTCTGATAACCTGATTTACTTCCAACATTTCAATTCCTTCACCACGATAATTTATAATCGCATAAATAAAATTGGCATCAATAGCAATCGCATCATTTAAAGGTTTGAAAGTATGAGGATCACCTTCGATTTTTTTATTTTTATAATAAACAGCATTAATATCCTTAAACCAATTAATACGTTGGTAATTTTCTATAGAAGAATCTAATAACTGATATGTTTTTGGGTCAGCATCCTTAATAATTTCCAGCTCATCAAATTTATTACCATTAGTATTATAGACATAATTCTTATCTTTTATGATAAAACCATCAATTTCAAAAGTATTACAATCAACCAATTGTTTTCTTCCTTTCCAAAAAACACTATTTTTATCTTTCCCAAAATCTTGATTTAAAGGCTGAAAAGTTGCAACATCTGCAGTAGATTCAAAATATCCTAACTCAAACCAGTTTCCTAATGGTGAGTAAACAATTAGTTTTTTTCTGTAATGATGAAAATAGGAATTTGAAATTTTTAAGTTTACAGGTTTTCCTATTTTAAATAGAAAAAACCTAATCGCTAAAATGACTAAAATAACGATTGCTAAAATGATATAAAAAACTTTCATACTAATATAGATCCAAAAAATACTGTCTGTAAAACTAACTAAATTTATTATTATCCAACAGTTGTATTTTATTTTTAAAGCAAAGAAAACAGATTGTTATTTAATTTTAGTTTAAAAGAAATAAATTAAAGATTGTGTAATAAAACGATCTTATTTTTAAAAATCTATGGCAAAAAAAATTATTTTAGTACTCTAAATTCGTAATTTTACATTCTTAATCTACAACGTTTTCGAAATGAATGCAAGTATTGAAACAAACCCGTTATTAGAGCGATTGCCAAAACATTTAAAGCAATTTATTAAACCTCAGGATTATAGCGACTACAGTCCTATAAACCAAGCGGTTTGGCGCTATGTAATGCGCAAAAATGTAGATTATTTATCAAAAGTTGCACATCACTCGTATCTGGAAGGTTTACGCAAAACCGGAATCGAAATTGATTCTATCCCAAGTATGTACGGAATGAATCGTATTTTAACCGAAATAGGCTGGGCTGCAGTTGCCGTTGACGGGTTTATTCCGCCAAATGCATTTATGGAATTTCAAGCGTATAATGTATTAGTTATTGCTTCAGACATTCGACAATTAGAACACATAGAATATACACCCGCACCGGATATTATTCATGAAGGTGCCGGCCACGCTCCTATTATTGCCAATCCTGAATATGCTGAATATTTACGCCGTTTTGGTGAAATTGGCTGTAAAGCAATCTCCTCTCATAAAGATTATCAGATGTACGAAGCGATTCGATTGCTTTCTATTTTAAAAGAAGCCGAAGATACGCCTCAGGAAAAAATAGACGAAGCTGAAAAAGCGGTTGCCGACTTACAAAATAATATGGGTGAATTATCTGAAATGGCACAAATTCGAAATCTACATTGGTGGACGGTTGAATATGGTCTTATTGGAACAGTTGAAAATCCGAAAATATACGGCGCAGGATTACTTTCGTCTATTGGTGAAAGTGCCTGGTGCATGACAGATAACGTGAAGAAAATTCCTTATGATATCTCGGCTGCAAATCAAAATTTTGATATTACGCAGTTGCAACCTCAACTTTACGTAACACCAAATTTCTCTTATTTAAGTTTGATTCTTGAAGAGTTTGCCAATAAAATGGCTTTACGTACGGGAGGACTTTCAGGTATTCAGAAATTGATCCATTCGAATGCTTTAGGAACAATTGAATTAAGTACGGGTTTACAAATTTCAGGTGTTTTTACAAATGTGATTGAAGAAGAAGGAAAACCTGTTTACATTCAAACCACAGGAAAAACAGCTTTATCATATCGTGAAAAAGAATTGGTAGGTCATGGAACTTTGACGCATCCGGAAGGTTTTGGAAGCCCGATTGGGAAACTGAAAGGATTCAATTTAGCGATTGAAGATATGAGTCCGAAGGATTTACAAGCTTACAGCATCGTTGAGAATGAAACCGTAAAACTTGAATTTGAAGGCAATATTATTGTTGAAGGAGAAATCATTACAGGGTCAAGAAACTTACACGGAGAAATTATTCTGATTAGTTTTAGAAATTGCACCGTGACACATGGCGAACAGGTTTTGTTTCAGCCTGAATGGGGAAATTATGACATGGCAATTGGTAAAAAAGTAGTTTCTGCATTTTCCGGTCCAGCCGATGTAAACAGTTTTGATTTGATTAATTCAGTGCCTAAAACAACCACTATAAAAGCAAAACATACAGACGAACGTGATGATCTTGAAATTCTGTATCAAACGGTTCGCATGATCAGAGAAAATAAAGATGCTAAATCTGAATTGAAATCTGTATTTGAAAAATTAAAACAAAATCATCCTAACGATTGGCTGCTTTCTGTTGAAATCGCAGAACTTCTAAAAGATTCAAATGAAGATCAACTTTTACAGGAAGTGCTTGTTTATCTTGATCAGTTGAAAGTGAAACGCCTTGAAGTGGCACATTTAATTGCTGGTGGTTTAGATTTGATTTTTAATAATTCATTGCCACAAAGTCACTAAAATTTTTATTTTTTTTCACGCAGATTTGACAGATTCAAGCCGATGCACGGAGATTTTTTAATCTCGAAAAGTCGCTGAATCGCAAAATTTTTTCTTATTTTCTGTCATTTCGACCGAAGGGAGAAATCAAACTAGAAACTCCGCAAAGAAAGCCTTCAATCTTTGTCGATTTACGAGTGTGATTTCTCCCTTCGGTCGAAATCACAAGATTGCGGCAAAAAAACTTTGAACTTCCGTCACTCTGAACCTCTGTACCTTTCCTCTACAATTTTAGATCTTCATTAAAATCTTTATCAGATTCTATTGTTTTTCCTTCGTATTGTAATTTCCAGCCCATTGAATTTGTCAGAATTAAAATCTTAGACAATTCGCTTATTAAACGGTTTTGAGCGTTCGTTTTCAAAGTAGATTTTTCGATTTTCTTGGCCAGGTTTGCTTTTACAGATTTATTGATTTTATTGTAATCGTCTCCGGTAAAAGGATTTAGTTTACTTTGTTCTACATCATAAAACTGAATATCCGGATTGATTGTAATTTCTTCTTTTGGAATGTTTAAAATCGTTATTGTTTTATTCTTTTCGTCAATATCATATTTCATTTTGTGCAAATCGTAGGCAACTGTAACATTTGCATTTACAACTACAAGCGCTTTCTTCTCAAAAGAAACCATATCCATCAAATATTTCTGTTGATTTTTATAGGTTATAACTTCTGAAAAATGCCCCTCTGTAACTACTAATTTACCAACATTTAAAATTTGCTGCTGAATTAGATTGGTGTTGTAATCAATAGTAGAATCGTCTTCTTTTTTGAACTCGCAATATTTGAAAGCCAGAACTATAACAAGTACGAGCGCGGCTAAAACTATTATTCTCTTTATTAAATTTTGCATTCCTTTATTTTATTAGACCAATTTACTTCTTTTTTTAAGAGCTGAAAAGTTTTTTCGTTACGAAGTTTTTCGCCACGAATTTGCTTCGCCAGTTCGCTATCGCTCGGGTCACGAATTTAGAATAATACATATGCTTGCGTATAATAATCAATTTCACAAATTTAAAATTCACGTCATTAATAAATTATACACAAAGCATTAGTGAAAATTAGTGAAATTCGTTGCAAAAAAATGTGACAAACTTTTTCTAAAATGGATATCCAATTGCGATATTAAGTATTAAATTGTCTTTTCTCCAGGGTCCGCTTCCAAAATTAATATCATCGATAACCCATCTTTCACCTTGCGGTAAATATGGTTTTCTAAGCGGAAAAGCTAAATCGGTTCTTAAAACCAGAAATGACAAATCAAAACGTAATCCTGCTCCCGCACCAACGGCGATATCTTTCATAAAATCTTTGGTAATCTGTCCTCCGGGTTTATTGGGGTCAGCATTCATCAACCAGACATTTCCGGCATCAACAAATAAAGCTCCACGAACAATACTAAAAAGTTTAGCCCTGTATTCTGTACTAAATTCTAATTTTAAATCTCCAGATTGATCAGGCAAATAATTATTTGTTGTTTCCGTGTTCAAATAACTTCCTGGACCAAGAGATCTTGCCCTAAAGGCACGAATACTATTAGTTCCTCCCACAACAAATTGTTTTGATGTTGGCAATGCACCTGAATTTCCGTATGGAAGTCCGGCTCCTACAATAATTCTGCTGGCTAATTCGCTTTCTTTGCTTAATTTTAAATAATGCCTGAAGTCTGCTTTTAACTTTACAAATTGGCTAAACGGAACATCAAATATTTTAATAGTATCGTTCTTTTTTACGTTTGCACCTGTAACCAAACCTGTAATGTTTCCAGCCAAGTCTAATTCTCCATTAAAATAGAATGTGTTTTTTTTACGTTTTTGCATCGTATTGGTATAGGTATACGAATACGTTGGACCAAAAATCAATTGTTTTTCGATCACTTTTCCCAGCGAAGCATCTTCAAGAATATCCTGTTTATATTCTGCTGTTACATTATTTGGACTTACATACGTCACATCAAGAATATTCAATTGATGTTCTTTTCTAATATTCTCTTTCCATTGATAACCAAAAGAGGTTTTAAAAGAATTCAAAGCATACAATTGTGTTCTGTTTTGAAATTCGTATCGCACAGTGGCTTTCGTTCTTGGAACATATTCACTCGAACCTTCCACATGAAAAAATGGAATAATAAATCGTGGCCATGTCAAACTGGTTTCAGTTCCCAGCTTGTATATATTCTTGCCGTTATTGGTTCCTGAAAGCTGAAAATCAGCACCGCCAAAAACAGAAACTGTCAGCAATTCGGCACCACGAAATAAGTTTCGGTTATTCCAGTTTACATTTACTTCTGTTCCGGTATAACTCGCTGAATTTGTCTTTCCTAAAACCTCTACACGAATAAACTTTTTAGGCAAAAGTGTTAAATAATAATAGGAGTCTAAGCTGTTTTTTAAACTGTCTGATGGTTTGAATTCATTTTTAACAAAGCTAAAAGTTCCTAAATTCACAAAACGATTTAAAGTCAGATTATGATCTTTTCTATTATATAAATCTCCTTTTTTAAAATAAATTGCCCTGTCAAAAACTCTTGGCTTAAAAGTATTTGCTGTATCAATAATTGTAAAATCCTTGTACTTGACAATATCTTTTTGGGTGTATTTTACGCTGTCTTTAGAAACTGTAAAATTAGGATATACCACAATTTTATTAATCTTATATGCCGTAAGGGCTTTTGGTGGCGCATCCGCTTTTATTACCAGTTTAATTTTTACTTCATGATCGCCTTTACTGCTGTCTACCTGAGCTAAAATATAATCCGGATTAAAATAAAAATATCCTTTTTCTTTAAGCCTTGCATCTATCCTTTCCCTTTCGGCTTTTATAACATCAAGGTCATATGGTTTTCCTACTTTTAATAAACTTCTTCGGCTTGATCTTCCAATTATTCTTGACATTGCCAGAGAATCATCAGGAAAAGTTACGCTTTTAATAATATATTGTTTTTTAGGAATAACGGTATATTCTGCGGTTACTCTTTTGTTTCTCACTGTAGAATCAGCACTGACACGGCTTTTGAAATAACCTCGGTTTTCAGTAAAACTTCTAAGTACCGAAGCATTATAATCTAAATCGACTTTGCTAAAAAGTACCGGTTCTTCTCCTACTTTGTTGCGAAGCCAATATCTAATTCCTTTTTTCTTTTTAGGCTCGCCAGCAAGATTATAAATCCATAATTTAGGACGTAATCCTAGTATTTGCTTGTTCGGTTTTGGACGCAGTAAACCTTCGAGTTCTTTCTCCAGTTCTTTTCTGTCTTTCTTTTTTATAATAGAATCTTTTACTGTCACAGTACCTCCTGTATACAGTAAATCTCCTTCGGCTAAATATTTTGTATTGCTGCATCCAAAAACAAAAAATAAGGAGAGCGCTATAAAATATTTTACATATCTAATTTTCATATTGCTATGTCTTTTGCTCATTTCCTTCAATTTGATTTTCTTCGTTTTCTTCTTTTTGTTTTTCTTCTTTTTCTTTGAGTTTTCTCTTTTCCTTGCGGATTTTTTCTTCTTTTATCATTTCTTTTTCTGCTGCACTACGATGAAAAAGCTCTCTGAATTTATTGTAACTCATAGTGATAATAAAAGCTACTCCGGTTTCAACAACCTGTCCTTCTACTGCGACCTGATATTCGTTTTTTCGATAGGCGCGAACCATATAACGCCCGTCTTTTGTAAGCTGATAATCTAATGCTACATCACCTGCAATATTCGTACTTTCTTCGTTAGCGCGTTCCTGGCCTTCGACCGCAAAACTGCTTCCTACGGTTACTTTTAATCTGTCGTTTAACAGTTTTTTAGAAACCCCAACATTCAAATCTGTTCTGTTTTCCTTTGTTCCCGTTGTATAATCATCTGTAGATTCAAGATCAAATTCTAATTGAACTCCGGTAATTAATTCTCCTGCAAGATCATTTAATTGTTGCGATAGTATCTTGCTCACACTTTGTCTGGCAAGAGATTCTGCACTTGTTCCGCCACTTTCGCTTGCAAAAGGGTTTTCACCAATAAATCTATTCAACAATAAAAGCGCAAAAACCTGTTTGTTTAATTCTGCCGGTTCTTGTCGTAATTGTTCCAGTTTTGTTTGAGTAAGCGATACAACATCTGTAGAAACATCATAATTCCCATCTGGAAGTACAATATCAAAAGTGATTTCCGGTTTTAAAAGTTCACCATTCATTTTTAATAATGTCTGAAACGGAATTTTTTGCTTGTATGTATTTCTCACCGTAGGATTATCTGTTGGCAACTGATTACCAAGCAAATCAATAGGTGCGGTACTTACTTTATACACTGCCGTAATATTCAAACTCGCCATTGTAGGTTCTCCATTCCAGATAATATAACTTCCTTTCTGGATATCGAACTTTCTGCGAATCATATTAAAGTTCATTTCATAAGCTCCTTCAGAAAACTCATATTTACCGGTTAAGGTCATTTTTCCTGACGGATCAATTCCTCCTGTAAGTTGTGCTTCTCCTTTTAGGTTTAGATAATCTCCATTTCCTTTGTCGATTACCAATGTAAGCTCAGCTTCTTTATCTATCGCGATTTCAACACTTACATCCATACCAACCAATTCTGATTGATTGAGTTTGTTTTCCATTGCAATAGTTTGTTTGAGATACATATTATCTTCATCAACAAACTCTACAATACCTTCCCTGTCTGCGATAGAAGGATCAGATTGTGGCAAAACAACCGTAAACTTAGTGTCTTTATTTATATTGATATTTCCTCCAATGACAGGATTCTCAAGTGTTCCTTTAATATTTAATTTGGTATCCAGAATCAAATCTCCATAAAACAAATCATTGTCTGCTTCTTTAGAATGTATGGCTCTAAAATCATCTGCCACGACAGTTAATCCAAAATCAAAATTGCTGTAATCAGCAGATTTTATGGTTCCGTTTATGGTCAGCTCATTATCATTCTCATCATGAAAAGTAAATTTATCGAAAGTAATAACGTCATTTTGAAGCGTGATTTTTTCGTCTTGGGTCTTAAAGAATGAGTTCAGTTTTTTTACTCTGAAACCTGTATCTTTAAAATTTAATTCTCCATTTACTTTTGGTGCGCTTGCATTTCCCGTAATTTTAAAATTTCCGGTTAAAAAACCTGTTCCTTCAGTAATATTACCCATACTAAAGCCTTGAATACTCTTAATGTTCAATTTGTTTAAATCAAGATTAAAATCAAGATTACCATCATTAATTTTATAATTACCAGTCAGGTTCAGATCATTGCCTTCACCGCTAAGTCTAACATCTGCCGCTAACAGATTATTGGTTTTATTATCTACTTTTATGGCAATATCACCAACAGGCTCGCCTCTAAATGCAAATTGATCAATTTTTAAATCAGATGTAAAAGTGGGTTTCGTCATCACATTTTCTACAACAGCATTTCCATTAATCAAACCTTGCATTAAAAGTTTATCTTTTTTAACAATGTTCATAATCGTCTCGATTTTGAAGTTTACAAAATCAACTTGCAATGGTGCGTTATCCTGATTTCCCTGAGACTGAATTTTTAATTCATTACCGGAATTAGATAAATAAAATTTATTGATATAAAGTCTTTTCCCTCCAAATTCAATTGCATTTTCAGGATCTACAGCCCATTTATCATAATTCAGCACAAAATTTTCAGCATCGATTTTAAAGATGTTTTTAGAATCTTCTGCTTTAAATTCACCCGCAATAAAATACTGTTGTTTGTCTTTAGTATCTTTTACTTCAAGTGCATAAGTCAAAATATTATTTTCGACTTTTCCTGATAAGCTCGTAAACGGAATTTTTAAAGAGCCGCTTTCAACCGTTGCAACAGAAACCATATATTCTAAAGCATTTTCTTTGGCTTCGATATTTATTTTCCCATCTGCAATAGTATTATCTGCATAAACAATTCTTGGGATCGTTCCTTTTACTTCTAATGAATCTGTTACATTATTGTATTTTCCGGTTATGGTAATAGGCTCTAAACCTGTTAATTTTGGCACCAGTTTAAAAAGTATGGGATCATTATCAATTTTTAAGGTAAATGCCAGTCGCTGTTCATCTGATTCTCCATTTACTTTTGGATTTTTTAAATCAATATATTTGGATAGTGATTTTTTTATTGCCGAAGTTAATGTCGTCAATTTGTATTTTCCGTCTACTTCAGCTTTTAAAAACTGAGATGATAATTTGATGTTATTTCGATTATTATCAGCAAAAGCGATTACGCGTACAGAATCTAAGACAATTGGTTCTGCGTCTTGTAAAATCTGAATGTTTGAAAGAAATACTTTTCCGTTTAGAAAATCAGGATTACTATTAGCCACATCTGCATCAACATTTCCGCGAATTTTCATTGGTCCTGCATGAAGATTCAGTTTTTCTAAGTCAGCAATATCCAGGTTCAGTTTTAATTTTACCGAAGGATATTTATCTTTTGTATTTCCGCTTGCTACAAGATCAAAATGCAAATTAGGATCTTTCATTCCTGATTTTACTGCAAATGATCCGTTTTCTATATTTCCTTTTAAAGCCAGATCTTTATACGTATATCTGTTAAAAACTGCTTTTTGAACCAATCCGTCAAATTGTGCCTGAGCCGTTTTTGGGTCTAATCCATTTCCTTTTACCTTTGCTTTAAGTGTAATTTTTCCGATAGAATCATTTTTGATCAAACGTCCTAAATCGAAATCTAATAAATAAACCGTCGCGTCATATTTTTCTTTTTTCTTAACGCGCTGATCAAATAATCCATCCACTTTCGCATTTCCAAAACTACTGTTTAAAGCCAGATTTGTTTTAAAACTCTGAACCGAACCTTTAAATTTTCCCTGTAAATTCAACTGCGATGGCAACTGAATATTTTTAGGAATTGTTCCGGCAGGAATAAACGAATAAATGTCTTTAGAAGTACTCGAAACTTTTCTGATATCAAGATCGTAATATGCTTTTTGGGCATCCGGCAAACCTTTTATTTTTCCTGAAAGCGAAACTCTTGTAGTTCCTATTCCGCTCATTTCGAACTGCGGAATATCAAGATCTTTTATTTTTCCGCTCAAACGTGTATTCAAATATAAAATCGCATTTGGATTACTCTTAAACGGGTTTGTTTTTTGCAAATCAGGAGCAAAAAGCAAAATATCTTTAAAACCTATTTTCGACTGATTTAAATTCGCATCTACAGAAAGGTTTCCTAAGTCTTTAGAGATTGATGCAATCGAAGAATAAGCAACTTTAACCTTATTTTGAAGTAATGTTTGTGGTGTTTTTAAATACAAATCATTTAAATAAGCGTTTTTAGGCCCATAAAAGAAATTTGTTTTTAAGGACTGAATATTTAACCCGCTTTTTTCAATTGCAGCCAATGCTTTTATATTTCCATAAATCGTATCATTTCCATAATATAATTTCTCTGCTTTAAAATTGAATTTACTTAAATCCAGGTGACTGTAATCAATTCCTTTTAAAACTGGTTTTGATTGCATATCATCAAATTTGAAAGCGATATTTTCTATATTAACATCATTCAATTTTACTTTCCATCCTGCTTGTTTAATTGCAGTTGAATCTAAACTGGGCGTTTTGATTTGTTTGTCTTTAGCACCTAAACGTAAGTTTCCTTTTAGATTTTTTAATTCGAAAGTATCAAAATCCAATAGTTGATTATTCAAATCAATTTTATTAACTGATAAATCCAGATTGTCTAATTTTATTCCTGAATCTAACCTGGAATCTTTATTATCATAAGCAATATCAATTTGAGATAAACTGATTTTTCCTAAATTCAGATTAAAATCTTTTCTTTTAGAAATGGTGTCAACTGTTTGTACCGATACTTCGGCAATTTTTTCTACAACATCCTGATCCAAAACTAATTTCAACCCTTTCAAGTTAATATTTGGAATATCAAAATTCATTTTATCCAAATCAAATTCCTTGAATTTAGTGTCAAAATGTGTCAGGTTAACTTTGATGTCGTTTTTAGCAAAATCATCCTTAAAATTGAATTTCACATTGTCGAGATTTACCTTTACAACTGATATTACAAAAGGCTTACTGTCCGGATCTTCTACTTTTGGTTCTTTTGATTCAAAAGCTTTTATAATGTAATCAAAATTAAAAGTGCCTTTTTTATTTCTGGAAATATTTGCCGTGACGTTTTCAAGTGAAACCGAATTAATTTCGAGTTCGCTGCTAACCAATTTAAATAAATCTACATCAACCTCTAAACGTTTACCAGCCAGCAAGGTATCTTTATTTTGATCTTCAAAATAAAAACCTTCCAGAACTACATCTTTAGGAAATTTGATCGAAATATGATCTAATGAAACTTTAGTTTTAATTTTATTATGAAGATAAGTAATGGCCTTATCTTTTGCATAATTTTGAACAGATGGAACCTGAATTAAAACAATTATCAGCAATAAAAGTGCAATGATAGAAACCACGCACCAAAGGAGTATACGTAGTGTTTTTTTAAGAAAATGAATGGATTTCTTATTCATAAGTCAATAAAACACGATTAGATTAAAGTTGCGTTATTATAAAAGCCGTATGTGGGCATTTTACAAAATTGAGAATTTTAAACCTTAACAATTTACACAATTACACCCAATTATTCTAAAATTTCACTAACAAATAATTATTTTCTTACTTTTTAAAAAAAGCTATGAAAAAAAAGAAAGAGATTTTAAAACTTAATATGTGACCATTTTTTTTCAATAACTGTGATCTTTTCGTTAAGTTTTATTAAGAATTTTTGATGCTGTTCTGACTCAGGATTAAAGCTGCGATGGCGCAGGCTTTTTTGAATTTCAGAGATTTCCTGCATAGTCGGAATACTGTTTTCTGCCATATAATTTTCACTGAATTTATGCCAGATATAATCTATTGCAACTGAATTAGGATGCAGCATATCTTCGGTATAAAAACGATAATCCCTAAGTTCATCCATCATGATTTCATACGACGGAAAATAGTTTAACGTAATGATTTGTGGATTATAGTTTTTTAAAACCTGATGAAGCGCGGCAAACAAATGCGATTTACTTAATTGATTTTCGGTAAAACCATCTTTTATGTGGCGAACAGGTGAAACAGTAAAAATAAAATTTATTTCAGGGTTTAAAGTCAGAACTAAATCAACCGTATTTTGAATACTTTTCTGAATTACTTCAACAGATACTAATTCTTTTAAAAATTGCTTTTGAGGCACTTTATGGCAATTCGCAACAATTTGATCGCTTTCTATATTTCTGTAAATCCAGGAAGTCCCGTAAGTAATAATAATATGTGTGGCTTCTTGTAATTTTTTATAGCTTTCTGAAATAGCTTTATTAAGTGTTTCCAGCAATTCTTGTCGATCTGAATTACTTAAATCTGAATGTACTTCATAACTATGCCAGCGTTCGTTATAAAAGAAAACATCTTTCTCTGTATAAAAATCCTGCTTAATTACACGACTGATAATTTTCTCTATCGAAACCGGATTAAAAATGATTCCAAACGGATTTGTTACATTTTGAAACTTAAAATAATCGAATTTATCTGCCATATTTTCCGCAAAGCAAGACCCAATAGAAATTATCTTCGAATTATAATCGATTGGATTATTAGTTTTAGATATTGGTATTTGGGTTCTGAATTGCATGGCTTTTTTATTCAAAAATACAGCTTAAAACTTAATTATTGACCAAAAAAAATCCCCAAATCAACTATTGCTGATTGGGGATTTATAATATTATAAAAAACTAATTAATAAGTAATCTCAAGTTTTTCAGAATCTTTAGCATCTCCTGCGAATGCTTCAGTAAGGTAATTACTTGCGTTGTATTTATTAGTAGTCGTTACTGTTGCTGTTTGAGTAATTTTTCCGTCACTGTCGTAAGTTACAGTAACATGTTTTAACGCATTATTTAGTGATGCAAAATCAAAATTATCATCTAAATCCAATAAAAGTTTTGCACCTGTAATGTTAGTAAACGGACTTTTCTTATCATCAAATGTACTTGTAATTATTTCTTTTTCACCATCAACATATTCTGTAGAAACTAAATTTCCGTTTGAAAAAGTATAAGTAGTAGTACCGTCATAAGGAATTTCTACTTTATTCACTACTGCAGATGCTTTTGAGGTAATTGTACCATTTGCATTATAAACGAAAGTCAATTTGTCCTGACTCGTTTTATTAGATTCCGCTGTAGTAATTTTAGAAGCTAATTTACCACCTTCATATGCATAAACATCTGTGTAATATAAAGAACCTGAAACGTAAAATTCAACTTTAGTGATAAGATCACCTGTATAAGTATAAACAGATCTACCGGCATCTGAACCAGCAATTTCTTTTATCTTATTTCCGTCATAAGTTAAAGTATAAGTAAGACTTCCTGACTTTGAATTTTCAACTGTTGTTTCGATAATTTTTTTTGGCAATAATGTTTCAGCTGCTACATCTGAAGAATCATCACTAGAACAAGATGCCATTAACACCATTGTTAAAGCACTAAAAAGACATAAAATTTTTTTCATTTTGAATTGGGTTTGATTTGTAATTGTGACAAACTTAATACAACCTAAAATCAAAACATTACGGGATTCCACATTAAATCTTAAAAAAAACTTAAAATACAGTTCAAAACACAAATAACATACTAATTAACAAGAAAATAACAAACAAATCATCTGAAATAAAATTTAGACAAAATGGAAATACGCTCTAAATACCTGGCTATTTTCTTAGTTTTTTTATTACTCCGTTATTAAAAAATATATTTCATAAAAAATTAAAACATCCAAGATTTAAAAAAATACACTCCGTAATTTCTGCTGTGAAAAAATTTACAGTTTTAATAACAGAAAGCAGATTCATAAACTCAAACTATTCACTACTTTTGCATCTTCCACAAATTTAATTCCATCTATGAAATTATTATATTCTTATATAATCAAGCACAAAATGCTTTTGCTTTTTGCTTTGATTATGGCTTCTATAAACATTTGTTTCAGCTTATCAGACTCTATTATTACCGGTAAATTAATGCAGGATTGCGGTGTTGGCTTACATAAATATGCAGGCAACGAAATTGGATTCATAAAATCTTTATCCTTCTGGCTTGGTCTTTCTCTTGGTGCTGCAATGGTTTCCAGAATTACAAAAAACTTTCAGGATTATTTTACCAATGTAGTGATTCAGAGAACCGGAGCGCAAATGTATACGGACGGAATCAAAAAATCTCTTGATTTGCCATATGCCGAATTCGAAGATCAACGAAGCGGTGAAACTTTAAGTAAACTGACTAAAGTTCGCTCTGATTCTGAAAAATTAATTACACTTTCGATCTCTTTAATTTTTCAAACCATTATCGGATTCATATTTGTAATTGTATATGTTGCCAGAATCGATTATCGAATTTCGATTATCTTTTTGATTACGGCTCCAATTATAGCTTTAATTAGTTCGTATCTGGGTAAAAAAATAAAAATTGTTTCTCGAAAAATCGTTAATCAAACCAATGCTTTGGCAGGTTCTACAACCGAAAGTTTAAGAAACATTGAACTTGTAAAAAGTCTTGGATTAACCTATCAGGAAGAAAAACGTTTGAACCTGAACACGTTTAAAATCCTGCAACTTGAATTAGAGAAAATTCGTTTTATCAGGAGTTTAAGTTTCATTCAGGGAACAACGGTTCACTTTTTAAGAACTTGCGTGGTTTTTACTTTGTACTATTTCTTGTTTGGAAATAAAATTATTGTTGGTGACTTATTAACAATGGTATTTTTTACTTTCTTTATTTTTGGGCCTTTACAAGAATTGGGGAATTTCATCATTGCATTGAATGAAACCAAAGTTTCGATGGAAAACTTTAAAACTTTATTAAGTGCCCCAAAAGAGTTTCGTCCTAAAAACCCAAAGCATGTTGGAGCGATTCAATCTTTGCTTTTTTCGAATGTGAGTTTTCAACATAAAACTGCAAAATTTAAAGCGGTCGAAAATATTAATTTTGAAATTAAACAAGGACAAACTGTTGCCTTTGTTGGTCCGTCAGGTTCTGGTAAAACAACTCTTGTGAAGTTATTAGTTGGATTATATACACCCGCAGAAGGTCAGGTATTGTATAATGATATTGATTCTACAGATATTGATTTGCTTGATTTAAGAAAACAACTAGGATTCGTTACGCAAGATGCTCAATTATTCTCCGGAACAATTCGTGAAAATTTACTATTCGTAAAGCCAAATGCGACCGATGAAGATTTATATGATGCCTTGAAAAGAGCAAGTTGTGACAAATTATTAAAACGTGCCGAAGATGGTTTAAATACCACAATTGGCGAAGGAGGAATTAAAGTTTCAGGTGGTGAAAAACAACGTTTATCTATTGCTCGTGCCATTTTAAGAAATCCAAATTTATTGATTTTTGATGAAGCTACTTCAGCTTTGGATTCTATAACCGAAGAAGAAATCAATACTACAATCAGAAATATATCCGACAAAAACAGAATTACCGTTTTAATCGCCCATAGATTGTCTACTGTAATGCATGCTGACAGAATATTTGTACTTGAACAAGGTAAAATTATTGAATCTGGTAAACATGACGATTTAATTGTCGAAAAAGGTTTGTATTACGCTATGTGGCGTCAGCAAATTGGGGAAAGAAAGTAATCCTTTAAGCTTCTAAGTTACTGAGGCTCTAAGTTTCTAAGCTTTTTTTTTAAATCTCGCAAAGTCGCAGAGTCGCAAAGTTTTTTATATTAAAGTAATCAACGTACTATTTGTCATTTCGACGAAGGAGAAATCACACGCGTAACTCGACAAAGATTGACACATACTATACTGAGTTTCCAGTGTGATTTCTCCTTCGTCGAAATGACATAAAACGAGAAAAAATACTAATAAATACAAAAACCCGACAGGTTTTAAAACCTGTCGGGTTTACTTTATCTATAATTTAAAATCTTAGAATCTCAGAAACTTAGATTCTAAGATTCTTAGCAACTTACTTCACAAAATCAATTGCCTTAGCCAAAGCCTCTGCAATTCCGCTTGCATTTTTACCTTTTCCGGATGCGAAGAAAGGTTGTCCTCCCCCATTTCCTTCAATATATTTTCCTAATTCTTTGATAACTGCATTTGCGTTTAGGCTTTTGCTTGTTACCAATTCTTTAGAGATATAACAGTGAATATTTGGCAAACCATCTTCTATAGAAGCTAAAAACACAAACGAATCTGCTTTTGAACTTCCTAATACAGAAGCTAATTCTTTAGTCGATGCCATACTTAAATCTACTTGTTTAGCAAGGAAATTTACTCCGTTTACTTCTTGAAAATCTTTCTCCAGTTCTGATTTTAAAGCGCCAACTTTTTCTTTTAATAATTGCTCGATTTGCTTTTTCAATTTAGCATTATCATCTTGAAGTGAAGCAACAGATTTTAAAATATCCTGCGGATTCTTTAATGTCTCTTTGATTTCAGATAAAGTATTCTCTTGATTTTTATAGAAATCTTTTACTGCATCACCTGTAATCGCTTCAATACGACGAATACCAGCTGCTACTGCTCCTTCAGAAATAATCTTGAAATGCCAGATTTCTGCTGTGTTTTTCACATGAATTCCACCGCAAAGTTCTTTACTGTCACCAAATTCAATCATACGGACATTATCTCCATATTTCTCTCCAAATAAAGCCATTGCACCTTTATCCAATGCTTCTTTAATCGGAATATTTCTGTGTTCTACTAATTGTAGTTGTGCTTCAATTTGTGCATTTACACTTGCTTCTACCTGACGTAATTCTTCCTCTGAAACTTTAGAAAAATGCGAAAAGTCAAAACGCAAATAATTTGGATTTACCAATGAACCTTTTTGCTCTACATGAGTTCCAAGAAGGTTTCTTAAAGCCAAATGCATCAAATGCGTAGCCGAGTGATTTTTAGAAGTTGAACCTCTTAAATCAGCATTTACTTTTGCAACAAAACCAGCTTCGATATTCTCAGGTAATTGTTTTGCAAAATGTAAAATCAAATTGTTCTCTTTCTTTGTATCAATGATTTCAATCGTTTCGTTTGCCGAAACTAAAGTTCCTTTATCTCCAACTTGTCCTCCTCCTTCCGGATAAAATGGTGTATTATCTAAAACAATTTGGTATAAAATTCCGTCTTTTTTAGAATCTACTTTACGAATTCTGGTAATTTTTACCTCATTCTCTACCTGATCGTAACCAACGAAAGTTTCTACATTTCCAGGGATCAAAACTGACCAGTCTTCTGTTGAAACTTCTGATGCAGCGCGTGAACGATTTTTTTGTTCCTGCATCGATGTATCAAATTCAGCTTCGTTAAAAGACATTCCTTTTTCTTTCAGGATCAAAGCCGTCAAATCTTTCGGAAAACCAAAAGTATCGTATAATTCGAATGCTTTTGCTCCGGGAACTTCTAAACCTTTAGTCTGCGCAATTACATTGTCTAACAATTGCAAACCCTGATCAAGAGTTCTCAGGAAAGAAGCTTCTTCTTCGCGAATTACATTGGTAACCAATTGCTGTTGCGATTTGATTTCCGGGAAAAATTCCCCCATTTGGTTTGCCAAAACTTCTACCAATTTATTGATAAAAGGTTCTTTTGTACCTAAAAATGTAAATCCGTAACGAATAGCACGACGCAAAATTCTACGAATTACATAACCTGCTCCGGTGTTTGATGGTAATTGTCCGTCAGCAATTGCAAACGCAACCGCACGAACGTGATCTACTACAACACGAATTGCAATGTTTGTTTTATTTTGTTCTTCTGAGATGTTTTTTACCTCGTCAGATGTATATTTTAAACCTGTAATTTGTTCTACTTTTTCGATAAGCGGAGTAAAAACATCCGTATCATAATTTGATGTTTTTCCTTGCAAAGCCATACACAAACGCTCAAATCCCATTCCGGTATCTACGTGTTGTGCAGGAAGTTTTTCTAATGAACCATCAGCTTTACGGTTGAATTCCATGAATACATTATTCCAGATTTCAACTACTTGAGGATGATCATTATTTACCAGACTTTTTCCTGAAACTTGTGCTTTTTCAGCTTCTGAACGTAAATCAACGTGAATTTCTGAACAAGGTCCGCATGGTCCCTGATCTCCCATTTCCCAGAAATTGTCCTTTTTATTTCCAAGGATAATTCGGTCTTCATCGATTAATGTTTTCCAGATATCCCAAGCTTCCTGATCAAAAGGAACATTATCTTCTTTGCTTCCTTCAAAAACCGAAACATATAGATTTTCTTTCGGAATTTTATACACTTCTGTCAATAAAGTCCAAGCCCAGTTGATTGCTTCTTTTTTAAAATAATCTCCAAAAGACCAGTTCCCTAACATTTCGAACATGGTATGGTGATACGTATCAAAACCTACATCTTCAAGATCATTATGCTTACCTGAAACACGAAGACATTTTTGCGTATCGGCTATTCTTTTGCTTTTTGGGGTTCCGTTTCCTAAAAAATATTCTTTAAACTGGGCCATTCCCGAGTTATTGAACATTAAGGTTGGGTCATCTTTAAGCACAATAGGAGCCGACGGAACGATTAAGTGTCCGTTGCTTTTAAAAAAATCTAAAAATTGTTTACGTACGTCTTGTGATTTCATGTTATAATTAGAAATGTGATAATTTGATAATGTGTCAATTAGATAATTTACTTTATCTGAAAATATGTTAATGTTATTTTTTAATTAGAAACTTACCATTCAAAACAATAAATTTCACTTTAAAAACATTATCTAATTATCAAATTTACACATTATCTAATTCTATTTTATTCTTGAAAAAAGCTTCGAACAACTGAAACATTTATTAAATTTGTTCGACTAACTTATTTTACAAGCTGCAAAAATAGGGTATTTTAAAATATGGCGAAAGTAAAATATTATTACGACTCAGAAAATCTGGCTTATACGAAAATAAAAACCAGAAAACGGGCTAAAATTGGCTACGCTTTGCTGTTTTTGCTGGCATCGGCGTTGTTTGGTTTTTTAGTTTTTGTACTTTTAATCAACACTTCTTATTTCGAAACTCCAAAAGATCGATTACAAGCACGTGAAATTGAAAATTTGAAGCTGCAATATGCGATTTTAAACAAAAAAATGGATGAAATTGATGATGTAACCGAAGCTTTAGAAAATAGGGACAACAATATTTACAGGGTTTATTTTAATAAAACCGAAATTCCGGATTCGATTAGAAAAGCAGGTTTTAGAGATCCTAAACGTTATAAAGATTTAGAAGGGTACAACAACTCACAGTTGGTATTGAATACGACAAAACGCATTGACAAATTGTCAAAAGAATTAGCCATACAATCGAAATCATTAGATGAAATTTTGCAATTAGCAAGTACAAAAGGAAATTTATTATTGGCAATTCCTGCAATTCAGCCTGTCAGGAATGAGAATTTAAAACGAATGGCATCTGGTTTTGGATATAGAACTGATCCGTTTACAAAAGTGCGAAAAATGCATAACGGAATGGATTTTACAGCAAATACAGGTTCTCCCGTTTATGCCACAGGCGATGGCGTTGTAGAAAGAGCAGATGCGGCGGCTTCAGGATTTGGAAATCATGTTGTGATCAGGCACGGTTTTGGATACGAGAGTTTATACGCTCATTTAAGTAAATACAACTGCAGAGCCGGTCAACATGTCAAACGTGGCGATGTTATTGGTTATGTAGGAAGTACAGGAAGATCTGAAGGTCCTCATTGTCATTATGAAGTTCATAAAGACGGAAAAGTCGTAAACCCGCTGAATTTTTATTACGGAAATATTTCGGCAGTAGAATATGTGGCAATTTCACAAATGGCAAACCAAGAGAACCAGTCATTAGATTAATCCTCCAAAAAGTAGTATTTTTGGAATTAAAATAGAAAATTAAAAATCATGCACATTGAGCTTTCAAAGGATAAAAGATATTATAGCATTGGCGAAGTTGCCAAAGCTTTTAATGTCAATGCATCATTGATACGGTTTTGGGATAGCGAATTTGATATTTTGAAACCTAAGAAAAATGCCAAGGGCAATAGAATGTTTACGCCGGAAGATATTACCAACCTTCAATTGATTTATCATTTAGTTAAAGAAAGAGGTTTTACACTGGATGGCGCGAGAACACATCTAAAAGAAGGACAAAAGAAAACATTAGATAAATTCGAAATAATACGTAAATTAGAGACGATAAAAACGCAATTAAACGAAATCAAAAACGAATTGTAATTAAAAATAGAAATAAACTTAAATCAAAACGAATATGAAAAAATGGTTAATCCCCGTAGGAATTATAGTAGTACTTATTGCTATTATTGCTTTTTGGTCAATTGGAATTAAAAATACTGGTTTGCAAAAAAATCAGGCAGTTAATAAAGAATGGGGAAATGTGAGTACTACTTACCAAAGAAGAAATGACCTTATTGGAAATTTAGTAAACACTGTAAAAGGAGCTGCAGATTTTGAGAAATCAACATTAACAGCTGTAATCGAAGCTCGTGCAAAAGCTACTTCTGTAACTATTGATCCAAGTAATGTAACTCCGGAACAATTAGCGCAATACAACCAGGCACAAAGTGGTGTATCTTCATCTTTGTCAAGATTGTTAGTTTCTGTTGAGCAATATCCAACATTAAAAGCAAACGAGAATTTCTTAAAATTACAAGACGAATTGGCAAGTACAGAAAACCAAATTTTAACAGCAAGAACTCGTTTTAATGAAGCTGTACAAGATTACAATGGTTACATTCTTGCAATTCCAAATAACTGGTTTTTAAGCTACAAAGAAAAACCATATTTTGAAGCTGTTGCAGGTGCTGATAAACCAGTTGAAGTAAAATTCTAAATTTAGATTGTTAGATCATCAGACTTCTTAACATCTAAGATTTAGTCTAATAATACAACATCAATAATCTATCCTGATAACATCAGGACTAAAACAACTCCAATGTCAAAAGTAGAAGATTTTTTAACCAAGGAAGAAGAATTAACCATTGTTGAAGCGATTCGCGTGGCCGAAAAAAATACTTCTGGCGAAATTAGAGTTCATATAGAAAAAACAACTTCTAAAGTTCCTTTTGACAGGGCTTTAGAAGTTTTTTATGAATTAAAAATGAATGAAACCCAACAACAAAACGGGGTTTTATTTTACTTTGCCGTAGCAGATAAAACTTTTGCTATTTGTGGTGATAAAGGCATAAATGATGTGGTTGCATCAGATTTTTGGGATTGTACCAAAGATGCCATGATCGCCCAATTTAAATTAGGAAACTTTAAACAAGGTATTGTAGATGGTATATTAAATGCCGGTGAACAATTAAAAAAATACTTTCCGTGGTTTGAAGGTGACACGAACGAATTATCAAACGAAATCTCAAAAGGATAAACAATGAAATTTTCCAAAAACAAAATATCTTATTCAAAAGGACTTTTTCAGTTTACCTTTTTGCTAATCGCTTTTTTTACCACCAATTGCATTTTTGCGCAATTTACAATTCCTGAAAAACCAAGTTTTCAAACTTCTGTTTATGATTATGCGAATATTTTAAGTGCGTCTGAAAAGGCACAATTGGAAGAAAAGCTTATTCGTTACTCAGATTCTACCACAACGCAAATTGTAGTCATTACAATCGAAAGTCTAAAAGGCGAAGATGTGAGCCAGTTAGCTACAAAATGGGGACAAACCTGGGGAATTGGAGGAACTGCAAAAGATGATAACGGAGTCGTTATTTTATTGGCTAAAAACGAAAAGAAAATCGCAATTAATCCCGGATACGGAGTTGAAGACCGATTGACTGCCGGAATTGGAGGAACCATAATTAGAAATATTATTATTCCGGAATTTAAAGCCGGAAGTTTTTATAATGGCCTAGATAAAGGAACTGATGCTATAATTGATGTTTTTAAAGGAAAATTCAAAGGCGAACGCAAGCAACAAAGCAAAGGAAAAGATTTTCCGATATTTCCTTTTATTGTAATTGTTGTAATTGTATTAATTTTACTGTCACGAAATAAAGGTGGCGGAGGAAATTCAGGCAATAATAGCGGTGGAGGTCCAAGCTTGCTTGATGTTATTCTTTTAAGTAGTCTTGGAAGAAGCAGCGGAGGCGGATTTGGCGGAGGTTTTGGCGGTGGCTCATCCGGCGGCGGAGGCGGATTTGGCGGAGGTTTTGGCGGAGGCGGATTCTCTGGTGGAGGTTCTAGCGGAGGCTGGTAAAAAACAAAGTCACAGTTTACAGTGACAGTTTTAAAATTTATAATTTACAATTAATAATTCAAGATAGATGTTATCACATAAAGCAAAATACGCCCTTAAGGCCTTACTTTATTTAGCAGAACAGGACGAAAATCATATTTCAAGAACTATAGAAATTGCTGAAGGAGCCAATATTCCTAAAAAGTTTTTAGAGCAAATTTTATTAGATCTAAAACGAGGACGTTTTGTGAGCAGTAAACAAGGAAAATTTGGCGGATATTATTTGATACGCTCAAAAAACGATATTACTTTAGCCGAAGTCCATCGTTTATTTGATGGTGCAATTGCGCTTTTGCCTTGTGCTTCATTAAACTTTTATGAACCTTGCTCAGATTGCAAAACCGAGGAAGAATGCAGTCTAAGACACGGTTTAATGATCATTCGTGATGAAACTCTTAAGGCAATGCAAGGCATTACAATAGCCTCACTTGTAAAGAAATAAAAAAATATTTTCTAATTCCTAGTAAATCTATAGAATTTACATATATTTGCAAAAAAAACAACAACCATTTCCAAAATTTTAACCCATGAAAGTAAATTACAATCGATCAGGTTCTAAAAATCTTTTGCAAAGAAACCAAAATAATGATTTCACTTCTGTGAAAAACAATTCTTCTATGATGTGTATGTGCTGGTAAAAAAAATTTTAATTTAAATTCTACTAATCACATATACTTAATATAAAAATGAAAAATTCTATAAAAAATATATTTACAATACTATCCTTTTTAACTTTCTCAATATCATTTGCACAAAACATTGAAGGCGTCGTTAAAACAAGCGAAAACATTCCACTAGAAGCTGCTAACGTTGTTATTAAAGGAACAACTTCTAATACCACTACAGATAGCGACGGAAGATTTATTATTGACAGTAAAGGAAAACTTCCGGTTACTATTTTAATTCAGTACGTTGGGTATAAAACTACAGAAGTAGAACTTACTGCTATACCAACTGCGCCGTTACAATTAACAATTAAAGAAGAAAATGAACTTATTGAAGTTGTTGTTTCTTCAAGACGAAGAATAGAAAAAGTTCAGGATGTACCAATTGCAATATCAGTTATTACAGGTAAGCAAGCAGAACAAACAGGAGCTTTTAATGTTAACCGTATCAAAGAACTAGTTCCATCTGTACAATTGTATTCTTCGAATCCCAGAAATACCGGAATAAACATTCGTAGTCTTGGTTCTCCTTTTGGACTTACTAATGATGGTATTGATCCGGGAGTTGGTTTTTATGTAGACGGGGTTTATTATGCTCGTCCTGCTGCCACTACTTTAGACTTTATTGATGTAGAACAAATCGAAGTATTACGCGGACCACAAGGATCATTGTTTGGTAAAAACACAACTTCTGGTGCCTTTAATATTACAACCCGTAAACCAAGTTTTACTTCAGGAGCTGATTTTGAAGTGAGCTACGGAAACTATAATTTTCTACAAGCTAAGGCATCCGTAACAGGAGCTTTAGGTAAAAAAGTAGCGGGTCGTTTATCTTTCTCAGGTACACAACGTGACGGTTTAATTGATAATGTTGCCACAGGAAGACCAACAAATACCTTAAATAATCAGGGAATTAGAGGTCAATTGCTTTGGACTCCAACACAAAATACTAATATTATATTAGCAGGAGATATTACAACTCAACGTCCGGACGGATATGCACAAGTTGTTGCCGGTGTTGCTCCTACACAAAGACCTGCTTATCGCCAGTTTGATGCTATTATTAAGGATTTGAATTATCAATTACCTAGTTTAAATGCTTTTGACCGTAAAATCGATCATGATACTCCATGGCGTTCCGGACAAGATATGGGTGGTCTTTCTTTAAACATTGATACAAAAATTGGTTCAGGAACACTTACTTCAACTACAGCTTGGCGTTTCTGGAACTGGGATCCGTCAAATGACAGGGATTTTACAGGATTACAGGTATTGGCATTATCTCAAAACCCAACAAGACAAACTCAATTTACGCAAGAGGTTCGTTACGCAGGTCAGCTTACAGAAAAAATCAGTGGAGTTGTGGGCGTATTCTTTATCGATCAAACCTCTCAAACAGATGGTACCGAGGAATCCGGTAATGCACAATGGAGATTTGCGCAAAGTACAACCAGTGCCTTATGGAAAACTCCGGGTCTTTTTGAAGGATACGGAATCAAAACTGATGCAAATATAAGAGCATCAAGCGCTGCAGTATTTGGACAAATTGACTGGGCTATTACAGATCGCCTGCATGTTTTACCAGGTTTAAGATATAATTTTGATAAAAAAGACGCGCATTATGCCCGTAAAACATACGGAGGATTACAAACTACTGATCCTGCATTATTAGCTTTAAAAAAATTAGTTTATTCTGATCAGGCTTTTGATTCCAGTACAGATAATACTGATTTTTCAGGAAACTTAACATTAACTTTTAAAGCTTCGGACAAAATCAATCTTTATGCAACTTATGCAAAAAGTTACAAACCGGTTGGTGTAAACGTAGCCGGACTTCCAACAGATGCAAAAGGCTTGCCTTTACTTGATCTTGCAGTAATCAAACCAGAGAAAGTAAATCATTATGAGGTAGGGGTAAAAACTTCTCCTTTTAGAAATTCAGTATTTAACCTTGCTTTCTTTAATACAGATATCAAAGATTTTCAAACTAACGTTCAGGCAGCTGAATTGGGTGTAAACCGTGGTTATCTGGCTAATGCTGATAAAGTACGTGTAAGAGGTGCTGAACTTGATGCTAGTTTTGTTATCAACCAACACTTAACTATTAATGGTGCTGCAACTTATACTGATGGTAAGTATGTGAAATTTACAAACGCTCCACTTCCGTTAGAAGAAACAGGTGCTCCGGTAGCTTTCAAGGATGTTTCCGGAACTGAATTACCTGGTGCTTCTAAATGGGCAGGATCTCTTGGAGGTGAACTTTCTAATAATGCAAAATTCTTTGGAAACTCAGGAAAAGCTTTTGTTGCTTTAGATTCTTATGCCCGTTCTGAATTCTCTTCAAGTCCTTCGGCTTCAAAATATTTAACTGTTCCCGGCTATGCTATTTTTAATGCCCGTTTAGGTTTCCGTGCTTCTCAGGGTTTATCGATTCACTTTTGGGGACGTAATCTTTTAAATAAAGATTATTATGAGCAATTATTGCCTGCAGGTGGAAACACAGGACAATATGCCGGTGTAATTGGAGATCAGAGAACTTATGGTGTTACTTTAAAATATTCACTATAAATAACATTTGGTTTAAATAGATGAACGAGGCAGGTTTTAAAAACTTGCCTCGTTTTTTTTATCCTGTAATCATCATAAAATCACAAAATTGAATTTAAAACGAATTTAAAAAGCAATCCACTTCTCTTAAGATATATCCTGATTTGTATATATTCGCAGCCTGAATTTATATCCACTGAATGAAGGTTCTTAGATTATTACTCTTTTTAGGCTTTGTAAGCCCTTTTTTATCGGCACAAAATAGTAAAAAGACAGATCAGCAGACTTTAACCTGGATTAGATACTACAATATTTTACCTATTACCCAAAACTGGGCAATTCATTCTGAGATAGACAATCGAAGTTTTCTGAATCCTGTTCATGAAAATTTATTTGTATTAAGAATTCAAGGAAGATACAGGGTTCTTAAAAACATTGATTTAGGTGCGGGTTTTGCCTATTTTAATGTCAATACGCAAGATCCTAAAGCTGATCCAGATTACTCTATTCCTGAATATCGCATACAACAAGATGTTACTTTTATCAATTATATTGCTAAAATTACATTTCACAATCGTTTTCAGCTTGAAGAACGCTTTATTCAGAAAGCCAATAAAACAGCATTACTTGACGAATTTTCCTTTGCTTACAGATTCAGATATCGATTACAATCGACTTTTGATCTTTGGAAAAAAGAAAGACGAAGCATAAAAGCAACTATTTCAGATGAAGTGATGTTTAATTTTGGGAAAGACAATAAAAAAAACATCTTTGATCAAAACCGATTTTATACCGCATTACGTTATCACTTTAATCCTGATATTGGTTTAGAATTAGGATACCTGAAAAGCTTCCAGAGGCGATCAAGTGGCATAGATTTTTATGACCGTGATATTATCAGACTTACTCTTTATCATAGAATAAAAAGAAGTCCTAAAAATTTAGAAAAAAAATAGTTCAATACAAAATCTCCAAATTGCAATACAAAAAAACCTCCGGTTAAAACCGAAGGTAAATTCAAAATAAAATCCTTATTTATTTTTGTGCTTAAAAAACTTAATGTCACAGTAAATTAATCTTAGGTTTTTAAACCTATTCCATTCTTTGTCTTTTCTTCGCTCCTTTTTCTGCCCCTGCAAAATTGCCAATTTTATAGGCTAACGAAAACATTACATAACGTCTTAAAACTGTATTTTCTTCGTCTCTAATAGAAGTTGCAGATATTGTTCTGGTTGCACTAAGGTTTTGATTTAAAACATCATAAACTTTTACTTTTGCATATAATTTTTTATCGAAAAAACCATATGACAAACTTGTATTCCATAAATAGAAATCTTTCTTAAAATCATCTGATATATTTGAATTGTAAGTATATCCAAAATCATTTCCCCAGATTAAATTCTCAGGCCAGTATGTTGTAGTCTGCAAATTAATTTTGTGCACGACATTTGAACTCGCATCTCTGGAGTAATTTTCATACTTTGATTGATTATAGGATAAATTATAAGATGGTGCAATGGTTAAAATCTCTCCGTAATCATATGATAAATATACTTTTGGAGTTATTGCTGTAGATTTTGCATTGTATAAAATTGCATTTGTAAATCCTTTATCAAACGAATAACTTGCATTTAAGCCCAAACCATATCTTAAACTATGTGCCCCGCTTTTGATTTGCTGATTCCAGTTTGCACCTACAGAAGCATTATATACTCCGGATATATTTACATATGTTGTATTTCTTTTTCCGCTTTCGTCATAAATTGAAGTCGATACAATATCATTATCATAATAATCTCCTTTTAAATACACACTATAACCTGAGCGGGAACGAAAATCATAATTTCTAAAATTAAAGTTTACACTATTTTTTTCTACCGGATGCAAATTAGGATTTCCAACAATTGTATTCAATGGATTATTAAGATTTATAACCGGCATTAATTGTGTTGCAGAAGGCAGTGCATTTGAATAATCATATTTAAACGACAAATTTTTAGAACGGCTGAATTTATATCTTAATAATGCAGTTGCAAAAGGCAATGCGTATTTTTTATTTAAATCTGTTGCGTTATTTAAATAAAGCGAATGATTATCAAAATTAATAATTGAAGTTCTGCTGTCAAGATTAAGTGTGAATTTATTTTTTTGCAAAGTAACGCCCACTTTTGGAGTAACAGAGTTTTGTGTTGAATTTGTATAATTACTTAAAGCCAGATTCAAGTCTGTATATTCTTGTGTTGCAGGATCAAAATTAAAAGTTCTTTCGTCATTTGCTGATGTTTTCCAGTCAAAATCAGAACCAAACCTAACTCTTAATGAATCTGTTATAGGTTCTGTGTATTCTATGTCAGCAGAATAAGAATCGCTTGTAGTTTTCTTTTTTGTATTTTGATTTCTCTGATCATTTGGCTTAGTGTCATCCTGATAAAAAATAGTTTCTGATACGTTTCTTGTATTAGAGTCACTATCTGTATTATTATTAGAGAAAACAAAACTTAAATTTCTAGATTTTTTTTCGAAAGTTTTATTAAAGTTAATCGCATTTCCAAAATTCGTGTTTTCACCTTCAGAATAGGAGTTCGAAGTACTTTCGTTTAGCGCATTTCCATTTTCATCCTCAGAAAAACTGGATGAAATTGCACTGCTGTTGGTACGCGATTGGCTTAACTTAGGCGTTACTACAATTCGCATTGACCGATTAATTTTATATTCTAATTCAAAATTAACATTGTTTCCTGTACTTTCGTTTCTTGTTTTAGAATCAGCTTCAGTGATAATATTTCCGGTTGGCAAAAAACTAAGCTGATTCGATTTACTGTCGTTTTTGTTTACTGTATTCGAAAAATTGTAGCTCCCCATTGCAAGCAGGTCTTTTGTCCAGTCATCAGAGTAATTAACCCCTAATAAATTCGACTGCGTAATTCCTTTTGCTCCACCCCCGCCAGATCCGGAATTTCCTCCTTTACTATTTCTTCCGCCTGCCATATTATCAAAAACATCATCCATAGAAAATCCTGTAGAATTGATATTGTTTGAAGAGGCCAGCAGACTTATCTTTTGTTTATTGTTGAAATAATTCAGATTTACGTTTGCTTCATAACGGTCATCTGTGCCATAACCTCCCATTACTTTTCCAAAATAACCTTTGTTTTTCTTTTCGTCGATAGTAATATTTATACTCGAAAAATCTGAAGTTGATTCTTGCTTGGAAAGTTCTTCTTTTTTGGTTTTAAAATCAGAAACCTGTATTTTTTTAATAATATCTGCCGGTAAATTTTTGATAGCTATAGCACCATCTTTATCAAAGAAAGTTTTTCCGTTTACCAATACCTGATTTACTTCTCGCCCGTTTACAGTAATTTTTCCGTCATTATCAACATCAAAACCCGGTAATTGTTTTAATAATGTTTCGACATTCGAATCCGGACGTACTTTATAAGAAGCTGCATTAAATTCTAAAGTATCTTTTTTGATGGTAATAGGAGCCGCTTCTGTCTTTATAACAACATCATTAAGGGCATTTACATTTTCGATCAAATATATCTTACCAAAATCCTTACTTTCAGTAAGTCCTTTGTATTCTTCAAAATAGGTTTGATATCCCATATAATTCACCTTTAAAAAAACAGGCTTCTCATATTTTTTAATATTCATTCTAAAATCCCCATTTTTATCTGTGGTAGCATATTCGATAACGGTAGAATCTTTGATTGTAGTAAAATAAACCGTTGCCAATTCTAAGGGCAGTTGAGTGTTAACATCAAGAACAGTCCCTCTTACGGTTATGTCGTTCTGAGCATTTGCAGTAAAGACGAAAAGAAAAAAAAGCGATAGAAATGAATAAATTTTGGTCATAAAATAGTACTTAGGTTAGTTAGATCAGTTAGACTACAAAAAAAGCAAAAGGTTTAATTGTAGATTTCACATTTATTCAAATAGTATGCCATTAAAAAAGTGGTGCAAAAAAAAATCCCCTGATATGGGGACTTTCATTTTATTTTTCTCTGATATAAATATCGATTGGCACTCCTGAAAAGTCCCAATTTTCTCTGATCTTATTTTCAAGATATCTTTTATACGGTTCTTTAACGTATTGTGGCATGTTAGCAAAAAACACAAACTGAGGTGTTAATGTTGGCAACTGCATGCAATATTTAATTTTTACATATTTACCTTTTGTCGCCGGTGGCGGATAAGCTTCGATTACCTTCAACATAAACTCATTGAATTTAGAGGTCGGGATTCTTTGCTTTCTGTTTTCAAAAACCTGAACTGTAGCTTCTAATGCTTTCAATAAACGCTGTTTCGTTAAAGCCGAAACGAACAAAATTGGCACATCTGTAAAAGGCATTAATTCTTTTTTGATTTTCTCTTCGTAATCACGTGTAGACATGGTATCTTTTTCTACCAAATCCCATTTGTTTACCAGGATCACAACACCTTTACGGTTTTTCTCTGCAAGCCAGAAGATACTTTGATCCTGACCTTCGAATCCACGGGTTGCATCAATAACCAGAATACAAATATCTGCATGTTCAATTGCACGCACAGAACGCATTACTGAGTAAAACTCTAAATCTTCTTTTACTTTAGCTTTACGACGGATTCCCGCAGTATCAACCAGGTTAAATTCAAAACCAAAACGGTCAAATTTTGTATCAATTGCATCACGTGTAGTTCCAGCAATATCAGTTACCATAAAACGCTCTTTACCAATTAATGCATTGATAAAACTAGATTTACCAGCATTAGGACGTCCTACTACAGCAAAACGAGGTAAAACCACTTCTTCCTGAACTGGCTCCGGTTTTTCTGGAAAAGATTCGATTAAAGCATCTAATAAATCTCCAGTTCCACTTCCTGAGATACTTGCAAACGTAAAATAATCTCCTAAGCCAAGATTATAAAACTCCAAAGCATCTTTTTCGCGCATTGCGTTATCTACTTTATTAACAGCCAATAGAACTGGTTTTGTTACTTTACGCAATAAGCGCGCAACAACATCATCCATTGGTGTAATACCTTCTTCTACATCAACCACAAAAATAATAACATCTGCCTCATCGATAGCAAGCTCAACTTGTTTACGAATTTCACCTTCAAATACGTCATCAGATCCGCGAACATATCCGCCGGTATCAATTACAGAAAACTCTTTTCCGTTCCACTCGCTTTTACCGTAGTTTCTATCTCTGGTAACTCCAGAAACTGAATCTACAATAGCTTCTCTTCTTTGTATCAGCCTATTAAAAAGGGTTGATTTCCCTACATTAGGTCTTCCTACTATCGCAACAATGTTATTCATTTTTTTGAATTTTAGATTTTAGACTTTAGATTTTAGATTTTTAGTTCCCCAAAAACCTAATCACTTGGAATCCAAAATGCTTTATTTTAATTTTTTGCAAAGGTAGTTAAAAAAGTGACTAAGTCGCTAAGTTTCTCTGTACCTAAGTTTTTATATTTTTTAGGAGCTATTTCCTACTCCCGAACCCTTGGGACGTTTCAATAAAATTTAATTTATTATTCTTTTATCAACTAGCTAAATAGTCTTCTGTGTTCTATTTTATAAGTTTGCTTTTTAGTTCTGTATGCGTGAGGGATAGAAGTGGAAATCCTTTTGTGTAATGAAATGAAACAAAAGATTGCAACGAATAGCCAGACCCGGAGGGACACGCCCAAACTATATTACTGATTATAGCCAAAACGTTTCAACATATTGGCATTGCTTCTCCAGTTTTTATTCACTTTTACAACCAATTCAATATGAATTTGTTTTCCAAAGAATTTTTCCAGATCGGCACGAGCTTCTGTACCTACTTTTTTCAAAGCTGCACCTTTATGCCCAATGATAATTCCTTTTTGAGTTTCGCGTTCTACCATAATAATCGAACGAATTCTGATAATATTTTCATCTTCAAAGAATTCCTCCGTCACGATTTCGACCGCGTACGGAATCTCTTTACTATAGTTCAACAAGATTTTTTCACGAATGGTTTCGTTCACGAAAAAACGTTCCGGTTTGTCTGTTAATTGATCTTTTGGATAATATGCAGGAGATTCAGGCAACAATTCGATGATTCTGCCAAAAACTTCCGGTACATTAAAATTCTGTAAAGCCGAGATTGGGAAAATTTCAGCATTTGGTACTTTAGCAGTCCAGAATGCTACTTGTTCCTCTAATTGTTCCTGGTTTGAATTGTCGATTTTATTCAACAACAATAAAACCGGAATTTTAGCGTGGATAATTTTATTAAAGAAAGCTTCATCTTTTAAATCCTGCTCTCCTATTTCGACCATATAAACCAAGATATCAGCATCTTCAAAAGCCGATTTTACAAAGTTCATCATCGATTCCTGCATTTCATAGGCTGGTTTGATGATTCCGGGAGTATCCGATAATATAAGTTGAAAATCTTCGCCATTCACGATTCCAAGAATACGGTGACGAGTTGTTTGTGCTTTTGAAGTAATTATAGATAATCTTTCTCCAACAAAGGCGTTCATCAATGTTGATTTTCCAACGTTTGGATTCCCGATGATGTTTACAAAACCTGCTTTATGTGACATTTGCGTAATATTTATTTTGCAAAGGTAGTCATATCAACTCAATACAGAAAATAAAACATTTTTTAAAGTTTTCGTTGGATTTCTAGAAAATCGGCGTATCTTTGCACCCGAAACATCGCGGGATAGAGCAGTAGGCAGCTCGTCGGGCTCATAACCCGAAGGTCACAGGTTCGAGTCCTGTTCCCGCTACAGAGACAAAAGCTTCAGAGAAATCTGGAGCTTTTTTCGTTTATATTAATTCTATAAAATAATATAGATAATTATACTAATTTCGACTTCGAAGCCAAGAACCACTATTACAACTATTTACACAAACAATTGAAAAAACAGAAAAATTAAATTAAAAAAAAATACGTTTTTTGTTTGTGTATTGTAAAATTAATTGCATTTTTGCACCCGCTAAGAAAAACTGGCCCGTTCGTCTATCGGTTAGGACGCATGGTTTTCATCCATGTAAGAGCGGTTCGATTCCGCTACGGGCTACAAAAAGCTTCAGAGAAATCTGGAGCTTTTTTCATTTACAAAACTTTCTGCTTTTATCAGTTTCAGAATTTCAAATGCCAAAAAAAGTAAAACATCAGAGATATTTTCAGCCTATTTTTATGAGAAGATTCATAATAAGATAAAAAACATTGATTTAGTTTTGTATAAGAGCAATTCTAAACAATAAACATTATTGCTCATTCTTCATTAAATAATTCCAATTATCACTCTCTTTCAAGAGGTTACAATATTAAGTTCAACAACCCTTACTTAAAAGAATAGCTTAATAATTAAATAACATCTTTTCTTAATAACTGCGTTTATGTTAGTAAATGTTTTTATAAATTTGCAATCTCGTATTGAAAGACGTTGTTTGCAATTAAAAATTATGACTTTCACATAATTACGTTAAAATCTTTATTCAAAAATTATAGTATAACCATAACTAAATCCAATGTTTAAGAAAAACAAATCTCAAATTTTATTTTTTATTCTTTTAAGTTTATTTTTTTCGATCAATTCTTTTTCTCAAAAAAATCTTTATGCAGGAATTGAAATTGGAAGAAGAGCAATAAAAACTTCCATTCTGGAGATCAACAATATAAAGAAAGCCGACTATAAAATCCTTTACTTCTCGAATGAGAGAATTAGTCTTGCTGATCATATTGCCGCAAGTGGCGAAGTTCCTCAGGACGACATTAACAAAACCAGTAACGTTATTGTTGAACAATTGAAGAAAATCAGAGCGGAATTTAAAGTTCCTGAAGCAAATATATTTATCGTTGCTGCTCCTGTATTCTCATCTGCCCGCAATGTCGATGTTTTAATGAACAAAATTTCGACTCTAACCAATAAAGGTGTAGACATAATAAATGTTCAGGAAGAAGCTAAAATGTTAGTAAAAGGTGCAATACCTCCTGTTGACTATGCAAATGCTATTTTACTTGATATAGGCGCACAAACTTCTAAGGGCGGATACATTGATGAGCTTGAAGATAACAAACTAGAGTTTATACCTCTTGAACTTGATTTTGGTACCATGACAGTTACTGATGCAGTTAAAAAAACGGTTGTTAACCAAAGTCAGGTAAATGACATGTCGACTTATCAGGAAAAATCTTTTGATTTTAATATCGTTTTACGCAAGAAGATCAAACAAATGCTGGACGCAAATCCTCTTATCTTAAAAAAGGAAAAAATCTATTTATCAGGAGGGGCAGTTTGGGGATTTTCGACTCTATATTTTAATGAAAACGTTAAGGATCATTATATTTCTTTTACCTTAGAAGATGTTATCAATTACGATGCAGTCCTAAAAAACAACTTTGGTAAATACAATACACTTTCTAAAACAGATAAGGAAGTTGCCAGAGTTTTAAGCACATATGACCAGAAATACCTGATCTCAGCAAATAACATTTTGCTTAACTTACTGGAAAGCATTCCTAATGTAGAAACAAAGAAAATATACTTTGTTAAAGACGGGCAAGTAACTTGGCTTATGTCGCATATTGCGGATCGTTCTAAAAAAGTAAATACTAATTTTTAGATTCTACTTATAAATATCAAGACAAAGCTTCAGAGAAATCTGAAGCTTTTTTTATTTAAAAAATTCATTTCTGTATTAAAATGCAAAACTACTCAGCAACGTTCGCAGCATCTGAGTTAAAGACTTGATTAATATCGCCTAAAAGCTCAAATTCATCTACAGGAAACATCTCCAGAACCATTTCTAAAATTAGAGAAACGTTTATTGGATTCTTGTTTGTACTCGACATTATATGTCCGTCATTATCCAACGTTAAAACGCACATTTTAAGCATATTTGTAATCACACAGCCAACTTCATAATAACTCATCTTGATTTGAACCGTATAAACTTCTGATTTATTATTTCGCGCTTTTAATGTATTGAAATACGGAACTAATATTCTTCTAAATTTCTCTAACCTTTCAATTTCATTTGTGTCCATTATATATCGCTTTTATGATAATTCAAAGTTTGTGATATATTTATAAAAATCGGTTATCCTATATGATAACTCAAAAAATAAATTTTTCCAGATTAGAAAAAGGAAATGCGAATACAACTCTTTCCACTTTAGAAAAAGTATGCAATGCATTGGAAGTATATTATGTCGAATTATTTAAGTTTTAGAAATCTCTTTTACTGATTTTCTTTTATCTGTCAATTATTTTAAAAAATAGTAGTGAAAAAGTCGGGAGACTTTTATTAGATTTAAAATTCACAAGAACAAAAAAATTGCGCAAAGTCAGAGACATTTGCGCAGCTTTTTATAAGAAACACTTCGGGGAGCGGGGGCACCTTCTCATTATCATTATACCTCCATTATTAGCCAATGTACAAATTTATATAATTTTATTAAGCATCTTTTGCTCTATAATTTATTAGGAATTCTGCAATTTCGAGATCGCTCGCACTTGCCTTGGTAGTAACAAATTCTTCGACCATATCTTGTGCCATATTCAGTGGAAAGAGGTTTTCATAAGTTACCCCTTCAATTTCTACAATAAGTTTATTAGGTGTTTTTTCAGCATCAAAAAAAACAATATCCGAATCTAGGTCGACCTTCTCAATCATATACATATCGATAAGATCATATTCGATATCTGACAATTGTGTATTTGTAAACTTCTCAGATTCTTTTACACTTTTTAAATGTTTTACCAGTTCAATCAATTTCATATCTATATCTATTTATAATTTGTTCCATATTGACATTTTGTAAAAACACCTAATCTGAAACACTACCCAAAAAACACATAATTGATATTACTATTTTAAAATCGCTTTGCCCCTTATTTCCTTTGGAATACTTGAATAAATAGGTGTGTAGATAGTATTATAATATGATACTAAATCATCATGTTCCTTTAATTCATAATAATTCTCAATTTTTTCTCCACTTTGCCTAATAACTTCCATAGTTAAACGTGTCATAATTGAACCATATGCACGATAAACAAATTTCTCTAGATGTTTTACTTGTTCATAATCAGTAACTACCCTATTATTTACTTCGCCATTATGAATATAATACCAAATTTTAGCGTCTTTTTCATATAAAGTAAATACAGGCCCAAAATCTTTAAAATCAGGGATTAGTAATTCAAGTTTTTTAGGCTTAAGGAGTCCTACAATTTCCCATGTCTTATTTTTCAAAGCGGGATACGGATTAAGCACATAAACACCTCCTAATAATAATTCATTATTGTCAATATCATCAAAAACTATATCTTCAGTTTTAAAAACACGATTATAAACGTATATAAATTCATTATAACCTATACTCTCTTTAATTTCATTTAGATTAATAAATTTAGCTAATACATAACCTAAGTCATGTTCTAAAGAAATTTTTATTATTGAACCTGTTTCTATTTTATTTTTTTTCATATTTCTTATTTAGACCAACCTGGCAAATGAGTATTGAGATATTGCAATGCATTTTCCATGGTACCAGCATGTTTACCAGCTTGGTTAGTTTTTGATATACTATTTATTTGATTTGATAAATTTTCTAAACCATGATGGTTAATTAAATTTTGCTCTATCCCACGCGCCAAATTTCTGCCTGGTATGTTTTCAAGCAATGGTGTTACACCATATTTAATTATCTCATCAGCTGAATATCGGGCACTTAAATTTGAAGTTAACCCAATATAATGTGCGCCATCTTTAACGCCAGTATAAATCATATAAGTTTTACTGGCTAATTTATTTCCTTTTGCAATATTATAACAGAATATAATTACTGGCGCATTCGTATTGGTTTTTATTACAAGTCTTTAAAGTAAAGAAAAGAAATATGTTATTAAAATCTGTGACCTTTTATTCTAAATTAAAAAGAAAGAAAATTCAGGTAGGTAGATAAAAAACATTAATCAACACACATTCAAAACATTACAAAATACAATCTAAAATTGTGAATATCTATTTCAGGAATTCAGCCTTTATTTTCCTGTAAAATCTATCTTTGGCATCTTTAAAAAACAATAGAAGATGAGCGCAACTTGGTACGAATGCAAAGTAAAATATAGAAAGACTGATGAAACCGGAGGACAAAAAGTTTTAACCGAACCTTATTTGGTTGATGCTTTATCGTATACCGAAGCTGAAAAAAGAATAAATGAAGAAATGGCAGCTTATATAAGTGAGGAATTTAAAATCACGAACATAAAAGTGGCTAATTATGCTGAGATTCACCCTTTTGAAAATGCAGATCGTTGGTTTAAATCAAAAGTTTCTTTATTAGCTTATGATGAAGAAAGCGGTAAAGAAAGAAAAACGAATATGTATATGCTTGTGCAGGCAAATGATGTAAGAGAAGCTTATGACAATACGCTTCATGTAATGCAAAGCACAATGGGAGAATATTCGATTCCGGCTGTTTCTGAGTCTCCAATCATGGATGTTTTCCCGTATTTTAGCGGTGAAGAAGGTGAAACAGGACAATTAGAAAGATTCAATGCCCTGAAAGCTTCAAAACCTGTGGAAGTAGAAAAAATCGATCACATGGAATTTGAAAATGCGTTAGAGGAATAACTTTTTCTAAAACCATAAAAAAATAAAATTAGCTTCAGAGAAATCTGGGGCTTTTTGTTTTTATATCCTTTCATAACGCTTTACTTTGAACTTCAATTCAAAATAAATTATATATTAGCTCTGCCATTCACAACCTACAAACCAAATATTCATGACCAAAAAAACCATCATATTACTTGGGTTTATTATTTTAAAATTTGTTTTGCAATATCTATTAATCAGTGCTGACTATGATTTGCAGCGCGATGAATACTTACATCTCGATCAGGCGCATCATCTCGCCTGGGGATATTTATCAGTTCCGCCGGTAACTTCCTGGATTTCTTATATTATATTTTTACTTGGTAATACTGTTTTTTGGGTAAAGTTCTTTCCTGCCCTTTTTGGCGCTTTGACACTTTTTATTGTCTGGAAAACTATCGAAGTTTTAAAAGGCAATTTATACGCCTTGATTTTGGGAGCAACCTGTATTTTGTTTTCGTCGTTATTGCGAATCAATATGTTGTATCAGCCTAATTCATTAGATGTATTATGTTGGACAGGATTTTATTATGTCATTATTCAATACATTTCGACTCAAAAGCCTAAATGGTTTTTTATAGGAGCAATTGTATTTTCCTTTGGTTTCCTGAACAAATACAACATTCTTTTTCTACTTATTAGTCTTATGCCTGCTCTTTTACTTTCTGGCCAGAGAAAAATCTTAGTCGAGAAAAAACTTTATGTTGCGTTAATTCTGGGTTTACTTTTAATACTTCCTAATTTATTATGGCAATACAATAATCATTTTCCTATTGTACACCATATGAAGGAATTATCCCAAACTCAATTGGTAAATGTAGATCGTGCAGGATTTTTAAAGGAACAGATTTTGTTTTTTATTGGTTCTCTATTTGTTATCCTTGCAGCTTTATATGCTTTGTTGTTTTACAAACCTTTCGAAAAATACAAACTTTTTTTTGCATCTCTTATTTTTACACTTGTCGTTTTTATGTATTTCAAAGCCAAAGCGTATTATGCAATTGGTTTATATCCTATTTATATTGCATTTGGCGCCGCTTATCTTTCTCAAGTATTGCAAACAGGCTGGAAAAAGTATTTAAAACCCGTGTTTATTATTATTCCGCTATTATTTTTTATTCCGATGTACAATTTGGCTTTCCCCAATAAAAGCCCGGAATATATCATGAAAAATCCGGAGCAATATAAAAAACTGGGAATGCTTCGATGGGAAGACGGAAAAGATCATGATTTGCCTCAGGATTTTGCCGATATGCTAGGCTGGAAAGAACTTGCCCGAAAAACCGATTCGGTTTATGAATTAATCCCAAATAAAAAGGAAACCCTCGTACTTTGCGACAATTATGGACAAGCCGGAGCGATAAATTATTATTCTAAAAAAGGAATAAAAGCAGTTTCATTTAATGCCGATTATGTTAATTGGTTTAATCTTGATATTCAATACAAAAACCTCATCAGGATAAAAACCTATGAAGAAAATAATCCTGAATTTCAAGAAACCGGACCATTCTTTCAATCTTCTAAAATTGCAGGCGAAATAACCAATAAATATGCACGAGAATATAAAACTACCATTTATGTTTTTACCGATGCAAAAATCAATATTAATAAAAGAATTGAAGACGAAATTAAAGAAGAGAAAAATTATAATAAACAATAATTAAATAAAATCTAAGTTAGATTTCCAGTTCAACCAAAGCTTGCAATCTATTGAAACCTGAATCAATTAATAATGACAGACTTCACTAATATTAACTATTTAAAAAACGGAAATCAAAAACAGATTCAGGCATTTGATGTTTTAACTCAAAATAAAATCCTATTCAATCTATCTCAATTTGATCCAATCTTCGTAGGAACAATTCCGATAAATATTGATATCGAAAATAGTGATCTTGATATTATTTGCTACTGGAAAAATAAAACCTATTTTATCGAAAAGCTGAATTCCCTTTTTGGAAAAGAAAATGAATTCACAATCAGAGAAACTTTGATCGATGATAAAGAATCTATTATTGTAAACTTTAAAATCAATGGTTTTGAAATTGAAATCTTTGGACAAAATATCCCAACCAAAGACCAAAACGGATATAAACACATGCTTATTGAATATGAAATTCTACAATCTAAAGGAGATTTTTTTAGATTAGAAATCATCAAACTCAAACAAAACGGCTATAAAACCGAACCTGCTTTTGCTTTTTTATTGGGTTTAAAAGGAAATCCTTATCTGGAATTACTAGAATATAAAATATAAGTCTTAAATGCTACGTATTTAAACCTCTAAATTTTAGACATTTACCAGAAAAAAGCGTAATTTTAAAAATAATTCATAAATTTCTTTGCAAAACCGTATTTACTGCTTATCTTTGCACCCGAAACATCGCGGGATAGAGCAGTAGGCAGCTCGTCGGGCTCATAACCCGAAGGTCACAGGTTCGAGTCCTGTTCCCGCTACTAAGACAAAAGCTTCAGAGAAATCTGGAGCTTTTTTTTGCACTTATAACAAGGAGCTTTTCAGGAAGCGGAGAAATTACTTCTTCTTTCGATTTTCAAATTCTGAAATTAAATCATTTAAAAGAGCAACTTCTTCCTTATTAACAAGTTCTTCTTGCTGATATGGAACTATTACATCAATTACAAAATCATACTCATGTATGCTATTGATTTTTTTTCTTTTTAAAATTTTGGCCATTTTGTTCTCTCTTTTATATGGTAAATTTTGAGTCTTAATTTCCTTCCAAAACTCTTCCACAAATTTCCCATGACCTTCCTGAAAATAAGTAAAAACATCTTCTATAGCGTACTTTAAACTTTGCATATTAGCAAATCTTGGCTCAGGTTTTAAAGCATTTTCTTTGCATTCCCGTTTTAAATCTATAAAATGAGTAATTTGATTTTTATCTTTAGTGACATAATGTTCAACCCACTCTTCTGGAGGAAACTTTTGAATTACATCTATTGAAATATCAATGGCTCTAGCAAGGTTTTCTGATGCTATTTTATATTTTTCCGTCATAATCTATCAATATCTATTATGCCGTAAATTAAAAAAAATATTTATTTATCACTCAAGCTATTTTATAAAAATCTTCAAAAAACTGGTTAGATATTTCGATGCTTCGCGCTACTAAGACAAAGCTTCAAAGAAATCTGAAGCTTTTTTTGTTTATATCTATTTGTAAACATCCCTTTGCATTCACGAGCGGGACGCTCGCGCCAGCAGGTGTAAAAATCTTGAATACTTTTTTAAGACTTATAAAAAACCAAAAAAAAGCGCAAATATCTCTGTGATATTTGCGCTTTTTTTGTCAAACTTTGAAGAGCGAATTACCAAATTGTTATTCTGTCTTTCTTCGGCAAGAACATTTTATCTCCAGGTTGTACATTAAATGCTTCGTAAAATGGGGTTGTATTCATTAGAGGACCATTAACACGCCAGTTTGGTGGAGAATGCGGATTATTGTTAATCCATAAACGCAGGAACTCGTCTTTCATTTTTACTCTCCATATTTTGGCTATAGAAATAAAGAAGCGTTGATCCGGAGTAAAACCGTCGATTTTTGTGTTTCCTTTTCCTTGTTCGGTCATTTTAAAAGCATCGTAGGCAACTGCTATTCCGGCAATATCTGCCGTATTTTCACCAACTGTCATTGCGCCATTAATGTGCAGATTGTCTAAAACGGTATAGGTACTGTACAAATTGATAACCTGTTGTATTCTTGATTTAAACTGTGCATAATCCTCTTTTGTCCACCAGTTTTTCAGGTTACCATCTTTGTCATATTGAGCCCCCTGATCATCAAAAGTATGCGTTATTTCGTGACCTATAACCATACCTATACCTCCGTAATTAAGCGCATCATCTGCATTATTATCAAAATATGGAGGCTGTAGAATACCTGCAGGAAAAACAATTTCATTTGCGGTAGGATTATTATATGCCGTAACTGTTGGAGTTGTAGTATACCATTCTGATCTATCGACTGGTTTGTCTAATTTTGCCAATTGAAATTGATATGCAGCCGTAGAAGCCGAAACCATATTCTCAAAATACGTATTTCTGGCTATATTTACTTTACTATAGTCCCTCCATTTATCCGGATATCCTATTTTCTTGGTCATGGCAAACAATTTTTCTTTGGCCTTTTGTTTCGTTGCCGGACTCATCCATTCCAGTTTATCAATTCTTTTTCCGTACGCTTTTTGCAGGTTATTCACCAGAACTAACATGCGTTTTTTGGCATCTTCCGAAAAATATTTCTTTACATACAATTCACCCAACGCTTCGCCTAAGAAAGTATCAACCACATTAGCCATTTTTTCGCCACGTGATTTTTGAACAGCCTGACCAGAAAGCACTTTGGTATACTCAAATAAAGCATCGACAAAAGGTTTACTTAAATCATCTGCATATGTTTCTATAGAATTTGCTTTCAGGTAAATTTTCCAATTATTAATCGGGATGGTTTTTAAAAGCTTATTTAGTGCATCATAATAGGCAGGTTGGCCTACATTAATAGAATCGGTTTTAGCACCTATATTATTTAAAAAAGCAGTCCAGTTTATATTTGGATGTCTTTTTGCAAGATCTGTCACAGCCGTTTTATTATAATTTGCCTGCACATCCCTAAGTTCAACTTTTGTTTTATGTGCGGTGGCAAGTTGTTTGTCGATATCGTAAACCAAATTAGCATTTTTTTCAGCTTCCTGAGCATTGCTGCCGGTTTGTTGAAATAATGCAGTAAGGTATTTTTTGTACGCTTTCTGTATAGCAACAGTCGATGAATCTGATTTGAAATAGTAGTCCCTGTCAGGCAAACCAATACCTGCCTGATAGATTTGGGCGATGTTCATACTGCTGTGTTTATCATCAGGTGACACTCCAAAAGCTATAATAGAAAAATTGGAAACTTTTACTTGATTACCTACAAAGTTCATTAACGACGGTAAATCGGTAATGGCATCAATTTTGGCAAGCAGGGGTTTAATAGGTGTATAACCACGTTTGTCTATGGTTACAGTATCCATACCTGATGCATAAAAGTCTCCCACCTTTTGTGCTATAGTTCCTTCGGGATTCTTACTTTTCGAAATACTGTCTAATATTCCCTGCAGGCGCATTCGTTGTGGAAAATTCATAAACATATAAGCACCAACTCCGGCTTGAGATGGAGGTATGGATACAGAATCATACCATTTGCCATTTACATATTTAAAAAAATCATTACCAGGCCGCAACGTGGAATCTATTCCAGTGATAGCAATATTTTTTTTTCCTTCATGTTTTGAGCATGCTGTAAAAGCTAAGAATGCAATGAAGAGCATTAATGAATTTTTCATAATCCAGGCTATTTCTATTAAAAATGAACTAAAAAACTTTTGAAGCCAGATATCAAAATGTATATATCGGGCTTAATTAATTTAAGCAGAACAATATACGAATTCGGTTTTTAATTCTAAAATTTTTGTAAAATTACTACTTATAAAAATCATAATTACAAACAGTTATTTATCGTGAATGCAGTAATCCGGAATAACGTTCCGGGCTACAGTTGCTTTCAAGACTAAATTAATACAAATTTTATCTTATTTTTACCACAAGAATACAGTGAAAAATAAGGTAAAAGATTGTCAATAACAAAAGATATCATTCTAATTAAGCAGAATAAAAAACTGAAATATACTATAACCTATAGCTAATGTATTATGAATAATAAAAATTTGATACTAATTTTTACATTATTATTTTTCTTGTCCTGCAAAATTCAGGCGCAAGGATTTGATAAGACCCCGAAAGATAGTTTAATACTGTACAATAAAATGCTTTCAGAAAAACAGATGCATGAGGATCTTAAAATACTTCTTGCCATAAACGAAAAAGCAAATTCCGGTTTATATCAATACCGCTCTAAAAAACAAATAGACAGTATTTACAACACTACCATTAAAAGTATTAAAAAGCCAATGAGTGTTACTGAGTTTTATAAAATAATGCTCAAATTGGCAGATTATGAAGGAAGTGCACATAATTATACCATTCCTGATCTCGATTTAATGAATTTTTTGAATCGCCAAAAATCTTTTTTTCCTTATCCTCTTATGTATATTAACGGTCAAATTATTTTCGATGGTCAATCATCAGATATACCACCCGGTTCAAGGATCAGAAGAATAAATGGAGTAAATGACGCACAATTGATGCAATCTTTTTATAAATATTATACAGCAGATGGTTATAACACTACACAAAAATTATCTGCCAGCGTAAATAAATCGTTTGGGATAAACTATCTGCTGGAATATGGTCTTAATAATGAATTCATTATAGAATACAATTCACCAAAATCTGAATCTCTTGAAAAAAAGGTGCTTCCTGCAGTAACGCTGAAGCAAAGAGAAACAAACCTTAAAAATAGATTTAGTGCTCCTGTTACTGATTTGATAGATTATAAAAAGCAAGCTCCGTACAGCTTTCGCATGCTCAATCCGGCTACAGGTTTATTAAATATAAGATGGTTTGGTATGGCATCCGGATCAGACGATCCTAAATTTGAAACCTATGTTAAGTTTTTGGATAGCGTTTTTACAGGACTGGACAAAAACAAGGTTTCTAATCTAATCATTGATGTTAGAAATAATCCCGGCGGCAGCGACCCTACATTTGAACAGCCTGTAATGTACCTAACCGATAAATCATTTAAAGAAAACGAAAAAGCTACTATAATCTTTGACCCTAACTTGTTGCCTTTCGAGAACTATTTCTGGGGCGTTTCGACCTCACAACGAATGGATAGTATTTCTAAAAAAATGGGAAAAGAATATCTAAAAGATGTCTATCCGGTTTTTAAAAACAATATAAGCGTGCAAAACCCAAAATACAATCCGGTTTATCATCCTAAATCACCCGCGTTTAAAGGCAATGTTTATCTTTTGATTAACGAAAATGTGGCATCAGCTGCTTCACATTTTGCTTCTCTGGTAAAAGCGTATGTTAAAAATGTTACTATAGTTGGCGTAGAAACCGTTGGGGGCTACTATCGTCACAACGGACACTCACCTCTGGTTTATGAACTTCCTAATTCGAAGATAAAAACACAATTTTCGATTGTAAATCTGGTACAGGATGCACCAAAAAAGGATAATCAGCCAGAAGGACATGGTATTATGCCGGACTATGAAGTATGGCCATCTCTGGATGATTTTTTACAATATAAGGATACACAAATGGAGTTTATCCTTAAAATTATAAAAATGAAATAATTTCTTTTTTAATACTTCGTAAATACATGAGATGAAATGATTGCATGGCTTGAAAGATTAATCAATTCATATTAGGAAATTACTAATGAAAACAATTATCTAATTCAATATCAATCTATTAAAAGAAACTTATTTTGTTCATTTTTTCATCATTATGAATCGCTTCATAGGGAATATTAACTTTGTCAAAATATATAATTTTTATAAAATCCTTTTCTTTAATCTTTCTATAATCCTCTTGTTCCACATAAATTCTTTTCTTTTCGTTATTAAAAGTATTTATTAAAAATATCTTAAAATATTCTGAGTTAGAAGAAGTATCGTATGTATAGGTGAGGACATCCTTATTTTGAACTTTAAATTCAGCCTCTATACAGTCAATATTACAGGTATTGATTTTTATATTCAATGAAACAATGCTATATATTGAGTTTATAATAAGATAACCTATAATTAGTGAAATAAGTATTAATACAATTTTTACTAGCAAATAATCTATCCAATTTATGGACAAGCAGTAAAGAAAAATAAAAAGGAGAAGTGAAAAAACTGCAATAATAAAAAGTGAACTTTTTACTTTTTTATTAAATATTTTACTGATAAATTCTATTTCCTCTTTTGTTATTTTTCTTTTATACATTTCTAAATTTTAAAAGTTTCATCACAATTATTTTCTTAAATAGGTAAATTCCATTTTTTTACAGAAAAAAAGCGTGTATATTTCAATTCTTGATTATTACAAACAGCTTGCTGTACATTCACTACATTTACCATTATCATTGCAAAATTCATAAGAATAATATGTTGACGAGTAATTAAAAAGAGCATTGAAATTAGAAATGTATATTAACATTGCCATTATTTTGATTGCAATGGTAACTTAATAGGCAGGGTATAGAGACACCTTACCTTTTTGCCCTTCTGTTCTCCAGGAACCCATTTTTCAGATTTACGTAAAACCCGAACAGACTCTTGTCCTGTACTGTATCCAATATCTCTGAGAATCTTAATATCTGATAGTGAGCCGTCTTTTTCGACGATGAAAGAAAGATAAACTGTTCCTTGCAGTCCTTCCACCTCTGGCGTTATAAAATTATCATGAAAAAATTTATACAAAGCATCAATACCATTTGGGTACGAGGGTTTTATTTCTATTGCTCCTGATTGGTATACTTTATTCTCTAAATCTTCATCAGCAGTAGGCTCGGTTTCATTATCCATTTCGGGATCCGCTTTTATCATTGGAGTATATATCGCTTCCGTTCCATCTTCTCTATATTCTTTAGATTCCCCATTTTTCTTATATCGATAAATTTTTCCGTTTGGATAATATTCTGTTTCTATTATATAACTTTTACTGATATGGTTTGGCTTGTGAGTTTTTTTGCTCTTGGTAATTGTTCCGTCTGGATTCCAAATTTGATTTTCATCAAATTCCACCTTTTTTATTGCAAGTTTCCCGTTTTCATAACCTAAAGTTTGAATTTCTTTTGTTTCCCAATTATAGTCGATTTGTTGTGTCAACACTCCCAAACTATCATATTCTTTGCGATAATAGAAACAGGTTTCATCTGCTTTTAATGCTCCATCTTCATAATAAAAATATTTTTTCAAATCATCTTTATGGCGCCCATAAGTTTCTTCATAAATTTTCCCTTTTTCATCAAAGCGATAATTAGCATAAACTAGCAGAGATTTGGGTTCCCATTTTTTTAGCGTATTATTGTAAGTTTCAATATCCTTATTTTTTATATGTAAGCTATCCGTCGTTTTTCCTGCGGAATCAAAATAAACGTCACTTTGCCATATCCCTTCCTTCAAGATCGTTTTGATAAATAAAATATTGGCATGATATTCTAAGAAAAGTCCATCAACATTCCCTTTTGAGCTAATGTAAAATTGGGTTGGATATTTTTCTTTTTCCATTATCGTTTCGTAAAAACCCATGGGTAGTTTTGACCCATCTTTGTTCGTAATAGAAATGGATTTTTTTGCAAAGAATCCATTCCTTTTATAAATAAGTTTTGAAGAATTTATCTTTTTATACTCTTGGGCATTACCAATTTGACTTATTATTGATAATAGAATGATGATGATTAATTTCATTTGATTTTTAACTTGTATAATTTTTTAATTAGTTAGCTTGCCGCTTTTAAGGATAAATTGGGGTATATCTATATTTTGTTCTCCTGCGGTTCTTCCCGGTGTAAATGAAAAGTTAACCAATAAATCATTTATATATAATTCGTACGTACATAAATTAGCATCGAATGCTAATTGATAAGTAGGATTGTAATCATACCTTTTTACTTCTTTGTAAATATTTTTTACTTTGTCTCTGTATTCACTACTCATATTTTCTTGTTTTTTTGTGGTTTGGGCACAACTGTTTTGTAACGACAACACACTAAAAAACAAGAAAAATTTATAAGTTAATTTCATATTTATCTAATAATTTCGAGTTTTGCTCCTGGGCTAGGGCGATAAAAAAACAATCCATAAAATCTTAATTTTTCACCTGTGGTTCCATAAACAACAGGAAAATTTCTTAGTTTACCTTCATTCTTCAATAAACAGACAATTTTCCCATTACCTAATATTTTCATAGAGTAATTATCTATTGGTTTCATTTCAATTATAGCATTGCATTTTTCTTCTAATTCTTTCCAACCATTGTTGTAATTACCTCTCCTTTCTGAATCAAAAAAAAAGGCTTGCGCTATTTCTTTTTCTCTATTATATATCATTGTTGCTATTGAAGTAACATCTCTATTACTAAATGAATCTCTAAATTCATTGTATTTTTCTAACACTTCTTTTTCTAGTTTTATAGGCTCTTCTTTACTTAAATCTACTCCTTTGCTCCAGCCTTCTAATTCGTAAGGAACTTTTGCTGTAAACTTCTCCTCTTTTTCTATGGATTGAATATCATCCTCTATTTTAAGTGATGTTGTACGATAATCTTCGATAAAATCTTTAAATTGTGTTTTGTAGTATTCTCCATGTACAATTCGCAAACTAAATTCAGCATCATAATCTACAAATTCCTCTAAGATTCCATTTTTTATAGCCTTTGGATAAACAATATAACGTACAGATTGAATTCCACTCTTAAGAATATATTGAGGAATATCAATATTTTGTTCACCAGCTGTTCTTCCTGTTGTAAAAGAAAAATCAACCAACATATCATTAATGTAAATTTCGTAAGTACAAAGATTAGTATTTACTTTAAGTTGATAAGTTGGGTTATAATCGTATTTTTTTACTTCTTTGGATATACTGTTATATTGTTCTTTGGTTATCATGGTTTTCTTTTCTTTGCTATTTTGTGCGCAACTGTTTTGCAACAACAACACACTAAAAAATAAGAAAAATTTATAAATCGATTTCATATTTATCTAATAATTTCGAGTTTTGCTCCAAGACTAGGGCGATAAAAATATTGAGGATAAAAAGCATATGAGTCCCCAATGTCTGTGCGTATTATACCCTCATTAAAGAATACACCTTTATCAACTAATATTGTGACCAATTTCCCGTTAGCCATTAGTTTCATTTTGCCTTCTAAAAGTTCTGTTTTTTTTGACTCATTTAATGATTCTTGTAGTTCAACCAATAACTCTTCTGAGTTTTTTTTGGTATTGAAATAATAAGATTGGTCTACTTCCTGCATTCTCTTATATTGTTCTCTTACTAGTCCTTCAATATCTTTATTTTGATACAAACTCGCAATTTCTTTCATCCTGCCTAACACTTCTTCTTCTAGTTTTTTAGGGTCTTCTTTGCTTAAATCCATTCCCTTGCTCCACCCTTCAAGCTCGTAAGGCACCATGGCTTCAAACTCACCTTTTAATTCTATATAAGGTACATCGACAGTTACTTTAGGGAGTTTCATACGAAAAACTTCTTTAAAATCGGCAAATTTCATTTTGTAATATTCTTCCATGAACAATTCTTATACTAAAATCAGCATTTTTGTCAACCAAGCTTTCTAAAATCCCCTTTTTTATTGCTTTGGGATATATTTTAAAGCGAACAATTTGCTTCCCGCTTTTAAGTATATATTGAGCAATATCTATATTTTGTTCTCCTGCTGTTCTTCCCGGTGTAAATGAAAAATCTACCAAAATGTCATTTATATATGCTTCATAACTGCATAAATTTGTGTTTACTTTCAGCTGGTAAACCGGATTGTAATCGTATGTTTTTACTTCTTTATAAATGTTTTTTATTTTGTCTCTGTATTCGGTATTCCTGTTTTCTTGCTTTTTTGTGGCTTGTGCACAACTAGTTAGGGTAAGTAGACCCAAAAACACTAAGAGTAAAGATTTAATTTTTGCTAACATTATTTTATCGTATTACTTCTAATCGTGCACCTGGTGCAGGGCGGTAAAAATATTGAGGATAAAAGTCATAAGCTTTATATACTTTTGTACGGATTACAGATTTATTACGGAAAACACCATTTTCTATTAGAACAGTTACAATTTTACCCTCACCCATTATTTTCATTCTTCCTTCTAATAGTTCTGTTTTTGTAGATTCATCTAAAGCTTCGTGTATTTCCTCTTCCCACTTAGAATCTTCTTTTTTGCTGTAATACATTGATTTATAATATTCTGTCAAGTATTTAAAATGTTCTTTGGCAAGTCCTTCTATGTTTTTGGTTTCATAAAGACTCATAATTTCTCTTAGCCTACCTAACACTTCTTCTTCTAGTTTTTTAGGGTCTTCTTTACTTAAATCTACTCCATTGCTCCAACCTGCTAGTTCGTAAGGCACTAAGGCTTCGAACTCCCCTTTTAGCTCAATATAAGGTACATCGACAGTTACTTTAGGTAGTTTCATACGGAAAACTTCTTTAAAATCTTCAAATTTCATTTTGTAATATTCTCCATGGACTATTCTTAAGGTTAATTGAGCATCTTTTGAAACGAAATTTTCGAAATTTTTGTTCTTGTCTAATAATGGATAAATTTTTATGCGAATACTTTGTTTACCACTTTTTAGAATATATTGCGGTATATCTATATTTTGTTCTCCTGTAGATTTTCCACCTGATCCTAGATAAAAAACTAAAACATCATTGACATACAATTCCATTGGGCAATTGAATTTATCATATTTAAATTGATAAGTAGGATTATAATTATAAGTTTTTACTTCTTTATAGATATTTTTTATTTTATCTCTGTATTCGGCACTCATGTTTTCTTGTTTTTTTGTAGTTTGGGCACAACTTGTTAGGGTAAGTAACCCCCAAAAAACTAAGACTAAAAATTTATTTTGCGCTAACATTATTTTATCTTATAACTTCTAATCTTGCACCAGGTGCAGGACGGTAGAAATATTGATCAAAATAATCAGAATATCCTCCTTCAATTCTATTTCTTATAATAGATTCATTCAATAAAGAGCCTTTATCCACTAAAATTGTAACAATTTTACCCTCTCCCATTATTTTCATTTTACCTTCTAATAGTTCTGTTTTTAAAGATTCATCTAAAGATTCTTGCATTAATTTTTCCCATTCCGCAGAATTTTCTTTGGTATTGTGATACATTGATTGGTCTACTTCTTTCACTCTTTTGTAATGTTCTTTGGCAAGACCTTCTATATCTTTATTTTCATACAACCTAGCAATTTCTTTCATCCTGCCTAACACTTCTTCTTCTAGTTTTTTAGGGTCATCTTTGCTTAAATCCATTCCCTTGCTCCACCCTTCAAGCTCATAAGGCACTATGGCTTCAAACTCTCCTTTTAGTTCTACATAAGGTACATCGACAGTTACTTTAGGGAGTTTCATACGGAAAACTTCTTTAAAATCTTCAAATTTCATTTTGTAATATTCTCCATGTACAATTCTTATACTAAAATCAGCATTTTTGTCAACCAAGTTTTCTAAAACCCCCTTTTTTACAGCTTTGGGATATATTTTAAAGCGAACGGTTTGCTTCCCACTTTTAAGGATAAATTGGGGTATATCTATATTTTGTTCTCCTGCGGTTCTTCCCGGTGTAAAGGAAAAGTTAACCAATACATCATTTATATATAATTCGTACGTACATAAATTAGCATCGAATGCTAATTGATAAGTAGGATTGTAATCATACTTTTTTACTTCTTTGTAAATATTTTTTACTTTGTCTCTGTATTCACTACTCATATTTTCTTGTTTTTTTGTGGTTTGGGCACAACTAGTTAAGGTAAGTAAAAGGCTAGTAAGTCCTAATAATATTATTTTTTTGCTCATTGTATTTAGGATTTAAAATATAGTTTATCTGATTTAAAGGTATTTGCCAATAGTGTAACTTCTCCTTCTATTTTACCACCTGCTTCTACAATAGGGGTTTCTTCAACGCTACCATCATCTTTAATTCTTTTTTTTATAACTTTAACTAACGCCACAGCTTCAAAAGAAAGTTTAATTCCATCAAAAATTAAAGCGTTTTGCATCCAGATTCCAGTATCATCTAGCCCGAGAGTGGATTCTATCCCTAGACCTACTGCGCCTGCTCCACCTACACCAACTTCTTCTATTGAGGTATATTTTCCAATTATCTGTTTTCCTTCTATTTTTATTACGATCTCTAACTTAGCTTCAACATGCGATGCTCCTTTGGCGGTTATTTGTTTGTCTTTAGAGAGTGTGTTACCCTTAAAGTTGATGTCGGTACTAATTTGCCCTGTTACTGTAAAATCTACTCTAATACCGTCCGGGTTATCTCCCAAGGCAGATAGTAGTCCTTTTACAGCAGCTAATATGGCATAGCTTATAGGGTGTCGCTTACAGAGCATGTCGAGTAAGTGCCACTTTATTTCTATCCCTATAAATGGTTTTGCTACAAAGGCAACATTATAACCTATACCTACATTGCCTGCTAATACTGGGTGTTTTGCTCCATCGACATTCTCATATTGCCAGTTGGCACCCAGAGTTACTTTTGGGTAGAGAATTTCTATTTCCTGATCTTTTCGTTTTAAGGATTCTTTTAGTTTTTCTAACTTATTTTTATTCTGTTCTATAAAATTTTCAATATTTGCTTCTTCTGCTGCTTTATTTTTAGGATTGTCGAGTTTCCCGTCGATCATGTCTACGGCATATCTCAGTTGTTCGAAAATGTCTTTATATAGCTTATGGTTGAAAGCATTCTTAAAAAAATCTTCTGTAAGTTTTAGCTCTGTATCTTCATTGATCTGTGCCTTTACTGATACATCTATCTTTTTCAGGGTTTCTACCAGTGTAGATAGAGTTCCTTTTACGGGTTTGGCTTCTTCTTTGGGTTTGTCATTACTTTCTGGTAAGTTGAGCTTCTTTTTTTGTTTTTCTATCTCTTGGTCTGCTATATAATTGTTATGATTGTCTCGTAACTGTCTATTGCCATGTTTTTGTCTGTTTTTTGCAGCGCCCTCCGGATCCTCAGCGTCCGAGATATACTTTACACTATTACCCATGGTTAGGGTTCGAACTGTTTTTTCCTGATCCCATGAAGGGAATAGTTTGCTTACCTGATCTTTATTTACATTAAATCCTACTACAACACTCCATTTGATGTCCGGATAGATCGTAATATTAATATTTTGTTGAAAAGCACAACTTTCTGTTTTAGCCTTTATTCTCTTTAATTGATTCTCGATACCTGGTAACCAAAAGTATCTCGCTGCTTCAAAAAAAGTGGTTACTGTATTCAGGGAGATACCATAGTTATAAAATGCATCAAACTCTATTTGTGTTTGTCTTACAGTGATTACACCTTTTTCGTTATCTGATAGTTCTTTTGCGGTTGTTTTAAGACCTCCATAATAATCAACATGTGCATTTCCTTTTATATCCCATCCTCCCTTTTTTTCCTCATCATTGTGCTTTGCTTTAGAACTGGCATCAGCTTTTAATTCATATCCTTTAGGAATTTCTAGTATCGTGATTTCTTTATTAGTATGTTTTTCAGGTTTTCGCTCACATTCTATAGTTTGAAAATCAAAATCCAGAAAGCGAGTTTTTTTCTTTCCTGCAATAACATCTACCTTGATTGTTGTTAGTATTCGCTGTTCGATATTAGTAGAATCAAAAATTGAGGTGCCATCCAGCTTTACACTGTCATACCTGCAATGCTCAAAACGCGCCACATTAGTCTCAACATTCCCTACAATCAATGGCATATTGGTGGCAGGAATTGGTTCCTGATCTAGTGTTATGCTTTTTTTCTCATCACTGACGTGTATACAACTCCTGCTAAACTCCTTAAAAAAAGTTCCAGTTTTTATAGATTTTACGACAGCATATATTTGTAAATTGGCTCCTGCCGTTTTTATCCACGCATTATCAAGGACTACTTCTATTTCTATTTTTTGGGCATAATCTACCTGAGCATTATCTACTGTTAGGATACCTGAGACGCCTTTTTTATTAATATCGTTAGGTTTTAGTTTATAAACCTTTACTTCGCGAGTAAAAAAATCTTCCCCAGCAATTTTTAGTTTATCATTAGGAGTAAATATATCACTATCTGCCAAATGCACCTCGACTTCCTGACCATAAAGTCCGGCAGTATAAATATGCAATATAACCTTAGACCCAAAAGCTACTGTTGTACCCTTATTAATTGTGTTGTATCTCAAATCAGTCCATTCTGCACGAACAATTTGGGCAACACCTTCTGCCTGCACAAACATACCAAAAGGAGATATTCCTTTGGGCTTTTCATTTTCATGCCAGGCTTCGAGCCACGCAATACCTCCTCCTTCTAATAATTTAGGAAATGAGATACGATCATGAATGCCTTTTTTAAAAGCATCATAATGTGTTATTTTATTGGGATCTAATCCACTATAGACTAATTGCCAAGTCCAGTTTAAGTCGTCGAATTTTTTTAAACGTTCATTATATAGCTTTAGTTTTTCATTGTATTTTTTTAAATCAATATCATATTGTTTTTTATCAACAGTATAATTCCATTTTCCTGTTTCGCTCAGTAAATTATAGTTCTCCTTAGATAAATCAGTTAAGAGTTTTGGAGGTATGGGCTTTTGTTTTTTTAATTCCTCTAATTCTTTTATTGTTATATTAAAAGATTCTGCTTTTTTTAATACTAAACTATTTTGTTTAGGGTCGTATTTTTGTCTTTCTTCGACCTTTTTTGGTATGATATGTACTTGCTTTTCCATCTAATTTGGTTATAAATTATTAGGTATTTTTAAAATATCATTTTCTGAATCCTCTAGATCGAAGCCCGGAAATAACTCGGTTGTAACTTCAGGACTGGTATTTTTTACATTTTGTTTACTTAGTTCAGCAACCTGTCCGTGATTTTTTATGGTTATGCAATCAGGCCCTCCTATTGGGCAGGTAGCTTTACTGTCTTCAAGCAGTATTTTTCCTTGGTTTGAAAGGGTAACTTCCTGGTAAAAACCACTCCATTCTGTAATTACGGCCTGGCAAGGCTTGTAACTAGAACCCATGGGCTGCTTTTTGCATTTGCCAAAGGTGTTTGCTTCCAGGGTTTGCCCAATTTCTTTGGTGGTTGCAATTAGTTTTTTAGACCCATCTTTGTCATTGCCATAATGTTTAGAGTGCGTTTTTACCTGCAAAACATCAGTTTTAGGAGTTTCGCTAAACTTACATTGGCAAGTAGCTCCATGTACAACTACGTGTTTTTCTGCCATTTTTTTATTTTTTTAAATTCAAACAAAAATTTATAGTTGATATATTTCTACCTGAATTTTGTTGTTTTTTTTGTCGCTTATTTTGGTATTATAAGTTCCTATTATAGAAAATATGCTGTTATCAGAACTATTGAGTTTATATTGTACATCTCCCTCAGATTGTATGAATTGAATATTAGGACGATCTTTTTCTAATACAGTTTTGTTTTGCAAAACTTCATCAAAACTTCTATGGTCTGTTATTTTTCCTGCATGATTGATGATCACTTTACCGCTTCTCGTATAGAGGTCTTGCAGGGTTTGTGTTATTTCATATTCTACTAATCTCTTCGATAAAAAGGGTACTTTGGTTGTGCATTGAATTTCTTTTTTTTCAGGATAATAATTATATATAGGCTTAAAAAACAGATTAAAAAACCAATTATTTGATAATATTCCTAACAATTCTTTTTCGTTATTAAAGTACAAGTCTGCTTTTTTTATAATAGCATCTGACTGCTCTTTTTTATAATATTGTGTTAATTCTTCTTTATTAGCAAGCCAGCGTTCTTTGATTTCTTTATGGTTCGCAATTGCTTTTATTTCTCCGGCATCGCTAATTCTCAGCTCGATAGGAAACATATTTTGGGCAATTTTATCTAAAAGTTGTTCTACTGCAACATCAGGCATTTTATGGTTTACATATACTTGTTTGCGATTTATTTCTATAATTTTAAAATTAAAGTCATTTTCTTTGTAAACCGCCTCTACTTCATAATGAATCTTATTTTTTAGATGATCTCCCTCATAATTTTTAAGACTGTAGCCATATTTTTTTGGGGTATAAAAGCTAGTAGAAAATATATTCCGTCCTGTTTCTCTTTTAACCTCTTTTTCAGGCGATTGTTCTTCTAATACATCAGAATAAACATAAATTTCCGTCAAGTGTTTAGGAAACTTGCTTCTTATTTTATCCCAGAATCCAGCTTTAGCATTATGTACCTCTTTTAAGTATTCTGTTCGAATATTTAATTTTCTGGCAACACTCTCCAGTGTATCTCCTTCTCGTATTGGATATTTTGTAAGATAGATTATGCTCATTTTATTGTTATAGTAGTTATGTCTTTTTTGATTTTTTTCAATCTTTCAGTATGGTATATTTAAATATTTGGGGACTACAATATCTTTAATGTAGAATTAAAAAAACATTCTATAAAAAGAGAATAATAAAATTATAGTTCCTAAGATGTACATCTCAATTCTGTTAATTTTCCATTACTCCAAATATTGTAACTACCACAAAAATCACAATCTTGTCAAATTATTTGCGGTAGTTTTTTGTCTCAAAATATACAACCCTGCATTTTTTATGATAGGCTCATAAATACCTGTGCTATCGTTTGCATAGCCACCAACATTAACTGCATAGTGCATAAAAGCCACTTTTGATTTTGTTCTCAAATGCTTGGGTAATTCGTATAAATATAAATCGTTTTTACATTCTAAATTTTTAAAATACTTTATTGCTTTCTCTTTAAAAAACAAACTTTCGTTGTTATAAATAACTTGATAATAGGCTGTGTTAATAAAAGATGGAGAAACCCAATCTGGAAAATTAAAATAACCACCCGTGTAATAATATTCATCTTTTTTTCGAGAAATCAATTGAATTGAATTTGAACTTTGGTAATCAAATTTTTGTTCTTGTAATAGTTGTGTAGAATACATTTTTAGATAATTATCATCTATTTTTTCGCCAATCTGTTTGGTAGAATAAATTCTTTTTTTCTGGTTTTTTAAAACAATTAACCTTTTATCAGCAAATTTTGCTGGCAAATTTAAAAAATCAATTTGCCCAATAGTGTCAGTTTCAAACTCGCTATTTTGAGAATGTGTAAACCTATGATCTCCTTTTTGTGAGAATAATAAAATCCAATTATTTTTTATTTTAAAGTACATTGGAAGGTTGTCAGCTTGATAATCAAAATTCCTATCAGTATCATAAACTACCACTTCAGCTTCGTTGTAATATTTTTCAAAAAGTAGTTTAAAGTCAGCGTCCTTAATTTCATTTTGAGAATTTAGTATTTGCAAAAATTTAGTATAAGCCAACTTTTTACCCGAAAAATCATACACTCCATTTTCTGCAAATACATACGGAATAAAATTTGCGAAATCAAAAACTGAGGTATATTTTTCTTTTGCTAAATCATCAGAAATAACAATGTTCCCTAAATAATCGTATTTAGTCAATCCCTTATTATTAGAAACGTAAAAATCATTATTAATACTATCATATAATATAGGAAAAGTGCCTTCCACTGGTACAATTTCATAATTTTTAGATTGTGGTTTTTCTATAAGGCTTTTAGAATTTTTTAAATCTTTTGACTTAAATAAGTCATTTGTTGTTATGTTATAGGTTGTACATCTGTCTAAAAATAATAATTGTAGAATAGCAATAATAATAAAGGAGTAAATAATTTTTTTCATATTTTTTTGTTCAATTTACACTTTCAAAGAAAGATATGTTGCAACCTAAGATAATCATGAATTTAATCTTTTTAACATTTTATCAATTCTCATACTTCCAGATATTCTCAAAATATATTTTCATGATAGGAATTTCTTTGTTGACAATTATTTTACTTATATAATTTCTCTATATCCCTTTTTCACTATTACTTTAACCTGTTTTTATTTCCTGATATTTGAATTCAAAAACAGTCTGAGCTTTATTGATGTTAATTAACCTTGTTACTTACAGGGGTTATTTTTACAACTTTTTGAGTTTGTTGACTGAATTCTGTAAATGGATATATTTTACTTCCTTGCTCAAAATATAAATCTGAGATTGATTCTTTATCAATTTTTATTACAATTTGTGTAGCGATTTTTTTATCCAGCTTTTCTTGAAATTGTTCTAAAATTGCATTTTTCTCAAAATTTAATGGCAGTTCTTCTTTGTCTTCTTTAAGGTATTTTTCCCAATATTCTTTGTTTTTTATAAAAGCAATTCTACTTATAAATTCTTGTTGGTTTTTATCTTTCCATATTATTTTAAAATAGTACGGTAATGATTGATTTACATTTAAACTTGAAATATGTTTTACGGTTTCATTTTCGCCATTACATCTTTTTAGGGTAATACTTGACATTTTACTCCCTTCCGGTAATATTAGTTTTGGCTCCCAGTTATACTTCTTTCTATATAAATCATAAGTGGTGGGTAATGGATATCCATATTTTTTAATATTTTCCTGAATTTCAGGTGTAACAAAATTTGGATCAGCTAACTTTTTATCTATGAAATCTTTTTCAAACATAAATTTTGAACTGTCATAAACGTCTTTTGATTCTAAAACAATTTGAGTTGCCTGATATCTTCCAACCTCTATTTGCATACCATAATCTCCTAATAACCATACTACAACCATACCCTTTGGCGCAAGACCAATTTGAATTTTATTACACTTGATCTTTTTATTATTGTAATTAAAACCTTCTTCCAGATACTGTTGTATTTTGTTTTTTGGCAGAATCCATTTTCCTTTGTAAAACTTTCTTTCGACTAAAGAGAGCCACGTTATTTCAAAATCATCCGGAGCAAGAAATGCCTGCTTTGGCGCAGCTTCTAAACCAATTCCCCAACTTGCATTTACACTAGATGGACCAAAAAAAGATTTCCCCATAAAACCTCTTTGTACAACAACAGGATATTCTTTTGGCGCAGAAATATTTACTGACCATTCATACTTTTCTCCCATACAGGAACTTAGTGTTATTGCGAAAAGCACTAAAATGATTGTGTTTTTTATCATTTTTTTATTTTTATTCTTTTTATTAAAATCTCATTAATATGGTAACGGCTTTGTAAATGTTTCCTGCGAAACAATAGCTTCTGTCATATCGATTTCTGAAGTTGCTGTTTTTAGTTTTATCTTAATTCCTTTTGTTTCTCTTGGTTTTGTATTTCGATCAATTTCAATGATAAATTGTATTACTTCGTTAGGTTTGGTTTTTTCAAAAATTGCCATTGCCTTTTTTTCATCAAAAAACACATCACTTTCCATACGCCTGTCATTTATATCGTGCCAAACTACATTTAACTTTCTTGGTACAGCACGTTGCTTTATAGGCATAAGATTCTTGTTTAAACTCAAGAAAATAGATTCAAATTCGCCATTGATATAATTAAGTTTTATCGTTTCTACTTTGTCCTCCGCTTTGACCAAAGGATTTAAATGATATTTCTTGAAAAGTTTTTCCCAGTACCCAAATGGTATTGTTCCGTTCTTAATTTGATCTTTTATTTCTTGAGGTAAATCTTTAGTCATAACCTCAACTACTTTATCAATTCCTTTTCTGTCTTTCATTATTTCATGTGCGATACCCCAGTCAACTTTTTTGTCTTCATGTGCCTGATAACGACCTACAATAGTCATATTTGAAGGACTAAAAACGTATAAGACAACCATACCTCCCGGAAATAATCCTGCATTGATCGTAAAATCAAAATCTTTTACAATTCCTACTTTTTTAGTTTCCGGATCCCAATAGGGTCTTTCACTACCATTGATCATTAAGGATTCTATTTTCTCTGAATCAAGTTTAAAAATACCGGAATAACTTTTATTCTCAGTAAAAGACATCCAGGTAATGTCTAATGTTTTAGGGGATACTCCTGTAGCTTCACCAGATGATGAACCATCATTATCGCCTAAGTCGTCACTGTTTATAACTCGATCAAAGGGCATATATACATAGCCGCTTTCAGGAGTATCACCAACAATTAGATGTCCTGAAAAAATTTCAGCTGGATAGTTTTTGGGTGTACATACGGATGCATCCCAAAAATATTTTTTTTGTTTCATATTATTTTGGCAAGAGATTAGTGTAAAATTGCACAAAGTAACAAGTGCAATAAATTGAATTGTTTTTTTCATGGTTATCCTGCTATTATTTTTCGTTTCCAGATAATATTGCTTTGCGTATCTTGGGTAGGTTCCATACCTATACCATCCATATTGGCAGAGCAATGCAAATATTTATTTCTTAATTCTATTAATACATTATGGTCTCCTACCATACTATCAAATTCATCTGCCTCTTTTTGAATGTGCCATGTTTTTTTTCTTTTTGCCTCAATTTGCTTGTTGGTATAAAACTTTAATTTAGGTTTACCATCAAAAGCATATTCATCAATTCGCTTTTTAATGCTAGTCAATATTTTATCTTCAGAAGGTATTGCATGATATAAATTTAATTCAGTCTCATATTTCCACGGAATTTTATATTTGCGTTTTCCAAATTCTGCCATTAAATGCAGAATCACTAAGCTATATTTGTTACTAAGGCTTTCACGCGTTCCTCTTAAATAATAAGGAGCCAAACTAGGTAACTCTTTTAACTCACCAGATTTAAACCATCCTTGTTCGATTACATATTTTTTTTCTTCTTCGATTTTAGATCCGGTTTCGGTAAGTATTACAATTTCTTTTTCTCCATTTTTATATCCTCCGCCAATGTCTGAGTGACATCCAGGCAGGGTTAGCTCTATACTATTGGCTCCGGCACTGGCAATATTGGTAAGCGGAAAATTATAACGATGTTCATCTTCGGCTGTTAAATGCACTGTGAAACCCACGTTTGATATTTTTAATGGCACTTTGTCTACAGCTATATCATCAAAAACATCACCTCCATATGAAGACACGGTGTCATAGATACCTAAAAACCTAATCTTTATACGTATTGGTATTGTTTTATAATCTAACTCCTTAAATGCTTTACCCAAATAGCCAAAATCAGTACTTTTTTTATCCCTTGAACTTTTCCTTTTATTAATTTCATTTACAAAAATACGGGCAGCTGCTGCACCACGGCTAAAACCAAAAACATCAAGATATAAGGTACAAATATTTATTTCATTTTCTTTTTTTAACCTTCTTGTCACATCATAACATCCTTTTTCTACTTTTTCAAAAAGTCCTGTTTCTCCTGTACCTTTTGCCTGACCATAAGTAAAATCGCCGTAATAATCTTTTGATCCATCCTCATTTTTATCGGGATTTTTAGTTCCAATACCTTCAACGTAAACAGAATAATTGTGCATTTTTTTAGCATTTAAATATGCCTTTTCTAATTTATCTACGTTTGTATTATCGTTCCCATAACTGGTATTTGAACCGTCATTGTCTGATACATAACTATTTTTTAGTTTAGGATTCTTTCTTCTGCCTTCAATATTTTCCCTATTGTTTGATGTTCCGTCAAAAAAAACACCCATATAAACATCATTAGGTTCTTTGTCATCTTCTTTAGGGGGCACAAAACGTGGTTCTCCAAATATTATGTTCGACATAGTGTTATGATTTATTACCGGTTATTTGTATTTTTTTTGCTGAATACAAAGTCAGGTTTTCTTTTGTAGCCACTATTTCAACTTTTTCACTTGTTTCATATAATGTTTTAGAAAAGCTGATATACTCATTTTTAATTTTTACTGTAAGGTTTTTTGCTGTTTTATTGATTGCCATAATTCGTTTCAAATTTTAGAACATGTTAGATTTTTCTGCGCTGTTTATTTCTACTAAATTTTGAGAACTTTCTAAAAGCATATTTTCTGAACTACTTATAATATCAACTTTCTCCGCAAATTGTTTTGATTCGACAGAACGTCTGGTATAATTATCTGTTAACGTTTCTGTCTTATTGTTTCCACTTTCATTAATATCTCCAGTTGCTATTTGGGTTAAATCATTACCTGCTATTTGAGAAATATTGTTTCCTGCATCATAATCCATATTTTCTCCCGCTCCAATTTTTATATTTTTACCTGCGTTAACAATAAAATCTTCTCCTGCATTAAACGTGATGTTTTTTGCTGCGGTAACATTAATATTCCCTTTTCCGTCCATAAACCAGGTATTGCCGGAAGGGTCTTTGACTAGAATACTCGAATCACCTTCGTCAAAAGTTATGGTACTTCCTGTGCGGGTATAAATACTTTTTATGTTGTTTTTTAGATTACCGCCAGTTCCTGTTCTACCATTAAATAAACTACCAATTACAAATGGTCTGTTGGGATCGTTATAGCGAAAGCCCAGCATAACCTGATCGCCTACTTCCGGGATAAAAACCATACCGCGATTGGTGCTCACCTCGCCACTAGTTCCTGCATCTGGAGTCATGACGCGCAACCATGGTGTACGTTGTTGATTGGTGGCTTGCCATAGCATTTTTACACGTATTCTGCCTTGTCCTCTTGGGTCTTCGTTATCTACTACTTCGGCTTGTTGCATTTGCGCTACAGGAAAGGCGATATTGGGTTCTGGCAACTTGCGTATTTTAGCCGGCAGTGCTTTAAAACTGTTCTCGTACTCGCCTACGTCGCTGGCTTTATGGGTTATTTCGGTAATGATATAGATTCCTACTTCGTTAGTTTCATAATTGATTTTATTAATGTCTTGTCCGCTCGTATATGCCGCCAGTTTGTCTTTGACCTGCATGGCATCTATGCTAATGCTCATACCTATTCTTAAGCTTCTGTTTCGACTGGTTGCGGTTATAAAATTAGATTCTGCCGCGGCACTTTGCTGCCTGTTTTGCAGTATGGTTTGCAAATACATATCGTCACCAGCTGCAATTCGGCCATATTCTAATGATGATGTGGCATATAATTTTTGTGAAGCAGTTATAGCATCAGTACCCAATCTAGGAAATCCTTCTATTTCGTCTCTCGTCTTGGCTTGGTATAATTTGCCTATATCTTCGTTATAACTAAATGCTTCAAACTGAGTGGGAACTGCCTGAACAGAAATATTAAGGTTATAAAGATCTTTGTTATAAATTAGTTTTGTAAATTCTGTGGTGGTAATTGGTTTACCAAAAAAAAGTTTTTCTCCATCATAATACAACCATTCATTGTATTGTTTGGCTAAACGCTGTATAAACTGAAAATCAGTTTCGACGTATTGCGTTTGATATTCTAAAGTGTGGCCAAACTCTGGCTGAATATTGTTTTGTAGTTGTTCTCCTGCTGCTGTTTTTATCACTTCCTCAATGATATCCTGCAAATTGGTATTTTCCCATGAATTAAGTTTTAGTCCCGATTCAAGAAGGATGGTTTTAGAAAAACCCGAAATAATAATTTGACTTCCCACATGTCCTAATTCCTGGGCATATTGAATATTTGTTACTATTCCTAAAAAATTATTGTTGTTTGCAAAGGCAATGTGCAAAACTCCTCCCAACCATTTTTGAGCACTCTGCATTGTGTATGCTCTTGGTTGTTCGACTACAGAATGCGGAACGCTAATTTTAAAATGATGATGGTTATTAATGGTTTGGTGTAGCTCTATAGTCGTGAAATGTGAGATTTCTTTTCTATCAATACCAAATATTATTTTAGGAGTGACCATAATATGTTTCGTTATAAATTTGATTTTTAAAATTTTAACTTAAATAGATTATAGCCTAAAGTTCTTATACTGAATTCAATTTTTAAGCTAAAAATATCATGTTCTGAATATAGAAGTGATACCAATCAATGTTTTGTTCAATAAATTGTATAATAAAATAACCAAGAAGCGGTAACCTACCACTTCTTGGTTATTATTGGAGAAAAATTAAACTTTAGCCCAGTTGTTATCTAATACTGCATTACCTAATGTAATTTTCTCTGCTGAGAAAGTAATCTCAGTTACCATTGGAGTTTCTGCCAAAGCATCTAATTGCTCGCTGAAGAAAACAATAAAAGCATTCTCAAAAGAAAGTTCTTTCATTACTTGCTCAGAATCAGCTTTAAAAAACTTTATTTTTCCTCCTACCGGTTTGTGCTGGCTGTTTACAGCCTGCTCAATAACAGTGGTATTGTCTGTAGATTTTACTTTTAAGTTTAATCTGCCTCCTTTGATTTCAGATGAAACTGCTCCTTTACCATCAGTATGTCTCATCATTTCAACTTTTGAAAATAAAACTTGGTACTCCTGTCCTTCGAATTCTAAAATTGCTTTAAATGCCATAATAAAAATAATTATTTGTAAAATGTTAAAAAATTGGTTTTTAGAATCCTCTTTGTGTTTGTATGACTAGTATAAACAAAAAAGAGATATTCTATATAATTTTATAATGCCTCATTTTGTACTTAAAGTACTTTTGTTAAATTTCTTTTTACAGAAAGTTGAGGATGATTTTATAATTAATATTTGTACGAATATACCACAATAAATAAAACATAACGACAAATTTTGTAATATTTTTCATAAAAAACAAAAACATCAATAGAATGAATTAATATATAAACAATCAAAATTTATCTTACTAACTATCAATGGCTACCATTTTAAAATATAGCCTGATAAGACTCATTATTTATATTTTTAATTTTTTGATGAACCAAAAGGCAGCTAAAGTTTTTTTATAAGAAATTTTCTATTTTACAATTTTATTCGTGCGCAAATCTAAACTACAAAAACATTAAAATTGTACGGTTTTCCTCATTCTTTATGTAGTTTAAGCCATTTTTTTTATGAACATAAAAAACTTGTTTATAAAGTATTAAAAAACAACAAATTATAAAATACCACAAAAATTTAATTTAATGTTAAACTTACAAAACAGGAGTTTATAGGTTGAATTTTACCTGTAATATTGTCTTTTAAATGGGAACTTTCACGCCAGACAAGGAAAATAAGTGTATAAAATCTGAAAAAGATGAAATGATGAAAAGGGTTGAAAATTCATCAAAAAATAATTATCATTCATCTAAAAAAAATATTAGTTAATCATTTCTTAATCCCATAAGAAAGTTATCAGCATTACTATAAATTCGTCTTGTCAACTTGTATGAAATAGGTTATGTTTTAAAAAAATGACTCATTACCATGATATGCCAAAACAGATCTTGAAAATAACTTTTACCTTAAAAAATTGATTTATACAACACTTTTAAATATTGCGATTTTTCAGGGAATAGTCTTGGGCTTAATTATTTTAAAGTCGTCTATATTCAATAGTAATTCAAATAAATATCTGGCATATTTACTATTTACACTTTCAATTCTTTTACTGAATCATGTTTTTCAAATTGAAGACGCCTTTACTTCCTATCCTTTTCTACGGCTTATTGACCATATCGAATGGGTATTTCTATTACCTGTTTTCATATTCCTGTTTATTATAAACCGGATTGATGATACTGTAAAAAGCAAACAAAAATTTTATTTGTGTTTTATTCCGTTTGCCTATTCTGCTATTCTTAATATTACATACGATCTTGATCGTGTTGCAGGAATTTATACTATTCCTGAGTCAGGCATCGAATTAATCAAAATACTTGGTCTGGTTCAGCTTGTTTTAGCCGTTACATTTATACCTTTCCTGCCGCTTTACTCTTATTTTGTGATAAGACATTTGAAAGATTCACAAGAAAAAAAATGGATCATTGGCTTATTAACCATTGTTTCTTTATTATTATTTGCCTGGCTTATTACCAGTTTGATAGGTTTATTTCTAGAATATGACATTTTTCCTGCAATGAGTGTGCTTGCTTTATCTGCAACATTTATCATTCACTGGACAGCTTATATAGGCATTTACAAATACAAACTGGCCAAAAACAAAGATGCTGTTTACCATTTTCTAAATAATGATTTAGCTGTTTCGTATGGCAATCTCCAAATTGTAGAAAATAGTACGCCTGAAGAATATAAGGAAGCTATTACGGCAGATAATCTTTATTTTAAAAAACTGGAAGTTCTTTGCCAAGAGCATCACATTTATACTGACAGTACATTAAACAGAGAAAAAGTGGCTGAAAAATTAGGTATAAGTCCAGGATATGTTTCGCAAATTATAAACACAATAACTGGAGACAACTTTGCCCATTACATCAACCAATACCGGGTTGAAGCTGTGAAGGAAATGATCACAAGTTCTGAATATGAAAATTATAATTTGCTGACGATGGGATTAGAATCCGGGTTTACTTCGAAAACGACTTTCTATAAAGCTTTTAAAAAAGTTACGGGCCAGACACCAAATGAATATAAAAATACAAGCAAATAAGTCCCAATTTATCCATTTTTAAGCTTTTGAAACCTTTTGTAGTTTTTCTTAAATGAATTTTGCATTCAAATAATTCAAATCACATTTTATGAAAAAAGTTTTGCTGCTAGCTGGTGTTACAGTTTTAGGTTTTACAAATGTTAATGCCCAAAAAATTAAATTTGGCGCTAAAGGAGGTTTAAACCTTGCCACTATAAGTGGAGATAATACTAAAGGTATTGATGCGGTAACATCATTTAATTTTGGCGTTGTATCAGAAATTCCAATTTCAGATAAATTTTCTTTTCAGCCTGAATTAATGTATTCCGGTCAGGGATATAGTTTCAATGATAATACCGTTGCACTAAGTTATCTGAATATTCCTTTAATGGGAAAATATTATGTAACAAAAGGATTAAGCGTTGAAGCCGGACCGCAAATAGGTTTTTTACTTGCTGCCAAAAATGAAAAAACAGATGTAAAAGATTCGTTTAATACTTTTGATTTTGGTGTTAATTTTGGCTTAGGCTATAAACTTGACAACGGACTTAATTTTGGCGTAAGATATAATCTGGGATTAACGGATATTAATGATGTAGATAACTATTCCGGTAAAAATAAAAACAGCGTATTTCAATTGTCTGTTGGTTATTTCTTTTTCTAGAACTTCATAATTATACTTAAAGTCTTTATTCAAAAAAAAGAATAAGGATTTTAAGTGTAATTTTCATAATGGTAATTAAAGTTTAGTGATAAGAATTCAAACTTTGTAATATTTTGTCACCAAAAATAAACTTCAAAGAGATCTAAAAATAAAGAGGCGACCTTTATCAGGTTGCCTCTTTGTTTTCTTGATATCTGTTTAAAATATGCTTTAAACGTATTATCTAAAATTGTTATTATTTCTATACTTATAGGTAAACTCATTTGCCTGTTTATCTCCCGGTAAATTGTATTTCATGACAATTTCATAGTTTCCGTAACGCATAAATTGAAAAGTAGAATTCTTAAAACGTTTAGCAATTGCCTCAATACTTGTATCGCCGTTTACATAACCGTTGATAATCTGATTGTCTAAATCAACCCAGTCTTGTTTATAAATTAAAGGCAAATTGTATTTATACGGAAAATTACCTTTTGTCCAGGATTGGTTTACATTATTTTCGATACTGGTCATATAATAGGCATTAACAGGTATTGCTTTTGCAGGAATTACTCCCAGTTCACTCGTATCTCTGTTGCTTATAGCATAATTACCATTTACAGGATAATCTTTATATAAATACGGGTAAATATCTGTTCCATAATACTCATCATTAAGCTTAGACTGTGCAATTATTATTGGTTTATTGTCACTGTAATTTACTCCCTGCAGATCAGCAAGATCAAATGCTTCCTGACTGGAGATCGTATTGGTTAAGTAAATTACATCTGAATATAATGGCCAAAAATTATAATTTTGAGTACTTATCGAATTCATTTTAGCCGTAAATGTTTTGTATTTACTTGTATTAAATGAATACGTCAAACGCTCAATAGTACCTTCTGCCTTAGATAAAGCATCGGCTTGGTTTTCTTTTATTTGTATGTCGTTACCCTCATTGCTAATTGTATTTGTTTTTGTAGCGGCCGTGGTATTTCTAGACGGAGTTTGTTTAATACTGCTCACAATCGAAAAATTATATTTTTTGTCCTGATCAATATTAGGCAAATCATAATACACTTCGTTTGTACTGGTATCATAATTAAAAGCTGTTGCTTTAGCCGTAGAAGTTCCGTCCTGATCTACTTTTATATTTGTTTCCCAATTTGAATCTTCAAACAAATAATCCTGACCACGTTTTAGCTGAATATAGCCTTTAGGATATTCTTCTTCAAGGAAATATTTTTGATCTACAACCGGATACGAATATTTAATATTAGTAAGCGGAATATGGTTAGGAGCTCCTCCTGTTGTAAATAACCTTTCTTCAAATTCTGTCGCTACTTTTCCGTCTACTTTTATTGGCTGAAAAGAGCCATTTACCATTTTCTGGAAACTAACCTCAACCTGAACTTTTAGTTCTTTGTTTGGCGGTAAAATATCTGTTGAAACAAAATTAGCCCTGTCTTTCATAGAACTCCATTCTAAAACTCCGGGAATTTCTTTTGTTCCGTCAAAAATCTTAAATTTCTCCAAGATCACTTTATAGGTAACATCACCAACATCTTCAGGAATAACAAAAGCTTCATTTACTTTCATCGAAAAAGCAGCTTGTGGCACGGCAAAAACATCTATATCTGTAGAACTTTGTTTTGGCGTTACGTCTGTTATTAGTTTAAGTCCGCCTAATGGAGATGCATTTTCAAATTGACATTCTTCTCCAAGTTCAAATTTAAAACGGAATTTCCCCTTAATTAATCCTCCAAGGACGTTCATATTTCCGGCTACATAACCACGCATCCAAACCGGATTTGGTAATTTTGCCTGTAATAAAACAGCTGCTCCTCCGGAAATAATTGGAACTTTTAGTTTTAAGAAGGATAATTTAATCCTGATTCCCAATTCTCCCTGTAAATACGCATACGATTGTCCGTTTGCATACCAGCCATTTATACCTACACGCTCTCCTGTGTTAGAACATCTTGCTTCCTGATAATCCTTAAGCATAATATCAAATCCCATTCCGGCCTGAAAACGTGCGTAAAAAAGCAAGAAACTTAAATCTCCGGTATCAAAATCCAAACTTGCCCCAAAGGCAACTCCTCCTCCGTTTTTCAATGCATTTTCATCACGCATATAATCCAGTTCTTTGGCATCAACACCCAGAATCTGCGCTACGACTGCCGGTGGCGGCGGACTTCCCGGTAATAATGTTCCTGCCATAAAATAACTGGTTGTTTTCAGGTACATTCCGGCAACGCCTATTTTTATACCGCATCTGTCATCCGGTGTTCCCATGTACATGTACCAATCCTTTGGGTCTTTATGAAAAACTCCCCAAACAGCTCTTCCTCCTTCTCCAATACCCGACAGAAAATTTCCAGGGGTATTAATATATACATCTGTTGTAGCGTGCATCGAATTATTCTGGAAATCAAATTCTACTGCAGCGGCCATTTTTATACCTACCGCAGCTGATAAATCTCCCGGAATAGCTTCTTTTGCTTCCGGAATATATTTACTGGCAAAAGAACCTTTAAGATCATTTTCGGTTATACCCATAAAACTTTTCTTTGAGGTAACATTAGAGGCTACTTTACCCATTAAATCAGTAACATTTTTAAGTCCCGGAATTTTGGCCATAACATTTGCTTTCCCAAAAATCGCTAATCTGTTTACACCTCCTTTTGAGTTAAAAGCAATTTCGAATCCTGCTTCACCATCACAAACACTTTCTGACCCTATATTAAAATAAATTAAGGCTTTTACTCCCAGACTTATTTTATCATCAGGTGTATAACTCAGTCCTGACGGAGAGAAATCCCCAATGGCTACATCCGGATTTCGATGCATTTTATAATAGGCTCCTCCACCAAAACCGGTAATCATAAACGGTGCAGGAACCGGAGGCCATTTTACAGCGGCATCAAAATACCAATACCTAAAAGTCGTACGTCCAAAAATAGCTTTGGCTTTTACATTTACGACACCGGCAACATCGACTTCAAGATCTGCATTAAATCCGTTTCCGTATACAGGGTCTTTTTCCATCAGGATAAGACCTCCTTTAATCGTTAATCCGCTAAACTTACAATCGATATTAATGGCTGATAAATCCAGACCATCATACTTGCTGCGCTGCCTGTAGCCATCATCATACATTTTGCCTTTTATCCCAATACGGGCTGTGGCTCCTGCACCAACGCTTTCCATCAGGTTAATGCCCAGGTCAAAATCGATTCTGGAATTATCTCCGTTTATGGCCACATTTATATTACCAATCGAAACCGGGAAATTACCAAAGGCAACCGTACCTTTATATCCCATATTCCGAACAGAAATAATAGGCGAAACGGTTTGCAATTGCAGGTTTTCAAAAGAGATCCCTTTAAAATCAACGGTCTTTTTGCCTTCGACATCTTTTTCATCAGATGCTCCTTTGTTGGTCCCAAAAGAGACTTCTCCGTTTAAATTTGCTTTGGGTAAAAATTTCCCGTTTACTAATTTTAATTCAATAGAACTATTTGGTAATAATAAGGCTTTTGCCTTCCAGATATCAAAAGCAATAGAATCTTTTGTAACTACGACCAATTGCTGCTCCTGCATGGATATAAAACCACTATAAGCCAGACCTGCTCTATTGGTCTGGGCAGGTTTAGCCGGAGTTGTTGCAGCGTTTGCTGTTCCGGTGGCTGGTGTTGTCGTGCTTGGTGTTGTAGCCGCTGCCGTTTCTTTTTTCTCAGTAGCTGCTTTACTAATTGGTAAAAGGATCTGCCCGTTTAAATTTGCTTTTACAAAAGTATTGGCGGCAATAGTTACATCGATATGATCTAAGGAGTATGCCCATGATTTTTCCTGACTGGTTATACCACGATCCAGAGGGAAAACATTATCTGCATAAAAAGTTCCTGAAACTCCAAATTTGTCTATAATAAGATTTTGAGCTCCTACATGAAGTCTTTCTTTGCTTGAAGCGGTATCTGTAGTTTGAAATTCTTTTGGTAAACCAACATCAAAAGTCTGAATAAATACCCCTTTCCAGGATTCCTGACTTGGTACCAAAAGGGCATTTTTTGCATAATATTCCGGAAATACAACCGTTGGATCGTTTTTTAAATCACTTAAATCCAATACGGCATTACTGACCAGAAACTGAAAATTACCATCAAAATCTTTTCCGTTTCGTTTGTCTTTTAAGGTAAAGGGCTGAAGGCTTACATTTACCAAAATATCATTCCAGCTGCTTGCCGTAAAGCTAAAATCACCTCTGACCCTATTGGGGATCTGAACTGTTTTTCCGTTATAATAGGTTTTAGGAACTGTCGTTTTTGCTTCGTCGACCGTTTTTGTTACCGGATCAATTGGCAATATCAAATTTCTTGAAAACTCAACTGCCCCTGAAATTTTCATTTCCTTAAAACCGTCGCAATCCATTGTTACGTAGGTTAGATCTTTGACATTTCCTGTGGCCATATCAAAACCGCCATATAGCGATACCTGCCATTTGTTATCGCTAAACGGAATATCTACATTGCCTAATAGCACCAATTTTGCTTCTCCCACAATACCTCCCTGATGCGATAATTTGACATTATCAGCGCCAAAGAACAATTGCATAGGTTGTCCGTTTTTATCTTTTTGCGGAATATCGACTCTACAAAAAACAGTCAAAGTGGTATATTCCGGTGAAAAAACTGCTTTTGTAATCCCGATAGAATATTGAACATTACTTACCGTTTTACGAATCCCGATTGGCAGTTCTACCAAATCCTGATTCGAAAATTTATCTACCCAACGATCAGAGGCTTCGATTTTTTCGATAGCGCTCGAAGCGGCTCCTTGTTCTTTAGGTGGTGCAATATCCTGCCCATAAGAAAAAACAACCGAAAGCATGATAAATAATACCGATAAATGTATTTTGTAAAACTTTTTCATAAGCAAATAATCCTGTTTTTTTGTAAAATAAAGCATAGTAACTTTTTTTATATTTTAGCCAAACTTTTTTTTGAAACGATCCTGAAGCCTTTATTTTTATATTAAAGTGTTTCTTTCTGATTTCTAATTATTCTTTAAATATTTAAATTCAACTTCGTCATCTTTAACATTTTTAATCGCTAAATCATGATAAAACGGAATTAGTTTGATTTTTAATTCTTCTATTACTGCTGCGTCTGTTTTTTTCTCTTTCATCATTTTAAAGAAATGGCTGAGCTCTTCTTTATTAAAACTGGAAAGGTTTTCATTTTTATGAATTTCATCTGCAGGCGTATTGGCAAGTGTCGAAATCTCCTTAATCATCCATCGATGTACTAATAAAGGCTGTAATTTTTTATCTTTTCGCTCAACGAGTTTTAAATAAGAATTATAACTTGTTTTATCAGTTACATCTTCTTCTTTTACGCCATGCATTTTATGTTTGTTCACACGTCCTAAAGCCATCACATAATCATTTTCGAACCCTTCATCCTTACGAGCCATCTCTTCTTGTAAACTTTGTACCGTTTCAAGGATGTATTTATTATAGCGGTCTAAGATGTCGTTATTTAAATCATATGTATTTAAATAGTTTAAGGCTTTCTCCTTAAAACTTTCATCATCCGGAGTCAGAGTTGTAAGGGTTAATAAATGCTGTAATTCATCTGCATCTTCTTTTGGCATAGGCCGCAATGCAAGCTGAAGATCCTGAAGCTGTTTTATGATTTCGTTTCTTGTTCCTTCGTACGTCTTGTCTTTGTGTTTTATTTTTAAAACAGGGTCTGATACAATTTTTGGTTCGTCTTTATGGTCCCTTTTGGCAGGTAATTTTATTTTATCGAGTGAATACGAGTAATTTAATGTCGCGGTTAAATCATTAAATTGCTTTGCGTTAGTACTATTTCTAAACATCGAAATTATACTCATATTAAAATTATGCTGTTCCATCAATACATAACTGTTGTTGAATTTAACTCCAAACACTGAACTTGAATTTGCAGTGGCTTGGGAATTATTGTAAAGAAATCCTAAATTAGTATTTAGCTTGTCTTTAAATAATTTCTTAGAGGCTCCAACTGACGCCCCAACCGACGAATTACTGTTTTTTGCCACCTCATTACTGGTATAATTAAGGGAGCTGTTTAAGGAAACTTTCGTTGCCATAAAATTAACGGTATGTGCCAAATTATAATTCTGAACAGTACTTGCCTGACCTCTGCGTATTACGCCGCCCTGCTCATTGGCCTGTCCCGCGATGCTGTAATTAAAATTTAGATTTTGATTTCTCTTTTGTCCAAAAACATACGACATATTCATATTGGCATTTTGAGACAATTGCCTGTAATCTAAGGTATCAGACTGCACCACATTTGGATTGTTTATCAACTCAAACTGATCTAATTTTTTATTGGTGTAGGTAGAGAAATTAGAATAACTACCCGTAAAATTAAGCTGATCTGTTACTCTGTAATTCATATTGATCGAACCTACAACACGTTTGGTATCTTGTTTTTTTGCTTTTGCCAAATCATCCCTTTGATATCCTAAACTGGTCGATACGGTGATTCTATCCTGATAAAAAGGTCTTGCAAATCGCAAGGCTATATTTTCTAAATCGTTATTAAAATATAAGGCCCCTAATGTGTTATAATTAGGATCGATGCGTTCATAGGTTAATCCTACGATACTTTTTTGAATGTTGTAATCAAAATTAACGTTTAAGGCATTCATAAAACTGGTACTTTCTTTGCTCGAAAATAATTTATCCCTGAAATTTCCGCCTGAAAGATTGCTACTTCTAACATCATCTGTTAAAACAGACAAAGCGTACTCAACATTCAGATTCAAATTTTTAACCAGCGAGGTACTAAAGAGCAAACTGTTTACAAAATTCTCTTTTGGTGTTACGCCTTTATCATTGGTCATGTTGAGCGAATTCACATCGTCTTTGGCATAAAAACCTATCCAGCCTATTTTATACTGCTGTTGCTCAAAACCTATTTTTGCCCCATAACCCATACGTTGATACACAGGAATTCCGCCCATAGCTTTTTCTTCTGAGACTGCTTTAAGCAATTGCCCACCCATTAAAGTTATTTTAAACGGACTTCTTGGGGTAAGTTCCAAACCAACTCCCTTAAACGGAAAACCACTTAATGTATAAGGTGAAAATGTCATACTTACATTGCCTATATATGCTTTTACCCACTTGTATTTGGGCATAATACTTAATCTGTTAAAATCAAACGGGGCGGTGTAACCTAAATTTTCTCCTTGATTGGTAATGCTGTAAAATAACGGAACACTAAAATTAAAAGCGCTGATATTCAAATTCCCTGAAAGTAAATACGTAAAAGGCTCACGTGCATTTGGCATACTCGATTTATAGTACATCATGTTCGCATTTACATTACCTGTAACTTTAAAATTGGGTTTATAAAAATTCTCTAAATCTACATCCTGCGCATATCCTTTCCTGCAAATAAAACAGGCAAAAACAATACACAACCAAAACAAGATCTTCTTATTCTTTGTCTTCATTTACCGGTTATTGTTTTTGTACTTTGATATCGCATAAAATATAAGAACCTGCTCCGTTCTTTACCATATCCTTAATTTTAATGACTCCTTTTCTTCCGTCTTGTGTTTTAAACAAAATGATTCTTGGATAGGTAAAACCAAATTCCTGTGCTCCTGTTGCGCTATAACTTATATTCAAAGATTTTATAGGGTTATCATTTACCATGGCATCAAACTGTGCTTCGGTAAAATTTAAACCACAATTACACAAATTTTGAGAGTTTATAAAAATGGTGCTTTGTGCATTTTTTAAGGCTAAAAATCCATAATTGTTTGCCTGGTCCGGCGATATAAACCTATTATAAGTAAAGTTGCTGTTTAAGCCCTGAAAAACAATATCTACTAAACTGCTATTAGTATCGTTAATTTCGTTTGCCTTATACACCTGTCTGGTTACGGTCGAGAACATTGCGCCAATATTATTATTGTTGTGGGCCTGGTTTATACCCAATTTAATATTACTAAAAGTGCGCAAATTTGTATCCGGCAATACTGTTATAGTCGCTTTATAAATCTGACTTGTTTTATCATTCAAAGCTTCCAGAATAACTTCATGAGTTCCTGCATTTGCAAAAACAACGGTAGGATTTTCTTCTGTTGAAGTTGCCGGATTTCCGCCTTCAAAAGTCCATTTATAATTTGTCGCATTGGTCGATTTATTGGTAAAATTAATCGATACGGGAGCTTCGTAATCATCATCTTCAAACTTTGGTTCATACGAAAACTGGCTCACTAAATACGGTGCAACGGTTATGGTCTGGGTTTGCTTTTCTGACTCAAAACCATTCGAAACCGTTAATGTTATAATGTGATCTCCAGGAGTTGTAAAAACCACATTTGGCGGCGTTTTTCCTGTAAAAGCTGCAGGTGCTCCATCCTGAAAATCCCATTTAAAAGTTAATCCTTCGCCTACGGTAGTATTCTTTAAAACCACCTCAACCGGAGAAAAGTTACTTTTTATGATTTCATGGGTAAACTCAATTTTAATCCCTTCTTTTATTACTACTGTTTTACTAAATTCATTGCTTTCTCCGTCTGCATTTGTAGCGATGAGTTTAATAGTATAAGTGCCTTGTTTGCTATACAATATTTCACCCGGATTTTTTTGGGAGGATGTCGCAGGATTTCCGCCCTCAAATGTCCATTCATATTTATCGGCACCGGTAATTTTATTGTCTATAGTAATAATAACCGGAATCGATTCATCGTCGTTGGCATACGAAGTCGTAAAATCACCCTCTATGGCTATAGAGGTTTCCTGATAACAGGAGGTAATAACAATAAAAAGTAATAAGAGTAAAGTTTTTTTCATTCAGTTTATTTTAAAACATTACAGCTTTTTAAGGCTGTAATGTTTTTTTAATCTTTTATTTTTCTGTTGCTGCAAATTTTGTCTGGAAATCAGAAATTTTAACCAATTCGTTATCACTTGCTAAATACATAGTATTCCCTTTAATTTTCATAGCTTTCACACTAGCAGATGGAAAACCATAGAAAGTATTTTCTTTTTTGAATTCTAATTGTCCCTCTTTAAAAGTGCTTAAAGTGTTGTTCTGAAGATTTAATTTTGATATTCCTTTATTTTTAACTAATACATATAATTCGTTTTTAGAGTCGAAAGCAATATCAATATAAGTTTCTGTTGCAGTAGAAGTTAGAGTAGTTACTTTCCACTCGTTATTAACATATTCTAATTTTCGAATGCTGGAATTAGAAATTGCTGCGCCGTTTCCTTGATCTAAATTGTCGATCAAATACAAAACATTATTTTGAGAAATTATTCTACTTACTGTACTAAATCCTGCATTTAAGCCTGTTCCGTCTTTTATTTCATTTTTTTCTGATCCTGCAACAAATACATCGCTGCCTAATTCCGGTAAATAACGTTTTATTTGTTTATTGCCATAATCAAAAACAAAATAGGTATTATCATTATTATTACATATTGAATAAAGTCTGATTTTAGCCGCAAAAGGAGAACTTATAGCTTTCATGGTGTAAAAGGGATTCAACTCTGAAAAGTTTTTCTCAAAACGATATATTTTATCATAATCTCCATTATTAAATGGCGAAATCAAAAGTATCTCACCTGATTTTGAAACTGATAATTTACTCCCTGTACTCAATAAATCTGCAAATTTGTTTAGCGATGTAATTTTACCTTCAGAATCAATTTTTTTTAACTCAGCATCACTGTTTCCAAATTGATAAGCTGTATTGTCATCATTTATAACAAAATCAACTGTATAAGAAACATTAGCTACATAGTCAACTATTATTTCCTTTTTTGAATTAGATGTTGAATCATCTCCTGAATCTGAACTACAGCTGCCCAATACCATAAAAAGCTGCAATACTGCTACTAATAGAATTCTCTTTTTCATTTTTTTATTCTTGTTTATATATTTCTAATTTATTTTTTGTTGATCAACTTGTTCAAGCATCTCTTTTTTAATAATCCAGAACTGATGCATGGATCTGCTATTTTATTTCTCTACGTATTAATTTCTCTTCTCTTTCTTATTATTTATACACTATTAATTGTGCTAAGTTAACACAAATAAGATAAATACTATTTAAATCAATAACAAATTAAGATTTATTCTAAATTTGAGATTAATAAATTTCATATCTAATGCTCTTTAAATAATTTGCATCAGCAAAGACAAAACACTTCGCATATTTGAATATGCGAAATTCCATAACTTCCTATTGTTGCTATTACACCTATTTTTTATTCCTTATATGGCTCTTTTTTATGTAAATCTGAAACCAATCTATACGCCTCTTTTATCTTTTCTAATTCGTATTCTATATAAAAACTAGTGTTTTCTATTTCTAAAAAAATAGGTTCTATAATTTCTTCAAAAAGTACATGTCCAGAATATTGAAGTTTTGGTCTTTTATTTATAGCATATAATTCAATGTAAAGCATATTTTTTAATCTAAATAATAAAATTCTTCTTCAGACATATTTTCGTTATTAAAATTAAAATCTTCTTTATGTTCTAAAAACCTCATTATCAAAACAACCCCCGCTGGTGCGAGCGTCTCGCTCGTTCCTTAATCTAAATCATCCTGAAAAAATACGAGAATACTGATTTTTTTATTTCAATGAACGTAAATTTAAATACCCTTTGCAATCACGAGCAAGATGCTCGCACTAACAGGTTCCTTCTATTATCCTAATTTTTTTTATACGGATCTTTTTTATACAAGTCTAAAACACTTTTATATGTATCTCTTAAATCTTGTAATTTGTATTGTTCATAAAATGTTGTGTTTTCTAATTCATTAAAAATAGGTTCTACAACTTCTTCAAAAAGTACATGCCCAGAATACTTAAGATTTAATCGTTTATTTAGAGCGAATAATTCTATATATATCATATTTTTTAAGCGAAATAATACAAACTCTTCTCCTGATGTATTTTCATGATTAAAAACAACTGAACTAACCTCGTCCAAAAATTCTATCATGAGTTTATTTAACTTTACAATTGATTCTTCATATAAAATTATTAAATCAGAATATGCTTCTTTAAAAATATATTTTTTCATTAATTCTTTTGTTCTAAATTCAAGTTTTTCCACATCCGAAAGTGAAATCCAATGCACATCTTTTTTAAGCCCCTCTATAAGTTGTATTTCATATCTGTGAGTATTCTTTAAAAGATACAAATCTTCAATTTTAATTATTTCATCTAAATTCATAATTCTTTTATTGTTATTAAATATAAATTATTAATTACATCTGGAATTGCTACATCAATTGCTACATCATCCAAATTTATAATCTCTTTCCCAATAAATTCAATCTTCTCGATTTTAAATCTTGATTTGCTTTTATGTAACATTTCAAACCTGTGCGAAGTCTCCTGACTTCGTACGCGTTCCAATATTATCTTAGTAAACTGCGTATATTTTTATGTCAATGAACGTATTTGCTTTTTTACCCAACATATCTATTTGTTACCAATAGCTACGAATCTATTTGTTACCAATAGCTACGAAGTCAGGAGACTTCGCAGAGCGGACTTATAACAACTTTAGAAATGTAATCATCATTTATATCTAATGTATTATCTTTTAAATTTAAAACATCTTCTATAAAAGCCTCAGATAAATCAACATAAAATTTCATAACATTCCTAATTTTAGTATCATTCAGTAATTTCAAAGGATCGAGCTTAACAATATTTTTTATAAAACTTCCTATAATAATTTCTTTCTCGTATAAGCACGTAGTCAAAATTTCTTCTAAATTAAGTTTTCCAAAACTATCAGTATTAAAAAAAAAGGGTCTTGATAATTCTGCTCTATTATTATATTCTATATTGATAAAAAAGTTAAGTTCTGCCTTAACTAAAATGATATCCTTGCCGTAATAATTATATCTTGAAATTACATTCAAATTAAAGTAACAAGAATCATCTCCCTCATCTACAATATAAATTGCATATAGATTAGATAGATTAAAAATTTTAAAATAGGATTTTATGTAGTCCGTATTGAATACCTCTACAGATACATTGTATTTAATATCACCTTTATAATTAGTCTGTATAAAAGGAATATTATCATATCCCGTAACAAATCTTTGAGATATTAAATTATAATTTCTTAGTCTGTCCATATCACGTGTTCATGAAGTTTATTATTGTCTATATTTATGTCATCATACTGGTCAATATGAAATTCTCCGCGCTTTGCGAAGTCTCCTGACTTTGTACGCGTTCCAATATTATCTTAGTAAACTGTGTATATTTTTTTTGTCAATGAACGTATTTTATTTTTTTTGTCAACACAAATATCTATTTGTAATTTCCAATACCTGCGAAGTCAGGAGACTTCGCAGAGCGGAGTAACTACTATCTTTAAAATAAAATCCCCATGCAGCATATAGCTCGCCATCCATCCAGTATTTATTTGAAAAGTTTTCCATTACCAATCCGTAGGTTTAATAATTATTCTTTTATTATTAACAATAATGTGCAATTATTCTAAACTTTTAAGCTCATTTAATGTAAACATTTTACCATCTTCGACCCCAATTAAACCGTTATTTTTAACAGCATTCACAAATTCTTCAGCAGAATTCAAATTAGGAAATGCGCCATTTGCTATTTCAATTTGTCCAAATTTCTTTGGATATAGATCTTTCCATAATTTAGTAAGCTTTTTTTCATTTAAACTTCTCTATTATTAATTGAAGATTAGCATAAACATTATTTTCAGCATTTGCACTTGCCGTTGCCGGTCTTTTACATTCTAAAATCCCTTTGTTAGGTCCTGAAGTAAATACTACATCCACTTCGTTCGGAGAAAATACCGACTATTTTATTTCAATAAACGTATATCTATAAAAACTATCGAACATATTTTTTATTTATTAAATCAATTTTATACTTAGTGTAAATTTGATTTGATGCCATCCAATAATTTTCCATTTTTCGTAGAACATTTGCACAATCACCTTCTGAGTGGTGGATATTCAAAACCAAATCATTCTCTTTTAATGACTTAAATAAATCAAATTTCCCTTTACTTCTTTGTCCCTCCCCATAATAAGTGTAACTCTCCCAAAAAAAACTCAAACACTTAGCATATTTTAAAAAATATCTATTTTCAAAATTTAGTGTTTCAATATTCAATTCATTATTCTGAAAAAAAAATTCTATTTCTTCAATAGATTCGAGAGTTAATGTTTTAGTTAATGTTTGCTTTCTTAAATCACAAATACTAGTATAAGCTTTGCTTAGTAAGATTTCAATTTCAATCTTTTTATCCGTCGAATTTGCTCTTTCTAATTGTCTTAATAATTCATCCATTTTTATTATTTTGTAAATTCAATTAAAACTAAGTCTTTATCATCAGTAACTACTTTTGCTTTTGTAAAACCATTCTTTTTTGCTTGTTTTCCTGTCCATGTTTCAAATGCCGCTATTTCATCACTTTTCTTGGCTAATTTTGCCTCTTTATAAACTTTAAAATTATCAGACATTCCATCAGGATAATTTGGATTGTTCCCTTCCCAACGACCTCTTACACCCTTATAATCAGGATTTTTTATATCATAATATTTTATACCGTCTTCAAAAACTACAGATCCAATACCTTGACCTTTTAACTCCGCGGGTATATTAAAATCAAATTCAATAAAATCATCACTTATCTCTATTTTCAGTTTATCTAAAGTTTTCACATTTCCAGAAGGAGTTTTATATTTATAAGAGTAATCTAAATTAGTACTATTAGCATATTTTTTTTGTTTATATAGCGTGCCTAAAACTTCTCCATTTTCTGACACAACTTCTCCAATTTTTCCTGTAGATGTAGGTTTGTAATTATCTACGAATTTAACTGTATTTTTAAATGTGTTTTCGCCTTTTCCAACATTTGCCAATGCTTTCCATTTCGTATATCCTCCTGCTTTTTCAATAGCTTCTAAGTTTTGGGAAACTAAGCTTAACTCACTAATGTCAGTGCGTAAGGTTGGAGCATGTTCTGCTAAAACCTGCCAAGCCTTAAAACCTGAGTTTTCATTAACAATCGCTTTAAATTCCTTACTGTTTTTTGCTAAATCTTCCACCAATACCTTAAGACATTGTGAATAAGAAAAGCAGGAATGCAATACAAAAAACAGAATTATTATTTTTTTCATAACACTAAAGTTTAATCTCTTTTTCTTCATCTTCGTAATTGCTTAAATTTTTAAACTTTAGCATAAATTTTTCATCCAATAAATAAATATCTTTCAATACAACACTTCCAAATTCAAATGAAATGTGCACAATAGCACCACTCTCTAAATTGATTTTATAAATACTTCTTTCGTGAAGAATAATCAAATTATTATCGAAAAAATAATTTCTAACAAAATCATTATTCTGAGGCTCAATAGGAGATTTATATTCTTTAAATTCTTTAGAATCTATATTATATATTATGGGATTATATTTTGGAATATAGATATATATTCCATTTTCTGATTCCATTTTAAAATGATCCAGATTTACAAAAAGCCCTTCGAACTCACATTGTAATAATGGAATATTGATTTTTTGATTATTGACAAGAAAATCAAATTTCCAAAACATTCGACCATAATTAAGTTCTTCTAATTCTGTTGCAATAATTTCTGTGTTACTTTTTAAAGCTTTATAAAAGTGTTGACTATCTAATTTCATAAACATGGTTTTTTAATATTATTTTTTCTAAAAATCTCGAAAGCAGTTACCATTTCATCTAATTTTCCTGCTTTCTGAGCATCTTTGAAATCTCCAAGTATTTTGGAAGATGCATTTATATAATCTACTAAATCATCAGAAACATCTAAAGGTAATTTATTAAACACATCTTGCAATTCGGTTATTACTCCTTTTCCTTCTACAACACAGTTTCTCCATTTACCATTTACAAATACTTTAACTTCTAAGTTTTTAAAGTAACTAACATCTAAAGCATGTAGCTTTTTTGAGAACTCAATTTGCTCCCCTGCTAAATTCACTTGTTTTTTAAACCATGGTGCAACATCACCTATTTTAAGATCAACATCTACAGCTTTATCACTCATTTGAAAAACAAAATAATACGTTCCTTCACTTATTTTATCACTCAACATTCTTGAATCGTAAGTATAAACCAAATCATCTATTCCTTCACCATTTTTCAAAATAGGACTTCCAAATCCTCCTGCTAAACTTGGGTCTTTTTGGAATCTATCTATTCTAAATTTGTATTTATTTGCACTAATTATTTCATTTATTTTTGCAAAACCACTGTAAGGAGGCCAGTTAATTCCATTATAAGGGTTAATATTATTTTTTGTGAATAAATCATAGAGTTCATCCCATTTATTTTCTCCCCACAATTTATAAGCTTCTTCTGCAATTTCTGGTTTAGCACCACCAGCAAAATCACCGACACTATTTGTAAAATCTTTAAATTTTACATCTTTATAAACCATGTCACCTAACTTATCGACATATCCAAGAACTTTCCAAACACCTTCTTGCTCTGTAACTAATTTTCTCTCTGCAGATGACAAGTTATCTATATTTGTCGTAAGGCTTCTCCATTCAGTGTATTGTGCGATTAACAAACTCCTAATGCCTTTGTTTGCTTTAAGCAAAGCTTTGGTAGTGGCAGGTAAGCTGGATACAAACTTATATCCACCTACAGCGATATTTTTCACTCCAATAACTCCCATACCAATATTGTACGCATTAATGGCTTTACCTAAAGTACTTTTCGGATCTACTGTTTGTGTATTTATTGCAATATTTCCAACAGAACCTGCTACTTCTGCTATTGCCCACGCACGACGCACCCATGTTACTTTTGCAGCTAAAGCAGTACCTCCACTAAGATAAATAGTAGCTATATCTAGTGCTGTAACAACGCCTTTTTCTATATAATCATTTCTAATCTTATCCTTTTGATATTTTAGAAAGATAGACGGCACTATATAATAATTATTCCCTAGGTTATTATCGCCTAAAGCTGTTTCTATCAACGGTAACTTACCTCCTTCCGGAATCAGTACTATTGGCGTAAGAGGAGATATTTCATCTACTACATCTTTACTAGTTATAGTACCGGCACCTGCGGAAGTATAGTTTGTAGTAGCATAGAAATCATAAATCGTAATATTGCATGTCTGATCATTATACTCAAAAGTGTTGCGTTTAGTACTATAGGTCTGTAACCACACTGAGGAGGTAAAATCACTATCGTACTCGATTTTATTAAGATTGATTACTCTTTTTGCATAATCATCATCTTCTTTTGGCCATCTATTTTCTATAGATTTAGGAGCCTGATTAAACATAGTAACTAATGCGCCTATAAAGTTGGTGTAATTTTTCTTATCGGTTAAGAAATAGAGAGATGCATCATCGATCTCATCAATAAGTTTTTTTAGTACTTTGTTAGTGTCTTTTTCTAAAAATGTATAATAGTTTGAATAGTTGTCTGTTTTAATAGCACTCATTAAACGTAGAATTGCCAATTCAGAACGTTCTTTTATATCTGTTTGATTTGCAATTATTTTAATAAGAGTTTCTATTTCTGTATATGATAAATTTCTAATTGCAGCCATACAAACACTATTAACAGACGTGGCAACTTTTTCTCCATCTGTTAATTTCATTGCCTCTTTCAACTCAACTATACCATCTTGTATTTCAGAAGACAGACAATCTTTTAGATCTCTTGCTAATATCTCTTGAGCAAAATTATTATAACAAGAAGCATCTTTAATGTCTAAAGGAGAGGGTTTCCAGTCTGCATCCGTAAAAGTTTTTAATTTATCTAAAACTCGAGTATTAGTATCTGATACCTTTTCATCCTCTGCATTCCATTCAACTAGTACATAATCGTAAGTACATCCGTCTCCTCGGGACCTAAATAAATTAACTTTATTATTAATCGTTTTAGAAACTTTTTTGGTTACAATTTTTTCTATACCATTAGTGAAAGCTTTAGCAGTGCTGTTCCATTGATAATCTTTGTCATTATATTTAATGGTACTAATTGTATAATTTTTTGCTATTGCAATGGTAACAACTATTCTTTCATTATTAAAATAAAACTCATCTATAACAACTCCACTTGGTGTTAATGCAAGGTGGGCATATTTATTAAGTTCTCCGGCCGCTTGACTCTGAAACGCATACAGCTTAAATGCCGGATCATTAATCTGTTTCCAGTCTTGATGATTCAAGACTGTTCCTGAGCTATAATCCATTAATAAATCAGTGCTTGAATCTGAAGTTTTATATGTTTCAAAAGGATGTTCCAGCTTAAAGATTCCATGACCTAGTTCGTGTGCAGGAGTTTTTTCTAATCCGGATTTAAATACGTAACCAAACTGTCCGTTTAGTCTCATATATCCTTGCTGTCCTGTACTTGACGCTTTATCTGTTACAAAAAGCACATAACTTGATTCTGTACTTTGGTACAGATTATTTATAGCTTGTTGCTCTGTACTATATGTAGACGTAAGTGTGTTTTTCTCTGTCTGAATTGTAGTTCCTGATACACCCTCTATATTGAGTACGTCCTGTTTCTTGAAGTTTATTTTAATACCTACTTTATCATAAATCGACTGAGTACTGGTAATAACTGCATCAAGTCTGTTTTTCGATGTATTATCTGTAGGTACTAAAGCAACATTGACCTCTTTTGGCGAAATATGCACAAGCATAAAAGCCCCAATCACTTTGTACTTATCCCCTTGTTTTATAGTGGCTAATATTTGCTCTTCGGCATAACTCAAAGTTCCTTTTACCGTTAATACAAATACTTTATCATTTCTTGTAAAATCTATTTTGGCACCGTTTTGAGTTTTAAACACAATACTGTCCAATTTTACATTAGCATCTGTTACGTTTACAGTGGCTAGCATTGTATCTTTATCGCCATTTAAAACTGCTTTGTAAGGTAGCGTCACGTCACCTACTTTTTTGTATAGGTTTTGTAAAGCAGCAGTTGCATTCTGGGGTATTACATCAAAAGCATATTTACTGCCATTGCCTGAAAATGCAATCGAAATTCCTTTGGCTGTAAATGCTGTTGCCTGTCCGCTTTTATCGACACCATCTGTATTTTCAGGAGTTGGTTTTCCTCCCTTGGCAGGTTCTGTAGGTTGGTTGCTTCCGTTTCCGTCTTTGTCAACGTTATAGATATTGCCTTTACTATCTGTAATTACGGTATCTTTTCCGCCCGGAATGGTTACTTGTTGTCCATCTACACCATTTACTAGAATATCGCCATTCGCATTGATAACAATATCTTTTACGACAAACGGAACCGATTCTTCGATTTGTCCTCCTTGTCCTTCGCCGGTGAAATCTTCAACATCGGCAATATTTTTCCAGTCTGGGTTGTAACTTGTTTCTACAACACCGCTTATCAATTGATAATCCGTATTGATTACGATACTATTAAATTCAACAGCAATTTTAGTATCTGCCAGATACGGCACAATAATATAACCTCGTCCTGAATAAGGGCTGTTTTCGCCTTTAAGTTCTAAAATAGTTACCGGGAAATCTCCGGCTTTAAAGGTTTCGCTTTGTATTAAATTGGTAAGCGGTTTTTGATTCTGAATATTAATTTCAGGTGTAATACCACAATTATATGCCGGAACGCCACTAGTTTCTACAGGTGTTGTAAAAGTGCTGACTCCGGAGTAGGTAAACGACTGAACACCATCGGCTGCGGGATCACAGCTTGAACCTACTCTAAATTGGTAGGTAACACCCGGCTCTAAATTGGTGATTAAACTTTGTGTGTTTAAACTATTGGTCGAAAACCATTGTGCATTACGCACATCTTGTTTTTTATATTGTACCTGATAACGTGTATGTTCAGGCACTCCCTGCCAGGTGATTTTTACACTTTTAGAATTCTGGGCTTCGCTTAATAAAAAGGTTGGCGCAGTACACGAAGCGGTATATTTAAACGAATATATCTCGCTGTATCCGTCATTTTTAAACACGGCATTCTCTGAAAGTCCCGTTGTAGAAATTGCGCGTACTCTCCAGGCATATCGAAGACCGGGAGTAAGAATTGGCATGCTTAAATTGTACAATAAAGCAGTTGAAAAAAGAGTTTCCTCATATAAAATGGGAGACATCTGGAACGCAAACTGCGGGTCTAATGTAGGATCGATAAGTTGTTTTAATTCGAACTTATACGAAATATTGGTTGCATTGATCTGGCGTGGTGTCCAGGTAAATAAAATATTAGGAAACTCCGTCGAGGCAATTTGTTCGTTTTTTTGCGGCGTATTTAATAACGGCGGATCGTTTAAGATCAAATATAAACTCGCACAGCTTTTTTGTGAGATCTTCTGGTTGGTTACAAAATCGTAGAGCTCAAAACAAAAATTGTACATTCCTTCCGGCAACGGATTGGCATATTGTACAGGAGAAATTCCTTGTAGGTTTTCGAGCCTGAAAAGTGCCGCAATATCAGTATTGGTGAGTGTTTGTAATTCGCCCCCATTGATAAAAATTGGACGCTGTCCTTGTATAAAATCACTGCTTTGTATGTTAAGTCCGTTACCTTGTATGTATAATTTTATACGCACTTGTCTTTGCGAAATGGCGATATCTGTAGGATTAATAAGCAACTGCATTTTAGTATCCATGCTAGTGGCATAATCTGATATCTTGACGCTATACGGACTATTAAAAACAGGTGTTACCTGAACCGGATATAATTGTGAATATCCCGCTGCACTAAAAAGTAACAGAACTGATAGATATATGTTCTTGAAAAGGTTCTTCATTTTTTTAATAGATGATAATTTTTTTAACCAATGTTTGTTGCCCCGTTTCTAATACTAAAACATACATTCCAGATTCTAATGTGGTCTCAAAATCAATTGCATACTTCTTTTTTCCGGATCCGCTTTTCTGGATCATTGTATTTTGTCCTGTTGTCGAGAACAGTCTTAAATTTACAGAGCTGTCGTTTTCTAAAGTAATGTGTGCTTTAAAATTACCATTACTCGGGTTTGGGGTTACGATAAAATCTACAATAAATTGTGCCGTTGTACCTGCATTGGGTAAACCGCTTCGCTGCTCTACGGTAATATTTTTACTGTATACGGCGTAACATTCTCCTTGCGTTTGCTCTAAACCAATAGAATAAACACCTGTGGCATCAAACTTAAGTGTGATGTATTTTTCTTTTTGTTCGACTACTTTTACGCCTTTCGGGATAACCCAATTGGTACTTTCGCCAAACGGATTACTGGTATTTATTAAAATTACTTCTTCGTCCAGATAGGCTTGTGAGCTCAATAAAAACTCAGAACTAATGGCTGTCTGGCTTGTTTTTATTACAATCTCGTCTTCGCCAATACATCCTAAACCTGAAGTTACTTTTACATGATACGTTCCGGCTTTTGATACATTTATTTTGGCTTCATTCGAAGTGAACCCGTTTGTAGAGGTCCAGCTGTATTGTGCCTTTGGATCAGCAATTGCAGCGTTTAAATCCATATTCTGATCGATACATAAGGTTCTGTCAGGACCAATATTAACCATAACAGCTTCCGGATCTTTTAAAACGAATTTCTTTTTATATACGCAACAATCGGGACAGGTAATGGCAACTTCATAATTTCCTGCTGTAAGATTGTTGAGGTCTTTGGTAGTGGCTCCCGTGTTCCATAAATAACTGTAAGGCAAATTTCCGCCTGTAACATTTAGTACTATCGAAGCATCGTTTCCTTTATAACAAGTAGGATTTTTGACGGTTTCTGTAGTCAATATTCCGTTAGGATCACCTACAAAAATACTTCCCTGAATGATACATCCTTTTGCATCAGTTGCCTTAACAAAGTAATTGTTTGTGGTAATATTTTCTATTTTAGGTGTAGTCGCACCATTTGTCCACTCATAAGTATATGGCGGAGTTCCTCCTGAAACGTGCGCTTCTGCCCAACCATCATCTCCGGTTGTACAACCCACATCAAACTTGGTAAATGTTAACTGTAATTTTGCAGGTTCCGGCATATCTTTTATGGCATCATTTTCCTTTACCAGAATATTATTCACATAAGTTCCCAGTTTTATTCCGTTTGCATCTTCAATATTCAGTGCATAGATTCCGTTAGATATATTTTCGGCTGTTTCATCATGATCGTTCCAGATTATCCAGGAATTACCAACTTGTTTTTTCCAGGTATAATAGTAAGGTAATCCGTTATTTTTATTGGCTGCTAACTGAATTCCTCCTTTGACATGGGCTACTAAAATTCCGTCCTGAGATTCGTCTCTTTGATTGTCGTGCGGATTAGCATCTGTTTCATTTCCAAATTCATTGCTTGCATTACACGAAATAGTACGAACTACCTCAAAAGTAACTTCAAGCGGATCCGGATCGTCTAAAGCGGTAACAGAGTTTGCAACGGTACAGCTTGTTTTGTTTGTTGACGCATTATAATTTGCATCACGAACTGTTAAGCTGTACAATTCCTCACCCACTCCGTTTAGGGAGATGGTGTAAACGCCATTATTAAAACTGGCTGTAGTGGTAGTTTGTACAATTCCTTTACTGTTTTTCCACTCAAACCAATAGGTGTTGTCCGGTAAAATAGTACCTCCGGTAACTTCTGCTACAATTTTTCCGTTCGTTGCTTTGTAAAAACTCGGATCAAGTATTTCAATATATTTTACAGCAAGTGGTGCAGCAGGTTCTGAAATAATAACAGTTGCCTGTGTGGTACATTTTTTAAAATCTGTAACATATACCGTATAGGTACCCGCTTTTAGAACTGTATTTTTATCAATCTCTACTCCATTCGACCATTTATATTCATAAGGAAATGTTCCTCCTGTAACAGTTGCAGTAGCCCAACCGTCGTTTCCTCCATTACAAAAAACATTTCCTTTAGTAATGGTTACAGACAATTTTGGTGGTTCCTGCATAAATTTTGTAACGTCAATTTCCTGAGTTAATACATTATTTACATAAGTCCCTAACCTGATTCCGTTTCTGTCTTCTACGTTAAGAGCATAATTTCCGTGCGAAAGATTTGATGCTGTCTCGCCTTTAATATCAGCTAAAGCTATCCAGGTACCATCTTGCTGCTGTTTTTTCCAATAAAAGTAATACGGCAATCCGTTATTTTTATCTGCTGCAAGCGGAGTTCCTCCTGAAACATTTGCCTTTAAAATTCCGTCCTGCGATTCATCACGCTGACCGTCATTGGGTGTTGTATCTTTACTATTGCCAAATTCGTTGCTTGTGTTACACGAAATATCACGAACAACCTCAAAAACAACTTTTAAAGGATCTGGTTCGTTTAGTGTCACTTTTGACTCTAATATGGAGCAATTAACAATTTGACTGGTTGCTTCGTCATAATTTTTATCGGTAATGGTTAAAAAATAATCCTCAGCCGGAACTCCGTTTAAGGTAATAGTATAAATTCCGTTTTCTACTGCGGCAGTAGCAGTTTGCACTGTTCCTGCTGTATTTTTCCATTCGTAATTGTATAATTTCCCATTATTCAATGCTGGATCGAATGGTGTTCCTCCAGTAATTTCTGCTATAATTCTACCGTTGGTCGCGCCTGAAAACGTAGGGGTAAAAATTTCTTTATAGGAGATTGCTACAGGAGCGGTTGGTCCGTCAATAACGATACTGCCTTTTACAAAACAGCCATTATCATCTGTTACTTCAACAAAATATTCTCCTTTTATTAGCTTTGCTATTTTATTTTCGTCGATAGTTCCTCCATCTACGCCATACCATGTGTATTTATACGGTGCTTTTCCTTTTGTAACGCTTGCTATTGCCCAACCGTTATTGCCCTCATAACAGGAAACATCTCCAGAGGTAAATGCCAATACAAGTTGTGCAGGTTCTGCAATTTTTTCTATCGCCGGAATTGCTGTTACCAGATCTGTCGTATTATAAGTTCCCTGAACGATTCCGTTTGCATCTTCAACATTTAGCGAATAATCGCCTTCGCTCAATTCATTAGCAGTAGCTGTTTTATAATCTTCTAACTTATCCCATAATTTTGTTACCGTATTGTATTTTGACCAGGTAAATTTATAAGGTAAGCCGTTATTTGCAGGTGCTACAAACTGAATACCTCCTTTTACGGTTGCCTTAATAATAGCGTCTGACGATTTATCACGATTTTTAACCGGATCTAAATTTGCCGTATTACAAGAAATTCCCTGAATAGTTTCTAATGTTATTTCTATGGGTTCCGGATCATCTAAAATAACCACCAAAGAAGGTATCGCGACAGGATCTAAAGTACAATTTCTTTCATCTTTAACGAATAAGGTATACGTATCTTCCGGTACATTATTTAAGGAAATCGTAACAATATTATTCAAAAATTGTGTAGATGTTTTACTGGCATCTATAACGTCATTTTTACTGTTTTTCCATTGGTACGAATACGAATTTCCGTTAATTAGAGTTCCTCCGGTAACTAAAGCTACAATTTTACCATTTTCGGCTTTATTAAAAGTAGGATTAAATGGTGTAATTTTAACTAATTGAAGCGCACTTGCAGGCTGACCAATAGTTTCAGGTAACACTTTTTCAGTATCATCTGATTTTTTTGCTATACAACCCACAGTATCTGTAGAATTTTTTAATTTTCTCACTTTTACAGCATAAGTACCTAAACCAAGACCGGAGATTGTAGTTTTATCACCATTTAAAAAAGTAATCCAATTTCCTCCATTTGATGAATATTGATAGATACCATTATCAATACCTCCTGTAGCTACTACATCTATTGCACCATCAGAACCTCCAAAACAATTGATATCATTTTTTTTGGTAATAGAAAAATCAACCGGGGTTGGTGAGGTTATGTTAAAAATATAAGGATTTGAATCAGTATGCGGAGATCCCGTATTTGATCCGTTTATAAATCCTAGAAATGTAATTCCATATTTTCCTTTTGCAAAATTACACGGAAATTCAAAACTATTTGTTCCATCAAGAACAATTTCATCGTCTGGTCCTTGTGATGAACACGTAGCTTCCTTCCATACTCCCTGTGCTTCGTCAAATTCTTTAATACTAAAAGTCATTTGTTCTCCATTAAATAATGGTCTGTTGAATTTTAGAATCAGTTTACCATCTTTGCTATCAAAACATCTGGTTTTTTCTTCTGTTTTTGAGATTATTTCCGGAGCAGATTGTCGAACTATATAACTAACGGGGACAGAAGTAGTAGTACATGCTTTCTGTCTAAAATAAATTCTCTTTCCATGGTATTCTCCTGCATTTGCTCCTATAATTTCTACTGCATTAGCTGTAAAACTTGATTTAGTAGAAAATTGTGGCAAATCAACCCAGCTATTTGGATCTAATCGATTAAATGAATATTGCCAATTATACTCTGAAGGAAAAAAACCTGTATTTGATGCAATTGTGATTCTTCTGTCTGTAGGCAATTCATCGTTGGCTCCCGGACTTGCGATAACGAGAACAGGGCGAACTTTTACATTAAAAGAGGAACTTGACAACCCGGCTCCATCACTTTCTACATTTGTAAATTGATTAAATGCAAAATTATAATCAAAGCAACGAAACTTATCTGTAGTAGTAATTCTTCCGCTATTATGAGGTCTGTTTCCCCTACAACTTTGTCTGTCATATCTAGTGGCAGTAAAAAACATTGACACCGGAGTTTTATTTGCTTTAAAGAAGCTGTTTTTATTAGTATAAGTATCTGTAGCCCTGTTATCACTGTAAGTAATATCCAGAGCCTTGTAATTATCTGCTGGTGTACTAAATTCAAGAGTAACAGAAGCTGCTCCACAATTATGATGCTCATCTCCATAAGCCCAACCATTAAAAACAACTTCATATGAGCCTATTTCCGGAACTGTAGCCTGAGCAAAACCAAATCCTGAAACCAATAAAATTATCAATAAGTAAATCTTCTTCATAGGCTTAATATATAACGTTTAGGGTTTCTGCTTTTGCAGGGCTATCACTTTCTAAATTAGGAACAAAATGGTATTCGAGTTCCTGATTGATGTTTAAATTTTTATCTTCTAATGTCAAAACATTGCTGTTCAATTCCTTCCACAATGTTGGCGGAGTTCCTTTTGTATTTTTATAAATACTCACTCCCAGGACTTTGCCTTTGTTTTTTGCATAATCCCAGGTCAGGACTATTTTTTTATTTTCTCTGTCAGCTACTCCCTGCAAAAATGTAATGACTTTTACTGGTGTAAAATTCAAAACATTTACCGTTACGGTCGAATGATCTAATGACGACCAGAGATTGCTTTTATCCTTGGCCAGAATAGCATATTGGTATATTTTTTTATTCTCTACCTTATCATCTGTAAATTCCTGAATAGTATCATTTATCTGTTTAATTTCCAGCCATTTTTCTTGTCCTTTCTCTCTCCTTCTTAAGCTATATCCTACGACATCTTCGCTATAACTGCGAATCCATTTAAGATGTACTTTGCCATCTTTATTATCGTAATCTTTAAAAATAGGTGCGGCAGGCGGAATTTTATCCGGTTTGTCTAAAACCAATACATCAGACAAGTCCGAAATATTAAAACGCATATCCTCAGCAGCAAGTCTGTAATAGACTTTGCTATTGGTCATTTTCAGGCTTACGCTGTCTTTATAATCAGTACCCACATACGATTGATGGTAGATATCTACAAACTCTTCTCCTTTATTATTGGCTTTTAAAATTCGATACCCTCGCAAATCTTTTTCAGTATTTGGTTTCCATTTTAACCGAACCACTCCAAGGCTGTCTATTACACCTTCAAGACCTGTAGGCTTTGCCGGCGGAATAGAATCTACTGGCTGAACGAGCATACTTTGAGAGGTTAATCGCTGATTGTTTTTGCCCACTACAGAGATGGTAAAATAATTCGAGGGATATAAATTTTCTTTATAATTGAGTTTTCTCTGGGATGGCGGAATAATTTTAGAAACTACTTTATAAGGTCCTTTATCATTATCTGCCAAATTAATTTCGTACCCCTGAATAAAACCTTCTGATGCTGCAGGATAATCCCATTCCAGATTAACTTCGTTGGTGTTTACAATATTATAATCTACCAGTCTTGCCGGCGTTACTATTGCTGCTACTCCTGTTGCCGTAATAGGTTTTGAAATTTCTCCTTTTTCTCCAAATGCTGTGATACCGTATACCCTGTATTGATATACTTTATCGTTTACACTCAGCGTATCAATATAATACATACTTTTTGACGGATGTTCGTCTTTATCATTCAGGTTGACCAGTGGCGTTGCGGCTATTGGGGCAAAATTGATTCCGTCTGAAGATTTCTCCACCATGTATGACGTATAAATTCTTTTAAAGGTTTGGTAGTCCCAGGAAAGCAGTACTTGTTTATCGTCAGGAACTGCAATAAAATCAGTTGGTGCCGGAAGGGTGCTATAATCTTTTAATCCTATCATATAAGAGGATTCCTTAACCTTTGGACTTTCGAAAACACTTACCTGATACGCATACACTTCATTTTGCTTTACGTTGGTATCCACAAGTCCCCAACCTGCTTTTACTGCTCCTGTAAAACTCATATCTGCGGCGTATAAAGCAAATGTAAAACGCTGATCGAGTTCATCAGCCATATTTACTATTTTAGCCAGATCTCCTTCTTTAGCGGCCGTTACTTCAAAGCTTTCTCCGTAAATAGATTGTGCTATAATAGCGGCATTATTATCTTTTTGAACCAGGTCCATCCACGAATCCAGCGGTTCAGGAAGTAATGGTTTTGGGGTAAGTACTATTTTTTCAGGTTTTTGTAAAACATTCCCATCACGTAATATGGTGGTTCTGGTCACTATAAATCCTTTTTTATTTGCTTTTTGCCATTCGCTTGGAGAATTAACTGCCCAGCGTATCAAAATCTTATCTTTTTGTGCTCTTGCATTGACCATAACGGTAGCACGTTTAGCTTGAGAATATGATATCGAAATAAAGAATAATAGTAAAAAAAGAAACTTGATTTTAGGCATTAAGATGTAATTTTTTCCATGTTAAAAAAACGCAAAAATAGTATTTTATATCAACTGACAAACAATTATTTATAAAATAAAAAGCGTATTAATAGCACAAAATTCCGAAAGTGTTTTTTGATCAAAAAAGTCAATTTCGTAAACCTCATTATTCTAATTTTTTACACTTTTTATCTGTTCAAATTCTTACAAATTAGTTGTTGATAATTTATAAATTATACGATTACGGTTACTAAAATACAAATTTAGGATAAATCTTATATTTTAAACTTTTTAAATATTTTATTTTCTAATTTTAACGTTTATAACTAAAACTAACCCAATAAAAAATGCACAAAGATCAAAAAGACCTTTGCGCATTCTAAAAAAAACAATACTCTAATTAAGTATCTTATTTCAGGAAATAATCTGCATCGATTAATTTATTTCCTGTATCATCATAAACGGCATAATTAAAACCTCCCTGAACACAATATGAACCGTATTCTCCGGCTTTGTTCAGGGCAATAAAACCTACCTGAATATCTTTTAAATCTTTATTTCTATTCTTAGTCAGCTTTACAATTCTGGCAACGGCTTCTTCACATGCTTTTTGAGGAGATTTGCCTTGTCGCATTAACTCCACTACTAAATGACAGCCTGTAATCCTGATGACCTCTTCGCCATGACCGGTAGCTGTGGCGGCGCCAATTTCGTTATCTACATATAAACCTGCGCCAATAATGGGTGAATCACCAACACGGCCATGCATCTTGAAAGCCATTCCGCTTGTGGTACATGCACCCGAAAGATTTCCGTTTGCATCAAGTGCAATCATTCCAATGGTATCATGATTTTCGATATTGGCAATTGGTTTGTATTTGCTGTCTTTCAACCATTCTTTCCATTCTTTTTCAGATTCTTCGAGCAATAAGTTTTCTTTCTTGAATCCTTGTGATAAAGCAAATTGCAAAGCTCCGTCACCAACCAGCATTACGTGAGGTGTTTTTTCCATTACGGCTCTCGCAACAGAGATGGGATGTTTTATATATTCTAAACAGGCAACAGAACCTATATTGGCATTTTCATCCATAATACAAGCGTCTAACGTTACACGACCATCTCTATCCGGACGTCCGCCATATCCCACGCTTCTTTCTTTTGGGTCGCCTTCGGGAATTTTAACTCCTGCTTCGACAGCGTCCAGAGCGGTTCCTTTATTTTTTAGAACTTCCCATGCAGCTTCATTGGCCTGAATTCCGAATCGCCATGTCGAAAGTACAATTGGCTTTTTGCCTTTTTTTGAAAGTATTACTTTTTCTTCTTCTTCTAAATTTGAATCATTTGAATTAAATGATTGCAATGCCACAGCAACTGAAGCTATGGCTGCCGTTTTTATAAAATTCCTGCGATTTGAATGTGTCATATTTATTCTTTTATTGGTCACTCCCAATAGCTATCGGGATAAAATTATTAGATATCGCTCCTCTGGAGCTTTAACTAAATAAACGTATCTATCTGCTATAAATATTGCGCTCCTCCGGAGCGATCAATAATATAATTCAATGCATATGAATTATAATCATCTTAATCTAAATAATCTGTGGCAAAAATTTATCAGCCGATGCCTTGGTATTATTTCCACATTAAAATAAAGTCAAGCAAATTTTCTACAATTATTTTGAGCCAGTTTTTCTCCTTATTTGTTGATTCCGTTTTTGCCATTAATCAATTTTTTAGTTATTACTGGTAAAAGTTATTTTCAACGTAAATTTATGAAAAACTATAAAGCAAACTAACAGCGCCAATTAATGCTGCCTCTTCATTATCTTTAGAAATAGAAACCGTAATTTCGATTCCGGCTTCTTTAATTTTTTTATGGAAAGCAGGCAAAAAAAATTCGCTTGCATTTGCAATTTTTCCTCCAATAATAAAACCATCAGCGTCAAATTTTTGTAACCACGGAATCACGATTGCTGCCAAATCTTCTCCCATTTCTTCAAATACTTTTACCGCATTTGCATCTCCATCCACAGCCAGATTATAGATCTCTAATCCGTTGTTTGCATTTTTGCCCGTTAAATTTTTATAACGTCGTAAAAGTCCTCTCGCCGAAACATAATCTTCGGCAATACTTTCCTTAAAAGCAAGGTTATAAATTTCTCCATCTGCCGGCACTGATTCTCCGGCAGCAATTGAAACTCCTTTATCTATAAAACAAGCTCCAAGTCCGGTGCCAAGTGTAATTGCCATTATTTTTTTAGACAAATTTTGAACATCTTTATACACTTCTCCTTTTCCGAAACAAACAGCATCATTTTCAAACAGAATAGGAAAATTGCTTGTCAGGTTAAGCGTCCCCTGAAATAAATAACGAACATTAAGTCCGTAAAAATGTTCATATTTAGACTGGTCCTTTATCCAGCAAATTCCGTTTTCATAATCAAACGGACCGGGCATACAAACTGATAATCCTATTACATTTTCGACTTTAGAATTTTTGATCGAAGTACGTATTGCTTTTTCCCAAATAGACATTACCTCATCTACAGGCAAATTAGAGTCAAATGATTCTTTATGTAATGAAAGATCAACTACTTTCATATTTTTAACATCTATAATAGCAGTGGTAATATGTGTGCCTCCAATATCAATTCCTACGGCATATTCTTTATTCATTCTTTGTTTTTTTGAATTGAACCATTAAGAGATTAAGAAATTTTAAGTTTGATTCTCATTTTTTAAATCCTTAAGAAACTAAGTCTGACTGCTTAATTTTTCTTAATTTCTTAATGGTAATTTTTTCCTGATTTTTAAAAAACTTAATTTTTACTGATTCTTTAACGGCAGATATTTTATTTTAAAGGTTTTTATCTTTTAAGATTTGGGGATAATGAATGCTGGTATGAACAATCATTTCTCCAAATAGTGTGTTGGCCCACGCAAACCATTTTCTTGTAAACTTTGTTACATCATCTTTGTGGAAAGATTCGTGCATAAATCCTGTATCTGCATTTGTTTTGATCAAATTGCTGATACAATGTTTTATTTCATTTTCATCTACACTGGTAATCGCTCTTAAAACAATACTCATTGGCCATATCGTATCTACTCCGGTGTGCGGACCTCCAACTCCTTCGCCCGCTTTTCCTTTATAGAAAAACGGATTATTTTCTGAAAGCACGACTTTTCTGGTATTCAGATAAAGCTGATTATCCGGCTCAATTGCGCCTAAATACGGTAATGATAATAACGAAGGAACATTGGCATCATCCATCATATGAAAACTTCCGTAACCATTGACTTCAAAAGCAATGATTTTTCCGAATTTTGGATGTTCAATAATTCCGTTTTCTTCTAATCCTTTCTGAACCTGACCTTGTAATTCTTTGGCTTTAGCAACTAAATTATCGTCTTTTAATGCTGGTAAAGAGAAAATTTCCTGAAGATATCCTAACACTTCAATAGCAAACATATTACTCGGGATTAAATATCCAAACAAAGTACTATCGTCACTTGGTCTGAAAGTCGAAACGATTAATCCGCATGGTTTTACCGGATATCCGTAACCTCCCAAAGGCACGCCATCTGTAGCCCAGGCTGTTACTCGCTGAAAATTGTATGGTCCTTTATCTGTCCAACGTTGCTGTTCTTTGAAAGTTTGAATAACCAAAAGCATCGCTTCTTTCCACTTACTATCGAACAAACTAATATCTCCGGTTTCCTTCCAATATCCGTGCGCGAGTCTTATTGGATAACACAAACTGTCAATCTCCCATTTACGTTCGTGAATACCGGGCTGCATTTTGGTCATGTCATTTTTCCATTCGCTTACCTGATTAAAATCTTTGTAAAAAGCATTCGCATAAGGATCTAATAAAATACATTTGGTTTGGCGGTTGATTACTCCTTTTACCAATTCTGCCAGTTTTTTATCTTCTTTTACAAACGGAATATAGGGCCAAATCTGCGCTGTACTATCACGCAGCCACATCGCATCGATATCTCCTGTAATTACATACGTATCCGGTTTTCCGTCGATGATTTCAAAATCTACAGTTGTATCTAAAGTGTTTGGAAAACAGTTTTCGAACAACCAAGCCAATTCCGGATTCGCGATTTGCTTTTTGATTCTCACAATTGCAGCTTCAACAGCTTTACTCGTAAATTTTCTTTCGGCTAATGGTGGCCTTTTGGTAATAAAATCTTTTAATGCGAAATTGAAAGCATCTGTATTCATTCCGAAAACATCGGTTTGAAGCGCTAATAATCCTGCTGAAAAAATCCCCGTGTTTTTTATAAATTTTCTACGTGATTGCATAGTATTATTTTGAAGTTGAATAAGAATATGGATAAGAACTTGCCGAAGTTCCTCTTTGTAAATTAGGTTTACTGCTCATGTCAAAATTTAACTCTCCGCCTTTTAATACATCAAAATGATTGATGAAATTTTTGGTATGAGTTGCATTGTTCCACTTTAAATCCTGAACATATTTATTGGTTTCAGAATTATTTGGTGCATTGATTACTAATTTTTTTCCGTTTTCTAATTGCAAGGTTAATTTCTTAAATAATGGTGCTCCAAGAACATATTCGTCTGTTCCGGGACAAACTGGATAAAATCCCATTGCTGAGAAAACATACCAGGCAGAGGTTTGTCCGTTATCCTCATCTCCGCAATATCCATCCGGAGTTGGTTTGTACAAACGGTTCATCACTTCACGAGACCAATATTGAGTTTTCCAGGGTTCGCCAGCATAATTGTACAAATAAATCATGTGCTGAATGGGTTGATTTCCGTGAGCATATTGTCCCATATTCATGATTTGCATTTCGCGAATTTCATGAATAACTGCACCATAATAACTATCATCAAAAATTGGCGGAGTGGAGAAAACGGCATCTAATTTTGCGGTGAATTTTTTCTCGCCACCCATTAAGTCAATCAAACCATGAATGTCATGAAAAATACTCCAGCTGTAGTGCCACGCATTTCCTTCTGTAAAGGCATCTCCCCATTTAAACGGATTGAAATCTTTTGGAAAACTTCCGTCTTTATTTCGACCGCTCATTAAACCAATTGACGGATTATAAAGATTCTTATAATTCATCATTCGTTTTTCGTATAAATTGATTTCTTTTTTAGGGCGGTTTAAGGCTTTTGCTAATTTCCAAATTGAGAAATCATCGAAAGCATATTCTAATGTTCTGGCTGCATTTTCATTGATTTTTACATCATAAGGAACATAGCCCAAAGTGTTGTAATACGCTACTCCTTTTCTTCCTACAGCTTCTAATGGGCCTTCGTTATTGGCGCCATGCAATAAAGCTTCGTACAATTTATTGATATCATATCCACGCAATCCTTTTACATAAGCATCAGCAACTACAGAAGCGGAGTTATTCCCAACCATTACATCTCTGAATCCCGGACTTGACCATTCCGGCAAGAAACCGCCTTCTTTATAATCGTTGATTAAACCTTGCTGCATTTCTGTATTGATCGAAGGATAAACTAAATTTAACAAAGGATATAAGGCTCTGAAAGTATCCCAAAATCCTGTTCCTGCAAACATATAACCCGGCAAAACTTGTCCATTATACGGACTGTAATGCACGATTTCTCCTTTTGCATTTACTTCATATTGCTTCTGCGGAAAACAAGCGGTGCGATATAAACTGGAGTAAAACGTTTTTAGTTGTTCTTCGCTTCCACCTTCGGCAGATAATTTTCCTAAAACTTTATTCCATTCTTGTTTTGATTGTGCTACAGTTTCATTAAATGAAGAAGTTCCTAATTCGTTTTTTAAATTTAATTCTGCTTGTTCTGCGCTAATAAATGAAGAGGAAACTTTTACGTTTACGATTTCTCCTTTTTTGGTTTTAAAACCTACAACTGCGCCAACATGATTGTCTTTTAATTCTAATTTGTCTTTTTCCAGAACTTTATCATGCCAGGTATAATTAGTAGCAAATGGCTTATCGAATTGAAGAACAAAATAATTCTTAAAGTTCTCCGGAACTCCGCCACTATTACGCGTTGTGTATCCTATAATTTTATTTTCTGACGGAATTATTTTAATGTAAGATCCTTTATCAAAAGCATCAATTACAATAGAAGATTGTTCGTTTTCAGGAAATGTAATCTGAAAATGTGCTGCTCTTTCGGTAGCTGTAATTTCTGTCGTTACATCATAATCGGCTAGATATACGCTGTAATAATACGGCTTTGAAACCTCAGCTTTATGGCTGAACCAACTTGCTCTTTCGTTTTCTTCAAAAGTCAATTTTCCGGTTACTGGCATAATCGAAAACTGTCCGTAATCGTTCATCCAAGGCGATGGCTGATGCGTTTGTTTGAATCCTCTAATTTTTTCTGCGGTATAAATGTACGCCCATCCGTCGCCCATTTTTCCCGTTTGAGGCGTCCAGAAGTTCATTCCCCAAGGTCGGCAAATTGCAGGATACGTATTTCCGTTCGAAAGACTATGCAAAGATTGTGTTCCCATTAAAGGATTTACATATTCTACAGGATCTAAAGTTTTAACTTGTGCATTTGCTGCAAAAAAACATTGCATTACCCCTAAAAAAAATAAACTCTTTATTTTCATTTTGTGTGAATTGTGTGTTGTAAAATGTGATCTGAAAACTGAAAACTGTGACTAAAAAACCACCTCTAAAATCTATATTCTAAAATCTTAAATCTAAATAGGTCTATCTTCTTTTTTTACTCCAAAAGTTGTTGATGGCTTGCTTCCCATAAACAATTTTAATTCTCCTCCTTTTGCGATCATATCATGTGTGATGTATGATTTTGTATAAGGTTTTCCGTTATATTCTGCTTTTTGAATGTAGATGTTTGTTTTGCTATTATCGATTGCATTCAATGTAAACGAAATTCCTTCTTTATGATGAATTGTTGCTGTATTTACCAACGGACTTCCTAAAACATAAATCCCGTTTGCCGGATTAACCGAATAAAATCCCATTGAAGAGAAAACATACCAAGCCGACATTTGTCCTAAATCTTCATTTCCACATAATCCGTCAGGTTTTGTCGAGTAGAATTTATCATCGATTTCGCGAATTAGTTTTGCTGTTTTCCAAGGTTGTCCTGCGTAAGAATACAAATACGGGATATGGTGATTTGGCTCATTTCCTTGTGCATATTGACCAATTAATCCGCTGATATCAGGTGAAATTTCTTCTCCTTCTACTTTATCTGTGATTAAGAAAAGGGAATCTAATTTGGCTAAAAATTTATCTTCACTTCCAAATAATTCAATTAAACCATACGGATCCTGTGGAACTAACCAAGTATATTGCCACGCATTTCCCTCAACATAATCGTCTTTACGATGCGCTGATGAAAGCGGATTAAATGGTGTTCTCCAATTACCATCGGTTAATTTTCCTCTCATGAAAGTGGTTTCTTTATCGAAATACAATTTGTATAAATTGGCTCTTTTAGTGAAATAATTATAATCATCTGTTTTTCCTAAAGATTTTGCCATTTGCGCCACACAATAATCATCGATGGCATATTCTAATGCATTACCAACAGATTCTAACATTTTATCAGCCGGAATATATTCTAGTTTTTGAACATAATCCATTCCGTCACGCGTTTGCATCGCTGTTTTTTTGATCGCTTCGTATGCCAATGCTGTATCGTAATCTCTATATCCTTTCATGTAAGCATCTACAATCACAGCAATCGAGTGATTTCCGTTCATCGTATTGGTTTCATTGCCCATTAAATGCCAAACCGGTAATCTGCCTTGTTGTTCGTAGATTGCCAAAAATGACTTAACAATATCGTTAATTTTATTGGGTTGTGTAATCGTGTATAAAGGATGCAAACCTCGATAGGTATCCCAAAGTGAGAAAGTGGTGTAGTTTGTAAAATTTGCTTTTTCGTAAACTTTCTTGTCTGTTCCTCTGTAATCTCCGTTTACATCATTAAAAATTGAAGGCGCAAACATGGTGTGATACAAAGCGGTATAAAAAACTTTCGTCGTTTTGTCATCTGCTTTGATTTGAATTTTGTTCAATTCTTTATTCCATTTTGAAGTCGCTTCTTTTGCAACGGCATCAAAATCCCAACCCGGAATCTCAGCTTTAATATTCGCAGAAGCGTTCTCATAACTTACCGGAGAAATCCCCACTTTTACTAAAACTTGTTTGTTTTTTAAATTTGTAAAATCCAAAACAGCTTTCATTTTTAGTCCTTCACCTTCGTTTCCTTTAACGGCTGATTTATCATCGTACAATGCTATATTTGAAATTGGCTCTGAGAATTCCATCGTAAAGAAAATACGCTGATCAGCTGCCCAACCTGCAGAATATCTGTATCCAACAAGAGTAGTTTCGTTGATTTTTTTGATGAACGTTTTTACTGGTTTATCCCAACCTATTCCGTCTGCAAGATCTAATAAAACGTGATTGTCTGTCGTAGTATTAAAAGTATATTTATGAAAACCTACTCTTTCGCTGGCAGTTAACTCGGCTTTGATTTTGTATTTATCTAATACAACGCTGTAATATCCGGCTTTGCTTACTTCGTTTTTATGAGAGAAATAAGAACCGTAACCCGTTGCCATATCTTCTTTTGTTCCTTTGGTAAGTGGCACTTTTCCTGAAACTGGCAATAATAAAATATCATTTAAATCTCCAATTCCGGTTCCGCTTAAATGCGTGTGTGTGAATCCTAGAATTGTATTACTTGCATAGTTGTATCCGCTGCACCAATCCCAACCTTCAAAGACATTTACTGGGCCTAATTGTACGGCTCCAAAAGGAACATTAGCGCCCACAAATACGTGTCCGTGTCCGGCAGAACCTATCAATGGATCTACGTATTTAGTATAATCTGAACTTGTTTGTTTTGCTTTCTTTTCCTGTGAAATTACCGCTAAACTACTTAGCATAATTATAGCGAAAACAATGTTTTTGAATTTTGTAACCATTTTAATTATTTTTATTTGACTTGTGTAAATTATGGGCCACGGATGATACGGGTTAAACTGATTTACACGGATATTTTTTAATCTTTGAACTTAAATTTAACCGCAAAGTATGCAAAGATTTAATTTTTAATATTTAGTGAAGACGCACTGCTGTGCGCCTCTACGGAAAACCTTTGTCTCTTTGAACCTTTGTTCCTAAAAACCTCAGAACCTCAGCAACTTAAAACCTTAGTACCTTGATAAAACCTCATACAAAGAGTAAACTTTTAAAACCGGTTTTGCGATTTTCCCTTCGAACGTGATTGTTTTTTCTTCTCCGGGTTTCAAGTCGAAGTAATTATCGCTCCATTTTCCGGTATATCCTTTTATGGAAACGTTTACATATTTGGCAAATTTTGACGCTTTTAAAACTACTTTATTTCCTTTTACTTCCCAAGTAATTTTTGGATCTTCGAGTGTTAAATTTATCGGGCGCGTGAGATCTATTTCGGGAGTTTTATCATCTCGATAGGCTTCTTTCATGGCATACCAAGCCGCTTTTGGTTGTCTGTCATAATAATCGGTTACACTCCAGCTTGCTACTGGCCAACAATCGTTAAGCTGCCAGACTAAAGTTCCCATATTATAAGGCGCTTTTGAACGGTGAATACCGATAATGTTTTTAAGCGAATAATATTGCAAACATTGTGTGAGGTAACTATAATCCTCAACATTCATTTTCTTTATTTTAGTCGAATCAATGAAATATCTGTTTAAATAGGAATCTAATTTCAGGAATCCTTTTCCTGCTTTTTGATGCGCCTGCAAAATATCTGAATATAAATAGTGGTCTTCCGGCAGTGTAAATTTTTCTATAGAAGAATAAGTTGGCATTGCCTGCATTCCGTATTCGCTCACAAAACGTCCTGTTTTTTTCTGTACGGCTTCGACATCTTCTAATCCCCACCAGGTTCCCCAATAATGGCTGTCACCTTCTGTAATACTGGCTTTTCTGGACCAATGAAATAATGGTGATGAGCTAATATAAGGACGTTTAGTATCAACTTCTTTTACCCATTTCGGGATACTGTCCTGAAACAAACGAACATAATCTTTCCATAATCTGGTGGAATCCTGCTTAGACATTTTCATACTTTTTTGCCATCCCCAATCTTTAAAGGCTTCGTCGATTTCATTATTTCCGCACCATAAAACAATACTTTTATGATGGCGTAAACGTTTTACCTGATACTGAACTTCTTTTTTTACATTATCAAAAAAAGCATCATCTCCGGGAACCATTGTTCCGGCAAACATAAAATCCTGCCAGACGTAGATTCCATTTTTATCGCATAAATCATAAAAATAATCGTCTTCATAAATTCCGCCTCCCCAAACACGAAGCATATTCATATTGGCATCTTTCGCCATACCAATTACTTTTTCGTATTCTTTTTTGGTTACTCTCGAAAGAAATGCATCTGACGGAATATAATTGGCGCCTTTCATATAAACCGGTTTTCCATCAATCTTAAAATAAAATGATTTACCCAGGCTATCGGGTTGTTGCACCAATTCTATTTTTCGATCGAGTACATATGGTTTCTCTGGAGTTTTTTCGTCGTATGCTTCTAATCGCGGTGTTTTCCAGATTCCGCAAGTCGTGAATTTTGGTCCCCAGTCCCATCCAAAATGATATTGTGCTTTTCGTACATAGGCACGCGGATTATCCGGAATCACAAATGGAAAATCTTTTTTGGCGAGTGAATCAACTACATTTTGTGCCGATTTAAATACGACAACCAAATCATTATTTCCGGATTTAATGAGTTTTTTGACATCAACTCTCCATTGACGAAACATATTATCGGCTTTTAAAACCAATTGATTGTTGAGGTAAACGGTTGCGTAAGTATCCAATCCGTCAAAAACCAACTCTGCATTTTTCTTTTTTAATGTTGCTGCACCAATTTTAAAAGTGGTTTTATATTCCCAGTCTTTCTTTTCGATCCAGGCAACTTTTTTTTCATTGTCTCTGTAAAATGGATCCGGTATTGTTTTGTTGTTCAGTAAATCAGTATGAATTTCTCCCGGCACGGTTGCAGGATACCATTTATCAGTTTTTATTTCTCGATATTGCCAATCTTCTTTTATATCAATACTTTGAGCATTGATTACAAATGAGAAATTCGCAATACAAAGAGATATTACCCAATAAAAGTTTTTTATATATTTCATTTTTTATTTTTTTACTGCAAGTGATATTGTAACGCGGATGACACGGATTTAAACGGATTTTTAACCTTTGAATATAAAAAAAATTAACCGCAAAGTGCGCAAAGCTTTGTCTCCCTAATCTTTCCTCTTTCTTCTTTCTTCTTTCTTCTTTCTTCTTCGAAACTCTGAATCTTTAAAAAATAAGCCGGGCGGTACAGGTATTCCCTCCCGACTTATTTTAACTAACCTAACCAAATTTATTGTTTATCCCACCAGATTCTGGTTGTCATTCTGTCTAATCCCTGACGGCTTATTGCTTGTTGGTAATTATCTGCATTTGTTAAAAGCTCAGACTGATCGTAGATTAATCTTCTCGGAATTGTTCCGTTTGTTTCTCCCGTAGGATCATTTACAGGAACTAAAACCGGATATCCTGTTCTTCTGTATTCTGAAAAAGCTTCAAAACCATTAAACAACAATACAATCCATTTTTGAGTGATAATCTGTTCGATTTTTTGAGCCTCAGTTCCAGCAATTTTAAAAGGATGAGCCGTCATATAAGCAGTGTATTCAGCAGGTGTAACCGCTGGTACTTTATCTCCAAAAATAGTTAATACTTCCATCGCTGCTTTTACTCCGTTATCATAGTACTGCTGTGCACTTCCGCCAACGTTCCAGCCTTTTACAGCTGCTTCTGCCAATATATATTGAACTTCAGCATATGACATAATTAATGTTGGTGCATCTAAACGTAATACTGTAGAAGTATTTGGGTCTGAGAAAACTTTTTTGTCTCCACCCGGAAAGTCTTTAGCATCATTGGCAAGACCTTGTTGGTTTGCCGGATTATTATCTCCTGTTGCTTCTAATTTAGCATAGATTCTTAAACGTGGATCATTATTGTTTTTCAACTGATCGATAAATGTTTTACTGAATTTTATATTTGATTCTCCTCCGTTCAAATCATTTGTAACCCACGAAGATGTGATAGGATTCGTTCTAACTCCCTGTGGACCTGAATCATGTTTTAAAACAAGGCTATCATCATTTGAAGCAAAAACACCTTTTGAAACTGCTTTTTCTACATATTCCTTAGCTTTGGCCGGATTTACTTTAGACAAACGCATGGCTACTCTAAGCATTACGGAGTTGGCTAATTTTTTCCATTTGGCAACATCACTTTGGTAATACAAATCTGCTGCACCAACAAAACCTTTGTTCGCATCTAATGCTGTTCCGGCTTCGTCCAATTCTTTTAAAAGGTCATTGTAAATAGCTTCCTGAGTGTCATATTTTGGGGTAAAAATATTTCCATTATATCCTTTTCCTGCTTCAAAATAAGGAACTTCTCCATAAGTATCTGTTAGTTTTTGAAACATTAAAACTTTCATGATTCTTAAAGCCTGAATTGCATTTGAATTTTCATCATTGTTTGGCAAAACCGACATTAACTGATAAATCTGGTTCAATCCTTTTCCATAAGATTCCCCAAAAAGGGCAGCTGAATATTCAGAAGAATAGGTGTATTTTGAACCCGCTCCTCCTGGTGAAGAAAATTGCTGTACGATTTGTGCGGCATAAATATTATTTCCTCTTGTATTTGAAAAATCCTGACCGTCAACATAAATCTCAGCTAATGTAAACATCGATTTTACTGCAGGTTCTGTTAAGGCATTTGGATTCGTATTCATTTCTTCGAATCCTTTATCGCATGATGCTAATGTCATTGCACTAACAATTGCGACACAAAATATTTTAATATATCTATTTTTCATCTTTTTTATTATTAGAATTTGACATTAAGTGTTATACCATAATTTCTTGTCAAAGGCATAGAAGCTCTTTCAAGTCCCTGAGCATTACTATTATTATAGTTTGACTCTGGATCTATATTTGGCACTTTGTCATAAATTGTCCATAAATTATGAGCAGAGAATGCTAAACTAATCGATTGGAAAGGTGTTTTTTCGATATACGATTTTGGAAAATTATAGCTAAAAGAAATAGATCTTAACTTCACAAAATCAGCATCGTATACAAAATTTGATGTTACATCGCTATAACTTCTCCAGTAATCATATGCAGAAACGGTTGTGTTTACAGGATTTCCGTTTGTATCAGTTCCTGAAACAGCAACTCCGCCTTCACGACCAGCAAGTGAAGCTTCAGATAATCCGTAACGCATTCCTAATTGATTTGTTGCAGAATAAATTTCTCCTCCAAATTTAGCATCTACAAAAACAGAAAGTGTGAAGTTTTTATAAGAGAAATCATTTGAAAGTCCCATTGAAGTTGGCGCAACACCTTGTCCTGCAATAATTAAGTTTCCTCTAAGGAATTTACCGCTTGGATCAAGTACAATGTTTCCGTTTGTATCTCTTAAATAATCATAAGCTTTGATTACACCAAAAGGCTGTCCCTTTTCTAATACTACAGAAGCTCTTGCATCTCTGTTATCATCTAACAATTTTGTTGGAATTTTATCAGAAAGATTAACAACTTCACTCTTGTTGTAGGCAAAATTGTAACCAACACTCCAGCTAAAACTAGGTGTTTTTACTGCTTTTACATTTACAGCAAATTCTACACCCTGATTCAGGATTTCTCCCACATTGATTTTTGTAGTTCTGTAACCTGAAGCTTTAGAAATATCAGCATCAGCAATATCATTCGTTGTTCTTTTTTGGTAAAAAGTCAAATCTGTACTTAATCTATTGTTGAAAAATGTATTTTCAAAACCAAATTCGATTGTACTTACATTATAAGGTTTTAAGAATTTGTTTGGAACTGTTTCTCCATTAACACCCAAAATTGGTTGTCCTTGCGAATCAGTTTGTCCATCTGGCGCAGTATACGTTAATGATAAAGCATACGCATCCGGCAAAGCTCCACCAACGTTACCCCAACCTGCTCTAATTTTACCATAAGACATCCATTCCGGTAATTTAACTATTTCAGAATAAATAAAACTTGTACTCACAGATGGGTAAAAAGTACTGTTATTTGCCGGATCTAAAGTTGAAAACCAATCTTCACGGCCTGTTAAACTAACATACAAGAAATCTTTATATCCTAAATCTGCTGAATAAAAAAGTGAATTTACTTCGCTTTCAGAAAATAATTTTTCTGTTTTTACAGGCTGAGTGTTTGCGTAAAAATACTTGAACGGAACAATAAAGTTATTTCCTCTCATTTTAATACCACTCATTCTGTTATCCTGACGGTTTGCTCCAACAAAAGCATCCAAAGAAAGATTTTTTACGATATCGCCTTTGTATCCTAAATAACCTGAAGCATTAAACTCAGAACGGTTTTGAACTGTGTTTTCATAAGCTCCACCCGGTGCATAGTTAATTCCGGTTGGTTCAATCTCTGTAAATTCATAATTAATATCATCAATACCCAATACAGCTTTTGCGTAAATTTTATCGGTAATATTATAATTTACTTTCGCAGAACCTATAAAACGTTTTCTAAGATCGTTATTCAGGGTTTCCTGCGTTGCAAAGTAGGGATTTGTCTGATATACATTTGATTGAAAATAATCTGCTTCTCCTCCATTTTCATCATATGCATTGTTGATCCATCTGATATCTGTTCCCGGAGTCATAAAAGTAACCGGAAAAGATGGGTTTCTTGGAGAATCATTCAAATAAGGTCTGTTATGGCTTTTCTCAGAAATATACTGTGCGTTTGTCTCGATACTTACCTTTTTGTTTGGTGCCGAATTTAAACTTAAAGTCACGTTATTTCTTCCAAAGTTAGTTCCGGGCAAAATAGATTCGTCTTTCGTATTTCCAAAAGATAACCTGAAATTAGTTGTTTCATTTCCTCCGGAAATTGCTAAAGTATTACTGAAAGAATATCCGGTTCTGTAGAAGTTTTTAACGTTATCCTGTCCGTAAGCCTGATATGGTCTTGTAATTCCATCAATACCAAGAGACGGAGTTCCGTCGTATTTATCTCCCCATGCGAAATAGTAAGAATCTCCAAGTTCCTGTGCGTTTGCAAATCTTGTTGCAACACCATTTACAGGCGCTCCCGCTCCGTATTGATCTTGCCAGTGTAAAAGAGTTGCCGGTGTATTGAAGGTAGAATTTGTACTAAAATCTACTCCAATTCCTGTTCCGCTTTTTCCTTTTTTAGTTGTAATTAAGATAACACCGTTTGATCCTCTGTATCCGTAAAGTGCAGAAGCGGCACTACCTTTAAGTACTGACATCGAAGCGATATCATCCGGATTGAAAGAAGACATACCATCTCCTTTATCAGCTCCTCCGTACATTCCGGCATTTCCTTGTTGACTATTATCAATCGGGATACCATCTACAACATACAAAGGCTGGTTAAGACCGGAAGCCGATGTTGCTCCACGAATTACAACACGGCTGGAACCTGAAGGTCCTGAAACCGGTGCAGAAACATTAACTCCGGCAATTTTTCCCTGAAGGGCATTTCCTAAGTTAATTTCTTTATTCTTGGTCAGCTCGTCTCCTTTTAATTCTCCAACGGCATAACCTAAACTTTTCTTTTGTTTTTTAACACCAAATGAGGTCACTACAACATCTTTTAGTTCTTGTGTGTTTTCGATCAGGACAACAGCAACTCTGTTTTCATTTTCCTGAAGCACCACTAATTTTGATGCAAAACCTATAGAAGATACGTTTAATGTTACCTTTCCTTCCGGAACATTCATTTTAAATCGGCCTTCCGCATCTGTAATTGCACTAAACGGTTTTCCCTGAACCTCTATCGATGCAGCAACAATTCCCTTGTTCTCTGCATCAGCCACTATGCCTGTTATTAATCGGTTTTGTGCAACAGCACCTAAGCTGCTCAACAATACCATTCCTAACACTGCCAATATTCGTTTCATAAGCATTTTTTTTTGGTTATTTGTTTTGATTTTGTTTTAACGTGATTGTTTTTAAAAAATTAATAAAAATTTGAACTCAATTTTAATATGGTATTTTAAGATCTCCATCTTTAAATACTATCTTTTTATAGCAATATATTTGTGCCCTGATTTCAAGAAATCGATATAGTAAACTGTTCAAAAAAATAACTGATTATCAGTTTGCTTTGTCTAAATTTTACTAAAACGATTTAGTAAAATGAGTAAAAAAAAACGAAACGTTTCTTTTCTTTTTTATTCTGCTTATTATCTAAAAATTAAACCGATTCCCTAACAATCAATTTGCCTTTTTTAAGACTTTTTTCTACTTGAAATTTTCCCATATCTGTCATCTGACTCATCAATAATTGTATCGATTTAACAGCAATATCTTCAATAGGCTGTGCTACAACCGTAATTGCCGGTGTATGCAGTTTAAAACTGTCATGATCATCAAAACTAATAACTGCAATATCTTCAGGAATCCTGATTTTCATTTGTTTAAAAGCCTGAAGACCTGCCAGCCCCATATAATTTGTTAAGAATAAAACAGCATCAATATTTGGATTTTTTTCTAAAAAACCGGCTATTTTTGCAATTCTGGTTTCTTCATTACTATAGTAATCCATATGAAGCACGAGCGATTCATTATAAATACCGGCTTCTTTTAAGGCATCACGACAACCATCTTCTCTTAACTTCATCTGAATCATCTCTGACTCATTATTAACAACTGCGATGTTTTTACACCCTTTGTCAATTATAAATTTTGTAGCTGTATTAGACGCTTCATAATTATCCATTACGACATGACTTACTCTTTGTCCCGGAAAATACCTGTCGATTAAGACCACGGGTTTTTTCAGTTTTAAAAGAAGATCAATACTGTCTTCTAAATTTTCAGTTGGCGTAATAATAAAACCGTCTACATTTGCCTGCAAAAGACTATGTATCAACTCTTGAGAACGTCCGTCATCTCCACCTGTACTACAGTAAAAAACCCTATAATCAATACTCTTGGCCTCATCTTCAATAACTCTGGCAAGATCTGCAAAGAACTGATTCGAAATATCTTCGACAATTAACCCAATAGATCTTGTCTTTCCGGTTCTAAGACTTGTAGCAATCATACTAGGTCTATAATTAAGTTTTTCAGCAACTTGCTGTACTTTTTTAATTACTGCCGGGCTGATTCCCATTTTCTCGCCTTTATCGTTAATGACAAAAGATACAGTAGATATAGACACTTGAGCCTCTGTGGCAATGTCTTTAATAGTAATCTTTTTCATCCGGGGAGTTAATTTTTTATTAAGCTGTTATTAATTATATCACAAATATAAATAAAAATAATTACTAAAACGATTTTGTAATTATTTTTTTAAACATATCATTTTTTTAAAGCTAATTCTAAATACAATCATCAGCAATTATAGGTAATTTCGATATTAATCGTTTTTTATAATTCTATTCTCTTTTTCCTTTTTAGTCTGAATAATCTTTTATTGGATAAAAAAAAGTCGGAGAATTTATAAAACAAACGCTCCGACTCTTTTCTTTAGTAGAAAAATTTACGAGATATATACTTCTAAAATTGATGCTGAACCTTCTAAAACATAGCTGCGAATATCAGCAGGAATCAAAACAGTATCTCCTTTTTTATATTGATAGGTTACATTTCCATATCTAAGCTCAAAAGAACCTTCGATACACATATACACCGTAAAAGTTTCTCCATTTTTACTTCCTTCAATCTTTCCGTCAAGCGGAACAAAATTGGTTGTAAAATAAGGACAATCTACAATTACATTTGATTGATTTATCTCTTTTTCGTATTTTTTATGTGTATCTACTTTATTGTAATTGATAGCATCAAGTGCTAAATCAACATGCAATTCTCTTTTATTTCCCTGAGCATCTACTCTGTCAAAATCATACAAACGATACGTAATATCAGATGTTTGCTGAATCTCTGCAACAACCAATCCTGCACCAATCGCATGAACGGTTCCTGTTTCTAAAAAGAAAACATCGCCGGCTTTTGCTTTTACATCATCAAGAATAGAAACCAGGCTTTTATTGTTTAGATTTTCAAGATATTCTTCTTTGCTTGAATCTTCTTTAAACCCTACAATAATCCTTGCATCCTGATCAGCCTGCATTACATACCACATTTCTGTCTTACCAAAAGAATTATGACGTTCTTTTGCCAATTTATCATTAGGATGAACTTGTATCGACAAATCTTCACGTGCGTCTAAGTATTTAAACAATAAAGGAAACTGATTTCCAAATCGCTCATAAACTTTGGTTCCTAAAATTTCATTTGGTGACTCATTAATTAATTCTGTTAATGATTTTCCTTTCAATTCTCCGTTGGCAACTACGCTCACATCACCTTCTACAGTAGATAATTCCCAACTTTCGCCGGTAATTTTAGATGTGATTGGTTTATTAAGAACTGTTTGTAATTTTTCGCCACCCCAAATTCTGTCTTTCAGAATTGGTTCAAATTGTAAAGGATAAATTTTTATGCTCATTTTTATGTTTTTAAATTAATATCGATTTTGCATTTTGCCACTAATTACACGAATTTTCACGAATTATTTTGACTCATTTAAATAATAAACGTGTTTAATCTGTTACTAATTTTTCTCTCGCAGATTTTTTATCAAACAGCAATAAAAAAAATCCGTTTTAATCTTTTTAATCTGTGGCTAAACTTTTTCTCTCGCAGATTTGGCAGATTAAGCAGATTTAAAAAACAATAGAAAAAATACGTTTTTATCCGTGTTTTTCGCTTTAGCGTATCTATGTAATCCGCGTGCCATTTCTCAAACTTTTCTCTCGCAGATTTAGCAGATCAAGCAGTTTTTTTTTTAGCCAATACTAGAAGAGAAAATCCGTTTTCATCCGTGTTTTCGCTTTAGCGAATCTGCGTCATCCGCGTGCCATTTCTCAAAGAATTTATTTTATAGAAATAGCAACACCGCCGCTTGAAGCTAATTTTTGTTTTATTTTGGTTTTACTGTTTACACTCACTTTTCGAATATTGTAGGATTGCGGATTGGTTTTGTAATCTGCCGTTTTTCCGTCTTCATAAATTGTTGCTGTATATGATTTCCCTGCAGGAAGAAAGCTAAAATCAATTGTAGCAATACGTGCATTTTCGTCAGTGATTCCGCCTACAAACCACTCTTGTTTTCCTTTTGTTTTTCTGGCGATTGTAATATAATCACCTGGCTCTGCTTCAAGAATATAAGTTTCATCCCAATCGAGTGCAACATCTTTTATGAACTGAAAAGCATCATTAAAACGGATATAATTCTCTGGTAGATCAGCTGCCATTTGCAACGGACTGTACATCGTAACATACAATGCCAATTGTTTGACAAGGGTTGTGCTCAACTTATTCTTTTTAGATCCATAAACGGATAAATCTCCCTGAAAAATCCCTGGTGTATAATCCATCGGACCTCCCATTAATCGTGTAAAAGGCAAAATTGTAGTGTGATCCGGATGAATTCCTTCCATAGATTCAAACTCAGTTCCGCGCGCTGATTCCTGCGCAAACCAGTTAGGATATGTTCTGTGCAAACCCGTAGGTCGAACGGCTTCATGAGAATCTACCATAATTTTATGTTTAGCAGCTTCTTTTGCCACATAGGTATAATGGTTCACCATTTGCTGTCCGTCATGATGTTCTCCTCTGGGGATAATTGGCCCAACATATCCGGTTTTTACAGCATTATAATTATTATCGACCATGAAATTTAAGGCATCATTTAATTGTCGCTCATATTCAGCAGTCGATGATGTTGTTTCGTGATGCATGATAATTTTCACGTTCTTTTTACTGGCATAATCACTAAGATCTTTTACATCAAAATCCGGATATGCTTTTGTAAAACTGTAAATATGTTCTTTTTTGAAAGCCGTATTGTCTTCCCAACCTTCATTCCACCCTTCTACCAAAACAGCATTGAAACCATTTGATGCTGCAAAATCAATATATTCCTTTACATGTTTGGTATTGGCTCCGTGCGTATTATTTGGTTTTAATTTAGAGAAATCTGTTGCGCCAATAACCACATCCTGATTGTCTGAATATGCCCATGTAGAACCACCTCCGGTAAAATATTCCCACCAAACACCTATGTATTTTGATGGTTTAATCCAGGAAGTATCATCAAAAGTGCATGGCTCGTTTAAGTTTAAAATCATTTTTGAAGCCAGAATATTTCTCGCATCATCGCTTACTACAACAGTTCGCCAAGGTGTAAAACTACCCGTTTGAATATATCCTTTATTACCAACCGCATCAGGAACCAGATGAGAACTCAGCGAAAAATTTTTATCATTGACATTAAGACACATTGCAGGATAATTTTTCAGGGCTGCTTCATGAATATTAATATAAAGATTATCGGTTGTTTTAATCATCAAAGGCGTTTGCGTAGCCAGATTTTTAATCGTTGATTGCGCTGCAAGCGGCACATGTGTAGCATTGTAAACCAAAGCCTGCATCTGGGATATTTTTGATGTTGTATAACTATATTCGTTTGTATCGTAATCTCCCGGAATCCAGAAAAGCTTATGATCTCCGGTTAAGTTAAACTCCGTTGTTTCATCTTGAATGATAAAGTGACGCAAATTATCCTGTATCGGGAATTCATATCTAAAACCTAAACCATCATTAAACAATCGGAAATAAATAGATAGTCTTCGTTTGCTTTTTTCCTGTACAAGATCAGCCCTTAGTTCATTGTATTGATTTTGTATTTCTTTTTGTTCTCCTAAAACCGGTTTCCATGCATTATTTTCTGACTTAAACTTTGTTGCTGCTATCTGAAAATCTTTATTCAGCACAATATCCGACTTTAAAATAAAACCCAATTTACTTTCTTTAAGCACTTCTTTGTTCTTGAAATTCAAAGAATATGTTGGTGCACCTTCTTTGTTCAACGCAAATTTCAAAGTCAAGTTTCCATCAGGAGATTTAAGTTCCTGAGCATTTATAAATGCAGTAGAAATAATAATAAAGAAGAACGTTAAGAGTATATTTTTCATAATTAAAGAAAATTTCAAGAATTGCTAAATCGATTTAGCAAACATAATAAAATTTATGAAATGGAATTACCCAAAGGAGAAAAAATCGGGAATTATGGGTTTTTCTCCTTTAAATAGTCAAAAAAATTAGACAAATAATATCTTCCACTTTAAATAAAAAACTTCAGATAAACAGATTTATTCAATACATTATTCCTTTATATTTTGAGAATCGGCAATTAGAATTTCATTAAGTTCACTTAACAATTCAAACTCATCCAAAGGAAACATTTCAAGTGCAGTTTCTAACATAAGCGCCACGTTTATAGCATTTTTATTTGTATCAGAAATTATATGCGCTTCGTGGTCTATAGCCAAAATGCATAATCTTAATAAGTCAGTAATGGCACAACCCAACTCAAAATAATTTAAAAACTTAATTTTAGCCGTATATATTCCTGTTTTATCAGTTGATGAATTAATGTTGTTGAAATAACGGGCGTTTAATATTCTTAGATCTTCTAAAGTTTTAATGTCATTTGCTTCCATACTATCTGATTGTTTTATTTGCATAGTTCAGCAAATTTTACAAGAAAAATAGGAACGTATATGACTGGATTTATATGTCTACGTATTTTTGATTGCTTGTTTACAAAACATAACCATCTGATAAAAAGCAACTTAAAAGCTCTGAAAGAGCCTTAGCAATAGCATGGTGCGAAGCACTATGAAGGAAAAATGATTGATATTTTAACCCTGTAAGGGTGAAAGCTTAATCATAAAAGAAACACTCAATATATACTACATAGTATTTTACCTATTTGCTTTCCCCCTTTCAGGGCAATATAACTTTTAATTTAATTCATAGTGCGGTGCACTATGCTATTGCTTTTTAAGCTTTCAGCCTACTGCAAAGGCTTTAAAAATTTACGTTTAAAATTAAGATATTCTTGCTTATATCTTATTGATGAAAATTTGTTTTTTTGATCTGATAAAGTAAAAAAACATACTATGCATCAGCCAAAACTTAATTTTAACCTTCAATCCTAAAAAATACAAATCAAAAAAAAAGACCTTTCAATTAAGAAAAGTCTTTTTTTTAAATATTTAAACAGAGTAAATTTGGCTTATGCCATAAATAAAGCTCCTTTATTATAATTGTATAAAACTAAATCATAAGGAACTAAAGTTGGCGCAACTTTCTCTGAAGAAGCATTGAATTTTATTCCGTTATGTTTTCTAAAAAGATAGATTTCTTTTAAACAATTTGATAAACTCTGATGAATTGATGTTGTAAAAATTGGCAATTGTTTGTCGCCAATCAATAAATCAATTTGGTAATTAGAGCTGCTTTTAGACAAATTGTTTCCTATAATTCTTATTGTAAATGTTGTAGATTTTCCGTGCTGTTCACCTTGATATTGTACTACCATAATTTTGTTATTAAAAAGGTTAGATTATTTTTCATTCAATTTGGATATTATGCAAATTGAAGAATTAAAGTTATGAAAAAAAAGTAAATCGTTAAAAAATACAGCTTAAATTATTATAATCTTTTTTTCTTTCAATATTAAATTTCAGGTATAAAAAAACTATACTGAATTACGGCTTTAAAATAAATCAAGTTTTTACATTTTTTTCTTAAATTTGATTCACTAATCTAAAAACCTAATCACATGGAAATGAATTTTTTACCATTTTTTGCTTCAGCATTAATTACTCTTGTTACCGGTTTTATCTGGTACAACCCTAAAGTTTTTGGAACCATCTGGATGAGAGAATCCGGATTAACCCAAGAGGCGCTACGAAACGGAAATATGATTAAAATTTTCGGGTTAACGTATATCTTTTCCTTAATGATGACAATGGTCATTTCGGCATTAACAATTCATCAGTCCGGTGCAGTCGGGATGGTAGGCGGACCACCTCTCATTGCAAGTGCAAAACCATCTTTTGCAGCTTTTATGGCAGATTACGGAACAGCTTATCGCACTTTTAAACACGGAGCTCTTCATGGTTTTATATCAGGCTTGTTTTTCGCCTTTCCAATGTTAGCCATTAATGGTTTGTTTGAAAGAAGATCATGGAAATATATTTTTATAAATGCCGGATATTGGATTTTAACCCTAACTCTAATGGGCGGAATTATATGTGCATACGCATAATAATAAACAATCAGAAACCCGTTTGACTCTTAAACACAGGCGGGTTTTTCTTAATAATAACTTAAAGGAAGTAAGTTATTATAAATAATACCTAATTTTGAAAAAATTAGCTCACACTTTTGAATACAACATATTCTTTTCAAATTTACAACAGCACGTCATTACTGCCTTTAGAATGGAATTCGCTGGCTGTAGATAATATTTTTTTGACCAGAGAATATCTCGAAGTACTTGAAAACTCTTGTCCGGTAAATATGATTTGCCATTTTATTGGGATTTTCAACGAAGATAAACTTGTCGGGATTGTCTTAACTCAATTTTTATTTGCAGAAAAACTGGAATCGTTTGGAGAACGCGATCAGTGTTTAAAAACTTCTGTACGTAATTTTGCTTTCAAAAATTTTGCCTCACATGTACTTTTCGTTGGCAACAATATGCTTACGGGACAAAATGCATTTGCTTTTGACGCAGGTATCAAGCAGGCAAAGGCATTTAAAACACTTCATAAAGCAATTAATCAGCTTAAGAAAGACTTGAAAGCAACCGGAAAAAAAGTCCATATTACAAGCATAAAAGATTTTACTGCGACAGAAATAGAACCATTACAAGCTGAATTTAAAAACAATTATACGTTTTCGACTCAACCCAATATGATTTTTGAAATCAATAAAAATTGGAAATCAGAACAGGATTACATTGATGCTTTATCAAAAAAATATAGGGATCAGTATAAACGTGCCAGAAAAAAAGCAGACGGAATCAAGAAACAAAAAATGTCATTGGCTGATATTAAAAAGTATGAAGATGTTATTTATGAATTATACTTTCATGTAGCTAAAAATGCACCTTTCAATACTTTTTTCTTAGCTCGAAATCACTTTAGCTTTTTTAAAGAAATAATGAAAGATGATTTCTTATTTTATGGTTATTTTTTAGACGAAAAACTGATAGGTTTCAATACGCTGATTAAAAACGGAACCATAATGGACACCTACTTTTTAGGTTATGATGAAACGATTCAGCGTGAAAAAATGTTATATCTAAACATGTTATACGACATGATTGCATACTCAATAAATCAGGGTTTCTCCGACATTGTTTTTGCCCGTACTGCACTTGAAATAAAAAGTTCTGTTGGTGCAAAACCCCTGAAAATGTATGGATTAATTACGCACAGCAATGCTTTGATCAACCATAACATTGCCAAATTATTTAATTATCTTGAGCCTAAAACGGAGTGGCAGGAAAGAAATCCTTTTAAATAAATAGCTTTTTACAAATAGAGAAACTCAATATCGCTCCTACGGAGCTATTATATATTGCTGTCTAATTTTCTATAAATATTAAGCCCTTCCAGGGCTAATTCTCAAAGTAGCTCCGTAGGAGTGCAATATTTATAGAAATATAAAGCCCCATAGGGGCGAAATATTAAATAATTAATAGAAAAGCGAACTATGGCACCGCGATTTTCATCTGCTTGTGCAAAATATGAATTTCTAACGAAGTTTGAGCACCACAATATTCTCCATCAATCTGAAAATTAACCGGATAATCTGTTTTTATGGTGGCTTTCTCTGTCGAAATAATTACTATATCGTCTGAATCAATAGGCATATTTCCTGTAATAATTTTTCCGAGTAATAGTAGATCCAGGCTTTTTAAGATCACCAATTCAAATTTTCCATCGTTCATTGAACCATTCGGGTTGATGGTTACACCAGTTCCGTATTTCTGAGAATTCGCAATGACAATCATTCTTGCCGTATGTACAACAGTATCTTTATTCGCGGTAATTGTTGCAACAAAAGGATCATTAGAATCTACCAGTGTATTATAAGCTTGCAAAGCATATCCCCAAAATCCTCTTAGATTACTTTCTTCATAATTCTTAACCAAATCAGCATTGAGACCAATATCGCTTAAATGAATACTTTTTTTACCGTTGATACAAATCATATCCATTTCGATATAACGACTAAGAAAAGCTGTTTTCAGGTTCTCTTCAATAGTATTTGGTAAATTAAGATCAACAGATAAACCATTGGCTGAGCCAGCAGGCAAAATACCAATAATTACATCAAATTCCTCCATGGCTTCGGCAACCATTTTTATGGTTCCGTCTCCACCGGCTACAATAATTCGTTCCGGATGATATTGATTATATAGTGATTGTATTTCTTTTTGATCACTTTTACCTGTAGTTTCATAAACTTCCAGATCAAAATTGTTTGTGATTGCAAACTCCTCAACAGCTTCAATTAAATTTGATTTATCAAGGTCTCCGGAAATAGGGTTTACAACAAATATGATATTCTTTTTCAAAGTTTTATTTTTAAAGTCAATTAAAATAATTAATTTACAGCATCTATCTATAAATATACGCAATTAATGAAACCAATTTTACAATTATATCGGGGTTATGCCAATGAAGAAGAATTAATTGTAATGGGGCATGTTTTTAAAAGAACGTATGATTATGATTTCCAGAAGAAAAACTTAAAAAATGCACGTTCAATTATAAATCAGTTCAGAATAAAAACACTCGAGAATTTTGATATTTATTTAAAATGCGGTAATCAGGAAATTCATACCAAAACATTAGACGACGGATATTTTAAATTTTGTATTCCGCTTGAAACAGAAACTAATTTTGGCTGGATGGAATACGAAGTAAGCATAAAAGATAATAATGAAACCATAACCGAAAAAGGCAGTTTTATAAGGCCTCACAAAGGAAAACTAGGAATCATATCTGATATTGATGATACGTTTCTGATTTCGCATACTCAGAATTTCTTTAAAAAAATCTACATCCTCCTTTTTAAAAATGTAAATGACCGCAAAGTATTTACAGATGTTGTACCGCATTATCAAGCTTTAAGCTCTGCAGGAAGAAACAATAAGGAAGAAGAAAATGCTTTTTTTTATGTTTCAAGCAGTGAATGGAATTTGTATCGGTTTATTGTAAAATTTACTAAAATACACAACCTGCCAAGAGCCGTAATTTTATTGAAAGATATTAAAAGAGGAATCACAGATTTCTTCATGAGCGGACGCGGAAATCACGATCATAAGTTTGACAAAATAAAGCACGTTTTAGAATTTTATCCAAATCTTAAATATGTTTTACTGGGAGATGATTCTCAACATGATCCTGTTTTATACGAACGAATATGCAAAATATTCCCTGTCACCGTAAAAGCAGTTTATATCAGGCAAACCGGCAAACACCAAAAAGAAGCAACAAAAAAAATCATGAAGAATTTAGAAGCTTTAGAGGTTTCTGTTTGTTATTATAAAAACAGCAGTGAGGCGATTATGCATTCTAAATCTATTGGGATTATTTAAGGTTTGCGCAGATTGATACGCGTATGACGCGGGTTTTAACTGGTTTTCGCAGGTTTTTATTCTTGTTTTTGTCATTGCGAAAAATTTGTAAACTGAAAACTGAACAAATCTAAAACTGAAAACTGTGATTGAATATTGTGACTGAAAACTGCTACTACTAGCCCAGATTGAAGAGGGAAAGCCCGGAGCAAAAAAAATTGCATTTCTTGTTGAAAAAAAGCGACTGAAAGAAGCTCTTTTTGCAACATTAGAAATGCATTTTTTTTGTGAGGACTTGAAACGAAAAGCTGGATTAGCTCCTGAAACAAAAAAACCATTGTCAAAGTTTTGAATTTTGCCAATGGCCTATGTAAACTGTGACTGAAACTGAAAACTAAATTTAAGCAGTAAAATTATCAATCTCTTCCTGAACAACTTCCCAGTCCAGAAGCAATTGGTCTAAATCACTTTTCTTTTTGTTATAAGCTGTAAAAAATGAAGCATCCTCAATATGCTTGTCATAATTAGAAGCCAGCAACTTATCGTCGTGCTGAATGTCTCGCTCTAATTGTTTGATCTGACTTTCGACCTTGCTTAATTTATTTTGTAGTGCCTTACCTTTTTTCTGATCTTCGTAGGATGTTTTGTTGCTTTCTTTTGGAGCTGCGGCTTTAGCAACATCTTTTTTCTCGACTTCACGCATATTCTCAAGATTGCGTTGTTCTAAGAAATAGTTTATGTCGCCTAAATATTCTTTTATCTTCTGGTCTTTAAATTCATAAACAATATTCGACATTCCTTGCAGGAAATCCCTATCGTGAGAAACCAATAATAAAGTACCACCAAATTTTTGAAGTGCGGCTTTCAGAACGTTTTTGGATTTAATATCCAAGTGATTCGTAGGCTCATCCATCAACAAAACATTGATTGGCTGCAATAATAATTTACAAAGTGCCAAACGGTTACGTTCACCTCCTGAAAGTACTTTTACTTTTTTCTCTACATCGTCTCCGCGGAATAAAAATGAACCCAACATATCACGCACTTTCGAACGGTTAGTGTCTGTGGCAGCATCTTCCATAGTTTGCAGCAAAGTGATTTCGCCATCAAGATATTCTGCCTGATTTTGAGCAAAATAACCTAATTGAACATTATGTCCTAGCTTGATATTTCCCTGGTATTCAAATTCGTTTACAATTGCTTTAATAAAAGTCGATTTTCCTTGTCCGTTTTGACCCACAAAAGCAATTTTACTTCCGCGTTCTACTAACAAATCGATATCTTTTAAAATAACTTTATCTCCGTAAGCTTTAGTAACATGTTCAGCTTCGACTACAACTTTTCCTGGCTCTTTTGAAACCGGAAACGAAATATTCATTACAGAATTGTCGTCTTCGTCAACTTCGATTCTTTCTACTTTATCTAACTTTTTAATCAACGATTGCGCCATTGAAGCTTTTGAAGCTTTTGCACGGAACTTTTCGATTAATTTTTCTGTTTCTTCAATCTTTTTAGCTTGATTTTTTTGAGTCGCCAATTGCTTTTCACGAATCTCGTGACGCAATTCTAAATATTGAGAATATGGTTTATTAAAATCGTATGCTTTTCCTAAAGAGATTTCGATTGTACGGTTCGTTACATTATCAAGGAACATTTTATCATGCGAAACAATTACGACTACTCCGGGATAATTGCGCAGGAAACTTTCTAACCAAATGATACTTTCGATATCTAAGTGGTTGGTAGGCTCATCCAGCAATAAAACATCATTTGATTGTAACAATAATTTAGCTAATTCGATACGCATTCTCCAACCTCCTGAAAATGTTTCGGTTTGGTTATTAAAAACTTCTCTTTTAAAACCAAGTCCTAAAAGAATTTTCTCTGTATCTCCTACATAATTATACCCTCCAAGAAGTTCAAAACGATGTGTATAATCAGATAAATCTTCGATGATTTGCCCGTATTCTTCACTTTCATAATCGGTTCTGGTAACCAATTGATGATTGATTTCTTCTAGTTTTTTTTCTACAACTTTTATTTCGGTAAAGGCTTCATAAGCTTCTTCCAATACTGTTCTTCCGCGTTCAAAATCAATATCCTGACGTAAGAAACCCATTCGGATATCTTTCTCCTGAGAAATAACTCCGGAATCAGGAGCAAAATCTCTTGCCAGCATTTTAAGCATTGTAGATTTTCCAGCACCGTTTTTCCCGACAAGTCCAACACGATCTCCGGCACCTAAACGAAAAGTTACCTCTTCGAATAAATAAGTACCACCAAAAGAAACCGATAAATTGTGTATATTAAGCATGTAATGTTATTTTATAACTAATTGATTGTGTAAATTTACACTCCCAAATCAATGGGTAATTTAATTTTTTGCAAATGTTAAAAAAAGGATCGAAACTAAATAGTATTTTAACAGGAAGTTGTCCAAAATGCCAAAAAGAAAGCATGTATTCAGACAAAAACCCCCTTCATTTGACTAAAGTTCTAAAAATGAACGACAATTGCAGTCATTGCGGATTAAAATATCAAATTGAACCTTCTTTTTTTTATGGCGCAATGTACGTTAGTTACGGTCTAAATGTAGCCGTAGGAATTGCAGCTTTTATTGTTTCGTTTGTATTTTTTAAAACAACTATTGAAGAATCTTTTATAGCAATAGTTATTTCCTTGATTGTATTATTTCCTTTTGTTTTACGACTTTCCAGAAATTTATACATTAATATGTTTGTTTCTTACGATCCTAAGGCCGGTCAAAAATAAGGGTTTTCAAATATTTTTTATGAAATCTCTGAATGTCGATTTCACGATCTAAAGGAATTTCATTTTCGATATTATCAAAAAGAGCTTGTGCCATAGCTGGCCCCAACATTACACCGCGTGTTCCTAATCCGTTAAGAATGTGAAGAGATTTACGCTCATGATGCGTTCCAATCAACGGTCTTCTGTCTTTAACTGTTGGGCGAACTCCGCCAAAATGCTTTACAATTTCGAAATCGCAGGTAATAATTTCTTTTATTCGATCTACTAATTCTTGCTTTCCTTCTTCTGTAGGCAAATCTGTTTTATCCTGCCAGTTGTATGTAGCACCAACTTTAAATAAATCATTTCCCAATGGCAATATAAATACACTTGTATTCACAATCACGTCTAAGTTTAAATTGGGAGCTTTTATTACAAATAATTCTCCTTTTGTACCATCTAAAGGTAAATAATTAAAAAAAGGATTTTTATGCAGCCCAAAACCTTCAGCAAAAATAATATGTCGGGCCTGAATATTTTTATACTGGATTCCGTAATCAAAAAACTCAATATAAGTACTGTCAAAAAACTCTTCTAACAATAAATTATTCTCTTGTAGATATTCTTTATAACAATCCAACAACAAAGCTGTATCTACATAACCGGTATGCAAAACTTCACCATAATCATATGGAGAATCGATACTATTGTATTTTTTTGTAATGAGTTTAGTAGATAAAAAAGGAGCCAGGTTTATTTTGTCTGAAGCGGAAAACCAATTATTCTGTTCTTCGATAGAGAAGAACTTCCTTAAAATTGGAAGTTGAAAATTGAATTTCTTTTGTAGCTTATCTTCAATCTGACTGTAAAACTCATTCATTAAAACCAATTGTTCCTGCGCTTTCCAAACTTCGCTGAACCGTTTTAAAATAACAGGATTATATAACCCTCCCGCAACTCTTGATGAATTTTGAGATTTATTATCAACTATCAAAAAAGTTTTATTGTTTTTAAGAGCAACTTCTGCAAAAGAAATTCCAGCCAGTCCGGATCCAACAATCAAATAATCTAACATATATAAAAGGTACTATATAAAAAAACTCTTAATACAAAGGTACTAAGAGTTTTTGGTAAAATGTAATTAGAAACTTAGTAGTTCCACATATCTTCTTCGAAGTTACGAATCTTCTCTTTTACTCTTTCAGATTCTAACAATTGACTTTGTGCATCATCCTTAATGTAGCTTTTGATTTCACGATCACCATACATATTTTCTTCTTTATAGATAACAGCATTAAAATGTCTTGAATTTAAAATCTGATCAAAGGAAATAGGAATGGCAGAGTTCTTATCGTTAAAAGCTTTTCCTTCATGCAATACCTCCCGCGCATTAGGAAAGAAAACCCAAAATAACTCAATATAATCTTTCTCATCGCTATTCATTGTATACACATCGGGAGTAACAGGGCAAATACCAAGTAATCGATATTTTAAATCACTTTGACGCTTGTCAAAATACCAATATCCCTTAATTTTATATTGTGTAACATCAGCAGCGGTTAAATCTTGTTTAAGGATATACTCTGAAGGAATTGACCTTGTTGCACCAACAGTTTCCTCTACATAGGTAACAACTTTTTTCTTACCGGTACCAGTAACAACTTTTTTCTTGACAACATGAGTTTTATAATCATCAGGATATTGGTTGATCAATTCTCTACCGGCATCTGTTGTATCAATACGCGATAAAGCACCCTGGATATCTTTTAAGGACTTTTTAGTATTAAAATAACTATCACTATATACTTCGGTAATCTTTCCATTTCTAATGGCTTTTGTTAAAACGTCATATAGCGATCGCCTGTCAGCCCCAATATTAGCCGTATCTACCGGAAAATATAATGGGAAATTTATTTTTTCGTTTAGATCAATGATTTCCCAGGTAGTTTTTCCCATCAGGATATCTCTATCATCTACATAACCATAAGCAAGTGGCTTATCATTATCAGAGATCATTTGGGCAGGAGTTTTGAGTCCTATTTGATCCGCTGTTTTTGCATTCAGTAAATTTGATTGCGCATTAGAAGTAAAAACCCCAGCGATCAAAGCAATAATCATTAAAAAATTTTCCCCTTTCATCATGAACACTTTTAGGGGGCAAAGATAACTAAATTTAAGTTTAAATTTATTATTTTTCTTACAATTATATAAACTTTAAGAGTTTAGACATTAAAATGACTTTTATGAATGATAAGCTGAACTAATTATATTAAATATGACAATATTAAAAAATCATGTACAAATATTAAAAACAATCATCTCTAACAATGAGCAAAAAAAAACTCTTACTACCTTGGTAGTAAGAGTTTTCAGTATAATGTAATTTAGATACTTAGTAGTTCCACATATCTTGCTCGAAGTTACGAATCTTCTCTTTTACTCTTTCAGATTCTAATAACTGATTTTGTGCATTGTCTTTCATGTAATCTTTGATCTCACGATCTCCGTACAAGTTTTCTTCTTTATAAACAACTGCATTAAAACGTCTTGAATTCAAAATCTGATCGAATGAAATTGGAAGAGCTGAGTTACTGTCGTTAAAAGCTTTTGCTTCATGCAAAGCTTCTCTCGCATTTGGGAAGAAAACCCAAAATAACTCAATATAATCTTTCTCATCGCTATTCATTGTGTAAACATCCGGAGTTACAGGACAAATTCCAAGTAAACGATATTTCAATTCACTTTGACGTTTGTCAAAATACCAGTATCCTTTTATTTTATATTGTGTAACATCAGCTGCAGTTAAATCTTGTTTAAGGATATATTCAGCAGGTACAGATCTTGTTGGACCAACTGTTTCCTCAACATAAGAAACAACTTTCTTTTTACCAGTACCGGTAACAACTTTTTTCTTCACAACACGTGATTTATAGTCGTCAGGATATTGGTTGATTAACTCTCTACCAGCATCAGTTGTATCAATACGAGATAACGCACCTTGAATATCTTTCAAAGATTTTTTAGTATTGAAATAACTGTCGCTATAAACTTCAGTTATTTTGCCGTTTTTAACAGCTTTCGTCAAAACGTCGTAAAGCGAGCGTCTGTCTGAACCAATATTAGCTGTATCTACCGGAAAATACATTGGAAAGTTGATCTTTTCATTTAAATCAATGATTTCCCAAGTAGTTTTTCCCATCAAGATATCTCTATCATCTACATAACCATACGCCAAAGGCTTATCATTATCAGAAATAAGTTGCGCAGGAGTCTTAAGTCCTATCTGATCAGGTGTTTTTGCATTTAGCAAATTCGATTGCGCATACGAAGAAAAACCTCCAGCGATAGAAACAACGGCTATTAAAAAATTTCTTACTTTCATCGTGGTATCATTATAAGATATTGAATGTAGTTTTCACTACTAATTTTATTGTATTTCGTAAATTACCGGAGCAGTTCTTGGTAATAAATAACTACCAGCTCCAACAAGTTTAGTCTTAATTTCAGAAATAGTAACCTGGTCTCCTTTTCCAGCTCTTGAAAGAACTGTTTTACATTGTGCATTTAATCTGTTACCAGAAACAACAACAGTAGGCTGTCCAGCAATTTTCATATTAAATCCAACAACATCTAAACCAACTTCGAAATCAAAATCAAGTAATTTAGCACCAATAGTAGCAATTTCTAAGTTAGATTTTGGTCCTTTAACAACACCCATTTCTCCTCTAATTGTTCCAGTTGGTCCAGGAATACCTTTAATTCTGAATGTTTTCTTGTCTGTAACTTTATCCCCATTTGGTAATGTTCCAGTTACAGAAATTGTAGCTTCAGTACCTTGTCCCGGGCTCATGTTATATTTACCAGGTTTTCCGGCAGAAGATAATCCAGGAGCACTTGCATTAATTTTGTTAGCATCAACACCAGCGAATGATACAGAGATTGGGTTAACAACTCCTCTATAAACAACATTCATCTTATCAGCAGAAATCGTAGCTGAGTTTGGTCTTGGTACTACAACGTAAGTTCCTTTAAATTTCAATGGAATGTTTTTACCATCTTCTAAGAATGTAAATTGTCCATTAATATTTTGCTCTCCAACACCTCCGGCAGTTAATGAAATAACAGCTTGTCCGTTAACGATTTGTCCAGGACCTTGGAATGAAGTTGGTTTTGTATTTTCGTCATAACGACCTAAAACAACTTTACCAGTTACTTTTTCTCCTTGGAAATAAGCGTTTTTATCTAAAACAACAATCGCTTGATAGTTACTGTAAGAAGCAGCAGCAACAGCCGCTTTTCCTAAAGCACTATTATAAACGTCTGCCTCAGTTTTCTTAACGTCATTTTGCCAAGCTGAAAGTTTAGCAGCAGATGCGATTGCAGGAAAACCTTTAAAGTGATATGCTAAGTAGCTTTCTTTTATACCTTCTTTGTTTTTTACGTCAGAAACATCAAATTTTTTCTCAACTTCAGAAATAATACCAGCATATTTTTTATCTGTACCTAAAGCAGCTTTAATATCTGATTTATATTTTTGAATTTTAGCGATAATTTCGTTACCTTTTTTAGTGTAACCGTCTCCTGTAAACCAGTCATCGATGTTGTCACCTCTGTCCATAGCTTCGTAAGGAAGTTTACCAGTTTCTTTTTCAACTTCAAATCCTTTGATAGACTGAGCTTTTAAAGTACCAATATAATCGTAAAATTCTTTTGAAATTGTTTCAACTTTATGAGCTGTTACTGCAGCAATTGCGAATTCTCCTTTTGCTTCAGCAGCTTTTTGATCTAAAGATGTTAGTAAACTTGCATTTGTTTCAGTTGAACTAGTATTTGCACTTTCAAATTTTTCATTCATCAAACCAAAAGCAGATATAACTTCTTTTGATACGTTCATTGCTAACATTGCGATGAAAACCAGATACATCAGGTTAATCATCTTCTGTCTAGGGGTTAATTTTCCTCCTGCCATTTTTTCTAATTAGTTCTTTATTAATAAATTTAATATAATAGTCAAAAACTAATTATCCTTTGTTACTCATTGCAGAAAGCATACCACCGTAAACGCTGTTTAAAGAAGCGATATTTGCAGTCATCGATTGCATTTGCTCTTTTAATTTAGAAGCATTTTCAGCGATTTCGCTATTTGCTTGTGCGTTTCTTGAAGCACTTTCTAATTGTACTTTGTACAAGCTGTTTAATGATTCCATTTGTGCAGCAGCCATAGACATTTCTTCAGCATATTTCTTTTGTCCTGCAATAGAATCTACTGTTGGAGAAATTGCTTTTGCAGCACCTTCGAAGTTTTTGATGCTGTTTCCTAAGCTTGCCATTAACTCACCGTCAATTTTAGCTTCTTTCAACATTACATCTAATTTTTGAGATAATAAACCTTGGGCATCAGCCGTAGCTTCAACTTTATCTTCTCTTTTTCTAGCTTGACCATTAGCTAATTCTGGGTAAACAAGAGTCCAGTCCAATTCGTCTTCAACTGGTTCAAAAGCTGAAAGAGCAAAGATTAACGCTTCAGTTAATAATCCAACTGACAACATCACTGTTCCTGTTAATGGTCCAATTTCAAAGTGAGTAATTTTGAAAAGAGCTCCAACGATTACTACTGCCGCTCCCATACCATAAGCGAAATTCATTGCTTTTTTACTTAATAATGCCATAATACTTTTTTTTAGGTTTTAATTTAAAATAGATTTGATTTGGTTATTGAATTTGAATTTAATTATAATTTACTTTTCTTTTTTCCGCTTCCGGTTGTTTGAGTTCCCATGTAATCCTGTACAGTTCTGAAACCAATATAACTTCTTGCAGAATCTGCATATTCGTGGTCACGAGTACTTACTTGTAGGAAGTAAGCAACATCTTTCCAAGATCCTCCACGAACCACTTTTCTTTGGTTGTTTCCGTCAATTACGTTAGGGTTCATTGTAGAAACATACTCGTATGCATTTGGATTGTAAGCTGAATCTGTCCACTCTGAAACATTTCCTGCCATGTTATATAATCCGTATCCGTTTACTTCATATGATTTAGCTTCAACAGTATATAAAGCCTCATCAGCTGCATAATCTCCTCTGCTTGGTTTAAAGTTTGCTAAGAAACAACCTCTGTCACTTTTTGTATAAGGACCACCCCAAGGATAAGTTGCAGATTCCAGTCCACCTCTTGCAGCATATTCCCATTCTGCTTCAGTTGGTAATCTGAAGGCATTTACTAAATCACGTCCTTTTTTCTTAGATTTGATATAGCTGTTTTTATTTAACGTTCTCCAAGCACAAAATGCTTTAGCTTGTTTCCAGGTTACACCAACTACAGGATAATCTCCATAAGCCTTGTGCCAGAAATAATCATTATGCATTGGCTCATTATATGAGTAAGCAAAATCTTTAATCCAAACTGTTGTATCAGGATACACACTAACTTGTTCAGTTTTAACGAAGTCTTTTCTTTTTCCAACTTTAGCTTTTGCAGCAGCCTGAATATCCATCCATGAATAACGGAATTTCAATTTATTTACATCAATTGTTCTTAAACCATTATATGATTCTTCAATTGGCAAATACATAGAATCCATTACTTCAGCGTAATATTCATCCGGATAAGCTTTAGTATCTTTAATTAACTTAACTTTTTTGTTTAGTTTTCTTCCAGCATACGGATCATCTTTTGTCCCTACACTATAGTAGTTATCATACATATACTTATCATAAGCCGTCATTTTGTCTGGCTCAGAATCGTTAAATGCATAATCTGAGATACTACCACCTTTTTTACCTTTAGCATCACCAGCAGGTTTTTGACCTGTTTCATCAGCTAAAATTGCCAAACGAACTCTCATTGTAGAATCTTTTACCCATTCTACAAATTGACGGTACTCACTATTTGTAATCTCAGTTTCATCCATATAAAACGAACGAACCGTTACTGTTTTAGTCGGAGCATCTTCTACATTAGCTAAATCAGCATCTGATTTACCCATAATAAAAGACCCACCAGGAACTAATGTCATTCCATAAGGTTTCTCAGGATGCCATTTCCCTCCTGTAACACCAACTAACTCACCTTTGTCTCCTGACTTACCACAGCCAATTACCAGTGTTAACATTGCTGCAAATGCAATAAACTTCTTCATATAAATTTGGGATTTCTATTCATTATTATAAGTCCGTAAACGTATTTATTATTTATCTAAAAAACAATACTAGTTGCGAAATTTATTTTACCGTTCAAAAATAATGTTAAATAAAATAAAAAAAAAATATTTGATCGATAAACTAGCAGAAAAAATCGACGTAAAACGTTAAAATTTACCATTTAGATTTATTTTCCTACTAATATTATTTAACAATTTTTTTAAAATTTTAAAAATTTATGATTTTGACTAAAATTTTACTTTATAAAGCGTTTTTTCTCTGTGCTTTCCACCACCTTTCTGGCAATTCTTGGTTACAAGCGCTCAAATATTCGTCGTATGAACACGGTAATAACGTATTTCTTTTCAATTTATTGTGACCATTTGATTCGAACGGAATTTCGATCCACCAACGATCTGTTTTGTCACTTTTATAAAAAATTAATTCTTCATCTTCTAATGGAACAATATATTTTAAATACGTTGCCCGACTACCAAAAGGATATTCTTTTGAACGGTAATGATATCCTTCGATAAAATACCAAACTATCTGCGCAATAATTCCTGCTTCAGGAACGGTACTATTGTGATTAAAAATTCCAAAACAGGAAACTTTATCACTAATTCCGGCATATCTCGCCAATGAACATATCTCTTTTCCATTAAAACCATTCGGCTCAAAGGTAATCATATTAGCTGAAGCTGACGACTTTACCGAATTTAAATCAATACTTATTAAATCAGCATCTCTAAATACAGGCTCTGCTAATGCAATTTTATTCGAAATTTCACCTAAGCGATAAGCATCAAAGAACAATTTCTCGATCAAATCTATTTCTTCTTGTGAATTATAATAGGTCTGATATCCTATATTACAATAATTAAACAAGTTATTAGGCTCATCTATAATGATTTTAGTCAGATAAGAATTAGCCGAAACTGTTTCATTTTCTTTTCCAAAATCAAACTTATTATCTACAGCAACCATATTTACCATTTGCTCTAAATCATCATAGGCACGATACAAAGCATAGGTCAAATCCTGAGAACCTCCTATAACTATAGGAATCACTTTATTCTTAATTAAAGTAGCAGTTACTTTTTTAAGAGCAAAATAAGTATCCTCTACAGAATCCCCTGCAAGAATATCCCCTAAATCAGCAATTGACGCATCCCAATTTCCGGGAAACATACTGTACAGCTTTTTACGAACAGCATTCAGGTTAACTTCATTAATCACATTACTATTACGACGATCTTCCAGAACGCCTACTATTGCAATTGTAATTTTGCTAATATCAGGAAACTGATCCTGGGTATGCAAAACAATTTTGCTGCCCAATTCTTGCGAAGACAATGAACTAATGAATTTTAAAATTCCGTCATTAACTGGTTCTAGAAAATCAAATTCCATTTATTATTTCTTTTTAGCAGCCGTTTTTTTAGCTGGAGCTTTCTTAGCGGTTGTTGCTTTTTTTGCTGGTGTCTTTTTTGCCGGTGTTTTTTTAGCAATCATTTCCTGAACTTCAGCCAATGTTAATTTTGTTGCATCAACATCTTTACTTAATTCAATTTTGATTTTACCCTTCGTAATAACTGAACGGCCCCAACGTGCTTTTTCAACCAAAATACCTTCATCCTCCCAATTGTGAAGAACTTTATCTATATTTTTCTGTAATTTATCTTCAATTAGTTCTTCTACTTCTTGCTGAGATAAGTTATCAAAATTGTATTTTTTACTTACATTGATAAAAATTCCGTTCCATTTGATGAAAGGACCAAAACGACCTACACCTTTTTGAACACCTTCGCCTTTATAAACTGCAATTGGAGCATCTGCAATTGCTTTTTCATCAATCAACTCTTGCGCTCTGTCTTTAGAAAGTCCTAATGGGTCTTCGCCTTTAGGCAATGAAATAAAAATACTTCCGTGACGTACATAAGGACCGTAACGACCATTATTTACTTCTACTTCTTCTCCTTTATATTCTCCTAAACTTTTAGGCAATAGAAATAAGTTCAAAGCTTCTTCAAGTGAAATATTTCCAATATTTTGATCAGACATTAAGCTCGCGAACTTTTTATCTTCATCATCTGCTTCACCAATTTGTGCCATTGGTCCAAATTTTCCTAAACGAACAGATACTTGTCTTCCGTCAGCATCTTTACCCAGGATTCTTTCTCCGCTTTCACGTTCTGCATTTGCTTCAACCTCTTTTACATTTGGATGAAACTTATTGTAGAACTCCTGCATCATTATTGCCCAGTCGATATTTCCTTCGGCAATTTCATCAAAATCCTGCTCTACTTTTGCAGTAAAGTTATAATCCAGGATATTTCCGAAATTCTTCACCAAGAAATCTGTTACGATTGTCCCGATATCTGTAGGAACTAATTTTCCTTTATCTGAACCTGTATTTTCTTTTAGCAATTTCTCCCCTACTTTACTATTTTGTAATGTAAGTTGAGTATAATTACGTTCTTGTCCTTCAAGAGTTCCTTTTTCAACATAATTTCTATTGATAATAGTCGAAATAGTTGGTGCGTATGTAGATGGACGGCCAATTCCTAATTCCTCTAATTTTTTCACCAAAGAAGCTTCCGTATAACGAGCCGGAGGTCTTGAATATCTTTCGGTTGCTGTAATATAATTGTTAACTAATTTTTCGTTTACTTTTAATGCAGGCAACATTCCTTCTTGTTCTTCCTCATCATCATCATGTCCTTCCAGATACACTTTCAGGAATCCTTCAAAAAGCAAAACTTCTCCTGAAGCTGTAAAAATTTCGCTGTGATTATTTGCTTCGATTTTTACGTTTGTTCTTTCTAATTGCGCATCACTCATTTGTGAAGCGAGCGTTCTTTTCCAGATCAAATCATATAAACGGGCCTGATCGCGATCAATATTTACAGAGTGGCGTGACATATCTGTAGGACGAATTGCCTCGTGCGCTTCTTGAGCCCCTTTACTTTTGTTTGCAAAAGTCCTGGGTTTCGAAAATTCTTTTCCGTATGATTTTATAATTTCAGCTTCAGCAGCATCCATAGCATCTTTAGAAAGATTTACACTATCGGTTCTCATATAAGTAATAAGCCCGGCTTCGTATAAACGTTGTGCAAGCTGCATGGTAATCCCAACCGGCAAATACAATTTTCTCGCTGCTTCTTGTTGCAATGTCGAAGTTGTAAATGGTGCTGTTGGAGATTTTTTGGTAGGTTTAGTTTCTAAATCTGCTACCTTATATTGTGATCCGATATTTTTATTTAAAAAATCTTCGGCTTCTTTTTTAGTATTAAAGTTTTTTGGCAATTTGGCTTTGAAGGCTTTTCCTGCTTCATTTACAAATTCTGCAACGATAGAATAACTTGCAACTGCATTAAAATTTTGAATTTCACGTTCTCTTTCAACAATTAAACGAACTGAAACTGATTGAACACGTCCGGCAGAAAGTCCGCCTTTAATTTTTCTCCATAAAACAGGAGACAATTCATAACCTACCAAACGGTCTAATACACGACGCGCTTGTTGTGCATTTACTAAATTATAATCTATTTCTCTTGGGTTCTCGATTGCTTTAAGAATCGCAGTCTTCGTAATTTCGTGAAAAACAATTCGCTTAGTTTTTTTTACATCCAGTTTTAGTTCTTCCGCAAGATGCCATGAAATAGCTTCCCCTTCGCGGTCCTCATCACTTGCTAACCAAACCATTTCGGCATTCTTAGATAGTGTTTTCAATTTGCTTACCAAGGCTTTTTTATCCGGAGAAACTTCGTATTTAGGTTTAAAACCGTTTTCTACATCTACTCCTATTTCCTTTGATGGTAAATCTGCTATATGTCCGTAACTCGACTCTACTTGAAAATCACTTCCCAGAAATTTCTCTATCGTTTTCGCCTTTGCAGGTGACTCAACTATTACTAAATTCTTTGCCATTGCTCTATTTTTCTGCAACAAAAGTATCTATTTTTTTTAAATATCAACTGTGTGAATTCATTTTTGATTTATTTTAATATTATGTTTCTTTAAATTACAGATTTATCTGTAATCCTACCTATTATATATATAGGTATAACTTTTAAAGGTTTATCGCCCCGAAATATTCTTTTTACTCAATATTTAATAGCCCGGATTATAGTGGAAAGCCCGGAGTAAAAACCGCAAAAGTTTCTTGTTTTAAAAAAGCGACCAACGGAAGCTCTTTTTACAACATTAGAAACTTTGCGGTTTTTATGAGGACTTAAAACGCAAAGCCGGAAATAGCTACGAAATATTTTAGCTTTTAGATTTTTGATTGTAGATTAATTTTCTTTTTTATGTCCAGATCATAATTACTGGGTCATTATTTACCTCACTATTATTAAAATCTAAAATCAGCAATTGTTAATCAACAATCTAAAATCTTAACTTTAAAATCTAAAATCTTTTCTCTGCCATCTTGTCATATTGATCCCATTTACATTATCTTTGCACTTTGAAAATATACAATGGAAAAGATTATTGAAGAAAGTAAACAAGGTGAAAGTCTTGTTTTAGAAAATAAACCTGAGAATACTAAAAAGCTTTTTATAGAAAGTTACGGTTGTGCGATGAATTTTTCGGACAGTGAAATTGTAGCTTCCATCTTATCAATAAACGGATATAACACTACACAAACCCTTGAAGATGCCGATTTGGTTCTTGTAAATACCTGCTCGATTCGAGATAAGGCTGAACAAACTATCCGCAAACGTCTTGAAAAATATAATGCGGTAAAACGTATTAATCCAAAAATGAAAGTGGGCGTTTTGGGCTGTATGGCTGAACGTTTGAAAAGCCAGTTTTTGGAGGAAGAAAAAATAGTAGATCTTGTTGTTGGTCCGGATGCATACAAAGATTTACCTAATTTATTAGCGGAAGTTGAAGAAGGCCGTGACGCCATTAATGTAATTTTATCAAAAGAAGAAACATACGGAGATATTTCGCCGGTTCGTTTGATGAGTAACGGAATTACCGCTTTGGTTTCGATCACTCGTGGTTGCGACAATATGTGTACGTTTTGCGTGGTACCATTTACACGTGGTCGTGAGCGTAGCCGTGAACCTCAAAGTATAATGAAAGAAATTCAGGATCTTTGGGATAAAGGTTTTAAAGAAATTACCCTTTTAGGTCAAAACGTAGACAGTTACCTTTGGTACGGTGGAGGTTTGAAAAAAGACTTTGTAAACGCATCTGAAATGCAAAAAGCAACTGCTGTTGATTTTGATCAATTGCTTGAAATGGTTGCTGTTGGATTCCCTAAAATGCGTATCCGATTTTCGACTTCTAATCCGCAGGATATGCATGAAAGTGTGTTGCACGTTATTGCAAAACATCCTAATATCTGTAAACACATTCACTTACCAGTTCAATCCGGAAGCAATAGAATTCTAAAAGAAATGAATCGTTTGCATACACGTGAAGAATATATGACTCTGATTGATAAAATTAGAGCTATTATCCCAAATGCTTCGATTTCGCAAGATATGATCGCCGGTTTCCCAACAGAAACGGAACAAGATCACCAAGATACAATGAGCTTAATGGAATATGTAAAATATAATTTTGGTTATATGTATTCCTATTCTGAACGTCCCGGAACTTTGGCCGGAAGAAAAATGGAAGATGATGTTGCCGAAGAAACAAAAGCCAGAAGATTGCAGGAAATTGTCGATTTACAACAAAAACACGCCTGGTTTAGAAGCGAGGAATTCGTTGGTCAAATTGTTGAAGTTTTAGTCGAAAAAGTATCTAAAAAATCAACCGAGGAATTTTCAGGAAGAAACTCTCAAAGTATAACAGTAGTTTTCCCTAAAGAGAATTATAAGATTGGAGATTTTGTAAATGTAAAAATTGCAAGTTGTACTAGTGGAACTTTGAAAGGTGAAGCTGTTGGATATTCTGAAATGAATTAGTTTTTTTTTGCCACAGATTAAAAGGATTAAAATGATTTTATTTTACATGTTATTTTTCTTACTTTTAAAAACTGTGATAAAAAATAATTATGCAACAATATCGAGAAGTTGAAACTTACAAGGTTATAGGTATTTGTATGGAAGTACATCGAAATCTTGGACCAGGTTTACTGGAAATAGTTTATAAAGATGCTTTAGAAATAGAGTTTAAAGAAAATAATATTCTTTTTGAAAGAGAAAAAGAATATTTAATTGAATATAAAGGTAAAATTTTGCCTCATAAATTTTATGCTGACTTTATTATTAATGAAGATATCGTTTTAGAGGTAAAAGCAATTAAGGATTTTTCAAGTGAACATATTGCTCAGATTTTAAATTACATAAAATTATCGAAGTCAGAAGTAGGACTGCTTGTCAATTTTCAAACAAAATCACTTCAATACAAAAGATATGTTTTATAATTTTAAAAAATCTTTTTAATCATTTTAATCTGTGGCAAAAGATAAAAAACATAAATGGAAACAGTTCAAGCAATAAAACAGCGATTTGAAATTATTGGAAATGATCCTAAATTAAATCGCGCCATCGAAAAAGCCATTCAGGTTGCTCCTACTGATATATCAGTAATGGTAACCGGGGAAAGTGGTGTTGGTAAAGAAAATATTCCAAGAATAATCCATTCGCTTTCACACAGAAAGCATGGTAAATATATTGCTGTAAACTGTGGTGCAATTCCAGAAGGAACAATCGATAGTGAGCTTTTTGGTCACGAAAAAGGTGCTTTTACCGGTGCGACAAGTACACGTGAAGGTTACTTCGAAGTAGCTGATGGCGGAACTATTTTTCTGGATGAAGTTGGTGAATTACCCCTTACGACCCAGGTTCGTTTGCTTCGTGTGCTTGAAAATGGTGAATTTATAAAAGTAGGTTCTTCTCAGGTTCAGAAAACTAATGTTAGGATTGTTGCAGCAACAAACGTAAACTTATTCAATGCTATTGAAAAAGGAAAATTCCGTGAGGATTTATATTATCGTTTGACAACTGTCGAAATTACTTTGCCTCCATTGCGTGAAAGAAACGAAGACATTCACCTGCTATTTAGAAAATTTGTTGCTGATTTTGCGCATAAATACAAAATGCCGCCGTTAAAATTAGACGATGATGCAGTTCAGCTTTTGCAAAAATTCAGATGGAACGGAAACATTCGCCAGTTACGAAATGTAGCCGAACAAATCTCAGTTTTAGAAACCAATCGTGATATTACGCTTGCTACACTACAATCATATTTACCAACCGAAGGCACCAATTTACCGTCGGTAATTAGTGATAAGAAAAAAGAAAGTGATTTTAGCACTGAAAGGGACATCTTATACAAAGTGCTTTTTGATATGAAAAGCGACCTGAATGATCTGAAAAAACTCACTCTTGAATTGATGAAAAATGGTACAAAAGTACAAGACATCAATCCTAATTTGATTCAGAAGATATACGGTTCGCAAGAAAATGAAAGCGAAATAGATTTTGAAGAAGAACCAAGAACTGCTGTCATGACGCCTGCAACTCGCGAAGATAATTATCAAATACAGGACGATAATTATTTATTTGCTGAAACAATTGAAGAAGAAGAGGTTTTACGTTTAGAGCAAAAGGAAATCGAAATGATAAAAAAATCATTAGAAAAGAACAAAGGAAAACGAAAAGCTGCGGCAGACGAATTGGGTATTTCTGAAAGAACTTTGTATAGAAAAATCAAACAATTTGATCTATAAATAGAAAATTCCAAAAAATAAATTCCAAATTCCAAATTGTTATATTTGAAAAAAATTGGAGTATTACTATAATTTTTATGAAAAAAATATATTCTTTATTAGCCTTTATGTGCCTCTTTATGTTAAGTGGTTGCGGTGCTTACAACTTTACAGGAACAGGAAAAATTGATGCTGATACTTTTCAGGTTAACTTTTTTCAGAATAATGCTGATTTGATTGAACCAGGAATCGACAGAACATTTACATTGACTTTGCAGGATTTAATCCAGAATCAAACGAACCTTAATCTTGTGAGCAATAGTGGCGATTTAGTTTATGAAGGAGAAATCATAGACTACAGAACAACCCCAATGACTGCAACTGCAGATCAACAAGCGGCTCAAAACCGTTTGACGATTCGTGTAAATGTAAGGTTTACGAATAAAAAGAAGGAAACTGATGATTTTGAGAGAACATTCGAATTCTATTATGATTTCCCTGGTACCGGATTACCAACGGGTGCTACATTAAATACAGCGATTCAGGTTATTTTTGAAAGAATCACACAAGATATCTTTAATGAGTCATTAGCTAAATGGTAGTTTTTTTGTTTAATCGGTAAATAGTTGAGTCGTTGAATCGATAAAAACGATTAAACAGATTTTCGATTAAACAAATAAAAAATTCAACGATTAAACAAAAGAATAAAAAATGAATGTAACTGATTATACATACTTAATGAATAAACCTGATGCTATTACAGTAAAGCAAACGGATGCATTAGGAAGTGTTTTGAATGAATTTCCGTATTTTCAAAGTGCAAGAGCATTGCGATTAAAAGGACTTTACAGTCAAAATAGTTTTAAGTATAATTATGCATTAAAAGTTACAGCCGCTCATACTACTGATCGTTCTGTTTTATTTGATTTTATTACTTCTGAAACTTTCACATCGATTCAGAATGAATACTATGATCAAAAACTGAAAGATCTCTTAGAAATTAAAGTTTTTGACAGTGAAATTGTTTCATTTGAAGAAACCAAGAAAGCAAATGAAGTTCGAATTGATCCTATTGAGCAGTCTATTCTGAATTCTATAAGAGAAGCAACAAATGTAACTTTTGAACAAGCGGCGCCAACTACTTTTGAAAATCCTGCAAAAATTGAAGAGCCTAAAGAAGAGATTAAAATTGAGCTAATTGATGAACAGGCAATTCTGGATTCTTTTAAAGAAGCAACACCAGCTATTTTAGCTGAAACTGCAAAAATTGAAGAAGCCAAAATTGAGCTAATTGACGAGCAGGCAATTTTGAATTCTTTTAAAGAAGTTACACCAGTAAATTTTGAAGAACCTGTAATTGAAGAAGTTAAAACAGAACCAATTACAGAGGAATTAATTCTTGACTCCTTTAAAGAAGTAATTACTACAACTTTTGAAAAACCTGTAGCAGAAGAACCTGTAGCAGAAGAATCTGTAGTAGAAGAACCTGTAATAGAAGAAATTAAAAATGAACTAATTAAAGAGGAATTATTTTTTGATTCGTTTAAAGAAGTAACTCCTGTAACTTTTGAAGAACCTGTAATCGAAGAAGTTAAAACTGAACCAATTACGGAAGAATTAATTCTTGACTCGTTTAAAGAAGTAACTCCTGTAACTTTTGAAGAATCTGTAACATCTGAAGAGACTGAAATCGAACCAATTGCAGAACAGCCTGTTTTAGATTATTTTAAAGAAGTAACATCAGCTACTTTTGAAGAGCCTGTAAAAACTGAAGAAAAGGAAGCTGAACCAATTACACAAGAACCAATCTTAACTCCTATTAGAGAAACTACTCATACTCATACTTTCTTTGAAGAAATAGTAGATGATATTCCTGAGGATGAAATACCGGACGTAAGAGTCGATCCAATTGAAGAGTCCGTATTTGTTTCCTTAAAAGAAGCAACGACAATAATTTTTGAAGAAGCTAAGACAGCGGAAGAACCTAAAGAAATTGAAATTCCTGAACCTGTAAAAACTGCCGAAGAGAATCTGGAAATAGGAAAACCATTGGATTTTTCTTTTAATGAAAAACATTCTTTTCAGGAATGGCTACAATTGGCACGCACAGAACCTATTGACAGAACCGTAGTAGGTCCTCAGGAAGCTAAAGAGGTTAAAGAAGTAAAAAAAACAGCTGAACCAAAAGCAGTAGTTGAAGAAATAGACGAAGAGAAGAAGAAAAAGGCAGAAACAATCGATAAATTTATCGAAACAAATCCTAAAATCTCTCCTATAAAACAAACTCCAATAACCCCAGCGGTACAATTTGACCTTAATACAGAGGATAATTCTTACTTAATGACAGAGACTTTGGCGAGAGTATATTTGGAACAAAAAAAATATACAAAAGCAATACAAGCATATGAAATATTAATTTTGAAATATCCAGAAAAAATTAGTTTCTTTGCAGACCGCATTTCGGATATAAAGATTTTACAACAAAATAACAATAATAATTAAGCAATGAGCACATTTTCAATTTTTTTAGTTTTAATCACAATAGTTTGTTTTCTATTGATCGTAGTAATCATGGTTCAAAACCCTAAAGGAGGCGGATTATCGTCTACTATTAGCGGAACTCAAATGTTAGGTGGAGTACAAAAAACAACAGACTTTTTAGACAAAAGTACCTGGACATTAGCTACTATTTTGATTGCTTTAATTTTGCTTTCAAGCTTAAGCTTTACAGGATCATTAAGTGATACTGATTCTAAAATTATTGAAAAAACTGAAGCTCCTGCTAATACACCTGCGGCTCCGGTTCAACAAACTCCTGCTCCGGCAACTCCTGCAGCGAAATAATAATTTTCAAAATAAATATAAAATGCCAGCCTGTCAAAGCTGGCATTTTTTTTAAGAAATAATGTCAGTTTTACCAACGTGGCATAATTTCTGAAATCCAATAGAGCATATAAAACGTATAACTTATAATAATTATAAAATATAAAATCATGGCCTTAAACATTAAACCGCTTTCAGATCGCGTACTTATTGAGCCTGTTGCAGCTGAAACAAAAACTGCCTCAGGTATTTTTATTCCTGATACTGCCAAAGAAAAACCACAAAAAGGAACTGTTGTAGCTGTAGGAAATGGTTCTAAAGACCATACTATGACTGTAAAAGTTGGCGACACTGTACTTTATGGTAAATATGCAGGAACAGAATTAAAACTTGAAGGAACTGATTATTTGATTATGCGCGAAGATGACATCTTAGCAATTATCTAAAAAAAATATGTATTAAGTTTTTAGTATTAGAAATTAAGACTAAATAACCTGAAACAAATCAAACATTAAACAAACTTAATTCAGCAGTAGCAAGCATAAAGCTTAAAGCCTACTGCCTAAAGCAAATAAAAAATGGCAAAAGATATAAAATTTGATATTGAAGCACGTGACGGATTAAAACGTGGTGTTGATGCATTAGCAAATGCTGTAAAAGTAACTCTTGGACCAAAAGGTCGTAACGTAATTATCGGGAAATCATTTGGTGGACCAACTGTTACTAAAGATGGTGTTTCTGTTGCAAAAGAAATCGAATTAAAAGACCCATTAGAAAACATGGGCGCGCAAATGGTTAAGGAAGTTGCTTCTAAAACTAATGATTTAGCGGGTGACGGAACTACAACTGCTACAGTTTTAGCTCAGGCAATCGTAAAAGAAGGTCTTAAAAACGTTGCTGCAGGTGCAAATCCAATGGACTTGAAACGTGGTATCGATAAAGCTGTTGAAGCTATCGTTGCTGATCTTGCAAAACAAGCTAAAGTTGTTGGAAGCGATTCTGATAAAATCAAACAAATTGCTTCTATCTCTGCAAACAATGACGAAGTAATTGGTGAATTAATCGCTACTGCTTTTGCTAAAGTAGGTAAAGAAGGTGTTATCACTGTTGAAGAAGCCAAAGGAACTGATACTTTTGTAGATGTTGTTGAAGGTATGCAGTTTGACAGAGGATATCTTTCTCCTTACTTTGTAACTAACCCAGAGAAAATGGAAGTTGAATTAGACTCTCCATACATCTTATTATACGACAAAAAAGTATCTTCTTTAAAAGAATTACTTCCAGTTTTAGAGCCAGTTGCTCAATCAGGAAAACCATTGTTGATTATTGCTGAAGATGTTGACGGAGAAGCTCTTTCGACTCTTGTAGTAAACAAATTAAGAGGTGCTCTTAAAATTGCTGCTGTAAAAGCTCCAGGTTTTGGAGACAGAAGAAAAGCAATGTTAGAAGATATCGCAATCTTAACTGGTGGAACTGTAATTTCTGAAGAAAGAGGTTATACTCTTGAAAATACAACTATCGAAATGTTAGGAACTGCAAAAAGAGTTTCTATCGATAAAGACAACACTACAATTGTAAGTGGTGCTGGTGAAGCTGACATTATCAAAAACAGAGTAAACCAAATTAAAGGTCAGATGGAGGCTACTACATCTGATTATGATAAAGAAAAATTGCAAGAACGTTTGGCTAAATTAGCTGGTGGTGTTGCTGTTCTTTATGTTGGTGCAGCTTCTGAAGTTGAAATGAAAGAGAAAAAAGACAGAGTTGACGATGCTTTACACGCTACTCGTGCTGCTGTTGAAGAAGGAATTGTTGCTGGTGGTGGTGTTGCTTTATTAAGAGCAAAAGCTGCATTAGCTGATCTTAAAGCTGATAACGCTGACGAAGCAACAGGAATTCAGATTGTATCTCGCGCTGTTGAATCTCCATTAAGAACTATTGTTGAAAATGCAGGTCTTGAAGGTTCTGTAGTTGTAGCAAAAGTTTCTGAAGGTTCAGGTGATTTTGGATACAATGCAAAAACTGACGAATATGTAGATATGCTTACAGCTGGAATTATCGATCCTAAAAAAGTAACTCGTGTAGCATTAGAAAATGCTGCATCTGTTGCCGGAATGATCCTTACTACAGAATGTGCATTGATTGATATTAAAGAAGAAAGCGCTGGCGGAATGCCAATGGGTGGCGGTATGCCAGGAATGATGTAATCATTCTTAACTTCTTAAAAATTGAAACGCCGGATATTTTATCCGGCGTTTTTTTTTGCCACAGATTGTACGGATTAAAAAGATTTTTTCGCCACGAATTTCACGAATTATCACGAATTATTTTTTCTAATCTTTACGAATATCTTTTTAGTCGCAAACTAAAAAGATTTTCACAGATTAATCTATTAATCCTTTTAATCTGCGGCAAACTCTTTTCACGTACAGCATTCGTGAAGACTCGTGCAATTCGTGGCAAACTTTTCTTTAGTTTAACATTCTGTTTTTGTTGCTGAAAATGGTTATCAGTAAATTTGCATTTCTATTAAAATTGCAAAATGAGAAAATTTACAACTCGCCTATTACTTTTTACATTCTTACTTCTTACCTCTATTTCCTATTCTCAATCCAATAAAGATGCTTATGTCGTTTTAGTTTCTATGGATGGTTTTCGTTGGGATTATCAGAAACAGTTTAACCTTCCTAATTTAAAGCAAATTGCCAAAGAAGGCGTTCATGCAAAATCAATGAAACCTTCTTACCCGAGTAAAACGTTCCCAAATCATTATTCGATTGTAACGGGACTTTATCCTGATCATCACGGGATTATTAATAACGTTTTTTATGATTCGGCTATGAATGAATCATTCTCATTATCAAGCAATGCTAAAAACGATTCACGCTTTTATGGTGGAAATCCTATTTGGAATGTCGCGGAAAAACAAGGCGTAAAAACAGCTTCTTTCTTTTGGCCAGGTTCTGACATTGACAAAAGAAATCCTGGTATTTATAAAAATTACGACAGTAAAATTCCATATGGAGCCAGAATCGATACGGTTTTAAAATGGTTACAGCTTCCTGAAAAACAACGTCCGCATTTGGTAACTTTATATTTTGATGAACCGGATCATACAGGACACAATTTTGGTCCGCTTTCTCCTGAAAATAAAAAAATGGTAATCAAAATGGATTCTATTATGGGAGAATTGTCCAGAAAATTAGATCAGTTAGCCATTGGAAAACAAATCAATTTAATTATTGTTTCAGATCACGGAATGGCCGATATAAGCAACGATAAAAAAGTAGCAATTTTAGATTATCTCAAACCGGAATGGTTAGGTTACAAAGATGTAATTAACCCAATTATGAGTCTTCAGGCAAAACCGGGTTATCAGGATTCTATTGCAATAGCTTTAAAAAAAGTACCACATATTAAGTTCTGGAAATCTAAAGAAGTTCCTAAAAGATTGCATTACGGAACCAATCCCAGAGTTCACGATTTTGTTATTGAAGCAGATAAAGGATACAGTTTAGTGAGTAAAGAAAGTACACATATAAAAGGAGGAACGCATGGTTATGACAATAACGAAAAAGATATGCACGCTATTTTCTATGCAAAAGGTCCGGCTTTTAAAATTGATAAAGAAGTAAAAACATTTCAAAATGTTTCGGTTTATCCTCTAATTGTTCATATTCTAGGATTGCAAATTGACCAAGTTGACGGGAAACTGAGCGATGTAAAAAATACGCTTAGAAATTAGAGAATGTGGTAATTAGAAAATGAGATAATTTGTAAAATTGAAAATAATTATTTTCAGAGACACATGATCTTACATTTATATTACAATATGAAAACATGAATAGACTCCAGCTGGAGTTTTTAAATACACAAAAAAGGCTTTAGCCAAACTTAAAGTTCGGCTAAAGCCTTTTTTCATAATCTATTTTATTACTCCAGCTAAAGCTGGAGCCTATTCAATATTCGATAAGAAATAGTAGACACAAAGACAAATTATCTCATTATCAAATTGCCACATTCCCTAATTAAAGCCCAGTCGAAATAGAAACTGCTTTCCAGTTTTCTAAATCCCTCTGAACGCTTTCTATTTTTTGATTCGCCATATTATAAGCATCTTCTCCTAAAAACAAATGTAATGGTGGATTTTGGTCCTGACTTGCTTTTATTAAAGCTTCTGCTAATTTTACAGGATCTCCTGGTTGATTTTGATTGATATCGCTCTTATGAGCACTTTCAGATTGTCTTACGGCTTTATAATCTGCAATTGGGTTTTGAGGCAATAATAAAGAGCTGTCTTTTAAGAAATCAGTTCTAAAATAACCCGGATATACTATCGTAGCGTTGATTCCGAATTCTTTTACTTCGGCAGATAAAGATTCTGTTAAACCCGCTACAGCAAATTTTGTAGAACAATAGATTCCCCAACCTGCAAAACCTCCGTGATAGCCACCAACAGACGAGATATTAAAGATGTGTCCGGATTGTTTTGCACGCATATATGGTACTGTATTCCTGATTACGTTTAATAACCCGAAAACATTTACCTCATAATTTTTTCTGGATTCAGCATCTGTTAATTCCTCTAACGCGCCTAATAAACCGTAACCTGCATTATTTACTAAAACATCAATAGTTTTAAAATGACTTACAGCGATTTCGATAGCATTTTTAACGCTCTTTTCATCTACCAAGTCCATTTCAAGAGGAAGGAACTGTCCGGTTGCATTCCCTAATACTTTTATCAACGATTCTTCACTTCTTGAGGTTGCGGCAACTTTATAGCCTTCTGATAATAATTTTTTAGCCAATTCTAATCCAAGTCCTTTTGAAGCACCTGTGATAAACCAAACTTTGTTATTTTCCATGATTTTAAATTTTTAGATTTAATTACAGGAACAAAGGTATTGGCGAAGTGCTTCTAAAAAATTAAAGAAATCAAATCATAAGTTGCAAAAATCAAACAATTTCGGTTATGCGATAGGTTTTAGGTGAAACCTGAGTATTTTTCCTGAAGAAATTGATAAAATGAGACAATTCTTCAAAGCCAAGACAAAAAGCAATTTCATTAATATTCCAATTGGTTTGTTTGAGCAAGATCATTGCTTCCTGAACAATTCTTTCGGATATAATTTGCGAAGTAGTTTTTCCGGTCGTTTCCTTTAATGCTTTATTCAAATGATTTACATGAACATTTAATTGATTTGCATACTCAGATGGCGAGCGAAAATTAATTTGCTGTGAGATAGATTCAATTGGAAACTGGCGTTCCAGCAATTCCATAAACAAAGACGAAACTCTGATTGTAGCATTCGATTTACTGTATAATGAAGCAGTTACAGTTTGTGTTTTCAAAGCAAGATGAATAATCTCAAACACCAGATTTCGAAGTACATCATATTTAAAAGCATAATCTGAATTGATTTCATCAAACATTTTTAAATAAACTTTCTTTAAAGATTCGGCTAATTCTGCAGAAACAGGAACAATCGGATTTCCCCCGGGCTGAAACAAAGGATATTCTTTTAGATTACCAAACTGACTAAAAAAAGCATCAGTGAAAATACAAAAAAAGCCGGTTTGATTTTCATCAATATGTTCCCAACTATACGGAATTTGTGGATTTGCAAAGAATAAAGCCTGATCTTCGATTGCAACGACTTTGTCAGCATAATGCACTTTGTTTCTACCAATGATCAAACTTATTTTATAAAAGTCTTTTCTGGTATAAGGCAAAGGATTACAAGTGCTCCCGATATAATCATCAAGCTTAAAAACATTAAAATGACCAATTTCTTTTTTAAGATTCTCGGGCATTCCTTTTATTTTTACCGTATAAAAATCTTCGAGTGTTTCTTTCAGTTTCATTTGACAAAGTTACAAAAATCAAACAAATTACAAATGTGTCAATTAGAGAATGTGCCAATTTGATAATTATAACGAAACAAACCCGACAGGTTTAACGAATTTAAAAATTATAGATAATAAATATTCGCAATGTATAGCATTCTCTAATTATCAAATTGGCACATTCTCTAATTAAGAAACCACCTTATAAGTAGGATCTTCGATTACGTTTACTTTTATAACTGCTTCGGCATTTTTAAGCAATGTAATACAATCCGGGCTTAAATACTGGAGTTCAATTACTTTATTGACCTGATTGTATTTTTTAGTTAAATTATTTAGTGCTTCTATTGCAGACATATCAGCGACACGACTTTCTTTAAAATCGATAATCACATGATCCGGATCGTTTGCAACATCAAACTTTTCGATAAAAGCAGCGATCGAACCAAAAAATAACGGTCCGTAAATCTGGTAATGCTTCACTCCTGCTTCATCAATAAAATGTCGTGCACGGATTCTTTTGGCGCTTTCCCAGGCAAATACAAGTGCCGAAATAATAACACCTATCAAAACTGCCAGTGCCAGATTATGCAATACAATTGTAATGACAGCGACTAAAATACCCACAAAAATATCATGTTTAGGCATTTTATTGATAACCTGGAAACTTGCCCATTCAAAAGTAGTAATAGCGACCATCATCATAACGCCAACTAGTGCTGCCATTGGCAATTTTCCTATTACCGGAGCACCAAAAAGAATGATCAGTAAAATCGTCAGCGCAGCAATAATTCCAGATAGTCTTGCTCTTGAACCTGCAGAAAGATTTACTAAAGTCTGGGCGATCATTGGGCAGCCACCCATCCCGAAAAAGAAACCGTTTAAAATATTAGAACTTCCTTGTGCGATACATTCACGATTGCTGTTTCCGCGGGTTCCAGTAATTTCATCGACTAAATTCAGCGTAAGCAAACCTTCTGTTAAACCAACTGCAGCAACAATTACAGAATATGGAAATATAAGTTTGAAGGTCTCAAAAGAAATTGGGATATTAGGAATATGAAAAGGTGGAAATCCGCCTTGAACTGATGCAATATCTTCAACCGTTTTAGTATCAATATTAAAGACTAGTACGATTGCAAACACAACCATAATCGCTACTAATGAAGCCGGAACTGCTTTTGTAATTTTAGGAAAAAGTAAAACTATACCAATCGTTAATGCGACCAAACCAAGCATGATATACAAAGGCGTGCCTTGCAGCCATGATACTTGTCCGTTTACAATGGTTTTAAATTGCTCCAGCTGTGACATAAAAATAACGACAGCTAATCCGTTTACAAAACCAAACATTACGGGTTGTGGTACCAGCCTTATAAATTTTCCCAGTTTAAAAAGACCAATACAAATTTGGACTACGCCGCCAAGTGCAACTGCTGCAAAAACGTATTCTATGCCGTGAGATTTCATCAAGGCAATCAAAACGATAACGGTTGCTCCTGCTCCTCCGGAAATCATTCCGGGTCTTCCGCCAAAAATAGCCGTAACCAATCCGGCAATAAAAGCGGCATATAAACCAACCAAAGGCGGAAATCCGGCCAAAATAGCAAATGATAATGATTCCGGAATCATCGTCATGGCAACGGTTAAACCGGCTAAAATTTCATTTTTGTAATTGACTTTCTGAGTAAAATCGAAGAGTTGCAATGCTTTTTTCATAGATCACAAATGTAGAAAATAATGCTCAAAAAGAGTATCATCCTTTTCAAATCTAAAAAAGCATTACGAAACAATAAAGCACTTAAACAATTAGCTGAATTGTTCTAAAAGCAAAAGAAAAAGCGAAAAAATAAAACTTGTCATATCCTGATTATTAAGAAGAAAATATCACACAAAACTATTTATAAAATAATATAATTAACTGCGTATTTATACCTGTTTTTTATCTCTTTTAATGTGTCACCTCTATTAGGCTTAAACCTTAATTATGTTCTTGTTTTTTTTAAAACATTACACTCCTAAAGGAGTTTTCAAACCCTGAAGATCTTTATAAAAACAAAATAATAAAAAATCAATCTAACCGAATACAAGTATATCCAAGACAATTTACATAATCGACAATATTATCACATTGCGGTTCAACGGCTTCGATACGTAATATTTTATCGCAATCTTCGAGATCAAAATTAATTTTATAATCCGGAAAATGGGTTTGGATTACCGCTATAACATAATTTTTGTCTGATTCTTTCTGGACATTTGTTTTAAAAACCTCAACAACCATAACTATTTATTTAATATTAGCTACTAATTATTTTCGCTGAAAAAGATTATAAGATATTCCTACCCTAACATATCCTTGTGCATCTTCTTTATGATCATACACATAACGATTGGTACGTTCTCCTTTTTCAGTAATACGTGTACTTAGAACATTGTTGACACCGGCTTTTACAAATGCAATGATTTTTGGCGTAAAGCAATATTCGTAGGTGATGCCGGATTTTAATTCCAGCTGATTCAGCTCATAAACGCCACTTAAATTTGAGGTGTTTAAATTTAAGTAAAAACTTTCAGAATTTAACTCTGTTCCAAGGGAAATTCTTCCGTTTTCTAACAATTCCCTTCTGAATAAAAGACGCTGCGGCAAAATAAAATCCATATCCCATTTTGAATCCTTAAACTTATGATTCATAGAAAAAAGGGGCGTTACAGGAATAATCGACGACGGATCCAGCAATGCCAGGGCTCCAACGGTAATTGTTGTACTCGGCGTTCTTTTAAGCACTATAATTGCAGAGACAAATCCTTTTAATCGTTGTAAATCATCTTCATTTCCGTCTACACTTACTGTTGCGTTGTAGATTACCGGTTTTTTAAAAAGCGATGTCATATAAGTTGCACTCACGGCTCCTGCCCAATAATGATAATCCTTCATGTCCCTGGCATAGGTTTGTGCGCTGCTATAATTATAAATATCGCCAAAACTATAACTCTCGTATTTATATCGAAGAGAAGTTGTTATAACAAACTTTTTAGAACCGGAAGCATAAAAAGGCAAATTAAAAGCTGCTTTAAATCTATTATGGCTTTCGATTCGGCCTTTTTCAAAATTGTTGCCAAATAAATCCGAGTTGTAATTTGAAGGTCCCAGTTGTTCATATTGTACATCAAAAGTTCTTGTCGTAGGGAATTTATCAACTATTGCTTTTCCAAGGGTTTTCATACCCGGTTCTTTTTCCTGCGCCATGGTTTGCAAAGACGTAAATACAACGATTAACGAAATAATTTTAGATTTCATAAACTTGAATAAATTAAGATTGTTTCTGGAATGAGCTTTAAACCGGCATCAAAAGTAATTTACAGACCCTTATTATAATAGTATATTTATACCAGTGGCGTATCATTTATACGAATGGCGTTTGTATAATTTATGCTTCACAAACTGCTATAAACTATAATATTAAAGTATTTTTGTCGTTATGAAGATTCTTAAAATTTATCAGAACTTTTTTCTTAGAAACCTCATTGTAAACACCTTTATAATTTTGGTTATTCTGGCCTGTGTTTATGACGAAATAAAATTAGACGGTCACGATTGGTCGTATATCATCAGTAAAATAGCCGTTGGATATTTACCTTGCATTATCTGGGTAACGATCTTTAATATTTTTATCATTAGACCCTTTTTATTTAAAAAAAGGCTTAAAGCATTTTTTACACTCTTTGCCATTTACTGGACTTCATTTTACTTTTTCATGAATTGGTTTTTTCCACTGGTTGGTTTGGGAAATTTGAAAACGCTTCAAATATTATCGCTGATTATCAACGGAATGTTTTTCTATTTTATTCATGTTGTGATTACTAAAAAAATTATGGATGCCGATAAGGATATTATGAATTTCAAATCAGAACTTTCGTTTTTGAAACAACAGCTTAATCCGCATTTTTTATTGAATGCCATGAATAATTTATACGGAGAATCCTTATCTGATCCTGATAAATTACCGGACAGAATCCTGAATCTTTCAGATATGCTGCGCTATCAGATTGAAGCTTCGAAGAAAGATTATGTCTATCTGGAAGAAGAAATTGCTTTTATAAAAAAATACATCGAGTACTATACTTTTCAGAACGAACGCCTTGTGGTTACACAGAATTTTGACGGTGATTTTGACACGATCGATATTCCGCCTTTGTTCTTTTTGCCTCTGGTAGAAAATGCGGTTAAATTCTCTGCCGAAACTCCGGAACCTTTTATAAATGTAGATTTAAAGGTAAAATGCAATCAATTGTCTTTTACTTTAAAAAACAATTATCTCGAATCCGGGTCGCGGCTTTCAAGCACCGGAATTGGAATCGAAAACCTAAAAAGACGCCTCGAAGTTTACGGTTTACGACATGAGCTAAACTGCAAAAAAGAAAAGAATATCTTTATCGTAAAACTAAAAATATGGCAATTACCTACCGCTGTCTTATCATAGACGATGAATCGCCGGCACATAAGGCGCTTGCATCGCATATCTCTAAATTTGACGATCTGGAACATTCCGGAAGTGCTTTTAGCGGAATGGAAGCGGTAAAAATGCTCAACGAAAACACATACGATATTATTTTTCTGGATATTAATATGCCCGTTATTTCCGGAGTAGAATTAATGGAATTGCAACCCAAAAGACCGCTCACGATTGTAACAACCGCTTATTCTGATTTTGCTCTTTCGGCGTATCAAAACGATGCGATCGATTATTTACTAAAACCTATTTCGTTCGAGAAATTCACTAAAGCAATCGAAAAAGCTAAGATTTACTTTTCAGGTAATACTGCAAAAAAAGAAACCGCTACAAATGAAAAAGTCCTCTCGCATCGCGTAAACGGACAAATGACAGAAACCCCACTATCAGATATTATTTATATCGAAAGTCTGGGTAATTACATGAAACTCTACAGCACTAAACTAAAATCGCCCATTATTATTTACGGTTCGCTTTCGAGCATTTCTGCAGAAATTGATAGTACGAATTTTATTCAGGTTCATCGATCTTTTATTGTAAACATTACTAAAATTACAGCCGTAACGTTTAAATCGCTTACGATGTTTAATGGAGAGATTATTCCTGTGGGAAGGAAATATCAGATTTTATTGGATAATCTGCAAATTAGATAATTTGTCAATTAGAAAATTAGATAATTGAAAAGTTCAACTTTTATGGTTGCTTTTTTGTTTCTAGTAAAAACCTTTAAAATAGGCTGAAAGCCTGCAAGCAATAGTGTAGTGCATCGCACTACGAACTAAATTAACGGTAAATATTGCCCTGAAAGGGCAAAAGCAATTAAGCAACATTTAGTAAATACACACAATCTAGCTATAATAAAACTTGAGATTAGGCTCACTCCCTTTCAGGGCTTAAAACAACAATTGTTTTCATTCATGGCGCTCTGCACCATGCTATTGCTAAAAGCTCTTTCAGAGCGGGTTTTTAAATACTTATGATTGCAAATATGGGCTATCGTTTTTTATAGAATGCGATAAAATCTCTAAAGTATTCTATTAAATTTCAATTATTCGATATTATAAAAATGAAAAAAGAGACTTCTCACAAAGTCTCTTTTCTAAATATATCTTTTCAAAAAAATTATTTCACTTTAAATAATTTCTCTAAATACTCCACTTTATCTTTTTCTGCCTGAACCAAACGCTCATAAAGTTCTACTACTTTATCAATAGGATTAAATGTAAATTGATCATAACTACCAAATGCACCTTGGCTATTAGTAAAAGCCTCGGCGTTAAAAGTATTGAAATAATTAATTACACCTTCGTCACTATAACTTTTAATAGCTTCAGCCGAAACGCCTAATGCTTCAGCAATGGTTTTTAGCTTTTCGTCATCAATATTTTCGCTTCCTTCAATAATAGAAATATATTGCTGACTTGTGCCTATCGCCATAGCAAGTGCTTCTTGTTTCATACCTCTAAGTTCTCTGATTCGGCTAATATTTCTGCCAATATGTTTTGGTTTTGTTGCTGTGCTCATAGTTCAAAGATATTTAAAATTCCGTTAGATTTTCGGTTTTTGTAAAATACAACGCTGCAATTGTGAGATACAATACTCTGTGTATTATTCGCTTGTTGTGTATTAAACAAAAATACAATATTGGAACAAGTTTATTAATCGCTTCTATTTATTTTTCTTGGTTTAAAATTTTTCAGGTTTAATATCAGATATAAATAATGAGATTAACTTTCCATCATAAAATGTAAAACTAATATATCCGATACTTTTTTTATTTATTATAAAAGCTGATATAAAAGCAGCTCTTTCGAACGGAGTAACAGGTAATCCTGAAGCATTTTTATATGAGTTTTGAAAAACTTTTTTAAATTGAGATAATTTAAGATTTTTAGATAATATAATTTTCTTGTTTTTATAATAAATTACCCCAGTTTTTCTAGATAATTCAAAATTAAATAATCTATAAAAGCCTTATCATTAATCATTAATAATGAAACTTCATCATTAGAAAATGAATTCACAACCTTTAAAGTATAATGTAAAGGAGTCTTTTCTATGTTACTCGCTTTTTTAAAATTTCTATTTAATTTCCCGTAAATAGTCCCTAAATCTTTGAAATTTTTATATCCAAAAAATAATTCACGATTATCAATTTTAATATTTTTAAACAATATTGTATCATATTTTTTATTTTGAGAAAAGACATTACTCACAATTAAAAACACAATAACTATATAATATTTTTTCATAATTATTTTTTTTATCTCTTCTCAATTAATATGGTGTTTCAGGTTCATTATCAGATAAGAAAACATCAATTAACTTTTCATCATAAAAAGTAAAACATAAATAACCTTTGCTAGTAGATCTAATTATAAAGACTGGTATAAATGCAGCTCTTGATAATGGAGTTGCGTTAATTCCTTTAGCTAGTTTGTATGAATTAGGAAAAGCCTTTCTAAATTCATACAAACTATAATTATTTGAGAAGGTTATTTTTTTATTCTTTAATTTTAAAATTATCTCTCGTTGAGATTTTTCAAAATTAAAATAGTGTATGAAAGCACTGTCTTTCGTAGTAAATAAGATTGTGTTTTTATTTGAGAATTCATTTATAGCAAGTCGTTTTTTAGTTAATGGTATTATTTTTTTATCAGTTGAAATATTAACTTTCTTTTCTATTTTACTTAGATACTTTTCTAAATTAGGCATCTGTTTTAATCTAAAAAATAAGTGATGATTATTTAGACTAATGTTTTCAAATACTATTGTATCGTATTTTTTGCTTTGAGAAATTAAATTACTTGCGATAAACAAAAACCATATTATATAATATTTTTTCATAATTACAGCGATTAATTATTCTAATATAATATCACCTAACTTGTTGTTTGATTTGAATGTGAATCAATTTTAGGATTAAGTGTGAAAAATCTGTTTTTTTTCAGAATGAAAAGACTGCGCTTATGGGCGAGACACCAGCCGCAGCATAGATAAAAATATTTAAAATTTATAGCCGTTTTGTACACAAACCTTGCCTAAGGAATCTATTTTAATGAGTGAAGAATAATTATGTTGATATTTAATAATCTTATTTTTTAATTCATAATAATTTATAGAATCTCTTATCTGATTTAATACAAATAATTTATTCTTTGATATTCCAAAAGAATTTGATATTCCATTTCCCGAAGAATTCCATTGTTTAAACAAAATTTCTCCCTTATTTTTAGAAAAAATAACATTATAAGTATTAATCCCAATTCCTTGATATAATGTCTTAAATTCAAATATGTATAAAATTTCTTTTTTGTATTTTAAATAGAAAACATCTTCAAGATTTAAAAAAATATTTTTACCATTTTTTGTCATTTGTGAGAATGACATTTTTCTTTTTTTTCCAATTAACTCAATGAATGAAGAAGTATTAGATAGAGATATTTTGACTTTACTATCAACAATATATTTTTTTTCTCTCTCATAATTTAATTGCTTATATTTCATTGACTTTAGCTCTACTTTATTGGAAATTATTTCCCCAATACCCTCTTCTAAACAATTATATGATTGTCCAAAACAAAATGACGTTACTAATAAAAATAAAAAGTTATACATTGTTTCTCAATTTGCTTTATTTTTTAATGCTATGAATCTATTTTAAGATCAGTCTTTAAAGTTTTGTTTCTTAGAAAATTTTATAGAGTTTATTTATTTTCATTGATGATTTTGACTTTACGATTTTTTTTTCAATAACCTTCCCATTTGTGTCGACTTTAAAACAAAGATCAATGTAAGCACTACCAACTGTAGAATATGAAAAATTATATAATTCTAATATTATGATAGTGTATTTTGCTTTTTTTATTGCACAAATCTTATTTGGAATTAAATTTGTAAAATCCATTATACTAATACCTTGTATAGCATGTTTATTTATTTCGATTAAAGGATTTTGCGAATTATTGATTTTAGCTACAAGTTCTTTACTTGTAGTTTTATCTGAACATTCCGTAGTAATTATGTTTTCAGTTTTAAGAACAACATCGACAATATTATTATATAGATTCTCATGAATTTTAAATACACTTATCGAATCGTTTATAATTACACGACATGATTTTATATTTTTTTGAATGTGGGTAGATTTTTGATTTTGCCCATTTGCAAAACCAGAAATTAAGCAGAAAAAGAGAATTATTATTTTCATGGATTACTGATTATCTAAAACATTTCTAACAGAATCAACATCAGTCCGTTTATATCTTGACAATTCAAAAGCTTTATTTCTAAATCTGATTGTTTTTTTATATTGATGCAACCCCCACGATTCTACATATAGACTGTCTATGTATAAATTATTATACTTAAACGAAACATAAGTTTTTGTATAAAAACCATTGTTTCCTGTAATATCTTTCGAAATAACAAAACCACTTTTATTGGTAGTTATTTCTTCGTAATAAACAGGAGTATTGGATTTCAAAACGTTTTTGAAAATTTTAAAAATTTTACTTTTTTTATTTATGGTTTTACTTATCAAAAGTATAGGAAAATCAAATTCTAAATTATCAGAATAACAATCATCTATATTGTTTTCATAATAGGGTTTTAAAACAGTAACCGTATCTATAGTTTTATTATTGTCAAAATCAATCCCCAAAGATTCATCATTATAATAATTTGAAAATACGATTCCATATCTATTTTTATAACCTTGAACTTTTTCTAGACAATTCTTTTCTACAGAAATGTTTTCAGGTATCTTAATAGTATCCTTTGGAATATCTTCAATGTTCGTACTACCAATTTTATTACAAGAGATAAAAACCAAAATAATTGTAAATATGGAAAACAGGAATTTCATAATTCTTAAATTTTAAAAGTTGTCCAAAACATTGTTTCAGTTTTTGAATCCATTTGATTTTATGCTTTTATATATTAGTCTCTCATATTTATAAGGTTATTTGAAAATATTACAGAAGATAAATTCCCATCATAAAAAGCAAGGTTTAAGTAAGATTTTTTATTTTTATCTTTGATTACTAAACTAACGCCAGCTGCTCTATCAAAAGGAATAATAGGTAGCCCAGAAGCATTTTTATATGAATTAGGAAAAATAGTTTTAAATTGAGATAATTTAAAACTACCAGACAAAATTATTTTTTTACCATTATGGCTTAATAATAATTTCTTTTTTGAAACGTCGAAATTGAAATAATATACAAAAGCATAATCTCTAATTATTGCCAGAGATACTTCTGCATTTGAATATTTAAAAGCATCTTTAGTTTGTATTGTTAATAATTTCTCTTTTTCATATTCAGAAAATTTCTCTTTTTTAGTTAACGTACCAAAATATTTCTCTAACTGCCGAATATTTTTATATTTAAAAAGAACTTCATGACCATCAATTTGAATGTTTTTAAACAATATTGTATCATATTTTTTATTTTGAGAGAAGACATTACTCACAATTAGAAACACAATAATTATATAATATTTTTTCATAATTACAGCGATTAATTATTCTAATATAATATCACTTAACTTGTTGTTTGATTTGAATGTGAATCAATTTTAGAATTAAGTGTGAAAAATCTGTTTTTTCAGAATGAAAAGACTGCGTTTATGAGCGAGACAACAGCCGCAGCATAGGTAAAAAAGCACCTAAATAAACGGCGGTTGATTCTAAAGCAATAGTTTATGATGTAGAATATTTATTTTTTGGATTTTTCTTTAGAGTATACTTTTCTTGTGACGCCCTAAAAGAATTGGAATTTTTGTTCATTTATACTTTATCTTTTAAACCATTTACTCTTAATTAAGTTAATTGAATAATTATTCTCATATTTTTCTTCAGTAATTATAATTTTATTTTTTATTCGTTTAAATTTATTTCCCACCAAGGTAAAGCATTCCAATTGATTGCCGTAGGTCCAGTTCGCAAAATCTAAGACACCATCATTATTAAAATCTCCAAAACAATCTGGCGTAAATGACATTTGCTCATTAAAAAAATATGGTTTTATATTCTTTAAATCACTAATATCAAAAAGAATAATAAAATATCTCAAACTAGACGTTGGTATTGTTGAATCCCAAAAAAAGAGTGAAATATATTTTTTTGAATTAAGTAAAAAAGTATAACCCGAAGCATAATTTAGTCGCAAAGGTTTTTCGCTTTTCAATAATCTTTTTTCATAAAATAAATTATCCAGACAATATTTTTCATTAAAAAGAAAAAGACTATCTCTAAAAAAGGGAGGATTTGGATTATTGTATGTGAAATTTTTAAATTTTAATTGTTGAGAATTACAGATATCCAATAGTAAAAAATCAACTTCTTGTTTGTTTTTTATTTGCTTTCCTTCGGTTAAATTAAATGAATCTTCAAATTGAACGTATTGTATTTCTTTTTCAGATAGTGTTTTGTAAATTTTTTGTACTGAGATATTATTACTCTGTGAGTATATAGAAATATTGGTAATAAATAACCCTATGAAAATTATTTTGTTATACATGATCTTATTCTTTTTTAATTTTATAAAATGTATGATAAAAATTGGCATTGTCAATTTTGTTTGTCTTATTTATAACGCCTGTAGCATTATTTTTATCAGGATTTTTACTAAGTAAACCTTCTGTTCCTGAACCGCCTACCCATTGATAACAACCATCTGTTGGGTCTTTTATTGTTTCATCAATTGAACCAATAATTGATTTTATAGCATCATTAGCTCTAATGAGAGAATTGATTTCAATTAAATTTTTTCTTGCCTTACTAAAAGCCTTACTATTAATATTTCCATCTGTTCCATTAAAATAGCCAGGATACATGTTAATTATCTTTTTTGTTTTTTTATCCTTATGAGTCATCTTTTGTTTGTACATACTTTCATCTGAAGGATATGGCTTATTAGCAGGTCCCCAAACACCATGCTTTCTTAAATTTTTTATAGCATGAGCATAATAATCAGTAAAAAAACCACCACCTTCACCATAAACCCAATGTGCTCTATATAATAATTGTTCATTATTAAATTTATATATTTCAGTAAAATAAATTATCTGATCTTTAGATACATCTTTTCCTTTTTGTAATTCTAAAAAGGTTAATTCATTTGTTATGTAAACATCATCGCCAGAACCTATTTTACCTAAATAAAAACCATTTTTTGTATAAAAATGCCCATTTACATTCATAGCAGTATCTTCTTCCTCTTCTTCTTGAGGTCTGTAATAGAACGGCTCACTATCCTCAATTTGGGATATTTGCCAATACTGTACAAAATCTCTGGATGTACCATAATTCTGGATGGCAGGCGAAATGGTTAAAACCGTTTGCATGTTTTGAGAACTTTCAGCATCGAATATTTCTGAAAAAAATATGATGTAAGCATCATTAAATATATACTTTTTTATTGGGCTATATTCTTCGCCTTTACTATAAAAATGTATTTCTCCTTTTGTCATTCGGTCCGTTGTGCGATCGATTTTTTTTAGCAGGTTGTGCCAGAAAATATCGTCATTTTCCTGCGATACAAAACTTAGAGTTATCAAACCACCTATAATTTCGCTGGTTGGCGAACCCCTAAAGCATGTATATCTGTGATAATTGGTACTTATCGAGAGTAATTCTCGTTCTTCTCCTAAAATAAAAAGTTTGGCAGATGTCATAATAATATTTTTAGATTATTGCATTGCCGTAAATCTATAGTCAGTATTATAAGTCACTAGCCTTAATAAGTTTTTAAACTATTAGAATAGGGTAATTATTTAGAAAATATCTTTGTATTTCTTTTATTTTCATTTTACCATAGATTTTTTCCTTAAAAAAAAACGCTTCGCAAACCAATTTTTCTTACATAAATAATTATATTAGCCCCGCCACTAATCGATAAATAATTGAAGAAAAAATGACCATTTTTAATTTCCTATTTAGTAACAAAAATTTAGAATGCCCAAGGTGCCAAGGGAAAGCATTTGTAGATTGGGATGACATACGACGTTTAAACAAAGTACTAAAATGGGCGCCCGGTCCTTGTGCTTATTGTTATGGTTCCGGAAAAATAGATAAAGAAATGCTCTCAAAAGTTGCGGTAGACTACACTTATCTCACTATAGATTTGCCAGAATCTGAAATGGAGAAAATAATACAGGGCGACGAAGAAACTCTGGAAAAAGGAAGAATACACGAACTTTTTTTAGACAATCTTATAAAATATGTCGAAGATCATTTAAGTAAAAAAATGGATGCTGAAAGTATCGCCGACTTATACCTTCGCACCGAAGATGAAAATGCTTTATTTTCGTTAGAAAGAAAAAATCTCATACAATACATCGAAAAAATCATCGAATTAAAAGAATCTGACCAGAATTAGTAATAAAACAAAAAACACTTTACTATACTACCAGACAAACCATTTATATTTTGTACTAACTACAACCTCAAGGCCAGATAAAATCAAATAGGGATTATTCTGGTTTTTGTATTTTTATACTTCTCTACTGAAAAAATATCTTACAAAAAAAAATACTTTTCGCACTTTAATAATTAACTTAGCTTAATAGTGCTATACCAATCAATAATTGTATACAATTACTTTACACTGGCATAAAGTCATAAAAAATTATAGAATCGATAAATTCAAATGCCCCAATCAAAATGAATTTAAAAGAAAACACACATATAAATAAAACCTACAAAAGCTTAGAACGTGAAATGATCGATTTCATTGAACTTGGCGAAGCTGATTATACCTTATCTGATGTTAGGAAATGTTTGTCATTACTGGATAATTTCCTGGACGAAATCTCAAAAACAGATTCAAGGGAAACGGGAATTTTAACCGTAAAAAAAACAGTTTTAGCGATTAATAATCTTAATGAAAATTGCGAGTACGAACTGGTAGAAACGGAACAAAGAGAAAAAATTGCCGATATTATAATTCTGGCCGGACATCTTAAAGGCTACAATCATATCAATGAAGATACGACAGAAGAATGGCGTGAGTGGTAAAAACAGGTATAAATACGTGCTCTCAGAACTATATTAAGTGGTAAAATTGCAGTAAATAATTTTTACTGAAGAGTACGTTTTCCCAAAAAGGGAAATTAATAACATACTATCAATTTTTTTGGAACAATTTAGTGAGATCTCTAATCGACGCCAACGATTAGAGATTTCACTTTTTAGTGTATTCTATATACAATGATATTATTTTGTTTAAAAAAGAATCTTTGTCTTTTTTTTAAATCAAAACTGCGAATTAATTCTCACCAAACCTTTTACCAAAGCAAGTGCTTTTATACTGCTTATAGGAAATTCTATAGTTTGATGATGCGGATTTTGAGATACAAACTGCACATACGATTCTCGATCTGATTGTTTGATGTAGCGGGTAAAGAAAGATTCATTACCATCGTTGTTAACATAGATCAGGTACATTTCGCCCCAGATAATATTGCTTACCAGATTAAATATCTTTTTGTACACTACAATATCACCACTTTTTAGCAAAGGCGACATACTATCTCCTGTTACATACAATGCTCCATCGAACACAGAAATTTTAGGAACTCTGATAAAATCAACGGGTCTTTGATCTTCATTGTTGCCAAATAAATCAATAATTCCGGCTGTGGTTTGAATATCATAGAGCGGAATATCGAGTTTTTTTGAATTTTTATCTGTTTTTTTATATAATCTGGCGTCAGTTTCCTGCAAAACATTCAGCTTTATCATATCTCCATCTCCGGTAAAAAGCCATTCCAGGTTGATATCCTGATACTTTGATAAGATATTTTCTAACTTGTCTAATCCTATCGTTTTATTGTTTTTTAGCTGGCTCGCAAAAGAACCATTAGACATTCCCACTTCCCGCTCAAACGCACTTACTCTAATCCCTTTGAAATCAATGTACTGCTTAATCCTCTGTATTGTGTTTACTGTCATAAAGTATTTTCTTTAGAAAAAATCCTACAATTATTTGTTATTTAAGAAATATCCTACTATATTTGTCTCGTTGATAATACAAACAAAGCGATGAGCAAAAATATAAAAACTAAACCGAGTTATAATCAAGATATCCTAAAGATTATCAAAAATAAGTACGGATATTCTGACGACTACATTCGCAAGTCGATACGAGGTGATCGTGTAGGGCATGTTTCTGATATGATAAAGGCCGAATATAACAAACTGAATAACGAGTCAAAAAAAGCTATAGAAAGTAAAGCTGATGAATTAAAAGATAAAAAATCTTTATAAATTATTCATTTGCAAATCTCAAAAAGCGTTGCAATTTGCAAAGCAAAATAAAGTACAGCGATGTTTTTCATATTCATGTTTTTTTTTTGCTGTACTAAAATGAGGGAGATTACTGACTCCCTCATTTTTTATATTAATTTTTTTTTCTTTAATTTTTTCCTACAAGAATGTTGAAACACCGCTAAAGCATATAAAACATCTCATTTGTGTGTTGGCGGTGATTCTTCAATATTATTAATTAACCATTCTTTAAATCATAAAGAATAATTTATGCAATATTGCCAAGTCCGTCAGGAAATGGTCTGTAAGCATAATAATGTAAAACCTCTTCGATTGCTATTTTTAAGGCTTCATTTATGGGTAGAATTATGACACCCATTCTAAGATCTATTTGTGCTAATTGCATATAATAATCCGTAAAAACCGGTACATATTTTCCTTTTATAATGGCTTCCTCTGCAGTATTGAAGTTTTCCTGCTGCTGTTCTTTTATAATTTTGCAGGTCGCTAATCGCAATTTTCCATATTTATCAGTATTTGCCGCATAACCAAAAAGTCGGCATATTAAACCGCGATAACGATAATTACTGCAGCTCCCGTTATGTCGTTCCAGAACAGAAAGCGGTCTGTATAAAAAGCAATTTTTTGTAGTAACTTGGCTCAATAATGCCAAAGTTTCTTCGGCTTTGCCATTTAGAAATAAGTGAAATGCCCATGGCAAAAATTCTAAAGGCGATGCATCAATATTGGGCGTAGAACAACATTTGCCACAACCGGCGTTGCAAAACAAATGAGTATCTGATTTAAAAGCAGTAATTTCAATTTCTAAGCGATCAAACAATGCTTCAACCTGCCCAACCTTCTCTTCTATTGTCATGCTTTTTTTGGTAAGGTAGGCTAATAGAAATGGCTCTGGCCAGAACTGTGCTTTTATTATGAATAAAAAAGTGATTAATATATCTGATTTAGAGAGAAAAAATAAAAAGCAGCAATAACTTACAGTCTCCGGAAGATTTGTATTATTTATTTCTAAAAAAGAAAATAACTAAATTTTAATATAAAATCAGCATTAAAATCAAATTCCGGATGGTATTTTTGCGTTAGAAACAGCATTAAAATTAAAAGCCCATAATCTCTATGACCAGAGAACATTATATCCCGTTTAATAAAGAATTTTTACTCGAGAAACAAGTAGCTTCTTTCTCTGAAGATCCAAAAAAGGTGGATGATTTTAAGCGATTGTTTGATATCATCGAACATTATTTTCATTACGAAGCTTTTAACCTTAACCGAAACCTGAAACAGCATTATGCTTTATTCGATCCGGATTTAAGTCTCAGGGAACGTGAAGGATTCCTGGGTAAAAGCGATTTTAATGTTTTTAAGGCTACTTTACTAAAAGTTTTAGAACAGGGCAATTATCGCCGTATTGATCAGGAGACTTTAGACAAAGCCATAAACGATTCAGATTTAATAGGTCTGACACTTTCTATCGATTTTAATGCTTTTAAGGATTATGAATTGTATGTTCGCGGTCATCATAAAGCGAAAGAAAAAGTTAAGAAGTGGATTTTCTGGAAAAAAGAAATTGAGATCGAATATTATGATCGTGTTATGATTTATCTTAATTATAACGAACAGGATTATTTGAGCGAGAACAAGGTCAAATTAGGAAAAATGCCAATTGATCCGGGAACTATTGCATTAAAAATCTTTAAGCGTGTTCCTAAAAACGATCTTGAAACAATATTTCCAAACGCGATTCCAAGAATGTCCGCCAGGGATAAATTATTTTTCTGGGTTCCGGGTATAGGCGGTGGAATCTCGCTATTAAGTACTACCGTAATCCCAGCTTTGATAGGAATGTATGGAGCATATCAATCTGGTGAAGCCATAGATTTACTCAATAGCAAAGCTTCTTTAAATCAAGGCTTAATTGCTTTGGGAATCTTGTCTTTGTACTTGTTTCGCCAATACAGCAACTTTGTAAACAAAAAGATTAAATACTCTAAAATACTTTCAGACAGTCTTTATTTTAAGAACCTTGGTAATAACAGCGGTGCTTTTTATTCTTTATTAAACTCATCAGAAGAAGAAGTGCTTAAAGAAACTATCCTGGCATATACTTTTTTATATAGAAGTGATAAGCCTTTGACAGCCAATGAACTCGATACTCAAATAGAAACCTGGTTTACAGCAACATTGCAAACTGATCTTGATTTTAATGTAAAAGATGCATTATCAAAATTAAAGAATATAGGTCTTGGCATAGAAACCAATGGAAAATGGCAGGTAATTGCTCTTGACAAAGCCCTCATAACTATTGATGAATTATGGGATAATGTTTTTGAGTATAATCAGAAATAACATTTCGATTATTAATTATGCTATCATGATAAGCAATGCTATAAACGAGGTAATTGCCGTTAAGACAATCAATGAACCAAGAAATACTTTTACTGATTCGTTTTTATTTTCCGGATTTTTTTTAGTATTATAATAATCATAACGCTTATAATTTCTTACCGGTATTTTTGTCTCTTTCTCCTTATTTTCTAAAGTGATATGGAGTACAATAGGCTGCGGGTTTTTAAAATTTTTAAAGTCCATTATCTAATATTTAAGGATTGTTTTAAATCAGAATAAAATTAAATATTACGGTAATAACAGTTAACCATAAAAAGTTTAAAAAATAGCAAAATAGGATATATTCTACATATAATAGTTTTAAATCTAACATCTTGAGTTTAACAAAACGAGTGTGAAGGTTTTCGTTTTTTATGAAAATTTGACACATCAAAAATTATAATCCTTTTAATATTAACAAAGATTTTTATTACATAAATCTTACTATAAAAATAGTGTTACTTCGCTGCATATTCTTAATTTTGTAAAAAAAACAGCACAAATATTCAAATCAAATTAAGAAAATAATTTGTATTTCATTGTAAAAGAAAGCATACCTGAGTACCCCAAACGAATATGTATCTAAAAAACAACAAAATGAAACTTACAAAATTTTTAAGCGAGCAAGGTTATGACATTATCGAAGGCCCTGTTAGAAACCATAAACCATTACAACTATGGCTTAAAAAACCGTTTGATGAAGCACAGCTTTATTATGCCAGTATCGAACATGCTTTTAAGAGTAATGTAGTATTAACAGAGATTGAGAATCCTGCTTTAAGCGTAAATTCTAATCAAAAGGATGATTACGGTTTTAATATTGGCATTACCCTTTTGCAGGAAATCCTGAAAACGCTTGGACTTGGGGCGTTTGAAATTTCGACAAAAATTAAATCCGGAAAAACCGTAACAATCAGTTACGACAATTCGGTTACCAAGGAATATACTATTGGTAATATCGAAGATTATTTTTTCTCTGCAGATTTCCTGCATCCAAATCCGTCATTATTAAAAAATGCAAACCGCAATTATATTCTGGTCATAACAGGAACTGTATTTTCCAAAAATCTAATTGTTGATATCGAAACTGATTTTGCACTAGATGATAATTTAGTGGCAAGTTTAAACGAAATCGCCAGTGGAAAATTAGATTTTGCGATTAGCAATCAAAACAAATTGCACATGACTTCAAACGCCGAAATTCATTTTCCGGTCGCTGTTAAAGCCAGCAGGATAGATTATGACCGAAGCCGTTTTCAGAAGCTGATTCTGGTAACAGATACTCATAATTTATTCTGATCCCGGAACCTCATCCATAAAATAAAACCCGATAAAAAAATGCGCAAATGTTTATACGTTTTGCGCATTTATTTTTGATGTTTTAAATCCAAAACCTGAATAAAAAATTCTGGCCTGATTAAAATAAAAGAAATTTTATTAGATTTACGTATACCTAAATCCAAAACAATGAGAACATTAGAACAATGGTTTGAAGAATACGCAGTAAGTCATCAAAACCCAAAAAACAAAGCCATACATTATGTGTGTGTTCCCGCAATTTACTTTTCGATAGTTGGTTTACTAATGAGTATTCCAAGTGGTATTATCGCAAATACGTTACAACTACATGCACCTGTTATCGAAAATTGGGCTGTTGTGGTCCTTATTTTTGTGCTTCTTTTTTACATTCGTTTATCTGTGGTCATGGCCATTAAAATTGCTATTTTTTCTGTAATTTGCCTGATCGTAAATTATTATATAAGTCAATTTGTGCCTTTATGGATATTTTCGATTGGTGTTTTTGTTATTGCCTGGATCGGACAATTCTACGGACATAATATCGAAGGCAAAAAACCTTCTTTCTTAAAAGATCTCCAATTCCTGATGATTGGACCTGCGTGGGTTGTTGAAAATTTATTTTCGAAAAAAAACCTCTAATCTAATACGGTTATGAAAGCAGATAAAACCAGCAGAACGGCTCAATATATGGCATTGTTCCGTGCTTTAGAAACAAGACTGAATAAAAAAGACCGGCTATTCTCAGATCCTTATGCGATACATTTTCTGGATACAAAATTAAGATTCGCAACCCGTTTGTCTAAATATCCTGCTATTAGAAAATATATTGAGAACAGTATACAAAAAAAAGTACCAGGCGCTTTTTCTTCCGGAATTGCACGTACTAAATATATTGACGAATTGCTTCATAAAGCTATTTTAGATGGTGTAAAACAGGTTATTATTTTAGGTGCCGGATTTGATACCAGAGCACTTCGTCTTGATTTCTTAAAAGAGGTTTCGGTTATAGAAATTGATCATCCTAATACGTCAAATTTTAAACGTCAAATCTATAAAAACCGACTTGGCAGAATTCCTGATCACATTGATTTTCTTCAAATAGATTTTAACAAACAGGATCTCGACCAATTAGCCGCACAACACAATATTGACTTTAGCAAACCAACTGCTGTAATTTGGGAAGGTGTTACGAACTATTTGACCGAAGATGCAATTAAAAATACTTTTGCTTTTATTTCTAAATTTTCTAAAAATTCGCATATTATCTTTACATATGTACATCAGGAAATACTCGAAAATCCTAAATCGTTTTTAGGAGGCGAAAAATTATTAAATGATCTTAACAAGCTCGAAGAGCAATGGACATTTGGTTTCTTACCAAATAAATTACCTGATTATCTACATCAGTTTGATATTCGATTAATAGAAGATTTAGGTGCAAATGAATATCGAGAGAGGTATTTACCAAAAAGAACCGAAAACGGTTATGAGTTTTACAGAACCGCTATTGGAATAAAACAATAGCATACAATTTTTATTCATTGTAATTATTTGTGCAACATGAAAATAGAAATAAACAACGGGATTAAAATTGAAAGCTATGATATTTTCACTTACAGAAGAATCAGGCGTGCTATTGGTTATTTAGGCATTAGTCTTCCTGTTTTATTAGTGGGACTTTCTTTTATTCCTTTTTTTCAAACTAATGTTCAGCCTTCTATAAGTGATTATTATTATACGAATTTAAGAGAAATATTTACCGGAACTTTATGTGCCGTTGGTTTATTTCTTATTTGTTACAAAGGAAACAGAAACGCTTCATTTTGGAAAAACGATTATTTACTCACCAATATTTCCGGAATCATGGCTTTGGGAGTGGCTTTGTTTCCAACGAATCCATATGATTTTAAGGATAAAATTTATACACTGATTCCTATTCCTGAAAAGTGGCTTGGCTGGCTTCATTATGGTTTTGCTGCCATTTTGTTTTTGATATTTGCCTTACTGGCTATTAATGTGTTTACGATTGGGCAGGAAAACGAAACCAGAGCGCCCAAGAGCATTTTAAATGAAAATAATATTTACAAAACCTGTGGCTATGCTATTATTGCATTTGTTATTCTGGTACCTATTTCTGAGTCTTTAAAATTGTTTACATATTCGACTTTGGTACTTGAGGCACTTGCGCTTTTTGCATTTGGAATTGCGTGGCTAATAAAAGGACGTGCATTGGGGGACAAGGGTGTAATAGGACAGAAACTTTATCAGGAAAATAATCCGGTAAATACTGAAAAAGTCTTTGAGGAATAATATTTTGAAATTCAATTCAAAATTAAAATAATAATTATTTTCTTACAATTAATAAATTTCATTTTATATTTTATATTAGTTAAGTTACTTTTGCATTTTATAATTATAAAGTTACTCCCCTATAATCTGATGAAATTATTATTTGTTCTTGGAATTTTTATATTGTGTTTTTCGATCAATGCTCAATCTGTAAATGGTACCGTAACCGATATAAAAGGAAAACCTCTTGCTGATGTGCTGATTCATAATTTTACATCAAAAACACATGCACATAGCGACCTCAACGGAAAATTTACAATAGATAATACTAATTCTCAGGATAGTCTACAAATCTCCAGACAAGGTTTTATTACCCAAAATATTAAAATTCAGGACAATGGCTTAGTAAATATCATATTAGAAGAAAAACCTTTTTTGCTTGAAGAAGTTACCATTACCAATAGTCTTAAATACCTGAATACAATTTCTAAAATAGATTTAGAAATTCAGCCTGTCTCAAATTCTCAGGATTTAATGCGTAAGGTACCAGGGCTTTTTATTGGCCAGCATGCGGGTGGAGGAAAAGCAGAACAAATTTTTCTAAGAGGTTTTGATTGTGATCATGGTACAGATATTAGTGTTTCTGTAGACGGAATGCCCGTAAACATGGTTTCTCATGCACACGGTCAGGGTTATGCTGATCTTCATTTTGTGATTCCGGAAACAGTTGATAATATCGATTTTGATAAAGGGGCTTATTTTGCTGATAAAGGCGATTTTACTACTGCAGGTTACATTGCTTTCAATACTAAAAAAGCTTTAAAAAATAGTTCGGTATCGTTTGAACTCGGACAATTTGATACTTACAGAACGGTTGCTTTGTTTGATTTATTAAATACTGAAAATCAATCAGCATATTTTGCAGGCGAATACATGATGACAAATGGTTATTTTGATGCTCCGCAAAATTTTAATCGCATTAATTTATTCGGAAAATATACTGCTAAAATCAACAATGGTGATAACATAGCGATTTCGTTATCTCATTTTACAAGTCAATGGGATGCGAGCGGACAAATTCCGGATCGTGCTGTAAATAGCGGAATGATTTCTCATTTTGGTGCAATTGATTCTAATGAAGGAGGAAATACCGGACGAACAAACTTAAATCTGCAGTATGACTCGAAAATCGATGCTTATTCTAAAATTAAAAACACAGCATATTTAAGCAAATATGATTTTGAATTATTCTCTAATTTTACCTTTTTCTTAAACGATCCGGTAAACGGAGATCAGATCAGACAAAAGGATAATCGAACCATTGTAGGTTTTCAGTCTGAATATGACCGCAAAATAAATGAAAAGTGGAGTTTTAAATTAGGAGCCGGATTGCGAAATGATAACAATAAAAATATTGAATTATCGCACACTGTAAACCGTAAAACTGTTTTAGAATATTTAAGTCTTGGAAATGTAAATCAGACTAATCTTTTCTCGTATGCCAGTGCGGATTTTACATCCGGAAAATGGCTTATTAATTCCGGTTTGCGTCTGGATTATTTTAAATTTGGTTATGAAGATCAATTGGCACCAACATACAGTAATCAAACACAGACAAAATCAATTGTAAGCCCCAAACTTAATTTTTTATATACTCAGGATAATACTTTACAATATTTCTTAAAATTAGGAAAAGGATTTCATAGCAATGATGCGCGTGTTGTAGTGGCACAAAAAGGTCAAAAAATCCTTCCTGAAACTTACGGTGCAGATTTGGGTATTAATTGGAAACCTTTTCCAAGAATGATTATTAACTCGGCTTTATGGTATTTATATCTGGCACAGGAATTTGTATATGTAGGTGATGAAGCTGTAGTTGAACCAAGTGGAAAAACGGCGCGTAAGGGTTTTGATTTTGGATTAAGATATCAATTTACCAATTGGTTATTCTGGAACACTGATTATACATATACTCACGCCAGATCTATTGATGAACCTAAAGGTGAGGATTATTTACTGCTTGCCCCTGTACATACTTTGACCAGCGGACTTTCGGTTAAGGATTTAAAAGGGTTTTCAGGAAGCTTAAGAACCCGTTTTTTAGGAGACAGACCTGCAAACGAAGACAACTCTGTTGTTGCAAAAGGTTATTGCATCACTGATTTCTCTGTAAATTATCAAATCAAAAAGATTTCAATAGGAATAAACATCGATAACATTTTTGACACGAAATGGAAAGAAACACAGTTTTTAACGGAAACGAGACTGGCTAATGAAACTGATCCTGTCGAAGAAATACATTTTACTGCCGGAACTCCTTTCAACGTGAGATTAATCCTAAAATATAGCTGGTAAGCAAGGTGTTTTATTTAGTCCCTACGGGACAAATTCTGCCTTGCCTTTATTTTTTTCTACCAATATTGAATCTCTACGAGATATTCTTTTTAATTAAATATGCTGATCTTTTATTTTACTTCATAGATCAAAATCTTTAATAGGCGACTCCTTTAGGATTTAAATATTGGTAGAAAAAATCAATAATGTTATGTCAAAAAAAAATCTTTCGCTAAAGCAAAAGATCGCAAAGGTTTTGTCATTTCGATGAAGGAGAAATCACACTAGAAACTCCACAATCAAAATCGCCAATCTTTGCCGAAGAACGAGTGTGATTTCTCTTTCGTCGAAATGACAATATTCTGTTGAATTAAGCCTCAATTAAGATTATACTCTGAATCTCAAACAAAAAAGCATAGTAATCAAACTATGCTTTTAACCAAATATTTATTTTAATTACTTAACCAACTTCAGAATACGATCTAACTCTGTTATTTCATTTTCTGTAAGCGGCTGCAGAGGCTTTCTTAAATGTCCGCCCTCTATTCCCTGAAGCTGCAATCCTGATTTAATGGCTCTTGGCAATCCTTTTTCTACAATAAAACGAAGTAAATCGATCTGTTTGTAAAATAACTTTTGTGCTTCACTAAGATCATTATTTTGTATCGCATTATACAAGGCGATGTTTAGCTCCGGAATTAAATTAGGCGCTGCGGTACACCATCCCGTCGCTCCTGCCGCAAATGCTGAAAGCGCCAAAGGGTTTGATCCGTTATAAAATGCTACAGAATCTCCTAATTCTTTTTTGAGGTAATGCATTCTTTGAACATCCCCTGTGCTTTCTTTAATCATGGTCACATTAGGGATTTCGAGAATTCTCTTTAATAATTTTGGCGACATATCTACTCCTGCCGTAGCGGGATTATTATACGCCATAATTGGAATAGAAATTTTTTTGGCAACTGCATCATAATGTTTTACAATTTCGTCATCACTAAGTTTCCAGTAACTCATTGGGATAATCATTACGGCAGTGGCGCCCGCTTTTTCAGCAAATTTGGCATGGTAAATCGTTCTTTCGGTGGTGAGATTTGATACGCCAACTAAAATAGGCGCTCTGCCTCTTACCTGTTCTACAGTAGCTTCTGTAATTGCTTCTTTTTCCTGATCGTTCAGGTAAGGCATTACTCCTGTACTACCTAAAGGAGCAATGCCTTGAGAACCAGACACTATTAATCTTTCTACTAATTGTTTATAAAGTAAAATATCAACTTTTTCGTTTGCATCAAAAGGCGTAATGGGATACGCAATGATGCCTTTAAATGGAGCGTTTTTCATTTCTTTCTGCTGTTTTTTTTATAAATCCCTTCCTTCTTCTTCTCTTAATGCTACTCCTAAATTTTGTAATTGTGGCGCATTTTCTGTGGCGATATATTTGGCGTTTTCAGTATCGCTTAAGTTTTGATGTCTGTGCCAGGTCCAGGCCGGAATATAAACTGCATCGCCCGCTTTCCATTCAACTTTTTGATCTTCAATTTCTGTATATCCGGCACCTTCAATTACATACAGCAAAGTTTCATAAGTATGCCTGTGTCTGTTCGTTAATTGTCCGGGTAATAACCCTCCAATGGTCATGCTGACATTTTTGCTTGGTAAATCGACAAAGAAAACCGGATGTTTTCTTTCTGTTGAAAATTGATTGTGCTCGCCTGCATTTTCTACATTTCTATGAATTAATTTTTCAGGCATTACAAAGCTTGGACGTGCAAAAGTTTGGTGAAAATCTTTTGATGAGAATTTTTTTTCTGATGTTTCCATTTTTATTTAATTTAAGTTGCTGCATTATTGCTTGACAAAAATATCCTAACTTTGGTCTGGCTGCATAACACAGTTTTAACATAAACAGATAGTCCAGATGTTACGACCTTGGCAATTAGAAATCCAGTTAGACAAAAAATCCATTACGGCACTTTATCTTCAAATTGCCGATGCGATTATTTATGCTATAAAATCCGGTAAATTATCCAGCGGTAATGCTTTGCCCGGAAGCAGGCAATTGGCAGGTTTACTCCAGGTAAACCGCAATACTGTAATTGAAGCCCTTGATGTTTTAATTACCGAAGGATGGTTGATTACAATAGACAGAAAAGGAACTTTTGTTGCTGATGTATTACCTGAAATTTTTCCGGATAAAAAAACCAAATTACCTATAGTGGTTGCTGATAATGAAGTGAAACCTCATCTTGTTTTTGATGACGGGCTCCCAGATAGCCGACTTGCCCCTATGACTGATCTTGCCCGCGCATACAGGGAAATATTCAACAGAAAATCAAGATGGCAGATAATGGGTTACAGTAATGAGTTTGGTGCGGCTGAATTTAGGAAAGCAATTGCCCAAATGCTGAATTTTAAAAGAGGAATGAATGTTTCTCAGGAACAAGTCTGCATTACACGCGGCAGTCAAATGGCAATGTATCTCGCTTCGCATTGTTTACTCTCACAAGGTGATTATGTTATGATCGAGAATCCGGGTTACAAACCCGCATGGAAAGCATTTGAAAATGCTGGCGCGACTTTACTTCCGGTAAGTATTGCGGAGGATGGACTTAATTTAGATGAAGTCGAGAAATATCTTAAAACATATAGTACTATAAAAGCAATATATGTAACGCCACATCATCAATTTCCTACTACGGTAACAATGAGTTTGAAAAAAAGATTAAAGCTCATTGAATTATCCAATCGGTATAATTTTACGATAATCGAGGATGATTATGATCATGAATTCCACTTTGGGCAACGTCCTGTTTTGCCTATTTCGAGCTATGAAAATGCTAAGAACTTTGTTTACATAGGAACTTTAAGCAAGATTGTAGCTCCGGCATTGCGTATTGGTTATTTGGTTACTACGCCTGAAAACATTCAGAAAGTAGGCGAACACAGAAAAATAATAGATGTGCAAGGCGATAATATTATGGAAGAAGCAGTACTGCATCTCATTAATGAAGGAATTATAAAAAGACATCTTAAGAAAACCAATCTTATTTATAAATCAAAAAGAGATTATTTTGAAGGTCTCTGCAATCAACATCTCAAAGGCAAAATTACTTTCTCTAAACCTGAAGGCGGCCTGGCTTTCTGGATTGTACCAAATTCTAAAATTGACATCTCATTTGTTTGTGAGCAATTATGGAGTAAAGGCATCAGAATCATGAATCCGGAAAATTTTAGTTTTACAGATTCGGCATCCGGATTTAGATTAGGATATGCTTCACTTACAGAAAAACAAATGGAGGAAGGAATTATAGCACTTTCTGAATATCTATAAAAAATAAGGCTGAAAACCCTTTAGTTCTCAGCCCGTAAAATTTAAAATTTCAGTAACAGAATTAATTGCAATTTTCCATTTCGATAATAGAAAAACCATTTTGCCTAATTTGATTTTCTAGTTCTAAAGGAGCTTTGTCTATGTGACAAAATTTACATTCTTTTGAGGTTAAAGGCTGACCTTCTTGCGAAACAGTTTTTAAATAAATTTTTCCAAACTCAAAAACCTGATCCGCATCATTCGTATGCTCTTCTACGAGAATATCAAAATGCATAATTTCTCCGTCTTTTCGGGTTACATAAGTATCCCATACCGCTATTTTCATAAATTAATATTTTAGATTATTATTACCTGTCTGGTACAATTACTTTAAAGAAGTTTTTTTACCAATAATTATATCAATACATTGATGTATTATTAGAACGAAGATACTTAGGTTCAACAGAAAGCTTATAATCCAGTTTTTTCATTTATTATAAATTACTGGTCTGTTTATAATTTTAAATTAAAAAACTGGACTATTGTAAATACCAAAGACTGGATTACAGGTTTAGTCTTGATATGTTATAATTTTGCATTAAATAAAAATTGAAATGAATCTATACGAACTTACCGTAAACGATACTGAAAAAATAGTTTTAGATGATTTACTTTTTAGTGAAGAAAATAAGGCAGCTTTGACGCAGACTATAAAAGAGCATCAATATCTTGAAGAATTAAAAAAATACAATCTTAAAGTAGATCATAAAATATTACTTCACGGTCATTCAGGATGTGGTAAAACAACAACGGCAAAAGCGATTGCAACTGCATTGAATAAAAATGTCGTAATCATAAACTTAAGCACTTTAATTAATGCCCGAATTGGTGAAACCTCAAAAAATGTAAAAGCCATATTCGACAAAGCCATTAGGGAAAATGCCGTATTATTTCTGGATGAATTTGACCAAATTGGAAAAAGCCGTGACAGTGAGGATAAAGATGTGGGCGAAATGAGACGTTTGGTTAATACCATTATTCAGTTGATTGATTATTTACCAACAAACTGCCTGCTTATTTGTGCTACAAATCATTATCATACAATTGACACAGCTTTATTGAGAAGATTTCAAATACGACTGCAATTCGAAATGCCCAACGAAAGTGAATTGGATCTTTATTATGATAGATTACTGGTTGGATTTCCTTCTCATTTACAAGATATTTCACGTAAGTACAATATCTCATATGCAGAAGCTAAAGACTATGTTAATACAATTATGAAGAAACAAATTATTGCCGAATTGGAACTCCAAAAGTTATTATAAGGCAGTATTTTCTATAAAAAATTTAAATAAAAAACCACTTGCTTTTCGACAAGTGGTTTTAAATTTTGGTATTATAATTTTTAATAAATCACCTTTTTAGTTGCGACACGGTTATTATTCAAAACTACTTTGACTACTAAAACCTGATTACTGGATCTTAGACTGTTAATAATTAATTTAGAATCTGATACTTTATCTTTATTGTAAAGCAAATTACCGGATACATCATAAACCAATACCTCATTGATAGTTTGATTTATGGTTTCGATATTAATCACCTGATTAAAAGCCGTTACTGAAGTAGTATAATCATCTGAAACTTCTGCTGCTTCAACTCCTCTTGAAGATGACCTTTCATCTACAATTACAAAACTTGCTGAAGGCTCTGAAGCACAAGTTGATTCAAAATTACTTACTGTAAGAGTAGATGTACCTACCGGAATATCATAAATGAGTACAGAATCTCCGAATCCGGTTCTGGTTTGTAAACTCGGACTAATTAATATTGTCCACTCCGTACGACGAGGTAATCCGCTTACACTAACAGTTGACCTGCTTTCATCAGTTACTGGCATAATTTCCCCAATAATTGGTGCTGCCGGGGTTGAATTAATTTCTATAGATACTGGCACAGATCCTGTGCAAGCTCCTTCTACAAGATACATTGTGCCTGAATAAGATCCTCCTGGAACATTAGCTGATATCTCAATAGATTCTATAAGCCCACCTATTCCTTCAAATTCATAAGATGTAATAGATTGATCTTGTAATAAAGCTGCATTTGCAGTTTCATCCCAATCAATATAATAACTTGTAGGATTACCTGTAATTTCTGAGTATTCTAATGTTGCGTTTTGAAAACTCGTGCTTGAACAAACTGATCTAATTGGTGCAAAAATCGTAATTGAAGGAGCTACTCCTACATTTAAATTAAAAGTTTTTCCTAAACTATTTACACCATTTGCGTCTTTAACAGTCAGCGTTCCTGTATAAGTTCCTCCCAATGTATCGTTGGGAACCGCAATACTGATTGGACTAGCTGGTAATATTGCATCAGTAACAACTATCAAATTGTTTCCGGGAGATGAACTCCAAACTATACTATAAGTTGTTGGATTTCCTGTAGTTCCTTTATAATCTAATTTTGCATACTGTTCTTCAGTAGTATTATTCAAACATATATCTGTTGAAGATGCCAATGCTATAGTTGGCAATAAACCATTAATCACTATAGATACGGATTGAACTACACCACAAGTACCATCAAAAAGATACATTGTACCATTATAAGTTCCTGCAGGTACATTTGCCGGTATCTGAATTGTATTTATAGTACCGCCACTTGATACTGAAGTAAATGGAGTATCACCTTGATCTGTCAATAAAGCCGCATTTGCTGTAGCGTCCCAATCAATATTATAATTTGAGATATTACCTTCGACCGCAGAATAGGACAATGTAGCATTTTGCGAATTTGTGCTTGTTGCAACTGAAGCAATTGTTCCTGATGTGCTAATAGTAAAGTACCTGCCTACTTTTATGGTAAAAATTGAAGGACTACTTATATCGCCATTTGCATTTTTTACAGTCAATGTTCCTGTATAAGTATCAGAAGCTGTCCCAAGCGGAATAAGAACCTGAATTGCATTAGCCGGTAATGCCGCATCTGTAACTGCTGTAAAATCATTAGTTGGTGATGAATCCCAAACTATACTATAAGTTACAGGATTTCCTGTTGTCGCACTATATGGTACTGCTTTATAATGTGCATTGTCATAGTTATCCAGGCAATATTTTATTGCAGAAGATGTTAAAGTTATACTTGGTGCTACTACTACCGGATTTATCGTTATAGATACATTTTGGGATTTATTACAAGAAGTATCATTCACAATATTCATTACACCTGAATACGTTCCAGCAGGAACATTTGCAGGAATCAGAATACTATCTATAGTACCTCCGCTTGGATTAAAAACAAATGGAGTGCTTGATTGGTCTAGTAATAAGGCGGTATTGGCCGTTGAATTCCAATCGATAGAGTAACTTGAAGGACTACCCGTAGTTGATGAATAAGTTAAGATCGCATTTTGAGAGCTGCTACTTGTGGTAACTGAATTAATGGTGCCGGATGTAGCTATCGTAGGAATACTGCCTATTCTCAAATTAAAATTCGATCCTAAACTACTAACTCCGTTAGCATCTTTCACCGTTATTGTACCAGTATATATTCCTAAATTTGTTCCGGATGCTATAGGAATCAAAATTAGTTTAGGATTAGCTGATAATACTTCATCAGTAACTGGTACAAGACTATTTGCAGGAGATGAACTCCAAACAATGCTGTATGTTACCGGACTACCAGTTGTTGCACTATAAGATAAAACACCATATGTTTCTGGTGTAGTACTGCCTGTTTGTAAACAAGTCGTGCTTGCTGCTGCCGTAGTTATAGTTGGTAATTCTTGGATAATGATAGATATTGACTGCAGTTGTGTACAGGTTGCTTCATCACCAATAAACATTCTGCCTGTATAAGTTCCTGCTGGAACATTTGCAGGTATCTCAATTGTATCTAGAATGCCTCCACCAGCTGCAAAAGTAAATGGAGTAACAGGTTGGTTAGGAATGGTATCAGAATCCCAAAAAATAAAATAATTTATAGGATTACCAGTAGTTGCAGCATAAGTTAATGTGGCATTTTGCGAATTGGCACTTGTATTAATTGTATCAATTATTCCTGTTGTTGTAATCGAAATTTGACGTACAGTTAAAGTAAAAGGAGTGCCTGAGCTAACACACCCATTAGCATTTTTTACCGTTATTGTGCCACTGTATGTGCCAGCAGGAGTATTTGCAGGGACCAAGACTGATAGGGAACTATATAATTGTTCATCCGTCACTGGCGTAAAATTATTTGCGGGAGATGAATTCCAAGCAATACTATATGTCGTTGGATCTCCAGTTGCTGCATCATAATTTAATGTCGTATAACCATCAAAGTCTTCGAAACAGCTACCGTTTGTCGTAACTCCTGTTATTGTTGGCGGTGCATTAATTGTTATTGATACTGACTGAGTCTGAATGCAAATTCCATTAGAAATATACATTATACCATTGTAAGTCCCTGTGGGAACATTTGCAGATATTACAATGGTATTGATATTGTCTCCCCAGCCATCAAAAGCAAATTCAGTACTTGGCTGATCTTCCAATAATGCTTCATTGGCCGGGCCGTTCCAATCTATATAATAACTAGTAGGGTTACCTGTTACTCCAGAATAGGGTAATATAGCGTTTTGCGAACTTAAACTCATGCAAACAGCATTAATTATTCCTAATGAGGTAATTGATGGAGTTTCGTTTACAGTTACGGTAAAAGCTGAAGCCGGAGTACTAACTGCACCAATTGCGTTTTTTACAGTTAATCTTCCGGTATAAGTACCAGATATTATTCCCGCAGGAACAGTAATTTCGATTGGACTGGATGTCAACGCAGCATCAGTAACAGCTACAAAACTGTTTGCGGGAGAGGAGTCCCAGGCAATACTATAAGTTATTGGACTTCCTGTTGTTGCCGTATACTCTAATATTGTAAAGAATGAACCACCATTATTCGTTGAACAGCGTGTTTGTGCAGATGAGGATAATGCTATTGTTGGTAATGCATTTACCGTAACAGTTGTAGCTGCAGAATTTGAAACTGTACAATTTCCACTCTGGACAACGGCTCTAAATTGAGTAGTTTCTGTTAGTGCTTCTGAAATATAAGTCGTACTTGAATTCACAATATCTGTCCAAGCAGAAAACGGACTTACAGCAGATTGCCACTTGAGAACTGATCCTCTATGACCTGATAATGTCAATAAAGCACTTGTTGTTCCTAAATTAATGGTCGTTCCGCCACTTACTGATCCACCAATAGTAGCTGGCGAAACATTTATAGTTACCGTATTATTACTGGTAATATTAGAAGAACAGGTATCTGAAGCGATATTAGTAATTGTTACCATACTAGAACCTACAGTATTTAATCCTGTTGCTGTAAAAGTTCCGGTTCCGGCGGTAGTAACTGTTAGATTTGCCGTTAATGCAGTAGCACTTGGACTGCTTCTGTTATATGTAACTGTATAATTACCTATTGGCAATGAAACTGCACTAGAAACTAATGTTATTGCCGATGATGTACCTGTAGAAGCACAAACATCTGCAGCAGTAGTTGCTGTAACATTATAAGTGGGACAAGTGTAGGAGATAATCACTTTTCCGGCTGCACCAACTCCTCCAACCTGAGCAGTTCCCAGTGCCGAATTTATTGCCCCGCTTCCGCCTCCACCTGGTGATGAGCCGGCATTTCCGGGTGCATTGCCTAAAATTAAACTTGGAACAGCCGGACCTCCGGCACCTCCAAAGTTTGCACCGGCACCTCCCGCACCAGAAGAAAGTAATAATGATAAAAGTGACCATGAATTGCCATTAAAACCATTAAAACCTGCAATTGTAACAGTGCCGGTAGAATTAGTTATACCTCCTGCACCTCCCATTGGTGTTCCGCCTGCATTGTTTGCTCCGCCACCGGATCCTCCAGCAGCAAAAATCAAAAATTCATACCCTAAAATAGTAGAGTTAAATCCTGTAGAACCATTAGCACCTGAATTTCCTGAAGTTTGACCTGCAACAATAACATTTAAAGTAGTTCCGGGAGTAACTGTAAGCGGAGAACTTGCATAACCGCCGCCTCCGCCTCCGGCGCCGCCTCGTCCAAAAAGTAATCCGGCGCCAACCGCTCCACCTCCGGAACCGCCACCGCCCCAAGCCTGAACAGAAATCGTAGTTACTCCTGGGGGGACAGTAAATGAACCGCTTGTTAAAAATGTTTTAGTAGTCTGTGACCACGAATAAGTAATAATCAAAACGAGTAACAAAGATAATTTTAGCTTCATAATAATAAGTTTTAAAAAATGAAAAAATCAGTGAATTCTTTGATATGAGGAGAAGTTGGCGTATAGGAAACAGAGAGGATTGAAGTAATAATATTTATAAATTAATTCTGTAAACACCTTAACTTATTGAAAAACAATTAATTATAAAATTTAAAATCGAAATTAACAAATAAATTCTTAAAATAATTATATTAATACATATATTATACTGTAGTACAACAGTTATATTATTATTTTTGTCAGATAATTAACATAATAAACATTAATAGTATGTAATTTTTATTTGTAAGAAGATTATGATCATCTCAAAAAAATTACATACACTAAATAATGATTATTTTCAGCTTTAGAAATATTGTTAGGAACTATATATTTATTGAAGTAAAAAGTGCATCAAAATTTTAAACTTGTATATAAGTAGTATTATCCGATATATTGAATGCAATTGTGATTGCAATTAAAAATAGCTATAAAAAAAAGCGAAGGAATATAGTATATTCCTTCGCTTTCTATTTAAACTTTAACAAACTCTTCTTTTACATTTTATAATTAAGTCCGCATTCAAAAGTGTTATTTGCATACGCTCCTAATGCTCCAAAATATTTAGAGTAGGCCAGGAAAACCCCCAGTTTATCTATTTCGATTCCAAATGCTGTAGAAACAATTTTATTAGTATGGTAAAATGCTGATAAATTCATCTTATAATCCGGCAGGTTAAATCTTGCTCCGGCATCAAAAATATCTTTATATCCTTTAACACCTCTATAAGCAATCAATGGCTCAATGTTTAAGTTTTCATCCAGATTTGACAATAATATCTTGTAACTTACTGCTGAATAAAAAGTAGAGCGATCTGCATATTTTTTTACTCCATCATCAGTGTTATAGAAAAAACTATTAAGGTTAGGTAATGATGCCTGAACAGTTAATAGCCTGCTTGTATATGCTATTCCCAAGTCACCATCAAAAGCTGCCCCTTTATTAAAATTTTGTACTGTAACATCATCAGTACTTCCTATAATCTTATTGTAGTCAATAGAAGCAAATTTTGCACCTGCAGACAAACCAAAATTCAGCTTTTCTTCAAGTCCTATTGGTAGATGATAAGCATAGGTTGCCAATATTCTTGTTCTACTGATTAAACCAGCTTTGTCACTATTAACATTTAGTCCTAGTCCGGCCCTGTTTCCAGAATTGTATTCGATAGTGGCATTCATCAGTATCGGATTTCCCGGTACCTGATCCCATTGTCTTTGGTAGCCTATGTTCAATTTTATTCCTTCATCTCTTCCGGCCATCGCCGGATTGTTTAAATACTGATTTTGAAAATACATTGACTCATATTCCGTTAACTGCGCATTTGCGGTATTCGTTCCTAATATAATCAGGAACATAATTACCTGTATATAGATTGTTCTCATTGATTTAATTTTCATTACACTCATGTCTGTTTGGTTATTCTCTAACCATTTTTACTATTCTTTGTTTCTTTTTATCCTAATTATTAGTCCCTAATAATTGTAATGAACCCTTTAATTTTAGATTGACCATTTCCAAGATCAATTAGATAGTAATAAGTATCCTGAGTAAGCGGTGCTCCATTGTAAGAACCATCCCAATCATTGTTATAGCTATTTTTAGAATACACTATTCTTGCTGCTCGGTCAAAAACTTTAACTGAATTGTTTGGATATGAATCAATACCAGAAATTATCCAAAAATCATTCTTACCATCTCCATTTGGAGTAATGATATTTGTAGGTATAATTGCCTGTGGTACAGCATCTGCCCTATTTACGACAATAGTGTAAGTTTCTTGTGTGCCATCCTCAGCTGTAACAATTACTGTGATAACATTTTCGCCTACATTTAAATCTATTGGAGCTGTATTATCACTAATAGTTATTCCGTTAATGATCATTTCAACCGTTGCAGTCGGATCAATTGTTACCGGAGTAATTACAATTGAATTGGTCTCATAAGGTACTTCTACTCTATAATCGTTTGTATCTGTATTAAAAGCCGGGCTTAAAGAACCGTCATTAATGACAATATCAGATAAACCTGCATTATCAGGAGCTGGAGCCTCTTCTCTTGTAACAATCACCGTATAAATGCTAATGGTTCCATCCTGAGCAGTTACTACTGTAGTAATTGTATTTTCACCAACTTGTAGCGGGATTTCTCCTGCAGCAGTTCCGCTTGGTACTTCTACTCCATTCACCGTTATTGTTGCTGTAGCATCAGCTGCAACTGGTGTAATAGTTATACTGGTAACATCATTAGGTACTATAGCTGTATAATCTGTATTTCCTTCTGTAAAAGCTGGACTTAAAGTTCCTTCACTAAGAGCTAAATCAATCAAACCTGAATTAGAAGAAGGTTCTCTTGTAACAATTACTGTATAAGTGCTAATAGTTCCGTCCTGAGCAGTTACTATTGTAGTAATCGTATTTTCACCAACTTGTAGCGGGATTTCCCCAGAAGCAGTTTCGCTTATCACTTCTACTCCATTTACTGTTATTGTTGCTGTAGGATCAGCATCAACTGGTGTAATAGTCATACTGGCAACATTGTTAGGTACTATAGCTGTATAATCTTTATTTCCTTCTGTAAAAGCTGGACTTAAAGTTCCTTCATTAAGAGCTAAATCAATCAAACCTGAATTAGAAGAAGGCTCTCTTGTCACAATTACTGTATAAGTGCTAATAGTTCCGTCCTGAGCAGTTACTACTGTAGTAATCGTATTTTCTCCAATTTGTAGCGGAATTTCTCCTGTAGCAGTTCCGCTTGGTACTTCTACTCCATTTACTATTATTGTTGCTGTAGTGTCAGCAGCAACTGGTGTAATAGTCATACTGGTAACATCATTAGGCACTGTAGCTGTATAATCTGTATTTCCTTCTGTAAAAGCAGGGCTTAAAGTTCCTTCGCTAAGAGCTAAATCTGTCAAACCTGCATTAGAAGAAGGTTCTCTTGTAACAATTACAGTATAAGTATTAATCGTTCCATCCTGAGCTGTTACTATTGTAGTAATTGTATTTTCTCCAATTTGTAGCGGAATTTCCCCAGAAGCAGTTTCGCTGGCAACCTCTACTCCATTTATTTCTACTTTTCCATAAAGATTTTCGGTAACTGGTGTTAATTTTACACTGGTAATGTCATTAGGTACAGTCGTTACATAATTTAGTTCTGCCTCTGAAAAAGCAGGACTTAAAATCCCTTCACTAATAGCCAAATCAATCAAACCTGCATTACTATACGCTTTTACTTCAAAGAGACCTAAAACATAATCAAATTCATAATTATCGCTTTTAGCCTTACTAAAGTCGATATCATAATAACCTACAGGACTCATTGTTACTACTGTAGTACTCACGATAGGCAGGGTTTCTAAATCAGATTCTGTATCATCATTTTTAAATCCACTATATTTAAAAGTTAAAGATGGATTCACGTCTCCGTACATTTTAGATATATTATCAGCTGTGATAGTCAATAATGCTTTATTTACAGTACTTGTCGCTATTGATATATTTACATTAGCTGTACTAGTACTTGTTAGAAGTATATTTCCTGAATATTCTCCTGCCGGAGCTGTTTCTTTTAGTCTCACAAAAACGTTTGTAGACGCAATAGTTCCTGTATTTCCGATATTAATTGTATTTGTAAAAGTAGTTTCATTTGTACTTACTTCAAATCCTGCAGGAGCCGTAACTACAATTCCTGCCAGCATATCTGTTCCTGATATAGTAAAGCTTTTTGTTGCTGATGGAGTACCATAAGTAGTGCTGAATGCCGCTAAGTTTTCAGTACCTATTACTATTGTTGGTCCAACATTTACAATACCATTATTTGAAGCAAAAAAAATGTTGTTTTTATTAACTGCATTTGAAACTGAGCTTCCCCATGACCCGCCAGATCCAGCTGCAGCACCCAGTTTTATACTTTTGGCAGTATGCATTAAATTAGCCGTAAGATCAGCAACCACTCCATCCAATATAGAAAAAGTTTCGTTGATTGTAGTTTTTGCTCCAAAGGTCTTAGTTCCTGCTCCTGAGAGGGATAAATTATTATAGGTTATTGATCCTGCTCCTAAATTTTGAGCTTGTCCATTAAAGTCTACAGTACCGGTACCTGGGATAAATGTCCCTCCAGTTCCAATAACATTTCCTGAAATTTTAAAAAGACTTGTTCCGCCATTTAATGTTCCCTGAGTTCTAATCCAATCTGTAAACGTATGAGTCAGACTTCGCGTGCCATTCCCCAGATTAAGAGTCCCTGAACCATTAATTTCTAATTTCTCTGAAATCATATTATGGGTAAAGGTAGCTGTACCTGCATTTTTAGAAAAAACAATTGCTTTTGATGTAAAACCATCAATACTCTGAGCCAAAGCGTCACCACTGATATAAACCAATCCATCAGATACTAATGATCCATCGTTCATAAAATCACCTCCCAAAGAAAAATTAGATTGCCCTGAAATTACTAATGATGCTCCATCAGATATTGTAAGCGGTATGTCGTCTCCTAGAACTTTATTAACTGCTGTAATAGTTACAGGTCCTGGACCAACAATTATGATTCCTCCTGCGGCATCGAATAATGATAACCATTCAGGACCAGCTGCGTGTGATTGAGTACTACTATATTGTAATGTTGCTCCTGGACCATACTTTGGCGGTGCAGACGTTGTTGCCGTACCTTCCATCGAAAGTATATCTGTTACTGTAGTATTAGATTCAATTATTTTTGTCCCACTACCTGAAAGCGTTAAATCATTATATGTGTAGTCACCAACTTCCTGAGTTAATGTTTCTCCGTTATAATTTACTGATCCCGAGCCGGCAACTAATTTACCTCCACTAATTTTGCCCCCGATAGTTAAACTTCCTGCTCCAGTAAAAGTTATATCATTTTGAAGGCTTGTGCCATGCATTACAATATTGTCTCTTACTATTATTTTTCCTGTACCAATATATAAACTACTTCTTCCGATAGCCATCATTTCTATTGAATTTACCGTAAGAAGACCAACTCCGTTTATAGTTAAAGAAATAACTCCACCTGAAACTGAATTTGATAGTTTGATAGAATTACATCTTACGCTTGAAGTTATTATTGGTTGAATAGGCACATTCGGAATTAATACATCATCCTCTGGTAATGGTCTTGCGCCATAGCTCCAATTTGTAGCTAAATCCCATGCCTGAGTACCTCCTAACCAAGTATTTTGCCCGTACCCTATTATATTAAATAATAGAAAGGTCAATACAATAAGTAAATTTTTGTTCATTTTCATTTTTATTCTATTCATTTTGTTTTCATTTTTTCTCAATTTTTTCCTGATTTTTCTCTCCATCCGGTTTTCTTTTTTAACTCATTCTTTTAAATTTTTAAATTCATTTCCTAATTTTCACTAACCCTATGCTTTTTAAACTTTATCATCTCATTTCTTTACATATAATACATTTCATTAAAAGCACCCCGAAACATTCATTACCAGTTCAATTATGAATTTTAGAAAAAAAAACTTTAAGAAGCGAGCATTTTTTATAGCTTATTTCAATTTTTCTGACTTAAGGATATTGTTAATGTGTTTGAAGGCTGATTGATTAAAAACCAAACTTTTTAAGAGAATTTTATTTAAAAACAGATCATGAATTGTCAATTCTCAAATAGTCATTTTATTCTTAATTATTTTTTATAATAAAAAGTGAGACAATAAGTATAATATGCTGATTGCAAAATTATTACGGCTAAATTTCAACAAACCCAACCAGGCATAGCGGTTAGCACTATTTACTTGTTCAAATATTGCCGTTATTATGACTTATTTTTACCTCCAAAAGTTTTAAGTTGGACATATCGGGGTATTTCTTACTAAAATATTGAAGAAAATTTCATAGTAACAAAGAAGAAAATGAAGCCTTATAAAAACATTTCGATTTGAGTATCAAAAAATGCTTTATTAAGTTACAATTTGATTGTATATGTAGTATTAGAAATTGAATAGGTCGAATTAGAAATTCAATATTACTATTGATAATTAAAAACAGGAGATAATCTTAATTTAATGAAATAAAAAAGCAGGCAAAATACATGTGTACTTTGCCTGCTTTTTTGTGACCGCGGAGGGGTTCGAACCCCCAACCCTCAGAGCCGAAATCTGATATTCTATCCAGTTGAACTACGCGGTCATTTTATTATAGATTTTGATTTTAGAATTCAGATTTTAGATTGAATCTGAATTCCAAAATCTCAATTTTTTAAACCAATAATTTCTTAACAATTGTAGAAATTGTTTTTCCTTCAGCTGTTCCTCCTAATTGTGCAGAAGCTAATCCCATAACTTTACCCATTGAAGCAATTCCTGAAGCTCCTGTTTCAGCAATAATCTTTGCAATTACAGCTTCTACTTCTTCTTCACTTAATTGTGCAGGCAGAAATTTTTCGATTACAGCAATTTGTGCTAATTCAGGCTCAGCCAGATCAGGACGGTTTTGTTCTGTAAAAATACGAGCACTTTCCTTACGGGTTTTAACCAGTCTTTGAAGTAATTTAATTTCTTCGTCTTCTGATAATTCTTCTTTAGAACCTGATGCAGTTGCAGCTAATAACATTTCAGATTTAATGGCTCTTAACGCTTCTAACGCTACTGTATCTTTTGCTCTCATGGCGGTTTTAATCTCGTCCATGATTAATGCTTGTAAACTCATCTTAGTTTTTTATTTAAATAGGTAATACCTATAATTGATATCAATATTAAAAGTTCATTCTCGACTTCTCACTTATAATAAGATTAACTTAAAAAGTACATTAAAGAAGTCAAATTTTAAATTCTGTGCGAAGATAAAAAAAATAACCCGAAAATTAAATCCAATTTTCGGGCTATCTTTTTTTATTAGGATTATAAAATTAATCTACATTGTCGTGCAAAAATGAATTGTTTGAACGCAATTGCAAATCGTTGTTACTATCTGTTCCAACTGATATTCTCGAATTGTTATTGTTTGATTGTGAGTTTGATAAATCAATACCTAATCTTTTGTAAGCAGGCTCTTTTTCAAGTTCATCAATTCTGGAAACATTATTATGGAATTTATAATTAAATTCTTTTAGTTTCTTTCTTCTTTCTTCAGCTCTTAAACGTAAAGTTTCCTCGATTGTTAATTCCATTGGAGAAACCTCTGAAGTTGTTGTAAAATGAGCTTCACTTGCAAAATCAACTTTTTGCTTCATGGTGATATTTAATTCCGCAGGAATTACTTCTTCTACCACCTTATCCACTGGTTTTGATGTTACTAACTCATTCTCAACCTCCATATACTCTTCTAAAGAATATTTGATAATTCCTTTATCCGAAATTTCTGTAACCGGTACAAACTGAACCGGATCATTTACTTTAATATTACGGGTTTCATTTGATAATTCGAACAAAATTTTATTTTCCTGTTCTGCAACCGGTTCTTTCTTTACTTCAGGTTCTGATCTAAAAAGAGGCAAATCAAATGAGAAAGTCGTTTGTTCTTCTCTTTCGAAAGTTCTTTGTTGAACTTGCTGAATTGGTTTTATTTCCTGGAAAGTTTGCATTTCCGGAGTTGTAATAGTAAAATCAATATCTGTAATAGGCGAAACAATTTCGAAAGTTACATCAAGATTTTTAATAAACTCAGACATAACCACTAATTCTTCCTTATTCATTTGCGGATTTCCTGCAACATTCGCTGACGGATTCCCTGTAACATTCATTGATGGATTGCTTGCAATATTCGCTGATGGATTAACAGTAACTGGTGCAACTTCAATTGGAGCAACTTCAACTGGAGCAACATGCGTAGCTGTAAACGGCATTTCCGTATCTTCATCATCCATTAAATCAAAAACAATTTTCTCTTCAGATTTTGCAGTAGGTGTTTCTGCATTTACATCAAAAGAAGTCACTGATTTATTCGATAAATTATGAACACTTCTTTGCTCATCTTCTAACGTGTGAATGATTTTTTTAGGTTCTGTATTTACAATTTCATTTTGTTGTTCAACATCAAAACCTGTTGCAATAATAGTCACGGCAATAGCATCACCAAGAGTTTCGTCTTCACCAACTCCCATGATAATATTAGCATTATGACCTGCTTCTACCTGAATGTGATCATTGATTTCTCCAATCTCATCCAATGTAATTTCGTTTGATCCAGAAACGATAAGCAACAATACGTTTTTGGCTCCTGTAATTTTGTTGTCGTTTAACAACGGAGAGTCCAATGCTGAAACGATAGCATCTTTTGCTCTGTTTTCACCTTCAGCAACAGAAGATCCCATGATAGCTGTTCCACTGTTTGATAAAACAGTTTTAGCATCACGTAAATCGATATTTTGAGTATAATGGTGCGTAATTACTTCAGCAATACCTCTTGAGGCTGTTGCCAAAACTTCATCTGCTTTCGAGAATCCTGCTTTAAAACCAAGATTTCCGTATACTTCTCTTAACTTATTATTATTAATTACAATTAGTGAATCGACTTGCTTACGCAATTTTTCGATTCCTAAAAGTGCTTGTTCCTGACGTACTTTCCCTTCGAACTGAAAAGGAATAGTAACGATACCAACAGTAAGGATTTCTCTTTCTTTGGCCAATTGTGCAATTACCGGAGCTGCACCAGTACCAGTACCACCACCCATACCAGCGGTAATAAATACCATCTTAGTACCACGGTCTAACATTTTTTCGATATCAGCGATACTTTCAATAGCAGATTGCTGTCCTACATCAGGATTTGCTCCTGCTCCAAGACCTTCTGTCAGATTCATACCTAATTGAATTTTATTAGGTACCGAACTGTTTTGTAGTGCTTGTGAATCAGTATTACAAACGATGAAATCAACGCCTTTAATACCTTGCTTAAACATATGGTTGATAGCATTACTACCACCTCCACCTACACCTATTACTTTGATAACATTTGATTGGTTTTTTGGTAAATCAAATGAAATACTTCCAAATTCTGAGTTGCTCATCATCTTTTTGGTTTTTGAAATTCTTATTTAATACATTTTTTACTTCTTGACTTGGGGCAAAAAGTAATTCCTTTTCTCTTATTACTCTATTCTGCGTTGTCTAAAAAATCTTTGATTTTGTCGACATATCTATCAAAAAATGATCTTCTAATTTTAGTTTCAGTAGATTCATCTTTTACAGCTACATTATTTCTAACTTCTCTTGGCTGCTCAAATGTTTCTACTCTTTCAACGTAGTTTTCTTCAACTTCGTGTACGTGTCTTATTTGTGGCTGTGCAGGCACATTTCTGTACACCACTTTTGGCTGTTCGTTTACCAACTCCATTCTAACGGCACTTTGTGTGCTATTTTCAATGCTGTTCATTACCAAACCAACTGCGGTTGCAAATAACGGACTAGAAATTTCTTCGCTCGAATTTCCTGCTAAATGCTCATTTGGATATCCAATTCTGGTATCCATACCTGTAATGTACTCTACTAATTGTTTAATATGTTTTAGTTGAGCGCCACCACCTGTAAGAACAATTCCTGCGATTAATTTTTTGCGCGGATCTTCGTGTCCATATGCTTTAATTTCTGCAAAAACCTGCTCTACGATTTCCACCACACGTGCATGGATAATTTTAGATAAGTTTTTAAGCGAAATCTCTTTGGGCTCTCTTCCTCTTAACCCCGGAATAGAAACAATCTCGTTGTCTTTATTTTCTCCCGGCCAGGCTGATCCGAATTTTATTTTTAAAAGCTCTGCTTGTTTTTCGATAATCGAACAACCTTCTTTAATATCATCTGTAATAACATTTCCTCCAAACGGAATCACTGCAGTATGACGAATGATACCATCTTTAAAAATGGCTAAATCTGTTGTTCCCCCACCAATATCAATCAAAGCTACACCCGCTTCTTTTTCTTCCTGACTTAAAACTGCATCTGCAGAAGCCAATGGTTCTAATGTTAAACCTGACAATTCGATTCCTGAACTCTGAATACATCTTCCAACATTTCTGATAGACGATGCCTGACCAACCACTACGTGAAAACTAGACTCTAATCTTCCGCCGTACATCCCGATAGGTTCTTTAATTTCAGATTGCCCATCGATTTTAAATTCCTGTGGCAAAACATGAATAATTTCTTCTCCGGGTAACATGGCCAGTTTATTTACCTGGTCAATCAAAAGCTGAATATCTTTTTCGCCAATTACTTCTTCCGGATTGTTACGGCTGATGTAATCTGTATGCTGAATACTTCTGATGTGCTGCCCGGCAATACCCACAACAACATCCTTTATTTTATAACCTGAATTGTTTTCTGCTTCAAGTATTGCTTGCTGAATGGACTGGATAGTTTGCGTGATGTTGTTTACAACTCCTCTCGCAACTCCTAAACTTTTGGATTTTCCAATACCCAAAATTTCCAACTTTCCATACTCATTCTTCTTGCCGATCATGGCAACTATCTTTGTCGTTCCAATATCTAGACCTACTGCAATGTTATCTTTTTCCATTTTCTATTATTTTGTGCAAACTACTTGTTCCGTAAACCTAAGGTCAATCTTACTATATTTATATAACGAACTATCTAAAACCGCTTTTTGAAAAAAGGCCTTGTAGTTATTAAATTTCTTATCAACATTCATCGTTCTGCCAAAATCAATGAAGTAATTATAATTTCTATTAAACATTTTTAAGCTACCATTAGGCATAATTTGTATTGCAATGATGTTTTTTTTCAAAAACGCATCGTCATAAATTGTGCGAAATAAAGTAGCTAAATCTTCGTTATTTTTTTCATTAATTGCCCCGGAAACAAGAGGAACCCGAGCGGTATGATTGTCTGATAAAGGCATTTTATTTCCCTCATAGTCAATATAAAAAGAGGTAACACCATCATAAACTCTCGCTATTGGTGTCTTCTGTTTTACTACCGCTTTTAGAACACCATCGATACTTACAAAAACATCTGACTTTTCAATCATCTCTTGCGTATCAAGGGTTTTCTCAATCTTATTCAAATCTAACTCATCTTTTCGGATACTGGAAGCGTCTCTTTTATTTTCTATCAACAATTTATTAACCGTTTCCGGCTTTACAAAAAGCGTATTTTCTCCTACAAAAACAACCATCGATTTCTTTAATTTTCGATCCCCATTTCGATGCTGGGCAAAAGAATATAAAAAAAGAACAAGCCCTAAAATGAGTACTAATCGAATATTTGTCCAATTAAATATTTTCATTTAGCATTTTTTTGATTGACGGCACCATTTCTCCAATATCACCAGCTCCTATTGTTACAATTATTGGCGCATCACTGGCTTTGATCTCCGCTAATAAATCATTTTTTGTAACAATTTTTTTGTTCAAATTTGTCATTTTTCCCAACAGCCAATCTGATGTAATCCCTTCCATCGGTAATTCGCGTGCCGGATAAATATCCATTAAAAATACTTCATCAAACTGAGATAAACTTTCGGCAAATCCGTCAGCAAAATCTCTCGTTCTGCTAAATAAATGGGGCTGGAAAATCGCCAAAACTTTACGATCCGGATACAATTCCCTAACAGCCTGATGTACCGCATTTATTTCCGTTGGATGATGTGCATAATCATCTATATAAACTAATTTATCTGATTTGATCTGATACGAAAAACGTCTTCTGATTCCGTTGAATGATGCAATAGCTTTTGCAATCAAATCAGTCGGCGTACCAAACGTTTTTGCCATTGCAATTGCCATTAATCCATTCATTAAATTGTGTTTTCCAGGCAATCCAAAATGTAAATCTTTCATTATTTCTGATGGCGTCTGCACATCAAAAACATAACTTCCGTTCTCAATACGAACATTGAAAGCCTTATATACAGCATCTTCATTTATAGCACATTGCACTCCTTCAAGAGGCAATTCTTTTGTTATAAACAGATTGTTTTTATCTTCTACTTTCGAAGCAAACTCCACAAACGAAGCTTCGATTGCCTCACTTGTTCCGTAAATATCAAGATGATCTGCATCCATTGAGGTTATGCAGGCAATATTAGGATGTAAATACAAAAACGAACGATCGAATTCATCTGCTTCTACAACGGTTACAGTCTTACCATTTCCTATTAAATTAGAGTTGTAATTCTCTACTATTCCACCCACAAAAGCAGTAACATCAGCCCCACTTTCATATAAAATATGGCCCAAAATACTTGACGTTGTTGTTTTTCCATGTGTTCCGGCAACAGCAAAACTAAAAGTGTCTTTGGTAATAATTCCTAAAACTTCGGCACGTTTTTTAATTTCGTAATTTCTTTCGATAAAATAATGCCATTCAGAATGTGTAGCAGGCACTGCAGGTGTAAAAATCACTAATGTATTTTCTACAAAATAATCAGAAGGAATTAGATTAATATTATCTTCAAAATGAATATCAATACCGCTTTCAATTAACTCAGTAGTCAACATTGATGGCGTTTTATCGTAACCTGAAACCTGTTTCCCGATATTTTTAAAATAGCGGGCCAGAGCACTCATTCCGATGCCTCCAATGCCAATAAAATAAACGTTCTGTATCTGATTTAAATTCATTTCTATTTAATTTTGAGCTATTTACAAGTTGTTTTATTTTATAAAAAACTAGTACTTAAGCCTTTGTAATTTTATTACTTTAATAACTCAAAACGCTTAAAAATAGCGTTCTAAATTTTTAATTTTGTTCTATAATTTTCATAAAAAGTTACATTATAACAACTTTTTAATCTGATCTACAATAACTTTTGTAGCGTTTGGCATTGCCAGTTTTTTGATATTATCACTTAACTGTTTTTGTTTTCCCTGATCTTTCAGCAAAGCTTCAAAAACAATACTAAACTGACTGTCTAATTCTAATTCTTTCAGCAAAATTGCTCCTTTAGCATCAACAATTGCCTGAGCATTTTTTGTTTGATGGTCTTCGGCTACATTTGGTGACGGAATAAAAATTACCGGTTTCCCCACAATACATAATTCTGATACTGATGACGCTCCTGCGCGTGAAATAATCACATCTGCCGCCGCATATACAAAATCCATTCTTTCGATAAAATCAACTACTCGTACATGTTGTTGATTATGTTTTTTATAATCTTCAAAATATAATTTTCCACATTGCCAGATCACCTGAACATCTTGTGAAAGCATATTATGCAATTCTTTCTCAATTAACTGATTCACTCTTCTTGCCCCTAAACTTCCGCCTAAAACCAACAATGTTTTTTTATTAGGATCTAATCCATAAAAGGTAATTGCTTCATCACGTTTACTTTCAATATCAATTAAATCCTGGCGAACCGGATTTCCTGTTAGAATGATTTTATTTTTTGGAAAAAATCGCTCTAAATTTTCATACGCCACACAAATTGCATTGGCTTTTTTACTCAATAATTTATTGGTAATCCCGGGAAATGAATTTTGTTCCTGAATCACTGTCGGAATTCCTGCTCCTCCTGCAGCCTGCAACAAAGGTCCGCTCGCAAAACCACCAGTTCCTATTACCACATTTGGTTTAAACTGTCTGATGATTCGCCTTGACTCTAGCAAACTTGTTGCCAATTTTAGCGGAAACATCAAATTTTGCAACGTTAATTTTCTTTGTAAACCCGCAATCCAGAGCCCTTTTATTTCATAACCGGCCTGAGGCACTTTTTGCATTTCCATTTTGTCCTGCGCCCCTACAAAAAGAAACTCAGCATCAGGAAATTGTGTTTTTAATTCATTAGCAATAGCAATTGCAGGATAAATATGTCCTCCTGTTCCGCCACCACTTAGTATGAATTTATAATTTGTCATATTTTAAAAAGTTATTCGCTTTAAAAATTATTCTTTTAATCTTATTTATTTAAAACCGCATTCATTGGATTTCTGGAATTATCTTCTATCGAATACATTCCTTCTTCTTCATAAACCGGTTCTTTTTCGTTATAAACTAAATCTTCTTGTCCCAGTTCTTTATCAATTAATCGTTGAAGCGCTTCTTTTCGTCTTTCTTTTTCTTCTTGTTCTTCGGCAATTTCTTCTTCTTTTTTGGTCACGCTAATGATAATTCCAAGAGAGAAACACGTCATCCAGATCGAACTACCTCCACTACTAATCAATGGCAATGTTTGTCCTGTTACCGGCAATAATTCTACTGCAACTGCCATATTAATCATCGCCTGAAATATCATAGGAAAACCAAGCCCGACGACGACTAATTTCCCAAATAAAGTATTGGCTTTATGTGATGCAATTACAAATCTAAATAACAGCAACAGATATAAAATCAATATAGAAACTCCACCAACTAAACCATATTCTTCGACAATAATTGCATAAATAAAATCTGAAGATGATTGTGGTAAAAAATTCTTCTGAACACTTTTTCCAGGTCCTAATCCTCCTAATTTTCCTGACGCAATTGCAATTTTTGCTTTTTCAATTTGATAATCATCTTCATCAGGCTTGTCTGTGGTAAAGTTCGAAATACGGCTTTCCCATGTAGATACCCTGCTAAAGAATCTTGAATCCGGAAAAGCTTTTGCCACTAAAAGAAAAAACAACAGCATTCCGATTCCTGAACCAATGATAAAACCGATATATTTTAGCGGATATCTGCCAATAAAAGTCAACATAATTACCATAGAAAAAATCAACGCTGTAGTCGAAAAGTTAGCCGGTAAAATAAGTACCAATGTTATAAAAACAGGTAGCCAAAGCTGTATTAACGACGTTTGAAAAGGCTCATTTTCTTCTCTGGTTTTTGACAAATAACGTGCAACATATATAAATAATATGCTGGCAGCCAAAGTCGAAGTTTGAAACGTAATACCTATAAATGGCACCTGAATCCATCGACTTGCATTTGCTCCTGCAATTACAGTACCTTTTAGCAATGTGTAAAGCAATAAAAACCACACAACAGGCAAAGCAATTTTCGAAATCGCCCTGAAATAATGATATGGTACTCTGTGTACCCAATAAATAATCAGGAAACCAATACAAACGTGAGCTAAATGTTTTACCAAATATCCCAGTGTATTTCCGGTTCCGTGACCTATGTAAGCCAAATTACTACTCGCACTAAAAACAGGCATAAACGAAAACAACGCCAATAAAGCCACGAATGACCATATTACCCTATCTCCTTTTAATTTGTTTACTAGTTCTTTCATTTTAGATTTCTGATTTTAGATTTTAGATTATTTTAAAATCTTATCTTTTAATTTTTATTGTTAATCCTGTTGTTTACTGTTTTTAAACTGCTGACAAAAATGGCAGTTAACTCATTTCCTTCTTTCCAAATTATTTCTAACTCAGATTTTGCAACCCACATTTTTTCTTTAATAATTTCCAGCCAAAATAAAGTTTCATCAGATTCTTCTAAAACTATATTCATTTTAGAAACAAATTCCCTATCACTTCTTGCTCTGCAAACTGCTCTATAATTTGCTCCAACCGATGTACCGCTTCTCACTATTTGATTAGCAACTACCTTCACAATATATGTAGTTGGCTATTTTTCTGCTAAATCAATTATCATCAAAGAGAACTTTTTTGTTCTCAACTTCATTTCATCCGTCGTCATAATTAAAAGAACTTATATTATATTTTTGAATTCAAAGTTTAGAAAACAATCTAAAATCTAAAATCAGAAATCTAAAATTATAAATTGTGAACCGCTTGTTTAAATTGTTTTCCACGATCTTCATAGTTTTCGAATAAATCGAAACTTGCGCAGGCTGGAGACAATAAAACAGCATCGCCTTTTTCTGTTAAACGTTGTGCCGTTTTTACAGCATCGTTCATATTATTTACTTCTACCATAATGTCAACTACATTTCCAAAAGCATTGATGATTTTATGATTATCAACTCCCAGGCATATAATTGCTTTTACTTTTTCACGAACCAACGACATCAATTCGTTGTAATCATTTCCTTTGTCAACACCTCCAACAATCCAAACTGTTGGAACATTCATGCTGTCTAAAGCAAAGAAAGTAGCATTTACATTTGTTGCTTTAGAATCGTTGATATATTGAACATTCTGAATTTTTAATACTTTTTCTAAACGGTGTTCTACACCTTGAAAATTAGATAAACTTTCGCGTATTGTTGCATTTCTAATTTGCATCAATTTTGCTACAGAGCTTGCTGCCATTGCGTTTTTCATGTTATGTTTTCCTTCTAACGCAATGTATTCTGTTTCCATTGTAAACTCTTCTTGGTTGATCTTTATTTCCATTTTGTTGTTATTTATAGAAGCCCCTTCATCGAATGTTTTAGACAATGAAAAAGGAATTAATTTTGCTTTTGTTGTGTTATTTTTTAACCATTCTGAAATCGCTTCATCATCTGCATCGTAAATAAGATAATCGCTCTCAGTCTGATTCATTGTTATTCGAAACTTCGAGTCAATATAGTTTTGATATTTATACTCATATCGGTCTAAATGATCTGGACTAATATTCGTAATAATGGCAATATCCGGCCTGTAATCTATAATTCCGTCGAGCTGAAAACTACTTAATTCAAGAACATAGGCATCGTATTTATTTTCGGCAACCTGCCAGGCAAAACTTTTTCCGATGTTTCCTCCTAAACCAACATTTAATCCTGCTGATTTCAACAAATGATGCGTAAGCATTGTTGTCGTTGTCTTACCATTGCTTCCTGTAATTCCAATTGTCAATGCTTCGGTAAAAGGTTTAGCAAATTCAATTTCTGAAATCACCTTAATTCCTGCACCAATAAGCTTCTGTACTATGGGGGATTTCTCTGGAATTCCCGGACTTTTCATTACTACGTCAGCATTTAAAATCAGGTCTTCGGTATGTTTTTCTTCTTCCCAAGCAATTCCATTAATTATGAGAACTTCTTTATAGCTTTCTTTTATTTTTCCAAAATCAGATACAAAAACTTCATATCCTTTTTTCTTCCCCAGAATAGCGGTTCCTACTCCACTTTCTCCTCCTCCTAAAACTACCAATCTCATCTATCTAAGTTTTAAAGTAACGATTGATAATATGGCTAACATGATGGCAACGATCCAGAATCTGGTTACAATTTTACTTTCATGATATCCTTTCTTTTGATAATGATGATGTAATGGCGACATCAGAAAAATTCTTCGGCCTTCACCAAAACGCTTCTTCGTGAATTTAAAATAACTTACTTGCAAAACCACTGAGAAATTTTCTACCAAGAAGATTCCACACAATAGCGGGATCAATAATTCTTTACGGACTGCAATTGCCAAAACTGCAATGATTCCACCAATAGTCAAACTTCCCGTATCCCCCATAAAAACCGAGGCAGGATAAGAGTTGTACCAAAGAAATCCAATTAATGCCCCTACAAATGCAGATATAAAAACTGTCATCTCTCCAGAATTGGGGATGTACATAATGTTTAGATAATTTGAGAAAATAATATTTCCCGAAACAAATGTGAATATCCCGAGCGCCAGAACGGATACTGCCGAGGTTCCTGCGGCGAGACCGTCAATTCCATCTGTTAAATTAGCTCCGTTTGAAACCGCAGTAATGATGAAAATAACAACTGGAATAAAAATCAACCAAGCCCATTTTTCGTATCCTTCACCTGTCCAGGCTAATAATTCGGCATAATCAAATTCATTATTTTTAACAAACGGAATTGTTGTTGCCGTAGATTTTTCCTCAATTGGTGCAGGTAAAACTACAGTTGTATTTGTTGTTGTTCTAAAAACATCTGTTCTGCCTGTATCAGTTCTTACTGTTACAGCAGGGTTAAAATAAAGAACAGCACCAACGATAATCCCCAAACCAACTTGTCCAATAACTTTAAAGATTCCTTTAAGTCCTTGTTTGTCTTTTTTGAATATTTTAATATAATCATCTACAAACCCAATTGTGCCCATCCAAAGTGTAGTCACAATAAGCAATACGATATAAATATTATGCAAACGAGCAAATAACAAAACAGGTACAAGTGTTGCAAAAATGATAATCAGTCCTCCCATTGTTGGTGTTCCTGCTTTTTCATTTTGACCAGCCAGACCTAACTCACGAACGGTTTCGCCAACTTGCTGTTTACGCAAAAAGTTTATAATTCTTTTTCCGTAAATAGTTGACAAAAGCAATGAAAGCATCAATGCCAAAGCCGATCTGAAGGTGATATACTGAAAAACTCCAGTTCCTGGTATATCTAATGTTTTGTCTAAATATTCAAATAAATAGTATAGCATATATCTTGGTTTATTTGTTTAATTGTTATTTTGTTGATTCGTTAGTTTTTGATTTAGTAATTATTCGATAAACGAACAACCAATTAACCGTTTAAACTTTACTTTCCTAATTGATCTAAAATTTCTCTTACTGTTTCCATATCATCAAAATGGTTTCGAACACCATTTATTTCCTGATATGTTTCATGCCCTTTACCGGCAATTAGAATAATATCATTTGGCTGAGCCAATTGACAAGCTGTTTTTATAGCCTGTTTTCTATCCGTAATTCTCAATATCTTTTTATAATTATGAGCTTCAACTCCTTTTTCCATCTCATCAAGAATCACTTCAGGATCCTCATTTCTTGGATTGTCAGAGGTTAGAATTGCTTTATCACTAAGATCTGTAGCAATTTTAGCCATAATTGGTCTCTTTGTTTTATCTCTGTTTCCTCCGCAGCCCACAACAGTAATCAACTGTTCGTTTTTGGTACGGATATCTGTTATCGTTTTTAAAACATTGTCTAAAGCATCCGGCGTATGCGCATAATCTACAATTGCAGTAATATTTCCTGCCGAAATAATATATTGAAATCGACCTGAAACACTCTCTAAATCAGACAATAAACGAAGTGCCTCAAGACTATCCATCCCAAGTTCTATCGCTGTTCCGTAAATTGCCAAAACGTTATAGGCATTAAAAGTCCCAATAAGTTTTACCCAAACTTCATTGTCATTTACTTTAAGTAATAATCCTGATAACTGACTTTCTAATATTGTCGCTTTAAAGTCAGCATAAGACTTCAAGGCATAAGTAAACTTTCTTGCAACTGTATTTTGTAACATCACAGTTCCGTTTTTATCATCGATGTTTGATAATGCAAAAGCAGTTTTTGGCAACGAATCAAAAAAAGATTTTTTTACATCTCTGTATTCTGCAAAAGTGGGATGATAATCTAAATGATCGTGTGACAGATTCGTAAAAACCCCACCCTCAAAATGCAAAGCTTCTGTACGTTTTTGATGAATTCCGTGTGAACTCACTTCCATAAAGCAGTGTGTTACCCCGGACTCAATCATTTCATTTAAATAATGATTGATTGTAATCGAATCCGGTGTTGTATGTGTTGCCTTATATTCCGTTTCATCAACCATGATTTTTACAGTTGATAATAAACCAACTTTAAAGCCTGCTTTTTGAAATAACTGAAACAATAATGACGCAATTGTTGTTTTTCCGTTTGTACCTGTAACGCCAACTAATTTTAATTTTTCAGAAGGATTTCCAAAATAATTAGCAGCCATAAAAGCCAAAGCTGTATTGGTATCTTTTACTTTAATATAAGTAATTCCTTTTTCTATAGTCTCCGGCAATGCATCACAAATAATTGCAACCGCACCCAATTGAATGGCTTTTTCTATATAATCATGCCCATCAGACAATGATCCGCGAATCGCTACAAAAACATCTTTTTCTTCAATTTTTCTTGAATCAAAATCAATTTTATGTATATCAATTTCAGTCGAACCGTTTACAGATTCAATAGCTACTTTATATAATATGTCTTTTAGTACTTTCACGATAATTCTAATACTATTGTTGTGTTTTTACTAATATTTTCCCCAGCCTGTAAAGACTGTTTTTTTACTTTTCCTACTCCGTTTACTTTTACTTTCAAACCTAAATTCTCCAGTAAAGCAATAGCATCCATTCCCGGCATTCCTTTTAAATCAGGAATTTGGTTTGTTTTTTTATTAGCCTCTGCCGTATATTTATTATAACTGTCTTCTTGTTTTGGAATTCTTGAATCCAGTTTTTTAATTTTATTTGTTGATGGCGCATCTGTAAATATTTTTTGGGCAATTCGTTTAAAAACCGGTCCCGCAACATCTGCTCCGTAATAGTTGTTTTTTGCTGTATTAGGTTTATGAACTACTACAATACAAGAATATTTAGGATGATCTGCCGGAAAATATCCCACAAAAGAAGAGGCATAATACAATGCCGACTTCCCTTCTTTTCCTCCGTAATTTACCTGCGCTGTTCCTGTTTTACCAGCCATCGAAAAATCTTTCGAATACAACTTAGATCCTGTTCCTTTTTTAACCACATTAAGCAATACTGCTCTTAATTTATTGATCGTTTCCTGAGAACATACTTTTGGATTAATCACTTCAACATCAAATTTCTTGATGGTTTTATTCCATTCTTTAATTTCAGAAACAAACTGAGGTTTTACCATTACTCCATTATTAGCAACTGAGTTATAAAATGCCAAAGTCTGCATTGGCGTAACCGAAACTCCGTAACCAAAAGCCATCCATGGCAATGAAACTCCTGACCAGTGTTTACCTCCGGGTTGTGGTATATAAGGTCTTCCTTCTCCTTTAAAATGCAATCCTAATGGTTTATCTAATCCATAACTCTTAATGTGATTCACAAACTTAGACGGATTGCTCTTATAATTTTCATAAACCGCCTGAACCATTACCGTATTTGATGAAAGTTCGAAACCACGTGCTAATGAAACTTTCCCGTAACCTCCTCTGTGCGAATCAGTAACAGAACGTCCATAATATTTCACTTGTCCGTTGTGACTATCGTAAACCGTACTTGTATCTGCTACTTTATCATCTAAAATAGCCATTAAATCCACTAATTTAAAAGTAGATCCCGGCTCATGAGATTCTGCTACAGCATAATTTGTAGTTTCATAATACGATCCGTCTTCTGCTCTTCCTAAATTCGAAATGGCTTTTACATGTCCCGTTTCGGTTTCCATAACAACCACACAACCATGATCAGCTTCATATTCTTCTAATTGCTTCAATAAAGCATGGTGTGCAATATCCTGAATAAAAACATCTATAGTAGAAATTACATCAAAACCATCTTGTGGATCAACTTCATTAACATCACGAATAGGTTTCCATTGTCCTTTTGCAATTTTTTGCTTTAGAATTTTACCGTCTTTTCCGTTCAGGTAATTTTTAAAAGCCCACTCGATTCCTTTACCTACTTCAACTCCAGTTGCAGGATCAATACGATCGTAACCAATTGTTCTTTCGGCAATTTTTCCTATCGGATGTTTTCTAACTGTTTCCTGCTCAATTATAATCCCACCTTTAAAAGCACCTAAATTGAATAATGGAAAACCTTTTATTTTTACATATTCAGTATAGCTCAAATTACGGGCTATCAAATAGTAACGATTTTTATTCTCTCTTGCTTTCCTTAATTCTTTTTCATAATAACCACCAGGCCTGTCTAAAACTGTTGCCAGGGAATCTGATAATGCTTTCACATATTTCTCAAACGTCTCTGTTTTTGGCGCTTTTGCATCAAATCTAATCTCATAATTAGGGATAGACGTTGCCAGTAAACTTCCGTCAGCAGAATAGATATTTCCTTTGTTTGCAGGAATCACAAAATTTCTAACGGTACGTTGTTTAGCCAGCTTTCTATAATAATCCCCTTCAACCCATTGAATATTGGTTAACTTAACAACAATAGCAATTGCCATCACAAAGATGAAAACTGCTACGAGGTAAATTCTGTAGGATATATTTTTATCGTCTACTGCCATATTCTTTTAAAGAAATTTTTTTCTTCTTCTTTTTTAACTTCTATTTTAACCGGAGGAACCGTTGATGGAAAAATCTGTTTTTCAAGCATTTTATCCGATATTGTTGATTCCATTTTCAATTTCATTAACTCTGAACGTCGGTCTACAAATTCAGATCGCAATTCTTTTACTTCATTATTCAGTTTCGCTATTTCAAAAACCTTTTGTTCATATCGCTGTGTATTTGCAATCATCAAAATAGCCAGCAGAATTATAAAAACAATGAATCTCCAGTTTTTCACTGCGTCATCGTTCAAAAGAAACCTCGCTTTTAATATGCCAAATACTCCACCACTTTTCATTTTTCTCTACCTTATATTATATCTTCTCAGCAATTCTTAATTTTGCACTTCTTGCCCGATTGTTTATTTTAATCTCGGCATCGTCCGGAACAATCAGTTTTCCTATTGTTTTATAAGGAACAGAAAAGTTTCCGTAAAAATCTCTCTCAGGCTCACCTTCAAACATTCCGTTTTTAATAAACCTCTTTACTAATCTGTCTTCCAGAGAATGATAAGAGATTACTGAGAATCTTCCACCTGGATTAAGAATTTCCAGAGACTGCTCTATAAATTCTTTTAAAACATCCATTTCTTGATTTACCTCGATACGAATCGCCTGATAGATCTGAGCCAATATTTTGTTTTTAACTCTTTCAGGCAAATATTTCGCTAAAACGTCTTTCAAATCATCTGTAGTTTTAATAGGCTGATGTTCTCGTGCCTCTACAATTGTTCTTGCTAAAAGCGGCGCGTTTTTCAACTCCCCATAATCAAAAAAAACACGACGTAAATCCTGTTCTTCATATTCGTTAACCACACGGTAAGCATTTAAATCATTTTTTTGACTCATCCGCATATCCAGTTCGGCATCAAATCTGGTAGAGAAACCTCTTTCCGGAACATCAAACTGATGTGACGAAACCCCTAAATCAGCTAAAATCCCGTCTACACTTTTAACACCATGAAAACGAAGAAATCTTTTTATAAATCTAAAGTTCTCATTAATTAAGGTAAACCGTTCATCCGGCAGCGCATTTGCAAGAGCATCCTCATCCTGATCAAAAGCAAATAATTTTCCGTTTGGCCCTAATCGTTTCAAAATTTCCTTTGAATGACCACCGCCACCAAACGTTACATCTACATATATGCCATCAGGTTTAATATTTAAACCATCAACTGTAGGATGAAGCAAAACCGGATTATGATATTCCATTGTCGTCGTCATTAATATTTCCCATTACTTCTTCGGCTAAATCTGCAAAATCCATATCTTCGCCGCTTATTGATTTTTCATATAAATCTTTATCCCAAATCTCCACAATATTAACCGCAGATGAAAAAACCACATCTTTAGAAATACTTGAAAAAGCTACCAAATCCTTCGGAACCAATAATCTTCCTAATGCATCAATCTCTACCACTTTTACACCGGCAGTAAATCTTCTGATGAAATCATTGTTCTTTTTTACGAAACGATTCAGCTTGTTGATTTTTTGCATCATCAAGTCCCACTCTTCCATTGGATACAGTTCTAAACACGGTTGAAAAACGGAGCGCTTCAAAACGAATCCGTTCTGAAGAGAAGAAGCCAATTGCTTTTTTAAGGGTGCAGGCATCATTAGCCTCCCTTTAGCATCGACTTTACACTCATATGTTCCAACAATTGTGTTCAAGAAAAATACTTTAATATGTTATACAGCAAAAATATAAAAAATATTACCACATTTTACCACTAAATACCACTTTGTTAATAAGTTTAACCACTTTCCTACCACTATCCTTAATTTATGGACAATCAATACTTTAGATAATAATTAGCTGATCAACAATAACAGTTAGAGATCAAAAAAATTATGCACTATATTTCTTAAAAAATTAGTTATAATGCATTTTTCTTAACATTTAGGAAACATCCCAAAAACACCCATAAAACCTGATTTTTAACCACTTATAAATTCGACAAAAATTATCTAGTTAAAAAACGGCAGCAAAAATTCATTTTTATTTATTAAACCCTATATTTGTCCAAATTGAAATTGGCATTAAATTAAATGGACAAACACTACAAAAAAGAAGGCAAATACAGCTATTATGAAGCTGGAGAAGGAACTCCTATCGTGATTTTACATGGCTTAATGGGAGGCCTTAGTAACTTTGATGCTGTAGCAGAATATTTCCCAACGAAAGGATACAAAGTTGTTATCCCGGATTTGCCAATATACACCCAAAGTATTTTAAAAACCAACGTAAAAAGCTTTGCGAAATACGTTAAAGACTTTATTACTTTTAAAGGCTTTGACAGCGTTATTTTGCTAGGTAATTCTCTTGGAGGACATATTGCTCTTTATCATACAAAACTATATCCTGAAAAAGTAGCAGGACTTGTAATTACCGGAAGTTCTGGTCTTTATGAAAGTGCTATGGGAGATAGTTACCCAAAAAGAGGTGATTACGAATACATCAAAAAGAAAGCTGAAGATGTATTTTATGATCCTGCAATAGCAACTCCCGAACTTATCGATGAAGTTTACGCAACGGTAAATGACCGTATCAAACTGATCAAAACCTTAACGATTGCCAAAAGTGCAATTCGTCATAATATGGCTAAGGATTTACCAAAAATGACAGCAGAAACCTGTATCATTTGGGGTAAAAATGACGCTGTAACTCCACCCAATGTTGCCGAAGAATTTGATAAATTATTGCCTAATTCAACTTTGTATTGGATAGACAAATGTGGACACGCTGCTATGATGGAGCATCCGGAAGAATTTAATAAAATTCTTGAAGAGTGGCTCGTTAAAAAGAATTTATAGCATCTAACTTTCAACTTTAAGGAGGTTTTAAAAACAAAAAACATGAAAATTAATACCGCCGAATTTATTATCAGTAATTCCGAAGTAGCAAAATGTCCACAGGATTTTTTGCCGGAATATGCTTTTATCGGCCGCTCAAACGTAGGGAAGTCATCGTTGATCAACATGCTTACCAATCATAAAAACTTAGCCAAAACTTCAGGAAGACCCGGAAAAACACAATTAATCAATCACTTTAAGATTAATAATAATTGGTTCCTGGTCGATTTACCTGGTTATGGTTATGCTAAAGTATCTAAAAAAACAAAATCGGTTTTTCAGCAATTTATAACTGATTATTTCGAAACAAGAGAACAACTTGTTTGCGCTTTTGTTTTAATTGATATTCGCCACGAAGCTCAAAATATTGACATTGAATTTATGTCATATATGGGAGAAAGTGAGATTCCGTTTTGCATTATTTTTACTAAAGCAGATAAAATCAGTAAGACTAAAGTTGACTCTCATATTGCAGCATACAAAAAACAAATGTTCGCTAATAACTGGGAAGAAATGCCACACTATTTTGTAACATCGGCTACAGAATCAATAGGAAAGGATGATGTTTTAAATTATATCGACGAAGTAAATCAGGAAGTTTTTAAAAACAACTCGCAGTTTTAAATTCCAACAATAAAAAGAAATTTCAAATTCCAACACTGGAGGAAAATTCAAAAAATAAAAAAAATCCCAAATTCCGATACAAATTGGAATTTGGGATTTTTTATTTTTGCATTCCTGAGCGAAATCAAAGGATTTCGTTTTGGAATTTCAAAAATTTAGAATTTTCTTATTTCGTAAGCTCCAGTTTTTCTGCAAAATAATCACAGAAATCCTTCATGGTATCTGACATTTTTTCGTCGTCTGTTGCACGCTTAAAAGTATCTGACATTGCTACTAAAGTCTGGTGAAAGAAAATTTTCATTTCATCTACCGGCATATCTTTTGTCCACAAATCAATACGCATTGTTTCTTTAGCCTTGCTGTCCCAGATAGACAACATAATAGCTTTTGCTTCTTCAGCCTTCACACCACCGTCTTGCGCACTCCAGGTTAATTTTTCCGGTACACGGTTTTCGTCTAATTCTATATTGAATTTAATTTCTGAGTTTATTGTATCTGACATTACTTCTTAGGTTTATATTTTGATTTTTCAAAAATTTCTTTTGCGTTTATTTTTAATAATTCAGGCAATGTTACACTGCTATTGTTTTTCATGTAAGATCGCACCATTTGCCATCCCAGCCATGCACCAATTCGTCCCGGAGAATCGTTATCTATTTCTAAATAAAATTTAGAAAACGGAGCAGGCACTATAAATCGGGTTGTTAGTTTTGGATCATCACTGTACAACATTTCATTTTCAATAAAAAAGCGCCACATATAGGCTTCATTTTCCTGACACCATTTTATTTGTTCCGGTGTATATCCCATTTTTTCATCATCTGTATATTCAGGCAAAAGCAAATCTTTCGCATATAACTGTTTCCCTTCGAAAATCATCTGTGAAATTAAATTTTTATCCTGAAAAGCCGGAATATTTCGGTAAGCAAAACTAGAAACCACATCGGGCATGATCTGTTTCTCTTCAAAATTCTGTTTTAAATAATTTGGAAACTGATAAAATTTATGTTCTTTTCCCAGATATAATTCCAAAGCCACAATTACAAGACTATCAGCATAAATTGCTTTTGCATTATAATCCATTTCTCCAATAACTGTAATTACTTTAGGAGTTTTTGTTTTTGGAAAATAATATTTCACATGCTGAAACAACTTATTAAATTCCAGACGTACCGGTTCAAAATTGGCATATTTTTTCTGTACTTCAGCATACACTTCTTTCCAGAGTGGATCCTGCATTTTTTTTAACCAGATATTATCGTCATTACCAGCCGGGAAAAAGAAAGGATATTGTCTTTTTACTTTTGCTAAATCTTCTGGTTTGGTTTCAAAAAACACCTTATCAAAACGTTCTACTTTTATATCAACCGGGATTTCTTCGACTTCTTTTTCTACTTTGTTTTTTTGATCACAGGACAAAAAAAACAAGGACAGAACCACTATAAAGCGATAAATTTTCATTTTATTTTAATTAGATTTGTGTTGCTGGATTTTAAGTAAATGCATACTTAAAAATAATTCTGCAAATATACATCCCTGCATCTTAAAACTTGAACTATTATGGCTAAAAAAAGTACTATTCAAACAGAAAAAGTAAATAATCACATTGTAGAGTGGTTAAAAAATTATGCTAACAATGCAAAAGTAAACGGTTTTGTAATTGGAATTTCAGGCGGAGTCGACTCTGCAGTCACTTCAACCTTATGCGCACAAACCGGATTACAGGTATTATGTGTAGAAATGCCAATTCATCAAGCCCTAAATCAAGTTTCAAGAGGAAGAGAACATATTGAACAATTAAAAAAGCGTTTTCCTAATGTTTCAAACGTAGAAACAGATTTAACTGACACTTTTGAAGCTTTTAAGAGCGCTGTGCCCACATCAAAAGATTCAACAAAAGTTAATTTATCGTTAGCAAACACTCGTGCACGCCTGAGAATGACCTCTTTATATTATTTAGCTGGAATTCATGGGCTTTTAGTAGCAGGGACTGGAAATAAGGTAGAAGATTTTGGTGTAGGATTTTATACTAAATACGGTGACGGAGGAGTAGACCTAAGTCCAATTGCTGACTTAATGAAATCCGATGTTTATGCTTTGGGAGAATTTTTAGCAATTCCTGAATCAATTTTAACAGCTGCACCTACAGATGGATTATTTGGCGATAATCGTACAGATGAGGACCAATTAGGGGCAAGTTATGACGAACTTGAATGGGCAATGTTGGCCGCGGAGTCAGGAAATACGCCAGCTGACTTCACTGGGAGAGAAAAATCTGTCTTTGAAATTTATAATCGTTTAAACACCAGTAACAAGCATAAAATGGATCCAATTCCGGTCTGTATAATACCAAAAACGTTAAAATAAAACATTTTAACATTTGTCTGCAATTAATTACAGAATTTATTTATTAATTTTACAGTTCCAAAAACATGAACAATTCTAAAAAAGGTAAAAATTATGATTAAAGTATGTCTTGCAGACAATCATCCTGTGACTCACTTTGGCGTTAAGTCTTATTTTAAAGACCACGATCAAATTTCAATTGTTGCCAACGTAGGCAATTTTTCAATGGTTAGAGATATCCTTCAAACGAAGGAAATCGATATCCTAATTCTCGATCTAGAGCTGGAAGGTCTCTCGAGTATCTTCGAGGTCAAGTCGATCCTGAAAAATTTCCCAAAAACAAAAATTGTAATTTTTAGTGACCTCGCTGAACAAATGTATGCTCCAAATGCAATTAAAGCAGGAGTTTCCGGGTATGTGCACAAAACAGAAAAACTTGAAACTTTAGGTCTTTCTATTATTAAAGTGCATGAAGGAAAAATTATCATCAACGAAACTGTGCGTAAAAACATGGCGCTTATCGCTAAACAAAGCAAAAGCGAGCGTTTGTACAGAAAACTTTCAAATCGTGAGATTGAAGTATTACGTTATTTAAGCGATGGTAAAAAGAACAATGAAATCTCTAAAATCTTAAATCTGAACGAAAAAACGATCAGTACTTACAAATTAAGATTATTGACTAAATTAAATGTTACTAATTTAGTTGACTTAGTTAACAAAGCGAAGACTTTAGAAATTATTTAATGGTACCTCGACATTACTCTTCCTAGTTTTTTCGAGAATGAGTTAACTAATTTCGAGTAATCGACGACCATAGACAAAAGCTCTGTATTATCTGAATTATCAGGTTTTATAGAGCTTTTTAATTCCTGGATGATTTTATCTACCAAAAACCAACGCATAGACATAATCGTTTCACTAACGTATTGTGCAATCGTTTCGTGTTTCATTTTTGAAAAAATGTTCTGCCCTTCCCAATCATGAAGGGTCAAACGTTCATCTTCCATCAAAATATCTGTAACTTCCTGAGCAAAATCAGGTTGTAATCGCATTAAGTATTGCTCAAGGCTAAATTTTTCGTTTTGGTTGTAAAACCCAATTAAGTCCGTAAAGATATTGCGGAACAAATTATTAGAGAGTTCAACCTCATCTTCCTGCAAACTCAAATAAATACGTTCGTATACTTTGTACTCTCTCTTCTCAGAAACCATTACAACTTCACCTTCGTCATTATTCTTTAAAAGCACATCTTCAAACTCTTCAGTTTTATCTCCATAAAGCAATAATATCTCAATTACTTTTCGTTCTAAACGATACAAGATATCAACTTTTTCTGTTGACTCTGCAGGATAGCCCGGATCTCCCGGATAATCATCTGGCGGTCCTGTTCTGGGATCTTCAGGATCTCCTCCTGAAAAACCAGTATTTTTTGGGTTTTGGTTTCTAAAAACCTCAAAAGGTTTTTGATCCTGCTTTTGTTTTTTACCCGCCTCAGCAATATCTTTTTGAATTAATTGTGCCAAAGTACTTGTAAGTACCTGCTCTGAAATATCCATGATTCTGGCACATTCCTGAATATAGATTTCTCTTTGAATACGGTCCGGTATTTTTGAAATACTATTCACCATATCACGAATTAAGTCGGCTTTTTTTATAGGATCGTTTTTAGCATCTTTCATCAGGAGCGATGCTTTAAACTGTATAAAATCTTTGCTGTTTTCTTCCAGATAGGCAACCAGATCGTCATGAGACGTTTTTCGTGCAAAACTGTCAGGATCTTCTCCATCAGGAAAAGCACAAACACGTACATTCATTCCTTCTTCCAGAATTAAATCAATTCCTCGAACAGAAGCGCGCAATCCGGCAGCATCTCCATCAAAAAGAACGGTTATATTTCTGGTCAGTCTATTTACCAAACGAATCTGATCCGGCGTTAAAGCCGTTCCTGATGAAGCCACAACATTCTCAATCCCAGCCTGGTTAAACTGAATTACATCTGTATAGCCTTCAACCAGATAACAATTGTTTTGCTTGGCTATAGCTTGTTTGGCCTGAAAAATACCATAAAGCACTTTACTTTTATGGTAAATATCACTTTCCGGCGAGTTCAGGTATTTCGCCGCTTTTTTATCATTTGTTAAAATACGTCCTCCAAAACCTAAAACACGTCCGGACATACTTTCTATAGGAAACATAACGCGGCCTTTGAAACGGTCAAAAGGGCGATCTTCTCTTGCAATGGTTAAACCTGTGCTTTCCAGAAATTCAAGTTTGTATCCTTTGCCCAAAGCTTCTTTAGTAAGGGCGTCCCAGGTTTCCGGTGAATATCCTAAACTAAACTTTTTGATTGTTTCATTGGTAAAACCTCTTTCCTTAAAATAAGAAAGTCCAATTGCTTTTCCTTCTTCTGAATTTAAAAGTGTCTTATGAAAATATTCTTTTGCAAATTCTGAAACCAGATACATACTTTCGCGAACATCAGTCATCGCTTTTTCAGCATCTGTTTGTTCTGTCTCTTCTATTTCAATATTGTATTTTCTGGCCAGGTATCGAATGGCTTCCGGATAGGTAAACTGTGAATGCTCCATTAGAAATTTTACAGAATTCCCTCCTTTTCCCGTACTAAAATCTTTCCAGATCCCTTTTGCAGGTGAAACCATAAACGACGGAGAGCGCTCATCTGAGAACGGACTTAACCCTTTGAAGTTACTCCCGGCGCGTTTTAAATTAACAAAATCACCAATAACCTCCTCTACACGAGCAGTTTCAAAAACAGTATCAATTGTATTTTGTGAAATCAAAACGTAAAATATTTTAAAAATTTGAAGTCTGTAAAAGTACACAAATCAATATTGAAATCTGGCGATTTCGCATAAAAAAAGTGCTTCTTTTGAAGCACTTTTTCCACTAACTAATTAACCGCATTTCTAATTCAAGTCAAAGCGTAATCCCAGCGAAATATTATTTTCTTTCACTGCATTATCCTGAAACAGCGGATTCAAATCGTACTTGGCATATAAACTAAATTCTTTGTAACCTATATAAGAACTTAATCCGTAAATAAAATTATTTACATTATAATCTCCTTTTATAGTTGTTTTATAATCTAAATCGTCTTGCTCATATTTTAGAATTTGTTTAGATTTTACATTGATTCCTGCGTAACCTCCAATTCCGAAACGGAAACTTTTATGTGTTCTAAAATAGGTTTTACCATTACTAACCTGAGGTTTAGAAAAATCAAATTCTAAATGCAAAGGCAGCACTATATAAACATTTCTAAAACGAGATTCATCCAGGTTGATTGCATTTGTCTGCAAAACAGTTTGATTTCCATTTACCACAAAATTTCTATTCTCTGTAGGACGAATGTTATTATACATTAATGAAAGTCCATATTTTGCATGCAATAAATTATCATTTTTCATTAACCTGGAATTATAAGTAAATCCCCATTCATAAAAATGAGATCCCATAAAACTGTAATTAGAATCCTGAAGTTTGCCATCAACCATCATATTGTTTAACCCCATTGCAAATACAAATTGTGATGTTGTTCTTTTTTCGCCATGAATTGAATCTTTATCAACATCTTTTCTTTTCCAGCTAAAGATATAAGTGTGTGTAGAATCTTGTTCTTTGATTTTTCCGTCAACTTTTTGCTGTACTAAATCATTCAATTCATTTTGAGCCAAAGTCACTTTTTCTTCAATAATTATTGCTCTTGCTTCTGCGAGTTCTCTTTTTCGTTTGTCTGCTTGTTCCTGGGTTATTTTTCCCTCAGACAATTGAACGTTTACGGCCTCAACTTCTTCTTTTAAAGCTGATTTTTCTTCTTTAGTAATCTTCTCTATCTTATTGGCAATTTTTTTTGCTCTTGACTCAAAGGTTTCCTGCCCCAGAACTTTGCTGACAAATAAAAAGATTAGGATTACGAGATAAATGGTAAAATTTTTCATTTTTGATTGATTTTAAATTTGATTGATGATTTTTTAATTGTTGATTCTTTCTTCTATATTCTACTCTTGTTGATTTCGATTCGCCAAAGCCACTTTTACTGTTTGATAATTCTTGTTGACTTTTGTAATCATTTTTTCCCTAAAAGAAAGTTCCAATTCTCCGTCGACCTGATTTAGTAAATCATTAGCATTGATTTTTACTTTTGATTTTGTTTTTACTGTATTTTCAGCAACAACTGTCTTTTCAGCCGATTCTAATAATTGATCTGTGTTTTCATTTTTAGACGTTTGTGCAATTGAAGTTTTAGTATTAATGGATTGTTTTTCGGGATTGTTTTTGATGATGATTGAAGACTCCGCTATTTGATTTGATTCATTTTTAATTGTTTTATTTAGTTTTGGATTATGATTTTTTTCTTTTATTACTGAATTCTGAACAGAAGGTTTGTCTGAAATTGCAACTTGTGTTTTAACCGAATCTATTATGTTCAGAGTTGGTTTTACAAGAGTATCTTTATTCACATTTCCTTGTTCTGTTGCGACATTATTTTTTGGTGTTTCAACAGCACTTTTCTTCTCATTAAAAAAGAAAGTTCCAACCAATAAAAACCCAACAATACTTGCCGCTATATAAAGCCACTTTCTATCTTTTTCAGGTTTTTTCTTTTCAGCTACACTCAACATCGCATCTAATCGATCCCAGGCTTTATCGCTTGGTTCAATTTTTCGCTGATTTAATTTTTCACGGAAATCCTTTTCAAAATTATTCGGTTCCATTATCTTGTTTTTTTAAGGTATTAATTTGTGTTTGCAGCATTTTTCTTGCGTGCGATAATTGCGATTTTGATGTTCCTTCGTTAATTCCTAACATCTTGGCAATTTCATTGTGCTTATATCCTTCGATGGCATATAAATTAAAAACCATTTTATATCCGTCAGGCAAAGCATCTATTAAAAACTGAAGTTGATCTATAGAAAACTGACTGTCAGTTGCATTAAAACTTTCCTCGGCATAAATTTCATCTTCAACAAACTTTACTTTTTTCTGAACCCTTAAATATGATATACATTCATTAACCATAATCCTGCGTATCCAGCCTTCGAAACTTCCTTTATGCTCAAACTTATTTAAGTTGGTAAACACTTTCATAAAGGCCGTTATCATTACATCTTCGGCTAATTGAATATCCTTAATATATTGTCGACATACACTTAACATTTTAGAAGAAAACCTATTATAAATTTGCTGTTGTGCTTGTCGATTATGCTCGACAGCCAACTTTATAATTTCGGTTTCTTCGTGATGTAAATGAATAATTTTCATTAATACGCTTTCGGTTTTGGTTTAGTAACAGTCTTCTATTAGCATAGACGATTTACGTTTTAAAATGGTTGCATGAGAAAGAAAAAAAAAATCAATAAAATCCCGAAGCTTTGTGACCAAATTCATAAAACACTTTATTACAAGCAACTAAAACAATTTTCTAATTGGCAAATTTTCTAATTTTCTAATTATTTTTCTTCACTGAGGCAAGTTAATCTAATTCGGCCCCAATAGAAAATAAAAAAACCTTACAATATTATACATATTGCAAGGTTTCTCCATAAAGATATTTTCAAAAGCAATTGTTGATTTAAATTTTACCAACCGCCGCCTCCACCGCCACCGCCTCCACCGCCGGAGCTTCCGCCACCAGAACTGCCGCTGCTCCAGCTTCCGCTGCTTCCGCTGGAACTGCTTGATGAAGATCCTGATGATGCAGGAGGATTTGGATTAACTGCTGCCGTATTTACAGAATTCTCAAATGTCGATAAAAACAGGGTTGGTTGTCTATAAAATGTATCATCGCCCTGATACCACGAAGGATCATATTTAGCCAACTCTAAAACTTCTTCAAATTGTTTTCCCCATTCTATTTCGACTCCTAATGCAATAGCATATGGAAATAATTTTTCAAACAATTGCGGAGTCAGTTCCGGAGGATTCAACATATTCATTCGGTTTTTCTCTGCCGTTTTAAGATAGAGTTTAAACCCTTCCAGTCTATAAAATGCTTCGGCACCTTTGTCTGTATATTTCCCTAAGGTCTTAACATAAATTATATACATCACGAAAACAACTCCAATGATAATTATTTGTTTGCTGCTTAAAAAAGCAATTGAGATAAAAAATATTGCCACTGCCGGAGCAAAAACAAAAAAGCCCAAAATAGCCCTTAAAATAAGCATACCTGTACCTATATTCTTTTTTGTAAACCAATATGTTAATCCTGCAACTGCAATAATCAATCCTGTATAAAAAGGATAACTAATATACCCTTTGCTATTGGAAAGTAACTCATAAGAAAGTCCCGCAATCAGAAAAACTGCAAAACCAATCCATTTTTTTTGAGTATTGTTTTGATAAAATTCATCTAAGTTTATTTGTTTTTTTACTGTTTTAAGCCACTTAGAATAGGCTTTTTCAAAAATCTTATAATTGGAATCTGTTACTTCTATCTTCTCCTTTTTAACAAAACCGCTTACTATATCTGATTCTTCTGCGCTCAAACCTTTTGATTGCTTATTTAAAACTTCTATCTCATAGGTATGCTTATTTTTAAAAACTCCATTTTCTAATGTAGACAAAATCCTAATCGCACCTTTTACAGAAATATTAACAACAGACGACATATAGGTTTTGTCTGTAACTTTTTTGTGATATACGTACCCCGTAATTGCAGGAGACCAATCAAAAGGAGGAATGAATTCAGGCATCAATGTTTTTTTAACCGGATCTTTACCGTATTTCTTCCAGCTAAAAAAGAAAAAAATTGCCATTCCTATTCCATAAATCACAGACCACAAATTTGTCTTTATTTGTTTATAAAAAGAACTTGTTTCCTGCAAAAAAGTGGGAGGATCTACAATTCCTTTAGCAAATGATGCAGCAACGGTTAAACCTTCTTTTGGTCTAAGCTGTACAGCAGTAAAACTCACAATATTATGTTTATCATTTAAGGAATTTACACAATTCGAATCCTTAGATCCTGATAATCCAGTATAACAATATAAATTTTCAAATTTATTACCATACGGAAGAGAAATCTGGCAAGTCGCTTTATCTATTGGAAGATTCCACCCATTTCCGGTCACATTCCAATACAACTCATCATATTGATCAAAATATCCAATCTGAAACGGAACAGTATAGCTAATTTGATAATCATATATACCACTTTCTAAATCGACATCTTTATCTCCTATATAGATCTTCCAGTCACCTGATTCTTCTTTTGTAAAATACTTTTCATTGGCTCCATCTTTTTTTATGGTGTTTATAGTGTATTTTACATCTATTTCAGTACCGTCTTTATCTTGTCTTGTTAAGGGTAAAACTCTTAAAAGCCCGTGTCTAAAATCATTACCTTCAGCATATATTGAAATATTTTCGACAACATTAATAGTACCTGATCTTTCAATATTAATTTTAACATCAAAATTTAAAATTCTTTCCTGAGCTTGTGCCTGATATACTAAAACAGAAAACAGAACAAACAATATTTTTCTTAGCATCATATGACAATACAATTAAAACTGAACTTTAGGGGTTTCTCTTTGTTTTTCATCTTCCAGTTCCAGGAAATTTTTCTTTGGAAAACCAAATGAATTAGCCACCAAATTACCCGGAAAAGATTCTACAGCAATATTGTAATCCCTTACAGTTGCATTATAATATCGTTTTGATCGTTCTATTTCAGTTTCGATTTCGCTTAACTCTTCCTGCAAACTCAGAAAATTGGTGTTGGCTTTTAGATCAGGATAATTTTCTGCCAATGCAAAAATAGTTCCTACCGCATTGCCTAATTTTTTATCAAGCTGCAATTTTTCGTCAGCGCTTGGTGCACTTAAAGCCTGATTACGAAGATTTACAATGTGAGCGAGTGTTTCTTTTTCGTGGGTTAAATACCCTTTTACGGTTTCTACCAGATTCGGAATTAAATCAAATCGTTTTTTTAGAATAACATCGATTCCGCTTAAAGCTTCTTCAAGCATATTGCGTTTAGACACAAAACTATTGTAAAGCATTATAAGGTAAATCCCCAGAACTACAGCTACGGCAAGTATTATAAGTAAAATAATCATATTTCATTATTAAATTAAAGTCCAATTTAACAATAAAAATATTAAGAATAAGATGGTGAGATTATTTTTTTCTCTCGATTACGTAGTTTACCATTAAAGTCAAAGCTGCTTTAAACTCAGAATCCGGGAAATTTTCTAATAATGAAAGTGCTTCCTGTTGAAATTGCACCATTTTATTTTCGGCGTAAGCCAGACCATTATTATTTTTTACAAAGGCTATTACTTCTTTAACACGTTTTTTGTCTTTGTTGTGGTTTTTGATGGAGTTTATCAGCCACTTTTTTTCTTGTGGAGTGCAAGTATTTAAAACATGAATTAAAGGCAAAGTCATTTTTTGTTCCTTAATATCGATTCCGGTTGGTTTACCAATAGCTTCTTCGCTATAATCAAATAAGTCATCTTTAATTTGAAATGCCATTCCGATAAGTTCTCCAAACATTCGCATGTTTTCAACCTGAATATCATCTTCAATTACAGATTTTGCCCCAAGAGCACAACAAGCCGCAATAAGTGTTGCTGTTTTCTTTCGGATGATTTCATAATAAACATCTTCAGTAATATCAAGTCTTCTTGCTTTTTCGATCTGTAGCAATTCACCTTCACTCATTTCGCGAACTGCAACTGAAATGATTCTGAGTAAATCAAAATCGCCATTATCTATAGAAAGCAATAATCCTTTAGACAATAAATAATCTCCTACCAAAACAGCAATTTTATTTTTCCAGAGTGCATTGATAGAGAAAAATCCACGGCGGCGATTACTGTCATCGACCACATCATCATGTACCAAAGTTGCGGTATGTATTAGTTCTATTACAGAAGCTCCGCGGTACGTTCTTTCGTTTACAGTTCCTGCAGAAACCATTTTAGCTGTTAAAAAAACAAACATCGGACGCATTTGTTTTCCTTTACGGTTTACAATATAATAGGTAATACGGTTAAGCAATGCAACCTTTGAAGTCATCGATTCATGGAACTTTTTTTCAAAAAGTTCCATCTCGTTAAAGATGGGCTGTTTTATTTGAGAAGTAATATTCATTTCGATCCCAAATATACTATTTTAAATAAAAAAACGTTGTGTATTTTACGTTAGTATATCAATAATTTATGTAATAATTAAGAAATGACGTCTAAAACATTCTTTGTTTAAGACTAATTTAATACAATACTTAAAAGCAAAATCAGGAAAACAATTTTATTACAAATTGAGTTTAAAAAGAAGAATCCTTTTTGCCCAAAAAAAGCATTAAGAACAAGATCAACTCTCGTTTTTAATGCTTTTTCGTTAATTTGAGCCTACTACAATATGTAGTCCCTACGGGACATATTCTGTTTCGTATGTGTATTTTTTTTCTACCAATATTTAATTCCTAACAGAATATATCTCGGAGAGATTAAATGTTGGTAGACAAGCAATTCATAACCTCTATTTTGTCCCGTAGGGACTATACAAAATATTAGTTACTTCTAATTACCTATCCTTCTTTATTGGCCAATTGTCCGCAGGCAGCATCAATATCTTTTCCGCGGCTGCGTCGTACTTTTACCACTACTCCAATATTTTCAAGCGCTTTTATGTAGGCCATAATAGATTCTTCTGAAGCTTGCTGGAATTCTCCATCATCAATTGGGTTATACTCAATTAGATTTACTTTGCAAGGCACATATTTACAGAATTTAACTAATGCATCAATCGAAGCTTTGTCATCATTAATGCCTTTCCAGACTACATATTCGTATGAAATCTTATTTTTTGTTTTCCTGTACCAATATTCTAATGATTCTCTTAAATCTGCCAGCGGGAAGTTTTTACTAAAAGGCATAATTCGTGCTCGGATTTCATCAATAGCTGAATGTAATGAAACCGCCAATTTGAATTTAACATCATCATCGGCCATTTTTTTAATCATTTTCGGAATTCCGGAAGTCGAAACCATAATACGCTTTGGCGACATTCCTAATCCTTCAGGCGACGTAATCATATCAATAGCTTTAATGACATTATTATAATTCATTAAAGGCTCTCCCATTCCCATAAAAACAATGTTCGAAAGTGGGTGATTGTGATACAAACGACTTTCTTTATCAATTGCAATAACCTGATCGTAGATTTCTCCGGGTTCCAGATTTCGCATTCTTTTTAAACGTGACGTTGCACAAAAATTACAATCTAAACTACAACCTACCTGACTTGAAACGCAAGCTGTTGTTCTGGTATCTGTGGGAATTAAAACTGATTCTACTACTAAACCGTCATGTAAACGAACTGCATTTTTTACTGTTCCGTCGCTACTGCGCTGCATGGTATCAACCTTAATATGATTAATAACAAAATTATCTTCAAGCATAGAACGAGTTGTTTTGGCAACATTCGTCATATCATCAAAGCTATGCGCTCCTTTGCTCCATAACCATTCATAGACTTGATTTCCGCGAAAAGCTTTGTCATTATTAGCAACAAAAAAATCGCGCAACTGGTCTTTTGATAGGGCTCGTATATCTTTTTTCTCAATTTGCATGGTGCAAAGTTACTACTTTTTTTCTTAAAACTTTCCTCGACATATTGTGGCTTAACACCTATAAATACTCGTTTTTGATTTTACTGTCAAACTATTTTCCTTAATAATCTGTCCTAAAAAATCATTCTAAATAATTATAGTTATTTAATAATTTTCAAACCATGATTTTTATCATTATCTGTTTTATGTGTTCGCAATAAATTTGATCTAAGAAAATAAAGGAAGCCTTTTAATTCTACAAAAGCTTGATTGAATTATAGTTTTCCTTATTCCAAAACAAATAAATACCATCAAAATGAAAACAATTAAATCAATTTTATTGACAATGCTTTTTACAACATTGTCATTTCAGACAAACGCACAAAGAAACTATACTGTGGCAAGATCAAGTTTTGAAGTTGCCGGAACGTCAAATGTGCATGATTGGGTAATGAAATCTACAGAAGGAAATGTGACAGCTAATTTAACTGTTATAGATTCTAAACTAACCGATATAAACAACTTAGCTATTACACTATTGGCAGAAAGCATAAAAAGCACTAAAACAAGTATGGATGATGTTGCTTATGAAACGCTGGACACAAAAACTCACAAAAATATTAAATACGTTTTAAAATCTGCAAATAGAGTAAACGAAACAACTTGGAATTTAATAGGAACTTATACTATTGCAGGAATCAGTAAAGATTATAAAACTGTAGTAAATGTAACGGCAAGTAACGGAAACTTTATTTTAAGGGGATCTAACCAAATAACTTTTGCAGATTTTGGTATGTCTCCTCCAACAGCAGCTCTTGGCGTTGTTAGAGCCGGAAAAGACTTGACTATGATTTTCAATATTACTTTAAGCGAAAGCATGAGAGGATCTTTGACACAAAATTGATCTCTATAATTAAAAAAAGCAAATTTAAAAAAGCAGCTATTTGACAAAAATCAAAATAGCTGCTTTTTTTTGCCGATCATCTTAATAGAAATGAAAACGTTATAGTTATTAATTACGAATTTAATAAAATTTTAACAATGACTTTTATCATAATAATTCGTTAATGATCCCTCTACATTTGATACAAGTTAAAAACATATTAGTACTAAAAATAAAATTGACTTCAGGAACTTAACATCTCAAATAAATAGAATTATGAAAACAACAAGAATAAAATTATTAGCCTTAGTTATTACTTTTTTAGGAATAACCTCATTTGCAACTGCGCAAAAAAATTATACTCTCGAAGGTCAATCCACATTTTCGGTTTCAGGCACATCTACTTTACATGATTGGGAAATGAAATCAAGTTCCGGAACCGGAAATGCAAACCTGACAATCACCAATTCTAAACTAACAGCTATAGAATCTTTATCCGTAAACCTCCTAGCAGAAAGTATTAAAAGCGAGAAAAAAAGCATGGATAAAGTGGCATATGAAACATTAAAAACGGATAAAAACAAAAACATAAAATATGTTCTTAAATCTGCCGAAAAAGTAAATGAAACTACTTGGGAATTAACTGGTACTTATACTATTGCAGGAGTTAGCAAAGCACTTAAAACCACTGTAAAAACAACGGTAACCAAAGATGGATTAAACATACAGGGATCAAACAAAATCACTTTTACAGATTTCGGGATGAAATCTCCAACCGCAATGCTGGGAACCATTAAAACAGGACAAGACTTAACACTAAAATTTAATTTAAACTTTAATTTATAAACGCCATGAAAAAAATCTATCTACTATTTATAGCATTAACAAGCACATTTGCTGCTAATGCGCAACTTAGTTTTGGACACATCCAGAACCAGGTTCCCCGCGATCAAAGAGCCATTAATGTATTTGATGTTAGAAAAGACACAACTGCTTATAAAGGTATTAGTGTTGACTTAGGCGGTGCATTTGCATTACAATTTCAAGCTATCAATTCCTTCAACGATCAGAGAGATTTAAATGGTGCAAACGCTGGTTACAGATTAAACAATCTAACTAACGACTTTAATTTACCTAATGCTAATATGACAATAGGAGCACAATTAGCAGATGGAGTACGTGTAAACTTAGACATTTATCTTGCCTCAAGACACCACCATGAAACCTGGGTACAAGGCGGATACCTGCAAATTGACAAATTAGATTTCATAAAAAAAGGTTTTCTTGAAGATGTTATGAAATACACAACCATCAAAATTGGTCAAATGGAAAATAACTATGGTGATGCACATTTTAGAAGAAGTAACAACGCTTATACGATCACAAACCCTTTTATTGGAAACAATATCATGGACGCTTTTACTACCGAAATGGGAGCCGAAGTATACTATAACAGAAGCGGTTTTGTAAGTATGATTGGAGTAACAAACTCTAAATTAAATCAAAATGTACAAGAAGTTATTCCAGGACCTACTACCGCAATTACTCCTGATCAAAATACAACTATTAGTCCAACAATATTAGCGAAACTGGGTTGGGATAAACAAATTGACAGCGATTTAAGAATCAGATTAACCGGATCTTACTATCATACCGCAAATTCTAGTGGAAACTTATATTCTTCTGACAGAGCCGGAAGCCGTTTTTATAGTGTTATGACACACGCCGGAACAATTGGTTACCCAAGTACAAATATTTTAGACTCTGAAAGTAACAAAGATACCGGCAGATTTAATCCTGGATTTGGAAACTGGGCCACTTCTTACATGGTCAACCCATTTGTAAAATATAAAGGCTTTGAATTCTTTGGTACTTTAGAATTTGCTTCCGGAGGTGATTACAAAGGAACAGATGATACGCGTAACATCAATCAATATGTGGGAGATTTAGTATATCGTTTTGGAAGCCATGAAAATTTATATGTAGGCGCTAAATACAATTTGGTAGATGGTAAACTAAAAAATTCTGATGCTCAAGCTGTTCAGGTAAATAGATTGGAAGCTGCTGCAGGTTGGTTTATGACTAAAAATATTCTTGCAAAACTTTCATACATCCAACAAAACTATAAAAACTACCAACAATTTGGGAATGTAGGCGGCGTATTAATGCCTAATGATTTATATGGAGGGAAATTTGAAGGACTAATGTTTGAAGCAACAATTTCATTCTAAAAAAAATGAAAACGAGATTTTCAATCTTAATTATGGGTTTAGCTATTTTCTTTTTTTTGGGAAGTGCTAAACCCAATTTTTTAACAGAAGATATAACTTTGGTAATAAATAAGATAAAAATAGAAATTACCGGAATATCAACTGTAGGCAAATACAATTGCTCAAATACCTTTTTGATAAAAGATACAATATTTATAAATTCAATTAAAAAAAACACTTTTACCACCCAAGTCAAAATGTCGAACTTTGATTGTGGCAACAAAATAATGACAAAAGATTTACAGGGCACAGTCAAGGTTAAAAAATTCCCAAACAGTACCGTTTGCATAACAGATATTAAGCCAAGTGGCAAAAACTATAAATGCAATCTCATTTTTTTTATTACCGACAAAACACTGAAATATAAAGATTTTATTTTATACACTACTGATAATAAAATTGAAGGAAGCCTTAATTTGAAATTCTCTGATCTTGAAATGGAAGCTCCCGTAAAAATGGCCGGACTAATAAAAGTAAAGGATGAAATCGTAATTAATTTTAGTTTATATAAAAACTAAGCTCTTAAAAAATTCTCCGTTTATTTTTGATAAAATTCATTTTCCCGTTTTTACATTTTGCAAAACGAAAAGAATGAACATACATTTTACAGGTATGAAAAAAGTTTACAGCTAATTTTAAAATTACATTTTTTGGCACGAGAATTGTCTTTCACTCGAAAGAAAGATAATCTTACAAAGAGCTCAATCATTTAAAAATGTGTATCTTTATTTTTCAGCTTTATAACCTTTAAATTTTATCAACCTAAAAAAAATTATTGATCATGAAAAAACAAATTTTAAGCTTAGCTGTTATCGCTTTATTAGCATTCGCTGTTCAATCTTGCGAAAAGAAAGAGCCAAAACCGGGAGAAGACGAATTAACTCTTGGAAACAAAGTTGATACTTTGACAACTGATATTGAAGAAGTAAAAGACAGCGCAGTTATAAAAGCCGAAGATGCTGCTGCTAAAGCTAAAGAAGCTTCACAAAATGCTGCTCAGGACGTAAAAGACGCAACTAAAAAAGCTGCTGAAGATGTAAAAGATGCGACTAAAAAAGGTGCTGAAAAAGTAGAAAATGCTGCTAAAGCTGCTAAAGACGGAACGGTAAAAACAGCCAAAGAAGTAAATGAAGCTTTGAAAAAATAATTCTGTTTGAATTCAAAATTGAAACCATTCCGTTTTTCGGAATGGTTTTTTTATGCAAAAAAGCGAAGCGATATTTTTTGTATTTTTGCTTTTAAAATTTAGAACACATAACATGCATTTTATATCACAGGACCTAGAAGATTATATCGAACAGCATTCTGAAAACGAACCGGAATTATTAGCAAAACTCAACAAAGAAACATACCAGAAAATACTTTTACCAAGAATGCTGAGCGGGCATTTTCAGGGAAGGGTTTTAAGCATGTTATCTAAATTAATTCGTCCGGTAAATATTCTGGAAATTGGTACTTATACCGGTTATGCAGCTTTGTGCCTGTGCGAAGGAATGCAGGAAAACGGACAATTACATACTATTGATATCAAAGAGGAACTCGTCGATTTTCAGCGTAAATATTTTGATGCATCACCGTGGGGAAAACAAATTTTTCAGCATTTAGGTGAGGCGGTTGACATAATACCAAATCTAGATGTAAAATTTGATTTGGTATTTATTGATGCTGATAAAGAAAATTATCTAAATTATTGGGAAATGATTGTTCCGAAAATGAATAAAGGCGGAATCATTTTATCTGATAATGTCTTATGGAGCGGAAAAATCCTGGAACCTGTTCACCCAAATGATGTTAGTACAAAAGTGCTTTTAGAATACAATCTTCTTTTAAAAAATGATCCAAGAGTAGAAACGGTTTTATTACCAATTCGTGATGGCTTGACGGTGAGTCGAGTGCTTTAAAGAAAAGGTTCTGAGATTCTGAGGAACTAAGGCACTAAGCTTTCAGAAATTCTTTAGTTTTTGTCATTTCGAGAAAAGAGAAATCTGATTTCATTTAATTTACCTCCAGCTAAAGCAGAAGACAATTTAAAAAAATACTATTCATGAATTATAGCAACGAAATAAATTCGGAAGGTTTTACAATTATAGATAATGTTTATTCTGAAAATGAAATTGAAAAACTGATTTCTTTAATTGAAAACATTACAGAGAATGAAACGGAGAATGCTACTTTTAGAAAATCACAGGATCTATTTGCAATAAGACAATTTCACAAAGAAATTCCAGAAACGTTGCCTTATATCTTCAATCAGAACTTAAAAGATATTATTGAATTAAATTTTGGTGAGGGATATTTTATAACCAAATCAATTTATTTTGATAAACCTGAAAAATCGAATTGGTTTGTGGCGTACCATCAGGATTTAACCATTTCAGTTAATAAAAAAATTGAAGCTGTAAACTTTGAAAACTGGACTGTTAAACAAAATCAGTTTGCAGTACAACCGCCAAAGGAAATCTTGGAAGATAATTTTACCATCAGAATTCATATTGATAAAACCACAAAAGACAATGGCGCTTTGAAAGTCATAAATAATTCGCACTCAAAAGGTATTTTAAGAATTGAAAAACTGGATTTTGAAAAAGAAAAAGAAACCATTTGCGAAGTTGAAAAAGGCGGAATCATGATCATGAAACCTCTTTTATTTCATGCTTCAAACAAAACTACCAATAACGAAAGAAGAAGGGTTATTCATATCGAATTCAGTAAACAACAACTTCCTGATAGATTGGAATGGAGTGAAAAAGTTCTAAGATTCTAATGCGCTAAAGTTCCGGGCTTCTTTAAATTAAAAAAATTAAAGTCTTAGTACTTCTGAAGTTTTCAAAACTATTACTGAAATTTGATGGTTAATCAAATTATCTAACTTTTACAATTTCGACCGAAGGGAGAAATCACACTCGTAAATCGACATAGATTGAAGACTTTCTTTGCTAAGTTTCTTGTATGATTTCTCCCTTAATCTGACGTAAATACATAATATTATAAAAGGCTTTAGCCAAACATTTCGTTTTGGCTAAAGCCTTTTATATTGGGTTGATTTTTTAATCCTCAAACTAAATGAGGAAGTAATTCAAAAACTGATATATAATTTGATCTTAATTTTCTTTTTTGGAAAGCTGGAATCCTAGCCCAGATAGAAGTGTAAATCCTTTTGTGCCGGGGTTCGGCATAAAAGATTGAAACGAATAGCTGGAAATAGCTCTTGAAAATTATCCAGGAAAATATTGGGGCTTTAATTTTCGATATACCAAATACAGTAAAAATCCGAAAAGTGCTCCAAAGAAATAGCCTGTAAGGATATCACCAGGATAATGCAATCCCAGATAAATCCTGCTATAAGCAAAAATTAGAGGCCATAAAAACAAGAATCCCAAATACCTGAAATGGCGTTTTAAAATCAGAAATAAAAAAGTCGCCACTGCCATTGTATTTGCAGCATGTCCTGAGAAAAAACTATACGATTGTCTCACTTGAACAACACGAATAATCGAATTGATTTCAGGATTATTACAAGGGCGTAAACGCTGAAAAGTATGTTTAAACAAATTTGTTGTCTGATCCGTGAAAGCAATAAGAATTGCAATAAAAAGCAGTACGTATAAGGTTTGTTTTCCTCCTATTTTTTTATAAATAAGATAAAACATTAATAGAAAAAGCGGTGTCCAATTTAACTGACTGGTGATAATCAACCAAAATTTATCGTATGTTTCAGATCCTAAACCGTTAAGATATACCAATAGTCTGGTATCTAATTCTAATATTTTTTCAAGCATTATAGTTGGCGTTTGACAGGTCCTGAGATAGAATCAATATCTTCTTTTACTTTATCTATTTCTGTAGTTGTTTCTCCTAATAGATTAGTTGAGTCACTTAATAAGTTCGCTTTTGCATCATTTATTTGCGCATTAATATTGCCTGTGATACTGTTTAAAGAGTTCCTATCAAGACCATTGGCCTCTGCTCCTTTATGAATCTCACTTTTAATATCATTGGTTGCATTTTTTAATTGTGCCATAGCTTTTCCCATTGTACGGGCAATTTCCGGCACTTTGTCTGAACCAAAAAGCATTAATACTATAAACAGTATAAAAACTAGTTCTCCTCCTCCTATACCAAACATATCTTTTATTTTTGTGTGACAACAAAGATATTAAATTTTGAAGTGCACAGTTTTAAAATTTACTTAAAAAAAAAGACTCTTTTCAGAGTCTTTTGCATTTGTTTTTAGTCAAATTTTGATTTTTGTTCAACTTTTGGCCATGAATTATTGGTTACATCAATATCAGCTGTCATTAATTTTGGATCTATCTGAATACTTTTGATTGCTTTTGAAGTAGCATATACTTTTCTGGCTGTATCATTGTTTTTTCTCCATATTTGAGCCGGATATTGATAATTATCTTTTGTTCCGTCTTCATAGGTAATTTCAACAAGAATTGGCATTATCATTCCGCCTGGCTTATTAAACTCTACTTCATAGAAGTATTTAGGCGCATTTAATTCTGCTTTTTCCTCCGCTGTAAAAGTCTGGCTTATGTAATCCGCCAAAGGTTTTACATCTTCAACTTTTAAAGCTTTTTTATTTGCTGAACTTACTTCAACATTATCTCCGGCAACTAAATAAACGAATGGTCCTTTCTCGAATCCAAAACGTCCTTTTTTCACTTTTACATCTTTAATATCTGCTGTTGGAGTTTCAGAGACATAATATTGTTTCACGTCTTTGATTCCGATATCTACAAAATCTGTCGAATAAAACCATCCTCTAAAAAACCAGTCTAAATCTACAGCAGAAGCATCTTCCATAGTTCTAAAAAAATCTTCAGGCGTTGGATGTTTAAATTTCCATCTGTTTGCGTATGTTTTAAACGCATAATCAAACAATTCTCTTCCCATTACTACTTCTCTCAAAATATTAAGTCCTGTAGCAGGTTTTCCGTAAGCATTATTTCCAAATTGGTGAATCGTTTCAGAATTGGACATAATAGGCTCTAAAAACTTTTGATCCCCACTCATGTAAGGAACAATATTTTTTGCAGGACCACGTCTTGAAGGAAAGTTTGGATCTAATTCCTGTTCTGCCAAATATTCTAAAAATGAGTTTAGACCTTCATCCATCCAAGTCCATTGACGCTCATCTGAGTTTACAATCATTGGGAAAAAAGTGTGCCCTACTTCATGAATTACAACACCAATCATTCCGTTTTTAACTTCTTTACTGGTAACTCCATTTTCATCCGGGCGACCAAAATTCCAGCAAATCATAGGATATTCCATCCCTTGATCTTCTGCAGAAACTGATACTGCTTTTGGATAAGGATAGTCGAAAGTATGAGAGGAATAGCTTTTTAAGGTATGAGCGACAACCATTGTAGACGTTTCTCCCCAAAGCGGATTTGCTTCTTTTGGATAAACAGATTCAGCCATAACTACTCTATTGCCAATTTTTACGGCCATTGCATCATAAATGAATTTTCTTGAAGAAGCAATTCCGAAATCACGTACATTCTTCGCACTGAATTTCCATGTTTTTTTCTTTTCAGAGAAACCTTTTTCAGCAGCTTCAGCCTCGGCTTGCGTTACAATTACAACAGGCTTATCAAAAGATTTTTGAGCTTGTTCGTAACGTTTTACCTGTTCTGGTGTAAAAACTTCACTTCTGTTTGTTAATTCTCCTGTAGCATCAATTACGTGATCTGCAGGAACGGTAATATTTACATCAAAATTACCAAAAGGCAATGCAAATTCTCCACTTCCCCAGAACTGCATATTCTGCCAGCCTTCGACATCATTATACACAGCCATTCTTGGATAAAACTGAGCGATTACATATAATTTATTTCCGTCTTTCTCGAACAATTCATAACCTGAACGTCCGCCTTCTTTTCTATAATTATTAACATTATACCACCATTTTATAGCCAATGAAATTTTTTCACCCGGTTTTAACGGAGTTACCAAATTGATACGCATCATGGTTTCGTTGATGGTATATGACATTGAATTTCCTTTTGCGTCTTTTACTTGTTCAATATTAAAACCACGCTCAAGATCCTTCTTTAGATATTTACTTGAGAAACCATCAAGAGGTAAAACCTGATTGATTTTTTCACTTTCTGCCAGTGATGTCTGCGTTTTTGCTTTGGCCTGATTTTGGTCTAACTGAATCCATAAATATTCTAAACTGTCCGGCGAATTATTTGAATACGTAATAACTTCAGAACCATTTATTTTTGAATTTTTATCATCTAATTCAATATCAATTTTATAATCTGCCTGTTGTTGATAATATGCTGGTCCCGGAGCTCCAGATGCTGTACGAAACATATTAGGTGTTGCCAGCAAATCATACATTTGGCTAAATTTGTTCGTATCGTACTTCCCTTGTTGTTTTGGGGCAACTGTTTTCTCCTGAGCGATTAAGATTGCAGGAAAAATCAATAATAATGAAAGTTTTTTCATAAATTTTTAATAGTAATTTTGTCAGGCTGTGAAAATAATAATTAAAACAACAATCTTATATATTCTTTAATACTTTAACACTTCTTTCCTTGAAGATTCTGTAAAAAGAACACTCTTTTTGACACCAAATGCTGAAATATGTGTAATGTTTTGCTGTTCAGCATTCCAATCAACTAAAATAGTATTGGAGATTTCAATTGTTTTAAATTTATCGATGTCTTTTATTCGGGAATAACAAACTAAAACATCACCTGCTTCTACTTCTTTAGATAAAAAAGTAATGTTTTTTGACTGGCCGTTTATTTTTATAGTGAAATTTTCAGACAGATATTTTTTCAATAAATCAATATCAGCCTGTGTTTCCTTATCAGTACCAACGTAAGTTTTTTGATGGTACTTTTTTTCCATCCCGTTATTCAAATCATCGATAAAAATTCGGGAAGTTATCTGAATCATTTTTTTCTCAGATGCATAATTGACCTGAAAAATCCCCATATAAAATTTATGGAATGAAAAAGAAGAAAGCGACAGAAACAATATCCCGATTAAAGGATAGATTACTCTATTTTTCATTTTGCAGAAACATTCACTTTTTTGAATTCCTTATTTTTAGTAATCAGAAAATCCATTAATTCAAATTTTTGATCAGGATCAAGATGTCTTTTTGATTCAGGATCATTAGAACAATACATCAAAAACAATTCGATTTCATCATCTTTCAGACCTAATGTTTTTGTAAAAAAATCAGGTTGAAAGTTTGCTCTGGAATATTCTATAAAAGCCATATCTGATATAACTTCTTCTTTTACCTCATCATTTTTAGAAAGAAGCTTTTTAACATCTTTAAAAATTCTGACAAAATCAGTTCCGTATTTAACAGTCTGATCAGAATACATTACAGTATTTTTGGCTGTAGATTGTTTATCATCTTCAAACTGCATGTCCACAATTTTTTGGGATCCGCCACTAAGCGATTTCACTTTAAGATCTTTATGAACCAGAACCTCTTTAAGTTCATTGCTTACCAAATTAAGAGGTACTGAAAAAAGAACTTCTGCGCAATCTTTCTCTGTTAAAATAATTTTCTTGGATTGAAACGCTAATCCTGTAAATAACAAAGTATCTTTAGGTCTTGCCATAATATCAAATAGTCCGTTTGTACCAATAAAGGTCCTCACATTGGCATTAATATTCATTACATAACCGCTTTCGATCGCTAAAGTATTATTAACTGCCTGACCATGTAACGGCTTCCTTGAATTTTGCCCAAGTACAACCTGGCAAATTAAGCATACAACGAGTATTCCTAGTTTATTTTTCATTTTCGAGAATTGTTAAATATTTCCGTGCTAAATCTGTTATTAAAAACATACTCATTGTTTTGTTCTTAGTATTCAAAGATACAGCAAATTCGGCATCATCTACACAATATAATTGAAATCCTTTGATATCTTCGGCAGGAATTTTCAATCTTTCTGTATAATAATTCTCATCAAAAAGGTATTCTATTTTTCTAAAAAGCATCTCTTTTTTCTCGACATTTACCTCTTTTTTAAGCATTGCGGTTCGTCCGGAAATTTTATTAAGTAGCTTATCCACAGAAGTGGAAGTTGCCGTATATACTTTTCTTTCGGCTGGTGTGTATTTTTTTTGACCGTATGGAATAATTCCTAAATTTTCAGCTGTAACATTCGCATTTTCATTTACAATCACTTCCTTCAATTCTACTTCTTTAGGAGTCATTTTGATCACAATAGAACTTACAGTTAAGTCTTCGGCTGTAATGCGTCGCTTAACCGGATCCAGATTAACGGCTGAAAAAACTAAAACATCTCCTTCTTTTACAACAATAGAAAACATCCCGCCTGCATCTGAAACAGCGGTGACCTGAGTAGTATTATTGATAATATTTACTCCTTCAACATTTGATGATTCCTCAAATATTTGTCCTGAAATTTCTTTGTAAGCCGTTTTTTGCCCAAAACCAAACTGAACAACCAATAAAAAAAATACAATATGTAAAATGTTATTTATTCTCACTTGCTATTATCTCTTTATATTTTACAGCCAATTCTCCCAATAAAAACTCTGTAGATGTTTTATTTTTAGAATTCAAAATCACTGTGAATTTATCATTTTCGACTGCATAATATTCAAATCCTTTTACATATTCTGCCGGAATTTTTAATCGGTCAACAAAATGATCCAGCGTAAACATACGCTCTAAAAGTTTCATAAAAAACTCTTTTTTCTCGACAGCAACTTCTTTTTTAAGCATTGCCGTACGACCTGAGAAAAAATTCAATAAAGGATCTGCAGAAATCGAACCTCCGGCCATTGTACCCGCAGTCGCAGTTGCGTTTAACGCCGTAGCAGTATGCAATTTTCTCTCTGCCTCTGTATATGATTTTTGATCACCAGGGATAATCCCCAAAGAAACAGCATTGATTCCGCTATAATTTCTAACCACAACTTCCTGCAGCTGATGCATGACCATATTAAGTTTTACAGTAAAGTTGATATCTGAAAAATTCTCAGGGGTTAGCAAAACCCTGTTTTCTTTGAATTGTATCGACGAAAAAACAAGCATCTCTCCCGGTTTTGCAGGAATAGAAAATGTACCGGAAGCATCTGTTGTTGTCATAACTTCGGTTTGGGCATTCACAACATAAACCCCTTCTAAATCAGAAGCACCAGAAACAATTCGTCCATTGACAATAGTACCGTCCTGATTTTGAGACCAGCCATTTTGACTCAAAACAACAATTAAAAAACATAAAATTTTAGTAGTCAAAGTAGCAAAAGATTAAATTTATTCCTAAAAGTGTAAAAATATCTTAATGCACTCCAAATTTAGTATTAAGGACTTGGTAAAAATATGTTAATTAAAACTCATTTGTCCATTGCAAAAAAAGAGTTTTTAATATCTTTAACCTAAACAAATCTGAGTTATTTTTTATGAAAAGTATTATTATTGCCAGCACCTCTACCCTACACGAAGGCAGCTATTTAGAATATTTATTACCTACTTTGCAATTGCATTTTAAAAATTGCAAAAATATTTTATTTATTCCGTTTGCGAGACCAAGCGGTATTTCACACGACGACTACACCAGAAAAGTTGCACAGGCATTTGCATCAATAAACATTTCCGTAAAAGGAATTCATGAATTTGAAAATGCCGAAAATGCCATAAAAAATGCTGAAGGAATATTTACCGGAGGCGGAAACACTTTTTTATTGGTTACCCAATTATACAAACATAATATCATGCAAATTCTTGCAGAAACAGTAAAAAATGGAACTCCATATTTAGGAACGAGCGCAGGAAGCAACATTTGTGGCTTATCTATGCAAACCACAAACGACATGCCTATTATTTACCCGCCAAGTTTTCAGACTTTAGGATTAATTCCTTTTAATTTAAATCCTCATTATTTAGATCCTGACACACAATCTAAACATATGGGAGAAACACGAGAAACCAGAATTAAGGAATTTCATGCCTTTAATGCTATTCCTGTTTTAGGATTAAGAGAAGGAAGCTGGCTTGAAGTAAAAGGAGAAAAAATCACTTTGAAAGGAAATTTAAAAGCTCGTTTGTTTCTACAAAATGAAAATCCTCAGGAATTAGAAACAGAAAGCGATTTGAGCGCACTAAACTAATTTTTTTTACCATATAAGTTATATAAGTTCATTTAAAAAAATGGAAGTTCCAAAATTAGAAATTCCATTTTAGACAAAAACTTTTATAACCTATATGGCTTAAAAACAAAAAATCCCCAAACAATTTGTTTGAGGATTTTGAAGAGCGAAAGACGAGGCTCGAACTCGCGACAACCAGCTTGGAAGGCTGGAGCTCTACCAACTGAGCTACTTTCGCATTAACAGGGTGCAAATATAAATAATTAAATGGTTTAAAAAAATAAAAATCAATAATTATTTAATTTTGATTAAAAAACCGAAACAATTAAGTTTCGGTTTCTTAGAGCGAAAGACGAGGCTCGAACTCGCGACAACCAGCTTGGAAGGCTGGAGCTCTACCAACTGAGCTACTTTCGCATTACCGTGGTGCAAATATAAAAAATAAGTTAAGTTCAAAACAAGCTTTTTCGCAAAAAAAATCAATTAAAATCAACAATAAACTATAACGCATTTAAAATTAAAAAGTTATAAGATCAATTATTTTTCAAAAATCACGAATATAACTAAGTAAATACTGTCAAAAGAAACTTATCTCGCCAAACAGCCCGTTTTAAGAAAAGAAAAAAAACTTCAGGTTAATAGCTCTTTCAATGGTAAGATTAGAAACAATACATCATTTTGGTCTGTTGACAATAAAGAATTAATAGGAATTATTTCGTTATTCAAAAAAATCAATACTATATTTGCGAAGCAAAATCAAGTTCAATTTTTTGAGATGACAGTTTTTAGAACTGCATCGCACAAAATATTTGAACAAACTTTAGTTTAAACATTGCGAAACCTACTGCAATACAAACAAAGTTGATCGATTTGGTTTAATGCCAGAACGCCGCCATAGACTTTTAAAAAATGAACACCAACCCCCAAGGTGAGTCATTTTAAATTAAAGTCGTTGGTGAAAATTATTTAATGTCTAAAAATTTTAGAATGAAGAAACTTTACTTTTTATTAGTAATATGCATTTTTATTGGCTGTAAAAAAGATACACCTAAACCTGTTCCCGCTCTTATTAAAAAAACCGCTCCCGCAATCATACTTACTGACGAAAGAAAAGTAGAAATTGACACTGCTCTTATAAGTACTTTTAAAAGCGAAACCCTTAAACAATTTTATAACTCATCAGAAAATAAAACGGTTTGGGGAAATCTAAAAAAAAGAACGTACGTTTTATCCCAACTTTCGAATGCAGAAGAATTGGGCTTGAATCCTGAGGATTATAAAGCATCAAAACTTAAAAAATTCGAAGACAAGATCAGTTCTCTAAGTGATACTGATCTGGCTACTTATGATATTTTAATTACCTATAATTTCGAAAAATACCTGAATCATCTTTATAAAGGGAAATTAAATCCTAAAACATTATATAACAATTGGGATTTGGACGAGAAAACTTTTGACGTAAATAACATCCTGATCAAGGCTTTTAATAAAAACAAATTAGATAGTGTTGTTGACAACATTCAGTCAAAAGCTTACACTTACAAACAATTATTAAAAGCTCTTAAGATTATTAATACTTTCCCGGAGGATGATATAAAAACAATTGAATCTGCTGCCAAAATCACTTTAAATGATACTAATACAGCATTAATAAATATAAAGAAAAGACTTATCTATTGGCAGGACATGCCTAAAAAAGATAGTCTGACAAAGATTTATGATCAAAAAACTTTTGAGTCTGTAAAGAAATTTCAGGAAAGGCATGGTTTAGCTTCTGATGGCGTTATTGGAGTTGGAACTATTAGCGCACTTAACTTTTCTAAAGAAAGAAGAAAACAGCAAATTATTGCCAATTTAGAACGCTGGAGATGGTACAATAACGATCTTGCCGAAAACTATTTCATTATTAATATACCTGATTACAGCCTTAATGTAGTAGAAAGCCAAGACACGACCTTAGTAAGAAATGTTGTTGTAGGAACCAGCAAAAGAAAGACTCCAATTATAACATCGATGTTAAAAACTGTTGTCCTGAATCCCACATGGACTGTACCGCCAACAATCCTGAAAGAAGATGTGGTACCGGCAATGAAAAGAAATCGCAATTACTTAGCCAATAAAAATATTACTATTTATGATACTGCAGGAAACGTAGTTGAGCCTAATAACTGGAACGAAAATAAGCCTGGAAATTACAGATATGTACAAAGTCCGGGGTATAATAATGCCTTGGGATTAATGAAAATCCTGTTTCCAAATCATCATAGTGTTTATTTACATGACACAAATCATCGTAATAATTTTGGAAGAAGCAACCGTTCTTTAAGTTCAGGGTGTGTTCGTGTTGAGAATCCTTTAGAACTAGCACAACATATTTTAGATGATTCTGAAAACTGGCCAAAAGACAGGATCGATACCATAATTGCTTCTAAGAAAACAACCAGCATTAAAATCACAAAAAAGTATGCTTTGTATCAATGGTACTGGACAGCATGGAGCAAAAAAAATCAGCTCGTTTTCAGAGCTGATATTTATAATCTCGATTCGGATTTGTATGCTAAATTAAGAAATTAGCCTCTGCTCCATCGCAAAACTTCTTGACGGATGGTAGATATACAAACACGATTTGTTTTTTATTAGTTCAATTATTTCATCCGTCAATTCAATAGGAAGCGCAGGACAACCCTGACTTCTGCCTAGTCTTTTATGATCTCTGATAAAAGATTCAGAAACATAATCAGCGCCATGCATTACAACTCCTCTTTGACGGGCATTGCTGTTAATTCCATTTTCTAAACCGTCTAAACGTAGAGAAGCTCCATGTTTTCCCTGGTAAATTTCTCCTGTTGCATAAAAGCCTAAACTACTTTTATAAGATGAATTTGAATTCGAAAAAGTAGATGCAAATTCTTCTCCCGTGTTTCTTCCGTGAGCTACTAAAGAGTTAAATAAAATAGTATTTGTTGATAAATCAATTACCCAAAGACGTTTTGTGTTTGATGATAAACTAAAGTCGATCACCGTTAAAATGTCTTTTTGGATCACACCTTTTTCTTTCAATAAGTAAAACCCTTTTAAGGCTTCAGAAAAAGTTCTAAGCTCAGGCAAATTAAAATTGTTAGAATTTAATGTATGATAAATACTTTCAATTTTAGCTTCGACAGTAAAATTCTCAACTTTCGCGATAGTTTTTGTCGCTGCCTTTTTAATTTCGGGGGTGTTATTTGAATCTTTACCAAAAGATAATAGCAAAAACACCAAAAGTGGATAAATCTTGTAAATCATTGAATTTCTTTAGGTTAATAAAAAATTTGGGTATGGCAAAAGTATAAAATTTTATAGGCTGACAAAATATAAGCCTGAAAATCAGGCTGTTTTTGTTGAAATTTTAACATTATTAACGTAAAAACAACCTTTCTGTAAGATTTTTTCTTCTGCTAAAAATCCTAACGTTTCAGTCAATTTTCTTAATAAAAATAAAATTAAATGGTAATTTTGAAACTTATTCTGTAACAAATAAAACTAAGAACTGTCTATTTTATTGTAACTTTTTGAAATTTCATGAAAAAAATAGCCTTTTTTACTTTTCTTTTATTCTCTTTTTTGGGTTATAGTCAAAAAAAATCTTTAGAAGCTCAACTCATTACAGAAAGTATTTCTATTGACGGAAAACTAAATGAACCCGCGTGGCAAAATGCTCCAATAGCATCAGATTTTGTCATGTATCAACCTGATAACGGAAAACCAATTCCGGAAAACCAAAAAACCGAAGTAAAAGTTTTATACAACAATGACGCAATATATGTTGGGGTTATGATGTATGACAATGAGCCAAACAAAATTCTAAAGGAAATTTCACAACGGGACAATTTTGGTACTGCTGATATTTTTGGGGTTTTCATCAATGGTTTTAATGACGGCCAGCAAAGTTTCGAATTCTTTGTCTCAGCAGCAGATGTACAAGGCGATTGCATTATGACTGATGTCAACGGGGAAGATTATTCATGGGATGCGGTCTGGATCAGCAAAGCCGCAATGACAGATAACGGCTGGATTGTAGAAATAAAAATTCCATATGCCGCTTTGCGATTCTCTGAAGAAGACAAACAAATCTGGGGAATCAATTTTTTCAGAGAAATAAAACGGGAACGAAAAAAATATACCTGGAATTTAATTGATACCAAATTAGGAACATTTACACAACAAAATGGTCTTTTAGAAGGAATACAAAACATCAAACCTCCTACCCGATTATTTTTGATGCCTTATGCTTCTTATTATCTAAATGCAGCTGATCATCAAAAAACATATGCGACAATAAAAGGAGGAATGGATATTAAATACGGAATCAACGATGCTTTTACGCTTGATGCAATTTTGATTCCTGATTTTGGCCAAACAAAATATGATGATCAAATTTTGAATTTAGGTCCTTTTGAGCAGCAATTCAATGAAAACAGGGCTTTTTTTACTGAAGGAACTGACTTGTTCAACAAAGGAAATATGTTTTATTCAAGAAGAATTGGCGGAAGACCTTCTACAGAACCTACTCTAAATGAACATGAAGAGATTATTGAAGAAGTACAAAATGTTAATCTTATTAATGCTTTAAAAATTTCCGGAAGAACTAAAAAAGGTTTGGGCGTTGGAATCTTAAATGCCATTACAGAGAAAACTTTCACAACTATAAAAGATACCATATCAGGTGAAACAAGACGTGAAGTTGTTGAACCGCTGACCAATTACAATGTATTGGTTTTAGATCAGCGTTTTCGTAAAAATTCTTCAGTGACGCTTATCAATACAAACGTTACCAGAAATGGTAATTTTAGAGATGCAAATGTAACCGGACTTGCCTGGGATCTAAATACCAAAGCCAATACTTATAATTTGTCCGGAAATGTAAAATACAGCCTCATTAATGATACAGAAGATAAAAATGGCGTTTTCAGCACATTAAGTTTTGCAGAAACCAGCGGAAATTATCGTTATAGTCTGGGATCTGATTTTGTGTCTAAAGATTTTGATCCAAACGATTTGGGTATTAATTTCTATACCAATTACTATAACTTTTACGGAAACGGAAATTATAGGATCCTAAATCCAACCAAACTTTTTAATAGCTTTAAAATTGACTATGATATGTATCTTGAACTAAATAAAGATTCCGGAAAAGTTCAGGAAAACAAAATCAGTTCAGAAGTCAATATTACCACTATAAAAAACAATTATTACGGATTAGGAGTGGTCTTTTACCCTTTAGAATCTAATGATTATTATGAGCCAAGAGCTGAAAATCGCTACGTTATTATTCCGCGAAAAATAGAAACCTGGGGAAGTATTTCTACTAATTACAATAAAAAGTTCGCTTTAGATTTAAATCCTTCTATTATTTTTACTAATGAAGCAGGAAGAATGGCTTATGGAGCAGATATTGGACCAAGATACCGCTTCAATGATAAACTTTTACTAACTTATACTTTTAGCTTTAACAGAAAAAACAATAACAAAGGTTATATTGACAGTATTGATGATGATAACAACGAAAGCACTCCTGAGACCATCATTTTTGCCAATCGAAATGTAATTACATACTCCAACACATTAAGCGGAAAATATGCTTTAAACAGTGCAATGACCCTAAATCTAGCTGTTAGGCAATATTGGTCGTATGCAGAAAACAAAGAAAATCTTGAACTTCAGCCTGACGGAACTTTAACTCCTTATCCGGAATATACAGAAAACAAAAATTCAAGTTTTTATTCCTGGAATACAGACTTGTCTTATTCATGGTGGTTTGCTCCGGGAAGCCAACTCTCAATATTATACCGAAACAATGCATCGAATTTTGAACGTGTTATTGATAAGGATTTCAAACATAACGTATCTGCTTTACTTAATAACGAAGCCTTAAAACATATCTTTTCTATAAGCGTAAAATATTTTATTGACTACAATGCCGTCAAAAATAAAGTTAGAAAAAGAGCTTAGTGTGAATTAATTTTAAAAAATATAGAATTCTTCAACAAGATTAATATTTTTTAATACCCTTCATTTTATTAAACATAATTGTAACAATTGCTTTCGTGCACATTTTATAAATGGTTTATCTTTGTAAAAAACAAAAATGATGAACAAAAAAGTAATACTTATGATTTTAGACGGTTGGGGAAAATCTCCTGACCCTAAAGTATCTGCAATAGACAATGCAAATGTTCCTTTTATAAACAGTCTTTACAAAAATTACCCAAGTGCTCAACTTAGAACTGACGGATTAAACGTTGGTTTACCAGAAGGCCAAATGGGAAACAGCGAAGTTGGTCACATGAACCTTGGTGCCGGTAGAATTGTATATCAGGATTTAGCCAAAATAAACCTGGCCGTAGCACACCAGACACTTGCCAAAGAACAAGTTCTTGTTGATGCATTTACTTACGCTAAAGAAAACAATAAAAAAGTTCACTTTTTAGGATTAGTTTCTGATGGTGGCGTTCACTCTCATACTTCTCACTTACGCGGATTAATCGATGCTTCTCAGGAATATGGCTTAGAAAATGTCTTTATTCACGCTTTTACAGACGGTCGTGATGTTGACCCTAAATCCGGAGCAAAATACATTCACGATTTAGAAGATCATATTAAAGATACTCCAGTAAAAATCGCGTCAATCATTGGTCGTTATTATGCGATGGACCGTGACAAACGTTGGGAACGTGTAAAATTAGCATATGACTTAGTTGTAAACGCAGTTGGAACTCCATCTAAAAATGCAGTTGCAAGTATTCTTGATAGTTATGCACATCATATTACTGATGAATTTATTGAGCCAATTGTAATGGTTGATGAAAACGAAAAACCATTGGCAACAATTGTGGAAGGTGATGTGGTTATTTTCTTCAATTTTAGAACTGACAGAGGTCGTGAACTTACAGAAGCACTATCTCAACAAGATTTTCATGAGCAAAACATGCACAAGTTAAACTTGTATTATGTAACACTTACAAACTACGACGAAACATACCAAAATGTAAAAGTTGTTTACAATAAAGACAATATCACTGAAACTCTTGGTGAGGTTCTTGAAAAAGCCGGCAAAAAACAAATTCGTATTGCAGAAACAGAGAAGTATCCGCACGTGACGTTTTTCTTCTCCGGTGGTAGAGAAACTCCTTTTGAAGGCGAGTCGCGTATTTTAAGAAATTCTCCTAAAGTAGCAACTTACGATTTACAACCTGAAATGAGCGCTTTTGAACTTACAGCAGCTCTTGTTCCGGAATTGAACAAAGGCGAAGTAGATTTTGTGTGTTTGAATTTTGCTAATGGTGACATGGTTGGTCATACCGGAATCATGAGTGCAGCAATCCTGGCTTGTGAAGCGGTTGATGCTTGTGTAAAACAAGTCATAGAAGCAGCTCTTGCTAATGATTATACAACGATTGTAATTGCCGATCACGGAAATTGCGAAACCATGATTAATCCTGACGGAAGTCCAAATACGGCACACACAACTAATCCTGTGCCTATTATTTTAGTCGATAAACAATTAAAAAATATTCAGGACGGAGTTTTAGGAGATATCGCTCCTACTATTCTGGAATTAATGGGAGTGCAGCAGCCAAACGCAATGACTTGTCATTCGTTGTTGTAGAAATAAATTAAAAAGTTTTCAAACCATATAAGTAATGTAAGTTATTATAAGCTTTAACTAGCTATATTAAAATGAGCTTATATTACTTATATGGTTTAATTTTTTTCACACAAAATAATGATATGTCCACTCTACACAATAGATTATAATCCCTATTAAACCTCCAACCAAAGTTCCGTTTATTCTAATGTATTGAAGATCTTTTCCTATTTCAAGTTCTAATTTTTCAGAAACCTCTTTTCCATCCCAACTTTTTACTGTCGATGAAATTAAATCCCCAATTACCTTTTTATTATTTAAAAGAATAGAAAGTAAATCATTCTTAATAAAATTATTGATTTTATCGATCATTACCGAATCTTCCTTGATTCCGTTTCCAAAAGTCTGAATTAAACCCGATATACTATTTTTAATAGAAGACTCGTCACCTTTATCCAAATCATTTGTAATCGACAACTTTATTTCATCCCAAATTCCGTTAATATAATCCTGAACTTCTTTTTTACCAACAAACCCCAAAATCATAGTGTTGATTTTGATTCGCATTTCTTCTGAATTCTTCACTTTATCCAGAAAATTATAAACGTATTCGTCTATTTTTATCCTGATTTCACTTTCCGGTTTTTTAGCTTCATCCAGAAAATCCTGTAATCCATTAAAAATACCTTCTGAAATACTTTTATCGGCTAATCCAAAACTCAAAAACGGAGTAGATTCCTTTACTTTTTTTCTGATCAGATCTTTATTATTACTTAGTTCTGTACTCATCACGTCCAGAAGATTGGTCAATAATTCATCTTTTACATTTCCTTTTTGCAAAGGTTCTAAAGCCAATGCAACCCAATCTCCAAAATTAATTGCTTCGAGCTTTTCTTTAAACTGGACCTGAATAAATCGCTTTATATCTTCATCTTTTATTGTTTTTAGAATTCCCGGAATAATATTCACTGCAACCAGATTGGCAATTTTATCAGCATTTTCCTCCTGCGACAACCAATCAGACGCTTTTGTAGCAAAGTTGAATTCTTCCAGCTTAATTTCTAATTTTTCGCGATTCAGAAATTCTTCTGAAACAAAATTCCCGAGGTTTTCACCAATCTCATTTTTTTTCGTGGGAATAATTGCTGTATGCCAAATTGGAATTCCTAACGGATGTCGAAATAATGCCACAACCGCAAACCAATCGGCTATTCCGCCCACCATGGCGGCTTCACTAAAAGCCTGCAGCATTGGAATTTTAAAATAAATGGCAATTATAAACAGAAGGACTGCAACTCCTAAGAGAGACAAAGCATTTCCCTTCATTTTATTTAAAGCTTTCTTTTTGAGTATATTTTCCTGATCTATAGACGTTTCCATAATTTATTATTTTTAACTATTACTAATTTACGTTTTTTCTCGCAAATAGTAAGTCAAAACGTCTATTCAGTTTACAAAATCAAAAAAAGGCTGCCATAACCCGAGCGGTAGCGAACAGGCGAAGCAATTTCACGAATTAGCTCGAATTTAATTTAAAATCTTCGTGTTTAAATCTTAAAATTCATCAACCGGGCGAAGCGAGTAGATAAAATAAATTTCTATGTATAAATTCAATCGAATTTGTGTTAATTCGTGTAATTCGTGGCGAAAAATTTTAAATAAAAAGTCGTACTTTTGCGAACTGAAAATCCGAAATTATGATTATTGTAAAATCACGTGAAGAAATCGAATTAATGCGCGAAAGTGCCTTGATCGTATCTAAAACATTAGGAATGATTGCTTCTGAAATTAAAGAAGGAGTTACCACATTATATTTAGACAAATTAGCTGAGGAATTTATCCGTGATCACGGTGCTGTACCAAGCTTTTTGGGATTATATGATTTTCCGAATTCACTTTGTATGAGTCCAAACTCGCAAGTTGTACACGGAATCCCTAATAATACACCTTTGAAAAGTGGTGATGTCATCTCTGTAGATTGTGGCGCTTTTAAAAACGGATATCACGGTGATCATGCCTATAGTTTCGAAATTGGAGAAGTTGCCCCTGAGGTCAAAAAACTTTTGCAGGTAACTAAAGAATCTCTTTATGTAGGAATCAGGGAATTTAAAGCAGGAAATCGTGTTGAAGATGTTGGAAATGCGATTCAAAAATATACTGAAGGACACGGTTACGGAGTAGTTCGCGAATTGGTAGGTCATGGTTTAGGGCAAAAAATGCACGAAGAACCGGAAATGCCAAACTACGGAAAACGTGGACGCGGAAAACTTTTTATTGAAGGAATGGTTGTAGCAATTGAACCTATGATTAACATGGGAACCAAAAACATCAAACAACATAAAGATGGCTGGACGATAACAACTGCTGATGGAAAACCAAGTGCTCATTTCGAACATGATGTGGCGCTAATTGATGGAAAACCAGAATTATTATCGACTTTTCAATACATCTATAAAGCTTTAGGAATCGAAAGCAAAGAAGAAGACGAATTCAGAAAAGTGCCGTTAGTTCTATAATTAAAATTCAACCCCGAATAAAACCCTGTGAAAAAATTATTCAAATTAGTACTTAATACAATACCCCGTCCATTATTAATTCGTTTGAGTTATGTAGCTCGACCAATTTTGGCATTTTCATTAAAAGGAGATAAATTTACGGATCCTATTGATGGAAAAAGCTTCAAATCATTTTTACCTTACGGATACGGAAAACAACGTAATAATGTGCTTTCGCCAAGTACACTTTCTTTAGAGAGACACCGTTTGCTTTGGTTGTATTTAAACGATCAGACTGATTTTTTTACGGCGCCAAAAAAAGTGCTGCATTTTGCTCCGGAACAAGCTTTTTATAAATTATTCCGAAAACAGAAAAATCTTGATTATACAACAACTGACTTATTCTCGCCTTTGGCGGATGTAAAAGCTGATATTTGTAATTTACCATTTAAGGATAACGAATATGATGTTATTTTATGCAACCATGTTTTAGAGCATATTCCGGATGATACAAAGGCAATGCAGGAATTATTTCGCGTGCTAAAACCAGGCGGAATGGCCGTTCTTCAAATTCCACAGGATTTATCCAGAGCCGTGACTTTTGCTGATGATACAATTACAGATCAAAAAGAAAGAGCCAAAATATTTGGTCAGTATGATCACGTTCGTATTTATGGCCGCGATTATTTTGATAAATTAAGAAGCATTGGTTTTATTGTAATCGAAGAGGATTATACCAATAAAATTACACCGGAATTAGTAGAAAAATATTGTTTGGCAAAAGGAGAAATCATTCCCCTTTGCTTCAAACCAGAAAACTAAATCATTCGGATTTTTTTCACCATATAAGTGATATAAGTTCATTTAAAAAAGTTTTCAGAATAGCTGTATTTTGAAAACTTTTTTAGTTTAGACCACTTCCCAAATTACAACCCAACCTAACCGCCTTATCTTGGATCTTTCAAATTCATTTCAATTTTGCTTTGATATCAGTTTTGAAAAAAATCTGAATCATTATATTCCAACCGCCTATATCGTTGAGAATACAGATGACATTAAATATTTAAATAAAAAAGCTACTAAAGATGTGCTTGAAAGTTTTTTTATTGTTTTTGATCATTTAGATTCTGACACAAAAAAGATATTGACGGTTTGCGAATCTTTAAAGCCTGAATTTATTTTCAAAAAATTTAGTACAAAAACAAAATCGGCAAAAACAATTGCTGATTTACAAAAAGATTCCAAAATTGAATTTGCCATTCGTCAGCATTTGCAACTAAATTTAAACTCTTTTTATGCTGTAATTGTACAAAAGCAATTTCCGTTGTCTCTTAATATGAGTCCTGAAAAAGACTTTTATCGTTCCAGAGTCAACACCAGTCCTTTGCATTTTGAACCTCAGATTCAATTTGACAAACATGCTGAAGGGATTACCTATACCTTATCTTTAAAAGAAAACGAAACTATATTTTTGCCTATGAACAGCAGTGTTGAAATACTGCTGGATGAGCCTGCCTGGTTGATTATTGATAAAAAATTAGGACAGTTAAAAGATCTTAATTCTAAAAAACTGATACCGTTTTTAAAGAAAAAATCAATCGAAATACCTTCAAAATTAGTAGATAATTATTTTAAAAGTTTCATTCCTGAAATAGCAAAAAAAATAGATATCGAAGCTACTGGTTTTGAAATTGAGCATCGTGATCAAATTATTACAAGCACGATTCAGCCTGTTTTTGATTTCTTTAAAAATTGCTATTACCTCAATCTCTATTTTGATTATAACGGTTATTCATTTGATAGCAGTAAAACAAAAAAAACACATTCGTTTGTTGATTTTAGCGTAGCCAACGAACCTAAAATCATTCAGTTTAAACGCAGTGCTGACGAAGCTTTATACACAGACAGATTACTTGAACTTGGTTTAATAAAAATCAAAAACGAATTATTTGGATTGAATTCTCATGTAGAAATCCCAGATCCTTACGCCAATATTCAATTTGTGATTGATCACAAAGAAGAACTGGAAAGTTTAGGTTTTACAATTCAAAACCTGAAACTGGAAAGTAAAGAAATCATTACAGAGGATTACACAATTGCAGCTTCAAAAGAAGAAACAAAAGAAGATTGGTTTGACATCAGGATAATCATTACGATTGGAAATTATACTGTCAATTTCAGTGAAATAATCCCAAATATCAAAAGCAAAGAAAGACTCTTTTTGTTGCCTGACGGAAATTATTTTTTGATTCCGTTAGAATGGCTCAGTAAATATGGTTCACTGGCAAAATTAGCCAGGACAGAAAATGGAAATTTACTTTTGCGCAAAAGCAATTTTGCTGCTCTTGATGCAATTCCGGAAATCGAAAATGATGTAATTCTTAAAGCTGAATATGTCGCTTCTGACTTATTAAAAGCAACATTAAGACCTTATCAACTCGATGGTGTAAAGTGGCTTTTAGGTCATTTTAATTCTAATTTAGGTGCTTGTCTGGCTGACGATATGGGTCTTGGTAAAACATTACAAACCCTGGCAGTTTTAGTCGCCGTACAGGAACAATTGGGTTTTACGACTAAAACCACAAATTTTGATTTGTTTCAAAATGAAACTACTATTGAAAGAGATCCTTTGAAAGCTTTGATTGTTTTACCTTCTTCATTAGTTTTTAACTGGTATAATGAAGCTGCGAAGTTCACACCGCATTTTTCGAAAATGCAATATGTAGGCAATGACAGAAAATTATTAGCCAGCAGATTAGCTTCAACTGATTTAATTTTTACCAGTTACAGTGTTGTTCATCGTGATATTTCGATTTTAGAAAAATATAATTTCCGTTATTTAATTTTGGATGAAAGCCAATACATTAAAAATAAAAATTCTAAGATTTTTAAAGCGATCAATAAAATAAATACAGCCCATAAAATAGCGTTAAGCGGTACTCCTATCGAAAACTCATTAGACGATTTATGGTCGCAAATGCAATTTATAAATCCGGACATTTTGGGTACTTATGATTTTTTTGCTCAGAACTTTAAAATACCTATTGAGAAAAAACAAGACGAAAATAGTTTATATGAATTAAAAAACCTTATCCAGCCTTATATCCTAAGACGAACCAAAGAACAGGTCTTAAAGGATTTACCAGAATTAACGGAGCAGATTTATTATTGCGATATGGATCCTGAACAGGAAAAACTATATGAAAAGGAAAAATCAAAAGCCCGTAACTTTTTACTAAAAACAGACGGATCGAGCCCGGACAAAATCAGTATTATAAATACGCTGATGAAGTTAAGGCAGCTCAGCAATCACCCAAAAATGGTAGATCAGGAATCAGAAATTGATTCCGGAAAATATAATGCAGTCACCAATTATCTGGAAACTTTAGTAAAAGAGAAACAGAAAACCATCATTTTTAGTTCTTTTGTAACGAATTTGAACTTTTATACAACTTGGTGCAAGGAAAACAAAATAGAATTTTGTGAAATTACAGGTGAAACCCCTGCAAATAAAAGGGAACAACAGGTCAAATCTTTTCAGGAAAATGAAAAGCCTTTGTTGTTTTTTATTTCACTTAAAGCAGGTGGCGTTGGTCTGAATATTACTAAAGCTTCATATGTTTTGTTCTTAGATCCATGGTGGAATCCTTTTGCAGAAAAACAAGGTGTTGCAAGAGCACACCGAATTGGGCAATTAAACAAAGTAAATGTTATCAGGTTTATTTCGAAAAATACGGTAGAAGAAAAAATAATAAAACTACAGGAAAACAAAAAGCTCTTATCTGATTCACTTTTAGAAGAAAGCTACATCAACGATGAAATCGAAGTCAATTTAGATTACATTTTAAGTTCTTAATGAGTTGTTTTTAAAACCAATAAAACGGCATCCTGTTACATTACATAAAATTCTTATATTTACAAATCTTACACGTAATATGATGCTAAAATTTTTGTTTCAAAATCTACTATTATTTTTTATTTGCACTTCGGCAACAGCACAGGAAGTGCAAAATGAGATTGATCCTCCTTATAATATCAAAACTATTTCGTTTGTTCAAAATGGCAGCAATGCAGTTCCTATATTTGAATTAGGCAATACTTTTTCATTTCAGTTTGATGATTTATTTGGCAATGAAGCTAATTATTATTTTGAAGTTATTCATTGCGATTATAATTGGAAACCAACCGATATTCCTAAAACTGATTACCTTAGTGGTTTTGACAATCAGAGAATTACTGATTATGTTAATTCTTTTAATACGCTTCAGGTGTATTCTCATTACAGATTATCTTTTCCTAATCAATTTACTACACAATTACGAATTTCAGGAAATTATATGCTTAGAATCCTGAATGAAGATAAAGACATTGTTTTCTCTAGAAAATTTATTTTGTACGAAAATCATTCTACGGTTACAGCTCAGGTAAAACGAAGCCGTGATGTTACCAATATTGACTATAAGCAAAACCTTGATTTTGCAGTGTTATCAAATGATATTGTTTTTCAGACTCCTTTACAAAACGTGAAAATCCTATTATTACAAAATGGTAATTTTAATACAGCTATCAAAAATGTTCCTCCACAATATACTATAGGAAATCAATTAGTATACAAATACAATAAAGAAACTCAGTTCTGGGGCGGAAATGAATTTTTATATTTTGAAAATAAAGACATTCGTGCCGCAAACAACAATGTAGGACGAATTGGTGCAAACAATGATATCTACAATGCTTATCTCTATACAAATCAGGCAAGAGCTAACCAAATTTATTCGGTTTATCAAGATGTAAACGGAAATTTTGTAGTTAAAAACATAAATGCTTCCAATAATGAAATTGAAGCAGATTATGCCTGGGTTTATTTTAGTCTTTCTGCGCCAACTTTCAGATCATCATCCAAAGACATTTATATTACAGGAATGTTCAACAATTACAGTTTATCGCCAGAATACAAAATGGATTACAATACTGACAAAGGGGTTTATGAAAAAGCAGTTATGATTAAACAAGGTTTTACTAATTTTCAATATACTATTGCCGATAAAAAAGGAGTTATAGATTATGAAAATGCTATCGACGGAAACTTTTATCAAACTGAAAATGAGTACACCATATTAGTTTATTACAAAGAAAGTACAGATCGTTATCAAAGAGTTATAGGAAAAGGAAATGCCAACTCCATAAACATCATAAATTAAAACATTGTTAAGGTTTTAGATCGAAAGATTTTTTTTTGTAGATTTGCACGTATAACGCACACATATATACTACTTTAGTATGGTTTCTCAGATAACACGAGGCATAAAAATATCTGTTTTGACTAGTTTTGAAGGTACTTACTTCAAGAACTACAAGATTCACTTTGCTTTTAGTTATGTGGTTACAATTGAAAATCACAGTAAAGATTCAGTTCAGTTAACTTCTCGTCATTGGGAGATATTTGACTCATTGAATGATTTAGAAATTGTTGACGGAGAAGGTGTTATTGGGAAAAAACCAGTTTTGAAACCTGGAGAAAATCATACTTACAGTTCCGGTTGTTTATTATCATCCCCTTATGGTGCTATGAAAGGTCATTTTAATATGATCAATTTTACAACTACAAAAACATTCAAAGTAATTGTTCCTACTTTTAGAATGTGCGCTCCTTTTGCCCTAAACTAAATAGCGGCTTAAAAACTCTATTTTTTATAGTTATCTTAATCATAATTTTGTCAAATTATTAATTTATCCTTTGTACTTTTGTGCAGCGTTAGATTATTCGTAACAATCAAATCATCTAACCCTTAAATTGTCTAATTATCTAATTTTAAATAAAATGCTAAAAGGATTCTTTCATGTACCAAAAGCGGTAAACGAGCCAGTAAAAGGTTACGCACCTAACTCACCAGAAAAAGCAGCTGTTCAGGCCGCTTACACAACATTGTGGAATTCTAAAATTGACGTTCCGTTATACATCGGAAGCGAAGAAATCAGAACTGGAAATACAAGAACAATATCAGCTCCTCACGATCACAAACACATTGTAGGAACGTATCACTTAGCGGAAAAACAACATATTGAAAAAGCAATTGCTAATGCACTTGAATCAAGAAAAGCATGGGCAAACATGGCATGGGAACAACGTGCAGCTATTTTCTTAAAAGCTGCGGAACTTATCGCAGGACCATACAGAGCTCGTATTAACGCTGCTACAATGATTGGTCAATCTAAAAATATTCACCAGGCAGAAATTGATGCTTCTTGCGAATTGATCGACTTTTTACGTTACAACGTAGAATTTATGACTCAAATTTATGGAGATCAGCCAAAATCAGATTCTACAACATGGAATCGTTTAGAATACAGACCTCTTGAAGGTTTTATTTACGCAATTACTCCTTTTAACTTTACTGCTATTGCTGCCAATCTTCCTGCAAGTGCTGCAATGATGGGTAACGTTGTGGTTTGGAAACCAAGTGATAGCCAGGTTTTCTCTGCAAAAATCATCATCGATGTTTTCAAAGAAGCAGGTGTTCCTGATGGTGTTATCAATGTTGTTTTTGGAGATGCCTTAATGATTACGGATACTGTTTTGGCAAGCCGTGATTTTGCCGGAGTTCACTTTACAGGATCAACTCATGTATTTAAAGATATCTGGGCTAAAATTGGTGCAAACATTCACCACTATAAAACATATCCAAGAATCGTTGGTGAAACTGGTGGTAAAGATTTTATCATTGCACATCCAAGCGCTAACGTAAAACAAGTTGCTACAGGAATTACTCGTGGCGCTTTTGAATTTCAAGGACAAAAATGTTCTGCAGCTTCAAGAGCTTATGTTCCACAAAGTTTATGGCCTGCTGTAAAAGAACAATTAATTGCAGATGTAAAATCAATGAAAATGGGTTCTCCGGAAGATTTTGGAAACTTTATTACTGCAGTAATTCACGAAGGTTCTTTTGATAAATTAGCTGGTTTTATCGATCAGGCTAAAAAAGATGCTGATGCGCAAATCATTGCTGGTGGAAACTATGATAAATCTGTAGGTTACTTTATTGAACCAACTATTATTGTAACTACAAATCCTAAATATACTACAATGGAAACCGAATTATTCGGACCAGTAATTACTATATATGTTTATGAAGATGCAAAATGGGAAGAAACTTTAGAATTAGTTGATACTACTTCTGAGTATGCTTTGACAGGAGCTGTCTTTAGCCAGGATCGTTATGCAATCGAAGTAGCGACTACTAAATTGCAAAATGCTGCCGGTAACTTCTATATTAACGACAAACCAACAGGAGCTGTTGTAGGAATGCAGCCTTTTGGTGGAGCAAGAGCCTCAGGAACTAACGATAAAGCAGGTTCTGCATTGAACTTATTGCGTTGGGCTTCTCCTAGAACTATCAAAGAAACTTTTGTAACTCCTGAAGATTACAGATACCCTTTCTTAGGATAATAATATTTTTGTTTCAAGTTTAGAAACATTTCCAGTTTCAATTTAGAAACTCTATGTATATAAAGCCGAATCTTAATTAAAAGATTCGGCTTTTTGTTTGTTATATATTATTTTCAAAATTCTCAACAGCAAATGCTTTTAGATAAAATTGATTATAAAAATTTGCTATTCATAATTAAAACAGCAAAAAACAAACAACTCATTTACAGTATTTTAATTTAAAAAAACTATACTAAAATTTAAATTCGTTCCAATATATACAAATTAAAATTAATATTATTTTGTAGTTATTTTCTTATTATATTAATTATCAACATGATACATACTCAAAAACCCTATTCTGTTACTTAAAAAACTTATTGTAATACAGTAAAAATATTTGTCATCTTAAATTTACATCAAGTTTAATTGTGTGCTAAAACAAAAAAAAAATACCAGAAATAACTTGTGTACAAGCACTTTTTAAACTGTAAAAAAAAAAATCAGTAAAAAATAAGAAGACATGAAAAATTTACAAAACACCCCTTCAATAATTTTAGAATCTAAGAGTATTGGTCACCCAATTGATTTTAAATGGAATAAAAAAAAGATTAATCAATTTTTAGATCCTTTAGAAAGAAATACAGAACTGGAAAACGCATTACTGCAAATTAATCACAAAGCCTCAATGGGGCTAACAGCAGCTTTGCTTGAATGGGTAAACTGGCGTTTTAAAGGATATACAAAAATGACTGAAGAAACTCAAAAAAGAATCGAAGCTATATGGTGTTCTATTGATAATGTAAAGAATACAAAACCTTTAACGTTTGATGATAATTTTGACTTACCGGCCGCCGGTCATATAAATGGAGTGCTCTGGATTGCTCTTATGAATGTGAGAATGATCGATGTTATGTATAGAAAAGGATCCTACTTTATTCAGAGTGAACTTGTGGGATTGGTTTTATTAGCGCGTCATATTACTCCTAAAAAAAGAGTGTTCGATAAATGGCTTCGTACCATAATAATAGAATTAATACATCAGTATCCATCGCAATATTATAATGAGAATTTAGATGAAACAGATGAAGCAATATACGATTCATCAGATGAATCTGTAATTTGCCGCAATTTTTTCTTTGATCCTGAATTTCAATATTCAACTGAAGCATCAGAAAAAGCAATAAATGAATTAATACATAACTTAGATACTAAATCAAATCAATTCTTGTGTTTCCCAAAGAAAGCATCGTAATCAATGAATCTGAATTTTAAATAAAAAACCCGACAATAATTCATAAACAATTAATGTCGGGTATTTAATAAGCAGATAATAAATTAAACGCTAAACTTTAAAGGCAAGTGCACTACTTTTTTAGTTTCGAAAAATTCATCTTCAAAAATAGTTGACAGGTCGTATAAAGTTGCTTTTGGAAAATCTTTTAATTCTTCGGTCAAATCGCCACCTTTTAAGTATAGGATTCCATTTTTCAAAGTATGTTTGTGTTGCTTTTTGATTTTATTTTTAATCCAGGAAACAAAATCCGGCATATTGGTTACAGCGCGACTTACAATAAAATCGAAATCACCTTTTACCAATTCAGCACGTTTTTGTTCGGCTTTTACATTTTTTAATTCTAACGCATCAACAACACCCTGAACTACTTTTATTTTTTTTGCAATAACATCAATTAAATAAAAACGGGTTTCAGGAAAAAGAATTGCTAACGGGATACCTGGAAATCCACCACCGGTTCCAACATCAAGAACAGTTGCTCCGGGTTCAAATTTCATGATTTTTGCAATTCCAAGCGAATGCAAAATATGTTTCGTATATAATGCATCAATATCTTTCCTTGAAATAACATTGATTTTTTCATTCCAATCGTGGTATAAAAAGTCTAATTTTTGAAATTGTTCGATTTGAATATCGGTCAAATCAGGAAAATATTTCAATATCTCATCCATTGCTCTAAATTTTTAACAAAAGTACTACTTTACAGTTGAAATATTTAACTCAATTTTGCAAATTGAAAATTTATAATAATTACCTTTGAAAACTATTTAAAACAATTATGAATAACACTGCGCCTACATTTGCTAAGCAAGACAATCTGAAGTTCTTCAGAACACTTAACTCACGAGTAAACAATTACTTCAAGGAGAACAACATTCAGAAAACTGGAAACTGGAAGCTGCACTTAAAAGCCGTAATTCTTTTTGCCGTTTTTCTTACGCCTTACTTTTTAATCTTAACCCTTGACATGCCATTTTGGGCACAATTATTACTAAACATCCTTATGGGTATTGGAATGGCAGGAATTGGAATGAATGTAATGCATGACGGAAACCATGGATCATACTCTTCTAAATCGTGGATCAACAAAATTATGGGCGGAAGCATTTATGTTTTGGCCGGAAACGTTCATAACTGGCAAGTACAACACAATGTACTTCACCACACTTACACTAATATTCACGGTCATGACGAAGATCTTGATGCTGGTAGAATTATTCGTTTTACACAAAATGCCGAGTGGCACCGTTTTCATAAATTTCAACATTATTATTCTTTCTTTTTATATGGACTGTTGACTTTTAATTGGGCTTTAACAACTGATTTTAAGCAAATGAAAAACTACCTAAAAAGAAAATTATCTTACGGAGCACCTCAAAGTCCAACTAAATTATGGACAGTATTGGTGATCACAAAAATCATCTATGTTTTAATCTGGATGGCTTTGCCAATGATTTTAGGCGTAACATGGTGGAAAGTAGTTATTGGTTTCTTCGTAATGCATTACACAGCAGGACTAATTTTAAGTATTGTTTTTCAATTGGCACACGTAGTAGAAGAAACTTCAAATCCGGTTCCGAATGAAGAAGGAGAAATGGAAAATACCTGGGCAATTCATCAGTTATACACAACGGCTAATTTTGCTCCTAAAAACAAAGTGATCAACTGGTTTACAGGAGGATTAAACCATCAGATTGAGCACCATATCTTCCCGAATATCAGTCACATTCATTACGGAAAAATAGCCGAAATTGTAAAACAGACCGCAATCGAATGCAATTTGCCTTATCATGAATTCAAAACCATGAGAGGTGCTGTTATAGCACATTACAAGCATCTAAAAGATCTTGGAATGAAACCGGAACTAGCATAAAACTAAAAAAAATCTATTAATAATTAACCTTCCTTAATTAAAGTTGAAATTAAGGACATTCAAAAATTTTATAATGAATCATATTCTTTCAGACAGAATCAACAACTTAGCAACATCACAAACATTAGCAATGGCTGCTTTAGCGCGTGAATTAAAAGCACAGGGAAAAGACATTATCAGTTTAAGCTTAGGAGAACCTGACTTTAATACACCAGACTTCATTAAGGAAGCGGTAAAAAAAGCAGTCGACGAAAATTACAGTACATATTCTCCGGTTGAAGGTTATTTAGAATTGAGAGAAGCAATTTGCAGAAAATTTAAAAGAGACAATAATTTAGAATACAAACCAACGCAAATCGTAGTTTCTACAGGAGCAAAACAATCTTTGTACAACATTGCTCAAGTAATGCTAAACGATGGTGACGAGGTTATTTTACCGGCACCTTACTGGGTTTCTTATTTCGAAATTGTAAAACTTTCAGGAGGAGTCCCTGTTGAAGTTCCTACATCTGTAGATACAGATTTTAAAATTACACCAGAACAATTAGAAGCTGCTATCACGCCAAAAACAAAAATGATGTGGTTCAGTTCTCCTTGTAATCCATCTGGATCTGTATATAGCAGAGAAGAATTAACTGCTCTTGCAAAAGTGTTAGAAAAACACCCAAATATATATGTAGTTGCTGACGAAATTTATGAGCACATCAATTTCTCAGGAACTTTCTGCAGCATCGGTTCAATCCCGGGAATGTTAGAAAGAACAATCACTGTAAACGGAGTTGCAAAAGCATTCGCTATGACAGGATATAGAATTGGTTATATTGGAGCACCTGAATTCATCGCAAAAGCATGTACAAAAATTCAGGGACAAGTAACTTCAGGAGCAAATTCTGTGGCACAACGTGCAACAATTACTGCTGTAGATGCTGACCCAAGCGTATTAAATCACATGGTTCAGGCTTTCCATACCCGTAGAGATTTAGTGGTTGGATTATTAAAAGAAATTCCAGGTGTAAAAATCAATGTTCCGGAAGGAGCATTTTACGTATTCCCAGACGTTTCTTCTTTCTTCGGAAAAACATTAAAAGGAACAGAAATCAAAGATGCAAACGACGTTTCGATGTACCTTTTGGCCGAAGCTAACGTTGCAACAGTAACAGGAGATGCTTTCGGAAATCCAAACTGTATTCGTTTCTCTTACGCAACAAGCGACGATATCTTAAAAGAAGCATTACGCAGAATCAAAGAAGCTTTGGCTGTGTAAAAAACATACATAATTTTAATAAGACGGCTTAAGGTTTAAAGTTTCATCACTTTATAATTTGAGCTGTTTTTTTTTATGCCTATTTTGGGCGTGTCCCTCCGGGCCGGACTATCCGCTGCAAGTCCTCGCACTTCCTTCGTCAGGCTGTGTGCTTTCCACTTCTATCCCTCACGCAAACCATAACAAGAACTTTATTCTTCAACTAATACAAAGCAATTAGTGAAAATTCGTAAAATTCTTGGCAAAAACAATCTAATCCTTTCAAAATTCCCATTCCACAATATTATAAATCACAAGTATAATCCTGTAAAACACAACACGCTATTAGTTCCCATCTTTGTAAATATAAAACTTAAAAAATTATTTATTATGATACATACAGATGAAACCACAGAAAAAGCAGTTAGTACATTAGAAGGATTAATTGCAATTCTTGAAGACGGAAAACTAGGATATACAAATGCAGCAGAACATGTAAGCAGTCCAGCGATCAAAACAGACTTTTTAGACTATGCACGTGAGCGTGCATTATTTATCGTAGAAATTCAGGACGAAATCAATAAACTTGGAAAATCAACAGATACTGCCGGAGGCGGACCATTAGGAGCCTTGCACCGTGCATGGATCGACATCAAATCATCTTTTACAAGCGGAGATACTGAAGCTATCATTAATGCTTGTATTACCGGTGAAGAAGCTGCGATCGAAAAATATAAAATGGCTCTGGAACACAACCATCTTGATGGAAGTCAAATCGCAATTGTTTCAAAACAATTAAATAGTATTGAAAATACTTTGACTAAAATTAAAGCGAAAAAATTGTCATAATATTTGGCACTATTTTTTTGAGAAGAAAACTACTTGGTTGAAAGACCGGGTAGTTTTTTTGTTTTTAATAATACAATCATTCCATATAACCCAACTATTTCAAAAAAAACACCTCCATCGTTAGCAATCTCGAATTATTTATAAGAACTTTGCAAACTTTTTCCGTGAATACCACAGAAGCTTAAAGTTTTAGAAATGAAGAAGAAGATAGAAATATTAGCTCCTGCTAAAGATTTAATTGGAGGAATGGCAGCCATAAATAGTGGCGCCGATGCAGTTTATATTGGTGCACCACAATTTGGAGCACGCTCAAATGCCAACAATTCAATTGAAGATGTTGCAGCTTTGGTACAATATGCGCACTTATTTAATGCTCAGGTTTTTGTGGTTATGAACACCATTTTGTACGACAACGAACTGGAAACTTGCCGTTCAATGATCTGGGAATTATACGATATTGGTGTCGATGCCCTGATTATTCAGGATATGGCGATTATGGAAATGGACTTACCTCCTATCGTACTTCACGCCAGCACACAAGCCAATAATCGTGATGCCGATAAAATTAAATTCCTTAAAGATGCCGGAATCAAACGTGTGGTTTTAGCCCGCGAATTGAACTTACATCAAATTAAAACGATTTACGACCATGCTGATGTTGAATTAGAATTTTTCGTAACCGGTGCATTATGTGTATCCTTTAGCGGAAACTGCTATATGAGTGTCGCAAACGGAGAACGCAGTGCCAATCGTGGTTCTTGCGCACAAAACTGTCGTTTACCCTATAACTTAATCGACGGAAACGGAGAAACTTTAATCAAAAACAGCCACTTACTTTCAATAAAAGATTTAGATATTTCAGAGCAAATTCCAAATTTGATCGAAGCCGGAATCGTTTCTTTTAAAATCGAAGGGCGATTAAAAGATGTGGTTTATGTAAAAAACAACGTTTCTTATTTACGTCAAAAACTAGATAGTTTCTTAGAGGCAGAAGGCAATGACAAATACATGAAAGCCTCTTCCGGAACTTGTACTTATACGTTTGATTCCTCTTTAAACAGAACCTTCAACCGTGGTTATACAGACTATTTCGTGAACGAAAGACACAGTTCTATTGGTTCTTGGGAAAGTCCAAAATCAAAAGGTCAATATATTGGTAAATTAATCAGAACCGTAGGAAACGCTTACGAAATCGAAAACGGCGAATTACTAAACAACGGTGACGGACTTTGTTTCATCAACGAAAACAATGAAGCCGACGGAATCTACGTAAACAAAGCCGAAAACGGTAAAATTTATCCAAACGTTTTAAAAGAAGTAAAAGACGGAACTTTCATCTACAGAAATAACGACGCCGCTTTTATCAAAATTGTAGAAAGAGAAGATAGCGCTGTTCGTAAATTAAGCACGACTTTATTACTTACAGAAACAGAAACTGGTTTCGAACTTATCGCAACCGATGAAGACGGAAACGTAAGTATCGTAACTTTAGAACACGCAAAAGAGCAGACTAAAACCGGCGAATCAATAGAAGAAAACATTAAAACACAATTGGCAAAAACAGGTTTCACACCTTACACTGCTGATGAAATCAACATTATGTTTTCTCAAAACTGGTTCCTTCCTATTTCAAAAATCAACGAAATGCGAAGAACGGTTTACGATCAGTTGACCGAAATTCGTTTGAAAAACTACAAGCGCGAAGAACACCAAATGGTAAAAACGTCGCATCCGTATCCAGAAACCAAACTGGATTTCATGTACAACGTTTCGAACAAAACAGCTCGTAAGTTCTACGAACGTCACGGTGTTACCGAAATCGAAAAAGCATTCGAATTACAATGGGATCCGGGAAAATCTCGTGTAATGACAACCAAATATTGCATCAAATACGAATTAAAAAAATGTCCGATACACCAAAAAGATATTGTAGGCGTTAAGGTAAAAGAACCTTTGGTTTTAAAACAAGGCGAACTTGAATACAAACTAAAATTCAACTGCAAACCCTGCGAAATGGAAATTTGGGAAAAAGATGCAGAATTCGAAATTGAAGAAGATCATTTTCATTAACATACAAAACCGATACTTTAAAAGTGTCGGTTTTTTTATTTTTATTTGGGCGTGACCACAAGGGTCGGGCTATCCGCTGCAAGTCCTCGCACTTCCTTCGTCAGGCTGCGGGCTTTCCACTTCTATCCCTCACGCAAACAGGTTAGTAAGAACTTTTAGATTTATAATCTCCCACAATCTTGTCATTCTGAGGAACGAAGAATTTCCGTAAGTAACTCCGTTCCAATAAGCCAATCTTTGTCGAGCTTCTCGCGGAGATTCTTCGTTCCTCAGAATGACAAACTGTACGGTTACTTTATCTAAAAATTAAATTCCCTACTTAAATTAAATCTGCTCGATCTGCAAAATCTGCGTGAAACCTTTATGAACCTTCTTTTAACTTAAAATCAAAAGCTTCACGTTCTTAGCGTAAATCTTTACAACCTTTGCGGTTAATGTAAAATTGCATAGACACACAATACTTTGCGGTTAAAAACATTTTTCGCTACTTTTACTACTCCATTATTTACAAAACTCCAAAATGAAAATACTACTCCTTGGTTCAGGCGAATTAGGCAAAGAATTTGTCATTGCTGCACAACGAATCGGACAAACCATAATTGCAGTTGATAGTTACGAAAATGCCCCAGCGATGCAAGTGGCGCACGGATTTGAAGTTATCAATATGCTCGACGGTGAAGCTCTTGACCGAATCGTAGCCAAACACAAACCTGATTTTATAGTTCCAGAAATAGAAGCCATTCGTACGGAACGTTTTTACGATTACGAAAAACAAGGTATTACAGTTGTTCCTTCGGCAAAAGCAGCAAACTTTACTATGAATCGTAAAGCCATTCGTGATTTAGCTTCAAAAGAATTAGGTTTAAAAACAGCCAAATATCAATACGCAACTTCAGCCGAAGAATTACAAAAAGCCGTTCAGGAAGTTGGAATTCCGTGTGTGGTAAAACCTTTAATGTCTTCTTCCGGAAAAGGACAATCGACTATAAAAACCGAAAGTGATATCGAGAAAGCCTGGCAATATGCTGTTGCAGGTTCACGTGGCGATGTCATCGAAGTTATTGTAGAAGCTTTTGTAGATTTCAATTCAGAAATCACACTTTTAACAATTACTCAAAATAACAATCCAACCTTATTTTGTGCGCCAATTGGTCACAGACAAGAACGTGGTGATTATCAGGAAAGCTGGCAACCTGCTTTAGTTTCAGAAAAAGATCTATACGAAGCGCAAGATATGGCCGAAAAAATCACTGAAGCGCTTGGCGGAGCAGGACTTTTTGGTGTTGAATTTTTCTTAACCAATGAAGGTGTTTATTTCTCTGAACTTTCTCCTCGTCCGCATGATACGGGAATGGTAACTTTGGCCGGAACGCAAAATTTCAACGAATTCGAATTGCATTTACGCGCCATTTTAAACCTTCCAATTTTTGAAATTACATTAGAAAAAGCTGGAGCAAGTGCTGTAATTTTAGCATCGAAAGATTCTAACAATCCTACTTTTACCGGAATCGAAAAAGTAGCTGCTTTACCAAAAACTGATTTCAGGATTTTTGGAAAACCAACCTCAAGACCATATCGCCGAATGGGAGTTGTATTAAGCCATGATTCACTCGCAACTCCAATCGAGGAAATTGTTGAACGCGCAAAAGCAACTTCGAAATTAATAACTGTAAATTCTTAAAAATGAAAAAAGTAATATTTATATTATTCTTATTTGCTGGAATCGCCATGCAAGCTCAGGATAAAAAAACAACTGAAAAACCTCAAATTGTAGAAACAGCTTGCGGAGAATGTCAATTTGGGATGAAAGGCAAAAGCTGTGATTTAGCCGTTCGTATTGACGGGAAAGCTTATTTCGTAGATGGAACAACGATTGACGAACATGGCGACGCTCATGCCGAAGATGGTTTTTGCAATAAAATACGCAAAGCTTCTGTAACCGGAAGAGTAGAAAACGGTCGTTTTAAAGCTACTTCATTCACTTTGATAAAAGAAAAATAATGGCATTAATTCTTGAAAACATTTCCAAGCACGTTTCGCTGACTCCTGAAGAACAAGCTCTTTTTTTATCAAAAACCGAAACGCATACCTATAAAGCCAAAACTATTTTATTAAGTGCCGGCGAAGTTTGCAAGCACTCTTATTTTGTAAATTCCGGAATTTTAAGAAGTTTCAATATCAACGATAATATTGTCGAACATGTTCTGTCATTTTCATGTTCAGGCTGGTGGATTAGCGATATGTATAGTTTCTTTTCGCAAAAACCAGGACAGCTTTTCATCGAAGTTCTGGAGGATGCAGAAGTAATTTCATTATCCAAAGAAAATCAGGAACAATTGTATTTGGAGATTCCAAAATTAGAGCGTTTTTTCAGAATTCTAATCGAAAATTCATTGGTGGCCAATCAACAACGATTAATGGACAATTTAAGTTTACCTGCCGAAGAACGTTTTGATAAATTCTGTAAAAAATACGGAACATTGGTTCATAAAGTACCTCAAAAACAAATCGCTTCTTTTATAGGCGTTACGCCTGAATTTTTCAGTAAAATGAAAGCCAGGCTTTTAAAAAAGTAGAAAATATTTAGCGAGGAATTAGACAAATTTTCACAAATTAAATTGACTCAAAGATTGAATTAAAATTCGCGTGAATTCGTGAAATTCGTGGCAACATTTTTTAATCACTTTAATCTGTGAAATCTGTGGCATAAAACAAAAAACCAGTTCAATGAACTGGTTTTTCTTTTGAATTAAAATTGCTCAACCTCCGTAGAATGTTCCATCGCCGTTATAGTTGATTTTCCTATCATAACCGTATTTTGAACAGCATCAAAATAAGAAGTTCCTACGAATGCCTGATGTTTTACTGCTCTGAAACCGTTTTTCTGCAAAGCAAATTCTCTTTCCTGCAATTCAGAATATCCTGCCATTCCGCGTTCTTTGTAGGCTTTAGACAATTCGAACATACTTGTGTTCAAAGCATGAAATCCAGCCAAAGTAATGAATTGGAATTTATATCCCATCGCAGCTAAATCTTCTCTGAATGTCTCCATTTCTGCAACTGATAATTTTGCAGCCCAGTTAAAAGAAGGCGAACAATTGTAAGCCAGCATTTTATCCGGAAACTCTTTTCGCATTGCATCGGCAAACTTTTTAGCATAAACTAAATCCGGATTACTGGTTTCCATCCAAATCAAATCAGCATAAGGTGCGTAACTCAAACCTCTCGCAATTCCCTGATCGATTCCGCTGTTTACATAAAAGAAACCTTCGTTTGTTTTTTCGCCTGTAATAAATTTAGCATCTCTAGGATCTGCATCGCTAGTTAATAAATTGGCCGCATCAGCATCTGTTCTTGCGACAATAAGTGTAGAAACTCCCATAACATCTGCTGCTAAACGAGCTGCAATCAATTTATTAATTGCTTCCTGAGTTGGAACCAAAACTTTTCCGCCTAAGTGTCCGCATTTTTTAGCAGAACTCAATTGATCTTCAAAATGAACTCCTGAAGCCCCCGCTTCAATCATTGATTTCATCAATTCAAAAGCATTTAAGTTTCCGCCAAAACCAGCTTCGGCATCAGCCACAATAGGAACTAAGTAATCTTTTTTATCTTTAACTCCATTTACGGTCTGAATCTGATCAGCACGTAAAAGAGCATTATTGATTTTTTTAACCACCATTGGCACACTATTTACCGGATAAAGCGATTGGTCAGGATACATTTCTCCCGCCAAATTTGCATCAGCGGCAACTTGCCATCCGCTCAAATAAATCGCTTCTAAACCAGCATCGACTTCCTGAATCGCCTGATTTCCTGTCAATGCGCCCAAACCAGCAACATAATCCTGACTTTTTAACTTTCTCCATAATTTTTGCGCTCCTATTTTAGCAATAGAATGCTCAATTTGATACGAACCCTGAAGTGTAATTACTTCTGTCGCGGTATAAGGACGCTCAACACCTTTCCATCTTGGGTTCGTAATCCAATCGTTAATCAATTCCTGAATTCTGTCTTCTGTTGTTTTCATAAATAGTTTGAGTTAAAGTGGTTAGTGAGTAAATAGTTTGCAGTCGCAGTTTTCAGTTTTCAACTTAACTGGACTTATTTTTCTTTGAGATTAATTTTAACACATAGAAACATAGCTTTTCTTTGTGGTTAAAGGCATTTTATTTGTTTAAACAAACATAGCTATGTGTGAAAATCTAGATTTTTTATAAAACTCTTTTTATTCACATTTTAAACCTATGTTTCTATGTGTTTAAAATAAACCCAGCGTTTTGTTTATAGATATTTGTAACACGGAATCGTTAAGAAATCAACGAAATCAGGATTTACAACCAATCTTTCTAAGACCTTTTCAGCTAAAGGAAATTGTCTTTTTTCATGATTTTCCTCGCCCAATTCGTCTTTGATTTTCTTGAATTCATCTAAAGCCAATTCGTGATAATATGCCAGATCTAACTTTCGCCCATTATCTAAAAGCACTTTATTCTGAAGCCATTGCCACAATTGCGATCTCGAAATTTCAGCTGTTGCAGCATCTTCCATTAAATTATGCAAGGCAGCTGCACCTTGTCCGTTTAACCACGAAGCCAGATATAAAACTCCTACGTTGATATTTTTCCGAACACCGTTTTCAGTAATGATTCCAATTGGTGGTTCAATCAAATCTGCTTCTGTAATTTTTCGATGTTCTCTTTTTATATGAATCTGATTTGGAGTTGGCATTCCTTTGTCAAAAATCTCTTTTGCAATCGAAACCAAATCAGGATGAGCTACCCAGGTTCCGTCATGTCCGTTTCTAACTTCACGTTCTTTATCCGTTTTTACTTTTGCAAAAGCTATTGCATTGGCTTCTTCATTATTTCGAATCGGAATTTGAGCTGCCATACCGCCAATCGCATGAATTCCTCTTTTATGACATCTTTGAATTACCAAATTCGAATAGGCATTCATAAAAGGTGAAGTCATATTTACCTGATCCCGATCCGGAACAATGAATTTTGGGTTCTTGCGAAATTTTTTGATGTAAGAAAAAATATAATCCCAGCGTCCGCAATTCAAACCAACGATATGTTCTTTCAATTCGTAGATAATTTCATCCAGCTGAAAACTTGCCGTTATGGTTTCGATTAAAACCGTCACTTTTATTGTTCCGCGTTCTAGTTTCAAATAATCTTCTGTAAAATCAATTACAGTATTCCACCAACGCGCTTCCAGATAATGCTCTAATTTTGGAATATAGAAATATGGTGCTGAATTATTTTCCAGAAGTCTTTTGTGATTGTGAAAAACATACAATCCAAAATCTACCAAAGAGCCTGAAACTTCCTTTCCTTCTATTAAAAGATGTTTTTCTGGTAAATGCAAACCACGCGGACGCACAATTAACGTTGCGATTTTTTCATTTAAATGATACGATTTCTGTTTAACCAAATCTGTATACGAAATTGTTTTATTAACCGCATCAATTAAATTCATTTGCCCATCCATCAAATTTTGCCAGGTTGGAGAAGTACTATCTTCAAAATCAGCCATAAAGGTTTTTGCGCCAGAATTTAAAGCATTGATAATCATTTTGCGATCAACAGGTCCGGTAATTTCTACTCTTCTGTCCAATAAATCTTTTGGGATTTCTCCAGCTGTCCAATTACTTTCTCTGACGCTTTTAGTTTCCGGTGTAAAAACCGGCATGATCCCCTGATCAAAAGCAGTTTGTTTTTGTTCACGCTGTAACAACAACAGTTTTCGTTGCGATTCGAATTTTCGATGCAAATCGGTTATAAAAACAATCGCTTCTTCTGTCCAGATCTTTGGATAAGAAAGCTTCTTTTCGGCTAAAAATTCCATTGCCGTTTCGGTAATTTCTAATTGGTTTTTCATAGCTGTGAATTTTATTTTCATTAGTAACAATTGAATTGATTATAGCTTTTCGAAAAACATTTAATCACAACAATCTGATATCTAATAATTTCTACACCACAATATTAGAAAAAAGTTTTTTACAAAACAAGCGAACGTTCGCTAAATATTAAAAATAATTTTTTGGCGATTATTTTTTAAATGGTTATATTTGATTTATGGATATCGAAAAAGACTATATAAAGCTGATATTTGGGCTAAAACTCAAGCAAGTTCGCACCCAAAAAAACCTTTCACTTTTTGGCCTGGCCAAATTGACAAATCTTTCAAAATCATACTTAAATGAAATTGAAAAGGGAAAAAAATATCCTAAAACAGATAAAATTTTGCTTCTGTGCGAGCATTTAGAAACAAGTTATGATCAAATGGTTTCCTTAAAACTTGATAATAATCTTGCTCCGATTGGTGAAATTCTAAAATCAGGAATTTTAAAAGAGATTCCGTTAGAGCTTTTTGGAATTCAGGAAGCTGATTTAATTGATATTATTGCCAATGCTCCTGCCAAAGTCAATGCTTTTATTAGTACAATAATCGAGATTGCACAACATTATAATTTAAGTCGTGAAAGTTTTTTTCTTGCTGCTTTAAGATCGTATCAGGAAGCTCATAGTAATTATTTTGAAGATCTGGAAGAGAAAGTAATTTCTTTTTCAAAATCGTTTCAGATTAATTTAGATTCTAAAATTAGCATCGAAGAGTTAGAAGCGATTTTAAAAGAAGAATATGAATACAAAATAAAAGAAATCGCCTTTACTGATCAGGAAGCTTTGGGTGATTTGCGTTCTATTTATGTTCCCAAAAGCAAAACACTATTACTGTCAACAGAATTAGACAATCCGCAGAAAGCTTTTATTCTCGCCAAAGAAATCGCTTATAATTATTTAAAAATTTCAGATCGTTTACTGACTTTCAGCTGGATCAAGTTTGAGAATTTTGATCAGGTTTTGCACAATTTTTATGCTTCATATTTTGCTGGTGCTTTATTATTACCAAGACAATTGGTAGTGACTAAAATCAATGATTTCATAAATAACGAAAAACCAAATCCGGAAGAATTTGTTGCTTTAATCGAAAGTTTTGAAGTTTCTCCGGAATCATTCTATCAGAGATTAACCAACTTATTACCAAAAGATTTTCATTTGAAGAATTTGTTCTTTTTGAGAATGTCACATAAAATTGGTTCTGATAAATACCAAATAAAAAAAGAACTTCATATTACCAACCAACAAGAACCTCACGCAAACGAAACGAACGAGCATTATTGCAGAAGATGGGTTTCAGTAAAAACAATAGACGAATCAATCAGACAAAACAAACCTCATTTTTTTGATGCTCAAATTTCAAGTTATGCACATAGTGGCAATGAATATTTAGTTTTTTCATCAGCTACAAAAGATCCTTTTGTAGAAAATTGCATCAGAAGTATTTCGGTTGGAATTTTGATTACTCCGGCTATGAAAAAGAAATTCAAATTCATAGAAGGAAAACCCCTCATTAAAAGAATCGTTGGTGTTACTTGCGAAACCTGCGATGTAAAAGATTGCCTGGAAAGAGCAGCTCCGCCAATTGCATTAGAAAAGAAAAGACGCCATGAGAATACAGATCTGGTTGTACAGCAGTTTATCACACAATACAGCTGATTTAGATTTTAGCTTTTTTCACACACAATCTTGTCATCCTGAGGAACGAAGGAGCTCCGTTAGTAACTCCATTCTGAGAATCGCTAATCTTTGTCGATTATGATTGCGTAAAATGGATTTATCCCGAAGCTTCGGGACATCTCTACAATATAATTCGTTCCTTCGGAACTTTTATACAAATTGGAAATATAGATTTTTTATGAAAATGAAAGTTCTCGCATAGCCCCGATAGAAGTGAAAATCCTTTTGTGACGGTGTTCGGCACAAAAGATTGAAACGGATAGCGGGACTTCAGGTCTTTTGAAAACCAAGATTTCTGCTCCCAAAAAACCTTAAAATCTTAGCAACTCAGAACCTCAGAATCTTTTCTTAATCTAGGTTAAGTGCGTTTCATTGACCTTGGCGGTATCTTTGTACTATAAAAATAACAAAACACACATCATCATGGAAAATATAGTATTACACAAAGCAGAAACAAGAGGAAACGCAAATCACGGATGGCTTAATGCTTATCACAGTTTTAGTTTTGCGAGCTGGTACAATCCTGAAAGAATTCAGTTTGGAGCTCTTCGCGTTTTAAACGATGACACGATTGCAGGTGGAATGGGGTTTGGAACACATCCTCACGATAATATGGAGATTATCACAATCCCGTTAGAAGGTGATTTAGCGCACAAAGACAGTATGGGAAATACTGAAATTATCAAAAATGGAGATATTCAGGTTATGAGTGCCGGAACTGGGGTTCAACATAGTGAATTTAACCCAAATGCCGATCAGCAAACTAAATTATTACAAATATGGTTGTTTCCGAATAAAAGAAATGTAGAACCTCGTTACCAACAAATTACTTTAAATGTTGCTGACAGACATAATAAATTAGCACAAATTTTATCCCCAAATGCTGATGACGAAGGAGTTTGGATTCATCAGGATGCATGGTTTAACATGGGAAATTTTGATGCTGGAATTGAAACTGAATACAAAATCAAAAAAGAAGGAAACGGAGTTTATGCTTTCATCTTAAAAGGAAATGTGACAATCAATGGTCAGGAATTAAACACTCGTGATGCTGTTGGAATTTCAGGAACCGATATCTTAAACATTAAAGCAAATACTGATGCGGAATTTTTATTAATGGATATTCCGATGAACTATTAATTCAACAACATTTTTCAAACAATAAAAACAAAAACACTGATATTCAAAAAGTTACTTCGTTATTTATTTCTTAATCTAGGTTAAGTGCTTAACAAAGACAATCGAAGTAACTTTGTCCTATCAAAATGAAATTAATTATTTAAAAATAAAAATTATGGCAACTACAAAATGGTCAATTGACCCAACACATTCAGAAATTGGTTTTAAAGTTAAACACATGATGTTTACAAATGTTTCAGGAAAATTTGGAACTTACGACGCAACAATTACTACAGACGGAGATAACTTCGAAAATGCAGATATCGAATTTTCTGGTGATATCGCTTCTATTGATACTGCAAATGCAGACAGAGACGGTCACTTAAGAAGTGCAGACTTTTTTGATGTAGAGAATAATCCAAAATTAACTTTCAAAGCTTCATCTTTCAAAAAAATTGATGCTGGCGATTATGAAATAACTGGTGATTTAACCATCAAAGGTGTTTCAAAATCTGTTACATTTCCGGTAGACTTTAGCGGAATCATGACTGATCCTTGGGGAAATACAAAAGTAGGTTTAAGTATAGAAGGAAAAATCAATCGTAAAGACTGGGGTTTAAACTGGAACTCAGCTCTTGAAACTGGTGGTGTTTTAGTTGGAGAAGAAGTTCGTTTGAACATTGAATTGCAATTTGCAAAACAAGCATAATTCCTTAAGATTAGGTTTAATTTGGTTGGTTGAAAAGCCTGCACTTTTTAGGAAGTGCAGGCTTTTTTTAGTTTGCAGTCGAGAAAAGTTTGCCACGAATCCCACGAATTTGCACTAATTTTTTTTCCTAAAATGGAGATGTTTTTTTTTCACTACAGATTAAATATTAATTCGTGGAAATCAGTGGAATTCGTGGCAAAAACTATCGCTCAGTATTTCGGAATTCTGTTGGCGACATTCCGGTTTGTTTTTTGAAAAATCTGGAGAAATACGAATAATCTTCGTAACCAACTTTGAACGCCACTTCGTTTACTGCTAATTGCTTATCGATCAGCATTCTTTTTATTTCGAGAATTACACGATCTGTAATAACTTCGGTTGCAGTTTTTTGCAGAATTTCATTGCAGATTCGGTTTAAATGTTTCAACGTGATATTTAGTTTTTCAGCATAAAATGACGGCAATTTTTCCTGTCTGAAATATTGCTCCAGAAACATTTCAAACTTATCTATTTTAACATTGTAGGAGTGTGCCTGATGCGAATAGGTTTCATTGTATTTACGGGCAATTTCAATATGGAGACAATCTAACAAATTCAGCATTTTGTCAAGTTGATATTTATTTTCCTGGCTGTTTTCCTGAATCAGTAAATTAAAATAGGGAAGGATTTTCGGGATTTGATTTTCTTCAAAAACCATTTCCGGCCGATTGTGAATCGAATGATAAAAATTATATTCGTTGATGTTTTTTTGTCCAAAATATAAATTATAAAGTTCCTGAGAAAAAATAATCACAAATCCTTCAATATCTTCAGATAAACTCCAATGATGCATTTGTCCGGGTTGTAAAACAAACAAACTTCCTTTTTTTATTTCGAATTGATCAAAATCAATTTCGTGCTGTCCTGAACCTTTCGTAAAAAACACCATTAAATAGGAATCGTGACGATGCGGTTCTTCGACAAAACTGTGACTTTTTAAATGTTCTTTGAAAGTATTCACATAAAAATCACGATGAATATCATTGCAGCTAAAATTCTGAACACTATAAACGGGATATCTTTTCATATATGTAGAATTTATTTTTTATTGATCATATATGCGATCGCTAAATCACGTTCTTCGTTTACAAAGTCATTTAAGTTAGGCGATGTCATAAAAATGTCTTTATTGTGCTATAAGTAGCGAAGATATAAAAAAGACTTTAATCCTACTCTGGTTTACCTTTGTATAAATAAAAAACAACAAGATCATGTCAAGTGCATTAACTCATATTTTAAGTAACGAATGTCCTATTTGTCATAAAGGAAAAGTTTTTAAAGACAAGAATATTTTTCTAAATTTTGGTTTGCCAAAAATGAATGAATATTGCAGTCATTGTAATTATAAGTTCCAGAAAGAACCTGGTTATTTCTTTGGTGCTATGTACGTAAACTACGGATTAACAGTTGCTCAGGGAATTGCAACGTATTGTATTGCTCAGTTTTTCTTCGAGAAAAATTTCGACTTAAGAATCATTCCTATTATTGCTGTTGTTATAACCTTACTTACTTCTTTTAATCTACGATTTTCAAGATTAGCATGGATTTACATGTTTAAGGATTATACGAAATAAAAAAGTACTATTTTTGCGTTTCAATTGAAACTAATTTTCAATTTAAAAAAATTCAATCTTAAATTAGACAAATGAAAGCATACGTATTTCCGGGTCAGGGTGCACAGTTTACAGGAATGGGCAAAGACTTATATGAAACATCGGCTTTAGCCAAAGAATTATTCGAAAAAGCCAATGAAATTTTAGGTTTCAGAATCACAGATATTATGTTCGAAGGTACAGCCGAAGAACTAAAAGAAACTAAAGTAACCCAACCTGCTGTTTTTTTGCACTCGGTTATTTTAGCCAAAACTTTAGGCGAAGATTTTAAACCAGAAATGGTCGCAGGACATTCTTTAGGAGAATTTTCTGCATTGGTTGCAAACGGAACTTTATCTTTTGAAGATGGTCTTAAATTAGTTTCACAACGTGCTCTTGCAATGCAAAAGGCCTGCGAAATCACTCCATCTACAATGGCTGCAGTTTTAGGATTAGCAGATAATATTGTAGAGGAAGTTTGTGCTTCTATTGATGGAATCGTAGTTGCTGCAAATTATAATTGCCCGGGACAATTGGTAATTTCAGGAGAAACTACCGCTGTTGAAAAAGCTTGTGAAGCGATGAAAGCTGCCGGAGCAAAACGTGCTTTAATTTTACCAGTTGGAGGAGCTTTTCACTCACCAATGATGGAACCAGCAAGAGAAGAATTGGCTGCTGCAATTGAAGCAACTACATTCTCTACTCCTATTTGCCCAGTTTACCAAAATGTAACAGCAAATGCAGTTTCTGATGCAAACGAAATCAAAAAGAACTTAATTATTCAATTGACTGCTCCTGTAAAATGGACTCAATCTGTACAACAAATGATCGCTGATGGCGCAACTTTATTTACTGAAGTTGGACCAGGAAAAGTATTAGCAGGTTTGATCAATAAAATCGATAAAGAAGCTGTCACTGCGAATGCATAATTAGTATTCAGTTTTCAGTCGCAGTTTTCAGTTTTCAGTTTTCAGTTGAAAATTCAGATAAAATATAAATCCTCATAAACAATTTGTTTATGAGGATTAATTATTTATAATTCTTTCACTTCTAAACTATTGTTATTTATAATTCCTGTTATCAAATAATTTTGATCTCTTTTTTCAAAAAATACATACCAAGTAGTTCTGGCATTTGGTTTATAAAAAATATAATTTGAACCTAAGTATTGTAATGATTTTGGTCCTTTCTTATGTGGAAAACTAGAAATATTTGAAATCATAAAACTCACAATTTTATCTTTATAATTCTGAGCTGATTCTTCAAAACCAAAATACTCTTCCTTAAAAAGAGTATATACTAAATTATCAAAATAATCCAGAACAGCATCTTTAAAAATTACTTTTTCCAAGGATAAGCTTTTATTCTTTTAGACATTTCAGCTTTAAATTCCTCTGGAGTTAATCCTTTTGAGAACTCAGCATCAAAATCAAAAGTTTCTGGGTCTATTCCTTTAAATTTAGGCTTTTGAATTTCATATTCTACGTCAGGTTCTTCAACCTTATCATTTTTTGAGTCTTCTCTTTTCTTATCCATAATTCCTACAATTTAATCTTACAAATTTACAGAATAAATCAACACAAAATAAAAAATCCCAAACAATCTAATCTGATCATTTGGGATTTTAATATTTTTATCGTTAGACGCACTGCAGAGCGCCTCTACCGAAAACTGCGACTGCGACTGAATACTAATTTACGAGCGAACTTTTTGTTCCCATTTCCAGGCACTTGCCATTGCTTCGTCCAGGCTTAATTGTGCTTTCCAGCCCAAAACATTGTTTGCTTTATCTGTATTTGCATACGCTTCGGTGATATCACCTTCACGACGTGGCTTAATCACGTATGGTAATTTTTTATCGCTTACTTTTTCAAAACTATGAATTACTTCCAGAACTGAACTTCCTGTTCCGGTTCCTAAATTAAAGGTTTCCACTTTTTGTAAATTCTTTTTATTGAACAAGCGCCGTAAAGCAATAACATGTGCTTTTGCCAAATCTACCACGTGAATATAATCCCTAACCGCAGTTCCGTCAGGAGTTGGATAATCATCTCCAAAAACGGATAATTCTTTACGTAATCCTACTCCGGTTTGTGTAATAAAAGGAACCAAATTTTGAGGAACTCCAATTGGTAATTCTCCAATTTCAGTTGTTGCGTGTGCTCCAACCGGATTAAAATAACGTAATAAAATTGCACTTATATTAGTTACTTTAGCTGTATCTATAATGATTTCTTCTCCAATTTGCTTCGTATTTCCGTAAGGAGACATTGCAGCCTGCACTGGAGCATCTTCTGTAATTGGCATTTTTTCGGCTTGACCGTAAACGGTACAAGATGAACTAAAAATAAAACTTGCTTCAGGTTTTTGCTGTAATTCCTGCAAAAGATAGACTAGACTGCTAATGTTGTTCTCATAATATAATAATGGATTCTCAACACTTTCTCCAACTGCTTTTGAAGCTGCAAAATGAATTACTCCGGTAACATCATTGTGTTTTTTAAAGAAATCCTGAACCGCTGATTTTTCTCTTAAATCCAGCTTTTCAAATAAAGGTGTTTTTCCTGTAATGTTGGTTATTCCTTTTAAAACATCTTCTGTAGAATTTGAAAGATTATCAATTATCACAACTTCGAAGCCTTCATTTTGCAATTCAACTACGGTGTGAGAACCAATAAACCCTAATCCTCCTGTTACTAATACTTTCATTTTTTTTGGTTATTTTTATGTAGTTAATTTATAAGCCTGTCTGGCAATAAGAACCCAGTGATTTCTTTGCTTTTGCCAAACAAGCATTATTCCTATCTTAATATCCTTGTCAATTCCCTCATCTTTGGTATGAGCTGACAGAACATGTCTTACTATTGCTACATCATTCTGAATGGTTATCGTTTGGTTTTGAAAATCTATGGTTACAAAATCAGATTTCCCGCTAACGATTCCATCTATAAATTCTGCCTGATTTTGAAAATTGCCATTCGAATGAACATAATTCAACTTTTCAGAAGTTAACGCTTTTAATTTACTTCCATCAGCATCAATCATTGCCTTACGCAAAATTTCAACTTGATTGTTGACAGCGGCTTCTTCTTTTGTATTTGATTTTTGAGCAAAAGCAGAAAACTGAAACAGAATCAAGAGAATTAAAACACGGAAACTTCTCATATTTTATTTATTTAAAAATTCTAAAACCGAATCTGTAATAAATTTAATTTGCTCATCATCTAATTCTGTATGCATTGGCAAAGCAATTACCTCTTTTACTAATTGATTCGTAACCGGAAACTGCTCTTCTTTATAACGAGAATCAACATAAGCTTTTTGAGAATGTAATGGAATTGGATAGTAAATAGCACATGGAATTTGTTTATCCTGCAAATGCTGCAATAAAGCATTACGATCTGCATCGATAATTCTTAATACATATTGATGAAAAACGTGATCATTTTCGTTTGCATCAAATTCCGGAGTTATAATATGTGCATTTCCTTCGAAAGCTGCATTGTATTTTGAAGCCGCTAAACGACGCGCCGCATTATATTCGTCTAAAAGCGGTAATTTAGCATTTAATACGCCTGCCTGAATACTATCTAAACGAGAATTTACCCCCACAACATCGTGGTGATAACGCTCATACATTCCGTGATTTACGATTCCGCGGATAATGTGCGCTAATTTATCATCGTTTGTAAAAATTGCTCCGCCATCACCGTAACATCCTAAGTTTTTAGAAGGGAAAAATGAAGTAGCCGCAACATGACCAATTACTCCTACTTTACTTTTTGTACCGGATTTCGAAACATAATCAGCACCAATTGCTTGTGCATTATCTTCGATTACATATAAATTATGCTCTGCAGCAATTTCCATAATCGCATCCATATTTGCAGCACGACCAAATAAATGTACCGGAACAATTGCTTTTGTTTTTGGCGTAATTGCTTTTTTAATGGCATCGATATCAATGTTCATATTCCTGATATCAACATCTACCAAAACCGGAGTTAGCTGCAATAAAGCAATAACTTCAACAGTTGCTGCAAAAGTAAAATCAGCAGTAATTACCTCATCACCGGGTTTTAGATCTAATCCCATCATGGCAATCTGCAAAGCATCTGTACCATTTGCACACGGAATTACGTGTTTTGCACCCAAATAATCTTCCAGATTTTTTTGAAATTGATGCACTAAAGGCCCGTTTATATAAGTATTTGTATCTAAAACTTCTTGAATTGAAGCATCAACGGTAGTTTTTATTTTTTCGTATTGACTCTTTAAGTCAACCATTTGAATTTTTTTCATTTTCAATATATTTTTAAAATTAAAGATCTGTTTTTAAACCAGAATCTCTAAAAGGAGGAACAAAAATAGTTATTTAATACCTTCAAACCAATGAAAATAATCGAAAGAAACGTAATTTAGCCAAAAAATAAACAGATGCTTTTTCTATATAATTTAGTTATTTCTATTGCAGGTTTTTTTCTAAAAATTGTAGCGCTTTTTAGTCCGAAAATTAAGCTTTTTGTCGATGGCAGAAAAGATGTTTTTAGCATTTTAGAACAAAAAATAAAACCAACAGACAAAACCATCTGGTTTCATTCTGCCTCATTAGGAGAGTATGAACAAGGTTTGCCCGTAATCGAGAAAATCAAAAAAAAATATCCTGATCATAAAATCATTGTTACTTTTTTCTCTCCTTCCGGATACGAAGTGCGTAAAAATAACACAGTTGCCGATATTACTGTATACCTTCCGTTAGATACCAGAAGCAATGCTAAGAAATTTTTAAAAATAGTACATCCTGAATTCGTGTTTTTCATTAAATATGAATTTTGGCTTAACTATCTAAAAGAACTGGAAACAAGCAAAACTCCTACTTATTTAATTTCAGGAATTTTCAGGAACAACCAGATGTTTTTTAAATGGTATGGTGGTTTTTACCAAAAAGCATTAAAAGCGTTCACCTACTTTTTTGTCCAGAATGAAAGTTCGAAAGAAAAAATTGAGAGCATAGGATTTCACAATGTTATTGTTTCTGGCGATACTCGTTTTGATCGCGTAAATGCAATTTTAGAAAGAGACAACAAGCTTGATTTTATCGAAAATTTTAAGAACAATACCCCTACTATAATAATAGGAAGCTCCTGGCCAAAAGATGAAGCTTTACTAGCTGAATACATTAACCAGGCACCTGAAAACGTGAAATTTATAATAGCTCCTCACAATATAAAAACAGACCAGATAGCGAGCCTTACATCACAAATCAGGAAATCTACTGTTTTGTTTTCAGAAAAAGAAAATCAGGATTTATCACAATACAATGTATTTATTATTGATACGGTTGGATTACTGACTAAAATCTACAGCTACGGAACAATCGCTTATATAGGAGGAGGTTTTGGAAATCCGGGAATTCACAATATACTTGAACCTGCAACATTTGGGATCCCGATTGTAATTGGACCAAATTATTCCAATTTTGCAGAAGCAGTTCAATTAGTTACACTTGGAGGATGCATCGTAATTTCGAACCATAATGAACTAAAACAAAATCTGGATCATTTACTGGATGACCCAAAATTTTTAGAAGAAAAAAGTCGCATTTGCAAATCGTATATTCAGGATAACACAGGAGCAACTAATACCATAATGAATATCGTTTCTTAAGAGATTTATTCAAACAATACGAGATTTACTGTCGTTATTATTCATAAAAGAGCTCAAAGTAGCTCTTTTTCGTTTTTTGAACTTATCAAATAATGAATCAAAAACAAAATAAACTGCAAGGAAGCGAATAAAAATAGCCAATTCTCTTATTGAATATTCAACGAAAAATAATTAATACAAAAAATACAACAATATAACATAATTTTGGCATTGTGGCATATTATTTGATAACTAAGATAATCGTGAGCAATGAAAATATTTTAAAAAAAAAATAAAAAAATATTTTACATATTAAAAAATTTATATCTTTGCCACGAATTAATAATTAACCTTTTATAATAAAGTAAGATGAAAAAAGTATTTTTAAGTTTAGCTGTTGTTGCTGTTTTAACTGTTGTATCTTGTAAAAAAGCTGACGCTGCAGCTACTGAGTCTGTAGATTCTACTGCTGTTGCTGTTGATTCTGCTGCTGCTGTAGTTGATTCTGCTGCTGCAACTGTTGATTCTGCTGCTGCTAAAGTTGATTCTGCTGCTGCTAAAGTAGAAGAAGTAAAAAAATAATTAGAACCTAAGTTCTAAAGATTTTAAAACCATCCTTGAGATGGTTTTTTTTTGTGCTTAATTTTTAACGATTATCATGCGCAAAAAAAAGCGATCGCCGTGGCGATCGCTTTTTTTATTCCTCAACTTCTTCTTCAACTACCTCATCTTCAAAAATAGATTCGCTTGACGAGAAATCCAAAATCTCCGATTTTGAAGCATATGTTACAATTTCTTTTATTCCCTTCTGTAAAAGCAATTCCGTAGTGTATTTACGACTTGTCGCAAAGTGAACTTCCCCCAGCATCAATTTAAAAAAATACTTCCCTCCAGAGCCTTTAAATTTTAAAAACTTAGCCTGATCTATATTTGCTTTAAATTTCTCAATATCCTCTTCACCTTCAAATTTCAACTCATAACTTAAACTTGTAAATATCACCTTGCCTTTCCTCGAAGTAAACACGAATTTATACTCATCATTAAACCTTTTACTTATTACAAAAGCACCCATTTATTTATTTTAGATTTTAGATTATTGATTTTAGGCTATTAGATTGCCGGATTTATCGATTGTTAGACTTTTCACCATCAGACCACCACTTATCAAGACCACAAAGCCGAGACTGAAAACCGAGACTACAAACCACAAACTAAACATCAGTGAGTTTACACAATAAAAAAAGCCTCTTCAAAAGAAGAGGCTTTAGTACTCAGAGCGGGACTTGAACCCGCACGAACATTGCTGTTCACTGGATTTTAAGTCCAGCGTGTCTACCAATTTCACCATCCGAGCATTATATGGTTTTGAGCGAAAAACGGGGCTCGAACCCGCGACCTCGACCTTGGCAAGGTCGCGCTCTACCAACTGAGCTATTTTCGCATTTCAAATTCTTATAAGAACCGCAATACTTGACTTGTTGTGTATTGCGAGTGCAAATTTAGGACATTTATTCAATTACACAAGCGTTTTTTGAAAAAAAATCATACTTATTTTATAACTTTCTGATAACCTAAACTTTAAACTTGAAAACTTTTTTGATTTTATTTCTTAACCAGCATTCGCTTGATTTCATTCAGCTTCATCAACGCTTCGACCGGAGTTATGGCATTTATATCGAGACTCATTATCTCTTCTTTTATTTCTTCTAATAAAGGATCATCCAGATTAAAGAAACTCATTTGCATTTCGTCTCCGGCTTCTTTAATCCCGTTTAACGCCTCGCTTGAATGAGTCTTCTCTAATTTCTTTAATAACTTTTGTGCTTTCAAAATTACAATTTGAGGCATTCCAGCCATTTTTGCGACATGAATTCCAAAACTATGGGCACTTCCTCCCTTTACCAGCTTTCTGATAAAAAGAACGGTATCTTTTAATTCTTTTACTGCAACATTATAATTCTGTATTCTAGGCAACGATTCTGTCATTTCATTTAACTCATGATAATGCGTTGCAAACAACGTTTTTGGTTTCCCCGGATGCTCATGCAAAAACTCCGCAATCGCCCAGGCAATCGAGATTCCGTCATAGGTACTGGTTCCTCTACCAATTTCATCCAGTAACACTAAACTACGATCTGAAATATTATTCAAAATAGAAGCCGTTTCGTTCATCTCAACCATAAAGGTAGATTCTCCCATCGAAATATTATCCGACGCTCCTACTCTGGTAAAGATTTTATCTACAATTCCCATTCTTACACTATCAGCCGGAACAAAACTTCCCATTTGAGCCAATAATACAATCAGGGCGGTTTGCCTTAAAATAGCTGACTTACCAGACATGTTAGGACCGGTAATCATGATGATTTGCTGCGTTTCTCTGTCTAAATATACATCGTTGGCAATATATGGAGTTCCAACCGGCAATTGTTTTTCGATAACCGGATGTCTTCCGTTTTTAATTTCAAGCTCGAAAGTTTCATCAATCTCAGGACATACGTATAAATTCTCTACCGCCAATTGTGTAAATGAACACAAACAATCTAATTGCGCCACCAAATTAGCATTCATCTGAACAGGCTTGATATAAGTCGCAATCCAGGCTACTAATTGCTCAAAAAGATCAGTTTCGATTTTATGAATTTTTTCTTCGGCACCTAAAATCTTTGTTTCGTATTCTTTTAATTCCTCGGTAATATAACGCTCGGCGTTTACCAAAGTTTGTTTACGAATCCATTCTGTTGGCACTTTATCTTTATGTGTATTTCTCACTTCGATATAATAACCAAAAACATTATTGAAAGATATTTTCAAAGACGAAATTCCTGTTCTTTCTGATTCTCTTTTTTCTATTCCTTCCAAATATTCTTTTCCTGAAGTTGAAATCGCACGCAAATCATCCAACTCTTCACTAATACCTTTTGCAATTGCATTTCCTTTTGCAATCGCAACGGGCGCATCCTGATTTAAAGTCGTTTTGATTTTTTCTCTCAACAAATCACACGCATGCAAACTATCTCCAATAACTTTTACCGCTTCTTGCGGACTTGCGAGCGCTAAAGTTTTGATCGGAATAATAGCATCGAGAGATTCTTTCAAATAAACAATTTCGCGCGGTGAAACTTTTCCGGCAGCAATTTTAGAAATCAAACGTTCTAAATCTGAAATTTGTTTGATTTGATATTGAATATTATACAGTACTTCAGAATTTGCTTTCAGATACGAAACCACATCATGACGTCCTTTTATTTTATTACTATCTTTTAATGGTAAAGCCAGCCAGCGTTTTAGCAAACGTCCTCCCATTGGCGAAAGCGTTCTGTCGATAACATCTAAAAGTGTTACAGCATTTGGGTTATAACTATGATATAATTCTAAGTTTCTAATGGTAAAACGATCCATCCATACATAAGCATCTTCGGCAATACGCTGAATCGCGGTAATATGCTGTACACGATTATGCTGTGTTTCGGACAGATAATATAAAATCGCTCCGGATGCAATAATACCTTCTTTTAATTCTTCGATTCCAAAACCTTTTAATGAAACGGTCTGAAAGTGTTTGGTAAGGGTTTCTAAAGCATAATCTTCTTTATAAATCCAGTCTTCCAGATAAAAAGTATGAAAATCTTCTCCAAAAGAAGCTTTAAAGTCTCCTTTATTATTCTTGGGAACCAGAATTTCACTCGGATTAAAATTCTGCAATAATTTATCGATGTATTCTGCATTTCCCTGAGCGGTTAAAAACTCTCCGGTGGAAACGTCAAGAAAAGAAACTCCGATATTTTTATTAGCAAAATAAACAGATGCTAAAAAGTTATTTGTTTTTGATTGTAAAACCTCATCATTTAAAGAAACTCCGGGAGTTACCAACTCAGTAACGCCACGTTTTACAATAGTTTTGGTCATTTTAGGATCTTCAAGCTGATCACAAATAGCCACACGAAGTCCTGCCTTTACCAATTTTGGTAAATACGTATTAATAGAATGATGCGGAAAACCTGCTAATGCCGTTTCCGTTTCTGAACCTGCGCCTCTTTTGGTCAGGGTAATCCCAAGGATTTTTGAAGCTCTGATAGCATCTTCTCCAAAGGTTTCATAAAAATCACCTACTCTAAAAAGCAAACATGCATCAGGATATTTTCTCTTGATTTCGTTATACTGTTTCATTAAAGGTGTTTCTTTCACCACTTTCTCTTTCGCTGCCAAATTATTGTGTTTTAAATGAAAATTAAGACAGCGAATTTATAATATTTTAAAGGAATATCGAAGAGGATCAAAAATTAAAATATTTTAAGATTTTTTTATATTAAGATATAAGATTTTTATATAGATTTGTTTATAATTAAAACAAAGATTCTAAAGATGAAAAAAATAATTTTATTTGCTATGTTAGCTGTAGTTGGAATTACTGCTTCTAACGCTCAAGCTAAAAAAACAACTGCTAAAGCTGCTAAGGTTGCTAAGGTTGAAGGAGCTGGAATGGCTTTCGAAACAGAAACTATTGATTACGGAACTATCGCTCATAATGCTGATGGAAAACGTGAATTCGTTTTTGTAAACAACGGAACTAAACCATTAATCATTACAAATACACAAGGATCTTGTGGTTGTACTGTACCAACAACTCCAAAAGAGCCTATCGCTCCTGGTGCTAAAGGTATTATTGGTGTAAAATATGCTACTGACAGAGTTGGTGCTTTTACAAAAACAGTAACTGTTACTTCTAATGCTGAAGGACAACCAACAAAAGTACTTACTATTAAAGGTACAGTTTTACCAGATCCAGTAAAAAGCTAATCTGAAAACAAAATAAAATAATCGAAAAAGCTTCCTTATCTTTGGAAGCTTTTTTTATGACCTGAATTTACACCCAATGAGAAAACTTGAAAATAGTGAACTGGACAGAAAATCAATTGAAGATTTTAAAAAATCAGACAAAACACCTCTTATAATAGTGTTAGACGACATCCGTAGTCTACATAATATAGGATCTGTGTTTAGAACTTCTGATGCTTTTTTGGTTGAAAAAATAATCCTTTGCGGTATTACAGCAACTCCTCCCAATAAAGAAATTCATAAAACTGCTCTTGGTGCTACCGAAACTGTAGCTTGGGAACATCATGAAAATGTATTGGAAGTTATTGAAAATCTTAAAAAAGAAAACGTAATAACAATGGCTATTGAGCAAGTGGAAAGCTCCGTTTTTCTTCAGGATTTTAAAGTCGAGAAAAATCAAAAATATGCGCTTGTTTTTGGTAATGAGGTTTATGGCGTTGCTCAGGAAGCGGTTGCAATTTGCGATGGCTGTATAGAGATTCCGCAATTAGGAACCAAACATTCCCTGAATATTGCCGTAAGTGCGGGAATTGTTGTTTGGGATTTGTTTCAGAAATTAAACTGGCCAACTACGATTTAACGAAGAGCTACTATTTTTACAAACAAAATAACTGATTACCAGCATTTATTTTACAATTCTCTTAAGTACATTTACGAAAGAGAATTAGAAATAGATTGCTTATGAAAAATAGAATTACCTGGTTTTTATTTTTAATTGGTTTTTTCGGTTATGCCCAATTTACACCGATTCCTGATCCAAACTTTGAAAAAGCTTTAATTGATTTAGGAATTGACAGTGGCGTAATTGATGGTAAAGTTCTAACAGCACAAATTAGTGAAATAACATCTTTAGAAATTCCAGGAAAAAACATTTCAGATTTAACAGGAATTGAAGCTTTTGTAAAATTAGAACAACTAAACATTGGCGCAATTGATAATGATCCAACTCAAAGAAACAGAATCAGTACTTTAAACCTTTCCAGTAATTTATATCTTACTTTTTTAATTTGTAGTTTCAATGACTTAACACAGCTTGATCTCTCCAATAATATCTTTCTAAAATTATTATACGCCGAGAATAATAAACTTACCAGTATTGATATTTCTAAGAATATAGCTTTAACCACTTTTCTTGTTAGAAATAATAGTTTAGCAACTATAGATTTAAGCAAAAACACCTCTTTAAACAGTTTAAATTTAGATAATAACTTATTATTAAATTTAGATATTTTCAGTAACTTACTTTTAACTGAACTGTACTGTGCCGGCAATCAATTAGCCACTTTGGATATTTATAAAAACACCCAAATCATATCTTTAAACTGCAGTTCGAATAAACTATCAAGCTTAAATACTTCTCAAAATGTTAGTTTAAACCATTTAAAGTGCGAGAATAATCAAATATCAAGTTTAGAGCTTAGCAAAAACGTAAACTTAAAAACTTTGTATTGCAGTACCAATCAATTAACGGGATTAAATGTTTCTAAAAATAAGTATTTGGATGATTTATTCTGCGATTCTAATCAATTATCAACTATAGACATTGCTCAAAATCTCATTTTGAAAAGTCTTAGTATTGAAAAAAATCAATTATCAAATCTGGAAGTTTCAAATAATACTGCTTTAGTGGTGCTTCATTGCAGTTCGAATAAACTATCTGAAATTGATGTATCAAAAAACATTGCTTTAACTCATTTACTAATTAGTGACAATCAATTAAAAAATTTAGATCTTTCTAAAAATCCGGTTTTAGCAGTTTTATATTGCAACAATAATCAATTAGTCAGCTTGAATTTAAAAAACGGAAGTAATAGTAAAATAAGCTATTTGGATCTTAAATCGAATCTGAATCTTAGCTGTATACAAGTAGATAACAAATCTTACTCTGACACTAACTGGTCATTTTATAAAGATGCCAGTGCAATGTATGCTGATAAATGTAATGCAAGTACCACTCTCCCGCCAGTACTCAGTGCTTCAGGCGATCAATTTTATTGCCCAACAGACAACATTAAAATTGTTACTGATTTTTCTATAACACATGATCCTGGCGAAACGGGAACACAAGCAGTATATATTCAAATCTCTTCGGGTTATTCTTCCGGTTTTGATTTGCTGAAACTTTTAAATCCTTCTTTGTACCCCAATATAAAAGAAATCTGGGATGCATCATCAGGCAAGCTGACTCTGACAAATCCAGCTGGTATCGATTTATTGTATTCAGATATAGTGGCTGCAGTAAAAGATGTTGTATTTACAAATTCTTCAGCAACAGCTTCAGGAACCAGAACTTTTTCTATAACTATTGGTCAAGCCAATTATTTGCCTTCAACCCAACATTATTATTTATTTGTTCCCAGTATTGGTATTACATGGTCAGCTTCAAAAACTGCTGCTGAAGCCAGAAATTACTATGGATTAAAAGGATATCTGGCTACTATTTTATCTACGGATGAAGCTAAATTAATTGGAGAACAAGCTTCCGGAACAGGATGGATTGGAGGAAGTGATGCTGAAACCGACAATGTCTGGAAATGGGTTACAGGACCTGAAGCGGGAACTATTTTCTGGAACGGAACTGCAAATGGATCAACTCCAAATTTTGCTTTCTGGAATAATGGAGAACCAAATAATCAGGGAGGTAACGAAAAATATGCGCATGTTACACAACCCGGAGTTGGAACAAAAGGATCCTGGAATGATTTATCTAATACAGGAGATCCAAGCGGCAATTATCAGCCTAAAGGTTATGTGGTAGAATATGGCGGCATGCCAGGTGAATTGCCCCTGAAAATTGCCGCGAGTACTAAAATTACGATTCCGGTTGCAACACCTGATCCAAATCTAAACTCTGTTTGTGATTCAGGAAGTTTTACATTAAACGCAACAGCAACAGCCGGAGCAACAATTAGCTGGTATGATTCGGCAATTGGAGGAAACTTACTAAAAACCGGTAATTCATATACAACTCCAGTATTAAATACAACGACAACTTATTATGTTGATGCCGGTTGCGAATCAAATAGAAAGGCGGTTGTTGCTACTGTAAATTTAACCCCAAACCAACCTGTTGCTACTTCTTCAACAGTTTATAATTGCGGATCCGGAAGTGTAGTTCTTGAAGCCAATGCAAATGTTGGTATCATTAATTGGTTTACATCTTCTACTGGAGGAACAAGTGTTAATATGGGCAATAGTTTTACCACACCCGTAATTTCCTCTAACATTACTTATTATGCAGAGGCTTCAAATAGTATGTGCATCAATTCAAATCGCACACCTGTAAATGTTGTAATTTATACTCCTCCTGCGGTTATAAATGAAACTTTGGATTTATGCCAATTTCAAAAAATTACACTCGACGCGGGAATCACAGGAATGACTTATTTATGGAATAACGGCGCAACATCTCCCACTATTGATGCAAATGCCGGAGGAACTTACACAGTAGACGTTACAAGTCCTGCACCTGAAAATTGTACCAGCCGAAAAACAATAATAGTTAATGAACGCCTGGTTCCTCAAATAGATCGAATTGATGTAAACGGAACGACAGCTGTAATTTACCTAAAAAAAGAACTGGATTATTTTGAATATTCCGTAGACGGATTTAACTTTCAGGATTCAAATGTATTTTATAATGTTCCGGGTGGATTACAAAATGCAGTTGTGAGAGAGAAAAGCGGTTGCGGACAAACGACACAAAACTTTGTCGTACTTGTTTTTCCAGCCTTTTTTACTCCAAATAATGATTCTTACAATGATTTATGGGAAGTAACAGGAATGGAAAATTACCCAGAAGCAGAGGTTACTATTTTTGATCGTTATGGAAAATTAATTGCACAACTAAATACTTCTAAAATGAGTTGGGACGGAACTTTTGAACAAATGCCTTTACCTGCTTCGGATTATTGGTATGCATTGAAAATTGATAATTCAAAACCTGTTTTAAGAGGTCATTTTGCTTTAAAAAGATAGTTATTCATTAGATAATTTGCGCGTTAGAAAATGAGATAATTGAAAATTACGCTGCGAGAATTATCTCATTCCCTCATTGGCACATTAACTTAACTTCTTCTGGATTTCGTTTAAGATAAAAATATAATCCTCGTGTTTTTTCACAAAATCACGATCTGATACATCTATAATCAAGACATTTAAATCGGTTTGGGATTTAATATAATCCAGATATCCATTATTGATTTTATCCAGATATTCGGCTTCAATATTCTGTTCGTAATTTCTGCCGCGCTTTTTGATATTTTGAAGCAATCGTTCTGAATTCTGATACAAATAAACGTACAAATCCGGTTTTGGCATTTCTTTGTATATAATATCAAATAAGTTTCGATATAAACGATATTCGTCTTCGGCTAAAGTAATTTTAGCAAAGATCAATGATTTAAAAATATGATAATCGGCTACTATAAAATCCTTAAACAAATCAAACTGTGCCAAATCATCAGATAATTGCTGATAACGATCTGCAAGGAAAGACATTTCTAATGGAAAAGCGTACCTGTTTTGATCTTTATAAAATTTGGGCAAAAATGGATTGTCTGCAAAACGTTCCAAGACCATTTTTGCATTAAAATCTTCGGCTATTTTTTGTACCAAAGTAGTTTTTCCTGCTCCAATATTTCCTTCAAAAGCAATGTAATTAAATTTTTCTAAGGCAATCTTACGTAAAGGCTGTTTTAAATCCTGAACTATTGTGCAAACGCTGTCATCTGGTGAAATTGCAATTAATTCCGGAATAGATTTCTGAAAAACAGGATGTTTCCAACCTAATTTTAAATCCTGCACGGGCAACAAAACAAAATTCCTGTTTTGCATTAAAGGATGGGGAACCTGCAATTTTTCAGAATCAATAATTTCATCATCAAAAATAATCACATCCACATCGATAATTCGGGATTGATATCCTTGCTCATTAGATCTGATACGCCCTAATTGTTTTTCGACTTTTAGAACCTGATTCAGTATTTTTTGTGCTGATGAAGTGGTGTGCAAAAGCAAAGCACAGTTATAAAAAGCATCGCTCTCAAAGCCCCAGGCAGGAGTTTCATATAGTTTTGAAACTCTGATTACAGTTCCTACTTCGTGATGTATCAAATCGATACAACTTTCGATGTTTGCTAACCTGTTTCCCTGATTACTTCCTATAGATAAAACGACTTGATGCTGTGACTTCATAATTAATGCAAATTAACTAAAACTATTTCAGAATTACCCACATTATTTAACTCAAGAATCAGAAGTTTACAACTGTTTCTGATTTTTTATTTCCTTTTACACTTCAAAAAAACTGCGGATATCCTACAAAATATCCTATCTTTAATTTAGAATTTAAAAAATGTAAAAAGTACAAATATTTGGTCAAATCGTGTATAATAAATAATTTGTTTTTAGAGTACATTTGTAACAAACCAACCTTTTTTGCTACTTATTAAAAAAATATACTTATGAAGTTTTTAGGAAATGTAATTGCCACAGTTGTCGGTATTTTTGTATTTATCATGTTCTTCTTTTTCGGAATAATTCTTATTGGAGCTATTTTTGGAGGAGACGACACGGTTTCTGTCAAAAATGATTCGGTTATAGAATTAAATTTAAAACAAATTCAAAATGATTATGCCGGAAAATACAAAGATCCATGGGTTACTGTTTTCTCAGAAAAAAAAGGCGTTGGGTTAACGGATGTTATCAATGCAATCGAAGCGGCAAAAAAAGATGACAATATCAAAGGAATTTCGATTCTTAATGATGAATCTTCTTTAGGTTTGGCTCAATATAAAGATTTGAGAAATGCTCTTGAAAGCTTCAAAAAATCAGGAAAATTCGTTTGGGCATACGCCAATACTTATTCTCAAAAAGAATACTATTTAAACTCTGTTGCCAATACGGTTTATATAAATCCAGCCGGTGATTTAGATTTTAAAGGGCTTTCGTCTGAAGTAATGTTCTTTAAGGATTTTCAGGATAAATCAGGGATTCATATGGAAGTGATTCGTCACGGAAAATATAAAAGTGCGGTTGAACCATTTTTAGAAAATAAAATGAGCGATGCCAATAGAGAACAAGTTACTGCACTTTTAAATTCGATCTGGACAACTGTTTCTACTGATATTTCAAAAAGCAGAAATATTCCTCTCGATAAATTAAACGAAATCGCAAACGGTTTATTGGCAAGAACTCCGGAAATGGCAAAAGCACAACATCTGGTAGATATTATTGCTTATGAAGATGTGTATCATAATGCAATCAGAAAAGCTTTGAAAGTAACCGGCGATGATGACTATAACAAAATTTCGATTTTAGATTATACTCAAAATAATATTACAACAGCGTTAACCAATACTGCAACAGATCAAATTGCTATTATTTATGCTCAGGGCGAAATACAAAGCGGTGAAGGTGATGTTACCGTAATTGGTGAAGGTTCTATGCGTCGCTCTTTACAAGAAGCCCGCAAAGACGAAGATGTAAAGGCAATTGTTCTTAGAATTGACAGCCCAGGCGGAAATGCTTTAACATCTGACCTGATCTGGAGAGAAATTGAAATCACCAAAAAATTAAAGCCTGTTATTGTTTCTATGGGAAATTATGCTGCATCAGGAGGATATTATATTGCCTGTAATGCCAATAAAATTTTTGCAGAAAGCAATACAATTACAGGTTCTATTGGGGTTTTTGGAATTTTGCCCAACTTTACACCTCTTGCCAATAAATTAGGTATTAATACTGAGCAGGTAAAAACACACGAGAACTCTGCAAATTATAGCCCTTTTGTGCCTGTTGATGAAAAATTTAAAGCTTTTACTCTTGAAGGTGTTGAACATATTTACAACACTTTTGTAACACATGTTGCCGAAGGAAGAAAAATGACTTTTGCACAAGTTGATGCTATTGCACAAGGAAGAGTCTGGTCCGGATCTGAAGCTTTGAAAATTGGTTTGGTAGATAAAATTGGCGGTTTAAATGACGCCATTGCCGAAGCTGCAAAAATTGCTAAAATAAAATCATACAGTACACAGAATTATCCTGAATACGAAAAAACATTCAACGATTTACTTTCTAATTTGCCTTTTGCACAATCGAAAGAAGCTTTTATAAAAGAAGAAATTGGCGAAGAGAATTATATGCTTATTGAGCAGGTAAAAAGACTTCAAAAACAAAAAGGAGTTCAGGCGATGCTTCCTTTTGGATTAAACATCAAATAATTCTATTCGCAAAATGAAAAAAATATTTGTTCTTATTGTCTTTTTATTTTTGAGTGTAATTCATGCTCAGGATAAAAGCGAAATTACTTTTAAAGAATCTCCTTTGATTTTAAAGATTAATATCGATCAGATTTTTGGTACATTGACTACTCCGGATTTAAAGACAAAATATCCGGTAGCATTAATCATTTCAGGTTCAGGACCAACAGACAGAAACGGAAATAATGCAATGATGAAAAATAATTCCTTACAAATGCTGGCAGAAGCATTGGCAAAAAACGGAATTGCATCATTACGATACGATAAAAGAGGAATTGGTGAAAGCAAAGCTTCGGCTGTTTCTGAGCAAACTCTGGTCTTTGAAAATTATACTGAAGATGCTAAAAGCTGGATTAATTTATTGAAACAAGACAAGCGTTTTTCTCAAGTTATTGTTATTGGTCACAGCGAAGGTTCTTTAATTGGTATGATTGCCGGAGCAAAAGCAAACAAGTTTATTTCTATTGCGGGTCCGGGAGAATCTGCAGATAAATTGATAAAAGCACAAATAGCTTCCAAATCAAATAAACAATTAGAGGAAATGACTTTCCCTATTATTGACAGCCTGAAAAGCGGAAATACGGTAAACAAAGTAGACCCAATGCTTAATTCGCTTTTTCGAGCAAGTATCCAGCCTTATTTAATTTCCTGGTTTAAATACAATCCGCAAACAGAAATTAAGAAATTAAATGTTCCTATTTTAATTCTGCAAGGAAATAAAGATTTGCAGGTAACAGTAAAAGATGCAGAACTTCTGGCACAAGCCAATAAAAATGCAGAACTTTTAATCGTAGAGAACATGAATCATATTATGAAAACTATTGACGGTGATACTCAAGCCAATATAGAAAGTTATACAAATGAAACATTACCCATCTCAGAAATCATGACTAAAAAGATTGTTTCTTTCATAAAAAAATAATCCAAATCATAAAATCATAAAAAATCCGTTTGAATATATATTCAGGCGGATTTTTATTTTTTAGTAAAAATTAAAAATATTCTTACATTTTACAAAAACTTTATCTTTGAACTCAATCAAAAAAAACTATTTTTGCAAGGAGTCAATTATAAATTAAATCCTCAAATCTATTTATATGTTAAAGAAAATTTTAAAAATTACAGCCATCGTTCTCGTGGTGATTGTAGCCGCATTATTTGCCATTCCGTATTTCTTTAAAGATCAAATAAAAGCTAAAATTGCAGATGCAATCAACGAAAGTGTTGATGCTAAAGTAAGTTTTGCTGATGCTGATTTAAGTTTGTTCAGGAACTTCCCGAATGCAACGGTTGGAATCGAAAAACTGCTAATCATTAACAAAGCACCTTTTGAAGGCGATACATTGGTTTCGTTAGGTGAATTGAATTTAAAAATGAGTATCAAAGAACTTTTTAAAGGAAAAGATGAACCTTTAAACATTCAGGGAATAAGCTCTACAAATGGTTTAATTAATATTATTTTTAATAAAGACGGTGTCGGTAACTTTGATATTGCTTTAAAAGATAAAAAAGAAACAAAAACGGACGAAGCAAGCAAACCACTTTCTTTAAAAATTCAGAACTATAAAATCGAGAATTTCACTTTTAGATATATTGATCAGGGTTCTAAAATAAAAATGGTTATCGATAGTCTGAACCATGAAGGAACCGGAGATTTTACGAATTCTAAATTAGATCTAACGACAAAATCTACAGCTAAAGTATCTTTGGATATGGATAAAATCAATTACATGAAAAATGTAAAGTTGACCCTTGATGCTGTTTTAGGAATTGACTTGGAACAAAGTAAATATACTTTTAAGGAAAATAAAGCCTTAATCAACCAATTGCCTTTAGAATTTGACGGTTTTATTCAGATGGTTGATGCAGGTCAGGTTTATGATTTAAAGTTTAAAACGCCAACCTCATCATTTACCAATTTCTTAGGCCTTATTCCTTCAGCTTATTCTTCAAGCTTAGAGGGTGTAAAAACAACCGGAGATTTTACTGTTGTTGGTTTTGCAAAAGGACAATTGACAGATACAACTGTTCCTAAATTTAATATTGCAATTGCATCAAACAATGCTTCTTTTCAATATCCTAACTTACCAAAATCAGTTCAGAATATTGTAATTGATACTAAAATCATCAATGAAACCGGAATTTTAAATGATACTTACGTTAATTTAGACAAGCTGTCTTTTAGAATCGATCAGGATGTTTTTAATGCTAAGGCAAATATTAAAAATATAACGGTTAATCCGTTTGTAGATGCGGCATTAAAAGGAACTATTAATTTAGCTAATCTTTCAAAAGCATATCCAATTAAAATAGACAAACCTCTTGCAGGTATTTTAAAAGCAGATGTAACAACTCAATTTGATATGGCATCTGTAGAAAAAAGCCAATATCAAAACATAAAAAATGCCGGAACGATGAGTTTGTCAGGATTTAAATATACGGATGAAAACAACAAGTCAATGAATATTAGTACGGCTTTGGTTGAATTTAATCCAAGTACAATTAACTTAAAGAAATTTGATGCTACAACCGGAAAAAGTGACTTAAGCATTAATGGGGTTTTAGAGAATTTTTACGGTTTTATGTTTAAGAAACAAGAACTGAGAGGGAATTTTAATATGAGCTCAAACCAATTGGCTGTTGATGATTTTATGACTGCCGGAGAACCTGCTAAAACAGGAACTGCAGCCGGAAAAGAAACAGAAACAAAATCAACACCGGCAAAACCTGCTGAAGCAATGAAGATTCCTGCCTTTTTAAATTGTACTATAAATGCAAAAGCAACAACGGTTTTGTATGATAACTTAAAACTAAAAGATGTTTCAGGAAAATTGATTGTTAAGGATGAAAAAGCAACTTTAGAAAACTTTAAAACATCTATTTTTGGAGGAACAATTGGACTAACGGGAACGGTTTCTACAAAATCAAAAGTACCTACATTTGATATGAATTTAGGCTTTAATCAGGTTGATATTGCGCAAACTTTTACGCAATTGGATATGATGAAAAAAATTGCACCAATTGCAGGAATCATCAATGGAAAATTAAACTCTACCATAAAATTAAATGGAAACCTTGATGCGAATGAACTAACTCCGGATTTAAAATCTATTTCAGGAGATTTAATAGGCCAGTTACTTTCTACAACTGTAAATGCTAAAAATTCAACTGTATTAAGTGCTTTAACTTCTAACATTAAATTTCTTGATGTAAACAAGGTAAACCTGAACGATATTAAAGCAGCCTTGACTTTTGATAATGGAAAAGTAAATGTAAAACCATTTGACATTAAATATCAAGACATTAAAGTTACTGTAGGCGGAACGCACGGTTTCGACCAAACAATGAATTACAACTTGAAGTTAGATGTACCGGCAAAATATTTAGGAAGTGAAGCAAATGCCTTTATTGCAAAAATGTCTGCTGCAGATGCTGCAAAATTGCAAAACATTCCGATAAATGCGCTTATTACAGGTAATTTCTCTAATCCAAAGGTTTCTACAGATATGAAAACTGCGGTTACAAGTTTAACGACCCAATTAGTAAATCAGCAAAAAGAAAAATTAACTCAAAAAGGGACTTCTGCCCTTACTGATTTAATCAATAAAAATACAAAAGCAAAAGATACGACTAAAGCTGCCGCAACTGAGAAAGAACAAAAAACTCAGGAAGCTACGAAAAAAGCCAGTGACTTAATCAATGGTTTATTCAAGAAGAAATAAGTCTTGTAAGCATAAAAAAAATAGGCATCTGGTTAGTATCAGATGCCTATTTTTTTATGCTTATAATTTATTAAATGGCTTTTGAATAGCTATTTAATTTCCCGTTATTCAATATTGAATTTATTGTTCTCAGATAATCTTTTTGGGTATATGTTTTAACATCTACCGCAATACTGGAATTATCATAAGGTTCGTATTTTTTGATGTTTGATACTGAAAACAAACCAATCGTTGGTGTTTGTACAGCACTTGCTAAATGCATAATACCACTGTCTGCACCAATAAACAAATCGGCATTGGCAATCACAGAACCTATTTCGCGAATATCTTTGCTGTAAAATGATGGTGTCTTAAATGCAATTTGGGAAACATTTTCTACCGGTAAAATTTCGAGGATATTATAATTTTTATATTCTTCTTTTAGTTGGGCATAAAAATTTTCCCACCATTCTTCTGATAAACATTTTTCTCCTGTTGCAAAGGTAAATATGCAGATTGTTCTTTTATCATTATGAAACAGATCGTTCAAAATTTTCTTTCCTTCGGCAATTTCAGAAGAAGATAATTTAAGATCTAAAGGTGGTATAATTTTATTGCTTTTAGGAACTCTGAGTTTGGTTAAGTAATATCGAAAGTTATATACTGGATATTTAGCAATATGTTCGTAATCATTTTTTACAAGTTGAGTTTCTTCATTAGAATCTCCGTAAAATTTATACTTGGCATTTGAAAACTGGACTGCCAGACGTCCTGAAGAAGAATTTTGATCTACATTGATCGCAATATCATAATTTTGTCTTTTTATTGAAATCCAGACATTCATATATTTCAATAAACTTTTGAAAGGTCTTTTTGGCAAGTCGATTATCTTATCTATATTTTCATAATTTTCAAAAATAATTGGGGATAACGTTCCCTTAACAAATAAATCGACTTTACAATTTGGAAATATTTCCGTGACTTCCTGAACGAGAGGTGTTATCAATAATAAATTTCCTAATCTTCCATTTGGTCTGCAGATCAGGATTCTTTTTATATCTTTTTTATCAACTAAAATAATATCTTCCTGTGATCTCGCTTTACCAATATTCTTAGTAAGATTGCGCATTAAGCTACGCCTGAAATTATTTATTTTTGCTACAACACCCATCTTATAAAATAGATTACGAATTATTAAATCTGCATTTGAATTTTAGAAAAATCAAGAAATTCAACTAGCTTAAAACTAGTATCTTTTTTTTTCTAAAAGTAAATTCTTTCAATAAGCTATTATTACAAAATTGTAAGGAAATGTATCAACATTCACATATTCAGCTACTTGAAAGAGATTTAAAACTACAAAAAGTAATCTACAAATAATTATATATTAGACCGTTAGTCCAATACGGTAGACGGTTGGGTAATAAAACTAGACGTTTATAGTGACAACATATCCTTCTGAACTACGAACATTGAAAACCGTTCCGTTTTCAAAAATCAAATACTGCCCTTTAATTCCCGTTAATTTTCCGTGAAAAGATGGTGTTTTATCGAGATTTAAACTGGCAACTTTAGCAGGATAATGAAGAACCGGATAATTTAACTGGTACACATCATTTTTTTGAGAATAGAAATACTCTTTTGCTTCATCAGGAATTAAGCTTTCAACTTTTACTTTCTCTGCCAGAAGATCAAAGCTTTCCCCTGTATTTTGAAGCATCTTTCTCCAGTTTGTTTTATCTGTATAATGTTCTTTTAAAGCGACCTCAGTAATACCGGCTAGATATCGATTAGGCACCTCAACCACTGCAATAGCCTGCGTTGCGCCCTGATCGATCCAACGGGTTGGAACCTGGGTTTTACGTGTTACGCCAACTTTTACTTCACTTGCCAAAGCCAAATAAACAACATGAGGCTGGAGTTGCACTTTTTGCTCATATTCAAGATCACGATCTGCAATCCCTAAATGTGCTGTACTTAATTCAGGTCTCATAATCCAGTCACCAACTGCCGGACTGGAATAAAAACAATCATAGCAAAATCCCTGACGAAATATTTTTTTCTTTTTATGACAATTCAAACATTCATAACCTGCAAAATTAATCTCAATCTCTTTATCCAAAAGTTGATTCATATTTAGAAAACTGTCCTCGAAAACCAGATAATATTGAATTGGGGTTCCCATTTCAGTTTGCATTTTTGTAAGTACGCCTTGATATGTCATAAGATTTTTAGATTGTAGATTTCAGATATTAGATTTCTCTGATTGTGAACTTTTATTTGTTAAAATTCCAATTATGTATTGGAATCTTTACTTTTATAGAACTGTTTTTTTACAAAAAAACACTATTTTTGATACAACGGCAAAGTTAGTATTTGTCGATCGATATTCAAATTTTATATTTTTTGATTTTCGCATTAAAAGAAAAAATCTAAAATCTAAAACCTCCCGATAGTTATCGGGACTAAAATCTAAATTGACTCATGCCCTTATCAATAATAAATTCGTTTGCCTCCTGGGTTCTGAAACAAAGGATACATCAAATAGAACTTTTTCTAAAATATCCCAACGAAGTTCAGGAAGAACTGCTGCACAATTTATTAACAGCATCAGAGAATACAGTTATAGGCAAACAATATGATTTTGAGTCTATAAAGTCATATACAACTTTTGCTGAAAGGGTTCCTATAGCAACTTATGAAGAATTACAACCTTTAATAGAACGTACGCGTCAGGGTGAACAGGGCGTTTTTTGGGAAACTCCTATAAAATGGTTCGCCAAGTCAAGCGGAACTACTAATGCAAAAAGTAAATTTATTCCGGTAAGTACCGAAGCTTTAGAAGATTGCCACTATAAAGGAAGCAAAGATTTGCTTTGTTTGTATTTGAACAACAATGAAGATTCTGAATTGTTTTTGGGAAAAAGTCTCCGTTTAGGCGGCAGTTCTCAGATTTATGAAAACAACAATACTTTCTTCGGGGATTTATCTGCTATTTTGATTGAAAATATGCCTATATGGGCTGAATTCAGCAGCACACCAAGCAGCAAAACATCCCTAATGAGTGAGTGGGAAGCTAAAATTGCTGCCATTATAAACGAAACCAAAAATGAAAATGTAACCAGTTTTGCAGGAGTACCATCCTGGATGTTGGTTTTAATGAATAAGGTTTTAGAAAATACCGGTAAAGAAAGCTTGCTGGAAATCTGGCCCAATCTGGAAGTTTACTTTCACGGAGGCGTGAGTTTTTCTCCTTATAAAGAACAATATAAAAACATCTTACCTAGTAAAGATTTTAAATATTACGAAATATACAATGCTTCTGAAGGCTTCTTTGCAATTCAGGATTTAAATAATTCGAGCGATTTACTACTAATGCTGGATTATGGTATTTTTTACGAATTTATTTCGATGGATACTTTTGGAACTCCAAATCAAAAAGTAATTCGTCTGGCTGATGTCGAACTCAATAAAAACTACGCAATTGTTATTACGACCAATTCTGGTTTATGGCGTTATTTAATTGGCGATACGGTTCGTTTCACCTCTTTAAATCCATACCGAATTCGTGTTACAGGAAGAACCAAACATCATATTAATGTTTTTGGCGAAGAGTTAATGGTCGAAAATACGGATCAGGCAATTGCCAAAGCATGTCAGGTTACCCAAACTGAAGTTATCGATTATACGGTTGCTCCTATTTTTATGCAGGACAAAGAAAAAGGTGCTCATGAATGGATGATCGAATTCAAGAAAAAACCAGCTGATGTTGGTCTTTTCCAGAAAGTTCTGGATGAAACCTTACAGACTTTAAACTCTGATTACGAAGCCAAACGCCACAACAATATGACGTTGAATCCTTTGGTGATTAATGTTGCGCGTGAAAACTTATTCTATGATTGGCTTAAAGAACGTGATAAACTGGGCGGACAACATAAAATTCCGAGACTTTCGAACCAAAGAGATTATTTGGAGCAATTGAAGGAGATGTAAAAAGTTTGCCACGAATTTCACGAATTTTAGCTAATTATTATCGCGTGTGTGAGTGTTCCGCTCGTTAACAGAATAAAACAAGAAACCTATATTAATGAAAAATAACGCACTACTATTACTTTTCATACTATTCACCCAAATTTTAATATCTCAAAATATTGAACTGTTAAGTCCTATTCAAAAAAAACTTTATGAATTTGAAACAGTCCAAGTAAAACCAGAATTTCCAGGTGGAAATGAAAAATTCTTGGAATATGTACAAACGGATTTAAAAAAGTTAAATGTTGACAAAAATGATCAAGGTCAAATTTCCGCGAATTTTATTGTCGAAATGAATGGTTCGTTAACGAATGTAAAAATCTCAAAAGATTCTGGAATCAAAATAAGAAAAAGACTTAAAGAGATATTAGAAGATTCGCCAAAATGGCTACCTGGAGAACATGAGGGCTACCATGTTAGGACAAAGGTTAAATTTAATTTTTAAAGAAAAACTGGAAATTAAAAAACGTTAATTCCACTAAATCGCATGAGGGATAGAAGTGGAAATCCTTTTGTGCCGGGGTTTGGCACAAAAGATTGAAACGGATAGCCCGACCCGAAGGGACATGCCCATAAAAAAACCTTAGCTTTTATTGAAAAACTAAGGTTTAATTTATTTTGATTGTCGAGTTACTTGCGGAGATTCTTCGTTCCTCAGAATGACAAACTGTATGTTTATTCGATACGTTACATCATATCAATATACCTGTCGTGATATCCTAAAAGATACAAAACTCCGTCAAGACCTAAACTTGATATTGAGGTTGCGGCGTTTTCTTTTACTTTTGGTTTTGCGTGAAAAGCGATTCCCAAACCTGCTAAGTTTAGCATTGGCAAATCGTTGGCACCGTCTCCTACTGCTATGGTTTGATTGATGTGAATTCCTTCTTTTTCGGCAATGGCTTTTAGATATTCCGCTTTCTTTTGACCGTCTACGATTTCGCCCAGATATTTACCGGTTAATTTACCGTCTTTGATCTCTAACTGATTGGCATGAACATAATCAATACCTAATTCTTTTTGCAGGTATTCTCCAAAATAAGTGAAACCTCCGGATAAAATAGCCGTTTTATATCCGTAATATTTTAAGGCTTTCATCAAACGATGCGCTCCCTTTGTAATAGGTAAATTGATGGCAACATTTTGCAAAACATCTTCGCTCAAACCTTCTAACAATGCCATGCGCTGTTTGAAGCTTTCATTAAAATCTATTTCGCCATTCATAGCAGATTCTGTTATAGCGCGAACTTGCTCTCCTACTCCGTTTAGCTCTGCCAACTCGTCAATAACTTCTGTCTGGATCAAAGTAGAATCCATGTCGAAACAAACCAAACGGCGGTTTCGTCTGTAAATATTATCTTCCTGAAATGAAATATCAACATTGAGAGTTCTGGAAATCTCCATGAAACTTGCTGTCATGATAATCTTATTTACAATCTCACCGGTAACGGATAATTGGATACAAGAACGTGGATATTCTTCTTTTTCAACTATAGAAGTCCTGCCTGTTAATCGGATTATAGAATCGATGTTCAGGTTTTGATCTGACATTATTTTAGTTACTGCTGCTAATTGTGAAGCTGCCAGTTTCTCGCCTAAAATATTGATGATATAACGTTGTTTTGATTGTGATTTTACCCAGGTTTCATAATCTTCTACAGAAATTGGAATAAATTTTACTTTAACACCCAATTCGTAAGCTTTAAACAATAAGTCTTTTAAAACAGGTCCCGAACTTGAGCCTGCTTCGATTTCGAACAAAATCCCCAAAGAAAGTGTATCATGAATATCAGCCTGACCAATATCTAAAATATTGGCATCATAAGTAGCCAATACGGCTGTTAATCCTGCTGTTACTCCTATTTTATCATGTCCTGAAACTTTTAATAAAATAATCTCTTTACCTTCTATTGCCATTTTGCTGTTGATTTTAAGAAGCGACAAAAATCGGTAATCTATTGTTGATAAAAAAGGATATTGTTTGTTTTTTTGAAAAGAAAAAGCACATATGAATGTGCTTTTTGAATTAATTTAACAAATATGTTCCGCTATTAAAATAACGTAACTTTTTAGCTATTGATTAGGTTGATTCTCATCAAAGTTTACCATCCAGTTTATGTCAAATTTATCTTTGAACATTCCGAAATAAGCACCCCAGAAAGTTTTATTCATTGGCATTTCCACTTTACCTCCGGCAGAAAGTCCGTTAAAAATCCTATCTGCTTCCTCTGTACTTTCTGTATTAATCGAAATTGAAAAATTATCTCCAATACCTAATTTTCCATATCTGGGATGACTATCACTCCCCATTAAAATAGTGTTGCCAATAGGAAGGGAAACATGCATGATTCGGTTTGCATCTTCTTCAGAAAGTGGATCTTCGCCTTCTTGTGCAGGTGCATCTTTAAATTTTCCGATATACGGAAATTCTCCTCCAAAAACTGATTTGTAAAACAGAAATGCTTCTTCGCAATTTCCGTTAAAAAGTAAATACGGGTTTACTGATGTCGCCATAATATTTGTTTTTTGTTTTTTATCTATCCTCTTTATTCTATTCTCTTTATTCTATTTATTTTCAGAAAGTTCTTTTACTATTTCCAGTGCTTTCGGAAAAGTATCTTTAAAATAAACAATAAATTTTTCGACTACATCAACCTGAACTACAAGATCTGTAAACTCATCATCAGGAGTTAATCGATAGATTTCCATTGCGCCGCTCCATTTTTCTGTTTCCTGATCAACAGGCAATTCTTTAAAGTCTTTAATTTCTCCCAAATGCTTAAAAGCCATGTATTCATTAGGGATTTTTTTTTCTATTATACTATTCATTCCTCCACCATTAGGACCCAGAAAATGTATTTTTCCGCCTTCGGTCCAATCACTTACTGCATATGATCCTTCATAAAAAACTGCTGCCCATTTTCTGTAGCTTTCATCATTCCATAAAACTGACCAGACTTTCTCTGCTGGTGCCTTGATTCTGATTTTAAATTCTAAAGTTTCCATAATTATGATAATTTACTAAAGTCCATAAATAAGACATTCCATCTATGGCCGTCTAAATCAGCAAAGCCAAAACCATACATCCAGCCCTGACTTTCTGCAGGAGGAGCAAAAACTTTTCCTCCGGCTTCCTGAACTTTTATGGCTAATTCATCAACTTCTGAAGCACTTTCGGCATCTATTGAAATCAGAACTTCTGAACTTGATTGCGTATCCGTTAGTTTGTTTTGAGAGAAACCGGTAAATAATGATTCTTCAAAAAGCATTACAACAAAATGTGATTCCCCTACAACCATGCAAGTCGAACTGGGTGTATCATGTTGTTCATTAAAAGAAAAACCAATTTTCCAGAAAAAATCTTTAGCTTTTGCCACATCCTTAACAGGCAAATTCAACCATATTTGTTTTGTCATCTTTTTTTTGTTTTAATGTTTTATGTTTAAATAATTTCAACCTTTGTCCCTTTGCAACTCTGCCGCTTTAAGCCTTAAATTAATTTTGCTCTACATAACTTTTAAAATTATCAAGGATTGCATTCCAACCGCCTTGTTGCATTTCTTCAGAATTTTGAGTTTCCGGGTCAAAACTTTCTACAATTTCTACTCCGTCCGGTGTTTCAGAAAATGTAATTTCAACTTTTCTTCCATCTTCCAACACATATTCGATTGCTTTATTTTTTTCGACTAAGGTATATTCACCCCCAAAATCAAAACTCATACTGCCATCTTTTGCTGCCATAGTCGATTTAAATTTTCCGCCTTCTCTTAAATCATTTTCTGCATAAGGTGTATGCCATTCTGCCGAAGCGAAACTCCAGTTTTTAATATGTTCCGGTTGTGTCCAGAATTCCCAAACTTTATCTATTGATGCATTAATCGTATTTTGTACTGTTATCATTGTATTTCTTTATTAGATTATTTTTTATATTTTTTATTATAAATTCTTAAACACCCTCTACATATTTTTTAAAATTATCTACAACCGTTTGACACCATTGCTGCTGCATACTTTCAGAATCTTCTTTTACAGGTTCAAATGTTTCAGTAATTTTTACCTGACTTTCATTTTTTTCAAAATGTACTCTTCCTACCCTGTTATCAATAAGTTTATATTCTATTAAGGATAAGTTTTCAACTTTAGTATATTCTCCTTCAAAATTGAAGCTTAAACTCCCCTCTTTTTTAGCCATTTTATAGTTGAATTTTCCGCCAACTTTCAAATCATTTTCTACTTCCTGCGTATACCAATCTTCTATAGCTACATTCCAATTTTTGATATGTTCCGGCAATGTCCAGCAATCCCAAACTTTATCTATAGATGCATGAATCGTATTATGTACTGTTATCATTGTTTATTTATTAAAATTTAGCGTGCTTATTTATAAAATTACAAATTATTTATAGCAAATTTAAAATTTTACCATTTCTTTTAAGATACATTAAAAGTCAACTTTAGGGTCATTTAAGACAAAATAATTATTTTTGTCGTAAGTTAACTTTCCAAAAACCACATAATTATGAGCAAAAAAGTAGGTTTAATTGTGCCGCATGACTATAAACTATTGAGTATAGCTGCAATTTTAGAAGTGTTTGAAACAGCTAACAATCTTTCAAAAGAAAAGGAAAAACCTTTTAATATTATGATTTTTCAATCGACTGAACAGATAAATCAGGAATTATTATTTGGCTATAAAATTCACGCGATTGAAGGTTCTAATGAAGTTTTAGATCTCATTTTGATTCCTGCTTTTACAACTGACAATATGGGAGAAATGATTAAAAAGAATAAAATTTTTATCCCGTGGCTAAAAAAACAACATCAGTCCGGAGCAGAATTGGCTAGTTTTTGTACAGGAGCTTTTTTGTTTGCTGCGTCAGGATTGTTAAATGAAAAACTAGCTACAACTCACGTTGATGCGTGCAGTGCTTTTACAAAAGCTTTTCCGTTAGTGAAATTAAAAGCCGAAGAAACTTTAACAGCTGACGGCAGTTTATATACTAGTGGCGGATCTACCTCAACGTTTCATTTATTGATTTTACTGGTTCAGAAATATTGCGGAAATGAAATTGCCGTTCAGATCGCCAAGATTTTCTCGATTGATTTAAACCGATACAAACAAAGCTACTTTAGTACTTTCAGGCCTAATCATTTGCACAACGATAGTTTGGTTGCAATGCTTCAGCAAAAAATCGAAAGTCAATATCATACAATAGAAAAACTGGAAGAAATCACCAAAGATATTCCAACAAGTGCCAGAAATATGACACGCAGATTCAAACAAGTAACCGGAATCCCGCCAATTGAATATTTGCAGAATGTAAGGGTAGAAAGTTCTAAGAAATATCTGGAACAAACACAGCTTTCTATCTCTGAGATCATTGAAAAAACAGGTTACAATGATCCTAAAGCTTTTAGAAAGGTATTTTTTAAAATGGTGGGCATGAAACCAATAGAATATCGGGAGAAGTTTAGGGTGCAGTAATTTTTTTAAGGAGCAGAAGTTTCGTTTTCAAAACACCTCCTGTCCTGCTCTACACTATATCTTTTGCTGTGAACCACACAGCAAAAGAATATCGTTTCGATCAGGGCTACACGAGACATCTTATTTTTATAAGGAAATCAGTTAGAGGTTTAAATTAAGTTTAAGACTTAATAATCCACATTAGTACTTTTTTATTTTCTTTCAGAAGTTTATCAATTTCTCTCATGCTTTCATTAGATACTGCAGGACAACCCCAGCCTTCAGGAGTTCCCTGAGGGTAGACTTCCTGACTTGAAATGGCATCCCAGGAATGCAAAACTATTGCCCTGCTTCTGGCATGTGAATTTGTTTTATCTTTTCCCTGCAAAACATAATTTACTTTTATTCCCCACTGGCTTACGCCGCGATCCAGAATGATAAATTTACCCACTGAGGAACAATGCGAATCAAACTCATTGCTTATTGGTGCATTATCTTTCGACATCGTTGCGCCCCAACTATTATCGCCACAACCGTGACTGACCATGTAGGCTTTTGATACTTTATTCTCTTTAAAATCATAAACAAAGAATCTTTTTAGTCCGGAATGCACACCTAAATCTATTAGAAAAAATGTATCCTGATTGAGATTATTACGTTTACAATATTGCTGAGCTTCTTTATAATAAGTACTGTAATCTATGTTTTTGATTTCGTTACGGGGCTTTTCATTAGAAACATTTTCTATTGTCTTTTCAGCCTTAAAAACGCTTGCTTCCGAGAGCTCTTTTTTGCTGTTTTTACAGGACAATACCAGCACAAAATTTATAACAAAGATTACTTTTTTCATAATGCCAATTTACATAAAAACAGAAACGGAAAGAGTGTAAAAAAATTATAAAAAAACCTGTTCAAATAAATGAACAGGCTTTTTTCAATCTTTGTCAAAGTTTTAAACTTTATCAAAAGTATTTCAGGATTTATGAAGCAATTTCCATTCGCTTCAATAAATTTTTATTCAAAGTATGTTTTGCATAATCTTTATCGATTGTCAACACTTTATCGTCTGAACTTGGCAATTCATACATCGCATCTGTTAAGATGGCTTCGCATAACGAACGTAATCCACGAGCTCCTAATTTGTATTCTAATGCTTTGTCAACAATAAAATCTAATGCTTCATCTGTAATATTAAATTCAACATCATCCATCATGAATAATTTTTGATATTGTTTGATTAAGGCATTTTTAGGCTGTGTTAAAATTGCACGTAAAGTTTCTCTGTCAAGAGGATCCATATGTGTTAAAACCGGCAAACGACCAATAATCTCCGGAATCAAACCAAAGTCTTTAATATCTTTTGGAATAATGTATTGCAATAAATTGTCTTTATCGATATTATCTACATTTTTAGAAGTAGAATATCCAACTGCCTGACGATTTAAACGTTTAGAAATAATACGTTCTACTCCATCAAAAGCTCCACCAGCAATAAACAGGATGTTTTGCGTATTTACCTCAACAAATTTCTGGTCCGGGTGTTTACGTCCTCCTTTTGGTGGTACGTTTACAACGGTTCCTTCTAATAATTTCAATAAAGCTTGCTGAACACCTTCACCAGAAACATCACGTGTTATAGATGGATTATCGCTCTTACGGGCAATTTTATCAATTTCATCTATAAATACGATTCCTCTTTCGGCTTTGGTTACATCATAATCAGCAGCTTGTAATAAACGTGTCAAAATACTTTCGACATCTTCTCCTACATAACCAGCTTCAGTAAGTACTGTTGCATCTACGATCGCCAAAGGAACGTCTAACATTTTTGCGATAGTTTTTGCTACCAATGTTTTTCCTGTTCCGGTTTGTCCCACCATGATGATGTTACTTTTTTCAATCTCTACTTCGTCGTCTAATTGCTGTTGCATTAAACGTTTGTAGTGATTGTAAACAGCAACTGACATTACTTTTTTAGTCTGATCCTGACCAATAACATACTGATCTAAGAAAGCTCTGATTTCTTTTGGTTTCTTTAAGATTAAATCACCAACAAGTTTCGCGCTTCCGCTTGATTTTAATTCTTCTATTACAATTCCGTGTGCTTGTTCAATACACTTATCACAGATATGTGCATTAATACCTGCAATTAATAAATTGGTTTCTGGCTTCTTTCTTCCACAAAACGAACATTCTAATACTACTTTAGCCATTCTTTTTTAGTTACATAAGCTGCAAAGTTACTAAGTTTCTGAGATTTATTACTAAAACATCAAAAACTTAGTAACCTATTAACTTTTATTTTTGTTTCAAGTTTAATTTTGTTTCAAGTTTCAAGTTAATCTTAGTCCCGAAGCCTCGGGATAGTTCCTTTGTAACTTTGAACCTTAAAAAAAATTAGCTTCTTCTCAATACTTCATCAATCATTCCGTACTCTTTAGCTTCATCAGCTTTCATCCAGTAATCGCGCTCACTGTCTTTGTGTACTTTATCAAAAGTTTGTCCTGAATGTTGAGAGATGATATGGTATAATTCATCTTTTAGTTTCAACATTTCACGTAAGTTGATTTCCATGTCAGTTGCAACTCCTTGTGCTCCTCCTGATGGCTGGTGAATCATTACTCTTGAATGTGGTAATGCTGAACGTTTTCCTGCAGCTCCTGCACATAATAAAACAGCACCCATTGAGGCTGCCATACCGGTACAAATTGTCGCTACGTCTGGTTTGATGTATTGCATTGTGTCATAAATTCCTAATCCTGCGTAAACGCTTCCTCCAGGAGAATTTAGATAAATTTGAATATCTTTTGAAGCATCAGCACTTTCTAAGAATAATAACTGAGCCTGAACGATATTTGCGATTTGATCGTCGATACCTGTTCCTAAAAAGATGATTCTGTCCATCATTAATCTTGAAAAAACGTCTAATTGAGAAATATTCAACTGACGCTCTTCAATAATATATGGAGTCATATTAGTTGGATTCATTGCTGCTACGATTTTGTCGTAGTACATAGCGTTTACTCCTTGGTGCTTTGTAGCAAATTTTTTGAATTCTTTACCGTAGTTCATATTTTAAGTGTTCTAAGTTTTACGTTTATCTGTATTATTCTTCCATCAAAGGTTGTACCTCTTTCTAAAGAATGTCAATTTGTCTTATTTTGAAAATTTGTTTCAGGTCTAATTTTGTTTCAGGTTTCAAGTTCTCGAACTTGTTTCTTAGATAGCCCAGATAGCAGTGAAAAGCTTTTTGAATTACGTTTTTTAGTTTTTTTATTCCTGTAAAGCGACTGAAAGAAGCTCTTGCAGGAATTTTGAAAAACTTAAACGAAAGAAAAAAACTTGTAACGAATAGCTGGATTAGCTTCTGAAAAGTAATCAAAAAATAAATCAAAACAAAAGAGCGTCAGGAAAAAACTTCCTGACGCTCAAAATATTCTTGTTTTTTTAGAAATTATTCTCCGTAAGACGCAGCAATAAATTCGTCGTAAGTTACTTCTTTAGTTGTAGGGTTTGCTTTTTCTTTGAAAACCTCTAACAATTTCTCAGCCACAACTTGCTCAGAAAGTCTTTTTACTTCTTCTTGATTAGATAAAACTCTAGCCACGATTCCTTGTACTTCTTCGTCAGTTGGGTTTGTTTGACCAAATTGAGCCATTTGTTGTTTGATAGCATTTGTTGTAAAAGCTTTCAAATCTTCGAATGTAATTTGGATATTGCTTTGAGCCATCGCTTTTCCTTCGATTAATTGAAAACGTAATCCTTTTTCAGATCTTGCGTATTCAACTTCAGCTTCTTCTGCAGAAAGTTTTTTCTCTCCAACAGTTTGTAACCATTTTTTAAGGAATTCAGCCGGTAAATCAAATTTTGTGCTTTCGATTAGGAAATCCTGAACGTCTAATAATAATTTTTGATCTGCTTGTTGCGCGAATTGAGCTTCAGCATCTTCTTTAATTTTAGCTTTTAAATCTTCAAGAGAAGCTACTTTTCCTTCACCAAAAAGTTTATCAAAAAGCTCTTGGTTTAATTCAGCCAATTCTGCTCCGTTGATTGCTTCGATAGTAAAGTTTACTTCGATATCTAAACCGTGAACATCATCATGAGCTACTTTTAAGTAATCCATTAATTGGTGATCATCAGCAAATAAACCTTTTGTGCTTACAGTAACTACGTCACCAACTTTTTTACCGATGAATTTGTCAGCAGCAGCTTTGTTGAAAGTAGAAACTGAAATTGTAGTGGTATTGTTGATTCCTTTTTCTTCGTTTGCGAAAGTTCCGGTTAAGTCTGAATCAGCTTCAACTTTATCCTGAGGAATTGCTTTTCCAAATTGTTTTTGGATACGCTCTACTTGTCCGTCGATTAATTTATCATCAGCAGTAACGATATATTTTACGATATTGTTTTTAGCTTCTAAATCAATTTCGAAGTTTGGCACTAAACCAATTTCGTATTCGAAAGTTAGTTCTTCTGCATCCCAATCAAAGTTTTCGTTTTCTTTAGCAAGAGGAGTTCCTAAAAGATTTAATCTTTCAGATTGAACAAAACGCTCTAAAGCCAAATCAACTACTTTTTTAACTTCTTCTTGCTTAATTGCTTTTCCGTATTGTTTTTCAACAAGGTCTTTAGGAACTTGTCCTTTTCTAAAACCTTTAACGGTAGCCAATGGCATTTTTTCGTTTATTCTTTTTGCTACCTGACCTTTATAATCCATGTGAACAACTGTCATTACAATCGTTTCGTTCACAGCGTCTATTGCTACTCTTTTGATATCCATCGTCTTCTTTAATTTACATAATAAAATTGGGTTGCAAAATTATAAAATTTTTGCAACCCAACCAAGTTTTTAATCTATTGTATTTGAAGACGTTTTAAACACGCTTTCTATATTTATTTTATTTATCGTCTCCAAGTATTTTGTAAGTAATAGATTGAAGCAGAGACAATATGATACTAAAGAACAATGCCGTCCAGAATGAATCGACTGCAAAACCTCCAACAATATTAGTACACAGCAAAATGATGATTGCATTAATTACCAATAAAAACAATCCTAAAGTAATAAAGGTAACAGGCAAAGTAAGTATTACCAATATTGGTTTTATAAAAAGGTTTAATAAACCCAGAACGACCGCTACAATTATTGCTGTAGCAAAACTCGCAACATGTACTCCAGGCAAAAGGTTTGCGATTAATAACACCAATGCAGCAGTAACAAGGAGTCTAAGTAATAGTTTCATATTTTTTGATTTAAAGTTTTAATAAAAGTAATGAATTTTAGACTGTTTTTATGTCACAGATTAAAATGATTTTTTTTCACAAATTTCACAAATTTTCACAAATAAAGATTGAGTCAAAATTCAATTAAAATTCGTGTCAGTTGGTGAAATACGTGGCAACTTTTTTTAATCTTTTAGAAATTCAGTCGTTAATTCAAAAAACATTTTAGGATTTTCGGCATGAAGCCAATGTCCTGCATTTGGAATTGTTTCAAATTTAACATTTGGAAATTGCTGACGAATAGCATCAAAATCTGAATCCTGAATATATCCTGAATTTCCTCCTCGAATAAATAAAGTTGGTTTATTAAAAACCAAATTATCATCTAATGCTTTTCCTATTGCATCTAAATTATTGTTGAAAACTGCCAAATTAAATCTGAATGCTAATTGCCCTGGTTCCTGCCAATATAAATTCTTTAATAAAAACTGACGCGTTCCAAAATCAGGAACATATTTCGATAAGGTTTCTTCGACATCGTTTCGGCTTGGTTTTACAGAAAAATCTATTGCATTTAGTCCTGCCAAAATATCCTGATGATGCTGTTTGTAAAATCTAGGGCCAATATCGGCCACAATTAATTTGTCTACAATTTCAGGATATGTGGCCGCAAAAAGCATGGCTACTTTTCCGCCCATTGAATGTCCTAAAACATCTATTTTTGTTAACTGATTTGCCTGACAATATTCGAAAACATCCTGCACCATGGCTTCATAACTCCATTCGTCTGAATGAAAGCTTCGGCCGTGATTTCGTAAATCCAGAATATGAACCTGAAATCCGGCTTCTACATATTGTCCTGCCAAAGTTTTCCAATTATCAGACATTCCTAAAAATCCGTGCATGATGATAAATGGTTTTCCTTCGCCTTCTATTTTTGAGTATAACATTTCTATTTTGGTTTTATAAACTGAACACAAATGTAAAACTTATCTATGAATCTGACGTGCAATAAGTTCTCCCTGATTTTATTTTAGTTTTATTTTATTAGAAAAAAGTTTACAGTTTACGGCTTTCCGTAAAAAAAGAACAAATACAAATAGTACCTTGCGGCCTTAAAAATGAAGCTTTAAAAAACTTGATTTAATCCATTAATTAAAAACTTTGACCATGATCAAAAAATTACTTTTACTTTCTGTAGTTCTTTCTCAGTTTGCTATTTCCTGCTCAAGCGATGACAACACAGATCCTACAACGGATCCTGTAACAGAAGAGCCTACAAAAGACAAAACTCTTGCTGAGCAAATTGCAGAGATCGTTAAACAACCTTATTCTAAATTAACTCCGGCGGAACAAAAAATAAAATTAGAAGCTGAAGCAAATGATATGTTGGTTCAGTTAGACAAATCTAAAAGTTCCAGCGCAATTGAAGCACTGGAAAATTTAACCCGCTTATTAGATATTTATCAAATCGATATCTTTAACGGAAAAAATGACAATAACGTAGAAGATGTTTTAAACATTTCTGGTGTTTATGGTATTTATACATGGAATAATACTGCAAAAAAATGGGATAAAACAGCTTCGACTACAGAATTAAAATTTGTTTTCCCTGCTAAAAAATCTCAAACAGCAAACAATGCAATTCTTACTTCAAAAGGAGTTTCATCTGATGTAAAAGTTAAATATTTTGATGGCTACAACGGAAAAGAAGATGTATATGATAATATGTTTTTACCAAGCTCAACAGATGCAACTTTAACTGTTGATAATGCACAAGTAGCAACATTTACTCAAACTGCAAAATATTCTTCTAAAAATCAATCGCCGGATGAGTTTGCTTATAAAATGACTTTAAACGATGGTTATACTTGGGAAATGAATGGTAAAAAAGGTACTGAAAACACTTCAAAAGCACTTTTTACTTATAACGGAAAAACTTTACTTGATTTTAATGCAGGAAGCTCCGCTAACATTGATGGTCTTATCGATAACGACGATCTTGTTCAATACAGAGGTAAAGCAAATGGGTTGATTAAATTGATGGACAATTTTATTATTGTTGCAGACATGAATTTAGAAACTGAAGGTGCTGATCAAATCGCTTTAGACAAAAGCCTGGTACGTCCTACTTATCCTGACTCAAACAATCCAAAATCTAATTATAAAGAATATTACACAGCATTAAATGCGTACGAAAAAAAGTATTCTGAAGGTGTGGCTGCTAATTTTAACAAAAACTTAAAATTAATCTTAGTTTCCAAAAAAGACGGAACTAAAATTGCTGATCTTGTTCGTCACTCAGAAAAATCAGGTAATGATTATATTTTCAATCTACCGGTTTGGAATGCTCAATATTCTTATTGGTCAAACAATGGTACTGGTGAATCATTTGCACAACCTTACCTTGAAGAAGTATTATACTTGAAATTCAATGACAATACTGAAGTTTCGTTCAGTACGTATTTCTCTAGTGGATTTGAAAAATTCGAAACTAAGTTTGAAGATTTCATTAAAGCTTTCGATAAATAATAGCTTTTAAACATACACTTAAAGCCGATTTGAAAAATTTCAAATCGGCTTTATTTTTTCCGGTGTTTTTACAATAAATGTACTTTGACCATATCCTGCCCAAATCCCTATTCCGCCATTTATATTTGACTTTAGACTTGTATTTGCCGGATAAATAGGATTTCTGCTGTTTACAATTTCGTTTTGCCAGCTGTTCCAGAAATCTAATGCATCTTTATTTTGAGTTCTTAATTTTACATAAATTAGGTCCCCGTCAGCAAAATAAGGCGTAAATTTAGTTTTAGGAAAAAGCAAAACACCTCTATTTATTTGTATGGACATTGCTGATTCAGTAAAATTTTTATCATCTAAATTTCCATAAAATGCGGGCACAAAAATGGGCTCTTCGCCATCAATTTTTGTAGCAATCTGGTAATAGTTTTTTTCATTTACGGGATCATCAAATTTCACAAAAATATATCCGGTTGTATCTGATGGGTTCTTTTTTATATACTCAGCATTATTAATATTTACTGATTTTGGAATTGTTGTTACAGCCTGAACTACACGATTTAAATATTCGATTTTAATAGAATACTCTTTTCCGGCCTCGCCTATTAATTTGGTGCCATAATACACAAATGGCGGTACTCTGTTTTTATCATTTCTGACTCTTAAAACTTCAGAATTTAATCCGTCAGAAACAGTAATTTTTGCAGATCTTATCACATGATTCAAAACGTTTGTTGAATCAATTACATCTGTAACCGGAATACTGCTCGATAATAAAACCTGAGCATAATCACCTTCTTCAATCCAGCCTTCGACTACAATTTTAGATTCGATGCTTTGTTCGCTAAAATCATCTTTAGAACAACTTACAGCAATTAACACAAAAAGAAAAAGTATATATTTTTTCATCCTTTTTAAAATTTAAACTTCCAGCTTATGGAAGGTAATATTCGATATAAAACCTTTTTCTCCTGCTTTACAATAACCTTATTTTTATCTTCATTAACCTGAATATTCAAAACTACATAAATTGGATTATCAATATTAAAAGTATTGTAAATAGAAAAATTTAAAGCACTTTCTTTTTTGTTTGTCTTTACAAAAAAGTAATTGACTGAAAAATCTGTTCGGATATAGTTTGGCATTTGTGCATTATTATATCCTGAATATTCCTTGACCGGATTGTTATTGATAAAATACCACGAAGTAGGCATTGTAAAACGATTTCCTGAACTAAATATCTGTGTTACACCAAAGTTCCATTTTGAATTTAAATCATACATTCCAACTACTGAAAGATTGTGACGTCTGTCGTATTTAGCAAAATAAGTATTACCGTTATTGAGTTCATCAAAATTTCTATCAGACCAACTCAAAGTATAACTCATCCAGCCGGTAAACTTTCCGTTGTTTTTACGAAGCATCATTTCTAATCCGTATGCTTTTCCTTTTCCAACAAGTAAATCATTTTTTAAAGTCGTGGTTTCGTTAAATTGCGTTATTCCATATGGATATTCGAGTAAATCTTTCATAAAACGATAGAATCCTCCAAATGAAGACGAAATGCTTTTCGAAATATTCTGATTGGAACCAATAGAAAACTCATCTGAAGATTGTGGCTTTATACCATCTGAACTTGCAATCCAAAAATCTGTAGGAATACCTACACTTGAAGTTGTTATTAAACTCAAATATTGATATTGTCTATTATAAGATCCGTAAAAAGAATACTTTTCATTTGCCTTATAATTAAGCAAAACGCGAGGCTGAAAATGTAAATAAGAATCATTGGAACCAGAAGTGTAATAATTAATGCGCAGTCCTAATTCGGCATTCAAATGATCTGTTAATTCTGGTTTAACTGTCGTGAAAACCGCAACTTCATCAGCATTAATTGTATTATTTTGAGTCGTATTACTATCTGTCAGATTTTCGATATTAACTTTTTGAGGCTGTAAATTATGATGTACGTATTGGACTCCTGATTCAACGGGAACATTTTTTATCCAATATCGAAAAGCATTATTAAATCCAAAATCTTTTACATATGATGAAACTCCAAACCCAATTGTAGCTTGTTCCATATTTAGTTTATTGGAATATTTACTAAAATAAACTGAGTTCGACATACTCATTTTAGGAGAAAATGCAGTAACTAAAGTTGGAGAAACTGTAAAATTACTCCACTTTAAATCAGTTCTTAATGCCAGATTATCATCTTCAATACTTAATTTATCACCACTTATAAATGCATCAACAGAGAGTAAATTGTTTTTTGAAAGTTGCGAAATAAAAGTAATGTTTCCATCAGAAAAGCCATATTTCATATCCTGAATATCACTATTATTTGAACCTGAATGCAACAGTGGCGCTACAATTTCATCGATGTAAGTTTTCCTGCCCGAGATATAAAAACCGGATTTTTTATTTACAGGAACAGTCAAAGTAAGCTGCGAAGCTAAAATTCCAATATTTCCCTGAATACCCAATTCAGAGGGTACTTTCTTGTTCGGGATTAAAAGTGTTGTTGAACTTAAACGTCCGCCATATTTCGAATTTGAACTTGATTTATCAAACTCTACTTCTTTAATATGATCGGTATTATAGAAGGGGAAAATTCCAAGCAAATGTGACATTCCGTATATAGGAGTTCCATCGTATAAAATAGCATTATGTCCGGGATCTCCACCTCTAACATATAAATATCCGTTTGCATCTCCTGAATTTTGAACTCCGGGAGTTAACTGCAAAAGTTTTATAATATCTGTAGTTCCTAAAACTGTTGGAACAGATGACAGTTCTTTTAAATTAAAAGATAATTTACCTCCTGACAAATTTGTAATGCCTCTTTTTTTATCGTTGGCTATTATGACTTCTTTTAATTGCGAAATGTCCTTTTCTAATACAATTGAAATTAAAGTATCTTTTAGAAAATTAAAATTGATGGATTTTTTAAGATAACCCGATTGATCAAAAGATATTCCGGCTTGACCTAAGAGAATCTTTTCTGAAAAATTACCCAGAGAATCTGATACGGTATAATAGTGCTGGTTGTTTATTTGTAAAGAAATAGCAACTCCAACAAGGTTTTCATTTTCAGACGATCGTATGTTTCCGGTTATAGTTGCTTTGGTTTGCGCAAATACATTAGAGAAACAGAATAAAAAAAAAAGAATTATTGATTTTGACACTTTATTTTAATAAGAAAAGTGCGAAAATAAACAATTATAAATCAATTATTAACAGAACTAATTATTTATTTTTTTGTTTAAAACTTATATTCTAAACGCTCATTATTACCATAATGCTGCATGAGGAAAAAAAGTAAAAATCCTTCTGTTTTTCTTTTAAAAACAGAAAATAATAACGAATAGCCCGACCCGCTCCCGAGGCTTCGGGACAGCGGGTCATGCCCTACTCATTTTTGTCCTACTTCAATTTATTCAAATACATATTCACCACATTATCCAAACCAAGGTACAGCGCTTCTGAAATTAAAGCGTGCCCAATAGAAACCTCTAATAAACCGGGAATATTTTGTTTAAAAAACTGAATATTATCTAAACTTAAATCGTGACCTGCATTTATTCCCAAACTCAATTCGTTTGCCAATTCTGCAGCTTTAACATAAGGATCTATTCCCTTTTTGTTTCCTAAATCGTATTGATGTGCAAAAGCTTCTGTATATAATTCGATTCTGTCTGTTCCTGTTTTTTTGGCTCCTTCTATAATTTCCAATACCGGATCAACAAAAATCGATGTTCTGATTCCGTTACGCTGAAATTCCTGAATAACCTCTGTTAAATAAGATTGATTTTTTATCGTGTCCCAACCTGCAGAAGATGTAATGGCACCAATTGCATCCGGTACAAGGGTCACCTGAGTAGGTTTACATTCTAAAACCAAATCGATAAAATTGTGCTGTGGATTTCCCTCAATATTATATTCTGTATAAACAATTTCTTTTAAGTCGCGTGCATCCTGATAACGAATATGGCGCTCATCCGGACGCGGATGAATCGTGATTCCCTGTCCTCCAAATTTCTGAATATCCGCAGCCACTTTTAATAAATCAGGAACATTTCCTCCACGTGCATTACGAAGGGTTGCAATTTTATTGATATTTACACTTAACTTTGTCATATAAATAGATAATTAATTCTAGTAACACTATATTTGTTACGACAAAAATACAAAGTAAAACGTAGCAGTTTTTGCTATTTTTTGATTATTTTGCATGAAATATCCTTAACAGATTTATGACAGAAATTATAAACTATATCACCAATGATTTCAGAGCTATAGATAGCCAGGAAACGATAGCCTCGGTTCAGGACTATTTTGCTGATTTGAATTTTTCGCATTTTCCGGTTTTGGAGAACGGAATCTTCATTGGAAGTATCGCCTCTGATGACGTTGAAACTTTTGATACAGATAAAAAAGTCATTGATTACAAATATACATTGGAACGCTTTTTTGCGCGAAAATCAATGATTTGGCTTGATGTTTTAGAAGTTTTTGCTAAAAACCACACGAATATAATTCCGGTTCTTGACGAAAATAATATCTATATAGGATATTATGAGATGGAAGACATCATGAAATTTTTTCAGGAAACTCCATTTTTAAAAGAGCAGGGCGGAATTATTATTGTTCAAAAAGGACTTTTAGATTATTCAATGGGTCAGGTAACCCAGATTGTAGAAAGCAACAATGGCAAAATCCTTGGCTGCTTTATATCTGAAGCTGATCTTGAAAATGTTCAGATTACCGTAAAAATTGGCGTTGGCCCTATGAATGAAATTATCCAGACTTATAGAAGATATGGGTACGAAATTATTTCAGAACATCAGGAAGATGCTTATATCAACAGTCTAAAAGAACGTTCAGATTATTTAGACAAATACCTTAATATATAATACAATTAGATAAGTAGTCAATTAGATAATGAGATCATTTCTTAACTGCTCTAATTTTCATATTATCCAATTGACGAATTGCCAAATTACCTAATTATCTAATTAAAAAGAATGAAAGTAGCTATTTACGGACAGTATTACCAGAACAGTACCGAACCCATTATCAAAGATATATTTTTGTTTTTCAACACTAATAATGTCGAAATGGTTATAGAAGAAAACTTTCTAAAAATGCTTCACGAAAAGCAACTTGTAGAAAACGGATATAAAACTTTCTCTGCAACTACATCACTCGACAATAGTTTTGAGATGCTAATTAGTATTGGCGGTGACGGCACCATTTTGAGAGCTGCAACCCTCGTTCGTAACTCCGGGGTTCCAATTTTAGGTATCAATGCCGGAAGACTTGGTTTTTTAGCCACTGTACAAAAAGAAAACATTGATAGTTTCCTGCAATTTGTAATTGACAAAAATTACACAACTTCTGAAAGAACGCTGTTAAGCCTGACCTGCGACCCGAAAAATGATGCCATTGAAGAAGATTTAAATTTTGCAATGAACGAAGTAACGGTCAGCCGAAAAGATACCACTTCGATGATTACGGTTGAAACCTACCTAAATAATGAATATCTAAATTCATATTGGGCAGATGGCTTAATTATCTCTACGCCAACAGGTTCAACAGGATATTCTTTGAGCTGTGGCGGACCATTGTTAACTCCGGATGTAAAAAGCTTAGTAATCACACCTATTGCCCCTCATAACTTAACAGCCAGACCACTTGTTATCCCTGATGATACCGAAATTAAACTTCGTGTTTCAGGCAGGGAAGATCAATATCTGGTTTCATTAGACTCCAGAATAGCTTCTGTAAAAAACGAATCCATTTTAACAATCAAAAAAACAGATTACAAAATAAAAATGGTGGAGATTCCAGGCGAAACTTTCTTGAAAACCTTAAGAAATAAATTGCTTTGGGGAGAAGATAAGAGAAATTAAGTTGTTTTATGATTCGCCACTATACGATAATAGCACTTTTTGCCGTTTTGCATGTATCGAATCATCATTAAATGTCTCAATATCATATTGTAAATTTAAAAAAAAGCACATTTAACTAAAGGAACGTTGATTCGTATCGATAATTATTATATTTGCACGCAATTTTGAATTAAATGAAGAAAATTTTTAATTTATTGTTATGTTTTTTCCCCTTTATCACACTAAACGCTCAGATCAATGAGATTGGTGTTTTTCTTGGCGGAAGTAACTTTGTAGGAGACGTAGGAAGTACAACTTATATTAATCCGGACAAACTGGCTTTTGGTATTTTATATAAGTGGAATAAAAGCCCCCGTCATTCTTACCGTTTTTCATACACACAATCAACTGTTTCCGGAAATGATCGCGATTCAGAAGAAACTGGAAGAAATAGAAGAGGTTATAGTTTTGATAATACTATAAAAGAACTTTCTGCAGGTCTGGAATTTAATTTTTTTGATTTTAATCTTCATGATTATCATCCAAAAATTACACCTTATATATATTCCGGATTAAGCTATTTTATGTATGACAAATTATACGTAACCGGAGGACAAACTAAAAAAGATAAAAACGGAGGTTCTATTGCCATACCAATGACATTAGGAATCAAATCGAATATAACACCTCATTTAATTTTAGGTGCAGAAGTTGGAGCCCGCTACACCTTTACAGATGATATTGACGGAAGTAACCCAAGCAGTGGTAATTTGAAACCGCTGCATTTTGGAAATTTAAATAATAATGACTGGTATGTCTTTTCGGGTGTGACTTTAACGTATACCTTTGGACAAAAACCTTGCTATTGCGCAGAATAATAAAATGAATTTACTAGACTCTATAGATCAAACAAACTTACCCAAACATTTGGCCATTATTATGGACGGAAATGGTCGTTGGGCAAAACAACAAGGTTTTTTAAGAGCATTTGGTCACGAAAACGGGACAAAATCTGTAAAAAAAACAATTAAAACTTGTGCTAAACTTGGCATTGAGTATTTAACCCTATATGCTTTTTCGACAGAAAACTGGAATCGTCCTAAATTAGAAGTCGATGCATTAATGAAAATACTAATCAATTCATTAAAAAAAGAGCTTGTAACTCTGCAAGAAAACAATATCAAACTTAATGCGATTGGAAATCTTGAGAAATTACCAAAATCAGCTCAAAAAGAGCTTCTTGATGTAATAGACAAAACCAAAAATAATACGCGTCTTACACTAACTCTCGCTTTAAGTTACGGATCAAGAGAAGAATTGGTAAATGCTGTGAGAATCATCAGTGATAAAGTTAAAAATAATATAATTTCAATAGACACTATTGACGATTCAATTATAAATGAGCATCTTTACACGCAAAATTTACCTGACGTAGATTTATTAATACGAACAAGTGGAGAACATAGAATAAGTAATTTTTTGCTATGGCAGATAGCCTATGCAGAACTATATTTTACGAATGTGTTGTGGCCAGACTTTAAAGATCAAGATTTATATGAGGCTATTATTAGTTATCAAAAAAGAGAACGTAGATTTGGAAAAACCAGCGAACAAATTAAATAATATTTTAGTGTTACAAAAAAGAATACAAATAGTCTTTACCCTACTTCTTTTGGGTAGTTTTTCACAAATAAAAGCACAAGAAAGAGTTCCTTTTGATCAGGGAAAAAAATATATTCTTGCTAAAGTTTCTGTTGTTGGTAAAATAAGCTTCAATGAACAAACCGTAGTTACATTTTCAGGTCTTCAAAAAGGACAAGAGATAACAGTGCCAGGAGAAGAAATTAGTGGCGCCATTAAAAAGTTAGGCAAACTTGGTCTTTTTGACGAAATTGCCTTCTATATTAATAAGGTAGAAAACGACAGTATTTATCTTGATTTAAATATCGTTGAATTACCTAAACTAAATGAAGTAAAATTTGTTGGTATTAAGAAAAGTAAAGTCGAAGGATTAATTAAGGATAACAATTTGACCAAAAACAAAATTGTAAACGAAAACTTAATTACTACAACCAAAAATTATATAGAAAACAAATACAAAAAAGAAGGTTTTTACAACACCAAAGTTACTATTACAAATACTCCTGATACCATAAACGGCCATCAGGTAAATATGCTTGTCAGGGTAGACAAAGGTGATAAAGTAAAAATTAGCAGCATTGATTTCATTGGTAACAAACAACTTACGGGCAACCAATTAAGAGCTGCCATGAAAGACACCAAGCAAAAAAACTTTTTTCGTGTTTTAAAATCTTCAAAATTTATTCCTGAAAAATACAAAACCGACTTAGAAAAAGTTGTTGCTGCATATAAAGAAAAAGGATACCGTGATGCTCGTATTATTTATGATTCTGTTACTTACAACAAGAATAAAAATATGCTTGCAATCAAGATTAAAATGGAAGAAGGAAACAAATATTATTTTGGTAATATCAAATTCCTTGGAAACACAGTTTATTCAGATCAATTATTAAATCGTTATTTAGGTATCAAAAAAGGTGAAACCTACAATGGTGTTTTACTTGAAAAACGTATTGCTGACAAAACAAAACCTGACGCAGAAGACATTACAAACTTGTACCAAAACAACGGTTACTTATTCTCTAATATCAATGCTGTAGAGGTAAAAACAGTAAACGATACTATCGATTTCGAAATTAGAGTTACTGAAGGACCTATTGCCTATTTCAACAAAATATCTGTAGTAGGAAACGACAAAACTAATGATCATGTTATTTATCGTGAACTTAGAACTAAGCCTGGAGAAAAATACAGTAAAGAACAATTGGTTAGAACGATTCGTGAGATTGGACAATTAGGATTCTTTGATCCTGAAGCTATTGATCCAAAATTTAAAAATGTTGATGCGGGAGCAGGAACTGTTGATATCGAATATCATGTTGTAGAAAAAGGATCAAGCCAGGTTGAACTTCAAGGAGGTTACGGTGGTGGAGGTTTCATTGGAACCTTAGGGCTTTCTTTTAACAACTTTTCTGCAAGAAACTTATTCAACAAAGAATCTTATAAACCATTACCAATGGGAGATGGTCAGAAAGTAGCACTTCGTTTACAAGGAAGTACGTATTTCCAGACCTATAGTTTATCATTCTCAGAACCATGGTTTGGAGGAAAAAAACCAGTACAATTTAGTTCATCTATATCATACAGTAAACAATTCTTAAACAACTATGCTACAAGAACTGTAGATAAAAGTAAAAGTTTTAATATCTTAACTTTACAAGTTGGTTTAGCAAAACGTCTTACTGTGCCGGATGATTATTTCGTTCTTTCACAATCTGTGAGTTACCAACATTATGATTTGAATAATTACAATACCGGATTATTTACTTTTGGTAACGGAGCTTCAAGAAACTTAGCGTATACAATTGGACTTTCAAGAAGTAATAAAGGGGTTAACCCAATATTCCCGACTTATGGATCTGATTTTAGTATTTCGGCTAAAGTTACTCCTCCTTACTCTTTATTTAACGGAATTGATTATGGGGATTTAAAAAACCAAAAAGAATACAAAACACAATATACAGGAGCAGCAACTTCAGGTATAGACGGACAACCGCTTAATCCTGGTGATTATGTTAAAACCGAAACCATAAACGGACAATCAGGTTATGCAAGTGTTGGATCTGATTATGCAAATGCTGATACTGACCAGGGAAAAGTGGATCAAAAGAAATACAACTGGTTAGAGTATTATAAAATTAAATTTAAAGCAGACTGGTATACTAAATTATATGGTAAATTAGTTTTAAGAACATTAACTGAGTTTGGTTTCTTAGGTGCTTATGATCAATCAAGAGGTGTTGTACCATTTGAACGTTTCTATTTAGGAGGAGACGGTATGGCAAACTACTCTATGGATGGTAGAGAAACAGTACAGTTAAGAGGATATGAAAATAACTCATTGACTCCTGTAAATGCAAACGGGGAACAAATTGGAGCAACTATTTATAATAAATTCTCTATGGAATTACGTTATCCAATTACATTAAAATCATCTGCATCGATCTATGCATTAGCATTTTTAGAAGCTGGATCATCATACCCAACGTTTAAAGATTACAACCCATTTGACCTTAATCGTTCTGCCGGTGTTGGTTTACGTGTATTCATGCCAGCATTTGGATTATTAGGTATTGACTGGGGTTATGGATTTGATCCTCAGCCAGGAGAAACTAAAGCACACGGTAAAGAAATTCACTTTATCATTGGGCAACAGTTTTAGTAGAAAATTTATTACATTTGTGTAAAAATTTTGATATAGACTAATGTTATGAGAAAACAATTTTTATTTATATTTTTAGCTCTGGTTGCAGTAAATGCAAGCCAGGCTCAGACAAGAACGACAAGAATTGGTTACATTGACATGGAATATATATTGGAAAATGTATCCGATTACAAAGAGGCAAGAGCGCAGTTAGAGCTAAAGGCCCAAAAGTGGAAACAGGATATAGAAGCCAAAAAACTGGATATCAATAATCTTAAAGAAGGTCTTAAAGCTGAACGTGCTTTACTTACCAAAGAGCTTATTGATGAAAGAGAAACAGAAATTAAATTTCTGGAAACTGAAATGATGGATTATCAGCAAAAACAATTTGGATCTGAAGGAAATCTAATGCATCAAAAAGCAGCATTAGCAAAGCCAATTCAAGATCAGGTTTTTACTGCTGTTCAGGATATTGCCGAGGCAAAAAATTATGATTTTGTTTTTGATAAATCATCAGATTTAACGATGCTTTTCAGCAACAAAAAATTTGACATCAGTGACCAGGTTATTCGTGTTTTGAACCGAACTGACAAAAGGGAACAATTGAATAAAAAACAATTAAAAGATCAGGAAGCAAAAGAAAAACTTGAAAATGCTATTGACGAAAATCCAGCAATGGCAGACCGTCAAAAAGCTTTAGATGAGAAAAAAGCAGCCAGAGAGAAATTAATTGAAGACAGAAGATTAGAACAAGAAGCTAAGAAAAAAGAATACGACGACAGACGAAAAGCAATTGCTGCAGAAAGAGAAGCTAAAAAAAATGGCACGGTTTCTGAACCTGCCAAAACAGATGCAACAAAAACTGATGCAACAGCAAAGCAGGCAACAACAGGGACAGAAGCTACAACAACAGAACCTGCTGTTGATAAAGCTGCAGAAAGACAAAGACTTTACGAGGAACGTAAAAAAGAATTAGAAGAAAGAAGAAAGAAAATTTTAGAAGAACGAGAAGCGGCTAAAAAAGCAAAAGAAGCCGAAACACAAAAATCAAATACGACCAATAATTAATTAATATTTTTAAAAATGATGAAACAAATCAAAACTTTACTAATTGCTGCAATACTAATTTTAGGAGCAAGTAACACAATGAACGCACAGGCTAAGGTAGCTCATGTTGATGTTAGCGAGATTATGTCGAAAATGCCTGCAATGCTAGATGCACAAAATCAACTACAAAAATTAAGTGGGACATACGATGCAGAATACAAAAAAATGGTTGACGAATACCAAGTAAAAATCAAAAAATACGAAGGTGAAGCTGCAACTGTAACTGATGCTGTAAACGGAGAACGTTCTAAAGAAGTTCAGGACATGCAAAAAAGAATCGTTGACTATAGAGACAACGCTCAAAAAGAATTGCAACAAAAAGAAACTGACATCGTGAAACCATTAATGGAAAAAGTTAGAGCTTCTATCCAAAAAGTTGGAAAAGCTAAAGGTTTCCAATATGTATTAGATGGTTCTACTCTTTTATTAGCTGATGGTCCAAACATAACTGCTGATGTAAAAAAAGATTTAGGATTCTAATAAACAGAATTCTTATAAATAAAAAAACTGCTTAAACTTAAAAGTTTTAAGCAGTTTTTTTTTACATTAAATTAAAATTAAAAAACTAAAATATTCGCAGATTTCACTTAAATTGGAATATAAATTTATTTGAAAAAACACTAAATTTGTAGTATGACGAATAACAACCCTATAGGCGTTTTTGATTCTGGTATTGGAGGAACTTCCATCTGGAGCGCCATTCACGACTTGCTTCCAAACGAAAAAACAATCTATTTAGCAGACAGCAAAAACGCTCCTTATGGTCAAAGAACCAAAGAAGAGATTGTTGCCCTGAGCAAAAAAAATGTTGATTTTTTGCTGGAAATGAATTGTAAGCTAATTGTTGTAGCATGCAATACCGCTACCACAAATGCAATTGTAGAACTTCGTTCAACATACAACATTCCGTTTATAGGTATTGAACCCGCAATAAAACCAGCAGCTAATAATTCGAAAACACAAGTAATTGGTATTTTAGCAACCAAAGGAACATTGAATAGTGAGTTATTCAATAAAACAGCTGAGATGTTCCAGAATACCAAAATAATTGAGCAAGTAGGTCATGGACTTGTTCAGCTTATTGAAGATGGAAACCTGAATTCTCCAGAAATGACTCAATTATTAGAATCCTATCTTCAACCTATGATCGATGAAAATATCGATTATCTAGTTTTAGGCTGCAGTCATTACCCCTATCTAATTCCTCAGATCAAAAAAATTCTGCCGGAACACATTCAGATTATTGATTCCGGAGAAGCCGTTGCGCGACAAACTCAAAATGTCCTGCGTGAGAAAGTTGGTTTTACAGATACGCCAAATACAGATCCAATATTTTATGTCAATTCAAATCCTGAAGTTTTAAAATCAATTTTAGAATATAAATATCCCGTTATCGAAAAAGACTTTTAGCATATTAATCTATTTTTCTTTTGATAAACCAAATTCCGTCTAAAGATAAATTAAGCGATATTTTATGGTAATTTTCTTTGATCAGATTATCTGAAATCCTTCCTTTTTGCCCGTATGAATAGGAGACACGTAAAGCCGAATAGGTGTTATCAATAGGCAAAGTAAGCCCGATGGAAATAGCGGCATTATTGATTCTTTTTGCATCGACTTCAAGATAACCGGTATCAAAGTTTGCACCTGCAGCATATTGAACCCTGTCCCAATATTTACGGATATTCTTTTTTGTACTATAGGTAAACCCTAGCGCAAATCGATCCTGATTTACAAAATTTCCGTATAATTCAGATTGATTACTGTCGCTCCATAAACTCTTTTCATAATCCAGTGTCATATTCAAATTGTTTTTAAAGCGTTTACTTACCCCTATTCCCATTTCTAAAGGCATATAATAATCATCTGTATCAGATGCTACATTAGACTCTACAGTAGTAACAACCTCATCATTTACAGTTTGTACCGTTTGAACTTTTGAGGCTTTAATATGACTTGGTAATTTAAAAGTTGTAGCAACGGTAAAAGTTGAATCGATTTTATATTGAGCTCCCAATGTTGCCCTTACACCGCTGTAATTTGTTTTTTTCTGAATACTTGTAATCGAATTCATAATCAGGAAATTTCTATTATCAGTAGTATTCCCAAATAATACAGCCGCAGAAGCTCCTACAGATAATTTTTTTTCAAATCTGTATCCATACGAAAAATCAAAATTATTTAATCCGCCAGTTCCTGTCGCTGTTAAATAGTAATAATCCTGACTATTATCTATAGGCAATTTTAAATTAGAAATTTTAAAAGCTGAACTTGAATATGGCCGTAAAGCCACACTAAATCCTGAATTTTTAGTAACCGGAAAAGCAAAAGCAATATGCGAAAACTGAAAATTATTACGGCTTTCGCTTCTTGAACTGCTTTGATAAGTAGTTGATATAGATTTTCCGCCAATATCAAACATAAAGTGATTTTGGGGTAAATAAGCTAAGGATGCCGGATTTAGATTATTTATAAACGTATCAGACGGTAAAGCAATACCGGAAGAACCAATTGACGGAAGTACTCCGAAATCTGCATCATACAGACTCCCTACACCATACAATGAATATGGTGAACTTGAAACACTTTGAGAAAATGAAGTTATCGACATTAATATGGCGCCACTTAAATATGCAATTTTACTTTTCATTTAATAAGAGATATAATAAATTTTAAGCTGGATTTTATTGTTCAAATGTTTTTGATCTCCCAGGACTACTCTATTTACTGATTTAGAAATTCCCGGTAATGTTAGAATAAGAGATGATTTTGAATCTGATGCTTTTATCATTTCTTTTTGCAAAAAGTTACCCACAGAAACTGTATAACCAACATTTTCATTAAACTCATCAGTCTTTTTATTCAACATACCAAAAACTGCTGTACCTGCTGAATTCACTAATGAACCACTGATCCTATTTAGATTATCGCCTACATAAATCTTTAAGGAATCTGCCAGTGGATATCGTTCTGAATAGGTATTATTAACTGGTTTCAGCAGTAATTGAGCATCGACAATTGTACCTTTTTCAGAAATGTATTTGAGCTGTTTAATATTAGGAAAATCAATCCTGCAAGCCACTCCTGTACCAGATTGAATAAATCCCTGCTGATTTGTTAATACGCTTGACAACTTACTACTTGAGACAGGTAAATTCTGAAGGAGAGTTCCTGTTTTATCTAATGAAATAGAATTGAATTGCTTTGTGGCATCTAAAATCGTAAAATCTAATATAAAAGGAACCTCTTCAGTATCTGCCTGATATTTTGAATAATACAACCTTACTTTACTTGTTGCGACGTGAAAACCAATAACACTCGAAGAATTAGAAGTTGATGGTACCAGAACGAGACCTTTTAAATATTCATTGAAACTATCAAAATCAGTAATTTCTCTTTTCTTTAATTTCTGAAATAAAGCTGCTCCAAATGCATCGCTCATTTTAATATTTACGGAATCCTTTTCTGTTGGCCTTGGCCTGTACGAAATTGTTCCCAGACTTTCATCATTATAACTTAAAGCTGAGTTATTATAAAAATTATTATCATCAGTATTTGGTTTGACTCTTTGCGTCAATCGATGAATATCAAATGTCTGCACTTTTGTGGTATCACCATAATAATAGTTATCATATTTTAGGATCATAGCAATAGAGTCGAACACATAATTGGTTGTTTCTGTATCAGATCCACTACTGTTTAATGTATATGATTCTGAAGCTAATTGAAAATAACTGTTTGATTTTACTTTACCGTAAATGGCGTCATCATAATTGCCAATCAGGATTCTGCTTTGATTGGAAGTAACAAGAGAATCAAAATTTATCGTAGACATGTCGACTGTTACTGTATCGATTAAAATAACTTTATTGCCTAGAGCTAAATAATCAGATCCAACAACAAATTCGCCGGCATCAGAATCAGTTCCGCATGAGATGACGGTAACTGCTAAAAATAACATCAATATAAACTTGTGCATAATCTATTTTTTGAACAAATATAAAATGCACGCTTCTGCATTACACTATAACATATACAGTCACGTGTTTTTGCACTATAAATGGCAAAAAACTATCTACAATAGATTAATCGCGGGCAATACTTCATTCAACCTTAAAAAAGGCTGTTTAGTCTATTAAAAAGTGTCATACATATATCTTCTTTTTTTTTAAACCATTGGCCTCCTACTTTTGAACCAATAAATAAGTAATGAAAACAAGGTTTTTAATTTGTTCGATTTTTTTGATTTCAATTTTCAATATGAAAGCTCAGGAGAACTTTTCGGTAAATATGAGTGTAAAAACAGCGCCTACTAATCAGATAGATTTTAATGAAACCAATATAAGTGTCTCATTTAATAAAAAAGCAGGAAGTAAAAGCACCCTAACAAATACATTAGAATATTCGAATTTGAAAGTAAATTATGAATTAGGCACCTATAAAACATATCAGAATTTGGATGGATTTAATATGATTCAGGATAAGTTTCAATTTTCTCATGAGTTATCAGACAGAACAAGTTTAAACTTTTCTATTACTCCAATGGTAAATTTCCAAAGCAATTTAGACGCATCTGATTTCTCTATATTGGGAAGTTTTGAGATCAAACAGCAATTAAATTCAAAAACAAATATCAGCATTGGTGCAGCAAGAGCAACTGTTTTTGGGTTACCAAAATTCATACCTGTTTTGGCCTTAAATTATAGAATAAACAATGAAAACTCTTTACTGATTGGTTTTCCGGATTCGAAAATTTCATACTCCAATAATAGTAGAAATAACTTTAGCCTGAGTAATAGTTTTAATGGTAATTTTTATCATTTAGATCCACAAAACAATCTGGATCATAATGCTTCAAAAGTTAGTTTATCTCAAATGACTTCGGCTATTGAATATGAAAGAAATGTAGACAAAAACTGGTTTCTGAATTTTAAAGCAGGATATGATTTTGACAAAAAATACAATCTGATCGATAATGAAAATCATAAAGTTTATGATTTTAATGCCGGCAACGGTTATGTTTTAGGAATTGGCATCAAATACAAACAATAAATAAATTTAATACACTATGAATAATTTTAAAAAAGGAATATTATTCGCGGCATTGTTTTCAAGTCTGGTTTTTATAGGCTGCAGCAACGACGACGACGATGATGATTTAATGGGGAACTGGGTTAAAAAATCAGCATTTGATGGCCCTGCAAGATCTAGTGCTACCAGTTTTGTTATTGGAGATTATGCTTATGTAGCAACAGGTTATACTGGTGATGTTTATTTAAAAGATTTATGGGCTTATAATTCTACCGGTGATTATTGGGAGCAAAAAGCAGATTTCACAGGTGTTGGCAGAAGTTCTGCTTCTAGTTTTGCTCTTAACGAAAAAGGATATATTGGTCTTGGTTATGATGGAACAAATAAATTGAAAGATTTTTACCAATACGATCCAACAAGCAATAGCTGGACTCAAAAAACTGATTTTGCAGGAACGGGCCGTTATGCTGCCGTAGGATTTCAGGCTGGAGGAAAAGCTTATTTTGGAACTGGATATGACGGAAATTATCTTAAAGATTTCTATCAATACAGTGATGTAACAAATACATGGACACTTGTAAACGGATTTAGTGGCAATAAAAGACGTAATGCCACTGCGTTTGTAATTGCTGATAAGGTTTATTTAGGAACCGGAATAAACAATGGCGTTTATCAGGAAGATTTCTGGGAGTTTGATCCTGCCACTGATGTCTGGACCAGAAAACGTGATATCGACAAGGACACTGATGATGATTACAGCTATAATGACGATTATGCAATTGTACGTTCAAATGCTTCGAGTTTCTCTATGAACGGATTGGGATATGTTGTGGGTGGAGAAAGCATTAAGACAATCTGGGAATATAATCCTGCTACAGATTTATGGACAGAAAGAACTCCAATGGAAGGAGCCAGCAGAACAGATGCCGTAGGTTTTGCGATCAATAATCGTGGTTTTTATATGTTAGGAAGAGTGGGTTCTACTTACTTTGATGACGCATGGGAATTTAAACCTTTAGAAGAGCAAAACAGCGATGATAATTAATATGAAAAAACAATTCTTCTGGAGTAAAATCCAGAAGAATTTACTGTTTATTTTATTGGTTTTACAATTTACTGCTTGTGTAAAGCATGAGAAATTTAAAAGTACATCCTTTAAAACCACAACAGGCTGGGGATATACGGTTGCCTTTAAAAATAAAATCATCATCAAACAATCTGTTATTCCGGTAATAAATGACACTAAAAGTTTTTCAACAGAAAGCGACGCCTTAAAAGTGGCCAATTTAGTGACTGAAAAACTCAATCATAAGATATCACCAACGGTAACCAAAAATGATTTAATTTTATTAAAAATAAAATTATAAATGACACTAGATACCATTAAAAATACAAGCTCAAATAAAATTTTATTCCATTGCATTATATGGGTTTTCTTTATTCTGACTTCACTAATTCAGTTTTATGAAAGTCCGTTTAGGATCAATAATGACTTTTATGTACAATGGTCTACCGGAATTCTGCTGTTTTATCTGAACTATTTTTATTTGGTTCCAGCGTTACTTTTAGAAAAAAAATACTGGCTTTATTTTGTATTTGTATTTTCTCTCATTTTACTTTTTATGATTATCCGGATTAATTACTTTATTCCTGAATTTAGGCATACAAGACCCGCAATGGGCCCTCCTCCTGAAGATCTTAAATTAATATTTAAAGGAAAGCGCGTCAGAGCTATAATGGCCACCAGACAGCCATTGTTTTTTAAAATTGGTCCTTCATTTTTCTATATCTTAATCATTACTATTAGTGCTATTATTAGAACATTAACCGAATTTTATAACAATCAACAAAACAAATTAATTGCCGAAACCCATAGAACAAATACTGAATTGATTTATTTGCGTAAACAAACCAATCCGCATTTTTTATTCAATTCCTTAAATAGTATTTATTCTCTGGCACATAAAAAATCTGATTTGGTCCCTGATGCCATCGTAACATTATCAGAATTAATGCGCTATATGCTGTATGAAACAGATAATAAAACGGTGGCTTTAGAAAAGGAAATCAATTACATCCAGAATTATATTGAGCTGCAAAAACTACGACTCAATAATATCGAAGACATTGTTATCAATGTTCATGGCGATACGCGCAACAAGTTTATTGAACCTTTATTATTGATTTCGTTTGTAGAAAATGCCTTTAAATATGGAACTGATTATAAAGGCGCGGCACATGTAAAGATCAAAATTTTTATTCTGGAAAACAGTCTTGATTTCTGGATCGAAAATACGATTGAAAACTATGTTAAAGATCCTGAAAATTCAGGAATAGGTTTGGTAAACATTCAAAACCGACTTGATTTGCTTTATCCAAATGCGCACGAACTTAAAATCACTCAGGATAATGAATATTATCGCGTGCATTTGAATTTAAAATTAGATAAAATTCAAACTTCAATACATTAAACATAACGGATTATGGACAGAAAAAAATTCATCAGAAATGGTATTTTAGGAATTGCATCGTTAGCAACAGCTTCTAAATTGTTAGAATCCTGTTCTAAAAGTGATAATGATGATAGTGGTACAAATTCTTCAGATGATGGAAGCTGTACTGTTTCCCCATCAGAAACTAAAGGTCCGTTCCCGATCAAAACACCGAGCCAATTGGTTTTAGAAAACATAAAATCTGATCGTGTTGGAGTTGCTTTGCTGATTAACTTAGTTATCGAAAACAAAAACAATAATTGTTCACCGCTTTCCGGTATTTTAGTTGATGTTTGGCATTGTGATAAAGATGGAAATTATTCAGAATATGGCGGAACCTCAATGCAGCAGACAGATTATACTGCTGTTCATTTTTTAAGAGGCAGACAAACCACAAATTCTAAAGGAGAAGTTTCGTTTATTTCGATTTTTCCGGGTTGGTATCAAGGCAGGGCGCCTCATGTTCATGTAGAAGTTTTAAGCAGTAGCGGATCTTCGTTATTGGTGACGCAAATTGCATTTCCTGAAACTATTTCAAGTACCGTTTATTCGAGTACAAATTATGCTGCTCACGGTCAGGCTGATACTTCTAACACTAAGGACAATGTGTTTTCTGATAGTTTAGCAGATGAATTAGCAACCTTAACCGGCAATCTAACAGATGGTTATACTTTAAGCAAAACAATAACCGTAAAAAACGGATAATTTAAGTTCAACCAGTATTTTATGATAATTTTAAAACTTATTTTACTGGTTTAAAACTACTTTTGAGCACCAAGCCAAATTTTAAATCTAAAACTTCAACAAATGAAATGTGTAATTATAGACGATGAACCTTTAGCAGTTGAATTATTAGAAGATTTTGTTCGAAAGGTAGATGCGCTGGAACTTATCAGTACTTTTAATAATGCTATTGATGCCGTTTCATTTATCAATCAAAATAATGTCGATTTAATTTTTCTGGACATTCAGATGCCGCATTTTTCAGGAATTGATTTCTTAAATACGATCGAAAAGAAGCCTTTGATCATTTTTACAACTGCTTTTTCTGATTATGCTGTTGAAGGTTTTAATCTTGGTGCTGTAGATTATTTAGTAAAACCCATCCCTTTTCATCGTTTTTTAAAATCAGTAGTGCGTGCACAACAAATTTTAAATCCAACTGCTAATGTCCAGGCCATTTCTGAAAATACAACTGCGCCGGAATTAGAACAGGATTTTATGTTTGTAAGAGCTGAATATGAAAATGTAAAAATGAATTTTTCGGATATTTTATTTATCGAAGGCCTAAAAGATTATGTCAAAATATACACCACGGATAATAAATTCACACTGACATTAATCAGTCTAATAAAACTGGAAAACTTACTTTCAAGCAAAGGTTTTTCCCGAATTCACAGGTCATATATCATCAATATAAAACATGTAAAATCAATTCAGAAAAATAAAGTTTTGATCAGTGATAAAAGAATACCAATTAGCGAAAGTTATAAAAATGCCTTTTTTGAAAGAATAAATTTGTAGTTTATTCTTCGTTCTTAAACCATCCGGAATACATTACATAATTGTTTGAAATACGCTCAATTTCGCCGGCAAAGTCAGATTGATCAATGTCTTTTACTTTTTTTGCAGGAACACCGGCATAAATAGTTCCTGATGCTACAACAGTATTTTGTGTTACAACGGCTCCGGCAGCGATAATAGAATTACTTTCTACAACACAATTATCCATCACAATAGCGCCCATACCAATTAAAACATTGTCATGAATTTTACATCCGTGAACAATTGCGTTATGTCCTATCGAAACATTATTACCTATAATCGTTGGATGTTTTTGATACGTACAATGAATAATTGCACCATCCTGAATATTTACTTTATTGCCAATTGAAATAAAATTGACATCTCCACGAATTACAGCATTGAACCAAACACTGCAAGAATCACCAAAAGTAACATCACCAACAATTGTAGCATTTTCAGCAACATAACAGTCCTCAGGAATCGAAGGCGTTTTTCCGTTTACAGATTTAATAAGCATAATAAAAATTTAGTTAATAGCCGGACAATTACAATCGTAACGTTCCCTTTTACAAAATAAATTGATACCCAAAGTAATTTGATGGTATCCTCCTGTATCGAATTTAACATCGCCCGTAACTTGTGAATAGGTATAAGCAAACATGAAATTCTTATAATTAATACCAATTATTGGCGTAATGTATTGCAGTTTTTGAGCTGCAACACCGCTTGTAGTACTATATTCTGTACCATCAAAGCTTCTTCTATAGGATAATGCTGCCCATAAGCTTCCAAAATCCATGCTTTTGTATGCTTTTAAGTTTAAATCGACAGATTTCTCTTTTGTCTTATCAAATAACTGAAATAAAACTGAAGGTTCCCAGGTAATCATATTTCTTTTGCCAAAAACATATCCTGCACTTAAAAGAAACTTTCTCACATTATCGCTTTCGTAATCTGTATATAATTCACGTCTGGTTTCAAGCAATCCCTGAACCGTTGCATGCGCATAAAAATCAAGATAATTATACGAAGCTCCAAGATCCATATTAAAATAGGAATCTTTTTGAATCTGCCCAAAAACTATGGGGTCAAATGTGCCTCCAAATTTAGTTTCATCGAGCTGACTCTGAATAACGCCTCCACTAATACCAAACGAAAGTTGGTTTAAATCGAGTTCATCCCTGGAAAACATAATATGATGTGCATAAGTAAGCTTTACTCCTTTTTGTGAATGATATCCATTTTTATCATTAAAAATAATAATTCCTGCTCCCGACCTTTCCCCTATTCTCCCATTAAAAGTTAAGGTTTGAAGTGTAGGTGCATCTTCCTGACCAAACCACTGTTTTCTGGCTGTCAATCTAATTTTTGCACAATTGGCTGCACCGGCCATTGACGGGTGAATCAAGTAATAATTATCTGATAAATAATCCGAATAAACAGGTATTCCTTCTTGGGAATAAGAATAAAATGTTGTTATTAAAAAAATAAATAAAACCTTGATCCTAAATTCCATAAAGGCAATTTTGTTTAAATATATTTCTGACTCTTATAATTTAATACGATTTATTTGAAAAGAGTCTTAATTATTTTATTAAAAAATCAAATATAGGTATTAGTAGAAAATAACTTTACTAAATTTGTGGAAAATTACAAATCATGACAAAAATCACCATAAAAGAAACTCAAAATCCAACTATACTAAAGTTTGAATTTGAAGATTTCATCACGCAAAATCAAAATTTTGAATTTAAAAATATTGACGAAGCACAATCATCACCTTTAGCACAACAATTATTTTATCTTCCGTTTGTTAAAACAGTATATATTTCAGGTAACTTTATTGCGATCGAAAGATATAGCATCGTAGAATGGGATGATGTAAAAGACGCTGTTGCTGAGCAAATTGAATCTTTTGTTGAAAAAGGTGGCGTTATAATAAAAGTTGACGAAAATCAACCTAAAAAACAACCTATTACCGTTTATGGGGAAACAACTCCAAATCCTTCTGCTTTAAAATTTGTGGTAAGCAGAATGTTGACCAGAAATGCTGTTGAATATAAAAACATTGATCAGACGGCTTCTTCTCCATTAGCAAAAGAATTGTTCAAATTTCCTTATGTAAAAGAAGTTTTTATTGATGAGAATTATATTTCGGTAACTAAATATGATGTTAACGATTGGGATGAAATCACTTTGGAAGTTCGAACTTTTATCAAACAATTTATTGAAAATGGCGGAACAGTTTTAGATGAAAATTTAATTGAAGTTGCTACAAAAAATGATATTACCAAAGACGAAGCATTTGATAAGTTAGATGTTACCTCTCAGCAAATTATTAATATATTAGAAGAGTATGTAAAACCGGCAGTTGCGGCTGATGGAGGAAACATTGCTTTTGATTCTTATAACGAGAATGATAAAACGGTTAAAGTAATCCTGCAAGGTGCTTGCAGCGGTTGTCCTTCTTCTACTTTTACATTAAAAAGCGGAATCGAAAATATGCTGAAAAGTATGCTAAACGATGAAGCAATAAAAGTTGAAGCAGTAAATGCATAATATTTTATTCTAAAAAATACAGAAAGCGTCTCAAATGGGACGCTTTTTTATTTTATTCCTATCTGCTTAATTTTCAATAAATTATTAGATCATAATGAGATAAAAATAGTTAATATTGTATTCTAAACTAATCAATATAAAACTATGGGATTATCTTCATTTTTCAAGAATTTATTTGGCACAGCCAAAGATTCTGCTTCAGATTTAACAACAGAAGCCGAGGTTAAATTTGAGCAAGCTAAAGAAGCAGCCGCTCCTTACATTGAGAAAGCAGAGACTTTTGCTGAAGAAACTATCGCAAAAGCAAAAGAAGCTGCAGAACCAATATTAGATAATGCCGTAGAATATGCCCATAAAGCAAAAGACATTGTAAGCGAATATGTCGAAAAAGCTTCGGATTCTTTAAGTGATGTAATCGATTCTGTAAAAGAAAAAACAACTGAAGTTTCCGGCGAAACAAAAACTGCTGTTGCAGAAACCACAACAGATGCCAGTGAAAAAACAGAAACTATAATAGAAAAAAATATCGATCCCATTACGGATAAGGAATAAAGACATTTTTTCTAATAAAAATAAAATATCTCTATATTTGCACCACTAATATGCCTTCTCTTTGAGAAGGTTTTTTTATTCGAAAAAACATGAACATGAATCCAGATCAAATTAGCAATTATGTCACTAAATTTATTGACGTATTAGTTGATTATGCACCTAAATTAGTCTCTGCGTTTATTATTTTGTTTGTTGGTATTTATGCCATCAGATTAATAAACAGGGTTATTACAAAAGTAATGGTTCAAAGAAATTTAGATCCTACTTTAACAAAATTTCTCTCGGACATCCTGATATGGGCACTCCGTATTTTATTATTTGTAACTTTTATTTCAAAACTCGGTATTGAGACTTCGTCATTTGTTGCTATCTTAGGAGCAATGGGACTTGCGGTAGGTTTATCATTGCAGGGTTCTCTTTCTAATTTTGCGGGAGGAATGTTAATTATCGTTTTCAAACCTTTTAAAGTTGGCGATACAATCGAGGCACAAGGTGTTATTGCAACTGTAGTCGAAATTCAAATTTTTGTTACTAAGATGCTTACGGGTAATAACCAGACTGTTTTTGTACCTAATGGAGCTTTGTCAAACGGAACAATAATCAATTATTCGATGCAGGGAGAAAGAAAAGCTGATTTGACATTTTCTATTTCTTATGACTCAGATATCAAGAAAGCAAAAGAGGTTCTTTTAGATGTTTTAGTCAAAAATCCAAAAGTACTTAAAACTCCTGCACCAGAAGTTTTTGTCAAGAATTTATCTGCCAGTTCTATAGATTTTGCTGTACGCCCGTGGGCAAAAAATGCTAATTATGGAGCTGTTTTTTCTGAAACACTTGAAAATTGCAAAATAGCCCTTGATGAGGCCGGAATTTCAATTCAGCCTTTTACACTTCAAAAATAAATGTTTTATTGCTTTTTTGATGGTGGTGCCATCATGAAGTCTTTTAAATAATATGGTTCAAAATAAGCGACATCTACAGTGTCGCTTTTTTGATATTTATCATAACTGATTTTACTCATTGCAGCGGCTGAAGGAAATTTGATTTCTTCTAAAAATACAAAGTTTTCTTTTGTTAGAACCGGTTTGCATTTATCTGCACAATCACCCACGAAATAGACTATCTCACTATAATCTGCAAAGGAATCCTGTGTTATAACTTCTGCTTCGATTGCTCTTTCAACTTCTAATGCAGCATTAAAAACTTCACTGTAAACTTCCATTCTTCTTGCGTCAAGCATTGGAATAATTTTTCCGTCAGAAACGTTTGCCTGCGACGCTAAAGTGTGCAGTGTATCAATTGCTAGTAAAGGTATATTTAAAGCAAAACACAGCCCTTTTGCTGCTGATACCCCTATTCGTAAACCAGTATATGAACCTGGTCCCTGACTTACTGCAACAGCATTTAGATCCTGAATATTTAGTCCTGCTTCTGTTATTACTTCTTCGATAAAAACATGCAGCTTTTCAGCATGTGAATAGCCTTCTTCAGCAATTTCTTTACATACAATTGTTTCTCCATTTTTAGCAATGGATACGGAGCAATTTTTAGTAGCAGTTTCTATATTAAGTATAAAAGACAAGGTGTTTATTTTTAAAATTAATTATTTATGTCATCCTGAGCGTCCCTAATTCTCAGAATGCTCAGGATGACAATATCTTTAAAGAAATTCTATATTATTTCTTAGGTAAATCAGCTTTTTTAAGTTTTACTTTATCGCCGGAGTTTAATTCTTTAGAAACCGTTGTGTAAGGTCCGGTAATTACAACATCGCCGGTTTGTAATCCTGAAAGGACTTCAATATTCGTATCGTCCTGAATTCCTGTTTTAATGATTCTGATTTTAGCTTTATCGCCTACTTTTACAAAAACACATTCGAATTTTTTATCGCTTTTCGGTGCTGTTTTTTTGTCATCCTTAGGTTCTTCTACTTTAAAATCTTTTACGGCAGTGGTATCAGATTTTACTACAACAGAACTAATTGGCACTGCCAAAACATTGTTTTTAGTTCTTGTAATAATATCAACAGTCGCAGTCATTCCAGGTCTAAAAGGTGAATAAGTGCTTGGCTGGCCTTCTAATAAATCCTGATATGATTCTTTTAAAATACGTACTTTAACTTTAAAATTAGTAACCTGATCTGAAGTTAAAGTTGTACTTGCTGAGTTAGAAATACTGGTTACAGTACCTTTAAATTTCTTTTTTAGATAAGCGTCAACTTCAACATTTGCTTCATCACCAATTTTTACTTTTACAATATCATTTTCGTTAACATCAACTTCAACTTCCATATTGTTCAGGTTTGCTACTCGCAAAAGTTCTGTTCCTGCCATTTGCTGTGTTCCAAGAACTCGTTCTCCCAACTCTACATTTAAAACAGAAATTGTTCCGGCTGCCGGTGCATAAATTAAGGTACGTCCTAAATTATCTTTGGCTTCGGTTACAGATGCAGATGCACTTTGAACATTATAGTAAGAACTTTGTTTTGTCGCTTTTGCCACTTCAAAAGTAGCAATTGATTTATCCCAGTCAGACTTAGAAATTACGCCTTTGTCATAAAGTGTTTTATTACGCTCGTAACTTGCTTTTGCTTCTTTATAGTTTGCTTCTGATTGTGTTAAGCTCGCTTTGGTACCGGATAAATTTGCAACAGATCTGTCTAATCCTGAAGTATACAAATCCGGGTTTATTTTTACCAGTAAGTCTCCTTTTTTAACAACCTGACCTTCTTTTACATTCAATGCAATAATTTCACCTGAAACCATTGATGAAAGTTTTACTTCGATTTCCGGTTGAATTTTACCTGTTGCTGAAACTGTTTCAACGATTGTTGAAGCAGCTACTTTTGAAACTTCTACTTCTTTTCCTTCATCCTTATTTCCTATTACTCCTGCTTTCGAAAGAGCAACTAAAGCTATTATAAGAACTAATGCACCGCCAAGTAAGAAATAAATTGTTTTTTTTGACATAATAAATTATTTTGTGATAATTGGGACAATTGGAATTCCAAAGTAGAATTCAAGTATTTTTATTTTAAAAATGTAATCATATTTTGTTCTGATAACGTCTGACTGTGCATTGGTTAACAATGTTTGTGCCTGCGTAAAATCAAATGAATTCATTAAACCTACATCATACTTTTCTTTAGCATAATTATAAGCTTGCTGTCTTGCTTCTAACGTTACTGTTGATGATTCATATGCATTTAATGCGCCTTTAGCATCTGTAAAAGCTGTATAAACGTTACGTTGCAAATCTAAACTTTTTTGTTCTAAATCTATTTTAGATTTCTCTAAACTTACTTTACTGCGCTCTACATTATTTCTAACAGAAAAACCATTGAATATTGGAACGTTTAACTGAAAACCAAAATTGTGTCCTTTATTATCACTAAACTGATCTAAAACTGAATGTGGTCCTGAATAAACCGGATTTCCGTTACCATCTGTTCCTATAAGTCTGTCACTATAACTTGCACTTGTACTAAATTGGTAAAAACCTCTAAGTGTTGGCTGAAAAGCACCTCTTGCAATAGCAACGCTTTTTTCTGCAATTTCAAGGTTTGTCTGAGCCAGTTTTAATTCTGTTCTAATTTCTTTTGCTTTTGCGTAAATATCAACTGGAGTTTGTGCCATGATATTATTCTCATCTTTTGCATTTGTATCGTCAATTACATCAAAATCCGCAAACTCTTTTAATTGTAAAAGCTGTGCCAGACTCAATTTAGAGATTAACAAATTATTTTCAGCGACAATAATCGCCTGTTGATCTGTTGCTTCAGTAGCCTTTAAATCATACAAATCGCCACGCGGAATTGTTCCTGCATTCACCATTTCTTCTGAACGTGCCAAACGTTTTTGATCAATAGATAATTGCTCTTTTTTTACTTTTAAATTTTCTTTATTAAAAAGAATTTCCAAAAATGCATTTGCTACATTCAGTGAAATGTCTTCCTGCATTTTCAAAAGTTGATATTGAGACGCTATAATAGAAAGTTTGGCTCTTCTATAAGTGTTTTGATTTTGCAGACCTTTATAAATATCAACACCTGCATTAACGCCTAATGAAGAATATTGCGTTGTTTGGGTAGTAGCAATATTGGTAACAGGGTTAACGTTCAAACCAATATTCCAGGAGTGTGAAGCACTTCCGCTTACTGATGGAAGATAACTCCCTAATGCTCCTTTTTTATCAATTGCAGCATTTTTTACATCTAGCTCTGATAATTTTATTGTGATATTATTATCTAATGCATAACGTACGCATTCTTCTAATGTCCATTGTTTTGATTGTGCCTGAGTCGATAAACCAAAACCGAACAGCATGGCAAAAACAAGACTATTATATTTATTTATTTTCATATATTTTGAATGAAAGCATAGCAAGATGCTACGCAAATTTAACAATTTTTAAATCTCAAAAACTCTTTATACTTTCAAATTATTTTTTTTCTCCTTCATTGATCAAACCCTGATTCCAGATCTTAATTTTATCTGAATCCTTTACCCCGCTTTTAATCTGAACATAAATTCCGTCACTAACTCCTAAAACTAAATCTCTTCTTTCAAATTTTTGTGGAGCTGTTTCTATTTCAACATATGGCTTTTGAGTTTTTTTGTCAAATTGAACTAATGATTCTTTGATTGCTAATGTTTTTTCTGCTTTGTCTAAAATAATAGAAGCATTTGCACTTAAACCGGCTCTGATAAATGTTGCATCCCTATTTTCAAGAGAAGCTTTAATTTCAAACTGAATAGCACCATTTTCAACAACTCCCTTTGGAGCTATATCAGTTAAAACAGCATTGAATTTTTTATTTTCAATTGCTCCGACTGTAATCTCGATTGGCATTTTCTCTTTTACTTTACCAACTTCAGATTCGTCAATTTTTCCAATAAAAATCATTCTTCCAACATCTGCAACACTTGCAATTGTTGTTCCTTCATTAAAGTTATTACTTTCTATAACCTGGTTTCCTACCTTTACCGGAACTGCCAATACCATTCCGTTAACCGTTGAACGAATTAAGGTGTTGGCATAATTTCCTAATGATGTAGTTGTTCCTGTTTTTACGATATCCAAACTTTGTTTAGCAGCCTGATAGTTTTGTTTGGCTTGTGTATACGCTAATTGCGCTGCATCAAAATCGTTTGCAGAAATTACCTCTTTATCAAACAACGTTTTTTGTCTTTTATAGATTTTTTCCTGATTATCCAAAGCAATTTTAGCTGTTTGCACCTGATTTTGAGTGTTGCTTACATTTGATACATTCGCTACAACTCTAATTTTGGCAATCATATCCCCTGCCTTGATTTTCTCTCCGGCTTTGATATACACTTCTTCAATAATACCTGAAATATTAGGTTTGATTAAGACCTCTTCATCAGGCTGAATGTTACCAGTTGCAATTGTAGTTTTTACGATTGTTTTAATCTCTGCTTTTTCAGTTTTAAAGACAATTGGGGACTCTTGATTTTTGGCATACAAATAATACAGTGCGCCAAAGAAAACTATAGCAATAAAGATTAAAATGGTTACGGTTATTCCTTTTTTCATTTTGTTTTTGGTTTAATCGATTATTTTTGATTGATAATTTATTCTGTACGTAAAGCGTCTACGGGCTTTACATTAATTGCAGTCTGCGCCGGGATAAATCCTGCCAGCAAACCTGATCCTACTAATATTATTAAGGCAACAAATACAACTCTTAAATCTACGCTTGGGTTGGCAAACATCATATTACTATCCGGCGGCATAGAATCTAATATCATATTTAAGATTGCAATAACTCCGGTTGCAACGGCAATACCAAGCATTCCTGAAATAATCGTCAAAAAGATGGACTCAGACAAAATCTGACCACGAATAGCTCCCGGTGTTGCTCCTAAAGCTCTTCGAATCCCAATTTCTTTTGTACGCTCTTTAACCACAATAAGCATAATATTTGAGATTCCGATAACCCCTGAAATCAGAACCAAAGTTCCTACAAAATAAGCAATGATTTGTAATATATTAAACAAACTTTGCACTTTATTATATTGTTCATATAAATCGAAGTTTCCTACAGCACGATCATCCTTTGGGTTTATGGAATGCAGGATTTTTATCTGTTCTAAAATTTTTGGTTTCAAATCTGTAATAGAAACTTCATCTCTTGATGTAATGGCCATCCAACCCACTTTATCACCATAATTAAAAGCCTGCTGAAAAGTAGTAAAGGGTAAAAAGATATTTTTTTGTTCCTGTTCTGCGTTTCCACCGGTTCTTTTTGAGTTGTAAACCCCAACTACCATAAAATTGATTCCGTTGACTTTTATGTAAGTTCCCACGGCTTCTTCTTCTTTTCCGTATAATTCACTAATAACACCTTTTCCTATTACAGCTATTTTTCGTCTTTCCTTAATATCCTGTTGGTTTATAAAACGTCCTTTTATGATATCCATTGGTTGTTGCTTGATCAATTCAGGATAATCTCCATAAATGGTAAACGCCGAAGTTTTTGTACCACGAACGACATTATTTGTTCCGTTAAAATCCCCTAATTGATTACGTGGCGAAACATATAACAAATCTGGTAAAGCGGCTCTTAATGCTGCCACATCACTATTTCTAAAATCGTATTTTCGTACTTTAGGCAAACCTTTGTAAGCTTTTGAAGTGGTTTGACTCCACATAAACATGGTATTTGTGGCTATTCCGTCAAAATCTTTTTTTACCCCGTTCTCTAAACCATTTCCTGCAGCCAGTAATATTACCAGAATAAATATTCCCCAAAATACACCAAATGCCGTTAAAACCGTTCTAAAAACGTTGGCTGTTAAAGCCTGCAAAATTTCATCCCAATTATCTTTCTTAAACATAATTATTCGTCTCTAAGTGCTACAATAGGTCTAATTTTGGCTGCTCGATATGCTGGAAAAAATCCTGCTAATGCACCGGCAAACACCAGTAAAACAAGTGTTGTCAAAGCCACACTAAAATCGACCTCGGGATTTCTAAAATATTCACTCTGAACCATTGGCCCAACAAATTCTAATAATAACAAACTGGCCAGCAGTCCAACAAAGCCTGCAATAGTGGTAATAAATATGGATTCATGAAGTATCATCGAAATAATAGAAAAAGGGGATGCGCCCAAAGCTTTTCTGATTCCTATTTCCTTAGTTCGTTCTTTAACTATAATAAGCATGATATTACTTACCCCGACAACTCCGGCAATAATGGTACAAATACCAACCCACCAGAAAAATAATTTGATATAGAGGTTTAAATCATAATACTGTTTTGCTTCTTGTACAGAGTTATAAATTCCAATCGCGCTGTCATCATCCGGGGCAATAATGTTTTTACTTTTTAATAGCTCCCTTACATTATTTGTAAATTGCTTAGATTGTGCGAGTGCTTCGTCATAATCTGCTTTTTTATTTAAAACGAACATCATTCCTGTAATTTTATCTCCACCTCCATAAGCACGCTGAATAGTGGTCATAGGCATATACAAACGGGTCTCTTCTCTCTCTCCCGAAGGATCTGTAAAGACTCCAATTACTTTAAAATTAATTCCGTTTACTGAAATTTCTTTTCCAATCGCGTCTTCTTCCTTAAATATATCCTGCTTAAGTTTTAAACCTATTGCAGTCACTTTTTCATTGTTTTTTAAATCATTATCGTTTAAAAATCTTCCTTGAATTATAGTTCCGTTTTCTATGTCTAAATAATCAGGATTTACTCCTCTGTATTGATAGTTTCCAGATTCTTTACCGTAGGTTACGATTACACCACGGGTAATATTTGTAGCAGATTTTTTATCGATTTGATCCCCAAATTTCATTACCGGAAGATCATAATCGCTATTTCGCAGCTGCACTTGTCTTCCCGGATTCAATCCTTTATATTCTTTTGTAGTTGTATTGGTCCAAATTTCGATAATTCCTACAGCATCATTTTCGAATTGTTTCTGAATTCCGTTCTGAAGTCCTTTACCTGCACCAAGCAAAATCACCAAAATAAAAATACCTGAAGCCACAGAAATTCCGGTAAGAAATGTTCTTAGTCGGTTTTTAGAAATTGCTTCAAATATTTCCTGCCAACGCTCAATATTAAACATAAGATGCCGCTCTAACTTGTTCTACCAATTTATCATCTATAATTAATCCGTCTTTCAGGACCACATTTCTTTTGCACATCGCAGCAATATCCGGTTCGTGCGTAACAATTAAAATTGTTTTTCCTTCATCGTTAATTCCCTGAATAAGTTCCATAACTTCATAAGAGGTTTTAGTATCCAAAGCTCCTGTTGGCTCATCTGCCAGCAAAACTTTTGGGTTTGAAGCTAATGCACGGGCAATTGCAACACGTTGTTTCTGACCTCCCGAAAGTTCATTTGGTAAATGGTGAGAATGCGAACCCAAACCTACTTTCTCTAAATATTTCATAGCAATTTCATAACGTTCTTTTCGCTTTATACCTTGATAGTATAAAGGCATTGCAACATTATCAAGTGCCGTTTTGTAGTTTATTAAATTGAAAGACTGAAATACAAATCCCAAAAATTTATTGCGATATCTTGAAGCTATCGTTTCGTTTAGATTCTTTATTGGAGTCTTATCTAAAATATAACTGCCTGAATCTGCTTCATCAAGGATTCCCAGAATATTTAAAAGCGTAGATTTTCCAGATCCGGATGATCCCATAATTGCCACTAATTCGCCTTCCTCGATATTAAAATTGATTCCTTTTAACACGTGTAATTCTGAACTTCCCATTTTATAGGATTTATGTAAATCTTTGATTTCGATCATGGTACTGTTAAATTTTAAAACAATAATAACATTTTTTATAAGTAATTTATGGTAAAAAAACGTTAATAATTCCGCTTAGTTATTACAATAAGACTCAATTCTATATCAATTGTTACACTTTTTTAAGATAATATAATTGTTTTCTTAATTTTGCATCACTTAAAAAATCTTAACGATGAAGTTTTTTTCAATTCTATCTCTGTTTACAGCACTTACGCTGCTTACAAGCTGTTCTACATCTCAAAAATTAGAAACTTTAAAACCGGAACCAGACGATGCAAGTCCACTGGTTTATGACGCAAATCCGTCCTTTATCAATTTACCTATAACGGTAAAACTCAATGACATTCAAAATCAAACCAATTCTTTACTGAATGGTTTAATTTATGAAGACAATAATATTGAGGATGATGATATCGAAATGAAAATCTGGAAACAGGCTCCTATCAAAATTCAGAATGATCCTGCAAATCCGGATAAAAAGATAAAAACAATTTTACCATTAAAAGCCACCGTAAAATACCGTATTGGCACCAAAAAACTTGGTGTTGATCTTTACGATATTAGAGAATTTAACTTAAATGGTGTGATTACTTTATCCAGTGAAGTAGCTTTGACCAACTGGAAACTCAATACAAAAACTGAGTTCAGATCATTAGACTGGAACGAAAGCCCAACAATGCTTGTATTTGGAAAAAGTATGCCAATAACTTATTTAGTAAATCCGGCAATTTCTATTTTTAAATCAAAAATTGAAAAGAAAATAGACGAAGCAATCGAAAAATCAATGGATTTTAAGCCGAACGTTTTATCGGCGTTAGAAAAAATATGTACTCCGTTCAAGATGAGCGATACATATGAAAGCTGGTTAAGAATTGTGCCTGTCGAAGTTTACTCTACAAATGCAAAACTCAAGAATGATTTGTTTTTGTTAGACATGGGAATGAAATGTAATATGGAAACCATTGTGGGCAAACAACCCGAATCTAAATTCAATGCCAGTAAAATTGTTTTGAAGCCGGTAGCAAAAATCCCAAATCAAATTTCAGCTAATATTGCAGCGATATCAACTTATATTGATGCTTCGAAAATCATGACCACAAATTTCGCAGGACAGGAATTTGGTTCCGGAAGCAAAAAAATTACGGTAAAAAATGTTTCTATCTGGCATAAAGATGGCAAGATGGTTATTGCTCTTGATGTTTTAGGTTCTATAAACGGAACACTTTACTTAAACGGATTTCCGCAATATAATGCTCAAACAAAAGAGATTTACTTTGAAAAACTCGATTATGTTCTGGATACAAAAAGCAAACTAATGAGAACAGCAAGCTGGTTGGGCCAAGGCTATATATTAAGAAAAATGGAAGAAAGCTGTCGATATTCGATTCAGCCAAATTTAGAAGAAGGAAAAAAAAGCATGGCGGCTTATCTCAAAAACTATTCACCAATGCCGGGCGTTTTCGTAAATGGGAAAATAGAAGATATCCAGTTTGATAAAATCCAGTTGACCAATCAGGCGATTATCGCTTTTATAAAAATAAACGGGACTGTAAATGTCTCTGTGGACGGATTGAAATAATAAAGCAAAAAAAAAGCAGAATAATTATTCTGCTTTTTTCTTTTTTGATTGGTACATTCTGTAAATCAGATATCCAATTATGGCAACGAGTAAATAAGGAATCACCATCAAATACACTATTCCGTTATTTACTGCCTCGGCTTTTTTTACATTCGAATCTCCTGCAAGTGCAGCGCGACACATCGCACATTGGGCACTAGCCGCGAGAGAAAAGAAAAAAGAGAATAGAATATAAATATATTTAGTCGACGAGCTTCTCTTTATATTATTCCCCACATTTTCCAATCTATTTTCTTTATTCTTTATTCTATTTTCCATTTTAAACATAATAAGGAGAAATCATTAAGTAAACCACTACGCCAGTAACCGCAACATACAGCCAAAGTGGAAATGTTATTTTAGCTATTTTTCTATGTCTGTCAAAACGTTGTGCAAGAGCTCTTACATAAGTAATTAGTACTAAAGGAATTATTGCAATAGACAATAAGATATGAGTCACCAAAATAAAGAAATAAACATATCGTATTGCTCCTTCTCCACCAAATTTAGTAGAATCAGCTGTCATATGATATGCTACATACATTACTAAAAAAGCAACCGAAAGTGCAATAGCAAAAGTCATTAAACGTTCGTGAAGTTTTTGTTTTCCGTTTTTAATAGCAATTACAGCCCAGACCAAAACAATCGCTGTAATACCGTTTGTGGTAGCGTAAATAGGAGGAAGAAAGGAAAGCGGTTCTACATTGATCCCAAAATCTTTTAATTTAACTCCAAATAAAATTGCCACTACAACGGGAATAATGATTGAAACTGCAACAATAAGTTTGCTGTATTTTTTTTCTAATGAATGATCTTCCATTTTTATTCTTCTAATAATATTTTAATATCTTCCTGAATATCTCTAACTCCTTTTTTATCCAATCCGTCATAATAGATGTTTGGATTCCCAAATTCATCTTTTCTGCAGCGAATATTTCCATCTTTATCAATTAAGGCAAACAAACCGGAATGCTCAAAACCACCACTTACTTTATCATTCTCACCAGCATAAAGATTAAAGCCTTTGTTTGATAAATCCATGATAGTAGCTTTATCACCTGTCAGGAAATTCCAGTTAGAAGACTTTACACCTAATAACTTGGCATGATCTTTTAAAACTTGTGGTGTATCATGTTTAGGATCGATAGTAATGGAAACAATCCCGAAATTTGGATTACCAAAAAATGTTTTTTCAATTTCTAACATGCTTAAATTCATCTTAGGACAAATTGATGGGCAAGTTGTAAAGAAAAATTCCAAAACATATACTTTACCTTTATAAGTTTCATTAGAAATTTTAGCATTATCCTGATTTGTTAAATCAAATTTAGGTGCCGGTCCTATTGTCATAAGTTTCGCATCAGACTTAGACCCTTTTAATCCCACATTATCTAAACGGTTACCTTTTACAACTTCACCATTTGTTATTCTGTCAATAATTTTAGGCACAGCATAAATCCCGAAGATTAAAATAATAAACGAAATTCCGATATATGATTTATTTTTAAACATGATATAAAGATTAAAGTTGTTTTGTTGCGTTGTGATTCTTTTTTAATGCTGCACGATATTCATATAATATGATTTTAAAATCATCAAGCATTTCGTTACTCAACTCAGAAGGATGAAAAGTATTATATCCTTCTTTATATTCATCTTTATCTTTTCTACCTCTTAGATTTCTTTCCTTGTCTACAATATAAACATTTGAAGTTCCCAGATTCTGATCTAATTTTCCTTTTAGATGCAATTGTTCATGATAGGCTTTAATTTCATCAGGAGAAGCAAAAATAAAATGCCATCCTGAAACATCTGTAAAAGCACCTAAAGATTCTACAATTTTCTCTGCATCTTTCTCTGTTCCCAAAGGGCAGACAACTACAAATTGTAAATCTTTGAATCCGTTGTAACGCTGATATATTTTTTCGTTTAGATTGAAGAAATTCCCTCTGTTTTTTAAAATCTCATTTCCTGAAAAACCAAGAATGGTAATTTTATTATCTAAGGTTACTTTTTCCCCTTTAAGGGATTTCCAATTACCAAAGTCGGCAATTTTAGGAGTTATTGTTGGAAGTTTAGTAAAGCTATTTACACCAGAAGCAAAAAACAAATAGGCTACAATTGGCAAAACAAAAAGTACAAAGAGAACTATATTTTTTTTCATTTTATTACCGGAAGTTATTGAGGTACAAAAATAAAAAAATCCCGATGTTATCGGGACTCTTTTCGAATTAATATCATGTTAAAAATTCCATTTAATAGTAGAATCTTTAAAAACCCCATAAATATAATGTCCTTCTGTTAGCAGAATAAACAATAAATATAAAACTAGGAAAATAACTGGTGAAACAACTGACCATCTAAGGCTGCTTTTTTCACCTTCCATGTGCATAAATGCCCATACTATATAATATGCTTTGAATATTGTAAGGATATAAAATATCCAGTTCAACAAATTCAAACCTACAAAATGATTAAACTCTAATGATGCTGGTTTTATAATACCCAGAATAACTTCTACTGTAGTTACTGCTGATAATAATGCAAAAACAAACCAGATTCTTTTTGTATTTGATACGTGTTCGTGTGACATAATAATTAAAATCTAAAATTAAACTAAGTAGAAAACTGTAAATACAAATACCCAAACTAAATCGACAAAGTGCCAGTATAAACCAACTTTCTCTACCATTTCGTAGCTTCTTCTTTTTTCGTAAGTACCTAATAATACATTAAAGAAAATAATGATATTAATGATTACTCCTGAAAATACGTGAAATCCGTGGAATCCTGTAATGAAGAAGAAGAAATCAGCAAATAACTTACTCCCGTATTCATTTCTTATTAAGTTAGCACCTTCTACAACATATTTTGCCTGGTTTAAACGAGCTTCAGATTCTGCTCTTGACAAAACTGTTTTTTTCTTTTCTGCTGTAAGATGTTCTGTTCTTATTAATAATTCAGGATGCGCTTTAAAACCTGCCTGAACATCAGCTACTGAATATGTTGGTAATGTTTCTGCACTTTCCATAAACCATTTAGCTTTTGCTCTGCTAAGTTGTTCTGGTTGATTTGGTAATTTTACAGCAAACTCTTCAAGAGCAACTCTTTTACCATCTTTATCAACAAACTGCAATAAACTTCCACCTACTGTTTCAACAGCACCATATTCACCTTTAATGAAGTTTTTCCATTCCCAGGCTTGAGAACCCACGAAAATAAAACCTCCAATAATAGTTAAGAACATATAAATTGCAACTTTTGTTTTTTTCAATTGGTGACCTGCGTCAACAGCCAAAACCATTGTTACAGATGAGAAAATTAAAATAAAAGTCATTAAGGCTACATAATACATTGGAGCCGAAACACCGTGCATAAATGGGAAGTGAGTAAACACTTCATCAGCCAAAGGCCAAGTTTCGATAAATTTAAATCTGGAAAAACCATAAGCCGCCAGAAATCCAGAGAATGTCAAGGCATCCGATACGATAAAAAACCACATCATCATTTTACCATAACTAGCTCCTAATGGCTGGATCTCATGTCCGCCTCCCCAAGTTTTTTCGTTGTTTGCAGTAGTAACTGTCGCTTCCATAAAAGATATTCGTTAAAAAGTTCCCAAATTTACGTTTTTTTCTTATTTAAAGAAATATAAAAATAAAAATAAATATACCCACAATAAATCCAAAAAGTGCCAATACATCGCACCTAGTTCTATACCAAGAGTTTGAGTCGAATTGTATTTTTGTTTAAAATGATTATAAATTATAATTAAAAGTGAAATTAAACCTCCAGCCAAGTGTAATAGGTGCGTAACAGTAACGACATAAAGAAATGTTGTAGTAATAGAACTACCTTCTCCTGTAAAATAATAACCGCTTTTTACAATTTGTCCAAAACCTACAAATTGCAAAACCACAAATAAAACCCCTAAAGCCAGTGTTCCTAAAAGTAATGCTGTAGTTGCACTTCTATTATCTTTTTGAATGGCTTTTTTTGCCAGATAAAAAGTAACACTGCAACCAATAATAACTACTGTACTATAATAAAATGCAGTTGGCAATTCGAAATTCTTCAACCAGTCTGCTCTTGATTTACTTACTACAAATGCACTTGTAAGTCCGGCAAACATCATGGTCATACTTACCATTGCGAATAACAAAATCAGTTTAGCCGATTTTGATTTTCTTACCTGTTCTTCACTTATCGTGTCTTTTGTTAATGTCATTTCCATAACTATCTTAAAAATTTATCTACTATAAATACTATTTGCAGCAACGAAATATACGAAACGCTTACTAACATTAATGTTCTTGCCGCTTTTGGTGTTCGTAACTTATACAAACGCACTGCATAAAACAACATCCATACTCCTAACAAGAACACTATTACAGCTGCAATTGGTGTAATAAACAATTGCCCTGTAAATCCTAAACAAGGAAGTAATGATGCTATTATAAGCCAAACTGTATATAAAATAATCTGTAAAGCCGTTTTTCTGTCTTTTTTTCCTGTAGGCAACATAAATATTCCCGCTTTTTCATAATCTTCATATAAAAACCAGCCAATGGACCAAAAATGTGGAAATTGCCAGAAAAACTGAATTAAAAAAAGTGTTCCTGCTTCGATACCAAATTCTCCTGTTGCCGCAACCCAACCTAACATAAAAGGAATTGCACCCGGAAAAGCACCAACAAAAACTGATAACGAAGTTACTGTTTTTAAAGGTGTATAAACGCTTGTATATAAAAATATTGAAATTGCAGCAAACATTGCTGACTTTGCATTGATCGTATACAACAATGCAATACCAATAATGGTCAACAAACTCGCTACAAACAACGCCATTTTTGGTGACATTCGTCCTGAAGGAACCGGACGATTTTTAGTACGATCCATTAATGAATCGATATCTTTTTCTATTACCTGATTAAAAGCATTTGAAGCTCCAACCATACAGTATCCGCCAATCATTAAAACCAATAAAACACTCCACTTAAAAGGATGCTCATCATTAACACCTAACAAATATCCCGCTATCGAGGAAAACAATACACTGATTGCTAAACCAGCCTTTGTAATCTCTTTGAAATCGTTAAATATTGATTTTATTGAAAATGTATTTTTAGTAGCGTTCAATACAGTATTATTTTGTATGTTTTTTTTGAGTGGTGCAAATGTACAAATTAGATTGTAGAATACTGACCTATAAAATTAGATTTTTTTCAATAAAACCTTTACAAAATAAGGACTTGCAAATCTTTAACACAATTATTTCGAAAAATCTTATTAAAAATACTAGTAATCAAAATACCAATTAAAAATATCTGAACGCAATCCGATAGTAAACCAGGTTGTATTTTGCTTAAATGTAGTTGCCGTTTCTTGTGTTGGATCAAAATTTCTATAAAGGAAACTTCCAAAAAATTTCAAATTAGTCATGGGGTTTATTAAATAACCTCCCTGAATATCTGCTATAAAAATATTGGTTTTATTTCCCTGACCTACTTTTACACCTGTATCATAAGGTCGATCCAGGTCATAACTTTTATAAATATTACCTCCGTAATTATAGCTATTCTCAGCGGTATCAAAATCCAGGCCTCGTTTGCCAACAGTAAATTTAGCATCAGCATAATAACGCCCTTTATGGTAACGTGCAATCGCAACAAGTTCTTCAAAATTACCTCCCCATTGGTGTCCAATACTTTGATTGTTATGTCCGTAATTCGTAATAATAGCACTATGCGAATAAACATATGGACGCACATGATTGTACTCTAACTGCAGCAATAAGTCTTTTACTTTAAAAGCATTAAAGTATTTAGCACCCAATTGATATCCAAATTTATTTGTCCAGCTGTTTTCTCCGCCTGCCATGTCTCCTATCGAAAATTCATCAAGTAAAAACTGGGCATATAAATTAACATTATTGTTCCACTTATATTTTCCAGACATCCCTAAAAGTGCATTTCCGCTTTTTGATGATGACGAAAATTCTACCGAACGATAGAAAATAATTGGGTTCACAAAATTAATATCAAAACCTCTATTATTAGTATCTGTCCAGACTACAGACTCAAAAAAACCTAAATTCAGCTTATTCGAAACATTCCAGCTTAAGTAATGATTCGCCATGAATTTTGTTGCATATGTTCTCTCTAAAGTAACATCAGGACGAACATCCTTAAGCCACATATAGGTATTGGTATATTTTATTTTCCAGAAATTGGTATTTATTTTAAAATAAGGATAAGGACTTGCCCCATCACTTTCAAACAAAGAACGATATCCGTCTCCTATAAAATTTCTTCCGTAACCCAGCTGTAAATCAAAAAATTTGCTTGGCACATAGGTAATATTAGCTTCAGCCAAAGGAAAATCGTAGGCATCGGTTTTAAATCTTTTTGCAATTCCCATTCCCGGAATAATTGCCGGATTACCTCCTGAAGGTTTTAATGTTTCGGCATAATCATTAAAATAACCTGCAAATCGTCCCTGACTTTCAAAAACGGTAGTGGTAAAATTAAGGTTTTTACCTAAACCACCTCTAAAATTTAAGGCGCGCGTATTTACGTAAGTATATGACGCATCAAGATCTGAAGCTTTACCCATTTGCAAATCAAGAATAGGATTTAATGCCAGCCAGTAATCTTCTCCCTGAATCTGAACAAGATTTTCATTCCAGAATTTTCTTCCAAGCCAGGTCGAAACATTTTTATGAAGGGACTGGTTTACTTCTTTTAAATTGTAGTATTTTGAAACCTCGGCATAAGTATAAGGCTTAGAAGCGGTATGATTATTACTTCCAACCTGATTCATGGCACCGTCAAATTGTGCATAATAGCTATGAGAAAACGGAATATTCAAATGACTTTCGAATTCCGGATTATTGTATTTTTTATACACAATACTATCCAGTTCTGTCATTGGTTTTTGGGCAGGTTTCAAAATTTGGGCAGCTGCCAAAGCCTCTTCCGCAATTTGCCCTGAGCTTTTTAATGGAATATCTATTGAAATAGTATATTTAGAATACGTAGGTTTTCCGTTATAAGTAGAAGGTTTTATTTTAGGGAATTTTCCAAAAACCCGTTTTGCTTCTTCTGATAATGCATCGTTTGCAGCATTTACATAAATCACTTTAAACTCTCCATTTGCATCTACCTCAAAAAGTACTTTTACTTCTCCTCTATAATTTGACTGTTTTAAATTTTCAGGAACTGCAAAATTGTTAAAAACAAAATCCTGAACTTCTTTATAAAAACAGTCTTCCAGTTTCTTTGATTGCAAATTTTCGCAATTAGAAAAAACAGGAAATTGTTCTGATGTAAAACCCGGTTTAACTGAAGTATTTGATTCTTGAGAAAAAACGTATAAGGCTGATAATGTCAAAATAAAAGATAGAAAAATCTTATTCACGCAGATGTATGTTTTCAGTTAATATTGATTTGTGGTATTTTCTCCGTTCGCAATTGCTTTTGCAGCCGAAGTTCCGATACGTTTAACGCCTAAACGAATCATTTCTATTGCATCTTCGTAAGACCGGACTCCTCCAGCAGCTTTTACCGGCAAAGGTGATGCATTTTCGAGCATGATTATAATAGTTGGAATAGTTGCTCCGTTTGGTAAATCATTTTCCGTTTTATAAAAACCTGTTGATGATTTCACAAACACAGATCCATAATCCTCTTCTTTAAAATGAGATATTACAACATTTTTTATCAAAGCCGAAAGCTGAATAATTTCTTTATCCGTTAAAGCTGCAACTTCAATAATCCATTTTACTGTTTTATTATTTGCTAAACCAATTTGGCTTCCTATTAAAATTTCTTGTTTTACTAATGCAATATCCCCATTTTTAAAAGCTTCATAATTACAAACAAAATCCAGATCATCTGCTCCGTCTTCGATTGCTTTATTTGCTTCTTTAATTTTAGTTTCTAAACTTTCCTTTCCTTCGGGAAAATCAATTACAGTACCTACAAGTAAAGCAGAGTGGGCTTTTAAAATCATTTCTTTGGCCAGGGCAACATGTTCCGGCCTAATCATAATAAGTTTAAAACCTTCAAGAATTGCTTCTTCGATGGCAGTTTTTACTACAATATTATTCTCAGTTTCCGAAAGTCCGGCCTGAGCAGCAGTTTTTAAGTACGTAGAATCTAAATATTGCTTAACATTCATAATTGTAGAGTTGCGACAAAAATACATTTTATATTCAGAAAAAAACATACTTTTTAAAGCTTGATTTTTCGGCAACAAAAAACCCACCGAAGTGGGTAATTATATTCTTATATTTTATCGATTTGCTTTTTAAAAGCCATTGCAGTAAAGATCCCTATTAAAGCACCAATTGCATTTGCTAAAACATCAGACACGTCAGACGCTCTTGTGGTTGTTAAAACACTTTGTAAGATTTCGATTGTGATTCCAAAAAAAACAGAAAATATAAACGAAATCAAGTATGCTTTATAATCATCAGGCGCTTTGCCTTTAAGTTCCTTTTTGAAAAACAAAATCCAGGAAATTGTGAATCCGAAATGAAAACAAAAATGAACAATCTTATCTATACTTGGGAAACTTACAGCAGGAATATTACTTGAATCCGTCAAACAAAAATAAGTAATGATACCTGAGCATACTATTGCCCAGAGCAGTAATAATTGTTTAGGCACCGATAAGTTGTTTATAAGCTTCGTCAGACAATAATGAATCTATTTCTGATGCATTTGCAATTTTAATTTTAATCATCCATCCAGCTCCGTAAGGGTCAGAATTAACCGTTTCAGGCGCGCTTTCCAGACTATCATTAAAAGCAATAATTTCTCCTGTTAGAGGCAAGAACAAATCAGATACTGTTTTTACAGCTTCAACTGTTCCAAAAACTTCATCTTTATCAAGTGTCTGATCTAAAGTTTCTACTTCAACATACACGATATCTCCTAACTCTTTTTGTGCAAAATGAGTAATTCCTACAGTTGCAACATCTCCTTCGATGCTAACCCATTCGTGATCTTTTGTGTACTTTAAATTTGCTGGTATGCTCATAATACTATGTTTGAAAATTGATATTTTAATAATTAAGGCACAAATGTAATAATCTTCTAATGAAATCCTGTTTAGAAACCAAAAAATTAATTTCCGAAATTATATCGAAGTGTGAACCCTGATCTGATGTTCGTTAAAGGAAATGACGTTGAAATCACAGCTTTCGAGAACGAATGATCATAATAGAATATAGCCGTAAGATTTTTGCTAAACGAATAATCAGCGGTTAATTTTAATGACCAGATATTTTGTCCTGCTGCTAACTGATTGTTATCATAATCTAAATAACGCACCAATGTCTCATTATTTCTAAGAGAGAAATCAGCCTTGATATTAATATCACTTTTAATAATTCCGGTTGGACTGTCTGCAAGTCTTGAGGAGAAAATAACATCTTTAAAACGATATCCTAAACCTACGACATACTCCATTCCTTTTACTTCTGTCAATAAATTATTATCAAAGCTCATTGATAATGCTCTGTCTTTTTTAACCTCCGTAAGTATTCTTAATGAACTTTTCAATTCAAAATCTACTCGTACAAGCGGACTAAACTGCTCTACTAAATTGACATTTGACATGATGGTTTTATTAAAGAAATTGGTATTTACATCTTGTCCGTTTGGAGTTTCCTGATAATCAAAATTAGATCTAAACTGATTTATAGTATAAGATGCCCTGTAATTATGCTGTAATGAAAAACGCTTGAATTTATCTTTGAAATATTTATAGCGCATCAAACCATTGTATTTTACACTCCAGTTTGGAATTGGGAAACTTCTAAAAATATCTGTCGAACTGCCCGAAGCATTACTTCCTGAATAAGCGGCAAGAAATGCAGGCAATAAAACAGCCTGATTACTTTTTGTGTATCCAATTGGATATCCCTGATTGGCAACATATACTTTATAATTAGCATCTGTTTCTGCCGGAATAGGATTGTTTGCATCTCCATATCTAGGAATTGGGGCTCCCCCATAATGATCTTCAGCCAGACGATTAGCAATAACTAAACGGTTATTTCTAAAATCGTCAAACGCAGCAGATTCAGTTTCACTACTGGTCGAAAACGCAGTCTTAATTAATACTGTCGAAATCGAGAACATTCCGTATGTATAAGGAGACAAAGGCATATATTCGCCGTTTACCACACTATATTGTTCTGATGAATTTTCAGAATAAGCGCGATCCATAGTCAGGTCAACTTTTAAGTCTGGCAATAAATCTATATTAGCTGTAATTTTTAAAAGCTTATTGGTTACTTGTGTAAAATTCTGATTGAAATCCTGATAATCTGTCAGCCATCCTCTTTTTGCTGCTTCATAACGCACATCATCCTGACTTCCAAAAATAAATCCTAAAGTAGGTCTTGATGATCCTAAGAAACCAACTCCCGGTGTATATCCAGGTAAAACTGTTCCGCTATTTTTAGTATAATTAACCTGAATATTTTTTACACTGGTCAAAATACCTATCATACTATCATAAAACGGACTACTGCTTGTAGCTGGTTTTGCCGTATTTACAATTTTTTCACCCGGTTTTGGCGGCGCTGCTGCTTTAGGTTTTGCTGCTGTTTTTGATCCGGGTGTTAAACCTAAATACTTATACAATGTATTCATGGTTAAAGTAGTCGTCAATGTATTTGAATTCGCATTCTGTATAGTATTTCCTAAGTCAAATTGATTTCCGTCCGGATCAATATATTCAGAAAATGCAGTCGAGGAACGTTGCCAGTTATAATCAGCCGTATATGAATAAGAAGCTTTTACAAAACTTAAAACAGGAATTTTATTAATAGGAATATCGTAATTCAACACTAATTGCTGTACATGCTGATTTGGTGTTCCTATATCCAAATAATCATCCCAGATATTAAAATCTTCTTTTGGCGTATTATCATCATTCAAAAAGTTTCTTACGATATTATTTGAAGCTGCTGTATAATTTAATTTTAATGATTTTGTCAAATTATAACCAAATCCGTATTGGTAATTAAAGGCAAAATTTCGTCTGTATAAAGGATCAAGTCCAATTCCCTGAACTTCTACTTCTCGATATTGCTGACGGTTACTTTGTCTTAATATATTTGTATTGAAAGAGATATTAGATGGTAAATAATTAAAATTGAAATCACTTAACAATTTCCAATATTCACTTTTTTTCATGAATTTGGTTTGCTTGAAAGGCACTACTTCTTTTGGCTGAAAAGTATAAGCATAATTTACCGCTGTATTTGATTGCTGATCTACATAATCTGCTACTTCATAATCATGACGTTCAACCTCATTATAAGATTGTGATAATGTTAAATTTTCTACATCATAAATATGCGGTTTTTGCTCAGGCGCTCTATCTTTCCTAACTCCTATAAAGTTGATACTTCTTCGTTTTGTATAATCAATAGCACGAGTTCTGATATTTTCTTTTTCTGCCGGATCTGTAGTTTCTTTTATTAACTGATCTAATTTTATATCCTGATTAAAAGGATCGTATTCCGGTGTTATTACCTCTTCGCCAATAGCATAATTAAAAGGCAGATTGATTCCCCATTTTTGAGGTAATAATTTACCTAAATTAAGATTGGTTACGATATTATATTGCTGAAGATCCTCACGATCTCTTTCGTTAGCACCTTGTTCCAAAGATCCAAAACCAATCGTACTCTTTTTACCTGTAGCAGATACTGTAGCAAAATCAGCCATATTGGTGTCAATATTTAATATTGCCGCCATTCCGCCTTTATTCTCTAAATCAGCTAAACGAAGTTCATTGAACCAAACTTCTCCTTTTATGTCTTTATGATCTGCCCTGCTCTTTAATCCAACCATTAAATTTCTAACCAAACCAAAGTTAGGATTTCCTTTTATACCTAATCTTAGTTTACTGTCACCATCTCCTCCTGTACTTAAGTCATCATCCGGATAATAAATCCCGTTAACGTCACGCTTATTAGAGTTGATATCAATAGTCATGGCCTTAATTTTCATTCTGGTCAATAATTCAAGTGCCAGATCTATATTATTATCTTCCATCCAAACCTGATCCGGGCTTATTGTACAAGATCCACCGGTTCTGGTTACTTTTAACGGAATTTCGACTTGATAAAAGTTTTGCGTAAAGTCATTTCCAAAACGAATAAAACCAATCATTTCATCATCCAGCAACGTACTTTCGTTAGGTAAAGATTCAGCATGTAAAAACATTTTAAGTTTTTTGTACTGACGCATATCAACACTCACATTTTTAAATACGGCTCTTGAATCCTGATATTGCAAACCAGCTCCACCAACACGTAATGCCAATGCTTGCTCGTTTTGATTAATTATGGTATTATTATTATACAATTGCTCTCTTTGCACCCCTGGAGGTACAACATAATTTACCGGACATTTTGTACCATTTTCCTGAATATTAACCGCCGCAACATCAAACTCTGTACCGTCGTCATCAGGATTTGTATCATTAGCATCAAGCGTTCCTGTATATCTTCTCCATTCGCCTCTTACCAAATCTAATGCTCCAAAACGCATTGTCATCTGGTTACTAAAACCAGTCATAAACATACGCATGAAACGGATAGATCTAAAATCTGTGATATTACCAACTGTATTTTGCGGCTGAGAAACCGGAATTTTAAACTGAATCCACCTTGCTGTTGTAGTTGATCCGTTTGGTAATTCGACACTACTTACTTCACGGATATCCGTTATATAATTTTGCCCAACTTGCATTCCCGGTTTCACATCAATACTATATTCATAATAAGCATTGATTGTGTTCATGGTATTATCTCTATTGATATCTTCGACATCCGGCAAAGTTGTTGAACCACGATTAGGATCATCTACACTAACTGCAGAGTTCCCTTCGACTCCGTTATAATTTTTATAACGCTCAAGAACCCCTCCGTCTGTATTTAAATAATAGATATAATTATCTGCAGCAGGATCTGCTTCTCCTGCATAATTTGTATAAACTGAACCTTCTCTTGAATCCGGCAAACCATCTAAACCAACATCCTGATTTTTACGATTGTCAGCATTTGTATCAAAGGCATAAATTAAAGATTGTGATGCAGGAACATCTCCCCAAAGCGGTTGCGGATTTACCATTATCTGCCCTGGCCCTAATCCGTTTTCGTATTGTTTTCTTCCGTCTTTTAATACGTCTTCAGAAATCTCACCTAAGTTAAAATATATTTTTCCGGTATTACTTGTTGGTGCTTCAGCATTTCCTACGTAAGGGTCCATTACCCAAAACTGGATGTATTCTACATTTCCCTGCTCAAAATTGGTTGAATTTAAAGCCCGCATAATTCCTCCAAAATTAGAATTGGCAGGATTGGTGCTGAAATTCGGGTTGTTATTATACGGCCCTCTGTCAGAAGGATAGTAACTTAAATCAAGTGTATTAATTACCTGAATTTGTCCTTGTGCAATATCTGTATTTGGATATAATTCTTTACTATAAACTCGTCTTGTTGTGTTTAATGATAAATCATCGTTTGAAATACCAGATGGTTTTGAAGCATAAAAAACAGGATCGATTGTATACCATGCTAATTTTGCACGTTTAAATCCATATTCTAATGTATTTGAATTTGCATTAAACGTGTTATCATTTATAGAATTAACGAAAGGTGTAGATGCTAAACTCCATGCATAAGCTGAGCGCATATCTATTGTAGATTGTGAACCTTCAAAATCATCCACATATATGGTTGCTTCTCCTTCAAAATCACTTGCTTTTGGAGCATCAGGTCTTAAAAAAGCAACTTCTCCACGAATCGAAAGATTCGAAGGAACATCTGTATCAATATTGGGTAATTTATTTACTAATCTGGTAAGGAAAGGAACTTCGGTTGAATAGTTCCCATTAAATCCAAAGATCGTATTGTTTACAGATTCCTGCCCATAACTCGACTTTTGAGTAAAAGGTTTCTCTGTCATTTTTAAAAAGGTTCCACCAATAACAAAATTATCCGAAATTTTGTGTTCAATATTGAATCCCATAAATCTTCGGGTCTGCTGCCCAAAAATTGAATTGTTTTCTAATGAAACTTCAATTGGTGTGTTTGATGCCTGAAGTGAAGGATCTAAAATCTGAACTCTCCCCAGTTGATAATCGACACTATAATCTATACCTTCGACTAATTTTCGTCCAGCTGCCATAACTACAACAGATCCTTGCGGAACGTTGAAGGCCCCAATAGGAATACCGTTACTTCCTGACGATTTATATTTTCCTCTTAATAAGAATTTATTTTTATCACTGTCCTGTAAAGCTCCGGATTGTGTGTTTCTATACATGTTTCTAAACACATATTTTTGCTGATTGGCATTATATGAATTTGGATCATCGTAATTTTCACCTGAACCTGTATTTTGTAATTTTCTAAATAAAAGTTCCCCAAATGGTTCTTTGGTCGTAAAAATGATTCGTCCGTTTTGAACATCTACTGTCACACCCGGAATATAATCAAAGAAACCGTCTCCGCCGGTTTGCGGGTCATTATTATAATTTAACCGGTCTAAGTTAAAGACATTTAATAATGGCGTTTGATCTACTTTATTATCGGCTGTTGCATTCGCAGGAAAAGTTGTTCCCTGAACCGGTGAAATATAATTTATTGGCGAAGGATCTGTATAAAGTATATTTAATCTAAAATCGTCTTGCTTAATTTGATATGCCTGTGGAATTTGGTAAACGTTTTTCATCATCAGGTTCCAAACCGGATTTTGAACATTTGTCAAATTACTTTTCAGCATTTTCAATACTAAACTTTGTGTAATAATAGCCTGATTTGCATTATTGTTTCCTGTTACTACAGTTGCATCAACACCATCACTACCAAATTCTCCTACCTGATACACTTTTCCTCCCACAGTATATTCAAAAGCTACAGCCAGGATTTCATCATTTGCCAAACGCTGCTGCAAAGAGATATATCCTAATTGTGCATTAAAAGTATATTCGGTTGAAGTTAATTTTCTCGCATTTTCCAGTACAGAGTAGTCAGTTCCTTCGCTGGTATTTGCATTATTGAAACCGGACTTTGCCGTTACAATTTCTCTAATATTCGAGTTTAAGTATGATCCTGCCTGACCAATTGTTGCAGGATCGTATTTATTGTTATTATTATCTGTTGGAGTATCTATAGGATTGTTAAAAAAGCCTGTTGAAGAACTTATAACGACAACCTGATTATCAGGAACACCCGTAACCTGGCCTTCACCTAAATCCTGAAGTGCAATAATATTACGTAAATTATTATTGTTTGTACTTACTCTGTTTTGCTTATTAGTGACCCAAACTTCTAATCTTGTTATCTGAACGCGGCTATCAATAAATGGATAATTTTTTAAAGAAGCATCGTATTTGTTTCTAAAGTATTGAGATAAGAAAAAGTGCCTGTCATTATCATAGTCTAAAGCATATAAATCAAAGTTTTGTACGGTTCCGCCACCTTCTGCAACTATACTCTTTGTTTGAGACTTTTGTTCTGAGAAAACTCCTGTTACTGTTGTCTTACCAAATTGTAACTGAGTCTTAACCCCAAATAAACTTTGAGCACCACGAATAAGGGTACTGTTTAATGGCATACTAACGTTACCAACCTCAACTTTCTGAACAATATCATCTTCAGAAGGCGTGTAAGCCAGCTTAAATAAGTTTTGAAAAGCAAATGTTGATTGGGTATCGTAATTAGCATTAACCTCTAATCTGGTTCCTACTTTACCCATTAAACTCATACTTATTCGCTGATCAAAGTCAAAAGTAAGACTTGATCTGTTTCTTGGTGAAAACGAAGGATTATCTTGTTTCGTGTATCGAACCCCCAAGTCCATCTCTACTGATCCTGTGGGTTTTACATCGATTGTATTACTTCCAAAAATACTTTCGAAAAGACTTGAATTAATATAATATCGTGGTAATAAATCCTTTTTAGCAGCTTCACTGCCTTGTTTTTTACCATCAATGGCATCTGATTTTTTTCTGAAATAATCTCTTCTGGATTCTTTCAAAACTAAGTCTTCGTACTCTTTTGGCGTTAATATAATAGGGTAATTGATAGAAAAACCATCAACTGAATTTGTATAGATATATCGATCTGTGATTGGATCATATCTATAGGCAGATAGTACGCTTGGCGGATCTTGCAACTCTACTTTCCCAACTGAGAATTGAGTTTTCGTTGTATCTTTAACCGTTGGATTAACTTGCGCACGCAAAACATTACCGCAAAACAAGAACAGTAAAAAAATACAAATTTTACGCATACAATTCGTTTATAAAAAATTGAGTTTATAGGCTTTTTAACGCTTTCTTAATGATTGTTTCGACTGTAGCTTCCGGATCTTCTTTTACAATTTTCTCTACTACTTTTTCTGAAGTTTTTCTAATGAAACCTAAAACTTCCAAAGCAGATAACGCTTCATCTCGGTTTGTATTGTTTTGCACTACAGAAACTTCGTCCAAATCGTACAACTTTAACACTTTTTCCTTCAAATCAAGGATAACTCGCTGTGCCGTTTTGTTTCCAATCCCTTTTATGGACTGAATAACGCCTACATCTCCGGATGCAATTGCGTTGATAATTTGCCTTGGTTCTATCGAGGATAACATTGTTCTGGCAATGTTTGCTCCAATACCGGAAACAGACAATAACATTCTGAATATTTCACGCTCTGATTTTTCGACAAAACCAAATAAAGTATGCGCATCTTCTTTGATTTGAAGATGCGTATACAGTTTTATATTTTCAGCATTGGGAATTAACGAAAAGGTATGTAAAGATATATTTACCTGATAACCAACACCTCCACAGTCAATAATGACGTCTGTAGGATTTTTCTCCACTAATTTACCCTGCAAATGTGCTATCATAGTTAATTTATTAAGGGTCAAATATAACAAAAATGCAATAAAAATACGACAATATTATTCGATCCTTATTATTTGTACTATTTAGCTAATTTATTTTTTTTATTTTCTTTCTCCTGAGCATCAATGACTGCAATAGCTGCCATATTAACCATTTCTTCTACACTTGCACCTAATTGAAAAATGTGAACAGGTTTTCCCATTCCCATCATAATTGGACCAATAGAATTTACTTTATACAACTCTTTTAATAATTTATAAGTAATATTAGCTGACTCTAAGTTAGGGAAAATCAATGTGTTTACTTTTTTACCTGCTAATTTAGAGAAAGGAAATTTCTCTGCAAGCATTTCCTGATTCAAAGCAAAATCTGCCTGAATTTCTCCATCAACAATTAATTCCGGATGATTTTTATGTAAGTATGCTACTGCTTCTCTTACTTTTGACGCTCCAGGACTTGTAGATGATCCAAAGTTAGAGAATGAAACCATTGCAATAACGGGTTCAACACCAAACATTTTTGCCGTTTTTGCAGTCATGATTGCAATATTAACTAAATCTTCGGCTGATGGATTAATATTAATCGCTGTATCTGACAAGAACATTGGTCCTCTTGAAGTCATCATCATGTTTGCCGTTGCAATCAATGAAGCTCCCTGCGCTTTATCAATTAATTGCATCATTGGTTTTACAACCGTTGGGTAACTTCTTGTATGACCGGTAACTAATGCATCTGCTTCGCCTTCGTTTACCATCATTGCAGCAAAATAATTTCTTTCGCGCATGAACTTTTGGGCATCTAGTAACGAAACACCTCTGCGTTCTCTTGTTTCCCAATATGAAGTTGCAAATCTATTACGTCTTGATTCTTCATCATTTGTTTTAGGATCTATGATTTCAAGTTCAGCATCAAAACCTAATTCAGCTTTTAATTCTAAAATTACTTCTTTATTTCCTAATAAAATTGGAAGTCCAATTCCGTCTTCATGAACAATTTGTGCTGCTTTTAATACGTTTAATTGATCTGCTTCTGCAAAAACAATTCGCTTAGGATCCATTTTAGCACGATTTGTAATCAAACGAACCATTTTATTATCATTACCCATACGTTCGCGAAGGTGATCTTCGTAAGCTGCCCAATCTGTAATAGGATTTTTTGCTACTCCTGACTCCATTGCTGCTCTTGCAACAGCAGGCGCTACAACTGTAATCAAACGTGGATCAAACGGTTTAGGGATAATATATTCCTGACCAAAGCCCAGTTTCATTGCACCGTAAGCTACGTTTACTTGTTCCGGAACAGGTTCTTTTGCTAAAATAGCCAACGCTTTTACAGCAGCCATTTTCATTGCTTCGTTAATTTTTGTAGCACGTACGTCTAATGCTCCTCTAAAAATATACGGAAAACCAAGAACGTTATTTACCTGATTAGGAAAGTCTGAACGTCCTGTAGCCATAATAACATCTTTACGAGTTTCTGTAGCTAAGTTATAATCGATTTCCGGATTTGGATTTGCCATTGCAAATACAATCGGATTTTCTTTCATTGTCAATAACATTTCTGCAGACAAAATACCCCCTGAAGATAAACCAATAAAAACATCGGCACCTTTTACAGCTTCGGCTAAATCAATTTTAGCACCGTCTACAGCATATTTTAATTGTAATTCTGATAGTGCAGGATTATCTTTTGTTAAAAGTCCTTTACTATTAAACATTAAAATATTCTCTACTTTTACACCTAACAAAACATATAAATCAGTACAAGCTATCGCTGCAGAACCTGCACCTGAAACTACTACTTTTACATCTTCTGCTTTTTTTCCTGCTAATTCAAGGGCGTTAATTAATGCTGCCGAAGAAATAATTGCTGTACCATGCTGATCATCGTGCATTACAGGAATATCTAATTCTTCTACCAGTCTTCTTTCTATCTCGAAAGATTCCGGAGCTTTAATATCCTCAAGATTGATTCCTCCAAAAGTTGGAGCAATATTTTTTACGGTCTGAATAAATTCTTCAATATCCTTTGTTCCAATTTCAATATCAAAAACATCAATATCAGAGAATATTTTAAACAATAAACCTTTACCTTCCATTACTGGTTTAGAAGCCTCGGGACCAATATCTCCAAGTCCTAAAACAGCTGTACCGTTTGAGATAACGGCAACTAAATTTCCTTTTGCTGTATATTTGTAAACGTCATCAACGTTTGCTGCAATTTCTAAACATGGCTCTGCAACACCTGGCGAATAAGCCAAAGACAAGTCTCTTTGGGTTGCGTATTTTTTTGTTGGAACTACCTGAATTTTTCCTGGAGTTGGTTCTGAATGGTACAGTAACGCTTCTCTTCTTTTACTCTCTTTGTTCATTTATTTTAGCTTTTATTCTAGCTTACAAAGATATAAGTCTTGGTTTAAATTGGCCTATTTTTACAGCTTTCTTTTCCTAAAATAACAATTTTGGAAAACCAAAAAAAATAGTCCGCTATTATTTGGACTATTTTTTAAAGCTTATTTTTTAAATTTCTTTTACTGAGAAATATAAGAGTTTAAGTGATTTATTGTGTCTTTTTGAATTTCTATAATCGCCTTTACAACATCGCTTATAGAAATTATTCCTACTACGATTCCATCCTCCAGAACTGGTAAATGTCTGATTCTTTTGGTACTCATAAGTTCCATACAATCTTCGATATTGTTTGAAAGTTTTACCGAAAAAACATTGCTTTCCATAATTTCATGAACAAAGGTCTCTTTTGAAGATTTATCTTTTAAAACAATTTTTCGGGCATAATCCCTTTCAGACAATATTCCTTTTAAATCGGTGTCATCGATAACCAGAATAGCACCTATGTTTTTCTCTCCCATCACTTTTAAGGCTTCATAAACCGTTGTTGTTGACAGAACAGAATAAACATTTTTTCCTTTTGTGTTTAGTATTTGATTTACAGTCATATCTGAAAAATTTTAGATTTATAAAGTTAAAAAAAAATGCACACACACAACAACGAAATCGATTTTTTAAAACTTAACACATTCATTTTAAACATAATAAGTTAAATTTTGTTTTAAAGAAATTTTAAAGTAAAAAAATGAATGAATTTTAAGACTTTTTTGCGGAAAATGCAGGGTTTTTGATTTTTACGTATGAAATTCCTGCAACTTTATTATCACGAACCAAATTAAAATTTCGATATGTTTTTATAAACTGGACTAAAGTCCAGCCCTACAACATTAATCGAGCCGATGGCTCTTCTATGGCTTTTATAAAAATAAAGCATACATATCATCTCTTTATAAAGTTCCAGAGGAGCAAAATATGTTGTAGAGCTGGACTTTAGTCCAGTTGAAACATACAAAGTGAAGGGAATATTACATTCTACCCCGCTGGGATTTTCGCATTTTTTGTCTTTTTTGAGGAACGAGAAATCTTCGCAAGATGCTCCGTAATAATTAGTTTAGGTAAAATATTTACCGAGTTTCAAATCATGCTCCAGCGGAGCAAAATATTTATAGCAAAAAACAATATGATTTCTGAATTAAAGCTCCATCGGAGCGAAATAGATTTTTATTCTGCAATTAATATTCCACCCCGATGGGGCTCAATTACGCAAATTATTTATTTTCTATAAATATATCATCCCGCTGGGATTTTCGCATTTTTTGTCTTTTTGAGGAACGAGAAATCTTCGCAAGATGCTCCGCAATAATTAGTTTAGGTAAAATATTTACCGAGTTTCAAATCATGCTCCAGCGGAGCAAAATATTTATAGCAAAAAACAATATGATTTCTGAATTAAAGCTCCAGCGGAGCGAAATAGATTTTTATTCTGCCATAAATATTCCACCCCGATGGGGCTCAATTACGCAAATTATTTATTTTCTATAAATATATCATCCCGCTGGGATTTTCTCATTTTTTGTCTTTTCGAGGAACGAGAAATCTTCGCAAGATTCTCCGTAATAATTAGTTTAGGTAAAATATTTACCGAGTTTCAAATCATGCTCCAGCGGAGCAAAATATTTATAGCAAAAAACAATATGATTCTGAATTAAAGCTCCATCGGAGCGAAATAGATTTTTATTCTGCCATTAATATTCCACCCCGATGGGGCTCAATTACGCAAATCATTTATTTTCTATAAATATATCATCCCGCTGGGATTTTCGCATTTTGTGAATTGCTATGTTTACTCCAATTAAAAATCTATTTATCGTTACTTACGAAAAAAAATAATTAACATATTATAGTATGTGAGAATTAATAAATATAAAACGGAAATTGCATGAATTAACACACTAAATTTAAAGCCGACATTTATGTCGTACCTTTTTTCATTCCTGTTTAATAGATTTGTTTCGCGGAAAACCAAATAGAATAAAATTTAAAATCAATAATAAAAACATACTAGAAATGGAACCAAATGAAACTGAAAAATTAGAGAATCTTAGAAAATTAATTTCTCTGTATTTTAACCGTTCAAAGTCAAATAATAATAAATCAGACGTTTATACGACTCAAGTTAATATCAATTATTATGAGATTGGTTGCGTAATTACCAATATGATAAAAATGTGTATTTTGACACTGGATAATGAAGGAGATAAAAGGTCAAGCACCAACAAAAATCCCATAAATGTTTCTCTTGTCTTAGAAATGGTTCTTGAAATGTTTCCTATAAATGAATTTGAATTGCTAAGCGAAATTAACCAGATGTTTGTTGCTGATAATTAATTACTCTGCAAATTATTATAAATTAGTAATAATAAATTCACTGCGTCGGTTTTGTTGATGTTGTTGTTCTGTACATTTTACACCATCGGCGCATTTATTTACCAATTGTGTTTCTCCAAATCCTTTTGCTGATAATCGACTTCCGTCAACTCCTTTACTAATTAGCCAGTTTTTGGTTGATTGGGCTCGTTTTTCTGAAAGAATCATATTATTCGAAGCCGATTGTCTACTATCTGTATGCGAACGAATATCGAGTTTTAATGTTGGATATTGTTTTAATACATCGACAATTTTCTGCAACTGTGGTTCTGATGATTTTCTGATGGTAGCTTTGCCTAAATCAAAAAAGTTCATAGGAATATTAAGTGTTTTTGCTAAATCTGTACCAACAGCAATAGGTTTCATTTTTACAGATTTAACTGCCACTGTTTTTATCATTATAGTTTTAGCAACTAACGGAATGGCTTTCTTTTCGAGCGAAATTGGTAAAGTTGTTTTTCCTGTACCTTTTTTTATTGCTACCGTAATTTCCTTTATATCATAATCGTTTTTGGATGTTTTTATGGTATATTTTTTACCACATTTGACATTCGGGAAAATATAATTTCCATTTTGGTCCGAAATAACTTGTATTGCATTTTGTTTCGTTTCATCAAACAAAATCAATGTTACATTTGCAAGAACTTCATTTGTATCTGCATCTGTAATTGTACCTGATAATTCTTGCTCGCAAATAAGTCTTCTGGTTTCTGTAAAGCGATATACATCATCGAATCCATGTCCGTTTTCTCTGTTAGAAGAAAAAAAGCCGTTTCTGTTTTTACTATTAATTATAAAAGCAAAATCATCTTGTTTACTATTTATTGGTTCTCCAAGATTCTGGATTTCATCATATGAACCGTCTTTGTTTATTTTTGAAACAAAAACGTCAAGTCCGCCTAAACCAGGTCTTCCGTCGCTGGCAAAATAAAGTTCGTTATCACCGGAGATAAAAGGAAAAGTTTCTCTGCCCTCGGTATTAATTGAAGTTCCTAAATTTTCAGGTTTTTCAAAACTCCCGTCATCATTTATTTTTACTTTAAACAAATCAGATTGTCCTAATGTTCCCGGCATATCAGATGCAAAATACAATGTTTTATCATCCAGACTTAATGCCGGATGTGCCACGCTGTATTGATTACTGTTAAAGGGAAGTTCCTCTATATTTGACCATTCGCCATTAATTAAGGTTGCTTTGTATAATTTTAATAAAGTAATTTTCTTTTCGCTTCTGCCTCTTTTTCCGTTTAAAAAATTGTTTCGGGTAAAATACATTGTTCTTCCGTCTTTTGTAAAAACAGGTGTTGATTCATTGAACTTTGTATTTACTTTTTTATGAAAGCGCTGCGGAATCCCTACACTTCCGTCTAACATTAATTCGGCACTATATAGATTAGTAAAGGATTTATTGGTCCATTTAAAATTTTTCTTCACTACAGCGCCTGTATCTCTTGCTGAAGCAAAAATTAATTTATTGTCTAAAATAGCACTTCCATAGTCAGAATAATTAGAATTAACTCCCGCATCTGCAATTTCATATCTTCCGGAGTTAGACTTTATTTCTTCTAAATAATTTTTATTGCTTTCGAATAAAATACCTCTTTTATCTTCTGTCAATTTGCGATTGAACTTTTCTAAAATTGTATCTGCTTTAGCATAATTTCCCTTTGATTTCAAACATTGTGAATATCTGTACAAATACTCCGGTTCTTGCTGCTCGTTCATAGCAAACAATTCATCGTACCATTTTAAGGCATTAAGCAATTCTCCATTAAAATAATAGGAATTACCAAGACGCTGAAACATTTTTTCGTCTTTATAACCTTTATTTGCAATACTTTCATAAGCTTTTATTGCATCTACATAAGCAAAATTTTCATACTTATCATTTGCCTCTTTTATACTTGGCGTTTGTGCAATTGCATTTGAACAAAACAGTAAAAATAAAACGATATATTTTAAATTTTTTATTCTCATGGATCGAATTTATTAGAAGAATCTTGGTGACGTAATTCTATTGTAATTATTAAAGAACTCAAAACGAAGGAAAATTTCATGCGATCCTGAATTATACCTTCTTAAATTTGTTGTTTCATGATCATAACCATACCCTATATACAAACCATCTGATACCTGAAAACCTGCCATAGCACTCACTGATGCGCTCCATCTATAGGCAAGGCCCACTACAAATTTATCATTGAACATAAAGTTACCCGAAACATCAACCTGAAGCGGAGCTCCTTGTACCATTTTTGTTAGTAATGCCGGTTTGAATTTGATGTAATAATCAAGATCAAAGACATAACCTGCCATAAAATAGTAATTGATTTTATCCTTAAAAATAGCTGTGTCATTGTCATTGTATCTATTGGTTTCGATAAAATTAGGAACTGATAATCCTAAATAAGCCTTATCTGAATGCCAATAAACACCTGCTCCAATATTGGGTGTAATTTTATTATTTAAATCCTGAAATTGCGGATCTCCCTGATCTTCAAAACTTAATTTATTTACATCTAAATTAAAAAGATTTGCTGTGGCTTTAATTCCAAAAGAAAGTTTGTAGGTTTCTGATGTTGGAACCGTATAGGATAAATCTGCAGACAAAGTGTTTTCGTTAGTTGGACCAATTTTATCGTTAACCAGGGAAACTCCTAGTCCTAAATTGCTATTGCTTAAAGGAGTGTTTACAGAGAAAGTACTAGTCTCTGGTGCGCCATCAAGACCAACCCATTGCGTACGATATAAACCAAAAACACTTAATACGCCGCGAGAACCTGCATATGCGGGATTGATCGTAATGGTATTATACATGTATTGGGTAAATTGAGAATCTTGCTGCGCCGAACACACAACGGAAAAAAACATGAAAATTAAAATTATCTTTTTCATTTAAAAAGCTTTAAATAGCGGTCGGACTCAACCAAACCGCTTGTATTTTTTATTTGTTTATATATAAATAACCTGACATTTCATGCGAATTAGAACCGCTGTCTTTATATTTCAATATGTAGAAATAGGTTCCTACCGGCAATCCGTCTGCTTGTTTTACAGTTGTACGTCCTTCAGAAAAACCTTTGAAAGCACGATCTTCATTGTTGTATTTATCAATATCGTATACTAAAACGCCCCAACGATTGTATATTTCTACTGTATTATCAGGATAACATTCTAATCCTTGTATGTAGAATCTTGTGTTTTTCTCATCTCCGTTTGGAGAAAATGCATTAAAAACTTTTATAACACACCCGTTTAAAGGCAATACTGTTGGTTTGTCGCCAGTGTTGTTTTCGTCATCAGACATGTCTTCGACTACAACTCCTTTATCACTGACAGCTTTTACACTTGCCTGATTGCTTACACTGCCTTTGTTTATATCACTTTGTGTAATTTTATAAGTACCCGTAAAATTATTCTCATCTGATTCGTTTATTTCTAAATCAATTGCTTGTCCGGATACAATAACACCCGGTAAAGGATCTGAAACCATAACTCGTCTTAATGGAACGTTTCCGGTATTGGTTACTTTAAATTTGTAAGTAATGGTTTCACCTGCATTTGCATATCCGCTGGCATTTTCATCATTAAAGACCGCTGTTTTGATGATTGCAATTGCAGGAACTTCTACAAAAACATTTAACGTTGCTGTAGCACAATTACCTGAATTTGATTTTTCACAAACCTGATATATTAATGAATAATTTCCTCCGGGAGTATTTGGTTTCACATTTACTGTTCCGTCTGCATTAAACTCAAAATAATTGTTTTTTGGTGTATTTGTAATTACGACATCCGAAGAATTAATTGGTAAACCTTTTAATAAATCATTATCCAAAACATTTATGAATTCAAGCGAACCATTTATTCCGTCCACATTTACTACTCCTTCATTATTAAGAACAATTTGGGTTAATGGTGCCGTTGGCGGATTAGCTTCTACAATATTCACAACTTTAATTTTTACAACAGCCTGACTACAATTAGAACTATTTAAAAGTTCACAAATTTGATATGTCAACTCATAATTTCCTGGTAACGTTCCTGGTTTTACTTCTATTGTACCATCTGCTTTTAAAATTAGGTTAGGATTCGAAACAACAGTCGTTAAAACAACAGTTGCAGGATTAAGTGCCACTCCGTTTAATGTATCGTTACTAAATATATTTGTTGATGAACTTTGTCCTTTATTGCTGTCTACAGTTCCTGCATTGTCATTGTTTGCTTGTAAAACTGCTCCTGTTACCGGAATGTAACTTTTTACAGTTGAACAATTGGTTTGATTTAAATATTCGCAAATGCTATATTCAACTTCATAAATACCTATTGGCGTTCCTGCGCTTACTGTTATCGTTCCGTCTGAATTTAAAATTAATCCTGTTGGTACATTAACAGGTTTTAAGATTACTCCTCCCGGAGTATTTGAGATAATTGCCGGATTTCCGTTTAAAGTATCGTTATTAATTAATGATAAAGTAGTTCCTCCGATACTGCCATTTATTGGAAGCGTATTTTCGGTCACTGCATTAATTATTCCGTTACCAACCACAACCGTTGCTGTATTGGACGCGCAGTTTACAGGGTTTGCTCCTTCTTCGCAGATTGTGTAGGTGATTGTATAAGTTCCCGATTTTGTATTCGGGTCCAAAGTCAGTTCACCATTGGCATCAATACTTAATGGTCCGTTGGTAATGGGTGTTACACTTGTATTGGCTGCCGTAACCGGTAATCCGTTTAACGTATCGTTTGAGGTTACGTTTCCTATTGTAGTCGTTGTAGTCGCCGAAGTTTGCGCCGGATAGGTATTATCGACAGTCGCTACAAGCGTATTTTCAACCACAACCGTCGCTGTATTGGATGCGCAGTTTACAGGATTTGCCCCTTCTTCACAGATCGTGTAGGTGATCGTATAAGTTCCCGATTTTGTATTCGGGTCCAAAGTCAGTTCACCATTGGCATCAATGCTTAATGGTCCGTTGGTAATGGGTGTTACGTTTGTATTTGCAGATGTTACCGGTAATCCGTTTAATGTATCGTTTGATGTTACGTTTCCTATTGTCGTAATTGTTGTTGCCGAAGGTTGCGCCGGATAAGTATTATCGACAGTCGCTATAATCGTGTTTTCAACCACAACAGTCGCTGTATTGGATGCGCAGTTTACAGGATTTGCTCCTTCTTCGCAGATCGTGTAGGTAATGGTATAAGTTCCCGATTTTGTATTCGGGTCCAAAGTCAGTTCACCATTCGCATCAATACTTAATGGTCCGTTTGTAATTGGAGTTACGTTCGTATTTACCGATGTTACCGGTAATCCGTTTAGTGTATCGTTTGAGGTTACGTTTCCTATTGTTGTTGCTGATGAAGTTTGTGCCGGATAGGTATTATCTACATTGGCAACAATAGTGTTTTCAACCACAACAGTCGCTGTATTCGATGCGCAGTTTACCGGGTTTGCGCCTTCTTCACAGATCGTGTAGGTAATCGTGTATGTTCCCGATTTGGTATTCGGGTCCAAAGTCAGTTCACCATTGGCATCAATGCTTAATGGTCCGTTGGTAATTGGTGTTACACTCGTATTTGCCGATGTTACCGGTAATCCGTTTAGTGTATCGTTTGAGGTTACGTTTCCAACTGTTGTAATTGTAGTTGCCGAAGGTTGCGCCGGATAGGTATTATCTACATTCGCTACAATAGTATTTTCAACCACAACAGTCGCTGTATTGGATGCGCAGTTTACAGGATTTGCCCCTTCTTCACAGATCGTGTAGGTGATTGTATAAGTTCCCGATTTTGTATTCGGGTCCAAAGTCAGTTCACCATTGGCATCAATACTTAATGGTCCGTTTGTAATTGGTGTTACGTTCGTATTGGCTGCCGTAACCGGTAATCCGTTTAAGGTGTCGTTTGTTGTAACATTTCCTATTGTTGTTGTTGTTGTTGATGCAGTTTGTGCCGGATAGGTATTATCGACATTGGCAACAATCGTGTTTTCAACCACAACAGTCGCTGTATTCGATGCGCAGTTTACAGGATTTGCCCCTTCTTCGCAGATCGTGTAAGTGATTGTATAAGTTCCCGATTTGGTATTCGGGTCCAAAGTCAGTTCACCATTGGCATCAATACTTAATGGTCCGTTGGTAATGGGTGTTACATTGGTATTTGCCGATGTTATCGGTAATCCGTTTAGCGTATCGTTTGATGTTACGTTTCCTATTGTGGTCGTTGTTGCTGATGCAGTTTGTGACGGATACGTATTATCTACATTGGCAACAATAGTGTTTTCAACTATAACCGTAGCCGTGTTTGATGCACAGTTGATTGGGTTTGCCCCTTCTTCACAGATCGTGTAGGTGATCGTATAAGTTCCCGATTTTGTATTCGGGTCCAAAGTCAGTTCACCATTGGCATCAATACTTAATGGTCCATTGGTAATTGGAGTTACGTTCGTATCTGCCGATGTTACCGGTAATCCGTTTAGCGTATCGTTTGATGTTACGTTTCCAACTGTCGTAGTCGTTGTTGCCGAAGTTTGTGCCGGATAGGTATTATCTTCATTGGCACAAATTTTAGAATCAATAACGGCACTTGAGCTTAAAGATTCACAATTATTTACTTTTGCAATTATTGTGTAACTACCTGCTGGAGCTGTAATTGTATTTCCTGTTTGATTAACTCCTGCTGAAGGACTTATGACATAAGTATAACCTGCGTCATAATTTGTAATAGTAAAACTACCCGTTGCTACTGCACATGTTTGTTGGGTTACAGAACTCAATAAAGGTTTAGCCGGAGTTGTGTTTACTGTTACGGCTA
>NZ_JRLF01000011.1 GCF_001404985.1 Flavobacterium aquidurense
TATAATTGTCTGCCGGATTAAAAGTTACAATTCCTGTAGTTGTATTTAATGTCCAAACACCTTTAGCATCAGTATATGTTGTTTGAATACCTGGTAAAGCTGGATTTAAATCTACAGTAAATTGTCCCGCTCCATTTACTGGGGCAGTTGGATTACCGTCTTCATCTGTATCATTAGAAAGTACATTTACAGTACCGTCAGCACCATCTTCTGTTAAAGGAGAAGCACTAAGATCATCATCATTAGCAACCGGTGCGTGATTTACCGTTGCTGTAGCAGATCCTGAATTATTACCCGGAGTTGGATCATTCTGTCCTCCAGAAATAGTAGCAGTATTGGCATAAGAACCAGTCGCATTCACTTTTGCTACAATACTAAGGGTTGCACTTCCTCCATTTGCAAGATTTCCAATAGTCCAATTTGGTGCTAACCAGGTTCCTGTTGAAGGCGTTGCACTAACAAAAGTATAACCTGCGGGAAGCACATCGTTTACGGTAACTCCAGTAGCACTACTTGGTCCCGCATTAGAAGCAGTAATCGTAAAGGTTACATCACTCCCTACATTATGCGTACCTGTACTTACAGTTTTAGTAACCGAAAGATTAGTTTGTACTAAAGGTGTTGCTGTTGCACTATTATTTGCAGTATTTGTATCAGGATCATTTCCGGTAACGGTAGCTGTATTAGCATATGGTCCAGAAGCATTTACGGTTGCTACAATCGATAAAGTTGCACTTGTACCATTTGTAAGACTGCCAACAGTCCAGTCTGGTGCTGTCCAGGTGGTTCCTGTTGAAGGTGTTGCACTTACAAAAGTATAACCAGCAGGTAAAACATCATTTACCTTAACTCCGGTAGCTTTATACGGTCCATTATTTTTAGTTGTAATGGTAAAAGTACTGTTACTACCTACACTGGCATTAACATTATCGACTGTTTTTGTAACCTCTAAATCTATAGGACAAAGCGATGCTTCAAAAGTTCTGCTTGTTTCAGTAGGAGCTCCACAAGCATTTGCAACAGTATATTTAATTACCGCTGTACCTGCAGCAGTAAAATTTACTGTATTACCTGTTAAAGTTGCCGGACCGCTTACTACACTTAATGTACCACCGGCCGGAGTTGGAGTTAATAAAACAGGATCACCAACACAATATTTAGAATCTGGTCCGCCACCTGTAGAAGCAGATTGAATAGCTGGATTCGATTCGGCACCACAAATTTGTACGGCAGCCGTCGCAAAAGTATAACTGGCTTCATTAGTAGAGGCATTTGTACCGTCACCCATACTACCACTAATTCTATGACCTACATAACCAAATTTAGCTTCACAAGTTTTAACAATCATTGAGGTGTGACCTCCTGTTTCTACAGCAATAATATTATCTGCAGCAGTTAAACCGTTAGGAATAACAGGGTCACTGTTACCGCCTGTAACACCAAGTAATAAACCGTTGTTCGTACCAAATGCATAAATGTTTTTATTACTGTTAAGTACATTAATTGCACCATAGTTAAAATCATGTTCCTGTGGACTGAACCATTTAATATTGTTCATTACAGGACCCGTTGCAGAGTTATATCTAGGCTGAACCCATGCAAATCTATCAGTCGTTGTCCAATCCCCAAGTTGTTTATTACTATTTTTTCCTAAGGAATATAAATTACCATCAGTTGCCAAAATATAATAAGATCGTGTTGCAGAACTTCCTGACGAACCAATCATTTTTGGAGTTATTCCACTTGGCAATGTCATTTTTGCTGCTCTTGTCTGTGTCGTAAAGCCAGATGTATCACCTAATAATGAGCTAGTTCCCCATACATAAACACTGCCATCAGATTTTAATGCCATAAGACCATCAGCGCTTCCTCTACAGGCAACAACACCAGTTAAAAAAGGATTTCCGGTTTCTGAAGTTGTAACTCTATACCATGTTGTATTGTTTCCAGTTGCTCCATTACCCCTTGCATTTGGGATTTGTGAAATCACCCAAACATCTCCGCCACAAGTTGTTATAGCTAATGTTTTAAAAGTGGCAAACATCATTTTAACATCTCCGGGAGCCACACCTGTAGGCAAACCATTGGCATTACCGCCAATTGCAATTTTTTGAAAAACTGAACTTGGAGTAAGCGTAGCATCAATTACAGCACCAGCTTTAGACCAGGCATATAAACCATCTGTCGCTAAAAGAATACCCTGAACATTACTAGATGAATTACTTCCCAGCGCCACTTTCAAAGGAACAGCACCAGTAGTTAAACCTGGAAAATTTGCTTTATTTATTGTTTTTGGGGCTAACTCATTTCCAGTTCCATTATTTGCAATTGTTTCTCCCCAAGTCTGAAAAGAGCCATCTGCAGTCCTGACAACTGTTGTATGCCAGCTCGAAACAAAATTATCATACTCGATAGTTGCGGCATCATTATTTGAAGCGAATCCAAAATTTGATAAATCAGTAGTAGAACATCCTACTGGTGGTTTAGAACATTGAGCATTTGATATTTGGCTGAACGTGAAAAATACAAAAAACAAAAATATTGCTTTTTTAAAGTTCAGCATTTGATTTACGGTAGCGTAATTTTTTATCATATATAATACAATTATTTTATTATCTGACGAAGATTATAAGTTTGTACCTGATTATTAAAATCATAAAAATCAAACATCAAATAGGTTTCCCTACTGATCATTCCTGATACTTTATATTTTAATAATTGAACTTTGTTAGTCAGTATAATCTCCTTTTCAACTGGTTGGGCAGTAAGTGAAACCTCTAATCCGGTAACCGACATACCTGGTGCAGATAATTTTGTAATCGAAGTGTTTTTAGTTACAATTTGTACAGGAACAGTGATTATTAAATCGTTATAATTTCTCCCTTTTTCTAATTTTTCTGAAAACTGTATTTTAGAAAAATCAAAAGATAATTTAACAGGCTCAACTTTTATACGAAATCTTTCTGCATACATTGGATGAATACATTCGTCATCATGCTTTTTATTTTCCTGAAAATGAATGTCATATTCACCAGTTTCATCAAATACATAATTATTAATTTCGTTTCCGTGCAAATTGACATTAATATTGCTTTGAGAATTGGAAACGGTCCAGGATATTGAAGAATCAATATCTCCAAAATCAATTTTTTCACCAAAAGAAATCACTTTGTAGAATTGCGGACTCTGAAGGCTGAAATTGTTTTGAGCTGTAGATTTAAAACTCAGAAATAAAATAATAAATAAAAAACAGGCTAACTGTTTTTTGCTGTCCAAACAGACCTGAAGCCTGTTCAAACCTCTTTTTTTATTAGCCGATAAATTTTTTAAATAAGTAAAGTTCCCCATATGTAAATAATTAAAATTCTGTAAAATGTAATTCGGGAAAATAATTTATCCCTGAATATTTTTATGATTGATATCAAATTATAATGACGCAATCAGCATTGTTTTTTATCTAATAAAATCCGTTTTCAGCAGGCAAAAAACCATAACAATTTTACTACATACGTAAAGTGTGTAAAAAAGGTTTGTTGTCTGAGTTTTTTATTTTAATAACTGAAGGATGTAATTGAATAGAAATATCTGCTGCGAAAAATGATCTGATTACAGATTTAATTTCACTGTTATAATTTTCCTGAAAAAGAAGAAATGGAAAATAGGGATCACTAAAAGTATTTTTTGAGTGATTTTGATTACGTTTTAAACCATTCCACATATGCAGAATTGTAAGGCTAATTTTTTGATAATACAGAGATGAAAAATATAGTGATACAAATAAAACTATACATCTTATAAAACAATTGACCCTGCAGGTTGAAAACATAAAAACGAGATAATCGAAAAAGTTATTTTAAGCTGAATACCAAAATCAATTAAAACTGTTATAAAAAAAATTGCAATTTGGTAATAAGCCGTTAAACTCCACCATTACAGCAATTTATTTATTTCTATAGGTCTGAATATTATTTTTGGATCGTCAAATTTATATCAAAACATAACCTGCTAATGGTCAATTAGGACATTTTTAAAAAGAAAAATAAAATGATTTATTTTGAAAGAAAATATTTATTTATACCACTTTTTCTATTTTTATAAAACACTAAAAATCAAATAATTAATTTAAAACAGCAAAAAGTATTTTTTTTCAGTATTTTAGAAAAAATGAAGTCCGTTTTTGGAAAAAAAAATTTTGTGAAGATTAAAAACGCACCTCTGAAGGCAGTTGACCAAATCGTTTTTTAAAACTTGCAGCAAATCTACTGGCAGAATCATACCCTGTTAAAAGCGAAATATCCTGAATTTGAATATTCGAATTTTGAATTAACTGCATCGCTAAAACCATATTTTTTTCTTTATGATATCGCAACATCGAAAAGCCAAAAACAGTTTTAAAATTTGATTTTAATTTTGTGGGAGATGTATTTACTTCCTTTGCTATTGTTTCGATACCAAGAAATGGAAGATGCAGACTATGTAAGATTATTTTCTCGGCCTTTGCTACATTATGATAATCTGAATTGGTTAAGGAAACGTTATCCAATATACGGCTATCATCAAAAGAATTATTAAAAAACTCCGTGATCAGTTTCATTGATTTTTTCTTTAAAGCCGGTTTATCACTTTCAGTAGCATTTACATTTTCTATTGCATCAGATAATTCTTTGGCTAACGGATGAGCTTCCGGCACAATATCCAGCCAGGTATAAGAACCTTTGTTACCATCTAAAAACTTTTTGATCGCTTTTGACTGTTTGAATTTTTTTGAAGTAAAATTTTTACTGGCCCATTCCTTAGTTATGGCAAAACTGAAAAACTTACCGTTTGAGCCTTCATAAAAATAACTTGATATCTCAGTATCTGGCTTGCTAAAAGTCCAGCAGGTACTTAAAAGTGTTATTGGTGCAGCATCTTTTACCGGAAATTTATACTCAAACACAGAAAAAGTCAGTAAATAATATTCGCTTAAAACCTCTTTGTCATAATATGATTTTGTAACTAAATTTTCTTTGATATTCATGTACAAAGCCAAAAGCCAAAAACCATCTTCAATTTCCCTGTAATACATTTTGACTTTACAGAAAGAAGTTTTTAACGAAAGAAATTGTTTTAAAGGATTATGATTTATAATGGGAAGTTTTAATAAACTATCTACCATCATTTTAGGCGAATTAAATAAATAACGCAATTGATAAAGATCGTCTTTAAATAAAAAAAATGAATCTTTAATATGTTTAGTTACTTTATCCAAAGGCGTATATTTTAATTTATTACAGGAGTATATTTTACTAATTTAAAAATTTCATCGCACATTACAAGAAATAAATGCATAAAAAAGCCAGTAAAGATATTTTTACCGGCTTTTTCTATTTATAAAATTAGATAACATATTGTTTTACAAAAATTAAGAAAACCTACTAATCACGAGGTTTATTTGGTATCTTCGCAGTCCTAAAAGTAAAGATTATGAACTCAGAAAAAATTCTTGCCCGTGTGGTATGGTGGCGGTATTGGAAACAACTGCAACGCTCTCTTTACAGCGTAGGACACCTAAGCTATACGGGTTTTATATCCTTAAAGTAAAGATTATGAGTACAAACACCCTTTCAAAAGAAACCGAATTGCGTTTAAATGATTTCTTTAGCAATTCGATCGATCCTGAACTAATGGCAAAAACCATTAGAAAACTAAATTACGTTCTCGCCTTAAGCGTAATGCGAGATTGCGAAACCCTCGAAACCGAAAAAATAAACCTCGAACAAGGTTTTTACTGGTTAAACGAATTAGCAGAAATTTTAAATCCTTATCTGGATGTTGAATAATTAAACTTTTCAACGAACATTTAAAAAAATAATTTACCCGTATGGTATGATGGCGGTATTGGTAACAACCGCAACGCACTTTGTGGCGTAGGACATCTTAACATACGGGTTTTATATTTCTCCTTTTTTATGCCCGCGCGAGCATACCGCTCGTGAACGCAATCAAGATAAAACTATTCCAGATCAAAAATATTCCCTAAATGTTCTTCCATAATAAAATAGGGATTATCAGTTTGGGTTACAGCTCTCATATGTATTAAACTCGTTTTACTCATCATTCGCAACATTTGGCGGCGTTCACATTTTACAATCTTACCGTTTTCTTCGCGTTGTCCGGCAATAAAAGCACTTCGTCCGTGTGCACATAAATGATTGTTTACAAAAATAACATCGCCGGAATTTGGGATATATTCACTGTTTATAAGCTCTTTGGCCTCATTCCAGAACTCCTTCAAATTATACAAAGCCTCAGTAGTTTGTCCGGCATTTTCGTTGAATATTTGTTCAGCAGCATCAAAACGAATAAAAGGAAGTTCTCTATTCCCGTATAAAACAGATGCCAAAGGACCTGAAACTACTTGTTCATAATCATAATTGGCATCTTTGGGACATTGATAAATTGGGTCAAATAACTTTTCCATAATGGGGTTCATTTCTCCATGAGAACGAATCGAATATAAAGTCGACGGAACTCGTTCTTCATTTCTTAAATATAAAAAACTCAAAAAATCAGCCTGATTCAGTAAAAAAGCATCTTCAGTATGTACATACAAATCTGTTTTTGATCCTGAACCTGTTTGTGTTGCTGCCATTTTTTCATCCGGAATCACAGCATGCAAAAGACCTCCGCCCTTTCTCTGCGCATAATATTGCACTGGTTTTGATGGCACCGCACCGTGAAGAAGCGAACAAATAAAACCGTATTTATTCAGTTTTGCATAATCTGCTCCTTGCCAGTTTGGAGGTGTTGGTCCCAAATCATCCTGATCGACCTCTAAAAGTCCCTGAAATACAATCGCACCATACTGATTTGCAGAAAAATCAGTACCAAACTGACTTAAAATTCTGCTAATGCGTTCCGGAAGCAATTGAAATGCATGAAGATGAAGAGCAGCTATATAATCCGGGTTTTCATAATGGTCAAATGCCTTTACCAAAAGGTTGCCCACATTCGACAAAATATTCCTCTCCTGAGGCGTTATTACTACGATTAATGGTTTTGTAGGAATCTCAAAATTTAAAACTGTTTCTGCAGGTCTTTCGTCTGCAATAATTGATTGTGATTTCATTTTTTCAATTCGTTTTTTAGTTATTAAAAGATAGGGGTTGTTAAAAAATAAATCATTTGTAATCAATACTATACAAAAACACCATCAAAAACTGTTAAGCCAATATGTACGGGCATTCGTATATTTTTTTTCACATTTATTTTTTTTATTCAGATTAATTTATACATTTGTTGCGCACTATTTTTATTTATTCTAAATAATATTTACTTACAAATATATTTTTATTTCATTAAAATCAAAAGAATTTTCTTAAAAATTTTGAAAAAAATATGATAATTAGCAACGAAGCCAGTAAAATCAAGCAATCAGATTCTTCTGATAAATTAAAAAAGATTTCGAAGAATATTCGTAATAGAAGAAGCATATTCGCCAATGAGTTTGTAAAAAAAGAAATACCCAAAAACCTTCTCGACGAAATCCTGATTAATGCTACTTGGGCTCCAAATCATAAAATGACGGAGCCCTGGAGATTTATTGTTTTTAAAGGAAAATACCTCAAGCAATACGGAGAATATATGGCACATTATTACAAGGATTTTTATAATGAATTATCGCCTGAAGCCCAAAATGAGAAATTAAGTTATCTAAGAAACTATCCCTTAAATGCTGCCTGTATTATTGGGGTCGTAATGGTAAGAAACACTAAAATTGATCTCCCTGAATGGGAAGAGATCGCAGCAGTAGCATCTGCAGTGCAAAATATTGCACTTACCTGCACGGCACATAAAATTGGCAGTTACTGGAGTACCAAAGGCGTAGCGATAGATTATGTTGCTGAATTTGGTCTGGCAGAAAACGAAAAATCATTAGGTCTTCTCTATCTCGGTTATTATCCTGAAAGCTTAAAATCATCTAAAAAGAAAAGGACGCCTTTGTCTAAAAAAGTCATTTACCTCGAGTAAATAATAACTAAAACCCCTAAATAAATACCACTATGAATACCACACTAATCAATGAAGAAGTCGCTGAAAAAGGACTTTTGCCGGAACAGGATTTGTATAAAGACATTTTTCATCAGAATTCCGGTACTGAATATGCTCAAGCTGTAAAATTAGCACAAGAACGTGTCTCTAATTTTCTTAAAAACAACAAAAAGCCTTTTAGCGGCATCAGACCTGACGAAATCAGGTCAAAAGTCGAAGCTGTAGATTTTGCCTCGCCTCTGCCCGATTATGAAAGTCTGCTTGATGAAGTCGATGAACTCTATGTAAAACATGCCACGGCATATCACCTTCCGGAATATATTGCACACTTAAACTGTCCTGTCGTAATACCAGCATTGGCGGCAGAAGTATTGATAAGTGCTATAAATTCATCTCAGGATACGTATGATCAAAGTGCGGGCGGAACCTTTATGGAGCGCAAACTTATAGACTGGACAAGCGAACAAATTGGGTATACTAAAGGCGACGGTATCTTTACAGCCGGAGGTTCTCAAAGCAATTTAATGGGATTGCTTTTAGCCAGGGATTATTATTCGTTAGAATATCAAAAATGGAATATAAAACTGGAAGGTCTTCCTCCGGATGCTTCAAAATTCAGAGTTTTTGTTTCAGACAAAGCTCATTTTAGCAATCATAAAAATGCCTGGATTTTGGGTCTTGGAGAACAGGCAATTGTGCATGTTGGTGTGGATCAAAGATACCGTATGGATCCTGAAAAACTCGAAAAAGCAATTGCTCAGGAAATAGAAAAAGGCAATATTCCAATTGCGATTACGGCAACTGCCGGTACGACAGATTTTGGAAACGTCGATCCGCTAAAAGCTATTGCTGATATTGCAAACCGCAATAATTTATGGCTTCACGTAGATGCAGCTTACGGTTGCGGATTATTGCTGACCGAGAAACACAGACATCTTTTAAACGGAATCGAACTCGCAGATTCTGTAACAATCGATTATCATAAATCATTTTTTCAGCCCATAAGCAGCAGTGCTTTTATTGTAAAAGACAAACTGCATCTTAATATTATCAAGCATCATGCTGATTATCTGAATCCAAAGGAGCAGAACTACGATGCACTTCCGGCGCAAATCAATAAATCGATTATACAAAGTACACGTCGTTTTGATGCGCTCAAACTTTGGTTTACACTTCGTTATCTGGGCAAAGAAAAACTAGGACAGTTTACGGATACGATAATAGAAACAACCCAAAAAACTGCCGAAATCATTGAATCTGATGAAAACTTTGAGCTTTTATGCCATTCAGATTTAGGCGTTTTAGTATTCAGGTATCTTGATGGCCCGGCTGAATCTACCTCTTGCGAAGTGAACCAGTATATAAAAGAAAAACTCTTTTTTAGCGGAGAAGTTTTAGTCGCCAGTACAAAAGTAAACGGAGAATTCTATTTGAAGTTCACCATTTTTAATCCGCTTACAACCCTAAACGATATCAAAAACATTCTTAACCTTATTAAACAAAATGGAAATGAATACCACAGACTTAACTAATTTTCGCCAACTGGCAGAACAGGTAAATTTTAAATCCCTGATTAATTGTTACTGCAGGGAATTTAGTAATTGGAGCCGCTACGAAGGTATTCCGAAATACGATCAGACGCTGGCAGATTTTATGCAGACAATTGATCACAGCTCATTTCTAAGATTCGATTTTACTGCGATTGGTCAGGAAGTTTTTGCACCGCTGACTTATTTTTCTGAAAGTGGCGTTCACTCTTTTGGTTTTCCAATTGTATCGTGCACAATTGCATCTGATGAATTCAGAGAAATAAATCCAATGGAATTTCTTGAACTTGTGAGCGAATATGCTAAAACAGATTATCCTGATATCGATGCACTTCCTACGCAAAAACGTATGGAAAACAGTATCGATAATCTGGCACTTTATCTGGAACATTATAAAAACAGCGATCATACAGCCAATAGTCCTGAGCAAACATTTATTGCATCTGAGCAATCATTGATTTTAGGACACACGGTTCATCCTTTGCCTAAAAGCAGAGAAGGTTTTACCAAAGACGAACTGCTGAAATATTCACCTGAAACCGGAGGGAAATTTGGTTTGCACTTTTTCCTGATTCATCCGGAGAATGTAATAGAAAAAAGCGCTGCAGATTATTTGATTACAGATTATCTGAGAGAAGAAATCTTAAAATACGCAGATGCACATTCGAAAGAATTACTCGATTTTTATTCCAATTATAAAGTAGTTCCTGCTCATCCTTGGGAAGCTAATTATTTGTTAGATCAAAAGGAAGTAAAAGAAATGCAATCGAAGCAGCTTCTTTTTAGTTTAGGGCAATTTGGACCTTCGTACACAGCAACTTCATCTGTTAGAACCGTCTATAATGCTGAAAGCGAATGGATGTATAAATTCTCTCTGCATGTAAAAATCACTAATTCATTTCGCGTTAATTACCTCCATGAATTAAATCGTGGTTATGATGCAGCGCAACTCATGAAAACCAGTTGGGGAAAAGATATACAAAAAGAATATCCTCAAATACAGCTTATTACAGATCCTGCTTTTATCGCCGTTACTTATGATGATAAAATTATTGATGGTTTTAGTACAAGCGTTCGCCAAAATCCTTTTCATGGCGCTAATGCAAACAAAAATGTAACGATGGTTGCTTCTCTTTGCCAGGATGGCGTTCTGGGCGAATCACCAAGAATACTAAATCTTATCAATGAAGCAGCCAAAAGACAAGATGCATCTGTAACAGATACCGCCCTATCATGGTTTAAGCAATATCTAAATATTACTATAACGCCGCTTATTGGTATTTTTAATAAATACGGATTTGGATCAGAATTTCATCAGCAAAATATGTTGGTAGAATTTGATGAAAATCTTTTTCCGGCCAAACTTTATTTTAGGGACAATCAGGGTTATTTTTTCCGTCAGGGAAAAGTGGAAGAACTCGAAAGCCTGATTCCGGATTTTGGTAAAGAAAGCAGATCGTTTATTGCCGAAAGCAGAATTATTGACTTCTGGGGATATTATCTTCTGGTAAACCACTTGTTTGGCGTAGTAAATATTCTGGGCAAAAATAAACTGGCCGACGAAACGACACTTCTTAATCTTATTTATGAAGCTCTTAAAAATGAAGAAGATATCGATACTACAAGTATTGTAAGTCATTTTACCAATAGTGCAAAACTGGTTGTAAAAGGAAATCTGTTAACCAGTCTAAACAATATGGATGAAGCCAGTGCGCCAAGAACAAATCCTGCAGTTTATAAAAAATATCCTAACCCGCTAAACAAACATTTTTTCTCTAAAAAACTTATTAATCCAAAAGAGAATACGACCGTTTTCAGCCGCTTTTTCGAGAAAGAAAATGTAACTATAACCTTGCGTTCCGTAGATATTGACAAAGATATTGAGATGCTTCACGAATGGTTTCATCGCGAACATGCTTTGAAAATCTGGCAAATGAACTGGCCAATTCGCCAAATCGAAGCCTTTTACAGAATGTTACTTCCGGGAGATCATGGGCACAGTTTTATTGGTGAAGCAAATGGAGTTCCTACTTTTAATATCGAAGTATATTGGGCAAGCCGTGATATTGTTGGAGATTATTATGATGTTCTGCCGTCAGATTATGGAACACATCAATTTATCGCGCCAACAGATCCTAAACTAAAATACGGATCGCCGGCAACACAATCGATGATGGATTTTGTTTTTGGAGAACCAAAAGTTGGTAAAATGGTTGGCGAAGGATCTGTAGATTCTATTGCATCGATGATGAACAAAGCACACGTAGGTTTTAAAATCGAAAAAGTGATCGAAATGCCACATAAAAAAGCCAATCTTAACTTTTGCTACAGAGAATGGTATTGGGCAAAATTTCCTGCTGCCAAAGATTTTCAAAACAATACAGTTTCAGCAACTCAAGTTTAATTCATAAAAAATACCACAATGAGTACAGAAAAAATATACTCCGTAATCGGGATCGGAATTGGTCCTTTTAATCTTGGGCTTGCCGCTCTTATAGAACCTGTTGAAGAACTAACGGCACTGTTTTTTGATCAGTCAGAAAGTTTTGACTGGCATCCGGGACTTATGTTAAATAATGCGACGCTTCAGGTTCCGTTTTTAGGAGATTTGGTCACAATGGCGGATCCTGCAAATAAATACAGCTTTCTTAATTACATTAAAGAAAGCGGTCGTTTATACAAATTTTATATCCGAGAAAATTTCTTCATTTACAGACGAGAATATAACGAATATTGCAAATGGGTTGCAAATCAATTGCCAAATTGCAAATTCTCGCATAAAGTAGTTTCGATTGATTACGTTGATGATCTTTATAAAATAATGGTTATCAATACGCAAACTTGTATCACGGCTACGTATTATGCCAATAAAATTGTTTTAGGCACTGGAACTTCTCCACATATTCCAGACTTTATCGATCACGAAGTTTTACCAAATGTAATTCACGCTTCAAAATACCTGAATTTCAAATCACGTATTAATAAAAATGCAGCCGTTACTATTATTGGTTCCGGACAAAGTGCAGCCGAAGTTTTCCGTGATCTTTTGCCTGAAACTGAGAATGGTTTACAGCTAAAATGGTTTACGCGTTCATCTCACTTTTTCCCTTTAGATAATAAATCAAAACTAACGCTTGAATTGACTTCACCGGAATATGTAGATCATTTTCATAGTCTTTCTGATGAAAAACGAAAACAGCTTTTGGCGAGACAACACGGACTTTACAAAGGAATCGATCAGGAATTAATCAACGAAATCTTCGATAGTTTGTACGAAATGAGTTTAGAAGATAAACCTCTAAATGTAGAATTACGTTCGAATATGCGTCTGACTTCCGTTAACGAAGAAACTGACGGATCGTATAATCTGGATTTCATTCACACAGAATTAGACCAGCCTTTTGAAGATCAAACGGATTATGTAATTCTGGCGACAGGATATAAATACAAAGAACCGGGAATTCTTGCAGGAATCGAAAGCAAAATCCAACGTTTAGAAAATGGTTTATTCAATGTAAATCGCAATTATACTATTGACAAAAATGGTACGGATATTTTTGTTCAAAATGCTGAATTACACACACATGGCCTTTCGACTCCTGATCTGGGAATGGGCGCCTACAGAAATTCATGGATTATAAATCAACTGGCAAATCGTGAAGTTTATAAAGTCGAAAAACGAATTGCTTTTCAACAATTTGGCGTACAAAAAACCACGCAGGAATTGTCTGAAGCCAATGTTTTGGAATTAATAAACGAGTAACCAGTTGTGTATAATTCATAAAAAACATTTAACACATAGTCCTGACGGTCAATGTCGTTAAGTTAAGCTTTTTAGAGAATAAAATTAATCTCGCAAAGGCGCTAAGACGCAAAGGTTTAAGCTTCGCGAAATTTTTCTGAATAGGCTCCAGCTTTAGCTGGAGTTTATAAAAACCAATCTAAATGGCTTTACCCAAAAATACGCGATTTGGCTAAAGCCATCTAATTGTGTGCATTAAGTACCTCCAGCTAAAGCTGGAGGCTAATCAACAAACTAAAAAAAGCAATTAAATAATTAGAAAAACAACTAGGATGATAACCCCAGAAAACACATTCAAAGACGCACAGCATCTCAATTCAGCGACTTGGGATAAAGTAAATCGAAACCTACTCGCTAAAAGCATTGCTGAATTAATGCGTGAAGATGTAGCGAAACCACAAATAATAAACACCGACGAAAATGGTCTTACCCATTTTATATTAGAAACTGACAAAGAGAATATTTATTACAGTTTTTCTGCCTATCCAAGATTCCTGAATTACTGGCATATTATCAAAGAAAGTATTCATAAAATCGAAAATGAAGTAAAACTGGATCACGTTGATGTTCCAAATTTCTTTATTGAACTTCAGGAAACTTTCGGGATTAACTCTTTTACACTTGCCCATTATATTGAGGAATTGCTGCATACTTTATATGCCGATGCTTTTATTCATTCGAAACGTCGTTTGTCAGCTTCAAAGTTGGCCGATGCCGATTTTCAAACCATCGAACACAGTCTCGACGGTCATCCGTGGGTAATTGTAAACAAAGGCCGAATAGGTTTTGACTCTGAAGATTACGAAAATTACACGCCTGAATCCGGTCAAAAAACACAATTGGTCTGGATTGCTGCTCATAAAAACAGAGCAACTTTGCGCCTTCAAACGGATATGAATGATGAGACTTTCTATGAAAATGAAATTGGTTCTGAAAAAATAGAAACCTTTAGAAACAAACTAATTCAGTCAAAAGTAAATCCGGACGATTATATTTTTATTCCCGTGCATTTATGGCAATGGCAAAATAAACTGGTTATGCAATTTGCTAATGATATTGCGTCTAAACATCTTATTCCGTTAGAATTAACCGAGGATATTTATAGTCCGCAACAAAGTATTCGCACTTTTTTTAATCAAAGCAAACCCAACAAACATTATGTAAAAACGTCGATGTCGATCTTAAACACAAGTCACATTAGAGGTTTGTGTCCCAAACAATTGTCGATTGCGCCACGTCTTACAGAATATCTTAAAGATATACTTAGAAAAGACGAACACCTGCAAAAAATGGAAGTTGTGCTTTTAGGCGAAGTGGTTTCTGTTTCTTACACACATCCCAGTTACAGTAAAATTGTAAATCCGCCGTACCAATACAATGAGTATTTGGGTGCAATGTGGCGCGAGAGTCCTGTAAACTCCCTGAAACACGGAGAAAATCTAATGACAATGGCGGCATTATTATATGTCGACGATCATGGCAAAAGCCTTGTAGAAGAACTGATTATAAAATCAGGACTTTCTACAGAGCAATGGTTAAAAGCTTATATGAGAGCTTATCTTAAACCTGTGCTTCAAATTTATTATCAACACTCTTTATGCATCGATCCGCACGGACAAAATGTAATTCTTATTCTAAAAGATTACGTTCCAACGCGTATTGCTTTGCAGGACTTTGTGGGCGATATTTTGATTAATGAAGAAGGAAAGAAAAAGCTTCCCCAGGAATTTATCGACAATATGTTTGTGGCTTCTCCAAATCCTGAAAATGCGCCATTAACGATTCTTATTGCTGTTTTTGATGCTTTTTTCAGATACCTGAGTGATGTATTAATTACTTCAGCAAACTATTCTGAAACCTCTTTCTGGAATTGTGTTCACGATATTGTTTTAGAATATCAGCAGGAACATCCGGAATTACAGGATATGTTTGATAAATACAATTTATTTATTCCGGAGTTTAAACGTCTAATTTTCAATAGCCGACGTTTGTATAATGGTTACGAAGAAACGGTTGGTTTTCCACACATGAAAAAAAGCGGTTTTATTCCAAATCCGCTGCATCAGTTGATTCATGAAGAAGTACTAACAGAAAAAGAAAACGCATGAAAGAAGCTATTTTAAAAACACGCTCTTTTTTTGGTCTTCTAAGGCGTTCTCTTGCCGGAACCGAAAGTAATTTTACCTCCGGCAGCATCAACAAAACCATCATTTTGTTATCTGTGCCAATGGTTGCAGAACTTTTGATGGAATCCTTATTTGTGTGTTCAAACCTGTTCTTTGTGAGTAGATTAGGCACAAATGCGATTTCTATTGCAGGAGCAACAACCACTTTTATTACCTTTTGTTATTCGGTTTCAATAGGCTTGGGAATCGCAGCATCGGCAATGATTTCGCGAAGAATTGGCGAGAAAAAATTCAAAGCGGCAGGACAAACCGCCATGCAGGTTATTTATGCAACCACGCCAATTGCGATACTTATAAGTGTTATTTGTGCCATATGGACAACTGATATTATGAGTGCCATGGGACTTTCTGACGCTATGGTTCAGGAAGGAACAACTTACGGAATCGTCATGTTTGCGTCAAGCGGATTTCTGATTCTGCGTATTGTCATCAACGGAATATTCCGCGGTGCCGGAGATGCTTCTACAGCTATGAGAATCCTTTGGCTTTCGAATGCGCTAAACATTGTATTGTGCCCGATATTTATTTTTGGCTGGGGACCAATTCCCGCTTACGGATTACTCGGTGTTGGATTAGCAACATTAATTGCCAGGGTTATTGGTGTGCTTTATCAGGCATGGTTTCTTCTAAGACGCAAAACGGTTCTGAAAATAGGATTAGCACAGTTGGTATTTAATCTGGCAATTTTCAAAAGAGTTTTAAAACTCGCTTTTGGAGGAACGGTTCAGTTTATTATTCCGGCTTCGAGTTGGGTGTTTATGATCAAAATCATGTCACATTTTGGACCTAATGCGCTTGCGGGATACATTCTGGCGCAACGGGTAACTTCGATTGCGACAATGCCAGCCTGGGGATTAGGAAATGCAGCCGGAATATTAACCGGACAAAATCTTGGCGCCAAACAACCCGACAGAGCCGAAAAATCAGTTTGGAGAGCAGGAATGCTAAACATGGGGTTCTTGGTTTTAATTGGAATTTCGTGGATTTTTCTCGCTGTTCCTGTTGTAAAAATCTTTACAGATATTCCAGAAGTAATCTCATTTAGTACAAGGTACATTCATTTTATTTCTATGGCCTATATTCTTTTGGGATATACTATGGTAATTTCCAGGGCGCTCAACGCTGCCGGAGAAGTAAAAGTAGTCACCTGGCTTTATATTTTAATGTTTTATATCGTTCAGATTCCCCTCGCCTACGCTTTAGGAATTTCTTTTGAACTGGGATCAAATGGTGTTTTTACAGCCATTCTTGTTTCAGAAATTGTATTGGCTGTCGCCTGTATAATTGTCTTTAGAAAAGGAAAATGGAAGCATACTAAGGTTTAAAAAAAAAGTTTTACGCAGATTTTGGTGTGTTTTTGTCATTCCGAGGAACGAGGAATCTCCACAAGTAGCTCGACAATTTAAGAAAAATACTGTGCGTTAGTTTCTTGCGGAGATTCCTCGTTCCTCGGAATGACAATAAAATCCGCTTAAATCTTTTGAAAATCTGCGTGAAAAAAATCAATACATAAAAACAATATCAATTTAATTTAAATAAAAAAAAAATGAGTACAATAGAACAATTACACGGAGTATTTGCAAGAGCTTTTGAAATTCCTGTTGAAGCAGTAAACGACGAATTAGAATATCAGGCTATAGCCGAATGGGATTCTATGAGCCATCTGGTTCTGGTTGAAGAACTGGAAAGTACGTATAATATCGCTATCGAAATGGAAGATATACTGGAAATGGGAAGTGTAGCAAAAATTAAAGATATCCTTAAAAAATACGGATTCGAAATTAATTAAAACAACCTGTTAGACTTTTTAAACACATAGTTCCGAAGCTTTATTAGCAACGTTTTTGTCATTTCGACGGAGGAGAAATCTCCGTGAGAAGCTCGACAAAGATTGGATTCTCGTTGCGGATTTACTTGCGAGGATTTCTCCTCCGTCGAAATGACAAAGCCTTTGCGACTTTGCGAGAAAATTTTGCCGATACAATAGTCAAAAAAAACTTCACTTAATCACATTGGACTTTGGTACTATGTGTTAAAACATTTTTCAATAATTACACTTAACCGATTAAAATAGACCTAAACTTATGGAACTATACGATTTAATCCGAAAAAACGAAAAACTGATCTTTACAGATTCGGGTACAGGAATTTCAAAATCTATTGCAGAAATGCACCAATCCTTAGAAATAGAAAACCTTCGTTCTGTCGTTTTTATATACAATGATAATCAGTTGCCGGCAATAGAAACATTACTGAACTTTTATCAAAGCAGGTATACAATTGCTTTATTAGGTATGGGTTTACTGGAAGATTTTAAGGAGAATTTAGAACAAAAATATACTCCTTATTATATCTATGATCCAACCAGAACTGCTATAGAAGGTTATAGTGCGGTAAAAGCTTCGGATACGATTATATTATTTAAGCGCAATGTAAATTTAATTTATCCGATACATGCCAAAACTAAACTTCTTTTAAGCACTTCCGGAACAACTGGCTCACCAAAATTCGTAAGACTTTCTGATGCAAACCTGGTTCAGAATGCGAAGTCTATTATGGAATATATGCCTATAAAAACAGATGATGTGGTGCCTTTAAATGTGCCTATTAATTTTGTGTACGGCTTATCTATTTTTACAACCAATTGTATCAAGGCAAATAAGATTGTATGTACGGATAAAGATGCTTTTCAGAAAGAATTCTGGGCAGATTTTAAAAAATACGGTTATTCTACTTTAGGCGGAGTCCCTTATTTTTATGAAATGTTGTATAGTATTGGCTTTTTCAAAAAAGATCATCCGTCACTACGATATCTTACGCACACCGGCGGCATGTTAAACCAGAAACTCATCGAAGCAATTGCAGAATTCAGTGAGAAATTCGACAAACAATTCTTTGCTCAATATGGTCAGACAGAAGCTTGCGGAAGAATGGCTTATCTGCCTCCAAAAGATCTCCTGAGAAAAGGAACATCGATTGGGTTGCCTGTCAAAAATGGAAAATTTGAGATCGATAACGAAACAGATGAACTGATTTATATTGGTCCAAATGTATTTGGCGGTTACGCTAACATCAGAGCCGATCTTCAGTTTTTTGAACAACAGGAAAAACTTCATACAGGAGACAAAGCCAGAAAAGACGATGAAGGTTATTACTATATTGTAGGCAGGATAAAAAGAATTGTAAAATTATTTGGTGTGAGGCTCAATCTTGATGAAACCGAATTACTTTTGAAAGATGCTTTGGGCGGACAAACTTTTATTTGTTTAGGAATCAATGATAAACATTTAGCCGTTATGTACACAGACCAAAATTTGAATAAAGAGTTAATACTAAAAGTCTTAAAAGCAAAACTGAACCTGCACGCCAGTTCTTTAAAAGTAATTTTTATAGAGGATGTGCCACTTACACCAAACGGAAAAGTGAATTATCCATTACTTAAAGAATCGCTGGAAGTAAGTTATGCTTAGTTTAAATAGACTCTTGATTTAGCTGGAAATATTTAAAAAGAAAGGAAAAATTGGGCTTTAGCCAAAATAATAATTTTGGCTAAAGCCTTTTTATAATCAATGCTATAACCTCTAGCTAAAGCAGGAGTCTATTCAAAAAAAAACAAAAAATATCGGTATTCAGTATTCACTTCAGTATTCAGTATTCAGTATTCAGTCACAGTCTCAGTTTACAGTACTGAGACTGTAAACTGAGACTGTAAACTGAGACTGTAAACTGAGACTGTAAACTGAGACTGTAAACTGTGACTGTAAACTGTGACTATAACAAAGACTGTAGACTAAAAACTATACCCAAGAGCCAGATTAAATCTTGATCCGTTTCCTCTTGTGTAGTTGGCATTTGTACCATAAAACTGAGAAGTTGTAGTATAATAATCCTTATTTAAAAGATTTTCGATTCCTAGTTTTACCCTAATTTGCTCTGTAACTTTATAAGCAGTTGCTAAATTCCATAAATTAAAAGATTTTATTGGCCCTTCTCCAATCGCGTACGCTCCTTTTGCATTTGGCAGGAAAACATCGCGATCGCCCACACACATCCAGTATAGTTCTACATTTAATCTCTTATCACCATATTTTGCATAACCTGTTACTTTTGACGGAGGGATTCGGTTTGATTTTAAATAAATATCCGTAGGTCCGTAAAAATGTCCATCAGAATCTTTATCTCCTCTACCTTGTACATAGGCATAATTTCCACCAATTGTCAATTGTTTGATAATTTGATAATCTGCCTGAACTTCATAACCCCAAACTCTTTCCGGTAAACGTTCAGCAACTAAATAACCATCAACCTGAACCAGATTTGTACCCAATTTTGAAGTACTGAAATAATAAGCGGCACTTAAATTTAATTTTCCTAACTGACTGCTAAAACCGCCTTCATAATTATTAACGATAATAGGTTTGGTTTGTAGTTTTGATACTGCATCTTCTTTTGCATTGGTCAGAACCCTGCCTAAATCAAACACGGAGAAAGATTGAGAAAAACTCACAAAAGGGTTAAAAAACTTAAATCTTGAATATCTGATTCCTGTATTAAAAACAAAAGCATCATATGTAAGATCCCCGCCTTTTACTGCAATACTTCCTGCACCGTTTGCTCCAGTGGCAAGTGTATTATAATCATCAATATTTATTTTAATGTTTTCAGCACGTAAGCCTGCTTTTACTGTAAAATCGCTAAAAAGCTGTGTTGTCAATTGTGCATAAGGAGCCAGATTAACCATATTTATATTTGGTACCCAAACTCTGCCATCAACCAGTTTTTGATTGGTTTTGTCATTCAGCAAATCAAAACCATATGTTACATCTCCTGAAAAGTTTGAAGAAACTGTAAATGGTGAATTCAAATAAACCCTTAAACCTTTTTTAGCCGATGCTGTTTGAGATTGTCCGCTTCCGTAGAAAAAAGTAGAATTAGAAAATATCGTTAAAAAATCCTGAAAATATAAATTTGCCGTTAAAGACGTATTTCCAAAAATTTGCCTGTTTACATATTGCAGATTTGCATTGTGATTGTAACGTGTTCCTTCATCTACTCCTGGCCTGTTTCCTAAAACACCAATTGCAGGACTTACTCCGTACACCCCATTTTTAAGTATAAAATCAGAATCCTGATTAGAACTGAAGTAATTGTACATCAATTCTATTCTTTGCTTGTCTGTTAAATCGTAACCTGCTTTAGTAAAAATATTATAAGTTTTGGTTTCCCCCAATCCATATTCAGGAGAAATAACTTCTCCTTCTCCATCGCGAAAAACACCTGTTTTTTCATAAGTTCCACCAACGATATAATTGAATTTATTTATTTTTCCATAAAACTGCTGGTTAAATCTGTATCCCGCTGTACTATCTCCTTTTATGTTTCCGCTCGTTCCTGCCTCGCTGTATCCTGCAAATTTCTTTTGGGTTTTACCTGATTTTGTTATGTAGTTTATCAATCCGCCATCAGCCCCATTTCCATAAATGGCTGTTGCACCTTTGATCACTTCGATACGTTCGATTACAGATGGATCAATAGAACGAATTTCTCTTCCTGCAGATTTTAATGGTGTCGATTGCGGAATTCCGTCAATCAGAACCAAAGGATTTCTTCCGCGAAGTGTTTGCCCGTAATTTCCAGTATTGTTTGTTGCTGATCCTAAACCCGGAACTGCATAAGCCACGATATTGGCAATATTAGGACTCACGATAGATAAATCGTCTATATCCTTAGTATTAATTATGGTTACAGAAGAGGGTGTTTTTGATAAAGTTTCGACCTTTCTGCTTGCCGAAACGATAATTTCATCAAGCTGATCGCCGCTTTTTTCTGAAACCTCCTCAACTTTGCCTGAAAATTGTAATTGCAGGTTTACATCGGCTATTTCATTATTTACAACCGTAACTTGCTTTTCGATAACTTCATAGCCCGGCAAAGATACCTCCAAGGTATAAATGTTTTCTGCTACTTTATTAAATCTAAAACTGCCGTCGCTATTAGTAACCGTTTTGTATTTTGAATTTTTAAGAATAATGGTTGCTCCTGAAGCTGATTTTCTGTCAGAAGTAGTTATAGAACCTTTTATTTTACCACTGGTTTGTTGTGCAAAAGAAAAGACTGAAAATAAAAAGCTAATAATAAATAAAAAATGTGATGTTCTTAAACTAAGATATTTCATTGATTTTTAAATTTGGTTAGTATTTGTCTTTATTTAGAATGAATAAAAACAGCGCAAAAGTAAAAATTAATAATCGTTTAACAAGAAATATTTCTATTTATTCTATAGAATTTCCAATATCAGTTGTTTTACAATACAGCATATCAGCTAGTTTATTGATGAAAGTGTTATATTTACTATAATTCAAAAAATCAATACTTACAAAACAGGATTACAGACCCGAAAAAATTAATCAGAAATATAGTCGTTTAATTGCTACTCTTTTTTTATTTAAAAATAATGTTTCCTTATTCTCAAATTTTAGAGGGATATTTTTTAAAAGACATTGTATACTTAGTCTAAATAAGCATAAATTTGCTGCAGAATTTTAGTCACTCTATTATAAGATTAACAAAATCTTTGCTGAATCTATTTTATTAACTGTAATACTCCACACTTTACAACTTATAAACAGATTTAAAAAATAGCATATTTATGAAGAAAGGATTTAAAAAAAACATTGGATTATTACACTTATGGCTTGGCCTGGGTTCAGGTTTAATTGTTTTTATAGCGGCATTAACCGGAAGTATTTTAGTATTTGAAAAAGAAATCGACAAAGCCATAAATCCTGAATACTATACGGTTACTACAATTGGCACTACTAAAAAAACCATCGATTATTGTACAGACATACTCCAGAAACACTATTCGATAAAAAAGATTACCCGAATCTATACTTTTAATGATCCTGCCCGAACTATTCAGGTCCTGGGAAAAGATGCTGATAAAAAAGCACAATTTTTTTCTATTGATCCATACACCGGAAAAGTTCTGGCAACAACGCCTCAGGAAAGCCGGTTTTTTGTTGTAGTCCTTTCTATACACAGACAATTGTTAATGGGTGATTTTGGAGAAATTATCACAGGAAGTTCATGTCTCATCTTTGCTTTTATGCTTATTTCCGGTATGATTTTGTGGTGGCCAAAAAAGATAAAAAACCTGAAACAAAGGTTAACTGTTAAATGGGGCGCTTCTTTTAAAAGGGTCAATTGGGATTTTCATTCGACTTTTGGTTTTTACAGCTTCTTAATTTTATTGCTTATTTCCCTAACCGGATTATCATTCGCTTTTAGCTGGTTTCAGGATGGTGTTTATTTTCTGGCTGACGGAACGACCAAAAAACCATCGGCAAAAGTAAAAAACCCAACAAAAATAGATCCCAAACTAAACAATACGGCCTTTTATCAAAGTATTTACAATGCTGCAGACAGTATTTTTCCGTACAAGGGGAATATCCAGATCAGGATGCCGGTTGATACCATTAATAGTATTTTAGTATTAAAAGAATATTCAGAAAAAACAATTCCCAATCAATCGAGCGCCGCTTATTTTGACAAATATACAGCCGCGGAAATTGAGGCAAGACCTTATGAAAAATTTTCAAACGGAGACAAAATAAGACGTTTGAACTACCCTATTCATACCGGAAGTATTTACGGATTGCCAACGAAGATCATCGCATTTTTAGTCTCTCTTTTTGCCTTAACCTTACCTGTTACAGGATTATTAATATGGTTGGGGAAAAAGAAAAAACAGAAAAAGTAAACTTAAAAAGGGCGAAAGAAAAATTTTTCTTTCGCCCTTTTTAAATCGTTTTTCATGTAAATAAAATTCAGCTTTGTTTTTGGGAATTATGAAATTTAAGACTTAATCGGATTTACTGCAAGATTCTGTACTCTGTATCGGTTGAAAATCATGAAAACTACAACTACAATAAAGATTAGTGAAATGTTAGCGAACCCCAATAATAACTGACTTTTTACGGCATATAAATTTACAAAACCATAGCTAAATAAGGAGCTTAACATATAGGTTCCTCCGCCTGTAAGCCCGCTTGCCACTCCGGCATTTTTAGAAAAACGACTGAGACAATAACCATAAATATTATTAAAAATAAACCCGCCACAAACATTGATTCCCATCGTAAAACCTATCAATGTATAAATATTACTGGTTATAGAAGCGGTAGAAATCATCAGCAATACCAGAATAACCTGTACCGTTACGGCAATTGTCACTTTGTTGGCAAGTGGTTTATGAATCAATGACTTGGCAATAATACCACCTGTCATAACAGCGAGACCGGACAACAAAGAACTGTAACCTGTTGTAATGGCTGAATATCCCAATACGCGTTCTACAATAAAAGGACTCGATAAACTATAAACGACTACAAGACCAAAACAGATCGCAAGAATCAAAACCCCTAAAGTAAAATCACCTGATTTTAGCATTCCGGAATAGGTTTGTGCAATGGTTTTTAGCTTAAATGGATGAAAATATTTTAAAGATTCTCCACTATATAAAAGTTCTAAAATCAGAAAAAGAAATGATAATCCGCCAAGGAAATAAAAATTGGATCTCCAGCCAAAACTATGTTCTAAGTATCCTCCTAAAAAAGGCGCCATAATGGGTGCACAAGCCCAAATAATAGAAAATAAACTAATATAACTTTTGAGTTTTTCGCCTGAATAAAGATCAACAAAATAAGCACGTTTTGCAATTACAATAAAAGCAATGGCAATTCCCTGAATGATACGCATGGCATAAATAACATAAATATCAGGAACCAAAGCAATGACAAAACTGGTAACCGAAAATACGGCAAGCGACGCAATATTAATTTTAAAACGTCCGAAACTGTCGAGGATACTGCCTATAAAAATCTGGCTTACGCCGAGGCTAAACATAAAGAAAACAAGCGAAAGCTGAATAGCTCCCGCTGAAACATGCAAATCTTTTGCCATGGCAGGAAGCGAAGGCAAATAAATATCTGTTGCAAATCCGGATAACGGAATAAGTGACAAGGCTAATAAGGTACTGAAGCCCTTATGATTTTCTTTTAAATTTCTCATTTTTTAAAATTAATTAGTATTAAAATAGACCGATCGGTCTATAAAAGTTCAAAAAAAAACTACAATACATAGTTTTCGAATTCGGTTTTTATACTGTCCAGAACAATTTTCATCTGATCATCACTTCCTAAAATTTTTCTACATAAAATAGCTCCTTCAATCATAGCAAAAACTTTGATGCTAAAATGCTCCGGATTTATAGCTGCTGACAATTCTTTATTATTGATACCATCTTCGACTAAAGTAAAAAATCTGTTTTGGGCAGAACGAATGGCTTTTTTTACCTGTTCTTTCATGGCAGGATTGGTATCGTCTGCTTCTGCTCCAAAATTCAAAATCGGACAACCGTCTTCCGTATTTGTATCATTGGCATACACATTCAACAAATTAAAAAGTTTCTCTTTTGCCGATTTTCCTTCAGCTACAGCTGTATTTAATTTTGCAGCGAGTTGGGATCTTAAATAAAGAAATGATTCTTTGCAAATCTCTTCCTTGTTCTCAAAATTTCCGTAAATACCTCCTTTTGCAAGTTTTGTCGCTTCCATAATATCAGTCAATGAAGTACCCGCCATTCCCTTTTTGTTGATTATAGGAGCCGATGCTTCAATAATAAATTGTCTGGTTCTTTCTGCTTTACTCATCGCTTTTAATTTGAGAGAACAAATTTAGACCGTTCGGTCTTTATTCGCAAATATTTTAACTTTTATTTTGCAATGGCCCACAGATTTACGGATTTAATGGGTTGATATGGGGTTTTATTTTTTTAATATTTATCATTCACGACAAACCCGACAGGTTTTAAAAACCTGTCGGGTTTGTAACATGCAACATATCTCAAACCGTAAATAAACGATTTATTTCGGAAAATAATTACCTTTCAAAACAAGTTTTACAGAACCTATTGCAACAGCTAAAACGACAATATTCATCAGACAAAATATAATTATTGCTAGTACTGAAACGGTAAAATCACCGTTTTTCAAAGCAAAAACAGAAAGTCCCTGAGATAATGTGGCAATCCCAAAAGTATATGCCCAATATCCTGGTGCAAAAGTTTGCTCTCTAAGCCATTTTATGGCAAAAGTTATAGCTACAAAAATGAATAATGCATATCCCATTAAACCATAAACAATAGGAATGCTTAAATTATTACCACATAAAACCTGATACGCTACAAATAAAATTACTGCCGGCGCCATGTAGATTCCCATAAAATTTCTGGTTTTCGATCCAAGTCCGCCAACGGTTAATTGTTGTGTAATTACAGAATCCATGATAAGCCACGAAATAGTTCCGATTCCAAGAAGTACATATCCGTAATTCGTGTAGCCTAATAATCCGGCTACAAGTGCATTTACTAAGATGCTTGCTGTAAATGTCAGGAATAATGATGGTGTTGTATGTTCGGTTTGACGTTCTTGTGTCCATAAACCCGAAAGTTTATAAGCACCGTAAATAAGATTTAAGATTGATCCTGTCCAAAACAAAAAAACAGCAATAGACAAACTATAAATATGAACTGCAATTGCCATTAATATGATAGATTCCGGAATCAAAGCCAGAAACGAAGATTGTACAGGATCGTTGAACTCTGTTATAGCTAATTTTCTGTGCTTGATCCATTTGTTGCAATACAAGATAAGCCACCATACAAATGAAATCACTGCTAATCCTTCTAAAACTTCGCCAATATAAAAAGGCAAATTCCATAAGGAAGAGGCATTTCTCCAGGCATTTCCGGTTTCGGCTAATCCTAATGTCATGGCAAAAAATGATGCCGGAGCAATTGGCAATGTACTCTTTTGTTTTTGAAATTCTTGTTGTGCGGTTGTGTCTGCTAATTTGTTCATTATTAAAATATTTAATTTAACTTTGAGCAAAATTATACTGATTTAAACAATTTTAAACTGTAATATCATTCGTTAATTTAGTAATATCCTGTTATGGTAAAGAACAATATATACCTGCCTTATGAAGTTGTTTTTAAAGAAATAAATGAATCGCTGCATACAGAAGCAGGTAATAATTTCTTTGAATTGCTTTATATTGTTTCAGGAACAGGAATTCAAATCATCAATGAAAACCGATTATCATACGAGCCCGGTCATCTTTTTTTGATTACGCCTCAGGATTCCCATTCGTTAGAAATCAATAGTTCAACTGTTATTTTTCAATTGCGTTTTACTGATATTTATATTAAAAATGGTCCTTTTACTTCTAATAATCTTTACAAATTAGAATATATCCTGCAACATGCCCATCATCAGCCGGGTTGTATTCTTAAAAGAATTACAGATAAGAATCTCGTTCATCCGGTTATTGAAGCGATCCGGCACGAATATTATAATCCAACTTTATATAATACAGAGCTGATTCAGTTATTAATCAATACTTTGATTGTTATTATTGCCCGAAATATATCTGAATATCTTCCGGAAAACATCAACAAACAATCTGATGCAAAAGCACATACGCTTCTAGAATATATTCAAACTCACATTTATGAGCCAGAAAAGTTGAGTGTAACGGTTATGAGTGAGAAATTTGGAATTTCAGAAACGTATCTTGGAAGGTATTTTAAAAAACAAGCGAATGAAACGCTGCAGGATTATATCTCAAAATACCGAATAAAACTGGTCGAAAACCGATTGCTTTATAGTGATTTGCGTGTGGGAGAGATTGCAAATGAACTGGGTTTTAATGATGAAAGTCATTTGAATAAAATATTCAAAAAACACAGAGGTACTACTCCATCTGCTTTTAGAAAAAATAAGGTGAAATAATTCTATTCTAATCCACACATTTTAATCTAATTAAGAATACTTATTTCTAAATTTTATTTAATACAATAACTTCAAAATTAAATCAACTTACAGATTGTCTGTTTCAACTTTTAAATCGTCCGTTTCAGCATAATTTCAATTTAAACTTAATGGCTTATGGCGCAAATTTGTCCTGTAAATCAAACTTAAAAAATAGAAATCATGAGTACAAAAACAACAAAAATTATTTACTGGACCGGAATCGTATTAACTTCTTTATGGTTTGGTGCGAGTGGCTTTTTTGAGCTAACCACAAACCCAATTGTTTGGAAAATTACACAACAACTGGGATATCCTGAACATTTTATTTATTTACTTGGCGTGATGAAAGTTGCAGGAGTAATTACTTTATTAGTACCAAATAAATTATTAAGATTGAAAGAATGGGTATTTGCAGGAATCTTTTTTGATATCATTTTTGCTTTCTTTTCTAAACTTGCCGTATTGGGTTTTCCTGCCACTATCGATGCTATAATTGCTTTTATAATGGTAAGTGTAACTTACATTATGTTTAGAAAATTGTATGAGGCAACTTATAGCACAAAAGACTACATTACTTCCCTATAAATCAAACAATTACCAAATAGAAAAAGTGCTTAAGATTTTTTCTTAGGCATTTTTTCTACTGCTATAATCAATAATTTAAAATATAACACAATGAAAAATACTCTTTTAACAGCTGCAATACTATCGCTTTCAGGGCTATTCTCCCTTAATTGTTTTATGTTTCCGGACAGTTATGAAGAACTAACCGGAAAATTAAAATCAGAAAAAATTAAAGCTGAAACCTCTAATAATAACGGATTTGCGGTTGTAGAACTTTTTACTTCTGAAGGATGTTCGAGCTGTCCTCCTGCCGATGAATTGATGGCAAAATTACAGAACGAAACTAAAGATCAAAACGTTTATTTTCTGGCGTATCATGTTGATTATTGGAATCGTCTGGGCTGGAAAGATCAATTTAGTTCAAACGAATTTACCGTTCGCCAGCAACAATACCAAAACTGGCTGAATCTTTATGTCATGTATACACCGCAATTTATCATAAACGGAACTACAGAATTTGCAGGCTATAATGAAGCAAGTCTTTCAAAAAAGATTTCTGATGCGATAACAATCAGACAAAATGTCGATCTGGAGATTGCAACGATAAATTCTGACAAAGATTCCCTGACAATTGATTATAAAACGAATCTTGTTGAGAAAAATACCAACTTGTTTATTACTACAATTCAAAAAGAAGCTATTTCGCAAGTAAAACGTGGCGAAAATAAAGGAAACACTTTGCATCATGTTCAGATTGTGAGACAGCTTAAAAGTTTTTCTTTAAAAAAAGAAGGGAAAATTGCAATTGAAAAACCGGCAAACTTCAACACAAAAGATTGGGAATTAATTGCTTTTATTCAAAATACTTCAACCGGGAAAATTTCCGCTGCTGCAAAAGTTAATTAGAAATAAGTATTGCCCACGAATTGCACGGATTTAAACAGATATTCACTGATTATTATTTTTTAAAGAATTAATAATCAGTTTTTTTATGCCACAGATTAAAACAATTAAAAAGATTTGTATTGGATCCCGTGAATTTTTTATACCGCAGATTTCGAAAAGTTTGTTTAAGTGGTATCCAGCTTTAGCTGGATTTAAATATTGTAATTACATAAGAGGCTTTAGCCAAAAAATTGCATTTGGCTAAAGCCCTTAGTTGAGATACAATTTATTCCTCTAGCTTAAGCTAGAGGAAATTCAGATTACCTATTCTCTAACCAACTCAAAAATGCAGTGGCTTTGTCTTTACCAACTAATAATTTTTCTTCTGTTGGGATTGTTAATTTGATGATTAGTTTGCGCGAGAAATAATGTTCTGCTTCTCTTATCGCCGAAAAGTTAACCAGATATTGCCTGTTGGTCCTGAAAAACTGAGTTGGAGATAAAAGTTTATGAACCTCATCCAGGGATTGCGTAATTTGATATTCGACCTTATCAAAAGTCATGATGGTCGGGGTTTCATTTTTAATATAGAAAAAAGCAATATTCTCTGTAAGAACGGTTTGATATTTATTATTTTTAAAAACCAAAAAACTGCTCTTTCCGGTATTCTCGCCGGTTCTGGTTAATAAATAATCAAAATCAGGCATGGCTTTTTTATTCCTTTGAAAGAAATTTTTCAATTCTCCTGCTTTTTTAATCGCCTGAGCAATACTTTCGCGTGAGAATGGTTTCAGTACATAATCAATTCCGTTAGATTTAAAAGCTTCGATCGCATAATCGTCAAATGCCGTACAGAATATTACGGGCGATAAAACCTCAACGTTTTTGAAAATTTCAAAACATAAACCGTCCGCCAGCTGTATATCCATAAAAATAAGGTCCGGCTGATCATTCTCTGATAAATAACTCACAGCACCGTCTATACTCTGAATATACGATAAAATTTGGGCATCAGGTCTGATACTCAAAATAAGCTGACCAAGTGCTTTGGCCGTTTTTACTTCATCTTCAATTATTACGATAGTCATAAATCATGGGTATTTTTACTTTAAAAATAGTTTCATTTTTCTCGATTTCAATTTCCTTGTGAATCAAATGCGAAAAACGCTGATTGATATTGTCTAATCCGACTCCGGTAGAAAATACACCTCTTTTTAGCTGTATTTTATTTTCGATTACTAAAAAATCACCTTCGGTATATAATTTTATATGCAAGGGTTTGTCTAAGGAAACCACATTGTGTTTTATACAGTTTTCGATTAGTAATTGCAACGTAAAGGGCGGAACAGCAGAATCGTATTGTCTTTCGTCGATTTGATTTTCTAAAACAAATCCGTCCTCAAAACGGGCTTTCAAAAGATAAACATAAGAATCCAGGATCTGAAGTTCTTCTCGAAGCGGAATCAAATCCATCTTTCTGCTTTCAAGTGTAAAGCGATAAAAATCAGATAATTTTAATATAAAATCAGAACTCTGAGGATCCTGAATATCCACCATCGATTTTAAGGTATTCAGACTATTAAACAAAAAATGCGGATTAACCTGTTGTTTTAAAAGTTCGTATTGTGCACCCAGGTTTACGGTTTTTGTACGTTCCAGTTCTACGCCCATTTGCTGGGTTTGATAGTTTTGAAAAAGCAAATGCAAAAACATATATACAATCAAATTGATCAAAACCCCTCTTAATTCAAACATAATTGGAGCGTCCATTTTTGAAATCTGAAAAAGTTCCTGATGCCCAATTACCAAAATAACCATCACCAAAATACCCATTATCACACTTAGTAATAATTTCCAGTTGAATAAACTTTGGTTCGTGCGCTGCGAAGAAAATTTAGGCAAACTATACATGTTGTAATACCATATAAAAATGGAAAACAATAATGTGATCGAAGAGTTTATAATAATGTCGCCGGATGTAGAATCGGCATCAAATAATTTAGGTATCGAAGCAAGAATTGCCAATGCTATAGAACTTCCCCATATTACTTTAGGAGAAACCTGAAAGCGTTTTACTTTTTCCATATTTTGTATTTATTTTTAATCTTGCTTTGGTAAAGATAGAATATTTTAAAAGTATTTTTCTATCTGAAAATGCGTTCTTAATTATAAAAAAAAGACTCTGTTTTACTATTAATCTATATCAATTAATACTTTATATAACACATTCAAAATAATTGAATTTATGATCTTAATATGATTATTTTTATGTTTTATAAGTCTTTAATAATAACTCCATTTTAAATTTTATAGGCATTTTTCTTGTTACAAATAGCGTAACAACGACAATCAATGCAGAAGGATGAACTTTTGAAAGGAGTATTTAGAATTGAAATGAGTTTTTTTATTAATAATAAATTAGAAAATATAGCCAATCCAAGTATTTGATCATTTATAAATTGTATCACCTTATCTAAACTATTACTAGAATACAATTTAGTATTAGATTTTGCAAAAAAAAATGCTTTTAAATGATACTATAAAAAAATATTTCACATCAAGATGCAAAGAAAAACAAACAAAGGATAAAACTTACCGTCTTACGTCTGCTCAAGAATAATGATGTAAAATAAAAACCTCTCCAGTCGAAGAGGTTTTTTGTTTTTGTCATTACAGAATATTAATCGTAACATTAATATTTCCTCTTGTAGCTTTAGAATAAGGACAAGTTTGGTGCGCTGCATCTGTTAGTTTTCTGGCGACTTCAGGATCGATTCCCGGAAGACTTACATTAAGACGTGCCTGCAGAGAATATTCTCCATCTGCAACACACAAATCTACCTCTGCATCTACTGCTGTTTCTGCCGGAACTTTGATTCCTAATTTTGAAGCCGCAATTCCCATTGCTCCAATAAAACAAGCAGACCATCCTGCTGCAAAAAGCTGTTCCGGATTTGTTCCCGGACGAGATGTTCCCGGTGAACTCAGTTTAATGTTTAATTGCTCATCTGAACTTAAAGAAGCTCCTTCGCGACCACCTGTTGTATGTGTTTTTCCTGTGTACAATACTTTTGTTTCCATGATTTTTAATTTTAGACTTAAGATTTTAAATTATTTTATATTTGAATGTTTATCGGGTTACATCAATGATCGCCTGAGCAAATGCTTTTGGATCTTCTTGAGGAACATTGTGCCCGATTCCTTTTAAGATTCTGTGTTCGTATTTACCGATGAATTTATTGGCGTAGGCTTTTCCATCGGCGAAAGCTCCATCAAAATCACTTGCGATTGTAATAGTCGGAACTTTTATTGCTGGTCGTGCCGCTAATTTCTTTTCTAAACTATCGTATTTAGTTTCGCCTGCTTCCAGAGATTGGCGCCATCTGTAATTGTGAATTACGATTGCCACATGATCGGGATTATCAAAAGATCGTGCCGTTTGATCGTAAGTTGCTTTGTCAAAATTCCATAGCGGAGAAGCAATTTTCCAGATTAGCTTATTAAATTCATAAGTGTTTTGGCTGTAGCCGAGTTTTCCTCTTTCTGTAGCAAAATAATATTGATACCACCATCCCAATTCGGCTTGAGGAGATAACGGTTTTAAATTGGATTCCAGGTTCACTACCAGATATCCACTTACAGAAACCAATCCGTTTAGGCGTTCCGGCCAAAGTGCTGCCATAACTACTGCTGTTCTTGCTCCCCAATCGAATCCGCCAATAATGGCTTTATCAATTTTTAGTGCATCCATAAAAGCAATAATATCACTTGCCAATGCTGCCTGCTGTCCGTTTCTAAAAGTCTCTTTAGAGAGGAAAGTTGTTGTTCCTGATCCTCTTAAATACGGTGTAAGAACTCTGTATCCTTTTGAAACTAAAATAGGAACTACCTCATTATAACTGTGAATATCGTAAGGCCATCCGTGAAGCAAGATTACCGGAATTCCTGTTGAAGATCCTGCTTCTGTGTATCCAACATTTAATAATCCGGCATTGATTTGTTTTAAGGTTCCAAGAGCACTTGCTGTCGTTATTTGTTTTGCAGATTGTGCATTTACAAATGTCATCGTAAAAAATAAAGCAGCGATCAAAAGCATTTTAGATGCTATTTTAGTAAAGCTGTTTTTGTTTATTGGTGTTGTTTTCATGATTATTATTTTTTAATGGTTTGATTATTAGTTTATTTCTTCGTCAAAAGTATTGCGATAACAACCGCTGTACAATTAGAAAATAGCTCAAACGGACGAAGTACAACCTGAAACGGACAAACCAAAATCTGAGTTTTTTATTTTTTCAGTACCAGAATAGGTTTTCCTTTTTCAACGATATAAGTAGCCAGTTCAGAAGCTTTAGTATTCGTATGATTCTTTGCTGAGTGATACTTTCCTGCGGGAATAAAAAGTACTTCTCCTGCTTTTAAGGTTACCGGAGCTTCATCCTCAATCTGATATTCTAACGCGCCTTCAAGCACATAGATAACTTCTTCTCCCGGATGGGCATGTTTCCCAAACGCGGTATGAGCATCAAAATCAATTCTGGCCTGAACCATTTCTTTCCCCGGAATACTTAATTTGTGTTGTTGTAAATCCGTTCGTTTTATTCCGTTTTGTTGTGCCTGAGCGTTCGATGGGGCGAATAATGTAATAAGTCCTACGATCATCATTGCGTATATTTTATTTGTTTTCATTTTTTCATTTTTTAGTTTTTGATTACGTGTTAAATATTATTTCACGCAGATTTAAAAAGATTTAAGCGGATAACTGCAGATTAATTTTAATGAAAATCTAAAATTAAATCTGTTCCAATCTGTCAACCGAGCGATAGCGAACAGGCGAAGCAAATCTGCGTGAACCAAAATTATTTTAATCTTAATAATTCTATCTGACTCTTTGTCAAAGTCACGAAACCTATTAGATATATTCTACTATTGCTTATTTTCTCAATGATTTAAAAGCGGCACGAAGTTCTTCAGTAAAAAGTTGTGGTTCTTCCCAGGAAGCAAAATGACCTCCTTTTGATACTTCATTAAAATAGATCAGGTTTTTATAACTTTTCTCTGTCCAGCTTTTTGGTGCCTGATAAATTTCTCCAGGAAAAACAGTTACTGCAACCGGAATTTTTATATCGTTTGTTTTTTGTTCTGCCACATTAAAGTTGTTGGTATTATTTTCCCAATACAATTGTGCCGATGAATTTGCGGTATTTGTCAACCAATACAAAGTAATATCATCGAGCATTTCGTCTTTTGTAAGCGATTTTTCTGCGTTTCCGCCACTATAAGTCCATTCGTTGAATTTGTCAAGGAAAAACGAAGCCAATCCCACTGGAGAATCCGTAAGTCCGTAGCCTAAAGTCTGAGGACGCGTTACCATCATTCCGGCATAACCACCGCCTTTGGTATATAATTTATTAAGAGATACAAAAGCGGCTTTTTCCTTAACCGATAATCCTGCAGGAGCGGGATCTCCGTCTTTTAATGCTTTCGCAATATCAGCAGGAACTGTTGCCGGCATATTTACATGAATTCCCAATAATCCTTGCGGAGCCTGACGCGCCATAGCATCTGCAATCACAGAACCCCAATCGCCTCCTTGAGACACATAGTTTTTGTATCCTAAACGTTTCATTAAAACATCCCACGCATTTCCTATTTTTTCCGGTCCCCAGCCTGTTCCTGTTGGTTTTTCTGAGAAGCCATAACCGGGCATTGACGGAATTACAAGATCAAAGGCGTCTTCGGCTTTTCCTCCATAAGCGGTAGGATCTGTTAACGGACCAATTACTTTTAAAAGTTCAAAGAAAGATCCCGGCCAGCCATGAGTAATTATTAATGGTAATGCATTTTTATATTTTGATTTGATGTGAATGAACTGAATGTCTAATCCATCGATATTGGTTACAAATTGAGGTAATGCATTTAGTTTGACTTCCGTTTTACGCCAGTCATAAGTAGTTCCCCAATATTGTACAAGGTTTTGAATTTGCTGTAATTTAACTCCTTGCGACTGATCTGTAACGGTTTCTTTATCCGGCCATCTAGTAGCATTTACACGAGTGCGAAGGTCAGTTATGGCTTCCTGAGAAACACTAATGTGATACGGACGGATTGACTCTGCATCATTTTTAGTTTTTGACTGATCTTTTTGTGCAAATCCGGTTGCTGCAATCATCATAAATGTTCCTGCTGCAATTGCGTTCAGGAATGTCTTTTTGTTTTTGTGAATTGTTTCCATTTTGATTTTAAATTATGTTATTGTGATTAATTTCTTTGTCAAAAGTATCTCGACAATACACGGTTTAAAATCAGTAAATAGTCTAAACGGGCGAAGTTGAACCCGAAACGGACATTGTGAAAGTTGAAAGTTTTAAAACGATTTTAAAGTACTATTGTCATTTCGACGAAGGAGAAATCACACGAGAAATTCCGCATGCCACATCCCCAATCTTTGTCGAATTACGTGTGTGATCTCTCCTTCGTCGAGATGACAAACTTTTGCTTACATTATCTTTGTCAAAGTTTAAAACTTTGACAAAGGTTTGCGCAATCTTTGACGAGCAACTTGTGGAGATTCTTCGTTCCTCAGAATGACAAATATTGTCGACAACTTTGTGTTACAGCATTTATAAACCCGACAACTGTCGGGTTTGGCAGAACTATTATAAATGAAAAAAGACCACCTTTTGGGCAGCCTCTTATATTTTTTTATATCTATTTATCCCTTCAAATCATCAAAATAAGCATTCGTTTCTTCTATAAGAGAATGCATCAATTCTTTGGCTTTGGTATGTTTTAAAATTGGAGCAATTTGTCCGCCCCAAAATAAAATCATATCCCATTTTTGCTGATCAAGTGCAGCTTTTCGCAATGGCGATATCAGTGTAGTTTGCAACGGAAATGGCAGAACATTTTCTTCCTTGCCTGAAATTTCCCTGGCAATTCTACTCGTTAATCCCCTGCCTAAACGTCCTGTGTAAGCCTTGGATAAAGTGGTATATTTTGCTGCATCAGAGAATAACATTTCTTTGTGAATTGGTAATGCATTCGATTCATCGCAAGCCAAAAACGCAGTTCCAACCTGAACGGCACTTGCCCCTAAAGCCAGTGCTGCAGCAACTCCTTTTCCGTTTGCGATTCCGCCCGCAGCAATAATTGGTGTTTTTACTTTTTCACGAATGAGCTGCAACAACACAAAAGTTCCTGTTAAAGATGATTCGGCTGAAGCCAAAAACGAAGGTCGGTGTCCGCCTGCTTCAAAACCCGATGCAATAATCATATCTACTCCCGCTGCTTCCAAGAAAATAGCTTCGTCTAAAGTTGTTGCAGCACCAACAGTTGCAATTCCGGATCGTCGGCATTGCTCTAAAACATCGGCCGAAGGAACGCCAAACATAAAGCTGAATACTTTTGGTTTTACATCTAAAATTACCTCTAATTGATTTTCAAATCTGGATTGAAATGGTGATGGTTTTTCCGGTAACGGAATCCCAACTTCATCAAAATAAGGTTTAAAAAATTCCGTTGTTTTCTTATACTGTTCGTCTGATAAACCAGATTGCGGAATATCATGATCTGATACCCAGAGATTGATGTTATACGGTTTATCTGTTGCCGCTTTTAATTTTTTGTCTACATCAAATATTTCCTGAGGAGACATTGTATAAGCTCCATATCCTCCAAGTCCTCCCGCGTTTGAAACCGCAGCAGTTAATTCTACTGTTGACAAGTTTCCGCCAAATGGTCCTTGCATGATCGGATAATCAATGCCTAATAATTTCGTAGCTTTTGTATTGTACCACATTATTTCTACGTTTTAAAGTTATTGGCTTACATCTGTCAACATTTTATTGACGATGAACCATTTTCCGTTAATGTTATGGAAAGATAAAAAATCCCGATAATTAAAGTCATACATTTTAACATTAATTTCGGCTGTCGCTATTGAATTTACTACATTAATCTTCAGGATTTCTCCCTTAAAAGGTTTTCCGGAATCTTTAGGGCTTTGTCTGTTTTTTACACCATCAAGATAAAGATCTACCGTTTTAAAATAAGGCTGCCCTTTTATATCTCCAAAAAGTAAAGCGCCTTCATAAAAAATACTTCCTAAACGTATTTCATCTCCTTCGTAAATTCCTTTAAAATAATAATTTTCTAATGCATCAGTAATTGCTGATACGTCTGCCTGATTTTCCATTTTAGTGTTATTTTGAGCTTTTATGCCCTGCAAAGTACAGAGCATAAAAGCAATTAATAAAATAGTTTTCATTTAATTATAAGTTATGTCCAGCGCCTTTACCACCGTCAACATTGATGATTGAACCGGTAATAAAACTGCTTTTTGCAACAGTATATACCATCTCAGCCACATCGTCAATCTCTCCTACTCTGTTTACCAGATGTAATCCGGCACTTTGATCTGCTTTATCACCGTGCATTGGTGTACGTATAACGCCGGGAGCTATCGTATTGATACGAATATTTTGTTTGCCAAATTCGGCTGCTAACTGAATCGTTAAGGCATGAATAGCGCCTTTGCTTGATACAGGAGCCGAAGCCGGCCATCCGCCTAATCCGTGGTTCACCAAAGGTGTTCCAATGTTTATTACAACACCATCTTGTTGTTTCAACATTTGCGGAATAACTGATTGTGTAGTAAAATAAGTTCCTTTTAGGTTTGTGGTCAAAAATTTATCCAGATAAGCTTCATCAACTTCAAGGAATGGTTTGCTGTCGAAGATTCCGGCATTGTTGACCAATACATCTACAGAACCAAATTTTTCTAAAGCGATTTTTACCAATTCTTCTCCCGTTTGTTTTTTGCTCACGTCTCCGGCAAACATTGCCAGATTATCTCCTGCTCCAAATTCGTTGTAAGCACTTTTTAATGCATCCGGCGTTAATGAATTGATCACCACATTGTCACCTCTGTCCAGAAAGTATTTAGCGATTCCTTTTCCAATTCCGGATGCTGCTCCGGTAACGATTATAGTTTGTTTTTTCATGATATTTATTTTTTATCGGCAGTGATGCCTTTTTCTCTTAATACTGATACCTGATCTCCTGCGTAACCCCAATCGTCGAGTTCGATTTCCTGAATTACAACGTGGGTCAAATGCGGATCTTTGTTTAATACATCGGTAATCAAATTTGTGATTCCGCTTATTAATTCTTGTTTTTGCTCGCGGGTAACGCCTTCGCGGGTCAATTCGATTTTTACGTAAGGCATGGCTTTAGTTTTTAGATTGTGCTGAAAATGTAGCTTCGGCAGTAATATTAAAATCCAACTCAAAGTCGTTGTAAATTAATGTATCGCCTAAATCTTTGAAGAAATTTCCTGAACGAAATTTGATATCGTATTTGGTACGGTCAATGATCAGTTTACCGGCAAGATAAAGTGTGTTTTGATTGCTTTTTACTTCGGTTTCAAAACCAACAAGATGTGTGATGTCTTTTATGGTAAGATTACCTTCAAGATAATAAGTATGGTTTGAAACTTCTTTTACAGAAAGAATATCAAATGCTGCAGTTGGGAATTTTTCGATAGAGAAAAAATCATCTGATGCCAGGTGCCCTGCAAATTGTGCATTTGTATCCGGATCTGTCACATCCAGAATCTTTATTGTGGAGGTATTAATAACAATATTTCCACCATTTATTTTTCCGTCATTCAAAATAAAATGACCTTCTTTGATACCAATTGTACCATTGTGTGCACCGGTAACTTTTCTACCAGTCCAATCGATGTTACTGTTTGAACTATCGATTTTAAAATTTGTTGTTTCCATTTTTATTGTATTTAAAAGTACAATACAAAGGAACGGCGAGTATGAAAATTGGTTACGTGATGTAGATCACAATATTTTTTTTTTAGGTTCAGAGGTGCAAAGGTTCAGAGGGACAAAGATTTTGTTTCGCGCTGGTTTTTTACTTATTGTTGATTTTCTTATCTCACTAATTTTTTAATAGAGCAAAGGTGCAAAGCTTCTGTTTCAAAGATTGTGCAGGTTTAGTTTTAGAATTAGTTCTTAATAAAACATTTGCGTTTATCTGCTTAAATCTTTTTAAATCTGCGTGAAACAAAATCCTCTAAATCTATGCCCCAAAAAAAAACTTTATGGATTATATAATCTACTCAGGGTTTCTCTTGAAACTCCTAAATAAGCGGCAATTAAATGCTTGGGAACCAAATTGTAAAGTTGCGGATATAATGCCAATAGTTCTTCGTAACGAATTTTGACATTATTATTCATAAAAGATAAAAGGCGTTTTTGAGAAGCGATATATCCTTTATTGGTTCTCCAACGGAAAAAATGTTCAACCTGATGAAATTCTTCACAAAGTTTCTCTCGATCACCGTTCGAAAGGCAAAGTAATTCGACATCTGTAATGCAATCTACATTTATGGTTGCAGGAGTTTGATTGTACAAAGCTGTATAATCAGATGTCCACCAGGTTGGCATCGCAAATTGAAGAATGTACATTTTGATCTCATCATTGATAAAAAAAGCTTTCAGACAACCTGAAATTACAAAATACTCACAATCGACTTTATCCCCTGCTCCAATAATTGTCTGGCCTTTTTTGAAAGACTGAGGTTTAAAATGTGAAAAGAAATAATCGAATTGATCGTCTGTCAACGAAGCCGTTTTGGCGATATGCTGTTGTAGGATTTCTTTGGAGTCCATTTTTTTTTAAGATACTAAGTTGCTAAGTCTCTAAGATTCTAAGTTTTTGAAAAAGGATCAAAAGTACTGAGTTTTTGAGTTGCTAAGTTACTGAGTTTTTTTTGAAAGGTTAAAAGATGCAAAGTTTTTGACCTGATTATTATTTATCAAAACATCTTTTATAATGCAAAAAAAGACACATTGCTATGCGCCACTACAATAAAAACTTAGCAACTCATAATCTTAGAGACTTAGAACCCTAAACTAAAACCATCCCGCCATCCATAATAAAGTCGGCTCCGGTGATGAATTTTGAGGATTCACTGCTAAGATATGCAACCATTTTGGCAACATCTTCAGAGGTTCCCATTTGTTTTAACGGCACTTTATCGACCACTACATCCATAATGTTTTTAACGGTTTCTTTATCTAAACCAACTTTGTTCATAACCTCAGTTTCTGTTGGACCGGGACTAACGGAATTTACTCTGATTTTTCTTGGCGCCAATTCTAAAGCAGCCGATTTCATTACAGAATTAATGGCTGTTTTGCTCGAAGAATAAATCGATGATCCGGGACCGGGCATACTTGCCGTGTTAGAAGAAAGAAAAACGACTGATGCCCCGTCTTTTAGTATTGGAATAAATTTGCTTAGGGTAAAATATGCACCTTTGAAATTTACATTTATGATACTGTCAAATAATGTTTCTGTGGCTTGTTCTATATTTCCTAATCCGGCAATTCCTGCATTAATAAAAAGAATATCGACAGTACCAAAATCTTCTTTTACTTTTAATGCCAGATTTTCGATATCAGCAATATTAGACTGATCTGCAACAATGGCTTTTACTCCTAACTCAAGAGCCGCTTTATCTATGGCTTCTTTTCTGCGGCCCGTAATAATAACGGTTGCACCTTGTTGTTTTAATTGTTTTGCTGTTGCGTAACCTATCCCGCTATTTCCGCCTGTGATAACTGCAACTTTATGATTTAAATTGTCCATTTTTTATGTTTTAAAAATTAATAGGACAAAGTTAGATCTGAAAACATATTGCTTTTTTAATGGTATCACAGAGTATACTTAAATGCTTTTTTTACCATATAAGTGATATAAGTTCATTTAAATTTGGAACGTTAAAACAGCAAGTGCTTATAATTCCTTATATCACTTATATGATTTAAAAGAATCCAATTCGCACTAGCTCATAATTTTCTTATATCACTTATATGGTGAAAAAAAATGTTTTTATATATTAGTTTAAAAAATTGTTATGGAAAGAAATCAGAAAGAAGAGTTTCAGGCGCTTCAGGATACATTATATGTCTTGGGAGGAAAATGGAAATTGCCAATCATAAATTCGATCTGTAACGGAAACAATCGTTTTAAGGAAATCCAGCAGAGTATTCCCGGAATTACATCCCGAATGTTATCGAAAGAACTTAAGGATATGGAACTTAATAATCTGGTAAAAAGAACCGAGGATCGTGATGCAAAAGTGCCAATACTTTATGAATCTACTCCTTATTGTCAATCTTTTGGCCCCATTATAACCGAAATGATCAATTGGGGGATTTCACATAGAAAACATATTAAAAACAGAGTAGAGAAATAAATTACAATCGGGAAGCCCTCCAACTTCGGCCTTGGTGATAATAGAAAAAATCTTGGTCCCGATAGCTATCGAAGATAACGACTTAAGAAACCTTTGAACCTATTCTTCGCTTTTTAACTGCAACGCTCTTTGCAAAAAGCTTTGATGCATTAATTTGGTTTCGGCTTCGTTAATCGCCTGAAGTAAATTGTTTTGATTGTCTGCTATTTCTTTAAGAACGCTGGACATTACATCCCAGACAGGTTTCATTTTCACAATCAGTTCCTGCCCTTTTGGTGTAAGTGAGATCAATCTTTTACGCTCGTCTACTTTGTCTTTTTTAGAACGAATTAGCTTTTGTTTTTCAAGTTCCTTTAATAAACTAATGGTCGAAGGATGTGTGTAACCTATTTCGTTTGCAATTTCTACAACGCTCAAAACTTCTTTATGATGCAAAGTATAAACTACCGGAAACCATTTGGGTTCAAAGTCGATTCCGTATGATTTATAAAATAGTGCACCATCTTTTCGCAATTGCTCACTAAGACGCTGTAATCGTGTTGAAATGGCTAAAATCCCTGATTCATCAATTATATTCATCGTTACTTTTTTAGTTTTAAATGACAAAATACATTGTCGGCACTCATTACAGGAAAAGTATTTGGAAGCGATTCTTTCTCGATTCGTATAAAATTATTTCTTTCATAAAAACGCAAAGCAGCTTCGAGTACTGTTATTGTTCCCAAATATAAATCTTCAATTTGATTTTTGGTGCAATAATCAACCAAAGTGTCTAATAATTTCTGTGCAATAGAAAATTCTTTACCGCGATATTCCTTCTTCACAAACATTTTTCTAATGGCGGCCTGGGTATCGTTAAATTTCACTAAAGCAATTGTTCCCACCAATTCATCATCTACAAAAGCGCCCCAAAAGTGACCTCCGCCTTCATAATAAAAGTTTTTTATGTTTAATAAATCCGGTTGGTCTTCGATGGTGATAGGAACATTAAATTCTTTTTGCTGAATGTTTAAAATTAAATCTACGATTTCCCTAGAATATTTATTTTCGATTGGAATAATTTGTGGTTTCATATTTTTTGAATTTATTACACAAAACTACGTAGTTAAATACATAAATAAAAATATTTCATTGAAAATTGATATTTTTTTGTTTCACGCAGATTAAAAAAAAGATTTAAGCAGATATCGCAGATTATTTTTATTATTCTTTGTCAGTAGCAAATTTGTAAAATCTCTTTAAATCAGGTCAAATCAGCAGAATCTGTGTGAAATACACTTTGTACTTTGTCAAATTATTTGAATCAGATTCAAACACGAAATGTGAAAATTATCATAAAAAATCAAATTATTTTGTTTTTATGACCAATCGGTCATATATTTGTACTCGATAAATGAAAAATATCATGACAAAGGGAGAAGAAACCAGACAATTCATTATAGAAAAAGCAGCACCTATTTTTAACACAAAAGGAATTGCTGCAACCGCTATGAGTGATATTATGGAGGCTACAAAATTGTCTAAAGGCAGTATGTATGTACATTTTGAAAACAAAGATGTTCTTGCCTGCGCTGCGGTAGATCATAATATGAAAATATTAGGTGATAAACTTTTATCTGCCATAAGCAAAAGCAAAACCGCAAAAGAAGAACTTTATACTTATATCGATTTTTTTAGCAATGCTGTAAATCCCCCACTTACCGGTGGTTGCCCGTTATTGAATTTTGGAACAGAGGCTGATGATACCAATCCCGTTGTAAAAGAGAAAATCAATAAAGGCTGTAATGCTAATCAGCAATTATTGGCAAGTATTATTAGTAAAGGAATTGCCAACGGAGAATTTAAACCAGAATGGAATGCCGAAGAGTTTGCAGTCGTTATGTTTGCAATGATGGAAGGCGGTCACCTTATTTCAAGAATGTCTGGAAGTAATGATAAGATGAAAGTCATAATCAAAACCCTAAAAAAAATAATAGAGGAAAACACACTCTAATTTTTTTTTATCATAAAAATGACCGAACGGTCATTAATAAATAAAAATATAATCAACAATTTATAATCACCAACTAATATTAAACATCATGTCAAAAACAATTTTAATTTCAGGAGCATCAAAAGGGTTTGGAAGAGCCTGGGCAGAAGCATTTTTAGCAAAAGGATACAATGTAGCAGCAACAGCGAGAAATATTGATACTCTGGCCGACTTAAAAGCACAATACGGTGACGCAATTTTGCCTTTGAGCTTAGACGTAAATAACCGCGAAGATTCATTTGCTGTTGTAGAAAAAGTAAAACAACATTTTGGTACAATTGATATCCTGATTAATAATGCAGGTTATGCACAAAACGGAGCCGTTGAAGAAGCCAGCGAAACAGAAGCCAGAGCACAATTTGAAACGAATTTCTTTGGTACTCTTTGGTTAACTCAAGCTGTTTTGCCTATTATGAGAAATCAAAAAAGCGGTCATATCATACAGGTTTCTTCAATTTTAGGAATAACAACCTTACCAAATTTAGGACTTTATAATGCTTCGAAATTTGCTGTAGAAGGTCTTACTGAAACATTATCACAAGAAGTTAAACAATTTGGAATCAATGTAACGCTGGTTGAACCAAATGGATATGTTACGGATATTTGGGGTAACGGATTCAATAGTAAAAGCATCGACGCTTATGACGGAATTAGAAAAGCAATAGAAGAAGGACATGATCCTGACACTTTCGGGAAAACAAGTGCTACAGTTCCGGCAATTGTAAAACTGGTTGAAGCTGAAAATCCTCCTTTACGTCTATTTTTAGGAAAAGTAGCCTTGCCGTTTGCAAAACAAATATACGAGCAAAAATTAGCAACATGGGAAGAATGGGCTGACGTATCTGTAGCAGCTCACGGATAATTTTTTTAAAATTTTATATAGCACAAAGGGTGAAAGTCATTAAACTTTTACCCTTTTTGTTGTTTTTATAATTTAAACAAAGGACTTAGAAAAAAAATGAAATTATGTAAATTCTGAAGAAAATTATATAACTAATTGTCCTGATTTTAAAATAATTTCATGCAATGAAAAATACTGTAATTTTATTAGTAGATGACGACGAGGATGACTGCGAACTTTTTATCGCAGCAATAGCTTCTTTGAATAAAAATATCATCACTACTATTTCCAATAATTCATTAGAAGCATTAAATAACTTAAAAGCAGCAACAGTCTTGCCTGACTTTATATTTCTGGATATGCAGATGCCTTATCTTAGCGGAGCAGAATTCATACAGCAATTGAGACAAATTCCTGAACTTAACAAAATTCAGCTTGTTGTTTATTCATCACATACACACGATACATTAAAAAAGTTAACCAACGAATTTGACTCAGTACAAATATTTACCAAACCTAATAATTTTCAGGAATTGGTAAGGACACTGGATAACATAATTGGATAAGAAATCATGTAACATTTAAGGAAAAAAGTATAAATTCTAAACTTGTCTAAGTCAGTAACTTTGGGTAAAGTTTTACCACTAACACCTTAACTGCTATGCTGCTGCAATTTATCTCCAACTTATTTGAAAGCAATGAACCTGATCAAAATCAATATGATATTGTCATTCAGATCAATGATAAAGTTTCACCTGCAGATAAACGAAATCTTTATCTGTTACCTTTAAATGATTTTTTAACTTCAAAAAATTATGGTGAGATTTCCGGTGGCGGAATTCTTAAGGAGGAACCGGGAGAAATTATTTTTTGCGATATTCATGTCAAATTTCATCAGGAAAAAATAAATGAAAATATCTTAAAAGATATCATGATTTATCTTGAGGATTGTGGTGCTCCAAAGGGATCAAAGATCATTATCGAAAAAACACATCAGGAAATTCCGTTTGGTAAAAACGAAGGAATTGCCATTTATCTGGATGGAGAAAACTCAGAAGAAAAAAATCAGGAAACTTATAATCTAGATTTCGTTCAGTCTGAAATTTCAAGAAGAACAAATACTACACAATCTGCTGAAAGATTCTGGAAAGGAAATTCGACAACAGGATTATACTTTTATGGGCAATCTTACGAAAAAATGAAAGATGAAATATCACATTTTATGAGTTCATATCCTTTGTATAAAAGTGCGAGAATTGCTCAAATAGCTTAATAAAGTTATGAAAGTCCCACTATTAGCATTCAACGATAAAGGCATATATTGCCAGCAGGCAGATGTATATCTTGATCCGTGGCGTCCGGTTACAAATGCCATCATTACGCACGGTCATGCAGATCACTCGCGTTGGGGACATCAAAATTATATCACGCATCATACGAATGTACCTATCATAAAACACCGTCTTGGCGATATTAACGTTACAGGAAAAGACTGGAACGAGACTTTTACTGTAAATGGTGTAAAGTTTTCCCTTCATCCTGCAGGTCATATTATAGGTTCTGCACAAATACGGGTAGAATATAAAGGTGAAGTCTGGGTTTTTACAGGCGATTATAAAACCGAAGATGACGGAATCTCGACTCCATACGAGGTTGTAAAATGCAACTCTTTTATAACAGAATGTACTTTTGGATTACCTGCTTTTAAGTGGACTCCACAGGCTGAAGTAATGACGGACATCAATAATTGGTGGGCAGAAAATCGTGCCGAAGGAAAAACATCTGTCTTATTTGGATATTCATTAGGAAAAGCGCAACGTTTATTAAAATACCTCGACACGAATATTGGCACAATATACACGCATGGCGCAATCGAAAACATGACCGAAGTTTTAAGACCAATGGTTCATTTTCCGCCAACAACAAGAGTAACACCAGCAACTAAAAAAGAAGATTTACTGGGGAGTATTGTTCTTGCTCCACCAAGCGCTCATGGCTCTACATGGATTAGAAAAATGACGCCTTTTGTTACCGGTTCTGCAAGCGGATGGATGACTTTTCGTGGTGCAAGACGACGACGCGCCGTAGACAGGGGTTTCGTTTTAAGCGATCACTGCGACTGGACAGGTTTACTCGAAAGCATTAAAGCAACCGGAGCCGAAAAAGTAATTTGTACACACGGTTATTCAGATATATTCTCTAAATATCTTCAGGAATTAGGATATGATGCCAGAACTGCTCATACTCAATATGAAGGTGAATTAGGAGAAATGGATTCTAAAAAAGATGTTGAGGAAGAAATAGGTAGATTAGAATAAAGAATATAGAGAATAGAAAATAGAAAATAGATTAAAGAGCCAAGAAGCTAGAAGGAAGAGAATACTTTTAATCAGTTCGTTTTCTCTATTGAATCTTCAGTCTTGTCTCTTGCATCTCTTTAAAAAAATAAGAAAAAATGAAAAACTTTGCCGAACTTATAAAAGCGCTTGACAGTTCTAATAAAACTTCGGTAAAAGTAGATGCTTTGACCAATTATTTCATGAATGCGAGTAATGAAGATAAGGTCTGGACGATTGCAATTCTTTCGCATCGTCGTCCGCCAAGACCGGTTAATACTACATTATTGCGATTATGGGCAAATGAACTTGCTAATATTCCACTTTGGCTGTTTGAAGAAAGTTACCATATTGTAGGGGATTTAGCTGAAACAATAGCTTTGGTAATCCCAACTACAAAAGAACATTCTGATAAAAGTTTAACTGAATATCTTCAGGAAATTATTGCCCTGAAAAAGAAAACGGATATCGAGAAAAAAGAATATCTGCACGAGAACTGGCTGGCATTAAATTATTATGAACGTTTTGTTTTTACCAAATTAATTACCGGAAGCTTCAGAATCGGTGTAAGCCAGAAATTGATGACACGTGCGCTTTCAAAAGCTGAAAACATTGATGAAGATGCTCTTGCACATAAATTGATGGGCGACTGGAATCCAAATACCATCACATTTCAGGAATTAATTTTAGACGAAAAAAACAGCGATTATTTATCAAAACCTTTTCCGTTTTACCTCGCCTATCCTATCGAAGGAGAACCAGCAAATCTGGGAAATCCAGAAGATTGGAGTGCGGAACACAAATGGGACGGAATTCGATCGCAAACTATTATTCGTGATAATGAAATTTTTGTCTGGAGCCGAGGCGAAGAATTAGTAACTGATAAATATCCGGAATTTGCTTCTTTCATTGGTATAATTCCTGATGGAACTGTAATCGATGGGGAAATTCTACCGTTTATCGAAAACGAAATCGGAACTTTTAATGATCTCCAAACCAGAATTGGACGAAAAACAGTCTCGGCTGCAATCCTGAAAAAATCACCGGTAATTATAAAAGCATACGATTTATTAGAATGGAAAGGTCAGGATATTCGAAATCTTCCTTTTGAGGAAAGACGTATATTATTAGAGCAATTATATGAAGATATTAAACACAACGATATCCCGCTGCAACTTTCAGAACGAGTAAAATTTTCGACCTGGGAAGAATTAACAGAAGAAAGATTGCGTTCCCGCGAAATGAGAAGCGAGGGTTTAATGATCAAGAGAAAAGATTCTCCTTATCTCGTGGGAAGAAAAAAAGGCGATTGGTGGAAATGGAAAATTGAACCTTTGGTAATTGATGCTGTTCTTACGTATGCTATGCGCGGGCACGGACGACGCTCGAATTTATTTACCGATTATACTTTTGCCTTATGGCAGAATAACGAAAATAACGAACGTGAATTAGTGACATTTGCTAAAGCTTATTCAGGTCTAACAGATGCCGAATTTAGAATGGTAGATGATTGGATTAAGAAAAACACACTGGAAAGATTTGGTCCTGTTCGAAGCGTAACGCCACAATTGGTTTTTGAAATTGGTTTTGAAGGAATTGCACTTTCTAAGCGACATAAAAGCGGAATTGCAACTCGGTTTCCGCGGATTTTAAGATGGCGACATGATAAAAAAATAGAGGAAGCAAATTCTATTGAGGATTTGAAAGATATGATTCTATAGGGATTGTTGTTTATACAAATAGCACGCGGATGACGCGGATTCTCTAAAGAGAAAACACGGATGGGCGCGGATTTTTTATTTTTCTATCCGTATTTTTTTTCATCAAGAACGCTCCAGCGGAGTCTTATATTTATAGAAATAAAGATGAAATATAAAAAAAGCTCCAGCGGAGCAATATATTAATTTTCTAATATATGCGAAACTATGTCACCCCAACGGGGCTTTAATAAATACATTAAAAAATTTCTATAAATATGCCGGCTGGGACTTAATTAAAAAACGTATTTCTTAATTTTTTTAGCACAGTTAAACTCAATGAACCTTAATATCTTAATGGTAAAAAAACAATAGCAAAACAAATGAATAGAGAGCAACTTTTTTCTGTAGCAAATGATTGGTTTCAGCATCAGGGATGGAAACCGTTTCCGTTCCAGACACAAACCTGGACTGCTTTTTTACAAGGAAAAAATGGTTTACTAAACGCTCCTACCGGAAGCGGAAAAACCTATGCGCTCTGGTTGCCTATTGTTTTAGACTATATAAAAAACAATCCCAATTATAAAACAAAACATACTCCGGGACTTAAAGCGATCTGGATTACGCCATTACGTTCACTTTCGGTAGAAATAAAACAGGCTGCAGAAAGAGTGGTAAATGATTTAGGAACTAAAATGACTGTCGGAATTCGTTCAGGAGATACTTCTGCAAGCGAAAGAGCAAAGCAAAAAGGCAAAATGCCCGATTTATTGGTAACAACTCCAGAGAGTTTACAATTGCTTTTGGCAACAAAAGGTTACGATAAAATCTTTGGTAATTGTACGGCAATTGTCATTGATGAATGGCACGAATTATTAGGCACAAAAAGAGGCGTTCAGACTGAACTGGCTTTATCCCGACTAAAAACGATTGCTCCTAAAATGCGAATCTGGGGAATTTCGGCTACGATTGGAAATTTGCAGCAAGCTCAGGAAGTCTTACTTGGAGTGGATTCAGAAGCGTATCATAATTCGGTTTTAATCAAAGCACAGATTCATAAAAAAATAAAGGTTATTTCGATTATTCCGGATAAGATGGAAACGTATCCGTGGCGCGGACATATGGGTCTGCATCTTATTGATGAGGTTGCTAAAATTGTAAAAGCCAGTAAAACTACTTTAATTTTTACCAATGTACGATCTGCCTGTGAAATATGGTTCCAGCGATTGCTCGAAAAATATCCTGAGTTTGCGGGAGAAATGGCGATGCATCACGGAAGTATAAATAGGGAAACGAGACTTTGGGTCGAACAAGCAATCAGAGATGAGGAATTAAAGGTTGTAGTTTGTACATCAAGTCTTGACCTGGGAGTTGACTTTGCTCCTGTAGAAACCATTATTCAGGTTGGAGGTCCTAAAGGTGTTGCACGTTTTTTGCAAAGGGCCGGACGAAGCGGACATCAACCGGGGAAGGAAAGTGTTATTTATTTTCTGGCAACACACGCTATCGAATTAATCGAAGCATCGGCATTAAAAAAAGCAGTTGAAGAAAATGTTATCGAAGATCGTGTTCCGTATCTAAACAGTTGGGATGTTTTGGTGCAATATCTCAATACTTTAGCTGTTTCTGATGGGTTTATTCCTGATGAAATCTATAAGGAAGTAAAAGCTACCTTTTGTTACCAGGCAATGACGGAAGAAAACTGGAATTGGATTTTGAATTTCATTACTAACGGAAGTCAGAGCTTACAGGCATATGATGAATATAAAAAGGTAGAAATTGACGAAGACGGACGTTATAAAATAAACAGCCGATTAATTGCCATGCATCACAGAATGCAAATTGGGACTATTGTGGGCGACGCGGTTATAAATGTAAAATTTATGAGCGGCGGTTATATAGGAACTATTGAGGAATGGTTTGTATCTAAATTAAAACCCGGAGATACCTTTATTTTTGCCGGTAAACATCTTGAATTATTCAGGATCAGAAATATGCAGGTTTTGGTACGAAAAGCTGATCCCAAAAAGAAATCGAAAGTGGTAAGCTGGATGGGCGGACGAATGGCACTTTCTGCACAAATGAGCGAATTGCTGCGTCAGGAATTGTATCGCGCCAATACTGATAATTTATCTCCGGAATTAAAGGCATTAAAACCTTTATTTGCGAGACAAAGGAAAGAATCTATCGTTCCGGGAGATGATCAGTTTTTGATAGAAACCTTTAAAACGAGAGAAGGATATCATGCCATTTTTTATCCTTTTGAAGGTCGTTTTGTACATGAAGCTTTAGCCAGTTTATTAGCTTACAGAATTAGTTTATTATTGCCTATCAGTTTTTCATTGGCGTATAATGACTATGGATTTGAACTACTCTCGGATCAGGAAATTGACATGCAGAATGTTCTGGATAATAATTTGTTTTCTACCGAATATGTGCATCATGATTTGCAAAAAAGTTTGAATGCGACTGAAATGGCAAGACGAAAATTCAGGGATATTGCCGTAATTGCAGGTTTGGTGTTTACAGGTTTTCCGGGAAAAATGGTAAAGACAAAACATTTGCAAAGCGGTTCACAATTGTTATTTGAAGTTTTCAGGGATTACGAACCTGATAATTTATTATTTCAGCAAGCGTATCGTGAAACCTTTGAGCATCAGTTAGAAGAAGGACGTTTAATTTTAGCTTTGGAGCGAATAAACAATCAGGAAATTGTCTGGAAATCCTGTTTAAAACCAACTCCTTTTAGTTTTCCGTTAATCACAGACAGACTACGGGAAAAATTATCGAGTGAGACGTTAGCAGAACGAATTAAAAAAATGACAGCTTCGTATATGAAGTAATATTTATGACTATTACAATACAAAATCAAACGTTTATTTTACATCCAAGTGGGGCTTTATTTTGGGAAACCAGAAAATTGCTTTTGATATCTGATGTGCATTTAGGGAAAGTATCCCATTTTAGAAAACACGGCGTAGCGATTCCCAATAATGTGGTTTCGGAAAATTTTAAACGTTTGACTGATATCGTAGATTTTTTTAAACCTGAAAAAATTATTTTCCTGGGAGATTTATTTCATAGTACAAAAAATACCGAATGGGATTTATTCGAAAAATGGGTAGATTGCTGCACCAATAAAATTATACTTATTGCAGGAAATCACGATATTATCGATAAAAAACATTACACTAAAATTGATATAGATGTTGTAGAATCCCTTGAGGTAGACGACTTTTTATTAACCCATCATCCCACAATAAAAGAAGGTTTTTTTAATTTTTCAGGACATATCCATCCCGGAATTATTCTTCGGGGTTTTGGAGCACAATCTTTAAAACTGCCTTGTTTCTTTCAGAAAGAAAATCAAATGATTTTGGCTGCTTTTGGTGAATTTACCGGAAAACATGTTCTAAAACCACAGGAAAACGATATTGTTTATGCTATTGCAAATGATGAAGTTATAAGGATCAATCTAAATTGATTTTTTAAAGTAAAGCTGTTTTTGATCGGTATCACGGGTAGTATCATTTTTATAATTGAATTCCTCATATCCCAAAGATTTTAAAGTTTCTATTAATACAGTATCAATTTGAAAAGCTTTTGCCCAAATTAAATCATATTTTCTTTGTAAAGCGACTTCTTCGGCACGTTTAAAAAGTACTATTATATCTTCAGTATTGAAGTAAACAATATGATCTGTGCCCATTGGTTTATTGGCATCGAGATTTTGATTAGAGAGTCGGGATGAATTCAGTTTCATAAAAGATAACGGATTTTCGCCATCATACGCCATTAACATTTCAACCGAAAAATCATTTTGTATTTTGAATAACTTATGGCTCGAAAGATTTTCCTGAGCATACTTCTCTCCTATTTCTTTAGAGGAAGCAAATAAAGCTGAGTAGAATTTCAGCGCTTTTTCTTCCATCCAAACTACATTATCGTTTATGATTACTACAAATTTTGCAACTTTAGACATATTTATATTGTTTTATTATAATGCAAAGTTGAGATGATTTGATTGATTAGGAAAGAGCTAAATGTCTTGTAACTTGTTCGAAAAGTCGGGAGTTTTATTTCTCATTCCTCGAAATGACAAACTTTGTGTTAATATAATTTTATTTATATGCTAAATTATATTTCAGACATTCTTTTTGCGGTATTCTAAAGGGGAAATTCCCTCACATTTTTTAAAAAACCTGCCAAATCCCGATTGATTGGGAAAATTTAAAGTATCACTAATCTGGCTAATGGTTAAATCCTTGTTCTGAAGCAATACTTTGGCTTCCAGAACAACAATATCATCAATCCATTCGCTGGCTGTTTTCCCGCTGTTATTCTTGATTACTTCTGATAAATATTTGCGGGTTACATTCAATTCATCTGCATAATACTGAACAGATCGCTTGTTTATAAACTCTTTGGAAAGTAGTTCTTTAAATTTTTCGAATAGCGGATTTTGAGCCGAATCATCAGGAGATATTTGTTTGATGAAATCAAGTTCGTAAATTAAAATATAGAGATATCCTCTAAATATTGAAGGCTGATGAGTAGAATTATTGTCCAGCGATTGTCGTAGCAGTGAAAAGATTTGCTCGAACTTAATTTTGTTCTTCTTATTCAGATTAAAAACATGCATTTCACTATTTTCGAAAAATTCATATTGCGACAAAAAGAAAATATTAGCCTGATTGTGCAGAAAAAATTGCGGTTTAAAAAAAATAATATCAATTAAAATTTCGTCACTGTATTTTGTAAAACTTCTAATTACAGATGGTCCTAATGTAAGTATTGCCGGAGCGTGAATTATAACTTTTTTTAGTTTACTCTGCATTACAATACTTCCTTTTCTCAAAAATTCGATTGCATAGCTTTCTGCCCGATATGGTTCGCTGATATAAGGATGATCCTGCGCCTGAATGTAAAAATAATCAGTATTACTGTCAGCATTAGCAAACAAACTCTTATGATGTTCGAGCGAGTATGTTGTAATTTTATTCTTCAATTGTGTTAGGTTTAATCAATATCAAATATAGTCAACCATTTATCCATAACAAAAAAAATGGCGCCATACAGCGCCATTATCTTATCAAGAGTCAAAATTCTCTTTTGTCTATTCTCTTTATTCTATATTACTTTTTGTCGATTTTATAAAGTCTTCCAGCATCAGTAATAGCATATAAAGCTCCGTCGTTTCCTTGCGTTACGTCTCTAAAACGTTGATTTTCGGAAGCAAGAAGTCTTTCTTCACCAATTACTTTATTGTCTTTTATGGCAAGACGCACGATATGCATTCCGCTTAGAGCGCCGATAAATAAGTTATTTTGCCATTCCGGAACACGATTACCTGTATAAAAAGTCATTCCGCTTGGCGAAACTACCGGATCCCAATAGTAAACCGGTTGTTCTAAACCATCTTGTTGCTGAATTCCTGCACCAATTTTTTCACCTGTATATTCTATTCCGTAAGTTATTGTAGGCCATCCGTAATTTGCACCCGGTTTTATACGGTTAATTTCGTCGCCACCACGTGGTCCATGCTCAGCAAGCCAGATTTCGTTCGTAACAGGATTAAGGGCTAAACCTTGTGGGTTTCTATGCCCAATAGAATATAATTCAGGTAAAGCTCCGGTTTGCGTAAAAGTAGGATTTCCCGTTGCCGGCTGTCCGTCTTTTGTTATTCTGATAACTTTACCAAGAGCAGCAGTAACTGATTGTGCTAATGGTCTGGTTTCTAATACAGATCTTTCTCCTGTACTGACTATAAGAGAGCCGGTTTTATCAAAAAGAATACGTCCTCCATAATGAAGCGTACTTGGATTAGCAGGTTTTGCTCTGTATATTATTGTTGCGCCTTCGATTGTTTTTTCATCTGCTGATAATTTTCCTTTGGCCACAGCCGTATTATTTCCGCCTGTAGTTGCTTCAGCAAAAACCCAATATATCATTCGGTTTGTAGTAAAATCAGGATCAATACATAATCCTAATAAACCTCCCTGATTAGCAGCATTTACAGCAGGAATACCAGTAATAGGTGTACTCAAAACTCCGGCTGTTGTCGCGATACGCATTGTACCTGTTTTTTCTGTAATCAATAATCTTCCGTCAGGAAGTGTTTTTATTCCCCATGGGCTTGATAAAGCCGTAGCAATAGCAACTCCTTCATAAGGTGTATTGGTTTGGATGCCGTTAATACGGGTTTGTCCCTCAAATGCAGGTTTATAAGTTGTATTGGCAGCAGTACCTTCTACGGGATTAGTAGTTGTGCCTGGATTTACATCGACTTCTTTATCGTTAGAGCAGCTAAATAATGTCATTAGCACACTTGAAACAATAGCAATCTGGTTAATATTTCTCATAGTTTTGGGGTTTTAAATATTTAAAAAATTATCAGTTGTAGTGATTCTAAATTTAGAACAAAACAAAAATCTTAAATCTAAAATAAAAGCCGTTATATAATTTATGAGAAAAGTTATACGATTTTAATATCTATAATGCTGTTTCTAATTTTTTTTGATAATTTATTAATAATAATTTTTAAGTTTGCAATCATCAGATGATATGATAATACAATTATGGCATTAATCAATAAAAAATCGCTGGCTGAAGAAGTTGCTTCAAAATTACAAGAGCAGATCTCTTTAGGCCATTACAAACTCAATGAGAAATTACCTATTGAGGCTGAACTAATGAAAAGTTTTGGCGTTGGCAGATCTTCGATTAGAGAAGCTATGAAGTTACTGGCCAATTCAGGATTACTGCGCATTCAGCAAGGAGTTGGTACATTTGTGCAGGAAGTCAGAACAACACGTGAACCTATGGATCAGAGATTAATGCGTGCCAATGTTCAGGATTTAGATGAGGTAAGACAATTATTAGAATTAAAGATTGCCGAAAAAGCAGCCATTAACAGATCTGAAGATGACATAATTGCCATGAAAATGCACTTACAAAACAGAATGGCCGCTGCTAACAGAGGTTTACTTGAAGAATGCATAGAAGCCGACATACAATTTCATATCGCCATTGCAGAAGCATCAAAAAATGAAATTCTTGCCGATTTATATAAATCTGCTTCTGTACATCTTAAAAAAGGATTTCTTCATCTTTATCCGGATACCAAAATATTTCAGGATACTTATGCAATACATGAGCAGCTTTTAAATAGTATCATAGCACAAGATTCTAAAAAAGCCTGGAACACAGTTGCAAAAATCATAGGACATATTAATTACTAATTTTTTACCCAAATTCATCAGATGATCTGATATTAAAGCATGAAAACAAATACCATTGAACAGTCGAAACATTTAGCACAGCAAACTATTTTTTCCATTTTATTTACTATTAGCTTTACACATTTTCTTAACGATATGCTGCAGGCGGTAGTTCCGGCCGTATATCCTATTATCAAGGAAAAATTTCACTTAACCTTTACTGACATTGGGTTAATTACTTTGACTTACCAGCTTACAGCATCGATATTACAGCCTTTCGTAGGATTTTATACAGATAGAAAACCGCGACCATATTCATTGGCAATTGCAATGGTTTTTACCTTAGTTGGCTTGGCTGCAGTAGCTGTGGCTTCCAGCTTCATTAATATCTTGCTTGCCGTAAGTTTAATTGGTATTGGATCTTCTATATTTCATCCTGAATCTTCGAGGGTGGCACATTTGGCTTCGGGAGGAAAAAGAGGTTTGGCACAATCTATTTTTCAATTGGGAGGAAATGCAGGAAGTGCTGTCGGACCTTTGCTTGCCGCAATAATTGTGGTGCCTTACGGACAATTTAATATTATTTGGTTTTGTATTGCTGCTGTGTTAGGAATTGTTATTCTTTCAGGAGTTGCAAAATGGTATCAGGAACATTTAAACCTTAAAGCATTAAATAAAACTGCAGTAAAAGAAGAAATTCATCATTCACTTTCCAGAAAAAAAGTAATCTTTTCATTGGGTATTTTATTGGTTCTTATATTTTCCAAATATTTTTATATGGCAAGTATGACAAGCTATTATACTTTTTATCTTATCGATAAATTTCATTTGTCTGTACAGGAATCTCAAGTGTATCTTTTTGCTTTTATGGGTGCTGTAGCTGCCGGTACATTATTTGGCGGACCTTTAGGAGATCGTTTTGGACGTAAATATATTATTTGGATTTCTATATTAGGCGTTGCTCCTTTTACATTATTACTGCCTTATGTTTCTCTTTTCTGGACCGGAATATTATCGGTGATTATTGGTTTAATTATCTCATCTGCTTTCTCAGCAATTTTAGTTTATGCAACAGAGCTTGTTCCGGGAAAAGTTGGATTAATTGCCGGACTTTTCTTTGGGTTAGCTTTCGGAATGGGCGGATTAGGTTCTGCGATTTTAGGAAAATTAGCCGATAATACGAGCATTGAATATGTTTTTAAAGTATGTGCTTTCCTCCCTTTGATAGGAATTTTGACAAGTTTGCTTCCTAATATCGAAGGAAACAAAAAACATCAAAACAATTAAATAAAAGAATAAATTATTGCTTACTAATTCAAATTAAAAAAGCGCTAAATCTACTGACTTAGCGCTTTTTTGTTTGCATTAAAATTCGATATATTTTTATTACCAGCCTTTTACAGCTCCGCCTTTAAATTCACGAATTGCTGCTTGTTCTACTTCTGCCGATTGAAAAGCTTGTAAAAACTGCTTTACCTTTTCTTCATTTTTATTGTCTTCACGACTTACTACTAAGTTTACATAAGGAGAATCTTTATCCTCAACAAACAAGGCATCACGAGATGGGACTAATCCTGCCTGAGAAGCAAAAGTATTATTGATAATTGCAATTGTTACGTTTTCATCATCAAGTGCTCGTGGCAATTGAGGTGCTTCTAATTCTAAAATTTTAAGATTTTTAGGATTACTGACAATATCTGTAACTTTTGGCAATAAACCAATTCCTGGTTTAAGTTTCAATAAACCATTTTTCTCTAATAACAATAACGAACGTCCTCCGTTTGTTGGATCATTTGGGATAATAACAGTGCTTTCATTTTTTAATTCTGTAAGACTCTTTATCTTTTTAGAATAAGCCGCAATTGGGTAAATAAATGTTTTCCCGATAATTGCCAATTTATATCCGCGTTGTTTAGATTGCTCATCAAGATATGGTTTGTGCTGAAAAGCGTTTGCATCAATATCTCCCTGGCTCAAAGCTTCATTAGGAATTACATAATCGTTAAAGGAAATTAGTTCTACTTCTAATCCGTATTTTTCTTTTGCTACTTTTTTAGCCGCTTCTGCCACCTTATATTCCGGTCCGGTTGCAACTCCAACTTTTATGTGGTGCGGATCATTGTTTTTGCTTTTTCCGCAATTTGCCAATGATAATGTAAAGGCAACAATACCCGCTATTTTCAAAAAATTTAATCTAATATTCATTCTCTTATTTTTTAATTTTTAATTCTTAATTGATATCTATCTATGGTCAAATCTTTTGGATAAAAAGTCACCGGTAAACTGAATTATAAATACCAAAAGTACCAGTAAAGCTAAAACCGAATTCATAGTTACGGCATCATAACCAATGTATCCGTATTGATATCCTACTTGTCCTAAACCACCAGCACCAACAGCACCACCCATTGCAGAATATCCTACAAGTGTAATTAATGTTATAGAAGCTGCGTTTATTAAAGATGGCAAAGCTTCCGGTAGCAATACTTTGTATACGATCTGGAAAGGTGTTGCACCCAAAGCTCTTGCTGCTTCGATTAATCCTGAAGGCAATCCTAAAAGACTATTTTCTACAAGTCTGGCAATAAATGGAGCGGCACCAATACTTAAAGGAACAAGTGCTGCACTTACACCAATAGAAGTTCCTACCAATGCACGTGTAAACGGAATCATCCAGACAATTAATATAATGAACGGAATTGAACGAAAAATATTCACCAAAACCGATAAAGTCCTGTTTAAAACCGGTTGATCCAGAATTTGATTTTTTCGGGTAAGAAAAAGCAAAATACCGGTTGGAAGTCCCAATACAAAACCAAAAAATCCCGAAACAAATGTCATCACGATGGTTTCCCAGGTTCCTTTTAATAATAAGTCAATAATTGAATCAGACATAACCTATAATTTCTGTTTTAATATGTTTAGAAATAAAATACTCAATTGCAGCTTCATAATTCTCGCGCTTTCCCGACAGTTCAATCAGCATAACGCCAAAATTTACATCTCCGGCCTGATCCATTTGTGCACTAACAATCTTAAAGTTAGTATCAAACAATCGCGAAACTTCAGAAATAACGGGCTCATTAACAGATTTTCCAGTCATTTCAAGTCTCAACAACGGATTTAAGCCTTCGCGATCTTCTTTTTGTAACCTTTCCTGATACACTCTTGGAATATCAAGATGAAGTGAAGACGCGATAAATTCTTTTGTTAATTCATGTTTAGGATCGGCAAAAATTTCGCCTACACTTCCCTGTTCTATCAGTTTTCCGTGGCTGATTACAGCAACCTCATCACAAATCGATTTCACAACTTCCATCTGGTGTGTGATCAAAAGAATCGTAATGTTCAAACGACGATTAATATCTTTTAATAAATTTAGGATAGATCTTGTAGTTGCCGGATCAAGCGCACTTGTAGCTTCGTCGCACAACAATACTTTTGGGTTATTTGCCAATGTTCTGGCAATGGCAACTCTTTGTTTTTGACCTCCTGAAAGGCTTGCAGGATAATCATTTGCTTTTTCAGCCAAACCTACCAATTGCAGTAATTCTAAAACACGAGTCTGAATATCTCCTTTTGGAACTCCAACAAGCTCCAACGGAAAAGCCACATTCTCAAAAACTGTACGTGATGAAAGCAAATTAAAATGCTGAAAAATCATTCCTATTTGTCTTCTTTCAATCGCAAGCTGTGCATTTGATAATTGTATCAAAGATTTTCCGTCAACGATAATTTCTCCTGAAGTTGGTCTTTCCAGCAAGTTTACACAACGAATTAAAGTACTTTTTCCAGCTCCCGAAGTTCCAATTACACCAAAGATTTTTCCAGGTGGAACTTTAAGCGAAACATCGGACAAAGCCGAAACAATTCGGTTTTTCTGATGAAAATTCTTGGTGACATTTTTTAGTTCAATCATTTTTTTATTCAAGTTAAGTCTGATATCTACAGACATAAATACTTAGCGGTTCTGAAATTGCCAAAATAAAATCAAAAAGCCTTTCATAAATATTGAAAGGCTTTAGAAATAAATAATTTTATTTTTATATATAAGCCAGTTTATACCATTGCATAGTTCCACAACAATTGTTGCAGCTATAATAATTGGTATTCTGGTTATTGTTTTTCATTGCTGCGGCAAATTTAAAGAGATAATTTGAATTTCAATGCAAAAAATCATAAACTTTTTTTACCCTATCAATCTAATAGACTGTTTTAGGCATTGGAGCTGTTTCCTGCTGTCTGCTGTATCTTTACTTGCTTAAAGAAAGCAAGCAAAGGATGCCGCTCCCATCAGGGCTATTGAACTAGTTTTTACAACAACTATTCTTTTTATAGACAAGCATTACAGATTTAAATATATTTTCGTGATAATCTTTTATAAAAAAAGCAAACCCTATAATAAATAGGGTTTGCTAATTCTCAAAAAAAAACCAAAGTGTTCAATAAAAATCCCAAGTCTTTTCTATAAATAACTAAACTACTATTCTAAAAATTTATAACGAAGTCCCAATTCAAAAACATCATTTGCGAAAGCACCTGAGTTGCCTATATAATTGGAATAAGACAAAAAGATTCCTAATTTTTCCAGTGAAATTCCAAAAGAACCTGAGATTACTTCATTAGTATGATACATAGCAGATATATTCATATGGTACTCCGGCATATTAAAATTTGTTCCTATATCTAATATATCCTTATATCCTCTGATACCTCTAAAAGCAACAAGAGGTTCAATATTAAAGTCGTTAATCCTGCTGGATACATACAACTTATAACTTATGGCAGAATAAAACACCTGATTGTCTATATATTTCCTTTCCCCATTATCATTATCAAAAAAAACATTGTTCAAATTTGGAACAGCAGCCTGAATGGTTAATAATTTTGAGGTATATGAAATACCAAAATCGCCATCTAAAGCTCCTCCTTCATCAAAATTCTGAACCGAAGGATCGTCAATATTACCATTAATCTTGCTTTTATCAAGAGATAAAAATCGGGCTCCAAGCGAAAGTCCGAAATTTATTTTTTGATCCTCTCCGTCAATTGGCAAATGATAGGCAAAAGTTCCCAAAATTCTTGAGTTGGTAATCAAACCTGCTCTGTCACTATTAAAATTAAGACCGTAAGCAAGTCTGCTATCCGGGTTATATTCTGCAGTTGCATACATTAGAACCGGATTTCCGGGCACCTGATTCCATTGTCTCTGGTACCCAATATTTAAGTTCACACCTTTATTTAACCCCGCCATCGCAGGATTTCCCAAATATTGATTTTGGTAATACATGGCTTCAAATTTGTTTAATTGTGCATTAGCCAAGTTTGTAAACAAGAATAGTACACTCAAAAACAAGATTGGCCTGATAGTCGATAATCTCATAAATATTTTTTTACTTGTATTCATATCTATATGGTTATGATATAACAATTTTATTATTTTAAACTTTTTAGCTCTGGATCTTAATCCCTGATCACGGTAATAAATCCTTTGATTTTAGGTAAATTATCTCCCAGATCAATTAGATAATAGTAAGTATCATTATTTAGCGGAGAACCACTGTAAGATCCATCCCATTCATTACTGTATGACTTTTTAGAATACACTATTCGACCCGCTCTGTCGTATACCGTCACAGTATTATTTGGGTACAAAACAATATCCTTAATTTCCCAGAAATCATTTTTTCCATCTCCATTTGGCGAGAGAATATTATTTGCTGTAACCTGATCCGGTGAAGCACCTTTATATACAGTAATAGTATAGGTTTGCTTTGTTACACCATCTTGAGCTGTAATTATTGTCTGAATGATATTCTCTCCTAATTTCAGCGCGATTGGCGTACTTTGAACTGAATTCGATACAGGTAATCCGTTTACAGTTATTTTAGATGCAGGATCCGTAACGGTTGGAGTAACTGTTATAGAATTTACATCATACTTAACAGCTGCACTATAATTATATACATCTGATTCGAATTCTGGATTTAATGTGCCTTCACTAATGGTTAAATCAGATAAAGAGGCCGTATCAGAACTTTCCCTTGTAACATTTAGAATGTATGTTTTGGTCGTTAAACCATCTTCTGAAGTTACTTTTATAGCTATTGTATTCAATCCTGCCAATAAAGGAACTGAAGTTATAGATCCGCCATTTGAAACTATAATTCCATTGATTGTTATTGTTGCCAAAGGATCATCAGACGTCACTGTTATTGTCTCTGTGTCAACATTACTTCCTACAGTTACATTATATAAAAGAACATCTGGTGAGAAAGCAGGAGTTAAAACTCCGTTATTAATAGTAAGACTTGCTAACTTAACATCGTTCGCAGATGTTACAGTCAACACTCCCGTAACATATATAATGCTGTAATTAGAATCTATCGCACCACTTGCTGTAATAGCATAAACCCCTACTGGACTTGTTGCATTTGCAATAGTAGAAATAGTTGGCGCAGTGGATAAACTTGTAACTGTATCCCCATTTACAAAACCATTATAACTTGCTGTTAACATAGGATTTGGCATGCCATAAGCTCTTGTTTTATTATCAGCCGTAATGGTCAAAGTTGCCTGGGTTACTGTTAAACTTCCCGCAACATAACTAATGATGTAATTGTTATTTACCGCTCCAATTGCCGTAATTGGGTATGTTCCCACAATGCTGGCATTATCCGCTGTTGTGGTGATTGTTGGCGGAGTCGTTAAACTCGTTGCCGTATCGCCGTTTACAAATCCCGCATAACTTGCCGTTAAAGTCGGATTTGCTGAACCATACGTTTTGGTTTGCGCATCGGCTGTAATGGTCAAAGTTGCCTGGGTTACCGTCAAACTTCCCGCAACATAACTGATGCTGTAATTGTCATTTACCGCTCCAGTTGCCGTGATTGGGTATGTTCCCACAATGCTGGCATTATCCGCGGTTGTGGTGATTGTTGGCGGAGTCGTTATACTCGCCGAAGTATCCCCGTTTACAAATCCAGCATAACTTGCAGTTAAGGTAGGATTTACCGATCCGTAAATTTTGGTTTGCGCATCGGCTGTAATGGTCAAAGTTGCCTGAGTTACTGTCAAGCTTCCCGCAACATAATTGATGATGTAATTATCATTCACCGCTCCTATTGCCATGATTGGATAGGTTCCCACAATACTGGCATTATCCGCGGTTGTGGTGATTGTTGGCGGAGTCGTTATACTCGCCGAAGTATCCCCATTTACAAATCCCGCATAACTTGCCGTTAAAGTCGGATTTGCTGAACCGTACGTTTTGGTTTGCGCATCGGCTGTAATGGTTAAAGTTGCCTGGGTTACCGTCAAACTTCCCGCAACATAACTGATGCTGTAATTGTCATTTACCGCTCCTGTTGCCGTGATTGGGTATGTTCCCACAATGCTGGTATTATCCGCTGTTGTGGTAATTGTTGGAGGAGTTGATAAACTTGCCGAAGTATCGCCGTTTACAAATCCTGCATAACTTGCCGTTAAAGTCGGGTTTGCTGATCCGTAGATTTTGGTTTGCACATCAGCCGTAATGGTCAAAGTTGCCTGAGTTACTGTCAAACTTCCTGCAACATAATTGATGATGTAATTATCATTCACCGCTCCTGTTGCCGTGATTGGATAGCTTCCCACAATACTGGCATTATCAGCTGTTGTGGTAATAGTTGGCAGAGTCGTTAAACTTGCCGAAGTATCACCATTTACAAATCCTGTATAACTTGCTGTTAAGATAGGATTCGCTGAACCGTAAGTTTTGGTTTGCGCATCTGCCGTGATGATCAAAGTTGCCTGTGTTACTGTCAAACTTCCTGCAACATAACTGATGATGTAATTGTCATTCACCGCTCCGATAGCCGTGATTGGATAACTTCCAACAATACTTGCATTATCTGCAGTTGTGGTAATAGTTGGCAGAGTCGTTAAACTTGCCGAAGTATCGCCGTTTACAAATCCTGCATAACTTGCCGTTAAGGTAGGGTTTGCTGATCCGTAAGTTTTGGTTTGCACATCGGCAGTGATGGTCAAAGTTGACTGGGTTACTGTCAAACTTCCCGCAACATAACTGATGATATAATTGTCATTTACCGCTCCAGTTGCCGTGATTGGATAGGTTCCCACAATGCTGGCATTATCCGCGGTTGTGGTGATTGTTGGCGGAGTCGTTAAACTCGCTGCTGTATCGCCGTTTACAAATCCCCCATAACTTCCCGTTAAAGTTGGGTTTGCTGATCCGTAAGTTTTGGTTTGTGCATCTGCCGTGATGGTCAAAGTTGCTGGATTAACAGTTAAAGTCCCATCAGTATATTCAATCGTATAATTTGCACTAACTGCACCACTTGCCGTTACGGGATACGTTCCAACTGGACTACTTTGAACAGCTGTCGTGGTAATTGTTGGCAAGGTTGTTAAACTGGTCTCTGTATCGCCGTTCACAAAACCAACATAACTAACTGTCAAAGCAGGATTTATATCTCCGTATATTTTATTTTGATTATTTGCAACAATCGTCAATAAAGTTGTAGCAGTTACAGTTAATGTTCCATCAATATGATTAATTATATAATTAGAATCTGTTGTTCCACTTACTGTAATTGGATATGTTCCAACAGAACTTGCCGCGGTAGCCGATGTGCTAATCGTTGTTTGCGTGGTTAAACTTGACACTGTATCTCCGTTTACAAATCCTGCATAACTTGCCGTTAAGGTAGGATTTGTATCTCCGTAAACTTTACTTTTATTGTCTGCTGTTACCGTCAAAGTTGCCTGGGTTACTATCAAACTTCCCGCAACATAATTGATAATGTAATTATCATTCACCGCTCCAAGTGCTGTGATTGGATAGGTTCCCACAATGCTGGTATTATCCGCGGTTGTGGTGATTGTTGGCGGAGTCGTTAAACTCGCTGCCGTATCCCCGTTTACAAATCCAGCATAACTTGCCGTTAAGGTAGGATTTACCGATCCGTAAATTTTGGTTTGCGCATCGGCTGTAATGGTCAAAGTTGCCTGTGTTACTGTTAAACTTCCCGCAACATAACTGATGATGTAATTATCATTCACCGCTCCAAGTGCCGTGATTGGATAACTTCCAACAATACTTGCATTATCCGCGGTTGTGGTAATAGTTGGCAGAGTGGTTAAACTTGCTGCCGTATCCCCGTTTACAAATCCAGTATAACTTGCCGTTAAGGTAGGGTTTGCTGATCCGTAGATTTTTGTTTGTGCATCTGCCGTAATGGTCAAAGTTGCCTGAGTTACTATTAAACTTCCCGCAACATAACTGATGATGTAATTATCATTTACCGCTCCTGTTGCCGTGATTGGATAGGTTCCCACAATACTTGCATTATACGCGGTTGTGGTGATTGTTGGCGGAGTCGTTAAACTTGTCGAAGTATCCCCATTTACAAATCCCGCATAACTTGCCGTTAAGGTAGGATTTACCGATCCGTAAGTTTTGGTTTGCGCATCTGCCGTGATGGTCAAAGTTGCCTGTGTTACTGTCAAACTTCCTGCAACATAACTGATGATGTAATTATCATTTACCGCACCAGTTGCCGTAATTGGATAGGTTCCCACAATGCTGCTATTATCCGCTGTTGTGGTAATTGTTGGCGGAGTCGTTAAACTTGTCGAAGTATCCCCATTTACAAATCCCGCATAACTTGCCGTTAAGGTAGGATTTGCTGATCCGTAAGTTTTGGTTTGCGCATCTGCCGTGATGATCAAAGTTGCCTGTGTTACTGTTAAACTTCCCGCAACATAGCTGATGATGTAATTATTATTCACCGCTCCTGTTGCCGTGATTGGATAGGTTCCCACAATACTGGCATTATCCGCGGTTGTGGTGATTGTTGGCGGAGTTGATAAACTTGCCACCGTATCGCCGTTTACAAATCCCGCATAACTTGCCGTTAAAGTCGGGTTTGCTGATCCGTAGATTTTTGTTTGTGCATCAGCCGTAATGGTCAAAGTTGCCTGAGTTACTGTTAAACTTCCCGCGACATAATTGATAATGTAATTATTATTCACCGCTCCTGTTACCGTGATTGGATAGGTTCCCACAATACTTGCATTATCCGCGGTTGTGGTGATTGTTGGCGGAGTTGATAAACTTGCTGCCGTATCGCCGTTTACAAATCCTGCATAACTTACCGTTAAGGTAGGATTTGCTGAACCGTAAGTTTTGGTTTGCGCATCGGCCGTGATGGTCAAAGTTGCCTGAGTTACTGTTAAACTTCCCGCAACATAATTGATGATGTAATTATCATTTACCGCTCCTGTTGCCGTGATTGGATAACTTCCCACAATGCTGGTATTATCTGCAGTTGTACTGATCGTTGGCACAGTGGTTAAACTTGCTGCCGTATCCCCATTTACAAATCCCGCATAACTTGCCGTTAAAGTTGGGTTTGCTGATCCGTAGGTTTTGGTTTGCGCATCTGCCGTAATGGTCAAAGTTGCCTGGGTTACTATCAAACTTCCTGCAACATAACTGATGATGTAATTGTCATTCACCGCTCCGATTGCCGTAATTGGATAACTTCCAACAATACTTGCATTATCCGCGGTTGTGGTGATTGTTGGCGGAGTTGATAAACTTGCTGCCGTATCGCCGTTTACAAATCCTGCATAACTTACCGTTAAGGTAGGATTTACCGATCCGTAAGTTTTGATTTGCGCATCGGCTGTGATGGTCAAAGTTGCCTGAGTTACTGTTAAACTTCCCGCAACATAACTGATGATGTAATTGTTATTTACCGCTCCGATTGCCGTGATTGGGTATGTTCCCACAATACTGGCATTATCTGCGGTTGTGGTGATTGTTGGCGGAGTCGTTAAACTCGCTGCCGTATCGCCGTTTACAAATCCTGCATAACTTGCTGTTAAGGTTGGGTTTGCTGATCCGTAAGTTTTGGTTTGCGCATCGGCGGTGATGGTCAAAGTTGCCTGGGTTACTGTCAAACTTCCTGCAACATAACTGATGATGTAATTGTCATTTACCGCTCCTGTTGCCGTGATTGGATAGGTCCCCACAATACTAGCATTATCCGCGGTTGTGGTGATTGTTGGTGGAGTCGTTAAACTTGCTGCCGTATCCCCGTTTACAAATCCTGCATAACTTGCCGTTAAGGTAGGATTTACCGATCCGTAGATTTTGGTTTGCGCATCTGCCGTGATGGTCAAATTCGCTTTGTTAACTGTACTTAAAACTGTGGGCAAATTAATTGTTGTGGCACTATTACTAGTCAAAACTATATCTCCTGAATAATCTCCTGCCGGAATTGTTCCTTTTAATCGAATGTAAACTGGTGTATCTATAATAGTTCCTGCTCCTCCTATTGTAATACTGTTCGTAAAAGTAGTATCATCACTACTTACTTCAAATCCTGAAGGTGCTGCAATTAAAATCCCTTCGAACATATCAGTACCTGAAACATTAAAAGGAGCAGATAATGATGATGTTCCATAAATAGTGGTTAGTGCCTGTAAAGTACCGCTTGTTATAATTGTTGGCGGTGCAGTTCTGTTTACCGTTACCGTATAAGTTTCTATTGTCGTTCCATCCTGAGCTGTTACAACTGTAGTAATAACATTTGGTCCAACTGCCAAAGCAATGGCTGTTGAAGGATTTCCGCTTATAACTGCCAAACCATTTACAGTAATAGTTGCATTAGTATCTGTAGCTACAGGCGTAACAGTTAAACTTGTAATGGCATTGGCTACAGTAGCTGTATAACTTGTGGTACCACTCGCAAAAGCAGGGTCTAAAGTACCTTCACTTATATTTAAATTATTTAATGTAGCAATATTATTAAGGGTGGTAACTCCTGACGGATTTCCTGTACTTAATTCAGACAGATAGATTTCACTTCCCGATAGACCATTGTATTCAGCTGTCATAACCTGATATGTTGTAGCAGGAGTCAAACCAGTTATATTAACTGTTGTTCCAGTACCATTATAAATACAATACCAGCCTGTTGTACCAATTTGACTTCCCGAACCAAAAACAGTATTTGATGTATAAGTTGTAAAATCTATCGGCGCTGCACTGCCATTTATACCCTCATACATAAACACAGCTCTTGAAGAACCATTACCATTTAACCAACTTGCGGTTGTTGTAGTTCCTGTTGTTCCCGAAAAAACAACATTTGTTGCCTGAACTGAAGGAGCTGATAGTGTTTGAAAAGTAAATACAGCGCCTGTTGAAAAATCAACATTATTAAATGAAACCTTATCTCCAGAAAGAGATACTGCGTTGTATTTTACGACACTTCCTCCACTAAAATCACCTGTACCTGTTGGATCGACTAATAATACATAATCATTGGCATTTTGTCCCGAATAAGTTAAGCCATTAATATCATAACTTAATGTTACGGTTCCAGGATTTCCTGAACTTTGAATTTTCCATATTCTTTGTACTCTTTTCGTTGGACTACCTGTTACAATAACGTTTGCTTCTGTAAGTGTAGCTGCGTCATGACCAATCAGTAAAAACCCATTATTAACTAATGAGGATGGGTTAGTAATTATAATATTTCCTTTTCCTGCTTGTCCCGTACCATCACCACTTCCATTATTGGTACTATTAGATTGCACTTGTAATAATCCTGACAAATCATCCTGTGCAATTCCAAATACATCATTATGATAAACACTATTTGCAGTTGCATCCCAAACCACATTTCCGGCACTATCAAGATAATTACCCTGTTTATGTATACCATATTTTATGGATAGGTAAGATTCTATACTTGCTGCTGTTGTACCCGTAATTAGTGAAGGATACATTATTATCTCAGCTATATTACCTCTCCATTGTTCGTTTCCAGAATTTACGAAAGAACCTATTCTTCCACTATTTGTTGCGAGTAATGTATTCCATGTTACTTGACTGGCAGTTCCAACTGAGGTTCCAGCATCAAAATAAGATATTGTTGGTGCACTATAAGTAATAGTAGCCAATTTTGGCACATTGGCAGCCCAGAAAGCCGTAGAAGATTGTGTACCACTACCAAAAATACTTAAATACAAAGGTGTTGCATTTAATAATTTTCCAACATTAAAAGAGCGTGAAGGATTACCCGTTCCATAACCATATATCCAGCTATTACCTGTTTGTGTATTAGTAGAAGTCCCCACTATAAATAAAGAACGGGCACTATTTGCTGCAGGAAAATTGTTTGTTGGTGCAATCAAATAATTACTTCCTGAGAAAGTAAGAGATTGATTAAAATTGATACTATTAGAAGTATAAGCTGGCTGACTAGCTGCTGTAACTTGTACCGCATCATTCAAATTTCCGCTAGAATCACTCCATTGTGCTACATTGTTTGCATTTAGACTAATGCCAGCGTTTGCTTTATACCACATAACCTCTCCCGAAACTCCTCCTGGACTTTGAGCAATTCCATGAAAGGGAAATGCTAAAATAATAATCCAAAGAAAAATAGAAAAAAGTTGTATTTGTTTAAAAGAAATCGAAATAGAAGGAAAAGTAGATATTCTAATCATGCTAAATAATTTTAAAAGTTTCAAAAAATCACATATCAGATCTTAAATATTAAATTTAATACATAACAATTTTTATTGAGTTTAGTCCTGTTATTTATTGTTTTCATTTACAAAATAAAACACGGCACTCATAAAACAATTAATACTAAATGGTCACATTTAAGAATAAATATTATATGATAATCATTATTAATATTTTACTATGTCAAATATTATTGTTAATCGATTTTGTTTCTTACCACGATACGTTTTAAAACTAACAGTTTAAGACATTTTATAAGGTTTATGTTTTAGACGTATACTCTGGATATCAATTACCTCAAAAGACAATTGTTTTTTATTCATTTTTAAAATCAATAATTATTAAATGCCTTTTTATAGAGTCCGTTTTTGTATACAATAATTTTATTCGAATAATTTTAGGCAAATTTTGTTATCTCAACTGAGATGCTTTTGAGGCACAAACAAAATAAGTTATGATAAAGAGGAAAGATTTTAAATCTTATATAAGTAAAAACAAGTACGACCCTAAAATATTGATTATCATAAAATAAAGATAGATCAATTAGTATCTGCTCTATTATTCTTATTGTTTCATTCTATAACTTGCACCAATTTTAGAAGTTTAAAATCATCTTATTTTTCTTATAAATCAGAATATTACTTTAACCATACTCCAGAAAATTTAACAAAACCATCTTAAGGTTTAGTGTGAGAATAGACCTTACAAGATCTTTTGTATAAAAGAGACGTATTTATTTAAAACATTCCTTTAAAAATATTTAAAGAGGAATTTATGTTATGATTTAATTCATAAAAAATGGCGGAATGAACCTTTAAAATGGAAATTGCAACATACAAATTGATCTTAAAATCTTAAAATTGGATTAAAAATGCCGTTTCACCCTTAAATAAAATTGATTTACTCATATTAATTTTTACATTTGCGTTATTTTTATTTGTTCTAAATAGCTTTGAATTATAAGCCGCTTCTAGTAAATAAAATAACCTTAAACGAATTTAAAACAGTAAACACCTTAATATGAAAAAGAATATTTTTATCTCTTTTGCATTAGCCGCTACTTTATTTGTTAGTGCCCAACAAAAAAATACTTTACTAGAACAATCTTTTTGGAAAACTGCACCGGATGTCACCACAGTCAAAACAGAAATTGCAAAGGGAAATAATCCTTCAGAAGCTAATGCAAATGCTTTTGATGTTACCACAATTGCTATTAATAATGATGCTCCTCTGGCAAGTATACAATTTTTACTGGACCAACCCGGAAATCCGGTTACAAAATCCACACATGACAATCGTATCTATTTGCATTGGGCAGCATACAAAGGAAATATTGAATTGACCCAATATTTGATTTCCAAAGGTTCAGATGTTAATCTTGAAGACAGTCACGGAACTACTCCGCTTGCTTTTGCTGCCGCTAACGGACAAACGAATCCAGCACTTTATGAGCTTTTTTTCAAAGCAGGAATCGATCCGAAGAAAAAATATAATGATGGCGCGAATCTATTATTAATGGCTATTCCGTCAGACAAAGATCTTGTGTTAACAGATTATCTTACTACAAAAGGATTATCTCTTAAAGATGTTGACAATAACGGAAGTACTGCATTTGATTATGCGGCAAGAACAGGAAATATTGCGCTATTAAAAAAATTATTAGACAAAAAAGTAAAATATACAGACAATGCACTTCTTATTGCAAGCCAGGGAAACCGCAGAGAAACAACTTCGCTTGAAGCCTACAAATTTCTAGTTGAAGAAGTAAAAATAAAAGCAACAACTACAAATAAATCAGGAGAAAACGTATTTCATTTCCTGGCTACAAAACCAAATCAGAAAGACATTATTGCTTATTTTCTGGCAAAAGGTGTTGATGTAAATAAGATTGATAAAGAAGGAAATACTCCTTTTATGATTGCTGCCGGTGCCAGAGAAAATGGTGCGTTAGAACAATTATTGGCAACCGCTAAAAATATTAATCTTCAAAATACAAAAGGAGAATCAGCTTTGACAATTGCTGTAAAATCAGGAACTCCAGAAGCAGTTTCGGCACTTTTAGCAAAAGGCGCAGATGTTAAAGTAACCGATAAAGACGGTAACAATTTAGGCGTTTATTTAGTACAGTCTTTCAGACCTGGACCAAAACAAGAATCTTTTGACGCTAAAGTAAAACTTCTACAGGAAAAAGGATTAAATCTTGCAGCTGCACAAAAAGATGGTAATACTTTATACCATTTCGCAATCGCTAAAAATGATCTTAATCTGGTAAAAAAATTAGCCAGCCTGAACATCGATATAAATGCTAAAAACAAAGATGGTATGACTGCTTTGCACAAAGCTGCAATGATTGCAAAAGATGATTCGATATTAAAATACCTGGTTGCACTTGGTGCTAAAAAAGACATCAATACAGAATTTGACGAAAGTGCTTATGCATTAGCAAAAGAAAATGAATCATTAACTAAAAACAATGTTTCTGTTGAGTTTTTAAAATAGTTTTTTAATTATTTGCAAAAGGCTGAAGAACGAAAATCTAAAAATCCAATAACCAACAGTTCAAAATTCACAATTTATAATCCACAATTCACACATGAAATCAATATTCAAAATACTATTTACATTCACATTAATTTGTTTAATCTCTTTTCAGGCAAATGCTCAGGCAAGCAAATACAAATGTATGCTGCAAATGGCCAATTATATGGGAGAAGGCGCTTACATCGTAGTTTCATTAATCAACCCGAATGGTGAGTACGAAAAAACCCTTTATGTAATGGGTGATGATAAAAAATGGTACAAATCATTGAAAGAATGGAATAAATTTCAAACGTCGAAACCAGCTGATATCAGTGCCAGAACCGGTGCATCAGTTACTGGTGGAGATCGCAGCATTACAACCATAGAAATTGATGATTCTAAAATTAATAAAGGATATAAATTAAGATTTGAATCTGCTGTAGAAGATCAGAAATATTATGTAAGTGATATTGAAATCCCTCTTACAACGCAAGGACTGGCTGACAAAACAGAAGGTAAAGGGTACATTAGATATGTAAGATTAAATAAGATTTAACAAATCGACCTATAGCTTAGTCAAAGTTGCCACAGATTAAAAAGATTTTTATACAATACCAAAAAGATGTAAGAATATTTTAATCTGTGGCAAAAAACCGCAATTACATTTCAATAGATTACACTCCATGACTCTTTCCTTTTGGCGTTACACACACTTAGCCCTGGCTTTGTTTTCTTCTTTATTCTTAATCGCAGCATCTGTAACAGGTATTATTCTCGCAGTCGATGCCATGCAGGAAAAAACGCTTCCGTACAAAACGGCTGATTTTGATAAAATAACGCTGGCACAAACTTTAACTGTAGTAAAGAAAACTTATCCTGAAATAACTGAATTAAGTGTAGATCACAATCAATTTGTAACCCTTCAGGCAATTGATGAAGACGGTAATGATATCAATGCTTATATAAATCCTAAAACTGGCAAACAATTAGGTAAACCAATAAAAAAAAGTGAATTTATTCAATGGGTTACCGGATTTCATCGTTCTTTATTTCTGCATGAAACCGGACGATTCGTTGTTGGTGTGATCTCTTTTTTATTACTACTGATTGCTCTTTCGGGTTTTGCTTTGGTCCTGAACAGACAAAAAGGAATCCGTAATTTTTTCTCGAAAGTAATCAAAGAATATTTTGCCCAGTATTATCATGTTGTATTAGGAAAACTAGCTTTGATTCCAATTCTTATTATTGCTCTTACAGGAACTTATTTATCTCTGGAAAGATTTAATTTTTTCATGGAAAAAAATAACAAGCAAAAGGAAAAAACAGAGATTGTAAAGCCTTCAAAAAACAAAACCGTTTCTGTATTTACCACTACCCTATTAGCAGATGCAAAGAAAATTGAATTCCCTTTTACAGATGATCCCGAAGAATATTATATCATTCAGCTAAAAGACCGTGAAATCGAAGTTAATCAGGTTACAGGCGCTGTTGTTACAGAAAAACGCGCTCCAATGACGGGTCAGTTGTCTGATTTGAGTCTTAATCTTCATACCGGACGAACAAATGCAATTTGGGCTTTTATACTTGCAATTGCTGCTGTAAATATTCTCTTTTTTATTTATTCCGGTTTTGCGATTACTTTAAAACGAAGATCAAGCCGAATCAAAAATAAATTCAAAGCCGGCGAAAGTGAATTTATACTTTTAGCAGGTTCTGAAAACGGAAGCACATTAAGATTTGCAAATGCCATCCTGAAACAATTAATTGGTGACGGTAAAAAAGCTTTTCTTTATGAATTGAATAGTTTTACTGTTTTCCCAAAAGCACAACATATTATCGTTTTTTCCTCAACGCACGGATTAGGTGATGCTCCGTTTAACGGAAGTAAATTTTTATCTCTTCTAAATAAAAATCCACAACAACAAAAAATCCATTATTCTGTAGTGGGATTTGGTTCAAAAGCCTATCCTGATTTTTGTGAATTTGCTTTTGAAATTGACAAGCAATTAGCCAGTCAAAATTGGGCAGAACGCCTTTTAGAAGTACAGACAGTAAACGACAAATCGGCTGCTGAATTTGTAGAATGGATAAAATTATGGAGCAAAGAAACCGCAATTCCATTATCAACAACACCATCTTTGTACAATCATGTTCCTAAAGGTTTACAAAAACTGATGGTTTTAGATAAAACAATTGTCTCTGAGAACGAACAGACTTTTATATTGACTTTGAGAGCAAATATGCGAGCTAAATTCAATTCAGGTGATTTACTGGCCATTTATCCTGCAAACGACACCAGAGAACGCCTCTACTCTATCGGGAAACATTCCGGAAATATACAATTGGTAGTAAAATTGCATCCAAACGGATTAGGTTCTCAATTTCTAAATAACCTAATTCCGGGAAATACAATCAAAGCAAGAATCATCAACAATAAAGCATTTCATTTTCCTGAAAAAGCACCAAAAACAGCCTTAATCTCAAACGGAACGGGAATCGCTCCTTTTCTTGGGATGATTGAGCAAAATAAAACCAAATCTGAAACGCATTTATATGCGGGATTCAGAATGGAAACAGAAACGGTTTCTGGATACAAAAAGTTCACCGAGGAAATGATCCGTAAACAAAAATTACATAGTTTTCATCTGGCGCTGTCACGCGAAGCAGAACATTTTTATGTAATGGATTTAATCAAACGTGATACTGATTTCTTTATCGATTTATTACAACATGGAGGTGTCATCATGATTTGTGGTTCGCTTGCCATGCAAAAAGATGTTGAAGCAATTTTGGATAATTTATGTCAGGAAAAGAAAATGAAAAGTATTTCTGAATATAAAAATAATGGTCAGATATTGACTGATTGTTATTAGGGTTGAATTTTAGATTTTAGATCATAGAATATAGAATTAAGATTATAGATTTAGGATTGTCTAAATAAAGAACTTAGTTTTGATTTGTCATTCCGAGGAACTAGGAATCTCCGCAAGTAGCTCCACACTGAAAAGCGCCGATCTTTGTCATTTCGACCAGAGGGAGAAATCACACGAGTAATTCGACAAAGAATGGCGAATATAGCAACGGAGATTCTTACGGAGATTCCTAGTTCCTCGGAATGACAATATTAAGCTGATAAAATCCGTTTTAATCTGTGTTTTCGCAAAGCGAATCCGCGTCATCCGCGTTCTATATTGTCGCAAACAGTATTACAACAAGTAAAATAATCTTTCATGAATAAATCAATCCCATATAAACTCCTATTTCTCTCCATATTAATATCTGGATTATCCGGCAAAGCACAAGTTTTGCGAAAAAGAACCACTTTGCTTATGGGCGGACGTTTTGATATTACAATCGTCGCCAAAGATTCTCTTGCCGCAGAACAAAATATCGATGAAGTTATCGCAGAAATTACCCGAATTGAGAATCTAATATCCGACTGGAAACCAGACTCGCAAGTATCACAAGTAAATCAGAATGCGGGAATTAAACCCATAAAAGTCGATCGTGAAGTTTTTGAACTTACCCAAAGAGCCATACAATTTTCTAAAGCTACAAATGGCGGCTTTGATGTAAGTTTTGCCGCAATGGACAGAATCTGGAAATTTGACGGATCAATGACCGAAATGCCTTCGGCGGAAGCCATACAAAAATCTGTAGAAAAAGTAGGGTATAAAAACATCATTTTAGACTCTGTTCAGTCAACGATTTTTCTAAAATTAAAAGGAATGAAAATTGGTTTTGGCGCTTTGGGCGAAGGATATGCAACAGATAAATGCCGAAACATAATGCTCGCCAAAGGTATTAAAGCCGGAATTGTAAACGGTTCCGGAGATATGACCGCCTGGGGAAAACAACCCAACGGAAAAGACTGGAATATTGGTATGACCAATCCGTTTCATCCCGATACTCTATTTGCAGTAGTACCGCTAAATAATGGCGCTGTTACTACTTCGGGAAGTTATGAAAAGTTTGTTGTTTTTAATGGTAAACGATATTCACATATCATAAATCCTGCAACAGGTTATCCCGCAACAGGATTATGCAGTGTGTCTGTTTTTGGCCCAAATGCAGAAACAGCAAATGCTTTAAGCACTTCATTAATGGTTTTAGGGCGAAAAGAAGGTCTTATTCTGCTAGAAAAATATCCGCAGTACAGTTGCCTTATGATTACCGATAATGGTAAAATCGTGAAATCAAAAAACTTTAAAATCACGAAATTTAAGGCAAAACTGTAAAACTTTTCTCTTTTAAATCTTAGGTATCACAAGTAATATAATCCCAATCCTGCTCCATATAATTTATAAGCCAGTTTAAGGCATATTGTCTTTCATAAACAATTCCCGGATTAATCGCTTCCATTTCCCTGCCATTAATTCTTTCATCAACACAAGCCCAATTAAACCTGTAGTACAAATCATTGGCATCTAAAATTTCACTTTTAGATCGTATTGCTGTTATCGAATCAATAAAAATATTAGGGTCTTTATCCTCACCAACCGGATAATCATCAGGATCTATGTTTTCGATATCACAAAACTCATTAGGAAAATCTAGTGTATCAATTTTATTCAAAGCCCACATTAAAACCCAGATACCCTCACATTTCCAGCTTTCGTTTGCCTTTTTGTCATCTGTAGGATTTGCCAGGAATTCCTTTTCTTTTTCGGTCGTAAACTCCCAAAGCTTATAATTTTGTAAATAATCTGTAGCTTCTTCCGGCGAAATACTATTAAATGCAACTAAATTCACTACCGCCAAAATGCTAACTCTTTGCGCAATTTCTTTTGGAGTCCTTAAAGTCGTCTCACTTTCAGATTCTATACAAGGTAAGTTTCTGTTGATTTTGATGTTATGAGTCTCCAGAATTTTTTCGTTATTCTCTTTTCTCTCCATTTGATCCTCTGTCAGTTCACTTTGATCTCCATCAAAATAAATAGAATTGATTTTTACATCTAAGTTTTCAATTTCACAATTTCCTTCTGTGTCAATAATCAAATCTAAGTTTTTATCCAGAAAATGTTGTCCATTAGATTTACTGATCACAGTATCCGGCTGTACAAATAAAACAGCATCAAGCTCGTTTGCTATATTTTTTAGGATTGATTTTAGATCTTTTACTTCTCCCTTTTCCTGAGTAATCGTAAACTCACAATTTAAGGTAAGTATTTTTTGAAGAAATAAATCTTTGACTTTCTCATTTACAGTTGGCAGCGAATCTACAAAACCATAAAGCCCTTTTAGATTTGCCGTTAAGGCTGAATCATCAATTTCAGGGATTTGATAAGAAGGTATGGCGCGTTCCCGATAAGAGATTACTAGTTTTTGTGCAGCACTTAAAATTCCTTCTTTAATTTCTAATTCGATGATATCAGATTCATCATCATCTTTTACGTTTGAAATTTTTGCATTGGTAATATTGGACTGAAGTATTTCTTTTATTCTTTCAAGACCTAATTGGTGTGAATAAATGGTACAAATCATTTTACGGCTTTTAAATATTATCTATGCTAATATAAGATTAATTCTATAAAAAATGCAAACATAATATTTACATTCTGAAATGTATTTGTGTCTTTTTAAATTAATTCTCTACTTTTACTTTCATGCAAAATATACTATCCCGAACAAATTACATGAAAAAATTAGTGCTTTACACAGTTGTGATTCTTGCTTTTTGCAATTGCCAAAACAAAAAAGAAACAAAGAACATAAATCCTGAGAACATTAAAGATATCAACCAAATTGTTGAAGCAATCATAATCCAGGACAGTTTAAAGGTTTTTTCAAAAAGTGAAGATTCTATTATGTTTTGCAGTGAACTTAGAAAACTCAATATATATATTCCGCCAAGTAATAATCCTGACTATATACTAATTCCCAGATTAGATGGCATGTACATTACTCAATTAATACCTGGTATTATAAAAGGAATTACTTTTTTCTCCTCTAAGGATTCTTTGCATTTGTTAGACCAAAATTCAAATCCAGAAAAGTTGCGTATCGAAAAAAATATAATTACTAAATTGAATAGTACAACAATTGAAAAGATTAAAATAAGACGTAAAAACAAAAAAAGATCAAGATTTTATGAGATGACAATTCCTGTTTTTTCTGTTGATCGAAAATGCGCTTACGTCCAATTAGATTATCAATGCGGTGGTTTATGCGGAAGTGGACAAGCTATATATCTAAAAAAAATAAAAGGGAAATGGCAAAACTGGATTGGCTAATACATAAAACAAACCATATAAGTTATATAAGATGATTTAAGTTTTTATCTTATATGGTTCAAAAAACTTCACTGCACTTTTACTTCAATTACAGAGGGCTGTAAACTTCCAGTTTTTGCTTTCAACTGAATGTTTTCTTTCCTTCCATTCGACTGAATAATCGCAATACATTTGCCATTAAATAATTTACAGGAATTGGCTTTAAAAGAATCCAGATTCGCCTGATAACCATTATCAACACCAACAAGTTTTCCTCCGCCGATAACTTCAAAATTAATTAAATCATCAGCATTCGGAAGTAAGTTACCATCTTTATCTACAATAGAAACTGCAACATAAACCAAATCATAAGTATCATTTTTGAAAATCGTTTTATCTGCTTTCAAATCTATTTTAGACGCTTCTCCCGCAGTATGAATTTCTTTTTCGAGAACCACTTTCCCGTTTTTTCTGGAAATTGCTTTTAGCGCTCCCGGTTCAAATTTTACGCGCCATGAAATATGTAAATCATCATTTTGTTTGGCTTTTTTACCAAGAGATTTTCCGTTTAAGAATAATTCTACTTCATCTGCATTATTATAGTATGCCCAAACATCAACTTCCTGACCCGGTTTCCAGTTCCAATGCGGAAAAATATACAACACCGGTTTAGTTGTCCATTCGCTTTGATACATATAATACACATCTTTAGGAAATCCGGCTAAATCGATGATTCCAAAATAAGAACTTCTCGCGGGATAAGGATATGGATCCGGTTCGCCAATATAATCAAAACCTGTCCAGATAAAAGTTCCCGCCATGAAATCCTGTTTTTTGATGGTTTTCCAATTTTCCTCATGTGTTGCGCCCCAATATGATTTTACCTGATCGTAAGCCGAAACTGTCCAATCTGCATTTCCGTCAAACGGAGCATTGTGTTTTGGAGGCCACGCTTTAATTCCATCTGGAAAATCATAATGTCCGCGCGTTTCCAATGCCGAAACACTCTCTGAAGCCAGTATTTTTTGTCCTTTAAAACGTTCCGGAAAATCCTTATAATCTTCATGTTTATAATTAAACCCTAAAAGATCCAAAGCTCCCGATTGATAAATAAAATTTTTCTCTATAACATTCTCCGTCAAAGCCGAAGTTACCGGACGCGTTATATCCAGAGATTTTACAATTTTTGCCAATTCTCTTGTAATCGCAATTCCCGTACTGTCAAATTGTTCCCTGATTTCGTTGCCAATACTCCACATCATTACAGATGGATGATTTCGATCTCTTAATATAAAATCTTCTAAATCTTTTTTGTGCCACTCGTCCCAGTCTTTATGATAATCATTCGTCACTTTTTTCTTTTTCCAGACATCAAAAGCTTCATCCTGAACGATAAACCCCATTTCATCACACAATTGCATCATTTCTAAAGAATGCGGGTTATGTGACATTCTAATCGCATTCGCTCCCATTTCTTTTAGTAAAACTAATTTTCTTTTTACGGCATGAATATTTTCTACAGCGCCAAGAGCACCATTATCGTGATGCAGACAAACACCTAATATTTTGGTTGGTTTTCCGTTTAATGAAAATCCTTTTTCAGCATCAAAACTAAAGAAACGGAACCCAAGCGGAGTTTCATAATGATCTGCTATCTTAGATTTCTCATAAATTGTGGTTACCACTTTATACAAATACGGATTTTCTGTACTCCATAATTTTGGCTTACTTAAAGTTAAATCATGAATCTTTTTTTCAGAAGTTTTCACTCCTATTTTTTCTGTCGAACTAAAATTAGCAACTTCAATATTATCTGCATTCAAAATTGAAGTAACCAGCTTAAATTCTTTTGCCGTATCATTGTCATTATCAATGGTAACTTCTACATGTATTTTTGATTTTTCTGTCGAAACTTCAGGAGTTGTTACATAAGTTCCCCATTTTGCCACGTGCAATTTATTGCTGGCAACTAAACGCACATTCCTGTAAATTCCGGAACCTGTGTACCATCTTGAATTGGGCTGTGCATCATTATCAACTTTTACGGCAATATTATTTTCTTTTCCAAAATTCAGATATTTTGATAAATCATAACCAAAAGAAATATAACCATTTGGTCGCCTTCCCAGTAAATGCCCATTTATAAAAACTTCACTATTCTTGAAAACACCATCAAATTCAATAGAAACACTCTTATTTTTCCAATTTGCAGGAACCGTAAACACTTTACGATACCAGCCTTTTCCTGCCGGCAAAAAACCTTGCGCCTGTTTTGTTGGATTCTCTTTATTAAAAGCACCTTCGATACTCCAATCATGAGGCAACTGAACCGTTCTCCAATCTTTTGCATTAAAACCAGACTGAATTGCCATGGGATAATCTCCTAATTTGAAGCTCCAGTTTTTATTAAAATCCTCTACGATTCTGACTTGTTTTCCTTGGGGAAAAGACGCTGCCCAGAATAATAATAGTATCGCAATTGCGGTATTTTGTAAAATGTTTTTATGTTTAATCATTACAATTATTTTTTATTCTTTTCTAGTTTACGCAACATTTTGTAGAGACGCACTGCTGTGCGTCTAACATACAGTATGGATAATTGGACGCAGACGCACTGCTGTGCGTCTCTACAATAAAAACCTTTGTCCCTTTGTTGCTCTGAACCTTTGCACCTTTATCATCACTGAAACTCAAAATTATCCAATAATAATCCTTTCAGATCTTCTGCTTCTAATGTGATTTTATACGTTCCGGCATTGATATATCCGCCGGAAGTTGTATTTAACACCTTCCATTTTTCTGCCGAAGGAAAGAATTCAATACTATCATTTCGCATTAAAATTCCGTAAGCGTCTTCCATTTTGAATTTTACTTTTAACGGGCTTTCATTCCGATTCATAAAACGAAAACGCATCAGATAGATTCCGGCAACTCCCGGTTTCACTTCAAACTCAATTGTGTTATTTGTCTTTTTTGTAAACTCAATATAATCTGCTTTCTTAAAATTTCGTCTTTCAATTCCTATTCCCGTTGTTTTGGTATTTTCTGCTTCAATAACAACTACAGGTCTTGAATCATCTTTTTCGCCCATATCATAGTTTGGAACTACAATTACAGACCCTAAAAATTCTGACTGATCAAAAGAAATTTTATCTCCTTTTTTTACTTTTTTAGAAAAAATATTAAATGTTGTGTTTTTACTGTTTTTTGCAATTTCTTCTGATTTTTTATATTCCGATAACCAGCCCGTTGTTTTATTTTCTTTCTGATCTGTAAGAATATAAATATCAGAATCTTCTTTGACGGTAAACGAACCCGAAGTTTTTGACTGAGACGAAAACTGCAAATAATCAGCTCCAAAAACCTCCGATGGTAATTGTGTAAAAACAATTTCTGAATCTGAATATTGCTTTGAATTAATATCCAGCCACGATCTGGTTTTAACAGAAATATAATTACCTGAATTTAAAACCAGGTTCTGAATATTTTTTGGTGATTCATTTACCGGTTTCACATTTTTGTCTTTAGTTGAAATGGCAATCGCAGCTATAATCGCCTGTCCAGCTTTTACATTTGGAAATGAAATATTAATTGAACCATTTTGGCTTTTTACCACAAATGTTTTCTTCAGAGCTTTATCGTGTCCAACTTCTGACCAAATATCTAAATCTTTCAAAACTGTGTTATTGTTGATTGCAACATCAAACAAGCGCCAGCCTTTGCAATCTAATCCACCTCCGGTTCCGTACCAGGGTTCTGCAAAATAGAGTTCGACCAGATATTCGCCATCGGGTGCAGGAAATTCATAACTTAGTTTATCAACTCCATATCTGAAACTTTGAAATAATTCAGGATCTTTTGTACCTGTTATCGGGTCAAAAGTACTGCGCTGACTGGCATAAAAATCCGGCAGTTTTTCAAATTTATCTGTCCATGACAATGATCCCCACGTATTTTGACCACTTTTATGCGTATCTGCCAACCAGTTTTTTCCATCTGAATCTGTGAACTCAGAACCTCCGCAATTGACTCTGTAAATATAATTATATCCTTTTTTAGGTTCTAAAATATCCGATTTATCCGTGTATAATGTCTTTAAATTTGGTGCTTTTGCAAGTGTATTCAGTACAATATAATCTTTGGCTACAGCCACACCATTTACACAACCCACAGCATATAAAACATTATACTGAATATTGACATTATTCCATTGAAAATGATTTCCTAAACCCGGATTTTTTAATTTGCCTAAAGAGATTTTATTTACATCGTTAAACAGTTCTACTTCATCACAATTAGAGTAAATATCGATGCCGCTTTTTATTCCTGCCGCATCCCAACGGCTTGGCCACGTGTGCGAAACAATATAAACCATAGGATTTGTTTTGTTCGAAACATAATTGGCGCGGTACATATAATATGCGTCAAGAGGTTCTCCCCAAATGGTAAAAAGTCCTTTGTAATTTACCGGACCAACTTTGTCGATATCCCTAAAACCCTCACCATTTTGAACGCGTCCCGGGTTTTCATGCGATGCAAAAAGCCAATTGAATTGTCCTGCAATTTTATCTTTTACAGATTCGGCCTCACGGACTTTGATTTCCATTAATTGCGAAAATCTGTTTTCGCTCAGGATTCCTTTTTGGTCAAACTCGCCTTCTGTGTGTAAATCTGCTGTTCGCCACGCACCATATTCTCCGTTTAGCAGTTGCGTGCTCATTTCGAGATGATATTTTAAAGGATCACCGCCATATGTTCCGGACCAGTTTTGAACCACATTCCAATCTGTTCCTTCACCTCCGTTACAAGTGGTTACGATGCGTTGCGAAGCAGAAATGGGATCCATTTCGCGAATGATTTTAGTACATTCTTCAGCAAATTCTTTTGGGATAGTGCTTTCATTCTGCAATCCCCACATCACGACAGAAGGGCTGTTTCTGCGTTCTTTGATCCATTCGCGCAATAAGGTTTTAAAATTCTCCTTAAACTCCGGTGTATCATACCAAATATGTGCTGAAAACTGGCTCCAAAACAAGATTCCGTTTTCATCCAGTTCTTTTTGGTACAGTAAATTATGAGGTTGATGCGCTTCTCTGAATGCATTGAATCCCGCTGCTTTTATCTGCTCGATCCTGGAATGAATCTGCTCGTTTGAAAACGAATGACTGTTGCCTATTAAATGTTCATATTCGCAGGTTCCGTTGATAAATAAAGGTTCGTCATTGATATAAAACCTATTGTCTTTTCCGTCTCTGCTTATGGGCCAGCTTACCCAACGAATTCCGTAAGGCGTTTTTAGTTCGTCTATTTTCTTTCCGTTTTCATAAACCGCTGTTACCAATTGATACAAATACGGATGGGATGGTGACCACAATTTTGGCTGTGTTATTTGAGGAAGTGATTGGGCGATTTCCCTGGTTTCTCCTGCGGCATTTTTAACGTCACTTTTTACTGTAACTACTTTTTTTCCTGAAGCATCAAAAAGGATATTTTCGAGGGTTAAATTTCGGTTTGAGTTGCCGTAATTTTTGATTTGGGTTGTAATATTCAGAATAGCGCTTTTTTTAGAAGTCGAAGGATCATTCCAGATATGAACGCCAAAAGGTTCTATGCGAACTTCATTAGTAATCACTAAAGAAACCGGCCTGAAAATCCCCATTGGCTGTGAACCTTCAGAAAATCCCCATTCTCCGGAACATCCTCCGCAAACCCATGGAAGATCTGCAATAAAAGAGGGATGCGCAGCTTTGACAACGATATTGTTTTCTTTTTCGAAAGTCACAAACGGAGTAATATCTACTGTAAATGTGGTTCTGCCGCCTTTATGTTCACCAGCTTTCTTGCCGTTTACCCAAACGGTTGCATATGAATTTACTCCTTCGAAATAAAGAAAAAATCGTTTTCCTTTAGTCGATTTATCCAGTTTAATTGATTTTTGATACCAGGCAGTTCCGTGCAAATTACCATGTTTGGTTCTCCTGAAACCATAATACTGATCCCAGTTGTGCGGCACATTTACTTGCTGCCATTTTGCACCAATTTTTGGATTGTTTACAAAATCTTCTTCTTTTGCAGGAAGCGTCTCCAGAACAGTAGTTGCCCAAGATGAGTTCAGCGAAACTTCTTTACGAAATTCCGCTGACCCTTTATTGCTTTGACTCCAAACAAAGCAACTACTTAAATAAAAAATAAAAAAAACTATTTTCTTCATATCTTTTTACTTAAACCATATAAGTGATATAAGGTAATTAAGCTTTAACTTTTTGTATTTTATTCCTTCAATTACACCTGACAGTCCCGAAGCCTCTGGATTAAAATCCTGTCAGGTCAAAATTAACAACGAGTTCGCGTGAGGGATTGAGGCGGTATCCTTTTATGAAGCTTTAGCGAAATAAAAGATATAGCCGAAAGCCCGACCCGAAGGGACACGCCCAAAATATCATTAATAAAACAACCAGTCTATTGCACCTTTTTCTCCTGCATCGATATAACCAACATCGCGTGGGGTTATGGTTTGATTTGCATCTGTAAAACCTAAAATTAAAACTCTTCCTTTGCCTAAATCCAGTTTATTTTCTCCCGGTTCAAAAGTATAGGTATGAATATTAACTCTTGGTAATTCCTTAAGGTTCATGGCACTTGCCAAAATAACTTCGGCCTGACCGTTTGCATTTCCGGCAGCATCAGTTTCTAAACTTGGCGGAAATAAAAACCTCTTCTGATCTGAATTAAAATAACCTACAACCAATTTTACGGCTTTTGTATTTTTAAATTTCAAATGAGTTCCATTCTCATTTTGTGCAATTTCATCGAATGCAATTCCTTTCAGGTTTTGCAATTCAGGTGCTACTTTTATAAGTTCAGAAATTGGTGTTCCGTATACTTTTGTTCCGTTTTTTACAGCGTAAGTTCCTTTGCTTTCACTTAATAAAGTTACTTCTGCTGGTTGCCACGGTTTGCCTTCTTTGGTTTCTATTTTACCATCTTTAGATGATTTCAATAATTCTAAATTTCGTTTAAAGTTAACCAATTCACGTTCGTAGTGCGGTAATAATTCTTTCCAGGTTTTGTTATTTCCATCATCACCGCCAATCGGGATTCGGCGTTGAGCAGTTTGCATACTATTAGCATAGAAATAAGTGTCTTTTGTTAAATTTACTAAAAGCTCATAATATTCGATACTTTTTTCTAAATGCGGCAGCGCTTTATCAAGATCAGCAATATCATTAGAATAACTGTATCTGAGCACCAACAACGCTGTTTTTACTTTTTCTGAAAAGAAATCCGCAAAAGCCTTATAAGCATGAATATCGTTTTTAAGGCGCAAAAACTCTTCTTTGTCTTTGGTTACTTTTGACTCTGCTTTATCAATGGCGCTAACAGCCAGTCGGCCATGTTCTGTAATTTCTGCAATAATCTGAGTTGGAAGTTCACCTGAATGCGGCTCGAGATTCCACTCTTTTTTTGCATATTCCAAAAGAAGTTCGCCAGCAGGTCCGCACGATTCATGAAACCCGGGATAAACACGCCATTTTGATGGATTTACCAACTGGCTTTCGAACATTCCTAATAATAAGGTCTGACGGTTTCCTTCGGTAATTCCAAAACGTCTTAAGGTTTTTGGAGCGATTTCTCCCGTTTCTTCGTAGGCTTTTAAAATGTTATTTGCTGCCTCTGAATCTGTTCCGTATTTAGCTGCTAAATCTTTGTCCCAGAATTTAACCTCTTCATTTCGGTCTCGTTTACTGTCCCAAGCATATCTTGCCCAGGCTTTGTACCAGATCCAGTCACGGTCCATCTCCAGAATTCGTTCACCAGTTTTGGTTTTATCAGCAGAGTAAGGCCAGTCCCAATACGATGCCTGAGGATATAAATGTAAAGCATTTGCTCCGTGTACGCTATGCATGGCTTTAACCGTTTTCTGGATAAAATCAGGCGAACCGTATCTAAAAGGTTCCAGATTTGCGAGAATATGAACATTCTCAATATGAATAGATTTCAAGGCACTTAACTGTTTATGAGTTTCTCCCCAAGGTCCTCCGGGTGTGTAAGTTGTTAACGATTCTCCGGTATATTTACTTTCTGTATACAGGTTTTTATACAATGGCAGCGATTTTTCCATAACCAAAGGGCCATCAGTATCATGCGAACGCAAAATAATTGGCGGTTCATCTGTTCTTCCTAATGCTTTTAATCCGTCCTGAACTCCCGGAATAATGGTTTTGGTAAACCATTCTACGTCATCATCAATTGTATTTATGGCTTCGCCAAGGCAAACCAGCAATCCTACATTTGGATATTTTTCTATAAATGCTGCAATAGACTTTCTCGTATAATCAGAAAGTAACGGAGTTATTGGTCTGGATCGATCCTGCGTTTTAATGTTATAATGTTCTGCAAAAGGTTTAGAAACAATAATATTGTAAAACATCTGAATCACCCAGATTCCTCTTTTATTCGCTTCTTCAGTCAGGAATTTATAGATTTCTTCATTTTTTTTGAAATCTTCTTCGCTTACTTCCAACGCAAACGGATAATCTTTTAGTTTTACCAAAGACGCAAATGGATGCCCGTTCCATAAATACAAAGAGTTCATTCTATTATCGACCATCATATCCAAATACTTCGTCCATAGTTTTTTATCATAAAACCAAGGAAAAGTTTCAGGCGTATACGGATATTCGTAAACGTCCCTGCCCGGAAGATATGTCGTTTTCTGCATTCCGATACAAGCGCCTCTCAAAACCATTTCCGGACTGTCTTCGATATTGATTTCTGACGGGATTAAACCTGAAGCCTTAATACGATCTGCCAGTTCCATTGCACCATATAATACTCCTGATGCATCAGTTCCTTCTATATATATGATATTTTTTTGAGTCCGAATTTGAAAACCTTCTTTTTTGATGAGTTTACTATCATCGATTTTAGCAGTTTTTGAATGTTGTTTCCAAAAATCAGTTCCTTTTTCGCCAATAACAATTACTTTATCTTTTGCATTTTTAGTGATTTTATCAGAAGAAGTTACTTTAAAACCTTTTGTAGATAACGTTGCTGATAATTTTTCAGCTCCAAACTGAGCTCTCGGCGATTTTGCATCATTAACAATAGTGACATTTTGCGCTGTTGCGAAAGTGGTATAAAAGCCTAAAAAAAGTAAAGTAAAATATTTCATTGTATTGTGATTTATTGAATCAAATTTCATAAAATTTGTCATTTAGACGAAGGAGAGATCACACTAGAAACTCCGTACAGAAAAGCCAATCTTTGTCGCGTTACGCATGTGATCCCTCGTTCCTCGGGATGACAAAAATGCGGGTATTAATTCTGAAAAATCTTTTTTAAGTAAGCCACATTTGCCCCGTAATTTGCTTTTACATTATGTACTTGTGTTACGTCACGGGAACGTTCTACAATTAACCAGCCACTCCATTTCATTTCGTCGAGTGCATTTTTAATTTTTGGCATATCGATCGCAGTGTCATTTTCTAACCAGACTTTATCTGTATTCGAAGCATGAATTTGCCCTAAATACTTTTTACCTAAAATCTTTAATTCTGAAACGATATCTCTTCCGTTATCCACCGCATTTGCAAAATTGAACGAACTTTTAATATATTTTGAACCAATTTCTTCCAATAGCTTTTTCTCTTCGGTGGCGTTCAATGAAGTTTCAATTGCGATAATTCCGCCTATTTTGCCCACTTGTTTTCCTGCCCATTTTAATCTTTCGATTATTACAGGGCGCAATTCCGGATTTTTAACCAAATCACTTTCTGTTCCCAGAGGTAAATAAGCCACTTTTACTTTCATGTCTTTCATTGCTTTTACACAATCATCAATCATAGGTACGATAGTTTCTCTTTTTGCAAAAGACTGCGCATAAAATCCGGACATGGCGATAGAACTGATTCCCACGTTCAATTCTTTTGATTTATCAAGAAATTTTTGTCTCTCAGCGGGATCTCCTAATTTACTGTCAAAAGTAGGTCTGTTCCCTAAACCTCCCATATCAAGTTCTATTCCGTCAGCTTTTATTTCTGCTGCTAATCCAAAAGAGCCTAATTTTTGTCTTTTTAAGATCATCCAGTCGCAAACCGCAACTTTATATTGCTGCTTTTTATTAGACGACTGAGCTGTTGCACAACTATTGAAGACTCCTGCCAAAACAACTATGAAAAGTATAGCCGTTAATTTTATAAAAATTTTATTGCTCATTGTTGTGTGTGTTTTTTAGCCACAAATTGCACAAATTTTCACGAATTAATATTAAAAAAATTAGTGTAAATTCGTGAAATTCGTGGCAAACTTTTCTTATTCTTCTTCAGCTTTTACAGCCGTTACGACTTTATTTTCGTCCCCTGGCCAGATTCCGTTTTTGATTGGGAGTGTTTTTAATTTACTTGGATCGATTTTCACATATTTCAGTTTTTCCCTTCTCCACGTGTAAACGATATGTACCATTCCGTCAGAACTCTGAATCATGGATGGATAAGAATATTGGCTAATTTTTGAATCCTCTAAAACTAATGCTGCATTCCAGTGAATTCCATCTTTGGAAACTGAAACATTCAAAGGTGTTCTTGGGCCTTTTGCCTCTGTTCCCGGAGGAAGAACATGGTTGTAAACCAATAAATGTCTTCCGTCTTTTAGAGTTACGGCATCAGTTCCTGAGTTATTATTTGGCAAACCGATCAATTCTACATCTGACCAGGTTTTTCCGTTGTCTTTAGAAAATGTACTAAAAATAGCTCTGTTTCTCGTTCTTCCAATTGCCTGAATACGGCCATCTTTGTGGAATAAAATACTAGGCTGGATTGCGTTTATTTTCTGTTTTCCTCTTGGTAACGTGTCGCCCATGATCCATGTTTTTCCAAAATCAGGCGTGCTTTCCATTCGAAGTCTCCACCCGTCGCCTTCGATACTTGACGGACATAATAAAGTTCCGTTGCTTAATAAAACCGGCTTATTTTTGATTGGCCCTAAGAAACCATCAGGCATTTTTTGTGCCTCAGACCATGTTTTTCCGTTATCAGATGAAGTTCTGATTACGCCCCACCATTCAGATGGTTTAGGTCCTATTTTATAGAAAAGCATTAAGTCTCCACCCGGAATTTGATACAAAACCGGATTCCATGTTGGTAATCTCGGGCCTTCTTTCATTACTCCATCAGCAACTTTAGTGGCTTCGTTCCATTTATCACTTCCTTTTGGTTTGATGCTTACATAGATGCAAACGTCAGGGTGTCTTTCGTGAGTTCCGCCAAACCAGGATGAAACTAAATCTCCATTTGAAGCTTCGACAATCGTAACAGCGTGGCAAGAAGGATATGGTGCTTTATCATAAATAAATTCATCAACTAAAATACCTTCTTTCCAGGTCTTATTCTGTAAAGTAGGTTTACAGCTCACAAAAAGCAAAACCCCAAATAAGACAAATGTTAACTTTATTACCTTCATTCTTAATTTTATTATGAATTAAAATTTTTGATTTTAAATGCATTCCTAATAATTTTTAATGCAAAATTATTTATTAAGTGTAAAAATAACACTAAAAAACTAAAGATGTATCCTGTACTATCCCGAATTATTTAAAATTAACGTTTAACACGTATCGCATAAGAACCTGAGGGCAATGTCAAGACTTGTTTATTGTTTTCTGTTTGATAAGATATTTCTGTTTGATTGAGCTTTTTATCATTCAAAACTATATCTGAAGCATTTGTAGCTGGTAAATATACTTTTGCAACAGTATTGGCAGGAATGGTAATAATCCATTGCAAATTATTTTTAGATTTTTTCCAATTGCTTTTTATAGTTCCATAAATAGATTCATATGAAGCATTTACAAAAGTTAGTCCCGTTTCGAAATCAGGTTTCATAATGATTTCCTTAAAACCCGGAGTTTCAGGATTACTTTTGATTCCGGCAATATTTTCATAATACCAAATCAGCAAATCGCCTAATAACATAACATGGTTTTGAGAATTCATTTTAGGATCGGCGGTATTTCCGTTCCATAATTCCCAAATTGTTGTCGCACCATTTTTAGCCATATAACCCCAACTTGGGTAAGTATCATTTGATGCCAGTTTATAGCTCAGATCCGGTCGGCCGTATTCAGATAATGTTCGCATCAAAAACTGCGTTCCTATAACTCCCGTGCTTATATGACCTTTGTACGTTACTTCGACTTCGTGTATAATCGCATCAAATACTTTAGCTTCCAGATTTTCAGGAACCATCCCAAATGCCAGCGGAAGCAAATTTGCCGTTACCGTATTGTTTGCATAATTATTTTTTCCTGCATTGAAAAACTTTGCATTAAAAGCCATTTTTATCCTTCCGGAAAGTGAATCATAATATTTTATATCCTCAGGGTTTGTTCCATTTATAGTGGCAAATTTTTTCATTTTTTGCAGTAAATGGTAATAAAATGCACTGGCAATTAATTCTCCATTGGTAGTTCTTGCCGAATCTTTAGAGTGAATTAATTCCAGTGATTCCGGCGGAACGCACCAATCACCATATTTGTCTTTGGTCATTAAATCCTTAACCAAATAATTCTGTTCCATATAAACCACCCATTTTTTCATGGACGGATAATGTTTTTCAATCACTTTTTTATCGCCAAATTGCTGATATAGCATATCTGCAACGGTAATATAAGTTCCCGGCCAAGTCACATTATCTCCGTAATAGCGCCAGAAAGCCGGTGCAACATCCGGAATTCCGCCATCTGCTGTTTGAGCATTTTTAATATCATCCAGCCATTTGGCATACAAAGTCTGATTATCAAATAAAAAGCTTTCTCCATATGCACCCGTCGTGCGATCGCCTAACCACGGCTGACGTTCATTACGCTGCGGACAATCGATTGGCATTCCTTTATAATTGCCTCTGATCCCCCAATATGCATTCTTAAAAATCTGGTTCATCGTGGCATCAGATGATTCAAAAGTTCCAATGGTTTTAATATCGTCATAAACCACTTTTCCAACAAAATTATCTACAGTAGGTTTGGCAGTATATCCTGAAACTTCTACAAATCTAAATCCGTGAAATATAAAAGTAGGTTCCCAAATTTCTTCACCTTCGCCTTTTAAAGTATAAACATCAGTGGTTCTGGCATCGCGCAAATTTTCGATATATAATGATCCGTCTGCTTGCAATGATTCGGCAAATTTCAAGGTTATTTTCTCCCCGCTTTTTCCTTTTACTTTCAATTGTAACCAGCCTACCATATTCTGTCCCATATCCAGAATATAGGTTCCTTTAGGCGTTTGTTTGATAGAAATAGGTTTTACTTCGCCCATAATTTTCATATTCGGCGTCATTTGCGCTTCATAAAAACCTCCCGGTTCCTGAACATATTCAGCAGCCAACCACTTTTTATCATCAAAATTGATCATATTCCAATTTTTCATTTCCTTACGGGCATCATATTCTTCCCCATCATATTCATTGTTCGATAAAATAGGCCCGTTTGTAGTGATTTTCCAGGTATCATCTGTTCTAATGATTTCTTTACTTCCATCTGTATATTCTACAAACAGCTGTAAAGCCATTTTTGGGTAACCAAAAGTTTTAATTTTATAGGGTTTATAATCCTGACGCATGGTAAAAAAACGTCCGTTTCCTAAAATTGTTCCCAGCATATTTTTACCTTCCTTAAGTTCAGAAGTCACATCAAAAACATTGTATTTTACGTTCTTGGTGTAATCTGTAGGAACAGGCGCCAAAACCTGATCGCCAATTTTATTTCCGTTAATGTATAACTCGTACAAACCCATGCCCATGATATAAACCTTAGCATTTTTGATTTGCTTTTTTAAGTTGATTTCTTTTCGAAGATATCTGGCAGACAATTTAGAATACTGAGAAATACTGTCTCCTGCCGAAGCTTTTTCATACCCAATCCATCGAGTCGATTTCCAATCGGCATAATTCAGGATTCCCATACTAAAATGAGACTCATTTCCAGATTTAATCTCTCCTTTATTGGTGTAAACAATCACTTTCCAAAACGCGTTTTGACGATTTTCCAGTCGTTTTCCTTTATAAATAATATGTACGGATTCATTACTTTCAACTTTCCCGCTATTCCATAAATCTGCTTTATCCAAGTTCAGATTCTCTAAAGTCGAAGCCACAATAATCTGATATCCCGTTTGCCTTACATCATTAATATCCGATTGGATCTGCCAGCTTAATCTTGGCTGAACCACATCAATTCCTTCAGGATTGTTTAGCATTTCGCATTGCAGGTTTGTAATACTTATTTTATTCTGGGCTTTCGCCGAAAATGAAATCAAGGTTATGATGATGAATGTTGTATGTAAAAAAAACTTTTTCATGAGTTGTGTTTATTATTTTTTCATTTTTGTCACCAGCCCAGTTTGTCATCCCGAGGAACGAGGGATCGCACACGCAGCTTGACAAAGATTGTCGATTTAGTTTGCGGAGTTTCTTGTGTGATCCTTCCTCCGTCAGGATGACAAACTATCCGAGATGAAAAACTGGTCGCCCAATCTTTACTCAGAAACCAATCTCTCCAATTTCTCAGAAACTGCAATTTCTTTTCCGTTTTTAAAGATCCTGAAACCTTTTCCTTTATGGTATTTTTCTCCGGTTTTATCCCAAAGAATCGCAATAATATTGCCGTGATACAACACGTTATCCAAGCAAAACCAATTCCATTTATCTTGTGGAATCAGCGGGTTTACTTCAATCTTTTCATCAGCTCTTGGTCTCAAACCCACTAATCCCGTAATCATCAGATCATTAAAAGTGGAATGATTATAATAACGGCTTCGTTCTCTGTCGCCCATTAACCAATATCCTGTTGTTTCATCCAGATATTCTCCCAAATAGGGTTTTCCTCTGTAATATTGTGATTGCACATACAAATCCATTTGTTTGAAATAATCTGTTTTTGCAACGAAATTCTGGTCGTAATTATTGAGCACATTTGCCAATGCAGTCAATGTCTGTGAACTTGCAAATGGCCAAATTGCACCATCCCATTCACAAGTTCCTGTTCCGTGTGTTCTAAAACGCGGACTTCTGCGTTCAGCAGTTGTTAACCCAAACGGAGCCGAGAAACCTTTTTCATCCTTAATTTGTTCCCACGCTTTTTCGAAACCCTTGTCTTTTTGAGGCAGATTAAAATACCACGGAATAAAACCTATTGCTTCACGAACTTGTGCTAAAGTATCTTTTTCTGTAAACGTTTCAAAGAATTCACTTTTGGGGTTCCATAATTTTGTTTCTACCAATTTTTGCAAAGTATCAGCTTTTGCTTCAAAATAATTTTCCTGACTTGTATCGCCTTTTATTTTTGCGATATTAGCCAAAGCTTTTGCATTTCCAAACATATAACTGTTAATTGTTGGGCGCGCATTTCTAAATTTTCTTGCACCGCTTAGCGATTCTTCCATTCCGTCCTTTACATCAAACTGCCAGAACAACCCATCTTTTCGTTTTCTATCGCCTTCCCAGGCTGCATATTCTGCAATGAGATCCGGATACATATCCAATAAAAATTTATCATCTTTATTCACCAGATAACGATTGTACAAAGCGTCCGCTGTCCAACTGCTAAAGGTTCTGAGCTTTTTCATTGGCTTGCCGTCATTTCCCCTAAACCATAAATGAACATCCTGCTCTATATATTCCGGATTGTGAATCCATCTGAACTCGTTGATATGATGTCCCAAAGCACAACTGATCATATTGTATTTGTCAGCATAAGAACGGTCTACCAAAAACTCCGTAATCGCATAACCCTGAGGTGTTTTTTTGATATGTTTTCTCGCACTCCACCATCTGAAATAATAAATCTCCTCAAAATTCTGCTGCGGACATTCAAACAACGGAATATTCTTTTCCATCCATGCCCATGCACTATCATTCGGGATCGCAAATTTTAAATTCTCATCTTCCATCGTATTGAAATAATCAACATAATGCTTGAAGTTTTTTTCCTTTAAAATAGCCGATTTCCCCTGATTTGATTGACCTGAACCTGATTTGCAACTTACGTTTAAAGTTGAAATCAAGATTATAAAAACGATTATTTTGTATTTAAAATGGTGTAACATGTTATAATTATTTTAAAAATTCTTTGGACGTGTCCCTGCGGGTCGTGCTGTACGTTCCCGCTTTTTTTTGTCCGGCAGAAAAAGCCTCTCAAAAAAAGAGCTCCACTTCCATCACTCACGCAAGAGGCCAATCTGTGTTTTCATCTCCTAACAGGTCTAATTGCATTGATCTTAATTCCCATAAAAAGTATACGTCTGCCCTGCTTTCATTGCAACATCATATTCATTATATTTTGGCAGCACAACTTTCTTCAAATTTGCTTTATCTGATATGATTGGTTTCTTTACTTCAACATCATAAAACAGCGAATTTGTATTTTTTCCTTTTGCTTTTTTTATTGAAATTCCTTTATCCGCTTTTAAACTGTTTTCTAATTTCAATCGACAGTTTCCTCCCAGTTTAGAATAAATTCTTAAAGTAGAAATTTTATTGTTTTTCCAGCTCATATCAATTACAAAACCTCCTCTTGCCACCAGACCTTTTATGCTTCCGTCTTTCCAGACACTTGGTAAAGCAGGTAATAAATGAATTGCATCTTCCTGGCTTTGCATCAGCATTTCGGCAATTCCGGCGGTGCATCCAAAATTTCCGTCAATCTGAAACGGTTGGTGTGCATCAAGCATATTCGGATATGTTCCGCCTCCTTTTCTTTGTTCTGCGGTAACTAAATGCAACTGGTCTTGTAATAATTTATAAGCATGGTCACCATCTAACAAGCGTGCCCATAAATTGACTTTCCACCCCATAGACCAGCCCGTAGATTCATCTCCTCTGTAGTTTAATGAGTTCTTGGCTGCTTCAAACAATTCAGGGTTTTTTATTGGCGAAATCTGAATACTTGGAAACAAGCCATACAAATGAGAAACGTGTCTGTGTTTGTCTTCAGGATTGTCCCAATCGTCCTGCCATTCCTGTAACTGACTGTGTTTTCCCACTTTCATGGGAGGCATTTTAGCTAAAGCTTCACTTATTCTTTTACTGTAAGCTTCATCCGGCGAAACAATTTTTGAAGCTTTAATTACATTCGTAAAAAGATCGAAAACCAGTTGATTATCCATCGTTGTTCCGGAAGCAATTGTTGCTTTCCCGGTTCCTCCGGCATGTGTATTTTCAGGTGAACTTGAAGGAACTACAACCAGATAGCCTGTATTAGGATCTATAACCATAAAATCCAAAAAGAAATCAGCAGCGCCTTTTATCACCGGATAAATCTCTTTTAAATAATTTTTATTACCGGTATATAAATATCTTTCCCATAAATCCTGACTTACCCACGCGCCTCCTGTAGGCCACATTCCGGATGCGGCATAATCTACCGGTGCTGTAACACGCCAGATATCAGTATTATGATGCAAAACCCAACCATTTGCATTGTACATCATTTTTGCTGTTTCGGCTCCGGTAACGCTTAACTCTTTTGCCATTTGAATAAATGGTTCATGCATTTCAGAAAGATTGGTTACTTCTGCAGGCCAGTAATTCATCTCGGCATTTATGTTTGTGGTATATTTACTATCCCACGGCGGTGTTACCATGTCGTTCCAGATTCCTTGTAAATTAGCAGGCTGACCACCTGGTTGTGAACTTGAAATTAAAAGATAACGACCAAACTGAAAATATAAACTCGCCAACTGTGGATCGAATTGTTTAGAGAAATCCCTGATTCTTTCGTTTGTTGGTTTTCCAGCCGCTTCATTGGTTCCTAAATCAAAAGAAACCCTATTGAAGAACTTCTGATAATAAGCAATATGATCTTTCTTGATAGTGGCAAAATCTTTTGTTTCGGCTTTAGCCAAATATCCTTTACTTTTTGCAATTTCATCTTCTGTAATATCCTTGTAATTTTTGAAGTTGGTTGCAATCGAAATATAAAGTGTTACTTCATCAGCTTTATCAATGCTGATGATTCCGTTACTTGCCGACACTTCTCCACCTTTATTTTTTGCGGTTAATCTTCCCTGAAATTTGACTTTTCCTTTTACTCCTTCAAAAGTACTTCCAATTCCCGAAAGCAAAATTTGATCACCTTCGGTACCTGAAACGGTTTTATCAAGCGGGCTATTCATAAAAACATTACAAGTTATTTGTCCTGGCTGATTTGCAGAAAGTTTTACTACGATAACCTGATCTGAAAATGAGGTTAAAATTTCTCTTGTAAATTCTATACCATTAACGGTATATTTTACTTTTGCTGTTGCGTTTTCAACATCTAAATCTCGGTAATAGTTCGAGTATTTTTGATGTCCGGGAAATGAGATATAAACACTTCCAAAAGTTTGATACGGCATTCCGTCATTGGTTTGCGACATGATATCCTGCGTAGCCAATTCCTGCGCTTCATCAAACTTTCCGTCAAAAACTAATTGTCGAACAATGGGTAAAGCTTTTATGGATTTGTTGTGCGCATTACTATTTGGAGAACCTGCCCAAATTGTTTCTTCGTTCAATTGCAAACGCTCCACCGCCGGATCCCCAAAAACCATTGCACCTAAACGTCCGTTACCTAAAGGCAAAGCTTCGTTCCAGATTGCAGCAGGTTTATCGTACCAGAGTTTTAATTTGTTGTTAGTTTGCGCTATTGCTGCAAACGAAAAAAGTCCAACACAAATCGCCGTAATTTTAATTTTTAATCTCATGCTTATATTTTTTTTTCGCCACGAATTACTCTAATTTATCTTTGCCTTAATTTTCAAATTTATTTTCTCAATCTTTAAAAATGTGTCAAATCTGCGTGAAAAAATTACTCTCGCAGATTTAGGAGATTATGGAGATAAAAAAATCAATTCGTGCTAATTAGTGAAATTAGTGGCAAACTTTTTTTACTTCTTAACCTCATAAATCTTATTATTCTTCTCTCCAAACATTTCATATAGTTTGTTGATGTCTTTCAATGCATTTTTAGGCAAATTTTCAGCTTTATTCCCAAAGACATATAATTTATCGTAAGGTTCTATTACACAAGTCGATTCGTCTATTTCGCCCTTTTCGTTCTTAACTTTATTCAAATCCAAACCTAAATATTTTGCCATAAATGGATACAATGCCATACGTTTTGAAACTCCAAAATCATGACCTTCTTTAGCAAAATGAGCGTTTTCGACTAAATCTTTTTTTCCGTACAATTCATAAGTTCTCTGGATAAAAGGAAATTCTAATTCCGGAACTGCTAATGTCCAGTCTTTTCCGTCTGAGACAATCAATTGCGGTTTTGGCGCCATCATAGCAGAGATTTCCGCATTATTGGTTCCGTTTCCGCAAAGGTGAATTCCGCGCCCGCTTTCGCACGGACAACCGCCAGAGAAATGAGATGAAACCATTACAACCGGAGCCGAAACCGTGATTCTATCATCCAAAGCTGCCAAAAACATAGTGTGAGATCCGCCGCCGGAACCTCCGGTAACGCCAACTCTCGAAATATCGGCATATTTAGTCGTTGCCAAATAATCCAATAATCGAATTCCGCTTAAAACCTGAACTGTCGAAGCAATACTGTTTCTGTGTGTTTCTTCCGGAAACTGCAGCAACGATTCTCCCCACGCAAACAAATCATAACTGACAACGATTGCACCCATTTTTGCCATAATAGCACAACGATATTGTTCGTCTTTTCTATATCTTCCGTCGCCAAAATGTCCGTCCGGTGTTAAGATTATTGGCGCTTTTTTGTTTAAAGGATAAGGTTTGTAAATCGATCCCGTAGCATAAACTCCAGGTAAAATTTCTAAACCTATATTTTCAATACTGTAATCTTTGTAGATTCTTTTTGGCGTTAAAATAGGTTTCGATTTTGGCATTGGCGGTGCTTTCTCTAAACCAAAAGACGTTATCATACACGCTTTAATTTCTTTTTTACGTGCTTCCCATTCTGCTGTATTCGAATATAAAGTCGTTAAATATTGTAAACGTTCTTTTCCTTTATCAACAGAAACTTTATGATTTTCATATTTTCTAATGATATAAGTTCCATCAGGCTGTTTAAAATACATCAGCTCAAACGGCGCCAGGATATTCGTTAACGAAATGGCCAGATTTCCCGGTTCAATTCTCCAATCGGCATAATCCAGTTCTTTTCCTTTCAATAAACCTCTGTCGTCATTGATCGTAACATGAAAAGCTGTTTCGATCTTTTTTAAGGTTTCTGAAACGGGTTTTCTGAAATTTTCGTCAGAAGTTATTTGTGCATTTGAAATTGTCAATGCAAAAAGTGAGATTACTATTGTAAGTATGTTTTTTATTTTCATAATTTTTAAATGTATAAACTAAAATTGAACGCTGATGACGCGGATTTACTTCGTAAAAACGCGGATAAAAATGGATTTTTAATTTGTTTTTATTTTTTGAATTGCATCCAGCTAAAGCTGAAGGAAAAATAATTTGACTTTATAATTAGACTTTAGCCGAAATTAATATTTGGCTAAAGCCTTGTGACTTTTATACTTTTAAATCTCCAGCTAAAGCTGGAGCCTATTCAATTTTATATTAATTTAAAAATCCGTTTTGATCCGCGTCTTCGCTTTAGCGAATCCGTATCATCCGCGTTCTATATTTTACATTCTATTGTATATTTTCCTGATCCTAATATTAAATTTTGTGTTATTTTTCCATTCACTTTTATTTCTGAATCTTTAGCAATTGGTAATTTTATTGTTGCTGATGTATTCGCGGGAATTTCTACTTTTAAGATTAATTTTCCATCTTTCTTTTCCCATTCAGAAACGATTTTTCCGTAAATAGATTGATACGTTGCTTTTACAAAAGTCATATCGCCCACAATTTCCGGCTGAATATAAAAATGCCTGAATCCCGGATTTTGATCGTCAGGGACAATTCCGGCTAAACTTTGGTAAAACCATTCTTCAATTTGTCCCATCATAAAATGATTCCATGAGTTTCCTTTTCTGGGATCCCATTGTTCCGTTAAAGTCGTCAGGCCAAATTTTATCTGAAAACCATAACCCGGAGCATCATAATGGTTGTTCATTTTATACATCATTTCGTTTTCGCCATTTCGCGCCAATGCCTGAAATAAATAACGATTCCCTACATCGCCTGTGCTTAATCTGTCTCCTTTTGCTTTTATATCTTTCAGTAAATTATCCATAACCGCAGCTTTATATTGCGGTTCTACAATATCCATAAAAACCGGAACAGCATTACTAAACTGACTGCCAGTACCATATTGTTTGGTTTCCGAATTAAAAAATTCCTTATTAAAAGCATTTTTTATATCTGAAGTCAGGGTTTCATATTTAGAGATATCAGCTGTTTTGTTCAACAACTTTGCTGCTTTTGCTACCAAATTCGCTCCATAAAAATAATGAGAAGTTGCTGAAAGTGCAATTGGACTATTTTTAGAATATCCCGCTGCATGTGTTCCATAATCATACCAATCGCCCAATCCGTGTGAAACGATATGATTTGTTGCTTTTGTGCCTAAATAATCCACATATTTTTTCATCACCGGATAATATTTTTCGATTAATGAAGCATCTCCATAATATTCATAATACATCCATGGCAAAATAACGCCCGTTACGCCCCATTCAGGAGAATCTGTAAAATCACCGCCAAAAACCACATACTCAGGAACTATTGTAGGAATCAGACCATTTTCTCTTTGCGAATCAGAGATATTTTGCATTACTGCAGGAATAAAACTTTCCAAATTATAATTGAACATTAATCCGGGACCGTTTAGATGAATTTCTTCTAACCAGCCTAATTTTTCACGTTGTGGACAATCGGTAAAAACACTCTGAAAATTACTTTTTATAGCGTTGTTAATCAGTTCGTGTGTTCTGTTGAAAATTTCATTAGAAGATGTAAAAGTTCCTGCTTCTCCTGCAGAATTATAAATGAAATTAGATTTTAAATCTACCAATGTTGGCAGGTTTTCGTCTTTCGTTTCTTTATAATTAATATTCTCGATCTGAACATATTGAAAACCATAATAACTAAATTTTGGCTGCCATTCTTCTACACCTTCTCCTTTTAAGGTATAATCATAATAATACGGTTTTCCGGATCTTCCCTGACCAATGGTTCCGTCATCATTTAAACCTTCGCCAACCCAAACCCGAACAGTCTGGCCTTTCTTTCCTTTTACTTTTATGGTGGTAAATCCCGAAAGATTTTGCCCCATATTAAAAACATAAAAATGAGGTTTAAGTTCTTTTGCAGAAGCAACATTATATTGTTTCTGAATTGTAATTGGTGGCGCAGTCTGAGCTTTCAGAGTTCCTTTTGGCGCTTCCTGAATAACAATCTTCGGCCAAGCCGAATCATTAAAGCCAGGTTTGTTCCACCCTTTTTGTTCTAAATTGGCATTATAATCTTCTCCGCCAAAAATGCTGTTATATATAATAGGACTTTTAGTGTATTTCCAGGTTTCATCAGATTTTATAATCTCCTCAGAACCGTCTTTATAAACGACTTTCATCTTAAAAAATAAAGTTGGCGGACCAAAACTTACGTAGAATTTTGAATAGCGTTCTGCAAGTGTATTATACATACCGTTTCCTAAAAGTACGCCAATTACATTTTCACCTTTTTGTAATTCCTTACCGTTTAGTTCGTAGGTATTATAATTAACTGTTTTATCATAATCTGTCCATAGAGGCGCAAATTCACTGTTTCCTGTTTTATTGCCGTTAATCGTTAATTCATAATGTCCTAATCCTGAAATATAAACTACGGCTTCCTTGATTTCTTTTGTAATTGTAAAAGGTTTTCGAAGCATAATACTTCTTCGGGACAATGAATCTGACGCATTAATTAAGGCTTCTTTTTTCTCTTTTTTGAAAGTTGCTGTATGGTAATTTCTTCCTTCAGGCAAATGGCTATTCGCTTTTGTAATCGCTCCAATCCAGATTGGGTTTAAAGCAGATTCTAAAGGTGCAATTCTAAAAAAAGCCACATTACTCCACTTAGAAACTTTATTTTTTTGATCCCATATTTTTACTTTCCAGAAGTATTTGGTTTCTGTTTTTAGTGGGCTTCCGCCGAAAATAATTTGTAGATTTTTATCAGACTTTACTTTTTTACTATCCCAGATATCCGCTTCGTTTTTCTTTAGTTTTTCTTCAGATGATGCTATTAAAATTTGATATGCGGTTTGGGAAATGTTATTTTCTTTAGAAATTAACTGCCAGCTTAATCTGGGTTGATTCTGAACAACTGCCAACGGATTTTTGGTCATTTCTGTCGTTAAATGCGTAGCAGAAATTTGTCCATTCGAAATGAAAGTTGCCAGAAGACAGATTAGGAATAATATGTTTTTTAAATTTTTCATTTCTTTATGTTGAAATTGGAACGCGGATGACACGGATTTACTTCGTAAAGACGCGGATAAAAACAGATTTTTTTTCTTCACTCTGTTGAATTAAGTATTTAAAAACCCGTGTAAATCTGCGTCTTCGCTTTAGCGAATCCGCGTCATCTGTGCTCTATTTTTATAGCTTTTTAGTAATCAACGACTGAATATTAAATACCGCTTCCGGGATTAATTTTCCGGTTTGAGGCAGATCGTCATAATCATCTGTGTCCGGCGCCGTATCCGGATTTGGCGAATATCTTTGTTCGCCTGTACGGAACATAATTCGCTCAAAACCATCTACGGGAGCATAAAATATCCTGGTTGATTCTTTTTCGTCATTTACTTTTATGGTGTACGAACGTGTTTTAACGTTTAATTTCAATGTTACTTTATATTCTTTTCCGGCTTCGTATTTTGCAATAGTATTAGAACGGGCGCCAGTCTTTGTTTTTAATTGTCCGTCTGAGTCAAAAGTTAGTCTGACAGCCGGTAATCCTTGTTTATTTTGAAATTCAACCTGTAATAAACCGTGATTGTTTTGTTCCGGTTTAACGGTAAAAGTAACTTCCATTTTTTCTGCAAACGGAACAACACGTTCTGCACGTGAATAATCAAAATAATCCTGATCCCTTAAAGTCAGCCATTTTTTACCGTCATTTTTCTTTTCTATTTTGGTAGAAGCCCAGGACAAATCATATGTATTCCATAATTTTAATTCTTGTTCGTCAGGCAGATTATTAAAAATATCATTTACATCTTCACTAACGGTACTTACAACGGGAACAGGAATCGATGCGACCCAAATATCTTCTTTGTTTACACTGTAGCTTACCCAAAGTTTTCCATCAGGAGGTATTCCGTCACCTTCTGAAATTCCGCGCACATATTGTGGTCCGGCAGATTTGTAATTTCCACCATAACGCATTGGACTAATTTCACCGTGAACTAATAGCAAGTCTTTGTAATTCAATCCATCATCACTTGTTGAAATAGCCAAAGGCCAACGATATTCTGACGGATTATAAACGGTTGCATATCGGTTATCAGATGTTTTTTGTCCCCAGATTTTTGCGTTACTATTTACAAAACCGGGAGCACGAACCGGCATATATTGCCATGATTTTCCGCCATCTTTGCTTATCGATGTTAAAGCATGTTTCCATAAACCTACTACGTCTCCGTTTGGTAAATGATAAGAACTTAATGCTTTATAGGGCTTTTTAAGCGGAATTAATTCATCATCGCGATCAGCTTCTTCAACCCATTGTTGTAATACCAACGGATCTGAAAGGATTTCTTCGCATGCTTTTTTTAATCCTTTGTCTTTTGCCTGCGTATAAAAAGGAAAAACCGACTTTGATTTGTCCCATGTTTTATTGTATCTGATAAAATAAATTTCACCAAAGCTTCCGTCTTTTTTTATTTCACGAATCACACGCCCAATTCCTTTTCCGTCATTTGGATCGTCTTTTTCATCCATCGCAATTCCGTAATACGCCAAAGCAAATAATCGTTTGTCTTTTGAAGTATAAAATCCCATTCTTTGGTGCATAATCGCATCCAGATTTTTGGCAACACCTTCTACACCTTCTTTCTTCCATCCGTCAGGAATGTGATAAATAGGAAAAATTACTTTTGGCATTTTCCATGTCACACCATCTTTTGAAGTCATAATCAATGTTTGACTTGGCGGAATATGTTCTCCTGCAGGATCACTCAGGTATTGAAGATAAAAAGTATCATTAAAATACGCCATTGTGGGTTGGTGGTTGTATGTCCAGCCAAAACCATCTGCTTTTTCAGGATGTTCACGACTTGCACGCATAATTTGTGTTGCATGAACACCAACTGCCGGACTTAACTGACCATGATGATAATCGACATTTGAAAGTGTTTTACCAACATAACGCACGGTATCATTCTGTGCGTTTACAGCACTACAAGTCAATAGAATTGCTGTTGTGGTTATGATATTGGTTTTTATGTTTTGTAAAGTAATCATTGTTTTTATTTTTTGTTTCACGCAGATTTAAAAAGATTTTAGCTGATGGACGCAGATAATTTTAAAAAAACTAATCTCCTTCTATTTGATACAAACTAAAATTAAAATGTGTTATATCTGTTTTAATCAATTTAAATCTGCTTGAAAAAAAAATACTCTCGCAGATCTAGCAGATTAGGCAGATTTTTTATTTGTTTCTTTTTATTAATCCTTTTAAAACCTCTTCTGATATTGTAGTGATCGTTCCGTGTTTGTGTCCTTCCGGAAGACTTATTTTTGAGGAAACATCCTCAAAATGTACAAAATCTGATGTGCTTAAAGCTTTGTAATTTTTTGAACCGTAATTGTCATAATACAACAGCCAATTTTTGCCCACTTTTACCACCGTTGGTCCTTCTGATAAATATTCTGTCAATGGCTCTGAACTTTTATTGAATGGTCCTAAAGGTGATTTGCCAAAAGCTACTTTTATGTTGCGCATGGGTCTTGTATTATCCTTTAAAACCAAAACATAATCTTTCTTGCCTTTTTTTACAATCACACAATCTATGACGCTGAAACCCGGTTCATAATATAATTTGGCTTCAGAGAATGTTTTAAAATCTTTTGTAGTTACATAATACATTCTGTGATTATTTTTCTCTTCTTCTACTCCTTTTTCAAATCGAAACGGAATTGTTGAAGCCCAGATAATAATGTATTCTTTTTTTACATCGTCATAAAAAATTTCCGGGGCCCAAACATTTACAACATCGGGTTCGTTTTTCATAACGGGAATATATTCTTGTTTTGACCAATGCATCAAATCTTTAGAACTCGCATATCCAAAACCGTTTCCACCCTTCCAATCTGTTGTCCAAACCATGTGATAGGTATTGTCTTCGCCTTTTGCAATAGAGGGATCGCGCATGATTTTGCTAGCGCCAATTTCAGGTTTCAAAAATGATCCTTCAAGCCCTTTCCAGTTATAACCGTCTTCGCTATAGGCCAGATACAAACCTTCGGTCGCAGGTTCTCTAAACGACGTAAAAAGGTAAATCTCTTTCTTTTTCTGCGAATAATTAATCGCAAAAACAAAAAGTGCTATGATGATGAATATTTTTTTCATATTGAATTCCGTTTAGTCTTTTTGGTCAAAGTTTTAAAGTTTGACAAAGATGTCACATCCGTTTTTTATTCTGTAATGGCTTTTTTATCCAGATCTTTTCCTTTTTTAACTGTTGTTGTTACGTTGTTAAAAACATTATTTTTCAGAAAAATATTCTTTGTTTCTTTTCCATCGGCTTCGATAAAAATATCAGTCGCATTAAACGGAAAGTTATTATTAATCATCATATTCGAAACGTTCTCCAACTTAATTACCGGAATTCCTTTTACCGGTGTTGAAGAACCTATATTGTCTAAAATAATATTTTTAGAATCTGATATTTTAAAAGAAGAACCTATTGAGGCATTTACTTTTACATCATGAAATTCAACATCTGTTGCTGTGTTTACAGTAAAACCTTCTTTACCATCCATATTGATATTAGAGAAAGTAATGTTTTGAATTGGCATTTCTGTGATTCCCAGAATTTGTCCTGCTTTGTTAACATTCGAACCCGTAATATTACTCATATGAATATTTCTGAAAACAGGGGTTTTTTCAGTTACGGGTTCTACTTTGGTGTCTTTATCATAAAAAAGACTCAATACAATTGCTTCTTCCTTAATGTTTTTCATTACAATATTATCCACACGAATATCTTCTACCACACCGCCACGACCGCGAGCTGCTTTTATACGGATTCCGCGATCTGTTCCGTCAAAAACACAGTTTGAAATGGTCACTTTTTTGATTCCGCCAGACATTTCACTTCCAATTACAACTCCGCCATGACCGCTTAACATTGTACAATTGGTAATTGTGACATTCTCTGTTGGTCTTGCATATTTACGACCGTCTTCATCTCTGCCGGATTTGATTGTAATACAATCATCGCCAACACTAATATGACAATTAGAAATGTGAACATTTTTACATGACGAAGGATTAATTCCGTCTGTGTTTGGTGAATGCGGATTAAAAATTGTGATTCCTGTTATAGTAACATTATCACAAAACTCAGGATTAATGGTCCAGAATGGAGAGTTTTGAAAAGTAACACCTTCGATCAAAATATTTTTACAACCATATGCCTGAAAAAAAGAAGGTCTGAAAAACTTTTTATCAATCGTTCTTTTATAATAATCAGAATATATGATTCCCTGATTTTGTTCGTCCCACATTTTTTGATATTTCGTTAGCGGAATTGGTCCTTTTGCGGTTTCGATTCGGTATACTTCATTCCACCATGCTTTTCCTTGTCCGTCGATTACACCTCTTCCTTTTATGGTAATATTCTCAGCATCTTTTGCATAAAATAATGGTGAAAAAGATTTCATTACCAATCCTTCATAACGCATTTCTACATAAGGCAAATAATCATCAAAGTTGTCTGAAAATTTTAATAATGCCCCTGAATCTAAATGAATCGTAATGTTGCTTTTTAGTTTTAAAGCTCCTGTTAGATATTCTCCGGCAGGAAAAAAAATCGTTCCTCCACCATTTTTAGAAGCTTTTTCTATCGCATTCTGGATAGCTTCGGTACATTTTATTCCTTTGTTATTTCCTCCTTCGTTTAAGATATTCAGCCAGCCATCATTTGCGAAAGCGGTGTTGAATCCTGTTATGAAACAGAGTATGATTATGATGTTTTTCATTGTTGTTGTTTTTTATTTTGTCATCCTGACGGAGGAAGGATCACACTAGAAACTCGACAAAGATTGGCGATTCAGTTTGCGGAGTTTCTAGTGCGATTCCTCGTTCCTCGGAATGACAAGATTGCGATTAGACCTTATAGTTTTAAAAACCTGTAAGTTCTTTCGTTGTTTATTACTTCGACCTTAAAATTAAAACCCAGTCATTTCCATCTTTTTTATCTCCTGATGGCTGAAATTCTTTAGTACCTTTATTTTCAATTATTCCAATTTTTGTCTCTTTTCCGTTTCTTGGATTGTACCAGCTTGCGGTTACATTGTCACCGGAAATTTTTGCCATGTTTACAGCAATTTTTCTACCAGTATAGGTGTAAATTAGTGCATAATTATTGGCTCTTGTAGCGATTAGATAATCGTATTTTTCTCCTTGATTGGCAATTAAAGATTGATCCGGAACTCTCTCTAAATAAGGAAAATCCAACAATAGTTTTTTAATATACACCATTTGTTTTGCTCCTGATGCATTAATTGCATTTGTCCATAATTCTTTATTTCCGTAAGCCGGTTTATCGCCTTTTCTAAACATTTGCATTACGGCATTATGTCCGTAAGTATATCCTGCTGCTCCTGCAAAAACAGACCAATATCCGTAACGTCTTACATCGTTATCTGTCCATTTTGGTTGTAAAGTATCGTGTAAGCCATGCGGGATTCCTTCGTATGATGGCTCTCCGTCAAGTGTTGGTTTTGTAGGTTTTAAAGTTAAATCTCTCTGAACAAATTTGTAATTGTCTTCTTTAAACGAATTTTTTAAAGTATCCTGATCGTATCTTCTGTGACCGGACTGAAACATATTAAAATCAAGCCACGCTGCATTGTGATAATTCTCAGAGGAATCTGTTCTTCCAAAAGGATGAAATGTTACTAATTGATCCGGATTATTTGTTTTTAAGGTACTTCCTATAGCATTCCAGATGTCCATGAATTCGTTTCCATGTGTATCTCCTCCGTTCAGCCAGATAATATTAGTTCTGTTTTTATATCGATTTGCTAAAAACTTAGCATATTCTGTTGCTTGTTCTTTACTTACTTTATTGCCTTTTGAAACGTTTGTTCCCCAAACCGGAACCATTGCAACGTAGATTCCGTTTTTCTGTGCCACATCTAAAGTATAATCTACGTGGTCCCAATAATCATATTCTTGCGGATTCTTAAAATTATTTCCTGCTGTAATCAATGGTTTAGAAACATCTTCACTAATCAAGGCCATATCACCATAAACATTGGTCACATTCAAGGTATGTAAAACCATAACCTGAACGACGTTGAATCCTTTATCTTTTCTGTCTTTAAAATATTTATCTACGCCAGCTCTGTCTAATTTTCCAAATGTCAGCCAGCCTGTATCTCCTAACCAAAAAAATGGCTTTTCATCTCCGGTTACGAAATAATGCTGGTTTTTTGAAACTTTAAGCTGAGGCAGGTTTTTAGATTGTGAATATCCAATTTGTGCTAATAATAGCAAAAGGCTTATAAAAAATACATTGTAATATTTTGGCTTATGAATCATTTTATTATTATTTGAATTATGTTTTTATGGGCCACGGGTTTAACGGGTTATTTTTTCTCTCGCAGATCTTGCAGATTGAGCAGATTTAATTTTTCATCTGTTCAAATCTGTTTAATTTGTGTCATCTGCGGGCTAATTTTTTTTCACTATAAAAAGTACTTTTTCTTTTATTTCAGCTTGTGGAATTGTTATTTGTTTTCCTCCGCCAATATTTGCTTTCTTCGTTAAAATTCCTGTTGATGTGCTAATTTCATATACTTCGAAAGTTCCTTTGATATTAGAAAGATCAATTGAAATTTCCTGTGCTTTTTTAGTATAAAAAAGATAGCTTTTTCCTTTATTTTCCAGTTTCCAAAGATTATCTGAAAACGTATTGCCGCTAACCAGTTTCATTTCGCTTAAAGCGGAATAAAATACAGGAAGTTCAACTTTTGGAATATTTGGTAAAGAAGCTCCTGCCATCAACGCTGGCCATCCAAATCTTGAAGACCCGTCTGTTGAATATAAAATTACTTTTTCAGGATATTTTTCGCGATATTCCCTAACGGCACGATACACCTGATCGTCAGTTTCTTTTCCTGTTTTTAGTTTTCTGGCGTGTTGTCTTGGAGCCAGATTTACTCCGCCTTGCGGTGCATAAGCAGTTCCGTCTTCTTTATAATACCAGTAACGAATGTCTATTAAGTCAACAGTTTTAATTCTTTTGGCATCGTTTAAAATAGCATCCTGAACATCTTTTGTAGCACTTAAGCCTATGATTCCGTTTTTATGGTTTTCGTCTTTCCATTTTTGGGCTTCATCAAGCCAGAATTCCATAAAATGAAGCGGACCTGTATATTCAGCACTTGTTAACTGAATTACATTGCTGTTTTCCTGAAAATTCTCCAGCGATTTTCTAATGAAACTTTGGTGTAATTTTCTTCTTTCTACATTTGTAATATCATAAAACTGCTCTGCCATAAAAATACGTTTATCTCCAGCATAAGGCGGCGGTTCAGGGAAACCTGTATTGTTTATATTATTTGCAGAACGCCATGGTGAACTTGCCCAATGTGCTCCGGCTTCTAAAATATTATGCTGAAAATATTGCTGATTGATCAATAATTGTCCGTTTGGTTCTGCCAGCTCAGCAAAACGAGCCAGACGGTTCCAATACCAATCGTTGTATTTTGTTAAATCGTATTTGCTTAAATGGTCCCATGCCAAATCTTTTCCGCTTCTGGCAAAAGGCTGTTCGTAAAACGGCGGCCAAACATCATCATCGATACGGCGAACACGTTCATGATCATCCATTCTGCGGTCGTACCACAAACCATAATTATGCTCAAGGGCAACTATATTATTTGCAGTTAAATAATCTACTGTTTCCTCTATTTTATCCGTGAGTCCTACTCCGGTTCTTCCGGGAACAAATCGTGTAATATGAGGAGTTGATTTTTTAACGTCGTTGTCTAAAAGGCTTCCGCGCCACCATGCGACATTGGTTTCTTTTCCGGCGATTAGTTTTCCTTCAAAAGTTAATAATCCGTTTTCGATCTTTACTTTCGAAGTATTTACACTCGATTTATTCTGATCACTAATCTTTAAATCATTGGCATTTTTAAGCCCTGAACTATTCGTGTTTATTGGGTTTGATTGTGAAACTTCTGCAATCCATTCCGGTAAACTTTTTGCGGTTGTAACTGAATTTTTAGTCAATTCTGCTGCAACTTCAATACTTGGACTTGAAGAAGGTTCAGAACCTAAATCGTAAATAAACGGTTGAACAGGAAGTTTTCCTAACCTGTTTTCTAATTGTGCATAAAATAAACTTCTTGGGTTAATGTGCCCATTTACATCTTTCCAATGTCCGTTTCCTGCAAATTGTCCCCAAACTCCAAACGCCCAGTTTTGCGCAGTTTGCGGACTGTAACATTCTATTTTTGATGCTGATGACTCCCAAATTACACTGTTTGCAGCAGTCCATCCTGCACCTCTTCCGTTTTGTTCTCTGTTATTGTAGCTTAACGCTTTTCCGTCGATGTTGGCAATATCAAATAAAACTCCTGTTGCCCAACTTCCAATTGCTCCGCTATTTTCAAAAGGCAAATGCGATTCGCATTGTACAAACACATTTGGTCCTGTGGTTCCAAAACCTCCAACAGCAAAGTCATGATAACCAAACTCTGAATAACAGCGCTGAAAAAGAGTTTGCTGTCCTTCTGTATAAAAAGTATGTCTTCTAAAAGAGGCAATTTCAGAAACGGGTTCTGTTGCGATACAATCTTCAACGGTAATTTGCTGCGAAGTTTTTAGAACTGTAACTGCCCCGCCTGCAAAATGTTTAAAATTAACTTGTTTAACCCAGGCATTTCGGGCATTTTCAATACTTATAGCTTGCCAGCGATGCTGTTCATCTTTTAAATTTGATGCATTATAAGTTGATTTTATCAAAATATTTTCGATTCCTATTTGCTCAATTCTTCCTAACCAGGAATATACAGTTACTTTTGAAGTTCCAAAAACATCATCAAGAGACATCGTTAAGGGTGCATTTAAAGTAACTTCATTTCCGCTTATTTGAGTTACAACTCTATTCCAGGTCATATCCCAATCTCCTTTTTTCCAGCCAATCCAGGAGGTTTCTCCTCCAAAATCCTGCATGTTTAATTCTTTGATAAAATTGTCTGTCAAAGGTTTACTGATTTCTATTTCATCAGAAACTTTTAATTTAGACGTATTTTTTAATTGAATTTTCTGAGTTCCAAGTGGTGTATAAGCCGTATTGAATTCAAATGTATCTTTATAAACTTTATCATCAAGACCTAAAATTCGTACCAGAGCTTCTCGTTCTAATCCTGTTCCCAAAAGAATTGTTCCGGTTTCTGTATTTCCGCTTCCTCTTAAAACAACGCCTGATTTTTTAATATATAAAGTTCCGCTGATTTTAAAAATCCCTTTGTCTAAAAGTACTGCTCCGCGAAAACCAGATTTATCAGGCTTAAGATTACTTACATAATCAATCGCATTCTGTATTTTTTGAGTGGCATCTTGTTCTTGTTTTGGAACAAAAATTTTATTTTCCGGATTCGGAATTGCTTTTTCAGAATTCATATATCCTGCAAAAGAAAAATCAGGAATTTGGTTTCCTAAATTATCAGCCGTAAAAGAAAGTTTCCCTTCTTTTGTTTTGATAATATCCGGGAAATTATTTTGTGCTGTTCCTGTATTAATACTTAAAAGCATCGCAAAAGCAGACAAAATTATTTTATCTTTTTGAAGAGAAATTATATTTTTTAGTTGAGTAAAATTCATTTTACTTTTAGCTTTTTCAAATTTTAGAATATAGAAAATAGAGTACAGAATATAGATCTTTTCAAAGCTAATCTATTTTTTTTTACTGTCTATTTTCTATATTCTTTATTCTATTCTGTAATTTTTACTGCAATAATCCCTTTGATAATTTCGCCAATGTATCCGTATTATTTTCCGGTTTTGTCCAGTCTGTTTTAGATTTTGGATCAATTCCGTTAAAATACTTTTCGATGTTGGTATATCCGTCTCCGTTTGAATCCTTATTTGCATCTGAAGCATCATTTGGATTTAATCCGAATTTTTTCTCCCATGCATCCGGAATTCCGTCATTATCAGAATCTTTATAGGCTTTTCCTTTATAAACAGGATAACCGCCAACTTGGTCCGGATGGGTTATAATTCCTTTTTTATAGGAATCTGCCGGTAATCTTCTTTTGATAAATTCTTTGCCAATTGCGTTTTCCAATCCATCTTTAGCTTCAATTTTTCCTGTACGAACTTGTTTGATAATTCTTTCGTCTACAATATCTCGTTTTGGTAAAGTTGCCCCAACATTATTTAGTACAAATTCATACGCTTCTTCTGCCTTCATGATCGTAATCTTTGGCATAGAAAAAGGTTTTGATTGCTTAATTAGTTCTAAATACGATTTGGTTTCTGCTTCCGGAAGATCTTCTAATTGTACACCGCCGTTCCAGTTATCAACTGTAACTTCAGGAGATCCCTGAATATAATTTCCTGCAACATAAGCTCTTCCGTATGTTTTGGGTGTCATATATCCTGATTCTGGTTTTAAAATCCTGTATCGAATAGGCTGATCTGAAGGTGTAATTGGACCGGGTTTAAAATAATTATTGATGATATTAAACATCGAACGATAATCTCCTCCGTCAAGAGAACGGTTCCACCAATTGAAGATGACATTATTTACAAAATTAAAATCTCCGTACATCCCTATAGAAGCATTTCTGGAAATATTATCTGCCCATAAATTTCTCATGAAAGTACTGTTTAATCCGCCAATAGTACTGCCAAAAGCATGATTGTAAGTATCTAATCCTTCAGATGAAATGGTATTTTGAATGGTAATGTTACATGCAGGCAATTTCTCTAATTTTGATTTGTCATTGGCTTGAAATTGATGTCTGTATAACGAAATATTTTCGTCTAATCCCCAGCTTACAGAGCAATGATCTACAATAATATTCCCTATTGGGTTTCCGCCCAGTGCATCGTCTCTTCTGGTTACTTCTGTTGCTCCTCTGCGAAAACGCATATGCCTGATAATGACGTCATGTGTATCGATTTCTAAAGTTTCTCCTGCAATACAAATTCCGTCACCCGGAGCTGTCTGTCCTGCAATAGTAACGTAAGGCGCACGCATACTGATTCTCTTTTTTAACTGAATAATTCCCGAAACGTTAAATACAATTGTTCTTGCTCCAACAGCTTCACAAGCCTCACGAAAAGTTCCTTTACCGCTGTCTTCTAAACTGGTGACCACAAATATTTTTCCGCCTCTTCCTCCCTGAGTAAATGCTCCTCCGCCTTCGGCACCGGGAAATGCAGGGATATCTGCCCAAACAAAATCTTTTGGATAAGATGCCCAAGGCAAATAAGGTTTTCCTTGTTTTGCTTCGGCCTGAATAATACTATAATTGGAAGTCCAGATTTCGTTTAACCTTTTCTCTTCATCGGCCAATAATGCATCGGCTTTTTCCTGAAGTGGTTTTGGAATTTGAGGATATTGGGCATATGCTGATGAAAAAACAGAACAGAAGGAAAATGCAATTAATGTTCGTTTCAAAATGCTGTGTGTGGAATTATTTTGCATGAGAGTTGATATGTAAAGTTTTATGGTTTTCAGTCGCAGTCTCCGTTTTCAGTCTCCTTATACATTGAAAACTGAAACTGCGACTGAAAACTCCCTAACAGATTTTTAAAACCAATTAGTCCTAAAATTAGAATTTATTCTTTCGTTTTATTCTTTTCTCTTTCTTCAAGACGTTTATGCCAATCGGCACTTTCTTTGTTTAGATCGTAACCTTCTTTTGATAAATAATTATTGATTCTTCCTTTGTATTTCCCAAACCAACCGTGTTTTTCTTTAGATGATCCTCCATCCATAGCATGTTCTCTGGCTTCTACTAAGGCTTTATAAATATAATCTTTTTGTGCTGCTGTTAAATTTGGCAACATGTCGTTGTAACCTGCAACCGTAATTGGCAAAACACCATAAGTCATTCCGTCTTTCACTTCGGTAATTTTATCTTCAGTCAGTTGTTTTCCCAACTTTTTAAGATAAGCTTTATGCAGTTTATCGATTGATTGATCTGCTTTTGACTTTAGTTTATCGATGCTTTCATTTTGCTTTTCTTTGTCTAAAGCAGTGTCTTCTTTTATTTTTTTGATTTCGGCATCTCTCCCATCCTGAATTTCGCTTAGATCCCTAAATTGCTGTGCAACGATGTCTATAACAGCTTTTTCTTTCTCTGGATTTTTCAATCCTAATTTATCGACAATTTTAGCAGCTCTTTCGTTGGTTACTTTGATGTATTCCGGATCTAAATGCTGTTGTGCAATACTGGTAAAAAATACCAAAAGCATCATCAAAACACTTGCTTTTTTTATTGACTTCATTTTAATAAAATTATGAATTACAATGTTATTTTTTAAAATCTGTTAGATCTACAAAATCTGTATGCTAATTTTTTCTCGCAGATTTAACAGATTTTTTTTCTGAATTATTTCTAAACTATTCTTGTAAAGACTTTGTTAGCGTCTCGTGATTGTTGTTTAGATCTTTCCAGTCGGTTTTTTGGTTTGGATCTGTACCGTTTAAATATTCTTCAATATTAGAATATCCGTCGTTATCTGAGTCTGTTTTAGCATCTGAAGGGTCATTTGGATTTAATCCGTTTTTCTTTTCCCATTTATCCGGCATTCCATCTTTATCTGTGTCTACATAAGGTTTTCCTTTGTATTCAGGATATCCGCCAACTTGAGAAATATCTGTAATGATTCCTTGCTTATAAGAATCCATTGGTAAACGTCTGTGTTCGAATTGATAAAATGTTTTTTTCTCTAATCCTTTTGCATATTCAGGAACTCCAGTTTTAACGGTTCTTACGATTCTTTCGTCTACTTTATCTCTGATTGGTAAAGTGGCACCTACGTTTTTAAGTACAAAATCATACGATTCCTGTGCTGTCATGAATTTATTGAACCATGGCATTGGAAATGGTCTGTCACTTTTCATTTTAGCAAAATAATCTTTGGCATCGTCATAGTTCATTAACTCGCCTTTTTTATTCTCGATCTGAATTCCGCCATCCCAGTTGTCTTTTGTTACTTTATCATTATTGTTTACTACGTTTCCGTTTACATACGCTCTTCCAAAAACCATATAAGGTAATTTACTTCTTCCTGATTCCGGTTTTAAAATTCTGTAGCTAATTGGCTGTGTCAAATCTGTAACAGGACCCGGTTTATAAAAGTTATTGATAATGTTGTAGTTTGCAGTATAATCGCCGCCATCTGTTGATCTGTTGTACCAGTTGAAAACGACATTATTTACAAAATTGAAAATTCCGTTCCATCCAATTGAAGGATTTCTACCGGCATTATTAGCCCACATATTTCTAACAAATGCACAATTTTCTCCTCCTAAAGTACTTCCAAAAGCATGATTGTAAGTGTCTAAAGCTTCTCCAAACAAACTGTTTTGGATGGTAATATTTACCGTTGGTTTTTTCTCATCCGGATATCCTGCACCAGGACTGTACATATGTCTGTAAATGGACATATTCTCGTCTAATCCCCAAGTTGCAGAAACGTGGTCGATCATAATATTTCCAACAGGATTTCCTCCAATAGCGTCATCGCGACGGCCTACGAAAGTTTCGCCACGACGAAAACGCATATGTCTGATAATTACATCGTGAGTATCAATCCATACAGATTCTCCCGCAATACAAATTCCGTCTCCCGGAGCTGTTTGTCCGGCAATGGTAATGTAAGGGGCACGAATAATTAGCGGACTTTTGATTTTGATAATTCCGGCAACATTAAATACTACTATTCTTGCTCCTCCTTTTTCGCAGGCTTCACGTAAAGTTCCCGGTCCTCTGTCTTCCAGACTTGTAACGGTGTACACGTTTCCGCCACGGCCTCCGTATGTAAACATTCCTCCTCCTTCGGCTCCGGGGAAAGCTGGAATTTCTGCCTGAGGTAAATCATTTGGTCTTGATGCCCACGGAATGTATGGCTTACCATGTCTGGCTTCTTCTTCGATAATTACAAGTGCTTTTTCCCAGGCTTCGTCAGAAAGTCTTGAAGCTTCTTCTTTAATTGCCTTTTCTTGTGCCTGAACTTCAGCACTTAGCTTTGGATATTGAGCGAAACACTCGAAATTTCCCACGACAACCAGAAATAGAATAGATAATACGGAATTTTTCATGTTAATTTTTAATTATGGTAATTCTTTTTAAACAAATCACCTGTATTTTTAGAAATACAGGTGATCGTTTTTTATGTTTTAATAAATCATTTTTGTGGCCAAAACTATTCTTGGTAGTTAAAAGTTCCGCTACCGCCATTAGCATCGTTCCAGCCTATGGTTTGTAATAACCAGGTATTTTGAGTTAAGGCTGTAGCATTTAATCCGCTTATGTAATAATTTGGATTAAATTTAATTTTAACTGCAGCGCCATTAAAATTATCCAAAGCAGTAACTAAAGGCGTACGTACAAAATTATTATTATAAAAAGTAGCCAAAGTTATCAATTGTGCCTGGAAATTAGTTGCATCAGGATCAGCTACAACTGCTGCACGAGCTGCTGCCGTTATAGGATCTGTTTTTTCCGATGCTGCTGTATTTTTGTATTGTAAAAAGTTTCCTGTACGTTGTGTTCCGTTTATAGGTGCTAAACCTAATTTACTAACTGTACCACCGGTAATTCCAGGAAGTGTAGCATTATCATAAAGCATCCAACGCTGTACATCCCAATAACGTTTTCCTTCGTATGCAAGCTCAACTCTACGCTCATATAGTACAGCTTCGATAGCAGCATATTTATCTGCCAAAGTACCAATTCCGTAATTATTTGCAGACGGAATTCCAACACGGTTTCTAATTCTACCTAAATAAGCCAAAGTGTTACCTGTTTGTCCCAAAGCTGCATAACATTCAGCAATATTTAATAAAAGCTCAGCATAACGATATTCAAAAATATCAGTTCCTGAATATTGGTAATTGGTTGCATTTGTAGCGGTTAAGTTTGTCATTTTTCGAACAAAAGCAGTACTTGATGCCGAACTGTTTCCATCAGCAAAACCAATTTTACTTGCACCGTCTACCCAGCGGTATGTCCATAAAGCTGCTGTAGTATTTTCTTTATATGCCCATCTCACTCCGGAGAAAGCAAATGTTCTGTAAAATCTTGGATCACGATTTACAAAGAAAGTAAAATCATTATATCCGTTAGCTGCTGTAGGTCTTCTTCCATCTGCCAAAGGGAATAAATCGATCATTTCTTTTGGGGCAGGAGTTCCTCCTCCTGATCCACCCTGCCCTTGTAAACGAATTGCTTTTTCCCAAGAGTTGTTTGTCGTTTGGGCCGTATTACCCGGACCACAAAATTGTACTGTGATTGCTTCCGGACAGAAAGCATTATCTACAAGAAACATTTGCTCCCATTGTTTTGCATTGCTTCCTACTAATCCGTAACCATCTGCTGTTAGTTGAGCTTCTGCTGCCAATCCTGCTTTTAGAGCGGCATCCCAACGGTCATTAGAACCATCCCAGTTTTTATTGAATAACGGGCTTGCATAAGTTAATAATACGCGGGCTTTTTGTGCTAAAGCGGCTCCTTTTGTAACACGTCCGTAATTTGACCCTGCAGATGCCCATGTTCTCGGCAATAAACTTGCAGCCATGTCAAAATCTTTTACGATTTGTTCTACTACTTCAGAAACTTTTGCTCTTGGTAATTGAATTTCAGGATTGTCTGCTGCTGCTGCCTGAACTGTCGTTACAAGCGGAACACCTCCATAAGTACGCATTAAATCAAAATATTGCAAAGCACGTAAATAATACATTTGTCCTTTTGCCTGATCGCGAAATGTTTTATCAAGGATGGCACCTTTTATATCAATATCTTCAAGTAAATTATTACATTCCCTAATTCTGTTATAAGGATGATTTAATATCCCTGTTCCAATTTTAACACCATAATAACCACTGGCATCTGCTGCATTGATTAATGTTTTGTTTGGATTGATTAGATCTTGTGTACCTCCCAACTCTTCAGTAAGTCTTGAATTTGTATCTGTATATGATCCTACCAATGTCGCTATTGGTGATTTATAAGCACTAAAAAATTCATAATACTGATTGTCTACATATGCTTGTGTACGTTCCTGACTTTGATAGAAGGTATCATCATAAGAACCGTAATTCTTTTTGTCTTCCAGAAAGTCATCGCTACATGAAGCACCTAAAAGTATTGTAAGTGCTAATGTTATATATATATTAAATTTTGTTTTCATAATTGTCATCGAATTTTAATTAGAATGATATGTTGAAATTAAACGACCATGTTCTAAGCGTAGGATACCCTACAGAAGAATTGTCATACATATTGCGATAATGATTTGGATATGGGTTGTATAAGTCCCAAAGATTATTACCTGTTATTCCTAATGTTATGTTTGCGATTTTAGTATCAGCAAAAACTTTTTTAGGTATGTCGTATCCAATACTTAAATTTCGAACGAAACAACGGAAAGTGTTCAATTGCCAGAAATCAGACGGGCTTGAAATATTAGACCATTGTGCCAGGTTAGGATATTTTCCGTTAGGATTATCAGCTCCGTACATATCATTCCAGAATGTTTCATGCGACCACATACTTGCTGCAGTAGAAGTTCCTTGTTGTACTAAGTCTACAAATGTAGCACCTCCCCATGAAGTTGAAATTTGAGTTCTTAAGTAAAATCCTTTAGCTTTAAATCCTAAGTTTGTAGTAAATCCATAAGTTCTGCTGCTATTTGCTAATTTCACATAATCATTCTCTTTCATGATCTGACCATCTGGTGCTCCTAAACTTCCGTCAGGATTAAGTTGTCCTGCAACATCCTGATAAGCCAAAGATCCTTTTGAAATTCCTGAAGCCGTATTGATGTCGAAATATCTTGGTACAGTACCTGCTGCTGTTGCACGCTCTGTTAAATAAGCCCAGTAATTGGCAATATCTGCATCTGTGCGTAAAATACCATCACCTGTAGAAGTCCCTTTCCAGGTTGCAAATCCCCAAACAGGATTAAATCCTATTGATTGTCCTTCTCTAACAGCATTATTAGACGGAGCTACAACTGCCTGAGTTGGGTATTTTTTAACTTCATTATCTGCATAGCTAAAGTTAATACCTATATCATAACTAACATCACTTTTTATTTTATCACTCCAGTTTAGGCTAAACTCAGCTCCCCATGCATCAACTGCAGCATAGTTTTGTTCCGCAAATGCTCCTCCAATAGAAATTGGCACACCTGCAGCACTACTCATGTCAGTTAACATATTAGTAGTTTTGTCATAATAAAAATCTGCTGTAAAATTTAATCTGTTTTTAAGCACATTAAAATCAAAACCAAGGTTGTTTTTTACAGTTGTATCCCATGTAGCATCTCTGTTTGGATTTACTCTAGGTGTTAAACCTGAAGCATTTGTCCCTCCATTTCCTCCAAATTGGAAACCTTTATCAACGATAACATCATAAAATTGAACCCATTTCCAAGGCTGAAGGTTGTCTTTTCCTGTTTTACCAATAGAGTAACGAACTTTAAAGAAGTCAACCCAGGCTAAATTTCTTGAGAACCATTCTTCTTTAGAAATTACCCAACCCAATTGAAGCGATGGAAAATATCCCCAGTAATGTTCCGGAGCAAACTTTGTAGAAGCATCGCTACGAAAAAGAAATTGTGCTAAATATTTTGATTTATAACTATAATTAATACGTCCAAAATAAGACAGTGTCCCTCCTTCTACTTTAGATGCAAGACTGTTTGATTGGTTTAAAGTTCCTGCTGTAGCTGCACTTCCTAAATAATCTTTAGAGGTGTTTTCGAATGCTAAACGAGTAGTCGTATTATAGATCTCAGATGCTTCACCACCAACCATTGCACCAATTTGGTGATTTCCAAATGTCCTGTCGTAATTGATCATAAAGTCACCCTGAGTACTTTTACTGTCACTATTGTTATAGTAAACTCTTGAGTTTCTTACGTTAGTTTCTAAAAGATAATCACCTTGAGGGTTTGTATTAAGATTATAGAAGCTAGGATCAGCTGCACTTAAAAGATGGTTGTCTTGTGTTTCATAATTTCTAATTCTTACCAAATCATAAGGTAATTGAATTTGTTCTGTGTAGTTTGAACTTTGAGTTCTTGAATACGTAACTTTAGCAGAAAGTCCTTTTACTGCTGCTACTTTATAATTCAACGAAGCATTAACGTTAGTTGAGTTATCATCACTTATTTGATGTGAACCATTGTTTAAATTAGCAAAGTAATTCCATCCTGCAATTGTATTATTAGCATTTGCACTTCCTAAGTTTTTGTTTGAATTAGGAAATGGTGATACATAATATTGCTGACCTCCAATAGTTGTCTGCCATGGCACGTGTTGCGGCATGTGCAGCAAGAAACCATAATCAGCTTGTTCTCCACCAGCTGCCGATGCAAAACTACCATCACTAATATTGGCAGATGCTTTACTAAAAGTTTTATCAGTAGTTCCTGAAGTTCCTGAAATAGAAGCAGAAAGTTCTAAGTTTTTTGCAATTTTTGCATTAAGTCCTGTACGATAGTTCCATTTATCATACTTTTGATATCCTAAATTTGCATCCTGAGTAAAATAAGTTGCTCCGGCAAAATAAGTGATATCTTCACCTCCACCACTTACATTAAAAGAATGTTTTTGTTGAATAGCCGGTTTCCAAGCCTCTTTTAACCAATTATTATTCAAACCTTTCATTTGCTCCAATTCAGCAGCAGAATATAATTTGGTTGTTTCAATATTTGGCGTTTGATTGGTCAGGAATCTATTGCTGAAAACTCCAAACTCGTATGCATTCATTACTTTACTATGGCTTACAGCATCATTAACAGCAAATTGACTATTATAAGAGAATTTTGCTTTACCTGCTTTTCCTCTTTTTGTTTTTACAACAATGGCTCCTTGTGAAGCACGAGCTCCATAAATTGCGGCCGAAGCATCTTTTAAAACCGTAATACTTTCGATTTCAGAAGGATCTAATCTATTAAATTGCTCTAATGTTGGTTTACCATTTGTTGGGTCAACCTGAATCATATCATCAATGATTACTAAAGGTATAGTTGAATTTCCATCTTTAGAAAAACCAAAAGACTGACGGATCTGAATGCTTGAAGCATCTCCCGGACGTCCTGAACCTCCCGAAACAGAAAGCCCCGGAACCAATCCTTTTAAAGCATCAGATAAATTAGCTACAGGTAAATCCATCAAATCATCAGGCTTAATAGTAGCAATTGCTCCTGTAATCTCTTTTTTTCTTTGAGTACCGTAACCTACAACTACGATATTTTCGAGTTGATTAGAATCTTCTGTTAGTTTTGTACTCACAATAGTACGACCGTTTAATGGTACTTCTGATTTTCTCATTCCAATGAAAGAAAAAACTAAAGTTGCCCCGCTTTTTACTTTAATTGTATACTGTCCATTAAAATCTGTCGTGACTGTGTTTTTTGTAGATTTTTCAGTTACGTTAACTCCGGGTAATTGACCTCCTAGATTGTCAGTAACAGTTCCCGTTACAGTTACAGTAGTGTAAGTGACTGTGTTTTGAGCATAACTCATCACCGTCATCATGGTAAACAAAAGAAAACTACATCTCTTTATAAGTGCTTGTTTCATAAATGTTTTTTTTGGTTAGGTTAGTAATTGTTAGTGTTAGTCATGTTTAATATGCTTTCAATCTAATAAACAAAATGAAAAGTAATCTTAAAGTATTTATTAAATGTTAAAAACACATTTATTAATTTTGAACCAAAAATATAACGATTGCGTATTACAACCGTCCTGTAGTATCCTGCTTCAATACTATTATGCCAAAAAATTACACTTAAAAAAACAATATTAATAAAAAAATTAAAGAAAAAATGTATGTATCAGAAAAAATGAAGAATAAGTTTGACTATTATCCAATACAAAAAGTACTTTTATCTAAAAAGAAGAAAAAAAAACAGTAAAAGCAATTATACGTTATTTAATTCGTAAAATTGATTTAGTTGAAGCTTGATAACGAAATGATTAAAGAATATATTTCGCAAATATATACTTACGACTTTTTGCCAAAATCCCACTTAAAATTGTATAAAAAACCTACAACATCCCTTAAAAATATTGGCCTGAACTTGCTGTGGATCGTAGAAAAAAAAATTGTTTTTTAAACGTAATTTCTGACCAATAAATTTCAATGGACATTTTATTACATAAAAAAAACAAAATTTTGTTTAACCCTTGAAGGAACAGTGGTTCTTAAAGAAAAATAATTCTATAAAACAACAATTCTTTATGGTCATTTATTCGGATCCCATCCATTTAAAACTAAATCTCTGTCGTATTTCTTACTATCTGACTTTTTAAGCTGATGTGACCATGAAACTCTTTTCGATACGTTTTTTGCACTTTGACCTTTGCTGGCATATTCTGCATAATAAGCGGTTTTATCCTTGTCAGGAAATCTTGTATCAATCCACTCATTCCATCCTTCAGGTATGATATGCGAACCTATATCTGTATTTATAAAAACAGTTTGTGCATACGGTCTCCATGGTCTTCCTAAAAAAACTTTATCAACAGTATTATCTTTGGCTGTAAGTTTGCAATCTGTAAAAACAAAACCATATGCCTGATCTTTAGGAGTTGAAGCTGCTGTAATATAAGAATTAGTCAAACTTTCGATTGTGCAATTATAAAATAAGCTGTCGCGGCACCAAAAATAAAATCGGTTGTACCATTTATAAAACAATTTTCAAAATAAGTACGAACATTGCCCTCTGATAAATAAAGTGTATCCTGATTTCCCAGTATATTACAGTTTTTTACAATTACCCTATCACTTTTTATATGCAAGGCAACTGCCTGTCCTACTCTTCCAGCCGTATTTTCGACAGTAAGATTTTCGAGTGTGCAATCGTTTGCCTGAATCAAAAAAGAATAAGATGTTGAAGTCCCAAACGCTGTTTTTCCTGAAGTGTCTGTTTCTCTAAGCGGTTTTCCAGAATAATCATTAAAGGAAATAACGCTTTTATTTCTATCTGATCCTTTTAGTGTAATGAATGTTTTAGTTGACGGAATAACCAATTTCTCTGTATAAATTCCGGGTTTAATAGTGATAACAACACGTATAACGGAGTTATCCTTTACATTGTTTATGGCTTCCTGAATAGTTTTAAAATCTCCGGAACCATCTTTTGCAACGGTTAATGCCAACTTATTATCGATAGTTTGTGCTGATAAAAAAGCAGTTATTAATAAAAATGAAGTTAAAATGTATTTCATGAATTTTAAATTAAGTAATAAAAAAGGTTTTTTGTAATCTTGACGAAGGAAAGATCGCACTCGAAACTCCGCAAGAAAAAACTCTAATCTTTGTCGAGCTGCTTTTGAGGATTTCTCGTTCCTCGAAATGACAAACTATGTGGCAAAAATTCTTTAATGTGACATCCAAACAGTCATTTCGCCTTTGCCTTTATTTCCCCACGCAAAATACGGAATCAATTTTACAGTAATCTCTTTTTCATCTTTAGCCGAAATAGGTTTGTAAAGTATTTGGTTCCAGGAATTGTTAGCCGCAATTGTAGAACTTGCTTCAATGGTTAATAATTTTCTATTTCTTAATTCGATAAAATCTGTTTTGAATTTTGAATTCAGGTTTAAAATCACATCGTTTACACTTGTATTTGCAGGAAGTTGATCCGACTCTAAACAATAAACCAAAGGGCCTCTTTTTACCGCAACCTGATTTTTAACTTCTTCTACCAAAGGATTGGCTTCCATTAATTCTACGGGCATTGGAATATTCAGTTCGATAACATCTCCCTTTTTCCATTTTTGTTCCAGTTTAAAATAGGTTCCTGAAAAGATTTTATCATAGATTTTAGAATTATTTACAGAAACTTCGGCACCACTGCTCCATCCCGGAATTCTTAAAAAGAAAGCCTGATTGTCTTTTGGTGCTTTTAATATTTTCAGGATAATTTTTCCATCCCAGGGATAATTACTTTGTTGTTCAACTTCAAGCGATTCTCCGCTTAGAGTTTCAGTATTCAAATGGTTACTTCCGTATAAATTTACAAACAAACCTTCTTTCGAAAGATTGTAAGCATAATTTCCAACTTCGGCAACTGTCCTGGTTACATTTGGCGCACAGCAATTTGATAATTTAATATATCCTTCGCGTTCATTGCCCCATCTTTGCTGAAAAGGCAAATCATCAGATACATTAAGCGGATTGTTGTAACAAAATTTCTCCCCTTCTAAGTCTACGCCGGAAAGCACACTATTATACAACGCTAACTCAACAATATCAGCATATTTTGCTTCTCCCGTTATTTGCAGCATTCTCCAATTCCACAATACATTGCCAATATTTGCACAGGTTTCTGTATGCGCAGTAGCATTTGGCAATTGAAACGGACGCCCGTATGCTTGATGAATTTTTTGAACCACAGTAGGATCATATGAAGTTCCGTCCGGAGAAACCCCATCATACAAAGCGCCGCAAGCTCCGGTAATGTACATTTTTCGATACGCTACATCATTCCAGATAGATTCCAGATTGTCCAGTAATTTTTTTTCTCCGGTTTCTGCATACAAATCGGCAACACCGGCATACAAATAATTGGCTCTTACCGCGTGCCCCATTGCTGTTGTTTGCTGTCTAAACGGAATTCTGTCCTGATTATCATCGGTTCCGTCACTTGTGGTTCCTCTAATATCGATCAGGTTATTGGCGAGTTCTAAATATTTTGGATTTTTGGTTGTTCGGTACATTTCGACAATTCCCATATAATGAGACGGACAAATGGCATTTCGAGCCAATTCCGGTGATGCTTTTTTATAGAAATCATATAAATAATCCGCAACACCTTTTGCAATATTCAGGAAATTAGTTTTTCCTGTAGCACGATAATGAATACAGGCTGCAGTCATCAAATGCCCCATATTGTATTTCTCGAATCCCAACTGTTTTTTTACTTCTTCAGGGCCTAAAGTTCCCCAGCGCTCATCTATTAAAACAGGAGTATGAATATACCCGTCCTTGCGTTGTACTCTCGCAAAAAGCGAAATGGCTTTATCCATTTCTATATCCAGTTTTTTATCTTTTGTTACTGCATAAGTGGCCGCCATACCTTCAAAAATTTTATAAAAATCACCATCATGAAAAGAAGGTCCGCTAAATTTTCCTTTCATTAAACCTGCCGCAATTTCAAAATTTTTATAGGCATGTGAAACGGAATCATTATGATACAAATTCCACATGTAAGGCAAAGTATTTTTTGTTTCTACATCAAATTGTTCTTTCCAGAAACCATTCGTCCAATGTACATCTTCAAGGCCAACACTTTGTAGTTTTGAATATGGACTTTGAGAATTTGCAACCAAGCCTTTATTCTGTGCCATAAAAGCACTCGAAAAAAGCAAAGCTAAAAGTATAATGATATTATTTTTCATTTGATATTAATTTTATCTGCGTGAGAAAAAAATTAGCTCGCAGATTTAGCAGATTTGGCAGATTTTTTTTATTTGTTTTGGATTAAATTAAAATCTACAATGATCTGCATAAATCTTTTTAAATCTGCGTGAAACCTTTTTCTATTTTACGAAGAAATTTATCGTTCTGTTCATCGAATCTCCATCGGCATCTTTTACGGTTAACACAAAAGAAGCAAATCCGGGTTCTATAGCTGTAAAGTCAATGTCTTTTCCTTTTAGAATTACTTTTCCGTTTTTTAGATCCGAGAAAGTATAGACCGGTTTATTCTCATATCCTTTGAAATAATCCTGAGCCGAAAAAGATATTTTTTCACCGGAATTTACAAAATAATGAGGCGTTGACAACCAGTCTAAATAATGGTCTAGTTGCGTAAATCCGTCTTTATCTGTATCTGAATTAGCATCAGAGAAATCCCCGGTTTTAGAATTTTCATTTAAGCCAAAAGCTTTTTCCCACCAGTTTGGCAATCCGTCATGATCTGTGTCCCAATCTGCCGGACGTGTTTCTGTTGCAAAATTTGGCCATCCTCCTGCATCTTGTTCGTTATCGATCATTCCGCCTAAGCCGCTTTTGCTTCCTTTATAAGTATAGGTTCCTTTTAGGGTTTCATCAACAATTCGATTATCGTGTTTGTCAAAAAATGGCTGATTGGCACCAACATCCGAAAGTACATTTTTATAAGCCGCCTGAGCAGATTGTGTTGCTACGAATGATTCAAAAAACGGTTTATCTACAAAAGTCTCATACTCGACTATTTCTTTATTTGTTACCGTCATTTTTCTACCTTTTTCCTGAGATTTCTCATCAAAATAACCCGGCATTACATTTCCATTAAAATAGTAACGCTGCATTCCTTTCCCAACTCCTTCATGTTGCGCATTTAAGGCAACAAAAATTCCTGTTGAAGCTCCCGGTTTATAAAAATTATTTACAAAATTTACTTCGTTTGCTCCGCCGTCAGTTGTGCGGTGTCCCCAGTTATAAACCACATTATTTGTAATATCTACTTTACCTGAATAATAACCATCTCCGTTCAAACCACCGCCAATACTCCAGTTTCGTCCATAATTATGGGCCAGTAAATTATGATGAAAACTACCAATATCACCGCCAATTGTTGCTGCATAACCATGCATTTTTCCTGCTTCGTATTTATCATGTCCAGCAACATTTAAGGCCTCAGAAATTAAAGTTCGCTGTAATGTGATATGATGTGCACCACGAGAACTAAACGATTCGTCAATAGTCCAGCTTATAGAACAATGATCGATTATACTGTAATTTGCTCCCGTTAATCCCATTCCGTCATAAGTAGTTCCGCCACCAATTCTAACTTTCAAAAAACGAACAACACCATCATTTCCTGTAAGTCCAATTGGCGCTCTGCTAATCGTAATTCCTTCTCCCGGTGCGGTTTGACCTGCGATCGTAATATAAGGTTGATTTACTACCAATCTCGAAGCCAGTTTAATATTTCCTGATACATTAAACACAATCGTTCTTGGACCAATTTGCTGGTTTACCGCGTCACGCAAACTTCCAGGACCATCATCGTTTAAATTCGTTACTTCCAGAACTTTTCCACCTCTTCCACCTACTGCAAAACGTCCATAACCTTCGGCTCCCGGAAAAGCCAATTGTGCCGGTTTAAACGACCAGACATTTCCTAAAGTTACTTCGCCTTTTGCATCGACTTCATCAATGCGCCAGTAATAAGTTGAACCACTGTATAAATCTGCAACAGGAAAAGTATTATTGGTTAATTTGCCTTTAAATTCTTTTGAAGCATCAGTTGCATTTGTGACCGCAGTTGAATCTTCTCCAAAATACAATTTATGTGCAACGGCCTTTTTTGAAGCGTCCCATTTGAGTACTGTAGTTTTATCTGCCACGACAACATGTTCATCTCTGTTTTTTGGCTCAGGAGAACGTGCCTGATTCATTAAGTTGGGCGTATCGATCTCAAAACCATTGATTACAATTTGTTTGATAATATCCGGATTTGTTGTGGGATCAATTTCAAAACGAATAATTACATCTTTAGCTTTTACAGCATTAAAAGTAATATAAGCCATCGCTGCATCTATTTTGGCATTTGCTCTTTGACTCGCGTTTACGGTTTCCTGCAGTTTTCCGTTTACATAAATTTTGATTGGCGAGAATGTCTTTCCGGTAATTACATCAAAAGCATTGTGAAACGTTAAAAGTGTATGTTTTCCTGCTTTTAATCCGCTTATTTTTAATTCCAGATTTTCAGCTGTTACTAATCCATCGCTTCCTAATCGATTATAGTGTGGCGCACTCATTCCTACTTTATACCATTTTGAGGTAAAGTTTCCTTTCAGTTTAAAGGTTACTTTATTAAATGATTTCTCGGCTTCTTTTGCTTCATTAATGACCCACGATTCATAGCTCGGGTCATGAACTTCTTCTAATCTTCTTTGAAAAAAGTCAAAATCGACTTTTACGATTTGCTTTTCAGCGGATTGTGCTTGTCCGTTTGCAGCAAAAAGTAATGCTAATGCAAAAGAACTAAATAATTTTTTGGTCATGTTTTCTTTAATTTTGTTTTATTTTTTCTCCTTCTGATACATTCAGAAGATTGATTATATCTTTTTTTCTTTCTTCTGGAATTACTTTCAAAACTTTCAATTTGCCATTTATAAGTTCTGCTTCCACAGTTGTATTTTGCTTTGCATGTAATTTAAAATGCACATTCCAATCTTTTGGCCAGGCCGGAAAAAGATAAATTTTTCCATCTGCTTCCTGCAAAAGCATTTCCTGCATGCCAATCATTCCGGATCCGCCCCAATTATGATCAGGAACCCAATCGAAACCCGGACCCCAAAATGCAGGAAATCTTCGGTCAGAATTGCTCATTTTTAAAGTATTATATTTTGCTGTTTCATTGGTTAAACCCAATCGGGCCGAGAAAATATTATCTTGTTTCCAACCTGCATGACTTCTAAATTTTATAGCATGCGTATCGTATTTCCATGTATTTAGAGCGGTTTCTAAATCTGGTTTCCCAATGCCGTAAATTCCCCAAGGATAAACCGGATACAATTGCGGAACCTCAGAATTATTGACTCTTTCCCACGATTTTGCCGGAACTAATACTTTATGATTTTCGATTTGCCCAAAATTTAAAGGCGGAATTCTAGTCTCAAAACCTTTTAAATATTCTAATTCTTCTTTTGATAATTGTTCTGAAGAAAGGTTTAAAAGATTCTCTGTAATTACTTTTAAAGCCGAAATCGTACTATTTGAATTATAAGTCATCTTATACGTTTCGGCACCTGAACCCGGATATAAAACTAATTTTCCATTTCCGTCCAAAGCTTTTCTGCCTCTTTGTTTAGCGAGATATTGATAATGTTCATCAAAAAACCGAAGACAGCTTATGATAAACGAATTGTATTTCCGTATGTCTTCTCCGGCATATTCCTTTTGCTGCAGCATCATTTGGCAAAACTCAAAAACCGTGTCCCATTCATATTCCAGCCACGCATTATATTCCATTCCCGGATCATAATCTGCCGGACGCTTCCAGTCATATTCAGCAGGATTTGGCAAACCAAAATTCTCTAATTGTTCTGTAAATGATGCTCCGTTATGATTCCAATACACTTTGCTTCTTAATTCCGCGTTTTTTTGAAGACTCAGATAATAATCCAACTGTGATTTCATCATATCAAAATCACCGCTTTTTACCATCGGAAAATAAACCAATCGCTGATTTTGAGCCGTCATCGTTCCTCCGCCCCAATTCCTGAAATCAGGTGTAAAATTTAAATCCGGATTCGTAAAAACAGGATCAACAGTAAAAAGTCCGCCGTTGAATTTTGTTGGATATTTTCCGTATGCATTACAGCCTAACATATAACGGAATAACTGATAATTTTGCCCCATTTGATACACCGAATCTTTCTCAATCGATTGATTTTTTTGGGTAAAAATAAAACTGCGGTTCCAGAAATCATTCCACCATTTTATCGTCTTTTTTTCTGCTTGTTTTGAAATGTTTTTATTTGCCGAAATTTGATTTTTCAGATCATTATTCCAAACATCAAAATCAGATTGACTTATATTTAAATAAAGTGCCAAAGCGTGATTTTTAGAAGGTTTTATGCTCGAAAGGTTAAATCCTCTAAAATCTGTATTTTGATACGTTCCTGTATAAGTTCCATTTGGTTTTAGATTATTTCCGGTCATAAATCCACCAAAAGTCAGATTTGCCAAAGGATTCAGCATTTGATCTTTTACCGATTCCAATTTTTGCTGTTTTACCGCAACATCGAAAACAGTATTTTCTCTATTTCTATGGTAGAATTTTACACCGTTGTTTTCAAACGAAACAGAATCTTTATAAGTAATAATTTCTCCTTGTGGTGCCCATTTATACGAATTGGCATTGTTTGCTTTTCCTTTGGATTCTCTGTTTTTATAACGCCAGCTTTCATAAGAAGCCGTCATTTGCAATGCTGTTTTACTTTCTAAATCCAAATGAATAATAGGTTTAAAAACATCTACCCAAAGCTTGATTTTAGTATTATTTTGAGCAATCGAAATATATCCGTCTTTCAGTTTCAATTCCTGATGAAAACCGTCATTATCCTTAAACGGATTTGGAGATAAAGTCACTTTTATACGGCCTAATTTCAGTAAAGTATTATGTTCATCAAAAGTACCGCTTCTAGAAAAATAAAAATACAAATCTCCTTTTTCAACCCAGACATTCAAACCAATATCACCGCCACCCAAAGGCATGGATTCTGATGCATTATTGCTTTGCGTATTCCAGATCTGATTGTAGTTTTCTAGCACAGGAATTTGCGCTTTAGCATAAAGCGTAATGAAGAAAAAGAATATGTAAATTGTATTTTTCAAGTTTTTTATTTTTCTGTTTTTTATTCTTCCAGCTTGTCATCCCGAGGAACGAAGAATTTTCGCAAGTAGCTCCTCAATCAAAATCGCTAATCTTTGTCGACGCTGTAAACGAAGATCCCTCGTTCCTCGGGATGACAAACTATACGTCAATTCACAATTTACAATTCATAATTAACAATTATAAACTACCATTCATCCGTTCTAAACGAAGAAACCGGCAAACCGCCTGCGCTAAACAATTCTGCTTTGGCGAAATTTTTCCATAAATAACGTACAGCAACTGGCTTTGTCACTTTATCTGAAGTCAGAACTACTGATTTCCTTCTGACTACGGTTTTGGCCGGATAAAAAACTTTATCTTCTCCTGCTATTTCAAAACCTAAAACTTCTTTATCATAAGAGGTAATTCCGTTGGCAACGTCATCAAAAGAAACGGTTACCGAACCGTCTTTTATTTCCATCGATTTATATTTCGGGCTTTCAAATTCGAAACCTTCGATTCCGTATGTTTTGGCTAAAGCCTGAAAAGCCAATCTATTTCCTCCTTTTTCCTTATCCATTGGGTGAATGTTATTTTCTTCGCCAACATCCATCAAAACTGCCATTCCTGAATTCGGAATTTCCTTTGAAGCTTTCAATTGTGCTTCTCTTAAATAAGCCGAATTATACTTTTCTAAATAATCTTTTGGGTGAAATGAGGCATAATTAAATGGTGCTATCTGAGCATAATAAAAAGGGAAATCGCCTTGTTTCCAAAGTGTTCTCCAACTACTTACCATTTTCTTCATTAAGTCTTTGTATTCAGAAGCTCTTTCGTAATTTGATTCTCCCTGATACCAGATACATCCTTTGATTCCGTAACCAATTACAGGCGAAAGCATTCCGTTGAATAAAGTTGTTGCAACACGATTGGGATCTTTTGCCAAATCCTCTTTTGTGGTTGGAATTTTAGCACTTGTAAAATCTTTCAGCATTTCCTGATTCATCCAGGCTTCCATACTTGAGCCTCCGTATGAAACATGAATTAATCCCACCGGAACATCTAAAACCTCCTGTAAAAGAGAACCAAAATACCAGGCTGTTGCACTAAAATTTGAAGCCGATTTTGGTGAAGCAACTTCCCATTTTCCTTCAAAATCTTCTAAAGGTTCTAAAACTGTAGCTCTTGGAATCGTAATTAAACGAATGTTTTTATTGGTCGATTTTACAATGATTTCATTTCCGTTTTTTACAGGCTGCCCCTGAAAACCTTTCAAAGGCATTTCCATATTCGATTGTCCGGAACATAGCCAGACTTCACCAATCAATACATTTTTGATAATGACTTTTTCTGTTCCTTCAGCAACTTCAATCGTAAAAGGTCCGCCAAATGATGGCGTTTTTAATTCCGTTTTCCATTTACCGGAATTGTCTGCTTTTACCTTGTAGGTTTTAGAATCCCATGATGTTTTTATCAGGAGATTCGCATTCTTCTCAGCCCAGCCCCAAATTGGCGCGTTCGACTTTTGCTGTAGCATCATATTGTCTGTAAACAATGCCGGTAATTTGATTTTTGCATTGATTTGAATGCTTGCGAAAAGCAAAATCATTAATGTAAAAGCGCATTTAATATTTTTCATGTTTAATCATTATTTTTTGCCACAGATTAAATGATTATCTGGATTTTTAATCTGTAGCATATTTTCCTTTATTTTTTGAATTGCCTTAGTAATTATATTTTGGCTAAAGCCAATAACACACCAATCTTTACATCCAGCTAAAGCCGAAACCTATTCATCTATTCTCTTTTCCATTTTCCAAAAAACTTTCATCCTTCATCTAACTTCTTTCATCTTACCTCTTTCATTTTACCTCTTTCATTTTACCTCTTTCACAAGAACAACCGGCCCTAATAAACCCGCTTTCAACAACTGTTCTCCCTCCAAACGAAATGGCGCTGTTGTCCAGGTTAATCGTTCTTCTTTTGGTAATTTCTCATCCCCAATTAATCGGTTTGCCCAGGTATTTGTAATTTTTATTTCTATTGTATTTTTTCCTTTTTTTAATGCCTCAGAAACATCAACTTTATATGGAAATGTCCAAAGCGTTCCGCAATCTTTACCGTTGATAATTACTTCGGCAATATTGGCAATCGTTCCTAAATCCAGCCAGATTTTATCTGTTGATTTACCTTTCCAGTTCAGTTCTTTTTTATAAACAGTTGTTCCTGAATAATATTTAATATGATCATTTTCTGAAGTACTCCAGTCGAAAAGTTTATCTGTTTTCACCACTTCTTTCGGACCTTTAAATTCCGGATCAAACTGCAAATCCCAGTTTTCATCTAAAGTTTGAAGTGTTTCAAATTCAGTACCTTTTTGAACTCCTTTTGCGACAATCTCTTTTGTTTCTTCTTTAAAAATGACAAAACCGGATTCATTTGAATCTAAAGTTACAGATACAATTGTTCGTCCGTTTTCAATTTTCCAATTTGCTAAAGCAGTAGTTTTGTCCGTAACCGGATTATACCATTCCGGAATTTTTCCAGCAACTCTAAACGAAACATCAAATTGTCTTTTTACTGAATTTTGATTGGAAATAAAGTAAATATCTTCTGTTGGAGATTTGCGATGTGTCCACGCTAAAGTTTCCGAATCGGCTCTGTTTAATTTCGGAAAATAAACATCTTGCTGAATTCCAATTGAAGTAAAATCATTTGCTAAATACGGCAATTTGATTACCGTTCCTTTTTCTATTTTCCATGAAGATGCGTTCCCTTTATTATCCCAGATTTCATCAAGAACATTTTTCCATTTTTTTTGATCTACTTCTGATTGAATTCCGGGTTGCAAATCCGGTTTTTCGTCAATAAAAACAGTTGCTCCGTCTTTTATCAGTTGTAACATTTTTTCGGCTACAGCCAAAGAAATCATTTTATTGGGTGCCATTTTATGACTTCCCGGAAACAATAAAGCTCCGTATTCAATACTATTGCTAAAAATTACTTTTCCGTTTTCAACTTTAGCGTTATTTAACAATACATCAGCATTAAAAGAATCGTATTGATAACCATTCATCGCATTTATCCATTGTGATAAATCAGTAGAATTTTTAGTAGAACTTACTTCTTTCGGAATTTTAATGCTTGGCTGACCTTCATTTTTTAATCGGATAGCTTCGCTTTCAATTCTTTCTTTTCCAAAAACATTCGGAATAAAAGGCAACAATCGATCCGGAAGAACGGAGCGCGACGGTAAATCTTCTCCAATAAAAACCGCCAGATCAATTACAGGTTTCCCTTTTTGCAATTGAAACTGCACTCGCTGGCAATAATCAACCCATGCTTTTCCGGGTTTCCACCAGGTTTGATCTCTCTGAAAATAAGATCCAACACCGTCTAATGTCATTCCGGGTTTACGATCTGTCCACGGATTGTGTACAAAAACATGATAGAAAAAGCGGTTGATTCCCAGTGCATAATTTCTGTCAGCCAAAGTTTTTAGATTCCCCGGATGTTCATCCCAATCCATTTTTAATTCTGTAAAAGCTTCAGCCTGAATAATGTCTTTTCCGTAAATATGTCCTCCTGAAATAGCGTCAAGCATGTCATTTGGTTTATCATGAGTGGGACTTTTAAGCCAAAATTCCCCACTTGGATAATCGATATGTTTAAAATGTAAAAGTCCGTCACTCATCATGGTTGGCGCCACATTCTCTGAGCTAAATTTTACATTTGCTTTTTTAGCTTCGTCTGCCATCGTTGCGAAAAAATTATCACAAACCAATTCTGCAATAGTTTTTCTTATATCATAAAGTACTTTCTCTGAAGTTTGAATATCGTTTACAGGAATTCCCGCCATGACTGGCAAATAGTCTACAATATCATATCCTCTGCGTGTTTTAAACTCGTTTCTAAAGACAGGCGACCAGTTTTGACTTCCACATTCCCAGCTATCTATATGCAGTATTTTTACCACTTTTGAAGCCAGTTCAGGTCCTGCAACTCTCAACATTTCACCAAACCAGTGATCCAATTGAAAACGAACCGCTACGGGATTAAATTTATCCACTTCTAATCCTCTTCCTGCGCCTGCAGTTGCATTTTCATGTCCTGTAGAAGTATATCCAAAACGAATAATACGCCAATTTCCTTTTACAGAAGTTTTCCAGTTTAAAACTCCTTTTTCATCCACAAACTTTGAAATATTAATCATTTTTGATAGATCAATACAATCAGCTTTACTGATTTCCCGTTCAGTTATTTGCGGGCTTAAACGCCAGATTGCTCCAGATTTTCCCTGATAATTATCTATTAAAGGCTCGTTTGATAATAAAATTTTAGCCACTTTTAATCCTTGATTCCATTTTGCGGGATCCAGGTCTTCTGCTCCCGGTTCTGTGCCTTCAGGATCATAAACAAATCTGAAATATTTAGCTTTTGTCGGGATAATACTGTGCGTATAAAAGGCATCAACATCTTGCCAACCGTGACGAGGAGTAGTTAATCTGCCAAGACTTTTAAAATTCTTTCCATCGTCGCTCACTTCAATAATTAAACGATGTGCCTGAAAGTTATTTCCTTTGGTTTCTATCTGAATCGATTTGCATAAAAACGGCTGATCAAATTCGTATTGTATCCAGCCTTTTTCTTTCAATCTAAATTGATCGTCTTTGTTCCTGTCGCTTAAAAATGAAGCATCAAAATCAGCAATTGTCGACGTGATTTTAGGACGATTTTCGTTTGATGTTATATAAATTTCTTTTACCGGAATTGCAAAAGCGTCAATATCTTTATAATAATCCTTATAATGATTTGGGGTTGGTAATTGCAGGTTTTTAAAGTTATTTCCGTTTACTGTTATATCAGCCCAAACCACTTTTTGCATCGACATTTCGGGCGTTATCCATGGTCCTCCGGCAACAGCAAAACCATCAGCGGGATGAAACGCAATTTTTACACCTAATCGATCCGCTTCTGTCAAAGCCCAACGCACCAAGTTCCAAAATTCCTTACTCAGTTGCAAAACAGGCGGATTCATCAATGGTGGATTTGCAGGTCCTTTGATCGTCATTAAATATGCTCCGCCAATTCCGGCCTGTTTCATGGCTTCAAGATCAGCCGTGATGCCTTCTTTAGAATATGCACTTTGCATCCAATACCAATAAACCCAAGGTCTGGAGGATTCTATTAAAGGCTGAAACAAGGTGTTTTCTTTTTTATGGATTTCCTGTGCGGAAGTTATTCCCACAAAAAGCAACAATGCAGTCGAAAGTCTGAAAGTCAAAAGTCGAAAGTAAATTGCAAAAAGAAAAGATTGTTTTTTGTTAGGCATTATTCTTGTTTTTTATCATTATTTATCAAACTCGACAGTCCCGAAGGTTGTGAATAAAACTTGTCGGGTTTAGTAAGAGTAACTTAATATTTAAATTTCTTTAAACTGTCTTCCAGACCATTTTTAGATTCTTGGAAGGGAACCAAATAAAAACTATACTTATAATCTCCTGATTTTATTTGATGTTGCTCTAAAGGCTGTGCAACCGAAGTCCAGCTGTCGTTTCCTCCTACTCCCATCTGAATCAAATCGATATTTACCGTTAAAAAACCGGGATCCTTAAGATCAAAAGTATGTTTAGCAGCACTTAAATTTTCTTGTGTGTAAGGCCAGGCGCTCATGCTTAGATTTTTCTCTTCTTTAAAAACCAATAAACCTTCATTTTTTTGAGGTGTTGTAAAAGCCATCCATCTTACTTCTGTTCTGTTTCCGTTTTCCTGGGGTTTTACATAGTGCTCGATAAAATCATTAATTGGTAAAGAATATTTCCCTACAAATGACCCGAAGCTTCTATCGATATAATTCTCTAATTCGCCTTTTCCGTACCACGAAATCTGATCGAATTTTCTTTGTACGCCCATTTGCATTCCGATTTTTGGAATATTGGGTAATTTATTGGTAGCGTTCAAACTATAATCAACTTTGATTACTCCGTTTTCACTGATTTTATAAGCTACGGTTACTTTTGCACTGTCTTTTATAACTTCATACTCACTTGTAATTATGGTTCCGTCAATTCCAATTGCCATTTTTGTACTTAATACTTTAGGTTTTGCCTGATACCACGGTTTCAAAACCTTATGCGACTTCCATCCTCGTTTGTCATTGTCTGTAAGTGGTCTGACAAAATTAGGCAAGAGCGGAGAAAAAATCTGTTCTTCGCCATTGAAAACATACGAATTCAATGCTCCGTTTGCTTTGCTGATATTGATCTCGAAAGTTTTTCCTTTTATTTTAAAGTCTGTATCTGTTTCTGTGGTTTTATATTTAGGATCTTTTGAGTTTTTAAAATCAATTTCGACATCTTTCTTTTTCAATAAAAACTGATCTTCTGCTACAACGTAACCTTTAGAAGCCCAAAGCTCTTCTTTAGAAAGCTGGAATTCGATATTCAGAAAATATTCGGCATCCTTTTTTAATTTAGGCAAATATTGTTTTACATCCAAAATGAAAGATTGTCCGGCTTCTAAATTGAAAGGTTTTAAAATTTGCGTTTTGATTACATTTCCGTTTTCTAATATTTTCAAAACAGGAATATACGCAGCTAAAGATTTTACTGCCTGGCGATTTTTAATTTCTAATTGAAAACCGTCTTTTAAAGTACTTGTTGCGGGTTGGTAAATCCACTTATTCTCATAAATAGAACCTTTTGGTTTTCCGTTTGAATCAACAATTCCTTTTGTATTGAAATTTCCGTCATGGTATTTTTCTCCAAAATCTCCACCGTGAGCAAAAAATTCCTGACCCGTTGCAGAATCTTTTTTCAATAATCCCTGATCTTTAAATTCCCAGATACAACCGCCAATAACTCTTGGAAGCGAACGAAATTCATCCCATAATTCTTTTAAATTTCCAACCGAATTTCCCATTGCATGAGAATATTCCACAAAAATAATTGGTCGTGTATCTTTCTTTTGATCTACCAAAAATTTAGGCGTAAATACTCCCGGATAAAATCTACTTACCATATCTACATAAGGTTCATCCTGCGGATTTTCGAATCTGTAAGCATGATCGATTGTTTTGGGATATCTTGGATCAAGGGGATCAATATAGCCGTCTAACCTCGGATTTCCCTGTGCCGGTTCGTAATGCACGGGACGCGTAATGTCAAAATCATGAACCCAACCTGCCATTGCAGCGTGATTTGGACCTTTTCCTCCTTCGTTACCCAAACTCCAAAAAACTACCGACGGATGATTTTTATCTCGTTCTACCATTCTGGTCATACGCTCTAAATAAGCGTTTGTCCATTTTGGGTCGTTGCTTAATTTACCACCAATTCCGTGTGTTTCCTGATTGGCTTCGTCCATAACCATGATTCCGTATTGGTCGCATAAATCATAAAAATATGGATCATTAGGATAATGGCTGGTTCGTATAAAATTGAAATTAAACTTTTTAATCGTTGTAATATCTTCTTTTATATCTTCTCTTGTAACGGCTTTCCCGCGAGTTGGGTGCTGATCGTGACGATTTACTCCATATACATAGGTTTCTTTTCCGTTAATGAGCATTTTACCGTTGTCTTTCGAAAATTCTATGGATCTAAAACCAACTTTACAGCTTTTAACTTCTGTGATGTTTCCGTTTGGATCTTTTATCGACATTACCAAAGTGTACAAATTAGGCTCTTCTGAACTCCATTTTTTCGGATTACTGATATTTTCCTTGAACATTCCAAAACGCACATTATCTAAACGCGGATAACTTTCGTTGATCATGTCAATAACGGGTTTTTGAAGTGGTTCTTTGAATAAAGCCACATTATCAGCATCGTATAATTGTGCCTGAAACGTATAATCTTTGATTTTTTCACCTGTAAGATTTTCTACTTTTGGTCTCAGTTGAAACGAAGCATCTTTATATTGTTTGTCTAACTTGGTTTGATAAAAAAAATCCTGAATGCGTAACTTTGGCTCAGCCATAATAAAAACTTCACGCTGAATCCCGCTTACGCGCCAATGATCCTGATCTTCCAGATATGAACCGTCTGTCCAGCGAATTACCTGAACCGAAACTACATTTTCTCCTTCTTTTAAATATGGCGTAATATCAAATTCTGATGGTAGAAAACTATCCTCTCCATAACCCAAAAATTCTCCGTTAAGCCAAACCTGAAATCCAGAACTTACAGCTCCAAAATGCAGGGTTACAGTCATATCTTTCCAATTCTCCGGAACGGTAAAACTGCGTTGATATGAACCTACACCATTGTAATCTTTAGGAATATAAGGCGGATTTATTGGTCTGAACGGATAAACGGCACTTTTGTAAATTGGAATATCATATCCTTTTAATTCCCAGTTTGACGGTACTTCGATTTTATCCCAACCATTTACTTTTCCTTTATAAAAATCTTTAGAAGCTTCTTTAAGATTGGATGCATATTTAAAATTCCAATCTCCGGTCAGCATTTTCAAACGGCTTTTTGTTCTGTCACCTTTTAATGCATCTTCAATGTTTGTATACGAATATGCCGTTGCTCTTGATGGTTGTCTGTTTATACTTGTAACCGTAGGATCTTCCCACGGAGCAAACTCATATTTTTTGTGCAATTCAGGAATTCCAGCAGGTTCACCCGTAACAGATTGGGCGTGGCTGTTAATTGTTAGAAGTAAAATAATAGACAAAAAGTTGAAAGTCGAAAGTCGAAAGTTCAAAAATTGACGAATATATATTGACATTGGTTTTATATTGTTATTCATTATTGTCTAATTATATTGTGTAGTCCCTACGGGACAAATTTATTTTACGAATATTATTTTTTTTCTACCAATATTAAATTCCTAACAGAATATCTCGTAGAGATTAAATATTGGTAATAAAAACGTCTCACTATCAAAATCTCACGTAGGAACTACATCTTTAATCACTGATTACTGAGACTGAAAACTGAATACTATTTCTTTTTCTACCAATATTAAATTCCTAACGGAATATCTCGTAGAGATTAAATATTGGTAACAAAAAACGTCTCTCTATCAAAATGTCCCGTAGGGACTACATCTTTAATCACTGATTACTGAGACTGAAAACTGAATACTATTTCTTTTTCTCCGGCGGTGCCACAAAATTCGTTTCACTTTTACCTAAATCTTTAGACGTTGCTACAGCAATTCCTCTTTGTTCTGCTTTGTTTACTGCACAGTAAAAATGATAAACTACACCATCATGTTTTACAACAAATGATTTATGCGCAAACATATCGTCATAAGGTTCAGATGATTTGATTAAATCTTCGCCTTTCCAGTCGTTCCAGTTTACTAAATCATTCGAAACGGCAAAACGGTTAAATGCACCTTGATTCCAACCCGTCCAGAAAGCTCCAAAATAGAACATTACCCACGTATCATTAATACGTTGAATATAGGCATCTCCTGAGATTCCTTTATTATGATTGATTAACGGTTTATTTCCATAACGTTTCCATTCTTTCATATCATCTGATACTGCCATAGCAATACGCTCTGCGCCTTTAGCAGGATTTATACTATCTCCACGCGCATTGTAATACATTATAAAATTGTGTCCTGTCAATTTATCCTTATCACGAATCACACTATTTTTATACATCGTACTATTATCCCACCATCTGGCGTCTTTGTCTTTTGGAGATAAAACCGGTTTCTCTAATCTTTCAAACTCATGTGCTTTTGTTGGAGATTCTTTCGTATAAGCCATTCCTATGGATAAAATTCCGGCTTCGTAACCTTTGCTGTCTCCGCCAAAATAACTCATCCAGTATTTATCATCGTATTTTTTCCATTCATAGCTTCCGCCCCAGGTTGGGTCTTGCAGTGAAATATATCCTGCTTTTTGGTTCACATCCCAATGTTGTTCATTTTCTGAGAAAGACATTACTTTACCCAAATGTTTCCAATGCAATAAATCGTTACTTTCCGCAAGCCATGTTTCGTAACCACGTCCTCCGTAGATTAGATATGTCATGAACCATTTTCCATCTTTTCTAAACACGCTTGGGCAATCCATTTTATAAGAGTTGTCAGTTGGCACCATTACCAAACCGTATTTGTAAGGCGTTTTTACTTCGTTGTAAATCTCCTGCATTACGGTTTCGTTGATTTCTCTTTTCTTGTATTTTATTGTTGCACAACTTGTAATTAATAAAGCTGTAATTGCAATTAAGAGATATTTCGTTTTGATTTTCATTTTCTAATTTTAATTATAAATGCGATTTTTTGACGCGGATTAAACGGATTTACTTTGTAAAAACGCGGATAAAAACGGATTTTATTTTGCTTCTATTTTTTCCTGTATCTCTTGGTTGCATCTTTATTTAAGTTTAAACTTTGACAAAGATTAAGCAGGTTTAAAATAAAAAAATCCGCGCAAATCTGCGTCTTTACGAAGTAAATCCGCGTCATCTGCGTTCTATTTATTTCATTTCTAATAATCGGGATTCCATCACATCTTTGTTTAATTTTACTTTTACCATTCCCATTGGGTGAAATCTTTTCTTGAGATCAATTGCTGCGTAAACAATGGTGTATACATCATTTCCTTCTGGAATTAAACATAAGGGTGTTCTCATAATATCCCACCATTTATCGACTTTTGTTTCTATTGGAAGATATCGTGCTTCACTCCAATTTTTTCCATCTTTTGATACTGAATATGCTATCATATTTGGTAAATGATGTCCCCAACCGTCCGGACCTCCATCAAAAATGGCAATATATAAACCATTAGGAAGCTGGCTCACAATTGGATTCTCTACAAAAAAAGGATGCATCGTTTTAATTGGGTTGCTGCCGTCTTTAATTCGTGACCACGGACCTTCTAAAGTTTTTGATTCGGCTAAGCCAACAAACCATCCTTTTCCTGATTTCTTAGGATAATCTGCCCAGGAATTAAACGGATAAGCTCCACTGTAAAAACCAAAGTATTTATCGCCCACCTTATATGGGAAAAAGGATGCAACTCCCTGTCTTCCTTCCCAAGGTTCAGAGTCTAATCCGGGTTCTATGATGATACCCATATCTTTGTATGGACCACCAATTCCGTCGATTCCGTCAACGGTTGATTCGCATCGCCAGATTCTGCCAAAAGAATGATTGGGTTCTATAGTTTTACTAACCGTATAAGCCAAATAATAGCCGTACCATTTGTTTGCCTTTTCGTTAAAAACCGGCATATACGACCAAATTGCGGCACGGCGATCATTCATTGGGTTATCATCTTCGGTTATGGCATAAGTTCCGCTTGCCTGATATATTGTCGATTCTCTTTTCCAGTGAATTGCATCTTTACTTGTCCAGTGACCGATTCTGGTTTTGACGCGATCATAATAATAATCAACTCCTTTTTCTCCCGCTCTTTCTGTTGGAAACATATGATACGTATCGCCTGCTTTTACTACGCGACCGCCTTCAAAACCTCCCTGAATCCCTTCGGTTCCAGGCATTCCTTCGTCTACAACCGCTTTGTTTTCTCCACCAATAATTTCGAAAAGTGGTTTTTCATCTGAAAATCCTTCTACTATAAAAGTCGGATTCCACAGTTTTCCATCTGGAAGTGCTGCGTTTCTAAAATCAAGTTTTTCAGTATTTTTTACAACTCCTAAAATCGCAAACAATCCTTTTCCCGGATTTATGGTTTGAGTTCCTTTTGCATAAGAAACTGCATAAACATTTACCGGAGGCAAACCTGTTATCGTTAATCCGTTTTCGAGAATCAGTTTTGAGTTTTGAAGTTTATCTGATGGAAGATATTCAGGATTATTCTCTTGAAAAACACCAATTAAAACCTGAACCGGCTCTTTAAATTTTAATTTTAAAGGCGAATTTATTCCCTTTTTATATTGATCTAAAGGAAGTTCAAGACCTGTTAATCCTTGTAATTCCGGAGCTAAACGAACAACATTATGTTTACTTCCTGAAAAAACATGTGCATATTGTGTCGTTTTGAAGGTTTTGTAATTATTTACAACTTCAAAAGAAGCTGGTTTCCATGCCGAATTTTGTGCCATAACAGAAAACTGAAATAACAGTAAAGACAGTGTTAGAAAAACTGTGCTTGATTTAAAATTGTATTTTGTATTTTTTGAAAACATTGTTTTTTTATTTTTTGTTTTTTTGTCATTTCGACCGAAGGGAGAAATCGCACTAGAAATTCCGCAATTATAATCGACAATCTTTGTGGTTACGAGTGTGATTTCTCCTGCGTCGAAATGACAAAAATAGCGTTACAAACTATGTACTAATAACTAAGAAATAAAACTTAAATCGCTTTATAACTTATTTTATATTCCACATTTGGTTTTACAATCAACTGATATTTATTTTTTGCTAATTCTGTAATGGTTCCAGAGTTTGTTTTAGGTTTACTGGTACTTTCAAAAACCAATTTTCCTTCTCCTTCGGCAGCTTTTACTTTGATTTCTTTGGTACTGCAATACAATTCTACTTCGCCGTTTGTTGTTGGTACTTTTCCTTGCATCCATTGTAAACCGCCAAGATTTGGCTTAATTTCATATTCTGAATATCCCGGAGATGTTGGTTTTATACCTAAATAATATTTTCCCAATAAATAAATTGGGCTAGAACCCCAGGCATGGCAAAGACTTTTCCCATAAGGGCGTCCATACATCGCTAAATGTTCTGTTCCTTTTTTGGTCGGATTGTATTCTTCCCAAAAAGATGTTGCGCCTTCATTTAGCATTCCGCCCCAATACTCTTTCATTTCTTTCAACACATAATCCTGCTCGCCCATAGCACACAACGCTTCCAACTCGTAAAAACGCATGTATGGTGTTGTGATTTTAAGAATATCATCATTAAGCAAGACCTTCTTTTTTATACTTTGTTTTTGTTCTTCATTAAAATAATTGAAAAAAATGCCGAACATATTAGCGTATCTGGTTACAATATTTTGAACTTTCCCATCTATACGTTGGTGTTTCATAATATTTTCTTTTTTATCCCAAAACACATCAAATAATTTTGTTTTTAAATCATCTGCTAATTTTTGATACTGTTTTTGGTCTTCATTTTCACCAGCAATTTTAGCACTAACTGCCATGGCTTCCAGACTTCTCGCTAAAAGCATTTGCTCAAAACTAACCTCTCCGGTTTTTGGTAATCCGTCTGCCCAGTCAATAAAAACCCAATCGCCTTCTAATGGTTCAAGGAATCCGTTTGTGTTTCTTCTTTTTAAGCAGAACTCCATAAGTGATTTCATTCGTGGATAAAAAGTTTTAATAAATTTCGTATCGCCCGTGTGTAAATAGTAATCGTAAACACCTACAAACCAATACAGCGAATAATCCATTATGATATTAATATGAGCAGTCACAGGCTCTTTACCTCGAAGAGCCAACAAAGTTCGTTCTACAGAAGCCGAATCAAAGAATAAATAATAATTCATTAAATAACTTTGATAAGCATCGCCGGACCAAACCCAACGGTCACGTTTAATCCCGTCTATAAAAAATTCACGAGAGGTTAAATGCATCGTATAAGCCGACACATCCCAAATTTTATTTAATTGTTCATCCGAAGATTTGAATGCGCCACGATAGTCTAATGGCAAATATTCATAAAGCATCGAAATAGAATCGTATTTCACCCCTGCATCTGCTTGTACCTGAACATAGCGGAATGCTTTCGACGCATTATGTGTGTAGGTTTCAGGCTGGTTTCCATCAAAAGATAAATGATCCAGAGTTTCACATCTGGCAGAATCCAGCGCTTCCTCACGAGATTCACCATAATAAAGTGCTACTTTACCTTTTCCTTTTAAACCGTGAATTTTAATATAACCAAAAGTTTCTTTACCAAAATCTACTAACTCACCAGTTCCTGTTTTTTCTGTTTTTTTTGCGTTCAAAGGTTTAGTTGTTAGTTTAAAACCTGAAGGTTTATTCTCTGGTGAATAAAAATTCCAGGAACCAACAGGCACCCATGGTGTGCCTGATTGTTGTGCTTTTCCGGATTCATCAATCCAAAGTTTATCTTCATTTGTAACCTTCCAGGATGCGTCAGATTTAACATACTTACCATCAATATAAATAGCCGGCAACACTTCCTGATTATAGACTTTAAAAGAAATTTTGTGTTTCCCGGCAGGAATTTTTATTGATTTTGGCTGCCCATAAACCTGAACACCATCTAAAAGTAATTGAAAAGATCCTTCTGAATAGATTTTTGCCTCGTCTGGTTCCGGAATATCTACTTCTGTTTGAAAAGTTACCAAGGAATACGGACTGTAATATTGCCAAAGTGGTGGAAATACTGCTTCGCGTTCTGTGCGTCTTACCTGCATTTTATTGCTTAACCAAACCTCAAAATCACCTGGGTACCAGATCCATGTCGCTTCTTTTGGTTTTTCCTGAGCAAAGAGAAAAACAGAAGGATATAAAACAATACAAAAAAACAGGAATCTTAAAATGGAAAATCGCTTATGCATATTAATTTATTTTGGGACTAAAGATAAGTGTTATTTTTACATTTCACAACCTGTAGTGTCCTGTTTAACATCTATATTTAACTTAAATAATATATTCACAATAATTTTACTCCTATTTTTTTATCTAATTCATTAAAATTTAGTTGATTTTTATTCAAATAGATAAAGTGTTGTCAGATTTATCATTCATTAGATATGGGTTTTATTGTAAAAATAATACTACTTTTTAAATCATTTGATTGAAAAGTTTTTATAATATTGTTGAATGATTGAAATTACATATGAACAAGTTAAAGAATTTCTTCTTGAAACAGAATTTAGCCATCAACCGGGACAAATAGAAATTAGCTTTCCTATTTTAAGAAGAATTCACAGAAGATTACAACAAGGAAATTCTTTTAATGCAATAAAAATAAGAAATGGTAGAATTGTAGACGGTCATCACAGATATATATGTCATCAATTATTGAATATTATTCCTGAAACCATTATAGGTGGTGCAAATAGTAGTCAGATTAAATTTACCTGGAAAGAGATCAATCTTACCAGAGATGATTATGATGATGCTGACACTAGACGATTATTTGCAGAACGTTATGATAAATAATACGTTAGAAAGTAAACTAACTAAATATATATGTAGTATATGTACTAAAAAAGAGATACTTTTGTGTTATGTTAATTTTACTAGACATAGATGGTGTAATGGTTCCTACTACTTCTTGGAAACCAACAGAGATATTATCTGATGGATTTGCTAATTTTAGTATGAAAGCTGTAAGCAATCTCCAAACTATTATAAATAGTACTGGAGCAAATGTTCTATTAACAACATCTCATAAATCAAGATATAGCAACTCTGAGTGGGAAAAAATATTTAAAACAAGAGGAATTATAGCTAATATTGATTCACTAGAACCAAACGATGACAATTTGAATAGAAAGGAAGAAATACTTCGTTGGTTTAATAAAACTAGTATTTCAGAAAGTTTTGTCATTTTAGACGATGATAAATCATTAAATGGTTTACCTGAAAACATTAGAAATAAAGCTATTGTCACAAGTGGAACTCTAGGTATAACAAGTGAAGAAGCAGAAGTTGCAATTGATATTTTAAGAAATAAAGAATCTATTTCAGCTTAAAACCAATTATATTATAAATTGAAGCCTCCTTATTTGGAGGCTTTTTTTGTTTTATTTATGTTCGTTTCAATTTCTTTATTGACTGTGATTATAATTATATTTTTCTCGTGTCGAATTGTTACAAATCCTCCGCATTCGAAACCAATATCTTTGAGCCACTTTCCACAAAGTCGGATTTCAGGGAACACAACATTCTTTCTGGTTGACCTTGCAAAAGACTTTCGATGTATTTTTAGTTGTCGTTTTTCTAATTGTTTCATTTTATTTTTATTTCGATGAAACAAAAATAGTAAATATTTTACTACAAATTATAATTTTATCAAATTAAATTATAACCTTATAGCACTTTTGAGTAATAATATTATACTTTTTATTATATTTAAAATACATCATATTTGCATAAAAAAGCAATAAATCAACATTATGTCGAAACTTAAGTTAAATAGAATTAAGGTTGTTTTAGTTGAAAATAATAGAAGTAATAAGGAATTAGCCAAACATTTAGGTAAAACTGTATCGACTGTTTCGCGTTGGTGTACAAATGAATATCAGCCTTCTATTGAAACTCTTTATGAAATTTCTAAATATTTGAAGGTTGATATTCGGGAATTGCTGGTTTCTACTGAAAAAAGAGCATAAAAATTATGTCTTTCTTTGCGGAGTTACTTAATGAGATTTCTCCTCCGTCGGAATGACAAATAGTACGTAAAAAACAAAAGACTGTCTATAAAGACAGTCTTTTGTTTTTATTAGAATTGTTTATCTGTTCTTTTAATTCCCATTAAAAATAAAATACAACCATAAAATCACCAATCCCAATAAAGCAAATAAAAACTTCACTTTCTTACTAGTCTTAGGAATATCAGCTTCATCAGAAAAATTAACTTCCGGAGATTTATCAACCAACGAAATAATAATTGCCGAAACCAATAAAATCACAAAAATGTAAAATGAGATCAATAAAAAGTGAGGCCAAATCGTGTAAACATCGGCAGGGAAAATCCATAAATATAAAATCCCAACAAACAAACTAAAAGCAGAACCCCAGGAAAGTGTTGCATTTACAGCTTTTTTGGTCGTGCGTTTCCAGAAAATACTCAGCAAGAAAACTACAGATAATGATGGTGCTAAAAAGCCCAAAACTGCCTGAAAAATATTGAATAAATTTTGTCCTTTTATATTATCAATTGCAACAGCAATTAAAATCGCAAACAAACATCCGGCTGCAATGGTGATTCTTCCTATTTTAATCTGATCTTTTATAGTAGCGGTTGGATTGATTTTCTTTACATAAATATCATTGGTAAAAACGGTGCTTAATGCATTTAGCGACGAACCAATTGTTCCTACCAAAACCGCAATCATTACACAAATAACCAAACCGTTCATTCCGCTTGGAAATAAATTTGTAACCATTGTCATATAAGCCAAATCTGAGTTTTTGCCTAATTCCGGATATAATGCATAACACAAAATTCCGGGTAAAATAAACAACGGCAAAGCCATAACTTTTAGCCAGCCAATAAAGTTAACACCCAATTGTCCTTGCTCCAGATTCTTTGCTCCCAAAACACTCTGCACCATCGATTGATCTGTACAGAAAAAAGCAACTGCGGCAACTGGATATCCCAATAAAATTGCTGGCCACGGATAATGCGCATCGTTTGCAGGCTGCACTAAATTCCAGAAATTAGAAGGTGTTTTTGCAATTAAAACGTCAATGCCACCTAATTTTTGTAATCCTAAATATGATAAAGTAAGCGAAACAACAATCAACAAAATCATCTGAAAAACATTGACTTTGGCAATCGCTTTTAATCCTCCGGCAAAAGTAAAAATTCCCGAAAAAATTACTAAAACGGTTACACTTTGCCACATTGGGATTCCCAAAATCTGACGCACTAAAACGCCTCCGCTAAATAATCCTAAAGACAACCAGCTTACCAAAATTTTGACTAAAGCATACCAAGCCAGAATATTTTGTGTTGAGTCGCCATAACGTTTTCCCATATATTCCGGCATTGTACTTACTTTGCTCGCAATATATCGTGGTGCAAAAACCATTGCCAAAAGCAGTAAAAAAACAAAAGCATACCACTCAAAATTTCCGGCTACAATTCCGGTTGCGTAACCAATACTCGCAAAAGCCAATAGCGATGAAGGTCCCACATTTGTACCCCACATATTAAACCCAATGCTGTACCAGTTTAGTGAATTTCCGGCCAGAAAAAGTGTTTCGTTTTTCTTGCTTTGCTTCACGCTTACCACCCAGCCAATGATTAACAAAGCCACCAGATAAACGGCAACAATTATAAAATCAAGCGTCGTTAATTTTTCGTAGATGCTGTTCATAGTCCGTATTCGTTAAGAATATCAGCAATTTTTACTGGCATTCCGGTTTGCAATGATTTATCCATTGCCTGCAATAAAGCAACGGTTCCTATGCCTTCTTCCATGTTGGGATAAGCTTCAAAATTGAGTTCGATGCTGTCTACAAAATATTCCAGATAGTTTTGATATTCTCCGGCGTGATGGCTTTGTCCTTCAAAACGGAAATAATGTTTCAAGGTAGAATCTCCCCATGTTATCACTTTTTCTTCGCCGGTTTTGTCTGTAATAGCATAACGCAATTCATGATAATCTGCCTGACTTGCGCCTTCGGTCGCTCTTAAAATTGTGCTCATTCCGCTGTCACGTTGTGAAGGTTGTGTTGGCGAAGTATAAACGCCGCTTACTCTTGCGATTCTTCCATCTGTTGCTTTAAAGATAAAATGCATCGTATCTTCATTTTTTAAACCCGCTGCACTTCCATTACTGCTGATCATTCCGTAACCCATAACTTCCTGAATATTGGGCAAATACCATCTAATAAAATCTACAGGGTGACTTAATCCTCCGTACAGCCATTTAAAAGATTGCAACAATGACCATTCTTTCTTTAAAAACCATCTATGATCTGCATGATATTGTGCTTCGATTGTAATTAAATCTCCTATTAATCCTTCTTCAAAATCAGCTCTTTGTCTTTTTGCAGGTTCAAAAAATCGGGAACTTTGACCTATAAAAACTTTCTTTCCGGTTGTTTTACTAAGTTCTAATAGTTCCCTTGCGTCTGACAGATCATCGATAAAAGGTTTCGTACAAACAACATGTTTCCCGTGCAGTAAAGCTTGTTTTACATGCTGTGCGTGAAGATGATCCGGTGTATAAATGGCAATAATATCAATTGACGAATCGTTTAACAAATCATCATAATTGGTGGTGTACGAATGAAAATCGAATTCTTTTGCACGCTGTTTACACAATTCTTCGTTTCGGTCGCATACTTTTACGAGTTCTAATTTTGAACTTTCGGTAGCGGCAGACATCGTGCTTCGTCCTTCTCCGAGTCCCAGAATGGCTATTTTTAACATGGATATATTATTTTAGATTTTTGAGTTTAGATTTTAGATTTTTTCCGAAATCATCTTTGAGGCTAGTTTTTTTTTACGCAGATTAAGCAGATCGAGCAGATTTTCTTTCTTCTTAATTCTCTAATAAATTCTTTCTTCTTGTCTCTTTCTTCTATTTTTTCTCCTCTACAGTAACTTTATTCAAGAAAATCCAGGTTTCATCCGGCTTTGCACCTTCGATTCCGGTTTGGTATTTTTTCATTAAAGCGTTCCATTCGTCTACACGCGGATTATTTTGGGTTGTTTTGGGATTTAGTTTATCCAGATTTTCTCCTTTTGGAATACTGATTATTAAAATCAATTGCCTGTCTTTTTTGAAAACCTGTAATTGCTGGAAATCGGCATTGCAGAAACCTTTGGCTACTTCTGGCCATTTTTCGAATTGTGTTTTATGATAATCCACGTATTCTTTTTGCAGTTTTTCATCAGAAGGAAGATTAGCTGTCAAAACAACATTTTCCCAATCCGATGCTGGTTTGGAGTCTTTACATCTTTCAAAGTTTTGGAAATCGTAAACCAAATCTTCATAGATTTTAATTTCTAAAGAAGGAAAAGCGCCCGCCAGTTTTCGTTTGGTTCTTTCCGGCTGATTCATTTTGCCATAAACTACCAAATGATTTTTCCATTGGTACAATTCCTGTCCCACAATTCTAAATCCTGTCAAAGTCGATTTGATTTTTTCGATATCAAAATCAGAACCTATCAATTCGATCGCATACGGTTTTGGCATTTCCTGCAATCCCCATTTTTCATCGATTACAACTTCTTTTTCCAGATCTTTATAAGGTATTCTAATTCCAGCTGCATCCTTAATTTTAGAACTTACATACGGATCGTTATTTTCCCATATATTCCCTTTTGGTCCATTATGATTTTTAAGGATTTTTTTTTCGGCAATCCAGTTGTTTTTTATCGTAAAACCTTCACTTCCTTCATCGGTATACAAATACAACCATAAAAATGGATCGTGCGCATACGGACTGTTATATACTTTATCGATATAATTTTCTTCTATCTGACTGTTTGGCTGTGACGAAAGGGTATAAATCCCGGAAACATCGTGTAAATGTTTGGCATAATGGTGAATTTTATTCGCCAGAATTTTGTTGTTTTCCATTACATTTTTAGTGTGCGTCCAGCCCCAGCCCATTGCGATTCCTGAATATGAAACATCTGAAATTTCGTTGTGTTCAATTGTAATATTTTTTACAAAACCAGCGCTGATACCCAACGTTCCCCAATCTTCATTGGTGACATTGGTAATTAAATTATCTGAGATTATTTCATTCGAACAAACTTCTCTCTCATCTTTTACAACTAATGGCAAATGGGCTTCAAAAGCTTCTTCAGAGAAAACTCCAACATTTATTGCGCTTCCGCCAATGTCTTTAAATAAATTTCCTTTGATGATATTGTGATGTGTTCCTTTATTTAAATCTAATCCTGTTGAAGATAAATGTTCAAAACGGCACGATTCGAACTGAAGATTATTCGAATAATTTACTTCAACAGCTGCACAAGGTCTTCCTACCCAAGCCTGATTTTCTAAACTTGCCTGATTTGGAGTTCCCGGAACTTTTAATTTATAAGCATCTAATAAATACAAACCTGACTGCAGCGGAACGTGACCTTGCTGCGAAGGACGAAGCCAGTTGCTGTATTGAAACGAAATTCCTTTAAATCTAAAATCATGAACAGGAGAATCTACAGTTCCTTTTATTTCCAGTAAATTTTCTAAAACCGGAATTGTTACTTTAGCCAAATTCATGTCTTCACCAACTCTTGGAATATAATAGATTTTAGCATTTTTTTTATCCAGATACCATTCTCCGGGTTCATTGAGCATCGAAATTCCGTTGTTTAAATAGAAGGCAGAATTCCCATTGTTTTTAGAAATCCACGGTGCCGGCCAGGGATGTTCGCTTTGAATACGGCTTTCTGGCTGCTCAAACGAAAGTCTGGCGCTGTCTTTTTGTACTTCGATATTTTTGATTCGAAGATTGGCAATCGACCACCATTGTACAATAAACATTTCCATTCCGGGCTCAAACTTAATCGATTTATCCTTAAACGGAATCCAACAGGTTTCTGTCGCAGCATCCCAAGATAAAATGCGATCCATAATGTTTCCGGACGTACTTTTAGCTCTTACGGCTTTTTTGTCATTTACCCATAATTGTCTGTAATTAATAAGTTCACCCGCTTTTTTAGGAGCATCAGCAATCCAGACATTTGACTTTTTGATGCCGTTTACAATCGTCGCTTTTTTCCAGTTTTTTATTTCTAATCCACCGCTTATTATTGATTTTGCATTTATATCTGATTGTATTGTGGTTGGACTTTCAGGTGTTCCAGAATCTTCAGGTCTTACAAATAAAGGTTCATTTAAATAGTACGTTCCGTTCATTACTATAATCTGAATTCCGTCTTTTATAGAAGGATCTTTTAATCTACGAAGTTCTCTGGCTTTTCGCATTGCCATTTGTACCGTAGCCAGAGGATTAGATTTTGTCCCGTTGTTTGTATCATCACCATTTGGAGAAACCCAAATTTCAGCAGCATTCGCAGAAAAAATGGTACAAATGATCACAAAAACAGTCAGTAACTTATTGAAAGATTTTAAACGCATTATTTTTAACTTTTTTTGGTAGTAAAATTATTGAGGACATAATTTAAAGTAATAAAAAAATTACATCCTAAACTATTTTAACATTTATCTTAAATATATGGCACAATTTAAAAGAACCCAAAAATAAAAGCATCCTGTACCCTCCTGTAATTGTAGAAATCAGGATAAAAAATACAGATTCATAACTTTTAACTTTTCTTTTGTGGCAAACAATCAACTTAATTAAGTTTTTATAATATTTTTTTATAGATTTGTGTAATCGATTACATTTATATTTATTTGTTTAACTGCATTCTTTTTTTTCTTTATCAATAAAAAAACAAGGATGAATAAACAGATTTAGCAAATAAAGTTTTCTATTACTACTAAACTATTAACCATAATTCAACAAGAATGAAAACGAATCCTATTCACCTTTTACGCTTTGCTGTGGCAATCCTGATTGCAAGTTGTTCGCAAAATAGTATGGCCCAAAATTCAAAGTCTTATGACACTTATAAAAACATTGAATTTAAAATGGCAAAAGTCAAAGAGCCTGTAATTCCAAAAAATAGTGTAAACATTAAAGATTTTGGTGCCGTAAATGGCGGGTACGTTTTAAATACAAAGGCTTTCGCCGATGCTATAGATGCGGTTTCGAAAAAAGGCGGAGGAAAAGTAATTATTCCTCCCGGAATCTGGCTTACAGGTCCAATTATCCTAAAAAGCAATCTGGAACTTCATGCCGAAACCGGGGCTTTAATCAAATTTTCGCCAGACAAAAGTTTATACCCAATTATAGAAACGAGTTTTGAAGGCCTAAACACCTGGCGTTGCATCTCTCCTATTTATGGTAAAAATCTAGAGAACATCGCTTTTACAGGAAATGGTGTTTGGGATGGTTCAGGCGAAGTTTGGAGACAAGTAAAAAAGAGCAAATTAACTGATAGCCAATGGAAAAAGTTCGTTTCTTCCGGAGGTGTTTTAAACGATAAAAAAGACAGTTGGTATCCATCAGAAGTTTTTATGAATGCTTCTAAAGGTGCAGATCAAAATGTACGTCCGGACTTAAAAACAAAAGAAGAATTTGAAAAAATCCACGACTTTTTACGTCCGGTATTAGTGAGTATTCAAAACAGTAAAAGAGTATTGTTTGACGGACCTGTTTTCCAGAATTCACCAGCATGGAATATTCATCCCTTAATGGTCGAGGATTTAATTGTTCGTAATGTTACAGTTCGTAATCCGTGGTATTCTCAAAACGGTGATGGTCTGGATGTGGAGTCCTGTAAAAATGTAATCATCGAAAACTCCAGTTTTGATGTAGGCGACGATGCGATTTGTATTAAATCAGGAAAAGATAAAGATGGTCGTGAAAGAGGTGTTCCGTGCGAAAATATTATCGTAAAAAACAATATCGTTTATCACGGACACGGCGGCGTTACGGTGGGAAGTGAAATGTCAGGCGGAGTAAAAAACCTGCATGTATCAAACTGTACTTTTATGGGTACAGATGTTGGTCTTCGTTTTAAAAGTAACCGCGGACGTGGCGGTGTGGTAGAAAACATTTATATCTCTGATATTTTTATGACTGATATTCCGTCTCAGGCAATATCTTTTAATTTGTATTACGGAGGAAAATCTATTGCAGAAACCCTTGAAGAAGGTGGAGATAAAATCATTAATAAAGCAATGCCTGTAACGGTAGAAACGCCACAGTTTAAAAACATTTCGATCAAAAATATTACTATTCATGGCGCACAACAAGCAGTATTTTTACAAGGTTTGCCTGAAATGAATTTAGAGAATATCGAAATCTCAAACTTAACGGTAAAAGCCGAAAAAGGATTCTCGATTATTGATGCCAACGGAATCAAAATCAGCAATGCAAAGCTGGATATTGAAGCAAGCAATGTATTCGAAATTTATAATGCTAAAAACCTGTCTCTAAAAAACATAGAATTTAATTCTACATCAGCAAAAGCAGTTTCTGTAAATGGTGAAGCTTCTCAGAATATTGAATTTGTTTCTTCTCCTGCAGTAGATTTTTCTAAAAGAACAACTGTTGGCGAAACAGTGCCTAAAGGTGCTGTTAAGTTTTAGATTCTTAGATTCTTAGATTGTAAAAAAGCAGGCTGTCCAAAAATGGACAGCCTGCTTTTTTTATATCTTTAACTTAAATTAAATTGACATACTTTGAGATTTTTTATAAATTATAAAAAGAACTTGTATTCTCAGACCAAATCTTATTTTGATTTTTGGTTGATAATTGAGAGATATAATCTTCAAGAGTCTTTACTACTTCTGAGTAATTTGAAGCGACATTAAGAACGGGCCAATCTGATCCGAACATTAATTTATGGGTTGGAAAATTTTCAAAAATTACATCCAGATACGGTTTTAAATCGTCAGGTTTCCAATTATTCCAATTGGCTTCTGTGACCATTCCGGAAATTTTACAGCTTACATTCTCATATTTTGCAATTTCTTCAATTCCTTTTTTCCAGGAAACAATATCACCTGATTTTATATCCGGTTTTGCAATATGATCGATCACAAAAGGCTGATTCTGAAAATGTTTTACCAAATCTATTGCAGCAGGTAACTGGCGATGAAAAATAAGAATATCATATGTGTAACCGAATTGTTTTAAAGCAGAAATTCCTTTACGAAAATCTTCCCTGAACATAAAATCATCCGCTTCACCCTGAACAACATGTCGAAATCCTTTTATCTTTTTATGATTCGAAAAATATTCTAATCGTTCTGTTATATTTTCATTTCTTAAATCAACCCAGCCGACAATTCCTTTTATAAAATCATTTTTTGGTGCTAATTCTAACAGAAAATTTGTTTCATCTTCAGACTGGCTTGCCTGAACAGCAACGCAACCTGAAAATTGATTTTGCTGCAGTAAAGGCAAAAGATCTTCGGGCAAAAAATCCTTTTGAATTTTTTGCATCGATTCATCAATCCAACTGTCTCTTACAGGATCGAATTTCCAAAAATGCTGATGTGAATCAATACGATTACTCATCTTTATTAATTTACATCACTAATTAAGGCACGATCCAGATGCACGTAACCGCCATCAACAAAAACAAATTGTCCTGTTGTGTGCGACGAACGATTAGAAATAATAAAAAGGGAAGTATCTGCAATTTCTTCCGTTTTGGTCATTCTGCTTTCAAACGGAATACTTTTGTTTATTTTCTTTAAAACAGTTTCACCATCCGGTAATGTTTTAATCCAGTCTTCGTATGCCGGAGTGTAACTTTCTGCAATAATAATCGCATTCGAACGAATCCCAAACTGAACTAAATCTACTGCCCATTCTCTGGTCAATCCTAAAACACCGCCTTTTGCAGCAGCGTAACCAGAAGTTCCGCCCTGACCTGTTAGAGCAACTTTTGAACCAATATTCAGGATATTCCCTTTTGATTCTTTTAAGTACGGAAGCGCATATTTTGTCAATAAAAAATAGCTCACTACATTTAGTTTCAAGGAATCCATAAATTGTTCGTAAGTAGCATCTAAACCTGCGCCATCATTTACTCCTACATTGTTTATTACAGCATCGATTCTGCCATATTTTGCAATGATCTTTTTTACCGCGTTTTCTATTTCAACAGGATCAGTAACATCTGTTTTGACAAATAAGGAATCTATATCTCTTTTTTGAAGTTCTTCGGCATAATCAAAACCTCTGTCATTTCTGTCAACAAGAACCGGAATTGCTCCTTCTTCTGCCAGTCTTTTTATAATTGTTTCTCCAATACTGCCTACTTTGCCTGCCGAACCCGACACAACAACTATTTTACCTTTTAAATTTAAATCCATTTTTTTATTATGTTAGAAGTAATTTGTAAAATGTGAAATGTAGATTGCGATATATGATTTTTAAGATGTAAAATGAATATTATATAACTTAGCTTTTACTAAATTTTTCACAACAGAATTCACATATCACATTTTACATTTTACTAATAATTTTATTCTATTTCTATTAACGCTTTTATGACGTTATTTTTCGGATCAATTAATTGCCCAAAATCGTTAATCATTTCTGAAAAACTGGTTCTGTGCGTGATGTATTTTTTAGGATCTATTTTTCCGTTTTTAAGACATTCCATCACATATTCAAAATCCTGAATTGTAGCATTTCTACTGCTCATCAAAGTAGATTCTCTTTTATGAAAATCAGGATGACTAAAGGTTAATTCTCCTTTTTGAAGTCCGACCAAAACAAATCTTCCGCCATGCGAAATGTAATTAAAAGCATCATTCATGACATTTCTGTTTCCTGTTGCATCAATTACCACATTTGCCATATCGCCATTGGTGATTTCAGCCAGTTTTGCGGTTACATTTTCATTTAACGGATTTATCGTTGCATCGGCATGCAATTCGTTTTTACAAAAACCCAATCGGTACTCGTTGATATCCATTACAATAACTTTTGCTCCTGCAATTTTAGCAAACTGGATTAATCCAATCCCAATTGGCCCTGCTCCCATCACCAGAACGGTATCATTTGGTCCAACAGCAGCTCTTCTTACTCCGTGCGCAGCAATTGCAAGTGGTTCAACCAAGGCCAGTTGATCATAATCTAATCCCTGACCGTGAAGTAAATATTGCTCCGGAATAGTAACATATTCCGCCATTCCGCCATCAATATGAACTCCAAAAACTTTGATATTTACACAACAATTCGTTAAGCCGTTTCTGCACGCCACACATTTTCCACAATTGAAATACGGAATAAAAGTTACCTTATCTCCCGGCGCAAAACCTTTAGCATTTCCTTTAATGTATTCTGCAGCAAGTTCATGTCCTAAAATTCTTGGATACTCAAAATAAGGCTGAGTTCCGCCAAAAGCATGAATATCAGTCCCACAGATTCCAATTCTTTTTATTTTTAGTAATACTTCGCCCTCTTTTGGTTCCGGTATTTCTTTTTCTTTTAATTTGAATTCCTGGGGTTTTTCACAAACAATAAATTTCATCTTCAATTTTATTTTGGATTACTTTTTATATTCAACCGCAGTTTGTTTACTAGTACCCAAACCTTCAATTCCAAGCTCTACGACATCACCTGCTTTTAGGTAAATTGGATCCGGTTTAATTCCTAATCCAACTCCCGGAGGCGTTCCTGTGCTAATGATATCACCCGGAAGCAATGTCATGAACTGACTTAGATAATGTAATAAGTATGGAATTTTAAAAACCAGATTTAAAGTATTACTGTCTTGATATTTTTTACCATTCACAGTAAGCCACATTGACAAATTATCAACATCTTTTACTTCATCTTTCGTTGCCAAAAAGGGTCCAAGAGGTGCAAACGTATCGCATCCTTTTCCTTTTGCCCATTGTCCGCCGCGTTCGATCTGAAATTCTCTTTCGCTGTAATCATTCAATAAAGCGTAACCCGCAACATAGTCAAGAGCTTCTGCTTCCTCGACATAACTTGCTTTTTTACCTACAACAAATGCCAACTCTACTTCCCAGTCTGTTTTTACACTGTTTTTTGGTATAATCACATCATCATCAGGACCACATAAAGAAGTCGTCGATTTAAAAAAGATGATAGGTTCTGTTGGGATTGGTGCACCGGTTTCTTTGCAGTGATCTACATAATTCAATCCAATACATATTATTTTAGAAGGTCTCGATACTGGAGATCCTAAACGTACATTTGCGTCAACTTCTGCTAAAGTTGGATTACTCTCTAATGCTTTTTGTAATTTTTCAAGACCATTTTCTTCAAAAAAACTTTCGTTAAAGTCTGAAACAATTGATGAAACATCATATCTTTTTTCACCTATTAAAACTCCTGGTTTTTCTTTTCCGATTTCTCCAAAACGTATTAATTTCATATTTTTCTTTTTTTAGTGGCTAAGTGGCTAAGGTTCTAAGTTGCTAAGTCTTCTTGACGTTTAGTCAACTGAAAAATCTTAGTAACTCAAAACCTCAGTACCTTTATTTAATTATTTATTTTAAAATTATTGATTGCTATCCAGTAGAAATGAGGACTAATTTTCCAGTCTAAAAAAACTTAGTAACTTAGCATCTCAGTCCCGAGGCTTCGGGATAACATCTTTTTCTTAGTTATTTAACTTGATAAATCCTCCATCGATTGGGTAATCGCTTCCTGTAATAAATCCAGCTTCGTCGCTGCATAAATACAAAGCAAGCGCTGCGATTTCGTCTGGTTTTCCCATTCTGCCAATAGGTTGTGATTGTGAAAGTTTTTCGAACATTTCAGCTTCTTTTCCGGCATAGTTTTTCGAAATAAAACCATCTACAAATGGTGTATGAACTCTCGCAGGTGAAATAGAATTACAACGGATATTTTCGTTTATATAATCTTTTGCAACAGATAAAGTCATTGCCATCACAGCACCTTTTGCAGTTGAATAAGCAAATCGATCCGGAATACCAACCCATGCCGCAATCGAAGCCATATTAAGGATTACGCCGCCTTTTGAAAGTCGGAATTGCGGAATTGCAGCAAACAAACAGTTGTAAACTCCTTTTACGTTTACCTCCATCACGCGATCAAAATCAGATTCCGGTGTTGTGTCTACTTTACCCACATGAGCAATTCCGGCATTATTAATCAGGATATGAATATTGCCAATTGCTTCAAATGTTGCAGTAACCTCTTTTTGGTTTGCCACATTACAGGCATGTGAAAAAACATTTCCACCTAATTTTTTAATATCCTCTACCGCTTCCTGAGCACTCTCAAGCGTTAAATCTATAATGTGTACTTCTGCTCCCTGTTTGGCAAACAGCGTTGCAATAGCTCTTCCAATTCCGCTGCCGCCTCCCGTTACGACAGCTTTTTTATTTTGTAATGAAAACATTTTTTATAATTATTAAGTCTTTATTTAACATTATACCCTAAAATTCTGCGTGTAAATTAATAAATGTAAAAAACACAATTACAAATGTAATTTTTAATCTCAATATACTGAGAAATATTTTCTTTATTTCCTCTAAAAATAATCATAGTTTAATATATTATAACATTTTTTATGTCATTTGTAAAAAAACAAGACCGTAGATTCATATACTGCAAAAAATGACTGTTAATAAATGAAACATTTATTGCTCAATTCAATCTTATTTATATTTTTGTAATTGTATTTTTTACATTTATTATTTTAAGAATACAATTATCACCAATAAAACATCGAAAAATGACAATATTAAAAGGGATAACCTGGAATCACACAAGAGGTTTATTGCCAATGGTCGCTACAGCACAGCGTTTTACAGAATTAAATCCAAATATTGAAATCACTTGGGAGAAAAGAAGTTTACAGGAATTTGCAGATGCATCGATTGAAGATCTTGCCAAAAGATTTGATTTATTAGTTATCGATCATCCATGGACAGGTTTTGGAGCGCATACAAATGCGATCCTCCCACTCTCTGACCATCTTTCTACAGAATATATAAAAGATCAGGAATCAAATACAGTTGGCCGTTCTTACGGAAGTTATGTTTTTAGCCACAAACTTTGGGCATTGCCTATTGATGCGGCGACTCCGGTTGCAGCGGCGCGACTGGATATTTTAGAAAAACAAGGCTTAAAAGTGCCTCAGACTTATGAGGATTTATTGGTTCTAGCTAAAAAAGGACTCGTTGCTTTTGCAGGAATTCCGGTTGATGTTCTGATGAGTTTTTATATGTATTGCTGTAGTTTGGGCGAAGCTCCCTTTCAGTCTGATGAAAAAGTAATCTCGGTTGAAACCGGAAAAAAGGCGTTACAACTCTTTAGAGAATTGGCGCAATTAATTGATCCTGAAAATTTTAACAGAAACCCGATTCAGGTTTATGAAGCTATGGTCAATTCTGATAAAATTGCCTACTGCCCTTTTGCTTACGGATATTCTAATTATTCTAGAACAGGTTACAGTAAAAACCTGCTTCATTTTTATGATTTAGTCCGTTTGAATAATAATCCAATGATTAGTTCGCTTGGCGGAACCGGATTAGCGGTTTCTTCGTTTAGCAAACATATTCCCGAAGCCATTAAATATGCTGAGTTTACGGGATCGTCGCAAGTTCAGCAAAATATATTTGCTGATAATGGCGGACAACCCGGACATTTACAAGCCTGGAAAAGCAACCGAATCAATGCACTAACTCATGATTATTTCAAGAATACTTTGCCTGCTTTAGAACGTGCTTTTTTACGTCCCAGATATTCCGGACATATGTATTTTCAGGATCATGCGGGCGATATCGTTCGTGATTATCTGATGAATGGCGGAAATGAAGAATTGGTTTTAGAAGTCCTGAATTCGCTTTATGCGAAATCCCTAAACCTGCAAACAACATGAGACCATTAGAAGGATTAGTTGTATTAGAATTCTGCCAGTTTTTGGCCGGTCCTTCAGCGGGATTAAAATTGGCTGATTTAGGCGCAAGAGTCATAAAAATTGAACGCCCGATAAAAGGTGAAGCTTGCAGGCAATTGAGTATAAAAGATCTTTTTGTCGATGACAGCAGTTTGCTATTTCATACTATAAACAGAAATAAGGAATCTTTTGCCGCTGATCTTAAAAATCCGGAAGATCTGATTTTGATAAAAAAACTAATTGCTCAGGCTGATATTATGACGCACAATTTCAGACCCGGAGTGATGGATAAAATTGGTCTGGATTTTAATGAAACGCTGGCAATTAATCCTAAAATAATCTACGGAACCATTACTGGTTACGGCAATATTGGTCCGTGGGCAAAAAAACCAGGACAGGATTTATTGCTGCAATCTTTATCAGGACTAAGTTGGTTAACCGGTCGTAAAAGTCAGGAACCGGTTCCTTTTGGTCTGGCTGTAGCCGATTTAATGTGCGGAAATCATTTTGTACAGGGAATTTTAGCGGCTTTACTCAAAAGAGCCAAAACCGGAAAAGGTATTTTGGTCGAAGTAAGTTTACTCGAATCGGTTTTGGATGTGCAATTTGAAGCCATTACTTCGTTCTTAAATGATGGCGGTCAATTGCCTCAAAGAGGAGATATTAAAGGAAGTGCACATGCTTTTTTAAGTGCTCCGTACGGTGTTTATCAAACTAAAGACGGTTATATTTCTTTAGCAATGGGCGATTTGCTTTTTATAGGAAATACACTCGGCGTTGATTTGAAACAATATAGTGACAAGCATCTTTGGTTTGAAAAAAGAGATGAAATCAGGGCAATATTAGCCAATAAACTAATTACCCAAACTGCAGATTACTGGATAACATTACTGCAGAAAGAAGGTATTTGGTGCGGTAAAGTTTTCGATTATGAAGAACTGAACAACCAGCCTTTTGTAAACGAATTGCAACTGAAACAAACCGTTAAAAATTCTGATGGAGAAACTTTAATTACAACCCGAAGCCCAATTCAGCTTGACGGAAAAATTTTAGCAAGCACAAAAGCGGCACCTAAAGTTGGAGAAGACAATTCAAGAATACACGAACAATTTTTAAACAACGCATGAAACCATTAGAAGATTATTTAATAGTAGATTTTAGCCAGTTTCTTTCCGGTCCTTCAGCGAGTTTAAGACTGGCTGATTTGGGTGCGCGTGTCATAAAAATTGAGAAACCCGGAACAGGCGATATCTGCAGGACTTTATATACATCTGATTTGATTATGAATGGCGAATCTTCGGTTTTTCATACGATTAACAGAAATAAGGAATCATTTGCAATTGATTTTAAGCAACCAGATGAACTTGAAAAATTAAAAAAATTATTGGCTAAAGCCGATGTCGTGATGCATAATTTCAGACCCGGGGTTATGGAGCGAATCGGTTTGAGTTATGAGGCGGTAAAAGCCATAAATCCAACGGTGGTTTATGCTTCGATTTCCGGTTTTGGCGATCATCCGGATTTAAAAGATTTACCGGGACAAGATTTACTACTGCAATCTTTAACGGCTTTGACCTGGTTAAGCGGCAATCAGGACGATGGTCCGGTACCAATGGGTTTGTCAATTGTCGATATGTTGGCAGGCGCACATTTGGCTCAGGGAATATTGGCTGCATTATATCGAAAGGCAACTCATACTATTGGCGCTTCGGTTCAGGTGAGTATGTTAGAATCTGCTTTCGATTTTCAGTTCGAAACCATAACAACTTATTTTAATGATGGCGGCGAATTGCCTGTTCGAACCAAAACCAATAATGCACATGCTTATTTGGGCGCGCCATACGGAATTTACAAAACCAAAAACGGTTATTTAGCTCTTGCAATGGGATCTATTCCGGTTTTGGCTTCGCTTTTAAAATGTGATGCTCTTTTGGCATATCCGGAAAATAAATTCAGCTTACGAGATGAAATCAAGAATATTCTCGCTTTGCATTTGCAAACTGAAAATACTGATTTTTGGCTGAATATTTTAGAACCTGCAGACATTTGGTGCGCCGGGGTTTTAAATTATCAGCAGCTTTTTGCCGAGGAAGGTTTTAAGGTTTTAGATTTTATGCAGGAAGTTCAAATGATCGATGGTTACTCCTATAAAACCACCAGATGTCCTATTAAAATAGACGGTGAATATTTTACTTCAGATAAAGGTTCTCCCAAATTAGGACAGGATAATGAGAAGATTATTAAAGAATTTATACTAATCTAATGGAAAAAATAAGAATAGCTGTCCGCAAATTTGATCCTTTCGAAATTACGCTGCAAAAGCTATGGGATTTATTTTGCCTGAAATACAATATTGCTGTCGAAGCAGAAATGGTTCCGCTGGAATTACATGACCTTTATGAAGAAACAATTACCAATAAAGGTTTAAAAAACGGCAAATGGGATATTGCACATATCAACACCGATTGGATATTTGACGCTGTAAACGAAAAAGCGGTGCTGGACCTAACCTCTCTTATTAATCAAAATCCACCGCAGGATTATCCAGAAGGCTGGCATCAATCCTTATTGAATTTACAGCAAATAAAAAACGGTACTTATGGTTTGCCTTTTCATGATGGACCTGAATGTTTGATTTTTAGAACGGATTTATTTGAAGATGATAATGAGAAAGAAAATTTTAAAAAACAATTTGGCTATGAACTTCAGCCTCCAAAAACCTGGACAGAATTTACTCAGATAGCACAATTTTTCAATCGTCCCGAAGAAAACTTGTATGGTTGTGTTTTTGCCAATTTCCCTGACGGACACAATATGGTTTTTGATTTTTGCCTGCAACTCTGGACTCGTGGCGGGTCATTATTAAACGATCAAAATCAAATTAATATCAATCATAATCAAGCAATTGAGGCTTTGGATTTTTACAGGACTATTGTAAATAATAAAGATGCAATTCACCCCAAATCGAAAAATTTTGGTTCTGTAGAAGCCGGAATGGCTTTCGCCGAAGGACAAGCCGCAATGGCAATCAACTGGTTTGGATTTGCCTCGATGTGCGAAGTAATCGACGAATCGAAAGTAAAAGGGAAAGTCGATATTACAGAACTTCCTTCAGATCCTAATCATAAAACCGCTTCGCTCAATGTTTATTGGCTTTATACAATTGGCATAGGAAGCAAAAATAAAGCACTGGCTTATGATTTTTTACGATTTGCTACCAGTGTAAAAAGTGATAAACTATTAACAAAAGAAGGCGGAATAGGCTGTAGAAAATCGACTTGGAACGATCCTGAAATCAATGACATTATTCCGTTTTACCATAAACTCGAAATGCTGCACGAAAATGCCCTGACTTTGCCTCAAACGCCAATCTGGCCTAAAGTTGCAGCATTAATAGATCAAATGGTTTTAAAGGCGATTGAAAGTAATATTTCGTCTCAAAAACTAATCGAAGAAACTCAGCATAACATTGAAAATTTGACTCTTAAACAAAGTTTCTGCCAGGACAAAAACTTAGCAACTTAGACACTTAGCAGCTTAGAAACTATAAACAAAAAAACATGAATATTCCATATAAACCTAAATTACCGGAAACGAACCAACCCATTATCATTATTGGTGCAAGCGGCATTGTAAAAGATGCCCATTTGCCTGCTTATCAAATGGCTGGTTTTACTGTTTTTGGGATCACAAACAGAACAATTTCAAAAGCGCACGATCTGGCAAAACAATTTAAAATCGCACATGTTTTTGAAAACGTGGCTGATGCAGTAAAAAATGCACCATCAAATGCTGTGTACGATATTACGGTTCTACCCGATCAATACATCGAAATTCTGGAGCAATTACCTGACGGAGCCGCAGTTCTGATTCAGAAACCTATGGGAAATGATCTTGCTCAGGCACGTGAAATCGTCGCGGTTTGCGAACGTAAAAATCTGGTTGCAGCAATTAATTTCCAATTGCGTTTTGCCTCTTTTGTTAGTGCAGCACGCTATATGATCGATCAGGGAATTATTGGCGAATTGTATGATTTTGAATTTAAGGTTACGGTAAACACGCCTTGGGAATTGTTTCCATTGATTAAGGAACACCCCAGATTAGAAATTCTTTTTCATAGTGTTCACTATATCGATTGCATTAGGTCGTTTTTAGGAAATCCGAAAAGTGTGATGGCAAAAACAGCCAAACACCCGCTAAAAAAATTATCATCCTGCCGTTCTACAATCATTTTAGATTATGGAGAAGACAAACATGTTGTAATCAATACGAATCACGATCATCATTTTGGACCTAAACACGAGGAAAGTTACATTAAATGGGAAGGAACAAAAGGAGCGGTCAAAGCAAAAATGGGTTTATTAATGAATTATCCTGACGGTTTGCCGGATGAATTTGAATATGCTTTACTCAACGAAAAAGGTGAATATGAATGGAAAAAAATCGAACTTGAAGGTTCATGGTTTCCCGAAGCTTTTATAGGAACAATGTCAAACCTGATGCGCTTCAAGGAAGGTTCTGACACCAAATTACTGGCAAGTGTTCAGGATGTTCTGGACACTATGAAAGTCGTCGAAGCCTGTTATATCAGCAATAAAAACGGAGGGGTTTCTCTTAGCGAATTATAATTTAGAAGCAAGAAGTAAGATGATAAAATGCATTATGTAAAGATTTTTAAAACGATAGTAATACACAGTAAAACAAACAGACATCGAATATCTTCATTTCACATTTAGCCATAACTTAAAATCTTGCTTCTTGCTTCTAACATCTAAACTTTTATCAAACTAAAAATATATGTATTTCAAATCAACATTTTTTGAGGATTATCAAATTGGTGATAAGCGCGTCACTTTTGGGCGAACGATTACCGAAACAGATTTTGTGGTTCATGCCGGGCATACGGGAGATTTTTTTCCGCATCATATGGATGAGGAATGGTGCAAAACACAACCTTTCGGACAGCGTATTGCACACGGAACAATGGTTTTTAGTATCGGAATTGGTTTAACAGCATCTGAAATTAATCCTGAAGCATTTTCTAAAGGATATGATCGTATGCGATTTGTAAAACCAGTGCATATTGGTGACACGATTCATTCTGAAATTACAATCTCAGAAAAAGGAGAAGCCAAAAAACCCGATATGGGAACTGTAACAGAACATGTAGAAATCATCAATCAAAAAGGTGAAGTCGTTCTTGTTTGTGATCACTTACTCTTGGTTAAAAAAAATCTTTGATTTTTTTTGAGGTACAAAGGCCCAAAGTTTCAAAGGGACAGAGGTTTCTCACTTTGAACATAAAAACCAAAACCTTTGAGCCTTTGTCGCTTTGAACCTTTGCCGCTCTGAACCTCTGAACCTATTAACAAAAAAACTATCTAACTATGCAAATAACCAACCAAATCGGCGATCAACACGAAGTCGCTTCCGAAACAGGCTCAGGCAAAAAATACCTTTTGCCCTTTATATTAATCACCAGTTTATTTTTCCTATGGGGAATGGCGCATGGTCTTGACGGTATTTTGATTCCGCATTTAAAGAAAGCATGCCAGCTCAACAACAGACAATCCACATTAATCGATACTTCGATCTTTTTTGCCTATTTTATAATGGCAATTCCGGCGGGAATCATAATCAAAAAAATTGGCTATAAAAACAGTATTATCACTGGTTTATTGGTCTTTGCAGCGGGAGCATTTTTATTTGTACCGGCAGCAAATACCAGAACTTACGAGCTTTTTTTACTGGCATTGTTTATTATTGGCTGTGGATTAACAATTCTTGAAACGAGCGCTAATCCTTATGCAGCAATTTTAGGGCCTCCGGAATCTTCTTCGACAAGATTGAATTTAGCCGCTTCTTTTAATGGTTTGGCTGTAACTCTGGCTCCTTTACTTGGAGGAGTTTTTATACTTTCTGGCGTTAATCATACGCCGGAGCAATTAGCTTCAATGCCTGATGCTACAAGAGCTGCTTATTTATTGGAGGAAGCTTCGACTGTAAAATTGCCTTATATTATTCTGGGAAGCATATTGGTTTTAGTAGCAGTTGTATTTTATTTTATGCATTTGCCTTCTATGAAATCCCAGGAAACTGAAAATGAAGCAAAACCCGGATTTTTTTCTGTCCTGAAATTTTCGCATTTAAGCTGGGCTGTTGTGGCACAATTTTTTTATGTTGGTGCACAAGTTTGCATCACCAGTTTTTTTGTACGAATAGCACAAAAAGAAGCTGGATTAGATGAAAAAACTGCGGCTTATTATCTTGGTATTTATGGCTTTTTGTTTATGATGGGACGATTTAGCGGAACCTTTTTTCTAAAATTTGTTAAGGATTACATTTTGCTTTCTATCTATTGTATCATCAGCGTTTTGCTTTGTTTAGTGGCAATTTACGGATCCGGTATTTATATTATTTATGCGCTTGGCGGAATCGGATTTTTTATGTCGATTATGTTTCCTACGATCTTTTCATTAGGATTAACAGGTTTAAAATCGAATACTGAAACTGGTTCTTCGTGGTTGGTTATGTCAATTGTTGGCGGCGCAATACTTCCGTACGGAATGGGAACTTTGATCGATATGAAACATGATGATATTCAATCCGGATATATTATTCCGTTGTTGTGTTTTGTTATTATTTTATCTTTTGGTTTGTACGGACACAAAGTAAAGGCCGTGAAATAATTTCATTTTAAAAAATAAAAAAAGGTTTGAATCAGATAATTTTGATTCAAACCTTTTTTATTATAATTTGGTTTAGAAACTTAGTCCAGAAAAAACCATTCTTTCACATCTTCGGCAATTGTTTCTTTGTTTACAATGCTTTCAAACTCATTATTTATTGGATTATAACGATAAGCTTCCTGCCATTTTTCGTAGTTCAAAGCTACTTTTTGTATCGCATCACAAATAAACAATAATTCCTGGGTTGTCATTGTTGGATGAAGTGAAACCCGAACCCAGCCTGGCTTATTGCTTAGGTTTTTATTCAGAATTTCGTTTGTCATCTCGACTGATTGTTTTTCATTAATATCAAACAAATAATGTGCGTATGTACTTGCGCAGGACCATCCGCCACGAACCTGAATCCCGAAACGATCGTTTAAAAGTCTGACAATTAAATTATAATGAATATTTTCAATCGTAAAAGAAACACAGCCAATTCTCTCCGTATTTAAATCTCCCAAAATAGATAATCCTTTTATTTTTTGAAGTTCAGAAAAACAAATTTCAAGCAATTCATTTTCTCTGTTTTTCATGTTTTCGATTCCCATTTGGTTTTTCAGTTCCAGACATAAAGCTGTTCGCATGACTTGTAAAAAACCCGGAGTTCCGCCATCTTCTTTTACTTCTATAGCATCGCTGTAATGGTAACCTCCCCAGGGATTGGTACATTTTACATTTCCTCCGCCGGGATTATCGGGAAAGTTTGATTGGTATAATTTTTCATTAAAAACCAAAATCCCACAGGTTCCCGGACCTCCAAGAAATTTATGAGGCGAAAAGAAAATTGCATCCAATTGTTCTTCAGTATCTTCCGGATGCATATTTATAGCAACATAAGGCGCTGAAGCTGCAAAATCTACAAAACATACCCCATTATTTTGATGCATGATTTTAGCCAGTTTATGATATGGCGTAATGATTCCGTTTACATTGGAACATGCTGTAAACGAGCCAATCTTCAAAGCTCTGTTTGCATATTTTTTAAGTTCTTCTGACAATATTTCGGGATCAGCCAGATTATTTTCATCGGGAGGTAAAACCACCACATCTGCAATGGTTTCATACCACGGAACCTGATTAGAGTGATGCTCCATATGTGTGATAAAAACCACTGGTCTTTCATTATCAAAATTTGGTTTTATATTGTAAATATTATCTTTTGATCGCAAACCCATAATGCGCTGCAACTTCGATAAAGCGGCTGTCATTCCGGTTCCGGTTGCTACAAGGCAATCGTGCTCATTTGCATTCACGTGTTTTTTAATCAGGTCGCGTGCATGCTGATACGCATAAGTTGAAGCTTTACCGGTTTCGCTTGAAAACGAATGGGTGTTGGCAATCATTGGCCCAATTTTAGAAAGCATAATATCTTCTAAAGGAGCATATAATCTTCCGCTGGCAATCCAATCTGCATATATTAGTTTTTGTTTCCCGTATGTGGATTCGAAACTGTGATTTACTCCAATAGTATTTTCCCTGAACTTAGAAAAATAGCGCTCTAATTGTGTCTGTTCCTTTTTATTCAGAATAGCATTCATTATTTTTATCTTTTAAAAAACAGCTTATTTTTTGAAATTTTTGATTCCTGTATTCAACCAGTCATAATAGTTTTCGATATCAGGATTATATGCTGAAGGTTGGGTTAAATTATTGCTGTTATGATCTACAATTACATAAAATGGCTGTGCGTTTGCTTTATAGGTTTTAATCTGTAAATCGCTCCACTTATTACCAATTGTTTTGATTTTTTTGCCAGTGGTTTCTGAGACATATTGTTCACTTTCCGGCAATTCTTTTTTATCATCAACATAAAGCGAAATCAAAACCAAATCATTTTTTAAAACTCCTAAAACCTTAGCATCTGACCAAACGAGTTCTTCCATTTTTCTGCAATTTACGCAGGCATATCCTGTAAAATCCAATAAAACCGGTTTTCCTGCTTTTTTAGCAAATTCCATTCCTTTTTTGTAATCATGAAAAGTAACGATATTCTGAGGGCCAAATTCAGCTCCTTCCGGTAAAATAGTTTTTGTTTCGCCTGAATTTTTAGAAGCTCCAAATCCGTCAGGTGATTCGCTGTAATGCATTGGTGGCGGGAATCCGCTGATTAATTTTAGAGGTGCACCAAAAAGTCCGGGAATCAGATAAATTGTAAAACTAAGAACAAGAAGTCCAAAAATCAACCGTCCTACCGAAATATGATTGAGCGGAGAATCGTGTGGCAAGGTAATTTTTCCAAATAAATAAAGTGCCAGAACTGCAAAAACGGCAATCCAGATAGTTAAGAAAACTTCTCTTTCGAGCCAATGCAATTGCAAAACAAGATCAGCATTTGATAAAAATTTGAAAGCTAAAGCTAATTCTAAAAAGCCTAAAACTACTTTTACGGTATTTAGCCATCCGCCTGATTTGGGCAACGCATTCAGCCAACCCGGAAAAGCGGCAAATAACGAGAATGGTAAAGCGATGGCGATCGAAAATCCTAACATTCCCACAATTGGTGCAATTCCGCCTTTTGAAGCCGCTTCGACCAATAAAGTCCCTACAATAGGTCCCGTACAAGAAAATGACACAATGGCTAAAGCCAAGGCCATAAAGAAAATCCCAATCAGTCCTCCTCTATCGGCTTGTGAATCGACTTTATTGGCAAGGGAATTCGGCAGCATGATTTCAAACGCCCCTAAAAAAGAACACGCAAAAACAACCAGTAAAACAAAGAATATCAGGTTAAACCAAACATTTGTAGAAAGTGCATTCAGGGAATCTGCACCAAAAACCGCGGTTACAATTGAGCCCAGTAAAACGTAGATAATCACAATTGAGAATCCGTAAATCAAAGCATTTTTGATTCCGGCTGCTTTGGTTTTGCTTTGTTTGGTAAAATAACTCACGGTCATTGGGATCATCGGGAAAACACAAGGTGTTAGCAAAGCAGCAAAACCGGATAAAAAGGCAATTATAAAAATGCTGATTAATCCTCTTGATTTATTTTTTTCAGAATGATTTACAACTGCTTTTTCTGTTGATTTATCTATGTTTTCTGCTGCTTTTTCTACTTTTTGAACAGAGTCTCCTTTAGCAAAATCAGCAGTAGCTTTGGCGGAAGCCAACTTTTTAGCATTCGGGATTTTAAAGGATAATTCTTCAGATGATGGCGGCAAGCAATTGCTGTCATCGCAAACCATAAATTCTACTTCGGCCGCGATATTCACAATTTCATCTGATGTAAATTTTATCTTCTGCGCAAAAACAGCTTTACCTTCAAAATATTTAATTTTCATGTCGAAGATTTTATCGACGGTTTCGTGTCCTTTATCTTCTGTTGTTTTTCCGATTAATTCGAATTTTTTCGGGTTGTTTTTAAATGTAAAAGCGGTTGGAGATGGTCCGCCTTCTTCAATATATTGTCCGTATAAATGCCAGCCGGATTGTATTATGGCCTGGGCTTTCAGGATATATTCTTTATCTGATATTTTTTCGACAGCTGTTGTCCATTTTACCGGATTGTACATTTGCCCAAATATGCTGCAACTTAATAGCAACATAAAGGTTATTATGATATTTTTCATTGGTTTACAGGTTTGATATTTTGGAAAAAAAGAGCTGTTGGCAAACAGCTCTTTTAGGGTCTTTCTTAGAAAATTGCTTACTAATTCAGTTTCTAATATGAAAAAAATGAAAGACTACTATTAAAATTGTTGGTTGTTGGATTACGATAACTTTGTCAAGGTTTTGATTTTTTTTTTAAAGTTTACTATTAGTATATATTCGCAATCATTGTCATTTCGAGGAACAACCTCAGTATAACCTTTACTTTCTCTTATTGCAAAGGTTTGCCATCTTTATCAAGTGAACCCGCTTTTATAACAATCATTTTGTCCAGCTGAATGTATTTTTTGATGGCATCATTGACTTGTTGCAAGGTTACTTTTTCGATATCCTTTGGGTATTGTTCGATATAATCCGGTTGTAGACCTCTTTCTATAAAACTTAAAATTGTTCTTGCCATTCCGCTTGTGGTCGACATTCCAACTTTAAAGCTTCCTATTAAATTGGTTTTCTTGTTTTCGAGTTCTTCTGTCGTAATACCGTCTTTTACCCATTTATCAATTTGAACCATTGTGGCGTCTAATCCTTTTTGAAATAAAGTTGGATTAAATGAAGCATTTACCATCCAGTAACCGCCAGTGTAGATATTACCACCCATTCCGGATGAAATACTGTATGTTAAACCATCATTATCACGAACGGTTTGCATCAAACGTCCGGCAAAACCGGCGCCTAAAGTATAATTTGCAATGTAAAACGGAATATAATCAGCATCGGCTCTTTTTAAACCTGTGTATTGGCCAATGAATAATTCGGCACTTGGTTTTTCAGCAATTGTAATGACTTCGGTTTTTGAAGGTGACTTTATGGCTTCTTCAAACTTCATATTTTCTACAACTCCGCCATTCCAGTTTTTGAATGATTTTTTTAAAGAGGCATTTAAATTAGCGTCTTCTGTATCTCCCACAATTACCAGATGCATAGATATGGGACCAAAATATTTTTTATGAAAAGCTTTAACTTCTTCTAATGTTGCATTCTTAATATTAGCAATATTATCTTCTGAGCTTAAACTGTAATTAGGATTTGCTTTTGGATAAATGGCTTGTGATAAAGCAATGTTTCCTCTATTGCCCGGATCGTTTAAACTTTGTTGTATGTTTCCTGTAAATTGCTGTTTTAGACTTTCAAATTCTTTTGCATCAAACAACGGATTCCTTAATTCTTCTGCTAATAATGCAATAACCTGATCCAGATCTTTTTTCAGGCATTTAAATCCAATATTTATTTTAAAAGTCGACGCATTTACGTTTAGGTTTACGCCTAATTTTTGCAGTTTTTCAGAGAATTTAAATTTATCATTCAGCGTTGTTCCTTTTGATAACATCGTTGCTGTCAGGGACGGAATCATGCTGTTTTTTGTTTCGTTTGCGTAGTTACCTAATGAAATACTTGCTGAAACTGTCACAAAATCCTTAGCTGAAGTTTTGACAGAAACAACATCAATTCCTGCTACTTTTTCTCTTTTGTATGTCGAAGGTGTTTTTTCTATTCGGTTTTCTGCTGCAATTTCTGTCGCATTATTTATTTGTTCTAATGCGATGTTTGCAGATTCTTCATGATTGTGTTCGTGTTTGGGATCTCTATAATAAAAAGGTCCGTTTTGAGGCATAAAATTATTGGCTTGAGCCGAATCTTTATTTTGTGCTCCTGCTTGTTTAGGAATAAAATATGCCGTTGTACTTTGATCCTCTACTAAATATTTTTGCGCTACACGCAAAACATCAGCCGGAGTAACTTTTTTTAATCTGTCAACACCCGTTATATAATCTGTCCAGTCACCGGCTGCAATGGCTTCGTTAAGTTCAGATGCGATAACTCCTGAACCGTCACGGGCTAAAATAGTTTGTGCGCTAATTTTTGCCACAACACGATTTACCTCATCCTGAGTAACGCCCTCTTTCTGGATTTTAGCGACAACTTCGCTTATTTTAGCATCAATATCTTCGTGTTTTGAGGTTGTTGGAAAACCAACTCCAATAGTAAAAAGTCCCACTTCTTTAAAATTTGTGGCATTTGCAAACGTATAAATTCCCAAACGGGTATCTACAAAAGTTTTGTTTAATATCGCTGATGGTCCTGCACCTATTATTTCACCTAAAATATTCAAAGCAGGCAAATCTTCGTGTAAAGCTCCCGGAATTTTATAGGCTTTATTTACAACGCCCAGCTCTCCCGGTTTTTTTACTACAATTTTACGAGGTCCGTATTGTTGTGGCTCTTCGGTATAAGGCTGTGGCATTGGTTTTGGTGCTTTTGTAATTTTACCAAAATATTGCTCGATTAATTCGAATACATTCTCTTTTTTAAAATCTCCAATAATGGTTAAAGTTGCATTATCCGGCCAATAATAAGTATTGTAGAAATTGCGCAATACTTCGATTGGTGCTTTCTCGATGTCAGATTTCCATCCAATTGTAGAATGATGATAAGGATGCGCAATATATGCCGAAGCCCAGATTTCTTTATCCAGTAAACTATTCGGGTCGTTTTCGCCACGCTCGAATTCGTTACGTACTACGGTCATTTCAGCTTCTTTATCTTCTTTTAACAGTAAAGAATTTCTCATTCTGTCCGCTTCGATCTGGAGCGCCAGTGCGATTTTATCACTTGGCAGTGTTTCAAAATAATTCGTTCGGTCATACCAGGTTGTCGCATTCAGTTGTGCTCCGGTATTTTGAAGAACATCTGTAATTGTTTTTCCGTTTTTCTTGTTGAAAGTTGGTGTTCCTTTAAACATTAAATGTTCTAAAAGATGGGTTGATCCGGTGTTTCCTAAAACTTCATGTTTAGAACCTACACGATATACAATTTGTACGGTTGCAACGGGTGAAGCATTGTCCTGCAAAAGCAAAACATTCATACCGTTTGGCTGATACAAATACTCTTCGATACCGCCTAACTCTTTTATCTTCTTAAAGTTAACGGATTTATTCTGTGCTGAAACAAGTGTACAGAATGCTAATGAGCAATAGCTCAGAAAGATATATTTTTTCATTTTTATATTATGATTTTTATAGTTACCGTTTTCAGTTTTCAGTCGCAGTCTCAGTGAAAACTGCAAACTGAGACTGAGACTGCGGCTGAAAACTGTGACCGAAAACTTTTTTACGATTTACTAAAAATTTCTTTCAATTTAGATTGAAGTTCTGCTTCTCTAAGGTTTTTAGCAATGATTTTTCCGTCTGGTCCAATTAGGTAATTGGTTGGTACTAATTTTACGCCATATAGAGTTGCAACTTCATTTTGCCATCCTTTTAAATCTGAAACGTGTGTCCAGGTTAATCCGTCTTTTTCGATTGCTTTTTCCCAAAGTTTCTTTTTATCATCCAGTGAAACTCCCAAAACATTAAATCCTTTATCGTGGTAGGTTTTATAGGCTAAAACCACGTTTGGATTTTCTTTACGACATGGTCCGCACCAGCTTGCCCAGAAATCTACCAGAACATATTTTCCTTTATAATCTGATAATTTTACTACTTTTCCGTTTACATCTGTTTGAGAAAACTCAGGCGCAACAGCTCCCGGAGCAGTTTTGTCGTTTAGGTCAATTGTTGCTTTTAACTGTTTTCCGTAAAATGATTTCTGAATTTCAGGAGTCAGAACTGCGTAGTATTTTTTTACTTGTTCAGGAGTTCCATATGATACAATTCGGTCACTGATTACTAATGCTGCGCCAATTTTATCTTTATTTTTCAGGATGTATTTATCTGTCAGATCATCGGCGAAAGCGGCAAGATCCTTCCATTTTTTATCCATCATGGTTTGTTGTTCCGGCGTTAATTTTACTTTTCCGTTTTGCTGTAATGAATCTGATAACTTATAAACAGGTCCGGCAATTTTTTGAATTTCCTTGAATTCGTTATTATAATACGATTGGTATATGTCGTATTGGGTTGCTCCTGTAATTTTGGCTTTAAAAATTGAATCTTTTTTTGCTTCGACTTTAATATTTTCGTTGTCTAATAAAAGAAAAGCGCCGTATTCCTGTCCTTTCAATTTTATGGTGTACAATAAAGGCTCGTTTACTTTTCCTTCAAATATAAAAGCTCCTCCCTTTATCTGTGTAGAATCTACAATTTGTTTGTTTCCTTTTTCATCTGTATTTTCCAGATATACAGTTCCTTTATCTAATCCGGCAATGGTACCGTTGATGGTATAACCTTCCTTTTTAGAGCAGGAAGTAATTGTGGTTAAGAGCGCTAAAGCGGCTAAACCTGATTTTAAGATTGTACTTTTCATGTTGTTATTTTTTTGTTGTTACGATGTATTTTTAAAAAGTTATCAGTTGATAGTTGTTAGTTTATAGTCTCAGTTTTTAATATCAGTATGTGACTGATTAACAGCACTGAATACTGAGACTGCGACTGAATACTAAGAACTGAAAACTATGACTTCAATAATTCTTTTAATTTTTCTTCTAGTGCAGCGCCTCTTAAGTTATCGCTGATAATTATACCTTTACTATCTACTAAATAAGTTGCGGGAATTGTTTTTACATTAAAGGCATTACTTACTTTGTTATCATCTAAAAGATTATGCCATTGCATATTTTCCTGCCCTAGCGCTTTAAGCCACGCTTTTTGATCTTTGTCTATTGAGATGCTCAATATTTCAAACCCTTTATCCGAATAAGCGGCATAGGCTGTTTTTAAATTCGGAATTTCTTTACGACATGGACCACACCACGATGCCCAAAAGTCTATTAGAATGTATTTTTTTCCTGCTATAATATCTTTTACATTATATGCTTTTCCGTCTTTATCATTTAATGCAAAATTAGAAAAATTTGTGCCTACCAGCGATTTAGGATTTACTTCTTTTTCTACTAATTGTCCGTAATAGCTTTTTTTAGCTGTTTCTGAAAATTGTGCAAACACAGGTTTTTGATCCGGAGTAAAGTAAGAGTATTGTGTGAGCATAAAAAATGGTCCCCACCAGGTGGCTTTGTGCTTTGCGATTAGATTCTCTGAACTTGATTGTACTTTTGCAAAAAAGGCTTTTTCATCTGCTTCAAATTTTTTCCATTCCGGAGAGTTTCCAATAGAATCCATTTGTTTTTTGTTGCCTGATGTTCTTGCTTTTGCATATAAATTAGAAATCTCTTCGGTTCCTTTATGATATGCTACATAGTCGTTGTTTAAATCTTCTCTAAAAGCAGTTTCTTTTTTGAAATAATCATTTGATTTTGATCCTGTAACCACTTCATTTTTAAAATTGATTCTTTCATTCTCTTTTAAAGCTTCTGTTTCTGCGGTAACTTTTATTTTAGAGTTTTCAACCAGAACCGGAATGTATCCTTTGTTTTTTCCAAAGGAAAGATAGAATAAACGAGGTTCTTTTAATTTTCCTGTAAAGCTAAATTTGCCGTCTTTACTGGTTGTTTCGGCAACTGCATTTTCTGATGAATGCGTCGCTCCGGGAATCAACTCAATTATGGTTCCGTCTGCAAGTCCTTTTATATTTCCTTCAAGGGTATACGATTGTGGAGCCGCTTTTTTAGTCTGTGCGAGATTGCTGTAAGAAACCATAGAGAAGCCCAGACACAATGCAAATATTTTATATTTAATTGTATTCATTTTTTGATTGCTGTTTTTTAGAAAAAAGCTTCCTTTTCGGAGTTTCTGATCAGGAAGCTTTTAAGATTTTTATTTTGCTACATTTTGGGTAATTGTTCCGTTCCCCGGGTTTTTAGTAGCGCCCTGAGGAAATGGCATTGTCCATAAATGCGATGTTGATGATAAGCTGTAAGTTGTTCCTGCATCTACTTTTGAGAAACTTACTTTATAAACGCCTTCTGCATTTAAACGACGCGCATCTGCAAAAGGAATCAGGGTTAAGATAAGTTCGTTGTTCTTTGTTTTGAAAATAGCATTTAGTGCAGCCGTTTTATCTGTAGTTACTATATCCTGATACAAAGCCGGAAGAATACGTGTTTTACGAACTTGATTAAGAACCGCTAATGCATCGCTTATTTGTCCTGCTCGGGCAAGACATTCTGCTTTGATCAAATAGACTTCTACAGTTGTGATTCCGCCATAATTAAACATACCGGACAAGGTTCTTCTGTAATAAGTTTCTACTCCAACGGTCCTGATTTTCCAACGTGATTTAAAGCGAACATCTCCGGCTTCAAAGCGTTGTGCACGGTCTACGGGAATACTAAATTCTGTAGATAAATAAGTGGTAGCACCATGACGATACGTATAATTCTCAACATAATCATATCCCATTGGAGATGGCGTATTGGTATAAGAATTAGGCAGATCGATTATGGTTTTATTAGTGGTATAATAAGCGTTCCAGTCGTATAGTTTATTGTTTTCGGCAAGAGCCAGATTTGCATATTTTAAAGCCTCTGTATAATTATTCATTTGCAAATAAACGCGGGAATAAAAAGCATAACCTGCTCCTAGATTGGGATGCAAAGCCGTTTGTGAGACTTTTGGTAAATAAGGCAATGCTTCTTTTACATCTGTCAGAATAAAATCATACAGTTCCTGAATGGTTACCTGCTTGCTTGGTGCATTAATATCTGCGCTTGTAATTAAAGGAACAGATAATTTTGTTCCTGCTGTTGAGGCCTCATAAGTATCTGCATAAAAATTGACCAGATTATAGTATGACATGGCACGCAAAATTTTTGCCTCAGCCCAAACCACTCGTTTTTCAGCTTCGGTTGCTTCAGTTGTGGTTAAGGCATTTGAAATAATCAAATTAAAGGTTGAAATTCCTGCATACTGTCCGTAATATAATCTTTCGTCTGATTGTTTTAATTCGATACGATCAGCCGTTTCATCCCACATATAATTGGCTTTTGTCAAACGTTCAGCAGCGAGAGTGGCTATATCGATAAATTTATCGTTCATGAGGTTTAACGCTTGCGCTGCATCTACACTTTGGTTGGTGTATTCGTCCCGAAGAAAAGCTTCATAATCAGCCAATGTTGTTGGTATTTTAGATCCCTTTGGCGCATCATCCAAATAATTATCACAAGATGCCACAACCAATCCTAATGCTAAAATGTACAGTATATTTATATATATATTTTTCATAGTATAGTCTTTTTAATTAGAAGTTAATGTTTACACCAAAAACTAAACTTGGAGATTGAAAACCATTTAAAAGATATTTAGCATCTCTGCTTTTTGCTATAGTAAAAACATTTTCAGCATTTAAATTAAAGCGTACATCTTGTAAGCTCACTCTTTTGATCACATCTTTTGGCAATTGATATCCTAATGAAACATTGCTTAACCTGATATTCGAAGCATCAAGAATATTAATATCTGCATAACGATAAATATCTCGGGAATCAGAAATAAAATCTGCTTCGTATTCATATACTGCACGAGGTACATTCGTAAAAGCTTCATCGCCGGGCTGTTGCCAGCGGTTTGCGATATTTTTATTTACAGTGGTAATATCTGTTACATAACTTCCTAATGCGCTAGAATAATTATTCTCTAACATGGGTAAAAATGTATTTCTTATTTTATGTCCTAACTCATAGATAAACAATGCCGAAAGGGAGAAATTTTTATAATTTACCGATGTATGAAACGATCCGCTATGTGTTGGTACAGTTGAACCATAATCCTGAATTGCATTTAAATCAGCTGGATTGTAAATCACTTTTTCGCCTTTTGCATTATAAACCTGAGGTAAACCTTTCTCGTTTAAACCTGCCCATTTATACCCGTAAATAGTGTTGTAATCGTTACCAATTCTGGGATAAGAAGACGGATAGTCTAATTGCAGGTAATATACGGGAGCTTCGACTTTTACATAATCGACTTTGTTTTTGTTATAGGCATATAAAACTGCTGCATCCCAGGAGAATGAACCTGCTTTTACAATTGTTCCTCTTAAACTTGCTTCTAACCCTTTATTGGTCATTTCTCCGTTATTTATTCTATAAGTCGAATAACCAAATCCTTCTGTTGGAACTCCGTTACTGCTTGCTAATAAATCTTGTCCTTTTTTATGGTAAACATCAAAAGTTCCGCTTAATCTGTTATTAAAAAATGCAAAATCTAAACCTATATTGGTTGTCGTTGTTTTCTCCCAGGATAATTCAGGATTTGGTCTTGAATTAACATATCCCTGATTTCCGCCAACATTTGTATTGGCATAATAACTGGCTGTTAAGTATGGTGCAGAATCTTTGGCAACATTTCCTCCAATACCATAAGATCCGCGAAGTTTAAGCATGTTTATCCAGGAAACTTTAAAGAAAGATTCTTTATCAATATTCCACGCTGCTCCTGTAGACCAGGTTGGTTTATTTTGATATTTATTATCTGTTCCCCAAAGATTGGAACGGTCCCAGCGCAAACTACCTGTTAATGAATATCTTCTGTCATACGTATAACCTCCTGTTCCGTAAAAAGAAACGTATCGGTTTACCAATTCACGATCTGCTGCAAAATTATTTACTCCCAAGCTGCCTCCAAAAACAGTTCCGTATACTTTTAGCAAATCAGCCTGATTTACCGGTGTGTAAGATAAAGTTTGTTCATCCCACCCGTAACGTGTGTTATCACCGTATTCTACTTTTGAGTGACGAATTTCCATACCTGCAATGGCGGTTACATCATGTACATTATTAAAAGTCTGATCAAAATTTAACTGCTGACGGAAGTTGTAAGCATTCGTAAATTGATTTGTTTCTTTTAAAATGTCGCCATAAGGCAAATTATAAACGGCTTTATTATTAGCAATGGTTACTAAACCATTTACTGTAGACCTAACATTAAACGATTCTTTATCTCTAATTAAACTGCCGCGATCAACACCGTATTCGTACTGAAACATTGTATTATAGGTAAGTGCATGACTGAATTTTACATTAAATTTTGCAAAAGTTCTGTTCAATAAGTTTTTAGTTTTATTTATGTTACGCCCCAATTCATCCATTGGTGTGATATCCATGTTGTAAAGACCATATGTCTTCATGGACTGAAGCGTAAAATTATTATATCGTGATGCTGCTGTAGAAGTAAAATTTGATCCATCATCATTTACTAACTGATTGTACATCTGAAATTTAAATTGTGGTTTGAGAGTACTAAAAGGATCATAGGTTTGTGTATCACTTTCTCCATAATTCATGTAAGTCCCTAAATCTAAAGACAGCCAGTTTGTAATATCAGTTGAATTTTTTAAATTAATTCCAACTGATTGGTTATCAGAATAGCGGTCTTCAAATTTGTTTCCTTTATAAGTCAAGGAAGCATTAAACGTATTTGATTCAGTTGCTTTACCTAAACTTACGTTATGCTGAATAAAATATTGGTCGCGTTTTGCATATCTCGCAATGTCATCATAATACCTGTATCCTTGCGAACCCAATTGATTTAAACGATTATTCATCTCTGTTTGGGAAATGTTTCCTGCATAACCATTTAAAAGTGTTTGCATTCCCTGACTTGTAAATACCGCATTGTTTAATAAAGATTGTGCATAAGTATTTGCATTTGCTCCTTTTAAACTCGGGTTTGCATCTGCCCAGCCTTTTTCAAGACCAATAATATCCCCTGCATCCGTAAGATTTCCGGTATAATTTCTATACGGAGTCACGGTAAGATTACTTGAAAATGAAATATTTGTTCGTCCGGCTTTTGCTTTTTTAGTAGTAATTACAACAACTCCGTTTGCTGCGCGCGCACCGTAAATAGACGATGCAGCTGCATCTTTAAGAACTGTAATAGTTTCAATATCTTCTAAGTTTAAGTTTGGTAAACTTTCTGATAAACGAAAATTTCCATCATACTTGGTGTTCTCAATCGGGAAACCATCAATCACATACAAAGGTGTTGTAAGACCATTCATAGAAGTTGTACCACGAATTTTACCCCCCTGATACCCTACAATTCTTCCTTCCAGAATTTTGTCCAGACTGCTTAAACGCTGTTCCTGGAAATCTTTTGCTTTTAAACTAGAGAATGACCCTGTCGATTTTTCGGCCGAAATATTTTGATAACCTGTTGTCAGGACTACTTCGCCCAATTGCAGCGTTTCTTCTTTTAATACAACATTGATAACACTTTTGCCTTCTACTTTTATCTCCTGTCTGATATAACCCAGATAAGCAAAAGCCAATGTCGTTTCGTTGCTTACGGTAATAATTTGATATTCACCATTAAAATCAGTCTGAACACCTCTTCCTGAACCATTATCAGAAACTGCTGCCCCTACTAACGGAATCCCTTTTTCATCTGTAACTTTACCTTTTACAATAAAATCTGCCTCTTGCTTTTTACTAACAGGCTGAGACGGTTCCGCTGCTTTTTTAGGCGTTAGAATAATATGGCTTCCTGACACTTTATAATCAGTACCTGTATTTTTAAAGATCGTATTCAGAATCGTTTCTATAGAAACATCATTGAGCCTGACGTCTATTTTACGGTCTAAATCAACTGATCTTATATTGTAAACAAATCTATAATCTGTAGTATACTCCAGCTTTTCAATAACTTTACCAACGGTCATGTCGCTGGCATTAAGTGACATTTTTGCTTTTTGTGAGTACGAAACTCCTGCCTGCATCACTGTCAAAGTGGTCAATAAAAATAGTGTAGTCAATTTCATCTTCAAATCAAATTTCAAAAAAGGCTTGTCGAACCTGATTTTGTTCAATAGTTTTTTCATACTTTTAAAATGTTTTTTAATGTTGGTTGGTTAATTAACTGATCGCATTTATCCTACCGGGAAATGTTGGCGCATTTTCCGGTTTTTTTATATAAATGACAATCCTTTTTTCCGGACTTTCTGTTACATAGGCGTCTGTTATTTTGGATTATTTGATTGTTAGATTTTTGGATTATTAGACTTTTAGATTATTTACTAAAATTCCTAATTCTATTCTCTTTCTTCTCTCCTCTTGCTTCTATTCTCTTGCTTCTATTTAATCGTTATTTCATCCTCTTTTATCTTATAATCTATCGCGTAACTATCGCTAAAATATTTTAAGACCACTTCGATAGGTTCATTGTCAAAGCGGGCGTTAAAAATTTCTTTTCCCAATGCTTTATTTTTATTAATAAACGTTACGTTATAATGGCGTTCAAGTTTTTTAATAATCGCATCAAAAGAAGCATTTTTAAACACCAGGCTTCCTTTTACCCAAGCCGTGTAATAATCTGTATTTACAGGTTCAGCAGTAATCTTTTGCTGTCCTCTTGTACTCGTTCCTTTCAATCCCGGAGTTAAATAAACCTGATTGTCTGTTGTTTTTTTATCTTTATACAGAGAAACTTTTCCTTCGACCAAAACAACATCTGTACTGATATCTTCTGTATATGAATTCACGTTGAACTTAGTTCCCAGAACCTCTACCTTTATTTCCTGTGTATTTACCGTAAACGGATGTGCTTTGTCTTTTGAAACTTCAAAATAAGCTTCACCGGTTAAATACACTTTCCTGCTTTGATTTTTCAGGAACTGAACCGGATATCGCAATGAGGTTCCGGCATTTAAATGCACAATGGTACCATCTGATAACTGAACTTCAAATTTTTTACCGTACGGAATTTTCAAAGTGTTATAAACTAATGCTCCGTTTGAATACGCATTTGCATATACCAATCTGTTTTTCTCTTGTTTCCCAATTACTTTTCCGTATTTGTCTGTTATATTTCTGGCTTCAGATGTATCGATTGTTTCTGACGATTCGTTATCGAACTGCAAAACAATATCATCTTGTCTTGGTACCACAACATTTGCTGCAGGATAAAGCAAATCCGATTTTTGATAGAAATAAAATCCGCCTAAAACCAAAATCAAAATTGCCGCATATTTATAATAAGATGAAAATCTTCTTTTTTGAAAAACCGTATTCTCTTTCTCAATTCTGGCTGATAATTGTTTTTTTACCTCATTTGAATCAAAGGTGTACATTGCAGCATCGATTGCGTAGTTTGTTTTGACAAAATCCCTAAACACAATTTGATTTTGCTCTTCTTTAAGCCATTCCGTCAAGGTTTCGATTTCGTCTCTACTCGCCTGATTTGTGATAAACTTAACAATTAACCGCTCTGACTTTTTCACTGTCATTTTACTTGTTTTTAATATTATTACGAAGCAAAAAAACAAAACCCTAACAATTTGATAAAGTTTTTTTCATTTTGGTGATTTTTTTATTTTTCACAAGTCTTTTCTTTCAATAAACTATACTAATTTGATAGAAATAAAATAGTAAATGTTTTTATCTTTGCAATTTTGAGCCTTTTTATTTGTACTAATTTTCAAATAGAAAATGAAAAAAAGGGTGAATTTCAAGAAATACACCACTTATTTTAGTCCTAAAAACTATTAATTTATATATTTGGTTTTATGAATATTGATGATTATAACGATAACGCAACATTAATTGAGTCTCTTAGCAAAGGAGATGAAAGCGCTTACAGCTATCTTATCGACACGTATCATCATAAACTTTGTGTGTATGCCAATAGTCTTGTAAAAAATATTTACAGTGCTGAGGATATTGTGCAAAATGTTTTTATTAAAGTTTGGGAACAACGCACAAGACTTAAACCGGATCACGCCTTAAAAAGTTTTCTTTATAAATTGGTGTATAATGAATTCATTGATTTGTACCGAAAAAACCAATCCTTGTTTTCACTCGAAAAATCGTATTATGATGCGTTAAACTCTGTTATTCAGGAAGATGATTCAGAGTCATTTCAGCGTGTGCTGAATGTGGTAAACAGAGAAATCCAAAACCTTCCGCCCAAATGCAAAGAGGTTTTTATTTTAAGCAAAAAAGAAGGTTTAACAAATATCGAAATTGCAGAACATCTCGATGTATCTATAAAAACGGTTGAAGCCCAGATTACCAAAGCTTTTTCGATCTTGAGATCTTCATTAGAAGAAAAAGTAAGAAGTGTTTTATTTATGTTATTTTCTAAGAAAAAAAAATTCAGACTCCACTAAACGTTTCCTCTGAATTTTGATATAATTTTTTTTACGTATATTTTTTAAACACATAGAAACATAGCTTTAGTTTGTTTAAAAAAGGCATTTCACTTTACATTAATTCACATAGCGATCTGTAAAAAATAGCTAACTTTTGCGCAATACAACAAATATATTCTCTAACTTACTGTTTCTAAAAGTCTTGCCTCTTGCTTCTAAAAGTCTTGCTTCTTACTCTAAAACTCCAACACAGGCTTCTCCATATCATGATACAAAAACACTTTCCAATGTTGTTCTTTTGCTTCCTGCTCCCATTTTTTTCGGGATTCCATGGCACGTTTACCATCAAAATCAGTTTTATAGGCAACATGCATTTTTAAATACGCTTCTTGTGGCAAATCATCGGCCCCGTAAAAGATAATTTCATTATTTTCTTTAATCCAGAAAACCTGATGAAATGGCGAATGTCCTCCGGAAACCTCATAGACAATTTCGTTTGTAATTTCTCCCTTATCATCCTCAAGGAATTCTACATTTGGAAACTTTTTTACTTCATTCAAAATCTTCAGATTATAAGATGGATGTTGTTGCGTTAAAGCAAAATCAAGTTCTCTTTTTTGCATATAAATCTTCGCATCCGGAAAATTTTGGACAAATTTATCGCCGTCAAAATAGCCAATTCCTTCGATATGATCTTTATGGAAATGAGAAATCAGGACTTTTGTAATTTGTTCCGGCATAATGTTATGACTTTCGAGCAAATGATGAATTAAAGGTTTTCCATTTTTGGTAAATCCTAAACCTAGATCCAATACTATATAATCCTTTTGGGTAACAATCAAAAAAGGCTGAATCGCCATTTTAAGTCCTGAATCAAGCGGGAATTCATTGATCAGTTTAAATTCTTTTTTGCTGTTTACAACGTAATTCCCTTCTTGTAATGGTATTATTTTCATTTTACTCTGTCATTATTTGTTACAAAGGTCTAAAGAATTTCTATATTTGTAAAACCTTATTTTTCGATAGCATCAATCGATAAAACCGATTTGTAAAATGGAACTCAGACAACTTAAATACTTTCTTAAAGCAAAAGAATTGCTCAACTTTACCGAAGCTGCAAATAGTTTAAACATCAGCCAAAGTACTTTATCACAACAAATTAAACAGCTTGAAGATGAACTGCAGATTTCGCTTTTTAACCGCATTGGCAAACGAATTACCTTAACCGAAGCCGGCGCATTATTCTCAGGTTTTGCGCTACAAAGTATTAGCAAAGCAAATGAAGGTTTTCAGTTATTAAAGGATTTAAACAATCTTAATACCGGAAAAATTGCCATTGGCGTAACCTATGCTTTACGTGATATCCTGACCCAAACCGTAATCGAGTTCAACACAAAATATCCTGAAATCGAATTCGAGATTGTATTTGGCACTTCTAAGGAGTTAATAGAAAAACTAAATCATTTTGAATTGGATGTAATTCTGACTTTCGAAGAAATTATTACCGAAAATCATTTTAAATATCAGGCACTTTTTACCTCGCCAATGACTTTGGTAACGGCAACAGAATCGGCTTTAAAAAACAAGAAATCAATATCCCTAAAAGACATCAGTAAACTCTCTCTTGCGCTTCCTGCAAAAGGATATAGTACCACACAATTTATCAGTGATGCTTTTGCCAAAAGCAAATTGCATCCAAAAGTAGCGATCGAAATCAATGATATTCCAACACTTTTAGAACTCGTAAAAAGCGGCAATTGGTATACGATTCTAACCCAAACCACGATTAAAAACGAAAAAGGAATTTCCTGTATCCCTATCGAAGGAAAAAACATGACCAGAACTGCAATGATAATTTCGATTAAAGAAGTCTATGAAAAGAAAGCGGTTAAGGTATTTTTAGATATTTTGAAATCCTTGCTATAAAATAAAAAAGCCTTCAAAACAAGTGTTTCAAAGGCCTTTAATTATCTAATACTAACCAAAATATTAAATAATATTATTTACGGTTTAAGCTCAGTAAACTTCGAATCGAGTTCGAAAGATTTCTTTACTTTTTCGACCATAATTTCATTGGTTACTGAAAATTCAGCTGATTTTTTTATGTCTAAAGATGATGCTCCAACGAGAACTTTATAGGTTCCGGCTTCAGCAATCCAGGCGCTTTTATTTTCTAAAAACGAAGCAAGGTCTTTTGGCGATAAAATCAGTTGTAATGTCTGGCTTTCTCCCGGTTTTAGTTCTTTGGTTTTTGCAAAAGCTTTTAATTCTTCTTTTGGTTTATCAATTGATTTTGAAGGAGCCGAAAGATATAACTCAACTACTTCTTTTCCTGCCGTTTTTCCGGTATTTTTTACCGTAACAGAAACTGTCAATTTATCTTTGAACGTTGCAGAACTTAGTTTTACATCTGTATAATCAAAAGTTGTGTACGAACTTCCAAAACCAAATTCATACGATGGTTTTACGTTGAAGGTATTAAAATAACGATATCCCACATAAACACCTTCTTCATAAGTTACTTCTTTTGGATTATCGACCGGAAATCCTGGAAAGTTTTTTGCCGATGGTGTATCTGCGTATTTCATAGGGAAAGTCATGGTCAATTTTCCTGATGGGTTTGTTCTCCCGGAAACCACATCAGCAACAGAATGTCCACCCTCCTGACCTGGCTGCCAAGCTAATAAAATAGCATCTGCTTTATCTTTCCACGATGCTGTTTCGATTACACCGCCAATATTTAAAATAACTACTACTTTTTTTCCTTTTTCATGAAAAGCTTTCGAAATCTTGTCCAGCATTTCGATCTCTTCATTTGCCAGATTAAAATTATTATCCACCACTCTGTCTCCGCCTTCTCCTGAATTTCTTCCTAAAGTCACAAATGCGATTTCAGAACTTGCTGCTTTTTTAGCTATAAAAGCATCGTCCATTTTCATTTCAGGAAGTCTTTCCGGCAAAGCCAGAATTCCTCTTTCTTTTCTTCTTTCCTGTTCAGCTGCAACTTCTTTTGCAGCGTGTGGCTGATACAAACCAACCAATTCCTTATCTAATTTGTAACCCGCAGCCGTTAGTCCTTCTAACAGAGAAACGGTATGTTTGTTATTCACGCTTCCGCTTCCTGTACCGCCTGTTATCCAGGCGTAGGAAGTAACTCCAAACAGGGAAACTTCTTTTTGTTTATCAGCAAATGGCAATGCATTATTGTTGTTTTTAAGCAAAACCATTCCTTCGGCAGCAGCATTTCTTGTTACTTCTGCATTTTTAGTCAGGTTGGGTTTATCACTGTATTTATATTTGGCAAAAGTGGGCGTACGAAAAACATATTCTAAAATTCTTTTTGCATTTGTATTTGCAACTTCCTGAGGCAATTTACCGGAGTTCAAAGCGTCAAGCAATGCTTTTTTCTGTACCGGAATTCCGGGCATCAAAAGATCGTTTCCGGCAATCATTTGTTTGACAACATCAGAGCTTGACCCTTTTTGTATGGATTCGAAACCCGGAAAACCGCCAAACCAGTCCGTCATTACAATGCCTTTAAAACCCCATTCGTTTCTCAAAACCTCAGTTAATAAATCTTTTCGGTCAGATGTATATTCGCCATTAAGTCTGTTGTAGGATGACATTACCGTCCAGGGCTGTGATTCTTTGACTGTAATTTCAAAACCTTTCAAGTATATTTCTCTGATTGCTCTTTCAGAAACGTGTGCATTGATCGTTAACCGATTGGTTTCTTCGTTATTTACAGCAAAATGTTTAATCGAAGTTCCCACGCCTTGCGACTGGATTCCGTTTACAATTGCTGCTGCCGTTTTCCCAGAAATCAAAGGATCTTCAGAATAATATTCGAAGTTTCTTCCGTTTAATGGATTTCTCTGAATGTTCAAAGCAGGCGCCAATAAAACGTCAACACCATATTCCTTTACTTCATTTCCCATTGCTTTTCCAACCTCTTCTAAAAGTGCTTTATTCCAAGTCGACGCTAAAGCTGTTCCCACAGGAAATGCCGTTGCATAATATGTTTTTGAGTCATTTTCTCTGGTTGGTTCAATTCTTAAACCTGCAGGACCATCGGCTACAACAGTTGCAGGAATTCCAAATCGCTCAAAAGCAGCAGTTCCTCCGGCAGCTCCGGGAACAAGACCTTGTTTAGAATCTCCTACAGGTCCGGTCAGAACCTCAATTCCAGGCATTCCGGTTCCAATAAGCAACTCCGCTTTTTCGGCATTTGTCATTTGCTTGATGATGGCATCAATTCTTTGATCTACAGAAAGGCGTGTATCTTCCCAAGGATCTAATTTTCCGTTTCTGTTTAAATCTAAAAATTTAAATCCCTTAATAGTAAGAACCGGGGGATTTGTTTCATCATTCGGAATTTTATTCCATGATAAATTAGAAAGCACTAATGCCGTCAAAAGAGTCAGGCGCGCTGTTTTTATAATTGGATTTTTCATTGTTGGAAATTTTAATTTGTCTTTAGAAATTTTAGAACTATTGCTTAAGTATTTTCATTGCTTCATAATGAAGCAATATTAAAAAATTTTTCTCATATCAACAAATAAAATCGAATAAAATTTCACTTAATATAATTATAAACATCTTAAAATGAGTTATTATCAATTACGAAAGGTTATCATTAAAAAATAATGAATTAAAAAATGGAGCTTAAAAGCGTCCTTTTTTAGATATATAAACAGAAGTTTAGTTTTTTTTAGTTTATTTAAATTTTCAAAAACAGTAAATTTGAAAACAAATCATCAAAATGGAATTTAAAAGGATACTTGAAGAACAATCTGACGCAGCATGGAAAAAATATATTCCAACACTTTCTATTGATTGCGTCATTTTCAGTTTTCATGAAACAGAGCTTCAGGTGCTGACTGTCAAGATGAGAGATCAGGATTTGTGGGGGCTTCCGGGCGGATATGTACAAAAAGAAGAAAATGTTGATGATGCTGCAATCCGTATCCTGAAAGACAGAACGGGAACTGAGAATATCTATTTGCAGCAATTTTATACGTTTGGAAACCTGAAACGTTCTGAAAGTGCTTTTGAAGATTACGACGATTCTTTATGGAATAAACAGCGATTTGTTTCGATAGGATATTATGCCCTGGCTGAACATTCTAAGGTAAATTTGATTCTTGATGAATACTCATCAGCTTGTGAGTGGAAATCTATTGGTGAACTGCCTGTTTTTATGATGGATCACAGCACCATTCTTGACAAAGCTTTGCTAACACTACGGGAACAATTAAACAATCACCCAATTGGTTACAACCTTCTTCCTGAGAAATTTACAATGCCCGAACTTCAAAAATTATATGAGATTATTTTAGGCAAAAAGCTCAACAGAGGTAATTTTTATCGCAAAATTTTACGGTACGATATCTTAACAAAATTAGATGAATCCAGAAAAGGCGGCGCGCATAAAGCGCCGGATTTATATAGCTTTGATTTGGAAAAATATAATATTGCGCTGAAAGAAGGTTTAAAAGGAAGCTGGTAATTTGAAATAATTTTATTTTTCAGATTCAAAAAACACAAACTAATGCTTCTTTTGTAAGCAATAATCCTTTTTTAATTAGAAAATAAAAAACTGAGCTATTTTGTAATTCAGCAAAAAACGCTCCTCATCTCAGTATACATAAGAGCTAAGCTATTTTCGTACACAAAATAGTACGTTTCGAAGATTTACAAAATGTTTAATCATTTTTTAATAATTAGATAATATTAATATCGAATAATTACCAAAATAACATTTCGGATAAATATTTTTCATTGCAATACGGCATATATTCAAAAAAGTAATAATATTGCCAAAATCAACAAAAATTATTTACTACGATGTCTTCAAATTCCAATTCAGACCAAAGCAAACTCCTTTATGAGTTATCGCAAGGGAGTGAACTGGCGTTTACAAAACTCTATAATCAATATAAAAATATTGTTTTTTCTACTGCTTTAAAAATAACAAAATCAAGAATTTTAGCAGAAGAAGTCGTTCAGGATGTCTTTTTGAAAATCTGGCAAAATCATGAAAATTTAACCGAAATTAAGAATATCGAAAATTATCTTTTTATTATTTCCCGCAATCATATTTTTGATATGATTAAGAAAATTGCACGAGACAGTTCTTTATCTGTGCAAACGAATTACAAAAGCACATCTGCAAATGATACTGATGAAGCAATAAAAGACGATCAATACAATGTTATCTTAAACCAAATTGTTGATCAACTCCCTCCTCAACAGCAAAAAATTTATAAAATGGCAAAATGGGATGGTTTAAGCCACCAGAAAATTGGTGAAGATTTAGGCATTTCTACAGAAACCGTTAAGAAACATATGGCGCAGGCGTTGAAATTTGTGCGTCTTAAAATTTCGCCATACATGAATATGTTCATGACTTTGCTTTTGTTTTTTAGAATGTAAACTAGCTTAAAATCGGTATCTATTAACATCGTTTTATATTATTTACATTTTTTTACATTTTTTTCACTTTCGACTACTCCTTCCCTGTTTTACAATCGTCTTTATAATAAAGATCGCTATTTAACATAGGTTTATGACCTACTTTAACAAGATGATTGAATTTAAAATAAAACAAAAAACACCCAGGTTTACCATAACGATTATTAACTCACAATCAAAAACAAATGCAAGAAAAAGTATTTGAAGAATTATTCGAAAACTACCTGCAGAATAATTTAACTGAGGCAGAACAACAAAAGCTGATGGAAATCATCCAATCTGGCACGCAAGATGATTTTATTAAAGAAAAGATTCAGCTTTTGATGAAGGAAAATCAGAATGTTGAAATATTAGACAAGCAAAAAGGTGATGACATTCTTAGTTATATCCTTTCTCAGTCTTCACCTAAGGTTATTTCGATCCATGATAATAAAAAATCATACCGAAAATTAGGAAAGATTCTTGTTGCAATTGCAGCAGCAATCACGATTTTATTGGCTTTAAGAACTGTTTTTGTTTATGAAAGCACGCCAAATCCTGTAAAAAATAAAGACGAGAAATTAGAACAAATAAGTTCGGTTTTGGCCTTTAACGGAAAACAGCTTATTCGTTTACCTGACGGAAGTACGATTATCCTAAACGATAAAAGTAGTATTACATATGACCAGAATGATTTTGACAAAACAGCCAGAGAAGTTACTTTATCCGGTGAAGCCTATTTTGATATTAAGCACAACGAAGCGAAACCTTTTATTGTTCATACCGGAAAAGTAAGTACAAAAGTTTTGGGAACTGCTTTTAATATTAATGCTTACGATAGTTCTGATAATATAGAAGTTACAGTAGAACGTGGTAAAGTTCAGGTGGGAGATGTTAGGAAAGTATACGGTGTAATTACGCCTAATCAGCAAATAAAAGTGAACAAAAACACTTTAGACTTTGAACAAAATAATACTAAAGCGGAAACTGCAATCGCATGGAAAAGCAATTACCTCATTCTTGATAATCTAAATATGGAAGAAGCTGTTGCAATGATTGCCCAAAAGTATAAAGTACAAATTGTACTATCGAATGATAAGATCAAAAATTGCAGGATAACGGCCAGTTTCTTAAACGAAGAAGATTTAGATCACGTGCTGCAAGTGGTTTGCAGTGTAATTGAAACCACTTACCATTATAATAAAAACAACACAATTGTCCTGGAAGGCAAAGGTTGTGAATAAAACCAAATAACGGAGTATTAACCTTTAAAACCTGATATAAAAACTAACCAAAAATGAAATAAAAAAGCCATCTGGCTCCTACACCAGACGGCTGCGATTCTTAATAATTAATTCCAGTAACCATTAAAAAACATGCAAATTTATGAAATTACGCTGTAAAACAACCATGTTTGACAGGGAAAAGAAATCTATGTCTTTTTTCAACCTGTCAAAAAAAACCATTATGATCATGCGAATCAGTTTATTCCACATTTTCTTACTGACCTGCGGCACACATATGGTCTTTGCCAATGAAATGAGCGGTCAGAATTTAGAGTCTATATCTGTTGATATTGAACTTCATAATCAGGATATTAAAACCCTTTTTAAAACAATAGAAAATAAAACAGGATTACTGTTTGCTTATCAGCCACAGATCATAAAAGATTTTCCTAAAGTAACTACTCCCAAAGGACGCAGAAGCGTAAGTGATATTTTGAACACTGTTCTTCAGGGAAGTAATTTAGTATACAAACAAGTAGATAAAAATGTAGTTATCTACAAAAAAGAAACGACAAAACCAGTCGCTAATACTACTGCAACAACAGCAAATGCAGATATGGCGTACACTCTTGCCGGAAAAATTCTGGACGAAAAAGGTCAACCTTTACCTGGTGTTTCTGTTATGGTTGTAGGCGGCAACAAACAAGGAATATCTGATTTTGACGGACAATTTTTTATCGATTTGCCTAAAGGAAAACACGTGCTCAGAATATCTTATCTTGGCTATAAAACACAAGAAGTTACGGTTGAAAACCAGACAACTGTTATTATAAAAATGCAGCCTGATTTAGCAAAACTAGATGAAGTTGTGATTATTGGTTACGGTACAACAACCAAAAGAACATCGACAGGATCTGTAACAAAAATTACTTCAAGCGATATAGAAAAACAACCTATAACCAATATTTTACAGAGTTTGCAAGGACGAACTCCCGGAGTTTTCGTGACCCAAACTTCCGGTTATGCAGGAAGTAATATCAATGTAAGTATTCGCGGTACAAACTCTATGTCAGGAAATAATTTCCCGTTGTATATCGTAGACGGCGTTCCGTATATTGGTAATGATATCAAGGAACAAGTACAATCTGATCGTGTTATCAGAGGAGCTCAAAAATCTACAAGTCCGTTAAATATTATTAATCCAAATGATATTGAAAGCATAGAAATCCTTAAAGATGCAGATGCTACGGCTATCTACGGTTCCAGAGGTGCAAATGGCGTTGTTTTGATTACGACTAAAAAAGGAAAATCAGGCAAAACCGAGTTTACAATCAATACCAACTCAGGAATATCTGAGGTTGCAACAAGAATAAAAACACTCGATACTCCGGCTTACCTTAATATGATGAGTACGGCATTGACAAACAGTAAAGCAATTGAGAGTAATTCAAGCACCGGAATTGCACTGACAGACTGGGATAAAAATACTACTACAGACTGGCAGGATAAATTAATAGGCGGAGCTGCTAATTTTAATGATTTCTCAGCAAGCTTAAAAGGCGGAAACGACAACACGAGTTTTCTATTAAGTGGTGCTTATCATAAAGAAACTACTGTTTTACCGGGAGATTTTGGTTACAACAAATTTGCTACCAACTTTAATATTAATCATACTACTATGAATGATAAATTAAAAGTAGGAGCTTCTGTTATATTCTCTACGGATAAAAACAAATTGCCTTATTTTGATATTACTTCTTACGCAATTACGACAGCGCCAAATCACCCAATATACAATGCAGACGGTAGTTATTACTGGGCTCCAACGTATTTTAGCGATATAAATCCTTTAGCGGCTTTAACGAAAAGAGTCGAAGATAAAGGCAACAACTTAATTACAAGCTTTAATATTCAATACGAAATTGCAAAAGGCTTTTATTTTAAAACTGATTTAGGCTACGGGATTGCAGAAATGACTTCTAAACAAATTATGCCGGCAACAGGAAGCAATTATGCTTATTATCAAGCTAATAACATTAGCCTTAATACGTTGAGATCCTACACAGTGTCAACAAACAATACGAATAATTTTACTATCGATCCGCAATTAAACTACTCTACTCCGCTATGGAAAGGAAATTTGACTGCATTAGTTGGTGGTTCATGGCAAAACAGAAAATCAGAAATGCCATCGTATGTTAGTTCTACTGGTTATAGTGCTGATAATCTTATTGGTATTACCGGAACTGCTGCAACTGTAACAGCTTATAATGGTTCATCAGAATATAAATATGCATCGCTTTTTAGCCGATTGAATTATAATATTTTAAGCAGATATATTCTAAATATCAATTTTAGAAGAGATGGTTCATCCCGTTTTGGAGCCAATAAACGTTACGGAAATTTTGGTTCAATTGGTGGCGCCTGGATTTTCTCAGAAGAAAATTTTTTAAGACACAGTTCTATAATCAGTTTTGGGAAACTGCGCTCCAGTTATGGTGAAGTTGGAAATGATCCTTCTGATGATTACGGATATGCTGATACGTATTCGTCAAGCACATATGGCAATGGAAATGCGGCTATGGCTGCAACGAGAATCGCGAATCCAAATTTTCAATGGGAAGTTACCAAAAAGTTTGAAGCTGCAATGGATCTTGGTTTCTTGAGAGATCGTATTTCATTAACAGTAGCATATTACAGAAATCTTACCGGAAATCAATTGGTAAATGCAACGCTAAGCCCACAAGCCGGATTTACAACTTATCTGGCAAATTTAAATGCTGAAGTTGAAAATAAAGGCTGGGAGTTTACACTGAATACAACAAACGTGCGTACTAAAAATCTGGAATGGTCTACATCTTTTAATATCTCGACAAACTCTAATAAATTATTGTCATTTGATAATATAGAAAACTCCAGTTATTACAGCACTTATGTAGTAGGAAATCCGTTAAGCAGCAGATATTTATACAATTATACCGGCGTTGTAAATGGTGTTGCACAAGTTGAAGATGTAAACGGTGACGGAAAAATAACTACGGGTTTTGCGCAAAACGGACTTGGAGACAGAAAATATTACGGTCCTTCTTATCCTAAATATTACGGAGGTATTTCGAACTCGATTAATTACAAAGCATTTTCGTTAGACTTTTTGTTTCAATTTGTAAAACAAAACGGAAGAAATTTAATGTCGACAGTAGCCATACAACCCGGATATCCTTATGGTATTGCCAATTATCAAACAGACGAATATAATGATTATGTGGCTCAGGGAATTGCTTTGCAATCTACCTATTTGCCTAGTTTTTTAAATTACGCAGCATCAAATGCTACTTTAATTGATGCTTCATACATTAAGTTAAAAAATGTAAGCGCTTCGTATACGATTCCTTTGGATGCAAAAACACAAAAATTCATCCAAAAAATACGTCTTACGCTTCAGGGACAAAATTTGCTGACCATAACAAGTTACAAAGGATTTGATCCTGAAACTCAAGGTCTGGCTTTGCCTCCTTTACGTACGATCACTTTAGGAACTCAGTTTACATTCTAAATCTAAAAAACATGAAAAATAATTCTATAACATTCCGCTATATATTTTCGTTTTTACTTTTGACAGGTTTCACAGGCTGCGAAGAGATCCTTGATGTCGAACTTCCAAGCAGTGAGTTCTCATCATCTACCGTTTATGCAACTGATGCAACTGCAGAAGCTGCTTTAAACGGAATTTACCAAAGTATGGTTACCAACACTTTTTATGGTTCTTTGCATATTACTCTTGGGCAAACTTCTGATGAATTAATTCTAAAAACCCAATTGAATAACGTTTTTGGTACAAATGAAATTACTACCGAAGATGGTGAAATGAACTCAATGTGGACAAGCTTTTACAAAACCATTTATAATGCAAACAGCGTTATTGAAGGTATAAATAAAAGCAAAACACTAACAGAAGCTTCAGGGAAACGCTGGATTGCTGAGGCAAAATTTTTAAGAGCTTATTCTTATTTTTATTTAACGAACCTTTGGGGCGATGTTCCTTTAATCCTGACTACAAATGTAGATCAGACAGCACTTGCTCCCCGCAATCCGCAGACAGAAGTTTACAATCAGATTGTAACAGATTTGCAAGATGCAACAGCAGAACTTCCTGTGGATTATACGAAATATAATGCACAGCGAATCAGGGCTACAAAATGGGCAGCCGAGGCTTTACTGGCAAGAGTAAACCTGTATTTAGGCAAATGGACAGATGCTGCTACTCATGCAAGTGCCGTAATTGCTCAAAACAGCACTTATAAAATGATTACCGGTTTAACAAGTACCAACAGTCCGTTTATTGCAGACAATAATGAAGCAATCTGGCAAATACCCTACTTGAATGTTATTTATACCTATGAAGGAGGTGCTTTGTTTACAGCTGCAGGAACTTATATGCTTAGAAAAGGAAATACACTGTTTGAAACCGGCGATGCCAGAAAAACAAACTGGACAGGAAGTGTTGTCGCTGCAGACGGAACAACGTTTATTGCCCCTAGAAAATATAAAAATGCTTATGCCGCTTCGCCATCAGAACGTTCTACAGTACTGAGATTAGCCGAAGTTTATTTAATAAGAGCCGAAGCCAGAGTAAAATCAAATGATATTACAGGAGCTCAGCAAGATATAAATGTAATTAGAAACAGGGCGTTATTACCTTCAACTACCCTGACAGACCCAAATCAGTTACTGGCTTTAATTTCTCTTGAAAGAGAACGTGAGCTTTTTGCAGAATTTGGACAAAGATGGTTAGACTTAAAAAGAAACGGTACAATCGATCAGGTTCTGGGTGCAACTGCAGGCAAAATCTGGGCTTCTACAGACAGCCTTTATCCAATACCGGAAACTGCCAGACGCTCTAATCCCTTTTTAACCCAAAACTTAGGATACTAAATAATATTAAAAATTACCAGGGAATGTTTTTTCAGTAAAAAGGCATTCCTGAGGTTTTAAAAAACACTATGGAAACAACAATTGTAAGAGTTGAGGATTTGTCACATCAATATAGCAAGGATTGGGCAATACAAAATATAAGTTTTGAAATTAAAGAAAACAAAATCCTGGGTCTTCTGGGATCTAACGGCGCAGGAAAATCGACTACGATGAATATTCTTTGCGGCGTATTAAACCAGACAAAAGGAAACATTTTTATTGATGGAATCAATTTAAAAGAAAATCCGGTAGAAGCTAAAAAACTAATTGGCTTTTTGCCGCAAACACCGCCGTTACATCTTGATTTAACAGTAAATGAATATTTAACGCATTGTGCGGAATTAAGACTGGTAAAAAAAGAAGATCTTAAAAATGCCGTGGAAAGAGCTAAAGAACAATGTGGAATCTCACATTTCAGTAACCGATTAATCCGTAATTTATCCGGAGGATATCGTCAGCGTGTTGGAATTGCACAGGCGATTATTCATGAACCAAAACTGGTTGTGCTCGATGAACCAACAAACGGATTAGACCCAAATCAAATTTTAGAAGTTAGAAACTTAATCAAGAAAATCTCTAAAGACAAGGCTGTTATCTTCTCATCTCACATTTTATCTGAGGTTCAGGCAACTTGTCAGGAAATTAGAATGATCGAAAACGGACATATGGTTTTTGCTGATTCGCTGGAAGCTTTCAACAATCATATCGAGGCAAATACATTGACGGTAAGTTTCGAAAATCCGCCGCAACTGAGTGAATTAACAGCTATTACAGAAGTTACAGAAGCTATTTTTCTTTCGGCCAAGAAAATCCAGATCACTTTTAACGGAACACAGGAAATTGCCGAAAAAATTGTTTCGCTAAGTGTACAGAATAATTGGAAACTACGCGAAATTCAATTCGAAAAAGTATCTCTGGACGAAATTTTTGCACAGTTATCTAAAAAAGCACCTTCTAAAAATTCCCCTATTTCTTAAAAATTAAACAAATGAAAACTATATATAGAATCGCTAAAACAGAACTCAATACTATGTTTTACTCGCCTGTCGCGTGGGTTGTTTTAGTCATATTTTCGATCCAGTCAAGCTGGAAATTCTTTGACTCGATTGAACGTTTTGAAAAAGGACAAAAAATAGGTCAACACATGAATAACCTGTCACAAATTGTGTTTTCCGGTTTCAGTGGTTTGTACACTGAGATGCAAAATTATTTATATCTCTATGTTCCGCTTTTAACAATGGGACTTATTAGCCGTGAGATTAATAGCGGTTCTATCAAACTTCTGCTTTCTTCGCCAATAAACATCAAAGACATTGTTTTGGGTAAATTTCTTGCCATTGCAAGTTATTGTTTATTGTTTATGTCAATACTTGGCTTGTTGGGTGTTGCAGCTTATTTTTCTATTGATAATGTAGATATCAGCTTTATTTTATCCGGTCTTATTGGCTTGTATTTATTAGTTTGTACTTATGCGGCTATTGGGCTTTTTATGTCTTGTCTTACCTCTTATCAGGTTGTTGCCGCAATTAGTACATTGGTAGTTTTAGCAGGTTTGAACTTTATTGGTAAACTATGGCAAGGTGTTGATTATGTAAAAGATGTAACTTATTTTCTTTCGATTTCCGGACGTGCAAACTCCATGATCGAAGGGCTTATTGTAAGTAAAGATGTACTGTATTTTATTTTGGTAAGTACTCTTTTTATCGGTTTAAGTATTTATAAATTACAAACCGGAAGAGATGCTCAAACCACATCAAAAAGAGTTTTGAAATATACAGGATTAATTGCTGTTATATTATCACTGGGTTATATTACATCTACTGCGCCACTTACTTTTTATAAAGATATGACGCGTACAAAAGACAAAACGCTGACTAAAGCCAGTCAGGAAATTGTAAAAAAGATCGACGGCCCTATTACCATTACTACTTATGTAAATTTACTTGACATAAATTATTATATGGCAATGCCGTATTCTCAAAATCAGGATATTGCCAGTTTTGACAAGTACTCTCGTTTTTTGCCCCGAATAAAAATGGATTACGTTTATTACTACGATACTTCTACAAATGTTGCTTTGTATGCCCAAAATCCGGGATTGAATGACAAACAACTTGCTGAAAAAATGATCGAAACGCAGAATTTAAAGCTGAAAAAATTATATTCTCCGGCAGAAATAAGCAAAATAATTGACCTGAAAGCAGAACAAAACCGAGTGGTTAGAACCATAGAATACAATGGAAAGAAAACTTTTTTAAGAATGTTTGATGACTTGTTTAAAGTTCCTTTCGAGAAAGAAATCTCGGCATCATTAAAACGTTTAATTACAACTCCTTCAAAAATTGTATTTGCTACCGGAAATATGGAACGCAGTATTGATAAAAACGGGGATAAAAATTACAAAACCGGTTTTAATGAAATTACGTTCAGAAACTCCTTAATCAATCAGGGATTTGATGTAGCCTCTGTAGATATCAATGCACAGAACATCCCGCAGGATGCAGATATTTTTATTATTGCAGATCCTAAAACCGAATTAAGCCAGGGCGCCATTGACAGAATCAATAAATATATCGAACAGGGAAAAAATTTAATGTTTCTGGCAGAACCTGAAACAAACTCTGCATTAGCGACTATAGCTGCTAAATTAGGCGTAAGTTTTACCAAACAGGCATTAGTTCAGGAAAGCGAAATTAACTCTCCGGATTATTTAGTTACAGAGTTTTCTAAAGCAATTGATACTTCATTTATTAAACTTAAAAAAGGTCAATTTCCAATTCCGCTTTTAGGAACCAGCGGCGTTAAAACGAATCCTGATTCCGGATTTAAAGTAACAACATTGCTACAAACCAATAATCAGAAAGTTTGGGAAGCGCCAACAGGAATCAATTCTGTTTCTGAAGATCTCAAAAAACAAACTTCTTCCTCCTCAGTTCCGCTTGTTGTGGCATTGACAAGAAATATTAACGGTAAATCACAAAAAATAATTGTTGCCGGTGATGCTGATTTTATGGGTAATGCGGAATTAAGCCGTAATGGTTCAGGAACATTTCAGTTTGTAACAGATGTTTTTAGCTGGTTTAGCGATTATAAATTTCCAATAGACACGACGCGACCTGAAAATACTGACAACAGAATAACGGTAAATGCAAATCAGGTTTTTATCAGCAAAATGATATTTATTGGGTTATTTCCTTTATTGATTATACTAAGCGGGGCTTTTATACTGATTAGAAGAAACAGAAGATAAAAAACAAAACAATGCATATACATCAAAAAAACATCATGATTGGGATTATAATGTTATCGTTTCAGATGACATTTTCCCAATTCAAAACTACGATTCCGCTGGATAGAAATGTTACGACAGGTAAACTCAAAAACGGTTTAACCTATTACATTCTGCATAACGAAGAGCCTAAAGATCGTGCGAGTTTTTATTTCGTTCAAAATGTTGGTGCAATCCTCGAAGAAGACAATCAAAACGGATTAGCACACTTTCTGGAACACATGGCTTTTAACGGGACAAAACATTTTAAAGGAAAAGGAATCATTAAAATGCTGGAGAAAAACGGTGTAAGTTTTGGTAAAGATATCAACGCATATACTGCTCAGGATGAAACCGTTTACAACATAAGCGGTGTTCCGGTTGCAAATGAAAAACTAATAGATTCTACACTTTGGATTTTACATGACTGGTCAGGATCTTTGTCATTGACGAATCAGGAAATCGATGCAGAAAGAGGTGTAATCAGGGAAGAATGGAGAACCCGCAGAACAAGCGATTTTCGTTTAAAAATGCAAACAGATCAGGTTTTATACTACAATTCACAGTATAGTAAACGGGATGTTATTGGTGATCTTAATATCATCAACAACTTTAAATATGCTGAACTTAGAAACTACTATAAAAAATGGTACCGTCCGGATTTGCAAGCGGTGATTATTGTGGGAGATATTGATGTAAAAACAATGGAAGAGAAAGTAAAATCTATATTTTCCGGAATTCCTTTGGCAAAAAAAGCAACTCCGCGTCCTTATTATGACATTCCTAAACACGACGAATTTTATTTTGTCACAGCAACAGACAAAGAAGCAAATTCAGCATCTGTTACTTTAAAATATGTGCTTGATGAGCCATTGGTAAAAGATTCTCTTGTTACGCGTACGAATGTAATGAACTCATTTTATACCAGTATATTAAACAATCGTTTTAGAGAATTAATCTTAAAAAATCAAAGTTCAGGTTTGAGTTTAAAAAGCTATTTTGAGCCTATTTCAAGATTAAATACTTCTTTTAATATTTCGGCTTTAGCCAAAAAAGGAAAGGTATTAGAAGCATTTCAGGATGTTTATACAGAGACGGAACGTATGAAACGTTTTGGTGCCGTTCAGTCAGAATTAGATCGTACAAAAAAAGATTTTATCAGTTCATATGATGATTTTATTAAAAATAAAGATAAAGTCGATAATGATAGCTGGGCAGATAAACTAACCAACTATTTTTTGAAAGCAAAACCCTTTCTTGCCCCACAAGATGATTATAATCTTATCGTTGGAATCATAAAAAACATTTCCCTTACAGAGCTGAATGCTTATGTAAAAACGATTCAGAAACCTGTAGATCAAATAGTTTTAATATCCGGATCTGATAAAGATCAAAATGATTTCCCTAAAAAAGAAGCCGTTGTTGATGTAATGAAAAAGGTCGAAACCATGGCTTTGGAACCTTATTCAAAAAAGGAAAACAATGATCCGCTGGTCGACAAAGATTTAAAACCTGCTGCCATCAAAAAAACATTTGAGGTGCCGGGAATTAATAATGCAAAAGGATATACGCTTGAAAATGGTGCCAATATTATCATTTTGCCAACCAAACATTCTCAGGATCAAATCGTGTTTTCGGCTTTTAGTAAAGGTGGAAAATCGTTGATAAAGAATGAAAATTTAGCCTCGGCAGAAATTGCAACCACAATTGCAAGATCATCAGGACTTGGCAATTTTGACAATACCGGCTTAAAAGAAAAAGTAACCGGAAAAGTAGCTCAGGCAACTCCGTTTATTGGCGAAAACACCGAAGGATTTCAGGGAAGTTCAAATCAGGCTGATCTCGAAACGATGCTGCAATTGTTATATCTTTCGTTTGAAGCACCTCGTTTTGACCCAAATATTTACAGCATTCTAAAAACGCAATATCAAAACCGTTTAGAGAACATTAAAAAAGATAATGCAAATGCTTTTAAAGACACTGTATCTCTTGCAAATTCAAATCATAATGCCCGTACGTTTATCTTCAACGAAAAATTCCTTGAGAATATCGACCTGCAAAAAGCGACACAAATCTATAAAGAGCGAATTAATAATGCTGCCGATTTTACTTTTGTTTTTGTTGGGAATATTCCGGATTCCGCGCTTGGTTTAATTCAGAAATATATTGGGAATATAAAAGGAAATGCAAACGCAACAGAAACTTTTACAGACCATAACCTGGAACCTAAAAAAGGAAAAACCGAAGTTCATTTTAAACGAGCAATGGAAATTCCTAAAACAACGGCTTATTTGCATTTAACCGGAAAAATGGAATACAGTCAGGAAAACGCCATCGGAATGTATATTATTGGTGAATTATTGTCTAAACGTTTTCTACAAACAATTCGCGAAGAAGAAGGCGGAAGCTATGGTGTAAATGTTAGCGGAAGTCTGGAAATAACACCAAAACCACAATATAATTTAGCTCTTGGTTTTGATTGCAATCCTGAAAAGGAAGAGAAATTAATGCAGATTGTATGGAAAGAAATCAATGATTTAAAATCAAAACCAGCGATTAGCAGCGATTTTGAAGACATCAAAAAAGCGCTTATAAAAAACAGAGAAGAATCTATGAAAACAAATTCTTTTTGGAGTAATACTATCTATAACGTCAGCATGAACCAGATTCCGTTTCTGGCAGACGATGAGTACAAAAACTTAATTGCCAAAATTAGTCTAAAAACGATTCAGCAATTAAGCAAACAAATTATAGATAGTTCCAGTAGTGTTGAAGTAATTATGAGTCCGGAAAGCCAACCAGGTAAGTAAATGCTTTAGAATACTTTTTTATTTTATTAGTCATTAAAGGTTGTCTTAACAGACAGCCTTTTTTGTTTTTATAACTTCTAAAAAAACAATTCTAATGGAATAATTTTTCCAAAAGAACTTTGCTAAAATCATCTTTTAATTCTCTCTAAATTATATACAAAACAAAAAAACGCCCCATTTCTGAGGCATTTTTTAAAATTAATTCTGTTATTTAGTGACGATCATCATGTCCGTGACCCTTATCTTTATTAGAATTTCCTTTTGACTTATTAGAATCACCTTTTTTTCCGTTTCCGTTTCCATTCTGATTCTTTTGTTTGTTGGCCTTATCCGGTTTATTTCCTCTGTTTTTTTGAGGAGGTCCCTGATATCCCTTAGGATAATTGGCTCTGTGTTTGGTGTGATACGTATAAGGTCTATCTCCTTTATAATCGTTTACGACTACTTTATATCCTGAATACAAATCATATTGTCTGTATTTTGAAGGCAATCTGTTTTCACGAACCCATTTACCGTTGTTATCATAAATAAACTGGCTTTGGTTTACATCATAATAGGTATCTATATCCGGCAAATAGTAATATCTACTGTCGTCATAACCTTGTGGACCCCAACTTGGAGGTGTACCAATATTTACATTGATCGAAACTTGCGCGTGGGCAAAAACACTCATCAGGAGCATTAGTGCAATTACTATTTTTTTCATTTTTTGTGGTATTTAGTATTAATGTATTTAATACAATGCTAAAGTAGTGCCATTTATTTGCTTTTACCCTATTGATTATACGGAAAGGCAAAACCAATCGACGAAAACCTCCTCACAACCGACATATTTATAAAATAAAAAACGCCTCAGAATGTGAGGCGTTTTATGTTTAACAATTTCAATTAAACAATGATCATCAAGGTACATATGATTGGATCATAAATCTATTTCCATCCGCCGCCTAAAGCACGGTACAAATCGACTACAGCTTGCAATTTTTGCAAATTATCATTTACTCCACTCAATTGAGCCGCTAAAAGATTTTGCTCAGATGTTAATACATCCGTATAATTGGTAGCAGAACTGTATTCTAAAAGTTGTTGTGTAAAATCGACTGCTTTTGTTAAAGCTTCGATTTGTTTTTCTCTTGAATCTTCTTTTTCAACTGCCATTTCGTACGCATATAAAGCATTTGAAACTTCCTGACCCGCAACTAAAAGACTTTGCTGAAAATTATTCAAAGCCTGTACTTGTCTTGATTGTGCCGTTGTTAATCTTGCTTTATTAAGTCCCTGATTAAAAAGTGGCTGCGTTAATCCTCCTATTAAAGAATAAAAAACAGAATTAGTAAAGAAATCCGTTAATTGCAGATTCGAAAATCCACCACTTGCTGTAAGCGTTAAACTAGGATAAAAGTACGTTTTAGCCATATTTGTTGTTTCAAACGCCGTTCTGAAATTAAATTCGGCCTGACGAACATCCGGACGATTTTCCAGCAATTGGGCCGGTAAACCTATTTCGATCTTTTCAGGAATTACCTGATCTCCTAACGTTCCTCTTTCAATTGGTCCGGAAGCTTGTCCTAATAAAATATTCAAAGCATTTTCAGTCTCACGAATACTTCTTTTTAAATCCGGGATCAAAACTTCGGCTGCATGTTGATTGGCTTCACTTTGTACTACAGAAGCACCAGTAACTATCGCTCCTTCTTTCAGTGCTTTAATTACTTCAACATTTTTGATACGGCTTTCTAATGTTGATTTGGTTATTTCTAATTGTTTGTCATATGCTAACAATAAAAAATAATTGTTTGCAATATCAGAAATCAATTGGGTCTGAACGGCTTGTTTTGCTGCATCTGTAGAAAGATAAGTGGCAAGAGCGGCTCTTTTTGAACTGCTTAGTTTTCCCCAGATATCTGCTTCCCACGATGTGCTTAAACCTAACTTATACGTTGTTGTCAGGGTATTGATATTAATTCCTGCCGGAAAGTTCAATCCTGCCTCAGACTGCTTGTTACGCGTTACGTTTGCATCTGCATTAAGCGTTGGATAATAGGCCAGTTTAGCCTGACGTAAAGTAGCACGCGACTGAACGATGTTTTCGATCGCATTTTTTAAGTTCAGGTTCTGATCTAATCCTTTTTGAATTAAAGCATTTAATTTTTGATCTTTAAAAACCGTTTGCCACGGCATATTGGCAATCGTAGCAGAATCGGCAGAAGCCTGATCACGATAAAGCTTATCTGTAGAAACTGTTGTGGGGCGTTCGTACTTTTTGGTAACGCAGGCACTAAAAAGTGTGACTGCGATTACCATTATAATATATTTATTTGAACTATGAGTCATCTCTGTCTTAATTAAATTATTACTCTTTATGAGCTTCGATTAGTTGTACTTCGTCGTCGTCATCTTCATCATCATAACCCTCTTTTGCAGGACCACTTACTTTTTCCTGTAAAGTCTGGAAAATGATAAACAATACCGGAATAACAAATACTCCTAAAATGGTTCCAATCAACATACCTCCAACAGCTCCGGTACCAATTGATTTGTTACCTACAGCTCCGGCTCCTGAAGCAAACATTAAAGGAACAAGCCCTAAAATAAAGGCGAAAGAAGTCATTAAAATTGGACGTAAACGCGCAACGGCTCCTTCAACTGCCGCTTGCACAATTGGCATTCCTTTACGTCTTCTTTCCAGGGCAAATTCAACAATCAAAATACCATTCTTCGCCAATAGTCCAATAAGCATGATCAGGGAAATTTGCAAATAGATATTACTGTTTAGTTTGAATATGATCGAGAACAAATAAGCTCCTGCCAGTCCAAACGGAATCGAGAATAATACCGCAAATGGTAAAATATAACTTTCGTATTGTGCACTTAATAAAAAGTAAACAAAGACAAGACATAATATAAAGATGAAAATAGTTTCACTTCCTGATGCTAATTCCTCACGTGTTAATCCGGAGAATTCATAACCGTAACCTGCCGGAAGATTTTCTGCGGCAACTTCCTGAATCGCTTTAATGGCATCTCCTGAACTGAATCCCGGATTTGGTGCTCCTGTAATAGAAATAGACGTAAACAAGTTAAACCTTGAAATTGACTCTGGTCCAAAAACCCTTGTCATTTTTACAAACTCTGTAATTGGTGCCATTGTTCCGGCGCTGTTTCTAACAAAGATTTTGTTTAACCCTTCAGTATTCGTACGGAATTCCGGTGAAGCCTGAATCATTACACGGTATTGTTTTCCGAATTTATTAAAATTCGATGCATACAATCCACCATAATAACCCTGCATAGTCGAAAGAATCGAATTGACAGGAACTCCTGCATCTTTTGCTTTTGCCAGATTGATGTCCATCATATATTGAGGAAAACCAGGATTAAACGGCGTTGTAGCATATTGTATTTCAGGACGTTTTGAAAGTTTTTCCAGAAAGTCTGTATTCACTTTATAGAATTCTGCTGTAGAATGTCCTCCTTTATCCTGCAACTGAAATTCGAATCCACCACTTTGTCCAAATCCCTGAATTGTTGGCGGGGAAATAAAGAAAATATTAGCTTCACGAATTCCGCTTGTTTTGGCAAAAAGCTGACCAATTACATCATTAACACTTAAATCACGTTTTTCCCAGGTTTCAAGTTTTACAATAACCATACTGTAAGCACTTCCTGCTCCGGCTGTAAAGTTTTGACCTACAATACGCAATGTGTTTTTAACACCCGGAATTGTTTTGGCAATACTATCTACCTTTTTCGCAATAATATCTGAACGCTCCATCGAAGCTGATGGCGGTAAACTGATATTGGCAAAAACAGTTCCCTGATCTTCTGCCGGAACGAACGCTGATGGCGTTGTTTTCATCATATAAAATAAGGCTGCACCAGCAAAAACAATAGCCGCTAATACAATCCATTTTTTAACGGAAAGAAACTGAACAGATCTTTTATATTTATTGGTCACATTATCAAATGCAACGTTAAAAGAAGTATAGAATCTCTGGATAAAACTTTTATGTTTATGGTCGTCAGCATGTGGTTTTAAAAGCAAAGCACACAATGCCGGACTTAAAGTCAAGGCGTTAATTGCCGAAAGAATAATCGCAACCGCTAATGTAATACCAAATTGTTTATAGAAAACCCCTGTAGATCCCGTGATAAAGGTAACCGGAATAAATACGGCTGCCATTACAAGAGTAATCGAGATAATTGCTCCGGAAATTTCATCCATCGCATCAATCGTTGCTTTTTTAGACGATTTATATCCATGATCCAGTTTGGCATGCACGGCCTCGACGACGACAATCGCATCATCGACCACAATACCAATGGCAAGAACCATTGCAAAAAGCGTTAACAAGTTAATGGTAAACCCAAATAAATTCAGGAAGAAAAACGTTCCTACAATCGCAACCGGAACCGCAATTGCCGGAATTAATGTTGATCTGAAATCCTGAAGGAAAATAAATACTACAATAAATACCAATATAAAAGCTTCAATCAAAGTATGGATTACTTTTTCGATAGAAGCATCCAGATTTTCATTGACATCGACAAGAATAGTATATTTTACTCCTTTTGGAAAGCTTTTTGCAGCATCTTCAATTAGTTTTTTAGAATTGTTGATTACATCACGTGCATTCGATCCGGGAGTCTGGCTTATCGCCATCGCAGCAGATTCTACACCATTTGTTTTAATGGTCGAAGAATAACTTAAAGATCCCAACTCTACTTTAGCAACATCTTTTAATCGTAACATTTGCCCGTTTCCAACAGATTTTATTACGATATCACCAAATTCCTGAGCACTTGTCAAACGTCCTTTATACTTGATTACGTATTGAAAAGCCTGATCTCCATTCTCACCAAATTTACCTGGTGCAGCTTCGATATTTTGTTCTGCCAAAGCAGCTGATATATCACTTGGGATCAATTTGTATTGCTGCATGATATCCGGTTTCAGCCAGATTCTCATCGAGTAATCTTTTGCACCAAAAACGGTTACATCTCCTACCCCAACTACACGCTGAATTTGAGGAACAAGATTAATCTTGGCATAATTTTGAAGGAAAGTCTGATCATAAGCAGGATCTTCGCTATACAAAGAGAAAATCACCAGGTTACTACTCTGACTTTTTGTTACGGTTACACCCGCCTGAGTTACCTCTACAGGTAATAAACTTGTCGCTCTCGAAACCCTGTTCTGAACGTTTACCGCTGCTAAATCAGGATTTGTTCCTACTTTAAAAAAGATTTTTATAGATGCATTTCCGTCGTTTGTTGCTGTAGATGTCATGTAGGTCATGTTCTCTACACCATTAATTTGCTCTTCAAGCGGAATTACGATACTTTTAAGTACTACATCTGCATTTGCTCCTGTATAACTTGCAGAAACGTTTACCGTTGGCGGCGCAATATCAGGATATTGAGAAATAGGCAGCTCAATAAGCCCTAATACACCTAAGATGACAATAATAACAGATATTACTGTCGAAAGTACAGGTCTTTGTATGAATATTTTAAACATTTTTTCTTATTTTAATTCAGCATAGACCGCTTCCGGGCTCTGATTGTGAGTTTTTATTTCGCTTCCTTCTTTTAATGAAGCTACTCCTTCTAATACAATTTGGTCTCCTGCTTTTAAGCCACTTGTTACCACATAATAATTTCCTGCAGTGTTTTCAAGTACGGTGATATTGGCATTTTTTGTTTTCCCGTCTTTTCCTACCGTAACGGCAAAAATCTTATCCTGAAGTTCAAATGTAGCGCTCTGCGGAATCAATATTCCATCTTTAACTTCATTTGGGATTCTTACGGTTGTGCTGCTTCCACTTCTGATAATACCTTTTGGATTAGGAAAACGAGCCCTGATATTTACAGAACCGGTTTCTGTATTTATAAGTCCGTTTACAGTTTCAATACGTCCTTTTTCAGTATAAGCTGAACCATCTGAAAGTAAAAGTGAAACTGCTGGCAATTCCTTGATTTTTTCTGAGAATGAAGTTCCTGAACCACTTTGGGTGAAATTCAACAAAGCTTTTTCGTTCATTGCAAAATAAGCATATACATTTCCAATACTTGAAACTGTAGTCAAAGGTTCTGCAGTATTAGAACTCACTAAGCTTCCTAAACGAAACGGAATTGAACCTACAACTCCATTAACAGGACTTGTAACTGTAGTATATCCCAAATTAGTTTTGGCATTTACTAAAGCTGCATTTGCCTGCGCTAATGTTGCCAATGCTGATTCATAGGTATATTGTGCTGATTCAAGATCATACTTACTAATGATCCCTTTTTCTACAAGTGGCTTTACTTTGTTTACAGCCAGTTTTGCTGAACTTAAGCTTGCCTGAGCGCTTTTTATACTGGCAGATGCTGTACGCACTTGTTGCTCATATTCTGGTGCATTGATTTTAAATAAGGGTTGTCCTGCTTTTACAACAGCACCTTCATCGACAAAAATCTTATCGATATACCCTTCTACTCTTGGTCGGATTTCTATATTTTGCTGTCCCTGAATACTGGCAGGAAAGTCTGTATTTAAAGTAGCTGATTGTGTCTGCAAAGTCAGCGTTTTATACTCTTTTACTTGAGGCGCACCTCCGGCCTGAGCCGATTTGTCGTTTTTATTACCGCAAGATGCGATAATAACAGCTGCAGCGAGAATGCTTAAAAAGGATTGCTTATTCATTGTGAAAAATGTGTAATTATCAATTTATATCGAAAACAAAATAACTGAAATATAGTAAGCAAAAAATTTCCAATAGACGGAGGGCCAGAAACAATCGATAGATATAACTTAAGAACCGATAGAAGTTTGTTTAGTAATATCAACACAATTTAGAATAGGCTCGTCGGCTCTAAAATGGTTTTTAAAGGTTCTGATTCCATTTTTGGCGATTGCTTTTATATCTTTTATAAATATAATGTAATATTGTCATAAAATTACCAAACAAATGATACTCAACTTTTTTAAACCTTATATATTCACAGGATTACATATTCTTGCCTGGTTATTATTGGGTTTTATAATGTTATTTTACATCCCCATAACCTGGAATGTGGTACTGCCTTCTGTTTTTTGGCTGTGGCAGATGATTGTACTGGTTTTACTTATCGTAATATTCTATTCTAATGCCAAAATCATCGTACCAAAAACCATCATTAAGGACAATACATCTCCTTTTTTGTTTTGGGCGTTTCTGATGATTTTTGTCATGCAGCTTATTGCTTATTTTTTTACTTCCCAAACTGATCTGCATACTAAAGTAAGTTTGGTATTAGGGTTTAAAAAATACAAGAACCCTTATTTCGACAATTACGTTTTTATGCTTACCTTATTGGTTTTAGGAATTAGTACGAGCTGGGCAATGCTCCATCATTGGCAAAAGGCAGCACAGCACAAACAAAAACTGGAACAGGATAAAACCATGGCAGAACTTGCTATGCTGAAAGCGCAGATTAATCCTCATTTCTTCTTTAATTCATTAAATAGTATTTATTCTCTTACGTACACCAATATCGAGGATTCTCGTAATGCCCTTCATACTTTAAGCCGTATGATGCGTTACTTGCTTTACAGCACAGAGGGCGAGAGAACGACTTTATTGAAAGAAGCTGACTTCATGAAAGATTTTATCGCTTTGATGAAGCTTAGAGCCAACAGCAAACTGACAATCACAACAGATATTCCGGAAAAAATACACGATTACCCAATTGTTCCCATGTTGTTATTACCTTTAGTAGAAAATGCTTTTAAACACGGCATACATGCTACAGACAAAAGTGAAATACATATTAAACTCAGACAAAAAGAAAACAATCTTGAATTTGAGGTAGTAAATACTTTTTTCGAAAAAACTTCAACAAATGATCAGGGCGGAATTGGATTAACGAACACAAAACGCAGATTGCATTTGATATATCCACATCGTCATGTTATGACGTGCGGTTTAGACCAAAATGGCAAATACAGAGTAAATCTGCAAATAACTTTAGAACAATGATTGTATTAAAATGTATAGCAGTAGATGATGAACCACTTGCCTTAAAACTAGTGGAAACTTTTATAGCACAAACCCCTTTTTTGCAATTGGCATGCAGTTGCGATAATGCTGTAGAAGCCATGAGTTTGATTAGGGAACAACAGCCGGACATTGTTTTTCTGGACATTAATATGCCAAATCTAACCGGTATGGAACTAGCAAGACTTTTACAGGAACAGCCAGGACCATTGCCTAAAATTATTTTTACGACCGCTTACAACCATTATGCCATTGAAGGTTACCGGGTAAATGCCGTAGATTATCTTTTAAAACCTTTTAGCTACGAAGAGTTTTTACGAGCCGCGAACAAAGTCCTTCAAATGTCGGAAGAAGCTGCAAATCAATATCATTCTGTAACTGCAGATGATGAATTTATTTTTTTAAAAGTAGAATATCAATGGGTAAGAATTTCATTAAAGGATATTTTATATATAGAAAGTCTAAAGGATTATGTAAAAGTTCATTTTGAAGATGCGCAAAAATCAGTAATGTCCTTGATCTCTCTTAAAGCACTTGAAGAAAAATTACCGGCATCAAAGTTTATGCGAATCAACCGTTCTTTTATTGTTCCGTTAGAGAAAATAAACTCCATCAGTAAAAATTCAATATTCATTAATAAAACCGAAATAACGGTTGGTGAACAGTACAAGGAAACTTTTAAAACCATTGTAGAAAAATGGTTAAAATAATTATTATAATATAAATACCATGCAAAAAAGATCAAACAAATATTATCTGACTTTAAGCCTGAAAGAATATGCAAACGGCGAAACAGAACCCGCAAGAGAACTTGGAATACAGTTCGATAATCATGACGAAATATTCAATATCATAGAACGAATAAAAGACAAAAACATTTTTGAAGATCCTAACGAAGCAACACAATTTGCACTTGGATTAAAATTGTTTAGTGAAGTAAAACTAAAGAACCGCAATAATCCACTTTTTGATGAATTAAACGAAGTGTTTCCGGTTTTTATGAAAAAGCTAAAAAGCTTGTAGTTCCCTACAGGCTTTTTTCATTTTATTTGCTAAATTAGTTATCAAAATTTAAAGCTATGGAGAAACTAACCAAAGAAGATATCAGTCAGGAAGTATTTGATTTATATGACGATTATGCCCATAATAAAATCAATAGAAGACAATTTGTCGAAAAGCTGTCTATATTTGCCGTTGGAGCCGTTACGCTGCCTTCGCTTTTAAGCTTTATGACACCTAATTACGTCGACAGCATAGTAGTGCAGCCCACAGATCCCAGATTAAAAGCAGGTTATATTACCTATGATTCCCCAAAAGGCGGCGGAAGCATAAAAGGACTTTTATCCCAACCCTCAGAAACCAAAAAGAAATTACCCGGAATCATTGTTGTACACGAAAATCGGGGCCTTAATCCTTATATTGAAGATGTAGGCCGAAGAGCCGCAATCGAAAGTTTTATTACACTTGCTCCGGATGCCTTGTCTCCGCTAGGCGGTTATCCCGGCAATGACGATGCGGGACGTGAATTACAAAAAAAACGTACGCGCGAAGAAATGCTCGAAGATTTTATTGCAGCGTATGAATACCTGAAATCACATCCGGATTGTAACGGCTATATTGGTGTAGTTGGATTTTGTTTTGGCGGATGGATTTCGAATATGATGGCAGTAAAAATCCCTGCTTTAAAAGCAGCGGTTCCGTATTATGGCGGACAGCCAACAAAAGAAGAAGCTGAACAAATAAAAACGCCGTTATTATTGCATTATGCAGGTCTTGATACTCGTGTAAACGAAGGCTGGCCGGCATTTCAGGAAGTACTTAACAAAAACAAAGTCGAAAACACCGCTTACTTTTATCCTAATGTAAATCATGGTTTTCATAACAATACAACGCCACGATATGATGAAGCAGCAGCAACTTTATCGTGGACACGAACTATAGATTTTTTTAAGGAAAAACTAAAAAAGAAATAAAGTTAACTCATAAAAAAAGCCTCATAATGAGGCTTTTTTTATATCTATTCTGTAAAATTAGGCTTTCGCTTTTCTTTTTACTGTACAGCCTATTTCTTTAGTTTGAGTTATAGCTGGTTTTTGATTGCTTTTTAATGCTGCAATAACATCCTCTGCATATTTTGTTTTCTCTGTTTTAGTTCCTTCCGGATCATTATCAATCGCTCCTACATACTCTACAATGTTCCCTTTTGATGTTTTAGAAACAATAAAAAGATGCGGCGTATGTTTTGCTCCGTATTGGTCTGTAACAACTTGTCCCTGATCAAATAAATACGGGAAAGGATATTTTTTATCTTTTGCTAATTGTTGCATTTTATCAAATGCATCAGCTTTAGAAGCTTCAGGATCATTTGGGTTAATGGCGATTACAGGATATCCTTGTGGTTTGAATTTTTTATCCAAATCGATTATTCTTTGTTCATATGCCACTGCATACGGACAAGTATTACAGGTAAAAACAACGATAAAACCTTTTGCTTTTGGGTAACTTGCAAAAGAAATCTCTTTGCCGTCAACATTTTTTAATTTGAATTCCGGTGCCTGCTCTCCCGCCTTAAGTGTTGTGCTTTGCGCATGAGCAAATAAGATACTAAATACTAGTACCGTGATTGTTGTAATGAACTTTTGCATAATTATAGTTTTTTATATTCAGTTAATAATTGTTCGTAGGTTAGTTCTGATTCAATAAATTTTCTTTTATCGCCTTTTATAAAAATCGTCGCGGGAATACTTCCTGACCACGTTGGTTCTATGCGGTCGATATATTCCTGCGGATTACTTTCATTCAATAGAAAAACATTACTTTTCATGTTTTTTCTTTTGACAAAAGGAATTACAGCTGAATTTAATTTTGATTTAAAATCTACACTCACCAGTAAAACCGCTAATTTTTCTGCTTTATATTCGGCATTTAGCTTCTCAAAGTGCGGCAGTTCCTTAATACACGGTGCGCACCAGGTTGCCCAAAAGTTGACTACATAAGTGCTGTCTTTTCCGTTTTTGATTCTTTCGTTTAATTGGTCAACATTTAGCAATTTTACATTTTGACTATATGCCGTTATCGAAAAAGCAAAAAACAGGAAACTATAAATCTTAAATGCGTTGATTTTCATATTTTCAGGCTTAAAATTATTTTTTTTGCCTTACAAATATAAACTAATGACAAGTTAGTTTTTGTTAATAAAAGTTTAATGGATGGGAAATTTTAACGCGAAAGTATAGAGTGTAAAAGGGTATTATTTTAAAGACTGAAGAATATTATTCAGCTCTTTTACATCTTCCAGATAACGCGGATATTTTATTACATTCCTTACACTGTGATTTTCATTATTTGTTAAACCAATTCCATCTGTTTCCTGAAATTGAGATTCCATTATTAAACCATTTAAAATACAATTTGCAATATATTCTGAATGGGATTCAAATTTAGGAATGGACTCCAAATGCTTTGTAATTATTGGTTTTAAAAAAGATTTCTGATTTTCTTGTATTCCTGTCATTGGTAAAAGAAGCAAAAAGAAAATGGGATGTTTTTCAAAAGCAAGCAATTCATCGCATGTGAAAAACCATGCTTCAAAATGACCTCCCAGATTACCAATATAAATATCATTCAGAAAAAAATTGATTTCGTATTCCTGAAATTCAACGGCAAAATTCAAATTATCTGTTAGATTAGCCGTAATATATCTTGGGTTTTCGTCTATTGATTCATGATTGAAAAATAGTCGCTCCCAATTATAAAAATCGATTTCATTGGTTTCTATAACTTCAACTGCTTCATCAATATTAATTTCTTCTTTATCATCAAAGCCTCTGAACCAACATAAATAAAACTTCCAGAAAAAGGTATTTTCCCTGATTTCTTCTATTGCTATTTCGTTATTCATTCTTATAAATTATCTTTTGGTGTCCACATTTTGAAGAATTTAAACATTTTGTGATATTCTTCCCTTGGCACAAATGCGATACAAACTTCCTGATTTTCTAAAGACGATTCTGTTAATACAATGTTGTCAGCTTCTTTTTGTGCGTTTATAAACTCTGTTTCAGAGACTGCACAAACTACTTTTTTAAATATTCCGTTGATCCATTTCTGCATATTTTCGTTATGTTCAAACTTTCTAAAACAAGCTAAAGAAGCGTGCGCGGCTATTACCGGAACAAGTTTATCGGGAACGTCCCGTTTAACTAAAATGTACATTTTCATATTAAATTGTATTGTTTTTATAACGCAATATTCGCCACATGATTTATTATGCTCATTCTTAAAAGCATTAATTTTCTATTATAAATTATTCCTCATCCTCTTCATCATCATATGAAAGATAAGACCAATCAATATCTAAATTTTCTAAAATGCTATCAAAACGATCCTGATGGCTTGTTCCAATAAAAACTGCGGTGCAAGTATTCGTTTTATCAAAAGACAAACTGATTATCTCATTATAATCATCAGTATATACTTTTTGATTATCGCGACTAATTTCCGGTACTAAAGTCCAGTTTTGCTCTACAAATTTTACAATATCTGAATCAACCGTGCCAAAATAATTTCCGTTATACTTTAATCCGCCTAAAGTACCATTAAAAACAGCCATAAACAGAAAGAATTGCTCAGTTGTCCGGGTTTCAATTTCCCAATCTGATTTTTCGATCGTGTCATAATTGCCATAAACTGAAGGATTATCAAGTATTAAATCTTCTTTTTTGATTCCCCAAAATGCTACAGCCTGGTTTTCTTCGTAAATAACTAAATATCCGTCATCCGAAAATCCAACTTCATTGTTAAGTTTCAAAAGCTGATTAAAGGAATAATTCAGATTTTCTTCTTTCCCTAATTCCAGATAATATTCTTTAAGTTTTACAGGCAATGTTGTATCTAATCTTCTTTCAAGTTCAAGAATTTCTGCTTCTGAAAATCCAAAATTTTCACTTTCCGAAAGGTTATAAAGGCGTTTAATTTTTTGATAAATCATTAAGTATTATTTTATATGTGGCTGGCATTTTATTTTTCCAAAAAAAGTTCCAACTGCCTGAAAACAGGGATTAAGGATTTTCCTTTTTCTGACAAGGCATATTCAATATGCAAAGGTTTTAGCTTGATTACTTTTTTATCTAAAAGTCCAAAATCCTCTAGTTCACGAAGTGCGACAGCAACAGATTGTTTGTTCGCTCCTTTAAGATCTCTTAAAAGTCCGTTGAAACGTAAAGGCTTCTCAACAGCCAATAAAAAAATCTCTGGTTTCCATTTGCCTGATAATAACTTTAAAAGTCCCTGGGCCGGACATTCATTTTCTTTTTCTGTAGTCATATTTTTTAGACTAATTGACTTGTGATTAAATACGAACGAACTTTGTGTAAATTTAAAAATTAAATCCGAAGCGTAAATTAAAAACAGTCAGATGAAATTACTTTCGCTCTTATTAATCCTGATTTGTAGCAGCAATTTACAGTCACAAACCAACTCTAAAATGAATGAAAATAAAACCAATCCGTTGTTGTGCGATCCTGTAAGCGGAACCTGTGAAATAATTACTAACCAAATAACACCTGAAAAAGCAAATATCCAGACAGGAAATATACCTGTAAAAATAATTTATTATACAGATCCTATTTGTTCGTCGTGTTGGGGAATTGAGCCTCAGCTAAGAAAATTAAAACTGGAATATGGCGATTATATTAGTATAGATTACAGAATGGGCGGTTTATTACCGGATTGGAATTACAACAGCGGCGGCATCAGCAAACCTGCAGATGTAGCGCACCATTGGGACGAGGCGAGTTTGCATTATGAAATGCCAATTGATGGAAATGTATGGCTTGAAGATCCTCTGGATTCTTCTTATCCTTCTTGTATTGCTGTAAAAGCGGCACAAATTCAGGACAAGGAAAAAGCGGTGAAATTTATGCGGGTTCTTCGTGAAAAATTATACCTGGAAAAGAAAAATATTTCGAAATGGGAAAACATAGCAGAAGCAGCAAAAATTACCGGTCTTAATATCGAAAAACTGAAGGAAGATTATGAAGGAGATGCGAAAAAACTTTTTCAGGACGATTTGAACCTGGCTAAAACACTTGGTGTGAGAGGTTTTCCTACTATGTTTTTTGCTGATGAAAATAACAATCAGCTCACAGTTTATGGATCTAAACCTTATATTTCTTATGAAAATGCAATACTGGCATTATTTCCCGAAGCTAAAAAGAAGATCATAAATAAAGATGCCGTATCGATGTTTGAAATCTATCCCACATTAACACCAAAAGAATATGCTGTTATTAATAATATATCGTATCCTGAATCTCAAATTATTTTAGAAGAACTATATGAGAAAGGAAAATTAGACAAAAAGTCAATAAAAAACGGCTCACTTTACAGTAGAAAATAATCTAAAAACTAAAAGTTGTAAAGATTGATCCCTTCACAACTTTTAGTGTATAATATGCTCCCGCCTTTATTGGATTTTTGCTCTTTAATAAAAGGAATTAAATAAGCGAATCCTCAGGATCGCAAGGGAAATAAATCGTAATTTCTGTTCCTTTATTCAATGTCCCTACCGCGCGGATATTTCCGTTGCAGGTTTGCATTATTTTTTTGCACAATGCCAGACCAACTCCTGATCCGTCGTATTTTTCGAGAGTATGCAATCTGGTAAATATCTTAAAAATAGATTCAGCATATTCCTGCTCAAAACCAATTCCGTTATCTGCAAAAGTTATCCAATTGCAATATACTTTATTAGAATATTCATTGATTTCAGGTTCTTGTGATGCTGTAATTTTAATTACCGGAAGTCTGTCTAACGATGCGTATTTTAGTGAATTTTGTATAATATTAGAGAACAATTGTTTCATTAAAAATGGCACTGCATGAACTTCGGGCAGATTCTCACATTCAAAAATTGCCTTATTTTCCTGAATCACCTCTTTCATGTCCAGCAATGTTTCTTCCAGAATATGATTCAGGTTCACTTTTTCAAAAGATTCTTTCGTATTCTTTATTCGGGTATATTTGAGAATGTCTACTAACAAATTCTGCATTCTGTTGGCAGATTTTGTTACACGCTGCAATGAATCTATAATAGTCACCGAAGGAACATCATTAACATCTGAAAGTACTTTTGAAGCAATAAACTGAATCTTGCGTAAAGGTTCCTGCAAATCGTGCGTACTAATCCAGTTAATATTTTCAAGTTCCAGGTTTGTTTCCCTCAATACATCACTTAAATTTCTATATTTCTCTTCTTCTTCACTTAACAACAGCATTATAATCTGATTATGAAGAGAATGCGCGTAAGTTGCAGCTGCGTTTAGTTCCGGCTGTAACCAGGCTTTACTTTGATCTTTAATGATTTGTTTCCATAAATTAAATGAATTTCTGGGGTGTAATCCCTTACTGTCAATAATAATGGCTTTTTCCGGATCTCCTGCCCAATTTATAACGGCAACCGTTTCTGGTCTGTACCAAATAATATTATTGCCACTGCCCAAAGCATAAAAAATAATACCTGAAATATGTTCATAGCTGATCAAATCCGGCACATAATTGCTAAGTTTATTAGTACTGAATGTTTTTCCGTATTCATGAGACTGCATTGCTGAGATGATTTTGTCTATCTCTTTGTCTGATGGAGTAATTCCGCTTTTATATGTTTTACCGCCAATACAAATCGAAACTCCGGATGCATTGCACAGTTTTAATAATTCAGGATTGGCGCTGATAATTTCAAACGATTCATGTTCTAACGGAAGGCTTAAAGCCGTTAACCGTTCAAGCGCCATATTTGTTTTACGCGCAACTTCATATTCATCATTAGATTGTCTTAAATCTATCTGAGAAGTAATAAACTGTCCCTGAAGTTTGGCTGCGAGCCTAATTTCCGGCGAAATATTTTTAGGCGAATAATGATGACAGGCAATTAATCCCCATAATCTGTCGTGGTGAATAAGCGAGATTGTAAGCGTTGCGCCAACGCCCATATTCTTAAGATATTCAACATGAATTGGTGACGTACTTCTAAGTATGGAAAGACTCAGGTCAAGATTTTTATCTTCCTGATCGTCAATAGTATAAATTGGTACGGGCTGATAACCAATATCGACAATAAGCCGTATTTGATTTTTCATGTACAATTCTCTTGCCTGAACCGGAATATCTGTATGCGGATAATGAAGTCCCAAAAATGGTTCTATATCTTCTCTACAGCTTTCGGCAAAAACTTCACCATTATATTCTTCATCAAAACGATAAATCATCACACGGTCATAGCCTGTTATTTCACGTGTTCCTTCAGCAACAAGCGCACAAAGTTCTTTTAGCGATCGTGTATTGTTCATATTAGACACAAACTGAATGGTTTGTGCATAAATATCTGCTAATTGTTCTTTTCCTGAAGATTGAGGCTCTGCTTCGAGCACATATACAGCTCCGGATTTATGTATGTTAACCTGAAATGCAATTCCTTTTAATTCTACTTCAAGCGGAAAAACAAGTTGTTCTTTTTGATTGTGTACATAATCATAAAGTTCTTTTTGTGCCGGAGCGCCAAAAATTTCAGTGAATTTATGTCCCAATATTTCGTTGTAGGCCACATCAAGAAAAGACGAGATATTGCCAGTACAAAATTCGATTTTCCAGTCTAAATTTATTCCCAGTAAAAAACCATGCGGCTGAATACTTCCCGGAATATGTATGGGTTCATGCTCACAATTTGTAAGGGTGACCAAATCGCGGTTTACAATATCCTTAATCTTCATTTTTACCTGTATTCAAAAAATGGTTATAAATACAGTCAAAAGCGTAGACAGCACCTTCTATAATTTCATCTTCACAATTATTTTCTTCTTCATAAGCGGTAAGCAGGTTCAGGAAATTTTTCCAGTAACTTCCGGTTTTATTACCATATCCCGTAAAATAAGAAACTCCTTTTTGCTGGTCTAATCCCGGAATAGTTTCTACATTTTTCAAAATATATCTTCCGCCAAGTGTTGATCCTTCTACCACGTAAAGCATTCCTAAAGCAAATGGAATACTTATATTTTCATTTTTAAAAACAGATGCCGATTTATTTTTCGTATAATTCAAAAAAGAAAGATCATCCTGAATCAGTTGTGTTTTTTCTCTTTCTTTTAAATCCGGAATAAGATCATTAAGTACCGGAAAAACAACTTCCTGTGTACTGTAATACACCTCATACATAAGAGAAAGATAATGGCAATAATCATCTATTTGCATATTAGGAGCAAGAATAGATGCTGATACAGTAAGACTTTCCAGTTTTTTATGAGAGGTCGCCGTACGGGTTTTTAGTTTTTCTAAAAAATCTTCTGTTGTAGAAATATCTAAATTTTTAGTCATTATAGAAATCTGGTAATAATTTAACTTTTGGAGATGTACCTCATTTAGCAGTACTTAAGTAACTGCTAAATTTAGCGAATGCGGTAAAAGTAGTATTTTTAATTGGTTAAAATATCTTCCAGATTGTAATCTATCGACAAAATCTCATAAAACTATAAATTTTAGTGTATAGCGAGCTTTCTGATCATGTCTGTTGAAATAGGATCAGCATACATTCCAAAAGCACTCATTAAAACACCTTTAATATCCTGTTTGGCAGAACTTATTCCGTACACGATATCTTCATTGTCAGGATCTGAATCTCCTTCAAACCTAAAATAATATTCGATCGTAAATTCATCCGGCGATAATGATTCGGCACCATTATCATATAGTATGCAATCTTCGGCAATATTAAAATCTTTTGTAAATCCTTGTTCGCTAAGCCATTTTAATGCTTCGGTAACGGTATCAAATGAAGGTTTCTGGTGTATGTTTTCCATTATTTTATATTTTGATTTTTTATAAATAAACCATACCAGCCTTAAAATTTCAAGATTGGTATGGCATTTTGAATTAAATAATTAGCTTACTTTTTTAGAAATTTAATAAACTCTTCGTTGAATTTATCTTTTTCTTCTATGAACAATGCGTGACCGCTTTTCTCAAACGGAATCAGCACAGAACCAGCAATTGCCTTATTCATTTGTTCTGCCAAAGCAAAAGAAACAATCTTATCTTCTCTGGCATTAAAAATTAATGTAGGTACTTTTATTTTAGGCAAATCACCTCTTAAATCTTCATCACGCAAAGCGATCAAAGCCTGCTCCATTGCGTATGGCGAGGACTGCATTTCGATTGAGCCTAACCAGGCACCAATTCCGGGAGAAACAGATGTTGCTGACAAAGTAAAATAACCGCCAATTGCAGCCAATAAAGCCGGACGATCTGAGTTGTTTAAATTCACCCATTGCGTAATGTCATCTTTCGTAAAAAACGGATAAGGATAATCGGCTTTTTTAGTATGACATGGTGCCGCCGCTGCAAATAGGGCTAATTTGTTAATATGTGCGCCGTCGTATTTTGCTACATAATGCAAAGCAATTGCGCCTCCCATAGAGTGACCGCCAATTGCTGCATCTTTTATATCAAGTTTGTCTAAAACGGTTTTAATATCTGATGCAAACTGATCATAATTGTATTTCCCGTATGGTTTATCAGATTGTCCAAATCCTCTTAAAGTGATCCCAATTACACGATAACCTGCTTGTACCAAAGCATGATACTGGTATTCCCACATCGCATCACTTAACGGATAACCGTGAATCAAAACTACCGGTTTGCCATCGCCAACATCAGTAATATGCAATCTTACATTGGGTTCAACTTCTATATATTCTGCTCTTGCGCCGGTTGTTGCAACTGTACTATTTTCCGGTGATTTATCTTCTTTTTGTTTTGCACACGAAGACAATAAACCTACTGATACGAGGACCAATAAAACACTGGTTATTTTTTTTATAGTTTTCATTTTTAGATTTTTAAGATTATTATTTTTTGAAAAGGTATTTTTTAAGTTCAGCTGCAGCATGAACAAATAAAGATTTTGTCTGCGGAATATGTGCCAGCGGATTTAGCAATCCAAAATCATGAATGGTTCCGTTATAACGAATTGTAGTGACAGAAACTCCTGCCTGATCCAGTTTTCTTCCAAAAGCTTCTCCTTCATCACGAAGTACATCAGCTTCTGCAACCTGAATTAATGTTGGAGGAAAATCTTTTAATTGTTCTAAAGTGGCATTTAGCGGAGAAGCATAAATTTGCTCACGTTCTGCAGGATCTGTGGTATATAAATCGTACATCCATTTCATTAATGAAGTGGTCAGAAAACGGTTTTCTCCGAATTGTTTGTACGAATCTGTTTCAAAATTTGCTGCAACAATTGGCCAGAATAATACAAGAGATTGTAATTTTGGTCCGTTATTCTCTATGGCTTTCAAAGCTGTTACGGCTGTCATATTTCCGCCTACACTGTTTCCTACTACAGAAATTGTATTTCCGTCAACGTTAATCTCATTTCCGTTTGCTGCAATCCACTTTGTAGCGGCATAGATTTCATTTACTGCCTGCGGATATTTTGCATCCGGTGTTGGTGTGTAATTCACAAAAATTCCTGTGGCTCCGGATAATACTACTAAATCCCTTACCATTCTTTTATGTGTGGGATAATCGCCTAAAACCCATCCACCGCCGTGAATAAAAATAAAAGCCGGAAGTTTTTCTTTGTTTCCTTCGGGTTCAACAATGTTCAGTTTTATCGTGAAGCCGTCTTGCTCAATTGTCTTTTCAGATTCCTGAATTCCTGAATAATCAACTTCTACTGATTTTTGCGCTCCTACTAAAACTTCCCTTGCTTCTAAAGGCAGCAAAGATTCTAATGGAACTCCTCCGGAATTCAGCGCTTTTAAAAAAACTTTAATTTCTCTCGATATTGCATTATCATCTGCAACCGGAACTGTACTTTGATTTGTGTTCATGATTTTATAATTAAATTAATTATGGTTTCATGAATTATTATCCAAAGAGTATTCCTTTAAAATAAACCACTACAAATCAATACTTTAAAAAAATTTAAGCTTTTTTATTTTAACGATATATCATAGATTTACAGCTGAGAATGAAAACTATTCTAAAAAATGCTGTTTCTTTATTCCCAGTTTCTGCATTTTAGAGATTAAGGTTGTTGATGGAATTTCTAATTTTACTGCGGCTCCATTTGGACCGGAGATTCGGCCATTGCATAATTTTATGACTTTTAGAATATATTCTTTTTCCATTTCTTTCAAAGACTTGATTCGAAACTCAGAATGGATATTGGAAGCCAGGATTTTTTCGTTATCCAATAAAAAACTCACGTCATTAATAACAGTTCCATCAGCTAAAAGAATGCTTCTTTCTATACAATGTTCTAATTCCCTAATATTTCCAGGCCACGAATGATGGATAATTTCTTTTAAGGCATGAGCAGATAAAGTCTTGTTTTTCTTTTTTGTGCTAATGGAATATTTATTCAAAAAATGAAGGCATAAATCCGGAATATCTTCTTTACGATCCCGAAGCGGCGGAATGGTAACGGGAAAAATATTTAACCTGTAGAATAAATCTTTTCTAAAACGTCCTTCCTGCATTTCAAGCTGCAAATCTTTGTTTGTTGCGGCAATGATTCGAACATTGACTTTTTTGGCTTTTTTACCTCCAATCCGGTCAAATTCTCTTTCTTGTAATACGCGTAATAATTTGGTTTGCATTTCCAGCGGAAGGTCCCCTATTTCGTCTAAAAATAAAGTGCCATTATTGGCCAGTTCAAATTTACCAATTCGCTTTTCTACTGCTCCTGTAAAACTCCCTTTTTCATGTCCAAAAAGTTCGCTCTCGATTAAATGTACAGGAATTGCAGCACAATTAACCTTGATCATTGGCTTCTCACTTCTGCTGGAATTGGTGTGGATTTCGCTGGCTACAACCTCTTTTCCTGTGCCGCTTTCGCCAAGTATAAGTACGCCGCTGTCTGACGGGGCAACCTGATGTATAAGGGTTTTTACTTTTTTTATGGCAACACTGTTTCCTATGATTTTCGTATTGTTTTCTTCTTTTTGACTTTTTGCCGGATTAAATTTCAAAATATCAGAAAGTGATACATTTTCATGCTTGTTTTCTAATTTTCGCATAACGAGAATGTTCGAAACAGCCAGCGCCAATGGCAATGTCAAACCTTTTAGCAAACGAATTGCATTTCTATCGAGGGTTTGGGGCTTTCTAAAAAAGAGAAATAAAACCGAAGGATTATGTTTGTGATATTCTAAAGGTAAAATTACAAGTTCCCGCATTCCAAATACGGAAGTATTGGTTATAAAAGGAGGTATTGCATTTTTTTTAGGATTGGGCAAACCCAGATCAATCCTGACAGGATCAGCAGATCGAAGTGCTTCATAAAAAAAACAGTCGTTTACATCGTAGCACAATCCTTCGCTGGATTTTGCAATTTTTTGATCGCTGTGAAAAAACAACTGATATTGTTTTTCATGCTGATCTGTTGTTCCTATTGCTAAAAAATCAAATAATAAATGGTCTTTTAATTCCTGATTTACAACATTTAAAAATTCATCATAATCTAAACAGCGCGCAAAACTATTGCTGAGAGAGAGCAAAAGAAAATGTTCTTTTTCACGTTCCTGCATTAATTTTTGCGCAGCTTTGATTTTGTCCATAAATGAGATGAATCTTTAGTTTAGAATAAACAGTAAATTTAATAGCAATCATGGTTGACAAAAAAGTTAAATCGTAATAAAAATAGATTTTCTTATTTTCGTTTCCAGATTTCTGGTTTTATGTCCTTTTCCTGAAGTGTCTTCTACCAAAAGAATTTCACCGGTTTTGAAACTTCTTTTTTCTCCTGTCGAAGTTTCAATTTCTACACCGCCATCGAGCAAAATAATGTATTGCCGTTGTGGTGCACAATGAAAATCATAATTATAAGAAGGCAAAACTTCTCTAAAAATAATACTTTTGGTTGCCTGTGCTTGAGATAGAAAACCTATTTCGCCCTGATCTGAAAGCGGAATTTCTACATCTTCAAAATGACTTTCTCCATTTTCATCACTAAATACTCTGGTTACCTGAAACATGGTTTAGACTTTAAAAATATGTTTGTTTGCGATATCAATTTCGTCCATACTAATGGTATGTCCCATATTATCGTAAACTTTTTCGATCACATCAGCACCCATTTCTTTCAAAATGTTTGTCGTGGCATAAACACGTTCTACCGGAACATGAAAATCAGGATTACTGGTACCAATAAAAACAGGAGTTGCCTCAAAATTGCCTGAATAATTTTCAGGATAAATCTGATCGCCAATTAATCCTCCGGTAAAAATAACTGCTCCTCCATATTTAGCTGCATTTCTGGCGATAAACTCGGCTGTTAAACAGGCACCTTGCGAAAAACCAAGAAAATAAATATTCTCTTTATGTATTCCGGTTTTAACAATCTCTGCAACAACCTGACCTACAATCTCTAATGCTGATGATAACCAGGGTTCATTTTCCTGTGGTTTTGCCAAAAAAGAAAGCGGATACCAGCTATTTCCCGTTGCCTGAGGTGCATAAAAAGCAAAATCATCTACGTTTAGATGTGTGGTGAGCGACAAAATATCATTGGCACTTGCTCCTCGCCCATGCAGTAAAATAAGTGCTTTAGTGGCGTTTTCTTTTCCTGATTTAACTATTTGAATCTGATGCATATTAAATTATTTAGGGTCGTTTAAAGTTAGTACCGGCAAGGCTTTTTCTATTGTTTCCCGTTCTTTTTCAAACCAATTGGGCAGTTTTAATTCTTCGCCTAAATGATCGATATCTTCGTCTACGGCAAATCCGGGACCGGCTGTTGCTACTTCAAATAAAACGCCTCCGGGTTCTTTAAAATAGATGGACGTAAAATAATTACGGTCTAATATTTCAGTAGGATTTAATCCCCGTTCGACAATTTTTTCCCTGATTTTTTCCTGAGAAATCCTGTCAGCCGTTTTAAATGCCAAGTGATGAACGGTTCCGCTTCCGGCAAGACCACGCAAACTGTTGGGTTCACATAAAATATCAATATAATTTCCTGATGCATTCTCTGCCGCAAAACGGAATCGATTGTTGCTTTCGGCAATTAATTCATGGTCTAAATATTCTGTCAGTAATCCTCCGGTTTGTTCGTAGCCTTCATGCCATATTTCGACATTATGAAAACCTCTTATTGCATTCGATTCGTTAAAAGGTCCTTTATGATAACCTACTCTATTGTCATTATCATTAAAAATCAATTCCATGCCTAATCCGTCATGATCTTCAAAATAAATCACCACTTCGGTTTCAAAACGCAATTGAGGATCTTTATAATTGATTCCAAATTGTTTCAGTCTGTTTTCCCAAAATTCAATCGAGTTTAACGGGACCGAAAATGTTGTTGTATTCAACATTCCTTTTCCGTGACGTCCCATTTTTAATCCATCGTATGGAAAAAACGTCAGCACACTTCCCGGATTTCCTTCGGCATCGCCATAATATAAATGATACACCTGATTCGCATCAAAATTGACCGTTTTTTTAATCAGGCGTAATCCTAAAATTCCGGTATAAAAATCCAGGTTTTTCTGGGCATTTCCCGCCAGCGCTGTAACGTGATGAATACCTGTAACTAATTTTTCCATAATTAATTCAATTACTTTTCCCAGATATCAGCATATTCATCCGGATGTCTTTTAAACTGTGCAAAAACATACGGACAAAGTGGTTTTACCGTATATTTATGTTCGCGGACATACGCTGTCATTTCATCCAAAAGAAGTTTTGCATATCCTTTTCCGTTATATTCTTCATCGACTTCAGTATGATATACCGTCAGGATTGTACCTGAAATACTCAATACCATTTCGCCTATTTTCACTCCGTTTTCAATCAATTGAAAACCTCCGTGCTGCTTTTCGTCTAATTTTAATTTTACTTCCGGCATATTATTTTTCTTTAAATTAATTTTGGTAAAACCTCTTCGATTTTAGCTCTTAAAGGCTCGTGTTGTTTTGGCAATTTCAAATGTGTTCCTAATTCTGATAAAGGTTCATCTACTGTAAAACCAGGATTATCTGTTGCAATTTCAAAAAGAACCCCGCCCGGTTCACGAAAGTAAAGGGAATAAAAATAGTCACGGTCAATTTTTGGTGTAATACCTAAATTTTCGCTCATAATCCTTTCATGAAAAGCCATTTGAATTTCTTCATTTGCTACCCTGAAAGCAACGTGGTGATTGGTTCCTGCAGCATTTTGTCCGCTTGATCCTGTCGGGTTTTCCAACAAATCGATTATCGACGCATTTTCTACCGCATCAGTGGCAAAACGAAATCTGTTTGCTTCTTGCGAAACCAATTCGTAACCAAAAATATCCGTTAGGATTTTAGCCGTTTTATCAATTGATTTTAAAGATAAAGTCGTACTGTGAAATCCTTTTGTTGCTGCATCTTTTTTAACTTCTGCTGTTTCAAAAGCAACTCTGTTATCTGCCTTTTTAGGAATAATCAAACTGATATTCAATCCGTCAGGATCTGTAAAAGGCAATATTGTTTCGCCAAATCTCTCGCTTTGTTCCCCGAAATTTACATTATTTTTTTTGAATCTTTCTGTCCAGAATTCCAAACTTCCTTCCGGAACAGCATATCCTATTTCTGTTGCTTGTCCGTTTCCTGTTTTACCTTGTCCAATTCCTTCCCAAGGAAAAAAAGTAAGAATGGTTCCCGGAGTTCCAAATTCGTCTCCGTAATAAAAATGATACGTTCCCGGATCATCAAAATTAACGGTTTTCTTAACCATTCTTAATCCTAATACTTTGGTATAAAAATCATAATTGGCTTGTGCATTGCTTGCAATTGCAGTAATATGATGCAATCCCTGAATTTTTTCTTTCATCTTATTTATAGTTTAAATGAGTTTTTTATTTTTTTATTGTGTGCTTTAGATTGTGTGCTTTAGATTGTTTTTTTCTCACGCAGATTTGGCAGATTAAGCAGATTTTTATTTTCACAATTCACAATTAATTAAAAATATCCTTGTTTGATTTTTAGTTTTTTGATTTTTGAGAATAATGTCGAAGGTGAGATTTTCAATAATTCTGCTGCACCACCCGTACCATACACTTTACCATTGCAAAGGTTCAGGGCGTTCATAATATGTTCGCGTTCCATATCCTCCATGGATAAAATTCCGTTATCTGTTGCTGTTTTTGCTGTTGGAAAATCCTGCAGCAAATCAAATTCATCAATTTCATTTCCGGTTGCCAGTAAAATACTTCGTTCTATCAAATGTTCCAGTTCCCGTATATTTCCCGGCCAGTTGTAGTCTTGCAATTGCTGTAGGGCTTTTGCCGAAATTTTAATGTTATTTCGTTTTGATTTTAAAGCATATTTATCCAGAAAATAATACGCTAATTCCCCGATATCTTCTTTACGATCGCGCAGTGGCGGTAATTCTAGCGGAAAAACATTTAAACGATAATACAAATCCAGTCTGAATCTTCCTTCTGCAACTTCAGACGGCAGGCATCTGTTTGTAGCGGCAATAATCCTTACATTCAGTTTAATGGTTGTTTCTCCGCCTAATCTTTCTATTTCTTTTTCCTGTAAAACCCTAAGCAATTTTACTTGCGAATCTAAAGGCAATTCGCCTATTTCGTCTAAAAAAATGGTTCCGCCGTTGGCTTGCTCAAATTTTCCAATCCTTACATGGTCTGCTCCGGTAAAAGCGCCTCTTTCATGACCAAACAATTCTGATTCTATGAGGGATTCCGGCAATGCAGCACAATTTACAACCACTAAAGGTTTGGTATTATTGGCAGATAAGGAATGAATTAAATGAGCAATTTTTTCTTTTCCGGTTCCGCTTTCTCCCAAAATCATCACCGAAGTTTCTGTTGGTGCAACGATTTCGATTTTATGCATTAAATCAAGGAGTTTTTTATTTTTACCTATAATCTCCAGTTTTTTATTGTCTTTTAAAGGCTTTTTATTGTCTTTGTTTTCTAATGCATTTCCTTTTTCGAAATTGTATTTATAGCGTGCGATATCCAGCATTACAAACAAATCCCTTTCTCTGAATGGTTTTACTAAAAAACCATAAGGCTGGGTTTCTTTTACAGCGTTTAAAATAGAATGATTGGTATTGGCAGAAATGTATAAAAACGGAATTTTCTTTTTCTCTAATTCCCATGCAAGATCAATTCCGGTAAGATCTCCTTTGAGGATAATATCGAGTAAAACCCAATTTGGTTTTTCTGAGTCTATCAAAATGCGTGCTTCTTCGACAGATGCTGCGATGCCGCAAACCTGATAACCGGCTTTCATCAGAATAATTTTTAAATCATTCGCAACAATAAATTCATCTTCGACTATTAATATTTTCTCACTCATTTTGAATTTCCTTATTCTTGTTTATGCTTTTTTACTGTCTTGAAATTAATGGTAATGGTCAGTCCGTTTTTGTTTTCGATATTAAATATTCCATCTACTTGCGAACTTAAACCGTGCATTAAATTCATGCCTAATGAGTTTCTGTTTTTCAACTCAAAATGTTCGGGAACACCTACTCCATTATCTGAAATTATCAATTGATAGTTTTCATTTTCTATTTTTTTTAATCTAATATTTACTTCACCCTGAGTGGTCTCAGGATAGGCATATTTAATGGCGTTTATAATTGCTTCGTTTAAAATTAATCCCAACGGAATGGCTTGAGAAATGTCTAATTCGACGCATTCGATATCAAGTTTATAGGATATCTTTTTATCTGTATTAAAAACTCCTTTTAAATAATGGACTAATTCCGGAATGTACCAGCACATATCGATGATTTCCAGATTTTCGCTTTCGTATATTTTTTGATAAATTAACGACATGGCATTCATCCTGTGCTGACTGTCTTGTATCGCCAAAATCGCATCTTTATTCTCCAGATAGGCAGATTGTGTATTGAGAAGGCTGATCACGATTTGTAAATTGTTTTTTACCCGGTGATGCAATTCCTTCAAAAGCCAGTCTTTTTCTGAATATAACTTGTTTAAAGCTTCGTTTCGTTTACTGATTTCTTCTTCTTTTAATTGTAAAATCTGAAGGTTGTTCTGCTGTACTTTTTTGGAGCGAAAAAACAATCCCAAAATTATAAATACTAATCCTGGAATTACTACAAAATCATATCTTATTGGGGTTTTAAAATTATTTTTTTTCCTGAATGAGGTTTCGTTTGTATTTTCAAAATGGGAGATAATCGTCAAAAGTGCTTTTTCTGAATGACTTATTCCGCAGCTGACTTGTGATTTGATTGCACTGAATTCAATTTTTCTGGATTGTGTGCAACCACTTTGATTGGTGATTAATAATGAAATCACAAACCAAAAATGGATATGTATTTTTTTTAAACAATACTTTTTATACATCATCACAAGAATTTTTGATCAACTCATTATTTTGGGTCTACTTTTACTTTTCTATTTTTAAAATAACAAAAGATCATAAAAATACCAGGAATCAAAACGGGAACCAATCCCCAGTTTTTACCTGCAATAGCGCCCAGAAAACATCCTAATAAAAATCCTCCTATGGTAACAAATTGCTTTTTAAAACTTAACTGACTGTTGGAATCTTTGAATTTTGATTTTAATAAGGTACCAATATCAAGAGCAGCCTGAGTTACATTTCCTGTCATCATAGTGGTTGGCCCGTGTGTTTCTTTGCTGAAAATTTTTCCAAAAGCATTCTGCAATCCCATGGCAAAAACAATTAACATGGCGATGATATACATGGTCCATAAATTCTGGATTTCGAGATAACAGAACAAAACAGCCAAGATTCCGCTTAGTGTTAAAATGCACCCTTCCCAAAATAATATCCTGTATTTTAAGCTGGATTTTGAAGCTATATAACCCCCAATAATTACCGAAAGAATAAATATTGGAAATGTTAGCAATTTTATCCAGGCATATACATCATTACCGTTAATTACCTGGTAGGCAAATACAATAAAGTTACCTGTAACGTGGGCAGAAAATAAGGTATCTGCCGCAACAAATGTAAGTGTATCGCAAAATCCTGCTATACAGGTCAGCAATAACGTAATGTACCAAATGCTTTTAGGCTGCTCCATAATTTTTATCTTAAATGTGAACGTAACATCCAGGCCATTTTTTCGTGTGTTTCCATCAATCCGGTGATATAATCACTGGTTCCTAAATCGTGAAAATCATTGGCAAAAACAGTGATATTTTCACGTAAGTGCATAATAATACTTTCGTGATCTATAAGGAGTTCTTTGATAAAACCCTTGCTGTCATTTTTTTCTTTTATCTGCTCAGAAAGGTGTGTGAGTTCCAGAAATTCTTTTAATGTTGCCGGTGCATAATGACCTAACATTCTTATTCTCTCAGCAACTCCGTCAATAATTTCGTCAAGCTGATTGTATTGTTCTTCAAAAAATAAATGTTTATTGTAGAAATCATCTCCTTCTACATTCCAGTGTGATTTTCTGGTTTTGGTGTATAAAATAAATTCATCTGCCAGTATTTGACATAGTGAATTTACAACTTTTGAGATATTTTCCTGTTTGATTCCAATTTGAGTTTCCATGCTTAATTGCTTTGTATTAATGAATTTAAAATATAATAGTCTAATGAATAATTGCCTGCTCCTAATGCCAGTAAAAACAATAAAGTAATTGTATAGATGTACGGAACGTCCCTAACTTCAAGAGAATCTTTTCTATGAACGATAAAATAACCTACGGCTGTAACGCCAATTGTAGGCAAAAGAAACAAACGGGTCCCTAAACCCAGTATTAAAAAAACAGGTACAACGGTGTCTGAAAATGCTGCAACCAGACTGTTTAGTTTTTCAGGCAAATGAAACGGATTGGGCAAATGTTCGCGTTCTCCGTTTTCGAGTTTGAATTTTTTCATACCGTGAACTCTGAATAGTTCTACGGCGACTAAAATCCTAAAGAGTAATAAAGCAATGTTGTTGAAGTCTGATCCAACATTTGAAAAAAGCAGTAATTTAATTATTTCCATATTTTTATATATTAAAAAGCAAAGCAAGAACATCCTAAAGCGCCCCAAAAAGCATTATAATTGTTTACCGGAATATTGCTCATTCGTGCAGCGTTATGATCGTGTGCATGAATATCACAGCTTCCTGAACAACAGTGAATTTGTTGTGCCGCGTTGTTTATAGCCGAATTTGATTTTTGAAGTTTCAGATCAATTGCCGTTTTATTATGCGATTCAGCATGATAATATCCGTTATAGATATTGGTTGGTGACCAATCCGGAAGTATCGGGATCGATGGCGGAGAATAAGAGTTGAAATCTCCTTTTGCGTACACAATTTTTCCGTCGACAATTGTTAAAACCGATTCTATGTTTTTGATATCTTCATCATCTACGGTAAAATAATCGCGATCGAGAACCACAAGATCAGCGAGCATTCCGGTTTGAATATCTCCTTTTTTATTTTGCTCCTGCGAGAACCACGCACTTCCTCTGGTATACAACTGCAAAGCGGTATCACGGCTTAAACGAGTCTCGTGATACAATTGCAATCCTCCAACTGTTTTGCCTGCGGTAAGCCAATACATAGAAACCCACGGATTATAGCTGCTCACGCGTGTAGCATCAGAACCACCGCCTACGGGAATATCCATATCCAGCATTTTTTGTATTGGCGGCGTACTTTCGGCTGCTTTTGCACCGTAACGTTCTGTAAAATATTCTCCCTGATACGCCATTCGGCTTTGTATGGCAATACCGCCTCCTAGTGCTTTTACTCTTTCGATATTGCGATCGTCAATAGTTTCGGCATGATCAAATATCCAGGGTAAATCGTTGAACGGAATTTCTTTATTTACTTTTTCAAATACATTCAAAAATCTGGTAATACTTTCGTTATAGGTTGCATGAAGCCTGAAAGGCCAGCGATTAGCTACTAATAACCGAATCACTTTTTCTAATTCGGCTTCCATATGTTCCGGAAGATCAGGTCTTGGCTGTAGAAAATCTTCGAAATCTGCTGCTGAAAAAACCAACATTTCCCCTGCTCCGTTATGGCGGTACATATCATTTCCCTGATATAATTTTACTTCCTGGATCCATTCGTCAAAATCCTCAAATTCTTGTTTTGGGCGTTGGGTAAATAAATTATAAGCAATACGAACTGTTAATTGCTGTTTTTCATTGAGCTCATTGACTACTTTATAATCATCCGGATAATTTTGAAATCCTCCTCCGGCATCGATCACACTTGTGATTCCAAAACGGTTTAGCTCTTTCATGTAATGACGCGTAGAATTTATCTGGTGCTCATAGGAAAGTTTGGGTCCTTTTGCCAATGTCGAATATAAAATCATGGCATTTGGCGAAGCAATAATTAGCCCCGTTGGTTCTCCTTTTGCATCTTTTTGAATCACGCCGCCTTGTGGTGCAGGCGTATCTTTTGTAAAACCAATTACTTTAAGCGCGGCACGGTTTAAAAAAGCACGATCGTATAAATGCAGGATAAAAACAGGAGTTTCCGGAGCTATCGCATTTATTTCGTCTAATGTTGGCATTCTTCTTTCGGCAAACTGAAACTCAGACCATCCCCCAACTACGCGTACCCATTGCGGCGATGGCGTTCGATCGACTTGTTCTTTCAACATTCGCATTGCATCTGCTAATGAAGGAACACCATCCCAACGCAATTCAAGGTTATAATTTAATCCGCCTCGAATCAAGTGAATGTGCGAATCATTTATTCCGGGAACGACTCTTTTTTGATGAAGATCAATCAGTTTTGTTTCGGGTTGATTGTATGCTAAAATTTCGGCATCGCTTCCTACAGCAATAAATTTACCGTCTTTTATGGCAACTGCCGTAGCGGTTTTATTGACGGTTGTGAAAGAATGTATTTTTCCGTTGAATAAAATAATATCTGCCTTCATATTAAAATTCTTAGTTGATTATTATGAGATCTTACGTTCGGGTATTTTCAGTTTTCGATTGTGTTTTGACAACTTACAATAAAGATACCTAAAAATTTAAGCCGCTATAGCACAACTATTTTACTGTTTTAATGCCGTTTTATTTTTACGATATATCGTTAATTTGTGAATGATTTATTATATGTGGATAATTTTTAAATACATAAAATTGAATTGTATTGTTTAATAAATAGATCAAATGACTTAGAAAAGCGACAAACCGAAGATTTAAGGTTCTTTAATACTTAAAAAATCAACTGAATTTTTATTGATCTTACACTTTTTTAATTCTCAGTTATTTAAAATATAATTGTGCTGAGTTTATGGCATTGATAGCAGTTTTAACTTAAAAATGACCTAGCTTTGCTTCCCTGTATTTAGATGTTACTGGTAACAATACCTTATTTTACTCAAGTCCGTAATTACATTTTTTAATTAAAAAAAAATCCGGAAACAATTATTCAATCTTTATTTATGTTGCTATTAATACGAACAGGTATTTTATTTTTCTTTCTTCAATTTAGCTTTATTGCATCTGCTCAGCCTATTGCCAGACAAAAAGGTGATATGTTAAAGCTTGAATTAGAAAAAAAACTGAATGATACTGTGCGTGTTTTAAAACTTCAGGAATTAAGTCTTTATTATGTAAAGAAAGTTGGTGAACTTAAGGTCGACATGGACAGTAGTTACGTTTTTGCCAGGGAAGCTGAATTATTGAGTAATAAAATTAATTTCAAGAGAGGAAAATGGATGAGTTACATTTTGTATTCTCAGATTTACAGGGAAGGTCAAAATAAAGAAAAGGGAAAAAAGGAACTTGACAAAGCCTTTGCAATTGCCAAAAAATATAAAATAAACTGGCTGGAAGGTGAGGCCTATCTTGAACTTAGCGATTATTACGAATTTACTACATCTGGTATTAAAATTAGAATTCAAAATATAGAAAAAGCGCTTCATGCATTTACAAAAGCGGGGCAGAAAAAAAAGATAGCCGATCTTTTAGTGTATTACGGTGCGCATTACTATTATCTGGGAAAATTTAAAGACGCACTTCAAAAATACAACGAAGCTAAAAAAATATATACGGCTATTGGCAGTACTGATCTGCAAAATTTTTATAGTCAGATTTTCAAAACCTACTCTAAACTGGGATTGTATCAGGAGGCCATAACATATGGTCATATTGCTGTAAAATATGGCGAACGAAATAAAGATGCCTTTTTTATGGCAGACGATTATAATCATTTGGGATATGCGTATTATAATGTAGAAAATTATGAATTAGCACTTGAATGCCACAAAAAGGCTTTTGAATTAAGCCTGAAAGTTTTTCCGGATAACTTTAATTTTTATATCGCAAATTCGATTATAAAAGAAATGCTGAAATTAAAGAGACCAAAAGAAGCAAAACACTTTTTAGATACGGAACTTAAATCTCAGAAAATAAAAGATGACCGGGATTTGATCTGGTACAGAATAAGTCAGATTATTGTTTATGATGCGCTGGGAAATCTAAAACTGGCTGATAAATATTGTAATGAAGTGATGTATCTTCAGGAAAAAAACAAAAAAAACTTATTGCAAATTTCCAGTTTCGAAGTAAACAACACGATTATAAGCCATTTATTTAAGGTAAAAAATTATGAACTGGGATTAAAGTATCAGGAAATTAATAAAAATACTTCTTCTAAAATTAAGGATATTAACATCATCATGAATGGTTATTTGATGGAGTTTAAACTGGACTCTGCATCCGGTAATTATAGTTCAGCCATTACCAGTCTTAAAAACTATCATAAAATAAAAGACAGTCTTTTTAATGAGGTAAAGTCCTATCAGATTTCGAATCTGGAAGTAAAATACCAAACCGAAAACAAAGACCAGAATATTCAATTGTTAACGAAAGAAAGTGCGCTGCAGAAAGCAAAAATCAAAAGTGATAAAGTTGCGAAGCTCATTGCCGGACTGGTTTTATTTTTAGTCCTAATTATTACGGGATTAATTTTCAGGGGATATCAAAATAAAAAAGAAAGCAACAAAAAACTGGAGGCGAGTAAAGACCGAATCGAGAAAAAAAATAAAATCCTGCAGAATGTGGTTCAGGAAAAAGAATGGCTTTTAAAAGAAATTCACCATCGTGTCAAGAACAATCTACAGGTTGTGATGAGTTTACTAAACACACAATCGTCCTTTTTAAAAGATGAATCGGCTGTAATTGCTATAAAAGAAAGTCAAAACCGTATTAATTCAATGTCATTAATTCATCAGCGTTTGTATCAGTCTGAAGGGCTTTCGTGCATTAAAATGCCTGAATATATTAAAGAACTTATAAGCCATTTGAAGGACAGTTATCCTGTAAATTATAATTTTATCGTTGCTGTTGAAGATATCGAAATGCATGTTTCACAGGCTATCCCAATTGGTTTAATCCTTAATGAAGGTATTACAAATGCTATAAAATATGCTTTTCCAAATGGAGAAAAAGGGACTATTAGTGTAACATTGAAACATTTTGAAAATGATTATTTCCGACTCGAAATAGCTGATAATGGCGTAGGAATCGAAGGCGAAATTGACATTTCTAAATACAACTCTCTTGGTATGAAATTAATAGAAGGTTTAAGCAGAGACCTTAATGGTAAATTTGAAATTATAAATGCTGATGGTTTAAAAATAATGATCACGTTTGTTTACGATTATGCTTTTAATTTTAAATAATTAATTTCAAATAAAGCATCTTTTAATTTCTTTATTCTCCTGTTTCGCTATGTGGCGCATCTACGGGTTTAGATTGTGAAGATCCTTTTTGACGTAAAAAAATAGACAACACAATTATGGCAAAAACCGAAAGGAATTCGCTTTGCCAGTTTTGAAAAGATTCAAACCAAAAACGGGATTCTCCCCAATATTCTGCTAAAGAAATTGGTGAATTCCCTTTTAGCATATTAACTGTATTTTCATCTTTGAAACTTCCGTAAAAATGAAGACCAAATGAGGCAAAAAACAGTATAAACAAAATTATGGTTAATGAGTTTTTATAAAACCACAACCAGATACCGCCTTTTTTTACAGGCCATGGCGCGCCTTTTCGCTCTGCAGATGGTTCACGATCTACTTCTTCATCTCCATCAAAACCTTTAGACTCTGATGATCCTTTTTGTTTTAAGAAAATAGTGAGCCATACAAATAAAGCCATTTGTAAAAACTCACTTTCCCAATTTTCAAAAGTTGATTCTATAAAATGTCCGGTGGTCAGATAATTACTCATCGTAACGGCATGACCGCCATTTTCTATAAGCTCTTTGTTATATTCTTGAATACCAAAAAATATCTGGCCAAAAAAAGCTCCTGTAAAAAGTAACATAAATACAATAGACAGACTGTTTTGGTATAAAAATTTTTTCATTTGTTGCTTATTAAAAATTTCATATTATATATCAATCAGAACACATAGAAACATAGATTTCACAATTTTTTTAATGAAACCTATGTCTCTCTATGTCTTTTTTTTTGTGAATTTTACAAAGTTTTATAACACTATTTTGCTTGTTTTAAGAGGTCTTCTCTTTCCCAGAAACGGTGTCTTCCCATTGCTTTTATAAAAGAAGTTGCCAAAGCTTTATCTCCTATTTTTTCGCTTGTCAGGATTCCGGCATCTTTATGCAAATCATCTTTTAAAGGAAGAACCTGAATTCCCTGACCTTCTGCAGCAATAAACTTGCAGTGGTGGTACGCATCTTTTATAAATTCGCCCACTTCTTTTTTATCTTTAAGTGCGGTGATTCCTTTTCCTGCGGGAACAAATACGGCATCAAATAAAACAGATGCAGCGATAAGATAACTTTGATCTACCGGAATTTCAAGCCCTTCTTCAGAAACAATTGTTCCTAAATGCGGTGCAATAATCACCGCTTTTGCCCCAGCATCCTTAAGAGCTAGTTTCATCGTTTTTATCGATTCGGCATTTACACCTTCTGCACATAAAAATGCGACTTGTCTGGTAGCGATCGTATTAGATATTGTTGGATTTTTGAGCATGCTTAAGGCATCAGAACTTTCAACAGATTGTTTTACTTCTACAGGTTCATGTTTTCCGTTATCATCAGCTCCAACTCCGTGGTTAATTGGTTTTTCAAGCTCAGTTGGCACAGCCATTCCTAAAGCTTTGGCTACTTTTGCCGCCAGGTTTTTATCTATTTTAGAAATTAATCCCAACATACGCTCTCTGATTGCTTTTGTTTCTACTTTTCCAAGTTCAAAAGACAAGGCGTCTGTAATGTGATTTTGTTCTATTGGTGTCTGGCTGTTAAAGAAAAGTTTTGCCTGACTAAAATGGTCTGAGAAACTTTCGCTTCTTTCGCGTATTTTTTGTGCATCGATTCGTTCGTTGAAACTACTAAACCCTCCTTCATCAATTTTTGCCTGAAACGGACAACCGCCTCCTAATGAATTAGGGTGATAACTTACGCGGCCAGTTGGAATTTCCTGACGCATATGTCCGTCTCGCTGATTGTTGTGCATAGGCGCAACGGTACGATTAATTGGGATTTCATGAAAATTAGGACTTCCTAATCTCGACAATTGTGTATCTGTATAAGAGAATAATCTTCCTTGTAATAACGGATCGTTAGAAAAATCAATTCCTGGAACAACATGTCCGGGATGAAAAGCAACCTGCTCTGTTTCGGCAAAAAAGTTATCCGGATTTTTGTTCAGCACCATTTTACCTATAATTTGTACCGGTACTAATTCTTCCGGAATCAATTTGGTTGGGTCTAAAAGATCAAAATCAAATTTATGCTCGTCAGCTTCCGGAATAATTTGTACGCCTAATTCCCATTCCGGAAAATTTCCGCCTTCAATAGCTTCCCACAAATCCTGTCTGTGAAAATCTGAATTTTTACCTGATATTTTTTGCGCTTCATCCCAGGCTACGGCATGAGTTCCTAATTTAGGTTTCCAATGAAATTTTACAAAATGAGATTCATTATTTTTATTGATAAATCTAAATGTGTGAACTCCAAAACCTTCCATCATTCGCAAACTTCTTGGAATAGCCCTGTCGCTCATTACCCACATAATCATGTGCATGGATTCCGGCATTAAAGAAATAAAATCCCAAAAAGTATCATGTGCAGAAGCTGCCTGAGGCATTTCGTGGTGTGGTTCAGGTTTTACGGCATGAATTAAATCAGGAAATTTCATAGCATCCTGAATAAAAAATACCGGCATATTGTTTCCTACCAAGTCATAATTTCCTTCCTGAGTGTAAAATTTAACCGAAAATCCGCGTACATCACGAGCTAAATCTGTAGAACCTCTTGATCCTGCAACAGTAGAGAAACGTACAAAAACAGGCGTTTTAATACTTTTATCGTTTAAAAATCCGGCTTTGGTATATTTTTCCATTGAGTCATACAATTCAAAATATCCGTGAGCTGCAGATCCTCTTGCATGAACAATTCTTTCCGGAATACGTTCGTGATCAAAATGGGTAATTTTTTCTCTCAGGATAAAGTCTTCCAGTAATGAAGGTCCTCTCTCGCCTGCTTTTAGCGAATTGTTATTGTCATTAATTTTTACTCCCTGATTGGTCGTCAGAAATTGATTATCAGCATTTGATTTATTAAATTCTAAATCTCTTTGCTTATCATCGGCGTGATCCTGACTTGGTTTTTTTGAATTTTTCATTTTTTTGATAGTTGTTAGGATTTTTAAATAGTTCTAAAAAAAACAGTGTTTTTTAATTCTCTTTTGTAGTTATCATTAGCAATTTGAGAATTATCAACTGCAACAAGCCTGACAAATGTACTTTACAATAAAACCAACGATTTACATGATTATAGGCAAAGATTACATCATTTAAACATTTGATTATCAGATATAATATTTACATTATAGTTTTAAAAAAATAGAATCATATACTCTATTTATTTTTATATTATTAAGAATAAAACTTACATTATAAATAGCTGTTAATTATACAATTAGAATTTATTTTTCTGTAAGGAACTGCGGGCTATTAGGAGGTAGATTTGTGTTATAACAATCATTAAAATTTTATATTATGAAAACTACAGATAAAAAAAACAGCAGCACTGCAACATCAGGTGCAAAGTCTACAGATAAGAAAACAGACAAAAAAGAGACCTCTCCAAAAAAGGAAACTAAACCAACTGCAAAGGATGAAAAGAAGCCTGCAACAGCAAAAAAATAATTAATCCTAAAATTTACTAGTATGGAAAATAGAGAAAATCAAAATTATGGTCATGAAAACCGTGATTTTAATCAGGACTTAGATACTCTTATTGATAAAGAAAACGCAAATCAGGACAGTAAATATCAAATTCAGGAAGAGTTTATAGATGATGTTAACCATCAGACAAATGATTATAACCGAAATGAAAATAATCCCGGTGAGGAACCCATTTTAAATGATGAAGATCAAATTACAAATGATGAGGATCCGGACGATTTAGACGATTCTCTGGAAAAAGATGGAGATTTAGATGATGATGATTCTGATGAAGAAGAAGCTTCAAGAAATCTGGATCGCGATATAGATCAAGTATCACATGATCCTTTCCCGAGTATTAGTCCTGAAAAATTCTAGTTCATGAAATATTACCATTAGATAACCGTTAGGAATTAAGCTTAACGGTTATTTTGTTATGGTACTAAAATTTTATAATAAAAAATTAAAACTATATAACCATAATAGCCTGAATTGAAGTAATTTTAGAATATCTGTTTTTAAATAATTTATAGAGATTTAAAAAAATTAATTTGTATTATGGATATTACAATTCAACTTGTCTGGTTATTTACTCTGGCTATCCCTATAGCTTGTATTAGCTGGACTGTCACGCATGAAGAAATATTTAAAGAACCCCGTGACTGGTGTGTCAAACATTCTAAAAACGATCGGACCATTTTAGCCAGAAAGGCATTTTATCTCTTTACATGCGAATATTGTTTTAGCCATTATGTCACAATTGTTTTTTTAATCCTTTGTAATTATAAACTTTTGCTAAATGATTGGCGCGGCTATATTTTGGCAGGATTTTCGCTGGTTTTTGTAGCAAATGTTTATATGAGCCTTTTTGCTTTATTAAGACAGGCTATTAAAAAAGAAAAGGTAGAAATCGAAAAAATTGAGATTGAGAAAATTGAAATTGAGAACGAAATAGATAGTGAGAAACTATCTTCATAATAAAAGTTAACTAAATAAATTAGATAAATCATGGAAAATTTAAATTTTATAGACCCATTATTGCACGGAATTACTCCTGAAACAGTAGGAAACAAAATACCAAATCTTTCTGTAAAACACTTACTTTGTGCTGGAGTAGGTTCAATTATAGTTGGTGCTGCATTAAAAAAAGCAGGACAAAATAAAGCCGGTGCCATAGTAGGAAGTCTTGCTTTGCCATTACTGGCTTCAGCATTTTATAAGCAAATTTCGAAAAAAAATAAAGAAAAAAGAGAAAGCAACGAAAGCAGTGGTATCGAATATAATCACTAAATTTGTTTGAGGTTTTCTGTTTCAGGTTCCCAAACAAACAACCAACAAAAGAGATATTGGTTAGCCACCAATTCATTGATTATGCTACATCATCAGCTAGAAAAGATTCGTGAATTGATGGCTATTTTTATAGAATATCATTATAAAACAAAAAAGCCTGTAAAATTATTTACAGGCTTTTTTGTTTTTTTGACTTTGCTGTGCTAAAATAGAATTTACTTAAAGTGAATCATGCAGCAGCTTAAAATAAATTACTCTTAACAATCAAATTCCAGGTATTGTTATTTAACCTGAATATTTCCTTCGACCCAATTCAGGGCCTTATTAAAATCTATTTTTTTAAATCCTTTAAATTCTCCCGGAACGACATAACTAAACCCGTTAGTGAAAGTAATTATCTCATCAGAATCCGTAACGATGGCAGCCCTGTTCCATTTTCCAAGATGTTTCAATCCAAGTAGCGCATCCTGAAGCCAGGCTCCTGCAGTGAAATTTTGAATATCAGTATCTAAAACTAACAAAAAATTGATTTCATTAATTTGTTTTACCAAATGTTCTACGGAAGGAACAACTACACGCAAAAAATCTTCTTTGGTTACTTCTGCCAATGCTCTGAAAGCTACAATATTGTCTGTTGTATCGATTTGATGTATCATTTTATTTTCTTTTTTGAATTATTCTATTTTGATTTTTATTTCTTTTTTTGATAATTACTTTCAAATTTACGTCTACAATTACTATCCTGATTTATAATATCTCATTCTATTTTTACATTATAACTATCTCTTTTTTAATAATATAATAAACAAAAAAAGCAGATGAAAAATATTTTTCATCCGCTTTTTAATTGATTAATTTAATGTTGGTATTACGGAACTAAAACCGCTCTTCCTTTTATCTGTCCACGTCTTAATTTATCATAAACTTCAAGTGCCTGATCTAAACTGTATTTTTCAATTTCGATATGGATTTTTTTCTGTAATGCAAGTCCAATTACCTCCATTAATTCAGTTCTGGATCCCCAATACGGATTACTTACGCTTACACCCACAGGCAATCCGCCTACTTTATAGTCATATTCTCCTCCTCCTAATCCCACTATTGTCAAATCTCCGTCCAGACCAATAATCTTAGTTCCTAAGGCAACGGTTGATGAAGCTCCTACAAAATCAAGTACTACTTTTGCTTTTTTGATTCCCGTGATTTTTTGTATTTGCTCTGCAGCGTCTTTATCAGTAGAATTTACAGTATAAGAAGCCCCTAATTCCTTAGCAAATGCCAGTCTTTCAGGAGTTATATCACAAGCAATAATAGTTGAACCGCACATTTCTGTCAAAATCTGAAGTGCAACATGTCCCAATCCTCCTACTCCTATTACAACAACATATTCATCAGGCATTAACTTGTGTAACGAACGCTTAATCGCTGAATATGGTGTCAAAGCTGCATCTGTCAATGGAGCTGCAATAACGGGATCTAAATCATGAATGGGTACTAATAAACGTGAGGAAGGCACCAGCATATAGTCTGCCATACCACCATTTAAACCAAGTCCGCCACCAAAAGGAAGTTCAGAATGATGGTCACAATAGTTTTCGCTAGAATGCTGGCAAGGCTTGCAATGCCCGCATCCCCAGGGTCCGTAAACTAAAACGGCATCTCCTTTTTTAAACCCTTTTACATCTTCTCCGACCTCTTCGACCCAACCCGCATTTTCATGTCCCAGTGTAAAAGTAACTCCGGAAACCAAACCTTCATCAATTACATGCAAATCAGAATGGCAAACACCGGCACCTCCAATTTTTAATAATACTTCATCTCCTTTAGGTGAAGGTTTTTCTAAATCATTTACAACCCTTACCTCTTTATTACCAAAAAATCGTACTGCTTTCATGAGAATTTATTTTAAAAATTATCTCACTAAATTAAATAATATATAAGTAAATGATTACTCTTTTAAAGCATTTGTGTATTTATTAACTTACAATGTTAAATTAATAAATTGAAGTTGATATTAAAAAACAAGATAGTTCGTTAAGATTTATGCAAAGCAGATTAATAACAAAAGCCCATTTCTTTCGAAACAGGCTCTTTGTAAAAAAAATAAAAATAAACTAACACAAAATTTTTAATTGTATCCTTGATTTTGTTGGAATACCTTTTGGTCTATAACGGTTTGCGGAATTGGAAATACTCTTCTAAAAGGTTGAGAAGCTGCTTTTGCAGTTCCTGGCAAGTCAAATTTTCCAAAACGAATACTTTGTGGCCTTCTTTGTAACTCCCAGTACAATTCGAAACCTAATTCTTTATACAATTGTTCTGAGTCTAAAGAGGTAAGTGCTTTTCCCGGAGCGTTTGCAAATAATGATTCTCTTTTTCTGCTTGTACGCAGTTTATTAAGATCGATCATGGCAAGACCATTGTTTCCTTTTCTGAAATATGCTTCGGCTCTCATGGCATAAATTCCTCCTAAACGGAATAACGGAATATCAACATTACTGTTACCATTTCCTCCTTCAGGATCAAATTCATATTTAAAAACACGAGCTCCCTGATTGATTTCGTTTTGAGCAAAAACAGATTTTGTAGGGTCTGCAAATGTTAATGATGGTGTAAAATTCATTCTTGTACCTGTACTTTTTTCCATAACCAATGGAGAAACCTTGATACGGTTCCCTATCATTTCTAGAGATCCCGAAGCCAATAATACAGGACCATATTGAAGTCCGGCCTGAATTCCTCTGTTAAAATGGAACCAAGGCAATGCCGGGCTGCTTTTAGGTACGATATCTGTTGCAGGAACACTTACATCTGTACCATCGTTCATAAACCATGTACCATCAGCATATTGGTAATGTTGTTCAAATCTTGGATCGTCATGATTACCATTCCATGATGCGTAGAATTCAGGAGTTATACAAGCTGCATTTGTTCCTCTGTTTGCAGCAGATGTTCTCTGGTTACGCTCCATACACACATAAGCAAAACTGTTTGAACCATTACGGATATAATCTATCTTTTGAGAAATGGCAAAAATAAGTTCTTTACCATTATCGTTATCTCTTGCAAAGTTTTTAAAGAAATCACTTTCTAAACTAAATCTTCCTGAATCGATTAATAATGATGTATAATAAATTACACGATCCATATCAGATCCTGTTGATCCGGCTACGGCAGCTTCATTAAAATTAAAACCTGAAGAAGCATTGTAGCGGTCTTTTAACACAGCACGATTTAAATACATAGTACTTAAAAAAGCATAAGCAGCTTGTTTTGTAAATCTTCCGTGGTGCGTACGCTGTGTACCAAGATCAGCTAAATTTGGTATTAAAGCCTCAACATCAGTAATCAATTTGTCAATCTCAGTCTCAGCCTTTAAAATTTGCAAAGGTGCATCTACATTCAACGGATCTCTAAATGGCGCTTGTCCGTAAAGATCTAATGTAGTATAGGTATAATAAGCCAAAAGTGCTTTAGATTCTGCTAAAAATAAAGCCTTTTCCGGAAAAGAAGTTTCTTCTGCTGACTTAATTGCAGTCAAAGAACGCGTAATTCCGTTTGTCAGTAAATCCCAGTTACTTACAATAATAGCATTACTTGAAGTCCATGTAAATTCGTGCATGTCCCTCCATTTTCCACCATCTCCCCAGTCACTTCCGCGAGTTGGTAAAATAGCTTCGTCTGTAGTGTATTCCTGCATGGCAAAAACAGCTCCGTGATCTACAAAGGTCCCGTCTCCAAGTCTGTCATAAGCAGCTGCAAGTGCACCTGCCGGATCTGTAGCGTCAGTTCCTAATTTTTCATCTAATACAACTTCATCAAGATCTGTACAGCTGTTTAAAAGAAAAATAAAAGAGAATATTGTTATAATTTTTAGGCTAAAAAATGTCTTTGTCTTCATGATTTATAATTTTAAAGTTGCTCCGAAACTGAACGTTCTCGAAGTTGGATAACTAGCGTAATCAATACCAATAGATTGGTTTCCTCCGTTAGATTTCGGGCTGTTGATTAACGGATCGTAACCTGTATAATTCGTAATAGTAATTAAGTTTTGACCTGTTACATAAAGTGTTAATCCGTTTAACCAGTTTACTCCTTTCAGATCAAAATTGTACCCAATACGAGCAGTATTCAATCTGATAAAATCTGATTTCTCTAAGAATAATGTAGATAATGTTGGAGCATTTGTTGCGTTTGCACCAGATTCATAATATCCTGTAGCAACATTTCGGTCAGAAGCCAGGTTGTTAATATTTAAGGCGTTCAATCCTGTATTATTTAACAAATAACCTCCGGTTTGACCAATGATAGAGAATGAAAACGTAAAGTTTTTATATCTCATATCACTATTAAATCCGTAGTAAAAAGTTGGCAAAGCCCCTTCGATAATGATTCTGTCGCTATTATCAATTTTACCGTCTCCGTTTTGATCTTTAAAAATATTTCCTCCTTTACTGTCAAAACCAATATGCTCCAACAAATAAAATGAACCTGCAGCGTAACCGCTTTTGTAAATATTAGCATTTACTCCTGATTGTCCAGGTCCTGAAATAGTTCCTGTTAAGATTTCTGAAACCGGTAAATCCTCAATTATATTTTTTAAGGTTGCCCCGTTCATATCCACATTCCAGGTAAAGTTTTTAGTATCAACTAATTTTGAACCAAGCATAAACTCAAATCCTTTGTTAACGATTTTTCCATCGATATTAGTCCAAACTGTTGTTGTTGGTTTTAAAGGACTTGAAGGAACGTTTAAGATTGCATCTGTAGTAGTTTTATTGAAGTAATCCAGAGTTCCGTATAATTTGTCACCCCATAAATTAAAATCTAAACCTAAGTTGGCCTGAGTAACTACTTCCCATTTTAAATCAGGATTGGCTGTTCTGGTTACAGAAACTCCGTTTACCAGACTCAAATCATCATATAAATAATATCCATCAGGACCGGATAAGGAATAACTTGCTTTTGTCAGTTTGTTTTGAACTTCCTGATTTCCTGTTTGTCCCCAGCTCGCTCTTAACTTTAAGTTGTTTATAGCCGTTACATTTTCTAAGAAACTTTCTTTAGAAATATTCCATCCTAAAGCAAATGAAGGAAAGTAACCGTATTTGTTATTATCACCAAAGCGAGTCGAACCGTCAGCTCTCATAGAAGCTGTTAAAAGGTATTTATCATTAAAGGTGTAATTTAATCTTCCAAAGTAAGACTGCAATTCGTTTTCCTGAGCATAACCTGTCGTTCCGGATTGTGTTCCTGCAAAACCAGGATTAATAGATGGTTTGATACCAACACCTTGCGCAGAGATTCCGTCGATACTGAAACTTGTTCCTGATCTTTCAAATTTTTGATAAGAGAAACCTCCCAAGACCTCAAATTTATGTTTGTCCAGCAATAAATTATAAGTCAGATAATGCTCAACCAAAGAGTTTTTAGAGTCTAAATTATTCTGAACGTATTTCCCTTTTGGATTTAAATCAGTTACGTTTGGATAAATTGTTGTGTTTCTTTCTGCTGTAGAACGATCGATACCAATGTTTAGTTTATATTCTAATCCGTCAATAATTCTTAGCGAAGCTTCAAGATTTCCTAAAACTCTAAGCGTACGTGTTTGATCCTCATAAATACTCAATAAATAAGCAGGATTATAATGCGCATTCATGTTAAAGTTGGTATACTTTCCGTTAGCATCAAAAACTGATCTTGTTGGGTTTGCCATCAAAGTATGCACAATCAACTGTCCGTTTGAACCTCCGTCATCGCTGGTAGGAACTCCATCATCTTTAGTTTCACTAGCTGTAAGATTCACTTTTACTTTTAAACGTTTGTTATCCAGAAAAGATTCGGCAGCATTAATTCTACCTGACATACGTTTGAAATTACTGTTGCGAATAATACCTTCCTGATCCATTTGTGCTACAGATGCGTAGTAGTTTCCGGATTCTGTTTGTTTAGAAAAAGACAAAGCATTATTTTTTGTAACTGCAGTTCTGTAAATTACATCTTGCCAGTCTGTGTTTCCGCCATGATCAAAAGCAGGTTCTTTAATTGCGCCTCTATATTGGCTTGCACTTAAAACATCCAGTTTATTTGCCACAGTCGAAAGTCCTGTATAAGTATCAAAAGTCAAAGTTCCTTCGCCTTTAGATCCTTTTTTAGTCGTTACCAAAACAACTCCGTTAGATCCTCTTGCACCATAAATAGCTGCTGCAGATGCATCTTTAAGAACTGTAATAGATTCGATATCACTGCTGTTTAAAAAGTTCAACGGGTTTTTTGCTGCAGATGCACCAAAACCTACGTTTGTTCCTGATGGGCTCACATCGTCGTTTGCCAACGGAACACCGTCTACTACGAACAAAGGAGTACTTCCGCTTCTAATAGATCCAACTCCACGAATCGTAACATTTACGCCAGCTCCCGGTTCACCGCTTGTGCTTACAACACGAACACCGGCAACTTTTCCTTGTAATAAATTATCAGGCGAAATATTGATTCCCTGCTTAAAATTTGCCGCCTGAAGTTGCGTAACAGCTCCAGTTACATCTTTTTTAGATTGTTTACCGTAACCTACAACCAAAACCTCGTTTAACTCGGCTGTATTTGGTTCTAACTGAATGGTCATAAAACTATTTTGTACCGTAACTGTTTTCGTTTTATATCCCATGTACGAAACCTCGATCGTTTTTCCTTCACCAATAGTAATTTCAAATTCTCCGTCGAAATTAGTAACTGTTGAGTTTGTAGAACTCGTTTCCATAATGGTTGCACCAGGAATTGGCACTTTGTTTTCATCAACAATTTTTCCTTTTACTTTAACTCTGTCAACTACTTTATTACTGATTGTTTTAGGAGCAATTGTTTTCTGGATTAAAACTAATTTGCCGTTAATACTATAATTGAAACTTGCTTTTTTAGATAAATCACTTAAAATCAAAGATATAGATTCGTTTGTATAATTTACCGTATAAACAGTATTGTCAGCAATTATAGCTTGTCCGTAACTAAATTTATAGTCCGTTTGCTGTGTCAATTTTGAAAAAATAGAAACAAGTGTAGCTTTTTCTATTTTATTTTTTACTTTTGATTCTCCTGAAAAATTAGTTTTACTGTAACCGCTTTGAACGGCCAGTAACGCCAGTACTAAAAAGACAATTCTCTTTAGATTTAAATAGGTAAGTTTAAAATACATGATTTAAGTTATTGGTTTTTTTTACGATACTTAATGATAATGGGCAGTTGTTCTCAGCAACTGCTTTTTTTGTTTTTTAATCCACTCTTACTATTTCGCCATAAACTTTAAATTTTAGGTTTGTGATATAATTTATTTGTTGCAGAATACTTTCTAACGTCGCATCTTTTTTAATGAATACCGTTAGCGGAGTTGCCAATACACGCTCGTCATTGTATTGAAATGAAACACCGTATTTATATTGTAAAATGGTAATTACCTGTTTTAATGTAGTTTGATTTAGTGTAACATCTGTATTGTACCAATTGACCAAAAACGATTTATCTGCCAGTTGTTTGGTCAGTTTTTCTGCCGTAAACAAAGCTTCTTCGTTTGGGACCAGATCAACACTTTGTCCTTTTGCAGAAACATTTACTTTTCCGGTTACGACAATTACTTCGCATTTTGATTTTGATAACTGAATGTGAAAGGACGTTCCCACAACTTTTGTTTTTATTTCGCCTGAGCTAATAATAAAAGGATGTGTTTTGTCTTTGGCAATTTCAAAAAATGCATTTCCTTTTAATAAAGAAACTTTTCTTTCGTCGCCCATAAATTTTTCAGGATACTGAAATGATGAGTTTGCTGCCAGATAAATTTTCGAGCCGTCACTTAATTCGATAGATTTGGGGATATCTGACGTTTTAAATGATACTTGTTTTTCGGCTGTAACGTTTGGTCTATAGAAAAATCCTAAACCAACCAGAAAAAGAATGCTGGCAGCTGCCATATATTTTAAATAAGGAGTAAAAGGTTTCTTCTTCCCTATTCTAATCTGAATATTGTCGTATATATGTTGAGAAACTTCATTTGGGTTTCCCATCAAGGTTTCGTCCCAATTTGAGTTTTGATATTCGTTTAAAGCAAAATCATTCAATAAATTTTCTTCTGCCTGAGAAGTTTTATTTTGGGAACTTTTATCGATAAGATATTCTAAACTATGCTTGATTCTTTTTATCATAATACTTGTTATTACCAATAAGTACCAGAATTGTAAAATCGTACTATCCAGAAATATTATGAAACCATTAACAGAAAGTTATCTTAAAACTTTTGGTTCAAAATAATGAATGGAGCAAGCCAGGCAAGGTCTTTCAAGCCTTCGCGCAATTGTTTTAAGGCCGATGAAATTTGGTTTTTCACCGTTTGTTTCGAGATTCCAAGTTCCTCTGCAATCTGATCAATTGACATATCCTGAAATTTATACATCAATAAAACTTCTTTTCGTTTCTCCGGAAGTTTATCTAATAAGGAATAAAGTAAATCCATTAATTCAGGATCGATCGAGCTGAAATGATCAATAATATAATCTTCGAATTTATCCTCAAGAATCGTCTTGTCAAATCTATTATTCTGGTAATGTTTGAAAACCTGATTTTTTACTGCACGAAACAAATAAGGTTCGATCGCATGAATATTCAAATCATCTTTTCGCTCCCATAAATCAATAAATACATCCTGAACAATGTTCTGCGCCAAGTCTTTATCCTGAGTCATCGTATACGAAAAAGCATTTAGCTTTTTCCAGTAATCGTTATACGTTTTTTCAAATACTTCAGGGTTCTTCATAACAAAATTGGGGACTGTTTCGTGATGTAAAATAATAAAATGTTATACCAATGTTTTTTTCCTGAAGGTTAACTTTAAATTAAGGAATGAATGCGTTTGTTTTATTAATACTACTTTTTTGAACTAAAAATGACACTGGGTTTGCGATTTCTTTTTCTTAAACTAACACAAAAATCAGATGTTGATTTTACTTTAGTATTCTCAAAAACGGCAAACTTCTCATTTGTCAGATCCCTCTTCTATTTCAGTAATTCCTATTCAAACAATTATGAAACAAACTCTGTTTACATTATTAATTGCCGGTGCTGCAATTAGTAATTCTAATGCCCAAAGCGACAATTTTCAAAAAGGCAATTTAAAGATCAATCAAATCCAGGTCATTGGATCACACAATAGTTACCGCCAGAATATTGAACCGGATTTATACAATCTGATTCAGGCAAAAGATACTTCACGTTCTCTAAAAGGCCTTCAATACACACATATTCCAATTACTGATCAATTGAATAAAGGTTTAAGAAATCTGGAAATTGATGTTCAGGTTGATACTAAAGGCGGAAAATATTTTCACCCAAAGGGATTGGACATTGCAAAATCAGATAAAGCTTATGACCCGAACGGAGAGATGAAAAAACCGGGTTTTAAAGTTTTTCATATGATCGATATTGATTTTAGAACGTCCTGTTATACGCTTCAAAATTGTCTTGCCGAATTAAAAAAATGGTCTGACGCCAATCCAGATCACGTTCCGGTCTTTATTACGCTCGAACCAAAAGATGATGACAGTTTCTTAGGTACAAAAGCGGAGAAATTTACACCAGAAATATTTGATGCCTTAGATGCGGAACTTCGTAAAGGATTGGGCGATAAATTGATTACACCGGATATGGTGCGAGGAAAATACAAAACGCTGGAAGAAGCGGTATTACATAATAATTGGCCAACGCTCAAAAAAGCAAAAGGTAAATTTTTATTTATTTTGGACAATAACGGAGCCAAAAGAGATTTGTATGCCCAAAATCATCCATCCTTAAAAGGTCGTGCCGCTTTTATCAATGCTGATCCCGGAAAACCCGAAGCCGCAACGTTATTCAGGAACAATTCTGAAGATCCTGAAATTGCCAATTTAGTAAAGAAAGGATATATAATAAGAACCAGAGCCGACTCAGATACTAAAGAAGCCCGCGCTAATGATTACACTCATTTTGAAGCAGCCAAAAAATCCGGTGCCCAAGTCATCACAACCGATTATTATTTGCCAAGCACTTTATTCAATTCTCCTTATCAGATAAAATACGATGATGGAACTTATGTGAGAGTTGATCCTGTTAATGGAGGGGAGTAAGTTTTCAGTCTCAGTATTCAGTATTCAGTATTCAGGTTTTACTTTGTGTGAAACCTGAAACTTTTTTTTGGTGTGAGAATGAAGCAGATTTAAGGGGGTTTAGCGTGGATTTTTTGTCTCCATTTATGTCATCCCGAGGAACGAGGGATCTCCGCAAGAAACTCTACAATCAAAATCGTCAATCTTTGTGGAGCTAACTAACGGAGATCCCTCGTTCCTCGTGATGACAAACTGTATGTGAGGCCATGAGAACTAAATAATCAAAATCCGTGACAATCCGCGTTTTCGCGATAGCGAATCCGTGTCATCCGTGTGCCATTACTTTGCGGTTAAATCTTTAATCTCTCCATTCTTCAAATCTACAGTAAAATGATCTGCCGGAACTTCGTGCATGAATTTATTGAAGATAATCAGAAACAATCCCATTTGCTTTTGCAGTACTTTATCTTTTGATGCATCTTCTTTATGATTTTCAAAAAATAGGTGAGATAGTATTTTGTATTGTTTCGCTCTTGCGGTTCCAACATCGGCTAAAGCGAGTTCATCTGCACTTCTAAAACGATAAAAATCGACTAATAAATCATAACCTGTCCAATTGAAATCTTGTCTTTTTAGGTTGTTTTCAGACAAAAGTTTATCTGTTTTACTTTCAGCTTCCGTCCATTCTTTTTTGAAATTTTCTTTATTTTTCAGGATTATATCAAAATCTATATCAGATTGAATATTGGCTAAAACCAATAAATCCTCACCCGAAACATTAAGGAAAAAATTCTTGAAAGCAGACGGCCAATCATCAGCTAAAAATCTTAAGCGAACCAATTCCTTCAAGTGAAAATCAGTAAAATCGTGATAATTCTTAGTTTTCAGAATATCTATATTCCAAATGTCTTTTGTGTTTTGACTTTCCAGGAATTTATATTCCATTTTGTATAAATCAAAAAGTTCGTTGTATCGGGGAACCTCATCGATTGTAATGGTTTGAATATCTACCAGATTATCTTTTTTGATCGTTAATAATTTATACGCCGGAATATACGCTGCCAAAGATGGTGTCTGAATATTGACCAATGTGTTTCCTTTTGCTGTAGTTCTTGTTCCGGTATCGTTAATATGCATGTGTCCGCCAAAGTGAATCTTCAATCCCGCATCAGCAAAAACCTGCGCCACTTCTTCAACCGGAACGCGGTTCAATTGCCATTTATTGGGACCCAGAAGTTCTTTTATTTCTGCAGAAGCGTCGTCATTAAAATCGATCATGGGAAAATGACTAAAAGCAATCAAAATTTTACCTTGTTGTCTGGCTTGTGCCGAAATTTCTTCGACCCATTTTATAAGGTGTTTTTTATTAGAAAGTACATTATTATAACCCGTACTGGCTTCTGAATAACTTTTGGAATCTTTGGGATCTCCATCATTTTTCTTCGGAATATAAACATTCCCGTCAATCGCCATTAACCAAATTCCGTCAACAGGTTCAGCGACATAACTCACATCCGGAACTTCAAATCCCGGTGCAACATTATAAACCCGGTTTGATAATAAGGCTGCTTTTGATGCTTTCTCGAAACTATAATTTTGGGAAGTATAGGTAGAAAATGGAGTTGCCCAGAATTTATATTTTTTATTAGGGTAAAAACCAAAGTTTTTCAGATTGTCGGTAATTCCTAAATAACCCATTTTAGCAATGTCGGCGGTAATAACTACAGGCTGTTCGATGGTTAAATTTGGCTTATACAGGCCTTCTTTGCTATAAATGGGTTGACTTTTTCCTTCTTTTCCTAAAAAATCTTCTTTACCGGATTCTTGTGCAAAAGGTCCAACAGGATCGTGATTTCCTGTAGTGATGAAAAACTCTATATTGTATTTTTTTCTGTATTGATCTAATATTTTCTCTAATCCTTTTACGTGAATTGGCTGACCATCATCTGTGTAATCTCCCGGAAGTGCCACATATTTTATCTTTCTTTTTGCGATATCTTCTAAAGCGGCTATAAAAGCAAAATAGTTTTCATTGAAAATTCGGGTCGAATGCAACTGAGACGCCATTGTTCTCATTAACGTATATTTTCCGGTTTTCGTATTCAGAATGCCTTTATAATCATTATCAGAAAATCTTCCGTATAAATCCTGTAAGTGAACATCAGATAAAAAAGCAACCTGAACGCCTTCAGTATTCTTTTGTTTTTGTGCCCAAACAGCAACATTCAAAAAAATGAAAAACAGAAAAGTAAAGCAATATTTATAAGGAGAATTAATTTTAGAAATCATAGGTTAAGCTTTTGCAAATGAGATTAGGAACGTTTTAAAACGATTTGCAATTTTAGAAATTAAAACCTGAAATAGTTTTATGGTATTGTTACGGAATGATAATGTTTATAAAAAGAAAATGGTCTGAATTCAATATGAATTCAGACCATTTAATGATAATTGTCGATAATGACTTTGATTGTCTAAAACCTTTGTCAAAGTAAAAACCATTTACAAAGGTTGAAATAAGGATAACTACCTTATTTCTTTATAAAACGTCTTACTGTTTGTTTACCATCTTTATCAAAAACAATCACGTAAACGCCACGGTTTAAACCGGAAACATTAATACTATTATCTCTGATTTCATGGGTTTTAACCAAACTTCCGGTTTGAGAATCGATTATTTTAATTTTTCCTCCTATTAGATCCGTAGTAAAGAAAAGCATTTCTGAAACTGGGTTTGGATATACGGTTAATAGCTCATCTTTAGTCTTTTGCTCTTCAATACTTGATAAAATTCCCGGACTCATTGCTTCTGCCGCGTCTGCTTTGTCAACTTTACTGATTCTGATCCAATTAATATTCACAAAACCGGATTGAAAGTATAGAAAAAGATCAGTTGTGCTGGCATCTACATATACTGTTTGGGTAATAGTTTGCCAGTTTTGTGATCCTCTGGTATTTGGTATAAAAACATTTCCTAAAAAAATAGTTTCATTGTTTAAATAAGAAAATATTTGTCCACCCCCATTACTCGCTACTCTATATTCTATTGTATAAATACCTGATATTGGGAAATTGATATTATTATACGCTACCGAATCTCCTATTCCTGGATTTGTAACGCTTAAACCTCCACCAACATCTGTTGTTACTTCGGTCTTAATTCCTGTCATAGCAGTGTAATCTTCTGCCTGAATTAGAGCAGTGGTTCCTGATTCGATTTTAGAAATTCTAATCCAGTTAATATTCATACTTTTATTTTGAATATATAGGTCAAAATTATAGGTTCCGGCATTTACGTTTACAATCTGTTTAACAGTTTGCCAATTTTGCCATCCTCCCGTATTGGGTATCTTAACATTCCCTAAAAAAATCGCTTCTGTGTTTAAGTAAGTAAATATTTGGCCTCCATCTACCGGACTCGCTATCCTATATTCTATTAAATAAGAACCTGTACTTGGGAAGCTGATATTATTATAGGTTAACGTATCTCCTACTTTAGTATCCGTAACATTTAAACCTCCGCCAACATCTGTTGTTGTTTCTGTTTTTATTCCCTTCATTGCTGAATAATCTTCGGCCTGAATTAAAGTTGATTCCTGAGAGGTTATTTTAGTAATCCTGATCCAGTTGATGTTTATGTTCTCCTTTTTAAAATCTATTGTAAAATTATAGGTTCCCGCATTTACATTTACAGTTTGTTTGACAGTTTGCCAGTTTTGCAATCTTCTGGTATTGGGTATATTAACATTCCCTAAAAAAATAGCTTCTTTGTTTAAATAAGTAGAAATTTGAGCTCCATCTACAGTACTTGCTACTCTATATTCTATTAGATAAGATCCTGATGTTGGGAAATTGATATTAGCATATTTCAGCCAATCACCTGCATGTGTATCCGTAACGTTTAAACCTCCACCGGCATCTGTTGTTGTTTCGGTTTTAATTCCACTCATAGCTGTGTAATCTTCAGCCTGAATTAAAGTCGAAGGTTCAGTTTCGATTTTAGAAATTCTAATCCAGTTGATGTTCATGCTTTTATTTTGAATATAAATATCAAAATTATAAGTTCCGGCATTTACGTTTACGGTTTGCGTAATAGTCTGCCACTTTTGCCATCCTCCAGTATTGGGTATATCAACATTTCCTAAAAAAATGGCTTCTTTGTTTAAGTAAGTAAATATTTGGCCTCCATCTACAGCACTCGCTATCCTATATTCTATTAAATAAGAACCTGTACTTGGGAAATTGATATTATTATACGTTAGCGTATCTCCTACTCCAGTATCTGTAACGTTTAAACCTCCGCCAACATCTGTTGTTACTTCGGTAGTAATTCCGCTCATAGCAGAGTAATCTTCAGCCTGAATAAAAATCGCAGTATCAGGTACAATTGTTGAAACTAATTTCCATTGTCCGGAAGTCTTGTTGGTATTATCCCATTGCTGCACGTTGGCACCATTTTCCATACTTGCTCCCATAACCTCAACTAATTTTCCACTATGTTTGGCAATAAACTTATAAAATCCATTATCTGCAGCAACAACTACAAATTGTTGATTTGCAGTTCCTGCGTAGATATTTTGCTGTATATTGGCACCATTGGCTTTACTCAAATCATTTACACTAAGCACGTTTCCGGAATAATTCGAATTAATAATATATAATCCGTTACCTAAATGAGTAAAACTATATTCTTGAAATTTTTTGTTTACATTTCCCTGCGCAACATTGGCTCCATCTTTAAGATTTCCATTCCAGCCTTCCATATTAAGTCCGCTGTTTCTATTTTGCAAAAAGAAAGTCTGATTGTCTAAAGTCGTAACTCCGTTTGCCAGAATTCTGATTGAACTTACTTTATCATTCCAGTTTTTGTCCAAGCTTCCAATATCAGAATTAATAACTATTGAAGCTCCGGTAAAATTATCATCCTGATACAAAATCGCCTGAAATCCCTGAGCAACCTTAAGCGAAGAAATATCATCATTTAAAACTCCTAAAGAATTTAAACGTTCAATATTATAATCTCCAATAGTCAATCCCCCGGAAAATCCACCATAATTAAACTCTTTATAAACGGTAACTACATCTGTAGATGGACTTATATTACCACTTGGTAAAATCGTTCCTGTAATAGAATAACCTCCTATAGAACCATAAGCAGAATATCCACCAGACCCCGGATTTCCTGCTCCTATACCACTAACTCTAATATAATATTTACCCGCTGGTAGGTTGGTATTTATTGTAGCATTTAAAATAAAAGGATCCGGATTGAAATAGGATCTCATTTCAACTCCTGCTGAATTATATAATTGAATTAAGAGGTGTAGATTTCCATCTTTTACCATAGTATTGGCATTGATCAAAACATTTCCTCCCGCAGTCGTAAACGTAAAGAAATCATAATCGGTTTCACTTAAAATAACGCCATTTTTTTGATTAATTACTCCGTTTGCATTATAATCTAAATTTGCTGCAGATGCTATTGTTTTTCCATAACTGTCTGCACGATATCCGATACCGAATTTAGTGCCGGCAATAATAGCAACATCATCTTGTTTGTTGTTTGCACCATCATATTCTCCTTTACTCCACTGTACAACAGGTCTGCGACCGCCTACTCCCATAATAGGTGCCCACGAAGTATTGCCAATGCCATAGTAATAGTCTATACCTCCAGAAACTACGCCATCATGACTAAGATCAAAAGTATGTCCAATTTCATGTGATGACGTATCTCCACCACTTTTACCTGAAGTATCAAATATCCAACACGGTACATCATTATCCCAATTGAAGGAACCAACATAAGCCACACCACCTACTCCAGGTAATGCTGTATTGGTTGGTGTTATCACCGCACGCATTCTTCTGTTTTTTGGATAAGAATTAAAAACAGCTTCGTTTGTCGTAATATTTAAATTAAAAGGTCTGTAATCTTCTGCAACTATTTCCCAATGTCTCTGTATTTCTGCATCACTCATACCTGACGGTGCAGCATCTATGGCGTTACCATTATTCCAGGCATTTCCTGCAGGCATATAATAGCCATCAAAATCTAATAAAATACAACCTGCTGCACCCGGCAAACTTTGCAAATTCAATAATGCCGGAGAAATTTTAACGGCTGTTTTTTTATTGGTTTTATTAGTTGTTTCAGAAACATTTTCAGATGCGTTCTTGTAATCAATACAAATCAAAGTATTGATGTCAACTTTAGAAACAAATGCATTTCCTTGTGCATCAGAATAATACTTATAAGCTTCTTTTGTTTTGTTTAAAAGTATATGCCCTTCCAGACTGTTATCTTTTATGTTGATGTAAAAAGAAGATTCCGGAATATTCTTGATTTCTCCAATTAAAAGCTCACTTGAAGCATTAGATTCTTTATAATTAATTGTTGTATTGAACTTTTTCGAATTTTCTACCTCAAGTGAAAATGTTTTTGAAGTAGTTTTTGAAGTAACAGAAGTTGCCAGCTCTTTCTTTAAATTGTTCATAAACGATTTACTTGAACCCAAAGAAGTTTGTGCGATTGCAAAACTGCTAAACACGATAATTAAGAATAAACTTAACCTAAATCTGTAATTTTTTTTCATATTCATTAAGTTTTTTGAATTATAAAATAATTCATTTTTGTAATTAATCCAATCACAAATATATAAAAAAATTACAATTAAATAAGTTTTTACTTACAATATAAGATATTAGCTTATATTTTTTGAAAGAAATATACTTCTTTTAAGGTTTTAAAGACAAAACGAGTAGATTATATTTTTTAAACTACATGCATCAACTTGTTATCATAGAAAAAGCGCCATCTCTTTTATAAAAAAGAAACAGCGCTTTTTGAAATAGTATGTTTTATATCGTTACTTCTTTATAAAACGTCTTACAGTTTGTTTACCGTCTTTATCAAAAACAATTACATAAACGCCACGGTTTAAACCGGAAACATTAATACTATTATCTCTGATTTCATGTGTTTTAACCAAACTTCCAGTTTGAGAATCGATTATTTTAACTGTTCCACCTATTACATCTGTAGTAAAGAAAAGTGTTTCTGAGACCGGATTAGGATATACGTTTAATGCTACATTCTTAATCTCTTCATCTGTAATTGTCAATGAAGATTCCGGAGTAATTGCAGCAGCACCAATTTTGGTAATTCTGAACCAGTTGATATTTACGGCACTTGTCTGAATATAAATTCCAAAATTATACGTTCCGGCATTTACGTTTACGGTTTGTGTTACCGTTTGCCAGTTTTGCCATCCTCCCGTATTCGGAATATCAACATTGCCCAAAATAATAGTTCCGCCGTTCAAATCTGAAGAAATTTTAGCACCATCAACAGCACTTGCGATTCGATACTCAATCAAATAAGAACCCGTTGTAGGGAAATTGATATTGTTATACGCCAGCCAATCTCCGGTATCTGTGTAAGCAACGTTTAACCCTCCGCCAGTATCTGTTGTGGCTTCTGTCTGGATTCCGTTCATTGCTGAGTAATCTTCGGCCTGAATTAAGGTTGTTGTTTGAGAAGTCGTTGTCGCAATCAGCTTCCATTGTCCGCAAGTCTGACCGTTATCCTGCCATTGCTGTACATTTCCACCATTTGCAGTACTTGCTCCGGCAACTTCAACTATTTTACCGCTATGTCTGGCAACTATTTTATAAAACCCGTCTCCAGTCGAAGTCACGATAAATTGCTGATTGGTTGTTCCGTTATACGGATATTGCTCTACATTGGCACCATTATCTTTATTAAAATTATTTACATCAAGAGACTGACCACTGTGATTGGCAATAATTTTATACAAACCATCACCCAAATGTGTGAAAGTATATTTTTGATTGTTTCCTGAATTTACAGTTCCTTGCGCAATATTTGCTCCATTGGATAAGCTCGCATTCCAGACATCCATATTCAATCCGCTGTTTCTATTTTGCAAAAAGAAAGTCTGATTTCCTAAAGTAGTTACTCCATTTGCAAGTATTCTGATTGAACTTACTTTGTCATTCCAGGTTGTATTTAAACAAGAATTATCAGAATTAATGACTGTTGAAGCTCCTGTAAAATTATCATCCTGATATAAAATTGCCTGAAAACCCGGAGTGATTTTAAGCGACGAAATATCATCGTTTAAAACGCCTAAACCATTCAATCGTGCCAGATTATAATCCCCAATTGTCAAACCTCCGGAAAATCCGGTATAATTGCAATCTTTATAAACGGTAATAACATCTGTAGAAGGTGCAATATTTCCTCCCGGCGGAATCGTTCCGGTAACGGAATAACTACCAATAGAACCGTAAGCTGAATATCCGCCATAACCAGCGCTTCCTGCTCCTGTACCATCAACACCAATAAAATATTTACCGGCTGGCAAATTCACATTCATAGACGCATTTAGTGCAAAAGGATCAGAGTTCCAATAGGTTCCCATTTCGGCTCCTGACGCATTATACAATCTGATTAAAAGGTGTAGATTTCCATCTCTTCCTACTGTATTGGCATTGATCGAAACATTTCCTCCGCCTGTTGTAAACGCAAAAAAGTCATAATCGGCTTCACTTGAAATGATTCCGTTTTTTTGATTAATAGCACCGCTGGCATTATAATCTAAAGTCGTTGCAGAAGCTGTATTATTTCCATAATCATCACCTCTGTACCCTACACCAAATTTAGTCCCGGCAATAGTAGCGACATCATCTTGTTTATTATTTGCATAGTCATATTCTCCTTTACTCCATTGCACTACAGGTCTGTAATATCCTGCGCCCATGATTGGAGCCCATGAAGTATTGTTTATACCAACAAAATAATCTTCGGCAGGATTTGTACGACCGTCATGACCTAAATCAAAAGTATGCCCTACTTCATGCGCAGAGGCATCTCCACCAGATTTACCCGAAGTAATAAATACCCAGCAAGGTACATCATTGTCCCAATTAAAGGAACCAATATATGCCACACCTCCCGCCCCCGGGGCTGCAGTATTGGTTGGAGTCACCACCACACGCATTCTTCTGTTTCTTGGATAGGAGTTAAAAACGGCTTCACTCGTGGTAACATTCAGATTAAAAGGTCTGTAATCTTCAGAGACTACTTCCCAATGCTGTTGTACATCCGCATCACTCATTCCGGATGGTGCAGCATTTATGGCGTTTCCGTTGTTCCAGAGATTTCCTGCGGGCATATTATACCCGTCAAAATCTAATAAAACACAACCTGCACCGCCGGGTAAACTTTGCAAATTCAGTAAAGCCGGGGCAATTGCAGCTGCAGCAGCTGTTTTACTGGTTGTTTTATTAGTACTTTCAGGAACATTTTTATAATCAATACAAACTAAAGTATTGATGTCAACTTTAGAAACAAATGCATTTCCCTGTGCATCCGAATAGTATTTATAGGCTTCTTTTGTTTTCTTAAAAATGATATGGCCTTCAAGCGATTTATCCATCACTTTAATATAAAAAGAAGATTCTGCTATATTTTTGATTTCTCCAATCAAAAACTCACTTGATGAATTTGATTCTTTATAATTTATTTTTCCGTTAAAGTTTTTCGAATTGTCAACCTGAAGTAAAACTGTTTTTTCTGCACTTTTTGAGGTTGCTGAACTAACTAATTCTTTCTTTAGATTATTCATAAATGTTTTACTCGAACCTAAGGAAGTCTGCCCAATTGCAAAACTGCAACAGGCTAGAAACAGGAGTAAACTCAATCGGAATCTGTAATTGTTTTTCATATGTATTTGAGATTTGGGGTTACGATTTAAGGTGCAATGTGTGGTTTTATCCTCATTATTGTCATTCGACGGAGGATAAATGTTCGCAAGCAGCTTTGCATAGTAATTCTTTGCCGAGTTTCAAATGAAGATTTCTCCTACGTAGAAATGACAAACTATACGCGCAGATTTTTTAATTTAAAAAAAACACCATTCCTTCTTTCGATAAAAAAAGAAGAAACAGTGCTTTTAAAGAAAACTTATTTTTTAATAAAACGTCTTACTGTTTTGATTCCGTCTTTTTCTACTAAAATCAAATAGATTCCGGATTTCAAACCTGCAACATCAATAGTGTTGTTATTCACTTTTTGTGTAGAAATTGTCGCACCGCCTTCAGAATTGATAATGCTTACGTTTGCTCCTGAAACTTCAGTTGTAAATGAAATTGAATCTTCTGTTGGATTTGGATAAATAGTCAAACCTTCAATTCCGGATTGAGAAGCTGATTTTGCTGCTAAAGCTGCGCCTGATTTTGTGATTCGGAACCAGTTGATGTTAACACCTGTATTTTGAATATAAATCCCAAAATTATAGGTTCCGGCATTTACGTTTACGGTTTGTGTTATTGTTTGCCAGTTTTGCCATCCTCCGGTATTGGGTACATTTACATTTCCTAACTGAATCGTTCCTGCATTTAGATCAGATGATATTCTGGCTCCGGTTACAGCACTTGCTACTCTATATTCGATTACATACGATCCTGAAGTTGGAAAATTGATGTTTGAATATGCCATCCAATCGCCTGTATCTGCGTATCCTACATTAAGACCTCCTCCAGTATCCGTTGTTGCTTCAGTCTGAACACCGCTCATTGATGAATAGCTTTCTGCCTGTATCAAAGTTCCTGTACCTGTTGGTGGCTGACTTCCTGTAATAACCTGATTTACGGCTGTTAATAATGATTTTGAACCTGTAGCATCCTGAGATAATTCCCAAATCATAACTCCGCCAGCATTTTGAACAGCAAAAGTTGTTTTTGCTTTGATGGTTGGGATTCCGTTATAATAAATCGTGTTTCCTACCTGATCCTGATTTTCTGCTCCAGGATATTGGGCTACGATATTGGCATAAGAAATTCCCTGATTGGCAGAAGCTCCAAAACCATATCCGTAAAACGGAAGACCAATGATTGCTTTACTTGCCGGTAATCCTCTGCCTGTCCAGTAATTAAATTGATTTACAGCCATACTGTACGGAGAATGTTGTCCCGGAGTTCCAGGAGCCCAAGGTCCTGTTGCGTCATATGCCATGATATTAATCCAGTCATAAGCTGCAAAAGTAGACGCAGGTACATTTGCACCGCCATATCCTTCAGAAAGTGCTGCTGTAATTTGTTTACCGTTAGCATGCAATTTAGCTGCAAGAGCAATTACAAATCCTCCGTAATCACCATTTATTGCAGGTCCTTCAAGATCCACATCTACTCCGTCAAAATTGTGTGCTACGACATAATCGTATATTTTCTGGATAAATGCAGTTCTGTTTCCGGATGTAATCAGATTAAAATAATTGTCACGAATTGCACCGCCTTCAGAAATTGCTCCTCCGCCAAGCGAAACAAAAACTTTTACGTTCTGATTGTGGGCAGCATTGATAAGAGTGGTGTTTCCGGAGTTATAAGATAAATATCCGTTTGCATCAGGATTTTCAAACGCAATATTAATATGGGTCAGTTTACTATACTGGATAGTACTCGAAAAGGAATTAAGGTCGACCCAGTTTGGGACATAAGCGATTACTTTTTTCTGGGCCATCGATAAATTGAAAACTCCCAATACTAAAATAAGCATCCATTTTAACGGCATTCTTTTGTAATTGTTTTTCATAATAATTGATTAATAGGTTAATAAAAAAATGTAAATAATGGGGGCGAAATTTTATATTATAGATTTAGATTGCATATTTCAAATTTTAGAGGCAAGAGTCAGGATGTAGTGAATAAATCCTGACTCTAAAATCCTTGGCTCTAAAATTTATAGTCCTTAATTATTTTTTTATAAAACGTTTTACCGTCTTTTTACCCTCTTTTTCAAAAACTACCAGATAAACGCCTCTTCTTAAATGCGAAACATCTATACTGTTATTATTTACTTTTTGTCCAGCTGTTGCACCGGTTTGTGAATCTACAATACTCACATTTCCTCCGCTTACATCTGTAGTGATATAAAGTGTGTTTTCAACCGGGTTTGGGTATATATTTAGAGCTGTTTCAACTGGACTTTCTTCTTCTGCAACTGTCGCTGAAGCAGTTTTAGCTGCTAAACCAGCTCCAACTTTTGTAATTTTTATCCAGTTGATATTCATTCCCGTATTCTGAATATAGATTCCAAAATTGTACGTTCCTGCGTTTACGTTTACGGTTTGGGATACCGTTTGCCAGTTTTGCCATCCTCCTGTATTTGGAATATCGACATTGCCCAGAACAATTGTTCCTCCGTTTAAATCTGATGATAACTTACCACCCGTTACACCACTTGCTACTCTGTATTCGATTAAGTAAGAACCGGTAGTGGGAAAATTAATACTGTTGTATGCCAACCAGTCACCGGTTTCTGTGTAACCAACATTTGAACCTCCTCCGGTATCTGTTGTGGCTTCTACCTGAATACCGTTCATGGCTGAATAATCTTCGGCCTGAATTAAAGTCGATGTTTGCGAAGATGTAGCAGGAACCAGTTTCCATTGCCCGCAAGTTTGGTTGTTATTATCCCATTGTTGTACAATAGCGCCGGATGCAGTACTTGCTCCTGCAACCTCAACAATTCGGCCACTGTGTCTGGCAACGATTTTATAAAATCCGTCACCGGTTGAAACCAATACAAATTGCTGATTCGTTGTTGCATTATACGGATATTGCTCTACGCGTGCACCATTAGCTTTATTAAAATTATTTACATCTAAAGACTGACCACTATGATTGGCAATAATTTTATACAATCCGTCGCCTAAGTGGGTTAATGTAAATTTTTGATTGCTTCCTGAGTTAAGAGCGCCCTGATTAATTCCTGCACCATTTGCTACGCTGGAATTCCAGACATCCATATACAAATTGCTGTTTCTGTTTTGCAGGTAAAAAGTCTGGTTTCCTAAAGTAGTCGTTCCGTTAGCAATAATTCTGATCGACGTTACTTTGTCATTCCACGTTGTGTTCAAACAAGCATTATCAGAATTAATTACGGTAGAAGCTCCTGTAAAATTATCATCCTGATATAAAATCGCCTGGAAACCCTGTGTAATTTTAAGCGAAGAAATATCATCGTTTAAAACACCTAAAGTATTCAATCGAGCCAGATTATAATCTCCAATAGTTAATCCGCCAGAGAATCCTGTATAGTTACAATCTTTATAAACCGTAATTACATCTGTAGTTGCGGGAACTGAAGGTACTGATCCTGCATATCCTCCAAAAGTCGCAATTACTTTAGTTGGTTGAGGCGAATGAAGCGATGGCGACTGATCTGCCACATCATCATAAGCAAATCCGTATGCCAGATTATCAACACTTATTCCCGGTAAATGCCAGAATTTAGAATAATGGTTTGTTGGGTTCACCTGATAAAATTTCGATGCATCGTACCAGTTTTGTTGTCCCGGATTTGCAGTTGTCGTGTTTACAACATGTCGGTTAATTGCTGCTGTTAATTGTGCCTGAATTACCAGGTCTAAATCTCCGTCAACAAGTCTTCTGTCCAGAACACCTTTACCTTCAAGAGCTTCCTGAGTCGATGGCCTGTTTTGTACACGTCCTGTACGACCAACAAAACCACCTGATTGCCCAACCATTTCCAGTTGTTCACCAATAACCCGACCTTTGAAAACTCCGGCGTCTCCGGCATAAAAAATCAAATCTTCATTTTTATATTTGTTCCAGATGGCATCAATATAAGATTTTAGATAATTAGCCTGTGCTCCTACAGAAGTTCCTCCTGTTCCGTCTGCAAAAGCAGGCGTTTTTGATGGTGCAGTAATTTCGCCTGTTGTATTATTTACACAACCCTGAAATTCTGATGGCACATTTGCTTTGAAAGCCGCCACAATATCTTCGTGTTTTTTTAATTCACCCACTCTTTTTTGATATCCGTTAGCACCAAATAATTCCAGTCCCATTGGGTATTTATAAGAATCTACTCTGGATGGATTTCCAAAAAAACCATATTGGTTATTCGTCAATTCGATAATTTCATATAAAATTCCCTGATTTGGGTCTGTTGCATTTAAAGGGTTTGGCGACGTATATCCTGAAGGTGCTCCGCTTGCTCCAAAAAAGTAAAAATACAATTGCTGTCCTTTAGCGATAAAAACTCTGCAACCTGCAATTTGAGGCAGCGTAAAAGTCTTGTTTGGAATCTCGCTTAATTTGGTAAAACAATTGGCATATTTTGAGTTTTGTCCCGGTCCTGTATTTCCGCCAATTGTAGGTCCTGTAACTGTGTTGTAAGACGAACTCATTGGCAATACCTGACTTGTTTTGGCATTTACCCAAACGTGATTTCCAGTAGTGTAATCAATACCTACTATAGCGACATACAATTCGTTATCATTAAATGTAGAGGTATTACTTATGGTAAAAGGAATTGGTCCCTGACCGTACATTAAATTGGAGAACACTAAAAATAGTGTTGCCAAAAAAGCAATTCTTTTAAGTTTAATTCTATTCATATCTAGGTTATTTTGGGGTTACGCAAATAGATTTTTGATCAAAGTCATTTTCAGTAATGATTATATTGATCCGTCAGGTGCAATTATCGGTGCTATCCTTTTTTAAATTTAAATTCCAGATTATTGAAACCGAGAACATCATTTTAAAACAAATTACACCCAACGGATTTATAGTTATTGCTTGATCACTTTTTTAGACCAGCTTTTTTGATCTGATTTAAAATTAAGAATGTAGATTCCTCTTCTGAGTCTGCTAATATCTATAAGGTCTTCTTTAGCATCAGAATCAATTTTTTTCTCTATCAATAATGTTCCTGATTCATCATAAATCGTTACCATTTTGTTGTCTGATTTTTCAGGTATTGCTACTTGAATATAATTACTTGCAGGATTAGGATACACCGCAAAAGCAGTAGTTTCAGCTTGTATATCTTCGCTAACAGCCGCAGCTTTTTTAGCCGTTGAGGCAGATCCGTAAGCTTCTATTTCAAATAGGGAATATCCGTAAGGTGCCAGGGCTTTTGTGGTACATAAAATTCTAAGGTATCTTCCTGTTCCGCTTACTGCCAGATCATCTGTGCCGCCATCACTTGCCGTTTGTGTGTTTACAGTTTCATTTTCAGTGAAAACATTATCTGTTGAAATTTGTACTTTATACTGCGTTGCAAAAGCTGCTTCCCATTTTAATACCACACGATTGATGTTGTAATTACTTCCTAAATCAACATAAATCCATTCGCTTGCATTAGCAAAACTACTTGCCCAACGAGTTACTGTACCGTCTCCGTCAGTTGCTTTATTAGCTGATAATGTTGCATTTTCTTCTGTAAAAGCTGTAGCAGTTTTGGCTAAAGCCAAATTGACATTGGTAGGTGCCGTAATATTTCGAACAGTCACATCGCTGAAAACTCCGGTTGCCAAAGTTCCGTTTGCATGAGAGGTTACAGCCAATCCCACGTAAATCGTATTTGCCATAGCAATTGTTTTTGGTGTACCAATTTGTGTCCATGTTGTTCCGTTATCAGATGAATAAGAGGTAAATACATTTCCTGATCTCGTTACACGAAGCCATTTTGGAGCCGTTCCTGTTGCCGCCTGAGCCGTTGTAATTCCTGAAACAGCCTCTCTGGATAAAAACTCTACACCAGCCGCAGCTGTTACATCTGTCATTGCATGTTTAGATGTTGGCGTAAGCGTTTCACGAAACATTACTCCTGCTTTTGCGTAAGTATTTGTGTTTGTAAGTGAATTTATTTTAGCAATAATTTCAGCATCACCTGTAATAGGCTGGTTTACAAATTGAAATTGATCGCTTGATTCCCAAATATCAGTTCCTGATCCTTTGATTGTAAAAGTTCCGCTTGCGTGGCTCGCTTCTCCAGCCGGAGTTACAGCACCAAGATCTGTGCTTACCCACGGAGCAGGCAAAGTTGCAGGAGGATTTTCTGTAGAAACTAAATTTACGGCTCTTATATTATCAAAATAATACGTGTTTCCTGAGTTCGTTCCGGGTTCTAATAAAAAGACAAAACGATTTACTTCGCTGTCTAATGTAGATGCATCAGGTGAACTTGCGTATGAAAACACCAATGTATGCCAGGTATTGGTCTGTTTTACAACAGCCTGATAAATACTATGTCTTCCCGCTGGATAATTAGACGGAATTGAAGCGCTGCTTTCTGCCTGCCATGAAATCACTGATCCAACAGGTGCAGATGTATACACATCCATAGCAAATTTTTTAGTCCCGCTTTTGAAATCTCCAATATTGGTTAAAGTCGCATTGAATGAAAAATTATCATACAACTCAGTCGATTTTCTAACATATTTTCCAACGTTAGATGAAGTATTGATTCCGCTTGCATTTGGATTTGCCGTGTTTGGCGTATAAGTTCCAATTGCATCCCTGAATGTGATATTATGAACCGTTTGATAATCTTCATAAACCACTCCCGGCGTATAAGTATCCGGTAATTTGGTAGAACCAATTCTGATATTATCAAAATAATAAGTATCACTTGTATAAGAACCTGAATTGGCCAGAATCACCATTTGGTTTATCGCCAGATTTGATGTTCCTTCATCCGGACTTGAATTGTAGTAGAAAGTCAATGTTTCCCACTGATTTTGTTTCGTTGTAATGGCTACATAATTACTGTTTCTTCCTGTTGGGAAATTAGCAGGAAGTGATGTCGCACTATTTTCTAAATTCAGACTTACAACCGTACCAATTGGTGCCGAAGTATAAACATCGATCATGATTTTATTCGTCTGATTTTTTAACAAACCTGCATCTTCGATTGTGCTTTGTGTATTAAAGAAAAGCACATCATATTGTTCTGTTACATTTCGAACATACTTCGCCACATTCGCAGAAGAGTTTACTGAATTTGCTCCCGGATTTGCTACAACAGAATATACTCCTGTAGTTGTTCCTTTGATAATTTTGTTGATTCCATCATAATTTTGAAGAACATCAGTTGCAATAATTGGTTTTTCAGGAGCCGCTTTTGTCAACAGATTATCAAAATAATAGGTCGTTCCGGAATTTGAATTAGATTCAAAAAGAAATACAACATTGTTAATCGTTAAAGCACTGGTATTAGGATCGATCACTTTTTCGAATTCAAATTCAATAGTTTCCCATTTGTTCTGGACCGTTGTTGTCGCTTTGTATCCGCTGTGTCTTCCTGACGGAAAATTTGTTGCTGTAGTTACCAGGCTATTTTCGAGCTGCATGGAGATTTTTGTCCCAACCGGAGCCGAAGTGTAGATATCAAAAGAAATCTTTTTTCTGCCATATACATAATCATTCGCATTGCTGATCGTTACATTCTTGATATTCAGAACATCGTATAATTCAGATGCGTTACGAACATATTTACCTACCAAAGCAGAAGTATTGATTCCTGTAGCCGACGGATTTGCAACGGCTTCTGTCAAAACTCCTGTTTTAAGTCCGTACACAACATTTCTATTCGATTGAAAATCTTCGTAGATTCTTTCTACCGGCAAAGGCACCTCTGTAGTTACCGCCAGTTTATATGTATTAGCCGTACATCCTGAAACTGTCGTAGCCACAGAAACATCTCCTCCCGTGGTTCCCCAATTTACAGTGATAGTATTGGTGCCTTGTCCTGAAGTAATTGTAGCTCCTGCAGGAACTGTCCAGTTATAAGTGGCACCGGCAATAGCATTTATAGAATATGTTTTACCCGTTTCATTATTGTAAACTTTTGCATCACCCAAAACTCCATAAGTAAAACTTCCGCTGTAAACGCGAACATAATCTACTTGTAGTTTTGCCGGAAAATCAGCCGGAATTGGTTCAACACCTGCTCCGTTTACACTTGTATATGGCGTTCCCAAACTACCTACAGCCAGATTCAGAATAATATAAAACTGTTGGTCATTAAAAGGCCATCCGCCATTTACAGTTGTTTGTGGTGTAGCCGTATGAAATAAATTGCCATCAATAAACCATTTTATAATATTTGGTCCCCATTCTACCGCATACACGTGAAACTCTGTAGACAAATCAGTTGGCGAAGCATAACTTCTTCCTGTATAATGATATCCGCCACCGTCATAATGAATGGTTCCGTCTATAGATTTTGGATTTCTGTGTTTGGCTTCCATGATATCAATTTCACCTGTAAAAGGCCAATTTGAAGTTCCTGCAGGCAACATCCAGAATGCCGGCCAAGCGCCCATTCCGTTAGATAATTTCATGCGTGCTTCGATTCTACCATATTTTATGGCATATTTTCCTTCTGTAGTTAATTTTGCCGATGCATATGGTTGTTGCGGAAATGATGCATTCGGCTCATATTTAGCCTGAATATTCAAATAACTGTTTGTTCCTTCCTTAACAATTGTTGCCTGATTAGGATCGTAACGCTGTGCTTCTGCATTTCCAAATCCGCAGAGTGATGGACAGCCGTTTCCGGAAATACTTTGCCATTTGGTTGCGTCTACGGTCGTACCGTTAAACTCATCTGACCAAATTAAAGTGTTGCATTGTGAGTGAAGTTTTAAAAAAGGCGACAATACTATCATTGTCAGCAGCAGTGCCCTTTTTAACAGATTGTTGTAATTGTTCCCCGGTGGTCGGCCGGAAAAAGAGTCTTTTTGATTCATTTTTTAGTTTTTTTGTTAGTAAAGATTATTACCGCAATAATTAGCTACTTTGTAAAAAATAGATTGTTATTTTGATAATAGTGGGACAATATTAACAAATAAATGAGGTAAGACTTACATTTTTGAATACGGTTTGACTACGGTGTTTGTAAAAAAATGTAATACTTAGCCCGCAAAAAGCGTAAAACTACCTGAGATTTTACTTAATAATAAAAAGATTGATTTTTGTGGCTATTTTGGAGATGTGAATTTTTGTTTCACGCAGATTTACACATTTTTGTCATTCTGAGGAACGAAGAATCTTCGCAAGTAGCTCTACAAAGATTGGCGATTTTGATTGTGTCAGTTTCTTGCGGAGATTCTTCGTTCCTCAGAATGACAAACTAAACGAAATAAAACAAAAGAATAAAAAAATCTGTTCGATCTGCCAAATCTGCGAGAAAAAATAAACACATTTAAAAATTCAGAATATATTCTGTAATATTTGCTTCTGATGAAAGCTGCAATTTTTTACGAATACGATAACGCGTATCTTCTACCCCACGAACAGAAATTCCTAAAAGCGGAGCAATTTCTTTGGTATTGAAATTCATTCGCAAATAAGCACACAATCGCATATCACGCGGAGTCAGTTCCGGAAAGCTGGTTTTTAGCCTTTGCATGAAATTATCGTGAAGCTGATTAAAGATTTCTTCAAATTCATTCCAATGCTGGTCTCCCTGCAATTCGTGATCAATAATGCGGTTAATTTTTGTCAATAATCCATAATTGGTATTAAAGTCATTCTTTTTATCAATCTGACCAATAAGGTCTTTTATCGAAAGTAGAATCTCATTTAAATGAATAAGATTCACGGTATTCGAAGCAACTTTGGCATTTTTAAGATTAATAGTTGCTTCGAGATTTTCTCTCATAATACTCATATTCTCTTTTTCCAATGCCAGCTTTTGCTCGTTTAATTCAGCCCGATTGCGCAACAATTCTTTTTCCTGATTCAGGATTAATTGTTCCCGTTCCCGTTCTGCCAGATTTTTTTGGTATTTGATGATCGTATAAATCAAAATACCAAAAAGAATGAAATACAAAATATATGCCCAGGTCGTTCTGTACCAAGGCGGTAAAATCTCAAACTTAAAAACAGCTTCTTCGCTGACTACATCATAAATGTTTTTTGCCCTTACGTGAAAAACATATTCGTTTTCAGGCAAATTGGTGTATTCTTTTTCAGTCTGCAGATTCCAATCAGACCATTTGGGCTCAAAACCTTCCAGCCAATATTCATATTTTGTTGCATCGGCCTCATCATAACAAAGTGAAGCAAACGAAAAATGCAATGCGTTATTAGAATGTGATAAAACAGTCGAAAGTTTATTTTTTGATGATTCTGTTTGGCTCGAAAGCACATCATATCTGCTGGAAAACAACAAACTATCTTTAGGGAAAATAGATTTAACCTCAGAGATAACCGCTTTGTACTTAGATTGGTATTTTTTATTTTTGGTAGTATTGTAATGAATAAGACCGTCTTGTGTCCCAAAAAACACATCTCCGTTAGCAGTTGTCTGGATATTTTCGAAACCCGGAATATACAAATACCTCAGTTTTCTAAAAGGTAATTCTTCTACGGTAAAATTTCCTCCCGCTTTCTGACTCATTTTTCCGGTATTCTCGCCTGAGATATACCAGATATTATTTTGATGATCTTCTTTAAGCAAGCGAATGTGATTTTCTGTACCAAGAGTTTTCCGGAAAGTAAGATCCGTAATCATTTTGTTTGAATGAGAATCCTGTTTATAAACCCCTTTTGTTGTGCCAAAAAGTATTTGATTATTAATCTTAAAAGTATTTAAAAACAAACTCGACGGAAAACCATTTTTATCATTATAAAACTGAATGTCTGAAACGGTATCGAATGTTTTATTAAACCTGATTTTAAAAATTCCTTTATATCCATGCGCGATCCAGATATTCCCGGCTTCCTCTGTAACCATAACCCTGCTGCTCTCTTCAAAACCCATTATTTTATGCTGATAGACCCAGGAATTATTTATCTTTTTTAATAAATACAGTCCATTATATCCACCTACAAGCAATAAATCAGGATGATTTGGGATTATAACGCCTTGCCAGGCGCCATCAGTTTTTGCAACTAATTGTGCCGAATCGCCTTTGATTTCAAAGATTCCATTTTTTTCAAAGGCCAAAAGCGAATTTCCAAAAACACCTATATTCCAAACGTTTTCAGACATTCCAGCAATATGCTGAAAATGAATATTTTCATGCTGACCATTTTTGTAACGTTCCCAATCCAACCAGAAAACGCCATTATCTGTTGCAATATAAAGTTTGTTTTGATAAATCTGACTGCAATATATTTTGGTTTCGGAATTTGAAGCATCGAGTATTTTTGATAATGGCGATGAAATCTGGATCAGCGAAATACCTTCTTTTAAAGTTACCCATAAATTGCCTTCTGTATCAACTTTAAGATTCGTAACATATTCATTCTGCAAACCTGTTTGTTTGTTAATGTGCTGAATCAAATTTCCTTCACTATCAATGACTATCAGCCCTGTCTGACGTGTTCCTATCCCGAAATAGCCATCCGAAAGCAAAATCCCGGTTGAGATCTGATTTTGTTGTAATAAATGATCCACTTTTGTTACAAAAGGTTTTAATTGACCATTTTTATACCTAAAAAGTCCGTTTTTTTGTGTCAGAAGAATCAAACCTTCTTTAGTTTCAAAGATTTTCCTGATCTTTAATCCAATAAATTGTTTGCTATTCTTAATTTCAACTAATACATCGTTTTCCAGCTTCAGCAATCCTTTTATATTATCTGAAACATAGATGTCTGTGTTGACTTCGAAAAAATCATCAAACTTGGCTTGAGATCGTATTGATTTGATTTTGTTATCCTTGTAGATAAATATTTCTTCATTCGAGAAAAAAATAACTTCATTTTTGCGAACCACAGTATGCAAAACATCACCAAAATTCCTGGCAGAATGCTGGATTAATTTTACCAGAGAAGTATATTTATATTGTCCGTTGGGAAGCTGAACTGTATAACCAAATTCGCCCTGAGCGCCCACATACATTTTATCGTTTTTAGCAATTGCCAGAGAACGAACCATACTTTTGTTTTCCGGCTGCGTTACAATGCTCCATCTTACACCATCAAATTGCATGATTCCAAAATGATTGGCAAAAAACATCATTCCTTTAGAATCCTGTAAAACGTCCCAATTTTCTGAGGCTGCTTTATAGTTTTTTGGACTATAGTTTGTAATAAACGGAACTCCAATTTTTTTAATTTGTGCATTAACAATTGGATATAAAAGAGATATCGATAGAACTAAAATTCTAATTTTAAATTTTGTCATTTTGTTTCTGTCTGTAGGTTAGTTCGTAGTTTTTTGAGAACTACATTCTTAAAAATATCCCTTTGGGAAAAGATGTTTTTAAGCCAAAAGAAACTGTTTATTCATTGCTTTCGAAATAACAATTTGACAATCTTGAGCAGTAAAAAAAACGAATCTCTACAATCAAATATATAAAAATTTATTTTAATGTAACAAATTACAATTAAAATAGAGATTTTGATAATAAAGAAATTAGAGAATTCCAGGAATGCGGGAAATGTAGTAATTAGAAAATTAGAGAATGTGGCAATTAGAAAATTTGAAAACATTGCGTTTGATCTTGTTATTTCAAGTGAACGGAGAAATCGTAGTAGAAGCTCCACAAATAAATGATAATCTTTGTCGAATTACTGGTGCGATTTCCCTTCGCTCGAAATGACACAAACTGGCGCAACCTGAAACTTTTAAACCAAAAAACTTAATTCGTCATAAGAATGAAAAAGCTCAGCACCTTCATTTTCTAAGTCTTCATTGTTAAATCCGTTAGCGAAACCATAGACTTTAAATCCGCCTTGAATTCCTGCCATTACGCCTGCTTTGCTATCTTCTATAACAATACAGTCTTTTACATCAAAACCCATTTGTTTTGCTGCATGCAAAAAAATCCCGGGATCCGGTTTCCAACTGTTTATTTGGTAGGAACTGAATATTTTATTTTCGAATTTATCCAATAAACCTGCGACTTCAAGATTAAGTCTAATTTTATCAACGGGACCACTGGAAGCAACACAATATGGGATTTTCAGTTTATTTAGAAATTTAACTATGCCTTCCATTGGCCTGACCTGAGTTTTAAAAGCTTCAAAACTTTTTTCGCGATACTCACTTTCAAAATTATCCGGAAGTTTTTTTCCAATAGCTTCCTCAATATGCAGGAAACATTCTTTTAGATTTCGTCCATTAAAATCGCGGTAAGCATCTTCCAGTTTCATCTTAAAACCATATTCAGCAGCCATTGAAAGCATAACGCCATTACCTATTTTTTCTGTATCTACGAGAACACCATCACAATCGAAAATTACACATTTAACTTCCATACTCTTTATTTACATTTTTAATTATTCGGCCTGACCGAAAATGTAAATTACAAATTATTCTCTAAAGCAAGGCAAATTTTTAGAGTGAAGAAGATATTTTTGAGATTATCTGAACAATAAAATCTGCCTGAGCGGGATTTATTTTTTTCAGGGCATGTTCAGTCTGAAACCATTCGGCTCTGTCGACTTCAGGAAAAGACTGCATTTTTCCGGATTTCGGCGGCCATTCCATTTCAAACTCATTGCTTTTTACCAGCGCTGTATCAATATCAAATTCATGCGCCCACGCAAAAATAGTTTTACCGGATTTTAGTTTTACAGATTCCAGTTCGATAAAATCACCGTCTAACTCAAAACCTGTTTCTTCTTGAAATTCCCTTTTTGCAGCATCAAGTGCATCTTCTTCGGCTGTGAATTCTCCTTTGGGAATCGACCAGCTTTCCAGGTCTTTATTTTTCCAAAAAGGACCACCGGGATGAACCAGTAAAAAGAAAATTGTTTTGTCTGTGAATTTATAAAGGAGAATTCCGGCGCTTTGTTTCATGTTTATATATTGATAATTGATTTATAAAGATAAACAACAATACGTTCATTCTTAGATTTCTGTACATATTTACTCCAATTATGGACTTCGATTTAAGATTTGATTTGTAAATTTAAAAATTCAATACATAATTTCGACTTCAACTAAAAAAAGCAAATTTTGAAAAAATATATTTTATTAGGTACAATCCTTACGGGAACTTTTGTCATTCATGCTCAAAACAAAATCATTACAGTTACTAATTCCATTTCTATAGATAGGGAATATGAAACGGTAGAGCTCACTAAAAAATCACTCCAATTGCCTTCATCGGCCAAGCTGGAAGATTACACGGTAAAGGATATAAGTTCAAATTCATTTCTGGAAACGCAAGCTGTAGATAATGATGGCGATGGTATTATGGATGTCTTGTTGTTTCAGCCTAAAATCAATGCGTCATCTACTAAAGAATTTGAAATTATTCCGTCTGATAATCCATCAGCAACAAAAAACATCAATTGTTATTCGAGATTTGTACCGGAACGAACGGATGATTATGCCTGGGAAAACAACAAAGTTGCCTTTAGGACCTATGGTCCGGTTGCGCAAAAAATGGTCGAGGACAATGTGGCCGGAGGAACTTTGACCAGCGGGATCGATGCGTGGCTAAAAAGAGTTGATTACCCAATTATTAATAAATGGTATGAAAAAGCCACTAACGGAACCGGAACGTATCATAAAGATACAGGCGAAGGTTTAGACAATTTTCATGTAGGTGACAGTCGTGGCGTAGGCGGAATTGCGGTTAAAGTCGATGATAAATATTATTTTTCCAAGAATTTTATCAGCTGGAAAACCATAACAACCGGAGCTATCAGAACGAGTTTTATCCTGACATATGCGGATTGGGATGTAAAAGGAAACAAAATAACCGAATCGAAATTGATAAGCCTGGATTACGGAAGTTATCTTTCTCGTTTTGAGATCCATATTACCGGAACAAAATCTATTGCAGCCGGATTAACACTTCATGACAAAAAAGGAACTATAGGAACCAATATAAAAGAAGGCTGGTTAAGCCACTGGGAAACCATAGACGATTCTGAAATTGGAACCGGAATTGTAGCCTCAAAAAATACTTTAACAAGTTTTGATAATCATATTACAAACGATAAAGACCTGAGTAACCTTTACGGAAACATCGCAGTAAAAAAGAATAAAGCAATCTATTATATTGGTTTTGGATGGAAAAAAGGAAGTCCGTTTCAAACCAAACAAGAATGGGAAACGTATTTGAGTTCGTTTGCTAAAAAAATCAATAATCCTTTGATTGTTAAGGTGAAGAAATAGTTTCTCGCAAAGATGCTAAGTCGCTAAGATTCTAAGTTACTAAGATTAAAAACTTTGCGACTTAGCGCCTTTGCGAGATTAATTAAATAACGCTTCGTAAAAATTATTTCCTCGCAGGAAAATAATTCTCTTTTAAAATAATTTCAAGCGGAATATAATGTGTGTTTTCTATTGGTTCCTGCAAAACTAACTTTTTATACAAATGATTAATTGCCATATATCCTTGTTCTTCAGGTCTTTGATTGATTAAAAAATCGATTACACCTTTATTCAAGTATTCGATATTTTGTTCCAGCAAATCATAACCAATAATACGAACGCCTTTTATATTGTTTTGTTCTAAAAATCCGGCAACAATATAAGCTCTGGAATTAGGCACAAAAACACTGTTTATTCCAGAGAACATTTCCAGGTTCAATTGATCGATTCCGGAATCTTTGATGGTGATTTCAGAAAATTTAAAGTTCGTTAGTTCATCATGATCTTTAAAAAAGGAATAAAAACCATTAATACGCTGTAAATAAACCGAAGTACTTTCTATCTCTCTGGTAATTTTGAAAATCAGAATCTGTCTTTCATTTTTTACTGCAAAACTAATCAGTCTTCCGGCGAGATAACCACTCTGGAAAGCATCTTGCCCCACATAAGCATGTTCAGCATTACTGTCAATATTCGAGTCGATCATAACAACCGGAATATTTTTCTTTTTGTATTCATTTAAAAACCGAACCGATTCTTCATAAAAAATAGGTGCAAACAATAATCCGTCACAATCAAATTCCAGTACTTTTTTGACAGATTCCTTAAACGATAATGTATTAAAATCATATAAAAAATAATCCAGCACAATTCCGAATTTACTGAATTCTATTGCCGCTTTTTCTATTCCGTCAATCTGGCTTTTCCAGTATTCCAAATTTTCATATTGAGGTAAGAACACGGCAAAATGAAACTTTTTATTCAAAGCAAGATTACTCGCCAGAATGTTACGTTTGTATCCATATTTTTCAATAATAGCATTTACCTTATCTACATTTTCCTGAGCAACCTGCCCACGATTATGGATAATCCTATCAACAGTTCCTGGGGAAACATTGGCTAATTCTGCAATTTTTTTTATTGTTATGATAGTGATGATTTTTAAGTTAAATGATTTACAAAATCATTTAAAATTATTATTTTTTTTATCAAAGACAAGTTGTTTTACTTAACTTTTTATATACATTTGTAAAAGCCCGTGTGCGTACACGCAAATATACACATGTGTCAGAAAAAAACACAAATAATTAATAAAAATAGTAACCCAACTTTTATTTTATACAAAAAAAACAGTGAAACAGGACAAAATTCGGGAACAATCATACTTTTTTTAACCCATTAATTCAATTTGTTTTTTTGAAGATTAAAGTAAAGATTAACATATTAAGAATATTAATGACATTTAAGTTTAACATACTGACAAATGAAATATTAATAACTAATAACCAGTATTTTAAATACAAAAATATAAAGTAATACTTGATATATTTTAGTATTATAAATAAAATATAAAACCAAATAAAAATGATTGTAGATTCATTACAAAACGCTGCAAAATATTTCAGCCTGCATCCTAATTTCAAAAAAGCATTTGAATATGTAAATCAAAATGATATCAGCCAACTTGAAGAAGGTGCATTTGAAATTGCCGAAGGATTAAAAGTAATTGTAATTGTTGGCGAAGGCGCCACAAAAGAAGAAAGTATAAAAGGGTTTGAATGTCATGATAAAAATATCGACATACAGATTTCGATAAAAGGGCCGGAGGTTTTTGCCTGGAAACCAAGAGAAAAATGTATCAGTCCAAATGGGGATTACAGCGACGAAAGAGACGTTAGATTCTTTCACGACAAACCGGATATGTTTTTTGAATTGCAGGAAAAACAGTTTGCCATATTATTTCCCACAGATGTTCACGCGGCAATGATTGGCGAAGGAACACTCAAAAAAATAGTTATTAAAGTGAAAATTTAAAAACATGAGCACAATTCAAAATAGCATAAGCATTATTGCAAAACAAGGTATTCTTCCGCTTTATTTTATTACGGACGAAACTATTAGTATTGAGATTCTAAGAACGCTTTATAAAGCAGGAATCAGAGCTGTAGAATATACCAACAGAGGTCCGGAAGCCTTATCCAACTTTAAAAAAATGGTTGCTGTGCGAAATGCAGAACTATCGGAAATGTTATTGGGTATTGGTACGATCAAAAATTTGCAACAGGCCAAAGATTTTAACGACGCTCAGGCTGACTTTTTTATTAGTCCGGGTTTTGTTCCTGAAGTAGCAGGTTTCTTAAAAGACAAAGAAGTTTTGTATGCTCCGGGCTGTATGACACCAACTGAAATCATCGCAGCAGAAAATGCCGGAATAAAACTAGTTAAGCTTTTTCCGGGAAATATATTAGGAACAGAATTTTTAAGCAGCATCAAAGATATTTTTCCATCACTTACATTTATGACAACCGGTGGCGTCGAAACCACACATGCAAGTATTGAGAGCTGGTTTAATGCAGGAGCTTCGGCTGTTGGTTTAGGAAGCAAACTGATCAGTAAAAAACGTATGGAAGAACAAGATTATGATGTCATTGAAAATGAAACCAAAAAAATGCTGGAAATCATTCAGACGATAAGAAAATAATACACTTTAGATATTTTTTAGCACTGAAAAATTTAACCACAGATTAAGATTAACAAGATTATTTTAAAATCTTTTCAAATCTTAATCTGTGGCAAAAACACAACAAATTATAAAACGTAATATGGATTCAATATTTAACCTAAAAGGAAAAATTGCATTAATTACCGGAGGTGCCGGAGTATTGGGAAGCAACTTTGCAAACGTTTTGGCAAAACAAGGCGTTGTTGTCGGGATTGTTTCTCAATCGATTGAAAAAGCCAATAAAACTGTTCAAACAATAGAAAGTAATGGCGGAAAAGCTTTTGCAGTTCAGGCGAATGTTTTAAACAAGGAAGAACTGGAAAAAGCAAGAGATTTTATTGTAGAAAAATACGGGCGTCTGGATATTTTAATCAATGCTGCCGGCGGAAATATGCCCGGAGCAACTGTTAGTCCGGATCAGGCTGTTTATGATATGAAAGTAGACGATTTACAAAAAGTAGTCGATCTTAATATTATTGGTACAATGCTGCCAACTCAGGTATTTTCGGAACTTTTTGCCAAACAAAAACAAGGAAATATCATCAATATATCTTCAGCATCTGCACAAAGACCTTTGACAAGAGTTGTGGGATATTCGGCTTCAAAAGCAGCGATTGACAATTTTACACAATGGATGTCAGTTGAACTGGCTTCAAAATATGGTGAAGGAATTCGTGTAAATGCTATTTCTCCGGGATTTTTTATAGGAGAGCAAAACCGTGCATTATTACTGACTCCGGAAGGAAAACTAACTCCAAGAGGCGAAAAAATTATCGAACATACCCCAATGGGAAGATTTGGAACTCCGGAAGATATCGATGGGGCACTTTTATTTTTATGCAGCGATATGTCAAAATTTGTTACGGGAACGATCTTAAAAGTCGATGGAGGATTTGCTGCTACAAGTATTTAAATCATCATTATAGTAATCAAGGATTTAAAGTCTATAATTGTGCCGTTAGGCACTCAATATTGGTAAAAATTTAGTTTGAAGTACGCTGGCGTGCCATAGGTACGCAACAAAACGATAACTATTGCGTACCTACGGCACGCTAACCTATTCTTATTTCTATTTTTTACCAATATTAAGTGCCTAACGACATATTTTAAACTCTTGATTCAAATTCATTAATAAAACAAACCAATATGGAACAAACGTTAAGATGGTTCGGGCCAAACGATCCCGTTTCTTTACAAGATATTAAGCAAACCGGCGCTACCGGAATTGTAACTGCATTGCACCATATACCAAATGGACAAGTTTGGGATATAGAAGAAATTATTAAACGAAAAGTTGAAATAGAACACGAAGACGGAGATCCTAAAAAAGGGGCATCCGGTTTGACATGGTCTGTGGTGGAGAGTATTCCGGTTCATGAAGATATTAAAAAACAAACCGGAAATTATCTTCAATACATTGAAAACTATAAAGAAAGCATTAGAAATCTGGCGTTATGCGGTATAAAATGTATTTGCTATAATTTCATGCCGGTTTTAGACTGGTCGAGAACAGATCTTGCTTATGAAACAGCTGACGGTTCGAAAGCTTTACGATTTGACATTAATGCTTTTGCGGCTTTTGAATTGTACATTCTAAAAAGACCGGGAGCAGAAAATGAATATTCGGCAACACAAATCGAGAAAGCAAAAAGCTATTTTGAAGCCATGACTAATGCTGATAAAGTAAAATTACAGCAAAATATTCTGGCGGGACTTCCTGGTGCTGAAGAAGCGTATTCTGTAGAAGATTTCCTGATTACTTTAAGCGGTTACAATCATATTGACAGAAAGGCTTTGAAGGAAAATTTATTTTTCTTCCTGAAAGAAATTATTCCGGTTGCCGAAAGCAAAGGGGTTTTAATGGCAATTCATCCTGACGATCCACCCTACCCTATTTTGGGATTGCCAAGAGTCGTAAGTACTGAAGAGGATTTAATCGAACTTATGGCTGCTGCCGAATCAAAATCAAACGGATTCACGATGTGTACGGGTTCATACGGCGTAAGAGCTGATAATGATTTACCGGGAATCGTAAGACGTCACGGCGATAAAATGAATTTTATTCACTTAAGAAGCACGGAAAGAGATGCTGAAGGAAGCTTTTATGAAGCCAATCATCTTGAAGGCGATGTAGATATGTACGAAGTAGTAAAAGCGATCATTGAAGTCGAAAACAGAAATAACAGCCAATTGCCAATGCGTCCGGACCATGGACACCAAATGCTGGACGATTTGAATAAAAAGACCAATCCGGGATATTCTGCGATTGGGCGTTTAAGAGGTCTAGCTGAATTGAGAGGCCTTGAAATGGGAATTAAGAAGTCGCTTTAGGATAATCTCGCAAAGTCGCAGAGGCGCATAGTTTTTCTATTACAATTAAGTTGTCAAAAAATTGCGAAAGCGCAAAGATTAAACGCAATCTTGTCATCCTGACGGAGGAAGGATCGCACACGTAACTCGACAAATATTAGTGAATTACTATGCGGAATTCTTGTGTGATCCTTCCTCCGTCAGGATGACAAAAACGAGTATAATCAATATAAAAAAACTTTGCGACTCTGCGACTTTGCGAGAGATAATAAACAAAAAACCTTGCGTCTTTGCGCCTTCGTGGCACAAAAAACTAACTAACCAAATAACCACAACCATGAACCGCCAAACTATCCTTATTTTTTGCAGCCTTTTTGTAAATAGTGTTGTAATGGCACAGCAAACACCTAAAATACTCGCGGATTCAAAAGCGAACTATTTACCTGATTTTAGCTATGCAGGTTATCATTGTGGCGAAAGCAATCTTCCTGAAGTACAGGGAAAAATCATCAACGCAACTGATTATGGCGTAAAGGCAAATGATGTTCTTGATGATTCGAAAGCTTTACTAAAAGCAGTAAAAGCAGCAAATGCAATTGAAGGAAATGTGATTTTGCAATTACCGGCAGGAAGAATAATCCTAAGTGATATTGTATATATCGAAAGAAGTAATTTTGTACTTCGCGGTGCAGGTTCTGGCGAAAATGGAACTGAAATTTATTGCCCAAGACCTATGATGTATCTTAAAGATTCTGAGTCTTTGGCTGAACTTCGCGAATACCTGACTACATTGGATAAAAGACAACGCGAACCAGAAAATAATGTCGATTTGCCTTTCTCGCAATATGCCTGGTCGGGCGGATTTATCTGGACGCAAGTTCCGGGTGAACGTGTAAAATCGTATCTGGATAAATATGAGCCTACGCCAAATCCGTTAGCGAAAGTGAGTTCTGGAAATATGGGCGAACATACCATTTCGGTTTCGGAAGTTAAAGGATTGAAAGTTGGCGATATCGTCGAATTACAATTGTTTAATAAGGATGGTGAAAACGGCGAAATCATAAATGATTTATACAAAGGCGCGAATGTAAAACCGGGTTCTCATCACTGGAAATTCCCTAAACTTCCCATCGTACGACAACAGGTAGAAATTACTAAAATTTCGGGTTCAAAAATCACGATTAAAACGCCTTTGACGATTGCGATAAAACCAAGTTATCAGGCACAATTGGTCGAATGGAAACATCTTGATGAAGTAGGAATCGAACATCTTCGTTTAACTTTTCCTGATATCCCAAGAGTGGCACATCACGTAGAACCGGGGAATAATGCAATTTTTTTAACACGTGTTTTTAATAGTTGGGTAAAAGATGTCAAAATCACCAATTCTGACAGCGGAATTTTAGCCGAAGAAATATCAAATGTTACTGTTCAGGATATTGTGACAGACGGAACGCATATGGCGCATTATACAGTGACACTCGGCGGCGTACATAATGTATTGGTAAAGAATCTGAAAATTTATAATAAAGCCATTCATCCTTTAAGTTTCAACACTTTTGCAACTAAAAATGTGTATGAGAATTGTGAGATTTTTGCTGATGCCCTTTTAGACCAGCATTCGGGCGCGAATCATCAAAACTTATTCGATAATATCACGGTACATATAGCAGCTGATAAAAATAATAGCTATCTGTTATTTGGCGGAGGTGGTGCTGATTACTGGAAACCTTCTCACGGACCTTTTAGCACGTTCTGGAACCTGAATGTTCAGGTTTCAAATCCAAATGATAAACCGGTTTTATTATACGGCATGAAAGACGGGCCATTTGCCAGAATTATAGGCGTGAATAGCAATACTAAATTTGAAGTAAAATATGAACCTGATGCTTATATTGAGTTTCTAAATACGCCAATGGACAAAATTCCTTCGCTATATGATTATCAATTAAAAAAGCGGTTGAAAAGATAATCTCGCAAAGACGCGAAGTCGCAAAGTTTTTTTTAAGTAATTATTTAGCGTACTGTTTCTCATTTCGAGGAACGAGAAATCTCCGCGAGAAGCTCTACAAAGATTAGGTTCTCGTTACGGAGTTACTTACGGAGATTTCTCCTTTGTCGAAATGACATAAAATGAGAAAAAAACTTTGCGACTTTGCGAGAGATAATAACCACAATAAAACATAAATGCTATGAAATACAAAGTAGCTTTTCTATTAATCGCAGCCATTTTCGGAAACGTATTTTCGCAAAATAAATACCGTCTTAAAAATATCTCTACTACGGATGGACTTTCGCAGAGTTCTGTTATTGCTATTCATCAGGATAAATTTGGGCAAATGTGGTTTGGTACGCGCGATGGTCTTAACAAATATGACGGAAGTAAATTCACTGTTTTTAGAAATGATGTCACGAATAAAAATTCGATAAGCAACAATGATATTTTATCTGTCGAGGAAGATAAAAAGGGAAAAATATGGGTTGGAACTTACAACGGACTCAATTGCTACAATCCGGTTAAAAACACTTTTAAACGTTATTTACATACCAAAACAAATCATACGATAAGCAGCAATGCAATTTGGTCAATCAAGGAAATTGGTGACGAAATGTGGTTTGGAACTTCAAAAGGATTAACGATTTATAATCAAAAGTCGAAACAATTTATATCTGTTTTTCATTCAGATACTGATACTTCTACCCTGCCAAGCAACAACATCTTAAGTATCTTAAAAACCAAAAAAGGAGAAATCTGGATTGGTACTACAAAAGGTTTATGCCAGCTTTCGAGCAGGAAAAACGGAAAATTATTTTTTAGAAACTATCCACTAAATGCTACAGATCAATTAAACGTTCAGGCTATTACCGAAGATGATTCAGGCAATTTATGGATAGGTACAAAAAACAAAGGACTTTTAAAATTTGATAAAACGTCTAATGCATTTGTTTCTTTTTTATCACAGGATCAATACCGTGAAATAAATACTGATATTCGTTCTCTTGCTATTGATAATCAAGGTTCGTTATGGATTGGAACGTATGACGGAATCTATATTTTAGGAAAAGATAAAAGCATCCAAAAAATAAATAATAGCAATAACAGCAACGGAATCGATAAGGTTAAATCCGTTTATATCGATAAAAAAGGTTCTGTCTGGATTGGCTGTTATTATAAAGGCGTTAATATTTGGGATATTTCGAATGTGAATTTTTCGAATTACAATCAGAATTCGAAAAAGATCCCGATGAGTTTTGATGTCGTAAGTTCGATCATTGCCGATAAAAACCAGAATATCTATTTTGGAACTGAAGGCGGCGGAATTACGATTTATAATAAAAATACCGAAGCCGTAAATTACATCAACAGCAAAAGCGGACAAACGGTCAAAAATGATATTAAATCGATGTGTCTTTCGGGAGACATTTTATGGATTGGGACTTTCTCAAAAGGATTATCGGCTTATAACGTGATTTCAAAAAGAATTGAAGACAACAGAATTGCTGCTGATTTAAATATTTTATTAAAAGAATCGGGCGTATATTCTATCAAAGCAGAGGGAAATGATATCATCTGGATTGGTACTTTTGGCAAGGGATTAATTCGGTACAATACTATTTCTAAAACTTTTGAAACTATAGGAAATGATACTACAAAACCCAATTATCTCACTAACAATATTGTTAGGACTATTCTTGTCGATCAAAAAAAAGGGATTTGGACGGGTACACAAAACGGACTGAATTATATCCCGCTAAACAATTTTTCTCCGGAGAGATATTCTATCAAACATTACTTTTTTGATTCGGCTTCTGCGTCAGGCGATGATATCCTCACTTTGTTTCAGGACAGTCAAAAGAAAATCTGGGTAGGAACAAAAGCAAAAGGACTGCATTATTTTGATGGAAAAAAATTCAATAAAATCAATTTAAGAGTTGGCAATACTGTTATCACTTCTATACATTCTATCCTGGAAGACGATGATAAAAATTTATGGATCAGTACCAATCAGGGCATTATAAAATACAGCACCACATTGAAAACGGTTGTTATTTATGATCAAAAAGATGGTTTGGCAAGTAATGAATTCAATGATAATGCGGCATTAAAACTAAACTCGAATCAATTTTATTTTGGGAGTCCGTCCGGGGCAACATATTTTGATGCCAAGAAAATTTCCTTAAATACCTATGCTCCAAAAGTATTGATTACCAACCTTAAAATCAAAAATCAAACAATTCACGCGAATGATTCTTTAGGTATTTTAGAAAAAAGCATTGGTTATACCAAAACTATTACTCTGGATTATGACAAAGCAAATTTCTCTATAGATTTTGCAATCCCAAGTTATATTCGATCAAAAAATAATCAATACAGTTATCGAATGGTTGGCCTGGAAAATAACTGGACCGTAACTAAAAGTACTGAGGCTATTTTTGCAATTCAGAATCCCGGAACGTACACGTTTGAAGTAAAAGGCGCGAACAATGACGGTGTCTGGAACAAAAAAACCACCACACTTACTGTAATTGTAAAACCGGCTCCGTGGCGCAGTATCTGGGCATTTTTATTATACGGGATTGTGATTGGTTTAGGTTTATATGGTTTGATCTGGATTATGAAATCGAAAGCCAGACTGAAACAAAAACTGGAATTAGAATATCTGGAAACCAAACGTATCGAAGAAAACAATATCGCCAAACTGGATTTTTTTACTAATATCTCGCACGAATTCAGAACTCCGTTAACCTTGATATTAGGACCTTTGCAGCAAATTCTCGCCAATTACAATGGAACAAACGAAATGTATAAAAAGTTATTGGTTATTGAAGGTAGCGCCAATCATCTTTTGAGTTTAATAAACCGTTTAATGGATTTTAGAAAACTCGAAAACCATCAGGTTACGCTGGAATCTGCCGAAGGAAATATTGTAAAATTTACTAAAGAAATCTTTTTGTCTTTTATCGAATATGCTAAAGATGGTGGTTATACTTATACTTTTGAATCATCTCACGAAGAGATTCTCGTCTATTTTGACCGTTATAAACTGGAGCGTGTTTTTTATAATCTGATTTCAAATGCTTTTAGATATACTCCTAAAGGCGGAAACATCCATCTTAAGATATCACACGATAATGAGCATCTTTTTATAGCTGTAGAAGATTCAGGAGTGGGAATTGCTGAGGAACATATCGATAAGATTTTTGATTTATTTTTTGAAGTTCCACTGCATAAAAGCATCCAGAAAAACTATAATAAAGGAACCGGAATTGGGCTTTCGATTGTTAAAAACATTGTAAAACTCCATAAAGGAAATATAGACGTAACCAATAAAAAGCCCGAAGGTGTGGTTTTTACAGTGACACTTCCTTTAGGACGAGCGCACCTTTTAGACAATGAGATTATCAGCGATTTTAAAATTAGTGATGACATCGATCAATACACCGCACAATTAGAAAAAACAGCAATAACAGAACCGGAAGATATTGATGACTTTGTGGTAAATGATGAAAAACAAACCATCCTGATTGTCGAAGATCATAAAGTCCTTCGATCATTTATGAAAAATCTGCTAAAAGAGGATTATAATGTTATTGAAGCCGAAAATGGAAAAGTAGCGTTCGAAAAAGCCCTTCAGCATGTTCCTAATTTAATAATCAGCGACGTTATTATGCCGGAAATGGTAGGGACAGAACTTTGCTCTAAAATCAAAGAGAATTTAAAAACAAGTCATATTCCGGTTATTCTCCTGACATCAAGAACGTCATTGGTTTATAAATTTGAAGGTTTAGAAAGCGGTGCTGATGATTATATCAGTAAGCCTTTTAATTTAATTGAGTTTAAACTCCGTGTTAAAAACCTGTTGAATTCTACTGAACGCCTAAAAAACAAATTTGCAAGCGAGGACAATTTTATTCCATCAGAAATCACCGTTTCATCCTTAGACGAAGAGTTATTAAAGAAAGCATTTAAAATTGTCGAGGAAAATATTTCGAACGAACAATTTGATATTCCGTTTTTCTGTACAGAATTAGGTGTGAGCAGGACTATGTTATTCTTAAAAATAAAAGCCTGGACAAATTTTACGCCAAACGAATTCATACATGAAATACGATTAAAACGCGCTGCACAATTATTAGAACAAAACAAATTAAATGTTTCTGAAATCAGTTATAAAGTAGGTTTCAATAATCCGAAATACTTTAGTAAATGCTTCCAAAAAAAGTATGGGGAAACACCAACTCAGTTTGCTGACAAATTTTTTAAATCTTCTTCGATAATTTAGGGAATTCGTTATTTTAAACGGTTAAAAAAAGGGTATCTGTATTTTTAGATACCCTTTTTTGTATTTCTATATCCTTCGCCACTCCTACATTTGCCCTTATGAAGATCACAAAAACAAAATTCATATTGCTGCAAGTTCTATTTGTACTGCTCATAATAGGAATGAGTTTATTGCTCTTTTATTTTATCTAACATTAACCTAAAAACCAAAATGAATGTTTACAAACCAAAATTTCAAATCGCTTAAATGGTATTTGTCGGTAGCTTTTTTACTGGTAAATATCGTTATGAATGCACAGGAAAAAAAAGTCACCGGAAAAGTCACTTCTAGCGAAGACTTACTGGGACTTCCTGGTGCGAATGTTTATATCAAAGGTTCTTCTGTAGGAGGATCTGCAGATATGGATGGAAACTATAGCGTAATCGTTTCTGATAAAAACGCTGTCTTAGTATTCAATTATGTAGGATATCAGACTGTCGAAATTCCGTTAGGCAATAAAACAGTAGTCAATGTAAGCCTTAAACCTGATACTAAAAATCTGGACGAGGTAATTGTTGTAGGTTATGGTACTCGTAAAAAAAGCGACATAACAGGTTCTGTATCCTCTGTCACGGCAAAGGAGCTTACGGCTTACCCAACATTAAACGCAGAACAGGCTTTACAAGGTCGTGCAGCGGGTGTTTCGGTACAGTCTAATAATGGTGGAGAACCAGGCGCACCGGTAAAAATCAGGGTTCGTGGAGGAACATCCATCAATGCCAGCGGAGATGCTCTTATTGTGGTTGATGGTTTTGCAGGAGTTGCTATGCCAGCGCCTAGTGATATTGCATCTATTGAGGTCCTAAAAGATGCATCGGCTACAGCCATCTACGGATCCAGAGGTTCAAACGGGGTTATTATGGTGACGACCAAAAAAGGGAAACCGGGGAAACCGGTTATCGAATTCAGTAATTCAACATCTGTACAATCTGTCAACAATAAATTGCATTTATTAAATGCTGATCAGTTTGTGGCCTATCGCAAAAGTTTTACAACACATACCGCTGCAGGTTCTGACACAGACTGGCAAGATGTAATTTATCGTGAAGGAATGATTTCAAATACTCAATTATCATTCTCCGGAGGTTCTGATAAAGTGAGGTATTATGTTTCCGGAAACTATTTTAATCAAAACGGAGTCGTGATTAATTCAGGAATCGATAAATACACTATTGTAAGTAATCTTGAAGCTGATTTATCAGACAAGTTTAAAGTAGGATTGAATTTATTTCAAAGCAAACAAAACAAAGAAGGAATTATAAGCCAAACTGGCGCCGGAGGAACTGGTGCTGCGGGTGTAATTGCTGCTGCTTACAGGTTTATGCCGGATAAAGGAATCTATAATGCTGACGGATCGTATACGACAACGGCTCCAATTGGTGACGATATTGACAATCCGTATGCAACAGCAATGGAAAACATTCTTGAAACAGTTTCTATCGTAAACAGAAGTAACTTTTTTGCATCATATCAAATTACTAAAGATTTAAATTTTAAAACAACTTTAGGATTAACAGATAATAATTCGCAAACCGGACGCTATATTCCGTCAACTTTAATTGCAGGAAAAAACATTAAAGGAGAAGCTTCTGTGACCAATACGAGATTTTCATCTTTCCTGACTGAAAATTATCTGACGTTTAAACGTGAAATTATCGATAAAGGAATCTTAACGGTTCTTGGAGGATATTCCTATCAAAAAAACAAAAATGAACGTGCTTTTGCTGCTTCAAGAGGATTTTTGACCAATACAAATTCGTATCATAATTTAGGCGCGGGAACTGTATTCCTGAAACCGGAATCGAGCTTGTCTGAAACGGAATTAATTTCGGCTTTCGGTAGATTGAATTTTGATTATGACGATAAATATTTGTTCACGTTTACCGCACGTCGCGATGGTTCTTCAAGCTTTAGTGAAAACTATAAATATGGAACATTTCCTTCCGGAGCGATTGGATGGAATATTAGCAAGGAAAATTTCTTAAAAGACAATAAAACAGTTTCTAATCTTAAATTGAGAGCCAGTTATGGTGCAACCGGAAATCCGTCTATTGATGCCTATTCTACTCTGTCAAGATTTTCAGAAATTTATGATGTAAGTGGTGACGTGATTGTAAATGCCGTTCAATTGACGTCATTAAACAACCCGAATTTAAAATGGGAAACATCATATCAGCAGGATTACGGAATTGATTTGGGTTTATTTGATAACAGAATCAGCATCACAGCAGATTATTATAAAACAATTACCAAAGATTTATTGTTCAACAGGCCTTTACCCGGAGTTTCAGGAATTGGTTCGCAACTGCAAAATGTGGGAGAATTAGAGAACAAAGGCTGGGAATTGGGTATTAATACCAAAAACTTTATTGGTGCAGATTTTACATGGTCAACAAGTTTTAATATTTCTTCGAACAAAAACAAAGTATTGAAACTGGCAGATAACAAAGATCTATTGATCAACTCTACGCCTGGACATTTTCTTGCTACAGATTCTCAGATTTTAAGAGTAGGTCAGCCGGTTGGTTCGTTCTTCGGGTTTATTTATGATGGTGTAATACAGCAAGGTGAAACTGTTCTTCCCGGAAATTTTGAAACTGTTGCAGGTGGAGAAAAATTCAGGGATGTAAATGGTGACGGAAAACTGGATTCTAACGATAAAACCATTATTGGAAATCCTAATCCTGATTTCATTTTTGGTTTCAATAATGATTTTACCTATAAAAACATCGACCTGAATATCTTCTTTCAGGGTTCAGAAGGGAATCAAATTTTAAATTATACTTTAATGGAATTGGCCTCAGGAAATAACAATGCTACGACAGAAGTTCTGGATGCCTGGACTCCAACCAATACAGATACAAATGTACCGGCAAATGCGGCAAGAACAAAAAGAGTTACTTCAAGATTTGTGTATGACGCGAGTTACATTCGTTTAAAAAATATCTCTATTGGATATAGTTTAGATGAAAAAGTAGTTTCGAAAATAGGATTGAATAAAGTTCGTTTTTACATCAGTGCGCAAAACTTATGGACTATTACAAATTATCCGGGTTCTGATCCTGAGGTAAATTATCTTAATGATACCAATGCCAGAAGTAACACCAATTTAGGTCTGGATTATGGAAGTTACCCGAACGTAAGAACTTTCACTTTTGGTTTCAATATAAAATTCTAGTTTAAAAATCGCCATGATTTCAAATTAAAAACAGAACTAAGAATGGCGAATCCATGTTCTATTAAAAATTAAACATTAACTACACATGAAAAAATATATAGCTTTTCTTTTCTTGGGAATATTCGCTTTTGGATGTTCTGATTTAGAAGAACATCCGGTAGGCGTTATTCGTCCAGATAACTTTTTTAATAATACAGATGATTTGCAAGCTGCTGTAAATGGAGCTTTTGCCAACATTGCCCATAATAATTATTGGGGAAGAGAATTTACAATTGCCTTAATGCTGCGTGACGACATGGCTGATATTGGTGACAGAACTACTCAGGCTGCACGTATCGATGTCAATGATATGAATATGAATGATACAAATGCGCTTGTGGCAAACTTCTGGCCTCAATCTTATATCATTATTACAGCAGCAAATCAGGCTATTGAAGGCGCCAAAAAAACACCCGGAGATCCTGCAAAAGTAAATGCAATTGTGGCTCAGGCTCATTTTGCTAGAGCATTTGCTTACTATCATCTGGTTCGAATTTTTGGAGATATTCCGTATATTGATTTTGTCGTAAACGATGTTGCACAGGTAAACTCGCTAAGCAGAACCAAAGAAGCTGAAGTTTACACTAAAATCATTGCCGATTTAGAATTTGCAAAACAATGGCTGGACGATAAACCAAAGGTAAAAGCAGTTCCGGGAAAAGGTACTGCAGCCGGATATCTGGCATCTGTTTACCTGACATTAGGAAATTATCAAAAAGCATACGACGAATCGAAATATGTTATTACAAACGAAGCAAAGTTTGGTTTAGGTTTAGATGCAAATTTTCAGGATTTGTTTAATGCTACAAAAGCAGCCGAACTTAAAGAACCTTTGTTTACAATCGATTTCAATAATTTAGTTTCAGGAAATTATGGTCAGGATTACACAGCCTTTTTTACCGGTTCCTTAAAAGATGAAAGCTACAGCTACGGACAGGGATTCTCTGTTGCCGTACCTTCTCTAAAAGTATTTAACGATTGGGATAAAAGAGATTACAGAAGAGCGGTAAGTTTTGATACGATAATTAGAAAAAAAGTAGGGGCTAATTTGGTCGTTTTCCCTTCAAGCGATAACGAAAAAGCGCCACGTCCGCATATTGCTAAATATTACCGTTTTCCTGGAAAAGCAGGTGCTAACGGAAGAACCTCGCAACACAATTACATCACCATGCGTTTTGCCGAAGTATTATTAACTGCTGCCGAAGCGCTTAACGAAATCTCTCCCGGAACAGCAGAAGCCGATGGTTATGTAAATCGAGTGCGTGCAAGAGCCAGAAATAAAAACGGAAAACTGGTTTCTTTTCCTGCAAATGTAACACCGGGATTATCTCAGGCTGATTTTAGAAAAATGGTCATCGACGAAAGAAGATTAGAACTGGCTTTTGAGTATATAAGATGGTACGATATCAAAAGATTGAAAAACGGTCCAGAAGTTTTTGGTCCAAATGGATTTGAGCCACATCCTAATTTTAATCCAAACAAAGATTATTTATTTCCATTACCGGGAACTGAGTTAGCGATTAATCCTAATTTAAAACCGAATAATCCCGGTTATTAATTTAACGCAATAATTATTGAACGCAGATGAAACGGATTCGCTATCGCGAAGACGCAGATTTTCGCAGATTTTTTTAAACTTTTTTTTAAATCCGTTTTTTTCCGCGTTTTCGCGATAGCGAATCCGTCGAATCCGCGTCTAAAATTTAGTCTAGAAACTAAAAACAACAACATTAGATTAATTAGTAAGTATGAATAAAGTTAGTTTTTTTGCTTTAATTCTAGGGTTTGCATTGCTGGCAACAGCGTGCAAATCCGGAATTAATTCTCCGCCTCAAAATACCTCTAAAACGATAGAAAACCTTCTGGAAATCCGATACAAAATGGTACTCGATTATCCTGTTGATTCGATGTCTATGCCCAGAAGTATGACCATCAAAACAAATGATATTAAAAAAGTTCCTTCAAGAGACTGGACCAGCGGATTCTTTGCCGGAAATCTTTGGCAATTGTACCGATTGACAGGAAATACAGAATATAAAAAACAAGCCGAAAAATGGACCCCTTTCAGCAAAAAAGAAAGCGTAAACAGAAACTCTCATGATGTTGGTTTCAAGGTATATTGCGCTTATGGAGAAGCTTTAAAAGTCGAAAACAAACAAGAATACAAGAACGTAATCATCAAAGGAGCTGAAACTTTATGCACTCGTTTTGATGCAAAAGTTGGTGCAATCCGTTCCTGGGATTTCAATAAGGAAATTTGGGATTATCCTGTAATCATCGACAACATGATGAATCTCGAATTGCTTTTTGAAGCCAGTAAATTATCCGGAAACAAAAAGTACCAGGATATTGCCATCAAACATGCCAATACAACGCTCAAAAATCAGTTTAGACAAGATAATAGCTGTTATCATGTAATTGATTACGATCCTAATTCCGGAGCTGTCAGAAAGAAAACAACACTTCAGGGATATAATGATGATTCGGTTTGGGCACGCGGACAAGGCTGGGCGGTTTACGGATTTACGATGTCGTACCGATATACAAAAGATCCCGCCTATCTAAAACAAGCCGAAGCAACCGCGCAATTTTTTATGACCGATAAAAACCTGCCGGAAGACGGGATTCCGTATTGGGATTTTAGAGATCCTGCAATTCCTAATTCCGCACGTGATGTTTCTGCTGCAACCGTAATGGCTTCTGCTTTATATGAATTGTATGGCTATACTAAAAACAACCGTTATCTGGCTTTCGCCGATCAGATAATGGCGAGTCTGCATTCGGGTAAATACATTTTGGATCCTAAGATAAATGCGCCTTTTATATTGGATCACAGTACTGGAAACTGGCCAAAACACGACGAAATCGACGAACCTATAATCTATGCCGACTATTATTTTCTGGAAGCATTACTAAGAAGAAAGTAACTAAGGGACTAAGGTTCTGAGGTTCAAAGCGACAAAGGTTTTTAGCCTTTAAGCCTATGCAACTTTGAACCTCAGAATCTTAGAACCTCAGAACCTAAAAAAACCTATGAAGAACTCATTATATCAAAATAATACATTTTCTATTTTTGCACTTTTTGTTTTTTTTCAAATTTGTCTGGGCAGCAGTTTTGCTCAGACAAAAATGAATATTAATGAAAATTGGCTGTATTTAGAAAATCATACTTCAGATCTTGGTGAAGCGCAAAAAGCGACAAACTGGACTTCTCTAAACTTACCTCACACCTGGAATGCTGAAGATGCAACAGATCTAAATCCAGGTTACAGACGTGATGCAAGCTGGTATCAAAAAAAGCTGAATATGGCTAAAATTGATCAAAACCAACGCTACTATTTATATTTTGAAGGATCGAATGTAACCACAAAAGTATATATAAACGGTAAAGAAGCCGGAGGACATATTGGCGGTTACATTGGCTTTACCATTGATGTTACAAAATATATTAAAGAAGGAAATAACGATATTTTTGTTCGGGTTGATAATAGTTATGATATCGAAATTATCCCTTCTCAAAAAAGTGATTTCTTTATTTATGGCGGCATAACCCGCGATGTCTGGTTATTGTCCAAATACAAAAATCATATCGAAAACCTAAAAATTACAACTCCGGAAGTTTCGGCTAAAAAAGCTTCTTTACAAATTGTAGCCTCCACTGTAAATCCTGAAAATTCAAAAGATTTATCAGTAACAGTAATCCTTAAAAATCCAAAAGGAAAAAAGATCGGCAGTAAAACGATTCCAGTTTTGGATAAAACAACGACGATTAACTTCGAAAACCTGAAAAATCCTGAATTATGGGATACTCAAAAACCTAACTTATATCAAGTTACCGCCTTTTTATCTGAGAAAAACCAAATCAGAGACAGCGTAAACGAAAAAGTAGGTTTTAGATGGTTTGAGTTTAAAGATCATGGTCCTTTTTATTTAAACGGAAAACGATTACTTATTCGTGGCACACACCGTCATGAAGAACAAGCCGGAGTTGGCGCTGCAATGAGCAATGCACAACATCGCGCTGATATGGAATCGATAAAAAAAATGGGAGCTAATTTTGTTCGTCTCGCGCATTATCCGCAAGATCCTGAAATTTACAAAGCTTGTGATGAACTGGGTTTATTGGTTTGGGATGAATTGCCTTGGTGCCGCGGCGGAATTGGCGGTGAACTTTGGCAAACCAATACCAAAAATATGCTGGCGGAAATTATCAATCAAAATTACAATCATCCAAGTATTATTATCTGGTCTTTGGGTAATGAAATGAATTGGCTGCCTGATTTTCCTGACGGAGATAATACCGAAAAAACAAATGTATTCCTGACAGAACTCAACGACATCGCCCATAAAATGGATCCAACCAGAAAAACAGCGATTAGAAAGTATTATGAAGGTTCACAAATTGTCGATGTCTTCTCCCCTTCTATCTGGTCCGGATGGTATTCCGGAAGTTACAAAAGCTATCAAAAAGCAATTGATGTTTACAAAAAAGAATACAAGCATTTTATTCACGCAGAATATGGCGGGGACAGTCATGTAGGACGTCATAGCGAAAACCCAATTACAGGCGAAAATATCATAAAAGCCGAAGGTTGGGAAGAAGCAATTGTACAAACCAAAGTGGCAAATATTGCACAAATTGGCGATTGGAGCGAGAATTATATTGTTGATTTATTCGACTGGCATTTGCATATATCAGAGAATGATCCCACGTTTGTGGGTAATATTCAGTGGGCATTTAAAGATTTTGCAACACCGTTACGCCCTGAAGACGATATTCCGTACATGAATCAAAAAGGACTTGTGGATCGTAACGGAAATCCAAAAGATGCCTATTATGTTTTTAAAAGTTACTGGAGCGATGAGCCTTTTACCTACATCGAATCACATACCTGGACAGAACGACAAGGTCCTGAAAATACCCCGCGAACTTTGAGCGTTTTTAGCAATTGCGAAAAGGTAACTTTATATCATCAGGGAAAATCATTGGGACAAAAACAAAGAAACCTTTCACTTTATCCCGCAAATGGCTTAACTTGGGAAGTGAATTTTCTAAAAGGTGAAAATATTCTGATCGCTATTGGAGAAACAAAAGACGGAAAAAAGGTTTCAGATACTATAAAAGTAAATTACCGTTTTAATAAAAATGATACGGCAACATCCTTACAATTATCATCAGAAAAATTAAAAAATGGCAATTATCTGGTTACGGCAATTGCAATTGACAATAACAATTTACGTTGTCTGGATTATGAAGAAAGTGTTTATTTTCAATGTCTGAAAGGTGGAAAAACGATGAAAAGCCAAGGAACTCCAACCGGAAGTGAATCGATAAAAATGGCAAATGGAAAAGCTGCGATCGAAGTAGTTCCTGACGGATCAGGCGTTCCTATTGAAATGACGGCTTTGAATCAGAGTTTTAAAGGAGAATATTTGAAGATTTCAGTTAATTAGCATAACCGCAAGGAATGAGAAGTTTTTTTGGTTTCACGCTGGATGAAATTAATCGCGCATAGACGCTAATACGCAAAATTGTTGTTTCAGGCAGATTCCGCAAATTTGAGCTGATTTTGGAGATTAATTAAAAATCTGTATGCATCTGCTTAAATCTTTTTCAAATCTGCGTGAAACAAAATCCTTTTAATCCTAATAATCTGTGGCAAAAAAACTTTTCGTGATTACTATAATAAAGATCAACCACTATGAAAAATACAATCTTTTACAAAATTGCTTTAGTATTGACAAGTTTTACCGGTCACGCACAAGTAACCTTAAACGCCGATGGTCCCGGCGGAGTTGGAACTTATGAACTCATTACAAATGCATTAGCCCCAGGAACGGCAAATGGCGCAATTGAAGCTCCGGACGCTATTCACCCAGATTTTGGACGTCATATTCAGGAAGCTTTTGATACAGAACTCAATAAAAATGTTTTTGAATTTTATTCTCACGTGAGCAATATACCTCCTGACAATGAACCTGTTGCCGGAAAAACGGACAGGCAGCGTGTCGAAATTAAATCATATGCGCCTTCTCCTGATAATTTAAAGGGAATTATTGGCGAAACGGTTCAATACAAATGGCGTTTTAAAGTGCCTGCCGGATTTAAACCTACGACCAGTTTTACCCACATTCATCAGGTAAAAGCTGTAGATGGCGATGATGATGATCCTTTGTTTACTTTGACTTTAAGAAAATTATCTAACGGAACAACCAGATTAGAATTAATTTATGATAAAGATGCGGCTGCGGCAACGATAAAATATCAAACCCCAAATATGTCATTGTTTGAGGGCATTTGGGTCGAAGCTACAGAAACCATAAAAGTAGGTTTACAGGGAACATATTCGATCGTAATAAAAAAAGTAAGCGATGGAACTGTTTTGATGGATTATAATAATCCAAATATTCAAACGATTCGTCCGGCTTATACTTCGTCAACCGGAGTTGTCTATGCCGCAAATTCTTTTATAAGACCCAAATGGGGAATTTACCGCAGTCTTGCTGATATTGCCAATATGAGAGATGAAGCGATGCGTTTTTCGGATTTTAGTATTGAGGAAATATCATCTTTATCTGCAAAGGAATATTCGAAAGAAAATGTAGCTATCATTCAATTTCCCAATCCTGTTGCCGATAAACTTCAATTATCAGAAACTATTTTAAACCAATATAATGGTCTCAGAATCTATGACAATAGTGGCAAACAAATATTTACAACTGATACTATTGCTGAAAACATCAATGTTTCGTCTTTAAAACCGGGGCTTTATATTGTGAAATTCAAAAAAGGAAACACATTGTCTAAAGGCATAAAAATGATGAAAAAATAAATTTTACCCATGAAAAAACTAATCACTTTAGTATTACTAATGACTGTCTGGATTGGACAGGCGCAAAACCTGATTTCAAATATTTCCAATCGAAATACAACTTCTTTAAGCGGGGTTTGGAATTATATTATCGATCCGTATCAAACGGGATTTTATAGTTTTCATCTTGATCAATATGATAAACAGGAAAAGCCTTCAAATGGTGCTTTTTTTAATAATTATCATGCTGTGAACAAACAGGAATTAGTAGAATATGATTTTGATAAATCTCCAACAATTACGATTCCGGGAGATTGGAATTCTCAGATTCCGGAGCTTAAATATTATGAAGGAAATGTCTGGTTCAAGAAATCTTTTGATTATGAGCTAAAAGACAAAAAACGGCTGTTTGTTTATTTGGGAGCTATAAATTATAAAGCAGATGTTTATTTGAACGGGAAAAAACTAGGAACTCATGAAGGTGGTTTTACACCTTTTAATTATGAAATAACGTCTATTGTAAAACCCAAAGGCAATTATTTGGTCATTAAAGTAGATAATACAAGGCACAAAGAAGATGTTCCTACTATTAATACGGATTGGTGGAATTATGGCGGAATCACACGCGATGTTACGCTTATTGAAGAAAACGAATCTTTTGTAGAAGATTATAATATTCAACTTAAAAAAGGGAATGCGGCTTTGATTTCTGGTTTTGTAAAAATCAATAATTATAATTCGGCACAAAATAATGTTACAATCTCTATTCCCGAACTAAAAATTAATTACAAAGGAAAAATTGGTGCTGACGGAATTTTGAGTTTTGAAATCCCAACTAAGAAAATCTCGTATTGGTCTCCTGAAAACCCAAAGTTATATGAGGTTACAATTGATTTTAACGAACAAAAACTAAAAGATACTATTGGTTTCAGAACAATTGAAACACAGGAAGACAAAATCCTTTTAAACGGAAAACAAATCTTTTTACGTGGTATTTCTATTCACGAAGAAAATGCAAAAGGCGGACGTGCGAATTCTGAAGAAGATGCTTTGCGTTTACTGAACTGGGCAAAAGAACTGGGTTGCAATTATGTTCGTCTGGCACATTATCCGCATAATGAAAACATAATCAGAACGGCTGATAAATTAGGTTTGATGGTTTGGGAAGAAATCCCGGTGTACTGGACAGTAGAATTCACCAATCAAAGTACGTACAAAAATGCCGAAGATCAATTAACTGCAGCTATTACCAGAGATAAAAACAGGGCGTGTATTATTATCTGGTCGATGGCAAATGAAACGCCAATATCTGACGCCAGAAATATTTTTATAAAAAATCTGGTCGATCATACCAAATCGTTAGACAATACAAGATTAATAAGCGCGGCTTTATTAACGCAAAGCGGAAATGGTTTTGGTACCATAAATGATGAAATTGGTCAATACTTAGATATAATTTCATTCAATCAGTATTTGGGCTGGTATGGTGGAAAACTGGAAGATGCCGAGAAAATTTTATGGAAAACCAAATACAATAAACCCGTTATCGTTTCTGAATTTGGCGGAGATGCAAAACAAGGATTTCACGGAGAAAAAAACGAGCGCTGGACAGAAGAATATCAGGAATATCTCTACATTCAGAACCTGAAAATGATCGAAAAAATACCTCATCTTAGCGGTTTAAGCCCATGGATTCTGGTAGATTTCAGATCTCCAAAACGACTTCTTCCGGGAATTCAGGATGGATATAACAGAAAAGGGCTAATCTCAAATGATGGTAATAAAAAGAAAGCTTTTTATATTATGCAGGATTGGTATGCCAAAAAGAAAAAAGAGTACAAAAACTAAGAACTGTTAGGAATTCATTAACAAAAAACAAAGCTTAATTATATGATTTTTCTTCATTATTAACTTACTTTGTAGTAATCAAAATAAATTAATCTTATGAAAAAATTTAGTTTACTGGCAGTTGTTTTATTTGCTGCCTTCTCAGTTCATGCGCAAGATGCGGTAAAATTTGCTCCGCTGGATGCAAGTCCGGTTGATATTTCTTACTTCCCGAACAAAGCAGTTAAATTCAAAAAAACTGATAATCCTTCGCCGGTAGTAAAAGTCATTTATTCAAGACCTTCTGTAAAAGGACGTGCTATTTTTGGAGAATTAATTAAGTTTGGTGAGGTTTGGAGAGTTGGTGCGAACGAAAACACAGAAATTAAATTCTACAAACCGGTAACTATTGGCGGAAAAAATATTCCGGCTGGTACTTATAGCTTATTTGCTATTCCTGAAAAAGATAAATGGACCATCATTCTTAATAAAGAAATTGATTTGTGGGGAGGTTATGCTTATGATGAAAGTAAAGATATTGTAAGGGTTTCAGTTCCTGTAAAACCGGTTTCAACAGTAATCGAAGCGTTGTCAATTGCTTTTACAACTCAGGGTTCTGTAGCGAATCTGGTTATTGGTTGGGATAAAACAACAGTTGAATTGCCTATTACGATTAAATAATTGATCATTCTAATCATAAAAAAAGAGACATTTTTCAATGTCTCTTTTTTGTTTTTAAACCTTAACGGCTTCTATAATTTTATCCAGCGTAATGGGTAAATCCCGAACACGTTTTCCAGTTGCATTAAAAACTGCATTTGCGATTGCCGGAGCCATCCCAACCAAAGCGGTTTCTCCAAGACCTTTTGTTCCCATTGGGTTACTGACCGGATCTTTTTTATTGACAAAAAACACTTCTTGTTTTTCAATATCTGCATTTACGGGAACATGATAATCGGCAAAATTATTGTTGATTGCACGTCCAAATCTGTGATCAATTTCCAATGATTCCATCAATCCCATACCAATTCCTCCTACTGCCCCGCCATACATTTGCCCTGCCGAGGTTTTTTGATTAATTACTGTTCCAATATCGGCGCAGGAAACTACATGCGCAATTCTGATCTTTCCTAAATTAGGATTCACCAGTACTTTTACAAAATGTACTGAAAACGAATAAATAGAATATTTTTTAGCATCTTCTGATCCTTTCGATTCGTTTTCTACGGCTAATTCTTCCAGTTTATTTGCGCTAAGTAATGAAACTAAACTAAGGCTTTTTTTAGTGTCTTTTTTAGATGATATTGCACCATTTCCAAAACTTAAATCGGCTATAGGTGTGTTTTTAAAAGTTTCATTTTCAGTGGCTAAACCCAATGTTTTGCTTACTAACAAATTACAGGCGTCATGAACGGCAGAACCCACAGATGAAGTGGTTGCAGAACCTCCTTGCGTTGGTCCTTTCGGGAGTCCGCTTTTTCCCATTTCTATAATCACTTTTTCAGCTGGCAATCCTGTAATTTCTGCTCCAATTGCAGTCATCATCGTTGCCGTTCCCGGTCCCATATCGTTTACACTGCATTGCAGGAGTAAACTTCCATCTGCTAAGAATTTTGCTTTTACGGTTGTCGGATTTCTGTACGACCCAAAAGTTCCTGTTCCCATTCCGTAACCCACAAGCCATTCTCCTTCGCGAACAGATGCCGGTTTATTTTTTCGTTCTTTCCAACCAATACGTTCCATTCCCGCATCATAGCATTCTAAAAGATATTTGCTGCTCCAGGGCTTGTTTTGTTCCTGGTCCTTTTCGGCATGATTGCGTTTACGAAACTCGATAGGATCCATGTTTAATTTATGTGCCAGTTCATCTATGGCACTTTCTAAAGCAAACGAACCTGTTGCCTCGCCCGGACCACGCATCCAGATTGGCGTGCAGGTATCCATTTCTACGATTTTATATTTGGTAGAAACATTAGCACAATCATACATGAATCGTGACATGTTTACAGTTGCTTCTGTAAAATCCTCATAATTTGAAGTCTGTGCAATTGCCTCATGCGTTAATCCGGTAAGTTTGCCATCTTTGGTAGCCCCTAATCCCATTTTTTGAATGGTATACGGGCGAAAACCTACATTGGTAAACATTTGTTCGCGATGTAAAACTAATTTAACCGGACGGGCAATTTTTTTTGATGCAATAAGTGCCGCAATTTCGTATGGCCAGGTATGAAGTCCCATTCCAAAAGCACCTCCAAGATATTCTGAGTGAACCTCAACATCTTCCGGAAGAATTCCAAAAACATTTCCAACACTTTTTCTGGTGCCTTCTACCCCTTGGCTTTTAGTATATAAAATAGGTTTATTACCGTTCCACTTTGCGATTATATTGGCTAACTCCATCGGATTATGTACTTCCGTTGGTATTGTATATTCTTCTTCCAGCACCACTTCGGCATTTTTATATCCGTTTTCAATTCCGCGATTATAATCTTTTGCACGCTCAGGCGTTTTTCCATTATCCCTGACTTTTTCAAGTTGCGTTGTGTGTTCTTCTTTTAGATATTCTGCTTTGATTAAACTTGCAGCATATTGCATGCGCTCAAAAGTATCAGCTACTACCAAGGCAATTGGCTGATCATAATAGCGTATGGTATCATCTTTGAATATTTGTAGAGGCTGTCCTAAATTATCGCGTTTTTTAGGCTGTTCATATCCGGCTGGTTTGTCTACGTTTAAATGTGTAATTACTGCCAGGACTCCCGGTGCCCATTCGGCTTTTTTGGTATCAATTGATTTAATTCTTCCTTTGGCAATCGTACTTCCTACCAGGCAGGCATAAGCCACACCGGGTGTTTTATATTCTGCTGAATAAGTTGCTGAACCCGTTACTTTAGCAAATCCGTCAACTCTGTTTATATTACTTGTCTTGCTCATAATTCGAATTATTTAGATGCTGCTATAGTCAATGCTTCAGTGATAGCATTTGGTCCAAGAGTCAGTTTAAAATCATTATCGCCATAACTTCTGGCGCCTTTCATTGCCAGGTCTGCAGCTTGTCTGAAAGTTTTTTCAGAAACTGTTTTTCCCTTCAAAAATTCTTCTGCTTCGGTAAGTCTCCACGGTTTATGTGCCACACCGCCCATCGCAAGTCGGGCATCCTGAATTGTATTATCTTTTATATCTAAACCTGCGGCTACAGATATTAATGCAAAAGCATAACTGCTGCGGTCACGAACTTTTAGATAATGTATATTTTTAGTAAAATTATTATTTGGAATTTCGATTGAGGTAATTATTTCCTTATCGAGAAGTGTGTTGTCTTTTTCTGGCGTATTTCCCGGAAGACGATGAAAATCAGTAAACCTGATTTCTCTTTTTCCTTTTGGGCCTTCTGTAAAAACGGTTGCGTCTAATGCTGCAAGTGCAATGCACATATCACTAGGATGTACGGCAATACAACTATCCGAAGCTCCAAAAATAGCATGCATTCTATTAGCTCCGCCAATTGCTCCGCAGCCACTTTTAGGGACGCGTTTGTTGCAGGGCATATCCGGATTATAAAAATAAGAGCAGCGGGTACGTTGCAGCATATTACCTCCTACAGTTGCCATATGCCTGATCTGTTGCGACGCTCCGGCAGCGAGTGCCAATGCCAGCAACGGGTAACTTTCTTTTATTAACTGATCTTCTGCAACCTGACTGTTTTTGGCCAAAGCTCCAATGGAAACTTTTCCGGTCAGGAATTCTATTTTTTTAAGATCTACACCATTGATATCTATAAGTTTATCCGGAGACACAACGTTTTTCTTCATCAGATCTACAAGATTCGTTCCGCCTGCAATAAACATGGCCGAATTCTCTTTGGCAATACTTGATACTGCTGATTTTGATGATAATGCTCTTATTATTTGAAAGTTTTTCATAATGGCATCCCTCCTTCCTTAACTTCTGTAATAGCATCTACGATATTATGATAAGCACCGCATCTGCAGATATTACCACTCATATATTCTCTTATTTCATCTCTGCTGTTGGCATGACCTTCTTTGATACAGGCAATTCCTGACATGATTTGTCCGGGCGTACAATAACCGCATTGAAAACCGTCGTTTTTAATAAAAGCTTCCTGCATTGGGTGCAGTTTTTTACCTTTAGAAAGTCCTTCGATTGTGGTTACCTGAGCATTTTGCTGCATGGATGCCAATGATAAGCAAGATAATATTCGTGTGCCGTTTACATGAACCGTGCAAGCACCGCATTGTCCGTGGTCACAGCCTTTTTTGGTTCCGGTAAGTAACAATTGTTCTCTGAGCAAATCCAGCAATGTGGTTCTGGGCTCTATATTCAGATTGTGTTTTACACCATTTACTTCAAGTGATAATGGAACGGTTTCCAGATATTCTGCTATTTTTTCGTCCCATTTCTTATCAGAAGCCATGACCAATGATGGCGGCGTGAAAGCAAGAGCGGTGAATAATCCGGATTTCTTAATAAAGTCGCGTCGCGAATTATTCGAATCCTCTTCAACTACTTTTTTGATTGATTTTTTGGCAGCCATGCATTCTATCTTTAAAATTAGCAAAATATGGAAATAACTTCTAACAAATTTAAGAATCAGGGATGACAAAAAGTTACAAAATTCACATAAACTCTATTTTAAATACAAATTTAGAATCGTTAAAAAGGGCAGGATTTTAATTCTTAAATTGTATTTTTACTTTAATAAGATTAAAAAATGCCAAAACAGGACCACATTTATCTCGATAATAACGCTACAACCCGTCTTGATCAACGTGTACTTGATGTTATGCTTCCTTATTTTACAGATTTATATGCCAATGCAGGCAGCAATCATATTGCAGGATTAACGGTTCAGGAAGCGATAGAAAATGCGCAATGGCAAACTGCAAACCTCATTGGCGCAAACCAAGAAGAAATTGTCTTTACATCCGGTGCTACAGAATCTATAAATTTAGCTGTCAAAGGTCTTATCAATCAAGACAAAAAGCATATTATTACAGTGGCTACAGAACATAAAGCTGTTCTTGATACTTGTACTTATATGGAAAGTATTGGTTTTACGGTTACTTATCTCCCTGTTTCTTCTGATGGCATTTTAGATCATCAACTTTTACAGGAATCTATTACAGACCATACTCTTGTGGTAATTGTTATGCTCGCCAATAATGAAACCGGCGTTATGCAGGATATTGCTGAAATATCTAAAATCGTACACGCCAAAAATGCCTTGTTACTGTGCGATGCAACTCAGGCAGTTGGAAAAATTGCAATCAATGTCAAGAAACTGGGAATTGATCTTTTGCCGCTTTCAGCTCATAAATTTTATGGCCCAAAAGGCGTTGGTGCTTTATACATTTCTGCTAAAGCAAAATTAAAACTGATCCCACAATTACATGGCGGAGGGCAACAACGCAAATTGCGCAGCGGAACATTAAATGTGCCTGGTATTATTGGACTTGGAAAAGCCTGCGAAATAGCCGCTCCTGAAATGCAAGCAGATCAGAAAAGGATAACGAAACTTAGAGATGACCTTGAAGAAGGTTTATTGCAAATCGAAGGTTCTTATATAAACGGTCATAAAACAAACCGAATGTATACGACTTCGAATATTTGTTTTCCGGGTGTAAATTCTGAAAGGCTTATTCTTGCCCTGCAAAACATTTCAGTATCAAACGGCGCATCCTGCTCTGCGGTTACTTCTGAACCTTCGCATGTTTTAAAGGCTTTGGGTTTATCAGATGAAAATGCCTTGAGTTCAATACGTTTCAGTTTAAGTAAATTCACCACTTCAGATGAAATTACACAAGCTGTTGAAAGGGTTAAGATTCTGGCTAAGCAATTAAAATCATAGTTTTTGCTCTGTAGCTTTTGCTGTAGCAGCAGGTGCAAGGTTCTTTTGCATTAATTAACAAAGATTAAATCTCTACACAAAACCTTTGAACCTTTGAACCTTTGAACCTTTGTAACTTTGTAACTTAAAAAAAAAGTTTCGAATAATCTTCCGGCGTATCAATATCAATATTTCCTTTTTCAAAAGGAATTGAAGCTACATCATCAGGAAATTTGTTGATTATTTTTTTTGCTCCTTCCTGCCCTTCTAATTGCAATAAATTACTAAAATATTTTTTATCAAAAAGAATCGGTGTTCCCAATGTTTCCGCATATGAAGAGGCTACGATTCCTTTGTTCGTTTTTTGATATTCGGCAATTAGATTTTCAAAAATAATATGGGTAACATAAGGCTGGTCACAAACGGCAAAAATACAAGTTTCGCAATCCGGATAAAGCAATAATAACTCAGTAAGGCCTTTATTTATAGAGGATGACATTCCGGATTCCCACTCAGGATTGTAAGTGATTTTTATATCAAAAAAATGTAATTCCTTTTCTATCAACTCCCGATTTGATCCGGTTACTACGATAACAAAAGTGTTGTCAACGGAAGAAGCTTCTTTTATAGTATTTTTTAAAAGTGTGGTATTTTTATACGCTAGCAATTGTTTTGGATGTCCTAATCTCGAAGAACTTCCGGCGGCCAATATAATTATTGCTGTTTTACCTGGCATATTTTATTTTTTAGAAGATACTAATTCGAGCGTATTATGAATTTTTCCGGTTTTATATTTCAATGAATTCCCTTTTTTACTGCTTATCACGGCTTTGATTTCTGCGATTACAGAAAGGGCAATTTCTTCTGAAGTTTCGGCTCCTATATCTAATCCTACTGGACCGTAGATTTTTTCTAATTGTTCTTCGCTAACTTTTATTCCTTCGATCAGCAAATCATCGAACATTCTGTTTAGTTTGGATTTTGGTCCCAAAATACCAATATAAGGAGTATTGGTTTCGAGAAGCAATTTTAGCATTGCCAGATCATATTTGTAATTATGTGTCATGAGAACCACATAAGTCTGATCGTCAATGTATATATTTTCCAGAAACTGTTCAGGATTTACTACCAGCACTTGTTTTGCTTCCGGAAATCGGGATATAACAGCATGTGTAGCGCGGCCTTCGCCAATGGTTACTTCCCAGCCTAATAAGGATGTCATTTTTACCAATGGCTGTACATCGTTTCCTGCTCCGGCAACTATAAGCGAAATGGGCGGATTTATATATTCTATGAGAGCTTCATTACGATTATCGCCCGGTAATTCTTTTACAAATGTTGTTTTATTTTGCAATGCTTCTTTTATATCCGGAAGAATTTCCAGTGCCAGATCGTGGTTGTATATTGTTTTTGAATTTGTATAAAATAGTATTGTTCCGGATTGCAGGGCTTGCCTTTTTAAAGAGAAAACAGTCAATATAATCGCACTTTCACGCTCTTTTTGTAGTTGCTGCAAAAGCATTATGGGGTTGTTTACCTGGTTATCGTTAATATATTCAAAAAGAATATGTACGATGCCGTTACATCCCAATTGCAAACCTACTTCACTATCATTTTCATTAGTTGTATTATAGGTTATCAGTTTATTTTGCTGCTGGTGTATAGAAAGAAGCGCTTTTCGTAATGCATCACCTTCTAGACAGCCTCCGCTAATGGCACCGGTGAGCAAACCATCTTCTGTAACCAGCATGCGGGCTCCCGGCTGACGGTATGAAGAACCTTCAACTTTGACTACAGTGGCTAATGCTGTCTTTTTTCCTGCTGCTTTTGCTGCCGAATATGCTTTTAGAATTTCGCTTATTTCCTTCATACTGATAAATCCATCTGAACAAAAATAAAGAATTATTTTTTTTACTATGATCTAAAAGTATTAAAGTATTAACTCTAAAAATATAAAGGCTGTCAGATTTTTGACAGCCTTGCTTTGATACTAATGTCTATTCGTTCAGGGTTAAAAAATAATTGAGTTTAGACTTTATCTTTTCTCTTTTCTTATTTAATAAAAATAAATTATCCGGATTTGAAGATAAATATCCATAAAATATCTGATCTGCTTCAGGTCTGTCATAATTTAGGACATAAATTGTTCCGTCAGGATCTTTTTCTAATCCTCTTTCAAGATTATAATTTCCTTCGATTACGACTTTTTCCTCTGGTTGTTTACCTTTATATATACTTGTCAATTCAAATGTGTGGGCTTCGATTGTGCCATCGCCCTGATAAATTTTTAAAACAGTTTCGATTCCTTCACAATCAGCGCAGGGTAATAAACCTTCATAAACCATTACTTCTCCCAAAACATTTTCTGTGCTTTCATTTTCAAGTGCTTCAGAGGCATTTTGAATAGTTTCATCTTCCTTTTTAGAATTACAAGACATTAACTGGCAAGCAACAACGAGCAACAATACTATCTTTTTCATATTATATATTTTAAAACAATAAATATAAGAATATTCTTGTATTTTATAATTTTATTTAGTCTTTTTTCTGAAATAATCGAAAGATGGTTATTAAAGAGAAAATGGTACATTAATTAAACTTGTACTCTTACTTTATAGATTTGCTATTTTTTTGAAGATCAGTATTATTTCTTTGTTTTGTATGATTTATATGATGAAGTTTTGTATTTTTATCTGTAGCAAAATAAATTATATTTAACTTAAATAAAACTACATGGGAAAATTTGTAATTACTAAAAGAACCAATGGTGAATTCCAATTTAATTTAAAAGCAGGTAACGGCCAGACTATTTTAGCAAGTGAAGGCTATACTACCAAATCTGCCTGTACCAACGGAATTGAATCTGTGAGAACGAATTCGCAGGATGATGCGCGTTATGACAGAAAGGAATCCAGCAACGGAAAGCCATTTTTCAATCTAAAAGCTACCAATGGTCAAATCATTGGATCAAGCGAAATGTACGAGAGTACTTCTGCGAGAGAAAACGGAATTGAATCTGTTAAGAAAAATGCTCCTGACGCGACTATAGACGATCAAACAGTGTAAATTTTAAAAAATATAAAATTAAACGAGGTCAAAAACCTCGTTTTTTTATGCCTTTTCTTTATTAGTAATTGCTTCTTTTACTACTGAAATCACTTTCCTTACTAAACAAATAAATTTTACGATTCTTTAGATTTCCTTGCGAAAACAGTCCTATAGAATCTGGTTTTCGATTTACTTTCTTTGCTTCATATCCTTCTTTTTTTAAAGATAATTTACAGGTGTTATTTGGTTTTACTTTTATATCAAAATATCCGTTATTATCTGTTTCTGTTTTATTTCCGTTACTGTCTATCTGTACATTTGAAAGCGGTTCACCTGTATCATAATCATATACATGACCGGACAAAGTATTGTTAGTACAGCTGCAAAATAACAGGATCAAAATAATTAGTTTTATTTTTAGTATCAATTTATTTTGCATTTCATTTTTTTAAATTGTGATTGTTTATCCGTTTATAAAATGTCTTTTATTTACAGACCTATTTCCGGCAATTTATATCACTTTAAAACAATATGCAATACCCAGTTTTAGTGATTTTACATTAAAAAAAACAAAAGGTGCATGAAATTTTCATACACCTTTTTGCAACTAAATATATAATAACATTATAACCTTTTTTTCAGATCTCAAAGCTGTCCAAATTTATCTTTATAGCGGCATAACTCTTCTTCTGTTTTGCTTAATAATTTTTCCAGTAACTTTATTTTATCCTCATAAAGGACTTTTAGGGTTGCGCTGTTATCGGAATTAATTTGAATACTTCCGTTATTATTTCCTCTGACTTTATTAAAATTATTGAAATATCTCTGACTGTCAAAACTAATAACATCTTCTACGCTGACTTCTAAAATTCGGGCAATTTCAACCAATTTCACATAAGAAAGAATCGTTTTTCCTTTCTCAATTTTACTATAACCTGCTTGTGTAACTCCTAGTTGATCTGCCATATATTCCTGAGTATAATTTTTTAATTCTCTAATGCTTTTAATTTTATTTTTTATTGAAGAGGTCATAATTTTATTTGGGGTATTTGTATAGCTAAAACTGACCGGTATTAAACTTTTGGTATTACAGCTATAGCTTTTTATTGTGTAATATCATACTACTTCAATCGTAGGTTCTTGAGGTAATATTTGTTCATTTTTTTTTAGTCGTAATAATAAAACCATATAGAATAGCCGCTGCCATCAAAACTAAATCATAAAGGGAAATTCCTGATAATAACATGGCTTAGTTTTATAGATTCTTTTTTGTTTTTTGAAGCAGTCGGTCAAAATTCAGGTTTAAGAAATGATCGATTTGTTTTCCTATTACGGGCCGGTCTGTACCATTAATTTTTACCTTGATTTCTTTTTTATAAATGTCTTTTACAATAACATAATATTCGAATTCGATGTCATTATAAAATCTCAAAATGATAAGGATGGTATACATTAACAAAGTAGGTGCTATGTAATACAACTCAGATAAATTAGAGAAAACCATACAATAATAGGCAAAAGCTGTTACTGAAATAAAAGCGCCATTTTCAAGAAGATAAGACTTCTTTTTTTTGAGTAAACCAAGTTCGACAATTTCATTAAAGCTGTATTGCCATCGTTTTGATCCATACTGAAACTGAACTTGGTCATGAGTAAGTGTAAAGAACATAATAATTTGGGTTATTTAAAAAACATGAATTTATTGTACTGAAGAATTAAAATAAAACAGTTAAAAAATTATCTCAAACAATTAATTTAAAACAACATTTCTTACTCGCAATATTACGGATTATCTCGTTTTTTTTTCCTACAAACCCTCTAATAGAATATAACTAAAAGTTATAATTAAATCTAAATTGTCAATTTTTACTTATTGTTCGTCTTAATTTCACAATAATTTTAGTAATGTTTTTTTTGTTTAGTAACCCTGTTTTTTAGATCGGTATAAAAAAAACAAGGACTATTTACAGCGAAAAAAACAGTCCTTAATTGCAAAAAATAATATATTCAAATAATTAATTGCATTTGTGCCAAAATGTATTCAAAAAATTTCTTTAATAGTCCCATACTTATTAAATACAAAAATATCAATGCAAATTTCCCGATAACTTATATTAAAAAAATAATCAAAAAACAGAAATTTTAGCAGAACAGAATAGATCTTTAGATTTAGTATGAAAAAAAACACTCCTTTTGAGAGTGTTTTTTATTATTTTTTAGAAACAAATTTTATGAAACCTTCATTAAATTTTCAATTTTAGCTAGCGAAACTTCAGGATTTGCACCTGATGACTGAGCAACCAGAGCGCCTACTGCGCAGGCAAAATCTATGGAATCCTGGGGTTCTTTTCCAGTAAGTAACGAAGTGGTCAAGGCTGCTAAAAAAGAATCTCCTGCTCCTACTGTATCAGCGACTTTAATGGGGTAACCTGCATTTTCATATAGTTTTCCTTCCCAGAATAACAAAGCTCCGTCTTTACCTTTGGTAACACAAATTCCGGTTGCTTTTGTATGCTTCACTATAAAATTTATGTTTTCTTCTAAGTTTGTAAAAGGCGATTTTAAAGCAGCCGAAATTTCAAGCAGTTCTTCATCATTAAACTTTATAAAATTAGCAGAATGCATTAATTGTTCGAGGATCTCGTATGTATAATGAGGTTTTCTTAAATTGACATCAAATACTTTATAGACATCTTTTTGCAGCAATTCTTCGAGAGATTTTCTGGATACTTCGTCTCTGCAAACCAGGCTTCCGTAAATTAAAACATCGGCATTGTTTACTATATCAACAGCTTTTTTATTCAACACAATTTTATCCCACGCAGATGGGTAGTTGATGCTGTAACTTGCAGATCCTGTATTATCTAATGTAACATTAACTAAACCTGTTGGATATTCTTCTGATTGTATAATAGTATTGGTTTCGAGTCCTAAACTTTTGATATGATCAATAATAGCATCGCCATCTTTATCATTTCCCACGCAACTAATCATGGCAACCTCGCACCCTAATGTCTTCATACGTAAAGCTACATTAAGAGGTGCACCGCCAATCTTTTTTTCGTTATCAAAAACATCCCAAAGTACTTCTCCGTAGGCTACTGCTTTAAGTTTTTTTATACTATTCATTCTCAACTTTTTAATATTTTGTATATATTCTATATTATAAAGTTAAACTTTTATTTTGTGGGGACCTATATTCTTTGGCATTTACAAACAAAAAAAGAGGAGATTGAATCTTCTTTAAGTTCTCGCTATAAATTATACTAAGTAAAATTTATAGATAAAAAATAAATTTGCAATTGAGCTACATTGTTCATCAAATGTGTAAATAGATTGAATAGGTCCAACTTTAGTTCGATGAAAAAATAAATTATAACGAAAGGACTTTAGCCAAACTATCATTGTTTTGGCTAAAGCCCTTTTCTATAAGACTTTACTTCTCCAGCTAAAGCTGGAGACTATTCGAAAATATATGCGTATTAATCCAATAAAAAAACAATTAATCCTCTTGCTCCGTGAGCTCCAAGAACCAATGATTGTTCGATATCAGCTGTTTTTGATGGTCCGGCGATGAATGTACCAAAACCATATTCCTGATTTCCAATTTTTTCATACGCCTGATGCATCGTAGGTATAATATCTTTTTTATACACTATAATAGCGAGATATTGTGCAATAAATGGCGATACACGCTGTCCTAATAGATCATCTGTAACCCAAAGTGCACTATTTTCGGCTACGCCAAAATGAGCTTTTATAACGTTTAGTTCTACATCCTGTAGCGAATGCGGATCATCGTTGGTCCAGTCTAAAGTTGCAATTTCAGAAAGTTCCGGAATTGTGGTTATCAGGCGTTTATCGAGATTATAATTTGCTTTTATGTATTGAATAATTTCAGCATAATTACCAACTTCTACGGGATCTCCACCAATATTTTTAAGGACGGTTTTATAAGTTTCAAGTACATCAAATTCCTCTGATCCTAAAACACTTAAATCAGGAAGATCTGTAATCAAAGCAGGTTGGTTTTGCTTTATTTTTTTTAAGATATCCGCTTTACTACTCATTGTCTTTTGCTTTTGCTTCTCTTGAATTTTTCTTGTACCATTCTCTGAAAGATTCTTGCGGAACGGCTGGCATTTCACGTTGGTCGTACCATTTGTTCATTTTATTATTGACCAATCCGGGTAAATTTTTCATCACAAACCGACCTGATTTTCCAGCGATATTAAAAATGGTTGGGTTTGCCAGAACCGTTGCCATCGTTTTCATTGCAACAGTTTTGGATGTTGGTGTATGTCCTTCTTTTACCAGAACCTGGCGCCATTTGTACAACTGATCGTGTATATCAATTTTTACCGGACAAACATTAGTACAAGAACCGCATAGCGTGCTTGCAAATGGTAAGTCGGCATTTTTACTCATATCCAGATTTGGCGCTAGAATAGAACCAATTGGTCCGGCAACAGCATTGTGATAACTGTGTCCGCCACTTCGTCTGTAAACCGGACAGGTATTCATACATGCGCCACAACGAATGCATTTTAGGGAGTTTCTAAAATCTTCTCGTCCTAATTGTGTACTTCTGCCATTATCAACTATGACAATATGAATTTCTTTTCCTTCACGCGGTTTTTTAAAGTGACTTGAGAAAGTTGTAATGGGTTGTCCTGTTGCGCTTCTGGCTAATAATCTCAGGAAAACTCCTAAATGTTTGCGTTGCGGAATCAGTTTTTCGAATCCCATGCAGGCAATATGCACATCGGCTAAATGTGCGCCCATATCTGCATTTCCTTCATTGGTACAAACCACAATTTCACCGGTTTCTGCAATGGCAAAGTTTACTCCGGTTAAGGCTACTTTCCTGGTCAGAAAAGTATTTCTTAAACTCAAACGAGCTGATTCTGTTAGATATTGAGGATCTATATTTCCTTTTTCTGTACCTAAATGTTCATGGAAGGTTTCGCTGACATCTTCTTTTTTAAGGTGAATCGCCGGTAAAACAATATGACTTGGCGGTTCTTTTCGAAGCTGAACAATGTATTCTCCTAAATCAGAATCGATTACTTCGATACCTTTTTCAGCCAGATAATCATTTAAATGACATTCTTCTGTAAGCATTGATTTTGATTTAACCATTTGCTTTACATCATGTTTTGCCATGATCGAATGTACAATTTCGTTGTGCTCTTTTGCATCTGCTGCCCAATGTACTGTTATGCCGTTTTTTTTGGCATTTGCTTCAAATTCAATCAAATAATCATGAATATTTGAAAGTACATTATTTTTTATTTTCGAAGCCGTTTCCCGAAGTAATTCCCAATCAGCAATTTGATTTGCTGATCTGTCTCGTTTTTCACGAACAAACCAAAGTGTTTCATCGTGCCAGTTTACACGTTCTGTATCTTTGTTAAAACGTGCAGCGGCTTCGCTATGTTGTATTGTTTTTTTTGAAGACATCTTTTTATCTTGTTTGTTTTACCATTAAGACATTACGTAATTTAAGCCCAGTTTTATGAACTTAATTTCTTAATGGTAAAAAGAAAATTAAGTCTAATTTAAATCATTTAATTTCCGAGTGAATTTAAAATTTCGGCGATATGGATGGTTTTAATCGGGCTTTTTTGTCTTTTTAGAATTCCTTCTAAATGCATCAGGCACGACATATCCCCACCAGTGATATAATCGACATGATGGTTTTCATGATCTTTTATCCGGTCTTGTCCCATTTTTACAGAAACAGCTTCTTCGGTCACACAAAATGTTCCTCCAAAACCACAGCATTCATCTTTTCTGGTTAGGGAAACCAGATCTAATCCTTTTATATTGTGTAATAATTGCTCAGGTTTCGAAAAAAACGGTGCGTTTAATTCTGTCATCTGCGAAAGCTTTAATCCGCGTTGCCCGTGACAACTTACATGCATTCCTACTCTGTAAGGGAAATTTCCTTCTATAGAATCTATTTTAAGAACATCAGTAATAAATTCTGTTAATTCGAATACTTTCTTTCGCATTTCTGCTGCTAATTCTTCTTGTTTTTCGTCATGCAAATGTTCTTTTACATGCAAAACACAACTTCCGGACGGACAAACAATATAATCGAATCCGGCAAAATTGGCTATAAAATTAGCATCACAGCCTTTGGTTAAATATTGGTATCCGCTATTTGCCATAGGTTGTCCGCAGCAGGTTTGCCCCATTGGAAAATGAACCTCGCAACCTAATTTCTGCAAAAGTTCATAGGTTGCAATACCTACTTTTGGATAAAACTGGTCGACATAACACGGTATAAATAATCCGATTTTCATATTCTTGGTAATTGTTATAATTTTTCCACGCAGATTTTAAACGATTTAAGCTGATATACGCAGATTATTATCTTTAATTAAATTTGCAAAATCTGCGTGAAACTAAATCATTTTAATCCTTTAATCTGTGGCTATTTTTTCTCTCGCAGATTGAGCAGATTTTTTATTTTTAATTTCTATTTCTAGTGTTTGTAAAACTTCAAATCGATCAAATCATTCTGGATTGGTTTAGGGTTCCAGTTTTGATGAATTGCCAATGCTGCACCCAATGCACTTGCCTGCGCCATTGAGGCTGCATACACTTCTACATCAGGATAGGCTTCTGCCAATAAATTCATGAAAATTGAATTTTTGCTAAAACCTCCATCCACAAAAATCTTTTTTACAGGACTATTATGAACTACTAAATTAGTCGAAAAAAACTGTTGTTCGACTAAATCGAGCATCAATTGGTGATAGGCGATTTCGTAGCTTTTAAAATTACTCAAATCTCTTTTTTGAAAAGGACATTCTTTGAGAATATCAAAATCATATTTCTTTGGATAAATAATCTGAAAATTTAGGGCGCGTAAATTCGAGACTATCTTTTTATCAAAATAAATCTCTTTATAAGTATCTACAGGTACCTTAAAATGATCTGCTAATCTTTTAGTCTGTACTTCGTGTTCATTGCCTGCAAAAAGACGCGCTGCTTTTACGGGTTTATCTGTGTATTGCATGTAACACAAACAATCGTTTTGCAATTCTTCAAAAGTCAATGGTTTTGTATTGAAAGGATTCAGGGAAATACTCCAGGTTCCTGTTGAAAGCAAAACAAAAGGCTCTGTGAAATTTATCGTATACGGAATAATAGCTGATGAACTGTCGTGTAAACCCACGCCAATGGCTAATCCGTCTTGTTTTTTTATGGTATCTTTTCCGTAATGAAGCGGTGGAATTTTAGCCGAAATATTTTCGTTTTTGAGCCATTTATGATACTTCATCTTTTTAAAATTCCAAAGATTGGTATGGCATCCAATACTTGTAATATCAGAATAAGCTTCATGGGTTAATAGAAAACTCAAATATTGAGGTAAGTGTAAACAATACTGTACCTGTTTGAATAATTCCGGCTTTTCTTCTTTCAGTCTGTAAATCTGCATTCCTGAATTCAGGCTTCCCAAAACGGGAGAAGCTGTTTTTACTGCAAAAACTTCTTTTCCTTTATATTTTTTATAAAAGTCGTTTTTTAAATCCTCCGGATAATCTTTAAGATAATTATACAGAGGAGTTAAAACTTTTCCTTCTTTATCAATGTAGACAAAACTAGCACCGTAAGTACTAAAATTGATGGCTTTTAAAACATAATCTGTTCCATTTTTTATTTCTGATAATTGTTCGAATATCCAGTTTTTCAGCACTTCGATATCTTCGCAGGGAAAACCATCTTCATCGAGAGTTTCATCAAGATTTACTGATTTTTCCCAAACAATTTTATAATTTTCATCAAATAAAAATACCTTCTTGTTTGTTTTACCAATGTCAAAAATTGCAACTACATTCATTTATGCTGTTTTTTATAAGCCTGTAGCCATCGTTTTTAAACCTCTTTCTCCTATTAGATTTTTTCTAACGGCAAGACTGCGATACAATTCAACCGGATTAAGCGCAGCTCCTGAACGTAAACGTGCTTCAGCAACTAATGCACGAACATCTGTACGGAAAGCATCCTGCAGGATTTCCTGTGCTTTTACTACATCATTTTCTTCCTGTGCAATTTCTAATGCTTTTCTATCTACTAAAAGTGCTTGTGCATACGCAATCATAATAGCTTCTACAGATTGCAATAAATCTTCAAGAGGGTCTTTTATGTTGTGCGATGCATCGATCATCCAGCCTAAATCTTTTGCGTGATTCATTCCTCTGGCGTCCATTCCTTCTACCAATTCATTAAAAATCAAGAATAACTGATATGGTTTTAAGGCGCCGGCGGTTAAATCATCGTCTCCGTATTTTGAATCATTAAAGTGGAAACCACCTAATTTTTCTTCCATTAATAATAGAGAAACGATTTGCTCGATATTAGCATTTGGCAAGTGATGTCCTAAATCTACAAGAGTTTGCGCTTTATCGCCTAACTTTTTAACATACGAGTAGGATTGCCCCCAATCTGCCACTGTAGTCGAATAAAAGTTAGGCTCAGCACATTTATATTCTAAAAATAATTTCCAGTTTGAAGGCAATGCATCATAGATTTCTTCCAGACTTTCTAATGTATTTTGATATGCTTTTCTAAAGTTTAATTGTCCCGGAAACGAAGATCCGTCTGCTAACCAAATCGTTAATGACTCTGATCCCAATTCTATCCCGTGTTGAATAACTTCTATATTGTGTGCGATTGCTTGTTTACGAACGGCTTTGTTTACGTTTTGCAACGATCCAAATTTATACGAACCTGCCTGACCTGCCTGATCCTGAAATGTATTCGAGTTCATGGCATCAAATCGTAGATTATGCTGAGCGGCAAGGGTTTTTATTGCTTTATAATCTGTTGGGATATCCCACGGAATATGCAGCGAAATTGCTCCTGAAGCATTGTTTAAAGCATGAAGCAAACCAACGTCTTCGATTTTTTCTTCTATAGAACGTGGTTCCCCACCTCCTGCAAAACGACCAAATCTTGTTCCTCCGGTTCCTAAAGCCCAGGACGGAATTGCAATTTGAAAATCAATTAATTTTTGAATAATCGATTCTGTATCACCAATTTCTGATACTGTAAAAGCAAATTTATTTTGATGTTTTTTTAAGAACTCATCGTTATGAGATTCTATATTGTTTGATCCGATTAACATATTATTTATCTTTTAATAGAGATTACAATATATAAATTATATAAATTCATCTCTGGTTTAACGTTACTATTTTATGCTGTTTTGTTTGGTTTTAGAGGGTTTCTTACTTGCTAAAAAAATCTAACGTCCGAAAGATATCGAACGTTAGATCACAAAAAACCACTTTTGCTTTAAACAAACTTATAAAAACTTAAACAATCTATCTGTAAAAGCCCATTGATACTCCGCCGTCTACATTCAGGGCGTTTCCTGTTGATTTATCGAGTAAACCACCCACAAATGCAAAACACGCGTTTGCAATATCATCAGGCAATATAATTTCGTTCAATAACGTACGTTTTGCATAATAAGCCGGTAACTCTTCGACAGTTACGCCATATGCTTTTGCACGACCTTCTGCCCAACCTCCAGACCAAATGTTTGAATCTGAGATTACTGCATCAGGATTTACAGTGTTTACACGAATTTTATCTGCTCCTAATTCGGCAGCCATTAAACGTGTTAAATGTGCCTGTGCTGCTTTTGCTGAACCATAACCAGGATTATTTGGACCTGCTACAACGGCATTTTTAGAAACGATATTTACGATGTCCCCGCCAAAGCCTTGTTTGCGCATTACTTCGATTCCGGCTTTAGAAACAATAAATTGTCCTTTTACCAAAATATCATATAATCTGTCCCATTCTTCGAGTGTGTGCTCTGCAATAGATTTAGAAATACTGATTCCGGCATTATTCACTATAATATCTGCACCTCCAAAAGCAAGGCTTGCTTCGTCGAATGCTTTTTCTGTACTTTTTTCGTCAGTAACATTTAGTAATGTGCTAGAAACGGCATCTTTACCAAATAATTTAATAAACTCAGCAGTAGCTTGTTCCAGGCGTTCTTCGTTGATATCATTAATCACTACGCACGCACCTTCCTGAGCAAATCTTTTGGCAATAGCCTTACCAATTCCTCCTGCAGAACCTGTAATAACAGCAACTCTTCCTGACAAGGCTTTTGGTTTTGGCATACGCTGTAGTTTTGCTTCTTCAAGCAGCCAATATTCAATATCAAAAGCTTCCTGATGTGGCAGTGAAGTATATTCTGAAACTGCTTCTGCACCTTTCATTACATTTACTGCATTGATATAATATTCTGATGCTAAACGTGCCATTGTTTTATCTTTGGCAAAGGTAAACATACCTACTCCCGGATATAAAATCACAACTGGATTTGGGTCACGCATCGCTGGCGAATTAGACTTTTTACACGTGTTGTAATAGTCTTTGTACATGGCGCGATATGCCTCAAAAGCAGGAGTTAATTTTGCTTTGATCGCAGCAACATCTGATAAATCTTCGTCTGGATCAAGGGTTAAAACCAATGGACTTATTTTGGTACGCAAAAAGTGATCCGGACAAGAAGTTCCTAACGGAGCTAATTTTGACAAATCATTAGAATTAATGAATTCCAAAACTCTTGCATCATCTGTATAATGACCAATCATTTGACGCTCTGATGAACAGAAACCTCTTAAAATCGGGGCTACTTTTGCTGCTTTTAATTTACGATCTGCTTCCGGAAGGCTTTCGATTTTTTTACCTCCAAAAACAGGACGTTTCTTTCCGTAATTACTTTCTAAATATTCTGCACATTTTTCGATTACTTCAAGCGTATTTACATAACTTTCGTATGCTGTATCTCCCCAGGTAAACAAACCGTGGGAACCTAACATGATTCCGCGAAGTTTTTTGCCTTTTTTCTCTGCTTCCTGCAAACAGCTTCTTAGCTGTAGACCTAAGTCAAAACCAGGACGCTGCCATCCTACCCAGCCAATCTCTCCGTCAAATAATTCTTCGGTAATTTTTGCTCCGTCTTTTGCCGCTGCGATTGCAATTGCAGCGTCAGGATGGAGGTGATCAATATGTTTAAAGGGTAAAAAACCATGTAAAGGCGTATCTATAGAAGGTGCTTTTGATGCTAAATCGAAAATACAGTGATTGAACAACTCCACCATTTCATCTTCGAACTCAATTCCTTTATATACATTTTCAAGATTGCGAAGTCTGTCTAAATATAATGCAGCACAACCGGACTTTGTCAGTGTACCAATATCTCCACCAGAACCTTTAATCCACATCACTTCAGAGCTTGCTCCGGTTAAAGGATCTTTATCAGTAATTTTTACTGATGTGTTTCCTCCACCATAGTTTGTTAATCTTAAATCAGCTCCTAATAAATTAGATCGATAAATGAAAAGCCCCACTTCATCTCCCGCCAATGCTGCTGCCTTAGCCTCATCCCAAAGATAGCTTACATGCTTAAAAGTCATATTATTTATATTTATATTCGACATTGTTGTTATGTTATTTTATTTATAATGAATTTCCAATTCCAACCAAAACAATTGACAGCATGATTAATGCAATTCCCCAGGCAAAAGTTCTAATGGTTTTCTTAGAAACTCCCGACCATTCTTTGAGATAAAATCCCCAAAAATTTGCTGTAAGAATAATGGTTGCCATATGTAAAATCCATGAACTTGCTCCGTTTCCTAATTTGCTTTCTCCCATTCCGTAAAAGAAAAATTGTAAAAACCACATGGTTCCCGCAATACCAGAAAAAAGTACATTTCTGGCAATTGGCGTATTTTTATTGGTATAATCCGAGAAAGTTTTATTTTTGAAATTAAGGTACATACACCAGATAAAATTGGTTGTTAAACCTCCCCACATCAAAACGATATAAGTAACATTGTTTTGAAACAATGGGTTACAGCCATAGGTTACAGCTGTTTCTGCCATAGGTTTTCCGGATTCGATGCCGTAATTAAAAAATGAACTCAAAATACCGGAGATCACGGCTATAATCAGTCCTTTTACCAAACTAAAATCCTTGTCTTTATCTTCGTGTCCTGTTGCGAAATCTTTTTCTTTTAGAATTCCTGCTTTTCCTGAAATCGCAATACCTATAAGGCAAACCGCAACTCCCGCAAGAACAAGTTGTCCGCCGGTATTTGATAACATATCACTAAATGAAATCTTGCCCGCAGTAGGATATAAATCATAATAAATAGATGGAACCAAGGCACCAAAAGCAGAACAGAATCCAAGAATAATAGAGTTCCCTAAAGACATTCCTAAATAACGAACGCCTAAACCGTAAGTTAATCCTCCAACTCCCCAAATTAACCCCATTAAAAAGGTAAATGCTTTTATAGATGGAGAAGCAGTTACAATGATTTCAACAAAATTTGGAATCGTTAAATAAGCAGCAATTGGTGGAACTATTAACCAGGAAAAAAATCCTCCTATGATCCAGTAGCTTTCCCAAGCCCAATCTTTTACTTTCTTAAAAGGCATATAAAAACTACCTGAAGAGAATCCTCCGATAGAATGAAAAATGATTCCTAATAATGATTCCATTAATAATTTTGTTTTTGGTTAATTGATAGTTATTTTGGTTTTGTAAAATAATAGAATGTAAAAAAGAAAACTGTCCTGTACTATCCTTTATACTTTTGTTATTTATGTTAAAACTAAGGATTATTGCAAAGAACAATCTGGTAATATTAGAAATATAGATTTAAAATTTCTATTTTAGCAATCGATTTCGTAATTATTATATCCTCAATTTGTCAGAAATAAACAAATCAATAAAAAACATAAAATAAGCCTTATTTAAATGGAACGCTTTTGTGAGAAAAGTACCAAACCAATATTTTATATGTTTTTAAATGAAATTTTTGATACAAATTATAGTCAAAATGATCTTGCAGGAGGTTGTAGCATAATTTATAAGCCATAAAAATGATTAAACTTATTAAAATAGATGAAGATTCAAGGGTTCCTAAATACAAACAAATTGTAGACTCTATCTTGCATAATATTGCCAACGGAAATTTAAAAATAAATCAAAAAATTCCCTCGATAAACAGCTTTAGTGAAGAATTTTATATGTCGAGAGATACGGTCGAAAAGGCATATAATATTCTAAAAGAACGAAAAATAATATCATCTATCCGCGGAAAAGGATATTATATTACCCGTACAAAGCTGGAGTCTAAAGTAAATGTGTTGTTTGTACTAAACAAACTTAGTGCGTATAAAATGAAAACGTACAACTCGTTTATTGACACAATTGGAGCAAATGCACATACAGACCTGCATATTTATCATTGCGATGAAACCCTCTTTTTAAACTTATTAGACAAGTTTGAAGGTGCTTATGATTATTATGTAATTACTACACATTTTAAAACCGATGAGTTGAAACACCTGAGTTTTACAGATGAAGTTGCCAAGGCTATCCAGAGAATTCCGGAAGAGAAACTAATTTTAATGGATAATATTAAATTAGGAATGGAAGGCGAAATCATCAAGATTTATCAGGATTTTGAAAATGATATTTATAATGCCTTAAAAGAAGGACTTTCGAAAATAAGCAAATACAAAAAACTAATTTTGATATATCCGGAAAAGGCAGTTTATCCTTATCCGCGCCGAATTTTACACGGATTTAAAAAGTTTTGTGTCGAGCATGAAATTAATTTTGAAATCCTGAGCGAAGTTTACGACGATATGATCCTTAAAAAAGGTGATTTGTTTATCACGATCGAAGAATCGGATTTGGTGAATTTAATGAAACAAATCAGGGACGAAGAATATGTTCTGGGTAAAGATATTGGCGTAATCTCCTATAATGATACGCCACTAAAAGAATTGCTTGGAATAACAGTAATGTCTACAGATTTTAACGTAATGGGTGAAACCGTTGCGAGAATGATTTTGAATAAAGAGAAAGGTCAGGTTAAGGTTCCTTTTAATTTTATTGATCGAAATTCGATTTAGATTGTAAAGCTCTCTTTTTGTAATTATCTTTGAAACTCAGTATTTATAATCGAAATGGCTTTATATTTGAGCCTTTAGAAAATTGAAAGTAATTATGGAACAGAAAATACATCAGGGAAGAAACGTAAAACGTTTTAGAGAAATGCTTGGAATCAAACAAGAAGCATTAGCTTTTGATTTAGGAAATGACTGGAATCAGAAGAAAATTTCTATGTTGGAGCAAAAAGATGTAATTGAAGAAGAGATACTTAATCAAATCTCGAATTCATTGAAAATTCCTGTTGAAGCGTTTCAGAATTTTGATGAGGAACACGCGGTGAATGTAATTTCTAATACATTTACAGACTTTAAAGATGGAGCGTCTGCAATTAATATTAATCCAACATTTAATCCTATAAAAGAGGTTTTAAAACTTCACGAAGAAAAAATAGCTTTGTATGAGCGTATGTTGAAAGAAAAAGAAGAAATGATGACAAGGCTTGAAAAATTAATTAATAAATAATTTTGCAATAGTCATTTAAGTAAGACATATTCATTCACAAAGAGACTTTCGAGTCTCTTTTTTGTTTTATAACATTATTTCACGCGATCAAAAAGATTCACAATTATAAATGTTCAAAATCTTTTTGCTCTGAAAGAGCCTTAGCAATAGCATAGTGCGAAGCGCTATGAATTAAATCAAAATTGAAAGTCGCCCTGAAAGGGCAAAAGCAAATAGACAATTCATAATTAGGCTTTCGCCCTTTCAGGGCTTAAAATAGAAATCATATTTAATTCATTTTAATTCATAGCGCTTCGCACTATGCTATTGCTTTTTAGGCTTTCAGCCTGTTTTTAAAAAATACACAAACTCATGATAACCCGATCTATCTGATTTTAAATCTGTTCCTGCAACAGAAATCAGAAAGAAAGCCTTATACAAAAATAAAAAGCCTGAAAAATTAATTTTTCAGGCTTTTTTAATGAAAGTTTCAGAACGAATTTCTGTCTATTTTTTGATGAATTTCGTGCTTGAATTTCCTTTATCAGAAACAATTTTTATAAAATAATTTCCTGAATTCAAACCAGAAACATCTATGTTTTCTACGTTTTTGGCATTAGGAATTACTCGTATTAATTGCCCAAGAACATTGTAAATCTGGATTGATGACAATTGAATATCTTCTTTTGTAGTGATATTTAAAACATCATTTACAGGGTTTGGATACACAACAAAGTATTGACCAAACGAAAAATCTTTAACTCCAAGCGCTTGTTCTATTGTAGTTGTTGGAACATTGGTTGTAATGGCGCTGTTGTAATCAAAAAAGATATTTGCAGAACCTCCAAATGAATCTCCTTCGACTAAGGTTGATTTTGTTTTGATTTTAAACGCTAAATAACCATCATTATTGGCGTCGTCAAAAGGAAGATTGATATTCTCAAATTTAAAATCTACTTTATTATTATCTGTAATTTCGGTGGAAAACAAATGACTTCCGCTTAAAGGGTATAAACTATTAATATCATATTTAGTAAGGTCTATTACATCTTTTACAGTAATATTTTGTGCTGCATATGTCCCTGTGTTTTCAAAACGAATAATGTAATGCACATAATCGCCTATTTTAGTTTTCGAAATTTTATCACCTTCGATACATGTTTTATCATTTGGATCAAAAGAATTAACGACAACCTGATCAAAAACAAATTTATTATTAGCCGGAGTTTCATCTGTTTGCGATGATGAGATTTCTGCCAGGTATTTTAAGATTGCCCCTCCATTAACAGGAGGATTTTCCATTGGTGAATTTACATTTAATACAAACGTAATTTCTTTTGTTTCAGTAGGATTTAAATTAGTAAAATTCCATTTTAAGTTATTCACCAACTGGCTAGAAACAGCAGGATAACTTTCGATAAAGTCTGTAATCGTATCATCAAAATTTAATGATATTGTTCCTGAAAGTGGCTGGTTTCCTTTATTTGAATATACGATCTTATATTTTGCATCAAAACCTGGTCGCGCCACAGTCAATGGTAAAATACTAACTTCAAGATCAGCATGTACTCCATTTGCAGTGATACAAAAATCAGATATACGAGGACTTGCCTCTGCAGGAAAATCTACAGTATAACTCGCCGGACTAATATTAAAATAGGAAGGGTTTTCTAATACTGGCGTTATAGTATGAGTTCCTTTAAGAAATGTCATGGTATAATTTCCTGTTGTATTGGTAATTAAGCTACTCGTGCTTGTTCCTGACTGGATATTCATTTTTAAATTTTTGAATGGCACATCATTCAAATCACAGCCATTCTTATCTAAATCCAATCTGTTTTGTCCCTGAACAAATTTATAGTCCTGGCCTAATAATCGTGTTAATCCACCAATAGGTATGCCTTTATATTTTGTAAATCCACCATAATAAAGGAGTTTACCATCTGATTGAGATACAACTTTAGGATTTTGCTCGTCGTAATTGCTATTCTTACTATATATAAAATTAAATGTATCATCTAAACTACCGTCTAAATTTAATCTAAAGAAAATTACATCTGAACTGTTAATTTTATATCCTGAAATCAATACTTTATCGTCAAGTTGAATTCCGGCTATACTTAGACCATAATCAGCAGTCGCTGGTGTTACCACATACTTAAAGGTATTATCAGGACTACCATCTGGGTTTAATCTTAAAATAGATGGAGATCCATTCCATAGTGTAACTAAAAATTTATTATCTTTTTGTACAACAAAATTTTGCGAGTATTGTGCTATTGGAGTATTAAAAACAAAAGTGTTATCCTTAGAACCATCACTATTAAGTCTAACAAACGATACATTATTTTTGAAATATCCGGCAACTAAAATTTTACCATCGGGCAGGCTATAGATGTCATTTATAAATATTATCTGGCCTTCACTTGTACCTATCCAACTACTTTTAAAAGTACTATCAAGACTACCATCAGAATTTAATCGTACCAATCCAGGGCAAGAAACACCTTTGTAGGATGTAAAAGTCCCTCCAACTACTACTTTACCATCAGGCAATAAAATTAGTTTCTCTACGCGAGAATTAAATCCGGCACCAATTACAAAAGAATTATCTCTGGTTCCATCATAGTTTAATCTCACTATTCTATTAGTAGTAATGCTGTTATAAACTGTAAATTCTCCGCCTATAACAAACTTTCCATCAGTTTGTGCCACAATTGAGCTAATATTATCAAAGGGAGATGATGAACTTGCAAAACTTTTTAATCCGCCAAATGTTAAAGATTGATCTTGAGTCCCGTCATTATTTAACCTAATAAAACCTGGATTCGAAATACCATTATAAGCATAAAATTTTCCTGAAACCATAATTTTTTCATTAGGAAGAACAGTTACAACGCTTACATTTCCTGAATCAAATCCCACAAACTGATTATTAAAAGTACTGTCTTTCGTTCCGTCACTATTTAAAACCAGAACCTTGCCGACTGTTAAACCATTAAATAAATCAAAACTACCCCCTACTAATATTTTTCCACTATCAAATAATGCAAAATCCTGAACAATGTAATTTGCGCCAGTTCCAATTTTAAATGTAGTATCTTGTGTTCCATCACTATTTAACCTTGTAATATATCTTTGCTTAAGGCTTTCATAAGTAAAAAAACCACTCATAATTATTTTACCATCTGGCTGAACAACGATTTTAGTTATTGACGGTGAACCATACACAATAAATTTGTCTGATTTAAAAGTTGTATCAAGACTACAGTCATTATTTAAGCGGATAATTCGATTCGTGTATATATTATTCTCGTCTTTTAAATTTGCCGTAATTAAAATTTTGCCATCAGGTTGTGAAGCAATATTATAATGTGTGTAAATTTCTGGAATTTTTGGAGTTATATCAACATCTAAACTACCATTTGCATTTAATCGAACTATTTTTCTGTATGCTTTTCCAGTATCGCTTAAAGCTTCTCCGGTGGCAATAATTTTGCCATCAGGTTGTAAACAAAATCTGGAAGAATCAATAAAGAAATTAACATCAGCTTTAAATGTAGTATCTAAACTACCATCTGAATTTAACCTAATAATTCCTTTTTGAGAACCATAAACTCCTGTTGCTACAATTTTTCCGTCGGGTTGTAGCTCAATATTAGATCTTGTATCAGACCCTCCATTAATAGTTACCAATGAGCTTAAAGTGAAACTTTTATCCAGACTGCCATCGATATTTAATCTTACTATACTTTTAACATTTTCTTTATTATAAGTAGTAAAGTATCCTGATACTATTATTTTACCATCAGATTGAATTTCAAAATCTCTTACTGAATTATTAAAACCAGTACCCAGATTAAAACTTTTATCCAGAATATTGTTATCAAGTCTTATTAAAACCGGTTCATCAGAATTTGGCGCACTTTTGAGCAAAATAATTTTACCGTCACGTTGAATTCGGGATTTAAAAACCTCTTCTCTTACATAATAGTTACCCAACGGCACTTTGAATTCGCTATTGAATGAGGGATCTCTATCAGCAGCGTTTTGCGAATAACCATTAAAAATAAAGAAAAAAGGAATCAGAAAGTAAAGTTTTTTCATATTAAATATTTTTGTAAATATATGTTAAATTTTAACATATATAAATTTCTTACTTATATTATTTTAAAAAAAAATATAGTGTTAAAAAACACATTTACAAAGTAGAAAAACGAACAAAAAAAACGTTCAATTCTCTATTTTAAAATATTAAAAACTCTTTAATCAACATTTAATTACTTCACTAAAATCTATCTCTTAGTTACTAAAACAATATTAGGTTTTGGCGCAGGTTTCATCTCTGTTCCCATATAAAAACTGGTATGTGGCGGCTGATTATACCCTACATTTTGCCAGGCGATACTTAATCTGTATTGTGGATCGTGCATTAAAGTATATTGCCTAATTTGTGTGGGAATTGTGGTTGAATAAATCCTTAACTCAGTATTATCCTCAGATCTCAATATTAATTCTTCGCGCCAGTCTCCCAGAATATCTGCAGAAAGTGCCGGTGTCGATTTTGTACCATTATTAGATGCTGCTCCCGTTGCGGTAAACAATCTGCCTTGATTGTATTTATCGATATAATTAGAATTGAGTAATTCTCTGGAAGAATCCCCATCCCAATAAATTAAAAAATTTGTAGAAGTTGGCGCTTTCCCAATTTCATTTCCTTTCATATCATGCAAATACGGAGAACCTGACCACCAGCATTGCGCACCTTTTCTTGTTGGATCAATATTGTCAGCCACACCGCGACCTACATCTTCGTTTAGGGAACCAGTAAATAAAACTTTTCCGTCGGATGCCGAAAATAAAGTTACACCAGGACCGGTAGTTCCGTTTTCAATTTCATGGATTCCAAAAACTTCCAGGCCCGGAACATCAAGATCCAGATCAGAAACATGCAAAGCATCGCCGTGTCTAAAACCAGTTGTATATAATCCTTTTCCGTTATCGTCAACACACATCGATCCGTAAATGATTTCATCTTTTCCGTCGTTATCAACATCTGCAACCGTTAGTCCGTGATTTCCCATTCCTGAATAGGGATTATCTGCATCTTTACTATCAAAAACCCATCTCGAAGTGAGTTTATTATTTTTAAAATCCCAGGCTGCCAAAACTGTTCTTCCATAATATCCCCTGCACATTACTACACTGGGATGAACGCCGTCTAAATATGCAATACAAGCTGTAAAACGATCAATTCTGTTTCCTTTAGTGTCATTTCCACCGCTTCCGCCCCTTCCGCCCCAACCTGCAAGATCGCCACGTTCCGGAATATATGCTGTTGTCGTGATTAGGGTTCCTGTTCTTCCGTTGAAAACCGAAAGATATTCAGGACCTTTCAGTATTTTACCATAAGTAGCAGAATCCGGATCTACATCGCGCCAGTCTTTTAGAACGTCGCCAACTACATTATTCTGACTGTCTGTTGTTCCGTCAGCAGTTTTACAGACAAATTCCGAAATTCCGTCGCCATCTAAATCATATACCATAAACTGGGTATAATGTGCGCCTTCGCGAATGTTTTTCCCCAGGTTTATCTGCCACAAAAATGTCCCGTCCAGAGTATACGCCTGAAATATAGGCGGATCTGTGATTCCTCTAAAAGAATTATCCAGACTCTTTCCAGTCATATGCACAATCAAATCATACCTCCCGTCACCATCTAAATCTCCAACCGAAAGATCATTGGGAATATATCCTGCAACTGGTTTGAGTTTAATCGATAAATAATCTTTATCCGGACTTTGGGCAGGAAGCGTAAAGCTTCCTTTAGCATCTGTTTCTTTTCCTTTTAAAACTGTTTTTACAAACCAGGTATTTTCTTCCTGACCATTTGCTTTGGTATCAATAAAATTTGTAGCTCCTGCAATAGGTTTATCATTTAATTTGATGGCTTTTTTCGTACCGCTTTTTCGATATAAATTAAAAGCAAGTTCATCAGAATCTGTTCCTAAAACTCGCCATCCCACAAAAAACTGACCTTTCTCTTTTATCGCAATTATGCCTCGATCTAAGTTTTCCATTTGCCTTTGCGCAAACGAAAGCAAACTTGAAAAAAGAAATAATAGTAAAATTTTATTTTTCATAATTGGTGAGTTTATCGTTATTTATGACCCACGATTGGGCGGGTTTTGGCTGATTTATGCTGTTTTTTTTATCTCGCGCAAGGTCGCGAAGTTTTTCAAGTGTAGTTTGTCATTTCGACGGAGGAGAAATCACACAAGAAATTCTGTATAGAATATCGCTAATCTTTGTCGGGTTACGAATGCGATTTCTCGTTCCTCGAAATGGCAAACTACACTTAAATAAAAACTTAGCAACTCAAAATCTTAGTAACTTAGCAACTCTAAAAATTAAAACATCTTCGCAAATCCTTCGCTTTGTACTTTCCAAGTTCCGTCTTTTGGGAAACCCGGATTTTGTTCTGTGGTTCCGTCCCATCCGGCGCACATCATGGCAACGGCAGTTAACAATCCTCCATTTCCCGGAAGGTATAATGTCAATCTTTCTGCCTGATAATTATGTCCGTTTTTTAAGTAGGTATTAGTCGTTACATTCATAAACAAGGCATCAATAGCTTTTTCCGGCATTTGTAAACGTGCCGCAGACATCGCCGTCATCGGGAAATCCCATCCCCAGGTTTTATCCCACGACCACGTTTTCCAGACCAGATCGAAGGTGTTTTTCATGATTTTTTTATCTAAAAGAGATGTTTCAGGAAGCATCCCAAAAGTTCCTAATACAGATGGATGATCTGTTTTGAATTCCGGATTGGTATAGGAATCTTTGGCACTTTCAGTCGCCAGATAAACCTGATCTAATATTGGCGATGGAGATAATTTAGCCAAAACAAGTTCCCATTTTTCAGGCACTTTCTGGTTTAATTTTTTCTTCCAATCGATTGCCGTTTTCAAAGCCCAATTCCAATACGCTAATTCATAGGTTGGGTTAAAAGTTTCCATTGCCTTAAAACGTTCCTGCGCCGGAATAACGCCGGGACCTAAAACATATCGATCGTTTTTGCTGTCGTAATTGGCAAATGAAGCCATAAAATTTGCTGTTTCAAAAACACGCTCACTATATAAATTTAGCGTTGCTGTTGTTGGTTTTGCACGATACATCAATTCTGCATATGTAATAAAATGGGGCTGTTGCCAAAGCAAAAATGAACCTACAGATGACGGACTTTCGTTACCGTCAGGATCGGTCATTTTTTGCCATCTTGCACCTTCAAAACCTTGTCTTTGGGCTATATTTTTAGCTTTATCAAAAACTTTCTGATACCATGGAAGGCTTTTTTCCAGTAATTCAGGTCGGTTCCAGAGTGCAAAATGTACGCCGTGCCACCAATGCATTTCCAGATGCGGTTTTCCGTACCAACTGTTATAGGTTAAACCTGTTTCCTGAGGCGGAACTTTTCCTGTGCATTGTACTTTTGTTAAATATTGCGACAAGATTACTCTTCGCTCTAATTCTTTGGCACGCGGATCTGTACTACCTGAAAAATCTACTGCTGCACCACTTTTCCAGAATTGCTCCCAGCCTTTTACACTGCTGTTTTCGATATCTGCAAAAGATACATTTGTTATTGCTTTTTTATTGGCTACAGCAAAAAGACAACTTAATTCTAATGTATTTGCATTAGAGGATTCAATCACAAAATAATGATCTGAAGTCTTTTTAATCTGTGCATTTCCTTTCCATTTTAAATTTACATCATATGAAATACTGTCCATTGCATGCGTAACAATGGCTTCGGTTTTTGACTTTTCTACGAGGGTACTTTTATAATCTTGCTTTCCTTCCCATTTTGTCCCCATGTCTGCCCAATCGCCTGTTGGAAACGGAATTCTCAAGCTTATTTTTAAGCGTTTTTGCTGCAATAAATCCGATTTTACTTTCACGCCAATCGCATCTTTTTCCTGATGCGAAACCGTAAGAACGGTTACGGGAATTCCTTCTACCTCAAAATAACTTTCAATTTCACCTGTCCATAAATTCAATTTTTGAGAAATGGCTTTAATGTCTTCAGGCTTTGCTGCTTTTCCGTCCTTCTTTATAATTTCAAAACCTAAATTTCCTAATTGCAATAAATGAGGATTCTGGCGGAACCAGTTTACAGCTTCGACTTTTCTCGCAGGTTCTTTGATCTGAACCGTGTATGAAATGTCCCTGCCATATTGCTTATAATCCCTCAGCGTTTCTGAAAACTTATAATTATTGGTGTTTTTATAACTATCCCAACCCCACTCTGATTGTGTCCCTAACGGAATCCCGTTTTCGTATTTTTTAGGGAATGTCTGTAATCCCGTAGCATCAACAGTAAAAGCAAAAGCACCATTACCAACGGTAAGCGAAGCTAAAGTATCCATAGCCGTAATTTGAACATTATGCCTTGTTACCAACGCTTTTCGATCAATTTTTTGTTGCGCCGATAATGAAATCGAGAATAGTGATATAATTATTAATAGATGTTTTTTCATTTGGTTAGGTTTCAGGTTTCAGGTTTCAGGTTTCAGGTTTCAGGTTTCAGGTTTCAGGTTTCAGGTTTCAGGTTTCAGGTTTCAGGTTTCAGGTTTCAGGTTTCAGGTTTCAGGTTTCAGGTTTCAGGTTTCAGGTTTGTATATCGTCCCTACGGGACTCTGAAATGAGGGAAATTGATTTATTTTTTTGCTACCAATATTTAGCTCCTAACGGAGTATTTTACCTCATTTTTTCTATTCTCTTTCTTCTTTATTCTTTCTTCTTTATTCTTTCTTCTTTATTCTTTCTTCTTTATTCTTTCTTCTTTCTTCTTTATTCTCTCACCAACGTAACACTCATCAAACCAATCACTACATCATTGGCAATAGTCTTTAAAGTCAGGCTTTTTAATATCTTGTTTTTATCTAATGGTAAATCTAATATAGTTCCTGCGCCGCCATCGACTCCATAATTTGTGAATCCTTTTATGGATTTAAAATCCTTAAAATCTCTTGTTATTTCTCCTGTTTTAAAATAAACCCTTGGTGGTTTTGGAGCATTTGTTGTAAAGGCCAAACCGTCAATAAAATAATCTTGCTCGATTGGCCACCAGTTTTCGGGATTTTTCAAAGGCAGAATTTCAGATGTTCCATCGGTGTAATTTACAGTAATTTCTCCATTTGTGATTCGGCTTTGCATTGGGTTTGTAGTTCCGGCAAGCATGAAATACGCATGCGACGCTTTTCCGTTTAACGGAATTGTAATACTCTCGGGGAAATTATCCCACATTGATGTGAAGATGATATTCTTCTGGTTTTCATCAAAAGGTGTTTGAAACGGAATCCCGTTTGGCGTTGAAATTTGTCCGTTTGTTTTTGCTTTTTTGCGCAATCCTTTATCATCTATTTTTACGGTAACGTTTGGATAACACCAATTTCCAATACCTTGTTTTGGCAATTGTAAAGTTACTGCCTGTGGTCTTGGCGACAAATATTCATAATTAAAAATATCAGTCACTTTTGAATTGAAAAATGAGGTAAGCGAAATTTTTTCTGTACGCTTTGATTTATCCAATGCAACATCCCAGTTTGTAACTATTGCAGCAGATTCATTTACCGGTTTTACGTTTACATGAATAGGTTTCCACCAGGATACTTCACCTTGCTTCAATTCTATAAAAAAGAGTTTGTTACCTGCCAAATTCACTTTTGCCCTGAGCGAATGATCTGTTTTCGAAATTTCACTCAAAACATTTTGCGGATCATATATGGATATGATTTTAGCTTTAGACGTTTTTAGCTCAAGGCTTTCATTTACTGTATAATTTTCTTTTAATTTTATAGCTTCTGCAAGATCTCCTTTCCATTTAATTTTTATTTCATAAACCATATTGTAGGGAACCTCGATACTTATTTTTGGATTTCCTATATTCTCCGGAACCACTTTCCAGGAAACTGATTTTCCGTTAACGGTAATACTTTCTACCGCTTCATAAGAAGAATTTAAAACTAGATGCAAATTCATTTTAGCCAAGAATTGGTTTTTAATGACGTATTTTGCTGAATTATTTTCTCTTTTAAAGTCAATTGAAATATCCGGGATTTCTAAAGAAGCCTGATTCCATTTTTCTGGAAAACCGGGTTTAATTGTTAAAACTCCCGCCAATGCATCAGGCTGAATACCAAAAAGACCTTCTACCAATGTTCTCGAAGCCATACCAATTGGGTCGGCAAAATCACGATACAATTCGCCACGCATCGCATCCTGATACAAAAGCTGCTCAAAACCTCCCGGTGAAGCACCTAAATACATACTTTCGACCAGAGCACTTTCCCACATTTTAAACGCTTTTTCTGATTGTCCGCCTTGCCAGAATGCCAGTGAAGTATGCAATTGTTCTGCTAATGCCACATTATTCGTCGACCATGTATAAGGCTGCCAATTTGTGGTACTAATTACATAAAGATCTTTTTTATCCAGTCCTTCTGCCAAAATGGGAATATGCGGGATCTGATTATTAACGTAATCCAACATTTGATAACTCTCGAAAGGGTTTGATAATTCTGAATCTATCGTGTGGTAAATACTCCAAATCCCTGGTGTATCATGCAATAATCTGTTTCCTAAAGCATCTTTATATTCGGCAAAGATTCCTTTATTGGCGACCCAAAGCTGATTGTTTGCTGCTTTTAGAATTTTGTCTGCTTCTGTACTAAATGGGTTCTGATCCTGTTGAATTTTCTTCGCAATTTGCGCCATTGTTTTATTCGCATAATAATTATAAGCTGAAGAATGAATGACTCCGCCTCCACTGTATTGCAAGGCGTCACTGGCCCAAATTGAGGCATATGCATCATATAATCCGTCGCTATCAGGATCAAAATTTCTCTTTTCCCAATTTAAATGTCTCTGGATTACAGGCCACATTTCTTTTATGAATGCTGTATCTCCTGTCCATTTAAAATGCCGCAGCATTTGATCTATAAAAACCAAATTCATATCATAATGATGCGCTACAGTATTCTTGTTTGGGCTTCGGCTAATATAACCACTGCTGAACATCGAAGTTCCCATTTCTTCTTTTTGGCGCGCTAAATTTCTTTCCTGATCCAATACAATCGGACCATTTTCAGGACTTGTAACCTGCGAATTGCTATAACTTGTAAAATGCGTTTTTGCACGATCATGCCAACCCAAAGGATCAGCGGTGTAAGCACCTCGCCAGGCATTAAGATACATTCGCCAGGCAATAGCACCATGAAGATAAGCAGGACTTTCCCAAATTCCGTCAGCCGCTATCGCAAGTGCAGATCCTAATGTATTGACGTAAGGATCAGGAGTTGAAACTTTGACTCTATTGGCTAAAAATTGCGTTTGCTGCACTGACTTTTCATACAATTGAGTGATACTTTTTTGACTGTAATTTGTTTTTGAATCTTCTGTCAAAAACAGCCAATAATCCCCTTTTTCAGAAACAGATTTTATTTTTCCTGTAATAAGACTCAGCGATTCTGGATTCGAATTATAAAGTTCTAATGGCTTATTTTGCATTTTTGCATTGGCCAAACGAGTTGCTGATTCCGGGAAAAATCCGGTTAGATTTTTATTGTTTCCTGTTTTTTGTTTATTGCTTTCAGAACCGTATTCTAATAAAAAAGATTGCTCTTTGATAGTATATTTATTATTGATACAATATTCTGGCTGTAAATAAAAAACCGATTCGGGATCAGCACCAATATCTCCGTCGCGACTAAACTTTTTTCCGGTTGCGCCACCAAAAGCCCAAATTAAACTGGTGCTTTTAGAAACGTTTTTACCGTATATTTTTACAATAAAACCTTCACTTTCTTTTAAGGCAACTACATCTACAAACAATTTTCCGTTTCCTAAAATGGGGTCTTCAATGGTATACTGCATTGTGCCTAAAACATAACGTGTATCAATTTTTAAAGCTTCAGTAATCCATTTGCTGTCTTTCCCGTTTGTTAAACCAAGTTTGAAATTGCCTCCCATTCCTGGCATATACATTGCAAATTCAGGCAAATCACCAGTTTCAGCCCTAAATCCGGTATTAGAACCGTATAAGGCGCGATTGAATTTTCGAATACCATTTTTTAAAACAAAACTATTTCCGTCAGGCACATAATGCATTTTACGCAACGCCTTATTTTCCTGTCCAAATGTTGTGACTGAACACAATAGAAACAAGCAGGTAAAAGTTTGAATAAAGTGCCTTTTAATTTTCATATCGCTTTAAAAATGAATTATTCCTGAATTTATTAGACATATCAAAAACATCGATTTTATACTATTTTGTACTATTTATGTCAATCTTTCAATATAGATGCAATTTCTTTGTTTTTTAGTGGTATAGTATCCTGTACCTACCTGATTTTTGATAAAAACATAATTTATAATTTTTCAATATTTTAACATCATAGTACAGGATACTATATAAAAACAGAACTCATAGCTTTGAAATAACATCAAATTAACTATGCGGTCAAAAAAAATAATTCATATAAGCATACTCCTTCTTTTGTTTATTTATAAAAGCAATGCGCAACAAACTGATAAGGTTTATCTGTCAGGAAAAGATTTTGAGTATCCTGTGCAATGGGATTTTTATTGTACAGGCGGAAAAAATAGTAAAATATGGTCTAAAATAAATGTTCCCTCACAATGGGAACTGGAAGGCTTTGGCGAATATACCTATGGGCGATGGTATAAAGAACTAAACCAAAAAGAACCAAGTAAAGAGGAAGGTTTTTATAAATATGAATTCAATGTTCCTGCACATTATAAAGACAAGGATGTTCTCATTGCATTTGGTGGCGCCATGACGGATACCGAAGTCAAAATAAACGGAAAATTAGCAGGAGCGATTCATCAGGGTGGTTTTTATGAATTTAAATATGATATTTCGTCTTTATTAAAATTTGGTTCTGTTAATATTTTAGAAGTTCATGTCTGGAAACATTCGGCAAATAAGTCCGTAAATGCGGCAGAACGAAGAGCCGATTGGTGGTTGTTTGGCGGTATCTATCGTCCGGTTTGGCTTGAAGTTTCTCCTAAATCACACATTCAGAATATCGCTGTAAATCCCAAAATGGATGGTTCTTTGACGGTTGATCTTCATTTAAAAAACATTCAGAAGAACAGCACTTTAGAAGTTTTATTAAAAGGAACAAAAGGAGAAAATTTTCAAACCTTTACTTTTCCTGTAAAGGCAAAAAATAACACAGAAACCATTGCAGCTCAATGGAAAGATATAAAACCATGGAATCCTGAAAACCCTAATTTATATGATTTAGAATTGACTTTAAAACAAAACGGAACTACAATTCATGAATACCATAAGAGAATTGGGTTTAAAACTTTGGAATTTAAAAAACAAGACGGAATTTATGTTAATGGTACTAAAATTATCATGAAAGGAATTAATCGTCATTCATTTTGGCCTGAAGGCGGACGAAGTACCAGCAAACGAATCAGCAAAATGGATGTTGAATTAATAAAAGACATGAACATGAATGCCGTTCGCGGACATTATCCGCCAGACAATCACTTTTTAGAGGCTTGTGATTCATTGGGGCTTTTTGTTTTGAATGAATTGGCGGGCTGGCAAAACTCCTATGATACTGAAACCGGAACTAAATTAGTGACAGAAATGGTAACTCGTGATGTCAATCATCCTTCAGTAATTATTTGGGACAATGGTAATGAAGGCGGTTGGAATTATGATGTCGATAAAGTTTTTTCCGAAAATGATCCGCAAAAAAGAATTGTGATTCATCCGTGGGCAGATTTTAATGGCTGGGACACGCATCATTATCCAACTTATCTAACGGGAATGCATCGATTTAATGCAGGCGAAAACGTATTTTTTCCTACTGAGTTTATGCACGGAACCTATGATAACGGACACGGAGCGGCTCTCGAAGATTTCTGGAATCGCTATAAACAAAGTCCTTTATTTGCGGGAGGTTTTATGTGGGCGATGCTCGATGAAGCCGTAAAACGATCAGATTGGACGGGCGATGTAAAATTTGATTCTAAAGGTTCGCTTGCAGCAGATGGAATTCTTGGACCTCATCGCGAAAGAGAAGGAAGTTATTATACGGTAAAGGAAGTCTGGGCGCCAATTCAGTTTCTGCCAAAGCAAGTTACAGATGGTTTTGACGGATCATTTTTAATCTCAAATGATTATCTTTTTAGTAATCTGAATTCCTGTAAAATGGAATTCAAAGTGATAAAAGCGGCTAAAAATATTCTTTATACAAATGAAATTGCAAAAGAGATAAGCTCCGGCACAATTGAGATTCCGGATATTGATCCGGGAGAAACACGAAAAATTAAATTTAATATTCCGTCTAATTTTTATGAAGGGGATATTTTGTCTATTTCTGCTTTCGATCAGTTCAATAAAGAAATTTATACCTGGACATGGCCCATTCATAAAGCAAAATTTTATGCTGAAAAATTCTTAACAATTCAGGATACAAAAGCAAAAGCGCTGGTTACAAAAACAGACAATGAAATTATTTTAAAAGGAAATGATGTTTCTGTGACTTTTGATGCATTAACTGGAGAAATTACAACGGTTAAAAATGCGACTTCAATTATTCCGCTAAAAAATGGACCGCGTCCAATTGGGATGAAAGCGAAACTAAAAGACATTCAGATTTCGCAAGAAGGTGACAAAGCCGTTTGTAAAGTCAATTATTCAGGTGGATTATCTGCCATAAAATGGATTATGGAACCAGACGGAAGGTTTAAAATGGAATTACTTGCGCTAAAAAATGCGTCAGGAGGCAGCGGTTTTGACGGTGCTTTTTTTGAAGATAAAATCAATGCTTTCGGAATCACATTCAGTTTTCCTGAAAAGGAAGTTACCGGAATAAAATGGTTTGGAAGAGGCCCCTACCATGTTTGGAAAAATCGAATTAAAGGTACTACTTACGGCTTTTGGGAGAAAGAGTATAACAACACGATAACGGGTGAAAGTTTTGAGAATCTTATTTATCCGGAGTTTAAAGGCTATCATGCCAATTTATTGGGAGCGAATCTAAAAGCAGGAAATTCATCTTTTAAAGTTTTTAGCGAATCTGATAATTTATTCCTTAGACTATTTACACCGGATCTGCCTAAAAATGCTTTCCCGGGAAGTTATCCGCAACCGGACTTTCCGGAGGGAGATATTTCGTTTATGTATGAAATTCCGGCAATGAGAGATTTTAAACCCTTAGAACAACAAGGACCGCAAAGCCAGCCAACTAATATTCGTATCAAAAGTGGTGATGACGGGATTATGATGAATTTATGGTTTGATTTTAGAAACTAGAGGTTTCAGGTTAGCTTTGACAAAGCTTCATAATTGTTTTTACAATTCACATTTTACATTTTCACATTTTCATATTCTACAATTCACAATTCACAACTAATAATTCAATAATGAAATCAATTAAAATACTTCTAACCATTTTATTAGTCTTCGTATTCTTCAGTTTCACATTAAAACAAGAGAATAAACCAACCGTTTTTATAGTGGGTGATTCTACTGTAAAAAATGGCAAAGGCGATGGCACGGGTGGGCTTTGGGGTTGGGGAGATTATATTGGGCAGTTTTTAGATACGACAAAAGTTACGATCGAAAATCACGCTTTAGGCGGAACAAGCAGCAGGACATTTCAGGATAAAGAGTTGTGGAATGTCGTTTTGAATAAACTAAAAAAAGCCGATTATGTCCTGATTCAGTTTGGACATAATGACGACGGACCAATAAATGATAGCCTTCGCGCTCGAGGAACGATTAAAGGAATAGGAAATGAAACTCAGGAAATCGATAATATTCTGACCAAAAAACACGAAACTGTTCATAGTTACGGCTGGTATATTCAGAAAATTATTCGTGAAGCAAAATCAAAAGGAGCAATTGTAATTGTTTGTTCACCAATACCAAGAAACGACTGGAAAGACGGCAAAGTGCCTCGTAACAATCAATCGTACGGATTATGGGCGAAACAAATTGCGGAGAAGGAAAAAGTAAGTTTTATTGATTTAAATAATAAAATGGCACTTGAAATGGAAAAACTGGGCGAGGAAAAAGTGACTGGAACTTATTTCTATAAAAAAGACCATACACATACGTCAGCAAAAGGAGCTGTTCTTTCGGCTTCGGTTATTATCGATCAGTTGAAAGAAAGCACGAACGCTTTAAAAAACTATATTTTAAAGGATCCAAAAATCGTTTTTCCTGCCAGAAAAAAAGTTTTTTTGATTGGCGATTCTACAATGGCAAATAACAATGATGCAAACGCTATAGGCTGGGGAGTTGAATTTCCCGCTTATTGTGATACAACAAGAATTGAAGTACTAAATAAAGCCCGAGGTGGCCGAAGCAGCAGAACTTTTGATCATGAAGGTCTTTGGGATGAAGTTAAAAATCAGTTGCAATCAGGGGATTTTATCCTGATTCAGTTTGGGCATAACGATGCCGGAGCAATTGATAAAGAAAAATTTAGAGGTTCTCTTAAAGGAATTGGTGAGGAAACCCAGGAAGTAACTCTCGCAGACGGCTCAAAAGAAATCGTACATACTTTTGGGTGGTATATGACAAAATTTATCCGTGAAGCTAAAGAAAAAGGTGCAATACCAATTGTTTTAAGCCAAACTCCAAGAAACGAATGGCCAAATGATAAGGTCGAACGCCGAAATGAGACTTATGGAAAATGGTCTAAAGAAATTGCTGATAGAGAAAAAGTCTTATATATCGATCTAAATGAAATTGTAGCCTTAAAATATGAAGCTTTAGGAAAAGAAAAAGTGAAACAGTTTTTCCCAAAAGACCACACACATACGGGTTTAGAAGGCGCAAATCTAAATGCGTTAACAGTTGCAGAAAGTATTAAAAAATTAAAAGACTGCAGTCTTAAAGATTATATTTTATTGTGAGTGGTGGATTGTGAGAAGTTAGAAGAGAGAAAAAAGAGAATAGATGCAAGAGGCAAGAGTAAAGAGTATAGAATATAGAAAATAGATACAAGAAGAAAGAAATTAGATTGTAGAAATAGAAAATATAATTTAAGCAGATAGAAGTACAATTAGAATGATAAGCAAAAACAAATACTCAACACTAAGTCTAACTTCGATTCTCTTGCCTCTTGCTTCTAACATCTTTACTCTATTCTCTATATTCTATACTCTTTTCTATTCCTTCTTCTAACAAAAAACTTTTGCCCATAAAAAAACCTCGTTTAATTGCTTAAACGAGGTTTTATTTTGGATAAACGTATTATTTTTTTGATTCTTCGATAGAAACTTTTCTAAACTCTTTTAAAAGTTTTTCAATTTCTAAAGTAGCTTTACGAGCTCTTGGTCCAGCAGCTTTTACACCTTTTTCTGTTAAAGATTCAGCTTCTGCTCTAAATGTGTCAATTTCGGCGTTGATTTTTACTAATAGATCTTTCATGCTTATAATTATTAAATTAAGCCGCAAAAATAAAAGTTTGATTGATAGTTACAACATATTTGACGTTAAAATTATAACTGTTTTTTGTGCTTCTATTTAACATTAAATTTACCTCACTTTTTTTAGCGCACACCAGTACAATCAACCCATTACTAATCAGTGACTTATTTTCATTTTTATAAAACAGGATGCTTTTGTAAGTCGTAAGAGGGGTATAAAATAATTTAGATTTTCTTTAAAAAAATATCAGAAACCGTTTATAATTTTAACTTTTGAGCTTCAAAACAGCTTAAACAAAATGAGAAATTGCGGAAAAATTACTCAACAAGCTGCTTATTCACGAAAACATTCTTAAAAGTAACATCCTTTATTATGGTTTTATCAATGTTTGTTTTTACAGCTTCTATCTTTAAATTCTCAAAAGTAAAATTCGACAAACGCACATTTGGATCATTCTCTACTCCGTAAAAAGTTTCGCATTTAAGCTCTATATTTTTCAGGGTGACATGATCTCCATAAGACAAAGGAACATCCGGACGGCCCTTTAAATCAAAAAATTGTTTCCAGGCAAAAATAGCCAGACACGTTTTTGCTTCTCCTTTTATATCTTCTACCCTAATGTATTCGTATCGTTGTGGTGTATCCGGCCTCATTTTTAACCATAATAATCTCGAAGCGCCGTCGATTTTACAATTTCTCATAATCACATTTTTATTATGAATAGATTCGCTGCCGTTTGTCAAGGACGAATGGCAGAAACCAAAAGTGCAATCTTCGATAATGATATTCGTATTAGGTCCGTTATTTTTATCCTGGTCTGCATACGGTCCTTTTCCTCCTTTTAAGGCAATCGCATCATCATTGACCGACATATAGCAGCCTTTTACCAAAAAATTAGTGCAGACATCAATATCAATAGCATCTGTACTTGGCGCTTTTACACCTTCGTGCGGTGAAAAAATATAAAGATCCAGTAGTTTTACATTATTACATTTATAGAAATGATTGGTCCAAAAACCGGAATTTATTAGTTTTACGTCCTGAAGCTGAACGTTATTGGAGTTCTGGATAAAAACCAGTCTTGGTCTGGATACTTCCAGATTGGTGCATTTTGGATTTTCTTTACGGCGCTCCCAAAAAGCTTCCCAATATTTTTTACCATTTCCATTTATGGTTCCTTTTCCTGAAATCGAAAAATGATCAACTCCATATGCGTTGACCAATGCGGGAAAATAATCCAGATTCTGTCCTTCCATTCTTGATGGCATTATTGGGAAATCAGCAATATTATCAGACCCTTTTAATACGCCTCCTTCAGAAACATACAAAGCCGTTTTAGGTTTAAAAAATAGTGCGCCACTCAGGAAAACTCCTTTTGGCACTACTATAACTCCTCCTCCGTTTGCTGCGGCTTTATCGATCACTTTCTGAATCGCCACGGTCTGAATTTTGGTACTGTCTTTTCCAACTCCAAAATCTGTTATGGTATATTTTTTTCCAAGATTCTTCAATTGAATTTTAGAATAATCCTTAAACCAATTGGTGATTTCACTACCATCCGGGAATTTATCATTACTGTAATTCTGTGCACATATTGGTTGTGTGAGCGCAATAATGCAAATTATAAATTTGAATATGTTTTTCATTTTGGTTTGGTTAGTGTTCATTATTTTTATTCTAATGCTTTTTGTGCAATCTTTGTCGAGTTTCTAGCGTGATCTTGTTCATCGAGAGGACAAACTTGACGATTATTTTACCTCAACCTTAATTTTTGCCGAAAGCTGTTTGGCTAAAGTGGTGACATAATTAGTAAAATAGACAGAGTCTTTAAAATTTTTATCTGCACTTAATTCCCAGCCGGCAATTGGGTAATAACTAACTTGCTGATTATTTTTTACAGCGAGTTTTATTAAATATGAATCTGTAAGTTGTCCTGTTTTTGGTGCTTCTATATAGCCTTTATATACATTTTTAGGTACAATTACGGCAGTACCCAAAATCCACTGGCGTTCGTAGGTCAGTTTATCATGTTGTATAAAACACACAAAATCTCCGGCATCAATTACCTGCAATGGATTTTTATTATTTAAATTAGAAAGTGTCACTAAAAACATTTCGTTTCCTTTTAAGCCATCTATAGAAACAGTATTTTTATAACCGTACATTCCCGGCCAGATTGAGGATGTTTCCTGCGCCTGATATTTATTTCCTGATGCTTCCCAATTTTGGTAGGTATAACTTAAAACGGAATTTACAGGCCCTTCACTCACAATTTTAAAGGTCGTTTTTTCAATATTATTTAGTGTGTCACTTGCAATGATTCCGAGTCTGTTGATTTTATTATCGACCAATAAGGCAAAACCTCCAAGTCCGGCAGAATTCCCAACAGGAAAAATATCTCTTCCCCAATCGTACATCACATGATAATTATCCTCAACAGCACCTTTACTGTTAATTCCAACATCTTCGGGTGTGATAGCAGGAATCTTTTTTCCGAAAACATCTTTTGAATTTCTTCCGTCTAAATAGTGCCTGAAACCAACTTTATCATTTTCCCAGGTTGGTCCATCGGTTTGGTATTTTTGATACCCCAGTTTTTTATGTACCTGATTTGCCATCAGGATTTCTTGTGTACCAGGATGAACAGGCAGGTTTTTAGCTTCTCTTTTTCCAAATCTCACACTTGTTTTGATTGGGAATTTAGGATCTGGCTGAGACCATTTTAAGGTTATTTTCTTTTCTTCTTTTGGAGAAAAATCCGTTACAAGAAAAAGTTCATCCCATTTTCCGTCTCCATCTAAATCATTGACTTGTGCAGGAATTGTATCGTTTTTGTACACCAAAACAGGATACGTTCCTGAATCTCCACTTAATGAAATTTGGTTTCTTTTGATCGAAATCGCTTTTTGAGGCAACTCTATATTAGAAGTATTTTTTAAAACAATGGTATTTCCTGTTGATTTTTTCTGGGCATTACAGCTTGCAAAAATCAATATTGATAATGCAATGGGCGTGTAAAATTTGATTGTATTTTTCATTATTGTATTTATTTTATATCAAAAAACAATTTAATCATTTAATCTAAATGAAAAACTTCTTTTAACGGATTTGTTATCGGCGAATGATCCGGATTTGTTTCCATAATATCAGCCATATAATTCCACCATTTTTTCACAATAGGATGATTGGGCAAATAAGCCGAATCAAAATCTTTACTCAATTTTTGAACCGCAAACAGTGTTAATGTTTTTTCATCCAGGAAAATAGAATAATCCTGAATTCCGGTATCTGAAAGTAATGCCTGCAATTCCGGCCAAATTTGATCATGCCGCACTTTATATTCCGCTTCAAAACCAGGTTTTAGTTTCATAGTAAAGGCATTTCGAATGGTGTTATTATTTTCCATTTTTCAAATGAATTCATTTATTGTTGTGTTAACACATAACCATCTATGTTTTGTAGGGTCTAAAAAAGACATTTCGCTTTCTTGAATTTCCATAGCTTTGTCCCTTTGCAACTTTGTAACTTTGTAACTTTGTAACTTTGCTCCTATTTTAAACTATTTTAAAAATAAATGCCGAAGCAGTTTCAAATTTCCCACCTTGAGATGCGGTGAATAAATAGGTTGCTTTTCCGTTTTGAAACAACAATTGCGGGCGTTCCACACGACCGTATCTATTGAGATGTTTAGGCGCTTCCGGCTGCTTAATATATTTACTTAAAGGCTGATATGCAATTTGAGGAGCACTCCAGTGTTTTCCATCTTCAGAGTCCATATACAATCCGTAATCGATCCCAAAAACGCCCATATCTCTTGCCAGCATTTTAAATTTCTTGTCTTCATACCATACAAAAGCATCTTCACATTGTTTGTTGTCTCCTAATTTTGAGAAATCAATCACAGGATTGTTTTCATATTTTTCATATGGTCCGTGAAGGGATTTTGATATTGCGAGCCCGTATTTTCTGTTTCCTTTTACAGGAAATTTTGGATGTTCATAATTCTCCGTATCCAATGATTTGTAATACAGCCAATATTCTCCGTTTGGATGTTTTAAAAAAGACGGATTTGTGGTTAAAAGATCGTCCCAAGAGCCTTCTTTTCCGGGAAGCAGCAACGGTTTATCCGGTCTTTCCCAAGGTCCGTAAAGAGAATCTGAAGTCGCTAAACCAATACGTTTTGTATTCATTTTTCCGTTAGAATTTCCCATAAAAAACAAGGCATATTTTCCATCCACAAAATGGATACTCGGATTATGGCAAGTCGTTGCATCCCAATATCCTTCACCTCTCGGAGCCAAAATAGTGCTTACATATTCATAAGGTCCTTCAGGTGAACCGGCTACGGCATGTGCAATTTCAGAACTGTTGATCCAGCCGCTCATTCCTTTTGCTTTTGGCCATCTGGAAAAAAATACGTGTATTTTGCCGTCAGGACCTTCAATTGGACTGTTGCACCAAACATAATAATCTTCAAATTCTAAGGCACGTCCAACTGGCCGAAGTCTTTTTTCGAAATCAGAAAGCTTAGGATCATCCGATAAAGTACCGGCTCCCACCGAAAATGGAAGACACAGCGCCATAACTGCCAGAGAATTTCCGATTATAAATTGCCTTCTATTCATTTTAGTTTTTATTCGAATTAAGATTTATTTGAACATAACTGTGTTTTTTTTACCACAGATTATAGGATTAAAAAAGATTAAAATAAAATTAATCTCGCAAAGGCGCTAAGACGCAAAGTTTAAACACAATATTGTCATCCTGACGGAGGAAGGATCACACTAGAAACTCCGCAAACAAAATCACCAATCTTTGTAGAATTACTTGTGTGATCTCTCGTTCCTCGAGATGACAAAATTGAGGTTAAAAAAATCACAACGCTTCAACTTACTACTTCTCTGTTTTAATTTCCCAATCATCTGTTCTAAAAGGTGAAGCGGGTAAATTTTCGTTATTGAATAAATTAGGTTCCGGAATGGCTTTCCAGGCAAAACGAACGGCTATAGGTTCTTTTACTTTTGCAGAAGAAACTACAATCGTTTTTCCGTCAATTTTGGCATCAGCAGGATAAAAAACCTGATCGTTTCCGGCTATTTCAAATTCTTTTAAAACTTCTCCGTTTTTTTTCAGACCTGATTCTGCAGAATCAAAAAACAATTGTGCTTTTTGTTTTTTAATTTTCATATGATTAAAAATGGGTCCGGAATATACTAATTCATTTTCTCCATAAGTTTTAGCACGTGCAATCAGGGCAAGTCTGTAACCAACGGTTTGTTTGTCAATTGGATGAATATTTTGAGCATCTCCTATGTCTGTCGTTACAACCATCCCGCTGTTTGGGATTGTTTTTAAAGCCATTAATTGTGCTTCTCGTATTTCAGGATTTTGTCCTTTATGAGGTGTTATCTGAACGTAATAAAACGGAAAATCACCTTGCTTCCATTCTTGTCTCCAGCTTTTTACCATAGCGGGAAATAGCGTTCTGTACAAATAGGCTTTTCCGGAATTGCTTTCTCCCTGATACCAAATTGCTCCTTTTATGGTATAATTTACAATTGGGTGCAGCATTGCGTTATACAATACATACGACGTTTTGTTGGGTTCTTTTTTAGGCTTTTTCAATTGCCCTTTTGGCGCATTTTCAGCACTTGCAATTCGTTCGTTTATCAGGCTTAAATAATAGGCTTCGAGTTTTTCCTGATGTAATTTTTCATTTTTTGCATCTTCCTGAAGAATCGGTAAAAAGGTAACCTCATCTTCCAAAACTTGTTGCGCTGTCCAGGCTTCTGCTTTTGTTCCTCCCCATGAAGTTGAGATTAAACCTATTGGCACATTTAATTTTTGATATAAATCTCTTCCAAAGAAATAGGCTACGGCAGAAAACGTCTGAATACTTTGTGGTGTACATACTTTCCAGCTTCCTGTAACATCTTCAAGTGGTGTTGGTGAAGCATTCAACGCAACGGTAAACAATCTGATATTTGGGAAGGAAGCATTTTTTACTTCTTCTTCATAGTTTTTAACGCCTGTTTTCCAGGTCTTATCTTCTCTTCCCACAGGAAAAAACATATTCGACTGACCGGAACAAAGCCAGACTTCGCCAATTAAAATATTTTTTAGTGTGATGGTGTTTGAAGCATCGATGGTAATGTCGTAAGCTTTTTGACTTCCATTTGGAGTATTCACTTCGGTTTTCCAGTTTCCATTGGCATCGGCAATAATTTCAACCGGAAGATTTTCCCATCCTAACCTGATTGTGATTTTTTCGCCAGGAGACGCCCATCCCCATAAATTAACTTTGGCATTTTGCTGTAAAACCATATTATCACCTACTAAAGCGGGTAATTTTACCTGTGCAGATATAGAATGGCAGGCACTTAAAACAAATAAAAATAAGAGAAGTCTTTTGATGTAAATCATTGGAGTTATTTTTAGGTACTAAAACTTTAAATTTAAAATAATTAAACCTTAAAAGCATCCTGTGCTTTCCTGTTTGTTTTTGAATTAAAAATGAAAGAGAAGCCGTCTAAAAAAGACAGCTCCTCTCAAAAAAACAAAAAAAAACTTGGGGGCAATTTTAATTAGTCGTACCCAGGATTTTGATCGTAAAGTCCCGGAACTGCTAATATTTCTGATAACGGAATTGGGTATAATAATGAATTATTCTCAATAGTCCTGATCTTTCCTTCGGTATCTTCTGCGGCTTTCCAGTCATTCATGATGGTCACTGCTTTACCGGACCTGATTAAATCAAACCATCTTGTTCCTTCTGAGAAAAATTCTTTTCTTCTTTCTGTAAACAATTGATCTAAGGTAATATTTGCAGCATTTGCAGCAACTCCTGCTCTTGTTCTTACTTTGTTTACAATGTCATCAACCTCAGCCTGAGAACCGCCTCCACCGTGAAGTGTACATTCGGCCATCATCATCAGGACATCTGTATATCGTGTAACCATAAAGTCTACACCCCAGTCTTCACGACCGTTTCCGTATCTTGCAGGGTCGATATATTTTTTAAAAACAGGTAAAGTATAACTTCCTTTATAAGTACCGGTTGCAACCGTATAACTGGTCGCAATACCGGAAATCTTTCTTTTATCAGTTGCAGCAAACAGATTTAGAAAACCTGTTGAAATTGGTCGTGCTTCCAAAGCTCCCTGTGCTGATAAATTTACTGAAGCAAAATAAGGTTCATACCCTAACTCGACCATAAAATTTCCTCCTACTGCTAGCGGAAGACTTTGTGTATACGGAATCGTTAATACATTTTCTTTATTAGTAAGTCCTTCTACTTTAAAAATAGCATCGTAATCTGTACCCAAAGCATATAATCCGCTGGTTTTAATGTCATTTAATTGTTGGTATGCTTTGTCCCATTCATTCAGTCCAAGTGTTGCACCGTCAATTCCGTATGTTGGGCTTGAACGTGTCATGTAAACAAGGCCTAATAATGCTTTTGCTCCGTATTTAGTAACTCTGCCGTAATTTGCAGCATCGTATGTTGGAAGAAGGTCCGGAATCGCCAATTCCAGGTCTGAAATGATTAATTTGTAAACATCGATAACGGGAGTTCTTTTTATTTTGGCAGCTTCAGGAGCTGTCATTGTTTTATCGATTAAAGGAACTCTTCCAAACCATCTTACCAGATCAAAATAACAAAATGCTCTTAGAAAACGGGCTTCTGCAACCATCGCGGCTTTATCAGCAGGACTGGTAAAAATCTGATCCCCTTTTTCGGCTATTTTTTCTAGTAACTGGTTTGCTTTATTAATGGCATTATAGTTACTGGTATAAGCTTCTTTTATATAAGTATTAGAACTTATAGAAGTGTAAAAACTATTGATTCCTTCCCAATCTCTTGACGCTTGTGTAGTTGCCATCAAATTGTCTGACCTGGTTTCGCTTAAATTCAAAACCCTGTTTGCATATCCATAAGTTCCTGCTCCGTGAAAAGCAACAGAATAAGTAGCATTTCTTGCCTGAATAAAATCTCCGGGCGTAGCATAAAAATTCTCAATCGTTCCCTGAGATAACGGCAACTGAGTCAATTCGTCCTCACAAGAGGTAAGAGCGAATAGTACTGCTAGTAAATAAATATATTTTTTCATTTTATTTTAATTAAAATTAATGTTAAGTCCTATCACTAAAGATTTTGCCAAAGGTGCTCCTCCATAATCTACCGGTACTGAAAAATCACTGTTAGAACTTGCTGATGTATTTACAGCTTCCGGGTTAAAACCAACTTTATATTTGTTCCAGTAGAACCAGTTTTCGCCTGTTACATATAATCTCATATTATCGATTCTGCTTAATCCTTTAATGGCTTCTTTTAAGTTATATCCTATTGAGATACTTCTAATGCTGACATAATCTGATTTATACAACCAGTCTGAATTTGCCTGATATCCAAAAGATGTTCTCCAGTTTCCTCTTACTGCAGGATCTACATTTAATGAATTTTCTACAGATCCCATTCCGGTACGGTCAATGGCTCTTCCTGTTAATCCGTATACTGTTCCGCCGTTTTGTCCCTGAACCAACACATTCAGATCAAGGGCTTTATATTTAAAACTATTGGTGATTCCCCACGTATATTTAGGTGTTGGATTTCCTAAATCCACACGGTCGTCAGAGTTGATTTTTTTATCTCCGTTCTGGTCAATATATCTCGGATCTCCTAATACAAGTTTATTTCCTCCAATTGTTGTTCCTCCTTTATCAATATCAGCCTGGGTAACGACACCATTTTGTTGTAAACCAAAGATGGTATACATTGGCTTTCCTACTTCTAATTTTATAAAAGGCACGCCACCGTCGTATGCATTACTTATTTCAATTTTAGACTGATCAGGACCTAAAGCCAGAACTTTGTTTTCGTTGTGGCTGATATTTGCAGATGTTCTCCATTCAAAACTTGGCGTTTTAATATTCAGGGAGTTCACCTCAAATTCAATTCCCTGATTTTGCACTTCTCCAACATTGGTAAGATAGCTTTGAAATCCTGTTGCAGCAACAATAGGAACTCTTAACAGTAATTCGCTATTGTTTTTTCTATAGACCTCTACAGTTCCTGAAATTCTGTTTTTCAGAATTCCAAAATCCAAACCTAAATCTACACTTCGTGATTCTTCCCAGTGCAATGAAGGATTTGGTATTGACGCAGCTCCCTGTCCTATTGCAGCTGCACCGCCAATAGAGTAATTGTATGTTGCCAGAGTTGCATAAGAGGCATAACTGCCAATGTTATTACTACCGTTAATTCCTGTACTGGCACGTAGTTTTAAATCACTAAGCCAGTCTACATTTTTCATGAATTCTTCTTGTTTTATTCTCCATCCTAATGATAATGAAGGGAAAACACCCCATTGTCTGTCAGTTCCAAATTTTGAAGAACCATCGCGTCTGATACTGGCAGATATCAAATATCTTTCTTTGTAATTGTATTGTAATCTGGCAAAATAAGAAAGTAAGGTGCTTTTTTCAGCATTGGTAGAACCAAGTGATCCCGTTGGGAGTGTTTCTACAGTTGAACTGTTGTAAAGCGCCCCGGATGACAACGTAGATTTCATAATTTCGTAAGAACTGAAGGATTGTCCTAAAAGCAGATTAATATTATGATTTCCAATAGATTTATCATAATTAAGTGTGTTTTCATTTACCAAATTCTGTCTTCTATAGGTATTATAAGCCCCTCTAATACTTGCCTGAACATCATTTGGCGTATAACTTTCATTCGTATTATCTGAGTTATCAAAATTAATGGTACTTTTAAAAGTAAAATCTTTTGCAAATTGATAACTCGCATAAGTAGAAATCAAAGTCCTGTACATCGAATTTTTCCCTGTTCTGGCCAATGCATTCAGCATATTTGTTGTGCTGCTTCCCCAGGCATATCTTGTTGTATATTTTTCTCCGGCAGCATTCGAAGCACTTTCAAAAACCGGTGTTGCCGTAAGTGCTTTAAACAAAGTATTATCTTTTCCTTCTACTCCGGGATCATTTTTTATAGAATAAGAAGGTGCGATATTAATCCCCATTTTAAAACTTTCTGACAATTTAACGTCAACATTTGCTCTCGCAGAAAACAAAGTATAATCAGTACCAATAATATATCCTGTATTTTTTTGATAATTGGCAGATACATAGTAATTCACAACATCAGTCGCTCCTGATGCAGACAATTGATAGTTACTAAACTCTCCTGTACGGAAAACTTTATCCTGCCAGTCGATATAATCTAATCCCGGATGTCCCGGAATATCCCATCTTTCATCATACAAATACGTATAATATCTGGTGTTGGCTGTGTTAAGGGGTGCAGTTGGATTTTTTGCATTATAAGCTGCAATTCTTTCTGCATTGTTCTGAGTTGCAGATGCTCCTGCAATACCTGAACCTACCCATTGTGCATCAATCATGGTTTTAGCCCTGTCAATCCATCCCTGAGAAGAAAGCATATCGACCCTGTTGGCCTCTTTATTAACTCCGCCATAGGTATTGAAAGTGAATTTTGGTTTTCCTTTTTTCCCTTTCTTGGTTGTAATTAAAACCACTCCGTTTGACGCCCTTGATCCATAAATAGAAGCTGCAGCCGCATCTTTTAATACTTCTATAGAAGCCACATCATTAGGGTTCATATTATCTAGCGGACTTCCGTTTGAAAAAGCACCATTGCTGTTCGATCCTTCAGTATAAATAGGAAACCCGTCTATAACATACAAAGGCTCATTTCCTGCAGTAATAGAACCCGCTCCTCTAATTTCTATACTAAAAGGCTGCCCCGGTAATCCTGTAGTTTGTTTGACACGAACTCCTGCTACCTGCCCAATTAATCCCTGATCAATTCTTGAAATAGGTCTTTCGGTAAAATTTTCTGTCTTGATTCCGGATATTGCTCCTGTGGTTAGTTTTTTCTTTTGGGTTCCGTAACCAATCACCACGACCTCGTTTAAGTTCGCGCTCTCTGCATCTAAGGAAACCGAATAGGTATTTGCGGTACCTATTTTTACTTCTTTCTTTATAAATCCCACAAACGAAAAAACTAATGTTTCTCCTTCAGAAGCTTTAAGACTAAATTTTCCGTCAAAATCAGTACTCGCTCCACGATTGGTTCCTTTAACAATTACGTTAACTCCCGGGATCGAGAGTTTAGCCGGATCAGTAACTGTTCCTGTAACCGTTTTTTCTTGCGCATAACCTGATGCATGCAGTAATGCAAAAAAGGCCATAATCAGCAAAAGATTAAGTTTGTTTTTCATAAAAGTTAAATTTTGGTTAGTTTAATAGTAATTCCAAATTTATCCAGAAGTACTATTCGCAGTATCCTGTAGTATCCTGCTAGATTTCAATGTTTTATGAAATTTTTTATGTTTATTTTAACAAAAAACACACACAACTGCCTGATTTACAAACCTTAATTAATTGAGAAATTAATAAATATGATATCAAAAATTTTATTAAAATATTTTTTAGCATTTAATATTTATTTATATAAAAAAATACGAATTACCAAACAAGTAAAGGATTTTAGTAAATATTTCATTTTTAATAACATTTATTAAAAACAGGATGCTACAGGATAGCATTTTAATGTACTACTCCTACTTTTACTTTATTACAAAAGAATAAAAATGACACTTGCTAAATTTTTAACGCTGTGAAGCTTTAATTTTAGCAACCTCTAAAACCTTTGAATAGATAATGAAAATAACCAGATCAAACCTCTTTATTATTGTATTCTTTTGCTGTGCTTTTAGTTCTTTTGCTCAGGAAACAACACTTTCTCCCTGGCCAAAATCTACTAATATAAACCAGCCCTGGACACGCTGGTGGTGGATGGGAAGTGCTGTAGACAAACCTAATCTCAAAAAAAGCCTCATCGATTTTCATAAAGCAGGAATTGGAGGCGTAGAAATAACTCCGATTTATGGCGTAAAAGGAGAAGAAAATAATTTTATAGAATATCTGTCTCCAAAATGGATGGAAATGTTAGATTATACAATACATATTGCTGACAGCCTAAACATGAAGGTAGACATGGTTTTAGGAACCGGATGGCCTTACGGTGGCTCGCAGGTTACTTTGCCATATGCTGCAACAAAACTAATAGTAGAAAAATATCCGCTTAAAAAAAATGAAACCTTCAATAGAAATATTGTTCCCGACAGCAGTAAAGAAAAAACACCTGCAGATTTATTATATGTTGTAGCATACGGAAATGATGGCGGTTATATAAATTTAACAAGTGAGTTAAAAAAAAATAAAGTAAAAACACAAGACAAAGGAATTGAAGGAAATCATGTTGGATTACCCAATCTGTCTGAACCCAATAAACTAAACTGGAAAGCCCGTAAAACAGATTATACAATCTATGCCGTGTTTAGCGGGAAAACCGGACAGCAGGTAAAAAGAGCCGCCCCGGGAGGAAAAGGATATACATTAGATCATTATTCTGAAGAAGCCCTAAATGCATATTTGGTTCCGTTTAACGCAGCTTTTAAAGGTAGTGAAGGAAAGATTCGTGCCATTTTTAATGATAGTTTTGAAGTTTACGGAACGGATTTTACACCTGACTTTTTTGAAGAATTCAAAACCAGAAGAGGATATGATCTAAAAAAAGAATTACCTCTTTTATTAAATGAAACCGATACTGAAACAAGCAATAGAATCAGAAGCGATTATCGCGAAACTATTGCCGATTTATTATTGAACAAGTTTGATCAATCATGGACAAAATGGGCGCATTCTAAAAACTTTAAAACCAAACTTCAGGCACACGGATCACCGGGAAACCTTATCGATTTATATGCATCTGCCGATATCCCTGAATGCGAAACTTTTGGTTCGATGCCATTTGATATTCCGGGTTTCAGACGTGAAAAAGAAGACATTCGTGAAGGAGATGCGGATCCGGTTATGCTGAAATTTTCCTCATCTGCGGCTCATATATCAGGTAAAAACCTCGTTTCTTCTGAAACTTTTACCTGGCTCAGAGAACATTTTAAAACAGCTTTATCACAATGTAAACCTGAAGCCGAAGACTTAATGCTAAACGGCGTTAATCATATTTTTCTTCATGGTTCTACTTATTCTCCAACCCGCGCAGCTTGGCCGGGATGGCAATTTTATGCCGCAGTAAATTTTAATAGCAACAATAGCATTTGGGAAGATGCGCCTGCCCTGTTTTCATATATCGCCAACTGCCAGTCGCTATTGCAGCAAGGAAAATCTGATAATGAAATTCTGTTATATTGGCCCATTTATGATGTTTGGGACCAATACCTGAAAGGGAGTTTATTTGTACAATTCAAAATTCACTCTTTATCTGAATGGCTTTATGGAACATCCTTTTATGATACCACCAGAAGTTTAATGAAGAAAGGATATGGAGTCGATTTTATCTCTGATAATTTTATAGCCGAAGCTAAAGTTGTAAACGGAAATATTGTGTTGCCTGGCGGAACTTTTAAATCTTTAATTATTCCGGACTGCAAAAAAATGCCACTTGCCACTTTGCAAAAATTAATCGAATTAAAAAAAGAAGGTGCTGTTATACTCTTTGAAGGCTTACCGGAATCTGTTCCGGGTTTTAATGATTATAAAAAACAAGAACAAAAACTTCAATCAGCCTTATCTCAAAATAAAGAGAGCATAAAACCAACTTCTGATGTTTTTAAGGCTTTAGAGAATGCTCAGATTTTTCCGGAAAGTCTTGTGAAAACTGGATTAAAATTTACAAGAAGGAATATTGATGGCGAGAAAATATATTATCTGGTCAATCATACACCCAAAACAATTGATGCATTTATCCCGCTTCAGGTTGGTAACAAGGAAGTTGTTATTTTCGACCCTTTAACCAGGGCATATGGCAATGCTGTCGTTACTAAAAATAGTCTTACAACATCTGTCAAGCTAAAAATAGAACCCGGACAATCTTATTTTTTAAAGACAGAAAATAAAGCATCACAAAAAAAATGGAATTATTATGAACCTGTTGATAATCCTGTTTCCTTAACTGGAAAATGGAATATTACTTTTGATAAAGGCGGACCAAAATTACCCGAAAACGCCACTGTTTCCAGTTTAGGATCATGGACAAAATTAAGTCCTGAAGCAGAAGCTTTTTCAGGAACTGCAACTTATACTTTAAATTTTGACAACCCAAATTCAAAAATAGACCATTGGGTTTTAAATCTGGGTGATGTTCGGGAAAGTGCAAAAGTATGGCTCAATGATCAATTTATTGGCACAGCATGGTCTGTACCTTATACACTGCAAATTGAAAAACTAAAGCCCGGAACAAATAATATTAAAATTCAGGTTACCAATTTATCTGCCAATAGAATTAGGGATAAAGAGTTGAAAGGAGAAGAATGGAAGATTTTCTACGAAATAAATATGGTTGATAAGGATTATAAAAAATTCGATGCCACAAAATGGAATCCTGCTCCTTCAGGATTGTTAGGCCCTGTTACTCTTACACCTTTAAAAAAACAAAACTAATTATTAAATAACCAGTATTAAAAATGAAGAGATTACTTTTATTTTTCGCTATATATCTTACACATAATTATTCAGCAAGCGCACAGCAGCCATTTGATAAAAAACTGGTGCTCAAACAAATGATTCTTGCCAATGATTATTTTATGCAAAAATGGCCGGACACTGGCAAAACAATTATTACGAATAAAGAACGCCCCAGTAATATATGGACACGAGGTGTTTATTATGAAGGATTAATGGCATTGCATGAAATTTATCCAAAGGATGTATATTATGATTATGCCTATTCATGGTCAGAATTTCATAAATGGGGATTTAATAGCGGTAACACAACCCGGAACGCAGACAACTATTGTGCGGCACAAACCTATATCGATTTGTATAATCTGGAACCTGATCCTAAAAAGCTAAAAAATACAAAAGCCAATATAAATATGCTTTTAAATACACCTCAACTAGACGATTGGTCCTGGATTGATGCCATACAAATGGGAATGCCGGTTTTTGCCAAGTTAGGAGTTCTGGAAAACGATAACCGTTATTTCGAGAAAATGTACCAAATGTATATGTACTCCAGAAATAAACATGGAGATCACGGCCTTTTTAATCCTAAAGATGGCTTATGGTGGCGTGATGCTGATTTTGATCCTCCGTACAAGGAACCTAATGGTGAGGATTGCTATTGGAGCCGCGGGAACGGATGGGTCATTGCTGCACTTGCAAAAGTGCTTACTATTATTCCTGAAAATGCACCGCACAGAGCACAATATGTAAAAGATCTAAAAGCAATGGCAGCAGCATTAGTTCCTGTTCAAAGGGCTGATGGTTTCTGGAATGTAAGCTTACATGATCCTGCTAATTTTGGAGAAAAAGAAACCTCAGGAACTGCATTATTTGTCTACGGAATGGCCTACGGAATAAATAGTGGAATTTTGAAAAAAGAAACCTATTTACCTGTCATTCAAAAGGCATGGAATGCCGTGACAACTGAAAGTTTGCACAGCAATGGTTTTTTGGGCTATCTGCAATCAACAGGAAAAGAACCTAAAGATGGCCAACCTTTATCATATGATAAAATTCCGGATTTTGAAGACTACGGATTAGGTTGTTTTTTATTAGCAGGTTCAGAAATCTATAAAATGAAATAGCTGTTTTTAAGCAATAACATTTAGCTTAAAAAAACAAAAAAAGTAGAATATACGAGCAACAGTATATTCTACTTTTTTTGTTTTTATAAATCATGATTTTGATTTTTAAATCTATTACATCATGAAAAATAAAGATTTATAAAAATTATTAAATTGTGTAGAAATAATATTCGGATTTGGTAAACTCATATTTGATGCTGGTAATCCTGAATCTGATGTAGTATTAAAATAGTGTTTCAATTCTGACATTAACTCACTTCTTGTTTTAGAACAGTCTAACAGGATTAAACTTTTAATTTCTTCTAAAAAAAATAAGTTATCATACAATTGTTTATTAAACAGGCACAACAAAACATTTGAGCCTTTTTTTTCTAATTTCAAAAACTGCATGAGTTCAAATTTATCATAAATAACAAATATAGAACGATCAAACTGTTCTGATTTGTTTTCGTCTTCAGAATCAGACATAAATGAACTTTCAAAAAAATCAAATTCTGTCTTGAAATTTCTTTTAAACATTTTTAAAAAAAATCCTCTATCATCACGCACTAAAATTCTTTCCTTTTTCATTTCTAACCCTTTATACATTTCAAATTAAATACTTTGCTGTCATTTATAAGTCATAAAAAGATCAATCATCATTCGATACAAACCAAGCTCTTTAAACAACTTTGCAAAGATAATCTGAGTTAAATCGTACAAAGTAGCACAATACGTTATAAAAAGAATAGAATAAGGTTTTTTTTAGTTGCACTTAGATTTTAGTAACATGGGTTACATTATTTTCTACAAAATCAATTAATTCATGAATGTTTCTACCATTATTGGCTTTATTAGAAATTGAAATAATATAACCATTTCGATCTCTGACATATAAAAAGAAAAAGTCCTTAGTAAGAATTGCATTTTCTATCTGACTCCATTTATAAACAAATTCACCTAAAGGGGAATGGACACATATACGGGAATTAGTAAAATTGAATTTATACTTTTTACTGAACCTGTTATATTTTAAGAGCTTTTTACTAAACTGAAAAATAGTTTTGCTTATTACGTTCACAAAAGAATACTGAAATAGAAAAAATAATATAATCAGGATGAGATTGCGTAGCAGCCAAGTTACCAGATCAGTATCATTATTTAAATAAAAAAAATCGAAGAATATAGCTAAGAATAAAACAATTCCAAGAAATACGGTTACTTTTTCTTTATAGAGATTTTTAAAATACATTTTATTCAGCTTACGTATTTCAGCTATATTTAATTCAAACTCTAATAAAAAGCCGGAAGTATTCATATGTTTTTGGAAGGCATTAAAAAGTTGTGGATATTTTTTGATCTGCAGCAGTTGTTATTTCTGTTTCCAGAAGTATTCAACTTTAAAACAATGACAAAACTATCCTATAACTACACCTCAATAAGACCTTATTAAGTCATAATAATATCAAAATAGGACTTTTAACAAGGCTATTTACTTTTCTTCCAAAAAATGTTTTCGCGAAAAAAATATCTGAAATCAAAACAAAACTGATTCTTACAAATTTAGAAATATTTATAGTTCAAAAATAAATAGAAAATAACCTAAATAAGACATTATAATATCATAATAAGACTTAAAAACATACTCTATTTAGTTTGTTTTCAAATAGTTAAATAAAAATACAAATAATATTCTCAACTAAAATATTTAAATTACTTTTGAATTCAATTTAAAATCATTATAAATAATTTCCTACAAAAATGAATTTAGTTCCTACAGAAATTAAACTTAAAGAAAGAGTTAAGGAATTAACCTGTCTATATGAAATATCAAAAACAATATCCAGATCAAACGGTATAGAAAAAGAAGTTCTGGAAAAAATAATTATAAGTACTAAAAAAGCCTGGAGATATAATAAAAAAGCTTCTGTAGAAATACAAGTCCCGGATTATTCTTTATGGATATTAAAACCCGATCAACAAACTGTTTTTCAAATTAGTAACATAATTGTCTCAAAAACTATTGTTGGCTTTATTAAAGTGCATTATCCTGAAAGCGACTATAATAGTCATGACTTTTTACAAGAAGAGCAAACACTATTAGACACTATTGCTTATGAAATTGGCAATTATATAGAAAAATTTAAAAACCTTGAAAAAAAACAGCTCCTGATGCGAACTGTAGAAAGAATCGACAGATTATCAAGTCTGGGAGAAATGACTGCAGGAATAGCACATGAACTTAATACTCCGCTAGGAAATATATTGGGTTATGCTGAATTAATCAAGAGCAATAATACTAATCCTGAAATTAACGATGATATTTCTACTGTCATAAGTTCTGTTATTTATGCCCGTGAAATTGTAAAAAAGCTCATGTATTTTTCTCGTGAAATGCCGCAGCAATTACAATTACAGGAAATTAAACCCATTGTGACTTTTGTTTTATCATTTCTTAAACAAAACCTACAGGCAAAAAAAATTAAAAGCGAACTGATATTTAAGAATGACAGCATTGTGGCAAGAGTTGATTCTGTACAGCTTACCCAGGTATTTTTTAATATTATCATTAACGCCATACATGCTTCTCCTGATGAAAGCACCATAAAAATAACTATCGAAAATGATGCAAAAAATCTCTCTGTAACAATTGCTGATCAGGGAACAGGAATTCCTGATGCAATCAAACAAAAGGTGTTTGAACCCTTTTTTACAACAAAACCAAATAAAGACAGCTGCGGACTTGGACTTAGCGTAGTTCACGGAATTATAAAAAACCATAACGGAGAAATAAACCTGCTAAACAACACACCAAACGGAACCATTTTTATAATAAAAATCCCCTTAAATTAAATAAAATGAGTCTAATGAAACAAAAAATATTAATAGTAGATGATAATTACGACATGCTCAATTTGATTCAGCGTCATTTAAAATCATTTAATTACCATTCATATCGTGCCTCTTCTGTAAGTGAAGCTATCGATGTGCTTAAATATACTGATATCGATTTATTGATCACAGACCTAAATATGCCTGAAATTAATGGCATCGAATTATTAAAATATGCAGAAGAACATTATCCTTTAATTCCAAAATTGGTGATTACAGGAGTTAATTCTGTTGATAATGCTGTTACAGCATTAAAATCAGGCGCGTTAGAATATTTGCACAAACCATTTACGAGCAATGAACTTGAAAAAGCAATTGATGAATTATTGGCAAAAACTAACTTAAGACATTTAATAACTACAGCTGATTCTTTAATCCTTAACGATGACTATTTGGGCATTGTAGGTAGTTCTAAACAGTTAAAAAAAGTAGTAGAAATAATTGAACGTGTAAAAGATAATAAAGTAAATGTATTAATAGAAGGCGAAAGCGGAACCGGAAAAGAACTGGTAGCCCAAGCCATTCATTATAAAGGATCTTTTGCCGGTATGCCTTTTATATCTGTAAATTGTGGTGCAATGCCAGAAAATTTAGTCGAATCTGAACTTTTTGGATATGTAAAAGGCGCCTTTACAGGTGCCACAGAGTCTAAAATTGGCCTTTTTCAGGCAGCATCAGGCGGAACGATTTTTTTAGACGAAATTGGTACAGCATCACTAGCCGTTCAAACCAGACTTCTAAGGGTTTTGCAAGAAAAAGAAATAACAAAAATAGGCTCACGAAATGCTGAAAAAATAAATGTCCGTATTATATGTGCTACCAATTGCGATTTGCACCAAATGGTTATTGAAGGTACTTTCCGCGAAGATTTGTATTACAGAATAAATGTTGTGAATATAAAAACAACTCCTTTAAGAGATAAAAAAGAAGATCTGGTATTATTGATAAACAATTTTATAAAAAAATATTCAATTGAGTATAACAAGCCCACTGTAACTATTCATGAAAAAGTAATCGAAATACTAATGCGGTATTCCTGGCCCGGAAATGTCAGGGAACTTGAAAACATCATTCAACGTATGATTATAATGTGTGATGATGTTATCAATATTCAGCACGTTCCCGATGCATTAAAATATCATGTACCGGCAGAAAAAATTCTTTTTAAATCTTTAAAAGAATATGAAAAAGAACAAATTATAAAAGTACTAACTGCGGTAAGTAACAATAAAACTCAGGCAGCCAAAATCCTGCAAATAGACCGAAAAACCCTTAATCATAAATTATCCTAAAGCAAGTCAAAACAGCGTAATTTTTACTCATCAGGAATTATTTTCCCCAGATATAAATAATTAGAATAAAACGTATCGAAACTTAATCGAATGAATCCTAATTAGTTAATTCCAGAGGAATCAATCAGGCATATCTTTTGCCTAATGGGATAGTTATTAAAATTGCTCATAGCTAAATAATTTAATGGTATTAGGACTAATTTTTTAAAATGTTTAAAAAGTAAATTACTATGAAACATAATGAACTTATTATCGAAGAAAACGAATTTGAATTATTGAAAAAAATAATCAATTCTCCACAGAAAAAGACTGACAATGTATACAAGCAGTCGGTCAGACGACTGGAAAAAGAACTTAAATCAGCCAAAATACTTAAAAACGAAGAAATGCCAGCTGATATCGTTCGAATCAATTCGAATATAACAGTAAAAATAGAACCCAATTTAATTCGGGATTTTAAAATTGTATTTCCCGAGAAAAGTAATATCAGCCAAAATAAATTATCAATTCTTTCCCCAATGGGATTAGCCTTATACGGCTATTGTGTCAATGACGAAATATCCTGGCAATTTCCCTCAGGAATAAATAAGCTTAAAATTTTAAAAGTAAAATAACAACAACCAATATCCATAAATAATAAATACCGCAAACTGCTATAACCGTGAAAATAATAGAACACTCATATGGTGCTGACTTGGATTGGGTAAAGCCCTTTGCCAATAAACTTGGAGGAAAAGTAAAAGGGAATTTTATAATAGTACCTGAAGATACTTTTAAAGGTACAAGGTATTTTCTTGATTGTGGAGATGATATTGTTGCTTATTATGTTGATGTTATGAATAATAAGGATGTCAATTTAGTTCAGAAAAACACAAAAAAAGATTTTATTGGTATCTACTACAATATTACTGAAGGTGATGTTAAATATTCCAGTGACAGCTTTGTATTAAATGTAGGACGATGGAAATATAACTTATTAGTTATTGACAGTGCACTCGATACAAATTACAAGATTAAGGCCGGAAGCAGGTCGCATGCATTTTGCATTTTTATGAAAAAAACCAGAATGGCATATTTTGCCAAAAAGAACAACATTAACTTTAAGAATCTAAACAAAATTACGGATTCCTCTAAGAACACCATTATTCGCTTTGACAGAATGAGTGATGAAAGTTATCATTTAATAGAGGAGCTGCAAAGGTTTAAACCAGGTGGCCCCATATACGATTTAAACATCAGGGCAACAGTTCATTTGTTGCTTTCTAACTTTTTTAAAAAGATGTCTGCCACAAGGATCATAATACAAACCGTAAATAAATTAGATCTGGAGAGGATAATAGAGACTCAAATGTTTTTAATTAATAATATTGAAGAATCTTTTCCTTCTATAGAAACTATGGCATTAAAGGCAAATATGTCTGAATCTAAATTCAAAAATTTGTTTAAAAAAATAACCGGAAAAACACCAAATACTTTTTTTATGGAAAATAAATTAATGGAAGCTAAAAGACTACTGGAAGAAAATCAATTTTCGGTATCACAAATTTCAGATAGACTGAGTTTTACAAACAACTCTTATTTTGCTTCAAAATTTAAGGCCCATTTTGGGTTATCACCAAAAACATTTGTAAATCAATTATAAAAAAATGCCTGAGTAAAAACAAAAAAATGCTCTGATAGCGCAAGAAGTTCTCATCAATTTCAATATTTCGAAAATAAAAACTTTCACAAACAAAAGTAAAAACAACTAATAATCAATATTTTAACTAAAAAAAATTAACTTTATACGACCAAAAACAAATTATCTTGAAAACAATTGAACATTCCTACGGAACGAATTTAGATTGGGTAGAGCCACTTGCAAAACAAATGGACGGAAAAGTTAAAAATAATTTTATAGTTGTACCAGAAGACAAATACCCAGGAATTAGGTATGTGCTGGATTGCGGAGACGGGATTGTAGCGTATTATGTTGATGTGCATAATGAAATACCACATCGATTAATTCAAAAAAATAAGACAAATGATTTTGTATGTCTTTATTACAATTTAACAGAAGGCAAAGCAAAATATTCATACAATAATGTTGTACAGGATTTAGGACGATGGCAATACAATCTAATTGTCATGGATAGTTCACTTGATACAGATTATCTGGTTGAGCCCAATAGCAAAACTTTTGTTCTTTGCATATTTATCAAGAAAAAAGTAATTGAAGAATTTGCAAAAAAGAATAATATCAATTTTAGGGATATTGATAAAATAACTGATTCATCAAAAAATACGATTATACGTTTTGACCGTATGAGTAATGAGAGTTTCCATATATTGGCTGATTTAAGAAAACTGAAAGTAGGCGGTCCTGTATTCGATTTAAATCTTAATGGAACCGTGCAGTTATTGCTTTCTAATTATTTAAAAAAAATGGCTACGCACAGGATTATCCTGCAAACCGTAAATGAGTATGATGTAGCCAATATTGTAGCGAGCCAAATGTTTTTGATTAGTAACATCGAAAGTCATTTTCCGAGTATTCAGTTAATGGCAAGAAATGCCAATATGTCTGAATCTAAATTTAAAAATTTGTTTAAAAAAATTACGGGAATTACACCCAATGCCTTTTTTATGGATAATAAATTACTATTGGCAAAAGAGCTTCTGGAAGAAAATAAACTGACTATATCACAGGTTTCAGATCGGTTTAATTTTACCAATAACTCTTATTTTGCTTCTAAATTCAAAGAGCATTTTGGGGTTTCGCCTAAAGCATTCCTTAATCAATTATAAAAAAATGCCATTATCCTGTTAATTGTAAATTGTAGATAATGTATAACGTTCATTAAAGTGAGTACCCAAAAAATATGAAAAAATTTACACATTTTTATTCTTTAACCCCGGAATGGCAATATCAATTAGCCAAAGAAATGGGTGGAGAACTTATTGATAATAAAATAATAGTCCTTCCGGAAAATCTTGGTGAAGGACATTCCTTTTTCACTCAAATAACACCTGGGATTTCTGCTTTATTTATGGATTTTGTTCTTACGACCCCCATAAAAATGAACAGGCTTAAATCTGATAATGAACTTTATATCTTTCATTTTGATTTAAGTGATCATCCCAGTATAATAAAAATTGACAATATCGATTACAAAATTGGCTCTTCTATCAATTTAGGTTTAGCCGTGATAAGCAATGCTATAGAAAGCTCGTTTAAGCCCGCGATAAACGAAAGAACCATAGCATTACGATTACTTGTAGATAAGAAACTACTTAACGAATTTATAAAAAATCATCCTACGGAAGAATATGCAAAACGTAAAATCAAAATAGATAAAAACGTTCCTTATTATTATGACAATATTGACAGCAATAGTTTGCTTTTAATCCAGTCCTTAAAGAGCAAATCAGTTTTTGACGCCTCTTTTGATCCTTATCTTAAAGGAATTTCATTAAAACTATTGGGCAATTTCTTAAATCGTTACACAGATTCGGTTGCTGTAAAAAATGAGATTACCGAAGTTGAAACTGAGGCCATAAATAAAACAAAAACATATCTTTTAGATCACTTATACAATCCATTTCCTTCTGTACCGTTTCTATCAAAAATGGCTGGGATGTCGCCCTCAAAGTATAAAATGTTATTTAAAAAAGAATTCAACAGCACCCCTAATAATTTCTTTGTACAAGAAAAAATGCTTCTGGCGACCAAACTTTTACAAAGCGGGGATTATAATACACTAACTGAGATAATTTACGAATTAAACTATTCTAAATTAAGTTATTTCTGCACCAAGTATTATGATCTGTTTCATAGAAAACCTTCTGAAGATTTTGTAAAAAAAAATCGGGTAATCAAAAAACCTGAAGTCTACATAAAAATCTAATTTTGTCAAAAAAAAACCTGCACTAAAACTGCAGGTTTTTTTATGATAAGGTCACTCTATTTTAGCTATTGTATAACACAATTTTAGTAAATCACATTATAATAGATTTTTAGCATTGCTAAAATCTGTAATAGATGGCAGATTCATTTAAAATCAATAAAAAACGGAATACCTTTTGAGATATCCCGTTTTTAATTTGAATTAATAATTAATTTTATTTATTTTTTATTATTAGAGTGTATGATAAACTCAGAACGTCTGTTTACCTGATGTTCTTTGTCAGAACATTTTACGCCATCCGTACATCTGTTCAACAGTTCAGATTCACCAAATCCTTTGCCTGTAATTCTATTGGCACGAATTCCTTTGCTTTTTATGTATTGAACAGTTGCTTGCGCCCTTCTTTCAGAAAGTTTAAGATTATAAGCACTGCTTCCCTGACTATCTGTATGTGATCTTACATCAATTGTAAAAGTTGGATAATCTTTTAAAACCTGTACTACCTTATTCATTTCTTTTAGAGATACCTTTTTAATTTTTGTTCCGTTCAGATCAAAGTAAATAGGTAATAAACCAAGTTTTTTAGTCAAATCATCATTATCACTTAATGATTTATCGCCATCTACTATGAATTTATCAGCATTTGGATCTACTTTTAGCCCTTTATTAAGAGAAACCAAGCTGTTTTCTATAGATTTAGGTACTATATCTTCTGCTACTAAATATCCATCTTTGCTATATTTTAATGTATAAGGTCCACCTTCTGGAAGTTTAAGAATAAATTCACCGGCATTATCCGTAAAATATTTCCCTACTTCTTTATTATTTTCATCATATGCAGTAATTTCTACTTTTGGTAAAGCATCATCAGTTATGCTATCCACTATTTTTCCTATAACAGTAAATTCATGTTTGATTTCTTTTACGGGCTCTAATTCTTTTAAGCTGTAAATTTGATCATCTTTCGTTCTGTTAGAAGAGAAAAAACCTTTTTTATTATCAGAATTGATAACAAAAGCAAAATCATCATCTCTGGAATTAATGGGTTCACCAACATTTACAATCCAATAACCATTTTCTTTCTCAACTGCAGCAAATACATCAAGTCCGCCAAGTCCCGGCTGGCCATCTGATGAAAAATAGAGTTGTCCTGATTTCGTCACAAAAGGAAACGTTTCTCTTCCGTAAGTATTTATAGAAGAGCCCATATTTTTGACTTCACCAAAAGTACCATCGCTTTTCAATTCGACTTCATATAAATCTGTTTGTCCTAAAGATCCCGGTCTGTCAGATGCAAAAATCATACTCTTGCCATCAGGTCGTAAAGCGGGATGAGCATTTGAATAAGAATCACTATTTATAGACAAATCTTCTATTTTATCCCAAACCCCATTAACCATAGTAGCCCTGTAGATTCTTAAACGATTTGTTTTTGTATCGTCTTCCCCAAATTTATTTCCAAGAAAATTACTTCTTGTAAAATACATTTGAGTTCCGTCATTTGTTATTACAGGTGTAGATTGATGAAATACAGAATTAATTTTACCTGTTAATTTTTTTGGATTTATTAAATCCCCTTCTGGAGTAATTGTTGCTTCATAAAGTTTGAAATAAGGTTTTCCTGACCATCTGTCTTTATATTTTGCTGTAACATTTGTGTCACGTGCAGAAGTAAAAATTACCTGGTCTTCTTTATAGAATGCCGCACCATAATCCGGCAGTTTAGAATTTGCTTTAACTAGTTTTATAGAATACCTGCTGGATTCTTTCTGAATATTTTTTAAATAATCGGTACCTGAATTTAAAGACTCTTTACCTATTTTACTATTCAGTTGCTTAATGATTTTAGAAGCGTCATCATAACGTCCGCTTGATTTTAAGGATTGTCCATATCTAAATAACTGATCATTGGTAAAAGAATATTCATCTTTTAGTTTTCCAATATAATCATATGCCTTTAAGGCATTTTTATAATCTCCATTAAAGTAATAAGAATCACCCAGCATTGCGTATACAGCCGAAGAACTAAATTCTTTTTCGCGTAAAACCTCATATAAATTACCGGCATTTACAGATGCATATGCTTTTTGATCGAATTCTTTTTCGGCTTTATTTACTAATTTGGTTTGCGAATAGGAACTATGCATACCAAATAAAACTATCCAAATTAAAAAATATTTTTTCATAAGTAGTTGTTGAATCATTAATTAAAAAAATCTTGGATTAATCAATTGTTTATTTGATTTGGTAAAGAGATCAAATCTTAAAAAGATCTCATGAGAACCTGAGTTATAATGAGATAACTTGGTTGTTTCATAATCATAACCGTATCCTACTTGTATGGCATCACTTATCTGAAAACCAGCCATTGCACTAACACCGGCATCCCAGCGATATGCACCACCCAGAATGAATTTATTATTAATTAAAAAATTAGTAGACAAATCGAAAGAAACGGGAGCTCCCGCAACTACTTTTGCTAAAATCGCAGGTTTAAATCTCAAGTACGGATTAATATCAAATACATATCCGGCAATACCATAAAAATGTGATTTTGTAGAGTAAACAGATGCAGCTACATCATCATAAAAATTTGTTTTTAACAATTTAGGAACTGAAACCCCAACATACCAATTGTAAGTATGAAAATAAACTCCTGCCCCAATATTTGGTGAAAACTGCGATTCTTTTCCAGTCATATATATATCTGGATTTTCGATATTTAATCTTGTGTAATCCACTTCAAAATTGTCGAAACCGGCTGCAATACCAAAAGATACTTTCAAGTCAGATGCTGTTTCAATTGTATAGGCATAATTAAGCATTAGTCCCGCAGTTTTTGTTGGCCCAATTTGATCACTCACAATATTTAATCCTATACCATTACCATGATACCCAAGAGGGCTTTGTATTGAAAAATTTATTGTTTTAGGAGCACCATCTAAACCTACCCATTGCGTTCTGTATAGACCCATTGCACTCACTACTTCTCTTGATCCTGTATATCCGGGATTAAATGTCATAGTATTGTACATATATTGTGTGTATTGGGATTCCTGCTGGGCCGAGGCTTCAAAAATTCCCAACAGCAATACTGTTATTATATAAAATATTTTTTTCATTAGTTCTACTTATTTTTATCTCTTAAATTTATTTTTCTACTGATTATTTATATATAAATAACCTGATTTCTCGACTCCATTACCGTTGTTATTATATCGTAAAATATAGAAGTATGTTCCCGTAGGTAGTTTTTCTCCTCTTTTTACAGTCGAACGTCCGTCAGAATATCCGCGAAACATAACATCAGTTTCATTATATGATTTAGCATCATAAACTTTTACTCCCCAACGGTTATAAATTTCAACTGTGTTGTCAGGAAAATTATCTATTCCCTTAATATGGAAACTATCGTTGATCCCGTCATCATTTGGTGAAATAGCGTTATAGACGATAACATCTGCGCGATCATCATCTTTTTTGTTTACAATAGCGATAGTAAAAATTCCGTAACCTTTTACCTCACCCATTACCAGTCCTGAGTAAGATTTATTAGTCGCATCTTCTGATTTTCCTCCTTCATTAATCCATCTTTCTTCTCTCACGTCCCAGCGTACAATTGCCAGTTCTGTGTCCGGAAGTAGATTAAAAAATTCAGATGGTGTCGTTTTAGAATCTGTAGTAAGACTTAATACAATATGATCGGTTCCATCTGTTTGGGTAATTCTCCATTGTTCTGCATTGTTAATTGTCAGGATAGATTTATCATCTTTTTCACTCTGTGGATATAAGTCAAAAGTTTTTTGAAAAAAATACTGAGAGGTATAACTATTATCCCCGGATGAAGCAGATAAGGAAGGTCTGAAATATAAATTATTGCCAACCGGATATTCAAATTTACTGTCTCCTGTTTTTTCAACTATTCCGTCTACGAAACTAATTTCTCCTGCATTTGAGTAAGTAGCATTAGTGTCAAAAATTACTCTTCCGTTATTAAGGGCATTTATGATTCCTAACTGAAAATCACTGTTATTCCCAATTTTAATAGCCGTTTTAAGATCAAATGGGGTTATGTCATTACGGTTATTAAACTCTACATTCTGGAAATTTGAAATTTTACTACCTGTAATAAGTTGTTTGGGAGCAAGAACCCTGGGTGTATCATGAAAATAGGTAACCCCGTTACTTCTTACTGAAAATTTACTTTTTATAATGGTGTCATTCGTAAAACCTACAAAACCATCGTTATTCCAGTTTTTGTAAATATAAAACTCCCCGTCATTATTCAATTTTCCGGTATTTTCATTTTCAAAATCAAAAAAAGCAGCTAATTGTGTACTATCTTTTATTTTTAAAATTCCCTTATTAACCACTACCGAATCTGATTGTTTTACCTGTGACTGTACACCCTGGCTGAGCAGCAAAAACATCAGGTAGCTTAATATCTTACCCGGCCCTTTGCCGTACGGCAAAGCTGACTCTAAATTATTTATTACTTTATATAAGTCATTTTTTTTCATACATTCTGTTTATATAGATTACACAATTGCACTTCAATTTTACGTTGCAAAAGTAAAACCATATAAAAACCTTTTCTCCCCTTAAAAGTTATTGGTATATTAAAATAGGGTCAAATGATGATGTGTGTTTTGTATCAAAACTTTATAAAAAGATACTTGATAATCCTATCTTATCAGGAATGAAGACACAAGCTGTAACAAACTGGCGAAGCAATCTTAGTAAGTAGCTCGACAACGATTGGAAACTGCTTTTATGGGAATGGATTGTGTTATAAACGTTGCGGATCATTGTTGCGGAGATTCTTCGTTCCTCAGAAGGACAAGACTGTGTGGGAAAGGATTGTGTTATAAGTTTTGTGGATAATCTTTACTACGAACTGTAATCCCAATATTTGTCATTCTGAGGAACGAAGACACGAGCGATAGCGAACTGGCGAAGCAATCTTAGTTAGTAGCTCGACAACGATTGGAAACTGCTTTTATGGGAATGGATTGTGTTATAAACGTTGCGGATCATTGTTGTGGGGATTCTTCGTTCCTCTGAATGACAAGACTGTGTGGGAAAGGATTGTGTATAATTTTACAACAAGCTGTAACGATAATTTTTCCTGTTTTTATTCAAACAAACTGTCCAGAAAGTTCAAATCAGGGTTTATTACTTTTATTAATGCTATTTTTTTTGCTCTTGTCCAGCCTTTTATTTCTTTTTCTCTAGCAATTGCTTCTTGAATCCAGGTGAACTTTTCGTAATAAAGTAAAAATTCAACATTATATCTCGACGCAAAAGTTTTATTTCCTAATAAGATATTTTTTTTATGTTGTTTTAGTCTAATACTTAGACTATTAGTCACTCCTGTATACAGGACAGTTTTTACTTTGTTTGTAATGATATAAATATAATAAGTATGAAATCCTTCGTAAATTAGCATTATCAAATGCAGTCTTTTTCTTTCTTATTTAATAGTCTACTTAAAAATATTTTGAGATTGTTTTATAAGTGTTGTGGATAATCGTTGTTGGGATTCTTCGTTCCCCAGAAGGACAAGACTGTGTGGGAAAAGGAATGTGTTATAAGCTTTCCGGATCATTGTTGTTGGGATTCTTCGTTAGTAGCTCGACAACAATTGGGAATACTTTTATGGAAAAGGAATGTGTTATAAGCTTTCCGGATCATTGTTGCGGGGATTCTTCGTTAGTAGCTCGACAACAATTGGGAATACTTTTATGGGAATGGCTTGTGTTACATGCTTTCCGTATCATTGTTGCGGGGATTCTTCGTTCCTCAGAAGGACAAAACTATCTGGGGAAAGGAATGTGTTGTAAGCTTTGCGGATAATCGTTACTACGAACTGTAACCCCAATATTTGTCATTCTGAGGGACGAAGACACGAGCGATAGCGAACTGGCGAAGCAATCTTAGTAAATAGCTCGACAACGATTGGGAATACTTTTATGGAAAAGGATTGTGTTTGCATACTTATCGGATAATCGTTGTGGGGATTCTTCGTTCCTCACAAGGACAAGATTATGTGTAGAGAAGATTGTGTTATAAGCTTTCCGGATCATTGTTGCGGGGATTCTTCGTTCCTCACAAGGACAAAACTGTGTGGGAAAAGGATTGTGTTATAAGTTTTGTGGATAATCGTTAATACGAACTGTAATCCCAATATTTGTCATTCTGAGGGACGAAGAATCTTCGTTAGTAGCTCGACAACGATTGGGAATACTTTTATGGAAAAGGATTGTGTTATAAGTTTTGCGGGTAATTGTTGCGGGGATTCTTCGTTCCTCAGAAGGACAAGACTGTGTGGGAAAAGGATTGTGTTATAAGCTTTGCGGATCATTGTTGTGGGGATTCTTCGTTCCTCAGAAGGACAATACTGTGTGGAAAAAGGATTGTGTTATAAGTTTTGTGGATAATCGTTAATACGAACTGTAACCCCAATATTTGTCATTCTGAGGGACGAAGACACGAGCGATAGCGAACTGGCGAAGCAATCTTCGTTAGTAGCTCGACAACGATTGGGAATACTTTTATGGGAATGGATTGTGATACAAACTTTGTGGATCATTGTTGTGGGGATTCTTCGTTCCTCAGAAGGACAAAACTGTGTGGAAAAAGGCTTGTGTTACATGCTTTGCGTGTAATTGTTACTACGAACTGTAACCCCAATATTTGTCATTCTGAGGAACGAAGAATCTTCGTTAGTAGCTCGACAACGATTGGGAATACTTTTATGGGAATGGATTGTGTTTGCATACTTTGCGGATAATCGTTGTGGGGATTCTTCGTTCCTCAGAAGGACAAGACTGTGTGGGAAAAGGGTTGTCTTACATACTTTGTGGATTATTATTGCTGGGATTCTTCGTTCCTCAGAAGGACAATACTGTGTGAAGAAAGGGGTGTTCTATATGCTTTGCGGATAATTAAATAGTAATAACAAAAAAAGACAGTCTTTTCAAACTGTCTTTTTAAATATCGTTATAAAATACCTGCTTCAATTAATGTTGCGTAGCGTCCTGTGATTTTGCCGTTTGCATCGATTACAAAAAATGTGGGAGTACCAATGACTCCGTAATTGATAAAGTTTTCTCCCTTGAATCCCTTAAAATCACATAACTGCTCTTTCCATGGAAATTTGTGATCATGATCCTGTCCGGCATTGGTACTAAGATCTGCAGCAACAGAAATTACTTCGTATCCTTTTTCCTGAACTATTGAATAATTGCCTATTAATTGGTGTATCTCATTCTCACAACTATTACAGCCCGATTCGTAAAAGAATAATAATGTTTTATTTGTGATTGTTTTTTTGCTAGTTGCAGTTTTTAAAACGGGAGCAATAGCACCACTGTTTAAATTATTCATGGCACTTAACAAATTATTGCCCGGTTTTTCTGCCCTGCCGGATTGTGATACATATTGACCCAGTGCTCCTACCATATCATCTTTGACAGCTTTGGCAAGCAAGCCTACTATTTTATCAGCAAAAGCGGTATAGACTTTATTGCTTTTTATTCTGGATAATATGGCTTTGGTATCTTCTAATAATACGGTATCGTCTTTTATTGCGTATTGCTGCATATTGAACCAGTTTATGATTACCGGGCTCCATAAATTACTCGTATAAAGGGCATCTATATCGAGCTTGTCTTTTATAAAAGGTCTGAATTCTTTTAGTAACTCTTCTTGTGTCATATCCGGTGAACTGCCAATACCCATTAAAAAACCTGCCATTTCGCGTACACGAGCAGCATACAACGGACTGTTTTTTACTACTGCATGTTCTGCAGCAAAATCCAGGTTTAGTTGTATTTTTTCTTTCGTAAAAGCAGTATATAAAGCATCTTCTTTGTCATAAACCTCTAACCCTGATTTGACTAAGGCAATTTTTTCCAGTATTTTTTTCTGGTTCAGGCTGCCTTTCAAAAAATCATTTTCTGGTGAACCCGTAAATTTCATATTCTCAATTGTAGGCTGTGCATCTGTAAAATTTACTGCAAAATTTTCATTCTTTATAATAAAATCTATACCTACAGATTTGTCTATCAAAAGTTGAGCAAAACCTTTGTAGCCTTTTTGTGATGCCGGAAGTGTCAATATAACAGTTCCTGAAGCATTAAGTTTACCCCTTGCAATGGTATCTTTTGTATCTCCTTGTGTTAAAGCATAGGTATATTCTTTTCCTGCAAAATTTGGTAAGGACACTTTTACGGTCTGCGCCTGTAGTGCTGCTATACTAAAAATAGCTATGGCACTTATTAGTGTTTTTTTCATATTTTTTATATTGTTTGCAATTGTTATGTTTTGTTTTTTGTTATGTTTTTTGCTATGTTATGTTTTACTATCTTTTTGTTTTGTTTTTCTTTCGAGTTTCTCACAAAGTAACCACAATCATTGTCATCCCGAGGAACGAGGGATCTCCTTAAGAAACTAACCCAAAGTATTTTTCATTTAATTGTCGAGCTACTTGCGGAGATCCCTCGTTCCTCGGGATGACAAGATTGCGTGCCTTTCCTTGCGATGACAAAACTGTATCTTTATTACTCGCGATTACAATGATTGTAGATAAAACTTACAGCATAAACCTTTATCAAAGTTCCTTACACTCTTGATTCATTACCTCAATTCTTGCTTTATCTTATGTACAAATTTTAAAAGCTTAGTTAAATTTATACTATTTTTACTATTAAAACAAACTAACTTTTAAACACCATACGCTTCTCATCTCTGCTTTAGGGCAGGAAATGAAAAGCGCATGGCTAAATATTCTATATGTTATTAGGAAGAGTTTTTATCTTTTCTCCTTGATCTTTTTAAAACAAAATCATTAATTTATTATACGTTTTATATTAGTTTTCCTCGATACAACGTATAGGATGAGCAACATTGGCGATTATATTTGAATATATTCCCGACCTTCCTGTACTTGGAGTAAAAATTACTAAAGGAGTTACATAATAAGTACCTGTATTGGCTCCCGAAATATTTGCTGGCCAATAATTCGCCTGCTGTCCATAACCACCCCAATACTGACCTGATTTCATACCACTATATGGAAGATACATAGATTGCCCAACTAATGTACCTCCTGGATAACCACTTACATTAACTAAAGTATTAAAACTAGCTATTCCTTGCCAATCTTTTCCACCAGGCACACGATATCCGGATGGACAAGGATCGTCAGCTGATTTGGTAACACCATCACCCCATGCATAAGGGGATCCAGCAGTAGGTGAAGTTCCTTTAACACTTTCAGGTCCGTATACAGTTGCAAATGGAGTTTTTTTACCATATTCGTAGTAAGCCCCTACTAAACCTGGTGCAGGAGCAAAAGGATCAAGAGACTGATCAGCTCCTAAATTATGGCACATAAAGTTTTTCCATACTGTTGCGCTAATCATTGCACCACAGCAAATACAATCTTTTATCTTGGCAGTCAATTTTACCTGTAAATCTTTACCTGTACCATCGGCTTTGTCATTATAAACCGCATATATAGTCACTGCTAAGGCAGTTGCTTCGGTTTTACCATAGGCAGCACCTGTACCAGTTGTACCATTTGGGCTGCTTAAAGTGTTTTTGTACACCATTGTAGCCGTAACTGCCCCTGATATATTCATAGCAGATTCACTCGCTGTACTGCTAAACGATTTTACAATAACTCCAGACACTGACTCTACATATCTAAAACGTACTTTACTTACTGTCCCTATAGGCGTAAAAGTATAGGTTTGAGTATTGGTAGCTATAAGATTAAAATCTGATTTATTAGTAATACGGGTCGTTAATTTTCCGCATGTAGCGTTATCATTGCTTTCTGCAATGTCAAAACATGTCTTACCACCCAATGTTCCTGTACCTGCCGGAAGTGTATCCGGATTAACCTGAGTCATAATTGTAAATACGGTTGAAGTTGCATTAAGGTTGCCCACACAACCATTAGTAACTACACAATATACATAAGATGTGCCTTCACCAGCTGGTTTGTAAGACAAACTTGCCGAAGTAGCACCGCTTATTATAGCACCTTCTGAGGTACTACCTGTTGTATTACTGTACCATTGATAAGTAGGATTTACCCCCCCAATAACAGATACTGATACCTGAGCACTTGCCCCGGAAGTAATCGTTTGCTCTGTTGCAGCTTGTGCTATAATAGAAGGTGTAGGACATACATTGTTTACCACAATTTTATGGGGCAAAGCTGCAGAGTTACCACAAGCATTGACAGCAGTAGCTTTGATTTCTACCTCCAGATTATCTGCTCCGGTTGCCGGAAGCTGTATCGAAACATTTGCTCCTGAACCAATTACGGTTGCACCATTACTTGCTGTCCAGGTATAGGAAACTGCAGGGCCAAATTCTATACTGGTCTGTAGGGTTACTTTGGCACCAAAAGTAGCCGTAGCCGGTTTAGATACCCATGACAGAACCGGTAAACTCGAAACATTAGGGCTAATTGTTTTAGTTGCCATAGTACTTGAACATCCTGTTGCATTGGTAACACTTGCTGTGTATACCACACCTGGTGTTGTTACGGTAATCGTTGGTGTAGTTTCTGCCATCTTAACACCGTCTTTGTACCACGCATAAGTGTAAGTTCCTGCTGTCTGCGGTACAATGGTAAGATCTGTAGTACCATCGCAAAGCACATTATTACCGGTAATGTCCGGCTGTGCAGGTGCTCCTGAATCGTTAACTGGTATTGCTGTTTCGCCTACTTCTTTAGAACAAAGTAATCCTGCATTATCTATTGCTTCCAATCTCAACAAAACAGAAGTTTGATCAGATGGTATTATAAACGGATTCGAAGTAATAGCCACTGAGCCATTGTACCATACATAGGTTACACCTGATCTTTTGTTGGCAACACTTAAATCTAAACTACCGCCTTTACAAAATACAGTAAAACTATTTAATGCTTTACCATTTACTAATGCATCGCTATCACTAATAGCTACCTGATTTGTAGTTGTGCTTCTTGATACAATAACACTATTTGAAGCTTTAGAGTAACAGTTTCCTTCCTGGATTGCGGCAAACCATATTCCTTCATCTCCGGCAGCATTTAAACTAATTGTAGTACCTGATTTTTCCTGTACTCCGTTATGAAACCAAACCACATTTGCTGTAACTCCTAATGCTGTAAGTTTAACCGCATTGTTACCACAAATAACACCATTGTTTGTAGACAAAATTGATATAGCTCCCGCTGCTGCAGTGCCTGATTCCGTTACATTGCGTTCGTTGGCTGTATTACTGTTACAACCAATTGCACCCATAGATACATTGTATTTTCCTTTTTGAGTTGCAATAAAATAAGAAACTCCACGCGCTACCTCGATCCCGTTACGGGTCCAGATAATTTTATCAATGTTTGCTGTATTTGCCGGTACCGAAAGATACGCAGCACCACCAACACATAAAGTAAGATTACTCGCTGATGGGCTCACAGTAGGTACTGTATACGACATAGAACCACAATCTACTCCTTTTTGAGAAAATAAGAATTCTTTGTATGAACTATTACAAGTACTGGTTACACGCACCAATACTGAACGAGTGTACACAGATACATTCTCGTTGAAAGCAATTTGAAACTTACCATTGGCAGTATCTACATTATAAAGTGAAGCATACTCGCTTCCTGCTACAATAGTAAAGTTAAATGGTCCGTTAGGACAATCCGGGTCTTCGATTATAAAAGTGCTGTCGCAGCCTGTACCATCTGTTGCTACATCTATACATGGCTGAGGGCTAATGGTAGTTTGAGAAGTTCCCTCACACAAACTTACCCAACGGGCTTTGTTCCAATACTCGACACAACCGGTCGTTTTATTATAGATTGTAAGACCTTCTCCTTTATCATTATTTTTTACAGCAAAAGCATTACGCTCTGCAGTTGTCATTTGAGGCAATCGAAGTCCTCCTTTATTAAGCAATTCCAATACAGAGAAAGGCTCTGGGGCTTTTTTGCCCCCCACAGTCATCTGTGCGTTTGCATTTATCGAAAATAATATGGCCACAAACAAAAGCCACATATAAAATAATTTTGTTTTCATTATTTATGTTATTAAATTTATTTAAACCCTCTGTGGTTCTAACTTTTATAAATATTATATTATAAAGATGAGATTACATGCCAATTCGTCCCATCAGACTGCAATGTAATTTTAAGACTACCGCCTGTAGCTGAATAAAAAGGTGCTATTAACTCATTCTTGCTTACGGCATCCGAGTAAACTACAGGAACATTAAATTTAACCGTTACATCATCACCTCCTGTATTTGTACCATTGGTTTGATTAATTACCAATACTCTTCCTTTATTTACTAACACATCTGGTAAAGTAACTGTTATATCCCCCCTTAATTTAGATGCTACAACAGCATAATCTGTAGGTAATACGGTATAATCATTCTCAATAATGGTAAGACCTAATGATTGTCCTGTACCGGAATCACTTCCTGTTGCCATTTTTACCCACTTAGTTCCTTCCCAGTAATAAAATCCAGGCGTTACGTCATTAATCGTAACAGTATTATAAACCATTAAACTTTTTGCCGGCCCTTTTACAGGTCCCTCATCTGTTGTTCTCACTAATTCTATTCTTGGCAACAATAGCCCTCTTGTGGTTGAAGATATGTCTAATTGAGCCGAATTATCAGGATTGATAGTCCCAATACCTGTTTGCGCATGAGAAGTCAATACTCCTGCCCCTATTATGGCAAACGTTAATACTATTTTCTTTTTAAATTCCATTTTAAATTTGAATTTCATTAATACTATTGTGTAACTTTTTAGTCATTCAAACACGCTTTTCTGATGTGCAAATTTCTTTTTAATATGCTGTTCTTTTTACCAGTAAAAGTTTTTATACTTGTAGATTAGGACATATTAAATTATACCCCTGAATTTTGGATAAACACCTGATAGATTGGCTGTGATAAGTCTTTTTTTTGAGTGTTGAACCGGGCTATTTTAAAAAAATAAAATGCTTTTCGTTTCTTCAGAATTTAGGACATTCGAATGCTTTTTTTTCTTTATTATATTATTCTTGCGCGTTACTTTATCAAGTTTGTTTGGGATTTTTTTGATTTCTGATGTAATCAGATTGCAGAAGTTCCTGCTAAAAAATTACAATCAAAACAGCTTAATAAAAAAAGCAGGGATATTATGTCCCTGCTTTTAAAGTAAAATATAAAATATTTTAGAATTTAGAAATTATCTGCCATTTCATAGGAGCTACTGATTCTATTGTTATTTGAACCGTATTGGTTTCTCCTAACGTCATTTGTGTATCAGTTTCCTCAATTGTTCCACTTTCTGCAACAATTTTTACAATGGCACCATTATTAGCATCAGCTCGTTTGATACTAAATATTTTTCCAATCAATCCGGTATCTTCTGTTGTAGGCAATATGAATTGTATGGTACCGTTAGAAGATGCTGCATTAATGATTGTAAGATCATTAACGAAATCTAATCTGCCTGCGCCATCAATTCTTGCTATTTTTATAGCATTTGTACCTGCATTACTCCATGTTGCATCATCTGCACCATTACTGGTCAGGACTTGCCCTTTTGTTCCGCCATTCACTCTAACAATAGCATCAGCAAATAAAATATCTGTACCATTTGTTATCGTAATAGCTCCATTTCCTGAAAGCGTTCCTTTATTTTGCG
>NZ_JRLF01000012.1 GCF_001404985.1 Flavobacterium aquidurense
TTAAGATCAACAATATACGATGAAGAGTTTGATCCTGGCTCAGGATGAACGCTAGCGGCAGGCTTAACACATGCAAGTCGAGGGGTATGCTTCTTCGGAAGTAGAGACCGGCGCACGGGTGCGTAACGCGTATGCAATCTACCTTTTACAGAGGGATAGCCCAGAGAAATTTGGATTAATACCTCATAGTATTATGAAATGGCATCATTTTATAATTAAAGTCACAACGGTAAAAGATGAGCATGCGTCCCATTAGCTAGTTGGTAAGGTAACGGCTTACCAAGGCTACGATGGGTAGGGGTCCTGAGAGGGAGATCCCCCACACTGGTACTGAGACACGGACCAGACTCCTACGGGAGGCAGCAGTGAGGAATATTGGACAATGGGCGCAAGCCTGATCCAGCCATGCCGCGTGCAGGATGACGGTCCTATGGATTGTAAACTGCTTTTATACGAGAAGAAACACTGCTACGTGTAGCAGCTTGACGGTATCGTAAGAATAAGGATCGGCTAACTCCGTGCCAGCAGCCGCGGTAATACGGAGGATCCAAGCGTTATCCGGAATCATTGGGTTTAAAGGGTCCGTAGGCGGTTTAATAAGTCAGTGGTGAAAGCCCATCGCTCAACGGTGGAACGGCCATTGATACTGTTAAACTTGAATTATTAGGAAGTAACTAGAATATGTAGTGTAGCGGTGAAATGCTTAGAGATTACATGGAATACCAATTGCGAAGGCAGGTTACTACTAATGGATTGACGCTGATGGACGAAAGCGTGGGTAGCGAACAGGATTAGATACCCTGGTAGTCCACGCCGTAAACGATGGATACTAGCTGTTGGGAGCAATCTCAGTGGCTAAGCGAAAGTGATAAGTATCCCACCTGGGGAGTACGTTCGCAAGAATGAAACTCAAAGGAATTGACGGGGGCCCGCACAAGCGGTGGAGCATGTGGTTTAATTCGATGATACGCGAGGAACCTTACCAAGGCTTAAATGTAGATTGACCGTTTTGGAAACAGAACTTTCGCAAGACAATTTACAAGGTGCTGCATGGTTGTCGTCAGCTCGTGCCGTGAGGTGTCAGGTTAAGTCCTATAACGAGCGCAACCCCTGTTGTTAGTTGCCAGCGAGTCATGTCGGGAACTCTAACAAGACTGCCAGTGCAAACTGTGAGGAAGGTGGGGATGACGTCAAATCATCACGGCCCTTACGCCTTGGGCTACACACGTGCTACAATGGCCGGTACAGAGAGCAGCCACTGGGCGACCAGGAGCGAATCTATAAAACCGGTCACAGTTCGGATCGGAGTCTGCAACTCGACTCCGTGAAGCTGGAATCGCTAGTAATCGGATATCAGCCATGATCCGGTGAATACGTTCCCGGGCCTTGTACACACCGCCCGTCAAGCCATGGAAGCTGGGGGTGCCTGAAGTCGGTGACCGCAAGGAGCTGCCTAGGGTAAAACTGGTAACTAGGGCTAAGTCGTAACAAGGTAGCCGTACCGGAAGGTGCGGCTGGAACACCTCCTTTCTAGAGCCCTGAGTGTTAGTGGAAACACACGCTGGGGAAAAAAGAAGAAGCTTTATGGGATTATAATTTTAAGGCTATTTTACTCTTGCTGTTAGTTCAAATAATAAATTTTAAGTAAAACAGAGTCTCGTAGCTCAGCTGGTTAGAGTACTACACTGATAATGTAGGGGTCGGCAGTTCGAGTCTGCCCGGGACTACTATTTAACTTAAAAAAAGGAAATTCTGGAAGTTGGAATTCACCAAAGAAATTAGAGAAGAATTAGAAATCTAAAATCTGAATTCTATAATCTAAGATTTAAGAAATGGGGGATTAGCTCAGCTGGCTAGAGCGCCTGCCTTGCACGCAGGAGGTCAACGGTTCGACTCCGTTATTCTCCACTGATTTACTATAAATATAGTAAATAAAAGTTCATTGACATATTGAGATAAGAAAATAATAAAAAGTAGAAAGCGTTTTTTGTTATAGTAGTAATACAAATAATAAAAGACAAAAAAAAACGGTCATAATTGATTTTATGATTGGTACAATAAGCAAAATAAGGGCGTATGGGGGATGCCTTGGCTCTCAGAGGCGATGAAAGGCGTGATAAGCTGCGAAAAGCTGCGGGGACGGGCACACACCGATTGATCCGCAGATACCTGAATGGGGCAACCCACTATGTTGAAGACATAGTACACCGATAGGTGGGCAAACCCGCTGAACTGAAACATCTAAGTAGGCGGAGGAGAAGAAAACAAAAGTGATTCCGTAAGTAGTGGCGAGCGAACGCGGATTAGCCCAAACCAATGTTGTTACGGCAATGTTGGGGTTGTAGGACCACGACATTTTATGTACAAGGAACCGGAAGTTACTGGAAAGTGACACCATAGAGGGTGATAGTCCCGTATGGGTAACGAGTATAATAGATAGTGGTATCCTGAGTAGGGCGGGGCACGTGAAACCCTGTCTGAATTTGGCGGGACCATCCGCTAAGGCTAAATACTCCTGAGAGACCGATAGTGAACCAGTACCGTGAGGGAAAGGTGAAAAGAACCGTGAATAACGGAGTGAAATAGATCCTGAAACCATACGCTTACAAGCGGTCGGAGCCCTTTCGTGGGGTGACGGCGTGCCTTTTGCATAATGAGCCTACGAGTTAACGTTGCTGGCAAGGTTAAGTGGTTAAGCCACGGATCCGTAGCGAAAGCGAGTCTGAATAGGGCGCTTTAGTCAGTAGTGTTAGACGCGAAACCGTGTGATCTACCCATGGGCAGGTTGAAGCTGTGGTAACACACAGTGGAGGACCGAACCGGTTGACGTTGAAAAGTCTTCGGATGACCTGTGGGTAGGGGTGAAAGGCCAATCAAACTCGGAAATAGCTCGTACTCCCCGAAATGCATTTAGGTGCAGCGCTGTGCATAAAGTTATATAGAGGTAGAGCTACTGATTGGATGCGGGGGCTTCACCGCCTACCAATTCCTGACAAACTCCGAATGCTATATAATGTTTCACAGCAGTGAGGGCTTGGGTGCTAAGGTCCAAGTCCGAGAGGGAAAGAACCCAGACCATCAGCTAAGGTCCCCAAATATATACTAAGTTGAAAGAACGAGGTTTGTCTGCCCAGACAGCTAGGATGTTGGCTTGGAAGCAGCCATTCATTTAAAGAGTGCGTAACAGCTCACTAGTCGAGCGGACGAGCATGGATAATAATCGGGCATAAGTATATTACCGAAGCTATGGATTTAGAGTTTACTCTAAGTGGTAGGGGAGCATTCTAACAGGGTTGAAGGTGTATCGTAAGGTATGCTGGACTGGTTAGAAAAGAAAATGTAGGCATAAGTAACGATAATGCGGGCGAGAAACCCGCACACCGAAAAACTAAGGTTTCCACAGCTATGCTAATCAGCTGTGGGTTAGTCTGGTCCTAAGGCGAACCCGAAAGGGACAGTCGATGGCTAACGGGTTAATATTCCCGTACTACTAATTACTGTGATGGGGTGACGGAGTGATGAAAGCGCCGCGAACTGACGGAATAGTTCGTTGAAGTACCTACCTATAAGATGCGCAGGCAAATCCACGCGTCTTGGGGAAATACGATAGTACTCGGAGTCTTCGGACAAAGAGATAGTGCGCCTAAGGGCTTCCAAGAAAAACCTCTAAACTTCAGGTAATTAGTACCAGTACCGTAAACCGACACAGGTAGTTGAGGAGAGAATCCTAAGGTGCTCGAGAGATTCATGGCTAAGGAATTAGGCAAAATAGACCTGTAACTTCGGGAGAAAGGTCGCCCCCAGCAATGGGGGCCGCAGTGAAGAGGTCCAGGCGACTGTTTATCAAAAACACAGGGCTCTGCAAAATCGTAAGATGAAGTATAGGGCCTGACACCTGCCCGGTGCTGGAAGGTTAAGAGGAGATGTTATCTTCGGAGAAGCATTGAATTGAAGCCCCAGTAAACGGCGGCCGTAACTATAACGGTCCTAAGGTAGCGAAATTCCTTGTCGGGTAAGTTCCGACCTGCACGAATGGTGTAACGATCTGGACACTGTCTCAGCCATGAGCTCGGTGAAATTGTAGTAACGGTGAAGATGCCGTTTACCCGCAGTGGGACGAAAAGACCCTGTGCACCTTTACTATAGCTTAGTATTGACCTTGGATAAATGATGTGTAGGATAGGTTGGAGACTGTGAAGTGGCGTCGCCAGGCGTTGTGGAGTCATTGTTGAAATACAACCCTTTGTTTATCTGAGGCCTAACCCCGAGTATCGGGGGACATTGCTTGGTGGGTAGTTTGACTGGGGTGGTCGCCTCCAAAAGAGTAACGGAGGCTTCTAAAGGTTCCCTCAGTACGCTTGGTAACCGTGCGTAGAGTGCAATGGCATAAGGGAGCTTGACTGAGAGACATACAGGTCGATCAGGTACGAAAGTAGAGCATAGTGATCCGGTGGTTCCGCATGGAAGGGCCATCGCTCAAAGGATAAAAGGTACGCCGGGGATAACAGGCTGATCTCCCCCAAGAGCTCATATCGACGGGGGGGTTTGGCACCTCGATGTCGGCTCGTCACATCCTGGGGCTGGAGAAGGTCCCAAGGGTTGGGCTGTTCGCCCATTAAAGTGGCACGCGAGCTGGGTTCAGAACGTCGTGAGACAGTTCGGTCTCTATCTACTGTGGGCGTTAGAAATTTGAGTGGATCTGATTCTAGTACGAGAGGACCGAATTGGACAAACCTCTAGTGTATCTGTTGTCCCGCCAGGGGCACCGCAGAGTAGCTACGTTTGGAAGGGATAAGCGCTGAAAGCATATAAGCGCGAAACCCACCACAAGATGAGATTTCTTTTAAGGATCGTGGAAGATGACCACGTTGATAGGCTATAGATGTAAAGGCAGTAATGTCATAGTCGAGTAGTACTAATAATCCGTAAGCTTATGTACACCCTTTTCTCCCCGATGCAAATCGGGGAGAAGAAACTTTCTAAAAATAATAAATAAAAATACTTTTCTTTATCTCAGTATGTTAAGATATTATGTAATGTTGATCAGTTAATCTGGTTACCCATTGCAAAAACGACCTTAAGGTGGTTATTGCGGCGGGGCTCACCTCTTCCCATCCCGAACAGAGTAGTTAAGCCCGCCTGCGCAGATGGTACTGCAGTTATGTGGGAGAGTATGTCGTCGCCTTTCTTTTTAAAACCCTGTTTCGAAAGAATCAGGGTTTTTTGTTTTTATAAAAAACCGCAATTATACCGCAATGCGGTAACTATCGAAAACGAATTTCTTTTAAAAAATCCCCATTACCTAAATGATGGGGATTTTTTAGGTTATAATAGTTCCGACTTTTCAATTGTTAGATAAAAAGAAATGCAACCAAAATAAACCCCTTGTTTACCCTGGAATTGCGTTAGGGATGGAAGCGATATCCTTTTGCGGTCTATAAACACCTGGCGAAGCCTTACCGAAAACCTTCCGCAAAAGATTTAGCGGACAGCCCGACCCGGAGGGAAACGCCAAAATCAATTGTTAAATTGTTTTCCGCAAAACTTTCTGTTAAATTATAATCATTTTTAGGTTTTAGATTATGGTGTATTAGCCTATCTAAATGTGAATCTGTATTTTTGTATTAAATATTATAATTTTAAGTATGAAAAAAAGTATTGTATTGTTGACATTGTTTGTTGTCTCAAATTTAAGTGCTCAACAGCGTCCTAAGTTGGTAGTAGGTATTGTAGTAGATCAAATGAAAATGGAATATTTATATCGGTTTTCAGATGATTTTTCACCAAATGGATTTAAGAGATTGATGAATAATGGGTATACTTTTCAGAATATGCATTATAATTATATGCCAACTTACACAGCCCCGGGGCATGCTTCTATTTATACAGGTACAACGCCTGCAACACATGGAATTGTAGGAAATGAGTGGTTCAGTAGAACTCTTGGTAAAGAAATGTATTGTACAGATGATGCTGGAGTAAAAACAGTGGGAGATGGTACAGTAGAAGAAGGTGCGATGTCTCCAAAAAACCTTCAAAGCACTACAATTACAGATGAAGTTAGAATGGCAACCAATTTCGAAGGGAAAGTTATTGGAATGAGTCTTAAAGATCGTGGTGCAATTTTACCAGCAGGTCATTTTGCAAATTGGGCATTCTGGTATAGTAAAACTGGTTCTTTTATTTCGAGTACTTTTTATGGTGAAAAATTACCTGAATGGGTAACTCAATTCAATAATGAGAAACATTATATGCCTTATATTAATAAAGGTTGGGATTTGTATAAACCTGTTTCGACTTATAATGAAAGTTTGCCGGATAATAATCCATATGAAGGTAAATTATATGGTAGTGCTGCCCCTGTTTTTCCTTATGATTTAAAAAAAATGTATGAGAAGAATGATGCAGGAGTTCTAAGAGCAACTCCTTATGGGAATGATCTTTTAGCTGAATTTGCTATGAAAGCTATTGAAAAAGAAGAATTAGGAAAAGATAATATTACGGATTTTTTAACTGTAAGTTTCTCTTCAACGGATTATGTTGGACATCTTCTTGGGCCTCGTTCGATGGAACTTCAAGATACTTATTTAAGATTAGATCAGATTATTGCTGATTTTTTGAATTATTTGGACAAAACAGTGGGCAAGGATAATTATTTACTTTTTCTGACTGCAGATCATGCCGGTGCTGAAAATGTTATTTATTTAAAAGACAGAAAATATAATGTAGATAATTATCCTTCAAAAGATGTTAAAAAAAGCTTGCAGGATTTCTCCACAAAAACTTTTGGTGTAGACTTAATTTTAAATTACTCAAATTTTAATATTTTCTTCAATAAGCAAATTATCAAAGACAAAGGATTAGAGTTGGTTAAAGTCAAACAAGCTTTTAAAGAATTTTTGATTTCACAACCACAAGTTAAAAAGGTATATACTGAAGAAGAAATTTTAGCTAATTCAGGAAATGATTATTATTTAAATTTTGTTGCAAAAGGGTATGATGTAACTCAAAATGGTGATTTGGTTATCATTGATAAGCCTGGAGATATCGAATATTCAACTACAGGAACTTCTCATGGAACACCTTATAGTTATGATACTCATGTGCCGGCAATTTTTTACGGATGGCATATTAAAAAAGGAGAGTCTTATGATAAAAAGGCTATTACTGAAATTGCTCCAACAATTGCTCAAAAAATTAAGGTATCTTTTCCTAATGGAACGGAAGCAAAAGTATTGCAAGAAGTTTTAGATGAAAAATAGTTTTATTATACAAAAAAAAAAGGCTTTTCAATTAAGAAAAGCCTTTTTACAGTGTTTTAGTAAGCACTTATTTTAATGTTAACACTATGCGTTTGCTAACACTAATTCTTCATTGAAAGGAAGATTCCAAGCTTCTGCAACTCCTTTGTAAAGGATTTTTCCATTTGCAATGTTTAATCCTTTTTTCAATTCTTCGTTTTCATTACAAGCTTTTTCCCATCCTTTGTTTGCTAATTGTACAGCATAAGGTAAAGTAGCATTAGTTAAAGCTAATGTAGAAGTGTAAGGAACAGCTCCTGGCATATTTGCTACACAATAATGAACAATATCATCAATAATAAAAGTAGGATTTTCGTGTGTTGTAGGAGTACAAGTTTCAATACATCCTCCCTGGTCAACTGCAACGTCAACAACTACAGTTCCCGGACGCATTAATTTAAGCATATCACGAGTAATTAAGTGAGGTGCTTTTGCTCCTGGAATTAAAACAGCTCCTACAATTAAGTCAGCATCTTTAATTGCTCTAGTGATATTATAATGGTTAGACATTTCTGTATTTACATTTGCTGGCATGATGTCATCCAATTGACGTAAACGTGGCAAACTTAAATCCATAATAGTTACCTGAGCTCCTAGACCAGCAGCCATTTTTGCTGCTTGAGTTCCAACGATTCCTCCACCTAAAACTAAAACTTTAGCAGGAGGTACACCAGGAACTCCGCCTAAAAGGATACCTCTTCCTTTTAATGGTTTTTCAAGGTATTTTGCTCCTTGTTGAATAGCCATACGACCTGCAACTTCAGACATTGGAACTAATAAAGGTAAACTACGATCCGTTTTCTCTACTGTTTCATAAGCTAAACATACAGCGCCTTTTTCAAGCATAGCGTGAGTTAATGGCTCTGATGAAGCAAAGTGGAAGTAAGTAAATAATAATTGATCTTTTTTAATTAATGGATATTCAGATGCAATTGGTTCTTTTACTTTAATGATCATTTCAGCTATAGCATATACTTCTTCAATAGTTGCTAAAACTACTGCACCGGCATCTGTATACTCTTGATCTATAAAACCACTTCCTAATCCGGCAGTTGCCTGAACATAAACTGTATGTCCATGTTTTTTCATTTCCGAAACACCTGCAGGAGTTAAAGCTACGCGGTTTTCATTATTTTTTATTTCTTTTGGAACACCTATTATCATTTGTTATATTTTTTTGTTTTTATTGAAATTGTTTTTACAAAACTACAGATAGAGAATATATTATGGATTAAGTGATGATAAATAAGAAAATATTATTTTATTTGATACTTTTACAGAAAAATATTCTTTTTTAAAGTAAGTTAGCTTACTCAAAAAGAAAAAATGACTAAATTTCATTAACTACAGAAAACGTTTTCGCTATGGCTTTAGATGAAATTGACAAAAAAATCTTACGACTTTTGCAGGAAAATGCGCATTATACTTTAAAAGATATTGCAAACAAAATAAATTTGTCTTTAACGCCTGTTCATGATCGTGTGAAACGTCTTGAAAAAGAAGGTGTTATTGAAAAATATGTATCGATTTTGAACAAGAAAAAGCTAGGTAATAATCTTACTGTTTATTGTCAGGTTACTTTAACAAAACAAACATATGATACATCAGAAGGATTTAATCAATCAATTTTAAATTTACCTGAAGTCGTTGAATGTAATTATGTATCGGGGAACTTTGATTATATGTTAAAAATTATCATTCCGGATATGGAAAGCTACCATCAGTTTCATCAAAAAAAACTATCTGTATTACCGGAAGTATCACTTATAAATACTGTTTTTGTTATTTCAGAAGTAAAAAGCACAACTGTTTTGCCTATATAGTTTTAAACAATTGATATTAATTTTTAAATAAAAAACCACCAAGTTAAACTTGATGGTTTTAAAAATAGCGGTTTTGGTTTTATATTAATAGTAAGTGAAACGTCTAACTTTAGCAATATATTTTGCTAATCGAATTACTTGGTGGCTATAACCATATTCATTGTCATACCAAATGTAAAGTACAATATTTTTACCGTCCTTAGATACTATTGTAGCGTTACTATCATAAATTGATGGAGCAGATGTTCCAACAATATCAGATGAAACTAATTCGTTATTTAAAGAATATTTAATCTGCTCTACTAATTCTCCTTCCAGAGCATATTTTTTCATGATTTTGTTAATGGCAGAAATAGAAGTAGCTTTTTTAACTTCTAAATTTAAAACTACTAATGAACCATTTGGTACTGGTACTCTAATCGCATTAGAAGTTAATTTTCCTTCTAATGATGGCAGCGCTTTTTCTACGGCATTTCCGGCACCTGTTTCTGTAATAACCATATTTAACGCTGCGGCTCTTCCACGACGGTACTTTTTATGCATGTTATCAACCAAATTTTGGTCATTTGTATAAGCATGAATAGTTTCTAAGTGACCTTTTATTACTCCCAAAGTGTCTTCAATAACTTTTAAAACAGGTGTTATTGCATTTGTAGTACAAGACGCTGCCGAAAAAATATCAATTTGATCAGGATTGTATTCATTATGATTTACACCGTGAACAATATTAGGTATTCCTTTACCTGGTGCTGTTAATAAAACCTTACTAACTCCTTGAGATGTCAAATGTCTTTTTAAAGCTGCTTCAGTAGTAAAAGCCCCAGTATTATCAATTACTAGTGCATCATTGATTCCGTATAGTGTGTAATCAATTTCTTCTGGTGAATTTGCAGTTATGATATGTACAGTAGTACCATTTATAATTAATGCATTATTTTTGGGATCTGCGATTACAGATCCTTGAAAATCTCCATGAATAGAATCATATCGCAAAAGAGATGCTCGTTTCTCTAATGTGGTCGCATCATTTTTGTCGCGTGTTACAATTGCTCTCAGGCGCAATTGGTTTCCTTTTCCGGTTTTTGACATTAGTTCTCTGGCCAATAATCTACCAATTCTTCCAAAACCATACAAAACGACATCTTTTGGCTGAATTTCTTCTGATGATTTTGCCTTTTTCAATTTATCGATTACAAAATATCTGGCATCTGGATATTTTTCATCCTCCAAACCATATTCGTAAGTCAATTTTCCAAGATCTAATTTTGCCGGAGGAAGATCTAATGATAACACAACTTTTGCGATTTCAACTGAATCAAAGATAGTAATAGGCTTGCCTACAAATTCACCTGCGTATTGATGCAAATTGATAATATCGCTGACATTTTTATCCAATAACTGATTCTTGAATAAAACCATTTCTATGGATTTGTCATACCATAAATCGCTTATGATTTTAATTAATTCGACCCCAGCTCTTCTTCGGTCGACTTGTAATGATACCTCTTTTTGGTATAAAGATTTTTTACTCATAATTGATTAAATTGAAAAAATAAATACACTAATATTTTTAAATTTTGCGCAAAAGTATCCATTTCAATCGATTTCGTAAACTATTTTGTGATTTATTTTTGAAAATAAAAAAGCCACCTTATTTCGTTAAGATGGCTTTTTTTTGAAGTTTTTCAGTCGCAGTCCCAGTTTACAGTTTCGAAAACTGAATACTGTGACTGTAAACTGGGACCTCAATATTGTGGCAATTTTTAAATAATAATTCTAAGAATTTCTCCGTTTTTATTAATCATTTCAAGACGCACGCTTTGACCCTCATCTTTTTTATTTAAAAGTTTAGAAACCGTCTCGATGTTTGTTGCTTTTACATTATCAATGCTTAAAATAATATTGCCCTGCAACTCATTTTGATATTGCATTAAATTTTCATTATTAATGTTTCTGATTTTTACACCATAATCAATTCTGAATTTCTTTTTGTCAGCAGCATCTATATTTTCTAACTCAATTCCTTTAAATTCGGTACTATAAAATTCATTTTTACTTAAAGTTACGGGAACCGTTTTCGTTTTACCGTCTTTTACATATGTTACTTTAACAACATCATTTGGTCGTTTTGTATTGATATAACCGGAAAGATCAGCATAAGTTGCAATATTTTGGTCATCAAGTTTTATGATAATATCACCTTTACCAAGACCAGCTTTTTCTGCTCCTGAATTTTTAGAGACTTTACTAATGTAAAAACCTTGCGTTTCAGTAACGCCTAATTCTTTTGAAGCTGTACTATTCAATTCACCACCTTCAACACCAAGAATTCCTCTTTGAACATTTCCAAATTCCATAATATCTTCAATGATTTTTCTAGCGATATTTGAAGGAACTGCAAATGAATATCCCACATAAGAACCTGTCATGGATGATATCATAGTATTTATACCAATCAATTCACCTCTTGTATTTACCAATGCACCACCACTATTACCAGGGTTTACTGCGGCATCAGTCTGAATAAAAGATTGAATTCCATTTGTATCTAAATTTCTTGCTTTTGCCGAAACAATTCCCGCAGTAACAGTCGAAGTTAAATTGTATGGATTTCCAACGGCCAAAACCCACTCACCAATTTTTACAGAATCTGAATTGGCAAAAGCAGTATATGGTAATTTTTCATTAGCATCAATTTTTAATAACGCGATATCCATTTTAGAATCGGTACCAATTAATTTTGCTTTATATGATTTTTTATTGTTTAATGTAATTTCGATTTCTGTAGCATCTTTAATTACGTGATTGTTTGTAACTATGTATCCGTCTTCCGAAATAATTACACCAGATCCAGTCCCAACTTGTTCTTGCTGCTGCTGACCACCGTAACCATAGAAAAATTCCATCATAGGATTACTAACTGTTCTTCGTGACACATTTTTTACGTGAACAACAGTATGGATTGTTTTATCTGCAGCAGCTGTAAAATCGACTGTTTCAGCAGATAATGCTACATTCTTTCCGAATGAATTTGGGGCAAGAGTAACAACAGAATTTTGTCTTCCAAAAAAAGAATTGTTGCTTTCAAATAATAACTTGTAAGCACCAAGAGTAGTAGCACCACTAAGTAGTGAAACCAAAAATAAGGTTGAAAGTCTTTTCATGATTATAATTTATGTTTAAGTTATTTTAGGTAAAAATAATTCAAAAAATTAACGAATAAAATGGTTTAACTCTCTTTAACATTGATTAACATTTCATTAATTATTTGTTTGTACTTTTGTATTATTAATCAGGAAAAAATGCAAATAGAATTTTATAAATATCAAGGTACCGGAAACGATTTTGTAATGATTGACAACCGTTCAGATTTCTTTCCAAAAGAAGACATTAAATTGATTGAAAGACTGTGTGACAGACGTTTCGGAATAGGAGCAGACGGACTTATTTTACTTGAAAATGATGCTGAAACTGATTTCAAAATGGTGTATTATAATTCAGATGGAAATCAGAGTTCAATGTGCGGAAACGGAGGTCGATGTTTAGTAGCATTTGCTAATCAATTAGGTGTTATTGAAAACAAAACTACATTTATCGCTACAGACGGTTTACATCATGCTTCGGTTGGAGATGATGCTATTATTTCATTACAAATGATTGATGTTGACGAAGTACAAAAAAAAGATTCTTATACCTTTTTAAATACAGGTTCTCCACATCATGTTCAGATTGTTGAAGATTTAGAACATTATAATGTAAAAGATAACGGGGCTGCAATTCGTTATGGTGAATTATATGGAGAAAAAGGGAGTAATATTAATTTTGTAAAAAAAGTTGATGATGATACTTTTTCACTTCGTACTTATGAAAGAGGTGTCGAAGATGAAACTCTTGCTTGTGGTACAGGTGCAACAGCAGTTGCAATTGCTATGAATGCAATTGGCGAAACAGATAAAACCTCTATTAATCTTAACGTCGAAGGAGGAAAACTGGTTGTTTCTTTTGATAAACTTGGGGATCATTTCACCAATGTTTTCCTAACAGGACCTGCAAAATTTGTCTTTAAAGGAACAATAGAAATTTAAAAAGTATAGTTTTTGAAAATCTAAAATCTGCAATCTATAATTTATAAATGATAACACTCAAAGGAGAAAATATTTATCTGCGTGCATTAGAACCTAATGATTTAGAGTTTGTGTATGCGATGGAAAATGATGAAAACATTTGGGAAGTCAGTAATACACAAACACCTTACAGTAGATTTTTGGTTCGTCAGTATCTTGAAAATGCACAACAGGATATTTACGAAGCTAAGCAATTGCGTTTGGCGATTTGTCAGGACCAGGATTTTCCTGCAATTGGTTTGATTGATTTATTCGAATTTGACCCTAAAAATAATCGGGCAGGTGTTGGAATTGTTATTCAGAAAGGGGAACATAGAAATCAAAAAATTGGTTCTGAGGCATTAGAACTTTTAATCAACTATTCTTTTCATAATTTAAATTTACATCAATTATATGCAAATATTGCTGTAGGAAATGTAGCAAGTATAGCACTTTTTACTAAATTTGGCTTTGAGAAGATAGGAATTAAAAAAGATTGGATTTTGCTAAATAACCACTATCAAGACGAAGCAATTTTTCAATTAATTAACAAACAAATTTAAACTTTATACTTTGAGCTTAAAAAAAATCATCACAATAACTGCTGTAGCCGTAATTTCAGTATTAATGATTTACGGATTTATTTTAATTAGTAAAATATTCAGTGCCAATACTAAATTCGAGGAAAAAGAACTCTATGTCTACGTTCCAACAGATGCAAATTATGCAGACGTAAAGAAAATACTATCCCCTTATATTAAGAATTTCGATAATTTTGAAATGGTAGCGAATAAAAGAAGCTATCCTGAAAATGTAAAATCAGGTCGTTTTTTACTTAAAAAAGACATGAATAATATCGACTTGGTTCGTGCTATGCGAGCAAATATTCCTGTAAAATTAGCTTTTAATAATCAGGAACGTTTAGAGAATTTTGCCGGAAGAATAGGTTCTGAAATAGAAGCCGATAGTTTATCATTAATGAAAGCTATAAAAGATCCTGCATTTCTAAAAGAAAATGGATTTAACGAAGAAAATGTATTTGCGATGTTTATCCCAAATACATATGAGATTTACTGGAATACTTCTGCAGAGAAATTCCGTGATAAAATGATCAAAGAATATCATAACTTCTGGACACCTGATAGAATCGAAAAAGCAAAGAAACAAGGCTTAACTCCTGTACAAGCTACAATTTTAGCTTCTATTGTTCATAAAGAGTCCGTTAAAAAAGATGAAAGACCTCGTATTGCAGGCGTTTATTTAAACCGTTTGCGCTTAGAAATGCCTTTACAGGCTGATCCAACCGTTATCTACGCCTTAAAATTAAGAGACAATAATTTTGATCAGGTAATTAAGAGGGTTTTTTATAATGATTTAGTTATGAAATCTCCATACAATACTTATGTAAATATTGGACTTCCTCCTGGGCCAATAGCTATGCCTGATATTACAGCTGTTGATGCAGTTTTAAATCCTGAAAAACATGATTATATTTATTTCTGTGCCAGTATAGATCGTTTTGGATATCATGAGTTTGCTTCTACTTATGAGCAACATACGATAAATGCAAAAAAATATTCTGACTGGATTGCTAGTCAGGGAGTAACAAGATAATTTCTGTTTAATTATCAATAAAAAAACCGAAGCATTTAGTTTCGGTTTTTTTATATAAATTAATATGAAGGTTTATAATTTGAATAAATTATTAATCTATCAATTTTAAGGATAATTTTAAAATGATAATCAAAGAACATATCATAATAGTATTTGTTTTTTATTTATTCTTAAATGTTGAAGTTTTCTCTAATTCATAATTCTTTTTTTTTAAAAGTTTATAAAAATGTAAATTTAGTGTTATCAAATATGTGTAAAAAATACAAAAAATATGTAATCTTAATCTTGCTATTTTAACAAATTTGATAAAAATTTGATAAAAATGACATTTTTTAAGATTTTATTTTGGCTGTTTTTAAGCAAATTAAAACACCCGTCTTTATGCTCGAAAACTGCATCAATAAAGGGATTAGCACCGATATCTATATTTTTAAAAATACGTAACTACTTGATTTATAGTATTATTTTGTATTTCTTATCTTTGCACCGTAGAAATTTCAAGAGGGTGACAGCGTTTTGAAGAAAAACAATTTATGATAAAGAAGTGGTATTTTTATGCGAGTTTGATCGTTATTATTACATTTTTAAGTTTGGGTTTTAAACCCTTTAATCTAGAAACCAAACCTTGGTTTTTAATAGAAAAAACAGATGGATCTGAATACTTATTTCCATCGAAAGAAGAGGATGATTATCCTCTTGAAAAAAAGGTAAATGTCGTATTTACAGAAAAACGCCTGATAAGTTTTAAAGAAGCAGTTGCTTTTAAAGAATCTCAAGGAAAATATCGTTTGGTAAATTCGCTGGGTTACATGGGAAAATACCAATTTGGTTCTAAAGCTTTAAGAGCTGTTGGTGTTCAAAATGACAAAGCCTTTTTAAAAGACCCTGCATTACAAGAAAAAGCATTCCTTGCATTACTGTCCAAGAACAAATGGATTTTACGTAATGAAATCGAAAAGTATGAAGGAAAGATTATTAATGGTGTAGAAATTACCGAATCGGGAATTTTAGCTGCCGCACATCTTGGAGGAGCAGGTTCTGTAAAAAACTTTTTTAAAAATAGGGGAAACAGGCATTTTAGAGATGCTTATGGAACTTCATTAAAAAGTTATATGAAAGCTTTTGCAGGTTATGATCTTTCTCGTATTGAAGCTGATAGCGATGCGACAATACACGATCAAATTTAGAATAAGCATAAAAAAAATCCCGAATTATTTCGGGATTTTTTTTTAATCAATTAGAATTTCTAAAATTTTTATAGCCGCTTCGCTTATTTTAGTTCCTGGTCCAAAAACAGCAACTGCACCGGCATCAAATAAAAATTGATAGTCTTGTGCAGGAATTACTCCGCCAACAATTACCATTATATCTTCGCGCCCGTGTTTTTTAAGTTCTTCGATAACTTGCGGAACTAATGTTTTATGACCGGCAGCCAATGATGAAACACCCAAAATATGCACATCATTTTCTACTGCTTGTTTGGCAGCTTCGGCCGGAGTTTGAAAAAGCGGACCAATATCCACATCAAAACCCACATCGGCATAACCTGTAGCTACAACTTTTGCGCCCCTGTCATGTCCGTCTTGTCCCATTTTAGCAATCATAATTCTGGGACGTCTTCCCTCTTGTTTAGCAAAGGCATTAGCTAATTGCTTTGCCTTTTCAAAATTCTCGTCGTTTTTTATTGCTGCACTATACACACCGCTAAAGGATTTAATTTGCGCTTTATATCTGCCAAAAACACTTTCGAGAGCATCACTTATTTCACCTAATGTTGCTCTGTTTCGAGCAGCTTCAATTGCAATTTCTAATAAGTTTCCTTGTCCGGATTTAGCACAAAGTATTAATTTTTCCAGTGATTGATTTACTTTTTCAGTATCTCTTGTTGCTTTTATTTCATCAAGTCTTTCTACTTGCTGTTTACGAACCATTTGATTGTCAACATCCAAAATATGTAAAGGATCTTCTTTCTCTAAACGATATTGGTTTACACCAACAATGATGTCTTGTCCGCTGTCTATCCTTGCTTGTTTTCTGGCCGCTGCTTCTTCGATTCTTAATTTCGGAATTCCGGCTTCAATGGCTTTCGTCATTCCGCCCAATTCTTCTACTTCTTCGATGAGTTTCCAGGTACTTTTCAGGATTTCATTTGTCAGACTTTCAATATAATAACTTCCTCCCCAAGGATCGACTGTTTTGGTAATTTTAGTTTCTTCCTGTAAAAAAATCTGTGTATTGCGGGCAATCCTGGCCGAAAAGTCTGTTGGCAAAGCAATAGCTTCGTCTAACGCATTAGTATGTAAAGATTGAGTTCCTCCAAAAGCTGCTGCAGTAGCTTCTATACAAGTTCTTGCCACATTATTAAAAGGATCTTGTTCGGTTAAGCTCCATCCGCTGGTTTGGCAATGAGTTCTTAAAGCTAAAGATTTATCACTTTTAGGATTAAATTGCTGTACTAATTTTGCCCAGATCATTCGTCCGGCTCGCATTTTGGCAATCTCCATAAAGTGATTCATGCCAATGGCCCAAAAGAAAGAAAGTCGAGGAGCGAACTCATCGATTGTCATTCCCGTAGAAAGACCGGTTCGAATATATTCTAAACCGTCTGCCAAAGTATAAGCCAATTCAATATCAGCTGTTGCACCGGCTTCCTGCATATGATATCCGGAAATTGAGATAGAATTGAATTTGGGCATTTTTTTGCTCGTAAATTCAAATATATCTGCTATAATCTTCATAGAAGGCGTTGGAGGATAGATATAAGTGTTACGCACCATAAACTCTTTCAGAATATCATTCTGGATAGTTCCTGATAATTTCTCGATTGCTACACCTTGTTCTTCCGCCGCAACGATATAAAAAGCCATAATAGGTAGAACTGCTCCGTTCATTGTCATCGAAACCGACATTTCATCTAACGGAATCTGATCGAACAACACTTTCATGTCTTCGACAGAATCTATTGCAACACCTGCTTTACCAACATCACCAACCACTCGTTCGTGATCGGAGTCATAACCTCGATGTGTTGGTAAGTCAAAAGCAATAGAAAGCCCTTTTTGTCCTGCGGCTAAATTTCTTCTATAAAAGGCATTGCTTTCTTCTGCGGTAGAAAATCCTGCATATTGACGAATCGTCCATGGGCGTCTTACGTACATAGTAGCATAAGGTCCGCGTAAATTCGGCGCAAAACCTGCTCCAAAATCAAGAAACTCTAAGTTCTCTATGTCTTTTTCAGAATAAGTTTCTTTGAGCTCGATTCCTTCTGCAGTAAAAAAGTTCTCAGATTTTAAATGTTGATCTTTAGAATCAGCATTTAACTTCTCACTTTTAGCATCTAACTTTATATGTTTAAGGTCTTTTCTTATCATAGAAATACTCTTTTGAGTAGTTTATTAATTACTTTTAAAAATGATTATTCAAGTTCTAAACGTTCTTGTTCCAGTTTTTCGGCTAATCTTTTTTCGATTATAGGCGTAATTAATGTTTTTCTTGGTTTTGTTTTTACAAAAGGAAACAATTCGAGATCGTGTTTCATTTTGTCGTCTTTGTTGGGATATTTATTCGTTCCTAATAAAACTTCTTTTTTAGAATCGAATAATTCTTGTTCTTTCGCGGCACTTTCCTGAATCTTCTTTTTGATAGTTCCGTCATTCAAAAGCTTTAAAAAACCACCATTCGCCTCAATATCTTTGAATAAAGTCAAACTTTTTTCAGCTAATTGTATGGTTAAACTTTCGATATAATAACTTCCATCTGCTGGATTATTGACTTTATCAAAGTAACTTTCATGTTTTAAAACTAATAATTGGTTGCGGGCAATTCGGTCACCAAATTCATTATCCTTATGATACAAAGAATCATAAGGTAAATTGGCGACGGCATCAGCGCCACCAAGTATTGCAGACATACATTCGGTTGTGGTGCGTAACATATTTACATTGTAATCGTAAATTGTTTTATTTCGTTTGGTTGGTGTAACCAGAAAATGACATTCTAAATCAGGATTGTATTCTGAAGCAATTAATTTGAACAGCATTCGTAAAGCGCGAAGTTTTGCAATTTCAAAAAAATAATTAGTTCCTACTGATATTTGAAAAACAAATGGTTGTGTAATACTCGGTAAACGATTTAAATATTCGTTTGCGTGTGCTAAACTATACGCAATTTGTTGGGTAAGGTTAGCGCCTGCATTTTGATACAAACCTGAATCGATACTTATTAAGGAAAGATTGGTGGTTGCTTTTGCTATTTTTTCGATCGTTTCGAAATTATTTTTATCAGATGTTGTAAACCAGTTTCCTTCTCTTGCAAAATGACCAATTGGGTCTATATTGCAATAAAAAACAGCTTTTTTCTGAATTGAAATAGTGTCTAATATTTTTACGAAATCGATTGAAATAAAATTCAAATTAAAGTAAACGATTCTGTTTTCTAAAGGAAGAGTTTCTAATAATTTCTGAATATCTATTTTTTCGTTTTCGATGGTAAAACGCAAACTTTCAGCACCTCTTTCGATAGTGTTCAAGGCTCTTTGAATCGATTTTTCGATATCGTATACAAAGATGTTCTGACAAATTTTAAAATTAGAGGCCTGGGTTTTAACCGAAGCAGCTTTAGAAAATTCGTCGATATGATAAAAGGGTTTTACCTGAATGTCTTCCGGAGAATTCCAGATTACGGTTTGGTTATAATCAGCTCCGTCTAATTCAAACTGAATTTTTTGTTTCCATTGTTTGGATGAAATCGGATTAAAATCGTCGAATAGGGTAGTAGCCATTGGGTTTGTGTACTTTTTTCTGATTATTCTTTAGTGTCTTGAATAGTATCTCCTTCAAATTGAATGATATAAATATCTTCGCTGTCTTTTTTCATGAAATACTTTTCGCGGGCATATTTTTCTATTTGTTCAGGATTTTTAAGTTGTTTGATCTGTTCCTGATCTTTTTTTATTTCGTCCTGATAGTATTTTTTATTGTCTTGTAATTCGTTAATCTGCCCGTCAAGAAAACGATGGTCAAAATAAGAGTAATTGTCTAAAAATAACATCCAGACCACGAAAAATAGTAAAACCCAGACATATTTGTTGCTCATTAATTTGAACCAGCGCTTGTCTTTATATGGATTTTTTAGTTTCATTTTCTCTTTAACTGATTACTTCTTATAAATTTGATTGGTGTTCTAGCCCCGATAGAGCCGATATCCTTTTTATGGTTTTTTCTACCATAAAAAGATAAAGGCGAAAGCGGGAAATAGCTCCTAATTTTTATGGAATAAATTTACGATAAAAATTATGAAATTCGTTGATTAATTACAGCGCGAACTACATCGATAGCTACGGTGTTGTATTTATCGTTAGGGATAATGATGTCTGCAAAAGCTTTTGATGGTTCGATAAATTGCTCGTGCATAGGTTTTAAGGTGTTTTGGTAACGTGTTAAAACCTCGTCGATATCACGTCCGCGTTCTGAAATATCACGCTTTAAACGACGAATTAATCTTTCGTCAGAATCTGCATGAACGTAAACTTTTACATCAAAAAGATCTCGTAGTTCAGGATTTGTCAAAATTAAAATACCTTCTACAATCATCACTTTTCTAGGATGAGTTGATACCGTATCATCAGTTCTGTTATGTTGTATGAATGAATATACGGGTTGATCTATGGTTTCACCTTCTTTTAACGCTTTTAAGTGTTTAACCAATAATTCAAAATCAATTGCGCGTGGATGATCAAAATTGATTAATGCTCTTTCGTCGAACGACAAATTATGGGTTTCTTTATAATATGAATCCTGAGAAATTACACCAACTTCAGTGTCTGGTAATTCGTTCATAATTTGGTGTACTACTGTTGTTTTTCCACTTCCTGTTCCTCCTGCAATTCCAATAATGAGCATATATTTTTTGTTTGATATTTGTTTGGCAAAAATAATAATTTAAGTCAATTCTCTGAACATATTATTTATTTAAACCATATAAGTAATATAAGTAAATGTAAGCAGTGAGATATTTAAACAAAATGGTACTTAACTGAACTAATATTACTTATATGGTTAAAAGATTATGACTTATGTGGTGAAAAGCATAAAAAAAAATCCCGAAAGTAAACCTTCGGGATTTGTGCAATCAGTATAGTTTTAATAAAATATTCTGAATTTAGTAAGCACGTAAAATTATTTATTCTTTTTTGCTTTTATCATCATTTCCAGCTGGTCCCAAAGTTCTTCAGGAATTGCTTCTAATAAATTAAATTGTCCTGCGCCTTTTAGCCATTCGCCGCCATCTATTGTAATCACGTCTCCATTTACATAAGCTGAAAAATCAGATACTAAATAAGCCGCTAAATTGGCCAATTCCTGATGATCTCCTACACGTTTTAAAGGCACTTTTTTTGCCATATCAAATTTTTCTGCAAGATCTCCCGGTAATAATCTGTCCCAGGCGCCTTTTGTTGGGAATGGTCCCGGAGCGATCGCGTTAGAACGGATTCCGTATTTTGCCCATTCTACAGCTAAACTGCGTGTCATGGCAAGAACTCCGGCTTTTGCTGTAGCACTAGGTACAACATAAGCTGATCCTGTCCAGGCATAAGTAGTTACGATATTTAAAATTGTAGCTGATGTTTGTTTGGTATCGATCCAGTGCTTCCCAAAAGCAAGCGTACAGTTTTTAGAACCTTTTAATACGATATCTATAACAGTATCAAATGCATTTGCAGATAAACGTTCTGTTGGAGAAATAAAATTTCCGGCAGCATTGTTCAAAAGAACATCTACTTTTCCAAAAGTTTTCAAAACTTCCTGGAGCATATTTTCTACTTCTTCATAATGACGAACGTCACACTGAAGCGGTAAACATTTTCCACCGGTTTCAGTTTCGAGTTCAGTGGCAGTATTTTTTAGCTTTTCTAAATCTCTTGAAGTAATCGCCACTTGAGCTCCTAATTCTAAGAAATATTTTGTCATTGCTTTTCCTAAACCGCTTCCGCCGCCTGTTACTACTATGACTTTACCTTTTAAAGCGTCATCTCTTAACATTTTATCTGTATAGCTCATATTTTTTATCTTTTTATTACAATATTAATTAAATAAATAGGATGCACGCATAATAATGTTATAAAATTTTAATAAACTTTATATATCACACAATTTTTTTGCAGCTGATTCTAATGTAAAGCCATCTTTGGCAAAACAAAAACGTATTAATTTTTGATCTTTATGATCAGAATAAAAAGTAGAAATAGGAATAGCTGCCACGCCATGATCTGTGATTAGTTTTTTGCAAAAAGTAACATCGTCATCGTTTGAAATGTTGGCATATGATGCTACTTGAAAATAAGTTCCTTCACAGGCCTTTAGTTCAAAGCGGCTGTTTTGAAGAAGTTTCTGGAAATAATCTCGTTTTTCCTGATAGAATTTCCCTAAGAGATTTACATCGACAACATCTAAATATTCACTTATAGCAGCTTGTGAAATGCTGTTGACACTAAATACTAAAAACTGATGTACTTTTTTGATTTCCTTCATTAAATGTTCAGGAGCTACTGTATAACCAATTTTCCAACCTGTAATGTGAAATGATTTTCCAAAAGAAGAAACCATTATACAACGGTGCAAAAGAAAATCTTTGGTATGAGCCGAAATATGTTTTTCTTCGAAAGTAATATATTCATAGACTTCATCTGACAAAACAATAATTTCAGGATATTTTAAAAGTAATTTTTCTAATTCTAAAAAATCATCTCCTGTCAAAATTTTCCCCGTTGGATTATGCGGATTGTTGATGATGATCATCTTTGTTTTTGATGAACATGCTTTGTCTATAATTTCCCAATTGGGTGTATAATCATTGTTTAATGGTACACGAACTGGTTTTGCATTACAAAGTAGAACAGGGGATTCATACGAATCATAACTTGGATCCAGAATAACAACTTCGTCTCCTGTTTTTATTAAAGCTAAAATAGAAGTAAAAATTCCCTGAGTTGCTCCTGCCGTAACTAAAAGTTCTAATTCAGGATTAATTGTTCTATTGTATGAGCTGTGAATTAATTTTGCAATCTGATTCATCAACGGCGGATAACCTGCCATTGGTGTATATTGATGCACATTTTCTTTCGCTAATCTTGCAATAATATCGGTTAGTCTTTCATCTACGGGAAAATTAGGAAATCCCTGTGATAGATTAATGGCATTATATTCTGTTGCCATTTTAGACATTACCGTAAAGATGCTTGTGGTTATATTTGGAAGTTTACTCATTAGAAAGTTTGATTAAAAAACTTGTGAGTACAATATAAGATAATTTTTACGATTACATTTTATGAATAATAAAAATTGTAGGTCGATTATGTAAATCAACTTTTAGTTTCTTCCAATCAGCGATACGCATTGTTTTAATGAATTCTGTTGGTAAAGTAATATCTGTAGCAATACAAAGATGAGTAGAAGGATTTACAATTTGTAAAATATCTTCAACCAGTTTGTTGTTTCTATAGGGAGTTTCTATAAAAATCTGAGATTGATTTTTATCCTGGGATAATTTCTCAAAATGTTTTAAAGCTGATTTTTTTTCGTCTTTGTCAATAGGTAAGTAACCGTTGAAAGTAAAGCTTTGTCCATTCATTCCGGAAGCCATCATGGCTAGTAATATAGAAGATGGTCCGACTAAAGGTACAACCTGAATTCCTTTTTCATGTGCTAATTTTACAATTACAGCTCCTGGATCAGCAACTCCGGGACATCCGGCTTCACTCATTAAACCTACATTTTTGCCTTCTAATAAAGGTTTTATAAAGTCTAAATGTTCACTTGGTTCTGTACGTTTGTTAAGCGTGAAAAGTATAAGTTCTGATTGCTTCTTTTCCGGAGAAACTGCTTTTATAGATTTTCTGGCTGTTTTTTCGTTTTCAACAATATAATGATCTATAAAATCGATACTTCTTTTTACTGTTTGTGGTAAAACGTCCATAGGATCGCTTTCGCCCATTGTAGTTGGAATTAAATATAGTTTTCCTGGAAGTTTCATGTGCGGTTTTTTATATTGTTTTAAAAAAAAAATAAAAAGCTATGGATGTTTTTCTATGAGCTTTTTTGCGATTATATCCGTTACTTCGTCCAGCATTTGATATACAGTATCAAAACCATTAGGAACACCAAAGTAAGGATCCGGAACATCTACATTTTCGTCCGGAAAAAGTTCATTCAGAATAAGTTGAACTTTGTTTTTATGTTCAGGAGTTTTTGCAAGATTAATTACATCCCTGTAATTTGAATTATCCATTACATAGATGTAATCAAATTCGTCTAAGTCAGCAGCTTTAAATTGTCTGCTTCTTTGAGTATCTATACAGAGTCCGTTTTTTTTGGCAATAGCGATAGATCTTTTATCTGGTGAGTGACCTAAGTGCCAAGATCCGGTTCCTGCAGAATCAACCATAAAGGTATTAGGTAATTTTGATGTTAAAATACCTTCGGCTAAAGGTGATCTACAAATATTTCCCAAGCAAACCATTAAGATTTTTACTGGCATGATGCGTTTATAGCGTTAATTTTTTGTTGATGTCTTCGACAAATTTTTTGAATTGTTTGTCTGTAGAAACTAAATTATCAACAGTTTTACAAGCATGTAAAACGGTAGCGTGATCGCGATCCCCAATTTGTGAGCCAATGTTTGCCAAAGAAGCTTTTGTGAATTTCTTAGCAAAAAACATGGCCAATTGCCTCGCCTGAACCACGTGTCTTTTTCTAGTTTTAGATTGAAGAGTTTCAATGTCCAACTGGAAATAATCTGACACAATTTTTTGAATATAATCAATAGAGATTTCTCTCTTTACATTTTTAACAAATTTCTCTACAACGCTTTTAGCCAATTCGATCGTAACTTCTTTTTTGTTGAAAGAAGATTGTGCGATCAGTGAAATAATTGCGCCTTCAAGTTCTCTAACATTGCTTTTGATATTACGGGCAACATATTCAATAATGTCTTCCGGCATTTCAACACCATCACGATATAAGATGTTTTTAAGGATCGAAATTCTGGTTTCGTAATCCGGCTGGTGTAACTCAGCCGATAATCCCCATTTAAAACGTGATAATAAACGCTGTTCAATATCCTGCATGTCAACAGGAGCTTTGTCAGAGGTTAAAATTACTTGTTTCCCGTTTTGGTGCAAGTAGTTAAAAATGTGAAAAAATACATCTTGAGTTCCTGATTTTCCAGATAAAAACTGAACATCATCAATAATCAAAACGTCGATTAATTGGTAAAAGTGAATAAAATCATTACGATTATTCTTTTTAACCGAATCAATATATTGTTGTGTGAAAATTTCGGCAGAAATATATAAAACCGTTTTTTCAGGATATTTATCTTTTACTTCGACTCCTATAGCGTGAGCAAGGTGTGTTTTCCCTAAACCAACTCCACCAAAAATCAATAAAGGGTTAAAGGATGTTCCTCCGGGTTTGTTAGCAACAGCCATACCTGCAGAACGGGCAAGACGATTTGAATCTCCTTCTAAGAAATTGTCAAAACTGTAATTGGCATTTAATTGCGATTCAATTTTAAGATTTCTAATTCCGGGAATTACAAATGGATTTTTAAGTTCAGGATTTAAGTTTTTAAACGGAGCATCAACCTCTTGCGGTTTCATTGGCACTCTGTTGGCACTTGGCAACTGTTCGGTAAAAGGTTGTTTATTGCCATAAGTGTTCTCCATTTTAATTTTATAGAGTAACTTTGCGTTTTTTCCTAGTTCTTTGGTAAGTGCAACTTTTAATAATTTAACGTAATGTTCTTCCAGCCATTCGTAGAAGAATTTACTTGGTACTTGAATATATAACGCGTTGTCGGTTAGCTCAACTGATTTGATTGGTTCAAACCAAGTTTTGTAGGCTTGATCTTGAATATTGTCTTTTATAAAGGACAAACAGTTTTCCCATACCGATTGAGCAGTTTTAGTCATAGATTCAGATAAATTTTTTATTATTGATAAAGATTCTCCTAATAAAAAAGGAGCAATTTTATTCCGTATTTCGGGATAACAAATATGTGAACAAATTTCTGTAAAAAAAAATATTTTGGACTCTAATTTTATAAAAAAATGTTGTAAGTGAACTTTTGGAAGCTAATTTTTTTTAATATATAAATAATGAAAAATCATCAAACGCAAGTGCGTGTTCGTTACTCAGAAACAGACCAAATGGGAGTTGTTTATCACGGAAATTATATCCCTTATTTTGAGATAGGACGTGTGGAATGGCTTAGAAATAAAGGGATTTCGTATAAAAGTATGGAAGAAAGCGGAATTGGATTGCCGATCGTCTCCATGCAAATAAATTACAAAAAATCGGCACGCTACGATGAGCTCCTTACGATTCATACTGCTTTCAAAAGTCAGTCATCTGTCAAGATTGAATTTGACTGCGAGATTTATAACGAAGCGAATGAGTTATTAACAACTGCCGTATTTATTTTAGTATTTATTTCGTTAAAAACAGGTCGTCCAACTGCCCCTCCGGATTATATTTTAGAATTGTTTAAAACGCTTGTCTAATTGTTAAAAGGAGATAGGTTTTTGTAACTAATTATATAATTTTAATGTCGATTTCGAACATTAAATCAAAAATGTCGAATACAGATTCGGCATTTTTTTTGCGCGTTTTTGTTTTAATTTTACCAATTGGCAAACCGGAATCTTCATCAATTTCCATTTCCTGAGATGTGATTTCCAGCTTTTTTTCTTTAATTACCCGCATTACTTTGTTCATGTTTTTATAATCAAAACAGATTAAGAAATGAACATCGATTGTTTTTTCAATCACCTCACAAACGTCAAGAGTCATTTGCGCTGTAGTTTTATAAGCAGCAATTAATCCACCGACACCTAATTTTACTCCTCCAAAAATCCGAACAACAACTACAAGAACGTTGGTGAGCCCAAAAGATTGTATTTGTCCGTAAATTGGTGCTCCGGCAGTATTGCTTGGCTCGCCATCATCATTAGCGCGATAGGAGATTTTGGGAGCTGTACCTAATTGATAAGCGTAACAAAAATGTACTGCATGCGGATGTTGTTTTTTTAAGTTTTCGATAATAGGTTTTACTTCATCTTCATTTTCGATAGGAAAAGCATAGCCAAAGAATTTGCTTCCTTTTTCTTTTAAAAGTATTTCTTCAGATTCAAAAGCAATTGTTTTATAAGTATCGTTGTATTCCAAAAGGTAAATTTCAAGATTAATTTTTGTGCTAAACTTTTTCTCTCGTAGATTTTGCAGATAAAGCAGATTTGTTTTTAAGGTATTTAAGATATCTGCAAAATCTGCGAGAAAGATAAAATGATAAGCTAAATTATTTTTTTATCAAATAAATCCACGACATCTTCCTCTCCAACTTGCAAATTCCAAACATGGAAACCTAAAGTAGCAGCAGAATCTGTGTTTTCTTTTTTGTCATCTATAAATAAAGTGCGTTTTGGAGATAATTCGTGTTTTTTGATTAAGTACTGAAAAACTTCAGCATTTGGTTTTCTCATTCCAATTTCAAACGAAAAATAAACTTTCTCAAAACATTGATAGAAATCGCTGTAAAAAGAGATTCCACTTTTGTTTTCGAAAGTTGCAATATGTATAGCATCTGTATTGCTTAATAAGAACAATCGGTATTTTTTAGAAAGCATTTGCAAAAACTCTAAACGATATAAGGGGAAATCTGCTAAAACAGCATTCCATGCTTCAAGGATTTGTTCTATTGAGGCATTTGGAAGTTCTTTTTGAAAACCTGCCAGAAAATCATCATAAGATATGTCACCCGTTTCAAACAAAAGATTCAAACGATCCAATTCAGCATTCCATTCCGTCATGCCTAATTTCTGCAATCCTGAAATGGTAGCCTGTTTGTCTAAATTGATAAAAATATCTCCAAAGTCAAAAATTATAGTATCAATCATGATTTCTAATGTTTAATAATTCGTCACCCTCTAAGTAAATTTTCGTTAGGTTTTTCTTTTGGATAATGGGAGCTTTTGTGCCTTTTCTGAAAATGCTTTTCCCGATAAAAATACGGGCTTCATCCCAGATGTTCTCATCTATAAAAGATTGCAAAGTCTGTAATCCGCCTTCAATAATAACAGATTGAATTTGGTGTTGATATAAAACAGCTAAAATCTGCGGTATTATGTCCTGATTAAAATCAATTATTTCAAAGTTAGTGTTTTCTGTTGAGCCGTTTGTTTCAGATTTAGTAAATACAATAGTTTTTATACTGTCGTCAAAAATAAAGCTGTCTTTCGAAATGCGATTGTTTTGATCTAAAACAACTCTTACCGGATTATTCCCTGACCAGTCTCTGGTATTTAATTTTGGATTGTCGTCAATAACAGTTTGGGTTCCTGCTAGAATGGCTTGTTCTTCACTACGCCATTTATGAACCAGTTGCCTTGAATATTGATTTGTAATCCAGAAAGGTTTTCGGTCTTGATTAGTTTCTTTTTCAGGAGATAAAAAACCATCCTCACTTTCGGCCCATTTCAATATTATATAGGGTCTCTTTTTTTGATGAAATGTAAAAAAGCGTTTGTTTAGTTCGTTGCATTCATTTTCAAGAACACCAACAATAACATTAGCTCCGGAAGTAATTAATTTTCTAATACCGTTTCCTGCCACTTTTTCATTTGGATCTACAGTTCCTACGACTACATTAGGAATTTTATGTTCTATAATTAAGTCACAGCACGGAGGTGTTTTTCCAAAATGACTGCAAGGTTCTAAGCTCACGTAAATTGTAGCCTTCTTTAATAACGATTTATCTTTTACAGATTGTATTGCATTAACTTCAGCATGCGGTTCACCGGCTTTTCTGTGCCAGCCCTCGCCAATGATTTGATCTTCATAAACAACTACGCTTCCAACCATTGGATTAGGATATGTAGTTCCAAACCCATTTTGTGCTAATTTAATGCAACGTTTTATGTATTTTTCATGTATATTCACAGTGCAAAAGTAGTTATTTTTGTTTAGTTCAATAGTTAACACAATAGTTAAGAAACTATCAAAAAACTATTTTTACTTTTGTATATAGATAATAGGAATAAAGAAATATGAAAAATTGGATTATCAGATCTATCAAAAAAGAAGACAATCAGGCAGTTGCTCAATTAATAAGATCGGTTTTTGATGAAATCGAAATACCTAAAGTGGGTACAGCTTATGAAGATCCTTATTTAGATTTAATGTTTGAAGAGTATAATAAGCCACAATCCGTTTATTATGTAGTCGAAAATGAAGGCGAAATTGTAGGCTGTGCAGGAATCGCACCATTAGAAAATGGAGATTCTAATATATGTGAATTACAAAAAATGTACTTTTTGCCTAAAACTCGTGGTCTGGGTATTGGTACAAAAATGATGGAAAAATGTTTGGAACAAGCGCGTAATTTTGGTTTTGAAAAATGTTATATCGAAACAATGCCGTTTATGCACGCTGCACAAAAATTATATGAAAAATCAGGATTTGAATATTTAGATGCCCCAATGGGATCCACCGGGCATAGTTCTTGCCCTGTGTGGATGTTGAAAGATTTATAAGCTTATGAAAAAAAATGTTTTTGTAATTATTTTAGTTTCGGTTTTATTCTCTTGTAATGGTTCTCAGGAAAAAAAGGTAAAAAAAACCAGCAGTATTATCAATAAAACTACTGTTAAAGATTCTTTGAAAGAGGATGAAACGGTATCAGATGAAGAGTTTAAAAAAGAATTTGATATTCTATTGCCAAGAAGTTATCGAACTTATGATGCTAAAAATCCTGCAACTTCCTTAAGTGAAAAATGGATTGAATTATATGAAGAAAACGGAACGTATTATTTAGGAAAAGCTGATTTTAAAACAGAAAAAGATTTTGATGAATGTACCGGAGATTCTTTGGTGTCAATTTCTCCTAAAAATAAAGTTATTGTTTTTATGGATCTTCCGGAACTGAAAACAGGGAGTGTTAAATCCTTAAAAATTAAAAAACGAAAAGTCTGGCCTAAAGAAAAAGTGTCTTATGCATTTAACAGCGTTGATTATGTTTTTAGGGCCGAAGGAAAAGTTCTTTCTCAGTTTAAAACAGATCCAGATGAAAATGAAGAACAAATTTTTAAAAACGTAGCAAATTATAAACTTTATCTAACCATAGGAAATGGGACCGAAAAATTGCTTCTTGCAGAAGATTCATTTCAGGATACATTTGTAGAGTTGCTTTTTGCCGGGGACATTGATGCAGACGGAAAATTGGATTTTGTTTTTGGTGCAAATAGAAATTATGAAGAAGAACGTGTGATTTTGTTTCTTTCCTCTAAAGCTAAAAACGAAGACACTGTAAAAAAAGTTTCAGAAATAGCAGTGCAATTTGATTGCTAAAAAAATCTTTTTATAATAACAGATATAAGAAAATGAAAATCAAACAATATCGTACTCAATTTATTAAAGAATTATCGCCTTTTTACGATGCGTACGAAGCGGAAAGTTTTTTCTATTTGATTTTAGAAGACAAACATAAATTACGACAAATTGATTTAGCATTAAATCATGAGTTAACTTTTTCAGAAAGTGATTTTGTTGTATGGGATTCATTTTTGGCCCAATTAAAAAAGGAAGTTCCAATCCAGTATTTATTAGGGAAAACTAATTTTTTTGGTTTGGATTTTGAAGTCAACGAAAATGTTTTGATTCCAAGACCGGAAACTGAAGAATTAGTAGAATGGATTATCAATGAAAATTCTAAGATTGATAATTCTAAAAAAATTAAAATTCTGGATATTGGTACCGGAAGTGGATGTATTGCTATTTCTCTGGCAAAAAATATTCAGAATGCCGAAGTGTATGCAATTGATGTTTCGAAAAAAGCATTAGAAACAGCTAAGAAGAATGCAATAAATAATAACGTAGAAGTGACATTTATGTTTAAAAATATTTTGGAACTTGAAGTCCTAAAATATGATTTTGATATTATTGTCTCAAATCCGCCCTATGTTCGTAATTTAGAAAAGCAGGAAATTAAAAAGAATGTCCTGGATTATGAACCGCATCTCGCGCTTTTTGTAGAAGATAATGACGCCTTGGTTTTTTATCGAAAAATAGCAAAACTGGCTCAAAATAATCTTTTAAAAAATGGACAATTATATTTTGAAATCAATCAGTATTTGGGTGATGAAATGAGGGAATTGCTCGAAAATATGAATTTTACAAATATCGAATTAAGAAAAGATATTTATGATAATGACAGAATGATTTCCTGCAAGGTTTCTATGGCTTAATACTAGTTTTGAGATTAAATATCATGATTATTCATAACGTAAAGCTTCAATTGGATCTAATTGAGAAGCTTTGATTGCAGGATATAAACCTGAAACAATGGCTACGGTAAAACTAGTTGCAAAAGCAGCAAAAATGGCTACCCACGGAATTACAAATACAAAACTCATTGCAGTTGCGATAGCAAAACCCAAAAGAATTCCGATTATAATACCAATCAAACCTCCAATTTGTCCAATCAATAAAGTTTCGATAAAAAATTGAACAGCTATTGTTATTTTTTTTGCTCCTAAAGCTTTTCTAACTCCTATTTCGCGTGTACGTTCTGTAACTGAAACGATCATAATGTTCATTAAGGCAATCGAAGATCCTAAAATGGTAATAACACTGATGATCCAGGATGCCCAGCCTAAGTATTTTGTGATTCCAAGAATGCGGTTTATCAAATCATCGCTGCGGCCAATTCCGAAATTATTGTCGCGAACAGGGCTCAATTTTCGCACTCTTCGCATTGTACTTGTAGCATTATCAATCGCTTCATCAAGAAGTTCTTTTTTAGCAACCATTGCACTTAAAGTATAATTGATATTTGGAGCAGTAAATAATGATCTTGCAACCTGTATTGGAATCAAAACACGTAAATCCTGACTGTTCCCAAATGTTGATCCTTTCTCTTTTAGAACTCCAATAACTTTAAAACGAGCACCGCGAATCGAAATTATTTTATCAATTGGATTCACGTCTTTTAATAAACCTTTTTCAAAATCTGATCCTACGACGCAGGAATAAGTATTGTTTTCAATATCAAATTGATTAAAACTACGGCCGGAACTTATCTCTAAACCTGAATTGGTGATAAAATGTTCATCAACACCCAGAATGCTTATTTCAGGATCGGTTTTTTTGTCCATATATTTTACTTCAGCCGTTTTTGTTGCTGTAAAAGATAAAGAAGTTTCTGTAAAAGGATATTTGTATTTGTTTTTAAAAGCAACCGCTTCAGGGTAAGAAATAATTGGGTTAATGATTTCACGCTCATTACTTCCGCGGTTTTTTAAATTGTTTTCGTATTGGTTAATGTTGAACGTATTTGCTCCCATAGAAGCAAAATTAGTCGAAATGGTATTTTCAAGAGCTGTTACCACCGTTAAGATTCCTACCAAAGCGGTAATCCCGATAGCGATAATTAAAACGGTAAGAATAGTACGCAATAATTGTGTTTTGATAGAACCAAAAGCAATTCGGATATTTTCTTTAAATAATTTTAGCATCATGACCAATTTGTCACGAAAATACGTTTTTTGTTACAAGTTTGTTTTCGAACTGGCATTATTTATTTTAAAAAATAAGATATTTGCAGTCGATTCGAGATAATGAAATCTAAATAATCTAAGAAAGTTTTGGATTTTCGGCTTTAAGCCAAATCTAGAAGCTAAAATCAGCAATTTAAAATAAAAAGAAAAATGGCTTCAAAACCAAGCATACCACAAGGAACAAGAGATTTTTCACCTGCAGAGGTGTCAAAACGTCAATATATAATTCAGACTATAAAAAATAATTTCGAGAAATTTGGTTTTCAGCCCATCGAAACCCCTTCATTTGAAAATTCAGATACATTGATGGGTAAATATGGAGAAGAAGGCGATCGTTTGATTTTTAAAATATTGAATTCAGGTAATTTTTTCTTTAATAAAAATAAAATTGAATTACCGGAATCTATAGAAGCACTGCAAGCAAATTCTGCTGAAACAATAAACCTGGATCAAAGAATTGAGCTGAATAAATTTACCGGAAAAATTTCAGAAAAAGCATTGCGTTATGATTTAACGGTTCCTTTTGCGAGATATGTGGTGCAGCACCAGAACGAAATTGAGTTTCCTTTTAAAAGATATCAGATTCAGCCTGTTTGGAGAGCCGACAGACCGCAAAGAGGACGTTATAGAGAATTTTATCAATGTGATGCTGATGTTGTAGGCTCAAAATCATTGTGGCAGGAAGTAGAATTGGTTCAGTTATATGATACTGTTTTTACTTCTTTAGGTTTAGAAGGAGTGACTATTAAAATAAACAACAGAAAAATATTATCCGGAATTGCCGAAGTAATTGGAGCATCGGATAAATTGATCGATTTTACAGTGGCTCTTGATAAACTGGATAAAATTGGTGAAGATGGTGTGAAAAAAGAAATGATCGAAAAAGGTATTGCTGAAGAAGCGTTGTCTAAAGTTCAGCCGCTTTTTAGTTTTTCAGGAACATTTTCAGATAAAATAAATCAGCTTTCAGATTTATTAGCAGAATCTGAAGAAGGAATGAAAGGTGTGGAGGAACTTAAATTTATTTGTGACAATGTGGCAATTTTAGGTTTGGCAACGGCAACTCTGGATCTTGATGTAACCCTTGCGCGTGGATTGAATTATTATACGGGTGCTATTTTTGAAGTAGCAGCGCCAAAAACAGTTTCAATGGGCTCTATTGGCGGAGGCGGAAGATACGATGACTTAACAGGTATTTTTGGATTGAAAAACATGAGTGGAGTTGGAATTTCTTTTGGTCTTGATCGTATTTATTTAGTTCTCGAAGAATTACAATTGTTTCCGGAAACTGTTGCGGCAACATCAAAAGCATTATTTATTAATTACGGAGATGTTGAGGCTTTGTACGCTTCACAAGCGATTCAGAAATTGAGAAAAGAAAACATAAAAGTTGAATTGTATCCTGATAATGTAAAAGTAGGCAAGCAATTTCAATATGCAGATAAACGTTTGATTCCGTTTGCAGTAATTGCCGGCGATCAGGAAATTGCCTCCAATTCATATTCGCTTAAAAATCTGGTTTCAGGAGAGCAAATCTCTGTTGATTTTGAAGGATTAAAAGCTGCTTTACTGGCTTAACCGGGAATAGGGATAAGTTTTTTTGCCACAGATTCACATATTAAAATGATTTTTATTCGTGAATTCGTGGCGGAATTAATTACAAAGTTCACAAAATTGTAATTTGATTAAAAAGACGCGAATTTCTCAAAGGTTTGATGGTGATTATGTTACTGAATTGTTAGCGTTTATAAGCTTAAATCTTTTAAAATTTGCGTCAAATAGTTGGTAGAAAAGAAAAAAAAGCATTTAATTTGCGGCCTTAAGTTACGGGCGTAGTTCAAGGGTAGAATAGCGGTCTCCAAAACCGTTGATGGGGGTTCGAATCCCTCCGCCCGTGCAATAAAATATATCAAATAACAATAGTTATTAATTATTTATCAGAGGCTTTTGAGGAGTTAAGGTAAAAGCATAAAAAAAAGCTTCGTCTGTAATAGGCGAAGCTTTTTTTAATATAAGGTAAACTTGAATTAATAATTATTTATGAAGCCGAGGCCAACCCTTAAATTCAATTTTGATAGATAATACTATAATTTCCAATTTGGATCTCAAATATACTACAACTAAAACGTAATAGTCTTAAAATTGTATTAAATTTTGTGGGATTTCATTCGCTTTTTAAAAGCCTCATTTGTAATAAAGTGACAATTTGACATTTTAAAACATTTGGCAGTAATTTTGCAATCCAACAGAAAGAATAAAAAATGAAGTTTAAAAATATTTTTAAAAATAAAAGTAATATGACTACGGAAAATACAGAGTTCGATCAGGAATTAGATGATGTAACGTTAGAGAACAACGCCAACGGTGAACAATTAATTGTTGAAGAATTAAGTGTTGAAGAGCAATTGGCTCAAGACTTGGCAAAAGAAAAAGATAAGTTTTTGAGATTATTTGCTGAATTTGAAAATTACAAAAAAAGAACTTCAAAAGAGCGTATCGATTTGTTTAAAACAGCAAACCAAGAAGTTTTGTTAGCAATGCTTCCTGTTTTGGATGATTTTGACAGAGCGACTGTAGAAATCAACAAATCTGAAGATGAAAATCTGAAAAAAGGAGTAGAGTTGATCTATGAAAAACTAAAAAGCACTTTGGTATCTAAAGGTTTAGAACAAGTTGAAGTAAGAGCAGGTGATGCTTTTAATGCTGATTTTGCTGAGGCAATTACCCAAATTCCGGCTCCGTCTGATAAATTAAAAGGGAAAATTGTCGATGTTATTGAAAAAGGATACAAATTAGGAGACAAAATTATTCGTTTCCCTAAAGTGGTTATCGGAAACTAAAAATGTAAATTAGATTCTGAATATCAATTTTTTAAGAATTGGATTTTGGAATTTATCCTGATTATTATCGGGATGGAATTTAACCTAAATTATGAAAAAAGATTTTTACGAAATACTAGGCATTTCAAAAAATGCCGATGCTGCCGAAATTAAAAAAGCGTATCGAAAAAGTGCATTGAAATATCACCCGGATAAAAATCCAGGCGACAAAGAGGCAGAAGAAAACTTTAAATTAGCGGCAGAAGCTTATGAAGTTCTAAGCGATCCTAACAAAAAAGCTAAATACGACCAATACGGACATCAAGCTTTTGATGGTTCAGGAGGTTTTGGCGGCGGTGGCCACGGTGGTATGAATATGGATGACATTTTCAGCCAGTTTGGAGATATTTTTGGTGGCGGTTTTGGTGGTTTCGGCGGAGGCGGTGGCGGAGGTCCTCGTCGTGCTAAAGGAAGCAATCTTCGAATTAAAGTAAAATTAACTTTAGAAGAAATTGCAAACGGTGTTGAGAAAAAAGTAAAAGTAAAACGTAAAGTTCAGGCTAAAGGCGTTACATACAAAACATGTTCGACTTGTAATGGTCAGGGACAAGTAATGCGTGTAACCAATACTATTTTAGGAAGAATGCAATCTGCATCTACTTGTCCTACTTGTGGTGGTTCCGGTCAAATTTTAGATAAAAGACCTTCTGAAGCAGATTCACAAGGTATGATTCAGGAAGATGAAACAGTATCAATCAAAATTCCTGCTGGAGTTGTTGATGGCATGCAATTAAAAGTTTCTAATAAAGGAAACGATGCTCCGGGAAATAGTATTCCTGGTGATTTGATTGTAGCTATCGAAGAATTAGAGCACGAATTCCTGAAACGCGAAGGTGAAAACATTCATTACGATTTATATATTAGTTTCCCTGAAGCTGTCTTAGGAGTTTCTAAAGATATCGAAGCAATAAACGGAAAAGTTCGTATTAAATTAGAAGAAGGAATTCAATCCGGAAAAATATTAAGATTAAAAGGAAAAGGTATTCCAAGTATAAACGGTTACGGAAGTGGTGATTTATTGGTTCACGTAAATGTTTGGACACCAAAGACACTTAATAAAGAGCAAAAACAGTTTTTTGAAAATGCTCTGAATGATGAACACTTCGTACCAAGCCCTGAAAAATCAGAAAAATCATTTTTTGAGAAAGTAAAAGATATGTTTTCATAAGCTAAACTTTTTCTAAAAGAATCAAATAAATTTTAAAACCCATTCTAATATAAATTTAGAATGGGTTTTTTGCGTAATTATACAAAGATTCGCTTCGAATTATTTACTTTTACAGGCTCATGATCATAATGATCAAACTGAAGCAGAAAATCTAAAATATAGCATGAGCAACTTACTCGAAGTACATAAAGTCGTAAAACAATACGGTGATTATGTAGCGCTTAACGAAGTTTCATTAAATGTACCAAAAGGTAGTATTTACGGGTTATTAGGCCCCAATGGAGCTGGAAAAACTTCTCTTATACGAATCATAAATCAAATTACTTTGCCGGATAGTGGCGAAATAATTCTGGATGGTGAAAAATTGCAGCCCAAACATGTGCAGACTATTGGATATCTTCCTGAAGAGAGAGGATTATATACTTCTATGAAAGTAGGAGAGCAATGTTTGTATCTGGCACAAATGAAAGGACTTTCTAAAGCCGAAGCCAAAATTCAGTTAGAATATTGGTTTGACCGTTTGGGAATTCAGGGTTGGTGGAACAAAAAAATCCAGGAACTTTCTAAAGGAATGGCACAAAAAATTCAGTTTGTAGTTTGTGTATTGCACAAACCAAAATTATTGATTTTCGATGAACCTTTTTCGGGATTTGATCCTGTAAATGCCAATGTTATCAAAGATGAAATTCTGGCACTGAGAGAACAGGGAGCAACAATCATTTTTTCGACACATCGTATGGAAAGTGTCGAAGAACTTTGTGATCATATTGCCTTAATTCATAAATCAAATAAATTAATAGAAGGAAAACTAAGCGATGTAAAACGTCAGTTTAGAACCAATAGTTTTGAAGTTGGAATTCTGACAAGTAATGTTGAAGGTTTGATGTATGATATCACACAAAAATTTACTGTTTCGCCTGCAAATTTTAAATCCTTAAATGATGATTTGAAATTAGATATTCAAATTGGAAATTCGACCCCGAATGAATTACTGAATATTCTAACACAACGTGGGCAAGTGACACATTTTGTAGAGAAAATACCAAGTGTAAACGATATTTTCATTCAAACAGTAACCGGATAGATTTTTAGATCGTTAGACTTCTTAGATTCTTAGACAGAATCTGGAAATCTAAAAAAAAAATCTAATAATCTAAGAAGTCTAAAAATCTAATTAATCTAAAAAATGAGTATTATTTCATTAATTATAAAAAGAGAGTTTATTGCAAAAGTTCGCAATAAGTCTTTTGTTGTCATGACTTTTTTAAGTCCGTTACTGTTTGTTGCAATAGCTGGATTTATTGGTTATTTGAGTTCGATGAAAGCAGAAACAAAACGAATTGCCATTCATGATGAAACAGGTTTATTTGCTAATGATTTTGTAAAGCAGAATAAAAAAGAAGCAGCTTTTAAATATTTGAACTTGTCTGAACTTAATGTAAAAGCATTAAAGGACAGTATTACAAATGAAAATTTTGATGGATTAATTATTATTCCAAAAGCAAATAATTTAAAAGAGCTGGAAAGTAAAATTGAGTTTATTTCGAACAATAGCCCAAGTATTTCTTTTATAGAAAAAACACAGGATGTTATCGCGGAGAAAATCACAAAGATAAATCTGGAAAAAGCAAAACTGGATACCTTGGCCATTCAAAAAGCACAATCGGCTGTTAATATGCATTTGATAAAAGCTTCCGGCGAAGAAAGTCTAAAAGGATTGAATGAAATAAAAATTGGTATTGGAGGCGCATTTGGCTATTTGATCATGATGTTTATTATCATTTACGGAAATATGGTCATGCGAAGCGTGATAGAAGAAAAAACAAACCGAATTATCGAAATCATTATTTCATCTGTAAAACCATTTCAGTTAATGATTGGTAAAATCATCGGAACATCACTTGCAGGATTGTTACAATTTATGATTTGGGCTATTATTGGTTTAGGATTAATGTTTGCCGCTTCGGCATTTTTTGGTGTAAATGTTGGTCCAACAGCCAGAATTTCGCCAGAATTAATGCAGTCAGCACAAAACGAAATGTCCGGAAGTGCCCAAATGTACATTAGCGAATTATGGAATTTGCCAATCGTAAGTATCTTAATTGGATTTGTAATTTATTTCGTGGGAGGTTACTTTTTATATAGTTCATTTTATGCAGCAATTGGAGCTGCTGTTGACAATCAAACGGATTCGCAACAGTTTCTTTTGCCTATATTAATGCCGCTTATCTTAAGTGTTTACATCGGATTTTTTACTGTTGTCAATGATCCTCACGGAACAATTGCAGTTATATTTTCGATGATTCCGTTAACCTCACCAATTGTAATGTTAATGCGACTTCCGTTTGGAGTACCGTGGTGGCAAATCGCAATTTCGGTATCATTATTGTTTGCTACTTTTTTTCTTGTGGTTTGGTTCGCAGCAAAAATTTACCGTATAGGTATTTTAATGTACGGCAAAAAACCAACCTGGAAAGAATTGTACAGATGGCTTAAATATTAACTTGAGATTCTAAGATTCTAAGTTTCTGAGATGCTAAGATTTTAGCTAAAAAACTCAGAAACTTAGCGTCTTAGTATCTTAGCATCTTTAAAAAGAATGAGTAAAATACTAATTATAGAAGACGAAGCCTCGATTAGGCGAGTTTTGGTAAAAATCTTATCAGAAGAGAACGACACTTATCAGGTAGAGGAAGCAGAAGATGGTGTTGCGGGACTTGAAAAAATAAAAAACAACGACTATGATTTGGTTTTGTGTGATATCAAAATGCCAAAAATGGACGGTGTTGAGGTTCTGGAAGAAGCTAAAAAAATAAAACCTGAAATTCCTATGGTTATGATTTCAGGACATGGCGATATGGAAACTGCGATTCATACCATGCGTTTGGGAGCGTTTGATTATATCTCAAAACCACCGGATTTAAATCGTTTACTAAATACAGTCCGTAATGCTTTAGATAAAAAACAACTTGTAGTTGAAAATAAAATCCTAAAGAAAAAAGTAAGCAAGAACTACGAAATGGTAGGTGAGAGTGAAGCTATTAATCATATTAAAGTTATGATTGATAAAGTAGCTCAAACTGAAGCCAGAGTTTTGATTACCGGACCAAACGGAACCGGAAAAGAATTAGTAGCGCATCAATTACATGAAAAAAGCGAGCGTGCTAATTTTCCTTTAATTGAAGTAAACTGTGCTGCTATACCAAGTGAACTGATCGAAAGCGAATTGTTTGGCCACGTAAAAGGTGCCTTTACATCAGCAGTAAAAGACCGTGCAGGAAAGTTTGAAGCAGCCGATAAAGGAACTATTTTCTTAGATGAAATTGGAGATATGAGTCTTTCGGCGCAAGCCAAAGTATTACGCGCTTTACAAGAAAGTATGATTACCAGAGTTGGTGCCGAAAAAGATATAAAAGTCGATGTGAGAGTTGTGGCTGCAACAAATAAAGATTTAAAAACGGAAATTGCCGAAGGACGTTTCCGAGAAGATTTATACCATCGTCTGGCTGTAATTTTGATAAAAGTTCCGCCATTGAATGAAAGACGTGATGATATTCCGGCTTTGATAAGACATTTTGCAGCAAAAATTGCTTCAGAACAAGGAAATGTGGTTAAAGTATTTTCGGCGCAAGCCATAAAATTATTGCAGGAATACGATTGGACAGGAAATATCCGTGAACTTCGAAATGTAGTCGAAAGATTGATCATTTTAGGAGGTAACGAAATTTCTGAAACAGATGTAAAAATGTTTGCAAGCAAATAGTGATTTTAGAATCTAAATTCTAAAATCATAAATCTAAAATTAGAATATGAAACTAAAGAAAATAAACGAAAAATTACAAGACGCTTTAATCGAAAATGGTTTAACTGAGGCAAATGTTTTGCAGCAGGAAACTTTTTCGACGATAAAAAGTGGTGCAGATTGCATTATTCTTTCTCCGGCAGGAAGCGGAAAATCGACTACAATTGTAATAAATGTAATCCAGCAATTGGCAGGTCATACAGAAGAATCGCCACGTGCTTTGATTTTTGTAGAGGATAAGGCAAAAGTATTGGAAATGGAAGCGCTTTTTGAAAAATACGGAAAATATACCAATCTTGAAGTTTACGGCGTACATGATAAAGGAGATACAGATTATGATAAAAATTATATTTCTACTGGAATAGATGTTTTAATTGGAACTCCAAATAAACTCAGTGATATGTTTACCACTGCGGGATATAATGTAAACCGTTTGAAGATGTTTATTATCGACGATGCAGATCCTATGTTGAAGTTACGTCATGAAACTAAAATCATGCGTATTTCTAACAGTATCACAAAAACGCAACGTATTATTTTTGCTGAAACATTGACAGAACGTATCGAAATTTTAGCAGATAAGATGATGTTAGAACCATTTTTGTTTGATATGGATGAAGAAGGCGAAGAGGAGCTTGATGAAGAAGAAGACGATATTCAGGAAGAGGAATAAAGTGGTAGTTTTCAGTCTCAGTCTGAAAACTGTGACTACGACTGAAAACTAAAAAAAGTAATCTATGGAGATGTTGAAAACACTTAAATTTTTGACAATTGTGCTTCTTGCGTTTTTTGTTTTTATTTATGCAGTCATTATTTTCTATGTGTATTTCAATCAGGTTGGAATGGTTTTTCAGAGTGCCAGATTACCAAAAGATTTCCAGTTTGATTATCAGCATAAATTTGAAGAATTAGATATTGAATCTTTTGATGGTGTAAAATTAAATGGTTTATTATTTAAGGCTGAAAATTCTAAAGGTTTGGTTTTCTATCTTCATGGCAATGCAGGAACATTAGAAACCTGGGGAAAAATTGCTAAAATTTATACCAATCTAGGATATGATATTTTTATTCTGGATTATAGAAGTTTTGGTAAAAGCGAAGGAGAAATAGAGAATGAAGATCAATTAAATAAAGATATTTCTATTGCTTATAAAACCTTAACCAAACGATATGCTGAGAATAGAATTATTATCACAGGTTATTCAATTGGTTCCGGATTCGCAGCTATTTTAGCGTCACAGAATAATCCGAAGGCTTTAATTTTGCAATCACCTTATTATAGTTTTACAGAATTGTCGAGCAGTAAAGTTCGGTTTTTTCCTGATTTTCTGAAGAAGTTTAGTCTGGAAACATACGAATATTTGCCAAAGATCAAAGTGCCAATTTATATTTTTCATGGAATGCAGGATCAATTGATACCTTATGAAAATTCAGTTCGTTTAAGTCATCTTTTAAAAAGTAATGGACATTTTTACCCGTTAAAAGATCAGGAACATACTGGAATGAATGAAAACAGTGATTTTCAAAATCAACTCAAAATAATATTACAATAAAGAATTAAAATAATTACAAAAACAGAATATAATGGGATTAATGAAAGTGTATTCAGGAAGTGAAGTTTTAGCACTTGCTTTGCAGGAAAGATTAGAACAAGCGGGAGTAGAAACAGTAAAAAAAGATAATATTCAATCAGCTCGTTTGGGAGGTTTTGGACAATCTGATTTAGCCGTTGAAGTATTTATTCAGGAAACAGATTTTGCAAAGGCAAATCCGGTTATTGAAGAATTCAGAATGAGTCTTTAGATAAGGAAATAGTCTCAGTTTTCAGTCTCAGTAAGCACTGAAAACTAAGACTGTATACTGCGACTAAAAACTGAAAACTAAAAAAATATGCAATATAAAATGCTAGTGCTCGACATGGATGATACCTTGTTGACAGACGATCATAAAATTTCAGCGCTTAACAAAAAAGTTCTTCTTGAGGCTCAGGCAAAAGGAGTTTATGTGGTCCTGGCTTCAGGAAGACCAACATCTGCAATGACGGCTTATGCAAAAGACTTACAATTAGATTTAAATGATTCTTATATTATTTCGTTTAATGGTGCAGTAATCAGTACAGTAAAAGATGATCTTGTTTTGTTTGAACAATGTTTAACACCGGAACAAATTCATGATTTATACGATTATAGTATAAAAATGAAAACTCATATTATTACTTACCTTGATGGTGAAATTATAAGCGAAACAGATTCTGAGTATATAGAAATCGAAAAAGAAATTACTGGATTACCACACAATAAAGTGCCTGATTTTAAAGCAGCAGTTACTAAACCTGCCGTAAAATGTATTTTATTGGCAGAGCCTTCATATTTAAAAGAAGTAGAGAAGGATTTAAAAGCTACAATGCCTCATTTAAGTATTGCGATGTCTAAGCCTTTTTTCTTAGAAGCGGCTCAAAACGGAATTGATAAGGCAGCAAGTATTAAACTATTGGCTGAAAAGCTTAACATTCATCAAAGTGAAATTATTGCTGTAGGGAATGCAGGAAATGACCTGACAATGATCGAATATGCGGGACTTGGAGTTTGGGTCGATAATGTGACGCCTGAACTGCGTGACAAAGCAAATATAATAGTAGCTTCAAATAATAACGATGGAGTTGCTGAGGTTGTGCAACGCTATATTTTAAATTAAGATTATTTGGGATGAAAGAGCCAATAGAAACAGAGCGATTACTTTTGAGGGAATTACAGATGTCTGATGTTGATGGAATGTTTGAATTGGATTCTAATCCAAACGTACATCTTTTTGTTGGAAATAAACCCGTGAAAAGTATCGAGGAAAGTATTGGTTATGTCAAAAATGTACAACAGCAATACAAAGATTTCGGAACAGGTCGTTGGGCTGTTATTCTTAAAGAAACCAATGCGTTTTTAGGTTGGTCCGGAATTAAGTTTATAACCAATGAAATCAATAATCATAAAGATTTTTATGAAATTGGATATCGTTTTATCGAAAAACATTGGGGAAAAGGATATGCTACAGAAGCCGGAAAAGCTTTTGTAGATTATGCTTTTAATGTAATGAAAGTTGATGCATTGTATGCTTATGCAGATGCAGGAAACGAAAACTCAAGAAGAATTCTGGAAAAGCTGGGTTTACGTTATGTAAACTCTTTTGAATACGAAGAAGAATTGGAAGTTTGGTACGAATTAAAAAATCCGAACATATAAAATCCTAAGAAATGCGTTCCAAATCTTTGTGGCCTTCTTATTTAAGATCTACAAAGATTTGGAAAACAGCTCGTAGTTTTTAATACTTTAAAGAAAAAGTATTGAATATTATTTTTTAGCTACAGAAACAAAATATTTATTTCCATCACCCATTGTCAACTTAACACGTTCGTCGCAAAGATCGATTGCAAAATTGGCACTTTCGTAACAAGTACAAGTAGTGTTTTTATCTTTAGACATTTCGGTTTTGCAATTGTTGTTTTTAAAAGTAGACAATTGAGGCGTATATAAGCTTACCAAATCAGTAGAAGCTGTTACTAAAGAAATAATACTTGCTGAATTATTATTAGTAATTCTGTAAACAATCCTGTCAGTATAGTTTACTTCATTTACGGTTACTTTACGAATATAAGTGTAAGCAGTTGAGCCTTCACCCGGTTCTTTTACTTCAAATTTAAATCCAACCGCACGAATTGCAATATCAAATTGTGATTGAGAGTTTAAGCTCGCCCATGTTGTCAATGTACTAATAGATGGAAATGGATTCGTAGCTGGAGCATTTGTTTGCGCTTGCGAGCTAAAAATGGTTAAGAACATCAAGCAGATTGTGGGTAAAAATGCTTTCATATGGAGTTTTAATTTTTAATTGTTGCCTACTCTTTCTGGTTTTCGGCATTCCCATTTTTTATAATAACAAAACAACAACATAACGATGGAAAATCAAAATTGTTATGACTTAATTATTGTTTAAATAATATAATTTTATTTAACTGCTTTTTGATGAAGTGAAATTACTTCTAAAAAATGATGTAAACAAAGTTAAATGTAAGAAAATTTGAATTTAACGCTTTAAAAAATGTATTTAATCGATGTTATTTGCACTTAATCGATGATTTTGTCATTTTATTCTTATCGAAAACATAAATTTATTTTTCACGCATGACTTTTATTCATCGCTTATTTTGTTTGTTTTATTATTTTTATGCTCTATTGAAATATAACTTTGTCGCAAAATATTGATATATAGTATATTATTGATTTTATTTTAAAGAATATTGTATGTAAATTTGCAAACTCTTCAAAAGAGATGTAAATATAATATCTTACTACTTAAAACGTAGTTTATTCCCATGGAAAATAGAAAAAAAGTTGCTTTTTATACGCTTGGTTGCAAATTGAATTTTTCAGAAACTTCTACAATCGCCAGAAACTTTAATGATGAAGGTTTTGATCGTGTTGATTTTGAAGAAATAGCAGACATTTATGTCATTAATACCTGTTCAGTTACTGATAATGCCGATAAGCAATTTAAGCAGGTTGTAAAAAAAGCAATGAAACTTAATGACAAGGCTTTTGTCGCTGCAGTAGGATGTTATGCGCAATTAAAACCTGAGGAATTAGCAGCTGTTGACGGTGTTGATTTGGTTTTAGGAGCAACCGAAAAGTTTAAAATCACGGATTATATTCATGATTTGAGTAAAAATGATATGGGTGAAGTTCATTCATGTGAAATTTCAGAAGCTGATTTCTATGTGGGTAGTTATTCTATTGGAGACCGTACCCGTGCTTTCCTGAAAGTTCAGGATGGTTGTGATTATAAATGTACATATTGTACTATTCCGTTAGCCAGAGGAATTTCAAGAAGTGATGCGTTAGAAAACGTTTTGCAAAATGCTAAAGAAATTTCATCTCAAAACATTAAGGAGATTGTTTTAACGGGAGTAAATATTGGGGATTACGGAAAAGGGGAATTCGGGAATAAAAAACACGAACATACTTTTCTTGATTTGGTTCAGGCATTGGATAAAGTAGACGGAATTGAGCGTTTGAGAATTTCATCAATAGAACCTAATTTATTGAAAAATGAAACAATCGAGTTTGTTTCTAAAAGCCGAACTTTTGTTCCTCATTTTCATATTCCGTTACAATCAGGCAGTAATGATATTTTAAAATTAATGAAACGCCGTTACTTACGTGAAGTATATACAGAACGTGTCAATAAAATTCGTGAAGTAATGCCGCATGCTTGTATTGGTGTTGATGTTATTGTAGGTTTTCCAGGTGAAACTGATGAGCATTTTTTAGAAACATATCATTTTTTGAATGAAATGGATATTTCTTATTTACACGTGTTCACGTATTCTGAAAGAGATAATACCGAAGCCGCTAATATGTCCGGAATTGTTCCTGCAAATGTCAGGGCTAAACGAAGTAAAATGTTACGCGGATTATCCGTTAAAAAACGTCGTGCTTTTTATGAAAGCCAAATAGGATCAAACAGAACTGTTCTATTCGAAAGTGAAAATAAAGAAGGATATATTCATGGTTTTACAGAAAACTATGTAAAAGTAAAAACACCATGGAATCCTGAATTAGTAAATACATTACAAGAAATTAACTTAACAAAAATCGACGAAGACGGAAGTGTTCGTTTAGAGTTTTTAAATAAATTGACAGAGGCTTAAATCTAATTTGTCATTTCGATTTCTACATCAAACTAATTTTTTTCAGGAGCTAATCCCGCTATCCGTTTCAATCTTTCGTGGCTCCCGAAGCCTCGGGACCGCCACAAAAGGATTTCCACTTCTATCGGGGCTATGGCAATCATTTTCATAATGATATTATTGTCTAATTTGTCATTCCGAGGAACGAGGAATCTCCACAAGTAACTCCGCAAAGATTGACGATTTTCTATATGGAGTTACTTGCGGATATCCTTCCTTCGTCAGGATGGCAAGAAAATGAAAAGCCCTTTTTTCACAAAGGGCTTTCTTGTTTTATAATATTATTTTTGATCTTCAGGAATCACTAATTTCAATGAATTAATATAATCCGTATCAAACTCGATAACTCTTATTTTTTGTGGATTAAAACTCAATTCTCCCCCAAACTGACCTTTTATATCTAAGAAATCAATGGTTAGTTCTTCGTCATTTAATTCGATTAGTTTTCCTAAATAAGCTGACTTTGCTGATTTTTTAGAAATCTGAAAAATTCCGTATTTGTTATTTACATACGTTAGGATTGAGCTTAAATCTCTAATTGGAATAATATCCTCTGCATTTGTTTTTAAGCCTTTCAACCGAATTACTTTTTCGGTAAATTCAAGATCCTGATCTCTGTGTACAGCTTCGATATTTTTATTTTTCAGAATTACAAAACCATCTAGTATAAAATCTTCGGGATTATTTCGCAGCAAAATCCAATCGTCAGAATAATCAATAAGGAAACCTGTAAACAGTTCTTTTTTATCTGTAAATTCTATTGCAATTAATTGTCTTAAATATTGTTCCATCATATGTTTTTTTTAGGCTGGTAAGATCTTTGTCAAGTTTGTAAAGTACTATGGATTTGTCGACCAGATACTGCTGTTTTTTATAAAGACGCGACGGCTTAATTTTAGTTGTGCAATTATTAATTCGGCAATATCTTCAGATTGCATTACTTTATCAGGATTACCGTCTGTAAGGTTTAAATCTTTTGCCATATCTGTTGCTACCGTACTTGGTGTTAAAGCAGTAACGCGAATATTGTGTTTTCTCATTTCCTGCATTAAAGAATCTGTAAGCCCAAGAACAGCAAATTTTGATGCGCTGTAAGCACTTGTTAAGGCATTTCCGTTTAATCCTGCCGTTGACGAAATATTGATAATATCACCTGTTTGTCTTTCGATCATATTTGGGATAATGGCACGCGTTGTGTAATAAGTTCCCATTAAATTTACCTGAATGATTCTTTCCCACGCTTCCGGTTCTAACTCTAAGAATTTTCCAAAAGAAGCGATTCCGGCACTATTAATTAAAATATCTATAGTTTTAAATTCAGCCAAAGCTTTTTCTGCAGCGCTATTGATAGAGTTAATGTCTGAAACATCAGCAGATAAAGCTAAAGATTTTACGCCCAAAGCAGTAGTTTCTGCAGCTAATTGATCGACATCAGCCTGAGTTCTTGAAACTAAAATTAGGTTTACTCCCTCTTTTGCTAAGGCAATTGCAATCGCTTTTCCAATTCCTTTTCCTGCTCCCGTGATTAGGGCATTTTTATTTTTTAAGTCTGTCATGATTTATTTTTTAGAAATGCAAAAAGCATCATTTTAGTTACACAAAAATACAGTTTTTGCTTCCTAAAACGATGCTTTCAGTTATTTTCTTAATCTAAGTTTAACAACTTATTTATTCTTTCAAAACCATATCAATACACATTACTGCTGCAAGAATTAATTGTCTAAGCGGACTATCACCCGGAACGGTTTCTTCTATTTGAAGCACATAATTATCAGCGCTGGTGAAAAACTCTTTCCCTATTCCTGCCCATTTCTTACTTACCTGTGCCAATTGTTTGTTTTCATGGCTGAATTTAAAATCCCAACCCGTCCATTTTCCCTGCAGTGTTGCTGCAGTTTTTTCATTTTTATCCAGGATTTCGAACTTTCCTCCAATAGAGAATATTTTTTGTTTAAATGTTCCCACTAAACGATCTTTCTCATCAAAAACTTCAACAGTCGAACGAAACCAGGCAATTCCTCGTTTTACAGAGATAATTTTTTCGCCGGAAGCAGTTGTAATTTCAATATCAAAAGGAGTCATTCTTTTATAATCTGTAAAACGGAACATTTTAGTAAAAAAGCCCAGATTGTTTTCTCTGCAATTCATGATGATTTCATTGCTTTCCGGATTATAAATATCGTAGTTATTGGCTGCTTTAAACATTCCGATATGTTCTTTTACAAGAAACAGATTCTGATTTAGTATTGGGTTCATTAAATTTAGTTTGCGATTAATTTGTAAATATTTTTATCTGATATTTTTTTGAAGGATTTTTCAAAAGGAAATCAAATGTAAAAAAATCTTCGTTAATAATCGAATTTCGCGGCTTCAATCAGGCGAATAAATTCAGCTTTATAGCCTTCAACATCATTTGAAAGTCCTTGTCTGGCCAAATTTTAAAATATCCTCAGAAGATTTGTTCGAAATTAGTTTTGAATCTCTTAATTTCAGTCCAAACCAAGCGACAGCGGTACTGAACTTAAAATCATCAGAAGCTTTTTCTATAGCAACAGTTTTGTTTTCGATTACTTGTACCATTTCGATACTTTTGTCTCCATCCGGTTTTTTGTAACGGAATTTTATAGTGGCAAGTTCATCATTATAATTATTACTGCTTTCTTTTACTTTTGTATATTTTAAATCATCCGGTTGTTCATTTAGATAATTGCTCTTAACTCCTGCAGGAATAATTTCATACAAAGCTGTAACGGTATGATTGCTTCCCAGCTCGCCGGCGTCTATAGCGTCATTTTTAAAATCTTCCGGACGTAATTTTCTGTTTTCATATCCAATTAATCGATAGGCCTGAATTTGTTTAGGATTAAATTCGATCTGAATTTTTACATCTTTGGCAATCGCAAACATGGAACCTTTAAATTCTTTTCCTAAAAAACGGTTTGCTTCCTGAATATTATCGATATAGGCATAATTTCCGTTTCCTTTATCAGCCAATGTTTCCATTTTACTGTCTTTGTAATTTCCCATTCCATATCCTAAACAAGTCAGGAAAACTCCTGTTTTTCTTTTCTCTTCAATTAGTTTTTCCATATCAGAGTTTGAAGTGCTTCCTACATTAAAATCTCCGTCAGTAGCCAGAATTACTCTGTTGTTTCCATTTTTGATAAAATTTTCAGTAGCAATTTTATAAGCCAGTTCAATTCCTGCTCCTCCGGCTGTGCTTCCTCCGGCATTTAATTTTTCAAGAGCATCAGTAATTGTTTTTTTCTCATCTCCAGACGTTGGAGAAAGAACCAAACCAGCAGCACCGGCATACACTACAATCGCTACTTTGTCTTTTTGTCGTAATTCATTTACCAGGATTTTCAAAGATTGTTTCAGTAATGGCAATTTATTAATGTCACTCATTGAACCTGAAACATCAATCAAGAATACAAGATTGGATGCAGGCAAATTTTCTGTTGGGATATTTTTTCCTTGTAAACCAATTTTAAGGACTTTGTTTTTAGAATTCCACGGTGAATCACTTAGTTCTGTATTGATAGAAAACGGATCTGAATTTTTAGGCTGCGGATAATTATATTTAAAAAAGTTTACCATTTCTTCTACACGAACAGCATCTTTAGGAACCGCTTGTCCGTTATTTATAAAACGTCTCACATTTGTATAAGAAGCATTATCGACATCTATAGAAAATGTAGAAAGAGGTGCTGTTTTAGGGCTTTCGAAAGCATTTTCTACAAAAGTATTATAATCTTCCTGACTTGGTTCTACAGGCTGAACATTATTGGCAATTTTCAGTTTTTCATTAAGTTCTTTCTCTGTAAGGTTTTTATAAATCCCGTTTTTTGTATCAATAATTACCACTCCGTTTGAGGCTCTGCTTCCATAAATTGAAGTTGCATCAATATCCTTTAGGACTTTTACATCCTGAACATCATTTGGATTAATTTTAGCGAATTGTTTTGCCTTTACCGGAACTCCGTCAACGATATATAAAGGTTCATCTTTAGAAGAAATAGATTGAGTGCCTCTAATTATCATATTTTGACTTGGAGCAGCCTGCACATAGTTTGAAGAAACTGGTAAACTTACCATTTTACCTTTAGGTTCCCTGGCTGGTTTAGATGTTCTTCTTTTTTCTACAGGTCTATAATAGCTATTGTCTTCCTGTTCTGATGTTCCGTAGCCTACCACGACAACTTCTTGCAATTGATTGCTGTTTTCCTGTAATATTACATTGATTATATTGGATTGTTTGACTGTAACATTTTGAGTATTCATACCAATGTAGCTAAAAATCAAAACATCTCCGGTTTCAGCCTGAATAGAATACTTTCCGTCAAAATCTGTTTGTGTTGCTTTTTTTGATTTCTTAATAACAATACTCACACCCGGCAAAGCCTGATTTGACTTGTCTGTAACAGTTCCGGTAATTGTTTTTTCCTGTGCCATTGATACGAAACATATAAGCATAGAAAGGGCTAATGAAATAAGTTTTACGTTTTTCATGATAGTAATTTTTAAATTAAAATTTTGTTTTTTAGCTAGTTTTTAGCTGCTGGTTTCCCGGTTTTAGTGGTAATTATTACAACTCCCTTTTTACCTTTTTCACCATATTTTGATGTGGCTTCTAAGTCCTGAAGAACTGTAATGGTTTTAATTTCCTGTTTATTCAAAGGTGCATACGGACTTGTGGGATTTGTGCCAAATAAATCATTTTCAGAATAGTATATTCCGTCAATAATATATAAAGGAGCATCTAAAACTACCAGAGAATCTACATTTTCAGGTTGTAAATTCGGAAGTTCTGCCTGCATCATTTTATCTCTTTTTTTGTCATCGCTGTGCGATATTGCATTTCCGTTAAGAACAATTAGCGGAGCACTTTTTTTAGCCATTTGTGGTTGCTTATCAGCAAAAGCAACTTTAGCCGATTCTCTTTCTACAGTTCTGGAATAATCTAAATTTTGAGCTGCTTTATCTTTCAAATTATTATTATCCTCTTCTATGGCATAATCAGCCTGTATGGGTGCAGCGGCTGGTTCTTCGACAATTATTGCATCTGCAGTTCCTGCTCCCACAGGCTCAGTAATATAGATATTTGTTTCTGCTACATTGTTTTCTCTGGTGATTTGCTTATCTAAAATTTTAAGCGCTTCGGGTTTTGGAAGTAGTGGTGATTCTGAAGAAACAACAGTTTTATTTTTCTCTAAAATGTTTTGTTCTATATTTTCTTTAATTACAACTTTAGTATCCTGAATAGCTGTTTTATCTGATTTTATAAACTGAGAACCTATAGATATTAATAATAAAAGAGAAGCTGCAATGGCAATTTTCTTCCATAACGAGATTGTTTTTTTATCTTCTTTCTTGTCCAGTTTATCTTCAACTCGGGTCCAGACTTTCTCCATTCCCGGAAAGTTCTTAGACTCCGCATTATGTGCAGCATCTTTAAATTTATCGAATATTTTATCTTGATTGTCCATCACTATTTTGCTTTTTGGTAATACAATTTATTTACTAATTCCTTTAGCTTTGTTTTAGCGGCATTCAATTGTGATTTTGATGTGCCTTCAGAAATGTTAAGCATCACGGCTATTTCTTTGTGTGCAAAACCTTCAATAACAAAAAGGTTAAAAACAGTTTTACAGCCGTCTGGAATATGGTTTAGTAAATTGAGTAAATCTTCTTCTTCTAGCGAATTAATTTCTTCTGTAAAAGGTTGCGAAAGCAATTTGACATCATCAAGATACATATTGAAATTGGTATTTTTCCTGATGGTTGCCAAACAATGGTTAACTGTTATTCTTCGTGCCCACGCCTCAAAAGCCAGAACTTCTTTTAGTTGTTCCAGTTTTGTAAATATGGTATAGAAAGCGTCAGCCATAGCTTCTTCTATTTCTTCTTCCTTTTTGAGGTATCGTTTGCAAAGGCGATACAATTTTGGAGCCATATGCTCATAAACCTGACGCTGAGCATCTCGGTTCATTTTTTTGCAGTTAGAAATTAGCGTTTCGTTTATCACAATTGTTGTCTTTATACTAAAGAGAGATGAAAAATCAAAAAGGTTGGGACGATGATGAAAAAAAGTTTAAAAAAGGCGTTTATTCTTTTAATAGATGTTTTAAAGATACAATTTTCTCTGTAGAGACGCACTGCAGTGCGTCTTCGTCTAGTGTGTATTTATGGCGGATATTCTTTACGGGAGACGCACTGCTGTGCGTCTCTACGTTATTGTGGGAATCATTGCGAGGGATGAAGCAATCTCATCCAGTACTTTTTTGACTAGCAAATTTGCTTTTGTTAGTGTGGTTGCTTCGTTCCTCGCAATGAGAAAAACTGAGATTAATTTTTATCTTTCATGTTTCTATACCAATTTTCTATTTTTTTAACAGATTCTTCATCTGTTTTGGGATTACAATTCAAACCCAAATTAATTTTTGTTTTTGATATATAAGAGTTTAGAAAAATTATTGCAAAACCTCCAACCTCAGCATTTTCATTCGAAATAAAAGAGGAAAATACATTCATATACCCACAACATTTTTCACGAGAATTCATAATCGACATTAAATATTCCACATTATTTGATTTTACCCAATTTTCAGGAAAATCGCCCATCATCGACATACTATTTATTGGTGTTTTATTATATCTTTCTTTGAAAAGCTTAATGAACGATTTTGGATCTAAATCTTTTGGAGATAAAGTTTTATAATATTCTTTTTTCGTTTTGTTTATTTTAAAAGTATAAAATAGATAACCTCCTCCCAAAAGAATGACAAGCAGTAGTAACAAAAGAGTTGTTTTTCTCATGAAATTTATTTAACCGGCAAAGTCAACTTAAAAATCTTAGTCTCTAACAATTCCGTATCATTATCTTCGCAAAGTAAAAACTCAATTTTGTTATTTTCTTTTTTATAGAAAGTCAAACCTTCAAACTTATTACTTGAAGTGATTTTTTGCGTAAAATCTATTTTCATGGTTTTAAGATCGATTCGGCCAATGAAACTTCCTAAGATTTCCCCATCGTCGTAGGTTGATTTGGTATCTTCGGCTGTTGACAGGAAATAGATTTTGTCTTCAACCAAAATAGCATCGGTAAAACTGGAACGAACGCCTTTTATTTTTGGCAATTTATAATTGGTTGCAACCAAAGCAAATTCTTCGCCAAGACTTTTAGCATGAATGGTGAAAATGGTGTTTTTGTTAGAAATTCCGTTTCCGCGATTGAATAAATACCAGTTTTCCCCATCGAAGATTGCGCCTTCGAGATTAAAATCCTCCGGTTTTATTTCGCCAAAACTCTGCATTAAGCCGTATAAATCGACCAAATTGTTTTTTTGTAAAACGGTTTTGTTTTTAAGGTCAAATTCAATCATTTTGTTTCGGTTTTCGGTTGAACCGGAACCAAAGACATATAAGGTATCATTGTGATGCGTGATGGATTCGAAATCGGGTTTTATATTTTTTGGAATGTTTTGCGACGGGTTATCAATTAAAGGATGTTGGTTCAATTGTTGATTTTGCATATTGTATTCGTATAAATATCCGCTGTTATCGCCAATAATATATAATGAATCGTTATTGAAGAATAATCCTGATGCAGAACCGATGCCTATGATTTGAAATAATATTTCTAATGTGAATTTTTCCATGAATGTTTTATTTTGAAAGCTTTTTTATCTCGACTTTATCTTTTTAAATATATTATTTTTTTCTGCTTCTGAAGTTGTTTTTTTAAGAATGTCTATCAATTCTTTACTTATTAAATGAATATTGTGATTGTAGTTAATATTTACTTTTACATTTTCTTCTTTCTTTAAATTGAAAAAATCGAAACGTTTTTCAATGATTTGATTACCTATTAAAAATTTTAAATTTTGATGACATGAGTGATCTATTATTATCGTGTAGATTTCTTTTGAAGAGGTCTTGTACTGAAAAGGCTTAATTTCTTCTTTTTCAATTATGTCATTGTTTGGAAAATACATATGCCAAAAAATGTTGTCATCATTTAAACTCTCAACGTATTCAGCACATATACTTATTTTTGTAAAATACTTTCGTCCTTTTTCAATCCAAAAAATATAAACCGGATCATTTGGAAAATCTTCTGCGCAAAAAATATTGTTTTCGAATTGACTTGCATCATAAATTTTAACGCTTCCAACACAATAATTCTCATAAACACAAATTGTATCGATTTTTCTGGATTGGAGATTTTTAATAAAATCAGAAGTTAATTTATCAATGTCAATTTCTTTATTGGTTTGTGCATTTCCAATACTGGATAAATAAAAAACAAATAAAAATAGAATTGTTTTGGTCATTATTGATTTTGAAATATTGGAAAAGTTCTTTTGAAAACAATTACTTAGCCCTGATAGCAATGAAAATATTTTGAGAAAAAATACAATTTATCGAAAAAGTATTGCAATGAATAGCAGTTCCGATAGTTATCGGAATTCGTAAAATTAGTATATTTATAATTATAAAAATGAAGAATATATGAAATCGCCAATGATAAAATGTTTGTGGAAACAAAAGCATTCGAAAGGCGATAACAGATAGGACCTTAAATAAAATCAACAGATATGAAATCGATAGACCCGAAGGATTTTAAAGTTACAGATAAAATAAAGTTATCAAAGATTCCAACTTTGCTAAAAGTAAAAGCTGATGACGATGAGAAAGAAGAAAAACTGGATAAAGTACAGGCAAAACTCAGCGATTTGCAGGATGTGATGTATGCACATAATAAATATTCGGTTTTAATTTGCCTTCAGGGAATGGATACATCTGGGAAAGATAGTTTGATTAGGGAGGTTTTTAAAGAATTTAATCCACGTGGAGTAGTGGTGCATAGTTTTAAAACCCCAAATTCTGCTGAACTGGAGCATGATTATTTATGGAGACATTATATAGCATTACCGGAAAAAGGAAAGTTTGCGATTTTTAACCGTACCCATTACGAGAATGTTTTGGTGACGCGCGTTCATCCTGAATTTATTCTGGCAGAGAATTTACCTGGAATTAATTCGGTTGAAGATATTAAACCAAAATTCTGGAAAAAGAGAATAGAGCAAATTAATAATTTTGAAAGTCATATTGCAGAGAATGGAACAATCGTGATGAAGTTTTATTTGCATTTAAGTAAAGAAGAACAACGCCAGCGTTTATTGCGTCGTTTAGAAGAGGGCAAACACAATTGGAAATTTTCGCCCGGAGATTTAAAAGAACGTGAATATTGGGATGAATATCAGGAATATTATGAAGAGGCAATCAATAAAACCTCTACAGAACATGCGCCATGGTACATTGTCCCTGCTGATGATAAAGAAATGGCGCGTTATATTGTCGCCAAAATTATTTGGGAAGAGATGAAACAATACACAGATATTAAAGAACCGGAACTGGATGATAAAATAAAAGCCAATTTTGAAGATTATAAGAAAACATTAGAAAAGAATTAAATAATTAAACCCTGGCGGTTTTGTAAAGAGTCTTAGAAATAAGGCTCTTTTTTTTGCTTTTATGTTACTACAAGTTTACGAGTATTTTGTATTACTAATTTAATGTTAATTTTTATAAGCTAATAAATTCAATTGTGGTAAAAGTCTTGTTTTTTTAATAATATCAAAGTCATTTTAATTTAAAGAGTAGGGATTTACTTTGTAAAAAAAATAGAAACCAATTTTTAGCTAAATGAAACGAATTATTTTACCTCTACTTATTTTAGGTTCGTTACTTACATCTTAATAACGATTCTAAAGACGAAACTCAACCAACAAGTGTTGTGCTGAAAGATCAATCTGTAACGCCAAGTTTATTGAAGGCACAATCAGGTTTTGAAAGTTTAAAAATTTATTCTCTTTTTAGTTCAGATGACGTTTTTGCAGACAGTCCTAAATTTATTTTTGGAGGCTCTGCTGACGGTTCAGGTTTATTAAAAAACACTGACGGAACTTTTACTTTTTTAGTTAATAACGAAGATAATTTTGCGGTTTCGAGAATTACGCTCGACAAAACATTTAAACCAACTAAAGGAGAATATCTATTAAATTCTAATGGAGGAACCTGGAGATTGTGTGGTGCAACTATGGCTACACAAGAAGAACATGGTTTTGGCCCGCTTTATTTAACTTGTGGAGAATCTGGAGAAGAATCTCGTACACATGCATTAGATCCTTATGCAAGCGCAGGTTCTGCATCTGTATCTAAAGAATTGGCAGGGTTTGGTCGTTTAAGCGCAGAGAATGCTTTACCTCTTCGTACCTCAGCATACAAAGGAAAAACAGTTGTTGTAATTGGTGATGATGATTCCGGAACTTACGGAGGTCAGGTTTTTATGTATGTATCAAATACTGTAGGTGATTTAACCGGAGGTTCTTTATACATGCTTAAAAGAAACGATGACAATCAAAGAGAAAAAGATATGGAAGTGAGTAAAACATATCCTGTTTCTTTTGTAAAAATTGAAAATCACACAACGCTTACAGGAGCTCAGATTAATGCAGCTGTAAATACGTTGAAAGCAATTAATTTGGTCGTGTAGAAGATTTAGATTACCGTAAAGGTGGGGATAAAGCTGATCGTGAATTGTATTTTAATGTAACCGGACAAGATGTAACCGGAACAAATGCAGATGCTTCAAGAACTAAATATGGTAGAGTTTACAGATTAAATCTTGATGCAACTGACCCATTAAAAGGAACTCTTGAAGTTATTCTTGATGGTGATAACCGTTCAGGAATCGCTGGTAAATTCCAGAATCCGGATAATATTTGTGTAACTAAAAACTATGTTTATGTTCAGGAAGATGCAAACGGATACGGAGATGAAACTCATGATGCTTACATCTATCAATATAATATTGCTACAAAAGATTTGAAAGTTGTGGTAGAATTAGATCACCGTCGTACTCAAGCTGATGCAGCAAAATATAATGTAGCTACAAAGGATCTTGATCCAAACAAAAAAGGAGTTTGGGAATATGGAGCTCTAATTGATGTTTCTGATCAATTGGGTATTCCGGATACTTTTATGCTAAGTATACAACCTCATTCCTGGACAGGCGAAAAATATAAAGCTGCTGATGGAGGAACAAAACGTCCTGTTGAAAGTCAAGCAAGTCAAATTGTAGTTATTAAAGGTCTAGCGCGATAAATTTTTAAGTTATTACAAACAGTTATCCACTATTTCTTTTGAGGTAGTGGTTTCTGTTTTTCTAAATATTCCTCTTTTAATTGTTATTAGATCATGAAAAAAATATATTGTTTGTTATTCTTGATAGCATTTGTTGCTTGTCAGAAAAAAAGCAAACATCAGGAAATTAATGAGTTGTTTCAATCTGATATTACTTTATTGATTGAAAAAGTCGCCAAGCTTAAATACTCTGTAAAAGCTGATTCTACCGAAGCACAAATTCAGCGACAATTTCTTGAAGCACATCAAAGCTATAAAAAAGTCGAAATGATAAGTGAGTATTATTTGCCTGAGGTTTCTAAATCTATCAATGGACCCGCTATACCAGAGTTTGAAGAAAATGATAAAGTAACCGTTCCTCCAGAAGGATTTCAGGTTATTGAAGAATTGATTTTTCCTGAATACAATAAAGAAAAGAAAAAAGAACTACTTCAGGAATTGGGAGTTTTGTCTGCAAATTTAATTCGGTTAGAAAAAGTTTCTAATTCGACTGAGTTGACAGATGCACATGTTTTTGATGCTATGCGATTGGAGGTTTATAGAATCATAACTTTAGGCATTACAGGATTTGATTCACCTGTGGTTTTAAATTCGCTGCCCGAAGCTTCTGTAGTTTTAGAAACTATCGAAAAATATTATAAAGTTTATCTGGAAAATAAATCGGTTTCGAATTCTAAAGAAGTGCTTCAGATTCTGGAAAAAGGAAAAAAGTATTTAATAGCAAATTCTAATTTTAATGCTTTTGACCGAGCATATTTTATCAAAGAAATTTTAAATCCGTTAAGTAAAGGGATTTTTAAAACGCAATCCCAATTAGGAATTCCGTTCATGAAGGAACAAAGAGGTTTAAGAGTAACAGCCCAAACTTTATTCGATACAGCTGCCTTCGATGCTGAAGCATTTTCTGGTTTTCCGGATTATAAAACAACGCCTGAAAAAATTGCTTTGGGTAAAAAGTTATTCAATGATCCCATTTTATCAGGAAACAACACGCGTTCTTGCGCATCATGTCATCATGCGGACAAAGCCTTTACAGACGGTTTAGAAAAAGCAATTGCATTAGATGGCAAATCGATGATTCAGCGTAATACGCCAACACTTACAAATATTGCTTTTCAGCGTGTATTTTTTGCAGATTCAAGAGTAAGTTATCTCGAAGATCAGGCAATAGCAGTTATTAAAAACGAAAACGAAATGCACGGCTCTTTAGAGAAATCGGCTTTGGCGATTCAAAAAAAAGCTGATTATGTAAAGGATTTCAAAAATGCTTTCCCTAAGGGAGAAATAAATGAGTTTGCAATCAAAAATGCTTTAGCCTCTTATATTCGTTCGTTGAGTAATTACGATTCTAAATTTGACGAATATATGCAAGACAAAACCACATTTACAACAGATGAAAAAGCAGGTTTTAATATATTTGCAGGAAAAGCCAAATGTGCGACTTGCCATTTTATTCCGTTAACAAACGGAACTGTTCCGCCAAATTTTAACCGCTCTGAAAGTGAAATTTTAGGTGTTCCTAATAAAAATAAAAAACTCGATGGAGATCTGGGCAAATTTGTGATTACGCAAGCTGCGATTCATAAATATTCTTTTAAAACGCCAACTATTAGAAACATTGAACTTACAGCTCCTTACATGCATAATGGTGTTTATAAAACGCTCGAAGAAGTAATCGATTTTTACAACGAAGGCGGTGGTTTAGGTTTAGGGTTTGATCTCCCAAACCAAACTTTACCAGAAGACAAATTAAACTTATCTGATATAGAGAAAAAACAGCTTATTGCTTTTATGAGAACTTTAACGGATAAGAAGTATTTGGAGAGAAGAAGAAAGAATAAAGAAGAAAGAGTGAAGAGAATTTAGTTTAGTGTGTTTTGATTTTAACGCAAAGCACGCAAAGAATTTTTACGCATTCTTAGCGGTTAAATTTTCCACCCACAGATTTTTAAAAATTAATTAGTGCTAATTCGTGAAATTTGTGGCAAAAAAAATAAAATAGTTCCATTGGTCAAAACAACAATTTAGTTCATCAAACTAATTTTAGTAGCTTTTTAGGTTTGTGCTCCTTTGCATCAAATTAATAAAAACTATTATCATGAACATGAACAAATTATTATTGCTTACTACAATTTTCTTATTAGGATTAGTTTCTAAAATGAATGCACAATCTCCGCTTCCTATTCATGTTGGAATAAAAGGAGGATCAAATTATTCTGAATTACCGGTTTCAGATGGCTTTAGTTCTAAGCATGCTTTTGGGTATTTTGGTGGCGCTATGGCTCGATTTGATTTTAAAAGATTCTATATTCAGAATGAAATATTGTATAGCGAGAAGTCATCTAAAATTGATAAAACTTCAGGAACAGGATCTAAAAATGCCAAGTGGAAAAGTATCGACATTCCTTTGGTTATTGGATACAAGGTAATCGATCTCTCGGCTCTGAATGTGAGAGTTTTTGGTGGAGGAGTATATTCTTATGTGCTCGATGAAAATTTTTCATCATTAAATCAGTTAAGAGATTCGTATAAGAAATTTGATAAATCGAATATTGGATATCAGGTTGGTGCGGGAATAGAAATGTGGAAATTTACTGTTGACGTAACCTACCAGGGCGGATTAAACAATGTAAATAAAAATTTCAGTTCTAAACCTAATTCGTTTAATGTTAGTGTTGGCTACTTTTTTCTATAAGTTTATCGCTTTATATTTTAACCCTCAGCAGCAAAGAATCTTTTTTGGTTCTTTGCTGCTTGTTTAGAAAATATAGGGCTAATTTTGACTTCGTATTTCTTACAAATTACTTATTTCTTTTTTTAAATGATTACAATACATAAAAACAGACATTGGATATTTTTAGTCTTCTTTTGGTCTTTGCTGGGGATCACTATTTGGGCACAAATGATAGAAGAGTACAATTTTTGGTCGGCTACTACACAGGCCGTTTTAGTATTATTGTGTTCTACTTTCTTAGCTCATTTTTTGAGTGATGTAATATTGCCCAAAGCATTACGAAAAAACAAAATGAACTGGTTTGCAGTTCAAAGTGTTATTGTTGTGTTGCTTTTGTCCTTTTGTCTGGCATTAATTTATACTGTTTTTTCGGATGTAGGATCGCGAGGCCGGTTGTATCATGATGAAGATAATCTAAACTCACTTCAGTTTTTATGGGTGAGATTTTGGGGTAGTATTCCGGCAGCCATTTTAATAAATGGTACCGCTTGTGGACTTCGGTTTTATCAGGAACATAGTGTTATCGAAAAAGACCACGCACAATTACAGCAAGTGCATCTAGAAGCACAAATAAAGATTTTGCAAGATCAGATCAATCCGCATTTGATGTTTAATGTCCTGAATCATATTCATATTTTAATGCAAAGCGATGTAAAACTGGCGTCTGTTTTATTGGTTCAGTTTTCGGATATTTTACGTTATCAGTTATATGAATGTAATAAGGAATACGTGCCATTGCATCTTGAGATTAAATATTTGAAAGATTTAATTGCTGTTGAAGAAACCCGTTGGGGAAATGAACTTGAAGTAAAAAGCAAATGGAATATCGAAGACGGACAGCTTCAGATCGTTCCGTTACTTTTGGTTCCTTTGATCGAAAATGCTTTTAAACACGTTTCCCGACTTCCAAACGAAAAAGGATATGTTCATTTATCATGCGAACAAATAAACCACCAATTGAATTTTAGAATCGAAAATTCGTATACCGAACAATATAAAATTCCATCTAAAAGCCAGGGATTAGGACTTGAAAACGTCAGGAAAAGATTAGCGATTCAGTATCCTGAAAAACATCAATTCGATATCAATAAAACCAATTCTGATTTTACTGTTACCGTAACTTTAGATTTAAAATAATTTTTTTTGCCATTGATTAGAAGGTTTTTTTGTAAAAGAGGAAAGAGGAAAGAGGAAAGAGGAAAGAGGAAAGATGCAAGAATAAAGAATAAAGAGATAGAATAAATCTGCGTGAAACAAAAAAATAAACACAAAAACTGAAACAAAAATTATGAACATGAAATGCCTCGTTATCGACGACGAACCTATAGCAAGAAGCGGGATAGTAGACTTTGTTTCTAAAATTGATTTTCTGGAAGTTATTGGTACTTGTGCTTCGGCATTAGAAGCGACATCTTATATTCAGGAAAAGCAGGTTGATTTATTATTTCTGGATATCAATATGCCATATCTCTCCGGATTAGAATTTTTAGAATCTTTGGATAATCCGCCTTTGGTTATTTTTACCACAGCTTATTCTGAACATGCTTTAGACGGATATCGTTTGCAAGTCGTCGATTATTTATTGAAGCCTATTACATTTCAGCGTTTTTATCAGGCTTCATTAAAGGCAAAACAATGGTATGAAATGATTCAGTCTCCAAAACAAAATCATTTAGATCCGTTTTTATATGTGCGTCAGGAAGAAGGATTTCAGAAGATTTCCTGGGTAGATATTTTATATATCGAAGGAATGCAGAATTATGCTAAACTTCATTTTAAGGATAAAGTTATCGTTATTCACCAAACCATGATTTCATTAGAAGAAACATTGCCAAAAGAGATTTTCTTTAGAATTCATAAGTCATTTTTGGTCAATATTACCCATATAGATTCTGTTTCCGGCGGACGATTGTTTATAAAAGGACAAGAACTACCTATTTCAAGAACACGCCGAGAAGCATTATTGAAAGAGGTAGTCTATAAAAACTTATTAAGCAGATAGCATTAGAATTTCCATTTTAGAGCTATTGCTCCATAAAATGTTGTTGTAAATTTAGGATCTGCAATATCTTTTTCCTTAAAAACATCTTTGATTTTTCTATTTGTAGTCGAGAAATTACGAACCAGAGTCGTCCCTGCGGTAGGTTCTAAGGTCCAGTGTTCACCAAATTTTAGTTGAGGTCTTAAGCCTGCAATAATTTGCTGATATCCTAATAATGAAGATTTATTTCCAATTTTGGTTTCTGCCGTCATTCCGCTTAATTCTACTACAGCCTTTAAATCAAAAGTATCAGACATTCTATAACCTGCTTCTGCGCCTTCAGGAAAAGCAATCCTGAAATGTAAAGCTCCTTTAGATTCCCAATTAAAATAAATTCCCGGAAGTACCATAGGAACACCAAAACTATTGGTTAAAACCGGTCCTATACCTAAAGCCAGATTAGGATTGAATTGTTTTATAAAAAGAACACCACCTTGTATCAGGACATCATCTTTATTAATCTCGACCATATCTGTATAAACACCAACAGAAGCCAGGATCAATAAAGACCAGGAGGGAGAAATGGATCGTAAATGTTTAACGCCAATTTGTGTATTAAGAAGTTCTTTAGGAAACCCTGCCTGAAATTCTATTGGAAGATCCTGAATTTGATAATTCTTGTTTTCCATTCTGGCATAACTTCCATTAAGAAAAACGGACCAAAGCCTTGGATGATTGTATTTGTCCATTTTTAAAGAAAGAGGTACTTCAAAAGCTATTTGGGCTCTTTTAAAATTACTTTCGGCATTTGTTTTAGTACTGTCCATTGGCCGTACGTATTTCGAAAAAGGAACATAATCGACTTTGAATTCACCTGAGATTCCGGATTGTGACCTTGCGGTAAGTGAAACTAATAGAAAAAGAAAAAGCTGTGTGAGATAAAAAACTGTTTTGTTCATGATTTGATTAATTTTTCTGCGAATTACCGCGTTCTAAATCAATCTTAAAAAATCATTTGACTAATGGTGCTTATGTTTTGACCAATGGTATAAAACAACTAAACCCGAGAGACTATGCGATCTCTCGGGTTTATACCAAAAACAAAAAAATAAAATAAACCTTTTCTTTTATAAATCAAAACCGTATGCTAAACGTAAAGCAACCTGGTTGGTTTTGAATTTGTTATAGTCCTCATAACGAACACTGATGTCAATGTATTTGTTGGCGTATCCAATTCCTGGCGCCCATAAAAAAGTAGTTTGATCGTAACCGTTTGTAACAGCAAAACCAGCACCAACTTCTCCTAAAACATAAAATTGATCTTCCCAAATAAAGGCTTTAAAACCAGCTTTTGCAGGAATAAATCCAAGGTCTTTTGCATCAACTCCATTTTCATCTTTTCCCATAAATAAATTGGTAAAACCTGTTGTAAGGGTCAATGATGTTCTTTTAGTTAAATCATATTGTAAACGTACATCACCACCCAAAGCCCAATCGTAAGCGTTGTCTGTAGGAAGTCCTCCGTTTAATCCAAATCCTAATCTAAAACCCTGATCGTAATTTTTAACTTCACTGTCTTGAGCGAAAGTAGTATTGGCGTATAATAAAGCGAAAGCAGCTAGGCATAACATTTGTAATTTTCTCATGACAATTTTTTTTGAATTTTTAATACTGTAAAAATACTTTCAAGCCCTAAGGAGGTTGTTATATAATTTTTAATAATTGTTATATAATATTAGTGTTCGTGTAAAATCGTCTTAATATTAGCTTATGTTTTTAATAATATCAAAGAATCCAAAGCTTCTGATTATCTTTGCCGACTAAAAAAGATTACAAGTGAATTTTGCGCAGTATACAAAGGAGTTTTCATATAATTTAAGATTAGCATACCCTATTATATTAGGAATGGTTGGCCATACCTTAATAGGTATAGTCGATAATATAATGGTAGGGAAATTAGGAAGTACAGAGCTCGCAGCTGTTTCATTGGGAAACAGCATGATTTTTATCGCGATGTCGTTAGGAATTGGTTTTTCGACAGCAATTACGCCAATTGTGGCCGAAGGCGATGCAGAGAAAAATGACAGCAAGATTCGTTCAGCATTTCATCATGGTTTATTTTTGTGTACTGTTTTAGGACTGGTACTTTTTGGTGTAATTGTTCTGGCAAAACCTATAATGGAATTGCTGCAACAACCTGCAGATGTAATCGCACTTGCAAAACCATATCTTGATTGGGTAGCTTTCTCCTTAATTCCTTTAATCATGTATCAGGGATACAAACAATTTGCTGACGGATTATCGTTGACAAAATATTCAATGTATGCCATGATTATGGCAAATGTGCTGCATGTTGGGATTAATTATATGTTGATATATGGAATCTGGATTTTTCCTAAAATGGGAATCATAGGAGCAGCTTTAGGAACCGTTATTTCAAGAATATTTTTAGTAATGTTCATGCATATTATGTTGTCGAGAAGAAACGACTTAAAGCGTTTCTTTAAAAATTTCAGTTTTGACGAGATTAAAAAAGAAACCATAAAAAAAATCATAAGTATAGGATTTCCGTCGGCAATGCAAATGCTTTTTGAAGTCGTTTTGTTTACGGCATCAATCTGGCTTTGTGGTAATATTGGTAAAACGAGTCAGGCAGCCAATCAAATTGCTTTAAGCCTTGCATCACTGACTTTTATGTTTGCAATGGGATTAAGTGTAACTTCGATGATCAGAGTAAGTAATCAAAGAGGTTTGCAGGATTTTAAAAACTTAATTGTTGTAGCGCGTTCTATATTTTTATTGGCCATTATAATAGAGACTATTTTTGCTGTTTTATTTGTGGCTTTCCATAATTTTCTTCCTCATATCTTTTTAAATATGGAGAACAGTGGACAAATTCTCGATAATAGCGAAGTAATATCTATAGCATCGAAATTGCTTTTGATAGCAGCAGTTTTTCAAATTTCTGACGGAATTCAGGTAGTGGTTCTTGGAGCTTTGAGAGGATTGCAAGATGTAAAAGTTCCTATGTACATCACATTTGTGGCGTATTGGGTTATAGGTTTTCCTATTTCATATTATCTGGCTGAATATACTGAATTAAAGGCGCAGGGAGTTTGGATCGGGCTTTTGGCAGGATTAACGTCTGCAGCAATTTTTCTGTATATTCGTTTTCATTACCTTACAAAAAAATTAATCCAAAATTCACTTTCAAATAGTTAAATTTGAAACTTGAATAAAATTACCACAGATTGTCTAAAGAATTATTTTAAAGTGCAATCAGTGGAAAAAGAAGATAAGAACAAAATAACAAATAAATAAAAATGGAATTACCTAAATTTTTACTCGGAGACAACACTGATTTTCCAGATGATATTTTCATCATTCACCTTGATTACCCAAGATTTATTATCAACTTAAAAGATGATGAGGTTGAGTTTATGGAAGAAGCAGAAGATCTTGACGAAGCAGAATTAAATGCCGAAATGGAAGGTTTAATTGTTCTTGCGAATGAATTTTACGACAGGGAAATAAAACGTTACGAAGAATAAAAACGAATAACTGTTCGTCTTATTATCTGTCTAAATATAAAATCATCTAATGAAAAAATTAAGTTATTTAAAACCTATTTTCAATTTTATCTTAATCGGATTATTGATTACAACTTTAAGTAGAATATTTCTGTTTTTTCTTTTTAAAGAAAGAGTAGAGCAGACACCGGATTTCTGGTATATCTTTCCAATCGGACTTCGAATGGATTTGATTTTATTGTGTTATTTGTCATTTCTGCCGGCAGTTTTAATTACTTTTCTGCCGAATAGAGCACTGAAGTTTACCAATAATTTTTTGGTGATTTATAGCTTTTTATTTCTGTTTCTTATTCTTTTTGTAGAATTGGCTTCGCCGGATTTTGTGAAACAATACGATACAAGACCAAACAAGATTTTCTTAGATTATCTTATTTATCCTAAAGAAGTTGTTGGGATGCTTTTAAAAAGCTACCTGACTTCGATCATTGTCACTTTTATAATTTTAGGAGTTGTATTGTATTTTGCTTTCAAGAAAGGTAAAAAGTATTTTCATACTACAAGTACCGAATATAAATTCAAACTGATAGCTTTTCCATTAGTTGCTTTTTTATTGTTTTTTGGAGCCCGTTCAAGTCTTACTTCAAAACGTCCTATCAATGCCAGTAATGCAGTTTTCTCAACAGATCAGTTAACGAATACTTTGGGATTAAATTCATTTTATACCGTAGCTTTTGCAGCTTATTCGATTAAAAATGAAGGAAACACGAAGATGTATGGTAAAATGGAGGAAGCCGAAGCAATTGCTCGTGTAAAAAAATACATGATTGCCGGACCAAATGATTTTACAGATGCTGAGATTCCGTTTCTTCATGTGCAGAAACCGGATACACTTTTAAAGAAACCATATAATTTAGTAATTTTTCTACAAGAAAGTTTAGGTGCTGAATATGTTGGGATTTTAGGTGGAAAACCACTAACGCCTGAATTTGATAAACTATCAAAAGAAGGATTGTTGTTTACGAATTTATATTGCACGGGAACTAGAAGTGTGCGTGGAATTGAAGCTGTGGTAACCGGATTTTTACCTTCACCATCAGAAAGTGTTGTAAAACTTGGAAACTCTCAACAGGGATTTTTTACACTTGCTGATGCTTTAAAACAAAAAGGATACGATACCAGTTTTATTTATGGCGGAATGGCTAATTTTGATAACATGGCTTCGTTTTTTAATGGAAATGGTTTTGAAGATATTGTAGATCAGGAAGATTTTGACTCAGATGGAAATAAATATGCGTTTAAAGGAACCTGGGGTTATTCTGATGAAGATTTAGTAACTAAAGCAAATAATTATTTTAAAGGAAAAGGAGATAAACCCTTCTTTTCATTAATGTTCTCAACTTCAAATCACGAGCCTTTTGAATATCCGGCAGGAAGAATCAAACCGTATGACAAAATACCTGCAACGGTAAATAATGCCATGAAATATGCTGATTTCTCTATTGGAAAGTTTTTTGAAATGGCTAAAAAAGAACCGTATTTCAAAAACACTATTTTTATTGTAATAGCAGATCACAATACAAGGACTTACGGAAAAAATTTAGTTCCAATTAATAAATTTCATATTCCGGCTTTGATTATGGGACCAGGAGTTCAAAAAGGAACTGTTTATAACAAACTTGCAAGTCAGATCGATATTCCACCAACGCTATTAAGCTATTTAGGAGTTCCGTTTGAAACACCAATGGTAGGAAGAAATCTAAATAAATTAGATCCAAAAACACAAGGAAGATCAATCATGCAGTTTAATGATATCAATGCTTTCAGAGTCGAAAATCAAGTTGTAATCATGCAGCCTAATTTGAAACCTTTGCAATTCGAAATCAAAAATGATACGACTTTAGTTCCTGTAAAATTAAATGAAGAATTAGCAAAAGATGCTTTGGCACATGTAATTACAGCAGGAAATTTATATAAAGAGAATAAGTATAAGTTGAGGAAGAAATAGGTTCAAAGGAACATAGATGCAAAGGTTCAAAGAAACAAAGCGTAAAAAACTTTGTAGCTTTGAACCTTTGCTACTTTGAACCTTTATTAAAATATAACGACAACAAACTCTGAGCAGCTGCAAAAGGTGATATTTCATCGTTTTGCACTGCTTTTTTGTTTTGTTCTAATTGCGAAATAATCTCAGGCTGATTGTAGAAATTCAATTTTAATTGCTCGTTAATTGTTTCCATCATCCAGAAATGATTTTGTTCTTTCCTTTTTTCCTGGAAGAAACCGGATTGATTTGTCAGTTCAAAATATTGAGAAATTGTATTCCAAATTTCAGCAATGCCTTCTTTTGTAATAGCGCTGCAAGTCGTGACTTTTGGCTGCCAGTTTGATTTTTTTGGAGGGAATAAGTGCAAAGCCCTGTTGAATTCCAGTTTTGCCTGATTTGCTTTTTTTATATTATCTCCGTCAGCTTTATTGATGACAATTGCATCTGCCATTTCCATAATACCACGTTTAATGCCTTGAAGTTCATCGCCGGCACCGGAAATTTTCAATAATAAAAAAAAGTCAACCATACTATGAACGGCAGTTTCACTTTGTCCAACACCAACTGTTTCGATAATGATTGTATCAAAACCTGCGGCTTCACATAAAATGATTGATTCACGTGTTTTTCTGGCTACACCGCCCAGTGTATCTCCGGAAGCGCTTGGTCTTATAAAAGCGTTTTCATCCTTTACTAATTCTTCCATGCGTGTTTTATCTCCAAGAATACTTCCGTGTGAAAGTGAACTACTTGGATCAACGGCCAGAACAGCAACTTTTTTACCCAGTTGAGTCAGGAAACTTCCAAAAGCTTCAATAAAAGTACTTTTGCCAACACCAGGAACTCCTGTGATTCCTATTCTGATAGATTTATTTGCATAGGGCAAACAGCCATTAATGACTTCGTTTGCTTTTGCAGTGTGAGTAGAATTTGTACTTTCTACCAAAGTTATGGCGCGGCTAAGGGATGTAATATTTCCGTTTATAATACCGTCAATCATTTCAATAGAAGAGGGTTGTTGTCTTCTGTTTTTTTTAATTAGATTGATAGCAGCATCATTGGTGATTTCAGGTGGTGAAATCCCGGCTTTTTCTTGTAAACTGCTGGATTGATTTTTTGAACTTGACAAAATGTACTTTTTGATACTGTAAAAGTACAGAAAACAAAAACAGTTTCAAAAAGACAATTAACCCTTTTGAAACTGTTGAGTTTGTTTACCACGAATGAAATACAGTACTTGCTTTTATTCTTAGTAATCTAATTCGTGAAAATCGTGTTTTAATAAGCTGCTGTAAAACGAACTTGGTGGTGTTTTGCGTTTTCGGCTTCATCAGCAATTACAACTGCTAAATCTTCAACTGAAAGTATACTTCTTTGCTCGTCATTAAATACCGGATTGTCCAGACCTAAACGATATTTTCCTGTTCTTCCGGTTGTAATTCCCTGATGCATTTCAAAAGCCGGACTAAAAAATGCCCAGTCTAATTCTTTTTCTTCTTTAATAATATTTAGATAATCCCTTGCAGCTGTTGCACCGGCATGATATTCTTTAGGAAAATCAGGTGTGTCAACTGCTTGCAAACCCGGAGCTACAAATAAACTTCCTGCTCCTCCAATTGTAATAAAACGTTTAACACCGGATTTTTTCACCGCTTCCTGAATGGCTTTAGATCCTGCAATAAAATCATCGTAAATATTTGGATTCGTCCAACCTGAATTATAAGCATTGATTACAACGTCGTTTCCTTTTAGAATTTCTGCCAAAGCATCAACATTAAAAATATCAGCACTTTTCCAGGTTGCATTTGTTGTGTCTTTTGGGTTTCTTGCAATTGCAGTAATGTCATGATTTCTGTTTGCTAATTCGTTTAAAATGGCTGAGCCTACAAATCCTGTTGCTCCAATAATTGCGATTTTCATAATATATTATATTTAATTAGTAATAAAAAATGTTACAGTTTTAGGTAAAAAAAGGTTTAGAATTGATTTGAAAAATCTTCGAGAGAAATACCGTCTAATTGCAAGCTCACTTTTTGATTCATGTCAGCATATAAAGCACTCAAATTTTGATTGATTTTTTTACCAACGGGACAATCCGGATTAGGCTGATTTTTTGCATAGCCAAGATTGATGGTTTCAAAAGTCATTTCGAAAATTTCTTTTAATGTAATTTTAGTGGAGTCTACCGCTAATTTTGTTCCTCCGTTTTTACCTTCTTTACTTTCTACAATATGATGTGCTTTTAAGTTGGCAATTTCTTTTCGAACCAAAACAGGATTCAAATTAATGCTTCCCGCAATAAATTCAGATGATAAATAATCATTAGGGAATTTAGTGAGTAAAGTAAGAATGTGAATCGTTATGGCAAATTTACCTGAAATCATACTGTAATAAAATATGTTACAAATGTAATTATGTTTGAGAGAAAAAAAAAGTTTTTAACGAAAAATTAATTTTTAACATAAATGCTATTAAGCTTTTAAAATAAAAACAATTTCAAAAGCTCCTTCTTTTTTATTAATGCTAGATTTGTAATTAATTAGCAACTTTATCCATTACAACAATGAAATTTATAGTAAGCTTTGTATTTTTCTGCTGTTTACCCATTTTAATATCGGGACAAAATCATGCTCAGTTTGCTGACTCAATTCGGGTATCGAATGCAATTCCTGAACTGAGTTATGCCGTGATATCAGGAGATAAGATTTTAGAAATTAAAGCATTGGGGGTACATTCAGTTGATCTCAAAGATGTTGCTGATTTAAATGATCGATTTCATATTGGATCTAACACAAAAGCAATGACGGCATTTATAATTGCTAAATATGTTGAGAAAGGAAAATTAAAGTGGAATACGAAATTCTTTGATTTGTTTCCGGATTTAAAGAAAGCATCAAAGGCGGAATATTATGAGATAACGCTCGAAAAACTAGTATCTCATCAAGCCGGAATTCAGCCTTTTCAAGGAGAAAATGATCCAATAATTCCAGACTTTAAAGGAAACCCAAAAGAAAAAAGAGATCAGTTTGGCAAATACATACTAACATTAGATCCTGTCGAAATTAACTCAGAGCATAAATATGTATATTCTAATGCTGGCTATACTTTAGCAACCATGATGACTGAAAAAGTTACCGGTAAAAGTTGGGAACAATTGGTAGATATAGTTTTTAATAAAGATTTAAAACTGAACGTTAAGTTATCATGGCCTGAAAATCAAATTGCAAAAGATACCTGGGGACATTCATTTGAAAATAATAAATTAACTCCTGTTCCTTCAAACACAGATTATCGTTTGGATTATACAGAACCGGCTGGCGATATTAATATTAAACTTACGGATTATATCAGGTTTATTCAGCTTAATATTCAGGGACTTCAGGGGCATGATAATTACTTAAAAGCTACTACCTATACTTTTATTCATAAAGGTATTGCAGGATATTCTCTGGGATGGTTTAATAGTTATGAGAACAATCAGGATTTTTCTACACATTCCGGAACTGCGGGAACTTATTATACAATTGCAGCGATTGATAGAAAAAAAGGTATTGGTTATATTATTTTTACCAATTCTTTTAATGAAGCGACGGTAAACGGAGTACGATTAATAATGAGAAAATTAAAAAAAGATTATGGCAGTTAACATGTTTTGTCAGGGTTTAAAATACAGCTATTTATAAATTCTTATTTTTGATGCTTTTACCGCCATGAACAATTTTATACTTATATTTTTCTTTCTTGCCTTAGGTCTCATCTTGCAACATATAAAGCAATTTCCAACTCACATTTATAAGGTTTTAAACAAAATTGTTATTTATATATGCCTCCCGGCAATAACCTTATATCATATTCCAAAAATAAAATGGAGTACCGAATTGCTGTTTCCAATATTAGCTGGCTGGATTAGTTTTTTACTGGCTTTTGTATTTTTTCATTTTTTAGGTAAACGATTGGGGTGGTCGAATAAACTTATTGGCTGTTTGGTTCTTACGGCAGGATTAAGTAATTCATCTTTTTTAGGATATCCTATTATTGAAGCTTTATTTGGTAAAAAAGGATTAGAAACCGCTATTCTTGTAGATCAGCCCGGAACCTTTGTGGTGGTTTCTACTCTGGGGGTTTTTGTTGCAGCTTTTTATTCAAAAGGAAGTCCTGATAGCTTTAGTATATTCAAAAAAATAATCTTTTTTCCGCCTTTTATTACTTTTATGGTGGCTTGTTTAATGAATGTTTTTCAGTACGATCTGGATCAAAATCTACAATATGTTTTGGTAAAAACAGGCAGTTTAGTAACGCCACTCGCTTTACTTTCAGTAGGATTACAACTTACCTTTGATCGAAAAAGCCAGCATTGGCGATTTCTTTGGCTCGGACTTTTCTTCAGGCTTATTGTAACGCCTCTTATAATTTTGGTAGTATATGTTTTTATTTTTGACCAGCATTCTGAGGCTATTAAAATAACTATTATGGAAATTGCGATGGCACCCATGATTACAGGGGCAATCTTAGCATCGAGTTATGGTTTAAAACCAAAATTAAGCAGTATGATGATTGGTTTTGGAATTCCTATTTCATTTTTAACACTGGCTATATGGTATTTTATCGTTAGTTTTGTCATTTAATTTTGGTTAAAACAATCATGAATTCATCTACACAAACAATTGCTGCTGACAGCAATGCTTTAGTTCAAAAAACAGTTTACTCAGTCTTATTTTCAATTGCATTTGCACATTTATTAAACGACTTAATGCAGGCAGTAATTCCTGCAACTTATCCTATTTTAAAGGAAAACTTCAGTTTAAGTTTTACACAAATTGGGTTAATTACATTTGTTTTTCAGCTTACAGCATCTTTATTACAGCCTTTTGTTGGTCTCTATACAGATAAAAAGCCAAAACCATATTCACTTGTAATCTCTATGATTTTTACCATTGTAGGATTAGGGTTATTGTCTTTTGCCAGCTCTTTCTGGATGATATTGGTTTCAGTTGCTTTTGTAGGTATAGGATCGTCTATTTTTCATCCCGAAGCTTCAAGAGTAGCTTTTTTGGGTTCCGGAGGTAAACGTGGACTGGCACAATCAATTTTTCAATTAGGAGGAAATGCAGGAAGCGCAATTGGTCCTTTATTAGTAGCACTGGTAGTTGCACCACATGGACAATCTTATGTAATTTGGTTTGTAATTGCCGGAGTTATCGGAATTCTGATTTTATCGAGAATTGCACTTTGGTATGAAAATCATATGGCGCTGAGAGCTGCTAAAAAATCAGGTTTAGAAGAAGAGAAAGTGTTATTGTCAAACAAGAAAATTACAATTTCCATTATTGTTTTATTGTTGTTGATCTTTTCAAAATTCTTTTATATGGCTAGTATGTCAAGTTATTTTACTTTTTATTTAATGAGTAAATTTTCTATGTCAGTACAGGATTCTCAATTATACTTATTTATTTTTCTGGCTTCTGTGGCAGCTGGTACTTTAATAGGCGGTCCTTTAGGAGACCATTTTGGAAGAAAATATATTATCTGGTTTTCTATTTTAGGTGCGGCACCATTTACCTTGCTTTTGCCTTATGCTAATTTGTTCTGGACAGGTATTTTGGCTGTAATTATCGGGATTATAATTGCTTCGGCATTTTCTGCAATATTGGTTTTTGCACAGGAATTAAAACCGGGAAAAGTGGGCATGATTTCAGGTTTGTTCTTCGGATTTGCTTTTGGAATGGGAGGTTTAGGATCTGCTATTTTGGGCTATGTTGCAGATCAAACCAGTATTGAATATGTCTATAAAGTAAGTTCTTACCTGCCATTGATTGGCGTTCTGGCTTATTTTTTACCAAACATTCAAAAGAAGAAGAATTAAGATAGATTTTTTTCTCAGTAAAAGTTTTCTTTAAATGGTTTAGTATTTTGCACATAGTTTTTAGAATTTAAATACTAACTCGATAGAAAAAATAGAATTTTAACTTATTTTTAAAAAATTGATGTTTTCCTTATCTGTTTTTTAGTTAATTTTAGATGAACTAAAAAAATATAATTATGTCAACATTAAGATTAGGAGATATTGCTCCAGATTTTCATGCAGAAACAACCGAAGGGCCAATCAATTTTCATGAATGGTTAGGAGATTCATGGGGTGTTTTATTTTCGCATCCTGCAGATTTTACCCCTGTTTGTACAACAGAATTAGGAACAGTTGCCAATTATGTTCCTGAATTTAAAAAAAGAAATACAAAAGTTATTGCGTTGAGTGTAGATGGTCTTGAGTCACACAAAGAATGGATTAAAGACATTAATGAAACTCAAAATACAACCGTTAACTTTCCTATAATTGCTGACGAAGACAAAAAGATAGCGACTTTATATGATATGCTGCATCCTAATGCAAGTGAAAAATTTACAGTACGTTCTGTTTTTGTAATTGGACCTGATAAAAAAATAAAGTTGACATTGACTTATCCGGCATCAACAGGAAGAAATTTTGATGAATTACTTCGTGTTATCGATAGTTTACAATTAACCGCAGATTACAGTGTAGCAACTCCTGCCAACTGGAAAGACGGTGAAGATGTTGTTATTACACCTGCTGTTCCGGATAGTGATATTCCGGCGAAATTTCCAAAAGGACATACCCCTATCAAACCTTATTTGCGAATGACACCGCAACCTAATAAATAAGTTTCTAAGTTGCTGAGAGGCTAAGTTTCTAAGATTTAAAAGTTTTATATAAAAAAACTCAGCATCTTAGAAACTTAGCCTCTTAGTAACTTTATTTATAACTCTACATGAACACTCTTTTTCATGAGTTCGTTCATTCGTTTTTTATCACCCACAACCCAAATAATATCATTTTTTTCTAAAAGCAATTGTGATTCCGGATTTAAAATTCGATTACCGTTTCTTTCGATTCCCACTACAAGTCCGCCAGTTTTACCTCTAAACTGACCAATGCTTTTTTGGATAAATTCCTGATTAAAAATTTCCATTTGGCGCAATACAATATCTGATTCATCGATGTTTTTAGCAGCTTCAATTTCCTTTTGCAAATAATTCGTAAACTGTGTAATTTGCTCGTCTGTACCAATAACACAAATTTCGTCACCGGGAAATAAACGTTCGTTTTTAGTAGGGATCGGGATTGTGATTTCACCACGTCTGATAAAAGCAATATTGATTCCCATATTTTCCCTAATGCGTAATTCTTCTAAAGTTTTACCAGCCAGATTTGATTCTTTACCAATATCAAAAATAGACATGTGACCGTCCCAAGGCATTAAATTGGCATATCTTCTGTCGATCTTTTTGTTTTCGCGATCGTTTAGGTTCTTTAAAAAGTGATTTTCGATTTTATGATATTGTTCGTTTAATCTTTTAGGAAACAATTGATAAGCTCCAATTGCAATTATCAAAGCCACAAAAGCTACTAAAGGCGAGAAAAAGATATTCAATAAAAAACCAACGAAAAATAAACCAAGGCTCATTCTAATCAATATCAGCATCAAAAGTGCGCCACGATATTTTCGTTCTTCCCAAAGTTCTTCTACTTCGGTAACTTTTACACGTCGCAAAGAAAGTGCCCATAAAAAAGGTGCAATTACAACCAGTGTAATCAATGCAGCAAGAGTATTGCCAAAGCGTGTATCAGCGACTAAAGGCGCTACAAATTTAGCCGACAATAATATAATAGCTGTAATAATTATAGTATGTAATATTATCTGAGTTATAGAAGCACGAAGAACAATCTGCCATGTACTAACAGATTTTATTGCTTGTGCATTTACACTATATCGGTTAATATTTTTAATCCATTTTTTAGGTAATTTTTGCTCTAAATATCCAGAAAACGGATCAGAATATTTAATCAAAAATGGAGTCGTAAATGTTGTTATTGCAGATACAGCTACAATTATAGGATATAAAAAATCACTCGTTACCTTAAGCGTCATACCAAGAGTCGCAATAATAAACGAAAACTCCCCAATTTGCGCCAAACTCATACCTGTCTGAACAGATTGCTTCAGTGGTTGTCCTGATAATAAAGCTCCGATAGATGAACTAAATGCTTTACCAAAAATAGTCAGAAGGGTTATTAAGGCAACCGGCAACATATAGGTCACCAAAGTTTCCGGATTAATTAACATTCCCACAGATACAAAGAAAACAGCGCCAAATAAATCTTTTACAGGCTGGATCAAATGTTCAATTTTTTCGGCTTGTGTAGTTTCTGCAATAATAGATCCCATAATAAATGCACCAAGAGCAGGGGAGAAGCCTACATTTGCGGCAAACATAACCATCATTAAACAAAGTGCTAACGATATAATCAGCAACATTTCATCTGTTAAAAGATGTTTTGCCTTTTTAAGGATTGTTGGAATGATAAAGATTCCGCCTAAAAACCATATAATTAAAAAGAAGATTAATTTTAAAACAGATTGTAATAATGCACCGCCTGAAACCTGGTCGCTCACTGCAATTGTTGATAATAGAACTAACATTAAAATCGCGACGATATCTTCAACGATTAAGGCACCAAATACAATTCCGGCAAACTTTTTTCCTTTAACTCCCAGTTCATCAAACGCCCGAATAATGATGGTTGTCGATGAAATTGAAAGTGTTGCCCCCAGAAAAATACTATCCATTTTTCCCCAACCCATCCATTGCCCAACGCAATAACCAATGAGTGTCATGAATAAAATTTGGGTTATGGCGGTGATGGAAGAAGTTCCTCCAACTTTCATTAATTTCTTAAAACTAAATTCGAGTCCAAGGCTAAATAGTAAAAAGATAACCCCAATTTCAGCCCATACTTCAACGCTTTTCATATCTGTTATAGATGGGAAAAAGTCAAAGTGATTTCCAGCTAAAAATCCTGCAATCAAATAACCTAAAACTAAAGGCTGTTTCATTTTTTTAAATATCAAAACAGCAATTCCAGCGGTCATCAGGATTAATCCCAAGTCGCTGATAAGGGGTTGTAAGTGGTGTGTAGTTTCTGCAGCGGCGTTTAAGGCAATCATAAAGTGGTATTTTATATTAAGGAGCTAATCCAGCTTTCCATTTCAAGCTTTTACTCAAAGCGCCTATTTTTTAAGCAGTTCCAGTTGCTTCTCCCGAGGCTTCGGGAGTGCTCTGTACCTGCGAAAAAATATGGCTTTTTTCGTAAAAGGCTTTTCATTGCAATCTGGGCTAAATTCCCGGTATTAAATAAAAAAAGCTATCGATAAAGATAGCTTTTTTTGAGAAAATATTTTTAGTTTTCTTTAAATTCCTACGTAATTACTAGGAGTAATCGCCATTAATTCTGCTCTTACAGCATCAGAAACTTCTAAAGTTGCAATAAAATTATGAATCGCTTTTTTGTCGATTGCCTCGTTAGTTCTTGTCAAACCTTTTAATGCTTCGTAAGGATTTGGATATGCTTCGCGACGCAAAATAGTCTGAATAGCTTCTGCTACAACAGCCCAGTTTTTTTCTAAATCTTCAGCAAATTTAGCTTCGTTTAATAGTAATTTATTCAATCCTTTTAATGAAGCTTCAAAGGCAATAATTGTGTGTCCTATTGGCACGCCAATATTACGTAAAACAGTACTGTCAGTTAAATCACGTTGTAATCTTGATACGGGTAATTTAGCCGCCAGATGTTCAAAAATAGCATTTGCGATTCCTAAGTTTCCTTCTGAATTTTCAAAATCAATAGGATTAACTTTATGTGGCATAGCAGAAGATCCAATTTCTCCGGCTTTGATTTTTTGTTTAAAATAATCCATTGAAACATAGGTCCAGATATCGCGGTCTAAATCTATAACGATAGTATTGATTCTTTTTAAGGCATCAAAAAATGCGGCAAAATGATCGTAATGTTCTATTTGAGTTGTTGGAAAAGAGTGGTGCAAACCAAGATCTGTTTCAACAAATTTATTACCAAATTGTTTCCAGTCAATTTGTGGGTATGCCACATGATGTGCATTGTAGTTTCCTGTTGCTCCACCAAATTTAGCAGCAAACGGAATATTAAACAACAAACGCATTTGCTCTTCAAGACGTTCTACAAATACCAAAATTTCTTTACCCAAACGAGTAGGAGAAGCCGGTTGTCCGTGTGTACGTGCTAACATCGGAATGTCTTTCCATTCTACGCTTAATTCTTTTAACTTAGAGATTAAAGTAATTAGCGATGGTAAATAAACCTGCTCAAAAGCATCTTTTGTAGAAAGCGGAATTGCAGTGTTATTAATATCCTGAGACGTTAAGCCAAAGTGAATGAACTCTTTATATTGAGATAAGCCTAATTTTTCAAAAGCATCCTTGATAAAGTATTCTACCGCTTTTACATCATGGTTGGTTACTTTTTCTGTTTCTTTTATCCAAAGAGCATCTTCTGTCGAGAAATTTTTATAGATATCACGTAAACTGTCAAATAAATTTGGATTTACATCTGTAAGTTGTGGCAAAGGAACTTCGCACAAAGCAATAAAATATTCAATTTCAACTAATACGCGGTATTTGATCAGAGCTTCTTCAGAGAAAAATGGTGCTAATGAAAGGGTCTTACTTCTATATCGTCCGTCGATTGGTGATATAGCATTCAATTCGTTTAGAGTAGTCATTGTTATGTTGTTTTTTCGAAAGGCACAAATATAAGCTATTGTTAAAACTTCTGAAAATTACCGAAGAGTTATTATGGCAGAAACTAATAATTAAATTATTGTTTTGAAAATTTTGTCCCAAATAGTAAAATACAAGCCAAAATTATGAGATTCATTTTTATGATGGTCTGCATGAAATTTTGTGGTCGATATCCATTTTGTAACGTAACTTTTATACCAGAAAGCAGGAAAAATATCCGTTTTTAAATGTCCAAATATTCCGTATGAAAGATTTAAAACCAGGTAAATAATAATACTGATAAAGTTAAAATGAAATAATGTAATCGAAGAAAGCCAAATAATACCAAACCCTAAAGTTTCTATAGGATGAAGTACAAATAAGCTATAGACACTCGTTTCGATATGGGTATGATGAAGCTGATGAATTGGGTAAAACCATTTTAGATGATGTACCAAATAATGAAAACAAAACATAAAAAAATCCATTAAAAAAATCAGCAATAAAGTATCTAATATTATGGATAGAATTGATGGTGTAAAATCTACTTTCATGATTTCAAAATAATAGAACTCATATCCTAAAAGAGTGATGAATGTATTACAAATAAGAGTTGTGAAAATCCATTTTCTGTCTTTTTTATTGAGTTTGGTATTTTCAGGTTCTATTATTTTGCCAAGTAAGACAGAAAGAAATAAAAGAGTTGCATTTTCTGCCAGAAAGAAAATGAAAAGTATAAATAAATTAAACTGCGATAGTTGTTGTAACCAGCTTTCAAAAATCATGTATTCTTTTCTATTTCAAATAATCTTTCTCTTAATTGCGCTACACCTTCAGACGCGATTTTAGCGATAACTTCCACTTTATTCTGAATATTAGGGATTGCTATTGGTTTTGGATCAATATAAAATACCGGTGTAATACTATACGTATATGATATTAGTCCTGCGGCAGGATATACTTGAAGTGAAGTTCCTATTACTGCAAAATAATCTGCAGTTTCGGTAATTTCTATAGCTTCTTCAAGAGCGGGAACATCTTCGCCAAACCAAACAATATGCGGACGCAATTGATGTCCGTTTTCATCCAGATCACCAGTATATAAATCCTCTTTCCAATCCAGAATTAAATCACGATTTTTAGTACTTCTTACTTTTAGTAATTCGCCATGTAAGTGCAGAACCTTTGTACTTCCGGCACGTTCATGCAAATCATCTACATTTTGAGTAATAATGTGCACATCAAAATCCTGTTCTAATTCGGCTAAGATTGTATGACCTGAATTAGGTTCAACTTGTTTCAGTTGTTGGCGTCTTTTATTATAAAAGTCCAAAACCAATTTCTGATTTTGATGCCACCCTTCAGGCGTTGCAACGTCCATTACGTTGTGACCTTCCCATAAACCATCACTGTCCCTAAAAGTTTTAATGCCACTTTCAGCACTAATTCCGGCTCCGGTTAAAACAACCAATTTCTTTTTCATCATATTCAATTAAAAGATAAAAATAGCGAATAAAAGAATTAAAGCCTATACTTTGTGCCGTTAGCTATTAAATGTTGGTAGAAATAGGAATTACAATAAATTTAGCCTGCTGTAGGTACATAATAGCGGTCGTTTTGTTGTATACCTACGGCACGCCGGTGAATATCAAAAAACTAATTACTAATATTCTGTACTTAAAGGCATATTTTGACTTTTGATTTTTACAGATAATAAAAGCGTATTTATACTTATTGTCCGGTTGATGCAAATTATTTAATTTTAAGGGAGCACAAATCAAAATGGCTATTCAATGATTTTAATACAGTTTACAGGATTGTCAGGTTCAGGTAAAACGACATTAGCGCATAATGTTCGCCACTTGCTAATGGATAAAAGTTATAAAGTCGAAATAGTGGACGGAGATGTTTATCGAAAAACCATTTGCAGTGATTTAGGATTTTCAAAAGAGGACAGATGCGAAAATATCAGACGTTTGTTTATGGTAGGCCAAAATTTTATCGAAGAAAATACAATCGTTTTAATGTCAGTTATTAATCCTTATGAAAATCTGCGTAATGAACTCAGAACTTATGAGTTTGTGCGAACTGTATATTTAGACTGTTCCATAAATAATCTTATTAAAAGAGATCCAAAAGGGCTGTATAAAAAAGCTTTGCTGCCTGATAATGACTTTAATAAAATTAATAATTTTACAGGAATAAGCGATGTTTTTGAGGTTCCGTCTAATGCAGATTTAGTTTTAAGGACTGATTTGGAAACTGAAATTTTTTCGACTGATAAACTTTATAATTTTATCCTTAATAATTTATCTGATTTTGAATAATTTAATACTTTCAGCATATGAATCCATCTTCTCATAAACTGCCCGTTTCGTTTTCGATAGATAAACTGCAAAAAGATCTTGTAATATGCGAAAATGATTTATGGACACCACATTTTAATACGAATCGGTATCAGGGAAACTGGACGAGTATTTCTTTAAGGTCGCAATCTGGTTTGGAAAGTGATATTATGTCTTTTTCAAATAAAGAATACATTAATACAGTTTTGCTGGACCGATGCCATTATTTTAAAGAAATCATGGACTGGTTTCAATGCGAAAAAGAAGCTGTAAGATTACTCAGGTTAGATCCTCAAAGCGAAATCAAGGAGCATACAGATAATGATACGTCATATGAAGATGGTTTTTTTAGAATTCATGTACCTATAATAACAAATGCTGATGTGCTTTTTTATGTAGATAAAAAATTAGTTCCCATGAAAATGGGAGAGTGCTGGTATGCTAATTTTCAGCTTCCGCATAGCGTAGAAAACAGGAGCTATAAGCCACGTATTCATCTCACACTGGATTGTATACGAAATGACTGGTCAGATAAGTTGTTTGTTTCTATGGGATTTGATATAAATAAACCGCCAAAAGAAAATCAATATTCAGACGAAATAAAACAACAGATTATAGCTGAACTTTCCCGAAATCCATCAGAAGCTGCAGCCAAAATTATTGCAGACTTGCAGGCAAAATAAAATTATAAATGGAAAACATCAATCACCCGCTTTTCAACTGGATTCCTGTGAACTTAATAGAAAAAGATAATGAGATTTATTTTGAATGGATTTATTTAGCCGATATAAAATATGCTGAACCATTTTTTGATGAAACTATCACAAAATGCAAGAGCCATGATTTTAATTCAAAACCATTTAAAGTAATAAGTACCGTAGATAATCTCATAGATTGGTCTAATGACTTGATTTCGGTTGAGCTAAAATCATTTGTTTTTCATGTGTCAAGATGCGGTTCTACAATGCTGAGCCAATCTTTAGCAACTTCTTTAGAAAACGTAATGATCTCTGAAGCGCCAATTATTGATCAGATAGTAAGAAGTACTCTTTTTAGAGCAGATGAAAAAAGTACGCTTTTAAAATCTGTCCTGAATCTATTAGGGCAAAAAAGATTTCCGGAGCAACGAAATTTAATCATAAAACTTGATGCGTGGCATATTTTTAACGCAGATTATTTAAGATCACTTTTTCCTGAAACGCCTTTTGCATTGCTTTACAGAAATCCGACGGAGGTTTTGAAATCACATCAAAAAATGATGGGAATGCATATGGTTCCTAATGTATTGCCTTCGATTATTTTTGGGATTTCGGCTAAAGAAATCGATGAGGTTAGTTTTGAGCAATATGGCGCATTGGTGCTGGAAAAATATTTTCAGGGATTTCTTGATTTTTACCAAACAGATCAAAATGTTGTAATGCTCAATTATAATGAAGGGATGAAAGGTGTCGTTGAGAAATTCACATCATTCATTAATGTCTGTTATTCTAATGAAGAACTCCATAAAATGTTTGAGCGCTTAAAAAAACATTCTAAAAATGAAACGGCTGTTTTTTCAGGAGATCTTTATAAAGAAGAAGTTTTGCAAATCGATTTTTCGAGGCTTGATATTTTGCATGAAAAACTCAATAATAGCTTAGTTGAATATTGACACTTGAAAATCGAGTTGAAATTTCTTTCTGTTTTAATTATGTGTATTTTTGTGGCAAACACGAATAAAATGATTGATTTAGATTACCTCGCTTTCCTTGAAAATATATTAACAGATAATCGCAAAGAAAAATTCTTAAAAGTTCTGAAAAAAAGAACAAAACATTTTACAATTGTGGTCGAAGATGTTTTCCAGATGCATAATACAAGTGCTGTTATGCGTAGCTGCGAAGTTTTTGGAATTCAGGAACTCAATGTTATCGAGCAGCGTTACGGAAAAAAAATCGATAAAGAAATTGCTATGGGCGCTCAAAAATGGGTTGATATCAATCAGTTTGATTCCGTTACCAATTGTATTGCTACTCTAAAAGATCAGGGCTATCAAATTATTGCTACAACACCTCATGAGAATGATTGTTTGCTGGAAGATTTTGATATTTCTAAACCAAGTGCTTTATTTTTTGGAACAGAAAGAGACGGATTATCAGAAGAAATACTGGAAAAAGCAGATGGATTTCTTAAAATTCCAATGGTTGGTTTTACAGAGAGTTTGAATATTTCGGTTTCAGCCGCTATCATCATTCAAAACCTAACCAACAGATTGCAAAATTCAGATATTGAATGGCATTTATCCGAAGAAGAAATTCTGGAAAAACGTTTGGCTTGGGCTAAAAATTCAATTAAGGATATTAAACGAATAGAAGCACGTTATTTCGAAGAAAACCCAAGATAAAATTGTGTCAGGATGAGCGGAGTAGAAACCTCTTATTATTTAAAAAGAATTCCGACTCCGCTCATTTGACAAAAACACACTTTAAAGGACTTAAAGTTTATTTATCTCCCGAAAGAATCATAATTGTCTTCGGCATATTTTTCAAAACGTTTTAATAAAACGACATTTTCTTTTTCTACGGATGTTAATTCACTATTCACATTATCAGAAACAGGAATATACCATTCGACATCATCAAAGAACTGGCGAACTGTTTTTGTTTTAAAAGTAAGTCCGTGTCTGGCAAAAATTGTGTTTCTAAGAATCTCCAAATCAATTTTCTTTAGATTTTTTACGTCTGATTCTTTTAACTTTTGTGTTGACGAATTGATTTTAAAAATGCTTTCGGATGCTTCTCTATACACAGTTTCCATATATGTCGCAGTATCTTTTATTTCCGGATCATCACTTTCCTCGGTTACTTCTTCTTCCTTTGGATTTACATAATCAACATACAATCCTTCTTCCGGAAGCATTACATTTGGGTCATATTTAAATTCTTTTTTAGTAAGTTCTAACTTCCTTTTAGTGACTTCTTTTTTAGTATTATTGGCAGTCCATGTTCCAACTAAAATACTGTCGTTTTTTATTTCAAAATCAAAAACGCCATCATTTTTATCATTACCAGGTTCTTTAAGTATAAAATGAATTGTATTACCATCAACATTCATTTGACCACTAAGTGCTCTGCTATTGCCGGCAACAACACTTTGTCCGGTAACTTCAGTTTCTGTAATTTTCTTAATGATGATATTTATTTTGTTAACGTGATTTTCTTTTTCAGGTCTCGTTGTGTCGCGTTCTAAAACAGTAAAATCACCTACATAGGAACCATACAAATCTGTTCTAATTTCTTTAGGCAGATTTTCAGCCTTGTCTTTTATAGTTTTTTTCTCTTTAGAATTACAGGAAAAAAGGAATATTGATAACAATAAACAAAAAAGTTTTTTCATTTTTTTAATTGGTTATAAAGGTAATATTCAACGATTAATAAATTGGGAACCCAGCCCAGCCATGCAATTATCTGATAAACATCCATAGGTGCGGGATGAAACAAATATACAAGAATAACCTTCCAGAAACGCAGCGTTATTGCAGAAAAAGTTAAAGCAAAACTTCGGAACATATAAGCTTTATGTTTCGTGATATTTTTGTTTTTGATAGCCGTAAAGCCTTTGTAGGTAAAGCAAAACCATAAAATAGACAAACTCACAAAAGAGATTTTAGAGTAAAGTTCGCCATTTGCAAAAAGTCCAATAAACAAGCCCGAAGGCGCACTTAAAAAAAGAACCACAAAAACATAAAATTTCCCAATGTTTCTATGTGCTGCAGGAAATTTTTTTAGAAGAACTGAATTAAACTGAAAAAATCCTGCAAGCAAAACAAAAATCGCCGAAAAGACATGTCCATAAAATATGGGATAGTAAAAAGAGATTTTACTAATCTCCGTTTGTTTTATCTGAAGAAATGCGACATCACTTTTTAGCGGAATATATTGTGCCGTTATTTTAATCATTAAAATGAAAAAATAACTAAAGCAAATAATCCAGATAAGTTGTAGAGAAAGCCAAAGATTCTTTTTCAATTTTTAAGTGAGCGGGTTTAGGTTGTTCAAATATAAAAAATCCCCAATTACTTTTGCAATCAGGGATCTTATAATATTTCGAAATTTTATTTGTAATTTATTTTCGATTATAAAGTATAATTCAGGTTTACGCTCCATCTGTAATTCGCTTCCATGTTACCACTTGATAAGTTCTGATTGATAGGCAACATTGCATTAATACCAACAGAAAATTTATCTTTTCCGGCTTCAATACCAAATTTACCAAATAAAATATCGCCTGCCGTATTAGGTAAATCTAAGCCATATTGTTTGTTGGTTTGATAAAGTTCGCCTGCTAAACCAGCTTGCGGAACAATCTGTACTGATTTTAAATCAAACAAATAAAAGAATGTTCCCGCATAATTGAACTGATCGCCATATTGATAATTTTTACTGTTTTCGGTTTTAAAAATGTAGTTTAGCGTTGTATTCAGACCTAAGTTTTTATGTTTAACCACATATTCAGAAACTACAGGGAAATCCCAGCTTCCGGTTCCTAATTGAAAACTCTGGTTGACACTTCCCAGATTATTGGCTTCTGTAAATTTTCCCGTAGGAAGTTTTACACCACCGCCTAAATTTATTTTATGGGTAAAAAATGTACTGTCTTTCTTTGTTTCAAAAACAGTATACAAAGCCATTACAGTAATATCTCCCAATCCGGCAATATTTTCTGTTCCGGCTGTTAATTTCCTTTCATTAAAATGATACGGAACTAATGCCGAAATTTGTATTTTATCCGTAACCGGAATTCTTGCCCAAGCTTGAATGGTATTAAAATTTTCATCAATCCAAGGCGAATTGGCAAAGATTCCATCACGGCTCGTATAACTTTGTTTTAGATATCTCAAGCCAACAAAATTATTGTTAAGCATAGAACCAAAACCCATACTTCCTCCACTTGCTGAACATCCGCAGGCATCGCAGTCAAAATCTTCCATCATTGCCAAACGTTGAAAAGTAAATGCCGAAATACTGTCTTTTACTGTAAAACTAAAGGCCGAAAATCCAGCCAAAAGAGCAAACATTACTATTATTTTTTTCATTTTAATTTTTTTTAGGAGCTGATCCCGCTTTCGGCTATATCTTTTTTGAGGCGAAGAAAAATCGCCTCAAAAAAGGATACCGCCTCTATCGGGGCTAGGACTCCAGTTTTCATTATAATTTTATTTTTTTTGCACTCTTAATAACACAATCTTGTCATTTCGACAGAGGAGAAATCACACTCGTAAGTCAACAAAGGTTGGCGCTATGAGCAGCAAAAGTATCTTACACAATCTTTGACAATATATTTTTTAATATTCAGAAAAACGTTTATCTGTCAAATACTCATTATCTGTCAGCGTTTTCAGGAAAGCTATTATTTGTTTTTTATCAGTTTCAGAAAGTGAAATTCCTAATTTTCCATTCTGTTTTAAAATTGGGTCTAAAGTAGCCGAGTTTTCTATGCCACTAGCATAATGATCCAGAACACCTTCGAGGGTTCCAAATCTTCCGTCATGCATATAAGGACCTGAAACTTCAACATTTCGCAAACTTGGTACTTTAAATTTGTAATAATCACTTTCTAATTCCGTCAGTTTATAGCGACCAACATCATTTACAAAAGGATTTACGGCTAAACCATTATTTCTAAAAGAATTATCAGTTTGTAAATCGGTTGCATGACATGAAGAGCATTTTAATTTGAATAAGTCATATCCTGCCAATTCATCGGTTGTTAAAGTTCCGCCGGCTTCATTACGTCTGTATTTGTCAAACCTTGAATTTGATGAAGTAACCATAACCATAAATTGCGAAAGAGCTTTTAGCATATTTTCGGTTGTAATTGCGCCATCGTCAAAAGCAAGACCAAATAGTTTTTGATATTCCTTATCTGCTTTCATCATTTTTAAAATGGCATTCAGATCTCCGTTCATTTCTATAATACTCGTTAACGGAATTATAGGCTGTAAGTCTAAATGGTCTGCAGCCCCGTCGTACATAAATATAGACTGGTAAGCTAAATTTTGAATTGGCGGTGTGTTTCGTGTTCCCTGAGCATCATTTACACCATGACTTACAGTGTGTCCGTGATGCGTAAATGCATTTGCTTGAATGTGGCAAAAACCACAGGAAACCACTCCGTCAGACGCTAAACGTCCGTCGTAAAAGAGTTTTTTACCTAATTCAAATCCTTTTTCGGTTGGTGGATTCTGTGCAATATTGTATGCCAAGGCAGGAAAATTTGACGGAACAGTAAATTCTAAAGGAATGTTTACATATTCGTCGTCCTGATTAGAGCAGCTCCATAACAACGGAATCATCAACCATAGAAAATATTTTATTTTCAGCATGATTTTTATGTTTTATTAGAAGCACAAAAGGTTCTGGAATAGCCCCGATAGAGAGCGGTATCCTTTTTTGAGGCGATTTTTCTTGGCCTCAAAAAAGATAAAGCCGAAAGCGGGACGTTATTTCTTGTAAAAAGAAACTTTTGTGCTCCTGAAAATAAAATTAGTCGTTATGTACGTGGTCTACCTTAAACATAGTCGAGATGTTCTGAGTAATCAACGGTAGGTTGGCCCCGCTCATAATCATAGCGCCCATTCCGCCCATATTGTTGTCAGAAAGTTTGATTTTGTTAGTTCCGTCAATTATCTTAGATAAATCGATTTTAATATGTACTGTAGGGGTAATTGTAGTACGCACCAATGCTTTTGTTGGTAAATCAAGTGTAACCTCTGTATAATTGTAATCGGTTCCGGTTTTACCGGTGTGAATCATAAAAGGAGTTGCAGTAGTAACAGTTGGTGATGTAAAAGTGCCTTCAAAAGCCAGGAATTTATAACCTGCAGCCCAAGACCACATCATTCCGGCTTTATCAGCCTGAGCAAGAAAATCTCCCTGACCAGAAGCACCTAATTTCCATTGTTCTTCATCAACACCAATTCCGTATTTTACTTTTACGTAATCTCCTGCCGGGATATCTGTAAGTTTAAATTCGTGACCGTCTGCAGATGCTTCATCAGCGATAAAATAACTCTTGCTTTTTGGGTATGTAAAAGTTGTTCCGTCAGCTTTTGTTAGCACTACATTGCTGATGATATATTTAACCAGACTAACTTTTAGGACTTCGTTGTTTGAAGTTGTATTTCCTTGTGTGTTTAAAATCAAGTCGTTTGCCCCAAAACCATTATCATATTCTAAAGTCAGGCTTCCTGATCCTGATAAGTCGTTTTTGTTATCGTCGTTTGAACATGAATTTAATGCTATAGAGATTGCCACAAGAGCGAATGCTTTGTATAAAGTATTTTTCATTTTATGAATTTTATATAATTGTAATTTTAAATTTATGATGTGCGTAAACACGTTTTCATTGTTTTAGAACAATAAAAAAGCATCTCAATTAATAATCGAAATGGGATTTAAAAAATTATATAAAATAGGAAGGAGGGCGAAAAGTAGCAATTGAAACCGAAATAGGTTTTGCATCTAAAAAAGCAAAAAGTTTTGTTTCAGATGTTATTGGCGCTACTAATTTGAATTCGTTTGTGATTGTATTTTGAATGTAAACTACTTCTGATTTTTCTTTCAGGTTGTTTTGCATTTTTTTCTCATTATCAGCATATTTCTTTAAACTTTTTTGAAGTTCACAACGACCGTTACACGTATTATAAACCATTTTACGTTGTACGCAAATAGTTTTAGAAATTTCGTCCTGATTTAATTTGAAGGAGGTATAAACAACAAAGCTGCCAAAAGAGGGTACTAATAGCATACAGGAAAGTAATATTATAAAAAACTTCTTCAAGAGTTTATTTTGTTGTTTCGAATGCAAAAGTACTGTTTATTCGATTTAGAAAGAATTTATTTTTAAATTTTCCGAAAAAAAAGTTTACAGTCTCAGTTATAGTATTCAGTCTCAGTCACAGTCACAGTTTACAGTATTCAGTCTCAGACTGTGAACTAAAAACTATTTTAAAAGACAAAACCCGACAGATTTAAAAATCTGTCGGGTTTATATAATTTAGTATATCAGACTGAATAGTGAAACTGAATACTGTAAACTGAGACTGTAAACTATTTAACAAGAACCCAAGCGCCAGAAGCGATTAAAGTTTCTGCTTTTTTAAATTTCATTTCTTCAGTTTTTCCTGTTGCAATTTCCTGAACGGTAACAGTATCATTACGATTGATTTTTGGCATATCTCTCACAATAGTTTCTGTAACCTGACGTTGTTGTGTTTCTCCAGCTTCGCGGTTGATGTCTTCGCTGTTTACAATTTCGTCTTTGCTTAATTTGAAGTTTTCTTTTTGACGTACTTCTTTTGCTTCGTGAATTTCAGGAACGTTTTGAGCCGGTAAATCACCTTTGAACAAGAATGAAATAACTTCTTTGTTAACGTTGTCTAACATTCCTCTAAACAAATTAAAAGCTTCTAATTTGTAGATAAGCAATGGATCTTTTTGTTCGTGAACGGCTAATTGAACAGATTGTTTCAATTCATCCATTTTACGCAAGTGTTTTTTCCAAGCTTCATCAACAATAGATAAAGTAATGTTTTTCTCGAAATCAGCGATTAACTGAGCACCTTCGCTATCGTATGCTTTTTTAAGATCTGTAACAACATTCAAAGTTTTGATTCCGTCAGTAAATGGAACTACGATACGCTCAAAATGATTATTTGGCTCTTCATAAACTCCTTTAATGATTGGGAAAGCTTCTCTTGCGCTTCGTTCTGTTTTCTCTGTGTAGAAAGCAAGTGTTTCTTTGTATATTTTTCCTGTGATTTCAATATCAGATAATTTTCCAAAATCAGCTTCAGAAATTGGAGACGTAATAGAGAAATAACGGATCAGATCAAATTCAAAATTCTTGAAATCGTTAACTTGTTTGTTTTGGCTTACAATCAACTCGCAAGTATCGTATAACATGTTTGCGATATCCAGTTTCAAACGCTCACCAAATAATGCGTGACGACGACGTTTGTAAACTACCTCACGTTGAGAGTTCATTACGTCATCATATTCTAATAAACGTTTACGAACACCAAAGTTGTTTTCTTCTACTTTTTTCTGAGCACGCTCGATAGATTTAGTCATCATAGAATGTTGGATAACTTCACCTTCCTGAAGTCCCATTCTGTCCATAACTTTAGCAACTCTTTCAGAACCAAATAAACGCATTAAGTTATCTTCAAGAGAAACATAGAATTGAGAACTTCCCGGATCTCCCTGACGCCCTGCACGACCACGTAACTGTCTGTCTACACGACGGGAATCATGACGCTCTGTACCCACGATTGCTAAACCTCCGGCAGCTTTTACTTCTGGAGATAATTTAATATCGGTACCACGACCAGCCATGTTTGTTGCAATAGTTACAACTCCGGCTTTTCCTGCTTCTTCTACGATTTGTGCCTCTTGTTTGTGCATTTTAGCATTCAAAACGTTATGTGTAACGCCTCTCATTTTCAACATTCGGCTTAATAATTCTGAAATCTCTACAGAAGTTGTTCCAATTAATACTGGTCTTCCTGCATTTGATAATTCAGTAACATCTTCAATTACAGCGTTGAATTTTTCACGTGTAGTTTTATAGATATAATCTTCTTTGTCTTGTCTTGAAATGGCGCGGTTGGTTGGGATTTCAACTACGTCTAATTTATAAATCTGCCATAACTCTCCAGCTTCTGTAACTGCTGTTCCGGTCATACCACCTAATTTGCTGTACATTCTAAAATAATTCTGTAATGTAACAGTTGCAAAAGTTTGTGTAGCGGCTTCGATTTTTACATTTTCTTTAGCTTCGATCGCTTGGTGTAAACCGTCAGAATAACGACGACCATCCATGATACGACCAGTTTGCTCATCGACAATCATAATTTTATTGTCCATGATCACATATTCTACATCTTTTTCAAAAAGAGCATATGCTTTTAAAAGTTGAGTAAGAGTGTGGATACGCTCGCTTTTTACTCCAAAATCCTGGAATAATCTTTCTTTGGCTTCAGCTTCACCGTCTTTATCCAGTTTTTGTCTTTCGATAGCAGCAATTTCAGTTCCAATGTCCGGAAGCACGAAAAAGTCTGCATCTGTATCTCCTGAAAGGTATTGAATACCATTATCAGTCAATTCAACCTGATTGTTTTTTTCTTCAATTACAAAATACAAAGCTTCATCGACTTTATGCATTTCGCGATTGTTATCCTGCATGTATTGATTTTCGGTTTTTTGAAGTAATTGTTTAATTCCTTCTTCACTCAAAAATTTAATTAATGCTTTATTTTTAGGTAAACTTCTGTAAGCTCTTAACAATAAAAATCCACCTTCTTTAGTGTTTCCTTCTTTGATTAGTTTTTTAGCTTCGGCTAAGAAACCATTTGCTAACTGACGTTGTTGGCTTACTAAGTTTTCGATTTTTGGTTTCAATTCATTAAATTCATGACGATCTCCCTGAGGAACTGGTCCTGAAATAATAAGTGGTGTTCTTGCATCATCAATTAATACAGAATCGACCTCATCGACAATAGCGTAGTTGTGTTTTCTTTGTACTAAATCTGCTGGCGAATGTGCCATATTATCTCTTAAGTAGTCAAAACCAAATTCATTGTTGGTTCCATAAGTGATATCAGCGTCGTATGCTTTTTTTCTTTGCTCAGTACTTGGCTGGTGATTGTCGATACAATCAACAGTTAAACCGTGAAATTCGAATAAAGGTGCTTTCCACGTACTATCACGTTTTGCCAGATAATCATTCACGGTTACTAAGTGAACACCGTTTCCTGTTAAGGCATTTAAGTAAAGTGGGAGTGTAGCTACCAAAGTTTTACCTTCACCAGTTTGCATCTCGGCAACTTTACCTTCGTGTAAAACCATACCACCAATTAACTGAACATCGTAGTGAATCATGTCCCAGGTAATTTCTTTACCTGCAGCGTTCCATTTGTTAGCCCAAACTGCTTTATCACCGTCAATAGTGATATAAGTTTTTGAAGCCGAAAATTCACGATCTTTTGGTGTAGCAGTAACTTCAATAAAAGAGTTGTCTTTAAAACGACGTGCAGTTTCTTTAACAACAGAAAATGCTTCAGGAAGAATTTCTAATAAAGTTTTCTCTGAGATTTCGTATGCTTCTTTTTCAAGAGAATCGATAGCATCATAAAGATCTTCTCTTTTGTCGATGTCTTCAATGTTTTCTACTTCTGCTTTAAGAGAAGCAATTTTAGCATCTTTATCAGCTCTGGCTTCTTTTATTTTTTCCTTAAAAAAAACGGTTCTGGCTCTCAATTCGTCGTGAGACAAATCCATTAAGCTGGTTTCGAATGTTTTAATTTTATTTAAATAAGGCTGTAAAGCTTTGACATCTTTCTGTGATTTATCACCAACAAAGACTTTTATAATACTGTTTATGAAACTCATGATTTATTGTATTTCTATTTTGTGTAAATGTGTATTTGAACCAAAAAAAAAGCCTCGGTGATGAGACTTTTTCTTTGGTTTATTTTTTAATATTCATCCTCATTCCAAAGATAATCTTCGTCTGTTGGATAATCTGGCCAAATTTCTTCCATTGATTCATATATCTCTCCTTCGTCTTCAATTGACTGAAGGTTTTCTACTACTTCTAATGGAGCACCAGCTCTAATAGCGTAGTCTATAAGTTCGTCTTTGTTAGCAGGCCATGGCGCATCACTTAAATAAGATGCTAATTCTAATGTCCAATACATCTGTTATCTTGTTTAGTTTGTGCAAAAATAAATTTTTTACTGAAAAAGACAAGTAAAATTTGATTTATTTTAATAAAATTTAAGAACGTCTCTATTTAGTGTTCAGTTTTCAGTGGCAGTTTTCAGTCTTAAAACTGAAATTTGTTACTGATTGCTGTATTTTTTAGTATTCAGTTTTCGATGACAGTTTACAGTCTGAAAACTGAAAATTGCGACTGTTTTACTTCTTTTTAAAGTTTAAGTTTTTAGTGCCGTTTCAGTATAAAACTGTGACTGCGACTACAAACTGTTTTACTTTCGCGGAATCCACTTCACTTCATCCGCTTTTAAGTCTGACGACAACTTCCGTGCCAAGACAAAAAGGTAGTCAGAAAGTCGGTTTAAGTACTTGATTGCGATTTCCGGAACATGTTCATTATGGCTTAAATGTACTGACAAACGCTCTGCACGACGGCAAATACAACGTGCGATATGACAATGTGACACGGTTGGGTGTCCTCCTGGTAAAACAAAATGAGTCATTTGAGGAAGACTTTCTTCCATTTTGTCAATTTCATTTTCTAGCAGTTCGATATCAGTTTCAATGATTCCGAGATTCTTCAATCGAAGTTCACCGTTTTTCAACACTTCTTTTTCTGCCGGAGTGGCTAAAATTGCTCCTACAGTAAATAAACGGTCCTGAATTTCTATTAATATGGTTTTATAATGTGAATCGATTTCCTGATCGCGAATGAGTCCTATATAAGAGTTCAATTCGTCAACAGTTCCGTAACTGTCAATCCTGATATGATCTTTAGGAACCCGGGTACCGCCAAAAAGAGCCGTTGTTCCTTTGTCTCCGGTTTTTGTATATACTTTCATTTTTTATTTTAGATTGTAGATTTATGATTTTAGATTGAAAAAAATTAAAACTTAAAAAATAGATTTAGAAAAGAATCTAAAATCTAAAATCAGAAATCTAAAATTTTTAAACGATTCTAAAATTATTTCGTTGTATCGCTTTCGATAACTCCATCACGTAAACGAATTACACGATGCGCATAGGCTGCGATGTCTTCTTCGTGAGTTACTAAAATTACAGTGTTTCCTTGTGCATGAATATCTCCAAAAAGTTTCATGATTTCTACAGAGGTTTTACTGTCTAAGTTTCCGGTTGGTTCATCAGCTAATATAATGGAAGGTTTGTTGACCAAAGCGCGTGCAATTGCTACACGCTGACGTTGTCCTCCTGAAAGCTGATTGGGTTGGTGGTCCATCCTGTCAGCAAGATTTACCTGATTTAGTACTTCGATGGCACGTTCATTACGTTCAGATTTAGAATGTCCTGCATAAATCATTGGTAATGCAACATTATCCAGAGCAGTAGTTCTGGGTAAAAGATTAAAGGTCTGGAATACAAATCCTATTTCCTTGTTTCGGATTCCCGCCAATTCATCATCTTTCATTTGGCTCACATCCTTTCCGTTTAAAACATAATTTCCTGAAGTTGGCGTATCCAAACAACCTAACAGGTTCATTAAAGTTGATTTTCCAGATCCTGACGGTCCCATTAAAGCGACATATTCCCCTTTGTTGATTTCTAAATCTATACCTTTTAAAACATAAACAATTTCGTTACCCAATACAAAATCTCGTTTGATGTTGGTTATTTTAATTAATGGATTTGCCATTTCGATTTACAATTTTGGATTTAAAAGTACAAAACACTTTTCAATAAACGATAAGTAGACTGAAATTGATTTTTGTTACAAAAGCAGCGGTTTATAAGACTTTGTTTTTTCGAAACCTTACTATTTAATCTTATTATATTCTATTGATTTAAAAACATGTTATATGATTATGAAATGATTTTATATAATTATCATATTTTTCATTTTTTATTGAATTATTTTAGTTTTAAATATTAAATTTTTATTAATTATTCATTTTAATTCAAATATTTAACTATATTTGTTATCTAATCTTAAATAATCAGAATTATGAAAAACATACAATTATTATCGGGAATTGCATTAATTGCATTAGCTTTTACATCGTGTAAAGATGAGAAACAAGAAAAAGCTCAAAAAACTATCGACGCCTATGTAGCTTACGTAGATTCAGTTAAAAATGTCAAAGCTGACGATTTGAAAGCAGATTGGAAAGATGTAGAAGCTGAATATGACAGAAAAGCTGCTGAAGCTCAAACTGCACTTGCTGATATTAAAGACAATACAGCTGCTACAGAAAAGATAAACGCGAGTAAAGTAAAATACGAAGAATTTAAAAATGAAATGACCACCGTTTTTGCCCCTCCCGCTCCAAGCCCAAAACAACAATTAAGAAATGCCTTATTTGGTGAAGGAAAAATTGGCGATGATATGAATTTTGATTGGGTAAACGCTAAAAATATTCATAGTGTATACCAACAATTTGTTCACACTGTTGAGAACAATAAAGATAAATATTCTCGTGAAGACTGGGATGAAGTAAAATTGATGTACGAAGCACTTGACAGCCGTAAAAATACAGTTGAAAAAGAAGGTCTTACATCTGAAGATAATAGAAAAATTGCAGGTTTAAAATTGAAATTTGCCCCAATGTATACTGTTAACAGAATGGGTGCTAAATCTGAAGAAAACAAAGAAGCTAAAAAATAATTAAGTAAATTGAATTAGTAAAAAAAAGACAATCAGCAATGATTGTCTTTTTTTTTATGCCAGAATCTTGCTGAATCGTCCTGAAATTTATTTGATGATTAGTTTTTCAAGCCTTGTCATCATTTCATCTTTTTCTTTCAGCATACGCTCATATAATGCGATTTTTTCTTCATGCAATTGAATAATCTTTTCAATTGGATTGTAGTTATTAATTATTAAGGTACTATCACTAAAAGTATTAGCAATAATATTTAATGCCTGATCCTGATCAAAATTTTGAAAAGCTTCAACAGGAATTTTCAAAGAATTAGATATTTGTCTTAGTAGATTATCTTCAATTACATCTTTCTGTTCCAGTATTGAAATTTTCTTTTGGTTCCAGTCTTCTCCCAAATCATAAGCTAATGCTTCTTGTTTAATGCCAAGCATTTCTCTGAAGCGTTTTACGTTTCTTCCCTGATGAATTTTCTGTTCCATAATGAGTGTCGTTTTTCTTAAGGATCAAAGATAAAGCTATCTGTACTAAAAAAATGAATTTCAAAGATAAAAAACATCTCAGTAAATGTATTTTTTGTCAGATATTAAGCACGAATTACAAAATGTTCTTTTTCCTGCTCGTATCTAAAAAACACAAATCCCCACTGAAAAGTATCAATTGTTACGGTAACTTTAGGGTGGTCTTTAATGGCTTTCCAGGCTTCTTGCATTTCTGCCGACCAATGAATATCATCAAAAATCCAAACAGAATCATTTGTGATAGTGGTCAATAAAAGATCGAAATAAGCTAAGGTTGCTTTTTTCGAATGATTTCCGTCAAAATATATCAAGTCAAAGTTTTCAGTCTCTGTTTTCAGTCTCAGTTGAAGATCCTTAAGATAACTTTCGAATTCTGTAATTATCGGGTCAACATTATTATAGTCAAATTCATTTAATTGATTTTTTGCGAAACTTGCGGTTTGTGGGCAACCTTCGAGTGTGATCACTTTTGCATTTGTGTTTCCTAAAGCCAAAGCAGAAGTTGCTAAACCTAAAGATGTTCCAATTTCAAGAATAGTTGCGGGCTGGAAATAATTAGTTACACGAAATAAAAGCTCTGCGCGTTTTTTTGAAATTCCTGCTGTCTTTGCTATTTTCGAAATTTGTCTTCTGTTTGATTTAAAAACTTTAGAACCGGCTCCGAAATCTGTTACTTCAATATAATTTTTGTTTTCTAAAAGAGATTTTCTATAATTCTCCAAGATCAAATATTCGGGTTTTGATTTCCTGTCGTAAAAACACTTTGTCAATAAATTAAATACGAATGGGGAATGAACTCCGTGTTCGTTTTTGGAATCCCAAAGGAATTTTAAATAAGATTGTATTTGAAATAGCATATAAAAAGTTACATATAAGTGCGAAGATACAAAAAAGTCGAAAGTCGAAAAGTCGAAAGTTTAAGGATAAAGATATTACTTTAAGACTTTAGGCTTTCGACTTTCAGACTCTAAAAAGACTATATTTGCCAACTTTAATTAAGCTAATAGTAATACGTTTTTTATGATGTTGAAGGAAGAAATAGAGGATACAAAAAAGATATCTTCTGAAGAAATTAATCGATGCATTGCTATTTTGGCACAATTGAATACCAATACAGATCAGATATTTGATATCCCAAAAGAACAGCGAATTGCTCTGATCAAAGAGGCTGGAATGTTTTCGAGACCGGATCGTGATGAGTTTTCGAGAAGAGTAAAAGATGGTTTGCAAGCTGCCAAACGTAAAAAAGAAAAGAAAGACAAAACCGCTCGTAAAGAAACCGGAATCCGTCATGCACGTGAAGCCAGTATATTTGTAGCTCCAAAATTATTAGCCTATACTGATCTTGCTCATAAAGAACAATTAGAACTCGAAACTCCAAGAAATTGTTACGTTTGTAAAACAGAATTTACTAAAATGCACCACTTTTATGATACGATGTGTACAGATTGTGGTGATTTTAATTACGCAAAACGTTTTCAGACTGCTGATGTAAAAGGACAAGTTGCTATTATAACAGGTTCCCGATTAAAAATTGGATATCATATTACTTTGATGCTTTTACGTGGCGGAGCAACAGTTATTGCTACAACGCGTTTTCCTGTAGATTCGGCTTTGCGTTTTGCAAAAGAAGAGGACTTTATGGATTGGGGACATCGTTTAAAAATTCATGGTTTAGATTTACGACACATACCAAGTGTGGAGATTTTTTGCAATTTTATTGAGCAAAAATATGAGCGTCTGGATATTTTAATTAATAATGCAGCACAAACCGTTAGAAGGCCTGCGGGATTTTATTCGCATTTAATGGCGAATGAAGAATTACCAATACATGTACTGCCAAAACAAGCGCAGGAACTATTGTTAGATCATCTTAATTGTCTGGATGAATTGAAAATCCTGACAAGCGGAGCTTCTTCAAACGAAAATATGCCGGTAACGTGGCATGGTCCGGAACCAGGAATTGGTTTGCGGGCTTCGGCTCAATTATCTCAAATTCCGTATTCGTTTGATAATGCCTTGGTAGCAAATGAAGTTTTTCCGGAAGGAGAACTCGATGCTGATTTACAACAAGTTGATTTGCGAAAAACGAACAGTTGGCGTTTACGTTTAGGACAAATAGAAACTACTGAAATGATCGAAGTACAGTTGGTAAATTCTGTTGCGCCTTTTGTTTTATGCAACCGACTTTCTGAAGTGATGAAGAAGGATAATACGGGACAAAAACATATTATAAATGTTTCTGCGATGGAAGGAAAGTTTCATCGTTTCTTTAAAGAAGACCGTCATCCGCATACCAATATGGCAAAAGCAGCGCTGAATATGTTAACACATACTTCGTCCGGAACTTTAGCGAAACATGGTATTTTTATGAATGCCGTAGATACTGGCTGGGTAACCGATGAAGATCCTGCCGAATTGGCGAAAAAGAAACAGGAATTAGAAGATTTTCAACCTCCATTAGATATTGTTGACGGTGCTGCTCGTGTAATGGATCCTTTGTTTGATGGTATTAATACTGGAAAGCATTGGTGCGGAAAATTCCTGAAAGATTATAATCCGATTCCCTGGTAGACTTTTAGTCTCAGTCTCACTATTCAGTCTCAGTTTTTCTTTGTGATCCAAAAAATAAAAAACCACAACAAAATATATTTGTTGTGGTTTTATTTTTGAAAATATAAGTTGATTAACGGTAAACGTTTTCTCCTTTGTTTGATTTCCATTCTCTTTCAAAATATTCAGCATCTTCGTCATTACGAGTATGAACTCCCAATACAACGTGACCATCTTTAATACCATCTTCATAAACTTTTGCTCTGTCTTCCGGAATACCAGATCCTACTAAAGCTCCAATTAATCCTCCGGTGATTCCACCAGCTCCTGCACCGGCTAAACCTGCAGCAAGAGGTCCGGCAATGATTAATCCTAATCCAGGGATAACAAGGCTTGTTCCTAAAGCAGCAATAACTCCTACGATAGCACCAATTGTTCCTCCAATTGCAGATCCTGTACCAGCAGTTTCAGCAGCTTTTGTACCCAATTCAGAATGGTCATCTTTATCTGAGTAATGTTTTTTTCTTGTTTCATCAGACATGATAAGGTTTATTTCATCCTTTGTATATCCTCTGTCATTTAAAGTGTTGTAAGCTCTTTCTGTGCTTTCACGATCAGTAAACATTCCTGTTAATATTTGACGTTTAGTTCCGTCAGGGTTATGTGTATTTTCCATTTTATGTAAATTTATATTGTGAATTCATTTTCACTTACACAAAGCTCGTGAAACACTCCAGATAGTTATTTACATAATTTTTCTTAATAATTACATATTGAAATTTTCATTTTAATAAAATAGATCTTATTTTTTGCTATTATTTCATTTTGCAATTATTTGATAAAAAAAGAAAACCACAACAAAATATATTCTGTTGTGGTTTTTATTAATAGCAATAAAGTTTTAATTTCTTTAGTTGACTTTGATTAATTTAACATCAAAAATAAGTACAGAACCTCCGGCGATCCCATTATTGTCAAAGCTTCCGTAACCTAAACGTGAAGGAACTAATAAAATTCCGTTTCCGCCTTCTTTAAAATAGGTAATACCTTCTGTCCAGCCTTTAATAACCTGATTTAATCCAAAAGAAAGTCCTTCGTCTTTACTTTTATCAAATACATTACCGTTAGAATAATATCCTTTGTAAGCTACAGTTACATTTGATGTTGCTGTTGGCTGTTTCCCTGTTCCCGGTTCATTGATAACATAATACAATCCAGATTCGCTTTTTACAGCTGCTAATTTGTTTTTTGCAATATAATCTGTGATTTCTTTGTCGTTTTCAACAGTATAATCTTTTTCCGGTTCCTGTTTGTCTATTTCTTTATCACCGTTGCAAGAGATAAAAAGAGTTAAAGCCAGAAATGAAGTTAAAAGGTATTTCATGAATTTTTGATTTTTTTAAAACGGCTAATATAATAAAGTTTTCAGTCTCAGTGACAGTTTTCAGTTGTTTTGAGGATATTAGATACCAGATCCAAATTTATTCGGATTGTTGATCATATAATTTATAAGTTTTCCAATCTCAATATTTTTCATGTTCAGGATTTCAAATTTTGCCTGATTGATATATTCGCATTTAAGTGAAAATTCTAGCCAAACATTCGTTTCTGAGTTTTCAGCATCACTGTCGGTTAATTTGCTTATAAAATGATTTACATATCTTCTCTTTCGGTATGATTCTGCAATATTTGCTGAAACACTTCTTGAAGAACGTCTTATTTGATCTGTTAATGAATATTTTTCTTCTTTTGGAAAATCTTTTGAAAGTTCGAAAATTTCCATAGCAAGTTCAAAAGATTTTTTATAAGCCAATAATTCTTTAAAATCCATTTTTTTATTTCTTATAAAGATAAAAAAAAGAAAGAAAAAGACTACTTTAAAAAAGGAATATTTACAAATTCAAACTGAAAACTGACACTGAGACCGAAAACTGAAAACCGAGACTGAAAACTAAAAACTATCCCTCAATTTTAGCCGAAAGCTCAAACCAGCGCTCTTCTTTCTGATCTATTTTATTGATTATGTTTTGTAATTCGTTTGCTTTTTTCTCGATATCAGCATCGGCAACTTTTCCGTCAGAGAATAATTGCTCGATTTTAGTTTTATCAATTTCCAGATCTTTAATTTCTCTTTCTAGTTTTTGATATTCTTTTTGCTCGTTAAAAGTTAAGTTTCCTGTTGGATTATTTTGTTTCCAGTCTTTCTTTTCGGCTTTGTTTTCTTCTTTTTGAGCTACATCAGCACTGTCTTCATAAGCTCTAAAGTCAGAATAGTTTCCTGGAAAATTCTCGATTTCACCATTTCCTCTAAAGACAAATAAGTGATCTACGATTTTATCCATAAAATAACGGTCGTGAGAAACCACAAGCAAACATCCGGGATAATCTAAAAGAAAACTCTCCAGAACATTTAATGTAACAATATCTAAATCGTTTGTAGGCTCATCCAGAATCAAAAAGTTAGGATTCTGAATTAAAACCGTACATAAATACAAACGTTTTAATTCTCCTCCGCTTAATTTTTCTACAAAGTCATATTGTTTTTTGGCATCAAAAAGAAAACGTTCCAGCAATTGGGAAGCCGAAATCATGCGGCCTTTTGCTAACGGGATAAATTCTCCGTATTCTTTTATAATATCAATTACACGTTGTTGCGGTTTTGGGTTAATACCAGTCTGAGTATAATACCCAATTTTTATCGTTTCACCTTTTATTACACGGCCACTATCTAAAGGAAGTGTTCCGGTTAAAAGATTTAAAAAAGTAGATTTTCCAGTTCCGTTTTTACCAATAATTCCAATACGTTCCCCACGCTGAAAATCAAAACTAAAGTTGTCCAGAATAACGTGATCCTTGAATTTTTTTGAAATTTTGTGAAGCTCAATAATCTTGCTTCCCATACGTTCCATATTAATTTCAAGCTCGACTTTGTTTTCAAGACGACGGCTTTGCGCTTTTTCTTTAATTAAATAAAAATCATCCTGACGGGATTTTGATTTTGTAGTTCTCGCTTTTGGTTGACGACGCATCCATTCTAATTCTTTTACAAATAAGTTTTTAGCTTTATCAACGCTGGCATTTTCAGAAGCAATTCGTTCTTCTTTTTTCTCTAAATAATAAGAGTAATTTCCTTTGTATTGGTATAATTTTCCGTTGTCAAGTTCGATGATTTCATTACAAACACGCTCTAAAAAGAAACGGTCGTGCGTAACCATAAACAACGTAATGTTTTCTTTTGCAAAATAACTTTCCAGCCATTCGATCATTTCAAGATCTAAGTGGTTGGTAGGCTCATCAAGAATTAATAAATCCGGACGATTGATTAAGATAATCGCCAATGAAAGACGCTTTTTTTGCCCTCCCGAAAGATTTTTTACCTTTAATTTAAAATCTTCCAGTTTTAATTTAAAAAGGATTTGCTTGTATTGCGTTTCAAAATCCCACGCATTATGTAGGTCCATTCCGTCAAAAGCTTTTTGATATGCTTCTTCATCGTCTGGATTTTCAAGTGCTTTTTCGTATTTTTCTATAACTTTTAAAGTCTCATTATCTGAAGCAAAAATACTTTCTTCGATAGTCAGTTCTTCCTGCAAATTATTGTTTTGCGACAAAAAAGCCATTTTAATGCCTTTTCTTAAAACTACCTGACCAGTATCTGGTTCGTCTAAACCATTAATAATGCTCATAATGGTTGTTTTTCCAGAACCATTTTTAGCAATAAAAGCAATTTTTTGGTCTTTATTGATTCCAAATGAAATGTTGTCAAAAAGCGTTTTTTCGCCAAACGACTTCGATATATTTTCTACAGATAAGTAATTCACTATAAACTATGTGTTATAAATTATAAGTTATGAATCCTTTATAAAACATAACTTTTTTGCAAAAGTAAACTATTATATTGCTATTTGCGAATTATTTATGGAATAGCAATTAAAGACAAGACTTAAAATCAATTCCTCGGAAATTATTTCTACGCCCGTCCTAAATAATACACAAGAGAGCTTAATTTTCAAAATTAAAAAAGAGACTATAAAGTCTCTTTGTGTATTAATTATGTCTTATAAATAATTTTATAAAATTATTTATTGATTAATTTTTCAAGTCTTTGCATCATCTCATCTTTCTCTTTCAACATACGCTCATACAATGCAATTTTGGCATCATATAACTCAATAATTTTATCTACGGGATTAAAAGAAGGTTGGTAGCTAAATCCAGAAGCGACTGCATTATCTTTAAAATCTTGGAATGAATAAGTATTTGCAATAATATTCACCGCTTGTTCTTCATCAAAATTTTGAAAAGCTTCAACAGGAATTTTTAATGCATCTGAGATTTGATTTAATATATCGTCTTCAATTATATCTTTTTGCTCCAGCATAGAAATTTTCTTCTGATTCCAGTCTTTTCCCAGATCAAAAGCCAATGCCTCTTGTTTGATTCCAAGCATTTCCCTGAAACGTTTTATGTTTCTTCCCTGATGTATTTTTTGTTCCATAATGAATATCAATTTTCTGAAGATTCAAAGATAAACCCATTTCGATGAAAAAGCATGGGTTTCCAAAGATAAAAAAATATCATGTAAATATCTTTCTTGCAATAGTAAACTATTCCAGGACTATTTGCGAATTATTTATGGAGATAGGAATTTAGAACCGGACTCAGGTCAAAACGATGAATTTGCTGGATAACATTAATAATAGGTTTTCGAACTAAAGCTTCATTAGTTATATAATAATGTAAACCATCCTGAGTTGCAATTCCTTCTATTTGAAGAATGGGAAATTTAATGCTAATTCGTCTTTTATTTCCAGATAAAAAATCATTGTTTTTATAATCGTATAATAGGTATAAAAATGGTTTTCCAACTTTCGAATATCCACAAAGAACAATTAATTTTTGTGATTCTAAATAGGTTGCTCCCGTTACTAAACCTTTTGTATTTAGAGTATCTTTTAGTCGTGCAACGTGATTACCGGATTTGTTAGGTAATGCATAAATACTGGTTTTAGACGAACTCCATTCTTTAGTAAACAAATAAATACTATCAGTAGAAACAATAAAAGCTTCGCAATCAAAATTTGTTGTGTTTCCTTTTTTAGATGATAAATCCGTCTGGTCAGCATAACTGAATGAGATATTTTCTATAATGGGATTTCCTTCTGAAAATGATTTTTTTTCAATTTTTAAAATGGTAAGATCAGTTCGGTTTCCGGAATTATTATTGCCAAAATCTCCAATGTATAAATGCGAGTTATCTTGCGAAATTTCTTCCCAGTCGTGATTTATAACTTTGTCCAGAATAATTTTTTTCTGAATTTTCCCCAACGAATCTAATCCGTATATCGTTTTGTCATGATCGTCGTTATGTGTCCATAATAAATTGTCAAAAGCAATTAATCCTGAAGTTTCGTGTACCGAATCACTTAATTTGATAGAATATTCAGGTTTGATTTTGAGTTCCTTATACAAACAGCTTCCATCATTTACTGTTGCATCCGGATTATAGTTTTTAGCATTGGGATCTGTACAACCATGAATTTGTGCATAATTAGAAGTGAAAATCAAACAAAAAAATAAAATCGTTTTTAGCATATCCTGCAATGTTATATTTGCATAAGATAAAAGTAAAGTTTTAAAGAATAGCTTTAAATATTATTGAAAAAATATAATTAAAATGTTATTTTGCAGTGCTAATTTAATTTAGGCTTTTTCTCTGGATGTAGCATAATTCCCAAATATGAAAATTTTACAACGACTTTCACATTATCGTATTTCGCGCTATTTTAAAATTTTATTTGTAGGTGTAGATTTGATATTGTTAAATTTAGCTACAATCCTTTCAGCATTGGCCAGATTTGGGAGTTTAGACAGGCTTTTGTCTAAAGAAGAAAGAACGGTTTCGTTGCTGGCAATTTTAATTTGGGTTGGTTTATTGCTTCAAAATGATTCTAACAGAAGTATTCGGGTCGAGCCCATAGAATCTATATTGGTCAGAACAATAAAAAAAATAATAATTCATGCTTCTCTAATTTCAATTTTTGTTGTTTACTTAAACTACACTGATATTTCGCGATGGAGATTGCTTTCTTTTTACCTGATTTTTTTCGGCTTGTTAATGATTTCTCGTTATTTTTCGATGAAGCTTTTAAAATACATTCGGGCACAAGGCTATAATTTTAAAACCTTTGTAGTTGTTGGTGCCAATGAATCCGGAGATAAAATACGTAAAATATTAGCTAAAGATTTAACTTACGGATATCGATTTTTAGGTTTTTTTGATGAAGAAATAGAGGATATAATTATTAATCGAAACTTGGTTTTAGGAGGATTTGATTCTATTAAAAATTTTGTCCTTGAAAAAAAAGTGGATGAGATGTATGTGGCGTTACACATTGATAATATTGAGATAATAAATGAATTGACCAGAATTTGTGAACAAAATATGGTGAGAATTAAATTTATTCCTGATTTTCAATTGTACACAAAATCAAGCAAAGTAGAGGTAGCTTTTTATGAAAATACTCCGGTATTAATGTTTCGTACAGAACCGTTGGAGTTTCCTGTAAACAGACTTATAAAAAAAATATTTGATATTTGTTTTTCTGCTTCGGTTATTTTCTTTGTATTTCCGTGGTTGTTTCCAATTATAATGTTGATTATTAAGCTAGAATCTCCGGGTCCTGTTTTCTTTAAGCAAAAGCGATCAGGCAGGGATAATAGATCTTTTATGTGTTTTAAATTTAGAAGCATGTATGTAAATGATTTTGCACATGATAAAATAACAAAAAAAGGGGACAGTCGTGTTACTAAGTTTGGCGCTTTTATTCGTAGAACAAGTATCGATGAATTGCCACAGTTTTTTAATGTTTTCTGGGGCGATATGTCTGTTGTAGGACCACGACCACATATGATGAATGTTGTAAAAGAATATAGCGATCTGATTAATAATTATGTGGTTCGGCAATATGCAAAACCCGGAATTACAGGATGGGCACAGATTAATGGGTTTCGTGGTGAAACAAAAACATTAAGCGATATGGAAAATAGGGTAGAATATGATATTTGGTATATCGAAAACTGGAGCCTGTTACTGGATGTAAAAATCATTATAGAAACAGTCATCAATATATTCAAGGGTGAAGAGAATGCTTATTAATGAAATCGAAAAAACTGATTGTTTTTAATAACTTCCTTTAGGTTAGAAACGCTGTTTATTTTTATTTTTTCATCAAAAGAGGCAATATGTTTCATATGATGCACATCTGTTCCTGTAAAATCGTACAATCCTTTTTTTAGAAGTTCTTCGGCAATTTGAGTTATTGTGTCTCCATAATAACCTACTGTCGACAATAAATTTAATTGAAATAAACAGCCTACTTTTTTTAGCTTTTCATATTCACCAAAATCCTTTCGGTAATATAAATAACGTTCCGGATGCGCTAAAACCGGAGTATATCCTGCAACTTGTAATTCAAAAAGTGTTTTGTATAGGTTTATGGGAGCACTCTGATACGATATTTCAACCAATACATGATTGTTTTTTAAAGTAAGAAGCTTTTCGTTTTTAAAATGACTTTCAAACCAATCATCTATAAAATATTCGGCAGCAGCCTGAAAAGGAATTTTCATATTCTTTTCTTCTAAAAGAAGTTTAGTTTCCTGATGTTTTCCTGCAATAGTTTCCTGAGAATTATTCCATACATAATGGCTGATATGAGGTGTTGTAATAAATTGAGAAACCCCAATTTTATCAAACGCACGAACAAGTTTTGTAGTCTCTGTTATGGTTTTTGCACCATCATCTATTCCTGGCAATAAATGGGAGTGAATATCAATATAATTATCAGACAAAAGATCTTTTAGGACAGGTTTTGATTTGAGGAAGGATAGCATGTTGCAAAAGTATGAAAATAGAAAGGATTTGTTATTGTTTAAATTTAATGTAACAAAATGTAACAACACCTTTTGGATTATATTATATTTGGATTGCTAAAAATCTACTATTTTATGAAAATTAAAGAAAATTTATACAATCAGAGGATTATATCTATTGATGCTTTACGAGGAATTACGATTTTTGTTATGATTTTTGTAAATGAACTGGCAAGTATCAAAAATGTACCTCAATGGATGAAGCATATGCCGGCTGATGCAGACGCTATGACTTTTGTTGATGTTGTTTTTCCTGCTTTTTTATTTATTGTAGGTATGTCTGTTCCGTTTGCTTTTAATGCCCGATTATTAAAAGGAGATAGTACAAAAATTATTTGGTCACATACTTTAAAAAGAGCTTTGGCATTAATTATCATTGGTGTTTTTATGGTTAATGCTGAGGATGGTTATGATGCTGCGAAAATGATAATTACACCTGTATTTTGGGCTCTTTTAGCTTATGCAATGCCAATACCAATTTGGAATAAATATGATAAAAATTTTCCGGTTTGGTTAAAAAATATACTTCGATACGGCGGAATGTTGGTTTTAGTTGCGCTGTATTTTTTATATGTTCAGGATACCGGAGAAATTGGGATGACGCCAAAATGGTGGGGAATTCTGGGTTTAATAGGTTGGGCATATCTTTTTACTATCGTTTATTATTGGATTGTTTGCGGAAAATTATGGGCAATGATTACTTTTTTAGTAGTTTGTGTTTTGGCAAATACTATAAATTTAACGCAAGGAGCTCCATTGCAGCATTTGCCATGGTTTAATTTTATTGCAGGACATTTAACACATGCTGCATTAGTTGCTGCCGGAGTAGTTATCTCGCTGTTATTTTTTGATCGAAAAGTGCCTGCAAAAATCAATTGGGCAGTCATAGGTTTTACAATCTTGTTTTTTGTAACAGGATATTTGCTAAGACCTTATTATGGAATTTCAAAAATTAAGGGAACCCCATCCTGGACGATGTTCTCAGCTGCAATTTGTACCGTTTTGTTCTACTTTCTTTATTGGCTGATGGAAATAAAAAAAATAACGAAGTGGAGTAATTTCTTTATGCCTGCAGCAGCAAATCCTTTGTTGATTTATATTTTACCGGGAGTATTGTATTATTTCTGTAAAGCTTTTAATATTCATATCATTCCGGGATATTTTCGTGTAGGTGTTCCTGGAATTATCTGGTCATTAATTTTCTCTACCATTATGTTGTTTGTAATGAAATTATGTAACCGGTATAAAATTCAGTTGCACTTGTAAAGATTTAAAAGTTTCAGGTTTCAGGTCAACGCAATGTGAAACATGAAACAATTTTTTTACTTCTCAATTATAACTGATTTTATTTCTAAAAATGCCCCCGAAACCGGAGTATAATTCACAAAATTGAATTTGCAAAGATTATGAATGTTTAAAATTTTTCCGTCAGGGAGTCCGTCTTGTTTAAAATCTGACCACAGAATTTTAATAGTTGTAAACCTCGTTGGTGAAGCTGCCAGATCAACTCTTGGGTGCGAACCTCCATGCACACAACCTGTTCCTTCTGGATTTCCTTCTCGCGCTTGTAATTTTACAAGATGAGATGCTTTATAAGTAATACTCACAAATTTAGAATTATCTGATAAATTTGTAGGCGCACCATCATTTGAATTTGATTCCGTTATTAAAACATTCAATTCAATTTCACCAACGGGATTATCTTTTGCCGTTACCTTAATAATACCTTTTTCCTGACGAACACGATTAATAATCTCCTGGTTTTCTACTGCAGGACCTGCAATATACCAAGTTGAGGTTTTAACTAAATCTTTATCTGAATCATTTTTAATAGAAATAAAACCTACTATTAAAAAGCCTACTGTCAGAATTAAAAATAGATTCAATCTTAATCAATATCTTCTTTTTCATATAAATTAAAATTAGTTGAAATCAAAAATATGATTTTATAGTTTGTCTTAAGTTTTCTTTTTTTATTATCTCTAATAATCAACCTCTGTTCTAAATTTAATTTTAAATTTGTAAGAAGTTGTTTCTTAAATAATTATGAAATGAAAATTCTAAAATCTTTAATTGTTTTGTTTTTCTTTTTTTCAGGTTCATTTTGTTATTCACAAAAGGATTCGATTTCGAATAACGAAAAAGATATTTTAGATGTTTTATATAAGCTCTTTCATAAAAATGACTCAGTGCGAATTAATCCGGATAAAAGAGTTGCTTTTTCTTTGCTTCCGGTTCCTATAGATGCAAATAAAAGTGCAGGATTAGTAGTCTCTTTTTTAACCACATTTTATCTTGGCGACAGCAATACGACAAAAATGTCGCAAGTTTCATTTTCGCCCTATTTTAGTTTTACCAAGCAATACGTTTTTCCTATACAATCTTATATTTATACAAAAGACAATAACTGGAATTTTATTGGGGATTACAGATATATGATTTATCCGCAGCCAACTTATGGTTTAGGCGGACATAATACAGATAAAAAAATGTCGACTTTAGATTATCAGCAATGGCGGTTTTATCAATTTGCAACCCGAAAGATTATTGGTGATTTCCGTTTAGGATTAGGATTGTTATTGGATAATTATCAAAATATTTCTGAAGAATCCTATATAGAAGACCAAACCGATTATTCGAAATATATGAATGACGATTTCTCAAACGAAAATTCTTTTGGTGTTGCTATTCAGGGATTGTATGATTCCAGAAAAAACAACGTAAATCCTGAACAGGGTTTGTATGTCGAAGCAGATTACAGAATTAATACCAGTGGAGTAGAAGGCGCAAAATGGAAATCTATTTATTTGGATGCACGAAAATATCATTCTTTCCATAAATATAAACACAGAGTTTTGGCGTACCGGGCTTTTTACTGGTCTACGTTTGGCGGAAAACCACATTATCTTGATTTGCCAAGCATTGGTTGGGATCGTGACGGAAAAACGGGCCGAGGTTTTACAAGAAATAGATTTCGCAGCAACGCATTAATTTATTTTGAAACGGAATATCGAACAGATATTTCTAAAAACGGATTTTGGGGAATGGTGTTTTTTACCAATCTTTCGTCAGTTTCAAAGTTAGATACTTATGATTTTAAAAAATGGAATCCGGCCGTTGGAACCGGTTTACGTATCAAATGGAACAAACAAAACAATAGTAATTTGGTACTGGATTTTGGTGTTAGTAAAAACGATTGGTCATTACGGTTAGGATTGGCTGAAAATTTCTAACTTTCCCAAAAATCAACAGATCAAATTTTCATGCAATTATCGGTAATTATTCTCAATTATAATGTGCGTTACTTTCTGGAACAATGTGTTTTAAGTGTGCAGGAATCACTTTCGACACTTGATGCCGAAATTATTGTTGTTGATAATAATTCATCAGATGAAAGCTGTTTGATGATGAAAAGTAAATTCCCAAACGTAAAATTAATTCAAAATAATTCTAATTGTGGTTTTCCAAAAGGCAATAATATTGGTGTTGAACAAGCTTCCGGAAAATATATTTGTATTTTAAATCCGGATACTGTTGTTGCAGAAGATACATTTATAAAAGTTTTGGCTTTTGCCGAAAAGCAAATTGATTTAGGAATTGTAGGCTGTAAATTAATTGACGGAACAGGAAGCTTTCTCCCGGAAAGTAAACGAGGAATTCCAACGCCCTGGGTTGCCTTTACGAAGATTTTTGGTTTGTATAAAATTTTTCCAAAGTCGAAAGTTTTTAATCAATATTATGCACAGCATATCAATGAAAATGAGACTGGAAAAGTTGAAATTTTAGTTGGTGCATTTATGGTTATGCATCGCAATTTGTATCTGGAGCTGGAAGGTTTCGATGAAAAATGTTTCATGTACGCAGATGATATCGATTTGTCATATCGTGTATTGCAGAAACAGAAATCGAATTATTATTTTCATGAAACCACAGTTTTGCATTATAAAGGTGAAAGTACCGTGAAAGACGAAAAATATATGAAACGCTTTCAGGAAGCAATGAGCTTTTTCTATCAAAAGCATTTTAAAAAATCATGGTTTTTTGAATTTTTCATTCAAATTGGGATTTGGTTTTTCTCTATTGTAAAAATGTTTGAGGGAAAAACGAAGCCAAAACCTGCACCGGAAAGTGTTCTTTTTTATTCTTTAAATAGAAATTTGTCTGAAAAATTACCTTTTATTTTAAAAAATAAAGTTGTCTTTTTCGATTTGAAAAAAGAAAAAATGGTAAATTCGTCCCTGATTTTTAGGGGTAAAAAGATGGAGATTATTTTGGATAATCAGTATGTTTCGTTCAAAAAATGTATCAAAATCATAGAAACTCTTAAAGATAAGAACATTACTTTTAAGATTTTCCCCAAAAATACAAATTTTATTATCGGGAGTAATTCCCGAAATGACAGAGGGCAAATTATAAAAATTGAGTAAAAAATTATATTAAGTGTAATTTATATTTAAAATATTTAGTAATTTCGCAATCAGAAAATCAAAATCATCCTTTAGATTAACAATATGGCAAGATTTGAATTAAAGCTTCCTAAGATGGGAGAAAGTGTCGCTGAAGCAACTATTACCAACTGGTTGAAAGAAGTGGGAGATAAAATTGAAGCTGATGAAGCTGTACTTGAAATTGCAACTGATAAGGTTGACAGTGAAGTGCCAAGCGAAGTTTCGGGAATTTTAGTTGAACAGTTATTTGGTAAAGATGATTTAGTTCAGGTAGGACAAACCATTGCAATTATTGAAACAGAAGGTGATGCACCAGTTGCAAAATCTGAAGAAGTTACAGCGCCGGCTGAAGCTGCGGCAATAGAACAAACTATAGAAGCTGCTAAAGATGTTGTAGCTGCTCCACAAGATTTCTCAGGATCTGATAAATTCTTTTCTCCGTTAGTAAAAAATATTGCGAAAGAAGAAGGGATTTCTGTTGCTGAATTAGAAAGTCTTGCAGGTTCTGGTAAAGACGGACGTGTAACAAAAGAAGATATTTTAAAATATATTGAAGATCGTAAATCCGGTGTTCAAACTCCAAAAGCTGTTGTTGAGGCTCCAAAAGCAGTAGAACCAGTAGCTCAGAAAGTTCATGCAGTTCCGGTTCAAAAAAGCCAGCAAGCAGTTCCGGTTTCTGTAAATGGAGGTGACGAAATTATCGAAATGGACAGAATGCGTAAACTGATTTCAGGATACATGACGGCTTCAGTTCAGACTTCGGCTCACGTGCAATCGTTTATTGAAGTCGATGTAACGAATATTGTAAAATGGAGAGAAAAAGTAAAAACCGCTTTCGAAAAAAGAGAAGGCGAGAAGTTGACTTTTACACCAATTATGATGGAAGCTGTGGCAAAAGCCTTAAAAGATTTCCCGGGAATGAATATTTCTGTTGATGGTGATTATATCATCAAAAAGAAAAATATAAATTTAGGAATGGCTGCGGCTTTACCTAACGGAAACTTAATTGTTCCTGTAATTAAAAATGCAGATCAATTGAATCTTGTAGGAATGGCAAAAGCGGTTAATGATTTAGGTAACCGTGCAAAAGCAGGAAAATTAAAACCAGACGATACACAAGGTGGTACTTATACAGTAACGAATGTGGGAACTTTTGGCAGTGTTTTTGGAACGCCAATTATCAATCAGCCACAGGTAGGAATCCTGGCTCTTGGTGCAATTCGTAAAGTGCCTGCGGTTATTGAAACTCCGGAAGGGGATTTTATCGGGATTCGTCAAAAAATGTTCTTGTCGCACTCTTACGATCACAGAGTTGTTGATGGAGCTTTAGGTGGAAGTTTCGTAAAAAGAGTAGCAGAATATCTAGAAGCTTTTGATGTAGATCGTGATTTCTAAAATCAAATAAAAATAAATTTAAACCCGGAAGATTTTAATGATTTTCCGGGTTTTTTGTTTGTAAGAAAAGGTTAAGGAAACGATCTTTGCTTTTCTTTGATACTATATTTTGAAGTTGAAATCTAAAAATTGAATCCATTTTTGATTAAAAAAAATAAGAATACAGGAGGAAATTCGGCTTTAAAAATTACATTTGTAATCTTATAAAAATTAAAAATGGAACTCAAACTCAACAAACCAATTTGCTTTTTTGATCTTGAAACAACCGGAATTGATATCGGTAAAGATCGAATTGTAGAAATTTCGATATTCAAAGTTTTTCCAAACGGAAATAAAGAAAGTAAAACCTGGTTAGTGAATCCTACGATTCCAATTCCGCCGCAAACTACCGCAGTTCATGGTATTACAGATGAAAAAGTAGCAAATGAACCTACTTTTGCAGAACTGGCGCCTCAGGTTCATAATATGATTAAGGATAGTGATTTGGGTGGATTTAATTCAGATCGTTTTGATATTCCGTTATTGGCAGAAGAATTACTTCGTGCCGGAGTTGACTTTGATATGAAAAATAAAGTTTCAGTAGATGTGCAGACTATTTTTCATAAAATGGAAGAACGCACTTTAAGTGCTGCATTGAAATTTTATTGCGGAAAAAGTCTTGAAAATGCGCATTCTGCAGAAGCGGATACAATGGCAACTTACGAAATATTAAAAGCACAATTAGATCGTTATCCGGATTTAGAAAATGATATGAAGTCATTATCTGAATTTACAACCCGTAAAAAAATCGCTGATTTCGCCGGAATGATTGCTTTCGATAAAGACAACGAAGAAATTTTTACATTCGGAAAACATAAAGGTGCAAAGGTTGATAAAATTCTTGAAAGCGAACCAGGCTATTTCAGCTGGATTCAAAATGCGGACTTCCCGTTATATACCAAAAAGGTTCTGACAGCAATTAAATTAAGAAAGTTAAATACAAAATAAGGTTCTAAGTTGCTAAGATTCTAAGTTGCTAAGTTTTTTACGCATAGTTTCTTAGAGCCTTAGTGACTTAGTGACTTAGTAACTTATAAAAGAAATGAAGATAATCTGTATCGGTAGAAATTATACCAATCATATTGAGGAATTAAAGAATGAAAGACCAACAGAGCCAGTAGTTTTTATGAAGCCGGATTCGGCAGTTTTGTTGAAACAGCATCCGTTTGTAATTCCTGAATTTTCTGAAGAAATTCATCACGAAATAGAGATAATTGTTAAAATTAATAAAGTAGGGAAGTATATAGAGCCCAAATTTGCTCATAAGTATTATGATGAAATTAGTGTAGGTATTGACTTTACTGCCAGAGATTTGCAGGATAAACTCAAAGCAAAAGGATTGCCTTGGGAAAAAGCAAAAGCATTTGACGGCTCTGCGGTTATTGGAGAGTTTTTGCCGAAAACTGATTTTGTTTCGATGGAAAATCTTACATTTGAGTTGACAAATAATTCTGAAACTGTTCAAAAAGGAAATACAAGCTTTATGCTTTGGAAAATAGATGAACTTGTGGCGTATGTATCGCAATTTTTTACTTTAAAAATTGGAGATATTATCTTTACGGGAACTCCTGAAGGTGTTGCTTCGGTTAAACCTAATGATGTTTTAGAAGGCTTTTTAGAAGATAAAAAATTATTTAGAATACAAGTAAAATAATGGCTTTAAAATACAACCTTTCGAAAGTATATGCGCTTTCAGACAATGATCCGGAATTTGTAAACGAAATTCTGCAATTATTTGTTACCGAAGTTCCTGAAGATTTACAGCAAATCAAAGAAGGGATCAAGAAAAAAGATCATAAATATGCATATTCTTATGCCCATAAAATAAAACCTACATTAGATTTAATGGGTTTAAATGTTGCTTTTGAAGAAATTCTGCAAGTTGAAGCCTGGACAAAGGCCGAAGGCAAGAAGAAGGAAATTATCGAAACTTTTAAAAGTATTAAAGTTCAGGTAAAAGAAGCAATCAAAGAAATTAAAAAAGATTTCGATTTGTAAAATTTAGGCATGTTCCTGTTTTTGAGTTTATGTTTAAAGGTTAAAAACAGGGACGCATCTATAGTTATCGGAATTTACTATATCTTTTGTTCCTGAAATATTTTGCTTGAATAGATGTCGCTTTTGTTACAAAAGGATATCGTTTGTACCACTCAGGTAAAACAGGAGCATAACTCTTCTTTATAATAATCACTTACAGCACAAGTAAGTAAAAATAATCCACAGCTATGAAAGCAACTATCATTACTATTGGAGACGAAATTTTAATAGGCCAAATTGTAGATACGAATTCAGGTTTTATTGCCAAGTCCTTAGATAGAATTGGTGTTGAGGTTCATGAAATGATTTCGATAAGCGACGATAAAAAACACATTCTGGATACTTTTGCGCAATTGCAAAACAAAGTAGATGTTGTAATTGTAACGGGAGGTTTAGGACCAACAAAAGATGATGTAACTAAAAAAACATTCTGTGATTATTTTGATGATCAATTAGTCGTAAACCCGGAAGTTCTGGCTCATGTAACAGAATTAATTGAAGGATTTTATAAACGTCCAATTTCACAATTAAATAAAGATCAGGCGTTAGTTCCTTCAAAATGTACCGTTTTGCATAATAAAATGGGAACTGCACCGGGAATGTGGATGAAGAAAGAAGATACAGTTTTTATTTCGCTTCCGGGAGTTCCGTACGAAATGAAATATTTAGTCGAAGAAGAGATAATTCCTAAAATAGTTCGAGAGTATAAACGTCCGTATATTATTCATAAAACCATTTTAACCTACGGTCAGGGCGAGAGTCTAGTGGCAGAACGTATTGAGGATTGGGAGAATAATTTGCCTGAATTTATAAAATTGGCTTATTTGCCAAATCCCGGCAGAGTGCGTTTGCGTTTATCAGCAAGAGGAACTAATAAAGAATTGCTTGAAGCGGCAATCGAAGAAAACGTAAAAACATTAGATGCTATAATTCATGATATTATAGTAGGATATGAAGAAAATGAAACGATAGAATCCGTAGTTGGCAAAATTTTGACCAAACAAAATAAAACGATTTCCACTGCAGAAAGTTTTACAGGAGGAAAAATTGCTTCGATTTTGTCAGCAGTTCCCGGAGCTTCTAACTACTTTAAAGGCAGTGTAGTTTCATATGCAACAGAGGCTAAGGTTAGTGTTCTCGGTATCTCGCAGGATTTAGTAGATCAATTTTCGGTAGTTAGCGCAGAGGTTGCTTCTGCTATGGCTTTGAACGTGAAAGAGATACTAAAAACAGACTATGCAATTGCAACAACTGGGAACGCCGGACCCACAAAAGGAGATTCAGATGCTGAAATTGGAACTGTTTTTATCGCTTTGGCTACTCCAAACGGTATAATTACAGAAGAATTTAATTTTGGCCAACCACGTGAAAAAGTGATAGATAGAGCTTCGATTAAGAGTTTAGAAATATTACAGAAAGAAATTTTAAAAAATGTGCTGTAATTTTTTGTTTCAATCGTTTATTTTTCTTTTCTTTGCACCCTGATTTTGAATAACGATAAAAGATAAGTATAATGTCAAGAGTTTGTGACCTTACAGGTAAAAGAGCGATGGTAGGAAATAACGTTTCTCACGCTATGAACAAAACTAAGAGAAAATTTTCTGTAAACTTAGTTAAAAAGCGTTTTTATCTTCCAGAAGAAGATAGATGGATTACTCTTAGAGTAGCAGCATCTACGATAAAAACAATTAATAAAAATGGAATCACTGCTGTTTTGAAAAAAGCACAGTCAGAAGGATTTATCAAATAATCTTTTCCTAAATAAATATATAGCAAGATGGCAAAGAAAGGTAATAGAATCCAGGTAATTTTAGAATGTACTGAACACAAGACTTCTGGTGTTGCGGGTACTTCAAGATACATTACAACTAAGAACAAAAAAAATACTCCGGACAGATTAGAGATTAAGAAATTTAATCCAATCTTGAAACGTGTAACTGTTCACAAAGAAATTAAGTAATAATTAGAGATTTTAGTACAATCCTAAATGTTGATTATTAAGTAAATTAATAACACTAAACATTTTAAGATTTATTGAATTTCAATAACATTTAAATCATGGCAAAGAAAACCGTAGCATCGTTACAAACATCTTCTAAGAGATTATCAAAAGCCATCAAAATGGTGAAATCTCCTAAAACTGGTGCATATACATTCGTAGAATCTATTATGGCTCCTGAAGAAGTTGATACTTTCTTGAAAAAGAAATAATAACAATTACAGTATATAGAAAAGCTACTTTCATTCGGAAGTAGCTTTTTTATTTTTTATATTTGTCTAAAATTTTATAGAAATATAACAATTGGCTTTTTTTTAAGCATTAGTTCCCGATATCCTCTATATCTTTACTCTCCGCATTGTGGAATCAAAAGGTATAAATACTATCGGTTCAGATGAAAACAATGGGCTTCTATAAAATTAGGACTATCAGATTGTTAAAATCGTATAGTCTAAAAAACTAACAACCTATAAAAAATGAGTTTTTTTAAAAAATTATTCTCTACTGATAAAAAAGAGACTTTAGACAAAGGTCTTGAAAAATCAAAAACTACTTTTTTCTCAAAGTTAAGTAAAGCCGTTGCTGGAAAATCTAAAGTCGATGATGATGTTTTAGATGATCTGGAAGAAATTCTGGTAGCTTCTGACGTTGGTGTAAATACAACCTTGAAAGTAATTTCCAGAATCGAAAAACGTGTTGCTGAAGATAAATATTTAGGTACAGATGAGCTAAATCAAATCCTGCGTGAAGAAATTGGTGCTTTATTGTCTGAAACCAATACTGGTGAAGCAACCGAATTCGAAATCCCAAAAGATAAGAAACCATATGTTTTAATGGTTGTAGGAGTAAATGGAGTGGGTAAAACTACTACAATTGGTAAATTAGCCTATCAGTTTAAAAAAGCAGGTTATAAAGTTGTTTTAGGAGCTGCTGATACTTTTCGTGCTGCCGCTATCGATCAGTTACAGGTTTGGGCAGATCGTGTAGATGTGCCAATCGTGAGACAAAATATGGGTAGTGATCCCGCTTCTGTAGCTTTTGATACCTTGCAATCTGCTGTAGCGCAAAATGCCGATGTTGTAATCATTGATACTGCGGGACGTTTGCATAATAAAGTTAATTTAATGAATGAGCTTACCAAAGTAAAACGTGTAATGCAAAAAGTGGTTGCTGATGCGCCTCATGATGTGCTTTTGGTTTTAGATGGTTCTACAGGTCAAAATGCTTTTGAACAGGCTAAACAATTTACCGCTGCAACTGAAGTAACTTCTCTTGCTGTAACCAAATTAGACGGAACTGCAAAAGGTGGTGTTGTAATTGGTATTTCTGACCAGTTTCAGATTCCTGTAAAATATATTGGTGTAGGTGAAGGAATTGAAGATTTACAGGTTTTTAATAAATATGAATTTGTAGATAGTTTTTTTAAATAATTTTGAGATAGTTCAATGAGTTTTTCTTCTTTAAAAAATATAACACCTCTTACTTTTTATTTCGGAAGTGTTATTTGTTTTGTTTTAGCAAATGTATTAAGGGATAAAGTTTTGTCTTTTTACTACATTTTACTTGTATTGGGAATAGTTTTCTTTTTTATGGGAATCTTAAAAAGATTACGTACAAAAAGATAAATTACTGGTAGAGTGCACTAATTTTGCTCCATAAAGTTTTATCAAAATCGGATAAGGCTAAGTTGACATCGTCAGCAGCATCTCCCATTCTGATAATTACCATTTTTTTGCTTGGAACAACATATATTTTCTGATCATTTTTACCCAAAGCCATAAACATGTCATTTGGACCTGTTGGGATTATACTTCCCTGAAAGGTAAGCTGTGATTGTGGCAGATGGTAATTCGATTTACCATTTAACCACCATAAATATCCATATCCTAAATTAATATTTTGGGATGTATTTGTTGCTTCGTCAAAATAGGTCTCATTTAAAACTTGAGTATTATCCCATTTTCCTTTATTAAGCATTAAGAGTCCAAAGCGAGCCATGCTTCTGGATGTACTGGTATAAACGCTATTGTTTCCAATTTGAATCCAATTACCATTCATGCCAATTTTGTCTCTGAGTTTGATGTTAAAATAATTCTCCCAGGTTTGTCCGCTTGCTTTTGCAACAACATCTTGTAGTTTTACATATACATTATGATATGCCCAACGTTTTCCTGCATCGGCTTTGTATATAAGATTTGCTGGATCTACTTCATCTGTACTATCGTCAAGACCTGAGGTCATTGTAAGTAGGTTTTTGCAGGTAATTAAGTTTTCTTGTGCGGGTGTTTCACTTGTCCAGCCTGTGCCAATATATTGTGAAACTTTATTGTTAATGTTTAATAAGTTTTCTTGCTGTGCAATTCCGGTTACCGTTGATGTTAATGTTTTTCCTGCGCTTGCCCAGTACCAATTTGTCGTTGCTGAATGACCATTAAAGTAATCCTCTAAAACAATCCGGCCATTTACTAGAATTATAAAAGATTTAGAGTTTTTAAGTTCTAAGTAATCTAAAAGGGGTTGAACAGCATTTTGATTCCATTTTAAATCAGAAATTGATTTTGTTTCCCATGTATTTCCTGTTAATGGAGGGAAATACATGATTTCGTTTGTGGCAGAAGATGAATCAGTGGGATCTGAACTGCATCCTACAAATACCATGATTATCAGGATTGTGTAAATAGTTTTGGTCATGTTTTTTTGATTTTGGTTTAGAGTAAGATCAAAAATATATAAAATAGTTTAATGTGTTTTGCAAATTTTTATTTGTTTTGAATTTATAAAGTTAACTTTGTATCACAAAATATTCTTTTGAAAAATGGAGTTCTAATCCTGATGGAATCAGCGTTCTTTATCTATCTTTTTTACAAAAAAAGGATATATTAGATACTGAAGCTTTGATAGAAATAGCTCCTGATTCTCCTAAAGCTTAAAATATTTAGATTCAAAGTTGTCAAATTTTAATAAAATATACTATGAAAAACACTTTTATGATTTTGGTTTTATCGCTTTTGTTTGTGAGTTGCAAACAGGAAATTAAACCTGCAGATATTGTAAAATTAAATGGTTATTGGGAAATTGAAAAAGTGGTTTTTGATAAAGGAGAAGATAAGGATTACGGAATGAATGAGAGTTTTGATTATTTTGATGTTAAAAATAATAAAGGGATAAGGAAGAAAGTTATGCCTCAACTGGATGGAACTTTTTTGACAAGTGATTCTTTTGAAAATGTGTCGGTTCGATTTAAAGGAGATCAGGTTTTTCTGGATTATAAAACAGATTATGCGAAATGGAGCGAGGAGTTGATTTCGATTACAGATGAAAAACTGGTGGTAAAAAACCAGGAGAATAAAGAATATCATTATAAAAAAGCAGGACCAATAAATTTATTAGACAATGGCAAAAAGACTAAATAATCAAAGTACGATTGGGGCTGTTTTGCAACAGATTATCCAGGTAAACAAACTTCAGCCCGGAATGGATCAGATTGATGTAAAAGAAGCATGGAGACAATTGATGGGGAATGGAGTAAACACTTATACAAAAAATGTAGTGTTAAAAGGAAGTACATTGTATGTTGAACTGGGATCAGCGGTTTTAAGAGAAGAATTGAGCCACGGAAAATCTAAAATTGTAAAAATGATAAATGAAGAATTGGGGCGTGACGTTGTGAAGGATGTCGTATTGCGCTGATTTTAATCTCAGTCTCGGTTTTCAGTCTCAGTCTTATCTAAATAAAAAATCCTGTTTGTTAGAACAAACAGGATTTTTTTTATGTGTTTCTGTGACTGAAAAACTGTCACTGAGACTGTAAACTAATATTAGAATTGCTCTCTTCCTGCAAAATGGAATGCACCTTCGATAGCAGCATTTTCATCGCTATCAGATCCGTGAACTGCATTTTCTCCTATAGAAGTTGCGTATGCTTTACGAATAGTTCCTTCAGCAGCTTCAGCTGGATTTGTAGCTCCAATTAAAGTTCTGAAATCTTCTACTGCATTGTCTTTTTCTAAAATTGCAGCAACAATTGGTCCGCGAGACATGAATTCAACTAATTCTCCGTAGAAAGGTCTTTCTGCGTGAACTGCGTAAAATGCTTTAGCATCAGCTACAGTTAATTGAGTTAATTTTAATGAAACGATTTTGAAACCTCCATTAGTAATCATTGCTAAGATATTACCGATGTGTCCGTTTTGAACTGCATCTGGCTTAATCATTGTAAAAGTTCTATTTGTTGCCATTTTATTGCTTATTTTTAATTTTGTGCAAAAGTATACTTTTTTTATGAATTGATTTTAATAAATTCATAATTATAACGATTAGAATTAACTTTTAATGGAGAAAAACGTAAAATGACGATAGTAAAAAAGATCAGATATAATCTTACACAAAAAAAGGCGCACAATAGTACGCCGATATTTAAGTGTTTCGATTCGAGCGCAATCATCAACATGTAATACATTGAACTCCGCTCGATATAAAATAATTAAATTAAACTTTAAAAATGAGTTTGTTTTTGTAAAATATCCATAAAATAAAAGTCCAGATTCCAACATAAACCAATGCTCCGGCCAATGAAGCTGTCATTGGATTGCTGAATAATGGTGCAATCCCGAAAGTATATAAATAATTTAGAAGATTAATTTGTTCTGCAGGGTTATGTGGGTTTTTGAATTGAATCATTACCAGTGCTTGTGGAATAATCTGAGAAAAGAAAAAGACAATCATTGGATTTACTCCCCAGATTAAAAATAATTTGAATCCTTTTTTATAGTCTGCAATGTCAATTACGTAATATAGTAGTGCCAGGCAAGTTGCAGCTAATCCTGTTGTGTACAAAACATAACTGCTTGTCCAGAGTGATTTATTTATAGGGAATATGATATTCCAAAGTAATCCGGCAATGATAAGTGCTGCGCCCGCAAGAGCTATTTTTGATGCTTTTTGGTTTTTTGTAATGTTGAGTTGTAAAATCTGTCCAATTAATAAACCTATGATTCCGTTTACAATTGATGGCAGAGTACTCAAAATTCCTTCAGGATCCCAGGTTATGGTTTCGCGATACATATGTCCTTTTAGCAATATACTATCTACCCATGAAGCAAGATTGGTTCCTTTTTCCAGATTTGCAGCTCCAATTCCAGGAACAGGTATTAATGTCATTGCTGCCCAATAACCTAATAATAAAACTGCACCGGTTATGATTTGCGTTTTTTTGCTAGTTTTTAAATACAAAAGAGAAACCACAAAATATACAATTGCAATTCGCTGTAAAACTCCTGGAAGGCGAACATCCTGATAGGCTTCGATACCACTGTAGGCTAAAAACAAATAGATAAAGAGAATTGAAAAAGCCAGGATATTTTTGAGTTTTGAACTGAAATTACCCATTAAGGCATAACCAATTGTAACGGTAATGATTAAACGGCCAATAAGAAGTGAAATTCCTTCTAATCCAAATATTTGTATTTTGGAAAAATAGTTAAAGAAAATTCCCAGACAGAACATTCGTAAAGAACGAACCAGAATTTTATTAAAAGTAGTATCGTCCCAGGTTTTGGTTGGCATTGCTAGAGGAACAGCAACTCCCATGATAAAAATAAAAAATGGAAAAACTAAATCGGTTGGTGTGCAGCCATGCCATTCTGAATGTAATAAAGGGGCGTAAACATGTCCCCAATCTCCTGGATTATTAACAATTGTCATCAATAAAATCGTTAATCCTCTAAAGACATCTAAAGATATCAAGCGCTCTCTGGTCATAATTTTTGGTAAATAGGTTAATTTTTGTTTTTAAAAGTTACTATTTGGTTTAGAGAGGCAATAATTTCAGAAGAGGTGGTTATTTGTTTCTGAGGATTATTACTTTATTGTTTGCTACAAATTCACACGAATCTATTTGTAAATTTATGGCGACTTTTTTTGTTGCTTTATATTGTTATGATGTTAAAATTCGTTTCTAAAGGTTTTAATTTTTGAATTAAAAGCGGAATCAATAGTTCGCCTTTTTCCAGATAAAATTCTGAGAAATTAGTTTGGCGTTCCTGTAAACTCTGATTAGGGAACAATTCGCATTGTAAATCTGTGACACGCTGTATTTCGGTATCTAATTTTCGCTTTTGAGCTTTTAATAATCTTTTTTCAAGATTTTCCAATCCTTTCTTTTGTTTGATTTCCTGTGCTTTTACAGCTCCGGTAAAAGACTTATCGGTTTGCTCTGCTAATTCGTAAAGATATTCAAATTGCTTTTCCAATACTTCTTTTTGAGGTGTTAAATCAATTGGAAAAGCAGATAATTTATGTGTAATGGCATTCGTTAAATCTGCAGGTTTTGTGAATAAATCTCCCCAAGACAGGTTTAATTTGTCTGCTTTTTTAGCTTGTTTTTCTGTAGATAAAAGCACCGAGTTACGAACTAAAAGCATTGGGAAAGTTATATTTACAGCTTCGAAAAATGATTTTAATTCTAACCAGTAAGCAATTTCTCCGCCTCCGCCAATGTAGCATAAATTAGGTAAAATAATTTCCTGATATAGTGGACGCATGATCACGTTGGGGCTAAATTTCTCCGGATTACTTTCTAATAATAATAGAATTTCATCTTTTGAGAAGGAAATTTTAGTATTGTTGACAAAGTATTTATCATTCTCAAAAATAATTCGTTCTCGCAGGTTATCTTCAATATAGAATAAATTAATTTCACGTGGATTAACCTGAACATTATATTCTTTTAATTGCTCGATAGTTTCCTGAACCGCTTTAAACGATGTCTGTTCAAATAATTCTTCTTTGATATACGGAATAAAAGCTTGTTTTAAATTAGCATCATCAGCATCTAAAATCACTAAACCATAACTGGCAAACAAACTATTGGCTAAAAAGCGAGTAGCATCAGCTAGTTTTTCATGTTTTAAATAGGCTTCTTCAAATAGTTTTTTCAGAACATTTGCATTCGTGCTTGATCCTAATTCTTTCGAATAAATTTCGAAAAATTCAGTTAAACCTTCTGTCGCAAGTCTACCCACGGGACCCGTGCTTTCTGTGTTCCATCGGAATTTTTTCCCTTTGAAATTAAAATAGTTGATCTCTTCAAAATCATGATCTTCTGTCGCCATCCAATAAATAGGGACAAAATTATTCGTTGGATATTTTAGTTTTAATTCCTTGGTGAGATTAATCGTCGAAATGATTTTATATAAAAAATACAGAGGACCGCTAAATAAATTTAACTGATGGCCGGTTGTGATCGTATACGTATTTTGAAGAGCCAAAAGCTCAATATTTTGTTTTGTAGAATCAGAGATTTCGATATGCTGATATTGCTTTTTTAAAGTTTCAACCAAAGGAATTCGGTTGTTGTTATTAAAGTTAGCGGCTTTTTCAGCAATTTGTTTTTCGAAGTTTTCTAAGCTGGGGAAATTGTTGTACAGCGGTTTTAATTCTGATTTTTGATCTAAATAATCTTGCATCAATTTAGAGAAATATCCTGAAGTTTGATAGCTGATACAGTCGGTAGGCATAATTTTAAATTTATTTTTGACAGCTGTAAATTTAATGAAAATATGCAGTGAAAAACAGTTTTAACGATAGGTTATGATTTGATTTTTAAATTTTATTTTAAAGCTCGTGTAATCAAGTTTTTAATATTGATTTATCTTAAGGAAGGAATAAATTGAAAATTCGGAAAATTTGTTAAAAATGCAGGATCATTTAAAAGTATTTGTTCTAAAAGTGAATTATTAGTAACGAAATTCTATTTTTGTAATTAAAAAAGATATATCTATTTACATGGAAACTAACCCGAAAAAGAAGAACTCATTAAAACACGTTCTTTTCGGTTCCTTAATTGGTACCACAATTGAATTTTTTGACTTTTATATTTATGCCAATGCAGCTGTATTGGTTTTTCCTCAATTATTTTTTCCCGGCTCTGATTCGACTATGGCGACTTTGGAATCTTTAGCTACTTTTTCAATAGCTTTTTTATCGCGACCACTTGGTTCAGCTTTTTTTGGACATTATGGAGATAAAATCGGACGTAAATTTACTTTAGTCGCTGCTTTATTAACAATGGGTATTTCTACTGTTACCATTGGCTTTTTACCAAGTTATGCCAGTATTGGTGTTGCTGCGCCGTTATTATTGATGCTTTGCCGATTTGGACAAGGCGTAGGTTTAGGAGGTGAATGGGGTGGAGCTGTTTTATTGGCTATAGAAAATGCACCGCCAAATAAACGCGCCTGGTACGGAATGTTTCCGCAATTAGGAGCTCCAATAGGATTATTACTTTCAGGAGGAACTTTTCTATTATTGACAGATTCAATGAGCAATGAAGCTTTTATGGATTATGGATGGAGAATTCCGTTTATTGCCAGTTCACTTTTGGTAATTTTGGGGTTCTATATTCGAACAAAAATAACGGAGACGCCTTCTTTCGAAAATTCTAAAAAAGAGCAGGAAGAAGTTAAAGTTCCTTTTTTAGAGCTTGTAAAATCATATAAAAACCAACTAATTTTTGGAACTTTTGCCGCTATTACCACTTTTTTGGTTTTTTACTTAATGACTGTTTTTACCTTGAGTTGGGCAACTTCAGATTTAGGAATCGTTAAAAGAAATGGATTGTTGATACAGTTGTTTTCGGTATTGTTTTTTGCCATCTTTATTCCGGTTTCGGCTGTAGTTGCAGATAAAATTGGCCGACGCAAAATGCTTATTATTGCAACAGTAGCGATCGCGATTTTCGGATTTTTCTTTTCGTACTTTCTAAGTTCCGGAAACATTGTTTTAGTGACCACTTTTGCCTGTATCGGAATGGCTTTAATGGGATTCACTTATGGACCTTTGGGAACTTTTTTATCTGAACTGTTTCCAACAAACGTTCGTTATTCAGGTGCGTCCTTAACGTTTAATTTGGCAGGAATTCTTGGTGCAGCATTTGCACCAATGATCGCAATTTGGTTAGCCTCTACTTATAGTGTAAGTTATGTAGGGCTGTATCTAACAATTGCGGCATGCATTTCTTTGTTTGCATTTTTGATGATTAGTAAAGAAGAACATAAGTTTTAAAAGGTTAACATAAAGCCTGATATTATCAGGAGTAAAAATATAGGCAAAGTCCGCAATCTCGATTATTATCAGGATTGCGGACTTTATAATTAATAAAAAAGTAAAGGAATGTTTTTTTAGAAAATATTAAAAAATTGGTTTTGTGTTGGAATAAAAGCAATCAAATGGTTATAAAATAAAATCAAAAATTGAAGGATTTAAAAGTAAAAAGAGAGAGTCGAATCTTTTCATGAAAAGTCTATAAATATCCCGTATTTTTGCAAAAAATAATGTTGCCTTGAAAACCAAACTTTTTGTCGTTACACCGCCTTTTACACAGCTGAATACACCATATCCGGCAACAGCATATATAAAAGGATTTCTGAATACCAAAAATATCGAATCGGCTCAGGCTGATTTAGGTATTGATGTTATTTTGGAGTTGTTTTCGAAAAAAGGATTGATAGATTTGTTTCATTATTCTGAAAGTATTTTTGAAAATGTGTCTTCCCGAGCAGATTTGAAGGATGAAGTTTCTGATAACTCTAAGCGTATTTTTGCATTGCAGGACGAATACATCAAAACCATTGATGCTGTAATTCAGTTTTTGCAGGGGAAAAATCCAACATTGGCTTTGCAAATTTGTCAGGAAGATTTTCTGCCTGAAGCTTCACGTTTTGCACAACTGGAAGAACTCGATTGGGCTTTTGGAACCATGGGAACTCAGGACAAAGCAAAACATTTGGCGACTTTATATCTTGAAGATATATCCGATTATATTGTAGAATGTGTCGATGAAAATTTTGGCTTTAGCCGTTATGCTGAACGTTTAGGCCGAAGCGCCAACTCGTTTGATGAATTGTATGGAGCTTTACAATTGGAACCAACTTATATTGACGCTATTTTAATTTCGATTTTAAAAGCTAAGATTGAAACAATTCAGCCTACATTTTTTCTTATTTCGGTTCCTTTTCCGGGAAATTTATACAGTGCTTTCAGATGTGCACAATGGATTAAACAAAATCATCCCGAAATTAAGATTTCGATGGGCGGTGGTTTTCCAAATACCGAATTGCGTTCCCTTTCTGATGCTCGTGTTTTTGAGTTTTTCGATTTTATAACTTTAGATGATGGCGAAGTTCCGATAGAGGAATTAATTTTCAATCTTGAAAATCCAAATGATGAGACTTCGAGCGAAGTCGAGAAGCGATACAAGAGAACTTTTCTTTTAGAAGACGGAAAAGTAGTTTATAAAAACAATTCATTAAAACACGATTACAAACAAGCTTACGTAGGAACGCCTGATTATTCTGGTTTGCCTTTGGATAAATACATTTCGGTAATCGAAATTGTAAATCCGATGCATAGAATGTGGAGCGACGGCCGTTGGAATAAACTTACTATGGCGCACGGTTGCTATTGGGGAAAATGTACTTTTTGTGATATTTCGTTAGATTATATCAAAGTATATGAACCTGTTGCTGCCAATTTGTTGTGTGATAGAATGGAAGACATGATGCTGCAAACAGGGCAAAATGGATTTCATTTTGTTGATGAAGCCGCTCCTCCAGCTTTAATGCGCGCTTTGGCTTTGGAAATTTTGCGACGAAAACTTGCAGTAACCTGGTGGACAAATATTCGATTTGAGAAAAGCTTTTCTAAAGATTTATGTTTATTGCTAAAAGCTTCCGGTTGTATAGCTGTTTCCGGAGGTTTAGAAGTAGCTTCAGACCGATTACTCAAGTTAATTGACAAAGGCGTAACCGTAGAACAAGTAGCAAAAGTGACACGAAATTTCACTGAAGCCGGAATAATGGTTCATGCTTATTTAATGTACGGATATCCAACACAAACTATTCAGGAAACAGTGGATAGTCTCGAAATGGTACGCCAATTGTTTGAAGCCGGAATTTTGCAATCCGGATTTTGGCATCAATTTGCCATGACAGCACACAGTCCGGTTGGATTATATCCGGAGAAATTTGGTGTAACAAAAAAGACCGAAGCTATTGGAACGTTTGCCAATAATGATATCGATTATACAGATTCTACAGGAATCAATCATGATAAGTTTAGTTTTGGATTAAAGAAATCGCTCTTTAATTTCATGCACGGAATTTGCTTTGATTATGAATTGCAAGATTGGTTCGATTTTAAAATTCCAAAAACCAAAATTGATCCCGATTTTATTTTTAATGCCCTCGAAGAAGGAAATGATTTCAATACAAAACCAAATGCAAAAGTGGTTTGGTTAGGAGGGAAACCTTTTACAGAGCATTTTACAAAATCTAAAAAAGGAAGATCATGGGAAATGATGAGTTTTACTTTTCATGATAAAAAAGAAAGTTTCAATATTCAGACCAATAAAGAAGAAGGAGAATGGCTGGTTGAAATTTTGACAAAAATCACAATCTCTAATGCTAAGAATTATACTTTTCAGGAAGTAAAAGCTGATTTTGAAACCAGTTTAGAAGACTTTGAATTGTTTTGGTATTCAAAACCCATAAACACTTTGCGTGAATTTGGTTTGCTGGTTTTATAATTTCAATAAGAAACAATTTCGCCATCTTCCGGAATCGAAACTTTATGAAAAAGATTGTTTTGTTCTAAAGCGAATTTCAATTCAGATCTTTTTGTTGGGCAATGATTTAAAGCTTCTAAATGATTGGCTAAAATATACTTAGGCGCTAAAGCAACAAATTTCAGGATATCATTCATTCGCATTAATAAAGGCTGACCAATATCTAATCTTGCTGTTCCGCAAGCTACGACTGCAATTTCTGGTTTAAATTCGACCAGAACTTTTTGTACGTGTTCCGTAAAAATGGTGTCAGAGCTTATGTATATTGATTTCTCATTAGGCAATTCGATATGAAAACCCATAACGTTTCCCATAAATTTCGCAATAAATCCGTAGCCATGAATAGCTGGAATTCCTATAATTCTGCCTCCTAAAAATTCTTGTGGTTCCCAATAATTTAAACTTTGTATTATGTTTAAACCTCGTGCAGTTAAAGCACTTTGATCTTTTGTACTGCAAATTACCGGAATACTTTTACGTCGTAGAAAAACTTCTCCTGCTTTGTCAATATGATCCGGATGTAAATGTGTAATCAGGCAAATAGTAACTCTGCTTAAAATATCTCTGCTATTTTTGGGTAAAGCAACAAGTGGATTTCTATGGGGGTTATAACGAAAAATCGTAAAAGGAGGAATCGTTTTTCTTTTTCCCAACATTGGATCAACCAATATAACATCGGTTTCAGTTTCAATAACTAAAGTGGCGTTGCGTAAATGATGTAATTTCATATCGAGGAAAATTAGATATTAAAAATACGAAAGTTTTTTAAAATTAATTTTACAGTTTTTTCCTTATTTGTATTAAAAATATAATTTTTTAGAATTACGCAATTATTATAAGTATTTTGAATGTATTGTGTTTATTTAAAGGTCAATTAAGCGAAAATTGCTTTTTCTTGTTTATTGTAAAAGCTTTGAAAGTCAAAAAAACTACATCGTAAATCTAAATCCAATTCCGTGAAGGTTTTCTATAGAAATACCTTTCTCATTAATTAAAATTTTACGCAGCCGCGAAATAAAAACATCCAGGCTTCTTCCCATAAAATAATCATCAGTTCCCCAAAGTGAGGTTAAGATTTGTTCCCTTTTTAAAACGGAATTTTTATTGTCCAGAAATAATTTCAACAATTCAGCTTCGCGTTGTGTAAGACTGATTTTTTCACTTTCGTTAAAAAGAATAAAATTATTCGTGTCAAATTGATACTTTCCAATTTCATAAACAGATTTGTCTACAGGAATACTTTTCTGAGAACGTTTTAGAAATATTTCGATTTTCAGCAGCAATTCTTCAATACTAAAAGGTTTTACCAAATAATCATCAGCGCCCAGTCGCAAACCTTTAATCCGATCTTCTTTTAATGTTTTTGCAGAGAGAAAAATAATCGGGATATCAGTATTTATTTTTCTGATTTCTGTAGCCAATTCAAAACCATCCATTTTTGGCATCATGATATCAAAAATACAAATGTCAAAATTTTCTTTTTTAAAGGTTTCCAAACCCAATTTTCCGTCGCAGCAATGAATCACTTCATAATTGTTTTGTTCCAGATTATCTTTGGTCAAAAACGCAAGTGTTTCATCGTCTTCGGTATAAAGTATTTTGAATTGTTTCATTTTTTATAAGGAATAGACAAAGTTATTGTAATGCCGTTTGTAGCGTTGTTTTCGACTTTTATTTTCCAGTTATGCAAGTTGCAAATTTCTTTTACATAATACAAACCAAGTCCAAAACCATTTACCTCGTTGCTTTTCTCGTTTTGTGCGCGATAGAACTTATCAAAGATAAAAGACAAGTTTTTAGGAGCAATTCCAATTCCGTTATCGATAAATTCCAGTTTTAAAGTCGAATTTTCGGGTGCAATTCCAATTATGATTTCCGGTTTCTCATTACTGTATTTAATAGCATTATCAAGTAAATTATAAACCAGATTTGAAAAATGAAAAACATCAGTTTCTATTTGATAATCACCAGAAATCATTTCTAAATTTATAGAAGCTTCAGGATATTTCAACTGAATATTTTCGATAGTTTCTTCGATAACAGGAACAATTAAAACTGTTTCTTTTTTTAGTTCTAACGGGGCATAATCTGATTTGGCAATATTTAAAATTTTCTCAATATGATTGTTCAGTTTATGACTCTGATTGATAATTATATTCGTGTATGTATGAAGTTTTTTGTCGTCTTTAATCGGATTTTGTTCACTTAAATATTTCGAAGCAATTAAAATGGAAGATAATGGCGTTTTGAATTCATGTGTCATATTGTTGATAAAGTCACGTTGTAATTCAGAATATTTCTTTTGCTGTAAAAGCGTAAATATCGAATATACATAGATCAATAAAATAAGTATTAATGCAATCGAAAGGACAAACCAAAAACGCATTGAACTAAATAGATAAGTAGTTTCGTTGGGAAATCGAATCGCAAAATAATACACTAAGTTTTTATGCTTAGGGAAAGAAACTGTTCTTTTAGCTTTTTCTTTTTCAGAAAATGAAATGTATTTTCCGTAGACCATTTCATCACTTTGACAATTATATACTGCGTACTCAAAATCAGTTATAATATTCATTTTTTTAAACTCTGATCTCAAATAGAATTCTAAAATATCCGGTTCAAAATCGTTCTGGATATTTACAATATAATAGTCGTTTGATATTTTTTGTACAGGATTCTGACAGGATGATTCGTGATCTTTTCCTTCATATAGTTTTCTGGCAACTTCAAGTAAAGCAATATTTACTTTCTGGCTCAGTTTCTTTTGTTCTAAAGTAAAAGCCTCTTTTGTCCAAAGCAATTGTGCAACCAGAATACTAATAATGGCAACAAGTCCCAGAAGGATAATACTATTGAGTTTGTTTATTTTCAAGAAAAAGGTGTTTTTAAAATGTAATATTAATCAAATTTAAGCTTAAAAACAGCTATTAACAAGTCGTTAACAAAGATTTGAAAGCGGTTAACAGCGGTTTGAATTTGTCTGAATTATCTTTGTAAAACAAAATTAGAACTATAAACCATTAATATCTATAACTATGAAAATGATTAAAATTTCGATGTTAGCTTTAGCTTTAAGCTTAATGTCTTTTTCAGCAATTGCGCCAATCAAATCGATTGCTGCTGAAACAAAAAATGAAACAACAGCTTCTACAATTGTATGGAAAGCAGAAACTATTGATGTAGGTCAAATTCCTCAGGGAACGCCAAAAGCAATTGTTTATGAATTTAAAAATACAGGAAAAACGGCAGTTGTAATTACAAACGTTCAGGGATCTTGTGGTTGTACAGCAACAGATTACACAAAAGAGCCAATTTTACCTGGTAAATCAGCTAAAGTAACAGCAACGTATAATGCAGCAAACAAAGGCGGCTTTACAAAAACAGTAACTGTAACAACAAGTGCAGAAACAGCTCCCAAAATACTTACTTTAAAAGGAACAGTAATTTAAAAATAAAGGTTGGTTATAAAGTGGCAGCTCCGGATATATAATGTATCCGGAGTCTTTTTTATACCTTTTTCTAAAGTGGAAAAGATTATAAAGGCAATATTATTTTTTTCTGAAATGCTTTGTTTTCATCAAAACTTTTCTATTTTTATTAAAAAAAAGATTATGAAAATTTTGCATTCGCTTGTAGCTGTTGTGCTTCTTTTAAGTGTTGTTTCATGTAATAAAAAAGCAGAAAAAAAAGAATTAAAGACTACAGAAAAAGCGATTCCTGAACTTAAAATTACAATCGACAGTGTAAAAATTACTTCATTTTATCAAACATATCCTAAATTGATAAAATTTCAGAATGAAGTTCTGGCTTTATACAAGAAAAACAAATCTACTCAGTTATGGCTGGATAATAGAGGAGTGGTCGAATATGGAAATACCTTGTTTGATAAATATAAAGGGCTGGATCAGGAAGGTTTGAAAGCTAATTTTCCCTATAAAGAAAAAATCAATCCTATTTTTGAGCATACGGCGGAAAATAAATTATCACAAACTGACACCGATTTGATGATTTCAAATTTGTATTTTTATTATGTTCAGAAAGTTTCTGGCGTAGATGAAAAAACGACCAGATCATTAGAATGGCTTTTACCCCGTAAAAAAGTAAACTATCAGGTTTTTTCAGATTCTATTTATAAAAAATCTACTATTAGCGACGACAAAAAAAGCAAAATGTTCAGCCAATATTATAAGCTACGTGATGCACTTCATAAATACAGGGAAATTGAGAAAAAAGGAGGATGGAAAACTATTGAAACCGATGAAGATTTTAAAAGCCTTAAATTAGGAGATTCTGTTGCTGCAATTGGGCAAATTAGAGAAAGACTTTATATAACGAGTGATCTTAAAGAAAACAGCAAAAGCAATATTTGTGATTCTGTTTTGATAAAAGCAATTAGAAGCTACGAATTACATCACGGGTTAACGCCTAAAAACACCATTTTACCGGAACATATTGCAGAATTGAATATTCCTGTTTCGGATAGAATTAAAACAATCATTGCAAACATGGAGCGTTGCAGATGGATTGATCCTGAACTTGAAAAAGGTAAAGAATACATTGAAGTTAATATTCCGGAATTTAGATTATACTTAATTCGAAATCATGAAATTGCTTTTGTTTCGCCAGTTGTGGTAGGAAAAGCAATGACAAAAACGGTTGTTTTTAGCGGTATGATGAATAATATCGTCTTTAGTCCGTATTGGAATGTGCCTCCAAGCATTATCAAAAGTGAGATAAAACCCGGAATGGCTAAAAATAAAAATTATTTAGCCCAGAAAAATCTGGAATGGAATAATGGTGCAGTTCGTCAGTTACCAGGAAAAAACAATTCGCTTGGTTTGGTGAAGTTTTTATTCCCGAATTCAAATAATATTTATTTGCATGATACACCGGCAAAAAGTTTGTTCGAAAGAGAAAACAGGGCTTTTAGTCATGGTTGCGTCCGCGTAGGAAAACCTAGAGAATTAGCAATAGAAATTTTAAAACAAGATCCAAGTATGACTCCGGAGAGAATCGATAAAGCAATGCACGCCGGTAAAGAAAGCTGGTATACTTTAAAAAAGAAAATTCCGGTTTATATTGGGTATTTTACCGCTTGGGTAGATCGTGACGGCAATTTGAACTTTTATAAAGATGTTTATAATCGAGATGAAAGTTTGATAAAATTACTTACCGAAGAATAAAATCTACGAGAGGTTTTGCCACGAATTTCACGAATTTGCACTAATTTATTATTTACAAATGCTAAAAAATTAATTCGCGAAAATTTGTGTAATTCGTGGTAAAAAAATCAAGGAAGTACATCAACACACTTATAGTAACGTTTGCTGTAATGATCTGAGTCCAGATCGCTAATCGTTACGCTGCCGGCTTTTCCGGATGACGCGTGAATGAATTTGGAGTGCATACCATTTGCCTCACAGATGATTCCCAAATGCCCAATAATAGTTTTATCCTTATAGCCATAAAAAACTAAAACGTCTCCCACTTTAAATTCTTCAGGAGATAACTTTGTTCCTATATTCTTGTAACCACTTGAACTTCTTGGTAAAGTGATGCCGTAATTTTTAAAAACATAATTTACGAAACCAGAACAATCAAATCCTTTTTTAGGATCATTTCCTGCATATAAATAAGGTGTTCCTAAGTAATTTTTAGCATATTTAACAATAGAAGCACGCTCGATTTTAGTTGATTTTTCCTGAATTTGAATTATTTCGGTTTTATTTGTTTTTTTACAAGTAAAAGAAGAGCATAATACGGCAGAAAGTAATAATATAGAAAGGCTTGATTTCATTTTTTGAAGTTAAATCAGAAGATTAGTGAATAAAGATAACCCGTTGCTTTTGATTATCAAAGCAATAGTTCGTTATTAGATTTTGCTATTCATTATAAAACGCAAAAAGATATATTATATTTTGGTGTTTTTTTATTGCTTTTTGATGTTTTAGTATCTTTCTGTATGTCGTTTTTCAGATATATTTGTGAATCGTATTTATATTTAACAAATAAATTATGTTTCTCAAAAAAATATCATTTTTAATTTCATTTTTGCTGATTTCAATTGTTTCAATTTCACAAAGCAAAACAAATACTTTTCTTTATCAGGGTCGTGTAGAAAAACTTGAAAATAATACTGTAATATTAATTGGAACTGCTTCTTCCGTTTCTTTTAATTTTATAGGAAATAAATGCTCAATTTCTTTGCAAAGTGTTGATTCATGGGAACATCATAATTATGTTTCTTTAGTATTAGACGGGAAATATATTGGGAAACTCAGAATCGAAAAAGGGGCACAGCAAGTATTTCCAATAAAAGTAACTTCAAATAAAAAAGTTCATACACTCGAAATCTATAAAACTACAGAAGCACACAGTGGCGGAATTCTATTTGCAGGAACTACAGCAAAACTAACTTCTCTTACTTCTAAAAAGAAAAAGAAAATCGAATTTATAGGCGATTCCATTACTTGCGGAGCGGCAAGCGATCCGTCTGATATTCCGTGTGATAAAGGAGAATATTTTGATCATCATAATGGCTATTATGCTTACGGACCAGTACTTTCCCGTGCAATTGGTGTTGATTATTTGATGAGTTCTGTTTCAGGAATTGGCATGTATAGAAATTGGAACGATGAGAATAAAGACGAAGCCATTATGCCGGATGTCTACCAGAATTTATATTTGACGAAAGACAATTCTAAACCTAAATATGATTTTGCTTTTCAGCCTGATATTATCAGTATTGCATTAGGAACCAATGATTTTTCAGGTGGAGATGGTAAAAAAGAACGTATGCCTTTTAATCCTGAAAAGTACGTTTTGAATTACATCAACTTTATTAAAATGTTGTATAAACACAATCCGAAAGTACAAATAGTGATTACAAACAGCCCAATGGTTGGTGGAGAAAGAGGAATTGTTTTTGAAGATTGCCTGAATAAAGTAAAAGCCGCTTTTGAATCTGATAAAACGCATAAACCTGTGTTGATTTTTAAATTTAAACCAATGACTCCAAACGGTTGCAGCGGACATCCTGATGTGGCAGATCATAAAGTTCTGGCAGAGGAATACGCTCCGTTTTTAAAAAAGTTACTAAATGAAAAATAATATATTTAAGTTTGTTTTCATTCTGATGATTTCCAGTACTATGATGGCAAACGTTACACTTCCGACTATTTTTGGCGATAATATGGTTTTACAACGCAACTCTGAAGTGAAAATTTGGGGTTGGGCAAATCCAAAAGAGGAAATCAAATTAGTTTCGAGCTGGAACAATCAGGAATATAAAGTAATAGCCAATAATCAGGCACAATGGGAATTGCATATAAAAACACCTGAAGCAGGAGGACCTTACACGATTTCTATAAAAGGATATAACGAAGTTGTGCTTAAAAACATCCTGATTGGCGAAGTTTGGGTTTGTTCCGGACAATCTAACATGGAAATGTCTGTAAGCTGGGGAATAGATAATGGAGAGCAAGAAATGAAAAATTCGACAAATCCGAACATTCGATTTTTTACTGTCCCGAAACTAACGGCGACAACTCCTCAAAATAATCTATCAGGAAACTGGGTCGAATCGACTCCGGAAACTATGAAATACTTTAGCGCAATTGGCTATTTTTTTGCCAAGCGTTTACAAGAAGATTTAAAAAATGTTCCTATCGGATTAATTTCGTCTAATTGGGGCGGAACTCCTGCTGAAATCTGGATGCCCGAAGAAGTGGTGCAGAATGATCCTGTTTTATTAGAAAATGCTAAAAAACTGAACGAACAAGAATATGGGCCACGCCAACCCGGACGTGCCTATAATGCAATGATTTACCCGCTTATTGGTTTTAAAATTGCAGGAACACTTTGGTATCAGGGCGAATCGAATGTGGGTTCATTGGTTTATGATCAAACTTTATCGGCTTTGATTACTTCCTGGAGAAAAGCCTGGCAAGATGAATTCCCATTTTATTTCGTTCAAATTGCGCCATATAAAACGGGTTCTAATAATTTTTCGAATGTTACGGTAAGAAATTCTCAACGGAAAGTACTGAAAGAAGTTAATAAAACCGGAATTGTGGTGATCAGCGATGTTTCGGATACTATAGATATTCATCCTAAGAATAAAAAGTCAGTTGGGATTCGTTTGGCAAATCTGGCTTTGGCAGAAACTTATCATGAGGTTTCAGTACTAAATTCCAGTCTGGTGAATAGTCCGCTTTATAAAGATTTTCAAATTGACAAGAACCAAGCAATCGTTTCGTTTGATTATGCTGATGGATTGTATTTTAAAAACAAAACTTCGAATCAATTTGAAGTCGCCGGAGCTGATGGAGTTTTCTATCCTGCAGAAGCTTCGATAAAAAACAATCAAGTGATTTTGGTGAGTAAAAAAGTTCTAAATCCTGCAAAAGTGAGATTTGCATGGGGAAATACAATTCAGTCTGATTTGTTTAATAAAGCGAATTTGCCGGCTTCTTGTTTTATTTCTGAATAAAGAATTTGTTCAGGGATTGTACTGATGTAACGGATTGATGTGGATTTTATTTTTTTATCTCTTCAAGAGTGCTTTATAGTTTTTTTGTCATTCTTAGGAACGAGGAATATCTGTAAATTGCGTGAGGGATAGCAGTGAAAAGCCCACAGCCTGACGAAGGAAGCGCGAGGACTTGTAGCGAATAGCCCGACCCGAAGGGACACGACCAAAATGTAAAACTTAGCAACTTAGAATCTCAAAGCCTCAAAACCTTATTGCTTTTAAAATAAACTATCTGACCATTACCATTATGAAAAATAAAAAAATAATAACTATCGGGGTTTTTGCCCTGTTTACTGTTGGAAATATGAATGCACAAAAAAAGCCTTATCTGGATAAAAATAAAACGATTGAACAACGTATTGATTTGCTTTTGCCTTTGATGACATTAGAGGAAAAAGTGGGGCAGATGAATCAATATAACGGATTTTGGGATGTAACGGGACCAGCTCCAAAAGGTGGAAGTGCTGAACTAAAATACGAACATTTACGAAAAGGATGGGTAGGTTCGATGCTTACTGTTCGAGGTGTAAAAGAAGTTCGTGCTGTTCAGAAAATTGCGGTTGAAGAAACAAGATTAGGAATTCCGTTGATTATAGGTTTTGATGTGATTCATGGTTATAAAACGTTGAGCCCAATTCCGTTGGCAGAAGCCGCGAGTTGGGATCTGGAAGCAATTAAAAAATCGGCAGCCATTGCGGCTGATGAAGCTTCGGCATCTGGAATTAACTGGACTTTTGGACCTAATGTTGATGTGGCAAATGATGCGCGTTGGGGTCGTGTGATGGAAGGTGCAGGAGAAGATCCGTATTTAGGCAGTAAAATTGCAATTGCCAGAGTTCATGGTTTTCAGGGTGAAACAATTGCTGATCTGGCTAAAGTAAATACGATTGCGGCTTGTGCAAAACACTTTGCGGCTTACGGTTATGTAGAGGCGGGATTAGAATATAATATTGTCGATATTAGTAATTCAAAATTATACAACTCAGTTTTGCCTCCTTTTGAAGCAACGGTTCAGGCGGGAGTTCGTACGTTTATGAATTCGTTTAATACCTTGAATGGCGTTCCGGCAACTGGAAATGTTTTCTTGCAAAGAGATATTCTGAAAGGAAAATGGAAGTTTGATGGTTTTGTGATTTCAGATTATGCTTCGATTCGAGAAATGATTGCGCATGGATATGCAAAAGACGAAGCAGATGCTACTGCAAAAGCTGTACTTGCCGGTTCTGACATGGACATGGAATCGTATTTGTATGTGGCAAAATTAGTAGCTTTGGTAAAAGATGGAAAAGTAAAAGAGAGTTTAGTTGATGATGCGGTTCGCAGAATTTTGCGTGTAAAATTTGAACTTGGTTTGTTTGATGATCCATATAGATATTGTGATGAAAAACGCGAAAAAGAAGTTGTGGGAAGCAAAGCCAATAATGACGGCGTTTTGGATATGGCGAAGAAATCTATCGTATTGTTGAAGAACGAAAAGAATTTGCTTCCACTGAAAAAATCAGGACAAAAAATTGCTTTGATTGGTGCTTTGGCAAATGATAAAAATAGTCCTCTTGGAAGCTGGAGAATTGCTGCAGATGATAATACAGCCGTTTCGGTTTTAGAAGGAATGAAGCAATACAAAGACAATCAATTGGTTTTTGAAAAGGGTGCCGATTTGCTTTCGCAAAAAGCTACTTTTTTAACAGAAACTATTTTTAATACCACTGATAAAAGTGGATTTGAAGCCGCTAAAACAGCTGCGAAAAATGCTGACGTTGTCGTAATGGTTTTAGGAGAATACGGATTTCAAAGCGGTGAGGGCAGAAGCAGAACAGACTTGAATTTGCCGGGATTGCAACAGGAATTGTTAGAAGAAATTTATAAAGTAAATCCAAATGTGGTTTTGGTTTTAAATAATGGTCGTCCGTTGAGTATTCCGTGGGCAGCAGAAAATATTCCGGCTATTGTAGAAGCCTGGCAATTAGGAACTCAAACCGGAAATGCAGTTGCACAGGTTTTATACGGCGATTATAATCCGAGTGGAAAATTGCCAATGTCGTTCCCGAGAAATGTGGGTCAGGTTCCTGTTTATTACAATAAATACAGTACAGGAAGACCAATAGACAGCGATAAAAATGTGTTTTGGTCACATTATATGGATGTGGAGAAAACACCTCAATATCCTTTTGGTTTTGGATTGAGTTATACGAAGTTTGATTATAAAGATTTAAAATTAAATAAAACTGCTTTTGCAAAAGGGGAGAACGTACAAGTTAGTGTTGCTGTAACCAACTCCGGAAATTATGACGGTAAAGAAGTCGTACAATTATATATTCGCGATGAATACGCCAGTATTGTGCGACCAATAAAAGAACTAAAAGGTTTTGAATTGGTGAATTTGAAAAAAGGAGAAACTAAAACGGTAACTTTTACTTTGACAGAAAAAGAATTAGGGTTTTATGATAATGATGGAAATTATTTAGTTGAACCGGGAACTTTTAAAATTATGGTTGGAGGAAGTTCAGATACTGGTTTAACGAGTGGCTTTGAATTGAAATAGTGAAGAAATAATCTCGCAAAGACGCAGAGGCGCAAAGTTTTTTTGAATAGACCCTAGCTTTAGCTAGAGAATAACATTTGAATAGAAAAGGGTTTTAGCCCAACTATAAAGTTTGGCTAAAGCCCTTTTGTTAGCGTTTATATTTTCATCCAGCTAAAGATGGACGCTATTCAATCTTAAGATTCGTGAATCATGGCGAAAAAACTTTGCGTCTCTGCGTCTTTGCGAGATTAAAAAAAACACAACTTTTGAATTAATAACTTTTGATATTTTTCTACCTTTAAAACCTATTAAAACTCCAACCAATTAAACTAAAATAATGAAATATAACAGATGTGGAAGAAGCGGACTATTACTACCTGAAATTTCTTTGGGATTGTGGCATAACTTCGGTTCTGTAGATAATTTTGATAATGCAGAAAGTATTGCTGTAGAAGCTTTTGATAAAGGAATTACGCATTATGATTTGGCAAATAATTACGGACCGGTTCCGGGTTCTGCAGAGACTAATTTTGGTAAAATTCTATGGCATAATTTTCAGGGAAATCTTCGTGATGAAATTATCATTTCGACTAAAGCGGGTTATACCATGTGGGACGGGCCTTACGGAGATTGGGGTTCCAGGAAATATTTGTTATCGAGTTTAGATCAGAGCCTGAAAAGAATGAAAGTAGATTATGTCGATATTTTCTATTCACATCGTCCAGATCCTGAAACTCCAATTGAAGAAACTATGATGGCGCTTGATTATGCCGTAAGAAGTGGAAAAGCGTTATATGTAGGAATCAGTAATTATTCGGCTGAAGAAACTCGTGTAGCGGTTGATGTCCTGAAGCAATTAGGAACGCCATGTTTGATTCATCAGGCAAAATATTCAATGTTAGAGCGTTGGGTCGAAAATGGTTTATTAGATGTTCTGGAAGAAAAAGGAGTAGGATGTATCGCCTTTTCGCCTTTGGCACAAGGACTTTTAACAGATAAATATCTGAATGGAATACCTGAAAACTCCAGAGCACATAACCCAAACGGACATTTAAAAGAAGATGAGGTAACTCAGGAACGCATTCAAAAATTAGTTCAGCTGAATGAAATTGCTCAAAATCGCAATCAGTCTTTAGCACAAATGGCTTTAGCCTGGCTGCAAAAGGATAAACGAATTACATCGGTTTTAGTTGGGGCAAGTTCTGTTAGGCAATTGAACAATAATATTGATTGTTTACAAAGTCTGGAATTTACTCATGATGAATTGAATGCAATTGAAAAGATATTGGAGTAAAATGTATTCTGTAAAATGTAAATTGTACATGCGCATATTGTAGAGGCGCACAGCAGTGCGTCTCCGTTGTGCATAAATAAACCCGACAGGTTTTTATCCCGAGGCTTCGGGACTGTCGGGTTTAAAATGTATAAAGGTTTGCTTTATCTATTTTTTCAATTGTAAATTGTATTTCTTCACAATATCCAAAGTCGATTTATCTGTAGAAAAAACCGAATTCAATCCTTGTGGTTCTTGCGGAGGATCTGTAGTTAACGGATCTCCCGGATTCCATTTTCCATCTTGAGTTACTGCTTTTCCTTCTCCACCAAATCCCCAAAAATTAGCGGCTTGTAACGGACCATTATTTTTAACGCTTTCGGCAACTCTGCTAAAAATATAATTGTAAAAAACATCTCTGTTTAATGTTGATGCAGTTGCCACTAAACTTTCGTTTTCTCTTCCTAAACCAAATTCTTCAATAATAATCGGACGCTTTAGGTTGTTAGCGACCTTAATGTGATCGTCAATATATTTACCTGCATTCTCAAGTGTTGTTGGCATTGATTTTTCTGGATTATCTGCCTTGAACCAATTCCAGTTTTTAGGCCAGATGTGCATGGTCAAATAATCAATGTTAGGATTTTGGTGTGTTCTTTCAAAAATTTCCATGCTGTCGTTCGAGCTGTTTTTCCCTTCAGAACCTGTTGAAACCAGATGATTTTTGTCCAGGCTGTCAATCAGATTTACAATGTTATTCAACCAAATCGTAAATTTTGTTTCATTTTCTACAGTAAATAATCGTGGTTCATTACCCACTTGCCACGCCATAATCGTATTATCTTCAGTATATTTCTTTTTAGAGTATTTATTGGTTCTTCCAATAATAAATCTCACATGATTTTCTAAAGCTTTCATGCAAGGTTCACAACTATGAAATTGTTCTGTATATGCCATAAATTGAGGCCAGGTATTGGGAGCAATATTCGGAACCGGAATTGCGCCTTTGCCATTCCACTCTAAATATTGTGACATTCCGCCGGACCATTCCCAGTTATTGGTTAGATATAAAACCGCATACATTTTGCGTTTGCTCATTTCACTGATCAAAAAATCTAACCCGTCAAGCAAATCATCATCGTATTTTCCCTGTTCGTATTGCAACGCTGGGCGAACTGTAAAATCGTATTTTCCGCCATCAGCACCAACGAGAATTCTGAGATTGTCAATTCCGTTTTTCTGCATCAAATCCAATTCACGAAGCAATCTTTTTCTGTCGCCCACTTTTTTCGAAGCCAGTAAACTTCCATACCAATAATTGGTTCCAATATATGCGTACGGTTTATTTCCTTTATAAAATTGCGTTCCTTTGACCGTAATTCTTTCCTGCGCCTGACAAGCAATTGCACAAAGCATTAAACCGAATACAAGAGTTTTTAGAAATTTATTTTTCATTAGTTGTTTTTTTAGGAGCTAATCCTGCTATCCGTTTCAATCTTTTATTTTTTTAAAGAAAAAAAACAAAAGGATTTCCACTTCTATCAGGGCTAGGGATTTTCGTTTTTTAGTTTGTCATAATCTTGTCATTTCGACGAAGGAGAAATCACACAAGGGATTCTACAAAGATTGGCGATTTTGATTTCGGAGTTTCTAGTGGGATCCCTCGTTCCTCGGGATGACATAAAAAGCGTTAATTATCAATTTATACTTTAATACGATCAATTAATTCCAAACAAGCCCGACTATTATGATATGGACATTTCCAGAATCCGGCTTTGTCTTTTTCGATCAAAGAATAGTCACGATTAATTCCCCAGAACCATTCTCCGTTTTCTTTGTCCAAAATGTATTTTTTTATAAAATCCCAGTTTTTATAAACAATTTTTAAGTACGTTTCATCACCTGTTAATTGATAAGCGTTGTAAAAACCAATTAGAGCTTCGGCCTGAACCCACCAATGTTTTTCGGCAACTAACTCTTTCTTTTCAGGATCTAATTCGTACCATAAACCACCATCAGAATCTAATCCTTCTCTGGTAACTTCAGCCATTTGAATGGCGTGTTTGGTATAATTGGCAATCAACGTTTCATCTTCAGAAATTTGTGCGCATTGCAGTAAAAGCCACGCAGCTTCAATGTCATGACCATACGAAATAACATCTGGTTTTTCGATCCAGTTTTCATTAAAGAATAATCGTAAATGTCCTGTTTCTATATTAATGAAATGTTTTTCTATTGTCTCTAATATTTCAACAATGTCACTTTTTAGCTTTTTGTCTTTCCAGACTTTATACAAATTGGCATATGCTTCAACGATATGCAAATGTGTATTCATGGTTTTCTTTTCATTGGCATCTTTATCGCTCAAACGCAAATCTTCGATAGGCTGCCAGTTGCGGGTTAAAGCTTCAAAATAACCTTTGTTTTCAGGATCGTAACTGTGTTCCTGAATTTTTAAATATAAATTTATGGCTATTTCTAAAGCTTTATCGTCTTTAGAAATAGCATAATATTCAGATAATCCATAAATAGCAAAAGCTAAAGCATAGATCTGATTTTTAGTGTCTTTTGGTGTTTTATCAGCGTTAATGCTCCAAAATAAACCTCCAAATTCAATATCATAAAAATAATCTGAAAGAAACTCAAAAGCGCGTTTGGCTACCTTTTTATGGCTTTCGTTTTTGGTTACTTTATAACTTGCCGAAAAACTCCAAAGAATTCTGGCGTTTAAAACAGAACCTTTTTCTATATTGGCAATAATATGATCATTGAAATCGATTTGACCAATAAAACCACCATTTTTATTGTCTAAAGTATATTTTGACCAATATTTTAAAATCGAATCAAGTTCGTCTGATAATTCAGATTTTAATTGCTTTAGTTGTATAGACACGGTAATTAAATTGTATTGTTTTTTTCGATTTGATTGATGATTGTTTTTACTGAACCTGCAGAAATAAAAGTATCTGCGGGAGCATTTGTAACATAATCAACCAGTTTTTCTATTGATGAAACGGCAACATGCATTCTGGTATCAGATGATGCATAATACACATAAACAGTTCCATCGTTATCTTCGATCCATCCGTTAGAGAATAAAACATTAGATACATCACCAACTCTCTCAATTCCTTCTGGTCCCATAAAATGTCCCGCAGGAACGTGTGTTACTTTCGAAATATCGTTTAAATCTGTCATGAACATATACAGGGTATAACGTAATCCTGCAGCCGTATTTCGAACACCGTGTGCAAGATGCAGCCAGCCTTTTTCGGTTTTAATAGGAGCTGGGCCAAGACCATTTTTTAATTCATAAATGGTATGATATTGTTTTCCGAAGATAATTTTCTCGTCTTTTACAACCGGATTTGTCATATCATCAACGTAGCCTAAACCAATTCCGCCACCGGCTCCAACATCAATAAATCCATCTTGCGGACGTGTGTATAAAGCATATTTTCCGTTTACGAATTCCGGGTGCAAAACTACGTTACGCTGTTGTCCTGTATTCGAAATTAAATCCGGTAATCTTTCCCAATTTATCAAATCTTTCGAACGAACGATTCCGGCATTGGCAATAGCTGAACTTGTATCTCCTTTTGGCGCTTTCGGATCTTTTCTTTCGGTGCAAAAAATACCATAAACCCAACCGTCTTCATGATTGATTAAACGCATGTCATAAACGTTGGTGTCCGGTTCTTCGGTTTGGGGAATCACGCATGGTTTCTCCCAAAATCTAAAATTATCTACTCCGTTTGGACTTTCCGCAATAGCGAAAAAAGATTTTCTGTCAATTCCTTCCACACGAACAGCAAGCAAATATTTTCCATTCCACTTCATGGCGCCAGCATTAAAAGCGGCATTCATTCCAATTCGTTCCTGTAAAAACGGATTTGTTTTTTCGTTAAGGTCAAAACGCCAGTTCAATGGCACATGTGCTGCTGTAACAACAGGGTTTTTGTAGCGTTCGTATATACCGTTTCCGGCGTGATCCTGTGGAGCATTTTTTTGCTCTATCAGTATTTTATGTTCTTTTTCTAATGCTACTTTTCTATCCTGAAATGTAGTTGAAGTGGCTATTGCTGTCATATAAATAGGTTTCTGTATCTGTATTTTTTAATTGATTTGGTCTCGTTTTTCGTTTAAATCCTGTTCGATTATCTGAAGCTTATCTTCTGATAAGGGATAAAACAGGATAAAAAGAACTGATATTATTGCCGCAATGGCAGGAAGAATACTCAGCATTAATTGAATTCCGTTTTGAGTTATTGCAGTTTGTTCCACATTTGCCTGGAAACCATAATATCCTAAAAGCCATCCCGTTCCGGCACCGCCAATTGTCCAGCCAAATTTTTGCGACATAGACGAAGCAGAGAAAACCAATCCTGTTGCCCTGCGGCCTTGTTTCCACTCTGAATAATCAGCACTGTCAGCATACATCGACCAGATTAGCGGGAAGATACAGCCGGCACAAATACTGATTAAAACCTGAAATGTCATGATTAAGAAAATATCTTCTTTCCCGAATAAATAGAAAATCAAACTTAAAATTGCGGCTAATGCCATAGCACCAAAAAAAGTTTTCTTTTTGCCAATCTTGTTCGCAATTGGTGTAGCGGCAATAACTCCAATGATATTGGCTGCCTGTCCTAAAACCAAATAAATAGACGTAGGGGTCATGTGAAAATCTGTCCCAAAAAGTGAAAAATCAAAATTGACGCTGCTGCTTACATAATATTTAAAATAATAGACGGCAGCTCCGTCTCGGATAGAATTGAAAACCAATGCACCAATTCCGGCTCCAAGTAAAATCCACCAAGGTTTGTTTTTTAGTAAATCTTTTAAATCCTCTTTTAGATTCGTTTGTTCATCTGATATTGGTTTAACCCTTTCTTTTGTAAAGAAGAAACAACCCCAGAAAAACGCAGTTGTAATTACTCCAAAAACTGAAATTGTAGCCAGCCAACCCGATTTGGAATTTAAGCTTCCTCCAAAATAGTTTACCAAAGGTTCAATTAACCAAAGTGCTAATAAACTTCCTCCAAAGGCGAAAACCATTCTGTAGGAGGATAAAGTTGTTCGCTCTTTTCTGTCAGATGACATTACGCCTAAAAGTGATGCGTATGGTACATTGATTAACGAATAAATCATCATCATGGCTGAATAGGTTACGTAGGCATATATTATTTTTCCTTTTTCGTCAAAATCAGGTGTGTAAAAAGTTAATACGCCAATTACGGCAAAAGGCACGGCAACCCATAATAAATAAGGTCTGAATTTCCCCCATTTGCTTTTTGTTCTGTCTGCAATGATTCCAACGATGGGATCAAAGCAGGAATCCCAGATGCGGGTAATCAAAAACATGGTTCCTACTACAGCAGGCGCCAGTCCGAAAACATCTGTGTAGAAAAATAAAAGATACATGCTGAAAATTTTCCAGAACATGGAGGATGCAGCATCTCCAAGACCGTAACCTATTTTTTCTTTTAAACTAATTTTGTCGTGCATTAGGCTTCTTTTAAAGGTTGTGAGTTAAATTTGGGGAATTATTTTAGTGCTTTTTTGATATCTTTTTCGAATAAAGTTCTGTCAAGTTTATAAAAGTCAACAAAATCTTTCTCGCTTATCTGGCCGGAATATGGTGCGTAATAATGCATTTTCTGTTCTTTTTCCTGCCAGCCGTGGTTTCTCCATAATAAAACATACGATATTTTATAATCGCCAATTGCTTTAGACAAAGTTCCTGTCCACCATTTTGGGTCTGGAATCGCTTCGTAACCTGCTTCGGCTATCGCAATTAGTTTATGATGTTTTGTGCCAATTTCGTTTAGGGTTTTAAGCTGATTTTGCACTTCGGCTATAAATTTTTTACCGTCTTTGTCATCATTATTCTGGTAGGAATCAAAACTCAAAATATCAGCATATTCGTCACCTGGATAATTTTCCAGAAAACCTTCTGCTGAATTAAAACTACTGGTATTGTAAATATAAATTAAATTATGAACTCCCTTATTTTGAAGATATTCAAAAGTAAATTTCCATAGGTTTTTAAATTCTTCCGGAGTACAATTTCCCTTTCCCCACCAAAACCAACCTCCGGTAAGTTCGTGATAGGGTCTGAAAAGAATAGGAATGTTTTTTCCTTTTTTATCTTTTAAGGAAATAAAGAAATCTGCTGCTTTATCTAACCAAAGAGTAAATTTTTTATGGTTTTCTCCGCCCGGTAAAATAGTTTTTAATGAGTTTGGGGTATTGTTCCAGGCACTTTTTCCGGTTGCAGGATTGTCAAAATGCATACTTATTGTCGAAATTCCACCTCTTTCATGTGCTTCTTCGATGTATTGTTTCATTTTGATAAAAGGAATACCATCAATATTATTAGCATCATTTCTCTCGAGGCCGGCAATGTCCCATCCGTAAACTGCCGGATAATCACCCACTACATCTTTTACATCGCTGCGTCCGTTTTCGTATTTCCAATTTACGCCATAAGCAAGATCGTCCTGATGCCCAAAAAGATAGCCTTTTTGAGATAATTGGTTTAGCTTTTTATATAAGGAAACCGTTTGAGTTGTTGCTTTTTTATCTGAAAGTGACAAATTAGTATTAGTTGAGACAGGTTGAGATGAACAAGAAGTACCTATAAGTACTATAACTATTAGCGTCAGGATATTTTTTTTCATTATGATGTACTTGTTGTTCAGTGCAGTAACTGCGAATTTATAAATATAGTAGTCTTTAAAAAAGATCAATTTAACCTATCGAAAATTCACTACTATTTTTGGATTAAAATTATCAAAACTATAAAAAGATATTGCATTAAAAATGATTAATGTTTATTATCAATGTTGTTTTTATAAAAATGATAATTCTATTTTTCAAAGATAATCGGATGTTTATCGTCTAATTAATATTATTTTATCAATTATATATCATATTATTGCAATTAAAAAAAATCAAAAAGTACTTCCTAAAATATTTTTAAAGATGAGTAATACTAAAAATTTTTACAGAGAAATCGCTCCACTTTCGGCTGGCGATAGTTTTTTAGTTTTTGACAGGGTGAAAGACAGTTTTGATTTTCCGGTACATTATCATCCGGAATTTGAGATCAATTTCATATTAAACGGAAAAGGAGTGAAGCGTGTTGTTGGTGATAATATTGAGGAAATTGACAATGTCGAATTGGTTTTGATTGGGCCTAATTTATATCACGGTTGGGAATTGAGTAAATGTACCAGTAAAAAAATTCACGAAATAACGATTCAGTTTCATAATGATTTATTTCATGAGTCTTTGTTATCAAGACGTATTATGAATCCAATTCGGGATATGTTCAATCGTTCGATTCATGGTATTTTATTTTCTAAAAAAGTAGCCGAAGAGTTGACGCCAAGGTTAGTAAAGCTTTCTAAATTAGATGGTATGGACTATTTTTTAGAAATCACTTCGTTATTGTATGATCTTGCGAATTCCAGAAATCAGCGTTTGCTGTCTACCTATACTGTAGATTATGATACGTTTGATGACTATGATAAAATGAAGTTGGTGTATGAATATGTGCAAAAGCATTTTGCAGATAAAATCACTCTTGAAGATGTTGCGAATGTAGCCAGCATGTCAATTATTTCTTTTAATCGTTTTATAAAAAAACGTACCGGAAAAACTTTTGTCAATTATATAAATGATATCCGTATTGGTTATGCTGCGCGTTGGCTGGTAGAAAAGGATATGAGTGTTTCTGAAGTCGCTTTTAAATCGGGATTTAATAATATCGCAAACTTCAATCGTAGTTTTAAAGCTATTAAAAATTGCACGCCCAGTCAATATAGAGAAGATTTTTCTGGATTAAAGCGTATTTTGTAGTGATACTTTTTTTGCACAAACAAATATTATTTTTAACGAAATCGTTTGCTTTTTCGCATATTCGTTAATTTTTATTTATAATTCATGAGGGTTTAATAGGTGTGATTTACGAATAATGTAATTTTTGATTACTTTTTTTTTCATATGTGTTTTTTTAAAACGTTATAGTAAAAATATTATCATTAAATGATATAATACTATCGATTTAATGTTTTCTTGTGTTATAGATTTGTTAAATAATTTAAGAAAATAAATACCATCTTTTTGAGACTTGAATTATCAAACAAATTTAAACTAACCAAACATTTATTATGAAAAAACTAATGACTAACTTCATTCATTGGAATGCTAACCACAGAGCAGTTCCTTTGATTTTATTTTTGTTGCTGACAAGTAATTTTATTACTGCTCAGGTAAAAGTATCGGGAATTGTATCAGATGAAAAGGGATTGTCTATTCCTGGGGCAAATATTTCGGTTGTGGGACTAAAAACAACTGTTTCAACAGACTTTGACGGTAAATATACAATTGATGTTCCCGCAAATTCTACTTTAGTATTTTCTTTTATTGGTTTTAATACGCAAAGGATAGCTGTAGGAGTAAATAAAACTATTAATGTAGTTTTAAAAACAAATGCTGAAGACTTAAAAGATGTAGTCGTAATAGGTTACGGAACTCAAAAGAGGAAAGATATAAACAGTGCTATTTCCAGTATTAGTTCTAAGGATATTGAAAATTTAAAAGTAGTTTCGTTTGATCAAATGATGCAGGGTAAAGCTGCCGGAGTTGTTGTAAGCAGTAATTCAGGAGAACCGGGAAGTAATGTGTCAGTAAAAATTAGAGGGGTTTCATCTTTAACAGGAACCAATGAACCATTGTATGTTATTGATGGTGTGCCAATATCCGGAGATGCGCGTAACTCGTCTACTTCTGGTAGAAATGCATCAGGAAATTCTAATTTTTCTAATTCAGGAAATATTACATTAAGTCCTTTGGCGCTTATAAATCCTAATGATATTGAGTCTATCGATATTTTAAAAGATGCTTCTGCAACAGCTATTTATGGTTCGCGCGGGGCTAATGGAGTTGTAATCGTAACTACAAAATCAGGTAAAAAAGGTACAGGGAAATTATCATTCGAAAATTCGTATTCAATCAGTAATCTTCCTAAGAAATTACATTCTATGAATCTGCAGCAATATGCAATTCATCAAAATGCATTGGCAGAAGTTTATGATCCTACTGCTAAACGTCCGGAATTTGCTCATCCTGAAGTTTTAGGACAAGGTACAGATTGGCAGGATGCGATATATCAAACAGGTATAATGACATCGAACCAGTTGTCTTTTTCAGGTGGTAAAGAAGGAATAAATTATTATATATCAGGAGGCGTATTAAATCAGGAAGGTATTGTAATTGAATCCGGATTTAAAAGATATAACTTCAGAACAAATGTTGATGCCAAAGTAAATAGTTTTATTAAAGTTGGTATTAATGTAAGCGGTGCAATTACTGACGAAAAATTAACTCTAAACGGACAATTCAACGGGGTTGTGGCAACTTCATTATTAGCAACTCCGGATGTGGCTGTAAGAGAATTATCTGGTGCTTTTGCAGGGCCGCCAGCCGGAGGAGCAACATCATTTGTTAATCCTGTTGCAACTTCATTATTGGGTTCTAATACTTTGGTAAGAAAAAACTATTCTGGAAATTTTTATACTCAGGTTGATTTGCTTAAAGGTTTAGAATATCGTTTTGAAGCTGGTGGTTATATCTATGATAATTTAGGACAAAGATTTGATCCAATGTATTCGTTGGGGAATGCGGTAAAAAGTTTCGCTAATTTATATTACAGTCCTTCAAGTGGGAATTCGTGGAACTTAAAAAACATGCTTACTTACAGAAATACTATTGGTAAACACAATTTTACAGTTTTGGCTGTGCAGGAGTCTAACAGAGCGCACTGGGAAGGATATACTATAACAGGAGAAGGTTATAAAGATAATAATGATAAATCTCTTGCGGCTTCTGATTTGCCTAAAGCGGTAACAAGCGGTGTGTATTCAGGAACTCAGACTTTAGCATCTTATTTAGGAAGGGTGGTTTATGATTACGGAGATAAATACGGAATTTCTGCTGCAGTAAGAACAGATGGGTCTTCTAAGTTTTTTGTTGGAAATAAATGGGGTGTTTTTAGTTCTGTAGGTGGTTCATGGAAACTTTCTAATGAGGCTTTTATGGAAGGAACTAAAAAATATGTTGATGGAATAAAACTTAGATTTGGCTGGGGACAAACGGGAAATAACCAAATTGGAAATAATTTATATGATGCTAATCTGCACTTGATCAACAGCTCAATGGGAACTTCTTATTTGCCATCAAATACACCAAATAAAGATTTGAAATGGGAAACTCAGGATCAAACGAACTTAGGATTGGATTTTGCATTGTTTAAATCTAAACTTACTGCATCTGTAGATTTGTATAAAAAAGTTTCAAAAAACTTCTTGTATCAGGTTCCTTTGCCAAACTTTCTTTCCGGAGGTGGTGATTATGAAGGTGGTGTAAATCCTCCTTACTTTAATCTTGGAAGTATGGAAAATAAAGGTGTTGAGATTACGCTTGGTTACAGCGAAAAATTTACAGAAAATTTTTCCTGGAATGCTAATTTAAACTTTACCAAATATGTAAATGAGGTGACTAATATGGCAGGATTAAATATTGTTAGAACAATGGGTACTCTTGCTTATAATACAGTGACGGTTTCAAGAACCCAGGAAGGTTTGCCAATTGGATCATTTATAGGTTATGAGGCTTTAGGAATTTACAGAACAGATGATGACCTGACAGCTTATGGTCATACAGATGCTACCGGAACTAAAGTAGTTTTAAAAAATGGAACAAATTCATTATTACCTAGTTTTCAAAAAGGAGATGTTATCTATAAAGATCAAAACAATGACGGTGTTATTGACTTAAAAGATATAGTGAATATTGGGAATCCGAATCCTAAATTTACTTATGGATTTACAAACAACTTTAAATATAAAAATGTCGATTTGTCGGTTTTTGTTCAGGGAACAGCAGGAAATAAGTTAATGAATTTAACTCGTGCTTCAGGTGTAATGAATAGTAATATGGGCACAAATTATTTAGAAGAAGCTGCAGATTTTTATTCGGCTTCAAATTTAGATGCTTCTCTGCCAAGGCCATCAACTTATGATAATATAAACAATGCAGTATCAACACGTTTTATAGAAAATGGATCGTATTTAAGAGTTCAGAACGTGACTTTGGGGTATTCTCTGCCTTCTGATATGATTTCGAAGCTAAAATTATCAAGATTGAGACTTTATGTTTCCGGACAAAACTTATATACGTTTACAAAATATAAAGGATATGATCCCGAAGTAGGTTCTTATAATCAGGATGCGTTGTTATCTGGTGTGGATAACGGACGTTACCCAACGCCAAGACAAATAACTTTTGGTTTTAATGTTGAATTTTAATACGAATTAATATGAAAAATATACTAAAAATAAACAGTGCTGTTGCTATGGCGCTGATATTGTTGATCTCATCGTCATGTTCTCAGGATTTTCTTGATGTGCCGGCTGAGGGAACTCCTACAATAGGTAATTATTATGATTCAGATTCAAAACTTGATAACGCCAGCAACGGATTGTATGGTATTGTTTGGTTCAATATGAATAAATCGGCATTTTATGGTATTACAGATGTAATTTCTGGTAATATGTATGCAAGTCAATACAATGATTTTGGTAAGTTCACAGATTTAAGTTTTACCAATTCTCAGGCTTTTATTTCTGATGCCTGGAGATCATGTTTTGGAGCGATTGCAAATTCTAATGCTTACATCAGCAATTTGCCTCAAAGTGTTGGGCCAAATGTTAGTAAAGAAGCATTGAATAACGCCTTGGGCGAATCCCATTTTATCAGAGCCTTTTCTTATTTCTTTCTGGTAAGATTATGGGGAAATGTGCCTATTATCGAAAATAATGCTGATTACTCAAAAAACTTTGTGATCCCAAGTAATCCAACTGAGGATGTTTATAAATTTATTGAGAACGATTTAAAATTTGCAATAGCGAATTTAAGAACAAAAAACAGAGGTTCTGACTATGCATCAAATGCACATGTGTCAAGCGGATCTGCAAAAGCTTTTTTAGCAAAAGTTTATTTATACCAAAAGAAATATGACCTGGCAAGACAAATGGCTCAGGAAGTAATTAATAGCGGTGAGTTTAAATTGTTGGGTGGTGAAGAATTGCCTACAAAATCTTTTGCCGATTTATTTTTGCAAAAAAACAATAATAATGAAGAGTCTATATTCTCATGGCAATGGACAGGCGCAGGAACTTATTTTGAGGGAAACTTCTCTAATACTTTGTTCGCTCCAGAAAATAGATTGGTAGAAACTACCTATTCAGGCCAGATTGCACCATCTCAGGATTTGATTCATAATGTTTTTGAAGATGGTGATAAAAGAAGAAAAGAAACGTTTATGCTGCCGGGGGATTATTATCCTAATTTAACATATGCACAAACGCTTGCTGTTGATTCACCACTAATTTTAGGGTATACATTTGCGATAGAAAATGAAGCGCAAAGTTCAGGAGCGGGATTGAAAAAATATGTAATCGGAAAAGAAAATTTACCAATTACAGGTCCATTTAATCCTCCGTTTAACGGTGAAAGCAGTATGAACAGTTATATGATGCGTTATGCTGAACTATTATTAATTCATGCCGAAGCTATTTTGGGCGGACAATCAGGCAGTACTACAGATGCTATGGCATTAAAATCGTTTAATGCTGTTCGTTTAAGAGCTGGTCTGCCTATTAAAACATCAATCTCCTTTGATGACATTTTCAAAGAAAGACGTGCAGAACTAGCTTGCGAAGGAGATTATTATTTTGACCTGGGACGTTTGCCTTTCGCGAAAGCAAAAGCAATTTTAGAAGCACAAAACAGAGGGGATAAGGTTACAGAAAAACACATTTCGATTTCTGCAAGTAACCTTTTATTGCCTTATCCGGCAGATGATTTGATTAAAAATCCAAAATTAACAGAAGTAGCACCGTATACTTTTAAATAATTTTTAAAAATAAAAATATGAAAAATATAAAAATTGTTTCGTTAACAGCATGTATGACATGGATGTTATCTTTAATGTTTTTTAGTTCCTGCTCAAATGATGACAGTGCTTCAGTTTATACAGGTACACCGATTATAGAATCTATATCACGTTCAGGTTATGATACTGCGGGAAATCTTTTACCATCAACTCCGGTTACTTTAGTAGATCCAAAAAATTATTATATCATTCATGGAAAAGGATTATTGTCAACACAAAAAGTCTATTTTAATGATTTTGATACTTATTTCAGACCCACTTTTGTAACAGATACAGATATTGTTATTTTGGTAGATGAAAAAACACCTTATGCCAATGCTGCTAATCAGCTAAAAGTAGTGACAGGAAGCGGAACAGCTGTTTTTAATTTAACCGTTGCACCTCCGGCACCAACATTTAATTGGTTCAACTCTATTAATGCTGCAGAAGGTGACATCGTTACTGTTAATGGTGATTATTTCCTGAATCCTATTGTTAAAGTAGGGACAGAAAATGTACCTGTTGTGTCTTCTACCTTAACTGAAATTAAATTTAAGATGCCAGCCAATGCTACTGATAAATATGTCTCAGTTACTAATATTTCAGGTACTGGTGTTTCTGCAGAAGCTATTGGTTCAGCACTTTATGATGATGTAATGCAAGGAGATGCGGGTCACTGGATGTGGCAGAGTGCAGACTCTTTTGATACTGGTTATAAAGTGGATAAAGTGCAGGGAGAATCATCGATTAAATTTGTTTTTGGTGGATGGAATGGGGCAGATATGAAATTTAATTCAAGAGATGTTTCCAAGTATAAAGCGTTTAGAGTTAAGGTTAAAAGCATTTCTACAAATACAAATGCAAGTATAACATTTGTTTTTGGCGGATGGGCTTATCAAATTAAGAAGTCTCTGGCTTCAAACTGGACTACAATCGAAATCCCTTTTTCTGAAATTGGAAATCCAACAACTTTTGATCAGTTAACATTACAGGAATCCGGTGGTTTTGGTGGCAACACTATCCTTATGGATGACATGGGGTTTGTTTTGAAATAGTACATTTTATTTTGAGTTTTGTTTTAAGTATTCCCTGATCTACTCAATTAGGGAATACTTTTTTAGAATATTTTTTCGGGTTTTTAATTTGATAATCAAGTAGTTGTGTGATTTTTTAGTACTGCTATTTGAGGAAATAATATCATTTATGGTTTATTTTTCTGGTTAAATTTATTGTATTATAACAAAATATATAAAACAAAAATCATGAAAAAAAATGACTTTTCAGGTGTTCGCACTTTAAAAATTTCAAAACAAAATGAACTTTCGATATTAAGTTTTATTTTAATATTAATCAGTTTTGCAGTAAATGCTCAAGTTATTGGAGGTGCAAATCCGTATTGTTTGTCTTCAAGTCCCACTTATACAGTTACAAAACCTTCGGATGGGATTGACTATACAGAAGTAAAATGGATATGCAGTGATCCAAGTGTTACATTTTCAGGGAATCCATCCCTATTGTCACTTTCTAAAGTGTTATATAAAAATCCGGGTTCTATTGCGGGAGGTACAACTCTTACTGTACAATTTTTGAATGGTACAACTGTGGTTGCTCAAAGTAATGTTTTTACCTTTATAGCTCCAAATTTACCGGCACAACCCAGTTATTATGTTACAAAAACAAATGATTATTGTACAACTCAATACCATATAATAACACTTAATATTACCCCAAATCCAAATCCGACTCCCAATACCAATTTTACTATTTCACCAAGGGTTCCTGATGCCAGTATTATAATTACGCAAACTTCTAAAAATGTATTCGAATTAAAACTGCCATTAAACGGACAATCTTATTTTTTATATGATGTAACAAGTACAACTTCGTCGTCAGGATGTTTATCAAACTCAGTTACTTCAACATCATATGGCAATTCGGTTTCTTTAAACTTAGCAGGATGTGCTAATAATACCCCGGGAGTAAATTATGATGTGACAATAGCCCCAAATCCTTATAGTAACGGATATATAACTATTTATGCTCCGGCAATTAGTTCTTTAGGAACCGGTACAATTTGTAAAGTATATAATGGTTCAGGTGTTTTAAAAGCTACTTTTCCGTTATCGGCTGCGTCAACATCATTTCCACTGAAAACTACAGTTGGAGCTTCTTTAACAGCGGGACTTTATATTGTACAGGTAACGTACCCAAATGGGATTGTAAAAACTCAAAATTTGGTTGTGAATTAAATTAAGTTCTTTTTAAAAAATAAGAACTCCATTTCGAAATATCGCGATGGAGTTTTTTATATCATTATCCATTTAAAAACTACAATAGAATATAATAAAATATCAAAATAAATAAAAAATGAAAAAAGCAGTAGTATTATTGTTTGCTTTAAGCATATCAGGTTTAGGGTTTAGTCAGGGAAATACGCACACACAGCTGGCAGGAAAATTTGAAGGTTTGGCAATGACGCCTCCAATGGGCTGGAATTCCTGGAATACTTTCGGGACAAGTATTGATGAAAAATTAGTAAAAGAAACAGCTGATATTATGGTGTCATCCGGAATGGCTGCTGCAGGCTATAATTATATTGTACTGGATGATGGCTGGATGACCAGAGAACGTGATGTAAACGGGGACTTGATTCCTGATCCGGTTAAATTTCCCGGCGGAATGAAAGCAGTAATCGATTATGTTCACAGTAAAGGCTTGAAATTTGGTTTATACAACTGTGCAGGAACGCAAACTTGTGCCGGTTATCCGGGAACACGAGGTTACGAATATCAGGATGCTCGATTTTATGCTAAACTGGGAATAGATTTTTTGAAATACGATTGGTGCAATACGCAGGGAATCACAGCTAAAGAAGCTTATACGACAATGAGCAATGCGCTTAAAACTGCCGGAAGACCTATTGTTTTCAGTCTTTGCGAATGGGGAGATAATCAACCATGGGAATGGGGAAAACCAATTGGTAATTTATGGAGGATTTCTGGAGATATCTATCCTTGCTTTGATTGCGAATTTAAACACGAAGAAGGAAATTGGTCTTCTTGGGGATTTATGAAAATCGTAGAGATGCGTAAAGATATTCGTAAATATTCTGGTCCGGATCATTGGAATGATTTTGATATGATGGAAGTAGGAAACGAAATGAATGATACCGAGGATAAGTCGCATTTTGCAATGTGGTGTGTGATGGCATCACCGCTTGTTGCCGGAAATGATTTTAGAAAAATGTCTAAAGAAACACTTGCAATTTTAACCAATAAGGAATTAATAGCTGTTAATCAGGATAAATTAGGGATTCAGGGATTTAAATATTCTGCTGAAGATGGGCTTGAAGTTTGGGTAAAACCTTTGGCAGATGGTAATTGGGCCTTGACTTTTTTGAACAGAAGTGAATTGGCGAAAAAAATCAATTTTGATTGGAAAAAGCATACTATCAAAGATGCTGATTTTGGTTATGAAGCTAATTTTAGTAAAACAATTTACAAGCTAAAAGATCTTTGGAAAAATAAAGAGACAGGTAATACAAAAAAGAATTTTACTGCTGATATTGCTCCTCATGATGTAATAACACTGCGATTAATACCTTAAAACTTATAATAATGAAAACGAAAACAAATCTCTTTATACTTATTTTATTATTGATGTTTTTTGTTTCGAATGCACAATTTGTAAAACATCATGGTCAGTTAAATGTTAGCGGAACTCAATTGACAGATAAAAACAATAAACCAATTGTATTGCGTGGACTGAGTTTTGGCTGGCATAGCATGTGGCCGAGATTCTATAATGAAAAAGCAGTAGGTTGGTTAAAAAAAGATTTTAATTGCAATGTAGTTCGTGCTGCAATGGGAATTGAGTTAGGTGAAATGTCATATATAAAAGAACCGCAACTTTCAAAGCAAAAAATTGAAGCGGTTGTAAAAGGGGCTATAAAAAATGATATATATGTTATTATTGACTGGCATAGTCATAATATTAATTTAAAAGAAGCTACAGCATTTTTTGATGAGGTTTCTAAAAAGTATGCAAAGTATCCTAATGTAATATATGAGATATTTAACGAACCTGATTATGAATCGTGGCCAGAAGTTAAGGCTTATGCCGAAGAAGTAATTAAGGTCATTAGAAAAAACGACCCGCATAATATTATTCTCGTGGGTTGTCCACATTGGGATCAGGATGTTGATCTTCCTGCTGCTGACCCAATTAAAGGATTTAGCAATATAATGTATACAATGCATTTTTATGCGGCAACACATGGCAAAGAGTTAAGAGATAAAACAGATGATGCAATAAAAAGTGGTTTGCCTGTATTTATTTCAGAATCTGCAGGTATGGAGGCTTCAGGAGATGGCCCTTTAAATATAAAAGCGTGGGAGGAATATATAGATTGGATGGAAGCCCGAAAATTAAGCTGGATCACCTGGTCTGTTTCTGATAAAGATGAAACTTGTTCTATTTTAAAAAAGTCTGCTAAATCAGAAGGAAAGTGGCAAGAAGAAGATTTAAAAGAATCTGGGATTAAAGTTCGGGAATTTTTAAGAAAATACAATACTCAGGAATAACCATCCTCGCATAAGTTTTTAAAGTCTGTTCAATTTGAACAGATTTTTTTTGTAGGAATTGTTACGTGTGGTTTTTAGTGTAATTTATTTTTCGTGAATCTGTCTTTTAAAGTATTATTTTATTTTTATTTTTAATATACCCTATTTTTTAAGGGGGTGGTTGTTTTTTAAAGATATTTTTATGTGGTATTGTATGTTTTTAAGTAGGTAAAAGTTTATTTTATTTTTAATTTAATGGGGTTTGATGTGAAATTTGGTTATTGAATTTTCAAAAATAAAGAAGTATAAATGTCAAATCATGATTATTGCCAAGTTAATTTTTGTAATCCATAATTCTTTACTCAAAACATCAAAAAAACAGATTTCAGTTATTCTACTCATGCAAAAGTTAATAAATTCGCTAATGAAAAAGAGAATGTTTTAGAGGCGGGTAAGAGGTTTTAGAAATGACTTATACTATTAAATAGATATATAAAAGATTAACTAACCAGAATCAATTAATAACTAAAAACCAATTAACACATGAAAAAAGTATTACACGTATTAGCCGCGATGTTAACAAGTTCTTTTGCTTTTGCCCAAGATGAGACTGAAGCATCAGTTTCGCCAGCAACCACTTGGGGAGGATCAGCAGACGCTTATTATAAATATGATTTTTCAAAACAAATGAATGGATTAACGAGCTTTACCAACTCACAAGATTCATTCGAATTAGGGATGGCCTCAATTCAGGCAGCGCATACGTTCGGAAAAGCTTCAGTTTTTGTAGACTTAGGTTTTGGAAAAAGAGCAGGGGAATTTTCATATAATGAAACAACGGATAAAGATATTACAGCAAAATTTTTAATTAAACAATTGTTCTTTACTTATCAGGTTTCGGATGAATTTAAAGTAGTCGCAGGTAGTTTTGGTACACATATAGGATATGAAGTATTAGATGCGATAGGCAATAAAAACTATAGCATGTCTTATGCTTTTTCTTATGGCCCATTTTTTAATACTGGAGTAAAAGCAGTATATACATCAGGGAAATTTACAGCTATGGCCGGGATTACAAATCCTACAGATTTTAAATCAGCCATGGATGCAGGTTCAAGCCAAAAAACATATATCGCACAATTAGGATATATAGGTGATACCGGAAGTGCTTATTTAAATTTTACATCAGGCAGTAGTAATCCTGCATCTGATGAGAATAAAACACAAATCGATTTTGTGGCATCTAAAACAATAACTGATGCTTTTTCTTTGGGATTTAATGCAACATATGCTAAAACCAAAAATGATTTCGATAGTGAGTTAGACGGAGATTGGTTCGCATTAGTAGGATATGCTAATTATGCTTTTAAGCCATCTTTGAGTCTGGCTTACAGAATAGAATATTTTGATGCTAAAGATGCTGCTGCCAGTTTAGGGACATTAACAGGATCAAATGTTTTTGCTAATACAGTTTCTTTGAATTATAAAGTTGGAAAACTAACCATAATTCCTGAGCTAAGATACGATGCTGCGTCTGAAGATATTTTCTTAGATAAAGATGCTGCTCCAGCAGGAGGATCTTTCTTCGGATTAATTGCTACAACATACTCTTTCTAGAGATAAAGATTGATATTTTTTTTTTTTTTTTTGGAGCTGTCGAAACATACTAATGTTTTGGCAGCTTTTTTATTTGAAGACTTTTTTGCTACGATTAGAGTATAGGGAACTGAAGAAGAGTTAGTAAATTCTTTTCACGCAGATTTAAAAAAGATTTAGGTAAATGTGTGTAAGAATATTTAATGCAAAAGCTAAAATTAAATCCATTTAATCTGCAGAATCTGTGTCAAACAAAAAAAGTTTTTCGTTTAGTTTCTAACATTATGTTTTATTTCAATTTATGCAAATTAGTGTAGTTTGTGGTAAAAAACAGAGAAAGAAAAGAAGAATCAATCTTTTTAATTGTTTGATCTGTGGCAAAACTCTTCTTTTTATTTGTTACTACGTGATATAGTAATAAAAAAAACGCGTTTCTAAATATTTAGAAACGCGTTTATATTTTAGTATTTATTTTTTTACTGAATTTGCTTTTTATAAATCGAGTAAATAGTATCTATTGTTTTTCGATCTAGAGTAGCAGTTGTATCAGTTTGAATATAATGCAATTTGAAAGCCTGAATTGCTGCTGAAAGATTCTTAGTATTATATCCAATAATTCTTAAAGCCGGTTCGATTTTAAAATCAAACGGAGCTTCTTCGAGAACTTCATCCGGCCATATTCCAAATCCTTTTTCTGCTAACGTTTTCCATGGAAACAACGCGCTTGGATCTTGTTTTCTGCCTGGTGCAATATCCGCGTGACCTAATATGTTTTGAGTCGGAATGTTGTAATCCTTCTTTAATTTTGTCAAAAGAGCTACAAGACTACTAATTTGTGCTTCTGTAAAAGGTTTAAAACCATTATTGTCAAGCTCTATCCCAATAGAAGAAGAGTTTAAGTCTGTGTTTTTCCCCCAGGTCGATGCTCCTGCATGCCATGCTCTTAAATAGTCATTTAACATTTGAACGACTTTCCCATTCTCAGAAATGATGTAATGAGCACTTACCTGTGTTCTGGTTATGGTAAAAGTTTTTATAGTTTGCTGGATAGAATCCTGTGCTGTATGATGAATAACAATAAAACTTGGTTTTCTTAAATTAAAGTTTACTGTGCCAATCCATTCTGTGTTTACACCATTTAGTAAATAAGTAGATCCGGTTTTTGACAGGGTATCTTTTACTATACCTAATTGTGCAGCATAAGTTGTGTCAATAACAACAGGGGTGACTGCCGGAATTGGTTGGGCTTCTTTGTTTGTAATTTGATTTTCTAAAGTTTTAAGCTGCTTGTCATAAACCTTTTCAGTTGTCTTGTAGGGGTTTGTAGAACATGCGGTAATGATTAGGGCTAATATCAGGAAACAAAAATGTTTTTTTGCCATGGTAGTTATATTTTAAGACGAGTTTGAAACAATTATTCTTTGATTTCTTTTGTTTCTATATCTTCCTTAACATCTTTTGTGTCTTTGTTTTCTTTAGAATCTTTTTTCTTTTTTGATTTAGAAGGTTTTTTTATTTCCTTAAAATCAGCCATAAAAGCAGTATATTTTTCAATCTGATCAGGATTCAAAAAAGCAGTAATCTTTTTTGTAGTACTTTCTCTTAGAGCTTTAATTTGTTCTAATTTCTCATCCTGGCTGCTGCTTTCATTTTTCAAAAGAATACCTTGCTCTTTCATACTGTCAGTAAAAACATTCGTAATAGCAATCGCTTGAAGTTCATCAAGATTTACTACCGGTTTCATTTGTTCTACAATTTTAGCAGCTGTCTCTTCTACAGGAACTTCTTTAGGTTTGCTGGTGTTGCCTTGCGGTCCTCCCATCATACTTCTGTCCATACCCATTCCACCACCTCTTCCGTATCCGTTTCCTCCATAACCGCCACCTCCGTAACCATTATTGTATCCATTTCCGTATTGAGCAGAAACAGAATTGAAGCAGAATAAAGTAAAAACCAAAAGAAATAAAGATTGTATAGGTTTCATAAAATTGTTTTTATCTAAAATTGGTAATTGTTTAGCGTAAATTTAAGCAGGTTCTCCGTATAAATCAAATTCTGTTGCTTCTATTATTCTTATATTAACAAATTCTCCTGTTTTTACGTAATGTTTAGAAGCGTCAATCAAAACTTCATTATCTACATCCGGGCTGTCAAACTCGCTTCTTCCTACAAAGTGAGCTCCTTCTTTTCTGTCAATGATACATCTATAGACCTGACCTACTTTTTCCTGGTTTAAATCCCATGAAATTTGAGACTGTAATTCCATTATTTCGTTTGCTCTTGCTTGTTTTACATCATCCGGAACATCATCTTCTAATAAATAAGCATGCGTGTTTTCTTCATGAGAATAAGCGAAACATCCCATTCGGTCAAATTTCATTTCCTGAACAAAATCTTTCAAAATCTCAAAATCTTCCTGAGTTTCACCTGGATATCCAACAATTAAAGTTGTTCTAATTGCTATTCCGGGAACAGCTGCTCGAAAATCTTTTAATAATTGAGTCGTTTTAGCCTGAGTAGTACCACGACGCATAGATTTTAATATAGAGTCAGAGATATGTTGTAAGGGAATATCGATATAATTACAAATCTTAGGTTCGCGTTTCATTAATTCTAATACATCCATTGGGAAACCTGTAGGGTATGCATAATGTAAACGAATCCATTCTATACCTTCTACTTTTGCTAATGCTTCTAAAAGCTCAGCAAGATTTCTTTTTTTATAAATGTCAAGACCATAATAAGTTAGGTCCTGAGCAATTAAAATTAGTTCTTTAACGCCATTTTTAGCTAAACCTTCAGCTTCTTTTACTAGTTTTTCAATAGATTGAGAAACGTGTTTACCACGCATAAGGGGAATAGCGCAAAAGCTGCAAGGTCTGTCGCAACCTTCGGCAATTTTCAGGTAAGCATAGTTTTTAGGAGTTGTTGTCAAACGTTCTCCTAATAGTTCATGTTTATAATCAGCTCCTAAAGCTTTCAGCAACTGAGGTAATTCTGTTGTACCAAAATATTGATCCACATTAGGAATTTCTTTTTCTAAATCAGGCCTGTAACGTTCAGATAAACATCCTGTTACAAAAACTTTATCAACTAATCCTCTGTCTTTTTTGTCTGCATATTCCAAAATCATATTTACTGATTCTGCTTTAGCATTATCAATAAAACCACAAGTGTTGATTACGATAATGTTTCCTTCTTCTGCTGCAGGCGCCTCATGAGTCACTTCTTTTCCGTTTGCACGAAGCTGTCCCATTAAAACTTCACTGTCATATACATTTTTCGAACACCCAAGAGTGATTACGTTAATTTTGTTCTTTTTTAAAGACTTGGTTCTCATACTTTTATAAATTGGAGTGCAAAATTACACTTTTTTATTCAAACACCACTTGTTTCCGTTTCTTTTAGATGTTTTTTATGAAGCTATTCCTGCTGTCCGTTATATCTTTTCCTTGCTAAAGAAGCAAGAAAAAGGATGTCACTCTCATCAGGGCTAAAAAAAATCCGCCAAGTAAAACCTGACGGAAATTTCAATTCATCTATTTATTCTTAATTACAATTCAAATAATAAAGTCAAAGTAACATTGTTTAGCTTCGATGTAATGTTGGCGCCATCAGTAAATCCGGTTGCGAAAAATCCCTGATTAGATTTTCTTTCTAAGTAAGAGTAAGCTAAATCTAGTTTAGTTCCTCCAAAATTATATCCTAAACCTCCTGAATAACTGTTTGTGTCTCCAATAGTTGTTCCGTTTTTATATGGACTTCCTTCAAAACGGTAACCGCCGCGTAAACTCAACTGTTTTATTTTATATTCAGCACCAACTCGTAATTCGCCATTGCTTGTTAGTTGATTGTTAATCTGGGTGTTTACACGGCTAAAGCCTTCATCGTTTGTTGGTTTGTATTTAGTATTTCCATAGTCTTTGATAGCGTAATCTACACTAATTAAACCTGATTTTCCAAATACATATGCAGCACTAAAAGTGGTTTTTCCCGGAGTTTGTAAAGTATATGAATCATAAACATTCACAATATTTGGGTTTATGTTTGCGTAATTTTCTGGTCCGTTGATAGCTTGTGTGGTAGTGTAAAGGCTTTGAGAAACTTCATCATTCATTTCATACCACGTATTTGATTCGTAAGCTAAACCAAGACGAAATGATTCTGTAACTTTTGCAATAGCTCCAAGTTGAAAAGAAAAACCATTACCATAAGTATACAGGTCATTATTAAAACGCAAATTCGAAATAGTTGCATTTGCTTCTAATGGATTGCTGTTATCTTCATAAAAACTGCTTGATCTTCTGAAATCAGTTATATGTACATTTAAATTAGCTCCAAGATATATTCTGTCTTTATAAGATGTAGCGATATTAAAACTTAATTTACTATTGTATCCGCTGGTGTAAACTTCATTTTCATGATAGTAGTTACCACCTGCAGGTACATTTGAAGTGTATTGATTGTTATTGTCAGTTTCTGTAACTGGGTTTATAACAAAACCTCTATATCCAAAATAAGCTTGCTGTTCAGTGAAAAACTGATCTCTATATGGAATGTCGGTAATTACGCTTAAAGGGATTCCATTATTTTTAAATGGTTCTCCATTAGCATAAGCTAAAAAATATTTATCAATAGAATTTGTTGGATTTGTTCCTACTGACACAACACTGTTGTCGAAATTATTCGTGTTTTCATAAGTTGCTCCAATTGCAATTTTTTTCCAGTTGTTGCTTGGGTTGTGATCATGAAAAACAAAAATAGCTCCTGCCTGATTTAGAATAAATGAATTTTCTTTGTCGCTTGTCTGAGTTCCAAAATAGTTAGAATTATTTTTGATATTTTGGTTACTGAAACTTATACCAGTTTGATTGTTAGAGAAAATTGCAGATCCTGCCGGATTGACACTCATAGAAGATAAATCTCCACCAACTGCTCCAAACGCACCGCTCATTGCTCTAAAACGTGCTGTTCCGGTTAAATTGTCTTGCGCATAACGAACGGCATCAGATATTTCTTGTGAATGTGAGACGCTGGCTGTTAGTCCTGTAATAAGTAGGAATAATATTTTTTTCATTTGGGTAAAGTTTTAATGTGATTTTTTAGATAAGTGAATGAAGAGATTATCTTCTTCCACCACCGCCTCCGCCATATGATCTTCCGCCACCGCCACCGCCGCCAGATGATCTCATGCTTCCGCCACCGCCACCACTATTCATAGAACGTGATGGGCTAGGAGAGTAGCTTCTTGATGAATTACCGCTATCGTAGCTTCTGGTTGTTGTATTGCTGCTTGATCTTCTGTTAGAGTAATCATAGCTATTGTTTTGACCTTGGGTTGTACTTCTTCTGTTTGTAAATGTAGGGCTTGAAGAGTTGTACGTTCTTCCGTTTACAGAAGAGCTTCTTCTGTAGTCAGAGTAGCCATTTTGTCTGTTGGTAGTATAACTTCCTCTATTTGTAGTATAGTTTCTGTTTGTGGTGTAGTTTCTATTACTATTATAACCTCTGTTTGTTGTAAAATTTCTGTTAGAAGCATAATTTCTGCCTCCGTAATATGAGGCTGAACCTCTTCTTCCATAACTGTAAGAATAGTTGTTGTATCCATAACCATAATAAGGTCTGTAGTATCCAGGGTAGCCCCATCCGCCTCCCCAGTATCCAGGGTAGCCCCAGCCATATCCAGGGTAGCCCCAATAACCTCCTCCATATCCGTAACCGTAATATGGATATCCAAAACCAAAGCCAAATCCCATTGACCATGTAGGGTCTGAATAAACGTTTACTGAAACTTCTGAATTGGCGCTTCCCCAAGCAGGGTAAGCAGTCGCTACAGTTTGTGTGCTGTCATTGTCTTGATAATTGCCATAACTATCAACATCTGTAAAAATTTCAGTTGGCTGATTATCGTCTTGCAAAGATTTAAAGTAATCTTTGTATTGATTATTAGTATTTGTGGTATTTGTCTGAGCATACGTTCTTGGTGAGCCACCATATACTCCGTCATTATCATTATATGAAGTATTTTGGTAAGAACCACACGATGCTAAAAGAAAACCCAGTAATCCAATTAAGTAAATATGACTTGAGTTTTGGCGAAGAGAAGTATAAGTTTTCATATCTGTGGTGTTTTTTATTGTTGCACATTACAAAAATAGTTAGTTTTGTCAAACTATTTAGTTAAAATTATTAAAACAAAATTTGTGCCAAACTATTCAATATGAGTAAGAACCTCACTACAAGATCAGAAGATTATTCGAAATGGTATAACGAGCTGGTTGTAAAGGCAGATCTAGCCGAAAATTCAGGCGTTAGAGGATGTATGGTTATAAAACCATACGGATATGCTATTTGGGAAAAAATGCAGGCTGAGTTAGATCGAATGTTTAAGGAAACAGGACATCAAAATGCGTACTTCCCTTTATTTGTGCCTAAGAGCATGTTTGAGGCTGAAGAAAAAAATGCAGAAGGATTTGCAAAAGAGTGTGCTATTGTAACACATTACAGATTAAAAAATGATCCGGATAAACCAGGGAAACTTATGGTTGATCCTAATGCAAAACTGGAAGAGGAACTTATAGTTCGTCCTACAAGTGAAGCAATTATCTGGTCTACCTATAAAGGATGGGTACAATCTTACAGAGATTTACCCTTGCTAATTAATCAATGGGCTAATGTGGTTCGTTGGGAAATGCGTACACGTTTGTTTTTAAGAACTGCAGAGTTTTTATGGCAGGAAGGACATACTGCACATGCTACAAAGGCAGAAGCTATAGAGGAATCTGAAAAGATGATGAATGTTTATGCTGATTTTGTTCAGGATTTTATGGCTATTCCGGTTGTGAAAGGTATAAAAACCGAAACAGAACGTTTTGCAGGTGCTGATGAAACGTATTGTATTGAAGCTTTAATGCAAGACGGTAAAGCATTGCAGGCAGGAACATCTCACTTTTTAGGGCAGAACTTTGCGAAAGCTTTTGATGTGAAGTTTGCGAATGCAGAAGGAAAACAAGAACATGTGTGGGGAACATCTTGGGGAGTTTCTACTCGTTTGATGGGAGCTTTGGTTATGACGCACTCTGATGATCAGGGATTAGTGTTGCCTCCAAATTTAGCGCCAATACAAGTTGTAATTGTTCCTATATATAAAACAGACGAACAATTTGCTGAAATTACAGCTGCAGTTAATGAATTGACGGCTAAATTAAGAAAATTAAAGATTTCAGTTAAATATGATGACAGAACAACTCAAAAACCAGGATTCAAATTTGCTGAATGGGAATTAAAAGGTGTTCCTGTTAGGATTGCTGTTGGTCCAAAAGATCTTGAGAATGGAACTTTTGAAGTAGCAAGACGTGATACGCTGACAAAAGAAGTTGTTTCTGCAGAAGGAATTGTTACTTATGTAAATGACTTGTTAGAACAGATTCAAGCGGATTTATTTAATAAAGCATTGGACTATCGTAATACTCATATTACAGAAGTAAATAGTTTTGAGGAATTTAAGGAAATTTTAGATGGTAAAGGAGGGTTTGTATCTGCACATTGGGATGGAACTGCTGCGACCGAAGAGAAGATAAAAGATTTGACAAAAGCGACAATTCGTTGCGTTCCTTTAGATGCTGTTGAAGAGGCGGGAACTTGTGTGTTTACTGGCAATCCGTCTTCAAAAAGAGTGTTGTTTGCAAAGGCATATTAATTTTTTTTAATTTTTTTTGCATCAGGTATTGTACATCTTAAAAATAGTTGTATTTTTGCATCCGCATTAGAGAAGCAGGCCCGTTCGTCTATCGGTTAGGACGCATGGTTTTCATCCATGTAAGAGCGGTTCGATTCCGCTACGGGCTACTACTTTTACTGCGTATTTTTCTTGAAATAATGAGAATTAAAATGGCCCGTTCGTCTATCGGTTAGGACGCATGGTTTTCATCCATGTAAGAGCGGTTCGATTCCGCTACGGGCTACAATAATACCTCTATTTAAATATAGAAAAACTTAGACAATATTGGTCTGTTCGTCTAGGGGTTAGGACTCCAGGCTTTCGTCCTGGTAACAGGGGTTCGATTCCCTTACAGACTACAAAATTAGTTGTGAATAAGTTTTGTAAAATAAAGATTGGTGTCTCGATTTTTATTTTATTAGTTAAAACCAAAGTGATTGCTATGCAATTGTGGGAGGTTTTTCTTTTTTAACTAGTATCTATAATAATTATTACATCTAAAATTAAAAAAAATGGCAAATCATAAGTCAGCATTAAAAAGAATCAGAAGTAACGAAAAAAGAAGAGTTCTTAACAGATATCAACATAAAACTACTCGTAATGCTATTAAAGCATTAAGAATAGCTACTGATAAAGCTGATGCAACTTCAAAATTATCAACTGTAATCTCTATGATTGATAAATTAGCTAAAAAGAACATCATTCATGATAATAAAGCTTCTAACTTGAAGTCTAAATTAACTAAGCATGTTGCTAAATTGTAATTAACTACAATTTCCTAAAATATATAAAAAGTCCTCTTTTAGAGGACTTTTTTTGTTTGAGCAAAAACTGAAGAAATTCAAAAAAAAATCCAAATTCCAATTTATACGTGCTTGCTTTAGCGGTGTTTATTGAAATTTGGATTTTTTTATTTCGATTTGTTTATGTGATTCTTCTAAAATTTGAGTTTTGTTTTTAGAATTTTGTTGGTTGCGTTAGGGATGGCAGCGATATCCTTTTGTGACAATACAGGTTTTGTCTTTTATATAAAATTGCCGGCACAAAAGATTTAGCATACAGCCCGAGCCGGAGGGTAACGCCATTATAATCGATGAAGTAACTAAAATTTATTTAGCTATTTTCTTCTTTAGATATTCTAACATAGGTTGAGTAATTGGTTTTGAGAGAAAATCTATAATGATCGGATATTTTTTTGCTTTAGCTAAATCGTCAGGATCAATTGTCGATGATAATACAATTACGTGTGCGGTATTAAAGTCTGCATAAGCAGGTGAGGTAAAGTGGTCCAGAAATTCCCAGCCGCCCATAACAGGCATGTTTAGGTCTAAGAATATCAATTCCGGTTTTTTGTTTACTTTGTTTTTGTTGTTGGTATATTTTAAATTATTAAAATGATGTAGTGCTTCTTCGCCATTTTGAGCTGTGATAATTTCTTTGGAAAATGATGATTTTGAAATTACTTTTTTGCATAACATTAATGTGATTGGGTCGTCGTCAATGCATAAAATTTGCTCCAGCATAAAAATTAATTTTTAAATGTTATTGTAAATGTTGTTCCTTTATTTACTTCGCTTTCAATACTTATTGTTCCTCCCATTGTTTCTACCTGTGATTTTACGAGATATAAACCCAATCCTTTGCTGTCAGGATAGTTGTGAAATCTTTGATACAGACCAAAAACTTTGTCGCCATTTCTCTCCAGGTCAATACCAATTCCGTTGTCTTTAAAAGTTAAAATTGCCTGATGGTCAACTTGCTCTGCGGTAATGGATATTTTTAATTTTCTATTTTCTGATTTGTATTTAATAGAGTTGGTGAGCAAATTAAGTAAAATGCTTTCTATATATGCTTTGTTTGTGTTTAATAAAGGGACTTTTTCAAAATTTAATTTGATTATCGGTTTGTGTAATTCAATTTGAAAAGACAATTGACTAAATACATTTTCGAATACTTCTTTTAAAGATACTTCTTCTTTTTGCATAGAAGGGTTGTCTTTGATAATAATGACTTTTACTAAATCATTGATTGTTTCGTTTAAAAGATGGGTTGATTTGGTGAATCCGGCAAGAATTTCTTCTAATTCAGGATTTTCAATAGCAATATCTTCAATAAGATTTAATAATCCTATTAGATTTGATAAAGGCGCTCTTAAATTATGCGATGTAATGTATGAAAATTGTTTTAAGTCTTTATTGTTTTGAGTTAGTTCCCTGATTAGGTGTTCTTTTTCTGTTTCTAATTTTTTCTCATCTGTTATATCTCTTTGTATAGAAATCCAGTGTGAGATAACACCTTCGTTATTGAAAATCGGGATCATAGAAAATCGAACCCAGTATTCTTCATTTTTCTTTGTGTAGCTAATGGTTTCTATTAGGCATTCTTCTTCGTTTTTTATTGCTCTTAATAGTTTTTTTAATTCTTCAGAATCAGATTTTGGTCCTTTAAATATATTTGTAGATTTTCCTATTATTTCATGCGAAAGATATCCTGACATATGTGAGAATGCAGGGTTTACATAGACGATTTTGGGGATTTTTCGATCTAGTGAATTTGCTTCTGTAATTAAAATCGAATCTTTAGATTGCGTAATTACGGTTTCTAAGAGTTTTAATCGCTGTTCTTCTTCTTTTTGTTTGGTAATATCCTGGATGGCTCCAATCATTCGGATGGCTCTTCCGTTTTCATCTTTTAATAAAAAACCACGATCAAGAACGTATTTATAACTTCCGTCAGCGCATCTGAAACGATACTGATCCTGCCACTTTTCTGTTTTTTGTTCAATAAACGAATAGAGTTTAATCGACATTCTGATACTGTCCTCAGGATGAATTTTGTCAAACCACCACTTTGAAGTTTTTCCTACTTCTGTAGATTTGTAACCAAAAATGCTTTCTATTCCTTTGTTCCAGTTAATGCTGTCTTCCTGAATTTTCCAATCCCAAATTGTGTCGCTTGTCGCTTTTGCAACGATGTCATATTTTTCGTTTGATTCTTTAATTTCTTCGTTTGTACTCTTTAATTTTTCAAAAACGGAAACATTTTTTCTTTCATTTTTAGATAGTATGTATTTGAAGATAAAACCTGTAGCGAGGATAAAAAGAATGTCTTTTAAGAAAAATAAATAAAAATATTCGAGTTTAGAAAAGTAGGTAGTAAGTATTTTATGACAGACTGCTGCCATAATTAGCGATATGATAACGTAAATTAGAGTAATTTGGAGAGTTTTACTTTTCATTACTCAAATATAGTTAAATTAACTATAATTAAACAATAACGAAAGTTCATTTTGGGGGTTAAATTTACATTGTTTTAACGAACTAATTACTTGTATATACGCAAACTATCTTAGAAACGTTTTTTATATCAAAATAAAGTGTACCTTTGCACCCATTAAAAATCTCAGATGGAATCTATTAGAAATATTGCAATTATTGCCCACGTCGATCACGGTAAAACCACTTTGGTTGATAAAATTATGTATCACTGTCAATTATTTCGTGACAACGAAAACACAGGTGATTTAATTCTTGATAATAACGATTTAGAGCGTGAGAGAGGTATTACTATTACTTCAAAAAACGTTTCAGTTCAATATAAAGGAACAAAAATCAATATTATCGATACTCCAGGCCACGCGGATTTTGGAGGAGAAGTAGAACGTGTATTAAACATGGCCGATGGTGTATGTTTGCTAGTTGATGCTTTTGAAGGTCCAATGCCACAAACGCGTTTTGTATTGCAAAAAGCGATTGACTTAGGTTTAAAGCCTTGTGTAGTTATTAATAAAGTTGATAAAGAAAACTGTACTCCTGAAGAAGTTCATGAGAAAGTTTTTGACTTAATGTTTGAATTAGGTGCTGAAGAATGGCAGTTGGATTTTCCTACAGTTTATGGTTCTGCTAAAAATAACTGGATGTCTGATCATTGGGAAAACGTAACTGATAATGTTGAAGCATTATTGGATATGGTTGTTGAAAATGTACCAGCTCCTAAAGTTTCTGAAGGAACACCACAAATGTTGATTACTTCTTTAGATTTCTCAGCTTTTACAGGTCGTATTGCTATTGGTCGTCTTGAAAGAGGAGTTCTTAAAGAAGGTATGCCAATCTCATTAGTAAAAAGAGATGGTACTATATCTAAATCCCGTATCAAAGAACTTCATACTTTTGAAGGACTTGGTCGTAAAAAAGTACAAGAAGTTATTGCTGGAGATATTTGTGCAATCATTGGAGTTGAAGGTTTTGAAATTGGTGATACTATCGCTGATTTTGAAAATCCGGAAGGTCTAAAAACGATTGATATCGATGAGCCTACAATGAGTATGTTGTTTACAATTAATGATTCACCTTTCTTTGGTAAAGAAGGTAAATTTGTAACATCTCGTCATATTAGAGAAAGATTGACAAAAGAATTAGAGAAAAACTTAGCTATGAAGTTAGGTGAAACTGATTCTGCTGATAAATTCATGGTTTTTGGCCGTGGAGTACTTCACTTATCTGTTCTTATTGAAACAATGAGAAGAGAAGGTTATGAATTACAAATTGGTCAGCCACAAGTTATCATCAAAGAAGTTGATGGTAAAAAATGTGAGCCAATTGAGGAATTAACAATCGATTTACCAGAATCACTTTCAGGTAGAGCGGTAGAGTTTGTTACTTTGCGTAAAGGTGAAATGTTGAGTATGGAAACTAAAGGGGAGCGTATGATTGTAAAATTTAATATTCCATCACGTGGAATTATTGGATTACGTAACCAATTGCTTACTGCAACAGCTGGTGAGGCTATTATGGCACACCGTTTCATTGGTTATGAGCCTTACAAAGGTGAAATCGCCGGACGTAACAAAGGTTCATTGATTTCTATGGAAAAAGGAAAAGCTATTCCTTATTCTATCGATAAATTGCAAGATCGTGGTAAGTTTTTTGTTGAACCAAATACAGAAATTTACGAAGGTCAGGTAATTGGAGAAAACTCTCGTGCTGATGATATGTGTGTAAACGTAACAAAAGAGAAAAAACAATCTAACGTTCGTTCTTCTGGAAATGATGAAAAAGCGAGAATTATTCCTCCAATCATTTTCTCATTAGAAGAAGCTTTAGAGTATATTCAAAAAGATGAATATGTAGAGGTTACACCAAAATCTATTCGTTTGAGAAAAATCTATTTGACAGAAACTGATAGAAAAAGATTTAAAATCTAAATCTTTCTAGCATTTAATATAAAAATCCCAAATTTCTACCGAAGCCTCGGAACTGGAATTTGGGATTTTTTTATACCTTGTTTTTTCAATAATTTCAATATTTATAATTGAAATCGAAATGAGTATTGTTTTTTAGTTTTATCTCTTAAGACTAAAATGACCTTTTACATTTTCACCATCTACAAATTGTAATGTAAACCAATAATCGTCTGAAGGTAGTTGCTGACCATTAAAAACACCATTCCAGCCATCGCTGTTTTGATTCATTTCTTTTAATAATTTTCCGTAACGATCGAAGATGAAAATTTTATAATCAGGAAGCTGATCTATATTTTTTATGTACCATAAATCATTATATCCATCTCCGTTGGGAGTAAAAAATCTGGGATAGTCTAAAACGTAAACGATAACTGAATTAGATAATCCGCAGCCATTTTTGTCTCTGGCAATTGCATAATAAGTTCCGGGATTTACAGCGGTAAATAATGGATCATTCTGGAAAACAGTTCCGTCTAATGAAAATTCATAATCTCCCATTCCTGTATATTTTATAAGTACTGAATTATCAGTTCCTGAAAAATCCTTTACAATAGTTTCTGTTATTAAGGCTGGTTCAGATGAAACTACTTTAAAATTTTTAGTTTTTTCACAACCATTTACATCTGTTACAGTTACAGAATAATCGCCTGCTGAATTTATTTTTATGGCATTAGTTGTGTTCCCTGTGTTCCATAAATAAGTGGCAAAATTTGAAGCTACACTTAATATTATTTCTTCTCCTTTGCATACATATTCTGTTTCATTTTCAAAATTTGGAGGGTCAAATGTATTTACCACAAGAGTTATCGGCTTTATATCAAAGCAGTCAGCTCCATTTGTTGCTTTTCCGTAAATTATCTGGCTGTAAGGAGTTGTATTTTTAAAGATGTTGGATAATGCATTTTTACCTATTAAAGCATCATTTGTATTTGAATAATACATAAAAACCAAGCCAGTTGGTAGACCTGCTGAGAATTGCGGAGTTACTTGTGCTTCAAGATCAAATTGATAAAAACCATCTTGTTTTTCATCACTATCACAAGTTGCTATTGGATTTTGATCTGCAATTGTTGTGTTTGAAATCTTTAATGTTACTTCGGCAATTTTAAAGCAGCCATATTGATTCTCCAGTCTTGCAAAAACAATTTGATCAGGGGCTTTATTGGTGTATTTTTCGGGATTTAAAATTGCATTTGTCTTTGACTGAGCATCTGTTAGTGATTCATAAAATCCTTTATTAAGAGTTTGACTAACATTATTTTTGATAATGTTATCAACTTTTGTTAAATTAAAATCAGAAATTCCGTCTGTGTCATCATCACATTGTGACAGGCTCGTGTTGGTTGATAGTATTTCCGGGGCATATTCAATCTTAATTTCTCCAGTAGATACACAAGTTGTACCGGTTAAGGTTGCTTCGACTTTGTAATTTCCTGTTGTTTGAACATTATATACAGAGCCCGTTTGTGCAGGAACAATTTCGACATAATTATTACTGGCATCTTGTTTTAACCACTTAAAGGTATACAAAGCATTGTTTAATTGAGTATCTAGCGTTACATTTTCTCCAAAACACGCAGGATTATTATTCGCAATTGTTTTATCGACTCCAAAATTTATTGTTGAAACAAAACTTCCGGCTTCAATAAAAACTGCTGAGTTATATTGACCAGTTGGATCATCTGCAATTACCAATTTTAGATGGTATGTTTTATTGGGGATTACTTCAGTCTGAGCATTCATTACTACTGTTTGTCCGGCATAATTTATAGGACTATTTACAGTATTATAACCGTTAAAATAATTTTCATTGACTGCCTCACATCCGCTAAAACTCTGCCCGTTCATAAAAACAGGTTCTATTTTTGTATGAACTGTAGTAGATGAAACAGGGGTAGAAGTATTGGGTAAAACCGCTAAGTTTTTATAATTCTCTGTACTTCCTGCCTCTTTTATTAAAAAAGCAAAACCATCAGAATATTCACAAGGGTAATAAGTCTGATATTCATTAGAGGCAAAAATATAGTTGAAACTAATAGAATTTGTTAAGGCTACAAAATCAAATTCCAGAACTGTTGCCTGGGTGCTTCCATCTTTATTGATTGCTTTTTCTAAATCAGGGTCACCTTTCCAGTTTTTATTGGTTTGTCCCTGAGAAGTTGATTGATTAAAAGGACCTGCTGCATTTTTACTGGCAGATGTACTTAAAACAATTCCGCCGGAAAAAGGAAAACTACTACTTCCGGAATTAAAATAAGCATAACTGTTTCCGGTATTATCAGGATTTCCAGAGGCATTAACAGTTCCAGTATTTATACAGGAACTGTTAATCAGGATGTTATTTACTAATTCATCAGGTGTTTTTGTGGCATCTACAGTAATATTCTGCGCCATAATCTTTGCAGACTGCAAGCACATTAACGTAATAAACAAAACAACTTTAAAATAATTCATAGTCTGACAAATATACTACAAATCTCTGTTTTTTAGCAGTTTGTAAGAAAAGTAAATAAATAAAAATGTCCATACCAAAACAATCAGAATAGAAAAATAATGAACATTGTAATCCTTTGTATTCGCAACGCCCATCTGTGATCCTATACTTCTTATTAATGATAATCTTGTGATAGGTTCAATTATTAAATTAGACATTGATTCTAAAGGAAAAAATTGTGTGATATAATCTGCTTTATTGCTGTTTGGGAAAACTACAAAAATTAAAACAAGCTTAAAAATCCATTCAATAAAATTCCAAACTAATAAAAAACCTAATGCAAAGGCAGAACGTTTTATCAAAATTCCTAAAAATAAACAGAAAGAAAAGAAACCGGTTAATTTTACAAAAAAGGCCAAAAGATAATTTAAATCAGTAAAAATAATACCCAATTCAGTATAGGATGAAAAACAAAGTCCTAAAATTAAGCTCATTATAAAAACAAAAATTGTTGAGATTAATGAAAATAATACTACGGTTAAAAACTTTGATAAAATGAACTCTTTTTTGCTCAAACCATCAATTAAGTTTTGTTTTAATGTACCATAACTATATTCATTTGCCATCATGGAAACAATTACAATTGCCAGAAAAAATTTCAATAAAGCGGCAATATAAGTAGTCAGATGCCATATATAAGGAAAATTGAAAAATCCCATTTCTGAAGGATCAATACGAATTGGTCCGATATTAAACTTAATCGATGCCAGCAATGCAATGAATGAAAGTAAAATGAAGTAAGTTAATGTAAGTACTCGACTGGCTTTGTTTTTCCAGATTTTTTGTAATTCTATAGCGATAAGTCTGTTCATGGTTAGTTGGTTTTGGTAATGGCGTTTTTGGTTAATTCTAAAAATTGAGCTTCTAAACTGTTTTTGCGTTTCACTAAATGACTTAATGAAATGTTTTTAGAAAATAAAAACTGATTTAGATCTGAAGCTGAAAGATCTGACTTTAAGTATACCAAAATTTTCCCTTCTTCTTCGGTAATTCTGTCAACTGCCGGATGTTCTGCTAAAATGTTTTTCAGTTTAGCGGTATCATCAGCCATAACTTCAAAAAAGCCTTCATTTGCAGACATTGCATCTACAGAACCTGAATAAAGAATCTCGCCTTTTCTTAAAACAATCACGTGCGAGCATACCTTTTCGACTTCATCTAATAAATGAGAGGCAAGTAAAATTGTAGTTCCCTGTGATGCTATTTTTTTTATAATATCTCTAATCTGATGAATTCCCTGTGGGTCAAGACCATTTGTTGGCTCATCTAAAATTAAAATTTCGGGGTCGTTCAAAAGTGCCGAAGCAATAGCTAAACGTTGTTTCATACCTAACGAAAAAGCACTGAATTTACTGTCTTTTCTTTCGGTTAAACCCACTAAGTCTAATTTTTCTGTGATTTTAGAGTAGTCGATGCTTTTTATTTTACAAACTAATTTCAAGTTTTCTTCCGCAGTCATATACGGGTAGAAATTAGGACGTTCTATAATAGCGCCTACTTTTTTTAAAGCTTCGTGAGTCTGAATTTTCCCTCCAAACCAGCTGTAATTTCCTGATGTGCGGTTTACAACGTTGAGGACAATTCCCAGAGTTGTCGATTTTCCGCTTCCGTTAGGACCTAAAATGCCATAAACGCGGCCTTTTTGTATTTCAAAAGAAACATTTTTTAAGGCTTGGATTCGCCCGTATCTTTTATGCAGATTTTCAATAGTAAGTATGGTTTCCAAATTTATTTCGGTTTTAGTTTTAAGTATGACGATTCAACTTGTATATTGTTACGCTAAATTTTATTTAATGTAAATTTGTAATAAAGATATTCAAAATGAACGAACCTTTAATGGTTTTAAAAAAGCCATCTTATCCTTTAACGCAATCTCTTTTAAATTATTTAGAACGATACGAACGTATTTCGAAAGTATCAGTGTTCTATGATGATTTATTGCGGTTTTCAGGATCTGTAAACGTATATGATAAAAATGAAACGGATACTTTATGGATTCGGGTTTATTATAATGAATTTGAAAGAAATGAAATTGATTTAAACCTGAAAAAAATCTATTCGCTTTTACATTCTGATGGAAACAGTGAGATTATTCAGTTTTTAAACGTCGATGCAATTGACTATTGTACTTTTGGAAACTCAAAACCTTTCCGGATAAAAGTGCGAAATATTCTCAATGATAATTATGTTCATTTTTATATAAAAAAAGCAGATGCTTCGAGAATTTACGGACTGGAATTAGAAGATATCCTATCGCCGGATAAAATTAACTTTCTGGTTTATAAGGATACTTTGATCGAAGAGCATATTATAGGCATTCCGGGTGATGTTTTTATGGATACTTTACTGGATAGTTGTACTGAAACCGAAAAATCTCAGATTGCAAAAGAATTTGTAAAGTTTAATGAGCGTTGTATGATCAGGCTTTTAGGCGATATGCGTGCTTATAATTATGTAATAGTTCCTATTCACGATTTTGATCAGGTGGTGTATAAAATTCGTCCAATAGACTTTGACCAGCAATGTTATGAAGGGAATTTTAAAGTTTATCGTCCGCAGTTTTTCAAAGAAAATTATCCAATGATTCAATTAATCAAAGAAAAGCTTGAAGACAGATCTATAATACAGTATAAAGACGAAGAAAGAGCAATTTTGGCCAAACGTATTCATTCTGCCGAAAATCGAATTAAAAAATTACTGAATATAATGTGTCACGATACGATTTCGACAGAAGAACATCTGAATCAATTAAAAATGGAATTGTATCGGTATACAAATGATATGAAATTTAAAAACGCCAGATCAATGGGACATATCATGTTTGCAGCATTTGAATTTATTACACGTAATTTTAAAAACACGAATTTGATCTAAGTTTTTTGCGCCTTAGATTTTCTCAGATTAATAATTCCTTATTTCGATGATTATTTGATTTGTCCCTAATTAAATTAAAAATATAATATGAAAAAGTTTTTTTTACTTGGAGTTTCTATTGTTTTACTGGCTTGTCAACAACAATCAAATAGTGATTTAAAGACATTGTATTCACTTCCGAAGAAATTAAAAGAGGTTTCGGGAATTACCTATTTTCCAGAATCGAATTTGATCTATACATTAGAAGACAGTGGAAATAAAAATGAAATCTACGCTTTAAATTCAGAAGGAAAAATTAATAAAACGATTGCAATTACAAACGCAACCAATGTAGATTGGGAAGATATTACAAAAGACAAAAGCGGAAATATTTATATTGGGGATTTTGGAAACAATGATAACGAGCGCAAAGATTTGTGTATTTATAAAGTAAATAAAAACCAATTAAATAAAGATTTGGCAGTAGCCGAATATAAAGTTTCATTTTCGTATCCGGAACAAACTGAATTTCCACCAAAGAAAAAAGAATTGTTTTACGATGTTGAAGGTTTTTTTGAACACGGAAATTATTTTTATCTTTTTACAAAAAACCGAAGTAAAAACTTTGATGGAACTGCTTTTATTTATAAAATCTTAAATGCACCTGGAACTCAAAAAGCAACTAAAATCGGGGAATTTAAAACCTGTAATAATTACAATCATTGTGTTTTAACCAGTGCTACAATTAGTCCTGATGGTAAAAAAGTAGTCTTATTAAGTCATGATAAAATTGTTTTGTTTAAAGGTTTTAAGGGAGATCTCTTCCATACAGGATCTCAGACCGAAATAAAGCTAAATCACTTTTCGCAAAAAGAAGCCATCGTTTTCAAAGACAATAATACATTATTGATTGCCGATGAAAAAACAAACAAAGTAGGAGGGAATGTTTATGAGTTTAAGCTAAAGTGAAAAAAAGTTGCTAAGACTCTAAGCTGCTAAGTTTTCAAGTTTAAAATAAGAGAACATCTCATCAAAAAAATTAGCCACGAATTCACGAATTTTTTATAATAAAAATTCGTGAATTCGTGGCTAAAAAACTTTGTCACTTTGAGCCTTTGCAACTTTGAATCTTTCCTAAAAGCTATATGCCGCTCCAAAAATAACTCTTCCTTCTTCGTCAGGAGATTTGAAATAAGAGATTCTTGCTGTTAAAACATTGATTGCATTCAGCCAAAGTCCGCCACCGTAATCCTGATGCCATTTTCGCGAATTTTCTCCGTCAAGCCAAATTCTTCCATAATCAAAACCACCCAGGATTCCGTATGTCAGAGGAGCAATTGTTTTTCGTATTTTACCAATGCTTAATCTTAAATCTGTACTTTGAGAAAAATACGAGCTTCCTAAAAATCGCTCATTTCGATATCCTCTCAAATCAGTATCTCCACCTAAAGTAGCTCCTTGATAAAACTCATAATTGTTATTTAATATCGCTTTTCCTTTTAAAAGTGTAGCTAGTACTAATTTTCCATTGTGATCAATTTTATGGGTAAATCCTAAAAGACTTTCAATAGTAGGAAAGTTTTGTTTGGTATCATCTAAATTGGACAGCCATGCTGCAGAAACCATAAAAGCCACTCCTAAAGTTGGTTTTGCGGCAAAATCTGCATTTTTGAAAAGATATTTAATTTTTGCTCCACCATAAACCTGACTGCCAAAAACATCTGGATTTATAATATTTGGGGTATCAATAAACCTGTTTTCAGTTTCTTCTACTCTCATTTGCTGCAACATTGGCTGAATACTAAACTCGCTGCCGTATCTGCCAACATGTCTAATAGCACCTGAAAGATTAAATTTCTGAATACGAACCCTGTTATAATCCATTCCAAATTCTTCAGTATTGTTTATAGATTCATTTCCATATCCAAAATAATTTACTGCGAAATTTGGTGTAGTATATTGCGATTCAACATCAATAACCCATTTTCCTAATAACCCGGGAAAATGTGCTACATAATTAAATTCCAGACCTCCGGTTGCAAAATAGTAAAAAGCATTTAGAACGTGTCTTTGCGTATATGGATTCTGTTTAAAATTGTTAACGGTATAATTTAAATTGATCCCCACTTTTACACCATCATCAGGATTAAAACCGATGTTTGGAAGTCCTGAAACTACATTGTATTTCGGCCTTTCGTAATTGTATAAGTTTACATCATAATCATCTGTTAGTTGCGTTCTCGTCCTAGAATCCAGATTATACGTGTTTTCTTTTGATTTGAAATCGTAAACAATAACTCTTTTTCCATTTTCGATATTGTAAGTGTCGTTATTCTGACCACCAATCAAACGAATTTTTATTTTCGATTTATGATCACCAATTACCTGAAAAACGTCATTGTCATCTAAACCATAAATCCAAAGATTTTTAGTTTTAGCATCTGTTACTGTTTTACTGTAAACTAATTCGTCTCCTTCTTTTTTAACTCTCAAAACCTGAATCTCGATACTTTTTTTAGCATTATGATTGATAATGAATTTATCTTTTTTATCTGTTCCGGCAATCATTACCGTATGACTTAATATGTCAAAATATTCCGAAGCATATTTTTGAAGGTCTTTTTTTCTGTTTTTTAATTTATGCTTGATATCTTCAATTGTTCCGTCTTGTACTTCTTTTGGTAATTTTTTAAAGGCATTATCGATATCACTGTCAGTTAAATTTTCCTGAATATATTTTGCCTGCGCCAACCAGTCTTTTTCATCAGCAGTTCTTAAAAATGCCAAATCCATTGGGTAAGGTTCTCTGTTAAGCCATTTTACATTGTCGATCTTATTTTTAAAAGTTCGCATATGTCGAAGTGCCGGAATATTCATTAAAATAGAAAGTAGAGTCCCGTCATATTTCACAAAAGCCTGATCGCGGTCACGAGGAATTGGGATGTAAGTAACTTTACCATCTTTTTTATGTTCAGCCCAACGCCACTGATCACTATGCCTGTCCCAATCGCCAATAAGCATATCAAATAAACGGGCTTTTATATATTCTTTTTCGTCAACGCTGTATTTTTCATCCTTATGAAGATTTTTCATCATATCCTCAGTACTAATAATATCAGTTGGATTTCCAAAATTTTTACCATCAAGGTGATTATCCGCCGGTCTTTCCTCAATCATGTAGAGTTGATCCCCAAAGTTCGAATTAAACTCTTTTAAACCATTTTGCTTTGGTATATAATATAAGATAGGATTGGTATGCGCCAAACCAATTTTGTCTGCCATGCTTCCAACTGCAAATGAAGTGTAAGGGTGAGAAGTAGTGTAGAAATCAAATAGAAAGTTTTCAGCATATGTATCTTCAAAATCATTTACAACATATTGATCTTTAAAAGCTACAGATTGTAAAAATACCGTTGCACTTTTTTTCAGGGCACGCATTACATATTCTCTGCCTTTAGGATCAGAAACTCTTAAGGATACAGATTGATGACCTCCGCCTTCACGAATGGGTTTTAAACCGCCCATTAAAGTATCTAAGGTTGCTGTCTTTGCATTTATAGGTAAGCTGTAATACTTTCTGTAATGTTGTCCGAATAAGAATTTATGAAACAAACTCTTATCTGTCATTTTTGTCGAATAAATAGATGTAGTAACGGTTGCAGGAAATTTGTTTTCTGCAGTTGCAGCCCAGTTAATTTCTTTTGCTTTTATGATTTCATGCTCAAAAAGAAGTTTTTCCTTATTGTTTTCATTTCCAAAGAAAGAAACTTTTGCATCACCGCTTTTAAATAAGGTCAAGGTGGCATATCCATTTCCTCCATAGGAGAATTCAGTAGGGTTTATTGCCCTTGCGGCTTCAGATTTTGATCCTGCGCCACTAATAATTTGTTTGATGTTTTCTTTATTTACATACTGCAAATTATGGTCATGTCCGGAAACTACTATTACATTTTTTTGTTTTTGTAAAAGTGTTTTAATTCGCTTGGCATAAATCGTGTATTGCTTATTTTGTATATCCTGCGGACTAACACCGGATGTTTTTCGAAGTAAATTGATAAAAGAACCAATTATTGGCAGCGGTATTTTTTGCTCTAACGGAAATAATTGTTTCTCTAGCGAAAATTGTCCGCCATGTGTTCCGTTGCTCATCAAAGGATGATGAATAGCTATAACAACCGTTTTTTCCTGATTTTTGTTTAAAAGATTCTCAAGCTCGTCAAAAAAATCTTCTCTGGTTTTTATATCGCAATTGTCGTTTATCGTAGGGTGATTATCCCAATCTTCGAGAAACCATTCACTATCAATTGTAATTAAGGTTGACGTACTATCAATTTTTACATCTTCGATAGCACAACTTTTTCTTGGTAAAAAGGCTTTTTTATCATTAAGATATTTAGTTACAAAATCTGCCTGGCGCTCCAGACCTTTTATACCATTATACCAATCATGATTACCGGGAATTACAATTGTTTTCCCTTTGAAACCTTTAGTAAGTTTTAATTGATTGGTAAGTTTTGTTTCGGCTAAAGCCTTTTCTGCAGCATTATCGTCACTAGGAAAACCTTTGGGATAGATATTATCTCCTAAAAAAAGCAGCGTGGCTTTTTTATTCGATTTTTTCAATTTTTGATGCAATAATTCAAGCGTTTGCTGTGCTTGTTCTTCATCTGCATTTCCGGCATCTCCAACTAAATAAATTGTATGCGCAATTTTTATAGTATCTGTTGCGTTTTCCGTTTCGTTGGCACTAACATCTTTTCCGTATTGCGCTTTATGCGTAGCACAGGAATAAGCGAGTACCAGTACAATTATTGCTAAAGACCGGTTTTTAATTTTAGTAATAAAATGATTATCCAAAAACAATTTCATAATTTAGTGGTATAAAAAAAATCTCCATGAATCTAATAGAACAATCCGAAGATTTCGTCAGTAATTTACTCAAAGATAAACTTTCTAATTTATATTCTTATCATAATTTTAACCATACTTTCACCGTAGTAAATGCTGTAAAAGAGCTATGCAAAAAGGAAGATGTAAGTAGTGACGAAAAAGAAATGCTTTTAGTTGCCGCTTGGTTTCATGACACAGGTTATATAGATGGTTATGAAAATCATGAAGAGGAAAGTGTGAAAATTGCTACGGCCTTTTTGAAAGAAAAAGAACAATCTGATAAATTTATTGCAACGGTTTCCAGTTTAATTTTGGCGACTGTAAAAGAATATATTCCAAAAACACATTTAGAAAAAATAATTAAAGATGCAGATTTTGCCCATCTCGTTGGAACAGAATATGAAACTACTTGTGAATTATTGCGTATTGAACTAAAGAACACCTGGAATCTGGATTTTTCTAATGCTGAATGGGCAAAAGAAAATTTGAATTTCTTAATGAATAAACATCGTTTTTATACGGATTACGCACTTAAAAAATGGCAGCCCTTAAAAGAAAAAAACCTGCTTTTGGTTCAGAAGAAAATTGCAAAGCAAAAGAAAAAAGAAGCAGATAAAATGGAAGAGGAAATTAAGAAAAAAGATAAAGTTGAAAAACCGGATCGTGGTGTTGATACTCTATTTCGTGTTACGCTGGGAAATCACACACGTTTAAGCGGAATCGCGGATAGTAAAGCCAATATTTTATTATCTGTAAATGCGATTATTATTTCGATAGCACTTTCATCGATTATACCAAAATTAGACAGTCCGAAGAATGCGCATTTGGTAATTCCTACTTTTATAATGTTGATGTCAAGTGTAATTACCATCATCTTTGCTATACTTTCTACACGACCAAAGGTAACTTCGGGTGTTTTTACAAGGGAAGATATCGAAAATAAAAAAATTAACTTATTGTTTTTCGGAAACTTCTATAAAATGCCTTTAGAAGAATATGATTGGGCAATGAATGAAATGATGAAAGACCGCGATTACCTGTATTCTAATATGATTAAGGATTTATATTATCTGGGACTGGTTTTACAGCGCAAATATAATTTACTGCGAATCGCGTATAACTTTTTTATGGTGGGGCTTATCGTTACCGTAGTATCTTTTATAATTGCTTTTAAATCGATTTAAAAAAAGCTCAACTATTTAGTTGAGCTCATCTAATAAATCCTGATAGGTGATTTTTTGAGTCACCTGATTGTTATTGTTATTGATCACTTTTACACGAATTGCTCTCAAGCCTGAAACACCCTGAAGATCTTCGACCTCAAATTGTTCAATTGATGGTTCAAGGATTTTCTTGTGTTGTAAATACTTGATATATTTCAGGTATTCAGCTTCTTCACTGTTTTGAGAATATACGATTGTGATTTTTTCTTTCTCCGTAATTCTGTCTTTTGTACCTTTTATATTCGATTTGTCAATACGTTTTTTTACAACTTCATATCTTGCATTATAAGTTCCGTCAACGTCAAATCGTTTCTCATCCATTCTAAAACGAATAGAAAGTGCAGAACTAAATACCAGGATCAACGAAGTTACGTCAAGTTCATAAGGCAATGACTCTTTAAGCTGATGATGTTCTAACTCCATTTCGCAAAGCGTCTGCAATTGCCACAAACGTAAATTGTGCAAATACATAATATCAAATGGTCTGGTTGGGGCAATTGAGGCTCCAATGTATAAATTATGTTCTACACCATCTGTTTTAAAACGCTCATAATAATGCGGATAAATTTGTTGTGCTTCGATTTGTTTTTTATCTAAAACGGTTGCTAACCTTTTATTAATAATAGACATTGCGTTATCAAATTTCTTTCTTTCCTGATAAAATAATCCGGTTTTTTCGTCCAGGCTTTCAAAATACAAACGTTCTAGTTTTTGACTCTTTTCCGTTTCTTTTGTGTTCTTTAAAAGCGGATGAATTTCTTCTTCAATATAACGTTGAATATGTTGCTCTGTATCTGCTTTTAGAGGTGAATCTAATTCTTCACGAAACGATTCCAATTCAAATTTGCGTTGTTCCAGAAGAACCAGATTCGTATTAGGAGCCTGAGATTCAAAAATTCTCAATATAGCGGTAAGCTGATTTTTAAGATCTATTTTTACCGTTTCATTTCTGTGCTCAGATGAACCTTTAATATCAATTTGTCCATATAACGGATATACATTTTTAAAGACAATTTCCTTAAAAATATAATCTTTTGTATGATTGATATTCTGAAAATAATTTTGTGATTCTTTCTTGAATTTCCAGTAAACGCTAGGATGAATAGTAGTATATTCACGCTGAATAATAGCTTCAACCTGGTGTTGCATATCCGTATTATAACGATCGATCGTATCTGTTAGATAAGGCAGAACCAGTTCTAGTTTTGTAGCGTTGACACTATTTAAATCTCTTGCATTTGAAGAAACCAACTCAACAACACCCAATAAATGGCCATCTTTGATTACAGGTGCAAAAACACAACTCTGAATACCTTGTTTTAATAAATGTTCACCAAGTCTTTTATTAGAGGATTCTTCTATGAATTTTTTTACATTCGAAATTACAAAAGGCTCTTTGTTATCTACAAGATTTTCGAAAGAACAGCCAAAAAATGCATTTTTACAATCTACTTCCTGTTCATTTGAAAGTAAGAAACTCTGTAATTGATTGTCAAATTTAACCGGTCTTATAAATTTCTCTTCTTCAGGATTGTAAATAATAAAACCAACTTTTAAATCTGGAATTTTAAATATAGATTTAAAAATATTCGTCACTATTTCATCTGTTGCAACTGTTTTTGCATCTGGTTTAAGCAAATTACTTTTTAAATTTGAAATAGCACTTTCTGTCGTTGCATCAAATAAAGAAACGATTCCAAATCCTTTTAAAATCCAGCTCCCTTTAGGGAATTTTGATTTCCAGAGTTCAATATCATTATAATTATCCAGCAATAAATCGATATCATCCTGAGTAAGGTGAATGGAGTTTTCAGTTGGAATTATCTCCATAAAATCTGCATTATACAAAATGCGATAATGCTTTTCAACTCCCTCTTCATCCGGAATATCGTAGAAAAAAGGTTTATTAAAATCTATTCGCTGTTTGTAATATACACCTAAAATAAGGCAACAGTTATTAATATAGAATTGGTGATCATCAAAATCACGAATTTCCATATAAAACTCGTCACCGGCATTGCGTAAAATTTTCCTGAAACGGTCTGTATAATTAAAAGATATATTTTGAAATGGGATCGTAACTGCTTTTATTTCGTTTTGACTTAAAGCAGTAGGGAATAAGTCAGCCAGTAAATTTTTTATTAAGGCTTCATTGTTTTTAATAAGAGAAAAATCCTCAATACCTGTTCTAAATTCAGGAATAGGTTCTATCTCTTTTAAAATAGCTTTGGCATAGTTCGAACGATAATCCACATCTGATAAAGCAATTTCTTCAAAAGACTCAATTAGTTTATGAAATGAAATTATGGTTTTAAAGGGGCTTTCGTTGAACATTTGAATATCCATCTTATTTTTATTTTAGGATACAAAATTAAGCAAATATTAAGAATGTACATCATTTTATTATTTCTTTAGTTTATAGTTCAATAGATTTTACCCACTGAAAATCAGTGTTTTTGAGCTGTATTTTTATTTTAACGAAATATTAACAATAATAATAACGGAACGATCGTTCCGTTATTATATCTTTGTACCATAATAATGAAATAATCAATAATTTAAAAACAATAAAAATGAAAAATTTAGAAAACAAAGTAGCTATTGTAACTGGTGGAAATAGCGGAATTGGTTACGCAACAGCTGCAGATTTAGCAGCAAAAGGTGCAAAAGTAATTGTAACGGGAAGAAACAAGGAAGCTTTGGCTCAAGCCGAAAAAGAATTAAATGTTACCGGAATCGTAGCAGATCAATCTGATCTAAAATCTATTGATAGTTTGGTAGAACAGGTAAAAGCTCAATTTGGAAAAGTAGATATTCTATTTTTAAATGCTGGAATTGCAGCTTTCGCTCCAGTAGAAGTGGCTTCAGAAGATCATTATGACAGTATTATGAATGTGAATGTAAAAGGAGTTTATTTTACAGTTCAAAAAGTATTGCCAATTTTAAACGATGGTGGTTCTATTATCTTTAATACATCAGTAAATGCTCAATTAGGAATGCCGGGTTCAAGTGTATACGGTGCAAGTAAAGCAGCAGTTTTATCATTAAACAGAATATTTGCAGCTGAATTAGCACCAAGAAAAATTAGAGTAAATGCAGTTTCTCCTGGTCCAATCGAAACTCCTTTGTATGGTAAAGTAGGTTTAGAAAAAGAAGAAGTAGAAGGTTTAGGAGCAGCTTTGGGACAAAAGATTTTATTGAAACGTTTTGGACAAGCGGCAGAGGTTGCAAAAACCATTAGTTTTCTGGCTTCTGATGATGCTTCATTCATTACAGGGACAGAAATTGTTGTAGACGGTGGACTTACTGTAAATACCGTATTATAATTTTTTACCTAATTCAGGAACGATTGTTCCGTATTTTTAATATCTTTGTAAAAGAATTTAATTATGAAGTCATGGCAAGAACTAAAGAATTTAACGAAGATCAGGCTTTAGATAAAGCAATCGAAATTTTCTGGCACAAAGGATATAACGGAACATCGGCTCAGGATTTAGTAACACATTTAGGGTTAAGTCGTTCCAGTTTGTATGATACTTTTGGAGACAAGCAAAAGCTATTTGCACAATCTTTGCAGCGTTATCAAAAAAATGCTCAAAACCAAATCATTGATTTGTTAGAGCAGTCAGATAATATTAAAGAGACTTTAAAGGAGATTTTTAAACAAGCTGTTATAGAAAGTTTAGAAGACCGGATTACAAAAGGCTGTTTTATGGTAAATTCTTCTGTAGAATTAGCAATGCATGATGAAGAGATTGCTAAAATTGTAAAAAATAACAGCCAGATTATGGAAGATGTTTTTACAAAAGCAGTGCAGAAAGGTCAGGATGCAGGACATATTTCAAAGGTAAATAGTGCGACAGTTTTAGCCCGATTCATTTTTAATACATATTCCGGGATCAGGGTTTTAGCCCGAACCGGTGAAAAAGACAAACAAGTTTACGATGATATTATAAAAGCCATGTTTTCTATATTGTAATGATTTAAGGAAACTGTTAAAACAAAAAACGTTAATTACAATCGTGATTAACGTTTTTTGTTTTTAATAGAGAATGAAAATAGAAAATAATCAGATTTTTTATTTCTAAAGGATTAGAAAATGTCTTTTTAGCTTAAAATATCATTTAAAAATAATTACCTGTTTCCTTCAAGTAATTTCATCTCATCTATAATAGTTGCAATCTCTGATTGCTCTTCTGCTTTCAACTGTTCTGTATATAAAAGAGTAATTAGGATAGTATAGGAATCCTCTAAATTTGAATTTTCTTGAAGTTTGGGAACATGTGGATTCGGATATTTGTGGAGTAATGTTTTGGCACACTCAAAAGCGCGTTTTTCTAATGTAGATTCTGTGTTTTTTAGAGCTGCCATTTTTTTATTCTTAAATATGGATCTTATCAAATCTACTGAATTTTTCAATCAGTTTTTCTTTTTTAAATCTGCTAAAATAATGTTTATGATTGCTGTAAATTAATCTTAGTTTATGGATCGAAATATGGGGCAATAAAAAAAACGGCAATTACTAATGTAGTTGCCGTTTTTTGTTTTAAGTAAGTAATAGAAAATGAATAACTACTAGCTTTTTTCTTCTTTATTGAAATAAACTAAGTAGTAATACATTTGTTTTTCTTCATCCCAGCCTTTTTCAACAAATTTCTCTGCACTTTCAGGATTGATAAAATCCATTTTGATCTGAATATGAGTATCCAGATTAATAACGTTTTTAATCGATTTTCTGGCGTCAGAAACTGCTGCGTTAGCAATAGGGAATGAGGTTACATCTTCGATGCTGTATTTTTCTCCTTTATCAACTTTATAATTTTTGAATTCAGGAATCAAGTCCGGATTGTCTAATACTTCATTTAAAAAGTTTTGCTCTTCGAACTGATCATTTTTAGCGAAATAATTCACAGATCTGTTCATAAACATTACTTCTTCTTTTTTGTCTTCTGCAGGTAAAACAACATCTTTTGCGAAGTTTTGACAAAATTTCAAGTATTTTTTAGTGATGAAGTTTTCATCTTCAAAAGCATCAACAGATAAAAAGTGCTCTAACCAGTAACGCGCATCATAACGGTTACTGTCTACAGTTAGAATTTTGTATCCTTCTTCTTTTTTATAATTAAAAATCAAACAGCCTTTATCTAATTTGCTCAGGTTAATTCCTTGTTGCAAGATCATTTCCAGGTTACTGTTTTTTTCTTCAAACTGTAAAAAGTCGGCTTGTAACTCACTTTTAAAAATTCCAATAGCATCTACAACATTGTTGTCAATACTTAAATTTGTTAAATAAGTTACGTAAACTTCTCCGTTTTTAATGTGCGGATGATTGGATTGTTCGAATAAATGCGTGGTGATTCTTTTAGAAATCTCCTGCAAATTATTCGGATTATCAAAAATCTCCGTTGCATATTTAAACATGTCGTTGTAATCCAAATCGACTTCGTGCGCAAACTGATAATAGTTTTCTTCTTTCTCTCTAAAAGGCTTAAAAAAGTACTCTTTTATCAAAGGCACAATTTCATCATTTAAGTTAAAAGGCTGTTCCGATAAAAAAATCGCTTCGTTTCTGCTTTTGTTTCCTACGCGGTGTATCGCAAGCGTCTCGATGTGGGTGTTGAATAAGTTGATCATATTTAAAGGTGCTGAGTGTCTAAGTTGCTAAGTTTCTGAGTTTTTAGTTTCTATCTTTTAATTTTTTAATAAAGGAAACCAACATTCTCTCTACTTCTCGACTGTCCTCATATTTTGAGTTACTGAGATTCTAAGTCTCTAAGATTTTAAGTTTTTTAAATAGTGTCTTTTAATTTTCTAATTAACGACGCTAACATTCTTTCGATCTCTCGACTATCCTCGTATAAATTGTTAAATTCTTCTTCTTTTATATAAATAATGTTTTTTGCAATTTCAAGCTGGGTCTGCATTTCAAATATAGAACCCATAGAAATATATAAAAACCGCAAAAAATCTTTATTACTTTCTCTGCCTGATCCTTCGGCAATATTGCTCGGAATAGAAACTGAACTTCGGCGTATTTGTGAAGTTAGTCCAAAAATTTCTTCTTTGGGAAACGTTCTTGTTGCTTTGTAAATTTTAGTAACTAAGGAAATTGACTTCTGCCAAACTAAGATTTTTTTAAAATGACTCATTTTTTTATTTTTAAATTATTCTTAAAAATAAGAAAAATCTCTCAAAATAAAAAACTTAGAATCTTAGTACCTCAGAATCTTAGCAACTAACGTTAGTTCCAATTTTCCTCAAATCCAAAATCTTCAAAGCTGTCATCTCCTTCAAACATATCCAGATCGTCTTCGTCAAGGTCATCTTCAAATTCGCCGTAGATATCGTCGTGCATATCTGCTTCAAAACTTTTTTCTGTAGCTTCATCTGGCATTTCTCCGTGAGAGAATAAAGTTTCGGGATAAGGAACTCCTGCAATTTGATCTTCAATAGCGGCTAATTCAACTAAGAAAGTCCACATATTAATAAAATCATATACATAGATAATTTTGGTATTATCCTTATCTAAGATATCAGATAATTGATAGTCACTCATGGTTTTTTGCTCTCCGGGAACATCGCCAGTATCAAAAAGAGCAATTTCGTCTTCCTGATTCCAAGTTTCATCGCAGGTATAAAACGAAGCTACTTCCATTCCGTCAAAACCAAAAGCGTTGAAGATCGCATTGTGTAAATCCTCCAGAGTATCATCTTCAAGAATTGCAATGTCTCTAAAAATATCTTCTTCGGCGTCTAGAATTACTCTAAATTTATAAACCATAATCTTTGTTTTTTTGAAAAGTCAAAGGTAAAATATAAAAAACGAAATCCGAATTGTGAATTACGATTTGTTGAAAAGATTTTCGGAATGACAAACTATCCGGAAATATTGTTTTGAAAACGAGTGTCCTAGCCCCGACAGAAGTGAAAATCCTTTTGTGGCGGTCCCGAGGCTTCGGGAGTTACAAAAGATTGCAACGGATAGCGGGATTAGCTCCTGAAAAATCACCTCCCTACCAATCTTTTCCTGATCTTGTGATAACGTTTATGATAGGTACTATGATTTGGATACCTTCTTGTAGAAGTCATATTGTTGAAGATTAATGCTGTTATAAACAGAATCAGTACGCCGTCTAAGACCGGCGAAAGTACATACATATAACCTAAATCTTTTATTTGTGCAGAGCCCGTAACTGCAATAAGCGCCGTCGCACCTCCAGGAGGATGAAGTGTTTTGGTAATTTGCATAAATATAATCGAAAGAGAAACTGCTAAAGGTGCTGAAAGCCAAATAATGTCCGGTACCAATTTATTTATAGTAACCCCAATAACGGCCGAAATTACATGACCGCCAATTAAATTTCGGGGTTGCGAGAACGGACTTTGGATAATTCCATAAACCAACACGCTCGATGCTCCAAAAGAACCAATTAGAAAAACAATATCACTACCTGAAAAACGGATAGATTCAAGATAAGAGAGAATTCCGATGCCGACAAACGATCCTATAAATGACCAGAAATGTTCTTTGTAATCTATTAAAGTTTCTTTGTAAAGTATATAGCGTGTTTTACGATACCCTCTTTTTATTTTTGGAGTTGGCATAGATGCTTAATATTTTTTGTGGTATTATAAGCCGCGAATTTTCCTAGTTTGTAAATGAAGATTCGTGAATTCGAGGCAAAAAAAAATTATTTCGTCAAGCTTGGAGCGTAACTATAAACAGTATAAGGATAAATCGTTTTTGCTGTATATTTTGAAATTAGGCAAACTACTAAAATCGGTAAAAATAAAGTATAGTCATTTGTTAATCCGCATACTAAGAAAATTGCTGTAAATGGGGCATGAATACTGGCGCTTAATACAGCTGCCATACCAATAATCATAAAATTAACCGGAAGTACATGAACCTGAAAAAAGGTATTTAAAACGGATGCCAGTAATAAACCTAAAAAAGCACCAATAAAAAGACTTGGAGCAAAAACTCCTCCGTCACCTCCAGAAGCAAGTGTTATAGAAGTTACAATAGGTTTTAAAAGTAAAACGCCCACAAAAGTAAAAGCTAAAGTTAGTGTTAACGGAATTTCGGCTGAATTGCTGAAAATGCCTTTTATAGCATGATATCCTTCGCCATATAATTGTGGAAAAATAAATAATGAAACACTTAAAACTACTGAACCAATTAAGATTTTATAGTAATGTGTATCGATTTTACCAAATTGAGATTTAAAGAATAATACACATCGGGTTAGGTAAACAGAATTTAATCCGGCTAAAATTCCTAATAGAATAAAATACGGAATAGCTTTTAAATGCCAGGTTGTAATAGAAACAGCAAATAAAGGTTCTTCCTTTAATATAGTAAGTAATCCAAAAGCGACTGAAACGGCAATTATGTTTGAGATAATAAAAGCGCGGGTTACTTTTCTGGAGATAACTTCGAGGGCAAATAAGATTCCTGCAATCGGACTGCTGAATAAAGCTGTAACTCCGGCCGCAACTCCGGCACAAATAAGCTCTGTTTTGTATTTGCGAAATACATTTTCTTTTTGTTGTGCAACAGATCCAATTGTGGCAGTTGCAACTACTGTAGAAACTTCGATTCCGGTTGAACCGCCAAAAACAACGGTTAGTAATCCGTTTATAAAGTGTGATGGAATTTTGTATGAAGGTAAATTTTTTGAAGTTGACTTTGTGCTTTCAAAAACTTCTTTGATTCCTTTGTTTTCTTTTTTCTTAAATAAATATTGCCTTAGAAAATAAATTACAGATAATCCGAAAACCGGAAAAATGACATAAAATATCGGATTTACAGATACTTCATGCAAGAAGATTTCTTCGTAATACTCTGTTATTTTTTTTAGTGAAATTCCTAAAAAGGCAGAAAGAAAGCCAATTAAAACAGAAACAATAATTAATTTTTGAAGGACAATGAATTGATGATTTTTTTTGATTTTCGCCGTTTTGTTCATCAGATGTTGATTTGTAGATCGCAGGATTATATTTGCGATTTCACAAAATTAAAGAATCATATTCGTTTTTTAATGAAAAACACTCAGTATATTGTGTTAAAGTTACTAATTAAGGAAAATTCTCTCAAGTTGGATTTGTTGAATTAACTTGAACTTAACCGAGTAAATATTCTGATAAAAACGCAAAGTCGCCATTTTTTCTCCTTAATTATGCCATTTCGACGAAGGAGAAATCTACATAAGTAACTACACAATCAAAATCGTCAATCTTTGTGGAGCTCCTTACAAAGATTTCTCCTTCTTCTAAATGGCAAACTGAAGATTTAATTATTAGTTTTAAAGAAAACCTTTGTCTCTTTAAATCTTTGCAAATCTGAGCCTTAGTTCCTATCTTTCATAAAACTCAATAGGCAACAAATCAGGATCAGCGATAAAAGTAAATCGTTTTTCGGTTATTTCATCAATTCTGATGGGTTCTGATTCGATGTTTTTAGTGTTTAAAAATGCAATTGTTTCTTCGAGGTTAATAACTTCAAAAGCCAAATGTCGCAAACCAACAGCTTCGGGTCTTGAAGGACGTTGTGGCGGATTTGGAAACGAAAATAACTCGACAATATAAGTACCGTTCAACGCCAGGTCAAGTTTGTAAGATTGACGTTCTTCGCGGTAGATTTCTCTAATAATAGTTAATCCTAAAATTTCAGTATAAAAAGTTTTGGATTTTTGATAATCAGAGCATAAAATGGCAATATGATGAACTTTATTTAAGGTAAGCATTAGATGTTTTTTTCAGGTTCCTGATTTAATTTTCGAATTACTTTTGCCGGATTCCCAACGGCTAATGAATTGTCCGGAATATTTTTTGTTACAACAGATCCTGCGCCAATAACACATCCATTACCGATAGTAACACCTGGACAGATAACAGAGTTTCCGCCAATCCAGCAATCGTCACCAATAGAAATTGGTAAAGCATTTTCGAGTGTTTTTCTTAATTCGGCGTCAAGTGGATGAGTTGCAGTGTAAATTTGAACATTGGGAGCGAAAAAAACATTCGATCCAATATTTACGGGAGCGCAATCTAAAACAACACAATTGACATTAAAATAAACGTTGTCTCCACAAAAAATATTGTAACCATAATCACAATGAAATGGAGGCTCTATATAAAAACTCTTTCCAACATTTGGGATTAATTCGGCTAAAATTTCTTTCGCTTTTTTTGTTAAACGATATTCGGTCACGTTTAGGCGATGCAATAAATTTTTTGCTTTTCGACGCTCTTTCACTAAAACAGGATCACCTGCAATGTAATATTCTCCCGAAATCATTTTTTCTTTTTCAGTATTCATGAAGGTAATTGTTTTTTATTTAAAGTAGTTTTTTCAAAATAACAATTTGTCCTAAATGATAAACATCATGCTGTATAATTCCGTGTATGTGCTCGTAATAAGTATGATTATTATGCGGATATATTTTTTCGAAATCATGATCATCAAAATCTTCAAAGAAAGCATCCCATAATTCCTGTGATTTCCCAAGACTTTGTAACGACTGTTCCCAGGCTGCTTCAGATGAATCCAGAATAGGCACGAAATAATTATGATCCGGCGTAATCACTGTTTCTCCCTGAACACGCCTTAGGATATTTCTTCTCCATTGGATAAGATGATTTACGATTTCCCAAATGGTATTTAATTTTGGGTTTATTTTTCTGTAAGCCTGTTCAGCAGTTACATTTTCTAAAGTATGTGCCAAAGTAACCTCCAGCCACGGATTTCCATTATAAATGGATTGATATAAATTCGAAACTCTTTTACTTTCTGACATAATAGTTCGTTTTTAAAACTTAAAAGCTAAGATACAAATAAGTATTTTACAACTCATCCCTGAAATTCTACAATTGGGTTATTTAATATTTTTTAACTAAAACTGTTAAAATATATTTGTCTCATCAAAACCAATGATATGAAAACCAAATTTACTTTAATTTTATTATTACTTGCTTCTTTCATTTATGCCCAGAATACTGTTTCGGGAAAAGTAACAGATCAAAAAGGCAAACCGGTTCCGGGTGCAAATATTTATATAGACGGAACTTATGACGGGGCAACGAGTTCTGAAACCGGGGATTTTTCTTTTGAAACCACCTCGACAGGAAATCAGACTTTAGTGGTTAGTTTTTTACTTTATGAAACTTTCAAAAAAGAAATTGATGTTACAAATTACAAGGATCAAATTGTAAAACTCAGAGAAAATGTAAATGCGCTTGATGCCGTTGTAATTACCGCCGGAACTTTAGAATCCGGAGACAAAGCCAGAGTATCTGTTTTAAAACCTTTAGATATTGTAACAACAGCAGGTTCTGCCGGGAATATAATTGCTGCTTTGCAAACTTTACCGGGTACACAAACTGTTGGCGAAGACGGACGTTTATTTGTTCGTGGAGGTGAAGCCAGCGAAACACAAACATTTGTAGATGGACTTCGTGTAGCACAGCCTTATGGCGCGACCACTAATAATTTACCAACCAGAAGCCGATTTTCCCCTTTTTTGTTTAGCGGAATCGCTTTTTCTACCGGTGGTTATTCAGCTGAATATGGCGAAGCTCTATCAAGTGTTTTATTATTAAATACACAAGATGAACCGGATCAAAATAAAACTGATATTGCTTTAATGACGGTGGGTTTAGGAATTGGAAATACGAAAAAATGGAAAAAAAGTTCGTTTAGTATCAACACCAATTATATTAATCTTGCTCCTTATCAGGCTGCAATTCCTCAAAATGTAGACTGGAATAATCCGTATCAGTCTTTGGGAGGAGAAGCAGTTTACAGATATCATTTTGAAAGAGGGATCTTTAAATTCTATGCTGCTTTTGATGCTGAAAAATTCGATCTGAATCAGAAGAATGTAAATTTTACAAATCCAATCAGAACAGATTTAAATAATAATAATTTTTATTTAAATGCTTCGTATAAAGGAGATTTTGGAACAGGATGGCAGCTTACCTCCGGAATTAGTTACGGCTACAGCAATAACAAAGTAAAATATGATATAAATGATGTTGACAGCAATGAAAATGCAGCACAGTTAAAATTGAAATTAAGAAAAAATATCTCTAACTATTTTAAATTGTCTTTTGGAGCCGACTATTTTATTACCAAATACAATGAAAATTTTAATGATAATGTTGCTATAAAAACGGCAAACGGTTATGACTCAAATATTGCTGCTTTTTATACAGAAGGAGATATCTTATTCTCTAAAAAGCTCGCAGCCAAAGTAGGTTTCCGACTTTCGAACAACAATTTGCTGGACGAAACTAATATCGCTCCAAGGGCTTCAATTGCTTACAAAGTTTCTAAAAGCAGTCAGTTTTCTTTTGCTTATGGAGATTTTTCTCAAACTCCGGTGGTTGATTATATCAAATATTCTAAATACCATCAGTTCGAAAGTGAAAAAGCAAAACATTATATCCTGAATTATCAGTTTACCAAACCAGGTCAGACTTTTAGGGCAGAAGCTTATTATAAAGATTACAGCAATTTAGTTCAATATGATACCAGAGATATTCAGTATAATTCTGTTTTTAATAATAACGGATCGGGTTATGCAAAAGGATTGGATTTGTTTTGGAGAGACAGCAATTTATACAAAAACCTGGAATATTGGATATCTTATTCGTACATTGATTCTGAAAGACAATACAAGAATTTTCCAAACATGGCGACTCCAAGTTTCGTAGCCAATCATACGTTATCAATTGTTACCAAATATTTCATCACCGATTGGAAATCGCAAATAGGTTTTACCAACAGTTATAGTTCAGGAAGACCTTATAATGATCCAAACCAAACTCAATTCATGAACGGAAAAACAAAATCATACAACAGTTTGAGTTTTAACTGGGCATATTTATTAACTACCCAAAAAATCCTGTATTTCTCTGTTTCGAATGTATTGGGAACTCAAAATGTTTTTGGTTACGATTACGCAAAATTACCGGATCCAAATGGAGTGTACCAAAGACAAGCGGTTGTACCAAACGCAGACAGATTCTTTTTTATAGGTTTCTTCTGGACGATCAGTGATAATAAGAATGAGAATCAATTGAAGAATTTGTAAAAGGAGGTACAAAGTGGCAAAGATCCAGAGGTACAAAGATTTGTAAGCTCAAAATTTAAGATTTAAGAGTAACCTTTGAACCTTTGTTCCTAAAAAAACAATTCAGTAGCAAAAATCAACAACTCAGTATCATTTAATTTTAAAACAATAAAAACCAGCATACTTTTGAAGTATAAAATAATAAGCGACTAAGTTGCTAAGCCTCTAAGACAAAAACAAAAAAAGAAGCTTATCTCCTTAAAACCTTAACAACTTAAAAAGAAGAGTTTTAATCATCAACAAAACTTAGAATCTCAGAACCTTAGCATCTTATTAACTTTAAAAAAGAAATCATGACCAAAATTATTACAATAATCACATTATTTATCTGCAGTTTGATATCTGCTCAAAATGTAAAACTAACCGTTTCTATTTCAGGTTTAAAAAATAATACGGGAACAGTTAAGGTGGGTTTATATAACTCAGACGGTACGTTTCTTAAAACGACGTACAAAAGTCTTGGGTCTGAAATTAAAAACAACAAAGTAGTTGTAACATTCGATAATCTTCCTGCAGGAGAATATGCAATTTCGACATATCACGATGAAAATAATAACGGAAAACTAGATAAGAATATGATGGGAATTCCATCTGAAGATTATGCCGCTTCAAATAATGCAAAAGGATTTATGGGACCGCCTTCATATAAAGATGCTAAATTTGACATTGCGAAAGATTCAAAAATTGAAATAATATTATAATAATAACGAACAAAACAACTTAAAAACAACCATTTTAATTATTTATAAAAATGAAAAAAATCATCACTTTAGCAGCATTATTTGTAGTCGTAGTAAGTTCTGCACAGACACAGTTTGAACAAGGAATGGGAAAAGCTTTCGGGCTTTGGAAAGAAGGAAAAAATACAGAAGCTTCGGCATTATTCGAAAGAATCGCTGCAGCAGAAAAAACAAGTTATTTACCCAATTACTATGTAGCTTTAGTCAACACTACATCTGCATTTAAAGAAAAAGATAAAACGAAAATTGATTTGTTATTGACAAAAGCACAAGATGCATTGGATGTAGAATTGATAAAAGATCAAAATAATGCTGAATTATATGCAATGCAGGCATTGATTTATACTGCTTGGGTAGTTGCAGATCCAATGACAAACGGAATGAAATATTCTGCCAAAGTGATGGAAGCTTATGCTAAAGGAAAAGCAATAGATCCTAATAATCCAAGAATCGTTTTTGGTGAAGCTGATTATCAAATAGGTGGTGCAAAATGGTCCGGAGTTGATACAAAACCACTTTGTGCACAAGTTGATAAAGCTGTTGAACTTTTTGCTACTTTTAAACCTGAAACTCCTTTTTCTCCAAAATGGGGATTAGACAGAGCTTTAGAAGTTCAGAAAAATTGTAAAAAATAAAATTAAATAAAAACGGATTATAATGAAAGATCATAGAAACTCATTTTCTAGCTTAAAAAGTGGAACAATAATTTGTTTCAGGATTTCTATGGTCTTTACAGTAATATTTTCTGCTTTTTTAGGAGCTGATTTAAATGTAAGAAATATAGCAATCACGTTCTTTTTAAGCTGTTTGTATTCATTTGGACTTGGTTTTGGAAATGGATTTCTAAATGTTCTTTTAGATAAAAAATGGGATTGGCTGGAACAAACAAATCTGAGAGTTTATTACGGAATTTTAGTTACCGTTTTATATACTGTTCCAGCTGTTTTAGGTATCAATTATATCATTTTTGTTATAATTCAACATTTACCTGTAGAAAAGTTTTTTAACGAAAGAATGATTTGGGTGCATCTTTTTTACATCATCTTATCCTTGGGAGTTTCAACTTTCCTGCAAGCCAGAAGCTTTATGGTAAAATGGAAACAGGCATCAAAATTTGAAATAACACAACAAAAGATTATTGCAGGAACGGCAAATGCTAAATTTGAAAGTTTAAAAAATCAGATCGATCCGCATTTTCTTTTTAATAGTTTAAATGTTTTAAGTTCTTTAATCGAAGAAAATCCGGATAATGCACAGCGATTTACAACTTCTTTATCCAAGATTTACCGCTACGTTTTAGAGCAAAAAGATAAAGAGCTGGTTTCAGTAGAAGATGAATTATCATTTGCAAAAACCTACATGAATTTGCTGAAAATGCGTTTCGAGAATAGTTTGTTTTACGAATTGCCAACAACAAACATAAACCCGGATGCAAAAGTGGTTCCTTTATCGCTGCAGCTTTTATTAGAGAATACAGTAAAACATAATGTAGTAAGCGAGCAAAAACCATTGCATATCAGGATTTTTATTGATGGAGATTATCTGGCGATTCAAAATGATTTTCAAAAGAAAGAAGTTTTACAGGACAGGCAAGGAGTTGGTTTGCAGAATATTGTTAATCGATACGGAATTGTAACCAACAGAAAAGTATTGATTGAACAAAATGAGAAAAATTTCACAGTCAAAATTCCAATTTTAACCAAACAAGTTACAGTTATGGAAACAAGTGCAGAATACAGCGATGAAAATAAAGCTTATTTCAGAGCTAAAAAAAGAGTAGAAGAATTAAAAGGATTTTATGCTAATATAATATCATATTGTTGTGTGATTCCGTTTTTGATATTTATAAATCTAAGATTTTCTCCCGGATTTCAATGGTTTTGGTTTTCGGCTTTAGGTTGGGGATTTGGAGTAGTAATGCATGCTTTTAAAGTTTTTGGTTACAGCTCAGATTGGGAGGAACGAAAAATCAGAGAGATTTTACAAAAAGAAAATAACAAACAAAGCTGGAAATAATCATGGAAACAAATTGTAATAAAGATTATGAGAAATTTGAATTCGAGGAATTTTTCAGCAAAAAGGTCATTAAACTTAGATCCTTTTATATTCATGCCTTTATTTATACTATCGGATTAATTATTTATGCCTTAAAGGAATATTATGGATTAAAAGAATATTACGGGATACCCTTAAATTTCTTTCCGATAAAATATTTAAATAATGTTGTAATGGTAATCTGGACCAGTGTGTTTTTAGCTTCGGCTATTGATTTGTTTGCCTCTTATAAAATTTTTGGAGAAGAATGGGAGGAACGCAAAATGAAAAGTATTTTAGATAAAAAAGAAAAAAAACAAAAATGGGAGTAATCATGGAAGTAAATTTAAACGACGAGGATAAATATTATATCGCAAAAAAGAAAGTTGAGAATATTAAAGGATTTTATGGGAATTTGACTTCGTTTTTATTCGTAAATGCAATTTTAATTTTTATCAATTTGTATACATCACCCAATCATTTGTGGTTTTACTGGCCTTTAATATGGTGGGGATTTGGAGTTGTTTTTCATGGATTAAAGGTTTTTGAAGTATTTCCGGTTCTTGGTAAAGGATGGGAAGAAAGAAAAATCCAGGAATTGATGGAAAAAGAAAGACAGAATAAAAATAAATGGCAATAATTTAATTCAAGATAAAATGGGACGATTTAGACAACGTATGTATGAAGATTACAGACACGAATTTAGTACAGATGAAAGTTATAATGTTGCGTACAGAAAAGTTAAGAAGATTAAAGGATTTTATTCGCATTTGAAAATTTACATTTTGGTAAATATTATTATAATTGTTTCAAGCTTGAATAGAGATTATCTGGGAAGTCATTTTTATGCCGGAAATAATTTTGAAGTAAGAGGATTTAGAGATTGGGAAATTTATTCGACAGCATTTTATTGGGGAATTGGGTTGCTGATTCATGCATTTACAGTTTTTGGGCCAAATATTTTTTTTAGTAATGATTGGGAGCAAAAGAAAATTCAAAAATATATGGATAAAGATGCTCAGAATAAAAATAAATGGGAGTAATTTTAGACTGAATTTTTCAATTTTTGCATTGTATTAAATGACCACATTAATTATAGAAGACGAAAAACCGGCAGCGAGATTATTACAGCGTAAACTCGAAAAGTTAGATATTGCTGTAGAAACCATGCTGCACTCTGTAGAAGAATCAATTCATTGGTTTACCAATAATGAACATCCTGATTTGATTTTTCTCGATATTCAGTTATCAGACGGTTTGTCGTTTGAAATTTTCGAAAAAATAAACATTCAAAGTGCCATTATTTTTACCACTGCTTATGATGAATATGCTTTAAAAGCATTCAAACTAAATAGTATCGATTATCTTTTAAAACCAATTGACGAAGATGATTTAGAAATTGCCGTTACGAAATTTAAATCCCGAATTCCTAAAACAGATTCCGGAAATCAAAATCTGCAGCTTGATTTTGAGCAAATACGCCAAATGTTGTCAAATCCTTTCGAGAAGAATTATAAAAAGAGATTTACCGTTAAAATCGGTCAGCATTTAAAAGTAATTACTGCTGATGAAATCGAATGTTTTTATAGTGAAAACAAAGGAACTTATATTCATACTTTCGATAATAGGAACTATTTAATTGATTCCACTTTAGAAGTTCTGGAGCAGGAACTGGATATGAAAGATTTTTTTCGTGTTAGCCGTAAATTTATAGTTCCGCTTATAGCAATTAAAGAAATTCAGGTTTACACAAATTCTCGCTTAAAAGTGATTTTGCCTACTTACAAAGAAGATGAGGTAATTGTAAGCCGGGAAAAAGTACAGGATTTTAAAGCCTGGCTGGGATAAAAGTATCTCTAAATCGCATTATAAAAAACAAAAAAATCCTTCAGCTGAAGGATTTTTTTGTTTAAAGTTATTTACTTACTCAATCTGTGCAAAGTAAAAGTCATGGCACTCAAAAGGAAGAAGGCCATAATCTGGTGAATTAATCCTAAAGCTAACGGAACACTATATAAAAGTGTAAAAACGCCTAGCGCAAATTGAATAAATACGAAAACGACTAAAGTTTTAATTCCGTTTGCTTGTGTTCTGGAAAGCGAAAATTTTGTGCTTTTATAATACAAGAACAAAATAAAAGCAACGACAACATATGCAAAAGTTCTGTGTACAAACTGAACACCGCTTTTACCCTCGATTAAATTTTTGACCAAAGTTGATTGTTCTATAAAAACAGAATCGTGTATAAATTGCCCGTCACTCATTAAAGGCCAATGATTGTGAATTAATCCGGCATTTAAACCTGCTACAAAACCACCATAAATAATCTGAATTAAAAGTGCAACAAGTGCAAATCGTGCGATATTTCGAAGCGGAATCACTTTAGTAATAGTTCTTTCCGGATAAATTAAATCCAAGGCTACCCATAAAGTATATGCAAAAGTGATAAAGGCAAAAGTAAGATGCAAAGAAAGTCTGAAATGACTAACATCCGGATTATCAATTAATCCGCTACGAACCATAAACCATCCAAGAAAACCTTGAAAACCTCCCATTGCCAGAAGAACAATACATTTTTTGATGGTAGCTTTATCCAGTTTTTTCCTAATTAGGAAATAAACAAAAGGAACAAAGAAAACAAGTCCGATGATACGACCAATAAAACGGTGAAACCATTCCCAGAAGTAAATAAATTTATAATCGGCTAATTGAAAATCATTGTGAATGTTGATTTTTTGATACTCAGGAAATTTCTTGTATTGCTCAAAAGCTTCATTCCATTTTGCTTCAGTCAATGGTGGAAAAGTATCTGTTACTAAATGCCAATCCGTCATTGATAAACCTGAATTGGTCAAACGCGTAATTCCGCCAACAACAACCATTAAAAATAATAAAACACAACCTGATAGTAACCAAATGATTACTGATTTATTCTTTTTTTTCATTCTTTTCCAATTAATTCAATCTCGTTAATCTTGTTTTTGCTTTTTCTTTCTCTTCTTTTTAAATAAAGTTTTAATAAAGTAAAGTTTGCTATAATATTGATAATTAAGATCACTGTCATAATTATTATTCTATATTGATAGCTTTTAATATTCATTGTTATTTTAAAATAATCAATTAAAACTACATTTTGAAATATTGCACCTATAATCATTATAGCAGATATCGAAGCAATACTCATTAAAAAAAAGAAGATTTTATATTTATAGTGACTATCGTTCGTTCTATTAATTTTTCTAATAAAAATAATATTAGTTACTAAGACTATTAATATTAAAATAATAGAAAAAACAGCCCCTAATAGATCCATTTACTTTTTAGGCGTTAAATTTAATTTTGCAGCTCTATTAATAATAAAATCATATGCAGCCTGATATTCATTCGGGATGTCACCTTCTAAAATAGCTTCTTTCACCGCTTCTTTCAAAACTCCAATTTCCCGCGAAGGTTTTAAATCGAACATTTCCATAATTTCTTCGCCAGAAATTGGCGGTTGAAAATTACGCACATGATCTCGTTCTTCTACTTCGACAATTTTCTTGCGAACAATTTCAAAGTTCTTATGATATTTCTTGAATTTCGACGGATTCTTGGTAGTAATATCAGCTTCACATAATGTCATTAAGTCCTCTACATCTTCACCGGCATCAAAAACCAGACGACGAACTGCGCTGTCAGTCACAATATCCTGCGCCAGAACAATTGGGCGGGAACTCATAATAACCATTTTTTGCACAAATTTCATTTTGTGGTTTAATGGCATATGCAAACGTTCGAATATTTTTTTAGCCATTTTACCGCCTAAAAATTCGTGTCCGTGAAACGTCCATCCTTGTTTTTTAGTGAAACGTTTTGTTGGTGCTTTTCCAATATCATGCAGCAAAGCTGACCAACGCAACCAAACATCATCTGTATTTGGGCAAATATTATCAACAACTTCTAAAGTGTGATAAAAATTGTTTTTATGTGTATGACCTTCAATTTCTTCCACCTGATTTAAAGCTGTTAATTCAGGTAAAATAATATCTAAAAGTCCGGTTTGATATAAAAGTAAAAAACCAATCGAAGGTTTATCTGTAGACAATATTTTATTTAATTCATCAACAATTCTTTCGCCAGAGATAATTTTAATACGATCTGCATTTTTAGTAATCGCGTCAAGAGAGTTTTTCTCGATTTCGAAATTCAATTGCGTTGCAAAACGAATTGCACGTAACATTCTCAAAGGATCATCAGAATAAGTAATATCTGGATTTAAAGGTGTTTTAATTGTTTTGTTTTCTAAATCTGCCAAACCATTAAAAGGATCAGAAAGATCTCCGAATGTTTTTTCGTTTAGTGATAATGCCAAAGCATTGATGGTAAAATCACGACGATTTTGATCGTCTTCTAGAGTTCCGTTTTCAACAATAGGATTTCTGCTGTCAAAATTATAAGACTCTTTTCTGGCGCCAACAAATTCAATGTCTGTATCTTCAAAACGTAACATTGCCGTTCCGTACGTTTTAAAAACTTGTACTTTTGGTTTTTTTGGAAGTAATTCAGAAACTTTCAAAGCCAGTTCGATACCGCTACCAACAGCAACAACATCAATGTCTTTTTTTGAGCCCCGGTTTAAAAGCAAATCCCTGACAAAACCACCAATCACATAACTGTCTACGTTGAGTTCCTGAGAAGCTTTCGAAATTATTCCGAAGATTTTATGTTCTAATGCTGTTTTATAGTTTGTTTGTATAGCCACGAATTCACTAATTTAAAAAATTACATTTCTTTTCTTGAAGAGAATGAAACGTCCGCAAATTTACAACATAGAAAATGCCTATTATAATGTAAAGGGCACTTTTTTATAGAAATTCACAGTTTGAGGTGAAGAATTTTATCAAAATAAAAATGGTAGCCACGAATTGCACTAATTTTCGCGAATTAGATTGAATGTAGAAAAAAGAAATTTGTGAAAATTAGTGGAATTTGTGGCGAAAATAAAACGAAAAAAGATGTATACTACTATCAAACAAATCAATTGCAATAACATTTTTTTAGAAATTCAATTTGTATTTTTGAATTCTATAAAAACGTACACATGAAAATTGTTATATCGCCAGCGAAGTCATTAAATTTCGAAAAAGAATTACCAACTCCTCAATATACAGAACCAGCTTTTTTAAAAGAAGCACGTCAGGTTCATAAAGTTTTAAAAGAAAAAAAACCGGCTGAATTATCTGAATTAATGTCGATTTCGGATAAATTATCAGATCTAAACTGGAAAAGAAATCAGGATTGGAAAACGCCTTTTTCTCCTGAAAATGCACGTCCGGCAATTTATACTTTTGACGGAGATGTTTATACAGGATTAGATGCGTATACAATTCCGCTGGAAAAGGTAGAAGTTTTACAAAACAAACTTAGAATTTTATCCGGTCTTTATGGTGTTTTAAAACCATTAGATCTAATGCAGGCGTATCGTTTAGAAATGGGAACAAAACTGCCAATTGGTGAATACAAAAATCTGCACGAATTCTGGAAACCAACTGTTACTAAAGCTCTAAATAAAGAACTTGAAAAAGGAGAATTGTTTGTGAATTTGGCTAGTAATGAATATTTTTCGGCAGTAGATGTAAAGGCTTTAAAAGTTCCTGTTATCACTCCGGACTTCAAAGATTATAAAGACGGAAAATTAAAAATAATCAGCTTCTTTGCTAAAAAGGCAAGAGGAATGATGGTTCGTTATATTATTGATACGAATGCCGAAACTATTGATGATTTAAAAGGTTTCAATTATGAAGGATATCATTTTGATGCCAATCTTTCTGAAGCGAATCATTTGGTTTTTACAAGATAGGTTTTTTTTGAAAAAGGCTCAAAGGTTCAAAGTTGCAAAGGCTCTGAGGTACTAAGTTTCTTATTAGAGAATCGGAGATTCGGGCCATATTGTAGGGAGAGATTTTAATCTCTTCAAATTCAAGAATATTTTAGGGAGGCATTTTAATCCCTTCTTTTTAAGGAGTAAAAATTCAAATACTAAAATTATAAATGGTTAGATATAGGGTTTTTACAGAAAGTAAGAAGTTTGTTGTAACAAACAATGTGATTTTATACTCTTCCTTAATCGTTGGATTTTTGTTATTTATTTTACAAAAATATGTTTTTAGTTATTTTTTAATTCCTGAAAAAATTTTAGGGTTTATTTTGCTTTCAATATGGTTGATAGGAATTTTTTTCGTCATATTTTTTAGTTGGCATACTTATGAACCATTAAAAGGAAAATTAGATTCCTTTTTAGAGCTTCATGAAAATTATATTGTTGTAAAAAAGGATATTTTTTTTTAGATGAAATCAAATCTATAGAAATTCTAAATTTTGATTTTAAGGGTGACCATAATTATGGTGGAAAAGGAAATTATAATGGAACGTTATCAAATGGAATTGGAAATCTTTTCAAAATAAAATTAATTTCAGGGAAAAATGTAGAAGTTCACTTTCAACAAGATAAAAATAATGAAATGGCTTCCGCAAAAAAAGAATTAGTTAATTATTACCAAAAAGGAAAAATTTCTTTGAAGAATTTTGCTGAAGTTTTAGGTTACAAAGAATCTGATCTAGATATAATTGAATCAACTATAAAATATTACTCCTGAATCAAATAAAAAATAAAAAAGCCGGACTAATTAAATAGCCCGGCTTTTTCGTATTATAAATCAATTATTATTAATGCATTGCATCAGCAGGATTAATTTTGTTTTTTCCTTTTTTAATGAAAAGAATAATTGGTATACAGAATAAGAACATGATTCCCAGATACATAAATATATCCATGTATGACATCACTGTACTTTGTTTCAAGACTGCGTAATCTATTGCCTGATAGGCTTTTTTAAGGGCAACATCAGCACTATAGCCTTTCGCTTCAAAAGCTCTTTGCATTCCTATAATGCGTTGTTGAACCTGATAATTGGCAGGATCTAAATTCGTTAATAAATTAACTCTGTGTTCCTGGCTTAAACGAGTGATAAAAGTGGTAATGATTGCAATACCAAATGATCCTCCTAATTGTCTCATCATTCCGGTAAAAGCAGCTCCTTCACCAATATGTTTTCCTTTTAATGTAGAAAGCGAAAGTGTTGTAATTGGTACAAAAAGTAATCCTAATCCAATTCCTCTTAAAATCAAAGGCCAATACATATGTTCAACTCCGGTATCAGGCGTAAGACGGTTTCTCATCATAAAGGTAAAGAAGAAGAAAATTAAAAATCCTATTCCAACCATATATCCTTGCGGAACCCCTTTTTGAATCATATTACCTACAAATGGCATCATGATCGCTGTTGTAATCGATCCCGGAATCAATAATAATCCGGCATCAGTGGCTGTCCATCCTAAAATTGACTGCGTGTAAATTGGGATAATCAAAGTTGATCCGTATAAACCAAAACCAAGAATAAAACACATTACGGTTCCAATTCTTAAGTTACCATCTTTTAAAACACTTAAGTTTACAATTGGATGTTTATAAGTAAGCTCTCTCCATACAAATAAAATTAATCCAAGAACTGTAACTACACTTAAGGTTACAATAAGCGAATCATTAAACCAATCATCTTGTTGTCCGTGTTCCAAAACGAATTGTAACGATCCAATAAATGCGGCTAATAATATAATTCCCCACCAGTCAACCTGATTTGCTTTTAATTTTTCTCCATATTTAGGACTTCTTACAAAAGTAAGTGCCAGAATTGTAGCAATAATTCCTAACGGAATATTGATATAAAATATATAAGGCCAAGAGTAATTATCTACTAAATATCCTCCTAAAGGCGGGCCTAAAGTTGGACCAACAATTACACCCATTCCGTAAATAGCTTGCGCCATACCACGTTTTGCCACAGGATAACTTTCGGTAATAATCGTTTGAGCTGTTACAAGCAGGGCACCACCACCCATACCCTGAACAAATCTAAAGGCGACCAGTTCCCAAATATTACTGGCGTTACCACACAAAAAGGAGCAGACTGTAAATATTATGATAGAAGCCACAAAATAGTTACGTCTCCCAAATTGCTGCGAAAGCCAACTCGTCATCGGAATTACAATTACATTCGCAATTGCGTATGCTGTAATTACCCAAGCCACATCAGTCAAAGTAGCACCAAGGCTACCTCGCATGTCTGTTAGTGCTACGTTTACAATCGTGGTATCTACAATTTCCAGCAGTGCACAAAGTACTGCAGTAATCGTAATGATCACACGTCTATAACCGTATTCTACTAAATCGTCGTCTCCTTGTACTGCTGTCATTATTTTATTTTAAATGTACGTCTACGTCAACATTCATCCCTGGTCTTAGTAATTTTACTTTTTCAGGATCGTTTGATTCATCTAAACTAATTTTTACAGGTAATCTCTGAATTGTTTTTACGAAGTTACCAGTCGCGTTATCAGGAGGTAATAATGAAAAACGTGATCCTGTAGCAGGAGAAAATGAAGTTAATGTACCTTTGAATTCATATTTAGGATAAGCATCAACTTTTAAGCTTACTTTTTGTCCCACAACCATTTTGTTCAATTGTGTTTCTTTAAAGTTTGCAACAACCCAAGCTTCGTTGTTATTGATAATATAAAATAATGATTGTCCTGGCTGAACCAATTGTCCAGGCTGAATATCTACTTTAGAAACCTGACCATCAATTGCTGCAGTTACAACAGTATATGTTAAGTTTAAATGTGCAACATCCAACATCGTTTTTGCTCTTTTGATATTTGCAGCAGCAACTTCAGTTTGTTTGTCTGAAACTTTAGATTTAGACTGGATCACTGATTTTTGGTAAGAACTTGCTCTTTGTTGTTGCTCTAAAACACGTACTTGATTTTCAGCTTCATCTTTTGCAGATAATGCCTGCTCATATTGTTGTTTTGTAATTGTATGCGTTTTATACAAATTGCTGTAACGGTTATAATCGTTTGTAATTTGTCTCAATCTAATTTTAGCACTTTCGATAGAACCACTTGCAGATCTCATTTGAGCATCAGAAACTGAGATGTTTGCATTTGCACTTCCAATGTCGGCTTTTGCAGCTTCATATTGACCTTCAGCACCTAATAATGCAGCATTAGCTTCATCAATCTTTAATTGGTAATCTCTTTTATCGATAGTAAATAATGTATCTCCTTTTTTTACAAAGTCATTATCTTTTACATACACTTTGCTAATATATCCAGATACTCTAGGAATAATTGGATTCATTTTTTTCTCGATTTGGGCATCATCTGTTTCTTCATGAGCCAATGAGTGCATGTATTTTGTTATTCCGTAAGTTCCGCCCACTAAAATCAATACGGTTAGTATGATGATGAATTTAGTATTTGTTTTTTTCTTTTCCATGAGAGCTATCGATTATATTTTAGAAAGATTGAATGATTGTGATAATTGTCCTGATACTGAAAGTAATTCGTAATATTTTTGAATTATAGTTGCTTTAGATACAGCAGTATTGATTTTAGCGCTTAATTGCTCAACATCAGCCTCAACCAAATCATTGGTGTCCGCTAAACCATTGTCGAACTTATCTTTTACAAGTCTGTAATTTTCAGATGCCTGTTGAAGCGCTTCGTCATAAACAACACTTTGATTAATAGCAAGGTCATAATCTTCAATAGATTTTTGAACCTCAACTTTAATGCGATCTGTCATTACAGCTTCTGTATTCTTAACTTCTAATGCTCTGCTTTCAGCTTCTCTTACATGAGCACTATTTTTGTAAATTCCAGAGATATCATACGTTAAGCCCAAACCAAAGTTCATGGCATATTTTACAGTAATAATATCTTTAAGGTCTAAAGCAGTATAACCTCCAAGTAATGCTAATGTAGGATAGTATGCAGCCTTTGCGACTTTAATATTTGCTTCAGAAGCTTTTTGTTGAAAACGAATCGCTTCTAAATCTTTTCTGTTTTGTAATGCTAAAGCATCAGATGTTGGAGCATTACTAGTTTTTAAATTAAAGAAATCATCTTCATTAACCTGAAGTTTTGTACTTGGATCCAGCTTAAGTAAAGTAGTTAGATAAAAGTTGATGTTATTAAGGTTATTAGTAGCTTCATCAATAGATAATTGTGTTTTTGAAACTAATAATTGTGACTTTAATAAATCATTTCTTGGGATGATTCCGTTTTTCTCTAATTCTGTAAAATCAGTAACACGCTGTTTGGCGCTTTTTTGATTTTCATTTAAAACATCCAAAGTTTTTTGAGCTTTGTATAAAGCAGTATAATATGTAATAACTCTTAAAGCTACATCTTCTCTTGTTTTAGAAGCATTTGCATTTTCAGCTTCATATAAGTTATCATATGCACTAATGCTATTTTGAATTTTAAATCCGGCAAAAAGAGGCAGACTTAAATTAGCCATTCCAATCATTGCTCTGTCAGGAGATGCCAAAGATGCATTTTCTCCCTGATTAGGCATATCAATCGATGCTTTTGTAAGGCGTTGATATTGTCCTGAAACTTTAATATCAGGATATTGATTGTTTTTTACCGATTGTAATTCGTACTTTTTTGTGTTTACCTTAGTGCTGGCAAGCGTAACTTCGTTACTTTTTTCCCAGGCCAATTTAACGGCTTCGTCCAAGGTTAAACTTGTTTTTTCTTGTGCTTCTATTGATGAAATTCCGATAAAGAAAATCCCAAAGAGCATTAATTGACTAATTTTCATAAACAAGTAGCGCTTTTATAGTTTGTTGAATGTGCTTTGTAAGACTGGTTTTAATATAATCATTGTACAATGCGTCTGTTTTTAGATTCAATAATTCTTCGAAGAAAGGTTTATTCATATGAAAGTGAAAAAAGGTTCCAATGATAGTAGGAGTAATAAGCGGAATGATAACATCTTTCCTGAAAACACCTTTTGACTGACCTTGTGTAATAATACTTTCAACAGATTTTAAATTTCCTTTTTTTAATTCTGTAAAAGCTGCCATGCTTTTTTCTCTGTTTTTTGAGTTCAGTTCAAAATGTAAAACCCTGAAAATTCCTTTGTTACAGCTAATTCTGTTAATGTAAATTTCGATTAATTTATTGACTTTTTCAATAGGTTCGAGATTTTCCTGTAATAAATTTTCCAGTTGTAGTTTTAAATCTGATGTTTTGTAGATAATTAAAGCCTCTAGCAATCTTTCTTTAGAACCAAAATAATACGAAACCATTGCAATATTTATTTTTGCATGTTTGGAGATATCCCGTATCGATGTACCTTCAAATCCTTTTTCAGAAAATAGCTTTTCAGCAACCTCAAGAATCTGAATTTTTTTATCGTTAAATTCGAAGTTTGACATGGTATTGTTTCTAATCGGGTACAAAATTAAACAAGCGTTTAATTTAAACAGTTGTTTAATTTTATTTTAACATAATTTTAACAGAAAACCATGTAGTAATTTGAAACTGTTTTTTGCCTTTAAAACTACTCAGATCCATTGATTTCTTTGACTTTTATGTAAAAATTAATATCTACTTGTAAAGGATTTATATTATTTTGTAACTCTGCTTTCGTTGTTTTCCAACTTGTATTTGGATAAATCCAAACATCTTTTGTCAAGTTTGTTTTAATAGGCATAGCAAAATTTTCGTTGCAATTTGCATAGCGATATATCAATTCACCATTATGTACTTTATATTCAAAAACCGGAACATTGTTCGTTCTAAGATATTGATCAAAAAGATATTTAAAATCAATTCCTGATGATGCGCTTATATAATTTTCTATCTCATTTGTTGTAACCACTTTATGATAGAAAGTGCGATTTAAGCCTTGTAATATTTCGAGAAATTTCGAATCATTATTTACAATCGTTTTAATCATATGTAAAATTGCCCATCCTTTTACATAATTATCCTGACTTCCATCTTCATTTATGCCGTATCGCGCAATAATAGGTTTGTCGTTTGCTATAGTTCTAAATCTGCCAGCCATAAATTCATTTCCGGCCTGTTTACCTGATATGTCTGCAATAATGAGTTCTTCTGCCAGACCTGAAAAGCCTTCCTGAATCCATCTGTCAGCGATATCTATAGCGGTAATACTATTACCAAACCATTCATGGGCCATTTCATGAACGATAATTTTATCTGTTTTTTTGCCCCAGCCCGTATTAGAAATATCTCCTCCTTTTTTATTGGTTCCTCTTTTGTAGGAACTGCCATATGCAATCGCACTTTGATGTTCCATGCCAATATAAGGCGCATCAACCATTTTAAAACCGTCTTCATAAAAAGGGTAGGGACCAAACCAATGTTCCAGAGATTTCATGGTTGTGTTTACCTCAGGAATCATATGATTTTCAGCTTTTTGTTTGTTGTAATCAAGAAAGTGGTAATTCATGGATAAATTTCCTTTTTTACCTTTATAAACCTTGCTGATATTTACATAATTACCTACATAAAATGAAATCGCATAATGACTTATTGGGTTTTTAACTTCCCATTTATAAGTAGATGTATTATTACTGTTTTTGGTTTTATTTTTTAAACGTCCGTTTGCTATTGCACTTAAATTATCCGGAACCGTAATAGAAATTGTAGCTCCTTTGTCAGGTTCGTCATACATCGTGTTTTTGCAGGGATACCACAAACTGGCTCCTTTATATTGGCATGCAACTGAAATCCATGGACGATTTAATGAATCTTTTGCCCAAACTAATCCGCCATCCCACGGTGGTTTAATAGATTCTGTGGGTTTGCCCGAATAATAAATGGTAATTTTATTTTTTTTAGAAGCTTGATTTTGTGGAATTTTCAAGTACCAGATATTCTGATTTTGTGTATAATCGACTTTTTTACCTTTTTGAAATACGCTGTCTATTTTAAGCGGACTTAGTAAATCAATCTGCATTAAATGAGAATGCTTCTTGCTTGTAATATTATACTCAATTACATTTTTTCCTGTGATCGTTTTATTGATGTAATCAGGATTAATACTTAAGTCATAATGTTGAATATCCCACCAAATTCTTTCCGGAGTAATAGAGCCATTAAGTGTATCGTGCTTAGTTGGGATTCTAAGAGATGTATTTTCCTGTGCCTGAAGCGAGCAAAGCAACAAATTCAGAATAAAAAGAAAAGATGTTTTTTTATTAATTATCAAATATATCAGCATACACGGATTTTTAAGAATTATAAAATCCGTGTAAATTACATTTTATTTATCTGATTTCGCTCATAAATCTGTTGATTTTTGAACTTTCGATTATCGAATCTCACCAACAAATTCTTCAATTTTCCCGGAACCGCTTTCGCTTAAATGTTTGATAAAAGCACTGCCAATAATCGCTCCTTTTGCAAATTTAGTTGCCTGATTAAAGGTCTCTTTGTTTGAAATACCGAAACCAATAATTTGTGGATTTTTAAGGTTCATGTTTGAGATTCTTTCAAAATAATCTTCCTGAACGTTTCCAAAACCTGATTGAGATCCCGTAACACTAGCAGAACTTACCATATATATGAATCCGTTTGAAACGCTGTCGATAAAACGAATGCGTTCGTCAGATGTTTGCGGTGTGATCAAAAACACATTTATTAAGCCGTATTTTTCGAAAATTGCTTTGTATTCGTCTGCATAAACATCAACTGGTAAATCAGGAATAATTAATCCGTCGATACCAATTTCAGCACATTTTTTACAAAATTCTTCCACTCCGTATTGTAACATCGGGTTAAAATATCCCATAATAATCAACGGAATTTTTACGCTTTCGCGGATATTCTTCAACTGATCAAAAAGAATTTGAGTCGTCATTCCGTTATGAAGCGCCTGAGTTGAACTTGCCTGAATAGTTGGTCCATCTGCCAAAGGATCACTAAAAGGCAAACCAATTTCGATTAAGTCAACACCATTTTTTTCTAAATCCTGAATGATTTGAACGGTGTCATTTAAATTAGGATATCCAGCCGAAAAATAAATCGAAAGTATCTTTTTATCTTCTTGTAATTTTTGAGTTATTCTATTCATCATTTTTATTTTTTATCCTAACAGGTTTCCAAAACTTGTTAAGTATGTTATTATTTAGCCAGAGGTTAAAAAGATTGTTTCAGATTTTTTATTTCACGCAGATTTGGCAGACTAAGCAGATTTAGTAAAAATAAATCTGCGCAAATCAGCTTAAATCCATTTAAATCTGCGTGAAATAATTTGCAACAAGAATCAGTAACATCATTCTAATCTGTGGTATCTTTTTAATTTTTTATAATCTTACTTGTCCAATTATCATTTTGTTTTTCTAGTAATAACAATCCGGAATCTGAATCATTCATTTGAGCAACCAATTCGCCTTTGTTATTCCAGAAAGCACTTTGTCCAGCGGAAGGTGAACCCCAGGATTCACCACTGAAATTCGACATCAAAATATTCATTTGATGTTTTTGAGCATAGTTTTGCAAATCTCTGTATGCATTCGGAATTCCGTTTGGCGAAAAGAAAATACTGGCAATATAAATATCAGTTTCTCTTTTAGAGGCTTTTTGCGGATGCAGCGGATTATCAATATCGGCACAAATAGCAAATGAAATGTTTTGATTTTCAATCTTAATCATCGGATTATAATCAAAAGAAGGTTGAAAAAATTCCTCTTCTCCTTCATGTAAAAACTGCTTTGTGTAGATTTCAATTCTATTATCCGGAAAAATTATAAATTCCCCAATAAATATTTCCAAATCAATTTGAATTGGAGCTCCGGCAACAATAATAATATTATTTTCAAAAGCCAATTTTTTCAGATGATCTAAACGTGAATCATCTTTTTCAAAAGCTAATTTTTGAGCATGTTCTCTTTCATAACCTGTAATAGACATTTCAGGAAATGCAATTAATTGCGCTCCGTTTTGCACAGCCAATTCTACAAGACGATAATGATCTAATAAATTAGTTTTAATGTCTCCTCTTGTTGGTTTTGTTTGTGCTGCAGCTAAAATCATATCAACTTTTTATTTATTTTCTATATAAACCCAGGCCACTTTCCCAGACTTCAATGTTACCTGAACTCTTTTGTATGAATTCGATTCGAATATATCTACTTTAGCTAAATCTGAAGCCAAAATATTAAAAGCAACACCATGTATAGGATCTGAAGAATCTGCGCTGGGTACTGCTACAACATAGTCTGCCATTCCAAATTCTTCTTCAATTTGCAGACTTTTTAGTTTGTAACCCAGCAGCTCATCACGAGTTCCGGTTAGCACTTTATTAAAAAGCTGCATCTGAATTTGTTTTGATCTTAATGTTCCGTATGAGAATAACTTTTCCATAAATTACTATTTTTCTCGTTATTTGTTTGCGTTAGGGATGGGAGCGGCATCGCCCAATTTAGAAAAACATGGCTTTTTAGCCATAGTTTTTGTTAATTGGGAATATAGCAGACAGCCCGACCGAAGGGAACGCCCAAATTAATCTTATAATTTAAAATAATCAATATAATTGTCTAAATCTTTATCGCCACGGCCAGAAAGACTGATAACTACGATATCAGTTGGTTTAAATTTCTTTTGGTCTAAAACGGCAAAAGCATGCGCGCTTTCAATCGCCGGAATAATTCCTTCTAGTTTTGTCAATTGTAAACCAGCATTCATTGCATCATCATCTGTAACCGAAAAGAATTCTCCACGACCGGTTTGTGCCAAATGTGCGTGCATTGGTCCAACTCCGGGGTAATCCAAACCTGCAGAAATTGAATAGGGTTCTGTAATTTGCCCGTCAGGAGTTTGCATTAAAAGGGTTTTACAACCATGAATAACGCCTACTTTTCCTAATTTACTTGTTGCTGCACTATGACCGCTATCAACGCCTTTTCCGGCTGCTTCTACGGCAATAATTCCAACTTCGGGTTCGTGCAAAAAGTGATAATATGTTCCAGCTGCATTACTTCCGCCACCAATACAAGCGACTACATAATCAGGATTTTCACGTCCTTCTTTTTCTTTTAACTGCCATTTTATTTCCTCAGATATTACACTCTGAAAACGGGTAACCATATCCGGATATGGATGTGGACCAATTGCAGATCCAATAATATAATGTGTGTCAACAGGATTATTAATCCAATCGCGAATGGCTTCATTTGTAGCATCTTTTAGGGTTCTTGAACCTGAAAGTGCGGGACGAACCTCAGCGCCCAACATTTTCATTCGAGCCACGTTTGGTGCCTGACGTGCAATGTCGATTTCGCCCATATACACGATACATTCCATTCCCATAAGAGCACAAACAGTAGCAGTTGCCACGCCATGTTGACCAGCTCCTGTTTCGGCGATAATTCTTTTTTTACCCAAACGTTTCGCTACTAATATTTGTCCAATTGTATTGTTTACTTTATGTGCTCCGGTATGGTTTAAGTCTTCTCTTTTTAAGTAAACTTTGGTATTGTATTTTTCAGATAAACGTTTTGCAAAATAAAGCGGACTTGGACGCCCAACGTAATCTTTTAGTAATTGGTCAAACTCGGCTTTAAAATCAGGCTCGCTTGTTATTTTTAAATAATTCTGGCGTAATTCTTCTACATTTGGATACAGCATTTCAGGAATGTAAGCTCCTCCAAATTCTCCGTAATATCCTTTTTCGTTGACGTTAAAATTCATTTTTTCGAAATTTTAAAGGTTGACAATTTCAAGTTTTCGTTTGAAATTGGTTAATAGGTTTTTGTTTTTTAATCCGGGCTCAATTTCAAATCTACTATTTACATCAATGGCGTAAACCGGTAATTTTAGATTTTTAATCGCTGCTATTTCTTCTATTCCAATACCACCACTTAAGAAAAAGGGCTTATCAGATTTATAATTTTTTAATATTTTCCAATCGAAAATTGTTCCGTTTCCTCCCGGTAATTTTCCTTTGGTATCAAACAGAAAATAATCACAGACATTTTCAAAAGGCTTTATACTTTCGAAATCAAAATTGTCTCCAACTGAAAACACTTTTATGATTTCGACTTCCTTATCGATTTTATTTTTTAATTCCTCACAATATTCAACAGATTCATCGCCGTGTAACTGAATGGCCTGTAAATTGTGTTCTTTTATTTTGACTATGATATTCTCAATAGATTCATGTACAAAAACACCAGTTTTTTTAATTGTTTTTATAAGTTCTGGAATCTTTCCGGTAAAATATCGAGCAGATTTCTCATAGAAAATAAATCCCATATAATCGGGTAGGAGTGCGCCTACTTCGAGAATATTCTCAGGATATTTCATGCCGCATATTTTGAGTTTCATTTTTTTTGATGCTTTAAGCTTTAAGCTGTAGGCTTTAGGCTAAATTAGTAATGTTAAGAAGGGGTATTGCTTATAGCTTAAAGCCTAGAGCTGACTAATAAAGTCAATAGCTGCTTTTCCGGCGTTGTCGGTTTTCATGAAGTTTTCTCCAATTAAGAATCCGTTGTAACCGTAAGGTCTAAGTTCTGAAATGGCTTCTATTGATGAGATTCCGCTTTCGGATACTTTTACAAAATCATCCGGAATTTGTGATGCCAGTTGTTTACTGAAATCCAGACTTACTTCAAAAGTTTTCAAGTTTCTGTTGTTTACACCAATCATATCTAAACTAGGCATAATCGATTTTTCTAATTCTTCCTGATTGTGAACTTCAAGTAAAACTTCTAAACCCAATTTTTTTGCAAATTCTGATAACAATTTGATTTCTTCGCGTGTTAAAACCGCAGCAATCAATAAAATTAAATCGGCGCCAAAAGCTTTAGCTTCGAGAATCTGGTATTCATCGACAATAAATTCTTTTCGCAATAGCGGAATATTTACACTCGCTCTTGCCAAAAGTAAATCATCAAGTGAACCTCCAAAATATTTTCCGTCCGTTAAAACAGAAATTCCGCAAGCGCCTGCATTTTCGTAACCTTTCACAACTTCTTCAACCGTAAAACTATGATTGATTACTGATTTTGAAGGCGAACGGCGTTTGTGTTCAGCGATAATTCCGGTTGAACTTGTTTTTAGTTTCTGACTCAAAGAAATCGTTTGTCTTTCGAAAAAAACAGAACTTTCCAACTGCGAAACCGGAATGATCGATTTTTTAAGAACGACTTCTCGTTGTTTATCAAATATTATTTTATCTAAAATATTCATGGCTTTTGTTTTGCCACAAAGTCACAAAGACGCAAAGTTAATTTGTGCTAATTCGTGAAATTTGTGTTTGTTTCTTATTTGCTTAATTCTTGTAATGTCTGCAATGCTTTTAATCCCTTTCCTGAGAACAGACTCTCTTTTGCCAATTCAAAACCTTCGAGCGGAGAACACTTTGTAACCGTTGCGATTGCCATTGCAGCATTGGCTAAAACTACATTATTCTGTGCTTCAGTTCCTTTTCCTGAAATGATATTGGTAAACATTTCTGCCGACTCTTCGATTGTTTTTCCACCTTCGATTTCGCTTTGAGATAAAAGTCTAACGCCAAAATCTGAAGAGTTTAACATTCCTTCCATATGTGATGTGATCGTTTTGGTTGGACCGGTTAAGGAGATTTCGTCATATCCGTCAAGCGAATGTAAAATCGTGAAATTGATATCCGTATTTTGATATAAATAAGCATACATTCTAGCTAATTCAAGATTGAAAACACCTACTAATTGATTTTGTGGAAACGAAGGATTCACCATTGGTCCCAACATATTAAAGAAGGTTTTTACCGCTAATTCTTTACGGATTGGTCCAACGTTTTTCATAGCAGGGTGAAATAGGGGAGCGTGCAAGACGCAAATTCCGGCTTTATCTATACATTTTTCTAAAAATGAAGGATCATTACTGAATTTAATTCCCATTTTTTCCATTACGTTGCTTGATCCTGAAATCGATGAAACACCGTAATTTCCGTGTTTGGCTACTTTTATTCCTGCTCCTGCAGATATAAACGAAGCTAAAGTTGAGATATTGAAAGTGTCTTTTCCGTCACCGCCTGTCCCGCATAAATCGATTGTATTGTAAGCTGATAAATCAACACGAACGCACAATTCTAATAATGCTTCACGAAATCCGGAAAGTTCATCAATTGTAATGCTTCGCATCATAAACACGGTCAAAAATGCCGAAATCTGACTTGGATTATATTGACCGCTCGAAATATTAATCAATACGTTTTTAGCTTCTTCTTTAGAAAGCACTTCGTGGTTGATTAATTTATTTAGTATATTTTTCATTTTTTTAAGGTTCTAAGTTGCTAGGCTTTTTTCTGTAAACTGAGACTGTAAACTGCTTTAATGTTCATTTCCCTGATAAATCCACATGGGCTCTGTTTTTCCGGCTCTTTCAAATCCGTTTTTCTTGTAGAAATCAACAGATCTACCGTCAGCGGTTAACATTTGCATATGAAAGTGACTGTATTTTTCCTGCATTTTATCTACAATCAATTTCCCAATTCCTTTTCCCTGATAATCTGGAAGCACTAATAAATGCGGATAATAAACCGTTAAAAATCCATCAGAAATTGCATTCCCAAGTCCGACTAATTTTTTTCCTTCCCAAGCCGTAATTAAGGTTTCTGAATTTAAAAGAGCATTATATAATTCGTTTGGCTTATTTGCTGAACTCCATTCGTTTGCTTTGTATAAAACCAATATATCTTCAAGATTGATTTCTTTAGTTTCTGAAATAGTTATCATTTTTTGAGATTCTAAGTTGCTAAGGTTTTTTCTGAGACTGAATACTGTAAACTAGCTCTTTATCCAGTTCTCTAAAATCAATTTCCCTTTTGGCGTAAGCACGCTTTCCGGATGAAACTGAACGCCTCTTACATCATAAGTTTTATGTCTTAGTGACATAATTTGTCCGTTTTCATCGATTGAAGTTGCTTCCAGAACATCTGGTAAATTTGAATCAACAACCCATGAATGATAACGTCCTACTTCGAATTCATTTCCTAAACCTTCAAACAAAATTTCATCTGAAACTACTGTTTTTACGTTTGTTGCAACACCATGATATACTTTATCAAGGTTAGAAAGTGTTCCGCCAAAAACTTCTCCAATGGCTTGTTGTCCCAAACAAACGCCTAAAATGCTTTTTGTTGGAGCATATTTTGCGATTACTGCTTTTAATAAACCTGCTTCATCCGGAATTCCGGGACCTGGGGAAAGAAGTATTTTATCGAAAGCAGCGATTTCATCAATTTCGAATTCGTCGTTTCTGTAAACCGTAACCTCGCAATTTAAATCCTCTAAATAGTGCACTAAATTATAAGTGAAACTATCGTAATTGTCTATAACTAATATTTTTTTCATTTTGTTTTTATTTTGTTTCAAGTTTTCTTTTGTTTCATGTTTCAAGTTCTGTAACTGAAAACTGTAACTGAAAACTGTAACTGAAAACTATTTTTTTTACTTTTCTCGAACGTATTTTTCTGTAATAATGCGATCGATTCCTAATTTCTCTACTTTTTCAATTCCTTTTTGAGTTAAAGTGTCATTTTTAATTTTTACCACAAATTCAAATTTTCCATTTTCCCATTGTCTGTTATTGAAGAACTCTAAATTCTCAGTATAAATACTATCTTTTAAAGTATATTTTCCGCCTCCGCCAAAAAATACTGCATTTGTTGAATCTTTACCATTATTTAAATCATGATTGAAAAATGCAAAATGAGTGTTATTTATAATTTTTATCATCTTCGTTTTTGGATTGAAAGTCGAGAACGTTGAATCTTTTTCAGTGGTTTCTGCTGATATCAGACGCCAGGTTCCAACCAACGGAATTACTGTTGTTTCTTTCTTAGATTCACATGATACTAAAAGAACGAAAGCAAAAGCAATAGCAATTAAATTTTTCATAGGTTTTATGGTTTATTGTTTGTTTTGTTTCAAGTTTCAAGTTTGCAACTGTGACTGAAAACTGCGACTGAAAACTAAATTTTCTCCGCCATTTCAAGCGCTGTATTCAATGCTCTTAATTTATTATAAACTTCCTGCATTTCACTTTCTTCGTCAGAACTTGCTACGATTCCGGCTCCGGCCTGACAATGTAACTGATGGTTTTTGCTCAGGAATGTTCGAATCATAATCGCGTGATTAAAGTTGCCTTCAAAATCCATGAAACCAATTGCGCCTCCGTAAAAATTACGATTTGTTTTTTCGTAATCTTCTATTAATTGCATCGCTCTGTGTTTTGGAGCACCGCTTAAAGTACCCGCCGGAAAAGTATCTGCAACAACCTGCATTGTGGTTGCTTTTTCATGCAGATGGCCTGTAACTTTAGAAACCAAATGAATTACGTGCGAGAAAAATTGCACTTCTCTGTATTTTTCGACATTTACATCATGTCCGTTTCTACTTAAATCATTTCTGGCTAAGTCGACCAACATTACGTGTTCGCTGTTTTCTTTTTTATCCTCAGAAAGTTGTTTTGCTAAAACGGCATCACGCTCATCATTTCCGGTTCTTTTAAAAGTTCCGGCGATTGGGTGAATCTCAGCTTTTCTGTTTTTTACGATAATTTGTGCTTCGGGCGAAGAACCAAATATTTTGAAATCTCCATAATCAAAAAAGAATAAATATGGTGATGGATTGATACTTCTTAAAGCGCGGTAAACGTTAAATTCATCACCTTTGAAACCTTGTGTGAAACGACGTGATAATACCAATTGAAAAACGTCTCCACGGAAACAATGTTTTTTGGCTAAAGCTACATTGTGTTTAAATTCATCATCGGTTAAGTTAGAGAAACCTTCGCCTTCTTTAGAGAATTTATAAGATGCAATATTTCTGGATTGTAATAATTGTTCAATTTCCGAGATATTGTTTTTTCCATCTACACTATGACAAAAAATGTATGCTTCATTTTTGAAGTGATTTATGGCGATGATATTTTGATATACTGCATAAAACACATCCGGAATTAAAGTTGCACTATCTTTTTTAGCGATGGAAACCTTTTCGAAATAGCGAACTGCATCGTAAGAAATGTATCCGAATAAACCATTATTAATGAATTTAAAATCGTTTTTCTCAGATTTAAACTGGCTCGAAAATTCCTGAATTACTTCTGGAATGTTTGTCGAAGAATCAATGTTAACCTGTGATGTTGTTCCATCAGGAAAAGTTTTTGATATGACTTCATTTTCGATTTTAATAGTAGCAATAGGGTTACAGCATATGTAGGAGAAACTATTATCATTTCCGTGATAATCACTACTCTCTAATAATAAACTATTAGGGAATTTATCTCTGATTTTAAAATAAATACTTACCGGAGTAATTGTATCTGCCAGAATTTGTTTGTAATGCGTGTTGAGTATAAATGGTTTCAAAGTATGTTGTTTTTTAGTTTAATATATTTTTGCTTGAGTTTTTACCAAAAAAAAAAGGCTTGTCGTGATGACAAGCCTTTTATATTTATAGTTTTACAATACCATAGGAAGCTTTGTTCACGACGTTTGACGTAAATTCTTCCACCACCAAGTATTGTTCATTATTGTTTTCATATCTTATTTTTGATGTCACAAATATATAAATGTAATTTGAATTACAATACATGATTTGTAAAAAAAATCTTTTAATAATCCATAAAATTGTTAAATTCTGTAAAATATTATTTGTTTAAAGGCTTAATTCCCAATTGCCAGTGTATTGTTTTGGTTCATTCGAAAATCAGGATTCCCTTTGATATTAGGCATTGTAAACAATTCAATATTTTTTATTCTTGTAAAATTAATTTCAAAATCAGGATTATTATAATATTTCTGAATTGTTGTATTAGCACCTCCGGCTTCGCTTGTAATTCCTCCATTGCAATTATTCACAATTAAATTTTTGAAAGCTATTTTAGCTAAATTAGCTTCTCCATTTCCAATATTTCCTTCCAATAACGCAAACGGAGTGAAGCCTGAAATAATACTATTGGATAAAGTAAAAAAAGTATCTTCTCTAACATAAACGGATTCTCTGACAAGTCCTTGGTTGTTTTCTTCTAAATTCACCAAAGTAATGTTACTGGCATTTATTTTGGTCATTTTTTTAGTCATATCAGTGTTTCCAATTTTATCATATGAATCTACTTCAAAACATCTTGATCCTGAAACATCAGATGAAAATGGATGACGAACAGCAATACTATTATTGATATTAATCTGAGCTCCTTGTGTAAAATCGAAATCATCATCTGTAGTTCTGTATGAAACAAGATTATTCATATTCAAATCTCCGCCATAACATTCGAAAGAATCGTCGTTAGAAAAACTAATCTGAATATTACTTAAAACTGTTTTTTTACCCACACCGGCTAATGAAAGTCCGTTAAGTTCCTTGGCAGCACTTAGTTTTCTGCCGGAATATTCGATACGAACATATTTTAAAATTCCTGAATTATCTTCAGCATCTTGTCCTCCGTAATGATTTAACATTGGTTCTAAATCAAATGGTAACGTGTGTATGCCTCCAATCGTGTTTATTGGCGCTTTTCCAAGTATAATGATGCCGCCCCAATCTCCTGGTTTTCTGTCTGCTATTTCTTTATTCGAAGTAAAAACAATAGGATCAGTTTCTAATCCTTCGGCTATTATTTTTGATCCATTGGTAATAACGAGTGTTCCACAAGTTTTGTCATCGCCGCGAATAACTGTTCCCGGCTCTATGGTTAAAACTGCATTTTTGGTTACGTAAACAACTCCAACTAATTGATATGTATTACGTTTGGTAAGTTTAGTGTCTTTATCAATAGTTCCTGCAATAATGTTTGTAGCTTCGCTATATTCAGTGTTGGCTGGTTTAAAATTGGTCCAGTTGCTCATCCAGTTTGTGTTGCCTATAATTCCTTTAGGTTGTTGGGCTTGTATAAATAAAGTGCTTAGAAGAGTAATAATTACAATACATGTTTTTGTTTTCATAACTATGATTTTGAATTTCTAGTTTTGTTTTTTAATTACCCCAAAATTAGAAGCCGAATGTTAATCAAAGTCCTGTATGTTGTTACGAAAGTGTTACGTGATTGTTAAGGAGGTTATGTTTTTGAAAATAAATAAAAAAAACAAACCCCAATAGTTACTAACTATTGGGGTGTTATTATAAGAATTAGTAAATCTTAAAATTAGAATTTTAAAGCTACAGTTAATTCGAAATCGTCATTGATAGTTTTATCTCCTAAGTTTTCGAAGAAGTTACCAGAGTTGTATTTGATATCGTATTTAGTTCTGTCAACTTTGAAAGCTGTTGTAGCAGTGTTTCCGTTTACAGCGATGTCAAAAGTTACTGGTTTAGTAATTCCTTTGATAGTTAAGTCAGCAGTTACAGTATAAACGTCAGTTGCTTTAGCTCCGATAGTTTTGAAAACTAATTTTGCAGTTGGGAATTTATCCGTTCCAAAGAAATCGTCAGCTTTTAAGTGACCATTCAATTTTCCTTGATATTCTCCAGTTAAGTCAGTTGAAGTTAAAGAAGTCATATCAACAGTGAAAGATCCACCAGTTAATTTTTTTCCTTTAAAAACTACAGCTCCATCTTTAAAGTTTACAGTTCCAGAGTGTTCTCCAGTTACTTTTTTACCTACCCATTTGATAGTAGATGCTTTTACGTCGATTTTTTTAGTTTGAGCATTTACTGAAATACTAGCCGCTGCTACGAATAATGCTATTGCAATTGTTTTTAAATTTTTCATGTTGTTAAAATTGATTTTGGATTAATAATAATTATATAGTGATAAATAATTCCTCGTGAGATTTTCTAACTTTTTTGTAATGTTGAGCGTCGTCCTCATTATGTCTGTATCCTACAGTAGCAATAACTGAAGCGTTTAAACCTAATTTATCTAAGCCTAAGATTTCATTGAATGCAGCAGGATTAAAACCTTCCATTGGCGTTGCATCAATTTTTAATTCAGATGCAGCACTTAATAAAGTTCCTAAAGCGATATAAGTTTGTTTTGCTGTCCAGATATTTTTAGCATCTTGTGATAAGTTAGCGATTGTACCTTTCATCATATCAGCAAATCCAGCCAAAGCATCAACAGGAACACCTCTTGTTTCGCTGATATTTTTGATGTAAGCATCTACAGATTCTGCTCCGGCGTTTAAGTCGTTTGCAAAAATAAATAGTTGAGAAGCATCTGTAATTTGAGTTTGTCCGTAAGCAGCAGCTTTTAATTGCTCTCTAATTTCCGGATTTTCTACGATAATTACTTTGTAAGGTTGTAATCCGTATGAAGAAGCACTTAGTCTAACAGCTTCTTTTAAGGTATTTAAATCTTCTGCAGAGATTTTTTTGGTTGCATCAAATTTTTTAGTTGCATATCTCCAGTTTAGATTGTCTAATAATGTGCTCATAAATATTAATTTTGTTGGGTTCGGTATTTTTCTAATAATTTATTCAGTAATTCTAATTCTTCAGGACTTATATTCTCGGCAAATGCACGCTCGTGTTCATCTACTTTCGGGTCTAATTCTTTCAAAACATCTAATCCCTTTTGGGTGATCAGAACTTCAATTTTACGACGATTGCCAAGGCAAACATTTCTTGTAACAAAATCCTTTAATAATAGTTTGTCTACTAATCGCGTTGTATTACTTGTTTTAGCAAGCATACGTTCCTGTATTACACACATATTAGCAGGATTTCCTTTTTGTCCTCTTAATATACGTAACACATTATATTGCTCTCCGGATAAATCATACGGTTTTATCAACTCGTTGAAATGATCCTGAATCACGTTTTGCGTGTACATGATATTCAGAATAACTTTTTTCGCATTATCCATCTTAACTGTACTTTTTATAACCTCTTCAATTGTCATAGTCGTAAGTGTATAATTTGTATATACAAATGTATATCTTTTAATAGTTGTATATACAAATGTCATGTTAATTTTTTGTTAATTCAAATAACTTAGAATTGATAGTAATGTGATTCCTTAAAAACTGCAATAAAAATACTATATTTTTTAATTTAAAATATTGATTGTTTGATATTTAACGATAGTTTAAAGTTCTTTAATATTTTTGAGTTTCCTTTTTTAAAGATTGATATAAAAACACTAAACCCAACAAGTTTTTAAAGGCTTGTTGGGTTTAGTGGAAAAAATAATTGCTGTTTAGCTTTAGAATAATGAAACTCCAAGTTGCATACGAGTATATTTCTCAGCTGGATTCCACATAATACCTGCAAAAACGGGAAGTTTATATTGAAATATCGAAATATCTTTAGAGGCTTTAAGTCCTGTATTTACGATATTAAAATTACTATCAGAATCTTTAACATAGAGATTTGTTTTTCCGTCAAGCGAAAATCCTGCACCTACATAAGCGTCTAATGTTATTTCGTTGTTTTTTATCAACGGATATCCTAATTCTACGTAAGTTGAATATCTGCTTTTATAATCAAGATCAGATTTTAGTTCTTTATCATTTCCATATAGAATTATGTCAGCCTCTATTCGTAAAGGAAATTCCTGAGAAAAGCGATATGAAGTTCTTAAATCAATAAGATGTGTTGTAGTGTTTTTATCGTAATTAAAAACCTCCGGATGTTCCACATTTGTAGTGTTGAATAAATCCCACAGACCAATTGTAAAACCTTTATGTTTGTACTGAACATAATAATCTACCTCAGTATATTTACCATCAAAACTGTTACCACCCCAAACCCCAACCGAAAATTTTCGTTTTTTATCAAAGGTGTAATGAATATCTCCCATGGCAGTCATGCTAGGGCTAATGATTAATCCTCTCCAAAGGTGACTGGTTGCAAGTGTAACATTAAAATTTAATCGGCTTGGTTCTTTACTGGTCGCAATTTCCGGCGTTGTTTCTTGAGCATAGCCAGCTAGTCCTATGATTGTGATCATAGAAAGAAAAAGATTTTTCATGAAATTTTTAGATTAAAAGAGGATATTGTTAATTAAGAATGAGGTATAATCCAGCAGCCAATGAAGCTCCAATTATTGGACCTACGATAGGTATCCAGGCGTATCCCCAGTTGCTACTTCCTTTTATAGGTAAAATAGCATGTATAATTCTTGGTCCTAAATCTCTTGCAGGATTTATAGCATATCCGGTAGTACCTCCTAACGAAAGACCAATTGCCCATACGACTATAGCAACAGGAAGTGCACCTATAGTTCCTAAGCCAATTGTTGCATTAGTATCAGCTGTAATTTGTAAACTTGGTCCGGCGATATAAAAAATAGAAAATATCAAAACGAAAGTCGCAATTGCTTCACTTAGCAAATTAGAGAAATTATTTTTGATGGCTGGTCCTGTAGAAAAACAAGCCAGTTTTGCACCTTCATCTTCTGTTGCGGCAAAATGGTCTTTATGGGATAACCATACTAAAAGTGCGCCTAACATTGCACCGATTATTTCACCTAATATATAGGTAGGAACTAAACTCCAGCTAAATTTTCCTATAAGTGCTAAACCAATTGTAACAACAGGATTTAAATGTGCGCCGCTCACAGGTCCTGCAATAGTTACGCCTACAAATACGGCAAAAGCCCATGCGGTTGTAACAACAATCCAACCTGAATTATTACCAATTGTACCTTTAAGATTGACGTTTGCAACAACGCCATTTCCTAGTAAAATCATTACCATTGTACCTAAAATTTCTGCTATAAAAGGGGTCATATCGTTAGTTTTTAGTTATTCTTCAATCCAGTTTGATGCGCGTCCAACAGCTTTGTCCCAGTTTTTCACAAGTATATTTACTTGTTTTTCTTCCATTTCTGGCGAAAAGACCTTATCTATAGACCATTGTTCTTTCAAATCATCTAAGCTTGCCCAATATCCTACAGCAAGTCCGGCGAGATAAGCGGCGCCAAGGGCTGTTGTTTCCAGTGTTTTTGGTCGGGTAACCGTAGATCCAAAAATATCCGATTGAAATTGCATCAATAAATTATTGGTAGCAGCACCTCCGTCAACTCTCAGTTCTTTTCCTTTGTCTCCAAAATCAGCTTCCATCGCTTTCACTAAATCATTTACCTGATAGGCAATTCCTTCTAAAGTTGCTCTGGCAATATGTGCATTTGTTGTTCCTCTTGTTATTCCAAACATTGCACCTCTGGCATATTGATCCCAGTATGGAGCTCCTAAACCGGTTAAGGCAGGAACAAAATATACTCCGCCGTTGTCAGGTACGCTTGATGCAAGAGATTCAATTTCTTCTGATGAGTTAATCATTTTTGCTCCATCTCGTAACCATTGTACGGCTGCACCTCCAACGAAGACACTTCCTTCTAAAGCATAGGTCGTTTTTCCGTTAATTTTCCAGGCTACTGTAGTCAATAAGTTATTTCTGGAAAGAATGGGTTTTTCGCCCGTATTCATTAGCATGAAACAACCTGTTCCATAAGTATTTTTTACCATACCTGAACTAGTACACAATTGACCAAAAAGGGCAGCTTGCTGATCTCCTGCAACTCCTGCAATAGGAATTTTTGTTGCAAATAGGGTAGTGCAGGTTTCACCGTAAATTTCACTGCTTTGTTTTACTTCAGGTAACATCGCTCTTGGAATGTCGAATAATTCTAATAATTCATTGTCCCATTCTAAAGTATGAATGTTGAATAATAAAGTTCTGCTGGCATTAGAAACATCAGTCATGAATAATTTGCTGCGGGTTAATTTCCATATTAACCATGTATCAACAGTTCCAAAACAAAGTTTTCCTTCTTCTGCTTTTTTACGTGCTCCGGGAACATTATCTAAAATCCATTTTACTTTTGTTCCGGAGAAATAAGCATCCAGAATTAAGCCTGTTTTGTTTTGAATCATATCAGCATGACCTTGCGCTTTTAATTCGTCACAAAATTTTGCTGTTCTGCGATCTTGCCAAACAATAGCATTATAGACAGGTTCACTGGTTTCTCTGTCCCACACAATAGTAGTTTCACGCTGATTGGTTATTCCAATCGCAGCAATTTCTCTGCCTGAAATTCCAACTTTGGCAATTACTTCTGCGGCTGTACTTATTTGCGAAGACCAGATTTCGTTAGGATCATGTTCTACCCATCCTGGTTTTGGAAAAATTTGTTCAAATGGTTTTTGAGAAAGACTTACGATTTCTCCTCCATGATTAAATAGAATAGCTCTGGAGGAAGTTGTTCCTTGATCTAGAGCTAAAATTAGTTTGTTTTGCATGGTTTATAGTATATATTTAAGTTAATAAAGTTCTATTGAAATTCAGATTCTTCTATCGAAATTCAGATAGAAAAAATCCTTTTGAAATATCTTTGAAATTTGCAATCTCCTGAGTTATCCAGGCTTCGTCATGTCCTAGTTCTTTAGCAAGTAATCTTGCTACTTTTTCAGAAGACTGAACTGCTGCTCTTGCATCTAAGAATAATAAACGAACACGTCTTGCTAAAATATCATCGACAGTTCTTGCCATTTCGTATCGAATCGCCCAGGCTGCTTCTGCCATTGTGAACTCGTGATCTGGATGTACTTTTTCGTTTAATTCAGGTTCATTTTGTTGCAATTGGCGTATTTTAGGAATATCAGAACCATAAATGTATAAGTGGTTTTCTCTGTCTAAAGTTGTAGTAGGCTGATTTCCATGAATAGAAAGATGTTCTGTATTACATCCTTTTGCAGGTATTTTTCGTGTTTTAATTGCTTTGTCTATAATGTCTTCGGCAATTTTTCTATAAGTGGTCCATTTTCCGCCTGTAATGGTTATTAAACCGGTTTCAGAAACTATGATTTTATGACTTCTTGAAACTTCTTTGGTGCTTTTTCCTTCTTCTTTTGGTGCTGCCAAAGGACGTAAACCAGCGTAAACAGATAAAACGTCGGCTCTGGTTGGTTTTTTTGCTAAAAATCGTTGTGCTGTTTCCAGTACAAACTCAATTTCGCTTTCTAAGGCAATTGGCTCTAAACTTTGTTTCTTGATTAATGTATCAGTTGTTCCAACTACGATTCGATTATGCCACGGCACAGCAAATAAAACTCTTCCGTCGCTTGTTTTAGGAATCATTAAAGCATGATCGCCAGGTAAAAACGATTTGTCAAAAACCAGGTGAATTCCCTGACTTGGAACAATATATTTTTTATAAACGGTATCGTTTAGTTTCATTATAGCATTTGTAAAAACTCCTGTTGCATTAATAATGGCAGATCCTTTTAAATCATATTTGTCTCCTGTTTCCTGATCTAGTACTTGTACACCAATAACTTGATTGTTGTCATCTTTTAATAAGTTTACAACTTTACAGTAATTTAAAATACAGGCGCCTTTTTCTGCTGCTGTTTGGGCAATATTGATAGCAAGACGTGAATCATCAAATTGTCCGTCATGATAAATTACTCCGCTTGTTAGACCTTTTTCTTCTACGTTAGGAAGCATTTCGATTGTTTTTCTTTTCGAAATATATTTTGAACGGCCCAAACTCAAACGTCCGGCCAGTAAATCGTAAATGGTTAAACCAATGGTGTAAAAATAACCGCCCCACCAATTGTAATTTGGAATTACAAAAGATTGGTTTTTAACTAAATGTCCGGCATTTTGTGCCATTAAACCTCTTTCTTTAAGGGCTTCTTTTACTAAGTGTACATCACCTTGTTCTAAGTAACGTACACCGCCATGAACTAATTTTGTGCTTCTGCTTGAAGTACCTTTTGCAAAATCTATCGCTTCTACTAAAATGGTTTTATACCCTCTGCTTGCTGCATCAAGAGCAGTTCCAAGACCACTAGCTCCACCACCTATTACAATTACATCCCACTTTTCAGTGTTTTTTAGTTTCGATAACTGTTCTGAACGTTTCATATAGTGTTTGTTTTTGTTTCTTTTGTTGTTTTTTGTTTCTTTAAAGCAAAATTAACGAAACTAAACGAAACTAAAGTAATAAAATAAGGTTTTTTTTGAATTATTTTTTTATCGTACATTTATACCTTCAAAAATCTTAATATTATCAGGCTATTATGGTTATTATAAACAAAAGACAAGAAGAAATACTTAAAGAACTGGACAAAAATGGACATGTAAATGTGGCTGATTTGTGTGAAATTCTTAATGTTTCAACCGTAACAATAAGAAAGGATTTGAACTTTTTAGAAAATGAAAACTTGTTACACCGTACACATGGCGGTGCAAGTAAACAGCCTATTTATGCTTTCGAAAGGGATTTAAGTGATAAAGAAGGATTGCAGGTAGAGCAAAAAAAGCAAATTGCAAAAGAAGCTTTAAAGTACATTAATAATTTCGATTACATCATATTAGGTTCAGGATCTAATATTCAATACTTAGCGCAGATTATTTCAGGATTTCAAAAATTAACAGTGCTAACGCCTTCTTTAAAGGTTTCATTAGAACTAAGTAATGAAACAAATGTAGATACAATACAGTTGGGTGGTGATGTCAGGAAAAGTTCAAATTCAGTTATTGGGCCAATTTCTGAAGCAATACTGAATCAATTTTCCTGTAATAAATTGTTTTTAGGTGCAGATGGGCTTCATTTAGATTTTGGTTTAAGCACCTCAAATGCTTTAGAAGCACATCTTAATCAAGTTATGATTTCAGTGGCAGAAAAGGTTATTGTGCTGGTAGATTCTACAAAAATGAATGTTAGAGGCTTTGGCAAGATATGCAATTTAGATAAAATTGATGTGTTGATTACTGATGATGGAATCGATAACGAAACCAAAACGAAACTAGAAGAAATAGGAGTAGAGGTAATAATTGCATCAAAATAGTGTTTTTATAAAGATTCGAAAAAACGAAACTTTTGATTTTTTGAAATAAGTTCTTTCGTTTACGCGCGTGAGGGATAGGAGCAGGCTACCTAAGTAGCGTGGATAGCCCGACAGCATGCCGATAAGAGGGCGTATAAGCGCAAAGTATATTTGCCCTCTTATCGGGATGGTGGCACGCCGCAATGCTTTTAATATCAAATTTTTAAATTCCAAATTCCAATTGGAACTGAAAAATTATTATTTACTTAAGTATTTTTCGATGTGGTTAAATAGTATTTTTCGTTCTTCGGTTGTTGCATCATTGTCCATGTCGCTGTGGTTGATTGGGGTGAACTGAACTGTCATTCCGTATTTCTTTTGTTCTTGCTCGGTGGGTAATACGCCTTCGTCTGCTGCATAGTTTTTAGAACGCAACGTATATATTTTAGGATGCTTAACTCTTGGAAGAGGCATTCTTCGATTGTCCATTGTGATTATTTTATAAACCAGTTTGGGATATTTGGTAGCGAATAAAGCTGTCATGTCTCCGCCGTTCGAATGGCCAATTAGTGTTAGGTGCTTGAAATCTAATTCGGGTTTGATTGTTTTAAATTCGTTTAAAACATAAAGAATGTTTTCTGTGCCTCGTTCCCAATTTGGTCTTCTTGTAACTTTTAGATCTCCTTCCATTGGCAAAAGATCATCGGTAGGTAATTCGTGCTGAATGCTGATAACGAAATATCCTTGCGATGCTAAATGTTCTGTTAAGTAAGAATAGATTTTATTGTCTCCGCCTTTATTTTCTCCGTAACCGTGACTGAAGATTATAAGTTGCTGGTTGTTTATTTTCGTATCAGATTTTGGATGATAAAGTGCAACCGGAATTTTGCGGTTTCTGGATTGATCAAATAACTCTAAACTATCAAGCTGAACATCATAGGTTTTATTTGATGTCTGAACTGTTGATTTTTTAATATTGGAGCAACTTATTAAAAATAAGGATAATAAAATCTGAAAATATATTTTGTTCATTTTTTTGATACGCTTTAATAAGAAACCCGACAGTTTTTTGAATTCTGTCGGGGTTGATTTGTAATATTGAGATTGTATATTTTAGGCTAGCTTTTTTTCGAAAGCTTTTCGGGCTGCTCCTCTAAAATATACTTCACCACAATAAGTGTACTCTAATTTGTCTAAAATTTTAAGCATCGGAATATTGTCAAAGTTGGTATCTACTTTTATACTATTAATATTTTTTTTGAGGCACAAACCTTCGATGCTTTTAAAGAGTTTGGTTGCGATACCTTTTCCTTTTGCCAATTTCGATACGGCTACACGATGTACAACACTATAATCTCCGTTGGTAAGCCATTTACCTTCTATGTCTTCGTATGCTGGTTCTTTGTCGAAAATAATAGCTGCGTAACACAAAATAGTTTCGTTTTCTGTAAGTACGTATCCGTAGCCATTTTTGATGTCGTTACTAATCGAAACTTCATTAGGGTAACCGTCTTGCCATTGCGAACTTCCTTCCTGACGTCTTTGTTCGATAGCATCTTGTATAATCGTCCAGATAACAGGTACTTCTGAAATATCAGCTTTTCTTAATAGTAGTTGTTCTGTTGTGTTGCTCATTTTTTATATTTTAAATCTTAATGAGGAAGTTTGTCTTTGATTAGACCGTAAAACCAGGTTCCTAAAATGGCACTTATTAAAGTAACTACAATTACGGTGACTCCTGTCCCAATTTGAGCAAAAAGCGGACCTGGACAAGCTCCGGTTATTGCCCAGCCAAAACCAAACATTAAGCCGCCATAAATTTGTCCTTTGTTAAAAGTTTTAGGCTGGATTTCGATTTTTTCTCCCTGAATGGTTTTGATGTTGAATTTTTTAATTATCTGAACGGATATAACCCCAACGACTACAGCGCTGCCAATTACACCATACATAAAGAAAGATTGTAACTGAAACATTTCCTGAATACGGAACCAGCTGATAATTTCGGCTTTTACGAATACAATCCCAAAAAAGATTCCAACCAAAAGATATTTTAAGTTTGAGAATCCTGAATCTTTGATTTGACTTCCGTTGATTCCTTCTGTATCAGTATTTTTATTTTCTAAATTATTCATTTTTGAAATTTTAAAGTGAAAGGATATAAGGTAAAATCAAATTTGCCATAATAAAACCGCCAATCATAAAACAGATTGTAGCTACTAATGAAGGCCATTGTAAATTTGAAATTCCCATAATGGCGTGTCCACTTGTACAACCTCCCGCATAACGTGTTCCAAAACCTACTAGAAATCCTCCTAACACAATCATGATAAAACCACGAAGTGTGAATAAACTTTCCCACGAAAAAAGCTCTTTTGGCAATAATCCGGAATGATCCGTGATTCCGTAAGTCGCTAATTGTTCTGAAAGCTGCGGCGTGATTTCAACCGGATTTGGATTTGCCAAAAAATATGCAGCAATTATTCCGCCAAGGAAAATTCCGAAAACGAAGAATAAATTCCAACTTTCTTTTTTCCAGTCGTATTTAAAGAACGAGATATTCGCAGGAATACAAGCCGCGCAAATATGACGAAGTGAGGAACTAATCCCGAAAGATTTGTTTCCGATAATTAATAAAATCGGAACAGTTAGTCCAATTAACGGACCTGCAACATACCAAGGCCAAGGTTCTTTGATGATTTCGATTAGACTCATGTTTTACTTTAAAAATTAGATTTTTATTTTTTACCATATAAGTGATATAAGAAATTATAAGTTGGAGCTTCTTACATTACTTTGAAAAGTTAAAATATAAGATGTAGATTTAAAATGATCCCAAACTAAAATGAACTTATATCACTTATATGGTGAAAATTAATATTCAATGTTTATGCTTTCAATACCTTGCTCTTACAAACAAAATCTGATTTTGGAATATTCGTTTTTGCAATTGCTCCAAAACCACCGTCAATTTCGGTAAAATTCCTGAAACCACGTGCTTGCAAAATCGATGCTGCGATCATACTGCGATATCCTCCGGCGCAATGCAGGTAAAAATGTTCATTTGGGTTAATGTCTTTTACCCAGTCATTAATATAAGCTAGAGGTTTGCTGTAAGCATCTTCGATATGTTCTGCCTCGTATTCGGTTTCTTTACGAACATCAATTATTTTGTCTTCTTCAATTTTGAATTCACCTGCAAATTGTTCAGCCGAAATTCGGTTTACCGTATCCACTTCAAAACCTGCTTTTTCCCAGGCTTCAAACCCTCCTTCAAGATGTCCAATAATTGCATCGAAACCTACACGGCTTAAACGCGTTACGGTTTCTTCTTCAAGACCGCTTTCGGTTACTAATATAATAGGTTGTTTTACATCTGCAATCAAAGTTCCAACCCACGGTGCAAAATCACCATTGATTCCAATATTTATAGATTGCGGAATAAATCCTTTATGAAAATCGGCACTTTTTCTGGTGTCTAAAATCAATGCTCCGGTTTCTTCGGCAACAGCCTCAAATTCTTTTACATCAATGGCTTTCATTCCGTTATTCAAAACCGATTCAAAGCTTTCGTAACCGCCTTTATTCATGGCAACATTCATACTGAAATAAGCTGGCGGAGGTAATAATCCGTCGGTTACTTCAGTGATAAATTCGGCTTCAGTCATATTAGCGCGCAAAGCATAATTAGTAGCTTTTTGGTTTCCAATAGTCGAAACGGTTTCTTTACTCATGTTTTTACCGCAAGCGCTTCCTGCACCATGCGCAGGATAAACAATTACATCATCAGCAAGAGTCATGATTTTATCTCTTAAGGAATGATATAAAATTCCTGCCAATTGATCTTGTGTCATTCCGGCAGCTTTTTGCGCCAGATCCGGACGACCAACATCGCCAATAAATAAGGTATCTCCAGAGAAAATAGCGTGATCTTTTCCGTTTTCGTCAATTAATAAATAGGTTGTGCTTTCCATGGTGTGACCCGGAGTATGTAACGCTTTTATTGTAATTTTTCCAATTTTAAATTCTTGTCCGTCTTTCGCAGATATGCAATCAAATTCGCAAGCCGCATTAGGTCCGTAAACAATTGGCGCCTCAGTTTCTTTGCTTAAATCGATATGTCCGGAAACAAAATCAGCGTGAAAATGCGTTTCAAAAATATATTTCAGTTTTACGGCATCACGTTCTAAACGATCGAGATAAGGCTGGATTTCACGAAGCGGATCAATAATTGCAGCTTCGCCATTTGAAGTAATATAATAAGCACCTTGAGCAAGGCATCCGGTGTAAATTTGTTCTATTTTCATGATAAATATTCTAAAAATATGGGAATACAAAGGTAACCTAGTTTTTCCTTAAAATAAGTGACTAATGTTACAGAAATTTGATTTTTATGTAAAAAAAGATTTAATGGTTTTACCATATAAGTCCTATAGGAAAATGCAAAACGAGTATATTCAAGAAGTATGATTTGATAAAGAGAAGCATTTTGTAATTTTACATTTATAAAACATTCCCGATATGAACACAGAAGATTTATTAAACCAAATTGCTTTTATAAAAGAAATTGATAAAGTAAAATACATTCAGCGAAAAACGAAGCTGTTTAATAGTGACCGAAACGAAAATGACGCAGAACATAGCTGGCATTTGGCTTTAATGGCAATTGTTTTGGCTGAGCATTCTGATGAACCTATTGATGTTTTAAAAGTTGTAAAAATGGTTTTGATACACGATATTGTCGAAATCGACGCCGGAGATGTTTTTATATATGATACACAAAAAAGTCACGATAATACTGACGAAGAACGATTGGCAGCAAATCGTATTTTTGGTTTGCTTCCTGAAAAACAAGCCCAAGATTTAATTGCTATATGGGAAGAATTTGAAGCCGGAGAAACCAATGAAGCAAAATTTGCAAAATCAATGGACAGATTAGAACCTTTATTGCAAAATACATCTAATAATGGTGGAACCTGGAAGGAATTTGGCGTAAATTATAAAAAAGTCTACGAGAAAAAAAGCGTCATAAAAGAAGGTTCTAAAACTTTATGGAATTATGCCGAAGACTTAATAAATGAAAGCGTAGCAAAAGGGATTCTAAAAAAAGAGTAGTTTTTTAAGCACGCAGTTCCAAGTCCAAATATATCTACGATATTGTCATTTCGACGAAGGAGAAATCTTCGCAAGTAACTCCGCAACGTAAACCCAATCTTTGTCGAGTTTCTCGTGAAGATTTCTCCTTCGTCGAAATGACAAACTTTGTGCGCATCAGAATTAAATATAAGTGTAATTTACACCATTCAAATTGTTGAAAAGTTTAACAAATATCAGGCGATAAACTTTTTTTAAAGGCAGGAAATTCGGGTTTTAATGGGTAAATTTGTGGGACTTCATAAATAAAATACCACTATGGAAGAAATGCTTTTTTATGACCGAATGCAATTCGCCTTCACCATTACTTTTCACTATCTTTTTCCGCAACTTACAATGGGTCTTTCGCTGATCATTGTTTATTTTAAATGGAAATATCTACGAACTAAAGACGATCAATACAATCACGCGACTCATTTCTGGATGAAAATCTTCGCTTTGAATTTTGCGATGGGCGTTGTAACCGGAATCCCAATGGAGTTTCAGTTTGGAACCAATTGGGCAAAATTCTCTGAACTAACAGGCGGAATCATTGGACAAACTTTAGCGATGGAAGGAATGTTCTCCTTTTTCTTAGAATCCTCTTTTCTGGGAATCTTTTTGTTTGGAGAAAAAATAATAGGACATAAGTGGCATTTTGTAACCGGATTATTAATTATGATTGGTTCCTGGGCCAGCGGATATCTTATTATAGCCACACATTCGTGGATGCAGAATCCGGTGGGATATGAAATTCTTGAAAACGGAAAATTTGTATTGACTAATTTCAAGGCTTTATTCCTGAATCCGTGGTTATGGCCTTCGTATTTACATAATCAGGCAGCTTCATTAGTTACAAGTTCTTTTGTTGTAGCCGGAATTGGCGCTTTTTATATTTTGAGCCAAAAGAATGTTGCTTTTGGAAGAATGTTTGTGAAAACCGGCGTAATCTTCGGATTGATTTCGAGTATTATAGTGGCAGTTCCTACGGGAGATTTACTGGCAAAAAATGTCGTAAAATATCAACCCGTAACTTTTGCCGCAATGGAGGGGATTTTTCATACCGAAAAGAAAGGTTCTGAGATTGTTTTAATTGGGCAGCCCGATGTAAAAGATAAAAAACTAGACAATAAAATCGCCGTTCCCAATATTTTGAGTTTCCTGACTTACGGAAGCTGGCATGAGGAAATAAAAGGTCTGGACCAATTTGAAGAAGATCTCCACCCAACCAATATTTCAGGATTGTATTACGCTTATCATATTATGGTAGGACTTGGAACCATATTTATAGGTTTGATGGCTTTTGCGCTTTTTCAATTGATTAGAAAAAAACTATTTGAGACTAAATGGGTTTTATGGTCCTTGATGTTCATGATGCCATTTCCGTATATAGCGAATACTACAGGCTGGTACACGGCAGAATTAGGAAGACAACCCTGGCTGGTTTATAATTTATTACGAACTGCCGAAGGCGCTTCGCCAACCGTTTCATCCGGAAATACCTTGTTTACTTTGCTGGGATTTATAGGATTGTATCTTTTACTTGGAATGTTGTTTCTTCTTTTAGTTGGAAAAATTATCAATAAAGGACCGCGTCATGTGGAACTTTCAACAGAAAAAATATAAATATGGAATTTTTTTGGTACGTAGTTTTAATGGGAATCCTGGCCGTATATATTGTATTAGACGGTTACGATTTTGGGGCAGGAATTATTCATTTATTTTTTGCTAAAAACGAGAAAGATAAAAAAGCAATTACAAGCGCCATTGGTCCATTTTGGGATGCAAATGAAGTTTGGATAATTGCTGCCGGAGGTGTTTTATTTTTTGCTTTCCCAACTTTATATGCTTCTTCTTTTAGCGGATTTTATTTGCCTTTGATCATGATTTTATGGCTTTTGATTTTTCGGGCAATTGGTCTTGAAATGCGCGGACAAGTACATCACCCAATGTGGGAAGCCATTTGGGATAAAGCTTTTGGGATTGCAAGTTTGCTTCTGGCGTTGTTCTTTGGGATTGCTTTAGGGAATATTGTTCGCGGTGTAAATTTAGGAATGGTAACTAACGGTGTTTCGACGCAAGAAGCTCATTATTTCTTTTTGCCTTTATGGAATCCTACTTTTAGTCCGCAAGCAAATGAATTGGGTATTATCGACTGGTTTACGCTTTTTTTGGGTATTGTGAGCGTTGTCGCTTTAACGATTCATGGCGCAAACTGGATTATTTTTAAAACTAATTCGGCTTTGAATCCGCAACTTAAAAATATAGTTTTTAAACTGAATATCGTTTTGCTGGTTTTAGTTTGTATTTCGTTGCAAATCTGGCATTTTATCGAACCAAAACCGTTTCATAATTTTGTCGAAAATCCTATTCTTTGGTTTTTTCCTCTAATGACGTTTGTTGGAATTTTGGGCTTGTTTAAAGTTCGTTCCTGGCAAAAAGACGGTTTAGGATTTTTATTCTCTTCTTTATTTTTGGTGGGAGGATTTGCTTCGACAGCCGTTTCGATTTTCCCAAATGTTTTGCCTTCAACCAATAAAGTAAATCCGTCCTTGACGATTTATAATACAGCCGCTGGAGAATACGGTTTAAACGCCGGAATGAGTTGGTTTTTTATTGCTTTGTTTCTGGTGATTGTTTATTTTATTATTCAGTACAGGGTTTTTAGCGGAAAGATGGATGATGTTGGGTATGGGGAGCATTAAGAATTTTTAGCCACGAATTCACGAATTAATTATAGGATTAACCGTTGGTTTTAACCAACGGTTTTTTATTTTGTTGTGGAATGGCTTTAGCCAAATACAATATATTTATTTAAAGCAGGAGACAATTTTAATAGTAAAATTTGAAATAATAAGAGTTCAAAACTAGCTCTGAAAGAGCCTAAGCAATAGCATTTTGCGAAGCACTATGAATAAAAAAGATTGTTAGTTTAAGCCCTGAAAGGGCGAAAGCCTACTCGTGCACAAAAAAAAGTTTTACATGTTTTATGTATTGTTTGTGAGGTAGTTATAGTTTTTTTTGAATTTGTATTGTCATTTTGCTTAACCCTTTCAGGGCGATATTATCGTTGATTTAGTTCGTAGTGCGATGCACTACGCTAGTGATTTTGTGCTTTCAGCCCATTTTTAAAGATTTTGAAAACTTTTTGGAAGAATCAGTTTTTAATTTTTCAATAATTTTTATGATAATAGCGCAAGTAATGGTCAAGGTGCATCTGGACCAATTTTTACTTTCAATCCTTTAGATAAGATGGTTGAACTTTACGAACGTTTAGTTCTTGCAGAAAAAGAATTAGTTCTGGCTGAAAAAGCAAAAGTAGAATATCTTAAAAAGCTTTTAAATAAATAGAAAGACGCGAATTTGCGTTAGGGATAGAAGCGGTATCTCCCGATTTAGAAAAACAAGGCTTTTTAGCCGTAGTTTTTGTTAATCTGGAATATAGCGGATAGCCCGACCGTAGGGAACGCCCAAAATATACAAATCCGTTTACTCTCTCAGGAATAAACGGATTTTTTAGTTTTTCATCTTTGATACTCACATTTTTGTCATTACAAGGAACAAGAAATCTTAGTAGAAATGACAATTATCGTGGCTATTTTGTAGAAAATGGTTTTAAAAAATCTGCCGAATCTGCTAAATCTGCGAGAGAAAAACTTAAAATAAAACCTCCTTAGTAATAATATAAAACCCCATCACCAAAACAAACCAGCCAAAAATGGGTTTTAATTTTGTACCGTCTATTTTTTTAGAAAGCTGACTCCCAATAATCATCCCAAAAAGTGCCATTGCCGAAACGCCTAATAAAAAAGGATAATTTATAGGAGTTCCAATATAAAGATCTCCTGTAAAACCTATTGTTGAATTTATTGTTATGATTAATAACGAAGTTCCTACGGCTTGTTTCATAGGTAAATTGGCGAAAAACAATAAGGCAGGAATAATTAGAAATCTTCCTCCGGCACCTAGAAATCCGGTTATGATTCCTACAATAAAACCTATTATACTTAATTGAATATAATTGGTTTCGGTTGCTTTTATTTCGGGTTTATTTTTTCTAATCATCGAGATTGCTGCCGTAATCATCAATACGGAGAAGATGATCATAATCAAAAAATCCTTTGAAACTGAATAGGAAGCGATAGAAAATAGGGTAGAAGCAATTTGAGGAAAAATAACTTCTCGAATTATCAAAATAGAAATTACCGAAGGAATGGCAAAATACAATGCCGATTTTAGCTTTAGATTTCCCATTTTATAATGGCTATAACTACCAAACATGGCTGTTAATCCCACAATAAATAAAGAATATGAGGTGGCTTGCTCTGGATTTACTTTAAACAAATACACTAAAATAGGAATGGTTAATATAGATCCGCCTCCGCCAATTAAGCCAAGCGAAATCCCGATAATAATCGAAGCAAAATAACCTAAATATTCCATTGTATTTGTTTTTATACAAAGGTGCTTGGATAAAAAGAAATCTACAGTAACATTTATCACATAAGGAAATTTTTACTACGGATTTATAGGCCCACGGATTAAGCGGATTTTCTCAGGTTTTTTCTTTTTTCTATTGATGATTAAATTTATCAATTGGAAAGTTTAAGGATTAAGAGTTTACATTGCAAAAAATAAATCGGTGACAATCCGCTTAATCAGCTAAATCTGCGGGCAAAAAAAACTATCTTAAAAGTTCGATTTGGTTTCTGTTGAGTTTGACCAAACCTCTTTGTTCCATTTTTTTGAGTAATCTCGAAATAACTTCTCTTGAAGTATTTAATTCGGTTGCGATTTCCTGATGCGATAATTTTACTTCGGTACAACCGCAGGCATCAGAATGTCTTTTAAGATAAAATTCCAGACGCTCATCCATAGATCTAAAAGCGATATTATCAACAACTTCCAGAACTTCTTCGAATCTGCTTCTATAAGTTTCGATTACGAATTCGTACCAGGATCTGTGTTCCATCATCCATTTATCCATCATTTGCAACGGTATCATCATAACCGAAACATCTTCGACAACTTTTGCCATAATCTGACTTTTTTCGCTTTTGGCAGTACAAATCATCGAAATGGCGCAGGCTTGTCCTGGTTGCAAATAATACATTAAAAATTCGCCACCATCTTCGCCCTCGCGATAAATTTTGATTTTTCCTTTGGTAATCAAAACGGTATTTTTTATGTATTGTCCGGTTCGCATTAAAATAGTTCCGGCCTCAAAATCCTGCAGGCTTCCGTTTTCTTCGATGGTCGAAATTAGTTCGGTAGAGAAATTAGGAAATATATTTTTAAGTGAGTTTTGCATTAGATAGAGTTTGTTTTGTTTGCCACGAATTTCACAAATTAGCACGAATTAATTAGTGAGAATTAGGGCAATTTGTGGCGAACATTTTTAATGATTCCAATCATTTTAATCTGTGATAAAAAAATATTTGTGCCAAACTATTTTATCAAATTAAAATTAAAATGCGCAATTTTATACAAAGATAGCAGATTGAAATGGTATTAATTATGAGAAAAGTATATTTGAGATGCATTTTATGAAAATGAAAATATCCTATTTTCTATCGATTTTATAGACTGTATTTTTAAAAATAGTAAGTAAATTTGTGTTTCACTGATTATAATACTTTCTCTAAAACGTTTTCTGAGAATAATAATCGAAATCGCATTTGGCACGTTTTTAATTAATAGAAACGTCGTAATTTTACAAAAAACAGATACTATGAATTTATCACAAGAAGATTGGGTTAATCAGCTTGCTGCTGACGAGAATGCAGTTATACTGGACGTAAGAACTGAAGACGAATTTAATGACGGCTATATCGAGAATGCCGTAAACATTGACATTAATAAAGGTCAGGGTTTTATTTATGAAATCGAAGAATTAGATAAAAATAAAAACTATTATGTGTATTGCCGTTCTGGAGCCAGAAGCGCTAAAGCATGTCAGGTTATGAATGAGTTAGGTATAAATAATGCCTATAACTTGCTTGGCGGAATCCTGGATTGGGAAGGTGAAACTATAAATCCATAAAACAAATGAAGAGGCATAAAAAGCCTCTTTTTTCTTTAATGCGCTATTAATAACCAAACATAAATTACCAGACTATGAGTTTAATACCCGAAGAATATCAGATTAAAACCCTTATAAATCAAGATACGTATCTTGTAAATGGAGAATTAAAACAATGGACAGGGCAGACTACTCCTGTGTTTTCGACCATTTCGTCTACAGAGAAATATACACCAACTTTATTGGGATCGATTCCGTTTATGGCAGAGAAAGAAGCTGCTGAAGTGGTAGAAGCTGCAAATGCGGCTTATAATAAAGGTCAGGGTTTATGGCCAACCATGAAAGTGGTTGATCGTATCAAATGCATGGAAAATTTCGTAAAACAAATGAAGGAAACCCGCGAAGAAGTGGTTAAACTATTGATGTGGGAAATTGGAAAAAACCTTGGCGATTCGCAAAAAGAATTTGACAGGACTGTAGAATATATTCACGATACAATCGATAGTTATAAAGAATTAAACAGTCGTAGTTCCTACTTCTCAAAAGTACAAGGCGTGAATGCTATGATTCGTCGTGGACCCCTAGGCGTTGTTTTATGTCTTGGGCCATACAATTATCCTTTAAACGAAACTTTTGCTTTGCTGATTCCGGCTTTGATTATGGGGAATACAGTAATTTTTAAACCTGCAAAACATGGTGTTTTATGTATCACGCCTTTGTTAGAAGCATTTAGAAGCAGTTTTCCTAAAGGAGTTATCAATATCGTTTATGGCAGAGGCCGTGAGGTGGCGTCGCCAATCATGAAATCAGGAAAAATTGATGTTTTGGCATTAATAGGGAATAGTAAATCTGCGATTGCATTACAGGATCAGCATCCAAATAAAAACCGTTTGCGTTTGATTCTTGGTTTAGAAGCTAAAAATCCGGCGATTATTTTACCGGATGCCGATTTAGATTTAGCAATTCAGGAATGTATTGCAGGAACTTTATCATTCAACGGTCAACGTTGTACAGCTTTAAAAGTGCTTTATGTGCATGAATCTATTGCAGATGAATTTAATAAACGTTTCTCTGAAAAAGTAGATAGTCTGCAATTTGGAAATCCTTGGGAAAAAGGAGTTTCATTAACACCGCTTCCAGAAACCGAAAAACCAGCTTACATTCAGGGATTAATTGATGATGCTACTGCCAAAGGAGCAAAAGTCCTGAACGAAAAAGGAGGAAAACATACAGAGAACTATATTTTTCCAGCAGTTTTATATCCTGTAAATAAAGAAATGCGTGTGTATCACGAAGAACAATTTGGACCAGTTGTACCAGTTATTTCTTTTAAGGATATTAATGAACCTCTGGAAGATATGGCCGAATCAAACTACGGACAACAAGTAAGTTTGTTTGGTAAAGACATCAAAACTTTAGCACCGCTTATCGATGCTCTTGTAAATTTAGTATGTAGAGTAAACCTCAACAGTTCTTGCCAGAGAGGTCCGGATGCTTTCCCGTTTACAGGTCGTAAAGATTCTGCTGTGGGTACTTTGAGTATTCCTGATGCTTTGCGTTCCTTCTCCATTCGTACGTTTGTTGCTTCAAAAGATATCGATTATAATAATGAAATTTTGCAGGAATTGCTAAACAGCAAGGAATCGAATTTTATTAATACCGATTATATTTTGTAGTGATCAAGGTTATATATTAATTGTAGATACCGTCTTTTTCTTTTTAGAATTAGACGGTTTTTATTTTTGACGGTTTTGTGTTGCTGTGCTAAACTTGATTTGCTTTGCAAAATGTAAAACGTAAAGTTTTGTATTAATCAGTTAAGGTTGTCATTTCGAGGAACGAAAAATCTTCAGAAGAAACTCGACAAAGATTGGGTTTAATTGTGGAACTGCTTAAGAAGATTTCTAGTTCCTGGAAATGACAAACCTCAGTACATAAAAAAACTTTGCGCTTTTGCGACTTTTCGGAATTAATTTTTTACAAATAACTGTAACTTTCTATCCAAAAAAGCCTCTAAGTAGTATAGCCAATATTTAATTATCAAAATTCAGAAACCACTTATGAAAAAACCACCATTTCAATTATTACTTGTTGCCTTTTTATTTTTGGCACAAAATACTTTTGCGCAGGAACTTTATATGCCCAGAAATATAAAAAATGCTTATGCAAAAGGTACGCGTTCTCCTGACGGAAAACCAGGAAAAAACTACTGGCAGAATCATGCAAAATATACTATGGAAATAGCTGTAGATCCTAAAACTAAAATTGTTTCAGGAACAGAAACTATTGTTTATGAAAACAACAGCAAGGATACTTTAAGGAATTTGCCTATTCGTTTTGTAAATAACCTGCATAAACCTTCGTCTCCAAGAAGCGGTAGTGTAAGCAATGATTTTTTAAGTGATGGATTAACGATTACTTCATTAAAAATTGCTGACGAAGTTTATAAAGAAGATGGAAGAAAATGGGGAACAGTAGGAAATATAAAGATGAAAAAACCTGTACTGCCAAATTCTAAGGTAACAATCAATATCGAATGGAATTATCCTTTGTCTAAAGAAAGCGGAAGAGAAGGACAAATAGATGAAACTACTTTTTTTGTTGCCTACAGTTATCCTCGTGTTAGTGTTTTTGATGATTATAATAATTGGGACAGATTGCCTCACACAGATCGTCAGGAGTTTTATAATGATTTTAATGACTATACTTTCTCTGTAAAAGCACCTAAAAATTATGTTGTTTATGCAACGGGAGATTTATTAAATCCGGATGAGGTTTTACAGCCGGAGTTTTCTGCGAGCTTAAAAAAATCGTACAATACAGATGAAATTTTGCATATTGCAAATGAGCAAGAATTGAAAACCGGTGTTGTAACGAAACAAAATGAGTGGAACGTTTGGAAATTTGAAGCTAAAAATATCACAGATGTTTGTTTTGGTTTAAGTGATCATTATTTATGGGATGCAAGCAGTGTTGTGGTCGATAAAAAAACAAATCGTCGTGCGAGTGTTCAGGCAGCTTATGATGTAAAAGGAACTGATTTTGTAGACTCGGTAAAAAATAATCAATATGCTTTAGGTTTCTTTTCGAACAGCTGGCCAGGAGTTCCATATCCGTTTTCTAAAATGACCGCTTTTCAGGGATTTGCAGACATGGAATATCCTATGATGTGCAATGATTCGCAAATGGGAGATCCTGTTTTTGCACAATTGGTTCAGGATCACGAAGTGGCACATACTTATTTTCCTTTTTATATGGGAATCAATGAAACCCGTTATGCTTTTATGGATGAAGGTTGGGCAACTACTTTTGAATATTTAATAGGAATTGCAGAACATGGTAAAGAAGCTGCTGATAAATTTTACAAACAATTTAGGGTCGAAAACTATATTAAAGATAAATCGACTGAAGAAGATCAACCCATAATTTCGATGTCGTCTCAGGTTTCTGATGCCGGTTACGGAAACAATTCATACGGAAAAGCGTCTTTGTCATACCTTGCCTTAAAAGATTTACTTGGCGATGACTTGTTCAAAAAGTCATTGCATGCTTACATGGATAACTGGAATGGTAAACATCCTATTCCGTGGGATTATTTTAATTCTATTAATACTGCGTCCGGAAGAAATTTAAACTGGTTCTTTAATAATTGGTTTTTCACCAATAATTATATTGATCTTTCCGTTAAAAGCGTAGCTAAAAATGTAGTTTCTGTAGAGAACGTTGGAGGTTTTGCTATTCCGTTTGATGTTATTGTTACTTATTCAGATAAAACAAAAGAAACAATTCATCAAACTCCTGCAGTTTGGCAAACCAATCAAAAACAGGTTTCTGTTGCAATAAAAAATAATAAACATATTGAGCTGATAACAATTGATGGTGGTATTTTTATGGATGCTACTCCAGAGAACAATACTTTGGCAGTAAAATAAATTGAATAAATAAACTCGTAAAATGTCAGGACAAAAAAATCTGCAGCAATTACTTAAAATGATGAAACCGGAACATAATCCCGGTGATTATGTTTTTTGTAAAGTCGAAAATTTAGAAGGGATAAATCTAAATGACATCGAAATGTTCTTTAAAGAAAAAGAAGCAATTACATTAATCCTTAAAAAAGAAACTGCAGATAAGTTAAGGCTAGATTATTCAGTTATAATGTCCTGGATAACCCTTACGGTGCACTCTTCATTAGAAGCTGTGGGGTTGACAGCAGCATTTTCGAAAGCACTTTCAGAGAAAGAAATTAGCTGTAATGTTGTGGCGGCTTTTTATCATGATCACATTTTTGTGAATAAAAAAGATACAGCTCAAGCCATACAAATCCTGGGTTTATTTTCGAACTCTATGTAGTTTTTAAACCTCTTAAATAATGAATATCGTAAAAAAAGGAGTCTAATATCATAGATTCCTTTCTTTTATTACAATAAGGTGGTTTTTTATATAAATAAAACAAATGTGGGAAAACGTAATCGATATTCAGAATAAAAAACTAGGTTTGCAAAAAATAAACCAACATTGTTAATGAAAAGAAAACTATTTTTTATTGTTTTATTAATCGCTTTTAAAACTGTAGCACAAAATAATTCAAAACTTGCATTTCAAAAAAGCAGATATGAATTAGCTATATCGTATTATAAAAAAGCAGATTTTAAAAAAGCTATTGATTTGTTTTATGTTGCTTCTAAAATTAAACCTGATAGTGAAATAGGTCAGGAATCTATTAAAAAGGTAGATACGCTAAAAACGATTTTAAGAGAAAACATAATGACTCAGGCTTTAGGTAACTGGAAAATGATTGGTGATAAACCAATTTGGGCTGCCAATCAAGCAAATGCTGCTGAAGCAAAAGATTTTGAGGAACTAGTAGAAATTAAGCAAGACGAAATTTTATTTTTTGAAAAAAATAAAAAAACGCAGGTAAAGAAACTGGTTAAATCAGAGAAATTAGTTTACTACAATAAAGAACAGTCAGATGCAGGATATTCTGATATTATTTTATCAGATGGAACTGTTTGGAATTGTGCCATAAATGATAGTGCTAATGAGTTACATGTGATTAATGTAGGGAAGACAGGAGAAAATGGTGTCGAGAAAATAACCAGCAATAATACAGAGCGATTTTATGTTAAAGTAAAATAACTAAAAAAGGGAATCCAATTGATTCCCTTTTTTATAGGCTAAATTAAGTTTTATAAGAATTTAAATCCAAGTGATATATTAGAAACGGCAGTTTTTAAGTTTCTTCCGGAAGGATCAAGATCTGTAACCCCGGCAAGATATCTGTAATCTAAAGTCAGTTTCCATAAATCTACGCCAACTCCGCCAAGAATACTACTGTTGTTTTTCTCAAAAGCAATGTAATTTAAATTATTATTTGCTTTAATATCGGAGTAACTTTTCCAGTTATATCCTGCAAAGATGCGAACATTTCCCAGTTTTCCTAACGGAACTATTTTAAAACCGACAAGTAACGTGGCATCAGTTCCTGATAACTCATACTCAGTTTCTGCAATTCCGGTTTGAGCAATACTAAATTTTGATTTGGCATACCCAAATTCTCCCTGACCATAAAAAAGCAACAAATTTACTCTGGCAAATCCTGCAACTCCCATACCGGTTCCGGAGCTTTTTGAACTAAAGTCATCTGAAAGCGGAGAGGTTATATTATAAGAAACCTGAGGTCCAAACTGTATTAATTGTGCAAAACTATTGGCACTGATACATAATAATATTACTAAGATGAATTTTTTCATAACTGGATTGTTTTTATATAACATAAAAATAAATATTATTAATTAGAAAAGAATGATTTATCTTATTTATTTGATGTATGTTTTTGATAATGAAAGAAATGTGGTTTTGGTTAATTTGTAAGATATAATTTTAAAATCCTGTAAATTTGTATGCTTGTTCAAAATATTAAGATATGAAAATTAAAGGGATTGAAGCTTCGCAAACCTGGCAAATCAGGCATGAAGTAATGTGGCCGGATATGCCTTTTGAGTTCGTACAATTAGAAGAAGATGCTTTAGGATTGCATTTTGGTGTTTTTGAAAGTGAAAAATTAGTTTCAATAATTTCCTGCTTTATCACAAATGATGAAATGCAGTTTCGAAAACTGGCAACTTTAGAAGATTTTCAGGGAAAAGGAATCGCTTCAAAACTAATAAATCATATTTTAGAACTTGCAAAACAAAAGAATTTAAGAAAAGTATGGTGCAATGCCCGAAGCAACAAAAAAACATTCTACGAAAAATTCGGGATGATTGATACGGGCGAAATTTTTAGCAAAGAAGGACAGGAATTTACTATAATGGAAATTTTGCTATAGAATCTATAATCATATTTATAGAATAACTTATAGAGCATCAAATATTTACGATTTTGATTGTTTTGATAGCTTCTTAGAATCATTCTTAATATAATTATGATTCGAGTCCTTTTTTTTATGATTTTTTCGCATAAAAGATTAAGAATTTAATATAATTTCCTGCTAATAAAATAATGAAAACGTTTTCGTTTTTATTAAATGTTAAAGCTTATAAAAAAATCTTTTTTTGTTTCGATACTTTGATTACTTTCGCACCCAAATGAGAAAGTTAATAGTATTTTTAGTATTCATGAATTTGCTTCTGCTTGGCGGAGGGCAATATCTTAATGCTGGTACTCCACAAAACTTTCATCAGCATACTCTTGAGAAAAAGCACAGGGTAAAATTTACGAATCAGGATCAGGGCAGTTCAATTATTGAAGATGCCGATGTAGATCTTGAAGAGGAATATCTTGGAAGTGATGATCTTAAAGATGCACTTAGCAATAAATTTTTTGCAGCAAACTACAGTTTACTTGATAATTGGTATCTTTCATTTTCAGGTCAGACTATAGTAAATGATTACAATCGTTTCAAAATCTTCGCGCCATTTAATGGCCAGTCAAATCCTATTTACATTACTCAACAGGTTTTAAGAATTTGATTCAACAGTATACATCGGTTACCTAAGTTGTAATCCTGCATATCTTGTTGATGTATTTTTTTACTTCTTCTTGTATGAAAGTTAAGTTATAACTAAAGGCTGCCCGATGCATTTTTTCATCTAAGGGAATCTCTGTATTCCAAGCATTCATCGCTTAATTTCCAATAAAAATCATGAAAAGAATTATCTTGTTCTCAGGCTTAATTGCCCTGATGTGCCTAACCAGTTGTACAACTAAAAAAGAAGAAAAAGAAGAAGCGGAAAAGTTTACTGTAACTAACCCCGTTAGAATTGATACTTCGTTTACAAAGGAGTATGTTTCGCAGATTAAATCTGTGCGTAATATCGAAATCCGTGCTCAGGAAAAAGGGTTTCTACAAAACATTTATGTAGATGAAGGTCAGTTTGTAAAAGCTGGTCAGCTGTTGTTTAAAATTATGCCAAACATGTATCAGGCAGAATTACTTAAAGCTCAGGCGGAACAAAAATCAGTAGAAATCGAATTACAAAACGCCAAATTACTGGCAGATAAAAATATCGTTTCCAAAAACGAATTGAGTGTGGCTCAGGCAAAATTGCAATCTGCAAAAGCTGAAGTTGCATTAGCAAAACTTCATTTATCATTTACAGAAATCAGAGCTCCGTTTGATGGAACAATTGACCGTATTCCTTTAAAATTAGGAAGTTTGATTGATGAAGGCGAACTATTGACAAGTCTTTCAGACAACAGTCAGATGTTTGCTTACTTCAACGTTTCGGAACCTGAGTATTTACAATATCAGACAGATGTAAAAGACCGTGCGGACAATAAAGTAAGTTTGGTTTTGGCAAATGGTGATACTTTCAAAGAAAAAGGAAACGTAGAAGTTATCGAAAGTGAATTTAACAACGAAACAGGAAACATTGCTTTCAGAGCAAGATTCCCTAATTCAGGCAAATTACTTAGAAACGGAGAAACTGGGCAGGTTCAAATGCTTGTACCGCTTAAAAATGCTATTGTGATTCCGCAAAAAGCAACTTACGAAATCCAGGATAAAAAGTATGTTTTTGTTGTAGATAAAAACAATAAAGTAAATTCTAGAGAAATTACTATTACAGGCGAAATACCTGATTTATATGTGATTAAAACCGGACTTACAGAAAATGATAAAATTTTACTTGAAGGAGTTCAGAAAGTAAAAGAGAATGACAAAATTAAATTTGAATTCCAATCTCCTAAAGCCGTAATGAACAATTTACGCTTAAAAGCAGAATAGGTTTAATCATTAAAAAAATATAAAATGTTTAATAAATTTATTCAAAGACCTGTACTGTCGATAGTAATATCGCTGATCATTGTCTTTTTAGGGGTATTATCGGTATTAAGTTTGCCTATTACACAGTTCCCTACAATCTCACCACCAATGGTGAATGTTACCGCAGATTATCCGGGATCTAACGGTGAATTAATGATCAAGGCGGTTGTAATTCCTCTGGAAAGAGCCTTAAATGGAGTTCCCGGAATGAAATATATGGCTTCTGATGCCGGAAATGATGGTGAAGCTACGATAAAAGTGGTCTTTAATTTAGGAACAGATCCTAATCAGGCTGCGATCAACGTTCAAAACCGTGTAGCTTCGGTTACCAATAAATTACCTCCGTTAGTTATTAGAGAAGGTATTAAAATTACCCGAGAAGTGCCGAGTATGTTGATGTATGTGAATCTTTACAGTACAGACAAAAATACCGACATGAAGTTCTTGTATAACTATGCTGATATCAACGTACTTTCTGAATTGAAAAGGGTAAATGGTATTGGTTCCGGAGATATCTTAGGAACACGTGAATATGCAATGCGTATCTGGTTAAAACCAGATCGTATGTTGGCTTATAAAATTTCTGCCGATGAGATAATGGAAGCATTATCAAGTCAGAGTTTGGAGGCTTCTCCTGGTAAAACCGGAGAAAGTTCTGGTAAGCGTTCTCAGGCATTTGAATATGTATTAAAATATTCAGGGCGTTTTACAACCAAAGAACAATATGAGAATATTGTTGTAAAATCAAACGCAAACGGAGAACTTTTACGTTTGAAAGATGTTGCTAAAATAGAATTTGGTAGCTCGATGTATGACATTTACTCGAACTTAAATGGTAGACCATCTGCAGCTATTGTATTGAAACAATCGTTTGGTAGTAATGCCAATCAGGTTATTGAAGAGGTAAAAGCTAAATTAGAAAAAATCAAGCAAAGATTCCCTAAAGGAATGGATTATGAAATTTCATATGACGTTTCTAAATTCCTTGATGCTTCTATCGAAAAAGTAATTCACACTCTTGTAGAAGCTTTTATTCTGGTAGGTATTGTGGTGTTCCTTTTCTTAGGTGACTGGCGTTCTACGGTTATTCCGGCAATTGCGGTTCCGGTATCCCTGATTGGAACATTTGTGTTCATGACTTTCTTTGATATTTCATTGAACTTAATTACATTATTTGCTTTAGTTCTGGCTATTGGAGTCGTCGTCGATGATGCCATTGTGGTAATTGAAGCTGTTCACGCCAAGATGGAGGAAGAACATCTCTCTCCACTTAAAGCGACTAAAAAAGCGATGCACGAAATTGCAGGAGCGATTATAGCGATTACATTCCTGATGGCGGCAGTATTTATTCCGGTTGCCTTTATGTCCGGTCCGGTTGGGGTATTTTACAGACAGTTCTCTGTTACTATGGCAACTGCGATTATCCTTTCGGGTATTGTGGCTTTGACTTTGACACCGGCACTTTGTGCGATGATGTTAAAAAATAATCACGGAGAAGTTAAAAAGAAAACGCCTGTAAATGTATTTATAGATGGATTTAATAATAAGTTCAATTTAGCACAAGGCAAATATCAAAACCTATTGGCTAAAATTGTAAACAGAAGAGCGGTTACTATTATTGCACTTCTTGTTTTTTGTGCCGGAACATGGTTGATTAGTAGTTCTGTTCCTTCAGGATTTATCCCAAATGAGGATCAGGGAATGTTTTATGCCGTTATTCAGACACCACCAGGTTCATCATTAGAAAGAACCAATAATATTGCTGAAAAGCTGCAAAAAATCGCTGAAAAAATAGATGGAGTAAAATCGGTTTCTTCATTAGCCGGTTATGAAATTCTGTCTGAAGGTACAGGTTCTAACTCAGGAACTTGTTTGGTCAATCTTAAAGACTGGAGTGACAGAAAACATTCTGTTCTTGAGATTATGGCTGAATTAGAAGAAAAATCCAAAGATATTGCAGGTGCAAATATCGAATTTTTTCAACCGCCTGCTGTACCAGGATATGGTGCTGCCGGAGGATTTGAGCTTCGTTTGTTAGATAAAACAGGTTCTAATGATTATAAAAAAATGGAGCAGGTAAATAATGATTTCGTTAAGGAGTTAAATACTCATCCGGAATTATCTAACGTGTTCAGTTTTTACAGCTCTAGTTTCCCTCAATACATGATGAAAGTAGACAACGATATGGCACAGCAAAAAGGGGTTTCTATCGAAAACGCCATGAATACTTTGTCAACTCTTGTGGGTAGTAACTATGAAATTAGTTTTATTAAATACGGAATTAACTATAAAGTAATCGTTCAGGCTTCTCCGGAATACCGTGCGCAGCCAGATGATATTTTAAAGTTGTATGTGAAAAACAATCGTGACGAAATGGTGCCTTTTTCTGCTTTCATGAGATTAGAAAAAGTATACGGACTTTCTGAGATTACAAGACATAACATGTACACTTCTACACAAATTAGTGGTTCTGCTGCTGCAGGATATAGTTCTGGAACGGCGATTAAAGTTATTCAGGAAGTTGCAGCTAAAAAATTACCAAGAGGATATGATATTGACTGGGCAGGTATCTCTGCAGATGAGGTTGCTCAGGGTAATCAGGCGATTTGGGTATTCCTGATTTGTTTGGGATTTGTTTACTTGGTATTAGCAGCTCAATACGAGAGTTTTATTTTACCATTATCAGTAATTCTTTCTTTACCTGCGGGTATTTTTGGAGCTTTCTTATTATTGAAATTAACAGGATTAGAAAACAACATTTATGCTCAGGTGGCGATGGTAATGCTTATTGGTTTACTGGGTAAAAATGCCGTGTTGATTGTAGAGTTTGCGATACAAAGACACGCTGCAGGAAGATCAGTTCTTGAAGCTTCAATGGAAGGAGCAAAAGCGAGGTTCCGTCCGATTTTGATGACTTCATTCGCCTTTATTGCAGGTTTGCTTCCACTTGCGTTTGCTTCAGGACCAGGTAAAATTGGTAACAGAACCATTGGTACTGCTGCTGCCGGAGGTATGCTTATAGGAACTATTTGTGGGGTATTTGTGATTCCTGGTTTGTATTACATTTTTGCAAAAATCGCAGAGAAATACAAATTGGTGAAACATGAAGAAGAGAATCCATTAACAGAAGAAATTGACAACAATCATGTATAAAATCAAATCATATCAATATGGTATTGCATTAGGTATATGTCTTACGGTTGCAGGGTGTAAAGCCCCTGCACCTGAGACTGTAACGACAAGCACGCCAGTTCCTGAGTCGTTTGGCGCAACAGCTCAAACCCAGGATTCAAACAACACCTCAGCATTACAATGGAAAGATTACTTTAAAGATCAAAACCTTGTAGATTTAATTGATGTTGCCTTAAAAAACAATCAGGAATTGAATATTACTTTGCAGGAAATTGAAATCGCAAAGAATGATATTCGAGTTAGAAAAGGACTTTTATTACCAACTGTTGGTGTTCGCGCCGGAGCAGGGGTAGAAAAAGTAGGGAGATACACCAGCCAGGGTGCAGGTGATGCTACAACAGAAATTAAGCCAGGTGTAGAAACGCCTGATCCGTTGGGTGATTTTACTATATCAGCTTATGCAAACTGGGAAGTGGATATCTGGAAAAAACTGCGTAATTCTAAAAAAGCAGCTTTAAACAGATATTTAGCTACTGTTGAAGGTAAAAACTTTGTAATTACAAACCTTATTGCTGAAGTTGCTGATTCTTATTATGAATTATTGGCTTTAGACAATCAGTTGGATATTGTAAAGCAAACGATCAAATTGCAGACTAACGCTTTAGAAATTGTAAAAATTCAGAAACAAGCTGCAAGAGCAACAGAGTTAGGAGTTCAGAAATTTCAGGCTGAGGTTTTAACTTCACAAAGTCTGGAATTTGATATTCTTCAGAAAATAAAAGAAGCCGAAAATAAAATCAACTTTTTACTGGGTAGATATCCGCAGGAAATTAAAAGAACAGATAGTACTAACTTCTTAAGTTTATTACCAGCGGCTGTAAGTTCAGGAATTCCGTCTCAATTGTTAGCAAATCGTCCTGACATAAAACAAGCCGAATTAGAATTGGTTGCTGCAAAATTAGATGTAAAAGTAGCGCGTTCTGAGTTTTATCCATCACTGGATATTTCGGCTGCAGTTGGAGTAAATGCTTTCAAACCTTCGTATTTGTTTACATTTCCTGAGTCATTATTGTATTCATTAGCAGGAGATCTTGCTGCACCATTAATCAACAGAAACGCCATCAAAGCAGAATTTGCCAGTGCAAATGCAAGACAGCTTCAGGCGTTGTATAACTATGATCGTACTGTTTTGAATGCTTATTTAGAAGTATCGAATCAGCTTTCTAAAATTGAGAATTTACAAAAAGGATATGATCTTAAATCGAAACAAGTAGATGCGTTGAATACTTCTATTGATGTGTCTAACGATTTGTTTAAATCAGCGAGAGTAGATTATTTTGAAGTTTTAATGACACAACGTGATGCATTAGAAGCTAAATTAGAATTGGTAGATACCAAAAAAGAACAACTAAATGCTGCTGTCCATGTTTATAGAGACTTAGGCGGCGGTTGGAAATAATATTGCCTGTTAATTTGTAGAGAAAAAGCCTTTCAAGAGTAAAATTTTGAAAGGCTTTTTTGTTTATTGTGTTCTTCTAATTTAAATTCCTTTATACTTTAGTCCAATTTATAATTGATCATATTTAAAATTTTACTTTACGGGTTCCCGTAAAGTTTGTATGGATATAATAATCATATTTGCTTATTAATTTATGCGATGTATTCAATACTCTTTGATCTATAAAAATATCTTTTGATGTTATTTACTCATAAAAATTAAATTAAAAATATTTGTAAGTAATTCTAATATATTTTAATAGATTTGCGTTTTTTTTAACAAAAAATTAAACATTTAAATCCTATAAATAATTCACCATTTATTATCGAAAATGAAAAAAATAACTACTCTGATTTTGTTGGCATCGGGATTCTTCTGTTATGCACAACAAAAAATTACTTTTAATTACGATTCGGCTGGAAATCAAATTCTTCGTGAATTGTGTTTGTCCGGTTGTTCGCAATCAGCAAAACAAGTAGAAGAGGTGAAAGAGATAGCCGCACTAACTGAGGATGATCTATTGAAATTTTCATCAGAAGATGTTATTTCCTATTATCCAAATCCAGTTAAGGAGGAATTGTATATAAAATGGGAACTTCAAGAAGGTAATTATATTACATCTATTCAGATTTTTTCTCTAACGGGGCAATTACTCAGAAGTTATAGCCCGAATTTAAACAATACTTCGCAAAATATTCCTTTTCAGGAATATCCCAGAGGAGTATATGCTGTAATGCTGTATTACAAAAATGGAGATCAGAAATCTATTAAAATTATCAAGCAATAAATTTTAAGCATGAAGAATTTTTACTTTACATTATCTTTTTTTTTTCTTAGTATAGTTGTTTCTGCACAAACGTCTCCAACAGGTTCTTCTACAGAAGTTGGCCTTACACAAGGAGAATTAACTGTTTCTTTATCTGGAGCTGCAAATTATACAATCCCTATTTTGGTTCCAGCTGGAATTAACGGTGTCGAACCGCAAATAAGTTTGAATTACAATAGCCAAAGAGGTTTAAATGGAACTGCAGCTATAGGATGGGATATAGCTGGAATTTCTGTAATAACAAGGATACCATCAACTAAATTTCATGATGGCGTGATAAATCCCGTTGACTTCGATGCTTTAGATCGTTTTGCTTTAGATGGACAGCGTTTAATTGTTAAAAATGGAACATTTTTGACATATGGAGCAAGTGGTACCGTTTATGAAACAGAAGATTTTTCAAATCTTAAGGTAACTTCATATGGAGTTCATCCAAGTGGTACTAATTATGGTCCTGCTTATTTTATTGTTGAATATCCGGATGGTTCTAAAGCATATTATGGAAATTCATCAGATTCGCTTTCAGTTACTGATTGGTCAATAACCTATTGGGAAAACCCACAAGGTGTAAGGATTAGTTATAATTATACACTATCAAATAATATATTATACATATCTTCTATTAAATATGGATCAATTAATAGTACAATAGCAAAAAACGAGATTCAATTTGATTATGGCGCAAGGTCTTTTAAAGAAGATGGTTATGTAGGTGGTGTGAATATCATAAGAGATAAAAATTTGACTAGTATTAAGGTAATTGGAAATGGAGTAGGGTATAGAAATTATTCGTTATCTGCACCTAGTGAATTAGTAAGTATCACTGAAAAAAGTGGTGATAATGCTAAAAGTTATAATCCCACTGTATTTAATTATGGGCTTAATAATTCTAGTACTGTAGATTATTTGCCACTAAACACTTCAATAGATGTTGGAAATATAAATAGTTTAAATGCGGCGACTATTTCTGGAGATTTTAATAATGATGGAAATACAGATTTTTTATTATATCCAACCACCGGACCTCAAGCAAAAAAAATGTTTTGGTTGTATTATGATATACAATCAGGTTCTAATCAAAATATAGGTTATCCACTTGAAGTTGGTAATTTTGATGATATTTTTTCAACGACATCGCTAAGTAGGAATAATAAAGTGATATCTCAAGGTTGGACTGTTGTCCAGACTGACCCAGTTACAAAAAGTACTAAATTTAGAGGGTTTTCACAATGTGATACATCTATAATATGTCCACAAGATTTGAAAGAATATGCTTTTCCAAAATTCACACGTCAATATTTTTATCCATGTGATGGTGTTGATCCTTTAAAAAAAGCAATAAATAAAGCTGAAGAATCCAGTTTAAGTGCTACTCCATTAAAAGAAGGTTTTGTAGAAAAAGATGTGCCTAAAAATTATATTAGTGGTGATTTTAACGGAGATGGACTTACTGATATTATTGCAATAGAAAGTTCTGTTTCTTATTATATTAATAAGGATTGTGCGACTACTACTCAACAAAATTATGCAGGAGGGAAATCGTATTTCATTAATTTAGACAGAAGAATTAGTACAAATTTTGTAAATCAGTCAGGATTTCTTTCTATAACAAATAATAGTAAATATTTTGTGGGTGATTTTAATGGAGATGGTAAATCTGATTTATATGTGTTTGATTTATATTATCTTAAAGTATATTCATTAGACGATAATAATAACCTTCTTTTAATTTATCAGAATACAACGGCAGATCCAGCAATTGTTTTAGATAAGCCAATTTTGATTGGTGATTACAATGGTGATGGTAAATCTGACTTTATGATACCAAAAGCATTTAATACTTCAGATTGGTATAAATATACTTCTACTGGTATTTCGCAAATAAAGCAAGAAAAGACTTCTAGTATAGTATTTAGCTCTAATGATTCTTATAATACTTATAATTTTATTCCAGCAAATTTTAACAATGACGGTAAAACAGATTTAATTAGAATTACAAGTTTTAGAAATCCGGCGAATACAACGGGTATAATTACAGTGGCATGTTTTTCCAATGAAGATGGAAATTTTAATAGTAGTGGAATATGGGCGAATACTGGCGATCAGGAAAGTATTAATATTTATGCCCTTCCAATGTATTTGCCTCAAATAAAATTTAGCTCAAACAATATTTTAAATCAATCTCAGCCTACCTTAGAAATTGCATTTGTTAACAAAAACAAAATGTACTTTTTCAAATCAAAATATGATATTAAAGAAAATAATCTTCTTAATAAAATAACCGCAGGAAATGGAGTTCAAGATTTAATATCTTATGCTCCTTTACATTTTAAATATAAAAATTTATATTATCCAATATTTATTCCTAGTACTGGTATATCAAATTATCCCAATATGGATATAACAATAGATCCAAATTTGTATCTTGTTTCTAAAACAGAAAAGAAAAGTAAAGATGTCTATAAAAAAAGGCTATTCTCTTATTATGGTGCAGTGTCAAATTTTGAAGGATTAGGTTTTTTGGGTTTTCGTTCAGTAAGCCAAACAAATTGGTACGAGGATGAGTCAAAAATGATTACAAATGTTTTAAAATTTGATATAGATCAACGTGGTGCTAATACAGAAAATTATAGTGTACTCGGTTTTTATGCGCCTTTATACGCATCAGCAAATCCAATTTCTAGAATAATTACAAAAGGAGAGGGTTACACCGTTACAGATTCAGATAACTTAGTAGCAACACAAAGAATTACTTTACAACCTGGTGTATTTATAAAATCAGGAAGTACATTTTCGGCAAAAATAAATCCAGAAGCCAATAATTCAAGTAATACACCGATAGATTATATAACAAAATCAATATTAACGTACGAAAGTGACTTACTTGCAAATAAGGTTTTTAAGTTACAAAATATAGCTATAGATCAATATAATACTCTTGATGGGACTGGTACGCAAACAATAAATACCTATGATGCTTATAATAATGTAACAAATTCCAGAACATCGTCAAAAGAGGGCTCTACAGTTGTTCAGACAGCAATAACAGAAATTAGTTATCAAGCACCTTCTGCATCTCCTTATATATTAGGCAGGCCTACTAGTAAAACTCAAACTTTATCTGTGCCTGGAAATTTAATGAGAAATCAGGAAGTATATACTTATGATGGTAACCAACTTCTTTCTGATATTGATAAAAGTGCTTCTGGAACAGCAACAATAAAAGAGCATAATGATTATGATTCCTATGGAAATATTACAAAAAAAACAATTACAGCTCCAGCTCCATTAGAGCCAAGAATTACAGATTATGAATATGACCCGTCAAAAAGATTTTTAACAAAACTTATCGATTCAGATAGAATCGCAACAACGTTTTTTTATTATCCGGATGGGACATTAAAATCAGAAACAAGCCCTTTTGCATCGATTTCATATACTTATGATTCATGGTTTAAAAAAATAACAGTAAAAGATGATAAATTAAATAAAACAACAACAATTAGTTATACTAAAGATGTTGAAAAAACAGTTGTTACAACAATAACAGATGTATTAGATGGAAGTGCAAGTGAAGAAACATTTGACGATTTAGGAAGAAAAATAAAATCTGGCGTTAAGGACATTAATGGATCATTCTCTTATGTGTCTTATTTATATGATATTTATAACAGAAATTATAAAACAAGTGAGCCTTATTTTGGAACATCACCTTCACAGTGGAATGAAATTAAGTATGATGTCTATGGTAGAAATACGCAAAGTACATTGTTTAACGGACGAACTACTTCAGCGTCTTACTCCGGTTTAACGACTACTTTGGTTGATGGTCAAAAAAATAAAATAGCCACAAATAATGCTAATGGTACTATAAAATCTGTCAATGAAACCATTGGCGGAAATATTAATTACAGCTATTTTGCCAATGGTAGTTTAAAACAAACCAATTACAATGGTGTAAACATCACTATAGAACAAGATGGTTGGGGGCGTAAAACGAAGCTAATCGATCCATCAGCTGGTACTTTTAAGTATGATAATAATGATTTTGGCGAATTAACTTCAGAAACGAGCCAAAACGGAAATGTTATTACCACTATTAAGCGAGATTCTAAAGGAAAGATTATTCAAAAGACAATTGAGGGTTCAGGAACTAACAGTATTACAGATTATACTTATGATTCAAATAATTTGCCTTTAACGATTAACTATGTTGATAAAAATGAACCTTCAGAATCTAATAGAACACTAATAACCATAGCGTATGATGATACTTATAAGCGAGTAACAAGCATAACCGAAGAAAAGTTTAATGTTACTAAATTTACTAAAGTGTTTAGTTATGATGTTTTAGGAAGAATTGATACTGAAACAAAAACTGCAGAAAAAGGTGGGAAATTAAGTAAGGTTGAAACTAAGAATGTTTATAAAAACGGAGATTTATATCAAATTTTAGATAACACTAATAACAAAGTACTTTGGCAAACGAATATCTTAAATGCTAAAGGTCAAGTAAAAGAAAGTATGATTGGTAATGGTATAAAAATGACCAATGAATATGATTCTAATGGATACTTGTCTAAAATAACACATGATAAAACCACTAATCCTACAGCAAATATTATAACGCTCACTACTGTGTTCGATAAAAATACAGATAATTTAAGTAGTAGAACGAATAGTGCTTTTGGTAATTATACAGAAACTTTTAAGTATGATGAAATAAACAGGCTAAAAGAATTTACTAATAAATTAGGAGTACAGGAAACTCAAAATTATGATCCTTCAGGAAAAATAACGAGTAATAATTTAGGAGTTTATGGTTATGATACTACTAAACCATATCAAAATAATGCGATTACGCTTACTCCGGAAGCAACAGGATATTATACAAATCGAGAAGGTATTTTTAATGACAGTATGGAAAATCGAACAGGATGGTCATTAGGAGCATATAATCCTCAATGTATTTCTTTTGATGATACTAAATCACATACTGGTAAAAATGCTCTAAAAATTAATACAGTTAGCGCAGGGGTTACAACAAGTTATGTGCAGTCTGACGTGTCAGTTGCTATTAATAATAAAATTGATACAGAATATACTTTTTCAGGATGGGTTTATACTGATAATCCTACTGCGCAGTTAACGCTTTTTACTTATAAAGAGGGTGAGACAGGGTACACCAACGTAACTTCAGTTAATACAAATGTCAAAAATAGTTGGGTTTATATTACTCAATCTTTTATGGTTCCTTTTACTATTAAAAACTTGAGATTACGACTAGATGCTGTAGGATCAGGAAATGTATGGTTTGATGATGTAGAAATTCGTAAAACCAGCAATGCGGCTACAGCAGAAAGAAAATTAATTGTAACTTACAATGCCTTCAAAAGTCCTATTCAAATTGATGAAACTGGGGTAGATAAAATAAGCTTTACTTATAATGATAATAATCAAAGAAGTACAATGTATTATGGAGGCTTAGAAGATAAATTGCTAAGACCTTTACGTAAACACTATTCTGCTGATGGTACTATGGAAATTAAAGAAAACATAGTAACCGGGACTGTCGAATTTGTTACTTATATAGGTGGTGATGGTTACTCAGCTCCTATAATATCTAAAAGCGATGGAGCAAATGCTGCTAGTTATTTATATTTACACAGAGATTATCAAGGTACTATATTAGCCATAACGAATAGTGATGGAGCTGTAGTCGAAAAACGATTATTTGATGCCTGGGGCAGTATCATAAAGGTACTAGACGGAGCAGGAAATGCACTTGCTGGTTTAACAGTTTTGGATAGAGGTTATACAGGTCATGAACACTTGCAGAGTATAGGATTAGTTAATATGAACGCAAGATTATACGACCCAATGTTACATAGGTTTTTGCAGGTCGATAATTATATACAGAATCCTAGTAATACGCAAAACTATAATCAGTATGGGTATGTGTTAAATAATCCTTTAATGTATACAGATCCTAGTGGTAATAAAGCGCAAGGAAATGGTAAAGATTGCGTAGATTGTGGACTTAGTAATAGTGATCAAACTTTTATTGGTAGTGCAATTTCTACAGTAGTAACTAACTGGGATGAGTGGGGAATAAAAGATTGGGCGAAGAAAAATCTTAACTTTAATAGCTGGGGAAAAAGTTGGAATAAATTTTGGGGCAAAAATAGAGGTAGTGATAATCCGAGACCTCAGCCAAATATGAGTAGTTATATAAACTTGAATAGTACAAATTTTACGGGAGCTCAAATGGCTAATACAAATTTTAATTTAATATATGATATAAAACAGAATCAAACAATTATTGGAGATAATCTTGAAAAGATTCCAGGAAAAACGAATGAAGTCGGAACATCAGTTGCAATACTTACCTCTGGTTTAGAGATTGGTGGAATGGCAAGTCCATACATGAAAGGATTTGGTTCATATGCAGGAAATATAGCTACTTTTGCCCAAGCTGTTGATAATACAGTGAAGGTTCGTAAAGATGAAAAAGAAGGTGGTATATCGCGTCAAAGATATAGCTATAAAATGATAGGTACGGCAACTTCTTGGGGAGTAACTTATGCAATAGGGCAATGGGGAATTGGAGGAGCGTATGCTGGGCCATATGGTGTTTTCGCTGGAGTTTTTATTGGTGCTGGATTTCAGGGAATTGAATATGCTTATGATATTGTCGCCCCACAAATTCAATCTAGTTATAATGGTTTTGTTAATAATTTATATAGAGCATCTTATAATGCTCAATTTAGCGGAAGATAATTTAATTCAATAATATTTTATGAAGTTAAAAATTGATTTTTGGAACCATTTAAGAATGCTAAAAGATTTAATTTTTATGTCTTTAGTATATTTTTTTACAATATTTTTATTTTTTAATTCTGTCGAAGAACAGTTAAAAATTTATTTGTTTATTCCTTATTTTTTGTTGCTTTTTTTTCCGGTAATAATTTTACATGTAAATTATTTAAAAGAGAATAGAGGTGTTGTAGTTGAAATAACTGAAAATATTTTGTTATTAAAAAAGGGTAATTTTATTAAAGAGTACCATGTCAATCAAATTAATGAAATTGTAGTTTATACAGGAGGTACGAGAAACACAGTATCCCCAGGTTTAGCTCATAGTAATTATTATTACGTAAAAATTAAACTTCAAGATGGTTTGTTTTTTATAATAACCTCTTTGTACTCCTGTAAAATTGATAAAATACTACAGGTAAATTTTAAAAATGTTAAGATTACTACAGAAAAAGTTTTTTATCCTATTATCAAAAAGTAAGATATTGCAGGGGAAGAGAACTTAAATTCATAAAAAAAGGAGTTGCAATTACGTGCTTAAGAACTTTATAAATAAAAAGTAAAATTATTAAATATAAAAATCCGCTGTACGAAGTATTCCTAATTAAAGCTGCGCGAATGTCTCTGACTTCGTGCCCGCAAAGTAATTAAATTTTGTGCAAGATTAGTTTGAAAAGAATGATTATTCTAAAAATAATTTTAAAAAAGTGGATATAACTTTTCATTTTACGAGAACAAAAAATAAAGAAGCAAAGTTGAAGAATTCGTTAAAATGCTGATATAGTTTATATCGTAAATAAAAAATAATAAAATAAAAATGAAACTAAATATTAGTTTAATAGCGATTACAATTGCATTATTAAGTGGAGTAAATGTAAAAGCTCAAACTTTGAATCCAACTCCAGTTATAGTAGCGCCCGGTGCGGTAGATATTTTTAAAGGTGGTTATACTTTTTCGTATGCAACTGCAGGAACTCCATGGAGTGGTGCACTAATTAGCTTTGGAGGAGCTGTAAATAATTACGATTGTCAAATAAGTTCTGATTATGGGTTGAATCGTATTTCTTTTAGAACAAAAAATGGTGATTATAATGTCTGGAATCCATGGAATGAAATACCAACAACACTTGGAAATAATAATTTTGCTGGGAATCAAAATATCTTAGGATCAGTAGGTATCGGAACTACAAGTTTGACTTCTCCGCTAACAGTAGGAGAGTATCACGGTATTAAGTTATCTGTAGGGGGAGCAAATTGGGTAAGTAAAAATATTCTTCAAACAAGTTGGGTTTCAGGAATAGGAGATTTTACAGAAATAAATGTAGTAGGTCAGTTTGCAAATAATGCTTCGATCAGATTAATTGAAAATGGTAATGTTGGTATTGGAGTAGTTAATCCCGATTCAAAATTGACTGTTGCAGGTAACGTTCATGCACGCGAAGTAAAAGTAACGGTAAACGCCGGACAAGTCCCAGATTATGTTTTTGCAAATGATTATAAATTAAAATCATTGCAGGAAGTTGAAAACTATATTAAACAAAATAATCATTTACCTGAAATACCATCAGCTCAGGAAATGGAGAAGAATGGTTTGATGCTGGCAGAAATGAATTTGAGTTTGCTTAAGAAGATGGAAGAAATGACACTTTATATGATTGAGCAGGAAAAGAAAAGCAATCAACAGTCTTTACAAATTGAAACATTACAAAAAGAAAACAATAGTTTTAAAAGCATTCTTGAAAGACTATCTAAAATGAACAAAGATTAAAATAAACATGAAAAAAAAAATACTCCTATTTGTTATACTATTCTATTCGTTTTCTTACAGTCAAACTTTTGATGGTAATTTGGGGGCTGAAAGTTTGAATTGGACTCAGAACCAAAAAGATTTTTCAAGTCCTCCACGAGTTGGTATTGATCCCATGTCTATAAAACTTTGGGATAATTATAATAGTGCAAATTCGCCTTCTCAATATGGTTCATTGTTAGAAATAAACGGAAGAGTTAATCATTTAGTTTCTCAGCTTTATTTTGTTGGTACAGGAGCTGACAATGATAGGATAAAGTACAGAACTGCATTTTATGGTCAAAATAGTTGGACTGAGTGGCGTAACATATTAGATTCAAAAAACGATGTTGAATCTACAGGTAACCTAAAAATAGAAGGAAATGGTTATATAGCCGGGAATTTTTCGGTTGGAAACAATCACGGTGTTAAATTGTCTGTAGGGAATTCTACATGGATGAGTACTTCAATAATTGAAACTGGCTACACTGATGCTATAGGTGATTTTACAGATTTAAAAGTTGCAAGTTATCGTGATAGCTATGGTTTTATTCGAATTTTGAAAAATGGTAATGTTGGCATTGGTACAACAAACCCAGATTCAAAACTTACAGTTGCCGGAAATATTCATGCTCAGGAAGTAAAAGTAACCGTAACAGCCGGAGAAGTCCCTGATTACGTTTTTTCAAATGATTATAAATTAAAATCATTGCATGAAGTTGAAAACTATATTAAAGAAAATAATCACTTACCGGAAATTCCTTCAGCTCAGGAAATAGAAAAGAATGGTTTAATGCTGGCAGAAATGAATTTAAACTTGCTGAAGAAAATAGAAGAAATGACGCTTTATATGATTGAAATGAAGAAAGAAATTCAGAAACAAAATAATAAAATTTTAATTCTGGAAGAGAAAGTAAAAGATAATAATCAATAGACTACAATGAAAAAGACAATATTTACAGGATTACTTTTACTACTTAATTTGTTAAATGTAAACGCACAAAATGCGATATTCAATAATGTTGAAATTGGCTTGGATGATCCGGCATGGGGTGTAAATGTAAAAACTAACTTTCCAGGTTATACAGGTAGTTGGAGCAGAGGTTTTTTTATTTCTAACGAAAGTGGGACACAACATTTATTTTTAATAGGAGCCAGTGGAAAATCAATAAATGGGAGTTCTAGTTTTACAAATGGCTTCATTGGAACAGATTGGGAGAATCAATTTATGTCATTCTTACCAAATGGAAATATTGGTATAGGAACAAAAAATCCTATTGAAAAATTAAACATTAATGGCGGAACAGGTGATGGAGCATTATTTGATGCAAGAATTGCGTTGACAAAAGTATCAAGTACAGGAAATGTTCAGAGCGCCAAAATAGTTTTAAAAGATGATGATACTAATTTTGGTAATCTAACCTTTAAGGTAAAAACAACCGCCAGCCGATCAGAAATTGAAAGTTTCTATACTGATGCTTTAACAATTAAAGGATCTAATGCAAATGTTGGTATTGGAACTAATAATCCTATTGAAAAACTTAATATTAATGGTGGCACCGGAGATGGAGCTTCCTTTGATGCGAAAATTGCATTAACAAAAGTTTCGACTACAGGAAATGTACAAAGTGCAAAAATAGTTTTAGGTGCTGTAGATACCGATTTTGGTAATCTTACCTTTAAAGTAAAAACAACCGCTAGCCGATCAGAAATTGAAAGTTTCTATACTGATGCTTTAACAATAAAAGGTTCTAATGCAAATGTTGGCATCGGCACAGCAAACCCGGATTCAAAACTTACAGTTGCCGGAAATATTCACGCTCAGGAAGTAAAAGTAACTGTTAATGCAGGTCAGGTTCCTGATTACGTTTTTGCAAATGATTACAAATTAAAATCATTGCAGGAAGTTGAAAACTATATTAAAGAAAATAATCACTTGCCGGAAATTTCTTCTGCTCAGGAAATGGAGAAGAATGGTTTAATGCTGGCAGAAATGAATTTGAATTTACTTAAGAAAATGGAAGAGATGACACTTTATATGATTGAGCAGAATAAATGCATTGAAAGTTTAAAACAAGATATAAATTTTCTAAAATCTAAATTATAAAATAGTGAAGAAAAAATACTTTTTAATTTGTGTTTTGATTACGATGAACGTCTTTTCGCAAATTAATTCTCCAAACGGGAATACTATATTTAGTTATAATGGTAATGCTGATGTTACCTTTAGATATCAACCTCGGGGACTTGGCGGCAGGGCTTTTGTTCATGCAGATAATAATGTTTTATCCCCGCTCTACGAAGTGTTCCTAATCAACGCTGCGCGAATGTCTCTGACTTCGTGCCCGCAAAGTGATTAAATTTTGTTTAAAAGATTAGTTTGAAAAAGATTATTATTCTATAGAGAATTTTAAAAAAGTGAGTATAACTTTTCATTTTACGAGAACAAAAAAAATAAAGAAGCAAAATTGAAGAATTCGTTAAAATGTTGATATAGTTTATATTGTAAATAAAAAATAAGAAAATAAAATGAAACTAAATATTAGTTTAATAGCGATTACGATTGCATTATTAAGTGGAGTAAATGTAAAAGCTCAAACTTTGAATCCAACTTTTTTAATAAAAGATTCTGGTGCGGCAGATATTTTTAAAGGAGGTTATACTTTTTCTTATACAACAGCGGGCAGTCCGTTTAATGGTTCGTTAATAAGTTTTGGAGGAGCTGGAAATAATTATGATTGTCAGATAAATTCTGATTATTTAAAAAATCGAATCTCTTTTAGGACAAAAAATGGAGATACTAATCCTGGTGTCTGGAATCCATGGAATGAAATACCAACGACACTTGGAAATAATAATTTTGCAGGGAATCAAAATATTGCAGGATCAGTAGGTATTGGAACTACAAGTTTGACCTCTCCGCTAACAGTAGGAGAGTATCACGGTATCAAATTATCTGTAGGGGGGACGAATTGGGTAAGCAAAAATATTCTTCAAACAAGTTGGGTTTCAGGAATAGGAGATTTTACAGAAATAAATGTAGTAGGTCAGTTTGCAAATAATGCTTCGATTAGATTAATTGAAAATGGTAATGTTGGTATTGGAGTAGTTAATCCTGATTCAAAATTGACTGTTGCAGGAAATATTCACGCACGAGAAGTAAAAGTAACCGTAAAAGCCGGAGAAGTCCCTGATTACGTTTTTACAAATAATTACAAATTAAAATCATTGCAGGAAGTTGAAAAGTACATTAAAGAAAATAATCATTTACCTGAAATTCCTTCCGCTCAGGAAATGGAGAAGAATGGCTTAATGCTTGCAGAAATGAATTTGAGTTTGCTTAAAAAAATAGAAGAATTGACTTTGCATGCAATAGAGCAACAAAAAAAAGTAGACCAATTAATTAAAATTGTCGAAAAACAAAATGACAGATTAAATTCATTAGAAAAATAAATAATTCTAAATTAATTATTATATAAAAAGCCTTTCAAGAGTAAAATTTTGAAAGGCTTTTTTGTTTATTGTGTTCTTATCAGAAGTTAAATTTTTGTCTATAATCTTAGTCATTTAATCTCAGTTTATTTCGGCATGGATATCTTTGCTCTAAAGCCTTTATTTGGTTCTGTATCAAAATCAATAGTTCCTTTAACAGCCTGCATACGGTTTTCCATATTTTGGAGGCCATTTTTTAAAAGTTTCGATTTTTCAGAGCCTTTACCATTATCATTATAGTTTATTGAGATTGATTTTTGATCACTTTCAAATTTTATAAGAACTAAATTTGCGTTACTGTGTTTTTTCATATTCACCATTAATTCCTGTAAAATACGACTAATGGTAATCTTTTTTATATCATCAATAATTTCCCAGTTTATATTTTCGAGATTAGTGGCAATAATATTTCGTTCGCTGGTATTATAAGCCGAAAGCATTTCTTTTATCCTGTTTGTAAAGTCTATACCGGTATCAATTTTATTGTTTTCTCTTGAAACGCCTCTTACGCGCCCGTAGATATCATCTAATTTTTGGAGTAGATTCTCTTTGGTACTTTCCGTAGATAACGGTTGAGATTCGGCGAAAGCAATGACCTGAAAGACGTCGTTTGCCAATTCATCGTGGATTTTTTTAGCTATTCGGGTTTCAGTGTTATATGAAGTCTGGAATTCTATAGCTCTGTTTTTATTTTTATAATATCGTATTAATATCGCTATTAAAATGACTAAAAAGACAAATACAATCACAAAAACAATTCGGAGATATTTATCTTTTTGAAGGGATAACAAGTTTTCTGCTTTTTCTAAACGAAGTTTTGCGTTTTCGTCTTTTTCTTTTTTAGAATCATATTTAATTTTAGCAAATTTATTTTTAAAGTTATTTCGAACCTTAATAATACTATCGTTTAGTGTAAAGTACCTTTGAACATATGTACTATTTTTAGCACTATGATCATTAGAAATAAGAATCTGCAAGGCTTCTAATCTTTCGTCAACACTATTTAGCTTTGTGGCTGCATTGTAAGCAGCTAAGGCATTTTCATTTGATTTCTGAAGGTCTTTTTTAGCATAATAATCGGCAAGGTGCAGATAACTTTCAATACTATGATAAGTATCCTTAAATTCATTTCTTATAGAGAGGGCTTGACTCATTAATAGAAATCCTTTTTCATCCATTCCTTTCTTAAAATATGCGTAACCCAGATTATCTATAAGTATTACATTGTCAACTATATAATCTTTATCTTTTAATAGTTTTTTGTTTAAAAGAGATTCTAAAAGAGCAATTGCTTTGTCGTATTTTTTTTGTTGGATGTAAACTGGCGCAATATTACTTAAAGGGGTTATCTTATCATTAGGATCATTATAATCATTTGCTGCTTTTTTATAGTAAAAAATAGCATCATCGTAAAGAGAAAGCTCTTTGTCTGCAATGCCTAATCTATTATTTATTTCAGCTGTATAGATGCTCTTTGGTTTAACATAAGATAAAGCTTCGGTTACAGTCTCTTTACTGCCATAGTAATCTCCGTTGACTTGCTGAATTGATCCCATTACTATAAGTATGTAACCAATATTAGCACTGTCCTTTTTTCCACTTTCTTTTAACGTTTCATAAAGTTGTTTTGATTTATAAAACTCGTAAAAAGCGGTATTAAAGTTTTGTTTTTCGTAATTTTCAATGGCTTTATTTCGTAAACTAAGTGCTTCTTTTCGTATGGATTCAGTGTTGGTATTAAGGATCTTTTTTTCTTTACAGGAAAATAGAAAAATAAGTATAATAAAATAAAAAAACGGGGACCGTAACATATAAATTTACTTTCCCCGAAAATAGTAATTAATTAGATACTAAAAATATTTATTTAGCTTAAATTGTTGGTGGTGGAATCTTACCACCATCACCTGGACCATCCGCGTAAGTTGGTTTTATGTGATTAATAGCTTTTTCTGTATCTTTTTTTGGTTGCGTCTCGTATTCATCTGGAGTACAAGAAAATATAGTGAACAATAACGCAAAAGCGATAAATAGTATTAGTTTTTTCATTTTAATTTAATTTAGAAATTAGACATAGGTATTGCTGTCCGGATTGATCCAGAACTTGATTGAGGCAATACCAAATTGCTTTTTTGGGAAGTAAAGTGTGTAGAACTGTAAGACGTTGTTTATACTTCCCGATTAAACTCGGTCTTACGGTTTTTTTACACTGTTAATTTGAACTAGTTTATATTTATGTTTTAGTCTGCAGACAAAACCTGAACTAATTTCTTTGGCAAAGTAAAGGCACTTTGAGCCCTTTGTAGATAAGGGATTCCCAGAATTCCCGCGTTTTCCTAAGATTCCTGAAAATTCCCTAAAACAAAATACAATGCATAGTCATTTAGGTCTGTTAGAACCTTTTATTTAAATGGAAAACGAATCTGATCTCTATTATAATAGATACAAAAAGTTCTAAAAAAGTTGGATCGAACTATAAAAAAAAGTTAAAATGTAGATTTGAATAAATCAATAAATTGAGATTAATAGTAGAAGTAATCAAATTGTTGAAAAACAAGAAATAAATCATAGAATTACGTTTAGTTTTTAAAAATGAAAATGAAGAGTCGAAAGAGAATCCTGAAACGGGAAATCTTTTGTTTGATTTTAAAGTTGTATTTTCTAAAAAAAATAGTTTAGAAAATATATCAACGAAAAATAATTATGGTAGAAATTGGAGTTGTCGCTTTGAGTCTATCTGTGTGTTTATACTTTGCACAGAAAAAAGATTGGATAGAATAATTTCTAATAGAAATTGGAAAGCATTTTGAAAAATAAAATGCTTAAAGAAGTAAAACAAATAATTTTTTAAGGAGTAATTCAGTGGTGTAAAAAGTTTGTTTTTTGGCATATATTTACTGTTATTTCTACAATAAAGATAAGCAAAATTTATCAATAAACCTACTGAAAACAAGGGAAATGATCGTTTTTTTTGCTTTAAAACAGATGTTTTTTATCAATTTTTTTTGGGATCTATTGATTATCTTTTTTACAAATAAAACTTGTTTTTTCGGGTATTTAGATTGTAATAAAATTAGTTATATTTATATTACATTATAGAGATTTTGATTTCTGGTGACTATCGATTTAAAAACATTTTTTATGAAAAAGCTCCTAATATTATTAATTGTTTTATGCACTTTTGGTTGTAAAAAATATGTTGTTTCGTTTGAGCAGCCAACCAATATAAAACTGGATAACTTAAAACTGGAAATACTTCTGGATAAAAAGAAAGTTCAGGAAATTAGCTTAAAAGCAACAAAGGGGATGCCTGGTTATGAAATAGCAGAATTGCCGGTATCAGATGCCGGAAAACACCTGCTTCAGGTTAAAGTAAATGATACAACCTTTAGCTATGATATAAAGTATCCGGAAGAAAGATATATTCTGGTCACAGCCTACCTAAAAGCGAATGGCAAGCTTCATATCGGAATCCTAAAACAGCAATATAATTTTAGATTGCGTTGAAAGAGGATTTTAGTTGAAATAAAAAAGCCTTTCACAATTTAGTTGCAAAAGGCTTTTTATGTTTTAGTTATCAGGGTTTAAGATAAAAAATCCTTAAACCATAATCCGGAATGCTTTATAGTTCGTTGCTGTGTTTCGAAATCAACATGAATTAACCCAAATCTGGCATTGTAACCTTCCGCCCATTCGAAGTTATCCGTAAGGCTCCATACAAAGTATCCTTCGACATTTAAACCATCATTTCTGGCTTTAAGAATTTGTTCTAAATGATCCTGAATATAATGGGTACGCTTGATATCGTAGACCTTTCCATTAGAAAGTGTATCCGGAAAAGCAGCACCATTTTCAGTAATGATTATTTTTTTAATGCCTTTATATTCGTTGAATTTCTTTAGAACATGATAAAGGGCAGGAGGATACACTTCCCATCCCATATCGGTTGAGATTACGTTTCTTTTTTCAGCACTTATCAATTCGGCACCAATATAAGGGATCAACATTGCCGATTTTACAACTTCGCGTGTGTAACATTGCAGGCCTATAAAGTCAAAATCGAAAGACAAATTGTTGAGATCATCTTCTAAAATATAATTATTGAGTTTTTTAAGCACTGGTAAATCGGCTTGTGGATAACCCAATCCTAAAATAGGTTCTATAAAAGTTCTGTTCAATAAAGTATCAACACGTTTTGCGGCTTCAATATCTTTTGCGCTTTGCGTTGCCGGCTCAATATGAGTACAAGAAAAAGTGGTTCCTATATTCGCTTCAGGAACAAGATTACGTACTTTTTTTGCCCCGGCTGTCGTTGCCAGTGTTACGTGATGCATGGCTTTAAGGTAATTGGTAATTCCTTTTTTCCCCGGAGCGTGAATGCCCAGAAAATATCCGGCACCTGTAAAAACAGAAGGTTCATTGATAACCATCCAGTTCTTGACACGATCCCCAAAGTGTTGCGCACATATGGCGACATAATCTGAAAACCATGAAACGGATTCTCTATTGGTCCAGCCTCCTTTTGTTTCTAACGACTGAGGCAAATCCCAATGATAAAGCGTTATCCAGGGTTCTATGCCTGATGCCAGTAAAGAGTCAATGATTTTGTTGTAATAATCAATACCAGCTTGGTTTACAGAATCAGTTCCTGTGGGCATAATTCTGGTCCAACTGATAGAAAACCTAAAATTCGGAATGTTTAATTCCTTCATCAAGTCAATATCGTTCTGATAAGAGTTATAGAAATCGCAAGCGGTAAGCGCATGATGTCCGTTTTTTATTTTTCCTTTTTGAGAAGTAAAAACATCCCAAATAGACGAACCTTTTCCATCAGCATCATGAGCCCCTTCAATTTGGAAAGCAGCGGTTGAAACACCCCACAAGAAATCATCTCCAAATTGGTCTTTGTTCAAAAATGAGTTCTCAATTTTATTCATTCAAATAGTTTTTTCCTTTTCTATTGTAATTTATTAATGAAGGAAAGAAGATTGCATAGCTCTTAAAAAAAGCCATTCTTTGAATGAAACCAGAAAATTTAGGTTGAAAAATTTCATAACGTTTAGTTTTATTCAAATTAATAAAACAGATATGAATTTAACGTAATGTAAAGATTATTAAAATGTTAAGTAAATTCTGAATTCGCTTTTTTAGATTTTTTTGCAAGAAAATCTCCAGTTTGTCTTTTCTGTTTTTAAGAGGTAACACTAAACATGCGGTAATTACAAAAGGTAAAGTAAAAGCGCCACCAGCATTTTTAAGAATTTCAAATTTTGCATTTACTAGCGCAATGTTAATGATGACACAAATTACAACTGACAGAACAACTAAGATGCCGTCTATTTTTTTAGTTCCGGCAAAAACGATGGCGCATAAAACGGCATTAAAGCTAAAAAGTCCCATATGGATTTCGTTTATGGGTTCATGTCCGTGAAAAGATAGTGCAGAGCTTATGGCAGAACCCAGTAAACCGTATAATGCCGAAATAGGAGAATTAATATATACACCAATAAAGAAGAGAAGTCCCGCCCAGATATTTGCCTGAAAAATGACTTCACCAAACCCATTTGTTTCAGAAGTAAAACTATCTATGTTCGATAAGTCAGGAACATTCATAAAAGCGTCAGATGGACCAATAGAAGTAAAATGATGAAGTAATGTTACTGCTACCCAGGTTACGAGAATAAATGGAAAAGTAAAGACGACAATTTTTCTTCTTATAAAAAAATGCTGAAGCAGGGCGGCTGTTACAGATCCTAAAAAAATACAGATCCATATCAGTGCTTCATTTTTAAATAGAAAAACAAGGGCAACCCCAATTAACGCCGGACTAAATCCGTACAATCCCGTACTGATTTCTTTTTGATCGTATTTTAAAAACCGGGCTGTCAGCGTACCAGTTAAAGAAGCAAAAAGTACTGCAATTCCCATTGATGGTGATCCTATAAAAAGACCTATTGTAAAAAATAAACCTGTGAGACTATTTTCCTGTAGCATTATTTGTCCAATACCTCTAAAAACTTCAGTAATGAGAGGAAACTTCTGGGTTGTTATTTTGTTCATTTTCTTTAATTTATGAGTTGTATTTATTTTATGATAAAAATTTTATCATGCTATTGTAGTTTTTACCAACCCAGGAATACCATCCCAAAGGCACATATTGTGATAACAAAACCTCCTATTGCATTAGAATAACGCTCCAGTTTTTCGGTTTTGATAAGATTATATCCATAACGCCCCAACATTACCATGATTAACATTGTGATAACAGTAGAAATGGAAAAGACACTAATTAAAACAGTAATTTCAGTTACAGAGCGATGTGTTCCTGAAAAGAAAAGCAACGGAATAAGTGGTTCACTTGGACCCATTACAAAAATGGCAAAAAGAACTAATGGCGTTACTTTTACTCTTTTATTGGGCATAACAATTTCACCGTGTTTGTGTTCAAAAACATAGACATCCTCACCTAAAACATCAAAATGTTTATGTGGTTTGTTTTTGTAGGCCTGCCAAAGACCATATGTAAAATAAACAAGGCCAAAAATTAATAATGCCCAGCCGGATATATTTCCGCGTAAATCCTGAAACCAACTTATTTTATTCATCTGCCATCCTAAAAACACAGCGACAAGCCCCAGAACAACTGAACTTAAAATATGACCAAATCCGCAGACAATTGTTAGAATATAGGTTTTAAATGGGGACCATTTTCTGGAACGCGATAAAACAATAAACGGTAAATAATGATCCGGTCCTGACATTGTATGTATAGAACTAATAGAAATTGCAGTGAGCGATAACGCCCATAATGTTTCTGTCATATTAAAGTACTTTGGGTGTAATGCACCACATTTTTTCCTGTATTTTCTGGAAACAATCAAAAATTTGTTCGCCTCCGTCACCTAATACTCTTACCACAAAACCGTCATTTTGAAGAGATGAAATCCCAAATTGTAATCCTTTTTCAAGAGACAGCATTTCAAAAATTTCTTCAATAGAATCATCTGTGTTGTTATTAGTTGTATTTAAGTATACTAAAGTACCCTGATGCGTAAATTCTTCTAGAGAGCCTATAGCATCAAGCGGAATAATTTGTGGACGTAATAAAATATTGTCTTTAAAAATTAATTTTTGATTGTAAATAACTTCTGTTTTATTCTGAAAATGATTGTATTTAAAAATTTCTCCATGATGTTTTCTTCCGCAGGTAATTATTTCTCCTATCATAAAATTGCAATTGTCTTCTATATAGATCGTATTGGTACTTATAAAAGTTGAATTTTCGTGTGGTACAATTGGATGTGGCACATAAAAAAAAGAAGTATGAGGCTGCATGGTGACAGTAAAACTTTGCGTTGCATGATCATCCATATTGAATAAACGCTGATAGGATTGTGATAAAAGCTGTAATCGGGCATTCTCTTCCATCAGAATATCCATGTAATAGTGATCGCCGCTTAAAATACCCGGTGACGAACTTGTTATCATCAAATAGGCAGCGCCATCTTTTTTTAATTGTCCTACAGGAACAACCCGAAAAGGAGGATTTACAAACACATCTTTAAGATATGATTTTCCATCTCTGCATCCTGTTACGATAGTGAGTTTAGAGTCCATCAGCGGTACAGCTTAGGCTCTTCTGTTTCTTCTAAAAGGGCATATTTTTTAATCCAGCCAATGATGCTGTCGAGACCTTCATCAGATCTTAAATTGCTAAAAACAAATGGTTTCCCTTGGCGCATTCTGCGTGCATCATTTTCCATTACTTCTAAACTTGCTCCTACCATTGGTGCCAGATCAATTTTATTAATCAGCAAAAGATCAGAACGGGTAATTCCGGGTCCGCCTTTTCTGGGGATTTTTTCTCCTCCGGATACATCAATAACAAAAATTGTAACATCAGCCAGATCCGGACTAAAAGTGGCCGAAAGGTTGTCGCCGCCACTTTCTATCAAAATAATTTCGATATTCGGGAATCTTTTTGCGAGTTCATCTACGGCTTCCAGATTCATACTTGCGTCTTCACGAATTGCCGTATGCGGGCATCCGCCGGTTTCGACACCTATGATTTTTTCTTTTGGCAAAAGACTGTTTTTAGTCATGAATTCTGCATCTTCTTTGGTGTAGATGTCATTTGTAATTACCCCAATATCATAACTATCGATCATTTTTCTGGAAAGTCTTTCCAAAAGGGCGGTTTTACCGGATCCTACAGGGCCTGCAACACCAATTTTTATATATTTTCTTTCTTCCATTTGAGTATTTATTTTATTATTTTAAGACATATAAAGTCTTGAATACAGCCTTTCATGCTGCATGGCACGTATGTCGAATGCAATACTGCACATTCCTATGAGATTTTTGTCCAGGCAAAGGGTTTCTTGTACCAATTGCTCTATTTTGGGTTGAAAGCGAAACATCATGTCCTGACCATCTAACTGGCTTAAAGGCACTAACTTTACACTATTGGTAATCATCCCGATGCAGCTATTGTAAAAAAAGGCAAATAAGGATTCTTGAATCGGAATTTCCATCAAGCAGGCATGCATACCAAATGCAATCGCATAATGACCTGTTGCATCGCCTTTCTGAATGCTTTTTTCATATTGTTGTGCTAAATCAAACTCTTTATGCCGTCTGAATATTTTAATGAATCGCAGCCCTAATTTTTGGCTCGCGTCCCGCATTTCTCTGGGGGATTTAAATGCGGTACATTCCTGATCCAAAAGAATCAGGGCTTGCAGATCATCGTTTAATGTTTTTTCGTACGCCAATCGCATAAAGGATGCATCATTGAATTTGATGTTGTATTGCAGCATATTTTCAATAAAAATTTCTGCCGTGGCGGTATTATTTACTTTATTATTCTGTACATAGGTTTCTAAACCATTTGAATGCGAAAATCCCCCTATTGGCAATGTTGGATCTGAAATGTGCAATAAGCTGCCTAAAAATTTACTAGTCATTTTTTGAGGCGATATTGATTATTTTACTAAATAAAGAGGTGTTCCCGGAGTGCCCGTGAGGTTCTACGTTTGATTTTAATAGATGAAGTAATTGATGCTCCTCTTTTACAGGTTCATATCCTCCGGCTTCCAGCCATCGAAACATAGGCATTTCAAAAGGCATTAAAACTAACTCGTCCTGAATAAAAAGAGGCATGTGTTTATTGCCAATTTCATAGCAAACAGTTCCTATTTGTAACATCGTTTTTGGGGTAATTACTATTGCATCACATGGTTTTATATGTACAACGATTGCTTTCTCATTATCTGTAAAAAGGATATCACCGTCATGCAAACGCTGTCCTTCTCTCAGGAATTTTATAGACAATTCAGTTCCGCCATTACTTGTTTTGCGTTGTATTCGTTTTGTAGCATCATACCATTCCATCTCTAATAGATCAATTTTTAGTTTACCTAACGATTGCAGGGCGGTATTACCTAATATTTCTTTAATAAGCATATGATAACTTTTTTATAATAACTTCTGGACTAATTCCTAAAACATGAAATACAGTTGTGCTAATGGTAATTTGTCCGCCGGCTCACAGGTGATATGTTCTCCGTCTACAAATACTTTATAGTTTTCTGCATTTACTTCAATATCTGGTGTTCCGCTATTGTGAATCATATTTGCTTTAGAAATTTTTCGGCAGTTTTTTACCGGAAGCACTATTTTTTTCAGGCCATATTCTTCAATAATTCCTTTATCAATAGAAATTTGTGATACAAAAGTGGCACAGGTACCATATTTGGCTTTTCCATGTGCGCCGAACATATTTCTGTAAATAATAGGCTGAGGTGTTGGAATCGAAGCATTTGGATCTCCCATTTTTGCTGCTGCAATAAATCCGCCTTTATAGATTATTTCAGGTTTTACACCAAACAAAGCGGGTTTCCAAAGTACAAAATCAGCCATTTTACCAATTTCTATAGATCCTACATAATCAGAAATCCCGTGAGCAATTGCCGGATTGATGGTGTATTTAGAAATATATCTTTTTACGCGGAAATTATCATTCTCCGTATCTGTTTCCAGATAACCTCTTTGCGAACGCATTTTACTTGCTGTCTGCCATGTTCTGGTCACTACTTCTCCCACGCGTCCCATGGCTTGAGAATCTGAACTCATAATGCTAAAAACGCCCATATCCTGCAATATATCTTCGGCCGCAATTGTTTCTGGGCGAATTCTGGAATCTGCAAATGCAACATCTTCAGGAATGTTTTTACTTAAGTGATGACAAACCATCAACATATCCAGATGCTCATCGATTGTGTTTTTAGTATAAGGTCTTGTTGGGTTTGTTGATGCAGGTAAAACATTTTTATACATTGCGGCTTTTATAATATCCGGTGCATGTCCGCCTCCGGCACCTTCTGTATGAAAAGTATGTATTACCCTGCCATTAATTGCGTTCATGGTATCTTCAAGAAAACCAGATTCGTTTAGCGTATCTGTATGTATAGCAACTTGTACATCATATTGATCTGCTACAGTTAATGATGCATCAATAACGGCTGGAGTTGCTCCCCAGTCTTCATGAATTTTTAGTCCTAAAGCACCGGCTTCAATTTGTTCTATTAAGGGTTGTAGAGTAGAGCAGTTTCCTTTACCAAAGAAACCTAAATTCATGGGATATTCTTCTGCGGCCTGAAGCATTTTTTCAAGGTTCCATTTTCCTGGAGTAATGGTTGTTGCATTAGTTCCGTCATTTGGTCCGGTTCCTCCGCCAATCATTGTGGTAATACCGCTGTATAAAGCGGTTTCTATTTGCTGCGGACAAATAAAATGGATGTGTGTGTCAATTCCGCCTGCAGTTAGAATATAGCCTTTACCACCATGAACTTCTGTAGAGGCACTTATGATGAGGTTAGGATCTACACCATCCATAATATCGGGATTTCCTGCTTTACCAATTCCTACGATTTTACCATCACGAACACCAACATCAGCTTTTACGATTCCCCAGTGATCAATAATGATAACTCCGGTAATACACAGGTCTAATGAACCTTGTTCTCTTATGGTTGTGGTAGATTGTCCCATACCATCACGAACGGTTTTTCCTCCTCCAAAAATTACCTCATCGCCATATACGGCATAATCTTTTTCGATTTCGATGATTAAATCGGTATCGCCTAATCTTATTTTATCTCCGGTTGTAGGTCCGGCAAGATTAGCATATTTATCTCTGATTATTTTAAGGCTCATTTTGATATGGTTTTAAAGTTCAGTTTATCAACTAATTGTAATGCCAATTTTTTATTCTGAGATGAATTAGCATCTCCGTTTACAAGATTATTAAGTCCTATAATTTTACGATTTCCGCCAATTTTTACCAGGTTTACTTCTTTGTGTTCTCCCGGTTCAAAACGAACCGCTGTTCCTGCAGGAATATTTAAACGCATGCAAAATGCGGCTTTGCGATCAAATTCCATAGCTTTGTTTACTTCAAAAAAATGAAAATGAGATCCAATTTGTATGGGGCGGTCACCTGTGTTTACTACCTTTATGCTTGTTGTTTCCCTGTATTCATTTAAGATAATATCGCCTTCTTTTATAAATATTTCTCCTGGTATCATTTTTAGTTTTTTAAGATTAACGAATTGGGTTATGAACGGTTACGAGTTTTGTTCCGTCAGGAAAAGTTGCTTCTACCTGTATGTCATGAATCATTTCAGGAACGCCCTGCATTACGTCATCACGGGTGAGAACTTTGGCACCGCTTTGCATGAGTTCGGCTACGCTGCTGCCATCTCTGGCGCCTTCCATTACATAAGCGGTAATCAGTGCAATACTTTCTGGATAATTAAGTTTCAGACCGCGGGCTTTTCTTTTTAAAGCAACTTCAGAAGCTAAGAAAACCATCAATTTTTCGGTTTCTCTGGGAGTTAAGTGCATGTTTATTTTATTTAAGATTATTAAATTGAAGAAATACGGGAATGTTGTAGGGGTTTTGGACAACCAAATACCGAATAGAAAAAAAACTAAGGAATTTTTAATGCGTGATAACGCAAAAATAATGGGAGGTGAAATTGTATAGTTATTTGATGATCTTTCAGAATTGATCGACTATCAAATGAATTGATTTGTAAATAAGTAAATATTTTATAAGAGATAAAAAAGAAATTATCCAGATCAATATCTTCTAAAGAAATTGCAGCATTTGTATGATTGTCTGCTAAAGCAAATACTTTATTAAGTAAAGATTCTTTTTTTGAATTCTCCTGTAATAAGAATGAAGTTTTGCTGTTGAGAAACAAATTAAAAGAGAGAAAAAATAAAAATATAACGCTAAATAGTAAAACAAAATTTGTTTTATTCTTGATTTCTAAAGCACTATTTATTTTATTGTAAAACACTTTTTTGTAAATAATATTTTACAAAATTAATATATGTGTTTATTTTATATAATAATTTACCTGATAAATTTTTGTTAAATAAAAATACAGAGTTTTTTTATTCAAAAAAAATCACTCAAATACAAAGTAATGATTTGTAAATGAGTGAATTATTTTTTAAGTTTTATAAAAGTCAATTTAATTAATCTTCCCAACCACAAAGTGTAAGGCCTAATCCTTGTGCTTGTTTAAGAGATGTTTTTACCGTTCCGTGGCTACAAGAAGATAAACCGCGACAGGATTCAGTAAAATGGTATTTTTTTGCACCGGTTGATCCGCAGATATAAACTTTAGTTTCCGGTGGGCCAAAAGAGGTCAGAAAAACAAATAGAAGTAGTAATGTATATTTCATAACGGTTTTTTATTTGACAATTAATTGGTATTCATTTCCTTTTTTATCGCAGGCTTTTAACTTGCCGTATGAAATCCATTCGGTATTAATTTCGACATCGGTGACAGTATCACAAATTAAAATTCCTGCGCCGTATTTTCCCTGAACATTGATATTCCCGCAAACAGAATCGCCTTTAAAATTGATTCCTTTTACATCATAATTATATTCATATTGTCCCGGATTTCCAGTTCTGTATTCATATTGGTATTTGTTGTTTACATGATACGTTTTGGCTTCTTCGGCTGTAATTGTTTTACGGTCATCCGGCGTAATTACTTGTTTGTAGAACGAATTAATTTGTGGTGGAGGTGGAGCAGAAGCCTTTTTACAGGAAAGAGTTACAAGTAATAAAAATAGAATAAAGTAGTTTTTTTGCATAGGCGTTTGGATAAAATTTAAAATTTAAATTGCTGTTTTTTGGCATCTGAAATAAATAATTATAACAATATTTCAGGTCTTAAATCTAATTAGAAATACTTTCTTTATAATGCGTATTAATACTTGATTTTAGCTTTAATACGGTTTCATAAAGTATGAAAGTTTCCAGTATTTTTTTCAAAAGTAAAACCAATAAAAGCCAGTATTTTATGGAAATCCGTAAAGTGGGAGGATTTTCAGGAAAGTTTTGAAGATTTTTTTAAATGGAAAAAAGAGGACAATAATTTCCTCTTTTAAATGTATAAAATTGATATAATTCTTATTCTTTACTTAGAATAAAATCCTTTATAATGTTTTCCATATTTGATGGCAGATCAGCATTTTTAATTTCAAAATGACCTATTTTCATTTCAGTAAACCACTTTGTCCAATAGGCTCTGATCACTTTTTCTTCATACGGATTGTTTTTATTCGGATTAATACCAATCACCAAAACTTCGAGATTTGATAAATCGTCATTTGCCTTGATAAAACCATAATCCTGATTTTGTAATTTTTTATCCCAATCTTTAGTATTCAGTCCGTTTTTCCTGATTAGTTCCGGCGTGATATATGTTGTTCGATTTCCTTCTTTCATGACCGTACTTTCATAAAACATATATCCATCAGTCAATATTACGAGTATATTTCTATATTTATTTTCAATGCATTGATCTTTTACTTTATGATCAAAAAAGCTCCATATATCTGATCCTACATATTTATTATCTTTTATGGCCGACTCATAAATTTTTGAAGTTTTTGAGGCATAATTTGAATTTATAGAATTTAATAAATCTTTTGAAGCATTGTTTTTATCAATAGAAATTCTCAAATCCTGGGCAATTGTATTAATTGCAGGATCAAGAGGTTCTGGGTTAAAAAATAATTGCATTTTGTCATCAATCTGTCTTATTCTTTTTGATTTTAAATGTTCTGTAAAAGCTTCAGAAACAGATTTTATGTATCCTAAATCTCTCTGATAATATTCCATCGTTGGGTTAGGATTTTTCTGCAGACTAATTCTATCCGATAAATCAAGGAGAATACTAATGTTATAATTTTCAGAAACCGGACTTTTTGTTGCGTTTTCTTTTTCTGGTTCCTTATCTGAATCCTGCTTGCACGAAACTGTAAAAACAAGCAATAACGACATTGCCATTATAGGTAAAATATTTTTCATAACTATTAATTTTTAAAATAAACCAAATGCTGAAAATCAGGATCTACCAGATTTAATTTACTTAAATGTTCTTCTGACGAGAGATCACAATTTTGTAATAACTCTGATTTTTCTGTGTGTGGCAAAGCAATTTCAGTATTAATAGCCTGAAACCATCCTTCTTTATATTGATGATGATAATGCAGATATTCTTTTACAGGAAATACAAAACCGTCGATTTTAGATTGCAGTTCAGAGATTTTTCCCGTTATGGTTACTATTTGCTGTTTAAAGTCATTTACCTTGTTGATGTAATCTGTTTTTAGCTTTTCGAGATCAAGAAGATTTTCTTTTTTCCCTCTAATAAATGCCCTGATTTTATCAATATTTTCAAATTCTTTCATTACAAAATCAAAAACAAGTCCCCAAATAATATACACGACAAATCCGGCAAATATGATCATCCAGAACTCAGCTTCACCCAATGCAATATTCAAATTATAAGGAGCGGAATCTGTAGTTTTATTAAATTCGTATATCTTCTTTTCGATTTGATACGCCAAAAGAGCATCAAACAAAAAGGTTGTAACAAAAAGCGCAATCATTCTGAAAATATTTTTTATCCCTTTTCCTTTTTGCACCATATGAATAACATAACCTAACCCCATAAATACAAACGGAATCGTAATTACCAAAACACCTTCGAGCCAGCTTGCCTTAAAAGAATTGGTTAATGCATTTGCATCAAAAATTGCAGCCGTTAAACTATCATTTGCAAATTCCTTGAAAAATGCAGAATAAGACGCCGAAATATAAAACACCAATACATAAAGCGTAATAGGAAGCAATAAAAATAAACCAATATAAAATTGCGCTTTTAAGCCTTTTCCGTCTTCGATTCCGTATTTATCAGGATTGCGTTTTACCTCGATAATTTCGTTCTTGATCTGGTCAATTTCATCCGTAATATCCTGTTCTTTCTTTTCGTAGATGCCTATTGCGGCTTCAGATTTTTTAAGTTCAGTTCTGTTTTTCTCCTGTTCCTCTTTGTACGGTTGTTTGAGCCTGTCTTGTTCCAGTTTTTGTTTTCGGCATTGATCTTCAAAACTCATGTATAAGTTTTGTAAACACGCTTTTAATACAATTGGTTTTCCGGTTGCTTTTATCGATGCAGCAAATCCGCTTTGATAATACGTTATTCTGATTTGTTCTCTGTCTTCTTCATTTTCATCTAAAGTTTTGATCTGAGAATCCTCTGTTTTTTTTAAACTGAATAATTGTGATAGTGGTTTCATAACTTAGGAATTTAATTGACTAATAATTTCTTCTTTCTGAATATTTTTTTGGACACAATCAATAAGATAACTCGATAGATCATTGATGTTTTCATCTAAAAAATTGAATTTTCGGCAATACTTTTTCAGCATATTTTCTTCATCATCGGTAATTTTACCGTCTGCCCAGATAATTCTTGTAAAATCATACAAATACTCAATTTTGGTTTTTAAGTCGTCCGGTACAATGAATTCTGTATTAATTGGATTCAGAAAAAGTTTATCGAGTTCCTCTCTCGGAATTCCGCGTTCGTCTGCAAAGTGATATAGCATCTGAAGTTCTAAAACATCAAATTGATCATCAGACAATGCCATTTGATATAATCTTAAAAAGTGACTTTTTAGTTCTAGTGTTATCATGTTTTTTTCTGGTTTATTATTTTAAGTTTTCGCATGCAATTCCATCTCCATCAGCATCTAAGTTTTTGTAGCATTTTTTGTTACTGTCAAAAGCTGCTTGCGCTTGGGAACGAGTTGCAAAATCTCCACAAGTTTTAGTTGGGCAATTCGAGTTTGATGAATTTGATGAATTTCCTGTTGAACCTGATATATCATTTGTGCTTGATGCATCTGATGATTCTGAACAAGAAATTGCGAATCCAAATGTCATTGATATAAGTAATATTAGCATGCATCCGTTATTTTTCCCTGAATATTTTGATCTTGTATTGGTAAAATGAGGTTGAACATAGGTTCCGTTTTTTTTGAAATATCCTTTTCTGTATCCCATGATTGTTATATGATATAAATTAAAAATGTTATGATTCCTGTAAATGCAATTAATACGACACATCCGCTATTTTGATATCTTAATCCGGATATACCGGTTTTGGTAGAATAACCGCTTTTGCTAAATGTTCCCATTCTTGTTCTTAAACTTGGAGAAATTCCGGATTTACTTATGTTAAACCCAAGTCCTCCTCCAAGTTTTATCCTTTTTTGAAATCGAAAGCCCATGATTTTTAAGTTTAGTTAATTAAAGTTTTTCTAATTTTAAAAACTTCTCTTGACGTTTACTTTTTCCATGTCAATCGAAGTCAGAGGATATTATTTCCTTTTTTTGTAGTGATTATTGGTACTTGAGTTTTTATATTTCCCTCCTTTATGAGAACTCCCTTTTCCACTTTTGTAGTGACCACTTTGAGCTTCAATACTACCTCCTAAAACCAGGAAGAATAAACTAAATAAAACGACTAATTTTTTCATAATTTTAAATTTAAATTGATTTATAATTCAAACTTAAACCTATTTGAAACCAGTATTTTACGGAAATCCATAATCAGCAATTTTTTAAATTCAGGCAATAAAAAAAGCTCCCGAAGGAGCTTTTAAAATTTATAATTCTATGATAATGAGATTTTAAATAATCCCCATATCTTTTACGATAGAAACCAAATGAACGGTATTATTTGCTTTAAAAAAGTCTTTCAATTTCGAAAGCCTTTTTTCCATCGCACTTTTGCTATTGGGTTTTACACCTAAGTCTTTAAATATTTGTATGATTTCATCTTGCGGAGTTCCGGATGATAAATGTTTTAAGATCTTAATATCGAGATCGTCTATTTCGAAATTGCTTTTTTCCTGCAATGCAGAGGCAACTTCGGGCGAAATATATTTTGCTTCAGAGGTAGAAATGAGATTGATTGCTTTTTTTAATTCTTCAATACTGGTTAAACCTTTTAATACAAAACCATCAATATCTGCATTATCAAAAAGAGATTTAATCCGGTAACTTTTATCTTCTACAGAATAGGCAATGATTTTAATATCAGGTTGTAATTCCCGAACCTTTTGGACCAGTTCGTCACCATTGGCAATTTTTACTTCTCGATGATCTGTCTTGAACGAAAGATCACTAATCAATAAATCATAAGGTTCATTTTTATTAATAGCGGCACGTATTTTCAAAAACGCATCATCACAATACTTTGAATGTTGAAAATCAACAATATTTAAATCTTTTAAAACTTGCTCAATTCCTAAACTGATAGCATCAAGATCTTCGGCTATTATTACTTTTTTAAACATAGGCTTTTATTTAGGCAGTGTTATTTTTACTTTGAATCCTTTTTCTGGTTCAGTGTCAAAAGTAATAGTTCCTTTTATGGATAAAATACGGTTTTCCATATTTTGCAAACCATTTTTTACAATTTGATCTTTTTCGCAGCCTTTTCCGTTATCGGTATAATCAATAAAAACTATTTTTCCGTTACTTTCAAACTTTACAACAACCAGCGATGCCTGACTATGCTTCTTCATATTCACCATTAACTCTTGTAAAATTCTCTGAATGGTAACCTTTTTAATAGTGTCGACTAATTCCCAATTTACTTTTTCGATATTATTAATAATCACATTTGTATTGTTACTATTGTAGGTCGAAAGCATTTCTTTTAGATTAACCGAATAATTTATTCCGGTATCGATACTATTGTTTTCTCTCGAAATTCCACGAACGCGGGTATAAATGTGATTCAGTTTTTGAAGCAGGTTTTCTTTTATTTCCTCTTTAGTCAAAGATTGCGTTTGTGTAAAAGTCATGGCATTAAAAACATCATTTGCCAACTCATCATGAATATCTTTTGCAATTCTGGTTTCGGTATCGTAGGCAGTTTTTATTTTCTCAATCCTGTTTCGGTTTTGGTAAAATTTTCTGAGATATAATAATAAAAGTAGAAGAGAGGCAACGCCAATTATTAAAAATATTCTTTGATATTTTGCTTCTTGTAAGGATAATTCATTTTCTGCTTTTTCTAAACGCAGTTTCTGGTTTTCGTCTTTTTCTTTTTTAGAATCGTATTTTATTTTGGCAAACTTGTTTTTAAAATTGTTTCTAATCTTAATGATGCTGTCATTTAAGAAAACATATTTTTGCGCATATTCTGTAGTATGAATGCTGGAAGTATTTGAAATTAAAAAAGATAATGATTCCAGGCGTTCATCAATACTGTGCAATTTTGTAGCAATTTGATATGCCGTTTTAGCATATTGATGAGATTTATCAGGATTTGTTTTCGAGTAATATTCTGCAAGATGTATATTGCTTTCTATGCTACTGTAAGTATCGTTGATTTTATTACGCAGGTTAAAACTATCTTGCATTAATAAAAGCCCTTTTTCTGGTAAACCTTTTTTAAAGTATGCATAACCCAAATTGTCTAAAATTCTGGCTTTATTAGAAGGGTTTTCTTCAATAAGCTTTTTGTTTAATACAGATTCCAAAATTTTAATGGCTTCATCATATTTCTTTTGCTCAATAAATACAACAGAAATATTGTTTAACGGATATTGTTTTGATGCTTCGTCTGTACAATCTTTTAAAGCTTCTTTATAATAAAAAATAGCATCATTATATAAGGATAGTTCTTTATCTGCAATGCCAAAGAAATTATTAATAGCCGCACTATAAATATCTTTCTTCTTAATATAAGGTAATGCTTCGGTTAAAGTTTCTTTACTACCGTAATAATCTCCATTTATTTGCTGGATAGAAGCCATTTGAATGAGATTGTAGACAATATTACTACTGTCTTTTGTAGCTTCAAATGCTATTTTTGATTTATTAAAATAGTAAAAAGCACTATTAAAGTTTTTATTTTCAAGAGTAGAGATTCCTTTTTCCCTTAAACTATAACCTTCCTCAGATACTTTGTTTTTATGTATTGATGGTGTTGTTGTTTCTTTACAAGAAAGGACAAGTAAGAAAATAATAAAACAAAAAAACGGGGACCGTAGCATAAAAGTTACTTTCCCCGAATTTAGTTATAAATTTATATTAACCAGTATTTTTAGTCTGGTTTTTTTGGTGGCGGCACAGGTATCGGTGCATCGCCAGGTCCATCGGCATATGTTGGTACTGTAGGTTTAACTTCTTTTTTAACCTCATCGTATTCATCAGCTGTGCAAGAAACAACAGTTGTACTCAATAGCGCAAACGCTCCCAATATAAATAACTTTTTCATGTTTTTATAATTTTAAAGTAAGCATGAGTATTGCCGTCCGGAGGTTGTCCGGATCTTGTTAAAGCAATAATCATTTCGTGTTTTGGGAAGTGAAGTGCGTAGAACTATAAGAGGTTGATTTATACTTCCCAGATAAATCTTGTCTTACGGTTTTCCGTACTTTTAATTGAACTAGTTTTGTATTTTTGTTTTAATACGATATCGAACAAGAACTAATTCTGATACCGCAAAGTAACAACGGCTTTGAGCCTGAATTGATAAGGAATTCCGGGATATACTAACTTTCCTGAGATCTCCTGAAAAACTTGAAAAATCCTGGAAAAAAACTTGAAAATCCTGAAAATCCTGAAAGCTTATGGAAAAAAATACCCGAGAAAATGTTGAAAATGACTATAAAGAAGCTATTAGAGCAAAATATCGTAAAGAAAAAGAAGGAGGGGAATATTATGATTTTTTAGCTGTTCCAGGCCAAGCAAGTTTAAGGGATTTATGCTGGAAGATTTTTAGATCTAATCCTAAATATGATGATTTGAAAGTATACTTGGATTTTTTTAAGTTTGAATTTGATCCTAAAGAAGAAAATACTTCAACTACATACACGGATAAATTTAGAAAAGTTGGAACTTTTTACAAAGTAGGGAAAAAGCCTGCAAAAAACAGTACAATAGAATTAGCTGCAATTTTGGTAGATTTCGAACCAAGACCTTTTAATAAATTTAGAATTCATAATTTATATCCGGATGAAATTCAAAATGAGGATGGGAACAACTCCGAAATATCAAATCAACAAAAGGGACAAAGTGAAAGTTCAGGAGATCTGGAAGTTTTTCTTGATGGAAAGGAAAGAGAGAAAGGAATAATAAAAGCAGTAGTTAAAGAAACGGACAATGAGAATATAAAAGAAGGAGAAGAGGAAGATGAAAAAGTAAAAGAAAGAGAAAGTGAAGAAGAAAGAGAAGAAGAAGGTGAGGAAATAAGAGAAAGTACTTTTGAAGAAGTAAAACTAAAATCAAAAGCAATTAATGCTTTTGTAACGATTCAAGAAAATCCTCGAATTAAGTTGGGACCAAGAATTAAGAATACTATAATAGGTCTCACAATAGTTTTATGCATAGGCTTTGCGGTAATCTTTTTTGCATTTCCTGCGAAAGGCTGTATGCAATGGTCTGGTGATCATTATGATATTGTAGATTGTGGATTGAAAGCACCAGATAATAACATTGTACTTTTAGATCCGAATCAGATTAATTTGAAAAGGATTAAAGTTTGTGATACAACACATTTTTTTAAAAATGGAAAACCTGTTGTATTTTATGCAAGATCTGGAGATTCATTAGAGTGTTTTAATCAAATTGGGCCTCATCCTGAAAGACCAACTCAATATTTAAAGCCAATAACACAATATATGATTGGCGAATATATTAGCAATAAACCCTGTAAGTAATTCTATATTGCAATAAAAAAAGGGCGAGACTTTATATGAAGTCTCGCCCTTTTTTTGATAGGTTACTACGGATTATTTTCCGTTTAATATTTTTTCTAAATATTCAACTTTATCTTTTTCAGCCTGCAGTAAACGTTCGTAAAGTTTTCTGTTTTCGTCAACAATTTCCATCATTTTATCTAAAGGATTGAACGAACAGCTATTTACGTTTGCATTAAAAACATTACCATTAATATCGTTATCACTGACTGTATTAAAAAAATTAATCGCGGCTTCGTCCGAAAAGTTTTTAAGAGCTTCGACGTTTACTCCCAATACTTTTGCTATTTCAATAAGTCTTTCTTCTTCTATGGTTTCGCTATTTTCGATAGCAGATATCGATTGTTGACTTATCCCTAAAGCTTGCGCCAAAGCTTCCTGCTTCATATCTCGAAGTTCACGAATACGGCTGATTTTTCGCCCTATATGATTTGGTTTTGTAAGTGTGCTCATAATTCAAAGATAATAATTAAGTGTAATCTGGCGATGTGTAAAAAACATCTCAGGTATTGTACGATACAGTCAAACATTAATATCGCTTAAATCTATTAGTTGCCTGACTTGGTGAAGTAAAAATACAATTTTTTGCAGATGTAATGAGTATATGCAACAACATGTTTCTATAAAAGCGGTCTTGTTTATTGTATTTTGTTGAAGTAGCTAAAAAATAGTGTTACCTATATATAGGTAAAGGTGAAAATATTACATATTATGCTTTTCTGAGATAAATACTACTGGATTTGTTGCAGGAATGTTATTTCGTAAAGCATTTCTTTAAACTTATGTGAAATTATGTAAATCAAATCGAAAATTATAGAACATTATTCATCGACTTTGAAAGTAATTTAGCATAAATAATTTTAAACAAAATCAAACAATAATTTTTAAAAGAAATCACATGAAAACTAAAAGAATATTATTCGCAGTATTATTAAGCATCGGTTTATTTGCAACATCTTGTAGTAACGATGACAACGACGGGGAAACAATTGTACCAATCCAGGGTAAATATAATTTAAGCCAAACAGGAACAATCATTAACGGACAAGAAGTGTTAATCGACGCTCCTCAAAACGCAAGTGGATGTAACAGAGATTATTTAGATCTAAGATTGAGCAACACAGCAGTTATTGGTGATTATGACGGAAGCAATTGTGCTTTAACAGAAACTACCGGAACTTATGTAAGATCTCACAATGATTTAACTCTTACTGTTGGTACTGTAAGTTCAACAAGTGATATCATGAATCTTACTAACAAAGAATTAAAGATTAAAGATAAAGTTACTGGAGTAATTACTGTTTATACAAGATAATTATAAAGTAAATTTTCTTAATTCTTTGAGAGGATTAAAAAAATAAAAACGGAAATGACTTTTTTAAAGTTATTTCCGTTTTTTTTTTAGTTTAGATTTTGAACTACAGGAATGTAAATGTCGAATGTAGCTCCTTTATTTTTTTCTCCCGTTGCGGTGATAACTCCATTATGGTTTTCTACAATTTTTTTTACGATTGCCAGTCCAATTCCTGTTCCGGTATATTCTAGTTTTCCGTGTAAACGCTGAAAAACTTCGAATATTTTTTTGTTGTATTGCGGTTCAAAACCTATTCCGTTATCAGAGATACTAATATGGCAATATTCTAATTCTTTAGATAAAACGTCATGGTTTAAATCTTCGCCTTTGGCAAATTCACAATTTATTTTTATTACGGTACGAATATCAGGATTCGAAAATTTAAGCGAATTACTGGCCAGATTGTATAATAATTGTCTAAACTGAAACGGAATTATACTTACTTCGCACGTTTGGTTACTTTCGATTATGGCTCCTTTTTGCTCCAGTTCTTCTTTTAGATCTTCTTTTACGGCATCGATAATTGTAGAAATATTTACTTTTTCATATTTTCTTTCCTGAATATTGGTTCTTGAGTACGAGAGTAAATCATTGATAAGGGTTTGCATTCGCTGTGCAGCATTTTGCATACGCAGGAATTTATCTTTTCCTGAATCGGATAGATTCTGAGATTCTTTCTCGATAATCTGGGTGGCAAATGTTTGAATTTTACGCAAAGGTTCCTGTAAATCGTGACTCGAAATATAGGCAAACGACTGAAGTTCTTTGTTCATTTGCTCCAGTTCTACATTTTTTTGTTCGAGTTCTTTTGTACGCTCCGTAACTTGCTTTTCGAGTTCCTGCGTAAATGCCTTTTCTGTCTGGATATCAGTAAATGCACCAACCCATTTAATAATTTTATTGTCTTTATTCAAAACCGGTTCACCAATAACGGTGTGCCATCTATATGTTCCATCTTTTTTCAGGACCCTGACATCTGTTTTATATAATTCTCCGGTTTCAAGGCTGTGTTTCCAGACTCTGGTATTTTCTTCAAAATCAGCAGGATGAATCATAGCTTTCCATTCTGCTTCGCCATTTGGTATTATTCCGGTATATTCCATCCATTTGCCTGAGGTAAACAAAGCATTTCCTTTTTCATCTGTTTCCCAAATAAGCTGCGGGATACTTTCTGTTAAGGAACGGAATCTTTTTTCGCTTTCTTCGATTTTTTTTCGGGCTTCTACTTTTTCAGTTACATCAATCAACGTTATTTTTATTCCTGAAATGGTATCGTCTAATTCGCGTTGCGGTGCATATTCAAAATCAATATACATTTTATGTTCGATGTTATCATGATTTAAATAAAATAACGATTCTGATTCTGAATGTACATTTCCGGTGGTGTAAACTTCATTTAAAAGTTTGGCATATTTTTGCTTTTTAAGTTCGGGAAAAACGTCTAATATTTTTTTACCCTGAACATCGCTTTCATTTTTTCTCCAGATCGTTTTCAAAAGTGCCGCATTGGCCATTTCGATTACCATGTCCTGGCCTTTTAGGATTGCTTTTGGTACAGGAGATTCCATTACCAGTTTTCGAAATCTTTTTTCGCTGGCTTCAAGTTCCTGCTGATGGTTTTTTTCATCAGTAATATCTCTTACGGTACCTAATAATTTTTCAGGATTGTGGTCTGAATCATAAAACATTTTTCCTTTGGCTTCAACCCAATGAATCGATTGATCATCCCATATTACCCTGGCTTCATAATGAATGTTTCCTAAAGTAATGGCCTCTTTAAAAGCTTTCTCGCGTATGTGCAAATCATCCGGATGCACATGGCTAAGAAGTTGGGCGTGAGTTAAATATTCTTGTTCTTTGTAACCGGTAACAATTTCAAGATATCGGTTAGAATATTGAAGATCTTTTGTTTTTAATACAAGTTCCCAGGTTCCTAATTCGCTGGCTTCGACTATAATATTCAGCCTTTCTTCGTTTATTTCTGTTTTTTTTCTGGCTTCAACTTTTTCAGTAACTTCAGTTACAGTAACGATAATACCTGAAATTTCTCCATTTTGTTCTTTTAAAGGATGATATAGAAAATCAAAATAGAAAATTTCCTGTTTTCCATGTCGGTTTAACGGAATTGGTAATTCATTTCCATGAAAAGGAATTCCGGTTTGCAAAACGGTATCGAGTAGGGAACTAACGGCTTGTTTTACTTCCGGCAAGGAATCGAATAATGGTCTGCCAATAAAAGTTTTTTCTTCTCTGTCAACCAGTTTCAGATACGCTTCATTGGCCATTTCTACAATATGTTGAGGGCCGCGTAAAATGGTAATTCCAACTGGTGCCTGCTTAACCGTATTTCTAAAACGCTTGTCAGCTTCTTCAATTTTTTGTCTTGCAAAAACCTGCGGTGTATTATCCAGGACCCAGATTGCAATCTTGGTTACTTTGCCATCAATATTTTTTAGCGGCGCATATACAAAAGTCACATATATAGTTTCTTCTTTTCCGTGCCTGATCAGGTTCATTTGTACCTCATTTGCATAAAACGGATTCCCTTCATCAATTACTTTTTGAAGCTCAGTTTCATAAGCAGATTTTACCTCAGCAAAAGCTTCCCAATAATGTTTTCCCGCAATTTCTTCATATTTTTTTCCTGCGACTTCAATAAAACTGTCGTTTACAATTTCGCTTACCAAAGTTTCTGCATCTAATACGCAAATACCAATTGGCGATTGCGAGACCATACTGCGCAAATTTTGTTCGCTTTCTTCAATTTTTTTCTTGGCTAAATTTAGGTCCGTCAAATCGACCCCGGTATTCATGACACCGTATACATTACCGTTTATATCATATATAGGCGTTAAACTGTAATTAAAATAATAAGTATGTAGTTTTCCGTCGACAGTAAGATCAAGAGGGGTATTCTTTGTATGAAAAGATTTTCCGCTCGTTAATACTTCACTAATTTGTTCAAAAACCAATTGATTATCGAGTTCCGGAACAACATCTTTAAATGATTTTCCGATAACGTCATTTCCTTTTCCCCATATTTTTATAATAGAATCGTTTGCCAGTTCTACCATCATATCTTTTCCTGCGTATAAAGCAATCGGGAAAGGGGCATTTTCAACCAACTCTCTTACTTTTTGTTCACTTTCTTCGATTTTTGAACGCGAAAGTACCTGCGGTGTAACTTCTATTGCAATACCTACAACGCCAGAAATTGTTCCGTCAGTTTCTTTCAGGGCTTCGTAAACAAAATTTAAATAAGTGTCTTCTATTTTTCCGTCACGCGGCAGTTTAACCAATTGTTCATTGGCAGTAAATTTTTCGCCGGTTCTGTACACATTATTGAGTACATCTTCAAGATATTGATTTCTTGTTTCGGGCAAAGCTTCAAAAACGGGTTTGTTGAGAATTTGGCTGGGTTCTACTCCCCATAACTGAATCATTTGATCGTTTGCAATTTCTACCACATGATTTTCACCACGCATAACACACATAGCGACAGGAGCCTGCATGATATTATTTCTAAATCTTGCATTACTTTCTTTAAGAGCTTCAGTTGCTCTTACTTTATCTGTGGTTTCGATAACGGTAACCAAAATACCGCCAACTTCACCATTTTCTTTTTTAATGGGACTGTATGAAAAATTAAAATAACATTCTTCATCAAATCCGTTTCTGTTTAGTATCAGTTTTAAATCAGAATTACTAACTGACTTTCCCTGCATTACATCATTAAACATTGGGTATATCGTATCCCAGGCTTCAGCAAATGTAATTTGCGAACTAATTCCTAAAGCTTTAGGATGTTTTGATCCCAGAATCTGACTGTAGGTATCGTTGTATAATTGTGTTAGATCGTCACCCCAGGTAATGTACATTCCAAAAGGATTGTTGAGCATTACAGCAACCATGGTTTTAAGACTTTCAGGCCAGTTTTCAGGATCGCCTAAAGAGGTTTTATCCCAATCTTTAGCACGTATCAATTTGCCCATTTCGCCACCATCGGATAGAAAATAATGTTTATGATCTGTTACGCTCATTCTGGAAACGAATTAAGGTTGAAGGATAAAATGCTCTCTTACAGGTTGCTTAAAATTATTTTGAGATGCTGTAGTTAGAGCATTCTCGATTACTTTTTTTAATTTAGAAAATTCTGCCGGTTTACGAATATAATAAGTCGCCCCTTTTTTATACATTAGGTCGACTATCTCATTATCCAGAGAAGTAGAAAAAATAATAACGGGAAGATTCTTTAACGCTTCTTTTTCCTTAATTTCTTTCAGACATTCTGAACCATTTTTGCGAGGCATATTCAGATCCAGAAAAAGCAGGTCCGGCAAGTTTTCTGACGAGTGATCCGCTAGAAAGTCCATAAGCTGCACGCCATCATTAACAGTTACAAGAGATACAGGAAGTGATAGTTCGTCCAGTGCTTCTTTAAAAAAAGCGCAATCATCTTCATCATCATCTGCCAGCAATAAATTGTAATTCTGTTTAATCATTTGTAATATTGTAAATTTTTTATTTTTTCCGAAAATTAATTCGCTTTCTAATTCTGTAATTCGATCTGTTCCTACATTTCTTTCTTTGCAGAATAGAGGCTGTTTAATTCAAAATCGATTTAATTCTGCTAAGATAGGACTAATTTAATTACTATTAATCAGTAATATACCGATAAATTTTGCGCTTTTAGATGTAAATAAAAATTTTCTTATTTTTTGTGTATTGTTTTTAAAATTAGATAATTAAGCTTTTTTAAAGGCCGTTTTTCAGTGAATTTTTAAAAATAAAAATCCATTTAAGGAAATAGAACAATTGTTAATGTATTAAAACCTTTGCTCTGAGTCTCAAATAATACTGATTGTCTCTGCGATGTTTATTTCTGAAGTCAACTTCAAAAAAAAATCCGCCAAAATTTAATCTGACGGATTTTAAAAATATAATCTAATTTGATTTTATGTTGATAAAGCTAAACCTTTTGCTTTAAAATTACTGAAAAGTACCTGACGTGCGCTGCTTATAGTTTCCTCGGTGCGGTAAATACTGCACCAGAATTTTATTTGCAGTTTGAATTTTCCATCGGCAATAGCAGTGTAATAAATCTGTGGAGGTTTAGTATTATTGACTAAATCCATGCTCTCAAGAGATTCTAATATTAAGGCATTAATTTCCTCGGGCATAATGTCTCCACTGATTTCTGCAGCAATTTCTACCAGTTTAAAATTGTCTGTATACGTCCAGTTGGTAATGTTTTGCGACAATAAATTACCATTTGGTATAATGATTTCGGCACCGTTTGCCGAGTTGATTTTGGTAGTACGCAATCCCATCGATTTTACTCGGCCGGATTCTGAACTTATATTGATAACGTCCCCAATTTGTATTGGTTTATCAAAAATCAGGATAATACCCGAAACAAAATTGTTAACCACACTCTGAAGTCCTAGTCCAACACCAACACCCAACGCTCCCAGCAAAATACTTAATTTGTCTAATGGCATTCCGGAGGCGGCAACAGCCAGAAGATAACCACAAATTAAAACAACAAGTCTTGTAATCAGTAATTTAGAATGTTGTTTTTTGTTGATGTTTTCTTCGTTTTCATCATCAACTTCACCAAAAAAGTACGCCACATAATTCTGTAATAAATGGGCAACCCAGATAATGATAAAAAACAATACAATGTTTCCTAAGGTAAAAGTGATGCTGCCAATGGTATTTGGGTGGATTAACAGTGAGGTTAAACCAGCGCGCAAAGATTCCCAAATATTTAAGTTAGCGGCGATTACCACAATCCACATATAACTAATTACGATGATAAAAGGTTTTTTGAGTGTCTCTGATAAACTTTCGAAATCAAAAATCTTTTCGATTCCGCGTTTAATTCGGGTGGTATAAATTTGTAAAAGAATAATTTCTAAAATTATTTTTAAAAATACGCTTAAGGCAACAATTTGAGTAAGCGATATAAAAGCAGTTATACTTAACATATTGGCAAGAGAAACTCTCCCGAAAATGTTATTTAATATCGCCAGCACATTCAGACCTATAAAAATAATTGTTGCCCATTTAAAAAAACCTTTGTAGTAAAGCTGATCCTTCAATGTTTTTATTTGAACAAATCCGTAACGAACGCCCATAATATTGATTACAATAAAAGCGCATCGTTGTATAAAACCAACAGCAATAAATAAGTCTAAGAAACACAATATTAAAAATAAAACTAACAGAAGCAGCCAATTGCGCATCGCAACTTTTGACCAGTTATCTTTAAACAGAAAAGTAATAAGTCCCAAAAGAACCAGCTGAATCAATTCTATAAACATTGCCGGCGCATACAAATTGCTTACTACGGCAATATTAAGACCAATGACAGCAACGGGAATAATTACACCACGATTTAGATATTTAAAGTTAAAATCAGACAAGTGACCCTGATGTCCGTTATTTTTAAGATATTTTAAATTGCGTGAAATATACCAGCCCAATAAACAGATTAGTAAAGTTAGAAAAATTAATCCGCCTGCCCTGTAACTTAAATAATAAGCAGCAACGTTTTCTTCGATAATGATTTTGGCTTTAATATTTTTGCCTACTATTTTCTTAGCCGTAGAATCGCTTGTACTCCATAAAACTGGATATTCTTTTTTAAGCATGCTTATTCCGGACTGTTCAAGTTTGCTTTCTACAGTGATTAAAGCATTCGATACCGCTATTTTTCTTTCTACAGTCAGTCTTTTATTTTTGTTTAAAATATTTTGATTTTTAGTCATCAAACTGTCTGTGCTCAGGTATCTGTTTTTAAGATTCGCAAATTCTTTTTTAAATTGCTTGCGTTTAATAGTATCTTTCAAAAGCCCCATCAGGGTTTTGTCCTTGCGTAAATCAATTACACGGCCTTTGATTTTTTCAAGTGCAAGATTTCGGGAATTAATGGCAGTATTTTGTTCGTTAAGTTCCTGTTCAATTTCTTTTAGAACGATACGGTACATTTGCTGGTTGCGCACATTAGGATTTGCTCCTTTTAAACTCGCCAGAATAAGATCAAGTTTGCCTTGTGTTCTTTTGATTTCTCCAAATAAACGATGGCTGTTTCCATCAAACTCAGTGTCATTATGAGCAGATTCCAAAACTTCTCCGGCTTTTTCGATTGCCATCAAATAATCACTGTCGGTAACAGTTTCTTCAAAAAGTTTTGATTTGTTTTCGGTTTTGGCAGGTGTAGTTTCAGTTTTTTCCTGAGTAACTTCTGTTTTCTCCGTTGAGGTTTGAGAGTAGGTTAACGGCGCGTAAAAAAAGACGGCTAACAAAGTAAGTAAACCAATAAAATTTCTTTTCTGAATCATAATACGGGGCATAAATTTAAGGCTCAAATGTAATTTTTTTTAGCATATTTATGATGGAAAGTATGATAAAATTTGGTTAAAAGAGATTTTGATCGTTTGAGTAATTGCATGGCAAAAAAAGAACCCATAGAATCAAAGTCACAACAAAGATTTAAAAATATTATATTCGTACACTAATACCAGAATTACCAAATAATCAGAAAATGGAAAACATTACCGTTATTATCATGTTACTATTTGGAGTAGCATTTTTAAGTCTTATCAGTAAAAAATACAATTTTCCAATCCCTATTGTGCTGGTGCTTTGCGGTGTAGTTATTAGTATTATTCCGGGGCTTCCGGTTATTGCCCTAAGTCCTGAAGTGGTGTTTATTGTGTTTTTACCGCCACTTTTATATCACGCTGCGTGGTACACAAGCTGGTCTGATTTTAAGCAAACCATTCGTCCTATTACTTTGGCGGCTGTAGGTTTGGTACTTTTTACTACTGTTGCCGTAGCTTTTGCAGCACATATGTTAATAGATGATATCTCCTGGCCGTTAGCTTTTTTATTGGGTGCGATCGTTTCGCCTCCTGATGCAGTTTCAGCTACTTCTATAACAAAAGGTTTAGGTTTACACCCACGATTAATTGCCATTCTCGAAGGCGAAAGTCTGGTAAACGATGCCAGCGGTCTGGTAGCGTATAAATATGCTTTAACAGCTATTACCGCAGGAAACTTTGTGCTGTGGCAAGCGGGGCTTAACTTTGTTATCATGTCGGTTTTAGGAATCGCGATTGGTTTAGGCGTAGGATATATCATGAGTTTTATTCATAAAAAGTTTGTTTGCGATGAAGTTATCGAAGCAACCTTAACTTTATTAACACCTTTTGCATCTTATCTAATTGCGGAGCATTTTGAATCTTCGGGAGTTTTGGCGGTAGTGGCAACGGGACTTTTTCTTTCGGCAAGATCAGGAACAATTTTCACTCACGAAAGCCGAATCATGACAGGAACAATCTGGAGTGTTTTAACGAATATCCTAAACGGCTTAATCTTTATCTTAATCGGATTGCAGTTGCGCCAAATCATGTTGGGAATTGGGGATTATTCCGGTTGGTCATTGTTTATTTGGGGCGCTTCGGTAAGTCTGGTTGTGATTTTGGTGCGCTTTTTATGGGTGATTCCGGCGACATTATTACCGCGAGTAATCAGTAAAAAAATCCGTTTGCAGGAAGAATTCGATTTCCGGAACATGATTGTTTTCGGCTGGTCCGGAATGCGTGGCGTGGTTTCGATGGCGGCGGCATTGGCGCTTCCGCTAATGATGAACAAAACAGAAGTTTTCCCGTTACGAAACCTCATCATTTATCTGGTATTTTGTGTGATCCTTTCCACTTTGGTTATTCAGGGATTGACATTACCATGGCTGATCAAAAAACTAAAAATAGAAAAATATTCGATTCTTGCTGAAGAATACGAGATCCGAAACATTATCGTTTCGCAAACTATTACCCATATCGAAGATAATTTCTCGTTACTCAACGATGACTTGCTGCACAACATAAAAAGCAAATACGAAGTAAAATTCAATCGCCTCCAAAAAACGGAACTCCCAGCCAATTTCTTCGGAAAAGGGAAATTAATGGGGGGCGAAATCTTCAACGATTTTACTAAAATACAAATTGATTTACTAAATGTGGAACGTAATAAGCTGGAATCGATGCATAAGTCAGGTTCTGTAAATGAGGAGATTTTCAGAAAGATTGAAAAGGAACTGGATTTGGAAGAGACGAGGTTGTGGATGGAAATGTATGAGGAATAAAAAATTGACTTATGTACTTACAGTTTGTACTTTTGCGGTATGAATGATAACTTTATAAATGAATATTTTGGAATAGGAATTCAAAATGGTAAAACGCCTGAGAATCTGGGTGTTTTGTGGCGATCTGCTCAAAATTTAGGTGCTACTTTTATCTTTACCATAGGCAATCGATATGCTAAACAGGCCTGTGATACGCATGATGCGGTAAAAGCAATTCCGTATTTTCATTATGATACTTTTGAAGCTTTTTTTGAAAACCTACCTAAAGGAGCCCGATTGGTTGGAGTTGAATTAGATGAAAAAGCTGTTGATTTAGAAACCTTTGAACATCCAAGACGTTGTGTTTATCTATTGGGAGCAGAAGATCACGGCTTATCTCATAAAGTAATGGCTAAGTGCCATCATTTAGTAAAATTTAAATCAGAAAAAAGTTTAAATGTGGCGGTGGCAGGAACTATTATTATGTATGATAGGAATTTAGCTAAACCGAGGTCTTAAGAATTAAGTTTTGGTTTTAAAATAGAATTGAACAAAGGTTTTAAAATAGAAAACTGAACTCCCAGACAATTTCTAAAATCTAATGGGCGGCGAGATCTTCAACAATTTTACTAAAATACAAATGATTTACTGAATGTGAAACGTAATAAGTTAGAATCGATGCATAAATCCGGTTCTATCAATGAAGAGATTTTTAGAAAAAATTGAGAAGGAACTGGATTTGGGAGACGAGGTTGTGGATGGAGATGTATGAGGAGTAGTTTTTTAAATAATTGATAATCTTATTTTGGACTGATAAACCAATCTATTATCTCATTACCTATGTTTTGATTTAATGTTTTTTGATCATCTTCAAAGATTGAAATTTTTCCCAATCCACATTCATGCTGTTCAATTTTTTCTTCATTGTATATTGTATGTTTATGGATATGATGATCTTGAAATTTTATAAAGCCATCAAATTTAGTTTCATTAGATGGATATAGAAGTATAGCTTTTGTTGATTTCCAATAATCATTATATACATACATTTGTCTTAAATCATGTGTTGAAGGTTGGCTATAAGAAATGTTTTTCCATTTTGTGTCGATAATAAATTTATGTAATCCATTTTCTATAACAATATCCGGTCGGATTGAAATGCCATTCCAAAATTGTGTAGATTGCTGACCATAAACAGTTACTTCTCTATCTGATTGTTTTAATCTGGCTAAAATATATTCTTCCCATAAATTATTCATATCGAATAATAAGGCTAACATGTTTTCTGAGCCACTAGAAATATTTGGAGCAAAATTTAATATAATGAATTTTGAAATTGCCAATGCAGTTTCATAAGGAGCTGTTTTTCTGGTTTTAGGAATTTTTGAAAATGTGGCTTCAGTAACTGAAATGTTTTTTAGTTCAGGAAAATCTAGTTGTACCGTTTTACACTTGGAATATAAGTAGTTGCCTTTAGTACATTTTTCTATAATATCTAAAGCTTTAGAAAGTATTTGATGAACAAGATGATCTTTGTCGTAAACTTGATGAGTGGTGTAAAATCGCTCTTTATGAACTAAATTTTTGCTAATATGTGCAGCAAATTCAAGTTTTCCTTTTAGTGCTTTGACGTTACGAGTTTCTTTATAATATTCTTTTATTAATCCTTGATGAATTAAGCTTTGAACTTCATTTAAGAACCACTCAAAATAAAGGTCTAACAAATGAATATTTTGTCTGTTTACATTTGCTTGATCTACTTTTTGTACTTTCAATTTTTTGGTAATGCGAAGCATTTCTATTAAAGCTTTTTGCCATAATGCTTCATCGCCATTGTGATTATCTATTTTAGGAAGAATTTCAATTGTTAAGCCATCAACTTGAATTACACCGACATACTGTTTGAATTTTATACCATTATGACGTATACAAAAATACTTGTCGTTATGGAATGCATTTAATTTGGACAAAGCCATAAAATGACGTTGTCCAAAATCGCCTTCAATAGCTAGAAAGCTGTGTTCAAAAACTTGAATATTAGGCATTAATCTTTTGTTCTTCTTTTATTTTTAATAAAATTTTTATTGCTCTGATAATATCAAAATCTTCATTTATAGTTTTAAACCTTAGAAGATTTCCGTTTTCCGGATAATTTTTAGTAGGAAATAATGCAAAAATTTTACTATCATATTTTTCTGTTTCATCAAAAAATCCAGTTCCTATAATCATTCCAATTTTTTCATAATCACCAAAAAAATATTCCTGAAGTAATGGTATAACACAGTTTTTGAAAACTTGTTTTAGTCCTTCAATATCATCTTCTTTAAGTTTAATAAAATAAGAATGTCCGATAGTATGATCTCTATCTAATAGAATTTCAACTCTTTTGTTAATAGTTTCCAATAATATGTCCAATGCGATACCACCTACAAGTTTGCCTTCTAATAACTTTGGTTCTGGCATTACTTCAGTAAATGAAAAACGCCTTCTTAACGCAGTATCCAATGCTTCTATGCTTCGGTCGGCAGTATTCATTGTTCCTATTAGGTAAAGATTATTTGGAATGCTAAACTTTTCATTTTTAGAATAAGGGAGGTTCAAAAAAATCTGTTCATCTTCTCCGTGACGCTTATCTGTTTCTAATAAAGTTATTAATTCTCCAAAAATAGCAGAAACGTTTCCTCTGTTGATTTCATCAATAATTAACACGTAATTTTTACTGTTTTCTTTTTTTCCTTTAACTAATGCATATTCTTTAACTAAATAATTTAGGATCTCTCTAATGTAAGTAGGGTTATATAATCTTTCATAATCATTAGTATCAAATGCAATTCGCATATTATTAATATTAACGGGATACCAAGGATTATCTTTAGTTGTATTTTGTGGTTGAACATAAAACACACCGGTTCCTCTGTATATTACTAAAAAAGAATTGTTAGCATATTTAATTGTAAGTGCTGGTTTTCCATCTAATTCAGATATGTCATGTTTCAATTTTTCTATAACTTCATCAAAGTTACCATTCTTAACACTAGCCTTTTGACAGATTTGTTTGAAGATACCATCTTCAACTTCATACTCAACTTGATTGTTTATTGTTTTTGGTTTTATACCTTCTACAAAATCCTCGTAACTCATACTTTGATGAAAAGTGGTAAAGACAATTTGTCCTGATTCAAACAAAGTTTCATATTCTTTAACTATTTCTTTTCTTTTTTTTTCGTCATCCCAGGATATATCAAAAATAAAATCTGGATTAGCAATTTTTACAGCCAACTCTTTCGTCGCATATGTTTTTCCTGTTCCAGGTGGACCATATAAAATTTGATTTAAAGAATTGTCATTTTTAGAATCAATACTATTCTTTGTTTCTGCTTCACTCATTTCATTTGATGTAATATTAACTCCCTCTTTAAAATGGACCATTGTTTGCCATGGATAGGCAATTAGATCCATAGGATTATCAACTTTAATGTGCTCTTTGTAATATTGTGCTATATTATGGCTGTCTTTATACCAGTTTCCGGTGAATTTAGGTGAAGGTTCATCTACATGCTTTTTTAAATAATAAAATAATTCACCCAAATTATTCTTATTAACTATTGTCGATAATAATTTTGGTTGCAACCCTGCTATTAACCTATAAGTTGATGCTCTTCTGTGTAGAGTTGTATGTCTCCTTATAATTTTTTCTATTGATTCATAAATATCATATAGTGGTTCATCCTGACTAATTGCAATTTTTTTTAGTAATGGAGCTATTTCGTGCCAATTATTCTTAATTCTGGTTTTTTCATCATTTGTAAAGTATCCTTGCTGTAATGAAGAGACACATTGATTTCTGCTTTTCTCAAAAAACTCTCTAAAAGTATCTTCATCCCAATCTTCCCATTTCTCTTTGTTCTTTGCTTCTTCAATAAATTTGGGAACGTATTTTTTATATGAGTTTACCCAGTTTGTCCAAACAACTATGTCTTGTATTACTTCGTTTAATTTCATTAAATTTATAAATTTAGTTCAGTAAATGATTATTTCAAATTACTAAGTTTCTATTGTTTTCGTGTATACCATTTCTTTCTCAGTCTAAAGCAAAAATCTTATTATTTTAACAAACATACAGAAAGGATTTAATATTGAGGTATGGAAAACCGTAATGGATAGTAATAAATAAATTATTATTAAAGAAAAAGAGAAATAGTTAATTTCTTTTAAGTAATGTGATTTAATATATGTTTGATTTTTAATAAAAAGTACAGCATTGATACTATCTATTCTCTAATTATTTCGTTACTTTTGGCAGATTAATGAATAATTTATATCTATTTCATTTCTCTACATTAAATGACTAAAGAAAATCATATCGAAGAAGGCTTAATTAATAAGCTATCTGATCTCAAATACACTATTAGACCTGATATTAGAGATAGAAATACACTTGAACTTAATTTTCGTGCGAAATTTGAGTCTTTAAATCGTGTGCACTTAACAGATGCTGAATTTTATCGTTTAAGGGATGAAATTGTAAATGCAGATGTGTTTACTTCTTCAAAATTACTTCGTGAGCGCAATACTTTTCAGCGCGAAGATGGAACGCCTTTGCAATATACATTAGTTAATATTAAAGATTGGTGTAAAAACGAATTTGAAGTCATTAATCAGTTGCGTGTAAACACAGAAAATAGTAATCATCGTTTTGATGTAATTCTGTTGATTAATGGAATTCCTGTGGTGCAAATTGAGCTTAAAACTCTGGAAATTAGTCCGCGTAAAGCAATGCAGCAAATTGTAGATTATAAAACAGAGCCAGGCAATGGTTATACAAATTCGTTGTTATGTTTTATGCAGCTTTTTATTGTTAGTAACCGAAGTAATACCTATTATTTCGCAAACAATCGGAACCAACACTTTAGCTTTAATGCTGATGAGCAGTTCTTGCCAATTTATCAATTAGCAGATGAAAAAAACAGTAAGATTACTCTTTTAGATTCTTTTGCTGATAAGTTTCTTACCAAGTGTACGCTTGGCGAGATGATTAGTAAATACATGGTATTGGTTGAAAGCGAACAGCGAATATTGGTGATGCGCCCTTATCAAATTTATGCTGTCAAAGCTATTGTAGACTGTATTCACGAAAACCGTGGAAACGGCTATATATGGCACACTACCGGAAGTGGAAAAACACTAACTTCATTCAAAGCATCAACTTTATTAAAAGATAATTCAGATGTTGAGAAATGTTTATTTGTAGTCGATCGAAAAGACCTGGACAGACAAACTCGTGAGGAGTTTAATAAATTTCAAGAAGGAAGCGTTGAAGAAAATACTAATACAGAAACTCTTGTTAGAAGAATGCTTTCTGATGATTATGCAGATAAAGTAATTGTAACTACAATACAAAAACTGGGTTTAGCATTAGACGGAACCAATAAGAAAAACTATAAAGAACGTTTAGAACCGCTTAGTAAAAAGCGAGTAGTTTTTATTTTTGATGAATGTCATCGTTCTCAATTTGGGGATAATCATAAAGCTATTAAAGAGTTTTTTCCTAACGCTCAATTGTTTGGTTTTACTGGTACACCAATTTTTGAGCGTAATGCGACTTATAAAAAAATTAATGGACAAGAAGCATCTTATAAAACAACAGAGGATATTTTTGAAAAGCAATTGCATGCTTATACAATAACCCATGCGATTGAGGATAAAAATGTATTACGTTTTCATATTGATTATTATAAACCTGAAGGTGTTGTTACTTTAGGTAGCTCAATGCATCGATTGGCTGTGATTGAAGCTATTCTAAATAAGCATGATGCAGCAACTAATAGCCGACGATTCAATGCCGTTTTGGCTACATCTTCTATTAATGAAGCTATTGAATATTATAAACTTTTAAAAGAAAGACAGCAAAGTCGTTTAGAAAAAGATGATGCTTTTTTACCTTTAAACATTGCTTGTGTATTTTCTCCACCTGCAGAGGGTAATAAAGATATTCAACAGATTCAGGAAGATTTAGAACAAGAAAAAGCGGATAACCAACAAAATCCTGAAGAAAAGAAAAAAGCACTTAATGTAATTCTTGCGGATTATAATAAACAATATAATACGAATCATACTATTAGTGAATTTGACTTATATTATCAGGATATACAAAGACGTATTAAAGATCAAAAATATAGTAATACTGATTATCCACATGAAAATAAAATAGACATTGTTATTGTGGTAGACATGTTGCTTACCGGATTTGATTCTAAATATCTTAATACATTATATGTAGATAAAAACTTGAGATATCACGGATTAATACAAGCTTTTTCCAGAACAAACCGTGTATTAAACGACACAAAACCTTATGGTAATATTTTAGATTTTCGCCAACAAAATGATGCTGTAAATGATGCTATTGCATTGTTTTCTGGCGAAGATACAGGAAAAGCTAAAGAAATTTGGTTAGTTGATCCTGCACCAGCTGTCATTGTGAAATATGAAAAAGCAGTTAATGATTTGAATACATTTATGACATCATATGGATTAACATGTAAACCAGAAGAAGTAAATAACTTAAAAGGAGATCAGGCTCGTGTAGAATTTATTAATCGATTTAAAGAAATCCAACGTTTAAAAACACAATTGGATCAATATACCGATATAACTTTAGATCAAACTAAGAAAATAGAAACACTATTACCACAAGATGACTTGAGATCGTTTAAAGGGATGTATCTAGAGACTGCTAAACGATTGAAAGCAAAAGAAGAAAAGCTTGGTGATACCGCAACTCCTGATTTACAACAATTAGATTTTGAATTTGTCTTGTTTGCTTCTGCTGTTATTGATTATGATTATATCATGAGTTTAATTGCTAATTATACTCAAAATAAAACGTCAAAGCATACAATGTCGCGTGAACAGCTGATTAGTTTACTTTGTTCTAGTGCTAATTTAATGCAGGAACGAGATGATATAGTGGCTTATATTAATAGTTTAGAAGTAAACAAAGCCTTAAATGAAAAAGAAATAAAAGAAGGATATACTTTTTTTAAAGCCGATAAAAATACAAAAGAGCTTATTGCTATTGCCGATAAACATGGATTAGCAGCTGCTCCATTACAACAATTTGTAGAAGGAATTATGAATCGAATGATTTTTGATGGTGAACAACTAAGTGATTTAATGGAACCGTTAGATTTAGGGTGGAAAGCTCGAACGCAAAAAGAATTAGCTTTCATGGAAGATTTAGTGCCACAATTAAAAAAATTAGCCCAAGGGCATGAAATATCTGGATTATCAGCATATGAATAAGAATACTAAAAATTTAGTTCCCAAATTGCGTTTCCCTGAATTTGTAAATGATGGAAATTGGAAGGAAAAAATATTAGGAGATGTTACAAAAAATTTTTCTAATAGAAATAAAAAAGGCATTAAATTACCAATTTATTCAATTAATAATAAGAAAGGTTTTGTTCCTCAAAACGAGCAATTTGAGGGAATGAACAGTAGTGATAGAGGATATGACATTTCATTGTATAAAATTATTGAGAGAAATACTTTTGCATACAACCCAGCTAGAATTGATGTTGGTTCTATAGGGTTTAGTGGAGAATTACATAATATAATTATAAGTTCTTTATATGTGTGCTTTACAGTATCAGAGGAGGTTAATAATAATTTTCTATTACATTTCTTTGATACTTTTTATTTTACTAAAGCAGTGAGGAATAGTGTTGAGGGAGGAATTAGAAATTATTTGTTTTATGAAAATTTTTCTAAAATTAGTGTTTATTTTCCAAACAAAAATGAACAAAAAAAAATTGCAAATTTTTTATCATCATTAGATAAAGTGATAGCTTCACAAAATGATAGATTAGAAGAAATAAAGGCTCATAAAAAAGGGTTAATACAAAATCTTTTCTCAACAGAAGTTAAAACCGAACCAAAGTACAGGTTTTCTGAATTTAAAAAAAATGGAGAGTGGGATTTTAAAAATGGAAATATTTTATTTGAACCTATTTCTAATAAAAATCACAATTCTGATTTATCAATTTTAGCGGTTACTCAAGAACATGGTGCTATACCTAGGGAAAAAATAAATTACAATGTTGTCGTCACTGACAAAAGTGTAGAAAGCTATAAGATTGTTGAAATTGGCGATTTTATTATTAGTTTAAGGTCATTTCAAGGCGGTATAGAGTATTCAAATTATAAAGGAATTTGTAGTCCCGCCTATATTATACTTCGAAAAAAAAATAATAAAGACAATGATGAGTTTTATAAACATTATTTTAAATCAGAATTTTTTATTCGTGATTTAAACAGAAATATTGAAGGTATTAGAGATGGGAAAATGGTAAGTTATAATCAATTTTCTGAAATTTTGATACCTAATCCAGAACCCGATGAACAAAAAAAAATAGCTGAATGTCTTTCATCACTAGACAATAAAATTGAAGCAGAAAGTAAAAAACTTGATGCATTAATAGATCAAAAAAAAGGGTTGTTGCAGGGATTATTTCCTAAAATATAATGATTAATAAAATACAATGAATTTATTAGATATAGCCCAGCAATTAAAAGAAGCAAAAGAAAATATTATTTTGATGTACGCTTTTAATGCTACAGGCAAAACACGTTTGTCTGTCGCTTATAAGGATTATACTAAAGCTGAAAATGATGGTAAGCATACAGGTGTTTACTATAATGCATTTAGTGAAGATCTATTTGTGTGGGATAATAACGAAGAAGCAGATAATGCAAATATCAAACTTGATGTTACATTTAGCAGCTTAAATCAATTTCATTCGTTTCTTGATGTAAAAGATATTGAAGAAAAATTAGCAATGTATCATCCAAAATACAAATTTGATTTTAATCTTTTTGATAATACAGAAAAAGGAATTGAGTCCATCACTTTTTTCATGGATGAAGACAATAAAAAACCAATAAAGATTTCAAGAGGTGAAGAAAGAATGTTTGTTTGGTGCTTTTTCTTAGCATTATTAGAAGTTGATGGTTTTGCAAACTTTCAAGATGCCCACTTTTTCATTGACGATCCTGTATCAAGTTTAGATGATCATAATATTTTTATAACCGCGGAGTCTATATTTAATTTAATTGAAAGTCATTACCTTAAGAAAAGAATAATTGTAACAACTCACCATATTGGGTTGTTTTCCATTCTTTCTGATCGTTTAACAAGAGGTGAAAAAAGTGGTCGATATAGAGAACTTACAAATCAATTTATTTTAGGAAAAGAAGAAAATAAATTTGTTTTAAAAAGTCTTAAGAAGGATGTTTTTTTGTTTCATCTTCATTTAATGCAAACGTTGTATAGTGCAATTAAGACGGAATTATATGCTTTTCATTTTGTCTTATTAAGACAGTTACTTGAAAATATTTCTTCTTTTTTAGGAACTGGTAAAATTGGATTTACTTTAGTTCAAATTGGGATAGAAAATGTTGAAGAGGTTGGAAATATTATAAATTCTTTATCTCATAAAAATGCTTACCAAATGCAGTATAATAAAATGACACCTGTAGAAGAAGATATTTTTAAAGATGTTTTTCAAAAAATACAAGTCAAATATAATTTTAGTTTTTAAATATAAGCAATGACAATAAAAGAACAAAAACAATTAGGAATAACCCTTTGGAATATAGCAGACCAATTAAGAGGTTCGATGAATGCAGATGATTTTCGTGATTATATGCTGTCGTTTCTCTTTTTAAGGTATTTGTCGGACAACTATGAAACTGCTGCTAAAAAAGAATTAGGGTCTGATTATCCTGAAATAAAAAAAGATAATAAAAATACGCCTTTATCTCTATGGTATCAAATTAATGAAACTGATGTTTTTGCCTTTGAAAAACAAATGCGTAGAAAAGTGCATTATGTTATTGAACCTAATTATTTGTGGAGCAGTATAGCCGAAATGGCAAGAACACAAAATGAAGAATTATTACATACACTAGAAAAAGGCTTCAAATATATTGAAAATGAATCTTTTGCTAGTACATTTCAAGGTCTGTTTTCAGAAATCAATTTAAGTTCTGAAAAGTTAGGAAAAACCTATTCTGAACGAAATAAAAAGCTTTGTGCTATTATTCAAAAAATATCAGAAGGTATCGCACAATTTTCTACAGATAGTGATATTTTGGGTGATGCCTATGAGTATCTAATTGGTCAATTTGCAGCGGGTTCAGGAAAAAAAGCAGGCGAATTTTATACTCCCCAACAAGTATCAAGTATACTTTCTGAAATAGTAACTTTAGACAGTCAGGATCCAAGTACTGGTAAAAAGAAAATCCTTGATAAAGTATTTGATTTTGCTTGTGGTTCTGGTTCATTATTGCTTAATGTACGTAATAGAATGGGCAATAATGGTATTGGAAAAATTTACGGGCAAGAACAAAATATTACCACATACAACTTAGCCAGAATGAACATGCTCTTGCATGGTGTAAAAGATACAGAGTTTGAAATACACCATGGAGATTCGTTATTAAATGATTGGGATATTTTAAATGAAATGAATCCCGCTAAGAAAATGGAATTTGATGCTATAGTGGCTAATCCGCCTTTTAGTTTACGTTGGGTGCCTAATGATTCACTAGCAGAAGATTTTCGTTTTAAGAGTTATGGAATGGCTCCAAAGTCAGCTGCCGATTTTGCATTCTTATTACACGGTTTTCATTTCTTGAGCAAAGAAGGTACTATGGCAATTATTTTACCTCATGGAGTTTTATTTAGAGGTGGAGCAGAAGAGCGTATTCGTACTAAGTTATTAAAAGATCATCATATTGACACTATCATAGGTTTGCCAAGTAATTTGTTCTTTTCAACAGGTATTCCAGTTTGTATTATTGTTTTAAAAAAATGTAAAAAGTTTGATGATGTACTTTTTATAAATGCTAGTGAACATTACGAAAAAGGAAAACGTCAAAATAGGCTTAGAGATGGCGAGGATAGTGAAATAAATGATATTCAAAAAATTGTTGAAACCTACCAATATCGAACAGAACAAGAGCGATATTCTCGTAGAGTTTCAATGGATGAAATTGAGAAAAATGGATTTAATCTAAATATTTCTAGATATGTTAGTACTTCAATTGATGAAGTAAAAATTGATTTGCTAGAAGTAAATAAAAAATTAGTTGATATTAATATAGAAATAAAAGTAGCGACAGAAAAACATAATAAGTTTCTTGAAGAATTGGGCTTACCTCCAATATAAAAATCTGGAAGGTAATATTTAAAACTGGTTTTTTTTAATATTAAAATATTTCTATTCTAAAGTATTGTAACGAGAGTAAAATTTATATTTTACTCTCGTTTTATCATTTATAATAATTATGAGAAGCTATCAAAAAATATTCGTTAATTAGATGTAGATTTCTAAAATCTATAATTTTCTCCTACAAGATGATGGAGTTTAGAAATTAAGTATTTTAATTTCATAAGAATATTTAAGTCCATATCAAGTGGTTTGCCATATGAAAAGTACACTTCTAAAGCTCTTAAGGGGAACTCTAAACTAAAATTTCCTTTTGTATTCTTTAAGTGATTTTCTAATTCGGTTTTTATACTACCTTGTAAATAATTCGTTTGGATTCCTAAATTTTTAGCAATATATTCTTCATGACTTGATGGGATATCAAAATTAGATATAATGAAAATAGCTAATTCTTCGTAAGCATCAAAAATAAGATTGTCTTCAGGAATGGAAAACATTTGCTGCCTTAATAATGGTTTAATTGTCGATATTGACAAAGCTACTATATCATGTATTTCATACATAATCTTATTTTTTAAGTTTATTTTTTATAGTTAAAAGTTAAAGTAAATATAAGAAAAAAGCTATAATATAAAAGTGCTATTATTTTAAATTTATATAGTTTTAAAAAATATTCCTAATGAATCCATAATCCCTAGCCCTGATAGAAGCGGTATCCTTTTTCTTGCTCCTTTAGCAAGGAAAAGATACAAGCGGATAGCAGGAAATAGCTCCAAAAAAAGAAATTCCAATATTTCAAAAATTCCAAATTCTAAATTGCTTCGTTTGTTTTCTATCCATCAAGTCTAAAATTCTCAAAAAAACTTCAACGACAATAATAAACCCCAAAAACCGTTTTTACTAAACTTCGTCACATTCAAAGACACCAAAACGGCAACCCAAAAAACCTCCAAACCCCAACAAAAACTGTATACTGTATCCTAAAAACGTATAATAATTACACACATCAAAAACACTCAAAATACCTAAACAACTCAAAACCAGTAAAAACTGATAATGGCACAACACTTGCAAAATGGGATAAAGTAAATTCCTTACTGATAAATGAAAATAAAGAATCAGTAGGAAAGCAAATTAAATAAAAGCCATACAAAGCAATCAAAAGTAGTGTCATATGAAAAGTGAAACCTTAACAACAGAACAATTTTATACCTCGAAATCAGATCTTAATAACGAACAAGCCTTAAACAGTTCCATTTTTCGTATTAGCAATGACCATGTAACATCAAAAAAAGTAAGCGAGCGCACCAAAAGTAAATTTGGGTTATTTGTTCTCGTAAGTACCTTTATCTTAATGTTTGTTGGAGCTTATTCTGTATATTATTTGCAGGACGATTTTGATCAGTTTCAGATCGATAGAATGAACTCTTCCTGGGGATTACCGTTTTTGATAGTTGCAGGAATTTTGTTTTTCTTTCAGACAGGGGTTTTCCTGTATAATGCTTACTTATATATAAAATACAAGCCTATCGAATCCGTTTCGGATGAAATGTTGCCAACAGTTACCGTAATTGTTCCTGCTTATAATGAAGGTAAACTGGTTTGGGATACTTTATTGAGTTTGGCCGAGAGTGATTTCCCGGCACACAAATTAGAAATATTAGCCGTTGATGACGGAAGTAAAGATGATACCTGGTACTGGATGCAACAGGCCAAAATAAAATTAGGAGATCGTTTAACGATTTTTCAACAACCGGCAAATGCAGGAAAACGTCACGCCTTATACCGTGGATTTGAATTAGGAAAAGGAGAAATCTTTGTAACGGTAGATAGTGATTCGATCGTGAAAAAAGATACTTTACGTAACCTAGTGAGCCCGTTTGTAGTAGACGAAAAATGTGGAGCAGTTGCAGGAAACGTTCATGTTTTGAACAGTAAAAAAGCAATTTTGCCAAAAATGCTGAATGTAAGTTTTGTAATGAGTTTTGAATTCATGCGTTCGGCAGAAAGTAAATTGGGTTCAGTTCTTTGTACACCGGGAGCAGCAGCAGCATATCGTAAAACAGCAGTTTTTGCTTGTCTTGACGAATGGATCAACCAGACTTTTATGGGACAGCCATCAGACATTGGTGAAGATCGCGCCATGACCAATATGATCCTGAAACAAGGTCAGCATGTATTGTTTCAAAGAAATGCTTATGTATTGACAAATGTACCGGAAGAATACACAGGTTTGTACAAAATGTTTATAAGATGGAGCAGAAGTAATGTACGTGAAAACATCGCAATGGCAAAATACGTTTTTACAGATTTTAGAAAAGAATCTAAATTTGGTGCCCGACTTTTATGGTTAAACCAGGCTACAAAAATTGTTATGGCGTATCCGTTTATGCTTTTTATGTTCTTTTTTATCATTATGCATCCATTATTGTTTTTAAGTTCAACACTTTTAGGGATCTTAATCGTATCCAGTTTTCCGGTTTTATTTTATGCTAAAAGATATAATTTGTCTGATTCGCTTTGGGCATATTCATACAGTGTTTTTTACACCTTTAGCTTATTCTGGATTACACCTTATGCTATCGTTACTGCCAACAAAAGAGGTTGGCTGACACGCGGTTTAGCATAAATAAAATAGTAGAAGTAGATTAGAAATAGAAATTAGATTTGTTTTAAAACTCCTGTTCATTTTGAGCAGGAGTTTTTTTTTATTTACTATTTTTTTAGGAGCTAATCCCTTACCCAAGCCTGAAAGTGCGAACTGGCGAAGCAATTCGTTCCAATCTTTTGGCTCCCGGAGCCTCGGGACCGGCACAAAAGGATTTCCTTCCGAAGCCTCGGAACTATCGGGGCTAGGGCACTCATTTTCATAATACGATTTTCGTCTAGTTTGTCATCCTGAGGAACGAAGGATCACACTCGTAACTCGACAAAGATTGGCGACATTGTTTGCAGAATTTCTTGTGTGATCTCTCCCTTCGGTCGAGATGACAAGATTACCGTGATATTTATTGTCGTGTTTATTCATAAAATAAATTACAAAAAAATAATTAATAAAAGAATGTTCATTCATTTATTATTTTATCTTTGTCAAAAAAAATATAATGAGAATACGTGATGTAGATAAAGAGAAGCTGGTTATTACCAATGCAATTGATCAAATCGTACGCGACGGATTTCAGGGTTTCAGCATGAATAAACTGGCTAAGGCATGTTCAATTTCTGTTGGAACGTTATATATATACTACAAAGACAAAGATGATTTAATACAAAAAATAGGAGCAGTGATTGCTCTTAAGTTTTTTACCGGTACAGTAAAAGATTTTTCGCCCGAAATGTCGTTTGAAGAAGGATTATGGAAGCAATGGGAAAACCGCGCGGCGTTTACCATGAAATACCCGAAGGAAGTTGCTTTTTTTGAGATCGTCAAACATTCGCCTCATTCAGACATCATTCTCGATTCTATTCAGGAGTTTGCAGATTTTAGAAAGATTATGAAGGAGTTTATCGATAACGGACTACGTAATAAAGAACTGGTCCCTATGACATTTGAAGCTTTTTGGTCTGTTGCCTACGGACCTTTGTACACGCTGTTGAACTTGCATACTGAGGGTAAGAGTATGGGAGGGAAGCCATTTAAACTTACCAAAGAAATTATGAAAGAAGCTTTTAGCCGAACCATAAAAGCTTTAACACCATGAAAAATTATGGAAACAGAATTAAACTCAATACACGTTTTTAAAACAAATATTAAGAATATTGATCCGGCTTGCGAAATGCGTAAAACGCTGGACGACCATTCTGATATAAAACACTGGAGTATCGATCATGAAGATGTCGATTGTGTACTTCGCGTCGTTTCGGATGTCTTGAAACCCGAAACAATTATTGGTATGATCAACCAATTTGGTCACGAATGCCAAGAATTAAATTAATAAAAAAGAACCAGTTTATATGGAAAAAACAATAGGGGAAAGCCCCGCTTTTACATCTCACCAAAAAATCATTATTGCTATCCTGGCACTTTTACAGTTTACTGTAATACTTGATTTTATGGTAATTTCTCCGTTAGGAGATATCTTAATGAAAACCCTTGATATGACAACGTCAAACTTTGGGTTTGCCGTTTCTGCTTATGCTTTTAGTGCCGGAATATCGGGATTGCTGGCAGCAGGTTTTGCAGACCGATTTGACCGAAAAAAATTGCTCATCTTCTTTTATACAGGATTTATCATAGGCACGGTTTTCTGTGCACTTTCATCCAGTTATATTATGTTGCTGACTGCCAGAATCGTTACTGGACTTTTTGGTGGCGTGATTGGTTCTGTTTCATTGGCAATCGTGACCGATTTATTCGTCATTCATCAAAGAGGACGTGTTATGGGATTCATACAAATGGCTTTTGCGACAAGTCAGATTTTAGGCATTCCTGTTGGTTTGTATTTTGCCAATCATTGGGGATGGCATTCCGCTTTTATTATGATTGCTGCCCTGGGAGTATTGATTCTTATTGCAATTATCACCCAAATGCAGCCTATTACCAAACATTTAGAAGTACAATCAGATAAAAGTCCATTTCTGCACCTTTGGCATACCATAAGCAACAAACAATATCAGATAGGTTTTGCTTCGATTGCATTTCTGTCTGTAGGAGGTTTTATGTTACAGCCTTTCGGAAGTGCTTTTTTGGTCAATAATATTAAAATAAGCCAGTTAGAATTGCCAATGGTATTTTTCTTTACCGGACTTTCAGTACTTTTTATTATGCCATTGATCGGGAAACTGAGTGATAAAGTCAGTAAATTTAAATTGTTTGCCGCAGGATCTTTAATTTCTGTGATTATGATTTTAATTTATACCAACCTGAATCCTATTCCGTTATGGGAAATCGTAGTCATTAATATGATTCTATTTATGGGAATCATGAGCAGAATGATTCCGGCAACTACCCTAAATACAGCAATTCCGGGATTAGAAGATCGTGGTGCTTATATGTCGATATCTTCGTCTTTACAGCAAATTGCAGGCGGAATCGCCGCAGTCTGCGCCGGATTTATCGTGCATCAAAAAACGAAATCTTCCCCACTGGAAAACTATGATGTACTAGGATATGTAATTGCTGTAATAACCGCTTTTACTGTGTTCTTAATATGGAGAGTAAATCAGCTGGCGAAAAAGAGAGAACTTGCTGCGAAAGAAATATCAGCATAATCGAATCCTTTTTTTAATATAAAGACTGCCTGAAAGGGCAGTCTTTTTTTTTGATTTATTATTATAATTATCCACAATCTTGTCATTTCGAAGAATTAGAAATCATACTAGAAATTCTGCAAAAAAATCGCCAATCTTTGTCGAGTTACGAGTGTGATTTCTCCTCCGTCGAAATGACAAAAAAGAAGATCATCGGGTTCTTTTGCAAGTTTTCTCAATTTTAAATAACAAAAACGGGTTCAGTACCATCTAGTTCTAAACACACAGAATCAAAATCCTGCGCTTCTGCCATTCTGCTACCAACAGTTTTAAGAAAATCAGCAGCATTATCTATGTAAAGTAATATTCTTTTAGGTTCCTTTTTAATTCCAAAAGGTAAACTAACCTGAATATTCTCTTTTAATTCAATCGAAATGTTATGCGGTTCTAATTTACCCAGCAAGGCAAATTTTACAAGTTCATTGCTTTTTTCATAATCACCTTCGAACTTTTGTATGGTATTTATTGAATCAAGACGTATTTCGAGAGTATCGAAAAGGCCATAACGAATTACAATTTTTTGTGACAAAAGAAGATGGCTTCTAAAAAAAATCGCTTTTAAATGTCCAATCAGGTTAATGAGTAAATAAATATGAAGCACCAGAATAACGATGGCAATAATTCTATTTTGTGAAATTAGATAAGCATGCAACGCAATCGCTTCAAAAACCGAAGCTAACATTAAACCGATATAAAGTGCACTGACGCCACTTTCGCGATAGCCCGAAAAATTGTTTTGATTTGTTTTATTTCGGTTCCATTTTATAAAACAATAATAGAAAGAACAAACCTCAAACGAGATCATTTTTCCCAGTTTTTTAAACGGGATAGATTTTTTTAAAGAATCTGAAATAATAGAATACTCATCTTGCTCCATATTATCTTTTTGTTTTACGGCTTTTCTAAAGTTTCGTATAAATTGAAAAGCTTTCCATACTAAGAAAATCAGAAACGCAATGTTTAAAAAGATTTTATATTGAAAAATAACCTGAAAGAAGTTATTTTCCATTTCGAATACATAAGGAGTAATCTTGAAAACAGAATAAAAAATAAACCAAAAAGTAAATTCAGTTTGTTTTTTATTTGTGAGATAATATAAAGCCGGAGTTACGATCAAAAATAGAGCCGTGAAGACTGATAATAAAGTCCAATTATTTTTGATATGAGTATTAAAACTAACTAATGCGATTGCGATTTCAATTGCAATAAAAATAATTAAGTAGCTGTGTTTTTTTAGCATAAAGTTTCTAAGAGGTATTGAAATATACTCCCTAAAATTAGAAATTTAAAAATGAATTGTTGAGTTTTTATGTTAGTTTTTCCGTTCAATAAAAATCTGCATTATTGTTATTTCTACAGAGGAGAGATCATCGTAAATAACTCTACATTGGCGATTTTGATTGCGGAGCTTTTATGGAGATTTCTCATTCTTCGAAATGAGAAAAATGGGGTTAAAAGTTTCAATCCAAAATAAAAAAATCCGTTTAAATCCGCGTTTTCGCTTTAGCGAATCCGTATGATCTGCGTGAAACAGACAAAGTACTTCACGAATACAAAAAGAATAATCCCTGAATATGTGCTAAAAACAATAAAGGGAATAGCTGTTAGACTATTCCCTTTATTATTGAATTACCGGAATTAATTGGATTAATCCTGTTCAGCAATCGTAGCTTTATTAAGTTTAAGAACCCTGATCTTTTTATTTGTATTATCAGATAAAAATAAACGGTCGTTAAGTTGTGCAACACTTACAATGCTTCCAAAAGGATTTGCTCCCAAAACGTCAGAAACATTTAAACTTGACGTAAAGTTGCGCGCCATAAACTGAGCTTTAGGATATATGCGTAAATAATTGACATTTCCCACATTTTCTGATGTAACCGCCCAATCCTTACTAAAAGAAACCGCAATAGGTTTTGCATCAAAAGCAGATACAACCGGTTTTAATGGTTCAGTAAGAGAAGCTGCCGCATTGGCCTTAATACCCGCAATATCATAATACAAATAGCTTTTTGCATCACGTCCTGCTACAACCAGATTTCCGGCTTCGACATCCAGGGCATAAACCTGATCAAAACCATTTAAAGTATTTAGCTTCGCAATAGGTTTTAGGTTCCATTCGCTGGTTTCGGTAATTTGAGAAGTTTCAAAAACTTTTATAGACGTTTCTTTTTCTTTCACGAATACCAATCCGTCTTTTACCACAACCCCAAAAACGTGTACAAAAGTTTGCCACCATTGTCCGTTACCAACAGTGCTGATTCCGGCATTTGTGTTTTCGTCAATAACAAAAAGTCTTGATTCACGACTTCCTATATAAATCCTGCCATTATCGACAGCAACAGAAGTAATTTCGCTTAAAGCAATTGTAGTGGTTCCTTTTTTATATTCGGTAATCGTTTTGATATGAGCCAGGGTTACAGCATTAAAAACTTCCAGTACATCACCATTAGCCACATATAATTTTTCGTTCGCGATCGTGATTCCTTTAGGATCCAGAGTTCCGGTTCCGTTGCCAATTTGCGCAGCCGTTATCGATGCTTCATCTGTTGGATATAAATAATCGTAAGTAGTAGGATTACTTTCTGAAGAGTCTTTGCTGCAATTGGTAAACAGACAAAGTAATAATAATAAAAACGGTATTTTGCTCATGATAGTTTTGTAGGTTATTTCCATTTTCCTTCTTCTTTATATTTTACTAAAAATGGATTTTTGGGATTGATAGTAAATACAGGTTTTTTATACGTGCCTGTTAAATATCCCGTTTTTGAGTATCCTTTTAATATATCAGGATCCGTAAAAGGAAGATCATTTAAATGAATCAGGTATTTATAAAAGTTGGTTAACATTTCCTGCTGACCGCCGCCTTCGCCGCTATTGGCTAAATTACTACTGTGATTATAACCACTATGATGTGAATATTCATGCGACCAAACCGACATTTCGCCAACCCAGTGTCCGGTTACATAGCTGGATTCCCATTGTGAAGCCAGAGGACCGCCTCCCCAGGCAGAATCTCCGCCAACCATTGCCATATTCAAATTTCGGCTGTCGATATAAGTATTATAAGCCTGATCGATTTGCGCTTTGGTAAAATAATCATAAACCCCGTCTTTATCATCAGCGTTTCCGTGCCAGTTTAAGGCACCGTTTACTGCAGTTCCTGCTGCGGCGGCCTGTTCTCTTTTGTACAAGTCAAAATTCATGAAAGTATCATAATATATAGGATGACTTATAGCATAAGAGAAATTGATAATCATGGTAATCGCTTCTTTAGCCAAAACAGGGTTCATAGGCAAATATTTTCCATATTCGTTTTTATGGTACTGATCGCTAAACTGAACCAATCTCGCCGATTTTATTTTTTTGAATTTGGCAAATAAAGGATCTGTTGATTCTACAGAAAATTCAATCGCTCCGCTAGAAAAACCGTCAATTTTATCGATAGTAACTGTTTTTCCGTTTTCCAGCATATAATCATGTTTTCCTTCTACTAAAGGAAGCTGATGAAAAGAACGGTGAAAAGCAGGAACTTTAGAAAACTCATAAATTAAAAAACGCTTGTCGTAGTTGGCTAATTTTGCATAGACTTTTACATCACTAAGCCCAACAGGAGAATAAAGAGAAACCTGTACAGAATCTTTTCCTTTCTGGAGGATTTGCATCGGTTGGTTTACGCGAAACCAGCGATCTTTATTGTCATACATTCTTGAGGGACTTTCATCGTCCTCAAACATCGTCATTGGTTTATTTTCTGCCGGTAAATTCGTAGCATCAATAATAGCCAGATAATCTGGTTTGTAACCGTCTCCTTTTGAGTCGTCATCACTGCAGCCAACAATTACGCTGGCGAGAATAACAAAAGGGAATACATAAGAAAGGATTTTTTTCATAGGTTTTGTAAGTAAAATTTGGGGTTTGTTTGTGAAAGCGCAAAACTATCAATATCATTATTAAAAACAAGTGTATTGACAAGAATTTGCTGTTTTAATTTGTTGTAAAAGTAAGTTTTTTTAGATTTTTTTATTGTAAAAATATTTTTATTCTAGTAATCAAAACGTTTAAAGGCTTCGATTGCTTCGTATTCTGCCAATCCTAAATCATCGTATAAAATGGCGGTATTTTTGTTACGGTCTTCGGCTCTCACCCAGAATTCCCTGGAGTCATTTCCCTGAAACATTACCCTGTCTTTTTGGGACTGGTGGTATAAAATTGCGTGACGTTTCAAGAGTACTTCTGATGGGGAAAGCGGAACGGCCATATCAATTTCGTGAATGTCCCATTCATGCCATGCTCCTCTGTACAGCCATAACCAGCAATCATCCATGTATTTCTCCGGTTTTAATTGTTTCATGGCAGCAAAAATCGCATTCAGGCAAACTTCGTGCGTTCCGTGCGGATCTGCCAGATCTCCTGCTGCAAAAACCTGATGTGGTTTTATTTTGGCAATAATATCCTTTACAATGGCAATATCTTCAGCGCCTAACGGGTTTTTCTTAACCTGTCCGGTTTCATAAAACGGAAGGTCCAAAAAGTGGGTATTCTCATCTTTCAGTCCAATATATCTTGTCGCTGCATAAGATTCCCTTCTTCTTATCAGTCCTTTTAGTTTTCTCACTTCAAGAGAATCAATCTGGTTTTCTGATTTGTTATTCAAAAATTCAATTACCGATGCAAAGTTGATTTGTGTTGCAGCGTCGCCAACAAAATCCTTTGCTACCTCAGCAAATTTTAATGCCTCGTCGTCTGTAACGGCTATATTTCCGGAGGTTTGATATACAACATGTACATCATGGCCCTGTTTTATCAATTTTGAAAAAGTTCCTCCCATAGAAATCACATCATCATCAGGATGCGGACTAAATAGGATCACTCGTTTTTTTGCAGGATTGGCTCTTTCGGGACGATGCGAATCATCTGTATTGGGTTTTCCAATCATCTGTATTGGGTTTTCCACCCGGCCATCCTGTGATGGTATGCTGCAGTACATTGAACATGTTGATGTTCAGGTCATAAGCAGAACCTTCCTGCGCCAAAAGATCAGACATTCCGTTGTTGTTGTAATCTCTGTCTGTTAATTTTAAGATCGACTGTTTTGTTTTTTGGCACAACCAAACAATCGCTTTGCTTTTTAATTCCTGTGTCCAGATGCATTCTCCTACCAACCACGGTGTTTTAAAACGTGTTAATTCTGATGCTGCAGACTGGTCCAATACAAAGGTTGCATTGGCATGATTTTGTAAAAATGTAGCCGGAACTTCTGAACTGATATCCCCCTGAATGGTTCTCTTGATGATATCGGCTTTGTTCTGTCCCCAAGCCATAAGTACGATTCTCTTGGATCTCATAATGGTAGAAACCCCCATGGTAATCGCTCTTTTAGGAACGTTATCGATACCATTAAAATCTGATGATGCGTCTACTCTTGTAATGTGGTCCAGTGTAATGATTCGGGTTCCTGAATTCACGTGTGATCCCGGTTCGTTGAAACCTACGTGTCCGGTACGGCCAATTCCCAGTAACTGAAAATCAAGTCCACCGGCGTTTTTAATATTCATTTCATAGTCGATGCAATATTGGTTGAGTTCCTCAATGGCAACGGTTCCGTCGGGAACATTCACGTTCTCGGGCTTGATGTCGATATGGTTAAAAAGGTGCTGGTGCATGAAATAATGATAGCTCTGATTGTTCTCCCTGCTCATTGGATAATATTCATCCAGATTAAAAGTGACCACATTGCTAAAACTAAGGCCTTCTTCTTTGTGCATTCTCACTAATTCCTCATAAACTTTTATAGGAGAAGAACCTGTGGCTAAACCCAATACGCAAGATTTTCCTTTCTCTTGTTTAGATCTAATTAATTGCGCGATTTCCTGCGCTACAATTACTGAAGCTTCTGCTGAATTTTTGAAGATTTCATTGTGGATTTTCTCAAATCTGGTCTCTTCAAATTTTCCCGCGCTTTTATAGCTGATATCAGGTTTTATTTCTAAATCAGTTTCCATTTTATTCATTTTATTTGGTTAAATTATTTTATTACTATTGATGTTTTAATGCATATTCTCAACAATTATCAGAATGGAGAATTGAATGATTTTGTTTCTCACAGATTTGGCAGATTGCTTCGCCTGTTCACTATCGTTCGAGTGAGCAGATTTAATTAAAATTAATTTGCGAATATCTGCTTAAATCATTTTAAATCTGCGTGAAAAATGTTTTAGCTGCTCTCGATAACTATCAGATTAAAGGATCAAATAGATTTAAAAATGAAATCTGCGAGAGAGAATTTATGCTCACTTCATGTTTTTATTTTTTTATCAGAAGAAAGCGTGGCATACAATCCAATTATAACAAATACAACCCCAAAAAGGGTGTATAAAGTTAGAGGTTCGTTTACCATAAAATAGGCAATTATAAATCCGAAAATCGGACATAAAAAAAGCCAGTACGAAGCTTTGATCGGATTGATTTTTAATAGGTACAGCCAAAACTGAACTGCACCAATAGAAACCGCAATTGCCAGCCAGGAAGTCGAAAACCAGAAATTGGTGTCGAAAATATTTTTATCAGATTCATACGTTAAAAATAAAACCGGAAGCAGAAACACAGCCCCAATAATGGTTTGCCACCCATTTATGGTAAGAATATGCAGTCCGTTCCAGTTTTGTTTAGAGTAATAAATCGTTCCTACTGAATATGCAATCATACTTGTAACTAAAATAAGTATGCCGCCTGGGGTTGCAAAACTGCTTTGTAATAAAGGATAAGCCGCCAGAAATACACCTGTAAAACAAAGAATCAAACTAAGAATGTTTTTGAATCTGATTTTGTGCGATAACCAAATAGCCGAGATCAAAACAATAAAAACAGGATTAGTCGCTACAGCCAGACTCCCCAAACCGGCAGATACTTTTTGCATGGCAATGACATACAATCCCAAATAAAAAGTAATATTGAACAAACCGTAAATACTGATCTGAACCCATTCTTTTTTTTGTGGAAAACGTTTTGCCATCACGATATGTGAAAGAATAAGCATAATGCTCCCGGCTATCATAAACCTGAAAATAGAAATCACAAAAGGTTGCGCGGCATGTAACCCAATTTTGGTTGCTGTTGAAGCAGAAGCCCATAAAAAAGCAAACAATATTCCGGCAATAATGATTTTAAATTCTTTGATTTTAGTAGTAATCGGGAGCATTTTTTCTTTCATCTTTTTATGAAATAAAGGTTGATGTTTTAGAAAAATTCAAAGTTTCAATTTCAGATAAATCATCATTAAACTGTACAAAACTTGCCGGAAAACCAGCCTTTATTTTTCCGAATTTATCTTCTAAACCAATCGCACTTGCAACACGCGAAGTTGCCATTTTTATCGCTTCATCTGCAGAAACTCCTAAATGGTTGTACGCATTCTGAACGGCTTCTAACATCGAGATTGTGGCTCCGGCAAGATTGCCATCGTCATTTCTATAAAAGCCATTGTCAAGATGTGCATCAAAATTATCCCATTTAAAGTTGGCTACTTTTCGGCCTAAAAACGTCGCATCGCTAATCAAAAAGAATTTATCCTGTTTGAGTCTGTAAGCTAATTTTGCGGCTGCATAATCGCAATGTGCACCATCTAAAATAACGGGAGCATACACATTTTCGTTTTCAAAAACAGCTCCCACCAATCCCGGTTCACGGTGTCCAAATTGCGTCATCGCATTAAATAAATGGGTGACGAGTTTTATCCCTTTCGAAAAATAAACCTGAGCTTCTTTGTGTGTCACGGTCGAATGCCCAATTGAGATTTGAATATCACTTTCGAGCAGCATATTCAGCTGCTCTTCAGTGAAACATTCCGGTGCAATAGTAATAACTTTTATAACATCTTTTCCAACTCTGATAATTTCTTCAAGCTCTGCATTCGTTGGTTTACGAACCTGATCAATACTGTGTGCGCCACGTTTTAAGGGATTCATAAACGGTCCTTCCAAATGCATTCCGATTACGCCATTATCATGCTTTTTCATGTAATTACGAACGGCTTCGATTCCCTCAAGGATTGTTTCATGCGAGGACGAAATCAAACACGGAAGCACATGAGTAGTTCCGTATTTTAAACTCGCATCATAAATATCCTGAATCGTTTCTTCGGTAGGAACCTGACTGAAATAAAGTTTTTCACCACCATTGATCTGAATATCGATAAAGCCTGCAGCAACATGTTTTCCTTTTAAATCAATCGTTTCAATATCATTTGGAATTTCTTTCTGAACGGAAAGAATTGTTCCGTTTTCGATAATAATGACTCCGTTGGTAATGATTTCATCACCAGTGTGCACAGTCGTATTGATAATCGCTTGTTTCATTTTTTAATTTTATTTCTTAATTATTTTACGGCTAAGTGTTGTTTCTGAATCACTAATTTGTAAAAGATAAATCCCACTTGTTTTATTTCCTAAAGAGAAGGTTTTACTCGTTTCTGAATTACTAAGTGTTGTCTTTTGAATTACTTTTCCTGAAACATCCACTATTTTTATTGTAACGTTTCCTTTTGCATTATTAATGGTAATATTAAAGATATCACTTGTTGGATTTGGTTCTGCCAAAACATTAAATTTTGAATCAATATCATAATCTGATGTTTTCTTTGTTGAAAGTGCTGAATACGCACTTACGGGATAATCATTAAAAGTAAGAGCACCAATACCTTTTGTATTTGTTAAATAAGGACCAGCATAAATGCCCGAATTGTCGTTATACATACTATTAGATAAATAAGAGATTTTTTGAGCAGAACTTGATGTTGCCAAATCTAAAGTTACAGTATTCCCGGTAATTGATAATGAAGCTATTTTACCTGAAATACCATCCAGATAGAAGTAGTCTTTTAGAGCATAACTTGCTACATTACTTTGGGCAATTAAATTATTATTATCAAAAATTAATTTAATCTGAGTTTTGTCACTTTTACTAAAATAAGCGTCTATAATGTTTGGAGCCAACGGATTTTCTGTAAAAGATACCTCATAAAGATCTTTTTCGACTACATACGAAACGCGTTCTCCCATTGTTTTATAACCCTGTAATCCGTAATGGCAGTAAGGAGATTCATTTCCGTCCCCGGATTGCATCGCAGGAGTTCCCACCATAGGAAAAACGGTAATATCATTATGTAATTGTGGCAAAGTACGTTGCCATTCGCGCATTTTAGCCTGATTTACACTGGCAGCTCCATAACATGAATTTAGATTGGTCTGAAAAACATATACTTTTGCAAGAGCCGGATAATCAGCTTTCCAGTTGTTGTACATCGTTTCAAAGTTTGTTGGATAATTGGTAAATGTTCCATCTGCATTTTTCTCTCCCTGATGCCAAAAAACAGCTTTAATATCGTTCTGAAGACCTGCTTTTTGCACTCTGTATAAAGTACGGCCGTATACAGTTGACAAATCTAAACGGTTTGTGGAACTTGGGATATTTTGCTCGATTGTACTGGAACCTGCACCTCCGTTAATTACACAAATCGGAATTTGTAATTCAGCAGATAATTTATCCATCATCTCTAATCCCCAAACGCCTACCATATAAGGTCCTGCAAAATAAGTAGGGTTCGCAGAACTTATCGCTCCGGTTTGATTCGCTTGTGCCAATCCCCATGATTGTTGAGTTGCGTCACTGGTATTGTAAGTATCATAATTAGTGTTGCCGGTTTGAATACCGTAACTTCTTAAAAACGGATTGGTGAAAGTATATCCCGGACGTGTAGGATGAGAATTAGATTGTCCCATAATCACGAATGAATCTCCGGCAACCAAATCTTTTCTTTCTGTTATTACTTTTTTATTTCCAAGCAAATCAATCGTGCTTACAATAATCTTATATTGTGCTAATTCTGATTTAATAGTTCCGGATAAATCAAATGAAGCGCTTCCGTTAGCATAATCTAATTTTTGATTTACTGATTTTAGAAAAGTATCATTACGATAAAAATCGACTGTAATAGTATTTAAATTCTGAATTTGTGTTGTTCCTACCACTTTTACAGTTGCGTTATTATTACTGTTTCTGGCATAAAATTGCAAATCCTGAGGTATTGATGAAAAGGTAACCGCACTATTTGGAGCTGTGTACGTATCAGCACCATTGGTTAGCCAATTCAGACTAAAGCGAACAAAATACATTTGATACGTTGAACTTTCGCCATTTTCATAATAAATACCAATAGTTCCATCAGGCAATATCGTTAAACTTGAATATGCCGAAGCTCTTGTAAAAATAGTTTTTGGCGATCCCCAAGTTGTTCCTTCATCGGTACTTAGTTGCACACTCACATTTTTTCGGCTTCCGGAAAACGGAATAGAATGTAATAATCTGTTTTTGTCATAACCATCAAGGGTAGAAGTATAGCGAATAAAGTCACCATCGCAATTAGGGTCAGATATACTTGTCTGATTGTAAGCCGTTCCCCAGGTTGCGCCTTTATCTGTAGAAACATTAAAACGACGTGTTCCCGGATTACGAATACTCATCATGATATTTCCATTGTTTAACTCTACAACTTTGGCTTCATCGCCGTCTATTTCTGCTCTTCCTGTCGATGCCGTCCAGGTAACTCCGTGATCAGCACTTGTAATCATGTAATTGCTTATTCGTTCTGTTCCTGAAACATTTTCGCGTACAGCAATTGCGGCAACAATTTTTCCGTCACGCAATTGATGTGCTCTTCCTGAAGCTACAAATAAGCCTTTCCAGCCTGGATTTGGTCCATAAATTTGACTTGTGATGTCAACGGGAGTTCCCCATGTTACACCGTTATCTGTACTGTGAATTACCAGAACTTTGGCTGGTGCTGCATTTGTAGAAGCAAAAAAGCCTTTCTCAGCAGAAACCAAACATAATAATTCACCGGTAGTTTTATCTAAAACCAAAGCGGCATCGCCTGCTCCGGTTGAAGCTCCAAAATTGGCAATGGTTACAGGTGCAGACCATGTTTTTCCGTTATCTGTGCTACGACGAACTACAGGATCTATTTTGGCAGCCAAATCTCCGGCGCCGTTCCATCTTTTATCTGTTACTGTTACCAATGAACCATCGGCAGCAGTTATAATTGCGGGAATACGATAACTAGCAGAACCTGCATCTCCGGGCGTGAACAATAATGTATTCGCTAATAAAACAACACGGTTTCCTGAAACGGTATTTGATGTTGTATTATACGTAATGCTGTTTGCGACGATCGATTCGCAGGTTGCATCTAATAAATTTCCTTCTGTGGCTGTCGCCGAAACATCATACGTAATCCAAAAATAATTATCTCCGTTTACTAATGCCTTTGAACCACTAACAGTAAGATTTCCGCTTGACGGAGAAACATTCCCAAACAAAGTTGCTGTTGCAGGATTGAATATGGCAGTATTTCCGCTTGAGTAAATTTTGATATTCGTAATATCAGAAATATTCGTAGTTCCTGCCATCGTAAATTTTAAGGCACTCACCGTAAGCGGATTTATTGTACCGCTTACAGCAGCTTTTACCGCAATTATACGTTGGTTTAGATCTCCAATTCCGGTTGGCAATTCGGTTTGAACCAATGAAACCGAGTTAATCTGCATTTCGTTGGTTTGCGCAATTACCATTGCTCCGTTATTTAAAGTTCCCGGATGATTGTTTCCTGAAATATCCGGAACGTTTGTGCCGCTAATATTTTCAAAATCCCAGGCAGCGATTAAGTTGGTTTGAGGTCCGTTGACAATGGCCGTTTTATCAGTTACGATTTCTGCCGCTGTCATGGCTTTATTCCAAAAACGGATATCATCTAACTCTGCATTCATATACGATGTAAAATTGCTTAGTGTTCCAAATAATAAATCTCCTGTATTCGAAACGGTATTTGTTCCGCCAATGTTGGCTGTTGTTTTAGTTTGTTGCAAAACACCATCAACATAAATTTTACAGCTTGTGGTAGCAACATCTACTACCATGGCCAAATGATGCCAAATATTATTTGCGACATTTGATGTTCCATATGGAGGTCCCGCCGCTCCGCCGCTTGTCGTTAGATTTACTCCAAATTGTCCGCCACCGGCAGATGTATTATTGATAAATTCATAACCAATTCCTGCACCTCCGGGACGTTTGCTTAAAATGCGTTTTCCAAAATCTGAGGTTTTAATTTTGCACGTAATCGTCAAACTTTGACCCGCCGTTATATTAAAATCAGCATGATTCACAACCGACATATAATCGTTTACGCCATCTAAAGACAGAATCATTGGGAAAGCATTCGAAGTTGTTGGCGATCCCACAAGAGTTCCGGAATGACTATTTCCCGAAACATCAGGAACAGAAGTGCCGCTTATGTTTTCAAAATTCCACGCTGCCAGAAGATTTGCCGCCGGAGCATTGACAACTGCAGTCATGTCTGCTTGTAATTCAAGTGCAGTCATGGCTTTATTCCAAACGCGAACGTTATCGATTTGACCTGCCCATTTATAACTGTTTCCGGAATCTGAAGTTGCACCTATAACAAAATTTAAAGCGTTCGAAAAATCAGATGTTACAGAAGTAAATACCTTTCCGGTATTGGCCAAAACACCATCAATATAACCGTACATCGTTCTATTGCTTGAAGCGTCCAGAACTAAAGCAATGTGATGCCAGGTTCCGTCAGCAATAGAATTGGCAGAATATCCTGCGGTACTTATATTATTGGGAGTTCCGGTTCCGCTCATATTCATGGCAAATTTTCCGGCATTGGTTCCGTTTCCCGTCCAGAATTCGTATCCATTTCCTGTAGCGCCGTTTCGTTTGGCAAAAATCCTGGGTGTTCCGGTTGCTGTTGTGGTTTTTATCCAGCAGGTAATGGTTTTATTCTGACTTGCGCCGAAATCTAAATCAGGATGATCCGGAACTGTCATAAAAGTAGAAATTCCATCGAGGTTCAAAACCTTACCACTTTGTGCTTGTAAACTGCTGGTACAGTATAAACACATAAAACACGAACAAAATAAGCGTAATAAATTTTTCATAGTTTTTATATTTGGTTAAAAAATTGGTTAATAAGCATAAGGTTGGGTAACGAACTACTTGATGGAAAAACTGGATTTTATAGTAGCATATTCAATATCATTTTGTTGTTTTTTTTAATGCAGATTTTATTTTTAATAGGTGCTTTAAAGGCACATTGATTTACAGGCTTTGATTTTCATGTTTCATTGTTTTTTCAAAATATTCGTTTAATATTTGTGTGCAATACCATTCCTGACGCGGCAAATGAAATGGGCCTTTATAAAGGTTTCCTTTCGCAGTTTGCGCCACAGTTCCGTCTCTGTGTAAATACCCAAACCATTCTCCGTTTTCTTTATCATGGAATTTACTGTATGCATAATCATGAATCATTTTATGCCATTTTGCATATTTTTCGTCACCGGTCATGGTATATGCCAGTAATGTTGCAATAATTACTTCGTTATGAGGCCACCAGAATTTCATATCCTGCCAATATTCCTGAACCGGTTTACCGTAAACATCACAGAAATATAAAATTCCGCCATGTTCTTTGTCCCAACCGCGTTCCCACATATAATCAAGCATTTTACAGCCTAATTCAATCAAATGAGGATCATTATTTCTGTATTTTGCTTCGTGCAGGATAAACCATGCACCTTCAATAGCGTGACCCGGATTTAAAGTTCGTCCATCTATATGATCGATTATTTCGCCATCTGGAGACACTTGTTCCATGACACATTTTATGTCGTGTTTTACAAAATCACGTTCGATTTCGGCAATCCAATTTGTGATCCATTCATCGCAACGCGGATCTCCAATGGTTTCCCTGATTTGTTGTGCCGTATTGATCATAATCATAGGAGAGCCAATTCCTTTCGACGGGCGTTCTCCTGTATATTTTGGCTCTAATAATCCCGGAGTACTCGAATATTTGATGCATTCTCCAAATAAATAACGTGCCTGCTCTGCCACAACTTCATTACCGCTCGCTTTTGCATAAGCGCTCATCGCAATCACAGCAAAGGTTTCAGAGAAATAATAACGTCGTTTGCGAATTGGGTTTCCTTTGCGCGTTACGTGAAAAAACATTCTTCCATCTGTATCAAAACAATGTTGGTTTAGGAAATCGATTCCGGATTTTGCACCGTCCAGCCATTCTTGTTTAGGCTCAATCGTATTGTAAAGTGTCGATAATAACCAGGCAGTTCTACCCTGAAACCAAACCGATTTATCATCATCGATTAAAACACCATTTTGATCACGCATTAATAAATAACCGCCGTGAATAGTATCAATAGATTGTGGAAACCAAAATGGTACTGTATCCTGTAATAATTGATGCTGATAAAAATCTTTTAGTTGTAGTAGATCAGTATTTGAATAACTCATTTTATATATGTTTTTGACTTAGTTTTTGTATTTACTAAGGGGTGATTTCTTTTTTACACGCAGATCACGCGGATTTAATTATAATTTGTGTCTGTTTTTCTCTCGCAGATCACGCTCCCGATAGCTATCGGGATAAACAGATTTTATTTTAATGTGTTTTTTTTGTTGAAGCACATTTTATTTCTTTCTTCTCACATCTCACATCTTTCTTCTCACATCTTTCTTCTCACATCTTTCATCTTTCATCTTTCATCTTTCATCTTTCTCTATCTAATTCCAATTGAAAAGTCGAGCACGGCAAATTTGCTTCATTAACCAGATTTGCTGTTGTGTACGGTTTCCAGGCGTATAAAACTGTTTTTATCTTTTCACCTTTCGGAACAAGAATTGATACTTCATTTTTTATGATTGTCGCTTTACTTTCGATTCGGATTCCTTTTTCGGTTACCAATTCAAAACCTGTTAATTCTTTTTTATTGGCTGTCGATAATGATTTTGCATTCGAAAAAGAAACTACAATTTGATCTCCTTTTTGAAATGCTTTTACTACCGATGGTCCGTTTGCGATTATATTTTTTCCGTATGTATATTTTAAGGCCAAAAGCGCCAGACGATCTCCAACCTGCTTTTTTTGAATAGGATGAACATTTGTAGCATCACCATAATCCATACTAATTGCCATGCCGCTATTGGCAATATTTTTTTGGATTTTGGTTTGTGCATCTCTAAAGGACGGCCAGGCCGGACGATCTGTTCCTGACAATTGAACATAATAAAAGGGTAGGGAAGTGCCCCACGCTTTACGCCAGTTTCTAACCAAAACAGGCATTAAATGTTCGTATAATTCGGTGTTATGCGCGTTGCTTTCTCCCTGATACCAGAGAATTCCTTTTATAGGGAAATTGGTAAAATGGGTTACGCCAGCTTCATAATTGTAACTCGGTCCGTAAGGATGTCTTTGCTTTGGATTTTTGGCATTTTTCAAATTTTCATCGGCGCGTGATCTTACCCACGGCATCATAAAATCAGATTTTCGCCAGTTAGTCAATACATCGACTATTTTATCATCATGTTCTAAAGTATATCTGTCTATCCAGGATTCTATGGGTGATCCGCCAACAGCAACTTGTATTAACCCAATCGGGATATTTTCTTCATGTATTATATTTTCTCCGAAGTAATAGGCAATGGCCGAAAAATCTTTGGCACTTACAGAATCACTGATCTTCCATTTTCCTGAGAAGAATTCCAGGCGATTGGTTTTTTCTAAAGTAATAGAATCCCATGCTTTTTCATCAGTTTCAGCAATGGCTTCAAAATTAAATAATCGAAGATTGGTATTTTTGATGGCTTTTTTAACCTCAGCCATTCCATTTTCTGATTTATAGAGCGGGAATGCCATATTTGATTGTCCGGAACAAAACCAGACATCACCAATCAGAATATTTTTTAGAACGATATTTTTTTCTTTAGATGAAATTGTAATCTGATGTGTTCCGCCGGATTTCATAGCAGGAAAAACTGCTTTCCATTTTCCGAATTCGTTTGTGGTAACAATTTCTTTATGATTATTAAAAGAGATTTCGATTTTATCACCTCCATTTGCAGTTCCGTAAATTACGATTGGCTGGTTTCTTTGTAAAACCATATTATCGCTAAAAACAGGAGCTAGTTTTAATCCGCCAAAATCTTGTGTAATGTTGCTGTAAACTGTTTGTGCCAGAATTGTTGCGCCTTCTTTTATAGGATGTAAAGCATCAGGAAAAAGATCTGGACGATTGTATAATTTTTCGTGAAGGTCAATTAAACCCACATTATTCGCTTTTGCAATTGCTTGAATATGTTCCTGAATTTGCCAGAACCAATCACGTGTTCCGGATTTAAAACGCGGATGTTCATTGAATATCGGCGTCATTCGGCAAATGAAAATTTTCACTTTCGGATTTTGTGTTTTTAAAGTATCAATCAGCCAGGAATAATCGGCATCAAAATCTTCTTTATAATTGGGCCAGTTTCTGGGATCGGTGTCATTTAATCCCAAATGGATAATGGCAATATCCGGACGATAGGCGATTGCTTCGGCACATTTTTCGGTTTTAAAATACGGTGTACTTCCTTTTTTTAAAAGTGTTGCTCCGCTATGTCCAAAATTTTTGACCTCATATTGGTTTCCTGTTAAAAGCTGAAGCTGCGAAGGATAAGATTCCGTTTGTGGATTACCTAAAAGATAACCTGCCGTTACAGAATCTCCAATACAAGCTATTTTTATTGGAGTTTGCGCTCTCATTTCAAAATTTAAAATCATTGAAAGGAGTAGGATTATAATATGAATATTTCTATTTTTTGTTCTCATTTTTTCTTAGAACTATATATTAAAAATGTGGCAATTATAAGCTGGGCAGAACGCATGGCTCCGCCCGGGCTTATAAAAAAACCAAAAAACAACTAACTCTTAAATTGTAAAAAAGGGGTGAACGATTAGAACCTATGCATCTGCAAAATCATTGACTTTGGGACGCAAAAAACTGATTTGAACCAGTAAGGCAAGCAATACCACTCCGGCCATTAAGGCAAAACCAAAACCTAAAGTTCCTGAATCTGCTGATTTGCCCAATAGCGATGTAACCAACGCTCCGCAGCCAACTCCTGTCATGTTAAGAACTCCATAAGCGGTTGCCCGATGTTTCGACGAGACAAACTGACAAATGATGGGCATATTATTCGCATCGAACATTCCGTAGCCAATACCAAAACATAAAACGGCTCCAACGACGTGAAATAGAGAATGCCCAAAACCAATCAGCATCAGTGCAGGAATGGTTAAACTCAGTCCGATTGCGCTGGTATAAACGCGGCCTTTTATATTTTTCTGAACCCATTTATCGGATAAAATCCCTCCGAAAATAACGCCTATTAAGGATGAAACTGAAATTGTAATGGTGGCGATAGGACCTGCCTGATCCATAGAAATATTCAGGTTGTCTGAGAATAAGGTAGGAAGCCAGTTTTTTGTTGCCCAACCCGGTAAACTTATAATGGCGAAATAAAATAAAATCACCCAAAATGAAATGTTGGTAAACAATAACGCCAAACCTTTAAAAAGGGAATCTTTTTCGTGGGTTTTATTAAACTCAGGATCAAAAACTTTAGCTGTGACTTTTTTCTCGTATAAAAAGAAAACCAAAACGATTGAATAGACAATTCCCACAATACCAAAATGATGAAAAGTAGTATGCCACGAAAATTTTGCTGCGATTGTTGCACCAAAACCACCCAAAGCAGATCCTACATAAAGCCCCGTCATGTGAATACCAATTGCCAGCGATCTCGTTTTTTGCTGATGATAATCGGCTATTAGAGACAATCCTGCCGGAATATACAAAGCTTCACTCACGCCCATAACGGCTCTTAACCAGTAAATTTGATTGTATGTTGTGGCATATCCCATAGCATATGTTACGGCTGACCAAACAAATAAACTGCCAATAATTAGCCATTTTCGGTTTAGTTTATCGGCAATAATTCCGGAAACTGGACTCATTAAAGCATAAATCCAAAGAAAAATGGCCATTAAACGTCCAAAATTTTCACCTGAAACCAGTTCAGGAATGTCGGCTTCCATAGACGGTCGCATGGTAGCCAGCATTTGTCTGTCCATATAGTTGAGCAACGCTACAATCCAGAGTAACGCAACGACTAACCAGGGATAATATTTAGAGTTTTTCATATTTTGATATGCTTTTTTGTTTAATCGGTTATTTTTTTAAACACATAGAGACATAGTTTTTATAGCTTGAAAAGGCGTTTCACTTGAAATAAAACTCATAGCGCTATGTGAAAAAAAATATGTTTTTTTAGAATCACCTTTACTTTGATTTTGAACCTATGTTTCTATGTGTTTAAATTTTTTTGCCACTGATTAAAAAGATTATAATGATTTTTATTGGTGGTAATTTGTGCAATTAGTGTTTAATTTTTTTCTCGCAGATTTGGCAGATTTTATTTTATTTTTTTGCCACTGATTAAAAAGATTATAATGATTTTAATTCGTAGTAATTTGTGTAATTCGTGTTTAATCTTTTATTTGATAGTTCCCAACATTACGTCAGGAGTACGGATTCCGGGTTTTATTTCTCCATTTGATAAAACGACTTTATCATTCCAGATTGTTGCTGTTGTCGTTACCTGGGCAAGAAAAGGCAGTTCGCCAATTTTTGACCATATATTTGTGTGTGTGTTGTATACTAAAATGTCGTTGTAAAAACCTTTGTGTGTTGTATTTAAAATGTTTTTTTCGGCGATTAGTTTTGCTTTTTCTTCTTCAGAAGTGGCGCTTGCAATTTGAGATAAATAGGTTTCGATTTTATGAAAAGTAGTTCCGTTATCTCCGCCAAGAATTAAAATATATTCATTACCAACAGCAACCCCTGCGCCGGCAGAAAAGTTGGTAGTTTTTCCGTCACAGATATTAGCTTTGGTTTCCCAAGTTTGTTCTTTGAGATCAAAAACTAAAGTTGTGTTATGTAAATCGCTAATTCCTGATGCAGTTTTAGTTCTTCCTCCAATAACATAAATTTTATTATTTTGGATCACCGAAACTGAATTCGCTAAAGCAAAAGGTAATTTTGTCAACGATTTCCATTCCGGTTTTTCGGCATTCAAATCAAGAGTAAAAACTAAATCTGAGGATTGTTTTGCTTCGTCTCCGCCAATAGCGTAAATTATATTCTCTAAATGTGTAAGTGCAATATTGGTAATTGCTAATGGGAACTCGGGTAATGACTTTGTTTCAACTTCATTTTTATCAGCATTCCAATTTAGGATATACGCTTTATTCGAAAGTCCGTTTTCATTTTCTCCGCCTACATAAACAACTCCCAGATTTGTTGTTGTATTTCCCGGATAGGCGATTGCTTCGGGTAATGTATTGGTAACTTTTTTGTTCCAATGGAAATCATCGCCTGCTTTTTCTAAAATATGAATTTCATTCGAATAATGTTTTTTTCCTCCTTCCCAAGGCATTTTATCAGGAAAATTAGCTCCTCCGGCAACAATCAAAACGTCATTGCTTATTCCGTTTATCGGGCCTGCAAAACCCAAAGAAAGACTTCCGTCAGCATTTTGTAATTGTGCTGCTTTTTTCCATTCGACATTTGTAATCTTTGTTTTTTGCGAAAAACCAACTGTTGTAGACATAATAAAAATAGTAAGGATTAAGGAAGAAAAAGACGTATTCATATGGGTTTGTTTTAGAGAAAACGAACGGATTTATTTGGATTTAAAAGTATCGAAATCTAAACCTGCGACATCTTTTTTGAATAATTCAAATTGGGCAGCACTCATGTTTTTAACCGGTAATCTAAATTCTCCTAAATCATGACCCACCAATTTCATATACGCTTTCCCTACAGAGATTCCGCCATATTTGCCTAAGAAACGAATCATATCAATTGATTTTTGCTGAAGCGCTCTTGCTTTAACCAAATCATTATTATTGAAAGCGTCAATTAAATCGTAATATAATGGAGCTGCATAGTTAAACGTACTTCCTACAGCACCTTTTGCACCAAGAACTAAGGCCGATAACATATTTTCATCACGTCCCCAAAGCATATCAAATTTTCCGTTTTCGTAGCTCATACAGCTTTGGAAATCCATAAAATCTTCGTGTGTGTATTTTACTCCGGCAAAGTTTGGAAGTTTATTATCTAAAGCTCTAACCAAATCATACATGGCAACATTTACACCTGTTAGTACCGGAATGTGGTAGTAATAGAAAGGCATATTTGGAACACTTTCTCCCACTTTAATGCAGATTTCGGCAAGTGTATCAACACTATTTGGTTTGAAATAAAAAGCTCCGGTTAGAGAAACGGCATATAAGCCAATTTCGTAAGCATGTTTTGCAAGGTGAATACAATCTGCCAGACAAGTTCCTCCAAGAAAAACCATTACTTTAAAATCAGCATCGTGGTTCGAGCAATCTGCCCAGGCTTGTGCAACGGCTTTTTTCTCTTCTAAGGTAATAGAAACTCCTTCTCCGGTTGATCCGTTAATAAAAGCTCCGGTAATTCCGTTTCTTTTCAGGAAAGCATAATAAGGCGCAATAAGGCTAACGTCTAATTTTCCAATGCTGTCAAAAGGAGTGAAGGGAGCAGAAATAAGACCTTGTAAATGTTCAATTTTCATGAGAATGTTTTTTTGTTGTTTTGTGTATTTTATTTATTAGACTGGGAGTTTAAAAGTTCCCAGTCTAATTTTAAGCTGTACTTTAAATCTTATTTACTAAGCGGATTCTGAACAATTTTAGGATTAAAGTTGATCGTGTTTTGAGAAATAGGAAACAAAACTTCTTTGCTCGCTGTCATTGACGGAACTAAACTTGTTTTATTAAAACGAACTAAATCCCACCACGCTTTTCCTTCAAAAGCCAATTCTTTTAAACGTTCATTCAAAATTACATTGTCATTGTTTGCAGGAGAATCATTTGTAAATGAAGCCGAAGGATCAGCTCTTTTCATTACCAGGTTCATTTCTGTACTTGGATCTTGTCCTAAAGCATTTTTGATTTCTGCTTTCATCAATAAAATATCTGCCCAACGGTAAATGATAATATCACTTACAAATCGTCTTAATGTTCCGTCTACCGTCCCGTTATATTTTACCAAGCCTGTCACTACAGGAACAGCTCCGTTGTATAAAGTTAAGTAAGTAGCCGCTTTTCTGGTATCTGTAGCAGCAAAGTTAAATCGTGTAATATCTGGCTGAACTCTTGAGATTCCGGCATTACCTGCACCAGTTCCTAATGTTCCAAAAGTTGCAGTTGCGGTTGCAGATGATAATGGTGCAAAATCACTTGGTCCCACAAACATAAACTGATTCCAGTTGTCGGCTAAATTCGATGGTAAATCAGCAAGAGAATAACGTATGGCAAAAACTACCTCAGCATTTGCTTTTTTGTCATAAGCAAAAACATCTTTAAAGTTAGGCAATAAAGTTGGAATTCCTATTGCATCAATAGCAGTTAAGGCAGTATTTAAATCTGTTGTTCCTCCGCCCAATTGTTTTGCTGTCCATAAATTTACATCGGCTTTTAAAGCATAAATTGAAGGAAGTGATAATTGCGTTTTATTATTTGATGCATCCGGAAAGTTTGCAATTGCAGCATCAATATCTTTTTTGATGAAGGCAAATGTTTCTTCGATCGTATTACGTGGAATTATGTATTGTGACTGATTGGCATTTTCTGTAGGATCTGTAACAATTGGTACACCTCCCCAGGAACGCGCCATTATAAAATAACATAATGCACGCATAGAATACGCTTGTGCCATGTATCGTTTTTGTTCATTTATAGTCGTTGGACTAAAGGTAATTTGCGGCACATATTTTAAAACTAAGTTTGCAGAATGGATTACGGTATATAACCCAGCCCAGTCTACGTCTATGTTTTGTGGCGTAAGCAGGTTATTGTAATAATTGGCTAATGTTAATGGTGACTGAACACCACCTGTTATTTCGGCACTTCTGGCTCCGCCCAACAAATAGTAATTTTGTTGTGTCTGGATTCTAAAGTTTACATACATTCCGTTTACGCCAGCTTTGGCATCATCTTCTGTTTTCCAAAAACTATCAGATGTAATGATACTATCAGAAGTTAGTTCTAAATCATCCTGACAGGAGTTGAATATAGAGAGACTAGTGAAAAGTAGTGTATATAGAAGAAATTTCTTTTTCATGATTTTAGTATTAAAATTTACAAACTGATGTTTAAACCAAGGATAATATTTCTTGGAACGGGATAGGTTCCTGTTGAACCTGCTGCAGACAATCCTAAACTAGATCCTCCGTCGATACCTTGTACTTCAGGGCTTAATCCGCTGTATTTAGTAAAGTAATATAAGTTACTTCCTGTTATATACATACGAAGTGAGGCTAACTTAGCTCTCTCAACCCATTCTTTTGGGAAATTATAGCTAAAGGTAATTTCTCTGATACATATATAATCTCCGCTTTCGTAGTAACGGCTATTTCCCTGAAACATGTTTGTGTTGTAAGCAGCTCCACTAGCTTCTGATCTAAATAAGTTATTTTGATTGGTTTGATCTGCCCAACGGTAACGAGGTACATCTGTAATGTCACCTTCTTTTTGCCATGATTGTCCAGTTTCTGCCAATAGTCCGTAGTTACCCTGAAACTGACCTAAGAAACGTGCTCTTGCTTCGTTGTAAATTGTAGCTCCTAAAGAGTAATCTGTTCTTACAGTTAAGGAGAATCCTTTGTAAGCAGCATCAAAATTAAAACCTCCTACAAATGTTGGGAACATATTACCCATGTATTTTCTGTCTCTGCTGTCGATTACACCATTGTTATCAGTATCTTCAAAAACAGCATCTCCCGCGAATTTTTTACCTTCGGGATTACCACCTCCGGCAGCTGTTTTAGTAACATAAGTATCATGAACTTTTAAGTTGTAAGCATCGGCTTCTGCTTGAGTAGAAAGTACATACAATTGATTGTGTGCATAGAAGTTTCCAATTTTCTGACCTTCTTGTAAACCTCCAACATATTGATAAGTTCCGCTTTTTTGATCGAAAATCTCTGTTCCTCCAATTCGGTTATTTAAATTTCCATTTGATGGAAGTTTTTCAATCGTATTGGTATTATGAGAAACGTTTGCTCCAACATTAATTTTCCAGTCGTTTTGATTGTAAACATTTGCTTGTACTTCTAATTCGAAACCTTTACTTCTTAAACCTCCAAGATTGGTTAGAACTGTAGAGAATCCACTATTAGAAGGAAGCGTTAAATTCGTTAATAAATCAGAAGTTAACTTGTTGTAGAAATCTCCAATAATTCTGATTTTATCTCCGTTGAATCCTAAATCGAAACCACCATTTACGGTTTCAGATTGTTCCCATTTTAAACCCGGATTTGCAATTTGTGAGTTTATAATTGCGGATTGTCCGTTGTAACTGTTTGCTATACCATTTGTTGATCCTGAGTATAATCCGCCAGCCTGAAAATCTCCTAATGTTCCTAAGTTACCATTTACACCATAACTTCCACGAAGTTTAAGCGAAGAAACAAATTTAGGCATTGTTGCTGTCCAGAATTTTTCTTCCTGCATGTTCCATCCTGCAGAAATTCCCGGAAAGAAACCATATCTGTTATCAGGTCCTAAACTTGATGAACCATCATAACGGAAAGAAGCTGTTGCAAAATATCGGTTTTTGTAATCGTAATTTAAACGGCCAAAAACACTGTTTAATACCAATTTTGTATTGTTGCTGTAAACCGAAACGGGAATAGGAGAAGAGTCTAAAGTCTGCGCCAAATCTGATGGGCTTCCTTTTCCTGAAGCGTTAAAAGACTTGATGGTTCTGTCGTATTTAGAAGCTCCCAATTTAGCATCAAAATCACCAATATTTTCCCAGTCTTTTTTATAAGCAAAAACACCTTCGTATTGCACTTGCGAAATTTGATTGCTTAATCTTGTTGCTGTACGCGTATTGTCTACCAAACCGCTGCTTCCGCTTAAAAATGCCTGTTGAAAAGTGTTGTCATTTTCGTTTTCGCTATAAAGCGACATAGAAGGAGTGAAGGTAAAATCTTTGGCAAGTTTCAATTCACCATCAACGCTCATTTGTAATTTATTGTTTTCGTTGATTCCCTTAACTTTGCCCATTTGGTATAATGGGTTTCCGTTGATATTATTTTGTCCCGGAGCCAGTGTTCCGTCTTCCAGATATAATTTTGTTGTTGGTGAGTTTCCTAAATATCTGTTGAAAACAACACTGTTGGCAACCACTTGATTGTTGCTTGCTTTAGAAAATAACATACGACCGTTGATGGTGAAGTTATCTGCTACTTTTAATGACGCATTCAATTTACTGGTAAACCTTTGATATCCTGTAAATATGGTAATACCGTCACCTTTTAAATATCCTAAGCTTAAATCAAAAACTCCGGTTTCATTTCCTCCGCTAAAACCTAATGTATGACTTTGGGTCATGGCAGTTTGAAATAATACATCGTTCCAGTCTGTGCTTTTGTACATAATAGTACTGTTAGGATTTAACGGATCTTGTAGTTCCTGCCATCCTTTTGCCTGTAATTGTGCTACTGATTCAGGTGTTAAACTAGATTTTAATAATGTAGCAAACGGAGTATTGTTTTGAAGGTTGTTGCCTGTACCTGCAGGAGTTGCACCTGTTAGCTGACCTAGTCTTGCAATACCTGTTGTGGTAGAAAGTCCGGCAATTTCTGCAGCATTATAAAGTCCCTGACGTTGAAATTTGATATAATCCCCACCGTCCATAAAATCATATTTCTTGCCAATTGTACTGCTTTGTGTCGAAACATTATAGGTAACTTTCATTTTACCGGCTTTTCCGGTATTTGTGGTAATGATAATTACACCATTAGAAGCACGTGCTCCATATATAGAAGTTGCAGCAGCATCTTTAAGAACCTGAAGTGAAGCAATATCAAGGGAGTTTATATCATCGATTTGAGTACGAATAACTCCATCTACTATATATAAAGGAGTTGCACCAGCCGGATTATCGATAGATGTACCTCCACGAACCAGAATGTTCGAAGCTTTCCCGGGCTGACCAGAAGAGGTTTTTACCACCAAACCCGTTACGTTTCCTTGCAAAGATTGTGTTACGTTTGAGTAAGGTACATTTTCTAATACTTTTTTATCCAGTTTAGAAACGGCAGTACTTAAAGTTCTTCGGTTTTGAGAACCATATCCTACTACTATAACCTCATTCATTTGTTGTCCTATTTCTTTTAGCACAATAGTAAGCGGCGCAGTGCCAATTGCAACTTCTTGTTCTTGCAGACCTATATATGATACCACTAATGTAGTAGCATTATCAGGTACTTCGATCGTAAATTTTCCGTCAAAATCAGTTTGTGCGCTGAATGTAGTTCCTTTGGCAATAATATTTACACCAGGTAAAGCTTCTCCTTTTTCATTAGTCACTGTACCGGTAACTTTCTTTTGAACCGGATCAACTCTATTTACATTTTTGTTTGTAAGTGTAATGCTTTTTTCTGTTTTTGCAGTTGCGAGTTGCATGGTAAAAACTAAAAGCAACGTGGACGTCAATTTTATAACTTTTCCGTGGTTAGGAGTAAACCTACAATTTTTAGGTTTACTTTTAGGCAATAATTTCATACTTTTGTAATGGTTTGGTTAATAATAACTTTGTTAAAGGTCTGTTTATTAATTTTCAAGTCATTGTTCCAGGAGGAACCGGCCAGCAATGTTGCAAGCATTAGCTGGCTTTTTTATGTTTGAAAATTATTATTTATGCGATGATTGTATTTGTATGAATGCTGATTTTTAAATTTTACCTGATATAAAAACTTGTATATTTTTCCTCGTATTATTAAGATGGTTCTTTTGCCACTTAGCATTATTTTATTTTGAAATGAGGGTTAATAAAAATCAATTTTAGATTTATACTATATTCAAAGACCTAATATCTTATTAATGAACTTTTAACATTGAAAATTCACTATCAATTTAAATGTTATGAAAATATTATGAATAAATTAATTTATTATCACGAAGTAAAGATATAAAATATTTTAATATAACAATATTAGTTATTAAAATATTTTAATAATAAAGATGCAGTTGGGAAATTTAGTTATTAATTAGAGGAAATAACATCTTTTCTTTAATCACGCAGCAAGCGCCTATAACGCCCGCACGACGGCCTAAAGCAGACTTTTTAAGTTTCATGTCACGGTTGACTAAACCTAGAGAATATTTTTTTAATGCAGATTGAATAGGAAGTAAGGCATAGTCGCCTAATTGTGCGAAATCTCCGCCAATTACCAATAGGTCTGGATTGAAGATATTTAAAAGTATAGACAAATAACGTCCCATTTTTTCGCTTTGCTGGGTAACAAGATCGACACAAAGAGTGTCTTCAAGATTTACTGCGCCGGCAATAATAGCATTGTGCTGTAATGCAGAAGAGGTTTCGTCAAGTACGACTTTGGATTGTTTTCCTTCTTTTACCGCTTCTTTAAACTGATTAATTAAGGACCAGCCTGAAATTTCGGTTTCCAGACAACCTAGTTTTCCGCATTGGCACATAATATCATTATTAAAAATAGTACTATGTCCAAATTCTCCTGAGTATCCTGATTTTCCGTAATATAGTTTTCCGTCCGTTATCATTCCAATAGCGACTCCCCAGCTATAATTTACAAATATTATATTTTGTTCGTCATCTACAACACCTTCGCAATATTCGCCAAAAGCCATTGCCCGCGTATCGTTTTCCAGATGAACAGGAAGATCTAATTGTTCTGAAATGATTTCGTTTAAAGGTCGGTTTTCACTAAAGAAATAGTTATAACTAAAGCCTTCCATAGAGTTGATTCGGCCTGAAAAGTTAATGCAAACCCCAACTATGAGTTTTTTATCTACAGAGCTGTCTTCAATAAATGAGTTGATGAGTTCACAGAATTTTAATAAGGATTTCTGGGTATTTTCTAAAATAAATGATGTACCAAGTTCTACACTAACCAATTCATTTTTGATATTTTGCAATCCAATAGACATACTGCTTATTCCAACCTCAACACCTAAAAAGTAAGCACAAGTTGGGTTGATACTATATAATGAAGGTCTGCGTCCGCCACTATTGGTAATTTTACCCATATCTACAACGTAACCTTCAGTCAGTAATTCATTGACAGCTTTAGTTACAGTGGGCACACTAGATTGAAGTTCCGTACTTAATTCGGCAATAGTAGCATTGCCTCCAGACAGCAAACGCTTTGTTATAGATTGTCTTAGCATGTGCCATTTTTGACCTGAAAGACTTTTATCCTTACTATTGTCTAATAAATCTTTTAAACTCATCGGTTTTTATAGTTATGTCCTTTACAAACTTACTATATTTTTTAAATAATTATAAGAATTGCGCTCAATTATTAAAATATTTTTTTAATGTGAGTTATATTTTAAAAACAAACTTAGACTACGATTTTAATTATGATTGAAATACTTGTTGTCTATGAAGTTTTCAACTAAGAAAGTTTCGTGTTAATTGTCTCTTTTTTTTTATAAATAAGTAAATGTTCGAAAAAAAAGCTTGAATAAGTAGAATGATTATTTTTTAATTATCTGATAATGAATGATGTAATTGTGTGTGCTGAAATTCTAATGTTATTCTAATGTAGCAGCGAAAATTTAGATTTAAATTGCGCGCTTGTACGTTTTTTTGAGAAAAATTGTTTCAATTCAGGATTGTTTCAGCATCGAAAAACAAAGCTGAAACGGTCCTTATGATTTTGATTTTTATCTTATACTATAACTTTGATTTCTGATAATGCTGAATAAAATTAAAAATAATCTTTTCTGTAAATGCCTTCAGGTGTTACTGATTGGCTATTTTTTATTGAGCAGTATTAATATATCAGGTAATATTAGTCAAATAATAAATGATAATTCCGAAACTCATTCCGTTAAAGGAATTACCTGCAATTTGCTTAAAAAAATATTCAAATGCGACGGTATTCCCGAAGAACTGGATGATTACGAAACAAAAGATACCAAAACTGCAAAACTGGCAAAAGGAACTTTTTTATTAGATTATCTAATTCCTCTCGATACTTCGATAACTCCATTATACTTTATAATAGATTCCAAAGGGGAAAATCATATCGATAATCCCATTTTTTCGTTTGGATTTTATGGAAAAATACATTTAAGACCACCTCGCGCTATTTTATAAATGCTTAATTTTGATAGGGATAGAGTAATTCTATAATCCTTTGTATGGTATTTACCGTATATTAATGTCTAATATTAATCTTGTATTTATACTATAAATTCATGACACCATTAAAACGTTTTTTTAATTTACTTGCGCTTGATAAGCGTGACGTTTATCAAATTATATTCTATGCTGCATTTGGCGGTATTGTAAATCTCTCTCTGCCTTTAGGAATTCAGGCTATTATTAATTTTATTCAAAGCGGGCAAGTCAGCGTTTCCTGGGTAGTGCTGGTTTTTCTGGTAACTGTGGGTGTTGGTTTTGGCGGAGTTCTGACCATTTTGCAACTTCGGATTGTTGAAAACCTGCAACAGCGAATTTTTGTGCGATCTTCCTTTGAATTTGCTTACAGAATGCCTTTGATTAAATTTAAGGAAATGTATTCTGAATACGCTCCTGAAAAAGCCAACCGATTTTTTGATACGCTAATGGTTCAAAAAGGAACGGCGAAACTGCTTTTAGACTTTTGTACTGCTTTTTTGCAAGTAGGTCTTGGGATCATTTTATTGGTTTTATATCATTCCTTTTTTACGGTAATTGGTCTTTTGTTTATCGTTATTTTATATATCATTTTTAAATTTTCGTATAAAGACGGTCTGGAAACCAGTCTTAACGAATCTAAGTTCAAATATAAAGTCGCAGCCTGGATTCAGGAAATCGCTCGTAACCGCGAAAGTTTCCGAAGAAAAGGCGGTTTCGAATATGCATTGAACAGAAACGACGGTTATGCAAGCCAATACGTAAATAATCGTGAAAAGCATTTTCAGGTAATGAAAAAGCAATACATTCAGCTTACCATTTTTAAAGTTATTGTTACGGCTGCCCTTTTGTCGATTGGTGGTTTTCTGGTAATTCATCATCAAATGAACATTGGGCAGTTTGTGGCAGCAGAAATTGTTATTGTATTGCTGATTAACTCGGTCGAAAAAATCATCTTCGGGTTAGAATCTTTTTATGATGTGCTTACTTCGGTAGAAAAAATTGGTCAGGTTACAGATATGGAGATCTCCGGGATTCCGCAAACCTCAGCAATAAGCGACACCGGAATTAACATCGAGACAGAAAGTATTGCCTATAATTATCCTAATCACAATAAAAAGTCACTAAAAAACATCAACCTTAAAATATCTCAGGGAGAGAAAATTATATTAAAGGGAACAAACGGTGCAGGAAAAAGTACGCTGTTACGTTTACTTTCAGGTTTGCTAGAACCGGAAAGTGGTGATATGTATGTTACAGATAATTACATGAACCGCCTTAACGAAGATACTTACAGGGAACAGGCGGGAACATTCCTGCAAGGTGATACACTTTTTGCTGGTACGATTAGAGAAAATATTCTTTTTGGAAATCAAACCATTAATAATGATGATTTAAAATGGGCGCTTGATAATGTGTGTCTTACGCCGTATATTAAAACTTTTCCTAACGGATTGGAAAATCAGATTCATCCGGGCGGAAGTGAACTTTCGGCATCAGATATTCAAAAAATTCTTTTGGCACGAAGCATCGTCCATAAACCTAATATATTGTTCCTGGAAGATCCGGTTGATAAAATGGACGAACTGACTTCGAATAAAATTGTTGATTTTTTACTTTCAGAAGAAAATAACTGGACGGTAATTATTACTTCTAAAAATGACATCTGGAAGAATAAATGCGACCGTATGATCACGATTGATGATGGAAAAATTATTAACGACATAAAGCTTTAATCATGCTCAACATATCTAAAGATAATAATATACTTATAACACCAGGACAATATGCGTCGATCACCAGTGTTGCAAGAAGACCACACTATAAAATTTTAAACAGAATTATAATTGGGTTTTTGATTTTTGCAGTTGCCTGTCTTTTTCTTCCCTGGACGCAGAATATTTCAGGAAGCGGATCTGTTACTACTTTAAAACCAGACCAAAGACCGCAAACGGTTCACAATGCCATTGCCGGAAGAGTTGAAAAATGGTTTGTAAAAGAAGGTGATTATGTAAAAAAAGGCGATACGATTCTTTTTATTTCAGAAACAAAAGAAGATTATTTAGATCCTAATCTGGTGGGAAATACAAAAGATCAGGTAGATGCTAAAAAAATGGCTGTAGAATCTTATGGAGATAAAGTGAGTTCGCTTGATGTTCAGGCAAAATCGCTGAATACTGAAAGGGAATTAAAACTGCAGCAAGCACAAAACAAAATAAAACAAGCCCAACTGAAAATTAAAAGCGACAGTATGGATCTTGAAGCGATTAAAACGCAGTTAAGAATTGCACAGACACAATTTACCCGTTCGACGGCACTTAATAAAGAAGGATTAAAACCACTTACAGATGTAGAACAGAAAAAACTGAAACTGCAGGAATCAGAGGCTTATATTATCACACAGCAAAATAAATTGCTAAGCAGTAAAAATGAACTTATAAATGCCCGAGTAGAGATAAACCGAATCACGGCAGAATATTCTGAGAAAATTTCGAAATCAAGAAGTGATAAGTTTACCGCTTTAAGCACCCAATATGATACTGAAGCCCAAGTTAATAAATTACAGAATCAATATGTGAATTACAGCATGCGAAATGGGATGTATTATATCACAGCACCTCAAAGCGGCTACATAAACCGTGCTTTACTGACGGGACTTGGAGAAACAATAAAAGAAGGAACACCAATAGTAAGCATTATGCCTGCAGATTATGATATTGCGGTAGAAACTTATGTGGACCCAATCGATCTTCCGCTTGTACATCGTGGTGCAGGAGTTAGGGTTTGGTTTGACGGATGGCCAAGAATTGTATTTTCAGGCTGGCCGGGATTGTCGTACGGAACCTTTGGAGGTAAAGTTGTGGCAATTGAGAACTTTATAAGCGCCAACGGTAAATACAGGGTTCTAATTGCCCCAGATGGTAATAAAGAAGAAAAATGGCCAAAAGAACTGAGCATAGGAGCCGGTGCGCAAAGTATTGCATTGCTGGAAACTGTATCTGTATGGTATGAAATATGGCGTAACTTAAATGGTTTTCCACCTAATTATTATAAGTCAGATGCAAAAGAAGAAAAAGGAAAGGAGAAAAAATAAAATGAAGAATATGATAAAATTGTTTTCTCTTTTATTTCTATTTGTATTTTCAACATCTTACAGTCAGGATTTTATTAAAGAGGAATTAAGTTACAGTGAATTTTTAGGATATGTAAAAAAGTATCATCCGCTGGTAAAACAGGCTAATCTTGAAGTGAGTAATGCACAGGCAATGCTTATGGCTGCCCGCGGTGGATTTGATCCAAAAATTGAAGTAGATTATAATAAAAAAGAGTTTAAAGGAACAGAATATTATTCGTTGCTAAACAGCAGTTTTAAGATTCCTACGTGGTATGGTGTCGAAATCAAGGCAGGTTTTGATCAAACCGACGGACAATATTACAACCCTCAAAATCGTACTCCTGAAGCAGGATTAACTTCTCTGGGTATTAACGTTGCCTTAGGTCAGGGAATGTTTATCAACCAGCGAATGGCAGATGTAAGAGAAGGAAAATTGCAGATAAAACTAAGTGATGCACAACGAAAGTTACGAGCAATCGAGGTTTTGTATAAAGCAAGTGAAGCGTATTTTGAATGGAGAAAAAGTTATAACGAAGCAGAGCTTTATAAAAGTTATCTGGGGTTTGCAAGTACGCGTTTTGCAGGTGTAAAAAAGCTGATCGAACTGGGAGATTCTCCCGCGATTGACAGCGTCGAAGCAGGAATTACAGTCAGAAACAGAGAGTTGAATGTAGAAAACGGAAATCTGAAACTGGCGAAGGCAAAACTGAATCTTTCTAATTATTTGTGGATCGAAAGTGTTCCGGTTGAATTGGAAGATAATGTAAAACCAGAACAAAATTTAATCCAAACGCTTGAAGAAACGCTAAAAACGGCAGCAATGATGGTAAATTCAGAAACACTGGAAACACATCCTAAAATTCAGGCTCTGGAAACTAAAATGTCTATGCTGGAAATTAACCGACAACTTAAAGCGAATTCGTTATTGCCAAAGTTAAATGTGGGATATAATTATATTTCTGAACCGTCTTATTTTGATTCTTTTAATGCCGATGATTACAAGTTTAATATCGATTTTAGTATTCCAATTTTTCTAAGAAAAGAACGCGGGGGACTAAAATTGGCCAAACTAAAAATTCAGGATTTAAAGTATGATATCGATCAGCAGAGACTGGAACTTAAAAACAAAATAAAAGCACAACAAACCGAAATTGCATCTCTAAAAAGACAAAAAGCAGTTATCGATAATCTGGTAAAAGATTATATGACAATGCTAAGTTCCGAAGAAAAGTTATTCTCTTTTGGTGAAAGCTCCATATTCCTGATTAATTCGCGTGAAAATAATCTGGTGAGTGCAAAGCTTTCTCAGATTAGTATCGAGAATCAGTTCTATATTTCGAATGCTGAGTTGTATAAAATACTCGCAAATCCGGACTGATTTTTAATGTGGAATTGCCAATATTTAAAAATAAAAAGCCTGTAAATACTAAATTTACAGGCTTTTTTATAACGTTTATAGAAGTTAACGAACAGGCAATCCGTTTTATATTGTGTTCAGATTTTGTTTCGTTTTATTTATTTCAATACTGTTTTTTTCATTTGTCCTCGATGAAATTGATTTTGATATCATTTTTTTATCGGATGTTCTGGCACTTGAAACATTGTTTTTGTTATTTAAAGTATTCATAATGAAATTTTTAAATTAGTATATTTCAAATGTACCAGTTTAAAATCACATTATATTACACTATTTAATCTCTTAATTTGTATCATTTTAAGTTGCACATAAAAAATAAGGGAAGGTATTAGAATACCTTCACTTATTTTATTTTTCTATGTGAAATTTAGGATCTATTGTAATTAAAAGTTTCTTAAAGAGTTGTATTAATCGATCTCTTACCGATTTGAGGATCAGTGTCATTGCGTCGAAATTTTCTACTTCTTTTTTTGTTTTTATGGCAATAATATTGCTGATTATCGAAATTCCGTCACTCACTATTAATAAGTCCATTACCACGGTTACGAACCATTTAAAGTTGTAATTAAGTCCTTTACTCATCAATGCCAATGCTGTTGGAATTAGTAATACGGCTAATTTGGATACAAATCCTAAAGCCAGTTTTTTAAAACTAAAAGCGTTACTTAATACTATGGTTTTGATAATGCCTAAAAAAGTATCCATTACCATGAGGTAAAACAGCACTTTAACAATCTCCATATCCATTTCTAAGTAAATAAAAAATCCATAAAGCAATAGTTTTATTTCGTTTGAATATTCTGAAATTTTATGCATCATTGTTTTTTTTATATTTATTAATCTTCTCCTGTAGATTTATGCGCACGATCAAAACCTAAGTAATCTTTTGGGGCATAAAACCCCAAAAGATTGTAACAAATGGTTCATTGTAATTTTTATGGTTGTGGATCATGTGGATCCAGAGGTTTATTGTTGTGGGCAACAATTCCTGAAATCACATAATTATCTACAGTTTCTACATCTAGAAGTGCTACTTCCAGAGGTTCTTCTACAAATACAATTGATTCGATAGTTTTTGTTTTTCCGTTTTTGTCAATTAATAACATGTATGGTAAAACATTTTTCACACAAACCCATTTTACATTTTCACCATCTTCACTAACTAATAAAGGGTGCTGTCCCGTAACTTTAAGCGTTGTATCTGCCGTTTTAATTTCGTAATAACTGGGTTGTATGCTTGTTATTTTGTTTACTACAGTTACTTCTGCTTTTGCAGCTTCATTTAGTTTACCGTTCCAGATCATGTAATCTCCATCAGATTCATCAATTTCATTAGGGAAAGAAAATCCCTGAAGTTTATCTCCAATTACAATATTCTTTAATTTTTTTGATTGTCCGGATGCCATTGTTACCAATGATTCTACGTCGAAGCATTGGATGTCTATAGGATCTGTTGTTACTTCAACTTCACTCTCCGTAAAAGCACCAGTACCCGAAGAATATATAGCTCGTACTTTATAAATATAAGTAGTGCTATAAGATCCTGAGTCTACATAACTTGTTATGTTTCCAAGAACGGTTTTGTGCAGGGCAGATGTCGTTCCGGTTTGTCTTCTGTATATCTCATAGTTAAGAACACCCGGAGTTGCAGGAGCGCCCCATGAAATATATATGCTATTTTCGCCTTGTGACTCACCATGTAAGTTTGTTGGCATAGTTGGATCCACATCTTTTGTAGTGGCGTTTGCAGTACTTGCAGCTGATAAAGTTCCGGCTGTGTTTTTTGCAACAACAGAAAAAGTATAATAAGTTCCTTTAGTTAATCCCGAAACAGGATGTGAAGTTACAGTGTTTCCTAAAGTCACAAATTCAGATCCGTTTTTATATAAAACGTAATTGCTAAGCCCTGTACTGTCAATTGGCGCTGTCCATGTTAATCTTAAACTGGTAAAATCTATGTTTGTTACTATTAAATTTGTTGGTTTTGTTTTATCGCTTAAGCCCCCTGTGTATTCTATAAAATAAACTACTCGATAAGGGTTTATGATTGAAAATGGCAGACCTCCACCAGCACTTCCGGAATTAACTGTTTCATATCCGGCATGACGGTCATCACCTACAGATTCATAATGTATAATATTAGAAGTTGCATTATCTTTTAGCCTGGTTTCTGTATGCGTATGGGGAGGTATTTCATTTATAGTTAGTTTTTTACCTATTCGTCCTCCAGTATCAGCTATTGTCTCAAAAGGGAATATTGCATTGCCATTACTGTCTCTGTTATAAGTAAGCCCATTTCCCCCGTCACCATCTAGCAGATCACTTCTCTCCTGAATAGTTGGATTAAATAACCCCACAGGCATTTTCCCTCTCAAAGGCACATATTCTTCCCAGCCATCAGGAAAAGGTGCCGGTTTGCCCCAAATAGCAATCATACCGATAGGCACAGCTGTTGCTGGTTTTTTTTCTAATTCACTAATTCGGCCAAGTAATGAATTGAGTAGGTTATTACTTTTAACGACTTGATTGTAATCATCCATCAGTAATAAAGATTTATCAGAACTCTCAGAATCATTGAAATTTTCAGTACTTGTATTTAGGTTGTTAAAATGTACTTTTCCTCCAACATAGGTATTATCCCAATCCGATTCATAATTTAAATGAAGGTTTGTAACCGCTGCATCACTGCTGTCTACTAAAGCTCTACCTAAAGGGTTTCCGGGATTTTTTAATCCTCGTCTGGATGCTGATCCCATTCTAAAATCAGCAACTCTTACATTTGCTGCAGAAGATTCTCTTATGTCTAATTTTGATAATTGATAAATGTCTAAATCAAGATCGCCTTTCATTGCCTTTGAGCCATCCAGAGGCAGATAGGTTTGATTAATAGTATCAATATCAGCTTGTATCGACTGAATGTCTTTTACGATTTTAAAATTTGCCAAATCATAATATTCTATTCTTAGTTCGTCGCTATTTTGAGAAATCCCGTTACCATACTCAGTTTCAGTGATGTATTCTGCTTCATAATCAAAATAAGCAGTTTGAGATACTCCTGTCCCATATACCAGATTTGTTCCAGTTCTGGTGGTTTTTAGATAACCAGTATCAGAACCTTTGGCAATAGGATATAAAATCCCTTCTGTTTGAGGTAGTGCCCTTCCGGAATCTTTGAGATTATTTTCGTCTTGTTGAATAATAGCCCAGCCTTTTGCAGCATTAGTTGCGGGAGCTACAATATAATTATAACCTGTATCGATGCTTAAATGGCTTTTTAAAGCTTCGAATAACTCAGATCTGTACGCAGTTTGAAGTCTTTCTAAAGTTTCTTGCTCCAGAGGAAATCCTCCTGAATGACTAAAATTTACTTGTTTCATTTTTATTTATTTAAATGTCCGTTGTTTTATACTCGTTTGTTGTCTTTGTTTTATATTATTTTTCCTGATGAATACGAATAGCTTTCGTAACTTTTACCAGCCAGTTTATAAAAGTTTAACAAATTGTGGTATTCAATATTTGCAACTTTAATAGCTTCTGATTGTACAGATTCATCTTTATTGGGGTCAATAACTATAGTTTTGTTTGCTATTAAACTTTGCGGAATAAATACTCTGAAATTCGCATAAGCTATCGTCGTATAATCTGTACGATGAGCGAGATAAACAGGTTTGTTGTTCCTGTTTTTGTACTCCTCATGTTTAAAAACTTTTAACTGCGGAATCATTAAAGTACCATCCGGCTCATAATACTCTTTGTGCAGGTACACATACTGTAAAGCAGGTTTGACCGATTCGTCTATATAAATTAACTCTTCTAATCGTTTCTGTTCGGTGCTTAAATTAGGATTGTAGATTTTAGTAGGATTATAAGTGTCGTTCAGTACTTTCTCCAGGTAAATAACCTGACCTGTATGCTGCATTTTATACAGAATCTCCTCGTAAATGGTATGAAGAGGGGTCAATAAAACATCGAGCCAGTCAAAATGTGTTTTTTTTCTAAGAATAGGAGGGATGAGCCATAACAATAGCTTTTCCCATTTTAAAACGGTGTATTTCATTGTATATATATTAGACTATTGTTTATCGCGGTAGAAAGTATAAGGAATGTAGTTGACCTCAACCTGAAGTGTATCCATATCAAAATATCCTGCGTTTGGAATAAAATATTCGATATTCGTAACATCTGTAAGGCTTTCAGGATCGTCACTAGGATTTGTTGCCCACGAAGTTTCGACCTTTTTTAATATCGGAATTTTTACTCCTGTTGCTTTCTGAACAGCATCAACCAGATATGTTTTTACAAAAGCACCATTAAATTCAATGTTTTTTAAATTATCTTTTGCTGCATCTAATATCGGAAAAACCTCTTTTTCTAAAATTAATGAACCGTTTCTTGTGTCTAATGGTTCTTCTAATAAGGCTAATTCGTAAGCCGCTAATTTGATTTGTTCTTCGTCATTTAAATCCCTGCTTAAACTTTTGAGTTGATAATATTCAACGTCTTTTGGATTGATATAAATAGTCAAAGGATCGATATAAACATTAAGACTTAATTTAAGATTATCTCCCTGATCAGATGTGATGTAGACTTGGTTTCCAGCATCTTTTATTTTTGCGATATATTCCTTAAAAGCAAAAAGTTCGTTGGGTACATCGATTCTCGAGATTTTATCCTCTTTTACAGTAGCCACTTTTATAAAAACAACCCCAACTTTATTATGGAAATAGTCAGAGAAAATTTCTTCTATTTCTTTTTTTGGTTTAAGCACCGTTCCTAAGTCAATTTCACTAACAGCGCAATGTTTTATTATTTTTGCCTGTTCAATTTCGTCTTCAGATAAGTCTGTAGTGTCAAATTGATATGAACCATCTTTCCAGATAAGTGACATTCCGTTAATCGAATCCGGATCTAAAGACATTCCGTAATGAAAATTTAAAGCCTGTTCGCGATACCAGTTTAGAGTGTGAGGTCTTGATATCAGTGCATTTTTTTCTACCACTTTTTCATGGACCCAAATCGCAGTAGCGATGATATTAATCCAGAGTTTCCAAATCGCAGTCTTTGAGTTTGATAATGAATCTGTTAAGCCATTTAGGGAAGATTGTTTCCCTTTCTCAATCAGAATTTCATTCTGTATTTCAGCAATTGTACGTGCCATATTTTGATTTTTTAAAATAGTTTAGCCTGTAAGACATGTGTAATATGCTTATAGATAATTGTTTATGTTTTTTTGTAGAGACTACAGAAAAGTAGTTTTGTTTTTAGAAATTTCTAAAAAGGAGATTTGTGTATTACCGTATGATCCAGAAAATTATAACTGTTATGAGGTAATTTCAAAAGAGATTTATTAATAAATGATAAAATCATCTTCAATAATCATGTAATCAATTCCTGAGAAGTTATCCAGTAAATATTGCTCTTCATCAGAAATGGCCGTTGCAGGTTTTAAGTTTCTCGAATTATAATATTCGACAATATCCTTTTTAAACGCTTCTCTGCCTATTTTTAAATCTTCGTATACAGAAATGTCATCTGTCAGGTTAAACTGGTCATTGTCTTCTAAAAGGTCGAATACTTTTTCGATACTTCCATACTCTTGTAAAGAGATGTCAAAAATGTTTTGGTTTTCTTGTGGTTTAATAGTTTCCATCGATTTTAATGTTTTGTAAATCGTTGACATCTAATGTTTTTACATAAAAATTGTCATACGATAATTGTTTGTCTATTTCGTTTTCTAGTCTAAGCCTGGAGGTTGCGTCCGGGCTGTTAATGTATTTTTTTATTCCTACTCCCAGAATAGGAAACTCTTTATAACTTCCTTTCTGGCTTAACAATAGATGTTCTATATTTTGCTGATCTGCCTCATTAATGGCGAAATCTCCATTTGTAATTAACAAGTCTTCATCTATGATAAAATCTTTCATATGTCGTTATTATTTATTGTTTTTATTAATTAATATCTCTCTTGAATTTGCGCGCCATACTCAAAAGATGATGTTTTGTTTTGATACTGTAAAAATACGCCATGCATTGCCTTTTACCAAGATTTTGAGGGGTAGTAATCAGTAGTTTCAGTAAGTTGATTGTGTTTTAAATTGTTGTTATTTAATGTTTTATATTCTTGTTTCGGAATTAAAATCAGGATTTTTAAACACTAGGAATAATGAGGTCGATAATCACTTTAAAAATTATTTTCAGGATATTATTTTTAATAGCATTCAGCTTTATTTTAGAAATTCCGGTAGTTTGAAGCGCTTGTAATGACACTAAATCAAGCTGACTTTTTAAAAGCCATTCCAATTCTTCTTCTGTAAGATTTCCGGAAGCAAAAAGACTCATCCAGCGTTCCAGTTTTTCTTTGGATTTTTCCAGAAATTCGTTTAAATCTTTCTCTAATTCGGCTTTATTATCTTTATAACTTTTTGTTATAATCGTTTTTAGTTTACTTTTTAACTCTTCTATAAGTTGCTCGCTATTCATCATTTTAAGTGTTACTGTTGATTAAATCTAAAAGTGCATCCTTCGCCTCTTTGTCTTTTTTAATTTCATATTGAATCAGTAAATCCAAAGCATCTAAAACCTGTTTTTTAGATTCTTCTATAAAAACCGTAGATAAAATAACTTTCGTTTCCCAACGCTTGAAAAAACCGGATAAAAGATTTTTTTCTTTATTGGTTAGAATTTTCCACATCTCAAAAGAGATATCATTATTGGGCTTGTTTTTTTCGTATTCGACCAATTTTTCGATGTTAAGTTGTAAAGTTTCAACCTCTTCTTTGTGAGTAACATAAGGTGTAATTGCTTTAGCCATTAATTTAGAAGTTTCTACTTTTAACTCTGTTGCTTTTTGATATGAATAAGGATCAAATAGTGCAGTTCTGGTTGAGGTACAGGAGCTAATTGCAAAAGTTATGGCAATTAAAAATACAATATGCTTTAGTTTTAAATATTTCATCTGATTATTTGTATAAGATTACGTAGTTTTTTTTGTCTCGTTTTAGTTTGCTGAGTACTTTCCAGTCGCTATATCCTTTTTTATCAAAATGCGGAAGATCTTTAAAGGTTTTCCAGTCTCCGCCCCAGTTCCAGTTGTATTTGGTAAAGATTTTGACACATTCCTGCCAATCCGAGATTTGATCTTTATCCCAGTCTTTTGCCGTATCCCACGAAGCCGTTTTGCCATCAATAATGAGGCAAATATCTACCGCAAAGCCATAATTGTGAATCGATTGTCCGCCTTTTGCATTTGTAACTTTTTTTCCGGGTTTCGTTCTTCCAAAAGCATACAGATCTTCTTGTTCCTGAAATGATCTGAGTCCTTGCGTAATGCGAACTTTAGCCTTTCCGGTTAAGGCAAGATCACATTCCTCAATAATTTTGGTAACTTCTTCCCTGACCGAAGGATGAAGCAAATCAATGTGTTTTTTTGTTGTTTGATCCATATTTGTATGTATTAATGATTTCAAATTTTGAGAATAAAAAACCTTTCCTGATTGTTTTAAGACAACCAGTTTTTTTAGTATTTAGTAAGATTTTTTGTGTTTTGAGATTTATTTAAGATGAAAGAATTTCGTAAATAAATGCTGAAAAATTAGTTGTTTTATAATCAGATTTAAAAAAGTAAGATACGTATTAGAAATACTATAAAACGATATCATAACAAAGTTATTATTAATGTTATCTTGTTTTAAGTCATATGTTTATGTGTTTTTTTTGCATGCTTATTTGTATTTTGCGATCTAAAAAAGAGCAAAAAAAAGCACCCATTTTTTTGACTCTGAAAAAACGGGTGCTGCAGTTAAGAATATTAAAAACTTTCTTGCTAAATGAGTACTCCGGACTTCATTTTAAAATGGATCTGTAAAACACTTAATTATTAGGATTTTATAAATCAATTAAATATCTCTTTACAGATAAGAATCATTAAAAAAATAAGCAAAAAAAGATTAGTTATCAGAAACGTCTGAGTAATCAATTTTTTCATATTTTCCTTTTTTGTACGTATTCCACCATCTGTCGAGTTTTATGATAATAACTTTATCGTTATTTATGTTATTATTAAAAAGCTTTTGAATCATATTTTTTTTTCCTTTTCCATAATGTTTATCAACAAATTTTGAAAAGTCTCTAAAAATTCCGGCACCAACTTCTGCTTGTTGTTCCAGTGGAGAAGAATCATGTATAATAGTATCGTATCCAGGTTTTCCCGTCTTTATATCATCAACTTCGTTTATAGCATCGAGATTAATAATTGCTTCAACAATATAAGCTCCAACAGACCTTGCAATATGTTTTGCTCCGCCATAATCGTCTAATTGAGGTAAGTGACCAACTTCATGGGCGCTTAATCCAAGAAAGCTCAGAGAGTTTGCCCTTTGATTGTAATATGTTATATTACCTGATTTAGAATTATCTCCAGTAGTCAGACCGCCACCGCTTAAATAGCTTTTTTTAAATTCTAAAGTAGTACTTTGTATTGATTTTTTATCTACACCTGAAACTAAATGAAGTAAATGAACAGCAGCCTTACTAAAACGATATGTAGCTGGTGTTTTAGTTCCGGGAACATAAGATTTTACTTCTATAACGTTAGTAGCATAGCCTTTTATAGGTCCATTATTCTTTTTAGGAATAGCAACACTATGGGGTACTACTTTTTTATGTTTTTTTACTATGGAACTTTTAACATATTTAAGCATTTCACCAGCATTTTTATCATCTTCAATCTGCTGACGCCAAATGCGAAGCATAATTTGTCTAAAACGGGCCATTTCAGAAGCACTGGTATCTTCAAGTTCTATAATATGTTTTCTGGTACTCATTAGGATAGTTTTTTATGAAAGGCAAAAAGGTATTTACTATAGTATTTCTACTTTAACAGGTTTCGGCTGAATATGATCTGAAAATGCGGTGGTAATGTTGAGACGCAAATCGTCTTCTTGTTCGATTTTGCCATCGCCACCCAAATAGCAGTTTTTAAATAATACTTCCAGCGCTTTAAATTCGTCCATTTTCGATGCTTGTAAAACTGCAGAACGAATACTGATATCCGGTTTTTTGAAATAAGCAAAAAGAGTGGTTTCGTCATCATCAGCAATGCTAAGTTTAACTACTTTTTTATGCTTGTGTTTCCATTGATTAAACTGTGCCTGGGTAATGTTTCCGTCAAGGACATCGGCAGTTTTTGAGATTGTGTTTTCCATTTTGAAACTTATTATGGGTTGTATGATAGGGGAAATTGATGTCTGATATAGTTGGTGTCTTTTGGTTGTTTTTTAGACACTGGTAAAAAAGAGGCTGCCCGAGTTATTTTTTTTGAGTTAAATAGCCTCAAAGCAGCCTCTTGAAGTAGGTTTTCTTTTGTAAACGGACTAATAAAGAGCTTCTGGAATAAGTTTACTTGCAAAAATCATGTTGCTTTTGAACTTCTTTTTTGCGTAACGCGTTTGATATTGGGTTTCTCTTTTTAATCGGTTTCAAAGAAAGGGAAGGGAATTATGGTTTTAGGAATTTATCGCCAAATTAGTTCCACTCAACGTGAGAACAGATCAAGTCAAAAGAAACTGCAATTTTAGTATCTCCCTGGCTAATTCCTCTGCTGTTTGAGTTAAACTCACAGTTTCTTACTGTATGCGTAATCACTTCGTTGCTGTCGTCAAGATAACTTACGATGATGCTAAACGGATTAATATCCTGTAATCTTTGTCCTTTTGGTAAAGCAGCTAAAATAGCTTCAACCTCGTAGTTGTATAAAGTGATTGATGCTTTTGCCTCATATTTTCCTCTACCTCTGTGTACCGGCATATCTCCGGCTCCGTAATGGTTTTCTTTAGATACTGAGTCACTATAGTTTACAGCTGTAATTCCGGTAACAATGTTACCCGCAATACTTACTTCGATAGATGACCAGCTGTGTTGTTGTCCGTTAATTAATGGTAATTTATTCATATGTATCTTGATTTGTTTTTATTAATCCTGATAACGTTCAGGAGCTATCACCTTTTGTTTATTTTGTTTTTTAACAATTGAATTGGGGTGATATTATTGGTGAATTTTTATTGTTTTTGAATTATAGGAAATTCAATAAATTATGCTTTTTCGATTCCAAAAGGATTTTTGAATCCTAAATCGACAGTAATTTTACGGGCAGTTCCAATAGGAGTAATTTCTGCTTTTACTTTTAATTCTGATGTTGCCAAAATGTTTTGTTTTGGATCTACATACACATCAAAGTCAGAAACTTCCTGGTTAGCAACCATTCCTTCCAAAGCACTTCTGCACAATCCTTCAAAGCTTTTTGAAACGGATTGAGGTAATTTTCCATCAATATCTACTAAAACCGGAGAAGCTAATTTTGGTAACAAAGCAGTACGCAATAAACGGGTTGCTTTATTGATTGTACGGTTGTTTTCTACATAAGCAAAGTCAGATGTTCCTGTAGTACAAGTGTGGCTGTCATTAAAATAAACACCTGCTAAACCGGTATGTGTTTTTGCAAAAATGAATCTGTTGTCGTTTAGCTCGCTTAAAGTTCCAAGAGTTTTGATTTCTTGTCCGCCAATAAAACCTGCTTTTGAAAAACCTTCTCCGGTAAGATTAAATTTTTCGATCCAGGCAATGTTTTCAGATACTTTTGCTCTTGATACAGCTCCTAGTGCCAAACCAACCGCTGCTGTGTTTTTGTACACCTCTCTAAAAGTGAATTCAAGAAAAGCACCATCTTCTTCTTTGTAACCATCTTTGGTTCTTACGTTAAAAACATTCGTATCTTCTATTCGAGCCACTTTCTCTCCTGGAGCCAGATTGTAAACCGTATTATCGTCCTCTCTCACTAACTTTTGTTCAAGCGCTTTCTCAACATCCATAGCAACTACTACAGATACGTTTTCAGCATTAAATTCAGCTAAGCTTGTAGCTGAATCAGCATCAAAACCTTTTCCTTCCAGAATAACTTCAAAAGGCATATAGTCAGTATATGCAAGTTCTGCTTGTGTTTGAGCTGTTTCGACTGCTGTTTTTGTTTGTGCAAAAGTGGTAGCTCCGGAATAGATAATTGCCATTTGACGAATGTTTCCATTGGCTTTTTCCTGCATATCCATTGCTTTTCCTGCAATCTCTGCGTATGAAGCTCCTGTAGATGCCATGATGTACAAGTCTCCGGAAGGGTTCATTCTAAAAAATTGTTGAATTTGGTAATACGCTGATTGTCCATTTACATCATAATCAGCAGTAATTCCTAATGCTTCAGCATCTTCTACAGAAACCAGGCGCTCAATTTTGTTTACTGTTAATTTTGTAGTTGCAACACCGTCAAAAAGTAATCCTGAAACCATATCCTGGTCTGGATTTCTTCTTCCTAATCCGCCTGATAGTTTGTTAATCACTACATCGTTTAATGTACTCATAATATAAAAATGTTTAATTGTTTAAAATTTGTTTTTGTTTTTTTGCTTGAAAAAAGGCAAAAAAAGGACTGTAACAAGTTGCTAAGCTTATTATTATCAATGATTTAATTTTTTTTAAAAAGTATTCGTAATCTGGAATCCAAAAAGTAGATTGATATTTTTTGGACGTTTATAAAAACTGGTTTTTCAATTGAATTTTGCTCTTGGCCAAGAGATAAATTTGCTTTTGATATCGAGTACAAATTTAAGGTTCAAGGTTGCTTTTTCCAATTTTTTTGATCTTCAAAGCCAGTAGTTTCAGTGCTTTAAGCTCTGGCCTCTGTAGCGAGTCCTTCATTTATAATAGTATAAATAGTACGCTCTGTGAGGAACAAAGTATCTGAAAGTTCAGACACTACAACTTTCATTTGTTTAGCTTGATTTCTATTTAGGTAGTTGATCACATAATCTCTCCTTTTGTCTAATAGTGTTCTGCTTCTTTTCATTTTTGGGGTTTTAATAAGGATGGGTTAATTTTATTTAAGATTTGGTTTTGTATGCTGTGGTATTGTTATGCCATTTATCTGTAAACTAATAGACCGTTTTAGATTATCTTGTGGTATTTAAATCTATATTTTCTTCAACTTGATTAGGGTTGATTCCTATTATTCCAGAAGTTAAGTCATATCCTAATTCTTCTAATGCTTCATTGCTTAAGCCATTATTAAAAAGAATGTATTTCTTTTTTAAGATGTTTTCAATTAATGTGGTTTTATAAGTGATCTCCCAAATAAAATGATCATTTTTATTCCAGTATACTTCCTCATTGATATATTGCTTTTCTTTTACTTTAAAAGTCGAATTGGTATCGATAAAAGCATTATTGCTGGTTGCAGACAAGACGGCTTTGTCTAAGCGATGTGCAATCTCGAATACCTCTTCGTAACTTGTTGATGAAATTGTACCAATAGGTAATACAACGTACAAACAAAAAGAGACATCTGCTTTATAGTTTTTTTCAGAAGATGTTTGCCAGGAAATAGTATCATATTTAAACATTACTAAAGGCGCTTCAATTGCAGTTTTAAAAACGGCATCACTGTAAAGCTGTACTGTTAGCGCATTAGTAGAAAACTCAGTTTCGATTGCGCTCTTTTTCTCGTTATAAAATTCTTTTAAAATCATATGATGGATTATTTTTTTACAAATATACAACATATGTTTTAAAATATACAACATATTGAGACGAAAAATGCAATAGTTTCAGTAATATGATTTGTATTTTTAGATCATATGTTCTAGTAATACAATAAGAAAGAGGTTACAAATGTATTGAAAATCAGTTGTTTTGTAAAAAATACTTCAAAGAATGCGATTATTTGTATAATATTATTTAGTTTTGCAACATATAGTGGAATGTTTGATAATTTTCAAAACATATTACATAAAAATATAAATGCAATTAAAACATGGAAATACATACTAAGATAAAACGTATTATAGACGAGATGAAGTTAAATAATAACTCATTTGCGAAATTAATAGGAGTTACAAGTACAACAATAGATAGTATCACTATTGGAAGATTGCAAGCGGATGGAGATAGAAAAAGAACAAAACCGGGATTTGATCTTCTTCAAAGTATAATAACCCATTGCAACGTAAATCCGGATTATTTTTTTGGAGAAAGCGATACTATTTTTATCAATAAACCAAATGTGGAAGTTGGTTTGCATTTGCCAAAGATTATAACGGTAAATGAAGCAGGAGAAGAAAATATTAATTTTGTTGGCGTTAAAGCACGTGCGGGATATTTAGACGGTTATGCTGATCCGGAATATATGGAAAGTCTTCCTTCGTTTAGCATGCCAATGCTAAAAAACGGAACATATCGATGTTTTGAAATTAAAGGAAATTCGATGTCGACAACAATCCATGACGGCGATTATCTTTTTGGAAAGTACGTCGATAATTTTGATGATATCCTTGACGGAAGAATCTATGTAATTATCAGTAAGAATGATGGAGTAGTGGTAAAAAGGGTTTTGAACAGAATCAGGGAAAGTGGAAAATTAATCCTTAAATCTGATAACAGAGACGGAAATTACCCAATGTATTCTATTTATGCCGAGGATATCCTGGAAGTTTGGTACGCAAGTATGTATGCTTCTAAACAAATGCCCGATCCAATAAATATTTATGAAAAGATTCATGATCTCGAAAGTAAATTCTATGAAATGGAAGAGAGTTTGAGGAAGAAGCTAAATTAGATAAAAACAAAAAAACTGCAACGATACGTTGCAGTTTTTTTGTTTTGGATCAGATTTTTTGAAATTCTTATTTTTAAATTATTTAAAATCCGGATATTTTTTTTCCATTTCTTTTTTCCAATTATTATAACTAATTGTTGTGACATATTTTTCATGAAATACTTTATATTTTTTAGAGAAGTACAATTGGGCATAATGCTGTTTGTCAATTTGTGTTTGAGTTAATGTACTTTTTCTTTCTAGCAAAGTATATATTTTTTTACCCATACTATGTAACCAAAGTTCTTTTTTAGTAGGTTCTAATTTCTGGGTTGAGGTATCATAATACATCCAGCCATTTTTATTTTGCCATGCTGATGATAAGTAACTGTTTAAAATGGAATGGTAGCTGTTAAGTGTTAAATTATTATATTCGAAACCTCTTCCATCATCAATAAAGGAAAAATTAGTATTACCGAATATTTTAATTTTTTTATCAGTAAAATCAGCAAGTTCTGCTAAGAAATCTGAATCATCAGCTTCGTTACAAGCTACCGAAATAAAAGTTCCGTTATCCAGTAATTGTCCTATTAATAATTTTAATCCCAGAAATCCTTTTATTTCAGTCAATTTAGTTCCTTTTTTGTAAATAGTCTTACTTTTATCACATATCGTGACAGCATATGCTTCGTCTACTTCAGCTGGAGGTTCTAATTTCGAAATTACATTTTTTATTTCTTTCATTCGGTATGACATCAATTCTACCCTTTTTGCTGATCCTAGCGCAGTGTCAGAAAAGATATTACCATGATGAACAATACAAATATTCTTATAGTCATATTTTTCGTTTAATTTTTTTATAGAATCAATATCTATAGTATTTAGTTTTACAACTTTCCAAATATCATTAAAGGTTCTGTCAAATTGTGCCTTACCTCCTAATTCCAGAACAATTAAAAGATTTATTTCGTCTCTTTTTACAACTAACTTTTTATCTTGAAAACTATTATCGCCATTGACTTCCTTTATTCTAAATGTTCTATCCATTTTTTATGCTAGTTTATATTTTCAAGTAATATTTCTTCTTTTAAAACGGCAATACCATCTACATTTACCTCACCACTAAATTTTAATAGTTTGGTATTTTCTTTAATGTCTTTTCCGTTTATTTCATCTATTACGATGACGACCGTTTCTCCTTCTTTGTAGTTTTTTGTTTCTACAACCAAACTTACTTTTTCTCCAATATGTGCGGTATCTATTTCACTATCCAAATCTCCGTTTTTCCACGTAATATTTAATATTTCCTTTGTCAAAGGTGTTATCACCGGAGGAGAATAATCATCAATAATTACTATTTTTGGTCCGGTTTGTAGCGGATCTTTAATAGTAATTTCTCCTCCAATGGTACATTTTACGGTTGAAGTTGCTAAAAGGGCTTTTTTATTGTTTTCTTGTACATTACTGGCGGGTTTCTCCCATTTAGTTACAATGCTGGGGCTACATGGATTATTTTGATTTGCTGCACAAGTTCCGAAAAAAGGACTTTTGAAGGTTTTGTCATCATCAGTAGCCATCAATTTATCCTGTATAAAAATGTTTTTTTGAGATATTACATCTAATATACCTGGCGCAGAACCTTTATCACAGGCACATAAAGCACCATTACATACATATTTAGTAGCCATAGATTAATTGATTTTTACATTATCTCCGCTAATAATAGTATCTCCGGTGGCATTAATATTTATCTTTTCTGTAGATTTTATATTGATATTTTTAGCCTCAATGTTAATGTCGCCTTCCGTTTTTAGAGTAATGGCTGTTTTTCCTTTAAGTTCGATTAAATTTTGATCGTCTTTTTTTAATCGAATACTATCAGCGTCTCCATTTAGTTCAAACGCTAATTTTTTTAGTTCATCATCTTCAAATAAATATCCTGCTATTTTGTTTTTTTCAATTGCAAATGAAGATTGTTTTTTATCCTCTTCGGTTTTTAATAAAATAGCGTATTTTTCAGGTGTTGCCAGCATAGAATTTAGTTCTTTGCCAGTGTTGTTCTTAAATTTGAAAGAAACAGCATCTTTAGAAACCGTCAAAGCCAATCGTTCTTTTATTTCTTTGTTTTCAATTGAATTGAAAGTTGTTGTTAAGCTATCCGGTGTAAAATGTGTAATGGCCAATGGATTTTCATTGTCATCAAAGTAGCTAATTTTAAAATTTCGGTCTTTATCAAACTCTATTTTTGCGACATCAACAATTTTAGTTTCATCAGTCTCTGTTTCAGAATCTGTGTTCATATAGCGAATATGTAGTTTATTGCCATCTGCACTATAATCTACGTATAATTTAGAGTCACTATGATCCTGTATTCTTCCCATTACTCTGTCAACTTCAGAAAATTGCGAAATAAAAGCTCTGGTTTCTACACCGTCAATAATGGTAGCCAAAACCCAGCTGTCTTTTTTGGGGATTGTAATAATTCCTTGTTCTAAATCCTGAATGGAAGCTTTTAGTCGTACGTTTTTAAGGATTGCTCCATCAGCACGCATGATATTTACAGTATAAGCATCTTCCGGATTATGGAGCGATTCTGTTTCATTATTTATTTGGATGACTTTTGCCGCAAAGGTTTCAATAATTTGATTTTTACTGGCGACATCTTTTATTAGATCTGTTATATTTCCCATTTATGTGTTTTTTATACTATTTCTACTCTTCGTCCTATAAAAATTCTTTGCCTGTAGCCGTTTTCGCCAAAGCTTCGTTCTACTTTTTCGACCTGAAAAGTGCCGTTTTTTTCTTTATCCTTTGCGTTTTCAAGAATTACCTGATCTGTAGGTCGCACAAAAGGCTCTCCAAAAGTCAGAAAAGAACCTTCAAATCCACTTGGTTTAGATTCCATTGCTCTTAAGGCAGCATATTGATACAATTCTGACGCAACTTCCGTGGTTGCTTTTTTGAAAGCTTCAGGATCTTTAGGCAAATCATCTGTGTCATTATGCAATACATGGGTTTTGGTTAATTGTCCATTCGGATCTCCTAATTCGATATAGATTGGCGTATTGGAGTTTTTAAAGTATTTTTCTACCCGCATTCGCGTATTCTTTGTAGACTCTTTGACTACAACTAATTTATCTTCGATAATATTATAACGAAATCTAAAACGCACTTTTCCTAAAAAACGATCAGAAAGCGATTGAGTGGCTTTGCTTAATTGAGAACTCAAAATAGCGAGTCCCTGATTAATCAATTTTTTTACTAATGTTCCTGCTAATGGGCTCTTAATAAAATTTCGATCTATAAAACCGGCTAATTCAGTTGCAGTATGTTGTTGCGGATTATTGGTAATTGTAAGGACAGGAGCGGCATCTTCGATTTTAAAATAAGTATATATTCCTTTGTCTTTCAGTATTTCAAAAACTTGCGCCAGGCTTTGGTTTCTGTTGATTATTATATTTCCTAATTCTTCGTCAAGAGCATTTATCTTAAAAGGTAATTTCAATTCTTTGATTCTCTTTTCAAAGAAAGTTTTAGGATTAAAATTTTCAACGTTCGCAGTTGGATTTGTAGCTACAAAATTCATAGTATCATTCTTATCCTGAACATCATCATCTTTTACGGCTTTTACTTTTTTTAAAGCATACATTGCATCTTCGCACGTTATTACAGCATTTATATCTGCTTGTACGCCTGTAATGTAGCCTCTAAAAGCAGGCTTGTAATCACCATCATAGCCTAAAAATATTTCTATGAAATTTTCGAGTTTAAAAAAGTCATGAATTGTTTTTTCAGTACCGCTTGCATTTGTAAACAAGCTCTGGTCAAATCCTTTTGTGTCTGTATATACTTTTTGGGGCATTACAATGGTGGCTGTATCAGTAAGGGATTTGTATGAACTGCTTATGTCTACATTTTTTACATAGGTAAATTCATAAAATTTAGGAGTCGGGATAAGTTGTACTGTTTCGTAAACTCTAATTTTAGCATTTAGTTTAAGCATTGTCTCTGATTATTAGTTCTACAGTTTCATCTGATGTGGCGCTGGCAGTAAATTTTTGAATGTTTTTTGTTCCTGAAATTGACGGAATAGAGTAGGAGTCTATCACTAATTCGTAAATACCAAATCGGTTCAAAATCGCATGTGTTACTCTTAAGGCATAAGGCGCATTTAGGAATTGTTTCAATAAAAAAAGCTTTTCTTTGGGATATTCATCTCCGGTTTCACTAGCGATTAATCCTTCTATCGAAATGCTGAAATCGCCATTTGTAATGTGTTCTTTTATGGTTGAATCCCTGCCTTCTATGCCTTCTTTTTTTATGATTTTTGAGCGGTTTAGATTAACTGTAACAGCATCTATTCTTAAAGCAGGCAAATTAAGATCTGTTTTTATCAGAGGTTCAAAAACCAAAGGAGCAAAAACTCTCAAATTAAATTCACCTCCGGTTTTGTCGATAATAAAATCTTTCGATTCTGATTCGTTATAGTTAATACCAGTATATTCAGTATCTTTTGTATTTAAAATTTCGTTTACATTAAAATTGAATTTCATAATGATTTATTTTGTTTTTTTAATTTGAAAATGTTTGTGCAAGAGCTGTCATGAAGGTGTTTTCCAGTCTTTTATCGTTGTGTTTTTGAAGCCAAAGCGCTTCTTCAAGTAATTTGTAAAACTCATCGATTGATAATTGGTACGGATCTACCTGAAAAGCATATCGAATAAGGGCAGCAGATTTTTTAAATTCATCTTTTTGTGGTGTTGGGTCTATAGTAAATTCACTATCGTTTTTGATCATTGCTACAATAGAATTCCCTGCCGAAAGCATGAATTCGTCATCATAAATCTGCTGGTCAAGAACGCATTCCTTAAATAAAAACAGAATCGCTTCATGCGGATTGTCTTTATATTTTTTTTGATAGTTTAGAAATATAGTAAAGGATGGTTTCTTGCAGTAAGTCGTTGTTAAAAGATCCTCTGAGGTCAGTTTTAATACTGTTCCGTATTTTTCTTTTAATTTTTCTATGGTTGTTTCGTCTGGCATTTTTTCTGGTTTTAGGTGTTTTTCTTTTGTTATGAAGCAGAGTGGAATTAAAAGATTTTAGAATATTTAAATACTGCTGTCCCTGCTTTCCTTTTTTATAATTTCGGTCAGGCTTTCTCCATTTTCAGATAGATTTAAAGGCGTGATATTAAAACTTTCTATAAAAATGCTTCCTTCTGATGCCTGCATTAAAGGATTTTTGAAATTACTCATGTCTGGTGTTTTAGGTGTTTCTCCTAAATCTCTGGGTGTATAATCCATGATTAGTTATTGTTTAATTGTTACTATGATTGCTAAAAGTTATTTGTATAGTTGAGGTGCCCACTTTCACAAATATTTTGAAAGCAGTAATTTTTTTGCGCCTTTCAGGCAAACCAATTGTTGGAATTAGAGTATGTAAAAATACGGCGGAAGAGTGTGAAAAACGAAAAAATGAAGGTCTGTATTCAGTAGTTTCAGTAACAAAAAAATGTTTGTAAATTATTGTTTATCAGTGTTTAAAAGTTTTTTTTGTTCAGATAATCTATTAAATATTTTAGAATAATTACAATCATGTTTTTCTCAAATACGCAGAAGCAAAAATACCCAGGAAGCCAGAGAATTTATATTCTCAGGCATCTTGGATGTTTATTTTAAAATGGTAATGAATTGTTTTTATGCTCTAATTATAATTTCATTTTATGGCAAAGGAGTTGCATATGTTTTTACGGTTAAAATATCTGAAGCATCTCGTTCTTCATAGAATAATTTATGATTGTATTTATTCATTTTAATTTGAATTTCATTTAAATCTGTTGAATTGGTGTAAATATCCCTTCCTGACACAGATGGCGGTGCATAAAAAACGTTGCTTAGTATATCATTAAATATGACATTACCCAATTTAGATCTGTTGAAGATTGACATTGAAAGCATGAGGCAATTATTAAATATTAATTTGCTGTTTTCATAAAATAATATTGAATACTCATTACGTTGATTATAATAGAAAAACAAAGTACAGTTGTTAATTTGAGAATTATTAAAATTATAATAAGTTGATGAACCGCCTAAAAGTACTTTTTTTAAAAATGAACCTTGTATGTTTTCTATTCTTAACCATCTAACAGAAGGATTAGGAGCACTACTATAATTATTAGTATTAACCCCAATTACAGAATTAAAAATTTGCGAAGAATTTGCTCCCTCAATCATGAAGTACGGTAATGACTTTATTTTACTAATCACTATTTCTGCCTTACTATTATCAGATGTGATATGAAAACTATCTAAAAATAAGCTTTCGTATATTTTACTAAAAGTTCCGCTGATTGTAACAGAACATACAAATGTTGTATTGCTTAATACTTCAGCATCTATATTAGTATCAAAATTTATTTCACTTAAATTATTTTGAATCACGGTATTGTCAAAAGATCCGGAAACCTTCATCATTTTAATATTGACGGGTTGATGATTTTGATCTATTTTAAAGATTGTAAAATCTTTGGCCTGATCATAAGAACTAACCTCCATTGTGAAATCAATAATCTTTGTGTCAGCATCTATAGCTAATGATTCACTATCTAAATCTGACGCTATATAAAAACGTTCAGTTGTTGTTTTAGTTGAGTTAGTAGCTGTAAATTGGTAAACACCAGCAAATCCGGTTAGCGAAGTAACTGGCTGATCCTGATTAAGTATTTTTAAAATTGAATCAGCAGAAATTTTCCATCGGCGATAGCGTTGCACTCTCCAGTCAATTTTTAAATCAATATTAAGAGCATTATTGTATCGTCTTAATATTGTTCCTTTTGTTGCAACATTGCCTGCAACAGGCAATCTATATTCGATAATATCATCAGGATATGTAATTGATTTTCCTTCTAATTCAAATTCGTTCGTAGATTTTGCCCTTAAAATAATCGATTCTAAAGGAACTCCCGGGTTTTCATCTGCTAACATATTCATATACTGCGTACCATTATGTACTTCAGTATTTAATACTCCTCCGGGGCGTATTACAGGTTTTCCGTTAGAATCATTAACAACTAAATTATCAGCAATTCCATTAGAATATCTGGGCATTGAGTATTCAAATTCTAATCCTAAAACATTTTGCATTCCATTAGCAAAACGGAAATAATAACCCAGATATGAAAGGGAAACAGTTGTGCTTGAACCAACGGTTAACGCCCCTGAATAACCGGCCGGAAGCTTACTAATTACCACAGTTTTGCCTACAATTAAATTTAAATCATATCCACCGTTTAGAGCAGCGTAATTTGCCGGAAAAGAATCAATTCGTTTTGTTGTTATGTTTGGAGCGGAGTCTGAACCATTAATAGTATAAATGGTTTGAAAATCATTTATCAAATAATAATTACCCGGAATCAAAGAGTTAGATTCTACCAGATTTAAAATATCTTCTGTATTTAAATTGTTTTCTGTTTTTACAAATTCATTGACAAAATCATAAACTGTTTTTGAAGACGGATAATCATTGTTTGTTGATGATGAGGAAATGGTTAAGCTTTTATTTCCTAAGTTTTCTTTAGAATCAAGCGAACTTACAAGATTTGTTATACTGTTTTGCGGGATCGTTTCGTCTTTATGCCAAAAGCTTTGCCAGGAAGACCAGAATTGTTCCTGCGTTGGTTTTTTGCCGGTTTTAAACCAGTTGAGAATGGTATTGATATTTGTTGCCATATTGTATTTGGGTTAACTATTAAATTAAATTGTAGATTTTGAGATGATTAAGTTTTCTTAAATTATTACTCTTTAAAAAAGTATAACCTGTGGGATTGTTTTTAAAAAGAAGTTGCATTGACTCTAAACCAAGTATTAGGGGCTGCACACCAATAGATAAAACTGGAAGTCACTCTAATCTCTCCTGGTTCACCTTTGTCTGTAGAGGAACTGGGAGGTGTTGTCCCTATTTTAATATCTTGAGTAGTTGCGAGGGTATAATTACCACTTGCTTTATTTGGCATAAAATAAGTTCCGTTACCACCTTCTCCCCATAGAGTTGCGTGATTACCAGTTCCGTCTAAAAACTGTATCTGGCGACTTCCGTAGTGAGTGTTTTTTTCAAATGTACCAGATTCAGATATTGATATAACTCCGGGACCTAAAACCGTTCTTCCTGCTCCAAGTTCATTTATAATATTTTGACCATTAGAAATTATTGGATTTTTTGTAACAACTTGCTGTAATGTAGAACTCTGACTTGGTGGTATGTCATCTGTTGTTGCTAATGTTCCTGATCGTGAAGGGAAATTAAAATCTAAAGGAGTTTCTACATTCGTATTAAATCGTATTGGTTTATCAGCAACTGATCCAATAACAAATTGATGGTCATTTGATGGCAATAGATTTCCTCCATCTCCATATTTTAATCCGGATAATATTATAACATTGTTATTCGTATTACTTCTTGCTGCATTTATACCTATACCTACTGTACCTGATCCGGAATTAAGATTACCAGAAAAAGATCCTAAAAATGTATTACTCATTCCTGAACTTGATTGTCCGGCATAAGTTCCAAACATACTTGAATAATAATTTCCTGATGCATATGCTCCGGCTCCAATACCAACTATTGTATTGTAATTGCTATTAGGTAAACCCTGTCCGGTATTGGCAGATCCTAAGAGTACATTATTTCCTGGTGTTGGATTGATCCAGACTCCTCCAATATTGGCAGATTTGCCGGAAGTATTCCCTTTTTCTAATACTTCATCTAAAGTTTGTGCATCTCCGGCACCTTCAATTACAATATTTCCCGTTTCATCTGCTAAGTTTCCGTTTATAGACAAAGGCATAATTCTATCTCCTGATGCATTAGGTACATTTACAGTTAACCCCTCAGTAACAAGGTCAGATCTAAGATTAAAGGAGCCTCCTCCGCCCATCTTTAAGAACAAACCATTAAGATGACCAAAAAAAGCTTGCTTTATTCCGCCATTGACAGAAAAATATAATTGTTCATTACCAAAAGAAGATTCTGTTGAAAGTTCTGCTTCATTTTGAGTAACCACATATAAACCATTACTTGAAAACTCAGACCATTGTTTGTCTTTAGTTGATACATATACTCCATAATCGTTTACCTGAACTTGCTGTGTTGATTCTTCTCCTATAAATATTTCCTGAGATGATCTATTACCATTTGTCAGTACTTGATCTAAATTTTGGGATCCAACACCTCCTACAGATATATCTCCATTTCCTATTAAAGATTCTCCATTGATTGTTTTAAAATCGGATTGGTCTGTTTTTGAATTCAGCAATTCATCAATCCCTTCAACATCTTTTACGGGAACTTTGTCATATTTATGTCTAAAGGAATCCCAAGTATCCCAAAATTGAGCTTGTGTTGGTTTTAAACCAGTTCTAAACCAGTTTTTTATTGTGTTTAATGTTTGTATTGCCATTTTATTATTTAAATTATTTGTGGATTTTTTAGGGAAAATTTAGCTTTCCGGATATATCCCCAAGGTTTTTAGAAAATTTATACTCCTTAGAATCTTGGGTATATTTGTTTAAAATGAGATAAGAGTTATTTTGAAACCAAATGATTTTTTTAGTTTCTTTTTATCAGTTTTAGTTTTCTTCTTTAGAAAATAAAGGGGCAATGCCAGGCAAGGCAGCGGACAAAAACAAACCAAATAGTTTGATTCTATTGATTGTCAGCAATGAAAAACCTGCTTCTTGTAAAAGATCGAACTTCGTGTCTATAAATCCTGTTAAGACAATTAATAAACCAACGATTACTGCAATTTTTGTTTTGTTCATATTTTAGTTTTTAAGGAGTTACTGTTTTAAAAGAGTATTCAATCCATCCAGTAGAGGTTTTTTCATACATAATAAATTTTGATGCGTCAGACGGGTCTACAATGTGTGTTCTAACTTTAAATCCATTTGGAGCATTTGCAAAGTCTGCATCTAAATTTGTTGCTGAGACTGCTGTAGTCGCAGAGCTATCATATGCAAACTCATCTCTTAAGGCCAACTGTCCGTTAGTATCTGGCATCGTCACAAAAATTTGTGTACTTGATCTTTGAGTTGGGGATTTTGATAATTCAATACACGAACCACCTTTTGAAAAAGACAAAGCATTATTTCTTAAATAAACTTTTCCGGATGAGCTCTGTGATCCAATTTCATTATTCTTCATGTAAGTTGAAGTTATATGATCGTTACTCTCTAATTTTAAAGTTTGTGTTCCGGTAACAGTACCATTTGTAGTAACCATTTGTGCCAAATCATCTGTGGTGGCTAAGGTATATTCTCCATTTATCTTATCGGGAAAACTATAAGTACTTGTTCTTGTAATGTCTTTTGTGGGTGATCCTTTTAATCTTACATTAGTTACGAAACTATCTGAAATTGCATTGCTAAAATTAATTCCATCATTGAAAACTTGTGTTGCATTATCTGCTCCATAAACATGTACTCCATTATATAGCATAAACGCACTTTCAATATAGCCCGTATTTGGAGATTCAAATTTTAGTACTTGTCCAGTATTATCTGTACTTCCTGATAATAGTACCTGACTTAAATTAGGGATTTCATCTCCTCCTACTGAAATTTCAATGTTACCGCTTGAATCAGCAAAGTTCCCATTAACAGATATTGGTAAGGTGTGAGTATTGTAACCGGAAATAGGTTTTGGAAATTTTAATTCTAATTGGGTATTATTACTTTGCGGCCATGTAGCATTCCCTTCTAGCCAATAATTTATACTTGAGTCAGAATAAGTAGTCTGAGCAGATCTTCCTTCATTACTAGGAGATTCTTTTTTATAATATTGAAAACCTCTGTCCGGATAAATAAAACAGTAGGCCGTAAAAGGATTGTCAGAATAACTTGCACCATTTGTTGGATAGCTGGAGTTGATTATATATGGATTGTTTATATCTCCAGATCCATTGATTGTTACGTTATAGCCAGCCGTAATATAAGTTGATGAGCTAGTACCAAAACTGCTTTTAGGCATAAACTTTACAATTTTATCTTTACCCCATACAAGCACACTATCGCTGGTAAAGCCTTTGTTTACTGTGCTTAGTTGTAAAGGTTTAGTTGTAATCTGATTTTGTGCATCTGCCATCATCCCGATGATTAACATGCACAGTATAATTGCTTTTTTCATATTGATTTGTTTTAATGTTTAGCTTATCTTTCTTCGTTTGGTATTATAAATTCTTTCGAATCGTCAAAATCACCAATAGTATCTCTTAATTTAATAATAGTGCCAGGTGTTAATTCAAGCCATTGTACCGATGTTTTTGGGTAGGAAGCACTAAAATATTCTACTGAAAATTCGAGTTGTCCTGGTCTTTTAGACATAAGGGTAACTCCATTATAGGTACCACAGCTATAAGCTCTTTGCAATACTTCATCATTAAGTTCATAAATAATAAAGTCACCGTAGTTTGGATCGTTATAATCAAATGATATAATTCTCCCTACACTATTGTTTGTATTAGTAAAACTGCTCATCAAACTGGTGTCTCCACCATAATATGTTGCTTCGCTAAGAAAATTACCTTCGCAATATCCTATTACGCTATCGCCAATTTCTAATTCATTAGCAGTATTTGGATCAACTTTAAAAATTAAAAACTGTCCGGATGGAATAATTTTATCTCCAAATAGTTCGTCAATTCCTTCAATGTCTTTTGCAGGAATTTTTTCGTACTTATGTCTAAAGGAATCCCAGGTATCCCAAAATTGAGCCTGTGTTGGTTTTAAACCAGTTCTAAACCAGTTTTTTATGGTGTTTAATGTTTGTATTGCCATTTTCTTATTTTTAGTTATATAGATTATAAATTTTGCTGAAATCAGCACTTTTAATTGGTCGATTAAAAGAATTTTGATGGTTTTTCTTGTCTGGAATTTTTGGCGTTTTTCTTTTGCCTTTCGATAATAAATAATCCATAATGGCTATTGTTTTTAGTATGATTTATATATAAGGTGTGATGATTGTTTTTAACTGAAATTAACAGCAGAATTTGCAAATCATATTGCATAAAAGTCAATTTTTGAGGGTGTAAAAGTAGAACAGAAGAATAGAAAAACTGCAAAAAAAAGTCTTGTGAATTCGGTAGTTTCAGTAAGTTGTATTTTTGCTGAAGCTACTGAATACAAGTGTTTTAAAATTTAGAAAACGTAAATATTGATATTACTTTTACCCTCAGAAAAACACCTAGCGATGAGTAAAAATTCAATTCACAATTTCGATATTTTAATAAAAAATACTGCTGATGTAAAAAGTTCAGAAGACTTAACGAATGCTATTATAAAAGAGTTAGCCAAAGTCTCAAAAGAAATGAGCCAGCAAAAAGATATAGTGCAGGAATGGCAAAAGCAAAATGCTGCTCCTATGGCAAACAATTCTGGTTCCCTAATCGAAGGAGGCGCTATCGATACCAGTGCTGAAACAAAAACAGCAACATTGGTTAGCAATACTCCTTCGGTCTTTGGGGAAACGACTTCCAGTACCTTAATAGGGGAGAGCGTTGCTGGTAACAATAGAACAGCAACAATGAATTCTTCCGCATCAGGAGCAGAAAATAATACCCTTAACTTCAGCAACGGCACAACAAATCAGACTTATGCAGGTTTGGCGGCACAAAAAACTTTAACAATACCTCACAGTACAAGCAACGAACCTGCTTTAGAAGTTATTAAAGCGGCAATTAAAAAGAAATTAGATACTGCTATCGCAATAAATAATAAAGGAGAAATAGCCTATTGGAGACAGATTACTAAAGCTTTTAAGAAAGGTGCCACTGCTCAGGATTTTAATGGCAAAAAGGATCATGAACTTTTTACAAAAATGTATTTTGGATTACAAAAATGGCGTCTTGCTGAAATTGGAGAGTCTGCAATTAATAATATAAATTGGGGAGATGCAAGCGAGTTAATGATTTTGAAATTATTGCAATTATCAAGTGAAGAAACAAATGAAAATTTGAAAGAATATTATAAAAGGATGATTAAAGAAATTAAAAATCCGGATATAAATGTCCAAAAACTATTTTCAGAACATGATGAACTATTCTTATTATTAAAATCAGTTTTTCCTAATTTGCCTGGCAAAGTAACCATCCAAACTCAAAAAATAATATATCCCAATTTAAGTCCTCAAAAAATGTACCCTAACATTGGACTAAAAGATATGTACTTTATTTGGTCAGGAACGTTGTTGGATGAAATAGAGATTAAATATGGTAAAGGTGAGATAGAATGCTGTTTTTTTAATCCCTTTCCCCCATTAAAAATAGGTCAATGGTATGATTATGACAGAATTGATAATCCTACCGAAGAAGGCTCTACTTTCTGGGACGCTTCTTTGTATAATACCCTAAATGGCCAGCATTATTTATATCATACCATTGCACAACGTCACGCTTATTATCAATTCGTTGATGCTTATTTAAAGACAAGAGGCATAATATCTGAGTGGTTTGATGCAGCGGCAAGAGTAACAATGGGGTCTATTAGAACTGCGATAGATGGTGAAATGGCATTAGGAGCTCCAGAAATGTTTTTAAATCTTTGGTTCTTATCTGACGAAACAGATGATTTCTTAAAAGGAGGCAATAGATATTTATTTGCTGATAATATGAATAATGTAAAATTACTTTTAGAAGGCAAAGGAACGTTAAGTGGAGAATTTATCGATGCTAAAGGAAATAAGCAAAGTTTTAAAAATTTATCTCAACAAGAATTAGATTTTAAATTGGTAGAATTTGAACAAACTGTAGTTCAGGATTATATAAATTCATCTTTTAATGATTTAAATAATAGTTTTCTGAAAAAATCCTTAGATGAAGTTTCAGAAACTACCGGAAATAGGGATTTAGATGCTATTATTAAACAGATTAATGACAATTTTACACTTTGGATGGCTCCTGATATCACAGAAGATATTATGGAAAAACATTTTACTACAAACAAAAAGATAACTTTCAATTTTGCAAAATATGATGATAGGGTAAAGCTTGGGCAATTGATGGTAAAAGAATTGTATTATTTAAAACTGAGCGATACTTTTAAAGTGGATAATATTGATAAAATCCTGAAAGATCCTGGAAAATATAAAGTTGAAACGTTTGTGCATTTTAAGATTGACCCAAAAAAGGCAATAAGAGAAGAGTCAAAACATTTAAAAGAATATAAGTTACTTGAGCGTTTATCAAGAATAAAAGGTAAACTTAATGAAAAAGTAATCTATGTATTGTCAAATTTAGATGAGCTCGTTATACTTGTTTTAAATACCGGAATTTCTGCAATTGAAGAAGTAATATATTCATTAATAGATATTGGTGAAGAAGTAACAACAGACCTAACGGATCTTTATGATGAAATTAGTGAAGAATTTGAAAGAACGAAATTAAGTGATCATTATAGTGAAACATATGTTGATTTAATTAAAAATCTATACAATGAAATAACAGAAATTAATGATATAAGAAAAAAAATAGAGGAAAAGATAGCAGAAAAAATAAAAGAAAAAAGAATAAAAATACGTGAAAAAATTAAGCAGGAAATTATTGATTTGCCTAATGAAATAGCTGGAAACGTATTGGCTAAAACTGCAAACCGAATTTATCCCGGAGTTAGAAGACTGGATCATGAAAACGAAAAGCAAGCATTATTTAGAAAAAGTTACGAAGCCTCAGTAGCTATTTTGCTTTATGAATTTGCAACAGGGACAGGGCCAAAGGAGCGTAATTTCGATTTTTATCAACATAAATTTGCTCAGGCTATCTTACAAGACCGAATGATTCAGGAAATCATGGAAGAAACTTTAAAGTTATTAAGACAAACCAATTACGACTTTGTTACCAAACCTAATAGTAAAGAATTATTAATTAGCTTAGAATTTAGTCCAACGCTTAGCTATGCTATTGAAAGTGTTGATAAACATTTCGATTCTAACCTTGCACAAATTTTTATAGGCGGAGCATTTGCTTTAGTACGTATAAACAACGGCAAGTTAGAGGGGTACATTTATAATGAGACATCAAGAGAATCATTGATACTTCATTTAAATGTTGGAAATATAAAACGTCATGACAATGGAATTGAGGAGCAAAGATTATCTACTATTATACAAAGGTTTTATTTTACTTTTGAATTGCCGTACAATATTAAGTAGTTAAAAAAATGTTGTCGGCATAATGTTGGCTAAAATGTAAAATAAAAAATCGCAATTGCCATTATTATAGGTAATTGCGATTTTTTTTGTGGAGTCGCCGGGAATCGAACCCGGGTCCAAACAAGCAACTAAAGAGCTTTCTACGCGTTTATTTCCTGATTGGATTTTCGATGTTAAGCTAGGTCAGGAACAACCACTCAACACTTATCTTCTTAATTTCGATATCCACCCGAAGCTCATGGAAATCTAGGTCTATTTTTACGGTTCCCCTGTACTGACCGCCACAAACCAAGGCTTTCAAGGAGAATCCAGCTTCCCTATCTGATAGGGACGTGGCTTAATCTTACTATAATTCGGATTATGCAGCTAAAGCGTAGTTATTTTCGCCGTGTAAAATTGTAAGATCTTATATTTACGAGCAAGGTCTCAATGCTCGACGTGCTTACTTTTCAATTCGACTTGCTGTCAAAACCAGTCGACCCCAAAAATGAGTTTGCAAATTTATACTATTTGAAGTTAGGTTTGTAATAAATTTTGCAGAAAAATAATATTATTCTTCATCTTTAAATTTAAACGGATAATCACCAAAAATTGGAGCCAGTTTACGAACCGCATAAGTGTTTCTGGTCATTTTATTTGATAAAGCAATAATAGTAACATGCTCTTTCATCAACGGAATATACGATGAGGTATTACCATGCCACCAACCGTTGTGAAAGTAATAATTTTGTCCGGAATCCCAATTGATCATTCTAATACCAAGACCATAATTTTTTGTTCCTTTGCGTTCGTTGCTGTAACCAGTATAAACTTGTTTTAAAAGTTCCGGCTTTAAAAATCCGGGGGCATTTCTTGCCCTGTCAAATTTTAAAAGATCTCGTACTGTAGAAAAAACGTTTTTATCTCCGTAAACATTATCCAGATAATCAAAACCAATCTCTACACCATTACCTTTATAAGACGGAACAATTTTTTTTCTTTCCTTATCATCGTCAAAAACATAAGTATGCGTCATTCCTAAAGGTTTGAAAATCATTTGAGACATCGCTTCTTTATAAGTCAGTCCAGTGATTTTTTCAATAATAAGCGCAAGCATGGCATAATTTGTATTGCAATAGCTAAAACGTGTTCCGGTTCTTGATTCTAATCCAACATTTTTTGTTGCTAAAATATCTAAGATATCTTTATTGGTTAGTTGATTGTGCCTGTCCCAAACAGATTTGTCGTGATCTGTAAAATAGGCATAATTACGCATTCCGCTGCGATGGCTTAAAAGCATCCTGATAGTACAATCCTCATATGGAAATGTTTTCAGAATTGTATTTACTTTTTGGTCTAAATCAATTTTACCGGCATTTACCAATTTCAAAACTGCAGTTGCAGTCAAAACTTTGCTGACAGAAGCAATTTGTACAGGTGTTTCTGCTGTAATTTTAGTTCCTTCATTTTTATTGGCAAAACCATTATATCTCTCAAAAATAATCTGACCGTTTTTTGCCACTAAAAAACTTCCGTTCATACTATTGTTAGGCCAGTTTTTAACATAAAAATGATTTATTCGTCCTGTTACTGAATTTATGTAAGCTTGCGAAATCTTAGTTTCCGGACCTAACGGTTTCATTTTAGGTAAAGTATCTTCGACTTCAGGAGTTGTATTTATTTGAGTCTTTTTGTCATTACCACAAGAGCTCAAAACTAGTATTGAGAAAAGTATTTGTGGTATCTTTGTTTTTTTAAGGAAAATCATTTTCATCGTTCTTTAAAAACAAATATATAGAATTCAATATTTATGTTTTGGCTTTTTTCGATTATTGCAAACGTTTTTTTAACAAAAAATTAAGACTTTGTTTAATTAGTTGATTGTAAGTCAGCTCCTAACGGTTTCAAAACATTCTAAATTGTATTTTAACAACAAAACTTTAACTAAATTTGTTATATTTGAAACAAATTGAACTTAAAAAGTTATATTAATAATTATTTTAATCAGCTATAAATGAAATTTGGAATTATAAAAGAAAGAAAAAGTCCGCCGGACAGACGTGTTGTGTTTTCACCAAATGAACTTGCAAAACTTAAACAAACATATCATGATGCTGTTGTTGAAGTAGAGAGTTCGGATATTAGGATTTTTTCAGATGTTCAATATAAAAGTTTGGGAATTACGATTACAGATGATGTTTCTGATTGTGATGTATTGTTTGGCGTAAAAGAAGTTCCTGTTGAAAATTTGATTCCAAATAAAGCCTATTTCTTTTTTTCTCATACTATAAAGAAACAGCCTTATAATCAGAAGCTGATAAAAGCAATTTTAGAGAAAAATATTGATCTATATGATCATGAAACAATTGTTGATGATCAAAATCGTCGTTTAATTGGTTTCGGAAAATATGCCGGAATGGTTGGTGTTTATAACGGAATTCGTGCTTTTGGAATAAAATTTGAATTATTTAAATTACCCAAAGCAGAAACCCTTGCCGGAAAAGATGCATTGATCATGCACTTGAAACGTATTAACTTGCCAGCACTAAAATTTGTAGTTACCGGAACCGGAAAAGTGGGAAATGGAGCAAAAGAAATTCTCGATGCCATTAAAGTAAAAGAAATTACGGTTGAAAATTATTTAAGTAAAAATTACGCACAACCCGTTTACGTTCAGTTAGATGTTTTAGAATATAATAAACGAATAGACGGCGAAGTTATTGATTTTAATGATTTTGTTGCGCATCCGGATCAATATGTTTCTGACTTTGAAAAGTTTACAAAAGTATCAGATATTTATTTTGCAGGACATTTTTATGCTACTGGAGCTCCAATGATTTTAACCAGAGAAATGCTGAATGCCAGTGATTGTAAATTAAAAGTCGTTGCTGATATTTCTTGTGATGTAAAGGGTCCAATTGCGTGTACGTTGCGTTCCTCGACAATTGAAGAACCTATTTATGGATATTTTCCTTTGGAAGATAGAGAAGTTGAGGTTTTTCATCCGGCAGCGGTTGTCGTAATGGCAGTTGATAATTTACCGTGTGAGATCCCAAAAGATGCTAGTGAAGGGTTTGGTGAACAGTTTATGGAACACGTGATCCCAGCTTTCTTTAATGGTGATAAAGACGGAATTCTAAAACGCGCTAAAATTACCGAAAAAGGAAAACTAACAGAAAGATTTAGTTATTTACAAGATTACGTAGACGGGAAATAAGTAAAAAGTCTCAGTTTTCAGTTCTCAGTGCATAACTTTTACAAAGTTTGACCGATTCTAAGAACTGAAAACTGTGACTAAAAACTGAAAACTTTTTTATACCATTTCTTCTGGTTTAACCCAGGCATCAAAATCTTCCGGAGTTACATAACCTAAACGAACAGCTTCATCTTTTAGGGTTGTTCCGTTTTTATGAGCGGTTTGCGCAATTTCGGCAGCTTTATAATAGCCTATTTTGGTATTTAAAGCCGTAACCAGCATCAGTGAATTATCTACCAATTCTTTGATACGTTTGTAGTTGGGTTCGATTCCCTGAGCACAATGTTCGTCAAATGAAATGCAGGCGTCTCCTAATAAACGTGCCGATTGCAGGAAGTTAGCCGCCATAACAGGTTTAAAAACATTTAATTCATAATGTCCCTGCATTCCGCCAACAGCAATTGCCATATCATTACCAATAACTTGTGCACAAACCATTGTTAAAGCCTCGCATTGGGTTGGGTTTACTTTTCCCGGCATGATAGAAGATCCCGGTTCATTTTCAGGAATATGAATTTCTCCAATTCCGGAACGTGGTCCTGATGCCAGCATTCTAATATCATTTGCTATTTTGTTTAGAGAAACAGCCAATTGTTTTAATGCTCCGTGAGTTTCAACAATCGCATCGTGTGCTGCCAGGGCTTCAAATTTATTTTCGGCAGTTACGAAAGGCAGGTTGGTGAATTTTGCAATATATTCGGCAACTTTTACGTCATATCCTTTTGGAGTATTTAATCCGGTTCCTACTGCGGTTCCGCCCAAAGCGATTTCTGATAAATGAGATAAAGTATTTTTAATTGCTTTTAATCCAAAAGATAATTGAGCGGCATATCCTGAAATTTCCTGTCCTAAAGTTAATGGTGTAGCATCCATAAGATGTGTACGGCCAATTTTTACAACAGCTGCAAATTCATTTGCTTTTGCTGTTAAAGTAGCGTGAAGTTTTTCTACTCCAGGAATAGTAGTTTCAATTACCATTTTGTACGCTGCAATATGCATTGCAGTAGGGAAGGTGTCATTTGATGATTGTGATTTGTTTACATCGTCATTTGCTTTTATAAAGGGTTCGCCTTCGCCAATATTGAAACCTTTTAAAACTTGTGCACGATTCGCGACAACTTCGTTTACGTTCATGTTACTTTGTGTTCCTGAACCTGTTTGCCAAATTACAAGCGGGAATTCATCTTTTAATTCTCCAGCCAGAATTTCATCACAAACTGCCGCAATTGCATCACGCTTCTCTGCAGGTAAAACTCCTAAATCAGCATTGGCGTAAGCGGCAGCTTTTTTTAGATAAGCAAAACCTTCTATGATTTCTTGTGGCATAGACGCTGAAGCTCCAATTTTAAAATTGTTTCGGGAACGTTCTGTTTGTGCTCCCCAATATTTATCAGCCGGGACCTGAACTTCGCCCATCGTGTCTTTTTCTATTCTGTATTTCATGATGTTGTATGTAAAATGTTTATATGTAATTTGTGAAATGTTGTGCTAAATGTGACGCGGATTGAACGGATTTTTCTTCTTTATGATTGAAACTTATTGTGAAAACGGTTTTCATAGCCCCGATAGAAGTGGAAATCCTTTTATGGCGGGGTTCGCCATAAAAGATTGTAATGGATAGCGGGAAATAGCTCCTGAAAACACTCATAATCTTCTAGTTTAGATAGTTAAATAATTATCGAGAAAAAAGCTTATTTAAAATGAGTTTAAATATACGGATTATTGTGATTTTACGAAAATTGATTTGGTTTTTATTGCTAACGAAAAATATAAAACATACATTTGTGCTTACATTCAAAAATTCCGGAAAACATGTTTGAATTTTCACAGTACTTAGGTTTTTTACTTTTCTTGACCATACTAACTATAGGGTTTTGGTTGATGTTTTTCTTAGTTGGTTTCGTATCTTATTGGGTTACGGGAGCAAGCTGGGAACTAATCAAAGAGAAAAGAGCAAAAAAGAAACAAGAACAAGCAATTTAATTTTAAATTGTCTTCATAAAAAAAGGACCCGTTTTTACGAGTCCTTTTTTTTATGCTTTATGTTTTTTAACTCATAAAAAAAGGACCCGTTTTCACGAGTCCTGTTATAAGTTATTTGTTGAATATTATCCAGGGAATTCTCCGCCGCCGTCACCTTCATTTTTAGGTGCTCCCGGTTTTTCTCTATCACTTTTAGCTTTGTTGAAACGATAAGTAAACGATAAGTTGAACTGACGCTTACGAAATTGCATTTCACCATAAGACGTTTGGTTTTCAAGATAAGTATATGATTTCATGATTCTTGAATTGAAAACATCACTAATATTAAAAGCAATTGTAGCTTTGTCTTTCAGTACATCTTTGCTTAAAGCAGTGTTCATACCAAACTGACCTAGGTTTTTACCCTGAGCAGTTTTTTGCTCACCGTTATACATACCGGTTAATTGCCAGTCTATTTTGTATGGTAAAGTTACTTTTGAGTTGATTCTGGCAAACCATGAATTTGCCTGATTGTCCAGATTTTGTACTACAAGTAAACCATTTGCATCTTTATAGCTGTTTTCTCCAGTTGTTTTTACGTTATAAAGATTGAAGTTACTGTTTAATTTCCACCATTTAAACGGAGTGTAATTTAGTGTAAATTCAAAACCAAATTTTTGTTCTTTTCCTAAGTTTATTGGTCGGCTTAGAATAACAGGAATTCCGTTTACATTCTCACCCGTAGGAGATCGAACAAAACTAAAAACATCTTTAGTATCTTCAAAATAAGCCGAAGTATTAAAGGTTACTTTATCCCAACGTTTGATATAGCCAATATCGTATTTATCCGTAAGAGATGGATCTAAGTCAGGATTTCCTTGAAAAATGTTGATATTACTGGAGTAATTTACCGCCGGATTCATAAAACGTCCTCTGGGTCTTGATAAACGCTTGCTGTAACTTGCCGTAAAATTACTCTGATCAGAGATTTCATAACTAATAAATGCACTTGGAAACAAGTTGTTGTATTTTTTAGTGTTAAAATCGTTCGAATCTAATAGATTGACCTGAATGTTTGTGTCTTCCCAACGTAAACCAAACAAATAAGAAAATTTATTTACTTTAAAACCATATGAAGTATAAAGTGCATTGATGTTCTCTTTGTATTCTAAGGTATTTGATAAATTAGGAAGTGCTTCTCCCTGATCATCACGAACAAAATATTCGTTATTCAAATCTCCAAAACTTCCTTTATATCCAGCTTCAAACTGGCTTCCTTTTCCTAAAGGCAACACATAATCTGCCTGTAATTGTACTTGTTTCTGAACCTGATTGTTTAGAGTATTATTGAAATTATCTGAACCTGTAATAACACTATTGCTATCGTCGGTATTTCTTGAAATAGATAAATCAGCGGTTAATTTATGACCTTTATCGTTGAAATTTTTAATTAAGTTCGAAGTATATTCTACATTTTCACTTCCGGTATCTCCGGTATTTAAACGATATGTTGAACCGGTATAATTACGACCTGCATCAAAATTATTATAATTGATTAAATCCCTGTCTTCACCAGTGTTTTTTTGATAATTGATGGCGTTTGTCCAAAAAGTGTTTGGTGCAACGGTCCATTCGATACCAGCTCTTCCGTTAAAACCTTCTCTGGTTCTTTTAGTATCACGATCTTCGTCCAGGAAATTTTTGGTTGTACCGTCTGGGTTAAAATATTCAGAATTAGTTAAACCAGCACCTTCATTGGTTCTGTAGTTGTATCCAGCTGTAGTAAAATAGTTGAATTTTTCAGTCTTATAATTCAAATTGGCACTTGCGCCATAAGTTTCCGGAAGTCCTGTAGAAGCTATAAAAGTTCCGTTAAAACCTTGATTTTTTCCTTTTTTAAGAATGATATTGATAATTCCTGAACCACCTTCGGCATCATAACGTGCAGATGGGTTGGTGATTACTTCTACTTTGTCAATAGCATCGGCAGGAAGCTGACGTAAAGCTTCGGCAACATTGATGGCATTAGACGGTCTACCGTCAATTAATATTCTGATATTATCACTTCCTCTTAAGCTTACATTTCCTTCCGTATCAACAGAAACAGAAGGCACGTTGTCTAAAACATCACTTACAGTTCCGCCTTTGACCATCATATCCTGACCAACATTGTATACTTTTTTGTCTAGTTTTATTTCTACTGTCGATTTTTCCTGACGAATAACAACTTCATTTAATTGTGCTGCATCTTCAGATAAATTCACAACGCCTAGATTTGTATCATCCTGAATATTCTTTCCTTTGATTTCAGTAGCTTTAAACGAAATAAATTCAATTTTTATATCATAAGTTCCCGGCGCAACTGCAACATCAAATTCCCCTTTAGGATTTGTGATTCCGCCCGCAATAACTTTAGTGTCATTTGGTGCAGTAATTGAAATTGTTGCATATTCAAGGGGTTGTTTGCTTACTTTTTCGAAAACTTTTCCCGTTACTTTTACTTTGTTTTTGGCAGGTGGTTCCTGTTGTGCATAGTTGTAAAAACTTGTAAGAAAGAATACAAGCAATACAGCAAATTTGATTTTTTTCATTGTTATTTTTGGTTTCAATTACTTTTTAGACCGCAAATGTAGCTTTTGGTTTAAAGAGAGAAATCACAAAAATATGTTAATACGCTTCTTTATAATCAATCTAAAAAAGAGGCTACACGATCCAAATCCCTTCCTATAATAGCTTTTCCGTCTTTTATAACAATTGGACGTTCAATCAAAATTGGGTTATCAATCATTGCCTGAATGATCTGGTCGTTTGTTAGTTCTTGCCCTTTGTAATTTTCAATCCAGATTTTTTCCTTAATACGTACTAATTCAATTGGTTGAAGGTTTAGTTTTTCTAAAAGTTTTTTAAGTTCGTCAAAACTTGGGGTTTCTGTTAAATAAGGTATTATTTCATATTCCTGATTTGTTTGTTCAATAAAGGCAAGACAGTTTCTTGATTTTCCGCAACGAGGATTATGGTAAATTTGTATCATTTTAGTAAATTTAAAGTGTTGTAAGATAATTAAACTAAAAAATCGGTATTTTAGCAAGACCAAAAATAAGATTTACTTATCAAATCGAATTCTCATTTTTAAATTATTATAAATATGTTTTTAGAACAAGGAATTAAACCTCAGAATAAATTTTGGCTATATCTTATAGGGTCAGTTTTAATTATTATTGCGTCATTTATTGGTCAGATTCCTTTTTCGGTTGCAGTGTTATATAAAACTTTTAGCAGTAAAGAGGTTTTTCCAACAGATAATGCTGCTGTTATGAAAGTATTCGAGCCTAATATGACCTTATTTCTGGTAATGATATCTTTTGTTTTTGCACTTGCAGGAATTTATTATGTGGTAAAGTATTTGCATCATCAAACATTTTTGTCAATTACGACCTCAAGAAATAAAGTAGATTGGAAACGTGTTGGTTTTTCCTTTTTTTTATGGTCTTTCTTTTCTGTTTTAAGTTTTCTGGCTGTATACTTAAAAGCTCCTGAGAATTTTATATGGAATTTTAAATTGATCCCTTTTTTAGTTTTAGTTGCTGTAGGATCGATTTTAATACCAATACAAACCAGTACCGAAGAATATGTTTTTAGAGGTTATTTGATGCAGGGATTTGCTAATTTGGCACAGAACAGATGGTTTCCGTTGTTGATGACGTCACTCATATTTGGTTCTATGCACGTTTTTAATCCGGAAGTAACAAAAATGGGTTACGTTATTATGATCTATTATATTGGTACAGGATTATTTTTAGGAGTTATTACCCTTATGGATGAAGGTATAGAGTTGGCCTTAGGTTTTCATGCTGCCAATAATTTGGTTGGCGCTTTGTTGGTTACTTCAGATTGGTCGGTTTTTCAGACGCACTCTCTTTTTAAAGATATGTCAGATCCTTCTGCCGGTCTTGATGTAATACTTCCTGTGGTAGTAATTTATCCTATTTTGCTTTTTATTTTTAGTAAAAAATACAAATGGACAAACTGGAAAGAAAAATTAACTGGGAAAATAAATGTTTTAGAAATTTCAAATCAATAATATCATGTCACATTTAACACATAAAAATGTTCACAATTATTTTAAAATAAATGGTTTTCATTTAAACGCAGAGGAGTTGCGCCGTGTTGCTTATGATTATATAAAAGAAGGTAACAGCAACGAACAGGTGATTGGTGAATTTTTACTGGATTGGTTCGATGATAAGGAATATATCGAAATGAGAACTTCCGGAACAACGGGATTACCAAAATTGGTGCAATTAGAAAAACAAGCTATGATCCAGTCGGCTTTAGCGACAGGTGACTTTTTTAAATTAGAGCCTGGAAATAAAGCTTTACTTTGTTTGCCTGTAAAATTTATTGCCGGCAAAATGATGTTGGTGCGAAGTATAATTTTAGGACTTGAACTAGATATCGTAGAACCAAGTACACATCCTTTGGCGCTAAATTCAAAAGTCTATGATTTTGTGGCAATGGTTCCCTTACAAGTTCAAAATTCTATAGAAGCGCTAAAAAACATTAAAAAACTAATAGTTGGTGGAGCTAAAATGGATGCTTCCTTAGAGGAAAAAGTTTTACCATTACTTAAAACAGAAGTATATGAGACATATGGTATGACTGAAACGATTACTCATATTGCAGCGAAGAAGGTAGGAGAAAATGTTTTTACAGTTTTGCCAAATGTAAAAATTGCCCAGGATGATCGTGGATGTCTGGTTATTACCGTTCCAACTATTTCTGAAGAGCCTATTGTTACCAATGATTTAGTTGAGGTAGTAAGAGAAAATCAATTTATATTTTTAGGTCGAATTGATAATGTCGTAAATAGTGGAGGAGTAAAGCTAATTACGGAGCAGATTGAAGCAAAGCTGATTAGTAAAATAAACACGAGATTTTTTGTCACCGGAGTTCCTGATACCAATTTAGGCGAAAAATTAATTTTGGTTATCGAAGGCGAAAAGCAAGATTTTGCTTCAGACTTTTTTGATGTCCTGGATAAATACGAAAAACCAAAGGAAATTGTTTTTGTTCCTAAATTTAAAGAAAATGAAAACGGGAAATTATTACGTAAACCAAGTTTGCTATAATTATCATATAACAAAAAAAAGCCTTTAGAGATAATTCTAAAGGCTTTTTTTATAAAGTAATCTTGAGTTTATTCAGCTATTACTACAGCATTTTTACGTTCTAATAATGCCATGTAAAATCCGTCGAAACCAGACTCTGAAGCTAAAATTTTACGATCTTTTATGAAAGTAAATTGTTTTCCGATTTCAGTTTTTAAGAATTTTTCTACTTGTTCCTGATTTTCTGATGGTAAAACAGAACAAGTTGCATAAACTAATTTTCCGCCCGGCTTTACAATTTTAGAATAGCTTTCTAAAACTTCTGCCTGAACTTTACGAATGTTATCAATAAACTCAGGTTGTAATTTCCATTTGGCATCCGGATTTCTTTTTAAAACTCCTAAACCACTACATGGTGCATCAATTAAAACACGATCTGCTTTTTCGTGTAGTTTTTTAATCACTTTTGTAGTATCAATGATACGGTATTCAATATTAAAAGCGCCATTTCTTTTTGCTCTTAATTTTAATTGCTTCAATTTGCTTTCGTACAAATCCATTGCAACCAATTGTCCTTTGTTTTCCATTAAAGAAGCAATGTGCAATGTTTTTCCTCCTGCTCCTGCACAAGTATCTACCACACGCATTCCTGGTTTTACATCCAGGAAACCGGCAACTAATTGTGAGTTTGCATCCTGAACCTCAAAAAGTCCTTGTTTAAAAGCATCTGTCAAAAACACATTAGCTCTTTCTTTTAACACTAAAGCTTCAGGTTGATCTTTTAAATATTCTGTTTCAATATTCAAATCCATCAAAGTATTTCTAAGGCTTTCTTTTGTTCCTTTAAGCGTATTGGTTCTTAAAATCACTTTTGCAGGTTGGTTTTGAGCCGCAATTTCTGTAGCCCAAACTTTTTCACCTAATTCTTTCACACCTAGTTCATCCATCCAGTCCGGAATAGATTCTTTTAATGCTCTGATTTTAGAAAGTTCATCAAAACGTCCTTTTATTTTTCTTTCCGGAGTTCCTTCCAGTTGTTTCCAATCCGGAATTGGATATCCTCTTAATACAGCCCAAACTGCGAACATTCTCCATAAGTTTTCTCTGTCGAAAGGCTCTTTTACTTCGGCAATTTCTGAGTATAATCGTTTCCAACGAACAATTTCGTATATCGTTTCAGCAACAAACTTCCTGTCAGAACTTCCCCAACGTTTGTCTTTTTTTAATGCTCTTGCTACCACTTTGTCTGCATATTCTCCTTCATTGAAAATTGCATTTAAAGAATCGATGGTAGTATAAACTAAATTTCTGTGTAATCTCATTTTAATTATTTGAGTTGCAAAGGTACTATTAATTGATTGAAAGTTAAATTTTTAATTTTGATTCTTGTTTTAACTTCTCTTAAAAGAAAAAAAACACTCTGATAAAGTTTAAAAGAGTGTTTTTTTGATGTATTTTATAAGTGTTTATTTTATAATTCTCGTTAGTCCGATATTTTCCGGAGCGTGAAGCACCATAGGAAATTTCTCTATTTTTACAGAACTACTGTCTAAACCAAATGCTCTTTCTTCAGATAAACTCAGTTTCTTGATAAAGAAATAAGAGTTCATGATAATGTTTTCGTGCCATCTTAAATCGTTGTCATTCGATAGGAATTTCTCGGACAATACAAATTTAAAGTCACCAATAATATTGTTTTTGTTCAATGATTCGTAACGGCTTGTAATATCTACTTCTCCGCGTTTTACCATATCACGAATTACTTCCCTGAACATTAAATTGATTTTTGTAGGTTCTCTAAAACCTAGGTTAAAATCGATTCTGTAGATATCATCTTTCGCAATCTCAGTAACTTTATATTGTGTTTTATAAGGTTCAGTAAGAATGTTTACATGTACAAACCAATAAATATCAGCTCTTTTAGGACGTTTTTGTAATATAGAATAAATTACTTTTTCCTCTAATTCATCAACACGATTTGCATTGGTCATGTAAACCAAATGCGTGGCATATTTAGGAATTGATAAGTCTTCACTCAACTCCATTAATACTTTTTTATAATCGTCAATTTTGATGATTTTAGTGTAGCTTTTATTAATTTTCTTAGCCAGATACCAAATCGTCATAATCGAAATCAGAATCATGGCAATGATTAGGGTTACATAACCACCCTCAGCAAATTTGGTAATATTAGCAATTAAGAAACTAAATTCTATCAATAAATAAATTGTGATAAGCGGTACCATCAAATACAATTTTACTCTTTTCATTATTAAATAATAATTAAGTAAAATAGTGGTCATAATCATACATAGAATGATAGCAAGACCATAGGCATGCTCCATGTTGCCTGATTTTTCGAAATGCAGCACGATTCCAACACAACCAAAAAACAATAACCAGTTAATCGACGGGATGTATAATTGTCCTTTGACTTCAGTAGGATATTTGATTTTTACCTTTGGCCAGAAATTCAGTCGCATTGCTTCATTTATCAAAGTAAATGAACCGCTAATAAGTGCTTGAGAAGCAATAACAGCTGCTAAAGTTGCAACAACAATCCCAAACGGAAGAAACCAATGTGGCATGATGAGGTAAAAAGGGTTTCCGTTTTCTCCACCTAATTGCTGTAAAGTGCTTCCTTCATGATGAATTAGATAAGCTGCCTGACCAAAATAGTTTAGTACTAAAGTTGTTTTTACGAAAATCCAGCTAATTCTGATATTTTTTCTTCCACAGTGTCCCATGTCAGAGTATAAAGCTTCTGCACCCGTTGTACATAAAAACACAAAACCAAGTACGAAGAAACCATCAGGATGAATCGATAATAAATGGTAAGCATAATAAGGATTTACTGCTTTTATTACCTCCGGATGATTTATAATCTGGATAGTTCCAAGAGTTCCCAACATAGCAAACCAAATTAGCATCATTGGAGCAAAAAACTTTCCAACCAGCTTGGTTCCAAATTGTTGTATGGTAAATAATATGAACAAAATTCCGATAACAATATATACAATTGTTTCAGTTTGCATTGTAGGATAAAAAGCTCTGATTCCTTCTACGGCAGATGATATCGAAATAGGAGGGGTTATAATTCCATCGGCAAGCAAGGCACTTCCACCAATTATGGCGGGCACGATGAGCCATTGAATTTTAGTTTTTTTGACCAGTGCGTACAGTGCAAAAATACCACCTTCGCCGTGATTATCAGCGCTTAAGGTAATAAGAACGTACTTTATGGTAGTTTGTAGGGTCAAAGTCCAGAAAACACAAGAAATTCCACCCAGAACAATGTCAGAATTAATGGCGTATTCACCAAGTATGGCTTTCATTACATACAATGGAGAAGTACCAATATCCCCATAAATAATCCCTAATGTTATCAATAAACCCCCTATAGACAACTTACTATGTAAGTTTTTATGCGATGCGCTCATGTATGTTTTTATAAAAGACGGTTGCAAATTTACTGTTTTAAAACAAATTAGCATCAATTATAATTAAAAAGATAAAAAAAAGCACAATCGTCAAATTGTGCTTTAGTTTTTTATTTAGAAATGCGAATTTATTATTAACCTCTTCTTCCTCCTGCGCTTCTTCCTCCCGCACCACTTTCTCTTTGAGGCTGGCTGCTTCTTGATTCCTGACTTGCTCTTGGAGCTTCAGAACGTTGCGTATTTTGAGTTCTCATTGAAGATCCTCTGTTTTCTGAATTCCCTCTGTTATCAGAATAACTTCTGGAAGTTTCAGTTCTTTGAGTTGGAGCAGGTCTGGTAGTATTAACCGGACTTTGCGACTTCCCTCTTGAAACATTCGAATTGTTCTGACTATAATCTCTTCTGTTTTCTGTTCTTGGAGTGCTTTCAACTCTTACAGGATTATTTACTGGAGAATTGTTTACAGGATTCGATGTGTTTCTGTCAGAAGACACTGAACGATTTGTATTATAGCTTCTGTCAGTATTAGTTCTGTTTTCAGCATAATTTCTGTTTGGAGCAGTTCTGTTGTCTGTTGAAGATACTCTTCCTGTATTTGATCTGTTTGTGCCGTAATTTTGGCTTCTGCCTGATTCTCTGCTTGCAACACGTCTTTGATCCAGATCATATCTGTTAGACACATTCGAATGTCTTTGAGCAAAGCTATAGTCAGGACGTCTTGTTTCGTAACCGTAGGTACGTCTGGATTGGTATAAAACCGGCGCAACATAACTTCTTCTTGTATTTACATAATTGTAATGATTATTTACGTTGATACATATATTGATGTTGTTTCTATATCTGTAAATTGGGTAAGGTCTCCATGCTGCATAATAAGTTGGATACATATTCCAACCCCATGTAGAATAATATGGTCTGTAATTTGTAACCCAAAATGAGCTGTAAATTACCGGAGCAACGCTATAAACCGGCTCGTAGATGTAATTGTCTCCGTACAAATAAGTGTTACCAACAACCTGAACGCTAACTTTATTATAATTATCTCTTTCTACATCAATTGTAGCAACATCCTGATAAACATCACGATCTAAAACAGCCTGGATAATTACAACATGGGTTCTGTTTTCTACTGATTCTATCACTCTTAAATAATCAACTTCATTGTCGTCATTTAAGTCAAGATTTGAAATTTGATATTTTGGGTCATTCAAACGTCTTTCAAAATCCTGTAGATTCGCTGATTCTCCAAACATAGAGGCAACGGCTCTTAAATCTAAATTATCGCTTATATCTGAATTTTTTGCATATACAGTAGTTTGGCTTTGTACTTGTACAGAACTAAAACCTAGTGTTAGCAGGGCTATAAAAAGTAGTTTAGTTTTCATTTTAAATCATATTAAGATTAATATTGTGAGATATCCAATTACTGTGCCAGAAAAAAACACCTAACTTATTTTATATTTTGTAAATAATTGTATTTTAGCGCCGAATAAACTTTAATTTATTATGAAAAAACTAATTTTATTTTGTTGCGCTTTTGTTTTGTTTATGTCTTTTAAGACGCTGAATTACAGTGATAAAATAGGGTTGAATGGTTATTTTTCGACTGTGAAAATTGATACTTTATTTAAGGATAAAATTAGTATTCGCGCCATCTCAATAGATAAAAATAAGGTCTGGTACGGCGGCGATAATTCTCGTTTTGGATACTATGATTTAGATAAAAATGAGAAATTTGAAGAACATATTTATCGTGATACTTTAAAGTTGGAATTTAGAAGTATAGCACAAACTTCAAACGATGTTTTTTTATTAAGTATAGGAAATCCCGCACTACTTTATCAGGTTTCTAAAAAAACTCAAAAAGTAAAATTAGTATACAAAGAAGTACATGATAAAGTATTTTATGATAGTATGCAATTCTGGAATGATAAAGAAGGAATTGCTGTAGGTGATCCCACCGAAGATACTTTTTCAATTATTATTACACGCGACGGAGGCGAAAACTGGACTAAATTATTGTCTGATAAACTACCTACAAACGCTACAGGCGAGTCAGCCTTTGCAGCCAGTAATTCGAATATTATAATAAAAGGAAATGAAACCTGGATTTTTTCAGGCGGAAAAAAAGCTAGGACTTTTTATTCTCCAGATAAAGGTAAAACCTGGAAAGTAATTGAAACTCCTATAGTTCAGGGTAAACAAATGACCGGAATTTTTACTGCTGATTTTTATGATGCAAAAAACGGTTTTATTGCAGGAGGTGATTATGATTTACCTGATGAAAAAAAGGATAATAAAGCCTTTACAAAAGATGGAGGAAAAACCTGGAATTTGATAGGACAAAATGAAGGTTTTGGTTATGCTTCTTGTGTGCAGTATGTTCCGGGAACAAATGGACAGCAACTCGTGTGTGTGGGATCAGGAGGATTGCAATATTCAACTGATAACGGAGCTTCATGGGTGCAATTGTCAGATGATACCAAACTTTTTACAATTCGCTTTCTAAATAAAAATACTGCAATTGCTGCAGGTTATAATAAAATGGTTCGAATTAATTTTAAATAACAAGAACCCTAAATAATAAAGTAAGTATTATTATATAGGGTTCCTGTCGCTGTTGTACTGTAAAATGTGTTTTAATCTTTACCTGCTTTATCTCGATATTGCTGCAGTAATTTGCGATTAAAATCGTCTTCTGATTTTTTAAGTTTTAGTATTTTTTTTGCTGAAAGTACTTTCTTTAAATTCGTCATGTATTTATCGCGCAAAAGATACAATTCTTTGTCTGTACTTTCCATCTGTGATAAAAGTGTTACAGCTTCCTTTTCAGACATTGAATTGATATTGTCATCATCTAATTTGCGCATGTACGTTTTCATTTTCTGATGTCTTAATTCAAATTGTTTATCGTCATAAGCATTATAAATGGGCCAGAATTTTTCAGCTTCTGTAGAAGTTAATTCCAGCTCAGTCGTTAAAAATGAAACTTTATAAGCTTTAATTTTTTCTCGTTTTTCATCCGTTTTACCACTTTGGGCATAAAACGAAAAACTAATCAGAAAGAGTATTATCGGAAGTATATTTTTGATTTTCATTTTTTAATTGTTTTATTCGGATATTAAATGCTCAATATTTGGATTTGTTGCCAGAATATCCTCCAGGGTTTCATCTTCAATTGCAACATTTTTACTTAGTTCCTGAATGTCTTTTGTATCTAATTTTTGAATCAAATCATATTGATTTAAATTCGATTGGTAAGATAAATAAGTTTCTAAGGTATCTTCATCAAGATCTTTAGAAGTGTTATTGTAATTGTTTATTATAGGAATCATTAATGCAATAACAACAACTGCTGCAGTAAGAAGCGAAAGCACTTTTTTACGTTTGTAAATCGGGATTACTTTTACTTCTTTTTCTTCGTTTACTTGTTGTAAAACTTTTGCCGAAAAATTATCAAAGTAATGTTCCGGAGTTTTAAATCCAGTTGTTATTTTCGGTTCGTTTTCTAATTTAAATGCTTTCATAATGTCTATAAGATATGTTTTATAACAAAAGGTTTAATTTGATGTAACATATATTTCAATTTTTTTTACGGCATGATGATAAGATGCTTTCAAAGCGCCAACTGAAGTTCCCAGAATTTCAGCTATTTCTTCGTATTTTAATTCTTGAAAATATTTCATTTTAAAAACCAATTGTTGCTTTTCCGGCAAGGTTACAATTGCTTTTTGAAGTTTTATCTGGATTTCGTCGCCATCAAAATAAACATCAGCTTTCAGATTGTCAATGGTTTTATTTTGTAATGCTTCAGATGTTAATCCGTTTAATTTAGCTTTCTGATTTAAAAAAGTTAGGGCTTCGTTAGTTGCAATGCGGTACATCCAGGAAAAGAGTTTACTTTCTCCCTTAAAATTCTTTAAATACTGAAAAACTTTTACAAACGTATTCTGCAATACATCATCTGTATCATCATGGTTCAAAACAATGTTTCGAATATGAGAATATAATGGTTTTTGGTAATCAGACAAGAGTTTTTGAAACGCTGTATTCTGCGTTTTAGGATCTAATAATTGTTGTATAAATTCCTTCTCGTCTGTCAAATTTTTCGATTTATCTTATTAGAATGAACTTTAAACAAAAGGTTTAATGCATCATTTATTTTAAAATTCTGACTGCTCTTCTTCCGTAGTAGGTTTTGGTGCTGGTTTTGGTGTTTCCGTTGCAGGTTTAGGTGTTGTAGGTTCTGCTGTTGGAGTAGTATATACAGGAGTTTTTACTACAGGAACTACTTTAGGTTTTACAGGAAAATAAATTTCTGTCATCAATTTAGATGGGCTTTTTACATCCAGCTTGCTAATAGTCAGAATTTCAAGATGAGACCAGCTTAACTCAGGCGTAATTTTTTCTTTGTTGATAAAAGCTGTAGTTTTTGCAATTGCGGCATTCAAATGTGTGTAATCGCCTTTTAGAGTTGTTTTTACGGCTTCAAAACCATTGAGTTTTCCTCCTAAAATATCACTTCCGGATGTGGTCATGATTTCTTTATTCGTAGGTAAACAAATCGATATTTTTGCTAATCCCTTTTCGGTATCGTAAGTGTGATAAATTATAAAAGGTTTTCCGTTTGTGGATAGACCATTGTTTTTACTAAACTCAATAAGTTTCGGAATTACAATTCTCGCATTTTTATTTATTTTAGAGATTTCGCTTGTAAAAGTCTGTTTGATATATGGTGTTTCGGTTTTCTTTACGACACCATTTACGTTAATCGCAAAAGTTTTGGTTTCGTAGTCTAAATTTTTGTCGATGTTAGCAAGGCTTTTTTCATAAATAGTTCCAATAACTTTATCAGAACCTCCGTTTAAGGCAGTATAAACTTTAAATAAAAAACTCATTGTTCCGCTTGCTTTCCAGGTCACTTTTGTTTTTCCTGCTAAAGTATCTTTAAATGTCCAGTTTACATCAGCTTCTGTACCGTCATATTTCATTTTTTGCTGAATACTTTCGCCGTCAATTGCTTTTAGGGTAATAGCATTTCCTTTTCCCTCAGTTCCGTCCCAATAATAAGAAGCCCCGTTGCCGGATGTTTTATTAGGGAATGTCATTTTTATTGATGAGTCTTCGACAGACCACGATTCAAAATCTTCGTAATTTCTAAAATCATTTATGTAATTATAAACTGTTGCTTTTGGCGAATTAATCACTTTGCTTCTTTCAACAGAAAAAATCCCTTTTTGGGTAGCGACAAAAACAGTAAGAGCAACTAAGCTTAATAATAATAGTAGAAATAAATATTTTAGAATCTTCATTGTAGTCGTTTATTTTGTGTCGTAAAGTTATAAATTTAAATTACCTGTCGCAATAATAGCGGAGCAATAAAAGTACACTTTATAAATTATATTGGTCAAAAAAAGCTTTTAAATAAACGTTTTTGAAGATGTTTAATTGTAAAAGCTCTTAAAATTATTTTATTCTAAATATAGCAATAAATTCTATAAATTATCTTTTAAAGAAGAATTTAATAACAAATAGAAGAGCAATAAAAATCAAGAATACAATTAAAACTTTGTAATTTCCTTTATAAAAAACTTTATGCAAAGCGAGATCTTTACGGTAAGCAAATATCATTACGATTACAAATGCAATAAAAAAACAGAGAGCGAATATTAATTGTCCTTGACTAAACATAGTTGAAAATTATTTTTTGACAAATTTAGAGAATTGTACACGAATAGTTGCTAATTTGCCATCTCATTTAATCAAATAATATCATGAAGAAACAACTTGATGCCGTAACAGAATTTCATACTGCTTTTAAAATTGGTCATAGCCAGACCCCAATTGCTGATTTAGGCGAAACAAAGAAAATACTTCGCTATAATTTGATGAAAGAAGAAAACGAAGAATATCTTGAAGCAGTTCAGAATAATGATTTAGTCGAAATTGCTGATGCTCTTGGTGATATGATGTATATTTTGTGCGGAACAATTATCGAACACGGTCTGCAAGATAAAATTGAAGCCGTTTTTGATGAAATTCAGCGTAGTAATATGAGTAAATTGGGTGAAGACGGACAACCTATTTACAGAGAAGACGGTAAGGTAATGAAAGGGCCGAATTATTTTAAACCTGATTTTTCTAAACTTCTATAAAAATACAAATCCCTAATAAGTTTCTAAAACCTATTAGGGATTTTTTGTTTTTTAGATTTGTTATTCCGCATTTGGAATATCTTCTAAACGATAATAAATTTTTAAACCTCTTTCCTGAGCAATTCGAACATCATTATCCGCTCCTTTTGATTCGCCTTCGAGACGTAGAACGGCGTCACATTTTTCAAGAAGCCTGTGTGCAACAGGATATTGTATTTCATCCCACACACTATCGCCAATATATTTAGAACCGGCTAAATGTAATAAAGGCAAAGCAAGCCATTCGCCAATTATGGGCAAATGTCCCATTCTGAATAAAGGCAGCGCTACGGCTTCTAATTTTTCTAGATTTTGTTGAATTAATTTGGGATCATCATTTGTCCCGCCACGATATGGTCCGGCAATAAGTATAAGCATGTCTTTATATTTTTTACAAATCACGTGAAGTTGTTACAGTAAAAAAATAATGTAGTTTAAGAAAATGCCTGTTTATTTTTGTTTGCCCGAATCATGCTTAAAAATTCTGGCGTAATACCTAAATATGATGCAATTTGTTTTTGTGTAACTTGTTTTGCAACCTGAGGATATTTTTCCAGAAAGATATAATACCGCTGTTCTGCAGAAAGTGATAGGTTTTGAATAACTCTTAACTGTTCTCTTATGTAGGCATTTTGCATGATAATCCTGAAAAAACGTTCGAATTTTGGAATTTTGATATATAATTCATCCAAATCTTCTTTTTGTAAAAAAAATACCAGACTGTCTTCAATTGTTTCAATATTGAGTATTGCAGGCTGTTGGTTGATAAAGCAAGCCATATCTGTAATCCACCAGTCCGAAATAGCAAACATAATAGTAGATTCTTTTCCTTCCTGATCTCTGTAGAATGCACGTAAAATTCCGGATTGAACAAAATTTATCGTTTTGCAAATTTCACCTTCTTTTAAAATCATGCTCTTTTTAGGATATTTCTTTTCTTTTAGAATAGACAGAAAATAAGATATTTCATTTTCGTCAAGCGAAATATGTTTAGCAATATTTTGTAAAACCAGATTTTGAATCATTCTTTGATGAGGTTTGAAAAATCAAATAAAAAAGAAGCCCAGCGTACGAATGTATCGAAACGTTGGGCTTGTATTTATTGAAATATTTTTAGCTTATTGCACCTTTACAGTCCAGCCAAAAGTATCTTCAGAAAGTTTATTTTGAAGATTTGTTAGTTTTTCTTTCAATAGTAAAGCGTATGAATTTTCTACCGGAGTCATTTCATAATATACATCCTGATAAGAGAAACCTTTGATAACGCTGATAACTGCAGCAGTTCCGGCCCCAAAGATTTCTTTTAAAGATCCGTTTTTAGCCGCTTCTACCAATTCTGAAACAATAACAGAACGAACCTCTACATTAAGACCTTCTTTTTCTGCCATTGCAATCAAACTTTTTCTGGTAATACCATCTAAGATTCTTTCGCTTGTAGGAGCAGTCAATAATGTATCGTTAATTCTAAAGAAAACGTTCATTGTTCCCGCTTCTTCCAGTTTTGTATGCGTTGCGTCATCTGTCCAGATAACCTGCTGAAAGCCGTCTTTATTAGCTAAATTTGTTGGGTAAAATTGTGCAGCATAGTTTCCTGCAGCTTTTGCAGCTCCAATACCGCCATTTGCTGCCCTGCTGTAATGTTCAGCAATAATCACTTTTACCTCGCCTGCATAATAAGATTGTGCCGGAGAAAGTAAAATCATGAATTTATATTCGTCAGAAGGATTGGCAACAACACCAGCACCTGTAGCAATCATAAAAGGACGAATGTACATACTGCTTCCGTTTCCTCTCTGAATCCATTCCTGATCAATTTTTAATAATTCATTTAGACCATCCATAAAAATAGCTTCCGGAACTTCTGGCATTGCCATACGAACTGCAGAATTATTAAAACGTTTGAAGTTTTCATCAGGTCTGAACAACCAAACATCATTATTGTCATCTTTATAAGCTTTCATTCCTTCAAAAATAGCTTGTCCGTAATGAAAGACTTTTGAAGAAGGATCCATTAAAATTGGAGCATAAGGCTTAATGACCGGGTTTTGCCACTCTCCATTTTTAAAATCACATTCGAATAAATGGTCCGTAAAAACAGCACCAAAGCTTAAGTTTTGAAAGTCTACTCCGCTTATTTTTGACGAAGTGGCTTTTCTGATTTCAATTTTGCTTGTTTGAGTTGTACTCATAATTATATAAAGTTTTTATGTAATTTTCATTTCAATAGAAGATTCTAAAGTAATGATTTGGTGTAAAATAGAATTTAATAAATGCAAAATTAAGTAAAAATATATAATTTGCTTAGTAAAACTGCATTATTTATGCCGTTTAACTGAGATTTATTTATCTTATAATAAAGTGAAAAAATTAGGACATTTTTATAAAGAATTTATGAAAAAACAGCCGTTTTTTAAGGCTTTACGCATTTGTTTTGACTAAATTTGACTCGCAAAAAACGCTGAATACCAATAAAATCAGATTATAAATTCCGAAAAAAGTGAAAAGAGAAATAATTAAAACGCTAGATGGTTCAACCACAATTCATTTACAGGAGTGGGATGAATGTTATCATTCAAAACATGGTGCAATTCAGGAGGCTAAACATGTTTTTATTAAAAACGGACTTTCATTATTTGAAAATAATCCGGTAAGTATTCTTGAAATAGGTTTTGGAACAGGATTAAATGCTTTTATCACTTTTTTAGAATCAAATCAAAAAAATCAGAAAATTGATTATGTTGGAGTAGAAGCTTATCCTGTGGAAGCAGCAGAAGTTTTAGAAATGAATTATGTGAGTGAGCTGGAAGCATTGGAATTTGAGAACATTTTTGAGAAAATGCATAAATGTGAATGGGATAAAAAAATTGAAATTTGCAATGCTTTTTCGTTAACCAAAAGGAAACAATTTTTTGATGAAATAAACGATTTTGAAATTTTTGATTTGATTTACTTTGACGCCTTCGGATATAGAGTGCAGCCGGAGCTTTGGAGTACTGAAATTTTTCAGAAAATGTATAATAGTTTAAAACCAAACGGAGTCCTGGTAACATATGCTGCTCGCGGAGTTGTTAAAAGAAGTATGATAGAAGTTGGGTTTACCGTCGAAAAATTAGCAGGGCCTCCAGGAAAACGAGAAATGTTTAGAGCCTTTAAAAAGGTTTAAATGAGTTGTTTAGAATCGTTCTATATTGATTTATATACATTAAGAAAACGTATTCGTTGATAAAGTTTTTAAAAAAAATAGTTAAAATGAATGCGTATGAATGATATTTGATTAAATTTGTGCGAGTTTAAAAATATAGATAACCCCCAAAATCTTATTTTATTATGTCAAAAATGATGTTTGATTACACGAAATCAATACTTGAGAGAGTAAGTTTCGATCCGATACTTTTCTGTAAAGAACTAGAGAAAGCTATCAAAACACTGTTACCATACGAGATGGAACAATTACAAGAGTGGTTATTGAACTTTATTGTTGAAAAACCAGAACTAAAACAAAGTTTACTACTAATTACAGTATAAAAAAAGGAGCCAATTTGGCTCCTTTTTTATTTCTATTTCTTTTGTAGCGGACTAACAATTTGAACGTTCTGAAAAACAATTGCTCCTTTTACAACTCCGGCGATTGTCGATCTTATGGCGTCAATGATTTGCATTTTTAATTCGCTCTTTGGGTAAATTAAACTTACCTCACGAGCAGGTTTTGGTTCCTTAAAATTTCGTAGTTTCAGTTTGTCGGAATCTTTTAAGTCTAAGGTGTGCAAGTACGGAAGTAATGTTGTACCCAAACCTTCATCGGCTAATTTTATTAAAGTTTCAAAGCTACCGCTTTGTATCTGAAAATTATTTTGGTCGATATCAGTACCGTTTTTGCATAAATTCAGGATTCCGTCCCTAAAACAATGTCCGTCCTGCAAAAGCAGAATTTCATTAATGTTTAAATCGGCAACTTCAATTTCTTCCTTCTGGAAATTTGCATGATGTTCCGGTATATAGGCTACAAATGGCTCAAAATATAAAACGATCTCTTTTATTTTTTCATCTTCCAGAGGAGTTGCAGCAATTGCAGCGTCTAAATGACCGTTTTTTAATTTTATAATAATCTCATCTGTATTTAATTCTTCGATTAAGAGTCTTACTTTAGGATATTTTTTTATAAAGTTATTTAGAAACATAGGTAAAAGAGTTGGCATAATCGTTGGGATAATCCCTAAGCGAAATTCTCCTCCAATAAAACCTTTTTGCTGTTCTACTATATCCTTAATTCTATCCGCTTCATTTACAATATTCTTTGCCTGATTGACAATTTTTTGACCAATATCAGTAAGCTGAATAGGTTTTTTACTTCTGTCAAAAATTAAAATATTAAGTTCCTCTTCGATTTTTTGAATTTGCATGCTTAATGTTGGTTGGGTAACAAAACATTTTTCGGCAGCAAGTGTAAAATTTTTATGTTCGGCAACAGCTAACACATATTGTAATTGAGTAATCGTCATTTTGATAGTATTTTGTGATGCAAAAATAAGAAAATATAATTTTTTTTTATAATATTTTTAAAGAACTTGTTTTAAATTTGTAGTAAACTTATTATAAAATGAATACTATGAAAACAAATATTTTAGGATTGCCGGTAAAAGAGTCAGAATTATTAGTCAATGAATTGAATATTCTGTTATCAAATTTTCAGGTATACTATCAAAATCTAAGAGGAATACACTGGAATATTCGTGGTAAACGTTTCTTTGATCTACATGTTAAATTTGAAGAATTGTATACTGATGCCCAATTAAAAATTGATATGATTGCAGAAAGAGTTCTAACAATAGGAGGAACTCCATTACATACATTTGAAGATTATATTAAAAATAATAAATTAGCGGTAGGAAAGAATATTTCTAATGATGAGAAAGCAGTTCAGTTAATTGTTAATTCTCTATCTGATTTATTAAAAATTGAAAGAGACATTTTAAAACAATCAGCTGATATTAATGATGAAGGAACAAATTCGATGATGAGCGACTTCATTGCAGAGCAGGAAAAAACCATCTGGATGATGAATGCATGGTTAGAAGAATCGCTGTAATGAATTGTTTTTTAGTGTTATATAAACAGAATATGAGTCTTTCTTTTATTCTGTTTTTTTATGATTGTTAAATTTGTAAAAAATTTTTGCTCTCGCGCTTTGATTTTATTTCTTTAACACTATTTTTGCTGCAATGAAACTAATCGCTCGCATATTATTATTCATATTTATCGCCTTCTTATCGACCCCAACAATTGTTCAGGCGATAAAGAAAGGGGGCAATACACCTATGTCTTTTAATTGCGCAGAAGAAGAAGTTCATAAAGAACTTAAATCAGTAGTTCATGCTACAATATTTGAGCATGAAGTTCTGTTGCCTGTTTATATTCAAAAGAAAACGATTGTTTCTGAAAACATCGTAAAATTAGATAATATTTCTCCGAGCATTTTTGCTCCACCTCCTAACTTAGTATAATACTTCCGATTATTTTGAACTACAACTGCATTTTTAATTAAATGTGGTAAATCTTTAATGAATAATTTTTTTAGTATTGTATTATGACAAAAAAAATCAATCTTTTTGCCAACCTTAAATCTGATTTTGCTTCAGGTTTAGTGGTTTTCTTGGTGGCTCTTCCATTGTGTTTAGGTATTGCAATGGCTTCTGGAGCTCCCTTATTTTCTGGAATTATAGCAGGTGTTATTGGTGGTATTGTGGTTGGTTATTTAAGCCAGTCACACATTAGTGTATCAGGACCGGCAGCTGGGTTAACAGCTATTATTTTAACAGCTATTACTGATCTTGGCGCCTTTGATGTGTTTTTAATGTCGGTTTTTATTGCTGGATTAATTCAATTAGCATTAGGGTTTTTAAAAGCCGGAAGTATATCAAATTATTTTCCCACAAATGTTATTGAAGGAATGTTAGCTGGTATCGGGATTATTATTATCTTAAAACAATTGCCTCACGCTTTTGGTTACGATGCTGATTTTGAAGGCGATCAGGCTTTTGTTCAAAATGATGGAAGTAATTCGTTTTCATTTTTATTCGATGTTTTAAACCACATTCACTTAGGAGCAGTAATTATTTCGCTTGTTTCGCTGATCATCTTGATTTCATGGGAAAAGGTTTCCTTTTTAAAGAAATTAAAATTAGTTCCGGGCGCACTTATTGCAGTTATTGCAGGAGTCGTTTTAAACGAATTTTTTGTTTCTTCAGGAAGCTCATTGGCAATTGCAAAAGAACATTTGGTTTCATTGCCAGTTCCAAAATCTTTTGATGAATTTAAATCTATTCTGATTACACCAAACTTTGCAGCGGTTACAAATCCGCAAGTTTGGGTAGTTGCTATTACAATTGCCATTGTAGCTTCTATAGAAACATTACTTTGTATCGAAGCTGCGGATAGAATGGATGTTCAAAAACGTTATACCAATACAAATGTCGAACTTAGGGCACAAGGTATTGGTAATATCCTGAGTTCACTTTTAGGTGGTTTACCAATGACATCAGTTGTGGTAAGATCATCTGCAAATAATAATGCAGGGGCAAAGTCAAAAATGTCAGCTATTATTCACGGTGTACTTTTGCTGATAAGTGTTTTGTCAATACCAACAATTTTAAATAAAATTCCGTTGGCAACTTTGGCAACCGTTTTAATCCTTGTTGGATATAAATTAGCGAAACCTGCAACTTTCAAACATTTTTGGGAGAAAGGTAAATACCAGTTCATTCCTTTTGTGGCAACATTAGTGTTTGTTGTAGCAACAGACTTACTTAAAGGAGTTGCACTGGGAATCATTATCAGTATAATTTTTGTATTGAGAGGAAATCTAAAAAGAGCTTACAGTTTCAAAAAAGAAGAATACGAAGACGGAGATGTTATTCATATTGATTTAGCACAGGAAGTTTCATTCCTGAATAAAGCAGCCATTAAATTGACATTGAGCGAGATTCCTCAAAACTCAAAAGTAATCATCAATGCTCATGATACAGAGTATATTGCCCATGATGTTTTAGACTTGATTCGTGAGTTTAAAGAAACAAGAGCTATTGATGAGAATATCAAGGTAAAACTAAAAGGATTTAAAGAAGCATACGAACTCGAAAACTCTCCTGATATCAACAACCATGTATCTATAGAGCATTATTATGATGTTGCCAAAAGAGCATTGGTTAAAAAAGAAACGGTAAAAGAAGATTTTTAAACAAATTAAATTAATTAAAGGTATTTCTTCATTGTGAGAAGTATGAAAATTAGATAACTTTACAGTAAAGTTATTTTGATATGTTTAAACATGTAGAAGTACCATCAAAAAACAAAAAAAATGAGAGAGTTTTATAAACAATTACTAGAAAACAACAAACAGTGGGTTGAAAAATCATTAGCATTAGATCCTAATTATTTTGCAGATTTAGCTAAGGGACAAACACCACCATTATTATGGATTGGATGTTCTGACAGCCGTGTTCCTGCAAATGAAATTATTGGTGCTAAACCTGGAGAAGTGTTTGTACATCGCAACATCGCTAATATGGTAGTGCACTCTGATATGAATATGCTGAGTGTTTTAGATTATGCTGTAAATGTTCTAAAGGTAAAACATGTTATTGTTTGCGGACATTATGGTTGTGGTGGTGTAAAAGCTGCAATGGGTAATCAATCTGTTGGAATAATAGATAACTGGATTCGTCATATTAAAGATGAGTATCGTTTACATGATAAATACCTAAACTCAATTGAAGATGAAACAGAACGTTTTAATGCTTTTGTAGAGATCAATGCTAAAGAGCAGGTTTACAATTTAGCAAAGACATCAATCGTGCAAGGTGCCTGGAAAAACGGTCAGGATTTAATGCTTCACGGATGGGTTTATGGTCTAAATTCAGGTTTTGTAACGGATCTTAATGTAAATATCGCATCAAATGATGAATTAGATGAGGTTTACCAACTAAGCAATCTATAAAAAAATAAAAATCGCCTCAAAAGGGCGATTTTTTTTATTCGTTTTCATCCAGATTTTCATTAAACGCAGATGGTAACAACGTTGGAATAAACTTTATTAAAATAGGCAATAATAAACTTCCGCCCGGAAGTAAAAATATCGTCAGTGACGGAATCGTTTTGCAAATATCCAATAACTGTTTTTTTACTTTCTTCTTTTCTTTGGCATCCAGATCTCTGGTTGTAGAATAGGCTAATAAAACCATTAATTCCTTACTCTGGATAATTTCCTTAACAAGTCTGTTTTTGTTTCTTACAATCAGTTTTACAACGCTGTGCGTCATTTGATCATAAAAATGTTTTACAGGGTTTGAATAATTAAAATACGGAATTTTCTTTTTATGAGTTGTTATAAAGGTGTGGGTTGTATCAATACTTTTGGTCACAAAATCATCAGAAACGCCCATCATTGAGCCTAAAGAATATAGAAAATAAGATTCTTCATTTTCTACAACACCATCACTCCATAACGCCATTCCGGCCATGTCGATAAAATAATAGTGTTCCAGTTTGTTGCTGAAATTTTCTAATTGCAAAGTTTCTAAAGTATCAACAGTTACTTTCGAGAATTTAGAATAGCGTATTGAAGCTTCAAAAAGTTTAATCAATAAATCATCGTGTTGCGATTTGACTGTTTTGGTTTTTAAGGCCAATGCTACAATACCTAAAACAGTCTCTTCAATTCGTTTTAGATATTTTTCAGGAATTGAACCATGTTGAAGATACTGCCTAAAAGCTAAAACATCAATAAACAAAAGCGCATTTGTAACTAAATGCGAAAAGTTTTTGCTAATAATACTATCGTTAGTTTGTACTCTTTGATCAATTATATTTTCTAAAGACAGGGAAGGAGTGTCTTTAGGAAGTAAAATTTTAAATAAATTAAATCCTTCCGGATTCATCTCATTATAAAATTTCAATACTTCGGTTATAAAGTTTTTTGGTTCAGAACTTCTTTTTTCCAAACAAAAAACATGATATAAAGTATTTAGTAAAGCTACTTTAGAAATTTCGGTTTTAAACCAGCCTTTTATACGTATCTCAACCTGAGAATCAATTGCTATGATATGGCCATAGATAAAACCGGTTTCTCTGACTTTATAGTAAAAAGATTCTGTAGTCTCAAAAGGAATTGCCTCTGAGAACTTTTGTTCACTAAAAAACTTGTCTATCCAACCTGATGCCGATGGGTTAATCATTAACTTTAATTTATAGCTGCAAAGCTATATCTTTTTCTTGTGTTAGGATAAGTTTTAAATGAAATAACCACTAGATTTTGTGAAAATCTAGTGGTTATCGTGTTTTTTATTTGATGATTCCCGCACAGGCAACTCTTCCGCCTGCATTTCCGGTAGGCTGGGTTGTAAAATCATCAGTTCCCTGATGCACAATTAAACCTTTTCCAAGAACATCTTTATTGGTGTCTCCACAACCAATACACCATTCGTCAGTTGTTAGTGTAATAGTTCCGTTACCTTTTGCATCAGCGGTAAAGTTTCCAATATCACCTTTATGATATTCTGCAACACCCCATTTTCCATGCTTTTTAAAAGTAGGATTCCAGTGTCCTCCGGCTGAACTTCCGTCTGCAGAGCTGCAATCTGCTTTTTCGTGAATGTGAATCGCGTGTACTCCCGGTTCTAAACCAGTCATTTTTGCAACAAACGTTACTTTACCATTTTTCTCTGTAAAAGTAGCAGTTCCGGCAACTGTACTATTGCTTTTAGGCTCTAAGGCAACAGTAAGTGTTTTGGCATCATTTGATTTTGTATTGGTCTTACAGCCAACAATTAAGGCTGTAATTATAGCGAAAGAAACGATTATTTTTTTCATATGAAAGGCTTTTAAATTAAAGATTAAGTAAATTTAACATAAAATTCCGACATTGATTTGCCTTAAGAGTTAAAAAAATCTAAAACTATTGCTTGTAATTTAATGCTGTTTTAAGGAGACAACAAATTATTATTGCGTAATTTCGTATTGCCTCGAATTGAAAATTTCAAGAAATCAGTGTGATTATTTTTTAATTTAATTTATAAAATTATGATAAAGAATGTTTTGATTTTAGTTTTTTCAGGAATTGTCTTGCTATCGTGCAATGCTTCTAAGACTCCAAAAAATGATTCTGTTTCGCAACTCGAAGGAAGCTGGGAGCTTAATTACATAACCGGACCGCGAATAACTTTTGATGGTTTGTATCCAAATAAAAAGCCAATCCTAAATTTTAATGTAAAGGAAAATCAGGTTTCCGGAAACAACAGCTGTAATTCTTTTACAGGAAAATTAAAGGTAACCAATAATAAAATTGATTTCACCCAACCTATGGCTGTTACCAGAATGATGTGTGTTGATGCGCAGGGCGAACAGGTTTTTATGGGCACTTTACAAAAAATAACTTCATTTGATGTTACTGATGATGGAAAAACCTTGAATTTTATTTCAGGAGATATTGCGATGATGCGATTTACTAAAAAATAAAAGTACTTTTTAGTTCTGCTAAATATTTGTTTTATGAAAACTAAACGATCCATTTTATTGATAGTGTTATTATGCTTTTTAAGTTTCGGCGTTTTTGCACAGGAAAAAACAAAGAAAGAATTAAAAGCAGAAAGAGATTTGCAGCAACAAAAAGAAATTGAAACTCTGATTGATTCTAAGAAGTTTGATTTTGAAGCACAAAAAGCTAATCCGCAAGGAGGAAGGCTTATTTTTCTGGATTATAATACTTATTTTCTAAAGTTTAATACTGAAAAGACAACCTGCGATTTACCCTTTTTTGGACGAGGTTTTAATGTACCATATGGTGGCGATGGCGGAATAAAATTTGAAGGAAAACCTGAAAATATAAAAATTGAAAAAAATAAAAAAAATTATATTATAAGAGCTACTGTCAGAGGCAAAGACGATTCGTATGATTTAATGTTTTCTGTCTTTTTTAATGGCGGGGCGACACTTTCTGTAAATAGCAATAACAGAGGGCCAATTTCTTATGATGGAGAAATCAGAGCTACTAAGACTAAAGAAATTAAATAATAGCTTTAGTTTGTCTCTAAAAAGTTTTCTTTAGGACGAAACAATTATGGATGAAATTAAGATTGTATTAAACTGGTAAATTTTAGGATAAAAAGTTTTTTTGTTTTATTATTAAGTGTAGGAATGTTTTTATATTAACGATTTTAATGTGTTAAAAATCAGTATATTTGATAGTGCGTGAATTTTTAAAAAACAAATTAAAATTTATTACTATGAAAAAATTAAGTTTAATTCTTGTTATGGCGATTGCCTCGTTTTCATCTTATGCTCAATCTTCATTTAAAGAAGATGTTGAGGTACTGCAAAGTGTTTATGGTAAATCAAAAAGCGATCTTGTAAAATAATATATGAATTTGTCTGATACTCAAAATGCTGCTTTTACAAAAGTTTACGATAATTACGAAACAGAACGTAAAGCTTTAGGTCAGGCAAAATTTCAACTAATTAATGATTATGCTGCAAATTATGCGACCCTTACAGATGCCAAAGCGGATGAGTTGGCAAAAGGAACTCTTAAAAATCACCTGGGGTATGAAAAATTATACTCTAAGACTTATGGACAAGCTAAAAAGGCTGTTGGCGCCATAAATGCTGCAAAATTTCTTCAGTTAGAAGTTTATTTACAAACGGTTATTCGCGCTGAAATTTTAGAATCTATTCCTTTTATAGGAGAATTGGATAAATCAAAATTGCAATAGTTTTCTTTATAAATAAAAAACGGCAGTTATAATTTTATAACTGCCGTTTTTTTCTGTGTTCAAACCTGATTTATTTGGCTGTTTTTACTTCATAAATTGCACTTACCATTCCGTCATGCGGACTATCTAAAGTAAGTTCCCAGAACATAATACCTCCTAATTTCTTGGATTTTACATATTCAGTTTTTTCTTTTATCGATTTTATATCGTCAGATGTTGCAAAGGTTTTTGATGCTGCATTGTACCAATATGGAGCTTTTGCCTTATTATCCCAAAAATATTTCCAGCCATTAGCTTCAGTGTAAGTTGAAGCAAAGTTTTTAAAATCGACACCTTGAATGTGTTCACCAGGCTGATAAAGGCCATTATTTATATTTTCTACATTTTTCCAGGTTCTGGAATAAAAAGCGCCTCCAATAATTAATTTTTCGGCAGGAACTCCTTGTTTTATTAAGTAAGTTACGGCTCTGTCTGTAGATTCTTCTTTTGGGTTGGTGCTATACAAAGGCGTATGATGTCCGGTAACTTTAGAATATCCATTTACTAAATCGTAGCTCATGATATTGATACGGTTTACCAATGGTGCTACGGTTTTCCAGTCTATAGATTCATCCAGATATTTCTGAAATCCACCGGCTGCAAAACTCAATTCATATTTTTTACCTAACGTAGAACGTAAAATTTTAATTAATTCTGTAAAGTTAGGTTTATCTACAGCTTGGTATAAATGTCCTGGCAGTCCCTCAATTGCCGGATATTCCCAATCTAAATCTAAACCATCAACTTTAAAATAGTTGCTCACTTCTTTTACTGATTTGGCAAAAGTCAATCTTCCTTCAGCAGTAGAAAATGCAGCAGAACAAGGCTCACAACCTCCCCAGCCACCAAGTGAAAGAATAATTTTAAGTTGTGGATTTTTTGCTTTTAAAGAGACCAGGTACTTAATTGTAGTGGAATCCTTAGGAGAATCAACGCTTAGTTTGCCATCTTTAAGATGACAAAAGCTAAAAATTATTTGATTCAGCTTGTTTACTTCGTATTCGTTAATTAGTTTATCATCGCCTGTGTAGTAAGCAATGATATCAAATTTCTTATTTTTCTGAGCAAAAATATTTGTAGATATCAGGCAAAGAAATAAAAGAGCAATTAGGTTAATTTGTTTCATTTTATATTTTTTGAAGTTTTAGAACGCTAAATATAAAACATTAGATTATAAATTTTGCTATTGATATTGTACCAGAAATGCAATTTTAATAAAGATTTGTGAAATGATCTCGAAACGTAATGTAGATACGCACAGCAGTACGTCTTCTCGTTACGTAGACACACTGCTGTGCGTCTCTAGAATAATATCGTGAAAAATAAAAATAAAAAAATAAACCCGCACTGTTTCGGATTAGTGCGGGTTTAAACAAATTAAAAGCTAAAAACTATTTTTGTATTAGAAGCAGTATTCGTTTTCTGCAACTAATTTTGATGTAATAACCTCTCTTAAAGCTACAACATTTGGATTGTTTGTATATTTTGTAAAACGTTTTAATCCCATTAACATCATACGTTGCTCGTCACCTTCAGCAAAAGAAATAATTCCTTCTTTTCCTCTTGAGTTTACGATATCTACCGCTTTGTATAAGTATAATTTTGCCATGGCAATTTGTTCTTGTACTTTAGCTTCATCTTGATTTTTAGCTAATTTTTCAGTTCTAAGAATAGTACTTTCAGCCATGTAAATTTCGATTAAGATATCAGAAGCAGCCATTAATAACTGTTGGTGAGAATCTAAATCCGGTCCGTATTTTTGAACAGCGCTACCAGCAACCATTAAGAAAACTTTCTTAAGATTAGCGATAATTCCTTTTTCTTCAGCAAATAATTCAGAGAAATCAGGAGTATCAAAAGATGGTATTCCCATTAATTCTTCCTGAACTTTCATTGCAGGTCCAAGTAAATCAACGTGACCTTTCATAGCTTTTTTGATCAACATACCTACAGAAAGCATTCTGTTGATTTCGTTTGTTCCTTCGTAGATTCTAGCGATACGAGCATCTCTCCAGGCACTTTCCATTGGAGTGTCTTCAGAGAATCCCATTCCACCAAAAATCTGAATTCCTTCGTCAGCACAAGATTGTACGTCTTCAGAAACTGCAACTTTTAGGATAGAGCATTCGATAGCATATTCTTCAACACCTTTTAATTCAGCTTCCTGATGCGTAGTTCCTTCAGCTTCACGAGCAGCGATTCTGTCTTCGATATCTTTTGCAGCACGGTAAGAAGCACTTTCTCCGGCGTATGCATTAGTTGCCATTTCAGCTAATTTAGAACGAATTGCTCCAAAAGATGAAATTGCAGTATTGAACTGAATTCTTTCGTTAGCATATTTTACTGCATTTGTAGTAACTCTACGTTGAGCATCTAAACAAGCAGCTGCCAATTTAATACGGCCAACGTTCAAAGCATTCATTGCAATTTTGAAACCGTTTCCTCTTTCTGACAACATGTTTTCAACAGGAACTTTAGTCTCGTTGAAGAAAACCTGACGCGTAGATGAAGCACGGATTCCTAATTTATGCTCTTCTTCATTCATAGAAATTCCGTTAGACGGATCGTTTTCTACGATGAAACCAGTAATGTTTTTGTCATCTCCAATACGAGCAAAAACGATGAAAACGCTACAGAAACCTGCATTCGAAATCCACATTTTTTGTCCTGTAATAGAGTAGTGTGTTCCATCTTCAGATAAAACTGCTTTAGTTTTTCCTGAGTTAGCATCAGATCCTGCTCCTGGTTCAGTTAAGCAATACGCTCCAAACCATTCTCCAGAAGCCAATTTAGGAACGTATTTTTTCTTTTGTTCTTCAGTACCATAAAGCGTAATTGGCATAGTTCCAATACCTGTATGTGCACCAAAAGCAGTTGAGAACGATCCTGTAGCACCAGAAATGTAATCACAAACTAACATTGTAGATACGAATCCCATTCCTAATCCGCCGTATTCTTCAGGAACCGCAACTCCAAGAAGTCCAAGTTCACCAGCTTTACGCATAGATGATTCAGTATAAGCATAATCTTTTTTCTCAAAACGATCTTTATGTGCCCATAATTCTTTGTCAACGAACTCTTTTACAGAGTCACGCATCATTAACTGCTCTTCCGAAAAATCTTCTGGTGTAAAGATATCTTCGCATTTTGTTTCTTTAACTAAAAACTGACCACCACGGGTTACGTTTTTTTCGATTGTATCTGCCATTGCTTTTGTTTTTTGTATGTTTTTTTTATGATATAATTTCGTCAATCTTGTCATTTCGACGAAGGAGAAATCTTCGTAAGTAGCTCCTCAACGATTGACAAACTTTGAGGATAATTGTCGCGGAGATTCCTCGTTCCTCGGAATGACAAACTAAATGGTTACTTTGTGGAAATGCTAGTGTAATTCTTCGTTCCTCAGAATGACAAAAATTGTGTATACTTTTCTACAATACCTCGTAAATCCCAGCACTTCCTTGCCCAGTTCCCACACACATAGAAACGATTCCGTATTTATTACCTCTGCGTTTCATCTCGTCGAATAACTGAACCGAAAGTTTAGCACCAGTACAACCTAGAGGATGTCCTAAAGCGATCGCTCCACCGTTTACGTTTACGATTTCCGGGTTAATATTTAATTCGCGAGTTACTGCTAAAGCTTGTGAAGCAAAAGCCTCGTTTAATTCAATTAACTCGATATCATTCAATGTTAATCCCGCTTGTTTCAAGGCTTTCGGAATTGCTTTTACAGGACCAATACCCATGATTCTTGGTTCAACACCGGAAGAAGCAAAGTTTACCAGTCTGGCAATTGGCTCAAGGTTTAATTCTTTTACCATATCCTCGCTCATGATTAAAACAAAAGCAGCACCATCACTCATTTGAGAAGAATTACCGGCAGTTACGCTTCCATCAGCAGCAAAAACAGGTCTTAAACCAGCCAAAGCAGCAACAGAAGTTCCGGCTCTTGGACCTTCGTCTTGTTTTACAACATAAGATTTAGTTTCTTTTTTACCATTTTCATTGATGAAAGTCTGCTCAACAGTAATCGGAACGATTTGTTTGTCGAATTTTCCCTCAGCCTGAGCTTTCAGGGCTTTCATATGAGAATTGTAAGCAAACTCATCCTGATCTTCTCTTGAAATTTTATATTGATTAGCAACCGCTTCCGCAGTTAAACCCATTCCCCAATAGTAATCTTCGTGACCTGCAGCAGCAACTTTATAATCCGGAGTTGGTTTGTAACCTCCCATTGGAATAAAACTCATACTTTCAGCTCCACCAGCGATGATACAATCTGCCATTCCTGATTGGATTTTAGCAGTCGCCATTCCGATAGTTTCTAATCCAGATGCGCAATAACGGTTAACTGTTACACCAGGAACATCTTCTACTTTTAATCCCATAAGAGAGATCAAACGTCCAACGTTAAGTCCTTGTTCAGCTTCCGGCATGGCATTTCCTACCATAACGTCATCAATACGTTTTTTGTCAAAATCAGGCAACTCATCCATCATAAACTGAATGGTTTCTGCAGCTAATTCATCAGGTCTTTTAAATCTAAAAACCCCTTTTGGTGCTTTTCCTACCGCAGTACGGTAAGCTTTTACTATATATGCTGTTTTCATTTGTTTTTGTTTTTTAAGATTTCTTAGAAGAAAGAGGCAAGAGGCAAGATATTATAAAGTCTTGCTTCTTGTTTCTTGCATCTATTCTCTAATTGCGAAGTGGTTTTCCTTTAGTTAACATATATTGAATTCTCTCTAAAGTTTTACGTTCAGTACATAAACTCAAGAAAGCTTCACGTTCGATATCTAATAAATATTGTTCAGATACTAAAGTTGCTTCAGATAAATCACCACCAGCCATTACGTAAGCAAGTTTGTTAGCAATTTTCTTATCGTGCTCAGAAATGTATTTTCCAGCTTCCATTTGATCCGTTCCTACTAAGAACATTCCAAGAGCTTGTTTTCCTAATACTTTCACATCAGTTCTTCTGATCGGTTGTGTATAACCAGCTTCAGCCATTAACAAAGCATGTTTTTTAGCTTCAGCGATCTGACGATCTTTGTTTACCACAATAACATCTTTTCCATGTTGAAGAAGTCCTGTATCAAAAGCTTCATAACCAGAAGTCGAAACTTTTGCCATTGCGATAGTTAAGAAATACTCCTGAAGAACGTTTAATTCCACATCGTTTTTGCGGAATAAATCTGAAGCTCTCAAAGCCATTTCTTTAGATCCACCACCACCAGGAAGTACACCAACACCAAACTCAACTAATCCCATATAAGTTTCAGCAGCTGCAACCACTTTATCAGCATGTAAGCTCATTTCGCAACCACCACCAAAAGTCATTCCGTGAGGTGCTACAACAACTGGAATCGAAGAATAACGAACGCGCATCATCGTGTCCTGGAACATTTTGATCGCCATGTTCAACTCGTCGTATTCCTGCTCAACAGCCATCATGAAAATCATTCCGATATTAGCACCAACAGAGAAATTCGCTGCCTGATTACCAATAACTAAACCTTGATATTCTTTTTCAGATAAGTCGATTGCCTTATTGATAGCCTGAAGTACATCGCCACCAATTGTATTCATTTTAGATTGGAATTCTAGGTTCAAAATTCCATCTCCTAAATCCTGAATGATTGCACCACTATTACTCCAAACTTTTTTGCTTTCGCGAATGTTGTTTAGAATGATGAATGAATCTTGTCCAGGAACTTTAACTTGTGATTTTGTTGGAATGTTATAGAAATAAGTGGCTCCTTCTTTTACAGAATAGAAACTATCGCTTCCGGAAGCCAACATTTCAGTAACCCATGCAGCTGGTTCAAGACCTTCTGCTTTCATGATTTCGATTCCGTTTGCAACACCAATAGCGTCCCAAATTTCGAATGGACCGTTTTCCCATCCAAAACCAGCTTTCATCGCATCATCAATTTTGAATAATTCGTCTGAGATTTCAGGAATTCTGTTTGACACATAAGCAAACATTCCGGCGAAACTCTTACGGTAGAATTCTCCCGCTTTGTCTTTTCCTTTCACTAAAACTTTAAAACGGTTGATAGGTTTATCGATCGTTTTAGTCAATTCAAGCGTAGCAAAATTTGCTTTTTTAGCAGCGCGGTATTCTAATGTATCTAAGTCTAAAGAAAGAATATCTTTATCTACTTTTTTATAAAAACCTTGACCTGTTTTGCTTCCTAACCAATTATTCTCCATCATTTTTGTGATGAAATCAGGAAGTTTAAACAATTCGTGTTGTTCGTCGTTCGGGCAGTTTTCATAAATACCATTGGCAACGTGTACCAAAGTATCTAAACCAACAACGTCAACTGTACGGAAAGTAGCCGATTTTGGACGACCAATAACCGGACCAGTCAATTTATCAACTTCTTCAATTGTTAATCCCATTTCTTTTACCAAGTGGAATAAACTTTGAATTCCGTAAATACCAATTCTGTTTCCAATAAACGCCGGAGTATCTTTAGCAACAACCGAAGTTTTTCCTAAAAATTTAGATCCGTATTCGTTTAAGAAATCCAATACTTCAGTAGAAGTTTTTGGACCAGGAATAATTTCAAATAACTTTAAGTAACGCGCAGGGTTAAAAAAGTGAGTTCCGCAGAAGTGTTGTTGAAAATCTTCGCTTCTTCCTTCGCTCATAAAATGAATTGGAATACCAGAAGTGTTTGAAGTAACCAAAGTTCCCGGCTTACGGAATTTCTCGATTTGCTCAAATACTAATTTTTTGATATCCAAACGTTCTACAACAACCTCGATAATCCAGTCTACATTGGCAATTTTTGCCATATCATCAGTAGTATTTCCAGTCGTAATTCTGTTAGCAAATTTCTGACTGTAAATAGGAGACGGTTTCGATTTTAATGAATTCGCCAAGTGCTCGTTTACCACACGGTTGCGAACAACTTTACTTTCAAGCGTTAATCCTTTTTTAGTTTCAGCTTCTGTCAATTCGCGTGGTACGATGTCAAGTAATAAAACTTCAACACCAATATTGGCAAAATGACAAGCTATTCCTGAACCCATAATTCCGGATCCAATTACAGCAACTTTTTTAATTGTGCGTTTCATATTTGTTAATTTTATTTCTATTGGTCAAATATGTTATCGCCTTTTTATTATTTGGAAAAAAAATTAATGTGGGCGATTTCATAAGTCGTTAATATTTGTTTTTGTTTGAATTTGAGGTTTCCTTGATTAAGTAAGGTTATTCATTTTCCAGTTTTTCTGTTTGATTAAATATGTTTTTGTCCTGAATTAATTCGTTTATGATTTCAGAAACTTCGATAAAATGTTTCAGCTTTTCATCTGAGACATGTTTTCTGATTGTTTCATTAAATTTCAGAACCGTATTTTTAGATAATTCTCTTTTTTCTTTTCCAAAATCCGTCAGGTATATTAAAACACCGCGACCGTCAGTTGGATTTTTTTTGCGAACAATCAAACCTTTGTCTTCCATTGATTTTAATGTTCTGGTCAGGCTTGTGGCTTCCATTCCCATTCTTGGCCCTAAAGCTGTCGATGGAGTCCCGTCTTCTTTATCAATACTTAAAAGTGCAAATCCCGTCGCCATTGTAGCATCGTATTTCGCTGCTTCTTCGTTGTACATTCTTGATACAGCTTGCCATGTAGCTCTCAAAATATAATCTATTGTTTTGTCTTTCATATGTAACTATATCGATTTCAAATATAATCAAAAAATACTATGCATGCATATTATTTTGTGATAATTTTTTGGTTAGTAAAAAAATATCTCTGATTTAGAGTGGTTTATGGTTTAATTTTAATTGAAATATACTATTCTTTTTTGTGATTTTAACAAAATTTATGTTGTAAAAATTATTTTATGGTTTTAAATTAAGATTTAATTCCACATTTTGTAAAAAATCATGATTTTAATTCAGAAACACTTTCTGGTTCATATCGTGAGATTGCCTTTTCGAGTATCTTTTTCATACGATTTCGCAGGTTTTCGGGTTTCAAAACCTCAATTCCGTCACCAAAACCTAATAGTATGCGTTCCATTTCATAATTAGGAGAAATAAATAAATGCACAATGACACTTTTATCCTCATTTTCCTTAATTAGTCTTTGCGTATGATGCAAAGGTTTTGTGAGAACATAAGGCGCATTTACGGCATCAATCCAGAGTTCAATTTTTCTGGGATGCAAACCTGAATTTACCGTCACGCCAATTACATTTTTATAGAATAGTTCAGCATCAAAATCTTCTTCTAAATAAGGAAGGTTAAAATCATAATCGATGCCAATAATCCGGTCCAAAGCCAAATTGGTAATAGGAGCAGACCCTTTTTTCTTTCCCACTAAAAACCATCTGTTATTAAATTCCTTGAGGATAAAAGGATGAAAATGAAATTTAGTTTCCTCTATAGATTTAAAAGATTTGTAACTAATTACCAGAACGATCTTCTTGATAATCGCCTGATATACTTCATCCAGATAATGCAAACCTTTTAAATCCTCATTTTTATCCAGATAAATAACCGGTTTGGTATGTGATTTCTCGGCATAGATTTTATCCTCCAGTCGCTGTAAAATATCTGATACATCATTAAACAAAGAGAAATCCTTAAACTGTTTCAACATCGAAACCGTTTCTGTCAAAACATTCATATCCGTTTCCGTCAGCGGAATATCGGTTATCGAAAACTCATCGTCTTCATATTTATAATACTTTTTATCATACACGACAATTGGCGCATTATATCCCAGTTTTTCACTTCGCATGAGCTGAATATCCATCTGAATCGTTCTCTTACTGATGCGGTTTTCACGACCTTCATATTCAAATAAAGCTTCAGAACAGCATTCGATCAAGTCTTCTAATGTCCATTGTCTGTATTTATTCTGTAGGCATTTATCAATTGTTTTATATCTTATTAAGGCATTCTTGTTTTGTGACATAGTTTCATGTTTTGGGCGTGTCCCTCTGGGTCGGGCTTTCCGTTTCAATCTTTTGTTTTTTAAAGAAAAAAACAAAAGGATTTTCACTGCAATCCCTCACGCATTTTAGGCAACAACAATATTTTATTATATCTGTTTTTAAAAGCAATTTCCGTTTCCAATTTCCGTTCCAATTTCTGTAGAGACGCACAGCAGTGCGTCTAACACAACGTAACCACAATTTATTCACGTTTCGATTAAACCTGACAGGTTTAACATCGTAAATATTCAGGTTAACAATAAAATTTCCTGTTCAATATTTTTTCTTGCTTTCTCATCATATAAATTCCTGAATTCCTCAGTTTGGAAAATAAATTCATTCTCCAGAAAATGTTTCAATGCTTTTGCACGTCCGGGTTTGTATAGAAAATCAGGATAAATGCGATATTCTTTCCTAATTTGTTCGAAATAGATTTTATAATCTTCCCAATCTCGCGCAAGAATCTTCAAATCAAAATCGATTAACCAATTAATATCTTCCTTTATATTTTGCTGATGTAATTGTGTAGCACAAATGGCATCAAAAACCAATTGACGATCAAATGAGATATTTTCAGATAAAATCGACAAAGCATATTCGGCACTTTTAAGTTCGTTGTCTTTCTTAGAACTCTTATAGATATAATCGTGATAAAAAATAGAATATAATATTTCGTCAGGTTTTTGAAGTTTATTGCGATACGTTTCAAAACTCTCAATCATAGCCGAAATATGCGTCAGATTATGATAATGTCTTGACTTTTTAGAATATGCTTTTTCTAAATCAATCCAGTTTTGTTGAATCTCATGTGCTGAAAAGCCAATATTCGAAAGTAATTCAGAATAAATTTGGTTTAAATTCATGTTGTTTTTATTTAAATCTGATGAAAGCTACAAAGAAGCATAATATTTATAATCAATTTTACATTATTCAGCATCAAACTCCGCCGGAACGGAATATCTAAAGCAATTTATTACAAAGAGGATCAAAAGCTCCAGCGGAGCGATATTTCGGTTTTTTTTATTTAATCAATAAATATGTCACCCCGCTGGGGCTTTTGAAATGCATTCTTAAAAATGGCTATAAATATGGCGTCCCTCTGGGACTTTATTGGTTTTATCTAAAGCTATAAATATGTCACCCCGCTGGGGCTTTTGAAATGCATTCTTGAAAATGGCAATAAATATTCATCCCTCTGGGACTTTATTGTTTTTATCTAAAGCTATAAATATGTCACTCCGCTGAGGGCTTTAAAATGCATTATTGAAAAATGGCTATAAATATGCCGTCCCTCCGGGACTTCATTTATTTTATCTAAATGCTATAATATATCACCCCGCTGGGGCTTGCATTATTGAAAATGGCAATAAATATTCATCCCTCCGAGATTTCATTTACTTTATCTAAAATGCTACAAATATGCCGTTGTTAAAAGGATTTAGACAATTTAATTAAATCAATATTTAATCAAATTTAAAAAACTTTTTTTACTGCGCAAAATAATTGCGTAGTAGTTCTGAAATCTTTGTCCTGTCAAAACAAAACAAGTTCATTAAAATAATAAAGAGTTTAGCAGGTCAAGTTTAAGTTACTTCAAAAAAACCATTAAGAGATACACTTATACAATTACCTTTTTACTCAAAAATAGATTTCTTTTTACTACGCAAAATAATTGCGCAGTAGTTTTGAAATCTTTGTTCAGGAAATAAAAACAAACGTTCATAGAAATAAAAATAAAGAATAAAACAGGTCAAGTTTGAGTTACTTCGAAAACTTTCCAATGTAAACACTTACACCATTACCTTTTTATTCAATTATCATGAGGCAGTAGCTCAGCGGTAGAGCAGGTAGTTTTGAAATTATCCTTAAAAGGTCAATCAAAACTTACTTCGTACACTTTTAATGTCCGGGTCGTGGGTTCGAATCCCATCTGCTTCACTATTAATGGTCAATTAAAACTTACTTCAGGAAATTGGTAACTTTCGGTTCGAGTCCGAACAAGTTTTAAAATCATCATTAATAAAAAGGAGGGTCAAGATTAACTTACTTCTCGGGGAAACCCATCAGATAAAATAGTTCATCAATTACACTCCAATTTCAGGTCAAGTGTTTCTTACTTCAAAACTCTTTTAGGTAGAAATCAGAAACGCAATTATCTAAATTTTAAAAATTAAAAAAAATGAAAACACAAGAATTATTAAAAATCAGTTTACGTCAAAATGCTATTTTCATTCCATCAGCAATGATCTCGAATGATATCAAAAATTTATCAGGAACAACATCGGTTTTAGTGGCCAATGTTTCAAAACTTGGATTTACATTTTCTGAGTCGTTATTACACGCTTTAAATAATGTAAACCCAAATTATAAAGTTGAAGTTTTAGAAGTGCTAAGAGAAGTTTTAGGAACCAATAAAAACTGGACGCCTTTAGTTAAAGAATGGAATATCCCAACCGGAGAATCTGTTTTAGATCATATTGTTACGTATTTCTGGAATGTTCTAAACATAAAGAGCGGAACAACTTTGCAATGCGGACATATTATTCCGGATAATACTTTTCCGTTAGAACGATACAATGGTTGTCCGTTTTGCGGAACTCCGTTTGAATTTGGTAAAATCGAAAATTACGGACAAGGAAGCAAATTAAAAGTATTGGATTTATGGTCAGAAACTGAATTAGAAGATTTCTATAAATCATTGTTGCAATCAAAAACGGCTTTAGACGCTACGCAGGTAGATAGTTTAAAAACGGCATTAAAATATTTGCCTTTGCCAAAAACAGATGTTGCAATGAAGGAAACTTTAATGCTTGTTATTGATGTTTTAATCGAAGAAGGTCAAGCCGAAAATGCGTCTCAGTATTTTAAATCTCCAACAGATATCTTACGATATTTATGGTTCAAGAATACAGGATTATTGCAAATTATCGAGCCTAAAACCATCATTAAAAGAACATCAAAAAATGCTCAGCACTTTTTCAATGTTTTAGATACAAGCGCGCAAGCCAGAATTGCATCTACAAATGATTTGAAACTTAAATATTCCCGAAAAGAATGTTTAATGGTGGCAAACTGGTTGAACAATCTTGATATGGATGTGGAGACAATATGCGAAATCATGCACCCAAAAAGAGGAATGTGGGTTCGTTTTATCAGAGCATTACGTTTGGCAGAATACAGCAAAAGAAAAGGATTTGAGAAATTAGCTTTTTTAATGGATGTATTTTACAACCAGGTGTATGATGTTTGGCAAAGCAAAGTAAACACGTCACGTTTGAAATTTGATGCCGATAAAACATTTGCATTATTAAAACAACGTCCGGGATTGTTTGCACGTTCGTTATTCTCAAATATGCTTTGGTTTGGTGCAGACGAAACCGTGGCGTATTTTGCAGAAATTATCGATAAAGTTCCGGCAAGATTGGTGTTTACTTTGAATATGTATGCTCAAAATTATTTTGATAAAAATATGCAAAGAAGCGTAAAACCTTTGGGTGGAACCAACAAACGAATTGCACCAAATGCATTATTGAATTTGTACGACGAAGCGCAATTAGAGGCGATGAAAAATCAAATCGAAGCGTTGTGTTTGTTGGCAATGAAGAAAAGATTTGCTGCAATTGCAAACCCAAATAAAACGATTTATATCGATCCGCAATTGTTTAATATGCCGGTTTCTATAGGAGATCGAAGCGAGACTGTTCAGGATTTACCGGTTGCTTTAATGGGAACACGTTTCCCGATTGAAGGTAACGAAGTGCGATTGTTTATGCAATGGGGCGCAGGTTTACCGGCACAACACCTTGATATGGATTTAAGCTGCCATATTGCATACGAAGATAAAGCTGATATATGTTCTTATAGCCAATTAGAAACTGTTGGTTGTAAACATAGCGGTGATATTAGAAGTATTCCTGCGAAAGTAGGAACGGCTGAATACATTAATATAGATATCGCTAAATTGGCGAAAGCCAACGCAAAATTTGTGACTTTTACTTGTAATGCGTACAGCAACGGAAGTATTACGCCAAATCTTGTCGTAGGTTGGATGAATAGCAAACACCCGATGAAAATCTCTGAGAAAACCGGAGTCGCATACGATCCGTCGTGTATAGATCATCAGGTTCGTGTGACGCAAAATGTTGCCAAAGGTTTGGTCTTTGGAGTTCTTGATGTAGCCAAAAGAGAAATCGTTTGGTTAGAGATGACCTTTGGAGGACAAGTTGTTCAAGGTTTGGATTTTAAAGGAGTTCAGGCTTTGTTATCAAAACTAAGCAGCAAATTGAATATTGGTAGTTTATTACAACTTAAAGCGGAAGCCCAAGGTTTAACCATCACCGAAGATCAAAATGCCGATGAGGTTTACGACACACAATGGGCGATAAATGCTGCGGCAGTTACGCAATTATTGATTGATTAAGAAAAGGTACAAAGGTACAAAGATTTTTGTAGAGGCGCACTGCTGTGCGTCTCCGCAAAGTTTTTTATTAAAGTAGTTTTAAGCGTATAGTTTGTCATTTCGACGAAGGAGAAATCTTCGCAAGTAACTCCGTAACGAAAGTCCAATCTTTGTCGAGCTTCTCGTGGAGATTTCTCCTTCGTCGAAATGACAAACTGTGTGTAGATCACTTAAATAAAAACTTTGCGACTCTGCGACTTTGCGTGAAATAAAATCTACGCAAAATAACTGCGCAGTACATAATAACCTTTGTACTATCAAAAAACAAAAACAATGAAAACACAAATAAACGGTACAGATATATTAGAATTAGGATTCCCTGAAGGAAAAACAATTGGGATTGCCTTAAAAATAAACAGCAAAAGAAACGGATTCACAAGAGACGAAATGATTGCTAATTTCAAGAATGTCCTTGAAACACCAGAGAATTATATTGACGATGCTATTTTTAGTAAACTGGCAATTGCCTTGATCGAAAAAGCAAATGAAAAACCGGAAGATTTCATCGCTTTAAATCAAAATCCGAATCCGTATTCGGCTTACGGATTAGAAGGTATCGAAGACGGAGCCAGAAAACAAATGGAAGTGGCCATGAAATTGCCCGTGACCGTTGCAGGAGCTTTAATGCCAGACGCGCACCAAGGTTACGGATTACCGATTGGTGGAGTTTTAGCGACTAAAAATGCTATTATTCCGTATGGAGTTGGGGTTGATATTGGTTGTAGAATGGCATTGTCAGTTTATGATATTGCAGAAGATTTTTACTTTGAAAACGAAGCCAAATTCAAAAAAGAATTAATTGCGAATTCTATTTTTGGAGCTGGACACGGATTTCACGGACAATACAAATCAGATCATGCGGTTTTAGAAAACGATGCTTTTAATATGACTCCGTTTGTGAAGAATTTAAAAGATAAAGCCTGGTCGCAATTGGGATCTTCAGGTGGTGGAAATCACTTTGTCGAATTCGGAATCATGGAGTTTGCCAAAGACGATGCGGTTTTAAATATCCCAAAAGGTAAATATGTGGCTTTGTTAACGCATTCAGGTTCACGCGGAATGGGAGCCACAATTGCCGGACATTATACTAAAATGGCCAAAGATGTTTGTAAACTTCCGGAAGTGGCGAAAAATTTAGCCTATCTGGATATGAACTCCCAATTGGGTCAGGAATACTGGATGGCGATGAATTTGGCGGGAGATTACGCTTCGGCTTGTCATGAGATTATCCATAACAAAATGGAAAGCGCTCTGGGAGCCACGATTTTAGCCAAAGTAGAAAACCACCATAATTTTGCCTGGAAAGAAATCTGGAACGGCGAAGAAGTGATTGTGCATAGAAAAGGAGCAACTCCAGCCGGAAAAGGCGTGATGGGAATCATTCCGGGAAGTATGACCGCGCCGGGATTTTTAGTGAGAGGAAAAGGCGAGGAGAACGCCATAAACTCGGCTTCGCATGGAGCAGGAAGACAAATGAGCCGAACTCAAGCCATAAAAAATATTACTAAAACCGAAATGCAATCGATTTTAACACATCATGGGGTAACACTTATTGGTGCAGGTCTTGACGAAGCGCCAATGGCGTATAAAGATATCAATCAGGTGATGGAAGCGCAACAGGATTTGGTTGATGTCGTTGCGAAATTTACACCTAAATTGGTGAGAATGGCAGATGATGGAAGTCGTGAGGACTAAGTGTTCAGTCTCAGTCTTAGTTTTCAGTGTGGAGACTTATTTTTAGTGTTCAGTCACGGTCTCAGTTTTCATTGTAGGGGCGTGTTTTTAGTGATCAGTCGCAGTAACAGTTTTCAGTGTAGAGGCGCACAGCAGTGCGTCTAACACATTCTGAGGAAAAATTTATCCTCATTTTATGTCATCCTGACGGAGGAAGGATCACACTAGAAACTCTACAAAGATTGGCGATTTTCTTTGAGGAATATTGGATGTGATCCTTCGTTCCTCAGGATGACAAACGGGATGGTTAAAGATTTTTCACGCAGATTTAACAGATTCCAGCAGATTTAAAATGATTTTTATAAATAATCTGCGAACATCTGCTTAAATCTTTTTAAATCTGCGTGAAACAAAAAACTTTGTGCCTTAGCGCCTTAGTGGCTAAAAATATAAGAAAACAAAAAACTTTGCGTCTTAGCGTCTTAGTGGCAAAAAAAAATAAACATGGAAATACTAAACAGAGACTTCGAAATACTCACAGATTACATCCTGACCTTTCATTTTTATGAATATCTAAATGTTGATCTAATCGAAGACTGGGCAATCGAATTAATCAATTCAGGTTATGAGAGTGAAGCTATTTATAACCTGGCTTGTTTCTATAAACCAATTGATCCTCATGAAGTTCAGCCTTATCTTGAAGCCGTTCTCTCAGAATTGAATCTAAAGCTAAAAGATAAAGAGGAATCAGAAAAATGCCATATAAGATATTTTCTCAATAGAATAGTGAAACATGACGATGTAAAAACCAATTTGAAAAGATTGCTGTATATCGATTACGATTTTAATAAAGAAATAGATATACGTGATTTATATTCTCTTCAATATGTTTGGGATGATCTGTTGGCAGGCGAAGTCTATTGGTATAATAAAGATCTTAATCTGGATACTATCGAACAAGAAGTTGTCGAAAAAGCAGAGAAATGGCTTAGTGAAAATTGAAAATTGAAAATTGAAAAGTGAAGGTTCAAAGGTTCAGAGTTGCAAAGGGACAAAGGTTTATCCTCATTTTATGTCATTTCGACTCAGGAAGGATCACATAAGAAACTCTACAAAGATTAGCGATTCTCTTTGAGGAATATTAGATGTGATCCTTCGTTCCTCAGGATGACAAACGGGGTGGTTAAAGAATTTTTCACGCAGATTTAACAGATCCAGCAGATTTAAAATGATTTTTATAAATAATCTGCGAACCTCTGCATAAATCTTTTAAATCTGCGTGAAATAAACTTAGCGCCTAGCGCCTAAGTAGTAAAAGAATAAAAAATAATAAAAAGACTCAAAGAGAAGAAACCTTTGTCCCTCTGTCCCTTTGAGCCTTTGTAATTTAAAAGAAAAAAATGAATACATATATAGACATAGGAATTAATTTAACCAATAAACAATTCCACAACGACATAGACGATGTTGTACAAAACGCTTTAGATGCTGATGTATCGCAAATGATACTCACCGGAACAAGCGTGAAAAATAGTGAAGCTTCGGCTCAAATGGCAAAAGAATATCCCGGAATATTATATGCCACAGCGGGGATTCATCCGCATGATGCGAAAAGTTTTGATGCTCAAAGCATTGCAAGACTTCGCAATTTATTAAAGCAGAAACACGTAGTTTCAGTAGGTGAGTGCGGACTCGATTTTGATCGTGACTTTTCGCCCAGAAATGTACAGGAAACCTGTTACAAAGCGCAACTAGAATTAGCGATTGAAGTCAGGAAACCTCTGTTTTTGCACGAAAGAGCTGCTTTTACAAGGTTTATGAGTATTACCAAAGACTATTTGCCACAATTGCCAAAAGCCGTTGTGCATTGTTTTACCGGAACTTTGCAAGAAGCCAAAACCTATCTCGATAACGGATTTTATCTTGGCTTTACCGGAGCAATATCCGACAGTAAACGTTTTGAGCATTTAAAAGAAGTCATTCAATACGTACCGCTCGACCGAATGATGATCGAAACCGATGCGCCGTTTATGCTGCCGAAAAATGTACCAAACAATCTCTTGAAAAAATACCACGAACGCCGTTGCGAACCTGCTTTTCTGCCTTTTGTTGCAGCAACTGTTGCGCAGTTTAAAGGAGTTTCGGGTATTGTGATTGCGGAGGAAACTACGAGGAATGCGAAGGAGTTTTTTAGAATTTAGGTATTATTAGAGATTTTATTTGTTGGCTTTTAAATCAGGTGTTTGTACTGGGTTTAAAGGCTTTTTGTTTGTATATATTTGAGAACAAACAATAATTAAAAAATTATACTGATTATGGAAAACCGTAAAAAAGCTATAGAAATCTTCTGCATATTTGATCGATTTTATCTGATATAATTCAATCTATTGATTTAGATTAAGTTTAGGAGAAAATAATAGTTAAGTTTAAAAAGAAATAAATAAAAATATGAAAATAGAATCTGTATTAATTAGAAATTTTAGACTCCTAAAAGATTTAAAATTAGATTTAGAGAAGGATTTATCTCTTGTCTTGGGAAAAAATAATTCAGGAAAAACTTCAATATTGAGTGCTTTAGATAAGTTTATAAATCAATCTGAGAATAAAAAAATTTCGGCTGATGATTTCAACTTATCTTATAAAGAAGAAATTAAAAATTTGATAGAATCATCAAATGAATTGAGTGAAGAAGATTTTAATAAAGATATTCAAGGAATTACTTTAAGAATAATAGCTTCTTACTCTGATGAAGATGATTTTGAAAATATTTCAAAATTAATGATGGATTTAGATCCTAATAATAATTATTTGATTTTAGGATATGATTATTCTATGCATTTTAATGAATATCAAATTTTCAGATCTGATTTTAAAGCTTTCAAAATTGATGAGAAAAGAAAATTAAATGAATCTATAAAAAAAGAAAAAGGCAAGCCCGAAAATGAAAGAAAATTATATAAAGAGAAAGGATTTGATATTTTCTTTAAGTTATATCAAGATAAATATTTTCGTTACAAAAGAAAGTCTATAGCATGCGATTATACAAGTAGAGTTATACTTGAGAACAAATTTATTGATTTAGATAATAGTTCAACAAAAGTAAATTTAAAGAATGTTATAAATTTTAAATATATAAGTGCGAGAAGAAATGTCACTAATAAAGAGGCGGATAAAACTCTCTCTTCTCAGACATCACAAATTTATGAAAGAAGTGAAAAGAATGAAGAAGACAGTAAAAGTATAGAAGAATTTAAGGAAACATTGATTGAAACAGACGAAACTCTTACCAATGTTTATACAACTCTTTTTGAGAAGATAGTTGACAAAGTTGGACAATTTGGAGGAATTAAAAAAGGAGAATCTGTAATAAAAGTAATTTCCTCATTGGAGAGACGAGAATTGCTTAAAGGAAATACTACCGTAGTTTATGAACATGATGCGTCTAATTCTTTACCGGAATTTTATAATGGTTTAGGTTATATGAATCTTATTAGTATGATTTTTGAAATTGAAATTCTTCTTCAGGAATTCAAGAGAGCTAAAGATGAAAAACCGGCAGATATAAATTTACTATTTATTGAAGAACCAGAAGCACATACGCACCCACAAATGCAATATGTATTTATTACTAATATACAATCACTTTTAGAAGAAGGTATTATAAAGGGTGGATGTACAAATAAAAAACTGCAATATATAATATCAACACATTCATCACACATTGTTTCTAATTGTAAAGATTTTAACGCGATTAAATATTTGAAAAAAGAAAGTCAGAATAGTATAAAAGCAAAAAATCTTAAAGACTTAGAGAAAGACTATTTAAAAGCAGGAGAGGAAAAAAATTACAGATTCCTAAAACAATATTTAACATTAAATAGATCTGAGTTGTTTTTTGCAGATAAGGCTATTTTTATAGAAGGAGATACAGAAAGAATCCTTTTACCTGCAATGATGAAAAAACTTGATTTGGAAGAAGCGTTACTTGCCGATGAACTTGAATTACTTTCGCAAAATATATCAATTGTAGAAGTTGGAAATTATGCAAATATTTTTGAACGTTTTATAAATTTTATTGAAGTAAAAAGTTTAGTTATAACAGATTTAGATTCTGTAAAAAGAGATTTTATTAGAGATAATAAAGGAGAAATAAAAAAAACTAAAAATGGTATAGATAGACAAGCTGATTTTAGTTGTAGAGTTATAGAAGGGCAAAAGACAACTAATCCTACTTTAAATTTCTTTTTTCCAAGTTTACTTTTTTCTGATTTATTGTCCAAATCTGTAGAAGAAAAAAGATTTTTAAAAGAGTCAACTTGGACAAATAATAAGAACGGTTTTTTACAGATAGCTTTTCAAATAAAAGATGTGAAAGATTATTGTCCTCGAAGTTTTGAAGATGCATTTTTTAATATTGATGAGAATATTAATTTCATAAAAAAGAATAGAAGTAAATTCAATGGATTAAAAAACATGAAATTATTTTATGATACTTCAAAGGATGCATATGATTTAGGAGAAAAATGTATTGAAAGTAAAGGTTCCTTTGCTATAGATATTCTTCTAAATAGCGATGAAAATTATACTGAATGGAAAATTCCTGCATATATAAAACAAGGATTATTATGGTTACGAAAAGAGCAGATTTAGAACTAGAGGTTCAAAAAATATTTGAACATATAGACAACGGAAACAATTTTTTGTTGAGTGGGGGTGCGGGGAGTGGTAAAACATATTCTTTAGTTCAAGTTATTAGACAGATAATTGAAGAGAATCCCTTTGTAAAAGTTGCTTGTATGACTTACACTAATTCCGCTGTAAAAGAGATTGAAGAGAGGGTTAATCATAAAAACTTAAATGTAACAACGATTCACGACTTTCTTTGGGATTGTATTAGTAATTATCAAAAAGATTTAAAGGAAAATTTGATTGAATTAATAAATGAGAGTAGTTCAAAAATAAGTACGATAAATAATGAGAAAGTTGGACTAGATTATTATGATAATTTAGAAAAAATCAAATATGATAATTTTTTAAGGATAGCGGATGGAATAATTTCACACGATGAGGTTATTCTATTAGCTGAAAAAATGTTTAAAAATTCAATAAAGTTATGTTCTATAGTTAAAGATAAATTTCCCTTTATTTTTATTGATGAATATCAAGATACCCAAAAAGAAGTAATTGAGATATTTTTACATCATTTAAAAAATAGTAAAAAAAAATCCATCGTTGGGTTTTTTGGAGATGCAATGCAATCTATTTATGAAGGTGGAATTGGTAATATAGATGAATATATTGGAGAACATGATAAAGTAAGAGAAGTGCAAAAAACTCAGAATAGAAGAAATCCAAAACGAGTTTATGATCTAGCAAATGAATTGCGAACAGATGGATTAGTTCAAACTCATTCAAATGACAAGAATGCACCAAATATGGATAAAAATTCTGGAGAAGTAAAAGAGGGAAAAGTGATTTTTTATTATAGCCAAGACGAAAAAAATGACATTGTGAAACAAAATTTAATAGAGGATTTTTTATGGGATTTTAAAGACAATAAAGAAACAAAAGAATTAAATCTTACACATAATTTAATAGCAAAAAAGGCTGGATTTCCAAATCTTATCGAAATTTATGATAAAGATCCGATTGTGAAATTTTTACAATCAATTAGGAAGTATATAAGGCTTACTAATTTTTCTCACGATGAAATGATTACAGTCGATAATTTAGTTATTTCATTAAAATCAGATATTGATAGTAAAGTAAAAAGTTTAGGTTTGAGATCTTTCACGGTTCAAAAATTTATTGAGAATTTAATAATTAAATATCCATTACATGCTTTAACTACACAAAATTTATTGGATAAAATAAAACCAATAGACAATAATACTATTAAACAAGAAGATAGGTCTGTAATTTTTAAATTTAAAGAACAAACGGGAATTATTGATATTGATTTTATTTATCAAATTAAAGTTATGAAGGAAATTGAGAAAGGTATTGATCCTAGATTTGCTCATTTATATGATACCATAAAGAAAGAAAAATACCAAAAGGTTAGATCTCTTTTTTTTGATAAAGACAATTTAATTGATGATAAAAAACAAAATGAAGAAGACGAAAGTAAAAAAGGTTCAAAAAGAGATATATTAATTAAATTTTTGTATAAAATTCAATTTTCAATTGATCTTTATGAGGAAAATAAATTCAATGAATTTTTGCAAATAATTGATTTAAAGAAAAAAGAAGGAGAAGGTATTATCACTTTTAAAAATAGATTAAAAAAAATAATTGATGATTTAAAATCAAAATCTACCGAAAAAATAGAAAATATACTAGATTTTGTTAATGAATCAGGACTGTTAAATCTTAATAAAGATGATAGATTTAATAAGTTTAAAATAGAAAAAAAATATCTTTATGACAAAGTTAAAGAAGTTGGTTTTACAGAGTTTATAAATTTGTACAATTACTTAGAAGGCAAAACACCATTTTCTACTCAACATAAAACTAAAGGAGATGAATTTGATAATGTGCTAGTTGTACTTGATAATGGAAAATGGAATGATTACAATTTTAAATATCTTTTTGAAAAAAAAGGAAGTGAAAATGTTTTAGAAAGAACGCAAAAGATATTTTATGTATGTTGTACAAGAGCAAAAGAAGATTTAGCAATATATTATTACGGTATAAATAAAACGGAAAATGCTTTGATATTTGAGACTGCTAAAGAATGGTTTGGAGATAATTTAATTGATGTTGATAAGTTATAACAATTAAAAACAGGCAGATAGAATTGGAATAAAAATAAAAAATCTACTTAGTTCGTAGCAACAATCGCAATAGCATCAAAAAAATGCGCAATTCTCATTGCGCATTTTATATATAATAAATCCTCATTATCAAGAATCTTACTTCCCTTTTATAATATTTTCTAAATACTCAACCTTTTCTTTTTCAGACTGAACCAAACGTTCGTAAAGCTCCACGACTTTATCAAGAGGATTGAAAGTACAATTATTATTAGGACCATTTATCTGACCATTACTTGCACTATTATCATAAAAGTTATTGAAATAATTAAAAACAGATTCTTCCGAAAAGTTTTCAATAGCTTCTACGGTAACTCCCAGGATTTTGGCAATCTCTGCAAGTCTTTTAGTTTCAACTTCCTCACTTCCTTCAAGACTGGAAACAGTTTGCTGAGTTACGCCAATTGCATCTGCAAGCGCTTCTTGTTTCATTCCGCGAAGCTCTCTGATTCGGCTAATATTCCTGCCAATATGTTTTGGTTTAGTTGCTGTGCTCATAATTCAAAGGTATTTAAAATTCTTTAAAAAAATACAGATCAGTAAAAAACAAGCTCAATCTGATAAAATACAGTTTATGTTGTTTTAAGCTAAGACTATATAAGTGGTTTTTATTTTATTAGGTTTCCTTTTTTGTCCCATTCTGTATAGGTGTTTTTTGTTCTGTTCCTAATAAAATAAACTTTTCCATTTTCATAATAAGCCTTATAATAAATTTCTTTTTCATTTTTTATTTCACTTTCATATTTTAGATTTCCGTTACCAAAACATGCATAAATTTTTCCATTTGGGATTCCATTTACAATATTTTCAAAGTGCGAAATTTTCCCATTGTTAAAATAGCAAATGATTTTCCCATTATATCTTACATTGTCTTTAAACAGAATATCTTTTTTATAAAGTCCTGAAAATACCAAATCTTTATTTTCGCTAAAATATTCTACATAATATTCTCCTTTTACTTTTTGTACATATTTTTCCATAAAGTTTCCATTAAAGTAATGATAACTTTGCGATACGTTTATTATATATTTTAATTTTGGTTTTCCATTTATCCAATAATCAGTTGCTTCGTTTGTATTATTATCGTAAACGTGTTCTAGGTTTCCATTCTCTCTAAAACTTATGTTTTCTCCAATTTGCTTTCCATTACTATCATATTCACGAACATCTTTTGGTCTTCCGTTTTCATACCAATCGACCACTTTATCATAAATTACATTTTTGTTTTTAATACTGACAAGTGATTTCTTTTTCCCGGATTCGTAAAAATCAACCATAATATAATCTGATTTTGCTTTGTAAAACCGTATTGTTTTTATTTTTTTATTTTCATAATAAAATGTGTCTCTTACCTTATAATTTTCTTTAGTAAATCCTATTCTGCTTAATTCATTTTCAATTACTGTTTTTTTCTCACAGCAAGAAAATAGAAAGCAAATTAATACTGGTAATAAAATATTTTTTTTCAATTTTCTCTTTGTTTAATTGGTTTCTGGTATAGTTAAGTCTGTTTATTAACGGTGTATTTTGACAATCTTAAAAAAACTTATTTCTTGATCACGAATACTTTTTTTGTAACTCTAAACTCATCGGTAATGATTCTTGTGCTTGGCTGCATTATACCATCGCGGAGCATAATGCTATCAATTCTAACTTGATCAGTAATTATACCGTCGATAAAATTTACTCCTAATTTGTCAAAGGAAATATTGTATAAAGGGATAGTTCTATTAGTTTCTGAGGTAAAAGTATCTATCAAGTTTTTTTTTAAATATTTATAATCGTAATTTATTGTAGTAGTTTTTAAAAACCCATATTCAATAAATCTTAATCTTTTAATATCCAGTAGTTTGGTTGTTACTGTATCTAAATCATTTTTATAATTTATTTTACCATCATATCCTCTGCCAAAAATAACGGTATCAGGGAAATCCACAGAGATAGTAGAACTTTTCAAATACTTTTTCTTTACCATATCATTATCATTGTTCTTCTTACAACAGATTACCAACATCAAGACGATTAATAAGATTGCATTTTTTTTCATCGCTTATTTTTGTATTAATGTTTTATTTCTAGAGCTCTCGTTTAATTGAATCTAATTTTTTTTCTTGAATTTTTTTATTTTCTTGCTTGCAAGAGACTAGAAGTACGAATATAGTTGTCAAGAAACAGGTTAGGTTTTTTATTGTTTTATTGCTCATTTCTTGAAAGTCAAAATTACTTTTTAGTACGGTTTTTAATCACGAACACTTTTTTCGTAACTCTAAATTCGTTGGTAATTATTCTTGTCATAGATTCACCTTTAGCATTTTTTGCTCCGTTGTCGATCATAACTTCGTCGGTTATGAAGCCATCAATGTAATTTAAACCCAACTTATCGAATTTGATATTATATAAAGGAATAAGTTTATTATTTCTGGCACCGAATGTATCCCTTATAATTTTTTTTAAAGAATCATCATAATTTATAGACTTGTTCTTTATATATGAATAGTATATATATCTATTTTTTTTAATGTCATCGAAACTTGTAGTAATAGTATCTAAACTATTTTTATAATTAATTTTTCCATTATATAGCTCATTTATAAATACAGTGTCAGGAAAAACAAAACTTATTTTATAATTATCACTTCTTTCTACTATCTTTTTCTCTTTTTTACAAGAAACTAGAATTAAGAATATAATTGTCGAGAAACAGGTTAGACTTTTTATTCTTTTATTGTTCATTATCTACATGATCAAAAATTACTTTTTGAGTACGATCCTTAATCACGAACACTTTTTTTGTAACTCTAAATTCATTGGTAATTATTCTCATCATAGGTTCACCTTTATCATTTTTTGCTCCGTTTTCAATCATAACTTCATCGGTTATCATCCCATCAATATAATTCAAACCTAACTTATTAAATTTAATATTATATAGAGGGATTAGTATATTACTAGTTGCAACAAATGTGTCATTTGCTATTTTTTTTAAATGATTGTCCTCGTAGTTAATGTCTTTAGTTTGAGTCAGGGCAAATTCTAGGAATCTAGTATTCTTTTGTAACTTGCGTATTTCAGTGGTTAATGTATCTAAATTATTTCTGTAATTTATTTTCCCGTCGTATCTCTCATTTAGAAAAACCGTATCTGGAAAAGCAATATTTATTTCATAATTGTCCTTGGCGCTTCTGTTTACTATCTTTTTCTCTTTTTTACAAGAAACTAGAACTACGAATATAGTTATCACGAAAAAGGTTAGACTTTTTATTGTTTTATTTTTCATTATCTACATGATCAAAAATTACTTTCTGAGTACGATCCTTAATCACAAACACTTTTTTCGTAATTCTAAATTCATTAGTAATGATTCGAGTCAAGGGTTGACCTCTATCATTTTTCATTTCGCTTTCAATCATGACTTCGTCGGTTATCATACCATCAATATAATTAACACCTAAACTATCAAATCGAATAGCATATAAAGGAATACTTCTGTGGTGAACAGCTGTAAATGTATCAGTGATTATTTTTTTTAGATATTTATCACCATAATTTACATTTTTTGTTTTTACAAAATAGTAATCAATATATCTATATTTTTTGGGGTTATTTAAAGTAGTATCAATTGTATCTAAATCATTTTCGTAATTTATTTTTCCATCATATAATTCATTTACAAATACAGTGTCAGGAAAAACAAAACTTATTTTATAATTATCACTTCTTTCCAATATCCTTTTCTCTTTTTTGCAAGAAATAAGTGTTAGAAATAAGGCTGTAAAAAAAAAGACTAATTTTTTCATCATTTTTTTATGTTATAATAATCGAGACGTTTTTGAAATTCAAGATTTTTTGCTTCTTGTTCTTGTGTGGCTTTTTGAAGAGCTCTATCATTTATTTGATTTAATTTATCTTTTTGAGATATATGTACTGTTGAATCTTTTAATTTTTTCTCGTTGATTGCTGATTTAGTTACTCCAAAAGCATCAGTAGCTTTATAGCGATATAATTCCATACTAATTGAATCGGGATCAGATAAAGTTGCATTTTTTGTAACCATTGGTTGCTTATTAGGAACTCCGTATTTTAATATCATTTCTAATTCCAGAAGCCACGGAAACATTAATGAAGATTTAGGAAATAAATTACCTAATAAATTGCCTAAATCAATACAAGTATTAAAATCATGACCCGGAGTATCAATAGATCCGGAACCTCTGTCGTTTTTTATATTTCCGCTTCCTGCAATTGGGTCTGCACCAAACCCAAAAACTCTTATACCATCTCTTTTTATTCCTACACGTACTAAATGTTTAACTACAACTTCGCTCAGCTGTGTCGCTTTTGTCCAGCTGCCGTCGCGGTTTCCTCGATAAATGGTATTGTCTTTACTCTCAAAATAAAGTTCTCCTTCAGTAGCTCTTCTATTTGGGCCATCAGCAAAAAAATTATTGCTGGAAGAAAAGGAATCAAAACGATCTTTACTTTTTCTGGCTTCCAGCATTCCTCCCATAACATCTTTTCTTTCCCAGATGTTATCACTCATAAAATCATCACTATCAAATGGATTTCCATTTTTTCCAAATCTATCTCTAAACATAATAAAAATTGTTGGTTTATACTAATTTGATATTATTGTAAAATAAAATATTTCTTACTTGTTCTTTGTTTTAAAGAAATAAATTGAGGTAAAAATATTACAAAATAATATAGTAAACAATTTTTTAAATATAAATTTTATAAAATAATAAGAAATAATCTAAAAATAATTATTTATAAAACTAATCTTAACTGTTGTAGAACAAAAAAATGTGCAATTTTCATTGCACATTTTATATAATGAGAAATTCTCTTATCAAGAATAGTGTTGTTTTTATGATATTTTCTAAATATTAGGTTCTGTTTATCAGTCTGAATGAAATGCTGCTCTTTCTTGTTTTAATAAAGTGCTTTTTTTTGTCAGGTAATGATAGCTTTATAAATCTTTATATTTGCATTATAAACTTCATGAAAAATGGACTACAAAATATCATTTCAGGAAAGAGCCAGGTTAGGCATGGAAATTCTATCCAAACAATCTCCTGTTACCTTAGAAAAAGCGAGAGCACAAGCAAAACGACTTAGCGAAAACAGTATATCAAAAGAAAAAAAAATTAAATAACTATAATATTGTGATGAAATACTTACTGATTGGGCTTAACTTTCTTTATTTAACTGTTGCTTCTTCTCAAAATCTGGAAAAAATTAATTCTATTGAAGAAGCTGAGAGTTTTATTAAATTAAATCCAAAAGCAGAAATTACAACTTTAGAAATTAGTAATGATAGTCTGGAGTATTATAAAAAGAGATTTCTCGAAAAAGATATTATAGATAAATACAGAATCGTAAAAACGGAACCTATTGTCTCGATGAGAGTGAGTTATATTTATTTAGATGGTAATAAGTTAACTATTAATAAAAAAAGACAAGAGATTATCAAGTTATACAAAAAAGGTAAATCATTTGGAGAATTAGCTACTATTTATACTATGGATAGTAATTTTAATAAAGGTGATTTAGGATGGTTTAATGAAGGAGTTATGCACAAAACATTTGAAGATGCAATTAAAAACCATAAAAAGAATGATCTGTTTGAAGTTGATATTACTGAAAATAAATGGTACTATGTTGTTCTTAAAACCTATGATGATTTGCCTAAATCGATTTTTTATATTTTGAGTGTGATTGATTAAAAACAATCTAAAAAAATCCTTGTACATCAGCGTTTTCGCGAAAGCGAATCCGTATAATCTGCGTCTAAAATCGCCCCAACATCAGGGCGATTTTTATTTTTATATAAAAGTTATCATTTCTAAGAAACCATCATCTTAACTCCCAAAATATGCTTGCAAATTCCTCTTTTGCCCTGATAAGCCGTAAACCAGTCGCAAGTACATCTTTGCGAATTGTGGTCGATTATTACTTTGTGCAAAACGCCTGAACCTTTTACTTTGGCTTCGATATAATTGGCTCTTCTTTCGACGATTTCGATGTCTTCGTTATCGATTAGTTTTTTTGCATTTTTAAGTCTTGGGTTTAGCGATAAAATACGTTCAGTCTTAAAAGGGAGACGACGGTAGAAATGCGCCTTTTCGCTTAAATCATAACCCAATAATCCCATCGACGATAAATTCGAAGTCAGGTTGTCCATTGTGCCAAAATCGATATCATTTTCGATAGAAAGCATTGTTGGGTCAAAAGTTTCGTTTGATTTAAGTAAACTGTTCAAACCGTAAACCCATTCTATTGGCAGGTTTTCGGTCATGGTTTCGAGTACATTTCCTTCTCCCGAAAATCCGCGGTACGAATCAGGAGAAAAAGCCATCAGAAGCTGCATTTTTCCAAACTCAGCCACTATCGCACAAGTTTGTTTGTCTGACGATTCGTAAATGAAAATTTTATCTACAATGGCCAGAATTCCTTCTAATAATCGTAAACGCTGTACACCGCCAATTCTAACACTATCGGCTGTTGCTAAAGTCGAAAACATAAACTTTCCGGCTCTTTTGGTTATGAAAAAATCACCTTTTACTGCTCCTTTTGGTAAACTTTGAAACAATTGAATGGTCTGAATTTTATTCAATTCAAACTTAATATCCATATCTGCCAGATACAACTGAACGCTCGTTAATCCTTTTATCCAGCGCATGGGCAAAGTCACTTTTTTTTCCGTCACTTTTGCTTTGCTGGTAATTACCTGAACATCCTGCTGACCAACGGCAAGTGTTACTTTTTCGTTTTTCTGGATAGCGTTTAACGCATTCAGCATCGGGTCGTTAAAGTCGACATTTGTCGTTCCGTTGGCAATAAATTCTCCGTCGATGGCTTCGGGTTTCATGTCCAGTCGCACATAAACACCGTTGCAAGACGAAAATCCTTCGAAACGCAATCGCTCAGATCCTGCCGAAACAATAGGATCGCGAAGACTTGGCGGAATTGGTCCAAAACTGGAACGAACCACTTTGGCAATCGTAGTCCAGCATTTTGCCGTAATGTAAGGATCAGTCAAACTTCCCCAGAAAAAACAAGGGATATTATTGACTTCTTCAATTTCGGTTTGGTGCGCCAGAACCAGATTGTTGATGCCTTTGGTTTTACTGTAAGTCGAAATTCCTTTATAATTATATTCGAGATCTGTCATTTTCTTTATTTTAAAATTTGCTTAATCAATGATTTAAGCGATGCGTTATCTTTCCATTGCTCAAAGAAAACAATTGCCTCAGCAGATGGTTTCTGATTTGTTTTGGTTAAAATATCAAGATAGTTTTCTATAATTTTCTTGAAGTTGGTTGGCAACTTGTCTTTTAAATCAAGAGTTGAAAAAAATGAGTTCAACAACTTCAATAAAGCATCATTATGCAAGGACGAAACATCCTTGATGGCGATTAACCCGTCGACCAATCTTAAAAACACACCATATTTTTCGGTTGCGAGATAGGCGATTTTCTGGGCAAAAAGCTCAATTTCAATCGCTTGTTTTTCGATTAGCTGAATCAAAACTTCGGATGCCATTAATCGTAAATCTTTCTTTTCCTGAAAGAAACAGCAGGCATACAAAAACAAACTAATGTCTGAGAATCTAAATTCTGGTCGGTTTATTACGTCCAGAAAACCTTTTAATTCCGGTTTTGCACCATCGGCAACTCCGCAATTTTGTAATAAAGTCAAAGCCAGCGCGTCTGAGTTTTGTGGCGTAAGACTGTGCCAGTAATAGGTATTTCCTGCATAATTTATTAAATAATCCCAACTGTTTGATCGTTGATAAATATCAAGACTGTAAATCAAATAATTAGGAATTTTAGCATAATTAGGCAAGTCGAATCTTAGTTCATACCACGACGGCGTTCTCTCTTTTTCTTTGGTTTGATAATTCGTCCATTCGTTCCATTTTTCCTTAAACTTAAGTTGAGGTTGAAAAGGAGCAACCACAAACGGAATCTCTTTTAGATACGTATTCTCAAATTCAGGGAAAGTATTGTCCGGATAAAAAGTTCTTGCCGCAACCGCCCATAACGATAAATTTCCGGTTTCTTTGGTTGTTTTACCCATTGTTGCCAGAAGTTTCGAGAATAAAGACGTAGGATCTAATTCGACTTTTTCATTTACGCCCAGGCAAAATGATAATAATTGTTTGAGTTCGCCTTCGATTTTATCTAATAACGGAATCGCTTCTGCTACATTTTCTCTCGGCATACGTGCAATTGCAATTGCTAAATCGACAGAATCAATTTCTTCATTGGTATTTTGGTACGCAATAACTCTTTCCAGTAAAACCTTTGGAGCAACCCAATATGGTTTATGACTCGGTAAAGAAAGCAGGGGCAAAGTAGAGCCTGAATCTATTTTTTGCTGTACTTTTTCCATTAAAGACTGCATTAAAGTAAGGGTATTAATCTTAGAATAATGGTTGACTTTGCTGTTGAACCTGTTATCGATATTTGCTATTTTGTTTTGCAAAAATGCTTTCACAAAATTTTTATGAACGGCTTCAAAATAATGTTTCTGCAATTGTTTTTCGTAAGGCTGCAATTGCGAAGCATAATCTGCCGGAAACAAATCTCTTTGTGAAATATAGATATTCAATAGAATTTCTGAATCTACGGTTTCTTCTGAATTGATGAAATTTCCAAACTGAAAAACAACATCATTCCAATCCTTTGGCAATTGAACTTCCTCAGTAAGCAATAACTCTTTTTGAGGATTAAATGTATATTCTTCAAGTGCAGAATCATCAATTGTCAAGGAATCTTCATCTATAAATTGCGTCAATCCTGATTTTATATTTCCCTGCATCAGCGTTACATACGATGATAATTTCTCTTTGAGTACTTTATCTTTTACGTTCGCAATTTTGGTAATAATTTTGGTAGCACGTTCCTGCAGCGCCAGATCTGCAATGACATAAATATCTGCAATAATTAATGCGATGTTTGCGCTTAGTTTAGGATTCGATTTGGTGATTTTTTCCAGAATTGGCAAAACATTTTTAATAGCTGCTTTACAATCGCTTCGCATCATTAGCGGTTCGAGCCATTCCAGAAATGATTTGGTTTTGAATTTGGGATGATCGTAAATTTTCTTGATCAGTTCAATTCCGTAACTCGTTATAGGCGGATACGGATTGTGTAGAAAAGAGAATATATTTTCCTGATGAAGGATAAGTTCATCGGCAGTAAGATTAAATTCTTCGATTCTTTTTCTAAAAAATGACTTCAGGTTATTGTTCCATTCTTTGGTCTGGATAAGTATGGCATTTTCGATGAAAAAAGCACGATCCATCTTTTTCTCTTTCAATAATGATTGATAAACAACCGCCCAAGTTAGAAATTCATCATAGTTTTGCGAGTCGTTATCTCTAAAGTAACTGTTGTGCAAAATAGTTTCGTAATTAAACAATTCCGGAATATCTCTTTCATAAGCCAGTTTATCCTTTAATAAATTATTGATAAAAGCCCGTGTTTTTACCTTTGCGCGCCACTCATTTGTTGCGGCAAGAGTCAAAGCGTATAATTCGGGATTAAATTGTAATAAATTCTGTTCCTCTAATTTTCGCAGCGTATGATAATTAAATCCTACCCAGTCTTGTCTTTTTACTTTATCTAAAATAAACGTATCAAGCCAGTTCGGTTTTGCCCACAATAAAATCTCCATAACCTGAGGTTTCTCGTCAAGTTCGTTTAATAAACTCAAAGCTTCATCCCAGGAATTAATTTCGGTTTTATCAAATAAGGCGATGGCGCTAAGTGTGATAATATCGCTTTGTTTTTTATCGCCGCGGGTTCCCCAGCCATAATCATGTTTGTCTTTTTTTACATAACCAGGATCTTTTGTAAGATCTGTGTAGGTCATAAAATAACGTTTGCTTTTTTTGATCAGCTTTTTTAAAGCCTCAATATTTCCTTTTGATTTTTCTTTAAGAAGAGGCAATAATAAATCTATATTTTTAGCTTTTATAATAGCTTCATATTCTTCCAGAACTTCATCAGATTTAGCGCTTTTGGCTGTTTTGGGTTTTGAAGCCACAGCAACATCACCCGTTTCTGAGTATCCTTTTTTTACTTTTTCGGCTAGTATTTTTTCTGCTGATTTCAGACATTCTTCGTCTGTAGCAAATGATTTGATTTGAGAAGTTCCTGATGTTCCGTTTTTTCCATAAGTTACAGTATATTCTAATCCTGTAACTTCAATTTGCCAAAACTTATCAGAGTTTCCGTCGATGTATTTGAGGTATTTTTTCATGCTATTTTAGGGACTGTATTGATAAAAAATAAAGTGTGCGTATATTCTCAAAAATATAAAATTATTAAGAGGTAACACGGTTTTTAAAGGGAAAATTTAGGTTAAAATTGAGGTCTGTTTGATAAATATTTCAGCACTAATGCTATATAAATGTTAAAATATATTGTACATTTGTTCCTGAAATGGAAATGAAAAACATAAATATCACCGTGTCGGAAAGACAATATAGCGATCGTTTAGCCGGATTTATTCTTGCTAAAGGTTCAGGATGTGATATGTATTTTAATGAATTGAAGTGTAAATGATAGTTACAAGCTCAACATAAATATATAAAAAAGCGTCCTTTTCGGGGCGCTTTTTTTGTTTTTGCCACACTGAGAAAAATCGAAGTGCGACAATTTAGATTACTTATTAAGACAGAAAATGATAAAAAATAACAGTTGACTAAAAATAATTAAAAAAATAATAAACCAAAGTTTAATGATTAAATCAAATAGCAAAATATAATCTTGAAAAGTAATCTGGTGAGATACAATCAATTGATATAATTAAGAATCTGCTCAAGTATGCGGACAGGAATTCTTATGCTCTTTTTTGAGTGTAAGTAATTGATTATCAGTAAAATAAATGTTAAAAATGATTTGGATAATTGATATTTTACACTATATCTTTGTCGAAGAATTCTGAAGATAGAATTTCAAACAACAATGATTTAAACATACAATAGAATAAATACAACACAACAAATAAAAATAAAATGGATTTTAAATATAACTCATATAGTAGAGAATTACACGCCCCAGGATTCGTTTCGGGATGTTTTACAATACAGGTGCATGAATGGCAGTAGGATATACATATCTTATGCAATCTCATGAAGCACCTTTAATCGGGTGCTTTTTTTATGCAAAAAAAATAAAGTTTGCCACGAAGGCACTAAGGCACAAAGATTTTTTATAAAGAACTGAATTAAAAAAATTAGTGACTTAGCAACAGACTGAAAAAGTAATGCGTAAAATGATTTTCGTGCAAAGTCGCAGAGGTGCAAAGATTCAAAGTAAAAAGCTTAGCGACTTGGCGTCTTAGCGAGAGACAGAAAAAATATTAATGAAACAAAAAAGCGAGTGATTATCCCGTAAAAATAAAAAATAAACCTTAGTGTCTTTGAGCCTTAGTGGCAGATTACCTAAGATTAACAATAACCAGTTAAAATAAAATATTATGAATAACAATACATTAGACCAATACAAAAAAGCAATTAGAAATAAATATGAGATAGAAAAAGAAGGCGAATACTTTGATTATTTGTACAGCCCTTCTCGTGGAAAACTACGTGATTTTTGCTGGCTTATTTTCGAGAACAACGCAACTCAGGATGACTTGAATGTTTTTAGAAATTTATTTTCTATAGATTTCGATCATACCAAAAAGAATAAATTTAAGGAGCAGAAAGATAAGTTCAGACCTATCGAAACTTTCTTTAAGGGCGAAACGGACCCAACGAATATTGATGCAATAAACCTTGCAGCAATTATGGTCGATTTTCAACCGCGTCCTTTTAAAAACTTTAATAAAATGTGTAGAATGGAAGATGCTAAACAAATTGAAAGCAGCTACAAAGCTAAACCGATTGTTCAAGTAGAGAAAAAAACCAGAGAAATAGCGGATTTTGGACAAGATAAAAATGAAAAATCAGGAGAATATCCTAAACAAAGGAATCTTTTTTCAAATTTCACAACGCTGTTTTCTAAGAAAAGAGATCAGGAGAGATATCCGGGAAATCCAAGGTTTTCGAGTGGCTAGAACGCCATTATTCAATTGAAGGAAATCTTCATAAAGTAAAAAAGGCTGTCCTTATGAGACAGCCTTTTTCGTTTGGTTATATTATTTTGATTTAATTATGATCGTAGATTTTAGCGTAAAGATCTTTGTAAATTTCTTTGATGATTTTACGTTTCAGTTTTAAAGTTGGAGTCAATTGTCCGCCATCAATAGACCAGACATCCGGAGTTAACTCAAAACGTTTGATTTTTTCCCAATGTCCAAATTTTTCATTAATTCCTTCTACTTCTTCGTCGATACGTTTAATGACATCCGGATTGGCACTAATTTCTGCATTACTGCTTCCTAAAGTTATTTTGTGAAGCTTTGCCCATTCTTTTACAAACTCAAAGTTTGGCTGAATAAAGGCAGCCGGCATTTTTTCGCCATCACCAATTACCATGATTTGCTCAATAAAACGAGATTGTTTCATGGCATTTTCAATCAGCTGCGGAGCGATATATTTTCCTCCTGAGGTTTTGAACATTTCTTTTTTACGGTCGGTAATTTTCAGGAAACCTTCGCTGTCAATTTCACCAATATCTCCAGTATGAAAATATCCGTCTTGTAAAGCTTCGGCAGTTTTTTCAGGATCCTTAAAATATCCCAACATTACATTAGGTCCTTTGCAAAGGATTTCTCCGTCTTGTGCAATCTTAACTTCAACATTACGAATTACTTTTCCAACGGTTCCTATTTTAAAACCTTTGTTTCTTTGGTCGTTTACGGCAATTACAGGCGATGTTTCTGATAAACCGTAACCTTCCATAACCGGAATTTCGGCAGCAGCAAAAACTCTCGTTAAACGTGGCTGTAAAGCAGCACTTCCTGATACCATTAAATCTAAATTACCGCCCAATCCTTCTTTCCATTTGCTGAAAATAAGTTTGCGGGCAATTTTTAACTGAAATTCATACCAGAAACCATTGGCTCCGTATGGCTCATATTTTAAACCTAAATCAATAGCCCAGAAAAATAGTTTTTTCTTGATGCCGGTCAATTCAGTTCCTTTAGCATAAATTTTATCGTAAACTTTTTCTAAAAGTCTCGGTACAGCTGTAATTACTGTAGGTCGTACTTCTTTTAAGTTGTCACTAATTTTATCAATCGATTCACCAAAATAAACAGAAACACCATAATATTGATAGATATACAAAATCATTCTTTCAAAAATATGGCAAATAGGCAAGAAGCTCAAAGCGGTGCTTTTTCCTGCATCAAACGGAATTCTTGGTGCGCTGTCTAAAACATTCGACACAATATTTTTGTGCGACAGCATAACGCCTTTTGGTCTTCCGGTTGTTCCTGAAGTATATATAATAGTAGCCAGATCATCTTCTTTGATGCTGTCTTTGCTTGTTTCAACTTCATTCTGGTTGCTTTCATCTTCACCAAGTGTCAATAATTCAGACCAGTGTTTGCAGCCTTCGATTTCATTAAATGAATAGACTTCTTTTAATGAGGGTACATTTGCTTTAATGGCATTTACTTTGCCAAGTACTTCTTCATCAGATACAAAACAGTAAATACTACCGCTGTGATTTAATATATATTCGTAGTCTTCTTCGGCTATTGTTGGGTAAATAGGAACGTTTTGAGCTCCGGTTTGCAGAATACCAATATCCATGATATTCCATTCGCTGCGATTATTTGAAGTGATTAAGGCAATTTTATCATCTTTTTGAATGCCCATACGTAATAATGCTCTTGAAACAGCATTAGCTTTTGCAATATATTCCTGGCTAGATGTTTTTTCCCAGACTCCATTTTTTTTGGTTGCCAAAGCAACTGGAAGGTTGTAAGTTTCTTGTTGATAATAGGGAAAATCAAAAAGGCGTGTGATTGAAACCATGTTTAATATATTGAATTTTACCGCAAATTAAATAAAATTTAGGTATGATTTTTAATTTTATACAATTTTATGGGAAAAATTATAGGTAATATAGAAATTTTACGAAAACGTTTTCTTTTTTGTAGTAATTTTTTGAAATACCGAGAAAACCTTATATTTTACGCAAATCCTGAATGTGATTATTGCACATTATAATCCACATAATCTTTTACTCTTTCTCCCATTAAAAACATTTTTTTCTTGGTAAAATGAATAGAAAATTGAGAATAATTCCAGGCTTCACTTCCGTTGTTTCTATACCAGAATGTATAAGAGGCACTATTGAAACCTTCTTTAAAAACCGGAATTCCTTCCTCCGTACATTCGATTCCCCAGTTTATTTTTGTTTTAGTTAAATCATCTGCCTGAATAACACCTGTTCCATCCGGATTTAAAACCGTACTGGGCGCTTTTTGACCTGTTGGAATATAAGTTCCGGGAGCTGGATAACCAATAGTTGTGGTAATATAATGATCACGACCATTATAGGTAATTTGGTCAACCTGAACTTGAGAATAAGATTGTGCTGAGACAAAAAATAATGTGATAAGCAATAAATGTATTGATTTCATTCTATGTAGGTTTAAGAGTTTTTGGAAACGAAAAAAAATCAGTGGCATAATTTTTTTGGCGAATATAGTTCAAATTTCGATAGAAAAATGAATCCAAATTACAAGAATGAATTTTTTTATTTATATGAAAATTTACTCCGTTGAAAATTGGTTTTCTAATAGTTTTTCTTTAAAATCAGACTTAAAAGTATAAGCAAAAGTTAGCATTAAAGCACGAGTGTCTGATTTTGAAGTTCTGTTGTTACTAAATAACAAGGTATTGTTTTTATAGCCGCTTTCAAGTGTGTTGAACATATCTGTGACCACTAATCCTAAACGCGCATTTCCTTTACCAATCTTCTGCTGAAAACCCATATCAACATTATAAATAGGAATTCTTTTTCCTTGCGGAGTTGCCAATGCCGAATTATAATTACCAATTATTTGTAGTTTTCCGCCTTTCCAGGGAGCAAAATTATTGATGATTTTTCCGTACCAGCTAAAAGCGTTATTTACAACATCTTGTGCGAGATTTGAAGCATCTATATTCTGCTCAAAAGCTGTTATGCTAATATTGGCGTCATAAAAGCCAATTGGTTTTAGACTAAAAATAGTTTCCAGACCATACGTTATGGTACTTCCTATATTACGTGGCTGCAGCAAAATCACTCCATTATCCTGTAGTTCTGCATATTGTTTTATCGTATTAGTAGCATTTCTGTAAAAAGCATTCGTAGAAAACGAGTATTTCGACCAGTCTTTATTATAACTCATCTCAGCGATATGAATAATTTCAGGTTTCAAATACGGATTTCCACCATGAGGATTCAGGGCATCCGTAATATCTATAAATGGATTCAGATCATCTAAATCCGGACGGTTGATACGTTTGCTATATCCAATTTTTACAAATTCATCTCCTTTTAAATTCAATTGCAAAGATGCTGATGGAAAAAGCTTCAAATAATCATTATTAAAACGATCACTATTGTTTTTTGTGGCTCCGGTGTTAGAAACATTTTCTGCACGCAAACCCAGATTGTATTTCCATTTTGGATTCTCTTTATCACCAATAAAAGAGTTTAGCAAACCATAAACCGCATTTATTTGTTCGTTGAATTTAAAACCATTACTCGCCAAAGGATTTATTACATATTCACCATTTGTCATATCAGCACTTTCGAAATCAGAATTAAAAAAACGGAAAGTTCCTTTGTAACCTGTTTCTACAATCGATTTATCAGAAACAGGGAATGCATAATTGACAATGGCATTAGATATATTTTCGTGTTCATAATTATGTGTCCGTTGCAAAAAAGCGTCAGCAATTTGAGTATTATACTGATCGTAATTAAAAGTATCAATATTGGTATTTTCTCTATGTTTATTAAAAGAGGAAGTAATACTGGCGTTGAGGTTTTTGCGATCATCAGTAAATTTGCGATCATAACTTAAAGCCAGTTCACCCACTTTTGAACGCTCTAATTCCAGAGAATGTCTCCTGTTGAAAGAATAAAACTGATTTGTACTTGTGTTTACGTGCGTATATAAAGTTTCATCATTATCCTGACTTTCCATATTGCCCAGAGCTTCAAACGAAAAGCTGTTTCGATCGTTTGGAGAGAAATCAATATTCAGTTTTAGATTCTGCAATCCTTCAGTTCGTTCGTCATTTCTGTTTTGATTGATAAAATGTTCGTCATCAATAAAATTATTAATTCTTTCTCCTTTTATCTTTTTTGTTCTTCCGGCAAATCGATTGTCATATCCTAAACCAAAATTCCATTTCTCCGTTTTTTGATTTAAAAGCACAGAACTGTTCAGTCTTCCTTTTGCGCCAAAGCCACTGCCTAGAACTACAGCACCATTAATCCCACTTTGATTGTTTTTCTTTAACTTGATATTGATGATTCCGCTTTCTGCATTCGCATCATATTTGGACGTGGGATTACTAATAACCTCAATGCTTTCGATACTGCTTGCTGCAATCTGATCCATATTAGTAATGGCAGAATTTTTCCCGTTAATCAAAATCATAGGCGATTTTCCTCTCAGCGTTATTCCACCATCAGCATCAACAGCAACTGTCGGAATACTTTTTAGCATATCTGTCGCCGTTCCTCCGGATTGGGAAATATTCCAAACAGCATTAAAAACAAAACCTTCGTCTGTTTTCTGAATTTGTTTTTTCTGGGAATTCACCACAACAGCATTCAGTAAATTAGCGTCATTTTGTAAAATTATATTGCCTATAAAAAGGGGAGAACCATTAAGTTTTACTTTTTGAGAAACAGTTTTGAATCCAATCAATCTGAAAGATAATTGATAATCACCGGAAAGGATATTTTCTAAATCAAAATTCCCAGAAGCATCTGTAACAGCATAACCTGCAACTTTTGTAGAATCATTTGCATTTTTTAAAATAACATCTACAAATTCCACAGGAAGTTTTCCATCAGAGACAGTTCCTTTTAAAGAGGAATTTTGTCCAAATGAAAATTGACTTAATATAAATAAGATACTTAAAAGCGATAGGTTTTGGCTCCATTTTTTCATGAGACAAAGATATTTATCCCAGTAAATACAGCTTCTTAAAGTGCCTTAAGATATTATTAAGTTAATCTTAGAAACGCTTAAACAGAAATAAATATTATCTAAAAAAGGGTGTTTTTCCCTTTAATAAACAGGAAATAACCTTATAAAATTTATTAGAGTGTTATATAGTTTTGTCTTATTAAGATGCGAACGCCGAAAAGCAAACGAGTAGGCAATATTTAAATTTAATAGTATGGCAACTTTATTTTATTTAGCGCTGGGATGGTGTGGAACACTTTACCCGGGCTGGTGGAGACGTTTTTTTAAATTTCCTACACCTCCGCCGCCAGATCCTGAACCATGGTGGTATCTTGGTAGAATTGGTTTAGGATTAATTGCCGGATTAGCCGGTGGAACACTATTTCAGGCAAGAATCATCGAAGATCAGTTTTTTGCGGGACAAGCCGCTATTGCTTCGGGATTAGTTGCTTTTGCTTCTGCCAGTATCATAACGGGTCTGGCAACTTCCTTAAAACGTTAAAAAAAATGCCTCGATAACATCGAGGCATTTTTTTTATAATGAAAACTAAATTTAGATTTTCTCAATCCATTTTCTTGCGTTAACAAAAGCTTCATGCCAAGGCGAAACTTCGTCGTTTCTGTCTTTTGGATAATGAGCCCAGTTCCATTGGAAAGTCGAACGCTCAATATGAGGCATCATAACCAAATGTCTTCCTGTTTTATCACACATCATTGCCGTGTTATAATCAGAACCGTTAGGGTTTGCTGGATATCCTTCGTAAGCATATTTAGAAACAATGTTGTATTGGTCTTCTGCATAAGGTAAATTAAATTTTCCTTCTCCGTGTGAAACCCAAACTCCTAAAGTACTTCCGGCCAAAGTCGATAACATAACCGAATTATTCTCTTGTACTTTTACAGAAGTAAAGATACTTTCGTGTTTTTGGCTTTCGTTATGAAGCATTTTTCCGTGAACTTCATGCTCTGGATTAATTACTTCAAGTTCCATAAATAACTGACAACCGTTACAGATTCCAACAGATAAAGTATCTTCTCTTTTAAAGAATTTATCCAAAGCTGTTTTTGCTTTTTCATTGTATAAAAATGCTCCGGCCCAACCTTTAGCAGAACCTAAAACATCTGAGTTAGAGAATCCTCCAACTGCACCAATAAACTGAATGTCTTCAAGTGTTTCACGACCAGAAATTAAATCTGTCATGTGAACGTCTTTTACGTCAAATCCGGCTAAGTACATAGCATTTGCCATTTCACGCTCAGAATTACTTCCTTTTTCACGAATAATAGCCGCTTTTGGTCTTGGTTTTGAAGCATCGATTACAGGTTTTTTTCCTGTAAAGTGCGCTGGGAAAGTATATTGTAAAACCTGATTTTTGTAGTTTTCGAAACGTGCCTGAGCTCTTCCGTTTTTAGATTGTTTTTGATCTAATAAATAAGAAGTTTCGAACCAAATGTCTCTGTAAGCTTTTATGTCTAAAGTCCAAAGTCCAAGGTCTAAAGTCTCGCTTGTCGTTACTGTACCTAATTTGAAAAATTCGATATTGTTAGCGTTTAATTTAGCTTCAACAACTGCATCAGATTTTGCCTGGAAAACGATTCCGATGTTTTCTGCGAAAAGAATTTTCAATAAGTCTTTTTCAGTAAATGCAGAGAAATCAATTTTAGCTCCAAGGTTTACATCAGCAAAACACAATTCTAATAAAGTAGTAATTAAACCACCGCTTCCGATATCGTGTCCGGCTAAAATTTGGCTTTCGCCGATTAATTCCTGAACGGTATTAAAAGCATTTTTGAAGAAAGAAGCGTCTTTAATTGTAGAAGTTTCTTTTCCGATTGTGTTTCTGATTTGTGCAAAAGAGGAACCTCCTAATTTGAAATCATCCTGAGACAAATTGATATAATAAATAGAATCTCCGTTTTTCTGTAAAATCGGCTCCACTACTTTTCTAATATCTGTACAATTTCCTCCAGCCGAAATAATAACCGTTCCCGGGGCGATTACTTCGTCGTTTGGATATTTTTGTTTCATCGAAAGTGAATCTTTTCCTGTAGGAATATTGATTCCCAATTCGATTGCAAAATGGGAGCAACCTTCAACAGCAGCGTACAAACGAGCGTCTTCACCTTCGTTTTTACAAGCCCACATCCAGTTTGCAGATAAAGAAATTCCTTTTAAACCATCTTTAATTGGTGCCCAAACAATGTTTGATAACGATTCTGCAATAGCATTTCTACTTCCTGCAACCGGATCAATCAAAGCAGCAATAGGAGCGTGTCCAATAGAAGTTGCGATTCCTTCTTTACCTAAATAATCCAGCGCCATAACTCCCACATTATTCAACGGCAATTGCAAAGGTCCTGCGTTTTGTTGTTTTGCTACTTTTCCACCCACACAACGGTCCACTTTATTAGTCAACCAGTCTTTTGATGCAACAGCTTCAAGACGTAAAACATCTTGTAAATATTTTTCGAAATCAGCCTTGTCATAAGCAACATCAGCATATTTTCTATCAATAGTTTTGTCGTTCATAACCGTTTTTGGAGAACTTCCGAAGAAATCTTCTAAAGCATAATCCATCGGTTTTGAACCATTTGATTTTGATTCGAAAGTAAAACGGTGATCTCCCGTTACATCTCCAACCTGATACATTGGCGAACGCTCTCTGTCGGCAATTCTTTGTAAAGTATCAATATCTTTTTGACCAATAACCAATCCCATTCTTTCCTGAGATTCGTTACCAATAATTTCTTTTGCAGAAAGTGTTGGATCTCCAACTGGCAATTTATCCAAATCGATTAATCCACCGGTTTCTTCCACTAATTCAGAAAGACAATTTAAGTGCCCTCCAGCTCCGTGATCGTGAATCGAAACAATTGGGTTATTGTCACTTTCTACCAAACCACGAATGGCGTTAGCAGCACGTTTTTGCATTTCAGGGTTTGAACGCTGAATAGCATTTAATTCAATTCCTGAACCAAAAGCTCCTGTATCTGCAGAGGATACCGCAGCTCCACCCATACCAATTCTATAATTTTCTCCACCAAGAATTACGATTTTATCACCTTCTTGTGGTTTCTTTTTGATTGCCTGATCTAATTTTCCGTAACCAATTCCACCCGCTTGCATGATTACTTTATCGTAACCAATTTTACGGTCGTTTTCTGAATGTTCGAAAGTTAAAACTGAACCTGTAATTAACGGTTGCCCGAATTTATTTCCAAAATCAGAAGCTCCGTTTGAAGCTTTGATCAAAATATCCATTGGAGTTTGGTACAGCCATTTTCTTTCTTCAACAGCATTTTCCCATTTTCTTTCGTCGTTCAAACGAGAATATGAAGTCATGTAAACTGCTGTTCCGGCTAATGGCAAAGAACCTTGACCACCAGCTAAACGGTCACGAATTTCTCCTCCAGAACCTGTTGCAGCTCCGTTAAAAGGCTCTACAGTTGTTGGGAAATTGTGTGTTTCTGCTTTTAAAGATAAAACTGAATCAAATTCTTTTATCTCATAATAATCTGGTTTGTCAGCTGTTTTTGGTGCAAACTGCTGCACTTTTGGTCCTTTTACAAAAGCAACGTTGTCTTTGTAAGCAGACACTATATCGTTAGGATTTTCCTGTGATGTCTTTTTGATTAATTTAAAAAGAGAAGTCTCTTTTTCTTCGCCGTCAATTACAAAAGTTCCGTTGAAGATTTTGTGACGACAGTGTTCTGAATTCGCTTGTGAGAAAGCAAAAATCTCAGAATCAGTTAACTTTCTTCCTAGTTTTACAGCAAGATTGTCTAAGTAATCTACTTCTTCCTGGCTTAAAGCCAAACCTTCGACTTTGTTGTAAGTTGCAATATCATCGATTTCCAAAATTGGTTCCGGCTGAACATTAATCGTGAAAATCTCCTGATCTAATTGATTGAATTTTTGTGAAAGCATTGGATCAAAATCCGTGAAATCTTCCGTTGCCGGATGAAATTCCTCAATTCTGATAATGCCCGGAATACCCATATTTTGAGTAATTTCTACAGCATTTGTACTCCAAGGTGTGATCATAGTGGCACGTGGACCAACAAAAAAATCCGTCAAGGCGGATTTTTCGATCTTATTAGAGTTGGCAAAAAGCCAGTTTAGTTTTGAAATGTCTTGAGCCGAAATTTCGTTTTGCGTTTGTACGGCAAAAACAGTTTTGCTTTGGTTTTCAAAGAAATGGATCATTGTGATGTGTAGTTTGTTGTATTGAGGTGCAAATTTAGTGTAAATAAATAGTAAGCGCAAATTTGAAAAGAAACTCTTTTGAAAAAATATATAGATGTTTTTTTAAACCATATAAGTAATATAAGTTCATCTAATTAGTGTGTGAATTTTGCTGGCAAAGTCGTATAACGCGAAGTTTTTTTTTTGTTTCACGCAGATTTGGCAGATTAAGCGGATTTTTAATTGATTAAATTAATTATTAAATCTGCGCAAATCATTTAGTAAGCTTTATATCTCCCTTATCTGCTAAATCTGCGTGAAAAAAAACTCAAGTATTTGTATAAAAAAAGCGGCAATATTGCCGCTTTTACTTTAGTAAGCACTCGTTATTAATTAGTTGATAATGATCTTTTTTGCAAAAGTTTCAGCATCTTTATTAATACGAACAATGTAAATGCCTTTTGGCAAATTGTTTATCGTCGATAATGAATCAGTGATGTTTGATTGCTCAAATACCTTTTGACCTACTATAGAAATTATCTCGATAGAGTATGATGAACCAGTATTATCAAAGTAAATGGTAAAGTTACCGTGAGTTGGATTTGGATATAAAATAAGTCCACTCAATTCAGTAATAGTTTCTTCTGGTGTATCAACAGATAGAGTTTCTCCAGGTTTAGCACCCAGATTAGAACAAGTGTCCACTGTGTATGAATCCCATTGTGAGCTAAGGCTAAATGTTGTACTTGGAGCCGTTACCGTTGATTTTCTTCTTAAAGTAACATCAGCAGCAAAGTTGGCAGTTCCTCCGTTAAAAGTTCCTATGATGTCAATCAAAACACCATTTTTGAATAAACCTACAGCGTCATTTCCGTTAAAAGTCAATTCAGTTGCTGTTGTCGAAATATTTGCTGAGCTCGGAGCAAAACAAGTTGATGACATCGAACTGTTTACGATCGTAAATTTGCTTCCCGAAGCTAATGTTCCGCTTAATGCTAAACCTGTGCTCCATGATCCGGCGCCATTAGTTTGTTTTTTTACAGTATAAGCAGATAAACTTACAGAACTTCCGGTGTTATTGGCAATTTCAAGGGCTTTATTATTTCCTGATCCTTCAATGTATTCAGAGAATAAGATATCGCTTGCTGTTCCGCCGGTTCCGCCGCCTGCATTTGTTGTAACAGAAATTACATTGCTTGATCCGGAAGTATTTCCTGCAGCATCTTTTGCCTTAACATAAATGCTGTAAGTTGTTGAAGCAGTTAATCCTGTAATGGTATAATCTAAAGTACTAACCGTGTTTTTCAGGACATTATTTGCATAAACATCATAACCAGTTACGGCAACATTATCTGTAGAACCACTCCATGCAACTGTAATAGAGGTTGCTGTTTTTGCTGTAGAAGCCAAACTGGTTGGAGTAGTTGGAGCCTGAGTATCTCCGGAAGGAGCAGTACCTCCCCAAATTTGATTTACATATTCCGGATGATCGATATATGGATTTCTATTGTTCTGACGTGCGTAAATTGCATTGTTTCTTGCAATTTCTCTTGCGCTTACAGGATCTTGTGCATTCCAGGCTAAAAGCATATTTAAGAAGGCAGTTGTAAAAACTTTATTACTTGAACCATCAAACATGGCATAGCTATAACCTGCAACGTTATTTTCATATCGGGTGGCGAAATAAAAGTACATTCTGGCGATATCACCTTTAAAAGCATTTACAGGTTCAAAAACAGTTCCTGAATATCCAGATACAGAACTTGATCCTAATTTGCTTCCGTTTTGTGAAGTGTAAGTTACTGAACTTACAGTTCCATGGGGATAATTAGAACGCATTCCGTTTACTTTTCCGTCGGTTGGAGTTATAAAATGTGCATCAGCAACCATTGGTGATTGCTCATTAAATACAGATTGTGGTATAATGTGTTCTCTGTTATAGCAATCGCCTTCTGCAGAATAATTTCCACATCTTTGTGTGCTTCCGATGCTGTAATTGTATGGGTCTGTTCCTGACGGATTTTCAGAATACATGTCTAAAACAGTTCCGTCATTTTCATAGAAATTATCCACGTCAGAGGTTTGATAAGTCGTGTACAAACCGGCATAACCATTATTAGTATGGTCTTTAATAATATTGTACAATTGAGTTTTTAGGGTATAACCTGTTCCGGTTGCGGTGTTATAATAACCTGAAGGTATCTGGGCAAAACCCAACGTAACAAAAATCAATAAGAGCAAAGAGTAGTTTTTTTTCATAAAAATAGTTTAAGATTTGGGTGGCTAATAAATTGAATTTTAGGTTTCTAATTTATTAATTGTATCAAAAATACTACTTTTAAGAATACACTGTGTTAAGTGATCTTTAATTTTAGAAAAATTTTCTTACTGTTTGGTTTTGAGTTGTATAAGTGAACTTTTGAAAGTTTTTGAAATAATCTCGCAAAGACGCGAAGTCGCAAAGTTTTTTTTATCATTAAGTTTGTCATTTCGAGGTACGAGAAATCGCACTCGTACATCTACATGTCGATTTTCTTTGCGGAATTTTTAGTGTGATTTCTCGTACCTCGAAATGACAAATAGCACGTTCAAAAAAAAACTTAAATTATTCTTATATCACTTATATAGTGAAAACAAAACTACTTAGGGAAAGCCGCGCTTTGATATGCGCCCAAATCAGGAGGAGAAGTTCTGGTTGCCCCAATAATATCTAACGGAATTATATAAGCGGGATTCCCTTTCGCGAAAGCGGCAGAAGTATTGTCGATATTGAATTTGTTTTTTGAAACATTCAAGAACTTGGGATTTTCATTTAAGATGATTTGGTTGTAATGTGCCACATCTGTTTTAAATTGATAATCAGGATTTGAAGTGGTACTGAATTTTAGTAAACAATTGTTTAATTGATAAACGAAAGCAGTATTTGTATTTTTATTCAAATTAAATTCGTTGCTTGCTGAACCATAAATAATGCAATTATTGAAAGTTGCCTGAGTTAAAGGGTTGGTTTCCGGTGTTGCTCCGGCTAAACTGTTGCTTAAATTAACGGCAAACTGTGAACTTCCTTGCCAATTATTATTGAAGGTACAATGTGTGAAAATATAATTTCCGCCATAAACACAAGATAAACCCGCTAATCCGGCATAATTGATCACAATGTTTTCTCCGTTAATATGCGCGTTTTGAGCCAGGATTCCATATTCGGCACAATTATAAATCTGTGTGTTTTTTATTTGGATGGTAGTTGTATTATCAGGACTTTTTATGTTTAAACCTGTAATGGCATTTTTTAAGGTAAGATGATTGATGGAATGATTTTTACTTCCGTTTGCAAAAATAACAGAGTTCCATTGTCCGGGAATATCATCGTAAAGAGATTCCAGCCGGTCACCTTCAAAAATAACTTCATTTTCCAGTTTATCAGTTGAAGATGCAGTACCATTAATTTGAAGTGATGCCTGATTGTCTATATAAAGTCCTGAATTAGAGTGAAAAAAAACTCGTGCTCCGGCTTCAAAAGTAACGGTTTTACTTTCAGGAACTCCTGCGTATCCATAAATAACATACGGTTTTTGTTTGGTAAAGAGCAATTCATTTCCGTTTACGGCATCATTTTCATTCAGATAAAAACCATCAACATCTTTTCCGTCAATTTTGATTTTTTCTTTAGTTCCGTCAGGATTTTGTTTTGGATAAAGAAAAACAGCATCCTGAACTAAAGTAACCAGTGCGACTTCCTGAAGATTTGTGCCACTGTCGAACTGAATTTGATCTGTATATAAAAAATCAGCAGGATTTGCATCTGTGATATCTGCGGTAGTTTCTATAAAAATATACAAACTGTCTTTGGCTAAAAGCGTAACATCTTTAAAGATTTTTCCGTTGGTTCCGGCCATTCCGTCAACCGTCATTCGGTATTTTGAATTTAATCCGTTTTTTAACTGAATTACAGGAATCGAAATATCGTCTTTACTTTTGTTATATACTTTAAGCTGGTAAGTACTAGAGCCAATATTTTTAAATACAGTATCTAAATACACCGTATCTTTTGAAAACTTTAAATCTCCGGAACTGGCAACGGTATCAAAATCAGTTCTGCAAGAGCTGAAAGTTATAAGTAAACCAAAAATAAAAAGTATAAAGTATTGACGCATTTGAATAAAGTTTTTTGCCACAACTAAAAGGATTAAAAAGATTTTTCGACTCTTGTCTATAAATATTTAATCTGTTTTAATTTGTGTAATCTGTGGCAAAAAAAATTACGTTTCAGCCGCAGATTAATATTGATTGTTTTTGTAAAAATAACAAAAAACTTACATGATTGAAGTTGATTTTTAATTTAGAATTGGATTTTCTAATTTGTATCTCTTCTTTTCTTTAATTTTACGATTTTAAAGCCTGATTTAAATGAATTATACAAAAGAGCAAATCTTAGCGCGTTGTAATGAGTTTTCTAAAAACACGCTAATGGAAACGCTAAAAATAGAATATATAGATGCCGGAGAAGATTTTTTGACAGCAAAAATGCCAGTAAATCCGTCCGTTCACCAACCAATGGGACTTTTGCATGGAGGCGCATCTGTAGCTTTGGCAGAAAGTGTGGGAAGTGCAGCATCATTTTTTTTTATTAATCCAAAAGAACAAGAAGTACGCGGAATTGAAATTTCGGCCAATCACTTAAAAAGTATTCGCGAAGGCTGGGTTTTTGGGACGGCAAGAATCATCCATAAAGGAAGAAGTATTCATCTTTGGGAAATAAAAATCACTGATGAAGCCGGAAATCTCATATCGCTTTGCAAACTGACCAATATGGTTTTGGAAAAAAAGAAAACAGAATAGAACATGAATGACTTTTTTTCTAAAATAAAAAAACATTACGATAAGCAACTGCCTTTTGTAATGTATTCTAAACCCAATTCCAGAAATATTTTTGGGCTTTTACAGCAAAATGATACGTTGCATAAAATCTTCAATTATAAAGAAAAAGGCTTTGTGTTTGCATCTTTTGATGAAAAACAACTGATTTTGATTCCGGAGAACGAATCTGAAATTTTAACAGCAGAACAAGACGAAACTTCTTTTGATACGATTGAAATCGAAGATCTGATTTTTGATTCAGACGCCAAAACACAATATGAAGATTTAGTATCAAAAGGAATTGAAGCGATTAAAAATGAAGAATTCAAAAAAGTGGTTTTGTCGAGAAGCGAAAAGGTTAATTTGGCCGAATTTGATTTTATAACCACTTTTCAGCATTTGATCGAATTGTATCCTACTACTTTTTCGTATTGCTTTTTTCATCCTGAAATTGGTTTTTGGATGGGGGCAACGCCGGAGCAATTATTAAAGGCAAACGGAAATGTTTTTGAAACAATGGCTTTGGCCGGAACGCAAAAAGCAACTTTGGAAACTGATATTGCGTGGCAGCAAAAAGAAAAAGATGAACAGCAATATGTAACTGATTTTATTGTAAAACGATTGCGCGAAGTAGCTTCTTCAGTACATGTAACAGCGCCTTACAGTGTAAAAGCGGGTTCAATCTGGCACATTAAAACAGATATTTCCGGAGTTCTGAATGATAATTCTACCTTGGAAGAAGTAATCGATACGCTGCATCCAACTCCTGCAGTTTGTGGTTTGCCAAAGAAAAAAGCAAGAACATTTATTATTGAAAACGAAAATTACGACAGAACTTTTTATACGGGTTTTCTGGGCGAATTAAACAGCAGTTTTGCACATAATGATATTAGTTCTGATTTATTTGTAAATTTACGAAGCATGCAAATTCAGGACAATAACGCTATTTTGTATATGGGCTGCGGAATCACAAAAGAAAGTATGCCTGAAAAAGAATGGGAGGAAAGCGTAAATAAGTCAATGACAATGAAAAGAGTTTTGAGAATAGCTTAAAAAAAATAAGTTTACAGTCTCAGTATTTAGTCTCAGTCACGGTTTTCAGTTTTGCTGAGACTGAATACTGAGACTAAATACTGAGACTGTAAACTGTGACTAAAAATAAAAAAAATGAAATTAGATATATTAGCCTTTGGTGCGCATCCGGACGATGTAGAATTGGGTTGTGCGGGAACAATTTTAAAAGAAGTATCTCTGGGCAAGAAAGTAGGTATTGTTGATTTAACGCGTGGTGAATTAGGAACCCGCGGTACCGCAGAAACCAGAGATCAGGAAGCAAAAGATGCAGCTGAAATTTTAGGGGTTTTAGTTCGTGAAAATTTAGGTTTGCGTGATGGTTTTTTTGCCAATGATGAAAAGCACCAATTAGAAGTCATAAAAATGATTCGAAAATACAAACCTGAAATTGTGTTATGCAACGCTATTGACGATCGCCATATCGACCACGGTAAAGGAAGCAAATTAGTATCTGATGCCTGCTTTTTATCAGGATTGATGAAAATTGAAACTTCTATAGATGGAGAACAACAAGAAGCATGGAGACCAAAAGTCGTATACCATTATATTCAGTGGAAAAATATCGAACCAGACTTTGTAGTCGATATTACAGGATTTGAAGACAAGAAAATTGAAGCTGTCATGGCGTATAAAACGCAATTTTATGATCCAAATTCAAAAGAACCTGCTACGCCAATTACAAGTAAAAACTTTATGGAAAGCTTAAATTATCGTGCGCAGGACTTAGGAAGGTTAGTTGGTAAAGATTTTGCAGAAGGTTTTACTGTCGAAAGATGTTTGGCAGTCAATAGCTTAGAAGATTTGATGTAATTTTGAGATAAAAATTTCATTTTTTTCTTTGGAGAAGCGAACCTTTGTTGTATATTTGCAACCGCAAAGAAAAATGGTGGTTGTAGCTCAGCTGGTTAGAGTATTGGTTTGTGGTGCCGAGGGTCGCCGGTTCGAACCCGGTCAGCCACCCAGAATTGTAAAAGCCTTGAAGAAATTCAAGGCTTTTTTTGTGCGTTTATTTTTTTGAACGTTTTTTTGTCATTTCAAAAAAAAAGAGCAATGTTTAAATATTGATTTATTGGTTGTTACGGTTTAGTTTGTGAAATGTATTATTTTATAAAACCATTTTCTTGCCTGATATCTCCCGTTTTTGAAGCCTTTTTTTTTGCATAAGTAAACCTTTGTTGTATATTTGCACTCGCTAAGCAAAAATGGTGGTTGTAGCTCAGCTGGTTAGAGTAGCGGTTTGTGGTGCCGCGGGTCGCCGGTTCGAACCCGGTCAGCCACCCAGAAATTTAAAGCCTTGAAGAAATTCAAGGCTTTTTTTGTGCGTATAATTTTCGGAGCCCATAAAACATTAAACCGGATATAGAAAATTTATCTATATTAGATGGAAAAAATATAAAAAAAGCATGACGATTAAGTCATGCTTTTTTGGTTGTTATTTTTGGTTTATGAATTATCGGATTTCGTCGAAAGTATCTCCCTGCTTGATATCGCCGGTTTTAAAACCTTTTTTAAACCAGTACATTCTTTGTTCAGATGTTCCGTGTGTAAAGGAGTCCGGAACAACATGTCCTTGCATTTTACTCTGAATAGCGTCGTCTCCAACTGCATTAGCTGCACTTAAAGCTTCTTCGATATCACCCACATCTAAATTTTTCTCGTTGTAATGTGACCATACTCCGGCATAAAAATCAGCTTGTAGTTCTAATGCTACTGAAAGTTTATTGGCTTCGGCTTCGCTTTTTCCTTCTTGTTCCTGACGCATTTTTGCTGAGGTTCCTAATAAAGTCTGTACGTGATGCCCAATTTCATGCGCTATAACATATGCAATTGCAAAATCACCACCCTTGGCACCAAATTTATTTTTTAACTCCTCAAAGAAGCCTAAATCCATATAGACTTTTTGATCGCCCGGACAATAAAACGGACCTGAAGCAGATGATGCACCACCACAGGCAGTGTTTACAGAACCTCTAAAAAGTACTAATTTAGGATTTTTGTATGTCATACCGTTTTCGGTAAATATTTTGTTCCAGATATCTTCGTTATCAGCTAAAATAACTCGGACAAAATTGCCCATTTCTTCATCTTCCTTGCTTAACGGAGCTGCGGCTTCAGTTTGTGTCTGCTGTCCGCCTTGCATTTGCTCCAACACGTTTCCTACGGTTTGACCGGTTTCTCCTCCAAATACGTTTAATAATAAAATAATGATACCAATAACTCCGCCCCCAAGAGCTACTTTTCCTCCGGAAACTCCTCTTCTGTCTTCTACGTTATCACTTTGTCTTCTGCCTAACCACTTCATAGTATAGTGTATTTTTAGTTTATTATATTTTTTCTTGTACGAATTTATATATTTTTCAGGAGATACACATTACAGTTACAATTTAGTTTTTACTATTTTAACCATTTTACCAAAGCCTCTTCTACGGTTCCTTTTATGATTGGTTTGGAGATATAATCATCCATTCCGGCAGAGATGCATTTGTTTCTTTCGTCTTTTTCTGCTCCGGCGGTTACGGCAATTATAGGAATATCTTTGCCGATAATAGTGTTTCTAATTGCTTTTGTGGTTTCGTAACCATTCATGATTGGCATCTGGATATCCATAAAAACAAGATCCGGATTAATACTTTCAAATTGATTTACGGCTTCATAGCCATTTTCACATTCGTAGATATAAGCTGTACTGTAGAGATTTTTAATGATGGTTTTTAGTAATAACATGTTTACTTTGTTATCCTCTACAATCAAAAATGTAATGTTTTTATGGTTTGTACTAATACCATTAGCGCTTAATTCAAGATTGATCTTTTTAAGCTCGGCATTGTATTTTTCATTAATACTCTGGTTGCTTGTTTTTAAGTTTAAGTCAAAATAAAAGTTACTTCCTTTATCAATTTGGCTTTCCAGCTGAAGTCTGCTTTCCATTAAGGCCAGTAGCTGATTCGAGATTGTTAATCCTAAACCGGTACCTCCAAATTTTCGCGTTGTAGAGCTATCTTCCTGTGAGAAAGCTTTAAAAATTTTCTTTTGGTTTTTCTCCAGAATTCCAATTCCGGTATCAACAACAGAGAATCTGATAATGCAATTGCTGTTTTTATTTTTTTCTAAAACAGAAACATTCAGTTTAATAGAGCCTTCATTCGTAAACTTTACTGCATTTGAAAGCAAATTGATTAGAATTTGCTTGATTCTGACAATATCAGTCCAGATGTATTTAGGAACATCAGGATCTACATTTAATTCCAGCTTTAGATTTTTCTGGTTCGATTCATAAACAATCAGATCAAAAACCTGACCCAGCACTTTTTTGATATCATACAAATCAATAAAAAGTTCGAGTTTTCCGGCTTCGATTTTAGAAAAATCAAGAATATCATTTATAATCTCTAATAGTGAATGTGCAGATTGATTGATGGTTGTCATGTATTTTTCCTGAATTTCCTCCAGTTCCGTTTTCATCAATAAATGCGTAAAACCTATAATGCCATTTAATGGTGTTCTGATTTCATGCGACATATTAGCCAGAAAGTCAGATTTGGACTTATTGGCTGCTTCGGCAAGTTGTTTGGCTTTTATGGCATCTTCAGTTTCTTTTTTGTTGGTAATGTCAAAATAAATTCCGCCCACAAATTCAATTTCATCCCCTTTTTTAATAACGTCGCCAAATTCTTCTACCCAAATGTATTCACCGGTCTTTCGACGAATTCTATAGACATTGTGCAGTGGCATTCCAGCTTGTAAATTATCAATCTGATTGCTGATAACTTCATCTTTGTCGTCCGGATGAATCAGGGATAAAAAGGATAAATTATTCTCTATAAATTCAGATTTCGAATATCCTGTCAGATTCAGGATCTCATCGTTAAGAAAAATTTTGGTCGAAAAAGCATCAAACTTAGACAAGTAAACGGTACCTGGAATATTATTGGCAATTAATTTAAATTTCTGTTCACTTTCGACAATTCTTGTTTCATTTCTATTTCTTTCCAGAGCAGATGAAATGTTGTTGGCAAGAACCTGAAAGATATAGATTTCTTCTTCAGACCATTTTCGTTCTTTTGTACAATCATCAAAACCAATAAATCCGGTAAAAATATCGTTGATGTACAGCGGTAAAATCAAAATCGACTGAATTTCATTTTCGATTAATAACTGTTTAAAAAATGTATCTTCGAGTTTACGGGTATGTGTGTTTAAAATCTTTTTGTTTTGTGCCGCTTCGTAGATTTCCTGCAGGTTATCTTTTGTAAGTTGTCGTAATTCCGTTATTTGGTGCTGAATTCCTTTTCTGGACCATTTGTATTTCTGGCTGACCGTATCTGTTGTAAAGTCTCTTTCATAATAATACATATGATCGACTTTTGCGGCTTTACCTATTAAATCATAGGTCTCCTGAAACATTTCATGAGTTGTTTTGCTCAGTAAAAATTTCTCTGTACATAACGAAAGTGCAGAAAGTAACTGACTCTTAAATTCTAATCTGCGCTCAGCTTCAAGACGCATTTGCGACGAAATCGCTAAGGAAATTACATCAGAGATTGTTCTTGCATAATTAATATCCTCATTATCCCAATCTCTTTTTTCATCAGTGCTTTCAAAACAAACCACACCTGCCAATTGTCCGTTTAAAAAAATCGGGACATCCAGCATTGATTTAATTTGGTTTTTGGTAAAATATAATCGCTGGAATTCTGATGTTTCTAACTTGTTAAAAACATCCGGAGCATTTATAATTGCCTTGCTTTTTAGGGTTTCAAAATAAATGGGATACGATTCTTTATCCAGGATATTTTTATCACTTAAGTTTTGATTGTCTACACTAAATAAATTTTTGCAAGTAATTAAATCGTTATAATATTTCCAGAAACTTACGCGATTTGTTTTGCTGACTGTCGCGGCTTCTTTAATAATATAATCAATAACAGAATCTAAATTATCGTATTGGCTAAAATCTGATGTCGATAATTTTTTTGTGGAACTGTTGTAGGCCTCGATTTTTTTAAGACGCTTTTTTTTCTCGTTTTCTATGTTTTTAATGTCCGTAATGTCACGGGCAATACCTGCAAAACCAATAGTTTGTTCCAGATCATTCTTGCGAACAATTATTTTTTGTGAAATCCATAATGTTTTTCCACTTTTCTTTAAAATCGGAATTTCGATTGTTGGAAAATTATTCTCATTGATTTCCAGATTTTCGTAGAAGTCAACCGCATTTCTCTGATAATTTTCGTGAATGAAATTAGAATAATGCTGACCGATAATTTCGTCTTCAGAATATCCTAAAATCGAAAACCCAAATTCATTTACAAAAGTAAAATAACCATCAGTGTCAATTTCAAAAATAATATCAGTTGCAGTCTGAATCAGATTTTTGTATTGATCACGAACATTTATTTGTTCTGTAACATCCTGGCCAATACTGATAATTAAATCTTCAGAGAATTTTTTGTCTTTCCATTGAATGTATTTATACTCGCCATTTTTGCTTTTTAATTTCCGGATATACAGTTTGTTTTCTTCGTGATTCAGGTTTTTTATATCAGTAATAAATTCGGTTTCTTTTGTTAGTTTCCAGAATTTCAAACCTGTTACTTCATCTGGCAAATAACCTAAGATTGAAGTTATGGTTTCACTGCAAAAAACGACTTCATTTTTTTTATTGGTAGCAATTGTCAGGGAATTTCCTTTATGAACAATTTCATTTGTAAACCTGAAATTATCTTTGTTGTTTAATAAAACAGCATATTTAACCTGATTTATTATAAAAACAATAATGCAGTAATTAATCAGTAAAATGGATGATTTTATTGGGATGAGATGAAAAATAACATTGATCATCAGATAGATAAAAACAATTCCAACAAAAGCCCAATATACTTTTATAGGTTTTAAGATGCTGTATGAAAAGTAAAATGAAATTAAAAAAGCAACGATAGGGACAACATCATTATCCAGATATATAATGTTGTAGCCTACATAAACGAGAAAGCTTAAAAAAAGCGTAATAAAAATTTGCTGGACTTTATTGCGCAAAAATTTGACTTTATCTGTAATGAGGTAAATCAAGAGAACTGCTGAGCCAATTGTGACATTTAAAACCAATAAACTACGCGGCCTGATTTTAAATATCTCATTGATAATTTCGATTACAATAATTGCAATACCAAAAAATAAAAGATAAAGCTGATATTCTCTGTTGGCAGTTTCTGTTTCTAATTTTTTTTCGATAAAATAACCAATTCTGGCTTTTATCTTAAAAAACTGGTAAACGAGAATTCCCAGGAACCCAAATAATGATAATCCTAAAATAATGAGTTTAGGATTGTTGTAAAAAATTATATCTGAAGTAAAAACATACCAGTTTGCAATAATTGATTTTAGGCCATTGCCAATAGCGGCAATTCCTGAAATCAACGAATTGAAAAAACTATAGTTTTCTACCATAGAATTCGGGGTATGTTTGGTTTAGTAAATGGCTTTTTTAAAAATCTAAGCAGAGTAGGTTAAGCTCTGCTTTTGCTTAGATTTTTCTGTTTTATTCTAAACCCGATTGCCCAATGGAATCAATCGGATCTTCTTTATCATTTTTAAAAATTGCGTAATATATAGCGTATGTCATCGAATAACTTAGCGGAACGGTAAAAAGAATCCCAATAAAAAGGGCAAGAAAACCCACAAGTAATGCTACTATAATAGTTATCATCAAGCCTAAAAGTACAAAAGGCTGTTTTGAAATGATGATAAAACTTGATTGTATTGCAGTAATTGCTTTTAAGTTTCCAAACACAATAAGCGGAATAGTTAAAAATGTGAAATAAGATATCGCCAGTGAAATTAGCAGGCCTAAATTATTTAATTTTTGAGTTTCAAGAAAGGTAGATATTATACCGCCAAATAATGAAATAAGAAGGGTTGCAATAAAAATTTGAAAGAAATGACTGGTTTTGTAATATGTAAAAATTGTAGACACATTAAATTCCTCATCCTTATCTGCACATTCGGCCATTTTTAGGAATCCTGCAGCAAACGGACTCAATATTGCCGAAAAAAGGGCAGTGCCCACCACATAATAAACAAGTTTAATTTGTGATAAATGTTGTGTTTGTATGTTGAAAAATTCAGGATTACTTAATTTATCTATACCATAAATTGCAGCTAAAATACTATAAGCAATTATACCAAAAACTATTGAAAACACCAATAATATCAATCCTGCGTACAGGGCTATTTTTTTGTAGTTTTCAAAAGCATTGTTAAAGACAGTTGAAAAATCTAAGGTATAACCATGATTCTTAATGTCTTTGATTTGATCAAGTGTAGATTTCATTTTTTGTAAAAGTAGAATTGTTTTATAATTCGGGATTTAGATAAATAATGTGACGTAAATATAATATTTTTAATCAAATTCATATGAAAATCAAAAAAACATTACGAAATTGTTTTTTAGGTTTATATCCAGTCCAATATTCTTTTAATAGTAGCTAATTTATCTTTGTAAGGTGCATATCTCATTGGTAAATCAAGCCAGTTGCCTTTTTTTACAACTGCTTTATGATGCGAAAAAACATCAAAACTCAACTGGCCGTGATATGCCCCGATTCCGCTATGTCCAACACCGCCAAAAGGCAGTCTTTTGTTAGAAAAATGAACGACTGTGTCATTTATGCAACCACCTCCAAATGAGTAGGTTTTGATTAATTTGCGGGCAAACGATTTATTTTCGCTAAAAATATAAAATGCAAGAGGTTTCTCATAACGTCTGATTACGTTTTCTATGTCTTCTTCAGTTTCATATGTCAGGATTGGTAAAATAGGTCCAAAAATTTCTTCTTTCATTACCGGGCTGTCCAATGCTGGTTCCTCAATTAATGTTGGAGATATGTAGAGTTTATTAGCATCTGTTTCTGCGCCAAAAATTACTTTTTCGGCTTCTATCATATTAGCGAGCCTTAACCAGTTTTTAGTATTGATAATACGCGCAAAATCTGGAGATTTTTCTAATTTCTTTCCATAAGATTTGATGATTTCCTCAATCAAAAAAGAGATGAAATTAACCTTCATGTTTTTTTGAACCAAAATATAATCCGGAGCGATACAAGTTTGACCGGCATTGATGAATTTTCCCCATACAATGCGTTTTGCTGCTAGTTTTAGGTTGGCAGTTTCATCGACAATACAAGGATTTTTCCCGCCTAATTCTAAGGTTACCGGAGTTAAATTTTCGGCTGCGGCTTTGGCGACGATTTTCCCAACAGAGACACTTCCTGTAAAGAAAATGTAATCCCAACGCTGTGCTAATAATTTATTAGAGACTTCAACACCGCCTTCAAAAACTTCAACATGACTGATATGAAAAGTTTTCTCGATTATTTTTGCAATTATCGCTGAGGTATTGGGAGTAAGTTCAGAGGGTTTTAAAACTACTCTGTTTCCGGCAGCCACAGCAGAAATCAAAGGACATAATGCCAATTGAAAAGGATAATTCCAGGGTGCAATAACCAAAACGTTTCCATAAGGTTCTTTATAAATATAATCTGTAGAAGGAAAGTTGAGAAGTGATGGTAAAACACGTTTTCGTTTTGCCCATTTATTGATGTTTTTGATAGTGTCTTTCAGTTCCGAAATAACATAGTTTGTTTCGGTTAAAACAGCTTCAAATTCAGGCTTTTTAAAATCATCGTATAAAGCTTTTACAATTAAGTCTTCGCTTTTCTGAATGTTATACAACAATTTTTTTAGCGTTTCTTTTCTGTATCCGATGTCGTTTTTATAGTCCATTTTTTGTGATTCACTTGATTTTTCCTATGCAAGTTAATCGATAAAATTTAAAATTTTCTGAATTGTATCATAAAATCAAAGCGCATTCCAAATTGTTTCGTCCGGAGTTGGCGCAACAATTGTTATATTTTCTTTAGAAACAGGATGAACAAAAACAAGCTTTCTGGCATGCAGGTGAATTCCTCCGTCAGGATTACTTCGGTCAAAACCATATTTTAAATCACCTTTTATAGGAGATCCAATCGCTGATAATTGCGCCCTTATTTGATGATGACGTCCTGTATGCAAATTGATTTCCAGCGCTACATAATTCTGAAGTTCTTTAAAAACAGTGTAATCTAAACTAGCCAGTTTACTGTCCGGAACTTCTTTTAAATGTGCTTTTGAAGTATTATTTTTCTCGTTTCTTTTTAAGTAATGAACCAATTTAGCCGTTTTTTCCTGTGGTTTATTCTTAACAACTGCCCAATATGTTTTTTGAGTTTCACGATTGCTGAACATTTCATTCATTCGGGTCAACGCTTTGCTCGTTCTGGCAAAAACAACAATTCCGGTTGTAGGACGATCTAAACGATGAATCACACCCAGAAACACGTCGCCAGGTTTATTGTATTTGTCTTTAATATATTCTTTTACAACATCAGATAAAGGTTTATCACCCGTTTTATCACCTTGCACAATATCGCCCACACGTTTATTGACCACGATAATATGATTGTCTTCGTGTAGAATTTGGAGGTTTGTTTTATTAGAAAGTACTTTCATTTTAGACTGGCTTAGATTTTTAGACTGACTTAGACTTCTTAGACTTAGATTTTTTAGATTTATTTTTTATACTATTAAAGTCGCTCTAAATCTGGATGTCATTTTTGTAATTTCTTCTAACATATGGATTAATTCACTAGTTTTTTCTTCATTAATGAATCCCAAATCAGATGATATTAAAAGTTGCGTTTCTACTTCGTAAGCAGAACCAATTGCAATTTCTAAAAATCTCGCAAAATCTTTATTGGAGTTTCTTGAGGAACCTTCTGCTATGTTTGAAGGAATAGAAACAGAAGCTCTTTGTAATTGATTCGTTATTCCAAATTTTTCTTCACTTGGAAAAGTTGAAGTCGCACTATAAATTTTAGAACAAAACAATCTGCTTTTTTTCCAAATTAAAAGCTCTTTAAATTGATGCATATTTTAAGATTTAGATTAGATGTCTCAGATATTAGACTTCTTAGATTTATGTTTTAATGAACTAAAGAGTGAAATCTAAGAAGTCTAAGTCAGTCTAAAAATCTAAGTAAGTCTAATCTAATATTGTTCTTTCTCATTAGGAAAATCGCTCGACTTAACATCAGCTGCATATTGCCCAATTGCTTTTGTCATTTCTTCGTATAGGTTTAAATAACGGCGCAGGAAACGTGGACTAAATTCGTTGTTCATTCCTAACATATCGTGAATCACCAAAACCTGACCATCAACACCACCTCCGGCACCAATACCAATAACTGGAATCGAAATGCTTTCAGCAACTTTTTGAGCTAAATCAGCTGGGATTTTTTCTAAAACAATTCCAAAACAACCAATTTTCTCTAACAGTTTGGCATCTTCAATTAGTTTTTCAGCTTCCTGATCTTCTTTGGCACGAACGCTGTAAGTTCCAAATTTATAGATTGACTGTGGTGTTAAACCCAAGTGGCCCATAACCGGGATTCCAGCGTTTAATATTTTTTTGATAGATTCTTTAATTTCTTTTCCTCCTTCAAGTTTTACAGCATGTCCGCCACTTTCTTTCATGATTCTGATGGCAGAACGCAATGCTTCTTTAGGATCAGACTGGTAACTTCCAAAAGGTAGATCTACCACAACCAAAGCTCTTTCTACAGCGCGAACTACAGATGAAGCATGATATATCATTTGATCTAAGGTAATTGGCAACGTCGTTTCGTGACCTGCCATAACATTTGATGCTGAATCGCCAACTAAAATCACATCGACTCCTGCGGTGTCAACAATTTTGGCCATTGTAAAATCGTAAGCCGTTAGCATAGAGATTTTTTCTCCGTTGCTTTTCATTTCGATTAATGACTTTGTTGTGATTCTTTTATAATCTTTTTTTGCTACTGACATTTTGTTTTTTTTTGAAGATGTAAAAGTATTGAATAATTATAGATTGAAATCAGCAATAGAAGAATATTTCGATGGTATATAACTTTCCATCTTTAAATTCTAATCTAAATTCGCTGTCTTCTATTTGTATGGAGTAAGAATGTGGCGCTTTTATGGAAGCACCAATATAAGTACCGTATTTTTCTATAAATGCTTTTTCAGATACTGTGTGGTCTAATATTGCATTTGGGTTTAAAACCAGTTTGTTGTTTTCGTTGATAAAAACCTTAGTGATCTCAGCCTGGTTTTTTTGTTCCTCTACAGAGGCTTGCAAGTCCGGATAATAGTAAAAAAGTTCACTCAAATAGACACCGCATTCATCGCTTACATTTGCTTTTTTTGCAGGTTTTCCAAATGTTTTTACCAGATCTTTTTGAGTCAGGTACCAGGCTTTGGTTTTTATTCCTTTTAGAATAAATTCGGATTTTTTAACGAAAGCAAGAATCTCTTCTGGTTTTTTGTGTTTTGCTACACCTTTTGCTATAGCGATATTTAGCTCTGTATCAGCAAGAAGTTTAGTATCATTTAATTGTTTGACCACTTCATAATATCGTTGATATGCAGGAGCAAGTGTTGTGTTGTCACTATTCCAGGCCAGTTCTACAAGTCGTTCACCAATTGTTTTGCGATCTGTACTATTGGTTACATCCAGTTTGTCAAAGTCTTTTATTAAAGCATTGAAATCCGGTCTGTTGCCTACAAATTTTCTTAATGTAAATCGGGCATATTCATCGCTGAAATTCCCACCTATATTTACCCATTCATCCTGATTTTTTGGCAAATAATTTATAGCAACCGGATCACCGGTATATAGAATTTCCTTGATTTTTGAATTTTTATCGGGTTGTGCACGTGCCTTTAAACCGGCTACTAAAACAAAAAGATGGTTTCCGCCATAATAATTATCTCCGCCTTCTAAAATTGGATTTTCATTGTCTTTGACTTTAATATCTTTTGCATTTAATCTTGTGGCGACATATTTTTCAGGAATATAACCTTCAGATAGATTGTCGGCTTTTACTTTATACCAGCCATTTTTGCTTTCGGATACTAATTGTACTTCGGCACCATATCGAAAATAGCCCAGAAATTCAGCCGAATTATTTGGTGAAGTGTATAAACGCGTATCCGAATTAAGGAAATAGCGTTCTTGTGAATGCAATAAAACAGAGCAAAATAATAAGATTAAGAGAAAGTACTGTTTTTTCATGAAGTTGATTTTGATTTTTTGCCACGAATTCACGAATTATTTTTTCACGCAGATTTAAAAAGATTTAAGCCGATAAGCGCAGATTAATTTAATAAAAATCTAAAATTAATTTGCTCTAATCTTTCAAATCTGCGTGAAACAAAAATATTTTTTAACAATCTGCCATATTTACGGCAATTGCCAATCCGCCTTCTGAGGTTTCCTTGTATTTAGAATTCATGTCTTTTGCGGTTTGCCACATGGTATTGATGACTTTGTCAAGAGGTACTTTTGCATTTTTAGAATCAGTTTCAAGGGCTAATTCGGCAGCATTTATGGCTTTTATGGCACCCATTGTATTTCGTTCAATACACGGAATCTGTACCAATCCGCCAATCGGGTCGCAGGTTAAACCCAGGTGATGTTCCATTGCGATTTCGGCAGCCATTAAAACCTGAGCAGGCGTTCCGCCCATTAATTCGCAAAGTGCGGCAGCGGCCATAGATGACGAAACACCAATTTCAGCCTGACAACCACCCATTGCGGCAGAAATAGTAGATCCTTTTTTAAAGATACTTCCAATTTCTCCGGCAACCATCAGGAATTGTTTGATTTCTTTTTCGCCTGCATTATGATTTTCAATCACCAGATAATACATTAAAACGGCCGGAATTACACCGGCACTTCCATTTGTAGGCGCCGTAACTACACGACCCAAAGAAGCATTTACCTCATTTACGGCAAGTGCAAAACAGCTTACCCATTTTAGGATTTGACGAAATTTTACTTCGGTTTTTCTGATTTCTTCCAGCCACGTTTGCGGGTTTGAATAATTGGATAAACCTATTAAGTTTTGGTGCATATCAAAAGCTCTTCTGCGAACGTTTAATCCGCCAGGAAGAATTCCTCCGGTATGACAGCCAATATACATACATTCTAACATCGTGTTCCAGATGCGCATTAATTCAGAATGAATTTCTGCTTCCGGACGCATCGATTTTTCGTTTTCATAAACAATTTCCGAAATCGATTTGTTTTCTGAAATAGTATAATTTAAAAGCTCAACAGCATTTTGAATCGGGAATGGAAAAGCACATTTTATAACCTCTTTGATTTTGGCATTTGTACGTTCTTCTTTAACGACAAAACCTCCTCCAATAGAGTAAAAAGTAGATTCATATTCAGAATCATCGGCTTTATAGGCAGTGAATTTTAATCCGTTTGCATGAAAAGGAAGAAACTCTTTATTGAAAACAATATCCTGAAGAAAATAAAACGGGATTTTATATTCGTTTGCCAGAATAATTTCGTTTGTATCCTCAATGTTTTTAATGATTCCCGCAATATCATCGATAGGAATATATTCGGGATCTTGTCCACTTAAACCTAACATCACAGATAAATCTGTAGCGTGACCTTTTCCGGTTAAAGAAAGAGATCCGTATAAGTCTACTTTTACACGTTTAATCTGGTCTAAAATTGATTCGTCTTTTAACTCTTCTAAAAAACGTTCTGCGGCTCTCCAAGGCCCTAAAGTATGAGAACTTGAGGGACCAACGCCAATTTTAAGCATATCAAAAACAGAGATACATTCTTCCATTGTGCAATATTTATTAAGACAAAGATAATTGAATAATGCAATGAACATTTATTTTCGTTTGTTAATGTTGCAGTTTTGTTAAAAAATATATTAAATATTAATAATTTGGCAACGAAACATTTTTTATTGCTTAATATGCGGTTTTCGTGAAAAGTTCGCATTTTTTTTAGGTATTTTTGTAATGAAGCAATCACTAAAGAATCCGATTTTTTGTTTTAAATAAATCGGTAAATAACTTCTTGGTTTTATTTTAATTTGAATACTCTTTTTACGAAAAACTAAAATAACTCAGAGAAGATAAAATTACATTATGATAGAATTTTTCAAGCATTTTTTACAAGAATTCGAATTACCACTCAGCAACCCAGTATTGATTTTTTCTTTGATACTTTTCATTATTCTGTTGTCGCCTATTTTACTGAAAAAAATAAATATTCCAGGAATTATCGGTCTTATTATTTCCGGTGTTATCATTGGACCACACGGACTTAATATTCTGGCAAAAAATTCAGCGGTAGATTTATTTTCAACAATCGGACTTTTATATATCATGTTTATTGCGGGTCTGGAATTGGATATGAATGAGTTTAAAGCAAACCGAAATAAGAGTTTATTATTTGGTTTTTTCACCTTTATTTTTCCTTTAACGATTGGGTTTCCGGTTTGTTATTATTTATTGCAATATGATTTTAATGCCAGTTTCTTGACTGCGAGCATGTTTGCTACGCACACACTTGTAGCTTACCCAATTGTGAGTAAACTTGGTATCGCAAAAAATCAGGCTGTTGCCATTACTGTGGGAGGTACAATTTTAACTGATACTGCCGTTTTGATTATACTGGCGGTTATTATGGGAAGCAGCCAAGGGAATCTAAATCAGGCTTTCTGGATAAAATTAACCGTTTCATTGGCGATTTTTTCCGCCATTATGTTTTTGGTTATTCCCAGAATTGCAAAATGGTTTTTTAAGAAATTAGAAAGTGAGAAACATGCCCATTATATTTTTGTGCTTTCTGTAGTTTTCTTTGCAGCGTTTTTAGCCGAAGTAGCAGGAGTAGAGCCAATTATTGGAGCATTCGTTGCCGGTTTGGCATTAAATCCGCTGATTCCGCATTCGTCTGCTTTAATGAACCGAATTGAGTTTATTGGAAATTCATTGTTTATTCCGTTTTTCCTGATTTCTGTTGGAATGCTGGTCGATATCAGTGTGATTCTTAGCGGACCAACGGCATTAATTGTAGCCGGAACCCTGAGTGTTGTGGCTATTTTTGGGAAATGGATTGCCGCTTTTTTTACACAGATCGTTTTTAAATATACAAAGACAGAAAGACAGCTTATCTTCGGATTAAGCAGTGCACATGCTGCAGCAACTTTAGCGGTTATTCTGGTTGGTTTTAAAGCAAAAATCCTGGATGAGAATATCTTAAACGGAACTATTATCCTAATTCTAATAACGTGTATTGTGGCTTCTTTCGCAACGGAAAAAGCAGCAAAAAAAATTGCGATTTGCGAAGAAGAAGTTTCTCATGAAGATGCTCACAGCGACCAGATTTTAGATGAACATATTTTGATTCCGTTAGCAAAAACTTCGGCTACAGCCACTTTATTAGACTTTGCACTTTTGATAAAGGATAAAAAATCAGCTAATCCTATCACTTTACTAACTATTGTTCCCAATAATGATCAGGCTGAGAAAAATATTTTGAAGTATAGAAAAGCAGTTGATAAATTTGTAATTCAGGGATCAGCATCTGAAGTAAAAATAAATACGATTGCCAGAATCGACCATAATCCTGCAAGCGGAATTGCGAGAACATCAAAAGAAATCATGTCGGATATTGTGATTGTAGGCTGGCCAAGAAAAACAGGTTTCCTGGATAAAATTTTTGGAGAAAATGTTGATTCAATTATCAATAATGTAGACAAGAGTCTGTTTATCTGCAGATTTCAAAAAACTTTTATAGAAGAAAAAAGATTGGTTTTTATTTGCCCGCCTTTTTCAGAAAGAGGAGTTGGTTTTCATCTTTTATTACAGAAAATCTACCGATTATCACAAGAATTAAGTATTCCTATTATAATTTATGCCGAGTATAAAACACATCAGGCAATCCAGCAAGTTGCGGCTAATTTAAAACTAAATGCCAAATTAGGGTTTAAAAGCATTCTGGATTGGGATGATTTTGAATCGATCTCAGATGAAATTAAACCAACCGATCTGATTGTATTTAATTTATCCAGAAAAGGGTCAGTTTCGTACCAATCGATCTTTGATAAATTGCCTCAGAAATTCGAAAAATCATTCAGTGAAAACAACTTGATTTTAGTGTATGCACATGACGATCGCAAAGGAACTTCTATGGATGCGTATGAGGATTTTACTGCTACGCCATTAACAAAAGGATTAGAAGCGATTGAACAAATTGGTCGTGGTCTTGGAAATATTTTGAAAAAGGGATAAAGAAAACAACTTATTATAAAATAGCTTTAGTCATATGAAAAATTCTGAGAAAGTAGATCAATTTTTAGCTAATAATGATGAATCAACAATAAAGGATTATCATGATAAACTGTTTGAAAATTTAACTGTATTGAATGAAAAAGAAGATAAGTTAATTGTATGGCAAATTGTTATTATTTTTCTTTACTTATTTGCAGGGAATCTAAAAATCGAAAATTTGAACTTAGGACCAGTATCTATAACTGATACATCTATACTTTTTAAACTAATACCGTTGGTTTTTGTGTATGTCTTATATGATTTAAATTCAGTAAGTCATCAGAAGCAAGAAATTTTGGTGGCATTTAACATTATATCCAAATCAAGATTTGATAAAATGTTTAAAGAAGACGATTTTAATAATTATTTGACAAGAATTTATAAACCATATGCTTTCACAAATTCAATTTCAAATTTTATTAGAGAAAAGGCTAATCTTGTAGAAATTATTTTTGGTTTACTTATACTGATTCCCGCAATGTTAATTTGGACTATCCCATTTGCTATTTTATTTTTAATGATAAGAGATGTTTATATTAATCACTTTAATGACTTATTAGACAAACTTTCTTTTTTTGTTACTATATGGATAACGTCTGTAGTTGTCTATCAAATGATAGCTAGGACAATAATGATATATCGTAAAGAGAACTAATTATATGGTTTTCCATTATTAATAAATGAATGATAAAGACATATCGATTTCAATATTTCTGAAAGTTTTTGTTATTATTTATGTTTTTAAAACACAGTTTTGAAGTTTAGGGAATATTTTGAAGAAAGGATAATTATATTAAATTAATTTTTACAATTGAAAAATGAAAGTAAGGTTTCCATTAATTGTATTGACTTTTATAACTTTTGCAGCCACTGCACAAACCAAAATGAAAGAAGCAGAAGAACTTATAGACAAGGCTGATCCGGGCTGGACAATTGTCGAAGACTGGATTAAAACAGCAAAAAACAAAGTAGAGGTTTTGCCCGTAGATGCATTAAAAGCGAAAGATGCATTGTACAAAACCCAGGTTACAACACGCTCGTCTATGGGAGCGATAGTTTTTATGACAGGCGGTCTTTTAATTGATGACGGATGGATCAGGATTTTAGGTTCCGGAAACTTAAAATTCAATCGCACACTTCCGGATTGGAACAAAGGAAAATCGTTTAAAGAGTTTGGCGAAACGCCTCCTTTTTTATTGATTGCAGATGATGCAATAGGTGGTTTTTATCTTTTAAATGGAGGGGGATTAGGAACTGATGTTGGAAAAGTATATTATTTTTCTCCTGATAATCTTGAATATGAACAACTGGATATTACGTATTCTGAATTTTTAGGATTTTGTTTTAATAATGATTTGGATAAGTTTTACGAAGGTAACAGATGGAATGGATGGAGACAGGAAGTTTCTAAATTAAAAGGGGATGAAGTTTTTAATTTTTACCCGTTTCTCTGGTCTGCCGAAGGAAGTGATATTAATAAAAGTTCCCGCAAAATTATTCCGGTTCAGGAACAATATAATCTAAATCTGGATTTGAGAAAACAACTTGGATTTGATCAATAAAAGTTAGTTCTGAGTCGAGGAAACGAATTTCAAATAAGAGACAAAATGAATCACAAAGCAATATCAATCCGACCTTTTATTGGAGCAAAAGATTTTGAAGTCTCCAGAAGTTTTTACCGTGATTTAGGTTTTGAAGAAATCGTTTTAGAGTCTAATTTTTCTGTTTTTAAAACAGGGGATTTAGCCTTTTATCTTCAGGATTATTATGCAAAAGAATGGATAGAAAATACCATGATTTTTCTTGAAGTCGTGGATGTCGATTATTATTACAATCAGTTATTAACTTTGAACGTAACTGAAAAATATGGTGTAAAACTAACGCCAATTCGCCACTTAGACTGGGGAAGCGAATGTTTTTTACACGATCCTTCGGGTGTTTTATGGCATTTTGGCAAGTTTAATAAATAATTTTAATGCTTGAAGTTTGCCGAATCACACTAATTTTTACTAATTAGAATACACTTAAAATTTAATTATTTAAAAAATTCATGGCTTAAAAATCAAATAATGAAATCGGCTAAATGTATGGTGTTTTCTTCTCTCTGGTACCAATTATTATAAACCAATTCTAAGTTTTTTACTTTTAATTCTCCAAAATCATAATCACGAAATTTCTCTGTAATTTCTATTAATTTTTCTGGATTTTGAAGCTTTTCCTGAAATCGCATTACGGTAGAATGTGCTGCTGCAATGGTGTATCGGCTATCGATACTTTGTTCCAAATCTGATTTTTTAAAGTTCTCACGCAGTTTATCCCTGAAGTTATTCAAAGATTCATCTGTAGGAAAACCCTGGATCATCACTGCAGAAGGAGAAGCTGTTATACCGCGAAACTCAATATTTATTTTATCCAGATGCACAAGACTTTGCTGAATCACGCTAATATAATCTTTAACCTGTATTTTGTCTAAAGTAAAACCGTCGTAACATGAAATAATGGATAGCACAGTAATATGAAGATCTGAATCCGGATAATAATATTGTTCCGGTTCGATTGTTTTTAACTCCTCCAGAAACAACTGAATTTTTGCTTTAATGGTTTCGTTTGGGCGCATAAGTAAGGTGATTCCAAATCGGGAATCTGATGTGTCTTTTATTTGCGTATCGAGTTTATAATTTTCTTCTAAAATAGCTTTAGATGATGTATTATAAAGCTGATCGTAATGTGTGATTAAATCCATTAAAAATTATTTCTTTTTTACTTTTTCAATATTTTCTTTTACTCTGAATTTTACAATTCTGGTAATCAATTCATATGGTATTGGCTGGTTCAGCGGAAATTGTACAGATCCTTTTCCTGATTTATATTGCGAAAGTTCTGCTGTAAAAGCTTCATGACCGCTTGGCAAAGCATATAAACCAATATGATTTTTGAAAGCGGCAAAATAAACTACGATTCCGTTTTGATCAAAAGCCGGCATCGAATAACTGATTTTCTCCTTGGCATCAGGCGCTGCTTTCTGAATGGTTGTTCTTATTTTTTCTAGAATCTCCTGAACATCATTAGGGAATGCGCCAATATATTCATCAATATTTTCCGGTTTTTTTGTTTCCATTTCTTTATTTGTTTTTGTTTCCGGTTTAAAAAGTTTCAGGTTTCAGGTTTGTTGCGAAAACCTGAAATTTGAAACAAAATAAACTTTCTTTATGCCAATCCTTTAGGAAATCGATCTAATACCAGATTCAACTGAATATTGTGTTCTAAATATGCTTTTGCTCCTGCTAAAACTAACGTAAAACCTTCTGTTGAATTGCGAACCTGATCGATTATTTTATCATGATCTCCTTTAAAACCTGAATTGATAATGCTTACAAATGTTTCATTTTCGTCTAGCGGGCTAAAAATCCATTCGACGATAGTAGTTTCATCAGGATTTCCCCATTCGATCACGATTTTTTTATTTTCCTGCAAAACATGAGTTGTTACGGTTAATGAAAAACCGTACATTTCCCATGTCCATTCGGTTTTTGTGTCTTGTTCTAATTTTCCGGAACCTTTTGTAAACCAAAATTTACATGTTATTTCCGGATTTGTGAAAGCCTGAAAAACTTCTGAAACAGGTTTTCTAATCAGCATTTCGGCTTTTGCGAAGTGGTTGTTTTCTGTTTTCATTTGGTGAGAGGTTGTTTGTAAAATGTTGTTTGTAAGATATAAAATGTGAATAAAGTTTAGTTTGAATGGCGTGTAACTTGAAACTTGAAACAAAAAAACTTGAAACAAATTTTTACGATCCCTAAATTAAGAAAGAAATCCCAAATACCTTCAAAAAAAATCCACACAAGTTTTCACCTGTATGGATTTCAAATTCTTAAATATAATTTTATTCGCGTATTGTAGTTTTATCGTTTAATGCCATTTCAGCAATTTCATCTTTACGTTTAAAACTCACACCTTTATGTTGCTGCATATATTTAATAAGATCATTAGCAGCTTTGACCATTTGTGGCGTTCCGCCAATGCGATCATGAAAACTAATCGACATTTGCCTGCGTTGTGTTTCGCTTTCGGCATATAATTGATCAAATTCCATTTTGGCTTGTTGCAGAAATTGGTCAGTTGAGAAGTTTTTTCCCTCAATCAAAACAATATCATTACATCTTAGTGTATAAGGAACTACGGCAAAATCTTTATTTTTTACCTGAATAATAAAAGGTTCATCGCGACTGAGATCATCGATATGATACTTAAACCCCAGTTCTTGTAAGATGTCGAGTGTGTTTTTTCCGCGACGTAACCAGTTTGCATTATAGCCAACAGCAGTAAAACCTGTTATGTTTTTAATAGCATCGACGCCATCTTTTATAAATTTTTTTTCCTCTTCATAAGGCATCGTGTATTGTGTGCTCCAACTCATACCGTGCGCAGCGGCTTCATGACCGCGTTGTACAATTTCTTTGGCAAGTTCAGGATTTTTTAAAACCGCTGTTCCTACCATATGCGAAGTGACTTTTACACCCAATTTATCCCAATTGTCCAACATACGCGGAATCCCTTCTTTATAGCCGTAATCATACCAGGTTGAGGCCGGCAGATCAATATATCCTTTTTGTATATTTTGAGGAAACGGACTTTCAGCATTTTCAGGTTGCCCGCCTGATTCAAATTGCATCGAAATTGAAACCACTAATCTGGAACCATCGGCCCATTTTGTTTTTTGTGGTGATGAAAAAGAGTTTGTTTGTGGTGCGGCAGAGAATGTTTCTATTGGATTTATCATACCAATCATTCCAATAATTCCAGTTTGTTTTATAAAATTTCTTCTTGAGCTCATAATTATTATTTTTTAATTAAAAAGGTATCAATTGCCCAACTATTATAATCGATAAAATGCAATAGCAAAGCAAAAAATGCAATGTGAATGAGTTGCGACGGAATAGCTTCCCAGTTTTCAATCATCGAAGTTCCAAACAATAAAGCCAACATCACAAATCCTCCGGCAATCAAAGAAGGTTTTGTAAATAAACCAAGAATTAAAAGCAAACCAATTGCAAATTCGGCTATTGGTAAAACGTAACTAAAAGGCGTAACGATGAATTTAGGCAGCATAGAATTTTCAAAACTGCCAATCATCCAGTTACTGAAAGTGGTTAGTTTTGGTAAACGTACCAATCCGTGGCCAAACATGCTTATGGCTATGGCAAGACGTAATAGTAAGAAAGATGTTGTTTCCATATTTTATATCATTTTATACTACAAAATTGAGAAGAACTGTTTTTTAAAATTTGTACAATCGTTGGAATAATTTGTATTTTTGGAAGATGGAAATTAGAAACTTATACCAACCTTTTGAACTTCAGTTTCTGGAGGTTTCAGAATACGAAGTAAAAGAGCGCAGGAATACATTTTTTGAAATGGTTTTTGTTTTAGAAGGAAAAGGAATTCAGATGATTAACGATCACCGATTACCATACGCCAGCGATAAACTGTTTTTGATTTTTCCGCAGGATAAACATAGTTTTGAAGTTGCTGAAAGAACAGAATTTTTCTTTATTCGTTTTCAGGATAGCTATCTTAAAACACAAAGCAGCGACTGGATACGGAAACTGGAATTCATTTTTCATAACCACAATCATTTGCCGGGTTGCATTTTAAAAACAATAACCGATAAACCTTTATTAAGAGCGATGGTTGAAGCTTTAATTCGCGAAGAAAAGACTAATTTTCCGCAGCAGCAAGAAGTAATTAAACAAATTCTGAATACAATTATTACCATTGCAGCCAGAAATATATCACTTATTGCACCACTTGCAATTGCTCCGTCTAATGCAGAACCAAGTCTGGATTTACTGCATTATGTGCATCAGAATATTTATAACCCTGAGGCATTAAAAGCAGCTAAAATGGCAAAAGAATTTAATGTTTCGCCTACTTATATCAGCGAGTATTTTAAAACCAAAACGGGTCAGAGTATTCAGCAATATACGATGGCCTATAAAATAAAACTAATCGAAACGAGATTGAAATTTACCAACATGCAAATCAACGAAATTGTGTATGAATTTGGTTTTAGCGATGCAAGTCACTTGAATAGGCTGTTTAAAAAATATACAGGAGTAAATCCAAGTGACTATAAAAAGCAGTTTAAGAGTTAGGGTTTAAAACTAATTTATACTTTATCCTTATCAATCCATTTACCAACGGCCGGAGCAACATAATTTTTCATTTGATGTAATAAATCATCAATGTTATCGCTCACTAAAAGCATTTGCTGATTAACGTCTTTTAATAAACCTTTCTCGACCATAACTTTTGTTAATTCGATCAGGGCATCATAAAAGCCGTTTATGTTCAAGATGGCAATTGGTTTTTTATGAAGTCCCAATTGTGCCCAGGTCAACATTTCAAAAAGCTCTTCAAGAGTTCCAAAACCACCCGGAAGCGCAATTACTCCATCGCATAAATCGCTCATTTTAGTTTTTCTTTCATGCATGCTTTCCACCAAAATTAATTCGGTTAAACCAAGATGTGCAATTTCTTTTGATCTTAAAAAATTTGGTAAAACGCCAATTGCTTTTCCGCCTTCGTTTAAAACACCGTCGGCTACAGCGCCCATTAAACCAACGTTTGCTCCACCATAAACCAATTCTATATTTTGTTGTGCTAATTTTTTTCCAAGTAATTCGGCTTGTTCTTTATAAATTTCTTCGGTACCAAAACTCGATCCGCAGAAAACTGTAATTCTTTTCATTATTATATGTTATATTTTATTCGTTAAATGTTAGAAGTAAGATGATTATTAGTTAAAGTTTAAATGTTAGATGTGAAATGCTTTTACGTCTGACATTTCACATTTTTACAATTTATAATTTTCAATCTTTAGCTCATATTCAAAATGAGGTAAATTGACTGGAATATTACCTATAATATTTACTTCACCAATATTTATAGCGCCTAATTTTGATACTGCTTTTTGTGAACGTATATTATCTGTACCAATATGAAATAATACCGAATCTACATGTTGAAAAGCATAATCTATTAATAGTTTTTTATTTGATTTATTGTATAATCCACCCCAGAATTTTCGACCAATAAAGGTAAAACCAATTGCAATACTGGATTTCTCCGGATTGTAATCATAATAACGGGTATTGCCTACAATTTCATTTGTCTTTTTATCTAAAATCAAAAAGGCACTTTTCGAATTTATGGCTGCATCAAAAAATGGTTTGAAAACTTCTATTTTATATCGGTCTTTCATGGGATGTTGTTCCCAAATTAAGGGATCTGAAGCTACTTTAAAAAGTGCGTCAAAATCACTTTCCTGAAGCGGAACTAATTTTGTAATGTCATCTTCTAAAATTTCTGGTTGTAAATTGAATTCTGAATTATTCATTTTTATAAGTTTATCTTTTTAATCTGTACACAAGTTACATTGTCCATTTTAACTTCATTGCCAACTTTATCGAGTAATCGTGTTTTAGAATTTCTCTTAAAAACAGTGACATTTCCGGAATTCATATTGGTTGCTATCAAAAATTTTCCGCTTTCGTCAAGGGCAAAAACGCGCGGATGATTTCCAAAAGTCGATTGATAACCAATGTTTTTCAAAAGTCCGTTTTTAGCAATAGAAAAAATAGCAATGTTATTTTCTTTTCCTCGATTTGAGGCATATAGAAATTTTCCGTCGGGCGAGATATGAATATCAGAACTTTCAAAACCTGATGTTATACTATCCGGATGTGTATTGATACGCTGAACTTGCTTTAAAGTCCCGTTTTTATATTGATAAACGCTTATTGATCCCGACATTTCTTCGATGCAATATCCAAATTTCTCGTTAGGATGAAAAGTAAAATGTCTTGGTCCGGCTTCTAAATCTGTTTTTGTAAACGGGACTTTTGTTTCGACTAAAGGCTGTTTGAGGGTTTCATCAAAACGATAACAACGAATTTTATCCGCACCTAAATCCGGAAGAAATAAATAATCATTTTTAGGAGAAAAAACCGTCGAATGAACGTGCGATTTGGTTTGTCTTTCTTTATTGATACTTCCATCAGAATATTGAAAATTCTGTGCAAGAGAATCGATTTGACCATTTTCTAATATCGGATGAACCGAAACACTTCCCGCTGTATAATTGCCATTTACCAGCCATTTTCCGCTTTTGTGAACTGACAGATAAACAGGATTTTCTCCACCGCTGGATTGCTTGTTTAAAAAAGTCAGGGTTTTATTTTCGGTATTAAATTCAAAACTGCTCACACTTCCGGCATTTGGTGTTCTGGTATCGGTACAGGCATAAAGAAATTTTCCGTTTGGCGAAACAGTCAAATACGATGGATTGATAGTGTTTTTTGCTGAGGTTACTTTGGTTAGGTTTCCGTTTATGGTATCTAATTGGTAAACCTGAATAGATTCAGCCGTTTTATCCCTATTATAACTTCCTAAAAACACATAGGTACCTTGGGAGAAAATAGTATGGGTAATCAGGAGAATAATGGTTGTAGCTATGAATTTTAGTTTCATTTGAGGTTTTTTTAAGTTTTCAGTCTCAGTTTTCAGTTTTCAGTCTCAGTCTCAGTCTCAGTCTCAGTTTTCAATCTAAAATCTAAAATCTGCAATCTAAAATTACTGAATCCCTTTCCACCATTGCTGGAATTCTTGGTTTTCATTTTTCAATTCTACTAATTCTCCAATTTTGGGTGTGATTAGCGGGATTGGGTTTTCTGAAGCGGCATTCGATTCTGTTACTTTTATCAAAGGTTCATCCCAAGGGTGAAGTGCCAGTGAAAATTTTGAAGAATGTACCGGAAAAACTCTTTTTGCTTGTATGTCTTTCATGGCTTTTATTACATCTTGGGGTAGATTATGAATGTATTTCCATGCGGGATTATATTGCCCGTTATCGATAAGTGCAATATCAAAAGGGCCAAATTTATTACCAATTTCTGCATAATGAGAATCATAACCGCTATCACCGCCCAAATACATTTTAAAATGGCTGGCTTCTAATACAAAAGAAGTCCAGAGTGTATTGCAGCGTTTGATACTTCTGCCTGAAAAATGTCTAGAAGGCGTAGTATAAAGTGTTAAATTCTGGTCGAGTTCTATTTTTTCATGCCAGTCTTTTTCGATAATAATGTTTTTAGGAAATCCCCAAAATTCAAAATGAGAACCTACGCCAAGTGCACAGATTACATTTTTAATTTTTGGTTTTAATTCCATAATTGTTTTATAATCCAGATGGTCATAATGATCGTGTGTGATGAGTAAATAATCAATTTCAGGAATATCGGCAGCAGTATAAATATCAGTTCCTTTAAACGCTTTTGTGGTTCCGTAAACAGGGGAGGCGTTACCGCTAAAAACCGGATCGATTAAAAACCGTTTTCCTTCAAGCTGAATAAAATAAGAAGAATGCCCAAACCAGACCAAAACGTCCTGATCAATAGAAAGTTCAAGCAAATTGGTTTTGATTGATGGAATCAGATCCGTTGGGATTTTTCTGTCTACTTTTTTAAATAAAAACTCAGAAATTATATTAAAATAGCCGTAACCTTCTGCAAGTTCAGGCGTAAAATTGACGTTTTCGAATTTTCCGTTTTTATAATTAGGTGACTTTTGTATCAAAGCCAATCTCTCACCGGAAGGTCTTTTGCCATATCTGGGATGTTGAAAAACGAAAATAAGCAAGGCGAATAAAAGAATTAGTACGGTAATAATCATGGTAGTATATAATTTGAGGGATATAAGTTTTTTAAATGTTCAACAGAAAGTGTAATCATATTTTTCAGGACTTCAAGATCAATATCCGTCAATTTTTTGATATAAATACAACCCTTTGAGGCTTTGTGTTTTCCTAATTTAGAAAGTAATTCATCTTTATTTTCAGCTGAGGTGTAAATATAAAGCGAAATTGCGGCTTTTCTTGGAGAAAAACCAACAAGTGGTGCATCGCCTTCGTGACCACTGGCATATTTGTAATGATAACTCCCGAAACCTATAATACTTGGTCCCCACATTTTGGGTTTAAAATGGGTAACTTCCTGCATTATTCTGGTAAGTTCAAAAGCATCTTTTCTTTTGGCTTCATCTTCAACAAAAGCATTTATAAAATCAACAACACTGCTTTGTGTTTCTGTAGTTTTATTTTTTGCCATATTATTTAATTTTCAGTCTTCAGTTTTCAGTCGCAGTCTTCAGTCGCAGTCTTCAGTCGCAGTCTTCAGTCGCAGTTTTCAGTCGCAATTGTAAACTGTAAACTGTAAACTGTTTACTGCGACTGCGACTATAAACTAGAACATTCCATTTTCGTTAATAGGTTCTTTGGGGATGGGTTGTCCTAAATCCCAAAATTCAACAATTTTATCGGCTTTGAATTTCAGAATGTGAACCACAGCAAAACCCAAATCAACCGGAGTTTGTTTTAAATGAGAATGTACGGCGACCAGATCCCCGTCTTCGAGAATGTGGTGAATTTTAAAAACCTTATTAGGGTTCGTTCTGGTTGATTCTTCCATTGCCAGCATCAAAGTGTCTGCATCACCTTTGAAATAGGCATTATGATGTTTGAAGTTTTCACCAACATAAAGACGGAACGCTTCGTGTGAATGTCCGTTAGCAGCAAGTTTTAAAAAGTCCCGGGCTATTTCTTTCTTCGTCATAATTTTAAAATTTAAAAGCTAACTAAGTTATAAAATATGTGTTTAGGAAAACCAAAAAAACACTTAATATTTATTCCAGACGCTTAAATTCATATGCACTATTATAACTTTTTCCTGCCCAAAAAAGAAATAATAATGCACCCGAATTATCAACTGCTTCATTTACAATTAAATTATTGTTTTTTGAAATAGCAATTCGTCTTTTGTCGTTGTTACATCCTCCAAAAAGATAGGGGATTCCGGTACATTTCAGGTAATTATTATCGAGATAAAACATTCCGTCTTTTTTTAGGGTTCCTTTTATTTGCTGCTTTTTCAGGCTGTTATTATTTTTAAATAGTTCGATACTTAATTCAGTAGTATTAAGGATTTTTAATTCAATGTAATACTGGGAAACATTGTTTACGGTAGAATCTATATTTTCAAATTTTAAAATATCATTTGTGATATAATGATAAGAATTGATATATTTTTTTATACTTTCTAAATCAGAATGTTCATTTTTTTTATCGTATTTCTTTATTGGTGCAAAAGTATATTTTCCGTTAAAGGAATAAATATCAACCGCATTTAAGCTGATATAGTCTTCTTTAAAATCTTTTTTAGAAAACGAAGCACAGTTTATTAATGAAACCGAAACTAATAGAAGTAATAATAGTATTGCAATCTTTTTCATATCCAATTTATGGAATTAAATTATAGTTAATGAGTTCGATTTTAAATATCGATTTTCATTGATTACTTTTTTTGCTTCGGGACTAATCCAGAAATTTGGACGATATAGTTTTGTGCTGCTTTGTAATTTTGCTTTATTAGATAATGCTTTTATATTATTTATTAAGTTGTTGTATAATTGGTGATTATTGAATTGTTGTGTATCAATAACCGAATTGAATTTGTCATTAGAAAAACTTATAACTTTAGGATACGTTAGTTCTAAACCTATTGTACCTTCGGTATTCATATGCGCTATGCTTAAACTTTGGTTATTCTCTAAAAAGGTAAGATAAAAAGGAGTGATATTGATTACAGGTTCTGTTGGATCGACCAATTTAAAGGCATCAGAAACAATTCCTTTTTTGTCTATAATTTCTTTAAATCCAATTTTATTGATATCATCAGTAATCGATAATCTTATTTTATTCTCGTAAGACCAATGATCTTTTCTATCGTATTCTTTGTTACTAATTATGATTTCGTTAAAAAAGTCTTTGTAACCATCTAATACATACGATTTATCAGTTGCGGTATAATCTATGGCAACTCTTGTGTTTGTAATAACAAAGTAAAATTTAAGTTCGCTGAAAATTGATTCAAATTGCTGAGGTGTAAGGATGAAATTAAATTTATTCCAGCCTTTTCCTGCGCCAAGTCCGCCAAAATAACTCATAGATTATAATTTAAATTTAAGCAAGTATAAAGTTCACAATCGCTTCTGAGTGTATTTTTGTGGTATCAAAAACAGGAACTGAAAAATGGGATTGGTCTATTAATAACGGAATTTCGGTACAGCCCAAAATTATACCTTTTGCACCACGCTCAATAAGTTCGTTTGCAATTTTGATATAGTTTTGTTGCGATTCAGGATTGATAATCCCTCTGCCCAGTTCTTCTTTCAGAACATGTTGTATATAATCTCTGGTTTCCTGTTTTTCAGGAATAATAACATCTAATCCAAAACTTTTGAGACGATCTTTATAAAAGTCCATTTCCATAGAAAACGAAGTTCCTAATAGGCCAACAGTTGTAATTTTTTCTTGTGTTATCGCTTTAGCAGTTTCGGTACCAATATGAATTAAGGGTATGTCAATTTCTTTTTCGATTTTGTCTGCATGCATATGGGCTGTATTGGCACATAGTACAATGGCATCAACGCCGCTTTTTTGCAAACTTAGACATGCATTCAATAACAGTTCGTATGAGTTCGGCCAGGTTTTTTCCTGAATGTCACCAAAGTTCAGAGAATAAATCAAACATTCTGCAAACTGCAATCCACCCAGTTTTTTATTTACACCTTCGTTAATTAATTTATAATAATCTATGGTAGAAACCCAACTGATTCCGCCTACAAGTCCAACTTTTTTCATTCTGTTATTGTTATTATTATGGGGCAAAATCAGCTGTGTATTTATAAAGCTTCTGATTTTATCTGTGAAAGATCTATGCCTAATTTTACAAATTCTGTTTGTCCTAAATCAGTAATATAAAAATTTTTATCGGTTGGTTTGTTTTTGGCAATCCAGCCTTTATCAGCAAAATTTTCCAGAATCAATTGGCCTAATTTTCCACCAATATGTTCGTAACACATTTTTGCCGGTTTTCTGGTGTTTGATTTCTCATTCATTTCGAAAATAGTTTAAATGATACTTTTATGATTTTTTCCCTGCGACTATTTTTCTGGCAAAGTACGCCATTGGTAAGTAGGCAAATGCAAGATCTATAAAATTATACCAAATTGGTGAAGGCAATGTACAAACATTTACAATACCACCCAATAAAAAGAAGGATCCAATTATCAAAGCCAATTCTGTTTTGCGGGTTGCTGCAATTAAAGCGGTTGCTGCCGCACCTGCAAAAGTACCAATGGAGTGTGCCAGAAAAGGAAAAATAAAGTGTTTGGGTTCGAATAAATGCATTGTAGCTTTTAGTCCTTCCATAGTGGTAACGTCTGCACCATTTGCAGGAGGAATTACAGAACCACTCATTAAAATAATTGCCATATTGACAACGCTGCCAACAAAAAGACCAATTATTACAGCCAAAGTATTTTTAAAAATTGGATTCATAAAGCTTTTTTGTAGCGAATTTACTAAAAATAAAATTTAGTTAAAAGACTGTCTGAATTCTAAAGGCGAAACATTGGTTTTGGTCTTAAATAATTTACTGAATGATTGCTGATGCTCAAAACCCAGATCAAAAGCAATTTCGCTTATTGATAAGTTGGTAGTCGAAAGTTTTTCTTTGGCTTTTTCGATCAATTTATCATGTATATGCTGCTGCGTACTTTGACCGGTAAGTGATTTTAGCAAACCACTTAAATAATTGGGTGTAACATTTAAGGTTTCTGCAATATAATGAACGGTTGGCAAGCCACTTTTAGCCAAAGAATCTGTGCTGAAATAATCTTCAAGTAAAGTTTCTAAACGAGCCAGAATTTGATGATTGCTTATTTTTCTGGTAATAAATTGTCTGTTATAAAAACGTTCAGCATAAGTAAGCAGCAATTCGATTTGGGCAATGATAACATCCTGGCTGAATTTATCAATATTAGACTGATATTCGTGCTGGATATTTTTCATGATGCCTATAATCATTTTCTCTTCTTTATCTGATAAATGCAAAGCCTCATGAACCGAATAACCAAAATACTCATATTGTTTAATTTTTTTTGCCAGTGGCGTATTCCACAAAAAATCAGGATGAACAATTAATGCCCATCCTGTATGTTCTAATTCTGCATTACCTTCTATAGAAAAAACCTGCCCCGGCGAAATAAACAACAAAACACCTTCGTTAAAATCGTATTCCTGCTGACCGTATCGCATCTTTGCATTTGGACTTCGTTTTAGGGCGATCGAATAAAAATCAAGCATTAAACTTTTTGGTTCATCTTCGTTAAGACGTTTAAGATCTTCAAAATTATAAACGCTCACTAAAGGATGTTCCGGCTTTTGCAAATCTCTAAATTCATGAAATTCGCTTATCGTTTTTATTCGAACAGGTTGATGATTTGCCATAGTCTAAGGTACTTATTTCTGGTTATAAATTGCAGCAAATTCTTTGGCATAATCTGCCAGTTTTACTTTTCCCATAACAGCAGGTTTATTGCGCTGATAATCTTCGCCTAGTAAACCACTGTAAAGTCCGGCGTACATTTCGACCAAACCATGCGCTATTTTAGGCTGCATGCCAATATTTACCAAACCGCTTAGCGTTTCTTCATCGCTGGTTAATACCCATTTTAAATCTGGTTTGCCTATAGCTGCACCTAAAATGCGAGCCGTTTCATCGCCTGTAACTTCTTCACTTGCTACATAACGAATGTTATTTCCTGCCGGTAATTTTACTATTTCTTCAGCAATTGCAGCCGCAATATCATTTGGCGAAACCCAGGGAACCATGCTGTCTCCTCCATAATTTGCAGCAATTATGCCTTGAGATTTAATTGCCGGAATATAAGCCAGCAAATTATAATAGAAAGAGGTTGGACGCATAAACGTAAACGAAACATTCTGTAATTGTTTCAAAACAGTTTCTATCTCATTATAGCGCTGGATAATTCCTGAATTTTGCTCTAAATGTGCGCCAATACTACTTAAAAACACGACACGTTTTACGCCTGATTTCTGGATAGCTTCTGCGTAATTATTCCCAATTTTTCGGGTAAAAGCATCCAGATCAAGATTGGGATCGAAATAATTTGCACGAGGAATCATGCAATACACGGCATCTGCACCAGTAAACGCTTTTGTTAAAAAAGCTACATCTTCAACAGAACCTATTGCTGCCAGAGCGGCAAGACTTTCAATTTCGGATTGTTTCTCATTACTGCTGCTAATCACTGTAACGTTATGTCCTTTTTGCACTAACTCTTGCGTTAGCGGTTTGCTGATGTTCCCTAAAGAACCTGTAATTGTAATTTTCATGTGTTTATCTTTTTGATGTTACAAAGTTGCGCAACATCAAACAAACAGATTTAGCCAAAACTATTATTGTCGTAGCCTAAAAGTGGGAGTAAAAAAGAATGAAATTATTTTTGAGACAATTTTTTCTCATTTTCTGTTTGTGGTTTTCCGGTTGCATTAGGTTCGCCTTTGCCAGTTGTAATAAGCTTTTGCAAACTATTCTGGATATAATTTGTCCATCCATCGCGGCAAATTTCAAAACATTCGTATTCCGGAACCAAACCAAAATGCGTAAAACGGAGTTCAGTTTTTCCGTCTTTTTCTGAGATTTCAAAAGTAGGTTTCGTACCTGTCCATTCTGTTTTGTCTTTCGTGAATTTAAAATAGTTTTCCTCGACCACCCAAACGATTTTCTTATTTTTAATTACCTCAATAAGTTTTATTTTACAGCGATGAATGTCTTCATAATGATACTCGAATACATCATTAAGTTTGGTGGTATTGCCTTCAATTTCTTCAGACCACCAACCGCGAACATTGGTAACGGCGTTAAAAACTTTTTCAGGAGACTGGTCAGTTTTTATAGTTGTGGTAAAATCCTGTGCACTCATTTTATTTGATGTTAGAAATTAGTAAAACAAATTTACTGTTTAAAAATCAATGCTTTAGGGTTCTTTAAGGACAATTTTAAGGTTAGATCAGACAGTTTTAGATTATTAGATTTATTTGTATCAGTATCCTGTATTTACTCAATTCTCCTGACCACATTATCAAGATTATCAACGACAAGTTTGAGAATGATTTTATTATCAGGAAAATGTTTTTGCATATCATTTCTTAATTGTACAAACGGTTGTGCGGCTGCAGTATCATCTTTAACCGATTCATTGCATGAAATAGAAATTTCGTAGTTGTTATCGATTTTTTCCAGATAGACATATTTAGTTATAGAATCGTCAAAAAAGGCTGTTTTCTCAAAAGCTGTAGCAATCCTGTCTGCTTCATTTTCATTAATGTTGCTTTGATAGGCAATTTCATGATTCATAGTGCCATATTTTTTTGTTGACTCTGTAAGTCCTCCGTTTACAGTTTCTGTCAAAAAGGAAATACTGAATATAGCACCAAGCAAAACAGAAATTCCTATAAATGAAATTAATATGGTGCGCCACCAATTATAATGTTCCCCGCCATTCTCGATGTGCTTATTGATTTGTTTTTCCTGATATTGTTTGGTAAAATAAGCGGCAATTCCCATATAAATAATGGGGAAAATCATATTGGGAATATTTATATTTTCAGGGATCAAAAAAATCAGTCCAAAGATAAAAATGGTGGCGAGAATCGTTATAATCCATGTTTTTCTCGCTTTGTTGAAATCACCAAAAACTTTAAAATTTTCTGCCATAAAATAACCGGCAACCAATGGCCCTCCTAAAAAAGTACCGACAGTAATTGCTTTTTCGGTGTAAATTTTTTCTGTTGGGATTTCTTCAAAAACTGATTTTTCGATTATTGCTTCTTCCATAATTATGAGTTGACTTATTTATATTTTAATAATTCGTTTCTACTAGAACGAAAATACAAATTAAAACCAGAATACAGAATAGGGAAAAGCAGTGTAAAGCTTATAAAATAAAAATCAGCTTTTTTTAAGGCTTAAAAAATAATACTTTTTAAGCCTTTTTTATGTTTGTGATCTAATGGCATTATTTTTAGAATGCAGCAGGATTTATACGCATATATTCTGATGTGTAACAATCGAAACATTCGTCTCTTAGGTATAATTTGTCGCCAACAATTTTAAAAGATTGTACTCTGTTAATGTCATTCGCTATTGCATTACTTTGGGTAACTATCATTTTTCTAACGCCTCCAAAAATTGATTTTTTTGTTTGAAAACTATAGGTCTGAGTATTTAATAAAGTGCCATTTAAATAGGTTTTTAAAGTATTCTCAGAAAATTCTAAAACCATTTGCTGATCTGCAGGGTTAGGATATGTTGTACCAGTGATACCTCCAGAAGTATTAGTAAGGTTCCATTTGCCTTTTAAATCGTTTTGAGACGAATGGTTATCATCATTACTGCAAGAACAAAATAAGACAACTGCGATTAACAAGAACAATTTTTTCATAGTTATAAATTTTACGTTGGTTTAATTAATAGATGTAAGATTTATTAAATGGTTGCGTTGTAATTGTTTAATCTCTTAAAAGAATTGTTTATTGTTTTCTTTTTGTAAAATTTAATGCATTAAGTCTCTTACTGAACAGCAAAAATAATCACGTCGTTAAACTTCTCTATTTGTTCTATAATAAATAAACTATCGTTAAAATAATCCATATCAAAGTCGTCATCACCCCAGACTTCAAATCTTTTATAGCAGGTTTCCAGTTTTGCTTTATCTATGACTTCTTCATTCCAGTCCATTTTATTTTCCTGTGCAAATTCAAGCGCCTCTTCATTTACATATTCTTCTTGCGAGAAGGCAATATAAAAACGATACTCATCATCAAAAATAATATCGATCTGATGATCATTAAGGACAATTTCAGGTTTGTTTTCTATTTCTGATTTTTCATAAAAAGTGTCTAAATTGTTTTTTAAAGCAATCAGGCCTGCATCAGAATCAGGTGTTATAAATGCTAAATAAGAATAGAAAGTGTGCGCCATTATGTTTCTTTTTTAAAGTATGTTATGCTGTAATTATTGGTTTTGATTGTAAAGTGTAATTGGCAAATATCTCATCGATTTCAGTATCGCTTAATAATTTAAATTCGGTTTGGCTTCTTACTTTGCTTTCTTCCATCATGGATCGGGATAAAATGAGTTTAAAAACCTCAGATTTTTTTTCTACCGTAATTTGTGGATCTTTAGAAACGAACTTTTCATAAGCGTTCATCATATTAAACCACACTCTTATTTCGTTATCCGGATTTCGATCTCTTTTAAAGTTTTTTATAGAATCTTCGAGTGAAATTGGATAAACATCTGAAAAAACAGATTGAATTTTGGTTATTTTTTCGATTTGTTCCTCACTTAACTGATTGTGAACTATAGGTCCGGGAATTAATTGATTTGGATCTGTATTTTTCAAGGTTTCGTTTTTTTGCGCTTTTCTATAAGAAGTAAAAATAGAAACTAAAATAAGTATTAAGCCCGCAAGCAAAATAATGGTGTTTGTTTTCATGTTTTTGGATTTAGGTTATGTTTGGTGTATTTAGGTATTGTTATTTTAAATTTTCTGATAATTCAAATAATATGTACTCTCCATTTTCAGATGGACCTCTTTCTATGGCAATAAATCCTTTTTTTTCATAAAACTCGACTGCCTTGACATTATCCTCTAAACATTTTAAGGTAATTGGCAAGCCTGTTTCCTGAATTGCTGCTTTGAGCAATTGAGTTCCAATACCTTTGTTTTGATATTTTTGATCGAGATATAAATGATGAATAAACTTATTTGGCATCCAGATAGAGATAAACCCAATTGGGATTTCCTGATCTAAAGCTGTTAATACTAGTTCTCCTTTTGTATGTTTTTCAAAATCGTCCAGTTTATATTTTGAAGTATCCAGCCACGAGAACGTATTTTGTCTCTCTTTTAAAAACAGTTTTCTTAAAGCTTCGTAATGATTTTTTTTGATGGTTACAATTTTCATAATAATTTTATTCTAACCTTATTTGTGCTTGTTTTTTATTTATACTTTTTATCCAGTAGATTATATAAAATCCGCCTACTATTCCGGGAATAAACCAGCCATAAAAGCTTGAGAAAAAATTATTTACCACAACAAAAGCTGTTGCAGCAGAAATATATCCGCCAATCATTTTTCCTAAATGCAGTTTTAGCCAGTCGGTTTTTAGTTTATGTATGTTCTTGTAAAGCATTAAATCTCTGGCCGAAAAAAAGAATCCAATACTGCCAAAAGCCGTCAAAATGATATTTATTGTTTGATGAACCAAAGGATTATATACAATCATTATGATACCAGTAAGGATCATAATCCATGAGATTATTTTGTCGGTTTTTAAATTGACATTTTTATTTTTGAATCGTAAAGCTCTGTAACCCGTTACGATAAAATAAGAACTAAAAATTCCGACAGCGAACAAAAAAGGACTTTTATGTTTTGGTAAACAAGCAATAATCAAAGCTGTAAAAGCAGATAAAAGCATGCAGTAATAAAAAATCTTGCCTGATTTTTTATGTGTTTTTTTACCTTTTGTGACTATTAATGAAATCAAACCAGAAAGTAAGGCAATGCCGCCAAATAGAGCGTGAGAATAAATTAATATTTGTATTATCTGCTCTTTTTCCATTCAGGTTTAATTGATTATTTTTTGAATTGCTATTCTTGGTTTAGAAACTAAAAATAATCATTTTCTATTATTTTAATCGTATTAAAATTCCTTTTCGCTTAATTAAGTTTTTATAATCCCATTGTATTTCCTGTGCTTTTTTTAGCCAGCGTTCTAAGTCCTGAGTGTCTATTTGCTGAGCATTTGTATATCGTAATTCTGCGGCTTTAAAGGAACCTTCGTCAAGTAGTTTTTCTTCATCAAAGGATTGTCCGCTCCAAAATAATAAACGAACACTATCTTTTAGTTTGCTGTAACCGGCGACAGGATTACCGTCTAAAAACCAAACCGGATGTGCGTGCCAGATTTTGTTTTCGGCATTGGGAAGATTTTTATCGATTATTGCCGCTAACTGATTGCAGATTTCCTGATCTGCGGGAGTTTGTAATTTGTTGTATTCCAGTATTTCTGCATTCATAATAATACCCTTTTTTAGATTGTAACTAATTGAATGTGTTTGTTTTGATGCTGAATTTTAAACAAAGCTAAAATAATCTTTTTATTATAATCTTTAATTTAGAAATAAAATGTTCTTAAAAACTGGGTTGCGTTAGGGATAGAGGCGGTATCCTTTTGTAAGCGGAGCAATACAAAAGATTGAGCCGAAAGCCCGACCCGCTTTTTCTGCGGGTAACGCCCAAATAAAAATCCGACTTAATTTTATAAATCGGATTATGCGTTATTTCCTTGTCAAATCAGTAATCAGCAACGGATTATTTTCTTTGAGTTTATTTACTAATTCCTCGGCAGTTTCCGGGTTTTCTATCAACTGATCATATTCAGCAGATGTGATTCCTACGATTTGCAAAAAGGTAACTTCGCCATGTGGGGTTTGTATTTTTTCCAGCTCTGAATCTGCGACAATAATCAAAGCAGTTATAGCGGTATCAGTATCAAGACGTATTGGTCCGTTTGCGGGCATATAATGAAACTCCTCAAACCAGTTTCCGCTGTCAAAAACATATCTGGCAATGTTTTGCAAAAGTGCAATTGCCCAACTTGGATTTCCGTTATCTGCTTCAAAAGGTTTAAGCCTAAAAGTGAGTTCAAATCCCCATTTGCTAAATTCGCTCTCTAATTTTGCTTCGTCATAGTACAACTCAGAAAAACCGTAGGTTACAAAATGAAGGTGGTCTGTTTGTTTTTTGCTTTCGTAAACACTTATGCCGTCAAGAGGATCTGGGCCACCAAGCATATAAGGTATTGGCGGTACATAATGTTTGGGTTCCTGATCCGGATAAAGTGCATCAAGCTCTTTGTCTATAGACAACCAGCCTACAGCATCGTCATCTGAAAATTGTTTTTTGTACTCTTCTAATGTCATGTTTTGAGCTTTGAATATTGATATTATAAATTTAAAACTTTTTTTAAATTGTCCTAATAAAAATTGAAATAAGGACGATATACAATAAAAAAATCCGACTTGTTTTTCACAAATCGGATTCATATTCTTTATTTTTATGCTGGAATTATAACTCCATTATTTTTCCGGTATGTACATCGTATTGCATGGAAACGATTTTTATTTTTTGTTTTTTCAAAACCGGATTATCTTCTATTAATTTTGCCGAATGTTTGATATTGGCATTAATAGCGCCTAAATAATTGTTTATTTTAGGAGTAATTTTATCGGCTTCGATTTCTTCATTTTCTAAAGAAATTGTTTCGACAATATTGTCAATGTGATTAAAATGCTTTTTGTAAGCCCCATCTTTATCATTGATATAAGCTTTTATAGCACCGCATTCTGTATGTCCTAAAACGACAATAAGTTTGGTGTCTAAATGTTCTACGGCATATTCTATGCTTCCCATATCGATATCAGAAATTAAGTTACCGGCATTTCGTATCACGAACAAATCGCCAATACCCTGATCAAATACAATTTCTGGAGAAACTCTGCTGTCTGAACAGGTAATAACTACAGCGAAAGGTTTTTGTGAGTCTTGATTTTCTAAAACAGATTTTTTATTCTGGTGCGGATGCAGTGATTTTTGATCCAGAAAACGCTGGTTTCCGGCTGTTAGTTTTTCTAAAGGAGTAAGTTCGTTGTTTTTAGAAGCATTATTGCTTTGCGATTCTCCTTGTTTACAAGCAAGTACGGTAAAAAATATCAGGGATAATATTGCGATTTTTGTTTTCATAATTCAATTTTTCAAAGTTGTGATCTATTATGTTTTAATAGAACCGTGCAAAATTACTTGCCTTTTAAAATTGAAACTGCCACAAAAAGTTTTTTCTGTATTAAATAAATCTAACTTTTATACTTGTTAAAAGTAGTTGTGAGCTGCTTTACAAACTCTTTTGTATATTGTCCTGTTGTATCAAGATCGGGATCAAGGATTGTGATTTCGAGTCCGCTTAGTTTCTCACTTTGAAACAAACAGGAGGTAAGCTCATTAAATTCATCATAAGTAAGTCCGTCCGGACTTGGGCTGTCTACGCATGGCATTATCGAGTTATTTAGTACATCGACATCGATATGAAGCCAGAAACCATCAAGATTTTTAGTTTTTACTTGTGATAGAAATGCTTCAATGCAATTTGAAATGCCTTGTTTTCGTAATTCATACAGACTTATATAAGTTGCAGACGAATTGCGAATTTCATTTTCATATTCATCGTCGTATTCCCGATTGCCTGTGCACCATAGGTTTTCCTCTTTTATATAAGGTGCGAGATTAAGAATATTAGTTAGCTTTTCAGGTCCTTTTCCGGTTACGATTGAAGCGGCCATTCCGCCAACTCCGCCAGTTTCAGATAAGGAAACATCCATAAAATCAGTATGGCCGTCGAGATAAAATAATCCGTAATTGCCTTTTTGTTTTAAAGCAATTGCAGGACCTAATAATATGCTGCAATCTCCGCCAAGTACAAACGGAAATTTATTTTGAGAAAGTAAATTGTTTATTAAATAGGCTTGTTCTCTGGCATAATCTACTAATGCATTTGCATTAAGAATAGTAGTTTCAGGATCTTTGATATTGGTATATTTTGGCGGATCAAGTCTTAGAATATTTTTAGGATCAATTTCTTTATGCAAATTATGTTTCCATAACCAGTCCGGCAATTTTTTTACGCCTGGTTCTTTTCCGGGTTGAGGTTCTTTTAAACCCAAATTTGATGGAAATTCAACAATGCATATTTCTTTCATGACTTTATTATTTAGGTATAAAGTTATAAAAATATAGCCTTTAATTTTTGTTGAATTATTAAAATAAGATCATTTCTCCAGATCATCAATAGTAATTATGAGCCTGTTTATTTCTTGTGTTACATTTATCATTTGTCCCTCGTTGAAACCTAGTTTTTTAAGCCATTTACCTTCAAGTCTTATCACCGGAATTTTTGTAGGCATATGCACTCCAGATTTGGATTTTGTGTGAATTTTTAGTGTTCTTGAGTTTATCATTGTCGTATAATTAAAAGCTTTTTTTGGTTTATTTCTTAATCAGACCAAATGTGATATAATTTTCTGAGAAAGTTGTCATCTTAAAAGTTGACAAAGATGTTTTTGATATTTAAGTATTGATTTTAAGGTTTTTATGAATGTAAATATTTTAATATTATTCTGATTTGTAAATTTTCTACTTAGATACTCTCAAATTTATAGAATTATTTTTTTAGGAAATAAAATGTTTTTTAAGAAATAAAACACCTGTAACCCTATTCTGTTATTCTAAAAACTTTTAGCGGATAAAGATGATATTATAAAGCCATTAATTTGAAAAAAATTTAAATATTAATTTGAAAAAAAATTAAATATGAAAAAATATCTCTTTTTTATTTTAGTCGGTCTTGCTTCATGTAGTGAAGAAAATAATTCATCAGAAACCATTAAGCACAATGAAGCCAATTTTACTTTATCTAAAAGTAATGAACGATCAGTTTGGAACAATATTCAGGTAGGAGAAACTCTAAAATTTGATGTGAAAATCAAAGATTTTGATTCTTCTCCTGATGTTGTTTATGTTTTGAAACCTATAACGGCTGATGCTACTAAACATCAGCAAAACAAAATTGATTATAATTTTCAGGAAGAAATAAAAGTAACTTCTTCACTTATGTCCGAGTCAATTGAGGATCAATTTGTAAAACAAACACGAGACAGTATTGTAGTTAAACTTGCAAATTCTTCCTTTTTTGTTTCGATTTTAAAACCCGGAAATTTCACCCAACAATATGAGCTTCGCAAAATGCTGGCAAACAAATATGTTGCGGGATCAACACAGGAAATATTATTTTCTGCAGTAAAAATCGAAATGTATACCTGGAACGAACAAACGTCTAATTCTAGCATGTTTGGGAATTCTAAACACAGTCGTTATTACGAATTTACAATTGATGATGGAGACCAGACAAACGACACTTATTTAACAGACAGTGATTCTAAGCAAAATACCTATACAGCATTATATAATGATAAAAAATTTAATGGCAACATTTTTATAAATAGTGCAATGACATTTAGCGAAAAAGTAAATACTGAAAAAGGTGCGCAAATCGTACCTAAATGGACATTATCTGAGCTTAAAATAACACAAAAAAGAAATCATGAACCTGATAACATAATCTTGTATAACAATTTGACTATTAAACAGAAATAAATAGCTTAAAAAAAGCACTTGATGTATACGGAACAGTTTAAAGAATTAAAAGCAAATTAGAAATCAATAAAACAAAAAGCCAATCTATATAGATTGGCTTTTTTTATCATAACACATTTTAATTCATTGTAAATATTGGAATTAAATGTTCCCATTTAAGTTGCTCTGCAAAATCTAAAGCCGTTTTGTTATTGTGCGTTTTTGCGTTTACATCTGCGCCGGCATCTATTAATACTTTTACGGTTGTGCTGTTTCCTGCAATTGCCTCGCGGTGTAAAAAAGTATACCCTAATTCATCCTGAGAAGTAAGTTCGCCTGGATTGGTTTTTATAAATTCCAGAAGACTTTCGTTCATGTTTTTACTCATTGGGTGCTCGATGAGGTTTTCTGGTTTTTCTTTTTGTTCATATGCAACCAGAATATCGTTGTAATCACCAAAATTTAACCCCCAGGCTTCATCATGTTCTTCTCTTTCGGTTTCGTTCATTTCTGATCGCATGGCTTGTATCGTGAAACCTCCATACGTTTTATCCTGAGTAACAAATAGCCAGTCACTAATTTGATTTGCCGGAATTTCGACATATTCGCCATTTCTGACATTCGTTAATTCGTTAGGATCGTTTACTAATATGCCTTTTATTTTATCGCCATCAAAATTGATTTCGTTTATCCACATATGTTCTACTACAGTTTCATTATCTATTTCCTGGGTAAAAGCTAATTTTACACAGGCAACATCAAGGGCAGGAACTATGCGGCGATATTCCCAGGATAGTTCTCTCCAGAAATATTTAAAAGTTTCTTGTGCTTTTTTGAATGCTTCAATCATTTTTGGGCTTTCTCCGTCTGCAAAAAATATTGGTGTATTTTCCATTACTGATATTTTAGAATAATTATTTCATATTAGGTAAATATAAAATTTTTGCTACAAAACGAATATATTATGTGTCAATTTTTAAGAATTTTTTATGCTGTTTAACTTGATTTTTATAGCGCGTCCAAAAAATCCGACCTGCTTTCACAAATCGGAATTAATTTTCCCAGAAGATTTTTTCGTTTTTAATTTTATGTTTTTATTACTCCGGGTGGCGTCCACTCATTTTTAATTGTTTTTTCTTCGGGTCCGTAACATCTAAAATAAAGACAGAAAATACCTTTAGGGCAAGGCAGCCAATTGGCTTTTTTATCGCCTTGAGGTTCTGAGTTTTGTATATATAGAGTAAGCGATCCGTCAGGATTATATTTTAAATCTTTATTTTTTGTACCCAAAGAATAACGTTTTATTTCATTGGGAGAAAAAAAGTGATGTTCATCATATAAAGTAAGTGACCAAAAGCCTTTTACAGGTGGCATTTTATCTTTTGCAAACGTTACTGTATATTGATTTGCACCATTTAGTCTTACGGCATTTGCATCAAGATCCTGATAATAGTATTTTGTTTCTAATCCTGTGTTTACCAGTATATTTGATTTGGCAATAGCGGTACGGGTAAAATAATCTGTTCCAAAAGCGGCACAATTGTTGGCCGTTGTCCAGTTATTGGAGAGTGGTATTCCCCAATTTCGGAATTGTAGTAACGGATCAATTAATTCTTTATCTGCTTTATGAGCTTCTTCTATCATAGCTTTTTTTAGTGCAGGATCTTTTTTTGCAGCTTCAATTACAGCAAGGACTTGTGCATAACGGGATTCTTCACCCGGCAAAGGTGGGGCATCTTTAAGAATAGCAGGGAGTTCATCAAAAAAGGTCTCAGGAAAAACCCATTTGGTTTCGCTGGTACCATTGTCTTTTGTTGGTGAAGCGAGAGATGGTAATTTACTCCAATCCTGAACTTTTGTTTTACCATCAAATTTATCCAAAGCATATACATCGATATTGTTTATTATCTTTTGTATTGCTTTTTTATCTTCGGGAGTATCGTCCTGAAATACTCTTGGTACAATAAAGGCCGTTCCTGTTTTACTGCGAAACGTTTTTGTAATTCCTTTTGGTATTTCGCCTTTCCAATTTGGACCCACTAATAAATAAAAACCGGGCTTTGTTCCGTACATTTTACCTATTTGAGCAAAAGCATCTGTTCGCAAATCAACCACTTGATAGACCCAAAAACGATCACCAAAATCCGGTACTTGTATCACAACCGGAGTTTCATCGAGTGCAGCAATTGCAGCACCATATACAACATCCTGATTAGGGCAGGCAACCCAGCGTTGCTCAGGTTTTATGTAATCGTGCAGCATGGCTAAAGAATTTAATGGTGCAAAAGGCAATACACCATTCATAAGCCCAACCTTTGGAGATTGTTTAAAAGCAAGACGCCTGTTGTAAATGTTTTCCATTGGCCATGCCCAAAAATAAGCATCTCTTGCAACTTGTCTGGCATAAGATTCAGTGATTTTAATATTAATATCCGGACCAGGGGGCAATTGTTTATTTACGTTAGTTGTATCAGTTTCTTTAGAATTTGATGTATTTAGATCTGTATTTTTACTTTGATTACAAGCTGTCAAAAGAAGCACAGATAAAAAATAAAGAAAGATTTTTTTCATAATGGCTATTTATTAGTGGTTATAAAATTTTACTATTTTCATCTTTTGTAAGTAAAACTGAACTTTATTGAAACTTGGTTCAGATTATAAGATCAGTTTAAATGATTTTTAGTTGGTAATGGAAAGGGTGTGTTGTCAGATTTTTAGTATAGATAAAAATACAAAAAAAACATAATAAGAAAAATATTATTTTTTGTATGTAGCTGTTTTTTAGCTTTTTGATTCTGTCTTTAGAGAAATAATCTAAAAAAAAAGATTTTTGTAGTAATGAAGAGGTAAAAAAAAAACCGACTTGCTTTCACAAATCGGATTTTAAATTGAAAATAATATGTAACTCGTATCAATGCTTTTACATCAATACAATATTTTTTACAAGTGAATTACTTCGCCGTAAGCATCAGCTACAGCTTCCATAACAGCCTCACTCATTGTTGGGTGAGGGTGAATAGATTTAAGGATTTCATGACCTGTAGTTTCTAATTTACGTGCTACAACTGCCTCAGCAATCATATCTGTAACACCAGCACCAATCATGTGGCATCCTAACCATTCTCCGTATTTAGCATCAAAGATTACTTTTACGAATCCGTCCGGAGTTCCGGCAGCTTTAGCTTTTCCAGAAGCTGAGAATGGGAATTTACCAATTTTTAATTCGTATCCTTTTTCTTTAGCTTGTTTCTCTGTTAAACCTACAGAAGCAATTTCAGGAGTTGCATATGTACAACCAGGAACGTTTCCGTAATCGATTGGGTCTACGTGTAAACCAGCAATTTTCTCTACACAGTTAATTCCTTCAGCCGAAGCTACGTGAGCTAGAGCTTGTCCTGGAGTAACGTCTCCAATTGCATAGTAACCAGGAATATTAGTTGCGTTGTAAGCGTTTACTAAGATTTTATCTCTGTCTACAGCGATTCCAACTTCTTCTAAACCTATGTTTTCAATGTTAGTTTTGATTCCAACAGCCGAAAGTACGATATCAGCTTCAAGAACTTCTTCACCTTTAGCCGTTTTAACAAACGCTTTTACTCCTGCACCGGTTGTGTCAATACGCTCAACAGATGAGTTCGTCATCACTTTAATTCCGGCTTTTTTCAAAGAACGCTCAAATTGTTTTGAGATATCTTCGTCTTCTACAGGAACAACGTTTGGCATAAATTCTACAATAGTAACATCAGTTCCCATTGAGTTGTAAAAATGAGCAAATTCAACCCCAATTGCTCCTGAACCTACAATAATCATAGATTTTGGCTGAGTTGGTAAAGTCATTGCCTGACGGTATCCTATTACTTTTACACCATCTTGTGGTAAGTTTGGTAACTCACGAGAGCGAGCTCCGGTTGCGATGATAATATGATCAGCGCTATATTCAGTAACTTTATTGTCTTTATCAGTAACGTCAAGTTTTTTACCTGGTTTTAGTTTTCCAAAACCTTCAATAACGTCAATTTTGTTTTTTTTCATCAAAAACTGAACTCCCTTGCTCATTCCTTCAGCAACACCACGGCTACGTTGTACTACGGCTGGAAAATCTTTATCGAATTCAGAAACCTTTAATCCATAATCAGAAGCGTGTTTTAAATAATCAAAAACCTGAGCTGATTTTAGTAATGCTTTTGTTGGGATACATCCCCAGTTTAAACATACACCACCAAGGTTTTCTTTTTCAACTACAGCTACTTTAAAGCCTAATTGTGAAGCTCTAATAGCTGTTACATATCCGCCAGGACCACTTCCTAAAACAATAACGTCGTATTTCATTTTTTTGGTTTTTAGTATTTATTACCGAAAACGAAGTTTAATTCCGAAACTCATTTTCCGATTTATTCTTTTGTTATTTGTGATTGCGAATTTAAGGATTTATTTTAAAAAACTAGTAAGATGTAAAAAAGTAAAAAGTAAAATGTGAAAATTGTGAGCTGTAAAAATGTTTAAGATGTAAAAAGAAAAAAAGGTAAAATGTGAAATGTTGATTTAATATTCAAACATTTCACATTTTACCTTTATCATTTTACAAAAAAAAAAAGACAATTAAACTTTAACGTGCCCCCAGTTTTCTCCGCTGGCAATACGTCTGATTTGCATTTCGCTTACGCCAAATTGTTTGGCAATCATTTTAAGACGTGTTTTTTGTTCCGGTCTTGCTAATATTTTTTTGATTAACATGACTTTGGTAGTTGTTAATTTTCTTCCGTCGGCTTTTAAGTTGTGTTCAATCAGGTTCTTTTTAGCCTGAATCACACGTGGACTTTTACGACTGTGAGCCATCATTTCGGCTTTTGTCGCCCAGCGTAAGTTATTTACATCATCATTGCTTCGGTTATAATCCAGGTGCAGGACATAGGTTTGATCTTCGGATGTTTTAGGGATAAAATATTGGGCAACTAATTTGTATAAAAAGAGATATTTATTGACAATTTTGTCGTCATTTTTAACCTTAAATCTAAAAGTTGGATAACCATCACTTAAACCGCCTTTTAAAATACGTCCGTTTTGTATTTCGTCTGAAAAGCTGATTAAGCGACCTTTATTTGAAATTGCATATCTAAGTTGTAATGATGCGTTTATTTCTATTTCTTTGAATTGTTCGTTTGGATAAAATCTATTTTGTGGCATTTTCTTTTACATTTAATTATAGATTCTCAAATATAATTAATTCAAAAAGCACAATTGTTACATAATTTCTATGAATTACCAGTTTTATGATTCCTATAACGCTAATTTAACTTTTTTAAGAAATATTTTAGCATTTGAAAATCTAGTTAGCGACCGAAAACTGTGAATCATAGAGGTTTTTATAGTATCCGTCGGGTTTATTCAGTAATTCCTGATGCGTTCCCTGTTCTACAATTAACCCTTTATCCATTACTACGATCTTATCTGCATTTACAATTGTGGCCAATCTATGTGCAATAATAATCGAAGTTCTTCCTTTGGTAATTGTTTCGGTGGCACGCTGAATCAATTCTTCAGAATAAGTATCAATTGACGATGTAGCTTCATCCAGAATCAAAATACTGGGATTACTGACATATGAGCGTAAAAACGCAATTAACTGTCGCTGTCCTGAAGAAAGCATTACACCACGTTCCTTAACATCAAAATCATAATTATCTGGCAAACTCATTATAAATTCATGCACACCAATTTTTTTAGCCGCATTTAAGACCTGCTCACGCGTAATTTCAGGATTATGCAAAGTAATGTTGTTATAAATCGTATCAGCAAATAAAAACACATCCTGTAGAACCACAGCAATTTGTTTTCGTAATGATGCCAGTGTATAATTTTCGATGTTGTGACCATCAATAAAAATAGTTCCGCTGTTTATTTCATAAAAGCGATTCAGTAAATTTATAATAGTCGATTTTCCTGCTCCGGTAGAACCTACAATGGCAATAGTTTGTCCGGAAGCCACAGATAAATCAATTCCTTTTATAACTTCTTCCTCCGGAATGTAACTAAAACGGACAGCTTCAAATTCGATACTTCCGTTAAAAACCGGTGCTTCAAGCGTTCCGGTATCCTGAATATGATCCTGAGTATCTATAATATCAAAAACACGATTGGCAGCAATCATTCCTAGTTGCATCTCGTTGAATTTATCCGCAATCTGACGTAACGGATTAAACAGCATTCCAATAAACATTGTATAAGAAAATAAATCTCCAAAAGTGGTAAAATGATCCCCGTTCAGGATTTTAAATCCACCGTAAACGACCACCAATCCCAGAGTAATTGACGAAATGATATCTGCAATCGGGAAAAATATCGAGTTATATAAAATTGTTTTTATCCACGCAACGCGGTGTTTATTGTTGATTTCCTTAAAGTTTTCAGCCTCGATTTTTTCACGGTTAAAAAGCTGTACAATCTTCATTCCCGTAACACGTTCCTGTACAAACGAGTTCATGTTGGCAATTTGAGTTCGAACCTCCTCGAAAGCTACCTGCATTTTACGCTGAAAAATTCGGGTAATAAAAACCAGAATTGGCATTGCAACCACAACGATCCAGGTTAGTTTCCAGTTCATGTAAAACATAAAAATCAGTACCACCAGCATTTTCATCAAATCACTAATGATCATGAACAACCCCTGGCTAAAAATACGGGCAATCGATTCAATGTCAGAAACTGATCTGGTAACCAATTGACCCACCGGAACCAAATCAAAATATTTCATTCTAAAACTCAAAATGTGCTTAAAAAGTTTCGTTCTAATATCTTTTACAATATCCTGACCCAGCCAGTTTGCCCAATAAACAAAATAAAACTGCGAGAAAACTTCAAATAAAAGAACCACTCCCATTAAAATAATATACATCAACAAACCCTGCTTATCATGTGTCTTGATATAGCCGTCGACCGTTTGTTTTAATAAATAGGGGCGAAGTGCTGCAAAAATTGACAGCGAAACGGCAAAAATTATAACGCCGTAATAGCGCCATTTATAGGGTTTGGTATATTTTAAAATTCGTTTGAATAATCCGGTATCAAATGCTTTTGCTTTCATTTTTATTTTTTGGAGCTATTCCCGCTTTACGTTACAAGTTTTTCTCAAAAATGTGTTTTTGTATTATTTTTATAAAGCTTCCGCTGGTCGCTCCATAAAAATTACAAAAACTGCATTTTTTTCAAAAAAGCTTTTCACTGCAATCAGGGCTATTTTATGATGTAATCGTAATCAATTTCGGTTAAATATAATCCGTGTGCCGGAACCGAGAAACCGGCTTTTTCTCTGCTTTTACTCGCAATGATTTTTTCAAAATCAGTCAGAGATATTTTGTGTAAACCAATATTTACCAAAGTGCCAACAATAGAACGAACCATATTTCGTAAAAAACGATTTGCTGATATGGTAAAAATTAAGTTCTTGTTTTCTGTTTTCCAATACGCCTCAAAAATCGTGCAATCAAAAGTGTTTACATCTGTGTTAACTTTAGAAAAACATTGAAAATCGGTGTGATTCAATAAGATTTTTGCGGCTTCATTCATCAAATCTACGTCTAATTTTTGGTTAAAATACCAACTCAATTCTTCCGAAAAGGGATTTTTAACAGTATTGATATGATATTCATATGTTCTCTTAGTCGCGTCAAATCTACAATGAGCGTCATCGTGAACTAATTTGATATCAAAAATCGCAATATCTTTTGGCAAGTATGAGTTGAGTTTATGTATTAAAACCGGAACATCTATTAAAGTGTCAAAATCAAAATGCGCATACATTTCCCTTGCATGAACACCAGTGTCAGTTCGTCCGGCACCCATTGCATTAATAGGTGAATTTAATAAAACCGAAAGTGCTTTGTTTAAAGTTTCCTGAACAGAAGAGGCATTGGGCTGAAATTGCCAACCGTGATAATGTGTTCCGTTATAGGCAAATTGAATAAAATATCTCATTTTAAGGTAAAGAGGTTCTAAAGTGCAAAGGTACAAAGGTTTTTTTTCTTTTTAAGGTTCAAAGAAACAAAGGGACAAAGGTTCATAGGTTTTTCCGAAATGTATATCGTAGAGGCGCACAGCAGTGCGTCTAACATTTGATAGATTTAAAGTAAGAAAACGAAAAAGGTTTTAGCGTTGCCGGACCTTGACAGATTTTTAAAAACTTTCAGGTTTCTATGTGAATACAAAAAAGACAGGCTGTAATAAATCTAAAAAAGAAAACCTTTGCACCTTAATATCTCTGCACCTTTATAACTTCTTCCAGAAACTGTTAAAACCTAAAATACAAATCATAGTTTACACAGTAAAAAATCGTGTCAGAAATTGACAATTCCAACGATTTAATCAAAGGCTTTTTTTAACATTATTTTGAAAAAACTGACAATAGTTAATTTTAAAATTATTTCATTTTAATAGGAAATATTTCTGCTATGTTTGTAATCTAATATAACCAAAAATTATGAATGAAATTACTTCTTATTGGTGGATAATTTTAATCTTATTCTCCATTATTTTTTACAAATTTATTTTACGGGTTTTCTTCGGGATGGTAATGGTTCCGGAAGATAAAATTGGTTTAGTGACCAAAAAATTCGTTTTGTTTGGAGCGGATAAATCGCTTCCTGATGGTCGTATTATTGCGACAAAAGGAGAAGCAGGATATCAGGCAAAAACGCTTGCCCCGGGTTTGTACTGGGGAATGTGGATCTGGCAATATTCGATAGATATGACCGGATTTACAGTTATACCTGAAGGTAAAATTGGACTCGTTTTAAGTAAAGACGGACAGGAAATCCCAACCGGGAGAATCTTAGCCAGAAAAGTAGACAGTGACAATTTTCAGGATGCTACTTTTTTCTTAAACAATGGCGGACAAAAAGGGCGTCAGACAGCTTTTATTACAACAGGTTCGTATCGTATAAATACGTTCTTGTTTGAAATTGTAATTGCAGATCAAATCAAAATCTACGAGAACATGATTGGTATTGTAACGGCTCTTGACGGAGAACCAATTCCGCAAGGACAAATTGCGGGTAAATTTGTTGAAGGTCATAATAACTTTCAGGATTTTGATAAATTTCTGGACAAAGGCGGAAACCGTGGATTACAGCCACAGGTAATGTTAGCAGGTTCATACTACATTAATACCTGGGGGATTTTAATTGAACAAAACCCAATGACAGATGTGCCTATTGGATATGTTGGAGTGGTGATTTCTTACATTGGCGAAGACGGTCAAGATGTTACAGGTGATACTTTTAAACACGGAAATATTGTTTCGAAAGGACAACGTGGTGTCTGGATGGAACCTTTTGGACCAGGAAAATATGCATTGAATAAATATACGACAAAATTAGAACCGGTTCCAACAACCAACTTAGTTTTGAACTGGGCAAATGCAAGAAGCGAATCGCATGATTTAGATAAAAATCTTTCTACGATCACTGTTCGTTCAAAAGATGGTTTTCCATTTAACCTTGATGTGGCACAAATTATTCACGTTCCGGCAAACGAAGCGCCAAAAGTAATTGCCCGTTTTGGAAGCATGAATAATCTGGTTTCTCAGGTTTTAGAACCTACAATTGGTAACTATTTTAGAAACTCGGCTCAGGACAGCGATGTGATTTCTTTTTTAAGTACAAGAAAAGAACGTCAGGAATCTGCTAAAAATCATATCAAATTAGTGCTTGACGAATATAACGTAAATGCTGTAGATACTTTGATTGGAGATATCGTTCCGCCAGATTCATTGATGAAAACCTTAACGGACAGAAAACTGGCTGAAGAAGAACAAAAAACATATCAAACCCAAAGAATGGCGCAAGAACAGCGTCAGGGAATGGAGAAAGAAACTGCGATTGCAGATATGCAAAAAGAAATTGTTCGTGCTTCGCAAAGTGTTGAGATCGCACAACGTACTGCAGATGCAACGGTTAAAAAAGCAGAAGGAGATGCAACCAGCTTAAAACTAAACGTAAACGCTGAAGCGGAAGCAACAAAAATGCGCGCAAATGCCGAAGCCGAAGCTACAAAAGCTAGAGCAGGAGCGCAGGCAGAAGCTACGAAACTAAACGCAAGCGCAGAAGCAGAAAGAATTTCTAAAACAGGTCTTGCTGAAGCGGAGAAAATTATGGCAATTGGTAAATCGACTGCTGAATCATACCAGCTTCAGGTTAGTGCAATGGGTGGAGACAATTTTACCAGATACAAAGTAACTGAGGAAATTGGTAAAGGAAATATCAAAGTAATTCCGGATGTATTGATTTCAGGGAATAGCGGTTCTGATGGCTCTATCAGTGGCTTATTAGGATTAAAACTAATGGAAATGATGGATACCAAAGATTCTAAAGATGTTAAGAATCCTAAGAAACAGTAATTGTTGTAAAATGTAAAAGGTTAGATGTGAAATGTAGATATGTGAAAAACAACGCATCTAACATAAATATGAAAATCCGATTTGCGAAAGCAATCGGATTTTTTTATATAAAAAAACTTAGAATCTTAGCAACTTAGAACCTTAGCATCTTTAAAAAAAACCTTTGTACCTTTGAGCCTCTGAAACTTTGCCCTTCAAATAAAATGAAAAAAATCCTCTTGCTTTCCGATACTCACAGTCATATTGATGATACTATTTTAAAATATGTTCATCAGGCAGATGAAGTCTGGCACGCCGGAGATATTGGTGATTTGAATGTTACAGATACCATAAAAAAGCTAAAACCTTTGCGTTGCGTTTACGGGAATATAGATGATGCACAAGCCAGATTAGAATTTCCTTTGCACAACAGATTTTTATGCGAAAATGTTGCTGTCTGGATTACTCACATTGGCGGTTATCCAGGAAAATACAATCCTGCAATTAGGGAAGAAATGGCTTTAAATCCGCCTAAATTATTTATTTGCGGACATTCACATATTTTAAAAGTAATGTTCGATAAAAAGAATAATTTATTGCATATGAATCCCGGTGCAGCAGGAAAAAGTGGATTTCACCAGGTGCGAACCATGCTGAGGTTTGTAATCGATGATGATAAAATAAAAGATCTGGAGATTATAGAAATCGGTAAGAAGTAGTACATGCTAATGAGGAAGCGGAATCTTAATTTTAATTAAAGTGCCTTCATTTGCTTTTGAAACAATTGACAGGCTTCCTTTGTATTTTTTAATTCTTGCTCTGATTTGGTTTAGACCAAAACCCTCGGATTCATTTAGTTTTTCGGTCTTAAAACCTTTTCCGTCATCATTTATGATAATGCAGAATTTATTTTCTTTTTCTTCTAATAAAATGTGGGCTTTTTTTGCACCACTATGTTTTATAATGTTACTAAAAAGTTCTGAAACAATAAAATAGACTTTCATTTCAAATTTTTCCGTATACCTTTTATCTGTTGGGATTTTACTTGAAAATGCAAAATTAATACTGGAGTTTGAGTTTTTCTCACACAAATCCTCCAGCGCAAAGATTAAACCAAAACGAACCAAAAGGGCTGGAATCAGATCATGTGACATATCTCGTAAAAGATCATGCGCTTCTTGTAAAATAGTTTTTGCTTTCTGGATTTCTTCGGATTTTATATTATTTTGTGCTGTAAAAGTGTTTAAATGCAAGCCTACAGAAGATAACAAGGAATTAATATTGTCATGTAAAAATGAGGCGATTTTTTTGCGTTCAATTTCATTGCTGTCAATTCCTGCATTAATAATATTAAGCAATATTTTTTGCTTGGTATCCTTGCGTTTAATTTTTTGTTTGAGTTTGTTGTTTTGATAAAAGAAATAGAATAAAAAACAAAGTATAATTATAATAACAATAGAAAGGCTGACGATTTTTTTATTGTGTAATTGCTCAGTTTTTTGAATTTTAGCTTCAGTTGTTTTCTTTAAATTCTCCTGAATTGTAATACTTGATTCATGAGTGTTTACAAGTGATTTTTGCTGACTCAATATAGTATTTCCGCCTATAGAAGTGAAGAAAATAAATGCTATAAAAACTCTGATTAAAGCCATAAACCAACTGTGAATTACGAAATAGATTTAATTTTTTTGAATGTGACTAAGGATTTATTAAATTATTTTTCAATGCATATTTTACAAGACCAATAGTGCTTTTGATCTGTAGTTTTTTCATGATGTTTTTTCGATGGGTTTCAACTGTATTCATGCTGATAAAAAGTTCCTCGCTAATTTCCTTGCTGCTATATTCGAGTGAAATCAATATCGTAATTTCGATTTCACGAGCACTTAAAATGGGATTCATAACATAAAGATCCTTGTTGAATTTAGGATTATTATGAGTGAATCTGTTAAAGATTTTTTCTCTGACAGCATCACAAAAATATTCCTGATTCTGATAGACAGCTTCGATGGCTTCAATGATGTTTTCGCCGGCACATTTTTTTGTGAGATAACCTTTAGCGCCTAATTTCATTACTTCCTTTATAAGTTTTAGATCATCATAGCTGGATAAAATAATAACTTTACAGGGAAACTCTTTCTTACTGAATTCTTTTAGTGTTTCAATGCCATCTTTTTTAGGCATGCTTATATCCAGGATCAAAATATCGGCGTTGTCCATAATAACATCATCATAAACAGTAGTTCCGTCTAAGGAGCTGCCTACAACCTCAAAGTTGTTTACAGTCTGGAGTAAATTCGTAAGGCCATCGATAAGTACTTGATGATCATCAGCAAGATGTATCCTTATTTTTTGTGTCATGATTTTTTATGGAACTTAAAAAGCAAATTTATGAAAAAAATATCTTACAAAGTTGTTTTAAATTCTATAAGTTGATTTTGAAAAACAGAGATACAAAAAAACCCGAATTATAAATTCGGGTTCTCTTCGCACAAAAAAATTAAGTTTATAGGTTTATCTCAAACGGTCTACAGATTTTACGAGATCTTCATCCTTCTTGATGGCCTTATTAGCTAAAACTAATAATACGATAGCAACAATTGGCAGAAACATCCCAATACCTTTCTCTGAAACAGCAACTGTTTCTCCAGATAAATTTAGAGAGCGATATACAAACAATCCTAATAAAATTAAATTTAATATTATGTTCAGTCTGCCCATTACAAACTGATTTTGTCTTTTCTTGTATGAAATGATACTTATGATAGTAAGCATAGTACTTAATCCCAGCAAAATTGTGTAAAACTGATCTTGCATAAAATAAAATGTTTTACCATTATTTAATGTCCAAAGCGGAATAAAAAATAATAATACCCCCGTAATTAAAAAGGTAAGAATTAAATATACTGTTTGAATTCGTTGTATCATGATCTAAAATTGTTTTACAAAAATATATTTTCTTTTTTTAAAATACTATTGTATGATTAAATTTTATTCGTATTATTGCATCATAATACCGTAAGCACTTCATACTGCGGTCAATCGAAAACAATTATCTACCTATTCTTTTTACAGTATTTCCGTTAAAATAATTAAATTCATAGAACATTCATGTTTGATATTTCTGCATTAAAAGAAATGAAGCTTTCTGAGCTTCAAGAAATAGCTAAGTTAGCTAAAACTATAAAGTTTACCGGTGTCAAAAAAGAGGCCTTAATTAGCCAGATTTTAGCACATCAGGAAACCACTATAGCACCACCTGCTAGTGCTGTAACTGAAACTGAAAAAGTTGATGATAAGCCGAAAAGAGCAAGGATTGTTCCTGTAAAAAAAGCGCCTATTAGCAAAAATGCTCCAGTATTAGAATTTGATAAAGTAGAGGAAACTCCTGAAAAAATAGAAACTCCGGCAGTTGTAAAAGCTCCAGCAGCTAAAATAGCTCCTAAAACGAAACAAGCTCCTGTAGTTAAACAACCTGCAGAAGAAAAGATAGTTGCAGAGCAGGAAAATCCTGAAGTTCAGGAAACGGCTGAGGATGCAGTGTCAGAGAAAAAAGGACCAAAAATCGTAAAATTTAATAAATCAGCTTACGAGAAAAAAGTCGCTTTGCAAAAAGAAAAAGAAGCCACGAAGGAAGTAACTCCGGAAAGCGAAGCTGTAGCAGAAACTTTAACTGCTGAAAAAACAGAAGCACCAGTTGCGGTTAAAAAGGTTAATCCGAACCAAAATAAGAACCCAAACCAGAATCTGAATCCTAATCCTAATCAGAACCCTAACCAAACTGCAAATCAGAATCCTAATCCAAACGCTAATCCAAATGCAAATGGTAACGGAAATGGAAATGGGAATAATGGGAATCAAAATCCAAATCATAAAAACAAGAAAAATAATTTTAGAGATTCAGACTTTGAATTTGACGGAATTATCGAAAGTGAAGGTGTTCTTGAAATGATGCCGGACGGTTATGGTTTTTTACGTTCATCAGATTATAATTATTTAGCTTCACCGGATGATATTTATTTATCAACTTCACAAATCAGATTATTTGGTCTTAAAACCGGAGATACTGTAAAAGGAGTGGTTCGTCCTCCTAAAGAAGGTGAGAAATTTTTTCCTTTGGTTCGTGTACTTAAAATCAATGGTCACGATCCGCAAGTAGTTCGCGACAGAGTTTCTTTTGAACACCTGACACCAGTTTTCCCTTCAGAAAAATTTAAATTAGCCGAAAAAGGCAGCTCAGTTTCAACCCGTATTATCGATTTGTTTTCTCCAATTGGTAAAGGACAACGTGGTATGATTGTAGCTCAGCCTAAAACAGGTAAAACAATGTTATTAAAAGACATTGCAAATGCAATTGCAGCAAATCACCCTGAGGTTTATCTTATTGTTCTTTTGATCGATGAGCGTCCTGAAGAGGTTACAGATATGCAGCGTAGCGTGCGTGGAGAAGTTATTGCTTCTACTTTTGACAGAGAACCACAAGAACACGTGAAAATTGCAAATATCGTTCTTGAAAAAGCAAAACGTCTGGTAGAATGTGGTCACGATGTTGTTATTCTTTTAGATTCGATTACACGTTTGGCAAGAGCTTATAATACTGTTCAGCCAGCATCTGGAAAAGTTTTAAGTGGTGGTGTTGATGCAAATGCATTACAAAAACCAAAACGTTTCTTTGGAGCAGCAAGAAATGTAGAAAATGGCGGTTCATTAAGTATTATCGCAACTGCATTGACTGAAACAGGTTCTAAAATGGATGAGGTTATCTTTGAAGAATTTAAAGGAACCGGTAACATGGAGCTTCAACTGGATCGTAAAATCGCCAACAAACGTATTTTCCCAGCAATTGATCTTACTTCGTCAAGTACACGTCGTGATGATTTATTATTAGATGAGAAAACATTACAAAGAATGTGGATCATGCGTAAATATCTATCAGATATGAATCCGGTGGAATCTATGGATTTTGTAAACGATCGTTTCAAGAAAACAAGAAATAATGAAGAGTTTTTGATCTCTATGAATGACTAGAGGAAGGTTCAGAGGTACAAAGTTAAAAAGGATCTGAGGTTTTCTTTTTGAAATCTACAATATAAAAAAGGGATGAGTTTTAAAACTCATCCCTTTTTGTGATTTTAGCCAGTCCGTAACATGTTTGATTCTTAGAGAAATTTTTGAACCTTTGTAACTTTGTACCTCTGAAACTTTGCAACTATTTTTTATCAACTACCGGTCTATTCTCTCTATTGGCTAAATCCCAGGCGATTGAGAATGCTAATTGAGTTCTTTTTGTCAAAGCATCATATTCGATTTTTTGAGGTTCATCACCTTTTCCATGGTAATCTTCGTGGACTCCGTTGAAGAAGAAAACGGCCGGGATTCCAAATTTTGCAAAGTTATAATGATCAGAACGCTCATAGAAATGATTTGGATCTTTTGGGTCATTAAACTTAAAATCCAAGTCTAATTTGGCATATTTTTCGTTTTGAGCTACCACAATATTGTGTAAATCCGTTGAAAGTCTGTCAGCTCCAATTACATACACATAGTTATTGGTTTGAGCATGCTCTACGTCACGACGACCAATCATATCAATATTAATATCTGCAATAGTATTTGCTATTGGAAACAAAGGATTTTCAGAATAATAACGTGATCCGTGTAAACCATGTTCTTCACCGGTTACGTGTAGAAAAAGGATCGAACGTTTTGGTCCATGTCCGTCTTTTTTAGCTTTTGCAAATGCTTTTGCCATTTCTATTACAGCTACAGTTCCGGAACCATCGTCGTCAGCTCCGTTATAAACCTCGCCGTTTTTTATTCCTACGTGATCATAATGTGCAGAAATTACAAGCACTTCATTCGGTTTTTCAGAACCTTCAATGTAAGCCCAGATATTTTCTGAATCCGGTAAATTTTCGTTTCGTCTCGCGTTCAGGAAAGAAGCCGGAATATGTTGGTAATAATCTGTTGCTCCTTTAGGAAAAGAAATTCCACTTTTTTTGTACTGTTCAATCATATAAAGGCCTGCTTTTTTCTGTCCTTTAGATCCCGTTTCGCGGCCTTCCATTTCATCAGAAGCAACTACATATAACATTGTTTTAAGATCTTTTTCGCTAATTGCTTTTATGTATTTGCTTGGATCAGAATTGTCTTTTGATGCAGTCGACTGAAGACTCTTGCAAGAAAAAGCAGTACCGATTAATAATAGAATTATAAGTTTTTTCATTGTTGTTTAATGTAAGTTTAGAAATGTATAAAAAGCATATATGATTAGTAAAAATAGAATAAAAAAGGAGTTAATAAAAAACAAAGCGACACTTTTTAGAAATGATACCCATCTGGTCTCTCCATAAAAACGATGGTGTGCAGGATAAAAATAATAACTCATCCATATAAATCCCACAAAATCAGCTATATCAGAAATAAAAGTCAACGGATTATCTTCTCCAAATAACCCAATCAGTTTTTGGATTATAAATAAAATGAGAAACATTAAAAGCAGGAATGAAAAATAATGCAGTGTAAAAATGCCATGGTCAAAGTAATACCATTTTCTTTTATTGTGAAAAACCCATAAAAAGAAAGCAAAAAATGGCATTATAATGAACAATACTTTGGGGATATTATGAACAAATGACTCCGTAAATTTTTCTATTATTTCCTTCTTGGTATTATGATCTTTTACATATTTAACCTTTTTTATAATCCAATAACTAAAGCCATCAAGTTTCTTTTCTTTTGGAGCAAACTTTTGTATAGAATCGACATTTTTTGTAAAACTGTCAAATTCAGCACCCGGTTTAAGATCACTTAAATCTCCTGTAAAGATGTTTTTAGGAATTTCTTTTTGACTTTTTGTGTGATTTTTATCTGAAGTTACAATGGGTTTGCTTTCGCCGGGAAACAAAGCGATCATTAAAAAAGTAATAAAACTAATAAAGATATAAAGCCGGACGGGAGCCAGGTAGGACAATCTTTTTCCTGAAAGATATTCTTTGGTTAATGTAGCGGGTTTAAAAAGCAGATTGCGAATGGTTTTCCAAAAGGCATTTTCGTAATGCGTCAGATCTTCAAAAAAATGAATAAATAAATGATGAAATGTTTTTCTGCTATCTGTATTTTCCTGTCCGCAATTTGGACAGAAATTTTGTTCGACAACGTGCCGGCAATTCAGGCAGGTTTTATCTTTTCTAATCGGACTGTGTGACATTGGTTTGGTTGGTTTGGTTTTGGTTGTTAATTCTTGTTCACTAATTTTAAGGATTTAAAGGGGTTTGCACTGGTTTTTTGCCACGAATTCTACTAATTAATGCGAATATTTTATTAAATAATCCGTTTAACCCGTAACATCTGTGAGTTATTCAAAAGTTTATTTTTTCAATACCTCATTCAGGAAAAGCTGTAAATGCTCAAATGATCTTTTTGCTGCAACTGCATTGTAAGCTGCCCCTTTTGAGTTATCGTTTCCAGCTTCGGGATTTGTAAAAGAGTGAACTGCATTTGCGTAATAAATCATTTGCCAATCGGCTTTTGAGTCACGCATTTCTTGCTGAAAAGCAGTAATTTCTGCTGCAGATTCAAACGGATCATCTGCACCATGACAAACCAAAACTTTTGACGTAATTGGCTCAACTTTACGGGCTGCATCTTTACCCAGACCTCCGTGAAAAGATACCACGCCTTTTAGGTTCAAATGTCCTCGTGCTGCCTCAAGTACTCCGGTTCCTCCAAAACAATATCCAATAGCGACAATATTATCAGCATTTGCGCCAGATTTTATCAATTCCTGTAAAGCAGCATTAATACGCTTTTGGTAAATTTCGTAGTTCTTTTTATAATAACCGGCTTGCTTTCCGGCTTCGGTTGTATTTGTGGGATAATTACCTTCGCCATAAATATCAGCGATGAAAACATTGTAACCTAATTTAGATAAGTTTTCGGCAATATCCTTTGATGCTTTGTCAATTCCAAGCCAGGCTGGCAGCAATAAAATCCCTGGATTCTGATTGCTTTTTTTAGCTGATTTTGCAAATAATCCATTTAATGCCTGAGAACCATCTGTATATTTTACAGATTTTAATTGTGCTTCTATAGTGTTCGAAAACAGTATGGTAGCGACTAATACAAGTGCTGAATTTTTCATAATAATACAATTTTAAACAAATATCAGAAATATTATGTTACAAAAAAACCCCGAAATGTATTTCTTTCGAGGTTCGTGTAAGTTACTTTATACCCTAAAAATCATTCGCCGGGATGATATGTTTTCCCGGCGTTTTTAATAACATCTTCTTTATAAAACAAGACTTCTTTAAATTCTCCATTTTGATACATTTCGGCCTGATCATTAAAATGTTTTGAATTAGGATCACCGCTATTTCCTCCCGCTAATAATGATTTTGCTTTTATTTTTGAACCAAATTCAACGGCACAAACAAAACTATTGCCATTATATCCGTAACGTTTTTTTGAACCATTTTGATAACTGCTTTTAAAAGAAGGTAAACTTCCCCAGGAACCCGGACCAAAAGCAATTGGTAAACTTGGTTTAGAGTCGTCGTATTTTAGATCAATATCACCACTGGTACGCTGAAAACGGTTTATTTCTCCCCAAGCTACTTTCCAGGATCCCCATTTTGATTTTAAATCTTTTAAAACTTCCTGTAATTGCGGTATGAGTTGTTTTACGGTTGCATTTGCAGCAAAATTTTTGGTGTTTTCAACCTGATCTACCTGACCTTCATCAATATAAGCTTTTAAGATAATGGGGTCTAAGTTATAAGCCCATTCTACCGCTAATGTCGTTGCGATCGAATTTTCTCTCGCATAATAATCCCAATTTTTTAAGATCGAAATTGCTTCATTAAGTTCCGTATAATCCGGATCTGTAGTTTTAATATTTTTTTCGAAAACAGTAATAAGGCTTGGAATCAAAATTTCAAAAATAGATAGTTTAGTATCGTATCCGTCAGCAATTACCTTGTTCAGAGTATATTTGTTGCCTTTACTAAAAATTCTAACGGCATTTATTCCCCTGAAGTTTTCTCCGTCAGGTGCCATATAAGGCAAATAATTCTCTCTTTTAGGACTATTTTCTCCGGCAGCAGTATAAGGAGTTGAATTGCAATTTTGCAGCCAGCCATTTACAGGATTATAAATATGGACAGTTTCGTTGACTTCATGCAAACCTTTCCATTGTGTAGAAGAGATCGATCCGTCGACTACTTTAGACCAATTGAGACTTTTGTCTCTTACAGGGATAAAATTGCCATGCCAGTATGCAATGTTTCCTTTATTATCTGCATATACGGTATTGTTGGATGTATTTGCTTTTAAATCCATTGCTTTTTTATAATCGTCAAAACTAGTTGATTTGGTTCTGACCCAACTCTGGATCAAACTTGTCATCGACCTGTTATTCGATTTTAAACTAATCCATTTTCCATCTCGTTTGGCCATAACAGGACCATTATTGGTGTAATAGGTTTTGAATTTTTTGGGAATCAGTTTTCCGCCTTCGGTATACTTTATTACGATTTCTTTTTCGATAACGGGCAAAAGCTTTTTATCAAATTCATAATATAATTTATTGTTTTTATTGGTGATTTTCTCCGCATACATATCCGCGACATCTACGTTTGATGAAGTGTGCATCCATCCGCAATTATCATTAAAACCCTGATAAATAAAAAATTGTCCCCATGTTACGGCTCCATAAACATTCAATCCTTCCTCACTTGTTATTTGAACTTCAGGCCTGAAATAAAAAGTAGTATGGGGATTAATGTATAAAATAGTATTTCCGTCAGCAGTTTTAGAAGGAGAAAAGGCAAAGCCATTCGATCCGGTTTGTACATTTTTCTCTCTTTCAACGTAAGCTACTTTATCATTATTACCGGAATAAAATGCTTTTAATTCTCCTGTAGAAAGATCTGCCGTACTTATGGCGCCAATACTTCCGTCTGTCCAGAGTAACGGAAACCAAGGTTCGAAATGGGTTAAAAGCGCGGGTTTTATTTGTGGATTTTTGTATAAATAGAAATTGATGGCATCAGCGTAACTATTCAAAAGTTTTTTAAGCCAGAGAGGTGCTTTTTTATAATCTGATTTTGCTTCTTCAGTATCAATCAAAAGTCGGATTTCTAAATCATTATATAAAACGGATTGCCCTTTTATTTCTGAAAGCCTGCCGAGTTTTTCAATATAATTCATCTCAATGCGTTTAAAATCATCTTCGCATTGCGCATATAATAATCCGAAAACAGCATCAGCATCCGTTTTTCCATACACATGCGGAGTTCCCCATTTATCGCGGATAACAGAAACCTGTTGCGCTAATTTCTCCAGACGACTGATTTCTTTTTGATTCATTTTTTGTGCCGAAATCTGAGAATTGATGCAGCAAATGAGAAAAAGTAACTTTAGTATTTTTGGGTAATCGAACATGATTATTTGATGTTATTACAAGGTAATATTGCGTTTAAAAGCACAACCTAATTCAATAATAGAATCTGTCTTGGCGATACCGGGAATGCTGTCGATTTTTTCATAAAGAATTCTTCGCATATGCTCGTGGTTTGTTGCAATGATCTTGATATAAAGTGTAAAAGATCCTGTTACATAATAACATTCTGTAATTTCAGGAATATCTTTGAGAGCTTCAATAATCCGGTCAGAATCAGAATCTTTGTTTAGCGTAATTCCCGTAAAAGATGCCCAGTCATACCCTATTTTTTTTTCCTGAATAATGGGTTTTATACCTGCAATAACACCTTGCTCGACCATTCGATTAATACGTTGATGTACCATAGTATTTGAGATCTTTAAATTAGCAGCGATTGCAGAAAAAGCCATTCTGCCATCTTTTTCTAATTCTTTAATGATGCTAATATCAAATTCGTCTAATATATCCATTATTTTAAATTGAGTTAAAATTTACTTTTCAGATTTATAAAAGTAATTATTTTTTTCTATAAAAAGGAATATGCTCTTTTTTGAATTAATATAATTTATTTTTTAAAGCCTTAAAATGTTATATTTGACTTAAATAACGGCTGTAAAAGTCAAAATTATAAATATATAGTCTTATAATTAATAATTTTTGATACTTTTGCTTTTTAAAATAATAGATCATGATACAAACTGAAAAGTCACTTTCGTCGAAATCAGAAGTTTTGATAGAAAAAGAAAATAAATACGGAGCTCATAATTATCATCCGCTTCCGGTTGTGTTAGAAAGAGGAGAAGGTGTGTATGTTTGGGATGTAGACGGGAAAAAATATTATGACTTTTTATCTGCTTACTCTGCGGTAAATCAAGGACATTGTCATCCTAAAATTGTGAAAGCAATGGTCGATCAGGCACAAAAGCTTACCTTGACTTCCCGTGCTTTTTATAATGACAAACTAGGTGATTATGAAGAGTTTGTAACTAAATATTTTGGTTTTGATAAAGTTTTACCAATGAATACTGGTGCTGAAGCTGTTGAAACTGCACTAAAAGTGTGTAGAAAATGGGCTTATGAAGTAAAAGGTATTCCGGAAAATCAGGCACAGGTTATTGTTTGTGAAAATAATTTTCACGGCAGAACAACAACGATTATCTCATTTTCAAACGATGAAGGTGCCCGTAAAAACTTTGGTCCGTTTACAGAAGGATTTATAAAAATTGAATATGATAATCTTGAAGCTCTTGAAAAAGCTTTGGAATCATCAAAAAATATAGCAGGATTTTTAGTCGAGCCAATTCAGGGTGAAGCTGGAGTTTATGTGCCTTCTGAGGGATATTTATCTAAAGCAAAAGCATTGTGTGAGAAACATAATGTTTTGTTTATTGCAGATGAGGTTCAGACCGGAATTGCACGTACCGGAAAATTATTAGCGGTGCATCATGAAAATGTGCAACCTGATATTTTGATTTTAGGGAAAGCAATTTCTGGCGGAGTTTATCCGGTTTCTGCAGTTTTGTGTAACGATGAAATTATGAATGTGATTAAACCAGGTCAACATGGATCTACTTTTGGCGGAAATCCAGTTGCTGCTGCCGTTGCAATTGCTGCGCTTGAAGTAATTAAGGAAGAAAATCTGGCTGAAAATGCAGAACGTTTAGGAATTATTCTAAGAAAAGGTTTAAACGAAATTGCTGAGAGAAATAATCTGATTACGCTTGTTCGCGGTAAGGGATTATTGAATGCCATTGTAATTAATTGCGGTGAAGATTCAGATCTTGCTTGGGAAATTTGTCTTAAATTTAGAGATAACGGATTATTGGCAAAACCTACTCATGGTAACAAAATAAGATTAGCGCCGCCATTGGTTATGAATGAGGCACAAATTCAGGAATGTCTGGAAATTATCGAGAAATCATTAAATGATTTCAGAGAATAAAAAACAACATTAATATCGTTATAAAAGTTGCAGGATAGTTCTTGCAACTTTTTTGTTTTTATACGAAGGCTAAAAATTATGTAACAATGGACATTAATTGTATAATTTTTTAAAGCGACTTGATAAGTAGTTTTGAAATGTCTTTAAAACGGAATTAAAACGAATCTTAAAAATAGATTTTTATTTAATTTTTGAAGAAGAAGAAGAACGATTAAAACGGTTTATTAACTTTTATAAATACAATTCTATTATAATGGCTTACTCAAATAATGATATAACACGTTTTTTAGATGCGCAGAATAAACTTTATCTTACCGCTATTTCCGAAATTAAAAAAGGAAAAAAAGAAACGCATTGGATGTGGTTTATTTTCCCGCAAATAAAAGGATTAGGAACAAGTAATATTTCTAAATATTATGCGATTGCTGATCTTGAAGAAGCTAAAGAATTTTTAAATCATCCTATTTTAGCAAAACATCTTATAGAAATTTCAGAGCTTCTGCTCACATTTAAAAGAAAATCTATCGAGGGTATTTTAGGAGATTTAGGAGCTCGTAAATTATGTTCGTCTATGACACTTTTTTCTCAGGTCGAAGGTGCTCATCCTGTATTTCAGGAAATATTAAATACCTTTTTTATGGGATATTCAGATCCGTTAACACTATCTATTACTAATGTCGAAGTAATGTCGCCAGCTGTTGAAGCATTAACATAAATTTCCACTTACAAGGAAAAAAAGCCATTCTATTTTTAGTAGAATGGCTTTTTCATTTTTGTTGCGTTTCATTTTATTTGCTAAACAGTAAAAAAGCAATAATCAGCGTAATAATTACATTGAATAATTGTGCTATTAAAAAAGCATATAAAGGTTTACGGCTATTATTACGGAGTAAATCTTTGAAATTGGTTTCTAAACCAATACTGGTAAAAGCGAGTGCAAACCAAATGCCTTGTAGATTTTTCAAACTGTCCTTTACGCCATCCCTGACTTCTGGAGTTAGCAGGAAAGAAAATAGTAATGAAGCCGCAATAAAACCAATTACAAACTTTGGAAAACGTTCCCATATAACACTCAAGGTAGGTTTTGATGCTATAACTTCTTCTGATTTGTTATGTGTATACGTCCAATAAACGGAGATTGCAAAAGCAGCTATGCCTAATAATACATTTTGGGAAAATTTTACAATGGTACTAATTTTCAAAGCTGTTTCACCAACCAAAGAACCAGAAGCTACAACGGCGCCAGATGTATCAATACTTCCGCCTAACCAGGCTCCGGTAACTTCTTCTGGGAAATTGAAATACCGGGCAATTATTGGCATAAAAATCATCATTGGGATTGCTGTTACCAACACAATCGAAATAACATATGACAGTTTTTTAGAATCACCTTTTATTGCTCCGGACGTAGCAATTGCAGCAGAAACTCCACAAATAGAAACAGCACTTGAAATCATCATAGTCAGTTCGTCATCGACTTTTAGTTTTTTACACAGCCAAAAAGCAAAATACCAAACAGATAATACGACAATCAAAGCCTGAATTAATCCTAAAGAGCCTGCTTTTAGAATGTCTGAAAAGATAACGCTGGTTCCTAATAAAACCAATCCAATTTTTACAAATACTTCTGTAGAAAGTGCAGATCGAAACCAATCCGGAAGTTTAAAGAAGTTGCCAATCGCCAGACCAATAATCAAGCTAAAAATTACAGCTTCTAAATTCAATGCTTTTACTTGGGTATTTCCTGCAATCATCAATGCAATAACGGTTAAGATATAGACAACCGGAAAGCCAAACAGAAAGTATTTTACTGATTTACCAATCAGGAAAGCGCCCAGAGTTCCGATAATGATAAGATATAAAAATTGTAATCCGATGATTTTCAGGTTTTCGAAATCAAATACATCGTGTAACAAATCTGTTCCGGTAGACCATTTGAAAACGGGAACTTCCGGAAGAAAAACAAAAAGAGAAATCCCAATGATTATAAATCCGAGAATTACGACTGTCCAGTCTTCGTGAATAGTGAATGGTTTGGTTGGGGTTGACATTGTAATGTTTATTAATTTGTTAGATGTGAAATTTTGATAATGAAAATCAAACTTAAAATGTGCCGCTAGGCACTCCATATTGGTAGGAAACACAGATTTGTTTAATATTTAGCGTGCGTACGCAACGATTATCGTTTTGTTGCGTACCTACGGCACGCCAACGACTTTTCATATCTAATATCTACCAATATTTAGTGCCTAACGGCACTTACTTTGAATATGGAAATATCTGTTTGATAATTAAACCCGACAGGTTTTTATCCCGAGAGTTCGGGACTGTCGGGTTTGTTATTATAAAGATTACAAATCGACAAAATATTTTTGTTTGCCAAAATCAAATTCATAATGCGTAAGATTTGGCCATAAAGGTTTTACCAGGTCTTTTTCCCAGTTTTGCAAAGCAAGATGTAATTCTTTTACTTTTGCCGGATTTTTTTTGGCAAGATCTGTGGTTTCAGATTTGTCTTTTGATAAATTGTAAAGCCATTCTTCGTGCGTTTTTCCGCTGATGATTAATTTCCAGTCACCGCTTCTAATTGCTTTTGCATCGCCGGAACGCCAGTATAAAGTTTTGTGCGCTTGTTTGTTATCATTAACTCTACTCACAAGATCGACACCATCATAAACTCTGTCTTTTGGCAAATCAGAATGGATCGCAGCTGCAATCGTACTAAAAATATCCAATGTACTTACCGGTGTTTTATAAATTGTGTGTGGTTTGATTTTTCCTTTCCATGACAATGCAAAGGGAACATTTACCCCGCCTTCAAAATGAGAAAATTTTCCGGCTTTCAGCGGTGCATTTGTTGTGGCAAAAGTATAATCTGCCCCACCATTATCACTGGCAAAAAAGATTAAGGTATTATCTTCGAGGCCTTCTTTTTTGACTTTAGCCCTAATTCTTCCCACAGCATCATCTAATGCGCTGATCATAGCAAAATAAACACGTTTGTTTTCGTCTTTTACATTCGGGAAACGGTCGTAATATTTTTTGCGAACCTGAAATGGCGTGTGTGGTGCATTAAAAGGAACATACAATAAGAAAGGTTTGGTTTTGTTTTTATCAATAAAAGCTTCTGCTTCATCAGCAAATGTTTCGGTTAGATATGCTTTATTATGTATGATGGTGGTGTCGCGACGAATTTGTCCAATCCCTACACGGCCATTTCCCCAAATCATTTTATCGGTAAAATCTTTATGATGATGGTTGATAATATCCGGATTATCATCTTCGGGAGTATAAAGTGAGAATGCCTGATAAAATCCGTAATGATAATCGAAGCCACGATCTAAAGGAAAAAATCCTTTGTTATGCCCCAGATGCCATTTACCAATAATTGCCGTACTGTAACCTTGTCTTTTGGCCAGATCTGCAAAAGTAATTTCAGATTGGGGCAATCCCTGTGTTGCAATCGAAGCTTCGTTTGGATAATTAATTTTATCATTCAGTCTCCAATTATTTGTATTGATCAAATATTTAAAACCATAATATTCCAGATTGTTTTTGGGATATCTATCTCCGGGTTGAAATTCATGTCCAAAACGTTCCTGATAACGGCCTGTTAAAATTCCGGCACGAGAAGGGGAACAAATGGAAGCCGAAACATAACCATCCTGAAAAGTTACACCGGAAGATGCCAATGAATCTATTTGTGGTGTTGGTGTGGATTTTCCTCCGTATAGCGAAATATCATATTTTCCTAAATCATCGGCAAGAAGAATGATAATATTTGGTTTTTTGAAAGAACTGTCTGTAGAAACTTTTTCGGACAGAAATGCTGCTTTTCCTGCTAATAACTTTTTATTCGGTTGCATTAAAGTTCCGTCAGTGTTGATAGGCCAGAATAGAAATAATGCTATTAGAAAAAGGAGAATCACTATTGACAGGCTGATTTTTTTTATTTTGGATAGCGCCATATTTTTTTATTTTGAAGCCAAAGCCACATCAACATTATTTTTTAAATCTCCTAAACCATCATTCTTAAAAACAATTTTGCCATTTTGATATAATATCAGGGTAGGAAAGACCTTTACCGTTTTTAAGTCGGCAATAACCTGAGGACTTTCTTCTAACTCAATTTGAACAATTTTGAGTTTCTCTCCATATTGGGTTCTAAGATTTTCTAAAATAGGCTTTACGGTTTTGCAGGTTGCACAATATTTTGATCCAATATCTACTAAAACATACTCATTTTCGGCGATTATTTTTTTGTATTCCGGCAGTGATAATTTGCTTTTTAAATTGGAGTAAAAAGGCTTTCCACCACCAATCCAGGCTGCAATTCCGCCTTCTAAAATATACACTTCAGAGAATCCTTTTTTTATTAATTCAGTAGATAAAAGACCGCTTCGATATGCGGCAATCGAATAAATAAAAACGGGTTGTGAAGGATTTAGCGCGGCTACAGATTTTTCATAGTTTTCTGATTTAAGGTTGAAATTCAATGCACCTTCGATATGGTTTAAGGCAAATTCTTCCGGACCTCTGGCATCAATTATTTGTGGATTTTTTTGACTTTTAATTTTTGCATAAAAAGCATCCAGTAATACAATACTGCTGACACCTTTGTCCTGAGCAAAACCAAGAGTAGTAAAAAACAAGTATAAAATTGTACTGGTTTTAAGTAATATATTTTTCATAATTTTTGTTTTTATAGCCAAACAGTGTATTGATCTCCATGATAAATACACTGTTTGAACTAATTTTTTTATGATTGGGCTTGCTCGTAATAAACCGGACTTGGAGAAATACTTTCTTCTTTTTGCTTTAGTGGAACAGCAAAAACACCTTCGGCAAGGGCACTTCCTTCTTTTTTAGATTTGAATATTGGCCACAAAAACTGCGCATACCATTCTTCTTGTTTATACGATTTGATTCCGTACGATTTTGGAAATTTGCGTGTAATTAAACCTGTACCAAAAATTACATCCCAAATAAAGAACATATTACCAAAGTTGCCTTTAAAATGTCCAACTCCATCACCGCTTGTATCAGCATGATGCGCGTGATGCGTTGCAGGAGTAGAAATCAAACGTTCTAAAACCCATGCAATAGGGTGTAAAACTTTGTATTTGTATAGCGGTTTATCCCAGGCAATACTAGAATGTGCTCCCAGAGTAATAAAACTTTTGATTACCAAAACAAATAATGCCGGTAGACCTAAACCTAAATAAGTCAGGGCGGCTGTTAAATAAATTTGAGAAAAGAAAATGGTGTAAATAAAGTTTTGTCTCGAAAGCATTGCCATACCCATGTATGGAGCGGAATGATGTGTTCTGTGAAAACGCCATAAAAATGGAACCTGATGGTGAAGCCTGTGATACCAATATTGTGTTAAATCATCTGCAACAGCGATCAAAAAGAACCCCCCCCAAAACGGAACCCAGGAAAGTGAGTTGGCGAGATCAGGAATTAAATAAGGTAAAGCTGTTAAGCTGAAAAAAGCAATTACCGGAGGTAAAATTAGTTTTGGTGCCAGGAAGGAAATGATATCTATTTTGCGTTCTTCACCTGTCCATTGATCGTCATATAAACCTGCGCCAAATTCGATGACTCCCAAAACAAGCATGAAAACTGTTAATCCCCAGGTTCTGATATTAGCAAATGCAGGTTGTGCAAATTGCAAAAATGAGGGTAATGTAATGTGAGAATCTGTTATCACGCCATTGCCTAATTTGAAATAAAGATATATTGCCACTACCGGCAGTGTATATAACAAAAGACTAATACTTAAATCTCTTGTTAGTTTTGATTTTTGAACTATTGCCATGATTTCTTATTTTAAAATTTGATTTACTAATGCTAAACCTCCGGCCAAAATTGCCAGCGGAACTAAAAAGAGAATTGTTCCCACAACAATCTTTTTTCCTATAATTTCATAATCTACTCGTTTCATGTGTTTCTATATTTTATTCTGGTTTGTGATTCTTTTTCAATGTTTTGATAATCAGTGTTTTTAAAGAATGGTAAAATTAAAAATATAACTTCTAATTCTATGGATATAGTAGAGTTTTATTTAATTGTTTTCCAGAAAATTGTTATAATACTTCTTTATTTTATTTTTTTGATAGACGGCAGTGTTTCAACCGTTAAATTGTCTCTGAGTTTTTCTGATGGTAAATACAAACGTATAATCAAGGTTGCTTTTTTTACGTTGCTGATAGGCAGCCAGTTTTCTTTTTGTGCAGAACCAGAAAGATTGATTTTATAGGAAGTACTATCGGCTTCATATTTTACATCTTCAAGATTATAGCTGTATGTGTTGATTGGATTTTTAATTAAAAAACCATTTTCATCATATGCCGTGATGCTCCAGTATTTAGCATCCAGTTTTTTTCCGCTTATGATATAATCTGATTTAGGATCCAATTCGTTTCCATCGCTATCGGTATTTGTGCTTAAATAGATTACTTCTTTTTTTGTGAGGGCATACGGCCCGTAAACAGCTACTTGTGCAATTGTAAGTAAATCAGCTGAGTTAAGGTCTTTGTCTTTGTCAACCGTTTGCCAATTGCCAATAATACGCTGCGAATTACTTTTGCCGGATTTAATGTTGTAAACACCAACCGCGCTTCCTAATACTATCGCAAGAATGATCAATGCAACTGCAAGACCTATCTTTTTAATTTTTTGATTTAAAGCCATTTTTATTTGATTTTAAGTTGAGCTATTATTTTACTAACTTTTCTACCGTCACGCCGTGTTGCAATTGGGCTAGTTTTGCTACAGGATATGCTTTTGAAACCAGATAACGAAAGAGAATCAATCCTTTGGTTGTTGGACTGTAAATGATTTTTTCTTTCGGGATATTTTTCAAAACTTCAGAGGTACTTCCTTCAGGGGCTAAGTAATATTCGAATTTTGATTTTACCTTCTCTTCATTTTCCACAAAAAAGTTAGTGGTATTTTCCTGATATGCAGAGATGGACCAATAGGTTGAATCCGGTACAATTCCTGAAATTTTCAGTACGTTATCTTTCAAATCATAATTGATTGTAGAATATAAAAAGTCCGGATTTGGTAACGGAATCACTCTGCTGTTTTCAGCATTTGGCTGATCTCCAAATCGGGGTGTATTAATAGCTCCCAAACTTTTCTCGGCAAATTTATTTTGCACATAATAAGGAGTTATCCAGATCGTCAGGTAGTAAAAACTCACCGCAATTACTACAAGAATCAAGGTAAAAATGCCCTTTTTCAAAATTGGTTTTGCTGCTGCCATAATTTACTTGTTTTAATATCAGAGCCATTAAAATCTTATTGCATAAAATAATTAATAGCTCTGATGGGTTTTTATTTTTCTATTGAATGCTTCATTTGGAACAGTTATTTAGAATTTCCGGCATCTCCGCCTTTGGTAACTTGTTTTACTAAATCCTGTAGCGTTTTGCCTTTGTCTGCTCCGGTATTATGAATTCTTCTGTTGTATACATCCTGCCAGTCGATAAGCGGATAAACATTGTTTTCTTTGGCTTGCTCATCAAACAGTTTTTGAAGCTCTGCTAATTTTTCAGGATATTTTTTTGCCAGGTTATTACGCTCATTAAAATCTTCGTTTAAGTTGTATAATTCCCAAACATCTGTATCAAAATTGCTTTCGGCAGGTTTTTCATTTTTCCCTAACGCTTTTTTTACAGCAAATGAATCCGGTAAATGTGCTGCTCCGGCTTTCCATCCATCTTTATAAATAGCTCTGTTTCCAAAAATATAATAATACTGGATTTTATGTAAAGATTCTGCTTTGGCATCATTCAAAGAAGCATATAAAGACGAACCTTGTATAGCATCTTGTTTTACTGATTTGATATATTCCGGAGCTTTAATTCCTGCAATATCCAATGTGGTAGGCAATAAATCTGTTACGTGACTGTACTGATTTCTGATTCCGCCTTTTTCCTTAATTCCTTTTGGATAAAAAACAATCAACGGGTTGTGTGTTCCTCCTTCAGATTGTGCATCTTGTTTCCAATTTTTGAAAGGAACATTTGTTGCCTGTGCCCATCCTAAAGGATAATTGGTATTTAAACCCTTTGCGGTACCAATTTCATCAATATTAGCTAAGTTTTTCTTTAGGTTTTCATCGTCAGATGCTCCTTGAGAAAATAAACTTTGGTTAATTGTTCCTTCTGTAGTTCCTTCTTTACTGGCTCCATTATCACCAATTGCAACAAAAATTACGGTATTGTCCAGCTGATTGCTTTCTTTTAGATAGTTTACTACTCTTCCAATTTCATAATCAGTATAGGTCAGGAATCCTGCATAAACCTCCATAAAACGGGCATACACTTTCTTTTGATCCGGAGTTAATTTTTTCCAGTCGGTAATTAGAGGATTGCGTTCCGGTAAGACGGCATTTGCAGGAATTACGCCTAATTTCTTTTGGTTTGCTATAACTTCTTCACGATATGCATCCCAGCCTTTGTCAAATTTTCCTTTATAAGGATCACTCCATTTTGTAGCCACCTGATGCGGTGCATGAGCTGCGCCAGGAGCATAATACAAAAAGAATGGTTTTCCAGGTGCCGCTTTTTGCTGTTTCTGGATAAAACTAATTGCTTTGTCCGTAATCAGTTCGTTTAAATGGCGTCCGTCTGGTTTTATATGTGTTTGATCTTCTACTAAATCAGGATTGTACTGATCTGTTTGTGAGCCTAAGAAACCATAGAAATGGTCAAATCCTTTTCCGGTTGGCCATCTGTCAAACGGTCCGGCATCTGTAGCTTCTTCATCTGGTGTTACTCCGTATTTACCAACTGCAAAAGTGTTATAACCATTCTCGCGTAAAATCTCTGCAATGGTTCCTTTATCTGATGGGATTCTGCCATCCCAACCAGGGAAACCTGCTGAAAGAATAGTGTGAGAGAATCCGCTAACGTGTACTTTGCCTGAATTTCTACCGGTTAATAATGCTGCACGGGTAGGAGCACAAATAGCAGTTGTATGAAAATTGGTATAGCGTAAACCGTTATTTGCCAATTGATCAAAATTTGGGGTTTGGATTAAACCTCCAAAAGCACTTGAAGCTCCAAATCCTACATCATCTAATAAGATCCAGATAACGTTTGGCGCACCCGCAGGAGCTTTTACAGGATCTGGCCAATATTCTTTAGAATCTGCCAGAGTTTTACCAATGACACCTTTGTATTCTGCCTCTTTTTCTTGTGCAAAACCTAATTGAGCAACAAGCAATGCCGTAATCAAAAGCCCTTTTTGTGAGCTTTTGATTGTACTGTTAAATTTAAAATTTTTCATAACTATAGTTTTTTGGTTGTGGTTTTATTTAATATCCGGGATTTTGTGGTAAACCAACCGGATCAATATTTCTTTCGCTTTGCGGGATTGGATATAAATTATTTCTTTCTGATACAGAGTTTTTAGCCGTTACCTTTTTTACTTCGGTAACCAGAGTTCCCCAACGAACTAAATCGTACCAGCGTTGTCCTTCCTGAACAAATTCTTTTTTGCGTTCTTCCTGAATGGCAGCCCTAAAAGTGGTTTGTGTTAATCCAATTAGATCTACAGTTGCATCCGGCGTTGTAATTGATTTGCCAAAAGCTCTTCGTCTTACCTGATTGATCAATTCATATGCTTCTGCTGTTGGTGCTCCCTGTTCATTTATTGCTTCAGCCAGAGACAATAAAATATCGGCATAACGAATAACAGGAAAATTAATGGCTACGTTACTTGGAGTTGCGAGATTGGTTAAATCCAGATATTTTTTAAAAATTGGTTTAGGAAAAGTATAAGTGTTTGCTGTACCCGGAATTGGTAGTGTCTTGGCGTAACTTACATCTCTTCTGGTATCTCCGGCTGCATATATATCATAGAACTTTGCTACATCAGAAATAATATCTGCAGGTTCTGTTGCTGTAAATCCTGTAAATGAAGTTGCCTGAAAAGTACTTCCGCTTGATCCGTTTCCTGCCTGATTTGGCTCAAACTGAATAGAGAAAATATGTTCTTTTCCGTTCTTTTTTGCTTTTGCGAATATGTCCCCAAAACTTTCAAAAAGTGCATATCCGTAACCACCATTGATTACTTCTCTTGCTTTTAAAATTGCATTTGGATAATCCTTTCTGGTCAGGTAAACTTTAGCTAAAATTGCTTTTGCAGCTCCGGATGTAGCATGTCCGGCATCAGTTGCAGCATAAGTCGCAGGCAAGCTTTCGGCATCTTTTAAGTCTGTAATTATTTGTGCATAAACTTCATCGACGGTTGCTCTTTTAGATTTTAAACTTTCTACCTGAATAGAAGTTGGTTCATGTAAAACAATTGGAACTCCGCCCCAAAGACGAACTGCCTGAAAATACAATAAAGCTCTTATAAATTTTGCTTCATTGATTAATCTTGTTTTAATAACCTCTGTTCCGGCTACTTTAGGAATGTTGTCTATAGATACGTTTGCTCTGTTTATTCCGGCATAAATCTGGCGCCAGGCTACCTGAACACGATCAGAAGTGGCATCATGGGTCAAACTGCTCAATGCGCGTACTTGCGGGTTTGTAGCAGAAACTCCGGCTGCAGCATAATCTGTCGCCATATCTGTTAAGAAATAAAGGTTTCGGCCAAATAAACTTTGTTCTCCAGGATCAAGACTTAATGAAGCATAAACAGCGGTTACACTTGCAATAGCATCATCCTGGGTTTTAAAATAATTGTCTTCGGTTACAAAAGAGGTAGGTGTTACCTCCAGATCTGTGCACGATGCAAATAAACCGGCACTTAGTAGGATTGTTAATAGAATCTTTTTCATGGTATATTTTTTACTTAAAAAGTTACGTTCAGACCGGAAATAAATGTTTTGGAATTTGGATAGGAACCAAAGTCAATTCCGGGATATAAATTGTTTTGTTCGTATGAACTTACCTCTGGATCATAACCAGTGTATTTTGTCCATGTAATTAAATTTTCTGCAGAAACATAGAATTTAATGCTCTTGGCACCAAGTCTTGAAGAAAGACTTTTAGGGAATGTATAACCCAAAGTGATTAGTTTTAATCTTAAAAAAGAAGCATCTTCTACATAACGTTCAGATACAATACCAAGTGGTGAACTGGTAGCTCTTGGAATTTCATTGCTTGGATTAGCTGGTGTCCAGCGATCTTCAAGAGTTACATTAGCATTTGTTCCAAGAGTCGAAATCTCTAATTGCTGATTCAATGCGTTGAATATTTTTCCTCCGTAAGATCCCTGAAAAGAGAAATTAAGATCGAAATCATTATAAGAAATTGTATTACTGAAACTTCCAACAAATTTGGGCTGTGAACTTCCCAGATTTCCTTTATCAAGTGCTGTAATTACGCCATCTCCGTTAGTATCAACATATTTTCTGTCACCAATTTTTGTATTGGCTAAACTGTTTATTTTAGGTTGCGTATTTACTTCTTCCTGAGTCTGGAAAATACCATTTGTTTTATATCCCCAAAAAGTTCCCAATGGCAATCCTACTTTTACAGTGACAGGTTGTTGCTGTAATAAAGATCCATTTGGTACGACTGGAAAAAACTGGTCAACTCCGTTTCCTATCGATACAACTTTATTTTTATTTGCTGAAAATACAATATTTGAATTCCACGAGAAATTTTCTGTTTTCAGGTTTTCTGTGGTCAGGCCAATTTCGACACCTTTATTCTCAACACCACCAATATTTTGAAGTACTGTTGCATATCCGGAAGTTAACGGCACTGGTACATTAATCAATAAATCATTTGTTTTTTTGTAATAAACATCAAAAACAAAATTGATTTTTCGATCTAATAAAGATAAATCTAAACCAACATTATATTGATCTGTTTTTTCCCATTTCAAATCAGGATTAGCCAATCGGGTAGGAGCAAGACCTGTTTGCAATGTACCTCCAAAAGCATAATTTACAGAACCCATTGAGGCAAGAGAAAGATAATTTCCAATTTCCTGATTTCCTGTTGTTCCTGCCGTAATTCTTAATTTAGCTTCAGTTACACCTTTAATATTTTTAGCAAAGTCTTCATCGGTGATATTCCATGAAAAACCCGCTGAAGGAAAATAACCCCAAAGCGATTCAGAACCAAATCGTGACGAACCGTCAGCACGTGCTGAAAGCGTAAAATTGTATTTTCCTTTATAAGAATAGTTTATTCTGGTCAACCATGACTTTAATACACTTTCGAATGCGTCACTATAAGGTTTTACCGGAACACCATCTTGCAAGGCATTGTAACTATTGGCATCATTTACAAAAGTATTTGCACCAGCATTTACAACTTCACCCTGAGTGTATTGAAGCGTATAACCACCTAAAGCAGAGAATTTATGATTTTCGCCAAACGTAGTATTGTAGTTCAAAGTATTTTCATTCAATACAGAACTTACCAATCGATCCCCAACTGATGCTAAACCTTTAGTTCCTGCACCGGATGTAGTGGTAGCCGTAGCATAATAATTTTGTTTGGTATTGATGACATCTCCGCTAACAGCAACTTTAGCCACAAGCTTTTTGGTTATTTTATATTCCCCGAATAAACTTGTCAAAATCCTGTTTATTTTAGTTTCATTGGTTGTACTTACCAAATCATTAATAGGGTTTGGTATGATTCCGTTTATTGCAGTTGCATAAGGGTTATTTGTTAAATTGTAACTTCCGTCTGCATTTTTAATAGGCACTACAGGCGGTTGATATAGAGCGACAACCAAAGGACTTGGAGATCTTCCTGCAGAAGCGCCGCCATTTGTTCCTACACCATTTGAAACTGAATTACTGTAATTGGCATTGACACCAAATTTAAAAGCCTGTGAATAATTTCTTTCGTAGTTCACACGAAGAGAAATTCGTTTGAAATCTGATGCAATTACGATTCCGTCTTGTTGAAAATAACCTGCAGAAACGGCATATCTTGATCTTTCATCGCCACCTGAAAATGATAATTGGTGATTTTGAATTGGAGCTGCAGTCCTAAAAAGTGCAGATTGCCAGTCATATCCTCCTGAAGTTTTTAATGCTTCTATCTGATCTGCAGAAAAAGCAGGTGCCTGACCAATGCTTGCCTGAACATCATTACGTAAGCTTGCCCATTGGCTGGCATTCATTAAATGTAATTTTTTTGAAACATTCTGGAATCCAAAATACCCCTGATACGAAATGTTATCTTGTCCTTTTGTTCCTTTTTTGGTCGTGATAATTACAACACCATTCGCACCACGAGACCCATATATTGCAGTAGCTGATGCATCTTTTAAGACTTCAATCGATTCAATATCAGCAGGATTTATAGTAGATAATACATTGACAGAGGCACCGGCATTCGAAACTCCGGCTGAACTATTATTGTTGTCATTATAAATTAATATTCCATCTACAACATAAAGAGGCTCATTACCGGCCGTAATCGAGTTTCCTCCTCTGATACGAACACTTGAAGAAGCGCCCGGACGACCTGAACTTTGTGTAACTACCACTCCGGCAATTGCTCCTCTTAATAAATTATCTGCAGATGAGGTAACCTGAGATAAGTTGGCTTTAGGAACTGATGCGACAGAACCTGTAATGTCTTTTCGTTTTTGAGAACCGTATCCTACAACTACAAGCTCATCTAATTCCTGACGTTCTTCTTTAAGGTGAATTATAACAGGATTTTTATCAACGATAACTTCTGCTTTTTTATATCCAATGTAACTTACAATTAAAGTATAAGGAAATTTTTGTCCGGTTTGAAAATAAAATTTTCCTTCAGCATCTGTAACAACCCCGTGAGTGGTACCTTTTATATTTATCGAAGCTCCAATAATAGGTTGATTTGTAATATCATCGACCACAGTTCCATCGAGCTTAGATTGTATGAGAGGAGTGGTATTCTGGGCATTAATTCCCGCTGATAATAACAGGATAAAAAGCAATGAGTATATGTTTAAATTTTTTTTCATTTCTTTGTACTGGTTTTAAGTAATTAACAAGGCGCCTTGAAAGTTGAATTTTCAACTCTCTCGTGTTTTCCTTGATTTAGTGATAAATGTTCTTTAAGCCTTGCCATTTCTGTTGCCGCAGAAATGGCTTTTTTTATTTACAGCAACAATCTTGCATATTTTTCATCTTAGTTTTTTTAGTTATTAGTTATTTTTCTTTTTAATTTATAAGTATAGTTTCAATAATCCTTTCAATACAAATGATGTATCAAACAGACTTTTTTATAATTTCAATAAGGTAAATATTGTGGTGTTTTTTAAAGATTCGTTTTTTAATCGATTCGATAGTAAAGGAGAAACCGAATGCAAACGAAAAAAGCCAGGAATTAGCAACAGAAGCACATATAACAAAAACTGTTATAAGTATATTTTTTAGGAAGAATGTAATACGATATGCTTTCGGTTGTTTTCAAAATATAATTCTTTATGGTTTTAAATATTTTTATACTCTACTAATCCTATAGACAAAGTTAATTTTAATATAATAAAATCCAAAAATTTGTTCATTTTTTTTAAACAGAAATATTGTAATACATAAAATAATGTATTTAAGTTATTGATTTTTAGTATTTTAAGTATTTTTAAAACTCAAACAAATGTTAAAAAATTAAGTAATTTTGTCATTAAAATGTAGTATTTTATACTTAATTTTTTAATTTATAAAAACTTAGCGGATTGAAAATCAATGCAAAAACGTCGCATAATAGATGTTCAGCAGCTTGATACAATTTTTTTTGACAATCAATCAATCTTACGAAGAATTTTAATTTATAAGAAAAATATTAACTTGTAAAGACCTGCAAACACACACATTAACCAATTTAAAATGAAGTTATTTTAAAGTTTTAATGTAAATAACTAATAATTAATTATTTAGCTTTAATATTTTTCCTATTTTTATTGTGTTAAATACCGCCTTAAAAATTAAGAGAATATATTTCTATGAATTTTTATCTCTCTAATACTATCATCATTTATTCTTACAAATACTTTTAAAATGACAGGATTACTGTTCATAATGTATTATTGTTTTTGGTTAAAATTATCTATTGTATAAGCACTTATTATTATTTGATTTGTATAAAAGACAAGAAAGTCTTTGATATGATATATATCATATTTTGTAAGAATGTAACTGATTAATTTTGTTCTCAATTGAGGAATTTAGGACTCAATAAATCTTAAAATTAGATGTTTTTAATATTTCTCTATGAATAATCTATCTCAATCACACAGAATTTTATTTTTGAATACGCTGGCTTTTTCAGTATGTTTCGCTTGCTGGACCTTAAATGGTGTTCTGATTACTTATCTTGTCGATAAAGGGATATTTAATTTTACAGTTGTCGAAACAGGCTGGCTCTTAGGAATTCCTATTTTATCAGGATCAGTTTTCAGGCTTCCTATTGGTATATTAACAGATAAATATGGCGGTAAAATTATATTTTCTATTTTACTATTTTTATGTTCAATTCCACTATTTCTCCTTCCTTTTGCTAATTCCTTTTGGAGTTTTGCCGTACTAAGTTTTTTCTTTGGTTTAGTAGGTACCAGTTTTGCTGTAGGAATAGGATATACATCAATCTGGTATCCTAAAAATTGGCAAGGCAGAGCGTTGGGTATTTTTGGAATGGGAAATGCAGGTGCCGCAATTACTACTTTTATTGCACCTACTTTATTGAATAATTTCTCAGAAACAGATCCACAAAATGGATGGAAATTACTTCCTGTTATCTATGCCGCTGTTCTGGTACTTATAGGAATTCTTTTTGTTGTTTTTGCTAAAAATAAAACCAATCCGGGAGTTTCGAAAACCATGACAGAACTATTATCTCCTCTTAAAAATGTTAGAGTTTGGAGGTTTGGAACGTATTATTTTTTAGTTTTTGGATGTTTTGTCGCCTATTCACAATGGCTTGTTCCAAATTTCATGAATGTTTACCATACTTCATTGGTAATGGGAGGAATGTTTGCCACAATGTTTAGCCTGCCTTCCGGAATTATCAGGGCATTTGGAGGATATCTGTCGGATAAATTTGGAGCCAGAAAAGTAATGTATTGGGTATTAGGCTCATCAATCGTAATAAGCTTTTTATTAATGTTTCCTAAAATGGAAATTTTTACAGCAGGTCCCGGAGTTCTTGCTACAAGTAGCGGTGTTGTTACAGAAGTTGCCGCAGATGCAATAGTTGTTAATGGTAAAGTACATACTATCAATCAAAAAGGAACCTCTCAAGATCATGAAACAGCTATTTTTCCTGTAAAAAATTCCTGGCAGGAAATTGTAGTAAAACAAAACCAACAAGTAAAAAAGAAAGAACTACTGGCTCAGGGCGTAACACAAATTAAGTTTAGTGCTAACCTATGGGTTTATGTAATCCTGGTAATCCTTATTGGAATTTCCTGGGGAATTGGTAAAGCAGCAGTTTACAAACATATTCCGGAATATTTTCCTAATGAAGTAGGTGTTGTAGGAGGAATGGTTGGTTTAATAGGTGGTTTGGGCGGTTTTGTTGGTCCAATCATTTTTGGTTATCTCCTTAATTACACCGGTCTCTGGACCAGTTCATGGATATTTATTTTCATAATATCAATTCTGTGTCTGCTTTGGATGCATCGAACAATAATAAATGTCATGAGAACAAAATCTCCAAATTTTACCAGAGATATAGAAGACAATCATTAAAACAAATAATTTAAAACATATACATATATGAAAACTTGGTTAGACAAATGGGAACCCGAAGATGAAGCGTATTGGAGTTCTGCCGGTAGTAAAATTGCATGGAAAACATTAACGATTACAACTCTTACCCTCGTACTGTCATTCGCATCATGGTTTATGATGAGCGTTATAGCAGTTAAATTACCCGGATTAGGATTTAATTTTTCTAAAGACCAGCTTTTCTGGTTAACCGCAATTCCTGGATTAGCAGCAGGATTTTTGCGAATCATACATACTTTTATATTACCCATTTTTGGTACAAGACACGTTGTTTCTTTTGCGACAGCCATTAAACTGATCCCAGTAATTGGAATTGGTTTTGCAGTAATGGACATCAATACTCCGTTTTGGGTATTTGCATTATTAGCTTTTACAACTGGTTTTGGAGGGGGAGATTTCTCATCCTACATGCCAAGTACAAGTTTGTTTTTTCCTAAAAGACTTAAGGGAACAGCACTTGGTATTCAGGCAGGAATTGGAAATTTTGGAGTCTCAGTAGCTCAATTTGTAACACCGCTTATTATTAGTGTCGGAATTTATGGCGCAGCATCAGTTTTTACAAGTATTAACCCAAAAGAAACTGTAACAATTTTTGAAAATTCAAGCATAGAAAAACAAAAAGAAGTTTTTGCAGCCCTTAGTTCTGATGTGCAGACTAAAATACTATCAAACGTAAATAAGAACATAATTGATTCTGTTACTACAGCAATTAAGTCTGATGATCAAGTTACTATTTTTACCTCATTGCCTGTAAAATTAAAAGCTAAGGCTATTGCAAATGCAAATCCAAAACTGGCAGAGAAAATACTTAATGATATAAGTCCGGATAATACAGCTGTCAGCAATAAAGAGATCTACCTGCAATCAGCAGCATTTTGGTACGTTCCGTTTTTAATCATCTTGTCTATTTTAAGCTGGGTTTATTTAAGAAGTATTCCTATGAAAGCTTCCATCAGGGAACAAATGGATATTTTCTCTAACAAACATACCTGGTATTGTACGATTACCTATGTAATGACATTTGGAACATTTGCAGGTTTATCTGCAGCATTTCCCTTAATGATTAAGTTCTTATATGGGGATTTTCATAATGCTCCGGATCCGCTGGTATATGCTTTTTATGGCCCGCTGATTGGGTCTGCGAGTAGAATTGCTTTTGGTTTTGTTGCTGATAAAGTAGGAGGTGCTATACTGACTACAATTACCGGTTTAGGAATTTTGGCGGGTTCTGTAATTTTAGTTACTGAGGGATTAGTAGCCCCGACAAGTATGGATCAGTTTCCGCTTTTTGTAGCAGTAATTTTAGGAATGTTCTTTTTTACGGGAATTGGAAATGCAGGAACCTTTAGACAATATCCAATTATTTTTGCAGAAAATCAGCGCCAGGCCGCTGGAGTTATAGGATGGACAGCAGCAATTGCAGCATTTGGCCCCTTTATATTTTCTAAATTAATTGGCAATAATATTTCCGCTAATGGTACTGTAAATCAATTTTTTATAGGCGTTTCGTTTTTCGCTATATTAGCTACAGGTATCAATTGGTGGTTCTATAATCGTAAAGGTTGTGAAAAACCAAGTTAAGGAGTAATCATTAAATTAAAATTAAGGATGAAAAATAAAACATTTAATACCAAAGCTTTACTGGTTGCAACTCTGGTCTCTGCACTAACTATTGTGCTTGTATTTTACGGATCGAGACAATTGCAAAATTTTGATGCTGCTCTTGTTACTTATTTATTCGGAACAGTGTTTGCTTTCTTCGGGATAGTTTACCGCTATTCTGTTTGGTTGCAGCGCCCGCCAACCTGGATGTATTTCAAACGTAGTATTAAATTTCTGTTTACAGGAAAAATGTTCTCGCATTTCTGGTTTTTAAGTAAAGAGACCGTTGAGAATATAGTGGTTCAAAAGTTCATTTATCCCAGAAGTAAGTACCGTTGGGCAGCGCATTTTTGTATTGCATTAGGATGTTTGTCTGCATTTGCGATAACCATTCCGCTTACATTCGGATGGATACATTTTACATTGGCTCCCAATTCAATATCAATTTATGAAGCTCATTTTTTTGGATTTAAAATGATGGATTTTAAAATTGGATCTGTATTGGCATTCTTAATTTTCCATGCTTTAAATTGGTCTTCATGGCTGGTAATATTTGGTTCTGTATATTATTTGAGAAGACGATTGACAAATCCGGGACTAATAGCAACCCAAACCTTTGAAGGAGATTTGCTGCCGCTTATTTTATTAATAGCCATATCAGTTACAGGATTGTGTCTTACGTATTCATACCAGTTTATGAAAGGGTTCGCATATGATTTCTTAGCTGTAATTCATGCCGTAACCGTAATTATGTTTTTAATATGGATTCCGTTTGGAAAATTCTTCCACATTATTCAGCGTCCGGCTCAGATCGGAGCTCATATTTACAAAAAAGAAGGAATGAAAATGGGAATGGCAGTTTGTCCGCATACCGGAGAAGAATTTGCAACAAAATTACATATCGAAGATCTAAAAATTGTTACCAGACAATTAGGTTTCGACTTCACCCATGAAGACGGAACTTCACACCTTGATTTAAGCCCCGAAGGAAAAAGGTCCCGTTTAGCTCAGGCACATTTAAAAGCGAGATTAGAAAGCGGCGGAAGCTTATTTGGATAATTTTTAGAAAGTATACAGTCACATTTTTCAGTTACAGTTTGAACCTGAAACTTGAGACCTGAAACAAAATAAACAAAACAAAAATGGCAAAATTACCCGTATCAACAGAAAAGATTATTGAAGATTTTGGACCGCATTTAAATTATGGGCCAAAAGATGGTTACGCAGGTAGAGATGAACCGGATGAAGTTGTAAAAACACATTGCTGTTTTTGCGGAATGCAATGTGGGATTCAATTATTAGTCAAAGAAAATAAAGTAGTAGGTTTTGAACCCTGGATGGAATTTCCTTTTAATGAAGGACGTTTGTGTCCAAAAGGAGTACAGCGTTATTTACAAAATAATCATCCTGACCGACTTTTACACCCAATAAAAAGAGTAGAAGGAAAAGGTTTCGAGAAAACGACATGGGATGAAGCGATGGATAAAACCGTTTTTGAGATCAAAAGAATTCAGGAAAAATATGGTAAACATGCTTTTTCAATGTTATCTGGCGTTTCATTGACCAATGAAAAAAGTTATTTGGTTGGAAAATTTGCCCGTGTAGCCTTAAAAACCAGAAATCTGGATTATAATGGTAGACTTTGTATGGTAAGTGCCGGAGCCGGAAATAAGAAAGCTTTTGGATTAGATCGTGCCTCAAATAATTATTCGGATTTAGAATATGCCGAAGTAATAATCGTTGCGGGTGCAAATATTAGTGAAACGTTCCCAACATTAACACACTGGATCTGGAAAGCCAGAGATCGCGGAGCTAAATTAATCGTTATAGATCCCAGAATGATTCCATTGGCCAGAACAGCAGATGTTCATTTAGACGTAAAACCCGGAACTGATTCAGCCTTATATGGTGCAATGCTTAAGTATTTGGTAGATCACGATATGCTTGATCATGATTTTATAGATAATTATACGTCTGGTTTTCAGGAAACAATAGATGCAGTAAAAGATTATACACTAGAATGGGCAGAAGAAATTACAGGTATTGATAAAAATAAAATTAGAGAAGCTGCTGAATTATGGGGAAAAGCAAAAACGAGCTTTTTGCTTCATGCACGCGGAATCGAGCACCATTCAAAAGGTGTTGATAATGTTGTAGGCTGTATTAATCTTGTTTTAGCAACCGGAAGAATTGGAAGGCCATATTGTGGTTATGGTACCATAACCGGTCAAGGAAACGGACAAGGAGGCCGTGAACACGGACATAAATGTGATCAACTACCTGGAAATAGGGATATAGAAAATCCAGAGCATAGAAAATATATTTCTGAAGTTTGGGGAATTGACGAAAAAGATATGCCAGGCAAAGGATTGACAGCTTACGAAATCATAGAAGCAATTCATAGCGGAGAGATCAAAGGATTGATTTCTATTTGTTTTAATCCGCTAGTTTCGCTTCCCAATAATAATTATGTAAGATCTGCACTAGAAAAATTGGAGTTTTACGTTTGTATCGATTTCTTTTTGAATGAAACAGCACGTCATGCAGATATTGTTCTTGCAGGATCTTTGCAGGAAGAAGAGGAAGGAACTACAACATCTGCAGAAGGTCGTGTTATCAGAATTCGTCAGGCGGTAACGCCTCCGGGAGACGCAAGAACAGATACTTCAATATTTTTAGAACTGGCCAAAAGATTGGGTGAAGAAGATAAATTTACTTATGAAAATAGTGAAGCTATATTTAATGAATTGCGTGTGGCATCAAAAGGAGGAACAGCAGATTATTTTGGAATCTCCTATAAAAAAGTAGAAGACAATATGGGTGTTTTCTGGCCTTGCCCAACAGATGACCATCCCGGAACACCCAGATTATGGGAAGATAAAGTATTTGCTACTCCGGATAAAAAAGCACACTTTAATCCGGCTCCTTATAGAGAACCAGGGGAAATTACTAACGATGAATACCCTGTAACACTTACTACAGGACGTGTAGTTTCCCAATATTTAAGCGGAACACAAACACGAAGGATTGGTAAACTGGTAGACCAATTTCCGGAACCTATGTTAGAAATTCATCCGGAACTTGCCTTAAAATACGGAATTAAACAACGAGAATTAGTAAGAGTTGCAACCCGAAGAGGTGAAGGGATTTTTCCGGCAAATATCGTAGAAACTATCCGAAAAGACACGGTTTTTATACCTTATCACTGGCCAGGAGCCAAATCAGCAAATCAACTTACGACCGGAATTCTAGATCCTGTTTCTAAAATACCTGAATTTAAAGTTTGTGCCTGTTTATTAGATCCGCAAGGAATAATAGCGCCGCCATCTAAAGAATCTGAAGCATATGCAAGTGTTTAATCTATAAAAAATGACACGATGAATTTAACTAATTTCAATAAAAACGAAGAGTTTTTTGTAGATCTGCAACGTTGTATTGGCTGTAAAGCTTGTGAAATGGCTTGTGCAGAATGTGAAACAAACGGGCAGGAATCATTAATAAGCGTAAATTATGTAGAACGATCTTCCACAATTCAAACCACCGTACAAGTTTGTATGCATTGTGAGGATCCGGTATGCGCAAATGTTTGTCCGGCCGATGCAATTTCGCAAGATGAATTTGGAGTGGTACACACAGCAAATACAGAAAGATGTATTGGTTGTTCAAATTGTGTAATGGCATGTCCCTTTGGAGTTCCAAAAAAGATGGAAGAGTATGATTTGATGATGAAATGTACCATGTGTTATGATAGAACCAGCGTTGGTAAAAAACCAATGTGTGCAACTGTTTGTCCAAGCGGTGCTTTGTTTTACGGAACAAGAGCCGAAATCGATGAAATGAGACCAAACAGTTCACCAGTCAATTCGTTTATTTTTGGGAAAGAAACGGTAAATACCAAAGTGAATATTATGATGCCTAAAGGAAGTAAAGAATTAAGAATATATTAAATCTATATCCATGTCAAAAGAAGATAATTTAAATGAAAACTGGAAAAAAGATTTCCCAATAAAAAAACAGGAATCAACTCAGGTAAGCCGTCGGGATTTTGCTAAATTCCTGACTTTTGTTTCCGGAGGATTAATGGTAGGAAGCGGTTTTGTTGCTGCAAAAGCTTATTTGCTACCAAAGGAAGGTGTTCAGGGCGAACATTTTATATGCAATAAAGACGAAGTTCCGGTAGGAGGAACCCGAGGCTTTGTAATAGAAGGAAGTACAATTCCTTATATATTGATACATCTCGAAAGTGGTGATTTCAGGGCTTATGAACAAAAATGTACACACCTTTCCTGTTCCGTATTTTATAAACCCGGAACAGGAATAATTCATTGCCCCTGTCATGAAGGTTCATTTGATGCCATGACAGGCGATGTAATTGCAGGACCACCGCCAAGAGCTTTACCTCAATTAGATGTATTTTTTAAAGACAATGCAGTTTATGTAAAAGCACTTATAGAGAAAAAAGACATTTATTTATAAATCCTAAATTCGTAGCAATGAGTACATTTAGAAGAAGTCAGAACAGCGCAAATCCTAATAAGCTTAATAATATACTGTCTACACTCATTTTTGTTTTAATTTTAAACGTGAGTATTCAGATTTGGTTATTATATGCTTCGTTAAATAATGCATTAGATAATAATAAAGAAATACTGTTACCGGCTTTTATAGCTTCTGCAGTTTTATTTTTTATTGGATTTGCATGGATGTATTATTTACCAACAGGAAATTTTAAGAGAAAATAATTTAGGAATCTTCAGTAAATAAAGCTAATAAAGGCTATTTATCATTTTTTCTGAAAGTTTATGGAGAATTAAGCTTAAATTTATATTCTTTAAAAATTTTAGATTATTAATGATTAAAACTAAGTAAAAGTACTTATATTTGTAATAAGTATTTTTGCTTGTATAAAATAACAGCCATGATTCAAGTCGCAGAAGCATTATCAATTATTGCAGAGAATAGCACTCGTATGCCTGTTCAGAAAATCCAGGTGAGTAAATCATTAGGATATATTTTGGCAGAAACGGTTTATTCACCCATTGCAATGCCGCCATTTCGTCAATCAGCAATGGATGGTTATGCTTTTATTCATAGCGAAAAACATCAATATGATATAGTTGGTATTTCTCAGGCAGGAGATCATTCGAAAATAAAGCTGAAAGAAAACGAAGCAGTACGGATTTTTACCGGTGCTCATGTACCTGATAATGCTGATACGGTGGTTATGCAGGAACATGTAATGGCAAATGAAAATTCTATTTTGATTACCAGAATGCCAGAACGATATACAAATGTGCGTAATAAAGGAGAACAAATTGGTCAGGAACAAATTGTTTTTGATGCGAATACTTTGATTACACCTGCAGCAATTGGTTTTCTGGCGTGCTTAGGAATAACTGAAATTGAAGTTTATAAAAAACCTAAAGTAGCTATTTTAGTTACAGGAAATGAATTGATAAAATCTGGTGAAAAACTTTCGAAAGGAAAAATTTACGAAAGCAATTCTGTGATGTTACAGGCTGCGCTTCAAACAATTGGAATAAAGAAAACGAAGGTCTATAAAGTTAAGGATAGTCTTAAAGCTACTAAAAAAAGCCTAAAAGAAATTTTAAAAAAATATGATATTGTTTTAATTTCCGGCGGAATTTCTGTTGGAGATTATGATTTTGTGAAAGAAGCTTTACTCGAAAACGAAGTACAGGAACTTTTTTATACAATCAATCAAAAGCCTGGAAAACCAATGTTTTTTGGTTCTAAAAATGAAACTTTGGTTTTTGCTTTGCCAGGAAATCCGGCTTCGTCATTAACTAATTTTTATATTTATGTATATCCGGCCATAAAAAACAGAATGGGTTTTTCTGATACACACTTGCCAAAATTAGTTCGAAAATTAAATTCAGCATTTACAAATACGACTGGAAAAACATTGTTTTTAAAAGCATTATACGACGAAACAAATGTAACAATCCTGGACGGACAAAGCTCTGCAATGCTCAATACATTTGCAATTGCCAATAGTTTATTGATTGTGCCAAATGATATAGAAAACCTGAAAAAAGGACAACCAGTAACATTGTTGCCGATTGATTAGAGGTTTTTTAGAAGAAAGAGGATAGAGTAAAGAGGAAAGAGAATAGAATAAAAATTTTGAAATGCAGTATGTAAATTAAAACATATAGCATACAACCTGAAACCAAAAACAAACCTGAAACAAAATTATGAATTTATTGAGTTCCGAAAATATTCTTTTATTCAGCTTCGCTTTAATTGTGATCGCTTTTTTATATTCTAGTGTAGGGCATGGCGGTGCATCGGGTTATTTGGCTTTGATGACGATTTTTGCTTTTCCTGTTGCTATTATGAAACCTTCGGCTTTGCTGTTGAATTTATTTGTATCAAGTATTTCGTTTTTCTTTTATTACAGAATGAATTATTTCAGGCCAAAACTATTTTATCCGTTCGCGATAGCTTCTGTTCCGGCTGCGTTTATTGGTGGTTTTGTAACATTAGATAATACGATTTATAAAATTATATTAGGTATAGTCCTCGTTTTTGCGGCACTCAGACTATTTGGAATATTTAATTTTAAAGAAAAAGAAGCTGTTGAAATTAAACTGCCATTTGCATTGGCAATAGGATTTATAATAGGGCTGCTATCCGGGATGTTAGGTATTGGCGGTGGTATTATACTAAGTCCGATTTTATTGTTTTTAGGCTGGGCAAATGTTAAAGAATCAGCGGCGATATCAAGTTTATTCATTTTTGTGAATTCATTTGCGGGAATGTTAGGATTTTTTTTAGGAGGAAAAACGATCCCGATGGAAAGTTTTTATTTAGTTCCAATTGCAGTGATTGGAGGAGTTTTAGGCGGATTTTACGGAAGTGGATATTTCTCTAATAAAACATTAAAATTTGTTTTAGGAACTGTGATATTAATGGCAAGTATAAAATTGATTTTTCCGTAAAATGAGTTTAAATTTTAAACACATAGAAATATAGACTTTATAGTTTGCGAAAAGAGAATAATGATAAAACGTTATCACAAATAGTCCCGAAGCATCGAAATGTATTCATACAAAGTGAAACTACTTTTAAACGGTCTGAAAAGCTATGTTTCTATGTGTTAAAAAGCTATAATTATAAATGATTTAATATGGAAGCTTTAACAATATTTATTCTTTGTGGAGGAAAAAGTTCCCGAATGAAGTCAGAGAAAGGATTGGTTTTATTTCAGGATAAACCTTTTATTGAACATATTATTAAAGCTGTTTTACCTATAACTTCAATTATAAAATTAATAACAAATAATAGAGAATACGATTATTTAAGCTACCAAAAAATACCCGACATAATTACGGATAAAGGACCTTTGGGAGGAATTTATACCGCTTTAGTAAATTCTGAAACCGAATTTAACCTTATTTTAAGTTGTGATATTCCGTTAATTTCAACCGAATTATTATTGCAATTAATTTCGAAACACAATCAGGAAGCTGAAATTACCGTTTTTGCTTCAGAAAGCAGGATGCATCCTTTAATAGGGATTTATTCAAAAAAACTATTACCCGTTATCAAAAGCGCAATTGATAATGACGATTTAAAAATGATGAATTTAATAGCGAAGGTTCCGCATCAAATCATCAAAATAGAAGAGAGTGAAAATTTTCCTTTGACCAATATTAATTCGGCTGACGAATTAAATGATCTGAATATCAATTTAAGTTAAAAACTATGCGAAATTTAAAAACACCAAAATTAACGATCGTGGGCGCAGGTCCGGGTGATGCCGAATTGATTACATTAAAAGCCATAAAAGCTTTAGAAAAAGCTGATGTTGTTTTATATGATGCGCTTGTAAACGAAGAATTATTACAATATGCCACAAATGCAGAAATTGTTTTTGTTGGTAAGCGATTAGGCTGTCATGCTTACACACAAGATCAGATCAACGAATTGATTGTTTCTATGGCAAACCGTTATGGTCATGTGGTGCGTTTAAAAGGCGGTGATCCGTTTATATTTGGAAGAGGAAGTGAAGAAATTGAATATGCCGAACAATTTGGGTTAGAAACTGATATTGTTCCGGGAATCTCATCTGCTTTAGGTGTTCCGGCTTCAGTTGGAATAAGTTTAACACAGCGACAGATAGCAGAAAGTTTTTGGGTAATTACAGGAACAACTTCCAATCATGAATTGTCAAAAGATGTTCATTTAGCTTCAAAATCAAATGCGACGGTGGTTATTTTGATGGGAATGCATAAATTAGAGGAAATCATTTCTATTTATCAAAAAAATCGGGAAGATGATCTGCCCATAGCGATTATTCAGAATGGAACTAAAAATACAGAGCAAAAAGTAGTAGGAACGATAAATTCAATTAGTAAATTAGTAGCTGAAAATAAAATTTCGTCACCGGCAATTATTGTTATTGGAGAAGTAGTAAAAAATACTTCAAGGCTGACGTCTTATTTTCAGGAACATTTTGATGATGAATTTATTTTTCAGAATTTAAATTTAAAATAATGATTGAGATTAAATATTTTGGTGCTGTAGCTGAAAAGACGAAATGTAGTTTCGAAAAGATAGTTTCTTCTGAATTATCATTGCAGGATTTGCTGCACGATTTAGAAGAAAAATATCGATTTGAATCCATGTCTTTTAGTGTGGCAGTGAATCAAAAAATTGTATCAAAAACAACTGATTATAAGTTACAAACAACTGATATTGTGGCGCTTTTGCCTCCATTTGCGGGAGGATAAACTAAATTGAAATGAATACAACAGCACGTTATAACAGACAAATAATACTTCCTGAAATAGGAGAGGATGGTCAGGATAAATTATCTAAGGCTAAAATTCTGGTTATTGGCGCAGGTGGTTTGGGAGCTTCTATATTACCTTATCTGGCTGCTGCCGGTGTTGGTGAAATAGGAATTGCAGATGATGATATTATCGAAATTTCGAATTTGCATCGTCAGGTAATTTATAAAAGTTCAGCTGTTGGAAAATACAAAGCAGAGGAAGCTAAATCGATGATTTCTGAATTGAATCCGCTTGTAAAAGTCCATGCAATTGCTGAGAAATTATCCGGAAAAAATGCCATTTCCTTATTTGAAAATTATGACATTATTGTTGATGCAACAGATAATATTGCAATAAAATATCTCATAAACGATGCGTGCTTAATAACAAATAAGCCAATGGTTTATGGATCCATTTTCAGGTTTCAAGGTCAGGTTTCGGTTTTTAATTATCAAAACGGACCCACTTACAGATGTTTATATCCAGATGAAAATACTCAATCTGCAAATTGTGAAGATGCCGGAGTAATTGGAATTACAGTTGGGATTATTGGAATGCTTCAGGCAAATGAAGTTATAAAAATGATTCTGGAAATAGGAGAGATATTAAGCGGTAAAATTTTGGTATATAATATTTTAAATAATGATCAGCAGAAATATGACTTCGAAAAGAATACTGATATTGTAATAATTAAAGAGGTTTTTGAAGAAAAATATAAAGAAGTTAAAAATCAAGTAGAAGAAATTTCTATGAATGAAATTTTGAATGAAATTGATAATACTGAAGTTCTTTTTTTAGACGTGAGAGACGAAGATGAAGTTCCAAAAATAAATTTCAAGAACGTAATTCAGATTCCACTTTTAAACTTAGAAAATCAAATTGAAAAATTGAATAAAAACCAAGTGATTTATGTTTTCTGTCAATCCGGAATCAGAAGTAAAATCGCAGTTGAATTGCTTCACAAGAATGAGTTTAAAAATGCAAAAAGTGTTATAGATGGCGCTTTAGTATTCAATCAAATATTAAGAGAAAAAGTATAGCCAGAGATTAAAAGCAGTTAGTCGCTTCGTTTGTCATTCTGAGGAACGAAGAATCTTCGTCAGTAGCTCGACAAAGATTATGGATTTTTTTACGGAGATTTCTCCTCCGTCGAAATGACAGCATTGGGGTTAGTTTTTTATGAATAAATTTAATTAGTGTAATTCTCGGCAAAAGAAAAAAGCACTTAATCCATATAATCTGTGGTAAAAAATAAAGAAAAAAAATGAGTAAAAATGTATTTGTAGAAGGACCGATTTCTTCAGAATTTATAGCAGAATCGATTGCAAAACACCAATCAAAACATACGATTGGTGCGCACAATATTTTTTTAGGACAAGTTCGCGCTGATGTTATTCATGATAATACTGTTGTAGCAATCGATTATACAGCTTATACTGATATGGCAAATGAAGCTTTACATACAATTCGTGAAAAAGCTTTTGTTAAATTCGACTTAACCTGTATGCATATATATCATAGTTTAGGTGTAGTAAAAGCAGGTGAAATTTGTTTGTTTGTATTTGTTTCGGCAACACGACGTAAACAGGTTTATGAAGCAACGGAAGCCATTGTAAACTGGATTAAAACCGATGTTCCAATTTTTGGTAAAGAAATGTTTGAAAACGATACATTCACCTGGAAACAAAACACTAATGGTTGATATTACACATAAAGTAAGTACCTTAAGAATAGCTACAGCAACGGCAATTGTCAAAGTTAGTAAACAAGAAACAATTGATGCTGTGGTGAATAATCTGGTGCCAAAGGGGAATGTTTTTGAAATGGCTAAAACAGCCGGGCTTTTCGCGGTAAAAAATACACATTTGTCGATTCCGGATTGTCATCCTCTTCCCATTGAGTTTACTTCGGTAGAATATAAAATAGAAGGTTTAACGATTCAGATTATTTTTAATGTAAAAACCGTTTACAAAACCGGAGTTGAGGTTGAAGCCATGCATGGCGCTTCGATAGTGGCGTTGACAATGTATGATATGCTGAAACCGATTGATAAAGAAATTGAAATTTCGACTATTAAACTAATTAATAAAGAAGGTGGAAAATCGTCTTTCAAGAATAAATTTCCGAATGTAATTAAGGCAGCAGTTTTTGTTTGTTCTGATTCTATTTTTGCAGGTGATAAGGAAGATCGTTCCGGAAAAATTATAGTGGAAAAACTGGAAGCTTGCGGAGTCGAAACCGCGCATTATGAAATTATTCCTGACGAATTAGATATTATTCAGGAAAGAGTAAAAGCATTAGCAAAAGAACATCAATTGGTCATTTTTACCGGAGGAACTGGATTGTCTCCAAGAGATGTTACCCCCGAAGCTTTATCGCCATTACTTGAAAGCAGAATTCCCGGAATAGAAGAAGCGATTCGCAATTACGGACAGCAGAGAATGCCGTATGCGATGTTATCCAGAACAGTGGCAGGAACATTAGGAAAAAGTTTGGTTTTGGCTTTGCCGGGATCTACAAATGGAGCCAGAGAATCTATGGATGCTGTTTTTCCTCATGTATTGCATGTTTTTCATATTTTAAAAGGAAAAAATCATGATACCCTCTAAAACTATTTTAACGGATGATTTTGGGCGAAAACACAATTATTTGCGTATTTCGCTATTAGAGAAATGCAATTTGCGTTGTACGTATTGCATGCCTGCTGACGGAATAGTATTATCTCCAAAAGCCAGTTTAATGACGGCCGATGAGATTTTTTCGATTGCCCAAACTTTCGTCGAAAATGGTGTTGATAAAATTAGGTTAACAGGAGGAGAACCACTTTTAAGAAAAGATTTTCCAGAGATTGCATCAAAATTAGCAAGTCTTAGCGTTTCTCTTTCCATTACTACAAACGGAATTTTAATTGATCGCCATATTGATGTTTTAAAGCAGTACGGAATCAATAAAATCAATTTGAGTTTAGATACTTTAGTCTCTTCTAAATTTCATACGGTAACGCTCAGAAACCAATTTGAGAAGGTGGTTGATAATTTGCATTTGCTTTTAAATAATGATTTTAAAGTAAAAATAAATGTCGTTTTAATGAAAGGTTTTAATGAAAATGAAATTGTAGATTTTGTTAAACTAACACAGTTTTTACCTGTATCGGTTCGTTTTATTGAGTTTATGCCTTTTGCCGGAAACGAGTGGGACAGAAGTAAAATGATATCTCAAAAAGAAATTTTATTAGAGTTGGAAAAAACGTTCTGTTCTGAAGAAATTCAGAAACTCGAAGACGAAAAAAACTTTACTGCCAGAACTTATAAAATAAAAGGTTTTCAGGGCGATTTTGGAATCATAAGTTCAATCACAAATCCGTTTTGTGACGGCTGCAACAGAATCCGCCTCACAGCAAACGGAAAAATAAAGAATTGCCTTTTCTCGAATTCTGAAACTGATTTACTTACGCCTTTTAGAAAAGGTGAATCGATTACGAATTTGATCTCAGAATCTATTAAAACCAAAAAGAAAGTGAGGTCCGGAATGGTAACCATTGAAGAAATGGATGATCCTTCCCTGCATTTTGATAATCGGAGTATGATTGCCATTGGAGGGTAATTTTTGACAACAATCTTTGCCAAAGTTTCAAACTTTCACAAAGAAAAAACTGCAATGATACAAAATGAGAATAAAAAAAGGTTCAACTTAAAGTTAAACCTTCTTTCTAGAATTATTTTTTCTTTTTAGCTTTTGCTTTTTTCTGAGCTTTAGCTTTCTTTTTTGCTATTTTTTTAGCTTTCGCCTTATCCTTAGCTTTTTTAGCTTTTTCTTTTTTCTTGGCTGTAGCTTTTAGTTTCGCTTTTTTAGCTTTCTCTTTCTTTTTGTCTTTTTTAGCTTGATCTTTTTTCTTAGCTAATTTCTTTTTCTCTTTTTCCTTGTCTTTGTCTTTCACTTTTTTCTTCTTTTTATCTGATTTATCTTTTTTATTCTCTGCTGTTGTTTCAATCGCGTTATCAGTTTTGCTTTCTGATACATCTTTTTTCTTTGGCTCTTTGATTGTTACTTTTGGAGTTGTTATTTCTTCTGTTTTCTCAATCGCAGCTGGAGTAATTTTTCTTGCCGGAGCTTTTCGCACAGCAGATTTTGGTGTTGTTGTTGCCGCAGTTTTTGCTGTAGCCTTTGGTGTTGCTGCTGTTGGTGCAGCGGTGGTTGGTTTAACAGGAGTTACTCTTCGAACCGGTGTTTTTGCAGCTGGTGTATTTACCGTTTTTTTATTTTCTGTAACGGGCTGAACATTTTCAGGTGTTGGTGAATCGATTTTCTCAGGGATAATTTCTTCGTTGTTGTTTTCCATAATCAATATGCTTTAGATGAGATTTCGCTAACAATGTAACTAAATTGTTAATTAACAGTTAAGTAAAGATAAACATAAAACAAGTTCGCCAATGTTAAGTTTTTAATTATAATTTAACATTAAGGTGTTTATTTTGAATATGTTGGGTTTTTGATGTTTTTTTTAAATTAAAATCTCTTAACAATTCCACTGACGAAAAAATAGATTTTTGGCCAGAATTGTTGTTTATTTTTCAATGATTCAAAAATAAAAATTAAAAAATATTTTATTATTATAAGTTCACTTACTATATTTGTACTTATTAATTTAATTTACGAAAAATATGTGGTCAAGATCTCATTCTGTAACAACAAAAACAGTGACAAAAGAACAAATGTGGAATCTCTTTGCAGATGTAAATAATTGGCATATTTGGGATACAGGTATTGAATATGCCAAATTAGAAGGTAATTTTGAAAAAGGAAATCATTTTTTACTAAGACCAAAAGGAGGGCCGGACGTAAAAGTAGAATTGTTAGAGGTTGTAGAAAATAAAAGATTTCTGGATGTTACTAAATTTCCTTTGGCAAAAATGTATGACGAGCATTTATTCGAAGAAACTCCTGATGGATTGAAGATTACCAATATTATAACGGTAAAAGGGATATTAGGTTTTCTTTGGGTAAAACTAGTAGCTCAAAAAATCGTTGATGCTTTACCAGCTGACGTTCAGGGACAAATTAAAGCAGCGTCTAAAATATGAGAGCAAAAAAATATTGGATTGCTGCAATTTCAAAGGAGCATACAAAAAGGGCAATAAATGGCGGATTTATTCAGGTTTGCCACGGAAAACAAGCACCGCTGAAAAGGATGCAAAAGGAAGATTATCTACTTGTATATTCTTCTAAAATAACAATGGAAGAAAATGAAAAATGTCAGGCTTTTACGGCTCTGGGAAAAGTAATTGATGATGAGGTATATGATTTTCAGATGACTGAAAATTTTGTGCCTTTTAGACGAAATATTCAATTTATGGAGTGCAATGAAGTTTCGATACTTCCGTTAATTGAAAATCTTGAATTTATATCCAATAAAAAGTCGTGGGGATATCCATTTCGATATGGATTTTTTGAAATCAATGAAAATGATTTTAACTTTATAACTTCAAAAATGGCTTTTAAAGCAAATGTTGACTAATTCACAATAAGAAAATAAAAAATGAGTAAATCAGATGATAATACATTTAGTGTTGAAAAACCAGAAGAAAGTTCTGGTTTTTTATTGTGGCAAGTAACAAATCTTTGGCAAAGAGAAATCAAAAAAGCTTTAGAAAAATACAATTTAACGCATTCACAATTTGTATTGATGGCAAGCATACATTGGCTTATGCTCCATAAACAGGAAGTGACACAAATTGTACTTTCGGCTCATACTAAAATTGATCCTATGACGACTTCTACAGTCCTGAGAACTTTGCAGCAAAAAAGTCTTGTTACAAGACAGGAACACGCCACAGATACAAGAGCAAAAGTAGTTGTGCTTACGGATTCAGGAAAAGATACCATTAAGAAAGCTATCATAACTGTAGAAGATTTTGATAGAAAATTCTTTTCTGTTAGTGGTGTAAATACGAAAGATTTAAACCAAAATTTAATAGCATTATTAGATCAGAAATAATTCCGGTAATCCGTTTTGTCAGAGTAAGATTTCTAATTAATTACAGTTTCCAGAATTTTAAAATTACTTTTTGATCCTTCACATAAAGAACAACAATAAGTTTCAGGTAAATCAGTAAATAAAATACCTCTCGGGATACCTTGACTTTCATCTCCGTATTCAGATTTATAAAGTGTTAAGCATTCCTGGCATTGATAGATATCCAATTCCGGTTTTTCTTTTTTCTGTGGATTTTCTGTTGCTTCAGGAACAGAATTTCCTAGTTCTTCAAAGTATTTACGACTTAATTCGATTAAAATTGTGGGTAATTCCAGTTTGTCAATATCTTGAGAATGAATTATATATTCCCGGGTATTAGGATCAAAATTTCTGGCATATAAAACATTATAAGTATCTCTGATTTTTATGGACTCCAGATCTTTTGGCAATTCATTTTTTTCGACAACAATTGAAGTAAAATAATGCCCATCGCGATTGTATTCAGAAATTCCAAAAGTTAATCCGTACGTGCTGATATCAAACTGATCCAGTGTTCGAACAAGATAGGTCTTGAGATTTAGCGCCCATTCCATAGCGACAGGCAAATGCCAATTGAGTTCTAATAAAGAATGACGAACGTTGATTCCTCTTTTTCCTAAAAATTTTTCCCATTCCAGTTTTCTGTCTTTAGGGATACCTTTTACAATAAAGGATTTCCAGGGTGTAATACATAATTTTCCAATTTTGCAATCAAAACACAAATCGCACATTTCTTTTAGAAAGCCTAAATCGTATAAATTATTTCTCCAATACAACCCCAGCCAATATTGATCGATTCCCATACGGTTCATGCCTTCGTAATAAGGAAAAGGGTAAAATGGAATATTAAGTGGTTTATCAATTGTTCTGTTATTGGTATCTAAAGCCTCACTGACCAAGGCAAATATCATATCGATGCCAAGAGATTCTTCGGCTGAAATTTTTTCGATTTCATAATAAAATTGTGCAATATCCCAACTGTAAATCAAAATAGGATAAATTTCCATGCGTTCCCAATTGGGCAGACGAATGTATAAATACCAATAATCTTCATGTTCTGAAGCAATAAAATTAAGGTGTCCGGTAAATAATGGAACAAGTTGCTGCTTAGGGTCGTTTATATTGACTTTTAATTTTGGCTGCTCCTTAAATTGCTCTAAAATGTATAGAAACTTATTGCCCGTAAGCCAATTCGTGTTTCTAAAAATATCGGTAGAAACATAAGAGGAAACAATATTATTGCCGCTTTTTTGCTCCGGAAAAACAAAATGATGTTTGCCTAATTGTTCTTTATCTAAGGTTTTAAACCCTTTTGGGAAAATAATATCCTGCCTGGATCCAAACGAAATAGAATCTAAACCCTGATCCATCGCCATATTGACTACTTCTCTTAATTCTCCCGGCGAAATAACGCCTCCTTTTACTATTAATCTTGTTAGTTCCATTTTTTTTGTTTCAGGTTTTAGTCACAGTCTCAGTCTCAGTCCCAGTTATCACTGAAAACTGTGACTGCGACTGAAAACTAAATTTTACATTTCGCTAATATCTCTTTAACTTCTGTTTTACAACTTCCGCAGCCTAATCCTGCGCCGGTATTTTTGCATAAATCGGTAAAATTGTTAACGCCGCTTTTTATTGTTTCTTCGATATTCCCGGCTCCAACCTGACTGCAGGAACAAACTAATTTACCGAGGACTGGTTTTGCATTTGAACTTCCCCTTAGTAATAAATTTCGTTTGTCTGATAATTCGATTTTGCTTTCAATCATGGTTTTAAACTCGGCAAATTCATTTTTATCTCCCATTAAAATAGCGCCAACAAGAAGATCATCCTTAACAATACATTTTTTATAATATCGTTTTTTTAGATCAGCAAAAATTATTTCCTCATATGAATCATCATTCTCCGGAATTTCGATATCACCAATACTGCATAAATTAATATCTTCCAGTTTCAGAATATTCATTAAGATAGAACCTTTGTAAAAACTGCTAATATCACCAGCCAAAAAGTTAGCCAGTATATCTGCTTGTTCTTCAGCAGCTGATGTGATTCCGAATAATTTATTATTAAATTCGGCTATTTCGCCAATGGCAAAAATATCAGGATTTGAGGTTTGCAAATACTGATTTACTTTTACGCCACGTCCGCAGGCAAGGCCGCTTTCTCTGGCAATTTCTATATTCGGAATTGTTCCTATGGTATAAACAATAGCATTTGCCGTGATGATCCGGCCACTTTTTAAAGCGATTTCTATTTCATGCGGATTATCGGTTTCAAAAACGGTACTTACTTCATTATCAAAGTAGATTTGAATATCACGAAGCTGAACTTCCTCTGCTAATAATTTGCTTGAAATTCTGTCTAATTGACGTTCCATTAAGCGGGACGCTCTTTGGATTATAGTTGTTTTTACTTTTTTATGTTTTAAAGCTGCAGCCAATTCTAATCCTAACAATCCTCCGCCAATAATTACAACATGTTGTTCTTCAGGTGGAAGATTTGTGCTGTCCAGATGTTTTTTTAAACGGTCAGCATCTTCTTTACGTCTTACGGTAAATCTGCCGGGAAGATGAAGTTGAGCATTTTCAGGAACAAAAGGCCGGCTTCCAGTTGCTAAAATCAAAGAATCGAAAGTGTGAATTTTACCCTGATTATCTGTAATTGTCTTTTTAGCAGCATCAATTTTATCAATAGCCACTCCAGCATTCATCGTAATCTGTAACTTTTTTAACGCTTCGCCATCTTTTACTTTTAAAAGTTGTTCCCAGGTAAATTCGCCTGTCATGTATTCCGGAAGTAAAACCCGATTGTAAAACGGATTCGCTTCATTCGAGAATACAACAATTTCATCTGTAGAATTAAATTCTCGATAATTTTGAATAAACCTGAAAGCTGCTGCTCCGGCGCCAATAATTGCAATTTTCTGGAAAGGTTTTATATATTTCCTAATCGCAACTGTAGTATATTTAAAATCAGGTTCTTTAGAAACCGGATCAACAACTGTATTCGTTAGATTATTAGTTCGGTTCAAATCGTTTTCGAGCTGTTTACCCCAGTGCATGGGCAAAAAAATGATTTTTTCTTTAATAGAATCCGTCACTTTTGCTTTTACGCGAACTTCTCCGTTTTTGCTTGATACAACGACAATATCACCATTTTTAATATCATTTTTAAAAGCATCAATTGGATTTATTTCTAAAACCGGACTTGGAGTATGTGTCATTAATCGGGATACTTTTCCGGTTTTCGTCATAGTGTGCCATTGATCCCGAACTCGTCCTGTTGTTAATATAAACGGAAATTGCGGACTTGGTTGTTCCGAAGTATTTTCAATAGCTGTTGGTAAATTAAAAATTGCTTTTTGCGATGGCGTATAAAACTTTTTATCCGTAAACAACCGCGGAGTTCCGGCATGTCCATAATCAGGGACAGGCCATTGAAAAGTTCCTTCGGTTTTTAATCTATGATAATTTAAAAATGAAATATCGATATTGGTATTTTTAGTCAGGGCACAATGTTCTTTGTAGATTTCTTCGGCACTATTAAAATTAAAACCATTGAAATTCATTTTTTTTGCAAATCGAATTAAGATTTCTATGTCAGGAAGTGCTTCTCCGGGAGCGTTGATTCCTTTTGGTAAATAAGAAATCCGACGCTCTGAGTTGGTCATTGTTCCTTCTTTTTCTAACCAGCCGGCGGCAGGCAGTAATAAATCAGCATATTTTGAAGTATCAGCATTATGTGAAATATCCTGAACAACAACAAATTTGGCATTTTTCAATGCTTTTTCGATTCGGCGGGAATCAGGTAAGCTAACTAACGGATTCGTACAAATGATCCAGATGGCTTTCATTTTTCCGGATTCGAGAGCTTCAAACATTTCAGTTGCTGTTAAACCCGGCTTATCTGATATTGCATCAACGCCCCAAAAATCAGCTACTTCTTTGCGGTGTTCCGGATTTGCAATCTCTTTGTGTGCCGCTAAAAGTGTTGCCATTCCGCCAACTTCTCTTCCGCCCATTGCGTTAGGTTGTCCGGTTAATGAAAAAGGCCCTGAACCGGGTTTGCCTATTTGCCCCGTTAATAATGATAAATTCAATAATGCCGTATTTTTATCAACTCCAACAGCACTTTGATTGAGACCCATTGCCCAAAGCGAAATAAAACCTTTTGCTTTGCCAATAATATCAGCCGCAAGTTTGATATCACTTACCGAAATACCGCAAATTTTAGAAGCTTTTTCTAATGAAGTGCTTAGAACCAAATCTTTGTATTGTTTGAAATTTTCGGCATTATTTTTTACAAAATCGTGATCTACATATCCTTTTTCGATAATGCGTTTGGCAATAGCATGGTATAATATAATATCTGATCCCGGAATAATCTGCAAATGCAAATCGGCAAAAGCTGCTGTATCAGTTCGTCTGGGATCTACAACAATAATTTTTATTTTGGGATTTTTCTCTTTGTGTTTTTCGATTCTTCTAAATAAAATAGGATGACACCAAGCCGGATTTGCACCGGTAATCAGGAAAGTATCGGCAAGTTCGATATCATCATAAGCAATGGGTACAGCATCTTCTCCAAAAGTTTTTTTATACCCCACAACCGCAGAGCTCATACAAAGACGAGAGTTTGTATCTATATTATTGGTTTTCAGAAAACCTTTTACTAGTTTGTTTACCAAATAATATTCTTCGGTTAAACATTGGCCAGAAATGTAAAATCCAACGCTATCCGGGCCGTGTTTTTTTGTTATAGAAGTAAAGACCGCCGCAGCGCGATCGAGTGCCGTATCCCAACTAACACGTTCCAGCGGATACGATTTACTGCCACGCATTTCAGGATGTAAAATCCTGTCTGAAGTGTCATTGACTACATAGTGCAGATTCATTCCTTTAGAACATAACATCCCTTTGTTCACCGGATGGTCTTTGTCGCCCGTAACCATTACGCCATTTTTGGCATCCTTTGTAACGATTATGCCACAGCCAACGCCACAATAAGAACAGGTAGTTTTGATTTTGGTATTTTGCATTACAGTCTTTTTTTGATACTACTGATTAATTGTTTTTAACAACTAAATAAATCACGTATTTATTTCAAAACAAAAATAAGTATTTTTACGTATTAATACTTATTTTTAGAATTTATTTTTCTACTTTTGATGAAAATAAAAAAGCAACCGGAATTTATTGTAAAATGTATAAAATCAGGTCTGATGAAAGAAGAACTTCCTATTTGTTATAATTGTATCAATGAAAATTGTTTCATTAAGAAACATTTGCACTTAGAACAAATGAAAGAGTATGTTGTAAGGAAACAGACTTTTGTTTGCAAAAAATCAAATTCATTCATTAAAGAAGGCGATCCTATAAAAGGGCTATATTTTATTTGTTCAGGAAAAGTAAAAACAATAAAAACCGGAATTAATGGAAGGGAACAAATTGTTCGATTAACAAAAAATGGAGATACAGTTGGCTTTCGTGGATTTGGAACCAGCAAAAGATATTTAATTGGCGCCTCTGCTTTAGAAGATACTGTTTTGTGTAATTTTAGTAACGAAACGATGTTAGAAATTCTTCAAAGCATTCCTGAGTTTACTTATGCTTTGATGTTATTTTATGCTGATGAACTGAATAAAAGTGAGAACAATATTCGCAAAATTGCTCATATGAATGTTCGTGAGCGCGTCATTGATTTGTTATTGTATATTCATCGTAAGTTTGGTCAGATTAATGGTTTAATTGATATTGAACTTTCCAGAAAAGAAATTGCTGATTTTGCAGGAACTACAGAAGAGCAGGCCATTCGCGTAATTTCTACTCTAAAAAAAGAAATGCTGATTAACACTGTTGGGAAGAGGATTGGAATTTTGGCTATATCTAAATTACGATCTGAAATTATGGAGCATAAATATTTTGCTCTTTAAGTTTATTAAGTACTATTACTTATAATCTAGAGACGCACAATTATGTATTTCTTTGTACGTCTCTTTGTGAGATTTATAAATTAGAGTACCAATTTAGTATATAATCTGCGATTTCTTCCCAACCTTTTTCGCCGCAGATAAAATGACTTTTGTTATCATAAATTTTTACATCAACTCTGCTGTTGGGATCTTTGTATTGGGCAGCAATTTTTTTGGTTAAGGCTGGTGGAAATATATTATCATTTCCTCCGCCAATAAATAGAATAGGCTGATGTGGTTTTTTAAAATCGGCATTTGAGAAAGATTTCAATAAGGTTTCCCTGCCAATTTTTCTACTTTCGGGAACAGCAATCAAATCGTAAGCTTTGTCCTGTTCTGATTTTGAGAGCGTATTAAAAAAAGCACGATTATACCAGTCTCTTGATCCTAAGTAATATTCTTTACTCGAAAAGAAGTTTACAGCAGGCCAAACTATTTTTACGGTTGAAAGTGGAGGGAGAACATTTTTAGGGGGAGCACCATTGATACTAACTGCTGCATCAGCTTTGCCTAAATCTATGAGTTTTTGCACGGCTAATCCCGCCATGGAGTGTCCAATTACAAGTGGTTTTTCGGGTAAGGTATCGATGAGTTTTGCAATATTCTCTACCACGTCTATAAAGCCTGTGTCAACAAGTTCGGGATGAATATTTTCTCGAAGTGCTGCAGGATCGCCAGCGTGTCCGGGATTTGCCGGTGCATACACTGTGTATCCTTTTTGCTCATAGTAATTTTTCCATTCTGACCAGGTACTATCATTCACGAACATTCCGTGTACTAACACAATTGTTTTTGATTTTGCCATTATTAAGGTTATTTAAAATTGATACTAATTTTAGAATAGGGCAATGCAAAATGAGAAACAACCTTTTTAATTTAGGTTGCCGATTGTAGATAGTTTCTTTTTTGTACTAAAATACAAATAAAAGTTTTTATTTTAGCAAATAATTTTGGTTTAAATAACTGTATTTTAATTAGTTATTTTTTTGAAGGGTAAAATGGTGTAGAGATGCACAGTAGTAAATTTTTGTGCATCTCTACGAAACGTGTTTTAGGAAATTTATTTTTTCTTTCCAACAAATCGAATAACTGAACCTTTTCCATTATGGAATAATCCTTCATTTAATTCAATTTCTTTTTCTTCTAACTGAATAATTTCATAATCAGGAAAATCAGATTGTAATTCTTCAATCGAAAATAAGGATTCAATATCTTTTGGCCCGCCAACTTTATCATTTATTGCCAGATATTCTAAGTGTTTTTTACTGAAGGCTTCAAAAATAATGATTCCGTTTTTACGTAAATAAGTCTCTAATGTTTTGTGAATAGAGGATTTAATAGCTGCTGGAAAATGTGCATAAATTAAGACAATAGCATCAAATTGTTCTGCGTGATAATTAAGAGTTTCTAATTCCCCTACCTGATAATCAATTTCGACATTATTAGTTTGTGCAAGTTTAAGGGCTTTGTTTTTTCCTTCTGCACTAATATCAAAAGCTGAAACTTTCCAGCCCAGTTTGGCTGCAAAAACAGCGTTGCGCCCTTCGCCTTCGGCAGGAAAAAGGATACTTCCTGTTTTTAATTTTTCTAATTGTTCTTTTAAATAGTTATTGGGCTCTTCGCCATAAGCAAATTCTTCGCTGCTGTAGCGGTCGTTCCATCTGTCTGTCCAGGTATTTTTCATCGTTTATAAATTGAATTTAATTATTAAAGGTTTATGATCGCTGTGTAAAGTCCAATCCTTATAAGTTCCTATTTCGACATTTTCTAAAATTTCAATGAAATCATTTGATGCAAAACAGTAATCAAGATGATAGGGTTTGTTTTCATGGCGATACATATATAAAGTAGGATGCTGTTCTTTTCCCTGTATCTGGTTGTGAAATTTATGATAGGTGCTAAAGATTTTTTTTGTGCCTAATTTCTCCACAACAGTAGAATGATTTCCTTCTCGTCGTGGTTTGTCCCATATAGTATTGCTATTAAAATCTCCAATTAAAATTGTTTTTGTTTCCTTAATCAGATCTTCATAAAAATTAATGGCTTTCCATACCTGTGTAACATAAGCTCCATCTTTATCTGCCGGATTGTTGGCCCAAACAGCAAATAAAGTAAAATTAGTTTTTTTGCCCGTAACTGCAATTGGCAGGATGTTTTTGAAATTTGGATTGTGACAATCCAGTAATTCAAATCGAAAATCACTGTAGGAGAAAATGCCAAGTCCTTTGTTTGGGTTTGTTCCGTACCAAAGAACGTCAGTTGGTAATTTTGTCCCAACCGGAAATTTAAGTTTTTCAGGACTTTCGCACTCAGAAATAACGGCAATATCAGGATTGTAAGCAAGAATAAATTCGGCTTTTTTTCTGAATGCCATATTACAATTCCAAGCGATAATTTTCATTTTGGTGAAGTCGTTTCTAAGTAGAAGTCAATTGTATTTATGAGCTTTGACACCTGCGTCAGCTTATGAAAACAATAAATTACTTCTAAATCAAATATACCAAAAGAATCGGTAACTGGTCTAAAAAAAACACCCTTTTCTAAAGAAGAAAAAGGGTGAATTATAATATTTAGATGTAAAAATCTCTATTTTTTCCAGGTAAAAACTCGTGGATTTACAGAAATCATTAACCATGCCCAGTTATTGGTATGACCAGCGTCTCCGGGAGCTTTTAAGAATTCTAATGTTTTAGATCCAAACATTTGAGAATATCCTCCTGAAACTACAATGTCTTTTTTGAAATTATACCCAAAAGTCAAATCTACCTCAGTTCCTAAATATGAATCCATTTTATCATTTAATGGTGTTACTACATCAGCAGCAGCTAAGAAAACATGTGGGATCAAAGCAAATTGCCATTTTTGAATGTTATAATTTAACTTTAAAAAAGCATCTTGTAAACCCACACTATTTAAATGGTTGCCTACATAAAAATAATCCATATAACCGTTGAATCCATGATTTGTTCCAAAAATCGGATTAAAAGATTTTATTACTGTGCTCCCGTCATTTGTAGCTTTTCCAGATAAAAATTCATATCCTAAACCAGCTTTAAAAGCATCAGTAACATTGTATCCAACATTTACTGCTGCATCCCACGCGCTAACTTGTCTGTCAGTACTTTTTCCGGTTTGACCGTAGAAACTCAGATTAGTATCCAATTTTCCGGTTTTGTAAGTAAGGTAAGTTCCAAATGTTTGTTTGTAATCTACCAATAAATCCGCATCAGTATTTGCATATTCATAACCTGTATTCAACAATAATAAACTTAAGCCTAACTTATCAAAAGAAGTATGATACCACGCATATTGCATAGCTTTATAATTAGCGACAGTATATGGAGTCTGAAAAGTATTTTCGGCAGTTGAGTTATATGCTAATCCCATATCCAGCTGATGGTTTTTTGGGTGAAAAGAAACTAATAATGCATCATGGCTTTGTCCTTGCTGTGCCCAATCCATTTCGCCCATGATACGTTGATTGTCGTAAGAAAGTACCTGACGTCCCATTCTTGCACTCCATTTTTCAGTTAAATCATATTGCGCCCATGCTTCAAAAACTGCTACACCATTTTTATCTGCGGTTGCTGTCGTTGGAACATCTCCCCAGGTTCTGGTATTTTGAAAAGTTAATTTTACAGTTAATTGATCCTGTTTGTAATTAAAATTTAATCTGGAACGTTGCGAGATTTGTGAAGTTCCTTCCTGACCTTCCGGTATAAGTGTTTTATATCCGTTACGGTACTCAAAACGAGGTCTGATCTGTAAATTTACATCTAATTCTTGTGCCTGAATTTCAAAGCTCATTCCTGCTAATAACAGAAAAAGAATTATTTTTAGTTTTTTCATAATTGGTTTTTAAATATGGGTAAAATTATAAGAAAAATACTTCATGTAATGTGATAAAAGTCATATTTATTTTTTTTAGTCAAAATTTGTTATTTAAATTATTGCTTATCAATTAATTTGGATAAAACGGGCTGTCTTTCGTTCATGATTTTAGTAATCGTATAATGCATCCAAATCAGACAAATAGCTGAAAATACAAGTACAAAAATCCATGAACTGGACCAAATTCCGGTTACTGTCAGTAAATATCCAAAAATTATTGGCCCAAAAAAACCTCCAAGACCACCAATCATGCCAACCATCCCGCCAACAACTCCAACCTCAGTAGGGAAATATTCCGGAATATGTTTGTAAACAGCGGCTTTTCCAATTCCCCATGAAATTCCAATTAGGATGACCAGAACCAGATAAACCCACATATTGGCATCAAATTTAATTACTGTAATTCCTTTTGCCAGCAGTTCTTTCTTCTTCACTGTTTGATTTTGTTCTACTACAACTTGCTGCCATGATGTAGTTGTTGGAAAAATAGTATTTTCGCTTTGCTTTTCTTTCTTTTGAGTTACTGAAAAATCTGTTTCACCAATCTTGATATTGTTATTTGAGACAGAAGTTATTACTCCTTTTTTGCTTGCTAAAACGCCCGGACCCGTAGTAGTAATTTCCATTTTTGGAATCATTAATAAGGCACTTAAAATCACAGATGAACTCAAAACCCAGTACATTACTTTTCGGGCTCCAAATTTATCAGACAAATAACCTCCAAAAGCCCTAATTACTCCAGATGGCAAGCTGAATAAAGTTGCAAATAAACCGCCCATTACCAAACTGGTTTGATATACGTTCATGAAATTGGGTAAAAGCCATTGCGAATAGGCAACAAAACAGCCAAAGACTAAAAAGTAATACGCTCCAAAACGCCAAACTCTGGCTGATTTTAAAGAACTTAACATTTGAGAAACGCTCTTAGTATTGTTCTCTATTTTCTTGTTTTTTGCGAAAATTAGAAAGGCAACGCCAATTACCAACAAGGAAATTGCATAAATAACGGGTAGTACTTTCCAGCCATTTTGAGGATCATCAACAGAAAAATGATTTAATAATGAAGGTGCCAAAAAAGTAGTTATTGCAGCTCCGGCATTTCCCATTCCAAAAATTCCCAGGGCGCGTCCTTGCCATTCTTTTGGATACCAGATTGAAGTATAGCCAATTCCTACTGCAAAACTCGTTCCTACCATTCCAAAAAAGAAACTCAATAAGGCAAACATAAAAAAACTGTCAGCATAAGGGAGAAGAAATAACGGAATCGAGCAGAGGAGAAGTAGAAGTGAAAAAACGTATTTTCCGCCAAATTTATCTGTTAGAATTCCAATTGGTAAACGCATAACAGAACCCGTTAATATTGGAATCCCCAGAAGCCATCCTACCTGAAGAACGCTCCAATGAAAAATTCCGTTATCAACTAAAAAAGTAACTAAAACACCGTTTAGTGTCCAGCAGGCAAAACACACTGTAAAAGCCAATGTGTTCAAGATTAAAATTTTGTGAGATTGAGATAATGAGTTTGTAGTTTTCATAGCACTTATAATTTTTGATAAAAATAAGTACTATAACTTAGTTAAAAACTGCTAAAACGCAGTTTTTGAAAAATAATTACGTATTTATACGTAATTTATAACAAAGAATATTCAGTTGCTTTATTTGAAAGCTCCATTAAATTTTTTACTTTTAATTTCTTCATCAGGTTAAAACGATGCACTTCGGCAGTACGCTTACTGATATCAAGGGCTTCAGCGATTTCTTTATTTCCTTTTCCGGACAATAAAAGCGCAAGAATTTCTTTTTCTCTTTTCGTAATCATCATTTCTTCGCCTAAATTTTGTTTCGGTTCCAATGATGCTGATGCGTTTGTCAATTGACTAATTAATATAGAAGAGATATCGCCGCTAAAATATTTTCCGCCGGCAGCAACGGTATGCAGTGCTTTCAGGAATTCTTCTTTGCTTGAACCTTTTAATAAATATCCATCGGCTCCTGCTTTTATAGACTTTAATACGTATTCTTCAGATTCGTGCATAGAAAGCATGATGATCTTTACGTTATTATTTTCGCTTCTAAGTTTTTCTACTACCTCAATACCCGTTAAGTTTGGCATACGAATATCTACTATAAGTAAATCCGGTTTGCTTTCTGCAACAACTTCAATAGCATCAGCACCATCAATAGCTTCGCCCACAACCTCGATATTTGCTTCGTTTTCAAGTAATGATTTAATTCCATCTCTTACAAAAACATGATCATCTGCCAGTACAACACGAATGATATTACTCATAATTTACTTAAATTTTATTTTGGATATTTACGTATATTCATCTATAAAGAAGATGCTAATATACGTAATTTTTGAAAAGTAAATTCCAATTTTATTAAATTCCAAATTCTAATATTAAAGGCAACATTAAAATATCATTAAAAAATAATTGCATTATAAGTTATATTTTGCAATTTATCGAAGTCTAGGGATATCGTTCATGATAACAAGATGGAGTATAATGGTGTTTTAGTTTGAGGTTTGTGCCGAATTATCAAATTGCCACATTATCTCATTTAAGTATCGGAATATTAAAGGTAATTCTCGTTCCTTCGCCTGGAATTGAATTAATAAAAACACGACCGTTTACGTATTGAATTCGTTCTTTCATAAACAATAATCCCATACCGGATTCGCTGTTGCGCTTTTTGTCTACGGCATTAATATCAAAGCCTTTTCCGTTGTCGTCTACAATAATGCTTAACAAAGTGTTGCTGTGCGAAAGCTGTACAATAATATGCGATGAACCGGCATATTTTATGGCATTATTAATGGCTTCCTGAGTTAGTCGGTAAATATTAATTTCGATTAGAGAATCTAAACGCTGGTTGAAATCGGTTTTGTTGTAAAAGAGAATTTCTTTTCCGGTTAGTTTCGAAAGTTCCTGCGTGAGTTTTGACAGAGACGAAACGATACCGTGATCGCTTAATTCCGGAGGCATTAAATTGAAAGTTGCCGTACGAACGCCTTTAATAATATCAAGAGATAATTTCTTTAAATATTCAATTTTCTGGGCCGATTTTTCTTTGTCGTCCAGATTAATACTTTCTAAACTGAACTTTAAACCAGTTAACATCTGCCCAATTCCGTCGTGAATTTCTTTAGCGATTCGGTTTTGTTCGTTTTCCTGATTTTCAACAATTTTACTCGAAATAACCTTTTGCTGATTGATTTTTTCTGTACTGTTTTCAATATTCAGACGTTCGACTTCGCGCTGTGCTTTTTTGCGTTCAGTAATGTTGAAACATATAATTAAAAGCTCCGATTCTTCTTTTTTGATAGTTACCGGAACCATTGATAAGTCGAGCCAAAAAGTCTGAGATTCCTTATTGGTAATTTTAATTTCGCCTTGCCAGCCACTTCTGTGTTTCTCAAAGATAATTCGATCAATATTCAATTGTTCCTTCTCATCAGTTGTCAGAACTTCAGAGAATTTTTTGTTCGAAGAAAATCGGGTATAATTGATGAGTTTGGCAAATTTTTCTCCAATATGAATGATGGAACCATCAGGTGCAATACGGCAATAAAGCAGCGTATTCTCCATGGCATAATTAAGGGATTTTAATTCTTTTACTGAATTTTCTTTTATTTCACTAATAATTTCAGTGTCATAAGCAAGCTTTAAGGCCTTCTTTTCTGAAGATAAGAGCTTGGCAATCAGTTTTTCAATTTTTTTATTGGTAGGTTTGAAGATAAAGAAAAACTCCATTAGCAAAACGAAAAGCGTAAAGGCAAAAATCCAATATTCTATTTTGCGCTGTTCTGTAACCTTTTCATGTGCTTCAAGATCGTACTGACTTACAATCTGGTTCATTTTCAAAAGGAATGTCCCTTCATTTTTCAGAATTGTCTGAACTAGTTTTTGATTTTCAGGTAAGTTGCGTTTTAAATTTAAAATAAACGAATCGGTTGCCTGACTTATATTATTGAAAACCGGATTTATTTCGGCATACAATCTATTCAGGGTTTCGCTTTTTTCTTTTGGAAAAGCTAAACTGTCATTACCATTTTCAAGTGCATTCTGAGTTGTTTTCCAAAGTTCTAATACATTTTTTAAATGCGAAATCTGTTTTTGTGAAACAGTATCCGAAACATAATTTAAGATCAAAACTTCTTTGACAATTTTCTGGCTCAACATTCTTTGTTTACCCGAAATATTGATGATTTTAGAATCACTTAATTGTTGTTTCAAATTGTACTGAACCAATATCTGACTTAAAATGACAGTTACAGCAATTGTCCAAAGTGCAAAAAAATACCAACGTCGTAAATTTTTGAAAGTAATTTTATCTGCAGTTTCCTGATTGCTTTTTTTCATTCGAAAATACTATTTTTCTCTTTATCGGAAAATGGAATTCGGTTTTAGCTCATTTTATATGAACATCAAATTATAATCCTAAAGAAGCTTTTATCAAATTTAGATTTTCTTCAGAGTATTTGATTTTCAAAGCTTCCTGATGTCCTTTGTCAGACATTTTATCCCAGGTTTTTTTGATGATGTTTTTTAGTTTTTCCTCATCGTGTTTATGTACAAAAGGATCTAAATAATATTCTAAAAATACCAGGCAAATAACATCTTCAAGAAGTTGGGTTTCGGCATCTTTTTTAAGTAGTTTCTTTTCGATTAAAAAAGAAACACGATCGATAAAGTCCTGGTTATATCCTGCTTTTTCTAAAATTTCGGCAGTCGTTTTAGCGTGAAATTTTTTAAGATCTTCTCTCCATCTCAAATAGCCCACACGATCCATTGGGTAAGATTCGCGAGCTACTTTCCATCGGCAAATGTGTTGCGCTTTTGAGGCAATCTGAATTTGTTCTGAAGCTTCAGGTTCAAACTGCATCAATCTATCGTACATTCTGTTCGAATACAATAATTCTTTTGGATATTCAGTATTCTGATCGATTTCGATATTCGGATCCTGAGCGTTTTCAGCATCAATCCACTCGCTTGCTTTTTGAAAAGGTGTGTTCATTTTTTTGGTTGGATAATAGAATTTCAAAGATACGGAATTAGTAAATAAGTGAAATGTGAAATGTGAGCAGTAAAGTGAAAAATGAGAATGTACCTTACAGTTCTAAAATTCATTTAACATTTTTCTTTTAACATCTCATAATTTTTCTAATCCACAAAACCTACAAATACTTCGTCTTCAATAATTTTAATCGGATAAGTTGCAATTTTAAAATCGTCTCCGTTTAGGTTAGAACCATCTACTAATGAGAATGTTTTTTTGTGCATTGGACAGGCAATTTTTGGGATGTCATCTACAGATCCTGTCATGCCTCTTGCGAGAACCATTTCCATTTTATGCGGACAGGCGTTTTGGCAAGCGTACCATTCGTTGCGGCGTGTAAAATTAAAAATGGCAATTTGTTTGTTTTTGTATTTGATGCAGCCACCACGATTGGTTGGGAAATCTTCTGTTTTTCCGGCTTTGAACCAAATTGTTGCATCATTAGGATGAACCGTTTCGTATTGATTTAAGATTTCTTCCATTTTAATAAGTTTTGTGTTCCTGTTCTTATCCCTCTTTTTACAATCAAGAGAGTTTGATGGCGCAGTAAAAAAGAGGGTAAGAGGACAGCAAACGTTTTTGATATTTTTTCTTTTTTTTGGAGCTTATATTTTCTGTAGACGGGAAATTGCTCGCAAAGGCGCTAAGTTTTTTTTTCTTAAGTTTTACAATTTAATTTTGCGTCTTTGCGAGATTAAAATAACTTTTTTAAGACCAGGCTTTTGGCGCTTTTTGATCTCGTAACGGAACAAAAACTACATTATCGTCTTTTTCTTCAGAGTTTACAAAATGGTTGAAACGTTTTAATAATCTTGGTTTTTCTAATACTTGTTTCCATTCGCATTCAAAAGTGTTTACCAGAGTCTGCATTTCAGCTTCTAAAGTTTCGCAGATTCCTAAACGGTCTTCTATAATTACTTCTTTTAAATATTCTAAACCGCCGTCGAGTTTTTCTAACCAGGTTGCAGTTCTAATAAGCGGACCGGCAGTGCGGATATAATACATTAAAAAACGATCCAGATATTTTATGACGGTTTCTTTACTAATTTGTTCTGCCAGTAAAACGGCGTGTTTAGGGTTTGCACCACCGTTTCCGGCGATGTATAAATTCCATCCGCCTTCAACAGCAATCAATCCGAAATCTTTTCCTCGGGCTTCGGCACATTCGCGGATGCAGGCTGAAACACCGCCTTTTAATTTATGCGGAGAACGGATGCCTTTATATCTGTTTTCTAATTCTATTGCAAATCCGGCACTGTCATCCATTCCGTAACGGCACCAGGCGTTTCCAACACAACTTTTTACGGCACGAAGTGATTTTCCGTAAGCATGGCCACTTTCGAAACCATTATCAATTAAAATTTTCCAGATTTTAGGCAAATCACTCAAATGTGCTCCAAATAAATCGACACGTTGAGCGCCCGTAATTTTGGTATATAAATCGAATTGTTTGGCTACTTCGCCAATCACGATTAATTTTTCTGCAGTAATTTCGCCTCCGGCAACTCTTGGTACTACAGAATAAGTTCCGTTACGCTGAATATTAGCCAGAAATCTGTCGTTTGTATCTTGTGTAGTTACATGTTTATTAGCGGTATCATTGTAAATACTCGAAAAAATAGAGGCTACGACAGGTTTACAAACTTCGCAGCCATCGCCTTTGCCATGATGATCAATCACTTCGTAGAAATTATCATATTTATTGATTTTAACCAAGTCGTATAATTCCTGACGAGTATAACTAAAGTGTTCACAAATTACATCTTTCACTTCTTTTCCAAGTGATTTTTGAGTGGCTTTTACTAAATCTGAAACCATTGGTTTACACCCTCCACAACCAGAAGTAGCTTTGGTATGTTTTACAACGTCTGTGAAATTTGAGCAGGTTTCGTCTAAAAGGGAACAACAAATAGCACCTTTTGTAACATTCTCGCAGGAACAAATTACTGCGGTATCCGGTAAATCCAGAACACTTCCCATACTTGAACCTTCAGATCCGTCTCTGGAACCTAAAATTAGATCTTCCGGATTTTTGGGCAACGCCATGGCATTACTGAAAATCTGAAAAAGAGAATTATAATCGCTTGAATCTCCCACTAAAATTCCGCCTAATAGGGTTTTAGAATCTTTGGTCACGTTAATTCTTTTGTAAATTCCGCTTAATTTATTCTCATAAATAATAGCAGTTACATCATTATTTTCTACGAAAGGATCACCAAAACTCGCCACTTCAACACCAATTAGTTTCAATTGAGTCGACATATCGATGGTTTCTCTCATGGTTTTAGAACCATTTAAGATTTGCTCAGCCGCTACATCTGCCATTTCGTAACCTGGAGCAACAAGTCCGTAAATATTCTGATTGTAAAGTGCCACTTCGCCAATTGCATAAATAGAAGGATCTGATGTTTGCATTTGATTGTTTACCACAATTCCGCCTCTTAAACCAACTTCAAGTCCTGAAACCCTTGCCAGTTCGTCGCGAGGTTTGATTCCGGCAGAAATAACCAACATGTCAACTTTTAACAATTCATCATCGGCAAACATCATTCCCGTTATGCATGATTCCCCGTCAATATATTGTGTGGCTTTGTTAAGATGAATTCCGATATTTAATTCTTCGATTTTTGATTGCAGCATATCACTTGCGCCTTTGTCTAATTGTCTGGGCATTAAACGCGGAGCAAATTCTACCACATGTGGATTCAGTCCCAGATCACGAACTGCTTTTGCGGCTTCAAGGCCTAATAGACCACCGCCTAAAACGGCCGCTTCTGTGGCGCCTTTTTGTTTTATTTTTTTAGCATACGCCATAATAGCATCCAGATCCTCAATGGTTCTATACACAAAAACACCTTCTTTTTCGACCCCATCAATAGGAGGAACAAAAGCTGAGGATCCTGTAGCAAGAACTAAGTAATCATACGTATGGGTTTTTTCTAAATGGGTATGGATTGTTTTTTGTTTGCGATTAATATCTGTAATGAGTTCAGAAGTATTCAGCGTAATGTTGTTTTCTAAATACCAATGGCTTGTTGATAATGATAAGTCATCTGCGGTTTTACCTCCAAAGTATTCACTTAAATGAACACGATCATATGCACGCCTTGGTTCTTCGCCAAATACAGTAATCTGATACTTTTCGTTTCCTAATTTTGCAACGAATTTTTCGCAAAATTTATAACCAACCATGCCGTTTCCAACTACTATTACTTTAATCATGATTTCTTTAATTAAGTATTACTACGCAAATATAAGTATTTATACTTATTTTATACGTAATATTTTTAATTTTTTTAAATCAAAATACTGTGTTAACTACGTATTTTATCTTGATCTTATACGTAGCGCAGGTTTGGAGAGAATCTTGGCAGGATGATTTATGTAAATTTGAAAAGATTCTAAATAAGGATTTCAAAAAAATGTCGTAAATTCATAAGAATTTTATATATGTTTTATTTAAAAGAAATATTCTTAACATAAATTCTATGAAAAAAGCACTTTTATTTTTGCTATTACTATCATTGATAGTGAGTTGTAAATCTACAGCCGGCAAAATCTCAGATACAAAAACAACTACTTCTGAGTATGGAGCTCAGGAAGATCAAATGAAATATTACTTTACGGCGACCGGAAATGAACCTTTTTGGACATTAAAAATGGGAACAGAAGGTATTGAGTTTACCTCGTTGATTTCCGGAAAAGAGAAGCTTATTTTTCCGGCAACCGAAGTTGTTAAAGCAATGGATGCCAATATAAAGATGTACAAAATAAGCAATGAAACAGCAGCTGCAACAATCACTATTCAGCAATTAGAATGTCAAAACTCCATGTCTGGTGCAATTTCTCCTTATAAAGTTTCAATTGAAATTAAAAATAACGCTGAACTTGCTTTTACAAAATTAGGCGGATGCGGGACTTATAATACTGATTATCGTCTTCACGATATTTGGGTCCTGGAAGAACTGAACGGATTTAAAGTTTTTATAACTGATTTTCAAAGAGAATTACCACGTCTTGAAATCAACTCTTCTGAAAATAAATTTATGGGTTATGGAGGTTGTAATGCTATCAGCGGGACTATTTTTTATGAAAAAGACCTATTAAGATTTACAAAAGTAATTGCAACTGAAATGGCTTGTGGTGCCGGAAATAAGGAAAATCAGTTTATAAAAGCGCTGCAAAATATAACTGCTTATTCTATTGGAGATAACAGGCTGACACTTTCTAATCCTTCTGGCAAACTTTTGGTTTTTAGAAAAGTAGATTAATAACTATAAAAAGCTTCAACTTCGCTCAGTTTGAAAATTCATTTATTCATCTGAGCGAAGTCGAAAAATTATTCTAATAATTCTTTAGGATCTTCATTGTCCTCAATAAAATCCAATTCTAAAGCCCGAACGGTTTGCACCGCATTACCGGCAATACCACGAATCGATCCGTACATTCCTAAAGTGTTATGGACTACTTTTTCGATTTGCTTTTCGCGTTGTTTCCAGATACGCTGCATCGCTCTTTTTTCGGCATCCAGATCACCTTGCATTTGGGTGAAACCTTCCACAATTCCTTCTATCTGCAAGCGGAATTCGTTACTTGTTAAAAAATCATATAACATCGACATTTTATCACCTTTGTTTTCCTGTGCCTGAACTGCCTGACTAATCTGAATTAAGGATTGGCGTAAAACGGCACTTAATCCCTTAAATTCTTCATAAGTACAAATCCATATTCCGTCGCGCATTCCCATTCGGTCCATTCCGGCTGGCATAACTTCAGTAACCAGAACTCCAATATTAGCTCTTTTTGTTCTGATATCATTTTTGAATTTCTCAATCCATGCTGGTTGAAAAGCCTTGGTACGTTTACTTTCGTAATAAATAGAACCGCAATTTTGCAGTTCACGCGTGTTTACAATCTGTAGACAATCTGCTCCGTTAGCCCCTTTTTTTATCTCATCGATGCTATCAAGCGGAAAGTTATTTGCGAGCCATTCTTCAATAGCCAACTCCATAACTTCTCCCTGCAATTGCATAGAACCTTGTTCCTGCTTGCGTTTCATTTCTTCGATCAGCTTTTTTTGATCGTCAGATTGCTTTTGGTATTCTTTGATTTTTAGCTCGTTTTTTTCTTCTTCCTGCTTGCGTATTTTATCACGTTCCAGTACAAGAGTAGCATTAAGCTGTTTTTGAGCTTCGGCTTCGATGGCTTCTTTCATTTCCAGTTTTTCACGCTGAAGTTTAGCAATTTCACCAGTCATTTTATTTAATTCACGAAGTTTTTCTGATTTCTCAGAAAGTTCTTTTTCCATAGAAAGCAAACGATCTTTATTTTCTTCGTCGAGTTTTGTTTTTAGTTTTTCGGTAATTTCTTTTTCGGCTACCTTTTTTTCACGTTCCAGACGTTCTGCAAAAAGTTCATTTTCCTGTTTCTTTTTGGCTTCAAATTCGGTTTTTGCTTTTTCGAATTGCTCGTTTTTAAGCTCCAGTTCTCTAGTCTGAGCGTTCGCTTTCTGCTGAAATTCTTTACGAATACTATCTTCGAGCTGATGTTTTAGAATATCATTTACATCGATAGTTGTTCCGCAATTTGGGCACTGAATTGAAGATTGCTCTGCCATTTTTATTGATTTTATTTAAGTAATGTAATAATCTGCTAAGGTATTTAAAAGTTCTCTTTTTATGATTGAGATTCGTGTGATAAATTGTAACGATTTTTTAGCCACTAATCACGAATTTTTTCTACTTCCTATGGTGTGCAATTTAAATACCTTTTGATTTTAATTTTTACGGATTTCCTTTATTGTGAATTAATCTCGCAAAGTCGCCAAGACGCAAAGTTTTTTTGTTTCACGCAGATTTTAAGATTAAGCTGATTAAATTATAAAGCATCTCAGCGTGAACTACTTTTTATTCAATAGAAAATCAACAGCAATTTTTGTGATTTCAGAATCATCTTCTTTAGAGGTAATAATGGAAACATCGGTATATAAATTGACTTTTTTTAATTCTATAAAACCTATTTCCGGATCTTGATTGTTTCTGGCGATATTTGATGGAACAATCGAAATCCCTAAACCGTTTTTAACCAATTGTACAATCGAATTAATATTGTTTGATTCATGAACAACCTGTGGTGTAAAACCATAAAAGGCACAGAGTTCCAGTAAAACTTCATGATAATGAGGAGCATAATCTTTATTGAAAAACACAAAGGTTTCATCTTTAAGATTTGGAATTTCCTTCTCAGAATTAATTTGAATCACATTTTTATTATAAACGACCGAAAATCCGTCCTGAAACCACAATTGTGATTTTATTTTGGGTGATTTTACAGGAGATCGAATAATACCCAATTCAATTTTCCCTAGTTCCAGAGCATCTAATTGTTTTGTGGTAGAAATTTCAAAAAGTTTAAAATTGACATATGGAAATTGGTCTTTTAAATATTTTATCAATTCTGAAATTACAGCCGAATAAATCGAACTGATGTAGGCGATTCTGAATTCTCCTGAAGCATTCTCTGCAATTTTCTTCGTTTTTAGAGTAATACGTTCCAAATGCTGAAAAAGTTCCCGAACTTCCTTTTCAAAATATTTTCCGGCTTCTGTCAGTTCTACTTTTTTATTGTTTCGGATAAATAGACGTGCCTGAATTTCTTCTTCAAGTTCGATAATTTGTCGGCTTAACGGAGGTTGAGAAATAAATAGTTTCTCAGCGGCTTTGGTAAAGTTTAATTCTTCGGCTACAGCCAAAAAATATTTCAAGTGACGTAATTCCATAAATACCTATTAAGTATTAATAATTGACAAAATAAGTATTTTTGAAGTATATATCAAAGTAGTAGTTTTGATAAAAAAATGTTTCTCGCAGATTTCGAAGATTGAGCAGATTTATTTCTTTCTGCTTGTTTTTTTAGCCCCGGATTAAAACGATTAAAATATTATAATGATTTTAGATTTAACAAAAACGATGTTGAATAAAAATCTGTTCAATCTGCCAAATCAGTGAGAGAACCTAAAACAATAAACTATGAAAAAATCAACTATTGCAGAGATTAAAGAAAGATTTGATAATGATGTCGAACGATTTTCGAATTTAGAAACCGGACAAGTTGCGACAATTGATGCAACAATCTCGTTAGAATTAATTACCGAAGCTTCTAAAAGAATTGTCCCGAATGCTTCAACTGTTTTGGATATAGGTTGTGGGGCAGGGAATTATAGCTTAAAAATGCTTTCGAAAGTTCCGAATTTGAATTGCACTTTGGTTGATTTGAGTTTGCCCATGTTAGACAGAGCTTTTGAAAGAGTCTCAAAAGAAACCAGCGGTAAAGTAGAAGTAAAGCAAGGTGATATTCGTGAAGTCGATTTGCCGGAAAATCATTTTGATATTATTTTGGCCGGAGCAGTTTTGCATCATTTGCGTGATGATGAGGATTGGGAAACAACATTTGCTAAAATAATCAAGTTATTAAAACCTGGTGGCTGTTTCATGATTTCAGATTTGATTACCCAAGACACGGATTTATTGAATGAATATACCTGGCAGCGTTACGGAGATTATTTGGAAGGAATTGGCGGTACCGAATATCGCCAAAAAGTTTTGGATTATGTAGAGAAAGAAGACACGCCCAGATCTATGAATTACCAATTGGATTTAATGAAGAAAGTTGGTTTTAAAAGCGTTGAGATTTTACATAAGAATATGTGTTTTGGCGCTTTTGGAGGAATTAAATAAGGTGTAATCCCTACAAGATAAATTTTAAAATGCACTATTTTTTTCTGCCAAAATGTTGTCCCGATGGCACAGTGATAAAATTGATTATTAGATGCTCCGTTTGGAGCAAAATGTTGGTAGAAAAGAATAAGTATATAATGAAAATAGCCCCATTAGGGGTTATACTTTTATAATTTTATTTATTTAAAAGTTTGCCACGAATTGTACAAATCTACATGAATTTTAAGCATCAAGAGTAAAGTAATAAATTAGTGAAAATTAGTGAAATTCGTGGCAAAAAAATATCTAAAACTTAAACAATATCTACAACAATTTTCCCTACAGAAGAACCATCGCTTACCGCTTTATGCGCTTCGATAGCATTGTCCAGAGTAAATTTTCTAGGATCAATAATAGGTTTTAGTTTTCCTTCTTCAATTAGTTTTGTGGTTTGTTTCAGGATATCACCGTGATGTTTTCTTCTTTCATTACCAATCATTGGGTGAAGTACAAAAACGCCATGAATACTGGCAGAACGAAGCGAACTTGTTGCAAGAGTATGTGTTCCAAAAGCATAGCAACTTGCAATTTGCCCGTAATGGCGAATGGCTTTTAAGGAGTCATCAAAAGATTGACCGCCAAGAGTATCGTAAATAATGTCGAATCCTTCTCCATTTGTGTATTGATTTACGTAATCTTCAACAGGAGTGTTTTTATCAATTGCGGTTGCTCCAAATGATTTTACAAAATTGGCTTTTTGGTCAGAAACTGTTGCGTAAACTTCGGCACCCAGATTTTTAGCAAGCTGAACAACCATATGACCAACGCCTCCGGCTCCAGCATGAACAAGGACTTTGTCTCCTTTTTGTACTTTGGCTCTGTCAATCAAACCTTCCCAAGCAGTAAGCAATACAAGCGGAACTCCGGCAGCTTCTTTCATGGTTATATTTTTTGGTTTTATTGCTAATAAATCAGCATCAACCGCCGTATATTCAGCTAAAGTTCCCTGAAGTCCTAAAACACCTCCGGCAAGTCCGTAAACTTCGTCTCCAACTTTAAATTGGGTAACGCCTTCGCCAATTGCTTCGATTACTCCGGCAAGATCTGTTCCTAAAACAGCAGGCAAAACCGGTGATGCATAAGGCGAAAGTCCAAGTCTGATTTTATTATCGATTGGATTTACGCCGCTTGCATGTATTTTTATTAAAACTTCTCCTTTTTTAGGAGTTGGTTTTTCGATTTCGGTGCTTACAAATTCAGATTCGTAAGTATGAGTTAATAGTACTCTCATTGTTTTCAGATTATAGTATTTGTACTGTTTTATAAACCTGAATTGGCGCAGCGACTAAATTTTCGCTTTTGGCTATAAAATCAAGTAAATATGGTTGGTTATTATGGATATCAAGACCTGGTTGATCTTTCCATTCTTCCCAGATAATGAAAACATTTTCACTATGGTGAAGATCGTAACGAACACAAGCTGCTTCTTTTCTGGTTTCGGTAACCAAATGATTTAACATGCTTTGAACTTGTTCTATATTTTCAGGTTTGCTTTTAAAAATTGCTGTAATTGAGATCATAATTGTGAAAAATTAAAGGTTAAAAGTATTTTCTAAGTGCTTTGTGTAGTTTTTCTTAAAGATGTCAATGTTTTCAGCAGTTGCACCTTTTTCAACGTCATGAAAGTGGAAACCGTCTAGTTTTTCCATACCTACAAATTTATTCATTTTATGAAAACCAAACATAGCTCCGTCATCTACAGATGTTTCTTCGAAGAATTCTCCAGGAATTGTAAAGGCCGTTGCAGGCGCATTCCAACTTGTGGTTAGCATATATTTACGTCCATGTAGCATTCCGCCAGTTCCGTAATTGATGTCAGGATTTACTCTGCTTCTTCCGTCGCTTTTGTAAATTCCTTTTTGGTGTCCGGCAGTAAAAACATCGTCGATGTATTTTTTGAAAAGGTTTGGTAATTGAAACCACCAAACTGGTGTATGATACACTATAACATCTGCCCAAACGAATTTTTCTACTTCTTCGTCTAAGTCAAAATCTTGTTTGATATCGGTTGTTTTAATTTCGAATTGCTTGCTGTTCTTTAAGAATTCGAGTGTCCAATCGGTAACGGTTTCATTGAATTTTCCACCTGAATGTGCGAAATTTTGACTTCCGTTGATGATAAATATTTTTTTCATTTTACTTTATTTTTTGATGAATCTGGGTTGCGTGAGGGATAGTAGTGAAAATCCTTTTGTGCCGGTCCCGAGGTTTCGGGAGGCATAAAAGATTGTAACGGATAGCCCGGCCCTTGGGACACGCCCAAATTCTTATTATTTTAATTTTGAAATTGCCTGGTTAATGAAATCTAATTCAGAAACTGATAAATCAAAATCTAATGTTTTTGCGTTTGAAATGGCTTGTTCTGCGTTTCTTGCTCCGGCTAAAACTATTGTGATTCCTTTTTGTAAAGTCGTCCAACGCAATACTAATTGCGAAATTGAAATGTGTTTTGCGTTTGCTAATGAACTTAGTTCTTCGACTAAAGTTTTTACTTTTTGAAGATCAAACTGACCGAAATATCCGTTTCTGTGATCGTTGTCTTTTAGTTTACTATCAGTGAAATATTTTCCGGTTAATAAACCTCTTTCCATTGGACTGTAAGCAATGATTCCGATGTTTTCCTGAATGGTAATCGGAACTAAATCAGTTTGAATTGCTTGGTTCAGCATACTAAACGGAACTTGATTTGATGCTAATTGTATTGTTTTTTGTGCTTCTTTAATTTGTTCTGCACTATAATTACTAACTCCGGCTGCTCTGATTTTTCCTTGTTGAATCAAGGTTTCTAAAGCTTCCATAGTTTCATGGATTGGAGTTGTACCGTCTGGCCAGTGAATTTGTAATAAGTCGATATAGTCTGTTTGAAGGCGTTTTAAGCTTTCTTCGACTTCTTTAATGATGTTGCTTTTTGATGCGTATTTATAAACCGGGATTTTTTTTCCGTTGTCTTCGGCATCAAAAAAGAATTCTCCTTTGCCTTGATTGCTTCCGTCCCAAACTAAACCAAATTTAGTTAATATTTGAACTTTTGAACGATCTTTTGATTTTAAAGCTTCACCAATCATTTCTTCGCTTAATCCAAATCCGTAGAAAGGAGCGGTGTCGATTGTGGTTACGCCGTGATCGATTGATGCGTGAATGGAGTCGATTGAATCTTTCTTTTCGTTTCCGCCCCACATGTTTCCGCCAATGGCAAATGCACCGTATGTAATAGTTGATAATTCAAGTTCAGTATTGCCTAATTTTCTATATTCCATAATCTTATGTTTTAATGCTTAAAAATTGTTTGGCAAAATTATACCATTTTTAAGAGTGTTAAGTTGTATATATTTGTCTTTTTTATGTAAATTTGTAGCCGAATTAATAAAGTGTATTATGAAAAAAGAAAATTTATACGAGCCTTTTACGGTTTCTTTTGAAACGCTGGATGAATATCCGGATGTTGGAGATCGTCATAATTTTTTTGAATTAGTTTATATTTTAGGCGGAACGGGAAGACAATGTATCAACAAAAATATTTTTGAATATGATGCAGGACATATGTTTTTATTGACGCCTGAGGATTGTCATAATTTTACGATTGAAACTAAAACGAAGTTTTTCTTTTTGAGATTTAATGATATTTATTTAAAAAATTCGAGTTTGCAGAATGAGAATATTCAGCGTTTAGAATATATTTTGCAAAATGCCAATCATCAGCCAGGTTGTATTTTGAAAAATGATGCCGATAAATGTTTGGTAAAAGTTATGGTTGAAGCGATTATTCGTGAACATCAGGATAAAGATGTTTATAATAAAGAATTGATTCAGCAATTGGTGAATACTTTGATTATTGTGGTTGCCAGAAATATTGCCAAGTATTTGCCGGAACAAGTAAATATTGGTTGTGAGGCTAAAGCGATGGATATTTTGCAATATATTCAGAATAATATTTATTATCCGGAAAGAATCAAAGCGGAGTCACTTAGTGAGTATTTTGGTATTTCGAATACGTATTTAGGTCGTTATTTCAAGAAACATGCTAACGAAACCATGCAGCAATATATCAGTAATTATAAAACGAAACTGATTGAACATCGTCTACAATTCAGCGATAAGCGAATTAATGAAATTGCGTATGAATTTGGTTTTACGGATGAAAGTCACTTTAATAAATTCTTTAAAAAACAACGAGGAAATAGTCCGTCAGAATTTAGGAAAGTGATTCGTATTAGTGCGTGATGAATTGACACGCGAATTATCACGGATTATCACGGATTATCATGGATTTTTTTAGATTAAAATGATTTTTAATCTTGGTTTTCTTTGCCGGTTATAAAATCGAAATGTTCTGTTTTACCTGTTTTTAGGTTGTTGATTTCGTTTTTCAGAAGTTCTTCTAAAGATTCGGCTACTATATTTCGTTCCCAGGATTCATTTTGAAGTTCTATAATTTGTCCCAATTTTCCATTTTCGGCCGGATCCGTATCATAGAGTAGGTAATCTCCATTTCTTCCTGTTGCAAACGGAATCCATTTTGGGTTTGCGTAGTTGGTGGTTTGTATTTTTTTAAAATCTATTTCCAATTCGGGAAGATCATCTTCATCAAATTGTAAATCTTGTATCGAATTCCATTCTTCTTTAATATCTTCAAACGGAATAAGATCGTAAGTCCAGTTGCCTATTAAAAACTGAAAAGCAGAAGTTACGGCATCATATTCTACATTTTGAAATTTATAAAAATTCAGAAGTGCCGGCGGAATTGTAATTTCATCTTCTAAAACGGAATGTTCTTTTAAATCTTCTGCAGAAATGCCATCTGTGAGATTGTAATAACGATTATTTGCTTCAATAATTTTATTGATTTCAGTAATCCATTCTTGCCATAAAGATTCAAATTGTGTAAATTCTTTATCAAGTGGCAGTCGAGGCTTTTTAATCTTTTCTTCGTAGGCAGCTATGTCGATTGATGTTATTTTATCATCTTCTTTATTGAACCAAACGCTTACGCCATTCAGAATAAAAGCGCCACTGTCATCTCCTTTGAAAAGTTTTACAAGTTGCTTTTTATTGGCTTCATAAAATTCAAAAAGGTTTTGATCTTCAAATATAAATTCCCCTGAAAAAGGCTGTTTCGAGCAGTAATCATAAGTGCCGTAATTTAAATCAAGTAATACATTTTCTGCGACTATTCCTTCTTTAGAAAATGCAATAATTCCATGATCATCCCAGGTATAAACGTGGTTGTATTTATTCTTTTTTACTCGATAATTTCCCAGAACTTTTTCTAAAATTGCAATCTCAATTGGAAATTGAATAGAAACTTCATTTATTTGAAAATGTGTTTTAGATAATGAAAATTTTGTCAAAAGTCTAAGTTTTAGAGATTATTGAGATATTAAATGATTTTTTTAATAACACGTAATTTATGAGTGTGTTTATTGATTTCAGGATTATAAATTCCCAAATGATCTAAGCGGTCAATACGCACTTTTCCACTTGCGTGAATGATGTAATTATTGTCCATAATAATCCCTACGTGAATTATATTTCCTTCGTCATTATCAAAAAAGGCTAAATCACCTGCTTCGCTTTCTTCAATAAAACTCAAGGGTTCTCCTTCAAGTGCCTGCTGTGAGGCATCGCGATGTATTTTGTATCCGTTTAGTTTATAAACCATTTGTGTAAAACCGGAACAGTCGATTCCAAAAGGTGTTTTTCCACCCCAAAGATAAGGTGCGTTCAAATACATAAAAGCGGTATTTATTAGAGCGCTTTTAGATTTTATGCCACTTGTTTTTGTGCCTTCAAATTCGAAATTAGCAGTATTGATTTCGTTATTGTTTAAAAAGGATAACGATGCACCAAGCGGAATTGGTAATAATAAATTTTCAGGCGCACTGATATAATCAATCAAATCAGCATTAAGAATAATAGCGTCATTACTTAGTTGATTATAATGGGCTTCAGAAATTACCTGATATTGCTTAGAATCTACCCAGCCTTCGTAGTCATCGTACTGTATTTTTATTCGTGCCCATTGATTTTGGCGTTCTAAAATCTCGATGTGCTCACCAAACAAAAGTTGTGTGACGATTTCGCTTCTGTCACTTGGCTCAGATCGAACGGGTACTATGGCTAGATTACAAATTCCGAACATTTAAAGTCATTTATTAGTTGAAAATCAGGAGTTATTTGCAAATGAAATAACTCCTGATGTAATTTTATTTAAGCTCTTTCGATAACAATTGCCGAAGCACCGCCACCACCGTTGCAAATTGCTGCAGCTCCGGTTTTGGCATTATTCTGTTCTAAAACATTTAGTAAAGTTACAATGATTCTTGCTCCTGAGCATCCAAGAGGATGACCTAAGGAAACTGCACCACCATTTACGTTTACTTTATCATTATCAAGGCCAAGGATTTTTGAATTGGCTAATCCAACAACTGCAAATGCTTCATTGAATTCGAAATAATCAACATCACCAATTGCAATTCCTGCTTTGTCCAGGGCTTTTGGTAAAGCTTTTGCCGGACTCGTAGTAAACCATTTTGGTTCCTGAGCAGCATCAGCATAACTTTTTATGTAGGCAAGGGGTTTTAACCCTAATGCGATTGCTTTTTCTTCAGACATTAAAACTAAAGCTGCAGCACCATCATTGATTGTAGATGCATTTGCGGCAGTAACAGTTCCGTCTTTTGTGAAAACAGCGCTTAATGAAGGGATTTTGTCCAGTTTTACATTGGTGTATTCTTCGTCTTTAGAAACGATGATTGGTTCACCACGTCTTTGTGGTACTTCTACAGGAACAATTTCGTTGTCGAATTTTCCGGCATCCCATGCTTTTGCACTTCTTTCATAAGACTGAATGGCAAAATTGTCTTGTTCTTCACGACTGATGTTATATTCAGTTGCACATAAATCAGCGCAAACTCCCATTGCGTTGTTATCGTAAGCATCTGTCAAGCCATCTTTTTGCATTCCGTCAAGCATTGTTGCAGGACCAAATTTAGTTCCGTTACGCATTTGTACGTAATGCGGAATCAAACTCATGTTTTCCATTCCACCGGCAACCACAATCTCAGCATCACCGCAAGCGATTGCCTGCGCAGCAAACATTACGGCTTTCATTCCTGAAGCACAAACTTTGTTTACAGTCGTAGCGGCAACTTCTTCAGATAAGCCTGCAAAAAGTGCTGCCTGACGTGCTGGTGCCTGGCCAACTCCGGCTTGCACCACGTTGCCCATGAATACTTCATCAACTAATTTTGGGTCTAGGTTAATTTTTTGTAGTGCTCCTTTTATAGCGGCAGCACCTAATTTTGGTGCGGGTACGGTAGATAACCCTCCCATGAAACTTCCGATAGGTGTTCTAACGGCAGAAACGATAACAACTCTTTTGTTCATTTTCTGTATTATTAGTTAATAAAGCAAATTTACTCTTTATTTGAATAAATTCAAATTTTGGGGCAATTCGATTGGATTTTAAATTTAATATCAATTTTTTGTTAATTCTATATGTTTGATTGTGAAGCGGTTTAAAAAAAAGATTGAAAAAAGTGAAAAAAAAGCGCCGAAATAGTTGTGAGATATGGAATGTTGTCTTACATTTGCAACCGCAAAACAGAACACGTTTCTTGAGCTTGGAGAGGTGCCAGAGCGGTAATGGAGCAGATTGCTAATCTGTCGACGGGTAACCGTCGCCAGGGTTCGAGTCCCTGTCTCTCCGCTTAATAAATTTGCCTTCGGGGTGTAGCGTAGCCCGGTTATCGCGCCTGCTTTGGGAGCAGGAGGCCGCAGGTTCGAATCCTGCCACCCCGACAGAAACTTGCCAAAGTTTTAAAAGAAATGGACGCATAGCTCAGCTGGATAGAGCACCTGCCTTCTAAGCAGGCGGTCGAAGGTTCGAATCCTTCTGCGTTCACTTGAGGAGACAATTACTTTGTAGTTGTCTCTTTTTTTATGTCTATAAATGTTTGTTTGTCAGGCTTTTACCGTCTAGTGTTTTACGGTTCGATTTTTTTCATGGGAATCCCTAGTCTGTTTTGAAATAACAGTCTAAAAGCAGGTTATTCGTGATTTAACAGGGACTAAGGGTGGTTCGAAGTCTCATTAAGGATATGATATTTTTTTCTCTTTTGGTTTGTCGTAATTTTTTGATACTAAATAAAGTAATTCCAAAATAATTTTAGCTTCCTTCTCATCTACCTGAATGCCGTTCTTGGAAAGAATAATAACGGCTTTTTCTACTGAAATATTCTTTTCAATGAAATTCATTTTTTTTAGTTTTTCGGTTATTTTTTTTTGATAAAATTTTTAAAAATGCTTCATTTAAATATAAAGAAAGAGCCCCTGTTTTAAAATCAATATCAGTCGGTGGAATAAGATTTACAAGATGTCTTTTATCTGAGGTTTCAAATTCAGAAAATCTTTCAAAGATTTTCACTAAAGTATTATCTTCTATTTGATTTTTTTTATCAATAGCTTTTAATTTAGCTGTAATATCATTTGCTTCCTTTTTAAGATTTTGGGTGCTGATTTGATTCTCTCTTTTTAATTCATTATAGTCATCAATTTTTAATATTCCGGTTATAAATAATTTTCTGCCTTGAGAAAGGATTAACTTCTCCTCATTTATTTTTCTCTCTAATCCTTTTTGAGCGTATAGATAACTTGCTTTCAGTGTCTTTATATTCTGGTCTTCCAAAATATTCTTAAATAATTCAATTGTATTATTTGAGAGTATAAACTGTTGAAGTTTCTTTTGATAACAATTATTAAGGGAAATTGCATCTATTCTTGTTTTGCAGCCATCACGGCAATGATAATATGGGTATTTTTTTGATCTTCCTTTTGAAATACTTCCGACAAGTTTTCGATTACAAATAGGACATGTTAAAAAACCTCTAAGGAAAAATAATGATTGTAAATCATCTCTTTTAGCAGTAGTTTTTCTTTTTGTATTAATAATAGATTGAACCTGATAAAATAAAGACTCAGATATCAATGGCTCGTGTAATCCTTTTATCATTTGCTTTTCACTAGAATTTAGTTTGACTGGTACAAGCCCACAATAAACTGGATTATGCAAAATCCTGAAAAAGTGTGATCTTGAACATAGTAATCCTTTATCATTAGCTATCTTCATGATTTCGGATATTTTATGATCGTTCTGTGCAACATGATAAAAAGCCCATTTTATAATTTCGGCTTCAGGCTCTTTAGGAGCGATAGCTTTTTTGCCATTCATTAATGTTAAATTGATAAATCCTAATGGCGCTTTACCAAGATATCTCCCCGTCAACTTAGCTCGTTGCATGCCATTTGCCGTGTTTTGAGCTCTCCGGGTATTTTCTGCTTCTGGGACTGCTAAATATACAGCCAGCATAACTGTACTTTCTGGAACAGAGAAATCAATTGGCTGGTCAATAGCTTTTGCTGTTGTTTTATATTTCCGAAGCTTTCCAATCATTTCGTAAGCATATTCTATATTGCGGCTGAATCGATCCCATTTGATAAATAATATGTTTTTATTTTCAACTGATGATTTCTTTTTGATTTCTGAAAATAATTGATTCCATTCAGGTCTATTAAAATTCTTAGCAGAGTAATCTTCACGATAAATTCCTTTGACTTCTATATTGTAAAATTTGCAATACTTCAATAATCTTTCCTCCTGCTCAGGCAAGGAGTAACCTTTTCTTTTTTGTTCGTCAGTACTTACTCTGACATATAAATAAGCAGTTTCCATAACAAAAAATTTAAAGAGATTTCTTGGTTTGTTTTTAGCTAGTAAATTGTCCGAATATCTCATGTTTATTTATATAAATTTACGAAAGAACTAATCTGTTAGGTAAATTAAAAGGTGAATATTAATTATAAAGAAACAGGTATAAATACTTAGTGGTTGATTTTTGCGAATTGATATATTTGGGAGATTATGGTTTTCCATAAAAAAGATTAATACTAAAGAATGATATTTGAATTATCTTATATGTGATAATGAAAATGTATATTGATTAAAAGTAAAATATGAAGATTCTACATACCGCAGATTGGCATATTGGCCAATTGTTTCACGAATATGACCGTACTTACGAACATCAACAGTTTTTAAGCTGGCTAATTGCTACCTTACAAACAGAAGAAATTGATGTTTTACTTGTTAGTGGAGATATTTTTGATATTTCAAATCCATCTGCCTCATCAATAAAAATGTTTTATTCTTTTCTAAAGAATGCGACTAAAATAAATCCTGATATACAAATAGTAATTACAGCAGGTAATCACGATTCGGCATCTCGTTTAGAGGCTCCAAAACCCCTATTGGAATCATCTAATGTACATATTATAGGCGTAGTTGAAAAAGATGTAAATGGTAATATAGATTACGAAAAGCTGCTTGTGCCTATTTATGATGATTCTAAAAAGGTAAAAGCATGGTGTCTTGCGATTCCATTTTTACGCATGGGTGACTATCCAACATTATTAAATTGTGCAAATCCTTACACTGAAGGCGTAACTGCATTATATAAAGAGGCGTTTGAATATGTTAATTTAAAAAAGCAAGATGGACAAACCATAATTGCTATGGGACATTTACATACACATCACGCAGAAGTAAGTGATTTAGACAAAACAGAAAGACTTATTATGGGAGGTGTAGAATGTATTCCAGCTAGTGCATTTCACGAAGATATAAAATATGTAGCACTAGGGCACATTCATAAAGCACAGAGAATAGGTGGACAAGATCATATTAGATATTCTGGAAGCCCATTACCAATGTCTTTTTCTGAAGTAAATTATAAACATCAGGTTATTGTTTTTAAACTAGACAAGGAAATTAGCGAATTAAAATCGATAGAAATTCCGGTATCTGTGCCACTTCAAAGAATTCCACAAGCTCCTCAGCCGTTGCATGAAGTCATAGGATTATTAGAGAATTTATCAGAACCGGATGATATCAAAGAACCTTTTCCATATCTGGAAGTTCGTATATTACTGGAAGGGCCTGAACCTGCTTTACGACACAAAATAGAAACTGCACTAATGGGTAAAAAAGTAAGGTTAGCTAAAATTGATGTGAAATATCCATCATCAACGCAGCAAGTATCCGAATTTATTACGCCAGAAAAATTGAACGAATTACAGCCTATAGATATATTTGACAAAGTATACCAACAGCGTTACAATAGTGAAATCCCAGATACGATTCTGCAACTTTTCCAGCAAGTGATGCAGGAGATTAACCAAACGGCCGAATAACATGAAAATATTAGCTATTCGAATAAAAAATCTAGCTTCTTTAGAAGGTAATACAGAGATCGATTTTACAACCGAACCATTGTGTTCTGCAGGAATTTTTGCTATCACTGGAGCTACGGGAGCAGGAAAATCAACTATATTAGATGCAATATGTCTTGCTTTATATGGAAAAACACCCCGCTACCTACAGGCAAAAGAAATAGGAATTGAAATTCATGATGTCCAAGGAAGCAAATTGAACCAAAGTGATGTTCGGGGTATTTTAAGAGACGGAACTTCTGAGGGTTTTGCTGAAGTAGATTTTAGAGGTATTGATGAGCAAAATTATCGTGTTATTTGGAGTGTAAGACGTGCTCGAAATAAGGCCGAGGGTAGTATGCAGTCAGATTCTATAACATTGACAAATATCAGCTCGAATACTGTCATTCCAGGTAAAAAGCAAGAGACTTTGAATGAGATTACACGTTTGGTAGGCTTAAATTTTGAACAATTTACCCGATCAGTATTGCTGGCACAAGGTGATTTTACTGCCTTTATGAAAGCTAATAAAGATGAAAAATCTTCTTTACTCGAAAAACTCACAGGAACCCATATCTATTCTGAAATTTCAAAAAAAATATTTGAAAAATATAAAGTGGAAGAACAGCAACTTCGGGATCTTAATTTGCGAAAAGAGGGTGTTATTATTCTAACTGACGAAGAACAAAAGAGTTTAGTGGAGGAACAAAGCATTTTGGAGATTCAAATTAAAAGTTTAGAAAAAGAGATAGAAATTCTGGCAACAGAAATTGTATGGCAGGAACAGCTTTTCCAGTTACAAACCAATTATCAGAATGCTCAAACTACATTACAAACTGCAAATGAAGAAAAAATAAATACTTTTCCACGCAGACAAAAATTGCTTGTTACTGAGGCGATTCAACAAACTAGGAGCTGGGTAGATGCCTTGAAACACTCACAAAATCAACATGAAGTAAAAACAGCTAACTTAATTACTTTAAAGGAGACTATAAAATCACTTGAAGAAAAAAAAGAAAAGTTGAATGATGAAATTTTAGCTTCGGCCACTGCATTGACTGCAAATAATAAAACTTTGAATGATGCGCTGCCAATTTTAGAACAAGCCAAAAAACTGGATGCGATAATTGCTGAAAAAAGTGAACAACTGCAAAAAGCAAAACAAGATGTAGATGATGCTACAGCAGCTATAAATCAACATCAAAAGGTTCTCACGGATAAACAAACTGCGTTTTCTGGGGTTTCTGCTCATATTAATGTCATAACGGGTTGGAAGAATGAAAATAAGGAGAGTAGACCAATTGCTGAAAATAAAGAAATTATTTTGTCCAAATTGCAAGATGCTCAAAAGCTATTAGAAATTTTTCAATCTTCGACTACAGTACTGAATCAATTGCAAGATCAGATCAAGATCGATGAAACTAAAAAAAATGAAGTCGAATCTAATTTGGAAAAAAAAGCTTTCGAATGGGAAAATTTAACCAAAATCTATGCTGTTAAAGCCAAAGAATTGCTGTTAATTCCTATTGAAACCATACAGTTGGATAAGATTGCGATAGATAATACTGTTGAAAATACTATAACAGCACAAGCTCATTGGTCATTGTTTTATGATGCTTTAACTAACTTAGATATTTTAAAAAATAAACAAATTAAAGATCAGTCTGATTATCCGATAAATCAGCAAACCTTACAAGAACTTTCTCAGCAATTAATAGTGGAAAATGCGGAAAAAGAAACCGCATCTCAACTATTGCAGCAAGCTATTCTGGCATCCGCCGAAAATGTAGAATCGCTTAGAAATGGATTGATTGATGACGAACCTTGTCCAGTATGTGGTAGTAAAACTCACCCTTATGCCGAACATAATCCTCATTTGGAAAATGTATTGAAGGTGTTAACAGCTGCTTATGATGAAAAGGAGCGTATTTACTTAAACAGTTTCGGAAAACATAATGCTTTGGAACAAGCATTTCAAATCTTGCGTCAAACTATTCAGAATCAGGAAGAAGAGATTAAGACAAAATTATCGGACCTGGAAAAGAACAAGCAGGTCTGGGAACAATTTGATATTGCTAAAGAAGCTTTCTCACTTTCAGATGAAAAAAAGGCCGAATGGATTGAAGGAAAGTTAAAAGAACTTAAAAAAAAACAAGCTGATTTGCTTTCAAAAATACAAGTTCATGCCAGCCAAAAGCAACAACTGGAGGTAGATAAAAATAAAAACGATACTTTAAAAGAAATTGTTGAAACACTTGGTAATGAAGTTAAAGATCTGAAGAGCAAACTATCAGTATATCAGGAACAACTAAGCAGCAAAACTAGAGAACGTGACAAAGCAACTTCCGATCTTGTTTTAGTAGAAGATTTACTTTCACCATACTTCAAAAGCTCAAACTGGATGGATAAATGGAAAGCTGCACCAATTGATTTTACTAATGATATTTCGAGTTTTTCACAAACCTGGAAACAATACACCGAAGAACTGGAGCAATACATTGGTCAAAAAAGTGTACTTGAAGCAACTTTGAAAGAACTGGAAAGTCAATCTCAAAATCTCACAGCAGAGTTTACTAAAAAGACCGCAACGTATACTGCACAGTATCAAAGCTATCAGGTTATTACTCAAGATCGTGCTAATATTTTTGGTGGAAGACCTGCAGAGCAATTGGAATTAGAGTTGAAAAAATCTGTAGAAAAGGCACAACAAAAGTTGGATCAGTTTAGAGAAATGCTGCAACAGCTGAGTATTGATTTAACAAAAGCCAATACCCAAAAAGAAGAATTAGAAAATACGATAAATACATTGCAGATTGATGCAACAGCAACAGCACAAAAAATAGAAAACTGGCTTAGTGATTACAATCACAAGAACGATCAATTGCTAAGTACAGAAAAACTTTATGAGCTGCTAGCATTACAAAACAGTTGGATAGAAGCCGAACGCAATGCATTGCAATTCATTGAGGAAGAAGTAACGAAAGCAACTTCTATCCTCGATGAAAGGAAACAATTATTAGATGTTCATCAACAAACGGCATTATCAGAGCGCTCATTAGATGAATTGAATGAGTTGATTGCTATTAAAAAACCTGAGGCTGAACAACAAAAGCAGAAAAAGGGCGAGATTGGTTTTAAATTACAACAAAATGAAACCAACAAAAACCAGATAAGCGCTTTACTCACAAACATTGGGCAAAAAGCTGATATAACAGAAAACTGGAGTAAATTAAACGAAATTATAGGTTCTGCTGATGGTAAAAAATTCAGACAGATTGCACAAGAATATACACTTGACGTTCTGCTGGGCTATGCCAATATTCATTTGCAGGAACTCACGAGCAGATATAAAATTGAACGTATTCCAACTACTCTTGGTTTGCAAGTAGTAGATCATGACATGGGAGATGAGGTACGTACAGTTTATTCACTTTCTGGTGGAGAATCTTTCTTGGTATCACTTGCTCTTGCGTTAGGTCTCGCTTCGTTATCCTCAAGCCGTATGAAAGTAGAATCTCTATTTATCGATGAAGGTTTTGGTTCATTAGATCCTACTACGCTCAATATCGCGATGGATGCTCTAGAACGATTACACAATCAAGGGCGTAAGGTTGGCGTGATTTCCCACGTTCAAGAAATGACGGAAAGAATTCCTGTACAGATTAAAGTGAGTAAACAGCAGAATGGGAAGAGTATCGTAGAAGTTGACAATTTATAACTTATTTATAGAAAATTTAATAGTATGTATGTATCAAGTGTAAAGATTAAGAATTACAGGGGTATAAAATCTGATGAACTAGATGCTTCACTTTTCATTTGTATTATTGGTGAGAATAACGCTGGAAAATCAACAATATTATTAGCAACAAGTCTGTTCTTTTCAGGTAGCAGTTTAAGCAAATTTGATTTTTTCAATGAAGAAGAAGCTATTGAAATTGAACTCACTTTTTCAGATGTAAAAGAGGGAGACATAAATCGATTATCTCCTGATCACCGTGATAGAATTAAAGAAATAATTATTGATGATAAACTAACATTAACCCGTTACTATTATACAGATGGAAAATCTGAATTACTATGTAGTCGACTTACTCCCAAAGAGGGAAAATACGCGAAAAATGTCATTGGAGAATTAATGAAGGGGAAAAGAGGTAAAGATATTTCAGTAGCAGTTATAGAGATACTTTCTGAGCATAAAGACAAATTTGATGGGCTAACTACACAAAAAGATGTTTTTGCAAAACTTGATGAAATTATAGATGAATTACCTGTTGAACAAAAAGAAATGAAACTTTCACCTTTGCCTACAGGTATTGAAAACAGTATTAAAATTCTTTTGCCAGAACCTATTTATATTGCTGCAGTTAAGGATCTTAAGGATGATATTAAATCAAAAGAATCAGCAACTTTCGGAAAACTCTTAGGTATCTTAATGAGGTTTCTTGAAAAGTCAGAACATTTTGAAAGGATAACTGATTCATTTGATGATTTGCATAGATTGCTAAACGTAGTTAGAGAAGCCGAACAGATTACTGACAATAGAATTGAAAAATTACAAGATATAGAGAAACAAATTGGTTCATTCCTCTCAGAAAATTTTCCAAAATCAAAAATAGAAATTGAAATACCTAAACCAGAGTTAAAACAAGTATTTACTAATGCTAGATTACTAATTGATGACGGTGTAAGGGATATTATTGAAACAAAGGGAGATGGTATTAAAAGAGCTGTAACTTTTGCATTACTAAGAACATTTGTTGAGCAATATAAAGAACAACGAAAAGAGGCTGCGGCTTTGAAAAAAGTCGATGTAGAAGAAAATCAAGAGGTTGCAGAAGTTGCCGTCGAAGTAAGTGAGCAACCATATCTTTTTCTATTTGAAGAGCCTGAATTATACCTGCATCCGAGTGCGCAAAAAATATTATTTGCAGCATTAGAGAAACTAACCGAGGTAAATAATCAGGTTTTCGTTACTACACATTCACCCATGTTTTTTTCACCGAATTCCACTGGAACTTTTGTTAAGGTAGTAAAAGAATATCCAGATGCAGGAAAGCCATATGGCAAGTTCTTAACGGTCAATCTTCTAAAAGAGATGGCTGCAAAAGACGCATTTCAGATTATATGCTATGAAAACAACACAGCTGCCTTTTTCTCAAGCAAAGTACTTTTGGTCGAAGGCGATTCAGATATAATTTATCTGAAGGAGACAGCTAAACTCCTAAATCCAGAATGGGATTTTGATGCTCATAACATTCCAATCATTTCAATAAATGGAAAATCTAATGTTAAAAGATTTACTGATTTCTATGGGTTTTTTCAAATAGAATGCTTCTGTATCGTCGATTCAGATGCTTTGATTGATGGTTTTGAAAAATTTACGGTCTCAGAAGAGTTAAAAAAACAAAGAGAACAGTTGTTGGGTGTACTTGATAAAATAGCTGATGAACAAGGCATACAGGCAGATTTACCTGGAAGTAAAATAAAAGAATTAGTAAGAAGATACTCTTGGAAGGAACGATATAATAAGCTAAAAGAACTAGGTCTAAAAATAAAAGATGGTAAAGCATTAACTGAAGAAGAAACGTTTGAAATTGATTTTTTATTCATAGAAGAGGAAAATAATTTGAGACGAAGAGTATTTACAGATAAGACTATAGAAATTCCCGAGAAATATTCTCTGTTAGCAGCATTAAGATCCATTGATATTTTTATCCTTTCTCACGGAGCTATAGAAAGCTACTATCCCGAAGGCGTTACGGGCGACGATAAGCCAACCAAAGCACTGAATGCTGTGGGAATCCTCGGAGGGCATGAGGATTGTAGACAGCATTTACCAACAATCAAAATTGATGAACTGGAGGTATGCGAATTAGAAATAATCTTTGAAAAAATATTTTCCTGAATTAAGTCAATCTACCTAAAAACAAATATAAAATAAAAATGGCACAGCATAAAAACCCATACATATCTAGAGTTCAAATAAAAAACTTCCGAAATTTTCTGAATGTTGATGTAGAATTAGATCATAAACAGGTAATCATAGGCGAAAATAATGTTGGAAAAACCAATTTTTTAAGAGCTATACAACTCATTTTGGACAAAGACTACTCTGATTCAGATAGACAATTAACCCCCGAAGATTTCCACGATAGTATTGATAAACCAATGGAAAATGGGGAAGAAATTGAGATTAATTTGGAGATAAAAGGCTATGAGCATAACAGTAAACTTAAAGCACAATTTGTTGATGCTGTCATATCAGCAGATCCTCCAACATTACGATTTACTTACAAGTTTGTAGCTAACAGAGATGAGTTCGGAAAGATAATCAATTATAAATATATAATTTTTAAAGGTAGTAGTGAAGATAACAGATTCACGAATGAAGATCGAAGTTACATTAACATTTATGTTATAAAAGCATTGAGAGATGTTGAAAGAGAACTTAAATCAAATAAGAATTCTCCTTTATATAAACTGGTTAAACAATACGAAGTATCTACACAGGATTTGGAAGAAATATCTGAGGCTCTGAAAGAAGCCGCAGAAGGAATTCTAGAATTGGATGAAATTGTTCATATTAAAGAGATTCTTTCCAATCGCTTTGCCTCTTTATCAGGAATTCAAACGGACCATAAAATAACATTAAGGACTTTTGATATTGATACTGAAAGACTACTCTATACATTGCAGGTCTATATGGGATTAAAGGAAAGGCCTGTATCCGAATTAAGTTTAGGACTAGCTAATATTCTATACATCTCTTTGATGCTCATTTTATTAAAAGACAAAACAATTTTGCCTATAATAAAGGCTGAACAATTTGAGTTGCTACTAACTGAGGATGAAAAAGGAATACTGTCAAAATTATATGAATTAAGCGATAAAGGAAATCATGTCCTAAAAAAAGAAATAGAAGAGAGTGATATAGAATCTTTGTACGATTTCATGGATGAACATAACTATAGGCACCAAGCATTTACAATTTTAGCAGTAGAAGAGCCAGAAGCACATTTGCATCCTACATTACAACGATTGATTTATCGAGAAGTTCTTCATAGTAGTAATACATCGGTAATATTTACTTCACATTCAACCTATATCACATCCGTAACTCCACTCAATTATATTGTGCATATTCGAAAGATAGACGACAGCAGTAAAGTTTTCTCCACAGTCAACTTATCATTATCGCGTAAAGAGAAAAAAGATATTGAACGTTATATTGATGCTAAACGAGGGGAGATTTATTTTGGTAAAGGAATTATTCTGGCAGAAGGCATAACAGAAGAATATTTTATTTCTGCTGCTGCAGAGTTGATAGAAAAAAACTTAGATAATTTCGGAATTGTAGTTTGTAATATTGATTCCACGAATTTTAAGCCTTATATTCAATTGCTAGAAGCTCTTTATATTCCTTGGGTATTATTTACTGATGGTGATTATTATGAGGTTGAAGAATATGTTGATGAAAAAGGTAATTATAAGACCAAGCGAATTTACCATATAATGGATAAAAATACAGGTCGAGAATTTGGATACAAAGGGAATGAAAATGTTTTAAAAATTCTTTCTACACTTGGAATCATAGCAGAAGATGACGAATTGGATGAAGACGAAATTAGAGCTAAAGGATGTTTTATAGGGGAATATACTCTTGAAGTTGATATGATGAATGATGCAGATGATACTGGAATTGAAATACTCAAAAAAGTTTACAAGGAGTTGAAATCAGGAGGAGATGAAATGCAGGAGAATTTTGAAGAAGCTATCGATGCAGAAGATTATTGGTTAGCACTTAAAAAAATTGAGGGTAATATTAGTAAGGGACGCTTTGCGCAACGTCTTGCTGATAACTTAACTACTGAACTAGTTCCTAGTTATATTATTGAAGGTATTGAAGCAATAGTTGAAAAAGTTAAAGATTCCTATGAATAATTTATTTTTTGAAGATTTAGAACTAATAAAAAAAGATGATAAGCAATATGAAGCTTATCAATCAATGAGCAACTCCGTAATTATTGCGGGTCCCGGTAGTGGTAAAACACGGGTATTAACCCTAAAGGCAGTAACTCTTGCAAAGAGTCACATTCATAAGCCTTGTGGACTAGCATGTATCAGTTACAGTAGAGAATCTGTTAGAGAACTTAAAAAACGATTAAAGAGTTATGGTTACACCGCAAGCAACAAAGATTTTATAGGAACAGTTCACAGTTTTAGTTTATTACATGTAATTCAACCTTTTGCACATTTATATCCTGAATACAATGTAATATATCCTATCAAAATCCTTCCTAATGATATAGAAAATAAACTTTATCATTCTACACTTAAGGATTTAAGCATTGAAGATCCATATAAATTATCTCTGTCTGATATCAATAAGCATAGATCTCTTTCCCTACAAGGACGCAGTTTAGTCAATATGGAGTCGTCCGAGTTAATTATAAAGGCTGCTAAAATTTATGAAGCAAAAATTAGTGAAACTGAATACATTGATTTTACCAATATTATCAATCTTTCTGCTAAAATAATAAATGAACAAGAATATGTCCGAGAAACTTTAAGAAGTCAATTCCCTTGGTTATTAGTAGACGAGTATCAAGATTTAGGAAAAGCACTTCACGAAATGGTTCTCGAATTAGTATTTTACGCAGGAATAAAACTATATGCAGTTGGAGATACGAATCAGTCGATTTATGGATTTAATGGAGGTTACCCAGATTTTTTATTAGAGCTTACCGATAATGACAACCTAAAGACAATTGAACTTGTGTCTAATTATAGAAGTTCTCAACACATTATCGATGCTTCGATTGAAGCTCTTAAACCCGTTCCCCCTTATCCAAAATATGTGGCTGGTAAGAGAAAAGATGATATTGCAGATTTCACCTTTATTAGTTGCGATAATGGAATGGAACCTCAATATGAGGTTATCGCAAAAAAAATAATTCCTAATTTGTTAGCTAGGGAAATTGCTTTAAATGAGATTGGAATTATAGCCAGCTCTAATTCGCAAATTCAGCACATGGCTATTTTCATGAAACAAGAAGAAATACCTTCTTTTATTGTCAAATGGAGCTTTGAAAATAGTGCAGTTGTTGTATGGTTACAAGATTGCGCGCAATGGTGCATAGACAAAGAAACGCAATCATTTGAGAAATTATTTATTTTTTGGAGAAATTTAATAAATATCCATAATGATTCAAGAAAAAACAATGTCGATATTTATCTAAAAACTATATTTCATAAAGTACTTACCAATAGCTTAGAAAGTAATGATTGTTATGAATGGTTACGTCATATTACAGATGAATTGAAACTTAGGGATACACTTATAAACTCAGAAATTTATCCTAATGAAATTGATAATTTAGATAAATTATTAAGTGAAGCAAAACTGCGTAATCTAAAAGATTCAAAAATTAAAAGATTTGCAAATCTTGGATCGCCCGAAAATGAAGTAACTATTACTACTAGGCATAGCTCAAAAGGTCTTGAGTTTGAAGTTGTAATTTTGTTAGGAATGGAAGAAGGAAATTTTCCGTATTATTTAAATTTAAATGATGAGATTGCACTGAGTGAGGATCAAAGACTTTGTTACGTATGTATCAGTCGAGCAAAGAAAGCATGTATTCTTTTAAGGTCAGAATCGTTTACAAAACAAACAAGATGGGGAGAAAAAACATTTTCGTACCCTCCCTCACGATTTTGGGTTAGCTTACACGAAAAATTTGGAAATGATCAAAATACTTTCACCCAGAATAATTATGAATAATCATATTTATACTTATCGAAGAAGCAGATGAAAGAAATAGATTTATATTCTGAAGCGAAGCCACGCTATTATCAGCTCATCCCCAATAAAGAAGATGGATTGATCATTCTTGCATTATACCAAAAATACCAAAAGCAGGAATTTACGGAAGACCAGATCATACAAATCATAAATAAAGTTCTAACTGATTTAGGAGGTTCACAAAGAGAAGAAAATAATAGAAACAATACAATTATTCTACGTCTACAAGAATTCTTTCTTTGGAGAGATAGGAAAAGAAAAGTGTATGGATTTAAAAACTATGGAGAAGAATTTTGTCAGAAAGTATTCAAACGTCTCTCAGAAAGCTATCATCCTGCAAAAATAGAACGTTTATTCAAGCATTTACTAGATACTTTAAGAACAAGTCTTGAAAAAAATCCTGCTGAGATCTTGTTTTGGATAGACGATCATTTCAATCATAGAAGCAATGAACTTGCCTTGCAAATTGAAATATTGGATCAGCAAGTGAGCGAATCTGTTGATGAATTTCGTTTCCAGATCAAACAACCTCAAGCAAATATTATTCAAGTAATTGATACCATCAGTGCAGGATTAGACCAAATTAAACAGCATACTCACGAATTGACTAAGGGCTTTCAAATCACTTATGATATAGATGATATCTTACAGGACATGCTTAAAAATCAAGAAAATTTTGAACTTCTGGATAGTATTAATTATATATTAGATTACAACCAAAAAGTGCGGAATCATTTAGATCAAGTAAGCGTACGTATAGACAAAATAAAGCCACGCATTCGTGAATTTATTTTTGAATTCAATCAAAGAGAACTTGATAGAAAAACTGACAAGTTTCTTCATTATTTATTAGACAATACTTCTTATCTGCGTCAAGAGAATCAGCCAAAGAGACTTGTATTCCCTGATGAAATTGAATCATTTAGTGTTAGGCTCCCAGAATCTGTCCCTCGATTTTATATTTTCACAGAGAGAGATTTTGTTACTAAATCACCTTTACCACCTGTTGTTAGATTAATAGATCAAGAAAGAAGAAGGGTTACGATGATAAAAAATATTGAAAAACTTGAATTTAAGAAAAAAGTACAATCTTGGGTAAAAAAAGCTATAGACCAAATTGAGCAAGACGGAAAACTCGATTTTTCTCCATTTTTTTTTAGAATTCTTAGTGATGAAAAGAATGATCTTAATATAGCTGTAAAAACTGCTCATAAATTGATAAAACAGTGTAATAGCTGTCAATATGAAATAACTGTCGATCAAAACGAATATTGTAATACAAATTATGCAAATCTTTCACTATGGAATATGACGATACTGAAAAGGACCTAAATTTACGCTATGCGTTTATGTTAGATAAAGTAGCTAAAAATACATTTGCTAAACTTGATTATTTGTTGAAATCAGGAATGCATATACAGAGAAATTTTCCCAAACCAGTTTCGCTTTATGCCTTTTTAGATAAATATTTTGTTAGTTTGCAAGCCTACTATGATGACTTTTTTGATATGTTGCTCAAAAAAGAAGGAGAAGAATGGAATACCTATTTTTATATTGATTTTCATGAAGGTTCTAGAGGTAAAATTCCAACGGATAATCAGTATCGAAAATACCTTAAATCAGAATATATTCTGATTGGATTGATTTTTTTTAAGATTTACAAAGTTGATGGAAATATTGAATTAGCTAAAATATCGGATTTTATCAATTTACTGTATCAAGAATACGATGAATTACTCAATAAAATGCAACGTATTGTATCATCTATTGAAAGTGATGCTGATTCTGATATGAACGAAGAAAAGTTAAGGACTCTGGTCTATAAAGCATTTACAGAATTTGAACAACTTGGCTGGATAGCAAGAGATGTTAATGATAATGATTTTTTTATTTATCAACCTTCATTTGAAAGATTACGAAAAATCTATTATCCGCAAATCGAAGCGATTGACAATATTATAAAACGAAAAAATCATGGCTAATTTCCAACCAAAAATTTATAGTTTATCGACACTTAATGTAAGACAGCACTTTAATTGTGATTATAAATTTAACGATTTCAGGACAGACTTTAGTGGTGAAAGTGGAAGTGGTAAAAGTTTGATTGCTGACTTTATTCAATTACTTTTAGTTGGTTCAAAAGTTTTTAAATCAGGAACAGAAGGTATAAAACAAAGGGATACAAGTGGACTGGCACTTAAAAATCAAGATGGGAAATATGGTCGAGGTTATATTTTTATCAATGTTGAGGTGCAGCCAAAAAGATATATTGTTTTGGGAGGTTACTTGGAAACTACTAGTAGTCAAATGCATTTTTTTATTATTCAATCTGGTTATGATTTTGAAGAAGCGTTATCCGCGATGGACAAACCCATTTTTTATAGGGATTTATTAGTTGATGGAAAGATAGAAACATTACAAAACTTGGAAAAAATTCCTTTAGATACAGGGTATCTTAAAGGTGTAAGCAATAAAAAGTATCATCAATTACTTTTTAATAATGGTTTACTAGCAGTAGATCTTAGTCAAAATATACAAAGTCTGAAAAGTTATGCAGCAATTATTCGTTCATTTTCAAGAGGAAAAGGTTTTTTTACTGATTCAGATGCTCTAAAAAAATTTCTTTTTGGAGATGATGATCAAAAACGACTTTTTGATAAATACCAAGATGATGTACAAAATATTAATTTAGATCAACAACAACATCAACGTTTGTTGGAAGAAATTGCTACGATCAAAGATAAAGAGCTAAAAATTGAACATGTACTTCGTGATTTCGAAAATTTTAAGCAATCAAAAATGAAGTTCAGTTTGGAAAACGCAAGTTTTTGGTTTAAACAAAATCATATTAAATTTAAAGAATTTCAAAAATCAAATCAAGAGCATCAAGCAATTAATATCAAAAGACTTTTGATCAAAAGAAAATTGGCTAATGTGAAACTTGCGGATATTAAAAATCACAATCAGACAGTAATTCATTTAAAAAATGAGATTAGAAATGCTGAAATGCAAAAGGAAAAACTCATATCTGATTTGGATCGAGCAAAGAAATTACTTGATGAAAGCACAAAATATAAAGATATTGTAGAAAAGGTTAACAATTGGTTCACTAATAATAGAGCCGATTTAGACGCCATTCGACAATGGCATTTAGCAGAACGCTCTAAAATAAATGATGTAGAAGCTCTCAAGACATTTGAGAATTTCCTTAGAGATAATAATTTACAAAAAGATTTAGAAAAATCAGATTGGTTTAATGATTATTCAAAAGCTGGAAAATTAAGCAATAAAAAGCTAACCGACCTTGAACTATCTATTGAAAAGTTAGAGGTACAGCTTGTCTTTTCTGATCTTGACAATCCGGCATCATTAGCTAATTGGGCAATAGAATATTTATCATTACCCTTGAGTCTTGAACAAGAGAGTTTACTTATTCATTTTCAATCATTATCGAGAATAGCTCCGGTGCCACCAACAGGAAGATTTCTTCCTTTTCCAGAAAAACTATTTAAAAAGGCAATTACGACAGAAGTGGACAGTGGAGGATTTTGGCTCGAGTTAAATGGTATTTATGAGTTTATAATGGCTTGTGAAAAACAATATTTGAATGTGGCACTTGATCAAATCAAATTAAATAAAGAGCCTTTGGATGTCATAAGACAACAACTTAAAGAATTAAAAGAAAAACATATTAATTTAAAAAAATTAAAAGAAAAGTTAGAAACCTATCCTGCATTGGAAAAAATGCTTTTTTTGTATAAGTCAAATCAAGATGAAATATTTACAGAGATAGATGAGATTGCAGAATTAACTTCTACAGAACTGGAAAAGTATATCTCTATTTTCGAAAACTCTGAAAAGAACTTAAAAAATTATGTAAGTAGTAAAGAGTCTTATGATATTGCTTATGAGAATTTTACAAGTAGTAGGCAGATTGATAAAGCTAACCAAGAAAAGATTACTGAAATCGAAAACAATATGAGAAAACAATATGGTTCGATCGATTTCGAAAAATTGAAAAAGGATGAAAGTGATCACATTTTGACTCTTGAAGTTCAGTTAGAAAATCTTGTATCTGAAAAAAATATAACGTCGGAAAAAATCCAAAACTTAGAAGAAGAGCTTTTTAATATTATTCCATCATTCAGCAAGCTTTATCAAATGGCTAATGATGTAGAAGTTGAACATAATGAAGCTAAAGTTCATTTTGAAAAATGCCAAGAACAATATAGTTTAAGTATAATCAATTTGAATGAAGCAAGAACAATGTTTATGGTTGAGTATAATCGTGATTTCAATTTTGCTGAAGATTTGATTGAAATAGAATATCTTCCTAAAGAAAACGTGATTAATGAATCCCGAAGTAAATTTGAAGCTTCATATGAGTGGGCCTCTAGTGGAATAGAAGACAAAATTATTTTGAAAGATTATTCAGTTGGTATTCTTGCTCATAAGTTGTTACCAACTGTTTTTCCTACGCAACAAATTCAAGAGGATCTCATAGGAGAACAAATCGAAAAAAGACTAACAGAACTGACAAACGATTTACAACATATAGGATCGAGAAAAATAGAAATTCTTCATAATGTATTTAATGAAGTACAAAAAATCTACAATGATTATTTGACAAACGTCCAAAGAATAACTAAATATTTGGCTAATAATCAAATCACAGGAGGTAATCACGCAACTTTGCAACATAAACCATCGCCGGGATATCCTGATGATTGGATGAAAATTTTCAGGAAACGTCTAACTAATGAAATGCAAGATGTTGGAATATTTGCATCTTCGGGTAATGGCAGCAAACAAGATATTGATGAGATAATGATTAATGTTTTTAGAGAGGCAAATGGAACTAGAGAAGCTAAAGTCCAAGATCTACTAAATCCTCTTTCATATTTTGATCTATTATTTGATATTAAATTAGAAGATGGGCAAAGTAATTCAGGAAGTAATGGACAAACATATACTGCAAATGCCCTATTATGTCTTGCTAGATTATCCCTTATTGAAGATAAAGATCACTCAGGAATACGAATTATGCCTATAGATGAAGCAGAGGGCTTAGGAAGCAACTATGAAATGTTGCATAAATTAGCCAAGAAGGAAAATTATCAAATTGTAAGCATGTCTATTGAAACTGCCGGAGATATCAATGATGATGGACAATATATTTACATCATGCAAGATAACAAAGATGCTACTGGCTTAACGTACGTTCCTCCTTTAGGTATATTTCATAATAGTCAATTAACAGAAAATATAGATGAAATTTTTGAAGAAATTGAATAGCAAGGATCTCACATGGCCAGTACTAAAAGCCCTGAATGATCTTTATGAAAAAAAGAAAACTGGTGCTAAAATCCAAGAGAATGATTTCATAAGATATCTAATGATGCAAACAGATTTAATTGCTCAAAAAAAGGGCAATAATAAAATATTGATAGCACAAGATGGTTATGAAGAGTATTATGAAGATCATTTTTATGCCGCCTATAAATATTATTATGATTTTCTTAATCTAATGAACATTCGCCCAGATGGTGGCAAAAATTTCACAGAAGAAGATATTCGTACGTTGATTTTGATTTACGAAAGTAGAAATGAATTGAAGGATAAGCTGTCAAATATTGAAGATTTTTCTGCAAAAATTTTCGATTATGCAGGCTCTAAATATTTAAAACATAAGGATAGTGTTCGCAATGCTGTATTAAAAATTCTTGAAATTGAAGAATTTCCACAATCAAATAAAGATCTGCAGTATAGATTAGTAGTTGACTATATAAATCCTAAAGCAATAATACTCTGCGAGAATAAATCTTTCCTGAAACAACCATGGAATGCTAACGAACTTGAAGTTAAATTGTGGTATGTAGGAGGGAACAATATTTCTATAGTAGATGATATTGATGAGATGGAATTAATTTACCCAATTTATTACAGTTGTGATTGGGATTTTGATGGATTAAAAATTTATCAAAGAATAAGCAACAAATTAAAAAAAAGAGGAGTGGATGTTAAAATTCTTATTCCAACAACACCACACTTATATCTTCCAACAAATTCTTTTAAACATTATAGCAGATGGGATTACAAATTAGATTTTTCAGGACTAGACAGAAAATTGTTTTCTTCTAATGCCCAAGAACTAATTGCTAAACTAGTAAAAGATGATTTGTGGATAGAAGAAGAAAGCAATGTATTAAAGGAAATGTATTTTCATAATTTAAATGACATTTGTTAGAGATAACTCACTTAAAATCTTTAAATCTTCAAGTAAAAGGTTCGTATTCGCTCCTTCTGGGATCACAAAAAGCCACTCATATCGAGTGGCTTTTTTGTTTTGTATTAAATTGTTTTTAGTAGCGTAGCTCAGTTGGATAGAGCATCCCGATTTTTAATCGGGACGATCGAAGGTTCGAATCCTTCTGCGTTCACAAAATGCCACTCATATCGAGTGGCTTTTTTGTTTGTATTAAATTGGTTTTTAGTAGCGTAGCTCAGCTGGATTGAGCATCCCGATTTTTAATCGGGACGATCGAAGGTTCGAATCCTTCTGCGTTCACGAAAAGCCACTCATATAGAGTGGCTTTTTTGTTTTGTATTAAATTGTTTTTAGTAGCGTAGCTCAGTTGGATAGAGCATCCCGATTTTTAATCGGGACGGTCGAAGGTTCGAATCCTTCTGTGTTCACGAAAAGCCACTCAAATCGAGTGGCTTTTTTGTTTGTATTAAATTGTTTTTAGTAGCGTAGCTCAGTTGGATAGAGCATCCCGATTTTTAATCGGGACGGTCGAAGGTTCGAATCCTTCTGTGTTATATTTCGATTAAAATGTTGTAGAATTCGTTTAGGTGACGCTATGACTACTTTGCGAATAGGATCAAACCATTCTAATTCTTTTGTAACTTCAGCACAGCATTCATTTTTTGAGTTGAAAAAACAGCTTTTAATACTGATTTTATCATCTATATAACAATGTTTCATCTCAACAAAAAAAGACTCTGTAAACATTAGATTTTTGTAATTAACGACTACATGATTTCCTTCTTGTAAACCAAGATTTAATGAGTTGAGTTTTTCTTTTGAAAATCCGTTATAGAACAAAAAATGATATAATAGTCGAAGTGTATAGGAAATATAGGCCGTATTTTCCATCACCATAAAATCATTTACATCTTCTCCGGTAACAATATAATTTTTGCGGATCATTTTGAATTTATTTAGGATATTAAAAAAAGAGGCCAGTTTAATAAAAAACTGACCTCATAACATTAGTCATGTTTAATGATCTTCCAAATCAAAAAGAGCTATTTAGATAGTAGTAGTGGGTAATTTCTAGTATCTAAATATTGATGTATTGAAAACGATCATTTAATCAATAAAAAATTGTAATTAATTTTTATTTTATCAGCAATTTTTTTTCTAACCAGACTTGGTATTTCTATATCAAAATCTTCCGGTTTTACTTCAAATGAGCCAATAGCATTAACTCCGTTAGCAGCTTTTGAAACTTTTACGGTTACCGTTACAGGTTTTGTTTTTCCGTGAATGGTAAGATCTCCTTTTAATGTAAAATTTTTGGCTGTATTTGTAATTTTAGAAATATCAAAATCTTCTATTTTACCTTTTAAAGTTGCTTTAGAAAACTTTTCAGATTCCATATAATTTTCGTTAAAATGTTCCTCCATTAAAGCAACCTTAAAACGGAAACCTTTTATAAGTACCAAAGCAGCGAAATCTCCTGTTGATTGCTCTAAAACGGCAGACACACTTTTATTTTCTGCAGCGACTTCTTCATACGAAGGCATTGAAGCCTGAAATTTTATACTGCCAGTTTTTGTGATTAATTTTTGAGCAAATCCATCTGTATTTGCGATAATTATCAGCAGTAATGCAAAGAAATTAATAAATGTTTTTTTCATGATAATTAATTTTCTTTTAGTCCGTCAGTATTCCATTTTACAAGGACGTCGATATTTGCCTGAGACATTCTTCCTGCCTGAGGCATTATACCCTGTTGTCCGGTTTGCAATTGAATTCTATTTAATAAACCGGAATTTTCAACTGCAGCTTTTACTTCTGCATACGTAGTCAGAGGTCTGAAACCTGCAGATCTTCCGCTTTGGTGGCAGCCTATACAATTAGCATCAATGATTGCTTTAGCGTTTTTAGTATAGCTAGATGTGACTACTGGCTCCGTTGGTGTTCCTGGTCCAGGAGGTGTGACTGTGTCTGGTGGTGTTTCGATATCCTGATAGGTGTCAGAATCACTGCAACTCGTTAATGCAGCAAGTAAAATTGTAAGTAGGATTGTCTTTTTCATAAATTATTTGATTGTAGTTATTAAAATACTCTGTATAGGTTAAATCCAAAAAAGAAATCTCCTTTTCCCCAGTCACCAGACGCATTAGTAAGATATCCGCTCTCACTCATGGATTGTGAATTGGTAAATATTAGTTGGAAAACGTGTCCGCCTGTTTCTACATCCAGACCTACTGATAAAGGATTTTTGTAAAATTCAGGTTTGTCAAAGTTGTGCATGTACTCTAAATTGACAGATAGTCTTTTCGTTATTTTGTAACGTCCACCTCCTCCAAAAGAAAACTGATTATCTCTTTCTATATCAGGATTGTAGAGGTTTCTATGTACAAATGAAGGGACTAATTCTAAAGATAGTTTTTCATTAACTTTTCTGGATATTAAAAGTTGCTGTACATATGTCATACGGTGCTTGAATTCTAAACCTGGATATTGATCTTTTTCTAAAAAAGTATTAATATCTGCAACACTATACCCAACAATGTCCAGAGGAAAGCTGTTGTCCTGTCTTATCATGCGGTATTTTACTCCGGCTTCATACATTTTATTTAAAGTATGTCTGGAAAGACTTACTGATAACCAATCAGTAACTCCGTAAATACCACCCAGTTTTGTAGTCGCATTATCAAGACCAAAAAAACTATCAAAGCCATCTTTAACAGTGCCAAAACGATGTGAGACCACAAAATAGAACTCTTTTTTTGCGGGCATTTTTGTTGTCTGTAAGGTTACCAGCTGTAAAGCCTTAAAAGTTGCAGTAGAATAACTTTGCTCTACCTGTGTAGAATCAAGATCCTTTAGCAGATCATCCTGCGAATAGGCCATGGTAGCTAAAAGAAAGCAGATTGGGACTAAAAATTTCTTCATAAATTGATTATTTGTTTTGTTTATTAATGGTGCATTGGTCTATTTTAACTTCTTGAAATAGTTCATCATAACCAATACATTTGCCTTTAACCGATACTTTATTATGGATAAGTTTGTTGTTTATTTTTTGAGTGAAAAGACAAAAGACATTATTTTCAATAATGATTACAGAATCTGTTTCTTTTGTTACTATACCTGTTAATTCAATAGTTTTATTGAGATATATGGAATCTGCTTTTACGGGATTTGTGCTATAATCGCTGAGTAATTTTGTTGCTGTTACATTAAAATCCGGTATTTCTGATTCTATATTGCGTGCCTCCTTATAGAGAAATCCGTAATAAAAATAAATCCCTGCCGAAGCCACTATCAATACGACCGCAAGAACAGTTGCTGTTTTTTTTCTTTTCATATTTTATCGTTTAATTTTCGATAGAAAAATCATTTTAATTTTAAATAATGAGTTTTTCTAATGCTTTTTTGATCTTTTGTGAAACACTATAAAAAGTTTCGTCATAGCGGGATTTAAACAAATAGCAAAAACAACTGATGACTAATAGTCTTTTATAGATTTCAATAGTAAAACAGCTTTGGTACAGATTACCCTACCAAAGAATTTGTATTTTGTAAAAAAAAAATGAAAAAAGAGGCAAGAAGTATTTTTTGCCATGAAGAAAATGAATTAGAATGTAACCCTAAAACTCATATTTGGAGTTCTTTGCAGTGAAAAAGTATCAACTTCCTCTATAGAATTTGTTAAAGAACTTATTCTGTAATATTCGCTGATTTCATTTTTTCTGTTTAGGATATTTAAAATGGATATCCCTAATTTGTATTGAATTCCGTTTGCAGTCTGCCACTTGTAAGTAGAGGAAATATTAACCTGTGAAAAAATATGCAAATTGGTATTGTTGGGTTTGTTGTACACTAATACAGGATCTGAAAGATCAATTTGTGAGAGATCAGGAGATGTTTTTGGTCGTCCCGAAGACCATTTTGTACCCAGGGCAATTTTAAAATTATTTTTTTCATAAATTCCTGCCCAGGAAACGGTATGGGTTAGCTCGAAGTTATTAGGAAAACTATGAAATTCATAATTGGCAAAATGGTAATTATTATTGTTATAAGTATAGCTCAACCACGTTAGAAAGTGATTCATTCTTTTTTGGATCAGAACTTCGGTTCCCAGAATTTCATAATCGCCAGTTGTCCTTACAAATTCTAACTGGTTCTGGAAACCCTGGCTGGAAGTTGTAATTCCGGTTACTTTTTTATAAAAATTTTCAATATCAAACAACCAGTCGTTCTTTTGGTAAAATAAATTTAAAGATATCTGTCGGCTTTTCTGAATAGGGATTGTGGTGTTGTTTGAGATAATCCATCGCCTTTTTTCAATGCCAAAATAATCCTTTTGCAAGTCTATGATCTGTTGTGAATTCTGACTTTTAAGTTCGCCCAGAAGTTCTAAATTTAAGCTTTTGCTAATACCATAACCAAATTGCATTCTGGGCTCTATAATATATTTTTTAAATTTTTCAATATAATTAATTCTTGTTCCGGCTTTAAAATATATTCTGGAAATTGTATCGTTGTATTTTCCTTCCAAAATTAAGGCGTGAGTTCTCAGTACGTCCTTAACTTTACGATAGAAATCAGGATTCTGTACCTTTTCTAAATTTGTAATACCAATTTCATTATACTGATATCCATCATTAAAACTAAATTTAGGTGTTATAGTATGATTGTTTTCTAAGTTGATTCCATTATTGCTAACGGTATTTTCCTGAATAACGATTTGATCCCCTAAAGTCGTTTTTTGATTGGCCAAAAGTTCATATGAAGAATTATAAACATTGATTTTAGTAGTATTCAGGTTGTTCCAGTTTCTTTTCCAGGACAAATTACCTCCATAATTTTGCTGACGTAAAACATTGTTTTCAGATTTGTTGATGTTGTATACAGTCGCACTCTGAAAAACCTCTAAATTGTCTTTTATGGTAATTAAATCCAGTATTATCTGGTCTTTATTTCCAATTTTTTGAGCATATTTAAGGGTAGCATCGTAGAAACTAAATTTTTTGTCACTTTGATAATCGATATTTTTATTTTGTGAAAAATCAGTAATTGTTGTGTTTTGAAATACTTTATCAAAATATTCTCTGTAAGTAGGGGTTTCTGCAAAATCAGTAATCGATTTACGTGCTGAAATTTCTATATAACTCTTTTTCGAAAGATTGTATTTTGCATAAACATCAGCATTAATCATATTTATTCCTGCGCTAAAAGTGTTTTTTTCGGTTGTTTCCGGAATAGAGGAAATAGCCACGACACTAGAAACACTTTCTCCGTAAAAAGCTGAGCTGCCGTTTTTATAGATAGAAATAGTATGTGCCAGATTAGGATTGAAAACCGATATGAGACCAAAGAAATGTCCGGTTTGAAACATTCGGATCCCATTCCATAAGAATAAATTTTGATCGTGGGTTCCGCCACGAACATTTATACTCGCGACACTTTCATCGAGACTGTTTACACCCGGAATTTGTTGCATAGTCTGCAAAGCGTCTGGTTCAATAAGTCCGGGCAGAATACCAAACTTTTTGGGTTTAATTTCAAATGATCCATTCGTATTTTTTGAAATTCCGGAAGCTAATATAGCATTGGCTTTAATCTCGTCAAGTACTGTAATTTCAGGTTCTAATATTATCTGGATACAATTTTTAGGATCTATAGCGCCAATCGTCATTCTTCTGGTTATAAATCCGATATGACTAATCAAAAAAATATTTTTTGATCCTTTTTCGCATTCAAAATAACCGTTTGAATCCGTTGTTACCTGAGTGTTGTTTATGAAATGAATATTTGCATTTTCAATAGGTTTTTTATCTGTACCTGAAAAAACGTATCCGCAGATTATGGGAACTTTAGTTTCCTTTTTGTAAATATTAATGAATTTGTTTCCTATATTTTCAAAAGATAAATTCGTTTTTAGGGAAAGATATTCCAGTTTTTGTTCTAAAGAAAGTGCTTTTTTTGGGGGAGTTAGCTCCAGATTGATAATATTATCCTCAGTATAATTAAAACTAACCTGATGCTGTTTTTCAATATCAATTATTATTTTTTTTAAGGTCATAACTTTTTCCTTGTCCTGAGCAAAAAGATTCAGGACAGAGAAAAACAGTAAAAACAAAAAATGAAATTGTTTGGGGAGTAACATTTATTTTTCGTCAAAAATTATTTTATTTTTTGAGACTTTTCTAGCCTCTAAATGATATGTTGTACTAATAATTTGCAAAGCTACATCCAGATTTTTAGCGGGTAATTTTCCTGTAAATAAGGATATTGTATCTTTCGAGTTTAATTCGATCTTAATATTATATTGTCTTTCTACTTCGTCTAACAGCGTTCTGATATTTTCTTTATAAAAACATATTTGATTATCCATCCATTCTGGTTTTAATGAACTTATTGTCATTTCAACCTGTTTTCCATTTTCAAAACTTACACTTTGTCCATGAGTTAATACAATTTGAGCATTGGCATAATTTACCTTTACACGACCTTCGTAACACACTACATCAAACCTGTTTTTTCGGGCTTTAACGTTAAATTGAGTTCCTAAAACGGTTACTTTTCCCAGATTGGTCTGTACCTCAAAACGTTTTCCTTTAGATACTCTAAAATATGCTTCTCCTTTTAATTCAAGATGCCTGTTACTGTTCCAGTTCCATTTTTTATAGTTAATTTCAGAATCAGAATTTAGTACCACTTCAGAATTATCAGGTAAGGAGAAAGTAGTTTTTTCTCCAAAATCTGCTTTCTGTGTTTGGGGAACTAAAAATTTAAGTACAACAGTAATTCCAAGAGCTAAAATAAAGATTGCGGCACCTCTAAGCATCCATTTTTTATATAATGAAACTACTTTAGGAGTTGCTTCTTTTTGTTTAAGAATAGCAGACAACATAGCATTTTCATCGAAATTATCAACTTCTAAATGAGCAGTGTAGTTCTTTATCTTTTGGTATTTTTCAAAATCGGGACTTGCTTCAAATTCAGCTAATTCATCCGGAGATAAATCATTGTTGAGCCATTTGGCTAATAAGCGATTTTTTTTCATTGTACTGCTATTATGTTATTAAAACAATTGGAACTAATTTTACCCTACTTTTATAGGTCAATTTCTTTACGTAAGCTTAATAAAGCCAAATGAATGCGTTTCTCTACGGCTTTGACACTAATGTTTAAATCCTGGGCAATTTCGCTATATTTTTTTCCATCAATACGATGCATCAAAAAAGCTATACGCTGTTTTTCGTTCAGGTTTTCGATAGCTTTCAAAAGTTTGGCTTGAAATTGTTTTTCCTCCAAAATATATTCTGGATTTTCATTTGTTTTATCTAAGCCCGTAAAGTTTTTTTCATATCTCAAAACGACCTTCTGATGTGCAATTTCGTTGAGACTGCTATTGTTTGCAACGGTATAAAGGTATGATTTTGCTTTTTCAAGCGGTACAGAAGCACAGTTTTGCCAAAGTTTGACAAATGCCTCTTGTGCTACATCTTCTGCCTGGTCGATATTGCCAAATTTGTAAAAAAGAAAATTTCGAAGTGCTTTTATCTGACTTTTAAAAAAAGACGAAAAAACTATTTCGTCACAAGTGTTTGATTGGGCTTTATTTGGCATTTAGATTTTCAATTTGTACGATGCAAAAGTATTTGTTTTTAATTTAAGTAGGGTAAAAGCAAAGACGATTGTTTTATAGAAGAATAAATACTATTATATTTTGATAATTTAGTATAGAAAGAGGAACAGAAGCCTTTGATGTCGAATTTATTAAAAAACAGATTCTTAAATTTTATTACCTTTGTAAAAATATAAATATGCTTCCCTTAAAAAAATATTTATCACTAATAGTTTTGCTGTTTGTGTTGTCTTGTCAGAGTGAAACAGATGAGCAGGATGATACAGCAAAAGGAACAGTTACAAATGTTTCGCCTCTTACAACTTATCTGCAAAGGGTTGCAATGGTTAAAACCGTACAGGATAATGTAATCGACGGATCTAGTTATTGTACTATAAAACTCCCTTATACTGTTACTGTTAATAACGAAAAAATAGCAGTGAATACTACGGCAGATTATCAAAAAGTAGTAGACAATATCAACGCCAGTACTTATGATGATGATGTCGTGAAAATAGATTTTCCGGTAACGATGGTATACTATAATTATATCGAGAAATTTATTCCGGATCAGTCTGATTTTGATTCTTTAATTGATTATTGGAATCTTTATCCTGATCTTTTATCCAAAATAAATGGCCTGAACATCAATTATCCTTTAACAATTAATGTCTACAATAGTGCGAGCCAAATTGCAAGTTCCCAATCTATTATAAGTGATCAGTCATTTTTTAATTTTATAAAAAATTTAAACGACAGCCAGTATATTTCCTTAAAATATCCTATTTCGATTGTAGATTATAATGGTCAGACGAAATCAATTTCGAATAATTTAGAGTTCGAAAATGCTATTAAATATGCTATTGATTATTGTCCTGAAAACAATATTGTATCACTTGATTTTACAGAAACAATAACAAAAGGCACCTGGATAATTCCTTATTTTTTCGATGGATCAGAAAAAACGATGTCTTACAGCGCATATTCGTTTGTTTTTAATAACGATCAATCTGTGGTTGCGACAAAAGGAGCGATTTCTCAAACAGGTCAATGGCAAAGTAATATGACAAATGGCGTGAGAGAATTACAACTAAATTTCAGTACAGATTTACTTAGTAAATTAAATAGTAATTGGAAGTTATTTGAATTTAATAATTCGCAAATACGTTTAAGAGATGTCAGTAATAGTACCCACTATCTCTATTTCGAAAAAAAATAAATTCTAACACAATCGTAATAAAGTAATGCCCTAAACTTATGGGGCGTACTGCGATAAAAGTCAATAAGTCAGCTTTAATTTATAGCAAACAAAGTTAGGAGCACAATTTTTTGCTTCTTGACAGAAGAAAAAACACCCTGATTTTAAAAATATAAGTCGGTTAAATTAAATCTCCTAATTAATAAATAATCAAAATTTAAAGCAAATGAAAATCAAAATTCTGGCAATGGCCTTCCCATTAGCGGTTCTTATCTCTTGTAATCAAAGTAATAAAATACAAGAAGAAAAAAAACAGCCTGTATCACATGTAATGACAAAAGAAGAGCAGGCAAAACTTACACCAGACGAAGTTTTAAAACAATTTATCGATGGTAACAAACGATTTCAAAGTGGTGTTACAACAGTGAGAGATCATAGCAAACAAGTTCGTAAATCTGCACCGGGCCAATTTCCAAAAGCTGTTATATTGAGCTGTTTAGACAGTCGTGTGCCGGTTGAGGATGTTTTTGATCAAGGTTTGGGTGATGTATTTGTGGCGCGAGTTGCAGGGAATTTTGTAAATGAAGATCTGTTAGGCAGCATGGAATTTGCCTGTAAAGTAGCTGGAGCTAAACTCGTTTTAGTAATGGGGCACCAGCATTGTGGTGCAATAAAAGGAGCAATTGATGATGTAAAACTTGGAAATATAACCGCTATGCTGGCTAAAATTAAACCAGCCGTAAAAATGAGCCAGGATTTTCAAGGCAAAAAAACATCTAAAAATGATGAATTTGTAAAGTATGTTTCAGAAAATAATGTAAAATATACAATCCAGCAAATCAGAGAAAAAAGCCCTGTTTTAAAAGAAATGGAAGATAAAGGACAAATAAAAATTGTTGGGGTGTTTTATAATCTTACTGATGGAACTTTAGAGTTTATAAAATAATGAAAAGAATTATAACATCATTTTTCACGATCCTTTTGCTCATTTTTGCCCAATGCATATTTGCACAAAACAATCGTTTGAATACTAAAAGCACTATTGGTTGGTACAACTATTTTGGGACTTTTAAATTGTCTGAAAAATTCGGGCTCCATACTGAGTATCAATGGCGTAGAGATAATGTAATAACAGACTGGCAGCAAAGCCTTTTAAGAGTTGGTCTTAATTATAATTTGAACCCACGTGTTTTATTTAGAGTTGGTTATGCCTGGATTGAAACTTTTCCTTACGGAGAATACCCAATCAATGCGTTAGGCAGAGATTTTACTGAACATAGAATTTTTGAAATGGTGCAATTATCACATAAAGAGGGGATTGTCAATTTTTCTCATCGTTTTATGCTCGAACAAAGATTTGTAGGACGATATAGCTCGCCGGTTGTTGCAAGCGAAGATGAGTTTCCGTTATTTAATAGAATTCGTTATATGATACGAATGCAGATTCCCTTAAAAGGATCTGAAATAAAAGATAAAACACCATATGTGGCACTTTATGATGAAATTTTTGTTGGCTTTGGAAAAAATGTAACTAATAATGTATTTGATCAAAATAGAGTAGGTCTTTTACTGGGATACAACTTTAATAAAACAGTTAGAATAGAAGCCGGTTACCTCAATCAAATTGTACAATTTGGAAGACAGATCAATTCACAAAATGTATTTCAAACCAATAGCGGATTAATTGTAAATGCAAATTTCAATATAGATTTGACTCGTGAAGCTAAATAATAATTCTCTAAGAAATACGTATATTAGTAGTATACAATTTAATCTGATTTAAGGTGATTATCTAAAAATAAATATTTTCAGTGATAATATTTTTTAAGAATAGTACCTTTAATTGATTTTGAAAATAAAATATTATGGAAAATTTAAAAAAAGCTTATATCGCCGGTGGATGTTTTTGGGGCATGGAAGAGCTATTTCGTGTACGTCCGGGTGTAAAAAATACTGAGGTTGGTTACATTGGTGGAGACAATGAAAATCCAACTTACGAAAACCATCCCGGACATGCTGAAGGAATGGAAATTACGTATGATACTGAAGTTACCTCTTTTAAGGAGTTGTTGGATTATTTTTTCAGGATGCATGATCCAACCACAATAGACAGACAAGGAAATGACAGAGGTTCAAGTTACAGATCAGCTATATTTATCCAAAATGAAGAGGAAAAACAAATTGCTGATGAGGTGATCCAAATCGTTGATCAATCCGGTAAATGGCCCAATAAAGTGGTTACAACTCTGGAGCCTTTTACTAAATTTTGGCCAGCTGAAGAATATCATCAGGATTATCTTATCAAGCACCCAAATGGATATACCTGTCACTTTGAGCGATTTGGAACTTCGTTTTTATAATTGATACCAAATCTTAAACAGTAGCATTATGATTAGTTATTGTTAAGCTGTGATAGAAAAATAGAAATAGGAGTAAAATAATAAGCCAGGCATATTTTAAACGCCTGGCTTATTTTCTTTCTGATTATGAGAACTAGTTTACAACTACAGCATCATTGGTATAAACAATACCTTCGTAGCAAGCATTATAAATATCTTTTAAATCTTCTACGTTTGTTACTCTTGGATTAAAACCTGTACAAGGATCAATTAATGCATTATTTGCAATATAATCCAGGTTTTTTATCCAGTCTTCTTTTGAAATTCCAAATTCTTTTATAGAAGAAATATTGTTGACTTTTTTTCTTAATCCTTCAATTGCCTGCGCCAATTCTTCCGCAGTTTCAAGTCCGATTACTTTAGCCAATGACGGAAATTTAGCAGTGGCTACGGCATTATATCGAATAACGTTAGGAAGGAAGATTGCATTTGCACATCCGTGTGGAATACCATATAAAGCACCAACCTGATGAGATAGTGAATGAACAATACCTAACCACGCATTATTAAAAGCCAAACCTCCCATAAACGAAGCATCGTGCATGTTCTGACGCGCTGTAATGTTTGATGGGTTTTTAACCGCTTCTTCCAGATTATCAAAAACAATTTGTAAACCGCCTTTTGCCAGTACATCAGCAAAATTGTCATCAATATTAGAAACATACGCTTCAACGCAATGTGTTAAAGCATCTAATCCCGTATTTGAGGTAACGTGAGCGGGCATCGAAGCACAAATTTCTCCATCGATTATGGCAATATCGGGAGTCAATTCATAAGAAACAATTGGATATTTTACTCCTTTTTCACGGTCTGTGATTACGGCCAAACCGGTCGTTTCAGTTCCTGTACCGCTAGTAGAAGGAATTGCTATAAATCTGGCTTTGTTTCTAAGTACCGGTACGCTAAAAGGTTTGATAAGTGAATCAAATTCTGTATTTGGATGCTCATAAAAAATCCACATTGTTTTAGCGGCATCAATTGCAGAACATCCACCAATACCCACGATCCAGTCCGGCTGAAACTCACGCATGGCTTCTGCACCTTTAAAACTGGTTGCGGATGACGGATCTTCTTCTACACCATCAAATACAAAAGTTTCGATTCCAGCTTCGTTCAAAAATGCCAGTGCTTTGTCCAGCGTTCCGCTTTTTTTCATAGAACTTCCGCCGGTTACGACAAAAGCTTTTTTACCTTTTATATTTTTTAATTCTTCAAGGCTTCCGGGACCATGGAAAACTTCTCCTGCAACAAATAATTTGCTCATCTTTAAATAGTATTTAATTATTGATGCAAAGTTAAATGTGAGGGCAGGGCAGGATGTTATACAAACAAGACTATGCGGTATAAATTTGCGCCAGTTCCTGCTGGAGCTCGGTAGGTGTTTCTTTGAGTTTTGCCCGTACAAATTTATTAAGGGCTGATGGAGAACTAAATCCTAAATCAAATGCAATTTCTTTGTGTGAGAGATCAGAAAACAATAATTGGCGTTTGATTTCTGTCAGGATCCTGTTGTGAATTGCATTTATAGCAGTTTCACCACAATGTTTTTTTGTTATTTCGTTGAGCTTTTTAGGACTTATGGCAAGTTGTGAGGCATAATATTGTACGGTGCGTTCACTTCTATATTCTTGATTTAATAGTTTTTTAAAACCAATATAAAGATGTTGATTTGTTTTTTGATGCAATACAGGATGTTGGCCATGCACTGATTCTATAAGTCCCAATAAAAAAACCTTGATGTAAAAACGGGCTTGTTCTTTTTTGACAAGGCTTGGTTTATTATAAATATTCTGAATGCTTTTTACAAGGGTAACTGCCTCATCGAATTCAGGATTTGCAAGTGCAGTACAGTTAAGATTTGCAGAAAGATTTACGTTATAAGGACTTAATTCGTTTTTTAATATATCTGAACAGAACAAGACTTCTTCAAATAAAATTATTTTACCCGTTAAATCATCACTGAAATTAGCTATAAAACAAATTTGTTCCGGAAAGATAACAGAAATTTTTCCTGCTTTAAGAAAATGAATTTTGTCTTCGATCTGTATTTCAGCTTTTCCTGTTTCTACAATTATAATAAAAAAGTGATCGTTTTTATGTGGCTGCTGATAGTTCTCTACATGTTCTTTTTCTAAATCAAAAACACGGAAAGACAAGTTTTTATCTTCTGCTTTTTGAATAATTTTCTTAAGCTCTGATCTTTTTATGTTCATTAAATTATATTTCTAAAATCAAACCACTTTAAGAAAAAGCAGTCTGATTTTAAGGGATTTTAGTATTGAATTTTTTATCGATTTAATGAAGTACTTTCTTTCCAGGATTTATTAAATAAGTTGAAAAGTTCATTAGCATCAATATCAATTTCAGAAGCTGAATACATTAATGTCAATTGATTGGTACTGTTGTTATAAGCGATATTCCAAAACATTTTTGAAAGTCTTCCTTCATATTTTTCAGGATTGTTGATACTAACAACGACTAAAGTATCTCCTCCGGTTTTTTGTAATTGAATATCGGCTACATCTTCCCAGTTTACAATGCCAAAAGATTTTGAAACGGGTGTAGTTTTACCATAAAAAGTTTGCTTATTTAATTCAATTAATGGGCTTTTATCTTTTAAACTCAGAACGCTTTTTAATAAAAGAATAAGCATAATCAAAAATGCCCCCGATGAAAATACAAGTGGTTTGATTTTTAATTCGCCATCAAATATTCCGGCGCTATAAATAATAACAAGTAATAAAATAATGCAGACTGCCAGAGAAGTAAGCAATAGATTTTTTGTTTTTTTTGAATTTCTAAATAATTTAATTTCTTTTTCCATCGTGTTTTTCGGCTTAGATTTAATTTGTTTTGTAGAATAATTTCTAACAAAGGTATGAAACTCATTAAAAAAAGCCCTGTTTTTAGTAGGTTCCAGACGTAGTTTTTTATAAAATGACCAATCTGTTTTGATTTTTTTTCCTTTGATAAAAGAATTCTTAGATGTCTTTTTTCTTCAATTATTATTTTAGAATATCTTTTTTATTTTTTAAATAAGTTAGTTTCTCAATTTCTTTAAGGAACTCAGCATCAAATTCAGAATAAGCCCTTAAAGTGTATTTTTTATCTCTGTTGTGCATCACTAAACGAATTTTCTGAACCATTAACCAGATGGGTTCGTATCGTTTGTGTCCTAAAAGATATTGTATTTGCAATATGGAGAATCTTCTTTTAGAAAGTGTCATTAATTCGATACAAATCATCCAGTATTTAATAGGTAAATTAGAGTTTTCCATCACTGTACCGGAGCGAAGACCTAGTCTGTTGCCACATTTTTTGCATTGAAATTTGAGATCAATTCTTCTGAATGAATGTATGTTATGTTGGCATTTCTTGCAAATTAAACCATTTTGAAGACGTTTGTTTTTTAATTCTTCAATGCAGGTTTCTTCATTTTGATATTTTTCGAAGTACTCCCTTAATTCCATTTATTAAAATTTCATTTAGGGAATAAATATAAAAGAATCTCTGTTACAAACCAGATTAAATAAAAAAAGAGAACATTCAAATCGAATATTCTCTTTTAGAATTATAAAAATTACAATTACAGTTTTTCTACTATTTCTTTTTTATACTTATTAAGAATAGATTTTGTCATACCCAAATTAGCTTTGGTTGAATCTACAGCTAAATAAATAAAATATTCGCCATTATCAGAAACATCAATAATATGAATTTGAGAAGTAAGCGTAATCATTACATTATCTATTACCTGACCTGTTAAATTTAAGGCTTTTATAGCATTCATCTTTGCCTTAACCACTTCAAGATTAAATGCAGATGCTAATTCCGGATCGAAATCGCTTAGAACAGATTGTGAATAATATGACATTCCGCTTTTGATTTCGGCTACAGAAACCGCAATAAAACCAGGTACATTTTTTTTGAGATCCTCTCCAAATTGTTTTAAAAAATCAGACATAGGTATTTATTTAAATTAGGTTTTTGGAAATCCTTTCTTGGGGATTTTTTGCAAAATTATAGATATCAATCTATTTAATTATCCGTAATGCGTACCTGTATTTGTTTTTTTTACTGCTGATACGCTTTTAAGTAAAAAATCAGCAATTGTTTGTGTGAAATAATAGCAGTGATGTTTTAAAGCAAACCATTTGAAATTTCCTTTTTTACGAAAAAATTATATTTGTTTTATTGGGTTAATCCTGTTTTTTATTGAGTCAATATAATTCATCAAAAGGAGGTACATTTATTTTTAAAGCTCAAAATAATCTCAATATAATTTTTATAAATGCATTTCAAATATCTTCTGATTTTTTTAATTTTATTTTCAATCAAATCAAATTCGCAAATTTTAGAGACTAAAAAAAATTTCCGTGCCGCAGATTCACTGCTAAAAGAACCCAGTTTTTCAGTTCACAAAGACAATTATTTTTTAACAGGAGTTCCTATAAATACAGATATTACGCGCGATAATGCAGATGTTAAATATCAGGTAAGTTTTAAACTTCGATTGAATTCAAAACCTTTATGGGGTGGATTTTTCCCTTATTTAATGTACACTCAAAAAGCCTTTTGGGATATTTATGCAAGTTCAAAACCGTTTTCAGAAATCAATTTTAATCCTGGTGTAGCAATTGTTCGTCCGTTTTATTTAAAAGGGAATCGGTTAACATACGGAACAATCTCCCTCGAACACGAATCAAACGGAAGAGATTCTATTTATTCCAGAACCTGGAACATGCTTGCGTTCTCATTAAAGTCTCAGATTTCTCCACGATGGATTGTTGGTTTACGAGGATGGATTCCGCTTGTTGATAAAGAAGATAACCCTGAACTGACCAAATATGTGGGATATGGCGAAGCGAGCGCAACCTATCAGATACAACCCGGAAGATGGAGCGCCGATATTCTTTTCAGGAAAGGAAGCGGTCTTATTAATTACGGATCTCTGCAAACGCAGGTAAACTGGAGACCCTATAAAAGTGAAAATTATTATCTCACGCTGCAATGGTTTGTGGGTTATACAGAAAGTTTAATAGATTATCAGGAACATAAAAGTATGGTGCGTATAGGATTTACGATTAAACCTGAAAATATGGGAATTTTTTAAATTTAGAACCTTAAAAATTATATCAAAAGCTACTTTCCTTAAAGTGGCTTTTTTGTTTTGTACAATAGTAAAACATCAAAAATACGTCTCTAATAAATTTATAATCATTACCAATACTCTTTTAAAAATGTTATTGGTCGAAATAGTATCAAATAGAAGATTCATTTATTTTAAATTTATACGGTAGTTAACCTTCAAACCGAAAATTATTTAAAGTCCAGATGAAAAACATTTTTTTATTATTGAGTTTTTTATGTTTCATGAACCCAATCTCTTCGCAGGAATTGGCAAAATTTCCCAAGCCATTTGGTCCTTTGCCAACTCAAAAACAAGTAGACTGGCAGGAAATGGAGTTTTATGCTTTCGTACACTTTTCCTTAAATACATTTACAAACAAAGAATGGGGCTATGGCGATGAATCTCCACAGCTTTTTAATCCAACGAATCTCGATGTGAGGCAATGGGCGAGGGTTGTGAAGGCGGCAGGTATGAAAGGGATTATTTTAGTTGCCAAACATCACGACGGATTTTGTTTGTGGCCATCTGCTTATACAGAACGATCTGTTAAAAACTCTCCGTGGAAAAAGGGTAAAGGTGATCTTGTAAAAGAACTGGCTACTGCTTGTAAAGAATATGGTTTAAAATTAGGATTATATCTTTCGCCCTGGGACAGAAGCCGTGCAGATTACGGTAAACCGGAGTATGTTACCTATTTTAGAAATCAGCTAAAAGAATTATTGACAAATTACGGCGATGTTTTCGAAATGTGGTTTGATGGCGCAAACGGAGGTGACGGATACTATGGCGGTGCAAATGAAACCAGAAAAATAAATACGCTAGAATATTATAACTGGGATGAAACCTATAAATTAATTTATAAAACCGCACCAAAAACTTTGGTTTGGGGCGTTGGTCCATCTGAAGCAAGATGGATTGGAAATGAAGAAGGACGTGCCGGAAAAACAAATTGGAGTCTTTTACGCCAGAAAGATGAACTGGCAGGAAAAGTACATTATACAGAGTTTATGTCTGGCCATGAAGATGGAGAAAAATGGGTTCCGGGAGAAGCAGATGTTTCAATACGACCAGGATGGTTTTATCATGCTGTTGAAGATGATAAAGTAAGACCGCTGGACGAAATGGTTGATATTTACTACGAATCAATAGGGCGTAATGCAACTTTATTGCTTAATCTTCCGGTAGATAAAAGAGGTTTGGTTCATGAAAATGATGAAGCAAGATTAAAAGAATTGGTATCGACGATCAAAGAAGATTTTAAAACTGAATTGTTAGCCGACAGTAAAATCACAGCGGATAATGTAAGAGGAAATAGTGTTGAATTTGCAACAAAAAATGTAGCTGACGGAAATAAAAATACGTATTGGGCGACGGATGACAATGTAAAATCTGCTTCGATAGTTTTTGAATTTAGTAAACCAACGGCATTAAATCGTATTCTGCTTCAGGAATACATACCATTAGGACAACGTATTAGAGCATTTAATGTTGAAGCGAAAGTAGATGGAACCTGGAAAACCGTTGCAAGTGAAACAACTATAGGTTATAAAAGAATTTTAAGAATTGACAGGATCACGGCATCGGCGCTTAGAATAAATATTACCGATTCTAAAGCGAGTGTTGTTATTTCGAATATTCAGGCTTATAATGCGCCAACTTTTGTACGTATGCCGGAAGTTCAACGCGATAAAAACGGTAATGTCACAATGAAATCTGAAGAAGGAAATACTGTTTATTATACGACTGACGGAAGTAATCCAACAAAAAAGAGCACATTATATAAAGGAGAATTTCAATACAAAAAAGCGGTTGTGATTAAAGCAGTTGCAATTCATGCCGATGAAAACATTAGCAGCGCAGTAAAAACTTCAAAATACGGTGCTTCTAAAGAAAATTGGAAAATAGTAACGGTTTCCAGTGGTGACTTAAATTCAGCCAACCGAATTATCGATGGAAATCCAAATACAGACTGGAGTTTTGGAGGTGATTCTAATAAACTTCCACAGGAAATAACAATCGATATGGGAAGTATTTTAAATATAAACGGATTTACTTATGTTCCGCAGCAAGTAGGCAATAATCTCAATTTAATATCTAATTATGAATTCTACACGAGTGTAGATAATGCAAAGTGGATTTTGAAGTCTGAAGGAGAATTTTCGAATATAAAGAACAATCCAATCGAACAGATAAAGACATTTAAAAAAGATAAAGCAAGATATATTCGTTTTGTTGCCAAGTCAGCCGTAGGGAAGGGAGCGACGGTTTCGATTGCAGAAATAAATGTAATTGAAACACTATAACGGCTTTTGATTTGTGATCTTTTTTCTTAAAGTTTCGAATTATGTTTTCTAGCGAAGGTTATAGGTTATTAGTCGAATTTTTGATTATTTACATTATGTAATATTTAATTTTATATCAAATAATCACAACAACACACAAATGATTAAAGAAAGTATAAATTTTAAAGAAGCTGGAAAGTTTGAAGAAACCCGTTTTGAGAAGATTCATAATGTGATTTTCGATTCGTCTCAGGAAGCTTCAATATTAGTAGCTCAGGAAATAGCCAATATAATTCAGAGAAAAGAAGAGTTAAACGAACCATGTGTTTTAGGATTAGCAACAGGATCTTCACCAGTAAAAGTGTATGAAGAATTGGTTCGATTACATAAAGAAGAAGGTTTAAGTTTTGCAAATGTTGTAACCTTCAATTTAGATGAATATTATCCTATGGAAAAAAATAATATTCAGAGTTATTGGTACTTTATGCATGAGCATCTTTTTAATCATGTTGATATTTTACCTCAAAACGTTAATATTCCTGATGGAAACATCAGTAATGAAGACTTACAACAATATTGTATCGATTACGAGATGAAAATTAAAGCCTATGGCGGATTAGATTTTCAGCTTTTAGGAATAGGAAGAACGGGACATATTGGTTTTAATGAACCGGGATCTCACGTTAACTCGGCAACACGAAGTATTACGCTGGATCATTTAACGCGACAAGATGCTGCATCATCATTTTTAGGAATTGATAATGTACCCAGAAAAGCAATTACAATGGGAATTGGTACGGTAAAAAATGCCAAAAGAGTGGTGCTTTTAGGATGGGGAATCAGTAAGGCAGAAATTATAAAGAAAACAATCGAAGGCGAAATTTCTTCACGAGTTCCGGCAACGTATTTACAACAGCATAACAACACAACATTTGTTTTAGATATTGAAGCTTCATCGGAATTAACGAGAGTGAAAACGCCTTGGTTGGTTAAATCGGTAATCTGGACAGAAGAATTAAAACTTAAAGCCGTTGCATGGTTAAGCGAATTGACCAAAAAACCTTTCCTTAAACTTACAGATAAGGATTACAACGATAACGGAATGTCGAGTCTCCTGACTGAAGAAGGAACTGCATATGATTTGAACATAAAAATGTTTAATAAAATGCAGCAGACTATTACAGGATGGCCTGGAGGGAAACCAAATGCAGATGATACTTACAGACCGGAACGTGCAACGCCGGAAAGAAAAAGAATTATCATTTTTAGTCCACATCCTGATGATGATGTGATCTCGATGGGAGGAACTTTTGACAGACTTGTAGAACAAGGTCATGATGTGCATATTGCATATCAAACATCAGGAAATATAGCAGTTTCTAATGAGGAAGCTTTAAAATTTGCTGAAATTTCGAAAGCATTAAATAAGAATTCTGAAGAATCAGAGAATATTATCAACTTTTTGAAAAATAAAAAAGCAAATGATATTGATTCATTAGAAGTTAGAAGATTAAAAGGATTGATTAGAAGAAGTGAATCTGTTGCAGCAACGAGATATTTAGGTGTACCGGATTCGAATGTTAACTTTTTAGATTTACCATTTTATGAAACTGGAACAGTTAAGAAAAATAACCTTGGAGAGGCTGATATTCAAATTATGTGTGATATTATCGAAAGGATAAAACCACATCAGATTTATGCAGCAGGAGATTTAGCAGATCCGCACGGAACCCACAAAGTTTGTCTGGACAGTTTGTTTGAAGCCCTGAAACGATTAAAACATAAAAGTTTTATGGATGATTGCTGGGTTTGGCTATACAGAGGAGCTTGGCATGAATGGGAATCTTACCAAATCGAAATGGCGGTTCCTATGAGTCCGGATCAGGTTTTGAAAAAACGCCACGCTATTTTTTATCACCAGTCTCAAAAAGATGGCGTAATGTTTCAAGGTGATGACAGCCGCGAATTCTGGGTAAGGGTCGAGGACAGAAACCGATTAACAGCAGAAAAATATCACGCTTTAGGATTAGCAGATTACTCCGCTATTGAAGCTTTTAAACGATATTTCTTCTAGAAAATATATTTTAAAAATATAATAAACTATTTCATGTGGTTTATTTGGTTAGTTACCAAGTTTTTTGAAAATGCAGCCCTGGTTAGGCTGCATTTTTTTTGTTTTTATGAAAAAGTTAAATGTTATTAGTTAAATGTTAGAAGTTTAACCACAATCTTTTCAAATTTTCACCGCAATTTCTCATCCCGAGGAACGAGGGATCTCCGCAACAAACTCCGTATCAAAATTCGCTAATTCTTTACGAAGATCGATTTTGATTCATACAGATAAACAAAAATCCTCTTTCAAAGTTTTAAACTTTAAAAGAGGATTTTTTATAAATTTAAAAAGTAAATTTTCTAAATCGAAGAATTTAAAATTCTCTGTTTTACGTGATCGATATATGATCTTCCAATTACATATCGAAGGCCTTCGATTTCGATACTATTTCCTTCAACGGCATCAATTTTATCAATTGCAATCGTGTAAGATCTGTGTATTCTTAAAAAATTTCGTTCCGGAAGTAAATCGGTAAAATCAGATAATGTGCTGTGAATAATATATTTTCCTGTCAGGGTATTTATTTTTAAATAATCTTTTAAGCTTTCGATAACCAGAATTTCATTAAAGAAAATCTTCTTCATTCTTTTTTTGTCAATTTTTACAAAAATAAAAGGGCTTTCGGGACTGTTTTCGTGAGGGATATTATTTTTAGTTTCGAGTCTTTTGCTGATCTTGTTCAGCGTTTTCATTAACCTTGGAAACTCGATTGGTTTTACCAGATAATCCAAAACATCCAACTCATAAGTTTCTATCGCAAACTGACTGTACGCACTTGTAATAATAAGGATTGGCGGATTTTCCAGGCTTTTTATAAAATTAATGCCATCGAGAACCGGCATATTAATATCAAGAAAAATTACATCAACCGTATTGTTTTTTAAAAAATTCAAGCCCTCAATTGGGTTACTAAAAGTATTTATTACCTCGAAATTTTCAATTGGTTCTAAATAATTTTTAATAACATTAATTGCCAACGGCTCATCATCTATAATCAAACAATTTATTTTCATTTCTATAATCTTAGTTATTTGAGCGAAATAATCCAGCAGGTAAATCTATATACGAAGAAAAGCTGTGTCAGGTTACTTTAATCACAAGCTTTACGACAAAAATATTGTTTTTATTCTTAAAAGAAAGCTTATAGTCATTTTTATTATAACCTAATTCTAATCTTTTTTTAACGTTCTCGATGCCTATACCACTTGACTTGTTAAAATTATCCTTGTGGTGCGTAATTTCTGCCATCGGGTTTGAAATTGTAAAATGCAGGTAATCACCTTTGATCTTAAAGTTAACATTGATTATTACTTTTCCGGTATTTTTGTTTACTCCGTGCTTAAATGCGTTTTCGATAAAAGTCAATAAAATTATAGGAGAAATTTCCTTGTCATGAATATCACCGGATATGGACATATTAACTTCTAATCGATCATCATTTCTAATTCTTTCTAAATCAAGATAATTCTGAATACAAAGAATTTCATTTTCCAGAGTCTGTCTTTTGCTTTTTGTATCATATAACATATAACGCATCAACTCAGAAAGTTTGAGAACAATTTTAGGCGTTTTGTTTGATTTTTCTACAGATAATGAATAAATATTATTTAGTGTGTTAAAGAAAAAGTGCGGAGAAATCTGCGATTTCAAAAAAAGCAATTCGGTTTCTAACTGTGATTTTTCAAGGTCCGTTACCCTTTTTTGTTCCTTCAGGAAATCTAAAGTAATCTTAATTGCAGTTACAAAAGTGATCACATAAAGTTCTCCCATCATCATATCTATCGTATAATTAAGGGTTAATTTATTGATAATTTCAGGTCCTTCCGGCCAAACATTATGTGTGATTAATAAATAGGTAAGATTGAATTTTAAAATAACCATCAAAAATATCGAAGATAAAACGGCAAGAACATATAAAAGATATTTTTTTCGATACACGAGATACGGCATAAATATCAAAATATTGAGATAACATAACGTCATGTGAATTGGAAATCCCAATAAGTTTGTTTTTAATGAATAGAGATAATCATTAAAGTAGCTTCCCCAACGAAATGTATTAAATAAAAAGTAAGTTAGCCAAAAAAGGATGTGATAATGCAATGGTATGCGATATAGTTTGCTGGAATTGAAATTCATAATAATGATGTGTTTTGTGACTTTTTTTGATGTTTATCCTAGTTTATATGTCGTCCGTCTAAATTACTTTTAATAAAAATCTAATTTATCTAAATTTAAAGTTAAATTAAGGTTGTTTTATATGAAGAATTTTACCCTGTTGGTCTTATTTGCAATTCTGATTGCAAGTTGTAAAATAAAGACATACAAAAATAATAGTAAAGCAAATATTTTTGTTCATCATGTAGATCCTTTTATTGGCACTGGCGGACACGGACATACTTATCCCGGAGCTACAGTTCCGTTTGGGATGTTGCAGGTAAGTCCGGATAACGGTATTTCGAACTGGGACTGGTGCTCAGGATACCATTACTCAGATTCTATAGTCTCAGGATTCAGCCATTTACATCTTAGCGGAACAGGAATTGGCGATCTGGCAGACATTTTATTTATGCCCGTCAATAAAGAACTCGACTTAACAATAAAAACAACTTCACGCGATCAATTACCTTATAAATCAAAATACAGTCATGTTAACGAAAAAGCAACACCGGGCTCTTACCAGGTTTTTCTTGAAGATCCTAAAATCAATGTAGAATTAACTTCTTCACAACGTACAGCATTCCATAAATATACATTTGCCAAAAATGATAAACAATCCGTAATCATTGATCTTGGATTTGCTATAAATTGGGATAAAGCACTAAAAACCAGTATTACAATTGAAGATAATTATACTATAAGCGGATATCGCTATAGTACAGGCTGGGCAAAAAATCAGAAAGTATTTTTTGTCGCAAAATTTTCAAAACCTATTTCACAATCTGTTTTATTGGCAAATAGACAAGTCATTGCAGGAAATAAAGCAGAAGGAGAGCATACAGCAGCACAATTATTTTTTGAAGCCAATAATACGAATGAATTATTCGCAAAAGTAGCCTTATCATCTGTTAGTGTGGCTAATGCCAAAGATAATTTAGACGGCGAAAAATCGACTTTCGATAATACAAAATCTCAGGCAGCAACTATCTGGAATACTGCTTTGAGTAAAATTGAAGTTGAAACTCCAATTGATTCATTAAAAACCATTTTCTATACCGCGATGTTCCACGCCCAAGTTGCCCCTGTAACCTATAGTGATAAAAACGGTCAGTTTAGAAAAGAGGATGATCAAATTGCTACGGCAAAAGATTATACCGCTTACTCGACCTTATCACTATGGGATACTTTTAGGGCAGAGAATCCTTTATTGACTTTATTGGCACCAGAGAAAACATCAGACATTGTAAACTCAATGTTAGCTTATTACGAAACCAAAAAAATATTACCGGTCTGGACACTTTACGCCAATGAAACCAATACCATGACTGGATATCATTCGATTCCTGTAATTGTCGATGCTTACTTAAAAGGGATTAAAGGTTTTGATGCAGAGAAAGCATATCAAGCCATGAAAACGACTATGATGCAGGACGAACGCGGATTGAATTTCTATAAAAAATACGGATATATTCCTTATAATCTATTAGATGAGTCCGTTACAATTACGCTTGAATATGCCTATGACGATTGGTGTGTGGCACAAATGGCAAAAGCATTGGGCAAAACTGACGATTATCAATTTTTCTTAAATCGTTCTAAAGCCTATCAGCATTTGTTTGATCCAAAGACAGGATTCATGAGAGGAAAATCTGATGATGGAAAATCATGGAACGAACCTTTTGATCCCAAACATTCGAACCACAGAGAACATACAGATTATACCGAAGGAAATGCATGGCAGCACAGTTGGTTTGTACCTCAAAATGTAGATGATTTTATTTCATTACACGGAAGCAATGAAATCTTCGTAAAACGTTTAGAGCAGTTATTTACCGAGAGTTCTGAAATTACAGGAAACAATGTTTCAGCAGATATCTCCGGATTAATTGGTCAGTATGCACACGGGAATGAGCCAAGTCATCATATTGCATACATGTTTAATCATGCCAGCCAGCCTTGGAGAACGCAATACTGGGTACGTCATATTCTGGATACGCAATACAATACAACACCAAACGGATTAAGCGGAAACGAAGATTGCGGGCAAATGTCGGCTTGGTATGTTTTCAGTTCAATGGGATTATATCCTATGAATCCGGCTTCTGGAGAATACGAAATTGGAAGTCCGATTTTCGAAAAAGCAAAAATCAATCTCGAAGGAGGAAAATCATTTGTAATTGAAGCAGAAAACGTTTCGGATAAAAACTTTTATATCCAGTCAGCAACCTTAAACGGAGTTGCTTTTGATAAAACAGTAATCACACACAAACAAATACTACAAGGCGGAACTTTACATTTTGTAATGGGCGCTGAACCAAATAAAAACTGGGGATTAAAAAAATAACTAACACAATAACTAACCAATAAATAAACAAAAATTAATGGATATAATTGACGTATCAATCATCGTAGCTTATATTCTACTATCAGTAGGAATAGGAATTTGGATTTCAAGAAAAGCATCAAAAGGGTTAGATGATTATTTCCTGGGCGGAAAAACAATCAAATGGTATTTTCTAGGTTTGAGCAACGGATCAGGAATGTTTGATGTTTCAGGAACTTCCTGGATGATTGGAGTATTGTTTTTATACGGAGTAAAAAGTTTTATGTTTATGTGGCTTTGGCCAATATGGAATCAGATTTTTGTAATGATGTTCCTGGCAGTCTGGATCAGAAGATCAAAAGTAATGACAGGTTCTGAATGGATTTTGACCCGTTTTGGTAGTGACAGAGCCGGAAAAGCATCTCATATTATTGTAGCCATTTTTGCCATTATCTCTACGATTGGTTTTATTGCTTACTTTTTTGAAGGAATCGGGAAATTTGTAACCATCATTCTTCCATGGGATTTAACGCTTCATTATGGCGATTTAATTTTACTGACATCTGAGCGTTCTTATGCTTTGATTATTATATTATTAACTACAATTTATACGGTAAAAGGCGGAATGTTTTCTGTCGTGGCAACAGAGGTTGTGCAATATTTAATCATGATTATTGCCGGTGTTCTAATTGCCGGATATGCTTTTATCAATTATACAGATCTTCAGATTAATTCGGTTATTACCGAAGAATGGAAAAATGTCTTTTTCGGTTGGCAATTTGAAACCCAATGGAGTGATAAATTTCAAACCTTTAATAATTTAATAGATTCAGAAGGATATAAAATGTTTGGTGCTTTTATCGGGATGACATTGTTCAAAGGTTTTTTTGCCAGTATTGCGGGCCCAACACCAAGTTATGATTTACAAAGAATTCTTTCTACAAAATCTGTAAAAGAGGCTGCTTATATGAGTGGTTTTACCAACTTGATTTTGTTTATTCCAAGATATTTATTAATTACCGGAATCGTGGTAATTGCCTTGGTAAACTTAGCGCCGGAGTTAAACGCCAATGCAGGTTTAACCGGAGCCGATTTAGAATTATTAATGCCAAAAGTGGTTAATTTATATATTCCGGTAGGAATAAAAGGAATTTTATTAGCCGGTTTATTAGCCGCTTTTATGTCCGGATTCTCTGCTTTTGTAAACGCAGGACCGGCTTATATTGTAAATGATATTTATAAAAAATACTTTAAACCCGTTGCAACAAATCAGCATTATATAAAAGTGAGCCAGATTTCTTCTTTCCTGGTTGTGGGTCTGGGCGTATTTATGGGATTTTTTGCAGACTCAATTAATTCCTTAACCTTATGGATTACCAGCGCTTTATACGGAGGTTATGTGGCAGCAAATTTCTTAAAATGGATTTGGTGGCGTTTTAACGGCTGGGGTTATTTCTGGGGAATGTTCGCCGGATTAATTGTAGCGTCTTTACAATTTGCTTTAGGTCAGGCGAAAGGCAGCTTATCCGAAGGATCACTTTTATATGACTTGGCACAAGTTCAGGCCATTTATCTTTTTCCTATAATATTTGGATTCTCCATTTTAGGTTGTCTATTGGGAACTTTCTTAAGCAAACCAACAGATATCGAAGTTCTTAAGTCTTTTTATACCAATGTAAGACCTTGGGGATGGTGGAATCCGGTGTATAAAACATTGAAAATCGAAGATCAGGCTTTCGAAAAAAATAATGACTTCTGGAAAGATATGCTCAATTGCGTTATCGGGATTGTGTGGCAGTCCAGTATGATTTTATTACCGATATTTTTTATCATCAGAGATTATCCAAAAGCGATAACAGCATTAATTGTATTTTTAGTGACTACAACAATATTGAAGTTTACCTGGTTAGATAAAGTTCGAAAAATAGAAGATTAATTAGACAATTAGATAATTAGATAATTAGATAATTAGTCAATTAGACAATTATAATAACTAGAAGCTTAATACATTCAGTTTGTCATTTCGAGGAACGAGAAATCACACACGAAACTCGACAAAGAATTGCTAGTTAGATTACGGAATTGCTAGTGCGATTTCTCCTTCGTCGAAATGACAAAAACAGAGAGACAAAAAAACAAACTATAATAAAAACAAAACAAAATGAGCGTAATTCCTTGGCAAGACAGACCCGAAAACAGCAATGACGTAATGTGGAGATATTCTGAAAATCCTATTATCGAGAGATATGCAATTCCTTCATCAAACAGTATTTTTAATAGTGCAGTTGTTCCTTTTGAAGACGGATTTGCAGGTGTTTTCAGATGTGATAACAAAGCGGTACAAATGAATATTTTTGCCGGTTTCAGTAAAAACGGAATCGATTGGGACATTAATCATGAACCAATTGTAATGCAATCCGGTAATACAGAAATGATCGAATCAGCTTATAAATATGATCCGCGTGTTGTTTTTATCGAAGATCGTTACTGGATTACGTGGTGTAACGGTTACAACGGACCCACAATTGGTATTGGATATACATTTGATTTTAAAGAGTTTTTTCAATGTGAAAATGCCTTTTTGCCTTTCAACAGAAATGGTGTTTTGTTTCCGCAAAAAATAAACGGAAAATATGCCATGTTAAGCCGTCCGAGTGATAATGGGCATACACCATTTGGAGACATCTGGATCAGTTACAGCCCGGATATGAAATATTGGGGAGAACACCGTTTAGTGATGAAACCATCTCCTTTTGAGCAAAGTGCATGGCAATGTACCAAAGTTGGAGCAGGACCAATTCCTATTTTAACAGATGAAGGCTGGTTAATGATTTATCACGGAGTAATCAATACTTGTAATGGTTTCCGTTACGCAATGGGATCAGCACTTTTAGACGTCGATTCACCGGATCAGGTAAAATACAGAACACAACCGTACTTATTAGGACCGGCAGAAATTTATGAAACAGTAGGAGACGTAGCAAACGTAGTTTTTCCTTGTGCTGCCTTGCATGACATCGAACAAGATAAATTAGCCGTTTATTATGGTGCAGCAGATACAGTGGTAGCACTGGCATTTGGTAAATTAAGCGAAGTGATTCAGTTTACAAAAGATAATAGTTTATAAAAAAAAGCATGCATTTAAAAATTCAATGGTTAACTGTAGTTTTAGGTTTTCTTTCGGTTGTGGGATATTCACAATCGAAGAAAACCATTATACCTAAAACCTACGTTGCCGCAAAAACTACAAGTCCTATTGTAATCGACGGAGATGAAAATGATGCTTCGTGGAATAAAACAGAATGGACTGATCTTTTTGAAGATATAGAAAATAATATAAAACCAAAATATGCAACAAAAGTTAAAATGCTCTGGGATGAAACCAATTTTTATATTTTAGCAAAAATTGACGAACCGCATGTTTGGGCAAATTTAAAACAACGCGATACCATTATTTTTTACAACAACGATTTTGAAGTTTTTATAGATCCTGACAGCGACACTTTTAACTATTATGAATTAGAAATAAATGCCTTAAATACAGCCTGGGATCTGTTTTTATCAAAACCTTACAGAGAAAATGATAATGTTGTTTTAAATGACTGGAATATTCCAGGACTGAAATCAGCGGTAAAAATTAACGGAACGCTAAATAACCCCAACGATATCGATCAGGGTTGGGTACTGGAAATGGCGATTCCCTGGGCATCTTATAAAACATCTTATTTTGACAAAAATGTTCCTGCAGATAAGTTTTGGAGAGTCAATTTTTCGAGGGTAAACTGGCAGCATGACATTACAAACGGAAATTATGAACGCAAAAAAGGGGCTGACGGAAAATTTTTGCCGGAGTATAATTGGGTTTGGTCGCCAATGGGCGTCATCAACATGCATGAACCGGAAAAATGGGGGTATGTTTATTTTTCTTCTAAAGAATCAAAAGACACCTTTACCATTCCGCAGGACGAAAAAATAAAATGGGAACTCTATAATCTGTACAGATTTCAAAAAGAATATCATGAGAAAAATAAAGTCTGGGCAAAATCAGTAACAGATCTTACCAAAGAAACCATCAGCGTTGCCGGAAAGATTTTAAAACCAATACTAGAAAATCACGCTTCGGGATATAACATCTCCGTTAAAAGTCCATTTTCTAATCAAACCTTTATTATTAGGCAAGATGGCAAAATAATACAAAAATAAACCACTATGAAACTACCAAAACTATTACTTTTTTTATTCGCACTTACTATTTTTTCGTGCGCTAAAAAAGAAGAACAAACCAATTTTAAATTTGGAGTCTGGACAACGGCAGATCCTAAAAAATCCGACGCAGAATATTCAAAAGAATTTAAAAAATATAAAGAAGGCGGAATCGATGAGGTATTAATAAATACTAAAACAGATCCGGAACTTTTAAAAAAATTAGTACCGCTTGCGACAAAAGAAGGATTAAAAGTTCATGCCTGGATCATGGCCATGAACAGACCGGATGATGCTGTTGCATTAAAACACCCGGAATGGTATCAGGTAAGCAAAGAAGGAAAATCCTGTTTTGATAATCGCCCTTATGTAGATTATTATCAATGGTTATGTCCAACCAGAAAAGAATCCAGAGAACACGTTTTAAATTTGGTTGAAGAACTGGCAAAAGTAGAAGGAGTCGAAAGTGTACACTTAGATTATATTCGTTTTCCGGACATCTTTTTACCAATAAGCTTATTGCCAAAATACAATTTGGTTCAGGACACAGAATTACCTCAATTCGATTTTTGCTATTGTGATGAATGTGTGAAAGCATTTGAGAAAATCCACCATAAAAACCCAAAAACAAGTCACAATACTTCAATCGATATGGAGTGGAAAAACTTTAGGTTGAATGCTATAAAAGCTGTTGTTGATGATGCTTACAAAATTGCACACAAACATAACAAACAATTAACGGCAGCCGTTTTTCCTTATCCTGAAATGGCAGACCATATGGTTCGCCAACGCTGGGATAAATGGAATATAGACGAAGTTTATCCAATGATTTACCACAGTTTTTATAACGAAGAAATTGACTGGGTTGGTTATGCTACAAAACAAGGTGTTGCTGATCTTGAAGATAAAAAAACGAAAATAAATACAGGAATTTATATTCCGGGATTAAAAAACGATAAAGAACTGAAAGAAGCTATTTTACTGGCCAAAGAAAATGGAGCAGTAGGTGTTTCGTTCTTCGACGGAAATGCTTTGACAGAAAGTAATTTGAAAACAATCAGAGAAACAAAAGCAAGTTTAAAATAAAAGTATACCCAAGAGTTTGTCATCCTGAGCAACGAAGGAGGACAAAACTGAGATAATTAAGTTTTAACACATAGAAACATAGTTTTAAATGTGTAAAAAAGAATAAAAAACATCAGATTCCATTTAAAAGTAAACACCATGTCAAACAGAAGAAATTTTATCAAAAAAGCAACTTTAGGCACATTAGCAGTAAGTGCTGTTATGGGTTTAAGCGGATTTGCTAAAAATCAGGAAGATGAAAAAGAAGGCACATTAGAATTTGATTCAAAAAAAACAAAAAAGCCTGTTATTATTTCAACATGGAATCATGGTTTGCCTGCAAATCAGGAAAGCTGGAAGCAATTGAAAGCCGGTAAACCAGCTTTGGATGCTATCGAAGCCGGGATGAAAATTCCCGAAGCAGATCCTAATGTTCGCAGTGTGGGTTATGGCGGATATCCGGATCGTGAAGGAAAAGTGACTCTTGATGCCTGTATAATGAATCATAACAGCAATTGTGGATCAGTTTGTTTCCTGCAAGGTATTATGCATCCCATTTCAGTCGCAAAAAGAGTACTTCAAAATACGCCACACGTAATGTTAGCTGGACAAGGTGCTTTGCAATTTGCCTTGTCTGAAGGATTTAAAGAAGAAAATTTACTGACTCCGGAATCTGAAAAAGACTGGAAAAAATGGCTGGAAGATTCAAAATATAAACCGGTTATTAATATAGAAAATCACGATACCATAAGCATGCTAATGTTAGATCAAGACGGCAATCTTTCTGGAGGCTGTACTACAAGTGGAGCCGCCTGGAAAATGCACGGTCGCGTCGGTGACTCCCCAATCATCGGCGCGGGTCTTTTTCTGGACAACGAAGTAGGTGCCGCTGCTGCAACAGGTTTGGGTGAAGCCGTTATCAGAACTGCAGGAAGCGCAATGGTAGTCGAATTAATGCGTCAGGGAAAATCGCCTTTTGATGCCTGTAAAGAAATCACGGAACGTATTTACAACAAACATAAAAATCACAAAGACATGGAATATCTGCAAGTTGGTTTTATTGCGCTCAATAAAAACGGCGAACATGCAGGTTACAGTCTTAGATCCGGTTTTAACTACGCCGTATCTGATGACGAAAAAGGACACCGAATGGAAGATGCAAAATTTAAAATGTCGTGGGATAAATAATTAACGTTCAAAAGCTTTGTAATTGCAATGGATGGATTAAAATCCATCCCTAGAATATGTTTCGAGCTTAAGACTCTATTGTAGAGTTCCGGAGGAACGAATTATTTTGTAGCAACGGATTTTAATCTGTTGAAAAGAATGAAGATTGAACACAATAGTGTGATTTCTCTCTTCGGTCGAAATGACAAACTTTAAGATTTCCAACTCGCAAACACACAGAGAATAAAAAGACAAAAAATGAAAAAAATAATATCCATATTATCATTATTTATTGCTTCTGTAGTAACTATAAATGCACAGGAAAAAGTTCCGTTCTGGCAGAACGAAAAAATCAATGAAGATAATAGAGAACCCATGCATGCTGCTTATTATGTTTTTGAAAATGAAGCACTAGCAAACAAAAATGAATGGAGACAGTCTAAAAATTATCTGGACATTAACGGAGCATGGAAATTTAAATATGCAGATAATCCGGGCGTGCTTCCAAAGGATTTTGAGAAAAGCAATTTTAATGATAAGTCCTGGGATAATTTTAAAATCCCCGCAAGCTGGGATGTCAATGGTTACGGATATCCTGTTTATGTAAACACTACGTATGATTTCGATTATTTAATGGCGCCTAATCCCCCGTTCGTGCCTACTAAATATAATCCTACGGGTGTTTACAGAAAACAAATTACAATTGATAAATCCTGGGAAGGGAAAGATATTTTTCTTCATGTTGGTACTGCAAAGTCAAATCTTACGGTTTGGGTAAACGATGTTTATGTAGGATATGGCGAAGACGGAAAACTGCCTTCTGAATTTAACTTAAACAAATATGTAAAAACAGGTAAAAATACCATCGTTTTGCAGGTGATGAAATGGAATGACGGTTCGTATTTAGAATGTCAGGATATGTGGAGAATGAGCGGTATCACAAGAGATTCTTATTTGGTAGCCAGAAATAAAACACATTTAAAAGATTATGAAATCATTCCGGATTTAGATGCTTCTTACGTAAATGGTACGTTAAAAATCTCGACTGAATTCTCTGATTTAAATAAAAAGGAACCCTATACTTTAGACGTTCAGCTAAAAGAAGGGGACAAAATCATTGCTTCAAAAGTTATTTCTGCTTTAAGCGAAAAACAAACTTTTGACTTTGCTGTAAATAATCCGAAGAAATGGAGCGCTGAAATTCCGAATTTATATCAGGTGAGCTTTCTTTTAAAAGATAAAAAAGGCAATATTGTTGAGGTAATCAATCAAAATGTTGGCTTTAGAAAAGTAGAAATAAAAGGCGGACAGCTTTTAGTAAACGGAAAAGCAATTTATATAAAAGGAGTAAACCGTCATGAAGTAGATCCGGTAACGGGACAAACAATTTCAAGAGAAAGAATGGAACAGGATATTAAAATCATGAAAGAATTTAATATCAATGCGGTGAGAATGTCACATTATCCTAATGATGAATATTTTTACGAATTATGTGATAAATATGGTATTTATGTGGTTGATGAAGCTAACATAGAATCACACGGAATGGGGTATGATATTACCAAAACACTGGGAAACAAACCAGATTGGGAGTTGGCACACATTCAGCGTATGCAGCGTATGATCGAAAGAGATAAAAATCATAGTTCGATTATTATCTGGAGCATGGGTAATGAAGCCGGAAACGGTTATAACTTTTACAGAGGTTATTTGTGGATTAAAAACCGTGATAAATCAAGACCAATCCAGTACGAAAGAGCAACAGCCGGAGCTTGGGACGGAAAGGATTTAAAATTCGAATGGGATTCTGATATTATCGACCCAATGTACAGTTCTCCTAATAAAATGGAGGAATATATTCTGGCAAACCCAAATCCGTCACGACCTTACATTCAGTGCGAATATGCTCACGCAATGGGAAATTCTATGGGAAATTTTAAAGATTATTGGGATGTGATTCGTAAATATCCTAACTTTCAGGGCGGATTTATTTGGGATATGATCGATCAATCAGTATATAAAACACAACCTGACGGAACTAAAATTCTGGCTTATGGAGGAGACTTTGGTCCAAAAGATGTAAAAAGCGATAACAACTTCGTAAATAACGGTGTTTTTACAGTAGACAGAAAACCTAATCCGCATGCTTTTGAAGTAAAAAATGTAATGCAAAATATTCTGACTTCCTGGGAAAATAAAGAAACAGCAACTATTAAAGTGTATAATGAATTCTCGTTTAAAGATTTGAGCAATGTGACTTTGCATTGGAAATTAATTCTGGACGGAGTTGCACAGGACACAGGAGTTATTGATTATCTGGCAATCGATCCTACACAGTCAAAAACGTATACTTTGCCTATTAAATTAGGCGATAAAAAATTTCAGGAAGCTTTTGTAAACATCAGTTATCAATTAAAACAAGATGAACCGCTTTTACCAAAAGGATTCGAAATTGCGACAGAACAATTAGCGTATAAAGGAACCTGGAAAAATGATATAAAAATCGAAGGCGCATCAAAAATTACTGTAGAGAAACAAGCCGGTAGTACGGTTTTTAAAAGTGATAAAGCTCAAATTGCTTTCGATAAAAAAACAGGCTTTATAAATGGGTATTCATTTGATAATCTTTCGATCATAAAAGATGGCTATCAATTGCGTCCAAATCTTTGGAGAGCGCCAAACGATAATGATTTTGGAGCTAATTTTCAGATCAACTTAAAAGCCTGGAAAGACGCCACAGATAATCCAACGCTTGTAAACTGGACATTTTCTGCCACAAAAGACAATAAAATTATAGTAAAAGCAACGTATAGTCTGCCTCAGGTTTCTTCGACCTTAGAACTTAATTATGAGTTTAACAGCAACGGAGAATTAATTGTAAAAGAGAATTTAAATATTGATAAAACCAAAGAACAGCCTATTTTGCCCAGATTTGGTATGGAAGTAATAGTTCCTAAAGATTTTAGCAATATGGCGTATTACGGAAGAGGACCACACGAAAATTATATCGACAGAAATTACAGTTCAAAAGTGGGACTTTATACGCAAACCGTTTCTGAGCAATATTATCCGTATATCCGTCCGCAGGAAACCGGAAATAAAACAGATGTCCGCTTTTTAGAATTATCAGGTGATAAATTGAAATTAACAGTTACATCTGATGAATTGCTCGCCGTGACAGCTTTACATTATTTAAATGAAGATCTGGACGACGGATTGCAAAAAGACCAAAGACATGCTGCTGAATTAAAAGAAAGAGATCTGACAAGTTTAAAAATCGATTATAAACAAATGGGAGTCGGAGGAATCGACAGCTGGCAAGCCTGGCCAATGGAAAAATACTTACTGAGAGACAAAAATTATCAGTATCAATTTAAAATAACACCCTCTTTAAAATAATATTATGAGAACATTAAAACCACTATTTGTCTTAATCTTCTTTGCTGTTTTAAGTTTGGGTTATAGTCAAAAAATATATACGGATAAAGACATTCAAATTATCCCGAAACCAAATCAATTGCTGATACAATCCGGAACTTTTGAGTTTTCTAAAAATACCGTTTTTGTTGCCAATACAGATTTTCAAAAAGATATTTCGACTGCCTTAATCAGTAAGTTTCAAATTGCGGCAGGATTTAGTCCGGTTTTAGGAACAAAAGCCCCTCAGCGTAATTTTATTCAGTTTAAGGTTGATCCGGCTTTTCATAAAGAAGCTTATAAATTAGAAGTAATTAATAATAGTATTACTGTTACAGCAAACGGAAATGCCGGTTTTATCTATGGACTAGAAACAATCAGGCAATTGCTTCCGGTGGCTATTGAAAGCAAATATGCTATTACATCAGAAAAATGGCAGATCCCGAATGTTACAATTACAGATGAACCGCGTTTTAAATGGAGGGGTTTAATGCTCGATTTATCGCGTCACTTTTTCGACAAAAATTATATAATGGAAACCATAGATCGTTTGGCAATGCATAAAATGAACGTTTTGCATTTGCACTTGGTTGACGATCAGGGTTGGAGAATTGAAATTAAAAAATATCCAAAACTAACCGAAGTCGGAGCGTGGAGAGTCGATCAGGAAAATGTTTCGTGGAACGCGAGACTGACCACAAATCCGGATGAAAAAGGAACATATGGAGGATTTTTTACGCAGGAAGAATTAAAAGAAATCGTAAAATATGCCGCCACAAAAAATATTGAAGTAATTCCTGAAATCGAAATGCCGGCACACGTAAGTTCTGCCATTGCATCATATCCGGAACTGGCTTGTTTTGACCAGCGCATTGGTGTTCCATCAGGCGGATTATGGCCTATTACAGATATTTATTGTGCAGGAAAAGAAACCACATTTGAGTTTTTGCAAAATGTGATCGACGAGGTTATCACTATTTTCCCTTCAAAATACATTCATATTGGAGGAGACGAAGCCACGAAAACCAATTGGGAAAAATGTCCTCATTGTCAAAAAAGAATGAAGGATAACGGTTTGAAAAATGTACATGAATTGCAGAGTTACTTTGTAAAAAGAATGGAGAAATACATTAATTCTAAAGGTAAAAAAGTAATTGGCTGGGATGAAATTCTGGAGGGCGGTTTAGCTCCTGAAGCTACAGTAATGAGCTGGAGAGGAACAAAAGGCGGAGTTGAAGCAACAGAACAGGGACATGATGTTATTATGACACCGGAATCGCATTGTTATTTTAATTTTTACCAAGGGCCACAAAATGAAGAACCTTTAGCTTTTGATGCGTATACTCCGTTAAGCAAAGTCTACGAATTTGATCCTGTTGTACCCACAATGACACCTCAGGAAGCGAGTCATGTTTTGGGTGGTCAGGCCAATTTATGGGCAGAACATCTTGCGGGACCAAAGGACTCAGAATATATGATTTTCCCGAGATTAGCCGCTTTATCTGAAGTATTGTGGAGTAGTAAGGATAGCAGAAACTGGAATGATTTTACGACAAGATTAGCACCAATGTTAAAACGTTATGATTATCTGGGAATCAATTATGCCAAAAGTGCTTACCTCGTTACAGCATCTTCAAGCGCAGATTTGGCTAAAAAACAAATTAATGTTACGTTGAAAAACGAATTTCCAAATCCGGATATCCGTTATGTTTTAGGCGATAAAAATATAGATCAAAATGCTTTAAAATATACAAATCCAATCCAGTTTAACGGAACAACAGTTTTAAAAGCGTCGTTGTTTCAAAATGAAAAACCGGTTGGTAAAACATTTACAGACACCATCATATTTCATAAAGCTGTAGGACATAAAGTAAATTATCTAACGCCATTTAATGATAATTATAAAGGCGACGGACCTTTTACTTTGGCCAATACCATCAGAGGATCAAAAAATTTCCATGACGGACAATGGCAGGCATGGCTGGTAAATGATATGGAAGTTGTGGTTGATCTGGGAACGCAGGAAAGTATTGAGCAGGTAATTGTTGGAACTTTAGAAAGTCAGGGTTCGGGAGTTAATTTTCCGGTAAAAATCAAGGTTTTAATTTCTAATGATGGAATCAAATATCAGGAAGTAGGGAAAATTTCACGTCCGTATGCCGCAAATGTAACTTCGGAGCTGAAAGATTTCAAAATCAATTTTGCAAAAATAAATACAAGATTCGTAAAAGTAATCGCCGTAAACCTGAAGAAAAGCCCAAAAGGAGAATCTTCGTGGTTGTTTGTCGATGAGATTTTAGTGAATTAAAAACTAATTTGGAGTATTTATTTAATGATAAAGTAACCACAAGATTGTCATCCCGGGGAACGAGGGATCTCCGCAAGAAGCTCGACAAAGATTGTCCTTTACTTTGCTGAATTTCTAATGTGATTTCTCCCTTTGGTCGAAAGACAAAACATTTATACCAAAAAACAAAACAAAAACAAAACCATAAAATAGAATAAAGATGAAAAGAGGAATATTCATAATCGCGATATTATTTTCAGTCCAAATGTTTTCGCAGGCCATTTATGAAGATGAACGTTATGTACCGGAAACGGATCCGGCGGTGCTGAAAAATTTAGAACAATGGCAAGGTAAAAAGTTTGGATTGTTAATGCACTGGGGAACTTACAGCCAATGGGGAATAGTAGAATCATGGTCTATTTGTCCGGAAGATTATGGATGGTGCGAACGTAAAAAAGGAAGTAATCCGGCCAATTATAATCAATATGTAAAAGATTATGAAGGATTGAAAAAAACATTTAATCCAACTAAATTTGACCCTGTAAAATGGGCAAAAGCAGCAAAAGCGGCAGGAATGAAATACATGGTTTTCACTACGAAACACCATGACGGATTTAATATGTATGACACAAAATACTCTGATTATAAAGTAACAGATAAAGATTGTCCGTACAGTACAAATCCAAAAGCGGATATTTTGAAAGAAGTTTTTAATGCTTTTAGAGCCGAAAATATCTCAACCGGAGCTTATTTCTCTAAACCAGACTGGCATAACGAAAATTACTGGGATCCTTATTTTCCTCCTTTCGACAGAAACGTAAACTATGATCCGTCCTTGTATCCTGAAAAATGGCAGAAATATGTTGATTTTACACACAATCAAATTTTAGAAATCCTTACGAATTATGGTAAAGTAGATATTTTATGGCTTGATGGAGGATGGGTTAGAAAAAGAGATCAGCAAAACTTAAAAGAAAACTACGATGAAAAATTTGCTGAAAACGAATCTAAAAATGGATTTATCAAACACAGAGTTGTAGATCAGGATCCTAAAATGGACGAATTGGTTGTAAAAGCACGTCAAAAACAACCGGGATTAATCGTTGTCGACAGAGCCGTTCATGGTAAAAATCAAAATTACCTGACACCTGAAGGCCGTGTTCCTGCAAAAACGCTTCCTTATCCTTGGGAATCTTGTATAACGTCTGGCGGCGGATGGTCCTATTCTCCGGATGCGACATATATGACAGGAAGACAAGGAATTCATATGTTGGTTGATATTGTGGCAAAAGGCGGAAACTTATTATTAAACGTTGCGCCTAGTCCGGAAGGAGAATGGCAGCAGGGAGCTTATGATTTATTGGCAGCTTACGCAGATTGGATGAAAGTAAACAGTACAGCAATTTATGATACAAAACCAATCGAGCCTTTTAAAGAAGATAACATTTGTATGACGCAAAATAACGCAGGTAACGTATTTTTGTTTTATTTAGCAAAAGAAGGAGAAGATAAGATTCCTGCAGAAGTGGTTGTAAAATCTATTAATCCTAAAAAAGGAACAAAAATCACCATGTTAGGTTCTAAAACTGCTCTTAAGTGGACAAAAGAAGCACAAGGAGTTAAAGTAGTAATTCCGGAAAGCCTTAGAAAAAATTTGCCATGCAAAGAAGCGTGGACTTTAAAAATTGAAACGATTAACAGATAAAAATTATTATGCTTTTAAATAAAAGGATAACCATACAAACAGCATGTTTTTTTAGCATGCTGTTTTTTAGCATAACTATTTTTGCACAAGAACCGGCAGATTTCGTGAATCCGTTTATTGGTACTTCCAATTACGGCGCTGCTTTTCCGGGACCAATTGCACCAAGAGGTATGGCTAGTATTAGTCCGTTTAATGTTGCCGGGCCACAAAACCGCCCGTTAGAAAAAGACAGTCAGTGGCTGTCGAATCCATATGTGAAAGAAAATACCTTTTTAACCGGTTTTAGTCAGGTCAATTTAAGCGGTGTCGGATGTCCGGAACTAGGCGTTATTTTATTAATGCCAACAACAGGAAATGTTGAAATCGATCATTTAAAATACGGTTCTACATATTCTGATGAAATTGCAAAAGTAGCTTTTTATAGTGTTAATATCGACAAATATAAAGTTAAAGGAGAATTTACGGCTTCGAAACGAGTAGGTGTAAGCAGATTCACTTTCCCAAAAGGACAATCGAATATTTTACTGAACCTTGGCTTAGGATTAACCAATGAAGAAGGCGCGATGATAAAAGTCGTTTCTCCTACAGAAATTGAAGGAATGCGAAGCGTTGGTTCGTTTTGTTACAACAGTCCGGAAGATGCTTATCCGGTTTATTTTGTGGCAAAATTTTCTAAACCCGCTGATAAATTTGGTGTTTGGAAAAAACCTGCCAAATATAATGGTGCTGAAGCACAATGGATGGGATATAATGGTAAAGCCAGAATAATGGAAAACACCATTAAAACGGTTGTTGGTGACAGTATTGGAAGTTATTTTTCTTATAAATTTAACAAGCAGGAAACCGTTGAGGTTAAAATTGGTATCTCCTACGTAAGTATTGAAAACGCCCGTGAAAATCTGGAAAAAGAAACCGGAAGCAAATCTTTTGATGCCGTTTATAAAGAAACTTACAACGAATGGAATGAAGAACTTTCAAAGATTTTAGTCGAAGGTGGTTCAACAGATGATAAAACGATTTTTTATACGGCTTTATATCACACATTAATTCATCCCAATACCTTAAATGATGTTAATGGAGAATATCCTGTAATCAAAAGAACCAAGATTGGTAAAACCGGAGGCACTCGTTATACTGTATTTTCACTATGGGATACATATCGAAACATGCATCCGTTAACGTCGTTGATTTATCCTAAGCAACAATCTGATATGATAAAAAGCATGTTGGAAATGTATGATGAAAATGGCTGGCTGCCAAAATGGGAATTAAATTCAACCGAAACCTTTACAATGGTAGGAGATCCGGCCAGTATTGTTATAGTAGATGCGTGTTTGAAGGGAATTCAGGATTTCGATATTTACAAAGCATATTATGCAATGCTAAAAGGAGCAGATCAAATAGAAAATAATCCGTTGCGTCCCGGACTTAAAGAATATATCGAAAAAGGTTATTTATCAACTAATTATCGTGGTCCGGTTTCTACAACGCAAGAGTATAACAGTTCAGATTATGCGATTTCACTTTTGGCGAAAGCTTTAGGCAAAAAAGACGATTACATACGCTTTACAAAACGTTCACTATCGTATCAAAAATTATATGACAAGGATTTAAAATTACTTCGGCCAAGAACTGCTAACGGAAAATGGTATGAACCTTTTGATCCTGTATCCGGAGCTAATTTTGAGGAGAATGTTGGTTTTATAGAAGGAAATGCATGGCAATATGCTTTTATGGTGCCACATGATATTAAGGGATTGATTAAATTAATGGGCGGTGACAAACCTTTCTCTGATCAATTGCAAAAAGTTTTTGATATCAAACAATTTGATATGGCAAACGAACCGGACATTGCTTATCCGTATTTGTTTAATTACATAAAAGGAGAAGAATGGAAAAGTCAGGAAATGGTCAAAAAACTGGTAAAAGAATATTTCCAGAACAAACCAAAAGGATTACCCGGAAATGATGATACCGGAACAATGTCAGCTTGGTTGGTTTATTCTATGATGGGAATTTATCCTATATCTCCCGGAGATCCAATTTATACCATTACAACACCAATGTTTCATAGAGTGACGATCAAACTAGATCCACGATATTATAAAAAAGAAAGCATTGTAATCGAAAGACAAGTCAATAATGACGGAAAAATCAATTCGATTGAGATAAACGGAAAACCACACAATAGCTTTTTTATTTCGCACGAAGATTTTGTAAATGGAACAAAGCTGAAAGTGATTCAAAATTAAAAACAACACAACTATGTTACAATTAAGAATGAAAAAAACAGCCATTATCTTTGTAATGGCTGTAGGTTTTTTTAACCATGCTCAAGCACAAAAAAAATACCCGTATCAGGATCCTAAATTACCTGTTGAAGAAAGGCTGACAGATTTGTTAAGCCGAATGAGCCTGGAGGAAAAGGTACGCCAGATGGATATGTACAAAGGAGAATTTTTTAAGGAAAAAGAAGATTTTTCTAAATCAAAATCAGATCTTAAAATAGGTAATCTGGGTATTGGAGCAATTCATGACATTTATCCCCGCTCTGCAAAAATGATCAACGATCTTCAGAGTGAGGTAATCAAAAAGAACAAATGGGGAATTCCTGCTCTTATCATGTGCGAGATGCTTCACGGTTATTTAGATGACGGAAGCACGGCTTTCCCAATGAATATTGGTTTGGGAGCAACATGGGATACTAGTGTAATGGACAAAGTGGGTAAAGTAATTGCTACAGAGGCCAGAGCACACGGGGTTCATTTTGGTTTAGGACCTAATTTAGATCTTGGCCGCGAACCACGTTGGGGAAGGGTTGCCGAAACTTTTGGTGAAGATGCATATTTAAACAGTGAGATTGGTCTGGCAATGATTAAGGGAATGCAGGGAGATGATTTAAGATCAGATCGTACTATAATTGCAGAGCCAAAACACTTTGCTGTTCACGGTATTCCGCAAGCGGGAGGAAATTCATCTCCAATTTTAGTGGGAGAACGTTCAGCTCGCGAAGATCATCTTCCGTCATTTGAAAAAGCATTTAGAAAAGGCGGCGCTCTGGGAACTATGTGTGCGTACTCTGAATTAGACGGAATTCCTTGTGCAGCAAATCATTGGTTATTGACAGATGTTTTAAGAAAAGAATGGGGGTTTAAAGGAATTGTAGTATCAGATTTGGGTGCTATCAAATACCTGCAAACAACGCATTATGTAACAGATTCTCCTAAAGAAAGTATCAGGCAAGCCATTGCTGCCGGAGTCGATATGCAATTTTATGATTTTACAAATGAGTTTTGGCAACAAAGTATCATTGAATTAGTAAACGAAAAGAAACTGACAATGGAGCAAATTGATCGTGCTGCAGGTGGAGTTTTAAGACTTAAATTTTTATTGGGATTATTCGAAAATCCATACACAGATAAAAATTTAATCAAAGAACGTTTTCATACTAAAGAAAATCAGGATATTGCTTTAGAAGCAGGTCATAAATCTATTGTTTTATTAAAAAATGAAAACAATATTCTTCCTTTAAATAAGGATATAAAAACAGTAGCCGTTATTGGACCAAATGCTGATGCATCAAGATTAGGAGGATATGCTGTAAAAAATAAAGTAGGAACTACAGTTCTGGAAGGTGTTAAACAAGTTGTTGGTGCAAAAACAAATGTTCTTTATGAAGAAGGTGTTCCTCTGATTGTAAAAGGACAAATTATTCCGTCGAAATATTTGTTTACCCCGGATGAAGCTCAAAACGGATTAAAAGGAGAATATTTTAATAACAGAAATGTTGAAGGAACACCAGCATTAACACGTATTGACAATCAGCTGGAATTTGACTGGCCTTGGTCTCCGGGCGATGGTGTTACAGATGATGATTTTTCGATTCGCTGGACAGGTTATATAAAATCAGATAAATCTTTTGATGGCTGGTTGGGTTTAAGTTCTGATGACGGAATCAGAATGTGGGTTGACGATCAATTAGTGATCGACAACTGGACAAAAGGTGCTACAAGTATGGTTACTACTCCAAAAAATATTGAAGCAGGAAAAAAATACAAAGTCCGCATAGAAATGTGGGAAGGCGGTTGGGGAGCCAGAGCGCACTTACGCTGGAATCTGGAAAAAGTAAACTTTCAGCCGGCAATCGATATTGCTAAAAAAGCAGATGTTGCGATTGTAGTTTTAGGAGAATCGAACGAATTGGTAGAAGAAAACAGAGATGTAGCCAGTTTAGATTTACACGGAATGCAGCAAGATTTGATCGAAGCAATCCAGAAAACAGGAACTCCGGTCGTTTGTGTGCTATTAAACGGACGTCCGCTTTCGACAAACTGGATCAGCGAAAACATTCCAGCTCTTGTAGAAGCATGGTTTCCGGGTGAAGCAGGAGGAAAGGCTGTAGCCGATGTGTTGTTTGGAAATTATAATCCGGGTGGAAAAATGCCTATTACCGTTCCTAAATCTGTTGGGCAGTTACCTATATATTACAATCAAAAACCATCTGCGATTCATAGATATGTTTCTGAAAGTGAAAATCCGCTTTATACATTTGGTTATGGGTTAAGTTATACCACTTTCGAATATTCGAACCTTGCAATTAGTTCTAAAGAGATCAAAACCGACGGAGAATTAAAAGTAAGTATCGATGTTAAGAACACAGGAAAATATGACGGAGATGAGGTTGTGCAATTATACATTAATGATATATATAGTAGCGTAACAACTCCGGAAAAAACATTGAAGGGTTTCAAGAGATTATTTATTAAAAAAGGAGAAACTAAAAAAGTAGAATTTACAATTACTCCGGATGAATTGTCTCTTTGGAATAGGGAGATGAAAAGAGTTGTAGAACCCGGCGATTTTGAAGTTATGGTTGGCGGAAACTCGGTTGACCTTCAAAAAACGAATTTTAAAGTTTTGCAGTAATTTGATAAAAACAAATAAAATGTTTATCGTTTTAAGTATTAAGTAAAGAATACCTTTGAAAAAACGATAAATAAGTTAGATTTAATTAAGAGAGTACTACTCAAATAAAGAGGGTTTAGATTACAAATCTAACCCTTTTGTTGTTTTTAAATGTTAAAGTTTACCCAACACCTTTTCAAAATTGTCATTTGTCGAAATAATATTTTGTTAACAAAATGTATTCTTAAGTTTAACATGTTATTAACTCTAAAAAAACAACTAATATGATTAAGGACGTACTAAAATTACTGTTTCTGTTTTGTTTGTTTGCATTCCAAAGCACACAAGCACAAACTACAGTAAAAGGAACGATAACAGATGCTTCAACGGGAATTCCGATCCCGGGGGCAAATGTTGTGGTTAAAGGAACAAAGACAAGTGCATCATCAGATTTTGATGGTAAGTACAGTATAAATGTTCCAAATCAATCAGCAGTTTTGGTTTTTACCTATGTAGGCTCAGCTCCAAAAGAGATAGCCGTAGGGACACAAACAACAATTAATGCCGCTTTAGGTGCCGCTACACAACAATTAGGCGAAGTAGTCGTAACCGCTCTGGGTATCAAAAGAGAGAAAAAAGCAATTACCTATTCTGCTCAGAACATTTCTGTAGACGAACTCTCAGAAGCAAGATCCTTAAACGTAGCCAACTCACTTTCAGGTAAAGTTGCGGGTCTTAACTTCTCTACCACTTCAAACGGGGTTGGTTCTTCTTCCAGAATTACACTAAGAGGAAACAGATCACTTACAGGAAACAACCAGCCAATGTATGTGGTAGATGGTGTGCCAATTAGTAACGGAACAACAAATACAAATCCGGATATCGATACAGGTGGAACTACACAACCTGACGGTATTTCGAATATTAACCCGGAAGATATTGCTTCGATGACTGTTCTTAAAGGACCATCTGCTGCAGCACTTTACGGTACAAGAGCAAGTAATGGTGTTATCGTAATTACAACAAAATCAGGTAAAGCAGGAAAAACTTCGGTTTCCCTATCGTCTAACTTTATGGCTTCATCAGCATATAATCTGATGAACTTACAAAACGAATACGGACAAGGAACTCTGGGAGCTTATAACCCAACTTCAAGCGCGAGCTGGGGGGGTAAATTAGACGGAAGTCAGGTTTCTGCGTGGCAGTTGGTTCGTAATCCTAATTATGCAGGTCCTGCAACAACTAGTTACAGCGCTCAGCCAAACAACGTTATAGATTTCTACAAAACTGGTTATAACTTAGCAAACACATTGACTGTAACTACAGGAAATGAAAAAGCACAAGGGTATTTCTCTTATACCAATACACGTGCTGAAGGTATTGTGGGAGGAAACGAGTTAGACAGACATAATCTTAACTTAAGATTGACAAGTAAAATATCTGATAAATTATCATTAGATGTAAAAACAAACTATATCGTTCAGAATATCGATAATTTATTAAGAACGGGAGAAGAATCTATTGGTACATCAGCTTATTTATTGCCACGTAGTATTAAATATAATGATTACAAGGATTTTGAATATTTTGATGCTGCAGGACAAAGACAAATGAACTATTTCTTAGATGAAGCCGGAGCTCCTGGTGGAAACCCGTTCTGGTCTGCATTGCGTGATGATGCACGTAAAGATAAAAGAAACAGATTTATAGGACTTGCTTCTCTTAAATATGATTTTACAAATACCATAAGTTTACAAGTTAGAACTGGTTTAGACCAAATGACAAACAAGAATGTTAGAAACAGATATGCTACAATAGCTTTTAACAACAATCTTGGTTCTTACAGCGAATCTTATGAAACAGTAAGCGAATTCAATACAGATGCTTTGCTTTCTTATAACGAAAAATTTGGAGATTTCTCTATCGGGATTAATGCCGGAGCAAATACATTGCAACAAAATAGCTCTTCATTATATTCAGGAGGAGTTTTAAGTAAAAGAAACTTTTTTGCCCTATCAAATGTATCAACAGTTCAATCTACTTCTACAGCTTCAGAGAAACAAATTAACTCTGTGTACGGTTTCTCACAAATTGGTTTTAGAAACTATTTATTCTTAGATTTAACAGCAAGAAATGACTGGTCTTCTACGTTACCGGCTGCAAACAGATCTTTCTTTTATCCATCTGTAGGTTTATCAGGAGTTATCTCTGATATGGTTACTTTACCGGAAGTTATCAGTTATGCAAAAGTAAGAGGTTCTTACGCAAAAGTGGGTAACGATACTGATCCTTACCAAACAAGTTCAAGATTATCTTATATTGGTGGTAATGGTGGTATGTTATATGCTCAGACAACTGCTGCAAACCCAAATTTAAGACCGGAGATGTCAAGCTCTGTTGAGTTTGGTGGTGAACTTAAATTCTTAAAAAATCGTATAGGATTAGACGTAACGTATTTCCAGACAAATACAAAAGATCAGATTTTCTACATCAATACTCCGGAATCTTCTTCGACTTCAAGAGCTGTAGTTAATGGTGGAGAAATTCAGAACAAAGGTATTGAGGTTGTTTTTACAGCAACTCCAATTCAAACAGAAAATTTCTCATGGGATCTTACTGCAAACTACGCAACATACAAATCTGAAGTAAAATCTATTTATGGAGGAAGAGAAGAATTAGTTCTTGGTGAAGGTCGTTTAGTAAGAAGTAAAGTTATTCAGGTTGGTGAATATGGAGATTTATATATTAAAGGTTTCCAAAGATCTCCTGACGGAAAAATTATCGTAAACAGCGCAGGTATTCCACTTGCAACAAATAGTTTTGATGTTCGTGCAGGAAACTTTAACCCGGATTGGACTGCAGGTTTAAGAAACAGTTTTAAATACAAAGATTTCTCTTTAAGCTTCCTTGTTGATTTTAGAATTGGTGGTGAAGTTATTTCATACACTCAGGCAAGACAAGCAGGATTAGGAGTTAGTGATGTTACTTTAGCAGGAAGAGAAGGCGGAATCGTTGTTGATGGTGTTGTTGCAGGTGCCGGCGGAACGTATACTCAAAATACCGTAAGTATTAATGCAGAACAATACTGGACAGCAATTGGACAAAGAACACCTATCGCAGAACCTTTTATTTACGATGCTACAAACATTAGATTAAGAGAGCTTGTTTTTGGATATTCGTTGCCAAAACGTGTATTGAATAATTCAGGTTTTACAAGTATTGACTTTTCACTTGTGGGAAGAAATTTATTCTTTTTCGTGAATAAAGCTAAATATTTTGATCCTGAAGCAGGAGCAGGTACAGGAAACTTGCAAGGTATAGAATCTTTCAACATTCCTTCAACGAGAGATTATGGAGTTAATGTTAAATTCGGATTTTAATTAAAAAAAGAGACATCATGAAATATAGTTTTAAAATAAAAACATTAGGAGTTGCCTTAGCACTGGTTTCTGTTTTTTCAAGTTGTACAAACGACTTTGATCACATAAACACTGATCCTAATTCGCTTACAGAAGATCAGTTAGATCCAACTCTTGCGGGACCTTCGTTTGCATCTGCGATTTATGCCGGAATCCATAACGGATCGTATTCTTCACCAGGTGTAGATGATCAGGGAACATGGGGTATCGCGACAGGTATTTTGTCTTCTACTTTTATTCACTATCTAAATTGTGGATATGGTACAGAAAGAAATGCATTCGTAAATGGTTACGAAGGACGTGGATGGACAAGATTTTACACCGTTGCTGTTCCTGCTTTGAACAATGCTATCAAAGCATCTGAAGGAAATGCAGAAGCTTTGGCAATACTTAAAATCTGGAAAGTTTTTATGTACAACCAAATGGTTGATGCTTACGGGCCAATTCCGTACACAGAAGCAGGTAATAAGAAAGAAAAAGTAGCATATGACAGTGTTGAATTTATTTACACAGACTTTTTCAAATTATTAGATGAGGCAAATGCTACATTAAGCAGTTCTACGGTACCAACAGTTGCATCATTTCAGCCTAATGACCGTTTGTATGCCGGTAATGTTGCAAACTGGAGAGTATTTGGAAATAGTTTAAGATTACGTTTAGCATTAAGAATTTCTGATATTGAACCTGCAAAAGCAAAAACACAAGCCGAAGCTGCAGTAGCTGCGGGTGTTATGCAAACAAATGAGCAGGGAGCTTTCTTTAAAGCAAGTAATATTACACCAAACAACTTAAACATGATTGTAAATAGCTGGGGATATACTATGACAGCTTCTATGGAAAGTATTCTTGTAGGATACAACGATCCAAGATTAGCAAAATGGTTTGCTCCGCTTGACCCTAAGGCGACTACTTTGGTTTATAGAGGTCAGCCAGTTGGAGGTTTGGAAGATCAGTTTGGAACTACTAAGTTCTCTGCTTTCAACAACGATATTATGGGTAATGGTGCCGCAGGAAATCTTAGTGAAACTAAAAACATCGAAGTATTCATGGCTTCTGAAAACTATTTCAGCAGAGCAGAAGGTGCCTTGAACGGATGGAACATGGGCGGAAGTGCTCAAAGTTTGTATGAAGAAGGTATCAGATTGTCATTAAGACAATGGGGAATCACAGATGCTGCTGCTATCAATGCTTACATTGCAGGAAGTACATTGCCAACTTTACCAAATGTCTTAACAGTTTATCCAACTTTAGACTTACTAGATATACCGGTTAAATTGCCTGTTGCATGGTCTGCTTCTGCAACAAGCCAACGTACACAAATCGCAGTTCAAAAGTATTTGGCTATTTTTCCTGAATCTTGGGAATCCTGGGCTGACTTACGCAGAAGTGATGCTAAAGTAATTTATGCGCCGCTTAATACAGATAATAATGATGCAGGTGTAGGTAAAAGCCTGATGAAAAGAATCATTTACACAACAAATGAATATTCTTCGAATAAAGATGCTGTTACTGACGGAATCGCTAAATTAAAAGGACCTGATACCGGAGGAACAAAACTTTGGTGGGACACAAAATAAAATAAGTAAAGATAAAGAGGTTCGTTACTTAAAATTGACAAAAGGAGAGGTAACTCTCCTTTTGTTTTATAAGATAATTAAGATTTAGAGAATTAGAATAGAGAGAGAAGAGAATAGAGAATAGAGAAAAGAATAAAGAAAATAGAGAATAGAATAAATAATAAGAGAACAAATTAAAACAGCATTTTAATTAGAGATGGCAAGACTGATTTTATTAAACAGCATCATAATTGCCGGATCATCAAATATAAAATTATGGTTAACACTACAATTTCCTCTTCTGATAAGAAAAACACATTAATTCCAATTTTAATTATAGCCAGTCTGTTTTTTGTTTTTGGATTTGTAACCTGGATCAACGGAGCTTTGATTCCGTTTATGAAAACAATCAATGAGCTAACATCTGCCCAGTCCCTTTTAGTAGCATCGGCATCCTATATTTCTTTTGTGGTAATGGCATTGCCGGCGTCGTATATTCTGGCAAAAATTGGGTATAAAAAAGGAATGTCCTTAGGTTTATTTATAATGGGTTTCGGGGCTTTATTATTTATACCTGCTGCCGAAGCAAGAACCTATTGGATGTTTTTGACCGGTATATTTATTCAGGGTGCGGGAATGACCTTATTGCAAACAGCATCAAATCCTTATATCACTATTTTAGGACCAATAGACAGCGCCGCAAAGCGAATTGCCATTATGGGGATCTGCAACAAAATAGCCGGTGCTCTCGGATCGCTTATTTTTGGTTCTATCTTATTATCCGGAATAGATGAAATCAAAGAAAAACTGAGTGTCGTCAATGCCGTCGAAAAAGCAAAATTATTAGATACAATGGCAGATAGCGTTGTAACGCCTTATATAACAATGGCCGTAGTTTTATTCATTCTAGGAATATTAATTAGAAAAGCACCTTTGCCAGATGTCGAAGCAGAACCTATTGCAGAAGCAAAAGAAGGTGAAACAACAAAAACGAGTATTTTTCAGTTTCCGCATTTGTGGTTGGGAGTCTTAACGCTTTTTATGTATGTAGGCGTTGAGGTTATTGCAGGAGATACTATTATCGCTTACGGTATTGCTTTAGGTTTTCCGGCGGGAGACGCTAAATTTTTCACCACATTTACATTATTGGCCATGGTTGTAACCTATGGTTTAGGAGCATTTTTAATTCCAAGATATATTAGTCAGGCTTTGGCATTACGCGCAAGTGCAGTTTTAGGAATTTTACTTTCGTTTTGTATTGTAGCTTCTACAGGATTTACTTCTATTTTATTTGTAGCTGCTTTAGGAATTGCAAATGCTTTGGTTTGGCCCGCGATTTGGCCTTTAACCTTAAAAGGATTAGGTAAGTTTACAAAAACAGCTTCGGCATTGTTGATTATGGCTATTTCAGGAGGCGCCATCATTCCGCCATTATATGGAAAATTTGTAGATATAAACAAAGCAGATATGCTGGCTCAGGGTATGAATGATGTTACTGCAACAGCAAAAGCTACTACAGAAGGATATTGGATCTTGTTGCCTTGTTATGTTTTTATTTTATTCTATGCTGTTATTGGACATAAAGCAGGTTTAAAGAAAAAATAATTTTTCTGTTTAATAATTTTTATAATTCATCATGATTTCAAAGTTTAATTATTTGTTGCTTTTTTTAGTTTTAATGAGCATTTCCTGTTCTTCGATAAAAAAGCAGGAAGCCATTAATATTACTCAAAATTTTATTACAGATCAGCCGGTTACTGCTAATAGTCATGCATCGACAATAGTAGAACTTGAACCCAATAAATTAATGGCAGCGTGGTTTGGAGGTAAATATGAAGGAGCTAAAGATGTAGGGATTTATTTTTCTGTTTATAAAGAAAATAAATGGTCTGTGCCTAAAAATCTTGTAGAACCCTTAATAACTCAAAAAGATACTTTGCCGTGTTGGAATCCGGTTTTGTTTAAAAGTAAAAGCCAGAAGTTGTATTTATTCTATAAAGTTGGAAAAAATCCAAGAGAATGGTTTGGTGCTATGATCGTCTCAAAAGATAACGGAAATACATGGAGCGCTCCTAAATATCTCCCAAAAGACATACTTGGACCTATTAGAAACAAACCAATAGAAACTACTCCGGGTATTATTTTATGTGGCAGCAGTACAGAAAGTGTCAGCGATAACAAGTGGAGAGTTCATGTAGAAAAATATACAGAAGCCACTGATAAATGGGAAAAGATAGAGGTCGAAGACAAAAAAGAATTTGAGATCATCCAGCCCACATTTCTTATTCATTCTGCTAATGAGATTCAGATGTTATCGAGAAGCAAACACAATAAAATAATTTCGAGTTGGTCTAAAGATAACGGAAACTCATGGCAGCGCACAGACAGTATCAATGTTGTAAATTCTAACTCTGGAATTGACGCCGTAACCTTGACTAAAAAATCATTTTTGTTGGTCAATAATCCTTTGCGACAAGGTAAAGACTGGTTTAATGGCCGTAATGTATTAGATGTTGAATACTCTAAAAATGGTGAAAATTGGAAAAAACTATTTGATCTTGAAAACCAAACCGAAGGAGAATTTAGTTATCCGGCAATTATTCAGACCTCAGATCATAAAATTCATATTTTATATACCTATAACAGAAAGTATATTAAGCATGTAACTTTTGAATTGAAGGAATGAGGTAAATAAGTTTTAAAATAATTCCTAAATTGTGTGAAAAAACTTTTAATTTGAAGATTGGAAGCTTAAAAAAAACACAAGAAATTATGCAAAAACATTGTCTTACTTTAGATTTAAAAAATGATCCTGATTTAATTCATGAATATATAAAGTTTCATCAGGATGTTTGGCCGGAAATTAAAGAAAGCATTAAAGAGGCAGGAATTATTACTCTCGAAATCTACAATGTTGCAGATCGCTTGTTTATGATTATAGAAGCAGATGCAGATTTTACGTTTGAAAAAAAGTCAAAATTAGATGCGGCAAATCCCAAAGTCCAGGAATGGGAAACTTTGATGTGGAAATTTCAACAAGCCTTACCGGGGGCAAAACCGGGAGAAAAATGGACCTTGATGGATAAAATTTTCGAACTTAAATAAAATACAATCAATTTATTGAATCATAAAAAATGAAATCTTTTCAATATTCAGCATTTAAAATCTTTTCTATAAGCTTATTATTCTCTTGTATCACTACAAATGCACAAGATGGTATCAATGCCAAAACCTTTTATAAACACGATAAATATTTTTCATCAGATAAATTAGAAGGACGTTTTCCGGGTACAAAAGGCAATAATAAAGCAGCAGCATACATTAGGACACATTTTAAAAAATATGGTCTGAAAGAATTTGATAACAATTATTATCAAACTTTTAAAGTATTTGTAAAAGAAGGAATAAACAAAATGAAATCTGATAGTGTCGCCACCCAAAATGTTGTTGGGTATATCGAAGGATCAGACCCAAATCTTAAAAATGAATTTATAGTAATTGGTGCGCATTATGATCACTGGGGTTGGGGCGGACCCGGATCGAGCAGTAAAAAAAAGGAAGTTGTAGCGATCCATAACGGCGCAGATGATAATGCTTCAGGGGTTTCGGCTTTACTTTGTATGGCACAGGAATTATCAAAATCCAGTATAAAACCCAAAAGAAGCATCATTTTTATTTCGTTTAGCGGTGAAGAAGAAGGTTTAATAGGTTCTAAATATTTTGTCAATCATTTACCCGTTTCAAAACAAGCTGTAAAAGTAATGCTGAATATGGATATGGTAGGAAGGCTAAATAACGAAAAACAAATTTATATGGGCGGTGCCGGAACTTTTCCGGATGGAGTCGAACTCATGAAGAAGTTAGGCGAAAATACCGGACTTAATCCTGTTATTCATGCAGGTGAAGTAGGAGGATCTGACCATGTTTCTTTTTACAAAGCTTCGATTTCCTGCATCGGATTTCATACCGGAGGACATCCGCAATATCATACGCCCGAAGATGATATTGATTTAATTAATACCGATGGCGGTGCTCTAGTGTCAAAATATATTTATAATGCCTTGATTCGTATTGCCAATTATGAACAATCACTGTATTTTATTAAGCAGGATTAATGGATTTTGAGCAGTATTAATTTTGTAATATTTTGTTTTTCTGTGTTTTAAGAAATTTTATTAAATTTGTTGTAAGAATTTCTAGCAACAATGTTATGGAAAAATTAAAACGACCAGTTTATCTTAAAGCCGGTACCGATGATTTTTTTAAAAAGATGCGCACAGAAGTGAACAATACTATTTTACAAAACTCATCCCTGTACCTATTCAACATTATAAAGTCTTTGGGACTTTTAATTCTCTTCTTTCTATTTTATTCTTGTATTTTGCTATTTGGAAACCACACTCCATTATTATTCCTTTTTTATATTTTGTGTGGTGTCACCATGATCATGCTTTTTATAAACGCATTTCATGATGCGGCACATGGAGCACTCTTTAAAAAAGCAAAACATAACGAATGGTTTATGTATGTTTTAGAACTTTTTGGAGGTAATCATTGGCTCTGGACGCGACGGCATATCAATCTTCATCATGCTTATCCCAATGTTCCGGATTGGGATATTGACATTAAGCAAAGCAATATCATCAGGATTTTCCCTAATAGCCCTTTGTTTAATTATCACAAATACCAACACATTTATATGTGGCTGATTTATCCATTTTACAGTCTGAACTGGATTTACATCAGAGACTTCAAAGACTTTTTTGGCAAGAAAGACAACTACGTAAAAAAAGTAGTAGACAAAATTCCCAAAAAAGAAATTTTTATGCTGTTTGCGGCAAAAATCATCAATCTCTTTTACTTGCTTTTTATCCCAATGATCGTACTTAATCAGCCGTGGTATTTTGTTTTGGGCGCTTGGTTTGCTATGCATTTATCCGGAAGTGTGTTAGGAGTTGTAGCACTGGTATCTACACACGTAGATGAAGATGCGCATTTTCCTGTTACAGATCCTGACGGAAATCTTTCAGCAACCTGGGCGATGCATCAAATGATTGTGACTAAAGATTTTAGTACAAACAGTAAATTAGCCAATTTCTTGTACGGAGGTTTTACGCATCATGTCGCACATCATCTCTTTCCCGCAGTCGGGCATACCTATTATCCTTATATTACGCCCATAATACGGCGTTATGCTCAGGAATATGACCTTCCGTATACTTCCTATCCATTTTATCATGCAGTTCGTTCGCATTTTAGAATGTTGAAAAATAAAGGTGTGAAGGAAAATATTATGATGATGGGAGAAATTTAGAATAGATAAGAAATGTATTTCTTTATTATTTTTTAGCATCCTTATTTTATTTCTATATTTACTTGAAAGAAAATCTGCCTCATGATAAAATTTACAAAAACTTTATTTTTTATAGTCCCACTTTTCTGGATGGTTTCTTCAAAAGCCCAAAATGAAATGTATTCAAGTCCTGCAAAACAAGAAATAGCAGATACGACTTTTGTAAACTTAAGAGATTACAGCAATGATTTTATATACGATATGAAGTACGCAACCGAGGATAATTTTCTAAAAGCAAAAGTATATGATTGTGCAGAATGTCTTTTGCGTTATAAAACCGTTCAGGCCTTAATAGCGGCAAATAAAGATTTTATGCAAAAAGGTTTTAAGATAAAACTTTACGATTGTTACCGACCATTATCAATCCAAAAAAAAATGTGGGAGATTGTTTCGAACCCTGAATATGTGGCAGATCCAAAAAAAGGCTCCATCCATAATAGAGGAGGAGCCGTTGATATTTCGTTGGTTGATATAAAGGGTAAAGAAGTAGATATGGGAACTCCTTTTGATTTTTTTGGTATTCGTGCCAGTCATAATTATACCATGCTTTCTAATGAAGTAAAATTAAATAGAAAATACCTAAAGAAAGTAATGATAAAAAATGGCTTTAATTCTTTTGATTCAGAGTGGTGGCATTATAATCTAAAAACAGGCCTGAAAGATAAAGTCTCGAATCAAAAATGGAATTGCGAGTAATTATTCAACGCATCTTATGTTTTCCATAAAGTACGTATTCGGGTTATAAACTTTACCGTTTAACTCTGAGGTTAATTCTCTTTTTACAATATAATCTTCTGTAGTCGTCAGGTATTTAATACGCATAATGGCAATAGGGGATTTTTTTAGTTCTTCGAAATTTTCTTTCATGAACATAAAAATTCCGGTATTGATACGATTATCAAAACCTTTATCGTCATGAATAAGCGTACCACAGCTTTCTCTGTCGATATGGATAAGTGTTATTATTTTTCCGTTTTCTAATTGTAAAAAGACTTTTGAGTTTTTGTCGAAACAATTCGCTTTTATAAAATCTTTGCTTTTCTGGATAAGCTGTAAATTTAATGTTGGCATACCATCCGTTTTTGCCAGGGCGAAGAAAATATAGTCAAAAGTTCCTCCAAAATATTTTTCGCTCATCAGGTATTCGTTGGTTATTTTATAAGTACCAATTGAGTCGTTTACATTTGCACTGTATTCACATGGTTTTTGAGCGAATGCGGTAAAGGTTAATAAAAAAAAAGTTAGTGTAATTAGTGGTTTCATTTTTAAATAATTTTTCTGCAAATTAAAACTATTTTGCTATCATTTTTATCAGTTGTAAAAAAACAATACAAATTTCCTCCATTTTTTATTTTCCACTTTTTTCGAATGTTTTCTACCGTGTCCGGAAAATTTCGCGTGGTAACATTTGCCTGTTGATTGACGAGTTCCGCTTTCATTTCATTTTTACTATACGGGATCACTTTTTCGATTTCGAAAGCTCGTCCCGGGAAATCAATTAAATCATCTGAAGTATATAAATGAGAATGTTTATGCATTTTATTAATATTGAAAACAGTACTAACTTCATCAAAACCACCGGATTTCATGATGGCTGAATTTGGTTCGTAAACATATCTTTGAGGCAAATGATATATTGGAAAAACAGTATCATCACCTAAAATAAACTCAAAGGTTTCTATTTTGTCTTTTAGTAAATTGGCTGTTTTTATAGTTATTTCACCTGAATAATGATTGTGAATTTCAAAAAGCAACTCTTTTACTTCATTTTCAAGCGCAATAATATGTATGTTTTTTACGAATTTTAATTCAGATAGACCTGCAGAAAGATCAAGTAAAGGTGCTGTTTTTATTAAAATTGAATCTGCTTTTTCAAAATAAAAATCCAGTAAATCAGGCACATTTGGCAAACAGTCTTTCAGCATAAAAACTTTACCTTTTGCATCATTTCTACGGGAAGGATCAATATAAATCCAATCCCATTTTTGATTCAGTTCCTTTAAAACTGTGGTAGAATCCTGCGCATAAAAAGTGCAATTTTGTACTTTTAACTGTTCGAAATTATGTTTTACTATCGCAGATAAATCTTCGCTTATTTCGCAATGCGCAATCTTTTTAAATTTTTGGGAAAAATAATAATCATCTACTCCAAAACCTCCCGTAAGATCTATTAAACTGTCACCTGAAATCAAAGAAGCCTTATAAGCCGCAGTTTTTTCAGATGAGGTTTGCTCAACAGAGATTTTACCGGGATAAATAATATTTTCAGTCAAAAACCAGGTTGGTAATTTATCTTTTGCCTTAGACTTCGCCTCAATCTGATTTAGGATTAAAATCCAGTCGATTTCAGGAAACGGATTTTTCTGAAGCGCTAATTTTGTAATTGATGCACCACTATTTTGAGTTATAAACTCCTGAATATTTTGGTGCAAAATAGAAGTATTCAATGTTAGATTCTTTCGGTTAATACGGAGACAATTTTGTTTTCAGGAAAAAATTCTTTCAAAATTACTTTCACCATTGTAAATACAGGAATAGCTATAATCATCCCGACAATTCCAAAAGTAATTCCGCTTATCAAAGTAATCAGGAATATTTCCAGCGGGTGCGAATTTACACTTTTTGATGAAATTATAGGCTGGCTAATATTATTATCAATAGCCTGAACTACTAAAAATCCTATGATTACATATATGGTTCTTGGTAAAATTTCTGTCTGGAAATCACTTCCAATCATACTGATCATGGTTAAAATTCCTGCCAGTACAGTTCCAATAATTGGTCCTATGTAAGGAATGATATTTAAAATAGCACATAAAAAAGCAATTACAAAAGCATTTTTATTGCCAAAAATCATTAAAACAATCAGGTATAAAATAAACACAACCGTTAATTGAAGCAGTAAACCAATAAAATAACGGGTCAAAAAATGGTTGATTTTAGTAATTGAGTTTATGATTTTATCTTCATTAGTATCCGGAAGAATTTTTCTGGCACTTACTTTAAAAGCATCCTGATCTTTAATAAAGAAAAAGGTGATAAAAAACACAGATACTAATCCCATACCCATATTAGCCATAAAACCTAAAATTGAATTTATAAAACCGGTAAAATAGCTGAAATCGATTATAGAAGTTATTTTAGAATCTTTTAATACTTTATTTAAATCTACATGCTGAATATTAAAATAAGCTTCTATACTTTTCTCTGTTTCAATAAATTGCTGCTGCAGGTTATTAGTATCCAGAAGAGATAAATTATTAGCCTGAGAAATAATTAATGGTACAAATAATAATATAAAACCTACTATTGCCAATATAAAAACAATCAGAGTTGTGGTGGCTGCGAGGGAATTACTGAATTTTAATTTATTTTTTAAAAATTGTACTAACGGATTTGCAATTAAACACAGTAATAATGAGATGCATAAGTAAACAATTACTGTTTGTATTTCGTATAGAAAGTATAAAATGGCAGCAATAACCAAGATTGTTGTTAAAGCCCTTAAAATTCCGTTAGAAATAATTTTTGATGTTATCATGATTCGATTTTAGATTATAAATATAGCAAAAAGCTTTTATATATGGGCGGTAAACAAAAAAAAGCGAGATGATAATCACCTCGCTTTTCCCATTTATTTTAACCTGTTTTTTTAGATTCCAAATGCAGCTCTTGCTCCACCGGTTACAAAAATAGCGGCCATTCTACTTTTTTGCCCGTTAGAGAACATGTACATTGCGTTATCATCCACATAATCCATGTAGTTCATAGTCATTTCTACAGGAGTTCCTGAACAAGTACTATAGTGAGGATAAGCAGGTACACCATAATTTGCTGTGTTATGAGTTGGTGTGTCAGATACTAAATCACTTCCGCAAGTAGCATCTCCCCAAATGTGACGTAAATTCATCCAGTGACCTACTTCATGAGTAGCAGTTCTCCCTAAGTTGTAAGGAGCAGCTGATGAACCTGATAAACCAAAATATTTAGAATCAACTACAACTCCGTCTGTAGCAGATGCTCCACCAGGAAATTGAGCATAACCTAATATTCCGCCACCAATTGTGCAAGACCATAAGTTAAGTTTTGTTGTTGGTGAAGTTGGTGCTAAACCACCTTGTGCCACTTTTTTTACTGCATCATTTGTTCCCCATGATGTTTTTGTAGTCGATTTTCTAATAACCTGATCTAAAACAAATGAAATTCCAACATTAGCTTTTACACCTGCAAATAGAGCAGGAACGCTGTTGTAATCAGAGTTTAAGGCATTAAAATCTTTGTTTAAAACATCGATTTGTGTTTGGATTTGTGCATCAGAGATGTTTTCTGCAGTTGTTCTGTACAATACATTAACAACAACCGGAATTTGAACTTTACCATTTACAAGTTTGCCTGTAAGTAAGGCTTTGTCTGTAAAAGCTTCGATTTCATTCATTCTGATAGCTAAAGTAGGATCAGCTTTTAATTGAGCTTCTAAAACTTCTTGAGTTGCGCATCCGCGATGGGCAATAGCACTTACATTTGAATCTGTAGATTCTGTTTGGTCGTTTTGACAAGAAAACAGCACTAATGCTGTGAATGCGGTAATAAGAACTTTTTTCATAATAATTTGGGTTTTTGTTATAAAAAATTAAATTTGGTTATTTATACCGCAATTTTATAACATTTAAATTATTGTAACAAAATTTTTACAATAATAATTTTGTGAGAATTTTACAATCCCTTGTATAGTCTAGTTCTTACAAAAATTAACACTTTTTTATTAAGAAGTAAATTCGTACAAAGCTATACTTGCAGCTTGTACAACATTCATGCTTGAGTTCTTTCCGAACATATTTATGTGAACAATTTGGTTCGAAATTTTTAATAATTCATCTGAAATTCCATCAATTTCACTTCCGATTAAAAGTGCAATTTTTTGATTTTCAGGAATTACAACTTCTTTTAACGGTTTACTATTGCTGGCGATTTCCAAAGCAATAATTTCAAAGTTATTTTGAAGTAAGTAATCGACAAGATCAGTTGTTTGTTCGATTATAGTATGAGGCACATGAAGATGCGTGCTTCGTGATGTTTTATTGATTTTTCTGGGAGTAAGCGGAATATCTTTTCCTAAAAAGATGATATTTTCTACTCCAAAAGCTTCACTGATTCTAAAAAGCGAACCTATATTCTGCTGAAAATAAATGTGATCGCAAACTAATGTGATTGGAAATGTTTTTCTCTCAAATTGATTTTCTCCGTGAGTAAGCTGCACTTTTAAAATTTTAATTCGTAAAAATATAATTGATAATATTGGCGCCCATTTTTAAGGCTTTGTCCCTAACTCCTGCAGGATCATTATGAACCTCTGCATCTTCCCAGCCATCGCCCAAATCACACTCATAAGTATATAATAATACTAATTTGTTTTCTATAAAAATCCCAAAAGCCTGAGGACGCGTTCCGTCATGTTCATGAATTTTAGGTAATCCTGCAGGAAACGGAAATGGTTTTTGAAATATGGGATGACTCGCCGGAATTTCGACTAAATTAGTAGTAGGGAATATTTTTTTTATTTCTTTTCGAATGTATTGATCCATTCCGTAATTATCATCAATATGAAGAAAACCGCCTCCGTTTAGGTAATTTCTAAGATTGCTAATATCCGAATCGCTAAAAACCACATTTCCGTGTCCGGTCATATGCACAAAAGGATAAGAAAGTAAATCAGGATTACCGGGTTCAACAGTCGAAGGTTTTGCTTTTATTCGCGTATTAATGTTGGCATTGCAAAACTTTATTAAGTTAGGCAAAGATGTTGGATTTGCATACCAATCACCACCTCCGCTATATTTTAGCAAAGCAATTTCTTGCGAAAATGAAGAAATAGAAACCAATAAAAACAGAAAGAATATTTTTTTCATGCAATTTTAATTTGGTATTTCATTAAAAAAAACAATACTATGACATGCTACAATTGCAGCAGTTTCAGTTCTTAATCTTGTATTTCCTAGCATAACCGGCTGATAATTATTTTCTATAGCCAATGCGATTTCCTTTTCAGAAAAATCACCTTCCGGACCAATAAGCATCGTAACACTTTCATTGGGTTTTAGAATATCTTTTAATGATTTTTTATCTGTTTCTTCGCAATGTGCAATCAATTGCAAACCTTTATTTTTTTGTTTTATGAATTCCTTAAACGAGATTGCTTCGTTTAATTTTGGCAGATATGTTTCGTTCGATTGTTTCATTGCTGAAAGAATAATCTTTTCAAAACGCTCTAAATTAATTACTTTTCGTTCAGAGCGATCGCAAATAATGGGCGTGATTTCCTGAATTCCTATTTCGGTTGCTTTTTCTAAAAACCATTCAAAACGATCGTTCATTTTGGTTGGTGCAACCGCTAAATGCAAATGAAATTTTGGCTCTGGAGATTTTTTTATCGAAAGTACCTGAACAGTACATTTGTTGTCTGAAGCCAATGTGATTTCAGTTTCAAACAATAAACCAAAACCATTTGTAACATGTAAAATGTCCGAATCTTTTTTTCTGAGAACCTTTATAATATGTCGGCTTTCTTCTTTGTCAAAAGCAAAACTTTCAGTTGATTCGTCAATATCGGGATTGTAAAATAATTGCATAATTAAAATTGAATTCGCGCTTTCGAAACTACTGCTGAAGTTTCGAAACGACTTGATAAATATTTTTGATACCCTACAATTCCTATCATTGCGGCATTATCTGTAGTGTATTCGAATTTGGGAATAAAAGTTTTCCAACCGTATTTTCCTTCGCTTTCTTTTAATCTTGTCCTGATTCCTGAATTTGCAGAAACGCCTCCGCCAATCGCAATTTGTTTGATTCCGGTTTCTTTTACCGCTAATTTCAATTTGTCCATCAAAATTTCTATAATAGTATATTGAATAGAAGCACAGATATCATTCAGGTTTTCTTCGATGAAATTGGGGTTCTCCAGTTTTTTCTTCTGAATAAAATATAAGATGGCTGTTTTTAATCCGGAAAAACTAAAGTCTAATCCGGGAACTTTTGGTTTTGTAAACGCAAATGCTTTTGGATTTCCTTCTTTGGCATATTTATCAATCAAAGGTCCGCCGGGATAAGGAAGGCCAAGAATTTTAGCACTCTTGTCAAACGCTTCTCCAACAGCATCATCAGTAGTTTCACCGATAATTTCCATATCAAAAAAGCCGTTTACTTTCACAATCTGAGTATGACCGCCGCTAATTGTCAGGGCCAAAAAAGGAAATTCAGGTTTATCAAAACCTTCTTCGTCTATAAAATGCGCTAAAATATGTGCATGCATATGATTAACAGCAATTAACGGAATCTTTAAAGCGAGTGAGAGCGATTTGCTAAAAGAACTTCCTACCAGCAAAGAGCCCATTAATCCCGGACCTTGCGTAAAAGCTATAGCAGTTAGTTGATCTTTTTGTACATTTGCTTTGCGAAGTGCAGCATCTATTACCGGAACAATATTTTGTTGATGTGCTCTCGAGGCTAATTCAGGAACTACACCACCATATTGGTTGTGAATTAACTGATTGGCCACAACATTTGAGAGTACTTTGTCGTTATGTAAAACCGCGGCGGCAGTATCATCGCATGAACTTTCGATGGCAAGAATAAAAACCTCTGAATTTTGCATATAAAGGCACGAATTTTGAATTATATTTGACAAATCAAATATTTGATTTTCTTTTATTATAAGGAGAAGCCAAAATTAAAGAATTTTTATCAAAAACAGTCGTTCTTTGTCTGTTCAAAATAAATTAAAAGAAAACTAAAAATAAAAGCAGCTATCAAAACAGTAAAGAAAATAATATCCAGAACCCTAATTGGGTTAATTTTACTTTTGTTGGCACTCGCTATAACCTTGTCTTTGCCCTTTGTTCAGACAAAAATTGCACACTACGTAACAGAATCTCTCAGAACGGATTTTAAAGCTGATATTAAAGTTGATAAAGTAGCATTAAATATTTTTGGAGGTGTTAAACTAAAAAATGTAGTAATTCTCGACCATCACAAAAAAACTTTAATCTATTCTGATATTATTACAACAGATATTTTGAGCTTTAAGAGGTTAATAGATGGGGATTTGATTTTTGGAGATCTTCGTCTAACAGGTTTGATTTTTAACCTGAAAACCTATAAAAACGAGAACGAAAATAATATCAATAAGTTTATTAAATTATTTGAGACCGGTAAAAAATCCCAATCAAAAGGACATTTTTTGCTTACAGCCAGAAATGCTTACATATCAAATGGGAATTTTTCTGTTGTAGATGAAAATAAAACAACACCGGTATTCCTGGATTTTAAAAAATTAAATGCCTATATCAGTGATTTTAAATTGTACGGGCCAGATGTAAATACAAACATTCACAGGTTTTCTTTTTTAGATCACCGCGGTTTGTATGTTTCCAATTTTGCCGGTAAATTAACATATACTAAAAAACAGATTAAAGTTGAAAATCTGGCAATAAAAACGAAGAGATCCTGGATTTACGGTAAAGCGGTTTTAAATTATAAAGTAGAGGATTTTTTGCATTTTACTGATAAAGTAAAATTTGATGTTGCACTTGATTCTGCGTCTATTGCCTCAAATGATATTCGTTATTTTTATGACGGATTGGGTAAAAACCAGCATTTTAAAATCAAAACCAAGATAAAAGGAACTTTAAACAATCTTAATTTAAGACATCTTAAATTAAGTGATACAAATGGTTCTAAGATTAACGGAACCATTAATTTTAAAAATCTGTTAGGAAGCAAAACCCAAAAGTTTGCTATGGATGGAAAGTTTGATAAACTGATATCCAGTTATGATAATTTAGTGGTGATATTACCCGGGATCTTAGGAAAAAAACTTCCAAAGGAACTTAAGAGAATTGGTAAATTTAATATTGTTGGTAAGGCTAAAGTTTCGACAATAGCTTTAGAAACTAATTTTAAAATGATTACTGATCTAGGAAACGGGCAAGCCGATCTGCATATGAATAATATGGATTTTATCGATAAAGCATCCTATTCTGGAAATATTATTTTAGACAATTTTAATGTTGGTGCTTTGCTGAATCGAAAAGATATTGGCAGGACAACCCTGAATTTAGATGTTGACGGTGTTGGATTTACTGAAAAATATCTGAACACCATTATAAAAGGAGATATTTCAAAATTAGATTACAATAAATATACCTACAATAATATTGTGGTGAATGGTAATTTTAAATTGCCGTATTATAAAGGGCAGCTTTCTGTAAATGATCCCAATTTAAGCCTGACTTTTGATGGTTTGGTCGATTTGAGTAAACGCGAAAGTAAATATGATTTTCATATTAATGTAGAAAATGCGGATTTAAGAAAACTGAGATTCATAAACGATTCTGTTTCCAGTTTTAGAGGAGATGCAGTTGTCGAAGTTACCGGAAACTCGATCGAGAACCTGCAAGGTACCGTTTCGATCAAAGATGCTGTATATCAAAATCCAAAGGCAACCTATGCTTTTGATGAAATAACAGTTAATTCTAATTTTGATGCCGATAAACTACGTACGATTACCATTAATTCTAAAGATGTTGTAAATGGTCAGATAGTTGGTAAATTTCAGTTTGCACAATTAGAAAAGCTTGTAATGAATTCCGTTGGAAGCCTTTACACCAATTATAAACCTTATAAAGTTAAAAAAGGGCAGTTTCTGCGTTTTAATTTTCATGTTTACGACAAAGTAGTCGAAATGCTTTATCCGGAAATTAATATTGATTCAAGTACGGTAATGCGCGGAAAAATTGATTCTGATTTGCAGGAATTTAAATTCAGGTTTAAATCACAGAAAATTACGGCTGCAAAAAACACTTTCGATAATATCCGAATCAGTATCGATAATAAAAACCCACTTTATAATGCGTATGTCGAATTAGACAGTATTAAAACACCTTATTATAAGGTACGTGATTTTAATTTGATCAATGTAACATCAAAAGATACTTTGTTTGTTCGATCTGAGTTTAAAGGTGGAGAAAAAGGGGAGGATTATTTTAATCTGGATTTGTATCATACCATTGATAAAAACAAAAATAATATTGTTGGAATCAAGAAATCGGAAATGAAATTTAAAGACTATTTATGGTATTTAAATGAAAATTCTGAACAAGATAATCAGATTGTTTTTGATCAGTATTTTAAAAACTTTACAATTGATAATATTATTTTATCACACGAAAATCAGAAAATTGATTTAAACGGAGTGATAAAAGGAAATGATTATAAAGATATCGTACTGAATTTTGAGGATGTTGATATCAATAAAATTACCCCGCTAAATTCTAAATTTGTTTTTAATGGTAATTTAAACGGAAACATAAATTATAAACAGAATAAGAATGTTTATCAGCCAACAGCGGCTATTACCATCGATCATCTTAATTTGAATAAAATAGATCTGGGGACTTTGAACTTTGATATTTCAGGAGATGAAAGTTTTAAAAAGTTCACGATAAATTCCTCTATTCAAAATGGTTTTACAGAATCATTTAGGGCAAACGGAACTTTTGCAATCGAAAATAAGGAGACTTTTCTGGATTTAAATCTAAAACTCGAAGGATTTAATCTTGCCACTTTAGGAACGGTTGGCGGTGATGTGCTGTCGAATGTGAGAGGATCTGTTTCCGGAAATGCCGCGGTTATAGGAAATCTTAAAAAACCGGAAATAAACGGCCGATTGTATGTAGAAAAAGCCGGAATGACAGTTCCATACCTTAATACGGATTATGAACTCAGTGACCGAACTGTTATTGATTTAACCGATGAAAAGTTTTTATTTAGAAACAATCAGCTTACTGATACAAAATACCAAACAAAAGGATTGCTAAATGGTAGTATTGAACATCATAATTTTTCAGACTGGAAGTTAGATCTTACTATAACATCTAAACGATTGTTGGCATTGGATACGAAAGATAGTGAAGATGCCGCCTATTTTGGTACCGCATTTATTAATGGGACAGCAAGTATAAAAGGTCCAACAGAAAACTTATTTATAAAGGTAGATGCTAAATCTGAGAAAGGAACTGAAGTTAAGATTCCGATCAATAATGCGCAAAGCGTAGGAGAGAGCAGCTGGATTCATTTTGTTACACCAAAAGAAAAATACAATCTGGCGAATGGTATCGTCGAGAAAACAAGAAATTATAATGGTCTTGAGCTGGAATTTGATTTTGATATTACCCCGGATGCCGAGGTCGAAGTTATTTTGGACAGAAATTCAGGACACGGAATGAAAGGAAAAGGATACGGATCATTATTATTTAAGATAAATACACTGGGTAAATTTAATATGTGGGGAGATTTCCAGGCATATGAAGGAACTTATAATTTTAAATACGGTGGATTAATCGATAAAAAATTCTCAGTCAAAAAAGGAGGATCTATTATTTGGGAAGGAAACCCTATGAAAGCTCAGTTGAATCTTGAGGCAGTATATAAAACCTCTGCAAATCCTGCTGTACTTTTAGATAATACTTCGTCATTTAATAAAAAAGTACCGGTAGAAGTTGTCATTGGATTGAGAGGAGATTTAACGAGCCCGGAGCCTAATTTTGATATTCAGTTTCCATCTGTGAGCAATGTTCTTAAGTCAGAGATACAATATAAGCTGGATGATAAAGATATTCGTCAGACTCAGGCGCTGTATTTACTGTCGACAGGTTCGTTTATGAGTACAGATGGATTTAGTCAGGGCGATTTGTCCGGAACATTATCAGAAACCGCTTCCAGTTTATTGGGTGGAATTATAAAATCTGATAATGATAAAGTCAATATTGATTTAAATTATATTTCTGCTGATAAAAGATTAGGTCAGGAAGCTGATGGACAGTTTGTGGCAAATATAACCTCTCAGGTAAATGAAAGAATCACGATCAACGGAAAATTAGGAGTTCCGGTTGGAGGTGTAAATGAGTCAGCTATCGTGGGAGATATCGAAATATTATACAGGGTAAATGAAGATGGATCTATGAACCTGCGTTTGTTTAATAAAGAAAATGATATCAATTATATTGGGCAAGGAATTGGATATACGCAAGGAGTTGGTATCTCGTATGAGGTAGATTTTGATACTTTTAGCGAATTGGTAAATAAGCTCTTTAAAAACCATAAATTAGAAAAAGCCATAAAAAGCTCTTCAGATGATTTACAGGATTCTTATCTAAATCCTGACTTTGTTAATTTCACTAATAAAAAAGATGCTGAAAAGAACAAAAAGAAAACAGATAAAAAAACAGATAAGAAAGAAGAAGAGAAAAAACCACCGCCTCAAAATAATAATGAAGGATTAATTCCTGACAATGATTTCTAAAAGATTGTTAAAATAACCATATATAAAACCATTCGTTACCGCGAATGGTTTTTTTATGCTAAATTTAGCGGCACATAAATTTTACGATACTTAGTTATAGATTTTTATAACACTTCATTTATGTATTGTTAATTTTAAAGATTTAATTAAAATAAGTGGCTTTTATTATTTTAAATGAATTTTTTACTATCGAAAAACTTATTAACGAAAACGTTTGAATTTAACATATTTTATTAATTTATTATAAACATAACCCAGAAAGTGGTGAATGTTTGCTAATTTTACACTTTAATACTTAAATAATGCCAAAAACAATAAAAAAAGTTGGTGTTCTAACATCGGGAGGAGACTCACCAGGAATGAATGCCGCGATACGATCAGTTGTTCGAACATGTGCTTATCATAATATAGAATGCATAGGAATTTATAGAGGGTATCAGGGAATGATCGAAGGAGACTTCAAAGAAATGGGACCCCGAAGCGTAAATAATATTGTAAACAAAGGCGGAACGATCTTAAAATCTGCTCGTTCAGTTGAGTTTAGAACACCGGAAGGTAGAAAAAAAGCCCACGAAAATCTATTAAAAGCAGGCGTTGATGCTCTGGTTGTAATAGGTGGTGACGGAAGTTTTACCGGAGGATTGATTTTCAATTCAGAATACGGTTTTCCTGTAATGGGAATTCCGGGTACAATCGATAACGATATTTTTGGAACCAGCCATACTTTAGGGTATGACACTGCCTTGAATACAGTAGTAGATTGTATTGATAAAATTAGAGATACTGCAAGTTCACATAATCGTCTGTTTTTTGTAGAGGTTATGGGTAGAGATGCCGGACATATTGCTCTTAATGCCGGAATTGGTGCAGGTGCAGAAGAAATTCTTATTCCTGAAGAAGATTTAGGTCTGGACAGATTACTGGACTCTCTTCAAAAAAGTAAAGCTTCAGGAAAATCATCCAGTATAGTTGTTATTGCCGAAGGGGATAAAATTGGTAAAAACGTATTCGAATTAAAAGATTACGTTGAAGCTAATTTACCTGAATATGATGTAAGGGTTTCTGTATTAGGACACATGCAGCGTGGTGGTTCACCATCTTGTTTTGATCGTGTTTTAGCAAGCCGTTTAGGTGTAAAAGCAGTAGAATCACTGATCGAAGGTAAATCAAATTACATGGTAGGTCTGCAAGCAGATAAAGTTGCTTTAACGCCTCTTGAACAGGCAATTAAAGGTAAATCTGAAATTGATAGAGAGCTGTTGAGAGTATCTGATATCATGTCAACATAAATAAAAGTTTAAAATAGGAAAGAAGTTTATTGTGAGGAAATTAGACTTTAAATTAGTGTAATAAAAACAAAAGCAAAAATTAAGTAAAATGTCAAAAGTAAAATTAGGAATAAACGGATTTGGACGTATCGGAAGAATCGTTTTTAGAGAATCTTTCAATAGAGATAATGTAGAAGTGGTAGCAATCAACGATTTGTTAGATGTTGATCACTTAGCTTATTTATTAAAATATGATTCAGTTCACGGTCGTTTCGACGGAACTGTAGAAGTTAAAGAAGGAAAACTTTTTGTAAACGGAAGAAATATCCGTATCACTGCAGAAAGAAATCCGGCTGACTTAAAATGGAATGAAGTTGATGTTGATGTAGTTGCTGAATGTACTGGTATTTTTACAACTATCGAAACTGCAAATGAGCACATTAAAGGTGGTGCTAAAAAAGTAATTATTTCTGCACCGTCTGCAGATGCTCCAATGTTTGTAATGGGAGTAAACCATGAAACTGCAAAAGCTTCTGATTTAGTTGTTTCTAATGCTTCATGTACTACAAACTGTTTAGCGCCTTTAGCTAAAGTTATTCACGATAACTTCGAAATTGTTGAAGCTTTAATGACAACTGTTCACGCAACAACTTCAACTCAAATGACTGCTGATGGTCCTTCAAGAAAAGACTGGAGAGGTGGACGTGCTGCAAGCATTAACATTATTCCTTCTTCAACTGGAGCTGCAAAAGCTGTTGGAAAAGTAATCCCTTCTTTGAATGGAAAATTAACTGGAATGTCTTTCCGTGTTCCTACTGCTGACGTTTCTGTAGTAGATTTAACTGTAAAAGTTGCTAAAGAAACTACTTACGAAGAAATCCTTGCTGTATTGAAAAAAGCTTCTGAAACTGACTTAAAAGGTATCTTAGGATATACTGAAGATGCTGTTGTTTCTCAGGATTTTATTTCTGATAAAAGAACTTCAATCGTTGATGCAACTGCAGGAATTGGTTTAAATTCAACTTTCTTCAAATTTGTATCTTGGTATGATAATGAGTACGGATACTCTAGTAAATTGATTGATTTATCTGTACACATTGCAGGTTTAAAATAATATTATATATTTTTGCAAAATCCCGTTATTTCAAAGTAACGGGATTTTCTTATTTTGTTATGCCTTTAATTAATGTAAAAAACACACTTTTTATTTAGTTAAAGTAAACTAATCCAAAAACTAAATAAAATGAAATTAATAGTTGATAGTGGATCTACTAAAGCCGATTGGATTGCAATTGATGATAATGGAAAAGTATTATTCACCACACAAACTTTAGGATTAAATCCTGAAATTCTTGACGGTCCTGAAATTATTTCAAGATTAAATGACCGTTTTGATATTCTTCAAAATAAAAAAAATGCCACTCATTTGTTCTTTTACGGAGCAGGTTGTGGTACAGAGAGAATGCAAACATCCCTTTCTCAAATATTTCAGGAATATTTTAGCAACGCTATAGTAGAAGTTCATGAAGATACCTATGCAGCGGTTTATGCAACAACTCCAAAAGGAGAAGAAGCAATCGTAAGTATTTTAGGAACAGGTTCTAACTGTAGTTATTTTGATGGAAAATTATTGCATCAAAAAGTTCAGTCATTAGGCTATATTGCAATGGATGATTGTAGCGGAAATGTTTTTGGAAAAGAGTTGATCAGAAAATATTATTTCAATAAAATGCCAAAAGAACTGGCGGTAGAATTTGAAAAAGAATATGATTTAGATCCTGATTTTATCAAAAATAAATTATACAAAGAGCCAAATCCAAATGCTTATTTAGCAACTTTTGCAAAGTTTTTAATCAAACATAAGGATACTGAGTTTTGCAGAAAAATCATTTTTAAAGGAATGAAATCTTTTGTAAAAAACTACATCAAACAGTATGATAACTGTAAAGAAATTCCAGTTCATTTTGTAGGTTCAATCGCTTTTTACCTGAAAGACGAATTACAAGAAACATTTGATAAGTATGAACTTCAATTGGGGAATGTTTTAAGAAGACCTATTGATGGATTGATAGCTTATCACGTTGCTAATCAATAATAAAGTAACATATGGAAATTGCTATTATAGCTCACGATGGAAAGAAAGCAGATATGGTTCAGTTTTTAAATAAAAACAAAACCCTTCTTCTTCAGGAAAACATTAAATTAATTGCAACAGGAACTACCGGAAGTAAAGCTATAAACGCAGGATTTAAGGTAAAAAGAAAGCTTTCAGGACCAATGGGAGGTGATGCACAAATTGCTGCCCGGGTAGCTGAAGGTAAAACACAAATGGTTTTCTTTTTTAAAGATCCGCTTGCAAGTCATGCTCATGAAGTCGATATTAACATGCTTATTCGTGTTTGTGATGTACATAATGTGCCCCTGGCGACAAACGAAGCTTCTGCTCAGTTATTACTTAATGCCATTGCGCTGCAATTATAGAAAATTTACCTATATACCTAATATTCAAAAACCGTTTCAGTAAATGAAACGGTTTTTTTTGTCTTCTGAAATGTTATAATTTTGTGTATTTGACTTGTGTTTTAGTTAAATATTTGACAATCATTATTTTAATAAAGATATGTTTCTTTTTTTAACGTAAGTTTGATAATAAATTTATTGTTAAATCATGAAAAAACATGTAATCGCAATTATTGCGCACGATAATAAGAAAGCAGATATGATTCAGTTTTTAATAAAAAATGGAATTACGCTGCAACATGAAAAAGTAAAACTAATTGCGACAGGATTATTAGGCAGAAACGCAGAAAAATCAGGATTTAAAGTAAAAAAAATGCTGCCTTGCAGTATGGGCGGCGATGCACAGATTGCCTCAAAAGTGGCGGAGGGCAGTATTAATGTTGTGTTTTTCTTTAAAGATCCTTTGGCAAGTCACGCTCATGAAGTAGATGTTAATATGCTGCTCAGGATTTGTGATGTTCATAATGTGCCGTTGGCTACTAATGAAGCAACGGCACAATTATTATTAAATGCTATTGTACAGCGATTATAGAAATCTCTACATTTACATTTTTGGGTAAACATGCTACTTGTACCGTTTCGCGTGCCGGAGCCGTTTTTTCATCAAAATAAGAACCGTAGATAGTATTTATCGCGGCAAAATTATTCATATCCATAATAAAGATAGTAGCTTTAACTACGTTTTCGAAAGTCATATCTGCAGCCTCTAATATTGCAGCAATATTTTTCATCACCTGAGTTGTCTCATCATTGATGTTTTCTGTGATAAGTTCTCCTGAAGCCGGGTTTATTGCAATCTGACCAGAAGCATAAAGTGTATTTCCTGATAATACAGCCTGATTATAAGGTCCGATTGGAGCTGGTGCTTTCTCTGTAAAAATGATCTTTTTCATAGTAATAGTTATTTAAGAATACTAAATTGAAGAATTATAATTTTATTAAATATTATGAAATTAAGATTAAACGTTTAAATCTAATTTCATAATACTTAAAATAATATGTTTAATTGATAATTGTACTATCGATTAGAAGTGCTTCGTTTGTTCCATTTGATGTCACTAAGCATTCCGGATTTAATTCCAATAAAGAAATTCCAGTTTGAGTTTACGCCCAGTGGAGTCCAGTTAAAAGCCATTCTCCAGCTTAATAAATCCCTTTCGAAACGAAATTGGGTAAAAGTAACCCCTTTTTGAACAAAATCGTAACCCGTCGAAACTCCACCTTTCCATTTAGGAGTAATATCCATATTGGCGGAAATCATGATGGAATTTCCTGTAATTTTATTCTCGCGATTGACATTTGAATAGGTTAATGAATAAGCCATTGTCATATCCCACGGAATTTTAGAATTAAAAAATTCAGTTATAACATCTTTATCATCATCTTTTTCATTCGCAAATTGACTATTTCTGCTGTCATTTAAATCTGTATTTGTTCCGAATAAATCATCTTTACGACCACCATTCCGTTCACTTTGCTTATTTTCTTCTTTTCCGGATCCTTTGTTTGAGAACGAATAATTTAATGTAACGTTAGCACTTGTCATTCTGAACAAACTTCCGCCATTATCAATATTGTAGGTGTTTATTCTTGCTCCGCCATTATCGATTGCATATGGATCTAATGTAGCACCAAAATTGACATTCATTTTATTGTCAAAAAGCTGTGTTCCGCCGCTTACAAGTACAGGTTGCCAGGCTAAGGTTTCTTTTCCGTCAGCATTAAAATTATAACTCGTACTGAAGTTTAAGTTGTTCAGCAGCATTATTTTTTTAGGTTCTGTTTTTGTACTGTCGCTGTCTCTTACTTTAGCCTCAAATGTGTTGCTTAAAGCAAAGGATACAATGTTTGAATTGCTTTTTCCCGGTGCTCCAAAAATACCGCCGTCAAATCTCGAATAAGTAGAAATTCTTCCTGAAGCGTCAACAGTATAATTGTTGTAATATTGATCGAAGCTTGGTGTGTAAGAGTAAGTTACGGTTGGTCTCATGACGTGACGAATCGATTGGATTTTTTTGTCACTGCCAAAATTAAATGTACCGTAAATCGTAGTTCCTAAATTTGTACTGAAATTATAAGTTCTGTAAGCGTCAAAACCATTTACTGTTTTGTCAATCACTTTACTTTGGTCATAATCGTAATTTTTGTCTATAGTTTTTGTAACCCAGGTTTCCTGATAATTTGTAGATGCTCCAGCACTAAAATATTTAAAAACTTTAAAATTGGTACTGATAGGAATACTGTGCTGCATACCTATTTGTGCATCTCTAAACATCTGAGGTTTAAAAAATAAGGAATCTGTAGTGTTAAAATTGTTTTTACCACTTAAGTTATACTGTAAATTGATGTTTTTGATAAGTCCTTTTTTAACGCCATCTTTTCCAACAAAAGGATATACACGATCAACACTGGCTTGTAAAGCCGGTAAAGTCATCTGAATTTGCTCTGTTTGTGTATTTTGTGAATGTGTAGCGGTCAATGAAAAACGCGCCTGTGGTATTGTATTAAAGGTTTTGTTGTATGAGATCGATGAATTTAATGTGTTATTTAAATTTGAACCTACGTTTGCCTGATTGATAGATCTTTTAAAGTATTTACTGCTACCCATATTTACAGATGCAGAAAAACTTGAATTTGGATTCGATTTAGTGTCTTTTGCATGAGACCACTGAATATTGTAAATGCTTTGTTTGCTGTAATCAGGATAACCACGCTCACTATTGATCAGGTTTTCAAAACGAACATTAATATTTCCTCTGTATTTATACCGTTCTGCATAAGCTGATTCAAAACGCATGGCGTAACTACCATTTGTATAATAATCCCCTAAAACGGTCAGATCATAATTTTCGCTTAAAGCAAAATAATACCCCATGTTCTGCAAGGAGAAACCTCTGGTATTAGAATCGTTATAACTTGGTATAATAATACCTGAAACGCTTTTTTCCTGACTCATAGGAAAATAAGCAAAAGGTAAAGCCAGTGGAGTAGGTACATCAGCAATTACCATATTGGTTAAACCGGTAATTACCTTTTTACCCGGAATAAATTTTACTTTATTCGTCTGGAAATAATATTCAGGATTATCAATGTCTTTCGAAGTCGTAAAGCGGGCTCCTTTTAAGAAATAAACAGAATCGTTCTCTTTTTTAGTAACTGCAGCTTTGATTTTAAATTCTCCCTGTTCAGTTCTTGAATTATAAATTAAAGCTTTTTTAGTTTTAAAATTAAAACGGATAGAATCAGGCTGAACTTCGCTGGCTCCTTGTTTAAAGTTAGGATATTGAACTAAAACACCGGCAGAATCTTTAATTCTTCCCGCATAAACTTCATCTTTCTCAGTATTAAGTACAATAATACCTGATTTTAGCTCAACATCTTTATAATATAATTCCGCTTCATTATATAAAGTAAGCGTATTTGTTTTCTTATCGTACTTTGCGTAATCTTTGGCTTTGTATTTTGTTGGAGCATCCAGAAAAGTCTTTTTTGCTCTGACAGTATCAAGTTTTATAGTGTCTGCTACTTTAATTTCAGGCTTATCTGATTGTTTTACAGTTGATAATGGCTTTTTTTTGTTTTTTATCTCTTGCGAATATAAATTACCACATCCTAATGTTAGGAAAAATGATAATAAAACGATATTAAATAAGTTTGTATGCAAAGGTTTAAATGCTATTTTTGTAAAATTATGGCTTGTTTTTTGACATGTCAAACTTACATATAATTTTTTGTCAAAAATAATCAATTGTAAAAATTATAGCTGTTACGTTTTATTAAAATTAACTTTTACATTTATGAATAGATTTAACACAATTAAAGTAATATTTACTTTTTTTCTCACGATATTGTCTTTTTCTGCCTATAGTCAATCAAATGTTTTTAAGGTAACACTTGATGCGGGACATGGTGATCATGACTTTGGAGCTGTTTATAGCGGGCGGATTGAAAAAAATATTGCTTTGGCTATTGTTTTAAAAGTTGGAAAAATTTTAGAAGCGAGTCCAAACGTTAATGTTATTTATACGCGCAAAACAGATGTTTTTATCGATTTGGTCGAAAGAGCCAATATTGCGAACAGGGCAAATTCAAATATTTTTGTTTCTATTCACTGTAATGCAAATAAAAATACTGCTGCAGACGGAACAGAGACCTATGTAATGGGTTTGAGTAAAGTAGCATCGAATCTTGAAGCGGCGAAAAAAGAGAACTCGGTAATTACCTTAGAGAAAGATTATAAACGAAAATATGAAGGTTATGATCCTAACTCGCCGGAATCAATGATAGGAATGACCCTAATGCAGGAAGAATACCTTGATAACAGTATCTCATTAGCGAGTAAAATTGAAGATAATTTTGAAAAACTAGGTAAGAAATTAAGACAAGGCGGAGTAAAACAAGCACCATTTATGGTACTTCATAAAGCTTATATGCCAAGAGTATTAGTTGAAACGGGATTTGTTTCTAATACTGTTGAAGGAAATGTTTTAAACTCAGAAGAAGGGCAAGATGATATTGCAAAAGCAATTGCAGAAGCTATTTTAAGTTATAAAAGAGAGTATTTTGGTTCAGGTAATACTGAAATGACAGAGGCAAGACCGGCAAAAGATACTTCAACCCCAACTAAAACAAAGGTTGTAGAAACTGCAGCAGCCAAGAATGCTCCAAAAGGAATCTTCTTTAAGGTACAGCTTATTGCCAGCATTAAAAAAACGCCGCTGGAACCTAAAAACTTTAAAGGCTTGAAAAATGTAACAATGTTATACGAAAATAACATTTACAAATATTTCTATCAGGAAACTTCAAATTATGAAACTGCTAAAAAATATTTGGAAGAAGCTAAGGATAAAGGATATGGAGCCGCTTTTTTAATTGCAAATAAAGACGGAGAAAAGATCAGTATTCAGGACGCCATTAAATAATAGCCACAAGTTCGAATATTTATATTAATTTTGTACAAACACTAAGAATTTTGAAACTAACAAGAGAAATTAAAACGGCTATTTTAGTCATCGCGTCAATCTTATTATTTATTTGGGGCTACAGTTTTTTAAAAGGCAAAGACCTTTTTACAAATTACAAGACATTATATGTAGAATATGATAATGTTGAGGATTTGTCAGCATCAGCACCCGTTACCATAAATGGACTTTCAATTGGTAAAGTAAGTAAAATTACAATTAACGAATTAACAGGTAAACTATTAGTTGAGCTTCAATTAAAAACAGATTTTCCTATTTCAAAAACAAGTAAAGCTGCTTTGTATTCGCCAAGTCTGATTGGAGGAAAACAGATCAAGATATTACCAAATCTGGCTGATAAAGATCCGGCTGTTGAAGGACAGACTTTAGAATCTGCAGTAGAATTGGGATTAACTGAATCTTTGGGAGGTAAAATTGAACCTATTCAGCAAAAATTAGATTTAATGCTGCTAAACATTAATACGCTGGTATCCGGATTAAATAATGTTTTAGATAAACAAGGACAGGAAAATCTAAAAAAATCATTGGCAGAATTGAGCCAGACTATGGAGCAATTTCATAGAGCTTCAGGAAGTTTGAATTCTATTTTAGATACAAACAAAGGTCAGATTAACGGAGTGGTGACAAACTTTAATAAAATGTCAAGTAACTTCAATAAGATATCTGATTCCTTAAATAAGGCTGATTTAGGAAAAACAGTTAGAAATTTAAACCAGACTTTAGCTAAAGTAGACGGTATAATGAGTAACTTAAATTCAGGAAAAGGTACTGCAGGAAAATTATTAAATGATGATGCTTTATATAATAATTTGTCTAAAACTTCAAAAGAGTTAGAGTTATTATTGCAGGATGTTCGTTTATACCCAACACGTTATGTAAATGTTTCTCTTTTTGGAAAGAAAAACAAACCATATGTGGCACCGACAGAAGATGCAAATTCAACTACTAAAAATTAATTAGAATGAGTTATTTAGATAATATTTTATTCGCTATCCTTCTTATAGTTGGTTTCGGTTTTTTTGCATCGAGCGTAAAAAAAATCATCCGAAACATTAATTTGGGAGTAGATGTAAATCGAAAAGATAATTCTAAAGCACGTTGGAAAAACATGGCAATGATTGCTCTTGGGCAATCTAAGATGGTAAAACGTCCTGTAGCTGGAGTGTTGCATATCGTTGTTTACCTTGGTTTTATAATCATAAATATAGAATTACTTGAAATCATCATTGATGGTTTGTTTGGTACACACAGAGTTTTTGCTTTTTTAGGAACTGCTTATGATGTACTGATAGGTTCTTTTGAAATATTAGCGCTTTTGGTTCTCGTTGCTGTATCAGTATTCTGGATCAGAAGAAATATCATTCGCTTAAAACGTTTTATTAATCCTGATTTAAAAGGATTCCCTAAAAGCGATGCCAATTACATCTTGTATTTTGAGATGGTATTAATGACATTGTTTTTATTGATGAATGCGTCTGATTTGCATTTGCAAAATGTTCCGGGAGGATTTTCGCATTTTCATAAAGCAGGAAGTTTTCCTGTAAGTCAGTTTATTGCACCAATCTTTAATGGGATGTCTAACGAGTTGGTAATGTTATTATCAGAGGTATTCTGGTGGCTTCATATTGCAGGTATTCTGGTTTTTATGAACTATTTATACTTCTCAAAACACTTACATATTTTATTGGCTTTCCCAAATACTTATTTTGCAAACTTAAATCCGGAAGGACAGTTTGATAATCTTGAATCAGTTACAAAAGAGGTAAAGTTGATGATGGATCCAAATGCAGATCCGTTTGCGGCTGCTCCGGTTGATGAAAATGCTGCGCCAAGTAAATTTGGAGCTAGTGATGTTCAGGATTTAAATTGGGTTCAGTTATTAAACGCATATACTTGTACAGAATGTGGTCGTTGTACATCATCTTGTCCGGCGAACCAGACAGGTAAAAAATTGTCTCCTCGTAAAATTATGATGGACACAAGGGATCGTCTGCAGGAAGTAGGAAAAAATATTGATGCCAATAAAGGAGTTTTTATTCCTGATAATAAAACATTATTAAACGATTATATTACTACGGAAGAATTATGGGCATGTACATCATGTAACGCTTGTGTAGAAGAATGTCCGGTAAATATTAGTCCGTTGTCTATTATTATGGATATGCGCCGTTATTTAGTGATGGAGCAAAGTGCTGCGCCAATGTCATTGAATGCTATGATGACAAATATTGAAAATAATGGTGCGCCATGGCAATACAATCAGCAGGACCGATTAAATTGGAAAAACGAAAATTAAAAAGGTTTAATTGATTAATTTTTAACCGTTTAATCGATTAAATAAAAATAATTTCGGTTTTAGTTTTTGTTCATTGCTAACATAATGCGATTAAGCAAATTAACGATTAACCGATTTAACAACAGAATAAGATGTCAGAAAGTTTAGTAGTACCAACAATGGCAGAAATGCTGGCCGAAGGAAAACAACCAGAAGTTTTGTTTTGGGTAGGTTGTGCGGGAAGTTTTGATGATAGAGCAAAAAAAATTACAAAAGCATTTGTGCGAATCTTAAATCGTACTAATGTTTCTTTTGCGGTTCTTGGTACAGAAGAGAGTTGTACCGGAGATCCTGCAAAACGTGCCGGAAATGAATTTTTGTTTCAGATGCAGGCCATGATGAATATCGAGGTTTTGAATGCTTATGAAGCTAAAAAAATCGTTACGGCTTGTCCGCATTGTTTTAATACTTTAAAAAACGAATATCCTGAATTAGGAGGTCAATATGATGTAATTCATCATACAGAGTTTTTAAAGTCTTTAATGGATGACGGAAGACTTACTGTTGAAGGTGGTCAGTTTAAAGGAAAGAAGATCACTTTTCATGATCCTTGCTATTTAGGAAGAGCCAATAAAATTTATGAAGCACCAAGAGATTTAATCGAAAAACTTGATGTAGAATTAGTTGAAATGAAGCGTTCTAAAGCAAACGGATTATGTTGTGGTGCAGGTGGGGCACAAATGTTTAAAGATGCTGAACCAGGAAACAAAGAAGTAAACGTATTGCGAACAGAAGATGCTCTGGAAGTAAAACCGGATATTATTGCAGCGGGATGTCCGTTTTGTAATACGATGTTAACTGATGGTATTAAACACCAGGAGAAAGAAGGGCAAGTTAAAGTAATGGATATTGCTGAATTAATTGCTAATGCGCAGGATTTGTAAATAAGTTTCTGAGTGGCTAAGTTGCTAAGGTTCTAAGTTTTGAACTTGATGCTTTTTCAAATCTAAAATCAACAATCTAAAATCTAAAATTAAAAATGTATATACCTTTTGAAGATTTACCTGGTGAATCCAGAATTTGGATTTATCAATCAAACAGAAAATTTTCTGAGGAAGAATTTTCTGAAATAGAAACTGATCTGAAAGCTTTCGTTGAAGGTTGGGCAGCACACGGAACAAGTTTAGAAGCTTCATATCAACTAAAATACAACCGATTCATTATTTTGGCTGTAAATCAGGATGTACAAGCTGCAACTGGTTGTTCTATTGATAGTTCAGTGGAGTTTATTCAGGGTTTAGAGAAAAAATATAACGTTGATTTGTTAGATAAAATGAACGTTACTTTTAAACTTGGTGAACATATTGCACATAAACCATTAATCGATTTCAAGAAAATGGTTAAAGATAAATCGGTTTCAGAAAATACGATTGTCTTTAATAATTTGGTGAATAATATCGAAGAATACAATGAATCCTGGGAAGTTCCTGCTGCCGATAGCTGGCATAGCAGATTTTTCTAAGAACAATTTATATAATATTTGAAAGGCATGAAATTTAGATTTCGTGCCTTTTTTTGTTGTAACTGGTGATTTTTTATCACAATCTTTGTCATTCCGAGGAACGAGGAATCTCCGTTGCAAGATCGACAAAGATTGACTTTTCTTTGCGGAGTTTCTTGTGAAGATTCCTCGTTCCTCGGAATGACAAAGATTGTGTAAAAGAACTTTGTCGAAGTTTTAAACTTTGACAAAGTTGATCAGCAAATGCTCTTATAAAAACTAAAACCTCTAATCTAGCCCCGATGGGAGCGATATCCTTTTTTGCCGGGGTTCGGCAGAAAAGATATAGCGGACAGCGGGACAACTGGTCTTTTGAAAATTAATTTTTCTGCTTCTGATAAAATTTAGAGGATTAAAAAATCTAACAATCTAATAATCTGATAAATCTAATATTCACAAAAATCTAACAATCGAAATCTTCGAATAACGCTATTTTTGAGTACTTTCGTAGTATTAAATTTAATACATGAAAATAGCAATAGTTTGTTATCCAACATTTGGTGGTAGTGGTGTAGTTGCTACAGAACTAGGCCTCGAATTAGCCAGACGCGGACACGAAATCCACTTTATTACTTATAGTCAGCCAGTTAGATTGGCGCTTTTAAATCCTAATGTTCATTATCACGAAGTAAACGTTCCTGAATATCCTCTTTTTCATTATCAGCCTTATGAGTTGGCTTTGTCAAGCAAATTGGTCGATATGGTTAAATTGTATAAAATAGAAGTTCTTCATGTGCATTATGCTATTCCTCACGCTTATGCGGGTTATATGGCAAAGCAAATGCTAAAGAATGAAGGAATTAATCTTCCAATGATTACAACGCTTCACGGAACTGATATTACGCTGGTTGGAAATCACCCGTTTTATAAACCGGCAGTAACTTTTAGTATCAATAAATCTGATTATGTAACTTCTGTTTCGCAGAGTTTGAAAGATGATACTTTGAAATTATTCAAGATTAAGAATAAAATCAAGGTAATTCCAAATTTTATCGAATTGGATAAAATGAGAAAAGATCCGCAACAACCTTGTCATCGTTATGTGATGGCGAAGGAAAATGAGCGTATCATAACACATATCAGTAATTTTAGAAAGGTAAAACGTATTCCGGATATTATTAAGATTTTCTATAATATCCAGAAAGAAATGCCTGCAAAATTAATGATGGTAGGGGATGGTCCTGAAAAAGAAAAGGCTGAAGCTTTGTGTATGGAATTGGGTATCTATGACAAAGTGATTTTCTTTGGAAACAGCAATGAAATTGATAAAATTTTATGTCTTACGGATTTGTTTTTACTGCCGTCAGAAACAGAAAGTTTTGGTTTGGCTGCTTTAGAAGCAATGGCATGCGGTGTTCCTGTGATTTCGAGTAATTCAGGTGGTTTACCGGAGGTTAATTTTGAGGGCATTTCCGGATATTTGAGTAATGTTGGAAATGTTGAAGAAATGGCTTCTAATGCAATTAAAATTCTGAAAGATGATAAAACGTTAAGTGAGTTTAAAGCAAATGCCTTAGAAGTTGCTAAAAAATTCGATATCAAAAATATCTTGCCTAAGTACGAAGCTTTGTACCAAAGAGCAATTGACGATTATAAAAATTAGAAACAATAATTTTAAAGTATACGTAAATGAAAAAAGTAATTTCGGTTTTAATAGTTTTTGTTTTGATTTCCTGTGGAGCAAAAAAAACATCAGATTCAGGTTCTAAAATTTTGTATGAAGTTCTGACCGAGCAATCTGACGGAGGCGGAAATATTAAATTTTTTGAGATTTTGACGGAACCTAATGAAATCAAAATGTTAGAAAACGATCCGCTTTTATCCTCTAAAATGAAGCATGATGATATTAGTAATTCGAATTATGTTATTTTAAACATGGGTGAGAAAAATACTGGAGGTTATTCTATTGGCGTTGAAAAAGTAGAAGAAACAGACAAGAATATTATCATCACGGTTAAAGAAATAAATCCTGCTCCTGATGCAATGGTGATGCAGGTGATTACGTATCCTTATACAGTTGTAAAAATACATTCTAAAAAAGAAATTATTATTAAGTAGTTATATAAAGATGTTAGATGTTAGAAGTGAGATGTCAGGCTGAGCGAAGTTGAAGCCCGTTTTACCTCTTAAACCCTTCTCCCGAAGCCTCGGGATCGCTGAGGGTGACGATAGTAGCAAAAACAAAAAAAAATCCTGTCGCATTAAACGACAGGATTTCTTTTACAATTATTTTTTATTTTTATTTAGAATCTAAACTTAACGCCTAAACCAACGTCAAATCCAAAATTGTCATCGTCATAGTATCCAGAACCAATTTCCGGTCTTGCATCTAATGATAATGTAATTGGCGCTTCGCTAAATCTATATTCTATACCGATGTCTCCGGCAGCAAATACATACGTTCCGCTGTCGTTATATTTGAAATTGTTTGAATAGTAATCATGGTCCCAGGCAGCAATACCACCACCAACACCAGCATACCAGTTAAAACCTCCGTCGATGTTCCAAACCCATTGGTAAAGAGCAACACCTTTTATGGCGTCTACATCGCTGCTGTTTCTCCAGCCTAAATCAAATTCTAATCTGTTTTTTTGGTTTAATCCTAATTGATATGATACTTCTCCTCCAAATCCGTTATTGTCTCCTAAACGCAATCCTAAAGCGTTTTTAGAAATTTCTTGTGATTGAGCCGTAAACGCTAATCCTAATAGCATAAGGGCAGATAAAATAATCTTCTTCATAAAAATGGTTATTAATTTTTTTCAAATGTACTGTTACGTGTAATTTTCAAACGTATATTATTATTGAAAATTGTTATATAATTCACATTTTGAACCTCGTTAAATACCAATTTAAAAAAGATTTTTCTTTGAATGCTAAGGCTTGGTTGGGGTTTATTTTTTAAGAATAATAGACGAAATTAATTGAGAACTTAAGATATCTTCCATTTCAAAAAGATTTTCTTCTTCGGTAAAATTACTTTCAGCGTATGAATATAATTTCCATCGTTTTTTATGGTATTCTAATGCCGTAAGATTTTCGACCCAATCGCCGGAGTTTAAATATAAGGTAGAACCGTGTTTGTTTTCTTTAGTGATAATTTTTGGTTCATGAATATGTCCACAAATTACATAATCGTAATTTTTTTCGATTGCTAAATCTGTTGCTGTAGTTTCAAAGTCAGAGATAAATTTAACCGCTTTTTTTACGCTTGCTTTTATTTTTTTAGAAAAAGAATACGGTTCACGGCCCAATTTTGCCAAGCACCAATTTGCGAAACGATTTGTCAGAATTAGATAATCATATCCTAAACCACCCAATTTTGCGATCCATTTTGAATGTTGTACGGAAGCATCAAAAACGTCTCCGTGAAAAATCCAGGCTTTTTTATCGTCCAGTTCTAAAACTAATTTATCTACTAAAGAAAAATTTCCCATGTTCATATCGCTGAACTTTCTAAGAATCTCATCATGGTTTCCAGTAATATAATACACTTTTGTGCCTTTTGAAGCCATCCCGATAATGCGTTGAATGACTCTTAAATGGGCTTTTGGAAAGTATGATTTGCGAAATTGCCAGGCATCAATAATATCTCCGTTTAAAACGAGTGTCTTAGGTTTAATGCTTGATAAATAGTTATTTAGCTCTTTTGCGTGACTTCCGTAAGTTCCCAAATGGACATCTGAAAGAATGACCAATTCGACATTTCGTTTTTTCAATTTTTCTTTTTTTGAAGTTTAACAAATAAAAGAATCTCTGCTTGGATTTATTTTATCAAAAGGTTATCAATTTAGCTACAATTTTAATAAATTGTGATTTTTAAACTACTTAACCTTTACTTAATAATACTAATTTTAAATTTTTTAATTTAATTCATAAAACTTACATTTGCTCAAAACAAATTACAATGGCAGGAAATAGCTACGGCACCCTATATAAAGTAACAACATTTGGAGAATCTCATGGTGAAGCTTTAGGCGGAATTATAGATGGTTGTCCATCAGGAATTGAACTTGATTTAGAAGCAATTGAACTTGAAATGTCCCGCAGAAAACCCGGACAGTCAGCAATTGTAACACAACGTAAAGAACCGGATGCAGTGCAGTTTTTATCTGGTATTTTTGAAGGTAAAACTACCGGAACACCAATAGGTTTTATTATCCCAAACACCAATCAAAAATCGGATGATTACTCTCATATAAAAGACAATTACAGACCAAGCCACGCTGATTATGTCTACGACCAGAAATATGGTTTTCGTGATTATCGCGGTGGAGGTAGAAGCTCTGCAAGAGAAACCGCAAGCAGAGTAGTTGCCGGCGCAATTGCAAAGCAAATGTTACCGGAAATTAAAATTAATGCTTACGTTTCGTCTGTTGGACCAATTCATTTAGATACACCATACCAGGATTTGGATTTTTCTAAAATAGAAAGTAATCCTGTTCGTTGTCCGGATGAAAAATCAGCCGCTATCATGGAAGAATACATTCGTGATATCCGCAAACAGGGAGATACCGTTGGAGGTATTGTTTCATGTGTGATTCAAAATGTTCCGGTTGGTTTAGGCGAGCCTGTATTTGATAAATTACATGCTGAATTAGGTAAGGCAATGCTTTCTATAAATGCGGTAAAAGGTTTTGAATACGGAAGCGGATTTTCAGGTTCTGAAATGAAAGGAAGCGAACACAATGATTTATACAATCCGGACGGAACTACAAAAACAAATCTTTCAGGAGGAATTCAGGGCGGAATAAGCAATGGTATGGATATTTATTTCAGAGTAGCCTTTAAGCCTGTTGCCACTATTATGCAAACTCAGGATTCATTAGATAATAAAGGAAATATTACACCAATGACCGGAAAAGGACGTCATGATCCATGTGTGGTTCCACGAGCTGTGCCTATTGTTGAGGCTATGGCAGCAATTGTTTTGGCTGATTTTTATTTGATCAACAAAACATATTAATAAAAGTTAAGGCAGTGAGGGCTTAACTATTTTAATCTAAAAAAATAAATTAATGCAAGTTACAGAAACTAAAAAAAAATCATTTCTTAAAGGGTTAACAGGGCAAATTATAATTGCAATGGTACTTGGGGCAACTCTTGGAATTATTATTCATAATTCAATTTCACAAGAGGCGGCATTATCATTCAGTAATAAAATAAAAATGCTTGCCACTATCTTTATCAGATTGGTGCAAATGATTATTGCTCCTTTGGTATTTACCACTTTAGTAGTTGGAATTGCAAAATTAGGAGATATAAAAACAGTTGGAAGAGTTGGAGGAAAAGCTCTTGGATGGTTTTTTACAGCTTCGTTTATATCATTATTAATAGGATTGTTTTATGTGAATATTTTACAACCCGGAGTAGGTTTAAAATTAGATCACGTCGATATGGCTGCTGCATCTGAAGTTACGGCTAAAACAAAAATATTATCTGTTGAAAATTTCGTAGAACATATTGTGCCTAAAAGTATATTTGAGGCAATGGCAACCAATGAAATTTTACAAATTGTAATTTTTTCTATCTTTTTTGGTTTAGCCGCAGCTTCGTTAGGAAGTACGGTAAAACCAATTATAAATGCTTTTGATAAAGCGTCTCACATTGTTTTAAAAATGGTGAATTATGTAATGAATTTTGCTCCAATTGGAGTGTTTGGAGCCATTGCAGGGGTTTTTGCTATTCGAGATGCAGAAGAATTAATAATTACCTATTTTAAATTTTTCGGATCGTTTTTAGTCGGAATCAGTACATTATGGGTGGTTTTGATTGCGGTAGGTTATATCTTTCTTAAAGGTAGAATGACAGAGTTATTAAGACGTATTATTGGTCCTTTGGCTATTGCTTTTGGTACAACAAGCAGTGAAGCGGTATTTCCTAAATTAACAGAAGAATTAGAAGATTTTGGTGTTAAGGATAAAATTGTAGCATTTATGCTGCCATTAGGTTATTCGTTTAACCTTGACGGGAGTATGATGTATATGACTTTTGCCAGTATTTTTATTGCTCAGTTTTATGGCGTTCACTTGGATTTAGGAACACAAATGGCGATGCTTTTGGTTTTAATGTTAACCAGTAAAGGTATTGCGGGTGTGCCAAGAGCGAGTTTGGTTATTGTTGCAGCTACTTGCGGAATGTTTAAAATTCCTGTAGAAGGAATTGCATTAATCCTGCCTATTGATCACTTTTGTGATATGTTCAGAAGCGCTACAAACGTTTTAGGAAATGCATTGGCAACATCTGTGGTAGGAAAATGGGAGGATGATAAAGACTTAGGAGAGACTTCTATAGACTAATTTTTTCTTGTTTTTTCATTTGAAAAAAATTAGAATATTTACCAAAATTTAAATAAATAAAGAAAAGCTGTATTTTTATATGAAATACAGCTTTTTTTTATTTTTAAGTGTATATTTGATAAAATTAGCCTATTTATGCCCCGAATAAGGATCTTTTTATTAATTTTTTTATTTCTGAATTGTTTTGCCAATTCGGCAATTGCGCAATCGGATTCAATGCCTGATGATAAGATCGCAAAACTTGTCAAGCAAGCCTGGAATGATTATAAGGACTCTAATTTCGAAAAATCATTAATTACTTCAAGAATTGCTCTCAATTACGCTACAGCTTCAAAAAATGATTATTTAATAGCAAAATCATACAAGATCATTGCTGGTAATTATAGCGAATTATCAGAGTTTGATAAGGCTATTTTCTTTTATAACAAAGGAGTCTACTACGCTAATAAAACACAAAACGATTCTATTAAATACAGCCTTCATAATAATCTGGGGAATATTTATTGTTTCGAAAAAAAGCAATTTAATAAAGGAATCAATTACTATAAAAAGTCTATAGCTTATAGTTTAAAAATTAATGACATGAGCCAGGTCTATTTTACAAACGTAAATATAGCCTGGGCTTATTTTGATATTGGTAAATTTAAAGAAGGATATCCTTATCTCAAATTTGTTGGAAATAATGTCGAAAAATATGGTGATGAATCGACAGAAATTATTGTTAATATGCTTAACGGAATGTATTCCAGTTATCTGAATGATAATGAATCAGCGAATGTGTTTTTTTTGAAAGCCATAAAATCAGGAAAAAATAGCGATGAAAAATCAGATCTTTCTTTTGCTCATTTAGAATACTCAAAATTTTTGACGAAAATTAAAAATTACAAGGAAGCTTATGAAAACCTGTCTGCCTATAATAAAATTACAGCGGAATTATACAATGAAGAAAAACTTAAGAAAGCTTCTATTGCCGGATTTAATCTGGAATTAGATGAATATAAAAGACAAATAGATAAAATCGAGAATGAGAAAGACTCACAATATCAAAGTCTGAAAAAATCCAGAATTATTGTCATTTTGTTTGTACTGATTTCTTTAATTCTTCTTTTTCTGATTATTACTTTGGTTAAAAACATCAGATTTAAGAAAAAACATAATTTAGAGCTTTTAAAAGCAAAAGAAATTGCAGAGGAAGCCTCTTTGCTCAAAACTCAATTTATTTCGACTATAAGCCACGAATTGCGTACTCCGCTATATGGTGTGGTTGGTATTACAAATATGCTGCTCGAAGAACATAAAGAATTATCAAGAAGCCAGCATTTGAGCTCCCTGAAATTTTCAGCCAGATATTTGTTGTCACTGGTAAATGATATTCTTCAAATTAATAAAATTGAAGAAAATAAAGTGGTACTTGAAAATTTGACTTTTAATATTTCTGATGAAATTACAATGATCAAGAATTCACTTTCTTTTTTGTCTCAAAAAAACAACAATAAAATTACAGTGTCAATCGATTCGGATATCCCGGAATATCTGATTGGAGATAAATTAAGGTTAGCACAGATTTTAATGAATTTAGTGAGTAATGCCTTGAAATTCACTAAAGATGGTGAAGTTGAAATTATAGTAAAATTAAATAGGATAGAGGAAAAAATATATTTCCTGGATTTTCTTATCAAGGATAATGGCGTTGGAATTGCGATTGTAGATCAGGGTAAAATTTTTGAAAAGTTTGTTCAGGTAGGCAGAAAAGATGAAGATTATCAGGGAACAGGATTAGGTTTGAGTATTGTAAAAAGATTGTTAGGCCTTTTTGGAAGTACAATTAGCTTAAAAAGTGATATTGGCGAAGGAACTTCTTTTTCGTTTATTATCCCTTTTGAGCATGATCCTGAAAAAACCAAAAATATCATAGCTGAGATAGAGGTTGACTTAACATCAAGTGAGGTTTATAAAATACTGATTGTAGAGGATAATTTGATCAACCAGCTGGTAACAAAAAAAATCATCGAAAAAAACAATTATATCTGTAAAGTAGTTGATGACGGTTTTGCTGCTTTGGAAATTCTTGAGAAAGAAAATTTTGATCTTATTTTAATGGATATCAATATGCCTTTGATGAATGGATTTGAAACGACTAAACGAATTCGTCTAAAAGATATAAAAACACCAATTGTTGCTTTGACTGCTTTTGATAAAGATGAAATTACAGATGAGGCAATTTCTTCCGGAATAAATGATATCATCATTAAACCTTTTGAACCTGTTAAGCTGTTTAAAATTATAAGTTACTTAATACAAGAAGCAAAAAACGTTGGTTAATACCAACGTTTTTTATTTTGCTTAGAAGCATTTGATTTTCTTGATTTGTGAGCTCCTCCGCTTCGGTTTGAGTTTTTAGGTTTCTCTTCCGTTGCTTCAGGACTTCCTGCGTGCCATTGATAAGGATGGTCTGTAATGGTTTTTACATCTACTTTTATCAATTTCTGAATGTCTTTCCAGTACGGATGTTCGTCTTTACTGCAAAATGAAATTGCGATTCCGCCATTTCCGGCACGACCTGTTCGCCCAATTCTGTGCACGTAGGTTTCCGGTATATTTGGTAAATCAAAATTGATTACAAATGGCAATTGATCAATATCAATTCCTCTTGCTGCAATATCTGTTGCGACAAGAACACCAACTTCTTTATTTTTAAATGCATCTAAAACGCGTTGTCTTGCATTTTGTGATTTATCACCGTGAATTGCTTCAGCAGGAATATCTTTTTTACGCAATGCTTTTACAACATTATCAGCTCCGTGTTTGGTTCTTGAGAAAACCAATACGTTTGATAAATCCTCATTTTTTATAAGATGATATAATAAATTTCTTTTTTCTGTTTTCTCAACAAAATAAACGCGTTGTTCTACGTTTTCTGCAGTTGAGGAAACCGGAGAAACTTCAACCTTTGCAGGATCCTGCAAAAACATTTCGGCTAATTCGCGAATTGCAATTGGCATTGTTGCAGAGAACAGTAAAGTTTGTCTGTTTTTAGGCGTTAGTTTTACGATCTTTTTTACATCGTTTATAAAACCCATATCCAGCATTTGATCTGCTTCGTCTAAAACCAAAGTGTGCAAATGATCGAGATCAAGAAAACCTTGTTTTTGTAAATCAAGCAATCTTCCTGGTGTTGCTACCAAGATATCAACTCCGTTTTTCAGCGTATCTACTTGTGGATTTTGTGAAACTCCACCAAAAATTGTCAATTGGGTTAAGTTCGTGTACTTTGCATAAGTATCAAAACTTTGTCCAATCTGAACTGCTAGTTCACGTGTTGGAGTAACTATTAGGGCACGAATTACTTTGGCTTTTTTTGATGAACCTACAATTCGGTGTAATTGATGTATGATTGGGATTGCAAATGCAGCAGTTTTTCCTGTACCTGTCTGGGCACAACCAATTAAATCCCTTCCTGCTAAAACAATCGGAATAGATTGTTCCTGAATAGGAGTGGGGTTTAGGTAGCCTTCTTCAAATACGGCTTTTTGTATACTTTTTGAAAGGGATAAATCTTCGAATAACATATCTTAGGTATTAAGAATTTAGTTTTAATTACTAAAATTCTGTGCAAAGATAGGTTTATTCGACCAATCGTTTATTTGATTCTTGTTTTATTTGCCAAATGAGCTAATTTTCAGCCATTCAACTTTTAATAATTATTCTTTTTCATTATTAGCCTTGATAAAATCAGTCACTAAATAGCCAATTAATTTACCAATTAAATTGTTATTTGGAGAATCTGCTAAATCGGGCGCTCCTTCGCAAATGTGTAAATATGCAGCATTTCTGTGTTGCCCGAAGAAGGAAACAAACTGACGTAATTCTTCGACTGAAAATCCGCTGATAGTCATGGCGCTGCTCGCAATATTAGGAATTGCATCCAGATCGATTTCAATACCAAAAGAATCTGTTTTTATAAATTCAAGTGCTAAAGCCATCTCCCTGTTAAAATCTTTTTCCTTTCGGATGTTGACACTGTCATAAGTATTGTATCGAACTCTGTCTTCTAATTTTTTTATGATATCCAGAACACTTTTTGATGTGTAGTTTTCATGCAGGCCAAAAATGAAGTATTTTTTTAAGAAACCTTCTTCGTAAGCATATGAAAAACCGTTCCCGCTATGGCGGCCTTCAAGAATCCTGAAATCAGAATGGGCATCAAAATTAATAGCGTTTATAGGTTTTCCTTTGGCTAAAGCCGAACCTTTTATATTTCCGTAAGCATTGTTATGACCTCCGCCAATAATAATTGGTGTTTTCCCTGCTTTTATGATATTAAATATAATATGTGAAACTTCTTTGTCAATTTTTTCGACAAGCTGACTTAATTTTGACCGATCATCAATATCATTAAAATCAAGATTTTCGACATCACGCATTTCTTCCGCAACATTAATTTGTCCTAAAACAATAATCTGACTTCCTTTAGAAAAACGATTGTGCTGAATGTTGGCAATACTTTTTATGGCACTTTCCCATGCTGATGCTGCGCCGGGTCTTCCGTAATTTGCGCGCACACCAATATCTTCCGGAATTCCCAGGAGTACATATTTAGCTTCACTTTCTTTCAAAAAGTTAATTTTATCAGCTCCTTTCGGAATGATAATCATCTTTTCGCCAAACTTTATTTCACCGCTTCGATGATTTGTGACTTTTGCTAAATCATTAATAGTAAAAGGGATTAATTTCTCCATGAAAAAATTTTATTTTCCAAAAATAATATAATTGTATTAACTTACGTTATTACCTTATATTAATTCTTAAATTTGTTTTAAAGAAAATTTTTTTAAATATGGAAAACCCAAAGAACAACAACTCAAGTCTAAAAGCGGTAATCGCAGTTTTAGCAGTCCTACTTATTGGTAGCTTAGTGTATATTTTTAAATTATCGTCTGATACTGATACAGTTAAGACTGAACTTACAACCACAATGACAGAGAAAGATTCTGTTATGAAAGATTTGCAAGAGTTAAAAGCGACTTATGATGCTGCAATTGCTGAAAATACTTCTATGTCTGATGAATTAATTCAGGAAAGAGATAAAGTAGTAGCTTTAATGGATGATTTGAATAAATCGAAAGGTGATGTATCTAAATACAGATCACAAGTTCAGGCAATGCAAGGAAAAATGAAGACTTTGGTTGCTGAAAACGATGAATTGAAAAAGCAAAACGGTACTTTAACAGTTCAAAGAGATAGTACAATTGTAGTTTTAGGTGAATCTAAAAAGTATAATGAAGTATTAGTTGGTCAAAACGAAGAATTGGCTAAAACTGTTGAAAAAGGAGCTAAATTATCAGTTCTGAATACTAAAACAGCTGCTTATAAATTAAAAAGCTCAGGAAAACAAATTGAAACTGATAAAGCAAGCCGTGCTGATGTTTTGAAAGTTAGTTTTACAATTGCTGAAAACCAAATTGCTAAATCAGGGGATAAAACCTATTATGTACAGGTTATCGATTCTAAAAACAATGTTTTAGGAGAGAAGAAAACAGAAAGTTTTGGTGATAACACTTTAACTTACAGTTTTAAAACAACTGTTAAATATGAAAATAAAACAGTAAATGTTAGTGAAGATTTACCGGGTAAAGATTTTGCTAAAGGTGCTTATTTTATCAATGTTTTTGATAATGATGAATTAGTTTCTAAAACTAGTTTTAACTTAAGATAACACCAAGTCGTTTTAGGCAATAATACCACTAAAATATTAAAGGTCTGTGAAGTTTTTCACAGACCTTTTTTTATGGCATAATGCGAATCATGGGTTGAGCTCTGCCTTTAGGTATTCAATATTGGTAGAGAACAGTATAGTGGATGAATTACAGTGCTGTAAGTATGCAATAATTAATTTTATTTTAAAATTTCACCTTCAATAAAGACGCTTTCAATCAAATTGCTTCCAAAAGCGTATGGAATCTGGTAATAAGATGAAATTGGTTTTGTGAGGATCAGGTTGGCTTTTTTACCTTTTGTGATGCTTCCGTGGGTTTCTGAGATTCCCATTGCATAGGCGCCGTTTATAGTTGCTGCGTTTATGGCTTCTTCAGGAGTCATTTTCATTTTGATACAAGCTGTTGCAACGACAAAGTTCATGTTTCCGGATGGAGTAGAGCCTGGATTAAAATCTGTTGCTAATGCTAACGGAAGTCCCGCTTTTATCATTTCACGGGCAGGAGTATATGGAATACTTAAAAAATAAGAACATGAAGGTAATGCTACAGGCATTGTTTCTGTGTTTTTTAAAGCTTCGATATCTTCCGCTTTCATAATTTCAAGATGATCAACAGAAAGGGCTTTATATTTAATTCCGGCTTGTATTCCTCCAATAGAATTAAACTGATTAACGTGAATTTTTGGACTTAAACCGGATTCTATTCCAGCCTGCATAATTTTTTCGGTTTCTTCTACAGAAAAATATCCTGTTTCACAAAATACGTCAACATAGTCTGCTAAATTGTTTTGAGCAATTTCAGGAATCATTTGATTTATAATTTCATCTATATAACCACTTTTATTGTCTTTATAGTGCAACGGAAAAGCATGTGCGCCCAGAAAAGTAGCTTTTATGGTAATTGGGTAATTTTGATCCAGTTTTTTTATAACACGAAGCATTTTCATTTCGCCTTCGATTGTTAATCCGTAACCGGATTTAATTTCTACAGCTCCGGTTCCTAAATGCATGACTTCTTCTAGACGAACTTTTGATTGTTCATAAATTTCATCTTCTGTAGTTTCATTGAGTTTTTTAGCCGAATTTAATATTCCGCCACCACGATTGGCAATTTCCTCATAAGTAAATCCGTTGATCCTGTCTACAAATTCCTGTTCGCGATTGCCGGCATATACAATGTGTGTATGACTGTCACACCAGGATGGTAAAACAATTTTACCGGTTGCATCAATAACCTTGTCAGCTTTAATTTCTGGAAGATTTTCCATCGAACCAAAATCATGAATCAAATTGTCTTTTAGAATTAAAAAAGCATTTTTTATAGTAGGAAGAATTGCCATTTCAGGACCTGAAACTTTAGAAACAGAAGTTTCGCGAACCTGAAGCAGTTCTTTTATGTTTGTAATTAATGTTGTCATTGTTGATATTGTTATAAAACACAAATTTCACAAATTATCACGAACTAATCCGTGAAATCTGTGAAATTCGTGTTTTTGTTTTTTTTGTATTTTTATTCTGAAACCGTAATTTCGAACATTTTGCTCCAGTTTTTACCAGTTACAAAAATGGTTTTGGTTTTAGAATTGTATGCGATTCCATTTAAAACATCATCAGTTGTAATATCATTCATGGATTTACGTAGCTCTGACAGATTTAAAATTCCTTCAACTGCTCCATTTGCTGGATTTACGACAGCAATAGCATCTTTAAACCAAACATTGGTATAGATTTTTCCGTTAATCCATTCCAGTTCATTGATAGATTTAATTTTTGAAGCCCCTGAATAAACATTAATATAATCAACCATTTTTTGAGTTTGCGGATCTACTTTCCAAATTTTTTCAGTTCCGTCAGTTTGATAAATATGTTTTCCATCATTTGTCATTCCCCAGCCTTCAATATCTTTTTCAAAATCAAAGGTTTTTTCCAGTTTTAATGTTTTTGCATTATAGATAAAGCCTTTTTTGTTTTTATAAGTCAGTTGAAACAATTTGCCATTTATAAAGGTGATTCCTTCTCCAAAATATTGTTTGTCAAGATCAATTTGTTTGAAAATTTTTCCTGTTTTATAATCATATTTTTTTATAAATGAAGCGCCTTCTTGTCCGGTACTTTCGTATAAAGTATCATTGTAAAATTCAAAACCTTCTGTAAAAGATTTTTTATCGTGAGCATATGTATTGACAACTTTATACTTTAATAATTTTGGTTCTATATTCGAAACTAATTCGATTCGTTTGGTAGCATCAGATGAATCAGATCCAAAATAAACTGTAGCTTTTATATATTGATATCCTAGTCTTTGATCTTTTAATGCAAAATTAAATTTTTCAGCACCTTTTATGCTTCCCACTTTTTTATCGTTAACGAAGTAAACAATGCTGTCGATTTCTTTCGAATTAGGGTTTAAAATTCCAATAGAAACTGCTTTTTCTTGTGTAAAATGTGCCGGAAAAGCAGAATCATCGATAGTAAACAAAGAATTTTCACCTTTTTTTGTATCTCCACATCCAATTAATGTGATTCCTAATAAAATGACAGTTAGGAAGTTATATTTTTTCATAGTTAAAAATTTGAATAAGCCAATATACGACGATATTTTTATAGCAACAAAGGTCTTGCAAAAATATAAAAAGATTGTATATTTGCACCGGCAAGTCCTACACGACCAGCTCCTGCAGACTCCCCCAGGATGGGAACATAGCAAGGGTACGTGGTTGAGCGGTGCGATGTAGGTCGCTTGCCATTTTTTTATTCCCGATGTTTCGGGATTTTTTTTTAGAATTAATTTAAAAGTAGTCTTCCTTATGGAGGATTTTTTTATTTTTGGAACTTCGTAAAGTTAAAAGTGATTGGTAGGAGGTTGAAAATTTTCCTCAATAACCAACTCATAACTCAAAACTCATAACTGTCACAATGAATAAAGTCGTTTTAATTACCGGAGGATCTTCAGGGATTGGAAAATCAATTGGAGAATTTTTACATAAAAAAGGTTTCTTAGTATATGGAACGAGCAGAAATCCTGAAAAAGTTCTTAATTCAATTTTTCCGTTAGTGGCTTTAGATGTTCGAAATGCAGACTCTATAAAGGCTGCTGTGAATAAAATTATTGCTAATTCTGGCCGATTAGATGTTGTAATTAATAATGCAGGTGTTGGAATTACAGGACCTCTTGAAGAAATTCCAACAGAAGAAATCAAGAATAATTTTGAAACCAATTTTTTTGGGCCAATTGAAGTTATGAAAGCGGTTCTGCCGCAAATGAGAGAACAAAAATCAGGCTTGATTATTAATATTACCTCGATTGCCGGTTATATGGGTTTGCCATATCGTAGTGTTTATTCGGCTTCAAAAGGAGCTTTAGAATTAATTACGGAAGCGTTGCGTATGGAGGTAAAATCATTTGGAATTGAAATTACAAATGTAGCGCCGGGAGATTTTGCAACAAATATTGCGTCAGGGCGTTATCATGCGCCGGTTATACCTGGTTCTGCTTATGAAAAAGTATATGGAGAAACGCTTTCGACAATGAATGAACATGTTGATGCAGGAAGTAATCCAAATGAAATGGCTGAAGCGGTTTATAAAATTATGCAGCAAAAAAAGCCAAATGTGCATTATAAAGTAGGGGCTTTTATGCAAAAATTTTCAATTGTATTAAAGCGCGCTCTTCCAGATAAAGTTTATGAGAAGATGCTAATGAATCATTATAAATTATAATAATTTGACTGGAGCAAAATTTGAAATTATTCTACAGGAATAAAAATTTCAAATTTTGCTCCTTGATTTAAAATTCCTTCTGCCTTAATAAAACCGTTGTGGTTTTCTACAATTCGTTTTACTATTGTAAGTCCAATTCCGGTACTTTTAAGTGGTTTTGTATGTAGGGCCTGAAAGAGACCAAATATCTTTTCGTTGTACTGCTGATCAAATCCAATACCATTATCAGAAATCGTTATTTTGTAATATTTGGTAAGCGGAGAAAGCTTTTCGAGCTCTCCATTTGTTATTTTTGCTGCTACTGTTATGATTAAATCTCGGTCAGGACTTGCAAATTTCAATGAATTGCTGATTAGATTATATAGTAATTGTCTAAATTGAAATTCAATTACAGACAGTTTTCCTAATGGTTGTATATCAAAAACTACATTTTTATTATCAAATTCATCTGTAAGGTCTTCAATGACATCTTTGGCTATTTGATTTAAGTCTTTTAATTCAAATTTTCTGTCGTCAAATTTTGTCTTGGAATAAATTAAAAGATCACTAATCAGGTTTTGCATTCGATATGCTGACATTTTGATTTTATGAAATGCAGTTTTTCCTTTTTCAGATAAATTATCCGCTTCTTCACGTTCGATTGTATCTGTAAAAAGCTGAATTTTACGCAAAGGTTCCTGAAGATCGTGACTTGAAATATAGTTGAAGGCTTCTAATTCGCTGTTCATTTTTTCAAGTGAAATATTTTTCTGAAGAAGTTTTTTCTCTATATCCGAATTTAATTTTTGAATTTCCTTTTTTTCAACTTCTGTTTTCTTTAAGAGGTTGTTTTTTTCTTTTAAAGCTATTTCGTTCTCTGTTTCCTGTTCAATTGCAGTTAGGTGAAATGCGATAAGGTCTGCAAATAAATTGAACATTTCGCGGACTTTAAATTCCTTCAGGCTATTTGGTTTTGGGTCAATAGCGCATAATGTTCCAAAGAAGCTACCGTCCTTACGTATAATTGGGACAGAAATATAACTCTGCAGTTTATACATTGCAGGTGTATGATGGTTGTGGTATTCCGGATCTTCGCTTACGTTATCAATAATTACTGCTCTTAAGTTTTTTCTAATATCGTCGCAGATTGTGGTTTTTAATTGTAATTCGTCTCCCGGCTTTAAGCCAAAATGAACATTGTCCTGAACGCTGCAAGTAATCCATCTATCGTCTGTAACTCTTGCTATAGCCGCAAAACCCATTCCGGTAGTCTGACAAATAACGTTAAGTAAAGTAGGAACAATTGTAATGTTCTCAATGTTAATTATATCTTGTTTGAAATGATCTTCTAGCACTTTTTTTGGGGAAATTTTAATTTTTTAAAAATACAAAAATAAAATTAGCTTTTATATAAATGTTTTTATAAGGATGAATTTGTGATATTTAGAATTATTTTTTTAGTTTTTTATTTTATGGAAATTATAAATTGTAATTTTGCACCGAATTTGCGTGAGGGATAGAGGTGGTATCCTTTTGTGAAGTGGAACGGAACAAAAGATAAAGCCGAAAGCCCGGCCCTTGGGACACGCCCAAAGTAAGAACACAATTAAATAGATATAATTATGAAATTTTTTATTGACACAGCTAATTTAGCTCAGATTAAAGAAGCACAAGCTTTAGGTGTTTTAGATGGTGTAACAACTAATCCGTCATTGATGGCGAAAGAAGGTATTACCGGAAAAAACAATATCTTAAAGCATTATGTTGACATTTGTAATCTTGTTGAAGGAGATGTTAGTGCTGAAGTAAATGCGCTGGATTTTGATGGAATGATCAAAGAAGGTGAAGAATTGGCTGAATTGCATGAGCAAATCGTAGTTAAATTACCTATGACAAAAGAAGGTGTAATGGCTGCAAAATATTTCTCTGATAAAGGAATCAAAACTAATGTAACGCTTGTGTTTTCTGCAGGTCAGGCTTTATTGGCTGCAAAAGCAGGAGCTACTTACGTTTCTCCTTTTATTGGTCGTTTGGATGATGTTTCTACAGATGGTTTAAATTTGATCGAAGAAATTAGATCTATTTATGATAACTATGGTTATGAGACTCAAATTTTGGCTGCTTCAGTACGTCACACAATGCATATTGTAAATTGTGCTAAAATTGGTGCTGATGTTATGACTGGGCCTCTTTCTGCAATTTACGGATTGTTGAAACACCCGTTAACAGATATTGGATTGGCTCAGTTTGTAGCTGATTTCGAAAAAGGTAACAAGTAGTTTACTTTAGATAAATAATTAAAATCGCCATTTTTGTAAGAAAGATGGCGATTTTTTTTATCTTTATATGTCTCAAAAATAATGACATATGAAAAAAGTTATTTTGATTTTCGCGTTTTTGGCAGTAAACATTACGTTAAATGCTCAGGCTAAAGTATTGACAAGTGTAAATGAAGCGGGAGATGTTGCTACTTATGAACTGGATTGTTCTGTGCAGTTTCAATCTCTTGCTAAAGGTTTGCGCTACAATATTACACGTCATGAGTTTAAAGGCACGGAAATGAAAAATTCATATCGGTTAATGTTGGTCATGGATGGTTTTTATTCGAAAACGCTGAATAAAACAATGACTATCTCAGCCGTATTAAGTGACGGAACGATTATCGAAGCTAAAAAGATTATTGAAGATGATGGCTTTTTTGATGGCGCTTGTACATTGAAAATAAAAGATCCAAAAGCGCTTTTAGAAGCGAATATAGTTAAAGTTATTGTTCATGCTGATAAAGATGTTGTTTATACCTTATCCGCGAAAAATAAAGAGGTTTTTAAAAAGAATCTCAGTAATATTATAAATGCTAAATAGAAGGTGCAAAGTTGCATTTAGAAGTTTTCAGGTTTGAAAATTTATGGCAATAAAAAAAATCCCAAATTCTAATTTATCGATTAGAATTTGGGATTTTTTTATTGTTTTTATGTTATGGCTTAGTGACCTCCTCCGCCGCCTTCAACGTGATTTATACCTTGTCTTTTTAATATTTTAGGGCAATAGAAACCATAGAATCCTAAATAAGCAAAACCAAGTAATGGAACAATGTAAGAGAAGTGTGTCCACGTGATTCCAAATATTCCTCCTGGGCTTGTTAAATCGATATCACAAATACTTCCCTGAATCAATGGAATTACTCCACCACCAAGAATCATCATGATTAAGAATGAAGATGCTTTTCCTGTGTTTTTACCTAAACCAGCAATCGCTAAATCAAATATAGACGGCCACATGATAGATAAGAATAAACCTCCTGAGATAAAGAAGAATTTAGCAATGTCAGGACTTGGACAAACTAATCCTGCAACCATCATTAATAAACCTGATATTCCAAAAAGCATTAGCGTTTTTCCGGCGTTTTTACCACCTACAAAACTTACAGCTATAAATAATAAGATCCAGATTGGGTAGATATAGAATGCAGAAACATCATGAGCAGCAAAAATGTTAGCTCCAATAATTACTCCAAATGCTACTGCAGGAACGATAAATTTCAATGCTGTATTAACCAGATTTGAAGTATTGAAAACGTTAACTCCACCATTCCAGCGACCAATCATTAAACTTCCCCAATATAAGGCAATGAATGGTGCAATGGCGTCTTCTAAAACGTTTCCAAATTCTGCTGTATGAAGCAAAGCCGGTAAATTACTGATAATTGTAACCTCAGTTCCAACATAGATAAAGATTCCTAACATTCCCAGATATAATTGTGGATAATCTAGTATGTTGAATTTTTCATGTGCTACCTTAACTACTTCTTCCTCTTCTTTTGCAGGATCTTCGATTTTAGAGAAGTTCATGAAAATGGCTACAGCAATAAATGCAAGTCCAAGAATAATAAAAGGCAGTTTTATATCTTCTAATGAAAGTGATGTGTTTTTGTTATCTCCCATTCCAAACAAAGCAATTCCTAAAAGGATAGCTCCAATTGTTGTTCCAAATGAGTTTATACCTCCGGCTAATGTTAAACGGTGCGCTCCTGTTGCAGGGCTTCCCATTTTAATAGCTAACGGATTGGCAACGATTTGTTGAATTGAAAATCCTAGTCCTACTGTAAATAAAGCAGTTAAGAAAAAAGGAAAACTTTCCATTGTTGCAGCGGGAATAAATAAAAATGAACCAACTGCAGAAAGAAGTAAACCGGCAGAAAGTGTTTTTTTGTATCCGAATTTTTGTAAAACATCTAATTTTAAGGAAACTAAAAAGAATATCATAGATCCTACAAAGTACGCAGCATAAAATGCCCAGGCTACTAATTGGGATTGTACTTGTGATAATGTGAATACTTTTTTGAATACTGGAATCAGGATATCATTGGCTGAACCAACAAAACCCCAAAAGAAGAAAACAATTATCAAAGAGATAAACTGTCCCCATTTGGTTTGAACATTTTCTGAACTCATAATTTAAGAGGTTAATTTTTTATTTTATTGTTTTTTGAAGACCGTAAATATATTTGTTAAGTATATCAAAAAAAAATAAAAAGGCACAAATAATGTTAAATTTAAACCAACGGCATCATTTTTTCAACAATGTGTTAATTTTTACTGAGTTATAAAATGAAATTGTGAATAAGAATTTATTCAAGTATTTTGTTTTTCACCTCTTTACTGTAATTTCTGCCAATAGGAATGGTATAAGATTGGATCTGAATGCGGTTTCCTTCGATCGATTTTACCTTATTTAGTGCAATCACGTATGATTTATGAATTCTTAAAAAGCGATCTGAAGGCAATTCTTCAGATAATGAAGTCAATGATTTATGGGTAATGTAGGTTTTATCAGGAGTAACAACTTTGATATATTCCTTCATTCCTTCAACAAATAAAATTTCTTCGATATTAATTTTCATCATTTTTTTATCGACTTTGATAAAAATATGAGAATCTCCTTTTGTGGTTTCGACCTTGATATTGTTTTTTAAATTGTATTCGGTTGTGATTTTATTAATGCATTTTATAAATCGTGGTAAAGGAATTGGTTTTACTAAATAATCTAAAACATCAAGATCATAACTTTCGGCAGCAAATTCCCTAAAAGCAGTAGTAATGATAACTTTGGTTTTGTTTTCGATTAAACTAATGAGTTCAAAACCGGTCATCATAGGCATGTTGATGTCTAAAAATACGGCGTCAACAGGAGTACTGTTTATAAAATCAAGCGCTTCCAGAGAATTATTGAATGTACCAATGACTTCAAAGTCTGTAAAATTTGTAAAATAATTTTGCAGGACTTTGATTGCTAATGGCTCATCATCAATCAACACGCATTTAATCTTCATTATTAATAGGTATTTGCAAACGGATTATATAGTAATTTAATTTCGTTTTATGTTTTAAACTGAAATCACTTTTGTAAATTAATTTTAATCTTTTCTTGGTATTAACTAAACCAATTCCGCCTTTAGTATTAAGATTTTGTGAATTTACAAAATTATTTAAGATTTCAAAATCTAACATTTTATTGTCTGTAACTTTACAATTGATCTTAATTTTTAAGTTATTATTGTTAACACCTCCATGTTTAAAGGCATTTTCGACTAATGATATGAATATTAAGGGCGGTACAACGATATCTTCAATATTTGATTCTAAGTTGATCGTAACTTCAACGTTTTCAAAGCGTAACTTCTCAATTTCGATATAATTTTGAATGTAATCGATCTCTTTTATTAATGGAACAAATTTGGTTCCTTTTACATCATATAAAACATATTCCATCAAATTTGATAGTTTTATAATTACATCCGGAACCTTATCAGAGGATTCTAATGATAATGCATACAGATTGTTTAAAGTATTAAAAAAGAAATGAGGCTGAATTTGATTCTCCAGATATTTCAATTTTATTTTAAACTGATTTTCCCTTAATGACCGGTTTCTTTCACGTTCTCTTAACCACGTCAATGTCAGATAAACAGATGAAGCCATGGCGAGAACATACAATTCTCCAATGCAAACTGCCACAATATGATTAATTTCAAAAGGGTGGTATTCTCTGTTTGCTTCAGGCCAGATGTTTTCTGATATAATATAATAGGTAAGGGCTGTTTTTAATAAGTAAATTCCAAAAAGACTTACTATTAATGAAAATGTATATTGAATATATTTTTGTTTAAGTACAAAACGGGGTACTAAAACAAAAAGATTAAAATAGACAAGAGGAATGTGCAAAGAGAACTCAATTAAGTTTGATTTAAACGAATATGGATAATCATTAAAGTAAGCTCCCCAGCGTAAAAAGTTAAGAGTGAAGTAGCTGCCCCAAAACCAAACATGATTTTTAAGTTTAATATCAAATTTTAATTTTTGAATTTCAGTCAACTTTAATTAAGGATTTATTGTTATTGGCTTCTTGCCAGTAATTATTGTGCAACTTTAAACAATTACTGGCTAAAACACAATTCTTTTGAAGAAAATTTTGAGAAAAAAGATTAAAATTAAATTATTTTTAGAGGATATCGTTTTCGTAAAACGTATTATTGAATGTTTTGCGTCGTTCGTTTAAGGTTTTGTGTTGTTTGTTTAAAATGTTTTATTTATGTTAATTTTAACAATAGATTTATCGCTTAACCAACAAAACCATGATAAAATGAAACAAATTATGTTAATCTTTATGTTTGTTTTTACTGCGCAGTTTTCGATTGCACAAGTAAAAACAATCAAGGGTTTAGTAAGCGATCAAAACGGATTGCCACTGCCTGGAGTAAGTATTGTTATTCAAGGCACAAAAACGGCAACCCAATCTGATTATGACGGAATGTATACGATACAAGCATCTACAGGTGATGTGCTTGTTTTTTCGTACATAGGAATTAAAACTAAAGTCGTAACTGTTGCAGGTTCTGCGACAATAAATGTTGTGCTGACGGAAGATGCACAAAATTTGAACGAAGTTGTAGTTACTGCTTTAGGTATTAAGAGACAGAAGAAAGAATTGGGGTATGCCGTTCAGGATGTAAAAGGAGACCAATTGAATAAAGTAATTACCACGAATGTAACTACAGCACTTTCGGGCAGAGTAGCAGGAGTCGATGTTTCGATACCGGCAACAGGAGTTGCTGGTAGTACGAGAGTTATTATTAGAGGGATATCAAGTATAGGCGAGAGTAACCAGCCGCTTTATATTGTAGATGGAATTCCTATTGATAATGGCGGCTTGTCTAATGATAGTGCTGCAACAAGCAAATGGTTTGACGGACGTGATAATGGAGATGGAATTTCCGGAATCAACCCAAATAATATTGAAAGTCTTACTGTACTTAAAGGAGCGGCAGCTGCTGCTTTATATGGTTCAAGAGCCTTAAATGGTGTAATTTTGATTACAACTAAAAAAGGAACTAAAGGAAAACTTCAGGTTGAACTTACAAGCGGAGTGAGTTTTGATCGTGTAAATGCTAAATATTCAGATTTTCAAAATGAATATGGTACAGGATCAAATGGTGCTTTACCGGATCCTTCAAAAGCTCCTACTGAGATTTATGGATATACAACAAATGCCTGGGGACCTAAATTTTCTGAAACGTTAGGACAGCAAGTTAAAATATTTGATGGATCGATGAAACCTTATGCCAGAGTTGAAAATAACATCCAGGATTTTTTCAGAACGGGATTTACTACAACAAATGGTGTCGCAGTTTCCGGAGGGAGCGAAAATGCTTTTGTACGTTTTGGCTATAATAATCTAAATAATGACGATGTTATTCCGGGATCAGGTTTAGAAAGAAATGACGCCAGTTTAAATGCTACTTTAAAATCAGATAAATTTACTTTGGATTCTAATGTAAATTATATTTCTGAAGTTACTGAAAACAGACCGGGTTTAGGAGATTCTCCTAATAATATTGGATATTCTTTAAGCGGATTGGCTCCAAATATTGATCAGGCCTGGTTAAAGAATTATAAAAATGAAGAAACAGGCGAAATTTATCCATGGAACAGTAATGTGTATTTACTGAACCCTTATTTTACAACTGAAGAAAACCATAATTCCTCTAAGAAAAACCGTTTTATTGGTAATGTTACAGGAACTTATCAGTTAAAAAAATGGGTAGCATTAACTTTAAGAACCGGTATTGATACTTATGCTTTTAGTGCAAAAGATTTTATGGCAGCAGGAAGTACGTGGCCAGGACGTGATGAAGGATATTTGGGGTTGAATAATATTAATGTATCTGAAATGAATACGGATTTAATCGCCACTTTCAGTGATATTAAATTAGCAACAGATTTTACTTTTTCAGGAATTTTAGGAGCCAGCAGAAGAGATTTCAGAAGAGAACAAAACTCAAGATTTGGAACTAAAATTATTGAGCCAGGAACAGAATATATCAGCAACTTTGTAAATCAGACAGAAAATGCGCCTGTTGAAACTAAAACCAGAACAAATTCTGTATATGGAGCGGCAAAATTTGATTATAAAGGATATTTATATGCTGAATTTACAGGAAGAAATGACTGGTTTAGCGTTATAAATAAAGATGCTTTTTATCCTGCAGCTTCGTTAGGGTTTATATTCTCAGATGCTTTTGGTATTCAGAGTGATTCTTTTTCTTATGGTAAACTGAGAGGATCATGGGCTGAAGTTTCTAATGCTCCGGGAGCTTATAAAAATGCATTAAACTATACTACGTTTGCTTCTTATAATGGGCAAAGTGTTGTAAACATCAAAAATTCTGCAGCACCAAATCCTGATTTGACATATCAGTCAAAAACAGGAATCGAATTTGGACTTGAAACAGCTTTCTTTAAAAATAGATTAAAAGCTGATATTACGGTTTATCGAGAAGATACATCTGATCAAACACTCGATTTACCTTCATCTGCAACATCAGGATATGAATTTATTTCTGTAAATGCCGGTAAATTGCGTAATGAAGGTATAGAGATATTTTTATCAGGATCTCCAATAAAAACCAAGGATTTTGAATGGGGAATTGACTTGAACTACTCAAAAAATAAAAACTCAATTCTTTCTTTACATCCGGATATTGATACCTATACTATTTCTGAAGCTCGTTGGGCCGGAGCTGCTATTGTAGCTCAGGTTGGTGGTCAATACGGAACAATTATGGGTAGAGATTTCTTAAGAAATGAAGCCGGCGAAAAAGTTGTTGGTGCAAATGGTTTACCTCTTTTTACAGATGAAAAAGTAGCATTAGGAAAAGGACTTCCGGATTGGGCGGCTGGTTTAACAAATAGATTTACCTATAAAGGGATTACGCTTCAATTCTTAATTGATATGAAATTTGGTATGGATGTGTATTCCATGACAAATTCTCTAGCTGCAACAAAAGGACTTTTGGATGTAACCACAGAAGGCAGAGATGCTTATAATCATGCAAGAGCGACTGCAATTGCGACTGATCCTAATTTTAGCCAGTCTACATGGGTACCTACAGCGGGTTATGTTGCAGAAGGTGTCGTAAATACAGGAACAGCTGATAATCCGGTTTATGTAAAAAATACAACTCCTGTTAATCCTCAGGATTATTGGAATACGGTATTCAATAACAGTCCGGCACCATTTGTTTATGATGCTTCATATGTGAAATTAAGAGAGATTAGTTTGGGTTATACCATACCGAAAAGCGTTTTTGGCGGAGCGAAAATAAACTCAATCTATGTTTCAGCATTCGCCAGAAATTTATTGACTTTTAATAAAGATCTTCCAAATATTGATCCCGAGTCTATGTATACATCCGGAAACGGGCAAGGATTTGAATATGGTTCATTGCCATTTAGAAAATCGTATGGTTTTAATATTAAAGTTGCATTCTAAAAAAAGAAATTATGAAATTTAAACAAATAATAATAGCCATACTGACTTTGTTTACTGCAGTAGGCTGTACCGAAAATTTTGATGCACTGGAAAAAGATCCGGTGGCATTGACCGCAAATCCGGCAGGACAACTTACGTTTACTCAATTGTGTATGTCCGGTGACGGATTCTATCAATGGAGAACCAATTTAATTTATTCAGGAGGTTTTGTACAACATTATGCAGGAGCCTGGAACGTAACAGAGTTTGGCAGCAAATTCAAAAAAGATGATGGATATGCAACCGCTTTGTGGAGAAACGGTTATCAAAATGAATTGAAAAATGTTGTAGATATCCTTGAAAAAACAACTGGAGATCCAAAAGCAGTAAATATGAATGCTGTAGGTAAAATCATGAAAGTGATGGTAGCACAGCGTATGACTGATATTTATGGTGATATTCCGTATTCTGAGGCGGGATTAGGTTTCTCGAAAGCTATAGTAACGCCTAAATATGATAAGCAGGAAGATATTTATGCTTCATTTTTTAAAGACTTAGAAGAAGCCCAGAATCAATTAAATCCAGGTGGCGGAACCGTAAAAGGTGATTTGTTCTATAATGGTGATATTGCTAAATGGAAAAAATTAGCGAACACCTTAAGGTTACGTTTAGGAATGAGAATTTCTGAAGTAAAACCTGCTGAAGCTGAAAAGCAGGTAAAAGCTGCTTTACAAGCCGGGGTTTTTGAAAGTAATGCTGATAACTGTATCATGAAACACTTAGATGCTACTTTTAATGATGATCCTGCTTCTATAGATTTTAGAGGAAATGGTCTGGCATATGCTCTTAATGGGAACGAAAATGGAGATCACTTTAGTACTTTGGTAATTAATTATTTAAGAGATAACGGAGATCCAAGATTAACGATGTATGCAACTCCTAAAACAACAAGCAGTATTACTTACGGCGGGGCAATACAACCGGGAGAAATACTTTATGAAGGCGTTAAGCCGGGACTTTTTCAATGGGAAGTTCCAATGGGAGCAAGCTCAACTTCGGGAATACAATCTTATTTTAAGAAAAAAACAACACCTTTTTTACATGTAAGTTATTCAGAAACACAATTGTTACTTGCAGAAGCTGCATTTAGAGGCTGGGTTTCAGGTTCTGCGGCAGATTATTATAAAAAAGGAGTAGAAGCTGGTATAAAGCAATTAGAAATTTATGGTGCAGAAGCTGCAAGTCAGGCAAATATAAATACCTATTTGAATGCTAAACCTTTGATTGCAGGACAAGAAAAAGAGCAAATTGCAACACAACTTTGGATAACCTACATCTTTAATAGTATAGAAGCATATTCGAACTGGAGAAGAACAGGATTTCCAAAATTAGTTCCAATAACAAATCCGGATTCTGAAACTGGAGGTATAACGCCAACACGTTTGTATTATCCAAATGATGAGATGCAGAAAAATGAGAAGAACTATTTAGAAGCCTTATCAAGAATGGGCGGAAAAAATGACTGGCTGAATAAAGTTTGGTGGGATGCCAACTAAAAAATAAATTCTATTTGCAAGCATGCCTGATAAGGTGCTATTTTCATTCTGATTAAGATTAAAACAATTAAGTTTTAAATTAAAATTTTGATAGAAAATAAAGCCTTATCAGGTATGCTTTTTTTAAAATAACTTCAACTTTTCTCAGATTGAATACTTTCAACTTAAAATTAAACTTAAAATTTTAAAAAGAGTAATTCAAAAAACAAACTGTTAAAAAGGGATTTTTATAAATCACAAGGTTTTGTTAAAACAAAAAGATGTGAGTTGTTATTTGTTTTTAATTAAGGAATATCAATGGTTCTTTAGTATAATTTCTATGTAAATATCAGATAATTAAACGTTTGGTGCAAATGAGGATTTTTTATTAAATAAGTAAAATCTATGCATATAAATCTAATAAATAGAAGGAAATCAATAAATACATTAATGGGAAAACGTTTTCGTGAAACGCATTGTTGATTGTTTTATGTCGTTGGTTTAAAATTTATAGTCGTTTGTATAAATTATTTTTTTTAACAATCCCTTAAGAATAAATTTACACCATAACTAACAAAATAAATAAACATGAAAAAAATTTTCTTAATCTTTATGATTGTTTTTACGGCGCAAGTTTCCCTTGCACAAGTAAAAAATGTCAAAGGTGTGATTACAGATTCTGATGGGATGCCGTTACCAGGGGCATCTGTTGCAGTGCAAGGAGGTCAAAAAGGTACTACTACCGATTTTGATGGTTTGTACACAATTGAAGCACAAAAAGGACAAACTTTAGTTTTTACGTATGTAGGTCTTGAAACACAATCTATAGTTGTAGGAGATGCTGCAACGATTAACGTAAAAATGCAACAAGGTGCATCTAATGCATTAAATGAAGTTGTTGTAACTTCATTAGGTATCAAGAAAACCAGAAAATCTTTGACATACGCAGCTCAGGAACTTAAAGGAGAAGAGTTAACTCGTGTAAAAGATGCAAACGTTATCAATACAATTGCCGGTAAAATTGCCGGTGTTGCCGTAACAAAAAGTTCTGGAGGTACTGGTGGATCTACTAAAGTTGTTATTCGTGGAAATTCTTCTGTAACAAATAACCAACCTTTGTATGTTATTGATGGTATACCTATGCTAAACTCCGGATCAGGACAGCCAAATGATACATTTGGTAGTTTATCAGGAGGTAATCGTGATGGTGGAGATGTCGTGTCTTTGATTAATCCTGATGATTATGAAGGAATGACGGTTCTTAAAGGAGCAGCAGCTTCTGTATTGTATGGTTCTCAGGGAGCAAACGGAGTAATTTTACTTTCGTCTAAAAAAGCCAAAGAAGGAAAAGGAAATATTTCAGCATCATCTGTAACTACTTTTGATACAGCAGCTTATTTACCAGAATTTCAATCTGATTACATTGCTAATGCTGGAGAAGATGAAACTTGGGGAAATAAACAAAAATCAAAAGATCACGTAAAAGATTTCTTTAATACAGGAACGACACAAATTACATCTTTAGGATATTCTACTGCATCAGCAAATTCTTCTACAGCATTATCTTATGCTAATACATCAGGAACAGGAATTATGCCAGGAAACAGTATCAAGAAAAATAACTTTGGTATTCGTCAAAGTGCTAAGTTCTTAGATGATAAATTAACACTTGGAGTAAACGCAAATTATACAACTCAATCAATAATAAACAAACCAGTTAACGGACTTTATTTTAACCCGTTGACAGGAGTTTATTTAATGCCAAGAGGAAACGACTTTAATGCTTACAAAGACAATTTTGAAGTTTTTGATCCAAACAGAAATTTAATGGCTCAAAACTGGATGACAAACAGAGATATTATGCAAAACCCATATTGGGCTATTAACAGAAATAAATCTGAAGATAAAAATAACTTCTTTAATGGTGCAATTACAGCTTCTTACAAAGCTAACAATTGGTTAACAATTGCTTCAAGATATAGCTATAATAGAATTGACAGCGAATTTGATAAAAAAATATTTGCTACAACTCAAGGAACACTTTCTCATGCAAATGGTCGTTACATCAACGAAAATTCATATAGCACACAACGTTACGGAGATTTAATTGCTACAATCAATACAAGGTTCTCTGATGATTTCACTTTCAATGCTAACATTGGTACAAGTATAACTAATACGTTAACAAATCAAAAAACAATTTTAGATTCTGGAATCGGAGGTGGATTAACACTTACTAACTGGTTTACACTTCATAACTTTGTAAATAACACAGGAAATTATCAAACAATTGGTTCTAAAAGAGAAGTACAATCTGTATTTGCAACTACAACTTTTGGATACAAAGAAATGTTATATTTAGATTTAGCAGCTAGAAATGACTGGTCTTCTACATTAGTTAATACAGATAGTCCATCTTACTTTTATCCTTCAGTAGGGGTAACAGGAATTCTTAGTGAAATGTTTACAATGCCGGAATTCATCAGTTTTGCTAAAGTTCGTGGAACTTATGCAGAGGTTGGTAACGATATTAATGCTTTTGTTACTACTCCGGTAAATTATTTCCTTCCAGGACTTCCTGCACAACCTCAGGTTGGTGTACAAAGCGGAACTACTTTAAAACCAGAATTAAAATCAGAGTACGAATTTGGTACTGAGTGGAGAATGTTTAACAACAGATTAGGTTTTGAAATTTCATACTACAGTTCTGAAACTAAAAATCAATATTTACAAGTTATTGCTCCTGAAGGAAATCCAGAAGGAGTTAAATATTACGGATTTAATGCAGGAAGTATCGAAAATAAAGGTTTTGAGATCGTATTAAATGCTGGAATTGTTAGAGGCGATAAATTTACATGGGATTCATCTGTAAACTTTTCTCAAAATAGAAATAAGGTAAAAGAACTTCCTGATTCATTAGGAAAAGTGGTTAACCTTACAGATCCTGGAGTTAATAATTACCAATATTCATTAATAGAAGGAAGACCATTTGGAGCTATTATGGGTAAAACTATTTTAAGAGATGCTCAAGGTAGAATTTTATTAAATTCAGACGGAAACATTCAAAATAATGGTTCAGGTTTTGTTGAAGTAGGAAATGCAAATCCTGATTTTATGTTAGGTTTTTCTAACTCTTTTAAATTAGGAGCATTCTTCGCAAATGTATTAGTTGACGGACGTTTTGGTGGTGAAGTTATGAGTATGACTCAGGCTCAAAACGATTATTTTGGAGTATCAAAAGCTACAGGCGATGCCAGAAATGCTGGTGGAGTTGCAATCAACGCTGTTATGCCTGATGGAACACCAGTTACTACAATGGATGCCAAACAATATTACAAAACAGTTGGAGGAAGAGACGGAATTACCGGAGAATATGTTTACAGTGGTACAAACGTAAGTGTAAGAGAGATTTCTATAGGATATACTTTTAATCCTAAAAAACTTCCTGTTTTTCAAACAGCTAGTATCTCTTTAATTGCCAGAAACTTATTCTTTATTTATAAAGACGCTCCTTTTGATCCAAATATTGCATTAAGTACAGGAGAAGGATTGCAAGGTGTTGATATCTATGGTTTACCATCTACTAGAAGTGTCGGTCTTAATTTAAATGTAACTTTCTAAATTCAAAAAAAATGAAATTAAAAAATATAAAAACAACAGCTGTCTGTATTTCATTACTTGCTGCAGTAGGTTGTACAGATAATTTTGAGGATATTAATACTAATCCTAATGGTTTTAGTCAGGAGCAGTTAGCACAAGACTTTAATCACATCAAAGGAGGATTTGCTCCAATGTTTAATAATATTCAGGTATTAGGTAATCAAAGAGAAGATCAATACCAGCTGCAACAAAACTTAAATGCAGATATTTGGTCAGGTTATATGGCTACCCCAACTGGATTTAGAGGAGGAAGTAATAATACGACTTACGATTTAATTGACCCATGGAACGTTGCTATATGGAGTAATGCATATCCTAACGTAATGTTTAATGCATATGATATTGCAAATAAAGCAAAAGGAAAATACGATCAGTTTTATGCACTTTCTCTTATTTTGAAAGTAGAAGGAATGCACAGACTTACAGATATTTTTGGGCCAATTATTTATTCTCAATACGGTAAAGAAGCACCAATACCTTACGATTCTCAAGAAGAAGTTTATAACCAAATGTTTTCTGAACTTGATATTGCAGTTACTGAATTAACAAAAAGAGTTGATGCAGGTGAAGCTACAGCTTTTGCCGCTACAGATTTATCAGGTTACAAAGGAGATTATAAACAATGGGTAAAATTTGCTAATACATTGCGTTTAAGATTAGCAATGCGTATTGTAAAAATAAAACCAGATATCGCCAAAGCTCAGGCTGAAAAAGCAATTGCACAAAAATTTGGAGTAATGACTACAAATGGAGATGCGTTTAAAATTGTATCTCCGGACTTTACAAATCCTATTGCTACAATTAGTGGTTCATGGTTGGATATTCGCATGTCTGCAGATATGGAGTCTATCTTAAAAGGATATGAAGATCCTAGAATAGCAGCTTATTTTGATACATCGACTCAATTTCCGGGACAATACAAAGGAGTTCGTACCGGTATTACGATTGGAGGAAAAGGAGATCACCAGGATTTTTCAGGAATTGGAGCTGTCGTAAAATCAAAAGAAATTTATTTATTTACAACTGCCGAAGCTTATTTTTTAAGAGCTGAAGGAGCTTTAAGAGGTTGGAATATGGGAAGCGATGCTGAATCACTATATAAATTAGGTATTCAGGCTTCATTTGATCAAAGAGGCGTTTCCGGAGCTGCTGCCTATTCAGCAGATAATGTTAAATTGCCAGTAGCATACACAGATCCTAATTTTCCTGTAAATAATGCTGCACCGGTTAATAATGTTACAATTGCCTGGGATGCAGCTGCAACTAATGAAGTAAAATTGCAAAAAATTATTACTCAAAAATGGATTGCAGGTTTTCCTGAAGGACAAGAAGCATGGTCTGATTACAGAAGAACAGGTTACCCAAAATTATTTCCAGTACTTGTAAATAACAGTGGAGGAAAAATTTCTACACCACTTGGTCCAAGAAGAATCAACTTTGTACAGTCTGAGATTGCAAACAACAAAGAAGGTGTAGCAACTGGAGTAGCTAAATTAGGAGGTCCTGATACAGGAGGAACCAGACTTTGGTGGGATGTGAATGCTCCAAATTTCTAAAAATAAATATCAAAGAATATAAGAATTTAAGTTTGGTTAGTAAATGGTATAAGCAGTGCAAATTGCTTATACCATTTCAAAAACCAAAATTGTAAATACAAAAAAGAAAAAAGAAATGAAAAGTGCTTTAGAAATAAAACCTGATATCAGCTATAAAAGCGCGGGAAAATTTGAAGAGACCAGATTTGAGAAAATCCACAATGAAATCTTCAAAAATTCAGCAGAAGCTTCAGTAATTGTAGCGCAGGAAATCGCGCAATTAATTAGATCTAAACAAGAGAAAGGAAAATCTTGCGTATTGGGTTTAGCCACAGGTTCTTCTCCTATAAAAGTTTATGAGGAATTAGTGAGAATGCACAAAGAAGAAGGCCTTAGTTTTAGCAATGTGGTCACTTTTAATCTGGATGAATATTATCCAATGAGCAGGGAGAACAATCAGAGCTATCATTATTTCATGCACCAGCACCTTTTTAACCATATCGACATCAAGCCCGAGAACGTGAATGTTCCCGACGGAACCGTTGCCATTGAGGAACTCAACCAATATTGCATCGACTATGAAATGAATATTAAAAACGCCGGTGGACTAGATTTTCAGTTACTGGGAATTGGCCGTACGGGTCACGTAGGTTTCAACGAACCGGGATCGCACATCAATTCAGGAACCCGAATCATTACACTGGACCACATTACAAGAGTAGACGCCTCATCAGACTTTAACGGAATCGATAACGTTCCCAAAAGAGCCATCACGATGGGAGTTTCTACCATTATGAGATCAAAGAGAATCGTACTTATGGCCTGGGGACAAAACAAAGCCGATATCATCAAGAGAACCATTCAGGGCGATATCAGTTCAGAAGTTCCGGCTACATTTTTACAAAATCATGCCAATGCAACCTTTGTATTGGACCAGTCTGCAGCATCAGAATTAACACGTTTTAAAACACCGTGGTTGGTAGGAGAATGCATCTGGACACAGGAATTAAAAAGCAAAGCGATTGTTTGGTTGTGCCAAAAAACAAAACAGTCGATCTTAAAATTAACAGACCGTGATTACAACAACAACGGAATGTCTGATCTTTTGGCGCAGGAAGGTTCTGCTTATGATCTGAACATCAATATGTTCAATGTACTGCAGCATACCATCACAGGATGGCCGGGCGGAAAACCCAATACAGATGATTCGCATCGTCCCGAAAGAGCCAATCCTGCAAAAAAACGAGTGATCCTATTTAGTCCGCATCCTGATGATGATGTGATTTCTATGGGAGGAACTTTTTCAAAATTGATAAAACAGGGCCATGATGTACATGTTGTATATCAAACCTCCGGAAATATAGCCGTTACAGACGACGAGGCATTAAAATTTGCTGAGGTTGCCAAAGACTTTGTTGGCGACGCTGCAACACAAATCAACTTTGCATCGGTAATTGAATTTTTGAATAACAAATCAGAAAACCAGATTGATTCTCTTGAAGTGAGAAAACTAAAAGGACTGATAAGAAGAAGGGAATCTTATGCAGCTACAAGATATATTGGACTGAAAGATGAGAATACCCACTTTTTGGATCTTCCGTTTTACGAAACCGGACAGGTAAAAAAGAATCCTTTAGGGCCAGAAGATATTGCCATTGTAAAGGATATTATCGCCAAAATAAAACCACATCAGGTATTTGCAGCAGGAGATCTGGCAGATCCGCACGGAACACATGAAGTTTGCCTGAATGCAATTTTTGCTGCCATGAAACAATTAAAACCAGAGAAATACATGGATGATTGCTGGTTATGGCTTTATAGAGGTGCGTGGCATGAATGGGACATTCACGAAATTGACATGGCCGTTCCGCTTTCCCCATCAGAAGTACTCTTGAAACGTCACGCAATTTTATACCACCAGTCCCAAAAAGACAGGGTAATGTTTCAGGGAAATGACTCCAGGGAATTCTGGGTGAGAGCCGAAGACCGTAACAAAAACACTGCCATTTTATACGATGATTTAGGATTGGCAGAATACGAAGCAATCGAAGCCTTTAAACGTTTTGATTACTAGAATAAAAAATTAAGATTCGGGTGAGAGCGAATCACATTACAAAATTCAGATTGATATCATCAGGATAGTGAGGGTTCAATAGAGGTCATTCTGAGTTTTGTTTCTTATTATTTAATACTGTTATCTCAGGGTAACATCTTTTCAAAAACAGTAAAAATGAAATATTTATTAGTCCTACTATTAGCAGGTGTAACTTCTAGTGCTCAAATTCAAAAAGAGCAGCTTAATCTTATGCCCTGGCCTCAAAGTGTTGTTTTAAACGACGGAAATTTTGCTTTAAACAAAAAATTTAAAGTAAACATTACCGGAAACCCTAATCCAAGAATTTTTGGTGGGGTAACTCGTTTTTTGCGTCGCTTAGATGGTAGAACCGGTATTTTTTTCGAACAGGGTTTTATTACAAAACTAAATGAAGTTCCTGATGCTACACTTCAGATTAACTGTGATAAAAGCGGAAAAATTGGCTTATATGAAGATGAAAGTTACCATTTAGATATCAAACAAAACCAAATCACCATTAATGCAACAAGCGATTTAGGCGCACTTCACGGCCTTGAAACGTTATTGCAAATGTTACAAAACAATAACAGTTCTTTTTATTTTCCAAACTCAAAAGTTTCTGATTTTCCAAGATTTACCTGGAGAGGTTTAATGATCGATGCTTCAAGACATTTTCAACCAGTAGATGTTATTAAAAGAAACATTGATGCCTTGGCTGCCATGAAAATGAATGTTTTTCACTGGCATTTAGTAGACGATCAGGGATGGAGAATCGAAATGAAAAAACATCCAAAACTGATAGAATTAGCTTCAGATGGAATGTACTATACACAAGAAGAAATTAGAAATATCGTAAAATATGCTGATGAGCGCGGTATTTTGATAGTTCCGGAAATAGATGTTCCGGGTCATGGATCTGCCATACTTACTGCTTACCCGGAAATAGGAAGCAAGGTGATTACATTGACAGGAGGGACTTCTGAAAAAAATATTCAGGGTACGGCAATTGCCACCTATGGAATTGAAAGAAATGCAGGCATTTTTTCGCCAACATTAGATCCTTCAAATCCTAAAACTTATCAATTATTAAGTGAAATTTTTGATGAGGTTTGTCCATTATTCCCAGGCGCTTACTTTCATATCGGGGGCGATGAAAATGAAGGTAAAGACTGGGATGCAAACCCAAAAATTCAGGAATTTAAAAAGAAAAATAAATTAGCAACTAACCATGAATTGCAGACTTATTTTACGATGCAATTAGTACCAATGCTTAAAAAACATGGTAAACAATTAATGGGATGGGAAGAAATTTTGACAAAAAACATGTCAAAAGATGCTATAATTCATTCCTGGAGAGGTCCTAATGAAGGAGTTGTTGCAGGGCAATCATTAGTAGATGCAGTAAAAAAAGGATATAAAACTGTTTTGTCAAACGGATATTATATTGATTTGATGTATCCAATTGCAAGTCATTACTTAAATGATCCAATGCCAAAAGGAGCAAATTTAACTGCAGATGAAAAAGCAAGAATTCTGGGCGGAGAAGCTACAATGTGGACAGAACTTACTACATCTACAACAATAGATTCAAGACTTTGGCCAAGAACAGCAGCAATTGCTGAAAGGCTTTGGTCAGCAGAAGATATTACAGATGTAGCCAGTATGCGCAAACGTCTTGAAGTGGTTTCATTTAGATTAGAAGAATTAGGCTTGACACACATTCGTAATAAAGCGGTGATATTGAGAAATATTTCGAACAATCAAAATATTAAATCATTAAACGAATTTTCAAATGTTTGTGAGCCATTAAAAGGATATACGCGTAATAAAGGCGGAACCGAATATCAAATGTATTCTCCACTAACCCTTTTTGCTGATGCCTGTACACCGGATGCTAAAGATTCTTTAGCTTTTGATGATGCAGTAACACAATATTTAGCCAATAAAACACCTGAAAATAAAGCAAAGCTAGTTGCCTTTTTCAATAAATGGATTGCTGTAAATAAAGGCCTGGCAGAGTTAAGTGTAAATGCGCCTTTAGTACAATCAATCTTGCCATTATCTAAAAAATTAAATGACGCATCGCAGGCACTGTTACTTGTTCTTGATAACAAATCAACATTGAAAACAGATGATCTGAAAAATTTAATAGAGCAGTGCAATACAAAAGACCATGCAGATGTTGAACTATCTGTTTATGCAAGTCTTAAAAAATTAATTTAAAGTTTGGTTTGAGTTAGTATTTAGTATGTTACCTATGAGTATTAGTAATTTATTTATCTCTGCCAGAAATCTCTGGTAGAGGTAGATATGGTAAGCACAAAATACATTTAAACCTGTTAATCAAAATATATAAAATAACCATCAAAAGAATTATTAACATCTTAAAACCAAATAAAGAGAATAAAAAACATGACAAATAAGTAAAGTATTAAAATTGATAAACCCCAAATTTATCTTTTTTGTTTAATCTAATTTTTAAAAAAAATTAAATAAATATCAATCAGTACTATTCGCTAATGATTATGGATAATCGGTAATAGTAGTATTTATTTTTAGAAGTAATATGAATTCATTTCCAGTGGGTTGCAATGTTTTTTATTTGCAATTTATTGAATCCCAGTTGTTGTATTTACATGCTTTTTTGAGCGTGTAAGGTATCGTAATTGGAATATTTATTTTCTATTAACCAATATTAATTTAATTATGAAACATTATTACAGATTGCTTTTTTTGTTACTGTTTCCCTTACTTGCGTTAGCTCAACCAGCTCACGGTAAAAAGGTAGTAGGGTATTATGCGCAATGGTCTATTTATGCCCGGGATTTTAATGTCCCTAAGATAGACGGGAGTAAATTGACGCATTTAAATTATTCGTTTTATGGTACAACTTATGATCCGGCACATCCGGAGAATACAAAGTTGTTATGTTTAGATTCCTATGCTGATTTTGAGCATATGGAAGGTGGAATTCCGTGGGATGCTCCTGTAAAAGGGAACTTTTATGACTTAATGAAACTTAAGGAAAAGTATCCGCACTTAAAAATCTTAATCTCTGTTGGAGGATGGACCAAAGGTCAGGATCTTTCTCCAATTGCTGCAAGTCCTGTAGCAAGAGCCGCTCTGGCTGCAGATATGGCAAACTTTATTACCAAATATCCCTTTATTGATGGATTTGACATTGACTGGGAATATCCTCTTTTAGGCGGAACAGACGGTACTGAAGTAATCAACGGAGCTCCGATTCCTCCACAAAAGTACAGTCCGGACGATAACAAAAACTTAGTTTATTTATTAAAAGCAATGCGTCAGGCAATGCCAAATAAATTAGTTACGATTGCAGCCGGAAACAATGTTCGAAATGTATCTAAACAATATTTAGGGCCAAACAACAGAACACAATACGGAATGACAGAAGATATTTCGACTTATTGTGATTACATTACTTATTTTGGATATGATTTTGGTGGAAACTGGTACGATAAAACGTGCTACAATGCTCCTTTATATTCCAGCGGAAATACAAATGATCCGCTATACGGGGCAACACAATCAGAATCATTAGACGAATTAACGAATCAATATTTGAACGTTGTTGGTTTTCCTGCGAACAAATTAATCATGGGATTGCCTTTTTACGGGAAAAAATTTGATAATGTTGCCAATAACGGAACCAATCCCAATTTACCGGGATTATTCGTTTCTGCACCAAGATATATAGTTTCCGGATGTACAAATCCTCAAAATCCAACAGGAACATGGGATGGTCCGGCAGCTTGTGAAAAATCAGGAAGTATCGAAATATGTGATTTAGTGGGGAACCCCGTTACAAATTCACATGCTTATCTGGATCCAAACACCATGCAGGTTACATCAAGTGCAGCAGCTGCAGGATGGGTACGCTATTTTGATAACACAACAAAAGTACCTTATTTATACAATGCTACTTTAAAACAGTTTATCTCTTATGAAGATAAACAATCTATGGATTTAAAAGTACAGTATATTAAATCTAAAAATCTTGCCGGAGGTATGATCTGGGAATTGTCTCAGGATACCAGAGGATCAGTTCCAAATGCATTAATCAATCAGGTTGATACTTCATTTGGCAGCGTTGTTCCGGGAACGGTAAGCATTGCAGGTTCAGTAAAAAATGGTTCAGCTTTAGTGACTGATGTTACAGTTGAACTGCGCAATGCCAGCAATTTAGTATTACAAACGTTAGTTTCTACTGGAGGTAATTTCACATTTAGCAACCTGACTTCAGGACAAAATTATACGCTTACAGCTTTAAAAGCGACTTATACTTTTACTCCTGTAACACTTACAAACGTTACTGTTAATCAAACTGCTGTTGTTATCAACGGATCACAGCAAACTTATACCGTAAGCGGAACGGTTCTTAACGGATCAACTCCGGTTTCTGGTGTAACTGTTACAGCTACTTCAGGATCAACAGTTTTAACTGCGGTTTCTAATGCAAGCGGAGTTTATAGCGTAGCAGGTTTAGGAGCAGGTCTTAATTTTACGGTTACAGCTGCAAAATCAGGATTTTCATATACTCCGGCTTCTACGGTTTATAATGCAATAAGTGCCAATCAAACGTTGAATTTTACTCAAGGTGCGGCAGTTGTTAATTATACAGTAAGTGGTACTGTTTTAAACAATACAACTCCGGTTTCTGGTGTAACTGTTACTGCTTCTTTTACAGGAGGAAGTTATGCAGCTGTTACAAACGCAAGCGGTGTTTACTCACTTAGTTTGCCTTCCGGCGGAAATTATACCTTGACTGCAGCTCTAACAGGACAAACCTATACACCGGCTTCAACAGTTTATACTAATTTAGCGGCCAATAAAACATTAAACTTCTCACAGGATGTTGTTGTAATTGGAACAAACAAAATTAGCGGAACAGTTAAAAATGGAGCAAATCCTGTTTCTGGTGCAAAAGTAGAATTGGTTTTACCATGGACAGATAACACACACAACTGGAAAAGCGTTATCGCCGTATCAGATGCACAAGGAAAATATAGCTTTGATAATGCAGTTGTTGCAGGATATACAACCGTTACAAGTCTTAAATTAAATTCTTGGGAAAATGGTGAAGTAAGCTATTTCCCAAATAATCTGGCCAACTTTGCAGTTCCTGCAAACCCAACGGTTTATAACTTCAATACAAGCTCTACAGCAAAATCAGCATTGGCTGCCGCAAACCTAATCAGCGGAACAGTTAAAAACGGAACAACTCCGGTTGCTGGTGCAAAAGTAGAAATCGTTTTACCTTGGACTGATAATACCCATAACTGGAAAAGTGTTTTAGTAACAACAGATGCATCAGGAAATTATACTTTTGATAATTCAGTTGTAGCAGGTTATACACAAATTTTAAGTCTGAAATTAAATGCATGGGAAAATGGTGATGTGACTTATTATCCAAATAACTTAACCAACTTTGCAGTTCCAACAACAGCAACTGTTTATAATTTTAACAGACAAGCAGTGGTTGCGACTAAACCAGTGGTTAGCATTACAGCGCCTACAGCTTCGGCAATTGCTATAAATTTAGGATCAGCAATTAATTTTGTTGCAAGCGTTGGATTAAGTGCTGTTGATGCGACTACAATCTCATCTGTTGTATTTAGTTTAGATGGACAAAGCCTGAGCGCTACCAATTCTTCGGGAACTTATACAGCGGTTTGGACACCTGTAGCAAATCAGTTTTCGCTTTCTCATACATTAACCGTTACGGCTACTGCATCAAACGGAACAACAGATTCAAAAACATATAGTTTTACATTAAATTGTTCAGGTGCAAACTGCCCTAATTCATTACCTGTAATTACTTGGAATTCACCATCGAATACAACTGTAAACCAAAGTACTTTCCAGGTTGTGCCAATTTCGGTTACAGCTGTTGATAGTAACGGATCAGTTTCAGGTGTTACTATTACAATAAATGGCGGTACGTTTAACATGACAGCAGGTACAAATAATACATATACGTATAATTTTACACCATCTGCTTATCAGGATTATCCAGTTGTAATCAAAGCAACCGATAATCAATCTGGTGTAACTACATTTAACAATACAATTAAAATTGCTCCAGTGAGCACAAACAGATTCATTCCGCTTCCATCTAAAATTATTTTAGGATACGCACATTCTTGGGAAAATGCTGGTGCACCATTTTTATATTTTTCTCAAATGGTAGGAAGTAAGTTTAACGTAGTCGATTATTCTTTCGTAGAAACAGTTAATCGCGATGGTTACACGCCAGTATTAACTACAAATGACAATAGATATTTGACTAATGGTGTTTTCAATAAGCAATTGCTAAAAAATGACATAAAATCATTAAGAGATAGCGGCGTTCCGGTTATTGTTTCTATTGGAGGTCAAAATGGTCATGTTGTTTTGGACAATGTAACTCAAAAAAATATTTTTGTTAATGGTCTGAAAGCAATTATTGATGAGTATCAATTTGACGGAGTTGATATTGATTTTGAAGGCGGATCGATGAATTTTAGCGCAGGAGGTTTAAGAGATATTTCGTATGCGGGTATTTCTGCTTATCCAAGATTAAAAAACGTAGTAGATGCTTTCAAAGAATTAAAAGCGTATTATGGCCCTGGATTCTTATTAACTGCAGCTCCGGAAACACAATATGTACAAGGAGGATATTCTACCTATACAGATACTTTTGGTTCATTCCTGCCAATCATTCAAAACTTGCGTAACGAATTAGATTTGTTAGCGGTACAATTGTATAATACAGGAGGAGAAAACGGATTAGATGGTCAATATTATGGTTCAGCTAAAAAAGCAAACATGGTAACAGCCCTAACTGATATGGTGATAAAAGGATATAACATTGCAACAACAGGAATGCGTTTTGATGGTTTACCGGCTTCAAAAGTTCTTATTGCATTACCAGCTTGTCCAAGTGCAGCAGGCAGCGGTTATTTAACACCGGCAGAAGGAATTAGTGCCATGAATTATTTAAGAACAGGAACTACTTTTTCAGGAAGAACATACACTATGCAACCAGGCGGGCCATATCCTTCTCTAAGAGGTTTAATGACTTGGTCTGTAAACTGGGATGCATCTTCTTGTGGTAATTCATCTGAATTATCTAAAGCATATGCCGCATATTTTGCATCGCAATCATTCGCAAAAACTTTAGCGCTTGACAAAATCGAGGTAAAAAGCAATACAATCGTTTACTTTAAAAATAATGCATTATCGGTAACAAACGAAGCCGAAGATGTTGCACATGTAGACGTATTTAATACAATTGGACAATCATTGGTAAACTACCAAAATGTTCAGAATAATAAAGAAATACTGCTTCAAAACCAAAGTTTCTCAACTAAACAATTGTTTATAGTTGTGGTAACAGACAAAGCAGGAAATAAAAAATCATTCAAAGTAATGAACTTTTTAAACTAAGGTTCAATGAATGAAAATCTAGAAATAAAATATTGGAACGGTTAAAATTGAGTTTGGTTATTTATTTTTTAATCTAATTTTTATTTCGAATAAATGTGTCGAATTTAGGTGATTTGTTATTTGGTTTTCACCCGAAGGAGCGCATTATGAACCTGGCAATCATGTTGCCAGGTTTTTTTGTTTTATAATTAACTAAAACGATAATGATTTTTTTTAGGAGCTATTTCCTGCTATACGTTCCAATCTTTTGCGCCGAACCCCGGCACAAAAAGATTTCCACTTCTATCAGGGCTAGTACATTCGGTTTCATAGAAAGTTACAGTTTAAATTCACATTATTAGTTTTCGAAAAAGCAAAGTAACCACAATATTGTCATTTCGAAGAATGAGAAATCACACACGGAACTCGACAAAGATTGGCGATATACTTTACAGAATTTCCAATGTGATTTCTAATTCTTCGAAATGACAAAAAATGAAGTAAAAATAATCCTCGTAATAAAAAATCCGCATAAATCCGCGTTTTCGCGATAGCGAATCCGTATCATCCGCGTGCCATTTCTCCACAATTAAACCTAAATTAAAAACTATTTTAAGTACTTTTGACTTTAGAATAATTGCATAAAAACTTCATGAAGAAATCGATCACCATTATAATCACATTTTTATTTTTCACTTCTTCCTTCGCCCAAAATAAATTCGGAAATCCAGAAGTTGATCCCATTCAAATTCAAAAAACTTTTGGTGATTGGTCCGTTTATCAAAGCAAGAAGATTATGCTTTCCCGAGATTTTACAGCAATTGATTTAAATTCAAAAGAAATCTCAAAAGAAGCATTTTTAGATCAATTGGCAAACGGAAACTTTATTCCGATAAGGTTGAAATCAGAAGATTCGGTTTACTATTATAAGTTATTCCAGATTCAGCCCAAATCTGACACAAGTATAAAAGCAACCATCAACCAAATTGGTTTTGACGCCTATAAAAATTTCGAAATGGAAGGAAAACCATTTCCTAAATTTTCTTTTAAAGATTTAAACGGAAATCTAATTTCAAATGAATCCATGAAAGGGAAAATCATAGTTATAAAATGTTGGTACATTCACTGTACGCCATGCATAAGAGAATTTCCTCAGGTCAATAAATTAGTTGAAGAATATAAAAATAGAAAAGATATTCTTTTTATAAGCTTAGCCGAAGATTCTCCGGAACAATTGAAAACATTCTTAGCCAGAAAACCGTTGTCTTATGATGTAATTCCGGATATGAAAGTTTACATGAACGAAGCTTTACAGCTCAATTCATTCCCAACACATTTTATTTTAAACAAAGAAGGAATGATTGCAAAAGTGTTGCCTAATTTCGAAAGTTTAGAAGTAGCGCTTGCGAAAGAAAGTAAATTGTAGTTTGATTTAAACCATATAAGTAATATAAGATATTATAAGTTTAGTGAAATTTGCACGCAAAGTCGCAAAGTTTTTCATCTTTTTTAGGTTAATAAGTTTCGTTTAAATGCACTTATATAACTTATATGGTAGAAAATTTTCACACAAAGTTGCTTTTCTTTGCGCCTTTGCGTCTTTGCGCGAAAAACTCTTTCAGGTGAAAAACTTTGCTCCATTGCACCTTTGCAACTCTGAACCTTTTTCCGTACTTTTGCACCAAATTAATTAAAAAGACATTCATGTTAACAGTCAATAATTTATCAGTTCAATTTGGCAAACGAATTTTGTTTGACGAAGTAAATACCACATTCACACACGGAAATATTTATGGAGTTATTGGAGCCAATGGTGCTGGAAAATCTACTTTTCTAAAAATCATTTCAGGCGATATCGATCCAACTTCTGGTCATATTCATTTAGAACCAGGAAAACGTATGTCGGTTTTAAACCAAAATCACAACATGTTTGATGAACATACTGTGTTGGAAACCGTTTTGATGGGAAATAAAGTTCTTTATGCTGTTAAAAAAGAAATGGATGAACTTTATTTAGACTACAACGACAAAAACGCAGACAGAATAGGGGAGCTTCAGGTTCAGTTCGAAGAAATGAACGGATGGAATGCAGATTCTGATGCTGCATCAATGTTGTCTAACTTAGGAATCAACGAAGAACACCATTATACATTAATGGGAGATCTTGAGGGAAAAATTAAAGTTCGTGTCCTTTTGGCACAAGCACTTTTTGGAAACCCTGATTTGCTTATTATGGATGAGCCTACCAACGATTTGGATTTTGAAACCATTTCCTGGTTAGAAAATTTCTTAGCAAATTATGAAAATACTGTAATTGTAGTATCTCACGACCGTCACTTTTTAGATTCGGTTTGTACACATATTTCTGATATTGATTTTGGAAAAATAAACCACTATTCAGGAAACTATACTTTCTGGTACGAGTCTAGCCAATTAGCGGCGAAACAACGTGCACAGCAAAACAAAAAAGCGGAGGAAAAGAAACAGGAATTAGAAGAATTTATTCGTCGTTTTAGCGCGAACGTTGCCAAATCAAAACAAGCAACATCTCGTAAAAAAATGATTTCTAAATTGAATATTTCTGATATTAAACCTTCAAGCCGTCGTTATCCGGCGATTATCTTCGATCAGGATCGTGAAGCGGGAGATCAGATTTTGAATGTTGAAAATTTAGAAGCTTCTGTAGATGGAGATCTTTTGTTTAAAGGAGTAGATTTGAATATGGCAAAAGGCGATAAAATCGTTCTTTTCTCTAAAGATTCACGTGCTACAACCGCTTTCTACGAAATCCTGAACAATCAGCAAAAAGCAGACGCAGGAACTTTTGATTGGGGAATTACAACCAATCAGGCTTATTTACCGGCTGAAAACCATTCTTTCTTCGAGAACGATTTAACATTAGTAGACTGGTTACGTCAGTACGCAAAAACCGAAGAAGAGCGCGACGAAGTATTTATTAGAGGATTCTTAGGAAAAATGATTTTCTCAGGAGAAGAAGCTTTAAAAACAAGCCGTGTATTATCAGGAGGAGAAAAAGTACGTTGTATGCTTTCAAGAATGATGATGGAAAGAGCAAATATCTTAATGCTTGATGAGCCAACGAATCACTTAGATTTGGAGTCGATTACAGCTTTTAACAACTCTTTGAAAAACTTTAAAGGATCTGTAATTTTTACTACACATGACCACGAGTTTGCACAAACTGTTGGTAATAGAGTAGTAGAGCTTACACCAAACGGAGCAATCGATCGTTATATGACATTCGATGAATACTTAGACGACGAGAAAGTTCAGGAACTAAGAGTAAAAATGTACGCTAAATAAAATATAGCTTTAAATAAAAAAGAAATCCCGTTCACTTAAATGAACGGGATTTTTTTATGTTTTATTTTTTACCAAAAAGCTTAGCGAATATAAAGATGATAATCGCAACAATAAAGATTACGATAAATATCCCGAATCCCATTCCGGCTTTAAAAATGTCTCCAATAACTTCGCAACTTGTAAATGAAAATAGTATTACGAATACCATTAACAAACGTGTAATGTTCTTTTGCATGATTTTGCTGTTTTAATTATTTTAAAAAGAATTTTGTATTCTAATTATCGTACAATAAAATTACTTCAAACATCAAAAAAATGTCTTACACAATTAACTTCAAAAGTTCTATGATTTGGATTAACCCTAATAGAATATCACGAATATTCAAGAAAGAGCCATCGGCTCGATCCATATTGTAAGGCTATCCCGAAGCTTCGGGATTAATCCAGTCAAAAATAATAATCATCGTTCTACAACGGATTAAAATCCGTTGCTACAATATAAATCATTCCTACGGAATTTTAAAATTGCATAAATCAGATCGATCTTATTTTTTTGCAAATGTTTTTGATAATGAAAATTACTATCTGTTGTAAAAAAAAGCTCCAGCGGAGCGTTATATTTATAGCTAAACAATAGGTTATTTGATAAAAAGCTCCAGCGGAGCGATATATACTACCCTGATGGGGTTTTTATGAAACCCTATATAAATTGCTATAAATATAACGTCCCTCTGGGGCTGGTATTTTAGTAAAGGAATATTATCCTAACATTTCAATCAACTGAATTTTATTCCCGCAAGTATCATCCAAAATGGCAATTTTTACATTTCCCATTTCAGTTGGTTTCATGCTGAAATCAACGCCGATATTGATCAATCTATCATATTCTTCCTGTAGATTATCTACATTTAATTGCGTATATGGAATTCCGGCTTCAAAAAGGGCGCTTTGATAGGTTTTAGCCGGTTCAAAATGATTGGGTGCCGGTTCCAGTAAAATTTCAACTCCCTCAGGTTCATCTTTAGAAACTACAGTTAACCATCTGTTGTTTTCGCCTAATGGCACATCATGTTTTATTATAAAACCCAATTTTGAGGTATAAAATTGTAATGCCTTTTCCTGATCCAGAACCGGGATTCCTATGACTTTTACTTTCATAATTTTATATTTTAAATTGATTACTTTACTGCACTTTACTCCTTTTATTTTTTAATGATTAATTTTTTAGTAGCCGAAAATTGACCCGCTTTAATTTCAACAATATAAACACCATTACTTAAATCTTTTACATTTACCGTTCTTTGGTTACCATCTAAAATCTTAGATTTTACTTTAACGCCATTTGCATCAATAATATTTACCTTTAAAGTCAAATTTTCATCATTATGATAATCTACTGAAAAAGAATCAGATGTAGGATTTGGATACACAATAACCGCAGCATCTTCTCTGATATTTTCAGCAGTTCCTAAAGTGGCTACATCAGTAATTATTTCTCCTTGATCTGTCACGGCAATAAATCTGTTATTAATGTAGATAATATCGTTTATGCCTTTAGCACTGCTTACTCCTGAAACTTCTGATGTCCATGTTAAACCACCATCAATAGTTTTTATTATTTTTCCCTGAGCTCCCGCCGCATAGCCTGTTAATGCGTCTTTGAAACAAATAGAATACAACCAGCTTGTAATTCCTGTAGTTAAAACAGACCACGTTTGTCCTCCATTTATTGTTTTAAGAACTGTACCCGTTCCTCCGGCTATAAAACCTGTATTTGTATCTAGAAAAAAGATATCATATAGATTTTGCGTAGTTCCGCTGGCTGTTGTAACCCATGTTGCACCGCCATTTGTTGTTCTCTTAATTTTACCACCATCTCCAATACAAATACCGGTATTTACATCAAAAAAATGAACCTCTTCTATTCCGGTCGTTAATCCCGATGCCTGAGTTGCCCATGTTGTTCCGCCATCAGTAGTTTTTCTGATTGTTCCTGCATCACCAACTGCATATCCGGTAGTTACAGTAGGGAAACTTACTGATAATATTGCATAAGGACTTGCATTTGGATTCTGATTTGTCCAGATTACACCAGCATCTGTAGTTTTTGCCACAATGTTATTATTGCAGCCATAATAGCCAACAGTTGCACTTGGGAAAGAAAAACTATTTATTAAAAAATTGCTAATCGATTTTGATGTCCACGTTGCGCCGCCATCAGTAGTTTTTAAAATAGCAGTGTTTCCACCAATATATCCATTTTGTGCATCAAAGAACTTAATAGTCCATAAATTCCCGGCGTATGGCGATGTAATTTTAGTCCATTGCGCATGGCTGTTTTGTAAAACAATTAAAGATAATACTAAGAGTAATTTTTTTTTCATATTTACTGTGTCTGTGTTTATCGTGTTGACGCCTCACATTATTAAAGGTTGAAAATAGGAATAATTATTATGTAACGTTCTTGAACTTTGTGTTGATTTTGATGAAGCCAAATTACTTAATTTTTGTATTATTCTTCTTAAAAATATTTGTTTTTTCAATCTTATCAATATTCTTTTCGTTCAAATAATAATATTCTGTTTAGATCTTTTTCAATTGATTCCAAATAATCATTTTCGGTTAAATATCCGTCATAATATTGTTTCCACGGAGAAGTCTTATTTTCATTTGAGTTCAAATGTTTTTGGATATTATTTAATATGATTTCACGATTAAAAATTAGGGTATTAAAATTTTCTATGCGATCATATTCTTCTTTGTTAAGCAGAATATTATAGAGTTTCTCTAAATTAATTTTGAAATTATTTTTGCCTAAAACTTCAATGGTATATTCAATATCTGATAATTCAGGATCGATGTATAAATTGAAAATTGGCGTTATAACATCGTAAGGTTCTCCCCAGTTAAATTTCTTTTCTTCAATATAACAATGTGGGAATGTGCTTTTATCGATGTAAATCATTTTTTTTTAATGGTTGAATCAAGATTTAGTTTTTGTTGAGATATTCGCTTTGTTGAGATGGGAAAAATTTCCGCGCTATCGTTGAACATGCGTGCGCGGGATATAAAACAGTATAATATTCAAGATTTGCATATGCTCCGTGACTCCGTAAAGAATTTCAGATTTATAGATAATTCTTAATTATGCTTTACAAATATCTCTTTTGAGAAATACCTGCTTATTTTTATTACCTGAGCATCTGCAGAATCATTTGAAATTAATTTATAATCGATAAACTTTTCTTCTATTTCACCAGTAATTTTCATTCTTCCTTTTTTATAAGCATATATGCCAAACCATGGATTTGATTTTTGGTTTGCAGATATTCTAAATTGAAATGTATCTTTTTTTGTTTCATTTTCAGAGTATCTGTTATCAATAATAATTGACAAAAAATGAAAATCTTTATATCCTCTCTTATCAGTATAAAATTCATTTGAATCAATCAAGTTTTTGCCAATTTTTAGGGTATCTGGTATGTTGAATTTAAAAAAGGAACTTTTCGAATAGTTGATGTCTCCAGCTTGTGAATATGAAATGTATTGATTTTTAAACGTTTTATTTTTAATCTTAAAATATTCTATTCTCGTTATTATTTTACCGTTTTGATCAAAAATAACCCACCAGTTTTGTCTTAGTCCATCGTAAAACATGCCTTTTTCTTTTATCTTTCCATTTTCAAAGTATATAAAAGCAGAATCAGGAGTTTTACTATCATTTCCTTTTGCTTTTAAAATGCCATTTTCATAATATTCTTCAAAATTTCCATTTGGGATGCCGTTATCATCTAACTTTATTTTTGATTTTAGATTTCCATTAGGATAATATTCTTTTTTAAACTTTTCATTATTACATGAGAAATTTAAAATTAAAAAAAAGAGAAATAATTTTTTCAAATTTGATGATTTTGGTTATTTGTGAAAAGTAATATTTTTAAAATAAAAGATAATATATATTGTAAATAAAATCGATCATCTCAAAAAAAAATATTTCCCTTCCCAACACCCCAACAAATAAATTCTGATTTCGTATATTTGCCCAACCAAACATTACACTTAATTATGAGCCAAAAAGTATTACTTAATTCAAAAGAAGTTACTATCATACTCCATCGTTTGGCTTGTCAGTTGATCGAAAAACACCTTGATTTCTCGGATACTATTTTAGTCGGGATTCAGCCAAGAGGCGTTTTTTTAGCTGAACGTTTAAAACAAATATTAGAAAACGAATACAAAGTACCTGAAATTTCTTTGGGTTACCTTGACATCACTTTTTTTAGAGATGATTTTCGTCGTACTGATAAACCGCTGGAAGCCAATAAAACACAAATAAATTTTATCGTCGAAAACAAGAAAGTTATTTTTATAGATGACGTATTGTTTACCGGACGAAGCATTCGTTCTGCTTTAACTGCAATTCAATCTTTTGGGAGACCTTCAGAAATTGAATTGTTAGTGTTAATCGACAGACGTTTTAGCCGTAATTTACCTATTCAGCCCGATTATCGTGGTCGTCAGGTAGATGCTATAAATGGCGAAAAAGTAAAAGTGAGCTGGAAAGAGAATGAGGGAGAAGACGCCGTTTACCTGATAACGAATTAGTTTAAATGTTTAATCGCAAAAACAAAACGATTAAACATTTTTAATAAATAGAAAAATAAAAGGTTAAACAATTAACCGATTAAACAAAAAAATATGACAGAGAATGAAGTTTTTATTTATGAATCGATTTTTAATCAGGTCAGAATGGGATTTCTTTCTCTTGATGAGATTCAGGAAAATATCTTAGAAGAAATTGAAGATAACGAATTTGAAGACGAAATCTCAGAAGAGTGGGCTTTTGATAAAATAAGAGAAGAATACCAAAAGTTACTTTCAGAAAGTAAACTATGGGTAAGTCCAACAGATACTGAAAGACTAATAAAAGCGTTTGATGAATTGGGTGATGAAAATATCATTGCACTTCACAATGCAGGTTACACCACAACCGACGGTGAATATGAAGTAGTTGAGGTTGAAAGAGAATTGCAGGAAAACGAAGTAGAGTCTGATGGATATTGCTTTTATCACGAACAGGATTTAGCCAGAGCAATCGATATTGAAAATCCGGGTTTGTATATCGCTTTTCAAAAAGTAGATAATTCAGATGATACAATTACAATAGAAGTTGGAAAACGAGTTGCTGAAGTTTTAATAAATAACGATTTTAAAATAAAATGGGACGGCTCTGCAAGAACTAAAATTGAAATTCCGGGTTTTAGATGGCAAAAGATTTTTGATGAAGATGCAAGAGATCTTCAGGATTACAGTGAAGTTGTAGACAGGATGGTTCAATAGAGTAGCTGCTCTTAAAAGAAATATTGAAAGGCTGAATGTTTCAGGAATTCAGGAATTTGACAAATTAAATATTAAAGAAATAAAAATGAAAGAATTAAGCGTAAATCATTTATTAGGAATAAAATACATCAACGAGAATGATATTAACCTGATTTTTGAAACTGCCGATCATTTTAAAGAAGTCATTAACAGACCCATTAAAAAAGTTCCTTCATTACGAGATATTACCATTGCTAACATTTTCTTCGAGAACAGTACCAGAACAAAACTTTCGTTTGAGTTAGCACAAAAACGATTATCAGCAGATGTTATTAGTTTCTCGGCAGCCCAGTCTTCCGTTAAAAAAGGAGAAACTTTAATTGATACTGTAAATAATATCCTTTCCATGAAAGTTGATATGGTTGTAATGCGCCACTCCAACCCCGGAGCGGCTTATTTTTTATCCAAAAATGTCAAAGCAAGTATTGTAAACGCCGGAGACGGAGCACACGAACATCCTACTCAGGCACTATTAGATAGTTATTCGATTAGAGAAAAATTGGGCGATGTAGCCGGAAAAAAAGTAGTTATTGTAGGTGATATTCTGCATTCTAGAGTTGCCTTATCCAATATATATGCTTTGCAGATGCAAGGTGCAGAAGTTAAAGTTTGCGGACCAAAAACCTTGATTCCAAGATATATCGAATCACTGGGTGTTACGGTTGAACCGAATTTAAGAAAAGCCTTAGAATGGTGTGACGTAGCTAATATGCTTCGGGTACAAAACGAACGTATGGATGTGAACTTTTTTCCATCAACACGTGAATATGCACAACAATACGGAGTAGACAAACCATTATTGGATTCTTTGGGGAAAGAAATTATAATCATGCACCCGGGACCAATAAACAGAGGGGTAGAGATTACCTCTGAAGTTGCCGACTCTGATCATTCGGTGATTTTAAATCAGGTTGAGAATGGTGTTGCAATTAGAATGGCGGTGATTTATTTACTGGCTTCTAAGATTCAATAGTTTTAGTTTTCAGTCGCAGTGGCAGTTTTCAGTCTGAATAACAGTCTGACAAAAATTGAGACTAAAAACTGAAAACAGAGACCGAGACTGAATACTATGAACTGAGACTTTGACTAAAAACTAAAAAAATTGTACCTTCGCTTTTCAATATTATAAGATGAAAGTAGATCAAAAAGGACATACCGTTACGATTAAAGATACTCAGAAAGATTTTAAATCTTTTCTGGAGAAAGTGACGCAGCAATTTAAAACCTTTGAAAAACAAAATATTATAATCGATTTATCAGCAGATGCCGGATTGTCTGAAAATGATTTAAAGCTTTTTTTACCGCTTGCAAAGCAACAAAAAAAAGCCAAAAAGTCTTTTGTAATTGTAGTCGATGATCTTGACTTTAATGCTATATCTGATAAATTAGTTGTTGTTCCTTCTCTTTTAGAAGCACACGATATTATCGAAATGGAAGAGATCGAAAGAGATCTGGGTTTTTAATTTTAGATTTTGAATACTGAATGAGTTTTAATTTTAGATTTCTGATTTTAGATATTAGATTTTTTTAAAACTGAATCTAAAGTAACTTGTATTAATCTAAAATCAACAATCTAAAATCTAAAATCAACAATGAAGCTTACTATACTTGGCTGTTATGCCGCAACTCCCAGAACGATTACAAACCCAACTTCGCAGGTTTTAGAAATTAAGAACAGATTGTTTTTAATTGATTGTGGAGAAGGAACCCAGGTACAATTGCGTAAAAACAAGATTAAATTCTCTAAAATTAATCACATTTTTATTTCGCATTTACACGGTGATCACTTTTTTGGATTAATAGGAACCATTTCGACTTTTGCACTTTTAGGCCGAACAACTGATTTGCATATTTACGGTCCAAAGGGAGTAAAGGAAATTATTACTTTGCAGCTAAAATTATCCAATTCCTGGACTACTTACGAGCTTTTCTTTCATGAATTAGAATCTAAAGAAAGCGAAGTCATTTTTGAAGATAACAGAGTGATTGTAAAAACGATTCCGCTAAAACACCGTGTTTACACGAACGGGTTTTTATTTCAGGAAAAACCAGGAGACAGAAAACTAAATGTCGAAGCTGTTCAGCAATACAATATACACACCGCCTATTATCAAAAAATAAAAGGCGGGGGAGATGTTACACTTGATGACGGAACTGTAGTAGAAAATAAGAAATTATCTTTTGACCCGATTCCCGCATTGAGTTATGCTTTTTGTTCAGATACTGTTTATAATGAGGATATTATTCCGATTATAAAGGATGTAGATGTTCTGTATCATGAAACTACATTTTTAGAATCAGAAGCTGCTTTGGCTCAGAAAACATTGCATTCTACCGCAAAAGAAGCCGCGAGAATCGCGCTTAAAGCTAATGCAAAGCAACTCGTTTTAGGACATTATTCTACACGATATGATGGCATTGAGCGTTTTAAGGAGGAAGCACGAGAAATTTTTCCGAACGTACTTTTAGGCGATGACGGGGTAAGTTTTGAGTTTTAAAAAAGTTATGAGTTATGAATTATAAGTTATGAGTAAAACTGCTTATCGTCATAATTCAATCTAAAATCTAAAATCAACAATCTAAAATCAGCAGTCATGAATGATTTAAGCAATTATAGAAAATCTTACGAGAAGAGCGAATTATTAGAAACCAATATCCCTGAAGATCCTATTAATCTTTTTAACAGATGGTTTCATGAAGTAGAGGATTTTGGCGCAAGCGGAGAAGTAAACGCCATGACTGTTTCTACAATTGGACTGGATGGTTTTCCGAAATCAAGAGTAGTTTTATTAAAGAAATTTTCTGAAGAAGGGTTCATTTTCTACACCAATTATAATTCTGAAAAAGGAAAAGCAATTGCTGCAAACCCTCACGTTTGTCTGTCATTTTTTTGGCAGGAAATGGAGCGTCAGGTAATCATTAAAGGAATTGCACAAAAAACATCTGAAAACATATCAGATGGTTATTTTGATTCCCGTCCTGAAGGAAGTAAATTAGGCGCAATCGTTTCGAATCAGAGTGAAGTGATTCCGTCCAGAACGTTTTTAGAAGAAAACTTAAAAAAACTGGAAGCAGAATTTGAAGGAAAACCAATCACCAGACCTGATAATTGGGGTGGATTTTTAGTAACTCCATTAGAGGTAGAATTCTGGCAGGGAAGACCTAACAGGTTACATGACAGGATACGTTATCAAAGCCAGCCTGATTTTTCATGGAAAATTGAGAGACTTTCTTCTTAGTTGTAAGAAATTTACATGACATATTGTGTTAACTGTGTATTTCATCGATTATTTTTGTAGTTTACCGATAAATTAAATATGTTTGAAGAAGAAATAAACGATTTAATTTATAAAAAGTTATTAAGGAATTTGCCCCAACATTTACTTTAATATTAACCTGCATTGATTATGAAAAAGATGATGTATGCCATGATGTTCGTTGTAATATTTATTACAATGAACTCATGCTCTGCAGATAGCGCTGAGGCAACCGAAGAAAATACGACTACTCAAACTCTGATCACGAATTATACCTATAATGACTCAGAGATCGAAACCATGAAACTTATTAATGACTATCGGGTAAGTATTGGTTTAAATGTACTGGAAAAAATAAATCACATATCGTTTAAATGTCAAGAGCATAATACATATATGATCGCAAATAATGTTGTAGATCATAATGATTTTACCTCAAGATCTAATAATATTATGAGTGTTTTAGGAGCTAAAAAAGTAGGCGAAAATGTAGCTTATAATTATAAAACATCTGAAGCCGCCGTAAAGGCATGGCTGGAGAGTCCCGGACATAAAGAAAATATCGAAGGAGATTATACTCATTTTGGCTTATCAGTAACAACTGATTCTAAGACGGGAAAAAAATATTACACGAACATTTTCGTTAAGATTTAAAATATTATTGGACTGGTTGGTTTTTAGTAGTCGTTGTAGATCCTTGATTTACAACGGCTTTTTTTTTATATATTAAAAAGCTGTCTGAATCTCAGACAGCTTTTTTGAAAATAGGATACTTTTAATTATCTATAATCCTGTAATAATAAATTCACTTCTTCTGTTCATTTGGTGTTCTTCTTCTGTACAATTTACTCCGTCAGAACAACCATTTACCAGTTGGGTTTCTCCATAACCTTTTCCCGTTAACCTTTTTGCAGCAATACCATTTTTAACAAGCCATTGTATAGTAGATTTTGCTCTTCGGTTAGACAAAGCTTCATTGTATTGGTGTGTAGCGCGGCTGTCAGTATGAGAACGAATATCAAGTTTCATCGTTGGATTATTGTTTAATACATCCAGAATTTTCTCTAAATCTATTGCAGCTTCTGTTCTGATATTGGATTTATCGAGATCAAAATAAATCATTTTTATACCAAAACATTTTCCAAGATCATCGCCAATCGTGACTTTACAAGTCGATTTATCCAATGCAATTGGCAAGCTAGTTTTTCCGGTTAGTTTACCAATATTTATGGTTACTTCTTTAGTTGTATAATCTTGTTTTTCGGCTCTTACATTATACGTTTTTCCGCATTCGACAGCAAAACTATAAAATCCGTCTGCATCAGAAATAATAGTACTTTTTATAGTTGTTCCCTCATATAAAGTAACTTTTGTTCCTGGTAAAACAACAGCTGTTTCTGCATCCGTAATGATTCCGTTTAGCTCTTGTATGCATTGCAGTTTTCTGGTTTCCAGAAATTTATAGATATCATCAGAACCTTGCCCGCCATCTTTATTAGAGCTAAAAAATCCTCTTCGGGAAACTGGATCTATGATGTACGCAAAATCATCTTTTGGAGAGTTTACATCATTTCCCACATTCTGAATACTGCTGATGGTTCCATTATCTTCAATTTTGCCCACAAATACATCGAGTCCGCCCAATCCCGGATGACCATCTGAAGCAAAATAAATTTCGTTTTCGCCCGTAACATACGGAAATGTTTCTTTGCCTTCGGTATTAATGGCCTTGCCCAGATTGGTTGGCGGTCCGTAAGTTGTATTGTTGTTGATACTCACTTTATAAATATCAGATTGCCCTATTGTTCCTGGCATATCTGATGCAAAATACAAGGTTTTCTCATCTGGACTTAAAGCAGGATGTGCTGTACTGTAATTGTCACTGTCAAAAGGGAGTTCCGTTATGTTTGTCCATTTGTCATTTTCAAACGTAGCTTTATATATTTTTACTAACGTTATTTTGTTGTCATCTTTTCCCTTTTTTCCGTTTACATAATTGTTTCTCGTAAAATAAACTGTTTTTCCATCTTTAGTAAAAACCGGAGAAGATTCATGAAATTTGGTATTAAGAGAAGTCTTAAATTTATTTACTTTAGTAATACTAGTATTGTTTACGGTATCAATATCTGCAAAATATAAATTGGTAAAATATTCATTTGTCCATTTGTGCTTGCGTTGCGAAAAGTTTCCGGTATCTCTGGCCGAAGCAAAATAGATTTTGTTATCGTAAACAAATGATCCGTAATCAGAATATTTTGAGTTTATACCTGCATCTTCAATTTTATAACGTCCCGAATTTGCTTTTATCTCATCGAGATAATTAACATCTTCTTTATAGAGTTTTCCTCTGTTATCGTTTTTAAATTTAGTATTAAATTCCGCCAGAACCTGATTCGCTTTATCAGTTTGTCCCGTTGATTTTAAAGACTGAGCATATCGATAATAATATTCAGGTTCAACAGAAGAATTCAATGCAAAAAGTTCGCTATACCATTTAGCGGCTCCATCAAAATCAGAATTAAAATAATAGGAATTGCCCAGTTTTTTGAACATATCCTCAGATTTATATCCTTTGTTGGCCACACGCTCGTAGGTTTTAATAGCATCTATATAAGCATAACTGTCATATTTTTTATCTCCGGCAGTTACTTTCGATTGTTGCGAATAACTGTCAAATGAAAAACAGATTAGTATTAAGCAAAGAAGTATATAATTTTTCATAATGATTTTTATTTTAAAAGAAACGTGGTGTAGTCAGTTTACCGTTGTTTTTTATGAATTCGTAACGCAGGAATATCTCATGTGATCCTGAATTATAATTGTTCAGATTGGTGGTTTCACGATCGTAACCATAGCCCAAATAAAGTCCGTCTGTAATCTGGAAACCTACCATAGCACTTATAGAAGCGCTCCATCTGTAAGCTACGCCCACAACAAATTTTTCTATGAACATGAAGTTTGCCGAAACATCTACCTGAAGTGGTGCGCCTTCTACCATTTTGGTTAATATTGCGGGCTTGAATTTTATGTATTCTAATTTGTCAAGATCAAATACATATCCGGCAATTAAATAATAATTGATTTTATCCTTGAAAATAGCAATATCATTATCATCATATCTATTGGTTTCTATGAAATTAGGAACTGATAATCCAACATACGCTTTGTTAGAATGCCAATATACACCGGCGCCTACATTTGGCGAGAATTTATTATCAAGATCCTGAAACTGCGGATCGCCCTGATTCTCGGGATTTAATTTATTGATATCAAGATTGAACAAGTTGGCTGTTCCTTTTATTCCAAAAGATAATTTGAAATCTGGTGAAGTCTGAATTGTATACGAAAGATCAACAGAAAGATTGTTTTCATTTGTTGGACCAATTTTATCATTTATTAGTGAAACACCAATTCCAACATTGCTATTATTGATAGGTGTATTGACTGAAAAGTTGCTCGTTTCCGGAGCTCCGTCAAGACCAACCCATTGTGTACGATACAACCCAAAAATGCTTAAAGCTCCTCGTGATCCCGCATAAGCCGGATTAATATTGATGGTGTTGTACATGTATTGTGTAAATTGTGCATCTTGTTGTGCATAACCTGCAATACCCGTAAACAGTATAACGATGAAAAATAATTTTGTTCTCATAGTAGATATTATTAAATTATTATTACTATCGATTTTATTTGGATAAATATAAATACCCATCTTTTTTGTTGTTTTGAAGGAGATTATTTCCGTCTAAAGATTTGTAATTCACGATGTAGAAATAGGTTCCGGTTGGTAACCCATCAGATTGTTTCACAGTTGTTCTTCCTCTTGATGTTCCGTCAAATGCATTGGTTGTATTGTTATAATTATCAGTTTCAAAAACTAATATTCCCCAGCGATTATAGATTTCTACATTATTTTCAGGATAACAAGTGATATCATCAATGCTGTCAATTCTGAAATAATCATTTATTCCGTCACCATTAGGAGAGAAAGCATTATGAACTATGACATTACCGCAAGCCAGCACTTTACAATCATCGTTTATTTGCATGTTTAGAATTATACTTCGGGGACAATTTTGATCCGTTATTTTATATTCGAAAGTGTAATTGCCAAGTGCTAAACCAAATGCATTTAGTGTATTTCCTTGTATCGAATTGCTGTTTCCGGCATCAATCCAGGATCCTGTTGCGGGTGTGTTTTCAGGTAATAAAGAAAGTAAGTTTATCAGCGTTGAATCATTATTACAGGCAGAGCCCGATATGTTTGTCGTTCCGTTTGGAACCACTATTACAGTAACCGTAGCTGTATCACAATTATCAGGATTTATTTTGTCGCAAATTTGATAGCTGTATGTATAAGTTCCAGCTGGCGTTAAGCCGGATACCGTTACATTTCCTAAAATATCAAAAGTGATGTTTGGATCTGTTTTTACAGCAGTATTATTTTGAGTTAATAATGTAAAGTTTACAAGATCTAATGAGGCTTTGGTTAAACCTTTAAAATCGTTGCTCAAAACATTTCCTGCTAATCCAAATGTGTTACAGCCAATATTTGCATAAACATCATCTGTTGCTACAACCGGAGCTGGCGGAGCAGGAGGTGCTGATATAGTAATGGTTACAATCGCAGTATCACAATTATCTGTCTGATCGGCTTCGCAAATTTGGTATACCAATGTCAAAGTACCGGCAGGTGCATTTGGTAAAACAGCGACAGAACCATCAGGATTTAGTTGCAAAAAGGCATTTGGTGTTACTGTGGTAATAATAACATCAGAAGCAGTTACAGTAATTCCTTCAAGTGTATCATTATGCAATACGTTAAGCACATTTGGCGTAGTAACATTTACCCCAACAATTGGCCCCGCTGTATCATCATTAGCTACAATATCAGAGTAGACTTTACAATTTACTCCAAAATCAGCATTCAAATGAACTAAATCTTCAGGACTAATTTTTACAATATATCCACCAGCACCTCCAGTTGTAGCACAAACGGTATGCAATTGAGATTTAGCCGTTTTATTTGTTATTTTTTTGTCTGTAATCGACGGAATAACTTTTACTAAACCCGTAGCACCTAAATTTGCAGCAACAGCATCCAGATTAGCATCTTTTACTAATTTTATTTTGTATTCTCCATACGGATTTGCTGTTTCAGGTCTGTTTCTCCAGAATCCTTCAATACCCACAATTACTTCAGCGTGATATCCGTTTGGACCATCAATGATTACGTTAGGACTTTGTGCATTTCCAAAACCACCCGCATTTAATTCCCCAACATTCAATGATCCTGCATAACTTCCGTCACCGTTAAGATCAATCCATTCCCATTGGTTGTAGTCGACAGCACCATTTTCGTCCGGAGTATTTTTAGTCACAACCCCGTCATTATTGACATCGTACCATTCATCCTGAATTCCGTTAGCGTTTGTATCATACCAAACATAATCTCCAAGAACCGGAAGAGTTGATTTTCCATATTCAAAATTATGCTGTTGAAATTTACAATCTTCAAGTGTCGTAAAAAACAAACTTGAATCTATAGGATATAATTGATAAGCACTATTTAAATTTGCGTCTTGAACCTGAACTAAATAACTTCCGGAAGACATTCCCGAAAAACTATAAAGACCATCAGCACCGGTGATTCTTAATAAAGTTGAGCCAGTTGTAGTACCTTGAGGAATCAAAGTTACAGGCACACCAGCAAGTGGTGTATTAGTGTCTTTGTTTATAATTTGTCCGGATATTTTAATCGTGTAAGCAGGTTGCGTGATTACAACTGTCGCAATAGCAGAACAAGTTTGGTTTCCGGTATTTACAGATGATGTTGCTATAAGGGTGTATGTTCCGGCTGGTAAATTATTGTTTCCCACAACTTCATTATTTTCATTTTTAATAACAACAGTAGATCCCGGACTATTGGTAATCATGATTGAACCGTCTTTTCCGTTCAGGCAAGTTACATTTGAGGCAACTCCGGTTACTGAAACTTGGTTTTCGACAGTAAAAGTTTGTTTTAATTCCGTTTTATTACCGGCGCAGTCCGTTAAAATATACGTTCTGGTCAGGATATAAGCATTTCCCTCGCAACCGCTTCCACCATTATCAGTATCACTTATGGTAATATCGATAGCAGTACTGCAATTGTCAGCAGCATCTTTTATATCCGTTAAACTTCCAACAGGAATATCAGCAATAGTCTGCAAATTAGTAACATCTGTTGGTGCAGTTCCGGTAGGCGGAGTTGTATCTCTAACCGTAATAATTTGAGTATAAGTTGCCGTATTTGCACTACAATCGCTAGTGTTCCATTTACGTGTTAAAGTGTAATTAGTATTACAGCCATTCTGGATATCACTTTTGGTTTCACTGAAAACAATAGGTAAATCACCACTGCAATTATCCGAAGCTTCGATATTTGCAGGTTCAGGAACAGCATCACAAGAAACAGTACTATCTATCGGAAGATCTCCAATAAATATTGGTTTTGAAGTATCCTGAATCGTAATTACCTGCGTGAAAGTGTCAGAAGTATTTCCGCAATCATCTTTAACGGTCCATGTATTGGTGTAAGTTCCCGCATTCGAACAATTAGCAGAAGCTACAAAAGCACCGCTAACTTTTACAATATTCGAAACATCAGCATCGCATAAATCTGAAGCTGTAGGGAATAACGCTTGCGCGGAAGTTAAAGCATCTGCATCACTGCATTCGATAGTTTTATTTAGAGAAGAAATAGCAGTTGTCCAGGTTGGAGCAGAAGTATCCTGAATCGTAATTACTTGTGTGAAAATGGTTGAAGTATTCAAACACACATCTTTGGCAATCCACGTATTCGTGTATGTTCCTGAATTTGCACATGAACCCACAGCGAAAGTTCCGCTCGTTTTAGTATACGTTACTGTTCCGTTGCAATTATCAGTTGCAATCGGAGCTTGGTTTTGAGCAGCTGCCAATCCTGCTGTATCGCTGCATTGCAAAGTTGTGTTTAATGCTGTTGCCGAAGTTGTCCAGGTTGGAGCAGAAGTATCCTGAATCGTAATTACTTGTGTGAAAATGGTAGAAGTATTCAAACACACATCTTTGGCAATCCACGTATTGGTATATGTTCCTGAATTTGCACAAGAACCCACAACGAAAGCTCCGCTTGTTTTTGTGTACGTTACTGTTCCGCTGCAATTATCTGTTGCAATCGGAGCTTGGTTTTGAGCAGTTGTCAATCCTGCTGCATCACTGCATTGTAAAGTTATGTTTAAAGCCGTAGCCGAAGTTGTCCAGGTTGGAGCAGAAGTATCCTGAATCGTAATTACTTGTGTGAAAATGGTTGAAGTATTCAAACACACATCTTTCGCAATCCACGTATTCGTATATGTTCCTGAATTGGCACATGAACTTGCCGCAAAAGTTCCGCTCGTTTTAGTATACGTTACTGTTCCTCCGCAATTATCTGTTGCCACAGGAGCTTGGTTTTGAGCAGTTGTCAATCCTGCTGTATCGCTGCATTGCAAAGTTGTGTTTAATGCTGTCGCCGAAGTTGTCCAGGTTGGAGCAGAAGTATCTGTAATAGAGATATTTTGCGAAGCCGTAATACTTCCACAACCTGTTACAACTTTAAAAGTTCTGGTAACAATTGTTGGGCAAGTACCTGTAGCAACGTCTGAATACGATATTGTATAGGTTCCTAGTAAAGTACTGTTTGGTAATGATCCTCCGGCAGCGACTAATTGTGCCAAAGTAATAGTACTGCTTGAGGTACTGTAGGCAAGTCCAGTTATTGCACCGGTTCCACAACCAGAAATACTTGCGTTTGCAGGTGCTGTAAGTGCTGCGGCAGGACTTATGGAAACAGTTGATTCTGCTGAGGTTAATTCACAATTCGTTGTGCCATTTTTTACTTTGACTTTATAAGCGCCACTAGCTGTTACAACAAGTGTGGCCGAAGTTTGTCCTGCTAAAACAGCATTATCTTTATACCATACATAAGTTGGTGAAGAAGCATTTGTAGTAGCCGTTAATGTGGTCGAACCGCATGCAGTTAAAATTCCTGTAATTAATGGTACACACGGAACAAAGTAACTTGATGTATTGATGGCTTTAGAATCATTGGCACAAGATGAATTTTGATAATTCAAAGTAGATGTACTCACAATTTGATTTCCGCAGGCAGTTCCGGTTGGCGTTAATTGGTAATTTAAAGTAATGGTTTCCGAATTCAAAAAATCAGTATTCCACGTAATTACCTGTCCGGATAATGAAGCCGTTCCTTTACTTGTTGTAATCGAACCTATAGTAAACCCCGGAATTACAGTTTCCTTTGTGATTAAATTTTGTGCAACCCATGAAATCTGAGTCGCGATTTGATTGTATATCGAGGTTAAGTTTGCTCCACTTTGTGTAATATACGCCGGACTTCCCTGTATATTGTCTAAAGTATATTTGGCAATATTTTGTTCACTATTATTTGTATTTATATTGCCGCTCAGCCCGCCAAAAAGACCAACAGAAAAAAGTTGATTATTATAAACAATGCTTGATTTTGTTGTTGTTTTTGCATTTGTGGCAGCGTTTATAGCAGTAGTAACACATTGCGATGTTTTACTAATATTACAAGTTGTATTTCCGTTAGTTCCTGTTACATTAGCTACACCATCAGTTAATAAAATTATAGCTCTTGCACTTCTGCAGTCAAATCGGCCATTTGTTTCTAATTCTGTTTCTGATCTAACAATTCCACCATAAAGATTGGTTGAGTTAGTAGCTTGTAAGTTATTAATTTGAGTTGTTATGGCAGCAACGCCGGCAGCATTCAAATAAGTCAGCCCTATTTTTAAAGATGCAGTTGTACTGTACGCCACAATTGCGATTCGGTTTTGAGGATTCACTTTGGCTTGCGTAAGAAATGCCAGTGCAGCATCTTTTGCATAATCCATAGATGTTTTAAAATCTCCCGGGATAGTATAACCCATACTGCCGGAAATATCAATAGCCAAAACTACATCTGAATTTCTCGTAATAGGATTTGCCCCTGTAATATCTACTTTTACGTTTACAATACCGCAATTTGTTGCATTTGCGGTTACCGTTTTATTAGTAGTTATTGATTGTGCCAACCCAATTGAAGACCAAAGAAGAAATAATACAGCAAAGTATATTTTTTTTATATCTAGTAAATAACTGCTTAAAGAGAGTAATAGTTTTTCCATTTTAAATTATTTTAAGGGAATACTTGATATATTTATTTTAATCATTAACCGGATTAATGATGTAAGTGTGTAAAACAGTATCGACAGTATAATTGATACAGTTTTTTGAAGTAGCAGTAATCTGGTCACAAGACCATTTTTGTATAGAAGTCCCGGCAGGAACCGTCACGTGTATATAAAAACTTTTGGATTGTCCTGGGTTCAAAGTGATTTCATTAAGAGAGTTTCTTTCAGAATCTATAAAATCAGTACTAATTGTTACATTTCCTGTCGTTGAACTTCCATCTGTGTTGGTGCAGGAAGAATTGATGTTTTTGTTACTTAAAATAAAAGTATCAGTAGAGGAGCTGTTGTTCGTGAGTATCATCGCATAATAAGTTCCTTCAAGAGGAGTACTTCTAATGTTTCCGTTATTTTCAACTACCAATGTGGCGTTGCACGAAACAGATTGAGCAAATGAAATTGTAGTTACCAAAAAAAGGGATAAGCAAAACAAGTTTCTGCGAAAAATGTTTTTTTTGAAAGAAAAAATAAACTTACAATTGTTAACAAATTTCACTGCTTTTTCAAGTGTAGTTTTAGTTCTCATAACTTAGGTTTTTTGTTTTTGTTATTGATTTAATTTTAACAGAATCAAAGTTATAGAGAGTGTTTACTTTTGATTTTTTTTGTCTGCAACTAACCTAAAAACTCGTTGAAGTGTATAATTTTTGTTAAATTAACCTCTAAAAAATGGTTTTTCATGTGATTTATAACAATCAAAAAAGTAAGTATTTATTGATTTTTTGCTGAAAAAAGTAATTTTTTAAATATTTTAAGTGGTTAATAATCAGTTATTTAGTTAATTTATTGTAAATATGTATAAATCGACCAACTGTTTGTTTTAACAGATAAAGAGCATCTTTTTATCATAAGAACATGTGTTTATTTTAAAGAAAATTCAGTTTCGAGAATTTTTTATTCTTGTTAAAATTTCTATTTAATGTTAACAGAAATAAAAAAGAGAGAGGGATTGATTTTTCTTTTGTAAATTAGAACTTCAATAAAAATTAGTAACCTTAAATGAGGTTTATAAACTTGCTGCTTATGAAAAATTTAATTTTAATACGACATGCTAAATCGAGTTGGGAAGCACCTTTAAAAGATTTTGACCGACCTTTAATGAAGAGAGGGATTTTAGATGCCCATGACGTATCTTCTCATATTTCAAAATATCTTCCTAAAACCTATATTATCTGGAGCAGCACGGCGGCAAGAGCCTCAGAAACGGCACTTATTTTTGCTCAAAATATTTCATACCCTATTGAAAGTATCGTTTATAAAGACGATCTTTATACCTTTGATGATAAACAGCTCGAAAAGGTTATTAAATCATGTGATAATAGTTTCGAAAGCGTTATTCTTTTTGGACATAACGAGGCTATTACAAATTTTGTTAATAAATTTGGGGATGTTTTTATCGAGAACGTTCCTACTTCCGGCTTTGTGTCATTACAGTTTGATGCAGAAAGTTGGAACACTATTAATAAAGGTAAAACTCATAAAACAATTTTCCCCAAAGATTTAAAATAATAATAAAGTGTACGAACAGAAATATATCGATAGAGAAAAAAGTTGGTTAGCGTTTAATGCAAGAGTGCTTCAGGAAGCAGCAGATAACACCGTTCCGCTTTTAGACAGGCTGCGTTTTGTTGGAATTTTTTCGAACAATTTAGATGAATTTTTTAGAGTTCGGTATGCCGCTATTAGACGATTAAGCCTTTCAGGAATTTCTGGAGAAAAATATTTAGGCGGAGTTTCTGCTCATCAGTTAATTAAGGATATTACTGAAATTGTAATTCAGCAGCAATCTGAAAGTTTACGTATTTTAGGAAATATCGAAGCGGAACTTGAAGCCGAAAATATCTTTATCATAAACGAAGATCAAATTACACCCGATCAGGAAATATTTCTAAAGGACTTTTTTACCCAAAGATTAAGTCCGGAATTAGTCACTATTATTTTGAATGATTTGGCCGAATTCCCAATTCTAAAAGATACTTTGGGATATCTCGCCGTTCGTTTAGAAATGAATACAAACGATGAGGTTCGTTATGCTGTAATCGAAATTCCAAAAACCATTAACAGATTCGTAGTTCTGCCATCACACGATGAAAAACATTACGTTATTCTAATTGATGATGTAATTCGTTACAACCTTAAAAACATATTTAATATTTTTGATTACAAGAGTGTTTCGGCACACATGATCAAAATAACCCGTGACGCACAGTTGGATATTGACAGCGATTTGAGTAAAAGTATGCTCGAAAAAATTGCAACATCAGTAAAAGACAGACGAATAGGTGAACCGGTACGTTTTATATATGATAGCCTGATCGAAGAAGATACATTACATTTCTTCTTAGATAAAATGAAAATTGTAGAAACAGACAGTATTATTCCCGGAGGACGATACCATAATCGTCGCGATTATATGGGTTTTCCAAACTTAGGACGATACGACTTACTTTATAAACCAAATGAGCCATTACCAATTCCCGGTTTAAGCCTGGGAGGAAGTATTCTCGAAAAAATCAATAAAAAAGATTACTTGCTGCACGCGCCATATCAATCTTTTTCATATTTAACTAAATTTTTGCGTGAAGCCGCTCTGGATCCCAAAGTGACTACTATAAAAATCACGTTGTATCGATTGGCAAAAAATTCACAAGTCATTAGTTCTTTGATTAATGCCGCAAAAAATGGTAAAAAAGTTACTGTTCAAATCGAACTTCAGGCACGTTTTGATGAAGCGACAAATATCTCGTATGCAGAACAAATGCAAACAGAAGGTATTAATCTTATTTTTGGTATAAAAGGACTCAAAGTACATAGTAAAATATGTGTTATAGAAAGAGTTGAAGAAGGTAAAACACGTCGATACGGATTTATTTCTACAGGAAATTTCAACGAATCTACAGCAAAAATTTATACAGATGTGACACTTTTAACCTGTCATCAGGGAATTTTGAAAGACATCTCTAAAATATTCGAATTTTTCGATATCAATTACAGAGTACACAGATACAAACACTTAATTGTATCGCCACACTATACACGAACAAAATTTATTAAACTTATTGATCGTGAAATCCTGCATGCTTTAGCAGGTAGAAAAACCCATATTAAGTTAAAAATGAATAGTTTATCTGATTTTAAAATGATCGATAAATTATATGAAGCCAGTAATGCAGGCGTAAAAATTCAGCTTCAGGTAAGAGGAATTTGCTCATTGATTCCGGGAATACCGGGAATGAGCGAAAACATTGAAGCCATAAGTATCGTCGATAATTACCTGGAACATTCAAGGGTTTATATTTTTGGAAATGCAGGTTTAACCGAAGTTTATATCTCATCGGCAGACTTTATGACCAGAAACCTTGATGGAAGAGTTGAAGTTACCTGTCCAATTTATGACCTCGAAATAAAGAAAGAACTAATAGATAATTTTAATATTGCATGGAAAGGGAATGTTAAAGTGAGATACCATTCCTATAAACTGGATAATAAATACAAGCCGCGAAATCATCATGCCCCTTTTAGGGCCCAGCTTGAAACCTATAAATATTATCAAAATAAGATTTTAGTTTTAGAGCAGGTTCCACAAAAAATAAATTAATAAAAAAATAAAATTCAAATCATAAGTGAGCATGATTAATATAAAGAAACTTGCAGCAATAGATATTGGATCAAATGCCATGAGGCTTCTAATATCAAATGTTGTAGAACAAGATGGCAAAGAACCCCAATTTAATAAAAGTTCGCTTGTTCGTGTGCCAATTCGTTTGGGACAAGATGCCTTTACTGTTGGAGAAATTTCAGAAGAAAATATAGATCGAATGGTCGATGCGATGAAAGCATTCAACCTTTTGATGAAAGTACATAAAGTAGAGCGTTATATGGCGTTTGCAACCTCGGCAATGCGTGAAGCTTATAACGCTAAAGAAGTTGTCGAAATAATTGAAAAAGAAGCCGATATAAAAATCGAAATTATCGATGGCAAAAAAGAAGCAGCGATTATTGCATCTACTGATTTACATCATTTATTAAAGACTGATGAAACCTACCTTTTCGTTGATGTTGGTGGCGGAAGTACAGAGTTTACGCTCTTTTCTGACGGAAAACTGGTTAATTCCAGATCTTTTAAAGCTGGAACAGTTCGTTTATTAAATAATATGGTTCACGATGTAGTTTGGGATGAAATCGAAAAATGGATTAAAACAAACACAGCAGGTTATGAAGAAGTAACCTTGATTGGTTCCGGCGGAAACATTAATAAGTTATTTAAAATGTCCGGAAAACAACAAGAAAAACCACTTTCCTATATTTATATTAATTCACAATATGCGTTTTTAAACTCTTTGACTTACGAACAAAGAATTGCCGAATTAGGATTAAATTCAGATCGTGCCGACGTAATTATTCATGCGACCAGAATTTATCTAAATGCGATGAAGTGGAGTGGAGCGCGCCAAATTTATGTTCCAAAAATTGGACTTTCTGACGGAATCGTAAAAGCAATGTATTACGGTAAAATTTAGAGAAAAATCACCCACAGATTAAACGAATTAGAAAATCTTTTAAAATCCTTTTAATCTGTGGCAAATAAATACAAGAAGAGCATAAATGAATAAAACAAGACTCGAAGCTTTTAGTGATGGTGTATTGGCCATTATTATAACCATTATGATTTTAGAAATTAAAGTCCCTGAAGGACATGAATTCTCTGATCTGAAACCTCTAATTCCTAAGTTTCTAAGTTATATTTTGAGTTTTATTTATGTGGGTATCTACTGGAATAATCATCATTATTTATTTCACGGATTAACAAAAGTAAACGGAAAAGTTTTGTGGAGTAATCTGCATTTACTTTTTTGGCTATCCCTAATACCGGTTTCTACAGGCTGGATGGGAGAACATAATTTTGCAAAAGCTTCAATGGCCTTATACGGAGTTGTGTTGTTTTTATCTTCAGTAGCCTATTTTATTTTACAGAAAATTGTAATTAGTAACGAAGGTCAAAATTCGATATTGGCCAAAGCGATTGGCAGGGATATGAAAGGAAAAGCATCTTCCATATTATATTTAGTAGGTATAATTTCTTCATTTTATAACGAATGGATTGCCGGAGCCGCATACTTTATCGTTGCTATGTTATGGCTAATTCCAGACAAAAGAATAGAAAAAGCCTTTGCCGCTAAAAATTAATTTTTTCTTATACAAAAAGATGTTTTTCTATAGAAAAGCATAAAAATTGTTCGTTATAATGAAATCAGTTTTTCAATCAATTCAGGTTCTGCCTCAAAATGAATTAGATCTTTTAGAGGATTTGATTACATTTCGAAAACTTAAAAAAGGAGAGCTTTTATTGAAAGAAAATCAGGTTTGTAATGAAATCGTCTTTATTAAAAGTGGCATTCTACGTTCATATTTCTTCAATCATCAAGGCGATGAAATCACAAATTGTTTTGCTTTTGAAAATGAATTTATGGCTTCGTTTTCAAGCTTTATAACACAAAATGTTGCCGAAGAAAATATTCAGGCGCTCGCAGATACAGAATTACAAATCATAAGTCGTGAAAGTTTAGAGAAGCTTTATCGATTAGGAATTCATTGGCAGCAAATAGGACGCAAACTAACCGAAATGGAATATGTAACGCTTCAAAAGCGAATGATTTCATTTCAAAAATTGTCCGGAACCCAACGTTATCAGGAACTTTATAAAAATCATCAAAAATACCTTCAGCTGATTCCGCTTCAATATTTAGCGTCGTATTTAGGCGTAACCCCAAGGCATTTAAGCCGGATTCGTAAAGCTGTTTTATAGGACATTTGTCCTGTAATCATTTTTATCAGAATAGTATTTTTGTAAAAAAGCAAAACATGAAAAAAATACTGATTATAAACGGACATCCAAATCCGTCAAGTTTTAATTTTGCAATTGCCCAATCTTATCTAAAAGGAGCAATTGAATCTAAAGCACAGGTAGAAACCATAACAATAGCTGAATTACAATTCAATCCAAATCTGAAATTTGGTTATACAAAACGAATTGAGTTAGAACCGGATTTATTAGAATCATGGGAAAAAATTAAAAGAGCAGATCATTTGGTTTGGATTCATCCAATTTGGTGGGGCGGTTTGCCTGCAATTACAAAAGGTTTTATAGATCGTTTATTTTTACCCGGAATGGCATTTCAGCATCGCGAAAATTCAGTTTGGTGGGATAAATTGCTAAAAGGAAAAACTGCACATATAATTACAACATTAGATCAGCCAAGCTGGTATTACCGATTGTTTTATGCAAGACCAAGTGTCAATCAGTTAAAAAAGACTGTTTTAGAATTCTGCGGTGTAAAACCTGTAAAAGTCAGTTATATCGGAATCATAAAAACTGCTGATGAAAAACAAAGGGAAAAATGGCTCGAAAAAGTCTTTGACTTTGGACTCCGAAATAAATAAAAAAAACTTGCCTGCTGGAAAATATCAGGCATTTAAATCCAATCCAAATGTAGAACGTAAAAGTTCAATATTTGGGTTGATTTCCAATAAGCGATTGTATCGGTCCTGATCGTTAAGACTTCGTTTGTTTTCTATAGCTTCATTTACATTAATCTGAATCGTAATATTGTGATTGTGTAAATGTCCTTTTAAATGTCCTAAAAGACCAAGCATCTGGCTTTCAAAATCTAATTTAGATCCTTCATTTGGTAATTCAAGCGTAATTGTAGTTCCGTCTAAAGTTGGGTCGTTGATTAATAATAACGATTCCATGATCTTAAATCCTTTATCGCCCAAACGCTGCGCATATTTATTCCATTGCACTAACATTTCCGTTTCGGTAAATTCTTCGGTTGGTAATACTGAAGATGGTTTTACATACGATTTAGTGCTGGCTTCCAGCTCTTTTTTCTTGCGGATACTGGATAATGAAAAAGCAGAAATTTTAGGTTCAGTACTAACTTCAGCTTTTGGAGATACAGGTGTTTCTTCTTTTTTTGGAGTTTCAACTACAGTAGAAGCGTTTGTGTTTGCGATTTCCGAAGTTGGTTTTTCAGCTTCAGTTTTAGGCTTTTGACTTTCAACTTCGACTATAGAATATCCGCTGTTTTTATAATAAACTGGGGGAATTATGAATTGCTCAACTTTTTTTTTTCTCCATCAAAGTTGATAGAGGCCAATTGCATCAAACATAATTCTACCAAAAGACGTTGGTTCTGACTTAATTTATATTTTAAATCGCAGTCGTTTGCAATATCAATTCCTTTTAGTAAAAATTCCTGAGAACATTTTTGCGCTTGTACGCCATACATTTGCTGCGCCTGTTCACCCACTTCAAGCAAAGAGATTGTTGCAGGAGTTTTGCTTACTAATAAATCCCTGAAATGCGAAGCCAGTCCGGCAATAAAATGATGTCCGTCAAAACCTTTTGAAAGAATATCATTGTAAGCCAGTAAAAGATCCGGAATCTTATTTTCTAAAAGTAAATCAGTAATACTAATGTAAGTTTCGTAATCTAAAACGTTTAGGTTTTCGGTTACTGCCTGACGTGTTAAATTCGTTCCGCAATACGAAACTACACGGTCAAATATAGATAAAGCATCACGCATTGCACCATCAGCTTTTTGAGCGATAATGTGCAAGGCGTCGTCTTCAAAATTGATTCCCTGACTTGCTGCAACTTCTGCTAAATGTTCTTTGGCATCTTTTACGGTAATTCTTTTGAAATCAAATATCTGACAACGAGATAAAATCGTTGGAATAATTTTATGTTTTTCTGTTGTCGCCAAAATAAAAATAGCATGTTTTGGCGGCTCTTCCAATGTTTTCAAAAAAGCATTAAAAGCTGCCGAAGACAACATATGGACCTCGTCAATAATATAGACTTTGTATTGTCCTGTTTGTGGTGGGATTCGAACCTGATCGATAAGGCTTCGAATATCATCAACAGAGTTGTTTGAAGCCGCATCTAACTCAAAAACGTTAAAAGCAAAATCCTCATTGGGATCATCATATCCGGGCTGATTAATTTTACGGGCCAAAATACGGGCACAAGTTGTTTTTCCAACTCCACGTGGTCCTGTGAATAAAAGGGCAGAAGCAAGGTGATTGCTGTCGATAGCATTCAGCAAAGTGTTGGTAATGGCTTTCTGGCCTACAACATCCTTAAAGGTTTGTGGGCGATACTTACGAGCCGATACTACAAATTGTTCCATATTCTTTTTTATTCGATAGCAAATATAGGCTGAAATTTACCAAATCACAAATCTGAAATTCATAAATATTAGAGTGAATTTTGATTGTTTTGAATGTGAGTAAGTAAGGTTTTTGTTTTTAGTTTTAAGTGAAATCAGAAACAGTAATTCCAGTTTAATAAAGTGAACGAAACATTATTTTAATTTTACTTTATTTGTGAGAAAATTTTTTCCAGTCTTGCACATTTGTAAAATTTAAAGGTTAAAGAATAAATTAAATCATGATTCCGAAGAAAAGAAATGGGTTTCGAAAAATAACAATAGACACTACTATTTACTGTTGGAGATTAAACGGCGTTATAGAAATTAGACCTGATCAGAATCAATCGAACAAACTTGAAATTGATTTTGGATATTTTGATTATTGGGAATTTGTCAATCATCCGGAAGAACGTCCCGCAGATTTTGAACCAAAAATTGTAACTCCGGGTTTTATCAAAATAATAATTCAAAATGCCATTCAGTTAGGTTGGAACGTCAATAATAAAAATAATACTACCAGATTGAAGTATAGAAATAATGAATTTGAGTTTTAAATATGGCAATACTGTAAAAATTGTAGGATTATTTTGTAATATTTAGTATTTTTATTCGTTTAATTTTATATGTTTAATACTAAAAAATATCATGATGAAAATTAAATCTAGTTTATTTGGGATGATGCTTGCTGTTACATTAGTGGCCTGTGGCCCTAAAGATGCAGATATTGAAAAAGAGATTTCTGCAAAAATCAGCAGCCTTCCGGGAGTAGAAGTAACTGTTGTAAAAGGAGTAGCTACTATTTCAGGAACTTGTAACGATGAAGCAGTAAAACAAAATGCCGAAAGTATTGTAAAAGGGGTTAAAGGGGTCAAAACTCTAGTAAATAACTGCGAAATTCCAGCTCCGGAACCTGTTGTAACAGAAGCTCCGGTTGAAATTAACGCTGATAGTGTTTTAAATACTTCAGTAAATGAAGTAGTCAAAACTTATAATGGTGTGACAGCTACAGTTAAGGATGGTGTGGTAACACTTACGGGTGATATCAAAAAAGACCAATTGCCTAATTTGATAAAAAGTGTACAGGAATTAAAGCCTAAAAAGGTTGAAAACAAATTAACTATTAAATAATGTCGCTATGAGTTTACAAGATAAATACAAAGAATTAACAGATTTAGCGGCTAATTTAGGTATAGCTAATTTGCAGGTTAGAGAACAAGATAATGTATTGTATGTTGATGGTACGGCAAAATCAGCAGAAGATAAAGAAAGACTTTGGGATGCTTACGGAAAAATAGATCCTGAATTCAGATCAGCTGATGTGGTTATGAATATCGCTGTTACCCAAGGCACAACTACAGATTATACCGTACAAAGTGGGGATTCTTTATCAAAAATTGGTAAAGCTCACGGCGTTTCATGGGAAGCAATTTTTGAAGCGAATAGAGATATTATTAAAAATCCTGACCTGATTCAACCAGGTTGGAAGTTAAAAATACCAACAGCATAATTTATTTATGAATTGTGATGAAAAGTCCGTCTTTATGATGGGCTTTTTTTTAGCTACAATCCTATAGCTAAGAAGTCAAAACATTTTGAAAGTTTAAAAGCAAAGTAAAATAATGTCTTAAACATTTTATGTCGCTGAGTAAAATTTTACCCAGCGACTTACTATCATCTTCCTTTAATACTCAAATCGGATAAAAATTTGGCAGTTTCCTGATCAGAATCAGCTGAGAAGCCTGATACATACACGCCTTTTTTTCCGTTATTTGATTTAATTCCGTACACAACCGCCTCATCGCCGGGATCTGAATCCCCTTCGTATCGATACACATGTACAATTTCAAATTTTTCAGGATTTTTTTTAATCATATCTGAGTTTAGATTAAAATCATAAGTAAATCCTTTTTCATGTAATTGATCCAGAGCTTTTGAAACAGTTGCGTAATGATACATTCTAGTCATGATAATTGAATTTAAAATTATGGATTTTAAAGATAACTAATTTAAAATTAAATTGTTATGAATGCTATGCTAAAATCTGAAATTTAAAATCATTATTCTTAGTATATAAATCGCTACTTTTGCGCCGCAGACCGCCTTATCGTCGTCCTGATTTATTGGGAGGGAGGAAAGTCCGGACACCACAGAGAAGCATAGCGGGTAACACCCGTCGGTGTTAGAAATAACGCAAGGACAAGTGCAACAGAAAGTATGTACAGGTAATGCTGTAGTGAAACCAGGTAAACTCTATGCGGTGAAATACCAAGTATATCAGCATTTAAGGGCTTCTCGTCCGTTGTTGAAGGGTAGGTAGCTTGAGTCCCGTAGTAATGCGGGATCTAGATAAATGATAAGGCTTTGATTTATCAAAGACAGAATCCGGCTTACAGGTCTGCATTTTTTATATATTTGTGAAACTCTCTAATCTAATTTCATGAATATAACCTCTCAAAAACCTACAGCTAAATCTAAAAAAGGTATTTTTTATACTATAATCACCAATCTTACTTTTTGGGTTTTGATTGCTATAATTGCCGGGATTTTACTCGGACATTTTTCGCCTGCAAATGGCGTGAAAATGGAAATTCTGGGAGCTAAATTTATTGCACTTATCAAAATTTTTATTGGTCCGATAATCTTTCTGACGATTGTTTTGGGTATTTCCGGTATGGGAAACCTGAAAAAAGTAGGACGAATTGGTGTTAAGGCACTGGGATATTTTGAAGTAGTTTCGACAATTGCACTCGCGATTGGTGTAGCTGTAGCTTATTTTTTTAAACCCGGAAAAATTGATAAATCAGGTTTGACACTTGGTGATGCCAGTCAATATACAAATGGTGTAGCAAAAGATTTTTCCTGGCTGGAATTTTTCTTTTCAAATTTTACCTTACAAGTTTTACTCGCAGCAATTATTTGCGGAATAGCTTTGAATTTTTATAAAAAAAGAGAACAAACGATTTTGGTTTTAGATCGCTTTTCAAAAGTGGTTTTTCTGGGCTTGAAATATGTCATGTATCTTGCGCCAATTGGTGCATTTGGCGGAATGGCGTATACAATTGGTAAGTTTGGGTTACAAACCTTGATTCCGCTTGGTAAATTAATGCTGTGCGTTTATCTCACAATGGCTTTATTTGTATTTCTTGTTTTAGGCACTATTCTGAAATATTATAAAATCAGTATTCTTTCGATTTTAAAATACATTAAAGAAGAACTTTTACTGGTTTTGGGAACGTCTTCATCTGAAGCCGCTTTGCCTAGTATTATGGTAAAACTGGAACAAATGGGGTGTAGCAAATCGGTTGTAGGATTGGTGATTCCCACGGGATATTCCTTTAATCTTGACGGAACTTCAATTTATTTATCCATGTCAGTAATATTTCTTGCCCAATTGTATGATGTACATTTGAGTTTTTTCGAAATCCTGAGCGTTATCGGGATTTTGATGATTACATCAAAAGGAGCTGCAGGCGTTACCGGAAGCGGATTTATTGTCCTGGCTTCGACTTTGACAGCTTTGCATAAAATTCCGGTTGAAGGTTTGGCTTTTTTACTGGGAGTTGATAAATTTATGAGTGAAGCAAGAGCGATAACAAATTTAATTGGAAATACAGTGGCAACGATTATAATCTCGAAAAGTGAGCATGATTTTACGGAACTTAATTTAGATCCTGTTTTAGAGGAATGATTTTGCGTTTAAAAGCACGCGGATTATACTGATTCGCTATTGCGAAGGCGCGGATTAAGGCAGGTTTTTTTTATTGGATTGTGTATTTATTCTCATTTTTTGTCATTTCTCGAAATGACAAACTACATGTTTAGCTTACTATATTTATTGGAATTTGGAATTTTTAAATTTGGAATTTATGAAAAGAATCGGAATTTTAGGACTCGGTGGAGTAGGTGGTTATTTTGGTGGACTTTTGGCAAAAGCGTATTATAAAGCGGATGATGTCGAAGTAATTTTTATCGCACGTGGTGAAACTCAAAGGATAATTGCTCAGGAAGGATTAAAAATCGTTACTGATGAAACTGAATTTATTGTTCATCCAAAATTGGTTTCGAATAATCCGGATGAAATTGGACAATTAGATTATCTAATTTGCGCAACTAAAACCTATGATATTGAGGAAAGTTTACTTTCATTAAAAAAGTGTATTGTTCCCGAAACCGTTATTCTTCCTTTATATAATGGTGTTGACGCACCGGAACGTATTCAGAAAATATTTCCAAAAAATGAAGTTTTACAAGGTTGTATCTATATTATTTCGATGATTTTTTCGCCCGGAACAATTCGTAAAATTGGTTTTTACGAAAAATTATTTTTCGGATCTAAAACTGTATCGGTTTCTAAACTAAACGATTTACAAAATATTTTTAAAGAAGCTAAAATCGAAAGTTATTTGGCAGATAATATTGAAGAAACTGTTTGGGAAAAATTTATTTTTATATCAGCCTTAGCTTCTGCGACCTCTTATTTGAATGAGAATATTGGCACTATATTAAGCAATAAGAATTCTAAAGCAATTTATGTAGAATTGCTTCATGAAATCGAATTGGTAGCCAAAGCAAAAGGGTTACAACTACCGGAAGATATTGTAAATCAGACAATCATAAAACTAGAAAAATCGCCTAAAGAAGCGACTTCATCTATGCACAGAGATTATTTGGCAGGTAATAAAATAGAGGCTTCTTCGCTAACAAAATTTGTTGTTGAAGAAGGTTTTAAGTATGGCGTAAAAACTCCTCTGTACGAAAAAATAAGTAACGTATTATTGTCTTAAAATTTAGGCTTCGTCTTTTGTAGCGCGAACTAAACTTATGCCGGACATAAAAAATACAATACCCAGTATACCGTAAATAATTAATGATTTAATGTCTCTCGTTTCGCCTGAAGTACCTGCAAATATAACTGCTGTGTAAATCAAACCAACTATTCCGAGGATGGTTAATAATCCTCCGAAAAATCTTTTTAGGTTCATGATGTTTGGTTTTTAAATGTTTCATTACAAATGTATTATGCATTTTAAGTAAAACGTTATACAATTGATTTTAAAACTTATATCATTTGCAGTAATTTTAACTTGAAATCATTTAGGAATGGTTATAAACAAAAAATCCCCTTGAATTTCAAGGGGATTTTTATGTTTTTAAAATCAAAGATTATCCTTCGTCTTCTTCTGTAGCTTTGCCGGATAAATCAATTGTAAGTTCTTCGTCGTCATCAGTAGAGTTTAATTCGAAGAAACTAAAAAAGGAACCTCCATAACTTTTCTGAAAAGAGAAATTACTCAAATGCTCCATTTTAGTATATTTTGAGTGTTCGATAATCATCATTCCGTCTTCGTGAAGCAATTCTCTTTCGAAAACCGTGAGAACAATTTTTTCAAATGCAGTCTGATCTAATCCGTAAGGAGGATCAGCAAAAATAATATCGTAGGAAGTTTTGCAGTTTTCTAAAAATTTATAAACATCACTTTTAGTTGCTGCAATTTCAAAATCGTATTCTGATGAAACTTGTTTAATGAATTTTACGCATCCAAAATCTCCATCAACAGATGTTATTGGAGCGCTTCCGCGTGAAGCGAATTCAAAACTGATATTCCCTGTTCCTGCAAATAAATCTAAAACCTTTAAGCCGTCAAAACTAAAATGATTGTTCAAAACATTAAATAATGCTTCTTTACTCATGTCGGTCGTAGGTCTTACAGGGAGGTTTTTTGGCGGAGAAATGCGGCGTCCTTTGTGTTTTCCTGAAATGATTCTCATGATTGAAATAAGATATAATGTTTTTGATTCTGTGCAGTTGAAAAGCTGTTTTTTTGTTGTAATGTGCTTACATCCAAAAAGGATATATGACGAATGTATTTATATGCAATGGCATAAAATGCATCGTTTTGATGTATAGTCCCTAAAAGTTCCAGTGGAAAGCTTTCCGGATTTAAACTCAGTTGCTCGGCGGTAAAAAGTATGTAATAAAGAAAATCTTCAGGAGTTTGATATTCAAATGAATTGAATAATAACAACTTTTGATTTTGTACCACAATAATTTCAAAATGATCCGGATTGAAATTTACTACCATTTTTTTCTGGTCGTTATTTTTTGAACTTTCAAGAAGTTTTTCGACCAAAATACTGTTGACATGTTTGTAATCAAATGATCCAACATTGTCAATTAAAAAATTGTTGATATTGATATACGGAATATAAACCGAATGCATTTCATAATTTGAAATCTGATCGAAAGTAAAAAAATCAGTTTCAAAAACTTTTGTGGTATATTGTAAATAGCTTCCTAAGAAATTTTCGTCGAATAAAGCTGTAGGTACAAAAGTCGAAAGATTATTATTATGAATAACTAATATTTCGTCGTAAGTATCTTTTAATTCCGGATGATTTTTAAAAGCAGCGCTATATAAATCTTCAATCTTTGATGTTTTTTGTGTAGTATCAAAGTTGACTTCATTAAATGCTGTAATCGTATTATTTAGAGTATCAAAACAACAAAATGAAAATCCATTCAATGAAACCTGAATAGAAAGCTTTTTGTAATTTTTGGAGGTGATGTTAATATTTTGCAATGACATATTGATTTACAATTCGTTACCTGTTTTACAAGAAAGAATTTAAGGCGATTACAAACTTACAAATTAAAAAGGAACAATTACAAATGCAATTTCGAAAAACAATTTCAAACTAAAGTTAGCAACATGTTACATTTGTATTATTTTTCTGAAAAATGTAAGTAATATAAGTTCCTGTTAATTGAGTGCAATAAATATAAAACTGCTTACATTACTTATATGGTGAAAGAAGTTATAATTGAATTTGACATTTAAAATAAACCTTAGTCTATTTGATTGTTACTTCAAATCTTTTGTATTGTTTCCAGAATAATACGAACTAATATCACTTATATGGTCGAAAAGATTAATTGAAATTGCCATTAAAAAAGCCGAACTTTGCAACTCAAATTTATCTTATGAATTCATCATTGTTTTACGGCGTTTTACAAAAACGATTTCCTTTTGCTCCAACATATAAACAAGATATTTTTTTTCAAAAAATCGCTATTTTCTTAACAGATACACATAACGATACCATATTTGTGCTGAAAGGATATGCAGGAACCGGAAAAACAACCGTAATCTCTACAATTGTAAACAATTTGGGAGATATAAATAAAAAGTTTGTTTTGCTGGCACCAACAGGTCGTGCCGCAAAAGTGATTGCTAATTATTCGAATACACCTGCTTTTACCATTCATAAAAAAATATATTTCCCCAAAAAATCGGCTGGCGGGGGCGTAGCATTTACCAGACAACTAAATAAGCATAAAAATACTATTTTCATCGTCGATGAAGCTTCGATGATTTCAGACAGTAATTCTGATTCTAAACTGTATGATAACGGATCTCTTTTAGACGATTTGATTTCGTATGTATATTCAGGAACTAATTGCAAAATGATACTTTTAGGAGATACAGCCCAGTTGCCGCCCGTAAATTTAGATATAAGTCCGGCTTTGGATATTCAGACTCTTGGCGTTCATTATGATAAAGAAATAGAGCATATCGAACTTGATGAAGTAATGCGTCAGGAAGAAAGTTCAGGGATTTTGTACAATGCAACAGAATTGCGTGAATTACTTAAGGATTCTTTTATAACAGAGTTTAAATTTAATGTAAAAAAGTTCAAGGATATTGTTCGCCTTACAGATGGATATGATATTCAGGATGCCATAAACTCCGCATACAGCAATTATAGTATTGAAGATACTGCTTTTATTGTTCGTTCGAATAAAAGAGCAAATCAATACAATGAACAAATCAGGACGAGGATTTTGTTTAAGGAAAGTGAACTTTCTGTTGGGGATTTCCTGATGGTGGTAAAGAATAATTATTTCTGGCTTAAAGAAACGGATGAAGCAGGATTTATTGCCAACGGAGATATTATCGAGGTTTTAGAACTTTTTGGGATCAAAGAATTATATGGTTTTAATTTTGCAAAAGTAAAAATCAGAATGGTCGATTATCCGGACCAGAAACCTTTTGAAACCGTCTTGCTTTTAGATACCATCAAAAGTGAATCTCCATCTTTGACTTATGAAGAATCAAATCGTTTGTATGAAGAAGTGATGAAAGATTATGAAAATGAAACAACGAAATACAAAAAGTTCCAGAAAGTAAAAGAGAATGAATATTTTAACGGTTTACAAGTGAAATTCTCTTATGCAATTACCTGTCATAAATCGCAGGGAGGGCAGTGGAATACTGTTTTTATCGAACAGCCGTATTTACCAAACGGAATCGATCGAGATTATATCAGATGGCTTTACACAGCGATGACACGTGCCAAAAATAAGTTATATTTGATAGGATTTAAAGACGAGAGTTTTGAAGAATGATTAGTTGCCACGAATTTCACGAATTATTTTTGAGTTCAGAAAATTAGTGTAATTCGTGAAATTCGTGGCGAAAAAACAACAACAATGACAACACTAAACGATTTACATTCGATTTCGTCTACGTTTTCGAATACAGATAAAATGCCGGTTTTGTTTTTAGGACACGGCAGCCCTATGAATGCCATTGAAGAAAATCAGTTTGTGGCTGGTTTTCGAAATCTGGCTAAAACATTGCCGCAACCCAATGCGATTTTGTGTGTATCAGCACATTGGTTTACAAACGGAACCAAAGTGACTTCGATGCAAATGCCAAGGACAATCCACGATTTTGGAGGTTTTCCGCAAGCCCTTTTTGATGTGCAGTATCCTGCAAAAGGAAGCCCGGAATTAGCTTTAGAAACTAAAAAAATATTAGAACCAGTTGCTGTAGATTTAGACGAACATTGGGGATTGGATCATGGTGCCTGGAGTGTAATCAAACATTTGTATCCGGAAGCGAATGTTCCGGTAATTCAGCTGAGTATCGATTATACAAAATCAGGTCAATATCATTTTGAATTGGCACAGAAACTTCAGTCTTTGCGTCATAAAGGCGTTCTGATTATAGGAAGCGGAAACATTGTTCATAATTTACGTTTAGTTGATTTTAGAAATTTTGACAAAGATAATTATGGTTTTGATTGGGCAATTGAAGCCCGTGAAACCGTTAATAATTATTTGTTAGACGGAAATTTCCAGCCTTTAATTGATTTCGAAAAAATGAATAAAGCGATTCAATTGGCAATTCCAACACCGGATCATTATTTGCCTTTGTTGTATACTTTAGGATTAAAAGAAAAATCAGAAGAGCTTAGCATATTCAATGACAAACTATTGGCCGGTTCTTTGAGTATGACTTCTGTAAAAATTATGTAATAATAACTTAACTTTTGAGAATCTTTGCGTGACAATTTTTTTATAAAGATTTACTCAAGTTTCAGCTAATAATTATAAAAAATAAGGGATAATATTTTTGATATTATCCCTTATTTTTTACTGTTTCACCTCTTCAAAAACGCCCATAAATTCTAAGTAAGGCGTCATCAGGTTTTTATCAAATACAGGCGGAATCAAATTAGAATCGGCTAAAAAACGTTTTGTATTGCTTCGATCGTAATAATAGGTATTTTCATAAGCTTCTACCAGTGATTTGCCTTCATGTACATCTTCGGTAAACAAGCTGAGTAATGGATAAATAGGTAAATTGGTATCATACTTCCATTGATTAAGCCATTGATGATATTCCATCCCTTCTAAATCTACATTATAATATTCATTCATTTTTGAGCAAAAATCAGTCAGGGAAACATCATTTTCAGCCAAAGGAGAAAGATGGAAATTGAGTCCCACGGCTTCCTTTTTTTTACTGATATGCGTAATCGCTTTACACATATAATCTACTGTTGTTAATTCATCTTTTAGCCCCATAACAAGCGGAAATGATTTAAGCTGTACACAACTTCTTATTAATGCTCCCCACCATTGATTCATAACTGTAGCGCCAGAAGTGCTGTGACAAACGGCAAATCCTAATCTGAAATTTATAATAGGCAGACCTTTATTTTTTGCTTTTTCAGCAATGCTTTCCATTACCCATTTGGTTTTTATGTATCCTAAATCACGCGATACGGCATCCATATTTTGATCTATGGAATCATCTTCATACATCCATGTTTTTTTTGTAAAAGGTCTTCCCCAACTAAAAACTCCCATTGATGACAGCAAAACCAGATATTTTATTTTTTTGGTAACAGCAAGATCAATAACATTGTGCAAACCATCAATATTAGATTTTTTTATTAAAGGATATGGCTGTACATAACTTACGGAGCTTCCGGAATGGTAAATAACTTCAATGTTTTCTGTGATAAATAAGTAATTTTCTGTAGTCATCCCAAAAAGAGGCAATGACAAATCGCCAATCATAGCAATCACACGATCATGATTATCAGAGAGCCATGGAAGTTTAAATTTAGAAAAAGTTTCTTTAATTCGCTCTAATCCATCTTCCTGAGATTCAGCACGTACTAAGCAATAAATTTTTGCATTGGTATGAAGTAAAAGTTCTTCTAATAAATGTGATCCTACAAAACCTGTTACACCAGTCAAAAAAATGGAATTAGGATTTTTTAAAATTACCGGATCAGGAACTTCATTCACTGTAAAATCAATATGCAGTTCAGCATCATTTATTAATTCATTAGCCATTTCCTCGGCTTTCTTTTTTTGAGAAACTTCTGTTTCGAGCATCCGTTTTTCAACCTCTTTTACAAATGACGAAACGGTTGTAAAAATATAAAGTTCCGGCAGGCTGATGCGGTTTCGAATTGGCTCCGGAAGATTGATATGAAGTTGGGCGAGTAATAACGAATGACCGCCAAGTTCAAAAAAATCAGCATTATCTTGTATGACATTTAGGGATAATAAATCTTTCCAGATGTGTTTTACGATTTCTTTCAGATTATCATCTTTCCATTTAGGAACTGAATTGTTTTTGGTTTGATTTTCGGGAACTTCCAATATAGACTTATCGATTTTTCCGGCATGTGTCAATGGCATTTTGTCTATTACGATATATTTATCGGGTAACATATACGCAGGCATTATTTGCTGCAGCTTTGCCCTTATATTTTGTAAAGATTTTGCTTCATCATCTTTTGCCGTATGCAATTGAATGAAAGCAACTAAAACAGGCAGACCATTTTCTTTTTTCTGAACTTTTAATGCTGCTTGCGAAATTTGAGGAAGTTTTGAAATATGATGCTCAATTTCTGCCAGTTCGATTCTGTAACCTCTTATTTTGACCTGATCATCTTTTCGTCCGTAAAATTCCAGATTCCCATCTTCTCGTATTAAAACCATATCTCCCGTTTTATAGAGTGTATTTTTATGATTTACTAATTCTAAAAGCCATTTAGGAGTTTGTATAAATACATTTTTAGTATCTGCCGGACGATTTAGATAGCCAAGTGCCAATTGATCGCCGCCAATATAAAGTTCTCCAATAACACCTTTGTCTGAGGGATTTAAATTTTCATCTAAAACTAATAAATTGGCAAAAGGTATTGCTGTTCCAATAATTCTTGGGTTTACTTCGGTTTTAAACTCATAATTAGTAACCGCAACAGTTGCTTCTGTTGGTCCGTAACTGTTAATTAATCGAATTTTTTTATACCAGTTTTTTACAGTGTTTTCACTACATGCTTCACCGCCAATTGCTATTGTTTTAAGATTTCCAATTGTTCTGTTATGAGGAAGTGAGGCCAAAACCATAGGAGGCAGTAAAGGAACAGTATCAATATTATTATCTATGATAAAGTCTAAAAGAGGTTCTCCAACAATTTTATTATTTGGATATAAATAAATCGTAGCACCCTTGATTAATGGTGCCCAGATGTCTATTATTGCGGCATCAAAACTAGGAGATGCAAATTGAAGGGTTTTGTTTTCAGTAGATAAATTCAAAAAAGAAGCTTGAAATTGTACAAAGTTAGAAAACGACTGATGTCCAATAATGACTCCTTTTGGTATTCCTGTGCTCCCGGAAGTATAAATTATGTATGCCGGATTATCAGGCAAAATGGGAGTTAGAATGTTTTTATCTGATAATGCTTTAAATGAGTCAGTTTCGATCAATAAATCTATCGCAGTGAAAATAGTATGATCACTTTTGATTTTATCCAATAAAGTATCTATTGTAAGCATTAGGTCAATTTCCGAATCAGAAATCATCATATTTATTCTGGCTTGTGGTAAATCACCATCAATGGGTAAATAAGAAGCACCGGTTTTTAAAATAGCTAAAAATGCAATAATTCTGTTTAAGGATTGCGGAATACAAACGCCTACATTGCTCTTTGATTTGATATTATTATCCTTTAAATAACGCGCTAGCTGATTTGCTTTTTCATTAAGATTTTGATAAGTAATCTTTTGTGAACCATCAATTATCGCATTATTTTCAGGATAAAGTGCTGCGATTTGTTCAATAAGCTGTACAACATTTGTTTCCTGATTGTATGATCCATTTATAAACGAATCATTTTTGTCATGGTCAGTGATTTTAATTTTGTGTTTCATGGTATTTAAATTTAAGTTAGAGTGGGGTGTTTGTAATAATCTTAATTACAATTTGTTACGAGTATATTGTATTAAAATTCAGATAAAATTACTTAAAAAAAATCTTACAATTTGTAATTAAATTGATAAATTAGAAACATCAAATTGTAATTTAACAGATGTTTATAAAAAGGTCATTAAAAAAAGAGAAAAATGAAATTGGTGTATTAAAAAGAGCCAAAACCCATTGGTAATGTAAATTCTTTCAAACTTAATTTTGAATAGTTACATTTGTTTTACTTAAAAACAGAGTTAAAATGAAAATAATAGCGGTAATTCCGGCACGATATGCTTCTACACGTTTTCCTGCAAAACTGATGCAGGATTTAGGAGGGAAAACAGTAATTCTAAGAACTTATGAAGCGGCAGTTTCTACTAATTTGTTTGAGGATGTGTTTGTAGTAACAGATTCAGATTTGATATTCGATGAAATTGTTTCTAATGGCGGAAAAGCCATTATGAGTATAAAAGAACACGAATCAGGCAGCGATCGTATTGCCGAAGCTGTTATGGGCCTAGATGTTGATATTGTAGTAAATGTACAAGGTGATGAACCTTTTACTGAAGCAGGACCTTTAGAGCAGGTTTTATCAGTTTTTAAGAATGATGAAGATCGCAAGATTGATTTGGCTTCACTAATGCGCGAGATTACAGATGAAGACGAAATTAATAACCCAAATAATGTAAAAGTGGTTGTCGATCAATCACAGTTTGCTTTGTATTTTTCCCGTTCTGTGATACCGTATCCAAGAGATAAAGATGTTGGTGTGCGTTATTTTCAGCACATTGGAATTTATGCTTTTAGAAAACAGGCTTTATTAGATTTTTATAGCCTTCCGATGAAATCTTTAGAAGCTTCTGAAAAATTAGAACAGCTTCGTTATTTAGAATTCGGAAAACGCATCAAAATGGTCGAAACTACACATGTAGGTATTGGGATTGATACTGCAGAAGATTTAGAAAAAGCGAGAGCTATTTTGAAAGCTTAGTTTGCGTATAATGGCACGCGGATGAAATAGATTCACTATCGCTAAAGCGCGGATTTTTGTCATTTCGACTAACGAAGCAATCTCACTTGCTTTATCACGTCATATTTTGATAGTGTGGTTGCTTCGTTCTTCTCAATAACGTAATTTGCGTAAAAATAAAAAGCTTGTAAACAATTGTTTACAAGCTTTTTTATGTTCTAAAATCAATCTAAATTTTTAGTACAAACCAGGAAATTTAGAAGGATTTACTTCATTCATCATACTGTAAACTTTCTCAAAGATATCTTCGGCAGAAGGTTTAGAGAAATAATCACCATCAGTTCCGTAAGCTGGTCTGTGTGCTTTTGCAGCAAGAGTTTGCGGTTTACTGTCTAAATGGATGTAAGCATTTTGTTCCTCCAGGATTTGTTGCAAAATAAAAGCCGAAGCTCCACCAGGAACATCTTCGTCGATTACTAAAAGACGATTTGTTTTAGCGATACTTTTTACAATATCCTTATTAACATCAAAAGGAAGCAAAGACTGAATATCGATTACTTCACAATCAATTCCTAATTCAAGTAATTCATTTGCAGCTTGTTCAACTAATCTTAAAGTTGATCCGTAAGAAACCAATGTAATATCTGAACCTTCTTTCAGGGTTTCAACCACACCAATTGGTGTTTTGAATTCACCAAAATTCAAAGGTGTTTTTTCTTTTAAACGGTAACCATTTAAACATTCGATTACTAAAGCCGGTTCGTCAGTCTCTAAAAGAGCATTATAAAAACCTGCTGCTTGTGTCATGTTTCTTGGTACGAGAACGTGAATACCACGAACGGCATTAATAATCATTCCCATTGGAGAACCTGAATGCCAGATACCTTCAAGACGATGTCCGCGGGTTCTGATGATTAACGGTGCTTTTTGTTTCCCAACAGTTCTGTATTGCAATGTTGCCAAATCATCGCTCATGATTTGAATCGCATATAGTAAATAATCTAAATACTGAATCTCAGCAATTGGACGTAAACCTCTTAAAGCCATTCCAATTCCCTGACCAATAATAGTAGCTTCACGAATCCCAACATCGGCAACACGAAGTTCACCGTATTTTTCCTGCATGCCTTCAAGACCTTGGTTTACATCACCAATATTACCAACATCTTCACCAAAAATTAGTGTTTCAGGATATTTGGTAAATAAAGCGTCAAAGTTATCACGCAAAATCATTCGGCCATCTAAATCAGCTTTTGCATTATCAGCATATTCAGGAAGTACTTTTTCTACTGAAAAAACATTTAGATCTGAATCTGAATGTAAGTTACTGCTGAATCTTGGCTGCGTAATTTCGATATAATTGGTAATCCAATTAGATAATAAAACTTTGCTGTTTGGGACTTCGATAAAACGCAATATTTTTCTGGCGATTACCAGCATTTCCTTTTTTAGAGGAGATTTTATAGCGCTTAATTCAGAAATATATTTTTGAATTTTATCTTTATGGTTGATACTCGCACTTGAAATTTGCTCTAATAAAACCAAAAGATTTTTTTGATCTTCTATAATTGGGTTGATAAAAGAGTTCCAGGCTTCTTTTTTGGCTTCAAGAACTTCTTTTTTCAATTCGGCATCAATTTCAGCCAATTCTTCAGGCGATGCTATATTGATGGCGATCATCCATAAACGCATCTGACGAATACAATCAAAATCTCTTTCCCAAGCCAGTCTTTCTCCATTTTTGTAACGCTCATGAGAACCTGAAGTCGAGTGACCTTGTGGTTGTGTCAATTCGTTTACGTGAATTAAAACCGGAACGTGCTGCTCGCGGGCAACTGCTGCGGCTCTTTCGTAAGTTGAAACCAACTCTGCATAATCCCAGCCTCTTACTCTGAAAATTTCATACCCGTTTGCATCTTCATCACGTTGGTATCCTTTTAGGATTTCAGAAATATTTTCTTTAGTGGTTTGATGTCTGGCGTGAACAGATATTCCGTATTCATCATCCCAAACACTCATTACCATTGGTACTTGCAGAACTCCGGCAGCATTTATGGTTTCAAAAAATAAACCTTCAGATGTGCTTGCGTTTCCTATAGTTCCCCATGCAACTTCATTTCCGTTTACAGAAAACTTATCTTTAATGGTAATTCCGTCAACATTTCTGTAAATTTTAGAAGCCTGGGCTAATCCCAATAATCTTGGCATTTGTCCTGCTGTAGGCGATATATCTGCGCTTGAATTTTTTTGTTTTGTTAAGTCTTTCCAGGATCCGTCTTCGTTTAAACTGTGCGTTACAAAATGTCCGCCCATTTGTCTTCCGGCAGACATTGGATCGTATTCTAAATCAGTATGACCGTATAAACCTGCGAAAAATTGTTTAGGAGTAAGTTCACCAATCGCCATCATAAAAGTCTGATCGCGATAGTATCCGGAACGGAAATCCCCGTTTTTAAAAGCCTTTGCCATAGCAAGCTGCGGCACCTCTTTTCCGTCACCAAATATTCCAAATTTGGCTTTTCCTGTTAACACTTCTTTACGACCTAAAAGGCTACATTCACGGCTAGTTACTGCAATTTTGTAGTCATTCAATACCTCAGTTTTGAAATCTTCAAATGTTAATGTAGTATTGCTTTTTTCTTTTATCATAATCTTTAGTGGTCATGTTAGACTGCAAAATTACTTAAAAACAATCAATAATCATAATTCTTTAAAATAAATATAATTTAATTATATGTATTTAAAATCAAAAAACTACGTATATTTTTTGAGTTATTTTTATGTAAAAATGTAATTAACTGATAATAATGTATGTTTTTCTTTAAAATTTATTCAATTAAAACCATTTTCTAGTAAAAAGATTGAGTAATGTTTTTGGTGATAAAGTGATCACAAATCGTATTTTTTCGTTGTACTTATTTTGAGAAATTTCCCATCCATTATTAGAATAGACCGGGAAGTAAAGTTCGAAATAATCGGGAACCAGATTTAATCTGATACCGCTATCATATACAAAGTTCTCTGCTTGATGTTTGTTTTTCAAAAAACCAATATCGCCATAAACCTCAATCCAGTTCCAGATCGAATAACTGGCATTTAATGTTGTCATCCATTGATTGGCATATGCTGGTTCCAGTTTTGATTTAAAGCCGCCTTCAGCCATGATATATTGCTGACTAAAAAAACCGGTGCTTTCTGATCGTCCGTAAAAATTATAATCAAACATATAATCCGTTGGACGGTCTAAACCAAAACTAAAATAATCTGAATTTGTTGTGTTATACAAAAAGCTTCCTGCATATAATCTTGCATTTAGTTTATGATTGTTTTCAAATAATCTGCGATATTCAATTTCTCCGGCAATTTTCCCAAAATTTCCACCAAACTGAAGATCAGTCATGAAATTAAAGTGATCAATTAATTCTGTTTTAGTATTCGAATATCGTGCATTAAACACAGAATAATTTGGTTTTGAGTTATCCGTTATATATTCACTTGCTTCACGATTTACAATTACCTGGCGAAACATAAAAAATTGTTTTCGATTGTCCCTGAAATTTTCTTCCCTAATTTTAAACTGAACCATTGGGTTTAATCTTAAATAAGTAGCATCCGGGGCGTAGTGAAAATAATTTTGACTAATAGAATATCGCACATTATAAAGCGTACTGTTTCTATAATATTCATTCCATACAAAAGCAGATGAACCAGAAATTGTTCCTGCTTTTAGAGAATAGGCAGGATTAATGTCGAACGTAAATGGTTTGTCAAGAATAGTTTTATTGTGAAAACGTACTCCCGGCGTAAAACCATCATAATAATTATAAGTTAAAGTAGGAATGTATAAAATCTGGTTGTAATACGGATCCTCAAGATCTTTTGCAAAATTAAACTTAACAGGACGATTGGTTATTGCCAGACTTTTTAATGATTTCCAGTTGTTTCTCAAGTTATATTCAGGAACTTCATTATCGTAGTTCAAAACAATTTTATCCGCGCTTTTTCGGTCGAATTCATAAATTGAATCCGTGTTTTTAGGCTCAATCCACTTTTTAAAAACAATTTCTTTTTTCTTAAGACCATAAACCGGAATAGGAGCGTAGACATTCGTTTTGCTTTTTACTGAAAATTGAACGCTGTCTTTTGTTCTCGAAACATTCGAAAATTTATAATCAATTATTTCTCTGGAATCTATAATGGTATTAAAAAACCAATCGATATTTTTTGAACTGTTTTTCGTTAATATTTTTTCAAAATTATAACGATTTGTCTGTTCAGTTTTATTCAGGGTATAAAATTCCTGTACACTTTCAGGAACAATATTATGATCCAGATAATCGTCTAAATAACTCAGACTTAAACCTGCACGATATTTACTGGCAATTTGTTCGTTGAATTTTATTAAAGTATTTTTTGAATCTCCTAGTGGCTGATCAAGGTTTTTTCTGGCCATCAGCATATAATAATAGCTGTATTGCTCATTAAAAGTAAGATTGGTTATGTTGTAACTTTTAAAGATTTTCATGTTTGAAAGTCTTCCAAGCATTTTTTGATCCTGATGGTTTTCCTCCATGTATTTCATCATGGCATAAATCTGGATTCCGTCATAAACCCAATTATCTTTTCTGGGATCTAATCGCAAACTATTTTTCAAATAATTATTCAGATACGTTTTTAAAAAAGTGATTTCGAAGATAAAATCATCAGAAAACGGACTGATAAAAGAAGGCAATTGATTCAATCCATAAAACGGATTCCTATCATAATCAGTTTGAGAAACCGTGATTTTTTTATGCGGATATTTACCAATAAAAGCACTCGCAAAACTCACCACATGATTAATGATAATTGCTTTTTGAATTTCGCTTATCTTTTTATTTTTAAGATTTGTAAGTACTTCTAAAGAACCATTTTCATAACTTCTAAAACTATTTTGCTTTTCGATGAAAAAATTGAAATCGGTTCTGTTGTTACCTGTAAAAGAATAGGTAATAAAAGAAGGGTCAGTTTCTTGCTTCGAAACTAAATTCAAATCAGTAGTAATCGAATATACAGTAGGAATGCTGATACTCACTTCATAATCAGTACTTGCATTCGCAATATCATCTAAATTAAAGTTGTTAGATTGTGTAAAATGATCATTCTCAAAACGTGCAGGACTCAAAAACCAATTTTTAAGGTTCATTCCGCCATTCTGATCAAAACCATAACGCGTAAATTTATCACTTGGAATTTTAGAAATATAAGTTAAATGCAAATTAATTTTTTCGCCCGGAGCTAATTTTCTGTTCAGTTTTACCACAACAAGATCAGGGTTTTTTGTGGTTCTTTCCCATTCAAGTGCGCTATAATCTGAATCAGTCAGATTCAATATCGTTGTATTTCCTCTTTCTGCAGCTTTCGCTAAGTGAAAACCTCTATAAAACTCATCAGAAAATCTTTTCGCTAACGGCGTATTTTTGTCAGAGAATGCATTATTCCAATCATTTAAAACAATCCAAACCAAAGAATCGTTAGAAGTATTGTAATAGGTTATATCCTGTTTGACATTCAGTGTTTTGAGTTCAAGATTGACCGCCACTTCCATCTTAGACTGATGTTGCGCATATTGTTTTAATGAACTCATTAAGACAAAAACGAAGAATATAATTTTATAAAGTATTTTCAATGATTGCTTTGGATAATTAACGGTATAATGTAAGGTACGAATCTAAAGTTGTTTTGGTTTGCTGTAAAAATAGCATAAAAAAAGCTGTTTTAAAAAACAGCTTTAATTTTTTGTAATACTTAACGTATTTAACCATGAAATAGATAGAAGGTTATATTATTTTAAAGTATACTTAACTCCAATTTAAATTTGCTTATCGCTTTTCTGGTTTTATGTATTTTTAGAAATTTGGACTTAAATCATATTTCTTGTAGAATTTATCTAATACATCAACAACTTCATCTTCAGTATCTACGATTTTAAATAAGTTTAAATCTTCCGGACTTACTGTTTGCATTTTTTCAACCAAAACTGTTTTTACCCATTCGATTAGGCCAGACCAGAATTCAACACCCACCAATATAATAGGGAATTTTCCAATTTTTTTAGTCTGAATCAATGTAATCGCCTCAAACATTTCGTCTAAAGTTCCAAAACCTCCCGGCATCACCACAAAACCTTGTGAATATTTTACGAACATTACTTTTCTCACAAAGAAATAATCGAAATTCAGGTTTTTATCGTGATCGATATAAGGATTAAAGTGTTGTTCAAAAGGCAATTCGATGTTTAAACCAACAGAAATTCCACCGCCTAAATGTGCACCTTTATTACCAGCTTCCATGATTCCGGGACCACCTCCTGTGATCACACCGTAACCAGCTTTACTGATTTTGTAAGCAATTTTTTCTGCCAATAAATAGTATTTATCATCTGGTTTTGTTCTCGCCGATCCAAAAATAGATACACACGGACCAATACGTCCCATGCTTTCATAACCGTTTACAAATTCGGCCATGATTTTAAAAATCGCCCAGCTATCGTTTGTTCTAATTTCATTCCACGTTTTTTGTTTCAAACGATCCTGAATTACTTTATCCTCATCATTATCAAAATCTTCTAATCTCATTTTAGGTATTTTAATTATTTATATTTTTTATTTCTAGCTGTGTCGTTTTTGTTATTCTCATCCTGTGTGTACTCGGAGGTAGGAGCTTAATCCTGCTGTCCGTTATATTCCCGATAAACAAAAACTACAGCTAAAAAGCCTTGTTTTTCTAATCGGGAGATGCCGCTCCCATCAGGGCTAGGGCAGCAGTTTTCAATTGAAGCATTAGTTTATAAAAGGAAGAATTCTTTATTTAATACGTTTGTTCTTCAATTGATTTCGTAATGTTGCTTTTAACTTTTCCGGTATGTTCTGTAGTTTTAGATTCAATCAGCATTATTGAACATTCTTCAACCGATGAAACCCTGTGATTTATACCTTTTTTGACAACAAATAAATCACCCTTTTTCATGGTGAATGATGGTTTGTTTTCAATTTCCATTAAAAGTTCACCGTCGACAATGTAAAATAACTCATCTTCATTCTCATGATTATGCCACGGCACTTCCTGACCTTTTATTTTAGCCACTTTAATGTATTGATCATTTACTTCATCAATTATTTTAGGTGAAAAATATTGGTCTACGCTATCGAATTTATCTTTTAGATTCATAGATTTTTATCCTGCTATTTGTCAAAATCAAAACTTTGGCAAAAAGGGCGTACTAAATTAGTTCTTTTTTTGAGATTTGTTACAGAAATGGGGATTTATTAATTTAAATGTAATATTTATAATTATTTTGTTTATTTAATGTTTCGCTATCAGTTGATTATAAATTTTATTGATTTTTTTTTCATAAAATTTATAATCATTATTAATGATCTTTTATAGATTACAACTTGGCTTTTATATTAAGATCATTCATTTAGTAGTGTTATTTTTTAATAAGTATATTAATTTATTAGATAATTCTTGTGCCTCTTTAATCGAAATTTTAATTATAATCTCAATTGTATTTTTAAATTTATTTTCTTCATTTTTATTATCTGTCTGATAATTTTCTATATCACTTTCATAAATTTCGTCTACAGATACTTGTAATAATTTGGCCATTTTTATCCATTCTGCATCAGAAATTTTTATATGGCCCTGCTCTCGTCTATTATATTGTGATTGATCCATAAATAAAAGTTCAGCAAATTGTACCTGAGATATTTTCTTTTCCTTTCTTTTTGCTTTCAATTTATATTTTAACATATTTTATAATTGTATAGTTCATGACTAAATTATAAAAATATTTAATATTTGTAGGTTGTTACTTCGATTTTTAAGATAATTCACATAATTTTTCTTATATTCACATTTATTTTAAGGTTAATAATTGTAATATTTGTACTATAAAAATTCGCGATTTTTTTGAACAATTAATTAATTTAAAATTTATTAAAATGAAAAAAAAAATTTATTCAGTCATATTAGTTATGGCATTTGTAAGTGTTTCATTTGCAGGTACAAAAGAAAAGAAATCTATTTTAAAATCAATTCAGAATGTTGAAATGTCATTAGAAGAAAGTAGTGTTGAAAATACTATTACTAAAGAAGCTGATGTTGAAATATTTTATACAGATTTTGCAGGATTTGTCTGCTGGTTAATGGGAGGTCATTGTCAACCAGTTGAAACAAAATAGTATAAGTTATACAGCTACAATTTATTTGTAGCTGTATTTTTAATTATAACTAAGATTTATAAATATAAATGAAAAAAGTAATTTATTTATTGTTCATTATTCTAAGTCAATATAATGTTTATTCGCAAAATCAAGACATTTTTGGCAGATGGAATAATGTTGAAAGAGAAGCAAATATAAGTGCTATAGAATTTAAATCTGATAATATTGCAATTTTATTTCAGGGAGAAAACACTTCTCCTTTTTTTAATTTTACTTTAGATAATGGTAAGAACCCTATATGGATTGATATGTTAGGTGAAAAAGATGGAGTGCAAGTTGAAATATTTGGATTATTAGAATTTATAGATTCAGATAAGATAAAAATTGAAATGTTTAATCATATTTATAAAGGTCATCCTGATAAATTCTCATCACAAGAATCATCAATGAGTCAAGTGTATATATTAAATCGTGTAAAATAGATGATACGAATTGTGCTTAAATATTATTGTGACGTCAATTTTTTTAACCTAATTTATTCTCTCGTTTTAGGTTTGTTATTTTTTAATTTCTTTTATATACCAATCATTTTTTCAAGCATAGGAACGATTTTAGGTATTTTTAGTTTTAAATATTTTTATAATAATGAATATTACTTTTATCACAATTTAGGCTTTACTAAAAAGAAATTGAACTTGACAGTTTTCTTTTTAAATGTTTTTATATCGATTATTGTTCTCATAATTTATAATCTATTAAAATGAATATTTTAGAAATTAAAAATTTGAATAAATCTTTCAAGAATAAACAAGTTTTAAAAAATTTATCATTTCAATTCTGCACTGGAGAAACCACTGTAATCTTTGGAAGAAATGGTAGTGGTAAATCAACTCTTTTAAAACTAATATACGGATCATTAAAACCAGATACTTTAGAATTAATGATAAATGGAGAATTACTAAAAGAAAACAATGTTGTCTTAGATAATCGAATTGGTTATTTACCACAAGAAAATTTCTTACCTAAACAATTTAAAGTTTCAGAAATAATATCAATGTATTTTAATAATGGGGAAAAACAAGATAAAATATTTTATGCTCCTAGGATTAATAATATACAGAATCGTAAAATTGGACAATTATCCATGGGGGAGAGAAGATATTTTGAGATTATTCTACTAGGTAATTTAAATCATAAATTTTTGCTATTAGATGAACCATTCTCAATGGTTGAGCCACTTTTTGTTGAAATAATAAAAGACTTTTTAAATACTTTGAAACAAACTAAGGGAATTATTTTAACCGATCATTATTATGAAGATGTAATGCAGATTGCGGATAAGATATTTTTGATAGTGAATGGTAATAAAATCCAGATCAATTCTAAAACTGATCTGATTAAATATGGTTATTTGACACATTAGAAAAGATTGAGATAGAAATACCTTTGCCAAAGTTTAAAACTGTGACAAAGGTATTAGTACCAATGGCTTTCTATTCCAATTCTTTTTTCAAAAACTTAGCTGTATAGCTTTTTTTATTTTTTGCCACTTCTTCAGGAGTTCCTTTGGCAATCAATTGCCCGCCGCCTTTTCCGCCTTCAGGACCAATATCTATAATATAATCGGCAAGTTTTATAACATCCATATTGTGTTCAATAACCAGGATTGTATTTCCTTTATCGACCAATTTATTTATTACATCCATTAGAACACGAATATCTTCAAAATGCAATCCCGTTGTAGGTTCGTCAAGAATGTAAAAAGTATTTCCGGTATCTTTTTTAGATAATTCTCCGGCAAGTTTTATACGTTGCGCTTCACCACCAGATAGAGTTGTACTTTGTTGACCAAGTGTAATGTAACCTAAACCAACATCCTGAATTGTTTTTACTTTTCTATAGATTTTCGGGATATTTTCAAAAAACGGAACAGCTTCATCAACTGTCATATTCAATACGTCTGAAATAGATTTTCCTTTGTATCGAATCTCTAATGTTTCTCTGTTGAAACGTTTTCCCTGACAGGTTTCACATTCTACATAAACGTCTGGAAGAAAGTTCATTTCAATAGTTCTGACTCCTGAACCTTCACAGGTTTCGCAACGCCCTCCTTTTACATTAAAGCTAAAACGTCCTGCTTTATAACCACGAATCATACTTTCTGAAGTCATGGTAAACAGGTTTCTGATTTCGGTAAAAACCTCTGTATAAGTCGCTGGATTCGAACGTGGTGTTCTCCCAATCGGACTTTGGTCAATGTCAATTACTTTATCGATATGTTCAAGACCTTCAATTTTTTTATAAGGTTGTGGTTTTTTTACACCATTAAAATAATACGCATTCAAAATAGGGTAGAGTGTCTCATTGATCAAAGTCGATTTTCCACTTCCTGAAACTCCGGTAACGCAAATCAATTGACCTAAAGGCAATTCGATAGAAACATTTTTAAGGTTGTTTCCTGTAGCTCCGGTTAGTTTTAAGAACTTTCCGTTTCCTTTACGACGTTCTTTCGGAATCTCTAATTTCATTTTACCATTAAGATACTGAGCAGTAATAGTGTCTGATTTTAAAGTTTCTGCCGGAGTTCCAATACTAATGATTTCTCCTCCGTATTTTCCAGCTTTTGGTCCAATATCAATTACATAATCTGCACGTTCAATCATATCTTTATCGTGTTCTACCACAATAACAGAGTTCCCGATGTCACGTAATTGCTCTAAGGAATGAATCAGTTTTTCGTTGTCTCGTTGGTGTAAACCAATACTTGGTTCATCCAGAATATATAAAACACCAACCAGTTGTGAACCAATTTGTGTGGCTAGACGGATACGCTGTGCTTCACCACCTGAAAGTGATTTTGAACTTCGGCTTAAAGCCAAATAATTTAAACCAACATTCATCAAAAAGTTCAAACGGTCTTTGATTTCCTTAACTACTTCTGAAGCAATCAAAAGCTGTTTGTCTGATAAATGTTTATTTAAGTCCTGAAACCAGATTGTTAAATCAGAGATATCCATATCACACAATTCAACAATATTTTTGCTGTTGATTTTGAAGAATAAAGCTTCTTTCTTTAAGCGTGAACCATCACAAACCGGACAATTTACTTCATCCATGAAGTCTTTTGCCCAACGTTTTATAGTTGTTGAGGCACTTTCATCATATTGATTTTTTATGAAATGTGAAATTCCTTCAAAATCTATTTTATAATCTCGTGTTACGCCTAAATCTTTTGAGTTTACAGTGAATTTATCTTTTCCACCATGTAAAATCATGTTCATCGCTTCTTCAGGAATCTTCTCGATTGGATCTGTTATCTTAAAGTTGAATTTTTCTCCAATAACTTCTAATTGTTTAAAAATCCATGATGATTTATATTCACCAAGCGGAGCAAAACCACCACCTTTAATTGATAATTTAGGATTTGGAATAATTTTTTTCACATTTATTTCGTGTACAGTTCCCAATCCGTTACAATGCGGACAAGCTCCTTTTGGAGAGTTAAACGAAAATAAATTAGGTTCAGGGTTCTGATATGATATTCCGGTTGAAGGGCACATTAAGTTTCTACTGAAAAAACGGACTTCATTGGTATCCTGATCTAAAATCATGAGAACATTTTCGCCATGATGCATGGCAGTATTGATACTTTCTGATAATCGTTTTTGATTTTCTTCAGTATCTTCAATCAACATTCTGTCGACTACAATTTCGATATCATGGGTTTTGTAACGGTCCAGTTTCATTCCTGTAACTAAATCCTGCACTTCACCATTTACACGAACTTTAAGGAAACCTTGTTTGGTAATTTGCTGGAATAACTCAGCATAATGACCTTTTCTCGCTCTGATAATTGGAGCCAGAATATTGATGCGCTTTCCTTTAAAATCCTCGATAATCAAATCTTTAATTTGTTCATCAGAATATGAAACCATTTTTTCGCCTGTGTTGTAGCTGTAAGCATCAGCACCACGCGCATAAAGAAGTCTCAGGAAATCGTATATTTCTGTAATTGTTCCAACAGTAGAACGCGGACTTTTGCTGGTTGTTTTTTGTTCGATCGCAATTACTGGCGAAAGCCCGTCGATTTTATCCACATCAGGACGTTCTAAGCCACCCAGAAACTGTCTGGCATAAGCCGAAAAAGTTTCTACATAGCGACGTTGTCCTTCAGCATAAATGGTATCAAATGCCAAAGAGGATTTTCCCGAACCCGATAAACCGGTAATAACTACCAGTTTTTCACGCGGAATAGAAATGTCTATATTTTTTAGATTATGAACTCTTGCACCAAGAACTTCAATAGTATTGTCTTTTTCTAACATAATTTTGAGCAAAACGCAAAGTTACCACTTTGATTTGTTCTTTTAGTACTAGACTACAAAACTTTATGTTACAATTAGTAACAAAATTACGCTAGCCTAAACTAGCGTTTTCTTTTTCTGGTTGCAATATATTCTTCAATCGCTTCTTTGGTTGTATACCAGTTTCGGCCTTCTTTATAAGCGTCAATTTTTCCGGTTCTGGCTAATAAACTCACGTATTCCTGGCCATAAGGGGTTTCAGGCCCGCTCACTATGTTTATTATTGGCTGATAGTCATAGCTGCTTCCCGGCATTGCGCTCAAATAAATATTAAGTGTTCTTTCAAGTGCCTGGCACATCAGGAGTATTAATTTTTGATAATTGCCATTATTTGCTTGATTTAAAGCTTCATAATATTTTTTTCTGTCATTTTTTAAGATAATAGCTGGCGGAAAACCACAACGCATCAGTATTAAGTTCATGCTTAAACGAACGGTACGTCCATTTCCATCAAAAAAAGGATGAATCCAGACTAATTTATGATGATAAATTGTAGCCAGTTCAATGTCATTTAATCCTAACGGATTTGTATTGACAAAATCAATTAATTCATCCAGATAATCAGAAACTTTATTAGCGTTTGGAGGCATAAAATTAGCTCCTGAGATACGAACTCCGCCATTTCTTAAACGTCCTGCAAAATCATCTTCGATAGAACGTAAAACCAATCCGTGTATCGAAAGAATGTCAATACTTCGCAGGTTGTAATTATCATTTACAATCGAGTATAAATAATCAATTGCTTTATCGTGATTGTGGGTTTCAAAATGCTCCCGAAGCGATTTTCCTTTTATGGTCATACCTTCCTGAATGACCATTTGGGTTTCACGCAGGCTCATGGTATTTCCTTCAATGCTGTTTGAATTGTAGGTCCATTCAAGCGATAAACTTTCGCGGATTTTGTGCAGGGCGATATTGGGCAATGGTCTGCTGTTTTGCAAATCAAGCCTTTTTTGATACAATCGATCAAATGTTGATTGAAATTCTTCTCTATATCTTAAGTCTATATTCCACATAATACCACAAAGGTACTTCTTATTATCGGATATTGTATTTTTTTAACTTATCCGATATTAAGCTTATTCAATTGTCATGGAACGCAATTTGGTTCTATAGGCTTCAAGTGCTATAGATTTTGAGATAAAGCCAAAATATTTATCATTACGTATAACCGGAAGAAATGCTGATTTTGATTTTTCGAATTTGCTCATTACAATTTCCATGCTGTCATCAGATGAAATTGTTGCGGCAGGCGTTTTCATAACATCTTTGATCAAAGTGTATTTGACACGATAATTATTAAAGATTATTTCTCTGATATCATTAAAATGCACGACTCCAACTAGTTCTTTTTCATTGTTTACAACAGCAAAAACCACTTGGTTTGAATGCGAAATTAAATCAACTAATTTACTCAGGTTTTCATCCGGATGAACAGTTAAATAATCACATTGTATAATCGTATCAATATCTAAAGTAGATAAAATATTAGAATCTTTATTGCTTGTAAAAGCGTGACCTTTTTTAGCCAGACCTTTTACATCAAGAGAATATTTCTCAAAACGTTTAGAGATTGCGAAACTTATTGATGAAACTATCATAAGCGGAATCATCAGGCTGTAACCACCAGTAATTTCGGCAATTAAGAAAATCGCTGTTAGAGGCGCATGAAATAATCCGCTCAAAATACCCGCCATTCCCACCATGGTAAAATTGCTGATGGGTAGTTTTGATAAACCAATAAGACTTATAAATTTAGAGAAAAAATAACCCAGATAAGATCCTAAAAATAAGGATGGGGCAAAATTACCTCCGTTTCCACCACTTCCAAGCGTTAATCCGGAAGCAAATACTTTTACCATCATTGTGCATCCAACAAAAAGCAGCAAAACCCATTGGTTATTTCTGAAATCTGCAAATAATGTATTGTCTAATAATTTTCCGGGATCACTTTCAGATAGTGTTTTAATGCTTTCATATCCCTCTCCAAAAAGTGTTGGAAATATAAAGATAAGTAATGCCAGTAATGAAGAACCAATTAATGCTTTTTTATAAGGGCCTACTTTTAAATTAGAAAAATAATGCTCAACCCTTTGAAAATTTCGGGCATAGTAAACGGCTATAAATCCGGTTAATATTCCCAATAGAATATAAAACGGAATATTATGATAATTAAAAGCTTCTTGCTTTTTGAAAGACAATAAAATAGTTTCATCCAGAAGAATAGCAGAAACCAAAGCGCCGGTAGCCGCAGAAATCATAATAGGAGTAAAGGCAGAAATGCTTACATCTACCAATAAAACTTCAATGGCAAAAAGTACACCGGCAATTGGGGCATTAAAAGCAGCAGATATTCCTGCAGCAACGCCACAACCAATAAGTAAAGTTCTGTCTTTGTAGGCTAATTTATAATTTTGAGCATAATTAGATCCAAAAGCAGCTCCGGTAATTACAATTGGACTTTCTAAACCCGCAGAACCTCCTAATCCTACCGTAAGTGAGCTGGTAACGATTTGGGCATACATTTGCTTTTTCGGAATTATACTTGCTTTTTTTGCAACGGCATATAAAATTTGGGATGTTCCTTTTTGAATTGTTCCGTTCAGTACTTTTTTAATGACAAAAACAGTTAATAAAATACCAATTATAGGCAAAATACTGTTGATGAAACTCAATTTCAAAATTCCGTTGATGTAAGTTGCAAAGGAGAAAACACTATGAGCAAATGTTTTTAAAACAATTACAGCAAGTGCGCAGGAAATACCAACGAGAACGCTTGATAAAAAAATAAATTGCTTTGGCGTCAATATTGATTGAGCCAAAGCAATAATACTTTCAAGTCTTCGAAAAAGTTTTCTTAACATTATGTTTTTAAAAAGTTAGGGATATTACAAATTTAGCTCTAACATTCGAATTTTTATAATCTTTCACTATAAATCTTTTAAATTTTAGAAACCAACTGCCGTATCATCACCTCGAAAATCGGCTCCTCCTTCGAGAGTATTGTCTGGTAAAACCAAGATACAATCCAGTTTACCAATCACAGGAGTATTTTTTTCATTGATTAGATATCCTTTTGCTTTTAGCTTATTTATGGTGTTTGTGTCGAAAGCATTTGGTTCGAAATTGATTAAATCCGGTAACCACTGATGGTGAAAACGCGGTGCATTTACAGCTTCCTGCATGCTTAATTTGTATTCATAAACATTTAAAACAGCTTGTAATACAGTGGTAATAATGGTTGAACCGCCCGGAGAACCTACCACCATAAATAATTTTCCGTTTTTTTCTACAATTGTTGGGGTCATCGAACTTAGCATTCTTTTTTGAGGTGCGATGCTATTGGCTTCGTTTCCTACCAGACCAAACATATTAGGAGATCCTGGTTTAGCACTAAAATCATCCATTTCGTTATTCAAAAAGAAACCTAATTCATCACAATAATATTTTGATCCGTAACCGTCATTAAGAGTTGTTGTTGCAGCAACAGCATTTCCTTGTGCGTCTATAATAGAATAATGAGTAGTTTCTGTGCTTTCATTAAAATTGACTTTTCCTTCTTTTATTTCTGATGATAAACTGGCTTTATTTACATCAAAACTTGACATTCTCTCTTTTAAATAAGAATCAGATAGTAATCCGTTAATAGGGATCTTTACAAAATCAGGATCTCCTAAAAACTGACTTCTATCAGCATAAGCTCTTCTTTCTGCTTCTACAATGACCTGAATAGATTCCTCAGTATTATGTCCCATTTTGGCTAAATCATAAGGAGCAATCATTTTCATGATTTGTGCCAGACAAATTCCGCCGCTGCTTGGAGGTGACATCGAAGTGATTTTTAGATCCTTATAATTAAACTGTAATGGTTTACGCCATTTAGCTTCATATTTTTCCAGATCTTTGAGAGTAATAATTCCCCCTTTTTTCTGAATATAGTCAACCAATATTTTACCTGTTTCACCTTTATAAAATTCGTTTCTTCCATTTTTTGCAATTCTTTTTAATGTATTGGCAAGCGCAGGATATTTTATGGTATCTTTTTCTTTAAAATCACCTGCTAAAAGTGTGTTTGGTCCATTTATTTTTACAATGACATCATGATAATCCTGAAGTCTTTTTTCTTGTTTTTTGGTTACAATTACGCCTCTTTCTGCTAAAGCTATAACGGGTTTTAAGATTTCAGATATTGGTAATGAACCGAGTTTTTTGTGTACAGCAAAAACTCCGGCAATAGTTCCCGGAACGCCAATTGCCAAAGCCGTTTCAGTACTTTTACCTTTAATAACATTTCCGTCTTTATCAAGAAACATGTCTTTTGTTGCTTTCAATGGTGCTTTTTCACGATAATCTAAAGAGCCAATTTCTCCATTCGCTTTTCGATATACCATAAATCCGCCGCCGCCAATATTTCCGGCATAAGGATAAGCGACTGCAAGGGCAAGTTCTGTGGCAATCATAGCATCAAAAGCATTTCCGCCTTTTTGTATGATTTCTGCACCTACCTTCGAAGCTTCCTGACGAGCAGAAACAACCATTGCTTTTGTTGTGACTAATCCGGTTGGTTTTGCAGTTTGTTGTGCGAAACTATAAATTGAAATAAAGCTGAGTAATAGTGCTATTTTTTTCATGAAAGCAATTGTAATTTAATTTTATAAAATCTAACTGATTTTATAAAGTGAGTAATTTTTGTTTGGAGTGTTCCTTAATATCTTCAAAAAAGAGCGTAAATTCCTGTTCAAATTCCGGATAAAATTCTACAAGTTCTTCACTGGCAAACTGCATTTTTGATATGTTTTTTGATCTTCGGTCCATTTGGGTCAGAATCTGATGTATTCCTTCGACAGTCTGATAACTCAAAAGCCAGTTTCTTTCGATCATATAAGGCATTAAGTTTTGGGTTTTTTCGGTCAGGATATCGTAATTTTCGTGTAGTGACTTATAAAATCGGTTTATAAAATCTTCCAGTTTTTCATCAGAATATTTTGTCCAGTTTTTGGCTAGAAAGTGATCATAAACGATATCGACAATTACGCCTGCATAATGATGGTATTTTTCGTGCAATCGCTTGGTGCTTTGTCTAAAAACATCATGCGAATCAGTATATGTATCGATAGAACGATGTAATATTATGCCTTTTTGTACTTCTTCAGGAAAATGTTCAAACTGTTTCCCCCGAATTCCATCGGCCATAAAATTACCAATCTTGATTAAATCATTGTCTCCGGACAAATAGATGTGGGCTAGGAAATTCATTTTTTTTAAGTTGCTAAGGTTCTGAGTAACTATCCCGAAGCTTCGGGACCAAGTTATCACTTATAAAAGTGTATGCTTTTTAGAGTTACTAAGATTCCAGGTTGGTTAAAACCGTAAGGTTTTAGTAAAAGTATGAAAACTTTTTTAGATCGTTTTTATAATAAGACTTTAGAATATAAACTTAATATTTTAGATTATTTAAAATCTCTGTTCCGAAACTTCGGGATAGCAACTTAAAAACTTAGTAAGTTTTTTAAATTCTTAGCAACTTAACTCCTTAGTAACTCAGCAACTTTTTTATATTTGTAACTGGTAACTATAACTCAAAAAAATGACTTTAATAAAATCGATATCAGGAATACGAGGAACAATTGGCGGAAAGGTAGGAGATAACCTGACTCCTGTTGATGCTGTAAAGTTCGCATCAGCATATGGGACTTTCTTGAAAAATAATACTTCAAAAGAAAAATTAACGGTTGTAATTGGTCGTGACGCCAGAATTTCTGGTCCTATGATTCATAACCTTGTTGTAAATACTTTAGTAGGTTTAGGAATTAATGTAATTGATCTTGGACTTTCGACAACGCCAACGGTTGAAGTGGCTGTCCCGCTTGAAAAAGCTGATGGTGGAATTATCCTGACAGCTTCTCATAATCCAAAACAATGGAATGCGTTGAAACTACTGAATGAAAAAGGAGAATTTTTAAGTGGGGCAGAAGGAGCAAAAATCCTTGAAATTGCCGAAGCTGAAGCTTTCGATTTCTCTGATGTAGACAGTTTAGGTGAAATTACTATAAATGATGCTTACATGGATATTCATATCGACGAGGTTTTAAACTTACCTTTAGTAGATGTTGAAGCTGTAAAGGCAGCAAAATTTAAGGTAGTTGTTGATGGAGTAAATTCATCAGGAGGAATTATTATTCCAAGATTACTGGAATTGATGGGGGTCGAAGTAGTAAAATTATACTGTGAACCAAACGGACATTTCCCACACAATCCTGAACCTTTAAAAGAGCACTTAACGGATATTTCTGAATTAGTAGTGAAAGAAAAAGCCGATTTGGGAGTTGTCGTAGATCCTGACGTAGATCGTCTGGCTTTCATTTGCGAAGATGGAGAAATGTTTGGAGAAGAATATACATTAGTAGCTTGTGCTGATTATGTTTTGAGTAAAACTCCGGGAAATACAGTTTCGAACATGTCATCATCACGTGCGTTGCGTGACGTAACTGTTGCCCATGGCGGAAAGTATGAAGCCAGTGCAGTTGGTGAAGTAAATGTGGTTGAGCTGATGAAAAAAAATAATGCCATTATTGGTGGTGAAGGTAACGGTGGAATCATTTATCCTGAATCTCATTACGGAAGAGACAGTTTAGTAGGAGTTGCTTTATTTTTAACGCATTTAGCAAACAAAAAAATATCAGTTTCGGCATTGAGAGCTTCTTATCCTGAATATTATATGAGCAAGAATAAAATTGAATTAACACCACAAATTGATGTTGATGCGATTTTAACAGCTATGACAGAAAAATATAAGAATGAAGATATCACAACGATTGATGGTGTCAAGATTGATTTTGCTACAGAATGGGTACATTTAAGAAAATCAAATACTGAACCTATTATCAGAATTTATACTGAAGCTCCTTCTCAGGAAAAAGCAGATGTTCTGGCTCTTCGAATTATAGACGAAATAAAAGCAATTGCCGGAATTTAGTTTTAGCTACTTTTAAAACAAAAATACCTCTTTCATGAATTTTGAAAGAGGTATTTTTTTAGTTTTTACACAAATTTAATCTACTCTGTGTTTCCATCTTTTATGAGTCCATAAATAATATTCAGGAGCTTCGTAAATTTGTTTTTCTACTTCTCTTAAATATTTTTCTGTAATTTCAAAGTTGGCATAATCTTTAGGATCTTCTGCTATTGGTATAATTGTAGCTTCATAATAACCACGTGCAACTTTGTTAACCTTTACAAAAATAACACTCAAGTCATATTTTTTTGCCAGCATTTCAGCTCCAGTGTGTACAGGAACTTCGATTCCCATGAATTTCATCGAGTGAAAAATTCTATCCAGTTTAGGCGATTGATCGCTTGCTAATCCGTAAAGGCTTAAAATACCGTCACGTTGATTTTGTGCCATCAACGGAATTGTTTTTCTGGTTTCAACTAATTCAGCATCGTATTTTGAACGTATTTTTCTAATTAATTTATCAAAATACGGATTTGCTATTTTTTTGTAAACCCCAATTCCTCTAAAAGCAATACGTTTGTTAATGGTCAAAAGCCATTCCCAACTCGCATAATGTGATGCTACCAGAACAACGCTTTTTCCTTTTTTTTCATATTCTCGAAGTACTTCAATATTGGTAACAGTAAATCTTTTTTGCATTTCTTCAGGAGAAATACTCATTGTTTTTATCATTTCTAAAAACATATCACACATATGCTGATAGAATTTTTTTTCAACTTCTTTTCGTTCCTTTTTGTTTAAGTGTGGTAAAGTAAGAGCCAGGTTCTCGCGAACCACTTTTATACGATATCCAATAATATGATATACCAAAAAGTATACACAATCTGATAACCAATAAAATAATCGAAATGGGAGTATAGAGATAAGCCAAAGTAAAGGATAGGCTAATATATAAACGAGAAATTGCATGTAATTTTTTTTTACAAATATAAAGCAAAAATGAATAACCAGTGATATTTTGGTTCTACGCTAACATATGTTTAAGAATGACTATATTTACAATTCACATTAAATATTATTTATGAATACCGTTAATACCGTTTTGGTTGGAATTATATTAGCCAATGCCTTAATTAGTTACAAAGGTTTTAATGATCTTGCTTTTTTTAGAAAATACGAATTTCATGTTGGAAGTATTCGTTCCGGAGAACAAATCAGAATGCTTTCATCCGGTTTTTTGCATGTAGATATGATGCATTTAATCTTTAATATGTTAACACTTTGGTTTTTTGCACCTGTAGTAATTCAATGGTTGGGTACAATTTCTTTTGTTTTAATTTATTTTGGAAGCTTAATTTTTGGAAGTCTCCTTACAATGTTATTCCATAAAAATGATTACAGTTATAGAGCAGTTGGAGCTTCAGGAGCTGTAACGGGAATTTTATATTCTGCAATATTATTACAACCCGATATGATGTTGGGGATCTTTTTTGTCATACCAATGCCGGCTTATCTATTTGGAATTTTATATTTATTATATTCTATTTATGGTATGAGGGCTAAAAATGATAACATTGGTCATACAGCTCATTTTGGAGGCGCAATTGGCGGTTATTTGATTACCTTGGTAAAAGAACCTTCATTAATAGTAGATCATAGTTTAATGGTGATTTTATTAGCAATCCCTATTTTGATACTTTTTATAATGGCAAAATTGGGAAAATTATAATGCTGGCATAACTTTTGAAATGTCCTTATCAAATAACTTAAAATATAACAAAAATGAAGAAAGTAGTATTATTTTTAACAATCATGTTTATGACTATGTCTTACGGCCAAGAAACCAAACAAATTCCTCAAATCAATGTAAATGGAGAAGGGAAAGTAAAAGTAGCACCTGATCAGGTTTGTATTTCAGCAACTGTTGAAACAAAAGGGAATAATGCTAAAGATGTCAAAAAGCAAAATGACGAGAAGATTGACGCTGTTTTAAAATTCATTAAAAAAATGAATATTCCAACAGCAGATTTCAAAACTAAACAAGTAGCTCTTAATCCGCAATACGATTACGAGAAAAAGAAAACAAGCTACAATGCAACACAAACTATTGAAATTGTATTAAAAGATTTATCTAAATACGATGAATTAATGGAAGGTTTGGTTCAACAAGGAATTAACCGTTTAGACAGAGTTTCTTTTGAAACTTCTAAATTACTACAACTTCAGACAGAAGCCAGAAAATTAGCAATAAAAGATGCTAAATCAAAAGCAGAAGATTATGTTTCAGTTTTAGGTCAAAAAGTAGGTAAAGCAATTACTATTTCTGATAATTCAGTATACCGTCCGCAACCTATGTATGCCGCTATGAAATCAATGGCTATGGACAGCAACGGTGGTGCAGAGAATGAAACTTTAGCAGTTGGAGAAATTGAAGTTACTGCAAACGTAAGCGTGAGCTTTATTTTAGATTAAAAAATACCTTTATATAAAAAAATCCCATTTGTACATTTTACGAATGGGATTTTTTTTGAATTGAATTTAAATATTTTTTCTATAAGTAAATCCTGTTTTTCCTGCGTGAGCTACAGATTCCTTTCACTTTTGGTTTTTATCATGGCATTGTTTCTAATTTCTTTAATGAACAAAAGGGAACAATAATTTTGAAACAGTTTACAATTTTTGTGTAAAATAAATGGGTTCTTCCAATCTTATATTTACGGAGCTAAAATTCTAGATATGATCAAGAACACTAGTATTTTAAATAATTAAACTGAAGCAAATGAAAAGTGAGAACGGTAAAAAGCGAATTGCAATTTTAGGAGGAGGTCCAAGCGGTCTTTTTATGTATAAAAGACTGATAGAATCAGGAAATGTAGATTTTGAAGTTGATATATTCGAACGTAAAAGTACTCTTGGTTCTGGTATGCCGTATAGTACAGAAGGAGCAAACGATGAGCATATTACAAATGTATCCGATAATGAAACACCCGGACTCGTTACATCAATTGCAGAATGGATTCTAACTATTCCTAAAGATATACTGGATAGATTTCAGATTGATCCCGATAAATTTAATGAATATAAAGTTTTACCCAGATTACTTTTTGGCTATTATCTTGCTGACCAGTTTTCGCTATTACAGCAAAGTGGTGCTGAAGCCGGTATTTTGACACGCGTTCATTACCAAAGCAATGTTATCGATGTTAGTTATAATGAAAAAGATAAGGAGGTTTGGGTTGAAACAGCAACAGATAAAATTAATTTTGACTATGCAGTTATTTGTACAGGACATAACTGGCCTGTGCGTTATGAAGGAAAAGTTAAAGGATATTATGATGCACCTTATCCGCCATCAAAACTATTATTAAAACTCAATCATCCGGTTGCTATAAAAGGTTCTTCGCTTACTGCTATTGATGCAATACGAACTCTTGCGAGAGAAAACGGTTCCTTTAAAAAAGACGAAAATGGCAATACAAGTTTTTGTCTCCATGATGAGAGTCCTGATTTTAAAATAGTAATGCATTCCAGAAGTGGTATGCTTCCTGCCGTAAGATTTCATCTCGAAGATTCGCATCTTAATAATGATTCTTTATTGACAGAGGAGGAAATTGAATTTCACAGAAAAAATAATGATGGTTTTCTTTCTTTGGATTTTGTGTTTCAAAAAGATTTCAAAGAAATAATACGCAAGAAAGATGTTGATTTTTACAATCGCATTAAGGATCTTAGTCTGGAGGATTTTGTTTTGGAAATGATGGAACTTCGCGAACGGCTTGATCCATTTCAACTTTTAAAAGCAGAATATGTTCAGGCAGAGAAATCAATAAAAAGACAAGAATCAGTTTACTGGAAAGAAATGCTGGCAGTGCTTAGTTTTGCGATGAATCATCCTGCAAAATATCTTTCGGCAGAAGATATGCAGCGTCTTCAGAAAGTATTAATGCCTTTGATATCTATTGTGATTGCTTTTGTTCCTCAAAAATCATGCATAGAATTACTGGCACTTCATGCTGCCGGAGTTTTAGATATTATTCCGGTTAGTGCAGACAGTACTGTTGAACCGCAACATAACGGAGGTATTGTTTATAATTTTTTAAGCGATGATAATAAGACGCAATCCGTATATTATCAAACTTTTGTTGATTGTGTTGGTCAGCCGCATTTATCTTATTCTGATTTTCCTTTTAAGAGTTTACTTCAGCAAAAAGCAATTAGTCCGGCCAAATTAAAATTTAAATCTGGTGAGGAAGGACATTTAGCATTTATGGAAGGCAATTTGCCAGTTGAAAAAGACAGTAACGGAAGTTATTTTTTAGGTGTATCGGGAATTGCAATCAATGATAATTTTCAAATTATTGATCATTACGGAGCTTACAACGAAAAATTATATATTATGGCAGTACCTTACATTGGAGGCTATAACCCTGATTATTCCGGATTGGATTTTTGTGAGGCAGCTTCATTACGTATTTTAAAAAGTATGTTCGAAGTGTAAAAAGTTTTTTCATTTTGGATATTTCTTTTTTCAAATTTATGGTTATCAAATATATTTTAGGTGTCTTTTGAATGTTTTATTATAGAGAAACATATGATAAATATAAAGTTATGAAGCAAAAAGTTCTTTTTTGTTAGTGATTTTAAAATGAAATAAAAAAGATAGTTTTAATTTAGATATTAATTGATTTCTTAGATTTGTATAGCGTACCCATAAAACTTTTATTGTCATGCCTGTAATTGAACAATCAGAATATAATTTTCCTTCTATTATTCATAGGAACAGGCATATTTCTACCATTTATGCTGCTTTGTTTAAAAAGTTTGAAGTTCCCGGATATACAAGAGAAAAGCATGAATTAAGTGATGGAGATTTTATCAATATCGATTTTATTATAAATGATCCTAAAAAAGCAGTTATTTTATGCCATGGTCTTGAAGGTGATTCACGCAGAACTTACAACAATAGCTGTGCGGCTTATTTTCAGCAGAAAGATTTCTCGGTTTTTGCATGGAACAATCGTACCTGCGGAGGAGAAATGAACCGATTGCCAAGACTTTACCATCATGGTGCAGTTGATGATCTTGACGAAGTAGTACAATTTGTTTTAAAACAAGGTTTCGAAGATGTTTATTTGATTGGATATTCGATGGGAGGTGTTCAGCTTTTGAATTATTTAGGCTGGACAAAAATCGATAAACGGATAAAAGCGGCAGTTTCTATTTCAGTACCAACTCATATCGCAACAAGCGCTGCGATACTCAAACAAGGCTTTAACAGAGTATATCTAAAGAATTTTACAATTGATATTAAAAGAAAACTAAAATACAAAGCAGCACAATTTCCTGATTTTATAAACCGCGATCAAATTGATAAAATTTCATCTTTTGATGAAGTTGATCATTATTTTACAGCACCACTACACGGATTTGCAAGCAGGGATGATTATTATGAACGTGTTTCTCCAGAATTTAGCCTTAAAAATATTACCACTCCGGTTTTAATTATCAATTCGCTTGATGACCCTTTTTTAGGAGAAAGATGTTATCCCAGAGATATCGCCCAGGACAGCGCATATGTTTATCTGGAAATGCCAAAATATGGAGGACATTGCGCTTTTCCGCTCCGTAATTCAATGCATTCGTATGTAGAAAAAAGAGCTTACGAATTTTTTGAATTATGTAAAGAGCGTGCTTAATATTTCAGAAACTTTTTTTAGTCTTTAGAGTTCTGCAAAATGTATTTGGCTAAAATTTCAAAAGCTTGTTTCGCTTTAAAAGAGCCATAGTTGCCTTGCGTAAAAACAACGGTCAGGTTTAAACGTTCTATTATAAAGATATATTGACCTCCATTGCCGGATGCAAAAAGTAAATTTTCCTCTATATTATTTGTCTTTATAGTTTCGCGATACCAATAATAGCCATAATATGCAGGCTGTGGAAATCCTATTTTACTTCTGCTGGATTTCATAAATGAAAAATCAGGAATCATAATATTGCATACTGTAGATTGTGCAATCCATTTTTTTGAAATAATCTGTTTGTGATTGTAAACACCCTTATCCTTTACTAATTGACTAATTTTTAACATGTCAATAGGCAGCATATAAAATGAACCGGCAGTCATCGCATTACCGCTTGGATCTACAGTCCATTTATAGGAGGAAATGTTAAGAGGATCAAATAAATATTTTTTTGCAAAGTCCTTTACAGACATATTTGTTGCTTTTTTTATAATTCCACTTAAAATCATAGGATTAACAGAGGTGTAAGCCCAGACTTCACCGGGTTTATTTTTCATTGGAAGATTAAGGGAATATTCGACCCAGTTTTTGCTTTGACTCATATTGTCCTCACAATCTTTGGTGTCATTAAATTCTTCACAATCAAAACCGGATTTCATCTCCAGAAGATTTTTTATGGTGAGGAGCTTCTTAAGCGGATCTGTTTTCAGAGATGGATATTCCGGAAAGAATTCATAAACCTTCTGATTAATATCCTTAATAAATCCTTTGTCGATTGCTATTCCAACCAGAAGGCTTGTGATTGATTTAAACGAAGAGCGGGAATCATTAAGGGAATCTTTTGTGTAACCATTAAAATAGTGTTCATATATCAATTGATTGTTTTTTGCAATAAGTACGCTATGAATTTTAGGATAGTGATTACTCAATATCGAATCTGTCATTTGGTCCAGAGCAGAACGATATTGTGTTTGATGAACCTGTCCGGTTATAGTGAAGATATTTAGCACTAGTAAGATATAAACAAAAAGAAAATCTTTCATATTGTGTATTTTTTATATTTGGTTAGGTTAAAAAACTGATAATAAGCATTTACCAAGAACATCATTAGAGGTTTTTTATTGTATGAATGAAGATAAACAATTAGTTTTAGAGTTTGGTAATACCAGATTAATAGAGAATATTCTAATAAATCAATTTCGATAATTATTTGATTTTAGATCGGTATTCCGAAGGGGAGAGGGCAGTACGTTTTTTAAAGAAAGTACTAAAAGATGAAGCATTACTAAATTCTAATTCGTCAGCGATATCAACAATAGTTATTTCGGGGTTTTCCAACAATTCCTTAGCCTTAGTAATTAAAGCTTCAGAAATAAGATCTTTGGCATTTCGATGGGTAATTTTCTTGACAATCTTGTTTAAATGTGCCGGAGTGACACAAAGTGCATTGGCAAAGAATTCAACACTATGCTGCTCTTTGCAATGTATATTGATCTGACTTAGAAATTGTGAAACCAGAAGCCCTTTTCTTGTTCGGGAAAAAATGATATCACTTTTTTGATATTTAGTATAAAGTATTCGAATCTCATGCAAAAACAAAGTAATAGTATGGTGTGTTGATTCGCCGTTGTTTACAGGATGTACTGCGGTTTTGTTTTTAAGATATATTACTTTAAAAAGCGACAACATCAACTTAAAATCAGCGGTATCAAGAGAGACACTGGAATAGTTTACCGAATTTAAAAAATGAAAAAACAATTCCTGATGTACAATCAAATGCTCTTTTACGACATATTCCCACGAAAATGCCATAATACATGCCTGAAATTGCTCATCAATACTGATTACGCGGTAATTGGTATCCTTTGGCACTAATACTAATTCCTGAGCAGTAAATTCCTGAATTCGATCATTCATCTCAAATTCTATACTGCCGGACCTAATCAGGAGTATGGTAAAATTGGCGGTTTTAAAAGATTTATCTGTATTCCAGCCTTTAATTTGTTTTATAAAGGAAACAAATAATCCTGTTTTGTTCTCGTTTTCAGATTCAAGTTTGTTACTGATAAAATACTGAATCATGATTAATTATTCTTTTAGTAATTTAATCAAAAAAAATATAATGCAATTTACAGTTTTTGTGCATTTACTGGAAAATAAAAAATCATAAGAAAAGCAATAATTGTTTAAGTATTTTAGAAAATGCTGTAAACAACTATTGCTTATCCAGAGTTAGTAGTTAGTTAATGCATCAATTGGCAATCGAGTTGTTATATCTTATTCCGGTTACCAAGGCCATAGTTACCGGCGATAAAGAAGAATCCAGTGCACCTACTGTTCCTCCTATAAAATTCCCCACAGAAGTATCCCAATCTCTATCTTTAACCATGTCATAATAAACAGAGTAGCGTACAATCGATGAGGTAGTTAATATAATTCTCTTGTCCTGATTAGTCAGGTCAGTACTGGAGAGAATTTCAGATTCATATGATTTAATAAAGTCGTAGACATCCTGATAAGACTCAGAGTTGATCCCGGTTACAGAATCAATAAATGTTGTAAGGCTGGTTTTGCCCGAAGAAGTCAATACTGAATTTTGAATAATATCAAAGGCACTATTTTGCGGATTAGTGACAAGAGCATTAATCGTGTTGTAGGCAAAGGGAGAACGGCAATCTTCAACAATATTGATGGTATTGGAGCTGGTAATCGACTGAATTTCGTTCATAATATCTTCTGTCAATGTGTTAGTCGATAATGCATTATCGAAGGTATGTGACAGATAAATTTCAAGTACTTCATTGTGAAGCCTTCCCACACTATCATAGGGATTCGTGTTATTTTCAGGGCCTGATAAACCCGATAAATTTATACCGGGTTTTTGAAAACTGGTTTTGTTAGTAGTGGTTAGGACTTCTGCACTGTCTTGAGAAGTGCAGGAAATCAAAAAGAGCGGGAATATTATAATCCCTATTAGCGTTTTTTTTTTCATGTTTTCATGGTGTTTTTAGAAATTAAAGAGCTTTTCAGGCTCAATTCATTTTACCAGGTAAGCAGAATTTTTATTTGGTACGATACCAAACTTTAGCTATTGTGAATTCTAAACAAAACTAGAATTAGAAATGATTTCTCACAAATCATTATATATTGAATTCCACGAATTATAGTATTGATTTCGTGAAAAGTCATAATAGTTTTTTTTTTTTAATAATCCTTTGTTTGTTAATACTTTATGTTACTTTTGAAGGTGTAATACTTTAAAAATATTTTAGCTGTTAAATATTATGAAACTTTCCTCCAAATCTACATACTATGGCTATTTCTTACCCCATTCTATCCCTGTTGTCGATAACACAATTTGTTATTTCGCAGCAAAAAACCTACACTATTTCTGACTCATTAAAATCTAAAAATTATGAATATCTCGACGAACGAATTGATATTTTTAAAAGAGACCCTTCTAAAGCAGAACCTTATGTTGTTTATTATTTATTAAAAGCAAAATCAGAAAAAAATTCCCTCGAAATTGTAAATGGCTACAAAAATTACCTTTTACTGCAAAGTGATGATAAATCAAAACTGATTTATACGGATAGCATGGTATATGCTGCTAGAAAATCTCAAAATAATGCCCTCATTGGTTCCGCATATCTCTCTAAAGGAATCGTTTATTATTCGCAAAAAAAATATGCCGACGCACTGGATAATTACATTATAGCAAATGATTTTATTTCTAAGACAAAAGATGAATACCTGATTTATAAGGTAAAATACAATATGGCGCTTATAAAATATTATCTGGGTTTGTATGATGAATCTCTTGCGTTGTTTAAAGATTGCGTAAATCATTTTAAAAACACCAATGACAGAGCATATCTCAATTCCTTGCATTCCCTGGGACTTACCTACAATAAATTGGGTAATTATGGTCTTTGCAGTGAAACAAATAAAATAGGATTATTAGCAGGAAGACAGCTCAATAACAGAGAAATGGAATGCTATTTTATGCATTCTGAAGGCATTAATCAATATTCTAAACAAAATTATGCCCTGTCTATAAAAATCATAAAAAGTACCTTATCATGTATTCGTGCCAATAAGGATTTTGCAAATGAAACATTGGGAGACTTGTATATTGGTAAAAGCTATTGGGCATTAAATAGAAAACAACAAGCATTGCATTATTTTGATAAAGCCGATAGAATGCTTGACGAAAGACAATACGTGCGTCCCGAGCTTCAGGAAATGTACGAGTTGTTAATTGATTATTATATTACAAAGAAAAAATCTGAAGTAGGGCTGTATTACATTAACAGACTATTAAAAGCAGATAGTATTTCTAACGCTACTTATAAATATTTATACGGAAAGGTCGTCAAAGATTATGATACCAAAAAATTGCGAACAGAAAAGAAAAAAATAGAGATTGCCCTGAATCGAAAAAAATACAGGGAACTAATCTTTATAATTATTATCAATTTATTGGTTTGCACATCCTGCTATCTGGTCTATAGAAATCTTAGAAACCGAAGAAATTACAGAAAAAAATTTGCTGAGCTAATGAGTAAAAACGAAAAGGTAAAAGACTCAGCAAAGCTAAAAAAGATTCCGATGGAAGAATTGGATGTTAATCCTGATGCTGTAATTATCCTGCTGAAACAGTTGGAAAAATTTGAACGCGATAAAAAATTTCTGGAAATGGACTGGACACTTGTAAAATTGGCTGCCTCTTTTAATTCCAATACCAAATACCTCTCGAAAGTAATTTACTTTCACAGAGGTAAAAAATTTGCTGATTATATAAATGATCTTAAAATTGATTACTTGATTGAACTTATGAAAACAAATAGAATGCTCCGGAATTATACCAATAAGGCATTGGCCGAAGAAGCGGGTTTTAGTACGACGCAGCGTTTTACAAATGCCTTTTATTCAAGAGTTGAAATTTCGCCTACTTTCTTTATCAGAGAGTTGGAGCGCCAGCAATTGTAATAATGATTCTATAATTTAAATTAGTAAAAAAAAGATGTAAATGTTTATATCATAAAAGTATAAGTATTCGATAAGTTAAAAATGCTGGTGATGTTTATTATGTATTAGTATTCAAATAATTTTCATTTGTGTAAATCATCAAATTTTAATTCAAAATCAAAATTCAGCAAATCTTTTGGATGAACGCCTAAACCCGTCGCAATTCTAGCAATAGTTTCAAGTGTCGGGTTGCCTTCTCCTGTCTCATATTTATTATAATTGCTGGCATCAAATCGGGTTAGACTATCCACGGCACTTAGGGTTTTTATCTTTTCCTCCCTGATTTTTTTTAAATTTTCACCAAATCTTTTTCTATAATCCTTCAGTAGTTCTTCTTTAGCCATATTCTTAATTTGATGGTACAATTTTTAACTTTTAATAAAAATATTTATGGTGATATATCACCATGAATATTTTTTTTTTATATTTGTGCTAATTCATTGTGTAATTAGCGTCTTTGTTATTCTTATATGAACATTGAAAGATTCGCTTTGGATCTTGTTATCGAAAACTGGGTTTAATAAACCTTGAGATGATAAGTAATTGTGCTCACGTCTTGCGGGGACGTGAACTCACTCATTATTCCTCGGTATTCTTATTACCCACATAGAGTTTAAGCTGAATTAAGCACCATTTTTGGCTAAGCTCTTCAGCTTTATTGTTAGCATTCAATCTTCATTGTTTTTAGGCTTGCAGTAATATTAATCCAATAACAAAAAAAAATTAATGCCTATGATTCAACAGAAATGGTAGTTGATACCATAACCATTTAATTTACTACATAAAAAAATGGTCCTCTAATTCGTCGCCAAACTAGTATAGAGGACCATAGCTAACAAACTAATGTTTCACTTAACTAACCAATATTATGAATAATTTTTCATTTTACAAAGGTTGTAAGGCTTTTTATTGCCTATTTTTTTTAGGATGTTTCTTATCTTCCTCCTTTGTTCTAGCTAGTAATTCGCTGCGGCAACAGCAGCCGAATTTATCTCAAAAACTTGTTCAGGGTAGCATCACAGATGGTACCAATCCGTTACCTGGTGTAACCATTGCTATAAAAGGCAAAGCCAACTCAGCAACTATTTCTGATCATACAGGACAATATAGTATGATCGCCGCCAATTCTGACACTCTTGTTCTTGCTTTTATTGGTTTTAAAACCGCTCTGGTTCCTGTAAATAACAGGCAAACTATAAACGTAGTATTACAGTATGATGTAATGGCGCTGCAGGAAGTCAGGGTAAACGCAGGATATTATACAGTAAAAGAAAGCGAACGTACCGGGAGTATTTCCAGGGTTACATCTAAAGATATCGAAATACAGCCTGTGACAAATGTTCTGGCCGCCATGCAGGGCCGAATGGCGGGAGTCGATATTACTCAACAAACAGGAACTCCGGGAGGAGGCTTTGATATCAAAATAAGAGGACAAAACAGCCTCCGCAGCGATGCAAATTCACCACTCTACGTTATTGATGGAGTACCTTATTCTTCAGATCCCATAGGATCCAGTCAAACTTCAACACCTTATCCTTCCTTTTCAAGTCCGCTTAACGGCATTAATCCTGATAATATCGAAAGCATTGAAGTACTCAAAGATGCCGATGCAACTTCTATATATGGATCAAGAGGAGCCAATGGAGTAGTGCTGATTACTACAAAAAAAGGAAAAAAAGGCAAAACATCTTTTAGCATTTCAAGTTCTACAGGAGTAGGAAAAGCGACCACTTTTCTTAAATTAATGAATACGCAGGATTATCTTGCCATGCGCAGACAAGCTTTCATTAATGACGGTCTCACACAATATGGACTGCGTGATTACGACATAAATGGTACCTGGGATCAAAATCGATATACAGACTGGCAAAGGGAAATCCTGGGGGGAACTTCTCAAATAAATGATGTACAGGGGAGTGCATCAGGAGGATCTGAGAAAACCCAATTCAGGCTGGGAGGAAACTACCATCAGGAATCCACGATTTATCCGGGAGATTTTAGATATAAAAAAGGAGGCGCACAGCTCAATGTAAACCACGTATCTGAAGACAACAAGTTCCGCTTTGCCTTCTCTGGAGGTTATGACAGCCAGAACAATAAGCTGCCATCTTTTGATCTGAGTTCAGTTGTACGATTTATTCCTCCCAATGGTCCTGCGCTCTACAATGCTGATGGAAGCCTTAATTGGGAAAATGGCACATGGCAAAATCCGCTGCGAAATCTCAATGCCGAATATCGGTCTAAAACCAATGATCTTATTGCAAACACAGTTTTGTCTTATGAAATTCTAGACAATCTTACTGTAAAAGGCAGTTTTGGATTTACAGATCTGCACACTATTGAAACCAGAACTGTACCTTCGACAATCTACAATCCTATCTTTAATGTATCAAGCGATCGTTCTGTAATTTATCAAAATAATACAGACAGATCTTCGTGGATCATCGAACCTCAAATAAATTACGAAAGAACACTTGGCAAAGGTAAACTTGATGTCCTCCTTGGCGGGACTTTCCAGAACCAGGTCACAAGCACACTTTATCAGTTAGGGGCCGGATTTATATCTAATAGTTTGATATACAATTTGTCAGCAGCAAAATCTGTTCTGGTCACCAATAATGATGAAACACAATACAAGTATCAGGCATTTTTTGCCAGGGCAAACTACAACTGGCAGCAGCGTTACATTTTGAACCTTACGGCCAGACGAGACGGATCCAGCCGTTTTGGGCCTGGTAATCAATTTGCGACATTTGGGGCAGTGGGGGCTGCCTGGGTTTTCTCCCGTGAGAGTTATTTGCAAGAAAGCCAATGGCTAAGTTTTGGAAAAATTCGAGCTAGTTACGGTACAACGGGTAATGATCAGATTGGGGACTATCAATACCTGAATACGTATAGCACCACGGGGGTTAACTATGGCGGAACGGTAGGAATTCAGCCTTCAAGACTTTTTAATCCGGATTTTGGATGGGAAATCAATAAAAAACTGGAATTTGCACTCGAATTGGGCTTTTTACAAGACCGCATCTTTACAACAGCTTCCTGGTATCAAAACAGATCTTCTAATCAGCTTGTAGGAATACCATTGCCGGGAACAACAGGTTTTTCTTCTATACAGTCCAATCTGGATGCTGAGGTTGAAAACAAAGGACTCGAACTGACTCTTAGAACGGTCAATTTTAATAATACAGATTTTAAGTGGTCCACGAATTTTAACATCAGTTTTGCCCGAAACAAACTGTTGCGTTTTCCCGGTTTAGAAGGCTCTACTTATAGCCAGCAATATCGTATTGGACAGCCGTTGAACATCAATATTCTTTATCAATATAAAGGTGTTAATCCTCAGACTGGTGTTTATGAATTTGAAGATTACAATAACGATGGAAACCTAACCATTGCTGACGATGCTAAAGTTCTGGCTAATCTTAATCCAAAATTCTACGGCGGTTTGCAGAATCAGCTTACGTATAAAAGATGCAGCCTTGATTTTCTTTTTCAATTTACAAAACAGAAAAAAAGAACCTATCCGCTGGGTCTGGCAGGAGTAATGTCAAACCAGTATCGAAAAATTAATGATTCGTGGATGCAGCCCGGAGATAATGCACCTTATCAAATTTTTACTACCGGCTACAACTTTGATGCTGTTCTGGCTGATTATTATTACTCAACCAGCAGCGCAACGGTTACTGATGGTTCTTTTATCCGTCTTAAAAATATAGCCTTTTCTTATAATCTTCCATTACTACTTAAGGAGACAAACTGTAAAATAATAATAGAGGGGCAAAATCTGGTGACTTTTACCAAATACGAAGATGGGGATCCTGAATCTATTCCTGGTTTTTTACCTCCTCTTAAAGTGATCACTGCGGGAGTACAATTAACGTTTTAAAGCTATAAAAATGAAAAATCTAATAACAAAACTGTTATATTTAGCTGGCTTTTTGCTATTGCTAATTTCCTGTGATTCTTTTGTAGAAACGGATCTCCCTAAATCACAGCTGAACAATGAAGCCGTATTTGAAGATTATGCAACAGCTACTGCTGCTCTAACGGATATTTATTCTAAAATTAGAGATAACGGAATGCTGAATGGAAATGGTATACCTGTACAGCTGGGAAGTTATACTGATGAAACCGATTCTTTTCAGAGTCCCTCCAGTCCTTCTGAAGCTTTTTATCAAAACAGGCTGCTTCCGTCTTCTCCAACAATTCAGGATTGGTGGAATGTGGCTTATAATCAGATCTATGCTGCCAATTCTCTTATCGAAGGAGTACAAAACAGCAAAAATCTCTCAGAACAAAATAAAAAGCAATTGCAGGGAGAAGCATTGTTTATTCGGGCACTTATTCATTTTTATCTGGTAAATCTTTTCGGGGATATTCCGTATGTGATTGAAACAGATTACAGAAATAACAGTAAAATCCCAAGAACAAGTACTCAAAATATATACAATAACCTGATTGCTGACCTGCAAAATGCGTCCTCGATGCTGCCTGAAACTTACAGTCCTGCTCAAAGAGTGCGTCCTAATAAGTTTACCGCCCGTGCTCTTCTGGCTCGCGTATATCTGTACAACAACCAATTTACCGAAGCAGCTAATGAAGCTTCTGCTGTGTTGAACCAGACAGGATTATTTTCACTTGAACCAGATCTTGATCAGGTATTTCTAATAAATTCAAGAGAAACAATCTGGCAATTGCAATCAGCAAACGCTGGAGAAAATACGGTAGAAGGCAGCATATTTATTTTTGTATCAGGTCCTCCGGTTCTGGCTCTAACTGAAAATTTTGTGAATTCATTTTCAGCAGCAGATCTTCGAAAATCAAATTGGATTAATTCTGTTACAGATGACAGCACAATCTGGTATCATGCATTCAAATATAAAGAACGCAGTAATACTCCTGCTTCAGTAGAATATTCAGTTCAGTTTCGATTAGCAGAACAATACCTGATTCGCGCTGAAGCCCGTGCCCATTTGGGTAATCTTGGCGGAGCGAGAGAAGATCTCAACAAAATAAGAGAACGCTCCGGACTTGGCCAGACAACCGCACAAAGCCAGACCGAAATTTTAAATGCTATCCTGCAGGAAAGAAGATGGGAACTTTTTAGTGAACCGGGACACCGTTTTTTCGACCTGAAACGTTTTGGACAACTGGACAATATATTGTCAGCCGTGAAACCAGGATGGAATAGTGAAGACAGAATTTTTCCGATTCCACAGAACGAATTAAATGCAAATCCTAATCTGTTACCACAGAATCCGGGATATTAATAAAAGTCCTGCTGAAAAAACTTTATTAGTCACATAGTTTTAGATGCAAGTCTTAGAATCAATACCTATTTTAATTGTTTTTTGCCTTTTTGGAAACCTGTCCCTCTTTTGGGACAGGCAGGCAAAAAAAGATAAAATTTTAAAAAGCATTTACAATTCTACAGAAATCAATACAAATTCCACTTACTTCCACAGGCCAGGGGGTATTAAATAAAACAATCATGTCAAAAAAAAATATAAGTCCCACTGCTTTAGGTGGAAACTTTAAAAGCAAATACCAATTTTTATTTTTAGTTTTATTTTTATTATTTATTTTGCCATTAGTAGCCTGTCCCCTTTGGGGACAGGTAAGGCAAAAAAAAGATCTGACAGAAGCGGATTATCATCTATGGGGAAATACCAGAATGGATAAATTTTCTCCTGATGGACGCTGGGCAAGTTATATAAATATACCTGAGAGTGGAGGAGATACTTTATTTGTACGAAGTACATTTAATGGTAAAAAGTATTATATCCCATCTGGTCGAAACTCGATTTTTACACGAGATAATTTTTTTTATTGTCAGAATGGGAAGGATCTTGAATGCATAAATCTAAAAAACGGAAAAAAACAAACTATTTCTGGTGCTGCTGATTATCAATATTCAAACAAACAAAATTTACTGATATATCTTAATCGGGCTTCGCCAAACAATAAAACGCTTCAGATTCAATCTCCTTCAGGAAAAATTTTAAAATCAATAGACAATGCAGTGCAATATTCGCTTAGTCCTAATGAAGAACTGCTGTTGTGCTGTGTCCTTACAAACGGAAAATACGGATTATTACTCATAGATCTTAAAAAAATAAATTTTGAAAAATGGGTTATATCTTCCAATGCAAACCAACCAACCCGGTTTGTTTGGAGCAAAGACAGTAAAGCAGCTACCTTTTTCTCGATATCAAAAAACAACAGCACTGAACCACTTTTTTACTATAGAGCTGATCTCGATAAACTCTTTGAATTTAATCCCGCTTTGCAGTCTGGTTTTCCTGAAAATTCAGCAATTGCCAGATTATCAGATAAAATTATAATTTCGGATGATTTGCAGCGTGTTTTTTTTCGTATCAGGAAAAATACAATAAATTCACCTCCAGCTTCTTCTTCTTCTTCTCCTGAAATATGGAATACGAATGATAAATTGGTTTATCCTTTAAAAAATAGTGAGGGTATGCAGGAAGAGCCTGAAAAAGTAGTAATGTGGCGACCTGTTACAGGAGGATTTTCACAAATAACAACTCAGGATCTCCCCAGAATTACACTCTCAGGAAACCAGCAATATGCGCTTTTATCTAATTTGCTTGAATATGAACCGCAGTTCAATTATGAAGGTCCAAGTGATTATTATCTTTTAAATCTCACTACAATGGATAAAAGGAAAATTTTTAGCAAAGCTTCCTTTTCTCTTAATTATATTATTCCTTCACCAGACGGGCGTTATATTGTCTATTTTAAAAACAACGATTGGTGGACTTATGACATTGAACAAGATAAACATACCAATATTACAGACAAGATAAATACTTCATTTACAGGAAAATTGAGGGTTTTAGTAGGCAGCTCGGCATTTGGAAACCCGGGATGGAGTGCTGATAACAAAGAAATATTGCTTTATGACCAATATGACATATGGGCTGTGAAACCTGATGGCAGTGCTGCAAGAAGATTAACCCGCGGACGTGAAGATCAAATAAGATATAGAATTGGGGATACCCCAGATGACAATAGGTTGTATTTTATATACGATGGCCTCACAGCATTTAGGTATGATTTAGAGAAACAGCTTATTTTAAATGCAAAAAGCGATGAAGGAAAGTCGGGTTATTTTATATGGAATAAAAACAGGATTGAAAAAAAAATAGTTTTTGAGGATTCCTATGTTGATCAGCTGCATTATACTGCCGATAAAAAGAAAATAATTTATCGCAGACAAAAGTTTGATCTTCCCCCACAGTTTGTTTTCAAAGAAGAAAGAGGTAAAGAAAATGTTTTCCTGCAAAGCAATCCACAGCATCAAAATTATCATTGGGGTAAAAGTGAATTGATTCATTTTGAAAATTCAAAACATCAAAAACTAAAGGGAGTATTATATTATCCTGCGGTTTATGATTCACAAAAGAAATACCCAATGATTGTTAATATTTATGAAGTACAGTCAGAAACACTTCATGATTATATATTTCCTTCTATGTATAACGAGACTGGTTTTAATCCTGCGGTTTTTACTTTACAGGGATATTTTGTTTTTTTGCCGGATATTTTAAACGAAGATGAGAATGTAGGTCCATCTTCTTTGGACTGTGTTTCTGCCGGAATCGAAAAAGTGATTTCAATGGGAATCATTGATCGGGATAAAATAGGATTAATGGGACATTCATTTGGAGGATATGAAACTGCTTTTATAATCAATCATACAAAATTATTTAAAACCGCGATTGCCAGCGGCGCTATAACAGATCTCACCAGTTATTTCCTGACTATAGGATGGGGAACCGGCAGACCTGATATGTGGCGTTTTTATAATGAACAGTTTAGAATGAAAGGAAAAACGCCATTAGAAAATCCGGAAGATTTTAGTCGTAATTCTCCACTGGCTTCCATAACAAACTTAAATATACCTTTATTGCTATGGAGTGGGAAAGTAGATTTGCAGGTTGACTGGCACCAAAGTGTTGAATATTATCTGGCAATGCGCCGTCTGGGCAAAAAAGGAATAATGCTTCTTTATCCGCAGGAAGGACACGGTCTTACAAAACCCAAAAATATGGAAGATTTGACCCGGAGAGTATTAGAATGGTTTGGATACTTTTTAAAAGACGAAAAAAACATTGAATGGATTAACAACGGAATTAAATAATTCCGGAAATGTGCAAATAAAAAAATACCATTCTATTAGAATGGCATTTTTTTTACATTCTTATGACTTACACTCTAACAAATGAGTATGCAAGATGTCTTGAGTTAATTATAAGCGTCGAAAAACGTATAGTATTTTCATGATTTGTTGAGGTATTGGTTTACATTAGATCATTTATGGTTTACTCTTCCATAGAATATTAAGGCACATTCCATAAAAATTTTTACCAAATGCCATGGGCCCGTTAGGATAGGTTACACGGCACATGGTTTGTGATACGATATCGCTGCATTCTACCGAAATGTCACAGAAACCCTCAGAATCTAAGCTGAAGCCCGCGACATTTACATAATTCTTAGAAGCACTCTGCATCGAAGAGGTTGCAAAGGCTAATGCAATTGCCAAAACAGCGGTGGCAATCGGCATTCCATTTTTAAAAAAAAGCATTTTCATAATATTAAATATTTAAATTAAACTGGTACTTTCTTCTATTCTATTTTTTTCTCGGAATTACTCTCCGTTTTTATACGTATAACTTTCCGGATAAAAATCCCATTCAGGTTAATCAAAAATAACAAAGCCATAAGGTTTGAATACATTGTCCCTGAGGGTTTTTGCCAAAGGCTATTGGTCCATTGGGATACCATGAACGGCATATTTGTGCACTGGGAACATCACAACATGATATGGGAATATTGCATTCGTTTTGGTCGTTTAATATGTAGCCGGTTTTTGGTGCAAATTTGCTGGACGCAATCTGTATAGAAGCGGTAGCAAAAGCTACTGCAGTTGCAAAAATAGCTGCAGCAATTGGTATTTCGTTTTCAAAAGACAGAGTTTTCATAATAGTATTTTTTTAGATTTAGGTTTAGTATTGTTGTTCTATAAGTTGTTGTTAAAAGTAAATTGGTTATAATAATTACAAACAGTGCCGCTCCAGATTATGGAACGGCACTGAGTTTTGTATTAAATACCTTTATGTGAATCTTCATATAAAAAGAACATCTCCCTGAGTATTTTACCAAAGGCAGGTGATTTCCGGATAATAATCCGGTTAAAGATGCTCCTGCAATTGCCAAAATAACGGAGGCAATCAAGCATAATGTATTATAAAAGTTGTTTACATTAAATTTTAACCTGTTTTGTTATTGGTATTCGATTTTTTCCTGATTGATAGCTCATTCAGGTTTATATGCTGATTTTAATTAAGATTTATATTCTTATATGAAGAAGTTGCATTAAAGGCGCCACAAGGTATACATACAATTTCCAAGAAAATTTTTCTCGAAAGCTATTGGTCCGCCAAAACCATAACGACATATATATGAACTTGGATAATCACTGCATACAGTAGCAATATTACATTCTCCGTTAGGTTCTAATACGTAGCCGGTTTTTATTATAAAATTACTGGATTTACTTTGCATTGAATTAGATGCAAAGGCTCCTGCCATTGCCAACACAGCTGTGGCAACGGGTATTGCTTTTTTTAAAAATAAGGTTTTCATGATAGTATTTTTTTGTTAAAATTTGATCTGCTTGCTATTTGCAGGCATCCGTTTTTCCTTGACAAGCTCTCAGGTTTTTATAGTGGTTTTAATCCGAATTTTTAATTTAGATAAAAATCCTATTCAAGCCGATCAAAAGGATAAAACACAAAGAATGCTGGTATTTTTGAAAGCAGGTCGATTAAATGAAGTAAAACTTTATTTAGCCAACAATGCCGTTCCGGATTATGGAACAGCATTGCAGTATCTACCAATTTATTGTCATTATGGACGATACAAAACAGTATTACAATTTCCTGTAATAGGAGTTTTTTGGAAGGCTTGATCACCAATAGGATACGATAATCTACAAACTTGAGATGATGGGATATCGCTACATGCCACAGCAATATTACATTCACCACTAGGTTCTAATACGAATCCGGTTTTTAGTTGAAAAGCACTTGATGAACTTTGCATTGAAGTAGTTGCAAAAGCTCCGGCAATTGCCAAAACAGCTGTGGCAATCGGCATTCCTTTTTTGAAAAATAAGGTTTTCATAATGTTAAAATTTTAGATTAATTAATTTTTTTGATTAAACGTTGATCTGCTTTCTAATTACAATATTTTGTTTTCCTTGACTGGCTCTTCGGTTTGTATAGGCTGGTTCTCATGAGAATTTTTATCTTAGATAAAAATTCCACTCAAGTCAATCAAAAAGATAAACATAAAAGATCCTGATATTTGAAAGCAGGTCGATTAAATGAAGTAAAACTGTATTAGCAACAATGCCGTTCCGGATTATAGACCGGCATTGCAGCCTGGATAATCCATTATGATTATGGACGCCATAATACAGTATTACAATTTCCTGTAATAGGAGTTTTTTGGAAGGCTTGATCACCAATAGGATACGATAATCTACAAACTTGAGATGATGGAATATCGCTACATGCCACAGCAATATTACATTCACCACTAGGTTCTAGCACAAATCCGGTTTTTAGTTGAAAAGCACTCGCTGAGCTTTGCATTGATGTAGTTGCGAAAGCTCCTGCCATTGCCAAAATAGCTGTGGCAATTGGCATTCCTTTTTTTAAAAATAACGTTTTCATATTACTAAAAATTAAAATTATAAACTTTGATCTACTTTTTTCTACAGGTATTCGATCTTTTTCCTGATACAGGCCTGTATATTTTAAAATGTTAGCTTTTTTACATTAAAACTTTCATTTTTTATTTCTTTTTTCAAAATGTCCCTAAACTTATAAACTACCAGCTGATTGCCAATTAAGGCATATAAACTATCATCTGTTACTAAAAAATCTTTGAGTTTATCATCTCCAATATTATAAATGGCCAGGCTCATTATATAAGCATGTCTATTTATGTCATAAACATCAATTATAGAAGCTTGTTCCCAAAGCTTGTCATCTTCAAATTTTCCTTTTATCTTAGAGTTTACAAAAAGAAGGTTCCCATAAACGGCTGCATTTGCATTAACAATAAGGGGCGGTGCTTTCATTGTTCGTTCATTCTGTTTTTCTTTTTTCAAATAAGCTACTTTAATTTTTGCTTTCGAAATGGTATCGATAGTGCGACCGCGATGAATTAATTCTCCATTTTTGTCTGCAATGATATATTGGTTGCGATAAAAGTATAAGTATATCTGTTTTTGCAGCCCTTCGTCGTATAAAAGGACACCATCTGTATCAAAAAAACCATCTAGTTGCTTTTGAAGAAGTGTACTTTTAAATTTTACCTGTGGATTTTGATTTTCATTGTAGACTCCCAGTATGTTAGCCATACTTTTTGTATTAGATCTAAATGCCATACTGCTGCTGTCCATTGGCTGAGCCAGTGTAAAATAAGGAACTCCTTGTATCTCATGATCGAGTTTCCAGTCTCTTGTGCTTCCTCTAAAAACAGTTGGCACTTTACCATCCTTTAAATAAAAATAAGAGCCTCTTACTGAAATTTTAGTACTCTGAAAAGGAATCTTTTTCTCAGGATTAAAAATAATTTTTTCGATTTTAATACTATCCAGATCCTTATCTACTGATTTTAGCATCAATGGCGCCGTATAATTTCCCAGATATATTCTGCCTGCAGACTGGCCTGCAAAGTAATAGGAGTTGTATTTTAAATCCAGCTCTTTTTTATATTGTGCCGGATGTTGAGGGTAACGTCTTATAAAAGGATTTTCATAATGCATGATTTTTTCAGAGTACAGAAATAAAAGCATAACAACAGTACTGCTAAATACGATAGTTACAAATAACTGAAGATAATACGGCGAGGTTTTTTGAGTTCTTTCTGAATTATTTTTGGTGTGATTGATCCAGAGTGCTGCTCCGCCTAATATTACAAACGCAATATTGAATGCTAAATGCTGTTTCCAATTCATTTTTTCTAATATACCACCACATGAACACGGAACAAATGAACTATAATTCAATATAATGTAGATATAAGCAGTAAACATGGTCATTAAACAAAAACCTGCATAGAGAGCCATAATCCTCGTTCTGCGGAAAATGAGCAATATTGCAATAGCAAATTCCACAATCAGTACGAGCCAGGAAACCCAATCTGCGAAGGCACTTAATAAAGGGGATTGTCCTAGTTGAATTTTAAAGTTTTCAAAATCAAGTCCTTTGCTCATGGCTGCATAAATAAATAAGAAAATATACAGCAGACATACAATTTCAATAAATAATTCCTTAGGTTTTTTAATTAATCTCATATTAGTAGGTGTTATATTGAAAAATTAATAATTACACTACAAATTTAGTTTCGTGATCGTCAAAATCGATTCTAAAAAATGGGGCAAAAGTTTATAAAAACATGCCATTTTATAAGAATTTTTATATAATATGAGTGATTGAACAGTTTCGAGATAAAAGCAATAGTAATGGCTGAGGTAAGTTATTATAAGTACATATTGATTAAGGTAGCAGAAATAAGTAGAAAATGAAAAGTCAGCGTTAATTTGCTTTAGATTCATTTTTGCCGGATGCAAAGCTTCCAATTTTATAGGATAATGAAAACATGACATAACGTTTTAGAACTGTATTCTCTTCATCGCGTATTGATGTAGGCGAAATTGTCCTCACAGCACCTTGGTTTTGGTTGAAAACATCATAAACCTTAACTTTTATAAACATTTTTTTATTTAAGATCCCATAAGACAAACTCGTATTCCACAGGAAATAATCTTTTTTGAAATCACTGGAAATAGCAGCATTGTAAGTGTATCCAAAATCATTTCCAAAAACCAAGTTTTCGGGCCAATAGGTTGTGGTTTCTAAATTTATTTTATGAATTACATTTGAACTTGCAGCTATTGAATAATTTTCATAATTAGTTTCATAGTAAGATAAACTATACGATGGAGAAATAATTACAGATTCCCCGTAAGCATATGCTAAGTGAATCTTCGGCGTTATTGCTTTAGATTTTGCATTATATAAAACACCATTTGTATATCCTTTATTAAAAGAATAACTGCCATCTAACCCTAAACTGTAAATCAAGGCATGAGCGTTCTTTTTTATGCATTGATACCAGTTTGCACCAATAAAATTTGTATAAATACCTGAAATATTTGTGAAAGTTGTTGTTGTTTTTCCGCTGCTATCATATACTGAAATGGGTATTACAGCATTGTTGTAATAATCTGTATGCGTATACAAACTGTATCCTGAACGTCTATGAAAATCAAAATTTCTAAAATTGAAATTAACACTGCTTTTTTCAATAGGATTTAAATCAGGGTTTCCTATTATTGTGTTCAGTGGATTACTCAAATTCATAACCGGCAACAATTGGGCAGGAGTAGGAAGTATGTTAGAATGATTAAATTTAAAAGTAAGATCTTTCATTTTGCTAAACCGATATCGAATTAGAAAATCTGCATTAGGTAGAGGATATTTTTTATTTAAAGTAGTTGATTTACCCAAATACAAAGAATAATTGTCGTAATGTGTAATGGCAGTTGCCGAATTCATGTTTAGGATAAACTTATTCTTTTCCCATGTAATCCCTACTTTAGGACTAATTATATTTTGTTTGGATGTTGTATAATTGGTCAATGCTGAATTTAAATCAGAATAAGATTGTGTATCCGGATTAAAATTGAAAGTTTTCTCGTCGTTTATTGCATTTGCCCAGGAAAAATTAGCCCCAATTCTTATTTTCAAAGAATCAGTTATAGGTTCCGTATATTCAAAATCAAAGGAGTAAGAATCGTTTGTAGTGTTGTTTTTGGTATTTTGGTTTCTTTGGTCATTGGGTTTACTGTCCTGATAAAAAATCGTTTCAGAAAGATTTAAGGACTTGAGATCGTTATTACTATTATTCTGCGAAAAAACGACACTAAGGTTCCTGGATTTTCTAAAGACTTTATTCAAATTGATGCTGTTGCTAAAATTGATATCCGAAGTTTCGGTATAAGATTTTGAATTACTTTTGTTTAAAGACTGCCCGTTTTCATCCTGAGAAAAACTCGAAGCATCAGACTTATTATTAGAACGGGACTGATCGAATACAGGAGAAACGAAAATTTGGGTAGTTGGATTGATTTTATAATCTAATTCCAAATTAACTTTATTCCCGGTATTTTCATTTCTCGTATTCGATTCTGAACTGGTTTGGATGTTTCCAGTAGGCAATAAATTGGTTTGATTTGATTTTCTTTGGTTTTTATTGGTTGTATTTATAAAATTATAATTTGTTCCGGCTTCAAAATTCCTGAACCACTCATCAGAATAATTAACTCCAATCAGGTTAGATTGCGTTATTCCGGTACTGTTTTCCGGATCATAAAGAATATTTTTACCATTGTTATTTCTTCCGCCTCCCATAGCGCCAAAAACATCATCCATAGAAAAACCTGTAGAATTAATGTTATTAGAAGATGCTAAAACGCTTATCTTTTGTTTGTTATTAAAATAATTTAGGATCAGACTGCTTTCATATCGATCATCTGAACCCAGGCCTCCAACTATTTTCCCAAAGAAGCCCGTATTTTTCTTTTCATCAATAGTTAAGTTCACACTCGAATAATCAGATGTCGATTCCTGTTTTGACAATTCTTCTTTTTTAGTTTTAAAATCAGAAACCTGAACCTTTTTTATAATATCTGCAGGTAAATTTTTGATCGCAATATTCCCGTCTTTATCAAAAAAAGTTTTTCCATTTACCAAAAATTGATTTACTTCTTTTCCGTTTACAGTAACTTTTCCATTATTATCAATATCAAAACCCGGTAATTGTTTCAATAAAGTTTCGACATTTGAATCTGGACGCACTTTATAAGAGGAAGCATTAAATTCCAGTGTATCTTTTTTGATTGCAATGGGCGCCGTTCCGTTCGTTACAATTACATTCTTTAAAGTATTTATCTTGTCAAGAAAATATAACTTCCCGTAATCCTTACTTGCCGGAAACCCTTTTTCTTCTTCATAATACAATTGATATCCGCGATAATCCATTTTCATAAAAACCGGTTTGTCGTATTTCGTGGTGCTTATGCTAAAAAAACCATTTTTATCTGTTGTTGCACGTGCAATAATAGAATCTTCGACCGTATTAAAATAAATCGTAGCAATTTCTACAGGAAGTTGCGTTTTAATATCAATCACAGTTCCTTTAATAATAATATCATCTTGAGCACTAACTACATGACTTAAAAGAAAAAACAATAAAATCGAATATAGTCTTAACATAAAAGAATTTTTAATACTATAAAGACTCAAAAATCCTAATGGCTACTCTTTTTTACTACTATGTTATTGTCTTTTCAGCGCAGTTTCATTCAAAAAACGTTTAAGTAAGTAATAAATACATTCAAGGATATAAAAGATACCATAAAATTAAACCTGAGATTAGATAAAATTAATTTATTCAATTTAGATACACTTGTCAAAAATGATCCAAAACTTTATAAAAACGTTCCAATTATCCCAAAAATGAAACATCTGTAGTTTTACGAGACCTATAAACTCTCAAAATCTCTAAAAAAGGGCATCACTAAATACGGAATCAACTAGTGAGACAAATAAAAATGATACGTTATTCAGATATTAAAAATGAATGAAAGTATTTGTTATAGGAAAATTCTTTTAAAAGGGAAAAATCATTGAAATCTAATTTTTTTGTTATCAGTGTGTTAGGAAAAAGTTTGAAAAAATATTGAAATTATATAAAGAAAATGCTTGGAAATGTAAATTAAGTACCTACTTTTGCACCCGCTTTGCAACACAAGCGAAACAAAAAAAAGAAACACGTTCGTAGACATATTGAATTGACAGCCGTTTTAACAGAGATGTTAAAACAAAAGAATAAAGAGTAAGATAATCGAGAGATTGAAAAGAACCGATAGAGACTGATTCGAATAACAATACGATCTTGAGTAATTAAGATCAACAATATACGATGAAGAGTTTGATCCTGGCTCAGGATGAACGCTAGCGGCAGGCTTAACACATGCAAGTCGAGGGGTATGCTTCTTCGGAAGTAGAGACCGGCGCACGGGTGCGTAACGCGTATGCAATCTACCTTTTACAGAGGGATAGCCCAGAGAAATTTGGATTAATACCTCATAGTATTATGAAATGGCATCATTTTATAATTAAAGTCACAACGGTAAAAGATGAGCATGCGTCCCATTAGCTAGTTGGTAAGGTAACGGCTTACCAAGGCTACGATGGGTAGGGGTCCTGAGAGGGAGATCCCCCACACTGGTACTGAGACACGGACCAGACTCCTACGGGAGGCAGCAGTGAGGAATATTGGACAATGGGCGCAAGCCTGATCCAGCCATGCCGCGTGCAGGATGACGGTCCTATGGATTGTAAACTGCTTTTATACGAGAAGAAACACTGCTACGTGTAGCAGCTTGACGGTATCGTAAGAATAAGGATCGGCTAACTCCGTGCCAGCAGCCGCGGTAATACGGAGGATCCAAGCGTTATCCGGAATCATTGGGTTTAAAGGGTCCGTAGGCGGTTTAATAAGTCAGTGGTGAAAGCCCATCGCTCAACGGTGGAACGGCCATTGATACTGTTAAACTTGAATTATTAGGAAGTAACTAGAATATGTAGTGTAGCGGTGAAATGCTTAGAGATTACATGGAATACCAATTGCGAAGGCAGGTTACTACTAATGGATTGACGCTGATGGACGAAAGCGTGGGTAGCGAACAGGATTAGATACCCTGGTAGTCCACGCCGTAAACGATGGATACTAGCTGTTGGGAGCAATCTCAGTGGCTAAGCGAAAGTGATAAGTATCCCACCTGGGGAGTACGTTCGCAAGAATGAAACTCAAAGGAATTGACGGGGGCCCGCACAAGCGGTGGAGCATGTGGTTTAATTCGATGATACGCGAGGAACCTTACCAAGGCTTAAATGTAGATTGACCGTTTTGGAAACAGAACTTTCGCAAGACAATTTACAAGGTGCTGCATGGTTGTCGTCAGCTCGTGCCGTGAGGTGTCAGGTTAAGTCCTATAACGAGCGCAACCCCTGTTGTTAGTTGCCAGCGAGTCATGTCGGGAACTCTAACAAGACTGCCAGTGCAAACTGTGAGGAAGGTGGGGATGACGTCAAATCATCACGGCCCTTACGCCTTGGGCTACACACGTGCTACAATGGCCGGTACAGAGAGCAGCCACTGGGCGACCAGGAGCGAATCTATAAAACCGGTCACAGTTCGGATCGGAGTCTGCAACTCGACTCCGTGAAGCTGGAATCGCTAGTAATCGGATATCAGCCATGATCCGGTGAATACGTTCCCGGGCCTTGTACACACCGCCCGTCAAGCCATGGAAGCTGGGGGTGCCTGAAGTCGGTGACCGCAAGGAGCTGCCTAGGGTAAAACTGGTAACTAGGGCTAAGTCGTAACAAGGTAGCCGTACCGGAAGGTGCGGCTGGAACACCTCCTTTCTAGAGCCCTGAGTGTTAGTGGAAACACACGCTGGGGAAAAAAGAAGAAGCTTTATGGGATTATAATTTTAAGGCTATTTTACTCTTGCTGTTAGTTCAAATAATAAATTTTAAGTAAAACAGAGTCTCGTAGCTCAGCTGGTTAGAGTACTACACTGATAATGTAGGGGTCGGCAGTTCGAGTCTGCCCGGGACTACTATTTAACTTAAAAAAAGGAAATTCTGGAAGTTGGAATTCACCAAAGAAATTAGAGAAGAATTAGAAATCTAAAATCTGAATTCTATAATCTAAGATTTAAGAAATGGGGGATTAGCTCAGCTGGCTAGAGCGCCTGCCTTGCACGCAGGAGGTCAACGGTTCGACTCCGTTATTCTCCACTGATTTACTATAAATATAGTAAATAAAAGTTCATTGACATATTGAGATAAGAAAATAATAAAAAGTAGAAAGCGTTTTTTGTTATAGTAGTAATACAAATAATAAAAGACAAAAAAAAACGGTCATAATTGATTTTATGATTGGTACAATAAGCAAAATAAGGGCGTATGGGGGATGCCTTGGCTCTCAGAGGCGATGAAAGGCGTGATAAGCTGCGAAAAGCTGCGGGGACGGGCACACACCGATTGATCCGCAGATACCTGAATGGGGCAACCCACTATGTTGAAGACATAGTACACCGATAGGTGGGCAAACCCGCTGAACTGAAACATCTAAGTAGGCGGAGGAGAAGAAAACAAAAGTGATTCCGTAAGTAGTGGCGAGCGAACGCGGATTAGCCCAAACCAATGTTGTTACGGCAATGTTGGGGTTGTAGGACCACGACATTTTATGTACAAGGAACCGGAAGTTACTGGAAAGTGACACCATAGAGGGTGATAGTCCCGTATGGGTAACGAGTATAATAGATAGTGGTATCCTGAGTAGGGCGGGGCACGTGAAACCCTGTCTGAATTTGGCGGGACCATCCGCTAAGGCTAAATACTCCTGAGAGACCGATAGTGAACCAGTACCGTGAGGGAAAGGTGAAAAGAACCGTGAATAACGGAGTGAAATAGATCCTGAAACCATACGCTTACAAGCGGTCGGAGCCCTTTCGTGGGGTGACGGCGTGCCTTTTGCATAATGAGCCTACGAGTTAACGTTGCTGGCAAGGTTAAGTGGTTAAGCCACGGATCCGTAGCGAAAGCGAGTCTGAATAGGGCGCTTTAGTCAGTAGTGTTAGACGCGAAACCGTGTGATCTACCCATGGGCAGGTTGAAGCTGTGGTAACACACAGTGGAGGACCGAACCGGTTGACGTTGAAAAGTCTTCGGATGACCTGTGGGTAGGGGTGAAAGGCCAATCAAACTCGGAAATAGCTCGTACTCCCCGAAATGCATTTAGGTGCAGCGCTGTGCATAAAGTTATATAGAGGTAGAGCTACTGATTGGATGCGGGGGCTTCACCGCCTACCAATTCCTGACAAACTCCGAATGCTATATAATGTTTCACAGCAGTGAGGGCTTGGGTGCTAAGGTCCAAGTCCGAGAGGGAAAGAACCCAGACCATCAGCTAAGGTCCCCAAATATATACTAAGTTGAAAGAACGAGGTTTGTCTGCCCAGACAGCTAGGATGTTGGCTTGGAAGCAGCCATTCATTTAAAGAGTGCGTAACAGCTCACTAGTCGAGCGGACGAGCATGGATAATAATCGGGCATAAGTATATTACCGAAGCTATGGATTTAGAGTTTACTCTAAGTGGTAGGGGAGCATTCTAACAGGGTTGAAGGTGTATCGTAAGGTATGCTGGACTGGTTAGAAAAGAAAATGTAGGCATAAGTAACGATAATGCGGGCGAGAAACCCGCACACCGAAAAACTAAGGTTTCCACAGCTATGCTAATCAGCTGTGGGTTAGTCTGGTCCTAAGGCGAACCCGAAAGGGACAGTCGATGGCTAACGGGTTAATATTCCCGTACTACTAATTACTGTGATGGGGTGACGGAGTGATGAAAGCGCCGCGAACTGACGGAATAGTTCGTTGAAGTACCTACCTATAAGATGCGCAGGCAAATCCACGCGTCTTGGGGAAATACGATAGTACTCGGAGTCTTCGGACAAAGAGATAGTGCGCCTAAGGGCTTCCAAGAAAAACCTCTAAACTTCAGGTAATTAGTACCAGTACCGTAAACCGACACAGGTAGTTGAGGAGAGAATCCTAAGGTGCTCGAGAGATTCATGGCTAAGGAATTAGGCAAAATAGACCTGTAACTTCGGGAGAAAGGTCGCCCCCAGCAATGGGGGCCGCAGTGAAGAGGTCCAGGCGACTGTTTATCAAAAACACAGGGCTCTGCAAAATCGTAAGATGAAGTATAGGGCCTGACACCTGCCCGGTGCTGGAAGGTTAAGAGGAGATGTTATCTTCGGAGAAGCATTGAATTGAAGCCCCAGTAAACGGCGGCCGTAACTATAACGGTCCTAAGGTAGCGAAATTCCTTGTCGGGTAAGTTCCGACCTGCACGAATGGTGTAACGATCTGGACACTGTCTCAGCCATGAGCTCGGTGAAATTGTAGTAACGGTGAAGATGCCGTTTACCCGCAGTGGGACGAAAAGACCCTGTGCACCTTTACTATAGCTTAGTATTGACCTTGGATAAATGATGTGTAGGATAGGTTGGAGACTGTGAAGTGGCGTCGCCAGGCGTTGTGGAGTCATTGTTGAAATACAACCCTTTGTTTATCTGAGGCCTAACCCCGAGTATCGGGGGACATTGCTTGGTGGGTAGTTTGACTGGGGTGGTCGCCTCCAAAAGAGTAACGGAGGCTTCTAAAGGTTCCCTCAGTACGCTTGGTAACCGTGCGTAGAGTGCAATGGCATAAGGGAGCTTGACTGAGAGACATACAGGTCGATCAGGTACGAAAGTAGAGCATAGTGATCCGGTGGTTCCGCATGGAAGGGCCATCGCTCAAAGGATAAAAGGTACGCCGGGGATAACAGGCTGATCTCCCCCAAGAGCTCATATCGACGGGGGGGTTTGGCACCTCGATGTCGGCTCGTCACATCCTGGGGCTGGAGAAGGTCCCAAGGGTTGGGCTGTTCGCCCATTAAAGTGGCACGCGAGCTGGGTTCAGAACGTCGTGAGACAGTTCGGTCTCTATCTACTGTGGGCGTTAGAAATTTGAGTGGATCTGATTCTAGTACGAGAGGACCGAATTGGACAAACCTCTAGTGTATCTGTTGTCCCGCCAGGGGCACCGCAGAGTAGCTACGTTTGGAAGGGATAAGCGCTGAAAGCATATAAGCGCGAAACCCACCACAAGATGAGATTTCTTTTAAGGATCGTGGAAGATGACCACGTTGATAGGCTATAGATGTAAAGGCAGTAATGTCATAGTCGAGTAGTACTAATAATCCGTAAGCTTATGTACACCCTTTTCTCCCCGATGCAAATCGGGGAGAAGAAACTTTCTAAAAATAATAAATAAAAATACTTTTCTTTATCTCAGTATGTTAAGATATTATGTAATGTTGATCAGTTAATCTGGTTACCCATTGCAAAAACGACCTTAAGGTGGTTATTGCGGCGGGGCTCACCTCTTCCCATCCCGAACAGAGTAGTTAAGCCCGCCTGCGCAGATGGTACTGCAGTTATGTGGGAGAGTATGTCGTCGCCTTTCTTTTTAAAACCCTGTTTCGAAAGAATCAGGGTTTTTT
>NZ_JRLF01000013.1 GCF_001404985.1 Flavobacterium aquidurense
TAGATTATATTGATATTATTTTTTTACCATCTCAGCAAGAATTTCAATTTCTCGCTCTGAAGCATTTTTTGGTGGATTTGAATACAATTTCAAAATTTCATCTTCAAATTGATTTTTCAAACTTAAATCTTCTATGTCTCTTAAATTTAAAAGTGCCTTAGATCTCACATAAGTCGACTCACTTCTAAGAGACATCGTATATAATTTTTTAATATCATCTTCTTCGAAATCCTTAGATTTCAAAATTGAATACTTCAAAATAAACTGAGCAAATAACAATGATCCCTTATTATTGTTGATATTCTTCTTTAATGAATTTTGTAATAAAGAAAAACTCGAAACATTTTTAATACTCTCCCCTATTGCACTTTCAATTGCAATACGTTCCGGTTTGGTCTCAACTTTAAAGTATTTGTTTATATCTTTTAAAGAATTATTGATACTGTTTTCTTCTTTTTTACCTTTTTCTTCCCAGGCATCTTTAAGTCCAACAGTTTTGTTAAATACTAATTTTGAAGTAGTTGAATCTTTATCAACAGTAAAATAACCTAAACGTTGAAACTGAAATTTATCTTCGTTTTGCGCTGTTGATAAACTTGGTTCAACAAAACCAGTGATAATTTCTAAGGACTTAGGATTCACAAAATCTAAGAAATTTTTGTCTTTATAACTGTCCGGAGCTTCATCTGTAAACAAACGATCATACATACGAACTTCAGCCTCAATTGCGTGTGAAATAGAAACCCAATGCAATGTTCCGGATACTTTTCTTTGACTTGCTTCTGTCCCACTTCCACTCAAAGAATCCGTATCATAAGTTACATGAATCTCTGTAATATTTCCTTCGGAATCTTTTATAACACTTTCACCTTTAATAATATAAGCATTTTTAAGACGTACTTCTTTTCCTAAAGTCAAACGGAAAAACTTCGCAGGAGCTTCTTCAAGAAAGTCTTCTCTTTCGATATATAATTCACGAGAAAAAGGTACTTTCCTAAAACCGGCACTTTCATCTTCCTGATTATTTTCGGCTTCCAACCACTCTTCTTTTCCTTCAGGATAATTTGTAATTACCAGTTTTACAGGATCTAAAACAGCCATTACACGAGGTGCAATTTTGTTCAAATCTTCACGAATACAAAACTCCAAAACGGATACATTTATCAAATTATCACGTTTTGCAATTCCGGTTGTATTGGCAAAATTACGTAATGATGCAGCGGTATAACCACGTCTTCTTAATCCTGAAATAGTAGACATTCTTGGATCATCCCAACCGTTAACATGCTTTTCCTTAACTAGTTGCTGTAATTTTCTTTTACTAACAACAGTATGTGATAAGTTACGTCTTGCAAATTCTCTTTGCTTTGGACGTAGTTTATTTTCGTCTAAAATCTGATCTAAAAACCAATCGTATAATTCACGATGAGGCAAGAATTCAAGTGTACAGAATGAATGTGAAATTCCTTCTAAATAATCACTTTGTCCGTGTGCCCAATCATACATTGGATAAATTTTCCAGGAATCACCAGTTCTGTGATGTTCTTTATGTAAAATTCTGTACATAATAGGATCACGCATCAACATATTAGTTGATTTCATGTCAATTTTTGCACGAAGAATATGAGTTCCAGCCTCAAATTCACCATTTTTCATTCTTTCAAATAATCCTAAATTTTCTTCAACAGAACGATTTCTATACGGGCTATCAGTTCCAATTGTAGATGGAGTTCCTTTTTGAATTGCCATATCTTCAGAAGATTGGCTATCAACATATGCTTTATCTTTTTTAATTAATAAAACTGCCCAATCATACAATTGTTGGAAATAATCTGAAGCATAACGTTCTTCTGACCAGGTATAACCCAACCATTCAACATCTTTTTTAATGGCGTCAACAAATTCCTGTTCTTCTTTTTCTGGGTTTGTATCATCAAAACGTAAATTTACAGGAGATTGATAATCAAGTCCTAAACCAAAATTTAATGCAATAGAACTTGCATGACCAATATGTAAATAACCATTTGGTTCCGGTGGAAAACGAAAGTGAAGTTTGCTTTGTGACAGACCTGATTTAAGATCTTCTTCTATGATTTGTTCAATAAAATTGAGTGATTTCTCTTCTGATGCCATTATTTTATAGTAATTTTAGCAAAGATAAAAAAAAGGTTTCAGGTTTCAGGTTTAAAGTTACTTAACTGGCGTTAAACCTGAAACTTTAAACTTGAAACAACAAGAAAATGGGAGTTATTAAACTAAAAAATATCCGTACTTTTTCCTACCACGGATGTTTAATTGAAGAAGGAAAAATTGGATCTGATTACACTGTTGATCTAAAAATTAAAACCAATTTACAAAAATCAGCACAAACAGATCATCTTTTAGATACTGTTGACTATGTTCATTTGAACAAAATTGTTACCGAAGAAATGGCAATTCGTTCCCATTTATTAGAACATGTAGCCAAAAGAATCAATATTCGTGTACTTGCCGAAATAGAAATGATAGAAAAAACAACAGTTTGGGTTTCTAAAATAAATCCTCCTATTGGTGGTGATGTTGAATCAGTTACTATAAAAATGACCGAAAATAGAAAGTAATTCTTAAAATTAAAAAGCTAATTTTTAAAAATACTTCATTTTAATCTTTTGAAATTTAAAGATTTTAGTTACTTTTGCCATCCGTTCAACTACGGCGTCGTGGCCGAGCGGCTAGGCTGGGCTCTGCAAAAGCTCCTACTCCGGTTCGAATCCGGACGATGCCTCAAAAACCTTCAAGGAAACTTGGAGGTTTTTTTTATGGTTAATTTTCCACAAACTGCTCGGAAAACTAAATGAGATTAATTCGTTCATCGCAGGGATTAAATTACACTTATAAACATAAAAAAACCTCTGAAATACAGAGGTTTAAATGTATATTTTTGAGTTATTAACAACTACTTTTCAATCTTTTCAAAGGCATTTCGAACCATTTCTTTCTCTTTTGGAAACCAACCCTGAGTTATTAACACCAGTCCAAAAACCATTAAAACAATACTAATAGCTTTTTTTATCTTAAGAATATTAGTTGGAGTCATTTTAGATTTTAACTGTTTGGCTAATAATATTTTAATACAATCTACTAGTAAATATGTTATAATAACTGCCGTAAAAAAAGTAAACATTCTTGAGTTTTGCATTTCTAATTTTGGTCCTACAGATATGATAACTGCAAGCCAGAAACCTAATACACCAATGTTGATAACATTAAGTAAAAAGCCTTTTATAAACAAACTGCCGTAATTTCTTTTGATGATGTCACGATCAATTTCTTCATCATCAATTTTTTCTTCATTTTTTAATCTTACAAAAGAGATTATACCGTAAGCCAGCATAATAATTCCGCCAAAAATAAAGAGTGCAGGTTTATCCTTTAAACTCTGAATAAGTCTGTAACTTCCTAAATAAGCAATTCCTATAAAAAAAATATCACCTAATACTACACCAAGATCAAAAACTATTGCAGCTCTGAATCCTTTTGTAATACTGGTTTCCAGTAGTATAAAAAATACTGGACCTACCATAAAACTTAGAAAAAGTCCCCATGGCAGTCCAGCCAAAATATCATTTATCATTCAAATACGATTTCTTATTTTACTTCTTCGATTTTACCTCCAAAAACTGTTTTCTGATTAATTTGTTTTGGTTTACCATAAATGTAAATAGAGCCTCCTGCGCTTACTTTTGCATCAACTAAGGTCGAAGCATTCACATCTGCTTTTCCGCCCGCAGAAACGCTTACTTTAGTCTGAGACGTGGATAATTTACTTCCAAGGAAATATCCGCCAGCTCCTAAACTTGCATCAAGATTATCTGCTTTACCAGTTGCAATAATTTCTCCACCAGAAACTGAACTTACTTTAAGTTTATCAACATCTAAATCTACATTGATCTTACCGCCTTCTTGTGCACTCACTTTAAACGAAGTAGCTTTTAATGTTTCGTTACTTGTAACTTCTGCACCTTCATTAACATCAATCAATTCAATGTGTTTATAATACAAAGTTACCTCAAGATCATTTCCAGATAAAAGTTTAGGAAAAGGCATTCTTATTTTTAAAATACCATTTTTATTAACAGCTTCTAATTCTGCTTCCCTTGCTCCTTTTATAACCAATTTATTTTCAGATGACTGAACTAATTTTACACTTAATTTATCATAAACTTTAACCGTATCAAAATCACCTAATTCTTTGGTAACCTGACCAAAAGACATTTGAACAAATAAAATTGCAGCTCCTATAATTAACTTTTTCATACTTTTATTTTTTAAATTAAACTTCTATTCTGCTCTTCTCAAAAAATGGAAATCCAGTTGTTTTTTAACTAAATCGGCATTTTTAACCTTTACATATATTTCATCTCCAAGTTGTAAAATACTATTTGAAGTTGCCCCTACTAAAGCATATTGCTTTTCATCGAAGGTATAATAATCATCTTTTATTTCTCTGATTCTTACCATTCCTTCGCATTTGTTTGAAACAATTTCAACATAAATTCCCCATTCGGTAACACCGGAAATAACTCCAAGAAATTCTTCGTCCTGGTGATCCTGCATGTATTTAACCTGCATGTATTTAATACTGTCTCGTTCAGCATTCGTGGCTAAACTTTCCATATTCGAACAATGTAAACACTTTGTTTCATAAACTTCTTCATCTACAGAAGCTCCATTATCCAGGTAATATTGCAGCAAACGATGTACCATAACATCCGGATAACGACGAATTGGTGAAGTAAAATGGCTGTAATAATCAAAAGCTAAACCATAATGGCCAATATTTTCTGTCGAATATTTGGCTTTGCTCATACTTCTAATAGCAAGAGTATCAATTAAATTTTGCTCTTTTTTACCATTTACTTCTTCCATCAAAGCATTCAATGATTTCGAAATATCGCCTTTGTTTCTAAAATCTATTTTATAACCAAATTTAGCAATTACGGTTTGCATTGCAATTAATTTGTCTTCATTTGGTTCATCGTGAATCCTGTAAACAAATGTTTTCTTCTGTTTCCCAATGTATTCAGCCACTTTTCTATTGGCCAAAAGCATGAATTCTTCAATAAGATGATTCGCATCTTTAGAAACTTTAAAATAAACTCCTTCCGGTTCACCTTCTGCATCAAGATTAAACTTCACTTCGACTTTATCGAAAGAAATAGCGCCATTTGCCATTCTTTTCTTTCTTAGAATCTTAGCCAATTCATCTAATTTTAGAGTAGCATTTGTAATTTCATCAGAAACAGTATATGATTCTCCGGTAATTGAAATATCAACCGGAATTGTACTGTCTTTTGTTTCAATGATATATTGTGCTTCTTCGTATGCAAATCGCTGATCTGAATAAATTACTGTCCTGCCAAACCATTGGTTGATCACTTGTGCGTTTTCTGAAACTTCAAAAATAGCTGAGAACGTATATTTCTCTTCATTTGGACGTAATGAACAGGCAAAATTAGACAAAACTTCCGGAAGCATTGGCACTACTCTGTCTACTAAATAAACTGAAGTTGCCCGTTGATACGCTTCATCATCTAAGATTGTACCTTCTTCAAGATAATACGAAACATCGGCAATATGAATACCAATTTCGTAATTTCCATTCTCTAACTTATTGAATGACAAGGCATCATCAAAATCTTTTGCATCTTTTGGATCTATCGTAAACGTAAGTGTATCACGCATATCACGACGTTTTGCAATCTCAGATTCCTGAATCGAGGTATCAATTTTTTGTGCATAAACCTCTACTTCTACCGGAAAATCTGATGGCAAACCGTATTCAGCCAAAATAGCATGAATCTCTGTATTATGTTCTCCAGGTTTTCCTAAAACTTTTATAACAGAACCAAATGGACTATCAGCTCTTTTAGGCCAGTCTTCGATCGTAACTAAAACAACATCACCATTTTCTGCTTCTCCAAATTTATCTTTTGGGATAAAAATATCAGTATACATTTTAGGATTTGCTGTAGAAACAAAAGCAAAATTGGGTTGAATATCAATTACACCAACAAATTCTGTTTTATTTCTTTCTATAACTTCAATTACTTCACCTTCAGGTCTTTTACCTTTTCTTCTGTTATAAACGTAAACTTTTACTTTGTCTTTGTCCAGCGCACGATTCAAATTATTGGTCGGGATAAAAACATCTTCACTAAAATCAGGACAAATAAAATATGCCGTTTTTCTACTGGTCATATCAATTGTTCCTTCGTAATAATCCTGACTTTCGGCTTTTACTAAATATTTTCCAGGTTCAGATTCTATTATTTTTTTTGAAGCAGCCAGTATTTTTAAATCTTTTATAATCTGGTTTCTGCTTTTTGTATCGTCAAGTTCAAGCTTTGCTCCTATTTGTTTGTAATTAAATGCTTTATTAGGACTTTGCGATAAAATTTTTATTATTTTATTCGAGAAATCTTTCTCATTTTTTATCGGCTTTCTAATTTTCTTACTCATATATCTTTTCTTAAAAAGTTAAAATTACAAATAAGATATCAGATTATAGATTTTAACAAATAAATTATTAAAAATATAACTTTCGTATATTTACAAAAAGACCTAATATGGAAAGCTTTAAAACCATTGCAGTATTCAATTATCAGCACGAAACAGTCGTTCTCAAACACTTATTAGAGCAAGAGCAAATTCCATATTATTTTGAAAACGAAATGACCCTTTCAGTTGTTCCAATGTATACAACGGCACTGGGTGGAATCAAACTCAAAGTTCATCCAAACGATTTCGACGAAGTTCAGCAAATTCTAGACAATCTTAATAACCCTCTCAAAATTGTTTGAATCGATCTATTTTTTCAATTTCAAAAAATATTTTTTCTTTTTAAACTTTCAAAGTTGTCAACATATATTAAATACAACAAAAAGAAAAATTTAAATTAAATTAATTTTTGGTTGTTATTATAGCTTGTTAATATGTGCTATAAATTTATTTTTAAAAGCATTGAAATGAAGTTTCTCTTAGTTATCTTGAGTTATCAACATACTTATATTTAGTTAAAGGATTAATTTATAAGCGTTTTAGTATTTTAATTAACAACGGTTGACAACCAAAAAACAATTGATTTTGTAGATAAGTTGATAGGTTGATTTTTGTTGAAAATGGCATTTTTGGTATTGATAACTTTTCTAAAAATTCATGAAACTTTATTAGGTTATTTCATTGCAGTTTTGGATTAGGTTTTTTTTTGACACAACCAAAAAAAACTTCTAATTTTCTATCCGAACTTATGAACAAATAATGTTAATTTAAAGTTAACTGAATATCAACGAATTACGTTTTGCTATTAACATTATAAAATTTTAACAAAATAACTGCTTATTATTTATTGATTATGAGATACTTACAACGTTGTTAATAATGTTGATAAGTGTTAAGTTTTTGATATAAAGCTAGTTGTAATTTTACATTTTTTGCCACGAATTTCACGAATTTATTCGAATTGAATTTTAGCTTTTAAAAACACTTTTGATTTTTACAAAGAACAATAATTAGTGCTAATTTGTGAAATTCGTGGCTAAGTTTTTTCTAAATAGTACACAGCTAAGAAATTCTTTAAGTAAATTTGCATAACACAACTTAATAGTATAGAAAAAATGAAAATTTCGATAGGAAATGACCACGCTGGACCAGATTATAAAAAAGCAATTGTTGAAATGCTTAAAGCAAAAGGATATGAAGTAACCAATTATGGTACAGATTCTGAGGATTCTGTTGATTATCCTGATTTTGGTCATCCGGTTGCAAATGATGTATCTGAAGGTAAAGCTGATTTTGGAATCGTTATCTGCGGAAGCGGAAACGGAATTGCAATGACTGTTAATAAACACCCTAAAGTAAGAGCAGGTTTATGTTGGACTAAAGAAATTGCTTATTTAACCCGTTTACACAATGATGCAAATATTGTGAGTATTCCGGCGCGTTTTACATCTATTCCTCAAGCGGTAGAAATTGTTGAAACGTTTTTAACAACAGCTTTTGAAGGTGGAAGACACCAAAACAGAGTGAATAAAATCGCTTGTCAGTAAAAAGTCAAAAAAAAATCGGGTGCTCCGCACCAATAAGAATAGTAAGCCGGGCGGATTTTTAAAATTCATCCGGTTTTTTGTTTAAATCGGTTAATTTCAGTATTTTATAAGATTATTTTATACTTATTAACATTGTTAATATCTATATTTAAATATGGCTAATTAGTTAAAAATAAAGCAATTGTAAAGATATTTACGTTGTTAATAAACAATAGAAAAGCAATTAAAATTTGAATAAAAACAATTGCCGAGAATTTTATAATAAAAGAAGTTTTACTCGTTTTATGTCTAAAGAAAAGCATAGCTGTTAATAAACCTATTGTTCCACCAATTGCTTCAAAGAAAAACAGTGTATTTTCAGGAATTCTGCGTTTATTTTTTCTGGCTTGATTTTTATCATATCCGGCAAGAATAAAAACGAAGATATTAATACATAAAAGTGACAGTAATAAAACTTTCATTGGCTAAAAATTACAAACAAAGATATTATTTTAGTTGTATTAAAATTTAGGAAAAAATATAATAATGTAATTCACAATCAATGAGTCCAATACAACTATTTGAACAAAAAAAAGTAAGAAGCCATTATGATGCGGATAAAGAAATTTGGTATTTCTCAGTAATTGATGTGATTCAGATTTTAACAGGTACAGATCGTCCAAGAAAATATTGGGCAGATTTAAAAACTAAACTTTTAAAAGAAGGAAGTGAAGTGTCCGAAAAAATCGGACAGTTGAAAATGATAGCTGATGATGGAAAAAATCGACTGACAGATACTGCGGATACTGAAACTTTATTACGCTTAATTCAATCTATTCCTTCTCCAAAAGCTGAACCCTTTAAACAATGGTTGGCGAAAGTTGGTTATGAAAGACTTCAGGAATTGGCAGATCCGTCTCAAAGTTTAGATCGTGCTCGTGAAAATTGGCAAAATTTAGGTAGAAGTGAGAAATGGATTCAGCAAAGAATGACAGGGCAGGAGACTCGTAATAAATTAACTGATTATTGGAAAGAATCCGGAGTAGAGAAAAAGGATGAATTTGCAATGCTTACCAATATTATTCATCAGGAATGGACAGGATTATCAGTAAAAAAACACAAAGAAGTAAAAGGATTAGAATCTCAAAATTTAAGAGATCACATGTCTGAAGCAGAATTGATTTTTACTGCTTTGGCAGAACTTTCAACTAGACAAATTGCCGAAAGTGATGAAGCCAAAGGACTTTTACAAAATGCGAAAGCAAGTAAAAAAGGCGGTGCAATTGCAAAAAATGCAAGAATAGCTTTAGAAGATAAAACTGGAAAAAGTGTTGTAACAGGAGAAAATTTTCTCCCACCAGAGAAAAAAAAGCTGGAGTAAATTTAGAATTAAAAATAATCAAAAGATTTATGTTAGTTTTGATAAATCTAAAACAGTAATATAATAAAACATTTGCAAACTTCTCGAAACACTTTGCATGTTTGCTATTCAAATAAAACAAGAATGACTAATATTCAATTCATTGCCAAGACTGTTCCAACAGCAGCGATTAACATTCAAAACACGGTTAAATTATTAGACGAAGATTGTACGATTCCGTTTATTTCGCGTTACCGAAAAGATACAACCGGAAACCTTGATGAAGTTCAGATTGAGCAAATTGCAAAACTTCATAAAGAATACGAAGCGATTGTAAAACGTAAAGAAGCGGTTCTAAAATCGATAGAAGAGCAAAAATCGCTTACGCCTGAATTGAAACAGAAAATTGAACAAAGTTTTGATTTACAAGAAATTGAAGATTTTTATTTACCATATAAAAAGAAGAAAAAAACAAAGGCAGATGTTGCGCGCGAATTTGGTTTAGAACCTTTGGCAAAAATCATCATGTCTGAAAATGATGTTGATGTCGATTTTATTTCGACACAATATCTTAATGAAAATGTTATTAATGAAGAAGCAGCAATGCAAGGCGCACGCGATATTGTGGCCGAATGGATTAACGAAAATATTTATGTTCGTAAACAATTAAGACGTTTATATCAACGAAAAGCGACTATTGGAACTAAAGTTGTAAAAAAGAAAGCTGAAGAAGAAGGAGCACAAAAATTCAGTCAGTATTTTGATTGGGAAGAACCTTTGACAAAAGCACCTTCACACCGTTTATTAGCAATGCTTCGTGCAGAAAACGAAGGTTTTGTGAAGATGAAAGTAGATGTTGATATCGACGAAGCTTATGATGTAATTGATGAGATTATCATTAAAAAACAAAATAGTACAACGGCACATTTGCAATTAGCGATAGAAGACAGTTACAAACGATTATTGAATCCGGCGATTGGAAACGAAACTTTGCAGGAAGCAAAAGCAAAAGCTGATGCCAATTCTATTCAGGTTTTCGCGAACAATTTAGGTCAGTTATTATTAGCGCCGCCTTTGGGAGAAAAAAGAATTCTGGCAATCGATCCGGGATTTAGAAGCGGTTGTAAAGTAGTTTGTCTGGACGAAAAAGGCGATTTATTATACAATGAAACGATTTATCCGCATGCACCTCAAAATGAGGAAGCCATGGCGATCAAAAAAATCCGTTCGATGGTAAATGCGTATCAAATTGATGCCATTTCTATTGGAAACGGAACGGCTTCAAGAGAAACCGAATTTTTCATAAAAAAAATCGCGTTTGATAAACCGCTACAGGTTTTTATAGTTTCTGAAGCAGGAGCTTCGGTATATTCGGCTTCAAAAATTGCGCGTGAAGAATTTCCTAATTATGATGTAACGGTTCGTGGATCAGTTTCTATCGGACGACGACTTTCTGATCCTTTGGCTGAGTTGGTGAAAATCGACCCAAAAGCAATTGGAGTTGGACAATATCAACATGATGTAGATCAAACGAAACTAAAAGAAGAGTTAGATAATACCGTAATTCGCTGCGTAAACTCGGTTGGAATTAATATTAACACGGCTAGTAAACACTTATTAAGCTACGTGAGTGGAATAGGCGAGAAACTGGCGGAAAACATCGTACAATATCGCTCAGAAAATGGTCCGTTTGAAGATAGAAAACAGCTAAAAAAAGTGCCTCGCTTAGGCGAGAAAGCGTATCAGCAAGGTGCGGCTTTTATTAGAATTTCGAATGCTAAAAATCCGTTGGATAATTCGGCAGTACATCCGGAAGCTTATCCTGTTGTAGAGAAAATGGCGAAAGATTTAAAACTTTCGGTAAACGACTTAATTGCAAACAAAGAAAAAACAGCCCTAATTAAGGCAGAAAAATATATAACACCAGAAATTGGTTTACTAACCCTGAAAGACATCATAAAAGAACTTGAAAAGCCTGGATTAGACCCAAGAAAGTCTGCTAAGGTTTTTGAATTTGATGCAAATGTAAAATCAATCAAAGATTTGAGAACCGGAATGATTTTACCTGGAATTGTTAACAACATCACCAATTTTGGCTGTTTTGTTGACATCGGAATAAAAGAAAGCGGATTGGTTCACATTTCACAATTGAAAGCCGGTTTTGTAAGCGATGTAAATGAAGTGGTTAAGCTTCACCAACATGTTGATGTAAAAGTTACCGAAGTTGATGAAGACAGAAAAAGGATTCAGTTGACAATGGTTTTATAAAATTTAAAACCAAAAAAATAAAGTCCCAAATTACAAATTGTAGTTTGGGATTTTTCTTTTTATATCCTTTAAAAAACGTTTAAAACGTACTAATCTATTGGTATTAAAAGAAATAAGATTATGAGTTATCAAGCACGTTTCTCTACTAATAATTATTAAAACAATTCTTATTTAATACTATATATTTGCGCAAAATTTTAAACCCCAAAAACATGAAAAAATTAATTATAATTTTGTTTGTCTTATTATTCTCCACTGCAGGACATGCAAAATTTTATAAAGCTGTTTTGTATTTAACAGATGGAACTCAAAAAACAGGTTTAGCAAAACTTGTTGAGGAAGATGACTCAAAAGTTACTTTTAAAATAAATGAAGATTCAGATACTGAAAAAATAGCCAGCGCTGATCTTATTAAAATAATATACACTAATGAATCAGGTAGTATATTTACGATGGAATACCTTTATTTAACGAGCGCAAATGCTTTTTCAGGAAAATTTTCTAATTCTAGAAAAAAACGTTGGTTTGATATTGTGTACAATAAAGAATATAAAATAGGTAAAATCTTTGATAAAGGAGATAGCAGAAGAAATACTTTCAGATTGTCAAGTTCTTCGTATTTTTTTGGAAAGAAAGGAACGGACCATTTAGTCTATGGATACAATACTATGGGAAATGCGGTCAAATCATATGGGACAGATGCAACGATGAAAAAAATGGCTAAACAAGAATTTACGGATTGTCCAAAAATTAGTAAAGCAATCGAAAACGAGACATTTGAGTTAGATACGGTGTTAAATCGAATAACGGCTATTTTTGATAAGACAAAATGTAAATAAATAAAAACAAAAAAAAAATCCCAAATTACAATCGTAATTTGGGATTTTCTGTTTTTATGGATTACTTTAAAATTACTTTTTTAATAATGCTTTTATCTCCGTTTGTAATTTTTATCAAATACAAACCAGAAGAATAGTTGGATAAATTTATCTCTGTATTTTCAACAGTTGTTTTTTGTTCTGAAATTACTTTCCCTTGTGGAGAAATTACTGAAATCACTGATTTTTCAGGAGCAAAAACCGTAAATTTATCACTGCTTGGATTTGGATATAAAGTAACAATAGATTTCTCAATATCAAAATCATCAGTAGCTAAAGTAGCAGGCGTTTGAGGCAAATAAAAATTACCGGTTAATAAAAACGAATACAATGTTTTTAAAGTATGATTAAAATAACTGTTAGGCTCGTTTAACTGATTTAAGTCTGTGTAAGAAGCATTTAAATGTGTTTGATTTTCTCCTGCCATCGCTGCACACGCAAATGCACCAACAAAAGTAGCATTGTGCCATTGACCATTTAGAGTTCCGTTCTGGTTATATCCATCTTTAATATTCGAAGATCCTCCAAGATTTACACGAACAAAATCAGATGATTTTTTAGCATATGCTTTCGCATCGGCATTTCCAAACCATACATAATCAACAGCTATACGCCATGGAGTTCTGGCTGCATCATACGTATATGTTTTTCCTTCCCTGTTATATCCACTCGCCTGAGGAGAATAAGCACCAGATCCCTGACACCAATCAGAAACCAATCCGCCAACAGCATTATTTACCGTTAAGTTATTGTTGATAACCGTATATGATTTTGCCGCAACCGAATTCCAGAAAGAAGTATCGTTTGTAAATGTTCCAAAAACTCTGTAATACGCCGGAGAAAAATAAGAAGGATTGGTAATTTGGCTTCCGCCGAATTGATCTCCCGGTTTTAGAACAAAAGTATTTGCTTCGACTTCCTGAGCTTTTATAGCAGCTATTAAACTTTTCGCGTCATTTTTATAATTAATTGTTCCTGTACTTGTCCATTGATAATCGGCTACAATAAGGGCAAAAGCAGCATCAAGTTCAGCATCTGTTGCACCATTTGCACCATTAATTCCAGAACAGCCATTGATTTTCCAATTCATTACACCATTAGAGTTTACGTTGTCTTTATAATACAACCAAAGACCATCGAATAATGTTTTGTCAGCAGCATAAACGGCAAGCAGCATTCCGTACCCAATTCCTTCAGAGACAGTTTCAGACGGATTGTCAAACTTTACTCTGTATCGACCATTAGAACAGACTTCGACAAAGTTAGTTTTCCAGATGTTATAATTATTTTGGGCATCGAGGCTATTTTTATTTGATGCCATTAGACCATTTGTAAATATTACATTGGCCGGAAAGGGTTGCTTTTGTGAATAACTTTTAAGGCACAAAAAAGCAACAGTAATCAGAAGTAGGTTTTTCATAATTATTGTTATTAAATTTAGGGACGATAAAAGTAAGATTTTTTAGATAAAAACAAAACCCCAAACTACATTTTGTAATTTGGGGTTTATAATAAGGGTTTAAATTCTTATTTAATTTCTTCCTCTTCTTTTTTAACAGAAGGTGCAGGTGGAGTTTGATCGTCTTTAGCAGCGTTTTTAAATTCCTTAATTCCGCTTCCTAAACCTTTCATTAATTCCGGAATTTTTTTACCTCCAAAAAGTAATATCACAATACCTACTATTACGAGGATTTCTGTAAGACCTAATCTTCCCATGATTGTATATTTAATGCCGAAGCAAATTGATTTCTAAATTGTACCGCAAAGGTATATAGAAATATACGAAGAAGAAGTGTTTTTGGATTAAAATATTTGTTTCTATTAGCGTTAAATATTTTATAAAATGCTGAAATAACTGTATTCGTTTATTTTTGTAGGGCATTAACAAGACGATTAATTATTATATTTGCTCGTATAAAGAACCATAATGGCTAAGAAAAAATTCAATTTCAGAAAAAAATTATTCATCAAAAACCGATTGGTGATTTTGAATGAAGACACTTTTGAAGAAATTTTTTCATTCAAATTAAACTTAATGAATGTTTTTGTAACGTTTACATTAGGAGGTATATTTTTAATTTTAATTACTACTTTTATCATTGCTTTTACGCCTTTGCGCGAGTTTATTCCAGGCTATTCTTCTACAGAATTAAAAAAGAATGCAACTGAATTAGCGATTAAATCAGATTCATTAGAAACAGCTTTAAAGAAAAATGAGGCCTATATAAAAGGTATTCAGAAAGTGCTTAGGGGAGAATTAGAATATGCAAAATTTAATAAAGATTCTATTCTAGCAGATGCAGATGAACCTGTAGAAGTAAATATGAAACCTTCAGAAGAAGAAATTAAATTAAGAGAAGAAGTGAACAGGATGGAGAAGGAGTCGGGTGAAAAAACTCGTAATAAAAACAAAAGTGACAAGAAATAATACCTTAACAAATGTCTATTAAATCAGTTGCAGCAAAATTATTTGCCACCAAGATATATTATAAAACAAAGGCTTGGGCTAATAAACCAATCGAAACTCAACAAGCCATATTCAAGAGTTTAATCAATAGTGCCAAAGAAACGCAGTTTGGCACAGATCATCATTTTGATAAAATAAAAACGGTTCATGATTTCAGGAAACGCGTTCCGGTTCGTGATTATGAAGATTTAAAACCTTATATAGATAAGGTTCGAATGGGAGAAAAAAATATTCTCTGGAAAGGAAAACCTATTTATTTTGCTAAAACTTCTGGAACAACATCCGGGGCAAAATACATTCCGTTGACCAAGGATTCAATGCCATATCATATTGAAGCTTCGCGAAATGCGATTTTACACTATATATATGAAACCGGAAATGCTGATTTTGTCGATGGAAAAATGATTTTCCTGCAGGGAAGTCCAATTTTAATTGAAAAATACGGAATCAAATTTGGAAGATTATCCGGAATCGGTGCGCATTTTGTGCCTAAATATCTTCAAAAAAATAGAATGCCATCCTGGGAAACCAATTGTATTGAGGATTGGGATACCAAAGTAAATGCAATTGTAGGGGAAACAATTGAACAGGACATGACCATAATTTCCGGAATTCCTTCATGGGTACAAATGTATTTTGAGCGATTACAGGAAAAAAGTGGCGGTAAGAAAATTGGGGATTTATTTAAAAACTTTAATTTGTTTATTTACGGAGGTGTCAATTATGAACCTTATCGTGCCAAGTTCGAAAAAATGATTGGTCGTAAAGTAGACAGCATTGAGTTGTTTCCTGCTTCTGAAGGTTTTTTTGCCTATCAGGATTCGCAAAAAGAAAAAGGAATGCTTTTATTATTGAATTCAGGAATTTTCTATGAATTCATTAAAGCAGATGAATTCTTTTCAGAGAACCCAAAAAGTTATACTATTGGCGAAGTAGAAGTTGGTGTAAATTATGCCTTGATTATTTCTACAAATGCCGGATTATGGCGTTATAATATTGGTGATACCGTTCAGTTTACATCCTTATTTCCGCATAAAGTCATTGTTTCGGGCAGAATCAAACATTATATTTCTGCTTTTGGTGAACATGTTATTGCCAGCGAAGTCGAAAATGCAATGAAACAAGCCACTCAAGGAACTAAAATTGTAATTAACGAATTTACAGTCGCACCTCAAATAAATCCGTCAAACGGATTACCGTATCATGAATGGCTGGTAGAATTTGAAAATGAACCTGAAAATATCGAAACTTTTGCAGAAGCAATCGATGATTCAATGCGAAAACAAAACATTTATTACGATGATCTAATCACTGGAAATGTGTTGCGAAAAGTGGTTGTAACCAAAGTTTCGAAAAACGGATTTCAGGATTATATGAAATCTCAGGGAAAATTAGGCGGGCAGAATAAAATTCCGAGATTGTCGAATAACCGTGATATTGCAGATAATTTGAAATAGAAATAATTTTTATTGATGAAATATAAATATAATTTCAGGCCCGCATATAAATCTCAGGAATTACTAATCGAAATATTTAGCGGCGCTGAAAATGAAGATTTTTTATCAGATTTTTTAAATGCTATTAGCGAAATAAACCCGAAAGTCGACAGCATTAAAAATCTTTGGATGAATGATGAACATCTATTTGAAATTACATCAGACATTGGCTTTTTTTTACTTTCAAAAGACATTTGGGACTTAGCCTTTATAATGTCAGAAGAAAATCAGGAATGCATTAACAAAATAAATTCAATTTTATCAGAAGACAAGAATTTTCAAAAGATAGAAGTCAATTTTGAAGATTATAAATAAAAAACAATCAGAATATTAGTTTTAAGATAATAAAGCTTTAATAAAGTTTTGATTTTTAATTCCTAATTTCGTTTAAATAAAAAAATATTCAGAAGATCTTTTTTAAAAAGATTTTAAATAAAATAGCATGAAAGAAACCAAACATATATCAAGATCAAGAGCGCAGGAATCATCTGCAGCAATCGAAAAAATGTACATTACTATGCGCCACTTATTCAACCGCGGTTTTTATAAACCAATGGGAGTTTCCGGCGATAGTTTACGCGAATCATTACTAGCATTACGTCCGGAAATTTACGGAAATATAGGCGAAGAAAAAGTAGAACTTAACGGACTTTTGTACGTTATTGAGCGTTTACCAATAGGTATTGAACAATGTAGATTCATTAATTTAACATCAGATGAAGGATATTCTAAATCGCATTTTCAGGCAATAGTTCCTCCCAAAAGAAGAAGAAATTGTTATAGAATCGATGAGGAACAAATGAATGTTGAAATCACTCGCGGGCGATCTGACATTTATGATATCCTGACACATTTGACTTTTATTTTTATTGAATCTCATAAAATAAAAAACAGGGTTTTATTAGACGATGGCGGCGAAGTTTCGCGCGATTGGATGAAATTAGAACAAGCAGTATTACAAACGAAAAAGCTTTCTCAAATCGAAAAAGAAAAAGCAATCTCGCATGTTGCTAATATTTTAGCACGAACTTTTGAGGAAGTTTTAGACATATATGATGCTTTTGGTTCAGAAAATGCACCGGATAGATTCCTGCATGTAATTTACTGGCTGGGAAAATTAGCAATAGAAGAAGTTGTAGACAATAATAAACGTACCATTACTTTTAGTCCCGTTTTAAGAGAACGTTTAGGACACCATATTCACGGTGAAATTTGGGCAACAAATATCAAGGAAGTTTTAAAGGCAAATAACCTTTTAAAACGCCCTATTCACGTTATAAGCGCGAATATGCATAGTGTAATGAATTCGATTTTTGCAACACCATTGTTGAAAACAAAATTCAAGGACAAGTCTGATTTTTATATTTATGAAGAGTTAAGTAAATCAGGCGCAAAAGAGACCAGAAGCATTGTTGAAGAACTGGCACTAAAAAATGGCATGATTTCGCTGCCGGATAGTTCAGGAACAAACATTGACGTTCAGATTTTTGATACTGCAAAAATTGACTGGACAAAAACGGCGTTTCCAAAAACAGTAGTCGACGAAGCAGCACCTGTTATTATTGTAATGGATTATGCTTTTGGCGAGCAGGCTTACGAGACGATTGATGAATTATTAAAACCATATAAAAAAGAAACGTTACTAAATGTAAAATCAGTTTCGATAATGGGTAAAGCCGGAATTCTGGAAGGCGGAAAAGGAGATATCATGATTCCAACTGCACACATAAATGAAGGAACAGCCGATAATTATTTCTTCGAAAATGAATTAACAGGAGCCATGTTTGAAGGAAATGACATTGCAGTTTTTGAAGGCGCAATGGTTACAGTTCTTGGAACATCATTACAAAACAGAGATTTATTGAAATTCTTTCATGAGTCGACCTGGGGAGTAATTGGTCTTGAAATGGAAGGTTCTTATTACCAAAAGGCCATTCAGTCAGCATCAAAAATTAGAAAAAGCGTACCACACGATATCAAAGTTCGTTATGCGTATTACGCCTCAGATAATCCACTTGAAACCGGAAGCACATTAGCATCAGGCGGATTAGGAACGACAGGGGTAAAACCAACATATTTGATTACTATTAAAATTCTGGAACAAATTTTCGACGTAAAATAAAACAGAAGTGTCTGAAATATATCAAACAAACAATAAATAACATTTTACTGCCTAATTATTTTAGGCAGTTTTTTTTTAGAATAGTTTTTATAATTTCCAAATCAATTACATTTGCGATGTATAAATAATTACTATGAAAAGAATACTTATTACGGGAGCGGCAGGATTTTTAGGATCGCATTTATGTGACCGATTCATTAAAGAAGGCTATTATGTTATTGGAATGGATAATCTGATTACCGGAGATCTTAAAAATATAGAACATTTATTCAAATTAGAACATTTCGAATTTTATCATCATGATATCACCAAGTTTGTACACATTCCTGGTGATTTAGATTATATTTTACATTTTGCTTCACCGGCAAGTCCTATAGATTATTTAAAAATCCCGATTCAGACGTTGAAAGTCGGATCTCTTGGAACGCATAATTTGTTAGGATTAGCAAGAGTAAAAAAAGCCAGAATTTTAATTGCTTCAACATCTGAAGTTTACGGAGATCCTTTAGTTCACCCACAAACCGAAGAATATTACGGAAACGTAAATACAATTGGACCACGTGGTGTTTATGACGAAGCAAAACGTTTTCAGGAATCAATTACAATGGCATATCATACTTTTCACGGGGTAGAAACCAGAATCGTGCGTATTTTTAATACTTACGGACCAAGAATGCGATTGAACGACGGACGTGTAATTCCGGCTTTTATTGGTCAGGCTTTACGTGGGGAAGATTTAACTATTTTTGGAGACGGAATGCAAACGCGTTCTTTTTGTTATGTTGACGATCAGGTCGAAGGTATTTTTAGATTATTACACTCAGATTATGTTTATCCTGTAAATATTGGAAATCCGGACGAAATCACCATCAAGGATTTTGCAGAAGAGATCATTAAATTAACCGGAACAAATCAAAAGGTAGTCTATCATCCATTACCTGTAAATGATCCTTTACAACGCCAGCCAGACACTACAAAAGCAAAGGAGTTATTAGGTTGGGAAGCAAAAGTAAGCCGTTCTGAAGGAATGAAAATTACATATGATTATTTCAGATCACTTTCTAAAGAAGAATTATCAAAAGAAGAACACAAAGATTTTTCGAATTATATTAAATAAAGAAACGGGCAATTATATTATGATAATTGCCCGTTTTGTTTTTACCGAATTGACTTAAAAAGCATTCTTTCCAATGAGTTCCTTCATTTGCTGATCCAGATTAAAATGGCTTTTTGCATGAAGAAAAATATCCTTTTTCATTTTTTGAATTTCATCTTTTCCTAACTCTGAAATTTGGTTTAAAGTTGCATTTAATTGTTGAAAATCTTCAACCGGAACAACCCAGCCCAAATTATTTTCTTCAACAATATTTTCTCCTTCGCCTCCGCCAAAATAAAAAACAGGAAACCCTAAAGCGCTGTATTCAAATATTTTTGAAGGAACAGATCCATAAATTCTTGTTTTAAGAGGAACAAGGGCAATATCCTGATTCTTTAGTGTTTCATGCAGAATATTTCGTTCTAACATTCCGTGAAAAACTATTTTTTTTGTCGGATTTTGGTTGAGGTAATTTACAATTTGAGTTTTCTCTGCGCCATCTCCAAAAATATGCAATTCGATGTTTAGATTTTCTAACTTCAATTGCTGAATAAGTTCAAAAACACCTTGCGCGACACCAAGCAAACCAGCATAGAAAAACTTTATTGGTTCTATAGAATTATCCTTTTCTTCAAGGAAATCTTCTACAAAATGATCCGGATAATTGCGATATAAAAAGCATTTTTTTTCAGGAAAGATGGAATGTATATGTTCAATTATTTCATTGGACTGACCAAAAATATGCGTTGCTTTTTTATAAATAAATCGTTCAATAAAAAGCAGGATTTTGTGTGAGATACTGTTTTTCTTGAGCACTTCAAGTTCAATAGCAGCAGTTGGCCAGAGATCTGAAACATTTAGAATTATGGTTTTACGCTTAAGCCAAAGTGTAAAAACAGAAACAAACGAAAGCAATAATGGCGGCGATTGCACAATAACCTTTTTAGGAGTTTTGGCAAAAAGTAAATAAAAGAATAAAGTGGTTGAAAACGAAAGTGTTGAAACAATTCGTTTAAAGATATTCGAACTATTACTGGGATAAATCCAAAGACGTTTTAGTGTGATATTCTGAATTTTTTCGGTAACAGAGAACTTACCTTTATATTCCGGAAATAATTCTCCTTTAGGATAATTAGGCAAAGGAGAAATCACCGAAACTTCATATCCGTTTTGATTTAATTTCAAAGCCAGTTGCTCTATTCTATTGGCAGCAGCACCTTTTTCTGGCGGATAATAATTTGATATAATTAAAATCTCCTTCATTATTTTTTATCCAATAAAATTGAAATAATTCTTTCAGATGCTTTCCCGTCCCATAATTCCGGGATACCACTTTTTCGTGGACCATTTTTCAAGAACATACCAAAGATTTTTTGTAAATTTTCTAATGATGTTCCTACGATAGTATTAGACCCTATAGTTTCTGTTTCAGGTCTTTCAGTATTATTTCGCATCGTAAAACACGGAATTCCCATTACGGTTGTTTCTTCAGAAATTCCGCCGCTATCGGTAATAACCGCAAAACTATTTTTGATTAAATACATGAAATTTAAGTATCCTTGCGGAGCAACAAAAATGATGTTTTTAAACTTAATATCGCTTTCACTCAAAATAGCCTGCGTTCTTGGATGAATTGGAAACAATATTTTTTTATCAGTAACTAAATTATCAATTCCGTGAAGTAATTCAAGAAGTGATGAAACTTCGTCAACATTTCCGGGACGATGTAAAGTTAGAATGATATAATTTTTTTCGTTTAATAGATGTTCTTTCCAAAAATCAGGAGCCGAAATTCTATTGATGTTTTGGTATAAGGTATCAATCATGACATTGCCCACAAAATGAATATTTTCAGGATCCGAACCCAATTTTAGTAAGTTTTCTGAGGCCGAAGTTGAGGTTGTAAAAAAGTAATCGGTGATACTATCCGTCAACATTCTGTTGATTTCTTCCGGCATTGTTAAATCTCCGGAACGAATTCCCGCTTCTACATGCGCTACTTTAGTGTTGCATTTTTTTGCCACGATCGAACACGCCATTGTAGAATTGACATCGCCAACAACCAAAACTAAATCACAAGGGTTTTGAATCAATTCTTTCTCAAAAGCAATCATTATGGCCGCAGTTTGTTCTGCCTGAGAACCACTTTTTACTTCTAGATTTACACTTGGTTTTGGAATATTTAATTCTTCAAAAAAAGTATCACTTAAGTTTTTATCATAATGCTGACCGGTATGAACCAATCGAAAAGAAACATCAAAACCTTCATTTTGCTTCCTTTTTATGGCATTAATAATGGGTGCAATTTTTATAAAATTAGGTCTTGCGCCAGCGATTATAGTGATTTTCATAAGTTGGTGGTATTCTTTCTAAAAACTTTCTTTTGGCAAAAGTAAAGTTTAAATTGGAATCTGCGTAAGTTGAGATAATTTCTTCAATTTTTAAATGAATTTTGAAGTGTATTAAATTTATCTTGTCAGAATTGGAGGTCACAATTTGTGATCTCCAATTTTTAATTTATCAATTCTCTAAGGTCGCAAATTGCGACCTTGAAAAAGTAGGGAATTATTTTTTATAGCCAATTTTCACTCTCTCATTTTCATCTTCTTTCTTTTCAGTCAATTCATCTAAATAAGAAAAGACCAATTCAATATTTTTATCATGATTTTCTAACTTTTTTTGAATCTTCAGAATATCAACTTTAATTTCCGTTGTATCCAAAAGCATTTGTCTCACTCTTGTGAAAATACGCATGATTAGAATATTGGTTTGAATTGCTTTGTCGCTTTTTAAAATGCTTGAGAGCATGAGAATGCCATGTTCAGTAAAGGCAAAAGGGGATATTCTAGTTCCTCCCCAACTTGAGGTCACAATTTGTGACCTCAAGTTATTAAATTCAGTTTGAGATAATTCAAACATAAAATCTTCGGGAAATCTTGAAATATTTCTTTTTACAGATTGCTTTAAAACTTTAGTTTCAATTCCATAAAGTAAAGCGAGATCACGATCAAGCATAACTTTTTGACCTCGGACAAAATATATTTTATTAGAAATTGTTTCTTCAGAAAGTAGAGATTGATCGTCCATGAGTTTTAATTAAAAAAAAACAAATGTAAGATTTTATTTATATTTATAAGTGAGATTTAAATTGTTTTAGCTTTCCGCTTTTGTTTCTTTCCAGAACTGTTCTTCGGGTAAAACTAAAGTTTAAATTAGGCTCTAAATATAATGAGATTGCCTTTTCTATTTTTTGAATTTGAGCAGTATGTAATTCACGATCACTAACATATTCAATTTCAAAAGTATCGAATTGGGTTTGTTTGATAATAAATTCTTTTACATTTCCGTCATCTTCAACAATGCTTTTGGTTACATAATAAAAGGTCAAACCCGGTGATTTTTTTCCGCTTGGGAGAATCGCAATGTCATTTGTTCTGCCAATTAGTTTTTTAAGAATCGGTTTTTGTGGCGTACTTTTTTCATCTAAAATTCCGATATCACCTATTTCATATCTTATAAACGGATGTGCTTTATTAAACAAAGAAGTAATCACAATTCGGCCTTCTTCCCCGTAAGGGAGAACATTATTATTTTTGTCTAAAATTTCAACAAAAAGCGTTTCTGCATTTATTTGCCAATCTCCGTTTAAATTTTCAAAAGCTATCAAATCAAGTTCTGATGCTCCATATTCATTGATAATTGGAATTCCGAATTGTTTTTCCAACAGTTTTTTATCCAATTCAAAAAGCATTTCTGAAGTAACGAAACACGCTTTTAACGTTGGACAAATCTGATTTAAGACAATATTTTTATGTTCTAAATATTTGGCAAATAAAACGATAGAACTTGTATAGCCGTTGATATAATCGAATTTTTTAGTTTTAAATTTTCGAAGGAATTTCTCCAGAACAACATCTGATAAATCGAAAACCGGAAATCTAAAACGATGCGTCAGGAAATCTTTAATCCGCTCTTTTTGATAACCAATAAAATCCATCGGAATACCATAAAAGCGAGCTTGAAGCGAATGATTAAAATCGATTTTATACCATCCAAAACGCATAAAAATTGAAGTCCAGGTTAAGGCGTGACAATATTTATCCTTGGCAAAAACAAAAGGAGTTCCGCTGGATCCGGATGTTTTGTTGAGGTAAACATTTTTTAAAGTATATCCTTTTGAAAGCCTTTCTACAAGTGGTTTTTGTAAATTTTGTTTATTCAAAATAGGCAAATCTTCCCATATCAAATCCGTATTATTTCCAACTAATTCCTGGTAAAATGGATTATTTTTTAGATGAAAATCTACAATTTCTTCTTTTTTATTTTGAAGAAAAAGAGCGTATTCTTCTTTAGATAAATTCACGATTTTATCTAATTCAGCTTTGGCCTCCTTTATAGGAAAACCATTTAATCGAAGCGAAATATCAAAAAGAGAAATCATTTGAAGATAAATTTTCATCAAAAATAATATTATCCAATTACTAACACAGAAGAATGAACAAGTTTTTAAGATTTAATTATTTTTTACGTACAAAAGCAATTATTTTTGCACCACAACTAAATACAACTACACATGACAATTTTACTATTGGGATCAGGCGGAAGAGAACATGCTTTTGCGTGGAAAATGATTCAGAGTCCGCTTTGCGAAAAACTTTTTGTTGCACCAGGAAATGCGGGCACGGCTGCAATTGCTACAAACGTTGCAATGTCTCCAACAGATTTTGATGCGATTAAATCATTTGTGATTCAGGAAAATGTAAAAATGGTGGTCGTAGGGCCAGAAGATCCGTTGGTAAAAGGGATTTATGATTATTTTAAAAATGACGAAAGTTTACAGCATATTCCAGTTATTGGGCCATCAAAATTAGGTGCTCAGTTAGAAGGAAGTAAAGAGTTTGCTAAAGAATTCCTGATGAAACATAACATTCCAACTGCTGCTTATGACAGTTTTACTGCCGAAACAGTTGAAAAAGGATGTGATTTCTTAGAAACGTTGCAGCCACCATACGTTTTAAAAGCAGATGGATTGGCAGCTGGAAAAGGAGTTTTGATTATTCAGGATCTTGAAGAAGCAAAAACGGAATTAAGAAACATGTTGGTTCACGAAAAATTTGGAGCAGCAAGTTCAAAAGTGGTAATCGAAGAATTCCTGGACGGAATCGAATTAAGCTGTTTTGTTTTAACAGACGGTAAAAGCTATAAAATTCTTCCAACAGCAAAAGATTACAAAAGAATAGGAGAAGGAGATACAGGATTAAATACAGGCGGAATGGGAGCAGTTTCTCCAGTTCCTTATGTTGATGCTGTTTTGATGGAAAAAATTGAAACACGTATCGTAAAACCAACAATTGAAGGTTTCCAGAAAGACGGAATCGAATATAAAGGATTCGTGTTTATTGGTTTGATTAATGTAAAAAATGAGCCAATCGTTATTGAATACAACGTGAGAATGGGAGATCCTGAAACTGAGGTTGTAGTGCCAAGATTAAAATCTGATTTGGTTGCCTTGTTCCAGTCAGTTGCTGATCAAAAATTAGATACTTTCGAATTAGAAGTTGATCCAAGAAGTGCTACTACGATTATGGTGGTTTCTGGCGGATATCCTGAAGATTTTGAAAAAGGAAAAATAATTACAGGATTAGAAAATATTACAGATTCTATAGTTTTTCACGCAGGAACAAAATTAGATGGCAATAATGTCGTTAGTAATGGAGGACGTGTATTAACTGTAACATCTTATGGGGACGATTTTCAACAGGCCATAAAAAAATCTTACCAAAATATAGATAAACTAAATTTTGATAAGATGTATTTTAGAAAAGATATTGGCTTCGACTTACTTTAAGAAAGAGTGAGCTGTAGTATCTTGATTTTCTGTTCCGGCGTCATCAAAAATGCGTAATTGTTTAATCCAGTAAACGATTGCGCATGCGCAGATGATCATAAAAATCCAGTTAATAGTATTAGCACCAAACCAAGTAATTAGTTCTAAGTGACGTAAAAAGTCAAGTGGAGCAAATAAAATGTTAACGAATAAGTATTGTATTCCTTCAAAAAAAGCTGTCATAATTTATAAAATTATATGTTATTTATTGTTTTTAACGCATTGAAGACAAAATTCAATAAAGAATCTTTTTTCAACTTGTTGGTTTCCTTTTTAAACAAGTATTATATTTACAATCACAAAAGTATAAAATATCCTTATGATAACAAGTGTTTTTAAAAAATCTACGCCATTAAATTATTCATTGGTCGTAATTTTAATACTGGTTTTCTTTTTTGTTTTTCAAATTAAAGATCCATCATGGGTGAGTTCTTATTTTTTGGCGTTCCAAAAAGTAAGTCTGCTATGCTTTATTTTAGCCTCTTTTTTCCTGATTAATTTTATTGTAAAAAAGAACGGACTCAGTAAAGACAATGGTTACACGATATTTTTTTATTTATTGTTCATATTGTTTTTCCCCACGATTTTTAATAATGCAAATGTTATATATGCTAACTTTTTTATCTTGTTGGCACTTCGAAGATTAATTTCACTGCAATCCTTAAAAGCGTCAAAAGAAAAAATATTTGATGCTTCTTTTTGGATTTTAATAGCTTCTTTATTTCAATTTTGGTGTGTTCTTTTCCTGATATTGGTTTTTATATCGATTATTTTTCACGTTTCGAGAGATTATAGAAACTGGATTTTACCTTTTATAGCGCTTATGGCCGTATCAATAATATTTTTATTTATTTCTTTAATCTTCCATATTAATATAATCGAGTTTTTTCAGGAACGTGCCGTAATAGATTTTAGTATTGATTATTTCAAGAACAATTACGAAAATGGTGCACTTTCGATATATGTTGCTGTATCTTTATTTTTTATAGTTTCTATATTAAGCACATTGTCAAACAGACCTCAAATCGTACATTCATCATACAAAAAAGTGGTAGCTTGTTTTTTTATTGCCGCTTTTGTTTACATCGTTTCACCAGATAAAAGCAATGATCTGTTGCTATTTAGTATCGCTCCTTTGACCATTATGGCATCAAGTCATGTAGAATATATGAAGCAAAAACTCAATAACGAAATTGTTTTTTATGTGTTGATTTTGTGTAGTTTATTTACATTTTTCTCTCAACTATAATTTGCTTCCGTAAGCAAGATCGCCGGCATCGCCAAGACCCGGAACAATATAATTTTTCTCATTTAATTTCTCATCAAGGGAAGCAACCCATAAATGGCAATTGTCAGGAAGATTTTTTTCTAGAAAAGCAATTCCTTCAGGTGCAGCAATAACAACTACAATATGAATCTCTTTTGGAGTTGCATTTTCGATTAATTTTCCGTGAACAGCAACGATAGACTGACCGGTTGCCAACATGGGATCAAGCAGTAAAACTGTTTTGTCATTTATGTTAGAAACAGCTTGATATTCTACCCGAATTTCAAATTCATCATCATTATTAGGATGATATCTGCAAGCCGAAACAAAACTGTTTTCAGCATGATCAAAGTAGTTCAGAAAACCATTGTGAAGGGGTAGTCCGGCTCTTAAAATCGAACAAAGTACTAAATCACTTTCTATTTCGGTTGTTTTTTTAATGCCAAGCGGAGTTTGAATTTCGATGTTTTTATATGACAAATCTTTACTTAGTTCATACGCCATAATTTCGCCAATTCGCTCAATATTTCTTCGAAAACGCATGCTGTCATTCTGAACATTAATATTTCTGATTTGACCTAAAAAATGATTTAATACGCTATTATTTTCAGATATATAATGGATTTTCATAATAAAATTTTAGAATTATCAATGGGTTACAGTACGATAACGAAAATTTCATCGTTTTATTCGCACGATAAAAGTATAAAAAGTATCTTTGTAACTCTAACAAATAAAGACATGTTTTCAAAATTAGCATATTCTGTTTTCGAACAAAGCATCAAAGATTATCATCAGTTTGATAATGTTGATCAACCTATAAGTAATCCATATCCAAAAGATAAATTCGAGCATTTATTATATTTAAAAAACTGGATTGATACTGTTCAATGGCATTTTGAAGATATTATTCGTGATCCGCAGATTGATCCGGTGGCAGCATTGACTTTAAAAAGAAGAATAGATGCATCTAATCAGGAACGTACTGATATGGTGGAATATATCGATAGTTATTTTTTACAAAAATACAGTGATGTAAAAGTAAAAGACGGAGCAAAAATCAACTCTGAAAGTCCGGCTTGGGCTTTTGACAGATTGTCTATTTTAGCCTTAAAAATTTATCATATGCATGAAGAAGCTACTCGTGCAGAAGCTTCTCAGGAACACAGAGATAAATGTCAGGAAAAATTGAATATTCTTTTAGAGCAAAGAAGCGACTTATCAACAGCGATTGATGATTTGCTTTCTGACATCGAAAACGGTGAAAAATTCATGAAAGTGTACAAACAAATGAAAATGTACAATGATGATGAATTGAATCCTGTTTTATATCAAAATAAGAAATAATTGGCAGAATTGTCCAATAAAATTAAGCATATAGCCGTCATGAGACTTTCCGCAATGGGAGATGTCGCCATGACGGTTCCTGTTTTACGTGCTTTTGTAAAACAGTATCCGGAGGTAAAAATTACTGTAATTTCTCGTCCGTTTTTCAAGCCATTTTTTGACGGAATTCCAAATCTTGATTTTTTTGCTTTTGATGAAAAAGAGCGCCACAAAGGTTTTTCAGGACTTTTGAGACTATTTCGAGATGTAAAAAAACTCAAAATAGATGCTTTTGCAGATCTTCATAATGTTTTAAGATCCAAAATCGTGAGCTTACTTTTCGCTTTAAGCGGAAAAAAAAGAGCCACAGTAGACAAAGGAAGAGAAGGCAAAAAGGAATTAACCCGTGACGAAAACAAGATTTTCAAACCATTGCCAACCATGTTCGAAAGGCACGCAAAAGTGTTCGAAAAACTTGGTTTTACTTTAAATTTGTCTAATCCCGAATTCCCTGAAAAAGCAATTTTAAATTCAGAAATTCTCGAAATTATTGGCGATAAAAACCAAAAAATAATTGGGATTGCACCTTTTGCACAATACGATTCTAAGATTTATCCGCAGGATTTAATGCAGGAAGTAATTGCAAAATTAGCAGCTAATAAAGATTATAAAATAGTACTATTTGGAGGAGGAAAGAAAGAAATCGAAATTCTGGACTTAATTTCAAAACCCTTTGAAAATGTAATAAATATGGCTGGAAAAATTAAATTTCAGCAAGAATTACAGCTTATCAGCAATCTCGATGTAATGCTTTCTATGGATTCCGGAAACGCACATATTGCAGCGATGTTGGGCGTAAAAGTAATCACGCTTTGGGGCGCAACACATCCGTACGCAGGATTTTTACCTTTTAATCAAACAATGGAAAATGCTTTGGTTTCAGATCGAAATCAGTATCCAAAACTACCAACATCAGTTTATGGAAATAAGATTGTTGAAGGTTATGAGAATGCAATGAGAACGATACTTCCACAAGAAATTGTAAATAGAATTCAGAGTCTTTTGTAAATTTAAGAGGCTGAATTCCAAATAAAAAAATCCAAATTCCAATAGTAAAAGTTGGAACTTGGATTTTTTTATTTTGAGATTAATCTTTACTTATTCTCATAAATCAAAGAAAAGATATCCCATTGCTTTCTTTTTGTTTCTGTCGACTACAACTTTTATAAAATGATTTTCTTTTTCAGTAGCGAGTAAAATGTGTTCAAAATCTTCAGTAGAATTTCTATAAACTTTATGTACCAATTCAGATTCCTTAATTTTTTTCGACAAAATTTTAGCAGCTCTTAATTCACTCACATAGGGCCAAATATTAAAAAAACTATCTTTAGATGATATTTCTTTCATTCCTTCGCTCATTGATGAATTATATTTTTCTGCCGAAAGTAATTTAGGCACTTTTCTGTTTCTTCTTTTTTTAATTATAAAGTAAATACAAAACAAAGAGGTTATTACAAAAAGTACGATAAAAGATAGACGGAGGTAATGATGCATTGCCATAATATTTAACATTTAAATGTGTTGACAAATTTAATTTAGCTCTACAATCCTATAGAAGCTGATTGCGATTACTGTAATTTCACCTCTAATATAATAAAAATTCGGCAATATTTTAGGAAAATTTTGGTTTTATTTCAATTGACCTATAACCTAATTTTCTCGTCTTTACACCTGCTATAAATATAACTTTTAAGATTCGAAATTGTGGCTTCATAATTTGGCGCTTCATAACCAAATCGTTCGTGTTCCATTTGCTCTTTTTCGATAGCATTGCAGCCTTTTATAACTTCTTTGAGCATATCCAGTATTGCGAGTTCTTTATTGTTAGTTTTCTGATATTTGAGCTCAACAATTTCATCTTGCAATTCTTTGCAGTATTCTACAAGTTTCACTACTTCAGGTTCCTCTAAAAGATATTCTTTAGTTTTAAAAATTTCTCGTACGGATCTCATATTCAATTCGGGTTTAATCTTTGTCAAAGTTTGTCTACGCATTTTTTGTCATACCACTTTCTTCGTGATGACAATAATTGTGGTTATTCAGCCGCAGTTTTCACAACTAATACACATAAAAAAGGGTTTGCATTGCAAACCCTTTTTTTATAATTCAAAACTGTAAACTGAGACTGAAAACTTTCTACACGTCATCATAATCTACATAAATAGACTCAGATGTTGGGTGTGCCTGGCAAGTTAATATTAAACCTGCAGCGATTTCTTTATCTGTTAAAATTGAATTTTTAGTCATTTCAGCAGTTCCTGAAGTTACACGGGCAAGACAGCTACTGCAAATTCCGCCCTGGCAAGAATATGGAGCATCAATTCCTTGTTTTAAAGCCGCATCTAATATGGTTTGTTTTTGAGACATTTCGAATGAAACTTCGTCATCATCTACTAAAACCGTGATTTTTGTATGTCCTTCCAGCGAAGTTTTTATTTCGTTTTCCTGAGATGAAGATGTAAAAAGTTCAAACTTAATAGCCGATTCTTTTACGTTTTTCTCCTTTAAAATTGCAGAAACTGTATTGATCATTTCTTCTGGTCCGCACAAGAAAAATTTATCAAATTGTAATTCTTTGTGTTTGTTATTCAAAACAAAATTAACCGCTGATTTCTCAATTCTTCCAAACAATGCATTTTCGGCTTTTGCCTGACTAAAAACATAATGCACGAAAAAGCGCCCTACATATTGCAATTGCAAATCATGTAATTCCTGGTAAAAAATAGTTTCTTCAGGAGTTTTATTTCCATAAACCAATACAAATGAACTTTTTGGTTCACTTTTCAAAACAGATTTTATGATCGAAAGTACTGGAGTTATTCCACTTCCGGCTACAAAAGCTGCATAATTTTTTTGTCTTTCGGCGTCTGGTTCAAAAGTAAAAATTCCTTCCGGATGACCTACTTCAAGAACATCGCCTGCTTTAAGTCTTGTGTTTGCGAATTGAGAAAACAAACCATTTTTTACTGCTTTTACAGCAATTCGCAATTCGCCGCTTTCCGGTGCAGAACAAATAGAATAAGCACGACGAATTTCTTGATTATCAAGAGTTAATTTTAAGTTTATGTATTGTCCGGCTATAAATTTATAGTCTGGTTTTAGTTCTTCGGGAACATTAAAAAGTACAGAAACGGCATCAGTAGTTTCACGTTTTACCTCTTTAATTATAAGTTTTAAGAATGAAGGCATGATTGTATATTTTATGCAAAAGTAGCAAACGGAGATTAAATGTCAGGCACGAAATTATTATTTTTAACTTTTTTTGTAACGTTTACTTACATTTGATCTCTTACTACAAAACTGAAAACCAAATAACCATGATTAAAAAGTTTATTTATTTAGAATGGAAGGCCTTTACAAGATCTGCATCGTTTGGTGCAAATGTGGCAATGAAAATTTTAATTGGTTTTTTGATGGTTTATTTTTCGATACTTTTTATCGGAACTGGGGTAGGAGCATTTTATGTATTAAGAAAAATGAACCTTGAACCATTAGTGACTATCAATAAATTTTTGATTTATTATTTTCTGTTTGATCTTGTAGTTCGCTTATTGATGCAGGCAATTCCGGTATTGAACATTAAGCCATTGTTGATTTTACCTTTCAGAAAATCAACCATTGTGCATTTCTCGTTAGGCAAAACTGCTTTGTCTTTTTTTAACTGGGTGCACGCTCTTTTTTTTATTCCATTTTCTATTGTATTAGCTCTCGAAGGTTATGATATTTTAGGAGTTATTTTTTGGCTTTTGGCAGCATTCTCCATAATATATATCAATAATTTTTTGAATATAATTTTAAGTAATATCGACAAATTATTTGTTGTTTTTATTGGGTTAATTCTTTTATTAGCAGCTGCTCAATATTATAAAGTATTTGATATTACGATTTTTACGGCACCTTTTTTTCTGGGATTTTACGAGATAAAAGGAATGTTTTTAATTCCGGTTTTAGTGCTGGCAGGATTGTATTTATTTACCTTTAAATATTTCAAAAACAATCTATTTCTGGACGCCGGGCTTTCGAAAAAAGAAGATATTGCTACGACCGAAAACCTTTCATGGCTCAATCAATTTGGGACTTTAGGAACTTTTCTTAAAAATGATATCAAATTAATCAAAAGAAATAAACGCTCGAAAACCACAATATTCATGAGTATATTCTTTTTGTTTTACGGATTCATCTTTTTCGGGAATACACATCAGCCTGAGGTGATGCATATTTTTGCAGGAATATTTGTTTCAGGAGGGTTTTTATTTGTGTTTGGTCAATTTGTTCCAAGCTGGGATAGTTCGTATTACCAATTAATGATGACACAAAACATTCCGTATCGTGGTTATATCACTTCAAAATGGTGGCTTATTGTTATTGCTACAATTGTTTCAACGATTATTGCTTCGTTCTATCTTTTTTTTGGATGGGAAATCTATCTAACCATTGTAGTTGGTGCAATTTATAACATTGGAGTAAACTCATATTTAGTCCTTTTAGGAGGAGCATTTACAAAAACACCAATCGATTTAAGTACAGCAGGAGGAGCTTTTGGAGATAAAAAAGCCTTTAATGTTAGTGCTATGTTATTGACTTTGCCAAAATTATTATTGCCTTTAGGGCTTTATGCCATAGGTCTTTATTTAGGAAACAAAACTATTGGTCTAACATTAGTTGCCAGTGCCGGAGTTTTAGGTTTTATCTTAAAAGACAAAGTATTTTCATTAATCGAAAAAAGATATAAAATCGAGAAATACAGTACAATAAGTGCTTATAAACAAAAGAACTAATTAAGGAATGTTTCAATTTGATAATGATAATTTTTATTCAATTAAAACCAAACTTAAACAACAAGCAGGAGATTTTTTAATCTAAAATCAACAATCTAATATCAACAATCACCATGATACAAATAAATCAACTTTCAAAAAAATATAACGGAACAACAGTTTTAAATATTAACAATCTAGAAATTCCAAAAGGACAAAGTTTCGGGTTGGTAGGAAATAATGGAGCAGGAAAAACAACTTTCTTTAGTTTATTATTAGATTTAATCCAGCCTTCTACAGGAAATGTAACAAATAATAATATTCAGGTCAATACAAGTGAGAACTGGAAATCTTTTACAGGATCTTTTCTTGATGAAAGTTTTTTAATTGGGTATTTAACTCCTGAGGAATACTTTTATTTTATTGGAGATTTAAGACATCAGAACAAAGCAGATATTGATGCTCTGTTATCGCAGCATGAAGAGTTTTTTAATGGTGAAATCCTGAATAACAAAAAATATTTAAGAGACTTATCAAAAGGAAATCAGAAAAAGGTGGGGATTATTGCCACACTGATAGGAAATCCTGAAGTAGTTATTTTAGATGAACCATTTGCAAATTTAGATCCGACAACGGTAAGCCGATTAAAAAAAATAATAAAAGATCTGGCTGATAATCCAAATGTTACTGTATTGGTTTCCAGTCATGATTTACAGCATACGGTGGAGGTCTGCGATCGAATAGTGGCTCTTAATAAAGGTGAAGTGGTAAAAGATATTCAAACTTCAGAAGAAACCTTACAAGAACTGGAATCGTTTTTTGCAGTATAAATATTCTATATTTCAAAAAGAAGCGTATTTTTACAAGTCAATATACTAAAAGTCCATTTTAGAAGTTAATTGATTTAAACTCTTTCTATTGAAAAACAATACTCTTAAATATAGTTTTTTTCTTGTCTTTTTGTTTCTTTTGATAGCATGTTCTACCAAGAAAAACACTTTTCTGGCTAGAAATTCGCATGCCTTAAGTACAAAATATAACATTTTGTACAATGGCGGAATTGGCCTTGATAAAGGGTTAAAATCGATTCAGGCAAACAATCAGGATAATTTCTGGAAGTTGCTGCCTATCGAAAAAATGCAAATCGACGAAAATTTTTCCGGAGAAGAAAAGGCAAAAAATCCTGATTTTGAAAAGGCCGAAACAAAAGCAACAAAAGCCATTCAGAAACACTCCATGAATATTGGCGGAAGAGAGCGAAATTCACAAATTGATGAAGCATATTTAATGCTCGGAAAAGCCAGATACTATGATCAGCGCTTTATTCCGGCGCTTGAAGCCTTTAATTATATTTTGTATAAATACCCAAATAGCAGTAATATTTATACCGCAAAAATCTGGCGTGAGAAAACAAATATGCGTTTAGGAAATGATGCTATTGCCTTAAAAAACATTAAACTTTTATTAAAAAATACAGATCTTAATAAACAAACTTTTTCAGACGCAAATGCTTTGTTAGCTGAAGCTTTTTTAAATTTAGAAGAAAAAGACAGTGCTATTGCCAAACTTAGAGTTGCAGAAGAATTTACAAGAATAAATGAAGACAGAGCCAGATACCGTTTTATTCTGGGTCAGATGTATCAGGAAGCAGGCAAAAAAGACAGTGCAAATTATTTTTATGATGGTGTAATTGATATGAATCGAAAAGCTGATCGTAAATATATGATGCATGCGTACGCTAAAAAGGCCGAGATGTTTGATTATGAAAACGATAATAAACAACTGTTCCTTAAGGCTTTTAATAAATTAGTTACAGACCGCGAAAACAGGCCTTATTATGATATCCTTTTTTATCAAATGGGAGTGTTTTATGATAACTACAAAGTAAGAGACAGTGCTTTGATATTTTATAATAAATCATTGTCAAGACAATCAAAAGATCCTTATTTGGTTGCTTCCAGTTATAGAAATATAGGAAATATGTATTTTAAAGATACTGACTATACAATGGCTGCTAAATATTATGACAGTACATTAGTAAAATTAGATCCTAAAACAAGAGAGTTTGCTTTTATCCAAAAAAACAGAAAAAATTTAGATAACGTAATTAAATACGAAGGTATAGCAAAACGAAATGATAGTATTATTAAGGTATACGGTTTACCAGCACCTGATCGAAAGTTATATTTTGAAAGTTATATTGCAGAGCTTAAGAAGAAAGACGAAGCAAAACGTATTTTAGAAGAAAAAGAAAAGGAAAGATTAGCAAATATTGATCGTAATACAAATACTGGTAATTCACCAACAGCCATAAATCCTAACGCAATAGGAAAAAGTGATCCTGGAGTAGGAACTTTTAACCCTCCTGCAGGAAACGAGACAGCCGCTGCAAGTACTTTTTATTTTTATAACCCAACAACAGTTGCTTACGGAAAATTGCAATTCAAAAAATTGTGGGGTAATAGAACTGTGGGCGGAAATTGGAGAATGGCAGCAGTAAAATCTGCAAATAATGCAGCACTGAATGATACAATAAATAATGATCAGGATTTAGCTAACACAATAAAAGACTCTGTTATTGTTGAAAAATACACAACAGATTTTTATGAAAAACAACTTCCAAAAACACAGGCTTCAATAGATAGTATTGGGGTAGAACGTAATTTTGCATACTATCAATTAGGACTGATTTATAAAGAGAAATTTAAGGAATATAATTTGGCCAGTGAAAAATTAGAACAATTATTAAGGAATAAACCTGAAGAAAAATTGATTCTTCCTTCGATGTATAATTTGTATAAAATATATCAAATAACAAATCCGGCCAAAGCCCAATCTGTCAAGTTTGATATTACTACAAAATATCCAAATTCAAGATATGCACAAATCTTAAATAATACCAATTCAGAAGATTTAGCATCGCCGGATAAGGAATATCAAAAATGGTATAAATTATATCAGGAAGAGCATTTTGATACTGTTCTTGATAATATTGATAATTTGATCAATCAATATGCAGGAGATGAAATTGTTTCAAAATATGAATTGCTGAAAGCAAATACTTTAGGAAAAGTAAATGGTCTGGCAGCTTATAAAAAAGCATTAGAATCTGTAGCAGATGATTACCCAAATAGTGATGAAGGTAAAAACGCCAGAGAAATTCTGGAAAAACAAATACCAGGTTTAGAAAAACTTGATTTTACGACTGTTGATGGTAAAAGTTGGAAAATTTTATATCAAGTTCCTAATAACGATTCTAAAACGCTTAAAAATATCGAAGAAGCAATTCGGGTATTTTTACTAGTTGAAAATTTTGAAAGGCTAACAACTTCTTTGGATAAGTATAATAAAACAGAAAGTTTTATAGTTATTCATGGTATAAAATCAGAGGCATACGCCAGAGATGTTGCAGGAGTTTTAAGAGATGATAAAAAATATAAAATTTCACATCCTTCTATTATTATATCCAGTGATAATTATAAAGTAATTCAAATCAAAAAAAATCTTGAAGCTTATTTGGCTCCTAAAAACCCATAATAACATGTTTGATAAAGTTAAAAAAAACGGAACAGAACTTTTAGGAAAAACAAATAGAATAGTTGAAGGTACCTCTATAGTAGGTGACATTGTTTCTAAAGCAGATTTTAGATTAGATGGTGAATTGATAGGGAATTTTACTTCGCAAGGAAAACTGGTTATTGGAGTGTCCGGAATTGTAAAAGGCGAAATTGTTTGCAATAATGCAGATATTGAAGGAGAGTTTCAGGGCAAAATAAAAGTATTAGAAGTCCTTAATATAAAATCGACAGCACGTATTCACGGAGAAGTTGCTGTAGGAAAGCTGTCTATAGAACCGGGAGCTGATTTTACGGCTACCTGTACTATGCTTACAAATAATAAAGAAGTAACCCTAAAAGATGGAAAAGGAGCCGAACAAAAACAGAAGGAATAAATGGTTGCCATTAATTAATATTCCGGTTCAAATGGGAATAATTATTTTTTTATTCTCGTATTTTGGTAGCTGGCTGGATGAAAATCATCCGAGTCCAAAGGTATATTACAATACTATTTTTGTTATGCTTGGTGTGGGACTTGCCTTATATAATGTGATTCGACAGGTTAACGATATCAATAAAACAAAGTAATTTATGTTTTAAAGCAGCTTTAAATAAATGTTGCATCTTTGCAAAAAATATATTTCAGATGCTTTTAAAAAATTACAAACCTATTCTCCATTTATTTATTTTTGCTTTAGCAGCCTGTGTTTTGCATAAAGCAGCTTTTTTAGTTTTAGAGGTAAATGCCCAAAACTTTTATTATAGTATAGAATTTTTGTATTTGATTTTCTTCGGACTTTCGGCTTTATTATACCTTATATTATTAATAGTAAAAAAGAAAAATTTTGAAATTGTCGGAATGGCATTTTTATTCGGGACATTTACTCAAATGCTATTAGGGTATTTAATTTTAAGACCAATTTTAGAAAACAAATCGGGAGAAGTTATGGTTGAAAAAGTGAGTTTTTTTATAACATTTATTTTATTTTTGTTATTTGAGACGCTTTTAACTGTCCGATTATTAAATGAAAAGCGTTAAAATAAGGATTCTGTAAAACAAGGTTCAAAAATAATTTTTCATATCCTTTTGAATATTAATAAAAAATGTACCTTTGCACCAAATTTTAGAAACGTAAAAAAATAAGATTTTTAACAGATATGGTGATTTCAAACAAACCGCTCAAATTTATTCTTGCAGCTTTAGTAGCTTGTTCTCCAGTAATGAGTTTTGCAAATTCAGAGAATGACTCAACGCATGTACAGACTGAGGCCGCTCATGAAGAGAAAGTAATTTCACATAATGCCCCTGTAGAAGGTGAGCATGAAGCTCTTGATCCAAAAGCAAAAGTGGATGCTTTTATTGATCATCACTTACAAGATTCTCATGATTTTGTTTTCTTTTCAGATGAAAAGGAAAATAAACATTATGGTTTTTCATTACCTGTGATTCTTATTGACGGAGGTTTGAAAATTTTCTCGTCTTCAAAATTACACCATGGTGAAGAAGTTGCAGAAGTTGATGGAAACTTCTACAAATTAGTTCACGGTAAAATTTATAAAACAGATGCTGCCGGTACTATTACCTTTAATGAGCATGGACATCCTGAAAACGAAAAGCCATTAGATTTTTCTATTACTAAAAATGTAGTGTCAATGCTTTTTGTTGCTGTACTATTATTTATAATGTTTACTGGTTTAGCAAAATCATATAAAAAAGGACCAATCCCAACAGGATTTGGAAGAGTGTTAGAACCGCTTATTATTTTCATCAGAGATGAAATTGCTGTTCCAAATATTGGAGAGAAAAAATACAGAAAATATATGGGTTATTTATTAACCGTATTTTTCTTTGTGTGGTTGTTAAACTTATTAGGTATGACTCCACTAGGAATTAATGTTACAGGAAATATTGCAATTACAGTTTGTTTAGCTGCATTTACATTTATCATTACACAGTTTAGTGCGAACAAAGATTATTGGGGACACATTTTCTGGATGCCGGGAGTTCCTGTGCCAATGAAAATTATTTTAGCACCAATTGAAATCTTAGGAACATTAACAAAACCATTTGCATTATTAATTCGTTTGTATGCAAACATTACTGCAGGTCACGTAGTAATTATGAGTTTGATTGCAATGATCTTTGTAGGTAAAAATTTAGCTGCAGATTTGCCAATCTCTATGGGATTAACATTATTTATTTCGGTTATCGAAGTTTTAGTTGCATTTTTACAGGCCTTCATTTTCACAATGTTATCATCATTGTTTATTGGTATGGCTGTTCAGGAACATGATCATCATCATGCTGATGAGAATGTAATTATCTAATTTAGAAGTTTAATTTTATATATATAAATACTTATGGGAACAATTCCAACTTTAGTAGGTGCAGGTTTAGTAGTAATCGGTGCAGGTTTAGGTTTAGGTAAAATCGGTGGATCTGCTATGGACGCGATTGCTCGTCAGCCAGAAGCTGCTGGTAAAATTCAAACTGCGATGATTATTATCGCGGCTTTATTAGAAGGTTTAGCATTTGCTGCTTTAATCTTAGGAAAATAATAAAGAAAGAAATAGCAACATCTTTAACGGTTGGTTAAAGGTGTTGTTACTTTTAAAAAAAGAAATTAAATATTTAATATAGTTATAAAATGGATAAGTTAATTAACGATTTTTCATTCGGTTTATTCTTTTGGCAAGCTTTAATCTTGTTGGTTTTAATTTTACTTTTAGTAAAATTTGCCTGGAAACCAATTATGGAATCTATTACTGCAAGAGAAGAAGGTATTAAAAATGCATTACTTTCTGCTGAAAACGCAAAGAGAGAAATGGAAAATTTGCAAGCTGACAATCAAAGAATTTTGAATGAAGCTCGTGCAGAACGTGACGCGATGCTTAAAGAAGCTCGTGAAATGAAAGAGAAAATGATTGCTGATTCTAAAAACGAAGCACAAGAGCAAGGTCAAAAAATGATTGAGCAAGCTAAAGCGGCTATCGAAAGTGAAAAAAATGCTGCTATGGCTGAATTGAAATTACAAGTTTCAACTTTATCATTAAGCATTGCTGAAAAATTGTTGAAAGAAGAATTATCTAACAAAGAATCTCAAACTAAATTAGTAGAGAAAATGTTAGGTGACGTAAAGTTAAACTAATATTATGGCAAGTACAAGAGCAGCAATTCGTTATGCAAAAGCAATTCTAGACTTAGCAAACTCTAAAGGTGTTGCCGAAGCTGTTAATAACGATATGAAGTCGATTGCTGCGGCAATTGAAACAAATATAGAATTGAGTACCTTTATTCAAAATCCAACTACAAAAGTTGAAGTTAAAGAAAGTGCTCTTTTAGAAGTTTTTGCAGATGTAAATGGCGTAACTAAAGGTTTGTTTCATTTATTATTTGAAAACAAAAGATTCGAAATTTTAGAAGCAATTGCTTTAGAATATAAAAAATTATTTGATGAAAGTAATGGTGTTGAAGTAGCAAAAGTTACTACAGCTATTCCTATGGATGATGCATTAGAAGCTAAAGTTTTAGCTAAAGTTGCAACATTATCAGATAAAAAAATAACAATAGAAAATATCGTAGATCCATCAATCATTGGAGGATTTATTTTAAGAATAGGTGATCAACAATACAATGCATCTGTTGCAAACAGATTGCAGGTATTAAAAAGAGAGTTAAGTAATTAGTTTTATTACACATAAAAGTGTCTAAATTATAAATTAAGATGGCGGAAATCAAACCTGCTGAAATTTCAGCAATATTAAGAAAGCAAGTAGAAGGTTTTGAATCTGGTGCTACGCTAGAAGAAGTAGGAACAGTACTTCAAGTTGGAGACGGTATTGCTCGTATTTACGGGCTATCGAATGTACAATATGGTGAGTTAGTTGAATTTGATAACGGACTTGAAGCTATTGTATTGAACCTTGAAGAAGACAATGTTGGTGTGGTACTTTTAGGACCATCAACTGGAATCAAAGAAGGATCAACAGCAAAAAGAACACAACGTATTGCGTCTCTTAAAGTAGGTGAGCAAATGGTAGGTCGTGTAGTAAACACTCTTGGTTTTCCAATTGATGGAAAAGGACCAATTGGTGGAGACTTATACGAAATGCCTTTAGAAAGAAAAGCACCTGGTGTTATCTTCCGTCAGCCGGTAACTGAGCCATTACAAACAGGAGTAAAAGCAGTAGATGCTATGATCCCGGTTGGTCGTGGACAACGTGAGCTTGTAATTGGTGACCGTCAAACAGGTAAATCAACTGTTTGTATCGATACAATCTTAAATCAAAAAGAATTTTACGATGCAGGAAAACCTGTATTTTGTATATATGTTGCAATTGGGCAAAAAGCTTCAACTGTAGCAGGAATTGCTAAAATGTTAGAAGAAAAAGGTGCAATGGCTTATACAGTTATTGTTGCAGCGAATGCTTCTGACCCAGCTCCAATGCAAGTTTATGCTCCTTTCGCAGGTGCTGCAATTGGAGAATATTTTAGAGATTCAGGTCGTCCTGCACTTATTGTGTATGATGATTTATCTAAACAAGCTGTTGCTTACCGTGAGGTTTCTCTTTTATTAAGAAGACCACCGGGACGTGAGGCATATCCTGGAGACGTTTTCTACTTACACTCTCGTTTATTAGAGCGTGCTTGTAAAGTAATTGCTGATGACGGAATTGCTAAAAACATGAATGATTTACCAGATTCTATCAAGCCTATTGTAAAAGGTGGTGGTTCATTGACTGCTTTACCAATTATCGAAACTCAGGCTGGTGACGTTTCTGCATATATCCCAACAAACGTAATTTCGATTACAGATGGTCAGATTTTCCTTGACGGAGATTTGTTCAACTCTGGAGTTCGTCCTGCTATCAACGTAGGTATTTCTGTATCTCGTGTTGGAGGTAATGCTCAGATTAAATCAATGAAAAAAGTTTCAGGAACTTTAAAATTAGACCAGGCTCAATTCCGTGAATTGGAAGCTTTTGCTAAATTTGGTTCTGACTTAGATTCAGTTACTTTAAACGTAATTGAAAAAGGTAAAAGAAACGTTGAGATCTTAAAACAAGGTTTGAATGATCCTTATACAGTAGAAAATCAAGTAGCTATTATCTACGCTGGTTCTAAAAACTTATTAAGAAACGTTCCTGTAAATAAAGTAAAAGAATTTGAAGCTGATTTCTTAGCTTACTTAAACAGCAAACATAAAGATACGCTTAATGCGTTGAAAGCTGGTAAGTTAGATGATAACATTACTGATGTTATTGAAAAAGCAGCAAAAGAAATTTCAGCAAAATATAACTAATAAGATAATTCGCTAATTAGATAATTAGAAAATGTTTTAACATCATTCTAATTATCTAATTTTCAAATTGTCACATTTTCTAATTAATAGATGGCAAATTTAAAGGAAATCCGTAATAGAATTACTTCCGTTTCATCGACGATGCAAATTACATCGGCAATGAAAATGGTTTCTGCTGCAAAGCTTAAGAAAGCACAAGATGCAATCACTGCAATGCGCCCTTATGCCGAGAAATTAACGGAGTTGTTGCAAAATCTTTCTGCTACACTTGATGGTGAAGTAGGAGGAGATTATACAACACAACGTGAAGTAAAAAAAGTATTGCTTGTTGCTATAACTTCAAACAGAGGTTTATGTGGTGCATTCAATTCTAATGTAATTAAAGAGATTAAGAATCGTACTGAATTTTATGCAGGTAAACAAGTTGACGTTTTTGCTATTGGTAAAAAAGGAAATGACGTTTTAAGTAAAACTCACAAAGTACACGGTCATCATAATGCAATTTTTGATCATTTAACTTTTGAAAATGTTGCCGGAATTGCTGATAATTTAACGGAGAAATTCTTGTCAGGAGATTATGACAGAATCGAATTAATCTACAATCAGTTTAAAAATGCTGCGACACAAATCGTTCAAACAGAACAATTTTTGCCTTTAGCTCCAATTAAATCTGATGTACCGGTTTCTGGTGGAGATTATATTTTCGAGCCTTCAAAAGAAGAAATCGTGTTGACTTTGATTCCTAAATCATTAAAAACACAATTATACAAAGGTATTCGTGATTCATTTGCTTCAGAACATGGAGCGCGTATGACAGCAATGCACAAAGCAACTGACAACGCAACTGAATTAAGAAACCAATTGAAATTGACTTATAATAAAGCACGTCAGGCATCTATTACTAACGAAATCTTAGAAATCGTTGGTGGAGCAGAAGCTTTGAACGGATAGTCTTTTTAAGAATATATAAAAAAGAGACATTTTGAACTGCCCCCAAAAAGTTAGACACTATTTGGGGGCATTTTTATGGAAAGAAAAGTCAAGTACAATTGTGAATTT
>NZ_JRLF01000014.1 GCF_001404985.1 Flavobacterium aquidurense
AATATAATATGTTCCGGCTGTAGCTGCTGTTGGTGTTGTATATGATGTAGTAGCAGTTGAGTTAGTCCAATATGTAAAAGTTAAATTTGACGAACTTCCTGCAGTAACTGAAGAAGCTGTTATATCAACTTTTGATGGCGAACAAACTGATGCCGGATTAGTAATAACAAGTGTAGGCAAAGGATTAGGAGTAGTAGAAACACTAGCTGAGTTATTTGCTAAATTACTATCTGTTGTCGTAGATGGCAATGCTGCTGTGTTGGTATAATTTCCTGTAGCGTTTACTTTTGCAATAATTTTTAATGTTTCAGTGATTCCTCCGTTTACATCTCCAATACTCCAAACTCCACTTCCGGAATTATAGCTTCCTACTGATGGTGTTGCACTAACGAAATTATATCCGGAAGGAAGTAAATCATTTACAGAAACTCCTGTTGCATTATTTACGCCTAAGTTACTGAGCTTAACAGTAAACTCGACATTAGAACCTACACACGGAGTTGAATTATCAACTGTTTTTGTCACACCTAAATCTGTACACAAAGTAACACTTACTGGTTTAGATTGAGTTTGAACTCCACATGCTAAAGTCGAAGCTACTGAATAAGAACCTGTTTTAGTAGCGATATATGAATTTGAATTTGCTCCTGTAATAGCTGTACCATTAAAATACCATTGATAGGGTGCAAAATCTGAAGGAGTGGTTAATGTAGCTGTATTATTAGTACATCCGCCTCCTGAAACATAAGTCATTGTTGGATCTTCCGGCTGAGCCGCAAAATTTGAGAAAAAACCTGCCATGGAGAATCCACCTCCTTGTTGTACAATTGAAACTGTTAATTTAGCTAAACTTGATATGGAAAGTACATTTGGACTTCCAATCTGGGTATCTTCAAAATTAATTATATACCATCCTGTCGATCCTAATTGATGACGCGGAGAAATACCAGATACTGTTTCAATATTAACTCCATTAACATTCACAACAGCAGCCGCATCTTTTAAAAGTATATATCCAAAATAAGGTAAAGAACCTGTTCCGTAATTTCTAAATTTAGCAGTTTCTATAAAATTTGACCCGCCACATTCTGATACGGGAGCAATTGTCGAAATATCTACCTCACAGGATTGGGCTGTACCGGAATACACTGCTACATTCTTATCTGCAGAAACTCGTGAAGCTGAAAAATTAGTATTTGAATTACCATTAAGAAAAGTGAAAAATTTACCAGCGGTTGCTAAAACTGTAGTTGTTGTTTTTGTTAATACTCCAGTAGCTGAATAACTGTCAACTGTAACTGTTGTATTATCTTTTGTAGCCACAACAGTAGTTTGCTCTGCTGTATCATTTCCTTTTCCTCTTTCAATAAAATATTCTGATCCTAAAACTGATTCAGGAGGTACTTGATTATAAGCTCCGTCCCCACATCCTCCGGGTGTATCAATGGCAGCAGAAGTATTCATTACCGTTGGATTAGACGATTGTACCAAAGTACCTATTGGTGCTTTAAACAAATAACTCTGACCGGCATCTAAAGTTGCCTTAACAATACCATCTATAGTAATTGATGTGCCATTTGCAATAGCCATAATACTGTAAATAGGACGTTGATCACCATAACCATTAAAATTCCCTAAAGAACCGTCTCTGTAATATCCTACTCTAAATCGTATACCAATTCCTGCATCACCAAAACTTGTTAATGCAGCATTCCCTTTAATATCCTGATCTGTACCATCACCACCTAATGCATCTGAAGCGACATTTCTTAAATTAATGGATATTGGTGCATCCCCAGTCACAATTAATCCCGCTGCAGTTAAAACTGTATTTAATGCAAAAGCAGGAGCCGCACTTGGTTTACCTAAAAATCTATATACTGCAGGAGCTCCTTTTGTAGCTGTAAGTGTCGTAACTAAAGTACCATCACTCTTAGCTACAGTAATATTTACGGTTGACGTAGAATTCGTTGCAATTACGATCTCATTAGCTTTACTAAAATATTGCCAAGGCGCAGGCGCAATGTAATGTTTTGTATAAAACTGTGCTGATGCGTTATAACTAATAAATAATAAAAATAAAACCAGGAAATTTAATCTAAAAAATTTAGATCGGCTAAAAGTAAAGTTACGCATAGACAACTGTGAATTTAAAAATAGAAATACCCAAAACTGAATCGCTAACATTAGCATTCGATTGGATGTATGGGAGATACGATAAAATAGAAAGAATGGATTTTAAAAATCTGAAAAAAATATTTTCAAGATCTTCATAAAAATAAAGTAGTGTTTGAACCATAGATCGTTATAGGTGCAAGACTCAAATTGTCTCTCTGTTAAATTAGTAGTTTTTGGAGCGGCGAAAGTATACAAACACCTCTGTACTAGCTAGTTTAGTCGTCAAACTACATATATAAACGTTGAATTACACTTTTTAACGGTAAAAATTAACGTTGAAGTGTGAAAAATATAACTATTTGATAACCAAACAACAGAAAATTCTTAATTTTTTAGGGAATTATTATTATTTACAGATTATGAAGATAAAAACGTAAAAATCTTACAAATAATAAAAAGAAAGGGATTAAAAATCTGAAAATAAAAGCAAAAGATTATTCCAGAAACTTTACATTTCTTTTTAAACCATCAAATTTGGTTCTTTTGATAGGCGAATTTTTAAAAACTGCCCGAAAAGTTTCTTCTGTAATTTCAATCCAGTCTTTTTTAGTAAAAGAAAGTAATTCGGGATTTGGATTAAATAATGGCTCTGAATGAGGTTTCGAAAATCGATTCCAGGGACAAACATCCTGGCAAGTATCACATCCAAACATCCATTCATCAAATTTCCCTTTCATTTCATAAGGAATATTCTCTTTGAGTTCTATTGTGTAATAAGAGATGCATTTACTCCCATCAACAATATGAGGAGCAACAATTGCCTGCGTCGGGCAAGCATCTATGCAAGCAGTACAGGAACCGCAATGATCTGTAGTTGCATGATCATATTCTAAATCTAAATCAAGTATAAGTTCAGCAATAAAGTAAAAAGAACCTACTTTTTGAGTTAACAGATTACCACTTTTACCAATCCAACCTAATCCGCTTTTAGCTGCCCAGGCACGATCTAAAACTGGTGCCGAATCAACAAAAGCACGACCTGAAACGTCTCCTATATTTTCCTGAATGGAATGCAAAAATTCTTTAAGCTTCTCTTTGATTACAAAATGATAATCCTGACCATAAGCATATTTCGAGATCTTAAAACTTTCCTGAGTTTGAGTTTCTTCAGGATAATAATTGAGCAAAAGCGACACAACACTTTTTGCATCATCGACTAACAAAGTTGGATCTAAACGTTTATCAAAATAATTCTCCATATAAGCCATTTGGCCATGATGGTTGTTATTGAGCCATTTTTCAAGGCGTGGTGCTTCCTCTTCCAGAAATCCAGCTTTAGATATTCCGCAAGAAAGAAACCCGAGGCGTTTTGCTTCTGATTTTATAAATTCCGAATATGTTTCTTTTGCATTAATGCTCATCTTTTCGAAAATGAAACTTCTACACCAACCGGTTTTAATGTAATTAAAGGATTAAACTGAACAGTATCAGTACTGGATTTAATCTCATATTTTTTTACAATTTGAGCAATGGTCAAACACATCTCATAAATAGCAAATCCCGCTCCTATGCACATTCTTGGTCCCGCGCCAAAAGGGTAAAAATACTGCATAGACTGTTTTTTCTGCTCGCCAAGAAATCGTTCCGGAATAAATTCATCCGGATTTTGCCAATATTTAGGATTTCGATGTAATTCGTAGAAAGAAACTCCGATAAGAGTTTCTTTTTTTATATGAAAACCAGCAAGTATATCATCTGTAACATTTTGTCGATCTGTAATCCATGCTGGCGGATACAAACGCATAGATTCATTTAATACTGCATTAGTATAAGTCATTTTTTGAAGCTGCTCCACAATATTCTCAGTTTGAGATTCTATCTCTAAAATCTCATCTAAAACTCTTTGTTGTACATCGGGGTTTCTTCCTAAAAGATGTAAAGTAAAAGTCAAAGCATTTGCTGTAGTTTCATGTCCTGCGATAAAGAGCACTTTAATTTCATCTACTAATTGCTTAACCGACATACCTTCTCCCGTATCTTCATATCGGGTTTCCAAAAGCATATTGAGCAAGTCATTAATTTCTTCTTTCGAAGTAATTCTTTGTTCAATAATTTCCTGAATAATACTATTATTTTCTTCAGCAAGTTCTAGATGTTTTTTTACTTGTCCGCTTAATGAAAACCACCATGCTTTATGCGGAAGTCTAATTTCTTTGATCAAAAAATTCTGGACTTCTTCAATAATAAATTTTATTCTATTTAATTTTTCGTCTGAAATTGAAAGCTGAAACAATGACTTCGCCACCACATTAAAAGCCAACTGACTCATTACAGGAAAAAGATCAATTGGTTTTTCTTCCAGTAAATCTTTTAATTCTGAAGCAATAGTCTCATTCATATTTTCAACTAATTGATTCATCTTTTGCTTATGAAAAGCTGGCTGAATCAGTCTTCTTTGCTTAAGCCAAAAATCCCCATCTACCGTTAAAAGACCTTTTCCTAAATACTTTGAAAGATAAACAGACTGAAATTTAGATTTATGATAATTCTTTTGATTTTTCTGCAAGATATATTGAGCAATCTCATTATCTCTTGATAAAATTATATGTTTAGAAAAACCAATTTTGAGAGAAAAAGAATCGCCAAATTTATCAAAATACCTTTTATGAAAAGGAATCGGATTTTTACGTACTCCTTCTGCATCCAGAAAAAATCTCAATATCGAAAGTCTGTTCGGGTAATTATATTTTCTATTTTCAGACATTTTGATAGAATTTAAAATAATCCACCCTGAATATTAGTATTAATTTTTCCTAAATGTTTATATGCTTTATCGGTTACTTCGCGTCCGCGTGGTGTACGCATAATAAAACCTTCCTGAATTAAAAACGGTTCATAAACTTCTTCAATTGTTTCACTGCTTTCAGAAACGGCAGTTGCCAAAGTTGAAAGTCCAACAGGTCCTCCTTTAAATTTATTAATGATAGTTAACAATATTTTGTTATCCATTTCATCAAGTCCATGCGCATCTACATTAAGCGCTTTTAATGCATAACGAGCAATTTCGAGATCGATAGTTCCGTTTCCTTTTATCTGTGCAAAATCACGTACTCGACGCAACAATGCATTTGCAATACGAGGAGTTCCACGGCTTCTGCCTGCAATTTCGATAGCAGCATCTAATGAGATTGGCATTTTAAGAATAGAAGAACTTCTTTCTACGATTGTAGTTAAAAGTTCTGTAGTATAATATTGTAATCGGGATGAAATTCCAAAACGTGCACGCATTGGTGCAGTCAATAATCCTGAACGAGTTGTGGCTCCAATTAATGTAAAGGGGTTTAAATTGATCTGTACTGTTCTGGCATTTGGTCCAGACTCGATCATGATATCAATTTTAAAATCTTCCATTGCAGAATACAAATACTCTTCAACAATTGGGCTTAAACGATGAATTTCATCAATAAACAAAACATCTCTTTCATCAAGATTTGTAAGCAATCCGGCTAAATCTCCAGGCTTATCTAAAACTGGTCCGGAAGTAATTTTAATACCAACTTCAAGTTCATTGGCCAATATATTAGCCAAAGTAGTTTTACCTAATCCGGGAGGACCATGAAAAAGTGTATGATCAAGAGCCTCACCACGTTGATTGGCTGCTGCAACAAAAACTTTTAAATTCTCTAAAACTTGATCTTGTCCGGCAAAATCATCAAATGACAGCGGACGTAATCTTTTTTCAAGATCTAATTCTTCTGGATTGTACCCATTTGTAGTGGGATCTAGGTTCTCATTCATTTTACAAAGATAGACAAAGTAATCAGTTTGTAAAATAGATAAAATTTAAATAAAAGGAAACCAAATTTCAATTTTTTAAAACTACAAATTCCAATACGACGTTAAACTCAACTCGAATTTGGAATTTATATAAAAAAAAAAGACCATCTTTTCAGATGGTCTTTTTTAAATATTTTTAGTGGTGTAAAACTTCTTCACCTTCTTTCATTGGTACATTTTGCGGTACAAAATCTACATCGTGATTTGGGTTACTGTAGTCATATGGCCAACGGTATACGTGAGGAATTTCACCTGGCCAGTTACCGTGAATATGTTCTACCGGAGTAGTCCACTCTAATGTTGTAGATTTCCATGGATTTTGTACTGCTTTCTTACCGTAGAAAATACTACTAAAGAAGTTGTACAAGAATACTAATTGGAACGCACCTCCTACAAGAGCAAATGTTGTAATTAAAACATTCACATTTTGTAAATCATCAAATAATGGGAAGTTCGTGTTTGTATAGTAACGTCTTGGTAAACCAGCTAATCCGATAAAGTGCATTGGAAAGAATACTCCGTAAGCACAAACTGCTGTTACCCAAAAGTGAATGTAACCTAAATTTTTATTCAACATTCTTCCGTACATTTTAGGGAACCAGTGGTAAATACCAGCAAACATTCCGTAAAGTGCAGAGATACCCATTACTAAGTGAAAGTGAGCAATTACGAAGTATGTATCGTGAACGTTAATATCTAAAGTACTATCTCCTAAAATAATTCCGGTTAAACCTCCAGTGATAAAAGTAGAAACCATTCCGATAGAGAATAACATAGCAGGATTGAATTGTAAGTTACCTTTCCATAAAGTTGTAATCCAGTTGAACGCTTTTACAGCAGATGGAATCGCAATCAATAAAGTAGTAAAGGTAAATACAGATCCCAAGAAAGGATTCATACCTGAAATAAACATGTGGTGACCCCAAACAATTGTAGATAAAAATGCAATTGCAAGAACTGACATAATCATCGCTCTGTATCCAAAGATTGGTTTACGAGAGTTCGTAGCCATAATTTCAGAAACAAGTCCCATTGCAGGTAAGATTACAATATAAACCTCAGGGTGTCCTAAAAACCAGAATAAGTGTTCGAATAATACTGGAGAACCACCTTGGTAATGTAAAACCTCTCCAGCAATATAAATATCAGATAAAAAGAATGAAGTACCAAAACTTCTATCAAAAATCAATAATAATGCAGCAGATAACAATACCGGGAATGAAATAACACCAATAATAGCTGTTACGAAAAATGTCCAGATTGTAAGTGGAAGTCTGGTCATAGACATTCCTTTAGTTCTTAAGTTGATAACAGTTACAATATAATTTAAAGATCCCATTAAAGAAGATGCAATAAATATAGCCATTGAAACTAACCATAAAGTCATACCTGTTCCAGATCCTGGAATCGCTTGTGGTAAAGCACTTAATGGAGGATAAATTGTCCAACCTGCAGAAGCTGGTCCAGCTTCAACAAATAAAGAAGACAACATAATTACAGCAGATAAGAAAAACAACCAGTATGAAATCATATTCATAAATCCAGACGCCATATCTCTTGCTCCAATTTGAAGTGGAATAAGTAAGTTACTAAAAGTACCACTTAAACCAGCCGTTAGTACAAAGAATACCATGATGGTACCGTGAATTGTTACTAAAGCCAAATAAATATCATTAGCCATTACACCATCAGGTGCAAATTTATCTCCTAATAAAACATTAAAGATCTTGAAAGACTCTTCTGGCCATGCTAATTGCATTCTAAAAAGCAAGGACATTGCAATACCAATAATACCCATAATGATACCGGTAATTAAGTATTGCTTAGCAATCATTTTATGATCAATACTAAAGATATATTTAGTAATGAACGTGTCTTTATGATGATGTTCGTGCTCGTGATCGTGTCCGTGATCGTGATCGTGCGCTTCTGCTGACATATATGTGTACTTTAAATTTTCTTAATAAATATTATTTCATAGCAACTTTAGCTATAGCTGCTTTAACAGTATCAATTACCGCTTTAACAGTATCTTTAGCTGTGCTATCTGTAGTAGCTTTTGCTCCTTCAGCTGGTGCTTTAGCAGCTGCTGCCGCTTTAATATCCTGAGCTAAAGTAGTCTTTTCGCTTAACCATTTTTTATAATCTTCCGGAGTATCAACAACCACTTTCATTTGCATGTTGTAGTGAGAAGCTCCACAAATTTTATTACATAATAATAAATAATCAAATGTGTAAGGATCTAAAGCTGTACCTCCTTTAGCAACCAACTCAACGCTTTTTTCAGCTCTAAGTTTGTTGATGTTTGCAACTTTCTCCACCATAAATGGCAACTCTCTGTATTCAGCAGTTGTATAAGTCGGGATAAAAGCAAACTCAGTAACCATTCCCGGAACACAGTTCATTTGCGCTCTAAAGTGAGGCATATAAGCTGAGTGCAATACGTCTTGAGAACGCATTTTGAAATGTATTTTTTTACCTTTTGGAATATGCAATTCTGAAACTACGATATCATCAGCTGAATTTTTGTCAGACATATCAACACCTAAAGTATTGACACCTTCAATCAAACGTACGTTAGCTTTTCCTAAAACATTATCATTACCTGCATATCTTGCAGTCCATTTGAACTGTTGTGCATATAATTCTATTTCAATTACATCCTCGTCTTTATCAACAAACATGATATTGTTCCAGGCATACAATCCATAAAGAATTAAACAAGCCAAAACTACAGATGGAATAATACTCCAAATTGCTTCTAATTTATTACTATCAGCAAAAAATAATGCTTTTTTATCTTTATGTCCTCTGTTCTTAAAAGAAAACCAATATAATAAACCTTGTGTAATAAATTGTACTACAAAAATTAAAACCCAAGTAATATTCATTAAGTTATCTACTAAAAGTCCATGCTCTGAAGCAGGAGTATGAAGTGCTAAATTACCCCATTTTAGTAAACCGTAAATCGTAAATATATATATGAAAGCTAAAAAGCCAAACATCACATATCCCTGAATATTATTATCATTATCTGATGCAACCTGAGAATCGTCCGAAGAAGATCCCACTTGAGTAAGATCAAATATCTTGGTCAATTGCCACAATGCAACTGCTAATAAAACTAAAACTATAATTACCAACAAACTTGTCATCTGTTTACTTCTTTAAATATTAATAATGAAAATGTTTACTTTCTTCAATGAAAGGATTTCTTTTTGCTAACAAAGGAGCTTTAGTCAATGCAGTAAACACTACAAAAATAAATAAACCTAAGAAGAAAAGTATAGATGCAATTTCAGAAACTCCAATAAACCATTTATCTCCAACTGTACCAGGCATAATCATATTAAAGAAATCTACGTAGTGACCTAGTAAGATAACAACACCAGCCATTACAATTACCCAGCTAAGACGTTTGAAGTCTGTATTGATTAATATTAATAATGGGAACACAAAGTTCATAACCACAGCACCAAAGAATGGTAAATTGTATAATTGAATTCTTGTTACGAAGTAAGTTACCTCTTCAGGAATATTAGCATACCAGATTAACATGAATTGAGAGAACCATAAATAAGTCCAGAAAACACTAATACCAAACATAAATTTAGCTAAATCGTGAATGTGGCTTGTATTTACATACTCTAAATATCCTTTAGATTTTAAGTAAACCGTTACTAATGCAATAGCAGTAATACCACTTACGAAGAAAGATGCGAAAACATACCATCCAAATAAAGTACTGAACCAGTGTGGATCAAATGACATAATCCAATCCCAAGACATAATAGACTCAGATACGATAAAGAATACTAAGAATCCAGCAGTTAACTTGAAGTTCTTTTTGTAGTATAGATCATCATTAGCTTCATCCTGAGCTAAACAATTTTTTCTAGATTGGTAACGATATAAGTTCCAACCTACTAAAAATATAGCAGCTCTAATAATCCAGAAAGTAAAGTTTAAATAACCCGCTTTACCAGCAATAATTTTATCATAATTTGCATGAGTAGGATCTGTAACCCCTTCACCTAACCATACGAATATATGATTAAAGTGTAATCCGCAAAGAATTAAAATAATAAAGAAAATAACTGAACCTACAGGTAAATAAGCTGTGATTCCTTGCATAACTCTAAACAAAACCGGAGACCAACCTGCCTGAGCAACTTGTTGAATAGCATAAAATGCTAAAGTTCCCATAGAAAGTAGCAAGAAGAAAATACAAGCAACATATAAAGCTGACCAAGGCTTATTTTGCAATTGGTGCAATACATGCGTTAAATGTTCTTTGTGCTCATCAGCAGCATTTACTGTTTCATGCTCGCCCCCTTTGTGCGATTCATGCGAAGCTTCAGCAGCTTCGTGGTGTCCAGCTTCTTGATGAGAAGTTTCTGCTGTTGCTTCATGCGCAGCATCATGAGAACCATGTGCATCTGCAGCTAGAATTTTTTCAACTTCTTGAATATCTTTAGGAGCAGTTAAAAAACCATATCCAATTCCTAATATACCAAGGGCCATTAGGATGATAGAAAAAGTTTTTAATTTACTTGAAAATGTATACATATCTATTACGATCAGTTTGTTCAACAATTATAATTGGCTTTTTAGTTTTAGAACATAGTCAGCAACTAACCAACGTTCGTGGGCACTTAATTGATTTGCATGTGAACCCATTGCATTTAAACCATAAGTTTCAACATGAAAGATACTTCCTTCAGTGATTTCTCTGTCTTTATAGCTAGGTACTCCAAGAAATTTTTCTCTTTCAACCAATTTACCTTTACCGTTTCCAGTTGCACCATGACAACTGATACAGTAAATTTCGAAAAGTTCTTTTCCTTTACCGGAATTTCTTTCGATAGAATCCAAAGGTGATTTTAAATTAGCTTTAGCCAATTCATAACCAGCAGTTGAATTTTCATATTCATAAGGCTCAAAACCTCTATTGATACTTCCCTCTGCAGGAAGCTGTCCTTCTTTTCCACCTTTAAATACTTTTGCTTCTGAATAGGTTTCATATCCTACAGACTCATACATATTTGGGAAATACTGATAGTTTGGTGCCGAATTATTGTGGCAAGATGAAACTAAAATAGTTATACCAACTAAAAGTGTTATTTTATATATCCTTTTCATAGCTACAATTAATTCTTTTCAATTACTTTAACTTCAACAGCTCCTGTACCTTCGAAAAAAGAAACTAGTTCTGCTTCGTTATCATTTACAGCAACTTCCATTAAAAAATGGTCATCTGTTGTTCTTACATCAGGATTCTCAGCTTGTTTGAATGGCCATAATCTACTTCTCATATAAAAAGTAATAACCATTAAGTGAGCAGCAAAAAATACTGTCATTTCAAACATAATTGGAACAAATGAAGGCATATTCTGAATGAAGCTAAAACTTGGTTTACCTCCAATATCTTGTGGCCAGTCATGAATCATGATATAACTCATCATGGTTGTTGCAACAGAAATACCAACACATCCGTATAAGAAAGCACAAATTGCTAATCTTGTTGGTGCTAAACCCATAGCTTTATCCAATCCGTGAACTGGGAATGGAGTAAAAACCTCTTCAATATGATGATGAGCAGCTCTGGTTTTCTTTACTGCATCCATCAAAATATCATCGTCATTATAAATGGCGTATATTACTTTATTACTCATGATGTGTGTCTTTATTTGCTCTTTCTCTAATGTAATTATCTCCTGTTCCTTTCAAAATTGTTTTTACCTCTGCCTGAGCAATTACAGGGAATGTTCTTGAGTATAATAAAAACAATACAAAGAAGAAACCAATCGTTCCGATGAAAATTCCAATATCAACAAATGTTGGTGAAAACATTGTCCAAGAAGATGGAAGGTAATCTCTATGTAAAGAAGTAACAATAATTACGAATCTTTCAAACCACATTCCGATGTTTACTACAATCGAAATAATAAATGAAAACATGATACTTGTTCTTAATTTCTTGAACCACATAAACTGTGGAGAGAAAACGTTACAAGTCATCATTGACCAATACGCCCACCAGTAAGGTCCGGTTGCTCTGTTCAAGAACGCATATTGCTCATATTCTACACCTGAATACCAAGCCACAAACAACTCAGTGATATATGCTACCCCAACAATAGAACCAGTAATCATGATTACAATATTCATTAACTCGATATGTTGTAGTGTAATATAAGCTTCAAGGTTAGAAACTTTTCTCATAACGATCAACAATGTATTTACCATTGCAAACCCTGAGAATACCGCTCCGGCAACGAAGTACGGAGGGAAAATTGTTGTATGCCATCCCGGAATTACAGAAGTAGCAAAGTCCATCGATACAATCGTGTGTACAGAAAGTACAAGAGGTGTAGCCAAACCAGCTAATACCAGAGATACTTCTTCAAAACGTTGCCAGTCTTTAGCTCTACCACTCCATCCAAAACTTAGGATAGAATATACTCTTTTATTAAAAGGTGTTATTGCTCTATCACGTAGCATTGCAAAGTCAGGCAACAAACCAGTCCACCAGAAAACCAATGATACTGAAAGGTACGTAGAAATTGCGAATACGTCCCAAAGCAGCGGTGAGTTAAAGTTTACCCATAATGATCCAAATTGATTTGGAATAGGTAAAACCCAGTATGCTAACCATGGGCGACCCATGTGAATAATTGGAAATAAACCTGCCTGAACTACCGAGAAGATAGTCATAGCTTCAGCAGAACGGTTAATAGCCATTCTCCAACGTTGACGGAAAAGTAATAATACCGCAGAAATTAATGTTCCGGCGTGACCAATACCAACCCACCAAACGAAGTTCGTGATATCCCAGGCCCAACCAACTGTTTTATTTAATCCCCATGTTCCAATACCGGTAGATACGGTGTAAATTATACAACCTAACCCCCAAAGGAAGGCTATTAATGCGATTGAAAATACAATCCACCAATGTTTGTTTGCCGGCCCTTCAACAGGGGCGGCTACATCTACAGTTACATCGTGATAAGATTTATCACCTATAACTAAAGGTTTTCTAATGGGTGCTTCGTAGTGAGACGACATAATCCTTTATATGTTTCTTAATTAATAATTTATTCTAAGTATTTCTAACTTTAACATGGTAAACCACATTAGGTTTTGTTCCAACATGCTCCAATAAGTGGTATGATCTATCATCAGCAGCTAATTTAGCAACTTTACTTTCAGCATCATTAACATCACCAAATATCATTGCTCCTGAAGAACAAGCATTTGAACATGCTGTCTGGAATTCACCATCAGCAACCGGACGACCTTCATTTTTAGCTTTTAGCTTAGTCGCCTGTGTCATTTGAATACACATAGAACATTTTTCCATAACTCCACGAGAACGAACGTTTACATCTGGATTTAATACCATACGTCCTAAATCATCATTCATGTGGTAATCGAATTCACTGTTTTTGTTATACAAGAACCAGTTGAAACGACGTACTTTATACGGACAGTTGTTTGCACAATAACGAGTACCAACACATCTGTTGTATGCCATATGATTTTGACCTTCACGACCGTGAGAAGTTGCAGCAACCGGACAAACTGTTTCACATGGTGCGTGATTACAGTGTTGACACATTACTGGCTGGAAAGAAACTTGTGGATTATCTCCTGCTTTTTCCATTTCATTAAATGTAGATAATGAACTAGACAAACCAGCGATATTCTCTTTTCTTTCATTATCACCTTCAAAAGTACTTTCAGAAGAGTAATATCTGTCAATACGCAACCAGTGCATATCACGACTTCTTCTTACCTCTGCTTTACCTACAACCGGAACGTTGTTTTCAGCGTGACATGCAATAACACATGCTCCACAACCTGTACAAGCGTTTAAGTCAATCGAAAGGTTAAAGTGATGTCCTGTAGAACGATCAAATGATTCCCATAAATCGACAGTTGTAGCCTCAACTTCCTGGTGATCTAAAGATACCATTGGTTTTTCATTCCAATGTTCAGCATCTTTAGTATTAAAAATTTCAAGAGAAGTTTCTTTAATGATATCTCCTCTTCCCATTAATGTTTTTTGTCCCTGAACACAAGCAAACTCATGAACTCCATTTGCTTTCGCAATAGAAACAGACTGAACACTATTGAAGTTTTTATATAATGAGTAAGCATTTAAACCTACTACCATTTCTTCTTTTAAGGCAGCCTTACGACCATAACCTAATGCTAAACCAACCGTACCAACAGCTTGTCCCGGTTGAACAATCACAGGAACATTTTCTAATTTTAAGCCATCAGCAGTAGTAATTGTAGCATAACTTCCGTTTAAACCTCCGTTTGCAACGATTTCATTTGTTAAGCCTAATTTTTTAGCATCAGCATTCGAAACAGTTACATAATTATCCCAAGATACTCTTGTGATTGGATCTGGGAACTCCTGCAACCAAGGATTGTTTGCTTGTTGTCCATCACCCATACCTGTTTTAGTATACAATACTAATTCGAAATCTCCAGCAGATTTTGATTTTGCAACAGCACTTGCAGCAGCAGTAAAATCAACAGATCCAGCAGATAACGCAGATGAACCAATGACAAAAACACCATCATGTAAAACTTTGTTCCAAGAAGAACCTACAATAATAGAAGCTGAATTAGCTTTAATATAATCGTAGAAATTTCCAGGAGTTCCATTTAACGATAATAAAACGTCTTGAAATTGTTTTGTGTTAAAGATAGGACGAATAGTTGGCTGAGTCAAACTATAAGTTCCTTTTGTAATTACAACATCTCCCCAAGCCTCTAAATAATGAGGAACCGGAGCAGCTATTGTAGTTATTGATGCAGTTTCATCTTCTTTTAAAGAAAAAGCAACTGATGTTTTTACTTTTTTCAATCCAGATACAAAAGAAGCTGAATCAGCTAAAGTATAAACTGGATTAATGCCGCTCATGATTAAGGTATGAACACTTCCAGCATTCATATCTTTTATCAATTGAGATACAATTGCATTAGAACCTTTTCTAATTTGTCTTGTACCTGCAGTATTAAAAGCTTCACTAGCCAACACTTGGTTGATAGCTAAAACTAATAACTGAGCATTTTTATCTTCAAGTCCTGAAACTAAAACTCCTTTAGAACCTGCAAGTTTTAATTGCTGAGCAGCTTTAACCGCTTCGGCTTTAAATTTAGCATCTAAAGAAACAGCTACAGAAGATCCTGTAATAATGTTATAGATTTGAACCAAAGCTTGTTTTTGATCTGCAATTCCCATAGGAATACGCTTATCAGCTGCAGCTCCGGATAATGTCATATTAGATTCAAACTGAAAATGACGAGACATTTTTTTCGCTCCGTTAGATCCTGACGGAATTCTACCTTGAGCATATCCTGCATCATATCCACCACCTTGCCAGTCTCCTAAGAAATCAGCACCAACAGAAACAATTAAAGAAGCTTTTGAAAAATCATAATCAACAAGAGCTCTTTCTCCGTATACTGTTTCAAATGCATCTAATGCGTCAGATGACGAAACCGCATCATAAACAACATGTTTTGCATTAGGATTTTTAGCGATAAACTCCCCTATTAATTTCTCAGTAGACGGACTCGCTAAAGTATTTGTCAACAATACTACTTGTCCACCTTTTGCTTTTGCTTCAGCAAGACTTGATTTAATTCTCAAATCAACAGCAGACCAGCTACCATTTTTCCCATCCAATTTAGGCTCTTTCAAACGCATACTATCATATAATGATAAGATAGATGCATGAATTCTAGCATTGGCTGAAAACTTAGATCCGGAAATAGTATTGTTATCAATTTTAATTGGACGACCCTCACGAGTTTTTACTAATAAGTTAGCAAAATCGAAACCATCAAAAACAGTAGTTGCATAATAATCAGCAACACCAGGAATGATTTGTTCCGGTTGTAACACATATGGTATAGACTTGTGAACAGGACCTTCGCAGGCTGCAAGCGTAACAGCTGCAGTACTAAATCCTACGTACTTTAAAAAGTCACGACGTGAAGTTCCAGATGAAGCTAAAGCATCTGCATTTCCTAAGAATTCTTCTGTAGGAATTTCTTCAACAAATTCGTTATTTCTAAGCGCCTCAACAATAGAACTATTCTCTAGTTCTTCAACACTTTTCCAGTATTTTTTGTTTGATGACATTGTATATAAATATTAAAATCTTAATAATTCGATTAATAGTGGCATTTACCGCATTCTAAACCTCCCATTTGCGCTGCAGTCAATTTTTCTACACCGTATTTTTTAGAAAGTTCAGCATGAATTTTATCATAGTAAGCATTTCCTTCCATCTTAACATCAGTTTTTCTATGGCAATCAATACACCATCCCATTGTTAATTTAGAATATTGCTTCATGATCTCAAATTCCTGCACAGGACCGTGACAAGTTTGACATTCAACTCCGGCAACATTAACGTGTTGTGAGTGGTTGAAGTAAACAAAATCAGGAAGATTATGAATACGAACCCATTTTACAGGCTGCGTTTTTCCGGTATAAGCTTGTTTAGTCTTATCCCAACCAACTGCATCATACAATTTCTGTATTTGAGCATCATAAAACGCTTTGCTGTATTCAGCAGTAGCAGTAGTTTCAGCAACTTCAGAAATATTTTTATGACAGTTCATACAAACATTCAAAGAAGGAATACCAGCGTTTTTACTTACACGAGCAGCAGAGTGACAATATTTACAATTGATCTCGTTGTCTCCAGCGTGAATTTTATGAGAATAGTGAATTGGCTGAATTGGCTCATAATTTTGATCAACACCTACTTGCATTAAGTATGCATACACAAAATAACCACTTGCCAAAAGCAAAAATATAGAAGTAACTAATACTAAAAATTGGTTTTTAGCAAAAGCTTTCCAGATTGGAGTTCTAGCCTCTTTTGGAGCAACTACAATACCATTATTACTTGCTACTTTAGTTAACACTTTGTTCACCATGAACAACATAACAACTAAAATCGCCATTACAAGAGCAAGAGCTCCTAAAATAATGTTATTAGAAATTCCACTTCCACCTTCTTGAGGACCTGTTGGCAATGCACTAACAGCCCCAGCAGGCTTCTCAGGTATTGGCTGAGAAGTATAAGCGATAATATTATCAATATCACCTGTAGACAATTGAGGAAAAGAAGTCATTACAGACTTATTGTTTTCTTCAAATAATTTAACTGCAACAGCATCTCCTGATTTAATCATTTCAGAGCTGTTATGCACCCACTTGTAAATCCAGGCCATATCATGTTTACCAGCAACACCTCTTAAGGCAGGGCCAGTTGATTTAGCATCTAATTTGTGACATGCAGCGCAATTTGCATTAAAAAGTTCTTTCCCTTTTACTGGATCACCACCTGCAGCAGCAGCCGGAGCAGCAGCTTCAGGCGCCGCCGGAGCAGCAGCATCTTGAGCAAATGAAGTTAGGGAGAAAATTAACGTTAGCGATAAGCTAAGAAGTAATTTTCTTGAGATCGAATTATGGTTACCCACCTTTTTCATATAGTATAATAATTATCTACTAATTTTTGGTATGATTTTTTCTATATCAAATCAACGAAAAACTAATACCTTCTTTTAAAACTTGCACAAAAATACGACTTATGAACTATTCTCAAAACCTTAAAATACTCTTAAATATCAATTTATATCAATTCTAAATAATATCAATATTTTCCACACAAATTTTAAATACTATTTTTGCATAAAAACCATCACATTATGAGAATTTTAACCCCTTCAAAAAGAGTTTTCTTAACATTATCAATGTTTACTTTAGCATATAATATTCATGCTCAAGACCAAAATTTAACACTAAATCAAGACCCTAAATTTGACCAACTACTCAACGACAAACGTAAAATTAACACGTCAATAAACACAAACGATACTTATAAAATCCAAATCTTTAGCGGCAAAAGCGAAGAAGCAAAGAAAACGTTATCGGATTTTAAAAGGGAATATAGCAATATTGACGGAACCATAATTTTTAATACCCCAAACTACAAAGTAATGGTTGGGAATTTCAAAACAAGAATAGAAGCAGAACGTAATTTAGCGGAGATAAAAAAGAGATACAAAAGCGTCTTTTTAATCAAACCTGGCAAATAATTTCAAATTACAATAACACCAATAAAAACAACTCTAATTGAGTTGTTTTTTTTTGATCTTCATTTATTCACATAGAAATAGTTTACATGAATTGTTTAAAAAAACTTCAATAGAACAATTAGATCTAAATCTCAGTTTATGCATAAAACAATCAGCTATCATAACACCTTTAATACAGAAATAAAATGGAGTTTAGCAACTTAAAAAACAAGATAAAAATAGTTAAAAACAAAAAAAATAGAAAGAAAATAGCTAACCCAATAAGGCAATTATTTCTTATTGTCTGCAATTTCATTTAAAATCATTTGTACCTCTTCCTTTACTACTGATAAATCTTCCTTAAAGGCTAAATTATCCTGAAGTCTATCTACGGTTGCACTCCCCATTACCCTACCCATTTCTACATCACTGTGCCAATGCGCATTACAAACAATACGACTTTCACCAAAATCATAACCACGCTTTAAAGTCATCTTCTTATTATATGGGAAAATCTCACTGAAGATCAATGCCCACGCCCATCCAACAGCTGCATGTCCAGAAGGAAAAGAACCAACGTTACGCAATGTTTTTTCTTGTTCAGGAGTACAAGTTTTTGTATTTGTGACTACAAATGGACGCTCACGATTATAATAATTCTTAGCGGCATAAGTAGATAATCCCGCATCTGTCATTACCCTACGCATCAACAAATAAAGCTTGGGTGTTTTTACTTCACTAATCTCAACTCCCAAAGTAGATTCAAAAGACCTTACTGCAGCAGGAAATGATAAATTCGCATCAATAGCCGCCTGCATAATCCGAATCTTATCATTAGAATCTATAGCTTTATTAGCATATTCTAAATCAAATTTAAATGCCTTTGACAGATGTTCTGGCGGAGGCTGCAAAAACTTCAAACTGTCAGGCATCTCATTTTCGTTTAGATATCCATGCAATAAATCAGGCATTATTTCTTTTAGCTGTTCAACGTTTGCAAATGTACGCAAAGCACTTTCCGACTTAAAACCTTTATTTACAAGTCTGTTGATAATATAAAATATTTTCAATCTCATAAAAAATTTAGTTAGCAAAAATTAACTTAAAAATAAAAGCAACACAAAGAAATCAATAACTGCATTGCAAAACATAAAAACATCTTATATTCTGGTTTCAAATTATAAATTGAAACACATACACAAAATCATAAATTCCAGTATTTTCTCAAACAGATTACGCAAGTTTCTTTTTACTAAATCAAAAAAAATAGCACACAAAAAAAAGTCCCAATTTTCATTGGGACTTAAAATATAATTATTGAATCTTATTTCAATTTCTTTTTAATTGCAACTTCATGGTAAGCTTCAATAACATCTCTTTCTTCAATGTCATTGTAACCTTTAATTTGAATACCACAATCATAACCTTTAGAAACTTCTTTTACATCATCTTTGAAACGTTTCAATGCAACAAGTTCACCCGTATGCACTACTACTCCTTCTCTAATAACTCTAATTTTAGAAGTTCTCATGATTTTACCATCCATAACCATACATCCTGCAATAGAACCTACTTTAGAAATTTTGAAAATCTCACGAATTTCAGCAGTTCCTAAAATTTCCTCTTTCATCTCAGGAGCTAACATTCCTTCCATCGCATCTTTCAAGTCATCGATAGCTGCATAGATAATAGAGTAGTAACGGATATCGATTTCTTCTTTATCGGCAAGTTGTCTCGCATTTCCAGCAGGACGAACGTTAAATCCAATAATGATCGCATCAGATGCAGAAGCCAACATAACGTCAGTTTCAGTAATTGCACCAACACCTTTATGGATAATATTAATTTGAACTTCTTCTGTAGAAAGTTTAGAGAATGAATCTGATAAAGCTTCAACAGATCCATCAACGTCTCCTTTAAGAATCACGTTCAATTCTTTAAACTGACCAAGTGCAATACGACGACCAATTTCATCAAGTGTAATATGACGTTGTGTACGTACAGATTGTTCACGCATTAATTGAGAACGTTTAGATGCAATTTGTTTTGCTTCTTTTTCATCTTCAAAAACGTTAAACTTATCACCTGCAGTTGCAGCACCATCTAAACCTAAAACTGATACCGGAGTCGAAGGACCGGCTTCTTTAACAATATGCCCTCTTTCATCATGCATGGCTTTAATTTTACCATGATGTTTACCGGCTAACATATAATCTCCAACTTTTAAAGTTCCGTGTTGAACTAAAATTGTTGACACGTATCCTTTTCCTTTATCCAAGAACGCTTCTACAACTGTTCCTTGTGCAGCTTTGTTTGGATTAGATTTTAAATCTAAAATTTCAGCTTCTAATAAAACTTTTTCTAGTAATTCTTTTACTCCTGTTCCAACTTTTGCAGAAATATCATGTGACTGAATTTTTCCACCCCAATCTTCAACAAGTAAATTCATTCCAGCCAAACGCTCTTTGATTTTCTCAACATTAGCATTTGGTTTATCAATTTTATTGATTGCAAATATAATTGGCACTCCCGCCGCTTGAGCGTGAGAAATTGCTTCTTTTGTTTGTGGCATGATATCATCATCCGCAGCAACAACAATAATTGCGATATCGGTAACCTGAGCTCCACGCGCACGCATCGCGGTAAACGCCTCGTGACCGGGTGTATCCAAGAATGCAATCTTCTGACCATTGTCTAAAGTTACTCCGTATGCTCCAATATGTTGTGTAATACCTCCAGACTCACCAGCGATAACATTCTCTTTACGAATATAATCCAGTAAAGATGTTTTACCGTGATCGACGTGACCCATTACAGTAACAATCGGCGCTCTAACAACTAAATCTTCTTCTTTATCCTCGATTACCTCAATAGCATCTTCGATATCAACTGTTATAAACTCAACTTCATAACCAAATTCATCGGCTACAATAGTTAATGTTTCAGCATCTAAACGTTGGTTCATGGTTACCATGATCCCAAGAGACATACAAGTTCCAATTACTTTAGTAATCGGCACATCCATCATGATAGCAATTTCACCTACAGTAACAAACTCAGTAACTTTAATAGTTTTACTTCCTTCATCAAGTGCTCTTTGCTCCTCATCAGATTTCTGACGGTGCGTATCTCTTTTATCTCTTCTGTATTTAGCAGCTTTTGATTTTCCACCTTTCCCCTGAAGTTTTTCAAGAGTTTCTCTAATTTGGTTTTTTACTTCCTCTTCAGTAGGCTCAACTTTTGCAACAATTGCAGGACGATTTCCTTTTACAAAACCTGGTCTTGCACTTCTGTTAGCATTAAAACCTCCACCACCAGTATTTGGTGTAATTTTATTAGGATTTGGAGTTCCCGGTGCATTTCCTGTAGCAGGTTTTGGTGCACCCGGTGCGCCAGGCTTAGGAGCAATTCTTTTACGCTTATTTTTATTAGCGTTATTTCCGGCTCCCGGAGCTCCTGGTTTATTAGGAGTAATTTTTGGATCTTCCTTCTTTTTCTTAGGCTTATTAAATTGAGATAAATCAATCGTTTGCCCAGTAAGGGTAGTTCCTGATAATTTTTGATATTGTGTAGTAATAGTTTCCTCTGCAGTTGTTGGATCAGTTGAAACAACTGGTTCCTGAGCAACTTTAGGAGACTCCACTTTTACTTCTTTCACTTCTTTTTTCTCAGTAATAATAGGTTTTTCTACCTTTTTCTCTTCAGAAACTACAGGAACCACTGGCTCAGGCTGTACAATTTCTTTTTGAACAGGTTTTTCTGGTTGAGTTGGAGCAACAACTACTTTCGGTTCTTCAACTTTAGCAGGCTCCTCAACAGGAGTAGGAACAACTGCAGGTTTCTTAGGATTTAAATCAATTTTACCAACCTGAACAGGTCCGGTTACAACAGCTCTCGCTTTTATAACCTCTTGTTGTTTTTGGCGTTCCTCGTCTTGTCTGCGTTTGTCTTCAATTTCTTTTTCACGCTCTACACGTAAAGCTTCTTTTTCTTTTCTTTTCTCTTCCCCCACTTCCTTAGAAGCTTCTTTATTCCCCTTATCGCCCGCAAATTGGCTTTGTAGGATATTAAATTCGCTATCAGAAATTTTCGCATTTGGATTTGCATCAATAGCAATTCCCTTATCTTTTAGATAATCAACAGCTCTTTCTAACGAAATATTTAATTCCCTTAAAACCTTGTTTATTCTTATTACTCTCTCTTCAGACATATAACCTTTTTATTATTACCTTTTTCGTTGTGTTGTTAGAGCAGATAACTAGCTATCAAACTCTTCTTTTAGTATTTTCATAACATCAAGAATAGTTTCCTCTTCTAAATCTGTTCTTCTTACTAAATCTTCTACTTCTTGTTTTAAGATACTTCTAGCTGTATCCAAACCAATTTTTGCAAATTCTTCGATAACCCAGCCTTCAATTTCATCTGAAAACTCAGTTAATTCAACGTCATCATCTTCGCCACTAGCAACATCACCTTCTCTGATAACATCCAGCTCGTAACCTGTAAGCTGACCCGCTAATTTTATATTATGACCACCTCTACCAATTGCTTTAGAAACTTCTTCTAATTTCAAGAATACTTCAGCTCTTTTGTTTTCTTCATCAATTTTGATTGAAGAAACTTTTGCAGGGCTTAATGCTCTTGTAATAAACAACTGAATATTACTTGTATAGTTTATTACGTCGATATTTTCGTTTCCTAATTCACGAACAATTCCGTGAATACGAGATCCTTTCATACCAACACAAGCTCCAACAGGATCAATTCTGTCATCATAAGAATCTACCGCTACTTTTGCTTTTTCACCAGGAATACGCACTACATTTTTCACTGTAATCAAACCGTCAAAAACTTCCGGAATTTCTTGTTCAAATAATTTCTCTAAAAACTTCTCAGAAGTTCTTGACATGATAATTTGAGGCTTATTTCCTTTTAATTCAACGCTTTCAATGATTCCGCGAACGTTATCCCCTTTACGGAAAAAGTCAGATGGAATTTGTTTTTCTTTTGGAAGAACAATTTCATTTCCTTCATCATCGACCAAAATTACAACTCTTGGGCGAACATGGTGCACTTCGGCAGTATAAATATCACCAATAATATCTTTAAATTGTTTATAAAGATTTGTATTATCGTGTTCGTGAATTTTAGATATTAAGTTTTGACGCAATGCCAAAATAGCTCTTCTTCCTAAATCAATCAATTTAACTTCTTCAGAAACTTCTTCACCAATTTCAAAATCCGCTTCGATCATTCTAGCTTCTGTTAACGTAATTTCTTCGTTCTCAAAATCAAGATCTTCATCAGCAACAATTACTCTTCTTCTCCATATCTCCATATCTCCCTTATCAGGATTAATAATAATATCGAAGTTATCATCAGAACCGTATTTTTTCTTTAATGCATTTCTAAACACGTCCTCTAAAATTGCCATAAGCGTTACACGATCAATAAGTTTATTATCTTTAAACTCTGAGAATGAATCGATTAATGCTAAATTTTCCATGCGAATTCTTTAATTAAAATGTTACTGTAACAATTGCCTCTTTAATTTCTGTATAAGGTATTTGTTGCTCTTTTTGAACTGTTTCTTTTCCTTTTCCTACTTTTTTCGGTTCTCTTGCTTCCCAAGACAAAATTATAAAAACATCGTTAGCTTCCACTAATTCTGCTTCAATTTTTTCAGTATTTGTAGTAACAATCAATGTTCTACCAATATTTTTCTTGTACTGCCTTGTCATTTTCAATGGTGATCCTACTCCAACCGATGCGACTTCAAGCGAAAAATCCTGTTCTTCACGATCCAGATTATTCTCGATTGCACGACTTACATCAATACAATCCTGCAGCGCCACTCCATTATCTCCATCTAAACCTACACTAATTTTGAAAGAGTCTGAAATAGCCAGATCAATCAAAAAGATTGATGGCTTATCTAAAAGAGCCTCCGTAATTAATCCGTTTACTTTTTCTTTAAATGTCATAATTTTATAAAAAGAGGGGACACTTAGTCCCCTCATTATTTAGATTTTAATAAATAACGGTGCAAATATAGTGTTTTTTTTATAAATCAAAATAAATACATTGCTCTAAAAATATTTCTTATCTTTATGAGAGCATAAAAACAACAGAATTTCACATTATTTAACCCAAAAAATTATGAAACTAATTCTAGTACCTACTGACTTCTCTGAACATGCAGAAGACGCCCTTAAAGTCGCTGCTCAAATTGCTAAAAAAAACGGATCCGAAATCATCGTTTTACACATGCTTGAACTGCCAAGCCAAATGAACGACGCAGTACTGGGAGGCGCAAGCATTCCTGAAACAATGCTTTTCATGAAAAAAGCCAATGAAATGCTTGACGAAGTTTCATCAAGACCGTATTTAGACGGAATTCCCGTGACGGAAATTGTAAAAATGGACAAGCCAATTCACGGTATTTCACAAGTAAGCAAAGATTACAATGTTGATTTAATTGTAATGGGATCTCACGGTTCTTCAGGAATTGAAGAGCTATTAATAGGATCGAATACCGAAAAAGTGGTTCGCAATTCCGAAATTCCTGTTTTAGTAATTAAAAAAGACGCAACAAATTTTGATGCATCAAATATCGTTTTCGCATCTGATTTTTCAGATGAAGCAAAAAAACCTTTTCAAAAACTTTTAAATTTCACCAAATTCTTCGAATCAAAAATACACTTGGTAACAATTTGCACACCAAACAGCTTTAAACCAACTCATGTAGTAGAAAAAGCCATGAATGAGTTTGCGTCCGAATTCAATCTTACCAACTACAAAACCCACATTTATAACGATACCAATATAGAAAAAGGAATTATCAACTTTTCAAACAGCATCAATGCAGATATTATTGGAATGTGTACACACGGAAGAACCGGTTTTGCTCACTTTTTTAACGGAAGCATAAGCGAAGGATTAGTAAATCACGCCGTAAAGCCAGTCATAACTTTTAAAATCTAAAACCTCACATATCTCACTCAGAAGCCTCTTAATCGAGAGGCTTTTTTATGCCCAACTAGTCTTATTCTCTACAAAACAACTTTTTTTTATGAGCTTTTCAACAAAGCTACTTTGAACTTCACAACAAAGTCAACAGCATTCTTAATCCAGATCTTTGTCAAATAAAAATCATAAATAATACAACATGAAAACAATAGACAAGATTTACATTAACGGAGAGTTTATTACTCCTGAAGGGACTGAATATTTTGATTTAATAAACCCTACAACAAACGAACAACTGGGAAAAGTACTTTTAGGAAATCAAAAAGACACACAAAAAGCTATAGCAGCAGCAAAAGAAGCTTTTAAAACTTTTTCTAAAACCACAATAACAAAAAGAATTCAATACTTACAAAACATTCAGACTTCTATCGAAAAAAGAAAAGAAGAATTCATTAACGTAATGATTGAAGAGTACGGAGGAACAAAACAATTTGCAACAATTAGCTATGCTTACATGCTAAAAGGTTTTGAGTCCGTAATCAACTTATTAGATACCTATGATTTTACCAAAACAATGGGAAAGTCCGAAGTTCAGATGACCCCAATTGGCGTGGTTGGAATAATTATTCCGTGGAATTCCAGCAATGTTTTTATTTGCAGCAAATTATCCACCGCAATCGCAGCAGGATGTACATCTGTAATAAAACCAAGTGAAATGAGCGCACAGCAAACGCAATTAATCACAGAATGCCTTCATGAAGCAGGATTACCAAAAGGCGTTTTTAATATCGTTAACGGATTGGGCGAAATAGTTGGCGCAGAAATAAGCCGCAATCCTGATATTGCCAAAATCTCGTTTACAGGTTCCACCAATGTTGGAAAAATTATCGCAAAAGAAGCTGTCAACACCATGAAAAGAGTCACATTGGAACTTGGTGGGAAATCACCTAATATCATTCTGGACGATGCTAATTTTTCAGAAGCAATTCCGCTTGCTGTCATCGCCGCTTATATGAATAGCGGACAAGCGTGTATTGCCGGAACCAGATTATTAGTTCCCGAAAACCGACTTGAAGATGTCAAAAAAATAATAAAAGAAGTCCTCTCTAACACTATTGTTGGAGACCCAAAAAACGAAACAACAGCAGTTGGACCAATGGTTAGCGCAAAACAATACGAACGTGTTCAAAATTACATTCAGATAGGTATTGATGAAGGTGCCGAAGTTTTAATTGGTGGATTAGGAAAACCTGAAGGATTAGAAAAAGGAAATTTTGTAAAACCAACTGTTTTTGTAAATGTAAACAATCAAATGCGAATTGCAAGAGAAGAAATCTTCGGGCCTGTTTTGTCTATTATAACATACAAAACCGAAGAAGAAGCAATAGAAATCGCAAATGATACCACATATGGATTACAAGCTTATGTAAGTTCATCAGATGAAAAAAGAGCTCACAAAGTTGCTTCACAAATAAATGCCGGACGCGTGCAAATAAACGGAATAGGCCATGATCCCATGGCGCCTTTTGGAGGATTTAAACAATCAGGAATAGGCAGGGAATTTGGAATAATTGGTCTTGAAGCATATCTTGAACCAAAAGCGTTAATTCGATAAATAAACCGGATCCGGAAGTCTTCACGAGCAAGATTTCCGGATCTTTTAGTAACTTTACGTTATGACAGCAAAACTAATCACAAAACCCAAAATACTCTACTCCTGCTACTACACACGAAGTCGTGAAGGAGAAAACTTTATACCGGAACATGTATTTAGTTACCAGATTTCAGGAGAAATGATCGCTTCTGACAGTAAGAATACCTACATATCAAAAGAAGGTGATTTTCGCTTTAGCAAAAGAAACCATTTAGCAAAATTTATTAAAATCCCACCCGAAGGAGGTGAATTCAAAACAATCTCTCTTTTCTTAGATCAGGAAATCTTACGCGAAATAAGCAAAGACTACGACTTTAAAATTAATAAGAAACCAGATTCCAAAGCCATGATTTCATTAACACCAAATCCTCTTTATAAAGCTTTTATGGAATCACTAATATCTTATCTCGAAGTAGAACAAGAAAACAACGAAGGTTTATTCAATTTGAAAATAAAAGAAGCAGTACATCTTCTACTTAAAGTAAATCCAGAATTAAAAGATATCTTATTTGATTTTAATGAGCCCGGCAAAATCGATCTGGAAGCATTCATGAATAAAAATTTTCATTTTAACGTTCATCTAACGCGCTTTGCTTATCTCACCGGCAGAAGCTTAGCCACTTTTAAAAGAGATTTTCAAAAAGTTTTTCAGGAAACACCCGGAAAATGGCTGCTTAATAAAAGATTGCTAGAAGCTTATTATTTAATTAAACAGGGAAAATCCCCATCTGAAGTTTATATTGGAGTTGGCTTTGAAGATTTATCGCATTTTTCATTTTCATTTAAAAAGAAGTTCGGAGTTGTCCCATCTTCATTATTCACAAAATAAGCCATTCAAAACCAAACAGATACACCTTATACAATTATAAAACAGTAATAAAATTTATTGCATAAAAAAAGCCTCTCAATCGAGAGGCTTTTTATGTTGGTCTACAAGGACTCGAACCTTGAAAGACTGCACCAAAAACAGTTGTGTTACCATTACACCATAGACCAATAAGAATGCTTACGCGAATGCAAATTTAAAGCTTTTTTTAGTTTGCACAACTTTATTTTTGAATAAAAAAGCCTCTCGATTGAGAGGCTTTTTATGTTGGTCTACAAGGACTCGAACCTTGAAAGACTGCACCAAAAACAGTTGTGTTACCATTACACCATAGACCAGCGTTGCTGTTAAGCGAGTGCAAATTTAAAGCTTTTTTTAGTTTGCGCAAACTTTTTGATAAAAAAAATTCGTTTTTTTTCATTTTTTATTCTCAGAAACTCACAACATTTTTACAAGTATTTCACAAACAACACATTACTTGCCATAAATACTTTTGTAGAATTTTTTGTTAATGCTCTTCTCTTTCAACAAAAAAACATTTTCTTTGTAAGATAGAAAACATACATAATTATAACACCTAAATATGGCACAATTCAATTTCAATAAATGGAATACAATTATTGGTTGGTTTGCATTTGCAATCGCTTTAATTACCTATACACTAACCGTTGAACCTACCATGAGTTTTTGGGATTGTGGCGAATATATTGCCACAGCAGCTAAACTAGAAGTTGGTCACCCTCCTGGAGCTCCATTATTCCAGATGATGGGCGCATTTTTTGCTATGTTTGCAATAGATGCACAACACGTAGCTGTTATGGTTAATATGATGTCTGTTTTTTCAAGCGCATTTACTATTTTATTTTTATTCTGGTCTTCATCTATGATTTTGAAAAAAATTATAGAACGATTCTCAGAAATTAATCAAAATAATTCAATTGTTATATTAGGAAGTTCTTTTGTTGGAGCTCTTGCTTATACTTTCTCTGACAGCTTCTGGTTTAATGCAGTTGAAGCCGAGGTTTATGCAATGGCTTCTTTATTAATCGCATTGCTTTTCTGGCTGGGTCTTCGTTGGGAACAAGACATGGACAAACCTAAAGGGAATAAATGGTTATTAGTTATTTCTTTAGTTGTAGGACTTTCATTTGGAGTGCACTTCATGGCTTTATTAACCATTCCTTCAATAGGATTCCTTTACTACTTTAAACATTACGAAAAAGTTACAATCAAAAACTTTCTTATTGCCAATGTTGTCGTAATTGGTATTTTACTATTTATATTCAAACTGCTATTGCCATTAACAATGGAGGCATTTGCAGATACTGAAGTTTTCATGGTTAACAGCATTGGATTACCATTTAACTCAGGAACTATATTTGTGGCGCTACTATTAATTGCATTCTTTTATTTTGGATTAAAATACACCAAACAAAAAGGACTGGTTTTCTATAACACTATAATTCTTTGCATCTTATTTATCTTTATCGGATTCTCAACCTGGATGATGTTACCTGTTCGTGCTAACGCCAACACGGTAATCAATGAGAACAAACCATCAGATGCTGCAGAGGTTTTAGCCTATTACAATCGTGAGCAATATGGTGTAAATCCTTTATTTTATGGTCCGCAATACACAGAAGTTTTCTCTGGTCTTGATGCAAAAACACCTTATTTAGATAAAAAACCTAACTACGAAAGAGATTATAAAACCGGTAAATATATTATTACCAATAATTTCAAAAACGCAGAACAAAATACTGATGATAATCAAAAAACAATTCTGCCTAGAATGTGGAGTACTGAAACAGGACACATTCAGAACTATATCAGTTTTACAAATCCGCCTAAATTTAAAATAAATCCCAACTACGATTATGAACAGGATTTAGGTAAATACGGAATTGATGCCAGTCAGTTAAGCGAAGAAGAATACAATAAAGCTACTGCTCAATTGCGTAACGAAGTTGAAAAAACAGTTTCTGAATTCAGAAAAGCATATGCTCAGAAGCAAATTGACAACGAAGGTTACACAAAATTTTTGAAAAGCTACGGAGATTATTTAATTATCGAAAAACCTTCAGCTGTAGATAATTTCAGTTTTATGTTCGAATATCAATTTGGATATATGTATTGGAGGTATTTAATGTGGAATTTTGTTGGTCGTCAAAGTGATGTTCAGGGTAAATATGATAATCTTGACGGGAACTGGATTAGCGGTATCAAAGCTCTTGATTCTTTACACCTTGGTTCTCAGGACAATCTGCCTTCAGACGTTTTAAACAACAAAGGAAGAAACGTTTATTTCTTCCTGCCTTTTATTCTGGGTCTTATTGGATTAATGTATCATGCCAACAAAGATCTTAAAAGCTTTTACGTGCTTTTAGCTTTATTTTTATTTACGGGAATTGCCTTAAAGATATATTTGAATGAAAGACCTTTTGAGCCTCGTGAAAGGGATTATGCTCTTGTAGGATCTTTTTATGTATTTGCAATATGGATAGGATTTGGGGTGTATTCGCTCTACGAAAGCATTCAGAAATATATTGCACCTAAAATTGCAGGACCACTTATTATTGGAGCAAGTTTATTAGCAGCTCCTGTTTTAATGGCTTCTCAAAACTGGGATGATCACGATAGATCAGGAAAATATACTGCAGTTGCAATGGCAAAAGCATATTTAAATTCCTGCGATAAAGATGCTATTTTATTCACTATTGGAGACAACGACACATTCCCATTATGGTATGCTCAGGAAATCGAAGGCATCAGAACAGATGTTAAGATTGTAAATACGAGTCTATTTATGACAGATTGGTATATTGACCAAATGAAAGCAAAAGCATACGAATCTGATCCTTTGCCAATATCGTTCACACACGATGAGTATGTTGGAGATAAACTTGATTATGTGGCTCACATACCTAAAATCGAAACTCGTTGGAATATTAATGATTTTATTAGCTTCATCAAAAATCCAAAATCAACTGTAGGTTTACAAAACGGACAGACAATTCATTTTTATCCAACAAATAAAATCAGAGTTCCTGTTGATAAAAATACAATCATCAAAAACAAAGTTGTTAATCCTAAGTACAACGATTCTATCGTTCCTTATATGGATATTGACATCAAAGGAAGCGCTATATATAAAAATCGTTTAATGATGCTGGATATACTTGCCAATAACAATTGGAAAAGACCAATTTACTTTAGCGGAGGTGCTTTTGACGATGAAGATTATTTATGGCTAAAAGATTATTTGCAACTAGATGGAATGGTATACAAATTAGTCCCTGTTAAAAACACTCCTTCAAAAGATGGAGGACCAATGGATATGGGACAAATTGATGCTGATAAAATGTATGATATTGTAATGAAATGGGATTGGGGAAATAGTAATGGCAACATTTACCATGATCCTGAAACCAGAAGAAACAGCATTACATACCGTACAAATTTATCACGTTTAATGAATCAACTTATTGCAGAAGGTAAAATTGATAAAGCCAAAAACATTATCAATTTAGCAATAACAAAAATGCCTTTAGATAAATTTGGATACTACTCTTTAGTAGAGCCATTTGCCGGAGGATATTACAAAGTTGGAGAAACTGCAAAAGCACATGATTTACTAAACAAGCTGGTTCAGAAATACAAGGAAGAACTAAACTATTACGCAACATTAACGCCTGGTGATCAAACTGACCTGGCAATTGATATCATTACAGATATTGAGCGTTACAGAAGCTTATTACAAGTTATGAGAGAGAATAAAGATCTTGCATTCTACGAAAAACACAAAGTAACATTTAATACTTATGTAAATGTTTTTGAACGTTTTGGAAGAGAAAAAGAATAATATACGAAAAACATAGCAATTAAAAAAATGCAGCGCAATTTGATAAATAGCGCTGCATTTTTTATTTTTACATATCTGTAAATCAAATCAAAATGAGCTTTTATTGGGTAAAAACTAATTCATTCATAAAAAGGGTATTTTCTAAATATTGTTGGGATATTCCAAACAATGAAAAGAAAATATATCTAACCTTTGATGATGGTCCTACTCCGGAGATTACAGACTGGGTTTTATCAGAATTGAAAAAGTTTGATGCAAAAGCGACTTTCTTCTGCATAGGAAAAAACATAAAAGCCAACTTATCTTTATTCGAAAAATTAATTACCGAAGGGCATTCTATAGGAAACCATACCATGAACCATGTAAATGGATGGAAAAGCAATAACAATGATTATATTGAGAATGTAAAAAACTGCGCTGCAATTTTAGAAGAAGAAAAAACATGCAACCTTATATTTCGTCCTCCGTACGGGAAGATAAAAAAGGCACAATCTAAAATTCTAAGAAAACTCGGGTATAAAATAATTATGTGGGATGTTTTAAGCGCTGATTTTGATCAGACTATTACGCCTGAAAAGTGCCTTGAAAACGTTACTAAAAATGTAAAATCAGGAAGTGTAATTGTATTTCATGACAGCATTAAAGCTTCACCTAATTTAAAATTTGCTTTACCAAAAACGTTACACTTTTTAAAGGAGAACGGCTATACATTTGATATTATTCACTAAACAATATCAACAAAAAGTAGTATTTATAGACTGAATTGTTCCTGAACAATTCCGATAATTGTATTTGCGTCAAGTTCGCCGGATTGTCTCCAGATCATTTGCCCTTCTTTATAGATCATTAACGTAGGAAGGCCTTTAATACGCAGGGCTTCTGCTAATTCCTGATTTTTATCCACATCTATCTTAATCACTTTGGCTTTATCGCCTAGTGCAGCTGCAACATCCTTGATTACAGGATGCATCGATACAGATGATTCATTCCAATCCGTGTAAAAATCAATTAACACTGGGACCTGAGCATTTATAAGTTCTCCAAATTTTGACATAAAACCAAAAATTTAATTCTTTTTTATTCTGTTAAAAAGAGATAATTATATACAAATGTAGCATTTTTAACGAATTAAGCCACATTGTTCCCTTTTTTTAGTTCAATCACTGTAATTTCGGGCATAATACCCACTCTTCCCGGATAAGCATGAAAACCAAATCCGCGATTTACATAAACATATCGTCCAACATTTTCATACAATCCCGCCCATTGTTTGTAAATATACTGCGCCAGACTCCATTTAAAATACCCTGGAATTTCAATTCCAAATTGCATACCATGGGTATGACCGGATAAAGTCAAATGAAAGTTTTTAGGATGATTTTTAATCTCATATTCCCAATGACTCGGATCATGACTCATCAATACCTTAAAATCGTCCTGATGCACGTTTTGAGATGCTTTATTTAAATCTCCTGCTTTCTTAAAATTCTGACCCCAGTTTTCCACTCCAATTAAGGCAATTTTATCATCCCCTTTTTGAATATATGTATGTTCGTTCAGCAAGAGCTCAAAACCTATCTGGCCGTAAAGACTTTTAATTTCCTGAAAGTTCTCCTCTTTTTGTTTTTCTGAAGGCCACGTAACGTATTCACCATAATCATGGTTTCCTAAAACAGAAAACTTACCATATTTATAGTCTTTTATCCTGTTAAAGGTTTCTAACCACGGATGCATTTCTTTAGCATGGGTGTTTACAATATCTCCTGTAAACAAAATCATATCTGCTTCCTGCTCATTTATCAAATCAATGGCATAATTTATTTTGTCCGGATTATCAAAACTGCCGCTATGAACATCTGAAATCTGAGTGATTTTAAACCCATCAAAAGCATCCGGTAAATCAGGAAAATAGATAGTTTGCTTAAAAACTTTAAAATTATATTTACCTTCAAAAATTCCGTAGAGCAGCGATAAAAAAGGGACTGCCGCCAAACCTAAAGCCACTTGGCTAATAAACTTTCTCCTGTCCGGCATAATATCTTTTCTTGGAACATTATACATGAAATAATTCAGGATACTTGCACCAATTCTAAAAATATCTTCACCAAACATTACAAGTGTCAAAACTATTTTAGGAACATATACCAATAACATCAAACCCATTGTAAACATGGTTTGTTTGGTTTGCCCAACAGAACGATCAAATTGTGTAAAAGAATAGATGATAAAAATTAAAAGCAGCAAACTTATAATTTGGTAACTCACCAAAACCCATCTCAATTTGACTAAAGTACGAAAGGCTTGATAAGAATAGAACTCAATAAATAAAAATAGAGCACATAGAATTACAAAACGTAAGATCATTATTTATAGTTTTAAGCAAAGTAACAAAGAATGAATTTTTTATTGCTTTTTATTATCAAAATTTTAACTCAAATAAAACAAAAAGCTGATAGATTTCTCTACCAGCTTTTTCTCTACCAAATTTTTTAAAACCTTTATAATCCACAACATGGTTTGTATTATCAAACCTATGCTGTTTTATTTTTTAGCTTCAGGCTTAGCTGCTTCTGGTTTTGCTTCGGCTTTTTTAGCTTTTTTATCTGCTTTTTTGTCTTTCTTAGGAGCTTTAGCTTCTTTTACCGGAGTTGTTTGAGCTGGAGTTGTTTGAGCGTTTACCATTGCAGCTGTTCCTAACACAGCTACTGCTAACATTACTAATTTTTTCATGATTTGAAGTTTTTATGATTATTAATATTTTCATTTATTATACCTCAAAGATATATTCGTTAAATGAAGACAAAATGAAGATTGGACAACTTTGAAAAAATTAACTTTTAATTTTGTTTTAACGCTTCAGGAAACAATAACATAAAAGTCGTGCTTTCATTTATTTGCGAAGTAACTTTTATTTCAATGTGATGAAAAGAAGCAATACTGGCTGCAATAGCGAGTCCCAGACCCTGCCCTTCCTGATCTGAACTAATTCTCGCAAATCTATTAAATATGTTTTCAATTTGAGAAGCATTCATTCCAATTCCGGAATCAGTTATCGAAATAAAGTAATTGTTTTCTAAAAAACCATCTGTCACTTCAATACTCCCTTTTGGTTTATTGTATTTAATGGCATTGGTAACCAGATTATAAATCAGAATATGAATAAGGGTTTTATTTCCTGTAAAAGTAAAATCATGATTCATTTTATTCAAAAACAGAATTTCCCTATCATCAATACGATCTTGTAAATCTTCTTGCAGGTCAGTAATAATGTCATAGAAATTTATATCCTCGTTTGCTTCGTACTGATTGTTTTCGATTCTGGAGATCAATAATAAATTATTAATTATTTTTTTCAGCATATCCAACGTTCTTAACGAACCTGCAATTTTATCAAAAGCATTATCATCTAAGGAATCATTTTGAAGCAGATTTTCGAACTTATTTTTAAGCAATGCAATTGGCGTAAGCAATTCATGAGAAACATTTGAGATGAATTGTTTTTCTTTTTTGAAAAGTTCCGCAATACGATCCATCATCTGATTTAATACAAAATCGAGTTCCCTAAAGTCCCTGGACCTTGCTTTTATTGGCGTATGATCGAAAGCTTCAGGTTCATTGACACGCCTTATTTTGGTATCTATTATTTTATAGAAAGGCTTTAGCAGATATTCTATATAAAAAGTATCTGCGAGAAAAGTTATGAATAATATAACCACAAATACAATTATAATAAAAAACCTGATTATAAAAGTAAGATCATTTACCTCGCCAAGACTACTTCCTATTTCGAGTTGATAACCTTGATTTTCATAAATAAAATGATACTGCAGAATTCTGTATTCATTTTCTTCGCCTTCGATAATGCGATATTCATTATTAAAAACAGCTTTTTTTTGATTGGCTTTTACAGGAGATTTCGAAAGCACCAAAAATTCACTGTGTAGTGTAGAAAACTGCGAATAGGTTTCGGTAGAATCATCTGAGTTTTCTATAAAATCATTAATTTCATTTTTATCTAAATGCTCAATAAATTTTTGCTTTTTCTCCAGCAATCCATTATTAATATGTCGGTACACAACATCTTCAACCAATATTGGCAACATTAGCCACAACACTAAGATCACCAACAATCTTGTCAGTGCATTAAAAATAGCCAATTGATGCTTTATCTTCACAATATTTATTTACTCATTAATACGATAACCAACATTTCTTACGGTTTCAAACCAATCTATTGTAGTATGTTTGTCGAGTTTTTTTCGAAGATTCCGCACATGTACATCTATGAAATTTGAATCTGAATTTACCTCCAGAATATCTCCCCAGATATGTTCTGTTAATTGTAATCTGGTAATTACCCTGTTTTTATTTAAAACCAAATACTGAAAAATATCAAATTCTTTTTTGGTAAGACTAATAGGTATTTCATTATAACTCACTTTATAATCCTGAAGCTGCAATAAAAATCCGTGAATACTTAAACTATTCACTGTAAATCCATGAATCCTGCGAATCACAGCAAATAATCTGGCACTAAGTTCTGTCAAGGCAAAAGGTTTTGTCAAATAATCATCTGCACCAAGATGCAAACCATTTATCCTGTCATCTAATTCGCCACGTGCAGTGAGTACAATAACCGCCATTTTTGACTTTGTTTTTCGAACCGTTTTTAAAACCTCAAATCCGTCCCCGTCCGGCAAACCAAGATCAAGAAGCATGGCGTCATAATCATTACTGCTCACCTCTTCAAGAGCATCACCGCAGTTATGAGCAATCTTACAAACGTAACCTACATTACATAAAAAATCGTAAATCTCGACAGCAAGTTCCTTATTATCTTCAACAATCAGAATATTCATAATACAGCATTTAAGCGCAAATAAATTTAAGCAATTCTAAAAAAATTATTACGCATTATTAAAAAATTAACGAATCAAAAAAAGCTGATAAATTTCTTTACCAGCTTTTCCATCTGCATTCTCATAATCATTACTTCTGTTTTGCCTCCTTTACAATTCTTTGAAAGCAAAACAAAAACAATTTTATTATTTCATCTTAGTTGCTTCTGCTTTCGGAGCTTCTGCTTTTACTTTTTTATCAGCTTTGTTTTTGTGGTGTTTTGTAGCTTTTACTTCTTTTGCAGGAGCTGCCTGAGTTGGAGCCGTTTGAGCACTTACCATTGCAGTTGTTCCTAAAACTGCTGCTAATACAATAAATAAATTTCTCATGATTTCTAAATTTTAAATTAATTAACCTTTTATTTTACAATAACCTTTTCTTATTTTTTTACTTTAGCTGTCCCTACTTTTACAGCCTCGCTTTTTTCTGATTTCACTTTTTTATCAGCTTTGTTTTTTGGGTGTTTTGTAGCTTTTACTTCTTTTGCAGGAGCTGCTTTAACCTCTTTTGCAGGAAAAGCACTTACCATTACACTTGTACCTAAAACTGCTACTAATAACATCAATAAATTTCTCATGATTTCTACTATTTAAAAATTAATATCTTTTATTTTACAGATCAAATGTACCTCTGTAATATGAAGACAAAATGAAGAAATCCATGATCCTAAATATTTTAACTTGACATTAACTATTGGGTGTTTTTCTACCATATAAGTAATATAAGTTCATTTAATTTTATTACCGAAATGTTAGACGCGCCGCTGTGCATCTCTACAATGCTGCGCATCTTTACAGAATGTGCGCTACTAAAATGACCTTACATTACTTATATAGCTGAAAACAAATTAAATTTTCAGAACCGAATCATTTTTAAAACCCAATTGTTTATTTTTACAGACTAATATTTTTTTTATGTCAACTCAAAAACGTCTTTTTCTTCTCGATGCTTACGCTTTAATTTTTCGTGGTTATTATGCCTTCATAAAGAATCCGCGAATTAATTCTAAAGGAATGGATACATCAGCGATCATGGGATTCATGAATTCGCTTTTAGATGTCATTAAACGTGAAAAACCAGATCATTTGGCCGTAGCTTTTGATAAAGAAGGAAGCCAGGTAAGAACAGAAATGTTTTCTGACTATAAAGCCAATCGCGATGCAACGCCTGAAGCTATTAAAATTGCCATTCCTTACATTCAGGATTTATTGAGAGCGATGCATATTCCTATTATCGAAATGGCGGGCTGCGAAGCCGATGATTTAATTGGAACAATTGCAAAACAAGCCGAAAAAGAAAACTACAAAGTCTTTATGGTAACTCCGGATAAAGATTTTGCACAATTAGTTTCTGAAAACATATTTATGTACAAACCAGCCCGAATGGGAAATGGTATCGAAATCTGGGGTGTTCCGGAAGTGTTGGCAAAATTTGAAATCGAAAGACCGGAACAAGTAATCGATTTTCTTGGAATGATGGGAGACGCTGTTGATAATATTCCAGGATTACCGGGAGTTGGTGAAGTTACCGCTAAAAAATTCCTGAAAGAGTTTGGCTCGATGGAAAATCTTTTAGACAATACCCATTTACTAAAAGGTAAAATGAAAGAGAATATCGAAGCCAATAAAGAAAAAGGAATCTTATCTAAAAAACTGGCGACTATTATATGTGATTGCGATGTTGTTTTTAATGAAAATGATTATGAACTTTCACGACCGGATATCGAAAAAACCGATGCTATTTTTCAGGAATTGGAATTTAGAAGAATGGCCGAACAATTTGATAATTTATTTAAAGTAGGCGGCGGAAATGAACTGGCAAATGCAGGTCAGCCATCGGACGCTAAATTGTATAAAAAACCACAACCTAAAAATGAAGATCAGTTTGACCTTTTTGGAGGTGGCGCCACTACAGATGAAAATACCGAAGAAAGAACTTCATTTTATAACACTTTAGAAAACACACCTCACTCCTATCAGGCCATTGAAGGTGATTTAGGTATTAAATTGCTTCTACAGAATTTACAAAAACAGACTTCTGTTTGTTTTGACACTGAAACTACCGGTCTGGATGCTTTGCACGCAGAATTGGTCGGAATGTCTTTTGCATATGAAAAAGGAAAAGCATTTTATGTTCCGTTTCCTGAAAGTCAGGAAGAAGCTCAGATTTTAGTCGATAAATTCAAACCATTTTTCGAAAATGAAAACATCGAAAAAATTGGTCAGAATTTAAAATATGATTTAAAGATTCTTTCTAATTATGGCGTTACTGTTAAAGGAAAACTTTTTGATACGATGATTGCACATTATCTGATTAATCCGGATATGCGTCATAATATGGATATTTTAGCAGAAACGTATTTGAAATACTCTCCAAAATCAATTGAAACTTTAATTGGTAAAAAAGGAAAAAATCAAATTACGATGCGCGACGTAGCTCTTGAAGAGATCAAGGAATATGCTGCCGAAGATGCTGATATTACATTCCAGCTAAAAGAACTTTTTACCGCTGAACTAGACAAAACCGAAACTAAAAAGTTATTCGATGAAATCGAAATACCGTTAGTAAGCGTTTTAGCAGACATGGAAACAGAAGGAATTCGTTTAGATGTTGAGTTCCTAAGTATTATGTCTAAAGAGATGGATATTGAGATTAAATCTTTAGAAGAGAAAATATACGAAACTGCCGGAGAGAAATTCAATCTGGCTTCTCCAAAACAATTAGGAGACATTTTATTTGATAAACTAAAAATTGGCGGAGCAAAGCAAAAGAAAACCAAAACCGGTCAATATGCGACTGGCGAAGAGGTTTTAACATATTTAGCCAACGACAATCCAATCGTAAAACAAATTCTGGATTGGCGCCAAATGGTAAAATTACAAAGTACTTATATTTTGGCTCTACCAGAACAAGTAGATAAAAAAACATTGCGTGTTCATACTGATTATATGCAAACTGTTGCTGCAACAGGTCGTTTGAGTTCTAATAACCCTAACTTGCAGAATATCCCGATTCGTACCGAAAGAGGCCGTCAGATTCGCAAAGCATTTGTTGCCCGTGATGAAAACCACACGTTAATATCTGCCGATTACTCGCAAATAGAATTAAGAATTATTGCTGCTTTAAGTGGTGAAGAAAATATGATTGCAGCTTTCCAAAACGGAGAAGACATTCATAAAGCAACGGCTGCAAAAGTTTTTGATGTTCCGTTAGACGAAGTTTCCCGCGAACAAAGAAGTAACGCCAAAACCGTAAACTTCGGAATTATATATGGTGTTTCTGCTTTCGGATTAAGCAATCAAACTTCATTATCCCGCAGCGAAAGTGCTGCTTTAATCGAAGCCTATTACAAAACATACCCAAGATTAAGATCTTATATTAATGAGCAAATAGAATTTGCCCGCGAAAAAGGATATGTACAAACGATTTTGGGTCGTCGTCGATATTTAAAAGACATTAACTCAGCAAATGCTGTTGTTCGTAGTGCCGCAGAAAGAAATGCTGTAAATGCACCAATTCAGGGAAGTGCTGCAGATGTGATTAAAATCGCGATGATCAACATCCATAAAAAATTAAAAGAAGAGAACTGGAAATCGAGAATGTTGCTTCAGGTTCATGATGAGCTTGTGTTCGATGTTCATAACGATGAACTGGAAAAAATCCAGCCTATGATTAAACACGAAATGGAAAATGCTTTTATGATGAGCGTTCCTTTGGATGTTGAACTTGGTATGGGTAAAGATTGGTTAGAAGCGCATTAATTTATTTTAGATTTTTGATTGTAGATTTTAGATTTCTACCCAATCTTGTCATTTCGACGAAGGAGAAATCTTCGCAAGTAACTCCGCAACGAGAATCCAATCTTTGTCGAGCTTCTCACGAAGATTTCTCCTTCGTCGAAATGACAAAAATGGTGAAATTCATAACTAATACATAAAAAAAGACTACCCTTTCGGATAGTCTTTTTTTATGATTTATTTTATGATTAAGCTTTTCTTGTCGATTCTCGTTCTTTCAACTTTGTTTTAATAACGATGGTTTCATAATCTGAAGTTTCTTCTTCAGATTCTTCCAGACGTTTGATTAATTGCTTGGCAGCAACTTCTCCAATTTCAATCCCGTGTTGACTTACTGTAGTCAAACTTGGCGACAAACGTCTTGAAGCTAAAATTCCATCTGCAAAACCTATTATTGATATATCTTCAGGAACTTTATATCCTTTTTTCAAACTTACACGTAAAGCAGCAACTGAATCATTTTCATCCAAAGCAAAAATAGCGTCGATTTTGTTATCAAAAATGGTATCAATTTTAGCTTTCATGTCATCTTCAGAATCGGTACGAAGGATAATTTTTTCGTTTACCGGAATATTATTATCTGTTAAAGCTTTCAAATATCCATCAGCTCTTAATTTTCCAACACTTAAATTATCTACTGAAGAAATTAAGGCAATATTTTTACATCCCAAATTAATTAAATGCTGAGTTGAATTTAAAGCTGAATCAAAATCATCCACCACTACTTTATCGCATTCTACTTCATCAGCAATACGATCAAACATTACAATGGGAGTTCCGTCATTTATAATCGCTGAAAAATGGCTGTAGTCTTGCAGTTTTTGCGCTTCTTCAGAAACCGACAGAATAAATCCGTCGATTGTTCCGTTGCTTAGCATTTCAAGAGTATGAATTTCTTTCTCTAAAGATTCATTCGAAATACAGGTAATTACATTATATCCTTTTTTATCTGCTACCTTTTCGATACCACTAAAAACCTTTGCAAAAAAGGAGTTCAATATATTAGGTATAATTACACCAATTGTTTTGGTTTTACGATTCTTTAAATTCAGACCAATAACATTAGGCTTATAATTTTTGAGTTTGGCATACTCCTTAATCTTCACCTTCGTTTGCTCACTAATTTCAGGGCTATCATTTAATGCCTTAGAAACCGTAGAAACAGAAACACCTAGTTCTTTCGCAATTTGTTTTAGAGTTGCTTTAGCTTTCATTTAAAAATAATTTTATGTAATTAATACAAATATAGTAGAATTACCTAAAATAAAACAAAAATCACCCACCAGTATTTGATTTTATAAGACCTTTTTAAAATGAAATTAAAATATTACGATTTAATCTTATTAGGGCAGGCATTGAAAAAATCTAAAAAAAAGTTAAACATGAGGCTTTATATATAAAAACCTTACTATAAAATCATTATTTTTTAAAGAAATTACTTACCTTTATTAACTTTATCTTAAATTATAAAATTTATCATAAAACTTGTTTAAACTCAACAAATTAAAGACTTTATTAAATACTCATTTAATAAAAAAACATTCAATCAACTTAATAACAGTATTTTACATCATAAATAATTTAATATTATGATGAATTTACCTATCTTTAATTGTAAAAGCAAAAAAAATCTTAAAAAAGACAAAAACTTAAAACCGCATAGGTTTAAATCTCGTTTATATCTATTTACGGAATAATTATAATTACTATTAATAACACTTTAAAGAATTAAATTATGAAAAACGAAGTTAAAATTCATGAAGTTGACCGCTCATTGAATAACAGAAGGAGCTTTCTTAAGCTCAGCGGCTTAGCATTAGCAGGCGCAGGTCTCGTAATAGCTGGTTGCAGCAACGATGATAATGACAACGGACCGGAAGACACGTCATTACCAGGAGTTAGAAATGGTGTTTTTGATTTAGGCTCTGGAGATTTTGGAGTATTAACTTATGCTTATGCTCTTGAACAACTAGAAGCCGACTTTTATACTAAAGTTGTAAACTCTACAAGTTTTAACAGCGCCTTTAATGATACTGAACGTCAGGTCTTAACTGATTTGTATCATCACGAAGTAATCCACAGAGATTTTTTTAAAGCTGCTTTGACCGGAGCACTTCCAAATCCAAGCTCACAATTACTTCCTACACTAGCTTTTAATTATGGCTCGCTAAACTTTAATAGCCGTACCGAAGTTCTTGCAACTGCAAAAGCACTTGAAGATACAGGAGTTGCAGCCTATAACGGAGCAGGAAAACTAATAAAAAGTGCGGATTATTTATTATTAGCAGGAAAAATTGTTTCGGTAGAAGCCAGACACGCATCTGCCATCAGAAGCTTAATCAATCCTAATTCTAAGGATTTTGCCGGAGATGATGTAATAAACGTATCAACAGGTTTAGATGTCGCTAAAGATCCTTCAAAAATTCTGCCAATTGCCGGAGGATTTATTACCACAAAATTTACTGCCAAATATTTACCTTAATCTTAACTAGCTAAAACTTAGAAATTATGAATATTTTAAAATTTATAGAAACATTTACTGATGATAGCTTAATGAGAAGTACTACTTCCCGAAGAGACAGTTTTAATCAGTTTGGAAACATAGGAAAAACACTGGCATATGCATCAATCCCATTTGGATTATCTGCCATGGCAAATAAAGCACTTGCAAAAGATATTACCGCAACACCGGCAACACCTATTGGAGCTTTACAATTTGCATTAACATTAGAATATCTGGAAAATGAATTTTATGCGATGGCATTAGATTCAGGCGTAATTCCGGCATCTGAGAATGGAGGACGCGATTTAAAAGTTTTCCAGCAAATAGCAGCACACGAATCAAGCCACGTTAAATTCCTGATTGCAGGTCTAGGCGGGCCAGCAAGTGCAAACTTTGTAGCCAAACCTACTTTTGATTTTACGGTTGGCGGAGCATTTGACCCTTTTCATGATTATCCAACCTTTTTAGCATTAGCCCAGGCTTTTGAAGATACAGGTGTAAGAGCATATAAAGGTCAGGCGGCAAATTTAATTTCTGCTCCTGATTTACTGACTGCTGCCTTGCAAATTCACTCAGTAGAAGCTCGTCATGCTTCTGAAGTGCGAAGACTGCGCAGCTTAAAAGGATGGATTTCGAATAGCGAAAGAGGAGCAGGAATGCCAGCAGCAACCCAAGCCGTTTATGATGGCGAAGGCGTTACTGTTCAGGCAGGATTTAATACATCGGCTGCATTTGGGCCTGCTGCGGGATCAGAAGCTTATGATGAACCACTTACGACGCAACAAGTCGTTGATATTGCAAATTTATTTATTGTTTAACAAAAACAATTCTAAATATTGAACCACCTTCGCGTTATTGTGAAGGTGGTTTTTTTTTATTGTTTTAAATACAAAACTGAAACCCTGATTTTCAGCAGATAAAATATTCTTTTAAGGTATTTGGTTTTAAAATAATTAATTGTACTTTTGCATCCCCTTTATTGGGGATGGAATGTTTAATTAAAATAATATTATGGACGCATTAAGCTACAAGACAATTTCAGCAAGCAAAGCCACTGTAACGAAAGAGTGGATCGTTGTAGACGCTGAAGGTCATAACTTAGGTCGTCTTGCTTCAAAGGTTGCTATGATCTTAAGAGGTAAGTACAAACCAAGTTACACACCGCACGTTGACTGTGGAGATAACGTAATTGTTATCAACTCAGAAAAAATTAACCTTACAGGTACAAAAATGAATGACAAAATTTACATGCGTCATACAGGTTACCCAGGAGGACAAAGAACTTTAACTGCTAAAGTATTGCAATCTAAAAACCCTGCATTATTAGTAGAGAAAGCTGTAAAAGGAATGTTACCTAAAAACAAATTAGGAGCTGAACTTTTTAGAAATCTAAATGTTGTTGTAGGATCTGAGCACAAACAAGGAGCTCAAAAACCTAGAACTGTTAACCTAAACGATCTTAAGTAATGGGAGTTATTCACAAAATCGGTAGAAGAAAAACCGCTGTTGCACGTGTATATGTTTCTGAAGGAACAGGAAAAATCACTGTAAACAAAAAAGAATTCGCAACTTACTTTCCAACTGCAACTTTACAATACAAAGTTTTACAACCAATGTCTATGACAGAAAATGTAAACAACTTTGATGTAAAAGTAAACGTTTACGGAGGTGGTTCAACTGGTCAGGCAGAAGCTGTAAGAATGGCATTAGCACGCGTTATGTGTGAAGTAAATGCTGAAAACAGAGCTATCTTAAAACCAGAAGGTTTATTAACAAGAGATCCAAGAATGGTTGAACGTAAGAAATTCGGTCAGAAGAAAGCTCGTAAGAGATTCCAATTCTCTAAACGTTAATATTACCTGTCTTGTTCAATTAGGACAAGACATGATCAATTATTTATTGAAATTAAAAAACACAGTTGTTGTTGCTCTCCTATCGAGGTAGGAAATAGTTTAGCATCTAAATGTATAAAGCCTGGGAAACCGCCATTTATACATTGCTAATCAACAGAACGTAAACTAGTACAAAAATGGCAAACAAAATAGAAGTAAAAGACTTACTAGAAGCAGGTGTTCACTTTGGACACATGACTAGAAAATGGGATCCAAACATGGCCCCTTACATTTATATGGAGCGTAATGGTATTCACATTATCAATCTATATAAAACTGCAGCTAAAATTGAAGAAGCTAACGAAGCTTTGAAAAAAATTGCTGCATCAGGTAGAAAAATTTTATTCGTAGCTACCAAAAAACAAGCGAAAGACATCGTTGCTGAAAAAGCAAAAGCTGCAAACATGCCTTACATCACTGAAAGATGGCCTGGTGGAATGCTAACGAACTTTGTAACTATCAGAAAGGCAGTTAAAAAAATGTCTTCTATTGATAAAATGAAGAAAGATGGTACTTTCATGACGTTATCTAAAAAAGAGCGTTTGCAAGTTGATCGTCTACGTGCTAAATTAGAGAAAAACTTAGGTTCAATCGCTGACATGTCTAGACTACCAGCTGCATTGTTCGTAGTAGATATCAAAGCTGAACATATCGCAATAAAAGAAGCACAAAAATTAAACATTCCAGTTTTCGCAATGGTTGATACGAATTCTGACCCAAGAGAGGTTGATTACGTTATTCCTGCAAATGATGATGCTTCTAAATCAATTGACAAAATTTTATCTTTAGTTACTGCTGCTGTAATCGACGGTCTTTCTGACAGAGGTTCTGAAAAAGAAACTGAAGCTGCAACAGAAGAAGCTACTGCTGCTCCTGCTGTAGAAGCTGCGCCAGCTGTTGAAGCTGCTGCGCCTGCAACTGAAGAATAAATCAAATTTAAATTCCAAATTTTAAATTCTAAAATCCAAACACAAATTAAAAACGTTATGTTGATAATTTAATAAAATTGGAGTTTAGAATTTAGAAGATGGAATTTTTACTTTTAACATTAAAATTCAAAATATTATGGCAACAATTACTGCTGCAGACGTAAATAAATTAAGACAATCTACAGGTGCCGGAATGATGGACTGTAAAAAAGCTTTAGTTGAGGCTGATGGAGATTTCGATAAAGCGATACAAGTCCTTAGAGAAAAAGGACAAAAAGTTGCTGCTAACCGTTCTGACCGTGAGTCTTCTGAAGGAGCTGCTGTTTCTTTTATCAATGCTGACAATACTAAAGGAGCTATCATCACTTTAAACTGCGAAACTGATTTCGTAGGTAAAAATGAGGCTTTCGTAACTTTAGCTAAAGAATTAGTAGAAAGAGCTATTAACTTCTCTTCTAAAGAAGAATTTTTAGCTTCAGATTTCAACGGAATTACTGTTGCTGAAAAATTAATCGAGCAAACTGGAGTTATCGGAGAAAAAATCGAAATCGGTGGTTTTGAAATTTTAGAAGGTGCTTTTGTTGGATCTTATGTTCACGTTAATAAAATTGCTGCATTAACTGCAATTTCTGCTGCAATTCCTAATGCTGACGTTTTAACTAAAGATGTTTCTATGCAAGTTGCTTCTATGGGAGCTGATACATTATCTTACAAAGATTTTGATCCTGCTTTCGTTGAATCTGAACTTGCTGCTCGTATTGCTGTAATCGAAAAAGATAATGAAGAAGCAAAACGTTTAGGAAAAACTTTAAAAAATGTTCCTAAATATATTTCTTTCTCTCAATTAACTGAAGAAGTTTTAAAACAAGCTGAAGAAGATGCTAAAGCTGAATTAAAAGCTGAAGGTAAACCAGAGCAAATTTGGGACAAAATTATCCCAGGAAAAGTTCAGCGTTTTATCTCTGACAACACTACTTTAGATCAAGAGAAAGCTTTGTTAGATCAAAACTTTATCAAAGACGATAGTAAAAAAGTTGGTGATTACGTTAAAGGATACAACGTTGAAATCACAGGTTTCAAAAGAGTTACTTTAGGTTAATATATTATTTCAATATAAAAAGCCCTGAATATTCATTTATGCAGGGCTTTTTTTGTTTTAATAACTTCTTGTTCAGCTAGACATATAAGATTAAAGCTTTTTAAAGTCATTTTTTGTCAATTTCAACAAAAGGAAACTCGAAAGATAGCAGATCGAATTCTCGTTGCAAAATTACTTAAAGAGCTTTGCTTCGCCTGTTCGCTATCGCTCGAGTCTCCTTCTAAACGACAAAATATTATCATAAAAATGATTGCCCTAGCCCCGATAGAAGTGGAAATCCTTTTGTGGCGGTCCCGAGGCTTCGGGAGCCACAAAAGATTGTAACGAATAGCGGGATTAGCTCTAAAAAAAAATCCCTGCATAAAATATTATGCAGGGATTTCAAATAAAATTTAATCTTATTATTTTTTATCCTTAATCGGGAAATTTCTCGCACGCATTAAAGCATCAGATTTAGGAGCTCTTCCTCTAAAGTTTTCATAGGCTTTCTCCTGATCAATAGTATTTCCTACACTAAAAACATTATCATAAAGACGTTTTGCTACCTCTTTGTCATAAGGCCCTTTACCTTCGGTAAAAGCTTCATAAGCATCTGCATTAATAACATCAGCCCATAAATAGCTGTAATATCCAGCTGCATATCCATCTCCTGAGAAAATATGTCCAAATTGAGGGATTCTATGGCGCATTACAATTTCTGACGGCATATGAAGCGCATCTAACGTTTCTTTTTCAAATTTATGAGGATCGATAGGTGAAGTTGTTAAATGTAGTTTCATATCAATCAAAGAACTTGAAATTGTTTCTACAGTAGAAAAACCTTCTCCAAAATTAGATGCTTTTTCGATTCTGTCTACTAAAGATTGTGGCAACGGCTGATTTGTTTTATAATGTAAAGCAAACTTGTTCAATACCTCTGGAGTAGCCAACCAGTGCTCTAATAACTGTGAAGGAAACTCTACGTAATCTCTTGCAACACTTGTACCCGCTAAACTTGGGTATGTTACATTAGAACATAATCCGTGAAGCGCATGTCCAAATTCATGAAAAAGAGTTGTAGCATCTTCCCAAGAAATTAAAACCGGCTCGTTTGCAGTTCCTTTTATAAAATTACAATTGTTAGAAACGATTGTAAGAACTTCTCCATCCATTTTTTGCTGATCACGGTAAGCATTCATCCATGCACCAGAACGTTTTCCTGCACGCGCATAAGGATCAAAATACCATAATCCAACCACTTTCCCAGTGATTTTATTGCTAACTTCCCAAACACGTACATCCGGATGATATACAGGAACAGTTGTAATTTGTTTAAAGCTTAAATTAAATAATTCTCCGGCAACCCAAAACATACCTTCACGCAAGTTTTCTAATTGCAAATAAGGCTTAACTTCATTTTGATCTAAATCGTATTTTGCTTTTCTAACTTTTTCAGCATAATAACGGTAATCCCAAGGCTGAATTTTAAATTTACCTCCTTCGGCATCTACAATTTTCTGCATTTCCGCAACATCCTGATGTACTTTTTCTACAGCCGGTTCCCAAACCGACATCATCAAATCTATTGTTTTCTTAGGATCTTTTGCCATTTTATTAGATAAACTCCAATCTGCAAAAGTAGGAAACCCTAACAAATTAGCTTTTTTAGTACGCAATTGTAAAATAGACACAAGAGTTGCATTGTTATCATTTGCATTACCATTATCACCACGTTTTACAAAAATATCAAATGCTTTTTCTCTTAAATCCCTACGGGTTGAGAAAGTCAAAAATGGTTCAATAGAGGAACGTGTGTTTGCAATACAGCCCATAACATCAAGTTTTCTGCTTTTTGCTTCAGCAATTGCAGCATTTTTTACTTCGGTTGGCAAACCATCAAAATCACTTTCTGTTTTTAATGCCACATATTGATTATGCTCTTCTGCTAATAAATTTTGACTGAACTTTGTAAAAAGACTTGCTAATTCCTGATTAATTTTAGCCACTTTTTCTTTGTCCTGTACATTTAACTTGGCTCCTTCACGAACAAAATCAGTATAATACAACCAAATTAAACGTTGTTGCTCACTAGTAAGTTTTTTACTTTCTTTTGAGTTATATAAAGTTTCTATTTTAGTAAACAGCTTTTTATTTTGAACAATTTTATCACTAAACTCAGATAATTTCGGAGACATTTCAGTTTCAACTGCATCAAACTCCGGAGTACTTAAAGTAGAGCCATAAATGCCGTAAACGGTATAAATCCTGGACATTGTTTTTCCAGAACGCTCTAAAGCGGCAATAGTATTATCAAAAGTCGGTGCTTTTGGATTATTTACAATAGCATCGATCTCACTTAGTTTTTCCTGAATCGCAAATTGAATTGCAGGCTTAAAATCCGAAACCTTGTACTCATTAAAAGCAGGAACTCCACCGTAAGGTCCTGTCCATTTTTTAAGCAATGGATTATCAGAAGTTGTTTGTGCGTTGGCCGCGAATAAGGTTGTTCCCATGAGAAAAATTGTCATTAATTTTTTCATTATCATTAATTTGATTTAATATAAAATATTACCTGTTATTGTACCAAATGTAACTAAAAATCAGCATTCGAATGAAAATTTTAACTTTCGATCCATGTATAAACCATCTTTTAATTTAAAATTATCCGTTAAAAGTTATAGAGAAATAGTTTAAATTTGGAACATCATTTACCAAAACCACATGTTTAAAACCAGAAAAGAAATTGTTTTTGTAGTTCTTGCAGGTATCTTTATAACCAATGCCGTTGTAGCTGAACTTATTGGAGGAAAATTAATTCAAATTGGGCCATTTGTAATGAGTATTGGTATATTGCCCTGGCCAATAGTTTTTTTGACCACAGATTTAATAAATGAATATTTTGGCGAGAAAGGTGTAAAAAAACTCTCTTTTATAACGGCGTGTTTGATAGCTTATGCCTTTTTAATATTATTTATGGCAATCGTGATACCGGCTGCAAAAGGAATCAGTCCTGTAAACGACGAACAATTTCAAGCCGTTTTTGGTCAAAGTATGTGGATCATTGTAGGTAGTTTAATTGCCTTTATGGCATCCCAATTAATCGATGTCTGGATATTCTGGTTTTTCAAAAGACGTACAGGAGAAAGAAAAATTTGGCTCAGAACAACGGGATCAACTATAATTTCGCAATTATTTGATTCTTTTATTGTCTTGGGAATTGCCTTTTGGTTGCCTGGAAAAATTGATTTTAAAACTTTTATATCTTCCGGCTTAACAGGATATCTCTTTAAGCTTTCAGTGGCTGTTGTATTAACTCCTTTAATTTATTTGGGGCATCATTTGATAAAAAAATATTTAGAAGAGGATACTTCTGTTAAAGATTAAGAGTATCTTGTAGTTATGAAAAATACCATTGCCATCATACTAATTTTAACAGCCTTTTTTTTGACAGGCTGTGGTAACGATGCAAAAAAGAATTCTAAACAAGAGAAAGTATATCCGGTAAATAAACTAAAAGCTGCTTCGGCAAAAATTTTAAAAAAAACAGCATTCAAAACTGCCGATGTATCAAACTTCAAAAACAAACATACTACTAAGAATAGTTTTTCTGTAAAAGAAGAAAATGACTTAAAACCTCAAATTCAAAATCAACAGATTGCAACAAGTACTCCTAAATTAGATCTTAGTGAAGAAGCAAATAAAACCTTAATGAGTTTTGTTAATTTACGCAAAATACTTTCCGGCAGTAAAATTGGTCAAACTTTAACTCAAGAACAGCTGACTCAAAAATTAGAAATTCCGCAAGAAGCTGTTAAACTCGTAAAAAGCATTACAAAAACCAACGAAGATGAGATTGCTGTAAAATGGCGTTCGACATGGTTTGTAGAAAAAGTTTCTGATGCTAAATTCAAGGATGGTTTGATGAAAATTAAATTCAAAGCCAATAAATTATATACCTCCGGAACTGCAATTGGAATCAAATATGACAAAAAAATTTATAATGAATTGGTCATAATAGGTTGCTCTGCCTATATTCCAGGTATTAAAGGATATAGCTGGCAAATTGGGAAATGATTTTTTTCTAAATAAAAATCCTCATTTTCAATACTTTAGTTTCATTAAAAATAAACACGAAAAATCCTGCTTAAGTTTTGGTTTTAGAGAAAAAGATTTTACTTTTGTTAACGAATTTTTAACAAATAAAATCAACAAAAAAATGAAAAAACTAAGCATTTTATTTTTGTCAGTATTGACATTAGGATTAGCAAGTGTATCTTGTAGCAGTGACGATGATAACTCAGGATCTATTGAAGGAAAATGGGCACCTGTAAAAATGGGAAGCGTTGTTAACGGACAAGAAGTATTAGTTAATATTCCAAATGAAGGAAAATGTGACAGCGATTATATTGAATATACAAGTGGTGGAAAATTTACTGAGCTTGAATATGAATTTCAAAACAATAAATGTACACCTTTAACTGATAAAGGAACATGGACATTAAAAGATAAGATTTTATCAACAACATATGATGGAGAAACTGAAGTAAATACAGTAGAAATTATGGAATTGAACAAATCTTCTTTAAAAGTAAAATATACTGAAAAAATTGATGATACAAACTCTATGATTATCATTACTCTTTTTGAAAGAAAATAATAATTCTAATCAGTTATTTATTTAAAACCTCAAACCTCACGTTTGAGGTTTTTTTATACATTTGAAATAAAAAAATGGAACCAATAAGATGCGGTTGGTGTTCTGCCAGCGATTTATATAAAAAATATCATGACGAAGAATGGGGAATTCCGGTTTATGATGATCCTTCATTATTCGAATTTTTAATTCTCGAAACTTTTCAGGCAGGTTTAAGCTGGATTACCATTTTAAATAAAAGGGAGAATTTCAGAATCGCTTTTGATCATTTCGATTATAAAAAAATTGCCCATTATCCCGAAGAAAAAATTGAGGAATTGCTTCAGGATACTGGAATTATCCGTAACAAATTAAAAATCCGTTCTGCAGTTACAAATGCTCAGGCCTTCATGAAAGTTCAGGAAGAATTTGGCAGTTTCTCTGATTATATCTGGAAATTTACTAACGGAAAGCCTATTAATAACAACCCCAAAACATTAAAGGATGTTCCCGCCACTACGCCACTTTCAGACGAAATCAGTAAAGATTTAAAAAAAAGAGGCTTTAAATTCGTAGGCTCAACCGTAATTTATGCACACATGCAAGCCACCGGAATGGTAAACGATCACGTCGAAGACTGCTGGACGAGGAAAAATAGTTAGCAATTTTCAGTCTCCGTTTTCAGTTTTTTTGAACCTGAAACTTAAAACCTGACACTTTTAAACAAAAATTACATATATTTGCTTCACACTTTAGGGGTGTCTACAACTTTGTAGGCTGAGATTTTACCCTCTGAACCTGATCTAGTTCATACTAGCGTAGGGAAAAGTAAGATGACTTCTGCGCGCATTTTTATGTGCAATTGTAGCCATTCCTAAGGTAGAGATTCACTGTAGTGAATCTTTATGGTAACCTAAAAACTTAAGGAATGGAACTAAAAATCAATCAACAAATCAAACAATTCAATGCTGAATCGCTAAGCGTTCAATCATTGCTCGATCTCGAAATTCCACACAAACAAAACGGAATTGCCGTTGCCATTAACAATACCGTTATTCCAAAAACAAAGTGGAACGAATTCACCGTACACGAAACTGACGAAATCTTAATTATTTCAGCAACACAAGGCGGATAATAGGACTGCCTAAACGGGCTATCCGTTTCAAGTCCGCAGTCGTCAACCAAAAAAATATAGTCTTAGCAAAGCTTCCGTTGGTCGCTTTCCTAATCCTTATTTTTTACGGTTTTCTCCTTTACGGGCTTTACACTTCTATCCCTGGCAGAAACGGAAACAAGAAATTTATCTTTCAAAAACAAGATTAAAACATACAAAAGAAACAACTGAAAAAGACGCAATGCTATGCGCCTCTAAGGAAAACCATTTTACAACACACACTTTACAATTCACAAGCTATGACTACAGAAGAACAAATCTCCAGAACTCCTTTTCCTAATTCCAAAAAAGTCTATGTAAAAGGTGAAATTCACCCTATAGAAGTAGCCATGCGCGAAGTAATACTTAGCGACACCAAACTTTCTAATGGCGGAATCGAAAAAAATCCATCCGTAACAATTTACGACACTTCAGGACCATATACAGATCCAGACATCGAAATTGATATTCGCAAAGGCTTACCAAGACTCAGAGAGGAATGGATTCTAAACAGAAATGATGTAGAAATTCTAAACGAAATCTCATCTGAATACGGACAAACCCGATTAAAAGATGAAAGTCTTAATCATCTTCGTTTCGAATATTTACATCAGCCAAAACGAGCCAAAAAAGGTGCAAATGTCACCCAATTGTATTACGCCAAACAAGGTATAATAACTCCAGAAATGGAATATATTGCCATTCGTGAAAACCAACGTATCGAACTTTTAAAAGAGCAAACCAAAGCTATGCGATGCCAACACGACGGACATAGTTTTGGCGCAAATACTCCAAAAAGCAAAATCACTCCTGAATTTGTTCGTAGCGAAGTAGCTTGCGGAAGAGCCATTATCCCTAACAACATCAACCATCCTGAAAGTGAACCCATGATTGTTGGGCGTAACTTTTTAGTAAAAATAAACGCTAATATTGGTAATAGCGCCGTGACTTCAAGCATAGAAGAAGAAGTAGAAAAAGCTGTTTGGGCTTGCCGTTGGGGAGCTGATACGATTATGGATTTATCAACCGGTAAAAATATTCACGAAACCAGGGAATGGATTATTCGTAATTCACCGGTTCCCATTGGTACCGTTCCTATTTATCAGGCTTTAGAAAAAGTAAAAGGAATAGCCGAAGATTTAACCTGGGAAGTTTTTCGTGATACATTAATCGAACAGGCAGAACAAGGTGTTTCGTATTTTACGATTCATGCAGGAGTTTTGTTACGTTACATACATTTAACTGCGGATCGTGTTACCGGAATCGTTTCCCGCGGCGGATCGATCATGGCAAAATGGTGTTTATTTCACCATAAAGAAAACTTCTTATATACTCATTTTGAGGAAATCTGCGAAATCATGAAACAATATGATGTTGCTTTTTCTTTGGGTGATGGTTTACGTCCGGGTTCGATTGCTGATGCTAATGATGCTGCACAATTTGCCGAATTAGAAACACTTGGTGAACTAACAAAAATTGCCTGGAAACATGATGTTCAGGTTTTCATTGAAGGTCCGGGTCACGTGCCAATGCACATGATAAAAGAGAATATGGACAAACAATTAGAGCATTGCAGCGAAGCTCCTTTTTACACTCTTGGTCCCTTAACCACAGATATTGCACCAGGTTACGATCATATCACATCGGCAATTGGAGCTGCAATGATTGGCTGGTATGGTTGTGCAATGTTGTGTTATGTTACACCAAAAGAACACTTGGGATTACCCAACAAAAAAGACGTGAAAGATGGCGTAATCACTTATAAAATTTCTGCTCATGCCGCAGATTTGGCTAAAGGTCATCCCGGAGCACAATATAGAGATAATGCCTTAAGTAAAGCTCGTTTCGAATTTCGTTGGGAAGATCAGTTTAATTTGTCATTAGATCCTGATACCGCAAGAGAATTTCATGACGAAACCCTTCCTGCAGACGGTGCAAAAGTGGCACATTTCTGTTCGATGTGTGGACCAAAATTCTGCTCGATGAAAATATCTCAGGAAATACGCGATGTAGCAGCTGCTGAAAAAGGCATGCAGGAAAAATCAGAAGAGTTTATCGAGCAAGGGAAAGAAATCTATATATAGTGATGTGTTTTCTGTAAAATGTGAGATGCGTTTCACTTTTACATTTCACATTTTACAAAAAACATTTTACAAAATATGATCGTAATTACAAATCCTTCTGCTATTGCAAATGAAATCAACATTATTGATTCTTTATTTGAAGAAGGATTGTCTTTGCTTCATATTCGGAAACCTGATTTTTCTGAGATTGAAATGGTGGAATTTATTCATCAAATAAAACCTGAATATCGTTCTAATTTGGTTTTGCACAATCATCATCAATTAGTTGAAGATTTTGGAATAAAGCGAATTCATTTTTCAGAACAAGACAGAAAAAATAGTTTTTCAATTCGTAAGCATCAAAAGATATTCTCAACGTCAACGCATTCTATTGAAGATTTCAATTCTGTAGAAAATGATTTTGATTATGCATTTCTAAGTCCTGTTTACAAAAGTATTTCTAAGGCAGATTATCATCCAAAAGAAAACCTTTTTGAAGCATTAAAATCGAGAACAAATCACAAAACAAAAGTGATCGCTTTAGGCGGAATTGATTCTGAAAACATCAAAAAAACATTTGAAAATGGCTTTGACGATGTAGCCCTTTTAGGAAGTATCTGGAAGAACGAAAACCCAATAAAACAATTCAAATTATGTCAGAAAATCGTCCGTTCGTGCTCAGTATAGCCGGTTTTGATCCTTCCGGAGGCGCAGGTGTTCTGGCCGACATCAAAACATTAGAGCAACATCAGGTTACAGGATTTGCCATTATAACCGCCAATACCATTCAGACTGAAAATGAATTTCATACTATCCAATGGATAGATTTAAGTTTTGTAATTCGGTCTATTGAAACCTTATTTAAAAAGTATGCTATCAAAACGGTAAAAATTGGAATTGTACCTTCTTTACATTATTTAAACCGAATTCTTTCGACTATAAAACTATTATCTCCAACGACTTTAATTGTCTGGGATCCTGTTCTAAAATCGACTACAAAATTCGAATTCATGAATATTGAAGATCAATTGAATTTAAATAAAATCTTATCAAAAATTGATTTAATCACGCCAAATTACAATGAAATAGAAATTTTATTTCCTGGTTTCACTACCAATAAAATTTGGCTGCAAAATGAAATTCCAACTTCTGTTTTATTAAAAGGCGGGCATAATTTTTCTGAATTGGGAACTGACAGGTTATTCGTGAAAAATGAAATTATTGATTTATTGCCTTCAGGAAAAAAATGTTTTGAGAAACATGGTTCGGGCTGCGTTTTGTCATCTGCAATTGCCGCAAACCTGTCTTTGAACCAAACTAAAAAAGAGGCTTGCAAAAATGCTAAAATTTATATTGAAAAATATCTGAGTTCAACTTCAACTTTAATAGGATATCATTATGTATCATAAACTTCAATACATCTCACAAGGAAATACAATAGAAGAACAATTGTACAATATCCATCAGGCTTTAGACGCAGGATGCGACTGGATACAAATGCGATTTAAAGACCAAACTGATAAAGATACCTTTGCATTAGCCGAAGCTGTAAAGTTTTTATGCGAAGAATATCTCGCCAATTTTATTGTAAATGACAACTTGTATCTCGCGCAACAAGTCTTGGCAGACGGAGTGCATTTAGGTCTTTCGGATATGAAAATAGACGAAGCCCGCGCTATTCTAGGAAATAATAAAATTATCGGAGGAACGGCCAATACTTTTGAAGACATTGAAAGTCACGTAAAAAACGGCTGTAATTATATTGGATTAGGCCCCTTTAGGTTTACCAGTACAAAAGAGAAATTAAGTCCTATTTTAGGATTATCAGGATATTTTGAAATTCTTCAAAAAATAAAAAAAAATAAAATTGAAATCCCCGTTTATGCCATTGGAGGAATTAATTTAAAAGATATTAGTCCGCTAATGGAAACAGAAATTCATGGTATTGCAGTTTCAGGAATGATTACAAATAGTGATCAAAAGAAGAAATTAATTCAACAAATAAACGAAAAATTATATGCAAACGTCATTGTTTAAAATTGGAGACAAAACCTTCACTTCCCGACTATTTTTAGGTACTGGGAAATTTGGTTCGAACCATGAAATGGAGGAAGCTATTTTAGCCTCAGAAAGTGAATTAGTGACTGTTGCACTAAAACGAATTGATTTAGAGACAGAAACGGATGCTATATTATCGCATTTACAACATCCTAATATTCATTTATTGCCCAATACATCGGGAGCAAGAAATGCTAAAGAAGCAATTTTTGCTGCTCAGTTGGCCAGAGAAGCTCTAGAAACAAATTGGTTGAAATTAGAAATTCATCCAGATCCTAAATACTTAATGCCGGATCCCATAGAAACTTTAAAAGCAACAGAAGAATTGGCTAAACTTGGCTTCTTCGTTTTGCCTTATATTCATGCAGATCCAGTTTTGTGCAAACATTTAGAAAATGCAGGAACTTCAGCCGTTATGCCTTTAGGATCTCCAATTGGAAGTAATAAAGGTCTGAGAACAATAGATTTTCTGGAAATTATTATCGAACAAAGTAGCGTTCCTGTAATTGTAGATGCCGGAATTGGCGCTCCATCAGACGCTGCAAAAGCTATGGAAATTGGTGCTGATGCAGTTTTGGTAAATACCGCAATTGCTGTAGCCGGAAATCCAAAATTAATGGCCGAAGCTTTTAAAGATGCAGTTATTGCAGGCAGAAAAGCTTTTGAAGCTAAAATCGCAAACCAACAAAATTATGCTGTAGCTTCTAGTCCTTTGACATCTTTTTTATATGAGTAATTCTTTATCTCTCGCAGATTTGGCAGATTGAGCAGATTTTTTTTTACATATTTTATTCGAATAGATCTGCTCAATCTGCCAAATCTGCGGGACAAAAACATAAAAGTAGGAAATTTCATTATATTTGATTTTAAATTAAAGCTAACATCATGTCAGAAAATGAAATTTCATATAAAGTAAGAGGTGCAATATTTACGGTATACAATACTTTAGGTCCTGGACTATTAGAATCAGTTTACGAAAGTGCATTACATTACCAATTAAATAAGAATGGATTAAATACCATCAAACAAATTAACTTACCAGTTAAATATGATAATGTAGATTTGGATATCACTTTTCGGTTAGATCTATTAGTTGAAAACAAAGTAATTGTTGAATTAAAATCTGTTGATGAATTGAAATCCATTCACTTTAAACAATTAAATACTTATTTAAAATTAACAAATAAAAAACTGGGATTATTAGTCAATTTCAATTGTATAAATATTCTGGATAATATACATCGAGTAGTAAATAAAATATAATCTGCTTAAATCTTTTTTAATCTGCGTGAAACGAAACACAATCCAATGAAAACATTTAAATCAGTTTTTGAACTATATAACTGGGATTCTATTCAATCTAAAATATACCAAACTACATCAAAAGATGTAGAATGCGCTTTATCTAAAACCAAACGTAATCTTGATGATTTTTTAGTTTTGATTTCTCCTATTGCGCAAAATTATCTGGAGCAAATGGCGCAGGAATGCCATGATATTACCAAGAAACGTTTTGGGAAAACGATCCAAATGTATGCACCGCTTTATTTAAGTAACGAATGCCAGAACATCTGTACGTATTGCGGCTTTAGTTTAGACAACAAAATAAAAAGAAAAACACTTTCAGATACCGAGATTAAATTAGAAGTCGAAGCTTTAAAAAACCTTGGTTTCGATCATGTTCTATTAGTTACCGGAGAAGCAAATTATACGGTAAATATTACTTATTTTTTAAATGCAATTGCTTTAATTCGAAAAGAGTTCTCGATTATTTCGGTTGAAGTCCAGCCACTTTCTACCGAAGATTATGAACGTTTACATGAAGCAGGTGTATATTCTGTTTTGGTATATCAGGAAACGTATCATCAGGAGGTATATAAAAAATACCACACCAAAGGCAAAAAATCAAATTTTGATTATAGACTGGAAACGCCTGACCGAATTGGAACCGCCGGAATGCATAAAATAGGATTAGGGGTTTTATTAGGTTTGGAAGATTGGCGAACGGATAGTTTTTTTAATGCTTTACATCTGGATTATCTTCAGAAGAAATATTGGCAAACTAAATATTCGGTTTCTTTTCCGAGATTACGTCCCGCCGAAGGAATTATCGAACCGAATTTTATTATGGATGATAAAGATTTGACGCAACTTATTTGTGCGTATCGTTTGTGGAATGAAGATCTTGAAATCTCAATTTCGACACGGGAAAATGAAAAATTCAGAAACAATATTATCCCAATCGGAGTTACAAGCATGAGCGCCGGATCTAAAACAAATCCGGGTGGTTATGTAGTTGATCCACAATCTTTAGAACAATTTGAAATTAGCGACGAACGTTCAGCAAAAGAAATTGCTCAAATTATAACGAACTCTGGCTATGAACCTGTCTGGAAAGATTGGGATAAAATTTATAGTCATAAAGAGAAAAGTATTGAAGTCTTAAAGTAAAATATTTTTACTTCAATTCTAACTTTCATTATCGACTTTCTAACTTTAAGACTTAAATTATGAGCATTATACAAGAATTTCTCCGCTATAACAGACAAACTATTTTACCCGAAATTGGTGACGAAGGTCAGGAAAAACTAAAAAAAGCAAAGGTTTTAGTTATTGGTGCCGGCGGTTTAGGTTGCCCAATTTTACAATATATTGCCACGGCAGGAGTTGGTTTTATTGGAATTATGGATTTCGATATAATTGAAATTCACAATTTGCACCGACAGATTTTATATACTGAAAATGAAATTGATCAGGAAAAAGTTATTGTTGCCCAAGAAGTAATTTCAAAACTAAATCCGTTAATTAAAGTAATTGCAATTTCAGAAAAACTAACAATTCAAAATGCATCTCAAATCATTCAGCAATATGATATTATAGTCGATGGTTCAGATAATTTTACAACACGTTATTTGGTAAATGATACTTGTGTTGCTTTACAAAAAACATTGGTATATGGGAGCATTCTTAGATTTGAAGGCCAGCTTGCTGTTTTTAATCATAACGGAAGTAAAAATTTACGTGATTTATTTCCGGAAATGCCAGACCCAAAAGAGGTTCCAAATTGTAATTTGAATGGAGTTTTAGGAAGTGTACCGGGAATTATTGGTACAATGATGGCACATGAAACGCTAAAATTAATTTTGGAATTACCAACTTTAAAAAACGAACTCGTACTTTTTAATATGCTGGATTGGAATTTTACAAAACTGAATTTCTAAAAAACAACCTCATCTCCAACTGTAATAATTCCCGAATTTAAACTTACAGCATTCGTCCCAAATAAAACAGAGTTGTCTACTACCCGATATTTACTTAGAGTTTTTAAAGGTTCTTTTTTTAATTTTCCGTTTTTAGGATCATTATTCACCATAATGCATCTTCCGCAAGGTTTGATGTTCTTAAATTGTACTTCACCAATCTTAAAAGTGGTAAAGTCATCTTCTTCATGAGGACTCTGACTGGTTATGACAATATTGGGACGGAAGCTCAAAACAGTAATTTTATCTTCTAATTTTTCATTTAGAAAATCTATACTTTTAGTTCCCACGAATAGATATGGGTAGCCGTCAGCCAGACTTACATTGAAGACTTCTTTTGATTTAGAACTTTCATGTTTGCGGTCTCCAATTCTAATGATTTTAACGAGTTTGCATTTGAATCCCAAGCAATCACTAAACCATTTTGAAGTGGCTTGATTTACCTCAACAACTTCACTTATATCATCCCAAACATCAACTTTTAAAGAATCATCTAAATGTTCATCAATAGAAAATTCATGTTTTTGATTTTCGAAAGTAATAGCAATTTTTCCATCTGAAATCTGCGGATAAAACTGGCTCATAATTCTATGTTCTCTCTGTGTGATCATTTGATTTTCATCATCAATCAACATCCATCTTCGGTCATTTTCGAAGCCCATTTCTTCTGCGAAGGCTTTCTCACAACTAATTCCGGCTAGACTTTTTATTGGATAGATATAAATTTCTTTTACACTATAAATTGCGCTCATTGTTGTTTTGTTTTTAATATCGACATAAATTCTTCACGATCAATTTCGCGGCAGCCTAAACTTTCTAAATGTGGGTTGTAAACCTGACAATCCAAAAGTTTATAATTTTCTTTTTTTAAATAATTCACCAAAGCAATGAAAGCTGTTTTTGATGCATTTGATACTTTCGAGAACATACTTTCTCCACAAAAAACATGTCCTAAATCAATACCATATAAACCTCCAACCAAAACCTCATCTTGCCAAACCTCAACAGATTTTGCAATTCCCTGCTCATTGAGTTTGCAATATGCATCGATCATTTCGTTTGAAATCCATGTTCCGTCCTGACCTTCACGTTTTATGTTTTGGCAATTAGAAATTACATCTCTAAAGTTTTGATTAAACGTAACTTTAAACTGATTTCGATTCAAAATATTTCGCATACTTTTCGATACAATCAATTCATCTAAAAACAAAACCATTCTTGGATCCGGTGACCACCAGAGAATGGGATCACCCTCGTTAAACCAAGGAAAAATTCCGCTTTTGTAAGCCAGTTTTAATCGCTCTGTATCTAAATCCCCACCAATAGCAAGAATTCCTTCTTCATCGGCTTCTGAAACTGGAGGAAAAAATAAATCTTTGATTATATAATACATTTTTTTTAATTGCAATAATTATAAAGAAACGATCAAAAAACAAAATTCCAAACCCCAATTGCATATTTTATGAATTGGAATTTGGAATTTATTTTTGAGACTTAAACTTATTAGAACGGTAAATCGTCTGGTTCGTCTTCGTTTAAATTAGTTGCTGGTGCAAAAGCTTCTGCAGCAGGCATAGGAGGAGTTTGTCCAGGACCTTCAGGTGCTAATCTTTCAATTCTCCAACCTTGAATACTATTGAAATATCTGGTTTCTCCTTGTGGATTAACCCATTCTCTTCCTCTTAAATTGATAGAAACTTTTACTGCCTCACCTTGTTTGTAGCTACTTAATAAATCACATTTATCTTGCGTAAATTCGATCAAAATATGCTGTGGATACTGCTCATCTGTGGTAACAACCAACTCTCTTTTTTTGAATGCAGCACTAACTTGTTGCTCTGGGTTAACCACTTTTACTTTTCCTGTAACTTCCATCTTCTTCTATATTAATTATTGTTTCTTTTCTTTATTTTTTTGCTAAAAGCACTTTCCATGCGGATGAAATATCATCATTGTTAAGATATTTTTTAGCTTCTAAATGTACTTTTTCCTGATCATCTGAGCTGAGCACTCCTTTTACGGAAAAGTTTTCTTTCACAAATATACTAACTTCTTCCGTTGTAGGCAAGGATTCAATATTACCTAATTTGCCAAGATCGTTTCCGTTAAAAACGGGGCTTTCCTTGATGTAATTTGGTATAACATCAACTCCAACTCCCAATGTTGTCAAGGGTTTTGGCACTTCAAACAATCCTTGATTAGATCTTGAATACCAATTACTTCCTAATCTCGAAACCAGGTCAATTTTATGCTGATCAATGGCTCCGTCTTCATCTAAAACAGATTCATGGATATGAATTTTTACTACTTCGCAAAGAATCAAATTTCCTGCTCCGCCCTGATCTCCTAACGGAATAATTTGTGTGACTTTGCACTCAAACTGCACGGGAGACTCTTTTACACGATATGGTTTTACAAAATCTGACGGAATTTGTGTTAACCCTGCTTTTATAAATTCATTTACACCATCACCATATTCAGTACTTGCTAATGATGTTTGTTGTACCAAGTCATAATTTACGACATTAATCACTACTTCACGTGTTGCTTCTGCATTGATTAAGGTATGTTTTACAGTATTGTCACGAACACGACGAGCAGGTGAGAAAACCAAAATTGGCGGATTGGCACTGAACACATTAAAGAAACTAAAAGGAGACAAATTCGGGATTCCTTTTGCACTAATCGTACTGGCAAATGCAATGGGTCTTGGTCCGACAGCACTTTGCAGATAACCTTGTAATTTTGCCGTAGTAATTTCTTTAGGATCGATGCTAATCATAGAATTTTCGTTTTAACCGAATCTCATTTCGGCAAGTACAAAAGTATAGAAATCGTTTTTGCCAAAGAAATAGTTTAGGACTTAAAAACAAAAAAATCTTTTAAAGTCCCACAAAATATTAAATGTGTTTATTTCGTTATATTTATACCTCAAAAATTAGTTTATGCGCTTTTCTGAAAGTAGAAATACAACTCGTTGGATCATTATTTTTATCTCCTTTTTAATCATTTCGCTGATTCTTTGGAATACTTATACGTTTTTTCAAATTTTCAAAAATGAAGAACGGTTAAAAATGAACCTTTGGGCAAATGCACAAAAAACATTGGTTAATGCTGATGAAAATACAGATCTAGATTTACCGCTTAATATTTTAAACAATAACACCTCTGTTCCGGTTATGCTCACAATGTATGACAAAGTGATCAGTTCTGTAAATGTTCCTGAAGAGGTTCTGGCAGACAAGAAGAAATCAATGTCGTATCTAAATAATTTAAAAAACGAAAATGAGCCTATTATTATCGAATATGCGCCTGGAAAACATCAGGAAGTATATTACGGAAACTCTGCGTTGCTTAATAAACTTAAATACTATCCCGTTGCTTTATTATTAATCATCTTTTTGTTTGGTGCTTTAATTTATAACTTCTACAAAAGCACAAAAATGGCTACTCAAAATAAACTTTGGGCAGGAATGGCAAAAGAGACAGCGCATCAAATTGGTACTCCTTTATCTTCATTAATTGGTTGGGTCGAAATATTAAAAACAGAAGAAATTGATCCATCAATAACTATAGAAATAGAAAAAGATATTGAACGATTACAAACTATTACAGATCGTTTTTCTAAAATTGGCTCGGTTCCGATTTTAGAGGAAATAGACATTGTTGCAACAACTTTACATACTTACGAGTATCTACAATCCCGTTTTTCTAAGCAGGTTGCTTTTTCATATCATGCTCCAAAAGAGCCTATTCTGGCTATGATAAACCCAACATTACACAGCTGGACGATTGAGAATTTAATAAAAAATGCAATTGATGCCATGAAAGGCAAAGGATTTCTGGATCTTCAAATTGAACAAGATACTCATCATGTAAAAATAAACGTGAAAGATTCCGGAACCGGAATTTCTAAAAAACAATTTAAAACGATATTCGAACCGGGGTTTACTACAAAAAAACGCGGTTGGGGATTGGGGCTTTCTTTAACCAAACGTATAGTTGAAGAATATCATAGTGGGAAAATAAAGGTCCTTCATTCTGAAATTGGAAAAGGAACTACATTTCAAATTTCTCTAAATAAAAAAGTGTAGCAAAAATTACTTTACTACACTTTTCTATGTTTTTGTCGGGACTTCGACTTCGTTTAGCCTGACATTAGGTTTTACAAATTTGCCTGAATACTTTTAGCCAAAGTTTCAAATTCTTCTTTATAAAGTGACACTTTATCATGAAAACGCATTTCATCCATATGGTTTAATGGAATTAAATGAACGTGTGCATGAGGAACTTCTAATCCTACAACTGCAATACCAACCCTTTTGCAAGGAACGGTTTTTTCTAAAGCAATTGCAATTTTTTTAGAAAACTTCATTAATCCTAAATACAGTTCATCATCCATATCAAAAATCTTATCGATTTCTTGTTTAGGAATACAAAGCGTGTGTCCTTTAGCATTTGGATTTACATCTAAAAAAGCCAAATAATTGTCGTCTTCAGCGATTTTGTATGCAGGAATTTCTCCGTTTACTATTTTGGTAAATATTGATGACATTGTTTATTCGTTTATTTTATTAATTGTTTAACCGATTTAACGATTAAACAGTTAAACTTTAAAAATTAGTCTCTTGTAATTTCAAGAATTTCAAATTTCAAAACTCCGTTTGGAACTGTAATTTCTGCTACTTCTCCAACAGATTTCCCCAGTAAACCTTTTCCAATAGGAGATGTTACGGATATTTTCCCTGTTTTTAGATCTGCTTCACTTTCAGCAACAAGTGTATAGGTCATTTCCATTCCATTGCCTTGGTTCTTGATTTTTACATTAGAAAGCACCAATGCTTTTGAAACATCCAGTTGTGATTCGTCTATTAATCTTGCATTAGAGTACACTTCTTCAAGTTTGGCAATCCTCATTTCCAATAATCCTTGTGCCTCTTTTGCTGCATCATATTCGGCGTTTTCAGATAAATCACCTTTGTCTCTTGCTTCTGCTATATCTTGAGATGCCTTTGGACGCATTACACTTTTTAAATGCTCCAACTCATCTTTTAATTTTTTTAATCCTTCTGCTGTATAATAAGATACTTTACTCATAACTTCGTCGTTTATATAAATACAAAAAATCCCATCGGAACGGGATTTTGTATTACAAATATACTATTATTTTTAATAGTACATAATTATATGTTAATCATATAAAAATCAAATCTAAATAAATTATTTTTGTTTCACTAATTCTTATTAAAATAATGAAAAAATTCTGGCTCTTAATCGTATTTGTTTCTATACTTTTTTCTTGCAGTGACAATAGCGTCAGCAATAAAAATCCTTACATACCAAGTTATGCAGTTAACTTATCAATTGATATGAATTTGCCTGCTTATTCAAATCTTAAATTTGTAAGCAACGGTATCATTGTCCCTAATTATGGTGCAAAAGGAGTTATCATTTTTAATGCAGGAAGTGGTTATAATGCATTTGATGCAGCATGTCCTAATCAGGCTTTAACCTCGTGTACTGCTATGACACTTGATGGTATAAATGCGGTTTGCTCTTGTGATAAGTCAGAATATAGCTTGTTTACGGGACTTGGCGGAAAAGAATATCCGTTAAAACAATATAGGGTTGAAGTTATAGGAACAGTAATTCACGTATATAATTAAAATTAAAAAAGCCTGAAAGTTTATATTTTCAGGCTTTTTTAATATTTTACTATTTTAGAATTTTAGTGTTAATCCTGCCAGGAAATTTATTCCTGACTGAGGATAATAGTACGGATAAACATCATACATATATCCGTTTGAAACATACTTTTTATCTAAAACATTATTTACCAAACCAGTAATCATAATTGATTTAAAGATTGATTTTGGTTTTATTTCATAAGAGATATTCAAATCATTTACAAAATAATCCGCCAATTTTGCTGCTGGCAATTCTATATTGTTCATGTATTGTTCTCCCACATATTTTTGTAATAACGAAATATGTAAACTCTGAACAGGGCTATAAACAATAATATTTCCTGCAATAACATTTGGCGAATACGCAATATTTGTTGTTCCGTAATATGCTCCTTCAACTGCTAAATCAAGATTTTTATTGCTGCTTAATGTAAAGTTTGGCCTAAGAATAAATTTCTCTGAAAGTTTAATTGTAGCATCGACTTCAAATCCCAGACGGTAACTTTTCTCGGTATTTGCACGAATTGGAGCACCAACATCATCAAGTGTTCCCGTTAAGATCAACTGGTCTTTATATGCCATATAATATACATTCGAATTCAATTGAAATTTCTCTGAATTGAATCTCCATCCTAATTCGAAATCATTTAATTTTTCCGGCTTTACATTTCCACCTTCATAATCCGTTCTGTTAGGTTCGCGATTGGCTCTGGCGTAAGAAAAATAAAGGGTATTGCTGCCATTGATTTCATAGTTTAAACCTGCTTTTGGATTAAAGAAGTTAAAATTATCATCTACTAATCCTGTTTCGTTACTATTGGCTTTATATTTTACATTTCTATACTGCAAATCACCATAAAAACTCAACTTTTCGGTGAACTGATAATTGGCTTTTGCAAAAATATTTCCATCTGTTTTAGTAGATGAATCATCATAGTAATGATCTCCTGGTTCTGATTGAGAAGCATATCTGGCCCAGATTACTTTTCCAAAATGATCTCCTTCATATTTATTCCAGCCACCGCCTAAGATAACATCCAGTTTTTCTTCTTTGTATTTTACTGAAAAAGTAGTTCCGTAAAAATCATTATCCAACCATTTCTGACGCACTAAATCTGTTGTGGTTATTGTACCAACCGGCTGTAAATTATAATCAGCCATATCAGCATCTTCTTTATAATTTTCGTAATATCCTTTTCCTTTAGTATAGTGAATCGCTAAATTGCTGCTCCACTTATCAGAAAATGATTCACTCCAGTGCAACTGATAATGATCTTGTTTGTAATTATCCGTCTCATTGTCATAATAACGTGTATTTCCGGCTTCATCAGTATATTGTCCTGCTGAATTATAAGTTCTGTTGTTAACTAGTGTTTCAGCATCAATTCCGTTCCAGGATTGATATGTTTTCTCTGTTCCGCCAAAAACCAGCGCTTTTATCAAAGTTGTTTTACCCACATAAGTCCCTTGCAGGAAATATGATTTTAAATCAGAACTTGCCCTGTCTATATAACCATCGGATTTAAGCGAAGACAAACGCCCTGCAAGTTCAAAATGATCATTTAACAAGCCGGTACTAAATTTTACGGTGTTCTTATTCGAATTAAAACTTCCGTATGAACTTGAAACTTCTCCGGTAGCTTTAGTTGCATAATTATCTGTAAGCATGTTTAAACTGGCCCCAAAAGCTGAAGAACCATTAGTCGACGTTCCTACTCCTCTTTGTAATTGCAAACTCTCTACAGAAGAAGCAAAATCAGGCATATTTACCCAGAAAGTTCCCTGACTTTCAGCATCATTATAAGGAATTCCGTTTATAGTGACATTAACCCTCGTTGCATCGCTACCACGAACTCTGATTCCTGTATATCCAAAACCATTTCCAGCATCTGATGTTGTAACAACTGACGGCAAATAGTTCATAAGAATTGGAATATCCTGACCCAGATTTCTATATTTGATATCCTTTTTATCCAGATTACTAAAGCTAACAGGTGTTTTTGTAGTAACACGAACTGCGGAAACCAACACATCGTCAAGTTTGTTGACTTTTGTAGAATCTTGTTCTTGTGCAATAGAGGAAAGAGAATAGAGTAAAGAAAACAGAATTAAGAAAATAGGTTTAATTCTGCTTCGGTTTTGAACCTTAAAAGCTTTGTAATTTAGTACCTCAGTACTTTTAAAAATAGTTTTCATCCGTAAAAAATTACGAATAAAAGGGGGAATTATTCTTTTGTTAAATATTAATAAATGTTTCACGACAAAATATAGTGTGCACGCTAAAATTGTCGTTTTTTCCCTTAGCGACATTACTCGCTCAGGTTCTTTGGGTATGATCTCAGCTCGTTATTTAGAGCACCCCTTTGAGACAGGGCAAATTTAGGAAAGATTTTTAGATATTTAGATTGTTTGACAAGTAGATTTTTAATTAATTCAAAATCAAAAAATGTTTCTTAATCTAAATTTGGTTTTCTGCGGGATTGTTTGATTTCAGAGATATTCTTTTTGTCTTTAATACGCTTTTTAATCACCGATTTTGGAATTTTCGTTGCCTTCCGAATTTTAGGAACAAACAGTCCTTTTTTAATAATTTCTAAAAAACGTTTAATGACAATATCCTTGTTTTTAAGCTGACTTCTGTCTTCATCACAATTTAAAATAAGGATATTTTCAGATGTCAAACGTGATGCAATATTAGTTTGGAGAAGCAATTTTTCTTCTTCAGATAAGCCCTGAGAAGCATTTGTATCAAAAGTAAGCACTACTTTTGAAGATACTTTGTTTACATTTTGTCCGCCTGCACCACTACTTCTTACCGCTTTAAAACTTAACTCTGATATGATTTTTTCTATATCCATTATTGAGGCTGATGAGCAGGTTTTAATAAATCATTTACCGTTTTTACCGGATTAAAAGTAATTAAAGGAACTGCAACAAAAATAGTTAGCCAATTTGCCATTGCACCATTCCATAATCCTGGCAATTCATAGCTTTTAACTATTTTTCCTTCTACACTTTTCTCTACAATAAAACCTGCTTTGTGATCTACAAATTGTAATAAATTAAATTTTTCGTTTTTATAGTTTCTGATCCCGCAAATTAAATCAACGGGATTAAAATGAGTTGCTTCGGTTAGAATTTGCTGTTGTTTTTTATTTGTCAGATCTACTTGTGAAGTTTCTACAATTTGTAAAGAAACAGATCCTCTGTCATTCATTACCCAAAATGGTCCTCCTCCCGGTTCTCCTTCATTTTTAACCATTCCGCATACTCGAATTGGCCTGTTTAATAAATCTTTGATTTTACTGATCTTATTTTCAAAAGTAAATTTATTAAAATCACTATTTAATTCAACATTTAACCTTTGCAATAAAAATGCAACTATTTCTTCTATATCTTTATCTTTTATCTCTTGCTTTTCGATTGCATTTAAATATCCAAAAACTTTTTGCTGCACTTCAATCAAAACACCAGCCAGAGCTTTTTTATACAATGAAATTTTATCGATATGATTTTGAATTACATTGTCTATATTTTTTATAAAAATAATATCTGAATCGAGTTTATTTAAATTTTCTATAAGCGCTCCATGTCCGCCAGGTCTAAAAACCAACTTATTTTCTATATCCCTGACAGGAATATTTCTTGCGTCTACACAAATAGAATCCGTGCTTTTATGCTGGTAAGAATAACCAATATCTATTTTAACTCCGGAAACATCCTCAACTTTACCTTTAAGAATCTCAACTTCATTTTCAAACAAATTCTGATGTGTTTCAGAAACAGTAAAATGTAAATTTGATATTTTATTTGCCGTCGCATAATGCACACATTCGTTCAAATGCTCTTCTATGGGATTTGCGATGTGAGTTTTATATTGATGAAATGGTAAAACAGCTTTTGGCTTATTTGCAAAATCAAAATAATCCGAAGCCAGTAATGTTTTTATAAAATAATAGTTTTTATAATCTCTGTCTAAAGTTTCAAACTCAGGATAAATCTCTCTAAGCTTATTGTCTAATGCCTCGAAAAAAGGAAATTTATCCATTGCGACAATAAAAATAGACAAATTGCTGTCTTTTTTTCTATTGATATAAGCATTTATAGTTTCTTTTTGGATATCGAAATCATTCAAAAAGGCACTCAAAAACTTAAACATTCTACTTGCTGCGCCTGAGGCAGGAACAAACTTCTTTAATTTAAATTTTTCTTTTTGGAGATCAAAATAATGCGCTTTTTCTTCAAATTCAGCTTCTGACAAGCTTAAAATACCATTATTAATTGTAGCCGGACTAATTAGGTTGCTTTTTAAAATTCCATTTTTAAAAACTTCTAACTGTTTCAAAATTTTATCAAAAGAAATTCCATGATCATAAATCTGGACAAAATCTGCTGATGAAATACCATGCTGTTTTGCAATCGATAAGTTATCAATTATCGAAATCGCTTTTGCCAAACGGCTTTCCTTATTTCCGGAAAGTGTGATAAAAGGCTTCTGAGCATCAATAAGAGTTTGTTTAAAAACCGAAAACACAGTTTCCCTGCCATCAGGAGTATCTCGTATATCATCTCTCTCCCAAGGCACATCTATATCTGTAAGAAAAAACAAATCGTATTCATGTTCTAATGCAGCTTCGTTTAAAAGCGGATCAGAGAAACCATAATACATCTCAGAAAAAACTTTGGTAACCATTAAGTTCGTATCAGAAAACAAATATTTTTTTGCTGATGAAAGCTTTTTATTTTCTAAAGCTACTTGCCCGTAAGCAATAGGCAACATATCATCTGCAACACAAATATGTTGATTTTCTTCCCACTTTTTCTGCAAATAATCGCGTGCAAATTCAGGAACCCATTCGGTTTCATAATATTCCGCAAGTTGTTTTGCTAATGTGGTTTTACCTGTACTTTCAGGACCAAATAAAGCAATTTTTATGATAGCTGTTTTTTGCTGTCTAAGATTTTTCTCCATTCTAAATAAGCTGAAATAGCCAAAATTGTAAAAATTAAATACTGAAGTGACAACATTCCCAAACCGCGATAAGCATAAAGGGGCACAACAATAATATCACCAATGATCCAAAGTGTCCAGTTTTCGATCTTTTTCCTGGCCATATACCACATTCCTGCAAAAAATATCCCTGAAGAAATCATATCGACATAATTGTCATTTTTGATCTCATAATCAAAATACTTATAAATTCCGAAAACTACAAAAATGGTTACAAAAAATAGTATAACTCCAATTATTTTTTCGTTAGTATTTGTTCTCGTAATAGGTAAATTATCTTCTACAGTTCCTCCTTTTGCCCAAACATACCAGCCATATATACTCATTATAGAGAAATATCCGTTAATAATCATATCTCCAATATAACCGGCAACATATAATAAATAGACTGAAATTAAAGTTGCAATCAATCCTGTTGGATATACCCAGATATTTTCTTTTTTAGCAAACCAAACGCTTAATATCCCACAAACAAAAACCAGAAACTCTAAAGCAATATGCCATAAAGGAGCATTTTTGTAACTTTCAAGAAAAAATTCTATCATCAGACGGGTTATTTTGGGGTTTTTCTATTTACGATTCAAAGAAATGACTGTCATTTTCAAAAGCAGTTCCTATAACAACCAGATCTGCGCCAGCATTATAAGCATTTTGAATTCCGTGCAAATCTACAATTCCTCCTCCAACAATAATAGGGATATTAACATTTTGAGCAATTAGCCCTATCATTTCCAGCGGCACTGTTTTTTTGGCTCCGCTTCCTGCTTCTAAGTAAATCAATTTATTACCTAACATTTCTCCTGCTTGTGCAGTGGCCAGAACCAAATCAAAATTTTCCCTGTTTAAAGGTTTTGTTTTACTTACACGTGCTACGGCAGTTTCATTACCGCTTTCGATCAGGATATAACCAGTTGAAATTACCTCAAGATTTGTTTTTTTAAGAATTGGTGCTGCCTGAACCTGATATTCTATTAAATAATCCGGATTTCGTCCGGATAATAAAGACAAGAATAAAATAGCATCAGCCTGAGCCGAAATTTGTGACGGATTGCCGGGAAATATTACAATAGGCAAATTTGTTTTTTGTTTTAGTGCGTCAATTAATTCTTCAATGATCGTAGACTCTACAATACTTCCTCCCACAAAAACATGTGTTGCAGGAGATTGACTTATTTTAAGCAATAAATGATCTAAATTTTCCCAAACAATTTTATCAGGATCCAAAAGTATGGCTAGTAATTTTTGACCATTGTCTTTAGCTTCCAGAATTTGTTCGTGTATATTGGGTATTTTTTGTCTCATAACGGGCGTAAAAGTAAAAGTTTTTTAATGTAGAAGAACTATTTTGAATGAATTATATTTGTGATATAGCTAAAACAGAATTATGATTACAGTTGATCTGCTGCAAAAATATGGTGCTCTGAAAAAATCTTTCGGCAAAAATGAAATTATTTTTGAAGAAGGAAATTTACCATCACATTATTACCAGGTTATTTCCGGTGAAGTAAAAATGAGTAATTACAATGATGATGGACGCGAATTTATTCAGGGTATTTTCTATAAAGATCAATCTTTTGGAGAACCTCCTTTATTTTTAAATCAAAATTATCCTGCTAATGCAATTGCTGTCGATGACTCTGAAATTCTTTTACTGACCAAAAATAATTTCATGAAATTACTGGAAGAAAATCCAGCTGTGAGTATTAAAATAATCGAAAATTTAGCACAGCGTTTATATTACAAATCAGTTATGGCAGCAGAAATGTCTACGCAGGAACCTGAACATAGGGTTTTGAAATTAATGGATCACGGAATTGCTTATTTTAATTTTAAGAAAGATGAAAACGGATACCTCATTAATTTTACAAGACAGCAAATTGGAGATTTAACCGGTTTACGTGTAGAAACAGTTATTAGAACGATAAAAGCTTTAGAAAAAAAGGGTATTTTGAAAATTATAAACAGAAAAGTATACAGATAAAAAAGTTCTTGTTTTATGATTTTAATCATAAATTAGAGCTCTAAAGTGCTTGTACCTTTGTTACTCTAAAAACAAATATTATGACACTTTATCAAACAACATTCGAAAATTTCAATAAAAATTATATGGGTTCTGCAGCAATGGCTGTAATTGGTCAAAGCTGTTTAGGAGGTGCAGCTGCAATGTATATTCTTTCTCACGGAACCTCTATTGGACAAATGATTCAATTGGCAATTATTGTTTTGGCTTGTGTTTTTGCCAACACTTCAATTTTAGCTCAAATGAAACATAAAGTGGTTTTTAACCTTATTATTTTAAGTGCTTTTTTAAGCCTTTTACTTATATTTCTGAATAGTTTTATATTATGAGAAAACAAATAGAAAACAGGGCTGATATTACTTTTTTAGTCCATCAGTTTTATGCTAAAATAAGAGCCGATGAAGAGATCGGCTTTTATTTTAATACGATGATCAAAGATTGGGACACACATCTTGAAAAGCTGACTGATTTTTGGGAAACTAATTTGTTTGCCGTAAAAAAATACAAAGGCAATCCACATGCCGTACACAATGAAGTTGATGCTCATTTTGGAAGCATTATTACAGCTGAAGTATTTGGAATCTGGCTCAATCATTGGTTTCAAACTATAGACGAACATTTTGAAGGCGAAAATGCCGATACGCTAAAACGTCGTGCCAGAAAAATGAGTACGTTTCTATTTATGAGTATGTTTGAACATCGTAAGAAGATGACCGAAGCTGCTAATTAAACATATTGTATATCCTTGCGAGGAACGAGAAATCTCCGCAAGTAACTCCGTAACAAGAATCCAATCTTTGTCGAGCTTCTTGCGGAGATTTCTCCTCTGTCGAAATGACAAGATTGCCGTGGTTTTTGGAATTTGGATTTTTTCTTTCGAAATTCTGGGATTGGAATTTTATTTAAACTTTACTTCTCAAAAGCATAAACCAATGTAAAATCCTGTCCGGAAGTACTCGATTTTATTTCTTCATAATGCACATTAAATTCTATTACCAAATCATTAAAATGAAGACTGGCCGTAGTCTGATTTTCATCTAAAGAAAAAGCATCAATCCGAATGTGATCTTTAAAGCTAATTCCTTTTTCGTTTCTGATTTTAAAGATAGCTTCTTTTGCGCCCCAGATTACGGTAAGCTCCCTGATATAATCGGCTACATTTTGAGTTTCGGAGTTTTTGGATAAATAACTGTTTTCTGTATCGACAAATTTATCGGCTATTCTAAGAATTTTTTCGCGTTGTAATTCCATGTCGATTCCTACCGTTTCGTCGCTAATTATAATTGCTGCAAAATCATGCGAATGTGTAATCGAAATATAATTATGACAATCAAAGTAAGGTTTCCCAAACTCGTCATAATGCAATTCATGATCTGTAAAACCCATTTCCTGTATCAACATACGAACACTCAAAAAAGCACGCTGGTGCATTTGTGACTTCATTCCGTTTAGACGAAGTTGTGTTTTTTCTTTCAAAACTACCTTGCTCAATAACTCCTCAAAAGATTCGGTTATTTGCCAAACTAAGATTTTGGTAGTTTCGTTGAATTGTATGGTTTGAAATAAAGGCATGCTTTTTTAATTATGAATTAGGAGTTTTAAGTTATGAATTATTTTTCTGATTTAAAAACTGAATTTCTTATTTAACGTCTGGTCTTTTTAGCCCTGATGGAAACGGCATCCTTTTGTGGTGGGTCCACCACAAAAGATATAGTGGACAGCAGGATTAGCTTCTAAAAACCACTATTGAACTAATACTCTATAAATTAAGAAATTAAACATTTCACAAATCTGACAGAAAGTAGCCTAAATTAAAAACCTATTCCGTAAATTTGCAAAAATTTTACAATATACAAATATACACTATAAATGAGTACTACAACTACGCCTTATGTGGCTTTCAAAGTAAAAGACATCTCTCTAGCGGCTTGGGGAAGAAAAGAAATTGAATTAGCTGAAGCTGAAATGCCAGGTTTAATGGCGCTTCGTGCTGAATATAAAGACGAACAACCTCTTAAAGGTGCTCGTATTGCCGGATGTTTGCACATGACAATCCAGACTGCAGTTTTGATCGAAACTTTAATCGCTCTTGGTGCAGAAGTTACTTGGTCTTCTTGTAACATTTTCTCTACTCAGGATCAGGCTGCTGCTGCTATTGCTGCTGCAGGAATCCAGGTTTATGCTTGGAAAGGTCTTGATGAGCAATCATTTGACTGGTGTATTGAGCAAACTTTATTCTTTGGTGAAGACAGAAAACCATTGAACATGATTCTTGATGATGGTGGAGATTTAACTAACATGGTTATTGACCGTTTCCCTGAATTAGTTCCTGGAATCAAAGGATTGTCTGAAGAAACTACAACTGGAGTTCACAGACTTTACGAAAGAGTAAAAGCCGGAACTTTACCAATGCCTGCAATCAACATTAACGACTCTGTTACTAAATCTAAATTTGATAACAAATACGGTTGTAAAGAATCTGCTGTAGATGCTGTACGTCGTGCAACTGACTTAATGTTAGCTGGAAAAAGAGTAATCGTTTGTGGATACGGTGATGTTGGAAAAGGAACTGCTGCTTCTTTCAGAGGTGCTGGATCTATTGTAACTGTTACTGAAATTGACCCAATTTGTGCTTTACAAGCTGCAATGGACGGTTACGAAGTTAAAAAATTAAACACTGTAATTACTAATGCTGATATCATCATTACAACTACAGGAAATAAAGATATTGTTCTTGGAGAGCACTTCGAGCAAATGAAAGATAAAACTGTTGTTTGTAACATTGGTCACTTTGATAACGAAATTGATATGGCATGGTTGAACAAAAACCACGGTGCATCTAAAATCGAAATCAAACCACAAGTTGACAAATATACTATCGCTGGAAAAGATATCATCATTCTTGCTGAAGGTCGTTTAGTAAACCTTGGTTGCGCTACAGGTCACCCAAGTTTTGTAATGAGTAACTCATTTACAAACCAAACTTTGGCACAAATCGAATTATGGAAAAACAGCGCTGCTTACAACAATGACGTTTATATGTTGCCAAAACATTTAGATGAAAAAGTTGCTGCTTTGCACTTAGCTAAATTAGGAGTTGAATTGGAAACTTTACGTGACGATCAGGCTGCTTATATTGGTGTTCCGGTTGAAGGTCCTTTCAAACCAGAATACTACAGATACTAATAAATTTTTAGATTTCAGTCCCGAAACTTCGGGATAGATTATCTAATCTAATACCTATTTAACCCCTATAAGTTTTTAGAAACTTATAGGGGTTCTTTTTTTGATTTCAGATATAATTCCAGATTACATTTAATATATTTGAAAGAAAATTCACTTTCTCCCTAAATACACCACAATAAAATATGATTGAAAAAGTTTTATGTGAACAACATGGTTCAAAAGATATGTCTTTTGCGTGTATTCATATTGCAATGTCAATAGATCCAAAAGAAAAAGTTGGCTTTTTTTATTCAGAAGCAGAAGAAGATCTTCCGCAAATTGCCTGGTGTGCAGAATGCGAACAATGGCTTCTTGACAATGGTGAAGAATGGACTGATGTTTTTCAAACCAAAGCTGACTTTAAAATATTATGTGCTGATTGTTTTGATGAAGCCAAAAACAATGAAGTTGAAATTCATATTCGATAAATAAATCTCATGAAAAAAAGTATCATTCTTTATACACTGTTTTTTACAACCTCTTTTTTATTTGCACAAAATAAAGATACCTGGATTTCATTTTGGGACAAAGACACCACGCATATAGGTTTTAAAGACAAAAGCGGTAAAGTAAAAATAGAACCCAAATTTATGGGACTAACTTCTGCCAATAAATTTGATGATATTATCGTAGTTTCAGAAGAAGTAAATGAAAGCTGGAAAAGTTACTATCTAACTAAATCAGGCAAAATCACAGGCCGAGATAGTTTGTACGTTTTTGATAATGGCCCAGATTGCGAGAATGAGGGTTTTATTCGTTTTAAAGATTATAAAACTGATAAAATGGGCTTGTTTAATGGCGAAGGAAAAATTGTGATTCCTGCTGAATACAGTGATCTTACACGAGTAAGAAACGGAATGATTATCGCATTAAAAGGCGCTGTTAAAATAATGGATCCAGGCGGAGACGGGCATTTTTATTGGTCTGGCGGAAAAGAATATCTTCTTGACACTAGTAATAAAATCTTAATAGAAAATTTTGGATATAACGACGAAATCAATTTTTATTCTCTGCAAAAATCAAAAGAACCCAGTAAGGATGAAATAAGAGACAATTTTCCGGCTATTGACGGACAATATTATTCGTTTATAAATTTCGATAAAGAATTTAAATCCTGGCTAAAAAACAATATAATTACTGATCTCTCAAAAGACAATCTATTGAGATTCTCTTATAATAAAATTACCTACTGGAAAGAACCAAACGGCTGGATAAGTGAATCAAAAGCTACATTCATCAATAAAAATTATAAACTTATAAAAGCTAAGTTAGCAGAACTGAACACTAAAAATTGTGATTATAATGTTTTTTCTGAAAGTTTAAATCAATTTATTTATGAAGGAAAAGAATTTGAAGAATATTTCAATAATTGCAATCAATCTAAAGACTGGAAATATCCTGTAAAAAATATTGTGATCTCTAATAAAAATGAAAAACAAGATCATTTTGAGTTTTTAAGAACTGAAAACGGGTATCAGTTAATCAGTGTCTCAGTAGGAAAAGACAATCTTAAATAATTCTTTTCACGTAAATACAAAGCTTAACTTTGTAAAAAATGTGATATGAAAAATTTCTTCTTTTTAGGCATTGCCATTATATTCGAAATCATTGCTACTTCGGCATTAAAAAAATCAGAACAATTTACACAGTTTATTCCAGGCATTATTACAATTGTGGGTTATTTTGCTGCGTTCTACTTTTTGAGTTTTGCCATTAGAACCATTCCTGTTGGGATTGCTTATGCTATTTGGTCCGGAGTTGGGATTGTTTTAATTACTATAATTGGTGCTGTATTCTTTAAACAAATTCCAGATTTACCGGCCATAATTGGATTAACTTTAATTATGATTGGAGTTGTTGTAATCAATGTATTTTCGAAAACTACGGCGCATTAATTTCGAATTTTAGAAAAATTTACAAGTTACTTCAAAACCTGAAAACAAAATAAAACAACAATAAATTGCGCAAGTTTCGGATTTTATAGCCACAGAATCCTGTTGATATTTGTATTATAAAATTGAATGAAAATGAACACACAGGAAAACATCAATTATAATCGAATTGCCGATGCGATCGATTATATTAAAGTCAACTTTAAGGAACAGCCTAACTTAGACGAGGTTGCCGAGAAAGTACATTTAAGTCCGTTCCACTTTCAACGCTTGTTTACAGAGTGGGCAGGAACGAGTCCTAAGAAATTCTTGCAATATATTAGTGTTGAACACGCCAAAAAAATACTCAAAGAAAATAATAATGCTACTTTATCTGATGCCGCTTTTGATACCGGATTATCAGGAACAAGCCGTTTGCATGATTTGTTTATAAACATCGAAGGAATGACTCCTGCGGAATATAAAAATGGCGGTAAAAATTTAGAAATAAATTTTAGTTTCGCCGAAAGTCCGTTTGGAAACATTATCGTTGCATCGACCCATAAAGGAGTTTGTTTTATGGCTTTCGCCGAAGATGAAGAAACTGGTTTTGAGGATCTCAAAAATAAATTTCCAAATGCAGTATTTTCGAGAAAACTAGATTCTTTACAGCAAAATGCTTTGTTTATTTTCCAGAATGACTGGAGTAAATTGCCTGAAATAAAACTGCATTTAAAAGGAACCGATTTTCAATTGAAAGTTTGGGAAACGTTATTAAAAATCCCAATGGGACAACTTTCTACTTATGGTTCGATTGCACAAAAAATAGAAAAGCCAAATGCATCTCGTGCTGTAGGAACTGCAATTGGCAGCAATCCTGTAGCTTTTTTAATTCCGTGTCATCGTGTAATTCAATCTTCAGGAACGTTTGGCGGATACATGTGGGGAAACACCCGTAAAACTGCTATAATTGGTTGGGAAGGTGCGCAAATTAGTTTGTAATTGAGCAAGAAACAGATTTTATTTCCCTGAATGCAAAGGTAATTTTGTCTCATAAATATTAAATTTAACAGAGATGAAAACATTTATTTTAATTCATGGTTCATGGCATAGCGCCTGGAATTGGCACAAAGTTATTCCGGTTTTAGAAAGTAAAGGTCATAAAGCAATTGCAATAGATTTGCCTGGAATGGGAAGAGACAAAACACCCATTCAGGACGTAACATTAAAAACTTCGGTAGAGAAAATTTGCACATTAATTGATACTTTGGATGAGCAGGTAATACTTGTTGGACATAGTAAAAATGGAATCATGATTTCGCAAGTTGCGGAATACCGACCTGAAAAAATAGAAAAACTGATTTATCTCGCTGCCTATTTAATTCCGGATGGCAAAACCCAAAGCGAATATTCTGTTCAGGATATTGATGGTGTTTTAAAACCGTATGTAACCCGATTTCCAGAGTTAAATTCGCATACTTTACAAACAGAAATCTACAAAGAAGGTCTCTATCATGATTGTGAAGATTCTATAACACAAATGGCAAAGCTATTATTGAGTCATGAACCGATAGCGACAGGAATTACACCTTTAGAATTATCCGAAGATAAATATGGCAGCGTTCGTCGTTTTTATATAGAATGTACTGAGGACAAAGCCGTAACACCATTTATTCAAAGAAAAATGTATACTGAAACTATTTGCGAAAAAGTATATTCTATGCCAACCAGCCATTCTCCTTTTTTTAGTAAACCAGAAGAATTATCAACCATATTTTGTGAAATAGCAACACTATAAAAATGCAGAATATACAATCTAAAATTGCTTCTCTTAATTGGGAAAGCATCACCGAATCTATGCACGAAAATGGATTTGCTATCATTCAAAACGTGTTGAATAATGAACAATGTGAAGATCTAAAATTTGATTATGATAATCCTAATTTATATCGAAAAACAGTTGTAATGGAACGCTATCGTTTTGGTTTAGGCGAATATAAATATTTTAATTATCCGTTGCCTGATTTGATTCAGACAATTCGATCATCGATTTATCCTAAACTTGCCCCAATTGCAAACGCGTGGATGAAAGCATTGAATATAAACACCTTTTTTCCAGAAAGTCATGAAAAACTATTAGAACAATGTCATTCAAATAATCAGTTAAAAGCAACTGTTTTAATTTTAAAATATGGCAAAAGCGGCTTTAATACCTTACATCAGGATTTATACGGTGATGTATATTTCCCAATTCAAATTGTGCTTTTCCTGAATGAACCTGACAAAGATTTTACCGGCGGTGAATTCGTTTTAACGCAACAAACTCCCAGAGCGCAATCTAAAGCAATTGTACTGAAACCGAAAAAAGGAGATGTTTTAGTTTTTACAACCAATTTCAGACCTGTTAAAGGTACAAAAGGATATTATCGCGTGAATATGAAACATGGCGTGAGCGAGATTCATTCTGGTGAGCGGCATACCTTGGGGATTATTTTTCATGATGCGTTAAGTTGAGCTTCAAAGGTACAGAGGCACAAAGGTTCAGAGGTTTTAACACACAGTATATCTGTAGAGACGCACAGCAGTGCGTCTACGCAAAGATTGTCGTCATGATTAATTACCTAACGTTAGACGCACTGCTGTGCGTCTCTACGATAAAAACATCTACAAAAACAAATGATTCAACATTACAAAATTTCAGATTCAGATCTCCGGATTAAAATTAAAAATACCGAAATTTGCTTTGGTGGAAACCGAAAACTAAAAATCTACGGCACTTTAAAATGTTCTTCGGGTAAAAGAATGAAACGCGAAAACCGGGTTTTCTTTTTATCTGAAAATGAAGCCATCGAAAATGGTTTCAGACCTTGCGGACATTGCATGAAAACCGAATATCAAAACTGGAAAAATGGACTTATTTAATCCCGAAACTGACGAAACTACGAATTTGCTTCCTAAAGACGGAACCGTTAATTATTATGGCAAATTGTTTTCAAGAGAAGATTCAAATCATTATCTCCATGTATTACTCAATAATATTGAATGGAAAAATGATGAAGCCATAATCTTTGGAAAATTAATTGTTACGAAACGTAAAGTTGCCTGGTACGGAGATTCGGGTTTTGAATATACGTATTCGAATACCACCAAAAAAGCACTTGCGTGGACAAAGGAATTATTGGAACTAAAAGCTGTCATTGAAGAAAAAACAGGAGAAACATTTAATTCCTGTTTGCTTAATTTATATCATTCCGGCGACGAAGGAATGGCGTGGCACAGTGATGCCGAAAAGGATTTGAAGAAAAATGGCGCTATTGGTTCGGTTAGTTTCGGGGCTGAAAGAAAGTTTGCTTTCAAACATAAAGAAACCAAAGAAACTGTTTCTTTAATTTTAGAACATGGGAGTTTGTTAGTTATGAAAGATACAACACAAACGCATTGGCTACATCGATTACCGCCAACAAAAACAACATCGAAACCAAGAGTAAATCTAACTTTTAGAACTATTGTTGAGTAAACCTGTTAGGTTTGCCAGTTCGTAGATTATCTTTTTTTTGATGCAACATTTTGATAGGAAAGCTTTAAAGCATCCTCAAACATTTCTGGTCTTACTTTTGAAAGTTCGACAATTGTCCAGCCTTGTTTTCCCCATTTATTAGGTATTGGATAAAAACTCATTTCGCTTGAAGCACAAAAAACCGATTGATCGATTTCGTTTAATTTTAAAACGGCTTGATTATTCTTTTCATCAAAAGTGGCGAATATTTTTTTATTGATTCGGAAAGACGTTTTCTCAAAATGTAATTCTTCTGTTGTATTTGGATATGACAATGATAAAGTTCTGAATGTTTCAATTGTTATCATAATTGCTGATTTTAAAATGAAGTTTGAATTCTTACCAACCCTGATTTAAACCATTTTTAAGAACCTCATCATATTTATCTTTATCAAAAGTATATAAGTTTGGTGCTTTGTGTGCGACGTTACTTTTCTTTTCATCGAGTTTTGTAAGGATTCCGATGTTGGTGATTTTTCTTAGAAAATTTCTTCTGTCCAGTTTTTTGTCTAAAATGGTTTCATATAATTTCTGAAGTTCCGGAATGGTAAATTTTTCAGGCAATAAGTTATATCCAATCGGCATTAAATTCAATTCGATTCTAAGGGTATTCAAGGCTTTATCCAGAATTTGTTTATGATCTAAAATAAGTTCAGGAACTTCTTTATGGTCAATCCAATCTATAATTTCCTGACTGTTTCCTTTTTGCGGAATGGCTTTTAAAAAATCAACCAGGGCATAATATCCAATAGTTACAAAGCGTTGCGTGAACCATTTTCCTGCTTCTTCGGGAATTTTATAATGCTCTAAAACTGCTTTACCAAAATGCTGATCATTGCGTTTTACTTTTCCAAAGGCTGCAAATTGTCGCAGGAAAATACCATCTATTCCTGTACGTTCATTTAAAACAGTTACTGCCGCTGTATCTATATCCTCATCAATAGGAATAAATCCGCCAGGTAAGGACCATTTGTGTTCATAAGGAGTTTTAATCAACAAAACTTTTAGCTGATTATCATGAAAACCAAAAATGACACAATCAATCGAAAGTCCTGGTTGGTAATTTTCGTTATTTTCTATTATTCCTTTCATTTTTCTTAAATCTGTTTTCATCCTTAAATGAAGATGCAATTTAAGGCATTTTTATAAATGAGAAACATTTTCTCACAATTGAGTTTTTTATCTCCGTAAAAAAGACAGAATTTCCAAAATGTATCAATCATAATTTTCACTTAAAATTAAAATCGAATCAAAAAAATAATTACATTGCGTCATTATAACACAATTAAAAAATAATTTGTTATTATTTTATTTTACAGAAAGAATAATATTACATGAAATTTTGTATTTGTAATTTATTTAATTCAATTAAAAAAGTCGAAAGTTAATGCAGGAGATATGAGTACCAATCTGTTAAAAAATTTAAATGAAAAAATTAGAACAAAAATCTGGACTTCATTCGGTTTTGTTTCTAAGACATATTTGTTAGAAGCTTCTTTAAAATATAGCGAGGAGCAGGAAAGAATTTTCAACCAAATGATTGTTGAAACTGAAGCAAAAGATAAAAAAGCAAAACGTGAAGCTTTTGATAAAGCATTGTTTGCTTCATATAAAGGAATAGGCGCTATGGATTTTATACATACTGTTTTGAAATAATTTCTAAAGCATAATGGGCGATTTCAATTTTAATTGAATGAATTATCCAAAATTACTGGTCTAAAAGTTACTGAACCTTGCTAAAAAAGCAAGGTTTTTTTATGGAACAAAAAAAATATCAGTTTTATTTTACATAAAAACACTTTATACAAATGCCTAAAAGTCAAAACATAAGTATTAGAAAATCTTTTATTTTCACTTAATTTTTAAGTTGAACAATAATAAAAACAGATATTTTTTTAATTTGGATTGTCAATGTCAATAAAATGATGCAAATTTATTAAGAAAATTAAACATATTAATTTTTTACAATCAGTACGTATTCCTTGAAATAGTCTGCCTCGGCTGAACAAAATAAAAAAGGATACTTACATTAATTATTTGAAAATATAAAAATACAACGATGGAAAATCTTATTCAATCAGAGAATTACAAAATTCAAAAACCGGCAGAATGGGCTGCTAATATTAATGACAATCAACTTATTGATTACATTAAAGAATCAGATTTTGCAAGTAAACAAATAGATGAAGGAAGAGACTATTGCTATTTTTTAGATAAAATTTATTATACAAATGATGAAGAAAATAGTGAATATGCGTGTGTAGCTTATACGCTTAATGAACCCTCTAATCTCGAAAATGCTTCGGTAATGGATGTCGTGGTCGAAGAAAACGAGACTTATATCATACACAGAATAAGTGTTTTAAGAGAAGGTGTTTTAATTGATAAAATTGCTGACACAAAAATTAAAGTCCTTGACAGCGAAAATCAAAGTGACGGAGGCGTTTTGAGCAGCAATAAAAAAATAAATATTACCATTAAGGATTTACGTCTTTATGACGTTTTAATAATGGAAGATTCGCGCGTAAAAGTATTTACTGAACGTGACTTTTTGCGCAAGGAATTTTTAAAATTTGTTTGGGTGAGTCCAAGTACATATTGGGCTTACGGAAGTTATAAATTTACATTTATCAATGACCGTAAGAAAGCAATCGCCTATAAAAAAACTTTTTTCAGGGATGAAGATGGAAATGTACTGGCACCGGAAATCAGTTCTCTGGAAAAAGGACAAAGATTTACGATCGAAAGGGAAAATTACATCAATTTTGTTGATTCAAATCGTGAGGTCGCTCCTTTTATTGATTTTGCAACTGATAGTAACTGGATCGACTTGTCTAATTATATTTCTCCTTTATATGAAGATGTATACAATAAAGCGGCTTTACAGGATTTTGCTCCAAATCTGGTTGAAAAACTGGATGCCATTACCAATAAAGATGAGCAATTGCAGTTTGCAATAGATTATGTTCAAAATCACGTTTATTATGTTTTCAATGCAGATGAAATGAACGGTCACAAACCGCAGGAACCTTCTGTGACATATCAAAATAAACAAGGAGATTGCAAAGCAAAATCGGTTTTATTAAAAGTAGTCCTGGATTATATTAAGGTAGATTCTTCAGTAGTTTTGGTTAATTTTAATACAGATCATTATCTGAAATATTATTTACCTTCATTACTTACTTTTAATCACGTAATTGTAAAAATCGATTATAAAGGCGAAACCTATTTTATTGATGCAACAAGCCGTGATGAATTTGGGTTGATTGAAAATCGCGGATTTATTTATTTTATGCATTATCTTGAAGTTAAACCAAATCAGGATTTACAGTTAAAAAAACCACATAGATTCCCATATTACGGTATAAATGAAAAGGCTGATTTTAATGTAGAAAACAATATTGGAAAACTTTCCTTAACCACTACTTACAAAGGAAACCGTGCCAATTATATGCGTAAGTATTTTAAAAACACAAATAAAAGAGAAATCATAGACAGCTGGAATAATTTCTTTTTTTATACGCTGAATTACAATAATGACCGAAACGGAACTGATGTTAGAAACATATTCAAAGATGCAACAATTGAAGCTTTAAGCGATGACAAACAATTGAACGAATACACTATTCAGTATAAAGCGACTGTTGAAGATCCTTATTTTGTAGACTCGCAAAAGAATCGTTTCCTGATGTATTTTGATCGAAATGTAATTAAAAATAATGCAAGGGATTTTCTGCACACAGATATCGCTTTCTGGCATAATTTTGACAACGAAAAATATGAAATCAATCTTTATACGGATCAAAGAATTGATGTAGAAGAAAAATTTACTACTCAGGAAAGCACCATAAAAAATCCGTATTTTGATTATACGAGCCGTAAAAAAGTTACAAAAAATGGTGCAACTATTAATATTGATTATACCCCGTTGGTAAATTTAGAAATTCCGGCAGCAGATTTTGAAGAATTCAGAAATGCCCATCATGAAGTTGCAGATAGTAACTTTGGACTTGGAATTGATATTATTGAACAAGGTTTTATGAATTTGATGAAATTTAATTTCAAGAAATTAGTAAAGTAATGATAACAAAAAAATGGGCTTTTAATAAAGCCCATTTTTTATTTAATCTTGTTTTTTTTAAAGCAATTCAAAATCAGATTTTAATTTGATATCTGCTGATGAAGCTCCGATCATTACTTCAAAATCTCCCGGTTCTGCAACAAACTCTAATTTATTATTGTAGAATGAAAGTTTCTCTTTGTCGATTGTAAACTCTATTGTTTTAGATTCTCCTGCATTTAATTTTACTTTCTGGAAATCTCTTAATTCTAAAACCGGTCTAACGACAGATCCAAATTTGTCTTTTAAGTATAATTGTACCACTTCCTCTCCGGCTACTTTACCAATATTTGATAATTGAAAAGAAACCTTAATCGTTTCATTATTTTTCATTTTAACCGAAGATAATTTTAGATCTGAATAATTGAATTTAGTATAACTCAAACCATATCCAAACGGAAATTTAGGTGAATTTTTTAAGTCAATATAAGCTGAAACATAGTTGGTCTCACTTTCGGTTTTTGCCGGTCTTCCTGTACTGTAATGATTGTAATAAATAGGTACCTGCCCTACTTCTCTCGGGAATGTCATTGGCAATTTTCCAGAAGGATTATAATCTCCAAATAATACATTTGCTATTGCATTTCCTGCTTCTGTACCTAACCACCACGTATATACAATTGCCGGAACATTATCTGCTGTCCAGTTAAAAATTAATGGTCTTCCTGCATTTACCAACACTACAACTGGTTTTCCGGTAGCCTGAATTGCTTTTATCAAATCTTCCTGCACGCCCGGTAAATGAAGATCGCTTCGGCTTTTTGCTTCGCCGCTCATGTCACGTCTTTCTCCTATGCTCAAAATAACAACATCGGCTTGTTTGGCAGTTGCAACAGCTTCTGCAAAACCATCTTTACTGTCTCCATCTACTTCACAGCCTTTAGCGTAAAGCAATTTGGTGTTTTTACCTACTTTATTTTGTAAACCATCCCATTGCGAAACGATCCATTTATTGTAGTCTACTTCAGGTAATTCTACAGACCAGAATCCCATGTTTTCTTTGTATTCTTTTACCATTGGTCCAATAAAAGCGATTGTTTTCAGGTTTTTAGAAAGTGGTAAAGTCTCCTTTTCATTCTTTAATAAAACAATACTTTTTTGTGCTACATCAAGAGCTGCTTTTCTATTTTCAGGATCATTTAAAGCCTTGTCAGCTCTTTTTTGGTCTGAATATCGGTACGGATCATCAAATAATCCCAGTTCATATTTCTTGCGAAGAATTCTTTTTACGGCATCATCTATTAAATCCACAGATACTTTACCTTCTTTTACTAATTTGGCTAAATTATATCTGTAAGCATTGCTTTCCATATCCATATCGCTTCCGGCAGTAATTGCAGAAAGTGCCGCCGCTTTTAGGTCTTTTGAATAACCATGTGCTACCATTTCGCTAATCGAACCCCAGTCTGAAACAACAAAACCCTGAAAATTCCATTTTCCTTTTAAGATATCGCGCTGCAAATGTGCATTTCCTGTAGCTGGAATTCCGTTTAAGTCATTAAATGAGTTCATAAAAGTAGCTGCTCCGGCATCAAGTGCTGCTTTGAATGGTGGTAAATAAGTTTCCCACAACATTCTTTCACTCATATCTACAGAGTTATAGTCTCTTCCGCCAACTGCTGCTCCATAAGCTGCAAAGTGTTTTACACAAGCCATAACTGAGTTTAAATCACCCAATTTATTTCCCTGAAAACCTTTTACTCTTGCATAAGCAATTTTAGATCCCAGATAAGTGTCTTCTCCGGCGCCTTCCATAACACGACCCCAACGAGGATCACGGCCGATATCTACCATTGGTGCAAATGTCCAGTGAATACCACTTGCAGAAGCTTCTGTAGCGGCAACTCTCGCTGCTAATTCGATTGCAGCCAAATCCCAACTTGCAGCTTCTGCCAACGGAATCGGGAAGGTAGTTTTGTAACCGTGAATTACGTCCTGACCAAATAATAAAGGAATTTTAAGTCTCGATTGCATTGCCAGTTCCTGATATTGTCTGGTGTATTTTGTACCAACAACATTCAGCATTGAACCTACAATTCCTGCTTTTATCTCGGCTTGTTTGTTTGGATTAATAGTAATTGGCCCTGTCGCAGAATTATCTCCTGTATACTGATTTAGCTGACCAATTTTCTCTTCGATAGTCATTTTTTTCAACAGAGCATTTACTTTCTGATCTATTGTTTCCTGTTGGGCAACCGCAAAAAAGGACACCATCAACAAGGTAAATGTGGTTAATTTTTTCATTCTTATTTAATTAATTTCTATATAAACAGGTAAGTGATCTGATGGATATTTTAAATCTTTAGAGTCACTTAAAACTGCATGTTTTTGAACTGATAATCCACTTTTTTTAGAAATAAAAATATAATCTAAAAGCAATGTAACAGGCTCATTATGTTTAAAATCGTTAAAAGTTCCTGTTGGTCCAAAAGGTTTTTCTTTCGAAACATCTTTGGTATCATCCATTACTTTTTTTATTGCTACAATTTGTCTGGTATCAGGTTCTGAGTTAAAATCTCCCATTAAAAAAGCGGGATATTTTTTAGTATTTATTTCCTTCATTTTTGAAAGAACCAATTCTACTCCTTTTACTCTTGCTATTTCACCCATATGATCCAGATGAAGATTAAAAACCCAGAATACTTTTTTCGTTTTTAAATCTTTAAAAAGTCCATACGTACAAATTCTATTGCAGGCTGCATCCCAACCTCTTGAAACTTTATCTGGCGTTTCTGACAACCAAAACGTGTTTGATTCCTCTAACTGAAAACGATCTTTTTTATAGTAAATCGTACATGCTTCTCCTTTTCCTTCTTCTTCTCTGCCTATTCCGAATCTATTATAATTTGGCAAAGCCAAAGCTATATCTGTAACCTGATTGGGAGTTGCTTCCTGAACACCAAAAATATCCGGACTGTAAAATTGAATTTGCGAGGCAAAATAATCTTTCCGGTTTGGCCAGGCATTTTCTCCATCAGAGGCAACATCCAAACGGATATTGTAGCTCATAATTTTTAAGTTCTGACTATAAAACGGTGTAATTACAAAAAACAGAAATACTACTAAAAAAATTGATTTTATCTTTTTCATTTTAAAAAATTTAATTCCGTAAAGCTACCATTTCACTGGCCTCAAAGAAAAAAAATAAGTTTAAAACAATGTTAATTATATATTTTCCGATAATTAATATTAAATACAACATAATTATTTATTAAAGTTTTTTCTTTCAAAAAAAAACTTTCTTACTCTTAAAAATCTTGTGCTATTTTTTTGAACTTACTTTTTTACCTTCTGAAAAATCTAAATAATTTAAATTGAATCCTCCTTTTTCAAAAACGGCTTTGATTTTATTTATACCTGCATGTAACTCTATACCAGATAAAACTATAGTTTTCCATTTATCATTTCCTCCGGTTGCCGGAAGTGTTATTACTTGTGATTTATTTCCGTTTTCTGTTTCCAGATAAAATTTTCCTTCTAAGTTTTCGCTTGAATAACGAATAGCAACTTTGTATGTATTTTGTTTTACAACTTGAGCCGTAAACTGTAACCATTCTCCATCTTCGATAAAAGAAACCTGATAACCGTTTGAACCTGAATCCTTACATGGTAAAATATCAACACCATCATTTCGCATCGTGTTTCCTTTATTCCATTCGTCAAATTTTCCGGTTTCTACTCTGTAATTTATAAAGTCCTTATCCAGATAAGCAGAACCATTTGTGCCAAAATCATACTGTGTTGCGGCAATTTTACCGGGAATCATATGTTTTATATAAGGTTTCGTATCATTAGTCTGCACTTGTCTAAACATCGCATCAATTACATCCGGTTTAACTGTTACGTTCTCCATTTTATAATTATCTGCCATTTTCATTAAAGCTTTTTTTGCAAAATCAACCGACGGTTTTTGACCACCATCTTTCCAATATTTTAATAAAACATCGTATTCAGGAATTTTCGTTACTGAGGTTACGCCAGCAATATTTTCGATTTTTTTCATTGGCCAAAAAGCCCACCCAATATTGTTACTTTCTACTAATGTTAATGCATCTTTAAACCAGACATTAGAATTTTCTCCACTTTCGCCTAACCAGATTGGCACATTATATTGCATTCTGTAATCCAACATTTTTTTAATAGATTCTTTGGTATTATAGTTCCAGTATTTATGAAAACTCAACGCCATATTTTCATCCCATAAAGGAAAAATTCCATTGTAATTATTTCCCCAGCAGTTTCCTTCAATAAAAATCAAATGGTTGGTATCAGCCTCACGAATTGCTTTTGTTACCCGAACCATTAAATCTCTCAAAGGTCCGTTTGAATTTTCGTCACAACCGTTTTTATTAGTTCCGGTGAAATTCCAGTTTGGTTCATTGATAATATCATATGCTCCAATCCATGGATTATCTCTATAACGAGAAGCGAGTTTTTTCCATAATGCAATCATTTTTTTCTGATTGGCTTCACTTTCCCAAAGTGATGGTTTTGTGGTATCATAGTCAGAAATTGCAGCATCATTACCTTGTCCTCCCGGAGCAGCATGCAAATCCAGAATAAGATACATTCTATTTTCGGCACACCATTTTAGCAAATTATCGGTCATGGTAAAACCTTCTTCTATCCAGGTAATTTCTCCGTTTTTCTCTTCCTGAATTGATGGTGTGTAAAGGTTATAATGCATTGGTAAACGAATCGAATTAAAACCCCATTTAGCTAAAGAATCGACATCACGTTTTGTAATTCCGTTTGCTTTGTATGCGGCATAAAATTCTTTTGTCCCTTGTTCTCCAACAACTTCCTGAATTTTTTGTTTAATCACATATTGCGGACTTGCAAAGGGTTGTGTTTGCAGCATATATCCTTCCTGAACCATCCATCCTCCTATGCCAAGACCTCTTAATATGATGTTTTTTCCATTACCGTCAACAATTTTTTGCCCGTCTCTATGCAGGAATCCTTGCCCAAAAGTTGTAATGGAAAGCAATAATTGGAATATGATTATGATTTTTTTCATGCTATTTCATTAAAACTGAATACCTGCAAGGCATCAAAACCTTGCAGAATCCTCATTTTGTTTCTACTTTAAAAAGAAATCCTTTTTTTGATTTCCTATCTGAATGGTAAAAGTTCCTTTTTCAGAAATCCATTTCAAATCTTCGTTTACAAATTGTAGATCTTTCTGGTTCAAAGTAAATTTTACTGTTTTTGTTTCTCCCGGATTCAGGCTTATTTTTTCGAATCTTTTCAGTGCTTTGAATTCCGGTGTAATACTGGCTACATTATCTGACAAATACAATAAAACGGCTTCTTTCCCTGCTTTTGACCCTGAGTTTTTAACCTCTACAGAAACATTTACTTCGTCTGTATTATTGATTTCAGATTTGTCAATTGTTAAATTTGAATAGACAAAAGTGGTGTATGATAATCCTGTCCCGAATTCGAATTGAGGAGAGTAACTTTTCTCGTATTTGGCATCATTATTTTGTTCATTTTCAGAAATACTTTCGGTATATTTTCTATTGTATTTCTCTAATGAATTAGGATATTTTGGGTAATTGTAAGGTAATCTTCCGCTTGGGTTTACATCTCCGTATAAGATATCTACCAATGCTCTTGCCCCTTCATTTCCGGGAAGATAACATTGAATAACAGCACTCATTTTATCTTCGAAATCACTGATCAATCTTGGTCTTCCTTCGTTTAAAACTAAAATAATCGGTTTGTTTAATTTTGATAAGGCCAAAGCTAATTTTATCTGAGACGGACTCATATACAGATTGCTGATATCTCCCGGAGTTTCTGTATAATTTTTTTCTCCTAAACACAAAACAATTTTAGACGCTGTTTTAGCTAATTCTACTGCTTTCTGAATTTCGGCTTCATCTTCTTTTTCAAGATCTGTACCTGGTGTATAAAGCACATTTTCTTTTCCTAATTTATTCTGGAAAGCTTCGAGTATTGTAAATTTATCAGCTGCATATGTATCTGAATTTTCACCTTGCCAGGTATATGACCAACCTCCGTTAAGGTATTTCATGCTATTAGCGGTTGCACCTGTAACTAATATTTTTTCGTTTTTATTTAATGGTAAAACAGAAGCGCTGTTTTTTAATAAAGTAATAGATTCTGCAGCTGTATTATAAGCTTCCTGAATATGCTCTGCTGATCCGAATTTCGGGTAATCTTTAAGATCTGCTACTGAATTTTGGAATAAATTCAATTCGTATTTCATTCTTAAAATCCTTGTAACAGCGTCATCTATTCTGGAAACTGGCACTTCGCCTTTTTTTACCAAATCAACTAAATCGGTATAAAAAGAAAATTCTTCAGGAACCATACTCATATCTATACCAGCCATCACCGCAATACGAACTGCATCACGTTTAGATTCAGCAACTTTATGTCTTGTATATAAGTAAATAATGTCTTTCCAGTCTGTCACTACTACGCCTTGAAAACCTAATTCTTTTTTAAGAATATCAGCAATCAAATGTTTACTTGCATGCACCGGAGTTCCGTTGATTTCTCCAGAACTTACCATAACACTTTTTGCACCTGCGTTTATTGCAGCCTGATAAATTGTTAGATCATATTGTCTTAAAAGTCTTTCCGGTATAATACTTGGTGTTCTGTCTTTTCCGGTAGTTGTGCTTCCATAACCTATGTAATGTTTCATACATGAGGCAACACTATATTTTGAACCTACATTGTTATTTCCTTCAAAACCATTTACTAAAGCAACAGCCATTCTTGAGGACAAATAGGCATCTTCTCCAAATGATTCCCACATTCTTGACCATGCCGGATTTCTTGGAAAATCTAAATCTGGAGAAAAAACCCAGGGAATTGAGGATGCTCTGGTTTCGTAGGCAGAAATTTCGGCTCCGCGTTTTACCAAGTCGGTATTAAATGTTGCCGCTAATCCTATTTGCTGTGGAAACAAAGTTGCTCCGGCAGTATAACTTGCGCCATGAATAGCATCTATCCCGTATAAAACCGGAATTTTAAGCCTTGATTTATTGGCTTCGTTCGAAATTGCTGTTAATGTTTCCTGCCATCTTTTTAATGTTGGCGCTCCGGGATTTGGCACATTCAGGATAGAACCAATATGATAATCCTGAACTCCCTGCTTTAGTTTGGCAGCATCAAAATATCCTGGTTTTGCAGGATCTTCAAATATAGTCACGGTAATCTGAGTCATCTGACCTACTTTTTCTTCAAGGGTCATTTTAGACAATAGCTCAGAAACTTTAGCATCAATATCTGATTTTTTATTTTTTGTTTCCTGACTCCATGCTGCTCCACAAATTAATAAAGCCAGCAATAGCAACTTCGTATTTTTCATTTTAATATTTTAAATTAATATTTCATTAATTAAATCTCTAATATTCCAGCGTTTGCATAGCATGAGCCGGTATTGTAATCGTTTTTGTTAGTGTATTCTTTTTGATGGTATAAACCACTTCTTTATCAGATGCATTCATTACAACGGTAACAATTTTGCCGTCGGTATTTTTAAACGAAGTGCTTAGCAAGCTTTTATCACTAAGAGTTGCTTCGATTCGTTTGGCATTTGGCCTGATAAATTTTGATAAATGACCTATATAGAAATACATTGGTGTGTATATCAATTCATCTTTTGAAGTGTTAGCATGAATTGGTGCAAAACAAAAATTACCCACATGATTTGGTCCTCCGTTTTGATCCAACAGGATATTCCAATCTGTCCATGCAACGGTTCCGTTATTAAAATCATTGATCATGTTAAGCCCGTAACGTTCTGCATTTCCCCAAAACTGAAATTTTGCAGCATCAAATTTTTCGATACAACCTTCAGTAAAAATCAAATTTTTGTTTGGGAAAGCTTTATGGACTTCCGCTACAGATTCGAATTTTGGTGTTCCTCCATTCCACGTTTCATACCAATGAAATCCAATTCCCCATGCGTATTTTGAAACTTGAGGATCTGAAAAAACCAGTTTGGCCCTTTCTATTAACATGTCTCCCCGATTATGGTCCCAAATAATTATTTTTTTTGAACCAAGATTTTCTTTTTCTAAAGTTGGCCCAAGAAAGTTTTTTAGAAAATCCTTTTCGGCTTCAGGCGTATAAATGCAGGATTCCCATCTTTGGCTTGCCATTGGCTCATTCTGAATGGTTAATCCCCAAACCGGAATTCCTTCTTTTTCATATGTTTTTATAAATTTTGCATAATAATTTGCCCAGGATTGAGCAAATTCAGGCAATAAAACGCCGCCATGCAAAATATCATTATTGTCTTTCATAAAAGCTGGGGGACTCCATGGGCTAACAAATAATGTTAATTTCCCGCCGGCAGTTTCAATTGCTTTTTTGATTAATGGAATTCTGTACTTTCTGTCGTGATCAATGTTAAAGGTTTTTAAATCTTTATCTCCTTCCTGAATATAGGTATAACTTTCGCTGCTAAAATCGCAACTATGAATATTGGTTCTCGCTAAAGAATACCCTATTCCTTTGCTTTTATCGTAATAAGCGGTTAGAAATTCTTGTTGCTTTTTTGGTGATAATTTGGCAAAAACCTCTGCACTTGCATCTGTAATTGCACCGCCAATTCCCAACAAAGTCTGAAATGTTTTTTTTGAATCTATGGTTATAGAAACAGTTGAATTTGTTTGTGGTGAAGTCGAGATTAAATCATTTGATAATGACAATCTTAAATTGGTGTTTTCAGCAGTAGTGTAAACATTAATTTTTGAATCCGATTTGGATTTAGCAATACCAGATTGTGCTGCAACCTTTGATAAACAACATAATTGCAGGATTAATATTGGAATTATTAAAATTTTATGGGTAGATTTCATCGTATTTTTTAAATGCTATTAAAAAATAAGGGCTAAATAAATAGCCCTTAACTACTAAAAAAAAATAAATTAATACACTAAGGTTTGTATTGCGTGTGCCGGTATTTTTACTACTGTTTTTTGAGTGGCAATTATTAAATTATAGGTAATATCATTATCTGTATGATTCATAACCACTGTAGACATTTTACCATCTGGATTCAAAAATGAAGTGCTTTGCAAATAACTTCTGCTTACCGCAGTGCTCACACGAACCGCATTTGGACGAATGAATTTGGAGAAATGTCCAATATAATAATACGATGGAGTATAAATTAATTCTCCCGTTGTGGTATCTGCATGTATTGGAGCAAAGCAAAAATTGCCAACATGATTTGGTCCTCCGTATTGGTCGAGAAGAATATTCCAATCTGTCCAGCCAACCGTTCCGTTATTAAAATCGTTGATCATTGATGTTCCATATCTTTCGGCATTTGGCCAAAATTGATATTTAGCAGCATCAAATCTTTCGACACAACCTTCTGTAAACATCAGTTTTTTGTCTGGATAAGCTTCGTGAACTCTGGCAACATTTTCAAACATTGGCTGTGCTCCTGTCCAGGTTTCATACCAGTGAAATCCTATTCCCCAAACATATTTTGAAGCTTCAGGGTCTGAGAAAATTACGTTTGCTCTTTGCACCATTAAATCACGATTGTGATCCCAGGCAATAATTTTGATTCTTTCAAGACCTTCTTTTTTAAGAGTTGGTCCAAGATAATTTTTCAGGAAATCTCTTTCGTCTTCGGCAGTATACAAACAAGATTCCCAGGTTTGTGTTGCCATTGGTTCATTTTGAACAGAGGTTCCCCAAATTGGTATTCCTTCTTTTTCGTAAGCTTTGATAAATTTGGCATAAAAATTTGCCCACGGCTGATAAAATTCAGGGAGCAATGTTCCGCCTTTAAGCACATTTTTATTGCTTTTCATAAAAGCGTTTGGCGACCATGGAGTTGCATAAGTAACTAATTTTCCTCCGGCTGTTTTTATAGCTTGTTTTATTAACGGAATACGATATTTTCTGTCATGTTCTATCGAAAATGTCTTTAGATCTTTATCGCCTTCTTCGATATAAGAATAACTCGCACTACTAAAATCTGAACTTTGAATTGTAGTTCTCAGTAATGTATATCCTATTCCTTTTTGGGTATCGTAATAAGCATTTAAAAATTCTTCTTGTTTTTCTTTTGAAAGTTTTGCGAAAATTTCGGCACTTGCATCCGTAACTGCACCACCAATTCCCATAAAAGTCTGGAATTTTTTTGATGGTTCAACAAAAACTGAAATCTCAGTTTCTACTGGTTGTTTAGATGCTGTAAAAGATAAATTATCTGTAGGGGTTAACCTTAATTTTGTATTATCAGCAGTGGTATACACTGTGATTTTTTTGTTATTTGTAGTAAATGCCTGTTGCTGTTTTTGATTTTTTTGCTGTGAAAAAACAGCTAGAGAAAAACATAAACAAGTAATGATAAAGCCGTTTTTTTTCATTGTATGTGTTTTAATAATTAAAACTTTTTTGCAAATCCATTCAAAATGATTAAAAAATAGCCCATAATCACAGTGAACATGGGCTATTTTGACAACCAAACTTAACTTAACTTAAACTTACTTTCGTATGTACTTGTTTAAAAGACTGAGATTTTCATCTCAGTCTTTTTATACAAATGCTAATTTTTTATTCTTATAGATATTAATTATATCCTTGGTTTTGAACCATTTTAGTATTATTAAATTCACTGTAAGGAATTGGGAAGGCTTCATTTTTATTAGCAGCAAATCCTTTGAAAGCAAGTTTAGTTGCTGCCTGACCTGTTCTTACTAAGTCATACCAACGGTGTCCTTCTCCTGCAAGTTCTAATCTTCTTTCAGCATATATAGCAGCCAACGAAACTGGTACTGGTGACAGACCAACTCTCTTTCTTACTTGATCTAAAAGTTCCTGAGCTCTTGCTCCTGTTCCTCCTAAAGCTTCTGCTTCCATCAAATAAGTATCAGCCAAACGAATTACGTATGTATTAATACCAAAGTTCAGGAATGGGTTTGCAGCTTTAATATCTTCGTTAACAGGTGCATATTTTATAAAGTGAAATCCTGTTTCATTGTAACTGTCAGTATATTTTAAAAGTCCGTTTGGATCATCATTTCCACTTCCTCTTGCAGTACCAGCATCAAAAATAGTAGAGGCATAACGAGGATCACCTTTCATAGCAGCTTCCAGATCCTTAGTAACAACCATGAATCCCCAACCATTAATATAGTCCGGTAAACCGGCAGTAACTCCGGCTGCTTTTCTTGAATAATCTCTAATACCCATTAATTGAGCAGCAACGTTACCTTCATCATCACCATTTACTTCAAAATTACTCCAGTCAGCATTTGATTTATCTGAATAACTAATTTCAAGAATGGATTCTGAGTTAAACTCATGTTGTTTATCCCACAATTGACGAAAATCAGACATTAATTTATATCCAAAACTGCTTGTTTGTCCCGGAGTACCATTTACTAAAGCAAATTGTGCAGCAGCTTCAGTTTTTTTGTTATCATATAGATATGCTTTTCCTAAAAGTGCCGTTGCAGCACCTTTTGTCAAACGTCCTAATTCATTAACTGGTAATGTAATTGGCAAGTTTGGAATTGCTTCATTTAAATCTTTTTCGATTTGAGCATATACTTCCTCTGGCTTAGCCTGTAAAACTTCCGGAATTTCGTTTCTTCCCAGTGGTTTTAATATTAAAGGTACATTCTTAAACATTCTAACCAGATCAAGATAGTAGTAAGCACGTAAAGCTTTTACCTCTGCCATGAATCTTGCTTTTTTAGTCTCATCCATAGGGATTGCTGGAAGTTTTACGATCATGATATTACATCTGGAAACACCTTTATAATAATTTGCCCAGATTGCCGGTGGAATATTAGTTGGTGTTATAGAATAGTTTGACGCTACCTGAAGACCTGGCTGATCACCGGCTCCTCCTCCTCCTGCAAAGAAATCATCTGATGCAGAATTTAAGAATAATAACGGTGCGTTTTCCATCGCTCCGGCGTATTTACCCAATTTATCATAAGCAGCTACTAAACCGGAATAAGCTTCTGTTTCGTTTCTGTAAAAATTATCTTCAAGTACGACACCATCTCCTTTTACCTCTAACTTTTCATCGGTATCGCACGATGCAAGTGTCAATAACACTCCAAAAGCGATAAATGATTGTTTAAAACTTATAAGTTTCATAATATTTTATTTTTTTAATTAAAATTGCAAATTAACTCCTAACATGTACGATTTTGCCTGAGGATAAAAACCTCTGTCAACACCTTGTACATTGTTCATCCCAGCTGTTGTAGGTCCTCCAATTTCAGGATCAAATCCAGTATATTTTGTAATAGTGAATAAGTTCTCTCCAGTTAGGTAAAGTCTTACTTTCGTTAACGAAATACTGTCTATCCAATCTTGTGGAAATGAATATCCAACCTGAATTGTTTTGAATCTGAAGAAATCACCTTTTTCTAAATTGAAATTTGATGGATTGCTAAAGTTTTTGTTAGTATCATCTACAGTAACTCTAGGATAAGAATTTGTTGATCCCGGTCCTGTCCAACGACCTAATACTTCAGTCTGGTAATTTGCATTAGTAATATCAAGTCTTCTTAAACCTTGATAAATCATGTTTCCGCCTGCACCCTGACCAAAAACTAATAAGTCAAATCCTTTATAGTCTACGTTTAAAGTTAAACCGTAAGTAAATTTAGGTAATGAAGTTCCTAAGAAATCTCTATCGTTACCATCAATTTTACCGTCACCGTTTATGTCTTGCCAACGGAAATCTCCTGGTTTAGCATTTGGCTGAATTAATCCTCCTGAAGCATTTTTATATGCATTTACTTCATCAACACTCTGGAAAACTCCAGCTGTTTTAAATCCGTAGAATGAGTTATAAGCCTGACCAACCTGAGTTCTGTTAATTTCATAAGAAGTCGATTGTACTGTTTCATCACCTGCGATAAAATTCACTCCTTTATCTATATAAGTAATTTCATTTTTGATATAAGAGAAGTTTCCGTTTAATGAAAGGTTTAATGCTCCAATTTTTTTACGGTATCCTAACTCAACATCAATACCTTTATTTTGCATGTCAGCTAAGTTTGCATAAGTGTCTCCACTTGCTCCAACGAATCCAGGAATTGGCACTTTCATTAAGATACCAGATGTTTTTTTGTTGAATAAATCGATACTGAAATTAAAATCATGAAAAAGTGTACTTTCAAAACCAATGTTTACTTGTTTTGTTTCTTCCCATTTCAAATCAGGATTTGCAATTGCGTTTGGACTTTGTCCTGTAGCAGGAGTTCCGCCAATTGTATAATTTCTTTTATTTCCAATAGTAGAAAGGTATAAGAAATCCGGAGATGAATCATTTCCTGTAACTCCGTAACCTCCTCTAATTTTTAAGTTGTTTACAACATTATTTTCTTTCCAGAATCCTTCTTTAGAAGGTACCCATCCAAGAGATACAGAAGGGAATGTTCCGTATTTATTGTTAGGTCCAAATCTTGTAGAACCATCACGACGAAGAATACCTGTAAAAATGTATTTCTCTTTGTAATCATAGTTTAATCTTGAGAAAATAGACTCAACTCTATGCTCAACAGCTAATGAATTATAAGCATTAACAAATTTATCAGCAAGAGGAATATCTACGTTAAAAGAAGCCTCAGCATGTGTTGTTGCAGGAATTCCCTGGTAAGTAGCATCATTACCAGATGTAATGTTATCTACATAAGTACCTTTACCTAATAAAATACTGAAGTTGTGGTCTCCAAATTTTTTAGCATAGTTTAAAGTATTCTCCCAGTTCCAGCTAAATGATTTTTTGTAAGATCTGAATAATTCATTTTTATCTCTTTTTGTAGCTCCGTTTAAGAAGTATACCGGAGTAAAGTTATCAGAACCATAGTACGCTAATTTAGCACCCGCTGTAGATCTGAATTTTAAACCTGGCAAAATTTCAGCTTCAACAAAAATATTCCCAACAAAATTTTCAGAAAAATCATTATTTCCTAATCTTGTCTGAGTATATGCTAATGGGTTTGTGTTTTCCTGAGTTACAATAGTCGAAATACCATAGTAATTTCCATTTGCATCTTTAAGCGTATTTGGATTTGCATATATAGAACCTGGTCCGGTTTTAGAAGGATCAGTTTCAATCATTGGAGTCAATGGATCTAAGTTGATTGCTGATGCCAATGGCCCTCCAAATTCGTCATTTGTATTTCCGATACCAACAGTTTTTTCGTTAGAATATCCTAAAGTCTGACCAATTTTAATGTATTTTCCAATTTTATGATTAGAGTTTAATCGGATATTTTTTCTGTTGTAATTAGAAATATCAGTAGTAATAATACCTTCCTGATCAGTTAATCCAAAAGACATATAGAATGTAGAAACATCATTACCACCACTAAAACTTAATTCGTGAGAAATACGCTGTGCATGATTGTTAAAAATAGCATCCTGCCAATCTGTTCCTTTGCCATAATTAGTGTTCGTAGCAAAAGGTGCCGGCTTTCCACCATTTGTATAAGCCTCATTCATAATTGTTACATACTGAGAAGCATCTAACAAGTCTAATTTTTTTGCTGCCTGAGACGTTCCGGCATATCCTGTATAATTTACAGAAATTTTACCTGCTTTCCCTTTTTTAGTTGTTACCAAGATAACCCCAGCAGCAGCACGAGAACCATAAATAGCTCCAGAAGCACCATCTTTTAATACCTCGATAGATTCAATATCTGATTGATTCAAATATCCAATTCCACCGTTATCTACAACAACACCATCAACAACCCATAACGGATCATTATTGTTCAACGTAGTAAAACCACGAATACGTATTGTAGAAGCTGATCCAGGCTGACCTGCATTTGCAGCAATAGAAACTCCTGAAACTCTACCTTGTAAAGCTTGTTCTACTCTTGTTATAGGTAAACTTTCTAAGTCTTTTGCTTTTACACTTGATATTGCTCCTGTAACAACACTTTTCTTTTGAGTACCATATCCTACTACTACAACCTCATTTAATGATTGAGATTCAGGACGCAATTTAATTTCAAGTTTTGTTCTTCCGTTTACCGGTTCCTGAACAGTTACGTATCCTACAAAGCTAACAGTTAAAGTTCCGTTTGAAGGAACTGTAATTTGAAATTTTCCATCAAAGTCAGAAGCTGTCGCTTTACTTGTACCCTTAATTAAAATTGTTGCCCCAGGGACGGGTAATCCACTTTCATCATTAATTGTTCCGCTTACCGTAACATCCTGTGCCATTGCGATAACTGAAAACAGTAGAGACGAAATACAAAAAATAAGTAATTTTGTTAATTTCATTTTTCTAAAAATTTTGGTTAATTAATTAGTAATTTGATGCAATAATAAAGTTAAATTTTTACTATCAACAATAAAATTTCATTACAAAAACACATCAAAGCTTATTTTAATACGCTACAAAAACACATCAAATTATTTTTAAATTATTGATTTTTAATATTTTAAATGAAATAATATATTGTTATAAAAATGTTAAGTAAAAAAATAAACACTACATTTATAAAATAATAACATTTTCATGATATATTCAAAATAATTCTGTGAAAAGGCAAGATTGCAAATAAATAATTAAAAAATAAAACTCTTTATAAAACATTTCTAATAAAAATACATTATAAATTTTATGAAATTCATAAATACATTTTTTACACTAATTATAATTATTTTCTTACATAGTATTGGTATTGCTCAGGTAAAAGATATAGGTTTGCCTGGAATTAAAAATTATAAAAGAGCTGATTACCGCGGTGGGACTCAAAATTGGAGTATAGATCAGGATAGAAAAGGCAATATGTATTTTGCAAATAATAATGGCCTGATACAATTTGATGGCTCAAGCTGGCATAAATTTTCTCTTCCTACTCAAACCGAAATAAGAAGTTTAAAAATAGATGCTGCAGGGAAAATTTTTGTGGGAGGAAATAATGAATTTGGTTATTTTCAGAATGATGAAAAAGGCAATTTAAAATATCATTCTCTTTCTGATTTAGTCGAAAAAAAAGACAAACAAAACATAAACCTGATTTGGAGAATACACATCTTTAATGGTGAGGTAATTTTTCAATCCTTCACAAAAGTATTCTTCTTAAAAAATAACAAACTAAGAGTTATAAATGCCCCAACAAAATTTCAGTTTTCATTTTTGGTAAACAATCATCTTTATTTCCAGGACAAATCATTGGGTATTCTTGAGTACAAAAATCAAAAATTAAAACAAATAGAAGGAACAACTGTATTTAATGACAAAGAAATCTGGTCCGTATTTCCTTTACCAAACAATAAAATGTTACTGGCAACCTTAGAAAAAGGATTATTTATATCCGATGGCAAATCTGTTCAGCCCTGGGAAACGGAAGCCAATGCTTTTATCAAAAAAAACACATCACTTGGGGGTTCTATAATAAAAGGAAGGTTTATTGTACTTAACTCTGTTTTAGACGGTGTTATAATTTGCGATTTAAAGGGAAAAATAATTCAACATTTAAATCGCCAAAAAGGACTTCAGAACAATACCATCTTAACATCCTTCATTGATAACAAAAACAATATTTGGTTAGGATTAGATAACGGTATCACTTTTATTAACGAAAATTCTCCTTTCTCCTATTTCGATTACAGTTATAATATAGGTACCGTATATGCTTCGACTATTTACAATGGAAATCTATATGTAGCTACAAATCAAGGATTATTTTATCATTCCTGGAATAATCCTTTTAAAGACAGTCCTTTTATAAGAGTAGAAGGAACGATTTCGCAAGCCTGGAATATTCAAGTTTTAAATAGAGTACTTATTTGCGCCAGTAATAGCGGAGCATTAGTTATTGATCAAAATAAAGTCTCTAAAAAACTCGATACAAAAGGATATTTTGGTTTTAAGAAGATACCCAATCATGATAACTATATTATAGGAGAAAGTTATAACGGATTTACTATTTTTAAAAAGACAGCTTCAGGATTTGAATATTCACATCAGGTTTCAGGATTTGACGAAACCACAAATACATTTTCGATAGAATTGGATGAAAACTATTTATGGCTAAAAAAAGATCCTTTTCTCTACCAGATGACTTTATCTGAAGATTTAAAGAAATTTGTCTATATCAAAAAACACAAAGACATCAATCCTTTATATCCCGGAATTGGGAGTCTTCAAAAGATAAATAATAAAGTTTATTTTCAGACAAAAAATCATTTCTACCGATTTTCTAAGGAGCAGGGAACTTTTTTTGAAGACAAAAAAATAACTGCACTTTTTAAGGACATTCCAACTATTAATACTTTAATAGAAGATTCTCAAGGTAGTTTATGGTATGCTTTTAATGAATCTTTGGGTGTTTTAACGAAGAATAAAAATGGAAATTTTATAAAAAAACAAGCTCCATTTTCTAACCTGTCCGGAAATCTGGTAAACAACTATATTTCTGTAAACACAATTGACCCTGAAAATATTTTTATCGGATTAACAGATGGACTGACTCATTATGATTCTAAAATTTCGAATACATTTATAACAAAACCTAAAGTATTTATAGAAAGTTTTTCGTTTCCGGGAGATACAATTTTAACGGGTAATATACCAGATAATGAGCAAATATACACAGTTCCTTACAGCTCGAATCATGTTAAATTTACCTTTTCTTCACCTACATATGAAAATCAGGAAAACGTAACATATTCATACAAATTAGAACCTTTTGAGGAGAATTGGCGCAGTTGGTCAGCACTTTCTATAAAAGAATATACCAACTTGCGAGAGGGCACTTATATCATGAAACTTAAGGCTAAAAATAGTTATGGTATAGAATCTGATGTCTCTGAAATTACTTTTATCGTTTCACCGCCATGGTACAGGCATTTTTTAGCTTATTTAGTTTATATCATTTTACTGATCACATCAGTTTACATCATTTCTAACCGAATTAAATTGAAAATTAGAAAAAACAGATATTATGAAACAATTGAGCAAAGAAGATTATATCTGGAAAAAGAATCAAAAATCAGACATGAACAACATGAACTTGAAAAAGAAATCGAGAAGTTAAAAAGCGATAAACTTCAAATAAAAATCCTGGCAAAAGACAAAGAATTAGTAAACAATTCATTACAGGTAGTTAAGAAAAATAAGATTCTAAACGGAATTATTCACAAACTAAAAGATATTGATACAAATATATTAGATGATTCGACCAAATTCGAATTCAATAAATTGCACAAAAGTATTGTAAAGGAGGTAAATACAGATAAAAGCTGGAAAGACTTAGAAAAACACATCAAGAACGTTCATTTTGAATTTCTAAAGAGATTAAAAGAAAAATATCCAACTATATCACCACGCGAACTGGATTTATCTACTTATTTATTAATGAATATGTCGACAAAAGAAATAGCCGAAATTATGAATATTTCAACCGGAGGTGTCGAGTTAGCGCGCTATCGTTTAAGAAAAAAACTAGGACTGAACAAGAAAGAAAATCTAATTGGTTTCTTAATGAGTATTTAAATAAAAACAAAGCCTTCCGGCGATTCGGAAGGCTTTGTTTTTATTTAAATACTCATTATTACTATTCAATAAATTCTAATGTTCGCTCCAGGGCCATTCCTCTTGAGCCTTTTACTAAAATTGTATTTTCATTAAAATGAATTGTTTTAAGATAAGCGACAAAAGCATCAAAAGTTTCAAAAAAATGAATATTATCTTTAACGATCTTATTGTCATAAAATGATTTACCTATAAGATAACACATCGATTTATCCTGATTTACTAAAGAATCAACAATTAATTTATGCTCCTGATGACTTTCATTTCCTAACTCAAACATATCACCCAAAATCATTATTTTATTCTGATTCTCAAGTTGAAGGAAATTTGTTATTGCAACTGCCATACTACTAGGATTAGCATTGTATGCATCCAGAATAATCTGATTTGAACCAATTCTTAACAATTGCGACCTGTTGTTCTCCGGTATATAATTTTCGATTGCTACTTTTATATCCTTTTCGTCTACTTTAAAATAATGTCCTATAGCAACTGCAGCATTAATATTATTAGCGTTGTATAAGCCTATTAAATGCGATTCTACACTAAAATTATCATAGTCGATTACAACAAAAGGGTTCGCTTTTATATTTTTGATATTTACATCAGCTGTCGCATTATTAACCCCAAAAGTAAAAGATTTAATACTTGTGGATTTTTCAATCTGTATTGGATCTTCTAAATTTACAAAGGCTACTTTATTATTCTTTGCCAGATATTGATACATCTCGCTTTTACCCTCGATTACCCCCTGAACACCGCCAAAACCTTCTAAATGTGCCTTTCCGAAATTGGTAATATAGCCATAATCCGGTTGGGCAATTTCACATAAAAATTCAATTTCTTTTTTGTGATTTGCTCCCATTTCAACAATACCTATTTCAGTTTCTTTGGTAAAAGACAGCAAAGTCAACGGAACTCCAATATGGTTGTTTAAATTACCTAAAGTAGCTTTGGTTTTGTATTTTTTAGATATTACTACATTGATTAATTCCTTTGTGGTCGTTTTGCCATTACTTCCAGTCAGGGCAATTATTGGCAGCTTTAGATAAGCGCGATGAAATTTTGCTAATTCCTGTAATGATTCTAAACTATTTTCAACAAGAATAGTTCTCTCGTCAATAGCATATGAAGCATCATCAATAATAACGAACAGAGCTCCTAATTCCAATGCTTTAGCAGCAAAAGTATTGGCGTCAAAATTATCGCCTTTAATCGCAAAAAACATAGAATCCTTTTCAATTTTTCTAGTATCTATTGAAACTGATTTGCACTGCAAAAACAAGTTATGAATGTCTTGAATATTCATTTATAAAAATTTTTATTGGTCATAAAAATAGAAAAAAACAATAAAAAAGTTCCAAATTCCATACTGAATATTCAGCTTTTGGAATTTGGAACTTTTTATATTAAAATTTCTAAGACTTAGTTTCTAGGCGATTTTCTTTTTTCAGCTTTTGCACCTACTCTTGACATTGCACATCTAAATCCGATATAATCTGTTGCCATATCTTGAGGGAAATATCTTCTTTGAGCTGGATCTAACCAGTAAGCTCTATCTCTCCAAGAACCACCTTTGTAAACTCTTACGTTATCATCGATAAACGTTGTACGTTTACTAGAGTTGTCATATTTTCTAACCATCTGACCTAAACTATCTGTTGTTACATTATGTTTAGGAGCATTATACATTGAATGATCCGCTTTAGATTCTGACTCGTCTCCAAAATCAAAATATTTAGATGATTGTTTATCACCATCTCTATAGTTGATGTTATCACTTGTACTGAAGTTTTGTCTCAAATAAGTTTCATTTTCATCAACTGGAACCTGAGCAATTTCTCCTGGTAAGTTTGTTGCAACTTTTTTACCGTTACTTAAGGTTTTGTATTGAATGTTATCTTTAGTGATAATTTCAATTTTACCATCTTTACCAATTTTGTTTTTAGCATATTGATTTCCTCTAAAGTAGTTAAAATCATTTGCTTCATTATCAATAATAGGTCTGTAAACATCGGCAACCCATTCGGCTACGTTTCCAGCCATATCGTATAATCCAAAATCATTAGGAGCATAGCTTTTTACAGCATTTGTAATATCTGCACCATCATCAGACCAACCTGCAATTCCACCGTAATCACCGTTTCCTTGTTTAAAGTTAGCCAATTGATCTCCTTTGTTTTTACGTTTAGATGAACGTGTATAATCTCCGGACCAAGGATATTTCTTTTGTCCTTTATATATATTGTATTCTCTTTGTCCAACATCTGCAGCTGCAGCATACTCCCATTCTGCTTCAGTAGGAAGTCTGTATTCTGGCAAGATAACCCCTGAAGAACGTTGTGCGTAAACATTTTTCTCTTCTGGCACTACACCATCTTTTCCAGCTTTTGGTTTTCTACCGTTAGGGTTTTTCTTTAACACAAGTTCTTCATTACCACCATAAGTAGTACTTGGAGAAGCAACATAAGCTTCTGTGTTAAACAAACTTTCAGCGCTAACGTCTTGTGTTTTAGCACCTTTTTTAAGGTAACCGTTTTTCTCTAAGACAGCTTCGTTTACACGATCAGTTCTCCATTTACTAAATTCAACTGCCTGAATCCAGTTTACACCTACTACAGGATAGTTGGCATAAGATGGGTGTCTTAAATAGTTATTAGTCATCGTTTCGTTATATCCTAAACGATTTCTCCATACAAGTGTATCCGGAGATGCACCTTCATAAATATTTTTGTAATTCTCTTCTGTTGGAGGGAAAACCTTCTTTAACCACTCCAGGTATTCTAAGTACATACCATTTGTAACTTCAGTTTCATCCATATAGAATGACTGAACGTGCTGTTGAGTAGGTGTGTTATTCCAATCGTGCATAACATCATCTTGTACTTTACCCATAGTAAATGTACCTCCCTCAACAAAAACTAAACCAGGACCAGCCTGTTGTTTTTTTCCTGCATTTCTGGCAGCAGTTCCATTCTGACTATCTACATCCCAACCAGTTGCTCTGGAAGCGTGACTGGAACTCGATTTTTTGCTACAACTAGCCGTGCCCAACATCAATACCATTGACATCATTAATTGCAAGACTACAATTTTGTTTACTTTCATACTCATTCTTAGGTGATAAATTTAGGTGCTGCAATATAATAATTAACATTTAATTAGCAACATCTGTTCTAATAATTTTATTTAGCTGTTTTTTACCAGAAAATAACCTATAGTTACGAACGCAAAAATATACTTTTTATTATTTACTATAACATGAAATACTATATTTTTACTTACTAAAATATTTTTAATTTAAAACCGATTTATTTACTGATGAAACAAGCCTTAATCTTATATCTTTTTTTACTTCCTTTTATCTCCTTTTCCCAGATAAACAGGGAGTTTACAATAGATTGGCAAAATAAAAAAGAAATGAGTTTTGGTGATTTAAAAATAAAAATCCCATACTTCTCCGGAGGCAGTTTTAGATATGATACTACTAAAAAAAGCATAACGTTATTGCTTAACCTGAACGAATCAGGCTATTCGAACAGCAATTCTATACAAATTACGAACATAGTATACGAATCAATTTCACTTACAGAATTAGGGGATTTAGCAATTGAAAACATTCCTGAAACGCCAAACGAAGCATTAAAAATAACTAATTCAAGAGATAAAAGACAAACTTTTTTGTTTTTGTCACCTATAATAAAGGAAGGAAATAGTTTTAAACGAATTAAATCATTTTCTTATTCCACAACCACTTCTACATCAAAAAGCAGTAATGCATCCTCATTTCAAAAAACAAATTCAGTTTACAATTCGGTTTTGACATCCGGCGACTGGTATCGTTTTTATGTCGAAAAATCAGGAGTTTATAAAATTTCCAGATCTTTTCTGCAAAGTTTAGGTTTTGATCCTGCAAAGACTGACCCAAGAAGAATCAAGATTTATGGAAATGGCGGAAAAATGCTTCCTTTAGCCAATAACACTTATTATCCCGAAGACCTGATCGAAAATGCTATTCAAATCATAGGAGAAAGCGACGGAATCTTTAATAATGAAGATTACATTCTTTTCTATGCCGAAGGAGTTGAGAACTGGAACGCTGAAAGCCAGACTAATCTCAATTTATACGACACAAAATCGTATTACTACATCACCGTTAATGGTGCCGAAGGAAAACGTATTTCAAATATAAATCAACCAACAGGAAATACAACTTTAGAGCTGACCACTTTTGACGACTATCAATTTCATGAAATCGACAAAACAAACATTGCGCATTTAGGCCGCCAATGGTTTGGAGAATCATTCGATATTAATCAGGAACAGGAATTTGAGTTCAATTTTCCAAACATTGAAACTTCAGTTCCTGTAAAAATAGAATTAAATGCAGCTTCTGCAGCATATACCCAAACCTCATTTACAATTTCTGCAAACGGTCAAAACATCAACAATATTAATTTCCCAACTTTAGTAGCGAATTCTGATGAGAAATTCTACACTCAAAAACTCCGTTCAAACAGTACATTTACAGGAGCTCCAACCGTAAAAATCAAACTTACCTATAATAATAATGGTGTCCCGGGATCAAAAGGATACCTTGATTATATTAATTTGACCGCCAAAAGAAAACTTTTAGGAACTGGAAAACAATTTAAATTTCAATATGATTTAGCAGGCTCAACCGCAGGAATTGTAAATTATACTATAGGCAGCGCTACAGGAATTTCTCAAATTTGGGACATTACAGACCTCTATAATGTATCAAAAATAGAAAACAGCAATCAGTCGACTTTTAGTTTCAAAGCATCTTTAGGAGAAATTAGAAAATATATCGCTATTGATCCTGCTGATTATTTTACACCTTTAAAAGAAAGTCAGCCAAAAATCACCAATCAAAACTTAAAAGGCAGCCTGTTCAAAAACACCCAAAACAGCTTTCAGGATATTGATTATGTAATTGTAACTCCAAAATTTTTAGTTTCTCAAGCCGAAAAATTAGCGAGTTTTCATCGTACCTACTCTAATTTGAATGTAAAAGTAATCACATTAGAAAGTATCTATCAGGAATTTTCTTCAGGAAAACAAGACATTGCTGCAATCAGAAACTGCATTAAATACATTTATAATAATGCATCCTCACCGGATAAGAGAATAAAATATTTAAATTTATTTGGAGACGCTTCATTCGATTACAAAAACCGAATCACAAATAACAATAATATTGTACCTATATATCAATCCGTAATTAGTAACACTACGGGCGAGGCTTCATTTGCTTCTGATGATTTTTATGGATTAATGGATGCTGACGAAGGCGTCGTTGTTTATCCTTTTGGTGGAATCGACATTGCTGTTGGCCGAATGTTGGTTTCTGATAATTCGCAAGCTGCCGAAATCGTAAACAAGGTTCTGGAATATCACGACCCAAAATCTTATGGAAACTGGAGAAATAATATCGTTATGGTCAGCGACGATTCTGATAAAGCTTCAGATATAACCATACAATCTCATCAAAACAATCTTGCCGATAAAATATCTACTGAGAAACCTTTTTTCAACATGGATAAAATCATTCTGGATTCTTATACACAAGAAGCTTCTGCCGGAGGATCGAGATATCCTAAAGCCAGAACAGATTTATTTAACGCTTTCGAAAAAGGCGCTTTGGTATTTAATTACCTGGGACACGGTGGTGAAGATGGATTGGCAAGTGAGCGAATTTGGGAAAAATCAGACGGGCAAAACCTAAACAATCAATACAAATATCCTTTATTTATTACTATTACCTGCGAATTTTCCCGATTTGATGATCCAACAAGACCAACAGCCGGAGAATATACATTTTGGAACCCAAAAGGCGGCGCAATTTCAATGTTGACCACCATTCGTGCCATTGGACAATACAATGCAGAAGATTTTAATGACAGCCTAAGCAAAAATTTATTCTCATACGGCTCCAATCAATATACTACTATTGCAGAAGCACTGCGAATTTCTAAAAACGAAAATCCGAGTTCTGCCAGTAATGTTATTTTTTATTTGGGAGATCCTGCTTTAATGCTGGCAATTCCGAAACCAAGAATTAATTTAACAAAAGTAAATGATATTGTGATTTCTCAAGCGATTCCGGATTTTAAATCTTTATCAAAAATTAAAATTACCGGCGAAATTACAGATGAGAACAATACTCTTTTAAGCAATTACAATGGCGAACTATCAACTGCAATTTTCGACAAATTAATCACAACTACCACCCTAAATAATGATGGTTATAGCCCTGCAATGTCATTCAAAATTCTGGGAGAAACTATCTTTAGAGGAAATGCATCAGTAACCAACGGTCAATTTGAATTTAGCTTTGTTGTACCCCGCGACATCCGTGTTCCTGTTGATTTTGGCCGAATCAGTTTTTATTCGAAAAAAAATCAGCTTCAGGAGAATCAATCAGGCTATAATACCACTATAAAAATTGGTGGAATAAATGAAAATGCTCCTCAGGACAATATAAATCCAAAAGTTAAGTTATATATGAATGATGAAACTTTTGTATCAGGTGGAATTACCAATGAATCCCCATTTTTATTAGCATTTCTTGAAGATGAAAACGGAATCAATACAGCAAGCGGAATCGGACATGATATTGTAGCAATTCTAGATGGAGATGTAAGCAATCCTTACATTTTAAATGATTACTACCAAACTAAATTAGACGATTATACGAATGGAAATTTACGATTTCCGTTAAGAAATTTAGCCGCAGGAATGCATACAATAACGTTCACTGCATGGGATGTTTATAATAATCCCGTGACAAGTGAGATACAATTTATAGTTGTTGGAGACGAGTCCCTGACATTAACACACGTTCTTAATTACCCTAATCCATTTTCGACCTATACCCAATTTTGGTTTTCACACAACAGGCCTTACGAACCCTTAGATGTTCAGGTTCAGGTTATGACAATTACCGGAAAAGTAGTATGGACAAAAAATCAGGTTGTCACAACAGAAGGCTTTTTATCCAGAGAAATAACCTGGGACGGAAAAGATGATTTTGGCGACAGAATAGGCAAAGGAGTTTATATTTATAAACTTACCGTCAAATCTAATTTGACAAATAAAAAGGCAGAAAAATACGAAAAGCTTGTCATATTATAATTATATATATATTTGTAATCTAAATACCATTAAGTTCCCTAAATGAAAAAAATATCACTACTTTTAATTTGTTCTTTTATTCTTTTTAAAGTACAGGCTCAGGAAAATCGACCTATTACCACAGGAGTCCCTTTTTTATTAGTTGCAGCAGATGCCAGAGCAGCAGGTTTAGCTGATCAGGGTGTCGCCACATCAGCTGATGCTTACTCTCAGCAATGGAATCCTGCAAAATATGCTTTTTCAGTAGACAAGCAAGGCTTCTCTCTAAGCTACACTCCTTATTTAACAGACTTAGCCAATGATATTTCTCTTGGACAAGTTACTTATTACAACAAAATTAATGAACGAAGTGCTTTTGCAACTAGTTTTCGTTATTTTGGTTTTGGAGATATCGAGCTAAGAACAACAGGAGATCCAAACGAGGCCGCAAGGATCGTTTCTCCAAACGAATTTGCGCTGGATGGTTCCTATTCTTTGAAACTAAGCGAAAAATTCTCAATGGCAGTTGCTGCAAGATACATTCGCTCAAACCTGAAAATTGCTTCAGAAGATGTAGACGCTTCAGCAGCAAGTACTTTTGCCGTAGACATTGCAGGATTCTACCAATCTGAAGAAATCGCTTATTCAGACTTCAACGGAAGATGGAGAGGTGGTTTTAACATGCAAAATATGGGTCAGAAAATAAGCTACGACAACGATGATTTAAGTTCTAACTTTTTACCGGCAAATCTTAGATTAGGTGGTGGGTTTGATTTTATATTAGACGACTATAATAAAGTAGCACTTAGCGTGGAATTTACCAAACTTTTAGTACCAACTCCTCCGGGACCAGGAACTCCGGTAGATGCTAATGGAGATGGAGATTATAATGATGTTGGAGATATTTCGCAAGAACAGGCAGATGCAACAAACTTCAAAAACTACAATAACATTGGATGGGTTTCCGGAATTTTTAAATCTTTTGGAGATGCTCCGGGTGGTTTCAGCGAAGAATTAAAAGAAATTACCTATAGTGTAGGTGCAGAATATATGTATCAGGATGCTTTTGCATTAAGAGCCGGATACTTTCACGAAAGTCCTGAAAAAGGAGCAAGACAATTTTTCTCTTTAGGAGCCGGATTTAAATATAACATCGTAAAAGTTGATGTTTCTTATTTATTTTCAACATCAAAAATTAAAAATCCTTTAGAAAATACACTTCGCTTTTCTTTAACCTTTAACTTTGGCGACAAATACGAAGTTTATTAAACAGATAATACAATAAAACAATAACAATCCAAATTTCTATTTTTTAGGAATTTGGATTTTTTTTCCCTTAAAAACAAATGAAAGAAATTAGCATAACATCATCCTTTATAGTTTACGACAGCTTACAAGAACTTGCACAAGACATCCAGGACTTAATGAATCAGGCTGTTGAAGTTCGTAAAAAAGCTTATGCCCCATATTCACAATTTAGAGTTGGAGCAGCTTTATTATTAGATAACGGAAAAATAGTTCTGGGATCAAATCAGGAAAATGCTGCTTACCCATCTGGATTATGCGCAGAAAGAGTCGCTATTTTTCATGCCGGAAGTATTTACCCTGAAGCCAAAATCTTAAAAATGGCTATTACAGCAGCTTCAGACACTAATCAGACTACGGCGCCAATTCCGCCTTGTGGTTCATGCCGACAATCTATTGCAGAATACGAAATCAGGCAAGACACCCCTATAGAAATCTTTTTTATGGGCGAAATAGGCGAAGTTTATAAATCTGCATCCCTGAAAAATTTGCTCCCATTTATGTTTGATAAAAAGTTCTTGTAAAAAAAAGCCAAAAAGTACCTTTTAAATTTTACTTCTTAATAGGAATGTCTTATTTTTGCATCCCGACCTTTCGGGCGCAAATTTGTGGGAGGAAACTATTTTGCGTTATAGGCAACAATTGATAACACAAACAAACTTTAGCAAAAGAAAGAATTCAGATGAAAGAAGTTACAAAAGAAGTATATTTAAAGTGGTACGAAGACATGCTGCTTTGGAGAAAGTTTGAAGACAAACTTGCAGCATTATACATTCAACAAAAAGTTAGAGGTTTTTTACACCTATATAATGGTCAGGAAGCTGTACTAGCAGGTGCCTTGCACGCTATGGACCTGACTAAAGATAAAATGATTACTGCTTACAGAAACCACGTACAACCGATTGGTATGGGAGTTGATCCCAGACGAGTAATGGCTGAACTTTTAGGAAAAGCAACAGGAACCTCTAAAGGTATGGGAGGTTCTATGCATATTTTCTCTAAAGAACACCGTTTTTACGGAGGACACGGAATCGTAGGTGGACAAATTCCGGTAGGAGCTGGTTTAGCTTTTGCTGATAAATATTTTGAAACCGGTGGAGTTACTATGACCTATTTTGGTGATGGTGCTGCAAGACAAGGTTCATTACACGAAGCCTTCAACATGGCTATGCTATGGAAATTGCCAGTTGTATTTATCGTTGAAAACAACGGTTATGCAATGGGAACTTCTGTAGAAAGAACTGCAAATCACACTGACATCTGGAAACTTGGTTTAGGATACGAAATGCCTTGCGGACCTGTTGACGGAATGAATCCTGTAAAAGTGGCTGAAGCAATGACTGAAGCTATCGACAGAGCTCGTCGTGGTGACGGACCAACTTTCCTTGAAATGAAAACGTACCGTTACAGAGGACACTCTATGTCTGATGCACAACTTTACCGTTCTAAAGAAGAAGTTGAAGAATACAAAAAGATTGACCCGATTACTCAGGTTTTAGATGTAATTATGGATCAAAAGTATGCTACAGAAGAAGAAATTGAAGCAATTGACCAAAGAGTTAAAGATCTGGTTGAAGAATGTGTGAAATTCGCTGAAGAATCTCCATATCCTGAATTACAACAATTATACGATGTAGTATACGCACAAGAAGACTATCCATTTACACCTCATAAACTATAATATATTATGGCGATAAAAGTAACAATGCCTCGTTTGAGCGATACTATGACGGAAGGAACGGTAGCGACTTGGTTAAAAAAAGTAGGCGACAAAATTAGCGAAGGTGATATCCTTGCTGAAATTGAAACAGACAAAGCAACAATGGAATTCGAGTCTTTCAACGAAGGAACTCTTTTACATATTGGAATTCAGGCTGGAGAAACTGCTCCGGTTGATTCATTATTAGCAATCATTGGTAACGAAGGAGAAGATATTTCTGCTCTTTTAGCTGGTGGTGATGCTCCTGCAGCTGCAGAAGCGCCAAAAGCGGAAGCTGCTCCTGCTGCTGAAGCAAAAACAGAAACTCCTGCTCCTGCTGCAAAAGCTGCAACTGAATTACCAAAAGGTGTTGTAGTTGTAACTATGCCACGTTTGAGCGATACAATGACAGAAGGAACTGTAGCAACCTGGTTGAAAAAAGTAGGTGATGCTGTTGCCGAAGGTGATATTCTTGCTGAAATTGAAACTGACAAAGCTACTATGGAGTTTGAGTCTTTCAATGAAGGAACATTATTATATATTGGAATTCAGGAAGGAAATACTGCACCAGTTGATAGTTTATTAGCTATTATTGGACCTGCAGGAACTGACATTACAGGAATTGCAGACAATTATACTGCCGGAGGAACTACAAGTGCTCCTGGAACTGAAGAAAAAGCTGCTCCTGCTGCTGAAAAAGCTACAGAAGCTGTTGCTGAAACTTCATCAAATGGAGGAAGAATTTTAGCTTCACCATTAGCAAAGAAAATCGCTTCTGACAAAGGAATTCAATTAACTCAGGTTAAAGGTTCTGGAGAAAACGGACGTATTGTAAAAAGCGATATCGAAAACTTTACTCCATCTGCGCAAGCACAACCAGCTGCAACCACAACTGCTGCTGCTCCAAAAGCTGAAACTGCTGCTCCTGCTGCACCAAAAGTATTTGTTCCTGCCGGAGAAGTTTTCACCGAAGAGATCAAAAACTCTCAAATGCGTAAAATTATCGCAAAACGTTTGGCTGAATCATTATTTACTGCACCTCACTATAACTTAGTGATCGAAGTAAGTATGGACGAAGCAATGGGCGCAAGAGCGACAATCAATACTGTTCCGGATACTAAAGTATCTTTTAATGATATGGTAATTAAAGCTTGTGCTTTAGCATTGAAAAAACATCCAAAAATTAACTCTCAGTGGAAAGAAGATGCTATCATCATCAACCACCACGTTAACATTGGTGTTGCCGTAGCTGTTGAAGACGGATTAGTAGTTCCTGTATTGAAATTTACAGATGCTATGAGTTTATCTCAAATTGGTGCTTCAGTAAGAGATCTTGCCGGAAGAGCTAAAAACAAAAAACTTGGACCACAAGAAATGGAAGGAAGTACTTTTACAGTATCTAACCTTGGAATGTTTGGTATTACTGAATTCAATTCAATTATCAACCAACCAAACTCTGCCATCCTTTCTGTAGGCGCAATTGTTGAGAAACCAGTAGTTAAAAACGGTCAGATTGTAGTAGGAAACACAATGATGTTATCATTAGCGTGTGACCACAGAACAATTGACGGTGCAACTGGCGCTCAATTTTTACAAACATTAAAACAATACATCGAAAGCCCGGTTACAATGTTGGCATAATTTCAATGTCAGCCTGAGCCAAGCTTAAGGTTATTTATAATAAAATCCCGTCCCGAAGTTTTTCGGGACGGGATTTTTTGTTTAATTTCCCTCCACTAATTCAATACTTCATAAAATGAAAAAAATAATCCTTGCCACTTTATTCCTGACCATAATTGCCTGTCAGAAAAAGGAACAAACCGAAAAAGCAACTGGCGTTACAGACGAACACAGCTATTCTAAACCAGAACTTGCTGTTGTAAAACATTTGGATCTGGATATAAAAGTTGACTTTGATACGCAGACTATTTCAGGAAAAGCTTCCTGGTTAATTAACAATGTAAGCAAAGGAAATGAAATTATCTTTGACGAAAATACACTTAACATTACAAAAGTAACTTTAGGCGATGATGAAAAAGAAACTAAATTCGAGCTTGGAAAAGATGTTGAATTTCACGGTAAACCTCTTCATATTACCATCGAACCTACTACCACTAAAGTAAACATTTACTACAGCACCACTAAAGACGCCGTTGCATTGCAATGGTTGAAACCAGAACAAACTGCTGATAAAAAGAAACCTTTTCTTTTCTCACAAGGCGAAAGCGTTTGGTCTCGTACCTGGATTCCGTGTCAGGATTCACCGGGAATTCGTTTTACGTATAATGCAAAAGTTACGGTTCCTAAAGATTTATTAGCTGTAATGAGCGCCGTAAATCCTCAAAAGAAAAATGATACCGGAGTTTATACTTTTAAACAAGACAAAGCGATTCCTTCTTATTTAATGGCAATTGCCGTTGGAGATTTGGAATTTCAATCTATAGACAACAGAACCGGAGTTTATGCAGAACCATCAATGCTAAAAAAATCGGCCTGGGAATTTGCCGAACTTGGAAAAATGGTTGTAGCTGCCGAAAAACTTTACGGTCCTTACCGTTGGGGACGTTACGATGTTTTGGTTTTACCTCCAAGTTTTCCTTACGGAGGAATGGAAAATCCAAACTTAACTTTCCTTACTCCGGGAGTAATTGCCGGAGATCGTTCTTTAACTAGTTTATTAGCGCACGAATTAGGTCACAGCTGGAGCGGAAACTTAGTTACAAACGCAACCTGGGATGATATCTGGTTAAACGAAGGTTTCACGACTTATGTTGAACATAGAATTGGTGAAGCAATCTTTGGAGAGAAAGAATTTGAAATGCAAAATGTTATCACTCGTAAAGAATTAGTCGATAATGTTGCCGAATATGGAGACACAAGCCCGGATACAAGATTAAAAGTGAGCCTTACAGGAAGAAATCCAGACGACGGAATCAGTATGATTCCTTATGTAAAAGGATATGCTTTTTTAAGAGTAATCGAAAATGCTGTTGGACGTGAAAAGTTTGATGTATTTATCAAAAATTATTTCGACGCACACGCTTTCAAATCTATCACAACAGAAGATTTCCTTAAATACTACAACGAGAACCTTATAAAAGGAGACAAGGCACTTGCAGATAAAATAAAAGCCGAAGACTGGATCTACAAACCTGGAATTCCATCAAATATTACTACTGTAAGTTCTGCCGATTTTGATGCAATTGACAAAATTCAGACAAGCTGGAGAGAAACAGGCGTAAAAGGATTGAGTCAAAAAATCACAACAACGAGTGAAAAACAGTATTTTATAGATCACCTTCCAACAGATATTACGCCAAAAGAAATGGAAGCAATTGATGCAGAATTCAACTTTACAAAAGGTGGTAATTTTATTATCAAACGTCAATGGTTTGTTCCGTCTATTCGTTATAAATACACCGCAGCATATCCTGCAATTGAACAATTTTTAATTGGAAGCAGCAGAACAGGATCAGTAATGATGCTTTATAAAGAAATGGCAAAAACTACGGAAGGAAAAGTTTGGGCAAACAAAATTTTTGACAAAGCAAAATCAGGTTATCATGCTACGACTGTTCAGGCAGTTGAAGGCATTTTGAAGTAGTTTTCAGTCTCGGTGTTCAGTTTACAGTCGAAGTCTCAGTCGCAGTTTCAGCGAGACTGTAAACTGAAAACTGTGACTGCAACTGTAAACTAAAATTTATCATCCCCGATTACACCTCGTAATCGGGGATTTTTTTTATCAAAAAACAATCATAGGGAAAATTGTCCATTATATAGCGTAAATCCTCCATGTTCTAAAATCTGTAATCGTCGCACCTTTGTAATGTCAAAAGACAACAACTAATAAATAACATAAAAATTAAATAAAATGACACGATTAACAGCATTAAACCCAGAAGAAGCAACAGGAAAAACTAAAGATTTATTCAACGCTGTACAAGCTAAACTAGGCGTTGTGCCTAACATGATGAGAACAATGGGAAATTCTCCGGCAGTTCTTGAAGGATATTTAAACTTAAGCGGTGCATTAAGCCACGGAAAATTAAGTGCAAAAACAGGCGAATTATTAGCCTTAACAATTTCAGAAAGCAACTCTTGTGATTATTGTGTAGCTGCTCACACTTTTATTGGAGAAAAACTATTAAAAGCAGATCCACAGGTTTTACATGACGCAAGAACAGGAAATTCTGCTGATGCAAAAACAGGCGCTATTCTTCAATTTGCCAAAACATTAGTAAGTAAAAATGGCTTAGTAAATAATGAAGATGTACAGGCAATTAAAAACGCAGGAGTTTCAGAAGCAGAAATTGCAGAAACCGTAGCGCATGTAGCGTTGAATGTTTTAACAAACTATTTCAATAATACCGCTAATACACAAATCGATTTTCCAGCAGTTCCTAGTTTAGAATTACAAAACTAATCGAGCAAAAAACAATTTATATAGATAGTCGTGAATTCTTTTTCATGACTATCTTTATATTTTCAAAAAAGTAGTTTTATTATGAGCAATCAAAACGTGTACACTTTAATAAATCCGCAAAATGGTAATTTAGCATTCAAATTACTTCCGTTTGATGACAACAGCCACTTCGATCACTTACAGCGCAATAATTATTTCTCGCTAATATGGGTAACCAAAGGAAAAGGGAAAGTAAAAGCTGATTTTGCCGAACACCATTTTGAAGAAAACTCACTCCTCGCCTTTTCTCCATATCAGCCATTTATGCTTTGTGTGAGCGAACCAATAGAAGGAATTGCAATACATTTTCATCCTGATTTTTACTGCATTCATTACCACCAAAAAGAAGTTTCGTGCAATGGCGTTTTATTCAATAATGTGTATCAACCGCCATTTACAATAATTACTGAAGATGCTGCTTTGACTTTTAAAATGGTTTTGGACCAGATGAAAACTGAAATTCAAAATACCGGATTAGCACAATATGACTTGTTGATTTCTTATTTAAAGATATTCCTGATTACAGCTTCAAGATTAAAGAATCAGCAATTAGAAGAAATGAAATCTGCTCCGGATTCTAAAGAACCTTTTATTCTTCAAAACCTGAAAGATGCAATTGAGCTTAATTTTAAAATTAAACATTCTGCAGGTCACTATGCAGAAATGCTCAATATCTCGGCGAAAGCCTTGGCGAAATTATCCAAAAACTATTTCAACAAAACCCTTACCGATCTAATTGCCGAAAGAATCATAATCGAAGCCAAAAGAGAATTATACATGACCAATAAAACGGTAAAAGAAATAGCTTATGAATTAGGTTATGATGATGAACATTATTTTAGCCGATTCTTTAAAACTAATGCTGATGTTTCGCCACAATTATATCGTGAAACAGTAGGTTTTGGTAAAATGGAAGTTTAATTTTTATTCTTAGCTTCAATCCATTTTGCCATGTATTTTGTGCTTTTTAAAGTATGATGCTGCAACAGGTTTCCCATGAAATTATGCAGGCGATGACTTTCAGAATTATTTAGCAATGCATTAATCACCTCGATTAATTGTACTGAATATTTACTGATTTGATAGCATTCATTTATAAGTGTTATTCCATTATTTTGAGATTGTTTCCAGAGATTTTCATCCTGATACAACTCAACGGCTTTTTTTGCAAACTCTTCAACATCATCCGTGATAAAACCATTCCACGGTAGATTATTATGCATGGCTTCAGAACCAATTGTTGTCGTTATACTTGGCGTTCCGCATTGCATAGCTTCTAATAGTTTACCTTTTAAACCTGCGCCAAAACGAATTGGAGCCAAAACAATTCTGGATTTTTTTACAATTTCATTAGCATCAGCCGCCCTTCCCATAATAAAAAAACCGTTTTTTGGCTGATGCAATTGCAGTACTTTTTGCGAAGGATATGCCCCGTAAACTTCTAAAACAGCGTCAGTAAATTGTTTTTTGATTAAAGACCAAATTGTTTCTTTAAGATACTGAACCGTATTCCAGTTAGGTTCATGAAGAAAATTACCAATGAAAACAAAATTCTTTCGTTCCTGAAATGATGGTAATTTCACTAAATCTCCCTCAGACATTTCATCGATCAGAAAAGGCAAATAATGCAGTAAATCTGAATCGATTTTAAAAACATCTTTTAGAATTTCCATTTCAAATTCAGAAATAATAAAAGACAAATCACACCTTAAAATACTGGCGATTTCTCGTTTTGCAACTTCTTCAGACAGTAAATTATTCAACTCAAATATTCTGTTTTCTTTAAATGCTTTTTGTCTTGCAGTTCTCAAACAATGCAAATCTTCGGTATCTAATAAACGAATCGCTTTTGGGCAATTTTCAGAAACCCGCCACCCAAATTGTTCTTCGATCATAAAGCGATCAAATAAAACTATGTCGGGATTAAGTTCGATTATAAAATCATCAAAACTGGAATTATTCAATTCAATTGATATTTTCTTTACGCCAAATTCAGATAAATCGACCATAAAATCGCTATCTAAAGCAGGGCTTGCAAACGTAATTTCAAATCCATTTGCCACAAAAATAGAAATCAATTGCATCATTCTTCCGCCCGCGGCAGATGAATTTGGTTCAGGCCAAACAAACCCAATAATCAACAGTTTTTTTATCTGACTCATTTTACTTGTTTCAAGTTACAAAATAATGCTTTTTTGAGCGCATTTGCACACTATTTACTGACTTTCGGTGATAAAAAAGACTAATTTTGCAGTTAACTTTTTTTCAATATCGTTATGTTAGGATTAAAATTAGCCACAGACCCACGCTGGGTAAATATAGTAGAGTCGAATATCGAAGAAATTTTGACAGATCACGCCTGGTGTGAGCAAAAAGCCGCTTCGAATGCCATTAGTCTGGTTACTTATAACTCTGAATTAGAGGAATTAGTAACTGAAATGCTTGTAATTGCCAGAGAAGAATTAGAGCATTTACAAATGGTGCATGACATTATCAAAAAAAGAGGTTTGACTTTGGGACGCGAAAGAAAAGATCATTATGTAAATGAACTTTTTAAATTCATGAAAAAAGACGGAAGCAGAAAAGATGCACTTTGCGATCGCTTATTGTTTTCGGCTATGATCGAAGCCAGAAGTTGTGAGCGTTTCAAAGTACTTTCAGAAAATATCAAAGACGAGGAATTGGCTAAGTTTTATCGCGATTTAATGATTTCTGAAGCAGGTCATTATACTACATTTTTAGGATTTGCAAGAAAATATACAGACAACATAGATATCGATAAACGATGGAAAGAATGGATTGAATATGAAGGTTCTATTATCACTAATTACGGCAAAAGCGAAACTGTTCACGGATAATTATCCTTTACCAAAATACAAATATTTCCTGTAAACACCTCAATTTGTTATGTCTACAAATAAAACGAAGTCCATTTTATTAAAAACGGCAAAATATCTCGCAATAACTTTTGTCGTTGTTATAGGATTGTTGTTTTTGACCCCAATTGTATTTGCTGATAAAATCAAAGAGCAAATTAAAAAGACTGCCAATGAAAAACTGAGCGCAGAATTAAATTATTCTGATGTTTCGGTTTCGTTTTTTCATCATTTCCCTTCATTGACTTTAACTTTAAATGATTTAAGCCTTAACGGATCTGCTCCTTATAAAAATGAAAAATTTATTACCGCAAAAGAAGTCTCTTTTGGGATAAACGTAGCAAGTTTAGTTTTTAGCAAAGAAGTAAAAATTGATCAGATCTATTTGTCTGATTCTTTTATTAATGTAAAAGTAAACGACAAAGGAGAAGCGAATTACAATGTTTATAAATCATCAAAACCATCAAATCCTAAAGATAGTACTGATGCTGATGCATCGCTAAAACTGGAAAAAATTGAAATCATAAACAGTAAAATTATTTATGACGATTTATCCACTAAAGTACATTTTGATGCCTTTGGTTTTAACTACTTAGGAAAAGGAGATTTAAATCAGGCCGTTTTTGATTTATACTCAAAAGCTAAAATCGAAAAATTAAATATTGTTTATGAAGGCGAACCGTATTTAATGAATAAAAAAATTGATGCTGACTTAATTACTAAAGTAAACGTTAACTCCTTATCTTTCTTTTTTGAGCAAAACAACCTTAAAATCAATCAGCTTTTAGTAGATTTTAAAGGGAAATTTGATTTTCTGAAAGACGGCTACAATATGGATTTTATCATAAAATCTGACGACAGTAATCTATACGATCTTTTTACAGCTTTACCTCCCAAATATATTACCTGGCTGTCTAAAACAGAAATAACAGGTAAAACAAATCTGCTTTTTACCTTAAAAGGAAATTATATCGCCTCACAAAATATTGCTCCTGATCTAAATTTGGATGTTAAAATAGACAATGGCTTTGTAAATTATAACAAAAGTGCTTTTCCGGTTTCGAATTTAAATTTAGAAGTTAAAACTACAGTTCCTTCTTTAAATCCGGACCTTTTGACTGTTGATGCAAAAAATTTATCTTTAAATATAAATAAGGATTATTTAAAATCTAAATTTTCTGTAAAAGGTGTGAATACTCCTGAAATAAATGCTGATTTTAAAGCAAAAATCGATCTTGAAAAACTAACAAAAGCACTTGGGATTCCAGATATCGTTTTAAAAGGAAGTTTGGCAGGAGATGTAAAAGCAAATGGAAAGTTTGATCAGAAAAACAAACTTTTCCCGGTTACGAAAGGAGTTATCGATTTGGAAAATGGTTACTTAAAAACCAAATATTACCCAAATCCGATTACAAATATTACAATAAAATCAAAAATTGAGAATCAAAAAGGAACATTTGATGATTTAAAAGTAAGCCTAAAACCAACACAGTTTACTTTTGAAGGAAAACCTGTTTTTGTAGAAGCTGATTTAAGTAATTTTAATGATTTAACTTATGATATTAAAGCAAAAGGTGAACTTGATATCCATAAAATCTACAAAGTTTTTTCTCAAAAAGGACTTGATTTAGATGGTTTTATAAAAGCTGATTTAGTCTTGAAAGGTAAACAAAGTGACGCCGAAAAAGGAAATTACAGCAAACTTTATAATAAAGGAACACTTGAACTTAGAAACATAGGAATTGCATCAGAATACCTGCCTAAAAAATTCATTATCAAAGAAGGGATTTTTAAAATCAATCAGGATAAAATGTCTTTTAATAACTTTTTGGCCACTTATGGGGAATCTGATTTTAAACTGAATGGGTATTTACAAAACGTCTTTAATTACATAACTACAAATACGGGTGTTTTAAGAGGTTCTTTTAAAGTTACATCACGATACATCAATGTAGATGAATTTATGTCTAGCACACCGGCAAATACATCTGTAACACAAACCAAACCCGAAGCTTCGACGCCTGCTCAAAGCCAGGCAAAACAAACCGGAGTTATCATAATTCCAACAAATTTAAATTTGAATTTTACAGCTAATGCTCAAAAAGTAAATTTTGACAAATTGAATCTTCAAAATGCGACAGGAAATTTAAACATGAACAAAGGAAAATTGAGCATGCAGAATACCGGTTTTAATTTAATTGGCTGCAATGTTGCCATGAATGCCAATTACCAGGCTATAACGACTCAAAAAGCGAATTTTGATTTTAGTCTTAAAGCATCTGATTTTGATATTAAAAAAGCATATAATGAAATTGAAGTTTTTAGAAAAATGGCCAGTGCAGCTGAAAAAGCACAGGGAATTGTATCTGTAGATTATCAATTAAAAGGGCGTTTAAATGGCAATATGAATCCTGTTTACCCATCGCTTACGGGAGGCGGAATACTTTCTGTAAAAGATGTAAAAGTACGAGGATTGAAAATGTTCAATGCCGTAAGCAAGGAAACCAGTTCTGAATCGATGAAAAATCCTGATGTCTCTAAAGTCGATATTAAAACTACTATCAAAAATAATATCATGACGGTAGAACGATTTAAATTCAAGTTTGCAGGCTTTCGACCAAGAATTGAAGGCACTACAAGCTTAGACGGAAAACTGAACTTAAAAATGCGTTTAGGCCTACCTCCTCTTGGTATATTCGGAATTCCGCTAACTGTTACCGGAACACAAAATAGCCCTAAAGTAAAAGTGGGACGAAAAACCGAAGATCTTGAAGAAACAAAAGACACTGAGTAAAATAAAAAACCTGTTCATAACTGAACAGGTTTTTTATTTTTTAACCAATATATACGATCTTTGAAACATACAAAATACCTTTCGCCAACAGCCATAATAAAACTGCCATTCCTAAAAATCCCCAAGCTGATCTTCTGCTTCTTTTCCAGCTCATAAAAAAGGTTGGAATCTCCCAATACTTTATAATAATATAAATACTGGTTCCAACTAAAGACGCCCAAATCATTTCTCCGGAATGAATATAAAAACTATAAAACAGAGTTGCTGAAAGAAAGAGAATTGTAATAATCTGCAGATAATAGTAATTCTTATAATTGTCTTTAAAATTATGTTTAAGCGATAAAATCAAAAATGATATAATAAGCATACTTGCTAAGGCTGTTATTACATATGAAAAAAGTGGATTATGCTGTGCAATAAAAAAACCTAAGATAACTAAAGCCACAATAACACAAGCCGCCAGCGAGTAAATACTTCTTTCGACCCAAGTATCTTCAAACGGAATTAAAATTGGTGAAATGTATTTTTCTAAAACACGCCAAAAAGGCAAAGCACAAACAACCGCCATACTAGACACGACGATTTCGTAATTATACAATACATCACCGGGAATTTTATATAATACATATAAAAGAGCAATAGTAACAATAATAGCGGGCAGACAAATTGTTTTTACCGTTTCCCATTTATTACTCCCCCAGAAATTATTCCTTATTTCAAAAACATATTTCTTAACTAGATATTTCTGAGTAAAAATAGCCGTTGACTGGCTCCACAATAAAAATAAACCGGTATGGATTACCACAGTTCGCAACGTCATTTCTTCTATATAACATCCCAAAACAACACAAGCAATACCTGCCAATAACAATTCATAAGTTAATAAAATTGCCGAGAATAAAAGCCTGAAGATTGGCGCAAATTGTTTTATCAGTATATCTATTAGCAAATTCCAGTAATTGCGTAATAAACCTATTATGGCACATATCGCAACAAATGCCGCCAGATACAGCATCCAATTGGTAAGAGATTGTGTCTGCATCCATAATTGAACAGCAGAATTTTTTACTGGACTATAAACGACATGCGAATTGATATAAATTTCGTTTGCCAACTGATTTCTAAGCGTATCGTTAATTACAGAAAACTGATTCTTGTGTTTTTGCCAATATGCATTTGCATTAGAACCGCTTTTTTGAAGAACAGCAAATTCGTATAAAATCTTTTTTTGGTTATCGTTTAATGATACGATTTGTTCAGCAGGATGAATTTCTTTTGCAAATAAACTTGTGCAGAAAAGAAATAAGAAGAAAACTATTTTTTTCAAAATTTGAGTAGATTTATCCAACCAAAAATACAAATAATAAGTCCAATATATAATCTGTTATTTATTAATCTTCTGCTTTCTCGAAACTACAGCAAATAAAAACCTTGATATTATATACAAAAATACTGGTCGAATACACAGATACAAGAATGCACCAATTAATGCCAATATAAATCCAATTCCTGTTGGGAGAACAGCGCCAAATGTAAATGTCATACCAATTACAAACCCAAGAATATATTCGGCTCTGTAAACAGGAAAAAACAAGCCGGATAAAAGAATTATTAAAAGTATATAAGCCGGGAAATTTGCATACCCCAAAGTAAAAAATACTGAGAGAATTACACCCATAATCAACGCTCCCAGAAATCCGTAAAATATTGCGAAAACAGATTTTTTTGATTCATCATCTTCAACATTTATCACTCTCTTTTTTATCCAATAAAACAAAACCCATGAAAGTAAAGGAAGTAAAAGAGCTCCCCACCAATTAGAAATTTCAGGTAAATTTTTATCATTCAAAACATGATGACTTGGCACTCCTCCGTGATAATAATTCCATGCTAATAACAACCAAATAAAAATTGCTATTATGCCTGTAAAATAAAGGCGAATTTTAAAGAATCTTTTTTCGCTCATAAAAATCTGATTTTAAATAATTAATATCGAATGTACACTTTTATAACATATGTTGTATTATGACATAAAATGTTACACTATTATTACTATGTGATTTATTTTTACTCAAAAAAATTATTTTATAAACTTTATTAATTTAAAACAAAAAACCCGTTCGCAATGCGAACGGGTTTTGTAATAAGTAATCTAATGATTATGCTTCGAATGGAAGGATAGATACATAAGATTTGTTATCTCTTTTCTTTTGGAACTTAACAACTCCAGCTACTCTTGCGTGTAGTGTGTGATCTTTACTGATGTAAACATTTTCACCTGGATTATGTTTTGAACCTCTTTGTCTAACGATGATGTTCCCAGCAATAGCAGCTTGACCTCCAAAAATCTTAACGCCTAAACGTTTTGATTCTGATTCTCTACCATTCTTCGAACTACCGACACCTTTCTTGTGAGCCATGACGTATGAGTTTAAATATTGTTATTATTCTTTAGTAGCTTCTTTTTTTGCTTTTGGAGCTGCTGCTTTTTTCACTTTAGGAGCTTCTACTTCTTCAGTAGATACTTCTTCTGCTACAACCGCTTTTTTAGCTGCTGCTTTTTTAGTTCCTCCAGCTGCAGTAATACCTTCAATTACAATTTGAGTAAGATATTGTCTGTGACCATTTCTCTTTTTGTATCCTTTTCTTCTTTTCTTTTTGAAAACGATAACTTTATCTCCTTTTAAGTGTTGTAACACTTTAGCTTCTACTGAAGCACCTTCTATAGCTGGGGCGCCTAAAGTTACGCTACCATTATCATCTAATAAAAGAACTTTGTCAAAAGAAACTTTTGAACCTTCTTCGTTAGTCAAACGGTTAACATAAACCTTTAAGTCTTTGCTTACTTTAAATTGTTGCCCTGCTATCTCTACGATTGCATACATACCAAATTGATTTATTGATTTTTAAGGTTGCAAATATACAATTAATAATTTACTGTGCAATTTCTTATTCTAAAAATATTTATTTCGCTTTAAAGTCTGTTTTTCAAGGGATTTTGTCTGTCGAAAAAGGAGTTTTAAACATGAATGATTGTTAAAGTATCACCAAAATGAGACTTAACACTTATTTGATAATTAAAAAAAGTTAATTTTGATGTAACGATAATCAACTCTTGGCTACCTACATAATATAGGTAAATAAAAATTATTAATCTTTATGAAAAATTCAATAATGATGTTAAGTGCAGCACTAATGCTCGGCGGAGTGGCTCATGCTCAAAAGGTAGCTTTTGAAGAATATAATCTAGATAACGGCATGCATGTTATTCTACATAACGACCCATCTGCTCCGGTTGTGATAACCTCAGTAATGTATCACGTAGGATCAAAAGATGAGCGCCCTGACCGAACGGGTTTTGCACATTTCTTTGAACATTTATTATTTGAAGGAACACAAAATATAAAACGTGGCGAATGGATGAAAATCGTCACTGCAAATGGCGGAGTGAATAACGCCAATACTTCTGACGACAGAACGTATTACTACGAAGTTTTCCCTTCAAACAGTCTGGAACTTGGTTTATGGATGGAATCAGAAAGATTAATGCATCCTATCATCAATAAAATTGGTGTTGAAACACAAAATGAAGTCGTAAAAGAAGAAAAAAGAATGCGTTACGACAATCAGCCGTACGGAAACATTCTTCCGGAGGTTAAGAAAAACATGTTCAAAAATCATCCGTATCGCTGGACAACTATAGGATCTATGAAAGATCTTGATGCCGCAACACTCGAAGAGTTTCAGGCTTTTAATAAAAAATTCTATACGCCTAACAATGCCGTTCTGGTCGTAGCAGGAGATTTTGACAAAACCAAAACTAAAGAATGGATTCAGAAATATTTTGCTCCAATTCCGAGAGGAGAAGAAGTAAAAAAACAAACTTTTGTCGAAGAACCAATTAATCAGACTATAAAAGCAACTTACGAAGATCCTAATATTCAGATCCCAATGATTGTTGCTTCATACAGAACTCCTTCGATGAAAACCAGAGACGCCAGAGTTTTAGACTTGATCTCTTCTTATTTAAGTGACGGAAAAAGTTCAAAATTGTACAAAAAAATAGTCGACGATAAAAAGATGGCGCTTCAAATTGGAGCTGTTGGTTTTAGTCAGGAAGATTACGGAATGTACATTTTATATGGTTTGCCAATGGCGCCAAACACAACAGCCGATATCTTAAAGGAAATGGATGAAGAGATTGTAAAAATTCAAACTGATCTGATTTCTGAAAAAGATTATGAAAAATTACAAAATAAATTCGATAATAATTTCGTGAATGCCAATGCCAGCGTAGAAGGAATTGCCGAAAATCTAGCTTCTTATTACCTTCTCTACGGAGACGTTAATTTAATTAATACAGAAATTGACCTTTATCACTCTATTACAAGAGAAGAAATTAGAGAAGTGGCTAAAAAGTACCTAAATCCTAACCAGCGTTTAATTTTAGACTACATTCCTTCAACTAAAGTTCAAAACTAAGCTTATTGAATCATGAAAAAAATACATACATTTTTAATCCTTTTATTCCTGACTGGAATTATGCAAGCACAAGATCGTCCACAACCAAAACCAGGCCCTTCGCCAGTAGTCAATATCAAAAAACCTCAAACTTTTGTTTTGGCAAACGGCATGAAAGTTTTGGTAGTTGAAAATCATAAATTACCAAGAGTAAGTTTTAATCTAACACTAGATAATGCTCCTTTTACAGAAGGAAACAAAAAAGGTGTCGACGAATTAACCAGCAGCTTAATTGGCAACGGAACTAAAAAAACAACCAAAGAAGCTTTTAACGAAGAAATTGATTTTTATGGAGCAAGTATTAATTTTTCGTCATCTGGTGCTTATGCAAGTTCACTTTCTAAATATTCAGGACGTGTTTTAGAACTTTTGGCCGAAGGCGCTTTACAGCCCAATTTTACTCAAATTGAATTTGATAAGGAAAAAGCAAAATTAATCGAAGGCCTTAAAGCCGATGAAAAAAGCGTTCCTGCAATTGCAAACCGAGTTGTTGACGTTTTGGCTTTTGGTAAAAATCATCCTTCAGGAGAATATTTATCAGAAGAAACCGTAAAAAACGTAACTCTTGCTGATGTTCAGGCAAATTACACTACTTATTTTGTTCCTGAAAATGCCTATTTAGTAATCATAGGAGATATTAAATTTAAAGAAACAAAAGCAGCTGTTGAAAAACTTTTTGGCGGATGGAAAAAACAAAACACACCAAAAAATACGTATCCAAACCCGGAGAATGTTTCTAAACTTCAGATAGATTTTGTAGATGTTCCAAATGCGGTTCAATCTGAAATTTCACTGGTTAATACCGTGAACTTAAAAATGAGCGATCCTGATTTTTTTCCTGCAGTAATTGCAAATCAAATTTTAGGTGGAGATTTCAATAGTTATTTGAACATGAATTTACGCGAGCAGCACGCCTGGACATATGGCGCAAGTTCAAGCATTGGAGCCGGAAAATATGTAACCAAATTTAAAGCTTCATCTGCCGTTAGAAACACTGTTACTGACAGCGCAGTAGTTCAGTTTATAAAAGAAATTAAAAGAATCAGAACCGAGAGAGTTCCTCAGGAAGTTTTAAGAAATGTAAAAGCAGGATATATTGGCCGATTTGTAATGCAGGTTGAAAAACCACAAACTGTTGCCCGATATGCTTTAAACATTGAAACAGAAAATCTTCCGGCAGATTTTTACGAAAAATATATTCAGACTATAAACGATGTTACTGCCGATGATATTTACCGCGTTGCAAATAAATATTTCCTTCTGGACAATATAAGAATTGTGATTGCCGGAAAAGGTTCTGATGTAATTACTGGTTTAGAAAAACTTCAAATTCCGATTTTCTATTTTGATAAATACGGAAATCCGGTTGAAAAACCTGTTACTAAAAAAGAAGCTCCAACCGGAATTACTGCTAAAACTGTTTTCGAAAATTACCTTAAAGCAATTGGAGGAGAAAAAGCAGTTTCTGCCGCAAAAACATTGGCAATGACCGGAACCACAACTGTTCCTCAAGCGCCGGGACCTTTGACTTTTACTTCTAAACTAGATTCTAAAGGCAAAATGATGGTTTCGCTCGCAATGGGAACCATGAATTTAATGAAACAAGTGGTAAACGAAAAAGGAGCTTATATCGAGCAACAAGGTCAACGCAAGAATCTTGAAGGTGCAGATCTTGCCGATATGAAAGCCAGCGCTGCTCCTTTTGAAGAATTGCAATTACAAAAAAGAACAGACTTAAAAGTAGACGGAATAGAGCCTGTAAATGGCAGCGATGCTTATGTAATAAAAGATGGCAAAACAACGTATTACTACGATGTAAAATCAGGCTTGAAAACAGCAAAAGGTAAAGTTCGCGAACAAGACGGAAAATCGTCTTCTCAAATAACCAACTTTAACGATTACAGAGAAGTAAAAGGCATTAAAGTTCCTTTTAATCTGGTGCAAAATGTAGGTTTTGAATTAGATATTAAGATGACCGATATTAAGATCAACGAAGGAGTTTCTGAGAAAGATTTTTTATAAAAAAGGTTCAAAGGTGCAAAGGCTCAGAGTTGCAAAGGTTCTGGGTCGTTATCCCGAAGCTTTGGGATTATGATTTTAGAAGCTTTGTCAAAGTTTAAAATTTTGACAAAGCTTTTTTTATGCATTTTTTTGTCAGGCTGAGCGAAGTCGAAGCCCTTTCTCACGCTATTATCATAACCGCAATCTTGTCATTTCGACCAAAGGGAGAAATCGCACAAGAAACTCTATTCCTAAAATTATCAACCTTTGTCGAATTATTAGTGTGATTTCTCCCTTTGGTCGAAATGACAAAACATACTTAAAACTTTTACAAAATTCATTAAAAGCAAGAAAGGCTGTCGATTATGACAGCCTTTCTTGTTTAATCATTCAACATCCAGATAAGGACTTAGAATTTCTGCTAATTCATTCAACCAATAAAAACCGTTTTCAAGATTTGTTTTCTCGGTTTCGAGTGTTTCACAATCCCGCATTAAGCTTAAAGCAAGCATATGATTTACTTGTCGGATTGTTTTTGCCATAAATTGTGGATCAATTGAATTGTTGAAAAAATCAGTTAATCGCAATTCTGTTTCTTTTGAAAGGGTGTTTGTACTCATAATTTAGAACAGTTAGGAAATATAAAACCCACACATTTTAGGTGTCCTACGCTGTTCAAAGCGTTGCGATTGTTTCCAATATCGCCACCATATTGCGCGGGCATAAGTTTTTTCGTAGTCATAATTTGAACAGTTAGGACTACGAAGATAGCCAAAACTTTCATATAAGTAAGAATTTTCTTTAACAAAAGCTTTGTCGGGCTTTCCCTCTTTTTTTGTCATCCCGAGGAACGAGGGATCTTCGCAAGAAACTAACACAAGTTCTTACTCTATACTGTCGAGTAACTTATGGAGATCCCTCGTTCCTCGGGATGACAAAAATACGCATACAATAATTGTGGAGAATTTTGCGTGAAATATTTTTTAATCCTAATTTTCAAATCTTTACAACCTTGAGTCTTCGACCTGACAAAGGTATTCAATTCAAGGCTCTTATTTCTTAGCTGATAAATAAACTCCAATCAAAATAATAAAAGCTCCAAAAAACTGGATTGGCGTTAGCATTTCGTTATCTAATAATCCCCAGAAAAATGCTACTATTGGTATTAAATAGGTTACTGATGTTGCAAAAACAGGCGATGACATTTGTATTAACTTAAAGAATACAACATTAGCGATTCCGGTTCCTAAAACACCCAGAATCATTACAAAAAAGATAGAATGCTGCGTAACATCCAAGCTTATTCTTTGAGAAATATCTGTGGTGCTTAAAATAATCAAAGCAGGTATAAGTAAAACGGTAAAGTTTCCGGTTGTGATACTTACAGAATTTAAATCAGACAAATATTTCTTGATCAAATTGACATTGATTGCATAACATAATGTTGCAATTACAACAAGAACTACATAATAATAGTTTTGTCCGGGATGAGCAGATGCTCCGCTTAAAACCAACAACATACAACCAACCAAGCCTACAAAAACACCTAAAACCTGACGTTTTTGAAACTGGATTCCAAAAGCAATTATTCCTAACACTAATGTATTTAAAGGTGTAAGCGAATTTAAAATAGCCACTATCGAACTATCTACTTCCGTTTCTGCAATAGCAAAAAGATAAGCTGGGGTAAAAGTCCCGAAAATTGATGTTATGGCAACAAATTTCCATTGGCGACGCGAAATTTTCTTTAGACTATTAAAGCCAAAAATCAATAAAAAGAGCGCTGCAAAAATAATTCGGAACGAACCAACCTGAATTGCCGTTAAACCAACCAAACCTCTTTTTATTAAAATAAAAGAACTTCCCCAAATAAGCGAAAGAACAAATAAATACGCCCACTTTAATTGCTTTGCATCCATAAATACCATTTTGATACAAATTTGTAATAAATTTATGAACTGACCTCTTCATTTTTATTAATTTTGCAAAAGAACATCACTATTAAATTAAAATCATACACAATGAAATTTACAAAGATTATAGCCACTTTTGCCATAGCAGGTTTAGTATTGGTAAGCTGCAAAAAAGAAGAAGATAAAAATCTGGCAAACATAAAATCAGAAACCACAGCTGTAAAAGAACATAAAGCAATTGCTGCCGAAAATGTTCAAACCGCAAGTTTCGAGATCGAAGGAATGACTTGTGCAATGGGATGTGCAAAAACTATCGAAAAAGAATTATCTAATCTTGACGGAGTAGAAAAAGCTACTGTTGATTTTGATAAAAAAACCGCTACTGTTGTTTTTGACAAAACGGTTCAAAACCAAGATAATTTGACAAAAGTTGTTCAGGCAACCGGAGACGGAAAAACATATAAAGTATCAAATTTCAAATCGTAATTTTGAAATTTAACCTATAAAAAAGGGCGTTCAATTGAACGCCCTTTTTTATGCTTGTGCTTTTTTTTATTTCCACTTCAGAGTTTCCATCAACCTTTGCATATCATTTTTGATATAACTCGCCGCCGGCATAATAGAATCAAAATTAGGCTTTGCATAAAAATAAACTGATCCGGTTATAAAATGCTTTGTACTGTCTGTTACGTAAAACTGAGAGTTTGTAGCCGCGTTTCCGTCAACTTGATAAAACATACCGTAAACCTTTTTTTGCGGGTTTAAATACGGTTGTTCTAATATATCATCTGCTTTAATAACATGCTCATAAGTTAGTTTTTGAGCATCTTTTAGCAATTTCTCAATATTGCCATTTACAGGTTTATAAGTCAGGTAGATAGTGGCTTTCATTTTTGGATATGTAATTGCAAATCCGCAATCTTTTTCACCTTTAATTACTGCCGCCTCATTCATTTCAAAAGCAAAGGGACAATTGTTTTCAAAACCAACATATTTTGCTTCGGGATAATCTAAACGCAAATAACCTGAAGGCTTAGGCACCACATCATTTTTACAACTTAAAACAGTCAATGCCAGTAAAATTGTTGCTATTGAAATTGTTTTTTTTAACATTTAATCTATTGTTACTTTTATTTGTTTCACACGCTTTTTATCCACCGTTTCTATCGTAAAGACACAATTATCAAAAGCTACTTTTTGATCTTTTTTAGGAAAATTACCCAGGATTTCTAAAATAAACCCTGCTAATGTTTCGGCTTCTCCTTTATGTGATTCGAAAATATCTTCATTAACATCAACAATTCGATAAAAATCTTTCATGTTGATTTTTCCTTCAAATAGAAAATTCTTCTCATCTATTTGAGAAAAGTTTAAATTTTCATCGTCAAATTCATCACTAATATCCCCTACTATTTCTTCAATAACATCTTCAAGAGATACTAATCCTGATGTTCCTCCATATTCATCAACTACAATTGCCAAATGACTTTTAAGACTTTGAAAATCCTTTAATAAGTTATCCAGTTTTTTATTCTCAGGAACAAAAAAAGCTTCTCTTATCAAAGACCACCAATCAAATTCTTCTTTATCAATATGTGGCAATAAATCTTTTACAAATAAAACGCCTTCAATCTGGTCGATATTATCTCTGTAAACCGGAATTCTAGAAAATCCTTTTTCAATTATTTTCGGACAAATAACCGAAAATGGTTCTGATATTTCTAAAGCAAAAATATCAATCCTCGGGCTCATAACCTGCTTTGTATCTGTGTTTCCAAAAGAAACTATCCCTTCCAGTATTTTTTGTTCTTCGCTTGATGTACCCTCAGAATCTGTAAGTTCTAAGGCTTGTGAAAGCTGATTTATTGAAAAACTATTCTTTTGTTTTCCCAATTTGTTGTGCAAATATAGTGTAACACTGCGCATGGGCAAACTAATTGGCGATAGTAATGTATCTAAAAATGCAATTGGGTATGCAACGCGTTTTGCAAATTTTATATTGTTTCGACTGGCATAAACTTTTGGTAAAACTTCTCCAAACAACAAAATAAGAAAGGTAACCAGAATAATTTCAAGAATAAATTTAAAGACTGGTGAATTTACGCCTGCAAAAATATTTTGTCCTATAAAGGAGAACAATATAACGACTCCAATATTAAAAAAATTATTGGCGACTAGTAAGGTTGCGAGAAGTTTTTTGGGTTTATCTAAAAGATTGGAAATAATTTTTCCTTTCGGATTATTTTCCTGCAGTGTTTCATCAATGTCTTTTTGAGATAAAGAAAAAAGCGCAACTTCGGCACCTGAAACAATTGCCGAAAGAAACAGCAAAATAAATATTCCAACAAAACCAATTATCAAATTGGTGTCTAATGTGGTATTAAAAAATAAACTGGGCTCCGGGTCCAAATTAAAAAAGATTAGTTAAACAATCAAAAAGGTAAATCATTTACAGGTAAACCTTCATTTGTCGCATCAAAGTTAGTGTTTTTTGCTGATTCTGATTCCTGATGCGGTTTATGATTTCCAGTTTCTTTTTTGGTAGTCAAGAAAGTAAACTCTGTTACCTGAATCTCAGTTGTATATTTCGTTGTACCATCTTCTGCCTGCCATTGACGCGATTTTATACGCCCTTCTATATAGATTTTATCTCCTTTAGAAAGGTATTTTTCGCAAATTTCGGCGGCTTTATTACGCACAACTAAATTATGCCACTCCGTTGAAGTTATTTTTTCGTTGGTCGTTTTATTGATATAAACCTCATTTGTAGCGAGCTGAAAACGTCCAATGCAATTTCCTCCATCAAAATAATGCATTTTCACATCATCGCCCAAATGGCCAATTAGCATCACTTTATTTAATGTTCCGTTCATAATTATTTAGTGGTATTTACCCCAAAGATACATTTTTTTTAGCAATTTATTTCCTGCTTTTCTATAAAATTATAAATCACAATAGGAAAAGGAAATGTTTTTAATTTACTGGTATTCAATCCGTTTTCGATTATTTCTTCAATTTTAATTTTCCAAAACTGGATATGAAGATGTTGGTGCGAGAGTTTATGAATTACAGTTGTTTCGCTACATTCCTCTATACTTAATATAGTATAAGAAGAGAAAAAATCGTTCTGAGCCGCTACTGAAACAACATCAAAGCCTACAATTTCAGTAGTTTCAAATAAAGGAAACTCGTATAAATTATGCCAGATTCCTTTAGCGGTTCTTTTTTGAATTAAGGTATTTCCCAAAACATCTTCTAAAATAAGATAATTAAAGAAACGGTTTGTTACTTTAAGTTTTTTAGATTTTACCGGCAAAACAGATACTTTCTTTTTTTGCAAAGCTGCACAACTTTCATTAAAAACACAAACAGAACAATCAGGACTTTTAGGCACACATTGCAAAGCACCAAATTCCATTATAGCCTGATTAAATATTGCAGGATTATCTTTTGGCATTAATTCGTAAGCGAGCGCTGTAAATTCTTTCTTTGTTGCCGGCAAAGCAATATCAGATTCTATATCAAAATAACGCGAAAGCACTCTAAAAACATTTCCGTCGACAACAGGAACAGCTTCATTATAAGAAAAAGATGCAATTGCTGCTGCAGTATATTCACCAACTCCTTTTAATTTTAATAGTGCATCATAGTTCTCAGGAAAAATTCCATTTAGCTCATTTGCGACATATTGAGCCGTTTTATGCAAATTTCTGGCTCGGGAATAATACCCTAATCCCTGCCAAAGTTTCAAAACCTGCTCTTCTGAGGCATTTGCCAAATCAAATACGGTAGGAAATTCCTGCGTAAAAGCAAAAAAATATGGCGTTCCTTGCGCAACTCTAGTCTGTTGCAACATAATTTCTGAGAGCCAAATATGGTATGGATTGGCCGTTTTTCGCCATGGTAAATCACGTTTGTTTTGTAAATACCATTTTATCAATATGTTAGAAAAATTCATTGCAAAATACTTAGAATACAAAAGTAAATGTTTATGTAATTAAAATTTAACGAATTAGCTTGATTAATTATTTTTTTAATTCCTATATTTGCAAACTCAAAAAAATAGTACACCATTTATAAAAATAAAATAGGAAAGAAAATGACGAAAGCAGATATCGTAGCGAAAATTTCAGAGAAACTAGGTCTTGAAAAAGGAGATGTTCAAGCAACAGTAGAAACTTTTATGGAAGAAGTTAAAACTTCATTAGAAACTGGGGACAATGTTTACCTAAGAGGTTTCGGAAGTTTTATCGTAAAAACCAGAGCTGAAAAAACAGGTAGAAACATTTCTAAAAATACTACTATCAAAATTCCAGCACACAACATTCCTGCTTTTAAACCTGCAAAAGTTTTTGTGGAAGGAGTAAAAACGAATAACGAAGCAAAATAATATTAATTAATCATAAAATCGACACGATATGCCAAGTGGTAAAAAAAGAAAGAGACATAAGGTAGCTACGCACAAAAGAAAAAAAAGAGCGAGAGCTAACCGTCACAAAAAGAAAAAGTAGTTTTAAACTACTTTTTTCTTTTTAAACGTTCATTGAAATTGGAATTTAGTCCCAGTAAACTGTCACAGTCCGCAGCGTAAAACTGCTCACTAATACTGCAAACTATTTACTAACATTCCCCCGGGTTCAATACCTGTTAAAAAATATTGTTTAATCCATCTGTAAATAAGATTTTAGATCTTAGTCCCGATAATTATCGGTATAGATTTTAGATTTAAAAAAATCTAAAATCTATTCTCTATACTCTATTTTCTGAAAAAACAGATAAAAATTTACAGTGTGAATAAAGAATTAATCATTAGATCTAGTTCTGAAGCCGTAGATTTTGCCTTATTAAAAGATGGAAAACTAATTGAATTACACAAGGAAGAAGAGAAAAGCAACTTTCAGGTTGGTGATATTTTTATTGCCAAAATACGAAAACCCGTTGCTGGTCTTAATGCTGCTTTTGTAAATGTAGGCTTCGAAAAAGATGCTTTTTTACATTATCACGATTTAGGACCTAACTTAGCTTCCCAACTGAAATTCATAAAACTTGTAAGCGCAGGTAAAATAAAAGATTTCTCCCTAAAAACCTTTCAGTTTGAAAAAGAGATTGACAAAGATGGCATCATTACTGATATTTTAAGTGCCAATCAATCTGTTTTAGTTCAAGTTGTAAAAGAACCTATATCGACCAAAGGTCCAAGGATAAGCGCTGAGCTTTCATTGGCAGGAAGATTTATTGTTCTCGTTCCGTTTTCTGACCGTGTTTCTATTTCTCAAAAAATAGAAGACAAAAAAGAAAAGGATCGTTTAAAAAAACTTGTTCTATCGATCAAACCTAAAGGATTTGGTGTTATTGTTCGCACAGTAGCCGAAGGCAAAAACGTAGCCGAATTAGAAAAAGATTTGCAGAACCTGCTTGGCAGATGGACTGCAATGTGTAAAAAATTACCAACTGCTCATCATCCTTCAAAAGTATTAGGAGAGCTCAACAGAGCTTCTTCGATATTAAGAGATGTATTCAACGATACCTTTAGTGGTATTCAGATAGATGACGAAGAGTTGTACCATCAAACGAAGGAATATCTGCAAGAAATTGCACCTTCAAAACAATCGATTGTTAAGTTTTATCAATCAAATGACACTCCAATTTTCGAGAAATACAATATAGAGAGACAAATCAAAACTTCATTTGGAAGAACCGTTTCCATGAGCAAAGGTGCTTATCTTATAATCGAACACACTGAAGCTCTTCACGTTATAGACGTAAACAGCGGAAACCGTTCGAATAAAGCAACCAATCAGGAAGACACAGCCATGGAAGTAAATATGATTGCTGCCGCTGAAATTGCCAGACAACTTCGTTTGCGTGATATGGGCGGGATAATCGTAGTTGATTTTATTGATATGTCTAATCCTGAAAACAGGAAAGTCTTGTTCGACTTCTTGCGAGAAGAAATGAGCGACGATAAAGCAAAGCATAAAATCTTACCGCCTAGTAAATTTGGTTTAGTTCAAATTACCAGACAACGCGTAAGACCAGAAGTTAATATTAAAACTAGAGAAGAAGATCCAAACAATGAACATGGCGAAATTGAAGCGCCAATTTTAATCATTGATAAAATCGCATCTGATTTAGACAGAATTTTAAAAACCCACAAGGGTGTTGTACTTAATGTACATCCGTTTGTGGCTGCATACCTCAGTAAAGGTTTTCCATCATTACGTTCAAAATGGTTTTTTGAACATAAGAAATGGGTGAAAATCATACCTCGTGACGCTTACACGTACTTAGAATACCATTTCTATGATAAAAAAGGAAATGTTATTTCAGAATAAAAAATCAAAACCGCCTCTCGAAAGACTGGCGGTTTTTTTGTGACTATTTTTCTTTTTTTTTGCCACGAATTGCACGAATGAACACGAATTAATTTGTCGAATTTTGTGCAATTCGTGGCGAATAATTTTATTTAGGAACAATTTCCAGCTATCCTTTTCAAACGAAGTTCACTGAACTCCAATTAAAATAAAAATTAAATGAAGTAATCTTTTATTTTTCTAAAGAAAAAAAATAAAAGGATTTTTCACTTCTATCCGCGCCAGCACTTAGTTTTCATAAGAACATTATTTATTTTTAAATACTTTTCTTATATTTAATCAAACAAAATACTCAATACTTATAATGCTATTAAACACATCAAAACCTTATTTTAAAAATAAGTCTCTTTATATTCTGTTCGTTTTAATGCTTTTTACAATTAATACTTCTGCACAAAATGATACTCTTTTTTTTGATCAAAATTGGAAAAACACTATTAAAGAGTCTGCTATTTATTACAGAACTAAGCCTGTAAAAATAAAAACTAAAAATGCAATTGGTTACAAATTAGCAGCTACTGATTCACTTTACATAATTAATGATTATTATTTAAAAAATAACAAACTTCAATTTGAAGGCTATTCTGAAGACAGCGAAGGCAAATATCTTGTTGGAAAAGCAAAATGGTACGATGAGAATAATAACCTTTTGGATTCAAGAGATTTTAATTATAAAAATTACAATAAAAGTAAATTTGAATTTCCAAAATGGCCAATTCTATATCTGGACTATAAAATTGCAAGCAAAAATCAATTTATTGGAGGCCTGGAATTTTGCTTAGATTGTGAAAGCAAAAACAAATTATTTTTAGGATTAGGATTCGGAGTCACTTCTTATAATCATACTTACTACGGCTTACCTGATTTACATTTATCCTATAACACTGAAAAATTCTTATTTATAAAAAGTGGTATTTCAGATAAACATGCATATGCCTTAGCAGGAGCGACACTTTTAAATTTTTTAGATTTAGGTTTTGGTTATTCACAATCTTTTAATAAAGACAAAATTCCGGTAATCAATGGTTTTACTTTTGGAGCGACTTTCAGATTTTCAAGCAATCAAAAAGTATATACCCAAATCAAAATCATGTAATCAAATCTGAATTTTATTCTCTTACGATCTCTATTTTTCTTCTAATTTCATTTCCATAAGCATCTACAACCGTGATATAATGTGTTCCTGAACTTGGCGTAACAGGCAATTCGTGAAACGTTTTAGTTGTTGTTTTATAAACATCATCAACATACCAAAACAGTTCCTTATCTCTTTCTGAATAAGCGACCTTAAGAATTACAGGCTGCACCTGGCTATTGAAATTCTTTGTTAGATATATTTTACTGTTTGCTTTTGGATAAATAAAATCCATTGTTGTGGTTTGTGTTCCCTGACAATCTTCCTTAAAAGGCGGTAAGGGCAAATACTCAATATGCTGGCTTTTATAATACCACGCCATTACCGGAGGCAAAACAAACCAGTTTTTAGTCACAATATTATCTATGTTTTCGCAACTGCTGTTGACCTGAAATTTTTCTGCTTTATCTAAATGTACGGTTTTATGATACGGACAAACTACGGTTGATTTTCCTTTTTTAGGAACCCATTGCTTGATTTTAGGGCAGCCTTCTTTTGCTAAATAACCACTTAAACGACACACCTCAACTTCATCCAGATCTTTATATGGCGTTTGAAACCATCTTTGTCTTGGTAATAGATTAAAAACATCAAATAAAATTGGCGCGGAACTTGTAACTCCTGTTAAAGTTGGCCTTCCTTCTCCTGTAGCATTTCCTACCCAAATACCTACTACGTATTTAGAATTTGTGCCAATTGCCCAGGCATCTCTGTTACCAAAACTAGTTCCGGTTTTCCAGGCAATTTTCAGGGAACTGTCATAAAATTTCCAGGCTTCGTCTCCTTCCGGCCTGTTTACTTCTTCCATCGCGTTATAGGTTAACCAAACTGATCCGGCACCTAATATATTCTTCTCATCTGTTTCTGAACCAAAATCAGTCTCAAAATCGCTTCTGTAATTAAGTTCTGCAAATTCATTAGTTCTATATTTCTCTTGATTTTTAGTATAATAATTAACCGTAGAAGATAAATTAGCATAGGTTCTGCATAAATCCCACAAATTACTTTCAGCACCGCCCAGAATAAGCGATAATCCGTAATGGTCCGGTGTTTTATTAATATCTCTTAATTTGAATTTTTGCAATTCTTCATAAAATTTATTCACTCCAAAATCCTGCAACATCAAAACGGCAGGAATATTCAATGATCGTGACAAAGCTCTGTGCGCAGGCACAGCTCCATCAAAAGTAAGATTAAAATTCTCTGGTGTATATCCTGAAATTTGTGTTGGAATATCAGGTATCAGCGTATTTGGCAATAACTCTCCATCGTCTAACATTGCAGCATATAAAAGAGGTTTTAAGATACTTCCGGTACTTCTTGGAGCATCAATAATATCTACATCTTTTTGATGATCCTTATCTGTAGGTGCGTTCCCAACATAACTCATTACGTTTCTATTTGAAACATCAATAACCAAAATCGCCAAATTATTTACTTCATTCTGTTTGTATTGATTATAATAATAGCGGGCAATTTGATTCACCCTGTTTTGTAAAGCATAATCAATAGTAGTTTTTACTCTTGTTCCTTCATCTTCTTTTGCCACTCTTTGCAATAAATGCGGTGCAATTTGAGGTAAATTATATGGTTTCTGTGGCAATGGTTCTTCGATGGCAAGCTCATATGTTTGTTTATCAATAATTCCTTCCTGCTGAAGTTTTAGTAAAAGCCTATTTCGTTTATTCAACAACTTAATCTGATTTTTACCCGGATAAATCAAACTCGGCGCATTAGGTAAAACAGCTAAAGTAGCATTCTCAGCCCACGACAATTGATTCGATTGTACGCCAAAATATCGCCATGAAGCCATTTCAAGTCCTACAACATTCCCGCCAAAAGGGGCATGAGCAGCGTATAACTCCAGAATTTCGTTTTTAGAATACCCTAATTCTAATCGCGTTGCCATGATAATTTCTATCACTTTTTCGAAATACGTTCTTCCTTTTCCTTTTCGGGATAGTCGGATCACTTGTTGCGTTAATGTACTTCCTCCTCGAACTACTTTACCCGCTTTTCTATTTTGTTTGATCGCATTTACCATCGCAACCGGATTAAAACCCGGATGTTTATAAAAGTATTCGTCTTCAAAATAAACAATACATTTTTTGAATTTATCTGGCACACTGTCTTGCGCAGGAAAACGCCATTGTCCGTCACGAGCAATTTTAGCTCCTAATAATTCTCCTTCTTTACTCTCGATAACGGTAGAATATGGTTCCTGAAACAACGTTCGGGGTATAGAGAAATAATAAATCAGCAAGAACAGAAATGCAATTGCTGATTTTATTTTATTCTTTTTAATCCAATTTATAATGCGTTGAGAGAACGCTATTAATTTATTTTTCAAAGCTTTTAGTTTTAGCCCACGGGTTATACAGATTGAACTGGTTCGCACGGATCTTTTTTTATTTGGATCGTAACAAATTAAATTTAATCTGTGAACATCCGTTTAATCCGTAAAACCCGTGGGCCATATATTTTATTTCACCACCTCAACCCAAAAACCTTTTGTTCTGGCCAGGAATGTATTATCGTACATCGCTTCACATTGCAGTCCCGGTAAATAATAATTCCCTAAATACGATGCGTTTAGCAGGATTCTGAAAACTTTTGTCTCTCCCGCTTTTAATCCAAAATAGAAATTAGTTCTGTCATCGCGAATGTCAATGTAATCGGCAATATTGTTTGTTGCATCTCCATAATCTGTAAAACGCGTATTTACAATTTCGAAACCTGAAGGCAAAATTTGCGACAATGCTACATTCTGAACCCCTTCATTTCTTTGATTTCTAATAGTTACCTCTGCAATAAATTCGGTTCCCTGATTTATTTTCGAAACATTTACGGTTCCTCCTTTTCTGTTTTTGAAAACAATAGCTGCCGAAACATCGCTCTGAATCACATTTTCTTGCCCAATTGGCAGTATTCCGGTATTTAAAACACGAACATAGATTGTATTGCTTTTATTGTTTTTTAAAGTAATACTATTAGAACCCGTTTGAACAACCAGACTTCTGTCTGCAATTGTTTTTTGAGTATTTATAGTTTCACCTTTTCCGTTTTTACTAAATTGAATATTAATTCCTTTTGGACCATTACCAGCTGCAAATTTTGACATTGCATACAAACAATAAGCGGTTGTTTGTGTACTCATCCATTGATTATTAGACATTTCTTTGGCTAATTTCGAAGCCATTGTAAATGCTTTTTGTTTTTGTCCTAAAAGCAACATAGTTTCCAGGGCCATTGCTCTGTTTCTTTCGCCTGAGCCATAATAGTAATAATTATAATCACTCGATTCATTATCAATACTGGTTTGCAACAATAGATTTTGTCCTGCTGATTTTTGACCTGCTAAAACATATGCTGCTGCCAAACGAAGCTTACTTTCGTTCGAAATTCCTTTTGTCTCGCGCAATCTGTTCATTGAAGATAAATCAGCATTTCCTGCTAAAGCCAGCGTGTATAATCTATAAGCCTGAGCGAGATCATTTCCATATTTTTGTTCAAAGCGCCATTGTTTTGCTTCTTTTTGTTGATAAGAAGTCCATTTTGATTTGAAGTTTATTGGTAAAACATATCCTTTTTTCTCTGCTTCTATCAGGAAATGTCCCGCATACGAAGTTCCCCAATCATCAGCGATCGTGTTACCTTGCCAATATGGCAATCCTCCGTTCGACAATTGAAAACTTCCTAATCTGGTAATTCCTGCTGTGATATTTTTTTGAATTAGAGTTTTACGATTTGCATCCAGATCAACCACATCATCCAGAAATAACTGAGGAAAAACAGATGAAGTCGTTTGCTCTACACATCCATGTGGATATTGAATAAGAAATTGCAATCTTCCGTTTAGATTAATGGTTGGCATTGACGAAACTTCCAATCTCGCTTTATTGCTTCCGGACACTCCAAAGGTTTTCCATGAAACTGTTTTTGTAGCGTTTGGAGGTAAAATAATATCTGTAAAAGTACTCGTAACCGGATTTGGGTTCGTCATATCAATTTCGACATCATAAACTGATTTCTCACTTCCAGAAGTTGCAATAACCTGAACTTTCGCAATGCCGGTTGCAGATCCTACTACAAGATTAAAATAAGCCATTTTTTCATCAGGTTGTGCAAAAGTCAATTTTTGAGTTGCACTTCCCATTACTTTTAATCCTGCACTTGTTTTAATTTGAATCGAAACGTTTTTAATCTTATTTTCTGTTGCAAAAACGGTTACAGGAATTGTTACTTTCTCTGATGGTGATATCTTTCTTGGTAATGAAGCCAAAACCATCAACGGACTACGAACCGGAGTTGCTTTTTCTACACTTCCGTATGCGCTTGTGTTTGCATCACCTGCGACAATCATAGTTCGAACAGAACCAATATATTTTGGTAATTTTAACTGATGTGATTTCGTTTGTCCTTTTTCTAATTTAAATGGTCCATAATACAATACAACCGGTTTAAAACGATTGGCTTTTTTAGCTTTTCCACCACCTAAATCCTGATCTCCACCAATACTGAAAATCTGATTTATTTTTCCGCCATAAGCACCAATAACATCATCATAAATATCCCATGTTTTTACTCCTAAGGCTTCACGAACATAGAAACTATCCCAGGCATTTGGCGTTTTAAAACGAGTTAAATCCAGCAAACCTTCATCAACAACCGCAATAGTATAGGTCATTTCCTTGCCTGTTTTCTCTCCTGCTTTTACAGTAAATGTCTGTTCTGGTTTTAGCACGTCAGGCATTGAGAGTGTAGGCGCGAGAATAGTGTTTTTATCCACTACTTCGATAGGTACGATACCGTACATACGAATAGGCGAATCATTTTTAGTCGATGCATGAGGCTGTAAAAGTGTAATATTAAAATACACGTTTGGCGCCATTGCTGCTGTTATAGGAACTTCGACTTTAGTCTCTCCTTGTTTTGTTTTAGCCCATAATGTCTGCACAACTCTTGAACCATTTTCGATTGAAATTAAAGCACGGCCGCCTTCACTTGAAGGAAAAGATATTTGCGCTTTTTCTCCCACTGCATAATTTTTCTTATCGGTCGAGAACACTAACATATTAGCTGTTGAAGCATCTCTGTTGCGTGTTTTTCCGGACCAAATTGGCCAATCGATATTTACTGTCAAAGCTGTTGCATGACCATTTGTATCGTCTGAAACGCGAATTAAATAACGCCCCCATTCTTCATCTGTCAAAGAAAACTGAATACTTCCTTTTCCGTTCGAATCTGTATTGATTACAAAGGTTTTATATGAAGTGGTTGCATTCGAAGAATTATAATTTGACAGATTATCATTCGAAGCATCCCACCACCAACGCCAATCGACTTTAAAAACTTTTACTTCAAGGCCATTGACTGATTTTGGTCTTCCGTTTTCATCAACCGTAACAATATCAAAACGATTATTAGTCCTGGTTTCCAACATATTGTACTTATTAAGTTCCGGAGCTTTTATACCCACATAAGTTTTATACGGAGAATAAGTTGTTGAAATAACATCTGTACTAAAATCTCCTCCTTCTTCATATACTTTTGTAATGAATGATGCACGAAGCATTCCCGGAGCCTGACCTTGTAATTTAGGTTCAATATTTACGGTTGCTTTCCCATTTTCATTTAATTTTCCTGAGAAAACATTAATTTCCTCGGTACTAAATTGTCGTACAATATCATCAAAAGTAAATTTCTCATATCCTTTAAATGTTGTTGCTTGTTGCGAAAATTTAGCCTGCATTTCTACATTCAGATTTTTCGCAATTGCACCATGAAGCCATGTAACTTCCAGATTACTTGTATTTGGATAAGAAGATGAAAGTGTCTTTCTGGAGAAATTATTCTTTATTTTTAAACGATTCGGCTTGATGGTCTCAATTTTAATACTCTTATAAAATTTAGCTCCACCAACACTTATCATAGCTTCCCAATTTCCTGTTGGCGCTTCAGCACTTGTTGGAACTATAAAAGAATAATGGTTTAAATCGTTCGTTTTCTGAATGGTTTGATACGTTGTTTTACCGCTCGGGTCATTTAATCTAAATTTTATAGGATGTGATTTTGGTAACTTATTCGATGCATCATTTAATATAAACGACAAATACAAATTATCGCCCGGACGCCAAACGCCACGTTCCCCGTATATAAATCCTTTTAACCCTTTTTGTAAAGTCTCACCGGCAACATCAAAATTACTCACAGACAAAGAAAGTCCGTCATCCAGTTTTACATACGTCGATTGATCGCCCAAAGTAACGATTGCAAAATAAGCGAATTTATCCAACTGAAAAGAAGCAATTCCGTCACTGTTTGTCGCTCCGGTCGTTATTTTTTGTTGCTGATAAGTATACAAATCAACCCTTGCATTTGAAACAGGTTCTGTCGTTACAATATTATTTACGGCAAATAAATAAGATTTATTCTCTCCTCTTTTGGCAATAACTCCTAAATCTGTAGCAAGAATATTGGTAGCAATTTTTGCATTATAATAATATGAGTTTGTACACGGATTTTCGCTTTCTCTCCAGTCATAACCTTCATAATCATAGTCATAATCATCGTAGGAGTTTCCGCTGTAGTTTACATCATTTTCATCTACTTCGTCTTCGTCTTCATTATTCTGATCCGTATCTGATGTTTCGCATTTATAGAGCGAATATTTCTTTTTATAAACAAATTCTACCCTGTAAATTGCTCCCGGTTCCGGCGTTATTATTTTAGATAGATCCAGGGCAAACGTATTCCATTTACTTGGAGTTATTAAGCCGCTTTCATTTAATTTAAGCGTTGTTTTAGCAATGGGCTGTGCTACTTTTTTAAGATTCTGGCTTCCGTTTAATTCATTATATTGAAGAAACTGAAGAATATTATTTTTGTAAATTTTATATACCTTTACATCAACGGCACTTAAGTTTACAGCTTCAAAATTCAGCTTTAAATTATTTGAACTTGGCAAAATTGTTCCGTTTTTAATAAAACGAACACTTGGTTTTATTTGGTCAAAAGTAATTTTCTCGGTATAGTTCGAGTCCATTTTTTTTCCGTATTGACTTTCGATACCTTCAAAAACTTCCAGAAGCAATTCTCCGGTAAGTACGGGCTCAGGTTCTTGATCAGGAACAACCTCAACGACATCTTCAGCAACTGAATCAACAGCAACCGCAGCAGAATCAACAGTAACCGAAGTAGAATCAACACTTGAATAATCTGTCTCTTCTACCACAACCGGGGCAGGAACGTCTTTTTTAGCCGGAGCTTCATTAGTAAAATAAACTTTTAGTACGTTTCCTTGTGTAGAAAATTTTAAGTTATTGGTATTCTGGATTGAAACCAAACCTTTAAAATCCTGTCCTTTTTGTAATGGCTCTGAAAAATTAATTAAAACCGACTGATTACTTCCTTCCGGAACATCAACTTTTACTATTTTAAATTCGTTTATGCTCGAAATTGCATAATCTAATTGTCCCTTCTGATCAATATCAAAATCGTTTCCGTCATAGGCAATTTCAAGATTGGTTGCTTCATCGTAGCGCTGAATACTATCAATTATAAAATTGAATTCCTTAGCAGAGCCTGATTTTTTTTCGAATTTAATTTTAAGGTTGTTTCCTTTCTGACTTGCCGAAACTAATTTTACAGCCGTTTCAACATCAATATTGTCTGCTGTTTTTAAGACACAGTTCAAATATTGGTATTCTTTACTATACGACTGAATATCTGCTGTATTTATAGTAAAATCCTGCTTGATTGTTTTTACCGTAAAGTTAAATTTTGAGAGTTCCTTTTCTTTCTCTTTCGGAATCGTGATTAGTTTATCTAAGTTTAAAGTAACCTGATATTCTGTTCCGGGTTTTAATTTTTTCTCCGGAATAAAAGCAAGAGTATTGCTGGAGAGCGCAACAACTTTTCCGTCGACACTTGGCGAAATATCAAGCAAATCACTGTCTAGAACCTGATTGACTTTCCAGTCTTTTTTATCGAATGCTAAAACCACCCGAATATCAGATTCTGAAGAGACGATTCCTCCCGTAAAACTAACAATATACTCTTTGAATAGTGAAAAATCGGAATTAAAATCGGCAGCTGATTTTCTACCGCAAGATTGAAAAATAAAAAACACACAAAACACGAGAATTAATCCTTTTTTTTTCAATTTCATTTAGAGTTAATGGTTAGCAAATTACAATTTTAGTTCGATTTACCGTTGTAAGCGATAATAGCAAATTACAAATAAAACTATGATAAATGTAAAATATTTTCTTCTTCCTTTAAGAAGAAAATTCTCTAACAATAATTATTTAACTTTTGTTGAAGTTTTGCATGAAATCAAACAATAAATGTATTATATTTCGTACGATTTAACTTTTATATGATGTCAAACAATTCACAAAAATATTCCTCCCAAAATGAATTTATTATAAGAAATAAAAAATTTGTAATTAATAGTCTATTGGTATTAACCTTTTTAATTTCTTTATTATTTATAGATTTTTATTTACTACCAAAGACTAAAACCAAAGACATTCTTATTTCTTATTCAACTAATAGAGCAAGAAAAAGCAGATATGGAAAAGACAAGGAAACGGTTTCATATAACTACTACACTAAAAAAGAACACTCTTTTTCAACCAAAAATTTCCTTATAGAGGAAAATGAAGTAGAAATTGAATATTCATTTTTATTAAAAAGTGTTTCAGAAGTTAAATCAAAAGATGAAGATTATTCAAAATATCTAGTTAATGGTTTAAATCCTAACGGAATCCACATTTATTCTTGTACTGTACTTCTTCTTTCAATAGCAGTAAGTCTAAAAATACTGCTGTTAAAAAAAGGTTGTTCTGAAAATACATTTTATAATATTGTCTGTTTTAACGGATTCATTTTATTTGTATGCCTTTATATGGCGTATTTATTCTAATACAACAAAAGCAGAATTATTAAAGTAACTCTCCAAGTTTAGATAATGCCTCATCCAGATCAGTAAAATGTTCTTGAGAATTTGCCGCGTAAAACATTTGGTTACCACCCAGAATTATAATTACATCATCATCATGGTTTCCATAAAATTTAATTCCCTCAAGCCATTGTTTAAATGACACTCCTTTGTCTGAGAAATTTTTGATGATAAAATCCAGATCGTGCTGCTCTAATTCATAAAATGTATTACCGGCAAATTCTAATCCAAAACCGGCCTGAAGAAAAGCCATTGCAGTAAAAAAATCTGATAATTTCTCTGTTTCCAGATTCCATTCCTTTTCATCAAAACTCATATAAACCGGCGGATCAGATTTTGATAAATCATCTTTATGAATTCCCCAAACACAAGCTTTCTGATTTTCAGAATAAAATATCAAATAATCATTGTGTTTATAATATTGAAAACGTTCCGGTACAATTAATAAATCCTGAGTATGATTTAAATTTTGAACTTTTCCTAATTCCTTATAATAATCAACAAATACCTGAGGAAGATTGCCGAAGATATTTTTAATTAGTTGAATTTCATCATCAGAAAATCCATTAGGTTCTGTAATATGAAATAAGCTTTTTATTATTGGGAAATATGTCATAATTATTGAATTTACTTACGTCTTTCAACAAAAAAACGTTTCATCAAATCTGCAGCTTCATTTGCCATAATCCCGGAAACCACAGTAGTTTTAGGGTGCAATTTTGTTCCCATGGCCATAAAACCACGTTGTTCGTCACGAGCGCCAAAAACAATTTTCGAAATCTGACTCCAATACAAAGCACCTGCGCACATTTGGCAAGGTTCAAGCGTAACATATAAAGTACAATCTTTTAAATATTTACCGCCAAGAAAGTTAGCAGCGGCTGTTATTGACTGCATTTCGGCATGAGCCGTAACATCATTTAACAGTTCGGTTAAATTATGGCTGCTTGCAATTACTCTGTCAGCAACAACAATTATGGCACCAACAGGAATTTCGCCTTTCTCAAAAGCTATTTCAGCTTCCTGTAAAGCTTTTTTCATAAAATATTCGTCGGTGAAGGGATTTATCATAATTGCAAAAATAAGGTTTTCATACTTATTTTTTATTACATTTAAATTCTGATATTCAAAAAATGGAAAGAAATTACAAAATAACAATTCCTGAACCTTGCCACGAGAACTGGGATAAAATGTCGCCAACAGATAATGGTCGTTTTTGTTTAAGTTGTTCTAAAACTGTTGTTGATTTCACGGCAATGCTTCCGGAGGAAATTCAGCAGTATTTTATTTCACATAAAAATGTCTGTGGAAGACTTAAAAGTGAACAGTTAAGCGAAATAAATATTCAGATTCCATCTCAAATATTACACAGCCAAATCCATTATCAAAAAATGTTTTTATTAGCACTTTTTATAGCTATGGGTACTACATTATTTAGTTGTCAAGACAAAGACGGAAATAAGAAAAAAATAGATACAATTGAAGTTGTAGAAGATGTCAAACCAGAACAACATGCTACTACTGGAATTATTTTGATGCCTATAGACAAACTTAACGCCGAAGAACATTCTCAATCTGAACAAGAAGAACCTCAATCTGGACATTACGGAATTATTTATAATTCAAATGATTTAGACATTGCAGCTGTTCCAAAAAATGGAATAAAAAAATTCAATTCTAATTTTTCAAAAAATCTTATCACAGCAAAACAAGGAGAAATATCCGTTTTATTTGTAATTGAAGGCGACGGAAGTCTTAGCAATTTTAAAATACTTGAAAATACAACGTCAGCAAGTGAAAAAGATATTATCGGAATTTTAGAAAAAACTCCAAAGTGGATTCCTGGAAAACTAAAAAACAAAATCGTTAGATCAACTTACGTTTTACCCATTACAATTAAAAAGTAAAATACTGCTGATAGAACCTTATGCCCTAATTAAATTTAAAACCGTAAATTTGCTTTTTACCTTACAATGAAAAGCAATTTACTCTTAAACATACACAATCCAACAGATTTACGCTCACTTTCTGAAGCGCAACTTCCTCAAATTGCCCAAGAATTACGTCAATTTATTATAGATGTTGTTTCGGTCAAAGAAGGACATTTGGGTTCTAGTTTAGGCGTAATCGAATTGACAATCGCGTTGCATTATGTTTTTAATACACCTGAAGATCAATTAGTTTGGGATGTTGGACATCAGGCTTACGGACATAAAATCCTGACTGAAAGAAGAGAAATTTTTAATACCAACAGGCAAATCGATGGTATATCCGGTTTCCCTAAAAGAAACGAAAGTATTTATGATACTTTTGGTGTCGGACATTCTTCTACTTCTATTTCTGCCGCACTGGGAATGGCAATTGCGTCTCAGTTAAAAGGTGATTTCAACAAACAACATATTGCGGTAATTGGCGATGCTTCTATCGCATCCGGAATGGCATTTGAAGGCCTGAATCATGCCGGAGTAACTGATGCCAACTTATTGGTTATTTTGAATGATAATGCAATTGGGATTGACCCAAGTGTAGGCGCACTTAAAAAATATCTTACTGCTGTAAAAGAAGGCAAAAATCCCAGACAGAATAACATGATAAAGTCTTTGAATTTTGACTATTCAGGACCAATTGACGGACATGATATTCCAGCTTTAATTAAAGAATTAAAACGTTTAAAAAACATAAAAGGACCTAAATTCCTGCATATTGTAACTACAAAAGGAAAAGGCCTGCAACAAGCCGAAGAAAATCAGGTAAAATATCATGCGCCTGGAAAATTTGATGCTTCAACCGGCGAAATTCATTTAAAATCTGAAGAGAATTTACCGCCAAAATATCAGGATGTTTTTGGTTTGACCATTTTAGATTTAGCCCGAAAAAACGAAAAAATTATCGGAATCACGCCAGCCATGCCTTCAGGAAGTTCATTAAAATTTATGATGGATGAAATTCCGGAACGCGCTTTTGATGTTGGCATTGCAGAACAACATGCGGTAACGCTTGCTGCCGGAATGGCAACGCAAGGCATGATTGTGTATTGCAATATTTATTCTACTTTTTTACAACGTGCTTATGATCAGGTTATTCATGATGTGGCGTTACAAAATTTACCGGTTATTTTTTGTTTAGACAGAGCGGGTTTGGTTGGTGAAGATGGTGCAACGCATCATGGTGTTTTTGATATTGCCTATTTGCGTGCAATCCCTAATATAATTATCTACGCTCCTATCAACGAAATTGAATTGCAAAACATTTTATATACAGCTCAATTAGGGCTAAATCATCCTATTGCTATTCGATATCCAAGAGGTCGCGGCGTTCTGCCAAAATGGGAAGTAGAAAATTTCGGACATTATGAGAAAATAAATATTGGAGAAGGAAAGTGCTTAAAATCCGGAACAAAGACTGCCGTTTTATCAACTGGAACAATTGCAAATAATGTGACTTTGGCAATTGCTGAATCCCAAGATCCGGAAGCAATTGCCCACTACAACTTTTCTTTTATTAAACCACTAGATATCAAATTATTAAATGATATATTTTCTAATTTCGAAAGTATAATAACGATTGAAGACGGAACCATAAATGGCGGATTTGGAAGCGCTGTTTTGGAGTTTGGAGCGCTGAATAATTTCAAAAATAAAGTAAGAATTTTAGGTGTTCCGGATATGTTTATTGAACACGGAACGGTAAATCAGTTACAACAATTGTGCAACATCGACGTTAAAAGTTTGATAAATCTTTTTTCTAACGATACAAAATAATTATTTTGCACCACCAAAAAAAACTGAAATCCTAATGAAATTATTGCGTTCTACCCTTTTGCTTCTATTGCTTTTGTGTACCTCACATAACTTTGCCCAAATTATACAAACGACTTTAGCCCCAAACGAATTACCGCCGCCGCCATCAAACTGGACGAAGAAAAATCAGGTGGGTTTTGATATTTCAGAAATTGCATTTGTGAACTGGAGCGCCGGGGGAACAAGCTCAATTTCAGGATTGTTTAAAGGTGAATTTACAAGAACTTTCATAAAAGGAAATCATAAATGGGTGAATGAACTTATTGTTAAGTATGGCTTAAATAAACAAGACGGTACTGAACTTAGAAAAACTGATGATGCCGTTTTGCTGAATTCTACTTATGGATTCAGAAAAGATTCGCTTTCAAATTGGTATTATTCGGCTAAATTTAACTTTAATACGCAATTTACAGACGGTTATAATTACCCTAATAGAGATATTGCGATTTCTAAACCTTTTGCTCCGGCATATGTGTTTTTAGGAGCTGGAGCTGAATACTCTGACAAAAAGAAAAATCAAACATTTTATTTCTCTCCTATTACGTTAAAAACTACTTTGGTATTAGATCAAACTTTAGCAGATCAGGGATCTTTTGGTGTTAAAAAAGCTGTTTATATGACAGATCCTTTAAATCCTGACAATAAGATCCTGATAGAAAACGGACAGAAAGTAAAAGCCGAATTTGGTATTTTATTAACCGGATATATGAAAAGTGAGATTTACAAAAACATTTTCTACGAAAACAGATTAAGTTTATATACAGACTATTTAAATAAGTTTGGTAACGTCGACGTAGATTATGACACTCGTTTAGATCTGGTTGTTAATGCTTATGTAAAAGCAAATATTGGTATTCATTTAGTTTATGATGATGATATTAAAACTAAAGTCGATGTTGTTGACCCTGTTACAGGATCTACTTCTCAGGTAAACGACGGACCAAGAGCACAGTTAAGGCAAGTTTTAGGTGTGGGTCTTGTATATGCTTTTCAATAAATAAAAAATTTATAGCTCGCTATTGAGCAAAAAATAACCCATAAAATATAGTTTTATGGGTTATTTTTTTGAGATCAACTAAAATTAAGGTCTATTAATTTTTCTTTCTTCCGTTAATGGTTTCGAATAATTCTAACGCATTTCCGTCTGTTAGCAACGAAACATAATGACAAATATGAAGTAAACGTTCGTATAAATTTTCTTTTTCTAATTGATGCTTTTCCGGCAACATTTTCAAAATTAGCTTATCATAGTTTGATGCCGTTCCTTCATTTTTATTATTAAATGCTGTTATAAATTTATCTAATAAAGTCTGGATGATTTCATAACCCACAATTTCTTTCTCGATAACCTCACGGCTTTGATAGATTTTTTCAACACTTAAATTGATGATATCATTCATCTGTGCTTTATATTTACTCTTATCTGTTAAAGCAAAAGGAAATTTTCCCGCCAGAATAGCTTCTTCATTTTCAATAAAAACATCAACAGCATCATTAATCAAAGCGCCAATAGCCAAAGCACGCAAATAACTAATTCTGTCTTCTTTTGTTTCTAACAATTTATATTTAGAAACGCCAATATTATCTTTTACCAGTTTTATTAGATATTCTAAAGCATAATCTTCAGATACAAGGCCTAAATTTATTCCGTCTTCAAAATCTATAATAGTATAGCAAATATCGTCTGCAGCTTCAACAAGATAAGCTAGAGGATGTCTTTCGTAACCAATATCGTCTCCTGATTTATTGGCGATCATTCCCATATCTTTTGCTACTTCTTCAAAAAACGATTTATCAGTCTGAAAGAAACCATATTTTTTGTCAGCAATATCATTTGTTGGCTTTTTTGGCAAACTCTCTTTTGGATATTTCATAAAAGCACCCAATGTGGCGTACGAAATTCTAAGTCCTCCTTCGATTCCCGGGCGACTTGCCGTAAGAACCGAAAATCCGTTTGCGTTACCTTCAAAATCAATTAAATCCTGCCATTCTTTGGCCGTTAACTGATCTTTATATTTTAATCCGTTTCCTATCGAAAAATATTCTCCTATTGCCTTTTCACCAGAATGCCCAAAAGGCGGATTCCCAATATCGTGTGCCAAAGAAGCTGCAGCTACAATAGCTCCAAAATCATTCATATGATAACCGTGAATTTCTTTTAGATGAGGATATTTCTCAATGATTTTTTTACCAACTAAACGTCCTAAAGAACGTCCAACGACAGAAACTTCTAAACTATGAGTAAGTCTTGTATGAACAAAATCGGTTTTAGAAAGCGGAATAACCTGTGTTTTATCCTGTAATGATCGAAACGCTGCCGAAAAAATAATCCTGTCATAATCAACCTCAAAACCTAATCTGGTGTCATCTTGTTCTACACGTAATCTTTTGCTTGTATCGCCTTGGCGTTTGAGTGATAAAAGTTGTTCCCAGTTCATTTTGATATTTTAGATTGTAGATTAACGATTTTAGATTATTGATCTAAAACGTCAAAAATACATTTTATTTTAGGATAATATTGTATAAAACATGCCACAGATTAATTTGATCAAATGTTTTATTTACCACGAATTTCTACAAATTTACACAAATCATTGTGTTTAAATTAATTCGTGAAAATTGGTAGAAATTCGTGGAAAAAAAATATTAAAACTCCAGAGCTGTACTATGCTTGATTTCTCCCATTACAAAAATACTGTTCGTGTTTCCTATGTTTTCTATTGTAGATAATTTTTGTTTTTTATATCAACTGGTGAGGTCGAAGTTCTTGTAGTTATAAATTAGTTTCGACTTCACACTGTTGGCATTTTTATGTTTTGGGTTTTGCATTTTTTGGAATTTCTTTTGAAGCATAAAATTCAGTTTTCAAAACACCTTTTGTCCCGCTATCCGCTATATCTTTTTCTTCCGCCACGGCGGGCACAAAAGGATATCGCTTCTATCGGGGCTATTGGAGAAATTTTGTTTTCAAAACGCTTTAAAAAAGAAAATAAAATAATCTGTCACGTTGCCTCAACAGGATTTTGCGAATCTGTAATAAGCAATTGATTTATTTTACTTAACAGCTCAAATTCATCCAAAGGAAAAATTTCAAGTATCATTTCTAAAATAAGAGATACATTAACAGGACTTTTGTTTGTATCTAAAATTTTGTGTTTATCCTGATCCAGCGTCAAGACACACATTTTTAGCATATTGGTTATAACGCAGCCAAGCTCATAATAATCCAGCATTTTTATTTGAGCCGTATACAATTCTGATTTATTATCCGGTTTTAAAGTGTTGAAATACGGAGCAATTATTTTTTTGAGATTCTCGTTTTGTTTGATTTCATGTATTCCCATAATTATTCTGTTTTTTTTGATTTGTGTTATTAACTTAAATGTTCGACTATTGTAATCGTTTACAGAATATCTCTTTTTTACTTATTCTGTACTAAAAATCGTACTTTTGTTTACGACCGCAATTAACCTATAGATAATTGTAGTAGCAAACCAAAAGTGATTGTATTTCACAATTGACGATTGTATTTCACAAACCAGAAAACTTTTACAGAATTTTTAAATATCTTTGACTTATGAACACTACAGCAAAACCCAAACACATTGGCAGAAATATTAGCCGAATAAGAGAGCTTCGAGGTATGAAACAAGAAGCACTTGCCATTGCAATTGGTGTAAGCCAGCAATATGTTTCTAGTATTGAGGGAAGCGAAAATGTTGATGAAGAAAAACTAAATGCAATTGCTGAAGTTTTAGGTGTTTCTGCCGAAGCAATTAAAAATTATAGTGACGAGGGAGTTATTAATTATTTTAATACTTTCACTGAAAATGATTTCAGTAATATTCAAGGTGCTATTGTTGGAAACGTTAATACATGTACATTCAATCCTTTAGACAAATTAATCGAAGCTTACGAAGAAAACAAAAAGCTTTACGAACGTTTGCTTCAGGCAGATAAAGATAAAATTGAATATTTAGAAAATTTCATAAAAGAAAAATACCCTTTATAAGATATATATTAATTACAAAAAAGAGACTTTAGGGTCTCTTTTTTGTTTTAAAGTCAATTATGTTAATATATTAGATAACATTGCGTAAGAATTATTTTATATTTATTATTGCTAAAAATAAGTAATAACCTATAAAATATATATACGCCATGTTTGACAATTTTAATGATTTTACCAATTATAGTACTTTTACGAAAGATGACGATTTGGGACAATATACATCCTATGCAGCTTATAACAGAGATTTATTGCGAGTAGTCGATTTTTACGGACGAACTCCGTTTGATTGGTACCGAAATAAAATAACCGGACAAATAATCTGGCTTGATGGAAAAGCTGAAATTAATCACTATTCTAATTTAGGGCATATTTGGGGAAAAACATTTCCTAATAATGACAGAATTTTGTTAGATGGAAATACCAAAAAAATATATTTCAACAACGAGGTCATTTATGATTTTAGTCCAAAAAAATCGTTTTTTTCAACCTTAGGAATAGCATTTTCTGATGGTTCAAATAGTCAAAATCCAGGCGCATTGCCCAGAGGAGGAAGAAATGTTACCTGGATTGATTTTGGAGGTTTATTGGAAGCACTCACAACTATATTTGCATTTGAAGTAAGAGGCAATAAACCAAAAGGAAAAGGAACAAATGGCGGAAAACCGACACAGGAAGACAAAGTTGATGATTTTATAAATGCTAATGATTTTGGAGCTAATGGAATAAAAGCAGTTAAAGAAACTTTAGACAAACAAAAAGCTAAAGAAAATAATGCAAATAGTACTAAATCTAATAAAAATATAAGAACAACTTGGTATGATAAAAGTGGAAAAGAAATTAGAACAGAGGTTAAAATACACGATGACAAAAAAAAATAAAATTTTAACAATTATATTTTTTTCAATTCTATTAGGAATCGTCGTACTCTATTTCTGGTCTAGTACTGAAAAAAAATATGTTTTACGTGAGTATTATCCAAACAGAAAACAAGCTTCAGAATATGAATACGTCATTAAAGATGTTGATACTATTTTGCATGGTAAATTTATCCGCTATAATAAAGAAGGAAATAAAATAGCGGAAGGGAATTTTGTGAATGGAGAACCAACCGGAAAAAGCATTTATTATTTTGATAATGGTACAATAGAATCAATATTTTATCGTAAAAACAGTAAAATTATACAGGAAATTACTGAAAACTATCCATCAGGAAAAATTATGCAATACACACTATATGATTATTTAGGCTTGTCAGCGTTTATTGCCGGTTTTGACAAACAAGGAAATATTGATAATTATGAAGGTTATCCAATAATGGAAACATATCAATATAGAATCGCAAACAAAAAGAGATTTAAAACAAAAATTGAGCAATATCTTAAAGTTGGAGACACCTTAAAACAGCAATATTTAGTAGCAAATATTCCTAATACTAAACGTAGTCTTAAAATTGAAAATTTAGATATAGACAATACAAAAGCTAAACGAACATTCAAAAAAACGTCTCAAACAGGTATTGAAGTAAAAGAAATATTAATTAAAAAAGGAATTAATAAAATTAGAGCTGTTGTGAAGTATGAATTTAATGATAAAAACAAAACAGTTATTAATGATACGATTTCTTTTAAGGTTAAAGTGAATTAGCTAGGAAATGAATAGAAAATACAAAATAATCTTACTATTAGCTATTATAGTAATTAGTTGGGTATTGGTGTGTTTTTATTTTAAGAATGAAAAAGTATATACTTTGAAAGAATATGATCCCAATACAAAACAAATAGACATTTCTGAATATGTTATCAGAAGTGGAGACACTATTTTTGAGGGTAAGTTTACTCAATATAATAAAAAAGGAAATAAAATAGCGGAAGGTAATTTTGTGAATGGACACATAAAAGGAAAAAGCATTTATTACTTTGATAATGGTATTATAGAATCAATTCATTATAGAAAAAATAGTACGATTACAGAAGAAAGCATTTATAATTATCCAAATGGCATGGTTAAAAAATACCTAATGTACGATGATTTTGGAATACTTGATTTCTTAATTCGTTATGATGAACTTGGAAATGTAAAAAGCTATGAAGGTTTGCCATTAATAGAAATTTATCAATATAAAATCGCAAACCCAGAAGAATTTAAAAGAAAAATTGAGCAGTATCTTAAAATTGGAGACACCTTAAAACAGCAATATTTAGTAGCAAATATTCCTAATGCTAAACGTAGTATTAAAATTGAAAATTTAGATATAGACAATACAAAAGCTAAACGAACATTCAAAAAAACATCTCAAACAGGTATTGAAATAAAAGAATTATTAATCAAAAAAGGAATTAATACAATAAGAGCTGTTGTTAGGTATGAGTTTAATGATAAAGACAAAACAGTTATTAATGATACGATTTCTTTTAAGGTTGACGTGAATTAAAATTATTTAGCTAGAAAAGAGAATGAATAGAAAACACAAAATAATATTAATATTAACTATTATAGTAATTAGTTGGGTATTAGTGTTTTTTTGTTTCATATATGGAAGAGTGCAGGTTTTAAAAAGATATAATACCGAAACAAAAGAGACCACAACACTTGAATATATAATTAGAAATGGTGATACTATTGCACATGGTAAGCTTGCACGTTATAATAAAGAAGGAAAAAAAGTAAAAGATGCTAATTTTATTAATGGTGAGATTAGTGGTGAGGTTATTAATTATTTTGATACTGGTGTTATAAAATCAATGTACTATTATAAGCTTGATAATAATAGAATTCCTGATGAAAATATAGAGAACTTTCCATCAGGAAAAATTATGAGCTATACATTATATGATGATTTAGGTATATCAGCTTTTACAATTTATTTTGATGAAAAAGGCAGTGTAAAAAATTACGATGGTTATCCAATATTAGAAATTCATCAATATAAAATAGAAAATAAAGAAAAATTTAAAACCAAAACAAATCGACATCTTAAAGTTGGAGATACTGTAAAATATCAATTTTTAATAGCCAGCATCCCAAATGTCAAACGCGACATTACAATAGAAAATTTAGATGTAGATAATTTAACAGCTAAACGAACATTTAAACAAATGTCTCGAGTAAGTTTTGATGTAGAAGAAATATTGACAGAAAAAGGAATTAATACAATAAGAGCTGTTGTGAAGTATGAATTTAATAATAAAGAAAAAAAAGTTATTAATGCAATGATTTTTTTTAAGGTCGAAGTGAATTAACCATAACTGTACAATCAATATAGAAGAAAAACAAACATTTATGAATCTCAACAGAAAATTATGAAAAAGAAAAATATAATAATAGTGACTGCTATACTTACTTTGATTGCCGTGTTTTTTTATTTTAAAAATGAAAAAGCTAATACATTAAAAGAATATTCGTCGAATATACAAAAAGAGAAGTCTCAGTATGGTATTAAAAAGGGAGATTCAGTTTCTAATAGCAAATTAACTCCTGATAGTGAGCAGGTAAATGAAGGTATTGAAGAAAAAATTGAGAATTTCCCGTCAGGAAAAATTATGCGCTATACATCATACGACGATTCAGGCAAGCAAGCTTATACTATTCTTTTTGATGAAAAGGGGAATATAGAAAACTTTAAAGGCCTGCCATTAAGAGAAACGTATCAAAATAAGATGGCAGAAAAAAGAAGACTTAAACAAACTGTCAATCAAAATCTAAAAGTGGGAGATACCCTAAAATATCACTATTTAATAGCAAATATACCTAATTCTAAACGTAATTTTAAGATTGAAAATATAGGTGTAGACAATACAAAAGCCAAACGAACATTACAAAAAGTATCTAAGACAGGTATTGATGTAAAAGAAGTATTAACCAAAAAGGGAATTAATACGATCAAAGCAGTTCTTACTTATGAATTTAATGATAAAGAAAAAAACTCTTATACTTATACAGAAATTTTTGAGATCATTGTGTATTAAACAAGAATCATATTACCCCGCTTTTATTAAAGTATTCAGTACTAAAAACAAAAAAAGCATCAGCCGCGGCTGATGCTTTTCTGAAATTGAATATAAAACTAAGATTAGAAGTTTTTAGAAATTCCAATGTTAAGTGTTTGTCCAAAATTGAAGTAGAATTTACTGTAATCAGCACCGTTATTATCATAACTTAATGTTTCGTATCCTAAACCACCAATACTGAAGTTAAGACCAAAACCTTTTTTCATGTTGATAAAAAGAGCCGGAGTTACACCAATATACATACCATCTGCTGTAGATTTTGCATAAGCATTTCCAGGACCGTATTCTTTGTATTTTTGGTTTTGAAAACCTACACCCATATCAGCAAAAACTGCAAAAGTCTGGCTCAATGGCACAGAGTAACGTGCAAATGCTCCTAATTTGAATGCATTAGTTTTTTCTTCGATAGTTCCGTTATCTTGATTAGAAGATGCTACTGTAAATTCACCACCAATAGTCCAGTTATCAGTAAATTGGTAACCAACTTTAGGAGAAAAGCTAAAAGTATTTGTTTTTTCTTCGTTAAATCTGAACTCAGATTTTTCAGAAGTAAATGCGATGTTACCACCAACTAAGATTGTTCCTTTTTGTGCATTTGCAAAGCCAAAAGTAGCTAAAGCAAGAATAAGTAAAATTTTTTTCATTATAAATTATTTTTTTAATTTAATACTCCTTTAACAATAACGGTGCCGTAGGTGTTGGTCTTTAAGTTTTTTTTATGATTTCTTTAAAAGATAAAAATGTAGCAATCGAGCGTATTTCTGTTTACTTTTGTAGCAAATAAATATTCATGTCGATAGAAGTAAACAACATATCAAAAAGTTACGGAACTCAAAAAGCTCTAAATTCAATTTCTTTCTCTATACAAAAAGGAGAAATCGTTGGATTTCTTGGTCCAAATGGAGCAGGAAAATCTACTTTAATGAAAATTTTGACCACCTATTTATTGGCAGATAACGGCTCAGCCCTTGTAAATGGTCACGATGTCATGACAAATGCAAAAGCAGTTCAGCAATCTATTGGATATTTACCGGAGCATAATCCATTGTATCTGGATTTGTATGTTCGTGAGTATTTGGCTTTTAATGCCGATGTTTATAAAGTTGCCAAATCAAGAATTGAAGAAGTTATTCAACTGACAGGACTGACACCGGAAAGTCATAAAAAAATTGGGCAACTCTCTAAAGGATATCGCCAGCGTGTGGGACTTGCGAATGCTTTATTGCATAATCCGGATGTTTTAATTCTGGATGAGCCAACTACCGGATTGGACCCGAACCAGTTAATGGAAATACGTAATGTTATTAAAAATGTAGGGAAAGATAAAACCGTTTTTTTATCGACTCACATTATGCAGGAAGTTGAAGCAATTTGTGATCGTGTCATAATTATTGACAAAGGACAAATTGTTGCTGATAAAAAATTAGATCATTTAGTATCCGGAGACAAAGAACAAGTAATCGAGGTAGAATTTGACTATCAGATTCAAGAACAACTTTTAGCAAAGCTTGAAAATATTACCTCATATAAAAATATCCACGATATGACCTGGGAATTAACTTTTGTTGCAGATAAAGATATGCGTCCGGCTATTTTTGATTTTGCCAACGAAAACGGTTTAAAAACATTACAGCTCAATCAAAAGAATAAAAATCTGGAAGCAGTATTTAGAGAAATTACTAAATAGGTTACAGTTTTCAGTCTCAGTCTCAGTTTATATAAAAAAGCCAATTCTTTAAAAAATAAAAAGAATTGGCTTTTTTATGGTATATATTATTTGTTGTGTCTAATCTCCGGGTGCATAAACCTTATATTTTTAGGGCTTTTATCTTAAAACTCTTCCTTCTATTTATAATTTCTGATTTTTTGCAAAATCAGAAATTACTAGTTATCAAATTATTACATTTTTAGTTTACAAATTTTAACTATTTTTATTTAGACTTGATATAAATAGTGTTATATTTGAAAACTGAAACTTCAAATACCATGTAATGTTTTCCGCACTCAGCTCAATCAAAATCTATATTTTTAAGTTATTAAGCCGTTTTTTGCATCTTCGAAAAACACTTTCTGATAAACTGGAAAGTATTGTTTTAAAATAAAAAAACTTCTTAAATCAATTCCATTCTATATTAAACCTCCTACTCCAACAAAAAATCAACTCCAGATATCATGAAGAATTTTATAACATCTATTATGCTCGCATTTTCGGTCTACGGATATTCGCAGACAGAAAAAGAAACCGACAGTATTGTCGAAACTTCTATAAATGTTTTAGATGAAATAGTAATCACAAAAAAGAAAGTTTTATACACTCAAAAATCAGACAGATTAGTTTTTAATGTCGAAAATAGTATTGTTTCTGAAGGCGGAACTGCATTAGATGTTTTATCCCGCGCTCCCGGTGTTGTAGTATCTCAGGATGGCGAATTGTCTATTAGAGGACAGCAAGGAGTTGGTGTAATGATAAATGGCAAACTAACACAACTTTCTCAAAAGGAACTGGCAAATTATTTAAAATCGACAACCTCATCTAATATCAAACAAATAGAAGTAATTACCAATCCTTCGTCTAAATATGATGCGACCGGAAAAGCCGGAATTATTAATATTGTTTTAAAAAAGCCAAATGCAGGCGGGCTTAAAGGAACTGTATTTACGAATTATGGGCGAGGCCGAAAAAACAGAACAAACTCAGGTGTAAATTTAAGCTACAATAAAGAGAAATTAGGCGTTTACGGAAACTATAGCTATACTTTTAGAGGCGAAGAAGAACGTAAAGAATTCGACCAAAATCAATATACGGATGCAATACGCCAGACCATTTCGACAAAAAACCATCAAACGGCAACTACAGATGAACCATTGACATCTAACAATTTTAAAATAGGAACAACTTATGAGGTTTCTCCCAAAACAAATTTAGAAGTTTATGTTGATGCAAAAATTGGTCGCTATCAAAATATCGCCAACGGTAAAAATACATTGCTCAATGCCTTAGATCAGGTACAATTTGATGCTTTGACGTATAATGACAGCAAAGAAAAATGGAATGATTATACGTATGCTTTTTCAGGAGTTCATAAATTTAATACCGAAGGAAAAAATATGTCTTTTGATTTTGAATATGAAACGTCAAAATTCAGATCGAATCAATTTCAGAATGCTAAAAACATAGATCCGGAAAGCACCGCTGCCATTAATGACAGAAGAGGTTTTATCCCGTCTCAATTGAAAGTTTTTACAGGAAAAGTTGATTTTACAAATCCGCTAAACGAAAAACAATCTATAGAATGGGGATTCAAAGCCAGTCTAAAAAATAATGATAATCCATCAGTTTACGAATACAACGAGAATAATCAGTGGATTGTCGATAGTAATTCGACGAATCATTTTGAGTACAAAGAGCAAATTTATGCGGCTTACGTCAACTATAAATATCAACTGGAAAAATTAAATATTCAGGGTGGTTTACGATCAGAATATACTGCCATAAATATTTTGCAGAAAACCTTAAATGAAGAGCACAAAGACGATTATTTAAAATGGTTTCCAAGTGTTTCAATGAAATATGAATTGAGCAGTAATCATTCCTTACACGCATCATACAGTAAAAGAATTAACAGACCAAGTCAGTTCGATTTAAATCCGTTTCGCTTTTACGATGATTCGTTTAATTATTCTCAGGGAAATCCAAATTTAGTTCCTGAAATCACACATTCAGCGGAAATTGGATACGCCTGGAAAAGTGCTTTTATGGCGTCATTATATTTTAGCAAAACCAAAGATGTTTTTACTGAAGTTTACCTCTATAATCCAGATAATAATACAACAGTCACTTCACAAATCAATGTTGACAAATCATATAATTATGGTGCTAATATTACCAATACAGCCGAAATTTATAAATGGTGGTCTGTAAATACGCTTTTTAATATATTCGAAAATAAATTCATGGGGAATGTTGTAAATACTGATACAATTGATCCTATTGTGACTTTAAATCTAAGCGTTCAAAACTCATTTACTATTACAGAAAGCTGGAAAGCCGAAGCAAATGCGCAATATCAATCGAAATCAAATCTGGGTATTTATGAAAGAGATCCTTTCTTTGATTTTAGTATCGGAATATCTAAACAGGTTCTTTCTAAGAAAGGCAATATCAAACTTAATATTACAGACATTTTTAATACCAATAATTTTCACATCAATTCAGTTTTAGCCCAAACAAATATCAATAAAAGATATGATCTTGATAACCGAATTGCCACAATAGCTTTTACGTATAGGATATAATATTTGGATCTTTAGTTTCCTTGTTTTTTGTTTTTTTTTGATGGAAAAGAGTCTGTTTGTAGTTAGCAGACTCTTTCTGCTTTTATTTAAAGTACAGCACAAAAATATTGATTACAAATCCAGATCTGAAAGTGTTTTTATTAATTCTTCGATAATTATTTTAATATCTTTTTCAGTTGTTCTCCAATTGACAAATGAAGCCCTGATCCCTTTTCTATTTTGATACACAGTTGGCGTCATAAATACTTTTCCTTTATCATTTAAGTGAGTTAAAAACGCAGAAACTTTTTCCTGATTGTGATCTCCTTTCAAAGTAAAACAAACATTATTGAGACGAATTGGAGCCAAAAGTTCAAAATTATCATTTTCGATAAGTGCGTTTGCAAAATGTAAAGCCAGTGCGGCACTATTTTCTATAATATCCTGAAAACCTTGTTTTCCATAAGCGACTAAAGAAAACCAAACTGGTAAAGCTCTTAAACGGCGCGAGTTCTCAGGCAACACATTCAGGTAATTAAAATTATCCAGCGGATTTCCTAAATACGGCGCATTAGAATTCTGAAAAGTTTCTATTTGAAGATTCATATGCTCTTTTTTAATTAAATAAAAAGCACTTTCATAAGGAACATTCAGCCATTTATGACAATCAATTGTAATACTATCTGCTCCTTCCCAACCTTCGGTAAGGTGTTTAAATTTATCCGAAACAGCAGCAAAACCACCAAAAGCAGCATCAATGTGCCACCAGAATTTATGCTTTTCTTTAAGTTTTGAAATGGCTTCAAAATCATCAAAATCTGCTGTATTCACAGTTCCGGCGCTTGAAATAAGGATAAAAGGTTTTCCGTTTAAATTTTGAATATGCTGTTCTAAATCAGCAATATCAATTGCTTCACGATTGCCTTCTATGGTTTTAATTGTGGTGTAATTATTACTGCCTACACCTAACATTGATAGTGTTTTTATCGAAGATGAATGTGGTGTTGCAGTTAGGATATTTATCGTTTCTGAGATCCCGTTTTTAGCAAAGTCTTTGCCTGATTGAGCGCCAAACCATTGTCTTGCCACACCTAAACAAGTAAAATTAGACATTGTTGCTCCGGTTACAAATCCACCTGAAAATGACTTAGGCAAGTTTAGTAATTGCAACAACAAATTGATCGTTTCAAATTCTATTAAAGCAGAAACTCCTCCCTGTGCTTTTACAGCTTGTGTGTTTTGATCATAAACAGTTGTGAGCCAATCTCCAACAATTGAAGCAGGTGTAGAACCTCCGGTTACAAATCCCAAATATCTTGGCCCTGGAGAAGCAACCATCAAAGGTGCTAATCTCTCATTAAATTCTTTTAAAGCAGCTAATGATCCTAAACCTAATTCGCTTAAATCTCGGGTTGGATCGATTGTATTTTTATTTGAAGTTGGAATATTTTCAAGATTATGCAGAAAATCTATTCCTTGTTGTTTTACCTTGTTAAGTATGTTTTCGATATCATTAAGATCGTGTTGAAGTATTGAATTCATTATATATTACTTAGATGCTTAGCCCAAATATCATCCCGTATTAAAAATAATACGCAGACTTTATAGATTAAGCTGATTAATACTGATTTAATTATAAAAAGATTTGCTTTGGAAGTTTTGTGTTACCACTTGGTTTTTTCAGAAAAACGAGAGACCATCATAGAACAAATCACATCACCGTTTGCATTTAATAAAGTAGCAATTGGATCAACAAGAGTTCCTAAGATCATGGCAACCGGCAAAGCTTGTTCCATTGGCAACCCATAAACGGTAATAGCCAAAACTTCTCCAATATATCCGCCATTTGGAATTCCGCCTTCAACAATCGAGACAATTACTGTAATTCCTAAAGCAAGAAGTATTGTCAACGGATCTGTAAAATCTTTTCCAAACATAGCAAAAAGAACGGTAATTTTTAAAATCGAAGACATACTCGAACCATCTTTATGTAAAGGTCCTCCAATTGGGATAACGAGATTCCTGACATGTTTTGGAATATTCATTTTTTCGGCAGCATCAAGATTTGCCGGAATTGTAGCAATACTGCTGCAGGTTCCTATCGCGGTTAAAGATGGCGTAATATTGTTACTCCAAAACACTACAAATGCTCTTTTGCCTCCTGCTAATAAAGCATATAAGCTAAAAAAAACAAAGAAATAAAAAGTACACGCAGCATAATAAACACCTAATGGTTTTGCATAAGCCCCAAACAATTGCGGGCCAAAAACTCCAACCTGATAAGCAAAATAAGCGCCCAGACCAATTGGTGCCAATTTCATAATCATAGTCAGAAGCTGCTTCATGACTTCGTTTCCGGAATCGAGAAAATTTCTAAAACCAGCTCCTTTTTCTCCAGATTGTAAACTGGCAAATCCTAGCAAAAACGAAAAGATTATAAGAGCTAACATACTCTTTCTGGACAATAATTCGAAAAAATCATTTACTGTAACCAATCTTGCTATTTGATCACCAATACTTCCGGATTGGATATTTTCTATAGGAACTTTAGAGACTATAATACTCTGATGAATTGGAAAGATATAAACCGCCACTATCATTACAATAGCCGAAATAAGAATTGTTCCTAAAAAAACGGCGAGCATAATTAGAAAAAGCTTTCCTAATTTTTCCGTTTTTTCTAAATTGGCAATAGACGAAGCAATCGTAAAAAAAATAAGCGGAATAATTGCTGTAAAAAGTAAGTTCAGGAAAATATCTCCAAGCGGTTTTATTACCTCAACATCTTTTCCGAAAACTAAACCCAAAATACTTCCAAGTATGATTCCGCCAAGAAGTAAAAGAATACTACTGTAACTTTTGAGAAAATTGATTTTTTTAACCTCCATAAATTTAAAGTATTACGATTCAAAAAAGAAAAATGAAATAAAAATCAATTAAAGTAGTCAAAAAAAGAACTCGAAATATAGAATACTTTCTTTTCTTATTTTTCTAAAACTAAAGTAGTAAAAGCTCTGTCGACCAATTCACCAGTCTTACTTTTTACTTTCTCTGTTAAAGTTTCTTTGTTGATTATTTTGAAAGCTGTTTTATGAACCAATTTTTCCGCTTTTTCAGTACTATAAAGATCAAATTCGAATTGAGTAAAAGGAAGCTGCTTCATAAAGCTTTTCTCAGCAAAAGTGATGCATAAAATTCCTTTTGGCTGTAAAACCCTGTAAATTTCCAAAAGTAATTTTTCAGGTTGCTGCCAGAAATAAATTGTATTTACGGTAAAGATCTTATTGAAAAATGCATCTGCAAACGGAATTATATTTCCGTCATAAACTGAAAAGAAAGCTTGTTTTTGGGAGACAAAATTCCTGTTGATCTGGCGTGCTTCCTGAAACATTAATTCAGACATTTCAAGTCCGTAATATTTAATATTTTCAGCCTGTTCAAAGATAAATTCTACATGTCCAGCATTTCCGTGACCTAATTCCAGAATTATATTTCCTGACTCTATATGTAGATTTTGAATCGAATGATGCGTCATATTGATGTTGGTTTCATTCATCATATTGCCCATTTCGATCCCTTTTTCTCCCGTAGGATGTTTCAACTGAGAAGCTATTGCTTGTAATTCTTCTTGTTTCATAATGGTAAATTTAAATAAAATTCCAAATTAAAAAATTCCAAATTCCAAACTGTTTGATCATTGCGAGGAACGAAGCAAAAGTATATTTTTACGTTTTTTTGTCATTCCCAGGAACGAGGAAGCTCCACAAGAAGCTCGACAAAGATTGTCCGCTTTTCTGTGCGGAGTTACTTGCGGAGATTCCTCGTTCCTCGGAATGACAAGACTGGGTTCAATGACTAAAACGAGTAAACTCTTAAAAAAGATGGCTCGCAATCTGGCGAATATTCTCAGATTTACCCATTGAATAATAATGTAAAACAGGAACTCCGGCAGCTTTTAATTCTAACGATTGCTGAATCGCCCATTCAATCCCCACTTGTCTTATTTCTGCATTATTCTTGCACGAATCTACCGCATGAATCAAATCTTCTGGCAAATCTATACGGAAAATTTGAGGTAAAACCTGTAAATGCCTTTGAACCGCGATTGGTTTAATTCCAGGAATAATAGGAATTGTGATTCCCATTTCTCTTGCCTTTTCTACAAAGTTGAAATATTTTGCATTGTCAAAAAACATCTGCGTTACCACATAATCAGCTCCCGCATCTACTTTTTCTTTCAGTCTTTTTAAGTCAGATTGTAATGATGGAGATTCTAAATGTTTCTCCGGATAACCGGCAACTCCTATACAAAAATTGGCTCTGTTATCAGCATCCATTACTTCATGAAGATATTTTCCCTGATTTAGTAAACTAATTTGTTTCACTAAATCAATCGCATAATCGTTTCCTCCGGCTTTTGGCATGAAATATTGTTCGTCTTTCATAGCGTCACCTCGTAAAGCCATCACATTGTCGATTCCCAAGTAGTTACAATCTACCAAAAGATATTCGGTTTCTTCTTTTGTAAATCCTCCGCAAAGTACGTGAGGCACGGTATCTACGTTGTATTTATGTTTTATAGAAGCGCAAATTCCAAGCGTTCCTGGACGCATACGAGTTAATTTTTTATCTAAAAGCCCGTTACCTTTGTCTATATAAATATACTCTTCGCGAGAAGTCGTTACATCAATAAACGGTGGTTTAAACTCCATCAACGGATCGATATTATCGTATAATTCCTGAATGCTTTTCCCCTTTTGAGGCGGAATAATTTCAAATGAGAATAATGTTTTTCCTTTGGCGTTTTCTATATGTTCTGTTACTTTCATTATTAAGTCTTAAAGTTGTAAAGTCGAAAGTCGAAAGTCTTTCCTTTCGGACTTTAAGACTTTTGACTTTTGACTAATTTAATCTGCTATATTAGGGTTTAACCATTTCATTGCGTAATCTGTTGGAACGTTTCTTCGTTTGGCGTAATCTACCACCTGATCTTCTTTTATTTTTCCGAGTCCGAAGTATTTACTTTTCGGGTTTCCGAAATAATATCCAGAAACCGATGAAGCCGGCCACATTGCCATGCTTTCCGTCAGGGTTACTCCAATTTCATCGGCCACGTTTAAGAGTTTCCAGATTGTTGGTTTCTCTAAGTGATCTGGACAAGCCGGATATCCTGGAGCAGGACGAATTCCTTTATAATTTTCTTCGATCAAATCTTCTGTCGAAAGCGATTCTTCAGCATCATAACCCCAGAAATCCTGACGCACTTTTTCGTGAAGATATTCGGCGAAAGCCTCAGCAAAACGATCGGCTAATGCTTTAACCATAATTGAATTATAATCATCCAAATCTTTTTCGAATTCGGCTGCCCATTCATCTACGCCAAAACCAGTTGTAACACAAAATGCTCCTATATAATCTGTAATTCCGCTATCTTTTGGCAAGATAAAATCAGATAAAGCGATATTTGGTGCCCCTTTTGTTTTTTGAGATTGCTGGCGAAGTGTTAAGAATTTCTCCAACACTTTTCCGTTTTCATCACGCAATTCAATATCGTCATCATCAATCTGGTTTGCCGGGAAAATCCCGTAAATACCTTTTGCTGATAATTTTTTCTCTGCCAAAATCACTTTCAGCATTTCCTGTGCATCTGCAAAAACCGAAGTCGCTTCTGTTCCCACAACCTCATCTGTTAAAATTGCCGGATATTTCCCGAACAATTCCCATGTTCTAAAAAATGGCGTCCAGTCGATATACGGAACCAAAACATCCAGTTCTACTTCGATGATTTGTTTGCCTATTACTTTTGGTTTGGTTGGCGTATATTCGTCCCAATCCAATTGTAATTTGTTTTTACGTGCTTGTTCGATTGTTAAAAAGTTTTTATCTCTAGAACGATTCAAAAACGTTTCTCTAAACGCATCATATTCTGCACGAATATCGCTTGCATATATTTTTCGGTTATGATCTAACAGGTTTCCTGCAACAGTAACGGCTCTAGAAGCATCGTTTACGTGAATTACAGTTTCTCTATATTGTGGCGCAATTTTCACGGCTGTATGCGCACGCGAAGTCGTTGCTCCACCAATCATAATAGGAATTTTGATTCCTTGTTTGTCTAATTCTTTGGCCAGATACACCATTTCGTCAAGCGAAGGTGTAATCAATCCGCTTAAACCAATAATATCTACATTGTGTTCAATCGCCGCAGCAATAATTTTTTCCGGAGGCACCATAACACCAAGATCTACAATCTCATAGTTATTACACGCCAAAACTACCGAAACGATGTTTTTACCAATATCATGAACATCACCTTTTACGGTTGCCATCAAAATTTTTCCGTTTCCTTGTTTGTCTCCCGCTTGTTTGCTTGCTTCGATATAAGGCAATAAATACGCAACGGCTTTTTTCATTACACGTGCTGATTTTACAACCTGAGGCAGGAACATTTTCCCGCTTCCGAATAAATCTCCAACGACATTCATTCCCGTCATCAAATTGATTTCGATAACTTCAATAGGTTTTGTTGCTGCCAAACGAGCTTCCTCAACATCTTCTTCAATAAAAGCGTCAACTCCTTTTACCAATGAATGCGTAATACGTTCCTGAACCGTTCCTAAACGCCATTCCTGAATCGCCTTTTCATCACTTTTTACTTCGCCTTTTACGTTCTCAGCAAAGTCCAAAAGTCTTTCTGTTGCGTCGTCGCGTCGGTCAAGAATTACATCTTCAACGTGTTCTAATAAATCTTTAGGGATATCATCATAAATCGAAAGCATTTCCGGATTTACGATTCCCATTGTCATTCCGTTCTTGATCGCATGGTATAAAAACACCGAGTGCATCGCTTCACGAACCGTATCATTTCCTCTAAAAGAGAATGAAACGTTACTCACACCACCACTAATATGCGCATGGGGCAAGTTATCACGAACCCATTTTGTACCTCTAAAAAAGTCCAAAGCATTTAAGCGATGTTCTTCCATTCCGGTTGCAACTGGGAAAATATTCAAATCGAAAATAATATCCTGTGGAGGAAAACCAACTTTGTTAACCAAAATATCATACGAACGCTGACAAATCTCTACTCTTCGGTCAAAATTATCGGCCTGACCTACTTCGTCAAAAGCCATAATAATAGCCGCAGCTCCGTAACGTTTGATTAATTTAGCATGGTGAATAAAGGCTTCTTCGCCTTCTTTCAACGAAATCGAGTTTACAACACTTTTTCCTTGTACTACTTTTAGACCTGCTTCAATGATTTCCCATTTCGAACTGTCGATCATAATCGGCACTCTCGAAATATCGGGTTCTGATGCAATTAAATTCAAAAATTTAGTCATTGCCTGAACCCCGTCAAGCATTCCCTCATCCATATTAATATCGATGATTTGCGCTCCTCCTTCTACCTGCTGTCTTGCAATATCAAGTGCCTCGTCATACTTCTCTTCCTTGATTAAGCGAAGGAATTTTCTTGAACCCGTAACATTCGTACGCTCTCCAATGTTTACAAAAACACTGTTAGGCGTAATAATCAACGGTTCTAATCCTGCTAATACAAGGTCTCTTCTATTTTCTGCCATTTTCTTTTTTCAATTTTCCAACGGAATAAATTCCGTTGCTACAATATGTTTCGTTCCTCTGGAACTTTTATTTTAACGTCTTGCTTGTCTTTGCGAGGAACGAAGCAATCTCATTCTTATATTTTACAATCTTATTTTGTTATTTTGGGCGTGCCCCTCCGGGTCGGGCTATCCGCTATTAGTCCTCGCACTTCCTTCGTCAGGCTGTGGGCTAGCCGCTTCTATTCCTCACGCGACACTCGGTTTCAAAATAACTTTATATTCTTCACGATTTCAATTATCGTTTTTTAAACAATTTTATTTTGCTACCGATCTGTTGTTCCTACGGAACATTTATTTTTAATTAAATTCGTAGTCAATAAAAACATGTTTTTCGAATCCTCCGCAAAACACCTTTTCTATCCATGTCTTAAATTCTAAATTTGTCGTAATGTGATATATTTTACCATTACTTTCTATTTTGAATTTTTCGTTATTATCAATCTTGCTTCTAATACTTTTTAGTTCAGAAACACAATACAAATATGGACTCGCTGTATCGTACCAATGTGAATTTAGAAATCCTTTAAAAACTTCTCCATCTTCTGAATAAACAATATGGTCTCCATCCATTTTTGATATTGCTTGTATTTATAGAAATCTATATTAAAAATAAATTTTCAAAAAAAAACTTTATTTTGCAGGCACCGGTGAGATGCTTGCGCTAGCTGTAATATTCAAAGCTATTTCGTTTAATGATCGAAGTAACTCATTTATATTATTTTTTGCCGAAACTTCATTGGCTAATCGTAACCTTTTTGACCCAATAAGTGCATCTGACATTTTAGCGCTACCCGATTGTTTAATATTCTTACTAAACTTTAATTCATTTTTGTAATAAAACTTATACTCTATTGTCGTTTTGACCGTAAAAGTCGTACCAAAAAAAGGTTGATCTACAGAGATTAAATTAATTTCAAGAACCCAGTCGTCGTCATTTGTAATCGAATCTATTTTCGAAAATACTTCAGATTCAATAACAGACTTTTTAAATGCCTCTTCAAAATTTTCATTAGAAATCTTAGACGTCCATAACGGATTTGTTTTTTTTCCGCCTGTAACAGATTTTATGTAAATTTTATCTCCAATTTTTTTTTCTGCTTTATAATTTTTAACCGTCATCCCTTCAATGCTTGCTGACGAAGCACATTGCGTAAGTAAAATTGAAAGAAAGACTAATAAACCTAAATATTTTAATTTCATATTAATTCTTCAAGAACAACTATATTTTCTTTATATAAATTTTTACACCAATACTGGCGCCACTCTCGGCTTATAATCCTTCGCAACTTCAGCAATTAATCTGATGTGATCCGGAGTTGTTCCGCAACAACCACCAATAATATTGATTAAATTATCGTCTAAATATTCTTTGATAAATGCCTGAGTTTGTTCCGGTGTTTCATCGTATTGTCCGAATGCGTTTGGTAAACCTGCATTTGGATGTGCCGAAACATTAAAGCTTGTATGTTGTGCTAATGTTTTCAAATACGGTTTCAACAAATCGGCTCCAAGAGCGCAATTGAATCCTACACTCAATAACGGAATATGCGAAACTGAAATCAAAAACGCTTCTACGGTTTGTCCCGAAAGTGTTCTTCCTGAAGCATCTGTAATTGTTCCTGAAACCATGATCGGGATATCAAGATTACGTTCATCTTTTACTTCTTCGATTGCAAAAAGTGCTGCTTTGGCATTTAAAGTATCAAAGATTGTTTCTACCAAAAGTAAATCGCAGCCTCCATCTATTAAGGCTTCGACTTGTTGTTTGTACGCAATACGTAAATCGTCAAATGTTACGGCTCTGTAACCCGGATCGTTTACATCTGGTGACATACTTGCTGTACGGTTTGTTGGGCCAATTGAACCGGCTACAAAACGTGGTTTATCCGGATTTTTGGCTGTAAATTCATCGGCTACTTCTCTGGCAATTTTAGCCGATTCGTAATTTAATTCGTAAACCAAATCTTCCAGGAAATAATCGGCCATACCGATCGTAGTTCCTGAAAATGTGTTGGTTTCTACAATGTCTGCGCCAGCTTCATAATAAGCGGCGTGGACATCGCGGATTGCTTGTGGTTGTGTTATGGATAGTAAATCGTTGTTTCCTTTTAACGGATGTGGAAAATCTTTGAAACGCTCTCCACGAAAATCTTCTTCGGAGAAATTATAGCGTTGCAACATCGTACCCATTGCTCCATCAAGGATTAGGATGTTTTTTTTTATTGCTTCCTGAATTGTTATTGACATATCTTTTTGACTTTTAGCTGTTAAGACGCTAAGGTTCTAAGTTGCTAAGTTTTTTATTTAATTATAATTCTAACGTTTACTAAACCAGACGGGTTTTTAAAAACGCATCAGGTTTAGTACGATATTTTGATTCACATTAATTCCAAAAATTCACTATTGATGGCTCATTAGCCCCGATTGAAGTGGAAATCCTTTTGCTTTTTTCTTTAAAAAGCAAAAGATTGCAACGAAAAGCGGGAAAGATTGACGGCAAAAATGCGCCAATGATTCGCTCATGATACCAAAGTGAATTCGGTAAAATTATATTGTAAGTTGTCAGGAAGAGTTTTGAGAAATACTTTTATGTATTTGTGTTATCTATCTTTGATACTAAGAATAGTATAAAGTAGAATGTAGCACCTTCTTTATGATAAAGGGTTGCTAAGGTTTCATTGGGTCTTTCCCTCCGCCTTTCGTGATAACTTTCAGTAATTTTAAGAACAGTGCAAAGTAAAGACATAACCTGAACAATTGCAAGTGTTTTTTAAAGTTTCTAAGTGGCTAAGATTCTGAGAGTCTAAGTTTCTTTTTTTTAAGGTGCTGAGAGACTAAGATTCTAAGATACTGAGTTTATAAGTAAAATATTAAAAGCTCCGAAGGAGCTTAATGTTTATAGCAAAAAAACATCATTTTTATAGAAAGCTCCAGCGGAGTAACATAGTGATCATGTTTTGAACATAATATTTCACCCCGCTGGGGCTCTATTTAAAAACTCAATTATGCTATTCTATAAATATATCATCCCTCTGGGATTCTTAATAATAGTGAATAAAAAAGAAACCATAATAGTTTGAGCTTTATATATAAAATCTTTTATGACTAAATCCCTACAGCCAGCAGTCTTAACTTTTTAGTTTACAAATTGACCTTAGTGTTTAGGCTTTTGTTTTGTTCCTCTAAAATTGATAATCTCAACACTATTGGATTCCTTATTTACTCTATAAATTAAATAATTATTTTTGTCTACAATTGCTTTATGTAGCGATGCGCTTTTTTCAGATTTTGGAAATTGTTCTGGATTATGACTGATTTGATTTATTACTTGCTGGATTTTATTTTCCAAATTCAAAATTTCTTTTGCTGTCCATTTAGCTTCCAAATAATCAATAACTTTATTAAAGCCTTTTACAGCTTGTTAAGTCCAAATAAATTTTAATGCCATTTCGAAAATCTTTTCATAACATCTTCATGGCTGGTAAATTCACCTTTTTCGGCTTGGTCTAATCCAATTTGAATTTCATTTTTCTCAGATTGTGATAATTCATCAAACCAATCATTTTGATTTGCCTTCAAAACTAATTCGAGTTTTTCTAAAATTCTTTCATCTTCCACCTTAACCAACTCTTGAATAAATTGATATTTTCTAGCCTCTAAATTCATGATAATCAAAATTTATAATTACAAAGATATGTTTTTTTTGAAGGTTCTGAGAGGCTAAGATACTAAGGTTCTAAGTTTTTCATCTTTTATGCGATTTAGCTCCGGAGGAGCATCATATTTATAGAAAAAACAATCAGCATAACACAAAAACTCCAGCGGAGCGAAATATATGTCGCTCCGCTGGAGCTCTTTTACAAACGAATAATTTCTTTTCTATAAACATGTCATCCCTCTGGGATTCTTAACAATAGCGAATAAAAAAAGCCCAAACTAAAAGTTTGAGCTTTTTTTATAAAAATCTTAGAGCCTTAGTTACTTAGAACCTTAGCGTCTTAGACTAAACTATCGCCTTAACAACCGCTTTTGGAGCTTCTTTACGAGTTCCGTCAAAACCGTCTACACCAGAAACTGTTGTATATTTAAGGACATATTTTTTACCCGGATTGATAATTCCGTATGCTGCCTGACACATTAAAGTTGCTTCGTGGAAACCACAAAGAATTAATTTTAATTTCCCGGGATATGTATTGATATCTCCAATGGCAAAGATTCCGGGAATATTGGTTTGGTAATCTAATGCATTGTTAACTTTAATAGCATTTTTCTCGATTTCTAATCCCCAATCTCCTATTGGACCTAGTTTTGGTGTTAGTCCGAAAAGTGGAATAAAGAAATCTGTTTCGATTTTACGGTGTGCTCCGTTTTCTTCGATATCTAATGATTCAACATGCTCTGCACCATTGATTCCAATTACTTCTGCAGGAGTAATTAATTTGATTTTTCCGGCTGTTTTTAATTCCTGTACTTTTTCTACTGAATCAAGAGCTCCTCTAAATTCATTTCTACGGTGAATCAAAGTTACTTCTGAAGCTACATTTGCTAAAAAGATACTCCAGTCTAATGCTGAATCTCCTCCTCCGGCAATTACAACTCTTTTATCTCTGAATTTCTCCGGATTTTTGATAAAGTATTTTACTCCTTTATCTTCATAAAACTCGATATCTTCGATAAGTGGTTTGCGAGGCTCAAAACTTCCTAAACCTCCTGCAATAGCGATAACCGGTGCATGAAATTTAGTTCCTTTGTTTGAGGTTACAATAAAACTTCCGTCTTCTTGCTTGTCGATTGTTTCTGCACGTTCTCCTAATGTATAACCTGGTTCAAATTGTTTAATTTGCTCTTGTAAGTTATCAATTAAATCTCCTGCTAAAACTTCAGGGAAACCAGGAATATCATAAATAGGCTTTTTAGGGTACAATTCTGAAAGTTGTCCTCCTGCTTGTGGCAAAGCATCTAAAATATGACATTTTAATTTTAATAATCCTGCCTCGAAAACGGCAAATAAACCTGTTGGTCCTGCTCCAATTATAAGTATATCTGTTTTAATCATTATGGTATTTGTTTATAATCATTCTTAATAACACAAAGAAACGAATAATTTATTCTAATTTCAATGATTTTTATCATTGATTTCTTTGGGGGATTTTTTACTCTCTATTTTTTTATGAAGCGGTAATCTGGCTCATACATCGGGTTAAAACCCGACGCTACAATATGAACCGTTCCTCCGGAATTCTTATTATTCCTTATTTTTCAATGAAGCTGTGATCTCATTCATCTTTTTAACCTTATCTTCAAAATCACCTTTTAATGTTTTTCTGTATTCATTAAGGTTCTCAACCATTTTGTTGATATCATCGGGAATCACTTCTTCAAAAAACTCCCGAAGTCTTTTGGCTGTTGTTGGTGATTTTCCGTTGGTCGAAATGGCAATTTTCACATTTCCTTTTGTTACGATTCCTCCTAAATAATAATCACATAAATCCGGCGTATCGGCAATATTGCAAATCAAATAACGCTTTCGGGATAAATCATATACTCTTTTATTGACTTGTAAATCATCCGTACAAGCGATAACCATATGACGTTTTTTGAGCATTTTCTTTTTGAACTTCGATTTTGTTAATGTAATCGAAGGATGTCTCTCGGCCAAAACCTTTATTTCTAAATGGAAATTTGGCGCTACTACCTCAACATTTGCATTGGGACTCGACTTTAATAAAAAAGAGAGCTTTTCTAACCCAACGTTTCCTCCTCCCACAATTAAAACATTCAGACTATGAAGTTTTAAAAACACAGGATATAATTCGTTTTGTTCCATTTTAATTTATTTTCATCCAATCAAAATTAGATGATTTTTTTCTTATCGAACAATTTCTTTTGACAAAAACTCTTCGTAAAAACCTTTTAGTTTATTGCTTTCGCGAACAACGTTTCCAAGAACAATAATAGCTGGTGAACTCAGTTTTTGCTGTTTTACAATCTCTAAAATCGAATCTACAGTCCCAACTCCTACTTTTTCTTCGACTGTTGTTCCGTTTTGAATAATCGCTACAGGCAAATCTCCTTTATCTTCTTTTTGAAACAAATCGATAATCTGAGGCAATTTGTGCATTCCCATCAAAATAACCACTGTTGCAGAGGATTGTGCTGCCAAAGCTACATCTGATGATAATTTTCTATCAGATGTTGTTCCGGTAATCGCCCAAAAACTTTCTGAAACACCTCTTTTTGTAATGGATATTCCCTGACTCGCAGGAACTGCCACTACTGAAGATATTCCTGGAACTACAATTGTTGGAATTCCGAAACTTTCGATAAATTCAATTTCTTCGCTTCCGCGCCCGAAAATAAATGGATCTCCACCTTTTAAACGCACTACATTTCCATACGTTAATGCATTATCTACAATTAACTGATTGATTTGATCTTGCGTGTAAGCGTGATTTCCTATCTTTTTTCCAACAAAAATTTTGATGGCATTTTTAGGTGCATGTGTTAGTATTTCATCATTGGCTAATGCATCGTACAAAACCACATTCGCTTCAGCAAGTGCTTTTACGGCTTTGAGCGTAAGCAAATCCGGATCGCCGGGACCTGCGCCAACTAAAGTTACTTTGGGTTTTATTGTATTAAGCATTTGCTAATTCTTGAGCTCTGTATTTTTCTATTATATCAAAAAATGAAATTCCTTGTTGAATATATGCTTTCGCAAATGCTTCTGAAGGCTCATTTTGATTGATTTGATATACCAATTCTCTAAATGTTGTTGGTAATTCTATTTTTGATGTTGCAATGAAAACAGTATCAAATAAGTCTACAATTCCTGCATGGTTATTTGTTTTTTCGTTTTCTGAAAGCAATAATGCTTTTGCCCCATTTACAAATCCTGCATAAGCATGATAAATTGCATCTGACCATTTTCCTTCGTCGAATGATTCCTGAGCGAAAGTCAATTTGTCTTTTGCTTCTAATAATAAAGTAGCTACTAAATCGATCACAACTCCGGCACATTCTCCAACTCCAACAGCTTTTACGTAGTTATCTGCGTTACCCCAGTCTACGAAATCAGCTTCGGTTAAATTGGTTACATCAGCGAAAGGTTTCAAAATTTCGTAGAAATATTTCTCTCCTTTTTGATCGTAATAATTCAGGAATTTTTCTCCGTTTGCATTCGCATCAAAATCATTTAAGATTGTACGCAAAGCATCCGGACCTCTACGGCTTGGAATTTTAATTACTTTATCGGCAAAACGTCCTGATCCGTTTCCTAATCTTCCTCCACCTAATAAAACCTGCAATGCCGGAGCTACTAATTTTCCTGAATTGATTGACATTCCCTGAAAACCAATTGCTGACATATTGTGTTGCCCACAAGCATTCATACAACCCGAAATTTTAATTTCGATTTCCTGATTGTTTAAGTATTGAGGATATTCTGCATTTAACACTTTTTCTAATTCTTCTGCAATACCGGTACTACTTGCAATCCCCAAATTACAAGTATCTGTACCGGGACATGCTGTAATATCTGCGGTTGAATTATAACCTAAATCAACAAAGTTCAACTTAGCTAATTCCTGATAAAAGAAAGGCAAATTAGCCTCTTTTACGTGACGTATTACAATATTTTGACGCAATGAAAAACGTAATTCGTTTGCTGCGTAATTTTTAATTAATGCGGCTAATAATCTGGCTTTATCCGTATAAAAATCTCCTAATAAAACTTTGATTCCAATAGCATAATAACCTTCTTGTTTTTGTGCAATTACATTCGATTTTTTCCACGCTTCATAAGCTTTTGTATCTTCTATTGTAACTTGTGGCACTTCTAATAATGGTTCCGGAATTGGCCCGTCAAAAGCGGTTGTGTCGATTTCGTATGTTTCAAAAGCGATTGCTTTTTTCTCTTTTTCAACCAAATCAAGGAAAACATCTCTTCCCATTTCTTTGATTAAAAATTTCATACGGGCTTTCATTCTTTTTGCACGTTCACCATATCTATCAAAAATACGGATGATTCCTTCTGCCGTTGGAATAATTTCATTCGCCGGAACAAACTCTGAAAGCAATTCAGCATGTGCTGGTTGCGATCCTAAACCTCCTCCAAACATGATTTTGAAACCACGAACACCATCAACAATTTTCGGGATAAATCCTAAATCGTGTAAATAACTCAAAGCTGTATCTTCGTCTGAAGAAGAGAACGAAATTTTGAATTTACGTCCCATTTCCTGACAAATCGGGTTTCTTAATAAGTATTGAAACAAAGCGTGTGCATAAGGCGAAACATCAAATGGTTCGTTTACGTCTACACCTGCTAATTCGCTTCCTGTAATATTTCTAACGGTGTTTCCACAAGCTTCACGCAAGGTGACATCATCTTTAGCCAAATTTGCCCAAAGTTCCGGAGTTCTGTCTAAACTTACATAGTGAATCTGAATGTCCTGACGTGTTGTAATATGCAAACGTCCTGTAGAATATTCATCAGAAACTTTAGTGATACGCACCAATTGTTCGCTCGTAACTTTACCGTACGGTAATTTGATACGAATCATTTGAACACCTTCCTGACGTTGTCCGTAAATTCCGCGTGCTAAACGAAGACTACGAAAACGCTCATCATCAATTTTTCCTCCACGGAATAAATGAATCTTTTTTTCTAAATCGATGATCTCTTTCTGAACAATCGGATTTTCTATTTCTGTTCTAAAACTTTCCATTTGTTTTTTGCTTTAGGCTTTAAGCTATAGGCTATAAGCTTTTTTAACTTTGTATTTTTTTTTGCTTAAAGCTTATTGCTTAAAGCTTACAGCAGTAAAACTATCTAATGAATCCTACTCCTGCTGTGGTATTTGTTGCTGTATCAATTAAGATAAAAGCGCCGTTTGATTTATTATCATTATAGGCATCAAAATATAATGGTTTACTTAATTTGATGCTTACTTCTCCTATTTCGTTTATCGCTAATTGCGATGCTTCTTTTGTTCCTGAATAATCTGTTGAGATGGTATTTTTGATACTTTCTACTTTGGCTAAAACTGAATTTGTATTGTGTTGTACAATATATTTTGTACCTGCAACCAGTTTTTTACTGTCCATCCAGCAAACTGTTGTATTAATTTCTTTTTCAATTTTTGGAAGTTCTGATGATTTTACAATCATATCGCCTCTTGTTACATTGATATCATTTTCTAATTCGATTGTGATCGAAGATCCTGCAACGGCTTCATCATATTGTTTATCGAAGAAGTGAATTTTTGATACTTTTGATTCTGTCAAAGAAGGAAGAACGGTAACGGCATCTCCAACTTTAATAGAGTTTCCGTATAATTTTCCAGCATATCCTCTAAAATCATGAAATTCTTCTGTCTTTGGACGAATAACTGTTTGAACTGGAAAACGTGCTTTTCCTGTTTCAAAAACATCTGAAGAATGCAATCCTTCTAAATGCTCCAGAACAGTTTGTCCTGTATACCAAGGCATATCTTTTGACTGATCTACTACATTTCCACCATTGATCGCACTTAACGGAATGTAACTTACATTTTGTTCCTTAAAAGTACTTTTAGCGTTTAACGCCTGAAAATCTGTTTTGATTTTATTGAAAACTTCTTCAGAATAATCTACTAAGTCCATTTTATTAATGGCAACAATTACCTCTTTTACTCTCAATAAATTATTGATAAAAAAGTGACGGTATGTTTGCTCAATTACACCTTTTCTGGCATCAATTAAAATAATAGAAACCTGAGAAGTCGAAGCTCCTGTAACCATGTTTCTGGTATATTCTACGTGACCCGGAGTATCAGCGATAATATAACTTTTCTTTGCTGTCGAAAAATAAATGTGCGCAACATCAATCGTAATTCCTTGTTCTCTTTCAGCCACTAAACCATCAGTTGCTAATGAAAAATCCAGATAATCATATCCTTTTTGTTTACTGCTTTTTTCGATTGCCTCGATTTTATCTGTAGTCAATGATTTTGTGTCGTACAATAATCTCCCGATCAAAGTACTTTTTCCGTCATCTACACTTCCTGCTGTTGCTATTTTTAAAACTTCCATTCTTAATATATTGTTTCAGGTTTAAAGCTTCATGTTCTTTCGAAACTTATAAATCTGTATGTTTTTGTTTTTTTGATTCTAACTTTTAATTCTGAATTGCATTTATAATTTATAATTCACAACTCATAATTATTAAAAGTACCCTTGTTGTTTTCTCTTTTCCATTGCGGCTTCGGAACGTTTGTCATCAATTCTGGCTCCTCTTTCAGAAATGGTAGATTCTCTAATTTCTCCTACAACTTCCTGGATTGTTGCTGCATAAGATTCAACAGCGGCTGTACAACTCATATCTCCAACGGTTCTGAAACGAACAATTCTTTCTTCGATTTGTTCGTCTTCTTCCTGATACACATAAGGAGAATGCGACCAGATTAAACCGTCTCTCAAAAAAACTTTTCTTTTATGTGAAAAATAGATTGACGGAATTTCGATGTGTTCTTTTTCGATATAACTCCAAACATCTAATTCTGTCCAGTTTGAAATTGGGAAAACACGAACGTTTTGTCCGTTTTCTATTTTTCCATTCAAAATATCAAATAACTCAGGTCTTTGATTTTTTTCATCCCATTGACCGAAATCATCACGAACTGAAAAAATACGCTCCTTTGCTCTTGCTTTTTCTTCATCACGACGCGCACCACCAATACAAGCATCGAACTTAAATTCTTCAATTGCATCTAAAAGTGTTGTGGTCTGTAAACTGTTTCTACTTGAATATTTCCCAGTTTCTTCAACCACTTTTCCTTCATCAATAGCATCCTGAACATTACGAACGATTAATTCCAAACCTAACTCTTCAACCAATTTGTCTCTGAAAGCAATTGTTTCAGGAAAATTGTGTCCTGTATCAACATGCAATAGAGGAAACGGAATCTTAGCAGGAAAAAATGCCTTTTGTGCCAAACGCACTAATGTTATAGAATCTTTTCCTCCAGAAAAAAGTAAAACAGGCTTGTCAAATTGTGAAATTACTTCTCTGAAAATGTATATCGCTTCACTCTCTAAAGCGTTTGTTTTTAATACTGAACTCATTGTGTTTTTTTGTTTAATGCTTGAAAGTTTATAGCTCCAGATTATTATTGTGAGTTAATCTAAAATCTCTAAAACGATCGTTATTCTGTGTATTTTGTTTTTGTTTTTTCAACGGAATAAAATTCCATTGCTTCATTCTAAATCCATCGGATAAATTGGCTACCTCATTATAGAAACATCGGGTTAATCCCGAAGCGTCGGGACGACGCTACAATACGAATCTTCATTTCCCCCGGATTAAAATCCGGCGCTACAATATAAATCGTTCCTCCGGAACTTTAATCTATTGTCTTGAATCTATATTCTTGCTTCTTTATTCTATTCTCTTCCTTCTATTCTCTTTCCTCTTTACTCTTTTTTAGCACTATGCAAACCACACTCTTTATGACTGGATTCCCACCACCATCTTCCGGCTCTGATATCTTCACCAGGAAAAATTGCTCTTGTACATGGCGCACAACCTATACTTACGAAACCTTGTTTGTGCAAAGCATTTTGAGGAACATTGTTTTCTGACAAATACGTTTCTACTTCTTCTAAACTCCATTTCAATAATGGATTAAATTTTATGATTTCGAAACCTCCATCGTATTCAAACAATTGTAAGTCATGTCTGTTTTCAGATTGTTCGGCTCTTAGACCTGTAATCCAAACTGAGTTTCCTGCCAATGCTTTTCTCAATGGAACTACCTTTCGAATAAAACAGCATTCTTTTCTATTTTCTACCGAATCATAAAAGCTGTTTGGGCCTTTATGTTTTAATAAATTCTCTACAGCTGTTGTTTCTGGAAAATAAACTTCTATAGGCTTTTTATATTTTTTTAATGTTTTATGAAAAACATCGTATGTTTCCTGAAATAATCTTCCGGTATCTAATGTAAAAATGGTAATATCTGTATTACTTTTTGCAATAAAATCTGTAATTACCTGATCTTCCTGACCAAAAGAAGTTGAAAAAATCACTTTTCCCGGAAATTCATTTGCTAAAAAAACCAGCGTTTCATCCAGCGAAAAGTCTTTTGTCTTATCTAATAATAATTGTATAATAGTCGCACTCATATTCTCTCTTTCTCTTTCTAAAAAATATTACAATAATTTAGATAATGTTTTTAAACTCAATAATATAATTAATATTCCAACTGCTACCATCATTGGTTTTCTTTTGATTTTATTTACCAGATAAGCCCCAATTGGCGCTGCAGTTACTCCTCCTAAAATCAAACCTATAATAACCTGCCAACCGTGAATTCCGCCAAAAAGCATGAAAGTAATTCCGCTTGCAAATGATACTGCAAATTCAGCAGCATTAACAGAACCAATAGTATAACGGGGGTTTCTTCCTCTTCCTAATAATGTTGACGTTACGATTGGTCCCCAGCCGCCACCGCCAACAGCATCCATAAAACCTCCAAAAGTGGCTAAAAATCCTAATTTTTTAGTTTTCTTTTTAACAATGGTTTTAGCTAAAGCTTTTCTGATAATTATAACGGCCAAAACAATCATATAAACAGCAATAAATGGCTTTATAACATCACCATTAATAACATCAGATAATAAATAAGCTCCAATAATAGAACCTAAAACTCCCGGAATCAATAAATGTTTTACCAATTTTTTATTGATATTTCCAAATCTATGATGAGAAATTGCTGATGCTCCGGTAGTAAACATTTCTGCAACGTGAACTCCTGTGCTGCTGATTACAGGTGGAACTCCGTAAGCTAATAAAAAAGATGTAGAAGTCGCTCCATAACCCATTCCTAATGTTCCGTCTACCAATTGGGCAAAAACTCCTATAGCAAAAAACACCAAAAACTCCTGATCAAATCCTCCAACAAATCCATCTATAGAAAACTCAGCATAATGGTTGTATATCAACACAGATAATAACCCTACCAACAAAACAACAGGAATTACAACCCATAGTTTTTCTTTTAATAAGACATCCGGTTTGATGCTGACATTATCTATTTTCAGTTCCTTCTCCATCGTAGAATGATTAAATTTGTTTTCAAAAACTATTACCCTATCGGGTTAATAGATTACTTTGCAAAAATACTATTTATTTCTAAATAACAAAGTAATATTTTCGATTTTTTAAGTGTCTAATTACAGCTATATTACATTTAAAGCTGTTCTGAAAAATTCAATAAATTAATTTAACAAATAATATCGATCACGATATATTTAAAACAGTATTTCATTAAAAATGATTTGCATTTCAAATACCTTTCCTAATCTCTACAATATCTATAGGATAATTATAAAATTGTTGTTATTTTAGCAACAAATTTTTATTCATGGATTTTCAAATAGGTCTTGTAATCGCCGGTTTAGTAGTAGGTTTCGTAGTTGGATTAACAGGTGTGGGAGGCGGCTCATTAATGACTCCAATTTTGCTGTATTTTGGTATTCCGCCTACGACTGCAGTTGGAACTGATTTACTATATGCTGCTTTTACTAAAATGGGAGGCGTATTTGTACACCATAAAAAAGGTAATATCAATTGGACAATTACGGGTTGGTTAACTTTAGGAAGTGTTCCTGCCGCTTTATTGACTTTATGGATATTGAATAGCATAAAAACCGACATATCAACCATAAACGCTGTAATAAAATATAGTTTAGGCTGGGCTTTGCTTTTTACTTCGATTGCTATTTTATTCAAAAAGAAGCTTTTGGTATATTCTCAAAAACATGCCGGTGATAAATTTCACAGCGAAAGTCATACTCAAAATATGCTGACTATTGGTATTGGTGTTTTACTTGGGGCAACCGTAACATTAACATCTATAGGAGCCGGAGCTTTAGGAACTGTAACTTTATTTTTTCTTTATCCGCTTTTACCAACGCCACGTTTGGTAGGTACCGAAATTGCCCATGCTGTTCCGCTAACTCTGGTTGCCGGAATTGGACACGCCTCAATGGGAAATCTTGACTTAATTTTATTAGGCCAATTGCTAATGGGATCTCTTCCGGGAATTTTTATAGGAAGTATGTTAAGCGGAAAAGTACCTGACACTTTCCTTCGAAATGCAATTGCAGTAATGCTTTTCCTGGCTGGATATAAATTGATTTTTTAATTTATCTACCATATAAGTGATATAAGTCCTGAATTAAATGAACTTATATCACTTATATGGTGAAAAAACTGGTTTAAAATGCAATATCAGCCAAGGAATTACTCTCTAATATTTTAAGCGTATTATCACGAACTTCCATCATCAAACGTCTTGCTGCACAAGTAGTTTCATCGTCACAATCATCGCATCTTTCATAAAAATTATGACTCGCACATGGAAGTAACGCAATTGGACCTTCAAGAATTCGGTATACTTTTGCCATACTAATATCCTTTGGGTCTTTTATGAGATAGTAACCTCCGCCTTTTCCTTTTTTTGCCCCCAGAAAACCGGAGTTTCTAAGTAACAACAATATACTTTCTAAGAATTTTATCGAAATATGTTCACTTTTTGCAATTTCGGCAATTTGTACTGGTTCATTATTTTCACGTCTAGCCAAGTAAGTTAAAGCCTTAATTCCGTATTTTGTTTTCTTTGAAAGCACTTTTTAAATATTTTAGACTTTAGAGCGTAGATTTTAGATTTCTGATCTAAATAAACATTCTAAATATTTTTCTGCAACAAAAATAAGCTTTTTGAACGAGAATAATAACAGATTAGAAAAGTAAGTTCTACTAAATTAGTATAGTTTAACTAATTTACTTCCGGAACTCCAATTAAATTCAAATCATGGAATTTAATATCACTGTCTAAGGCATTTTTATCAACAACATATGTAGCAGAAATAGCATCATGCCATATCCTTCCTGACTTTCCTAAAAAGGATAATGCATCAAAAAAGAAATGACGACTTTTAATTATAATTTTATCATAGTTAAAAATCGCCATTTTATTATAATTATCTAATTCTTTAAGAAAGTGCTTGTTTCAAATCAGCAATTACATCTGCTACTGTTTCTAAACCTACAGAAACACGAACTAATCCTTGAGTAATTCCTACTGCTAATTGATCTTCTTCAGACAATTTACTATGCGTTGTTGAAGCCGGATGCGTAACAATTGTTTTTACATCGCCAATATTTGCTGAAAGAGAACATAATTTAATCTTGTCCAGAAATTTTCTTCCTGCTTCAAGACCGCCTTTAATTTCTATCGCAATAATATTACCACCTAAAAGCATTTGTTTTTTGGCAATTTCATATTTTGGATGAGATTTCAAAAATGGATATTTCACCGTTTCTACATTTGGATGGCTTTCTAAAAATTCAGCTACTTTTAAAGCATTTTCACAATGTTTATCAACACGAACTGCCAAAGTTTCTAAACTTTTTGATAAAACCCATGCATTAAATGGCGACATTGCCGGTCCTGTATTTCTTGAAAACAGGTAAATTTGACGAATTAATTCTCCTTCTCCAACTACAACTCCTCCTAAAACACGACCTTGACCGTCTATTAATTTTGTTGCAGAATGAATGACTAAATGCGCACCGTATTTAATAGGCTGCTGAATATATGGTGTAGCGAAACAGTTATCGATTATTAAAATCAAATTGTGTTTTTTTGCAATAGTTCCTAATAATTCTAAATCAATTACATCAACACCAGGATTTGTAGGCGTTTCAGCGTATAGAATTTTAGTATTTGGTTTAATAAAACTTTCTATTGTTTCTGGTTTATTGATATCAAAATAAGATGTTTCGATTTTCCATTTTGGAAAATAAGTCATGAACAACGCGTGAGTTGATCCAAAAACACTTCCTGCAGAAACAATATGATCTCCTGATTCTAACAATGCGGCAAACGTAGAATATATTGCAGCCATTCCGGTTGCAAAAGCATAACCGGCTTCAGCACCTTCCATCGCACAAACTTTGTCAACAAATTCTGTTGTATTTGGATTGCTAAAACGGGAATAAATATTGCGGACTTTTTCTTCCGTGAAGGATGCTCTCATGTCCTCTGCATCTTCAAATACAAAACTTGAAGATAAAAACAAAGGTGTTGAATGTTCCTGAAATTGTGTTTTTTCTAAATGTGTACGTATGGCTAGAGTTTCAAAGCCAAATTCTTGTTCGTTCATTGTGTGTTTTTGTTTTTTTTTTGTTCCAAGTTTCAAGTTTCAAGTTTTTCGCTGAGAAAAACAAAACTTAAAATCTAAACTAAAGCGAGTCAATTTCATTTATACCCGATCTGAGCATTTTCTAATTCACAAATTGACTCATTTTCTAATTTTATAATGCTTCGTTGTTCAATACAACTTTATATTTGATTGTAGCTGTTGGTTCAACTGTTTTGGCTACTGAACAATATTTCTCGAAAGAAAGTTGCGCAGCTTTTTTTGCTTTCTCAGGATTGATATCACCTTCTAAGTAAAAAACCACATTGATTTCTTTAAATGGTGTTGCTTCTCCAACTTTTACACGTTCTCCTTCAACTTCGGCGTTAAATGATGTTATTTCCTGACGTTGTTTCTTTAAAATTGAAATCATATCAATGGCGCTGCATCCTGCAACTCCCATTAATACAAGTTCCATCGGACTTGCACCTAAATCGCTTCCGCCAAATTCGGCTCTGCTGTCAACGTCAACTACATGACCTCTTTCATTTTTGAGTTTAAAATGAAAAGCGTCGTTTACTCTGTCTAAAGTTACTTTCATTGTGTTGTTATTTTTTTGTTTTTTGTTGTTTTATTCTTCGCAATCTTGTCATTTCGACGTAAGGAGAAATCACACCAGATTGGCGACAAAGATTGAACGAATTTCGTGTGTGATTTCTCGTTCCTCGAAATGACAAACTAGGCGTATAAATCTAAAATCTGCAATCTAAATTCTAAAATCCAAAATCTTCCTACCCTTTATCAGATAATCTCAAAATATCTCCAAAAACTCCTCTCGCTGTTACTGCAGAACCTGCACCGGCTCCCTGAATTACGATTGGTCGGTCTCCATAAGATTCTGTATAAATTTCGAAGAAAGAATCAGATCCTTTTAATCCGCCTAAAGCAGTATCAGAAGGTACTGAAACTAGTTTTACTTCCAGAATTCCTTTGTCATTTTGCAAATCTCCGGACAATTCACCAATGTATCTTAATACATGATTTGGTTTTTGATCTGCTTTTATTTTATCGTAAATTGGGTCAAATTCTTTTAGTTTAGTTAAGAAATCTGATACATTTCCTTCACGCAAATGTTCCGGAATTAGATTCTGAATTGAGATTTCTTCAAACTCATTTTGTAAATCTAATTCTCTTGCCAAAATCAATAATTTTCTACCAACATCATTTCCACATAAATCTTCACGCGGGTCCGGTTCTGTATAGCCGTTATCGATTGCTTCTTGCAATATCTGGCTAAACGGAGCATCTTTTGCTGAGAAATTATTGAATAAATAACTCAATGTTCCGGAGAAAACCCCTTTTATTTTTGTGATATTTTCACCCGAAAGGTGCAATAATTTTATGGTATCAATTAATGGTAAACCTGCACCAACATTGGTTTCGTACAAATAATTCTTTTGGTTTTCGGCTAAAGCTTTCCTTAATTCTTTATAAAAGCCATAACTTAAAGTATTGGCAACTTTATTCGAAGAAATCAAGTCGAAACTGCTTTCTGCAAGCGTAATGTAGTTTTCTACAAATGTGGCACTTGCGGTATTATCTATTGCAATTAAATTTTCTAAATGATATTGATTTGCATAAGCAATTACATCATTTATAGTATAATCAAGTCCTTCTTTCTGAATATCATTTTTCCATCCGGAAGTTACGCCGTTTTTGTTTAAAAGTAATTTCTTAGAATTTGCAATTGCAAATACATTCAGTTTAATGTCTTTACGTTTTTCGATTGCAGCAGCAGATTCTAAAATCTGATTGATTAAAGTTCCGCCTACTAATCCGTGACCAAAAATAGCAATATTGATCTTTTTAGAAACTCCAAAAATCTCTCCGTGAATTACGTTTAATGCTTTATTTAGTTCTGCTTTTTTAACTACCAAACTCACGTTCTTGCCAGTAACCGTGTTGTTAAATAATATTGGAACTATTTTATTTTTTATTAAAGCCGTATATGGTTTATGAAAAGTGCTTAAATCCTGACCAATAATCGAAATTACCGAAACATTATCTGTAACCGTAATTTGGTTTACATCTTTAGAATAAAAGTCATTTTCAAACTCTTTTTCAAGTTCTACCATCGCAAGAGTCGCTTTATCTGTTGCAACAACAAGACCAATTCCTCTTTCTGAAGAACCTTGTGAAATAATACTTACGCTGATATTATGATCGCCCATAACCTTAAAAATTCGGGCATCAACTCCGGCTTTTCCAAGTAATCCACGGCCTTCAAGATTCACCAGCGACACGTTTTCTAAAACCGAAAGAGTTTTGATTCCTTCTTTAGTCGAATCTGAAGTGATTAAAGTTCCGCGATTTTCATGATTGAATGTATTTAAAATACGTAGCGGAATATTTTTTTCTAATAAAGGAATGATGGTTTTTGCATGTAAAATCGTTGCTCCAAAATTCGCTAATTCATTTGCTTCATTAAACGATAAAAACTCTATTTTTTTTGCATCAGCAACAAGATCCGGGTTTGCTGTATAAATTCCGTCAACATGAGTGAAGTTTTGTAATTCTTCGGCATTTAGATAATTAGCAATTAATGATGCGGTATAATTACTTCCGTTTCTTCCTAAAGTCGTGGTGTCGTTATTGTTGTTTGATCCAATAAAACCGGTTACAATATTTACGGTTGAACCGTTATGTTCTTTAAAATAATTGATGACATTTTTCTTGGAAAGTTGTTCCAAAGGTTGTGCATCACCAAATTTAGAATCGGTTTTTAGCAATTCTCTCGAATCAACAAAATTAGCCGGAACTCCTTTTTCTTTTAAAATAGCAGTTAATAATTTAGCTGAAAGCAATTCGCCTTTCGACAAAATCTGATCTTTTATTTTGTTACTATAATCTCCAATTAAGCTAACGCCTTCAAAAAGTTTTTCTAAAACATTAAATTCTTCAGACAGATCTACTTTTGGATAATCTGATATTTGATAGGCTTTAAAATTCTCAAATAATGGTTTATAATTGCCATTTTTAGCGGCAAGTTTCAAAATATATTCTAATTCATCTGTTGCATTTCCGCGTGCTGAAACTACAACTGCAATTTGTTCTCCTTGATTTACTTTATCAGAAATGATTGAAACTACTTTGTTAAGTCCTTCTCCGTTTGATAACGATTTGCCTCCAAATTTTAATATTTTCATTTTATTTTTCTATTGTTTCTGCCTTAAAAATATCGGCAAGTAAATGATCTAGTTGTTTGTACTCGATTAAAAAAGCGTCATGTCCGTGAACCGAATCTATTTCGCTGTAAAAAACATTCTTTTTGAACTTCTTTAATTCCTGAAATGTTTCACGATTTTCTTTTGGTGTAAAAAACAAATCTGAGTTGATTCCGATAATATGGATCGCAGTATTTGTTCTGGACAATAAAGTTTCAAAATCGTCACTATTTCTGGTAATATCTATGGTTTTAAGCAATTGGTTCATCAGTTTATACGATGCCAATTGATATCTTTTTTGTAATTTTTCGCCGTGATGTGCCAACCAGCTTTCGATATTAAAAATCGAAAGGTTGTCGTTGATCGTACGTTGAAATTTTTCTTTGAATGATTCAGGAGAGCGATAACACAACATGGCATGAATTCTGGCATCTTCGATAGGTCTTGAAGAATTGTTCAGGATTTGCTCTTGTAAATAACAATTAGCAATCATCCAGTCTGTCGATTTCCAGTCTGTTGCAATCGGAATTAAGTTTTGGGTAATATTAGGTTCTAATGCAAGAATTTCCCAGGCAATTCCTCCACCAACAGAACCGCCAATAATGGTGTGCAATTGGTTGATATGTAAAGCTTGAATTCCTTTTATAAAAATTCTGGCAATATCTCTGGTTGTAAAATCCTGATAGTTTTCTATTACGAAAGAATCGTTTCCGTTGCCGGGAACATCAAATGCCAAAATGGTATATTTGTTAGTATCTATTGTTTTTTCGTTCCCAATTAAATCATTCCACCAACCATTTTCGCCTGTAACCTGAGCATTTCCAGTCAATGCATGATTCACCAAAACAATAGGCGCGCTATGTAATGGTAAGCCAGAAAGTGTAAAACTTAGCGGTATTAACGGATATGATGCACCACTTTGTGTGATGAAATCGTGAATTATAATGGGACTTGGTATATTTTCCAATTTCAAATCTTTTTATTATTGATTTGTATGTGGAAATATTAGAAAGAAAGTACTAGAGTGAAACTAGAAAATTCTTGTTGTTATCTTTCCACGTTTGGGCGTGGTAGAATGCAGCACCTTCTTCGATTTAACGAAGGGTTGCTAAGGATTCATCGGGTCTAATCCCTCGTCCTTTCTTTATAACATTTCAATACGTTTTTGAACTTAAAGGTGCAAATTAACTACTAATTTCTTAAACAAACAAATTTTATCGAAACTGATTCCGCAATTTCTTAAATATAATTCAAACAAAAATTATTGTACGCAAAAAATTACCGAACAAATTGCCCAGTAAAATTAAGCAGGTATTCCCCTATTTTATGATACTTTTTGATTTAGATAAAAAGTGTTTCATTTTCTTTTGAATACATCAAAAACAATAATGAGTTTGGCTCTTTTTTCTCCGCTATTTTATCTGCCTCAGTAATTCCAAATCTTGGATGTACCAATTCATTTGCTGGCGGTGGCGGATTGTTTCTTCTAGCTTTCAAATTTTTTAATGTAGAAAAAGTTTTTGTTATGTAGTTTAATTTGCTCATGATATTTAAGTTTATGTTCGTTAATGTTTTATAATCTTTATTGTTTGTTTATTTTTTTGTTATAGCTACTAAATGAAATAAAAAAACCCTTTTGGGTTTTAATACCAAAAGGGTTTAAGTTTTATACAACTTATATATACTTTTAGTATCAACAGACGCGTACACAAATACGTGCGACGTTAAACATCTTGTTCATCTGTAGGGATTTATTCATCTGTGATTTACTTGCTATTTTAAAAAATTCTTGCATTTGTTTCATTTTAATAAGCTTCTCGAAATTATTGAAAAATACTTTTAACTTAATCTTCTTTTAAAATCAATAAGATTAAAGTTCATTCAACTTTTGATCCCGATCGACATAACAATATGTTAAATTCTAAATTTACTTCTGGTAATTTTGAGGTATTACAAATGTGCGAATATTTTTTCAATTATGCAAGTGAGGATCAGCAAATTAATCCTAAAAAACGTTAAAAAACATCTTTTTATCGTTAAAAAACATCTTACAAATTTAAGATTTAAATAATTGAGCGTTAAAACCTACAAAAAAATACGTTAAGAACTTTCCTGTTTCAACATATCAAAGAACAACTTACTACTAATAGAAACCACTTACAGCCAAACTGCTTCTTTATTTTTTATTTTTTCAGCGACTTTCAAAATGTCAGTTATTATCCCTCTTGAAATAGCTTGTTTACATGCCGAAGCACTTTGAATTGCAATTGGAACATCTGCATATGATTGTGTATAAATCTCAAAAATGGTATCTGAACCTTTTAATTGTCCAATAGCAGATGAAACAGGTTCTGAAATTAATTTAACTTCTAACGTATTTTTCTGCACATCAAATTCACCTACATATCTTAATACATGATTCTCTGCCTGGGTTATTTTTGCAATTTTAAACGATTTGTCGATTGCGTCTTTATTAAGGATTCCGTTTTTCTCCAGATGTTCTTCTGTAATAAGAGAATTGATTTTTATATCTGAAAGTTCAAAATCCTTACCAATTTCCCTTGTCAAGATCAGCAATTTTCTCGCTGTATCATTTCCGGAAAGGTCTTCCTTAAAAGTAGAACGCATCAGGCCCAGTAAACTTGCATCTTTTAAAAGGGATGAAAACGAAGCTTCTTCAGTTGCAAATCTATTAAAGACGTAACTCAGATTGTCAGAGAAAACACCTCTTATTTTCGTAATTTTTTCTCCGGAGTAATACAAATCCCTCAGAGTTTGCAATACCGGAAAACCTGTATCTACTGATGTTTCATACAAAAACTCTTTATCGTATTTTTTAAGATTTGTCCTGATCTCTTTATAGAGATCAATGGGCAATGTATTGGCTTTTTTATTTACCGCTACAATATTAAATCCGTTTTCGATCAAAGTATTATAATGGTGAATTAGCTCATCACTTGCTGTCGCATCAACCGCAATTAGGTTCTCAAATTCATTTTGCTTTGCAAATTCAATAATATCCTGTACTTTAAAAGGAACTGCCAATTCTAAGAAATTAGTTTCCCAAGCATATCCTACGCCTTCTTTCTCGAAAAAAGCAACTGTTGAATTTGTTATAATCGGAAAATGAAAGTCAACATTTTTACTTTCGAGAAAAAACTCCTGACTTTCGATAATTTGATTAATCAAAGTACTTCCGATATTTCCAATTCCAAAAAGGATGATATTTATTTTAAGCTTTGACATGATTTTTGATTTATTGGGGGTTAATTAAACCATATAAGTGATATAAGTTCATTTAATACTATCAACGTATATGATTTAGACATACTGTTTAGACAACTTAGACGCACTGCTGTGCGTCTCTACTAAATTGTGCGCCTCTACTAAAATGAACTTATATCACTTATATGGTGAAAAAACTTTTATATAGATCGTTTTTTATAAAAAATCACCTCTAGCAGAACTCACGCTACTAAAGGCAATTTTTCAAACAAAAAACAAAAAAACCTAATTTTTATTAATGCTGTATTGCGATTGGGTAACGCTGGCGAAAGCAGCTTGCAAATCAGCAATTAAATCTTCGATATCTTCAAGTCCTACAGAAAGTCGGACTAAATCTTTTGAAACTCCCGTTTCTAACTGATCTTCATCAGATAATTGTTGGTGCGTTGTACTTGCCGGATGTATAATTAGTGATTTTGTATCACCAATATTGGCCAGAAGCGAGAACAATTTTGTTTGGTCAACTACTTTTTTAGCCGCATCAAAACCACCTTTTAGTCCAAAGGTGATAACACCACTTTGTCCTTTTGGTAAATATTGTTGTGCGAGATCATAATATTTATTGTTTTTTAAACCTGGATAGTTTACCCAAACTACCTCATCTTGTTTTTCCAACCAAGAAGCTAATGCTAATGCATTCTCGCTGTGTTTCTGAATTCGGATTGGTAATGTTTCTAATCCCTGAATAATCTGAAAAGCATTAAACGGACTTAAAGCTGCACCAAAATCACGTAAGCCTTCGATTCTTGCTTTTGCTATGAAAGCTGCATTTCCTAAGGCTTCGTGGTACACTAGTCCGTGATATCCTGCAGAAGGTTCCGTAAATTCAGGAAATTTTCCGTTTGACCAGTCAAAATTTCCTGCATCTATAATAACACCTCCTAATGAAGTTCCGTTGCCTGAAATATATTTGGTTAAAGAGTGAATCACAATATCTGCTCCGTATGCAATTGGATTCAATAAATAAGGAGTAGCTACAGTGTTGTCTACAATAAAAGGTACTTTAAAGTTTTTGGCTTCTGCCGAAATTCCTTTCAGGTCTAATACATCTAATTTTGGGTTTCCTAAAGATTCTACAAAAAAGGCTCTTGTATTTTCTTTGGCTGCTTTAGTGAAATTTTCCGGTTTAGACGGATCTACAAATGTTGTCGTAATACCCAAACGAGGTAAAGTAACGCTTAACAAATTATATGTTCCTCCGTATAAACTGTTCGAAGCCACAATATGATCGCCCGCTTTTAGCAAAGTCAGGAAAGTTGTAGAAATTGCAGATGCTCCTGATGCTGTAACTACAGCTCCAATTCCACCTTCGAGCGCCGCCAGTCGTTGTTCTAAAACATCATTTGTTGGATTATTTAATCGGGTATAAATAAATCCGGCTTCGGCAAGACCAAATAAATTGGCAGCGTGATCTGAATCGTTAAATACATATGATGATGTCTGGTAAATTGGTACAGCTCTGGTTCCTGCGTTTTTAGTAACATCATGTCCTGCGTGTAATGCGTTTGTTGCAAATTTTTGTGTGCTCATAATTTCTTAGTTTTTAGGTATTGTTAATACTTATATATTGATATTGTAATTAATTTTTGAATTGATTTAAACAAAAAATTCTTCTGCTTCTTCTTCAAGATCATACAGATGAAACAGTAATGATTTTTGACTTTTTATTTTTTGCTCTGTATTTATTCTTATAACTTCTGTAGTTATCTCTTCTGATTTATTGTTTTTTTGAGAATCGTTTCTCAATAAATATTCTATTGCAATTGAGTTTAGTGTTTTCATAATTTGAAATTTAAAAATGTTAAAAAAAAAAGCCCTTTCGGATGGCGACCAAAAGGGCTTATAGATCTAACTATAACAAAGATTTTATCTTTTACTTTTGGCAACAACGAATTGGGATGCACATTTGCATCATCTCACAACATATCATCATATTTTTCGCTATTGTTTTCATTTTTATTTTATTTGAATTATTCTTATTTTTAAACTCGACTAATTTGATAGAGTAAATATATAAAGTATTTTTAGATCTACCAAATTAAAAATTGACATTTTACATTATTTTTTTAGAAGCCCTGTAAATACAGGTGTTTCTTTATAAAAAAAGTTAGCCACAGATTAAAATGATTTAAAAAATTTGTGCAAATCAGTTCGATCCATTTAATCTGTGGTTAATTATATTCTGCTTAAAATTTGAAACTTAATCTGGCAAAACCAAATCTTCCGTTTAATCCAAATTGTGACACTGCTCTTGAATAAGCAAACTGATTTGCATTTGTTAAGTCGGCACTAGGCGCAGGAGACAATGTTGGTGTTGTATTAGTAAAGGCCGGAGTAGATGGATTATTTCTATCCGGATATACATCTCCTATATTATTAAAACCAACTGTGAATCTGAATTTCTCGTTGATTTGATATCCAAAAGATAAATCAGTAACTATTTTTGAGCTGTATTCAGGATGTTCGTAAACTGAAGATGATCCGTCAAGATTTACATCTGTTGCTCCGGGATCTGTAACTTTTCCGAAATAGCTGTTTCTTAAATAAATATCCAATTTTTTGATATTGAAAGTTGTCATTAAATTCGCTTTTAATTTAGGAATTGCTTCTTCTAAATAAATACGGCTTGATTCCGGAAAAAATGAATATATATAAGGATCACCACCTGCATCAATAATAGATTGAGGAACATTTAATTTCCCCACTCTTTTTGTTGTATTGTAACTTAAAGCAAAATCATTTCGAATTGTAAAATCCTGAATTACATCATATTTTTGAGAAATTACGACATCAATACCTTTCGTTTCAGAGTTGATTCCGTTGGTCCAGAACGAAGCTCTTTCCACTCCTTTTAAATCAAATGCTTGCTGAAACAATGTCAATGCATCTCTTTGCTTGTCAGATGTTGCACCTGCTATCTGGGCATCAGTTGGTCTTGCATATTGTCCGGTTAATACCACTCTGTCATCGATTCTTGTAAAGTAAGCATCTGTTGCAATGGTAATATTTGCTTCTGGAATCTTGAATGTAAATCCTGTACTGATACTTTTAGATTTTTCAGGTTTCAGACTTTCAACTCCAATACTTTTTGCTGCTTGCGAATCGTTTGTAAAATAACCTACCTGATACGGAGAACCATTTATAAATTGAGTAGAACTTGCTTCAAAATATTTTTGTTGTAATGATGGTGCTCTAAAACCGGTTTGACCTGAAATTCTCCAGTTAATATTATCATTCAATTTTAAAAGAGATGCCAGTTTAAAAATAACTGTACTTCCAAAATCTGAATAATTCTCGTAACGGGCAGCTCCGTTTAAAAGCCAGTTTTTAGTGGCATTCAATTCTAAATCAACATAAGCCGCACCGCTTTTTCGGTCTTTTTCTTTAGCATCTGCTGGCTGAAATCCAGAAAATCCCTGCGCTCCTGCTCCACGTTTGTTGCCAAAAAAGTCAGTCACAATTAACGGTGAATTACTTGGCAGAATTCCTGAAACTAAATTTCCGTTTATATCATACAACCCGTAAGAAGCTTCTTCTCCAGATTTGATCTGATAATTTTCATATCTGAATTCTCCACCAAAAGCAAGGTTTAATCCTTCTAAAACATCCAGCTTTTTACTGAAATCTAAATTGGTCGTACTTTGCAAAAACGAAACTTTACCGGCATCAAAACTGGTACCTGAATTGGTTCCTAAAGTTGCATTGATCGTGTTGTTTACATCATATTTAAAAGAGTTCGTTCCCAGGTTTGTACTAAGATCAGTATCAAAACCAAATAATTCTGTTGTAACTCCAACCGCAGATGAAGCATCTAAAATATCCGATTGTATTTCCGGCAAAAATCCGTTTTCATACACTTGCGTGAAAGTTCCGGAACCATTTGGCAATCTGTTAAACGCATATGATTTACCATTTCTATACGAAACTCCACCAAAAGAGTATAAAGCTGTGGTTTCTGTCAGGGGATATTTAGTATTATAGTACAATTGTCCCGAAGCTAATTCTGACTGACCAACACTCATATTATAATCACTTCTTTCCTGCCCTCTGTAAGCAATTTCGTTATTGGTTACATCAAAATTTAAAGCCGTTTGCATTTGAGCCAATGTAGCTGCAGATGAGATTGCTGTTTGTTGTGCCGGTGTAAAATAACTTACTTGTGGCGCATATTGCTTTAATGAAGTAAGAATTTGTGCAGAATTGGGCGTGTTATTTATATTACTATATAAGGAGTTAATAGCAACTCCATTTTGAGCCGCTCTGTTTTCGACAGCATTATAGGCATTAAAAATAGCATTATTCCTAATTCCGGCTCTGCTCGTGGCTTGTCTTGTTACGGCACTTCCGGTAATATTAAGGAAACTTCCGGCTTTCCCTAAAGAGGTTCCGTAATTTAAATCTACTTGTAAATTTTGACCATCGGCACCACCTTTAAAATTATTAGATCCTGATGATAAATTTGTACCATATTGAATTCCTCCTGAAATATAATTAGCATTCTTTTTTAATACAATATTGATCACTCCCGCAATTGCATCAGAACCATATTGAGCTGCAGCTCCATCACGCAAAACTTCAATTCTTTCGATAGCAAATGACGGGATTGCATTTAAATCTGTTCCTACAGAACCTCTTCCGGGAGATCCGTTTATATTTACCAGAGCACTTGAATGTCTGCGTTTACCATTTACTAATATCAAAACCTGGTCCGGTCCCAAACCTCTTAATTGTGCCGGATCAACGTGATCTGTAGCATCTGCAGTAGATGTTGCATTACTTGTAAAAGAGGGTGCAACATAATTTAAAATCTGCGTAACGCTGGTTTGTGGCGATCCTTTTGTTATATCTGAGATATTAAAAACATCAACCGGAACGGGAACATCTGTTTTTACACGGTTTTTACTTCTGGATCCTACTATTGTTACTTCTGATAATTCATTGTTCTTTAAAGTATCCTGCTCTTTTTTATTATCCTGGGCATAGATTCCGGAAAATGTTAAAAGACCTAATGCTAATACTACATTTTTTTTCATGTGTTCTTCTGATTGATTACTATTTTGATTTGAAAGTGTGGTTTAATACTCTGTTGCTTTTTGAGCAAAAAAAAACCTCTGCAATTAGCAGAGGTTCTATATATATTTTTGAAAAAAATCTACAATAGCGTCTCTGCGGAAGGCTCCGGCATCTTACAAGACATATTGCAAATTGTTGATTTCATCTTTTCTTTTATTTTGATAGGGCAAATTTGCAAACTATTTTTTAATCGACCAAACAAAAGCAGAAATAATTTCTATTACCCTATCAATTTAGTATGTTTGTGTTAAATTTCTACTTATAAAAATAAAAAAAGTTGAACTTTAATTTGCAAATCAAAATGGTTTTATACCTTTGCACCCGAATACAGAGGAAAAATTTGAACTGATTGCAACCTCTTCATAATGAAACGGTTCGTTATGAATGCTGAAAGATTAATTTCAGTAGTAAAAAATGCTAAAGCAGGATACCTCCTTTAGCACTTTCAGCAATTACTTTTCCTCGCTTAATGTTAATTTAATAAATTATTATGGCTTATTTATTTACGTCAGAATCTGTTAGTGAAGGGCATCCAGACAAAGTTGCAGATCAAATTTCGGATGCTTTAATTGATAACTTTCTGGCATTTGATGCTGACTCAAAAGTAGCTTGTGAAACTCTTGTTACAACTGGTCAGGTAATTTTAGCAGGTGAAGTAAAATCGAATACTTATCTTGATGTGCAGCAAATTGCCCGTGAAGTTATCCGTAAAATCGGATATACTAAAAGCGAGTATATGTTTGAAGCAAACTCTTGTGGAATTCTTTCTGCAATTCATGAGCAATCAGCAGATATTAATCAGGGTGTTGACAGAGCTAAGCCAGAAGAGCAAGGTGCTGGAGACCAAGGAATGATGTTTGGTTACGCAACTAACGAAACTGAAAACTACATGCCATTGGCACTTGATTTATCTCATAAATTATTACAGGAATTAGCAATTTTAAGACGTGAAAACAAAGAAATTACTTATTTACGTCCTGATGCAAAATCGCAGGTAACTTTAGAATATAGCGATGATAACAAACCAACTCGTATTGACGCGATTGTAATCTCGACTCAACACGACGATTTTGATGAAGAAGCTACAATGCTGGCTAAAATCAAAAAAGATATTATCGAAATTTTGATTCCAAGAATCATTGCAAAAAATCCAGCTCACGCGCATTTATTCAATGATAAAATCAACTACCATATTAACCCAACAGGAAAATTCGTTATTGGAGGACCTCACGGAGATACTGGTTTAACAGGAAGAAAAATCATTGTAGATACTTACGGTGGAAAAGGTGCTCACGGTGGTGGTGCATTCTCTGGAAAAGATCCTAGTAAAGTAGACAGAAGTGCTGCTTATGCTACACGTCATATCGCTAAAAACTTAGTGGCTGCAGGTGTTGCTGACGAGATTTTAGTTCAGGTTTCTTATGCAATTGGAGTTGCTGAACCAATGGGAATCTTTATTGATACTTACGGAACTTCTAAAGTAAATTTAACTAACGGTGAAATCGCTAAAAAAGTAGAAGCTATCTTTGATATGCGTCCTTACTTTATCGAGCAACGTTTGAAATTAAGAAATCCAATCTATAGCGAAACTGCTGCTTACGGACACATGGGACGTAAACCAGAAGTGGTAACTAAAACTTTCTTTGCTCCTGGAGGACACGAAAAAACAGTTACTGTTGAGTTGTTTACTTGGGAGAAACTTGATTTCGTAGATAAAGTAAAAGCTGAATTTGGATTGTAAATTTAGATTATTGGACTAACTTAGATTATTAGATTTTTTTGACAACTAGTTACTCTTAAACATAAAAAAGAGGCTATCTATTCATTTAGATAGCCTCTTTTATTTTTAATTGATATCGTTTTGTAATATCAAATCTGTGTGTTTATTTTGAACGCGGATGAAACTGATTTACTTCGTAAAGACGCGGATAAAACGGATTTTTTTCTTGGGTTATGTTGTTTCAAAATTTAAAGAATAATTAAATCTGTTTTTATCTGCGTTTTCGCGATAGCGAATCCGTTTTATCCGCGTCTTAATTTCAGCGCTAATAAAATGGTTTTTTATTTTTTTTAAGATTATTCTATCGCTCTAATTGTACGTTTGGTAATGTTTTAGGACGACCTGCATCATTAGATAAAATCCAGCCTGTACGGTACATCCACTCTGTCATTTTATGCAATTTTACGAAATCAATATTTTCAGATTCATCCATTGGGGTGTGATATTGACTGTGCAAAACACTGGTGTAAAAAACAGATGGAATTCCTCTTTTTGCATACGGTAAATGATCTGAACGAAAGTAAAAATACTCAGGATGTTCTGGTCTGTCCCATAATTTATCTAAATCAAATTTAGGCCCTTCGTCATTTGCTCTTTTAGCAATTGCCACTAAATCTGATGAATTTTCATGAGGAGAACTAGAGCCTAAAAGCGCTGCCTGGTTTACATTATTTCTACCAATCATATCTCCGTTTAACACTGCAATAATATCCTTTTCCGGAACTGTTGAGTGTGCTGCATACCATCTTGAACCTAATAAGCCACGCTCTTCTGAACCGTGAAATACAAATAGAGAAGTTCTTTTTCCGGGTTGTTTTTTATACGCTCTTGCAATGGCTAACATAGCGACACAAGTACTTGCGTTATCATCTGCCCCGTTATAGATAGAATCCTTACCGTATTTTTGTCTTACTCCATCGTGATCCTGATGTCCGCTAAAAAGAACATATTCCTTTTTTAATTTAGCATCTGTCCCTTCAATTATTCCTACAACATTCACAGATGGATATTTGTAGGTTTCAGAAATTACTTCTGTAGACAATAAATCTTTAGTGCTTTTAAGATATTCTAACTGATCATTGTGTACCCAAAAAACTGGCATTGTCGCACCAATTTTATCGCGAAAACCTTCTATTCCGTAAATACCTCTTGTCATTTGTGGTTCAACCTGAGACCAGCTTTCTTCAGCCAATGCATCTGCTACCATAATAAGTGCCGTTGCTCCTTTTTTAACTACAAGATCGTAATATTTATTTCTAACAAGGCCTGGATAACGTCTGTCAAACAACGAAATATCATCAGCAATTCCTTCTTTTGAAGCTAGTAAAACAACTGCTTTTCCTTTGATATCTGCTTTTTCGATTTCTTCTTTTGTAGCAGCTCCCAAATATACTAATGATGCATCTACTTTAATATTTGTAGTTTCTGCTACAAGAACATCTTTCCACAATTTATATTCTTTTTGCCCAATTTTAAACTTTGTATTTGGCGTCACCTGATGCCTGTACATATCAAAAAACTGAAAATAAGTTCCGTCATCACCAGCCGGAGCCATTCCTGCTTCTTTTGCTTTATTTGCCAGCCACATTGATACTTTTAACTCATCTAAAGTTCCTGCTTCACGACCGTTAAAATGATCACCAGCCATCTGGTACATATCTGTTTTAAGGTCTTTGTCTGTAATTGCCGAAACGAGAGGTTTTTTAATTGCCTGCGAAAAAACTACTCCTCCATAAGCAATCAAAACGAGGATCATTTTATTTTTCATACGTTTTAATTTAGTATTCCAAACTTAGTAATTTATTGAGAAAAAATCATCCATTTGGTTTTGAAATAGTACTGAAATGTAAAATCAATAAAATGCTGATAACATTTTTTTGTCATTACTATTATTATTTGGTTATCTCTTACAATTTACCTTTCTTAGTACAATATAACTGATTAAAAAATGAGCAGACTTCCTTCTTTACAAAACGTTCTAAACGCAACACTAAAAACGGTTCTCAGATTTCCCCTGGAAAATATAACGGCCATTTTAGGAACTATTTTCGCCATTATCCTTAATGAGAAAAACTATAATGATCCTAATAAAGAGTTTTATGAAAAAGCATTAATGAGTGCTTCTTTATGTCTTGTATTATTTCTTTCTGTTAGTTTGTTTTTCCTGGCCTCAAAAAAGAATACTATTTTACGCTTTATAACCAGTATAATACTTGGAAGCTTTATTGTTCTGTTTGTGTTTAATTTTCATAAGGATATTACAGATCTTGAAATACAACAGTTTTTAGTGCTTAATATCGCTTTGCATTTGTTAGTTTCATTTGCCGGTTTCTTGCCCAGATCATATGATCAGGATGAGTTTTGGGAATTTAACAAACAGCTTTTTCTAAGAATTTTAACCGCTGGATTATATAGTGTTGTACTTTATTGCGGATTATCACTGGCTATTTTGGCAATTGACAAATTATTCAATGTAAAATTTTATGATCACATTTATATTCATATCTTTTTTGTGATTGCCGGGATCTTCAATACTATATTCTTTTTAAACGGAGTTCCTGAAACGAATAACAGCGAGAATCCTTTGATTTTAAAGTATCCTAAAGGGCTTAAAAATTTTACGCAATATGTTTTGTTACCTTTAATAAGCCTTTATCTGGTGATTTTAATTTGTTATGAAGCTAAAATACTTGTTACGCTTTCTTTGCCTGTTGGATGGGTTTCGTATCTTGTTTTGGTATTCGCTATTTTTGGTATTCTGTCTTTTTTATTGGTTCATCCTATTGCGACCGAAACCAACAATCTATGGATGAGAACTTTTAACAGATGGTTTTATTTTTTGTTGATTCCGTTACTGGGACTACTTTTTTGGGCGATTTTATACCGAATCAATCTTTACGGATTTACACATGAACGTTATTATGTTCTTTTATTATCGATATGGCTTTCTGTTATTGTGGGATATTTTTTAATTCGAAAACAGCCTAAAATAAAGTTCATTCCGGTAAGTTTGTGTTTGGCAGGAATGCTTTCTCTTGCTGGTCCGCAAAGTGCTAATTTTATTTCAAAAAACAGTCAATTATCACGATTTGAATCTTACATGAAAAAGTCAAATCAAAAATTGACTTTCGAACAAGAACAAGATTTAAGCAGTATTGTTTCTTTTCTTGAAGATAATTATGGTGTAGAAATAATGGTTCCTTATGCCAAAACAAAACTTGAGACGCTTCTTAAAACAGATAAATTTCCAAGCGATTATGAAATCATGGAAGCTTTAGGATTTGAATATAGATCTCCTTATGATAAAAAAGAAAAAAACAAAGATGAGTTTTATTACTATTATTACGAAAATGATCAAAATAATGTAGAGAACATTCACGGCTATGATATATCCTTTACTCTTTCTTCTTATCAAAACAAATTCGAGTGTAATGATTGTATAAAAATCGAAAACAAAAGCTATTCAATTCAATCTCATGATAAAGACTACGGTTTAGATCTTCAAATTAATCAAGACAATATTCCAATACAAATCAATGATTTTGTAAATAAAAATGCAGATTTTAAAGAGAACTATAATGCAAATAAAAAAATAACTCAGGAAGTAGAGACTCCAAAATATAAAATTATGATTACCTATCTTAATGCGAATGGGAAAATCAAAAACAATAAAAAGATATTAAACAACTACAACATAAAAGTGCTGATAAAAATTAAGAACTAAAAAAAAGCCTTTGAAATATTTCAAAGGCTTTCTAATTTTAATATGTTCCGTTTTCCATTTTACTTAATGTTTCGCGAATCTCTGTAGCGGTTTCTTCTTCTACATAATCCGTTAAATATTTAACTGCGAGAGTCTGCGTTTGAATGGCTTTTTCTTTTTGTCCGTCTTTATAATACAATTGTGCTAATGTATCTAAATAATAAGGATTGTTTTTAGTGACAACCAAACTATATTCTGACCATGTAATAGCTGATTTTAAAAATCCTAAATTACCAGGTTTAGAGACTACTGTCCATGCTGCCGAATTGCATAGGTTTGAATGGTATTCTTTAAAGGCGTTCCATCCGTTATAGGCATAATCAGAAGTAGGATCCATTGAAGTAAACATAGTATCTAATCTTTCGATAACACTTCCTTTATCTGTAGCCAGATTGGTATTGAAATAAGTACCAAACTCTTTTAAATAATTTGTATTTGAACCGTCTTTATCTTCTACCTCAGCTAAATAAGTAAAATAATTTTGATAACATTCAAAGTTTCCTTTTCCTGCGGCGATTAGTTTTTTATAGACTGAAATTGTTTTACTTTCATTTTTTTCTGCTGCAATATCATTTTCTGCAACATATTTATTTTGCTGTAAAGCTGCTGCAATCTCTGTGTTCAAACTTCCTATTATATGCGTTTCTCCTTCTTTAGCAGTAAAAGCTGTACGTTCTGCGTCGATCGCATCATAATGTTTTATCAGATAATCTATGGCAAGAAAATCAGTATCATTTAAAACCTTGTCTTCTTTAAAAAATTGTTTTGAGAATCCTTGATTTTTAATTTCTTTCAAAATAGTTTCTGCCAGATACAGGTTTGGTTTTGTATCTTTTTGATGTGTCTCAATTAGTTTTTTCCAGATTTGGGCAACCTCTTTTTTATCTAAAGCTGTATGTACAAATTTAAATTCAGCAGCATTATCATCTGTTGTTACTGTATAATCTGTGTCGTAATCATAAGGTATTTCAAGAATTGCAACTTTATTAAAAGCCTGAATTAAATCAGTGTCTGTAGCTTTTTTATTTTTTACTGTTTTACTAAAAGCAGCTAGTCCATCTATTCTTTGTAGTTTTTTGTACAAACCGTCATAATAACTTAACTGATATTGTTTTTCTGTTAGATTCGATTTTGCAGTTGCTAAAATTTCTCCATTACCATTTAAAATAATTACACTTTGAGTATCAGCAATTTTATTCGTTTTGAGCCATTTTTTATCATCAGCATTCGCCAGATAAAAATTATACAAATCATATTCAGGATTGTATCCCTCATACATATTATAGCTAACCTGTGATTCCTGATTTTTGATAAAAGTATCAAAATCAACTTTCGCCGAAGTATTTTTACCATCAACTGCCATTACTAAAAATTTATTCTTAGCATTTTTTGTCGATGCAAGAGCACTTTTTAAATTATCTTCAATCTTAAACTTAAAATCAAAATTTGTTGATGGATAAGATTCTACTGCAACAGCTGTAGAATCACTTGCCAATCCAAAATCCTCTGTTACTAAAGGTTCTTTTCCTGCATAAGTCCAATTTACGACTGTCTTATTTTCCAGCGGAACTACTTTTGAAACCTTTTCCGGCTGTACATCTTTTGCATTACGAAAAACCAAGGGATCTTTTCCTGACTGCTCTGAAATCATCAGTTCATTTGATTTCTGATTAAAAAAACCTTTAATATTTAAATCCCCTAAAACCTGAGGCTGGTATTTAATTGTAACTTCGGAAACATCTTTTGGCAAAGCAAATTTAGATACTTTGCTATTTCCTCCATATTCTTCGTAAACCAGGTATAAATAATCTGCACGATCGATTTCAAAATCTACGTCAAGTTTATCGCCTTCAGGATTTACTTTATCTCTAATATCTGACAATCTTTGATATTGAACATCCCCGGAACCGGTTTGTGTACCCAGATAGAAAGAATAATAGTAGACAGCATCTGAGAACTTTACTTTTACTTTTTTTGCTTTTTTATCATTTTTAAACGTCAGATCAAAAGCGCTTTCGGCTTTTACACTTGGAATAAACAATAATGAATCGCCTTTAACTTCATAGTTACCTGAATAAAAAACCAATTCGTATTTATTATCATCTAATAAATTTAGCTTGATCTTCTGACCTTTGTTTGTAGACAGATAAGATCCTTTTTCAATATTTTTTGTTTGAGAAAAAGAAACAGATATTAAACAAAAGAACGCTGAGAAACTCCATATAAAATTACGCATGCTTAAAATTTTAGTTGTTACTATTTAAAACAAAGATATTTCTTTCTTATTTAAAAAAAGTATCAAAAACATAACGCATTGTAATTAAAATACTATAAATTATATTTCATCGAAAATATGATGTATCTAGGCTGTACAGTGTATTGCGAAACTCGGGTAGAAAACTGCGAGAAGCTGTCATCGTTGAGGTACTTGGTATTTAATAAATTTGTGGCTGCTATTTTATATTCCCATTTGCTGTCTTTTTTTTGATAAATTAAACTGGCGCTTAAAAAATCATATTCATTATCGACTGACTTATTCCCATTATAATAATGATAAAACTCATACTCAGAAACAAACGAAAAACTGTTGAGAAAATAATAATCTAATCTTGCAAAAGGTTTATCTGTATAATAAGTTGAGCCGCTGTATTTGTTAATCAGCGCATTATAACCAAATTCCAAATTCGGGAAATTTTTATAATTTGTTGAAGCTTTTACGGTATAACTTTGACTAAAACTTTCTGTAGTTGCCAAAACATTATTCTGGATATTATTAAATTTAGACCAATTGAAAGTCGCATTTACTGATGCTTTATAATTCTTTAAAAAAGAACGTCCATAATTTCCCATTCCGGTAAAAGTTTCATCGGCTAAATTTGAATTATAAGGCGTTGACGATTGATTAATACCATCAAAATCTGCTTTTGTTTTAATAGCATCAACTTTTTTGGTATATGTTGCGTTAGCAAAAATATTTTCAAAATTGAACATATTATACTTAAAATAGCGCAATGAATGTACTTGCGAAGTAGCGTTTTCCAGTAAGCGATTTCCCCGAAACAAACTACTGTAATCTGATAAAACAAACCCCGAAGCCAATTGATTAATATCTGTAAAATCATTTGACAAAGAGAAATTATAGGTTAGTGTTTCTGACTTTTTTATTTGATATAAAGCGAAAAAATCAGGCAGCACTTTCATAAAACTCTGAGAATAATCAGTTCCTGATTGTGTATTTTTCATAGTATAGGAATGTACACTAACACCTGGTGTCAAAGTAAATTTTCCTGCTAAAATTTTATAATGAAACCCTAAAAACACATCATTGAAATTATAGTTTACCTGATTGTTATTTTCAGCACTATTCAGGTCATTTTTATCTCCATTATCCAAAATCTGAAAAATATGCGAATTAAAATCCTGATACGAGAATGTGTTTCCAAGTGTAATATTGATATTGCTTTTTGGTGTCACCATATAATAGTAATCCAATTTAGCATCTAATTTATTAGTTTTTACATATCGATCCTGATTAAGGTCATTTCTGTCTTGTCCTGAAATATAGCCCGAAAAATCAAAAGGCTGTGTACGTAAATTGGCATTATAAAAGGGGTTTTCATCCTGATACAAATGCTGCATTTCAAAGGCAAAAATATTCTTGTCGCTTTGTGTATAATACAAACTCAGATTTTGATTTATAGATGTTGGATCTTGTTTTTTATTGGTCAAAATGGTTTCTAATGATGAAACATCGCTTACAACTGATTCTCGCAATAATTCTGTATCTTCATTTTGTTTGGAGAGTTTCGTTAAAATATCATAATCAAACTGAAACTTATCGTTTGGTTTATAAGTAGAACTTAGTTTAAAAAGGCCTAAATTATTTTTTTGATGTGTTAATTCATCTCTTTTTTGCTCATCTCCGGAATCTAAAATTGTTGTTTGCGACTTTGTTTCAAGATCTGTTTTTGAGGTCGATAATATTCCGAAACCACTAATATTCCATTTTTTGGTGATGGAATAAGCAAAATTTGTTGCTCCAAATTTCGTTTCAATTTCTTTTGCGCGGTTGTTTCTTAAAACCGAAATTCCCAAATCGTTTGAGGAGACATTAAAATTACTCCCACCCTTCTTCATCATGTTTTTAAATCCGCCTGTAAATTTAAAATAATCCTGGGCCGTTAATGGTAATTCTCCTATGTTGTTAAAATTTGTAATTAAATTAATGCTGTACTTAGGACTGTAATAAAATAGTTTGGGATTAATAATGTATCTGCTATCCAGTTCTCCAACACCAGTTCCCGCGGTTACATCGCCAAACCAAAAGTTCTTTTTACCTTCTTTCAGCTTTATGTTCATTGCAACATTGTCCTGATCATTTTCTAAACCTTTTAAAGCTCCAACTTCATTATAATTTCTCAAAACCTGAATTTTATCAATTGCATCTGCAGGAATATTTTTAACGCCAAGTTTGGTATCTCCATCAAAAAAGTCTTTTCCTTCAACCATTAATTTACTGACTTTTTTACCTTCGACTTCAATTTCTCCATCGGCATTTACCTCAACTCCCGGAAGCTTTTTAAGTACATCTTCCAGCTTTTTTTCGGTTCCGGATTTAAACGAATCTGCATTATAAACAATAGTATCGCCTTTTATAGAAACAGGCATTTCACGAACAATTTCAACACCTTCGAGTTCGATTCCTGCATCATCCATAACAATGTTCTGAACGATATTTGTATTTTGCGTTGACAAAGCAATTTCTTTCGATTTCATACCCAGATAACTCACTTTAATCGAGTAAGACGTATTGGGCTTTAATGTGAGTTGAAATTTTCCTTTATCATTTGTAATTCCGTAAGAATCCATTGCTTTTGTAGCATTATTAACTGCCATGATATTGGCCATTTCTAACGGATTTTTTTGTTCGTCCTGAATAAAACCATCAAAACGAACACTTTGTGAAAAACATATGGAGGTAAACAGAAAAACCAGGATAAAGAGAGTCTTGTTCATTATAAAAATGATTAGAATAAATAAAAAAAAACTTAGAATTGATGTTTATCTTCCCATCATTGGCGGTGGTCCTCCGGCGCGGCCACGATTCATTTCTCTAAATTCTTCCATTTTTTTAATTACGGTTTCGTCGTACTCTTTTTGAGAAATTACTTTTCCTTTTTTAGCAGGTTTTATCTCGACTTTATCTTTAGCATTCAAAACAATTTTAGAGCACAAAATTGTTGTTCTTCCATCATTTACTTCTAATATTAAACCCGGCAGTCCCCAATAATTTTCAGGACCTTGATTTACAGGAATCTCTGGCGAATACCAAGCTGTGATTGTAATTTCTTTTGGCATTTCAAAATTATCCTCAAAGTTGGTTTTTGTTTCTCCCGAAGTTTTCTTTGCATCCTCTTTTTTGTCTTCAGGTTTTTTATCGTCGTTGTTTTTTGGTCTGAAATTTCTAAAATCAGTTTTACTGGCTTCTTTCACCGCAGTTGCCTTGTAGCAGGTATATCCACCTATTTGTTTGGTTTCAGATTCCATTTTCCAGTTCAGTTTTGGTAAAGAATCTATAACCAGAAATTCTTTTCCCATAAATTCCTTATCAACTGTATATGATTTCGTTTTTACATCTTTATAGAAAGTTCCGCCGCCGCCCATGAACGAATTCATCATAATACGCATTCCGCCGCCTTGCTGTCCCGGAGCTTCTAATTTTTCTTCTTCTTTGTAAATAGAGGCCGATTTGTCAAAATTCAGAATAAAAGTTTTTTCCAGCATTTTTTTCATTCGCTCTTCCATGTTTTTTTGCATCTCAGGAGTAATATCACGATTACCCCGCATACCTTCAAATTTTGGAGCTTGCGTTTTTGACTCATAAACAGCCATTCCCTGAAAATCTTTTTGAGCTTGCATCTGAGTAAATACAAGCATTAAGGATATATAATAGATTACTTTTTTCATTGTGTTTTCTTTAAATTGGAGTAAATCCGATAAAATGTATATTCAAATGTATTATTTATTTTAAAATACCGAAAGTTAAATATATCAATACCTGTAAGATATAGACAAAACCGACTATTACTTAGACTATTAAGACATAATGAGGTTTAAGCACGAAATCTCTAATTATTTAAGTATTCTTATTCTCGTTTTTTGTAATTTGGCTCTTTAGAAATTACTATTATGAGCAAAACGGTGCATTTTTTTTTAAACCTTCTTTTCATCGCCTGCTCTTTTTCAGCTGTATTTTCACAAAATCCAAAAATAAAAACCAGCTTGATTTCTCATTCTGCAATTGATGCTGATGAGTTTTCAGGATATGATTCTTTTGGATATTGGTACCAGATTAAAAATAATGTTTTTAGTAAAGTTAAGGACAAAGAAGTATTTGAATATAAGAATGTTTCCCTGGGACAAATCACAAAAGTCGATTTACAAAATCCGCTTAAAATTGTATTGTTTTACGAAGATTTTAATACTGTCGTTTTATTAGACAATCAACTGAATAAAATTACAGAGATTAATTTTTCTCTTAACAATACGCCAATTGTTGCTTCAGCGATTGGAATGTCTACACAGAATCAGTTATGGATTTATAATGCATTAAACCAGCAAATTAGTCTTTTTGATTATTTAAAAAATGAGTACAAAACAGTTTCTACTCCATTAGTAGAATCCATAAAACATTACCAAACAGACTTTAATACATTTTATTGGATCGATAAAAAAAACAACTGGTTTTCCTGTGATATTTTCGGAAAAACAACTGCTTTAGGAAAAGTACCTGATTTTGATGAAATAGAGATTATTAACAATCATCAATATCTTTACAGGAATGCTAATTTGTTGTATTTTAAAGACATTGCAAGTACAAATTCTAATGCATTTTCAGAAATTGAAATTTTAGAAAAATCGTTTGACAAATTCTGCTACAAAGACCAAATTTTATCTATTTTTACAGCTAAAGAAATAACAAATTATAAAATCGTAACACCGTAATGCACATAGCAATAGCAGGAAATATAGGAGCAGGTAAAACAACTTTAACTAAATTATTAGCGAAACATTTTAAATGGGAACCTCATTACGAAGATGTAGTTGATAATCCGTATTTAGATGATTTTTACCATCAAATGGAGCGCTGGTCGTTTAATTTGCAGATTTATTTCCTGAACAGTCGTTTTCGTCAGGTATTGCAAATTCGCGAAAGTGGAAAGAAAATTATTCAGGACAGAACGATTTATGAAGATGCTTATATTTTTGCTCCCAACTTATATTCAATGGGATTAATGACAAGCCGTGATTTCGAAAACTATACTTCGCTTTTTGAGTTAATGGAATCATTGGTAAAAGCTCCTGATTTATTAATTTATTTAAGAAGTTCTATTCCTAATTTAGTGGGACAAATTCACAAACGCGGACGTGATTACGAAAACTCTATTTCTATTGATTATTTAAGCCGTTTGAACGAAAGATATGAAGCTTGGGTTCAGACTTACACAAAAGGAAAACTATTGATTATTGACGTCGACAATATAAATTTTGTTGATAATCCGGAAGATTTAGGAAACATCATTAATAGAATTGATGCTGAATTGAACGGGTTGTTTTAAAAATACTAATTTCACAATTTACTCAAATAAAAAAATGCCTCTAAATAATTTTAAAGGCATTTTATTTAAAAACTCAATTACTTGTAATTATTTTCTTATTTTTATTCAGATTTGAAATAATTTCCCTTATTGGGAAAAATTAAGTATATTTGTCAAAGTTAATTATGAGAGTCATAGCAAAAAAAACACTGCAAAATTTTTGGGAGAAATTTCCAAATTCAAAACAACAGTTATTATCATGGTATCAGGTTTTTGACAAAAATAATTTTGATAACTCAAATGCGGTAAAAGCTGTTTTTGGTTCTGCAGATTTTATAGGAAACAATAAAGTTATATTTAATATATGCGGAAACCATTATCGATTAATTGTAAAAATTAATTATACTACACAAATTGTCTATATTTTATTTGTTGGAACTCACAGTGAATATGATAATTTAAAAAATATTAAGACTTTATAATATGGAAATAAAACCTATAAAAACAGAAAAAGATTATGACCTAGCTTTAGAAAGAGTAAATGCTCTTTTTGACGCCGAGCCTAATACAGTTGAAGCTGACGAATTAGATATTTTAGTAACACTGATTGAGAAATATGAGCAAATACATTATCCAATTCCTGAACCTGATCCAATCGAAGCTATCAAATTTATGATGGAGCAAAATGGACTTACGCCCACAGATTTAGGTATTCTTTTAAATAGTCGTTCAAGAGTTTCAGAAATTTTTAAACGAAAAAGAGCTTTAACAATAACACAGATTAGAGTTTTAAATGAAAAACTACATATTCCTGCCGAAACCTTAATCAAGGAATACGCTTTAAATAAATAAAAAAATGCCTCTAAAAATTTAGAGGCATTTTTTATTTCTAAAACTTTGACAAAGCTATCCAGTTATGCTTTATTTCGCTGCTTCAATTTTTGCTTTTACTTCAGCTTCTGTACCTTCATAAACTTCGGTGGTTGTTTTACCATTTTCTGTTTTTGTCACAGTTCCGGTTGTAACTCCGTTTACTGTTGATAAATTAACCTCAAGTCTGTTTTTGCTGTATTTCGTTGTATCAAAACAATCTGTTCTCTGGTTGTTTACATATTTTCCGTTTGCATCATAATGCGCCAAACATTTTGCAGTTTCTTCGGCAGTGCAGCCTTTTTCTTTGCACATTTTTATGCACTCTTCTTTTGTCATCATCGAAAGGTCACCACATTTAGAAACTGCTCCGGCGTGCATTTCGGTTTTAGCACAACACGAGCCTTTTTCAGCTAAACCTGAAGTGGAATGTCCTTCTCCTAAAATAGGCGCAATTACCAAACCAATCAAACAAGTTAATTTGATAAGGATATTCATTGATGGTCCTGAAGTATCTTTAAACGGATCTCCAACTGTATCTCCCGTTACGGCAGCTTTGTGTGCATCAGAACCTTTATAAGTCATTTCGCCATTGATTAATACTCCTGCCTCAAAAGATTTTTTAGCGTTGTCCCATGCTCCTCCTGCATTATTTTGAAAAACTGCCCAAAGTACTCCTGAAACGGTAACTCCAGCCATGTATCCTCCTAACATTTCAGCAATTAACTGGTTGTTATCTGCATAAACTAATTTTCCTAATATTACAATTGCAATCGGAAAACCAATCGTTAATATTCCCGGCAGCATCATTTCGCGTAAAGCGGCTTTTGTTGAAATTTCAACACATTTTCCGTATTCCGGTTTTCCGGTTCCTTCCATAATTCCGGGAATTTCCTTAAACTGACGACGTACTTCGTAAACCATATCCATCGCGGCTTTTCCAACAGAATTCATAGCCAAAGCCGAGAAAACTACCGGAATCATTCCGCCCACAAATAACATGGCTAAAACTGGCGCTTTAAATATATTGATTCCGTCAATTCCTGTAAAAGTTACATAGGCTGCGAATAAAGCTAATGAAGTTAAAGCTGCAGAGGCAATTGCAAAACCTTTTCCGGTTGCTGCAGTTGTATTTCCTACTGAATCTAAAATATCTGTTCTGGTACGAACTTCTTTTGGTAATTCGCTCATTTCAGCAATTCCTCCGGCATTATCGGATATTGGTCCAAAAGCATCAATAGCCAATTGCATAGCAGTAGTTGCCATCATTGCAGAAGCTGCCAGCGCCACTCCATAAAAACCTGCTAATGCATAAGAAATCCAGATCGCCGCTGCAAATAATAATACAGTTGGAAACGTAGAAATCATTCCTGTTGCTAAACCTGCAATAACATTTGTTCCTGCTCCTGTAGAAGATTTTTGTACAATTGCCATAACAGGTTTTGTACCTAATCCTGTATAATATTCTGTAACTGACGAAATAGCGCCACCAACAACTAAACCGACTAAGGTTGCATAAAAAACCCTCATTGATGAAATATCTTTAGAACCTTCGCCAAAAAAGCTCATTTGCATGGTTTCCGGCAACATATAACGTACTAAAAAGAAACACGCAATTGCTGTTAGAACAATCGAAACCCAGTTTCCTATATTTAATGCTTTTTGTACCTGGGCTTCTTTTGCATTGTCATCGGTAATTTTTACCAGTGTTGTTCCAATAATCGAAAATAAGATTCCGAAACCGGCAATTGCCATTGGGAGTAAAATTGGGCCAATACCTCCAAAAATATCCTGAATATTTCCACCCATATCTTTGATCACGTAATTTCCTAAAACCATTGCTGCCAAAACAGTTGCTACATACGAACCAAATAAATCAGCTCCCATACCTGCAACGTCTCCAACATTATCTCCTACGTTATCTGCAATTGTAGCAGGATTACGAGGATCATCTTCCGGAATTCCGGCTTCGACTTTACCTACTAAATCCGCACCAACGTCAGCCGCTTTTGTATAGATTCCGCCTCCAACTCTTGCAAACAGTGCGATAGATTCTGCTCCCAGTGAAAACCCTGCTAAAGTCTCTAAAACTTTAGTCATATCATCTGATGAAGTCCAAACCCCATTCATGAATATTTGAAAGAAAACAATAAAAAAACCTGTTAATCCTAAAACTGCCAGACCTGCAACACCCAAACCCATTACGGTACCACCACCAAAAGAAACCTTTAAGGCTTGTGGCAAACTTGTACGGGCAGCCTGAGTTGTTCTGACATTTGTTTTAGTGGCTATTTTCATTCCCATGTTTCCGGCTAAAGCAGAGAAAAATGCACCAAAAATAAATGCCACCACTATTAATATATGTGTAGTAGGAACGATAAAAGATATTCCGGCTAAAACTAAACTGGCTCCAATTACAAAAAAAGTCAGTAATCGGTATTCCGCTTTTAAAAATGCCAGGGCGCCTTCATAAATGTGATCAGAGATCTCTTTCATCTTGCCATCGCCAGCATCCTGTTTTAAAACCCAAGTCCTTTTTATTCCCATGAAAAGTAATCCTATAATTGCCATGACAATTGGCAAGTAAATCATAAATTCGTTCATAATATTTTAATGGTTATTGGTTAATATTCAATAAACTAACTAAAACGAATTTAAACAAAAAAGCAATACTCCTGACGATAGTATTGCTTTTTTTATAATAAAATAGGGTATAAATTATTTAATACTAAATAATCCTTCCGGTTTGTTTTCAATATCGTTAAAACGTTTTGTACACTCAGCAATAATTGCAAAAGCTTCGTTTACGTCTCCCCATCCTTCTACATCTACTTTTTTATTTTCAAGATCTTTATAAACCTGAAAGAAATGCTCAATTTCTTTTACTAAGTGTGGGTTCATATCTGAAAGATCTGTCAAAGAGTTCCAGATTGGATCTGAAACAGGTACACAAATAATTTTTTCATCCGGTCCTTTATCATCTGCCATATGGAAAACACCAATTGGTTTTACTTCCATAACACATCCTGGAAAAGTTGGTTCGTTTACCAAAACCAATACATCAAGAGGATCTCCGTCAAGTGCCAAAGTTTCAGGAATAAATCCGTAATCAGCAGGATACATCATTGAAGAGAATAACATTCTGTCAAAACGCATTCTTTTGATTTCAAAATCGTACTCGTATTTATTTCTACTTCCACGTGGTATTTCGATTAATACATCGAAAGTTGTTAGTTTGTCTGCGGTCATTTTCGTTTTTTATTATTTCTATAATTTCGATTGCAAAAGTAACTAAAGAATCCTTTTTTGCAATACAAAAAGCACATTAATCTATGTATTTATTCATTAATTAATATACTTTTCCATTTATATAACAGACAGTTAATAGGTAATCTTTCTATTTCGTTTATTTAAATAATAATGCCAAAGCAAATATGTCGCATAAGAGCGATACGGACTCCATTGTTGTGCATGAATTTCCATTTCGGATTTATCGTGAATATTAAGCAATTCTTTGATCGTATTTATAACTGCAATATCACCTAACGGAATTAAATCTGGTTCCTGAAGACAGAACATTAAGTAAATATCGATAGTCCAATTTCCAATTCCTTTTAATTTAATAAGTTCTTCTCTAACCTCTTTTGCTGATTTTGAAGCTAAACTTTCAATGTCAAGTTCTTTATTTAAAACAGCATCAGCCAGAATTTTAATATATTTTGTTTTCTGACGACTTACTCCAAGCTTTCTAAATTCTTCATCTGATAAAACCGACATGGTTTGTGGGGCACAAGTCGTATAAGTTTTGATTTTTAAGAAGGTGGCTTTCGCCGAATCTATCGAAACTTGCTGTTCAAGTATCAGTAATACTAAAGTTTCGAAACCTTGCGGACGTTTGGGGATTTGAGGCAATCCATACTTCTCGATGATTTCCTGAAATATTGGATTTTTAGTCGATAAAAAATCAATAGCTTCTTGCATAATTAGGAGTTTAGCTCTAATTACAAAAGTACATTATCTATTTTATTATTTTATCCTGATATATATTTACCATAAGGCAATTTATTTATAGAATATATAACCACAGTAGAAATTAATAGACAAATTAAAGTTACTAAAGGAATTGCAAATAAAGGATTTATAAAATCATAATCTATTTTAATTGCCCACATGAATCGTAAAATTAAAATGTGTACCAAGTAAATGCCATAACTGTATTTACTAATAAAATTACTGATTTTTAGCATTATCGGATTAGAGATTTCTAAATTCTTAAAAAAAAGAAAAAGGCCAACACAAACCATTAAAACATTTAAGGTATCGTAATCATAAAAATATCCCTCAAAATTATTGTTGTCGTGAGATAAAAAATAGGTTCCAAATATTGTAATACTGACTCCAATAAGGATTAGAAAGAGGGCAATCACATTCATTATGCTCTTGCTATAAGTAAAAGACTTAATTGACAAATAATATCCTAAAACTAAATATCCAATAAACCCCGAGAAATAGGTTAAATCGATATTAATTCTGAATCTGCATAATAATGGCTGATTGATAAATAAAGTAAAAATCCATATGGATATAAAATATAAGATTTCTTTTTCCGTAGCGTTTTGAATCCATTTACTTATGATAGGTACAAATAGATATATCCCAATAATCATATAAATATACCAGAGATGATAGGAACTGCCATTTAGTAATAGATGAATTACCCATTCGATAATTTCGAAAAAAGACATTTCATGACCTGCAGCAATATTATCATTTACTGCAAACATTGCATAAACAAAGCTCCAAAATAGGAAAGGTAAAACTATTCGTGAAAATCTTTTTTTAAGGAATTCGTTTAATTCATATGTTCTGCTTAACATCAATACTCCGGTTAGCATCACAAATACAGGTACACAAAAACGCGCTAAACTATCATAAACATTCCCTGTGGACCAAACAAAATTCGAGACATAACCATATTGATATAAAATCTCCGCTGTAACATGTACAAGAATTACACTAATCGTCGCTACAACCCTTAGATTAGTTGTCCAGCTCATTTTATTACCCACTTGGTTTTCACTCATAAAATATTATTGGTTAATTATAATTATGAAAGCGAAGAATCTAAATGATGTTTAGAAATAAAATCCAAAAGATCCTTTTACTGCAAATTTATTGGCATCCGGAGTATTTAAGTAACTGCCTCTCCAGGAGAAATCAATACGGAAAACTTTAAAGATATTTCCAATTCCGGCATTATATTCCCAATACACATTTTCTGGTGCATTATAAGGTTGATCTGATGCGTTTATTGCTCTATTTGCGTTTGAAATTGTTCCGTAAACTCCTTTTACACCAATGAATTCTCTCCAGTTTAGTTTTCTCATAAATGGAACTCTGGCAAATAATCTTCCGCCAAAATCATGATTCCATTGTAAAGTAGTATACTGATCTGTAATAAATTCGTAGAAGTTTAAGTTACTAAACGTATTCTCTATCGTAAAATAAGTCTGGTTACCCGGAATTACGCTCATTAATCCTAACGGAATTGTTCCAAAGGTTTTCCCGGTTTCAAGGATAATATTTGATCGCCCTAATGGTCCAATAATAATAGGCTGTTTGTAGAATAATTGTATTTTCTCGTAAGCAAAATCACTTTGCATAACTCCTTTAAGTCCATAACTAAAATTAACGAAGAAGTGGCTAAATGGGCTATCTACAAGATCTCTTTCTACTCCAAAACCAATCGTTTTACGTTTTGGCATAAGTTCAAACTGTACATTAGCTTCAAACTGTTTTACTGCACTTTGTATTACACCTGCAGGATTTACGGGCGTTGGCAAAGTCGTATAATAATCTAAACTAAAAGTTGGTGATGCCGATTCTAATGTTCTGTACGAAATACCGGCCTGAACAACAAAGTTTTTTATGGGCTCCATTTCTACAGAAACATTGCTCAAATTAATATTGGTTAGTTTTCCGTTACTTCCTGTTGTAAACAACGCCGAAGAAGCAAAACTTCGTCCTAAAATATCATTTGTTGTGGTTAAACTTGCACCAATTTGCTCGATATCACGCCTGTTCCCTCCGGAGATAATTACACGTTTTTTCTTGTCGACCATCCATTTTCCTGAAACTCCGTATTTGAATTTATTATCATCAAATCCGTAAGCAGTATAGGCTTGTACACGCCATGGATCATTTGGTCCAAAATAAGTTCTTCCTCCTACTCTTAACCTCAATCCTTCTACTTCATTATATCCAAATGTGGAAAAAATAGGACCGTAGTCGAAATTTTTAAATTCTACATAACCACTTCCTAAAATAGAAACTAAATTATAAAGTTGTTTAAATCGCTTGACTGTCTGCAAAGTATCCAGCATTTTATAAATACCTGCTTCATCTTTATTTAATTTCTCAAAACGATTTTCTTCCCAAAATTCTGCCGGTCGTTCATAAACAGCGTTGTCTATAAAATTGACTTCTTCTTTATAAAATTTCTCCGGTTTTTGAAGATTAAATTTATGGTTACGGTACAAAGTTGTTCTTTTACCATAAACACCCTTAGATTTTTCTTTTTTATTCAAAGCAAAATCAGACATCATATAATCGCGGGTCAATAGAAAAACAGAATCATTTTCTACTTCAAATTCCTGCTCTATATAAATATCTTTTACCCAGTTAATATTGGCGCTTTTAGTAACGCCCATATTAATTTTCTTAATCGCAAAAGTGGTGTCGTTTACCCAAAAATCTCCTTTAAAAGTTAATTCGTTTTTACGTCTTGGGTAAAATACAATATTATAGCACCATTTTTTATCGATGTACGCACTGTCTTTCAACACATAATTATAAACATCGATTCCGGTTTTTGACAGCGGACTTGTAAAGCTTTTATCAAAAAATGTAAGGTGATTGTCGTAGATATTATAATCTGAATAAAGATCCTTGACAAATGATAAAATCTGTTGATTTCCGTTGAAACCGGATGTTTTACTTCCGTTCAGATTTTCTTTTACTTTCTTTAATTTATTATCGCCATAAACATCATAAACAGATTCATTGATGAAGATTGGCAAATACGTTTTTCCGGTAACATCTGAAGTATCAACATGATTAAATACAAACTCCATTCCTTTAAAGAGTTTGTTTTTCATAAAAGCACTATCGATTGTGTTCATATCAAACTCAACTTTCTCGTACTTTTGCATTTGATATTGGTTAAATTGGTAAAGACCGTTTTTACGTTTTCTTTCCCAAATTTTTCTCAATATATCCAATGCCGGATTATTTTTCTTAGAAGTCTTTCCGGTAAAGATTACAACTTCATTAAGCGCTTCGGCTTCTCCCAGGATAATTTTAAAATCATAATTTACAGCCTTTTCCAATGGAACTTCCTTATCTGAAAATCCTGCAGATGTAACTAATAAAGCCGTATAGGTATTTGGTGATTCCAGATAAAAACGTCCGTCTTCATTAGACACTATTCCGGTATTCGAACCTTTAAAAACAACATTTGCGAAAGGTATTGGCTGATTAGATTTATCCAAAACAATTCCGCTCACTTTCGTTTGTGCAGTAGCAATATTTGCAAGCGCAAATACAAAAAATAGGCTGAGTAAAATTATTTTTTTCATAATCTGGCAAAAAAAAACTTCATCAATTAATATGACTGATGAAGTTTTATAAGTATCGTTTAATTTACTATTTGTACATTACTTTCTTTACTGCTTTTACTACATCAGCTGCATTTGGCAACCAGTCTTTTAGTAAAACAGGAGAGTAAGGTGCAGGTGTATCTGCAGTTGTAATACGTTGAATTGGCGCATCAAGAAAATCAAAAGCTTGTTCCTGAACGATATATGTAATTTCAGATGAAATACTGGCAAATGGCCATGCTTCTTCTAAAATCACTAAACGGTTTGTTTTTTTAACAGATTTCAGGATAGCATCTTTATCCATTGGACGAACTGTTCTTAAATCGATAATTTCACATGAAATACCTTCTTTTTCTAATTCATCAGCAGCAATAAAAGCTTCTTTGATAATTTTACCAAAAGAAACAATAGTTACATCTTTACCTTCACGTTTAACATCAGCAACTCCTAACGGAATCGTGTATTCTCCGTCCGGCACTTCACCTTTATCACCATACATTTGCTCAGATTCCATAAAAATTACAGGATCATTATCACGAATTGCAGATTTTAAAAGTCCTTTTGCATCATAAGGAGTCGAAGGCACAACAACTTTAAGACCAGGAGTATTTGCAAACCAGTTTTCTAAAGCTTGTGAGTGAGTAGCTCCTAATTGACCTGCAGAAGCAGTTGGTCCACGAAAAACGATAGGCACATTAAATTGTCCTCCTGTCATTTGACGCATTTTAGCAGCGTTATTTATAATTTGATCAATACCTACTAAACAGAAGTTGAAAGTCATGTACTCCACAATAGGACGACAACCGTTCATAGCTGATCCTACTGCAATTCCTGTAAAACCAAGTTCAGCAATTGGAGTATCAATTACTCTTTTTTCGCCAAACTCAGCAAGCATTCCTTTTGAAGCTTTATATGCTCCGTTGTATTCTGCAACTTCTTCGCCCATTAAATATATGGATTCATCGTGACGCATTTCTTCGCTCATCGCTTCGCAAATGGCCTCTCTAAATTGTATTGTTCTCATATTTATATTGTATGTTGAATTTTCTGAAGAGCAAAAATAAATATTTTAAATAACTTAAAAGCATAAATTAGATTTAAAATCACATGAACTTCCTCCTGCCTTGTGCTTTTAACTTTTTAAAAATTATTGTGATATTTACGAAATCGATATAATAGCAAGTTTTAATTATCAAAATGCTTATTTTACAAATTCAGCTCTTTTTGTTTAATTCTAAAATTAACAGAATTATCTCTCTAAACGAAACAATGGGCAAAGCAGTATAAATCAGCCTAAATTTAACAGTTGTCCAGACTCCCCAATTTGCAAAATTACTAAGAATCAGTACAAATGAATGAATTATTTATTTTAGTTTGCAACAAAAAGAGTTCTAAATTTCAGAATCTGCGAAATCGTAATAGTTTTTAAAAAATATTATGCGTGCATAGTATATTATTCCGATTTTAATTTCTAAATTTGTAAAAGCATATTATAAATATAAAATATATACTTATGAAAATATTAGTTTGCATCAGCCACGTGCCTGATACTACTTCAAAAATTAACTTCTCCAATGGTGACTCAGAATTCGATACCAACGGTGTACAATATGTAATTAATCCTAATGACGAGTTTGGTTTGACACGTGCTATCTGGTTTCAGGAACAACAAGGCGCTACTGTAACAGTAGTAAATGTTGGAGGCCCTGATACTGAACCAACTTTGCGTAAAGCATTGGCAATTGGTGCAAATGAAGCAATTCGTGTAAATGCTAACCCAACTGATGGTTTTTTTGTTGCAAAACAACTTGCTGAAGTAATTAAAAACGGAGGTTACGATTTGGTAATTGCAGGAAAAGAATCTCTTGATTATAATGGAGGAATGGTTCCCGGAATGATCGCAGGAATTACAGGGTCTAACTTTTTAAACTCTTGTACCTCTATTACTGTTGATGGTAATAATGTAAAAGCGGTTCGTGAAATTGATGGCGGAAAAGAAACTGTAAGCACTACTTTACCTTTAATAATTGGTGGTCAAAAAGGCCTTGTTGAAGAAAAAGATCTTCGTATCCCAAACATGAGAGGAATTATGACTGCAAGAACAAAAGCACTTACTATTCTTGAGCCAGTTGATGCTCCTGTAAATACAAAAGCAGTGAAATTTGAAAAACCAGCTCCTAAATCAGCAGTAAAATTAGTTTCTCCTGACAATTTAGATGAGTTAGTTAATTTATTACACAACGAAGCGAAAGTAATCTAGTAATCAGTTTTCAGTCGCAGTTTTCAGTTTAACACACTTGAAACCTGACCCGAGAGCTTCGCTCGAACAGGCGAAGCAAACTTTAAACTTTTAAACAAAAAAATATGTCAATATTAATATATGCAGAATCTGCAGAAGGAAAATTTAAAAAAGTTGCTTTTGAACTAGCTTCTTACGCTAAAAAAGTAGCTGAATCATTAGGGACAACGGTTACAGCTTTAACAGTAAACGTTAGCGATGTAAGCGAATTATCTAAATACGGAGTTGATAAAGTACTTAAAGTAACCAACGATAAATTAGCAGGTTTTACAGCTAAGGCTTACGCCGATGTTATCAAGCAAGCTGCTGAAAAAGAAGGAACAAAAGTAGTATTACTTTCTTCGACTACAGATAGTATTTATCTTTCATCATTAGTTGCAGTAGCTTTAAATGCTGGTTTCGCTTCTAACGTTGTTGGATTACCAGTTAGCACTTCTCCTTTTCAGGTAAAAAGAAATGCTTTCTCAAACAAAGCTTTCAACATTACTGAAATCAGTACAGATGTAAAAGTTCTTGGATTAGCTAAAAACTCTTACGGAATTTTTGAAAGTGCAGGATCTGCAACCGAAGAAGATTTTAATCCGTCAATTGGCGACAATGATTTTGGAGTAAAAGTAGAATCTGTTGAGAAAGTAAGCGGAAAAGTATCTATCGCGGATGCTGATATCGTAGTTTCTGGCGGACGTGGATTAAAAGGTCCGGAAAACTGGGGATTAGTTGAAGATCTAGCAGCGGTATTAGGTGCTGCAACAGCATGTTCTAAACCGGTTTCTGATTTAGGATGGAGACCTCACAGTGAACACGTTGGACAAACAGGAAAACCTGTTGCTACAAATTTATATATTGCAATAGGAATCTCTGGTGCAATTCAGCATATTGCGGGTATCAACTCATCAAAAGTAAAAGTGGTTATCAACAATGACCCTGAAGCTCCTTTCTTTAAAGTAGCAGATTACGGGGTGGTTGGGGATGCTTTTGAAATTGTTCCTAAATTAATTGAGAAATTAAAAGCTTTCAAAGCACAACATTCTTAATTTAAAAATCCTATAAAAATATAGCTGCCTAAAAACAAGATAATCGTATCTTTGTTTTAGGTGGCTTTTTTGTTCCATATTTTTTGATTAAAATTGCACCTTTATTTTCCAATCAAAAAAAGTATTAAAATGAGGCATTAATTGCCCTTTTTTACCCACATATATGAGTCTAGTAAAATTATCCATAAAAGGAATTTCATACAGTCAAACTCAAAATGGCGCTTATGCCTTAATTTTGAATGAAGTTGATGGCGAAAGAAAATTACCAATTGTTATTGGCGCTTTTGAAGCCCAGTCAATTGCTATTGCTTTAGAAAAAGAGATTAAACCTCCACGCCCGCTAACACACGATCTATTTAAAAACTTTGCAGAAAGATTTGATATTGTCGTAAAACAAGTGATTATTCACAAACTTGTTGACGGTGTTTTTTATTCCAGTTTAATTTGTGAAAGAGATAAAATCGAAGAAATTATTGATGCGAGAACTTCTGATGCAATTGCGTTAGCGCTACGCTTCAACGCTCCGATTTTTACTTATAAAAACATTTTAGACAAAGCAGGTATTTATTTAAAATCAAATACTGCCGAGACAGATCAGGGTTCTCAGGAAATTGATGATGTACTTTCTAATCCGGAAACTTTTGGCCATGAAGAAGAAAGCAATCAATCCGGTGATGTGTATGCCAAACATAGTTTACAGGAACTGAATGAGCTTTTAGATCAGGCTGTTTCTCAGGAAGATTATGAAAAAGCAGCTAAAATCAGAGACGAAATCTCAAAAAGATAATTTTAAGGCTATAGGCATTAGGCTACAAGCTTAAACGCAAAATACAAAACACAAGCTTAAAGCAATCATGAAGCAATATTTAGATTTAGTACAACATGTTTTAGAAAACGGTTGTCAAAAAGGAGATAGAACAGGAACAGGAACCAAAAGTGTTTTTGGCTACCAAATGCGTTTTGATTTAAGCGAAGGTTTCCCAATGGTGACCACCAAAAAATTACACTTAAAATCTATTATTTACGAATTGCTTTGGTTCTTAAAAGGAGACACAAACATAAAATATCTTCAGGAAAACGGAGTAAAAATCTGGGATGCTTGGGCAGATTCTAATGGAGATTTAGGACCTGTTTACGGACATCAATGGCGTAATTGGAATAGCGAAGAAATTGATCAGATCTCTGAATTGATTACAGAACTAAAAACGAACCCAAACAGCCGAAGAATGTTAGTTTCGGCTTGGAATCCATCGGTTTTACCGGATACAAAAAAGTCATTTGAAGAAAATGTAGCCAATAATAAAGCTGCTTTACCTCCATGTCATGCCTTTTTTCAGTTTTATGTAAGTAGTCCTGATCCTGAAAAAGGAGAAACAAAAGGAAAATTATCCTGCCAATTGTATCAACGAAGCGCTGATATATTTTTAGGAGTTCCGTTTAATATTGCTTCTTACGCATTATTAACAATGATGATTGCTCAGGTTTGCGAATTAGAATACGGCGAATTCATCCACACATTTGGAGACGCACATATTTACAACAATCATTTTGAACAATTAGAATTGCAATTAACACGTGCCCCTAAGCCATTACCAAAAATGATCTTAAATCCGGAGATCAAAAATATTTTTGATTTTGACTATAATGATTTCACACTTGTTGATTATGAACCTCATGCGGGAATAAAAGGAAGTGTTGCTGTATAAATTATAAAAAAATCCGCTTAATGAATTAAGCGGATTTTTTTATAGTTTCAGTTACACAACCAATACACTATTTTCACTTCCGGCAAAATCATTCCATTTATATGAATCTGCCTCCGGATCATTAACATAACTTCCATCAATTACGTATTTAAACTCGTAAATTGCATCTTTAACCAAGTCATAAGTAGCTTTAAAAGTACCGTTTTTTAACTTACTCAAAGTTCCTTCTTCAATATTCCAGTTGTTAAAATCACCAACAACCGCCGCCGAACTTGCGTCTTTAGCATCTATAGAGAATGTTACTTTACAAACCGGCTTTGTTTTAATAAATTGTTTCTTTAAAGACATAACTATTTAGTTTTTAGATTTATAGACTAAATTACAGAAATTCACATGAACTTTTGATATCTTCACATCCGATTTGTGATTATATCAAAAACGATTTATGTTTTTAGCTATATCAATAAATAAAACCCCTTAAAATTTTGAATTTAAAACTCCATGCTTATTTTAGACGAAATATTCGAGAATCTAAATAGGGTGATTACAAAATAAATTTTAACTTTATAACCTCATTTAAATCTTATGGAAAAAGAAGTGCACGAACAATACGAATATGCCCGAAGAAGACTTAGACAAAAAAAAATCCTGTATTTTCATTTTGTACTTTTTCTGCTAGGAAGTCTATTTATATTTATTGCCAATAGATTTTTTGGTTTTGGGGCTAATACAGAACAGAATTGGTGTATTTGGGCTATCACAATATGGTTCTTTATCTTTATTTTGCATTTTATAAAGGTATATATCACAGACAGGTTCATGAACAAAAAATGGGAAAGAGAACAAATTGACCGACTTGTTGCTTTGCAGCAAAAAAGAATTAGTCAATTAGAATCCAGATTAAATGAGGATACTGAAAATAAAATTTAGTTTTAGAATACCATGATTATAATGATAGCGGCTGTTGCCGAAAACAACGCACTTGGAAAAGACAATGAATTGGTTTGGCATTTACCAAATGATTTTAAGAGATTCAAATCGCTTACAACAAATCACCACATCATTATGGGAAGAAAAACTTTTGAAAGCTTTCCAAAACCACTTCCTAACAGAGTTCACGTAGTAATAACACGTCAGAAAGATTACAATCCGGAAGGCTGTATTGTAGTTGACAGTATTGAAAATGCAATTGCTGCATGTCCTGAAAATGAAGATTCATACATTATTGGCGGAGGCGAAATTTATAATCTCGCTTTACCTTATACCGATATTATAGAAATTACAAAAGTGCATCACACTTTTGAAGCTGATACTTTTTTTCCTAAAGTTAATAGTAATGAATGGCAACTTGTAGAATCTGAGGAAAATTTTAAAGATGATAAGCATCTTTATGATTACACTTACGAGACATACATCAGGAAATAAAAAAACATCCTCTTGTGAAGGATGTTTTTTAAAAAACGATTGACTTTTAGATCTGACTTATTCCAGAAATAGTTTTGGTAAAAAAAATCACAAATGTTAAAAACATTTGAATAACTGAATAACATTTAATAAATGTTAATTGAGAACGAATCTCAAAAACGCCTTTAATAACAAATACCACTAAGATATTAAAGGCAAGAAAATTAAAATTTCCAAAAACAAATTTAATCCTAAGAACGTATTTCACACTTTAAAATAGTATTGGCCCCAAGAACAATACTTTCAAAACTACTTCAGAACAAATGAAATTACCAGTGCAAAAAAGCATTCATTTGATTTAGTCTATTATTCCATCAATCATTAAAACTTTTCTTTTAACTGAAGCAAAGTTGGCTATAAAATCAGCATCCCACAATACCCACTTTCAGTGATTTTTTAATGATACCTACTTCTGGTGATAGCCAAAAAATAAAAAACTAATAAACAATTCTGAACCTTTGCCTAAAACATTTATTTACAAATTAAAAAACTCAATTACAGTTAAGTCAGATTGTATTATATTTGCGTAAATAAAAAAAATGTCTGAAAAAATAACCCCATATAAAGACTCTTCTTTAGGTAAAAAAGAGCAAGTTGCCCAAATGTTTGATAACATCTCTGGGAACTATGACAATTTAAATCGTGTAATTTCATTTGGAATTGATATTAAGTGGCGAAAAAAAGTACTAAAAATTGTTTCAGATAAAAAGCCGAAAATCATTCTTGATATTGCAACAGGAACTGGTGACTTAGCCATTTTAATGGCACAGACTAATGCTGAAAAAATAATTGGCCTGGATATTTCTGCAGGAATGCTTGAAGTTGGAAAAAAGAAAGTTGAAGAAAAAAAATTAGCAAATACTATTGATTTAGTTCTTGGAGACTCAGAAAACATTCCTTTTGGCGACAACTATTTTGATGCCATAACAGTTGGTTTTGGAGTTAGAAATTTCGAGAATTTAGAAAAAGGATTTGCTGAAATTTTAAGAGTCCTAAAACCAAACGGAGTTTTTGTTATCCTGGAAACATCTGTACCGGATAAAACACCTTATAAACAAGGCTATAAATTTTACAGCAAAAACATACTTCCAATCATCGGGAAATTGTTTTCTAAAGACAATTCTGCTTATGGATATTTGTCTGAATCTGCTGCTGTTTTTCCTTACGGAGAAGCCCTGAACAATATTTTGAGAAAAATTGGGTTTATAGATGTTGTGGCTATGCCTCAAACTTTTGGTGTCGCAACAATTTATTCTGCATCTAAAAAATAGTATGAAAAAAACTGTAGTCTTAATTTTATTGGTCTTAACGACAACGCAAGGATATTCTCAATTTGCTAAAAGCATGTTTAGTAAGGATCCAATCATAAATCTTGAAAACTGGCAAAAACAGCGCCTGTATTTTGGATATTATCTGGGATTTAATAGTTTCGATTTTAAATTTGATTATAAAAATCCTGCTCAGGATATTCAGGTAAAAAAGACTACTGGTTTTAATGTTGGTGTTGTTGCCGATTTAAGATTACAGGAATATATTAATTTGCGTTTTGAACCAGGTCTATATTATACAAAACGCGATTTGTATTATCCAAACCTAGCTTTAGAAAAAGATTATTTAAGAGAAGTAAACAGTACTTATATTCATTTTCCATTATTACTAAAATTCTCTTCTTTACGTACCGGGAACATTCGTCCGTATTTAGTTGGAGGAATGTCTACTACATTAAATTTATCCAGTAATTCGAAATCAAAAGATGATAATTTTGAGGGCAAATTCAGAGTAAAACAATGGACTGCGGCTTACGAGCTTGGTTTTGGAATTGATATTTTCTCTGAATACTTCATATTTTCTCCTTCTATTCGAGGTATGTTTGGTATTACTGATGAATTAATTCGAGACAATCCGGCAAATGGACCAAGCCCGTGGACAGGAAATATTGATTCGATGAAATCCAGGGCGATTTTAATAAATTTTACTTTTCATTAAAACAAAATCCTAACTATTTCGTTTAAACTCACTAAGAATAATTGCGGTTGCAGTAGCTACGTTTAAACTTTCAGTTTTTTGCAGCTCTCCAAACCTTGGAATTGTGAGTCGGCTTGTAACCATTTTTTCAATTTCTAATGAAATCCCGTTGGCCTCGTTACCCATAATAATGATGCCGTTTTGAGGTAAATTAGATTGATAAATGTTATCTCCGTCCATAAAAGTTCCAAAAACCGGAAGATTAGTTTCTGCAATAAAACTTTTCAAATCAACATAATTCACATTTACCCTTGCAATCGACCCCATTGTCGCCTGCACTACTTTTGGATTATAAATATCGACAGTTTCTTTTGAGCAAATAATTTGCTTGATTCCAAACCAGTCACAAAGACGTAAAATCGTTCCTAAATTTCCAGGATCGCGAATATCGTCTAAAGCTAAAATCAAACCCGAATTGATGATTTTATTTTCGGACGGGATTTTAAAAACCGCCAAACATGAATTTGGAGTTGATAAGGCACTTATTTTTTTAAGTTCCTGCTCATTAATAAGCGTACGTTTTGAAGAATGAACTTCTTCAAAATCATTTAGAGTCGTGTATAAATGCTCTAATTCAAAATTGGATAACAACAATTCCTGAATTACTTTTACTCCTTCGGCAAAAAATAATTGATTTGCAAAACGTTGCTTTTTTTGATGTAAACCTGAGATAAGTTTTATTTGGTTTTTACTAACCATAAAATAATGTACTTTTGAATTAAATATTTAAGAACACTTGAAAAAGAATTCCACAAAAATAACAGCATTTATTCTAATAGCAATATTTATTTGCGGTTGTAATGCTGTAAAAAGAGTTCCTGATGGAAAAAACCTTCTTGTTAAAAACAATATTCTGGTAAACGGAAAGCAAACCAATGATGAAATAGCATCTAATCAAATGTATCAAAAACCAAATGGTACTTTGTTAGGATATCGTTTACGCTTAAATTTATACAATTTGGCCAATTTAAATCCAGATTCTACTTATCAGGCAAAATTTAAAAATCATCCGGGTTTATATGAGCGACAAGCAAAAATTTTATCTGCAAAACAAGTAGACCGACTTGGGCAGTCTTTTATAAATAAAGGAATTAATGAGTTCTTAAAAAACACAGGCGAACCTCCTGTAATTATTGATACGGCAAAAACAAAAAAATCTCTTTTACGTTTAAAGTTTTACTATTTTAATAATGGTTATTTTAATGTTGCAACAGATTACAGTATTGATAGTGTTGCGAGAAAAAAAGCCAAAATAAATTATCTTATTACAACTGGTCCTGCCTATACTCTTGACACTATAAAAACTAATATCATGACTCCGGCTTTGGATTCATTATACAAAAACAATAATGAACCATCATTTTTAAAAACCGGCAAACAATATAAGACAGCTGATTTTGAAGAGGAAAAAAACCGTCTTACCACATATTTTAGAAACCATGGCGCTTACTTTTTTCAGCCTACTTATGTTACTTTTGATATTGATACTATAGGTAAAAAGAACAAAGCTGATGTTACGCTGATTGTAAACAACAACAATATTCAGGAAAGAGACTCAAGCAGAACTGAGCCTTTTAAATTGTATAAAATAAGCGATGTAAACATCTACACGGATTATTCTCCTGCAAATGCAAAAGCAAAAATTGCAGATAGTACAACTTACAACAACTTTAATCTATACAGTTATAAAAAGCTAAAATACAAACCAAGAGCTATTACTGATGCTATCTTTATCAATAAAGGGAGCACTTTTTCTGACACGAGAACGACTCTTTCTTCCCGATATTTAAACAATCTGAAAATCTTTAATTATCCTTCGATTCAATATGAAGTTGATAAACGCGATTCTACAGCGCAATCATTGATTGCAAATGTTTATTTAACGCCAAGAAAAAAATATAGTTTTGGAGCTACTTTTGACGTAACACATTCTAACATTCAGGATTTTGGAATTGGAGCCAGTATATCTGAAACCATCAGAAACGTATTTAACAGGGCTGAAACTCTGGAGATTTCTACGCGTTTAAACATTGGGTCCTCAAAAGATATGGCCAATCCTAATGATAATTTCTTTAACGTGTCAGAATATGGTATCGATTTAAAACTGAATTTTCCAAGAATCTTATTGCCTTTTGGAACAGAAAAAATTATTCCAAAGAGAATGATTCCTTCCACCAGTATCTCAGGTGGTTTCTCTAAGCAAAGAAATATTGGTCTGGACAAAGAGAATTTTACCGGCGGAATCTCTTATAACTGGTCGCCTAAACGAAATAACACAGCAAAATTAGAATTACTAAATGCTCAATTTGTTCGAAATTTAAATCCAAATAATTACTTTAAAGTTTACACTTCTTCTTATAATGAGTTAAATGGCATTGCAAGCACTTATAATACTGATACAGAAAATCTTGATGCAAATAAAAATTTAAAAATTCCAGACGGAACTGCTAATTTTACAAATCAGGTATTAACGAATCAAACTGCTTTGCAACCGGGAGATCCTGATTATAAAGATGTAGAAAGTATCGAAGAAAGAAGAGTTCGTCTGACCGAAAATGACTTTATTTTAGCAACAAGTTATACTTTTACCAAAACAACTAAAAAAGATCTTGCTGATAATACTTTTTATCAGTTTAAAACCAAAATAGAATCTGCAGGTACCTTATTATCTGCTGTTTCGAGTATAGCAAATCTTCCAAAAAATGCAAACGGTAACTACGATATATTTAACTTAGAATATTCTGAATATATAAAAACCGAATTTGATTATATCAAACACTGGGATTTTGGAAAAGAAAAAGTATTGGCTGTAAGAAGCTTTTTTGGTATCGCAATTCCGTTTGGTAATTCAAATTACATTCCGTTTTCACGAAGCTACTATTCAGGAGGTTCAAATGATAACCGCGGATGGCAGCCTTATGCTTTAGGACCGGGAAGCACGAACGCAGTAAACGATTTTAACGAGGCAAATATGAAAATTGCCATGAGTGCCGAGTTTCGTTTTAAAATATTTGGAGATGTCAAGGGAGCGATCTTTGGAGACGCCGGAAATATCTGGAATGTGCTCGATAATGTGATTGATGACAAGGCAAAATTTAACAACTTAAACGATTTAGCTGAAATTGCTTTGGGTACAGGATTTGGTTTACGTTACGATTTAAGCTTTTTTGTTATTCGTTTAGATTTAGGCTTTAAGACTTATAATCCGGCGCATGAGAAGGGAGACCGCTGGTTCAAAGAATACAATTTTGGCCATTCGGTTTTAAATTTTGGGATAAATTATCCTTTCTAATGCTAATTAATTCTTATTTTTGCAACCTAAAAACTAAAAACAACTATAAAAAAAATTACAATGGCACACAATATTAAACCGGGAGTAGCTACAGGAGATCAAGTACAGGAGATTTTTAATTATGCGAAAGAAAAAGGTTTTGCTTTACCAGCTGTAAACGTTACAGGGTCTAGTACAATCAATGGAGTTCTTGAAACTGCGGCAAAACTAAACGCGCCAGTTATCATTCAATTTTCAAACGGAGGAGCACAATTTAACGCTGGAAAAGGATTATCTAACGCTAACGAGAAATCAGCAATCGCTGGTGGAATCGCCGGAGCAAAACACATTCATACTTTAGCAGAAGCTTATGGTGCGACTGTAATTTTACATACTGACCACTGCGCAAAAAAATTATTGCCTTGGATTGATGGTTTATTAGACGCTTCTGAAAAACATTTTGCAGAAACAGGAAAACCATTATTCAGTTCTCATATGATCGATTTGTCTGAGGAGCCAATCGAAGAAAATATCGAGATCTGTAAAGAATATTTAGCCCGAATGAGCAAAATGGGAATGACATTAGAAATCGAACTTGGTATTACAGGTGGTGAAGAAGATGGTGTTGACAACTCTGATGTTGATAGCTCAAAATTATATACTCAGCCGGAAGAAGTAGCTTATGCTTACGAAGAATTATCTAAAGTAAGTCCTAAATTTACAATTGCAGCTGCTTTTGGTAACGTTCACGGGGTTTACAAACCAGGAAACGTAAAATTAACTCCAAAAATCTTAAAAAATTCTCAGGATTTCGTTCAAAACAAATTCAATACAGGTGCTAACCCTGTAGATTTCGTTTTTCACGGAGGTTCAGGTTCTACACTTGAAGAAATCAGAGAAGCTATTGGATACGGAGTTATCAAAATGAATATTGATACAGATTTACAATTTGCATATACTGAAGGAATTCGTGATTATATGGTTAAAAACATTGACTATTTAAAAACTCAAATTGGTAACCCAGAGGGTTCTGATGTTCCTAACAAAAAATATTATGACCCAAGAAAATGGGTACGTGAAAGCGAAGTGACATTCAATACAAGACTTGAGCAAGCTTTTGCAGACTTGAATAACGTAAATACACTATAATAAATAAAGTGATCAGTAACAGTTTTCAGTTTTCAGCCTGCAAGTGCTGAAAACTAAAAACTGATTATTAAAAACTGAACACTGGAACTGATTACTGAACACTGAAAACTAAACAAATGGCTTGGTTTAAAAGACAAGAAAAAGGGATTACGACTGCGACCGAAGATAAAATGGACGTTCCGAAAGGATTGTGGTACAAATCTCCTACTGGAAAAATTATTGATGCTGACGAATTAGCGAGAAACTTATTTGTTAGCCCTGAAGATGATTTTCACGTTCGAATTGGAAGCGCAACCTATTTTGAAATTTTATTCGACAATAATGAATTTGTTGAATTAGATAAAAACATGACATCAAAAGATCCTTTGCATTTTGTTGATACAAAAAAATATGCAGAAAGATTAAAAGATGTAATGGAGAAAACCCACCTTAAAGACGCTGTGCGTACTGGAGTGGGAAAATCTAAAGGAAAAGAACTTGTAATTTGTTGTATGGATTTTGCCTTTATTGGTGGATCTATGGGAGCTGTTGTTGGAGAAAAAATTGCCAGAGGTATTGATCACGCGATCAAAAACAAATTGCCTTTTGTAATGATTTCTAAATCTGGTGGAGCTCGTATGATGGAAGCTGCTTATTCATTAATGCAATTAGCAAAAACATCTGTGAAATTAGCTCAATTGGCCGAAGCAAAATTACCTTATATTTCGCTTTGTACTGATCCAACTACCGGAGGAACAACTGCATCATATGCCATGTTAGGAGATATTAATATTTCTGAGCCTGGAGCTTTGATTGGTTTTGCAGGTCCTCGTGTTGTTCGAGATACTACAGGAAAAGATTTACCAGAAGGTTTTCAAACTGCAGAGTTCTTATTAGAACACGGTTTCTTAGACTTTATCACGCCTAGAAAAGAATTGAAAGACAAGATTAACTTGTACATCGATTTGATTCAAAACAATACACTTAGATAGTTTTAAACTGCTAAAACATATAAAATCCCATTCGCCTCGGCTGATGGGATTTTTTTATTCTATAAACATGTCATTCCTATGTTGCTACCAATACTTAATTCCTACGGAATATTTCCTGATTTACAATTTCAATCCTAACTAATAAATACTTGTCTGAAAAATTGTATTTTTGTTTTTTACACATCAACAAAATAATAGTATTGTACCCAAGCAAACTACTTTAAAATGTATCAAACATAAACTGATCTGTTTTTTACCAAAACCTATTTTCTTTAAAGTAATATAAATATCTTTGAATTATGAGCACAGCAACAAAACCAAATCATATAGGGCGAAAAATTAGCCGTATTCGTGAACTTAGAGACATGAAACAAGAAGCCTTGGCGCAAGCTTTAGGAACAAATCAGCAAACTGTATCTGCAATAGAAAATAGCGAAACGATAGAAGATGAAAAACTTACAGAAATTGCAAAAGCCCTTGGAGTAAGTGTTGAAGCTATAAAAAACTTTACCGAAGAAAATATGATTAATTATTTCAATACATTTTATGATAATAGTGTTGCTAATGGAATAAATAATCCTGTTAATTGCTCTTTCAACCCATTAGATAAAATAATTGAACTTTATGAGCGTATGCTTCTGGCAGAAAAAGAAAAAGTTGAGTTTCTGGAAAAATTATTAAAAGACAGATAAGAGCTTCAAAAAGCATATTGAGCACAACAAAAAATCCCAAGAAATAAATCTTGGGATTTTTTATTATAATAGATTTTCTTAAAAAAGTATGATCTAAAATTATTTGGCTAAAGCCTAAATCTTTATCTATAATTAGATCTCCAGCTAAAGCTGAAGGCTATTCAAAAGAATCAATTTCATATTCAACGGAATAAATTCAGCCTCTACAATATAAATTCTTTCTCCGGAACTTATACAAACTAAAAACCTCTCCCCTTTGCAACTTTAAACTCTTTTACAAAACCTTTGAACCTTTGCAACTCTGAGCCTTTGAACCTTTTTCAAAACCTTCAAAAAAAACCTACATCCCTGTTCTTATCGCTTCAACAGGATCTAATTTTGCTGCTGAAATTGCAGGAAGAATTCCGGAAATCACCCCAACAAGAATTGATAATCCTGCCCCGATAACTACATTCCAAAAACTCAAAACAAATTCAAAATCTAATAAATTGGTCAAAAGAACAGACATTAGAAAAACAATCAATAAACCAATTATTCCACCAATTAAACAAAGTATAACAGCTTCAAACAAAAACTGAAATAATATAAATCTATTCTTTGCTCCTAATGATTTCTGAATTCCAATTAAGTTGGTACGTTCTTTCACAGAAACAAACATGATATTTGCAACTCCAAAACCGCCAACAAGAAAAGAGAAGAAACTTATAAAAATCCCTCCAAATCTTAGACTTCCTAAAATTCCGTCAACAAAATCAGTAAAACCAGAAAGTACATTTATAAAAAAGTTGTCCATCTCGCCTGCTTTCATTCCACGAATTGCTCTTAGTTTTTGAGCGACTTCAGCTTTATAAGCATCCATATCTACCCCTTTAATCGGTTTTAAAACAATAACCGGAGTCATCGAATCGCTGTCGCCATACATACGGCGTAAAAAATTAGTTGGCAAATAAACAGAGGTGTCATTACTATCACCAAAAAAACCTGCTCCTTGTTTTGCTATTACGCCAATAACGGTAAAACGCTGACCGTATAAACGGATATTCTTCCCAATGGGATCACTTGTTCCAAAAAGTCCTTCGGCAATATCATATCCTAAAACAATAACCGGACTCCCGGAATTTGATTCAGATTCATTATAAAACCTTCCTTTATCAAAACTTAAACCCTCTATATCTACCATTTCGTTAGACGAAGGAACTATATTAACATCACTTACGGTTTTTGAATCATATTTTAAAGTCTCATGATTTACAAAAAGCTGATAGGCTACCTGATCTGTATTATTAAGTGAATTTTTCAGATTGACGTATTCATCATATTTTACGTTAGGAAACTGCTCTCTCTTCCATTGTGGAATTTCAGAAGGCCCAAAACAATATTTCATTAAATAAATCGTATTTTTATCCAGGCTGCTTAAATCTTTCGAAATCTTTCGATCTAAAGAATCTACTGCTGCCAATACGGCAATAATCGAAAAAATACCAATCGTAACACCTAACAATGACAATAAGGTACGTAATTTATTATTTCGTAAAGCGTTTATGGCAAAGCGAAAGCTTTCTTTTAATAACCTTAGATAAAGCAGCATATTTATGTATTATTCGTTAAAGTAAAATTCAATAAATTAAAATCAAAAACCTAATAAAAGTTAACTTACTCATCAGTAGATTTTTTTAGCATAATGTTACATTAATTTTCTTTAAAATAATATTTAAAAAAACTACTTTTGCAGTCTGAAAATCATAACTACACAATGAGCACAACTAAAACAATACAATCAGCATTAATATCTGTTTTTTCGAAAGATGGACTAGAGCCAATCGTTAGAAAATTACACGAACAAAACGTAACACTTTATTCGACTGGAGGAACAGAAGATTTTATAAAAAACCTGGGAATTCCTGTAGTTCCTGTTGAAGATATTACTTCGTTTCCTGAAATTCTTGGCGGAAGAGTAAAAACTTTACATCCTAAAATTTTTGGCGGAATCCTGAACCGTCAGGATAACGAAAGTGACGTTCAGCAAATGAAGGAATTTGATATTCCGCAGATTGATTTGGTAATTGTTGATTTATATCCTTTTGAAAAAACTGTTGCTTCTGGTGCAAGCGAACAAGATATTATTGAAAAAATTGACATTGGCGGAATTTCATTAATCCGTGCAGGTGCAAAAAATTTCAAAGACACTGTAATTGTAGCTTCAGTAAATGAGTACAGCTTGTTGCTGGATTTGATTACAGAGCAAAACGGAGCAACAACACTTGAAAACAGAAGATTGCTTGCAACAAAAGCATTTCATGTTTCCTCTCATTATGATGGTGCGATTTTTAATTATTTTAATACTGACGAAACTATTTACAAAGAAAGTATTGCAGATGGACAGGTTTTAAGATATGGTGAAAACCCGCATCAAAAAGGTTTCTTTTTTGGAGATTTTGATGCAATGTTCAAAAAAGTACACGGAAAAGAATTGTCTTATAATAATTTATTGGATGTTGATGCGGCAGTAAACTTAATCAATGAGTTTAAAACTGACGGACCAACTTTTGCAATTTTAAAACATAATAATGCTTGTGGTTTAGCTTCAAGAAAAACAATCAGCGAAGCTTATTTAGCGGCACTGGCTTGTGATCCAACATCTGCTTTTGGCGGAGTTTTGATCGCAAATACTAAAATTGATCTTGCTACAGCTCAGGAAATCAACAAATTATTTTGTGAAGTTGTAATCGCTCCAAGTTATGATGATGATGCGATTGCCGTTTTACAAGAAAAGAAAAACAGAATTATATTAGTTCAAAATGAAGTTGAATTACCTTCAAGACAAGTAAGAACATGTCTTAATGGTTTGTTAATTCAGGACAGAAATAATATTACAGATACTAAAGAGCATTTAAAAACCGTTACTACTACAGAACCTACTGCTCAGGAAATAGAAGACTTGATCTTTGCTTCTAAAATATGCAAAAACACAAAATCGAATACAATTGTGTTTGCTAAAAACGGAACTTTAATTTCTTCAGGTACTGGCCAGACATCAAGAGTTGACGCCTTGGTACAAGCTGTGGATAAAGCAAAAGCTTTTGGCTTTGATTTAACAGGTGCTTCTATGGCGAGTGATGCATTTTTCCCATTTCCGGATTGTGTAGAATTAGCTAAAAAAGCAGGAATAACAGCTGTAATTCAGCCGGGAGGTTCAATAAAAGACGAATTAAGCATAAATTATTGCAACGAAAATAATCTTGCAATGGTATTTACAGGAACACGTCATTTTAAACATTAATTTGTTTAACTTTGTTCAAAATAATTTATAACATTTTAAACCCCTAAAAAACTTATGGGATTTTTTGATTTCATGACCGAGGATATTGCGATAGACCTTGGTACCGCAAACACTTTAATCATACATAATGATAAAGTTGTTATTGATAGTCCGTCGATCGTTGCACGTGATAGAATATCAGGCAAAATCATTGCTGTTGGTAAGGAAGCCAATATGATGCAGGGTAAAACGCATGAAAACATCAAGACCATAAGGCCTTTGAAAGATGGTGTAATTGCAGATTTTGATGCTTCAGAAAAGATGATCAATATGTTCATCAAAAGTATTCCGGCATTGAAAAAAAGAATGTTTACTCCAGCTTTAAGAATGGTAGTATGTATTCCTTCTGGTATTACTGAGGTGGAGATGAGAGCTGTAAAAGAGTCTTGTGAAAGAGTAAACGGAAAAGAAGTTTACCTTATTCATGAGCCAATGGCAGCAGCAATTGGTATTGGTATCGATATTATGCAGCCTAAAGGAAACATGATTGTTGATATTGGTGGTGGTACTACAGAAATTGCAGTTATTGCATTAGGTGGTATTGTATGTGACAAATCTGTAAAAATTGCAGGTGACGTTTTTACAAATGATATCGTTTATTACATGCGTACACAACACAACCTTTTTGTTGGAGAAAGTACTGCTGAAAAAATAAAAATTCAAATTGGAGCCGCAATCGAAGATTTAGACGGACCTCCTGAAGATATGTCTGTTCAAGGTAGAGATTTACTTACCGGTAAACCAAAACAAGTTGATGTTTCTTACCGTGAAATTGCAAAAGCATTAGACAAATCGATTCAACGTATTGAAGATGCTGTAATGGAAACATTATCTCAGACCCCTCCTGAATTAGCAGCAGATATTTACAACACTGGTATTTATTTAGCCGGTGGTGGATCTATGTTAAGAGGTCTTGACAAACGTATCTCTCAAAAAACAGATCTACCAGTTTATATCGCTGAAGATCCGTTAAGAGCAGTAGTTCGTGGAACTGGTATGGCTCTTAAAAACATTGCAAAATTTAAAAGCATCTTAATCAAATAAGATTCAAAAAAATAATAAAAATACCTTCTAAGAGTCCGATTAATTGAATCTGACTCTTAGAAAATTTGAAACTTAATAGCATATCCTGAAACAAAATAACCGAACAAGAAATGCAGCAAATTTTTAATTTTATTATAAGAAACAGTAATCGATTGCTGTTTTTGCTGCTTTTAGGTATTTCGTTGGCACTCACAATTCAATCTCATTCCTATCATAAAAGCAGAGTAATCAGTTCCGCTAATTTTTTAAGCGGAGGTGTTTATGAAAAAATTAATCGTGTAAATGAATATTTGAATTTAAGAACCGAAAACGACGAACTGGTACTTGAAAACGCAAGATTAAAAAGTCTTTTATTCAATAAGGAAGACACCACAAAAGTACCTTTGGCCGATAGCATAAAAGGAGTAAAACCTGCTGACATTATTGTTTCAAAAGTAATTCACAACTCATACAATACACACGAAAATTATATCACTTTAAATTCCGGATCAAACGACGGAGTTAAACCTGATATGGGTGTAATTAACAGTTTAGGGATTATTGGTATTGTAGATAATACTTCGCCAAGATATTCTACTGTAGTGAGTATTTTGAATATGAAATCACAAATCAATGCTAAGATTAAAAAATCAAACCACTTTGGGTCTTTAACCTGGGATGGTAAAAGCACTGGATTTGTTCAATTAGTTGATGTTCCCAGACTGGCTTCGATCAGAAAAGGAGATACTATCGTAACTGGTGGTCAATCAGTAATTTTTCCTGAAGGAATTAATATTGGAACGGTTGATAAAATATACATTCAGGACAAAACAAGCTTCTATGTCATTAACGTTAAATTATTCAATGACATGACTAATCTTGGACATGTTTACATTATTAAAAGTAAAGACAGAGAAGAACTTATTAATTTAGAAAAAAAGGGAAAAGATGAATAGCGCATTGTTAGTCAATATCTTTCGATTTATTATGTTACTGGCAATTCAGGTTGTTATTTTCAACAATATGAATTTTCTGGGATACATAAGCCCTTTTCCATATATTCTATATATAATTCTTTATCCTGTAAACAGTAATAGATCAGGTCTGATTATTTCAAGTTTCTTACTTGGATTAACGATGGATACATTTTGCAATTCTGGCGGAATCCATGCTACTGCTTGTGTTATTCTGGCTTATTACAGACCTTATATTTTTAAATTCTCATTTGGACTGAGTTATGAATATCAAACCATTAAGTTAAATGATTCATTAACTCCCGAGCGATTCTCATTTATTTTAGTATCGGTTGTACTGCATCATATTGTATTATTTGTACTGGAAGCTTTTCAGTTTAAATTTATTGCAGATATATTACTCCGAACTTTATTTAGCTCCATTTTTACAATAATTACTTCAATTATAATAATTTACCTTATTAAGCCCAATAAACGATGAGAAAAGTTCTGCTGCCCTCTTTAATTATCATTGCAGCATCTTTGCTAGTGATCAGGGTATTCTATTTGCAAATTGTAGATGATTCTTTTAAATTAAAATCAGAAAACAATGCAATAAAGAAACAGTATGACTATCCTGAAAGGGGTTATATTTATGACAGATACGGAAAACTATTGGTTGCCAATCAGGCTTCTTACGATATCATGGTTATCCCGAGAGAAATCAAAGAAAATCTTAATATTGGCGAATTCTGTACTTTATTAAATATTACAAGAGAGGATTACGATAAAAGAATTGCAAAGGCTAAAGTATATAGTCCCAGACTACCATCTGTATTTTTATCTCAATTAAACAAAAACGAATTCGCTGCTTTTCAGGAAAAAATCAGAAAATATGAAGGGTTTTATTTTCAAAAGCGTTCACTTCGTGATTACGAAGTAGATTATGGCGCGAATATTTTTGGTTTTATTACACAGGTAAACGAAAGGCTAATTTCAAAAAACCCTTATTATAACAGTGGAGATTTAATTGGAATGCAAGGTGTAGAACAGAGCTATGAAGAAGTTCTACGCGGAATAAAAGGTGTAAAATACATTCAGAAAGACAAATACAACAGAGAAATTGGTTCTTATAAAGATGGTAGATATGACACTATTGCCGTTGCCGGAGAAGATATTAACTTAACTATTGATGCTGAACTTCAAAAATATGGTGAAGAATTAATGATCAATAAAAGAGGTGGTATTGTTGCTATCGAACCTAAGTCTGGTGAAATATTAGCACTAGTTACCGCTCCTTCTTACGACCCTGGAATTTTGGTTGGAAGACAAAGATCTAAAAATTACACACTTTTATATCACGATTCTATAGCAAAACCACTTTATGACAGAGGACTTTTAGCAGAATATCCTCCTGGCTCTCCGTTTAAAATCTTAACGGGATTAGTTGCATTACAAGAAGGTGTTATCAATGAACAAACTACCTTTATGTGTCATCACGGATTTAGCTATGGTAGAGGTCGTTTTATGAAATGTCACGGATTTGGTCCGCATCAGTTACACAACGGGATCTACAATTCATGTAACACTTATTTTGCACAGGCTTATATGCTAACTATCAACAAATATGGAAATCCGGGTAAAGCTGTTGATGTTTGGAGTGATCACGTAAAAAGTTTTGGATTAGGTCAGTTTATGGGTTACGATTTACCAACAGGTAAAAAAGGAAATATACCTACATCTAAAACATATAAAAAGATTTATCCTAACGGCGGCTGGAGAAGTACAACAATCGTATCTAATGCTATTGGTCAGGGAGAGGTTCTAATGACACCAATTCAATTAGCGAATATGATGGCAACAGTTGCCAATCAGGGATATTATTATACACCTCACATCATTAAAAAGATTGAAGGAAAAAAAATTGATGCTAAATTCACAACCAAGCACGTTACCACGGTTGATCAAAAATATTTCCCGCCTGTTATCAGCGGTTTATTTGATGTTTACAACAAAGGAACAGCTTATGCTCTTAGAGTAAATGGTATCGATATTTGCGGAAAAACGGGTACAGCAGAAAACTTTGCCAAAATTAACGGGAAAAGAACACAGCTTAAGGATCACTCCATTTTCGTAGCCTTTGCTCCTAAAGATAATCCGAAAATTGCAATTGCAATTATGATTGAAAACGGAGGTTTTGGTGCAACAGTCGCAGGTCCTATCGCAAGTTTAATGATAGAGAAATACCTGAGAAGGAAAATTACAAGAAATGATTTAGAAATAAGGGTTTTAAACAAAAGCCTTGCAGGTGAATATGCAAAATTAGGCGGAATGACAGAAGCAAACGCAATAGAATCTACTCCAAAAGATTCTATTTTAAAAGCCAAAATAGTTGTCCCAAAACCAGCAGCAGTTACCCCTAAAACAGAAGTAAAAAAAATAGCATCAGACACTACTAAAAAGAACTAACAAAGATTATTTCAAATGAAAAATCAAAGTGTAAAAAATAACATTGACTGGATAAGCGTTTTTATCTATACTGCGTTAGTGATATTAGGGTGGCTAAATATCTATTCCTCATCATTACTATCAACCGAAGGAACATATCAAAAACAATTAATTTTTATTGGTTGTACTATTCCTTTGATTTTTATCGTACTGTTTGTCGATGGAAAATTTTATGAAAAATACGCTAGTATAATTTTTGGTGTCTCTTTATTATCATTAGCCGGTTTATTTCTTTTTGGAAAAACTATTGCCGGTCAAAGATGCTGGTATGCCATAGGAGGCTTTACATTACAACCTTCAGAATTTGCTAAAGCCGCTACATCATTGGCATTAGCAAAATATTTAAGTGATACTCAAATAAACCTGAAAGAAGTAAACAGGCAAATTCAGGCACTGGCAATTGTATTTTTGCCTGTAATGCTAATTCTACCGCAACCAGATCCCGGGAGCGCTTTAATCTATAGTATTTTTATTGTAGTACTTTACAGAGAAGGATTACCTTCCTGGTATGTCTGGACTGGTTTTATTACTATTTTATTATTTGTACTAACGCTCGTTTTAGAACCCTATGCCGTTATTTTAATCGCATTGGGAGTATTGATTATTATACATTTTAAAGGTCGGGCTGTTGATCGCAACATTATCCTAAGCGGGATTTTATTAGCTGTTATATCTGCTTTTGTTCTTTCTGTAGATTATGTTTTTGACAATATTTTTAAACAACACCACCGTGACCGTTTTAATATCTTACTAGGTAAAACTGTCGACATGAAAGGTATTGGATACAACACAAATCAATCTGAGATTGCTATTGGTTCCGGAGGATGGCTTGGAAAAGGCTTCTTAGAAGGCACTCAGACCAAAGGAGGATTCGTTCCTGAACAACATACAGATTATATTTTTACCACAGTTGGTGAAGAATGGGGATTTGTAGGATCACTCGTTGTAATCTCTCTTTTTGTTGGTTTATTGTTAAGGGTAATTTACCTTGCTGAAAGACAAAAAACGAAATTCAGCCGAGTTTATGGTTATTGTGTAGCAGGAATTTTATTCACTCACTTTTTTGTAAATATTGCGATGGTTATTGGTATTTTTCCAACCATTGGGGTTCCGCTTCCTTTCTTTTCGTATGGAGGATCAGGACTTTGGGGATTTACGATTTTGTTGTTTATCTTCTTAAAAATGGATGCAAATAAGGTAAATGAATGGTAATCTTTATCTTGAAAACTTTAATATAATTCCAGACTAATACGAAGATTTCCCTACAACAAAAGATTTGTTTTAAATTGAATTAAAGACTTTCCAAAAGCTTTTTAATATTACTCAGAATATCAAGAACACCCATTTATTCAAGGATTATAAAAATCATACATTCAAGCATAAAAAAAGTCCGAAGCTTTAAAACTTCGGACTTTTTTTTGTGTGTTGTATTTCAACTATATCTTTTCGCTTGGTCTTTTCTTTAAAAGCTTTACTAAAACCGGGAAAGTAGAGATTATAACGATTATAATAATGATATATTCAATATGATGTTTTAGATCGATTCCTTGTTTTAAAAACACTCCGTATAAATAGTGTCCTGCAAAAATCAGGATAAACGACCATAAAAAAGAACTCAAAATATTATAGAACATAAATTTCTTTTTATCCATAGAAACTATTCCTGCAATAATTGGTGCAAATGTTCTAAAGATTGGAAGGAAACGTGCGTAGATAATCGCTTTTCCACCATATTTTTCAAAAAAATCTTTAGATTGTAACAGGTATTTCTTTTTAAACCAGAAAGAATCTTCTTTTTTAAACAGGTAATAACCGCTTTTAGCTCCAAACCAATATCCGGTCATATTTCCTAAAACTCCCATTATTGCAACCAGAGTCGAAAGAACGAAAACATTTATAAAATCTGCCGGAATATCTACTACATTCAACATCAAATCACGGCTGTAAATACCCGCCAAGAAAAGTAAACTATCTCCGGGAAGGAAGAAACCTGCGAATAATCCTGTTTCAGCAAAAACTATAAACAAAACTATAAATAAACCAATTTGAAAGCCGCCGATACTTAAAGTGATATAAAATTCCGGGTTGATTAATTGAGTCCAATCAAAATTATTCATAAATGCGTTTGGTTATATTTATAAGTTTGTGAAATTAACAATAATTTGCTTCAACACCAATAAAATGCTATATTTTAAAGATAAATTAACTATTAAAAAGCCCAAGTATAAACTTGAGCTCTTTAGAATAATTATTCTCTTACATACTTACAACAAGAATGCAGATTTTCATAATCAGTTTCAGTTGCCTTAACATCCTTAGTATCATGACCTACTTTAGCAATAGCATTATTTAAATCTGCCGGAGATGATTTTTCTTCATTTAAAATCACCGCCAATTCATGCGAACTAATATCCCAGGTTGCTGTTTTTACTCCAGGAACACTAAAAGCAGCTTTTTCTATACGTTTTTTACATTGTTCACAATTTCCATTTACCTCTGTAGTATATTTTAGATTCTTATTTTTTTTAGTTTGGGCTTGCACCGAAAATCCTAAAAAAGTTACTAATGCGATTAAAAGTATGTTTTTCATCCTATTATTATTTATTGTTGTTAAATTAGTACTGAATTCTTTATTTTATTTTAAATCGTAATCCTGCGTAATACATTTGCCCAAAAATTGGTGCATATGCTATAGAAGCATCAAAATTAGGACCAAATGGATCTTCGGAACCTAAAATAGCTTTTTGCTGTTTATAATTTCCAATATTTTCACCCCCAACGTACACTTCTAAAACTGGCGAAATTACTCTTGTAACCTGAACATTCATAACTGCATATGATGGTGAAAAATCAGGAAACTGATCTTGAGCCGGATTAGATGCCGTATATGGCAATTGCTGCTTTCCGGACCAGTTAAAAGTATAATCAAACTTCCATTGTTTACCATCACTTACGTTTGTTTCGTATTCAAGGTTTCCTAAAAAACGATGTTTTGCCTGCAACGGACGCTGAAAAGTACCGGTTAAATAATCTGTTTGAATGTCGTAGTATTTATATGCTGTTCTTAAATTAAAATTATGAATCAGCTCATAATTAAATTCAACTTGCAAGCTATTGGCAAAAGAACTTCCTTTTAAGTTATAAAACGAAACTTGCTGAGGACTTTGCATCAAATCCACAACTGCCTGATTTTGAAAATCGGTGCGGTAGAAATCAAACCCAGCTTCAGCATTTTTACCAAAAACTTTAAATTTCTGAGAGAAACTCACACCATAATTCCAGGCAATTTCAGGATTCAAACCGTAAATTTTTCCGTTTGTATCCAAAATCGAAAACGTTCTTGAACTAGCAAAAAGTTGTTGGTTCTCTGCAAAAATATTAGCCGAGCGTTTTCCTCTTCCTGCAGAAAAACGAATTACTCCATCTTTCCATGGATTGTATCGCACATGCAAACGCGGTGTTACAAAAAAACCTAATCGGTTATGATTATCAACTCTCCCGCCCAGAATCAAACTGAAGTTATCTGTATTATCATACGTATATTCAAAGAATGCTCCTACTGAATTATCAATTCGGCTATAATCATTTACATTCACAAATTCCTGATATTGATCGTAAGTAAAATTTAAACCGGTTGAAAATTTATGCATCGTATTATTGATAATCGAATTGAAAATTAGATTTGAATAAAAACTATTCTGTTTTATATCGTATAAGTTCAACCCAAAATAAGAATTTTGATTATGACTATTAAAAGCATTCTGAAAACCGATGCTTTGATAAGGCATATCCTTAAATACATATCCAATTTTTGTAGAAACATCAAAACGTTCTGTATTGATTTCTGAACCCCAATAATTTGTTGTTCCGCGATCTCTGTCTTTATCAAAATCGACTTCTCCGGTTTGTTTTTTATCATTCATATATCTAAAATTGATAAAACTAACCAAACCACTTTCGGGATTATAATATTGATAGCGATTAAGGACATTAATTTGTTTCCCTAACGGATTATCCAAAAATCCATCATCGTTCATATCATTTTTTGCTACACGCGCATTTCCGTGTACAAACAAACTTGTAGCCCATTTATCCGATAATTTTTTATTAAAATGTGTATTCACCTCAAAACGTGCATCTGTAGAGCCATAAACATTTAAAAAAAACGGAATATCGCTTAGAGGTTTTAAAAGCTCCGTATTTATTTGTCCGGAAATACTCTCGTAACCATTAATAACACTTCCCGCCCCTTTAGTAATCTGAACACTTTCTATCCAGGTTCCGGGTGTAAATGATAAACCGTAAGCCTGAGAAGCTCCACGAACGGAAGGAATATTTTCTTCGGTAATCATTAAATAAGGACTTGTTAAACCAAGCATTTTTATTTGTTTTGTTCCCGTCAAAGCATCTGAAAAATTGACATCAATTGATGGATTTGTTTCAAAACTTTCAGCAAGATTACAACACGCAGCTTTAAGCAGCTCTTTGCTTGTAATAACACTTGTATTGGCAGTAAGGGTATAGGATTTTTTGATTCCTTTTTGCTTTTTGGTGATTTTCACTTCCTCTAAATCTTCTTGCGAAAAAGCAGAAACGGAAAGCAAAACCATACACAAAAGCATAATATTTTTTTGCATAAAAAAGATTTTAATGTTATTAGAAAAGCTGTTTTTATCGTATTCTCAACAAATGAGACATAAGCAAACAGCATAGCGCAAGCCATTAAAAGGCTTGATTCTAAACATTAAAATCAGGAATAAAAAATATATTGGCTATATAGTTTAAATAACGGAGGTGCATTCGCATCAGAATAATACGAAGTGATCTGATTGCTTTTGAAATTTGGAATTGATAAAAAAGCAATTGGATTAAATTCCTGTATTACAGCAGGAAAAGCAAATTGAAAAAAGAAAAACTTAAGAGTTGCATTATCAGATTTTTTCTCAAAATGAACTACTTTGTCTTTACAACAAGAAGATTTTTTTTCAGAAGCACCACAACATTTTTTTTCAGGAGATGCAGCAACAGAAGTATTTAATGAAACAGAAGCGATTTCGCCTCCACAATAGTGCACATCAAAAGCAAACCCAATGTTGGAAACCAACAATAGGAAAGCTAAAAATAATCCTGTACACTTTTTTAGATTCATACTGCAAAACTACCTAAAAAGACTTGAAAAAAGATTTAATGAAATGTTATTTTTTAAGATTTTGTTGTTGATAGTAAAAAGCAGGGATAAACAACAATACAAAAATGGGTTGTATAATAAATCTTCGCACATAAAAAAGAAGCCAATTACCGTCCGGAAAATAATTGAGAATAATAAAAAACATTCCAAAAAGTATCAACAAAAAGAAACCATATATTACCGCACTAAACTTCAAGATTTCACGATCCCTGAATAAAGTATAAATTAACATTAATGAGAGGATTGTATTTAGAAAATACCGAAGCAAAAGCCCATAAAACAGCTTAAATGCATCTACTTGAGGTATTGGGAGATTTTTAAAATCCGATTCAAAATAAATCAAAAACGGATCATAAAACAATTGAACCTCAAAAATTCTTATTACAACAAAACATACTATAATAAGGAATGCAATTATAATTTTGATTTTATGTTTAAGCAGACTATTTAGCATACTTTGAAAATTTATTTACCCAGATAATCCACAAAATAAAAACTGCCCCATAAATAACTAACGGAAACAGAACTCCATGCAGCATATGTTGTTGTTCAGGAACATGAAATAACAACACGGCCAATAAAGCAATTCGAACAACATTGAGAATATAAATAAACAAAATACCAAACATAATAAACAAGATCGTAGTTTTAAGTTTACCGGAAAAAGCAAGTACAAAAGAAATAAATAAAATAATAACACTTACGGCATTACACCCTTCAACGATTCTAATAACATACTTTTTATTGTACCAAACCTCTAACCAGGAATCTGAAAGACTTTTAAAAATTTTAATATCACAATTGAATGCATTCATTAACTGCAACACATTTTTACCAACAACAGATGTAATTCCATCTACATCATTTGTCTCAAAAGTGTTCAAATAAAATTTATAAACCATTGTAAGCAAAATATATGCTGCAAAAAATGTGCTTATAAATATTAGAAATGGCTTAAATTGTATCAGGTATTTTTTCAAAGGAAATTTTTTTCAAATTTATGTATTTTTTGAGATTAGCTTTAAATACTTTTGTATAAAATTTTAATATCATGACATTTCAGGAATTACAACCAAAAATAAGCACTATTATAGCTGATACAACATTAGTTAGAGACGAAAAATTATTAGCAATTTGCCAATTATTAAACGCAAATGTAGAATATTACAACTGGGTTGGTTTTTATTTTGCCAATCATGAGGCCAAAACCCTTCATTTAGGACCATATGTTGGCGCTGAAACAGATCATACTGTAATTCCTTTTGGAAAAGGAATTTGTGGCCAGGTAGCAGAAAGCAATGCGAATTTTGTAGTTCCGGATGTTGCAGCGCAGGATAATTACATTGCTTGCAGCTTTACTGTAAAGTCAGAAATCGTAGTTCCTTTATTTGTTAACGGGCAAAACATAGGACAAATTGATATTGACAGCCACGTTATAGATCCTTTTACAGAAGCTGACGAACGATTTTTAGAATTTGTAAATCAAGAAGTTGCAAAATTATTCTAAAAAATCAGGCATCTAAAAGAATAAAAAAATATTATTTTCAATCAAAATTGTTTAATCTTTAATTTTTTCAATCTTTAAATTTATTTTTTCCAAAAAAAAGTATTATTTTTGCACCGTCTTACAAGAGATGTAAAGACATACATAAAAATCATTAAATAATATTGGAATGTATTTAACTAAAGAAAAGAAGGAAGAGATTTTTGCACAACACGGTGAAGCAACAAACACTGGAAAAGCAGAAGGTCAGATTGCATTGTTCACGTACAGAATTTCACACTTAACTGAACACTTGAAAAAAAATCGTCACGATTACAACACAGAGCGTTCACTTGTACTATTAGTAGGTAAAAGAAGAGCTTTGTTGGATTACTTGAAAAAGAAAGAGATCAACAGATATCGTGAGATTATCAAAGTATTGAATATCAGAAAATAATCAATATAGAAAAGAGGTGCGAGAGTGCCTCTTTTTGTTTTTACATTACAAGCATTTTATAAGAAAAAAAGTTTGGTTTTTCATTGGGTTTTAGATTAACAACAACTACACACAACAACTACAACACAACTAAAACCCATTGTATAACCAATAAGGAAAAATTATGATTCCACAATTATTTGTAGAAAAGATCGATTTAGGTGATGGCAGAAGCATCACAATCGAGACAGGACGCTTAGCAAAACAAGCTGATGGTTCTGTAGTAGTAAGAATGGGCGACACGATGATACTTGCAACAGCAGTATCTGCACGTAGCGCTAACCCAGCGGTAGACTTTTTACCATTAACGGTAGATTATCGCGAAAAATTTGCAGCAGCAGGTCGTTTTCCAGGTGGTTTCTTCAAAAGAGAAGCTCGCCCAAGCGATAGTGAAGTATTAACAATGAGATTAGTAGACCGTGTTTTACGTCCACTTTTCCCAGACGATTACCATGCTGAAACACAAGTTATGATTCAATTAATGTCTCATGACGAAGAAGTTATGCCTGATGCTTTAGCTGGTTTAGCTGCATCTGCTGCATTAGCTGTTTCAGATATCCCTTTTTACAACTTAATCTCTGAAGTACGTGTTGCACGTATCGACGGTAAGTTTGTAATTAACCCTAGCAGAGAAGACTTAGCTAAATCTGACATCGATATGATGATTGGAGCTTCTATGGATTCAGTTGCAATGGTTGAAGGAGAAATGAAAGAAATCTCAGAAGCAGAAATGGTAGAAGCTATCAAATTTGCTCACGAAGCTATAAAAGTTCAAATTCAGGCTCAATTACGTTTGCAAGCTGCTTTTGGTAAAAAAGAAATTCGTACTTACGAAGGTGAGAAAGAAAACGAAGAGATTTACAAAAAAGTAAAAGCTGCAGCATATGACAAAATTTATGCTATTGCAAAAGTTGGTTCAGCTAAACACGAAAGAAGTGCTGCATTTGCTGAAGTAAAAGAAGAAGTAAAAGCTTTATTTACTGAAGAAGAATTAGCCGCTGACGGAGATTTAGTTTCTAAATATTTCTACAAAACAAACAAAGAAGCTGTTCGTAATGTAGTATTAGAATTAGGTGTTCGTTTAGATGGTAGAAAAACAACAGATATCAGACCAATCTGGTGTGAAATTGATTATTTACCAAGAGTTCACGGTTCTTCTTTATTTACACGTGGAGAAACTCAGGCCTTGGCTACAGTAACTCTAGGAACATCCAGAGAAGCAAACCAAATTGATTCTCCATCTGAACAAGGTGAAGAGAAATTCTACCTACACTATAACTTCCCTCCTTTCTCTACTGGTGAAGCAAAACCATTAAGAGGAACTTCAAGAAGAGAAGTTGGTCACGGTAACTTAGCTCAAAGAGCTTTAAAAAATATGATACCTGCTGATTGTCCTTACACAATTCGTATTGTTTCTGAAGTTTTAGAATCTAACGGTTCTTCTTCTATGGCAACAGTTTGTGCAGGAACAATGGCTTTGATGGATGCTGGAGTTCAAATGGTAAAACCAGTTTCTGGTATTGCTATGGGATTAATTACTGATGGTGAGAAATTTGCTGTATTGTCTGACATTCTTGGAGATGAAGATCACTTAGGAGACATGGATTTTAAAGTAACCGGAACTGCTGATGGTATTACAGCTTGTCAAATGGACATTAAGATTGATGGTTTACGTTACGATATTATGGAGCAGGCTTTAGGGCAAGCACGTGAAGGACGTTTACACATTCTAGGAAAATTAACTGAAACTATCGCTGCTCCAAGAGCAGATGTTAAAGCACACTCTCCTAAAATCATTACCAGAACTATTCCTGGAAACTTTATTGGAGCATTAATTGGACCTGGTGGAAAAGTAATTCAGGAATTACAAAAAGCTACAGGAACAACTATTGTTATCAACGAAGTTGATGAGCAAGGTGTTATCGAAATCTTAGGTACAGATCCTGCAGGAATTGAAGCGGTATTGGCTAAAATTAAGTCAATCACTTTTAAACCACAAATGGGAGAAGCTTATGAAGTAAAAGTAATTAAAATGTTAGATTTTGGAGCTGTAGTAGAATATACTGCTGCGCCAGGAAATGAAGTTTTATTACACGTTTCTGAACTAGCTTGGGAGCGCACTGAAAATGTTACTGATGTTGTAAACATGGGTGATGTATTTGAAGTGAAATACTTAGGTGTTGATCCTAAAACTAAAAAAGAAAAAGTGTCAAGAAAAGCACTTTTACAAAGACCTCCACGTGAGGAGAAAAAAGAGTAATCAGATCTTAGTTTACTAAAGGTTTATTCATAGAAACCCCAATTCATTTATTTGAATTGGGGTTTTTCGTTTTTATTGCAAATAGTAATAAAATTACAAGAACATCTACTCTTTTAATTTTTAACGAGAATAAAACTAAAAAACTACATCAATTTCACACTTTATTCAAAGAAAAAAAATACCTTTAGGCATCCAAAAATAAAACTTATTAACCCTAAAAAACCCTATTATGACATTAAAAGTTGTACAAACTAAAAAAATCAATACTGAAGATTTTAAATTTAAAGACATACAAAATCTAACCTACCCTATTCCTCCGCTGGCTTCCGCAAACTTTTATGACAATGATGGAGTATTAACCTTAAAAATTGCTGCTACCTTATACATCAATTCTAAAGATTCAGAAAAACCTACTGTGCAAACAGCTAAAGAAGAAGACAATACTTTCACAATTTATTTTGACTATGATTGGGATAATGACTCTCCGGACACTTATGATGTTTGGTATGTAGAGACTGACTATACATCTGAAACCGTTGGAAACATAACCGAAGTTATATCTTATTTGCAAAATTCAAGTTCAAAAACTGATGTAGATGGTGGCGTAGGAGAAGATCCAAAACTATCAAGAGGCACAAAGACAAGTGCAGCAGACTAATCTTAAAGAAAGTGATTCGCTGGATTCATAGATTTATATCATTTTTTTAGTAATGATACTTTTTTGAGGTAGCAATTTAAAAATTATTAAATCTACAATTCATAATTCGTTAATACAATCCAGTTTTAATGTTTTTATACGATACAATGATGACTCAAAAAGCACATAACTTTCTTTTGACATTTCTTTTTTTACCATTATTTATTTTTTCACAACAAGAAAAAGGTGCTAATTATTTTGAGGTTGCTATTCAAAAAAAAGTAAGATCATTAAAAAGCAAAAATAATTTTAATAAAGCACAATACTTTTTTTTTAAAGAAGAATGGGATTCTACATTAGTATATTCAATGAAACAATTGAATTCTAATATTGATATAGAAACAAAGCAATATTGCCATTATTTTAGAGGCTATTCATTAAGAAAGAAAGGACTATATAAACAATCAAGCATTGAATTCGGATTCATAAACAAATCTTTCCAATATTATTATTTAGTCGATAATAATATTGGATTGTTGTTTTATTATGAAAAAAAATTTAACGAAGCTATTATTTATTTTCTGAAGGCTGAAAAAGAGATATTGGAAAATAAAGATGAAAGCGAAATAACTGATATTTATACAAATATTGGAATATGCTATTTACATTTAAACCAATACGCAAAAGCTGAATCCTATTTAAAAAAAGATGTTTTATTAAACCCAAAACAGATTACAAAAAGCGTGGTTCGATCCAATATAAATATTGCAAATTTCTACTACGAACAATATAAAGACTTACAAGCTATATCCTATTTTAAAAAAGCATATAAATTATCTAAAAATATAAAAGATTTCAACTTAAAACAAACTACAGCATTCAATATGGCTGTTGTAGAAGAGAATAGAGGTGATTATAAAAAGGCTTTAGAATATCGAAAAGAAGCAGAGGACTTAAAAGATTCTCTTAACAATCAAAACAAAATATGGGCAGTTGCTGATTTTGAAAAAAAGTTTGCCGTAGCGCAAAAGCAAAAGCAAATTAAAGTGCTTCAGGTTGAGAATAAGCTTAAAAACACAGAACGCAATAGCTTGTTTTTCGCGGCAATAGGATTACTTTTAATTTTAACAGGAGGAGTTTATCTCTATGGTCAAAAAGTAAAAAATGCTAAAACTATTCTACTTCAAAAAAATAAGCTTGACGAACTAAACGCTACTAAAGATCAATTATTTTCTATAGTAAGTCATGACTTAAGGTCCTCGGTAAATGCATTAAAAACGAGTAACTCGAAACTATCTGCAACACTTGAAACTAAAAATTACGATGAACTCAATAGGCTAATTATTCGGAATAGTACCATTGCAAATGGCGCTTATAGTTTATTAGATAATTTACTGCATTGGGCGATGTTACAAACCAAACAATTGTACTTTCATAAAGAATCTATTCATTTATATTCCATCATACAACAAATAGAATACAATTATAAACCTTTACTTCTTGACAAAGCGATTACTTTTGAAAATTCGGTTTCAAAAAATATTTTTATTTATGTAGATCTTGATTCTCTAAAGATCGTTCTTCGAAACTTATTAGACAACGCTATTAAATTTTCTAATGAAAACGGAAAAATAAGCTTTTATACCCAAGAAACTAACCCTGATTTTTCTGATCTTATTATTCAGGATAACGGAATAGGAATGAGTCATGAAACAATTAAAGAATTACTGACTGACAGTGAATTATTAGCAAAGAAATCCAACTCTGAAATTATAGGAACCGGTCTAGGTCTGCAATTGTGTAAACAAATGATCAAAAAAAATAGCGGAACACTGAATATTGAAAGCGAAATCAATAAAGGAACCAAAATGATATTAACCTTTCCAAAAACAAGAACCAATGGATAATATTAACGTTTTAATCATAGAAGATACTCAGGAACAAAGCGATGCTCTTATTAAAGTTCTGGCTGAAAACAATTATACTATTACAGGTGTCGCTACAAACTTCACAGATGCATTAAAGCTTTTTTACGAGAATACTATAGATATTATTATTATCGATGTTTTTCTGGACGGAAAACCAGACGGAATTACCTTTGCTGAATCTATTAATATAATCCCGAATGCATCGAAACCTTTTGTGTTTCTAACCAGTTCTCAGGATCGTCAAATTTTTGAAAGAGCTAAACTCACTAAACCTTTTAGTTTTTTGATGAAACCTTTTAATGAACTTGAAATTCTGTACGCCATAGAAATGGCTGTAGAAAAATTCTACGCTCAAACAAATGTTTTTATGAGTGAAGAGCAAGACACTGTAATCAGTAATGATTTTTTATTTATAAAGAAGAAAAACTCACTTAAAAAAGTAGCGATAAACGATATTCTATATATTGAAGTCGAAGAACGTTATTGCAATATCATTACTGAAAAAGAAAAATTTGTTATTCAAATCTCGTTGACTAAAATCAGTAACTTATTGGATAAAACCAAATTTGTAAAAACACATCGCAACACAATTGTAAATAGAGATAAAATCGAAGAAATCATCCTTGCAGATAATCTCATTATTTTAAAAGGGGACCATAAAATAAACCTAAGTGACACTTATAAAGATTTTTTGAAAAAGATGAATATTTTATCTTAACAATGTCGACAACACATTATAAAAATCCTCTCAATACTGAGAGGATTTTTTTTGATCTAAAGAAATAGTCCGCTTACAAGTTTGTAGTATTTTTCATGGCATAAAAAATGGCTTTCATGACATTTTTAATCTCAAAAGGGAAAATCAAAATTACTTTTACCAATAAAAACCCCAAAACCAATATAAATGAGACTTGCAATAATCAAACAACCAGACATGAAGCTTTTATCTGTTCTAAAAAAAATAAAAAATAATCCTTGGGTTGGTATTGCTGTTTCTTTAACACTAATTATTCCCAGTTTATACGAAATTCTTGATGATGTAACTGTCTTAAGAAAAGAATATATCTTATTAGTTATCGCGTTTCCGTTGTACATTAAATCATTAAAAAAAATATTTGATGATATGTTAGATGCCTATGATGATCAATCTGAATAAAAATAAATTTTGCCCCTTTTTCATAAATACTTCGACTTAATTTTTGTCCTGATGTTTTAAAAATCTTAATAGATTAATTTGAACCAGGATTTTTTTTATTTCTACGCAACCTTTTTGACTTTAAGATAATATTAATTAGAATCAAGCTAAAAGTCATCGGGATGAAAACATTTATGAAAGTTACAACCGTTATATTTTTTTTACTGTTAATTTCTTTATTTTTCGGATGCTCTAATTTCGAAGATAATTTGCACGAAGTAGTAAACGTTGATAAGGGAACACCTGGAACAACAATCGAAAGAAGTTCTGAACTTTACAAAACTTTACAAAAAGCAACAACGAGTAAAGTGCTCCAAGGCGAAATTATCCCATGTGTAGAATTTGTTTACCCTTTAAGTTTAAGAATATACGACAACAATTTAAACACAATAGGTTCTACTAATCTATTTAGTGATTCTCAGTTTAGTAAAATTCTGGAAAACCTACCAAACGGACAATCATTAAACAGGACAATCATTAAACATAAGTAAAAATAACATGCTAAACCTTATAGTTTATCGATTCAATCTGGTATAACATATAAATTTTAAAATATTTTTAAAATAATTGTAACCTTTTCGCATCTCTTTACGTATAATAATATGTACACTTAAAAATTGAGGAGACAAAAAACATGAGACAACTTAAAATCACCAAGCAGGTAACAAATCGTGAAACTGCATCGTTAGACAAATACCTACAAGAAATTGGAAAAGTTGACCTAATTACCGCTGATGAAGAGGTAGAATTAGCACAAAGAATAAAGGCTGGTGATCAAAGAGCTTTAGAAAAATTAACAAAAGCCAACCTACGTTTCGTTGTATCGGTTGCTAAACAATATCAAAATCAAGGATTAACTCTTCCGGATTTAATTAATGAAGGAAACTTAGGTTTAATTAAAGCGGCTCAACGTTTTGATGAAACTCGTGGTTTCAAATTTATTTCTTACGCTGTATGGTGGATTCGTCAATCGATCCTTCAGGCTTTGGCAGAACAATCCCGTATTGTTCGTTTACCATTAAACAAAATTGGTTCTATCAATAAAATCAACAAAATGTATGCTTTGTTAGAGCAATCTAATGAACGTCCGCCTTCTGCTGAAGAAATTGCAAAAGAACTTGACATGACTGTAAATGACGTAAAAGAGTCTATGAAAAACTCTGGTCGTCACTTATCTATGGATGCACCTCTTGTTGAAGGTGAAGATTCTAACCTTTATGACGTTTTACGTTCTGGAGAATCTCCAAACCCTGACAGAGAGTTAATTCACGAATCATTACGTACTGAAATCGAGCGTTCATTAGAAACATTAACTCCTAGAGAGGCAGATGTTGTTCGTTTGTATTTTGGACTTGGCGATCAACACCCAATGACTTTAGAAGAAATTGGAGAAACTTTCGACCTAACTCGTGAGCGTGTTCGTCAGATTAAAGAAAAAGCGATCCGCAGATTAAAACACACTTCAAGAAGTAAAATTCTTAAAACCTATTTAGGATAAATAATATTGATTTCGGGTTTAAAGTTTCGGGTCGTGCAAAACAACTTGAAACCTTAAACTTGAAATTATTTTAACGCAAACAACAGTTTGATTGACTGTTCGTTTTTTGATTGATGATTGAAACTCCGGCTGATTACCGGAGTTTTTTATTGGCTTTTTTCTAAACCATTAAGACTTTAAGTTCCATAAAGTCAGATCATCAATAAATTAATAATAAGCAAATTAAGTAAGCAAAGCTTAATTTCTTAATAACTTAATGGTTCAAAAAAATGAAATCTAATTTCATTGTAAACGAAACTAAAGTCTTACTTTTGCAAAAAATAACACAACACACAACTACACAAAATGAAGAATACACTTATTGCTCCTTCTGTTCTTGCAGCTGATTTTGCTAATTTACAACGTGATATCGAAATGATCAATAACAGCCAGGCTGATTGGTTTCATATTGATATTATGGATGGAGTTTTTGTTCCTAATATTTCTTTTGGAATGCCGGTTTTAGAAGCAATTTCAAGACATGCTAATAAAACGATCGATGTACATTTGATGATTGTTGACCCGGATCGCTACATCAAGACTTTTGCAGATTTAGGCGCAAATATTCTGAGCGTTCATTATGAAGCTTGTACACATTTACACAGAACACTTCAGGCTATTAAAGCTGAAGGAATGAAAGCAGGAGTAGCCATTAACCCTCATACTAATATCGATTTATTAGAAGATGTTATAAATGATATCGACTTAGTTTGTATTATGAGTGTCAATCCAGGTTTTGGCGGACAATCATTTATAGAAAACACTTACGACAAGGTTAAGAAACTTAAAGCTTTGATTACTCGTAAAAATGCTTCGACAATTATTGAAATCGATGGTGGTGTAACCAGTAAAAATGCAAAACAATTAGTAGAAGCCGGAGCAGATGTTTTAGTTGCCGGAAGTTTTGTTTTTAAAGCTGAGAATCCAACTCAGACTATTGCTGAACTAAAATCTTTGACTGCTTTCTAAGTTAATAAGATGAAAAATACCAGCCGAAGATTTCTCTTCGGCTTTTTTTATAACCAAATTTCAAAAAACTGCCTAAATATCAATTCACCAAAACTTTGGCTTTTCTATAACCAGTCAGGCTAATGTCTTTATGCTTTTTGAAAAATTTATTAAGATGACTTTCGTCTGAAAAACCAAATTCTTCCACAATCTCATTAATTCTCATATCACTAAAGCGTAAACGATGTTCTATAAGTCTAATTTTGTAATTTGAAACAAATGACTGAATTGTTTCTCCACAATGATTTTTGAAATAACTTCCCAAATAAGTTTCTGATATATCGAATTTGGCTGCTATAATTGAAATCTTTATTTTTTGAGGAAAGTAAATATTTGCCTGAATATAATTTATAATTTCCAAAACCCTTTTATCAGAGCTTTCCAGAACTCCTGTTGGTTTAATTTTCGCAATATTTCTAGCAGCAATAACAATAAGCGCATTTACATAATGCGTAATTAAATCTTCATCATAAATATCCTTATTATTTATAGCATAAACTAATGATTCTGATATCGATTTAACAAGATACTCATCTGCTTTTCGTTTCAAAATACAACCTGACAAATGCGATGCATAATGCAACAAACATTCAATATGATCGATACTTTTTGATTTATAGTTCCTTACATATTCACTATTTAGTTTTACCAATAAAAACTCCGTGGGAATAGTGATATCAAATGTGTGATAATCATTTGGAGTAAGCAACATTAGATTTCCTGTTTGATAAGAAATTGCATTTCCATTAATATGAAGAAATCCAGAACCTGAAATAACATACACCATCTGAAAAAAACTTAACTGCAAGTTCACCAGCGGACATTTATCTACCTTTTTATAAATTACTTCAACTGATTGATGCAAATTTTCTTTTACCATCCTACAAAAGTACTTTTTTATGCTTTAATTATACTGATAAAAACATATAATTCAGTCTATTTTTGCTTAAAATTAAATAAAAAATGAAGCAAAAATTTTACTCAGGCAAAAACAATATCGTCTTAATTGCTATTTGTCTCGCTACTTTAATGTTCTCTCTTGAAATTTCAAGTGTACCGGTAATTCTTCCAACACTAGAAAAAGTACTAAATGCCAATCTTAAGGATATGCAATGGATTATGAATATCTATACCATAGGCTGCACAACGGTATTAATGGCTGCCGGAACATTAGCTGATCGATACGGCCGAAAACGGATCCTTATAATTACTTTAATTTTATTTGGCATTTCGTCCTTAATTTGCGGTTTGGCACAAAATGTTACCTTATTGGTAATAAGCCGTTTTTTTCAGGGAATAAGTGGTGGTGCCATGCTAATTTGCCAGGTTGCGACTCTATCACATCAATTTCAGGAAGGAAAAGAACGAAGCAGAGCTTTTAGCATCTGGGGAATCATTCTTGGAGTTGGATTAGGTTTTGGTCCCATTATAGGAGGTGCAATTATCGCTATATTATCGTGGCAATGGGTGTTTTTAATACACGTACCTATTGCTATTCTTGCCATTATGCTTGTATATGGTTATGTAGACGAATCTAAAGATGCTGATGCTAAAAAAATTGATATTTGGGGCATGATTACCTTATCAATTGCTGTTTTTGGGTTAACGTATTTTATAACACAAGGACCTGATCTTGGTTTTACAAGCCCTATAGCTTTAGGTATTTTAGCTATTACATTAATAAGTTTTGTGTTATTTATATGGATCGAAAAAACAAATCCTTACCCAATGTTTGATTTTTCGGTATTTAAAATACGTAATTTTTCTGGTGCTATTTTTGGTTCCGTTGGTATGAATTTTAGCTTTTGGCCCTTTATAATTTATTTACCTATTTATTTTCAAAGTTATTTAAATTATGATGTAGTAGCTGTTGGCCTTTCTTTACTGGCTTATACCCTTCCTACTTTAATTATTCCGCCTTTTGCCGAATATCTCTCTGTTCGATTTCGTTCAGGAATTGTAATTCCATTAGGATTATTCGTAATCGGACTTGGATTTATAGCCATGAAATATGGATGCAGTACAGAACATGCAAGTTGGATTAGCATGTTGCCGGGATGTTTACTCGCAGGAATAGGATTAGGCTTAACCAATACACCGGTTACCAATACAACTACAGGATCAGTTTCTGCAAATCGTTCCGGCATGGCATCAGGAATAGATATGAGCGCCAGATTAATTACTTTATCTATTAATATTGCTTTAATGGGTTACATTCTTGTCAAAGGAATTTTCTCTTATTTAAATAATGCTTTTTCAGGAGTTGTTGATACAAAAACGTTACATACTATTGCTGAAAAAGTAGCTGCAGGAAACTTTTCAACTCTTAAGCAGGATTTTCCTCAATTAAACACATTAGACTTCTCTGAATCGATTTTACATGCAGCGCTCGCTCATGGTTTCGAAATGGTTCTTTTATATGGCGGTATTGGCGTCTGGATTTTAGCAGTACTAAGTTTTATATTATTCAATACAGGAAATCACAAAGCAGTTCGCAATTAAATTTTCGTCAACTAGAAATCCTTACTACTTTGTAAATTTTTTAGATTTGGGAAAAAATCAATTCCTGTCATTTTTTCCAGGGTTTCTATTGGAACTACAAAATCATAAAGTGATTTATCGCTATCTTCATTTGGAATCAAAAAAGCAATTGCTTTATGTTCTTTGTCCGTTTTAGCTAAAATAATTTTATAAAAATATGTAGGAACAGATACTTTCTCTGTTCCTATTTTTTTATCTGAATCTTTCAAAATTCCGCCTGTGACTACATAAATATCATTGTATTTACCGGCCCAGTATCGTGTTTTTTGCTCTAATCTATTCCAGATTCCGCTATTAAAATCGTGATCCTGAGGTGAAATATTCGACGTATAAAAGGTGTCATTATAAGCACTTTCATTAAACTCCATATCTCCGGCAGGACAAAGATGTCCTTTATCATATCCTGATTTTTTATAATTTCTCCAGTCGGCAGAACCAGTTGTCACACTGGGATCTTCAATAAAGTAAGGACGTTTATAATTTCCATTTTTCAAATACTCTTTCTTTAATTCATAAGCAACCCATTCAGCCTGCTCGAACTTCTCATTATAAGAAAGTGTATAATACTTATGTTTTACAATTTGTTTAGTTGTCGAAGTTGGCAAATAAGTAAAATTATATAGAGAATCTCTACTGTTTGAGTTAGAAATAAAAGAAGTTTCCTGATTTTGCATCACTTCATTTTTATCCTTTATTTCTTTTTTGCATGATAAAAACAAAAAACCAATCAAACCTAAAACAATATAACTCTTCATTTATGCTGTATTTTATATTTGTTAAACTTACAAAAAAAATGCTCCAAAAAGCAGCAGCTTTTGGAGCATTTTACAAATTAAATCAATAATTAAATTATGATTTTACGAGTTTATCTTTTTTCATTTTAGGAGAAACAGTTCCTTTTGCAACTCCACCTTTTGATTGCAAATCATCTAAGACATTCAATGCTTCTTCAACATAAACATCTTTAGATAATGCCTGATGCCAGACATCTCTTTTCTCTTTTAAGGTTGCATCACTTTTCATTTCCAATTCTTCATAAGGTAAAGATTTAAAAACCAGACTATTTTTATACTCTGAAATTGGTTTATATTTCTTTCCTTCATTTTCAACTTGTTCCTGAGTCGCTTTGAAACTATTAATATTCAAGCTATAAGTGTTCTCTTTATTTTTAACATCAATCCATTTTGCATTGTCTTCGATCAATTTGAATTGAGCATTTTGTGAAATTCTGTTTTTACTATTCAAAATTGCTTTCGAAAAGTTTTCATTAGAAGTCCATGTGCTATAATCAGCCGGGTCTATTTTATCCCAAGGCATTGCATTATCAATATCGCGTTCTCCCATTTTCAGGTAAGCATAACGATCTGGCATAACCACATCACTATGAACTCCTTCTAATTGCGTTGAACCTCCGTTGATTCTGTAAAACTTTTGTCCTGTAATTTTCAAGGCACCTAAATCACCATAATTTGCATTACGAACAAACTGATTTAAATCAAGAACGTTTTGCACAGTTCCTTTTCCGTAAGTTTGTTTACTACCAATGATAACCCCACGTTTGTAATCCTGAATTGCAGCAGCCAAAATCTCTGATGCCGAAGCTGAGAAGCTGTTTACCATAATTACTAATGGACCATCCCATTCGATTTTTTTATCTTTATCGTATAAAACTTCTTTCTTTTTACCGGCAGATTTTACCTGAACAATTGGTCCTTCTTCGATAAACAAACCAGCGATGTCAACAACTGTAGACAAAGATCCACCACCATCATCACGAACATCCAGTACAATACCATTAATATCTTCTTTTTTCAGTCTTTCAACTTCAAGGGCAATATCTTTTCCGGCATCACGGCCATCTTTATTTTCAAAATCAATATAAAATTTAGGTAAATAGATCACGCCGTATTTCAATCCGTTTCTTTCTACAATACTGGATTTAGCATAGGTTTCCTCAATTTCAACTACATCTCTTATAATCGAAATTACCTTAATTGTTCCATCTACTTTTTTAACGGTAAGTTTTACTTCAGTTCCTTTGTGTCCTTTAATTTTTTTCACAACATCATCTAAACGCATCCCTACAACATCTACAGGTTCTTCGTTTCCTTGTGCTACTTTCAAAATTAAATCTCCCGCCTCAAGTTGTTTTCCTTTCCATGCAGGACCTCCTGAAATCAATTCGTCTATTTGGGTAAAATCATTTTTCTTGGTTAATCTTGCACCAATACCTTCTAATTTACCACTTATATTAACATCAAAACGATCTTTTTCTTCAGGGGCAAAATAGCTTGTATGCGGATCAAAACGAGTCATTATTGAATTTACATAAACAGAAAACCAGTCTTCTTTATTTAAATCTTTAATAAGACTAAAATTGTCGTCTAATGATTTTAATGAACTCTCGCGGGTTTCTTTTTCTAAAGTTTCGAAAGTTTTTACTTTATATTCAGGATCTGTTTTCTTTTTATCTTCTTCTAACTTTTGTTTTGTTACAAGTGATGAAAGTGTCGATAATTTAATTTGTTTTCTCCATCTTTCATTGATCTCTGTTGCATTTTTTGCATAAGGGAGCTTATCATAATCAGCATTGAATGTTTCGTCAACATCATAATTAAATGGCTGCGCTAAAATAGTCTTATAACGTTTTTTGCTTTCTTCCATACGTTTCATCAATCTTGTATAAGTAAGATTGAAAAAAGTCAGGTCTTTATTTAAAAACTGATCATCCAACTGCAGCTCATATTGTTTGAATTCATCAATATCAGATTGCAAAAAGAATCTTTTTGAAGGATCTAATGCTTCAATATAATCTTTAAAAATCCCTTTAGAAAACTCATCGTTTATTTCTGCCGGGCTATAATGTCCTTTTTCAATAACGAACGCAAGTAATTCTAAAAGTGTTTTATCTCTGTTTGGATCCGGATCAGCACTCTTATCTGCATTAATTTTAAAAGCAAATAAGGTTAAAGACAAGCATAATACGGCTATAAGTATTTTATAATTTCTTTTCATAAACTTAATAATAGCATTCATCAAATTTTTTAATCTAAGTTAACTGTAAAAATTGTGCCAAGTTGCCAAGTTGACTATAATTTTTTGTTAAAGATATAAAAATGTTTGATGTTCAAAAGTCTTCTTTAATTTAGTTTGCAATTTTTATCTATTTGTTAGTATTCTACCAAAATCTGTTACTACATTTGCTTTTACAAGCTTTAATTTTGACAAATCAGAACAAAAATTTCATCATGAAAAATGAAAAACCTTTAATATTAGTTACAAATGATGATGGAATTTTGGCTCCAGGAATCAGGGCATTAATAAGTGTTATGGAAACTATTGGCGATGTTGTCGTTGTGGCTCCTGACAAACCTCAAAGTGCTATGGGACATGCGATTACCATCAATAATACTTTATTTCTGGATAAAATTTCCAAAGAAGAAGATTTAATAACAGAATACAGCTGTTCCGGAACTCCTGTAGATTGTGTTAAACTGGCAGTAAATGAAATTTTAAAACGAAAACCGGATTTATGTGTTTCCGGAATTAATCATGGTTCAAATTCCTCTATAAATGTTATTTATTCAGGAACTATGAGCGCAGCTGTCGAAGCCGGAATTGAAGGTATTCAGGCAATTGGTTTCTCTTTATTAGATTTTGACTGGAATGCAGATTTTGAGCAGATAAAATCATTCGTAAAAAAAATCACTTTAGAAACGCTTAAAAACAAACTACCTCCAGGTGTTGTTCTGAACGTTAATTTTCCAAAACTAAAAGAGAAAGAAATTAAAGGAATAAAAATTTGTCGTCAGGCGAAAGCTTATTATGCTCAAAAATTTGACAAACGACAAACTCCTTATGGAAAAGATTATTACTGGCTTACAGGAAAATTCACAAACGAGGACCAAGGCGAAGATACAGACGAATGGGCTTTAGAAAATGGATATATATCTGTAGTTCCCGTACAATTTGACCTGACTGCACATCATTCTATGCAGCAACTTAATACCTGGAATTTAAATGAATAAAAAAGATATTTTAATTGGTTTTATAATTGGAATTTTTACGGCATTGCTGGGAAGTTATTTGTTTGTTACTTTCTTTACCAAATTTGATTTTGCAACAGGACTTCAAACCATAAAGAAAGAAGGTTATTTAGGAAAAGTAATCACTATAGGTACGGTTTTAGATCTTGCCGTTTTTTGGATTTTATTAAAAAGAAATGAAGAACTTAAAGCAAGAGGCGTAGTTTTGGCAGTGATTGTTCTGGCTATTTCTACTTTATTTATTTAAATCTTATCTTTGCCTTGCAAAAAAATGCCGGTGTTTTAATTATCAAAAATACACTTTCAATACAATTCATATGAAATATTACATAATCGCAGGTGAAGCCTCGGGAGATCTACACGGTTCAAATTTAATGAAAGCTTTATACGAAGAAGATCCTCAGGCCGATATTAGATTTTGGGGAGGAGATTTAATGCAAAAAGCCGGAGGAACTTTAGTAAAACATTATCGTGAATTGGCTTTTATGGGTTTTGTTGAAGTGATTTTTAATCTAAAAACCATTTTGAACAATATTAAAATTTGCAAAAAAGACATTCTGGAATTCAAACCTGATGTTTTGATTTTTATCGATTATCCCGGTTTTAATATGCGAATTGCAAAATGGGCGAAAACCTTAAATTACAAAACACATTACTATATTTCGCCCCAAATTTGGGCTTGGAAAGAAAACCGAATTAAAGCTATCAAGCAGGATATTGACAAGATGTTTGTCATATTGCCTTTTGAAAAAAGCTTTTATGAAGACAAACATCACTTTCCGGTAGATTTTGTTGGACATCCGCTAATTGATGCCATCCAGAATCAGCCTCCTTTTGATGAAACTGTATTTAGAAAAGAAAACCAATTAGGCGAAAAACCTATTATTGCGGTTTTACCAGGAAGCCGTAAACAAGAAATTACAAAAATGTTAAGTGTTATGCTTAGTGTTGTTGATGATTTTCAGGATTATGAATTTGTAATTGCAGGTGCTCCAAGTCAGGATTTCGAATTTTACCAACAGTTTATCAGTAATAAAAACATCAAATTTATTTCGAATAAAACGTATGATTTACTTCGTTCGTCAACGGCAGCTCTGGTAACTTCAGGAACAGCAACACTCGAAACTGCTCTTTTTAAAGTTCCGGAAGTGGTTTGTTACAAAGGAAGTTCTATTTCCTACCAAATTGCAAAACGCATCATTACCCTAAAATACATTTCGCTTGTTAATTTAATTATGGACCAGGAAGTTGTTACAGAATTAATTCAGAGCGAATGCAATACCAAGCGTATTAAAGAAGAATTACAGAAATTATTAGAACCAGACTATCGCCAGAAACTGCTTAAAAATTATGATATTTTAGAACAAAAATTAGGCGGAGTTGGCGCGAGTAAAAAGACAGCAAAACTTATTGTTGCTGATTTAAAACAAGTTTAAAGATTCATTGGTTTGAAAAAAATAATTTTATTTCTGTTTTTAGTGCTATTTTTTGCTTCTTGCAAATCGACTTCGACGGCTGTTAGCAAAAAAGAGTCTAAAAGAGAGAATAGAAATACAGTTAATAATCTAGTTGAAAAAGCTACAGCCAATATTGGCGTAAAGTATAAAGCAGGCGGTACAACAAAAAACGGCTACGATTGTTCCGGATTGGTATTTACTACATTTGAATCAGAGAATATTAAATTACCAAGACCTTCTTATGAACAAGCAAAAGTTGGAAAAGTAATTAAAGTTAGCGATGCTCAAAAAGGTGATTTAATCTTTTTTAAAACCAACAAAAGCAAACAAATTAATCATGTTGGGCTTATTACCGAAGTAAATTCAAATGAAATAAAATTTGTTCACTCTTCAACATCAAAAGGTGTTATAATATCCTCTACAAAAGAGCCTTATTATCAAAATTCTTTTGTGCAGATTAATCGAATTGTCGAGTAAATTCAAATAAATAAAATATCTTTTTTTTCTTACAAAATATTTAATACTTTTAGCAAATGAAAGTATTAAGTTTTCCTTTAACCAAAATTACAATTTGGTTTCTATTTGGTATTATATTTTGTTATTACAGCAACCCTGAACTTGATATTGTTCTGGCTTTCTTTATTGCCTTTATACTTCTATTTTCTACTTCATATTTTCTCATCAAAAAAAATAAAAAATTTAATCCTGTTTTTGGAATCAGCGTTTATAGTGTCTCTTTTTTTATTGGCGTAATAACTTTGTCTCTTCATACTAATTCAATTCAAAAATCGAATTACATTCATTGCAAAAAGGCATTTGAAAATCCTCAAGCCTTAACATTTACGCTACGCGAAAAACTCAAAAGCAATACTTATAACGACAGATTTACAGCGTTCATAAATACCATAAACGACAAAGCTTATTCCGGCAAAATAATTGTTAACATTCACAAAGACAGTCTTCAAAATCCTATCATAGGAAGCGTCATAAAGGTTAATACTGCTTTACTGGGAAATAGCTCAAGTAAAAACCCGAATCAGTTTAACTACAGTAAATATCTGGAGGACAAACAAATTTACGCACAGGTATACATTAGCAAATCTGAGATCAGCATTAACAAAAAATTCAAAAAAGACATTTGGTATTATTCCGGAAAGCTCCATTCCAGGATTGTAAGAAATCTTGAAACAGCTCATTTTAATAAAGAAGAAATGAATGTAGCCCTGGCACTAATCTTAGGGCAACAACAAGATATTTCTACAGAGATTATTCAGGATTATCAATATTCAGGCGCAACACATATCCTTTCGGTATCAGGACTACATGTAGGTTTTATTATGCTATTTATTAATTTTATTTTAAAACCAATTCCTAACACCCGCAAAGGTTCATTTATTAAATTATTATCAATTCTAATTTCCTTAACGATTTTTGCTGTAATATCAGGTTTATCACCATCCGTTTTACGTTCTGTTGTAATGTTTTCATTTTTAGCAACCGGAAATCATTTACGAAGAAGCGGAAGCATTTATCATACTTTATTAGTCTCGATGCTTTTAATATTACTTTTTGAACCTTATTTTTTATTTGATGTAGGTTTTCAATTGAGTTATCTGGCATTACTTTTTATAGTATGGCTTCAACCATTACTAAAACGCATATGGACACCAAAACAGAAAATTTTAGTTACTATCTGGAATGCACTAACCGTTTCGTTTGCAGCACAAATAGGAACGCTGCCTTTGTGCCTGTACTATTTTCATCAATTTCCGGGACTATTTTTTGTTACCAATATTGTGATTATTCCGCTTTTGTCTTTTATAATGATTGCAGGAATTATAGTAATGATTTATGCTGTCTTTACTTCACCTCCAATATTTATAATCGAAATTTTTGAAAAAAGCATTTATCTTCTCAACAAAACAATACATATTGTCGCCTCGTTTGAATGGTTTGTAATACGTGATATTAGTTTTAATTTCTACTTCCTTATAACTTTTTATCTGTTTATTATTGCTGCAATTATTTGGAATAAAAACCCCAATTACAACAAGTTTGTAGTTTTTTTAATTACAGTCATTTTATTGCAAATTTCTTTTCTCATCACTAAAAAGGAAATAGAAAGCAAACACGAATTAATCGTTTACAATACAAAGAAGAATACTTTGATATCTGAAAGAAGAGGAAAAAAGATTATAATTTTTACAACTGATACTATTTCAAAAAATAATATTTTAAACATGTACTTAATTGGAAATTTTGCTGAATTAAAATCGACTCATAAAATCAAAAACACTTTATTTTTCAATGGAAAAAAAATAGCCCTAATTGACAGCTCAGGAATTTACACAACTAAAATACAACCTGATATACTAATCCTTACGCAATCACCTAAAATAAATTTAGAACGCATTTTGAACGATTTGCACCCAAAAATTCTAATTGCAGATGCTTCTAACTCCTATAATATGCAGAAAATCTGGAGAACGACTTGCCTTAAAAAAAACATCCCTTTTCACACAACAAACGAAAAGGGATTTTATAGATTAAACTAGATTTCAATAAAATCTGATTATTCTCCGCTCAGGATCATTTTAGCATCTGATATCCATTTTTTTGCTCCTCCAAGTTTATATTCGAGCAAACCTAGTTTATTAATAGTGGGTTTATTTTTTCTAATAGAGGCTGTAGCAAGACAAACCTGAGTTAGTTCTTCGATACCTAAAGCCTCTTTTAATCTATTATTTTGTTCTCTTTCTTCGTTTGATGCAGCATCAGACAAATCAAGTTTTAATAAGACAACATTTTCACCAGACCAGTCGGCAAAATCAGTAGTAGCAAAAACCTCGCTCTGTATTTTCTGGGAAATGCCAGATGAAGTAAACAATATCAACAAAGGTTTTCTTTGCTCATCACTGGATATAATAGCTTCGTTCATATTTGTTTTCCAGACTAAACTCTGCGAATGCAGAAAAAATGAACCTAAAAAAAATAGTAGAGTAAGTAGTTTTTGTATCATGTTAGTTCTGTTTTTGATTGTGTTTATTTGACTAATTTAACACAAATAATACAAAATACGAATACAAAACAACATTTCATTAATTAAAAAACAACAAAAATAAATATTAAGCAATAAAAGCGCAACAAATCTATAAAAAAGAAAAAAAAACGCACTATAAATATTAAAGTATTGATTAGCAGCAGAAAAACTATATATAAAAAATCCCTTATTGCTAAGTGAGCAAAAGGGATACAAATTTATGCAGGCATTTACTAAATCATTTATGGATTCAAAATCAAATTGGCATCATTTATCCAGCCTTTTGCTCCTCCTGGTTTATAAGGAACAATACCCAGATTATTAAAAGTTGTTTTTCCTTTTCTAACAGAAGCCATTAAAAGACATGCTTGTGGCAATTCATCAATACCTAATGCATTTTTTAATTTTACATTTTGATCTTTTACAGTATCAGATACATTGGCGTCAGACAAGTCAAGTTTAACTAAAATAACATTATCACGCGACCAAACCACAAAATCCGGTGTTCCAAAAATTTCGCTTTGAAATTTCTGCGAAACACCCGCCGCAGTAAAATAAATTAACAAAGGTCGTTTTTGTGTATCACTTGCCATGATAGCATCATTCATATCAGTCTTCCAAACTTGAGAATGCAGAAAAAACGAACCTAAAAAAAATAGTAAAATAAGTAGTTTTTGGGTCATATTAAATTGGTTTTAAGTAGGTTTACGCGACTAAATTAACATAATATCTGAACCAAACAAATGAAATTAAAACAAAAAATATAGAAAAAACACCAAAAACAATAATTCATTAAAAAAATCTCAATTTTTTAGCAAAATGAAAAAAAATAGTAACTTAAAAAGTAAAATCTTAATTGCAATTATTTGATTAACGGGTAAAAAAAATCCCTTTTCACCGTAAAGCGAAAAGGGAACCTACAAATTAAACTAAGAAACTTAATTTAAATTTAATTATTCACTAGGATGCAAAATTGAATTTGACTCTGCTATCCATGCTTTTGCACCACCTGGCTTATAGGCGATTTTTCCTAAAGCACTAAACGTTGTTTTATTTTTTCTAACCGAAGCGCTTGCAAAGCATACTTCAGGTAAATCCTCAACACCAAAGGCATTTTTTAATTTAACATTTTGTTCTTTATCACTATCATCAGCTGAGTTATCAGACAAATCTAATTTTACAAGAACAACATTATCACGTGACCACACCGCAAAATCCGGTGTTTTAAAGACTTCGTTCTGAAGATTGTCCGGTACACCTGAGGCAGTGAATAAGATCAACATTGGTTTTCCTAGTTCATTACTTATTGCAATAGCATCAGTCATGTTTGTTCTCCAAACTAAATTTTGCGAATGCAGAAAATATGAACCTAAAAAAAATAGTAGGATAAGTAATTTTTTAGTCATAGTATAATGGTTTTGGTTAGTATAGCATGACGAAATTAACATATTATTTTAATTTTCCAATTTTTATTAATACAAAAAATACATTATGTGTTTTTTTTATTGTAAAAAAATATCAAAGTCTTAAAAACAGCAAAAACAAACGATAACTTTTCTTACTAAACAAAAAAAACTCCTTACAAGAAAGTAAGGAGTTTTTATAAAACGGTATAGATTTTTATTCTCTTAAGATTTTTTTGGATGAACAATTCCTTCAGCAACTGTTAACCAGGCAGATGGACCACCTGCAACATAACCTGTTTGACCAAGGCCTTTAAAATTAACTTTTCCATCCTTTGACTCAGCACTTGTAAAAAATACTGTAGGGAAACCCTGAATGCCAAAAGCTTGCTGTAGTTCATTATTCTGATTTTTAATCTCAGGCGTCTGAGGTGTTCTTCTAGGATAATCTAATTCAACTAAAATAACATTATCCTTAGCCCACTTAGTAAATTCAGGCGTTTTTAAAACTTCATTTTGCAAACGAATACACCAACCGCACCAATCACTTCCGGTAAAAAACATCAACATTGGTTTTTGTTCTTTATTACTTACAGTAATTGCCTCTCTTACATCAGTATACCATTTTAGTTCCTGCGCTTGCGTTGCAAATGCCCCAACTAAAAACAATGTTATTAAAAATATTTTTTTCATCTTTATTTTTATTTTCGACAAATTTAAACAAAAAAAGAATCGCTTAATACGGTCTATTTTACTTCTTGCATTAATTTTCTAATAATAGGTGAAATCGCAATTAAAATAACACCTGCAACAATAGAATAAATGGCTAATTGATAATATCCTTCTGTATAGGATTGAAGCTTAGAAAGCAAAGTATCTCCTGTATTTGATCTTGAAATTTCTGCACCTAACTTTCCTGCAAATAATTGCCCAAATGCACTGGCCAGAAACCATAATCCCATCATCATACCAAACAATCGTTTTGGAGACAATTTAGTAATAATAGACATCCCGATTGGTCCTAAACAAAGTTCTCCAATTGTTGTGATCAGATAAGCAAAAGTAAATACATTTAGCGACGCTATACCTTTAGAATTCGCGAAGAACTTAGTTAGATAAAAAATATAAAACGAAGCTCCAAGAAATAAAAATCCAATTCCGAACTTAATTAATGTGTTTGGTTCAATTCTTCTTTTTCCAAGCCAAAGCCATAATAAACCAATAATAGGACTTAAAACTACCACGAAAAAGGTATTCGAGCTATTATTTACCACATTAGGATCTATTGTAAAAAACAACAATTTGTTACTAAGATTATCTTTTGCAAAAAGTGACAGTGAACCACCACTCTGCTCATAAATAGCATTAAAGAGCAAATAAAAGAATACAAACAAGAACGCTGCAAAAAGCTTTTTCTGCAACTTTATATCTCCAAGTTTAATCAGTTCATATGTAAAATACAAAACAGCCACTATTCCAATTGTGTACATGAAATAATCTGTATAATCTGTATTTTTTACCATTATAAAAATGAATGGCAAACTTAATATTGAAATTGTATATACAGCAATTTCACGAAATCTTCTTTTGGCAGGTTCTAAATCCAATAAAGGAGAATCCCCAATTGGTCCCAGATATTTTTTAGTAAATAAAAAGGTAACCAAACCTAAGAACATTACTACTGCTGCTGATAAAAAGCACAATTGCCAAGAGTAATATTTTCCTAAATAAATACACAAAGCACCTCCTAAAAGACCTCCTACATTTATTCCGGCATAAAACATTCCGTAACCAGCATCTCTTCTTCCGTCATCTTCATGATACAACTCTCCTACCATCGAAGAAACATTTGGTTTAAAAAACCCTGTTCCAATAATCGAAAAAGCAATACCGTAATAAAACATAGTCTGCGGAGAAAAGGCAATCAAAAGATTGCCCAGAATCATAACGATTCCTCCAAAGAATAATGACTTTTTGAACCCCAAAACCTTATCAGCAAAAATACCGCCAATAAAAGTAAAGGCATATACAAAAGCCTGAATAGCCCCGTATTGCAAATTGGCATGTTCATCTTTTAATAAAAGCTGATCTACCATAAAAAAAGTAAGAACACCACGCATTCCGTAAAAACAGAAACGTTCCCACATTTCAACAAAAAACAAATACCACAATTGTTTTGGATAATTGCCTTTAAAATTTTGAATTTCTTCTAATGTTATTGTTTTCTCCATTTTATCTAACGCCATGCATCATTTTTTTCAAGAACGGAGTCAAAGCAAATAATATAATTGCAGCGATACCTGTAAGCACAACAAATACCATAAAAAACTCGTATAAGTTATGAATTTCAAAACCGGCAAAAAAGTGATTATGAGCGCTAATCTGATGTTTTTCTAAAAGTGACAATTGTTCAGCAGTAGGTACTATTTTGTTATCTAAAACAGCCTGAAGATCAATTCCTAATTCTTTTGCTTTTGCAAATTTATCTCCTGTCGCAGGTAAAATAGAACCTAAAGTTCCTCCTAAAGCATAACCAGATGCATTAGACAAGAAAAATACCCCGTATAATAAAGAAGCAAAACGTTTTGGAGACAATTTACCTACCAATGATAAACCAATTGGCGACAAACACAATTCAGCACAAGTATTTAAGAAATACAATAAAATAAGCCATTTTACTAATAACAATCCTGAAGTTCCAATATACGAAACCTGAGTTGCGATCATAAAGAAACTCAAAGAAATTACTACTAAACCAGCTGCTAATTTTACCGGCGAAATTGGCTCTTTATCTTTTGCTCTTAACGTATCCCAAAGTATACTAAATGGTACTGCCAGGATAACTACGAATAATCCGTTAAAAATCTGCACCATAGAAGGAGGCATTAACCACCCAAAGAAATGTCTGTCAGTTTGATTGTCCGCAATAAAGGTCAATGACGAACCTGCTTGTTCAAAAGCCGCCCAAAAGAAAATAATAAAGAATGAAACGATATAAATTACAATAATCCTGTCTCTTTCAATTTTTGTTAAAGAAGTGTCCGAAATAATTAATCCGGCTAATGATAAACCACTTGAGTATATTAATGTATAAATCAAATTTTGCCCTACAACATAATGAAAAAAGAATCCTAAAGCAACAAATGCAAGTACAGCAATTGTCAAAGCCTTACTAGAAAAATTAGCTTTTTGCGCTTCTCCTTCTTCAAAATCAGAAGCATCATTTTTAGACGGCAAACCACCTAATGGTTTTCCTTCCGGAGATACTACATATTTATTTTTTAAAAAGTAAAAAAGAACTGTTCCTAATAACATCGCAACAGAAGCCGCCATGAATCCCCATCTAAAAGCATGAATATCTCTAATTCCGCCAGCATCTTTTACATCACCTAACAAAGGACAAATAGACTGACCTAAGAAAGCCCCGATATTGATACCCATATAGAAAATAGTGAAAGCACTATCTAATTTTGTTTTTTCCTGTTTAGGATATAAACTTCCAACCATACTTGAAATATTTGGCTTGAAGAATCCGTTACCAAAAACGATAACTCCTAATGCAGAATACATAATAATTTTAGCCAAAGGTAAGTTAGCTTCAAAAATACTTCCGCTCGTAAAAAGCAACATTTGACCTATTGCCATTAATAAACCTCCTAACAAAATACAGTTTCTGTTCCCTAAAAAACGATCGGCAACAAAACCTCCCAACATTGGCGTTAAGTAACAAAGTCCAAGGAAACCTCCATAAATTAAAGACGCTTCTTCTTCTTTCATCAATAATGAATTCACAAGAAATAAAGTTAATAAAGCTCGCATTCCATAAAAATTGAATCTCTCCCACATCTCCGTTCCAAACAATACCCAAAGTCCTTTTGGATGCGCCGTTTTTACTTGAGTTTCTCCCATATTATTCATTATTTGTTAAAGGTTAAAAATTTTAGATTATAAATTCTCTTTGATAAAGTTAGTCATTTTATTGTAAAGCTGGATTCTCGTCTGACCTCCATAAATTCCATGATCTTTGTCCGGATATATCTGAGAATCAAATTGTTTATTAGCCTGAATCAACGCTTCCATCATTTGCATAGAATTTTGCACATGAACGTTGTCATCACCAGATCCGTGAATCAATAAAAACTTACCTTTTAATTTATCAACATGATTTATTGGAGAATTTTGATCGTATCCGCTTGCATTTTCCTGTGGAGTCTGCATGTATCTTTCTGTATAAACACTGTCATAAAAACGCCAGTTTGTTACCGGAGCAACAGCGATTGCCATTTTAAAGACATCATTTCCTTGAAAAATACAGTTTGAAGCCATAAAACCACCATAACTCCATCCCCAGATTCCAATTCTTGATGCATCAACATACGGATAAGCACCAATTACTTTTGCCGCATCGATTTGATCTTCTACTTCGTATTTACCTAATTGCTTTTGTGTTACTTTTTTGAAATCAGCACCTTTGTAACCTGTTCCTCTACCATCTACGCAAGCTACAATGTAACCTTGCTGTGTAAGCATCATAAACCAATATTCATTAGAACTTCCCCATTGATTAACAACTTGTTGAGATCCCGGACCTGAATATTGAATCATAAATACAGGATATTTTTTAGAAGCATCAAAATCTTTTGGCTTCATAATCCATGCATTTAATTCATTTCCTTTAGCTGTTTTTAAAACAAAAAATTCTTTAGTTGGCAGGTTATACCCTTTCAGTTTAGCAGCAAGTTGCTGATTGTTTTCTATAATTTGAATTTCTTTTCCGCTTTTTGCCTCGTTTAAACTGTAAGTTACAGGTTGAGAAGCATTTGAAGAAGTATTTATAAAATACTGAAAATTAGGACTAAAAGTAGCTGCGTTTGCACCTGTAGTTTTAGACAAACGAACTTTATTTTTCCCGTCTAATCCTATGCGGTAAATATCTCTGTTTATAGAACCATTTTCTACAGATTGATAAAAAATAGTTTTGTTTTTTTCGTCGAAACCGTAATACGAAGTTACTTCCCAGTTTCCTTTTGTAACCTGATTTTTAAGTTTTCCTGTTTTATCGTAAAGATATATATGATTAAAACCGTCTTTTTCGCTTGTCCAGATAAAACTATTGTCTTTCAGAAATGTCAAATTATCCGTAACATCAACATATGCTTTATCTTTTTCGTTCAAAACTACTTTTGCAGTTGCTGTAGTTCCATCAACAAATACCAAATCGAGATTATCCTGGTGGCGGTTTAAAACCTGAGCAGACAATACATTGTTATCATTTGTCCATTGTAATCTCGCAATATAGAAGTCATTATAATTTCCTAGTTGTACTTTTTTAGTGGCATTGCTGGCCGCATCATATATATGCAATGAAACTTCTGAGTTTTTTTCTCCTGCTTTCGGATATTTGAACGTTTCAATAGTTGGATATAAATCTTTTTTGAAAATTGACATTGAGTATTCCGGAACCTGACTTTCATCAAAACGAATATACGCTAGTTTCTTACTGTCTTTACTCCAATCAAAAGCACGCACAAAAGCAAACTCCTCTTCATAAACCCAATCCGTAATACCATTTATAATTGCATTCTTTTTTCCATCAGTTGTAACTGCCGTTGATTTCTTTGAAGCTACATCATATACATAAAGGTTGTTTTCTCTGGCATATGCAATTTTAGTCCCGTCAGGAGAGAAAGTAGGCTCCTGAATCTGAAAATCAAAAAGTTTAGTTAATGATTTAGATGCTATATCATATAAAAAGTAATCTGCCGTAAAGGAGTGGCGAAAAATTTTATTAGTATTACAAGCAATGAGTATCTTTTTTTCAGAGGCATCAAAAGTATAACTATCAATTCCCTCAGCAAGTGCTGCATGATTTTTAGTGTCAATTAAGTTCGATACTTTTTTAAGTGTTGCAAAATCATATAAGTCAATCTGCATACTTCTACTTGCCTGATCTACATTTAAAACAGTATATTGATCTGTATTCTTTAAAGATTGCAATTCGTCCATGCCTTTTGCCCGAAATACCCCACCATAAATATCTTCGATAGTAATTTTTTGTTGACCAAAAACAGTAGCAACTAAAAATAAAAGTATTACAGTAATTTTACTTGTATTCATTAGAATTATTTTAAATATAAAAAAGAGCCCAATTTTAGTAAAAAAAATGAACATAATACACATTTCAACTGTTAAATGTTAAAAAAAATAACGTTTGCGTACTTTTCAAATTTCAAATACTTTGCAAACAAAACTCTTAAAATGGTATCTTTGCCGCGACATTATTATTTAAAATACTGAGAATGAACAACGCTGTTGCCGGATTTTCTAAATTATCCAAAAAAGAAAAAATAGACTGGATTGCCAATACTTATTTTTCAAACCCTGAAGAAGCGCTGAATATTATAAGAAATTACTGGAATTCAGACGAAAAGCTTCAACAATTGCATGATGAATTCATTGAAAACACCATTACAAACCTATATATACCACTTGGAGTCGCTCCTAACTTCTTAATCAACGGAAAATACAAAACTATTCCAATGGCTATTGAAGAAAGTTCTGTAGTCGCAGCAGCATCAAAAGCAGCAAAATACTGGTCAACCAGAGGAGGTTTTAAAGCAACCGTAATAGATACTGAAAAGATTGGTCAGGTACACTTTATTTACAACGGTGATGCAGAAAAACTTCAATCATTTTTTGATCAGATAAAACCTAAATTTTTCACTGAAACACAAAGCATTACAAAAAATATGCAACAACGTGGCGGTGGAATTTTAGATATAAAACTAAAGGATAAACGAAGCTTACTTGAAAATTATTTTCAGCTTCATGCAACTTTTGAAACAAAAGACAGCATGGGAGCCAATTTTATCAACTCCTGTCTAGAGCAATTTGCAACAACTTTAAAAGATGAATTTCAAAATTCAGATTTATTTTCTGAAGATGAATCACTAAAGGTTGTCATGAGTATTTTATCTAATTATGTCCCTCATTGCGTTGTAAGAGCAGAGGTTTCCTGCCCTATTCAAGATCTGAAAGAGAAACATATAGATAATCCGCAAGAATTTGCCGAGCGTTTTCTACAAGCGGTACAAATTGCCGAAGTAGAACCTTTTAGAGCCGTAACCCACAATAAAGGAATCATGAATGGTGTTGATGCAGTAATTCTTGCCACCGGAAATGACTTTAGAGCGGTTGAAGCCGGAGTTCACGCTTATGCTTCCAGAAATGGTCAATATTCAAGTTTATCGCATGCTAAAATCGAAAACGGAATTTTTACTTTCTGGCTTGAAATTCCTTTGGCTTTAGGAACTGTTGGCGGATTAACATCTTTACATCCTTTGGTAAAATTATGTTTCGATATCCTTGAAAAACCTTCTGCAAAAGAATTAATGCAAATTGTTGCTGTAGCCGGTTTGGCACAAAATTTCGCAGCTTTACGCTCCTTAACTACAACCGGAATCCAGGAAGGCCATATGAAGATGCACCTGAACAACATCATCAACCAATTTGAAGCCAGCGAGGAAGAACGTCGCTTAATTAAGGCTCATTTCAAGAAAAATGCAGTTTCACACAGTGCTGTCGTAGAATTTATTGAAAACTTAAGAAAATAATTTAGTCAGAAAATCAGAAGCTATTCCCGCTATTCTTTGCAATCTTTTATTTTTTTTAAAGTAAAAGTAAAGGATTTGTCCCGAGGCTTCGGGACTATCGGGGCTAAAAAAACAAGAATGAAAACAACCTTTTACAGTAACGGAAAACTCTTAATTACAGGTGAATATTTAGTATTAGATGGCGCCAGGGCATTTGCATTACCCACAAAATTTGGACAGAATTTAATTGTAGAAAATGGTTCAGATCAGGAAATTCAATGGAAAAGCTACAATTATGATGAACAGCTTTGGTACGAAGACACTATTTCATTTTCAGAAATCATTACTAATGCAGATATTAAGATTGAAACTGTAAAAACAACTTTAATCAATATTCTTCACGAAGCTTACATTTTAAATCCTGATTTTATTAATAACTCTCCAGGATATAAAATCATCACAGAACTTACATTTCCTAAAAATTGGGGATTAGGCACATCATCAACTTTATTAAACAACATTGCACAATGGACAAAAGTTGATGCCTTTACACTGCTTAAAAACAGCTTTGGAGGAAGTGGTTATGATATTGCCTGCGCACAAAATAATACTCCAATTGTTTACAGGCTCGAAGATAATTTGCCGGTAGTTGAAACCGTTACTTTTAATCCGGATTTTACGCAGCACATCTACTTTGTTTACCTTAATAAAAAACAAAACAGCAAAGCTGCTATTAGCGCTTATTACAACAACAAAAACCAAAATTTGGTTCATAATATTATAGATAACAATAAAATTACTAATGCAATCCTGGAATCTAAAACCCTTAAGGAATTTGCCCATAATGTCGAAAAACATGAAATTCATTTAAGCAACATTTTAGAAATACGCACTATTAAAGAAATTGCTTTTCCGGATTTTAATGGTGTAGTCAAAAGTCTTGGTGCCTGGGGTGGTGATTTTGTGATGGCAATTTCAAAAGAAAATCCTGAAACCTATTTTAAATCAAAAGGATATGAAACCATTCTTTCGTATAATGAAATGATTTTACAGCCATAAGTTATTCATCTGCAAATATCATAAAACAAAAAAAGTAAACTTCTCAGTTTACTTTTTTTTATCCTTATTTCTTATGATGATTTTTCCAGACGTCGAACTTTTTGAGTTTCTAACTCATTAGATTCGATTAGCGTATTATGTAAACGCTCTGCCATTTTTTCTATGCTGTTTGTAATAGAATCATACACAACTTCCATCCGGCGATGTTTTTCTTCTTTAACTGCCCTTAATACATCTTCGACAAAAACCTTATCGTATTTTTCAGCAACAGAGTCACGGGTATTAGTAAGTCTGATCACATAATCGTTACTCAATATAGTAACCTTAAAATGCTGCTCTTCGTTACTTAAATAGTATTTTCCACCCAATTCATCAACATTGATGTCAGTACTGCCAACTTTTAAAAGCTCCGTAATAATTCCGTAAATATGATTTTCTATTTTGGAATATACCCGAGGTTTTCTTTTGAACAAATTAAACTTATAAAACATTCAGCATCTGATTATTAAAGTCGTTTTTTTTTATTATTAGTTTTATTTTTTACCTAATGCTTATGTAAAATATTTTACATTATTAGAATAAAAATTCGGACAAATTAACTGTAATAATTTGAATATCACAAATATTTTAAATTATATTTCCATTATTCCCATGTAGTTAAATAAATAGATAAAACATTTACTACAAAACAGTTACAAATTATATTTAACAAAAAACCCGAAACATTCAAATGAATGTTTCGGGTTTTATATTTAAACCTTAAATTACTAAAAACTAGTAATTAAATTGTAATCTGTTATCTTCAATTTTAGCATTGTTTTTCAAAGCCGGTAAGATTCTGCTTGCGTCAGATGCGCTTTGAGCTTTTACTTTAGCAACATATTCAGCATGATTAGCAATTGCAGGTGCTTTTACAGTACTAATGTTTTTTACCACATAAACTCCTGTGTTTCCTTCGATTGGAGCAGATACTTTATTAGCCGCTAATGCAAATGCATTACCAACAACTTTAGGCTCTTGTCCAACTCCACCAGGCAGAACCGGATTATCCATAGTTACGTTAGTCGCTTGTTGAACAGCAACACCAGCACTTTTAGCTGCAGCTTCTATTGTAGAACCTTTTAATTTCTCTTTTAAGATTTCAGCTTTTTTCTTGTTTTTCAAGATTGACTCCACATAAGGTCTTGCCAATGTTACAGATACTAAACCAGATTTGTTTTCGCTTTTGTATTGTGCAATTACGTGACCAATATTAGCGATCTCAAAACGTTTTACGTCTCCAACATTCGTTTCTTTATCATAAGCCCATCTTACAATGTTACGTTGGTTTCCTAAAGGACCAAACGCTTCATCCATAGCTTTTGCAGTTACAGGAGGAGCAACTTTTAAGCCTAACTCTTTTGCTGTAGCATTAAAATCTTTATCAGCAGCATCCATTTCGAATTTAGTTGCCAATGTAAATACTTTATCAGAAGTAGCTTCAGAAGGCTCAATTTTTTGAGCAATTGTAGCTAAACGAATTCCGTCTTGTTTATCTGTAATTTTGATAATATGAAATCCAAAAGGAGTTTCAACTAAACCAACTTTTCCAATTCCGTTGTTGAATACAAAATCATTGAATGGTTTTACCATTTGGTTTGATCCAAAATATCCTAAATCACCACCTTGCTGTGCAGATGAATCATCAGAGCTTGTAAAAGCCAACATCATGAAACTATCCGGATTTGCCTGAACCTGAGCAAGAATTTCTTCTGCTTTAGCTTTAGCTTCTTCTTTAGTTCTTTTTTCTTTTTGGTTTGGAGTCTGAGATCCTTCGTAACCAATTAAAATATGACTTGCTTTTGCATTAACACCAGCTTTAAATCCTAAAGATTTAGAGATAGCATAATATTTTCCGTAAACGTATGGTCCGTAGATTGCTCCTGCTGGTAAGCTGAATAATTTATCAGCATCTACAGCTGGTAAAGCATTTTTAGGAACATAAGTAGAATCATAAGGAACATCAGAATTTGAGTTTACAAATTCAGCAATGTTAGTTGCGGTTCTAAAACCTGGCAAAGTATCGTTTTTACCTGTTTTAGCATTGTATTCTACTCTTCCGTTTAATAATGCCGTGATTTTAGCTTTAATTTCAGCTTCATCTTCTTTTGAAGCTTTATCTTCTACTAAAACATATTGAATTTCACGAGTAGCATCTGCTTTGAATTTTTTCTCGTTTTTCTTCATGTAATCTACAATTTCCGAATCAGAAATTTTTACTTCGCTATCTTTTATAGAAGAATATAAAGCTGCAGCATAAGCAAAGTTTACTTTGTTAGCTTCCATTTCATATTTTAATTTTCCTTCGCTAGCTGTAGTATAAAGACCTGCTTTTACTAATGTATTGTAGATTTGAAATTTTGCGTTTAATTCAGCATCTTTTTCTTTTTCAGAAATATATTGTGCTGCTTCAGGATTAGCTTTAAAGTATTCTTTAAACTTTACAACATCAAAAGCACCAGCTGCGTTCAAAAACATTGGATTTTTACCAATATTTGGATCTGATTTTAAAACTTCAAGTAAGTGTTTTTCACCAACTCTTAATCCTAATTTATCAAATTCAGCTGATAATAATGCGATCGAAACCTCTTGATCCCAAACTCTGTTTGCAGCTTCAGTGGAAGTAATTCCTTGTCCACTTTTTTCAACATTACTAACTTTAACTCTAAAGTCTTCAAATGAAATATCTTTTCCATCGATGCTTCCTACATCTTTTGAACTTTGACCGAAACTTCCTCTGGTGAAAAGATCTTGTATTATAAATGCAAATAATGCAAGTGCAATAACTCCTATCAATAAAGCGGAACGCTGTCTAATTTTTGCTAAAACTGCCATTTTTATTATCGTTAATTTTATATTCAGTTTGCGAAAATACAATTATCTAGTTAATAACAATACAACTAGCGTTTTATTTTACACAATTTTTTTTATTAATTAAAAAAATCACTCTTTTATTGTCAATTTAACCAATTCAATTTTCTTATTTGTGGCTTCTTCAATTACAAAATGATAGCTGTCAATCACTATTTCTTCTCCCTTTTGTGGGATTTCTTTTGTAGAATTCACAATAAATCCTCCCAAAGTTCCGTAAGAATCTTCTTCAGGAATATTCAATTTATAGGTTTCATTTAAATATTCAACATCTAATCTGGTCGAGAACAAATATTTACCCTCGCCCAACTCCTCTTCGATCAACTCCTCTTCTTCTGAATCGTGCTCATCTTCAATCTCTCCAAAAAGCTCTTCGACTATATCCTCAATAGTTATAATTCCTGAAGTTCCTCCATATTCATCTAAAACGACAGCAACATTCTTTCGTTTTTTGATCAATAAATTCAAAGCATCTTTAATCAGGATAGTTTCCGGAACAAACTCAACGGTCATCAAAACCGATTTTATTGTTTTAGGTTTTTTAAACAAATCAAACGAATGCACATATCCCACAATATCATCAAGCGAGTTTTGACTCACCACTATCTTAGAATAACCGGTTTCGACAAACAGTTCTTTAAGATCTGTAATACTGTCAAACAAATCTATATCTACAATCTCTGTACGTGGCGTCATGATATCACGTGCCTTTACGCCTGAAAACTCCAGCGCATTCTGAAAAATCTGAATCTCTGAATCTAATTCTTCATCATCTTCAACAGAGTTCATTTGTTCTGTGATATAATTTCCAAGTTCAATTTTACTAAAATATAATTGCACCTGATCGCCTTCTGTCTTGAAAAATTTTCTCAAAACAAAATCCGAAATCCAGATAAAAAATGTCGAGATGTAATAAAACAATCGGTAAAACAGATAAGCCGGAATTGCAAAAATCTTAATCAGTGAATTGGCATAAATCTGAAAAAAAACTTTCGGAAAAAACTCTGCCGTTATCAAAACTATAAAAGTCGAAATTATGGTTTGAACCAACAAACCAGTTGCATCAGAGAAATGAAATCCTAAATTGCCAAAGCATTTCAGGACTAAATCACCCATGTAAAAACCATAAACTACCAATGCCACATTGTTACCAATAAGCATTGCAGCAATAAATTTTGAAGGATTCTCGGTAAGTTTAGTCAGGATTTGTGACAAAAAATTATCTTGTTTTTTTTCTATTTCAAGATAAATCTTATTCGAGGAAATAAAGGCTATTTCCATTCCTGAAAAAAAGGCTGATAGTATTAAACATAGTATTATAATACTAATTTCCATTTTTTATTGTTTTTTATAATGGTCGTCAAATTTCTTGGCGTATTTTCTCCTGAAGAAAAACATAAAAATGCTCACACCTGCAACTATAAAGCTTAACCACGGATTTTCGCCAGGTGAATTTAACTTCGTAACTCCATCATAAATGAATGCAGCTGCAATTAATAAATAAAGATATTGTGTGTATTTTAAAATGCCCATAATTATATTTTTTCGTCTGATTCTATTTCACCGCTTACGCGCTGTGAATTAATTACTTTAAAGTCTTTACTAAAATCGATACCCTGACCATAAGAAACTCCTTTTGCATCTGTAAGCTTGAATTTTCTTTCGGTATAAAACCATTCATTTTTCTGATCAAAATACAACTGCTCCGTTTCAAGCATTTGCCCTGTTTCTGATGTAATTTTTACTTTTCCCTGTAAATCTATTATCTGGGTTGGCTTATAAGAAACGGCATAATTTGACACGATAAAAGTACGCTTTTGTTTTTTATCATATAAAGTAACATCAATTCCTTTTGGAAATTCAGTAAAAGGAAAATCCAGATTAGAGTAATCTAACATTTTACGGCTTTTTAAAACCGCTGTTATAAGACCGGAATCTGTATATTTTATATTTACTGTATCTGCATCACTTCCGGGAACAAACTCTGAGAAGTTAATTTTTTGAACTTCTTTAAAATTACTTTCACATCCAAAAAACAGTGTCACAGCAAAAACTGTGACAACGGTTATAATATATCTTTTTGGTAAATTCATTTGCCAAATGTAGTAAATTGTAATGAGCTTAGAAAAACATAAAAGCTAACAATTAGTTGAATTTGCTTTTCACGAACCATCTGTCGTTAAAAGAGAAACTCAAACTAAAGTTGAAATAATTTTCCTGAACTAAAGCTGCTGAAGTAGTACCTCTTTTTCCAAATTCTATACCAACGTTAACATTAGAAAAAGAACCATTTCCTAAAGGAATTCCTGCACCTAAAGACATTCCAACATCATTGATTGATTCGTTATTAACAATCAATCCAAGTTTTTCATATTTTAAACCTGCTCTGTATGTAATTCTGCTTAAGTAACTTGTAAACGATGCATAATTAGGAATATAATATCCACCTACTGCATATTTTTGATATTTTTCATAACTTATGTTATCTGCCGCATTGTAATAATTAGCAAGTTGTCCGTTACCCTGAAACGCAAATGTTGTACCTACCAACCATTTTCTAGGCTGCCCAATACCAGCACCAAATGTTACTTTGTTTGGTATCTTTAATTTATCTTCATGTGGAGCTCCTTCATAAGGATCAGCATCACCATCTACTGAAATAACTCTTGTATTATTTGCGGTTAGATTACTTGCAAAAGTATAATTCAAACTGGTAAACAAAGTCAATTTTTTATCAATTTTTGTTTGATACATGGTTCCAATATTAAAACCAACACCAGATAACTCAGATGCATTTGTTTCTGCAGTAGCATTTTGAACTCCAGTAACAAGCTCAACACTTGTTGTTGTAATTTTACCAAAATTATATTGTGCATCAGCACCAATAGTCCAGTTTTTCTTAATTTTATATCCTAAACCAAAAAACACTCTGTTAACTCCACCTTTTCCCTGAAGCTGCGTACTTGTCGCTCCTTCTGTTCCTGTATTGTCATTTTGAATTTTATATCCAACTGAACTTACGGGAATCAAACCAAATGCTGCACCAAATTTTCCCATTGGGATTCCAACAGCTAAATAATCAAAAGTTGATCTTTGTGCTTTTTCAGATTTCTCAGTAGTTTTTAGTACTGAACTTGCAAAAGTACCTCCAACAGTAAAAGTAGTTTGTCCCAAACTGGCGTAACTGGACGGATTTTCAATATTCAAATGGATACTATCCTGCTCTACCGAAACCCCGGCCATAGACCTGTTTTCCAGAGTCCCTTTAAATCTGACATCACCAATCCCGAAGAAAGAATAAGGAGAAGCAGTACCCTGTTGAGCAAATGAAACGAACGAGATAAGCAAACAAGCGCTTACTATAATTTTTTTAATCATTGTCGATTTTTATATTGAAATGTTTGGTTCAAACTCTCTAATAGAAAATTTGAATTGGCAAATATGGTATTTTTTAATCGTTTAGCCAAAAAATCTGCATCTCCTCCCGTTAAAATTATTATAAAATTTGAAAAGTTTGCCCGATATTCATCGATAAAACCGTCAATCTCATAGACGAAGCCATTTACAACTCCGGAATGAATTGCCTGCGCTGTAGAGTTACCTATATATTGTTCCGGCAATTCGAAAGTTAACAAAGGCAGTCTGGCCGTGTAATTGTGCAGGGCTTCATAACGTAATCTTAAGCCAGGAGAAATCGCCCCGCCAAGATAATTATCGTTTTCGTCGATAAAATCGTAGGTAATACAAGTTCCTGCATCAATCACTAATCTGTTTTGTTTAGGAAACTGCAAAGTTGCCCCGGCTGCCAAAACCATTCTGTCAATTCCTAAAGTTTTTGGGGTGGCATATTTATTTATAAACGGAAAATCGTCTTCATGAGTTAAAAAATGAATATTCAAATCATTTTCGAAAGCCAAAAAAGATTTTTTTTCTACATTTCCAACAGATGCAACAACCAAATCAGAGCAATTTTGAAATTTTTCTAAAATTTTTTTAATTCTTTTTTCAAGTTCGTTTTTCTCAAAAACAAAATTCTCCAGAACAGTATTTTCCTCAAAGACAGCTGCTTTAATTCGAGTGTTACCAACATCGACAGTTAAAATCATGTTTACATTTTTATAAACGCGAAGATACGAATTCATTTTTTTTTAAAAATGTTTTGGATAAACGAAAAATGATTCTATCTTTGCACCCGCAATCAGCACGGTGCCTTAGCTCAGATGGTAGAGCAATGGACTGAAAATCCATGTGTCCCTGGTTCGATCCCTGGAGGCACCACCGTTAAAACCCGAATAGCAATATTCGGGTTTTTTGTTTTTAATACTTCTTTAAAAATTCCAATCTAATTCCAATACGTTTTACTGCTAGTTTGTCATTTCGAGGAACGAGAAATCACATTACATATTCACGGCTTCGTTGCTCTTTGGATGGGATTTCTCGTTCCTAGAAATGACAAGAATACACTATTATAGCTTTATGAACCTTTCTGTTTTTTTTAACGCAGATTTTGCAAATTGAGCAGATTTTCCTCAACATAATTACATAGTAAAATTTTAGCATTCATTTCTGGTAAAGATTCAGCCCGAGTTTTAATGCAATTAATAGTACTAAAAACCCATAAGTTAATAATTAAGCGCTTTTTGTTAAAAAAGTATCAACTAAATAAAAAAATATCTTATATATTCGTAAAATGATACTTAATGATTTTATTTATTACTAAAAACACATAGCATTTTATGGGCAAAACTTCTACAAAAGGTATTTGGAAAGTAATTTCGGCCTCATCAATGGGCACAATGATCGAGTGGTATGATTTTTATATTTTTGGAAGTTTAGCCGTTGTAATCTCCACTAAATTTTTCCCCAGTGATAATCCTACCGCAGCGTTTTTATCGACCTTAGCCACTTTTGCAGCAGGATTTGTAGTTCGCCCTTTTGGGGCATTATTCTTTGGAAGACTTGGCGATATCATTGGCCGTAAATATACTTTTATGGCTACTTTATTATTAATGGGCGGATCAACTTTTTTAATAGGCTGCATTCCCAGTTATGAAACCATTGGTTTTATGGCACCTCTATTAGTCCTGATTCTGCGTTTATTACAAGGTTTGGCTTTAGGCGGAGAATATGGCGGAGCAGCTACTTATGTTGCTGAACATGCTCCGGTGGGACAAAAAGGATATTGGACTTCCTGGATTCAAACCACGGCTACAGTTGGTTTATTTATTTCATTAATGGTTATTCTGGCTACAAAAAATGTACTTTCTTCTGAAGATTTTGATTCCTGGGGATGGCGTGTTCCGTTTTGGGTTTCTATTGTAATGGTAGGAGTTTCATATTTGATTCGTAAAAACATGGATGAATCTCCTGTATTTGCAAAAGCTAAAAAAGAAGGTACAACGAGTACAAATCCGTTAAAGGAAAGTTTTGGAAACCGATATAACCTAAAATTTGTTTTACTGGCTTTATTTGGCGCTACGATGGGACAGGGTGTAGTTTGGTATACCGGACAATTCTACGCCATGAGCTTTATGAAAACCGTAATGAACATCGATTCCTCTCAAGTAGATGGATTATTGGGAATTGCATTATTAATAGGAACTCCGTTTTTTATAGTTTTTGGATGGTTAAGTGACAAAGTAGGCAGAAAATATATTATGATGAGCGGAATGCTGCTCGCTATTATATTTTACAGACCAATCTATAAAATGATGTACAACACCACAGATGTTACTCATAAAACCGAAATCACAGACAAAAGAAGTCAAAGTGTTGAAAAAACAAAAAATAAGGACATAATAACCTCAATTGCAAAAACCTATACTGACGGAACTACGTATATCGAAAAGAGGACAGATTTTGCTAATAAAAAAGAATCTCAAAATAGTATTTCGATCACTATAAATTCAGCAGACGAGTGGACATTAATATTTTTAGTTTTCATTCAGGTGTTATTTGTTACAATGGTTTATGGACCTATCGCGGCTTTTCTGGTAGAAATGTTTCCAACAAAAATCAGATATACTTCGATGTCGCTGCCATATCATGTTGGGAATGGTATTTTTGGAGGTTTACTTCCTGCAATATCAACGTATTTTGTAACTCATTCAAAAGAAGCCGGAAAACCTGAATTTTATCTTGACGGACTTTGGTATCCTATTATTATAGCCTCGATTTGCTTCGTAATAGGAATGATTTATATCGATAATAAAAACAAAACTAATCACCTTTAATATAAATAATTATGAATGCGATCAAACAAATTTTAGGTGTTTTATGGATTGTTCTTGCGGTTGCAGCGGCTTATTTTTGCGTATTTGAATTTGGTTTACCCAAACTTCTATCAGACAAACAAGACGATTTAGTCTTTGGAATCATTATCCTTTTTATCCTTACTCCGCTTATTGTTTTAGGACTGGGAAGCTTTGGGTATTTTGCCGTAATTGGGGAATACAACAAAGAAAAAATGTAAAATAAAAGGGCTGCCTTTTTACAGACAGCCCCTTTACATTACTAACATAACCAAATTTTTATCTTGTCTAAGACAAAAGGGCTACTTAACAGTAGCCCTAATTTATTTACATTAAGAAATTAATCTAATGTTATTGTTTTTGCAACGTTGTCAATTTTTAATACTCTGGATCCTGTAGGTCCAATATATTTAAAGTTAGAATCTCCGTCACCTGCATTTACTAATTCTGAGTCAATAGCATAACCTAATCCTGAATAGTAGGTAAAGTTATGACTGTTGTCTCCACCCCAGTTACCACCACTTGTGAAGTCATTTTTTATAAATTCTCTAAATCCTTCTCCGCTTTTAAGAACAATAGTAACCTGATAGATATTACTTTGACCTGCAACTAAAGGAAACTCAGTTTCAGCATCGCCATCCCAAGACCATCCTCCAGGTGTAGCTGCTCCAACTAACCAGTGAGAACTAGCCAATGGTACATGATAAGGCGTTGCTTTGATTGTAAAACTATTAGAGTATTGAGGAATCCCTGAAGCTCCTACAACAGATCTAATACGAATATCAACATTGTTTACTTCTTTCTCTACAAAACCACCGTTTACTAATGCAGAATTTAATTCTTCTACTGTTACCTCTTGCGAAATACCAGTTGTGCTCATTACAGTTATTGGGTTAGCGAAATTAGTTCCGGCTTTTGCAACCTGAATAGTGTAATTTATTATTGCCTGAGGCACGGTATAAGTTGCTTTATTCCAAGTAACCGTTGTTGCAACATTTTTCTCAGTTTCTTTTGATAGTACAATACTAAAATCAGATTTTGGTGTTAATAATACCGGAGCAGTTGCTGCATCAATAACAGGTCTGTTCTCAACATCATCAGCATTACATGAAACCACCAAAACACCAATAAATGCGATTAAAATTTTATATATATTTTTCATTTTAATGTTTTATAAAGTTAGTATCCAGGGTTTTGTTTCAAAGTTGGATTTGCCTGAATATTTCTTGCAGGAATAGGCATTAAATCTCTAAATGACTCTGTAGCATTACCATTTATAGAACCGCCTTTCCATTGCCAGATCTTAGCAGAACCACTAAATTTTCCAAAACGAATTAAATCCGTTCTTCTGTGACATTCCCAGAATAACTCTCTTCCTCTTTCATCCAGGATAAAATCAAGAGTTAACTGAGGAAGTGTAATTGCTTGTGCATTTGCTCTTGCTCTAATTTGATTTACATAACCTAAAGCTGTTGCAAGATTTCCGCTTGCAGCTCCTCTAAGAGTTGCTTCGGCATACATTAAATAAGCATCAGTTAATCTGAACATTGGGAAATCGATATCCGGGATATCATTTCTTTGTGCTGCAGAACCATCAGCATTTTTATTGATGTATTTTGTTACTGCATAACCATCTGTAAAAGTCGAAACATTCTTAATGTCTTTAGATTGCCCGTTTGTATAAAACGTACCTCTTTTATCTCCGGTTGCAGTTTCGTCAGGAAAAAGATTTACAAACTCTCTACGAGTTCTAATCCCTTGCCATCCACCATCCATTCCTCTTGATGCAGCATCCATGCTGCCTCCAATAGAAGCGTGCATAATAAAACTCATACCTCCACCGGTTGCTCTAATGGCATTACCATCACCAACAATTGGGAAGATAACTTCAGACTGAGCACCATTTCTATTATTATCAGCAGAGAATAAATAACGGTAAGGAACATTTGCAAAAGTATATCCTGAACTAGTAATGATTTCGTTACACAATATTGCAGCTTCATTATTTTTATCTACACCTATATATACTTTAGCATTCAGATAAACTTGTGCCAATAAAAATTTAGCAGCCGTTTTATCAACTCTTCCATATTCATTTGCTTTTGAAGCCACTAAACTATTGTCCAGGTCTTTCAATTCAGACTCAACGAAAGCAAAAACTTCTGCTCTTGTTTTTTGTTCCGGATAAAAGAATCCAACAGGGTCTTTTTCTGTTGTAATTGGCACATTTCCAAACAAATCCATTAAGTTATAATAAGAGAAAGCTCTTAAAAAACGAGCTTCGGCTCTAAAGTTAGCGATATCAGCTTTTAAGTTTGCATCAACACCTCTTGCCGTTAATTTCTCATCTGTAGTTTGTCTTAAAAACTCATTAGCAACACTAATATGGTAAAATGCTCTTGAGAAAGTTCCTTCCAAAAATTCATTTGCAGGAGACCATGTTTGAGCGTTCAATGTTGGTAAAGTACCATCTGCCCATGCAATAATTGCTTCGTCTGTAGTAAATTCCTGTGTTACAAAAAGTAATCTTAAGTAACTGCTAAAGTCACCACCAAGTCCTGCAATATCCGGGCTTTTTCCAGGTATGGCAGCATCACCATCACCATCATTACCACCCACATACAAACCTGCGTATAATTTAGCCAAAACTTCTTTGTACGATGCTGGATCTTGAAAAAAGGTTTCTGATAAAAATTCATCATCATCCTTTGGCGTCACGTTTAAGTCGTCCGTACACGAAGTAAGCGTCATACTTAATCCTAAAACGAATAGGAAAAAATAAGATATATATTTAAATGATATTTTCATTTTGTTTGTTTTTAAATTTTTGATTTTCAGTCTACTATTAGAAATTCGCATTTACCCCAAACAAGAATGTTCTTGCTCTTGGATATACATTATTATCAATTCCGTTGAATTTCTCAGGATCTAAACCATTGTATTTTGTTAGAATAAAAACATTCTGAACTCCAGCTGTAAATCTTAAAGAAGCTGCTTTTATGATGGTTTTATCAAAAGTATATCCAAGTGTAACGTTATCTAATTTGATAAAAGAAGCATCTTTTACAAAATAGTCAGACAAGTAACGAGATGTACCATTATCTTCAAAAGTAAAACCAGTATTATAGTAATCTGAACTTACGTTAGACAAATCAGTTTGTCTTCTTAATCCAGCATCAGAATAACCTAAATTTGAACTTACGTTATCAAAAATTTTATTACCTACACTTGCTCTCCAGTTCATTGTAAAATCAAACTTTTTGTAGTTTAATGTAGAAAACAAACCAAACGTATAATCAGGAGCCGCTTTTCCAGCTCTGTAACGGTCACCTGTATCAATTTTTCCATCTCCGTTTCTATCTACATAAGCACCTGCAATTGGTCTTTTGTTTGCATCGTATAATTGCTCATATACAAAGAATGAATTTGGAGAATATCCTACTGAGTTAATAAGGATTTTATTCCCGTTTCCACCGGCGATATTATCTCCGGTCAAATATCCTTGAAAACCAGGAACTGTAATTCCTAACTCAGAAATATTCTGATCGATATAAGTCGTATTAAAAGCTACATTCCAAGTCAAATTATCGCTTTTTATAATATCAGAAGCAATACTAAATTCAACCCCTTTTGTTCTTACACTACCAATATTAAAGAAACCTTGATTTCTAAGATTTGCACCATCAGGAACCGCAATATCTGCTAATAAATCTGTAGATTTTTTATCAAAATAGTTAATAGATCCTGTAATTCTGTCGTTTAAGAATCCGTAATCGATACCAATGTTAGACTCTGTTAATTCTTCCCATTTAATATTTTCATTATATCCTTCTGGTCTCGCAGTTGAATAAATAGTATTTCCAAAAATGTATTGCGAATTAATTGTTCCAAGAGTTACTCTGCGTAAATAATCATACTGAGCCGAGATATCCTGTTGTCCTGTTGTTCCGTAACCAACTCTTAATTTTAAAGTAGAGACAGTTGAATTACCTTTTAAGAAAGCTTCTTCAGATAAATTCCATGCAAAAGCACCACCTGCAAAATTCCCCCATCTGTTATCTTCAGAAAAACGAGAAGTTCCGTCTCTTCTATAATTTAAAGTCAATAAATATCTACTGTCATACCCTAAATTCAAACGTCCGAAGAACGATTGTAAGTTAACATCAGGATCTGTAGCAACATCCTCATTAGGATTTGGCTGTCTGGTTTCTCCAGATGAATATTTCTCTTTTTGAAACAATTGGTAGTTATAACCTGCAGTTGCATCAATTTTAATTTTTCCTATATCTTTAGTATAGTTAAAATAAGCATTTAAGTTTTTATTTTGAAGCGCATCAGTATAGTTACTGTAGTTTCCTAAATTTACATAAGCCGGATCACTAAATGCTTTTGGCTGATATCCTAATGCACTTTGTGTACTTACTTCTGTATATCCGCTACTATCAAATCTATCGATACCTGCTTCTGCAACAACTCTTAAATCTTCAAAGAAATGAAGTTTATAATCTACTCTCACATTCCCCCATTTTCTGGTTGAAGTTGCTCTTCTGTTATCCTGATTTAATCTTGCAACAGGATTTCTTGCCGGTAATAAAGGTAAGTTTCCAGTTGGCTCTAACCATTCAAAATATCCTCCGTAACGAGAACCTGCCTGATAAACCGGTTGTGTAGGATCAAATCCAATAGCACTTCCAATAACTCCACCCTCGTCCTGAAATTGATTTTTACCAAAAGATAAATTTCCGCTAATATCAATTTTCAAGTGATTGTCAAAAAGAACAGGATTTAACGATATCGATGTCGTAGTTCTTTCAAAAGAAGTGTTTCTTAGGATTCCTGGATTATCAACATTTCCAACAGATAAACGCACAGGCAATTTGTTGAACAAAGAACCACTTACAGATATATTATTGTTAGTTGTCAGGGCTGTATGAAAAATTTCATCTTGCCAGTTTGTATTTGCATTCCCCAATAAAGCTTGTTGAGCTGGCGAACCTTTAGTCTTTACCAATTCTCTGTATTGATCTGCGCTCATTACATCTACTGTATTAGCCACTGTATTGATACCTATCTGAGAACTGAAGTTAACTTTTACACCACCTTTACTTCCTTTTTTAGTCGTAATAACGATTACACCATTTGCTGCTCTGGACCCGTAGATCGCTGCTGCAGATGCATCTTTAAGAACCGTAAATGATTCAATATCATTAGGATCAATTGTAGATAGAATACTTGTAGAACCACTTGGCACAGCATTACTTAACGGAAGTCCATCCAGAACGATCAAAGGCTCATTTGAAGCATTTAAAGATGATCCTCCACGAATTCTAATATCTGCTTTAGCTCCCGGAGCACCTCCTCCAGTTACATTTACACCAGAAATACGACCACTGATTAAAGTCTCAGGAGTTACGTTGATTCCTTTATTAAAATCTTTCGCTGCAATTTGAGATACAGAACCTGTAGCATCCTTTTTCTTAACAGTACCGTAACCTACTTGTACCACAACTTCTTTAAGTTGATTTGTATCTTCTTCTAAAGAAACGCTTAATGTTTGTTGACCATTAAAAGTTACAGTTGACGTTTTATATCCAATAAATGAAACCAAAATTTTGTCTCCATTTTTTAAATTAGATAACTGAAATTTACCGTCAAAATCTGTTGATGTTCCGCCCGGAGCACCCTGTACACTTACATTTACTCCCGGGATTGGTTGTCCCGTTGCCTGATCAGCAACTGTTCCTTTTAAAGTACTTTGAGCTAGTACAGTAAACGGTAACAGTAAGAATAAAAATAACAACTTTTTATAAATTGTTTTCATACTTTTTGTTTAAATTAGTTTGAGTTTTTGATTGTTAGTTAAGTTTTTAATTTTACTTCGAATTTCAAAATTAGGAATTTATTAACACGGCCAACCAGTTACAATTTATATTGGATTACGAAAACGTGATAGTGTTGAAAACTTTCTATATTTTGTAATCTTTTCAGTCAAAAAATGACAAATCAAAAAATAAAAGATACCTTTATTAATAATTAGATTTTTTTCAATAATAACTATGAAACGCAAAATAACCTTAAAACAGATTGCGAAGGAACTTGACGTGTCTATTTCAACTGTCTCAAAATCACTTAGAAACAGCCTTGAAATAGGAGAAGAAACCCGCCTTAAAGTCCAAGCTTTTGCAAAGTTTTACAACTACAAACCAAACAATATTGCCCTTAGTTTAAAAAATCGAAAAACCAAAAGTATTGGTATTATTATTCCGGAAATTGTACATTATTTTTTCTCTACTGTAATCAACGGAATCGAGCAGGTGGCTAACGAAAATGGCTATAGTGTTGTCATATGTTTATCTGACGATTCTTTTGATAAAGAAGTCCTGAATATGGAAATGCTAGCCAACGGAAGTATCGATGGTTTTATCATGTCACTTTCTAAAGAAACCCAGTATAAAGGTGATTTTCACCACATTACCGAAGTTATAAATCAAGGAATGCCCGTTGTCATGTTTGACCGTGTGACCAATGATATTTTATGCGATAAAGTGATTATTGATGATAAAGCTGCCGCTTATGAAGCCGTTCAGAGTTTGATTGATAATGGCCGAAAAAAAATCGCTCTTGTTACTACTGTTGATTATGTAAGTGTTGGAAAATTGAGAACAGATGGTTACGAAAAAGCACTTCTGGACAACGGATTACCATTTAATGAAGATTTAATCATAAAAATTGAAGATGTTGATACCTGCGAAATCACGATAAGCCAACTTTTACACGACAGGGCTTTTGATGCCGTTTTTGCTGTAAACGAGCTTTTTGCCGTAACAATTATCAAAACAGCAAGCAAAATGGGACTTAAAGTTCCGGAAGATCTTGCCGTAATTGCTTTTACTGACGGAATTATCTCAAAATACTCAACCCCAAGTATTACAACAGTAAGCCAAAGTGGTGAAAAAATGGGAAATAAAGCGGCTAAAATGCTGATCGAAAGGCTCGAAGCAGAACATAATGACGACGAAGAAGAAAATGAAAATTATACTACTGAAGTTATCGAAACGCATCTTATAAAAAGAGAATCTACTGACTAATTTTCTTAAAATCAAATACATTCTAAAGCCATAAATAATATTTGTGGCTTTTTTGTTAGCATATATCTAAAAATAATTTATACTTTTACCGCCGTCAAAGCTTTTACTTTTACTTCGAAAAAAACAGTAAGTTTTGATAAGCAAAGCGCTTATCGTCTAATTAATTCTTTAATTACGATAATGGAAAAGCGTAAATTAAGTTTCTGGGAAATTTGGAACATGAGTTTCGGATTCCTGGGAATACAAATGGGGTTTGCACTTCAGAATGCAAATGCCAGCAGAATTCTTCAAATTTTTGGTGCCGACGTACATGAACTTTCATGGTTCTGGATTATTGCTCCGCTTATGGGATTAATTGTTCAGCCAGTAATTGGTCATTATAGCGATAAAACCTGGGGACGATTTGGCAGACGAAAGCCGTTTTTTCTTGTAGGCGCTATTTTAGCTTCGGTAGGATTAATTTTAATGCCGCAAGCTAACATTTTCATTTCAGTATTGCCTGCTTTATGGGTTGGAGCAGGAATGTTAATGATCATGGATGCTTCTTTTAACATTGCCATGGAGCCTTTTCGTGCTTTGGTTGGTGATAATTTAAGAACAGATCAGCGTACTGCAGGTTTCAGTATTCAAACTTCATTAATTGGTTTTGGGGCCGTAATTGGTTCAGCATTACCGTATGTTTTAACGAAATATTTTCATATTTCAAACAATGCCATTCCCGGAAGTATTCCTTTAAATCTGAAATTATCATTTATAATTGGAGCAGCCGTTTTAATAGGTTCAATTTTGGTAACATTGTTTACAACCAAAGAATATACTCCCGAAGAATTAGCCAATTTTGAAGATCCACAAAGTGAAGTGGATATTCCTTCTGAAGAAAAATCAAAACTTACAGACATTTTTACAGACTTTGCAAAAATGCCAACAACAATGCGTCAGCTAAGTTGGGTGCAATTTTTTTCCTGGTTTGGATTATTTGGTATGTGGGTTTTTACAACTCCTGCAATTGCACACCACATTTACGGTTTGCCTTTAAGCGACACTTCAAGCCAGCAATATCAAGATGCCGGAGATTGGGTGGGAATTCTGTTTGGAGTTTACAATTTAGTTTCTGCTATTATCGCACTGTTTTTCTTACCCTATATCGCTAAAAAAATTGGCCGAAAATCAACTCACGCACTTTCATTAATCATTGGAGGAATTGGATTAATCTCTATTTATTTCATGCCAAATGAAGATTGGGTTGTATTGCCAATGATTTTAATTGGTGTTGCCTGGGCAAGTATTCTGGCAATGCCTTACGCTATTCTTGCGGGATCAATTGCTCCTAAAAAAATGGGGGTTTACATGGGTATTTTCAACTTCTTTGTTGTAATTCCTCAAATTGTAAATGCTCTTATTGGAGGTCCAATTGTAAAATACCTTTATAATGGCGATGCTATTTACGCCTTAATTACCAGCGGAGTCAGCTTTTTAATCGCTGCTCTTTTAGTTTACAAAGTAAAAGATGTAGACGACACTATTCAAAAATAATAAAGAAGAATTTCTCATATAATGAACAAAAAAGCATTCATATTCGACCTTGATGGCGTAATTGTCGATACCGCTAAATATCACTTTTTGGCTTGGCAGAAAATCGCTCAATCATTAAATATAAATTTCACACACGAAGATAACGAGTTGCTCAAAGGTGTAAGTCGCGTACGTTCGTTAGATATAATTCTTGAATTAGGAAATGTTCAGGCTTCGCAGGAAGACAAAGACAAATGGTTAATTCAAAAAAATGAAGATTACTTATCTTATTTAGTTGACATGGACGAAAGTGAGATTCTTCCCGGAGTTTTTAAAATTCTGCAGCTATTAAAAGAAAAAAATCAAGGAATTGCATTGGGTTCTGCCAGTAAAAATGCAAGACCAATCCTTGAAAAAACAGGAATCATTTCGTATTTCGATGTTATTGTTGACGGAAACGATGTTACCAATGCAAAACCAGATCCGGAAGTTTTCTTAAAAGCGGCTCAATTACTACATATTGATCCAAAAAATTCAATTGTGTTTGAAGATTCTGTTGCCGGAATTCAGGCAGCAAACATAGGAGAAATGGTAAGTGTAGGAATTGGTGAGGAAACAATTTTACATGAAGCTGATTATATTTTTAAAGATTTTACAGAAATCGACGCACAGTTTATCGAGAAACTAATCGGTTAGTGAAGAATGTGGCAATGTGTCAATTTGATAATTAGAAAATTCATAATGCCGCATTTAACAAATCAATTAGATATTTTAAAAATATAAATCATCTAAATTAAAAAGTAAAATAGTAAAACAACGAGCAATTAATCAGATTAAAGATCACTAAAAGAAAATAATTATCTCATTTTCTAATTGGCACATTTTCTAATTAATCTAATTGCCCAATTATCTAATTAAAAAAAATGAATCAAGATTATATAAAACCAGACAATTGGTCCATAATAGAAGAAGGATTTGATGTAGAAAGAGTAAAATCGTCTGAAAGTCTTTTTAGTATCGGAAACGGTGCTATGGGACAACGCGCCAATTTTGAAGAAACTTATTCTGGTGAAACTTTTCAGGGAAGTTACATTGCCGGGATTTATTATCCGGATAAAACTAAAGTAGGCTGGTGGAAAAACGGATATCCAAAATATTTTGCAAAAGTATTAAATGCTCCAAACTGGATTGGAATTGACGTTGAAATCAACGAAGAAAATCTTGATTTAAATACGTGTACCGAGGTTAGAAATTTTCGCAGAGAATTGAATATGAAAGAAGGCTGGTACAATCGTTCTTTTGAAGCTACGTTGAAAAACGGAACTGAAATTGCCGTAAACGTACGTCGTTTTCTTTCTTTGGATCTGGATGAAACGGGAATTATTAAATTTGATATTACACCTTTAAACAAAGATGCAAAAATTGTTTACAAACCGTATGTTGATGCCGGTGTAACCAATGAAGATGCTAACTGGGAAGAAAAATTCTGGGAACCTCTTGAAGTAAAAAAAGGAACAAACGAAGCTTTTGTAACGGCTCAGACTTTTAAAACGCATTTTAAAGTAACTACTTTCATGCACAATACGATTCTGGCAAATGGCGAAAATGTAAATATTTCACCTTCTACAATCGATTCTACTGCAGATAAAGTTCAGTTTACTTACGGAACTATTATTGCAAAAGGGCAAACCTCATCTATCCAGAAAATTGGAGGATATACGGTTTCTTTAAACCATGATAACACTTTGGCTGCAGCCGAAAAAGTAATAAAATCGGCCCTTAATTCAGGATACGATGCATTACTTCAAAATCAAATTGATGCTTGGGCAAAAATTTGGGAAATGTCAGATATTACCATTGATGGCGATGTAAAAGCGCAACAAGGAATTCGTTTCAACATCTTTCAATTGAACCAAACTTATTTAGGAAAAGATTCTCGTTTGAATATTGGTCCAAAAGGTTTTACCGGAGAAAAATACGGCGGATCTACTTATTGGGATACTGAGGCGTATTGTATTCCGTTTTATATGGCTACAAAAGATCAGCAAGTTGCACGTAATTTATTGACATACCGTTTCAATCAATTAGATAAAGCAATCGAAAATGCCAAAGACAATTTAGGTTTCAAAAATGGCGCTGCTTTGTATCCAATGGTTACCATGAATGGTGAAGAATGTCATAACGAATGGGAAATCACACATGAAGAAATCCATAGAAATGGTGCGATTGCTTTTGCGATTTATAACTATTACCGTTTTACCGGAGATTACTCTTATATTCCTGAAAAAGGCCTGGAAGTTCTAATTGGTATTGCACGTTTCTGGCACCAAAGAGCTTCTTTCTCTAAAGAAAAAAATCAATATGTGATTCTTGGAGTTACAGGTCCAAATGAATATGAGAATAACATCAATAATAATTTCTATACCAATTATATTGCAAAATGGTGTATTGATTATGCATCGGAACAGATTATAAAAGTAGCTGCAGAATATCCTGCAGACCACAAACGTATTTTAGAAAAAGTAAATCTTTCGGCTTCTGAAATTCAGGAATGGAAAAAAGTGGCTGATGATATGTATTTCCCAACTTCTGAGGAATTAGGTATTTACTTGCAGCAAGACGGTTTCTTAGACAAAGATTTAGTTCCTGTAAAAGATTTAGATCGTTCTCAACGTCCAATTAATCAAAAATGGTCTTGGGATCGTGTTTTACGTTCGCCTTACATCAAACAAGCCGATGTTTTACAGTGTTTTTATTTCTTTGAAGATCATTTTTCTAAAGAAGAATTAAAACGCAATTTCGAATTTTACGAGTCATTTACGGTTCACGAAAGTTCACTTTCACCTTGCGTTCACTCGATTCAGGCTGCCGTTTTAGACAAAATGGATATGGCGTATACCTTCTATTTAAGAACTTCTCGTCTTGATCTTGATGATTATAATAAAGAAGTAGAAGAAGGTTGTCACATTACCTCAATGGCAGGAACCTGGATGAGTATTGTGGAAGGTTTTGGCGGAATGCGTGTTAAAAATGACCAGCTTCATTTTTCTCCAAAAATTCCAAAAGAATGGGACGGTTATTCGTTTAAAATCAACTTTAGGAATCAAATTCTGAAAGTGGATGTCAATCATCATGAAACCAATTTTACTGTAGATGGTGATCAGGATTTAACAATTGTAGTGAATGGAAATTCTATAATTGCAAGTAAATTTGTACAAATAAATTAAATACAATACCCTTAAAACTAAAAAACATGAAAAACTTATTTTTCGCAAGTTTAATCTTGTTTGCTTTTAGCTCAATTGCTGAAGCGCAACAATTAAAATCACCCGAAGGCAAGTTCGTAATGGAATTTTCGCTTCAAAACGACGGAACTCCAACTTATAATCTGAAGTATAAAAACAAAGAGGTTGTAAAAACCAGTAAATTAGGTCTTGAACTTAAAGATGACAAAAAATCTTTATTGAATGATTTTACTGTTACAGATACAAAATCATCCACTTTTGATGAAACCTGGAAACCGGTTTGGGGAGAAGTAGATAATATTAGAAATCATTATAATGAATTGGCAGTAACTTTAAATCAAAAAGGAACTGACAGACAAATCATAATTCGTTTTCGTCTATTTGATGACGGTCTTGGATTTAGATATGAATTTCCGGCTCAAAAGAATCTTACTTACTTCGTAATCAAAGAAGAAAGAACTCAGTTTGCAATGGCGGGCGACCACACAGCTTTCTGGATTCCGGGAGATTATGATACTCAGGAATACGATTATACAAAATCTAAATTATCTGAAATTAGAGGTTTATCTCAAAAAGCATATACAGCAAATGTTTCGCAAAAAAACTTTTCACCAACAGGAGTTCAGACATCTTTGATGTTAAAAACTGCTGACGGAATCTACATCAACCTGCACGAAGCAGCTTTGATCAACTATTCTTGCATGCACTTGAATCTTGATGACAAAAACATGATTTTCGAATCTTGGTTAACACCAGATGCAAAAGGTGATAAAGGATATATGCAAGCACCAAGTCATTCACCTTGGAGAACGATTATGGTAAGCGATAATGCGACAGAAATCTTGTCTTCAAAAATGACTTATAACTTAAATGATCCATCAAAAATTGAAAACACTTCCTGGATTAAACCAGTAAAATATATTGGTGTTTGGTGGGAAATGATTACAGGAAAAAGCTCTTGGTCCTACACCAATGATTTTCCAACGGTACAATTGGGAGTTTCTGATTTCTCTAAAGCAAAACCAAGCGGAACACACGGAGCTAATAATGCTAACGTAAAAAAATACATTGATTTTGCTGCTGCAAATGGTTTCGATGCTGTTTTGGTTGAAGGTTGGAACGAAGGTTGGGAAGACTGGTTTGGTCACTCAAAAGATTATGTTTTTGATTTCGTAACACCTTATCCTGATTTTGATGTAAAAGGTTTGCACGAATACGCAAAATCTAAAGGAATCAAAATCATCATGCACCATGAAACTTCAGGTTCAGTTCGTAACTACGAGCGCCACATGGATAAAGCGTACCAATTCATGAAAGACAACGGATATGATGCTGTAAAAAGCGGATATGTTGGAGATATCTTACCTCGCGGTGAAAACCATTACAACCAATGGATTGTAAACCACTATCAATATGCTATCGAAAAAGCAGCTGATTATAAAATTATGGTGAATGCTCACGAAGCAGTTCGCCCAACAGGAATTGCAAGAACGTATCCAAATTTAATTGGAAACGAAGCAGCTAGAGGAACAGAATACCAGGCTTTTGGAGGTTCTAAACCAAATCACGTAACGGTTTTACCATTTACACGTTTAATTGGTGGACCAATGGATTACACGCCTGGAATCTTCGAAATGGATATCAGCAAAATGAATCCTGACAACAAATCTCATGTAAACAGTACTATTGCAAACCAATTAGCATTATACGTTACTATGTACAGCCCATTGCAAATGGCAGCTGATACTCCGGAGAACTACAACCGTTTCCCGGATGCATTCCAATTCATCAAAGATGTAGCTGTAGACTGGTCAGAAAGTAAATATATCGAAGCTGAGCCAGGAGATTTTATCACGGTTGCCCGTAAAGCAAAAGGAACAAATAACTGGTTCGTAGGAAACGTAAACGGAGAAACGCCTCGTACATCAAACATTGATTTTAGCTTCCTTGAAAAAGGTAAAAAATATACCGCTACAATCTATGCTGATGCAAAAGATGCGCATTATAAAACAAATCCGCAAGCTTACACAATCAAGAAAATTGCTGTAACAAACAAATCAAAATTATCGCAGTTATCTGCTCCGGGCGGAGGTTATGCCATAAGCATTATCGAAACTAAATAAAACTTTAAAAAGCCAGAGCAATGATTTAAATTATCACTCTGGCTTTTAATTTAGGAATACCTCTCACTAATAACATTATTCAAGTCCTCATGGTTAAATACTTATCAATAAGAATTACTGCTTTTGTAATTATGCTAATTATACTATCAAAAATGGCATATTATACTTTACCAAAGCATATTCAGGAAGACGGATATAGTTTTATTGAAGAGATTGATTCATTTATAAAAATGAGTCTGACATTCACAATCATTTCATTACTATTTGTTTTAAATGAAGCTAATAAGTTTAATAAAAAGAACTTGATAATCTTACGAAATTCAGCTTTGGGATTAGCTTGCTTTTTTTCAATACTAACAATCTCATTAGTGATTTTAAATTATATTTATTAATCCATATAAATTATGAATACTCCAAAAACATCAATTAAGATAAACCATTCATTATATAAAATAATCCTGTTTGTCCTTTTATTTTCAGCCTCCGCGAAAGCGCAAATCCAGAAAGTAGAACCGCCATTTTGGTACGCAGGAATGAAAAATCCGGAACTACAAATCATGTTCTACGGAAAAAACATTGCACAATATGAAGCTTCGGTTTCAAATAATGTGGTGATTAAAAATGTAGAAAAAACAGAAAATCCAAATTACCTTTTCGTTACAATTGACACACAAAACCTAAAAGCTTCTGAATTGGTTTTCTCTTTCAAAACCAAAAATAAAGTAGCTTTTACTCAGAAATATTCCCTTAAAGAAAGAAAAGCAAATTCGGCAGACAGAAAAAGTTACGATGCATCTGACATGATTTACCTGATCATGCCGGATCGTTTTGCGAACGGAAATCCTAAAAACGACAGTAATGCTATTTTAACTGAAAAAGGAAACCGTCAGGATCCAAGCGGACGTCACGGCGGCGATATTGAAGGAATTATTAAAAATCTGGATTATATTTCGTCTCTTGGTGCAACTACAATTTGGAGTACGCCTTTATGCGAAGACAACGACAAACAACATTCATATCATACCTACGGACAATCTGATGTTTACAAAATTGATCCGCGTTACGGAACCAACGATGATTATGCTCGTTTGTCTGCAGAAATGCATAAAAAAGACATGAAGCTGGTAATGGATTATGTAACCAATCACTGGGGAATTACACACTGGATGATCACCGATTTACCGACGAAATCATGGATAAATCAATTCGAAAATTATACACAAACACATCACCGTCGTGAGGTAATTACAGATATTCACGCTTCAAAATTAGATCAGGAAGTTTGCGTTGATGGTTGGTTTGTACCTTCTATGCCGGATTTGAATTTAAGAAATCCTCTAGTAGCAAAATACTTAACTCAAAACGCCATTTGGTGGATTGAATTTGCCAATCTTGACGGATTCAGAGTAGATACTTATAACTATTCTGATGCAACTGCAATGGCAAATTGGGCTAAAGCAATTACAAATGAATATCCTAATTTTAATATTGTGGGTGAAATCTGGATGCACAATCAGGCGAATTTAGCTTATTGGCAAAAAGACAGCAAAATTGGTGCAATCGAAAACTACAATTCGAATTTACCAAGTGTAATGGATTTTACTTTGCAAGATCAAATTGGTTCTGCCTTTAATGACGATAATGCAAACTGGGACAATGGAATGATCAAATTCTACAACAATTTTGCTTTAGATTATTTGTATCCAAATCCAGACAACATTTTGGTTTTTGCCGAAAATCACGATACAGATCGTATCAATCATACTTATAAATACGATTTTACAAAATACAAATTGGTAATGACATTGATGGCAACCGTTCGTGGAATTCCACAATTGTATTACGGTTCAGAAATTGGAATGGGCGGTGATAAAGGCAAAAATGGCGACGCAGACATTCGCCAGGATTTTCCGGGTGGATGGAACGGTGATAAAAACAATGCTTTTATAAAAGAAGGAAGAACTGCTGAACAAGCTAAATTCTTCGATTTTACATCCAAATTATTCACTTGGAGAAAATCAAATGAAGCCGTTCACTTCGGCAAAATGACTCATTATATTCCAGAAAACAATACTTATGTGTATTTTAGATATACGGATGCTAAAACCGTAATGGTAGTTTTTAATAACAATGCTACAGCACAAGTTGTTAAAATAAATCGTTTTAAAGAAAATATCAAAAACTTTAAATCAGGAAAAGATGTCTTGACCGGAAAAACATTTGATTTAGTTAGTGAAATTACTTTAGAACCTAAGTCGGCTATTGTTTTAGAATTAGAATAAGAAAGTTGCAAGGTTAGGCGCACAGCAATGCGTCTAACTCAACATATGTTTTTCCGCCACGAATTCACGAATATTTATAAAATATAATTCGTGAATTCGTGGCGGTTTTTCTTTATCTTTAATATTCTGGCACAAATAAATTTTAATGAATAAAGACAATACTTCGAAAACACCTTTCGTTTGGGAAGGTGCAAACATATATTTTTTACTTACCGATCGTTTTTATAACGGAAATCCTTCGAACGATATCAACTTTAACCGTACCAAAACCTCAGGAAAATTACGTGGTTTTGAAGGCGGAGATATCATTGGAGTTATCAAAAAAATTGATGAAGGTTATTTTGATCAATTAGGTATAAATGTAATTTGGCTTACGCCAATTGTAGAACAAATTCACGATGGTGTCGATGAAGGAACCGGTCTTAGTTATGGTTATCATGGTTATTGGGCAAGAGACTGGACGGTTTTAGATCCAAACTTCGGAACCAAAGAAGATCTTACCAATCTGATTAAAAAAGCACATGAAAAAGGAATCAGAATTATGCTTGACGGCGTTATCAACCATACCGGACCAGTAACTGCCGAAGATCCTGTCTGGCCTGAAGATTGGGTTAGAACCGGAATTGTCTGTGATTATAAATCATTCGAAAACACAACGATGTGTACTTTGGTAGATAATCTTCCGGATATAAGAACCGAAAGTAATCAAGATGTAGCATTGCCTTCTTTTTTAATAGAAAAATGGAAAAATGAAGGGCGTTATGACAAAGAAATTAATACACTGGATGCGTTTTTCGAAAGAACAAAATATCCCCGATCACCAAAATATTATATTATAAAATGGCTGACAGATTATATTCTGGAATTCGGTATTGACGGTTACAGAGCCGATACAGTAAAACATACCGAAGAAAACGTTTGGGCTGATTTTAAAAAAGAATGTGAATATGCTTTCGAAACCTGGAAAAAAAATCATCCATCAGAAATAATAGATCAAAATCCTTTTTATACCATTGCTGAAGTTTATGGTTATGCAATAAGCAGTGGGCAAAATTATGATTTTGGAGATCGAAAAGTAAATTATTTTCAGAATGGCTTTAACAGTATGATCAATTTTGAATTTAAAGATGATGCTCAAAATGATTATGAAGCTATATTTTCGAAATATTCAGATAGACTTCAAAATGAATTAAACGGTTACAGCATTCTTAATTATATATCCTCACACGACGATCCTGATCCTTTTGATGGTAATCGCAACAGAACTTTTGAATCCGGAACAAAACTATTGCTTTCTCCCGGTATTTCTCAGATTTATTATGGCGATGAATCAGGCCGTTCGCTTGTAATCGAAGGTACAGAAGGCGATGCCACTTTACGATCTTTCATGAATTGGGATGATATTGAGTCAGACGAAGAAACACAGAAAATACTTTGGCATTGGCAAAAATTGGGACAATTTCGCAGAAATCATCCCGCAGTTGGTGCAGGAATACACAAACTAATTTCAGAACAGCCTTATATTTTTTCCAGAAGTTATACGAATGAAAATTATACCGATCAGGTCATCATTGGTCTAGATTTAGGAATTGGAATAAAAGAACTTCCTGTTGATTCTATTTTTCAGGATGGAACAAAATTAAGAGATGCTTTTTCTAGTGAAGAAACAGAAGTCCAAAACAGGAAAGCAATTATTGATTCTGAATTTGGACTTGTTTTATTAGAAAAAATATAGATTTTAACCGCAAAGTTTTTTAGCTACAGATTAAAAGAATTTTCAAATCTGTGGCTAACTTTTTTCTAATTCGTACTGCTGTGATTAAGCTTTTAAAAATCTTTCTCTCGCAGATTTTGGAGATAAGGCAGATTAAAAAATCTATGCATACAAATTATTTATAAATATATTCTAAAAAAAATCTGCTCACCCGAGCGATAGCGAACAGGCGAAGCAATCTGCAAAATCTGCGAGAAACAAAAAATCATTTTAATCTGGGCTAACTTTTTTTCCATTCCTTGTGACCTTTGCGTAAAACTTTGCGACCTTTGCGGTTAAAAGGTTAAACTCTCCATATATGCTAAAAATAGCTCATCGCGGTGCCAAAGGATACGAACCCGAAAATACCTTAAAAGCATTCCAAAAAGCATTGGACTTAAATGCTGACGGAATTGAACTGGATGTTCACCTGAGTGCTGACGGACATATTATAGTAATTCATGACGAAACGATTGACAGAACAGCCAATGGTAAAGGTTTTGTAAATAATTTTTCTTTATCTGAGTTAAAGACATTTTTGATTGATGGAAAATATCAAATACCAACTTTAAAAGAGGTTTTGGAATTGATCGACAAAAAATGCCTCATCAATATCGAGCTAAAAGGTTTAGGAACGGCGAGTAAAGTTGTTGCGTTAATCGAAGAATATATTTTAGATAAAAACTGGAATTATGAGCATTTTATAGTTTCAAGTTTCGATTGGAATTTGTTACAGGAAACATCAAATCTAAATTCAAAAATTAAAATTGGAGTTTTAACAGAAGAAGATCTGGATAAAGCTCTGGCTTTTGCCGAATTGATAAAAGCACACGCTATTCATCCCGATTATCAATTATTGAATTCTGAAAACGTAAAACAAATACAAGAAAAAGGATTTCTCGTTTTACCCTGGACAGTCGATGATATTGAAGACATTCAAAAAATAAAAAGCTATAAAGTAGACGGAATCATTTCTGATTTTCCTGACAGACTATAATAAAAGAATAGCCACAGATTACACGGATTAAAAGAATTTTAGAATCTGTTTTAATCTTGCAAATAAAAAAATTAGTGCCAATTCGTATAATGGCAAAAAATAAAATATGATCAAAAATTTCGACATAATCATTGTTGGCGGAGGCGCTGCAGGTTTTTTTACAGCGATTAATATTGCAGAAAAAAATCCTAAACTTAAAATTGCCATTTTAGAAAGAGGAAAAGAAGTACTTTCTAAAGTGCGTGTTTCCGGTGGCGGAAGATGCAATGTAACACACGCTTGTTTTGAGCCAAATGAACTGGTAAAATTTTATCCTCGTGGCGAAAAAGAACTTCGCGGGCCATTTCATCAGTTTTGTTCCGGTGATACTATCGAATGGTTCGAAAAACATGGTGTTGAACTAAAAATTGAAGACGACGGCAGAATGTTTCCCGTTTCGAATTCATCACAAACTATTATTGATTGTTTTCTGGAAGCAACCGGAAAATTAGGTATCAAAGTATTAACTGGTCAAAGTGTACAATCTATTTTTAAAGGGGAGAATCATTGGAAAATTGACACGCAGGATGAAAATTATGCTACAGAAAAATTAGTACTTGCCACAGGGAGTAATCCTAAAATTTGGGAAATGTTACAAACACAAGGACACGCCATTGTAAGCCCTGTTCCTTCCCTATTCACTTTTAATATCAAAGATTCCCGTATAAAAGAATTGCCCGGTGTTGCGGCGCAAGTTACAGTAAACGTAAAAGATACTAAACTAGAATCTACCGGACCTTTATTAATAACGCATTGGGGAATGAGTGGTCCGGCAATTTTAAAACTTTCGGCCTGGGGTGCACGTACTTTATTCGATAAAAATTATCAGTTTACGATTTATGTCAATTGGTTAAATGATGTCGATAGCGAAGATGCCGAAAAAATCCTGAAAGACTTAAAACAAGAACATGCTAAAAAAGCAGTTTCGAAAAAATCTCCTTTCGACTTCCCAAATCGTTTATGGGAAAGTTTGGTTTTAGCCTCAGGAATTGAAACCGAAACAAAATGGGCAGATTTATCTAAAATCCAATTACAGAATTTAGTTTCTCAACTCACAAAAGCTGAATTTAAAGTAAACGGAAAAAGCACTTTCAAAGAAGAATTTGTTACTGCAGGTGGAATAGATTTAAAAGAAATCAATTTTAAAACCATGGAAAGCAAATTGCATCAAAACCTTTACTTTGCCGGTGAAATTGTTAATATTGATGCAATTACCGGAGGTTTCAACTTTCAGAATGCCTGGACAAGCGGGTTTATTTTGGCTAATAATATTTAATAGAATGAAATACAAAGGAATTATTTTTGATTTAGACGGAACGTTAGTAAATTCATTAGAAGACATTTCCGACGCAATGAATAATGTACTTACAAGTCTGAATTATCCAATACATACTTATGATGCTTATCAATATTTTATTGGAAGTGGTTTACGCAATTTAGTTAGTAAAGCTTTACCTTCATCAAACAATAGTGAAGAACAAATTGAAACTTGTTTTGAAACTATGATTAATGAATATCGTGAAATTTGTACACTTAAAACAAAACCTTACAACGGAATTATTGAATTATTAGATAATTTGGTTTCACAAAATATTAAACTAGCCGTATTTTCAAACAAAGCCGATGAGCTTACTAAAAAAATAGCTGCAGAGATATTTCCTGATTATTTTAATAATGCAATTGGACTAAGTACTGAAGTGCTTAAAAAACCAAATCCATTTGAAGCTGTAGAAATAAGCAAAAACTGGAATTTAAAACCTGAAGAGATCATTTTCGTAGGAGATTCTGATATCGATATGAAAACAGCTACAAATGCTAACATGTTCCCAGTTGGTGTAAGTTGGGGTTATCGAACAAAAGATGAGTTGATTGCCAGTGGTGCAAAATTGGTAATAAATAATCCTTTGGAATTAATTGAAATAGTATAAAAAAGTATACCACTGCAGTTATCAGTAATAATCTACTTTTTAAAATTGCAACTGGGAATACAAACATATATAAAACAAATTAACACGAATTTACAGATTCTGTAAGTTTTCATTAAGAGTATTCTAATAATTTTACTCTCATCTAATTATCCCTAAATGAAAGTAACGTTACTTACTATAATTTCTTTTTTAACATACCAGCTTGGAATCTCACAAACAGAAAAACTACTTCACGGAATTGTTCTCTCTAATAATAATCCGCTTAACAAAGTAGAAGTTATAAACAAAACCGCAAAAACCAGCAGTAGAACAAATGATTTAGGAGGATTCTCTATTTTGGTTCAGGTCAACGATAGTTTGTTATTTTTCTCGAAAGATTATTTTTTTACAAGATTAAAAATAACTCCTGAAATTATAAATCATGATAATCTCACCGTTAATATGACCATTAAGGCCGAAGAATTAAGAGAAGTTGTAGTTACTTCTATAAAATTTGACCCGGTTCACAGTTCTCAAAAAAACATAGATGATATAAAATTAGCAAAAGACAACCGGTCTTTACAAAAATACACGGGCGTTAACGACGGAACTATTACCAATGGCATGGACTTTGCCAGAATGGGAACCGGACTTTTTAATTTATTCAAAAAAGATAAACAAGGAGAACTCAAAAAGAAAACTTCTGAAACTGGTTTCAAAAAATTAGTAGCAGCATCAATTCCTTATGCATTTTTTACCCAGGAATTAAAATTAAAACCAGAAGAAAAAGATCTCTTTATTGATTTCTGCGATGCTGACCCAAGATCAGCAAAACTTTTAGAAAACAATAACATATTGACTACAATGGACTTTTTGTATGCTAAAAATGAGATGTTCAAAAAAGAGAAACAAGAGTTTAAAAATTAAGAAACACTATCTATTCAGCCACCAGATAGAAGCATTCAGAATTCCGGCAAAAGCAACCCAAGCCATGTAAGGAATTAATAAATACCCTGCTGTTTTATTGATTTTTATAAACTTTAAATACGTTTCGTAAATCATTAGCCATAATAGCGCAATTTCGATTAAAGCCAACATTGGATTTTTTAAACCAAAGAAAATATACGACCATATAGCGTTCAGTGTCAATTGAATTAAAAAGAAACCTAAAGCTTTTTTCACCTCTTCGTTCTGTTCCTTTATTTTGTCCCAAACTAATCCGGCCGCAACTGCCATTAAGATATAAAGCAATGTCCAAACAGGCATGAAAATCCAATTGGGCGGATTAAAAACTGGTTTTATAATCGTTGGATACCAGGTTTCAACACTTGGTCTTGTTACGACACTTGCAGAATATCCAACCATTAAACAAACTATTAACGCTATTACGATCTTAACTACCTTATTCATTCTATTCAATTTTTATCCAAAAATAGTTAAAAAGAAAGTTTAAACCATATAAGTGGTATAAGTTCATTTTAGTTGAAGTTTCATTTATATTTTCTTATATAACTTATATGGTAAAAATATTTAAAAACTATCTTTGCCAAAATTTTATAATTCATGTTTACAGCAACTGATTTTATTCCTAAAAAATATACTTCGACTATAGCAAATGGAAATTTTGAATGGAGTGCTCCAAGCAATATTGCATTAGTAAAATATTGGGGAAAAAAAGAAAATCAAATTCCAGCAAATCCATCGGTAAGTTTTACGCTTAATAACTGTAAAACGATTACCAAATTAGGTTTTAAAAGAAGAGATATTTCTCCCGAAGCCTCGGGATCGCTCAATATGCCAAATAATAGTTTTTCTTTCGATTTACTTTTTGAAGGAAAACCAAAAGAAGATTTCAAACCTAAGATTCAAAAGTTTTTAGAACGAATTGAGGTTTATTTGCCTTTTCTAAAAGAATATCATTTTACGATTGATACGCAAAATACGTTTCCGCACAGTTCAGGTATTGCATCTTCGGCTTCAGGAATGGCAGCTTTGGCAATGAATTTTATGAGTCTGGAAAAAGTATTAAATCCTGAAATGACAGAGGATTATTTCTTTCAAAAAGCGTCTTTCTTAGCTCGTTTAGGTTCCGGAAGTGCTTGTAGAAGTATTAAAGGAAATGTTGTTGCCTGGGGAAAACAGGCAAATATAAAAGGAAGTTCTGATTTATTTGGAGTCGAATTTCCATATACAATTCATGAAAACTTTAAGAACTATCAAGATACAATTTTATTGGTTGACAAAGGCGAAAAACAAGTTTCGAGTACTGTAGGACATGATTTAATGCACAATCATCCTTATGCCGAAAGACGTTTTACTCAGGCACATGAAAATCTGGATCAATTGATTACTATTTTCGAAAATGGAAATTTAGAGGAATTTATTAAAGTCGTAGAAAGTGAAGCTTTGACTTTACATGCCATGATGATGACATCTATGCCGTATTTTATTTTAATGAAACCAAACACATTGCAGATTATAAATGCGATTTGGAAATTTAGAAATGAAACACAAATTCCGGTTTGTTTCACACTTGATGCCGGAGCAAATGTTCATGTACTTTATCCCGAAAACGTTAGCGAGAAAGTATTACAATTTATTAAGGACGAATTAATTGTATTTTGTCAGAATGGTCAGTACATTTGTGACGAAATTGGAGACGGTGCAATTGCATTATAATTTTACGTATATTTATATAATATATTTCAAGCCAAGAATATGAATACTGCTACTATAAAACTTTACGATTTATTTAGAAAAGAACTTAATCTTGACGAGAGTAAAGCTAAAGAATTTGTTGAAGCAATCGACAGAACGATTAGCGAAGAAATTAGGCAGGATAAAAATGAAATTGCAACTAGAGATTTTGTAAAGAAAGAAATCACAGATGCAAAAAATGATATGATAAAATGGTTTGTTGGTCTGTTTTTTGCATTGGCCATGATGATTATTGGATTATACATTAAAGGTTAATAAACGAAGAACACTTCTTCTTAAAATAAGAAAGACATTAAATAAACATGAAAGGACCATTATTTTACTCAAAAATATTACTCTTTGGAGAATACGGAATCATACGTGACTCTAAAGGACTTTCTATTCCTTATAATTTTTATAATGGTGCTTTGAAGAAAATCGAAGATCCTTCGACTGAAGCAATAGCATCAAATGCAAGTTTAAAACGTTATACAACTTATCTTGAAACTTTACAAAATGAGCAGCCTGAATTGGTTACTTTTGATTTGTTAACTTTAAAAAATGATGTTGAAACCGGAATGTATTTCGACTCAAGTATTCCGCAAGGATATGGAGTTGGTAGTAGTGGAGCCCTTGTTGCCGCTATTTACGATAAATATGCTACACACAAAATAACGGTTTTAGAGAATTTGACTCGTGAAAAACTGTTACAGCTAAAAAATATTTTTGCTCAAATGGAGAGTTTCTTCCATGGAAAAAGTTCTGGTTTAGATCCTTTAAACAGCTATTTAAGCATTCCTATTTTAATAAATTCTAAAGATAATATTGAAGCAACTGGTATTCCGACTCAAAGTTTTGACGGAAAAGGCGCTGTCTTTTTATTAGATTCAGGAATTGTTGGAGAAACTGCACCAATGGTTAACATCTTCATGGAGAACCTTAAAGACAAAGGTTTCCGCACAATGCTTAAAAACCAATTCGTAAAATATACTGATGCCTGTGTAGAAAACTTTTTACATGGAGACATGAAATCTTTATTTACGAATACTAAAAAGCTTTCAAAAGTCGTTTTAAACAACTTTAAACCAATGATCCCGGAACAATTTCACGGAATCTGGCAAAACGGGATTGACACAAATGATTATTACTTGAAACTTTGTGGTTCTGGCGGAGGTGGTTATATTCTTGGTTTTACCGAGGATTTAGAGCGTGCTAAAGTATCTTTAAAAGATTATAAATTAGAGGTTGTTTATCAATTCTAAATTAAACTTTCTTAAAAAAATACCGGCCTATTGAATAATTGTTTCCTGGAAATCATCACTCTAAAAGTTATTTAATATGAAAAGTATTTTAAAGATTATCAAAGCAACTTTTTTAGGCGGAATTCTATTTCTGGCACCATTAGTTTTATTGATGGTTCTTTTAGAAAAGGGATATCATATCATTCAGAAAATTACGCTTCCAATTATAAATTATTTTCCTAAAGTGAAAATTTTGGGATTGGCAGCAGAAGAAATAATAGCGATTTTAATCCTATTCATTATTTGCATTACTGCCGGCCTAATTTCCAGAACAGCTCATGCAAAAAAATTGGTTCAAAAACTGGAAAACGGAATCTTAAGTTTCGTTCCCGGATATTCATTTATGAAAGGTATAAATGAAAGTATAATGGGTTTTGAATCTAATGAAAACTTAAAAGTTATTCTCGTTCCTACAGATGCAGGACTGCAATTTGCTTTTTTGATAGAGCAAATAAACGAAAACAATTTTGCAGTTTTTATTCCGGATGCACCAAGTCCGTGGAGTGGTTCTGTTTGTTTTGTAGAAAAAAAAGATATCACAGAAGTAGGAATTTCTCAAAAAGAAGCCTTAGCTTGCATTCGAAAACTTGGTCTTGGTTCAGCAGCAATACTAAAAGACAAACTTTAATATTTGCATCAAAACTCACTTTTTAAACCAAGACTTTAATTAAAATCCCAAACTAACTTTAAAAAATGTTAAGCAGACAGCATAAACTTTTAGTAATGAAAATTGTTAGTCTGTTCTCCGTAGTGAGAGGCTATAACATTCCGATTATTGTTTTGGCACAATATTTATCCGCTATCTTTATACTGGCTCCAGAAAAAAGAGCACTTGACATTTTACTCGATTTCAAGTTGTTTCTAATCGTTTTTGCCTCTGCAATTACTATTGCATCAGGGTACATAATTAATAATTTTTACGATAGTCAGAAAGATTTAATCAACAGGCCCAACAAATCAATGCTGGACAGATTAGTAAGTCAAAAAACAAAACTTTCGGTTTATTTTACACTAAATTTTATTGCCGCTTTAATGGCTTTGATCGTTTCATGGAGAGCTTTTATATTCTTTTCAGCTTATATTTTTCTGATTTGGTTTTACTCCCATAAAATAAAAAAATACCCTATTGTTGGCAATTTAACTGCTGCTTTTATGGCTGTGATTCCTTTTTTTGCAATTCTTTTATATTTCTATAATAAGATTTCTTTTGAAGAGATTGAAGATCATATGAGTCATTTTATGGTGATTTCTGCACATGCGATTTTCTTGTTTTTATTATTACTGATTCGTGAAATGATAAAAGATCTTGAGAATTTAAAAGGTGATTTGGTGAACAATTACAGAACGATCCCAATCATTTACAACGAGACCGTTTCTAAACAAATCATTACAGCTTTGACCATTTTAACCGTAATTCCGGTTTATATCTTAATCAACATTTATGATGTAGGCTACATGGACATTTATTTTTATGTCTGTTTTGGGGTTTTATTATTTTTCCTGATTTATTTATGGAGATCGAACTCTAAAGGACAGTTTTTGCTTTTGCACAATGTACTTAAGTTCTTGATTGTTTCTGGAGTTTGCTGCATTGTTTTGATTAATCCGAGTGTTTTATGGCACGGAAAGAACTTGCTTTTACATCCCTAGACTGGATAATGGCTTATGCTAAAAATGGCACGCAGATGACGCGGATCTAGGCAGATTTGCACAGATTTTTTATTTCCAACTTTGTGTTTTCTCTGTGTAAAATCTTTGTGTATCTCTGTGGTAACCTTTCTCAAAATGTCTAAAAAAAGCCAATTGTCTTAAACTAGCCCCGATTGCAGTAGAAATCCTTTTATTTTTTTCCTTTAAAAAAATAAAAGATTGAAAGGAAAAGCGGGAGAATATGCCTGAAAAAAAGCCGATTGTGCTGCTCCTGCAACTTCCAAAAATAACAGCTATTAATCTAAGAACAATGAACTTAGGATTATTTAGCAAGAATAAACTATCTTTGCACAAATTACAGAATTTATGAACAATAAGGAAGGCAATAATAAAAGAGGCGGATCAAGACCAAATAGTTCAAGATCAAACTCTAACAAGCCAAAACCTCCTATGGCGAAGCGCGCACAAGGGCCAAAAAAAGTGAAACCTGCTGTTAAGGCTGCGGAAGAAGAAGCAGCGCAAAAACTTAAAAAACAGAATCAGGCTCCAAAAAGACAAAAAGCTGCAGACGAAATTCGTTTGAACAAATACATCTCTAATTCCGGTGTTTGTTCGCGTCGTGATGCTGATATATACATTCAATCCGGAAACGTTAAAGTAAATGGCGTACCAGTGACTGAAATGGGCTATTTAGTAAAATTAAATGATGTTATTAATTTTGATGGTGTTGTTTTGACTCCGGAAAAGAAAGAATACATCTTATTGAACAAACCTAAAAACTTTACTACGGCACTTGACGAAGGTCAGGAATACCGTAACGTACTTGAGCTTGTTCGTGGTTCTACAACAGCAAAAATTGCTCCGATTGGAAGAATGGACAAAAACACAACTGGTTTGTTGTTGTTTACGAATGATACTGATATGATTCGTAAATTTACTCTGCCAAGTCAGAAATCATCAAAAATCTATCAGGTTTCCCTAGATAAAAATCTAAAATTTGAAGATTTAGAAAAAATAAGTAAAGGCCTTGTTCTTGACGGACATCGCGTGTTTGTTGAAGAGATTAGTTACATTGAAAAAGAAGCAAAAAGTGAAGTAGGTCTTAAATTGCGTTCATCGAATGTAAAAGTGGTTCGTGCGATTTTCGAAAACTTTGACTACGATGTTTTACGTATAGATCGTGTATCATTTGCCGGATTAACAAAAAAGAATTTACCAAGAGGTAACTGGCGTTTTTTGACCGAGCAAGAAATTATCAATTTGAAAAACGTTTAAGAAACATCTCAAAATTGATTTAAATATAAAATCCTGTTTTACTTTTGTAAGATGGGATTTTTTTTATTCTAGAAACTGAAAAAATTATGACCAAAAAGAGTAAAGATAGATCTACCGATAGATTGGTTTTTTTCTTCGACTGATTCGTAACATGAAAAACCAAGGATAATTTTGATTCCGGGAGGAATACTGTTTAAAATATCTCTTTTTTGATCGTCGAGAAGTAATTTTAAACTCTCCAGTAATTGAAGATTGTTTTTAAGATAAGAAGCAACTAATAGGGCTGAAAAATTAAGGATTTCTCTTGCTGTCTCGCTTTTGATTCCGACTTCATTTGAAATCATTTCTGAAATTCTTCCTTTTTTATTGGTGAAAATTTCTTTCAGTAAAGCATTTCCTTCTAAACGGTAACAATCATCTACTGATAAAATTCGACCGGATGTAAAATCGACTTCCTGATAAAAGGTGGAATCTTCCGGTATTTGTGAAACAATTCCTTTACAAAAATCCGAATCATCAGATCTATTATACAAGCCCATTAAAACTGTCCCTATTGAAACATCAATTCCTTTAATTAAAAGGGCATCATTTTCAAAATAAAACTTGTTCAACTTTGAAACAACATTAGAAGAAATAAAACGTCTAAGTTCAATTTGTAGGTTAGGAGTCATACTTAAATTGTTTAAAATTATTTAAATCAGTTCAAAATAACCGATAAAGTGAGGCTTTTTATCGTTTATCAGGATAAAAATATAAAATATTTTAACATTTCCAAAAAGCTAGTTAAATACTTCAAAGAGCAATTAACAGTTGTTTAAGAAAAAAAACTCCTCTAGCCAGTAAATATAACCCCTTCGTTATCAAATAAAAGTAAAATTATTTTTTTGTAAATTTTACATTTAAAACAAAAAATAAGAAAAAAGCTTAATAAATGTTATATAATTAAAACAAAAGGTTTCGATATTCCCATGTTAGACTTAAAAATATGCCTAGAAAAATGATACAAAACATAAAATTGATAAAACTCGACGCGAGAAAACCTAGTAAAAATCCTGTTGCCGCTTTTAATGCGCGTTTATGATTTTTAGAGTCATAAATTAACTCCCCAGCTAAGGCTCCTACAAAAGGACCAATAATAACGCCAAAAGGTATTGGAGCCAGAATACCAACTATTAATCCAATGTTTGTACCCCAAATTCCATAAGAACTTCCGCCAAATTTTTTGGTTCCTTTTGCCGGAATTACATAATCCAAAACCGTGACAATTATTGTTATTACAAGTGTAATACCTAAAATCCAATAATTATTTTCGACTGCTTTTGTCATATACAATAATAGCAAGCCAACCCAACAACTTGACAGACCAGGTAAAATGGGTAAAAAACTACCAAAAACACCCACAATCATGCATATAAAACCAAGTAATAACAATAGTAAATCCATATAAATTTTTGTAATTTTGCACCTACAAACCTTTAACTAAAGCTAGTCAATGCGCAGACTTTTGCAATTTGTAATATTTATATTCTTGATCATTTTGATCAACGAAACCACCTATGCGCAAACTAAAAAATTATCTGTCGACGATCAATTAATTCAGGATAGCATTTATAAAAGTAAGAAGAAAAAAGTTTTAAATTTTTCAATGAAAGAATTTGATACGCTTTTCTTCGAATATTTTAATCGCAAAAATGATCCGAATGTTGTTTTAACCAAAAAAGAATTTTACAATTATACTGTTCAAATTGCCACTTTTTCTGATAGATTATCATCTTTATATCCTGAACAAAAAGAAATTGCTGCAAAAAATAAAGAAAAATGGCTATCAGAAAACTATGAAGATTATCTGCAATACAAAGGTTCCCAAAAAAAATAATCGTATTTTTATACTTTAATTATTTCATTCAATCAACATCAGAATCTTGAAGCAGTTTTTCCTTTTTTTAATTATCCTATTTTTCAATTCTTGTCAATATTTTGAGAAGCAGGTTCCCTCTGAAAAAGAGTTACTTCAAAAAGAATTAAAATCAATCAACTGGAAAGAAGTTGACGAATATCCATCTGTAGCTAATTGCGAAAAAATTGCCAATAAAAAACAACGCCAACAATGTTTTTTTGAAGTTATGGCGCAGCTTATCCAGGAGAAACTAGATATCGATACACTTTCTATATTGTATCCTGAACTTGATACGATTCAGGTAAAAGTAACGGTTTATCCTAACTCAACCATGAAATTCGAACCGCAATTTCCTAAAGATTCTGTTGCTTACGACACCATCAAAATCGATAGTATTTTGCATGCGAGGTTAGTCGATTTCCCTAAAATAAATCCTGCCTTAAAACGCGGACTTCCGGTAAAAACCCAATTTATTTTGCCTGTTATTCTTAAAGAAAAAGGGAAAGAATAAATTTTACTTTTTAAGATTTATTTTTTTTAGGAGCTATTTCCTGCTGTTCCTTCCAATCTTTTATGCCGAACCCCGGCACAAAAGGATTTTCCCTCCCATCAGGGCTAGGGCTTCGGTTTTCATAAAAACATTTCTCAAGAATAGAAGTTTTCAAAATAAAAATCCGCATAAATCCGCGCTTTCGCGAAGCGAATCTGTGTAATCCGCGTGCCATTTAGCGTTCCAAATAGTATAGGTTTTCCATTGGAATTTGGAATTTATCCCAAGCCTTCGGGATTGGAATTTAATTTCTAAATCTTCTTCCCTTCCATTCATACGTTCCAAACAAACTATACAAAGCTACAGCTGAACTAAAAAAAGGATATAATAAACTACTTAAAATCAAACTCTTTATTCTCGATTTCGTTAAAAACTGATTCGTTTTATAAAGCAAAACAAAGTCGATTGTAAACTTAAAAAACACAAGCAAAATAGAAAATGGATAAGGCCAAATCCCGAAAACAAAGGCAAAAAAACCAATTACAAAACTCAAATTCCCAAAGAAAACGATCAATCCCAACATCTTACCAAAATTACTTTGATACGAACTTGTTTTCGCAGCCCAACGTACTCTTTGATAAAATAAAGCTTTCCAGTTTTCAGTTGGCTTTGTAATCACAATAGCTTCTTTAGCTTTTAAATAATGAACTTCCGTTGGGTATAAATTCGCTGCTTTTTGTAATAAAAAAACATCATCGCCACTCGCGATTTTATTATTTCCTTCAAATCCATTTAGTTTTTCGAACAGGGATTTCGTGTAAGCAAAATTCGCACCGTTGCACATAAAAGCTTTTTTAATACCAAAACTACCTATTGTTGCTCCTTGCAAACTCGTTAAATCTAATTGCTGAAAATGGTCCAGAAATGAATTTTCACATTTATACGTAACTGCCCCAGCAAGCATCGAAACATCATTTTGCTGAATATAATTATCGAACGTTAAAAGCCAGTTTTCCGGCACTAAACAATCGGCATCTGTCGTAATTACCCAATTGGTTTTTACGTGTTGCGTCGCCGTAGCAATAGCATCTTTTTTAGGCGAATTCGAAACTCGAATATTGTCTATTTGTAAAATATGAAATGCGAAATGTGAGGCTTGAAATTTCTCATGAGAATTGTCATCTACTAAAATTACTTCGAATAGATCATTCGGATAATTTAAGTTTGAAAAACTGTTTAAAAGATTCGGCAAATTCTCAGCTTCATTCCTAAACGGAACTATAATTGTAAAACTTGTTTGAGGTTTTAAATCTGTTTTCTGATATCTTTTTACTTTGGTAAAGCCATAAATAAGTAAGCTAATGCTAGTTATGTAAATTGTCAATATGAGAAACAGAACCAAAATCATTCTACCGTTTTCGTTTTAAAATTCAACACATAATAAGCTCCAATAATCACTGGCAAAACTACATTAAGAAACCACATCAAAGTACTTATAAAAACCACAATCCATTCGTTTACTCCCAAAATCCCGAAGAAGTAAATCGCTACACTTCCTTTTACGGCAAAATCCAGAAACTGAAAAGTTGGCAATGATGACGCCAAAAAGTAAACTACAGCAATTGTCGCAATCAAAGTAAAATAAGGTAAATCTACATCAAAAGCCAGAAACAAAAAGTAATACTGATGCGAGAAAACCAAATAACGCAAAACACCTAAAAGAATATTTTTACGATGAATTGGTTTGGGAATCTCATTGATTTTATGCAATAACTTTTCGATCGAATATCCTTTGATTTTTATTTTCTTTAATGAAAACAAAACAATAAAAAGCAATACAAAACCTCCAAACAAAATGGCAACTGTTTGAGTCGTAATAACTTCATATTTAGCATTAAAATACAATAAGCCAAAAAGCCCAAAAATCACAGTTAAGATCATTTGGATTCCGTTGCAAATCAAGTTAAGAAAAACCACTTGTTTAGCTTCAGATTTTGGATAAAACAACGCTTTTCCGGCGTACTCTCCTACTCCGTTTGGCGTGAAGATTCCGGCCGTAAGCGCTGCCAGAACTTGCTTTGTAGCTTCACCCAATGAGATTTCATGAATTACTTTAGCAAGATTCTGCCATTTTAAAATCTCGAAATAACGATTCAAAACACTCAAAAGCAATATAAACCCAATTCCTAAAACCGATTGGTTTTTACGAAACAACGTAATGAACTTTTGCCAGTCGAGTTTGTCGTTGTTCGCCAACTGATTATAAATAAAATAAAATGCGCCACCTACAATCAAAAGTTTGACCAGAAGAACAAGGAATTGTTTAGCTTTGTGAGGAATTGAAATCATGCCGCAAAAGTAATCAATTTGAAAATGTGGCAATGAAAATGTACCGATTTGAAAATTAGAAAATTGTCCGTTTTCTAAAACTTAAACCTGAAATAAAAATCACTTGACAAAAGAACGCATCATATTAGGTATTGACCCAGGAACCACCATCATGGGTTTTGGATTGATTAGAGTAATCAATAAAAAAATGGAGTTTTTGCAACTTAACGAATTGCAACTCTCTAAGTACGACAATCATTATCAAAAGCTGAAAATAATTTTTGAACGTACCATCGAATTAATCGAAACGCACAATCCTGACGAAATAGCGATTGAAGCTCCTTTTTTTGGTAAAAACGTACAATCGATGCTAAAATTAGGTCGCGCACAAGGCGTTGCAATGGCAGCAGGACTTTCCAGAGATATCCCAATTACGGAATATGAGCCAAAAAAGATAAAAATGGCAATTACCGGAAACGGAAATGCCAGCAAGGAACAAGTTGCAAAAATGCTCCAACAGCTTTTAGGATTAAAAGAGTTGCCTAAAAATTTAGATTCAACAGATGGTCTGGCAGCTGCAGTTTGTCATTTCTTTAATTCCGGAAAAATTGTTGCGGGAAAAAGTTATACTGGTTGGGATGCTTTTGTAAAACAAAACGAAGATAAAGTAAGAAAATAGTTTTCAGTCGCAGTGGCAGTTTACAGTTAATCTGAGACTGAAAACTGAGACTGAATACTGAGACTGAATACTATAAAAATGAGCGGCATCTACATTCATATTCCTTTTTGCAAACAGGCTTGTCATTATTGCGACTTTCATTTCTCTACTTCGATGAAAAAGAAAGATGAAATGGTTTTGGCTTTAGCCAAAGAAATTGTCATGCGCAAGAATGAGTTTTCAACTGAAATTATAGAAACGATTTATTTTGGTGGCGGAACTCCATCGGTATTGACAAATGACGAAATAAATTTTTTAATTGATACCGCTTACAGCAATTATAATGTTGTCGAAAATCCCGAAATAACGCTCGAAGCAAATCCGGATGATTTATCTACAGAACGAATTTTGGAATTATCTAAAAGCCCTATAAATCGTTTAAGTATTGGGATTCAGTCTTTTTATGAAGAAGATTTGAAGATGATGAATCGCGCTCATAATTCGGCAGAAGCCATAAATTGTTTACAAGAAGCAACTAAATACTTTGATAATATTTCGCTTGATTTGATTTATGGAATACCGGGACTGACAGATGAAATGTGGAGAAAAAATATCGAAACAGCTTTAAGTTTTCGCATTCCGCATATTTCGAGTTATGCTTTGACAGTTGAACCTAAAACTGCTTTAAGAAAACTAATCGATACCGGAAAAATTGCTGAACTACAAGATGAAGTCGCTTCCAACCACTTTATTATTCTGGTTGAAACACTTCAAAAAAACGGATTTATCCATTACGAATTATCTAATTTTGGAAAAGAGAATTACTTCTCGAAAAACAATTCGGCGTATTGGTTAGGGAAAAAATATATTGGTATTGGTCCTTCGGCGCATAGTTATGATGGCGAAAAAAGAGGATGGAATATTGCCAATAATTCACTTTATATAAAGTCGATTCTGAACGATGAACTTCCAATCGAAACTGAAATCCTCACCATTTCTGATCGTTATAACGAATATATTATGACAGGACTACGAACCATTTGGGGTGTTTCTCTGGAAAGAATCGAAAATGAATTTGGTTTAGAATATCTTAATTATCTCAAAAAACAAAGTCAGAAATTCTTAAATGATGATTTACTTTTCATTGAAAACAAGATCCTCAAACCAACAGCGAAAGGAAAATTTTTAACAGATGGAATAGCTTCAGATTTATTTTATTTAAATTTGGAAGAATAAAAATTGAACGCTGATAAAAATCCGTAATCCGCGTTAGAATACCTAAAATCCGCGCTCCATTATGCTAGCACTTATTGACGAAAAATATCAAATAGACTTATCGAAACCCATTGATATTTCGATTCCGTTAACGAATACAGACGAAAATCCGATTGCGTGGTATATTGAAAAACCGGCTATTGAACCAGTAGTTTTTGGAGATTGGATCGGGAAAGTTTCTGAGGGAAAATCATCGACTAATTTCAATAATATTTTCTTCAATCCTCATGGGCATGGAACGCACACGGAATGTTTAGGACATATTACGAATGATTTTTACAGTATCAATCAATCTTTAAAACAGTTTTTCTTTTATGCAAAATTGATTACGGTTGAACCTGAAAAGATTGGGGATGATTTGGTGATTACGAAAGAAAGCATTTCGACTTCGCTCAGTGGGAAATCTTTGGAAGCAATTATTGTCAGAACACTTCCAAATAAAAAAGACAAAAAATCAAGAAAATACTCGAATACAAATCCGCCTTATTTGTCTGAAGAAGCAGCGATTTTTATTCGCGAAAGCAAAATTCAGCATTTATTGATCGATTTACCAAGTGTAGACAAGGAACATGATGAAGGCAAATTACTAGCACATAAGGCATTTTGGAATGTAAAAGACACCTTAAACTTAAATTCTGACGCCAGATTAAATGCAACAATTACAGAAATGATTTATATTCCGGACGAAATAAAAGATGGAGAATATATTCTAAATCTTCAAATTGCTTCATTTGAAAATGACGCGAGTCCGAGTAAGCCAATATTATACAAAATTTAGATTTTAGTCCCGAAGTTTCGGGATAGATTTTAGATTTACTGAATACTTAAAACTGAGACTGAATACTATGATTAATGTTTCTACAGATAAAACTAAACTTGACGTTCCGTTTATACAAAACTTTTTAAAAGACATTTATTGGGCTGCGGGAAGAACTATCGAAGAAGTTCAAACTACAATTGATGCTTCGGTTTGTTTTGGAATTTATTTAAATGAGCAACAAATTGGCTTTGCCAGAGTAATTACTGATTATGTGGTTTTTGGTTATGTAATGGATGTTTTTATTACTGAAGAACATCGAGGTAAAGGATATTCTTCTATTTTAATCGAAAATATGATGAATGAACCTATTCTTAAAAACATTCAAATTTGGAGATTAGCCACTACTGATGCGCACTTTTTATATCGTAAATTTGGTTTTACAGAATTGGAATATCCTGAAAAATTAATGGAGAAAAAACTATAATGAAAACAATTATCAAACTTGAAGAATTAGGTTTATTTATTTTGGGAATCTATTTATTTAACCGCTTAAATTTTGATTGGTGGTGGTTCCCAGTTTTAATTTTGGTGCCGGATTTATCCATGTTCGGATATTTATTTGGCAATAAAAACGGTGCATTTTTTTATAATGTATTTCATCATAAAGGGATTGCACTTTTTATTTATGCCTTAGGATGTTATTTAAATATTGAAAGTATTCAATTAATTGGAATTATTCTATTTTCACATTCGGCAATGGACCGGATTTTTGGCTACGGTTTAAAATATGAAAAAGGCTTTAAGTATACTCATTTAGGTGAAATTGGTAAATAAAAAATAATATGAATCTAGAAACGTTTTACGAATATTGTCTTTCGAAAAAAGGCGTTAGCGAACATTTTCCTTTTGATGAAGATACACTGGTTTTTAAAGTTGGCGGCAAAATGTTTGCTTTATCCTCTTTATCTCAGTGGGAAAAGAATGAACCTTCGGTAAATTTAAAATGTGATCCTGAGCGTGCACAGGAACTAAGAGCAGAATATGACGAGATAAAACCAGGCTTTCATATGAGTAAGGTGCACTGGAATACGATTGACCTGAATGGCAATTTATCGAATGCTTTTGTAAAAGAATTAATCGATCATTCATATGAACTGGTTTTCAAAAGTTTGACAAAGAAAATTCAGAATGAAATTATTGAATTAGAAAATTAGGCATTACATTTGCAGCAAATCATAGCTGAACAACTCAATTAATTTGCAACCAAGCAACTTACAGAACATGAAAGAACAATTTAAAAAATTTCTGAACGAAGAACAAGATCCAAAAGCGATTGAAAAAATCACTTCGAAACTCAATGATTTATTGATGAAAAACGAAGAAATTGGTTATATCGCGGTTCAAAAAAAACCGGCAATTACTGTTTTTCCAGATAGCATAATCCTGACCAACAAACGTATTATTATCTGCAAACCTAAAAATTTAGGTCTTTCAATGGATTTTACAGATTATACGTGGGATGATATTACAAGCACTTTTGTAAAAGAGAATATTTTGGGTTCTGAATTTTCTTTTGGAACTACAACTGACCTGACTATTTCTATAGATTATATTCCGAAAACGCAGGCAAGAAAAATTTATACATATGCTAAAGAACAATTAGATTTAATTAAAAATCCTATTGTTGCTGAAACTCCAGTCGTAGAAACTGCACAAGTTATTGAAGAGGAAGAGGATGAAGTTGAAGAAGTTGAAACTGAAGAAGTAACGAGTTATGCTGAAATATTACCAGCAACAACTCCTTATGAAACTTATGAGCCAATTCAGCCAGCTCAACCTGCAAGCGGAGATCGTAAATTAAGTGAGTTATCTAAAGAAGAGCTTTTTGATAAATTACAGAACTACAAAAAATTGCTTGATAACGGATTAATAATGCAAGGTGAATATGACGCTTACAAAAAAGAAATATTGAGTTACATGTAAGTCTTAAAGTCGAAAGTCATAAAGTCTTAAAAATTTTCGTTGACAAAATAAAAAGCCAGAATAGAATTTTCTATTTCTGGCTTTATCATTTCTATTCTTTTTGACTTTCGACCTTCGGCTTTAAGACTTAAAGAGTTGCTTTCTGCTTTTCTACAAAACTATGTGCTTGTAACTCTAATAATTCTGTTGCTTTCTTGCGTTGTAAATCATATAGACTTTTATCTTCGGCAATATCGGCGTATACTTTATCGTGCATTTGAGCACTGGTTTTTACCAATAATTCGCGTTGATATTTGTTTTGCGTGAGAGTTGCTTTCATTGCCGTTTCGGCTTCTTCCTGTTTAAAATCAAATTCACCTTTTGGAGCCAATAGTTTTGCAATAATAGGAGAAGTTTCTATAGCCAGAAATAACAGCATAATAAAAAATGAAGGCAGCCAGGGCAATTTATCTAACGCATTTATACGCGCCATCAATCCGTCAAAACCTTCAATAATGGGTTGCGTTTGCGATACTTTTTTATCTAAATCGGCTTGTAATTGTTTGCCTGTTTTTTCTTTCTCAGCAATTTTTGCTTCATTAGTAATTTTTAAAGCCGCCAATTCTTGTAAAGAGGCATCATGTTTCTCCCGTTTCTCTTTATAAACCGGACCTTTTCCCAGTTTTTTAGTTCCGGCAGTTCCCTCAGCTTCTGTAATATAAGTAGAATAAAGAGCGTTGACTTCTTTTTCTTTCTTTAGAATATCATTTTTTAATGAGGCAATTTCCGCTTTATTTTTATCTAAATCTGATTTGAAATAATTACCAACTTGCTTTTTATTGGCTAATTCCATTTCGTTTTTCTCTTTCAATAAAACAGTATTGATTTCTTTTTCGAAAATTTTAATCTCTAAAGGTTTAGAAATAACGATGGCAATAATAACTGCCAATATAATTCGAGGTGTCGCTTGTATAAATTCGTCAAAAAAGCGATCTCTTTTTTTAATTGTAGAAACGATAAACCGGTCGAGATTAAAGATTAATAAACTCCATACAAACCCAAAAATTAAAGCAGGATAAATAGAGTCAAAAACAGTGAAAAGTGCATAAGCACTAGCCAAAAAAGCCATTACTGCGGTAAAAAAAACGGTGGCCCCAATACCAACATATTTGGTTTGCTCACCTTCTGAGCAGCCTTCGAGTAAATCCCGATCTGCCCCGGAACATACGATAAAAAATTGTTTTAACATGATTGATGATTTTTGATTGTGATTGATAGGGCAAATTTAGCGCCAAAAATTTAATTCTCAGGTAAATAGTTGATTTGTTTTTAGTTGCGGCTATAAAAATTCTTTTTTTATTAAATGTTATTTAAAGATTAATCATTCTAAATATGTAAGGGGAATCATAACACTATGTTAATTTTTTCTAACGGCTTTAGTAACATTAAGGTTCTAGTTTCGCAGGAAATCAAATTAAAACACAATGAAAAAAATTTATTTAGTAATAACATTCATGCTATTAGCCTTTTCAGGTTATGCCCAAAAAGCCATAATCTCAGGAAAAGTATTAGACATAGACGACAAACTTCCTTTACCGGGAGCGATGATTCAAATAGTAGGTGAAAACAAATACACAGTTTCAGATTACAATGGTCGTTTTGAATTACTTAATATTAATGTTGGGACTTATAAAGTAGAAGTAAAATATATAGGATATACTGCCATAACTCATGAAATTACTGTTGAGCAAGGCAAAAACAATGTACTTGATTTTAGCCTTAAAACTTCAGGAACAGAGCTGAACGAAGTAGTTGTTGGGGATATCTTAAAAGGTCAGGCAAAAGCATTGAATCAACAAAAAAACAGTAAAAATATTGGAAACATCATTTCATCTGATCAAATGGGTCGTTTTCCGGATGCCAATGTTGGAGACGCCTTAAAACGAGTTCCGGGTATTACGATGCAAAACGATCAGGGTGAAGCGCGTAACATTATTATTAGAGGCTTAGCTCCATCTTTAAACTCTGTAACTTTAAACGGAGACAGAATTCCGTCTGCCGAAGGAGATAACAGAAATGTACAAATGGATTTGATTCCATCTGATATGATTTCTACTATCGAAGTCAATAAAACCTTAACTTCAGACATGGATGCAGATGCGATTGGAGGTTCTGTAAATTTAGTTACAAGAGCGACTCCAAATGGCGAAAGAATCTCTGCAACTCTTGCTGGTGGTTATATGCCAATTCGTGAACACGGAACTTATACAGCTGGTTTAGTTTACGGAAATCGCTTTCTGGACAATAAACTTGGTGCTGTTTTCAGCGGATCTTATAATAATGTAGATTATGGATCTGATAACATCGAAAACGAATGGGTAAAAGATGATTTTGGGAATGAATATCTTCAAGCTTCAGAAATTAGAAAATATGATGTACAACGTATTCGCCGCAGCGGATCTGTAGCTTTAGATTATAAATTTGACGAAAATAACACCATTTTCGCCAATGCTATTTACAACTGGAGAGATGATAGAGAAAACCGTTTCAGAACTACTTATGATGATATCGAACCTATTTATAATGGCGAACAAATTACAGGTTTTGAAGGTCGTGTAAAACGTCAGACAAAAGGCGGAGTCGATAATAATCGTAACAAAAACAGACGACTAGAAGATCAGCGTGTTCAGAATTATTCGATTCGAGGAGAACATTTGATCAACTCTAAACTAGATTTAGACTGGTCAGCCAATTATGCTAAAGCCAGAGAATATCGTCCGCAGGAACGTTATATCGAATACCGTCAGAAAGGTTTGGAAATGACTGAAGATTTATCTGATATCAGATTTCCTTTGATGACAACAGTTGGAGAAGCAACAGATGAATTCAAATTTCAAACGGTTACTGAAAATACAGATGAAACCAGCGAAAGTGAATTTGGAGCAAAAGTTAATATCCGTTTCCCTTTTACCATCATTCCATCTGAAAAAGGAAGATTAAGAACAGGACTTAGACTTCGATTAAAAGAAAAAGAAAGAAATAATAACTTCTATTCGTACGAACCAATCAACGATGGAATGGAATTATTATCTGAAGTTCCAAACAGTTATTACGACGGAAAAAACTTTAATCCGGGAAGCAAATATGTTCCGGGAAGTTTTGCTTCGGCAGACTTTTTAGGAAGTCTAGATTTAAATAATGCGGCATTATTTGATAAATCATCCGATCCGGCAGAATTTTTAGCCGTAAATTATAATGCTAAAGAAAGAATTTCTGCTGCTTACATAAGATGGGACCAGGATTTTAACGACAAACTTTCTATGGTTTTAGGTTTTCGTGTAGAGAATACTCATATTGATTATACAGGAAATCGCGTTTTAGATGAAGAAGAATTAGAAAGTGAGATCAATACAACAAACTCATACACTAATTTGTTGCCAAGTATTTCGTTTCAATATAATGCCACTAAAGATTTAGTTTTAAGAGCTGCAGTTACAACAGCTTTAGCGCGACCTAACTATTATGCATTAGCTCCTTACGTAAACAATATTGCTGCCGAGAAAGAAATTACAGCCGGAAATCCGGATCTTGACGCAACATACTCTTACAACTATGATTTTATGGCTGAGAATTATTTCAAATCTGTAGGTTTAATTTCAGGAGGTGTTTTTTACAAAAGATTAGATAATTTTATTTACAATTATAGCGACAATCAATATACAGATGCAAAATTTGCTGCCGATTTCCCAAATCAGGCAAACCCTATTCCTGCTGGAGAAAACTGGTCATTTTTGCAATCAAGAAACGGAGATACGGTTGACGTTTATGGTTTTGAAGTTGCATTTCAACGTCAGTTAGATTTTCTTCCTGGTAAATTCCTAAAAGGTTTTGGTATCTATTTGAATTATACCTACACAAAATCTAAAGCAAAAGGAATTGCTGATGAAGACGGAAACGAAAGAAACAACATCAGTCTTCCAGGTACAACGCCACATATGTTTAACGGATCTTTGTCTTGGGAAAACAAACGTTTTTCGGCAAGGGTTTCGACGAATTTCACTTCAGATTATTTAGATGAATTGGGTTCTGAATCTTACAAAGACAGTTACTACGACAAGCAGTTTTTCTTAGATGCCAATGCTTCTTACAAGATTACACCAAAACTTCGCCTTTTTGCCGAAGCTAACAACTTAACTAACCAGCCTTTACGCTACTACCAAGGAGTTGAGGCGCATACCAAACAAGCAGAGTACTATCAGGCCAGATACAATTTTGGTTTGAAACTTGACTTGTAATAATCAATTTATAAAATGCTTAAATTAGACAGAACTTAGCGGTTCTGTCTAGTTTATTTAAAATGAAATCCATAATGAAAAACAAAACCATAATAGCTTTTTTACTCTTAAGCACCTTGTTTACAGCTTGTAAAGATGACAAACTTGCTCCTATTGCTGCAAATGCAGTAAAACCAACTGTTGTAACTCAAGCTTTGCCTCACGATACAGATGATCCTTCGATCTGGATTCACCCAACAGATGCTTCTAAAAGTATTATAGTAGGAACTGATAAAGATACTGACGGTGCTTTGTATGCATTTGACTTGAAGGGAAAAATAGTTGCAAAATCAGAAGTATTAAAACGTCCAAATAATGTTGATATCGCTTATGGTTTGGTAATCCACGGAAAAAAAGTTGATGTTGCCGTAACTACCGAACGTGAATCGAACAAAATAAGAGTTTTTAGTTTACCAGATTTAAAAGCAATTGACAACGGCGGAATCGCTGTATTTGAAGGTGAAGAATTACGCGACCCAATGGGAATTGCATTGTACACCAGAAAAAGCGATGGTAAAATCTTTGCCATTGTAGGTAGAAAATCAGGACCATCAGGCAGCTATTTATGGCAATATGAACTTTCCGGAAACGGGAAATTCGCTACAGCTAAAGTCGTTAGAAAGTTTGGTGCTTACAGCGGAAAAAAAGAAATCGAAGCTATTGCAGTTGATAACGAATTAGGAACTGTTTTATATTGTGATGAACAATTCGGGATTAGAAAATACAAAGCCGATCCTGCTTTAAACGATAATAAAGAAATTGCTCTTTTTGGAAAAACAGGCTTTAAAGCCGATAACGAAGGGATTGCCATTTACAAAAAAACAGATTCTACCGGATATATTTTAGTATCAAACCAGCAAGCAAATACTTTTATGGTTTATCCGAGAGAAGGCACAAAAGGAAATCCAAACGATTATCCTTTGTTAGCCGAAATACCAACTTCAACTATTGAATGCGACGGTGCTGATGTTACCAGTATTAATTTAGGAGGAAATTTCAAAAACGGACTTTTCGTAGCCATGAGCAACGGAATGACGTTTCATTATTATGCCTGGGATTTGATCCAGAAACGTATCGACGATAAGAAATAAGTTTTCAGTGGCAGTCGCAGTTTTCAGTTTCTTAACTGTGACTGAAAACTGTGACTGAAGACTGAGACTGAGACTGAGACTGAGTACTAAACAAAAAAGCTGTTCATCACTGAACAGCTTTTTTTAGTTTGAATTAGTAATCTTCCTTATTCTGTAATCGGTGCTCCGGCTAAAATTTCAACGTTTGCAAACTCTTCAAATTTGGCGAAATTAGCTTTAAATTTCTGAGCCAATTCAATTGCTTTTTTATCGTATAACTCAGGATCTTCCCAAGTATTTCTAGGATTTAAAATTTCACTTGGAACATTTGGACAAGATTGTGGTTTTGCGATTCCAAATACTGCATGATTTTTATATTCTACATTATCCAGCTCTCCGTTTAATGCAGCGGTAATCATGGCACGGGTATATTTTAGTTTCATACGCGTTCCTGTTCCGTATTCTCCACCTGTCCAACCTGTGTTTATCAACCAAACTTTTACATCAGCATCTTTCATTTTTTTCGTTAACATTTCAGCATAACGTGTTGGATGTAATGGCATAAATGGTGCTCCAAAACAAGCTGAGAAATTAGGTTGCGGTTCTGTAACTCCTGCCTCAGTTCCTGCAACTTTTGCCGTATATCCTGAGATAAAATGGTAAGCAGCCTGACCTGGAGTCAATTTTGAGATTGGAGGCAAAATTCCGAAAGAATCTGCCGTTAAGAAAAATATATTTTTAGGATTATGTCCAATAGAACCTGGCTGAATATTATCAATATGTGTTATTGGGTAACTTACACGTGTATTTTGCGTGATAGAAACATCATCATAATCAACCTCATTAGTTCCTTCTTTGAAAACCACATTTTCCAGAAGCGCTCCTTTTTTGATTGCTCTAAAAATGTCCGGTTCATTTTCTTCTGTCAGATTAATTACTTTTGCGTAACAACCACCTTCAAAGTTAAAAACCGTATTCTCTGCCGTCCATCCGTGTTCATCGTCACCAATTAACTTACGTGCAGGATCTGCTGATAATGTAGTTTTTCCGGTTCCTGATAATCCAAAGAAAATAGCAGTATCACCGCCTTCCCCAACATTAGCACTGCAATGCATTGGTAAAGTATTTTCGAAAACTGGTAAAATGAAGTTTAAAGCAGAGAAAATTCCTTTTTTCATTTCTCCTGTATAACCTGTTCCGCCAATAAGTGCTATTTTTTTAGTAAAATCCAATATAGCAAAATTAGATTGGCGTGTTCCGTCTACAGCAGGATCTGCCATAAAACTTGGAGCACAAATTACGGTCCATTCCGGTGTAAAGTTAGCTAACTCTGACTCTTCTGGTCGCAAGAACATATTATAACAGAACAAATTAGACCAGGCAGTTTCTGTAACTACACGAACATTTAATCTGTAATTTGCATCAGAACAAACATAAGAATCACGTACAAAAACTTCTTTATTTGATAAAAACTGAGTGACCTTATTATATAGTTTCTCAAAAGCAGCCGGTTCAAAGGGAATATTTACTTTTCCCCACCAAACCTGATCTTCAGTAATAGTATCTTTTACAATATAACGATCCTGAGGGGAACGTCCTGTAAATTCACCTGTATTAATTGCCAATGCGCCTGTAGAGTTCTCAACACCTTGGCCTGATTGCAAAGTGATCGCATGCAATTCATCAGCAGATAATTGGTAGCGAACTTTTGCATTTTCAATTCCTAGTTCATTTAGCGAAATCGATTGCGTGAAAACGGTGTGACTGTCCATAAATTTTTAGTTGTGTGTGATATTTAATAAGAAGCAAAATTACAGATTTATTATTAATCCATTAAAAAAACTAAATTCTACTTTTATTTATATTAATAAAGTAAAATTTGATCTTAAAAATCAATAAAATAAAAAAATAACCGCTTCCAATTTGTTTTCTTATAATCTTATAAATGAATTTGTTATATTTTTCACCTATTAAAGTAAAAAACAAGATAAATTCACATAAATAAGATTATATGTTATTTATGAGACAAAATTAAAGATTAATTTTTAGATAGAATTTTTTATTCGGGATTTTATGATTTTCTCCTCAAAATCGTAACAAATAATGCTGCCCAAGCAATAATTAATAAAAAACCACCCAAAGGTGTTGCGAATACGATAATTTTAAAATCGAAAAGTGTAAGACTTTTTGTCGCTAATAAATAGATAGAACCGCTAAAAAGAAGAACACCGGCAACAACTAAATTATAGATCGTTTTTACGGTCTTTTCAGCAATGTCTTTTCTGGTAGAAAGAAAAAGCAAAAACAAGGCATGATACATTTGATAACGAACACCAACTTCAAAAGTATTTAATTCTTCTACAGATAAATATTTTTTAAGTAAATGTGCGCCAAAAGCGCCTAAAATGATTGCTATCATACCCATCAAAGCTCCTGCTAAAACAATTTTTCTTTTCATATTTTCTATACTTTTTATTCTTCAGCAAAAATACTTCAATACATTTTAAAAAGCATTTTAGTTTTAAAAAATCTTTTCCGGAAAAAGAAATCTGTTGTGATTTGGCTTCAAAATAAAAAATAACGCATTTTTACAAAATTAAAATTGTTACATATTTAACAATTTAATATATTTGTGTTATATATGTAAAATATGAGAAGCATTTTAATTATTGGAGCCGGAAGATCTGCGTCGTCGCTGATACGTTATTTATTAGCAAAATCAGAGACCGAAGACCTTCATCTTGTTGTAGCTGATTTATCTTTGGCTTTAGCCGAAAAAAAGACACAAGGTCATCCCAATGCAACTCCAATTGCTTTGAATATTTTTGAAACTGAAGAAAGAAAATCAGCAATCGAAAAAGCATCTATCGTAATCTCGATGTTACCCGCACATTTGCATATAGAAATTGCAAAAGATTGTCTTGAATTCAAAAAACATTTGGTAACCGCTTCGTACGTAAGCGACGCAATGCAGGCACTTGATGAAGAAGTAAAGAAAAATAATCTGATTTTCATGAACGAAATTGGTCTTGATCCCGGAATAGATCATATGAGCGCCATGAAAGTTATTGATGAAATTAGAGAAAAAGGTGGCAATATGCTACTTTTTGAATCTTTTTGCGGCGGATTAGTCGCTCCGGAATGTGACAACAATTTATGGAATTACAAATTTACCTGGGCACCAAGAAACGTAGTTCTGGCAGGACAAGGCGGTGCAGCAAAATTTATTCAGGAAGGCACGTATAAATATATCCCATACGGAACTGTGTTTCGCAGAACCGAATTTCTGGAAGTCGAGGGGTATGGAAAATTCGAAGCATATTCTAATCGGGATTCTCTTAAATACAGATCGATTTATGGGTTAGATGATATTCTGACTTTGTATCGCGGAACGATTAGAAGAGTGGGCTATTCTAAAGCATGGAATATGTTTGTGCAATTAGGCATGACAGATGATAGCTATATCATGGAAGGTTCTGAAAACATGAGTTATCGTGAATTTGTGAATTCATTTTTACCTTATCACCCAACAGATTCTGTAGAAATTAAGACAAGATTGATCTTAAAAATCGATCAGGACGATATTATGTGGGATAAACTTCTGGAACTGGATCTATTTAATCCAGACAAAAAAGTGAATTTACCTAATGCAACTCCGGCACAAATATTAGAAAAAATATTATCAGACAGTTGGACTCTGGAACCCAATGACAAGGATATGATTGTGATGTATCATAAATTTGGATATGAGCTTGATGGCAAAAAACGACAAATCGACTCAAAAATGGTTTGTATTGGCGACGATCAAACTTATACAGCGATGGCAAAAACGGTTGGATTACCAGTTGCAATGGCAACATTATTAATCTTAAATCGAAAAATTATAACTCCTGGTGTACAGCTTCCTATAAAAAAAGAAGTCTATTTACCTATTTTGAAAGAGTTAGAAGAATATGGGGTGATTTTTAACGAACAAAATATGCCCTATTTTGGATATAATCCAGACTTATTTTAAGACTGGATTTGTTAGTTTTTAGAATTTTTTTTTTAGTTTTTTAATTTATCCGCTTCATGAAACTGAAGCGGATTTTTTATTAAAAAGGTTCAACAGCAACAAAGTTTTTTTTGAATAGTCCGCAGTTTTAGCTGGTGTTTATAATAAAGGCAACGAAAATGGCTTTAACCAAATAAATCATTACATGTAAAAATTCGGCTAAAGCCAATTCTTATCTAAAAAAAACTCCAGCTAAAGCTGGAGCCTATTCATCTTCAAAAGGAACCTATATTTCTGTCGCTTTGGACCTTTAGTCCTTTTCAGAATTTAATGTTTTAAAAAAATCTATTTCTCGGGCTGAACCAGAATAGGTAAACTATACATCACCCGAACGGCTTTTCCTTGTTGAGTTGCAGCAATCCACTTTGGGGAAAGTTTTAAAACACGAATCGCCTCATCACCTATGCCATAACCAGCGTCTTTTAGTGTAATAATGTTTGATAAACTTCCATCCTTTTCTATAATAAATTGCATATAGGTTTTTCCTTCAATCTTGTTTTTTCCAACTTCCAACGGCGTTTTAAAATTTTTACCAATAAATTTATAAAACTCATTCATACCGCCAGGAAACTCAGGCAATTTTTCAACATCTTCTAATACATAAAGATCTTTTTCTTTTACATCTGCTTTATTAGCTGTTTTTTGAGCTATTGCTTTTGTACTAAAAACAAACAATAATAGAGTATAAAATACACCTACGGTAAATACTTTTAGAACAATTTTAATGGGAGATTCTTTTTTGGTCATCATAAGTAAACGTTTTTTAGTTATTAAATAATTGATATTGCTTGCCAAAGCAATGGTGTTTTTATTTGAAGCAAAATCCAATAATAGATTCTGATAACTTTTTACAGATCCAAACTGTTTGTTTACAGCGTCATCAGCCAGAAATTCGTGATTGAGTTTAATTGCTTTTTTGTAAAACACAAGCAACGGATTAAACCAAAAAACAATTTGCAAAACCTCGATAAAGAGAATATCCAAAGTATGTTTTTGTTTCAAATGTGCTTTTTCGTGCGCAATTAATTCTGATGGAATTTTACCATCTTCGAATGCATTTTTATGGATAAAAATAGATTTCCAAAACGAATGTGGTAAAATAGGTTCATCGATCAAAACTATTTTTTCTCCTTTGATAAATTGAACTTCATTCGTTTTTATTGTTTTATAAAAAGAATATAAACCAAATATAAATCGGGTTGTTAGCAACAAAACTCCCAGACTATAAACAACAATAATTAAAATCAGTAGAAAATCATTCAATGAAATAGTTTCCAGGTTTTTATTGTTTTTCTGAATCACCAGTTCGCTCAATTCAACCAATCCTATTTTATTCGATAAAGCAGATTGAAAAGAAAAAATTTGCAACGGAATCACAAAACTAAAAACCAAACTGGCTAATAAATAAGCCCGATTAAAATGAAACATTTTCTCGTTTTCAAGCCATAATTTATATACTGCATAAAAAACCAAAAGCAGTATTCCTGATTTTAGAAGATAAAGTATCATTTTTTCTTTTTTTGAATTTCTGAATCGATTATTTTTCTAAGTTCTTCTAATTCTGAAGTCGACAAATTGGTTTCTTTGGTAAAAAAAGAAGCAAATTGCGATGCCGAATTATTGAAAAAACTACTGATTAATCCGTTTACATGTTTCGAGAAATAAGCGGTCTTTTCGACCAAAGGATAATATTCTCTCGAATTTCCGAATTCGTTATACGCTACGAATTTCTTATCGATCATTCGTTTCAATAGCGTTGCAACGGTTGTGGTTGCGGGTTTTGGCTCGGGATAGGCTTCGAGTAAATCTTTCATAAAAGCTTTTTCAAGCTTCCAAAGATGTTCCATTAATTGTTCTTCTGAGTTTGATAGTTGCATGTTTCTAAGGTGCTAAGGCTCTGAGTTTCTAAGTTGCTGAGTTTTTTTGATAATTAAAATCAATCTATATTCTATATTCTATATTCTATATTCTATATTCTATATTCTATATTCTATATTCTATATTCTATATTCTAAAAAAAACGTGGTCTATTGTATTTCTTGTTCCGAAATTAAATTCCCATTATTGTAATTCTTTATTTCGGCTAGTTTTCCTTTATCGGAGTAAAATTTCCAGACTCCAAAATAAAACCAATGTGTTTCTACTGAATCAACTTCGATTTTTGTTTTTCCTTTTGATTGTAATTTTCCGTTTTCGTAATAATATTTTACGATGCAGATTCCGTTTTTATATTTCTCGGTTTTGTAGATTTTTCCGTTAATGTAGGATTTCCACTTTTTTACCGGCTGATCATTCTTATAATATTCGAACGATTTATATGTCGTACTATCTTGTTTGTAATTATCGATCCAAAGACCTTCTTTCTTTTTATTAACCTTCTGATTTACAAGCTTGCTTTTACAACTTAAAAGCATGATACCACAAAAAAATAATAGAAGAAAGTTTTTCATATTTCCAATTTAACTCTACATTTATAGACATTGTTCTACAAATGTAGAGTTATTTTTTTTAATAAACAAAAAAAATTACTAAGATTCTAAGTCACTAAGGTTCTGAGGTTTATTTTTTCAGGTTCAAAGGTGCAGAGATTCAAAGCAGCAAAGATTTTGAATAGGCTCCAGCTTTAGCTGGGGTTTAGAATAAATGTTTAGGAAATGGCTTTAGCCGAATAAATACGCTTATAAAAGATTAAAGAATTCGGCTAAAGCCAATTACTCTTTTCACAAAAAACTCCAGCTGAAGCTGGAGGCTATTCAATTTTGATGCGAAAAACCTTTGTCACTTTGTTCCTTAACAACTTTGTACCTTTTTTAGGTTTTTGTTAATCGGGAATATAGCCGAAAGCCCGACCGAAGGGAACGCCCAAAAAAAAATCCGCTCATTTCTGAACGGATTTTATATGGTTTGAGATTCATCTTTTTCAAAGTTTTAAACTTTGAAAAAGAGCTAAACCTAAAAAACTTTGTGTCTTAGTGCCTTCTTGGCAAATTACTTAGAAAGCTCTACAAAATATTTGTAAAACAACGGAATAGTTTCGATTCCTTTTAAGAAATTGAAGATTCCGAAGTGCTCGTTTGGGGAGTGAATCGCGTCGCTGTCTAAACCGAAGCCCATAAGGATGGTTTTGCTTTTTAATTCTTTTTCGAACAACGCTACAATTGGAATACTTCCGCCTGAACGAACCGGAATTGCAGGAACTCCAAAAGTCTCTGTATAGGCTTTGTTTGCTGCCTGATATCCAACGCTGTCAATTGGCGTAACATAACCTTGCCCACCATGATGTGGCGTTACTTTTACGGTAACTCCAGACGGTGCAATGCTTGTGAAATGTTTAGTAAAAAGTTCTGTGATTTCATGCCAATCCTGATTAGGAACCAAACGCATTGAGATTTTAGCGAATGCTTTACTAGCAATAACGGTTTTTGCTCCTTCACCTTGATATCCGCCCCAGATTCCGTTTACATCTAATGTTGGACGAATTGAGTTACGTTCGTTGGTTACATATCCTTTTTCGCCATAAACATCATTTAAGTCTAAAGCTTTTTTATATTTTTCTAAGCTAAAAGGCGCTTTTGCCATTTCGGCTCTTTCTTCAAGAGATAATTCTTGTACATTATCGTAGAAACCAGGAATCGTAATATGATTGTCTTCGTCATGCAAAGAAGCGATCATTTTTGCCAAAACATTAATTGGGTTCGCCACTGCTCCACCGTATAATCCGGAATGCAAATCACGATTTGGACCTGTAACTTCTACCTCTACATAACTCAAACCACGCAAACCTGTCGTAATCGACGGTTGTTGATTAGAGATCATTCCGGTATCTGAAATAAGAATTACGTCATTTTTCAGTTTCTCCTGATTGCGTTCTACGAACCAAGCCAAACTTGCTGAACCTACTTCTTCTTCGCCTTCGATCATGAATTTTACGTTACATGGTAAAGTATTGGTTTGCACCATAAGCTCAAGGGCTTTTACGTGCATGTACATTTGTCCTTTGTCATCGCAGGCTCCACGGGCAAAAATTGCACCTTCCGGGTGAATTTCGGTTTTTTTAATTACGGGTTCGAATGGTGGCGATGTCCATAATTCGATAGGATCTGGCGGTTGAACATCATAATGTCCGTAAACTAGAACTGTAGGTAAATTTGGGTCGATTATTTTCTCTCCATAAATGATTGGATAGCCCGGAGTATCGCAAATTTCGACAAAATCACAGCCAGCTTTTGTTAAACTTTCCTTAACAGCCTCGGCAGTATCGATCACATCTTGCGAATATGCAGTGTCGGCACTTACCGACGGAATTTTTAATAATTCGATCAATTCATTGATAAACCGATCTTTATGTTGTTGAACATAAGACTTAATATTTTCCATTTCAATTATTTTTATAGAAATTCAAAAATACAAAAAATAGAATTAATATTTTTTTTCAAAAAATGCTTTGAAATATAGAACTTATGTTTATCTTTGCACCCACAATTGAGCGGATATGGTGAAATTGGTAGACATGCCAGACTTAGGATCTGGTGCCGCAAGGCGTGTAGGTTCGAGTCCTATTATCCGCACTGAAAAAAGCTTCTGAGAAATCAGAAGCTTTTTTGTTTTTGGTATTTTACCAAATATTACCACTATTTGAACCATATAAGTGATATAAGTTCATTTTAGACAATCTCGAAATCTTTGTCAAAGTTAAAACTTTGACAAAGATAAAAATACAAAGTCTTTGTCGAGCTTCTTGTGAAGAATAGATTAAAATCCATCCCTGCAATATGTTACGTACCTCTGGAAATCTTTATAAAATTCCGGAGGAATGATTTATTTTGCAGCTAGGGATTTCAATCCCTTGAAGCGCAACGTAACCCCAATATTCTAAACCCGACAGGTTTTAAAAACCTGTAGGGTTTAGAATATGCATCATTGTCGAGTTTCTTACGAAGATTTCTCGTTCCTCGAAATGACAAACTGTATGTTTAATCAAACATCTAAATAAGGATCTAAAACTTCGGCTAATTTATTGAGCCAATAAAAATTATCTTGAATACTATTTATTTCAGATTCTATCGTTTCGCATCCTCGCATTACACATAAGGAAAGAGCAAAATTTACTTCTCGTATTGTCTTTGCCATATCTTGAGGATCTATAACATCAATAAAAAAATCTTTTAATCTGTTTTCAACTTCTTTGGACAGATGATTTTTGTTCATAATTTTAAAGTTTGAAAAGCAAAATTCCTCAAAACTTATTTGCATTTGAACTCATATATGCCTTCAACTTTAATTGTTATTTTCATATATAAAATTAAATTTCGGCTAAAGCCCTTCCCTACAAAACATAAAAAACCTCCAGCTAAAGCGAGAGGCTATTAATTTACTTTGTGATTGTAATCGCTAAAATGGATTAAAATCCATCCCTAAAATATATTTTGTTCCTCTATAACTCTCTGTAAAATTCCGGAGGAATGATTTATTTTGTAACAAGGGATTTCAATCCCTTGTTACACAAAGTAACCCCAATCTTGTCATTTCGAGGAACGAGAAATCTCCACGAGAAGCTCGACAAAGATTGGCTTTTCGTTGCGGAGTTACTTGCGAAGATTTCTCGTTCCTCGAAATGACAAACTTTGTGTAAAAAAAAACCTTTGTCAAGTTTAAAACTTTGACAAAGGCTGTATTTAAATGAACTTATATCACTTATATGGTTTAAAAATTCTAGCTTTCTAATAACTCCAAAACCTTATCGACATTTACTTCGCTATAATCATTGATATAAAAACTACATGGCGGAAGCTGTTCTTTTGTATGTGTACTCAAAACACCAACGACTTTCATTCCTGCATTTAATCCCGCTGTAACGCCCGAGAATGAATCTTCGAAAACAATACAATCAGACGGAGAAACTCCAACACGCTTTGCAGATTCTAAATATACTTCGGGATTTGGTTTATGAAATTTTACATCTTCGCTTGACATAACAGAATCCATTTTGTCCTGGAATTGTAACGCCCCCATAATCAAATCAAGATTGGCGCGTGGTGCAGATGTTGCAACAGCGGTTTTAAAACCTCGCGATTTTAATTCGGCTAAAAAGTCGAGATAATGCGGAATGGTTTCGACTTTGTCTTTATAAATTTCCCGAAACATTCCTTCTTTTTCATCTTCGAGTTTTACGAGTTCTTCTCCAGTAATCGGACGTTTGAAGAAATGCGTCATAATATAACCATTGTGTTTTCCGTACATATGTTCTTCAAACTCTGGTTCTGAATGAGGAATTTGATATTTATCGAAAAATGCCTCGAAAGCTTTTGCATGATGCGGATTCGTGTGACAAATCACGCCATCCATATCAAAAATAACACATTGCTGCTTCATTTTATATTTTGTTTTTAACGGTTGCAAGATACTTATTTTCTGCGGAGGTTTTTTATAGAATCTCGCAAAGTCAGTCTCTAGGCTTCGGGAGCAAAGATTTTGTTTCACGCAGATTTTAAAAAGATCTAAGCCGATAAACGCAGATAATTATTAAAATTAAATCTGCTAAAATCTGCGGAATCTGCGTGAAAAAAATCCTTTAAATCTTATTAATCTGTGGCTTTAAAATAAAAAACTTTGCTCCCGAAGCCTCGGGACTGCGACTTTGCGAGATTAAATCATCAGCCAATCCAAATCTTACTCTTAACCAAAGTCATTGTTTGTCTCAAATGTTGATTACACGCAATGAGAATAATCAAAACCACAAGACCGTAACCTACGATGGTATAAATTTCCATATCGGCCAATAAAGTCGATTGTTTGGTGATGGCTCCAAAAAGTTTTTTGAGCGCCAAAGTATTCGCATTATCTGCCGAATATCCTTTTGCCATAAAGCTCTGCGCTGTTGAAGCGATTGTTTGCTGAGCTTGCGGATTATCGCCGGTTACGAATTGGCTAAGTTTCAGAAAGTGTTTTTTATTCAAAAAAACCATCGCATTCTGCATTACACAAAATCCAATTGTGCTTCCCCAAAAACGTCCAGAAACTCCAACAATTCCTGAAGAAACCGCCATTTTTGCCGGAACAGATGATGTGGTAAATAATATTAAAGGCACGAATAAAAATCCAACTCCAATTCCTTGCAAAACATACGGAATGATAATATCTGACAATGCAACATCTGGCACGAAAAGAAAGGTGAACCAGAAATGAAAAAGCGCAATTAGCGAAAAACCAATTATAAAAATGACTTTCGTCGAAACGGATTTCATCAGAAAAAAAGCAGCTAAAATCAATCCAATTACATTTCCTAATCCGTTAATATATTGCACGCCTGCAACTCGTGATGGATCCCAATTCCAGATCGAAAACATCGCCGAATGACAAAGACTCAACGTTGCCCGACTGATATAAAAAAGGAAAAACAACAAGAATCCAATTCGGAGATTGGCATATTTAAAGACTTCAAAATCAAAAGTGGGTCTTTTTACCAAACGCTCTTTAAAGATGAATAAACCTCCTGTTATTAAAGCAATCATCAACATTATAACCATATGAGAAGACTCGAACCAGTATTTTTTTTCGGCATAAACAAAAAAGTAAGCACCGCAAAGAATCGCTGTCAAAACCAAAATATAACTAATCCAATCGATTTGATACAACGGAATTTTCTTTGTGATTCTATGTCCGCGAAAAGTCACTAAGATCAAAAAGACATTCAGAACCTGAAGTCCGCCCGAAACATACAGCATGTATTTCCAATCGTAATGATCCAGAAACCAAACGGCAATATTCATAATAAACGGCGTTGACAATAACAATGAACCGTAATAAAAGGAGAAACCAATGATTATGGCATTTTTAGAATGAAACTGCTCGATTAATAATTGTCTGATCGTGATTACCGGAAGCGCCATCAAAATCCCTTCGGCAACTCTTAGCAATAAAAAGAGATAAAAATTGGTAATATACGCCGATGAAATAATCGTAATCCCGATTAAGGAATAAACTGCCATCAGGTAATTTTTTGCCGGGAAAAAACTCGAAAACCTACTTTCGATCAAGATTGTTGCCAGCAAAGTTCCGTAAGTTACACACATTGCAAACTGCAAATCTTCGGGCTCAATGTCCAGAAAACTTGCCGCGTAAGTTACGTTTGAAGTATAAACTCCCAATAAAATCATGGAATGCAGCAAACAGACAAACAAAATAATAATGATTGCCCATTTGGGAACCCAGGATTTAAAAATACTTTTATCTTCCATTTTATTGGTGTTCGGCAATAACGGTGATGTTCATTCCGGCTCTTAAAAAATCAGCCTGTTTATCAGTGTCTTTCAATTGAATTCTAACCGGAATTCTTTGCTCAATTTTCACAAAGTTTCCTGTTGCATTATCCGGTGGCAATAACGAAAATCTCGCTCCACTTGCAGGAGATAACGAAGTCACAACTCCTGTAAATTCTTTACCATTTATAGCATCAGCCTGAATTTTCACTTCCTGACCAACCGTTAAATACTGTAATTGTGTTTCTTTAAAATTGGCTGTAATCCATTTTTCTTTACTTACTATCGAAAGTAAAGATTGTCCTTCTTTTACCATTTGTCCAGGTTGCAAAGTTCTTTTACCAACCCAACCGTTATAAGGCGCCGTGATTATCGTATACGAAAGAAATAGTGCCGCATTGTCTGCCACAGCTTGCTTTGACGCAATATTTGTTTGCGTTGTAGGAACATTTGCCTGCGCTTGAGAAGTACTCAAATTTGAAGATTGAATTCTGTCTCGCATTTCTTGTAAATGTGCTTGCGCCGATTCGTAATCTGCTTTAACTTTTTCTAATTGTTGCGAAGTTGCAGCTTCGTCTTTAACCAAAGCTTTGTATCTGTCGTATTCTAATTTTGTTTTCCAAAGATTAGTTTTGGCTGCAGCCAATTGCGATTCTCCAATTGCAGTTGAACTTGCCGTTGTCGCCACATTTTTCTCGGCCACAACACTACTTTGTTTCGCGTTTTGAACATCGGCAAGAGCCACATTCAATTTCGATTTATATTCTCTGTTATCTATAATTACCAAAGTATCACCTTTATGCACAAACTGATTTTCATCAAAACGAACTTCCTGCACATAACCTGTAATTCTGGACATAATTGGCGTTACATATTGCTCAACCTGAGCGTCATTGGTTTCTTCGTGGTTTCTATTAAACACATAAAACCAAATCCCTAAAATGATTCCGCTTGCCACCAAAACGCAAGCTATAATTGTTATTAATATATGAAACGTTCTGTTTCTTCGAGTTTCATTTTTTATCTTGACCATAAACTATATATCTATTTTCTTTATTCTATTCTCTATTCTCTTCCTTCTAAAATCTTGCTTCTTGCGTCTAACTTCTTGCCTCTAAAAATCTAAATCTGCTCTGGCATTATTCCAGCCGTATGAAGCAATTCGTAGTGTTTTAAAATCGCATCTAATCGCGTAGAAATCTTATTGTATTTCGCTTGTAATAAAGCGTTATCTGCATCGACCATTTCGGTTATTAAAACCAATTGATTTAGGTATTTCAGCTTTACAATTCGGTAGTTTTCATTGGCCAAATCCAAAGCTTTATCAACAACCACAAACTTCTCTAGGATTTCCTGATATTGTGTATGTTCTTTAAACAGCTTATCCTGAATCTCATCTTTTGTAATTTCCGTTTGCATTTTTTGCCATTCGATTTTTGTATTCGCCTGATCTACTTTGGTTTTATTTTTATACAATGCCGAAAGATCAAAATGCGCTTCAATACCAACTTGACCTAAAGTGTACAAATACGGATTTGGCGGAAAGAATTTGTAATTTGGATAGTAAAAACCATAATTTCCAAAGAAGTTTACAGTTGGCAAATAATTTGCTTTAACCAACTTCATTTCCGTTTTTTTGATGTTTAATTCCTGACTTGCCATTCGCATTTCTTCGTTCTGAAAAGCTTTCTCCAAATAAAAATCATACGGATCTAAACCTTTCATTTCATCCATATTCGCCGTTGTATCAATTGCCACTTCTTCGCTTTCCGGAATCTGAATCAAAGTTTTTAAATCATGCAATGCAATCTTTATATTCTTAGAATTTGTCAACGCGCTTAATTCACGATCCGAAAGTTGTAATTCGGCTCTAATAACCTCGTTTTTGGTTACCGTTCCGTGTTTTTGCAAAGACTGTACTTCTTTCAATCGGCTTTTTTCTTCTTTGATGTTTTCTTCGAATATCTTTTGAAGTTCTATCATTTTATAAATCGCCAGATAATTGGCCACAACTTCAAGCTCGATATCATTTTGAGTCTTTTCGTTTTTTATTTTAGCAATTTCGTTTTCCTGATTGGCAATTTTTATGGCATTGTTAATCTTGTTTCCTGCGTAAATTGGCATTTTAAAAGTCGAATTAACCTGATAGATTTCAGGAATTGCTTTTGTTACTTCTTTACCGTTTAAAAAACCGCTTCCTTTGAATTCCGTAATATTGGTAATTCTCGAATATTCGCCATTTAATTCGATATCCGGCAAACGAAGTTCTTTTCTTTCTTTGATGTTTTGCTCTGAAAGCGTAGTCTCTAATTGAGATCTAAGGATTTTTTTATTGTTTTCTTTAGCTAGTTTCACTGCTTCATTCAAAGAAACGGAATGAATTTCCTGAGCTTGTAAACCATTAAATGTCAATACAATTAGAAATATCAACACGATTTTGAGAAAACAATCTTCTGTAGAATTTGTTGTTTTAAGGAACATGAATATTTTAAGATTTTAATACTGCAAAGTTCCTACATTTTTCTGATGACTGATAATTATAAAAAGTCAATAACATATTCATTTCGGACAAATGTTAAAATTTTATTTCCCGAAAACGTTATATTAAAATACTGAAGAACAATACGTTGTAAAAAGCTATATAAATTAGGGTTTCACGCAGATTTAAAAGGATTTTAGGAGATATGCGCAAATTTTATTTTAAAAAAAGATCTGCAAAATCTGCTTTAATCTTTTTTAAATCTGCGTGAAATAATCCTTATCTGTCTTTTAAAATATTCTCGCCATTCAGGTAATCAGAAGGTCTTTGTCCGAGGAATTTAAAGAAAGTATTACTGAATGTCGGTACACTACTATATCCTACTTCCAGAGCGACTTCTTTGACCGAAAGTTTTCTGTCAAGCAAAAGTTCGATCGCTTTCAAGATTCTTCGAATAGTATAATATTGAATGAATGACATATTAAGATCTTTCTGGAACAAGCGATACAAAGAACGCTCACTATACCCAAATTGATGTGCAACCTCAGCAAATAAAATTGTTTCGCCTAGATTATTCTCAATATGTCTTAAAATTTTACCTAATCGCGGATCTTTCGGTTGTGGTAATTCTAAAGGTAAATTGGTTAAACAAATTTGAGGTAATATCGCCTTGATCGCTTTGGCAATCGCAAAATTCGGACTTCCTTTTTTAAGATCGCCATTCCACCTATTCGTAAAAAGCATCATTTGTAATAATAAATTATTGACCGGATAAATACCTTCACTTTTATAAAAAACATCTTCGTCTTTTTCAACCGGAAAATATAAATTCCGCATGGTCACACTTTCAGATTTGGGCTCAATACTGTGCGCAACACCACTTGGGATCCAGATAAAATGTCTTGCCGGCAAAAAGTAGGTTTTTGTTTCTGTCGTTACAAAAACCACATCGCCTTCAGCATATAGTAATTGCGCTTTGTCGTGTTTATGGGTAGGCACAAACAATTCACCCATCAAATCGTGGTGACAATAAATGCTTTTTTTATCAGCATCTACTTTTTTGATGTAATACTTATCTAGTTTTTGACCGGAATGTTCCATTGAAGTTTAATACGACGGTTTTTGCGATATTAAATATAAGAAGAAATAGAATTGAAATTCCAATTCCCGCAACGTTTGTCATTTCGAGTAATACAAAACCCTTCTCGTAATATTTACCTATTAGGTTTCAGATAAACCTTAAATCATAAAAACAAAAAAGCCTTTCCGTTAAGAAAGGCTTCTTCCAATATTGCGGTCTGGACGGGACTCGAACCCGCGACCCCATGCGTGACAGGCATGTATTCTAACCAACTGAACTACCAAACCAACTGCGTTATTGTGAGTGCAAAAATACAACAGAACTTGGATTATACAAGGGTTTTTGCGAATAAAATTTGATAAATTTTTAATGTCCTGATTTTAAATAAATTCCAAACCTTTATACCGAAGCATTGAGACCAAATTCCAATTGAATGTATTTGGATTTGCCAAAACCCTGAATTTTTATACCGGTTTTTTCTTATGAAATTTTATCTTCCTTGTTAAACATAGCCAATAGTTTCAAGCGTTGACCATACTTGAAACAATGCGTACAAAACCAAAAAGTCCCCAAAGTTTAAAATTAAACTTTGGGGACTTTGCGTAAATCTTAGCGTTTTTTTTGCGGTTAAACAAAATCTCGATATGTCTTAAATCAAAAAAGCCATCCACAAAAGTGGAAAGCTTTTCATTGGTCTAACTACTAAACCAGCTACGAGTTACAAAGTCGTAGCAAAACAACACAACTAATCTTAGATACCGTATTTGGGCAAAAAAGCCTTTCCGTTAAGAAAGGCTTTTCCCAATATTGCGGTCTGGACGGGACTCGAACCCGCGACCCCATGCGTGACAGGCATGTATTCTAACCAACTGAACTACCAAACCTCTGCGTTATTGCGGTTGCAAAGATAGTACAGAATTTCATTTCTGCAAGCGTTTTGCGAAAAAAAATTAAATATATTTTTAAAATATTAGCCAAAGTTTTGTTTTTCAACTAAATATGTAGTCAATATTTTTTCAAAATTATCGCCAACATTCACCGGAACGTACTTAATTTGGTTCTTTGCGCAGGTCAAAGCCAGATTTTTAAAGTAGGCTTCTGCCCTTTTTTCATATTCTGCTTTTACATTATCGGCAAAAATCGATACTTCTTCTCCTGATTCTAAGTCAATAAACTTTCTTGGCGTATTGTCGAAGTCAAATTTAAGCTCGGTTTCATTGTCTACCACATGAAACAAAACTACTTTATGTTTATTGTGTTTAAGATGCTGCAAAGCATTAAAAAGCTTTTCATCATCTTCTGACTGAAACATATCTGTAAATAAGATAATCATAGAACGGCGATGCATTTTCTCTGCGATCTGATGCAAATACGTAATCGTGTCCGTTGTTTTTTTGACTTTTGGCTGTTCTAATAATTGTTCTAATTTATTGAGCAGCATTCTATGATGGCGATCACTTCCTTTTTCGGGAGCATAATATTCGTAAGTATCTGAGAAAACGCTTAAACCAACAGCATCGCGTTGTTTTTTTAGGATATTCATTAAAACTGCCGAAGCCAAAACCGCAAAACCAATCTTCTTTTCATAAAAAGGCTGACCTGATTTTAATTCCGGATAATGCATCGACGACGAATTATCGACAATAAGATGACAACGCAAATTGGTTTCTTCCTCAAAACGTTTGGTGTATAAACGATCTGTCTTCGCAAATAATTTCCAATCGATGTGTTTCGTACTTTCTCCAGCATTATAAACTTTATGCTCGGCAAATTCAGCCGAAAACCCATGAAACGGACTCTTGTGCATTCCGGATATAAAACCTTCTACAACCTGATTTGCCAGCATTTCCAGATGCTGAAAACTGGATACTTTCTCTATTTCCGATTCGATTTTCATTCACTTTCTTTTTTAATATTCTGTGCGCGGTATAAACCATCTGTCGCCTGCAATAATTTCCTTTTTAGAATTGGACTAAAATTAGGGTTTTCTTTTAAGAATCGCTGTACTTCATCAAAAGCATATTTCGATGAGTATTTTCCAATGGTATTATTCAACCAGTCTTTGGGGAAGAAAATATCTCCCGTTCGCTGAATTTCTTCAACCAAATCCAGCGAAAACCTAATATACTTTTGAGCACTTTCCTGACGTAACGGATGATGAATATTCGCCAAACCTACGGAAACCCAGGATTCTTTTTCTCTGTTTTCATCATCTTTCAATGATTTTACAAATGCATCACGCACTAATTCATCTTTTGATAAAGACGGAAGTAAAAACTCAAATCGCTTTTGTTTGTCCGGATTTGTGATCGTTGTTCTGGCTTTATTCAGGATTTCATCTGCTTTAGTATGTTTAAATATAGCCAAATTCATTGCCATATTCGTGTAATCGTCTTCGTTTAATTTTAAACCAGAAATTACTTTTTCTTTATTCCATAACGAATATAATTTGGCTTTCGCCGAATCTGAATATGCAATCGAACTGAATAAATTAAATAATGTCTTTTTTATATTACTAGGCAAATTAGCCTGCAAACGTTCGTATAGAATATTCTCTAATTGTTTCTGTGCTTTGTTTTGTTGTTTTTCTGTTAGAAATTTCCAAAAGACATTGCTGGTCTGATTGGTAATTATCTTTAAAACCAACTCGTTTTGTTCCTGCTGAATTCCTTTTACAAAACAATCAAAAGCTTTTGATGGAGCAGCATTTCCATTTAGCGTATTTTCATAAATATTGATATACGTTGACGCTCTCGCAACCTCATCGTTCAAAGTCAAAACAGATTTTATAGTATTCCCGTCAAGCGGAAAAACACCGTAACCAAAACCATTATAATTGTAAATAATGGCAATAGGTTTCGCAAGTCCAATGGCTTCTTTTACTACTAGATTTTTGTCTTTTATATTGACATTAATCACTTTCACCTGATCCGGATATACCAAACCAATATCAAAAATTTGAGGCCACACATTAGCTGATTTATCTTCGGCTTGTTGGCTTATTTCAAAATTCTTTATTTGTTTTTTAGCATCATATTCAATCTTATCTGTAAAAATGGCCCTTCCGGATTTGTTTACCCAAACCTCACTCCATTTTTGCATATCAAGTGGCGTTTCGGCATCGAGGATTTCTACCAGATTATTCCAGTCCGCATTATCGTTGGCGTATTTTTTAATGTATTTTTCTATTCCTTTTTGGAAAGCTTCTTTTCCCATCGAAGCTTCTAACTGGCGCATCATTATTGGTGCTTTATTGTAAATAATGGCTCCGTAAAGCGAACCTGCATCTTTTAAATTTGCTAAATGTTGTTTTATAGGATGTGTCCCTAACGAACGATCTTCTGCATAAGCGCTAGAATAATGCGCTGTTAAAAACTGTAGATTATGATTGACTTTCGGGAAAATAGGATTCATGATTTTGTCTGCCATAAAATTCGCAAACACTTCTTTCATCCAGACATCATCAAACCATTTCATTGTCACGAGATCGCCAAACCACATATGCGAAGTTTCGTGCGCAATCAGTTTTGCACGATCTAATTTTTCACTATCTGTTGAACTATTATCCAAAAACAAAGTCGATTCTCGATACTGAATCGCACCTACATGTTCCATTCCGCCATATTGAAAAACCGGAATCGAAGCAAAATCCAATTTCTGAAACGGAAACGGATAATTGGTATATTTTTCTAAAAAGTCTAAGGATTGTTGGTGTAAACTAAAAATTGTATCGGTACTTATGCGTAATTTTTCGGCATTGTTTTCACGATACAACATCGTCATTTCTCTATTACCTGGTTTCTGCGCTACTGTTTTAAATTTTCCGGCAACGAATGAAAACAAATACGTGCTCATTTTATCTGATTCACCAAAAGTATAACTTGTAAAATCGCCTTTTTCTACTTTCTCTTTTACATCGGCTCCAGCCAAAACTGTCCAGTCTTTTGGGACCGTTAAACTCAATTTATAAGTCGCTTTAATATCCGGCTGATCAAAACACGGGAACAAAGTACTCGCGCGATCGGGAACTAATAAGGTATAAAGAAAATCGTCGTTTCTGTTTAAGGATAAATTTCCTGCTATAAACGAAATCGCAACTGTATTTTTTCCTGAAATCAAATCTTTGGCAGCAATAACAATATGCCCTTTCTCATGCACAATAGCAATACTTTTATTATTAACCTGAATTGATTTTATATTTGAAGTTTTCTCTTTAAAATCTAAATACAAAGGTTCGCTCAAATCTGAAATTGTGAGATTTAAAGTCAGATTGGAAATGATTTCCTGCTGTTTTTGTTGCGGAATTTCAAAAGAAAGTCCATAAACAATATCTGAAATTTGTTTTTTTCGAAAGTGCGCCATTTGCTCTGAAACGCCGTTTTCTAAAATAAGATTCTCTTTTTGTTTCGATTGAGAAAAACCAATTGCAGTAAATACAAAGACACAGAGAAAGCTGTAGAAAATTTTCATTTTTAAAGGAATGTTAGATTTGTAAAAATAAAAAAAAGGATTGGCTTTATTGAAAGTTTGCCACGAATTTCACGAATTAGAACGAATCCCTTTATGTTTAAAATTGAATTTCATGAATTTATATTCCTTATTTAAACAAAAGACCTAACAGTTTTTAAAAACCCGTTAGGTCTGAACACAAAAAAAGTCTGACTATTGCCAGACCTTTTCGAAACATACTAATTCTCACTATCCAAAATAAAATTATTCAGTTCGTTGAAATTTAAAACTAATATCTCCTGCATAATACGTATTACGTGCATTGGTTGGAAAAATGGTTTCTGCAGCTGTACTTGAAATATATGCATATCCTGTAATGATGATATTTCCGGCTACTATTGGGTAAGTTGCTGCTGATCCGTCAGTTTTTGTTCTGTTAATCCAATCGTCGCTGTTTACGGTAAAAAAGTATTCTTTGTCTTTTGTAAGTGCAATTGAAGTAATTGTTTTTTCTACGGTAACATTTGCCGTTGCCACATTTACAGTTTCAGATTTTATGACTGTTTTTGTTGCTGCATCCCATAAAGTGATTCTTAGAGCAGCATTTACATCCGGAATTTTTACCACTAAAGCATTTATTTTTCCGGTTACGGTTGGTTTAAAGCTAAAACCGTATTCATAAATTCCTGAGTTTTTTACATCGACTGCTTTTTGGCTAAATCCGGAACCTGCCATATAAGCATCAAGAGGATTTTCTTCATTATATTTAACAGCATCTTTGTCGTCGTCATTGCTGCATGAAATGGCTAATAATGCAACTGATAAAATGGTGAAAATGGTGAAAATGGTTTTTAAAGTTTTCATAATATGTAATTTAACTAATTCTATATCTGGTTTCGTAAATTCAACTTGTATTATTTTTTTCTCAAAAAACTATTGCGCGATATTAAAATGGGCACAAACTTCTTCATAACTCATTTTAGCATAATCAGCTTTTGCGCCTTTTCCTGTCGCAGCTGCAACTCCTCCGGGAATCAAGATATAACGCCAGCTTAGTGATACCGGAAGATTGACCGTTCCTCCTGCATCATGTCTGAATCTGAACAGTTTGATTTTCTTTGCTGTAGAAATAGCCGTAATCGTATTAACAAATCCTCCGGCTGTTGATGTGTAAGGCAGCGTATAAGTACCTGTGCCAAAAGACACATAAACCAATATGGTCCCTTTCGCCAGGATATCTTCTGATAATTCAGGTGCATTAATAGTAGTCGACATTCCGGAAGTCCCGTCTATTGTTTCTGCCGCAGCCGCAGGTGCATTCAACCAGGCGCTGTAAATAACATTTGCTGTTCCTGTTGCTCCCGTTGCCCCTATTGCTCCGGCTGCTCCTGTTTTTCCGTCTATACCGTCTTTTCCATTAAGTCCGTCTTTTCCGTTTATTCCATCTGTTCCGTCATCGCTGCTGCATGAAATCGTAGAAATGGCAACTAATAAAATTGTAAAAATGATTTTTGAAAATTTCATAATAATTTTGGTTTTAAATTTGGCTAAATGATTCTTATTTAATTCAATAACATTATTTTTGCAAAAGTCAACTGATAGCGAAAGAACGTTTCATTTTATCTGGTGACTTAATTACGAGACAAATTTGCAGGATTAAAATCGGTTGAAAAACCACCAATAGACAGACGACATTTTAAATAGACAGACGACATAAATTCTAGTTAAATGACAAAAAAATACACGTGCATTATTATTGACGATGACGAAATAGACAGACTTACGGTATTATCGTTTGCCAAAAAATTTACGATTCTGGATATTCTGGGTGTTTTTGAATCGGCAGAAGATGCGCTTCCGTTTATCGAAAAACAAAAAGTCGACATTTTATTTCTGGATATTGATATGCCGGGTTTAAATGGAATCGAATTCAGAAAAAAAGCTTTAGAAATTCCGGTTTGTATTTTTATAACCGCACATCCTGAACATGCCGTAGAAAGTTTTGAAATCGAAACTCTGGACTTTATCGTAAAACCATTGAAACTGGATCGTTTTGCACAAACTGTAAGCCGAATCGAAGAGTTTATGGAGATTAAACTCAAAGTCTCTCTTTTTGAAGCCAGCATTGGCGGCGACACGATTTATATAAAAGAAGGTCACGAACAGACAAAAGTCAAACTGCACGAAATTTTATATCTCGAAGCGCTAAAAGATTACACGTTAATTATAACCGATAAAAAAAGACATTGTGTTTTATCGAGTATTGGCAATCTATTGAAAGAAGATCATTTCAGGTCCTTCATCAGGATTCATAGAAGTTACGCGGTTCAGAAACAGTTCATTCAGAAGATTAATTCAACAGAAATTATTCTGAATAACAATATTACAATTCCCGTAGGAAGAAGTTATAAAGAAAACCTAAACCTTTTTTCATGAGAAAAATGCGGTTTTTGTTTTTGTTATTCATCAATCTAACTGTTTTTGCGCAGCAGGAACCTATTTTATCACGATATAAAACCCAACCAGAAAAACTAAAAGCCTGGCTAAAATACGCCAACGAAATATTAGATGCCGAAGATTATCCCAAACTAATCGTTGCCGCACAAAAAGGAATCGAACTTTCTAAAGATCATCTGGCCTACAAATCAAGGTTTTATTTTTTAAAAGGAAACGCATACGAATTCAATAATAATCAGACCAAAGAGGCATCTATTAATTATGAGTTTGCCTTAAAATTTGCGCAAAAAGCCAGACATCTTAAAAACGAAACTTCGGCTTTGATGCGCCTTAGTTATGCCTATTATGCGCTGAACGAAACTTTAAAAAGAAAAAAATTAATAGCATATGTAAAACAGGTTCTTGACACTACAAAAAGTACCTACACTAAATCTGTTCTTTACGGAAGTCTTGGCGAATATTATCTCGATAATGCGCAATATGAAACCTTTATTAGTTATCAGCTAAAAGCTATTAACTATAAAAAACTGCTTAAAAAAACCGTAGCAAACGACGAAACCATTGGTGTATCTTATAGTCAGATTGCGGCGGCGTACACTAAAATGAAACAATACAATAAAGCCCTTGAATATCTTAATTATGCCCAACCTTATATCAAAACTTCGCCTTATATCAGTGCTTTTTCATGCAATTATTATTTACAATGCTTTGTTCCTTTAAAGAATCTTGACAGCATTCAAAAATATTACAATCTGGCTTATACCTTTCCGTCTAAAAAAGATTCTCTCTTTCTAAATTTAAGTTTCGCCAACAGAAGCGTATCTGAATATTATGCCAATGAAGGTCAGATAAACACCGCCTTTAGTTATGCTAAAAAAGCAGTTTTATTAGGACAAAAATCAAATGATCAGGATATAATTATGGAAGCCAATGCCGTAATGGGAAGGGTTTTATATGAAAAAGGAGATTACAAAAAAGCCATCGAAACCTTAAAGAAAGCTTCAATAAATGCCCTAAACTATGACAAAGAATCGTTTGTAAGCATCAATAAAGAACTATCTCAAAGTTATGCCGCATTAGGATTATGGAAAGAAGCTCTTTATTATAACGAAATCTATAGCAAATACAACGACGAAATGATGCAGGAATCGGCGAAACAAAATATTGCCAATGCCGAGGCACGTTACCAAAACAAAACGAAAGGACAGGAAATAAAGAATCTTTCGACTCAGAACACGCTTAAAAATATTCAGATTGACGAAGCCAAAAAGCAACGTATTTTTCTAATTTCGGGATTAATTCTCGTGGGCATTATTGGGTTATTATTGTTCAAACAAAACCAAAACCGAAAGAAAACCAATCAGAAATTACAGCTTTTGAATCAGGAACTCGACGAAGCCAATAAAATAAAAGCGCGATTCTTTAGTATTTTGAACCATGATTTACGAAGTCCCGTTTCGAATTTAATTCACTTTTTACATCTTCAAAAAGAAAACCCTGAATTGATTGATGAAGCCACCGCTTTACGAATGCAGACCAAAGTAATTACCGGAGCTGAGAATTTATTATCGTCTATGGAAGATATTTTGTTGTGGAGCAAAGGGCAAATGGAAAACTTTAAACCTCATTTTAAAGAAATTGAAATAGCTGTTTTATTTGATGAAACGAAGAAACATTTTTCAGGTATCGAAAATATTCAGATTTCATTCGTAGATACTGAAAACATTATCCTGAATACCGATGAAAATTATTTAAAAACGATCATTAGAAACCTTACCGGAAACGCCATAAAAGCACTCGACAAAACCCTAAACGGAAAAATAATCTGGGAAGCCTGGCACGAAAACAACCAAGTTTATCTCTCAATTACGGATAATGGTCCAGGCGGAACTCAGGAACAATTTAAAGCTTTATACGACGACTCCGAAGTTATTGGTATCAAATCAGGCCTAGGATTGCACTTGATTCGTGATTTGGCTACAGCCATAAATTGCAAAATCGAAGTCAACTCCCAGCAAGATTCAGGAACTACTTTTACGATAAAAGTTTGCCACTAATTGCACGAATTTCCGCGAATTATTTATTTTGATACTGCTTAAAAAGTTAGCCACAGATTAAAGGATTGAAATGATGATTCTTTGCTTTACTTTATATTATATACTCACGCAGATTTTGCAGATTAATTTAAAATCACTTTTATCTGCTTGATCTGCAAAATCTGCGTGAGAAAAATAATTAGTGAAAATTAGAGAGATTCGTGGCAAAAAAAATCATTTGAATCTGTGCAATCTGTGGCAAAAAAACCTTTAAAATCAAGCAAATAAAAAAGGCTTGACTTTCGCCAAACCTCTTTTATATAGATCATAATCTTACGATTACAACAAAGCGTCTAAACTATCTGCGTAGGTTTGTTTAGGAGCAACTCCTACTTGTTTTCCTACTACTTCACCGTTATGAAAAACCAAAACGGTAGGTATGTTACGCACACCATATTTTGCAGCGAATTCCTGATTAGCGTCTACATCGACTTTACCAACAACTACCTTACCAGCGTATTCTTCGCTGATTTGATCAATGATTGGACCAACCATTCTACAAGGACCGCACCATGCTGCCCAAAAATCTACCATTACTGGTTTATCTGATTTCAAAACTACTTCATCAAAAGTAGCATCTGTTATTGCTAATGCCATAATTTCTTGTCTTTTAAAATTATTGTTTGAATTTGTTCGTTCAAACTAGACTACAAATTTAAAAATTAAATACTAATCAAACACCATTCTTAAATTAGTTTTAGTTATAAATGCATTGTCATTTATTATATCATTCCCATGTTGCAAAATAGTAGGTTTAAACTTACTAATTATTGAGTGTCATCTTTTTAAAAATAACGTCGGTTTTTTACCTTATCTTTAATGATCCAGAAAATTCTTCGAGATGACAGCAACTTTACACGATATAAAAAACTTTTTTCAATCGGTACGTTTTAGAAAATATGCCAAGCGTTTTGGCATTTTCATATTAGGACTTATCGCATTACTATTAATTGCTTGTGGTGGATTGTCTATTTATTTTAACCAAAATAAAACCGAAATCATTGCCAAGATCAATACGAAAATTAATGAAAACATCAACGGAAAATTTCATGTTGGTGATTTTCATTATAAGTTTCTAACCGGTTTCCCAAACTTTACTTTAGCCTTAAAAGATGTCGAACTCAAAGACAATCAATGGGCAACGCACAAACATACTTTATTAAATGCCAAAGAAATTGAAGTGCGTTTAAACGTGTGGAACCTATTGCAAAACGAAATCAACATTCATAAAATCCTCATTAACGACGCCGACATTTATGTTTATAAAGCCGAAGACGGTTATTCGAACGCTGATATCTTTAAACCAAAAAAGAAAAAAACACCCGAAAATAAATCAGATAGAGAAACTACAATCGATCAGGTCGACCTTAACAATGTGCATTTTATTTTAGACAATCGACTTGGTCATAAATTATTTGATTTTGATGTTGCGAGTTTAAAAACCAAAGTAGATTATGATGGCGATAATTGGCAAACCGATGTTTTTCTGGATACAAAAATCAAGAGTTTAGCCTTTAATACCGTACACGGAAGTTTTGCCAAAGAAAAGGAACTTACCGGAATTTTTAATGTTTCGTATCAATCTCAAAAAGAACGAATTGACGTCGTAACCAAAAATCTAAAAATAGGAACAGACGGTTTTGACATTATTGCTTTTTTTAATTTAGCGAAAGGAAATGCCCTTTTCGGAATCAACATTGGGACAACTATTTTATGGCAAAATGCTTCGAATGTATTATCAGCAAATATTAGTTCTAAGTTAAATCGCTTTAATCTAAGTAAACCAATCGATGTAAATTGCGACATAAAAGGCGATTTTAATGCCGAAGGAGATCCCAGAATTGTGGTTCAGGCGATTATAAAAGACAACGAATTGAGTATTCCGGATGGATTAATCAAAAAATGTAATTTTAAGGGAATCTTTACCAATAATTTCAAACCAAAAGACGGTTACAACGACGCAAATTCAGCAATTATATTAACGAAATTTGTGGGAGAATACGAAAATATCCCACTTACAATTCCGCAATTGTCTATCAATAATCTGGAGAAACCCGTTGCTACCGGAAACGTAAGTTCTGATTTCGATGTAGAAAGGCTTAACGAAATCAGCAACGACAAATGGATTCAGTTTACATCAGGTCACGCAAAAGCCAACCTGAAATTTCAGTTTGATATTGTCGATTTATACATTACAAAACCACGTTTTATTGGTAAAGTAGATGTCGATGACGCCTCATTTCATTATATCCCAAAAAATGTTCGTGCCGTAAAAACCAACATTCATCTTGATTTTACAGAGAAAGCATTACTGATCAAACAAATTGCTTATAAACACAATAAGAACACCATTTTTATTGAAGGTAAAATCGATAATTTCCTAAACCTATATTACGATGCTCCTGAAAAAATGATCGTAAACTGGAAAATCTATTGTCCAAATATCGATCTCAAACAATTTCTGGGTGTTTTGGCCACTTCGCAAAAAACAAAGGCTACAGCCAAAACTACTAAAAGAACCACGATATCGAACCAGATACGAACAGCAATCGACAAATGTGCTGTAGTAATCGACATTAAAGCTGACAAAATCAATTACAACAAACTAACCGCAACCAATACTACTGCAACCGTCGAAATGATCGATTCAAGATTAGTCATTAAAAATGGTTCATTGCAAACTTCCGGCGGAAGCATCACGTTTAATAGTGAAGTAAAACCAAGCGGAAAAAACTTTGCATTTAGTTCAAACGCGCAGGTAAATAAGGTTGATATTGCGAGTTTCTTAAAGTCGTTCAACAACTTTGGTGTTACGTCATTTAATCCTAATAATATCAAAGGAAAACTCAGCAGTCAGGCCAATGTTACCGGATTCATCAACAGCAATGGCGCGTTGATCACCAATTCTATGCACGGCAATCTGAGCTTTAATGTCAATCAGGGCGCTTTGTTAGACTTTGAACCTATTGTAAAAATTGGCAAGTTTGCGTTTCCGTTTCGCGATGTCAAGAATATTACCTTCAGCGATTTATCCGGCAATCTCAAATTACGCGGAGAGCAAGTCGATGTGAATAATTTTACCATTAGTTCCAGCGTCTTAAACCTCGATGCCGAAGGCATTTATTCCTTTGGACGTGGCACCAATCTCGCTCTTACCATCCCACTCCGAAACTCCAAAAATGACATCAAACTCGCCACCAAAGCCGAACGCGACGCCGTTCGCGACCGCGGAATTGTCCTGCATTTAATTGCGCTCGATGATGAAGGAAAAATGAAAATAAAATGGGGGAAGAAGGAGAAGTAGTCATTGCGAGGAACGAAGCAATCACAAAAGTAACTCACCAAAAATTTGTCACTCTGAGCGAAGTCGAAGAGCTTTTGCGATTTTGAATTTGTAATTTAAAAATATTGTAATTTAATTTTTAAGGAGCTATTCCCTGCTATCCACTATATCTTTTGTGCCGTCCCGAGGCTTCGGGACCACCACAAAAGGATGTCGTTCCCATCAGGGCTAGGGCTTTTGTTTTCATAAGAGCATTTTTAAATTCATTAATTCTTTCCTCTTACTATTTTCTAAATATTTATATTTGAAGATACCAAAAACGAACAAATGCCACCACTAAGACTTTGGACAAAAGAAGAATTAATTCTTACCTTTAATTTATACTTGAAAATTCCCTTTGGAAAAACACACAGTACTAATAAAGATATTATTCACTTAGCAAATTTAATTGATAGAACTCCTGGTTCAATTGCATTACGCCTAGCAAACTTTGCAAGCGTTGATCCTGTATTAAAAGCAAGAGGAATAAAAGGAATGGATGGAGGTAAAAAGATTGTTCAACCTATTTGGAATGAATTTTACGAAAATCAAGAAGAATTAATTTTCTTAAGCGAAGAAATCCTTGCACAAAAAGAACATATTTCGATTGAAAAGAAATTTGAAGATATCCTTTTTGACACAAAAGACTTAAAAGGAGAAGATGTTAGAAGAGCAGTAAAGACAAGAGTAAATCAATCCGTTTTTAGACAAATGGTTTTATCAAATTACAATAATAAATGTGCGATTACAGGAATTGATATCCCTGAACTTTTATTAGCCAGTCATATAATACCTTGGTCTAAAAATGAAGAACATCGATTAAATCCTGAAAACGGAATTTGCTTTTCTGCACTTTATGATAAAGCTTTTGACAAGGGATTAATTGGAATTAATACAAACCATGAAATAATATTTTCTGATTCAATCAAGAGGAAAAAAGAAGCTGAATTTTATAATAAATACTTTTATTCACTTGAGAATCAAAAAATAATTGCTCCTCAAAAATATCTACCTAGAAAAGAATTTCTCGAATATCATTTAGACACAGTTTTCAACAAACAGATAATCTCATAAAATAAAAAAAGCCACTTCACAGTGGCTTTTATCATTATAAATTATTCAGCATCCAGATAAGGATTTAGAATTTCGGCTAATTCATTGAGCCAATAAAAACCATCTTCGACTGATTTTGTATCGATTTGCAGGGTTTCGCATTCTCGCATTAACGACATGGCCAGGAGATAATTTACTCTTCGAATTGCTTTTGCGAAACTTTTAGGATCAGTCGCTTGGTTGAAAAATTCGTTTAACCGTAATTCGGTTTCTTTTGAAAGGGTGTTTACACTCATAATCTTGCATTTTAGGAAATATAAAACCCGCGTAGCTTAGGTGTCCTACGCTGCAAGAGCGTTGCAGTTGTTTCCAATACCGCCACCATACCACACGGGCACAAAGTTTTTCTGAGTTCATAAGTCTTGCATTTTAGGACTGCGAAGATACCAAAAAATGCTGTGTTTATGCGAGTTTTCTTTATTGATTTAAAAAGTTACAAATTTTAGTTTGCTTGTTGTTGCGGGGCTTCTCCCGAAGGATCGGGACGCTCAGCCTGACAAAGCGACTTCGTTTAGCCTAACAAAAAATACAAATAAAAAAATCTGTTTTTATCCGCATTTTCACGAAGTGAATCCGTTAAATCCGCGTTCCATAATAACATTTTCAGAATCACCAAGTCTGACAAAAAAAGCCTTTAAATTTTTCAACATTTTTTCATAATGTTTTATTAACTCACTTGGGTTTTCATTCTAAAAAAGATAGCTTTGAGAAACAATCATTAAATATAAAGCCATATGAAAATTCAAATCAATACCGACAAGAACATCGAAGGACACGAAAGATTAGCTACTTATTTTTCTGAAGAATTAGAAAAAGGTTTAGCTCGTTTTGAAGAAAAAATAACCCGAGTTGAAGTACATTTTGGAGATGAAAACGGAGAGAAATTCAGCTTAAACGATAAAAAATGTGTAATCGAAGTTCGTATTGCCAACTTACAACCCTTAACCGTAACAGAACACGCTGATACGCTTGAAAAAGCTTTTAGCGGCGCTCTTGCAAAAGCAAAAAAATCACTTACTACGACTTTCGAAAAAATGAAAGCGCATTAATTTATATAGTTTCAAATATAAAAATGGCATTATCCGGATTAGAGATAATGCCATTTTTATTTTAGTAAAGCGGTCATTTCTTCCCACTGCAATATTTTGACTTTCTCATTTAGTGTGTTCGCGCTATTTACCATTGCTTTGGCGATATCGCTTGCCTCGATTCCTTTGTATTTGTTTATTCCTCCAATAAATAACGGATTGATTAATTTGAATATCCCAATAAATACTTTTTCCAGCGGTCGGCTTTCTTTTCGGTTTCCTAAAATCATCGATGGCCGGAAAATATAGGTATGATCAAGATTTAGATTGATAATATCCTGTTCAGTTTCTCCTTTCAGCTTGGTATAAAATATCGAGGACTTTGCATTTGCTCCAATTGCCGAAACTAGAAACACGGCTTTTGCTCCGTTTTCTTTGGCCAGTTTTGCTGCCAAAATGGGGTAATCATGATCGATTTGGTAATATAGTTTTTTATCCGGCGTTTTCTTTTGTGTGGTTCCTAGGGCTATAAAAACCTCATCTATTGGAATGTCTTTTACAACTTCGGGCAATAAATTAAAATCACCAATTAGCGTTTTTAGTTTTGGATGCTGAATGTTCAAATCTTTCCTGACCACAATTATTACTTGATCATAATTGGCGTTATTCAATAACGTTTCAAGAATATAAGATCCTACTAATCCGCTTGCTCCGTATACAACTACTTTTTTCATAATAAGACGATTTGTTTCCTAGAAGTTAGAAATTTTTCCACTCCCGATAGCTATCGTGATTCACAAATTATAATGATTACTTTTTTTTGTTTCACGCAGATTCTGCAGATTTTTATTTTCTAATCTTTTAATCTAAAGCTCCGGCGGAGCGATATATTTATAGTCAATTTTGTATTCGTTATTATTATAAGCTCCAGCGGAGCGACATGTTTATAGCCAATTTTGTATTCGTTATTATTATAAGCTCCAGCGGAGCGACATATTTATAGCCAATTTTGTAATTAGTTTTTAATATCAGCTCCAGCGGAGCGACACATTTATAGCCAATTTTTTATGCGCAATTATAATCCAGCTCCAGCGGACCGACATATATTTTTAGAACGATTCGATATGTCACCGCGATGGGGTTTTATTGGTATGTATTTTAAATTTTATATAAATATATCGCTCCGCTGGAGCTCTACATACATTGTTTTGATCTTTTCTATAAATATGTCGTCCCAATGGGACTTAAAATAAATTATACTCGAAACCTTAATTAAGATAATAATAACGCTTTTTGATATTGTAAGAAGTAATTTTGCAGTCCCAAAAAAGAAACTTGGTTTTTGAAATAAAAAAAGCTTCTTTTTTGAGATTATTCATTACAAATTATTTAAAATTACCTTCATGAAAAAGCAATTACTCGTATTATTAATAGCGCTATTTATAGGTTTTGGTGCCAATGCGCAAACAAAATCATCTGAAACAAATGTGTTGGTTTTGATTTATTCTCAAAACGGCGGAACTTATAAAATGGCAAAAGCTATTGCCGAAGGAATTCAGGAATATCCAAATACTAAAGCGACTTTAAAACGTGTTCCATCCATAAACTCAAAAGAAAAACTAAATGCTGAGGTAGAAAAATTACCTGTTGCAACGATCGAAGAATTGGCAAATTATGACGGAATCGCTTTTGGAAGTCCGGTTCATTTTGCGAATATTAGTGCTGATATGAATTACTTTTTCAGCCAGAGTATTCCGCTTTGGACTTCGCGAGCTTTAGAAGGAAAACCGGCAACGGTATTTATGTCCGCAGGATCTGGGGCAGGAAAAGAAGCGGCCATTTTATCTTTCTGGAATATTCTGGCGTCGCACGGAATGGTGATTGTACCTACCGGAATTATGGGAACAGCAACTTTAGACAAAACTGTTCCGCAAGGAAATACTCCGTTTGGTGCAACTGCATTGACAGGATCTACAGGAACTCGTCCGTCACAAAGTGAATTGAATCTGGCTAAAGAACAAGGTAAAGCCTTGGCAAGAGTTACCGCTGGATTAAAAAATACAGAGAATATAAAGTCTGTAAAAACAACTTCGGCTGAGACTAAAACCGATATCAACAAAACATTAAAAGACAATAATATTGTACTTCCTGAAGCACCTAAACCGGTTGGAAATTACGTTCCGTTTACGATTTCAGATCATAAAGTATATATTAATCAGGTGGCGTTGAAAGACGGGAAGATTTTAAATCCGGGAAAAGTTGGCGCAACAGTTACAGAAGATCAGGCAAAGGAAGCAACATACCAAACGATGCTAAATGTTATTGCAGTTTTGAAAGAAGCTTGCGGAGGCGATTTGAACAAAGTAAAACAATGTGTGCAATTGACAGGATATTTTAATACCACTCCAGAATATACGCAACATGCAGGGCTTATGAATTCGGCTTCGAATTTGACGGCTTTGGTTTTTGGCGAAAAAGGAAAACACGCCAGAGCAACAATTGGTGCGGTTTCGTTACCGATTAATTCGGCTGTAGAAATTCAGGCGATTTTTGAAATTGAATAAAGAAAAATTTTACCGCAAAGGTCACAAAGTTTTGTAAATTATGCTTTTGCTTTGAGATCGCAAAGGGATTGTGTTTAAAAATGTTAGACGCACTGCTTTGTGTCTCTACGCAAATTGGAACGCATATCATATTTATTAAAATGACATTTCGGCTTCGTTCAGAATGACAAGAGTACACTGAAAACTGAGACTGAAAACTGTTTCGCGTGAGGGATAGAGCTAAGCTACCGCAGTAGCAGCGAAAGCCCGACAGCAATAAAAAAGGGGCCGACTAAGCGATTTGCATAGTTGGCCCCTTTTTTATTGGTGGCACGCCCAGATTATTATTGACGTAAATATTATGATTTTGGCAACGGAGCTCCTACGGCAATATCGCAGCGATGTCCGGGTTTTCCGTGTGCTGGATTCATTCCGTCTGCTACTGCTTCTTCGGTACTTAATAAAGCGGGAACTGCATTTGCAGGTGGTGGCGTAACGGTATAAGTTTGAGATGTTGTACCACTTTGTGCTGTATTTGCAACAGGTTGTTTTGTCGCTGCAGAATTTAAAGGCGCTCCAACAGGAATATCACATCTGTGTCCGGGTTGTCCGTGTGAAGGATTCATGCCTTTGCCTACTTTTACAGGTACTGTAGTGGTTGTGGTGACTACATTTTGTTGGCCTGCATTTACTTGTACAGGTTGTGAAGGCTGAGCTGTTACAGTTTGTCCTTGTGTTGGAGCTGAATTCAACGGTGCGCCAACGGCAATATCACAACGATGCCCCGGTTGTCCATGTGCAGGATTTATTCCGTTAGTCTCTCCCATTACGGTATTAGGATTCGTCACCGGATTTTGAACGACTGATGGTGTTTTTGTCGTGTCTTTTGCCAAGCCAAGTTTTACTAATTCAGATGTTGGCGTGCTTTCTTGTGGTTCTAATTCTTTCTTACAAGAAGTAAAAACTAAAGAAGTAACAAGTATAGAGGTAAGGAGTATTTTTGAATTCATGATGTATCGATTTTAAAGCCCTCAAATATACTAAGAATTTCACCATATAAGTAATATAAGATACTTTAAGATTTGCGTTGTCAGTTAATTTCGCAAAGGTGCAGTCCCGAGGCTTTGGGAGCAAAGTTTTTTGTTTCACGCAGATTTTAAAAAGATTTAAGCAGATATACGCAGCGGATTTATAAATCTAATCTGCAATTTATCTGCAGAATCTGCTTGAAACATTCTATCGTTTAAAAATCATTCTTACCTTTAAACTCAAATAACATTCTCATGAAAAAATTAATTCTACTATTATTATTTGCTGCCACTTTTGCAAATGCACAAACGTCTGAGAAAGACAAAATCAATCAAACTATCGATTCATGGCATAAGGCTGCAGCCGATGTAAAATTTGACGCATACTTTAATCTGATTGCCGAAGACGGAATTTTTATTGGAACGGACGCTACTGAAAACTGGAACAAAAAAGAATTTAAAGTTTGGGCAAAACCATTTTTTGATAAAGGAACAACCTGGAATTTTACGGCGCTTGAACGTCATATCTTTTTTGATAAAACTGGAAAAATTGCATGGTTTGACGAATTGCTAAATACGCAGATGAAAATTTGTCGCGGTTCTGGTGTTTTGGTAAAAGTGGGGAAAGAATGGAAAATTCAGCACTATGTTTTATCAATGACAGTTCCTAATGAAGAAGTTGACGCTGCTACTAAGATAAAAGCACCAATTGAAGATGTGCTGATCGCAAAGCTTCAGAAAAAATAAACATTTTCGAACTTTCTTATTATAATCCTAACTTTTCTAGCGTTTTACAAGATCTTATATCAAATTAATTATAATACAATTGGCAATTTTATCCTTAAATTAGAAGTTGAAAATAACATACTCTCAAAAAAACAGATCGAATTTTACAAAATTGACTAAAATAAAAGATCAACCTCTATTTTATTAGCCCTGAAAATCAAAATCTTTATTTTTTTTTAACTTTGACCCCAAAAAAAATAGGGTTCAATAAAGTATTTGAAAAATGAAAATAGAAAAACGCTGGATCATTTCCTTTATTATTATAAGTATTGTTTGTATTACCGGTGCATTCTGGCCAACTGTTACTCAAAATAGTTACGTTTTATCTGAATTTGGCACAACAGAACATATCGTTCCTGCCGATGTCGCCTGGATGTTAACCTCTTGTTGTCTGGTTTTGATCATGACGCCTGGATTATCATTTTTTTACGGAGGAATGGTAGGCCGAAAAAATGTGATTTCGACCATGTTACAAAGTTTTATTTGTTTGGGCGTTGTAACGCTTTTATGGGTTGTTGTGGGTTTTAGTCTGGCCTTTGGAGATCCCGTAGGTTTTGGTTCCGGAGAGCATTTTTATAGCTTTTTTGGTAATCCTGCAACTTTTGCTTTTATGGATTATGTGGGTGTTTTGCCTCATAAACAATTGGCAAGTACGATTCCGTTTATGTTATTTGCGTTGTTCCAGATGAAATTTGCAATTATCGCTCCGGCAATTATTACGGGTTCATTTGCAGAACGCGTTCGCTTTATATCGTATTTACTATTCATTAGTTTGTTTACCATTTTTATTTATGCGCCTTTGTGCCATTCGGTTTGGTATCCTACGGGTGTTTTAGGAAGTTATTTTGGCGTAAAAGATTTCGCCGGAGGAACTGTCGTGCATATGAGTTCTGGTTTTGCTGCGCTTGCGGGAGTTCTGGTTTTAGGTAAAAGAAAAAATAGTGATCATATACCAACTAATATTCCGTTTGTATTATTAGGAACCGGAATGTTATGGTTTGGATGGTTCGGTTTCAACGCTGGTTCAGCTCTTGCTGCAAACGGAACTGCTGCAATGGCTTTTGCAACTACAACAACATCATCTGCAGCTGCAATGCTAACATGGGTTTTCTTTGACCGTATGAACGGCAGAAAAGTTTCGGCTCTTGGTGCTTGTATTGGAGCTGTTGTAGGTTTAGTTGCCATAACACCTGCCGCAGGATTTGTATCGGTTCCTGAAAGTATGTTTTTTGGATTTATAACTGCTTTGGTTTCAAACTCGGTTGTAAATTGTCGTTTCTCAAAAAGATTTGATGATACACTTGACGTTTTTGCCTGTCACGGTGTTGGCGGAATTATGGGAATGATCCTGACTGCGATTTTCGCTCATGGCGAAGATGCAAGTTTACTTCACGGTGGATGGAATGTTTTCGCTCACCATATGATGGCGCTGGTTTTGGTTTCGATCTTTACTTTCTTCGGCGCTTATTTCTTGTTTAAAGTGACGAACTTTATTATTCCGCTTCGTGTTTCTGAAGAAAACGAACATATCGGACTTGATTTATCCCAACACGATGAAACGCTTGATCCTAAATTAAAACCTATTACTGAGGCGCATTACGGGTAATTTTTTTGCCACAGATTGGAAAGATTTTTCTAATCTGTAATTAAAATAGTTTGCCACGAATTTCACTAATTTTCACTAATTTTTCCTTCTTTAATTCAGTTTAAAGCGGTAAAATTAATTCGTGTAGATTCGTGAAATTCGTGGCGAAAAAATTAACTGCTGTAGTTTTTTATCTGGTGTACTAATCTAATTTTCTACCGACATTTAACTCCTAACGGAGTATTTAAAAAAAATCTTTTTAATCTGTGTAATCTGTGGCAAAAAATTAGCGTTAATTCGTGTAATTCGTGGCTAAAAAACTTTAAACCAATTTGCGCTATTTTCATTCGTTTATATTCCTTAATTTTGCTGAAAATTTTTGTAAAAGTGGGAAGTAAAAATAAACTAAAAAGATTCAGAGAAAACGAAACGTTTCAAAACGTTTTTCAACCAACCAGAGAAGAAGTTGTAGGCGATTTAATGCCTTTGAAAGGAAAATGGAACTCTGATTTCTTTAAAAATGATAATCCATTAGTTTTAGAATTAGGATGTGGAAAAGGAGAATATTCTGTTGGTTTAGCAGAAAGATATCCAAACAAAAATTTTATCGGAATAGATATTAAAGGAGCCCGTTTCTGGAGAGGTGCCAAAACCGCTGTTGAAAACGGACTTCATAACGTTGCTTTTATTCGTACTCAAATCGAATTGATCAATCATATTTTTAATGAAAATGAAGTGGATGAAATCTGGATTACTTTTCCGGATCCGCAAATCAAATACAAAAGAACAAAACACAGAATGACAAATTCTGAGTTTTTGAAACTGTATAAAAAGATCCTTAAAAAAGATGGTGTCGTAAATCTTAAAACCGATAGTGAATTCATGCACGGTTACACGCTTGGATTACTTCACGGTGAAGGACATGAGGTTTTATATGCAAATCATAATGTATATAAAAACGAAGGAAGCCCTGAGGAAGTTACTGCTTTTCAGACTTTTTACGAGAAACAATATTTAGAAATTAACAAGGCAATTACGTATATTCGCTTTAAAATTAAAGACTAATTTAATTTTAAAAACATTTTTTCAAACCCATTAAATAACTGAATGGCATTACTTACCCCATTACTTTCAGGTTTTATTGCCGCTTTCATTGGGATTATTCCACCCGGATTAATCAATATGACAGCTGCGAAAGTAAATTTGAAAGAAGGAAAAAGGAACGCTTTATGGTTTGTTGCCGGCGCTGTTTTAGTAATCTTTTTTCAGGTTTCCCTTGCGGTTTTATTCGCACAGGTAATCGACAATCGTCCTGATGTTGTTACGTTATTGCGTGAGGTTGGATTTGCTATATTTTCGATATTAACGATTTACTTTTTGTTTATTGCAAAAGAACCCAAAGCCAAGAAATCGAAGATTAAAAAGAGCAGTAAAAAAAGCCGTTTCTTTTTAGGAATGTTACTTTCCGGCCTGAACTTCTTCCCTATTCCGTATTATGTGGTGGTGAGTGTTACGCTGGCTTCTTATCATCTTTTTGCATTTGAAAACAACATTATTTTTACTTTTGTATTTGGTTCTGTGTTAGGTTCATTTGCCGCTTTGTACAGTTATATTGGTTTCTTTGGAAGAATTGAAAAGAAAACCGATTATATCATGCGAAACATGAATACTATTATTGGTAGTATCACGGGAATAATTGCCATTGCTACACTTTTTAATATCCTGAATTACTATTTCGGGTAACTTATAAATCTAAGGATTACAAATGATTTTTTTAAATTTGTTTCACGCAGATTTTGCAGATAAAATTAAATAAAAAAGATCCTTTTAGATTTGCATAAATCTGTAAAATCTGGTTGAAAATTTAATTTTACAGGCAAAGTTAAAAATCATTTTAATCTGTGAAATCTGTGGCGAAAAAAATCCAAATCTATGGCTGAAGATAATTTTTTTGAAAGGGTTTATGCGATCGCCAGACAAATTCCGTACGGAAAAGTAACTTCTTATGGCGCAATTGCGAAAGCTTTAGGAACTGCACGTTCTGCCCGAATGGTAGGTTGGGCAATGAATGCATGCCATAATATGGAAGATGTTCCGGCACATAGAGTTGTAAACCGAAAAGGATTACTAACCGGAAAACATCATTTTGACGGAACGAATTTAATGCAGCAATTGCTGGAAAGCGAAGGTATTGAAGTCGTAAACAATCAAATTATAGACTTCGAAAAACATTTTTGGACGCCTGAAATTGAATTTTAAAGGTTTTTACCATATAAGTGATATAAGTTCATTTAAAAATTCAAAGTTATTTTATTCTCATTTTTTGTCATCCCGAGGAACGAGGGATTTCCGTTGGTAGCTCGACAAAAATTGAAAACCTTGCTTGCGGAATTTCTTGCGGAGATCCCTCGTTCCTCGGGATGACAAAAATGCGCGTAATAACTTTGACAAAGATTCAGAAACTATTTTAAGTCCCAACTAAAATGAACTTATATCACTTATATGGTTCAAATCAAATCAAACAAATTACAAAACTTGTTTTATCTTCATCGGTTTGATAACTTAGGTAGCCGCCGTGCGCTTCGATGATGTTTTTAGAAAGCGTTAATCCAATTCCGGCACCATCTTTTCTGGTGGTAAAAAATGGCAGGAATACTTTATCCCTAATCTCGGTATCGATTCCTTTTCCGTTGTCTGAAATGATAATAAAAAAGCGATTATTTTCGGTGTAACTCGACAAGAACATTTTCTTTTCTGTCTTTTCTTTTAAGGCGTAAATACTATTTGTAATTAAATTAATAATCACTTGTTCCATTTGGCTTTTATCAATTAAAATCGACCTTGAACTATTAATTTCGTTAACCAATTCTATATTCTCTGCTTTCAAAATTGGACTCATAATTCGCATGCAATCTTCAAAAAGCATATTAATTGGCGTCATTTGTTTCGTTGGAGTTGGCAGCATGGCAAGTTTTCGATAATTTTCCACAAATACCTGCAAGTGATCACTTCGATTGATAATGGTCGAAATACTGCTTTTTATATCTTCAAAATCATCTTCTTCCAGTTGTTCCTGATCAACAATATGAAGCAGGTTTTGCGAAAGTGCCCGAATTGGCGTTAGAGAATTCATTAATTCATGCGAAATAATCTTCATTAAGTTAATCCAGGCTTCTTTTTCCTTTTTCTCAATTACACGTTGAATACTATCCAGTAAAATAATATAATATTCTTTGTCGAAAGTCTTCGTACTGGAGGTTTGAAGTACAAAAGTCTGCAAATCCTTATCTTCAATTTTAATCGAAATTGCCGATTTTATTTCAGCAAAACCTACATTCTCAATCTCACTGCAAAGCGATGGCAGATAATTTTTAAGATATGTCCAATGGCTCACTTTTGGCACTTTAAATAAATGAGAGAAACAATCATTCATTAAAAAAATATTCCAATCGTCATTGTCTTTTTCAAGAATTAAAGTCGCAGTATCAATATTATTTAAAATCGACTGATAAATTTGTTCCTTAGAGATTTGTTCTTGTTGCTGAACTTTCAGTTTATTATATAAAAGATGCAAATTCTTGAAATTTTCCTTTTTATATTCTTCTGGAAAATTGGTAGAAAAATCATTTTGTAATATCGAAAGCAATGTTTTATCATAAAACAAAGAATGATTTTTGATATAAAAATACATTTCAAACAACAATAGAAATATAAAAAAACCAACTAAAATTGCATTGTAATAAAGCGTTTTATAAATCAAAAAAATGCAAAAGAAAAAGGGAATCATAATAAACAAAACCCTTATGAATAACGCATTATATAACTTCCAGTTTTTCATTATTTTATTTTTTATTGCTACAGATTAAAGGATTAAAATGATTCTTAAATTTGTTTCACGCAGATTTTAAAAAGATCGAAGCAGATAAATTAGATCAAAATAAAAATAATCTGCCTAAATCTGCAGCATCTGCGTGAAACAAAAGAAATATTATTTTAACTTCTTAATTTGGAGCAAAAATATTTTTTAGATTATGAATTTTTTAAATCGTATTTCTCAATTCTTCTATACAACGCAGCTCTTGACAATCCTAGCTCTTCTGCCGTTTTACTGATGTTTCCGTTGTATTTGAAAAGTGTTTTTTCGATTGCACTTTTTTCCATTTCTGATAGCGGGTTTTCATCGTTTTCCTGAATTTCTTCGAAATCTAAAATATCCAGATTTGTGACCGAAATAGTATTATTATCAGCCAAAATCAAAGCGCGTTCTATTTTGTTTTCCAATTCGCGAATGTTTCCTTTCCAGGGATATTTTTCTAAATATGGCGCAACATTATCATCAAAATGCCATCCCGAAGCTTCGTGACCATGATTGTATTTTTGGGCAATCTTATCCAGGATAAAATGCGCCATTGGTACAATATCATCTTTTCGTTCGCGTAATGATGGCAAATAAATTTCCATTGTATTGATGCGGTACAGCAAATCTTCGCGAAACGTTTTATTTTTTACCTCAGCTTTTAAATCACTGTTTGTTGCTGCAATAATACGCACGTTCAAAGGTCTGGGTTTACTTTCTCCTAAGCGCGTAACGGTTTTAGTTTGTAGAACATGTAATAATTTAGACTGTAAATGCAACGGAATATTCCCAATCTCGTCTAAAAAAACAGTTCCGTTTTGCGCGGTTTCAAATCTTCCGGGCGTATCTGTTTTTGCATCAGTAAAAGCACCTTTTGCATAACCAAAAAGTTCACTTTCGAATAAATTATCACTCAAAGAACCTAGATCAACATGCACAAAAGGCTGTTCTTTTCGCTCTGAGTTTAAATGAATAAATTCTGCAAATACATATTTTCCTGTTCCGTTTTCGCCCAAAATCAATACATTAGCATCTGTTTTGGCAACTCTTTCTGCAATAGAATAGGCTTGTTTTATTTTAGGCGAATTGCCGGTAAAATAGCTTTTTTCCGTTTTTTGTTCTACAACCTTTTTGCTGTTCTTTCTGCTTTCGGCCACAGCCTTATCAATAGTTTCTATTAACTTTTCGTTGTGCCAGGGTTTCAAAACATAATCAAAAGCACCAATTTTTATTCCTTCAACGGCGGTATCAATTTTTCCAAAAGCTGTCATTAAAATCACAACCGTTTGTGGCGAAAGTGTTTTGATTTCTTTAAGCCAATGAATGCCTTCCCGCCCATCTTCAAAACCAATTCTATAATTCATGTCTAGCAAAACCACATTTATTTCATTTTCACTTAAAATAGAAATGATTTTTTTAGGGCTATTTGCCGTAAAAATGTTTTCGAAATGTTTTTTCAGGATCATTTTTGCCGAAAAAAGAATTTCTTCCTGATCGTCAACGATTAATATTTGGGCTTGCTTTTTTCGCATGGTTTATTTTATTGTGCGATAATGAACGATCAACTGTTCATTATCGAACACTCCTTTTTTGAGTGGTTTTTAAAGCTTCTTTAAAATCAATACTTTACAAATAATAATTTTTATGGCATAGTATTTACCTATTGGTAATCAGTAAATTATTAAAAAAAATGGACAAAGTAATTCCTCGTAAAAATAGAAAATTTAGATATCTCACAATAGCAATTGGAGTTTTTTTAGTTTTGGCAACAATCATATTTTTTTCGTTTAACACTAAAAGAAGCTTAAATGTAAAAGCAGAAGATTTAAGTATTCAGAAAGTTGAAAAAGCCTTTTTTGAAGATTTTGTTGTTTTTCAGGCAAAAGTAGAACCTTTGAATGTGATGCTTGTAAATGTTACTGAAGGAGGATCTGTAAAAGAGATTTTTGTCGAAAATGGAGCCATGGTTACTAAAGGTCAATCGCTGGCACGTTTATACAACCCAAATACTGAACTTAATTACCTGACTCAGGAAACGGCGATTATCGAACAAATTAACAATTTGAATACAGGAAAACTGAACATTAGAAATCAGGAACTAAATCTAAACAAAGATTTGGTTTTGATCGAGCATGATTATAATGATGCCAAAAGATTATACGACATGAATGCCCGATTATATGAAAAAGAGGTGATTTCTAAAAATGACTGGAATACGTTTAAAGAAAGTCTTCGTTTTCAGGAAGAACGAAAAAGAACGATTCAGCAAAGTATTCAAAAAGAAAAACAAACGAATCAGATTCAGATTTCGCAAATCAACCACTCGATTCAAACCATGGAAAAAAGTCTGGATATTTTGAGAAACAATAAAAAGAACTTTTTAATTATTGCTCCTGAATCCGGTCGATTGACTTCGTTCCAGCCTGTTTTAGGAAAAACGTTTCAGGCTGGTGAAAGCATCGGGAAAATAGATTCTAAACAAGGCTATAAATTAACTGCTGAAGTCGATGAATTTTATCTCGAAAAAGTGCGTGAAGGTTTAAAAGGACAGGTAGAATTTAAAGGGAAAAATCTGGAAGTTCTGGTTACCAAAGTAATTCCGGAAGTAAAAGGCGGCCATTTTATAGTAGAACTGGCTTTTACCTCTAAAGAAAATATCGTTTTGCAAGACGGACTTAGTTTTGGTGTGAAACTAATTTTATCAGAGAAAAACAAAACTCTTGTCATTCAAAAAGGAAGTTTTAATCAGGAAACCGCAGGAAAATGGATCTTTGTGGTAAAAGGAAATAAAGCCGAAAGAAGAAATATAAAATTAGGAAGAGAAAATCCTTCGTATTATGAAGTTCTTGGAGGATTAAAAGAAGGCGAATCAGTAGTTATATCCTCTTATTCTGATTATAAAGATATTGAGGAGTTATCGATTAGTAGTTCGCAGTAAACAGTTCTCAGGCTCAGTTTACATTTTACAACTAACATTTTACAATTCATAATTAACAGCGTTTCAATCATCAATCAAAAAATAGAATTAACAACAACTATAATTTTAAAACTATGATAACAATTCAAAATTTAACCAAAGTTTTTAGAACAGAAGAAGTAGAAACTTCAGCTTTAAGCGGAATCTCTGTAGAAATTAAAAAAGGAGATTTCCTGACTATTATGGGACCTTCTGGCTGTGGTAAATCGACTTTATTAAATATCATTGGGCTTCTTGACAGCGCGAGCGGCGGAAGCTACAAACTATTAGATCAGGAAATGGTTGGCTTAAAAGAAAAAGGGAGAGCAGCTGTTCGTAAAGAAAACATTGGTTTTATTTTTCAGAATTTCAATTTGATTGATGAGCTTTCGGTTTATGATAATATAGAATTGCCTTTGCTTTATAATAATGTAAAAGCATCTGAAAGAAAACAAAAAATTGAGGCAATTGCCGAGAAACTAAATATCTCACACCGATTAAAACATTATCCGCAACAGCTTTCAGGCGGACAACAACAAAGGGTTGCCGTTGCAAGAGCTTTGGTAAACGATCCAAAAATTATCCTTGCTGATGAGCCTACGGGAAATTTAGATAGTAAAAATGGGAATGAGGTTATGGAACTTTTAACTGATCTACATGCTAAAGGCGCTACTATACTGATGGTTACACACTCTGATTATGATGCTTCGTTCTCGCAAAGAACAATACACATGAAAGATGGTGTTATATTTTCTGAAAAATTAAATCAGAGAAATGTTGATGTTTTTATGGACGCTAAATAATACGAAAATGATAAAGTTTATTGTAACAGCATTCATCGTCCTGATGGGATTTGTATGCAAAATATTAGCTATGATTTAAAAATAAATGGTTCTTAAAAAAACTATTGATTATCCAAAACGACTATAATAACTATAAAAAATAAAGCATGATTTTTAACTGGTTTAAAATATTTATATATCATTTAAAGCAAAACAAATTGTTTTCGTTTTTGAATGTCATGGGATTAAGCATTGGAATTGCCGGTGTCATTTTCGCAATTTTATATTGGAATAATGAAAACTCGTATGATCAATGGAATCCTGAAAAAGAAAACGTATATGAAGTTCTGAATAAATTTGGAAATGCCGATTTATGGAACTCAAGTCCGGTACCTTTTGGTTTAACCTGTAAAGCAACCATTCCTGAGATTGAATCTATAACTTTTTGTACTGGCTGGTATAATGAAGATGTAATAAAATATCAAAATCAAAAATGGATTGGCAAAAAAATTATCCTCGCAGATTATGACTTCTTTGATTCTTTTCCGTTTCCAATTCTAAAAGGAGCTAAAAAAGACATCTTAAAAGAAAAAAACAGTGTTGCTATTTCTGATGAAACTGCAAAATTAATTTTTAAAAATGAAGATCCTATTGGCAAAATTATTACAAAGGACAATAAACCTTATGTTGTAAAATCAGTTTATAAAATCATGAGACCTTCATCTGTAGAACCAAATTATGTTTTTGGAGGTTTGATCAGAGAGGACGACATTAAAAATTGGGGCAACTTCAGTTACACCTTGATAATTAAAACCAAAAAAGGAGCCAATATCGAGACGGTTTTAAAGAAGATGCAACACGTAAATTTTGTTAATAGAATTGTAAAAGAAGCTAAAAAAGAAGGCGTAACACCAGAACAATTTATCAAAGAAAATGGCAACATTATAGTTGTTCTCGACCAATTGGCCACAGCACGTTTACATGGTACAAAATCGCCTAACGGAGATAATTTTCCTGAAGGAAGAGGCAATTTACAACTGCTTTATATTATGGTAGGCTTGTCTATTTTGATTCTTACATTGTCTTTAGTAAATTATATTAATCTCGCAACTGCCTCGGCAATAAAACGTGCCAAAGAAGTGGGAGTTCGCAAAATTGTTGGCGCCAGCAAAAAGCAAATCATTGCTCAATTTATATTTGAAACTGCCATTATTGTGGTTTTGGCGATTATTTGTGCGCTGGCAATTGTAGAGCTGTCACTGCCTTATTACAATAATTTTTTGAATAAGTCACTCACAATGAATGGTAGCGAATTTTACCTGCAGCTTATTTTTATATTTGGATTAGTAATCATTCTTGCAGGTATTTTTCCAGCCATTTATATTTCAAATTTTGAAACACTAAAAGTTTTGAAAGGCAATTTCTCCAGAAGTAAAAGCGGAATTTGGGTTCGAAATTCAATGTTGATTTTTCAGTTTGGTATTGCCGCTTTTTTTATCATTGGTGCCTTAATTGTAAACTCGCAGGTTTCTTATATGATGAATAAGGAACTTGGTTTTAGCGGGTCTCAGGTAATTCGTGTTCCGTTTAGATATACTGACCAAGCTAAAAAAGGACAAAAATACACGACGACAAAACAGGAAATTCTTAAATTTTCAGGTGTAGAGAATGTATCTACATTTACAGGTTCTTTTGGATACGGCAGCAGTTCAAGTTCTGGTTTTTCATATAATGGCATTTTTGTGCAGCCCAGAAACATCGAAATGGATTACGGCTTTCTGGATATGATGAAAATTAAGATTGTTGAAGGACGGGATTTATCACCAAAATTTGCCTCAGACACTATAAGTAACTGGCTAATTAACGAAACTCTCGCTAAAGATTTAGGACTTAAAAACCCTATAAATACCATATTAACCTCTGGCTGGGGAAGCGATAAAGGAGTTATGAAGTTTAAGGTGGTTGGAGTTGTAAAAGACTTTCACATAACAGGACTCCAAAGTAAAGTTCCTCCAATGATTTTTGTAACTATGAAAACTTTAAAATGGAATAATTTTGAAAACGTTTACATAAAAGTTTCGCCTAATAACCTGACCGAAACTTTAGCAAAATTAAAATCTTATTGGGAGAAAAATGTCAATCCAGATTATCCTTTTGATTATGAATTTATCAATAAAGGATTTGCCAAAACTTATGAAGAACAAATCAAACAGAAAGATTTATTTTTTATTTTAAATCTTGTGGTTATTATTATTGCTGTTTTCGGATTATTTGCTTTGGCTTCATTTTCGATGGAAAGAAGATTGAAAGAAATCGCCATTAGAAAAACATTAGGCGCAGAAACAGATGTTTTACTAAAAGAATTATCTAAACAATACGTAGGTTTTTGTTTAATTGGTTTTATAATTGGCATTATTCCGGCTTATATTTTATTAGAAAAATGGCTGGATAATTTTGCTTTCAGAATTGGAATTTCATTTATTCCGTTTAGTATCGCACTGATTTCTTTGTTGTTTTTGACATTACTAATTGTTCTGACAAAAGCGTATCAGGTCACCAAAATCGATGTGCTGAAATATTTAAAATACGAATAAACTTGTAGACCATTTTTTAAGAAACCCGACAGATTTATCCATTTGTCGGCTTTCTTTTTATTTACTTCACAACAAAAGCATCTGAATACAATAATTTATACAATTGCACATCTCTGTCATAAACATCAGGATAAAAACCTATTTCTCTATTATCGCTTATTTTAAGCGGTAAAAATGTTTTAAATAGAGAATTATAAAATAAAAATTTCAATATCATTTTAGATTTAGAATGCGAAGACAAACAATGTCAATCGTTTTGAGTAATCTCAATATCAATAAATACGATTTAAAAGGGTTTGAATCCGAACATAATCTGTTATCTTTGTAGTCTGAAATCAGTTTAAATAAACACAATGCTTAAATCGATTTCTTTCAATAGAAAACAGTAGATTAAAATGAAATTAGACAGAAAAGAAATTCTTAAAGCTCTAGAGACAATCACTATAGCGGGAGAAGGAAAAAATATGGTTGAGAGTGGTGCTGTTGCCAATGTAATTACTTTTGGTGATGAAGTTGTAGTCGATTTGCTTTTGCACACTCCGGCAATGCACATTAAAAAAAGAGCCGAAGATGATATCAGAAAAACGATTCATGAACTGGTATCTCCTGAAGCAAAAGTTAAGGTAAATATTAAAGTCGAAGCAAAGGAAAACCCGAACGAAATAAAAGGAAAGGCTATCCCGGGAATCAAAAATATTATTGCCGTTGCCTCTGGTAAAGGTGGAGTTGGAAAATCAACTGTTACTGCAAATCTTGCCGTGACACTTGCAAAAATGGGTTTTAATGTTGGAGTTCTTGATGCAGATATCTACGGCCCTTCGATGCCAATTATGTTTGATGTTGAAAACGAAAAACCAATTTCGATTACTGTTGACGGAAAATCAAAAATGAAGCCGGTTGAAAGTTATGATATCAAAATACTTTCTATAGGTTTCTTTACAGCTCCAAGTCAAGCTGTTATCTGGAGGGGTCCAATGGCTGCAAAAGCATTAAACCAAATGATTTTTGATGCAGATTGGGGAGAATTAGATTTTATGTTAATCGATTTACCTCCGGGAACTGGAGATATTCACCTTTCGATCATGCAATCTTTACCAATTACCGGAGCTGTTGTAGTAAGTACTCCTCAGGCTGTGGCTCTTGCCGATGCCAAAAAAGGAGTTGCTATGTTTATGCAGGATAATATTAATGTTCCAGTTTTGGGAATTATTGAAAATATGGCATACTTTACACCGGAAGAATTACCTGATAATAAATATTATATCTTTGGACAAGAAGGTGCAAAAAACCTTGCTGAAGATTTAGATGTTCCGTTTTTAGGAGAAGTTCCAATTGTACAATCTATTCGTGAAGCGGGAGATTTTGGTCGCCCTGCAGCTTTGCAGACAGCATCAGTAATAGAAACCATTTTTGAGGAAATAACGAGAAATGTTGTGCAGGAAACAGTAAACAGAAATGAAAATTTACCTGCAACAGAAGCCATTAAAATTACAACTATGGCAGGTTGTTCAGCAGTAAAAAAATAATTAGATAATGAGATAATGAGACAATTAGATAATGCTCTTGAGAGAATTTAAAATTTTCTTTAAGCATGATCTAATTCTCTAATTCTCTAATTGACACATTAATATTATGACAACAGAAGAATTAACAAACAACGTATTATTGGCTCTGGATGAAATCAGACCTTTTTTAAATTCTGACGGAGGAGACATTACACTAATTTCTATAGACGATGACAAACATGTCAAAGTACGTCTTGAAGGAGCTTGTATTAGCTGTAGCGTAAATCAAATGACCTTAAAAGCAGGCGTTGAAACAACAATAAAAAAATACGCTCCACAAATTGAAACGGTGGTAAATATAATGTAACAAAAGGAGATTTTTTCTCCTTTTTACATTTAATCAATTAACAAGAATAATAGTTCTTTGGTGGATTATTTTTTGAATCTGTAAAAAATCAACTCAAAAAATACTACTTATTGCGGATTTCATAAAAAACAACGCAAAGTTTTAAGAGTTTCAGGCAAGGTATTGTTACATATTTAACTTAAATTTGTCACAAAACTCCTAAATATCAAATTATGAAGAATTATTACGCTCTGTTTTTATTATTATTTTTTGTTTCTGCAAATTATGCACAACAAACTACCCAAACTCTAATTGTTGATAAAGCATGGCTCAATGAAGCCGAAGAGTGGTCAGATTTTCAATACGCAGGTCAGATTGTATTTTCAACAAATGCAAATGAACAAGAAGGAAGTCTAAGAATTGGTAATTATGATTTCTTATACGATTTCTGCGATGGAAAAGCTAAATTTGCAAACAAAGCAACTTATAGTGCAGCCCAATTCACAAATCCAAGAAAAGTATCTGTAACAACAGATAAACAAGGAGTAACGAATTCAACTTACGAAGGCACTTTGATCTTTCAATCAGACAAAGATTATTATTCTGTAATTGCTTTAGTTACCATACTGGAGAAAAACGGAAATACACTTGGTTTAAAAATGCGCCTTAAAGAAGGCAACAAAAAAGAATACGCATTTAGTATTAAAAATAGCTAACATAAGTAAGGATTTTTTCACGTTATAAAATCCTAACCAGTAAAATTCCAAAAATTAAAATGGATGTATTAATAAAGATTAAAGATCGAGAAGGAGTTATACACGAGTTACAAGCTCCAACTGATATGGCAATGAATATAATGGAGCTATGCAAAGCATACGAACTTCCTGTTGAAGGAACCTGTGGCGGAATGGCCATGTGTGCCTCTTGCCAGTGTTATGTTCTTAATGATGTTGCATTACCGGAAATGGGAGATGAAGAAGAAGCCATGCTGTCGGAAGCATTTTATGTTAAATCAAATAGCCGTTTAGGCTGCCAGATTCCAATTACTACCGAGTTAGAAGGATTAGAATTAGAATTAGCACCTGAATATTAAATAATAAAAAAAGCGAGAATTAAATTCTCGCTTTTTTTATGGCCTCTTTTTAATAATACTTCTTTATTAAATCTTCTAAATCAAACTCTTTTAACTGCTTATCAAGATATTTTCCTCTGCTGCTTAATTCTCTTTGATAGGGTGCAAAATTGCTGGTAGATTTATTAAACTCATCGTTTAGTTCCTTCAATTTATTTTTATCATTATCATTCAGTGAAAATTTATTTTCGATGAAATTAAGAATTCTTTTTATTGCAATTTCTTTTTCTATAATATCATTTTCATTATTGTTTAAAGTGCATATTCCGTACACTCCTTTACAAAAATGAGTCCACTCTTCTTCCAGCGCACTATCTATTTTTTGAGTATCTACTATATTATTTTCATCAAACACATTTCCATAAGCAAATGTCTTTTGAGTATGATTTTTTAAATTAGTTAGTAAATTTTGTTTGAATTGATTTTTAAAGTCTTCCGGACTTTTATACTCAGAATGCTCTCTTATAAGTTCTAAAATAACCGGATGAAAATATTTCCTTGTAAAAACAATCTTATGACTATCATTTAGTGAAGAAGTAATAGTCGTTTCTGAATTTACAATATAAGAAGGCTCAGGAACGAGTTTACTTTCAATCAATTCATTTAGCTTCTCTAAAGAAATATCAGCTATTTTAATTATATCCTGAATCTCTATATAATTATCCTCAATATATTTTAAGTTTTCCATTTTATTTTTTTGATTTAACAACCCTACTTTAAGACCCAAATCTGAAAAAGCTTTTAGTTATTTTTGCAATTAGGAATTATTTAATTTTAATCGCCTAAATCACCCGGATCAAAAGGTTCAAACTCTCTTTCAGAAAATGCTTCGGTCAGTATTCCTGATGAGCACAACCAGGTTATAGTTTCTTCAAGGTTCTTTCCTGTTTTATAAATCATTTCGTTATGTCTTGGCAGTACAAAATATTCGTTTTTAAAAAGAATAATTTCATCTCCGTCATAGGTATCTCCAATTCTGACAGCGCCAAAATCCCGGGATAAAACTTCCTCTTTAGATAAAACATCTTTACCTTCATCCCAAAACCAATATTCGGTTATGCGGTTTTTCCATTCATCCAGAGTTAGTATAATAGTTTCAGGAAGATAGATCCGTACGTAAGTTCCTCCCAGAATTCCGCTTCCGTATTTTAAAACGTATTCTTTATAATCTTCATCAAAAGTAATATTCAAGGTTTTCTCGCAAGCCAGAATATCTTCATTTTCAGCCAGAAATAAGTCTGTTTTATTGGTCTTATAATTTGGGATTATTTTATAATTATCAAAGTTCATAAATCTAATTTTAAACGCTAAGTTACCAATTATAAAAACATTTCTGCATAAAAAAACCGTAATCACATTGCTGCAATTACGGTTTTTTCTCTATAACAATTTTCTTTAATCTCTGATTAAACCAAACCTGCCTGAATTAAATATTCAGCGATTTGAATGGTGTTTGTTGCAGCTCCTTTTCTTAAGTTATCAGCAACGATCCACATGTTTAAGGTGTTTGGCTGGCTTTCGTCACGACGAATCCTACCTACAAAAACATCATTTTTACCTTCTGCATATAATGGCATTGGGTAGGTAAAAGTATCCAGGTTATCTTGTACCACTACTCCATCTGTATGATGTAAAATTTCGCGTACTTCGTTTACATCAAAATCATTTGTAAACTCAACATTTACTGCTTCACTATGTCCGCCAACAACAGGAACACGAACTGCGGTTGCTGTAACTCTGATCGTGTTATCACCAAGAATTTTTTGAGTCTCACGAACTAATTTCATTTCTTCTTTAGTGTATCCGTTTTCTTCAAAACTATCGCAATGTGGAATCGCATTTCTGTGAATTGGATATTTATAAGCCATTTCTCCCTGAATTCCGGCATATTCATTCTCTAATTGTCTCACCGCTTTTACACCAGTTCCTGTAATTGACTGGTATGTAGAAACAATGATTCTTTTGATGTTGTATTTTCTGTGCAACGGAGCCAAAGTCAATACCATTTGAATAGTTGAGCAATTTGGGTTTGCAATAATTTTATCTTCTTTTGTTAAAGTATCAGCGTTGATTTCAGGAACGATTAATTTTTTTGTCGGATCCATTCTCCATGCCGAAGAGTTATCAATAACAGTTGTTCCGGCTGCAGCAAACTTTGGCGCCCACTCTAATGAAGTATCGCCTCCAGCAGAAAAAACAGCGATATCAGCTTTTAAATCAACAGCGGTTTGTAATCCTACAACTTTATATTTTTGACCTTTATATTCAATTTCTTTTCCTATTGATTTTTCAGAAGCAACAGGAATTAACTCTGTAACAGGAAAATTTCTTTCTGCTAAAACTTTAAGCATTATCTCGCCAACCATACCAGTGGCACCTACAACGGCTATTCTCATTTTTATATTTTTAGTATGAATTATTCTTATCTACTATGCAAAAGTAGCTATAATAAAAAACAAAACAAGGCGCTTCACAAAAAATAACAAAATGTTACAAATTAAACAAAAACAAAAAAACCGCCTCAATCAAGAAGCGGTTAAGTTAGACTTAGTGTAGCGGTATATTATTTATTTTTTAACAGATCTCTAATCTGAATAAGCAATTCTTCTTGTGTTGGTCCTGCTGGTGCAGCTGGTGGCGGAACTTCTTTCTTTTTTGCATGATTTATTCCTTTAATAATTAAGAATAAAACAAAAGCAACAATTAGAAAGTTAATTACTGCCGAAAGAAACAAACCGTACTTGACTCCCCCAAAGGCCGTAAGCTCTTCTATAGTAGACAAATGTGCGGCGTCTAATGCGGGCTTTAATATTAATGGCGTAATTACATTTTCAATTAATGAGCTCACAATTTTACCAAAAGCAGCTCCAATTATAACCCCGACAGCCAAATCGACTACGTTGCCTTTCATTGCAAATTCCTTAAATTCTGAAAATATCCCCATAATTGTTTATTTTAGTTTATAATAATTGATATCGAAAATACGGAATTTTCTGCAAAGTTTCAAAATCTATCTGAAAAATACCCGTTTTACACGTTGCGAAATACTGGTCATGATCTCATACGGAATTGTTTTTAATGCAGTTGCCATTTCTATAACAGTTGGGCTTTCGCCAAAAATAATAACCGAATCTCCTTCTTTGCAATCGATGTGACTTACATCGACCATCAACATATCCATACAAACACTTCCTAAAATGTAGGCTTTCTGATTTTTAATAGTAACAAACCCAACCTGATTCCCCCATAATCTCGAAATTCCGTCAGCATAACCTATTGGTATTGTAGCAATTTTAGTTTCCCTATCTGCCATAAAGCGACGTCCGTAACCTACACTATCTCCGGCAGGAATAGTACGAACCTGAGAAATAATCGATTTCAGGGTTCCCACATTTTCCAGATATTTTTGCTCAGCCGGATCATTTGAAACTCCGTATAAACCAATTCCTAAACGCACCATATTATATTGTGCATCCGGGAAATTGCTGATTCCGGAAGTATTTAAGATATGACGAATTGGATTTATATTTAATTCTGATATTAATTTAGACGACAGTTTATCAAATAAATTAATCTGAGAAATCACAAAATCATAATGCTGCAACTCATCACTTGTTGCTAAATGCGACAGTACACTTTTTATTTTTACAGTTGAATTCCCTTTTAAGGTCTGAATCAATTCGTCGAGCGTATTTTCTTCAAAACCTAAACGATGCATTCCTGTATCTAATTTTATATGAATCGGGAAATCTTTTAAATTCTTTTCGCGTGCAATTTTCAGGAAAGCTTTTAATCCTTTTACACTATAAATTTCAGGTTCTAAGTTGTATTGAATAATCGAAGGAAAACTGGTCGATTCAGGATTTAAAACCATAATGGGTAATTTTATTCCACCATTTTTAAGCGAGATTCCTTCATCGGCAAAAGCCACACCTAAATAATCTACTTTATGATGCTCCAATAATTTTGCAATTTCCAAACCTCCATTTCCATAACCAAAAGCTTTCACCATAACCATCAGCTTAACGTTATTGGTTAATTTTGACTTGTAATAATTCAGGTTATGGCTAATCGAATTCAGGTTGATTTCAAGAATAGTTTCATGCGTCTTTTCTTCGAGTAAAGAAACAATTTCTTCAAACTGAAATGACCTTGCCCCTTTTATTAAAATAGTTTCATTTTCAAAATTCAAACTTTCGATTTGAGCAATAAATTCGGCCGTATTTTGAAACGAAATACAATTCGAAAATTTAGCTGCAAACGAAGAAATCGTTGTTCCAATTACTATTACACGATTTATTTTATTATCAGATATTAATTGTGCCACTTTAGAATATAATTCTTCGTTCGAGAATCCGCTTTGAAAGATATCCGAAAGGATAATTGTTTTTGAAGCATTCTTTTTTTGCTGGCTTTCCAGAAAATCCAAAGCAATTTTGAGCGACTGAAAATCTGAACTGTAACTATCATCAATAATACTGCAATTATTGATTCCGTTTTTCACCTCTAAACGCATTTGTACCGGATACAGATTTTGAACACGGTTTTGAATGGTTTCTGAATCATATTTAAAATAAAGCAAAACCAACAAACATGAAATTGTATTTTCTATCGATGCCGAATCACTAAACGGAATTTCTAAATTAAAAACCTCGTCTTTATATTGGTATTTAATACTTGTTGAATCACTTTTATTTTCTTTTTTCAGAATAAAAACATCCGCAGAACTATCTGAAAAACTCCACGAAAAAACCCTTCTTTCGTTTAATGGATATTGAATACAAAATGAATTAAGACACTGTTCTACAAGTGGATTCTTTTGATAAATTATGACCGCTGATTCTTTAAACAATAATAATTTTTCATTTATTTTTTGCTGCAGGTTTTCAAAACCTTCATCATGCGCAGAACCTATATTAGTTAAAACTCCAATTGTAGGCTTCACAATTTTTTCGAGTTTTATCATTTCATTAACCGTCGAAATTCCGGCTTCGAAAATCCCTAAATTATGTTTCTCGTTAATTGCAATTACAGATAACGGAACGCCAACCTGTGAGTTATAACTTTTTGGGCTTCGGATGATATTATAATCCGGGCTAAGCAAAAAATTAAGCCATTCTTTTACAATCGTTTTACCATTACTTCCTGTCAATCCGATAATAGGAAAATGGAAAAGATTACGATAATAAGCCGCAAATTCCTGCAAAGCTTTGAGTGTGTTTTCAACTAGCAAAAAATTGGCTTTTCCCACACAATTTTCAGGAATATATTGCACGACAAAATTCTGAACCCCTTTCTCAATTAATTCTAATATGTACAAATGAGCATCATTATTAACGCCTGACAAGGCAATAAACAAAGTTTCAGAACCGTTTTGTAACGAACGGCTGTCGATTGAAATATGATCAACAAAAATATCAGCGTCTGAGCCTGTCCATTTGGCATTAAGAACCGGGATAAGGCTTTTTAAGTTTATGCTCATTTAGAAATTCTTTTTGTCAAATTTAAAAAAAGGTTTGCCACCAATTTCACAAATTCTCACTAATTCTTTGTGGTTATTTTTTTGTGACAGATTAATAAAAGTTTGCTACAAATTAAAATTCGTGCTAATTCCTGCAATTCGTGGCAAAAAAACATTATTTGTTTATATTTGCTTAACACCACTAAATACAACGTTTTGAAAAAAATACTTCCTATATTTTCCTATATATTACATCCGATTTTTATCTCGATGTATGCCACTTTGTTTTACCTTTTTTGCAAAAATGACATTTTTACAAACGAAGAGAAATATTATGTTTTATTTCAGATCCTGATCATTACAATATTAGTTCCCGTATTGTTTTTCTTGTTGCTTCGTTCAACAGGACATGTAAATTCAGTAATGGTTCATGAGACTTCACAACGTAAAATTCCGCTTATTCTACAGTGTTTCCTTTATATTTTATTAGTTAAAAGAAGTATTGTAATTACCCGTTATCCAGAACTCCACTTCTTTTTTCTTGGTGCCTTGTTCAGTACAATATTAGCTTTGGTATGTTCTTTATTCAAGATAAAGGCAAGTTTGCATATGATGGCAATTAGTGGATTTACGATTTTTGCAATAGGTTTAAATATTCATCTCCAGCTGCAAAACCCATATTGGGTGGCTTTTTTAATTTTAATGACGGGTGTTGTTGCTTCTTCCCGATTGGAAATGGAGGCACATTCGCCAAATGAATTATTAATTGGGACGTTTATAGGGATATTTCCGCAGTTGTTGTTTTTGTATTTATGGTTATAAAATGTAGAAAATCAAACCAATATTCATTGCTTTTACTGCTACATTCTCGCCTAAAACTGTCTTAACTGACTTATCAAACAAACCATTCAAACCATAATAACAATACACGTTCCAGGTATTGTAACCTGCTGAAAGATATATACCGTATTGAAATTGATTGATATCTTTATTATTGGAGATTTTAAAAGTATTATCTCCATCTTTTAAAATCGACTTATCAGAGAAAACATAACTTAATTTTACACCACTGTAAATCCTCCAGAATTTATAACTTTCATAAGTCGAATTTCTCCATCTAAACTCAATAGGCACATCTACTGAATACTGCTTATATCGATTCGAAGCAAATTCGCTGTAATTATTTACACCATAAACTTGTTTACCGTTCTGATCTTTTGAAATGGTTAGATTTTGGTAAAAATTTTGGTAGCTAAATCCTAAACCGGCTGCAATTGCAATAGTCCTGTCTTTATTAATTGGCATATCGCGCAAAAAACCACCCGAAATTCCGGCTGAAAACTTATCCTGTTTAAGTCCTGATGGCCCCTGAACCAAAAGATTATAAGTAATAGAAAAGTAAAATTGATCTTCACGATACAACGAATCGATTTTAACAATAGGTTTTAGCTCAGGCTTAACTTCTTGCGCAAAAGAATTGAAAAACGACACTAAAAATAAACAACTTAAAAGTAATCGCATATCGTATTTTGGTTTTAAAGAGTTTTTCAAGTAAACGGTTTTTAGTGTAGATTTATTTTACTTACAAATATAATATAATGCTAGTTCCGGAGACAATCAGATCGTAATTATTCTGTTTTTGATGGTGAATAAAAGCAATCGTTGCACTTTTTTCAACAAATAAGCATGAGAATATAAAAAATAAATCAATTTTACTTTGATCTTTTATACCTTTGTCAGGAATGAAAAGAAAGCAGCTCATATTAAGTGTTTCTCTGGCTCTGACAGTATTGTTCTCAATATTGTTTCAGTCGATACACAGTTATGAGCATATTGTAAAACAACTTTCAGAAAAACAATGCCACCACAATTATAATGATCCTAATGGTGAGATAACGCATCAGCACCATGATTATGATATTTGTTTTGTTTGTCATTTTGTTTTTGGAAGTTATATTGTGCCGGAACAATTTGCTTTTCAATTTCACAATTTCAATACTCAAATCCCTTATTTTTTCTCTCTTTCAGAGAAAATATTTTCACTTTCAGAAAATCCGTATTTACTGCGCGGTCCTCCCGAAGCTCTAGTTTCTTAATTTCGATTATACTCGAAAGACAATCAAAATCTTTTAATCTGATTCAAAAAAAATTAGTTGATTTCCCCATCCTGAAATGCTCCGGATCGGCAGATTTTACTATTTCTTTTAGTTTTTGCTTTAAAAGACAAAAATCAAATTAACTATAGCATCATTTTCAAATGAAAAAAATAATATTAGCCCTTATTTTAGGGTTTTCGAGCATTCTTTCTGCTCAAAATTCGGTTTCAGGAACGGTAACAAATCTCGAAAACCAACCACTCGCAAACGTGTCCGTTTATGCACCTGAATTACATAAAGGTACTACGACGGATGAAAACGGAAAATATGATTTTAAAAATCTTCCAAACGGGAGTTTTCGACTTACATTTACTTTTGTTGGATTCACTACTCAAAGTAAATCAATCTCTAAATTACTAAAAGAAAACACTATTGATATAACACTTACTGAATCTGTTTTTGAAATGGATGAAGTGGTGGTTTCAACGCCTTTTAACAAATTGCAATCGCAAAACGTAATGAAGGTAGAGCACGAAAGCATTAAAACTTTGCAGCAAAAAGGAACTTCAACTTTAATTGAAGGTTTAGCAACGATTCCGGGAGTTTCGCAAATCTCGACAGGAACGTCTATAGGAAAACCTGTAATTCGTGGATTGAGCGGAAATCGCGTTTTGGTTTATTCTCAGGGTGTTCGTATCGAAAATCAACAATTTGGCGACGAGCACGGTTTAGGCTTAAACGATGCCGGAATCGAAAGTGTTGAAGTCATCAAAGGGCCAGCTTCCTTATTATATGGTTCTGATGCTTTGGGCGGAGTTTTATATTTTAATCCTGAAAAATTTGCTGATGCAAACACATTCAAGGCTAATTTCAGCCAAAAATATTTCACAAATACACAGGGAAGCAATTCTTCTATTGGATTAAAAACTTCGACTGATAACTGGAAATTTTTAGCACGCGGAAGTTTCAACACACATTCTGATTATAAAATTGCCGATGGTGATCGCGTAACAAACACACGCTATAATGAAACCGATTTTAAAACTGGAATTGGCTACAGTAACTCAAGTGTTTCAAGTGTTTTAAGATACAATTACAATAAACTGGACCTGGGAATGCCTGAAGACGGAATTGCAGAACAATCTTCAAGTAAAAATACAATGTTCCCTAGACAAGGGATTTTTAATCACTTATTGAGTTTAAACAATGTTATCTTTTTTCAGAATTCGAAATTAGACGTTGATTTAGGGTATATCGCCAATGATAGAAGTGAGTTTGAAGACAGCAATGAAGCATCTCTTCATATGAAACTGAATACTTTTAACTACAATGCTAAGTATCATTTTCCGAAATTTGGAAAAATTGAAACTATTTTAGGTGTACAGGGAATGCATCAGACCAACAAAAATTCTGGTGAAGAATATTTAATTCCGGATGCCACTACAAATGATATTGGTGTTTTTGGAACAGCAAATTACGAATGGGACAACAGTGTTATTCAAGCCGGATTGCGTTTTGACAATAGAAACATCAACTCAATCGCTCACGGTACAGAAGGTGAAGAAGGCTACTTTTTACCTTTAGACAGATCTTTTGACAGTTTTAATGCTTCTTTGGGATATAAAACACAACTGGCTGAACCTCTAACACTTCGATTGAATGTGGCAACAGGATTTAGAGCGCCAAATTTAGCCGAATTAACTTCAAACGGAGTTCATGAAGGAACGAATCGATACGAAATTGGAAATGCTGATTTAAAAACAGAACAAAACGTTCAGACTGATTTGAATTTAGAATACAAAAACACCCATTTTGAGTTCTTTATTAATGGTTTTTATAATCATGTAAACAATTACATTTATACTTCGCCAACTGGAGAAACACGTGATGATAATGATGTTTTTGCTTATGTACAGGACAATGCAAAATTATATGGTGGTGAAGTTGGTCTTCACTTTCATCCTCATCCGCTTGATTGGCTGCATTTTGAAACCAGTTTTGAAACCGTAACAGGTAAAAAAGACAATAAGGATTACTTGCCTTTGATTCCTGCCAATAACTGGAACAATACTTTAAGAACTGAATTTAAAATCAAAAACTGGTTCGAAGAAGGATATGCTTCATTAAATGTTTCTTCGACTTTTAACCAGAACAATGTAAGTGGTTTTGAAACGGCTTCAAACGGATATACTCTGGTAAATCTGGGCTTTGGAGGAACAGTAAAATTAGGCAAACACGCTTTTGATGTAAACCTGAACGGAAATAATTTATTTGATAAAAAATATATCGCTCACCTTTCAAGATTAAAAACTGACGGAATTCCTAATATTGGACGAAATATTGTTTTGGGGGTTAACTTTAATCTGTAACATTTTAAAACCATATACGACTTATAAAAAAGATAGTTAAAACTAATTGAACTTATAGGTCTTATATGGTTTAACTTTTTATCATTATCATTTCAAAACAAAAAGGCTATTTTTGCTATAACCGTTTAAATTTATACAATGAAAAAAACATTTCTTATAATGGCAATTACAACCGCAGGAATTTCATTTGGGCAAAATAAGATTCAATATCCCGAAACTAAAAAAGGCGAGACAGTTGATGTCTATTTTGATACTAAAGTAAGTGATCCTTATCGCTGGCTTGAAGATGACAAATCAGCTGAAACCGGTGCCTGGGTAAAAGCTGAAAACGAAGTTACTTACGGTTATTTAGATAAAATCCCTTTTCGTGATGAACTAAAAAAACGAATGGAAAAACTTTGGAACTACGAAAAAATCAGTGCTCCGTTTGTAGAAGGAAAATTCACTTATTATTCAAAAAATAACGGATTACAGAACCAATCTGTCATTTATAGAAAAGGGCAAGATGGTAAGGAAGAAGTTTTTTTAGATCCAAATACTTTTTCTAAAGACGGAACAACTTCTCTTGGAGGTTTAGATTTTTCTAAAGACGGAAATAAAGCAGCTTACGCCATTTCTGAAGGAGGAAGTGATTGGAGGAAAGTAATTATCATAGATGCTTTGTCTAAAAAAGTTTTGGAAGACACATTAGTTGATGTAAAATTTAGCGGGATTTCATGGCGTGGAAACGAAGGGTTTTATTATTCTAGTTATGACAAACCAAAAGGAAGTGAACTATCTGCAAAGACAGATCAGCATAAATTGTATTTCCATAAATTAGGAACTTCGCAAAAAGAAGATAAAGTTATTTTTGGTGCAGATCAAAAACGTAGATATGTGGGAGGTTATGTTACTGAAGATGATAAATATCTGGTAATTTCTGCTGCAAATTCTACTTATGGAAATGAATTGTACATTAAAGATCTAACGAAAGCAAATAGTCCTATCGTGACAATTGTAGATAACTTTAACAGCGACAATCAGATTATTGAAAACGAAGGAACTAAATTGTTTATCGAAACAGATCTTAATGCACCAAACAAACGTGTTGTTACGGTTGATGTAAGCAATCCTAAACCTGAAAACTGGAAAGATTTTATTAAAGAAACCCAGAATATCTTATCCCCAACGACTGGTGGAGGATACTTTTTTGCCAATTATACTAAAGATGCCGTTTCATTTGTACAACAATATGACTATAGCGGAAAACTGGTGCGCGAAATCAAACTTCCTGCAGTAGGAACCGCAAGCGGATTTGGAGCTAAGAAAAATGAAAAAACATTATATTACAGTTTTACCAATTATACAACTCCGGGAACAATCTATTCATTTGAACCAAAAGCAGGTAAATCTCAGGTATACCAAAAACCTGTAGTTGATTTTAAAAGTGACGATTACGAATCTAAACAAGTATTCTATACTTCAAAAGACGGAACAAAAATACCAATGATCATCACATATAAAAAAGGAACAAAATTAGACGGTAAAAATCCAACAATACTTTATGGTTATGGCGGGTTCAATATTAGTTTAACACCAAGTTTTAGTATTGCAAATGCCGTTTGGTTAGAAAACGGAGGAGTTTATGCTGTTGCTAATTTAAGAGGTGGTGGTGAATATGGTAAAAAATGGCACGATGCAGGAACTAAATTACAGAAACAAAATGTATTTGATGATTTCATTGCTGCCGGCGAGTATTTAATCGCTCAAAAATATACTTCATCAGCTTTCCTAGCGATTCGCGGTGGTTCTAACGGTGGTTTATTAGTTGGAGCAACAATGACACAGCGTCCGGATTTAATGAAAGTTGCATTACCAGCAGTTGGCGTAATGGATATGTTGCGTTACCATACTTTTACCGCTGGTGCAGGTTGGGCTTACGATTACGGAACAGCTCAGGATAATAAAGAAACGTTTGAATACCTTAAAGGATATTCGCCTGTACAAAATGTAAAAAAAGGAATTCAATATCCTGCAACTATGGTTACAACAGGGGATCATGATGACCGTGTTGTTCCTGCACATAGTTTTAAATTTGCTGCTGAATTGCAGGAAAAACAAACAGGTCCTAATCCGGTTTTAATTCGTATTGATGTAAAAGCAGGTCACGGAGCAGGAAAATCTGTTGCAGCAAGCATTCAGGAAAATGTAGACATTCAGGCGTTCACGCTTTATAATATGGGCTTTAAAGCTTTGCCTAAAAAGTAAAATTTAGTCTTTTAGTCTTAATTAGCCACGAATTCACGAATTATTTTTGTGAATTTGTGGCTTTTTTTATTTCACGCAGATTCTGCAGATTTAGTCAGATCTAAGCCGATTTAGTTGATAAAAAATCTGCGCACATCTGCTTATTTTTTTTTAAAATCTGCGTAAAAAATAATTCGTGAATTCGTGGCTTTTTTTGTTTTCTCACAGATCTTGCAGATTTAGCAGATACTGTGAGCAAAAAATTTGTCTTAAAAAAATTCGTGAATTCGTGGCTATCTTTTTTTAACTAATCCTTTTATGCTAAATTTGAATAACTAAAAAACCAGAAAAATGAAAATTGTAAAATGGGGAATTATAGGTTGCGGGAATGTAACCGAAGTTAAAAGCGGTCCGGGATTTCAGAAAACGCCTAACTCAGCATTGGTTGCTGTAATGCGCAGGGATGCGGCTCTTGCAGAAGATTATGCAAAGCGTCATAATGTTCCGAAATGGTATTCGAATGCTGTTGATTTAATCAATGATCCTGAAGTTGATGCCGTTTATATCGCTACTCCTCCATCCTCTCATAAAGAATATACAATTTTGTGTGCCAAAGCCGGAAAACCGGTTTACGTAGAAAAACCAATGGCACTAAATTTTGAAGAATGCAATGAAATGATCCGTGTTTGCAAAGAACATAATGTACCGCTGTTTGTTGCTTATTACAGAAGAAGTTTACCAAGATTCCTAAAAATAAAAGAATTAATTGATCAGAATAAAATTGGAACTGTTAGACATGTAAACTGTGTTTTATACCACCCTTTTGAAGAAAGATATGACGATGAGATCAATTTGCCCTGGACAGTTTTACCTCATATTTCAGGAGGTGGAATATTTGTTGACTTAGCTTGTCATACTTTAGACTTTCTTGATTTTGTATTAGGCCCAATTCAGTCTGTTCGCGGACATGCAAGTTCACAACTAAAAGCCTATCCGGCAGAGGATTCAGTTTCTATGTCATTTTTATTCGAAAACGGAATTCATGGAACCGGTCTGTGGAATTTTGCCAGTTTTGAGCGTTATGACAACACGGATATTGTAGGTGACAAAGGAAAAATTTCTTTCTCTACTTTTGGAAATGATCCTATACATCTTCAATATACAAATGGAGAAAAAGAAAGTATTACAATCGAAAATCCACTTCATATTCAACAGCCTTTTATCGAAACTGTTGTGACAGAAATTTTAGGCAGTGAAGGTTTTTCTCCTTCAAAAGGAACTTCAGCAGCAAGAACGACCTGGGTAATTGATGAAGTTTTGAAGGAATTTAGAAATTCTAAATAATTATTGCAATTGTGAGTTTACCTACAATATTAATAAACCCCACAGGTTTTAAAAACCTGTGGGGTTTATTGCAAACTAAACGAAAAATTTCTGATGAGAATGATTCTCATAGCCCCGATAGAAGTGGAAATCCTTTTGTGGCGGGGTTTGCCACAAAAGATTGAAACGTCCCGAAGCTTCGGGAGCGGGATTAGCTCCTGAAAAATATTTTAGAAATTAGGGTGACAAACAAGACGTAAAACCTACAATAACAAAAAGAGGATATTCAAATGAATATCCTCTTTTTGTTATAAAGTATAATTTTTCTTAAATTATAGGCTGTATTTAAGACCTAAAGTCAAACCTAAACCTGAAATACCAACATAAGTACTAACATCGTCAGTAGCTCTTGTACTATCAAAACCAGCTGCATTAGTTACTTTACTATTTGAAGTAGAACTGATTGTCTCAACATATTTAGTATGACTTGCAGAATATGATGCATCAGGACGGAAAGTAGTTGGAGTATTTAATTTGTCTACACCATTTTCAGTGTATACTTCAGTTTCTTTAGTTTTTCCGTGTACAGTAAAGTTACGGTATTCTAATTCTGCAAAAGCAGAAATATGTTTTCCTAATTTATATGAAGTACCTATAGAGGCCATAAATCCAAGTGAAGGATTTGGCTTAACAACATCTTTTGAATAAGCATTAGTAGTTGCTACTTGGTTAGCCCCAACAAAAGTACTGTAAGTTCTATCAGTTTTAATATCTAACGTTCCGTGAATTGGAACAATGATTCCAACTTTAGTATATGGTTCAAAACCATGAGCTTCACCTAAAAACATCACAAGTGCCGGTGCCAAATCAAAAGCTTTAATTTCTCCTTCTGCAGTAAAACTTAAATAAGTAGCCGCTGGACTAGTCGCAGGGTTGTATGAAATAAGTCTATCTGTAGTTTGTGCCATTGTTTTAGTATTACTTACGTAGTAATTTGCTGCCATCTCAACTCCCAAACGTGTTGAAAAACGGTAACCAGCAGTAATTCCACTTCTAAAACCTTGTCCAAAAGAACCAGTAACACCTTCTCTTGAAACTAATTTATTATTTGCTAAAGTACCTGCATAGACATCTCTATTTGGCAATTGACCTCCAACAACTGGAAATTCTGTAGAAGCAGTTTGGTTGAAATAAGATCCACCAATTTTAAAATACCAACTTTCTGGTTTATCCGCTTTTTCTGTTTGCGCCATTGTGGCCATAGAGCAAACTAATAATCCTAGTAAGAAAAGGTTCTTTTTCATAATTCTGATTTTAATTAATTTATACAAACTTAGATTATTTTAACATATTCTTATAGTTTGCATTGTTAGACTTGGTACGAAATCGTTGTAATTTTAAGCAATATTACTAAAAAAGTATTATGCATGCATATTTTTAACGTAAAAAAAATGCATTCTTCTAAATTTTAACTGTTAAAATTTAGTTCAGCTTAAAATTTACCTGCATTTTTTCTAATTCTATCAATAACTCAGTTGAAATCTTAACTTTTAGCCTACGACTAGGCATTGTTAGTTTAGTAACTACTTTTATTTCTTCGACCTCATTTACTTCCTGAATTTTATTTTCTTGTGGCGTATCAGTATCTTCATTCTCGTCTACAAAAACAGCATCATCTGCTTCTTCAAAATCAGCGGGAGTTTCTACCTCAACCAAACGTTTGATTTTCTCTAGTTCCATTATTTCAAAAGTCACGGCATTATCACCTTTATTGGCATTAAACAACTGACTCAGATTATGAATAAATTCTGCTTGTAAATCTTTTATATTCAACAACAAAATCAGCTTTTTAGCAAAAGCTTCTAAAATATCCTGCAACTGCCTAATCTCAACAAATTGCATTCTTGGATCTGACTTTTTACCGGTGTCATGATTTACCCAGCCATCTTTTATTACTATTTTCAGGAAAGCAAAGTTATTCTGAATCAGGAAATGGCGGAATTTTAAATATTCTTCACCAAAAATTTTAAATTCATAACTTTCATCATATCCTTCTAAATTAAATACTGCCCAGCCTTTTCCGTTTTTAGCCACACGGTGCTGTACATTATTAATGATTCCGGCAAAATTTAGATTTTTACCCACATATTCATTCATACTTTTAAGGGCTTCTAATCTGGCATTACAAAAGTATTTCATCTCAAATCTGAAATCATCAAGAGGATGTCCGGAAATATAAATTCCAACAACTTCTTTTTCTTTCGCCAATTTTTCCATGGTACTCCAATCTTCGCAAGGAGGCACAACAGGCTCTGCAATCTGAACTTCACTTGCTTCTCCAAACAAACTTACCTGAGATGAGTTTTCATTTTCCTGAAACTTCGATCCGTAACGAATCGCTTTTTCATAAAAAGTAATTCCGTCACCATCATCATGAAAATATTGCGCTCTTGTAGTTCCCTCAAATGAATCAAAACCACCAGCCAAAGCCAGATTTTCGATTGCTTTTTTATTGGCTGCACGCAAATCGATACGTTTAGCCAAATCAAAAATCGATTTGTACTTACCATCTTTTCTGCTTTCTACAATGGTTGCTACAGCTCCGGAACCTACTCCTTTAATCGCTCCCATACCAAAACGGACAGCGTATTCATCATTTACGGTAAATTTGTAAAACGATTCGTTTACATCTGGTCCTAAAACCTGTAATCCCATTCGTTTACATTCTTCCATAAAAAATGATACTTGTTTAATATCATTCATATTATTCGAAAGTACCGCCGCCATATATTCTGCCGGATAATGTGCTTTTAAATAAGCGGTTTGATACGCAATCCAGGCATAACAAGTTGAGTGCGATTTGTTAAAGGCGTAACTCGCAAATGCTTCCCAGTCTTTCCAGATTTTCTCCAGAACTTTTGCATCGTGACCTTTTTTTGCCGCTTGTTCTACGAACTTAGGTTTCATTTTATCCAGTACATCCTTTTGTTTCTTACCCATCGCTTTACGCAAAACGTCGGCCTCACCTTTTGTAAAGTCAGCCAGCGATTGCGACAAAAGCATTACCTGCTCTTGGTAAACGGTAATCCCGTAGGTTTCTCCTAAATATTCTTCACAAGCATCTAAATCGTATTTGATTTCTTCTTCACCATTTTTTCTTCTTACGAAAGATGGGATATACTCCAAAGGTCCCGGACGATATAAGGCATTCATGGCAATTAAATCTCCAAAAACCGTTGGCTTCAGATCCTTCATGTATTTCTGCATTCCGGGTGACTCGTATTGAAAGATTCCAACCGTTTCTCCTCTCTGGAAAAGTGCATAAGTCTCAACATCATCAATTGGGAACGTATCCGGATCGAGATCAATTCCGTTTCTATATTTTACCAGTTTAACGGTGTCTTTTATTAAGGTAAGGGTCTTTAGACCCAAGAAGTCCATCTTCAGCAATCCTGCACTTTCTGCAACCGAGTTATCAAACTGTGTTACATATAAATCAGAATCTTTTGCGGTGGTAACGGGAACATAATTTGTAATATCCGATGGTGTAATAATTACTCCACAGGCATGAATTCCGGTATTTCGCATGGATCCTTCCAGGATTTTTGCCTGCTGAATGGTTTCTCCCGCCAAATCATCTTCGTTGGCAATGGCGATTAATTCTTTTACATTATCAAATTCATCAGAACGAAGGGCTTTTTTAACCTCGTCTTCGTTTTCAGAAATAAAACGCGCAAGATTCCATTTAGATGGCATCATTGCCGGAATCAGTTTTGCAATTCTATCGGCTTCAAACAAAGGTAAATCCAGTACACGAGCTGTATCACGAATTGCTGATTTGGTTGCCATTTTACCATAAGTGATAATCTGCGCAACCTGTTTTTGACCGTATTTTTTGATTACATAATCCATAACACGACCACGACCCTCATCATCAAAGTCAATATCAATATCGGGCATGGATACACGATCCGGATTCAGGAAACGCTCAAAAAGCAAATCGTACTTAATAGGGTCAATATTGGTTATCCCTAAACAATAAGCTACGGCAGAGCCCGCTGCAGATCCACGTCCCGGTCCTACCGAAACATCCATATTTCTTGCTTCGGCGATGAAATCCTGAACAATCAAAAAGTAACCCGGATATCCTGAGTTGGAAATGGTTAGTAACTCAAAATCCAAACGTTCCTGAATCGATTCTGTAATTTCTCCATATCGTTTTTTCGCTCCTACCATTGTCAGGTGTCGCAGGTATTTATTTTCACCCCGAACTCCGCCATCAGCTTCATCTTCTGGAACTACAAACTCTTCTGGAATATCAAATTTAGGAAGTAATACATCTCGATAAAGTGAATAAATCTCAACCTTATCTACAATTTCCTGAATATTGATAATGGCTTCAGGCAAATCAGCGAAGAGTTTTTTCATCTCTTCTGATGATTTATAGTAGTATTCCTGATTAGGCAATCCGTAACGATATCCGCGACCACGACCAATTGGCGTAGCTTGTTTTTCACCATCTTTTACACACAACAAAATATCGTGCGCATTGGCATCTTCTTTATTTAAATAATAGGTATTGTTTGTCGCAATTAATTTGACGTTGTGTTTTTGAGAAAACTCAATCAGGGTTTTGTTTACACGATTTTCGTCTTCCTGATTGTGGCGCATTACTTCTAAATAAAAGTCATCCCCAAATTGCTCTTTCCACCAAATCAAAGCTTCTTCGGCCTGATTTTCACCAACGTTTAGAATTTTACTCTGGATTTCTCCATATAAATTCCCGGACAAAACCATGATATCTTCTTTGTATTTTTCAACAATTGCACGATCAATTCTGGGAACGTAATAAAATCCGTCTGTAAAGGCAATCGACGACATTTTTGCCAGATTGTGATAGCCGTTTTTATTTTTGGCCAATAACACAACCTGATTACCGTTGTCTTTTTTACTTTTATCCAGGTGATTGTCACAAACATTAAATTCACATCCTACAATTGGCTTGATTTCAGTTTCTGTTGGTTCTTCACCAGCTTCAACCAAAGCTTTATTTTTTCCGGATGCTGCTTTATTATGGTTCATAACGGCGCTCACAAAATGGAAAGCCCCCATCATATTACCAGTATCAGTCATCGCAACGGCCGGCATTCCGTTTTTGGCTGTAGCAGCAACAATATTACCAATACCTATTGTTGACTGTAAAACCGAAAACTGGGTATGATTGTGTAAATGCGCATATTTTGCCGATTTAAAATCTTCTCTGTCAGAATGTGAAACCGTAGTTTCTTTACCAACCGATTCTAAAGCTTTTAGCTGCTCTCTAATTTTATCAGAAGCTGCTTTTAAATTAATATGTTTTAAACCAATTAAAGGAAATTCCTGTGGATTTCTATTCTGGAATTCCTTAAAATAATCCTTTGGAACATCCAGTTCTTCTTTGGTAAAAACTTCTCTTCTGATTAACTCTAAAAAACAACGCGTAGTTGCCTCAACGTCGGCAGTTGCGTTGTGCGCTTCTGCAAAAGGTTTATTAAAAAGATATTCGTGTAACTCTGTTAGTGTTGGTAATTTGAATCTCCCTCCACGACCACCCGGAAGTTTTAATAATGACGCCGTAACCTCAGTACAAGTATCTAAAACCGGCATTGTACTCATAGGAGAATCTACGCTCATTCTATGAAATTCAGCTCCCATAATATTAACGTCGAAACCTAAATTCTGACCTACAATAAATTTAGTTTTACTTAAAGCGATATTAAATTTCTCTAAAACTTCGGCCAAAGTGATTCCATCGGCTTCAGCCAATTCAGTAGAAATTCCGTGAATACGTTCTGCATCATACGGAATATTAAATCCGTCAGGCTTAACCAAGTAATCCTGATGTTCGATCAATTGCCCCATTTCGTCGTGAAGCTGCCAGGCGATCTGAATACAGCGAGGCCAGTTATCAGAATCAGTAATTGGAGCATCCCAACGTTTTGGTAATCCAGTTGTTTCAGTATCGAATATTAAATACATAAGCTTAAAAGACAAAATTAAAATTCCAAATTCCAATTTTTCCAAATATAAATCTCTGATTATATGGATTATAAAAATTGCTTTATGGAAAATGGAGGAAGTTCAAATTTACGCTTTTTTTTGGCTTAAGGAAATAAAGAATTGAACAAAAAGCATTAATCAAAATCATTATTAGAAACTGTTAAAAAGCAATAAAAATGATAAAATTTAGATTATTTGAGGTTAAAAACTTCGATTATTCATTTTGGATACTCATTGCACCAAAATGAACACTTTTAAACTGCACTCTATCCTGAACTTTGCCTTATCAATTTAAAACAAATTATTATGAAAACTATTTTTATCACAGGCGCATCATCAGGATTAGGAAAAGCTACAGCAAAATTATTTCAACAAAAAGGATGGAATGTTATCGCAACAATGAGAAATCCTGAAAAAGAAACTGAACTTTCTAACTTAAACAATGTAACGCTTTTACCATTAGACGTTACGAATTACGACCAAATACAAAGCACCGTTAAAAAAGCATTGGAATTAAGCGATATTGATATCGTTTTTAACAATGCAGGTTATGGTTTAATTGGTCCTTTGGAAAGCTTTAATGACGATCAAATCACAAAACAATTAAACACAAATTTATTAGGCGTAATTCGTGTTACCAATGCTTTTATTCCGTATTTCAGAGAAAGAAAAAGTGGATTATTTATCTCCACAACTTCTATTGGCGGATTGATTTCTTTTCCTTTAGGATCTGTATATCATGCAACAAAATGGGGACTGGAAGGCTGGAGCGAAAGTATGGCTTATGAATTAAATCCATTTGGAATCAATATTAAAACGGTTTCTCCGGGCGGTATTAAAACAGAATTCCTTCACGGTTCGCTTGACACCGGCGTTAAACCTGAATATCAGGCAATGGCAAACAAAATGTTTGAAAATGTAGATGTAATGTTTGAAATGGCATCAACACCGGAACAAATTGCTGATGTTGTTTACGAAGCTGCTACTGACGGAAAAACCCAACTGAGATATGTAGCCGGAGAAGATGCAAAAGCACTTTACAAACAAAGACAGGAACAAGGTGACGAAGTTTTTCGCGCTGCATTTGGCAAACAATTTTTGGGAGCATAATAATTCCCGTTAGGGCTTCCCAAAAAACATTCAACATTCTTTTTAATTTTATTAAGCCCCAGCGGGGCAGAATATGTATAGAAATTCAATCATGCGGATGTAAAAGAACTCCAGCGGAGCGAAATAAAGCAGTATTAAAAATATTTCGATCCGCTGGAGCTTTGCTATCAATAATTAATATGATTTCTATCAATATTTCGCTTCTCCGAAGCTATTCTTTCAAAATTAAAAAGAGACTGTTCAATACTTTTCGGAAAGCCTGATTAATTTTCAAATTTTTATAACTTTATGTCATGGAAAAGAAAAACAACAATCCGTCAAAAATTTCCTCAATATCACAATTTCATAGTTTGTTTCAGCTACCAAAGCCGCTTCATCCTATGATTACCTTGGTTGATAATACCAAACTCATTATAAATGCTGATTTAACTAATAACCATTTTCTGCTCGATTTTTATAAAATATCCTATAAATATTCTACTAACGGAAAAATGGGTTACGGTCAGGGTTATTATGATTTTAATGAAGGCGGATTAATGTTTACATCTCCCAATCAATTGATTTTTACCGATAATCAGGAAGGAGTTGAATATTTTGGCTATACGCTGCTTTTTCACCCAGACTTTATTAGAAATTATCCTTTAGGAAAAACGATCAAAAAATATGGCTTTTTCTCTTATGATACCAATGAAGCGCTTCATCTTTCTGATAGCGAAAAAACAACTATCATAGGATTATTAACCAGCATTGACAATGAACTTCATACGGCTATTGACGAAATGAGTCAGGATGTAATCGTTTCTTATATTGATGTTTTGCTTAATTACAGTAATCGTTTTTACAAACGTCAATTCATTACCCGAAAAACAATCAACCACGATTTATTACTGAAAGTCGAAGAAACGCTGGACAATTATCTTAATAATGCCGAAACCTTAAAAAAAGGATTACCTACAGTAGATTTTCTTGCTTCGCAAATCAACGTTTCTACGCATTACCTTAGCGATATGCTCCGCAATCTGACCGGACAAAATGCACAACAACACATTCATTCGAAACTCATCGAAAAATCAAAAGATTTCCTAATTTCAACCAATCTTTCGGTAGCAGAAATAGCCTATCAATTGGGTTTTGAATATCCTCAGTCGTTTAGCAAACTCTTCAAAAAGAAAACCAATCTAACGCCATTGGAATTCAAAAACTCATTGAATTAATCTTTAAAACTATCTTCTTCAACAAATTCATTTTTACATTAAAAATCATAAAATTTCATAAAAATACACTTCTTGGATGTCGTAGTATTTTAATGAATTTCAGAATATTTAAAAACTTCAAAAATTAGCTTTTAAAGCCATTAAAATCCATAAAAACAAAAACTTCAAAACAAATCAAACCTAATAATTATTACTATTTTAACTCATTTTGTTACATTTTTTTGAATAAAAACCTATATTTTATATTGATTTTGAGATAAATTTGCCAACTATTAAAATTAAAGCAATCAAATCAAAATTAACCTGAAAAGGAAAAGGAAAACCAATTTATATTCATTCTACAATCAAATCTAAGGAAAAAAAGCCAATCACAATTTGTATTTAAGTTTGGGTATCGTATATAATGAAATATTGAAATTGACGCCCTTATATCTTTTTCTAATTTTGTTTTCCTATTATAATGAGCAGGAAATTGCTGTGGTTAGAAATTACAATTAAAAAAAATAAAAATGAGTAAGACATTATTTGACAAAGTATGGGATTCACATGTAGTGCGTAAAATTGAAGATGGACCAGATGTGTTTTTTATTGACCGTCATTTCATTCATGAGGTTACGAGTCCTGTTGCTTTTTTAGGATTAAAAGCCAGAGGCGTTAAGGTTTTATACCCTGAGCGTACTTTTGCAACTGCAGATCACAATACACCAACCATAAACCAACATTTACCAGTTGAAGATGCACTATCTGCAAATCAGCTTAAAGCTCTTGAAGATAATGCTGCCGAATACGGAATTTCGCACTGGGGGTTAGGTCACATTAAAAATGGAATTGTACACGTAGTTGGTCCTGAAAACGGAATTACTTTGCCAGGTGCTACTATTGTTTGTGGAGATTCTCACACGTCTACTCACGGTGCTTTTGGAGCGATTGCTTTCGGTATCGGAACTTCTGAGGTTGAAATGGTGCTTTCTACTCAATGTATTATGCAGCCAAAACCAAAGAAAATGCGTATCAACGTAAACGGTCAATTAAGTAAAGGTGTTGGCCCTAAAGACGTTGCACTTTATATTATTGCTCAATTGACTACTTCCGGAGGAACAGGTTATTTTGTTGAATACGCCGGAGATGTTTTCGAAAACATGACTATGGAAGGTCGTATGACGGTTTGTAACCTAAGTATCGAAATGGGTGCTCGTGGTGGTATGATTGCTCCTGACCAAACTACTTTTGATTTCCTTGAAGGAAGATTGTTTGCTCCTAAAGGTGAAGCATGGACAAAAGCAGTTGAATACTGGAAGACTCTTAAAACGGATGATGATGCTGTTTTTGATGCTGAATTAAACATCAAAGCTTCAGATATCGAACCAATGATTACTTATGGTACTAACCCAGGAATGGGAATTGGTATCTCTAAACATATTCCGAACGCTAATCAAGTTGAAGGCGGTGAGGAAACTTACAAAAAATCGTTAGCTTATATGGGCTTCCAGGAAGATGATGTGATGATTGGAAAACCAATTGATTATGTTTTCTTAGGAAGTTGTACAAACGGACGTATTGAAGATTTTAGGGCTTTCGCCGAAATTGTAAAAGGAAGAAAAAAAGCAGATAATGTTACCGCTTGGTTAGTTCCGGGTTCTCACGTTGTTGAAGCTCAGATTAAAGAAGAAGGTATTTTAGATATTCTTACAGAAGCTGGTTTTGTATTACGTCAGCCGGGTTGTTCAGCGTGTTTAGCAATGAACGATGATAAAGTTCCTGCTGGCAAATATGCAGTAAGTACTTCAAACAGAAACTTTGAAGGTCGTCAGGGTCCTGGTTCAAGAACATTATTAGCGAGTCCAATTATGGCTGCCGCTGCTGCTGTTACCGGAAAACTAACAGACCCGCGCGAGTTATTTTAGATTGGAGATTTTAGATTTTTCAACCATGAGCAATCTTTATCTAAACTTCTTCAAATAAAATTGATTTACATTATTTAATACAAAACATTTTTAGGTTCTAAGTTTTAAGTTTTCAAAAGAAAATCTAAAATCTAAAATCTAAAATCTAAAATTCCAAAAAATGGCATACGATAAATTTAATATACTTACCAGCAGTGCAGTGCCGCTGCCAATTGAGAACGTAGATACAGATCAAATCATCCCGGCTCGTTTCCTGAAAGCTACAAAACGTGAAGGTTTTGGAGACAATCTTTTCAGAGACTGGAGATACAACGGAGATGATACTCCAAAAGCTGATTTCGTTTTAAACGATTCAACTTACAGCGGAAAAATTCTTGTTGGAGGAAAAAACTTCGGTTCAGGATCTTCTAGAGAACATGCTGCCTGGGCAGTTTACGATTACGGTTTTAGAGCTGTAGTTTCTAGTTTCTTTGCTGATATCTTTAAAGGAAACTGTTTAAATATCGGGGTTTTACCAGTTCAGGTTAGTCCGGAATTTGCTGACACGATTTTTAAAGCAATAGAAGCTGATCCTAATACGCAACTAGAAATCAACTTGCCAAATCAAACAATTACTTTATTAGCAACTGGTCAGCAAGAATCTTTTGCAATTAACGGATACAAAAAGAACAACATGATTAATGGCTTTGATGACATTGATTATTTACAAAATATTAAAGAAGATATTGTGACTTTCGCCGATAAACTTCCTTACTAAAAAAATCTTGTTCAATCTATTAGACCCGACAGGTTTTTGAAACTTGTCGGGTTTTTCTAAATTAAATTAGAAAACATAGAACGCAGATAAAACAGATTTGCTATCGCAAAAGCACGGATCGACACGGATTTTCATTTTATTGAATACTAAAAATCCGTTTTTATCAGCGAATCCGTTATAGCGAATCCGTAAAATCAGCGTCAAAAATTAAAATGCGGATATCAATTATATCCAACCCATTAGAAATTAGAATATCAATATGGAAAAAAGAAAAATTGAAATAATGGATACGACACTTCGTGATGGTGAACAAACCTCAGGAGTATCATTTTCTGCTGCAGAAAAATTAACCATTGCGCAATTATTGTTGGAGGAATTAAATATTGATAGAATCGAAATCGCTTCTGCTCGTGTAAGCGAAGGAGAATTTCAAGCCGTAAAAGGCATTACATCCTGGGCAGAAGAACGAGGATATATTAACAGGATCGAAGTGCTTTCGTTTGTAGACGGTGGCGTTTCGATCGAATGGATGAAAAAAGCAGGTGCTAAAGTGCAGAATTTATTGACCAAAGGTTCAATGAATCACTTGACGCATCAATTAAAAAAAACTCCGGAACAGCACTTTTCTGAAATTGCACAAATTATCGCTTTAGCAAAAGAAAACAATATAGAAACCAACGTTTATCTGGAAGACTGGAGCAACGGAATGAGAAATTCTCCGGAATATGTTTTTCAATTTCTGGATTTTTTATCGACTCAGCCAGTCAAAAGAATTTTATTACCTGATACTTTAGGCGTTTTGATTCCTTCATTGACTTTCGAATTCCTTTCAAAAATCAGAGCAAAATATCCACAAATACATTTTGATTTTCATGCACATAACGATTACGACTTAAGTGTTGCCAATGTTATGGAAGCTATAAAAGCAGGCATAAACGGACTTCACGTTACGGTAAATGGAATGGGAGAACGAGCAGGAAATGCACCTCTCGAAAGTACTGTTGCTGTTATAAATGACTACCTGCCAGAGGTAAGTATCAACATCAAGGAAACTTCTTTATATACAGTAAGTAAACTAGTCGAGACTTTTACCGGTTATAGAATTCCTGCCAATAAACCTATTGTTGGTGATAATGTTTTTACGCAAACTGCCGGAATTCATGCCGATGGTGACAATAAAAACAATTTATATTTTAATGATCTGCTTCCGGAACGCTTCGGGAGAAAACGAAAATATGCTTTAGGAAAAACTTCTGGAAAAGCCAATATCGAAAAAAATCTTCAGGAATTAGGTTTAAAATTAAATCCGGAAGATTTGAAATTGGTCACACAAAGAATCATCGAATTAGGCGACAAAAAAGAAACTGTTACCAAAGAAGATCTTCCGTATATCATTTCAGATGTTTTGGACAGTCATACTTATCAGGACAAAATTACCATCGAATCTTATATATTAATACATTCTAAAGGAACACGCCCATCGACAACATTAAGTTTAAATCTTGATGGAGAAATCATAGAAGAACATGCGCAAGGTGACGGTCAGTTTGATGCTTTTATGAATGCTTTATCTAAAATTTACAAAAGTAAAAAACTAACGCTTCCTAAATTGATTGATTATGCTGTCAGAATTCCTCCTGGAAGCAGCTCTGACGCTTTATGTGAAACAATCATAACCTGGGTAAATAATGGAAAAGAATTTAAAACACGCGGATTAGATTCAGATCAAACTGTTGCCGCAATTATTGCAACTCAAAAAATGCTTAATGTAATTACGCAATAAAAGGCACAAAGGTTCAAAGTTACAGAGGGAAAAAGGTTTTCTCTTTGTTGTTTTTAAACTTTGAGCCTTTGAACCTTTGCCACTTTGAACCTTAATAACAAACAAATATCAAAAAATGAAATTTAACATAGCCCTTTTAGCAGGAGACGGAATTGGTCCTGAGGTAATTAATGAAGCCGTAAAAGTATCTGATGCTATTGCAAAAAAATTCAATCACGAAATAACATGGACACCGGCATTAACAGGCGCTGCTGCAATTGATGCAGTTGGAGTTCCTTATCCGGATGAAACGCACGAAGTTTGCATGAAAGCCGATGCTGTTTTATTTGGAGCAATTGGTCATCCAAAATACGATAACGATCCTAGTGCACCAGTTCGTCCGGAGCAAGGATTATTATTGATGCGTAAAAAATTAGGATTGTTTGCAAACGTACGTCCTACTTTTACTTTCCCTTCTTTAATTGACAACTCTCCATTAAAAAGAGAAAGAATTGAAGGAACAGATTTAGTATTCTTAAGAGAATTAACTGGAGGAATCTACTTTGGAGAAAAAGGAAGAAGAGACGACGGAGAAACTGCTTTCGACAATTGTGTCTATACAAGAGCCGAAGTACAGCGTTTAGCTAAAAAAGGTTTTGAACTTGCAATGACACGTAGCAAAAAATTATGTTGCGTTGATAAAGCGAATGTTCTTGAAACTTCTCGTTTATGGAGAGAAACAGTTCAGGCAATGGAAAAAGACTATCCTGAAGTTACCGTTTCTTACGAATTTGTAGATGCAGTTGCAATGCGTTTGGTTCAATGGCCAAACTCCTATGATGTTTTGATTACTGAAAATTTATTTGGAGATATTTTAACGGATGAAGCTTCTGTAATTTCAGGTTCAATGGGATTAATGCCATCTGCTTCTGTAGGAGAGCACACTTCTTTATATGAACCAATTCACGGATCTTATCCACAGGCAACAGGATTAAATATTGCTAACCCATTAGCGACTATTTTATCTGCAGCAATGATGTTCGAAGATGCTTTTGGACTAAAAGATGAAGCCGAAGCCATCAGAGCAGTTGTAAACAAATCATTAGAACAAGGAGTTGTCACAGAAGATTTAGCCGTAAAAGGATCTAAAGCATACAAAACCAGCGAAGTTGGAGACTGGCTTGTAGCGAACTTATAATTTATTTTGTTTCAAGTTTTATTTTGTTTCAGGTTTCAGGTTGTTGGAACGTGAAACAAATTAAAACTGAAACCTGAAACAAATTTTACTGCATAAAAAAAGGGATCAACTTACGTTGATCCCTTTTATATATTTAGAAAAAAATATTAATATCCTCCTCTGTTACCACCACGGTCATTTCCACCACGGCTGTTTCCTCCACCATAACCACCGCGTGAATCTCCACCACGACTGTTATTGTTGAAGCTTCTTCTTTCGCCTTCTGGTTTCGGTTCAGATTTATTAACCACAATTGCACGACCTTGAACAGTAGCTCCGTTCAATTCATCAATTGCTTTTTGAGCTTCAGCATCGTTTGGCATCTCAACAAAACCAAAACCTTTGCTTCTTCCTGTAAATTTATCAGTAATGATCTTAACTGAATCTACTGCTCCGTAAGCCTCGAAAGACTCTCTTAAATCTGCTTCCTCAATACTGAATGGAAGGCTTCCAACAAAAATGTTCATATGTACTTATTTATAATAATATAGCAAATGTAGTCTTATTTTTCTGTAATCTACTATATATTAGTTTATTTATGTTTTTATTTAGATTTAAAAAAATAAAAACCAAACAATTGTAAATGAAAAACTTAATTCTTAGTAGTTGGAAGTAATATTAACCGGAATTTTATAAAAAACTCCTTCTGTAAAATTAATCTCAGGCTTTGCGACATTTCCTTTGTCAACATTTATTGCTTTAAATTTAAATGTTCCCGAGATAGTTTTCGTTTCAGTATTAAATTCTGTTACTGTAATTTGCCCGCTGCCTGTATTTTCTCCTGTTGTAAATTCTTCTGATTGTGCAGGAAGAGTATTGGAATACGCCGCTGTTGTTATATTGTCAATACCTAATATATATGTCTTTTGAGTAGGATATGGCATCTTAAAAGTTACTTTTTCGAAACCTAAAGCACTTTCGATAATAAATTCTCCATTTGTAGTTGTATAAGCATTGTAACTCTGAGCCCTCCAAAAATTATTATCTTTTAAACCCTGAAATGCCGGATTATTGAATTTTATATCTTCAGTACAAGATATAAATAAAACGATAGTCATTAACAGACAGAAATATTTCTTCATAAAGTATTGAATTTGAGGTAAAAAAACCGCATTTAATCTAAATATGTAAAACCGAAAAGCCTTAAAAAACTGCAAAAAATCATCTCAAACATATTTAATAAAGTTTGGAACGGATAATTCATAAAAAAATTATATCTTTGCGCCCTTAATTAACAGAGGTCGAGTACCTCAAAATTTAATCATAAGATTATGTCAGTAAAAATTAGATTACAAAGACACGGTAAAAAAGGAAAACCTTTTTACTGGGTTGTAGCTGCAGATGCACGCTCAAAAAGAGATGGTAAATACTTAGAGAAAATCGGTACTTACAATCCAAACACTAACCCGGCAACTATCGATTTAAACCTTGATAGTGCAGTTAAATGGTTACACAATGGTGCACAACCAACTGATACTGCAAGAGCAATTCTTTCTTACAAAGGAGCTTTATTGAAACACCACCTTGATGGAGGTATTCGTAAAGGTGCTTTAACTCAAGAGCAAGCTGATGCTAAATTATCTGCTTGGTTAGATGCTAAAGCTGGAAAAGTTGATGCTAAAAAAGACGGTTTAACAAAAGCGCAAGCTGATGCTAAAGCTAAAGCTTTTAAAGCAGAACAAGAAGTTAACGCTAAACGTTTAGCTGCTGCAGCTCAGGCTGAAGCTGATGCTATCGCTGCTGCGACTCCTGCAGCTGAAGAAGTTGCTGAAGTTGAAGAATCAACTGAAGAAGCTCCTGCTGCTGAAGAAAATAACGAAACAACTGAAGCATAATTATATTTAGCGAGAATGCGTAAAGAAGAATGTTTTTATTTAGGTAAAATCGCTAAAAAATTTAGTTTCAAAGGTGAAGTTCTGGCTTATTTAGACACGGACGAACCTGAGTTATACGAAAATCTGGAATCAGTGTTTATTGAATGCAATAAACACTTGGTTCCTTTTTTTATTGAAAAAAGCTCATTGCACAAAAACGATTTTCTTAGAATTCGTTTTGAAGACATGAATACCGAAGAAGATGCAGATGCTATTATGGGTAATTCCATTTATCTCCCTCTAAATATGTTACCAAAACTTAGTGGTAACAAATTTTATTTCCACGAAGTTATCGGTTTTGAAATCGAAGATCAACGCGTGGGTGTTTTTGGCAAAATCGTTGCCGTGAATGATACTACCGCACAACCTTTATTTGAAGTTTTAAATGGTGAAGTAGAAATGTTGATTCCGATGATCGATCATTTCCTTGTAAAAATTGACCGCGAAAATAAAAAAGTGATCATGAATTTACCTGAAGGATTGATAGAGATGTATCTTTAATTAAATCTTAGACTTCTTAGATTATTGGATTTTTAGATTATATTTAATTTGTAAAAAATTCAATTGTTAACCTATTAATCATAAATCAAAATGTTTCAGTTTAAGCAATTTTTAGTTGCACAAGATCGCTGCGCCATGAAAGTAGGAACAGATGGTGTTTTATTAGGCGCATGGGCTCCAGTAAATCACAATCCGTTTAGTATTTTAGACATTGGTGCAGGAACGGGAATCATCGCTTTGATGCTTGCCCAGCGAACTCATGCTGAACAGATTGATGCTCTTGAGATTGACGAAGAAGCTTATGAACAAGCAGTTGATAATTTCGAGAACTCTCCATGGGGCGACCGCTTATTTTGTTTTCATGCTGGTTTAGATGAGTTTATCGAAGAACCGGAAGACGAATATGACTTGATTGTTTCAAACCCTCCTTTTTACGCTGAAGATTATAAAACTGAAAACGAACAGCGTGATTTAGCACGTTTTCAAGATGCAATGCCTTTTGAGGAACTAATCGAAGCTGCTGATTTATTACTTTCTGAAAATGGAATATTTGCCGTGATTCTTCCATTTAAAGAAGAAAAAAACTTTATTGCTTTAGCAAAAGAATCCGAATTATATCCAATAAAAATCACTCGTGTAAAAGGAAATTCAACATCTGCAATAAAACGCACTTTATTGGCTTTTAGCCGAAATGAAAATCCAGAACCTGAAATCGATGAATTGATTATCGAAATCGACAGGCATGTTTACACTCCGGAATATATAGAATTGACCAGGGAATTTTATCTAAAATTTTAAACCTGTTCAAAGATACTTTTGAACTGATATAGGATTCTTTCGATTAATCTCAGGTCTTCGGTTACGATTTCTGCACTTCCTTTCATTTCCTGCTGGAATACGATTTGTTTTTTATAGGAGGTCTGCAGTCCGTTTGGCAGGGCCACATCCAGTAATAAATTCCCATCTTTATCCGGAATCAACGAAATGTTTCTGATTCTGCCTTTTAATACCCCAAATTCTCGATCCGGAAAATTGGCCAGCCTGATGTTGACTACCTGACCTACTTTTATTTTACCTGAATTCAGAGCCGGGGCTTTTACTTTGCCCACAAACCCATTTTTGGTGTCGGGAATAATCGAGAAAACATTATCACCAATATTTATGGTTTGGTTTTCTGTCCAAACCTGCAAGAAAGTAACCACTCCGCTAACAGATGATTTTAAGGCATAAGCCAATTCCCAATCTTTTATTACTTTTTTTAACTGATAGAAAGATTGCGCCATATTTCTTCCCAGCGTAACTTCTTCTTTAGTGCCACTTATTTGCGTATTCTGACTTAATTTTGAATTATCAATCAAAGAAGACCTTAACTGAGAAATAGACGTCAGGAGGCTTTTATAATTCTTTTGCGCCTGAAGATATCCAAGCTTTTTAGCTTCCATTTCCTGTGCCGAAATAATCCCTTTATTGAAAAGGGTTTCAAAACGGGCAATTTCATTTTTCTGAAGCTGCAGTTCGCTTTCGTTGATTACTTTTTGCTGCTGCAGGATTTCGAGTCTTTCCTTAATCTGGATTTTTTCAGAAACCTGTGCCCTGTTCTCAACTTCAAAAGGCTGCAGATTCTTGTTTAGCTGTTCTGCCTGATAATCTTTCTGGAAAACAGCAAAAGCGCTTTCAATTTCTCCTAATTGTGCATTCTTTAGCAAACCAAAAGGAAAATCAGTCTTCGGATTGTTGATATTATAAGCATCAACGATTTTCTTTAATAGAAAAACATCTTTATAATTGGCTGTATTTTCGATAATGGCCAGTGTACTGTTTTTTGAAACTACCGATTTGTCCTTTACCAAAATTGCCTCTATGCGACCAGATGATTTTGAAACAATTTTCTCCGGAGGAATATTGGTGGTAATGACAATCTGGGTATTTACAACATCGGGATATTTGATGAACCAGGATACAAAAAACAGCATGAAGATAATTACGAAGATCAAAACCGTTCCCCAACGTATCATCCAGTGTGGTACTTTGGTGAGAATGTCCTGAACTTCTTCACTTCTTAATTCAAATGCGGTATCTTCAGCCATGATTTAATTTCCTAATTGTAATTGATTTTTTACCAGTTCAAAATAATTCCCTTTTTGCTCTACCAATGCCGAATGGTTTCCTATTTCTATAATTTTCCCCTTGTCCAGAACCACAATCTGATCTGCATTCATAACGGTGCTTAATCGGTGTGCAATCACCACAACCGTTTTCTCCTTAAAGAAAATATCGAGTTTTTGCATAATCTCTTTTTCATTATTGGCATCTAAGGCTGAGGTAGCTTCATCAAAAAATAATATTTCAGGGTTTTTATAAACAGCCCTTGCAATAAGGAGCCGTTGTTTCTGTCCGGTACTCATTCCTACTCCCTCAGCGCCAATTTTGGTATTATAACCAAGAGGCAAACCACTGATATATTCTTTTATATTGGCCACATCCGATGCATAAACCAATCGTTCCTTATCAACTTTATCCACCCCAATGGCAATATTATTTGCAATGGTATCACTAAAGATAAAACCTTCCTGCATCACAGCCCCAATATTGGAGCGCCAGGCTTTTTGTGAAATGTTTTTCAACTGTGTATTGCCTATGGTTACTTCTCCCTTTTCAGGCTCATAAAACTTAAGGAGAAGTTTCATAAGCGTTGTTTTTCCGCTTCCGCTAACCCCTACAATTGCGGTTACTTTATTGGCCGGAATCTTTAAGGTTAAATTATCCAGAACAGGAACATCAGAACCCAGATATCGATACGAAAGCTCCTTTATATCAATATCTGAATCATAGGGTACATCACTGGTTTGATGAATTTCCTGCTGGGTTTCATCTTCTTTCTCATGAATTTCAGACAATCTGGCCAATGAGATTTTAGCATCCTGAAGGTCTCTCACAAAGGTAATAAGCTGAATAATGGGTCCGTTTAAACTCCCGGCAATCGAATTTATCGCCAGCATCATTCCAAGAGTGATAGAACCATCGATTACCAGTTTAGCAGAGAGAAAGGTGATGAAAATATTTTTTAACTCATTGATTACAGAAGAACCAATGGTTTGTGTCTGTTCTAAAACAAGTCCTTTTATCGAAACCCTGAAAAGTCTTGCCTGAACATATTCCCAACCCCAGCGTTTTTGTTTCTCGGCATTGTGAAGCTTAATTTCCTGCATTCCGTTAATAAGTTCCATTACTTTGTTCTGCTCCTGAGAAACCTCTGCAAAGCGCTTGTAATCTAAAACTTCCCTACGTTTTAAAAACAAGGTTATCCATACAAAATAGAGTATGCTGCCGGCAAAAAAAACAAAAAAGATCTGCAAATTAAAATAAGCCAGAACACCTCCCAAAACAAACATATTGATGACAGAGAACAAAACACTTAATGAGGATGTGGTTAAAATGCGTTCAATCCTGCGGTGATCATTGATACGCTGCATAATATCTCCGGTCATTCGCACATCAAAAAAGGAAATGGGCAGGTTCATTAATTTGATGAAGAAATCTGAAATAAGCGAAATATTAATCCGGGTAGAAAGATGCAGCAATATCCAGCTCCTGATGAGTTCGAGTCCTGTTCTTCCGGCAAAAAGAAATAATTGTGCAAAAAGAATCAGGTAAATAAATTGCAGGTTCTGGTTTTGAATACCAACATCGACAATACTTTGGGTTAGGAAAGGGGCAATCAATTGCAATAAACTACCGGCCAGCAAACCAATGCTAAGCTGTATTAGAAATGATTTGTATCGCAATACGTATTGCGACAATAATTTAAAGCCCAGGCCGCTATTTTCTTCCTTGTCAAATTCAGACTGAAAAAACTTTGGTGAGGCTTCCATCAATAAAGCAACCCCTTCCTGAGTAGAATCATCTGCATTGTTTCCAATCCAAAATTTAAGAAAATCCTCTTTGTTATATTCAATTAAACCAAAGGCGGGATCCGAGATATAATAGGTGTCTTTTTTAATTTTATAAAGAACAACATAATGATTTTTATTCCAATGCAGAATACAAGGCAATGGCGCTTCTTTTAAGCGCTCCAGATTTAATTTTACCCCTAAGGTCCTAAAACCAATTTTCTCTGCTGCATCACTCAAAAAAAGCAAGTTACTTCCTTCACGAGTTGTTTCGCTAATGTCCCTCAACTCCTGAATCTGGATTGTTTTGCCGTAATGTTTAGCTATAATCTTTAAACATGTAGGACCGCAATCCTTATAATCTGCTTGCTTATAATTGGTAAATTTTTTCAATTCAATTTAAAGTTAAATCATTATGCAATAGTATTAATATCTTATGTCTTACAAAAATATACTATTTACCAACTAGAAGTTCGAAATTAATCGTTTTCCTTTTCATTTCAATTAAAAAAAAATATCATTCTATTAATTAATAAAAAACGTCTCAATTTTTACTAAATAATACATTATAAACAGTGGTGAATTAAAAGTTTATCCTTTTATACTTTTTTTAAAAGCCAATTTTGTACATCTTTAAAAACACTATCCCAATGATAACTACTCTCGAGTTCTTTACCATTTTTATCAATTTCTTTTTTGTTGTAATTATGATCTAAATCCGGATAAACAAACATTGTCAATTTTTTTTCCCTTAACAAAAAAGGGAGCAAATCATTATTTAACGATCCAATATCCTCAGTTCCATAAGTAATAAGAATAGGGTTTTTAAATTTCAACATACTTTCAAAAGACAACACATTATTATAACTCATTCTATTATATGTTTCGAAATCATTTTTATACAGTTCAATATTTTTTGGAATATTTTTAAAGCTCTCAATATCTTGCTCAATTTCTTTTTGAAGCAAACTATCTGATGGTGTAGATAATGATTCTATTCTGGATTTTAGTACATATTCTGCTATTCTGTTAAATGGATTAGCCGACATACAAACCAACTTAGCTATTTTTCTATTATTTTCTGAAAGCTTAGCTGCCACTCTGTATCCTTCTGAATGACCTATCACAAATATAGAATCTTTTTGTACCCATTTTTGCTTATATAGGTAGTTAAGAACAGCTTTAGCCTGAGCTGTTCTATATTTTAAATTATCATTTTTGACAAATTCAATTGGAACTTTACCATTTATATCTAAATAGCCTTCAGTATCAGTTTCATAAGATCCAACTATCGGAATCCCATGTCTGGCAATGATAATAAAATTAAACTTCTTTAAATATTCGTCAATTTCAAAAGGAAATGCTGTAACACTTGCACCTGTTGAATCATGAAAAATTAATGGCTTTGCTAATGATCCTTGTAGAAATAGAATTGTAGGCTTTATTATTTTTTTATCTGCATTTGTTGTCAAAAAAGAAATAGTATCTTTTTTTGATACTATATTAATCTTACGAAAGCCGTTTTGATCAATATATTTATCCTCTTTGTTTTGCGAGAACAAATTTAAATTGATAAATAAGAAGATTAAAAGAAATAATTTTGTTTTAAAAAGCATATCTATTTTACTTATAATTTTATTATAATCCAAAGCCTCAACGTTTAATTTTTTTATTGTCTCAATTGGCAATTCTTTTAATAATTGATTTTGGATATGACAAATTATGTCTTTACATGAGGAAATCAAAGTAAAAAACAATTAGAGAAGTGATTCATAATTACTTATCTTATAAAGTAATACCGTAAAATATTTTATTTATTGCAAACAAGACATAAAAAAACAGAGAAGATTAATATCTTCTCTGTCAGGTATTTAAAAGCATATTTATTAGAAATACAATTTCTGTAGGATATGGCACTGGTTAACCCTAACCAAATAAAATCAACTCAGTGACCAATTTTCCTAAGAATCCCTACACCAATCATCAATGTGGGGAAATTGCTCAATGTTCCACGATCGAGCGCCTACAAATTAAAAAAAACATGACTAAATTCTAAAAAAGGCTGTACTGTACTTCTATTAAAACGCTAAAAATTAACAACAAAGGCGACTTGTTTCACAAATTCCTGCTAATGTATTCACAGGACAAATTCCGCCTACGGGTATTAAAACACAACCAGCTTCTATCGCATAAACCCAACATTCAGGTATTCCTCCCTTTATGGTTTTTTGCTCATTTTTGCTTATGTGCTGAGCACTCTCTAAATTCAAAATCTTCTTTAACATATATTGTGCTAAAAATTAAATCCTAATAATATCATTCACAAATGAGAAATCTTTCTCTTACACTAGAAAATTGATTTTTCTAAGTAACTTTAAGCTATCTTTTTTTCCAAGATTTCAATTTCTTCAACAAAATCATTTAAGAAATATTTTAATTCACTCAATTCATATTCACTAGGAAACACTCTTTCATTTACAATTTTAACTGGTGTATAATTAAAATTATTCTTAGAGCACCATTCGTATTGTTTTTGTATTTCCTGATTGATCATTATGCTTACAGAATCTACATGCCATTTCTTTAACCATTTTTTAAGGCCTATTTTTTTAATATGCCAGTCAGATATTGCTTCTACCGTTTTGCCCGGAGTGGCTCTGTTAATGGTTAAAAGTCTTTCGACAACAGCTTTATATGGATTCTCTACATTTTCAGGATTAATATTGAACAATACACTCAAAAAAATCTTGTCCGGAAATCTTAAAACCAAATCAAAGGCTTCCTGAAATGTTTTATGGCAATGTTCGCAACTCGGACTAATAATAATCGAAAGTTTTACTGCTGCATTTCTATTTCCAAAATTCAATCCTCTTAAATCTTCAAACCCATTTATATATGGAACTTTCTTTGAAAGAAAATTCAATAAAGAATAATTTCTTTTGAACTTTTTCATCTCTTTAAGAGAACTTTCACTAGTCAATATATTTTTTATCATTGTTTTTAATACTGACCAAATTGGTAACAGAAGAAGAACAGCGAATAAAAAAGGGAACATCTCACCAAAACTAAAACTCAATGTAAATAAATCTGATGCAAACCATATTACACTTTGTATAAAGATTAAACCCGAAACTGCTAAGCACATTACACACCACTTTTGAATTTCAAATTTTTGAATCCAAATTGAGGACACAATCACCGGAATAGCCAATAAGCTTAAAAAACCAACAAATATTGCAGATTGTAATGGCTGTACTAAAATGGCAATTAAACTTGAACCAAAGAAAATAAGCGGCAGATCAGAAAAGTTAATCCAATTATTCCCTATTCTTTCGTTTCCATTAATAACTGAGCTACAAGATGAATTAGAACTTAGATTACAAAATCTTGAAATGATACTATTTTTAAAACCTAATTTTTCCTGAACAATAAATATGCTAACTACAAGTCCTAAAATAGATGTAATTAGAAAAACAAGACTAAATACATTATATGTGTTGTAGTAAAATGATAATCCTACTACCAATAATAATGGTAAAGTATATTTTAACCAACTATATTCAACTTTCAGGTTTTCTCTGCCAACTACATTATTTGGTTCTATTGCAACAATTACTCCGTTCCAGTCTAAAAGGAATTTTTCATAGGACATTTTTAAGCTTCCTTTTTTAATGGTATTGATACGAACGAAATTTTTTGCTTTTTCTACCAATATAAGTTCCTCTTTAAAATAAGCTAAAAAGTTCGATGGCAAATCTACTATCTGTTCTTTCGAAACTCTTACCGCAGCATTCTCTACAGACAATAAATCGAGAGAATCTGTTATTGCAAATAAACTTGGATAATTAGGATGAGAAAGAAACAAATCCTTAAACTCATTTTTAATTTCTGAGTATCTATTTATTTGTAGAAATTTTTGGACAAGTTTTAACATTTTTACGAATCTTTAAAATCATAATTACACTGCAAATATTGCTGTTTTTATTGAGAAAAAAACGCCGTTAGCACACATTTTATCAATTATACTACATACAATTTATAAATTATATCAGTCTGATTAAAACATATAACTACTTAAAAAACAATAAGTTAAATTGATTAATTTTGCACCAAAACTCTCAAAACCCTAATCTCGATTAAGGGTTTTGCTTTTTGTCTAGTTTTGATAAATCATAAACTCTAATACACACAAACATGACAAATCAAGGATTAAATTTCAAAGTTTTTGAAAATGAAAAATTATCAAAAAACCATCAAAAAACTGTTCGCGGTGGTGACGATGATCCAACGAAAGGAAACGGAAACGGAAATACTAAACCAGAAGTAACAAAATAAAAATAAACAGAAATAAATATAAATAGATATGAAAAATTATAAATTAAATCTTCAGGACTTTGAAAATAATACATTATCTAAAAGTCAACAAAAAACAGTTCGAGGCGGTGATGGTGAAGAACCTACCAAAGGAAATGGGAACGGAAATACTCAGGAAACAATAAATAACACTAATACAAATAATAAATAAAAAGATGAAAAATTGTAAATTGAATTTCGAAGATTTTGAAAATGAAAAATTATCTAAAAATCAACAAAAAACTGTTCTTGGCGGGAATGAAGAACCTACAAAAGGAAACGGAAACGGAAATGGTCATCCTTGAGAATTGATATCTTATAAAAAATAAGCCTTTTTAATTATAAATTATTCGCAAATTGAGCTGGAGATACTCCAGTTCTTTTGCGAAATGATTTAGCAAATGATACAGCATTTTTAAATCCTACACTTTCTGCAATTGCCTGTGTAGAATATTTGCGATACATGTGATTGGTAATCATTTCGTTAATCACATAATTAATTTTAAGTTCATTCGAATATTCTCCAAATGATTTACCAAATCGCTTATTAACAACATAAGACAAGTAGGTTGTATTTGTTTTGATCTTTTTAGCCACGTAAGGCAGGGTAAAATCGGCATTTAAATATTCATGTTTGCTTTCGAGTGCTAAAAGTTTCTCTACTATTTTGTTTTCTTTAGCTTCATCAATACTTAAATTGACATTTTCTTTTTTAGAGTGCACTTCCTCTTCGCGTTCAATTAAAACTTCCTCAACTTCGGGTTGATTTTTCTTTTCAAGATTGGCTTTAAACTCTTCAATCAGGGCATTCATCTTTTTATGTGCCTTGTTTTTATCTCTTATATTTTTAATTAATAAAAAAACAATCCCAACAAATAAAACGACATAAAATACTCGTAATGCTTTGGTTAGAAAAACGTCGTATTTGTATTTTTCTTTAATTGTGACCATTTCATCCGTCAAACCTCCTACGCCAAGCTTGTAATTTACTTCTAAAATCTGATCATTTAATTTTGCTTCAGATTTTTCATAATTATCCAAATAAATTTTTGAATGTTTATAAGCCAGATCAGGCTCTTTGAGGATATTGTAAATTTTTGCCTGAAAATAATTTGACTTTAAATAATCCAGTTCGTTATTCTTTGTTATAGCACCAATTGAATCTGATTTTTTAAAAAATACTAATGCTTTATCATATTTTTTTGTAGTATAATAAATGTCTCCCAAATTATAGTTGGCAGAACAAAGCAATTGCTTCATATTGTTTTGATGAGCCAGAAAAACAATGTCATAATATGTCTTTTCGGCATCTTCATATTCCTTGAGCACACTATAAATATTACCCAGGCTTAATTTTGCCACAATCTTGTTGTCTGTAAAATTCTGTGAATAACTAATTGTTTTTTTATAAAAATATTCCGCTGAATCCAGTAAGAATCTTTGTTTAGAATTTTTCATATAATAGTTTTCATATGAACCTGCTAAACTCAGATTGATATTACTTTTATTATTCAAATACTGGTCTCTGGTGTAAACTCCTTGATTTTTATCTACAAAATCATTAAGCTGTCTTAAGTCTTTAATGGCTAAGCGATAATTACCTACAGCATCATTTATTGAGGCTATATTATTTTTAAATTTTACAATTTGAATAACATCACCAATTTGTGTCGAAAGTTTAATTCCTTGTTGGTAATTATCCAAGGCAGCACTAAAATTTCCTCTTTTCCATTCAGACAGGCCGGCGTAATTATATAAGTATGTTTTTAATTGAATTTTATCTTGTGAATCGGGCATTTTTTCCAAATAATTAAATGCCAGTTGATATTTTTGTTTTGATTTTACTGTGTTTCCTTTTAACTGAAATAAGTATGACAAAGCACCATTTGAGAAGGCCAAATGTTTATAATTATTGGATTTTGCCATTTTATTGGCATATACTACAGCACTATCAACATTTACGTTAATATTTAATCGAATTTTGTCTTGTAATACGATATACTCTTGTTCCGTTAATGCACTTTTTTGCTGAGCAAATGCACTATTCAGAACAAAAAAGAGTAAAAAAGAGATGATCAGCCTCATTAAAATTGTTTTTGGAATCTCAAAAATAGCTTATAAATTTTCAATAAACTAAAATTTATTCGTCTTTATATTATTTTTCTTCTTTAACAATAGTAAAAATATAACAATTTAACGTTGTTTTGTTATATTTTTATTACGTAAATTTGTTTTGTAAAACTATCAAAAAATGAAACCAGACTTATTTCAAGCCCCAGATTATTATAACCTAGACGATTTGCTTACAGACGAACATAAATTAGTTCGCGAATCAGCTCGTGCATGGGTAAAAAGAGAAGTTTCTCCTATTATAGAAGAATATGCTCAAAAAGCAGAATTTCCAAAACAAATTATAAAAGGACTTGGAGAAATAGGCGGTTTCGGACCTTATATTCCAGTTGAATACGGCGGTGCAGGATTGGACCAAATTTCATATGGTTTAATTATGCAGGAAATCGAGCGTGGAGATTCCGGGGTAAGATCGACTTCATCTGTTCAGTCTTCCTTAGTTATGTACCCAATCTGGAAATATGGAAACGAAGAGCAACGCATGAAATATTTACCAAAACTGGCAACAGGAGAATTCATGGGTTGTTTTGGTCTGACTGAACCAGATCATGGTTCTGATCCGGGAAGTATGATCACTAACTTTAAAGATATGGGTGATCATTATCTTTTAAATGGTGCCAAAATGTGGATTTCGAATGCTCCTTTTGCTGATATTGCTGTTGTTTGGGCAAAAAATGAAGAAGGGCGAATTCACGGATTGATTGTTGAACGTGGCATGGAGGGCTTTAGCACTCCTGAAACGCACAATAAATGGTCGCTTCGTGCATCATCAACCGGAGAATTGATTTTTGATAATGTAAAAGTTCCCAAAGAAAATCTCTTACCTAATAAATCCGGTTTAGGCGCTCCGCTTGGCTGTTTAGATTCTGCACGATACGGAATTGCTTGGGGAGCAATTGGTGCAGCAATGGATTGTTATGATACTGCTTTGCGATATTCAAAAGAAAGAATTCAGTTTGGCAAACCAATTGGAGGAACTCAATTGCAACAGAAAAAACTGGCAGAAATGATTACTGAAATTACAAAAGCGCAATTATTAACGTGGCGTTTAGGTGTTTTAAGAAACGAAGGAAAAGCGACAACTTCACAAATTTCAATGGCAAAACGTAACAATGTTGATATGGCAATTCATATCGCCAGAGAAGCCAGACAAATGTTGGGAGGAATGGGAATCACTGGCGAATACTCGATTATGCGTCATATGATGAACCTCGAAAGTGTGATTACTTATGAAGGAACCCATGACATTCATTTACTAATTACAGGAATGGATGTAACTGGAATTCCAGCTTTTAAATAGTAAACATCTATTAAAATATATACAAAAACAATATAAAAAGCTTCTTCTAACCGAGAAGCTTTTTATATTTGCACAAAATTTACGAAAATGAATATTGAAACTATAAACAATAGCATTCAACCTCAAAAAGACCAACTTTTAAACCATTCTTTATACAATAAAATCCAAAGCATCGATGATTTGCATAGTTTCTTAGAAAGCCATGTTTTTGCTGTTTGGGATTTTATGTCTTTATTAAAAGCTTTACAAGCGAAACTTACCTGTACAACAACACCTTGGTTTGCTACAAAAAATCCGGAAACAAGATATTTAATCAATGAAATTGTTCTAGCTGAAGAAACAGATTTAACGATTGACGGAAGAAGACAAAGTCATTATGAAATGTATCTGGAAGCAATGGCAGATTGTGGTGCTGATACAAACGGAATCAATACATTTTTATCTCAAGTACATTCCTTGCACAATATTTTTGTTGCCATAAAACAAAGTTCATTACATCCGGACATAAAAGCTTTTTTAGATTTTACTTTTAGAGTTATCGAAGAAGGAAAACCGCATCAAATTGCTGCTGCATTTACTTTTGGAAGAGAAGATTTAATCCCGAGTATGTTTACGGCAATCCTGAAAAACTTTCAAAAAAATCTTCCTGATACTGATTTAAGCAAACTTCTTTATTATTTTGAAAGACATATAGAATTAGATGCAGATGAACATGGACCAATGGCAATGCAGATGATTACTGATTTATGTGAAGATGATGACCAAAAATGGAAAGAAGTGGAAGAAATTTCTATTCTGGCATTAGAGAAGCGAATTGGACTCTGGAATGCCATTGAAGAGCAAATTCTCATGAAAACAGAAATGGTGTAAAACCAAAACAAGTTATATAACGTAACTATTTGTTTAAAATGATCCGAAACTTAATTTATCTAAATTATGAAACCCCATTTCAAACAAATAGTTATTGTTATCCTCTCCATCTTTCTTTTAAGCTGCAGTTCTGATGAAACAAAGTCAGAAACTACCATAATACCTCCCACAACACAAGTACCAAATGATCCTTTGCCTTTACCTGCCACAGTAAATTATTTGGCATTAGGAGACAGCTATACTATAGGTGAAAGTGTTTGTGAAACCTGCCGATATCCGGAACAATTAAAATCGAGTTTAAAAGCCATTTATCCGCAAAGTAACTTTTCGTTAAAAATAATTGCCAAGACAGGCTGGACAACAACTAACTTAATTTCAGCAATAAACAATCAAAATCCGGATTCTAATTATGATTTAGTCACGCTCTTAATTGGTGTCAACAATCAATATCAGGGAAGGGATTTTTCTATTTATGAAAAAGAATTTCCGGCATTGGTCACAAAAGCAATTATGCTTGCTAAGGGAGATAAAAGAAATGTTCTTATTATTTCGATTCCTGATTATGCTTACACCACATTTGGAACGACTCAAATGCAAGGTCAGGGTATGAGAATTTCAAATGAAATAAATCAGTATAACTCTTTTGCAGAGAATTACTGCACAATGAATGGAGTTCCTTTTGTTTCAATTACAGATATTACAAGAAAAGGCCTTGAAAAACCAAGCTTAGTCGCTTCAGATGGGTTACACCCTTCGGCTGCTGCTTATACTTTATTTGTTGAGCGTATTTTACCTAAAGTAAAAATGATTTTACAGGATTAAGATAAAAAACCTGTCTTTCAATGTTTTTTGGTTAACCTTTGTTAGATTTCCAAATGAATCCGTCGAGTAAATAATGAGTAAATTGAGGAACACTTAATAAAGGAACTACCAGAAATTGCCATGAAGAGAAATCGAATATTCTGAATGAAATGTTTTCGTTCCAGACTAAAATTTCCCATAAAAACTCTTCTGCAAAAGCAATTACCATTAAAATCAGAATATATATAAAGATTGGATTATATCTTTTTAGTGCTTTAAGAACTCCCGGAATTTTGTTTGGCTTATTATCTATTTCTCTAAAATAAACCAATGCCATATACGGAATTCCGTGAGATACTACATTTAGCAAAGTAAAAATAAGATCATTATTAAAATATACGATTCCAAAATACCATGAAAGTGCGGTTCCCAGAATAATGGCATTTTTAGGGATATTAAAAAACTTATTTCTGATGCTTTTATAAACCGTATAGATAACATAAATCAGCAGGATAATACAGTAGATCCAAAATAGTAATTTGAGTAAAAAGGAATTGTGAAAGCGAAAAAATTCATTTTCGACAAACCAGTTGAATTTTCTTTGTGAAGAAAAAAACCAATATAACATTGGGTAAACTGTTGCGGCATAAATAGCCAGATTATCTATAACAACTGAAAGTCTTGTTTTTTCTTCGTTTCTGGCATACAATCGCATAAAACCGTATTGTTGCCTGATGAAATGAAAAACAGCAACATAAGCGAGGAAGGACCAGAAAACCAAACTCCCAAAAGAGAAAAGAATAATCCCGATTGCAAAACAAATTGCAGGCAATAATAGTAATCTTTTTTTATTTTTTTTAAATTCATCTCCTGCAAAATAAGTTTTGAATAATGTTGCATAAACATGTGCAACATCAATAAAAACGATTAGAAAAAGCCAGGTATAGAATGAATATTTATTTTCAATTTCAGTAATATAATCCTGAAATAAAAATATAATCGCCAATACAAAAAATGATGGACCTATGATGAACGCAAAATCTGTTTTGGCTTTATGAATCCAGGGCTGTTTCATCTAAAATTTGATTTACTATATTGATTCCGTGATGAAAAGCTTCTTCAAAAATGGATATTCCTGATAAGTCGGTATGTGCAAAATAGATCTTATTCTCAATGCTTTTTGAAGCGTTCCTTTTTGCTTCTCCAAAAATAAATCCGGGCGCAGGACTCACCATTCCATGTCCCAATAAAAAAACCTCCATTTCTTCGGTACAATCTTCAATATCAGGATGTGCAATTTTCAGGTCATCAAAAACAAATTGTTTCCAATAATCCTTGTTCTTTTTATACAGTTCTTTTCGTGACTTTTTCAAATCTGATGAAGAGAAACTATGGTAATAAGTTATTACTTTTTTTGTCTGGACCTGATTTAAAGATTGATGCTGATCATACACATATCCTAAACCTTTTGCATCATAAATAACGTTATCCCAGGAAAGCGGAAAACTAAAATTATCTGCTAAATCAGTTACAGTTAAACTCGCCAAAAGCCAGGGTGTATAATGAAACTCTTTTGTAAATTCTTTGCGTTCTTTAATTAAATACTGATTTACAAATTGAGGTGTTGCCATAATTACTTTGTTGGCAATAATTTCTACCGAAACCTTTTTGATATCATCAAATGCCTGGACAACGACTTTGTTATTTTTGACTTTTACATCATAAACCAAATGATTTTTCAAGGTTTTTTTGTGGGTATATTTTTTTAGATGAGATGCTAATCTGGCGTTTCCTTCCGGCCATGTTAAAACACTGTCTTTTTTATCTGAAGAAGCATCTTGTTTCCGTCCGGCAAAATAATGAATTCCCGCCCAGGCAGAAACATATTCTATTCCGAGTCCGAAATCATCTTTACAGCAATAATCTATATAATTAAATAATGGTTCGGCTTTGAAATTGTTGGTTTCAAACCATTCTTTCATTGTCATTTTATCTAAATTACGGATTTTAGTATCTTCTGAAGAAAGATGAAGCGGAATATCGAATAAGTACTTTCCATCATTTCCCTTTCCTTCGCGAAATGCATCCATTAACTTAAAAAAACGCTGAAAATCGAGATCCTGATTTGCTGAATTTCCGTCTTTTGGCACTACACCTTCCTGCCAGTTATTTTTATAAAATAAGCGTTCATCTGGTGCAAAAGATAATTGCAATTCATCAAATACAGGAAATCCTTTTGTATCATATCCTAGAATGATTTTCTCTTCTTCAAGAAATTGTAATAATTCTTTATCTTTAAAATTAGGCAAAGGCAAATAATGTGCTCCAAGCGGATATTTAGAATACTTGTTTTCTCCATTTGATGAATTTCCGCCTAAATGCCCTTCTAATTCTATTAAAAGAAAATTAGAAATTCCTTTTTTATCAAATTGTCTGGCAGCACTTAAGCCTGAAATTCCGCCACCTACAATCAGGTACGGAATATGAATTTGAGAGGTTGGTTTTGGGAAATCTTTTATCCATAACCGATGTCCCAGGAGATGATTAGTTCCGGACAAACGAAGTAAGAGGTGCATAATTTTATCGGAACAAAATTGCAGAAACGGAATCAGCAATAAAGAAGCTCCAATTCCTTTTACAAAACTGCGTCTTGATTTACTGTAATTTTCCCCATTCTTCATCAAAATAGCGTACTAAAATTTGGTTGTCTAATCGATTGATTTCAATTTCATTTGAGATCATATCATTGGTAAAATAATTAAATCTGTCAAACTGATAATTGTAGAATTTTAATCCTTCGGCTTTTCTGTTTACATCATTAAATGTGGTTCCAAAACCGTTAATAGCAATGGTATATCCCCATTCTCCAAATGAAGGAACGTAAGCGTGATAGGCATCGACCTGAGGAAAAACCTGCATAACCGTTTTATTAATACACCAAAATGATTTTGGGGCAAAATAAGGTGAGGTTGTCTGAATAACAACTGCAGCATCAGGCTGTAGAATCGTTTTTATGGTTTGATAAAAATTTAAGGAATATAACTTTCCTAAACTATAATTTGACGGATCAGGAAAATCGATAATGGCAACATCAAATTTTTCTTTGCAGCTTTTTGCCCAAATATAGGCATCTGTATTTATGACAGTAACTTTTTTATTGTTCAGCGATTCTTTATTAAAATCTGTTAGTACTTTATTGGTTTTAAACAACTTTGTCATTCCCTGATCGAGATCGACCAAGGTAATTTTTTCGACGTCTTTGTATTTTAAAATTTCACGTACGGCCAAACCATCTCCTCCGCCCAAAACCAAAACATGTTTTACATTTTTAGCAATTGACATTACCGGATGCACTAAAGCTTCATGATAACGGTATTCATCTGCAGAACTGAATTGCAGGTTATTGTTTAAATACAATCTGTAATCGCTCTTATTATGCGTTAAAACAATTCGCTGATATGGAGTTGAATTGGTATAAATGATGTTTTCGCCGTAAAGTTTTCCTTCTGAATATGCCAGTATAACATCTGAAAATATAAAGACACTTAATAAGATGATAAATGAAAAAATGGCTTTTACTTTTAGAAAATAGCTGTTTTTTAATTCTCGTTTTAAAAGAAAGCACAACGCAATGGCAATGCTTACGTTTATCATACCAAAGAATAATGATGTGCCCATGATTCCTAATTTTGGAACGAGAATCAAAGGAAAAAGTATCGATGCCAATAAAGCACCAATATAATCGAATGTAAATACATTTGAAACCAAATCCCTGAACTCTACTTTATCTTTGAGGATATTCATTAACAACGGAATTTCTAATCCTACCAGAAATCCTGTTATAAAAACCAGCAAATAGAGTATAAATTGAAAGTATTCGACACTTTCGAATAATAAAAATAAAACTACTGAACTCAAACCGCCAATTAAACCCACTAATATCTCGATTTCTACAAAAGTATTCAGGAGGTTTTTATGGAAAAACTTGGAGAAAAAAGAGCCAATACCCATAGAAAATAGGTAAACCCCAATAATAAATGAAAATTGCTTTACTGAATCTCCTAATAAATAACTGGCTAAAGTACCCGCAACAAGTTCGTACACAAGTCCGCAGGTTGCAATAATAAATACAGCAAACAGTAGCAAAAATTCAAACCTAAGAAACTTTTTACCCATGAATTGCGGCACTAATAATCATTGAGATCCCAATGATAAATGCTGCTAAAACAATTGCAACAGCGATATTATTTTTCTCGACAACCTCTTTCCAGGTATTTTCCGGAGTCATTTTTTCGATAATGAAATAAGCTACTAATAAGATAACAAACCCTAAAAGAGAATAAATAATCGAATTTACGATGGGCTGATAATGTATTAAATCCATACTTTATAAAATTTATTTATGATAAAAATGATTCACTGAACTTCGACTTCCTGAAGTACTATATTTTTCTGTGGTTTCGCAATCGCAAATTCGGTTTCCTGAATAAGCAAAATACAAATAAGCTGCAAAGCAAAATATTCCTATTGCTAATGGGGCTGCATTATTTTTTAAAAAATCTAAACTACTTTTCATAATTGCTATTCGCTGTATGGGGAATAATCACTATTTGCCCATCTCGTTTTTTCAAAATTAATTTTAAAATATCGTATCACGACATACACAACAATCATAAGTATAGCAATAATCCATACATTTCGGTTTGAAGGCTCGTTCCAAACCACTTTAATTTTCATTGCAGTATTTTTTGTGTCTTCGGGTGCTTTTAGTGGTTTTATCAAAAGATGGTATTTTCCTTCTTTGACACCGCAAATATTAAATTTTTCAGACCAGTTTCCTTCCGTCCAACTCTCGCCATCTTCATAGCCGTGATAATATTCAATATCTTTATTAGCATGAATTTCGTCATTACTTGTTTCGTTTACCAGGGCAACATCAACATTCGCCCACGAATTGTCAACATCTGTAGAGACATGAATTGTCATTGGAGCTGAACCTCCTTTTAAAACAAAGGATTCACCCGTAAATTCCCTGTCATTAAAATCAGTAAAAGGAATCGCTTTATTAAACACAACCTGCTCTGACTGATCTTTATAAATATACCAGTTTGTGGAAATAATCATTAAAAGAAAAATGCAAAATATAATGGCCGTATTATTTACATCAAAATAATAAGGCTGAGCAATATTTACTCCGGTTTGATATGGTAAATGAGCGTTTAAGAATGCTTTTTTAATCTTTGATTTACTAATATATTCTCCCAGAAAAGCGGTTTCGACGCCATTCATTTTTTCGATAGAAATCATTAAAGGCGGCTGAATATACTCGGTTAGATGAACTTTTTTTGATGGTAACTCAAAATCAAAATACCCTTGAGCATTGTCTATTTCTGTATCAGAATATTCATAAAGATGAAATGAGCTATTATCATACGCTATAGATTTAGGATGTGTTCTTACATCAAATTTTTCTTCTATTTCGGTTAAAAATATCCAATGTCCATCTGATTCAGATAAGTAGACAAAATCACCTGCATTATTCTTCAGGATATATTCGGCCCAATGATAACCACCGTACACTTTTTTGGTAATAGCGCCCGTAACTATATATTCTATTCCGTTAAAATTGCCCTTATCTCCAATTTTAAGAGTAAAATCATTTATGACTTTCGGCTTAAATTTAGATCTTAGACGAAGTCCTTCACTATCTGCTATATATAAACTATGGCAGTTTGGACAGACAAAGCTCTTGACTTCAAAACCAACTTCCAGTTCGGTAACAGTATTACAATCGTAACAGGGAACTTTCATATATTAACGATTAATTTCAAAATCTTTTATAATTGTTCCTTCAAAATAAGCCATATAATGGGCCATTACAGCTCTTACTTTTTGTGAATTATCCTGTTGGTAATTGCACAAATAAACATCCAGGGTAAGTTGATTATATTCTGGCCAGGTATGTATACAAATATGGGATTCTTTCAGGCAAAACGAAATCGTAAAGCTGTTATTATCAAAATCATGAACAATAACACCCACTTTCTCAAGATTATATGTTTCTAAAATCGAATTTGTAATCGCTACAAAACCCTTACTGTTCGTTAGTTTTTGAGTTTCATCGACATGTAAGGTAACCAGTTTATGTAAGCCTGGAGAATAAGGGGGTAAATCCATTAAGATATTTATATACGGGTCAAATATATAATATTTTTTAGATAATTTTAACAAGAGTGTTTTTCTTTGGTTATAGATTTTCGAAAGAAAAACAGCTGCTGAAAACCTAAAAATATTAATCCGGAAAAATATCCTTAATTTTGTAAAAAGTTGATTCTTCCGGATTCAATTGCTAAATAAACGACTACAGTAATGCAGGTTTCACCTTCAAAAGAATTAGCGCCTTATATTAAACATTATCTTTTTTTAGATAATGCAGCAACTGATATTCAAAAACTTCGGTTGTTTTCTGATGGTAATACGGGTGTTGTTTTTTCTTTGAAAAGTAAACTTATTTCCCGACTTAATAAATATGAAGCAAAGGAGTATTTGCCCGCTTCGTTTTTATACGGACAATTGAATGGTTTTAAAGATATTTATTCTGATAATGAAATTACTTTGATAATTGTTGTTTTTCAGCCCAACGGAATACATCAATTATTAGGAATTCCAGCCAATGAATTTCAGGATTCTATTATTCCGGTTGAAGATGTATTTGGACAAAAAATTGCTGTTCTACAGGAAAAGCTGTCCGAGCAAAATAATCAGGCAAGAGTGGCGCTGTTAAATCAGTTTTTCAGCAATGAAGTTATTACAAAACCGGTTTCAAACCAGTTCATCATCAACAGTTCTTTAGATTTTATTATTACGAATAAAGGATATTTCTCTGTTAAACAATTAGTAGATTATACGGGTTATACAGAAAGACATCTGGAAAGAAAATTTAAAGAATGTATTGGATTAAATCCTAAGAAATTTGGTAACGTAATAAGATTACATCATTTTCTAAAGCTACTAAAAAATAAATCTGATGATATGAACCTAACTACGATTTGCTATGATGCGGGATTTTCTGATCAGTCACATCTAATAAAAGAATTTAGAAAACATACCGGAATCACTCCAAAAGAATATTTATTCAGTACTGGAAAATTAACCAATAACCTCATCAAAACTTCTCCTGCATTTATACTTTAAAATGTCGGTTTTATACAATTTATAGAATTTCACGAACGCTACTTTTGACTTAAATTAATAGCGTTTAATATGAAAAATCTAAAAATAGCCACAGCTCAGTTTGAGAATAAAAGTGGCGATAAAAATTATAACTTATCTGTAATCGAAAAACTATCTGCAAAAGCGGCTAACGAAGGTTGTGATGTGATTTCGTTTCATGAATGTTCGATAACCGGTTATACTTTTGCACGACATTTATCGAAAGAAAAAATGCTGGATTTAGCCGAAATTATCCCCAGTGGAGAAAGCATTCTTAAACTTACTGAAATTGCTAAAAACCATAGTATTATAATATTAGCAGGATTGTTTGAAAAAGACGAAAATGATAATCTTTTCAAAGCTTATGTTTGTGTCGATAAAAATGGTCTGGTTGCCAAATACAGGAAACTGCATCCTTTTATAAATCCTTATTTAACTGCCGGAGATCGTTATTGTATTTTTGAAATCGAAGGCTGGAAATGCGGAATCTTAATTTGCTATGACAATAATATTATCGAAAATGTGCGTGCGACAAAACTTTTGGGAGCTGACATTATTTTCATGCCTCACGTAACAATGTGCACGCCTTCTACCCGACCTGGTGCCGGTTTTGTTGCTCCTGAGCTTTGGGAAAACCGTGAAGCTGATCCTACTTCTTTGCGATTGGAATTTGACGGAATGAAAGGCCGTGACTGGTTAATGAAATGGTTGCCTGCACGAGCTTATGATAATGCCATTTATGCCGTTTTTTCGAACCCAATTGGAATGGATGATGATCAGCTAAAAAATGGCTGTTCTATGATTATTGATCCTTTTGGAGATGTTTTAGCCGAATGCCGCTCTTTTGATGACTCTTTTGCAACCGCAATCCTTACTCCTGAAAAATGCATTCAGGCTGGAGGAAACCGCTACATAAAAGCCAGAAGACCAGAATTATATAGAAATATTATTGGTCAGGATCACGAATCTGAGCAGAATGTGGTTTGGTTAAACGCAGATGAAAAAAGTTAAAACCAAACTTTTTACGGTCTTTACGCCTATGAAAAATTATCTTTGAGGAATTCATTAATCATCAGAATAAACCCTAATAATGGAATTTTTTAAAACTACAAATGACGATATCGATGCTGTTTTCGATATTTATAACGAAGCTACATCGTATCAAAAAACGGTCAATAATAAAAGCTGGAGAGGTTTTGAAAGAGCTCTAATAGAAAATGAAATCGCAGAAAATCGCCATTTTATAATCAAAGAAGGAGACGAAGTTGCCTGTACATTTGTGCTTACTTTTAATGATTTGATTATCTGGAAAGAAGCTGCTCAGGATCCGGCTGTATATTTGCATCGTATTGCAACAAACCCAAAATTCAGAGGACAATCATATGTCAAAAAAATCATTGACTGGACAAAAGAATATGCCAAAGAAAATGGCAAAGAATACATTCGTCTTGACACACATAGCGGAAACGAAAGAATAAACAAATATTACACAAGCTGTGGTTTCGAATACAAAGGAATAAGCACCATCGAATGGACAAGCGAATTACCGGAACATTATAAAGAAGGTTCTTTTAGCTTGTTTGAGATTAAGTTGTAGATTCAAATCTTTCTTTTAATAAAATAACCCCATTTTGAATTTGCTCACAATGAGGTTATTTTATCAAAGAAAAAGCCAATTCTCGTAAATCAATCTAATTTATTGTACTAATTTTACTTTTTAAAAACGCTAAAAAACTATTCTATGAAAAAACTATTACTCTTTTTTGTTTTTTTATTCATTAATACTATTTATGCCCAATGCTGGCAAAATATTGTCCTTGGAGGAGCAACTACTATTTTTATAAAAAGTGATGGTACCTTATGGGCAACTGGTTGGAATGAATATGGGCAGTTAGGTGATGGCACAAATGACAACAAAAGTGTACTAACAAAAATTGGAAATGATAATGATTGGAAATCTGTTACTTTAGGAGCTAACTTACAAACCTTAGCCATAAAAAACGATGGGACTTTATGGGCGTGGGGACGAAATATAAATGGACAAGTTGGAGACGGAACTAATATAGATAGAAATTTACCAACAAAAATTGGAAATGATAATGACTGGAAGTTTGTTGTTGCAGGAAGACAACATAGTCTTGCTATAAAAAATGATGGAACTTTATGGGCTTGGGGATCGAATAGTAAAGGAGAGTTAGGGGATGGTACTACAGTAAGCAAAAATATTCCCACAAAAATAGGTAATGATACTGATTGGAAATCAATAGCTGCTGGTTATCGTTACACAATAGCATTAAAAAATGATGGAAGCTTATGGACTTGTGGTGATAATGATTGGGGCCAATTAGGAAATGGAAAACCATATATTAGCACAAATATTTTAAGTAAAATTGGCGATTCTAATAATTGGTTATTAATTTCTACAAGAATTTCAACCTCATCAGCAATACAAAAAGATGGAACCTTATGGACATGGGGAAGTAATCAACAGGGGCAGCTAGGAAATGGAGATGTTGACCATAACGTTACAGTGCCAACTCAAATTGGCATTGATAAAAACTGGAAACAAATTGCTAGTGGCGATCTTAATAGTAGTGCAATAAAAACAGACGGAACTTTATGGACATGGGGACTAAATGACTACGGCCAGTTAGGAGATGGTACATATATAGATAAATTTATTCCAACTCAAATTGGGAACGCTACCGATTGGGAATCAATTTATGCAGGAGGAGGGCATTCAGGAGCTTTAAAAAGCGATGGGACTTTCTGGACTTGGGGACTTAATAGTTCTGGTCAAATAGGGAATGGTACTAATAGTGATAGTATAAATTATCCAACTCAAGTCAATTGTCCAACTTTAAGAACTGATGACTTTTTAACAACTAAAACATATTCTATTTATCCTAATCCCGCTAAAGAAATAATTAATATTGAAAATTTTGATAACAAATCTATAAGCAATATTAAAATAATTGATTCCTCTGGAAAATTAGTTTTAAAACAATCTAACAATCTTCAACAAATTAACTTAAAAGAAATACCTCAAGGAATCTATATTATTCAAATAGAAAGTAATGGAAAATTTTATACTCAAAAAATTGTAAAAGAGTAGATTTATGAATTAAAAACAAAAACCCTTGCAGATAAATCTCTACAAGGGTTTTTTATTTAAAGAAATTATAAACTTGCCAATTTCTTAGCTTGTTCCAGAGCATTTGTATTTTTTGGATGCAATTCAAAGGCTTTTTTATAATTTTTTATAGCTTCTTTTTTGTATCCTAAACCTGCCAGTGTTTCTGCATAACTATCATATGTATTTGAGCTTTCTGGATAAAGATCTGTATTGAGTTTAAAAATTTTCAAGGCCTCGTTCTGCTTTCCTTCTGACAGTAATTTATATCCAAAATCATTCAAATCATTTTCAGTTAACGTAAAAGCTGAATCATTCTTTTTTAGAGTTTCAGCAATTTTAAATGCATTGTTATAATGAAGGTGATTAAAACACAAGAAAAAACCTATTTTTAAAAAAGTGTGTTTTGTGTAAAACTGCTACTTCGTAAATTATTATTTCACTTATTATTTTTAAAAGAAAGACTTTAAATTCAGTTAGATTATATTTGGAAAAATGCACCCGATAACATGAGTAAAAAAAAATTTACTTTACCTGATACTGATACTCTTCCAGAACATAATAACAAAAATCATAAGGATGAATTATGGCTTGTTAACAAAAGACTTGCACTGCAAATAGAAGATCGAAAAAAACGCGCTGCCGAGCTTGTTATTGCAAATAAAGAACTGGCGTATCAAAATCAGGAAAAAGAAAAACGTGCTGCTGAACTTGTTATTGCCAATACTGAACTGGCGTATCAAAATCAGGAAAAAGAAAAACGCGCTGCTGAACTTGTTATAGCAAATACCGAACTTACTTATCAAAACAAGGAAAAAGAAAAACGTGCTGCTGAACTTGTCATAGCAAATGCCGAACTTACTTATCAGAACAATGAAAAAGAAAAACGTGCTGCTGAACTTGCAATTGCTAATGCTGAACTTGCTTTCCAGAATGAGGAAAAAGAAAAACGTGCTGCTGAACTTTTTATAGCAAATGCTGAACTTACTTTCCAGAACAATGAAAAAGAAAAGCGTGCTGCCGAATTACTTCTTGCCAACAACGAACTTCAGGCATTTACCTATATATCCAGTCATCACCTTCAGGAACCTTTAAGGAAAATTCAGGTTTTCTCGAACCGAATTACTACAGATGAATATCAAAACTTAACCGATAAGGGAAAACATTATTTTGAGCGTATCGAAGTTGCCGCTTTTCATATGCAAGCGCTTATAAACGATTTGTTAACGTATTCACGAACCAATGTAACCGAAAAGAAGTTTGAAAATACCAAACTTAATGATATCATTGATAAAGTGCTGGAAGACTTAAAAGAAGAGATAACAGCCAAAAAAGCTATTATTGAAATATTTGGAAATTGTACTGCTTTTATAATTCCATCACAGTTTCACCAACTAATATGCAATTTGGTCAGCAACTCGCTGAAATTTTCAACAACAGAAAAAACACCTCATATTACGATAGAAAGTATTTATACGAAGCCAAAAACAAAGAAAAACCAATCGTTTACTAATTATTGTCATATTACAATCAATGATAATGGTATAGGATTTGAACCTCAGTTTGAAACGCGGGTATTTGAAATGTTTCAGCAGCTAAATAATAAAAAAGACTATAAAGGCACAGGAATTGGTCTTGCCATCGTAAAAAAAATTGTAGAAAACCATAACGGAATGATTACAGCAACGGGCAAACCAGGTCTTGGAGCTAAATTTGACATTTATATTCCTGTTGTATAATAATGAAAACCGTATCTTACAAAAACAAGCCTGTTTTTTACTAAAATCTGTTTTTCTCTAAAATTTTAAATATCTTTGAGGTATGAGCGCAACAACAAAACCATATCATATAGGGCGAAAAATAAGCCGTATTCGTGAACTTAAAGACATGAAACAAGAAGCACTTGCACAGGCTTTAGGTATATCTCAGCAATCCGTTTCTGCTATAGAAAACAGCGAAAACCTGGAAGAAGAAAAACTTAAAGAGATCGCAAAAGCACTTGGAGTTTCTGTTGAAGCAATTAAAAACTTTTCAGAAGAAAGCATCATTAATTATTTTAATAATATTTATGATAATGGAGTTTTTAATACTGGTAATTATTGCAATTTTAATCCTTTAGACAAAGTTGTTGAACTTTATGAGCGTTTGGTTCAGGCTGAAAAGGATAAAAACGAATATTTAGAGAAATTATTAAAAGTGAAGTAAACCTTTTATAAAATATAATTTATGCAAAAAGAGATCTTAAAAATTTAAGATCTCTTTTTTTTGCAGAGAGGATGGGATTCGAACCCACGATACAGTTACCCATATACTAGCTTTCCAGGCTAGCTCCTTCAACCACTCGGACACCTCTCTAAATTGGTCTGCAAAGAACACAAAAAAAATTGATTTAGAAAAACAAAATCAACATTAGTTTATAAGAAACTTTTTATTTTATTTTTTACCCACAATCTCACTAATTTCCCTTAATTTTTATGTTATTCGAGCTAACAAACCGTTTAAAAATTCGCGTGAATTCGTGCAATTAGTGGCATACTCTCTCTTTAGTGCAGATCACACTTTTTTACATACTTTTTCTAAATTCTTCCATAAATAGCTTTACAGCCTTTTTTTGATATGCTCCTTCGATCGTCAACATGAATGATTCTCTTTGTGTTGGAACTCCCGTAATGGCGATTGCTTTAAGATTATCCCAGCCTTTTAGGGCTTTCTCGGTTACAATTGTAACCCACTCACTTTCTTCTACCAATTGTAAAAGTGCATGAACAGCATTTAATTCAATCGAAACTTTTGGCTTCATATTATTTTTTAAAAACAATTCATCGAGAAATTCTCTTGAACTAAATCCTCTTACAGGTAAAATAAGCGGATAATCTCCTATTTTTCTAAAGGAAATTTTATCTAAAACCGCTAAAGGATGTGTTTTTGCTACCGCCATAACAAGATTAGAAGTAAATAATGGTATTTTCTGGATGGTTTGTTTGATCTCTTTTGACGAAATTACCAAAACCAGATCTAATTCATTATTCAGCAGTTTATTTTCCAGAGGTTCTGTTGATCCATATTCGACAACGATTTTTAAATTAGGATATGTTTTTGCAAACAAATTGACGATTGGCAAAACCAAAAGCCCAAAAATATATGTAACACCAATTCGTAATTCTCCGCCAATCATTTGGTTTAAATCATCAATTGCTTGTTTGCCGCTTTGTACATTTTCTATTACTTGCTTGGCGTGAATCAGGAAAACAGATCCGGCTTCAGTAAGCTGCACTTTTTTACCAATCCTTATAAACAAAGGCATTCCCAGTTCTTCTTCCAGTTTTTTTATTTGTTGTGATAATCCGGATTGGGTTACAAAACACAATTCGGCTGCTTTTGTAAAATGCAATACCTCAGCAGTTTTTATAAAATATTCTAATTGGTAGATTTCCATATTGATAAGTTTTAATACTTATTATCAGTAAAATTATTAATTTTTCTAATGAAATCATAATCCCGAACTTTGTAAAACAAAAATCAGACATCATGTTTAAAGCGCTAAAATCAAAAAACTTCAAGTTGTTCTTTTACGGACAATCTGTTTCAGTAATAGGAACCTGGCTTCAAAAAACAGCGGTAAGTTGGATGGTTTACAGTGTTACGGGTTCAGTTTTCTTACTAGGACTCGCTACATTTTTAAGCATGATTCCGTCCTTATTCCTGGCGCCTTTAGCCGGAAGTATCATTGGGCGTTATGACAGACACCGCGCCATGATTGTATTACAGTCTCTGGCAATGCTTCAGGCAGGAGCTTTGGCTGTATTAATTTATCTCAAAATATACAATATCAACTTTATTCTGGCATTGAGTTTAATTCAGGGAATCATCAATTCGTTTGATATGACTTGCAGACAAACCATGATGATCGAAATTGTAGATACTAAAGAAGATCTGCCAAATGCAGTTGCCTTAAACTCTACTTTAAATAATTTTGCCCGAATTGCCGGTCCGGCTATGGCGGGAATCATTTTGCACAATTATGGTGAAGACATTTGTTTTATTGGTAATTTTTTAAGCTACATTCCGGTTTTAATTTCTTTACTGATGATGAAAATCACACCACATATTAAAGCTACTGATAAAATGAAAATGCTGGATGATTTTATCGAAGGTTTAGACTACGTTAAAAAAGAAACCGAAATGGCAAAAATGCTTTTGATGTTAATGTGCAGCAGTTTATTTGTAATTTCATTTAATACTTTAATGCCTGTTTTTGCCAAAGATATCTTTAGCGGAAACGCACAGACTTTCAGTTGGTTCGAAAGCGCTGCCGGAATTGGTTCTATACTATCGGCTATTTATCTGGCTAATCTTAAACGAGCTGATAATATGGGCAAAATAATGATTGCTGCAAGTTTATTATTAGGTTTCAGCATCATAATACTCGCCTATTCAAATAGTTTGACTGTCGCGCTTATTTGTATGGCTTTGAGCGGGGTTGGTATGATGGCGCAAACATCTTCTATAAACATTTACATTCAGACCCAAAGTACTGCAAACATGCGTTCCAGAAGTATTAGTTATTATTTAATGGCATATCAGGGAATGATTCCTGTGGGAAGTTTGATTATTGGTTATGTATCACACATAATAGGAACCAGGAATACGGTTGCAATTCAGGGAATTATATGTATCGTTTCAGTAATTGTGTATGTATATTATAAAAACCGCAGTTCTGAAGAAGAATTGGAAAGCTGTGCAGTTCATTATAAAGATTAATTTTCTTCACCATATAAGTGATGTAAGTTCATTTTAGTATTAGTCACGCTAAAAACTCTGAACTCAGATTTCAATCATTAGCAAACTTGTCATTTAGAAGAGGAGAAATCACACAAGTAATTCCGTTCCTAAAGTCGCCAATCTTTGTCGAGTTTCTTGTGTGATTTCTCCTTAAGTCGAAATGACAAAACTAGATCGCAAACTTTACTAAAATGAACTTACATCACTTATATGGTAAAATTTCTACAACGAAATTTCACCACGCAAAGCAGTTTCGAAAATCGTTTTAAATTCAGATTGAGGAATATTAGCGCCTAACAAATACATTAATTTTGTAATTGCAGCTTCTGTAGTAATATCTTTTCCTGAGATAACACCAAGTGATTTTAAGGCTGTACTGGTTTCATATTGTCCCATGTTTACACTTCCGCCGGAACATTGTGTTACATTAACGATGTGCAAACCGGATTGAATCGATTTCTGAATCAAATTCAAAAACCAATCTTCGGTTGGGGCATTTCCTGAGCCGTATGTTTCAAGGACAATTCCTTTTAAATCTTTTATGGCAAGAATCGAAGACAAAACGACTTCGCTCATTCCCGGGAACATTTTTATAATCGCTACATGATTGTCTAAGTTTTTGTGTACAATCAAATTAGCGTTTTCTTTTACAGGAAGAAATAAATGTGAGTTTAATTTTAAGTGAACACCAGATTCTACCAATTCAGGATAATTTGGTGCAGTAAATGCTTTAAAATGTTCTGCATTTACTTTTGAAGTTCTATTTCCGCGGTACAATTTATACTCGAAATACAAACAAACTTCGTTGATAACCGGTTTTCCGTTTTCCTGCAAAGAGGCAATCTGAATCGCTGTGATGAGGTTTTCTTTAGCATCTGTACGAAGATCCCCAATTGGCAATTGAGAGCCTGTAAACACAACAGGTTTTGCCAAATTCTCCAGCATAAAACTCAATGCCGAAGCAGAATATGACATGGTATCAGAACCATGAAGTACTACAAAACCATCATAAGCAATGTAATTTTGCTCAATGATTTCGGCAATTTTTGTCCATTCTCCAGGATTCATATTCGATGAATCGATTGGGTTTTCAAATGAAACTGTTTCAATCTCACAATCTAATTGCTTGATTTCAGGGATTTTTTGCAATAATTTTCCAAAGTTGAACGCTTTGAGTGCGCCTGTCTCAAAATCTTTACTCATACCGATAGTTCCTCCGGTATAAATCAGCAATATTTTAGCTTTAGATGACATCTTGGTATTTTAATTTATTGACTACAGGATTTGCATACATGGCTAAAAATCCTTGTCTTGTAACTGGATTATCACTTCCGATACGCATTTCTAAACGACGCTCAAAAAGAGATTTCTCACTTTCTTTATATAAATGAGAGAATTTATCTGTTTCGTTTAAGATGTCGTAAGCAATAAAATTAGTTGGCCATAATTGATAATTCTTTAAAATCGAATCATCTATTACTTGTGCCAAAGCCTGAATTTGTTTGTTTGCGTTATCATTTTCAGCCACAATCTGATCAATTTCAGTATCCAGAACATCTCCAACAGAAATGTGAATTCTTTTTTTAGTTCCCATGATACCACTTAAAATGGTCATGAAATCTTCGTTTTTTTCTTTAATATAAACTTCATTGTTTGCTTCTGCCATTAATTGCGGCATTTTCAAAACATCTGTAGGATCGTATTCGTATGAAATAGAAACCGGAACAATCTTTAATTTCTTAAAATAATCCATTAAGTTGGCTTCATCAGAACCCATCCCGATCATTTTTAAAACTCCCGGATTTGTTTCGTCATTTCCGTCTTTTGTACGTCCTTCTCTTTGAGCAATCCAAACCGAACGATTTTCGCGAAGCAATAATTGCCCCATATATTCGGCTAATAACTTAGAACTCTGCAGCATTTCTCTTGGCGTTAATCCTCTAAGAACTAAAAAGTTTCTATTAAGTTTTGCCAATGTATTTAAAAATGCTTTTTTAACCAAATTATCTCCAATTGCCGATGCTGTCATGACCAAACCATGTTCAAAAAGGCAAACGTTTAATAAGGTTGTATCTAAAAGAATATCTCTGTGATTAGAGATAAATAAATATGATTCATTTTTCTCCAGTTTTTCGAATCCTGAAGTTGTTAATCCTTCAGAGCTTTTCTCTAAAACTTTTTGAATTGTATTATAAATAAAGTTGCATTGAAAATCACGAATAGAATGTGTTTTCTTCAATTGATCTTTCCAAACTTGATCTTCTAATTCTGGAAAAGTAAAATTCATCATGGCTTTCATCATCGGATGATTAACTACACCATGAAGTGCTTCATTTATTTCTGAATCATAAAAAGGTCGAATGGCATCAAATTTCTGCATTAATATCAATTTTAGTGGGCAAAAGAACAAAAAAAAATTTAAAGTATGTTACATAATGGGTTAAATCCCGAAAACGTCTTTAGAATTTTGAGTTGTTCTCTGTGCTATTTCTTCTTCAGAAACGTCATATATATCCGCTAATTTGCTAATAACATTTATCAAATAGCTGCTTTCATTGCGTTTCCCTCTATACGGAATTGGTGCTAAATAGGGAGAATCTGTCTCTAAAACAAAGTGTTTTAAATCGATTTGATTTAAAAACTGATCGATTTTTCCGTTTTTAAATGTTACTACTCCTCCAATTCCCAACTTCATATTGTAAGATATCGCCTGAAGTGCTTGTTCATGTGTTCCGGAAAAACAATGAAAAATACCAAATAAATCATCGGATTTCTCTTCTTCGAGAACTTCAAAAATTTCATCAAACGCTTCACGGCAATGAATTACAATGGGTAATTTATATTGTTTTGCCAACTGAATTTGCCTCTTAAAAGCTATCTGTTGCTCTTTCAGGTGTGTTTTATCCCAATATAAATCGATTCCAATCTCACCAACGGCATAAAACTTTCTTTTTGCCAGTTCGATTTCTACATGCTTTAACTCGTCTTCATAATTATCTTTGACATAAGTGGGATGCAAACCCATCATCAGGAATACATAATCAGGATAATTTTGCTCTAAATCGTACATCGATTGTGTTGCAGCTGCATCAATTGCAGGAATAAAAAAACGTGTTACTCCGGCATTTATAGCTCTTTGCATCATTTCGTCACGATCCTGATCAAATTCTTCAGAATATAGGTGTGTATGTGTATCGGTAATTATGGGTGTTGAATTCAATGTTTTAATTTTTAAAGGATCAAAATTACGACAATATTAAAAACTTTCCCAATTTGAATGTGATGGCACGCGGATGATACGGATTCACTTAGTGAAAACGCGGATTAGCGCGGATTTTTCTATTCTTACTTTATTATATGTAATGCAAACTCATGGTAAAAGTTTATTTACAGCAAACCCGAAAGGTTTTAAAAACCTGTCGGGTGTGAATACATGTGAAAATTTTTTATGAAATTTAATTCAGCTCATCCAGAAGTTTCTCGACATCATCGTAATTTTCATAATCCTGCGAGATGGTTTCGAGAATTTCTTTACACGCTGCGTATTTCTTTTGTTTCAGTTTAGACAAGGCAAGATTCCAGGTTGCTTTTTCTTTATAAGCAGATGTTCCTGATCTTAATTCATTAAAAACACTTTCGGCTTTAGGATATTTACTTTCTTCGAGTAAAGCAACTCCGTAAAAATATTCGATCTCGGGTGTTTTATTTTCTTTTAAAATTTCTTCAAAAAGTGGAATTGCCGCTGCATATTTCCCATCATTAAACGCTGTTTGTGCTTCTTTTAAAGTTGCATTTGTATCGCCTCTTTCAACAAATGAAGCTGGTTCCGGATCATCATAATCGGCAAAAGTTGGATTATTATAATCAAAAAAGAATAACCCGAACAAAATAATGATCGATGCTGCTGCTGCATAAAACCAAGGTCGCATAACAACCACTTTAGGTTTATTGGTATTAAAATGTTTGTCTGAAATCGTAGTCAGGTTTGCTTTAAACGCTTCTCTTTCTTCTTCAAACTCAAATTTGTCTTTCAGGCGTAATTGTACTTCTCTGAAAGTATCAAATTCTAAAGCCAATTCATGATCGTGAGACAAATTTTGTTCAAAACTATCTTTTTCTTCAGCTGTCATTTCTCCCTGAAGATATTGATCGAATAATATATAGCGTTCTTCGTTCATGACTAATTGTTTTTTAGTGATTTAAAATTTCCGGCTTCCTGAATCCACTGCGTTAATTGCCCTACACATAACGATTTCTTTTTGCGTACATAACCGTATGTAACGTTTAGCTTTTCAGCAACCTCTTCCATTGTTTTAGTGGTAAAGTTCAGCTTTAACAATTCCTGACATTTATCTCCTAATTTTAGGAACATCGTATCAAAAAGCTGCTGTTTTTCATCAAATTCTTCTGTGTGTGTAATCAATTCTATTGCAGATTCATTCATAGATACTGCATCTTCATTAATTGTTACCCCTTTATTTGATGTTTTTTTAAGCTCGTTGAGCCATTTTCTTTTGCACAATAAAAAAAAGTAAGCGTCAAAAGGACAAGTCAATTCTAGTGTATTGGCTTTTGCCTGATTAAAAAGTAAAATCATAATTTCCTGAACTATATCCTGAGAATGTTCTTTGTCTCCTGAATTGTTCATAACGAACATCACCACTTTTGGAACGAACTTTTTATAGATCGTCTGAATGATTGCAGAGTCATTTGCAGCAAGTCCTTCAATATACATTTGATCAGGATGAATTTTACTTTTTCCCATAAAAAAACTTTTTGTAGCTAATTTAAAAAACAATTGTAAATAAATTTCACATAATAGGGTAACAATTAACATATCAAGTTGATATAACAATACAAAAATCTTTTAAAACAGTTAAAAAATTAAGAGAAATGGAAACCTATCAATTCATAACCGAAAAAAATATCAAACAGTTTAACCAAATGATTTCTGCCAAAACCCGGAATGGTTTTGTAATTACAGAACACAATGAAAAATTGCCTTATGTGGTTTTATCCAAAGAAAAAACAGCAATCAAACATTCTTTTCATCTGTTTATTACCTGCATTACATTCGGACTTTGGTCAATTGTCTGGGTTTATTTGAGTATTACGCTTTCGCGGAAAAAAAACATTCTCCTTGCCGTAGACGAAGACGGAAATTTATTTGAAGACAAATGCCTTTCGAAAGAAAATTAAAAACCAGGGTAACATTTTATAAAACAACTTGATATAGCATTATAAAACAAGCCATAAAAATAATTTCAAAAATAAGGGTAACAATATCAAACCCAAATTGATATAGAAATACAATTAACAACCAGAATCTGAGAACCACTTGAAAATAATCAGGGCAGATTTATAAAAACTAGAAATCATGAACACAAACTTTAAAAAATTCGGACTTTTATTTTTATCCGTTATCACTTTCATCAGTTGCGACAATAGCGATGGTGATGACAGCAATGTTAACATTCCGCCAACCGGAGCAGCTTTTAAAAGCATAAGCGAAAAAGGAGTATCATCAACAAAACAGCGATTTACGATCATGGCCGGAGATGGTGTTAAAACCATAATATCTGCAAAAGGCGTAAAACTAAACATTAACGGAGACTGCCTTACTAAAAACGGAGTTGCCGTAACGGGCGCCGTAGACATTGAATACATCGAACTTTTTGATAAAGGAACTATGCTTGTGACCAACAAACCAACAATGGGAGTTATGCCTGACGGAAAGAAAAACTTACTGATTTCAGGAGGCGAGTTCTTCATCAAAGCTACGCAAGGCGGAGTAGAACTTAAAACTTCTTGTTCTATGAATTTAATTGTACCAACTTCCTTAACAGATGGATTAGACAATGCAATGACTTTATGGAATGGAGTAATTGATGATAAAGGCGAATTAGCCTGGGAACAGCCTAAACCAAATGCTGACGGAACTGGCGGGAAAGGCGGGGTTCAAGGCGAAGGAACAAATTATTATGTAACTTTTGGAAACTTTGGCTGGACAAACGTAGACCGTTTTTACGGCGATCCAAGACCTAAAACGACTATTCTTGCTGATGCACCTGATGGTTACGACAACAATAATAGTGCAATTTACTTATCATATGATGGCGAAGGAAACAACGCATTGGCAAAACTTGACACCTATACCGCAGCAGGATTATTTAGCGAACATTACGGACAAATACCAATTGGTTTAAAATGTCATGTGATTTTTGTAACAGAATCTAATGGTCAATGGCGTTATGCGATCAAAGCGGTAACCGTTGCTGCAAACGATATTTACACCTTTACTTTAGCCGAAACAACAATTGGTACCGAAGCGCAACTAGTAGCGGCAATCAATGCTATTCAGTAACTTACAAAATACTTTTAAGAAAAAGTGGTGATTTGCTCATCACTTTTTTTTACATTTAATCCAGTTTTCAAATTTAATTCTGATGATTTTAAGAAGCTAATCCTGCTCCCGAAGCTTCGGGACGTTGAAATCTTTTCCTTCCTAAAGAAGTCAGGAAAAGGATTTCCACTACTATCAGGGCTAAAAACAACTAGTTATGAAACCACTATCATCTATCTTCTTTCTTCTTTTATCTCTATTCTCTTTCTCACAAACCAAAGTAAAAGACACCATAACCCGAAGAGCCAATATTGGTTTGATCCAAAACGGAAACGTTATTACTTACAAGCCCGAAACACCGCCATTAATACCAATTGCTGGCGCTCCAAAACCAAGTTATTCGTATTTATGGGAACTGGGCGACGGACATTATAGTAAAGAAGCGGAACCCAAACATGTCTATAAAAACAAAGGAACTTATACCACAAGACTTGCCGTAACCAACAATTACGACAACGGAAAACCTCCTGCAACACGACCAAAAAAAGTAGCCATAAATGATATTACCGACACTAATTATAAAGACATCGCTTCAATCGCAGACCAAAATGGTTTTGCGATTTTAAAAAACTGCGATCCTATTCCTGATCAGGAAATGGTAATCGTAGTAGGTTATCAAAATATGGAGAATTATGTGGCAAGCGGAAAGTTGTATTTATTCTATAATGAGAAACAATTTAAAAGTAATAATTTCGAATTGGTCGATTTTAGAACTTATTCGAACGAACGTGAAGTAAAAGAAAAAACAGTCGCTTCTATAAACGATCTTGAAGATTCTAATCGGTATTTGGCTTCTGCCGAAAATAGTTTCAAGATCAAAAAATACCGAAACACCACGACCGAAGAAGATCTCGACGCATCGTTATCAGACGCCAATAAAACCTATCATAATGTTTCGGTTTTAGAATTTGATGATGCTAATCCAGGCGAAACCCGTAATGTTTTTTATACTTTTAAAACCACTCCTGAAATGATCAAAGACACCAGCGCAACGGTTACTATGCGTGGTATTTTTGTCCCCAACCGAAGTTACAAAAACCACAAAATAAAAAACCTCGAAATGGAAATTGTAACGTCTCACGATCCGAACAAAATGGGATCTAACGGAAGTTTTATGAATTACAGACTGGTACGTTTTAAACGCGTAAATTTTAAAACCCGTTTTCAAAACAATGGCGAAGGTCCGGCAAGAATGATCAGACTAGAAACCGATGTTCCGGATATGTTCGATAAAAAAACATTTCAGGTTGAGGACATGTACCCAAAATGTCCCATTTGTCCAAAAGGCGAAGAACCAACCGTAAGTTGCCTTGATACAATTATCAAAAAAAATCAAATCTTCTTTACCTTCAAAAACATTTATTTACCCGGAAGTGAACAAAAAAATGTACATGAAAAAGACAGCACAAAAGGTTTTGTAAAATACTCGATGAAATTTGCTGAAGATTTTCATAAAGTAAAAACCCGTAGCCGTACCGCTATTATTTTCGACAAGAACGAACCTATAATTACCAATTATGCCACTACCCGATTCCTGCCCGGAATTTCGATTGGTGCAAAAGCGGGTTATAATGTATATCCTGATCTCGAAAAATCAACCAGTTATTTTGTGGGCGCGACCATTTCGCCTTTTAAATCGTATCGTTTTTACTGGCAGGCCGAATGGTTAAACGCCATCAACAAATACGAAGATGCCGCAACAGTCGTCGATCAAAATGTGGTAAACCCAAATGGCGTAAAACAATTTCAACGCACGACAACTACCACCGAAAACAAAAGCGTAAACTGGGAAATTCCGGTTTTAATCAGGTATAATATTAATAACTACATTGGCGTGGGCGCCGGAGTTCAGGCCAATTTTGATGTTTCATCAGAACAAACTATAAACAAAAAAATTGAAAGCTTCGAAGGTGGAACCGATCAGTTTTTAATGGATACCAAAACCGAATCGAGTTCGGTGAAAAATTCATTTGCCAATTTAAAAACTGGAGTTTTATTCGATTTAACATTAGGTTTCGCGAGAATCGGACCCAGTTTGGGCGCACGTTATGTAATGAATTTTGAACAGAATTTTAACTATTTTCAATTTTACGGAATCTGGAAGTTTTAATTTTTTACAATATTTTTTTCACCATATAAGCGATATAAGTTCATATTAAAAGCTGGATTTTATATTTGTTTCTTTATCTAATCCAATTACAACTAAAATCTTACATTACTTTAATACTTTAACTTTAAAATTATGCGTATCAATATAATATGAACTTATATAACTTATATGGTTTAATTTCACATCGTAAAGCACCACAATTTTAATATGAACTTATATCGATTATATGGTTTAATCTTTCTTTTTTTAAGTCTGAATCTGTCAGCGCAGAATCAGGAAGATAAAATATACAATGCGATTGATGCTTTTGTTGCAAGTCCTTCGGCGAAAGCGATAGAAAATTTAAACCAGATTGAAGTTGATTTTTGGAAGAATTCAAGACCAAAAACTAAAGATGAATTATTGGCGATTGTAGTTCTAAATTGCAATAAAGCATATTATGAAAACCAATTCGGGTACACCGAAAAAGCAATTTCGAGTTACGAAAAAGCCTGGCAGATTTATCAGAAAAACAAACTTCGCAATTATGATATTATCGAATATTGTTTAAAACCTTTAGGCAATTTATATACGGTTTTGGGCGATTATGACAGTGCCGAAAACACGATTAAACAATATTTATTTATTGTAAATACATCCGGAAATTATCCTGACGCTTCAAAACAAAAATTCGCGGCGATTCTCAATTTATCAAATGTCTATCAGAGTTCCGGTAAGATTTCATTGGCAATAGAATTATTAGAAGGCACTTTAAAAACAGAGAAATTATCAAACATTCAAAAAGGAATTTTACTGAATAATTCAGGTAATAATTATATATTATGTTCCGTTGGGAATCTGATGCGCCCGGAAATTCATCAAAAAGCTCAAAAATCATTTGAATTGGCTGTGGAATATTTGAAAAATGAAAAACAGCAATCTGAAACTTTATCAAATTCTTATCGAAATCTCTCTGTTTTAAATCGTCAATGGCAAAATTTTCAAATTGCATCTTCTTATTTAGAAAAAGCTGAAAAGTTATTTTTAGAAACAAAAAATCGTCAACCCAGAAAACTTGCTAAACTATATTATGAAAAAGCATTATTGCTTTTTGATGAGCGAAAATATGATGAAAGCGCAAAACAGATTCAGTCAATTTTTAAAATCCTGATTCCGAATTACAATTCAAAAAACATGCTGCCGAATCAAAATCAATTGTATGCCGAAACGGTTTTAATTGATGTTCTGGATTTACAAGCAGAAATATTCTTAAACCAAAATCAACTCAAAAAATCGCTTGAAGCTTTCAGACTTTCTTTTGATATTGAAGATTTGTTGATGAATGTTTTGGTTTACGAAAATTCAAAAATCATTACACAAATCAGGGCAAGAAATCGTACCGAAAAATGTCTCCTAATTTACGATCGATTGTATCAAAAGGAAAACAAAATTCAATATCTCGAAGAAGCTTTTCAATTATCTGAAAGAACAAAATCAGGTATTTTAAAAGGGTATCGTTCAAATATTAAAAATGCATCGACAGAAGAAAAACAGCTTTTGAAACAACTTCAAACTTTAAATAATAACATTCTAAAAGAACAGCAAAAAGGAGATTTAGCTAATATTTCGAACATCAATTCGGCGATAAAAAAGCAAAACGAATTGATGCTTTCCTTGAAAAAAATCCAAACCAAAAGCTCCAATTATATTCCCGAAAATTGTGACATAAAAGCGCTTTTATCAAAACTGGAAAAAGATAAAACTGTTTTGGTTTATTATTTTATAGGAAATGAAAACTTATTTTATTTTACACTACAAAACAATAGAATCAATCTTAGACATATTTATACCGCACACAGAGCGATGCTCGAAATTGTAAAGTTTATTGATTATTTCAGTTCTTCCCAAGCCATTACAAATGATATTTCCGGATATAATTATTATGGTAAAAAGGTTTATGATTTATTACAATTACCACAAAATACAATTTATAAAAACCTCATCATTGTTCCGGATGGCATTTTGAATTTCCTTCCTTTTGAAGCGTTGATCACGCAAGAATCATCTACAACGAATTTTGCCAAAATGCATTATTTATTAAATGATTTCAGGATTGCTTATAATAATTCGGCTAATAATTATCTGAATTCTAAGCCCGTTTCAAAATCTGAAAAAACAGTTTTAGGCGTTTTTCCGGTTTTCGAAAAAACAGCTTTTGAATTGAGTTATTCGAAGAAAGAACTGGAATCTATCCGAAGTAATTTTAAAGGAAAATATTTGGAAAATTCTGAGGCAACTTTTTCTAATTTTAAAAATAATGCAAACCAATATTCAATTTTACATTTAAGTACGCATGCTTCGTCTGGCGATATTGAAACTCCGGCAAGTATTAAATTCTATGATCAGGAAATCTTATATTCAGAGTTGTATAATTTGAATATTAATCCTGATTTAGTGGTTTTAAGTGCCTGCGAAACCGGAATTGGAAAACTCTATAAAGCCGAAGGTGCGATGAGTGTGGCGAGAGGTTTTCAGTTTGCGGGAGCGCAGAATTTATTATTCTCTTTATGGAAAGTGAACGATTATACCACATCGGTTTTTATGGCTGAATTTTATAAAAACATTAAAAACAATGTTGCGTATTTTGAATCTTGTACGAATGCCAAAATTGCTTTTTTACAAGATAAATCAATTTCAAATACTAAAAAATCACCCTATTACTGGAGTTCGTTTGTATATTATGGTTCAATATCTGAGGAAGAAAAATCAACGAATTATATCTTTTATATGATTAGTTTATTGGCTGTAATTGCCTTATTTTTGGTTTTCAATCGCTATCGAAAATGGAAAATCTTCACGAGGTTCTCAAGAAAGAGAAATACAAAAAAATAAAATTCAAGGTTACCAAAACACAACACCTTTTAATAAAAGCCAAGATCAATGGTGTTTCAGGAAATTTTATTTTAGATACCGGTGCATCTAATTCTTGTGTAGGATTTGAAAGCATTGAACGTTTTGTGTTAATGGCAAAAAAATCAAAAACAAAAGCTTCGGGAGCTGGTGGAACTGGTATGAAAACACAAATTTCAGCAAATAATAATTTACAACTCGGAAGTTGGAAAAATCTGGATTTTAGTCTGGTGATTTTCGATCTTTCGCATGTAAATGAAGCGCTGGAAGCTTATAAGGCAAAACCTGTTCACGGCATTATTGGAGCCGATGTTCTACTTGAAGGTAAGGCAATTATAGATTATTATAATCATTATTTGTATTTGAAATAGATTAGGTTTTTTGTATATATTTGTTAAAACATTTTAACAAACCTATACGTATGAAAAAAACTCTACTTTTTTTTCTCTTACTGTTTACAACTATTTTCTATGCGCAAGTCAGCAATATCGAGCATTGTGCCCAAGATAATTCCTTTAATTTAACTACTCAAAAAGCACTTTTAATAGGTAATTTAAATCCTGCTGAAACAACGGTTAGTTATCATTTAAGTCTTGAAGATGCAAACAATAATTTGAATGCAATTGCAAATCCTTCAAATTATATTACTACAAATTCTCAAACTATTTATGCCAGAATAGATAATTTGGGTACGATAACTACGAATTATTTTGGTTTGATTTTGAATTCAATTTTAATTGCTAATACAGAAGTTGTATATGTAAATTGTGTTCCACGAATAGTCATTACAGCAACTGGTGGTAATTCTAATTATGAATATTCACATTTTGGGGTTACTTATACGCAAAATAATATTGTTAATAATCCAAGTCCTGGTCCACAAACCGTATATGTTAGAGATGGTAATGGGTGTGTGGCTTCAAAATCATTAATTGTAGAATCGTTAAGTCCGTTGACTTGGCGTGCAAAAAGAACAAATGTTACGTGTCAGGGCGCAAATGATGGTACTATCGAAATTACAGCATCCGGAGGAAAAGCTCCTTATTCATTCTCTTTGGGAAATGAAAACGGGTTTACGGCTTCAAATATTTTCAGAAATTTAAATGTTGCAACACATACTATATATATAAAAGATGCAACGGGATGTGTGATTTCTCTTCTTATGGACGTTTATCAGGAGAACCCTTCTATAGTTATTGCCGAAACGATTACAAATGACAGTAATGATACTAATGAAGGTAAAATAGTTTTAAATGTTTCTGGTGGAGTTTCTCCGTATAACTATTCTCTTAAAAATAGCAGTGGCATTTTAGTTGCGTCTCAGGTATCTAATTCTTTTGAAGGATTGACAGCAGGATCATATGAGGTAATGGTAACTGATTCTAGGGGATGTACTTTATCTAAGGCAATAAATATTCTTAATGCTCCTACTCCGCTTACTACAACTTCAACAGTAACTCCAATTACTTGTGTTATTACAACAGGGACTATAACAATTACACCACACGGAGGAACTTTGCCGTATCAGTATTCAATTGATAACGGAAATAGTTATAGCAATTCTAATGTTTTCTCTAATTTAGATGCTGGAACTTACAATTTAAAAGTTCTTGATGCTCAAAATTCTGTAGTTTCTGCAATTGCAACTATCGATCCAATAAAAATACCAGAAATAACAGTAACTTATAAAAATATATTGTGTCATGGTGATTCTAATGGTTCGATATTAGTGGGGGCAAGTAACGGAAAATCTCCTAATCTTTTTTCAATAAATGGAGGAACCTATGGCTCTTACAACCTTTTTGAAAATTTAAAAGCAGGAAATTATGTTTTATCTGTGAAGGATTCTAACGGCTGTGTTGTTTCAAAATCAGTTATACTAGAGGATCCTGAGCCAATAACTGCTGAAGTTACATTTTTAGACAGATTTGTAACTATTAAAGCAAGTGGCGGTTATGGAAAATATGAATATGCGCTTGACGGAGGCAATTACCAACAATCGAATATTTATTCGAATGTAAGTTATGGAAATCATACTATTTATGTAAAAGATCCTAACGGTTGTATTTTAAGTAAGGTAATCTCAGTAGTAAAACCTGTCCCGCTTGTTGCATCTTTTGTGGTTGACAAAGGTACAGTTACGATTACTACGTCAGGAGGAATTTTACCTTATCGTTATGCACTTCAGAAAGCTACGGGATTTCCCATAATTACAACTTCGTCAAATATATTTACTGACATGGTAAATGGTTCGTATAAAATCATTGTAAATGATTCACAAGGCAATTCGTTTGCGCTATTTGATGTAATTATTTCTGAGTCGGCTTTATTTACTGCAAACGCTACTTCGACTCCTGTAAATTGTAATGGTTCAAAAGGTACTATAACTACAACTGCAACTGGGGGGAAAAGTCCTTATCAATATTCAATAGATTCAGCTAATTTTTCAAATTCAAATGTATTTTCTAATTTAAATGCCGGGAGTTATCTTATCAATGTCCGTGATTCAAATAATTTTACAACTACTGCTTCGGTTACTATCTCTAGTGCAAAACCAGTATTAGTAACAGCTGAGATTGTTTCTGAAATAAGTTGCAATGGTGCCAATAATGGTATAATAAAAGCAAATGTAATTCAGGGTCAGGCTCCATATTTGTATGCTTTTGATGGCTCTAGTCTTCAATCTGCTGATACTTTTACAAATGTAAATGCGGGAACTCACACAATAAGTGTTAAAGATCAAAATGGTTGTACTGCGACTGTATCAATAACAGTAGCAGAACCTAAGCAGCTTAAATCAACAGTTGTTGTTGACGGAAAAAAGATTACTGCTTCCACAACAGATGGAACTGCTCCTTATAGCTATGTTCTGCAAAATAATAGTGGATTAACTGTGGGTCCTCAAAACTCTGATACATTTGATGATTTACCAAACGGACTTTATAATTTGCAAATTACAGATGCAAAAGGATGCTTATTATTACGAAATGACATTATCATTTCTGACTTATCTCTTCTTTCTGCTAAAGCTAATATAACGCCTATAACTTGTAACAATACTAAAGCTGAAATTACTGTTCTTGCAACAGGAGGTTCTGGTTCTTATGTATATTCGATAGATAACGGTGTAAACTATAGTGCTTCGAATATATTTTCTAATCTGTCTCCGGGATATTATACTGTAAGTGTAAAAGACAGCCAGAATGCTGTAATAACAATTACAACTACTATAATTCCATATATCCCTTTAACATCTACAGCCATTATTACCAAAAGTATAGATTGTACAAGTAATGCTTCTATATATGTTAATACGTCAGGAGGTAAAAGGCCATATCAATATTCATTAGATAATGGAGTGACTTATACTGCTAATAATATTTTTACAAACTTAAATGCAGGAAACTATTTTGTACGTGTAAAAGACTCTCTTGATTGTACTGTAATTACAAATAGTATCATTCTTGAGCAACCTGTTCCTTTAACTGCAACAGTTGCAAATACTAAAATTGTAGATTGTTCAGTAAATTATAATTCAACGATAACCATTACAGCAACTGGCGGTCAGCCTCCATATCTATACGCGGTTAATAGTTTAACTAATTATCAAACCGATAACATGTATTTTGGTGCAGCGCCCGGAACACACACTGTTAGCGTTAAGGATGCTAATGGATGCGTTTTCAACTCAACTTTTGTTGTAGAATCGCCATCATTATTGACATTAACTTCAACTATTACTGAAGCCACAATTTGTGGAGGTAAGAGTTCTGTAACTATTAATGCAATTGGCGGGCAAGCTCCTTATACTTATTCTTTTAATGGAGGAAATAGTTATTCTCCAATAAGTACAAGTGATTTATCACCAGGTGGTTATACTATATTTGCAAAAGACAGCAACGGCTGTATTGCAACAATATATGTTATAATAGCATATCCTGGCGTACCTGTAAGTACAATCTGGACGATTACTAATACTACAACTTACAATAGTAATGACGGAAGTATAACTCTTGCTGCAACCGCAGGAACTGCTCCTTACACCTATTCACTTTTAAATAGTAATAATACTGTTGTAATTACTGACCAATCGTCTAATACTTTTAGCAATCTTGCACCTGGAACTTATGGTATAATTGTTAAAGATGCTAAAGGGTGCTCTTCATTAATTACACAAGCAACTATCACAGCACCATCATTAGAAATACTTTCTGCTACTGCTACTGTTATCCAGCCAAATTGTGTTAATCCAATGGGAATTATTACTATAGACGCAACAGGTGGAACTGCACCTTATGAATATTCGATAGATAATGGGGCTTATAGTTTTTCAAATACTTTTATCGTTACGCAACCCGGTAATTACAATATAACGGTTCGCGATTCGCAAAATGCCACATACACTTCTGTTATAGTGATAAGACCTTTAGATCCATTATTTCTTAATGCAACAGTTGTTTCTAACGCATCTTGTATTTCAAACGGAATAATAACGGCTATTACAACAGGTGGTCAGGCTCCATATGTTTATTCGTTAAACGGAGGTGTTTTTCAAAATACTAACATTTTCACGAACCTTTCTCCTGGTGTTTATACTTTAGAAGCCAGAGATGCTAATGACTGTATTGCAAATACAACTATAATGCTAACTGAGCCAGAACCTATATTTGCTACTGTAACTACAGATAATCAGACTATAATTGTTACTGCTGTGGGCGGTACCGGAAATTATCAGTATTCATTAGATGGAATTATTTTTCAGTCAAGTAACATTTTTACAATTGTAAACTACGGAACTTACAATGTATTTATAAGAGACCAAAATGGATGCATGGTAATTGTTGCTACAACTTTAACTCCTCCAAGTCCTTTAATAGATGATAAAGACGAAATAACAATAGAATTTAAACCAGGTCAAACTTTAGGGGATTTGGTTATTCAAGGTCAAAACATTAAATGGTACAGTAATCAGAATCCTTTATCAGGAAAAACAACTAAACTTACTGAAGTTACTTTACCATTATCAACTGTTTTAACAAATGGAACCACGTATTATGCGTCTCAAACCATAAACGGAATCGAAAGTATAGATCGTTTAGCGGTTACGGCGAAATTAAGCGGATCACTTTCTACTCCTGATGTTGTTATGTCTGATTTTAGATTTTATCCTAATCCTGTACAACATACTTTAAACATTGAGAATAGTGCTGTTATTGATGAAATAGAAATACTGTCAGTTTCAGGAAAATCTATTTTAGACAGGAAAATAAATAATACACATGCTCAAATTGATTTATCGAATGTTTCTTCCGGGTTTTATTTCTTAAAAGTAACATCTGAAGGAAAAGTGAAAACGACTAAGATTGTAAAGAAATAGAACATTCTCAAATTTCAACATTTAAATTCCAAAACTGGAATCAATTAATAAATCCCAAATTCCTTAAGGACTTTGGGATTTATTATTTTCTAAAACCTCTCTATCTGTAATATATCCTACTAAGCATTTCCTGGATAACAGGCACATTTTAAGCTGTCTTTCTCTTTATTTAAGATTAAATGATCTGATTATTCTAAATACATCCAACAATATTCAGCCAAAAAAATCCCAAACTCCAATTAAGGAATTTGGGATTTTAAAATTTTAAATCTTTCTATATTGAGATTTAAAATCTTAATGGGTATGTTTAGGATTAAAACCGTCCTCGCTTAATTCAGTTGGCGTATAGTCTGCAACCATTTCAGCTTCGTAATCGATTTTTTCTCCTTTAGAGAATTTATGAATTATTTTCTCCATGATATTATAGATAACCGGAACTACAATCAAGGTCAGGAATAATGAAGAAATTAATCCTCCAATAATTACCCAAGCCAATCCGTTTTTCCATTCAGCTCCAGCTCCAGATGCTAATGCAATTGGGAACATACCAAATACCATCGCAATTGTTGTCATCAAAATTGGACGTAAACGAGCGTGATTCGCCTGAATTAAAGCATTTCTTATTGATTCTCCTGCTGCTCTTCTTTGGTTGGTATAATCTACAAGCATGATCGCATTCTTACACACCAGACCAATCAACATGATAATACCTAAAATCGTAAAGATATTTAATGAGTTATTTGTTAATGCCAGGGCTAACATCGCTCCAATAAACGAAAGCGGAATAGCAAACAATACCACAAACGGGTGAGCAAAACTATCATACAAACTCACCATTACAAGGTAAACCAAAATAATAGCGGCTAATAAAGCGATTCCTAAAGTACCAAATCCTTCTGATTGGTTTTCCTGATCACCACCCCAGATATAGTTTACACCAGCTGGTTTTTTAAGCTTGTCTAATTTAGCCTGCCATTGTGTTACAATTGTTCCTGAAGGAACCCCAACGTTTTGTCCTTTTACTGTTACAGATGCTGATTTGTCTCTACGCTCTAACTGGCTAGGTCCTGAACCCTCTGTAATATCAGCAAATTGAGATAACTTAATTTGTTGTCCTGCTGCGTTAATAAATATTAGATTACTTACGTCAGTAATACTTTTTCTATCGAATGCATTGTATCTAATGTTGATATCATATTCGTATTCTCCAGCTCTGTATTTACCATCTGTGTTTCCGCTAAAAGCAGTTTGCATCGTTAAACCAACAGTTTGAAGTGTTAATCCTAAAGCAGCCATTTTATCACGGTCTACTTTTACGTTAACCTCAGGGTTTCCGTCTTCAACAGTTAATTTAATCTCTGTTGTTCCGGGAATTGTACGTAATTCTGCTTCTGCTAATTTAGCAAATGCCATAGCACTTTCTGTAGATGGACCTGTTACAATTAATCCCAATGTAGCATCTTCAGCAGTACCCAAGATACCTACAGGAACTGTTTTTACTTTTGCTCCTACCAATACTTTTTCAAGCTTACGTTTAATTTTTGCAGCATAAACGTTTGCATCGTCCGTACGGTCTTTTTGTTCGATCATTTTTACATCAATCTCCGCTTTGTAAGCTGTAGCTTGTGATGCTCCAAAACCTTCTGAAGTTTGTCCAACAGTTGTAATTTGGCTATGAACGTATTCCTGAGCTTTTAAATAAGCTTCGGCTTTTTGGGTCATGAAGTTTGTTTGTTCTAACGAAGCATCTTTTGGCATTTCGATCTGAACTAAGAACTCTCCACTATCAGATGATGCGAAAAACTCTCCTCCAATAAATCCACCTCCCATTAATCCTATGGTAGATCCAAAGAATAATACCAGAACAACAATAAGTGTTTTAATATAGTGATCTAAACACCATGTCAATAATTCAGAAACCCAGTTTGTAAAACGTGTTAAATAACTTTCGAAACCAAGAATAACTCTTCCAAAGAAATTTTTTCCTTCAATGTGCTCTAATTTACCATAACGAGATGATAACCACGGAATGATTGTAAACGAAGCTAAAAGCGATAATAAAGTAGATATAATTACCGTAACACAAAATTGTGTAATGATATTAGAAACCAATCCTGAACTCATCGCGATAGGTAAGAACACGACCACAATTACTAATGTAATCGAAGTTACGGTTCCACCAATTTCTGCAGTTCCATCATATGAAGCACGAATTCGGCTTTTACCCATTTCCATGTGCCTGTAAATATTCTCGAGGACCACAATCGCATCATCGACCAGAATACCAACCACAAGAGATAATCCTAATAAACTCATTAAGTTCAAAGTATATCCCATTAAATAAATACCAATAAAGGTAGCAATCAAAGATGCCGGAATAGACACCATTACAATCAACGAGTTTCTAATACTATGTAAGAAGAACAACATTACAAAAGCTACCAGAACTACTGCAATTAATAAATCGTGAACAACAGAATCTGCTGCTTCAAGAGTAAAAACGGTACTGTCTTTTGCAACTTCTAATTTTAGCTGGTTTACTTTATAATCTTTTTCAAGAATTGCAATTGTTTTTAATAATTGCTCACTTACGGCAACCGCATTCGCATCAGATTGTTTTACGATTTGTAAAACAATAGCACTTTTTTGATCCACACGTGATATTTTCTCGGCAATTTTCTGTGTATCCTGAACATCGGCAATATCACTTAAACGAACCTGAATTCCGTTTTGAGAAGAAACTACCAGGTTTCTTAATTCTGCAACACTTTTATATTTACCCGCTAAACGAATTAATATTTTTTGATTACGCGTCTGGATATTTCCGGTTGGGAAATCTAAGTTCGATGTCAAAATATTTTGTTGTACCTGCGGAACAGATAATCCGTATCCCTGCATTTTTAATGCATCAAGATTTACCTGAATTTCACGCTCAGATCCACCAATAATATTTACCTGCGCAACACCTTGTACACGGGACAAAATAGGAGCAATTTTTTTGTCAATTAAGTCATAAAATGCTGCTTCGTCCATTTTTCCGTTAGCACCAAGCGTCATAATTGGTAAATCACTCAGCGAGAACTTGGTTAGTGCCGGTGTTTTTACATCATCCGGTAAGTCACTAATTATAGCATTTATTTTTCGCTGTGCATCATTCAAAGAAAAATCGACTTTTGCGTTTGATGTCAGTGTAATCGAAACAATAGATAAACTTTCGTACGATTTTGAGTCAATTTTCTTGACATTTTCTAAGGATGCAATCGCATCCTCTATTTTCTTGGTTACTGTATTTTCTACCTCACTTGGAGAAGCTCCCGGATAAACAGTAGAAATGGTAATAACGTTTTGTTCAAATTTCGGGATCAGCTCATAGCCTAACTGGCTGTAGCTAAACAATCCACCAAGTGTCAGAATTGTAAACAGTACAATTACCAACGACGGACGTTTTATGGATATTTCGGCTAATTTCATATTTGTTTTTTTATGCTTTAGGCTTTACGCTATTGGCTTTAGGCTTTTTAGAAATGCTTAAAGCTTGTAGCTTACGGCTTATAGCCTCCAATTATTTAATAATTTCTACTGTATTACCGTCTTGTAAGTTAATTTGACCTGTAACAATTACAGTTTCTCCATCAGATAATCCATTAATAATTTCAACCTGATCTCCTAAAATTCTTCCTGCAGTTACTTTTCTTAATTTTGCAATACCTTTTTCAACTACAAAAATCTCGTTGCTGCTCACACTTCCTACGAAAGCATTTCTAGGTACAACCATAAGGTTTTGTTTTTGTTGTTTTGAACCAAAATTTGCAGTTCCATACATACCTGCTTTCAGGTCGTTATTTACATTGTTTGAAATTTCGATTTCAACAGGAAAATTCAAAGATTCATCTGCTTTTGCAGCAATAAACGTAATTTTTCCAGAGAAAGTTTTATCAGGATAAACACTTGCAGTTACATTGATTGTGTTTCCAACTTTTAAACTCGCTACCTGGTTTTCATTTACAGTAACTACTAATTTTAATTTAGAAACGTTTACAATATCAAACAAAGCTGTTGCAGGCATTCCTGCTAAAATAGATCCTGGCTCAATATATTTTTTATTGATGAATCCGTTTATTGGCGCTTTTACTTTAGTATCCCCAACATTAATATTGGCTTGTTTCAGGTTAGATTCAGCATTTGTTAAAGCTAATTTTGCCTGATCTAATTGTTGTTTGGTAACACCGCCTGTTTTAAAAGCATTTTCATATCTGCTGTAATCAGATTTTGCATTTTGGTAAACTGCCTGTGCTTGTTGTGCGCTTACATTAATAACATCACCTCTTACTGTCAATAAAGTTTGACCTACTTTTACGTAATCACCTTCTTTTGCCAAAACACTAATTACTTTTCCTGATTTTTCAGCTGAAAATGTTAATTGTTGAATAGGCTGAAAATTTCCGTTAGCAACGAAGTCTAATGAAACTTCTTCTGTTTTTACCGGAGCTACTTTTACTGAAACTGCAGCATTTTTCTCTGCTACGATGTCTGTTTTTTCTTTATTCTCCTTCTTATTATTATTTAAGACATATCCAATCACACCCAGCGCTGCGATTATGATTACGATTGTTAAAATAGTTTTCTTCATTTTGTTTAGTTATTTAATAAGAGTTTTAAGTTCGCCTTTTGATTTGATTAGTGCTACTTCGGCAATTTTGTAATTCAAGACTGCTCTGGTAAAATTATTTTGAGCTTCAAGCTGTGCATTTTCAGCATCTAACAAATCTGTTAATGATGCCAGTCCCTGAAGATAATTGTTTTTTGTATTGCTTAGGATTTCAGTTGCCAAACGCATATTTTCTTTTTGATTCTCAATAGTTACAAGGTTATTCTCTATTTGAGCCATTGCATTTCTATAATCTAAATCAAGTGAAAGTTTAGTGTCTTTAATATCTTCCTGAAGCGATCTGATTTCTATATCAGCTTGTTTTACTTTTGCACGGGTTCCAAATCCTGTAAAAATTGGAACATGTAGATTTAATCCAATTGCAGAGTAGTCTGACCAATACACGCCATCTTTAGGTTTTGCAAACCAAGGCATTTGTGGTCCCTGACCTAAATAATTGTATCCAGCAGTTAGAGAAAGTGTTGGATAATATCCGGCCTCAACAGCTTTTTTATTGAATACTAAAAGTTCTTCTTGTTTTTTCAAAAGCAGGTATTCTGTTCTGGTCTCTGTATTAGGAATTTCTGTCAATGCAGCAGGCACAACTTCAAATTCTTCTTTCGGGATCTCTATTACAGTTTCAATAGGCATACCCATATAAAACTTTAAAGCATTCTCTTGTAAAGTAATTTGATTTTTAATTTGTTGACGTTCTGTATCAATGTTTGACATTTTAACCACAATACGGTCTAAATCAATTTTTTTAGCCAAACCATTATCAAATTGTCCTTTTACGATGTCACGAACTTTAGTTGTGTTAACATAATTGCTGTCTAATAAAATTAATCTTTCACGTTGTACATAAACAGAATAATAGTTATTAGCCACTCTTTCAATTACTTGCTCTTCTGTTAATTGTTCGTTTATCTGATAGAATTCACGTGTAGATCTTGCAGCTCTTAATCCGGTAAAAACAGATTGATCAAATATAGTCTGTGTTAAGGAAAGTCCTGCTCCTGAAGTCCATTTTTGACCAAATGCTGCCTGAATAGTAGTTCCCGGCGCACCAAATCCTGCTCCGTCAATAACCGTAGTTTGTATTACAGGATTATAAGTTAAACTTCCGTTTGCAGAAATCTGAGGCAACGCTCTGGAACGCACTTCCTGAATTTTGTACTCACTATTTTCAACCTGCAGCTTTGCTTTTTTTGCATCAGCCTTGTTTTCAAGTGCATATATAACAGCATCTTTCAGGGTTAGTGTTTTGACTTGTGCGTTGGCAGACAAGCCAATTGAACACAAAAATATAAGAATTATTCGTTTCATAGATTGATGATTAAATGATAATTTTTTTAAGTTGTTTTTCTAATTCCAGTATTCCTTTTTCTGTTGCCATTGCTCTGGTATGATACTCCAGTGCTTCTAATTCTATTCTTTGTGCTTCTCTTTCTGAATCTGTAGTTGCATTAATATGAAAAATCAGCGTATAATAAAACTTTACATATAAGTCTATATTCAAATCCGGTCTGTATAATCCTTCGCTGATCCCTTTTAAGATATTATCTCTAAAATAATGGTTACACTGATCTATTTCGTGAGTCATTACATTTTGATAAATTTCTGGGTAATGTTTTTTTAACTGATAAAGAGGAGAAGTATCGGTTGCATTTTTAAACATATCACGAAACATTTCTCTAATTTCAAAATTCTCATGAATGGCATTGTAACCTCTCGCTACGATAGTATCGATAACTTCATGTACCTGCTTATGAACCGTTGATGTACTTTCTTCAATTAAAACTTCTTTATTACAGAAATATTTATAAATTGTTTTTTTAGAAATACACATTTCACCTGCAATATCATCCATGGTAACACTTTTAAAACCTAGTTTTAAAAATAATTCACTTGCTTTTGATATGATTTTCTCTTTCATTTTAATTTTCAAATTGCATCACAAATATACTTAGGAAACTAAAATCAAAAAAATAGTTTCCACGATATTTGTAATAATTTTACATTAATTTATTCTTCATGTAAGATTTATATACTGAATTCTAAATTTGCAATCAGCTTAATATCTTTCCCTAAAGCTAAACCACCGTTATGACTGAAGGAATTATAATCTAATCCAAAATCCTGACGTTTAATATCTCCTTTGATTTCAAAAGCAACTTTTTTCTCACCATTATAATTGTTAACGCCAATAAACTCAGCATCAAGTTCTACTACTCTGGTTACATCTTTTATAGTTAAATCACCTTTAAAAAAATTAATGTTGTTGTTTACTTTTTGAAAAGAGGTCGATTTAAAACTAATAATCGGATGTTCGTTTACATCAAAAAAATCCTGAAGTTGTAAATAGGTATCTATTTGTTGAAAACTATCTTTTTTATTATTGATGTCTAACGAAAACTCTACCGAAGCATCTTCAATTTCATTGTCTTCGATGTTCACATAACCATCAAATTTATTGGTAGTTCCTCCCATGTAAGCAATTATCGAATGTCTCATTTTAATTAAAACATCTGACTGGCTAGAATCTAAGGTCCATGTTGTTTTCATAAATATTTGATTTTATTGAGTTTATAAATTACTCAAACTCTTCACGGAAACTTTTCCAGTGTTCAGAGTTTCCAATTAACGGTGCAAATATAGACAGGAAACTGTAAACACCAAAAAAGTTTCCAAGTTTTTTTTAAATTAATTTCAACTCCTTAAGAATTAACAGATTCAGGCCCTATTTTAAGCGGAAACTATCATTTAAAATTTAAGAAAGGAATAATTGATTATGAATCGTATCTTTGAGGCTCGTAATTCAGATTATATTTTATGCACGATATTAGCCAATACCAGGATTTTTTTATCAATTATTTAGAAAAACAAAGCATCAGTAAAGAGCCTAAAAACCTTTATGAACCTATTGAGTATATTTTAGGTCTTGGCGGAAAACGCATGCGTCCGGTACTAACTTTAATGGCTTCAGAAGTTTTTGATGCCAATTATAAACTAGCTCTTCCGGCAGCAATGGCGGTAGAAGTTTTTCATAATTTTTCACTGGTTCACGATGATATTATGGATGATGCGCCTTTGAGAAGAGGCAAGGAAACGGTACATGAAAAATGGGATCTTAATACCGGGATTTTGTCCGGAGATGCAATGCTTATTCTGGCTTATCAGTATTTTGAACAATACGAACCATCTGTTTTTAGAGATTTGGCAAAACTATTCAGCAAAACGGCTCTTGAAGTTTGCGAAGGACAGCAATGGGATGTTGATTTCGAAAAAAGAAATGACGTTACGATTCCTGAATATTTAAAAATGATCGAATATAAAACTGCCGTTTTAGTTGCAGCAGCCATGAAAATGGGTGCCATTGTAGCAAAAACTTCTGAGAAAGATGGTGATCTAATTTATGATTTCGGATTAAATTTAGGATTGGCTTTCCAGCTTCAGGATGATTATCTGGATGCTTTTGGAGATCCTGAAACGTTTGGAAAACAAGTTGGCGGAGATATTATAGTCAATAAAAAAACCTATTTATACCTCAAAGCGCGCGAGTTTTCATCAGCTGAAAAAGCTCTGGAACTAGAAAAATTATTCAGTTTACAATTAGAAGACAATACCGATAAAATAACTACTGCAAAAGCAATTTTCAATGAATCCGGAGCTTCAAAAGCGACCCAGGATGCCATAGAAATGTATACTTTTAAAGCTTTTGAAACTTTAGAAAAAATGGATATTAACGCCGAAAAGAAAGATATTCTTAGAACTTTTGGTGAAAATTTAATGGGAAGGAAAGTATAGTTTTAGTCTCAGTTTCAGTTTTCAGTAAAATTCAGAATCAAATATAATTATGATGATTCGTGGAGAATTGTCTAATTCGTGGCAAAAAATTTCATTTTATTACACATAGTAAACCCGACAGTCCCGAAGCCTCGGGATTAAAAACCTGTCGGGTTTGTCGTTTTAATTTGTGGCTATTTTATTTTTTAAAACAAATCATCAGGATCAACTAAATCTGATAGTTTTTGTTTTAAATCGTTTTCTAAAATAGTTAATCCGTATTGATAAGAAGCATTCATCCAGCCAAAACCTTCTTCTGTGATATAATCAAATTCAGTTCCTACGTTTCCGTATTCTGCGAAAATTTTGTGAGAACTAATCGACAAATCAAATTTCTCCGGAATGGTTCCGTTATAATCAACCGCATTTCTGGTAATCAGCCAAAGCCATCGATACACCATTTCCTGCGCTTCTTCTATGAAATTATAGTTCAGCAAACCTTCCCACAAAAGCATTTGATGCGGCGCCCATCCAAACGGATAATCCCATTGGCGTATTGGTGCATTTTCATCTACACCGGCAATCGATTCTTTAGTACTTCCGGCAATTCCGCCTTTCATTTTAAATCTTGGCAATGTCTTTTTAATCAAAATTTCAGCTTGTTCCGGCGTGCTTATTTTCGCCCAAAGCGGATAAAAAGTTGGTGCAGCTTCAAAGAAATGCTGTTTTTCATTCACAAAATCATAATCCAGATAAACTCCAAATTCATCATTCCAGCACATTTGATTGATTTTCTCTTTTCTCGAAGCGGCTTTCGAAAGCCAATATTCACTTGAATAAGATTTATCTTCAAAATATTGAAATTCGTTTTTAAAATATTTTTTAATCAAAAAAGCAATGTCGATTTCATATTTATAAAGTAAACTGTTGATTGCAACCGTATTTAAATTAGCACAAATGCCAACCAATCTATTTGTTGTATCATGTCCGCTTTCGCGCATGCTTCTATCATGAATAAAATATTTATCAAGCTCAGCGTCCACCACTTCTCTTTCGAGATATTTCTTTTCAAACTCATGTGTTGAGAGATTATATTTTGGCGCATATTGTTCCAGAATATCATCAAAATGTCCTTCTTCTACCTCAAACGGAAGTCCGATCCCTTCTGCTTTATAGCGATTTAATCCATTTGCAGTAAGACGTTTTCCTTCTTCCATCCAAACAGTTTGATATTCTTTTATCGCGGTTTTCAAATGTCTTTCAATCCAAAAAATATCCGGATTTGATTTTTCTAAAACATCTATAATTAGCGATGTATACAACGGTGGTTGCGTACGCGTTAAATAATAACTTCTGTTTGCATTTAGGATTTTCCCATAATGATCAATTTGATATTTAAAATTCTCGGCAATGCCCAAAGCAAGATCTATTTTATCATCGATCAAAAGTCCTTTGGCAATAAAATAACTGTCCCAACCGTACATTTCGTTGAATCTTCCGCCAGGAACCACAAACGGAACACCTGAAATTTCATTGTTTTTTATTTGAAGTGCCAACGCTAAAATCCCCGGTTTTTTATTAAGCGAAAGCACATATTCCGGCGAAATATTTTTGGGCATTTGCACCACCTTTAACTTTGGCGTTGTAGCTTCTAATTTTTTGAAATAATCAAAAACAATTTCGTCTCCAAAAGGTACATACAAATACGCTATTTCATTTTCGATCTTATTGTCTTCCAGAATTTTCTTTACACCATTGGCATCAATTGTTCTGGTAAGACCTTTCCAATACAGGTTTTTTATTTTCCCTGAAATTCTTTTTACAGGATCTTCAGTGATTTCATTTAAGTTAATTTCTGCAAATTCGATATTGTTTTTTTTGGCCAAAGCAAGTTCCTGCAACAAATTCGAAAGTTGATACGTTCCTTCAATTACTGTTGAATTTCCGTTTTCATCCTGCAGCAAAAACTTTTTAGGGCCATTATCATCGATCGTTATTTTTTTATCGCCATCAGTATCTTCCTGAGCCAATAATTTTTCGATGGTTTGGGTTATATGTAATTTAAATTTCATCTTTTGCAGTTATTTTTTTAAGAATAAAAAAGGATATTAATAATAAAGACATTGGAATTAAAGTAAAATAAAAGGCTTTTTCCGGTCCTTCATTTTTAAACAACCAGCCCGTTATTCTGGAACCCAATGTTCCGCCAAGAGCAGAGAAAATCACAATTAATCCTGTCATTGAACTTTGTAAATTCTTTGGTAAAGCACTTAATACAATCGAATTTAATAAAGGATAAATGGGCGCAATAAACAATCCGATTAACGGAAATGCAAAACCAATTAAAGGTATATCTGAAAGTGTATTGATGTTCTTTACTTCTAATCCAACTGTTTTAGGAAGTACAAAAATAACAATCAACATAGCCGAAAAGATACAGACACTTAAAACCCAAATCCAGTTGACTTTTTTGGTCACAATACCTGCAATCATACGTCCAATTGCCAGTGAAATAGCCAAAATACTCGCCATCATTATGCTGATATTCTCCGGTAAATGAAGCACTTTTGTATTGAATGTGGGCAACCAGGAAAGAATTCCCTGTTCGATCATGACAAACAAAAAGACGCTAATAACAAAAATAACGGTAAGTAATTTTGCCATTAATCTGAACATTTGAAGGAAATCATCTTTGAGATTGACCCCAGCTGCGACTTCAGCTTCTTCGAATTTCACAAAAAGTAGAAACAGAAATGACAGGAACGATAATGCAGCCAAAAACCAATACACATTTAGCCATGAATTTGGATCGTCTTCATTATTAAAAGCGGGAAATAAAAAATAAGCCAACGCAATCCCAACCATAAAAAAACCTTCGATGCTACTCATCAAAGCATTGTGTTCTTTCTTAGTTTCGGTCACAGTTCCAATCAAGGAATAAACCGAAACTTTTATCAAAGCAAATGAAACTCCAACGGTTGCAAAAAGAATTTTGGCATTGTCGAATGAATTCCCGAAATACATAGAAATACAAGCCAAAGTAACTAAAGCCAAACCTATAAGCATCGATTTTCTATAGCCTATTCTGGGTAAAAAAGACGCTATAAAAAAAGATACAATCGCAATGGGCATGTCTTTAAAAGCTTCCAGAATACTGGCCTGAACTTCATCGACTCCGTAATTTCTCTGCGATTTTAAAATCACAATTCCCACACTATTCAATAAAATAGCAAAGACAAAATAATTAAGGTAAAGAGAGATTTTAATTCCTATGTTTTTCATTTTTTTATTGTTTGTCTTTGCTTTGGTTACAGTGTGGAGACGCACTGCTGTGCGGCTCTACAATAACCGTATGTCTGTTGTATTTATAAATTTAGAAATTAATCGCTACCGAAAATCTAAACGCACGTCCTAAAATAGGTCTTGCCATAAAAACATCGCTTGCCGCAGAAGTTGTTTGTCTTGGATCTCCTTCGGTCAAACCAATTTCGTTGAATAAATTCGATGCATCGACTGCAAAACGAAGATTATTATAAGTATAATTTAAACCTGCTCCAACTTCTTTATAAGCTGGTAAAACTTGTTTGTTATCCTGATTTGTGAATTTTTTGTCGTAATAAGAAAACTGAACATAAGCCGTAAGATCTTTTGTAATATCTACTTCCGGTCTTAAGTTGCAGAAGAATTTAGGGATTCTTCTTGCTGTATTTCCATTAAAATCAAACGTAGAACCGTCAGCATTTGTTCCTGTAAAATTGTCGTATTCCGGTTTTTGAACGGTGAATGTAAAGTTCAGTTTTGCAATACTATATCTCACATTTGTTTCTACTTCAAGACCAATATTGTTTACATCAGCAAATTTATTCTCAGAACTTCCGTCAGATAAAATATCAGTAAAAGCAACATTTTTTAAGTTCATATGAAATAAATTGGCATTCACATTAAAGAAAGAGTTAGAATATTTATACCCTAATTCAAACTGATTGACTTCTGTATTTTCAAGTTTGCTTAAATCTGCAGCATTATCATAAAAAGATTCTTCGATTGGCGATCTAAATCCGTGGCTGTAACGAACATACGAAGCCATATTATCATTGAATTTATAATTTCCAGCTGCAGTATAAGACCATTCGCTCACATCATATCTCCAATAGGTGTACGGATTACCTTTTACAGTTGTCACCGCATCATCAGCCGTATTATTATCTAAAATTCCTAAATTCTCAGCAAAAAATCTTGCATTATCCCTGTAACCTGAATATTTGTCTTTGTTGTATCTTAAACCTGCGTTAAAGGTCAAATTATCTGTCGCTTTAATCTCAGCATCAGCATAAATATCATTCAAAAGACCTTTAGTTTGCGCATCTCTTTCTAACCATGTAATTCTTTCTACACCATTCCAGGTATGATCAACTCCGGTTGTATTGTCTTTTACATTTAATAATCTCGGGTTGTCTGAAACACCTACTAAATACGAATTCCAGTTCCAGTATTGATTCGATTTCCAGTTAGAATAATAATAACCGGCAGTTAATTTTACAGGATCTAAATCAAAATTGAAAGAGAAATTATTGGCAAAATTGTTCATCTTTTTTTCGATATGCCAAAGATCAGCTCTCATAATCAAAGCGTTTGGATCAAGCGTTGCTCCGTTATCAACATAAGAATACGTTAGATTACTTGCCGTTGTATTTTGAACATCTGTTGCATAAGCGCTTTGTGTCCAAGGTCCACCATTTGGAAAAATAGCATTATAATTTAAATCGATATTCGTTTGTTTGAAAGCATTTTTGAAAGTTACTTTTTCAGATATTTTCTTTTTAAATTCAGCTCCAATTGAATTGATTATTGGGTGAGAACCATCTTCTAAATCTGCACTAAAAGTTCCTCCGCCATATTGAGGCACATTTAAATGACTGAAATTTACTGATGTCAACGTTCCATAATTTGGATTAAAACCAGGAATACCTTCTACTTTTCCGTTGTTACTTTTTAAAGGAATTGGTAAATAAAATGTATTTCTGTCGTCAAGGTGTTTGAAATTAACTCTTAAATAATCATTGTCATCAAATTTATATGTGATGTTTCCTTTTATTTGTCCGCCTTTATTTGCTGTAAAACCTGTGTTTCTTACACCATTATCGGCTCTATAAAAACCTCCAACATTAAAAAACAATTTATCTTTAATTAAAGCGCCTGATAAATTAAGATCTGTTCTGAACATTCCATAATCTGAAGTTGTGAATTTTGCTCTTCCCTGAAAATCATTTTGTCCTGTTTTAGAAATAAAATTGATAATTCCACCCGGAGCATTATTGGCAAAAATTGATGCCGAACCTCCACGAACAGCTTCCATCTTACTAACCGTTTCGTCTAATCTGTAAAAAGTATCTGCATTGGCAAATTGCAAAGCTCCATCTTCAAAAACCGGCAATCCGTCTTCCTGAATCTGCACATATTCGTAAGCTCCCGCTGAAGGAATTCCTCTTGCAAAAAGGTTATTTCCTATTTCTCCTCCTGATGCTTCAACCACAAATCCAGGAATGGTTTGAAGTAAAGCTGCTGTACTGGACGGCGCTCTGTCTTCGATTGCTTTTGCGCCCATTGTAGTAATAGCAACACTGGATTCAAGTTTAGATCTTGGTGCCGAAGATCCGGTAACTACAACCTCTTTTAAACTTTGTGATTCACCTTCAAGAAGCAAATTTACCTCCAGAGATTCTCCTTCTTTTACTGCTATTCTTTTTTCGAAAGTTTTATACCCTACATTTGTTGCAATAATAGTATATGTTCCTGCTTCGATATTCGAGAATGAATATCCTCCGTTTTCATCTGTAACCGTACTTTTTCCTGTTTCCTTAATAGATACGTTTGCTCCCGGAACGGTTACGCCGCTATCATCAAGTACTTTTCCTGAAATCGTATTTTGATTTTGCGCAAACAGAGCGTTTGGCAAAGAAAATAGGCAAAACATTAAAAGTAATGTGCCTAAATATTGGTCTAGCTTTTTCATTTTTTTTGTTTGGTTAGTTAGTAATTATGGTTATCACTGTCAAACTTAACAACAAATTATATGGAATATAAGAATTTAAAATCGAAAACGTTTTCGAAAACTCCTAAAACGTTTTCGGAAGTTAATTTTTTATCGATGCAGTTTATTTTTAGTACTTTTATTTCATGAATGACACAAAATTAATAGATATAGCCTCGGCATTAGGAATTTCGGTTACTACGGTTTCAAAAGCGTTAAAAGGATATACTGATATTAGTAAGTCTACACGCGCCAGAGTTCTCGAAATGGCAGAAACAATGAATTACATCCCTAATTCTGTTGCAGTTAACCTTAGAACCAATGAAACCAAAACAATTGGTGTTATTATCCCTGCTACCGTGCATCACTTTTTTTCAAGTGTATTAAATGGCATCCTTGAAGAAGCTGAAAAAAGAGGTTATCTGGTCATCATTCTACAATCAAACGAAAAATATGAATTAGAGAAAAAACAGCTAGCCTTATTAATTCAAAAACGTGTTGACGGGGTTTTAATGTCTCTCTCGAATGAAACTGATGACTTCACTCATATTAATGAAGCGATTAGAAAAAATACTCCTGTAGTTTTATTTGATAAAATTGCCAAAAGAGTCGATTGTTCCAAAGTTGTTATTAATGATGCAAAAGCAGCTTTTGATGCGGTTTCCTACCTTATTAATAAAGGATATAAAAAGATCGCCCATTTTAGGGGTTCTTATGTTCCGCAAAATTCGATCGATCGCTTTTTAGGATATAAAAGGGCGCTTGAAGCACACGGAATTGAGTACGATTCGAAATTGGTTTATGTGTGTGATAACAATACTGATTTTGAAGATGGTTATGAAAATGCCCAAAAAATAATGACCGAAAATCCGGATATTGATGCCATTTTTGCGATTACAGATTTGGTCGCCATCGGGATTATCAAATACTTTAATGAAGCCGGAATAAAAACACCTGAACAAGTTGCCGTTTTTGGTTTTAGCAATTGGTTTATGAGTACGGTTATTTCGCCAAAATTAACCACAATAGATCAGCCCGGATTCGAAATGGGACATCAGGCAGTTTCGCTGTTAATAGATGAAATTGTAGATATAAAAGAGCATCGACCGGTAACACATCAAATTATTGAACTTCCTACAAGAATCATTGAAAGAGAATCAACAGTTAAATGATTTTTTAGTTTTAACTTTGCGTCAATCTTAAAAAGCATCAATGTTTCCGATTCCTGAAAATACCGATATTTTATTGGCTGATGCCGAAAGTGGAAATCTATATTTAAGCCTGATTGAGCAAATCAATAAAGACTTTAATTTAGCCAATGAAGGAATTGATTTTCCGTTGAGTATTTCTCCCGAAGAACTAAAAATCCAGCTTCACGAAAAAATCTACCGAATGATTCAGTACAAGTTTGCTGAATATCTCAACCTGCTTTACATTATAGATGTCTCTGAAATAGAAATAAAAAAACTCGACGGATCAGATTTGGTAATTCTTGCTGAACAGGTTGCGTTTTTGGTTTTAAAAAGAGAATGGCAAAAGGTTTGGTTCCGAAATCACTATAAGTAAGGTTCCGGGTTTTCTATTTTAATTTTTTCGTTGGTATCTCATACAGTTTGATAAACAGTTCTAAAGACTTATTTAATTTTGAAATTTTATCTAAAATGGGCTGTAAGGATTCCGGAGCATCTTCAATAAAATAGTCAATATGAAACTTTAATGTCTCGCCAATTTGAAATTGATCCAGTACTTTTGGCGGAAGTGCAAACGTCCTTAATTGAAGCATTTCACCTCCTCTAGACTGATCACGAACAAACCAGGATAGAAACTCTAACGATATTAAACTGTCTGAAGATTTATCTAATGTAAATTCGAATTGCAATATTACTTCATCTTTAAGTCCGCCATCTGTTCTTAATAAAGTTGCAATAGGCAAATGAGAAAATGACAAATCTCCTAATTCAGACCCCTTAATTCCTTCTAAATTATCAATACCACTACTAACGTTTTCTATTCCTTTTAGACTTTCTATTGTTTTATGAAATAAATCTATCTCTTTTGGATATTCTCCCATTTTAAGTTTTACTATTTGGTCTTACAATATTTTTTAATCTGTCCAATTCAGACCAAAGTCCAAATCCGCTAGTATCTAGTTTACTTCCGATAATCTGGAAACGACCGCATTTAAAACAAATCTTTGCTATACCTACGGTTTCTTCTTTCTTCTTAAAAATAAAAATATCTCGATATTCAGCTACACAAGCATATCCTTCGGTCATTAACGAATCTTTGGCGCTAAAAACATTTTGAATATCTTTTTCTTGATTTATGGATAAGTTTGATTTTTTATAATTGTGGCTTAATAGTATTTTCTCAAAATTTTCTTTTGGAACACTATCCGGATAATACCGCATATATAAATTAGAGAATTCTTTTTCTTTTTTAGTAAAGGGATCTTTACTAGTAAATTTCACAAAATCCTCTTCAGAAAAATTCAAATAATAATGATCGATTTTATCTGAATCGAAAAAAGGTGTCAATTCTTTCTCTACAACTTTTTTATCCGCAACATCTACTTTAGTAAAATTGTTACAACTCGAAATAACAACAATAATAAATACAAAAATATATCTCTTCACTATTAGATTTTTTTTTTAAAACCTTTGAACCTTTGCTACTCTGAACCTTTGAACCTTTAAAAGTAAACTCTCACAAAAGGCATAAAACCAGATCCATAAAGACTTTTGTTAGGATCATACAAAACATCATAACGTGCACCAATAGTAACACTTCCGGTTCTGTAACCTGCACCAAGATATAAGGCAGTATTCCAATAATTATCAGAATAACTTGGTCTGTAAGGAGTCGAATTATAATCTGTGTTTACTCGCACCTGCTCTAACTCTGCAGACAACTGAATTTCCGGAATTGGATTTACAAGCCCTACCACGCTTCCTCCATAAACAAAAGAATTGTAGTAACTTTTAGAAGATAAATAACCAAATTGCAAACCAACACCAACAGCCACAATTTCATTTACATTATAAATAGCACTTGGCATTACGGAGATATCTGTATATCCGGAACCTATTCCTAAACCAAGACCTCCACCAAATTGTACTTTATCCCAAAAATGATTGCTGTTATCAATTACATAGTTTTGCTGTGCAATTGCTGAACTGGAAAATAAGACTGTCAAAATCACAAAAAAAAGTTTGCAATCGATTGAAAATTGAATTTTACGCATAGTTGAGTCTATTTTTAACAAATTTTTACGTAAAAGTACGTAAAAAAAAGGTTTAAATAAAGTCGATTGTTGTACTTTTGCCATTCTATTTAACAAAAAGTATATTCACTAATATTATGGATAGGTTTTCATTTTTAAATGCAGCGCATACAGAGTTTTTCGCACAATTATATGATCAGTATTTAGTAAATCCAGATAGCGTTGAGCCAAGCTGGAGAAGTTTTTTTCAAGGTTTCGACTTTGGACAAACGACTTATAATGACGAAAATCCAGTTCAACAGATTGTTGAATATGTGACTAGCGACAACACAGATTACAGTAAAGTTTCAGAAAAACTGCAAAAAGAATTTAACGTTCTAAAATTAATTGATGGATACCGTACTCGCGGACATTTGTTTACAAAAACAAATCCTGTTCGTGACCGTAGAACATCTTCTCCAACTTTAGACATTGAAAATTTTGGATTAACAACTGCTGATCTTTCAACAGTTTTTGATGCTGCTCAGACTATTGGAGTGGGACCATCTACATTACAAGACATTGTAACACGACTACAATCTATTTACTGCCAACATATTGGTATTGAATATATGTATATCAGAAACCCTGGTGTTGTAAAATGGATTCAGGATAAATTAGCTGTAAATGTAAATCAGCCTAATTTCAATTCTGAAGAAAAGAAAACTATCTTAAATAAATTAAATCAGGCGGTTTCTTTCGAGAACTTTTTGCATACAAAATACGTAGGTCAAAAACGTTTTTCATTAGAAGGGGGTGAATCAATTATTCCTGCTTTAGACGCTTTGATCGAACAAGCTGCTGAAAAAGGTGTTGAACAATTCGTAATGGGAATGGCTCACCGTGGTCGTTTGAACGTTTTGGCAAATATCTTTGGTAAATCTACTCAGGATATCTTTGGTGAATTTGACGGTAAAGATTACGATCAGGAATATTTTGATGGTGACGTAAAATACCACTTAGGTCTTACTGCTGATAAAAAAACAAGAACAGGAAAAAATATCAATATCAATTTAGCACCAAACCCTTCTCACTTAGAAACGGTTGGAGCTGTAATTGAAGGAATTACAAGAGCGAAGCAAGATAAATATTACGCTAATGATTTTTCTAAAGTATTACCTATCGCCGTTCACGGAGATGCTGCAATTGCAGGTCAGGGAATCTTATATGAAATCATTCAAATGGCTCAGCTTGACGGTTACAAAACCGGAGGAACAATCCATATTGTGATCAACAACCAGGTTGGTTTTACAACTAACTATTTAGATGCACGTTCGTCTACTTATTGTACAGACGTTGCTAAAGTTACACTTTCGCCAGTATTACACGTAAATGCAGATGATGCTGAAGCTGTTGTACATGCTGTATCTTTTGCATTAGATTACAGAATGCAATTTGGCCGTGACGTATTTATCGATCTTTTAGGATATAGAAAATACGGTCATAACGAAGGTGATGAACCTCGTTTTACACAACCTGTTTTATATAAAATCATCGCAAAACATAAAAATCCAAGAGATATTTATGCAGAGAAATTATTGTCAGACGGCGTAATCGATGCATCTTATGTAAATGCTTTAGAAAAAGAATACAAATCTTTGATGGAGGAGAATTTAGAAGCTTCCCGTAAAAAAGATTTGACGATCATAACTCCATTCATGAAAAACGAATGGGATGGATTTGTTCAGGTAACAGATACTCAAATGCTTGAAAAAGTAAACACTTCTTTTGACAAAAAAGGATTGGATTCTATCATCAATACAATTTCAACATTACCTGAAGACAAAAAGTTCATCAATAAAATAACTAAAATTGTAACAGACAGGAAAGCAGGATACGACAATAACACTATTGATTGGGGAACTGCAGAAGCACTGGCTTACGGTTCACTTTTGACTGAAGGATTTGATATTCGTATTTCAGGTCAGGACGTAGAGCGTGGTACATTCTCTCACCGTCACGCTGTTGTTAAAGTCGAAGATTCTGAAGAAGAAGTAATTTTATTGGATTCTATTGAAAACAAAAAAGGAAAATTCGGCGTATTTAATTCTCTTTTATCTGAGTATGGAGTTCTTGGTTTTGATTATGGATATGCATTAGCGAATCCAAACGCATTAACTATCTGGGAAGCACAATTTGGAGATTTCTCTAATGGAGCACAAATCATGATTGACCAATATATTTCATGCGGTGAAGATAAATGGAACAACCAAAATGGTATTGTTTTATTATTGCCTCACGGTTATGAAGGACAAGGTGCAGAACACTCTTCGGCAAGAATGGAGCGTTATTTACAACTTTGTGCAAGACAAAATATGTATGTTGCAGATTGTACAACGCCAGCCAACTTTTTTCACTTGTTAAGAAGACAAATGAAAACGAATTTCCGTAAACCTTTGGTAGTTTTTTCTCCAAAAAGTTTATTACGTGATCCAAGATGTGTTTCTACAGTAGAAGAATTAGCAAATGGAAGTTTCCAGGAAACGATTGACGACAATACAGTAGATAAAAAAGCAGTAAAAACATTAGTTTTTGTTACAGGTAAATTCTACTATGATATCGTTGCTGAAAGAGAAAACAACGGAAGAAACGATGTAGCAGTTGTTCGTATCGAGCAATTGTTTCCATTACCAGTTGAACAATTAAAAGCAATTATCGCACAATATCCAAATGCCGACGATTATGTTTGGGCACAGGAAGAGCCTAAAAACATGGGAGCTTACAGCTTTATGTTAATGAACTTTGATCTTGTAAAATGGAGATTAGCTTCGTTAAAAGCTTATGCTGCACCTGCTTCAGGAAGTTACACACGTGCAAAACGTCGTCATGCAGATGCGATTAGAATGGTTTTCGATAAAAATTTATTCAGATAAAAAGAATGTTTCAAGTTTAAAGTTTCAAGTTCAAGCCAACATGAAACTTTAAACCATAAAAACCTTAAACAAAAAATAAGATGATTTTAGAAATGAAAGTCCCATCACCAGGGGAATCAATAAAAGAAGTTGAAATTGCAACTTGGTTAGTAAAAGACGGAGATTATGTAGAAAAAGATCAAGCTATTGCTGAAGTTGATTCAGACAAAGCAACTCTTGAATTACCGGCTGAAATGAGCGGAATTATTACGCTAAAAGCAGAAGAAGGTGATGCAGTTGCTGTAGGAGCTGTAGTTTGTTTAATTGATACAGATGGTGTAAAACCAGCAGGTGATGCTCCGGCAGCACCAGTAGCTGAGGCACCTAAAGCGGAAGCTCCAAAGGCTGAAGCAAAAGCTGATCCCGAAGCTTCGGGACCAAAAGCAGCTCCGGTTCAGGCTCCGGCAGCTACAAGTTATGCAGCAGGAACTCCATCTCCGGCAGCAAGAAAAATATTAGACGAAAAAAATATAGCACCAGCAACTGTTTCAGGAACTGGTAAAGGCGGAAGAATTACTAAAGATGATGCTGTAAATGCAGTACCGTCTATGGGAACTCCAACTGGAGGAAACCGTGGATCTGAACGTACAAAATTATCAATGCTACGTCGTAAAGTAGCAGAGAGATTAGTTGCTGCTAAAAATGAAACTGCTATGTTAACGACTTTCAACGAAGTTAACATGACACCAATCAACTTAATTCGTAACGAATACAAAGATGCTTTCAAAGCAAAACATGGTGGTCTTGGTTTAGGATACATGTCTTTCTTTACAAAAGCAGTTACAAGAGCATTAGAATTATATCCTGATGTAAACTCTATGATGGATGGCGATTATAAAGTAGCTTATGATTTCGCTGATATCTCGATCGCAGTTTCAGGACCAAAAGGTTTAATGGTTCCTGTTGTTCGTAATGCTGAAAACTTATCTTTCCGCGGAATTGAAGCTGAAATTAAAAGATTAGCCCTTAGAGCTCGTGACGGTCAAATTACTGTTGATGATATGACAGGCGGAACTTTCACTATTACTAATGGTGGTGTTTTTGGAAGTATGTTGAGTACTCCAATTATCAACCCTCCTCAATCAGGAATTTTAGGAATGCACAACATTATTGAGCGTCCAATTGCCGTAAACGGTAAAGTAGAAATTCACCCAATGATGTACGTGGCGCTTTCTTATGATCATAGAATTATCGACGGACGTGAGTCAGTTGGTTTCTTGGTTGCTGTAAAAGAAGCATTAGAAAATCCATTAGAATTATTATTGAATGGTGATGCTAAACGTGCTTTAGAATTGTAAATTGTAATAATTTTCGATATAAATAAAAGCCTGTTCATTAAGTTGAACAGGCTTTTTTATTCTTAAGATTGGCTTAAATCTTGCTTAAGATGTTAATTTTTTAAACAAACGTAAATTTTACCCTTTAAAAAATATTTTATTTAGAATAAATAAGAATAGCTTGCATAGTTGACAACCAGAAACTAAATTTGCGCTATTAAAATCAATTCTAAATAAAAATGAAATATAAATTTACAATTTCTTTTTTGAGCTTTTGTTTGTTTCTATTAACAGCTAGAAGTATTTCAGCACAGGAAAAAGCAAGTATCAAAGGTCAAATTAGCTTAAACAATAATCAGGCTGCAGATAATGTTTCGGTTATATTAAAAGGAACTAAAATAGGAACTAATACTGATAGTAATGGTTTTTATGAAATTAAAAATCTAAAACCGGGAAGCTATGTTATTAAAGTTTCTGCAGTTGGACATTCATCTAAAGAAAAAAGCGTATCTCTTAATGCTGGTGATGATATAGTAGAAGACTTTACTATTAGTTCAAATTCTGAGCAATTAGACGAAATTGTAATCAACGGTAATGGAAAAAAGAATCCATTAGCTCGCAAAGAGACACAACAAGTATCAAGATTGCCACTTAAAAATCTTGAAAACCCACAAGTTTATACCACTATTACAAGTGAACTTTTAAAAGAACAAGTTGTTACCAATCTTGATGACGCATTAAAAAATGCTCCGGGATTAACACCACTTTGGACTTCTACAGGACGTGGAGGTGACGGAGCAGGATATTTTTCATTAAGAGGATTTGCCGTTCAGCCAACTATGATCAACGGATTGCCAGGATTAACAAATGGAAGTTTAGATCCTGCAAACATTGATAAAATCGAAGTAATCAAAGGACCATCAGGAACTTTATTTGGAAGCAGCTTAATCTCTTACGGAGGTTTAATTAACATTACTACAAAAAAACCATACGACCATTTTGGTGGTGAGGTAAATTATACTGCAGGAAGCAACGGGTTAAACAGAGTTACTGTAGATGTAAACACTCCATTAGACGAAGAACATAAAATCAATTTCCGTGTCAATAGTGCTTACCACACAGAAAACAGTTTTCAAGATGCCGGATTTAAAAAATCATTCTTTTTTGCACCCTCTTTATCTTATCAGGTTAGTGACAAACTTTCGTTTTTCATTAATACAGAATTCATGAGCAACAAACAAACCAATGCAACAATGTTATTTTTAGACAGAGGAACTGCTCTAAGAGTTCACAACATGAATGAATTGGGTTATGACAATAAACGTTCTTACACCAGTAATCAACTTGCTATTGAAACTCCATCTTACAGTCTTCAAGGACAAATGAATTACAAATTTAATGATCAATGGACTTCTCAAACTGTAGTTTCAAGAGGTTCGTCTTCATCACAAGGATATTATTCTTATTTATATGAAGGGACACGATTTGCACCTACTCAGATAAGTGAAGGAATTGTTTTAGGACGTTCTATGAATTACCAGAACTCTACAACACTTACAACTGATATTCAACAAAATTTCATTGGCGATTTTAAAATCGGAGAAATGAGAAACAGAATTGTTGTTGGTTTGGATTACTTCAACAGAGGAGCAATTGACAATGGTTCTAACTATGTATCAAATGGTAATATTTATATTGGTAACCTGGATGTAGCAACTGTAAATCAATATCTTTATCAAATTACTGATCCTGCAAAATACATCACTAATGGTGATAATGGAAACTTAACGAAAGCCGGAACTGATGCTCTTATAGCTGATGCAGGTATTGGTACTAATAAAACAAAACAAGAGGTATATAGTGTTTATGCATCAGACGTAATTAACTTTACCCCTTCTTTATTAGCAATGGCAAGTTTACGTGTTGACCGTTTTATTACAGCGGGTGATTTGAGCACAAACGCAGATGATTTTAATCAAACTGCTTTCTCACCAAAATTTGGATTAGTTTATCAGCCAATTATTGATAAAGTATCTCTTTTTGCTAATTACATGGACGGTTTTGCTAATTCAGCTCCTGTAACAGAAATTTTATCAGACGGAAGTACACGACCAAGAACTTTCAAACCAGAGCATGCTAATCAATTTGAAATTGGAACAAAATTAAACGTATTCAAAGATAAATTATACGCAACATTTAGCTATTATAACATCGAAGTAAAAGATCAGGTTTATGTTGTTTATGGCGCTACAACGCAAACAGCTTTCCAGGATGGAGCACAAAAAAATAAAGGTTTTGAAGCTGAAATCGTTGCAAACCCTATTGACGGATTAAACATTGTTGCTGGTTATAGCTATAATGATGCAGTTTTACTAGCGGGTGATCCAGACTTCGTAGGTCACAGACCAGAAAGCGGAGGACCACAAAACTTAGCCAATCTTTGGGCAAGTTATAAATTCCTGGAAGGAGATTTACAAGGTTTCGGTTTAGGTTTTGGAGGAAATTATGCCAGCAAAAACAAAATCATGAACCGTACAATTGTTGGACAATTTACAATTCCGGAATATACAGTACTTAATTCTTCTGTATTCTACGGAACAGAAAAATACACATTGACATTAAAATTAGACAATATTGGTAATGTTGATACTTATGATGGTTGGTCTACAATTCATCCAAGAAACATGAGAACTGTTGCAGCAAGTTTCTCCTACAGATTCTAATAAAAAATCATAAAACACCTTTCCTTTTAGCCGGAAAGGTGTTTTTTAAATTCTATGAAATTATGATAACAATAGCAAGTCTCATCGTTTTTTTAGCTTTTTATACGCTTTATTACACTTCGAAAAGAGCCACTTTATCTTATGATCTGGGTTTTGAGAAATGGATGAAAAGCAATCCTAAACCAACCAAATTTTTAGGTTTAGGACTTCTTTTATTAGCTTATTCTCTCTGGCTTTTTACACAATCACTATGTTGCGGTACATTAATGTTTTTTATTCAGCTAATGACTATTGGCAGTTTAATTATTATTTTAACTCCACTAAAAAAAATAAGCCCATTCGCTATTGCTGTACTTTTTATTATTGTTGCTTTATTAGAATTTTATTATAACTAACTTATTTCTAACCAAAATATGCCGGCAAATCCTAAATATCTAACACAATCTAAATGGCAACGATTTGCCAAAATTACAGCTGCCATAGTAGGTGGCTATTTTGTTTCAGTCACTTTTCATCTGGCTTTAGCATCTTGGTTTAACCGTGCAAATATCCTTATGACGATGGCATTTAGCGGGTTTATTCTTTGGGTAGCACTTATGATACTTGCCTTTTTAGCAAAAAGCGGATGGAAAATTTGGGGTATTTATATACTTTTAACTTTAGTTTTTTCTCTTTTTATTTATTTGGGTCAAACCTACAATCCAATAGCAAAATAAATCATGAATAATCGCAATTACAATATCTATTTTCATACACATACCGTTAGCGGAATTGTGATCAGTGTCGTTCTTTTTGTGATTTTTTTCGCAGGATCTTTTTCTTTCTTCAGAGATGAAATTATCAATTGGGAAAGAAATGAATCTACTGCTATTACCAGAGAAATACATTTAGACTACAACACAACCTTAAATAAACTTGACAAGGAATACGTTTTGCACGGAAGAAATATCACTATTTCTAAACCTGGCAACGAAAGAAGGGTTGCCATTTATATGGAAGGAACCAAAGATACTTTGGCCCCTGCCAAACAAAAAGAAGGATCTTTCTTTTATTTAGACACTAAAACATTAAAAACATTTACTTATGAAGAATCTTATTCATTAGGTGAATTTTTATACCGTTTACACTTTCTTGCTCAAATACCATATCCGATTGGATATTACCTTTCCGGTTTTATTGCCTTGTTTTTTCTATTTGCGATCATAACCGGCGTTCTGTTACATTGGAAAAAAATCGTTTCTAATTTTTATATTTTTCGCCCAAAAGAAAAATTAAAAACATTATGGACAGATGCACATACTGCATTAGGCATGATTGGTTTGCCATTTCAGTTTGTATATGCCGTAACCGGAGCATTTTTCATGATCAAACTTTTGATTGTAGCTCCTGCTGTAATGGCATTATATAAAGGCGATCAGGATAAATTATACAAAGAATTAGAATATAAAGATCCCGATTATAAATTCGATAATAAAAAATTAGCTGTACCTTATAATATCGACCAGTTAGTTGCGAAAGCAAAAAACAACTGGAAGGATTTTGAAATCACCCGTGTTTTTATTCAGAATTACGGCGATGCCAACATGCATGTCTTAGTCGAAGGTGAAATGTTAAGCCATAAAAAATTCACAGGAATAGGAAAAGTAGTTTACAGAATCTCTGACGGAAAAGAAATTGCAAAGAAAAATCCTGTCACACAAAACAACTATTTAGATGTTGTAAAAAATGTTTTATACAGAATACACTTTGGCGATTACGGAGGTTATCCTTTAAAAATTGTGAGTTTCGTGCTGGGAATTATTACTTGTTTTGTTATTATTTCTGGTGTAATGATCTGGCTGGTCGCGAGACAAAAAAACAATTTACCAGAGAAAAAAAGACGTTTTAATGCTGCTGTAGTTCGCATTTATTTAGCAATCTGCCTGAGCATGTATCCTATTACAGCACTTGCTTTTATAGCTGCTAAAATATTTCATCCGCTAACACAAGAGAATCTTTTCCTTGTATATTTTGGAGGATGGCTTATTCTTACAATCTTTTTTATTCTTAAAAAAAATGATGCCTTTACCAATAAATTCTGCTTGATTTCAGGAAGTATTCTGGGATTTCTAATTCCTGTTACAAACGGAATTGTATCTGGAAATTGGTTCTGGGATTCGTTCCTGCAAAATCATATTCAGGTATTTTTTATTGATGTCTTCTGGATCGTTTTAGCATCTATATCTCTTTATGTGGCTTTTTCCTTAAAACCAAAAAAGGCAGTTTTATAAAAATTACCTTAAATAATTTGTCCTCTATTGATTTAGCGTATACTTTTACGCTTTATTCAAAAAATGGGATTCAGGAAAAAAATACGTTTTATACATAAATGGCTCGGATTAATTTCCGGGCTTATTGTTTTTATTATTAGTATTACTGGTTGTATTTTTTGCTTTCATGATGAAATAAAAGATATAACCAGAAAAGAATGGCGATTGGTTGAGCCTCAAAACAAACCATTTTTAATGCCATCAGTTTTATTGGACAAAGCAAAAGAAATTGCTCCCCGGAATAAATCGAGTATGGTTTCGTATTACGGCAAAAACAGGTCTGCGATTGTTTATACTTATTCTGACACAGAAAATCTCTACCTCTATTTTAATCCGTATACAGGAAAATATTTAAAAACAGAAAACCCTGAAACAGACTTTTTTATTATAGTAGAATATATTCATTTGTATTTGCTTTTACCGGATTATATAGGAAAACATATTATTGGTGGCGCTACTATCATTTTTATTTTATTGCTTATTTCGGGAATTATTCAATGGTGGCCAAAACGCAGAAGCGATATTAAAAGAAGTTTTACCGTAAAATGGTCTGCAAAATGGCGTCGTGTAAACTATGACTGGCACAATACATCCGGGTTTTACATTTCTATCATCGCTGTTGTCATTGCTGTTACAGGTCTGACTTTTACTTATGAATGGGTTGGGAATGGTATTTATAAAAGTTTCAATTTTGGTGGTGATAAAGCTTTAGAAACAAAAACCCCTATAATCGATATTACTAAATTTGACAATAACAAACTCGATGCTATCGATCGTGCTTTTGTTGAAACCATGAAATTTCAGCCAAAAGCCGAAATGATATTTGTAACTTATCCCCAGAAAAAAGGAGACATAATCAATACCGGGGCTTATCCGCATACCTTAAGATACGATCATCAGAGCAATTATTATTTTCATCCAGGTGATGGCAAATTAATTCAAAGCCAGACTTTCGACAAAAAGAGTTTAGGTCTTCAGGTAGTAGAAATGAATTACGGAATTCATACGGGGCAAATCTTAGATCTGCCGGGAAAAATTATTGCTTTTATAGTTAGCCTCATTGCTGCTTGCTTGCCTGTGACAGGTTTTATAATTTGGTATGGAAGAAGAAACAAATCCTGCAAAAAAATAAAGGCATAAAAAAAACCGCCAATTAAAGCGGTTCCTATTTATTATTCGAAATTATTAATTTCTATTTGCCAAAGCATTTTTTTGTAAATTCTTAACTGAAGCGATTTTGCTGTTTTCATAAGCAACTTCAGAAAGATTTTTTTCATTGAAGAAAACCCATTTTCCAGTTTTCAACCCGTCTGTGTATTCACCCACGGCAACTTTATTTCCATTTTCATCATATGATACCCAAACGCCATCTAATTTACCATCTTTAAAAAAGCCTTCTTGTTGTACTTTACCATTTTCATAGTAATAAGTAGCTTTTACTTTGTTTCCAACAACTTCTAATTCAGGTTTTGTTTCTTGTGCAACTAAAATTCCAGAGAACAATATTGCAACTAAAATTACACACTTTTTCATATCTTTAGGTATTTAATGTTATCAAATCGTTATCAAATATAATTAATTGTTTACATTAAACAAACTTTTACTTAACAATTTGATAACATTGAGTAAAAACTTAACATTGGGAAATCATCTAAAACAAAAAAACCAGCGCTTAAGCACTGGTTTCATTGGTATTCTTAGCTAAAAGACTATTTACTATATCGATATAAATTTTATACTAAATTACTTTAATAATGAATCTAATAGAGCTTGAAGCTCTGGAGATGAAGGTCTTGAAGCATCTGCATTAAAAACATTTCCTTTTGGATCAACGATAATAAATCTCGGAATTCCCGTTACACCATAATTAGTAACAAATTCAGATTCCCAATCTTTATCAGCAAACAATTGAATCCCTCCTAAATTTTTATCTGTTACAAATTTTTTCCACTTTTCATTGTCTTTCATCTTATCAATTGAAATACTAACGAACTCAATATTTTTTCCGTGATACTTTTCCTCGATTTTTTGCAAATACGGGATTTCAGCTCTACAAGGCGCACACCATGTTGCCCAAAGATCAATATATACGTATTTACCTTTTAAGTCAGAAAGCTTGGTTTTTCCTCCTTTATGATTTACATAATCAAAATCAGGCGAAGGTTTTCCGTTTAGTTTATTTGCCTTATAAGCCCTGTCATATTCTTGTGCTGCGTATTGATTAAAACTCTCAAAACTATTTTTTAAGGCCGTTTTAAACTCAGGATCAAAATTTCCTTTTTCAACACTTTCTATATCTGCTTTTTTCTTTGCTTCTAATAACGATGCAAATTCTGTTGGTTCTTTTGCGTAAGCTTCTTTTTGAAATTGTTCATCCTTCAATGCTTGCTGTGCCATAAAATTACTTTCATCCACACCTTTACCTTTATATACAATTGTTTCATCAAATTCTTTGGCATTCATCGTTAGATTAATCTCTGAATCTGGTTTTAAATATAAATTAGAAGATTCTGTACCGTCAGAAAACACATAAAACCCTTTTGCAGCTTCAAAATTGGCAGCAAAAACCTCTTTATTATTAATTGGAATAACTTGTTTAAAATTATTTCTTCCCTTGATAACTAAAGTATCACTATTTCTGTTCGCTATTTTAGCGGTAAATTTAATTTGATTTTTGGCTTGACCGATGACATTCAAAGCGCTAAAAATCAACAGACCAGTTACAAAAAATTTGTTCATATAAATTAAAGTTTGTTTTTAGTGATTCAAATCTAAATAAATAACAGCTTTCAAATTTCAGAATTAACAAAATATTTAAAATTCTATACATCAACTTTATCACTTTACTATATTATCTTGAATTTTGTGTTTACTTTTGCAGTCTAAAATTTTGATCATGTATAGAAGTCATAATTGTGGCGAGTTAAATGCCTCAAATATTAATATGGAAGTTACACTAGCGGGTTGGGTTCAAAAATCACGCGATAAAGGATTTATGAATTGGGTTGATTTACGCGACCGTTACGGAATTACACAACTTATTTTCGACGAAAGTCGTACTGATAAAACTGTTTTTGAACTGGCAAAAACTCTGGGTAGAGAATTTGTAATCCAGGTAAAAGGAACTGTAATTGAGCGTGAAGCTAAAAACAAAAATATTCCAACTGGTGAAATCGAAATTTTAGTTACTGAATTAACAATTCTAAACGCAGCACTTACACCTCCGTTTACAATTGAAGATGAAACTGATGGCGGAGAAGATATCAGAATGAAATATCGTTATTTAGATATTAGAAGAAATCCTGTAAAAAATAGTTTATTATTCCGTCACAAAGTAGCGATGGAAGTTCGAAAATATCTATCTGATTTAGATTTCTGCGAAGTTGAAACTCCTTATTTAATCAAATCGACTCCAGAAGGCGCAAGAGATTTCGTTGTACCAAGCCGTATGAACGAAGGACAATTTTATGCATTGCCGCAATCTCCACAAACTTTCAAACAATTATTGATGGTGGGCGGAATGGATAAATATTTCCAGATTGTAAAATGTTTCCGTGATGAAGATTTACGTGCTGACCGTCAGCCAGAGTTTACACAAATCGATTGCGAAATGGCATTTGTGGAGCAAGAAGATATTTTGAATGTTTTTGAAGGTCTTACAAGACATTTACTAAAAGAAATAAAAGGTATTGAAGTAGAAAAATTCCCAAGAATTACCTACGATTATGCCATGAAAACATATGGAAATGACAAACCGGACATCCGTTTTGGAATGGAGTTTGGAGAGTTAAACGAATTTGCACAACACAAAGATTTCCCGGTATTTAATGCTGCTGAATTAGTTGTGGGAATTGCTGTTCCCGGAGCAGGAAATTATACCCGTAAAGAAATTGACGGATTAATTGACTGGGTAAAACGTCCGCAAGTTGGCGCATCAGGAATGGTATACGCAAAATGCAATGACGACGGAACTTATAAATCATCTGTAGATAAATTTTACGATCAGGAAGATTTAGGACAATGGGCAAAAATTACAGGTGCAAAACCTGGAGATATGATCTTTGTGCTTTCAGGACCTGCTAACAAAACACGTACTCAGCTTTCTGCACTTCGTATGGAATTAGCAACTCGTTTAGGATTACGTAATCCTGAAGTCTTTGCCCCGTTATGGGTTGTAGATTTCCCATTATTAGAACTTGATGAGGAAAGTGGCCGTTATCATGCAATGCACCATCCATTTACGTCTCCAAAACCGGAGGATATGGCTTTGCTGGAAACAGAACCAGGAAAAGTCCGTGCAAATGCTTACGATATGGTTTTAAACGGAAATGAAATTGGCGGTGGCTCAATTCGTATTCATGATAAAGCGACTCAGCAATTAATGTTTAAATATTTAGGCTTTACCGAAGAAGAAGCAAAAGCACAGTTTGGCTTCTTAATGGATGCTTTTCAGTTTGGAGCACCGCCACACGGAGGTTTAGCTTTTGGATTAGATAGATTAGTAGCCATTTTAGGAGGCCAGGAAACAATTCGAGATTTTATTGCGTTTCCAAAAAATAATTCAGGACGAGATGTAATGATCGATGCTCCAGCAAAAATTGATGATGCTCAATTAAAAGAATTACACATTAAAATTGATGCTATTTAAATAGCCATAATTCTATAAAAAAAACTGCAGCTAAAATTTAGCTGCAGTTTTTTTACTTTTTACTATTTTTTAATATCAGGATAATACCACTTAAAAAAGGTTAGCCCAGCAAACACAAGTAATATCCCACAGAAAAAGGATTGGCCTCACCACTTTCGCATAAGCTAGTAAAATTTTGTAAAACATAAGCTACTTTTTTAACTTTTCATTCTTACAATTGATGATTCTCAAATAAAGTAGTTGCATATCAAAATTGATGCAATATAAATAGCGAAAACACTGTGAATCAATAATTTTTACAAAAAATTAACACCTTATTGTCTTTTGTATGAATTTATATATTACATTTGCTTCATTATAAATTATTATTACAATTACAATGCGTACAGGTACAGTAAAATTTTTCAATGAATCTAAAGGTTATGGATTCATTACAGACGAAGAAACAGGAAAAGATATCTTCGTTCACGCTTCAGGAATTAACGCGGAAGAATTACGCGAAGGAGACCGTGTAAGCTATGAAGAAGAAGAAGGAAGAAAAGGGAAAGTTGCTGCTAAAGTAGCAGTAATCTAAGAAAAATATAGCAATTTATTTTTTTTGCCTCTGAATGGTTTTAAAAACGTCTCGAAGTATCGGGACGTTTTTTTTTGCCCAAATCTTAAAAAAACCTTAAAATAGGTTGCTATTATTTATAATCAATAAAAATTACAAATAATCACCCTTTTGTAATACACTTAAATCCTTTTTTAGCTTGTGATTTACAGAGTTGAAAGTTATCTTTGTGGCTTATTCTTTAAGTAAAAAACCTAAGTTTATGCAATCAGATCAATACAGTTATCTTCCTATTTTAATGCAGTTTATTCTGGCTGTTGGTTTTGTGGTAGGAACAATCATTATTTCGGGAAAATTAGGACCAAAAAGAACCTCAGAAGTAAAAGACAAAAACTTTGAGTGCGGTATCGAATCAGTTGGTAATGCCCGTATTCCTTTTTCAGTAAAATATTTTCTGGTTGCCATTTTATTTGTATTGTTTGATGTAGAGGTAATTTTCCTTTATCCATGGGCAGTAAACTTCAAAGAACTTGGAATAGAAGGAATGTTAAAGATGATCGTATTCATGTCACTTCTTTTAGTTGGCTTTTTCTATATCATCAAGAAAAAAGCATTAGACTGGGAATAAAAAGATTTTAGATTTTAGAGTAGTGATTTTAGATATAAGAATGGAATTATCCTAATTTATTTAAAATGACAATTTAAAATTTGAAATCTCGAATAAATATTGATTTAAAAAACTTGATTTTACCTATGATTTTTTAAAATCAGAAATAAAATCAGAAATCTAAAATAAAATGAGCGATTCAAATGTAAATATGGTTGCGCCGCCGGAAGGAGTTGTAGGAGAAGGTTTCTTCGCTACAAAACTAAATGATGTTGTAGGTTTAGCAAGAGCCAATTCATTATGGCCATTACCTTTCGCAACTTCATGTTGTGGTATCGAATTCATGGCAACAATGGCCTCACATTACGATTTAGCACGATTTGGTTCTGAACGTGTGAGTTTTTCTCCTCGTCAGGCTGATATGTTAATGGTAATGGGAACTATTTCAAAAAAAATGGCCCCAATTTTAAGACAAGTTTACGAACAAATGTCTGAGCCACGCTGGGTAATAGCTGTTGGAGCTTGTGCTTCATCAGGAGGGATATTCGATACATATTCAGTTTTACAAGGAATTGATAAAGTAATTCCAGTAGATGTTTATGTTCCGGGATGCCCGCCAAGACCTGAACAAATAGTAGATGGAGTAATGAAACTTCAGGAATTGGTACGAAGCGAATCTGTTAGACGCAGAAGCTCTCCGGAATACCAAGAATTACTAGCTTCATATAATATTTCATAAGATGGCTTTAGAAAATACCCTGATTCAAGATAAACTTACAGAAACATTTGACGCAAGTGTTTTTAACTTTCAACAAGAAAGAGATATTTTTTCACTGGAAACTACTGCTGACAAAATCACAGCATTGATTCTTTTTTTGAAAAATGATTCTGACCTACGATTTCACTTTTTAACCGATTTATGCGGCATTCACTATCCGGACAACGAAACAGATCGTCAGTTTGCGATAGTATATCACATGCACAATTGGTACGAAAACAAACGAATTAGAATCAAAGTGTTTCTTAATGGTGAAAAACCGGAAATAAAAACTATTTCAAATATTTTCCAGAGTTCCAATTGGATGGAAAGAGAAACATATGATTTTTTTGGGATCAACTTTATCGGACATCCACAATTGAAACGTATTTTGAACATGGATGAAATGATATCGTTTCCAATGCGTAAAGAATTCCCAATGGAAGACAGCGGAAGAACTGATAAAGATGACAGATTCTTTGGAAGAACAACAACAAATTGCTAAAAAATAAATAATTCAACATTATAAAATGTCAGAACTATTATTACCACCAGAGCATCGTTATGCTAAAATAGTTAAGGATAAACTAAACGAAGACGGAAGCGAGCTTTCAGTATTGAATTTAGGTCCTACACACCCGGCCACTCACGGTATTTTTCAAAATATCCTGTTGATGGATGGAGAAAGAATTCTTGAAGCTGAACCTACTATTGGTTATATTCACAGAGCTTTCGAAAAAATTGCCGAAAATCGTCCTTTTTATCAAATTACGCCTCTTACAGATCGTATGAACTATTGCTCCTCTCCTATTAATAATATGGGATGGTGGATGACTTTAGAGAAATTGCTTAATATTGAAGTTCCTAAACGTGCCCAATATTTAAGAGTTATCGTAATGGAGCTGGCCCGTATTACAGATCACTTGATTTGTAATTCGATCCTGGGAGTTGATACCGGAGCTTATACCGGTTTCTTATATGTATTTCAATTTAGAGAAAAAGTATACGAGATTTACGAAGAAATTTGTGGCGCTCGTTTAACAACAAATATGGGAAGAATTGGCGGTTTCGAAAGAGACTGGTCGCCAGAAGCTTTCCGCAAACTGGAAGTATTTTTAAAAGATTTTCCTGTTGCCTGGCAAGAATTTGTAAACTTATTTGAAAGAAACAGAATTTTTCTTGACAGGACTGTAAACGTAGGTGCAATCTCAGCAGAGCAAGCAATGGCTTACGGATTTACAGGTCCAAATTTACGTGCCGCCGGAGTTGATTATGACGTACGTGTTGCACAACCTTATTCCTCTTATGAAGATTTCGATTTTGTTGTTCCTGTTGGAAAATCAGGTGACACTTATGATCGTTTCTGCGTTCGTAACGCTGAAGTTTGGGAAAGTTTAAGCATTATTCGTCAGGCATTAGATAAAATGCCAGCCGGAAACGAATATCATGCAGAAGTTCCTGATTACTACCTTCCTCCAAAAGAAGATGTTTACACTTCAATGGAATCTTTAATTTATCACTTTAAGATCGTAATGGGAGAAGTTCCTGTACCAGTTGCAGAAATTTACCATCCTGTTGAAGGAGGAAACGGAGAATTAGGTTTTTATTTGGTTACTGACGGAAGCAGAACTCCATATAGATTACATTTTAGAAGACCTTGTTTTATTTATTACCAGGCATATCCTGAAATGATAAAAGGTGCTTTATTATCAGATGCAATTGTTATTTTATCAAGTTTAAATGTCATTGCCGGAGAATTAGACGCCTAAAAAATTATAGATTTAGATTCCAGATTAAAAATCAGAAATCAGAATTAAAAAATCTAAAATATAAAGATTGCAGAATGTAGATTATAGGTGGCAGATTGAAAAATCTAAAATCTAATCCCGAAGATTCGGGACTAAAATCCAAAATAAAAATGGAACGTAAACATTACAAACAAGAAATAAATATGACTGAAGCATTGATGTCCCGCATCAATGAATTGATCAGTCATTATCCTGAAGACAAAAGAAAATCAGCTTTACTGCCTGTTTTGCATGAAGTGCAGGACGCACATGATAACTGGCTGAGTATTGAGTTACAGGATAAAGTTGCTGAAATTTTGCATATAAAACCAATTGAGGTTTATGAAGTGGTTACTTTTTATACCATGTACAACCAAAAACCAATTGGAAAATACATGTTCGAATTTTGCCAGACTTCTTGTTGTTGTTTAAATGGTGCCGAAAATTTAATGGATTACACTTCTGAAAAATTAGGCATTAAAATGGGTGAAACAACTCCAGACGGAATGTTTACTATTGCCGGCGTAGAATGTTTAGGTGCTTGCGGATATGCTCCGATGATGCAGTTAGGAGATTTCTACAAAGAAAAATTGACAGAAGAAAAAATCGATCAGTTAATCGCTGATTGCAGAGATGATAAAATAATATTACACGATAAATAATATGTCACAGAAAATATTATTAGACAAAATCAATGTTCCTGGGATTAAAACTTATGAAGTATATCGCCAAAATGGCGGTTATGCATCTGTAGAAAAAGCTTTAAAAACGCTTACACCGGACGAAGTTGTTGAAGAAGTAAAAAAATCGGGACTTCGTGGTCGTGGTGGAGCCGGATTTCCAGCAGGAATGAAATGGAGTTTCATTGATAAAAAATCAGGAAAGCCAAGACATTTAGTTTGTAATGCCGATGAGTCAGAACCGGGTACTTTCAAAGATCGTTACCTAATGGAATTTATTCCTCACTTATTGATCGAAGGAATGATCACTTCCAGTTTTGCCTTAGGCGCTAACTTATCCTATATCTACATTCGTGGAGAATATATGTGGGTTTTCAAAATATTAGAAAGAGCGATCGCCGAAGCTAAAGCTGCCGGTTGGTTAGGAAAAAATATATTAGGAACAGGTTACGATTTAGAATTACATGTACATTGTGGAGCCGGAGCTTATATTTGTGGAGAAGAAACTGCACTTATAGAATCTTTAGAAGGTAAAAGAGGAAATCCTCGTATAAAACCACCATTCCCTGCGGTATCAGGACTTTGGGCAAATCCAACTGTAGTAAATAACGTAGAAACTATCGCAACTGTGCCTTGGATTATCAACAATTCTGGTGATGATTATGCTAAAATAGGAATTGGACGTTCAACAGGAACTAAATTAATTTCTGCTTCAGGACATATTAAAAATCCTGGTGTTTACGAAATTGAATTAGGATTAAGTGTTGACGAATTCATGAATTCTGATGAATACCTGGGAGGAATGTCTTCCAGCAGACCTTTGAAAGCATTTGTTCCCGGAGGATCTTCTGTACCAATTTTGCCTGCTGAATTAATTTTTAAAACTGCAAATGGCGAGGACAGATTAATGACTTACGAATCTTTAAGTGATGGTGGTTTTGCTACCGGATCTATGTTAGGTTCAGGAGGATTTATTGTTTACAATGACACTGCATGTGTTGTTAGAAACACTTGGAATTTTGCACGTTTTTACCACCATGAATCTTGCGGACAATGTACGCCTTGTCGTGAAGGAACAGGTTGGTTAGAAAAAATATTATGGAGAATCGAAAACGGTCAGGGGCGTGAAGAGGATATCGAATTATTATGGAGCATTCAAAGTAAAATTGAGGGTAACACAATTTGCCCGCTTGGTGACGCAGCTTCGTGGCCAGTAGCAGCAGCAATTCGTCATTTTAGAGATGAGTTTGAATATCACGTTCGTTTTCCTGAAAAAATAAAAAACAGAGAGCACTTTGTTGCCGAGCCTTTCTCACAAGTAAAACATTTAGTAGGCAAACAAACAGTTTAAAATAGTTTCAAGTTTCAAGTTTTTTTAGTTTCAAGTTCAACCTGAAACTTTAAACATGAAACTAAAAAAACAAAATATAGAGATGAAAGTAACCATAGACGGTCAAAGTATAGACGTAGAGCCAGGAACAACAATCCTGCAGGCTGCACGTATGATTGGTGGAGATTTGGTGCCGCCAGCCATGTGCTATTACTCAAAATTAAAAGGCAGTGGCGGTAAATGCCGTTGCTGTTTAGTTGAAGTTTCTAAAGGAAGTGAAGCTGACCCAAGACCAATGCCAAAATTGATGGCATCTTGTGTAACAGGCTGTATGGACGGAATGGAAGTAAACAGTAAATCTTCTGACAGAGTAACGGAAGCCCGTAAGTCTGTAACAGAATTTTTATTAATCAACCATCCACTTGATTGCCCGGTATGTGATCAGGCTGGTGAATGTGATTTACAAAATTTAAGTTTCGAACACGGAAATCCAAAATCACGTTTTATTGAAGAAAAAAGAACATTTGAACCAGAAGATATAGGTCCAAATATTCAACTACATATGAACCGTTGCATCTTATGTCAAAGATGTGTACAAGTTGCAGATCAATTGACAGACAATAGAGTTCACGGAGTATTAGATCGTGGTGATCACGCTAATATTTCGACAGGTATATCAAAAGCTATCGACAATGAATTTTCCGGAAATATGATTGACGTTTGTCCGGTTGGAGCATTGACAGATAAGACTTTCCGTTTTAAATCAAGAGTTTGGTTCAACAAACCTTATAATGCACACAGAGAATGTACAACTCCAGGATGTTGTGGTAAAACAACTGTATGGATGTTTGGAGGAGAAATTCAACGTGTTACAGGTCGTAAAGATGAGTACCATGAAGTAGAAGAATTCATCTGTAACAGTTGTCGTTTTGATCACAAAAATGTAAATGACTGGGTTATTGAAGGACCAAGAGAATTTGAAAAAGATTCTGTTATCAATCAAAACAACTACACTCAAAAATTAGAGAAAGTAGAAATCGATACTGAAAAAACGATCCTTATGGGTAGAGATATCGACCGTAAAAAAATTAGTATGGCTGAAATTCCATTAAACACTAACAACAAAAATTCTTAATGATGGTAGATGGTGCGTTTATTATAGAAAAGAGTGTTGTAATTGTTGTGGTTTTTGCCGTAACAATGATTATGGCAATGTATTCTACTTGGGCTGAACGTAAAGTTGCGGCTTTTCTTCAGGATCGTGTAGGACCAAACCGCGCAGGATGGGGAGGATTATTGCAGCCTCTTGCTGATGGTATGAAATTATTCTCGAAAGAAGAATTCTTTCCAAATACGCCTAATAAATTTTTATTCGTTGTAGGTCCGGCAATAGCCATGAGCACCGCTTTAATGACGAGTGCAGTAATCCCTTGGGGAGACAGACTTCATGTATTTGGAAGAGATGTTATTCTACAGGCAACTGATATTAATATTGCTTTATTATACATTTTTGGAGTTCTTTCTGTAGGTGTTTACGGTATCATGATTGGAGGATGGGCTTCTAACAATAAATTCTCATTAATGGGAGCTGTTCGTGCTGCTTCGCAAATGGTTTCTTATGAAGTTGCGATGGGATTATCAATGATTGCATTATTGATGATGACCGGAACAATGAGTTTAAAAGAAATTTCATTACAGCAACAAGGAATGAACTGGAATGTTTTCTATCAGCCTTTATCCTTTTTAATCTTCTTAATTTGCTCATTTGCAGAAACTAACAGAACTCCTTTTGATTTAGCTGAATGTGAGAGTGAATTAATAGGAGGTTATCATACAGAATATTCATCAATGAAAATGGGATTTTATTTATTTGCTGAATATGCCAGTATGTTTACGTCTGCAACTATTATATCTGTATTGTTTTTTGGTGGGTATAACTATCCCGGAATGGAATGGATGGTTGAAAATGTAGGTGTAAATATTGGTAACGTAATAGGAATTGCAGTATTGTTTGCAAAAATATGTTTCTTCATATTTTTCTATATGTGGGTACGTTGGACAATTCCAAGATTTAGATACGATCAATTAATGAACTTAGGATGGAGAATTTTGATCCCGCTTTCGATTATTAATATTATGATTACGGGTGTTGTTATATTAAGACACGATATCGCAGCTGCTTTAGGATTTTAAGAACATCATATCTTGGCTAGCCCTGATAGAAGCGATATCCTTTAATTTTTTTCTTTAGAAAAATTAAAGATATAGCGGATAGCAGGAAAAGCTTCAAATAAAAATAAAATAGATTTTGATTTGATTTAACTTCAAATTTTAAATCATAAATATAATAGTAAAAATGTCAATAGAAACTATATCATTATCGGGTAGAAAAAAGATGGTCTCTAATAAAGAGATGACTTTTTTAGAGCGATTGTATCTTGTGGCGATTGTGAAAGGATTAATTATCACATTTAAACACTTATTCAGAAAAAAAGTGACGATTCATTATCCTGAGCAAGTGCGTGAAATGAGTCCGGTTTATCGTGGTCAACATCAGTTAAAACGCGATGAACAAGGTCGTGAAAACTGTACAGCTTGTGGATTATGTGCTTTATCATGCCCTGCTGAAGCCATTACAATGAAAGCTGCTGAACGTAAAGCTGACGAAAAACATTTGTATAGAGAAGAAAAATATGCTTCGATTTACGAGATCAACATGCTGCGTTGCATTTTCTGTGGTTTATGCGAAGAAGCATGTCCAAAAGATGCCATTTATTTGACAACTTCAAAAGTATTGGTTCCTTCAAGCTACGAAAGAGAAGATTTCATTTTTGGAAAAGACAGATTAGTGATGCCTCTTGACGTGGCGATCAAAAATGCTCAACTTAATAATGCTAATTAAATGATACATATTCCTGATTTTGCACACGCAACAACTGTACAAATTATATTTTGTTTCTTAGCGTTTATTACAGTGATTACTGCTTTCCTTACTATTTTTAGCAGAAATCCAATTCACAGTGCTATTTATTTAGTGATTTGTTTTTTCTCTATCGCGGGTCACTACTTACTTTTAAATGCTCAATTTTTGGCAATCGTACACATTATTGTCTACTCCGGAGCAATTATGATTTTATTCCTGTTTACGATCATGTTGATGAATCTAAACGAACAACGAGATGTACACAGACCTAGAATTACACGTTTAGGAGCAATCGTTTCTTTTTGTTTGATTTGCATTGTATTGATTGCAATCTTCATCAACTCTAAACCAATTGTTGGAGAATACGATTCAACAGGAGAAGATTTCCAATCGATTAAAGTACTTGGTAAAATATTACTAAACGAATATATGGTTCCGTTTGAATTTGCTTCAATCTTGCTTTTAGTAGCCATGATTGGAACTGTATTATTGTCTAAAAAAGAAAAATTAAATAAATAATGGGTAATATATTAAATCAAATAGGTATTGAAAACTACATCTTTTTAAGTGTTGTACTTTTCTGTATTGGTATTTTTGGTGTATTGTACAGACGAAATGCTATTATCGTTTTCATGTCTATCGAAATCATGTTGAATGCTGTTAACCTTTTATTTGTTGCTTTTTCAACTTATCATCAAGATGCGCAAGGACAAGTCTTTGTATTCTTCTCGATGGCAGTTGCTGCGGCAGAAGTTGCAGTTGGATTGGCTATTTTAGTTTCGATCTTTAGAAATTTAGGTTCGATTAGTATCGATAATTTAAAAAATTTAAAAGGATAAATAAAAATGGATACCAATTTAGCTTTACTTTTAGTTTTATCTCCTTTTTTAGGATTTTTAATCAATGTTTTCTTTGGCAAAAGCTTAGGGAAAACAGTTTCAGGAATCATCGGAACTGCTGCTGTAGTAGTTTCATTTGCTGTAACACTTTTCTTTTTCAATCAACTAAGCTCAACTAAACAAGCCATTCAGGTTACTTTATTTGACTGGATTCAAATTAGTAATATACATATCAATCTTGGATTTTTATTAGATCAGTTATCATTACTTTGGTTGCTTTTTGTAACCGGTATTGGATCATTGATCCATATATACTCTATAAGTTATATGCACGATGACGAAAATATGCACAAGTTTTTTGCATATTTAAATCTGTTCGTATTCTTCATGATTACACTTGTAATAGGAAATAACTTATTAGTTTTATTTATTGGTTGGGAAGGTGTTGGACTTTGTTCCTACTTATTAATTGGATTCTGGCATAAAAACCAGGATTACAATGATGCAGCTAAAAAAGCATTTATCATGAACAGAATTGGAGATTTAGGTCTTTTAATTGGAATGTTCATTTTAGGCTCAATGTTCTCTACTTTAGATTATGCAACATTAAAAACTGCAATCGCAGGAGCAACAAACTTAAACATACCATTGCTTTCATTAGCTGCTTTATGCTTGTTTATTGGAGCTTGTGGTAAATCAGCACAAATTCCTTTGTATACATGGTTACCTGATGCGATGGCTGGACCAACTCCGGTTTCTGCATTAATTCACGCTGCAACTATGGTTACAGCTGGTATCTTTATGGTAACAAGATTAAATTTTGTATTTGATTTAGCACCGGATGTTCAAACTGTTATTGCTGTTATTGGAGCAATTACTTCATTAGTTGCTGCAACAATTGGATTGGTTCAGACAGATATTAAAAAAGTATTGGCCTACTCTACCGTTTCTCAATTAGGTTTAATGTTTTTAGCCTTAGGATTTGGTGCTTATGAAGTAGCTGTTTTTCACGTAATAACTCACGCTTTCTTTAAAGCTTGTCTATTCTTAGGATCAGGTTCTGTAATTCACGGTTTGCACGGTGAACAAGATATGCGTAAAATGGGTGGTTTGCGTAAAGCAATGCCAATCACTTTCTGGACGATGTTGATTTCATCATTGGCCATTTCAGGTGTTCCGTTTTTCTCCGGTTTCTTCTCTAAAGACGAAATTCTATTAACGGCTTTCCACCATAACATTCCACTTTATGTTATAGGATCTATAGCTTCAATTATGACAGCATTTTATATGTTTAGATTAATGTTCTTAACTTTCTTCAAAGATTTCAGAGGTACAGAGGAACAAAAACATCATTTACATGAAAGTGACGGATTAATTACTTTCCCTTTGATGATTTTAGCTGTTCTTGCTACTTTTGGAGGTGTAATAAGTTTACCTGGAAATAGCTGGTTAAATGAGTATTTAGCGCCACTTTTTACAAAGGTAGCCGGTGAAGAACATCATTTAGGCACAACCGAATATACTTTGATGGGAGTCGCTGTTTTAGGTGGATTATTAGGTATCTTAATCGCTTATATTAAATACTTCAAACAAGATAATGTTCCGGAAGCAGATGAAAACATTACAGGTTTAACCAAAGTTTTATACAACAAATATTATGTAGACGAAGCTTACGACGCTATATTTGTTCGCTCTATTAACGGATTATCAAGATTTTTCAGAGACTACATTGAGACTGGCTTATCTACTCTTGTTTTTGGATTAGGAAAAATAACGAATGAAATAGCTTTTCAAGGTAAAAAATTACAAAACGGAAGTATCGGATTATATCTTTTTGCATTTGTTTTGGGGCTTTGTGCCATTGTTTCCTATATATTTCTAGCTAAATAATTTTACAACTATGAACGTTTCTCTTATATTAATTATTCTTTTAATTGGTGCATTTGCCACTTATTTTGCCGGTGATAAACTAGCATCAAAAGTAGCTTTGTTGTTTAGTTTGGCGGCTTTAGGTTGTTCAATTGTATTACTAAATCATTTTTATGCAGGCGAAAACATTAGTTTTGTAAATGCCTGGATTAATCAGCCTAAAATTTCATTTGCTTTAAATGCTGATGGATTGGGGATTGCAATGCTTTTACTAACTGTAGCTTTAACGCCAATTATTATATTCTCTTCTTTTGGCAATGAATATAAAAATGCAAAAGGTTTTTACGCTTTAATTTTATTTATGGCTTTTGCTATGACAGGAACTTTCCTTGCTGCAGATGGTCTTTTATATTATATCTTTTGGGAATTAGCACTTATTCCTATTTACTTTATCGCTCTTATTTGGGGTAATGGAGATGCTGAAGAACGCAGAAAAGCAGTGGTTAAATTCTTTATTTATACACTTGCCGGTTCATTGTTTATGTTAGTAGCTTTTATCTACTTGTATACGAAAGCAGGAAGTTTCTTAATCGAAGATTTATACAAATTAAATCTATCGGCTAGTGAACAACTTTGGATATTCTTAGCTTTCTTCCTTGCTTATGCTATTAAAATTCCAATTATTCCTTTCCATACATGGCAGGCAAATGTGTACCAAAAAGCCCCAACTGTTGGAACAATGCTTTTATCTGGTATCATGTTAAAAATGGGATTATACAGTGTTATTCGCTGGCAATTGCCAATTGCACCACTGGCTGCAAAAGAATACATGAATATTTTTATCGCTTTAGGAATTGCCGGAGTTATCTACGGATCAATCGTCGCTTTAAGACAAAGAGATTTAAAGAAATTGTTGGCTTATTCTTCATTAGCACACGTTGGGTTAATTGCTGCAGGAACTTACACTTTAACCATTGATGGTTTACGTGGAGCTGTATTGCAAATGATTGCCCACGGTTTTGTTGTGATAGGATTGTTCTTCGCTGCAGAGGTTATCTATAGAAGATTTGAAACCAGAGAAATTGATGAAATGGGTGGTATTCGTACACAATCTCCAAAATTTACTTCTATGTTTTTAATTTTAGTATTGGCTTCAGTAGCTTTGCCAAGCACTTTTAATTTCGTTGGAGAATTTACTGTTTTGTATAGCCTTTCTCAAATCAATGTTTGGTTTGCCGTTTTAGGCGGAACAACTATTATTTTAGGAGCTTATTATATGCTTAAAATGTTTCAAAATGTAATGCTGGGAGAAACTAATTCTAAAACTTTTGCAGACGTTACTATTAATGAAGGTATTTCATTCGTAGCAATTATTGCAGTTTTAATTTTCTTTGGATTTTATCCAAAACCAATTACAGATTTGATTACACCAAGTTTAGAGACAATTCTAAACGTTATCAATAAAAATTAATATTTTAAATAAAAATAAATTAGGGCATCATTAGTTTTAGATTTCCTAAATCAAAAAAACAAAAATGAATACATTAATAGCTATAACAGGATTGGGTATTTTTTGCCTATTGTTTGAAATTCTTAATTTAAGAAAGGCCATTGTTCCAATTACCATTATTGGTTTATTGGGTGTTTTGGCACTTAATTATTACGAATTTGGATCAACAGCAAGTTACTATAATAATATGATTACAGTGAGTAAGTTCTCTACCACGTTTTCATCACTATTTATTATTCTAACTATTTTCTTAGTAGCATTAAGTCATAATTTTTACGAAAATCATCCAACCAAAATCTCTGATTTTGTTGCTATAAAAATCTTTTTGTTAGCTGGAGGAGTTGCGATGGTTTCTTTTGGAAATTTAGCGATGTTTTTCCTGGGAATTGAAATTCTGTCAATTGCTCTTTATGTATTAGCTGCAAGTGAAAGATTAAATTTAAAAAGCAACGAAGCTGGTATGAAATACTTTTTGATGGGATCTTTTGCATCAGGAATTATCTTATTCGGAATCTGTTTGATTTACGGAGCAATGGGAAGCTTTGACGTTGCAGAAATTCACGAAAGCTCTTTATCTGCTGAATTGCCAATCTGGTTTCCTATCGGAATGATTTTAATGATAATTGGTATGTTATTTAAAGTAGCTGCAGTTCCTTTTCATTTCTGGGCTCCGGATGTTTACGAAGGATCTCCGGCATTAACTACTGCACTAATGAGTACTTTGGCAAAAGTAGTTGCGATTGCAACACTTTACAAACTAGTATCGGCATTAAACCTGGTTCCGTCTTTAGACAATCAGGATCTTTTAGGAACTTTTGAAACTATTGTAGTAATTATTTCAATAGCATCTATGACCGTTGGAAATATAATGGCATTACGTCAGGTAAACGTAAAACGTATGTTGGCATTCTCTGGAATTTCTCATGCAGGTTTTATGTTAATGACTTTATTAACTGTAGCAACTTCAGCAGGAGTTTTATTATATTATACTGCAGCTTATGCATTGGCCGGAATCGCTGCTTTTAGTGTAATACTTTATGTTTGTAAAAATCAGGATAATGAAGACATTACTAATTTTCATGGTTTAGGAAAAACAAATCCTTTATTAGCTGCAATCCTAACAGGATCATTGTTATCAATGGCTGGTATTCCTATTTTCTCCGGATTCTTTGCTAAACTTTTCTTATTCAATCAAACTATCCAGGCAGGATATATTGCTTTAGTAATTGTTGCTGTTATAAATTCAATTATTAGTGTTGGATATTATTTCAAATTAATTTTAGCGATGTATTCTAAAGAACCAAATCAGGAACGTACTGGAAAACCTTTTCTTATTTATGCAGTTGCTGTTATTTCAATAACTTTAAATATTGTTTTAGGTTTGTTTCCATCTTTGGTTTTAGATCTGTTGAACTAATAAAATATCACTCAAAATAAATAGAAATCCATTCGTTATCGCGAGTGGATTTTTTATTTTACAGGCAGCTTGTTTCAGAAGAGAAATTCATGTTAAAAATTTGACTCAAACAATACGACCTTCGAAAAAACTCCATATATTTGGGTTCAATTAAATGTATTAGAAATATGAACTTCAATTCAAAAAATCCATTTTTAAGCAACAAGCGTTTTTCATCAAATGCTGTTTCAAAAGCTGAAGAAGTACACCAGGCTCAAATTATTGATTACAATCAGGAAATGACTTTGTCAGGTACTATCAATAAAACAGCTATTTTGTTTTTAATATTATGCGGATCTGCAATGGTAACATGGTGGATGGCATTTAACGGAATGAATGCATTATTACCTGCAATTGGCGGAGCGATAATAGGTTTCATATTGGTTTTAATTTCAGTATTCAAACCTCACCTTTCTCCATATTTGGCTCCAGGATATGCCCTGTTTGAAGGATTATTCATAGGAGGGATTTCTGCAATTTTTGAAGCTAAATATCCGGGAATTGTAATAAATGCAGTTAGCGCAACATTAGTAACTTTTTTAGTTTGCTTAGGTTTATATAAATTTAAAATTGTAAAAGTTACAGAACAATTTAAATCAGTGGTAATCGCTGCTACTTTAGCAATTGCAACTTATTACTTGATTTCATGGATAGCTTCTCTAATTTTTAATTTTACTCCTGTTCATTACGGAAACGGAATGATGAGTATTGGAATTAGTGTTTTTGTTATTATTATCGCGGCTCTAAACCTGTTTTTAGATTTTGATCAAATCGAAAAAGGAGTTCATGAAAGAATGCCAAAATTCATGGAATGGTATGGTGCAATGGGATTAATGATTACATTAGTTTGGCTGTACATCGAATTCTTACGATTACTATCAAAATTATCAAGTAAAGATTAATTTCTTACTCCCTATAAATGTAAAGCCTTTTTGATTTTCAAAAAGGCTTTTTTTATACCCCATTCTCAAATACCAGAAGAAGTTGAATTTTATTCATCATCTTTTTGTGAGATTAATGTCAAAATTTGATTTTCTCTACACAATCAATCAAATCAATCTTTTGAAAATAAAACGATTTATAATCTTTTTCCTGCTATATATTACATCTTCAATATTTAAATTAGAAAATCGCAATAAAAATAATTCTATAATAAGAAATAAATAAAATCTTTCAAAAAGCTTATTACCCCTTATATCTCGGAATGTGTAATAAATTACATTTAATGCAATTTATTACAAAATAAACAAAAAATTATATATTTTTTTACATCATATATTTTTTATATTAAAATTAATGATAATATCAAAATTATGATTATGTTTGTGTAATCGATTACAATTTATTCATACTTGACAATCGAAAAGTTAAACCACAAAAAACCACGCTTTATCTAACTTTAAAACCACAATCATGAAAAAAAAACTACTTTATCTAATTATTTTATTGACCTCTTGCCAAATATGGTCACAAGTTGTTATTAATGAATCATCAGGTTGGCTTGAATCGGCTTTTGTAAAATGGGCACCCCTTAGCAGTGCAGATACCTATAATGTATATTATACCGGAGGCGGACAGACTAACAAGAAAATAGACAACGAACTAATTCGTAGTTACGGAAGTTACTTTCGCGCCGACATTCCAGGGCTTGCTGCAGGAAGCTATACCATTACCATAAAACCAGTTACAGCAACAATAGAAGGATCAGGAGCGACAACGCCAGCATTAACAGTAATCGCTCAAGACCGAACAGGTTTTGCTTTTGAAGGCGGACGTCTTCCCGGAGGATACAAAGTAAATGGAACACCTAAAGATAATGCCGTAATACTTTATATAACACAAAACACTAAAAACACTATTTCGATGAATATCACTGGAGCTAGTACAAATCCTTGTGTTGGTTTACAAAATATTCTATACGGAATTAAAAAAGGAAAAGACACACGTCCGTTCATCATACGCTTGATTGGGAATATTACCGATATGGCCATAATGGAGGGCGGAGATATTACAATCGAAAATGCAAATAATGCAAATAGCTATCTTACAATAGAAGGTATTGGAAACGATGCAGTAGTAAATGGCATGGGAATTCGTCTAAAAAAAGCATCAAATATCGAAGTAAGTAATCTTGGATTCATGAATTGCAACAGTACAGCTGGTGATAATATTGGAATGCAGCAAGACAATGATCATATTTGGGTTCATAATTGCGATTTATTTTATGGAGACGCAGGAAGTGACGCTGATCAAATAAAAGGAGACGGAGCTTTAGACAATAAAAGTTCAACCTATATCACATTAGCTTATAATCACTTTTGGGATAGTGGAAAAGCAAGCTTATTAGGTTTGAGCGAAGGAACAACAACTGGCTTGTATATAACTTATCATCATAACTGGTTTGATCATTCAGATTCTCGCCATCCACGTGTTCGTTACTATTCTGCTCATATTTATAACAATTATTATGACGGAAATTCAAAATACGGAGCTGGATCAACAATGGGTTCTTCTTTATTTGTAGAAGGAAATTACTTTCGCAATACTAAAAACCCGATGATGATTTCGATGCAGGGAACAGATGCATGGGATGAAGCTGCACAAAAAAATAACGCAGGAACAGTAGGAACTTTTTCCGGTGAAGCCGGAGGGAATATCAAAGCTTTTAATAATACTTTTGATACTGATATTGCCACTAATAGCATGCGATTTGTTGCCTATGGAGATACAAATCCTTTATACAATATTTCAGGAAAAATAAATTCCACAATTGACTTTGACGCTTTTGTTCCAGCCAATCGTGGAGATCTGGTTCCTGCCACCGTAAAATCTGTTCTTGGAGCAAATACATACAATAACTTTGACACTGATACCTCACTTTATATAAAAAATTTAGTAATAGACCAACCTTCGGTTGCAAGAACTAAAGTAATGCAATACGCAGGTCGAGTTTCCGGAGGAGATTTAAAATGGACATTTAACAATGCTACTGACGATAAATCATCTACAGTAATCGCCGCTCTTAAATCAGCACTTTCTAGCTACACAAGCACATTAGTTGCCGTACAAAACGAAATACCAACTGTTGAGAGCAGCCAAACCTTAACTACAGATAGTGATATAAACCAGACTGTAGCGACAGAAACGGCAATTGAACCTATAGTTTTTACATGGGGCGGAGATGCAACAGATGCTACTGTAACAGGATTACCGGCAGCAGGAATAAGCTTTGTAAAGAATATGACAACTAAAACTATAACAATAACTGGTATTCCAACATCAACTCTCTCTTTCTCTATTACGACAAGTGGCACAGGAGGAACGCCTGCAAAATTATCAGGAACAATAACAGTTGAAGGAACAACTACGCCTGCAGCAGGAGATCAAATTCATGATTTTACTTTGTCGGGAAAAGTAAGCACATTTTACACCATTACAGGCAACCTTGCTACAAACAAAGGAACTGTAACTTATAACGGCTCAACTTTAACGCAGTGCCTGAAAATGGAAACTGCAACTACTATTACTTATACAACGACACAACCAAGCACATTAACGCTAGTTTTTGTTGAACCTGCAGGAACTGCAAAAATTGATGGTACAAATTATACTGCAACAGCAGGAATTATAACAATTCCTATTGCGGCAGGAAGTCATACAATAGCAAAAAAAGATACTGCCAATTTATTTTACATAAAAACAGCTTACAGCACATTAGGATTAGATCAAAATATCGAATCTGCTAAAGTAATCTTATACCCTAACCCAGTAACAAATCAACTTTATATTTCTTCTGATGACGTTCAGAAAGTAGAAATTTACAATGTATTAGGCATGCTATTAAAAACTATCGAAAAAGATATCGAATCTATAGATTTAAGCCATTTAAATGCAGGAAACTACATTATTATGGTGACAACAGACAAAGGAACTTTTAGTAAAAAGATTATAAAAAAATAGTTCAACGTCAAAACATTCTCAAAAAAAGGCTTCCAATTGGAAGTCTTTTTTTTTGAACTAAAGCATTATTCTAAACCAATATTTATACATACTCAATTATAGATTTCAAGTTGAAAAAACACAAACTGACTTCTTTTTAACAGTTAAATTGAACTCAAATAGATTTAAAGGTAAAAAAATCATCAATATTCAGCTTAAAATATAGTCTTTTTCCTATTTTATTGAATTTCAATTAAAATAATTAAAAATAACAAAATTAGAGATTATTTACCCATAATAAATCTTTTACAAATCTTATAAATAGCAACAAAATTGGCACTTGACAAAGTTTTCTTACATTATGTAATAAATTGCATTTAGTGTAATTAATTACATAATAAATATAATTACATACAATATTTTAAATTATATGTTTTTTTATTTATAAAAAAATGAGAATTTAAAATATTAAATATATTTTTGTGCAATCGATTACAATTCATGGAATAGTTTCGATAATCAAAAAACCACAAAAACTTTATTAACTAAAAAACCACAATTATGAAAAAAAACCTACTTATTTTGACCTTTTTACTTATGTGCTCACAAATTTGGGCACAACAAGTTCAGATTAATGAAGCAGCAGGCTGGCTCGAATCTGCTTTTGTTAAATGGCAACCCGTAAGCAATGCCCAAACTTACAATGTTTATTATACAGGAAACGGTCTCGTAGACAAAAAAATAGACGATCAGCTTATAAGAAGTTATGGTTCATATTACAGAGCTGATATTCCGGGACTTAAAGCCGGGGCTTATACTATAAAAGTAAAACCCGTAATTTCAGGAACAGAAGGCAGCGGTTCTGTCACAAACAATTTGACCGTTCTGGCTCATGACCGTAATGGTTTTGCTTTTGACGGAGGACGTGTACCAGGCGGATACAATGCAGATGGAACCCCAAAAACAGGAGCAGTAATTCTTTATATAACTCAAAATACCAAAAACACAATATCTATGGATATTACCGGCGCAAGTTCTAATCCTTGTGTAGGTTTACAAAATATTCTATATGCCATTAAAAAAGGAAAAGATACACGCCCGTTTATTATTCGCCTGATTGGAAATATCACTGATCTGAGCGTAATGGAAGGTGGAGATATTGTAATTGAAAATGGCAACAATGCCTCTAGCTATGTTACCTTAGAAGGAGTTGGTACAGATGCAGTTGCAAATGGCTGGGGAGTACGCCTTAAGTCAGCATCGAATATTGAAGTTAGCAATATTGGCGTTATGAATTGCAACAGTACAGCGGGCGACAATATTGGCATGCAACAAGATAATGATCACGTTTGGGTTCATAACTGTGATTTATTTTACGGAAATGCCGGCAGCGACGCAGATCAAATAAAAGGAGACGGAGCTTTAGACAATAAAACATCAACTTATATTACATTAGCTTACAATCACTTTTGGGATAGCGGTAAAGCAAGTTTATTAGGATTAAGCGAAGGTTCTACAAGTGGCTTGTACATTACGTATCACCATAACTGGTTCGATCATTCTGATTCTCGTCATCCGCGTGTTCGTTATTATTCTGCACACATCTACAATAATTATTTTGATGGTGTTTCAAAATATGGATCTGGTTCTACATTAGGCTCTTCTTTATTTCTTGAAGGAAACTATTTCCGAAACAGCAAACACCCAATGCTGACATCATTACAGGGAAGTGATATTTGGGACGAAGCAAATCAGGTAAATAATGCCGGAACAATGGGAACATTTTCAGGTGAAGCAGGAGGCTCAATTAAGGCATTCAATAATACTTTTGATGCAGATATCGCGACAAACAACATGCGTTTTGTGGCTTACGGAGATACAAATCCTTTATATAACATTTCAGGAAAAATTAGCTCCACAACAGATTTTGATGCATATGTTGCCACAACAAGAGGTGAAATTGTAAGCAGTAATGTAAAATCTAAATCCGGAGCAAACACTTATAATAACTTCGATACCAATACTGCATTGTATGTAAAAAATCTGGTAATAGATCAACCTGCAACTGCCAAAACAAAAACAACACAATATGCCGGCCGTGTTTCCGGAGGGGATCTAAAATGGGTATTTAACAATTCAACAGATGATACATCATCTACTGTGATTACGGCATTAAAATCTGCGCTTACCAATTATTCAGGAACTTTAGTTTCGGTACAAGGTGAAGGTACTCCACCTTCAAACCCGCAAACACTTACTTCTACTTCCAATAATAACCAAACCATAGTAAGCGGTACAGCAATTAGTTCGATAATTTTTACATGGGGCGGCAGCGCAACTGATGCAACAGTAACCGGATTACCGGCATCAGGAATTAGCTTTGTAAAAAACACTACAGCTAAAACTATTACTATTACAGGAACTCCAACAGCTACTGTATCATACTCGATTGCTACAACTGGAACAGGAACAGCAGCTACGGGATCAGGAACAATTACTGTTTCAGCATCAGGTGCTCAAACGCTTACTTATACTTCTAACAATAACCAAACCGTAGCAAGCGGAACAGCAATTGGCTCCATAATTTTTACCTGGGGAGGAAGTGCAACTGACGCAACAGTAACCGGATTACCAGCATCAGGAATTAGTTTTGTAAAAAATACTTCAGCTAAAACTATTACTATTACAGGAACTCCAACGGCAACATTATCGTATTCTATTGTTACAACAGGAACGGGAACAGCTGCTACAGGATCCGGAACAATTACTGTAACAACCAGTAATCCTGGTACAGACCAAATTCATAATTTTACAACATCAGGAAAAACAAGTTCTTTTTATAGTATAACAGGTAACATGAATTCGTCTGCCGGATCTGTAACATATGCCGGATTAACATTAACAGCACGTTTAAAAATAGAATCAAGCACATCAATTAAATATACCACGACAAGCGCTTCGACATTGACTTTAGTATTTGACTCCAACTTTACAGGAACAATAATAGTAGACAATATCTCGTATACAGCTTCTTCCGGGATTGTTACAGCTTCAGTTGCTGCCGGAGCTCACACCATAACAAAAGGATCTGTTGCTAACTTATTTTATATAAGTACAAAATACAATGGAAGTACTGCAAGAATAACGCAAGCTTCAGAATTTACTGAAAGCGAAGCAACAACTGAATCTTTAAAAGTAATTTTGTATCCAAACCCTGTAACAAACACTTTATACTTGTCGAACTCCAATCAAAAAGTTGAACAAGTTTTAATTTATAATTTATCTGGCTTATTGGTTAAAAGCGCTGGAAAAGACACAGAAAGCATCGATCTGAATCAATTAATTCCGGGAACTTATTTAGTAAAAGTAAGTACTACAGGTGGTTCGTTTACTCAAACCATTTTAAAGAAATAGATTAATCCTAAAAGTAAAAGGCTTCCAAAATTGGAAGCCTTTTTTATCTATTATCTTTAAATCAAATTCTATAAATCAAATTTGATTCCTTGTGCCAAAGGCAAACTTGTTGTGTAATTAATTGTATTGGTTTGACGTCGCATGTAGATTTTCCAGGCATCAGATCCTGATTCACGTCCGCCACCGGTTTCTTTTTCTCCACCAAAAGCACCACCAATTTCAGCACCTGAAGTTCCAATGTTCACATTTGCAATTCCACAATCTGAACCTACTACTGATAAAAATCTTTCGGCTTCACGTAAATTATTCGTCATAATTGCAGATGATAATCCTTGCCCTACTCCATTTTGAATTTCGATAGCATTATCAACATCACCAGAATATTTAATTAAGTATAAAACCGGAGCAAATGTTTCGTGTTGTACAATTGCGTAAGAATTTTGCGCCTCGGCAATTGCTGGTTTTACATAACAGCCACTTTCATAACCTTCGCCGGAAAGTACTCCTCCTTCAACTAAAATTTTTCCGCCTTCAGCAACCACTTTATTCAAAGCGATGGCATACATTTCAACAGCATGAGTATCAATTAGTGGTCCAACATGATTGTTTTCGTCAAGCGGATTTCCTATTCTCAATTGTTTATAAGCAGCAACTAAAGCGTCTTTAACTTTATCATAAATACTTTCGTGAATAATCAAGCGGCGAGTTGATGTACAGCGTTGTCCCGCAGTTCCTACTGCACCAAAAACAGCGCCAATAACCGTCATTTTAATATCAGCATCCGGAGTAACTATAATAGCATTGTTTCCTCCTAATTCTAATAATGATTTCCCTAAACGTCCAGCAACTTTTTGTGCAACAATTTTCCCCATTCGGGTTGAACCTGTAGCAGAAATTAACGGAATTCTGGTATCAGCCGTCATTAATTCTCCTATTTGATAATCTCCATTTATTAAACATGAGATTCCTTCCGGTAAATTATTTTCTTTAATAACCTGTGCAATTATATTTTGACAGGCAATTCCGCACAAAGGTGTTTTTTCAGAAGGTTTCCAAACACACACATCTCCGGAAATCCAGGCTAAAGCAGTGTTCCACGACCAAACTGCAACCGGAAAGTTGAATGCCGAAATTATTCCAACAACTCCCAGAGAATGATATTGTTCATACATACGATGTCCCGGTCTTTCTGAATGCATTGTTAATCCGTGAAGCTGACGAGATAAACCTACTGCAAAATCACAGATATCGATCATTTCCTGAACTTCTCCATATCCTTCCTGCAATGATTTTCCCATTTCATATGAAACCAATTTACCAAGAGCTTCTTTATTTTCACGTAACTTTTGACCAAACTGACGTACAATTTCCCCACGTTGCGGTGCAGGAATTAAACGAAATGTTTTAAAAGCTTCTGTCGCTGAACGCATCACTTTTTCATAATCTTCAAGTGTAGATGTTTTTACCGAAGCAATCAATTTTCCGTCAACCGGTGAAAAACTATCTAAAATTTCTCCTGATGAAAAATTTTCCACACCTGTTGATGTTCCTTCATTTATCAATTTGATGCCCAATTTTTCCAGAGCCTCATTCATTCCAAATTGCGATGCTATTGTTGTCATTGTAACTTTTTTAGTTAAAATTGTTATATTTTTATGTAAAGATATTGTTTCGAGTTGAATTTCAACCGAAGCATGTTGTTAAAATCAAGTAAATTTAGGATTAATAAAAATCAATTAAAGAAATATTCCTCAATTTATTCGTCTTAATTCAGGAACTTTGCGGCAACAAAATTATTTAAATATGTCTCTTTTGAATCGTCTCCTGATTTGTTTGGTTTTAATTTCATTTAATGCATTTTCTCAAAAAGAACAAAAAGCGTCTTTTCAGGTTGTTCCATTAGGAATAAAAGGCGGAATTGACGAAAAAAATCTTTCAGCTTATTTAGTCGCTCCAATAAATACAAACGATTTCATTTCTCTGGATGCAGGAACTATACATGCAGGGATCGAAAAAGCAATTGAAAATAAAGTATTTAAAGTTTCGACTGATGAAGTTTTACGCAAATACATCAAAGGTTATTTTATTTCGCACGCTCATTTAGATCACGTTTCGGGATTAATTATTAACTCTCCGGCAGATTCTTCAAAAACAGTATATGCTACTGAAAAATGTATGGAAATGATGGAAAACCATTATTTTAATGATGAAACCTGGGCAAATTTTGGTGATAAAGGTCCCGGAAAACCATTAAAAAAATATCACTTCCAAACTTTGAATATAGGAGAAGAAACTTTAATTACAAATACTACAATGACAGTTAAAGCTTTTCCATTAAGTCATGTTAATCCGTTTGAAAGCACAGCTTTTCTAATTAAAAATGGAGATTCATATGTACTTTATTTGGGAGATACCGGACCTGATGCTGTAGAAAAAAGCGATAAATTAAAATCACTCTGGACCGCTATTGCTCCTCTAATAAAAAACAAACAATTAAAAGGAATTTTTATCGAAGTTTCATTCCCGAATGAGCAACCAGACCAATTTCTTTTTGGTCATTTGACTCCCAATCACTTAATGAAGGAACTTCATACTTTAGCTGATTTGTCAGGAAAAGATACTTTGAAAGGTTTCAATATTATTGTGACACATTTGAAACCGCCAACTAAAAACATCATCAAACTTAAAGAACAATTACAAAAGCAAAATGATTTAGGATTTAAGATTATTTATCCTGAACAAGGGAAGATATTTGAATTGTAATTTTTTAAAGCCACAGATTTCACAGATTAAAGAGATTTTTTTCCTTTTTTGTCATTTCGACGCAGGAGAAATCACACGAGAAATTCTGCAATCAAAATCGCCAATCTTTGTCGAATCCCAAGTGTGATTTCTCCTGCGTCGAAATGACAAGATTGTGTTGATCCCTGTACTTAAATGATGCCCTAGCCCCGATGAAGTGGAAATCCTTTTGTGCCGGCGTTCGGCACAAAAGATTGAAAAGGATAGCGGGAAATAGCTCTTAACAAAAATTAAAATTCCAAATTTCAAATTTGAAATTCTAAAAAGTTCTAATTCGAATATTTTTTATTCTTACTTTATATACAGAATATCTAACAGGTTTTAAAAACTTATTTGATATTTGACTCAATATATTATTTCTTGGCTACAAATCTGGGATCAGATTCCATTACGGTTCCGCAATTGTCACAGGTTCTCAATTCTTCTGAATTATAGAAGTGTTCGAAATGTGGCAGGAAATCTTTCTCGATATTATGGAGTTCAAAAAAGACTTCGTAAAGCTTATGATTACAATTGTCGCAATGCCAAAGCAATCCGTCTGTATATCCTTTTCCAGCGCGTTTTCGCTCGATTACTAAACCTATCGAACCTTCTGAACGAACTGGCGAATGCGGGATTTTTGCCGGATGCAAATACATGTCGCCAGCATTTAATTGCATTTCTTTACGTTCGCCATCTTCCTGAATTACCACTTTTATATTGCCTTCGAGTTGATAAAAAAGCTCTTCGGTTTCATTGTAATGATAGTCTTTTCGAGCATTTGGACCTGCAACAATCATGACGATATAATCGCCTGAATCGACATAAAGGTTTTTATTTCCAACAGGTGGCTTAAGTAAATGACGGTTTTCGTCGATCCATTTTGTTAGGTTGAAAGGCTTTGCTATTGACATTTTTAGTAGTAATAAATTTCTATGAAGCTAAGTTAGTAAAAAGTTTCCAGTCGCAGTCGCAGTTTTCAGTAACTGTGACTGAAAACTATTGCATCTCTTTTATCAGGTAAACATAAACGGGAAAATGATCGCTAAATCCAACTTCGGTTAAACTATGCCTTAGCGGATATCCTTTATATTGCCCCGAGGTTTGGATGAGATAGGGCTTAGTAAAGATCCCGGCTTTCCAGAATTTAAAGGTGGAAAAATCAGGTTTTATAAGCGATTCAGTGATTATAATCTGATCAAAAACATCCCAGGAATCTCTAAAAGCAATGGTTCCCATACCTTTATTTGCCATTTCTTCAAACGGATTAAAAACTCCAAATTCCGCAACTTCACTCTTTTTAGCTTTTGCACCTAAAGCTACTTTTACACTTCGATTAAAGGGACCGTCATTTAAATCTCCCATGGTAAGCAGTTTTGCATTAGGATTTATTTTTTGCAGTGAATCGATAATTTTTCGATTCAAATTTCCGGCAGCTTCACGAAACGGACTGCTCTTTTTTTCTCCTCCTGATCTCGATGGCCAGTGATTGACAATAATATGTATTTCCTCGCCTTCAAGAAAACCTGTAATCAAAAGCTGATCTCTTGTAAAAATTCTATTTTTATTCTCGATTTTCACTTCGACTTCATCATCTATTTCTTCATTTTTCTGTTCATTTGCTATCGTATTATTTTTATAGATATATAAAGGTATATTAGAAAAAGATGTTGGTCTGAAATATTTCTTTTGATATAATAGCGCAACATCTATTCCGCGTTTATCAGGAGAATCAAAATGAATGATTCCGTAATCAATATTAAGTAACGCAGGCTGTTTGATTAAATCTTCCAGAACGCCTCGGTTTTCAATTTCAGAACCACCAATTATTGTGGGAGCATTTGTATTTTCCGAGGTTCCTATTTCTGATAAAACTTTGGCAAGATTCTTCAATTTTTGTTCGTATTTCTCTTTGGTCCAATGTTGCGCACCATTTGGTGTCCATTCATCATCATGAGTTGTAGGATCGTTTATAGTATCAAAAAGATTTTCGAAATTATAAAATGCGACCGTGTGAATTGCGTATTTTTTAGATTGACTGTGGGAGATTGAAAAAGAAAGAAATGCAATAAAATAAAAATGTAATCTAATAATGCTCATGAATTTTTGATATTTTAAAAAGTTCAATTTAAGCAAATTAATTTATTTGTAGGATTTTTCTAATTATTTTAATTTTTAAAATTTCTATATTTGTTTATCTTTATAAGAATTAGCAATAGAAACTATGAACATGAGCCCAAACCAGCACTTCAAAAATTACTTTTCTCATTGTAAATTCATATTCCTTATTTTTGCTTTGCATTCATTCACTTGTCAATCCCAACAAAACATGATAACACCACCCTATTTACAAAAAGGAGATACTATAGCTATTTTAGCAACTGCCAGAAAAAATATCGACGATAACTTAAAACCTACGATTGATTTATTAAAAAGCTGGGGATTAGAAGCTGTTGTTGGAACTTCGATTGGACTTGATTTTAATCAGCTTGCAGGAACAGATGAACAGCGTGCTGCTGATTTTCAGCATCAATTAGACAATCCAAATATTAAAGCAATCTGGTGTGTTCGTGGCGGATATGGAACTGTGAGAATGATTGATTTACTTGATTTTACCAAATTTAAGCAACATCCCAAATGGATTATCGGATTTAGTGATGTAACCGTTTTACATAATCATTTAAACACGATGGGTTATAAATCGATTCATGGCGTTATGCCGGTAACAATACCGCGCGCAACTCCTGCAGCTATTAGCTCGATGAAATCAAGTTTGTTTGGCGAACCACTATCCTACACAATTGCTCCGGACAAAATGAATCGTTTTGGTAAGGCAACGGGCGAATTAGTGGGAGGAAATTTATCCATTTTATACAGCTTATTAGGATCTCCGTCAGCTATAGATTGCAAGGATAAAATTTTATTTATCGAAGATTTAGATGAATACTTATATCATATCGATCGTATGATGATGAATTTAAGACGCAACGGCTGCATAGAAAATCTAAGAGGAATTATTGTTGGCGGAATGACCAAAATGAAAGACAACGAAGTGCCGTGGGGCAAAAATGCAGTTGAAATTGTAGATGATGTAACTAAAAAATACAATATTCCGGTAATCTTCAATTTTCCGGCAGGACATATTCAGGATAATAGAGCTTTGATTATGGGAAATACCATTTCGATTGAAGTAAATGAAACAGGAAGTACTGTTTCTTTTCAAAAATAATTACTTGATTCCGTTTTCTTTTAAATAAGAAAAAATACCACAACATATTTTATAAAGACACAAGTCGCAAAGCTCTATAATGATGCTTTACGACTTGTGTCTTTATATGCATTTACATTTTAATATAATATCTAACTCACAATGAAAAACTGAGAATGAGACTGAAAACTAAAAAAAATGGCTGAACATAATGATCTGGGTAAAAAAGGAGAAGATTTAGCTGTAGAATATCTTCAGCAAAATGGGTATAAAATTTTAGAACGAAACTGGACATTTCAAAAGGCTGAAATTGACATTATTGCCCAAAAAGAGGGTATTTTGGCTATTGTTGAAGTAAAAACGAGATCCAGTTTAGATTTTGGTTCTCCACAAGATTTTGTCAAATCAAAGAAAATTCAGCTACTCATAAAAGCAGTAAATGCCTACATAAACTATAGGGATATAGATTTTGATGTAAGATTTGACATCATCGGAATCCATAAAAATAGCGAAACATTTGCAATTGAACATCTTACAGATGCTTTTTACCATTTTTAACATAATTTTTTATTGTTATATTTGTAACAAATTGTTTTTTTATTTATATTTGCGAAGATTTATAACACCTCTATAACTAAACCAGCACAATTAAGTTACAAAAAAAAGAAAAAAAACTATGAAAACCGTTTCTTCAATCGTCGAAAATTACATCAAAACAAAACCCTTTTTATTAAATGCGTTATCGCTTGGAATTATCAATCTGACGTCGCTTTCCCGGAACATTATGACCGAACTAGAAAGTGAATTTGGTAAAGAAGTGAAACAAGGCGCTGTTGTAATGTCGCTTAAACGACTTACAGAAGAATTGGATTTTAAATTGAACCATAAAATCAATAAGGTAATCAAGAATATTGGCGAAATTACAGTTCGCTCAGAATTAACGGATTATACCTTTGCAGCTTCTGAAACTGTTTTAAACAAACAAGCTGATTTAATTTCTGATATTAATGCTTTATCAGATATATTCTATACCTCGTCACGTGGTGTAAACGAAACTAACATCGTGGTTAGCAGCAGTGTAAATCATTTGGTTGAAAAACATTTTATGCGCGAAAAGCTAATTCAGAAATTAGATAATCTGGCATCAATTACAGTAAAATTACCTAAAGAAAATATTGTTGTTCCCGGTATTTATTATTTCATTTTTCAACGTTTAGCCTGGGAAGGAATTATTATCAATGAGGTGATTTCTACTTCAAACGAATTCACTATTTTAGTTGGAGAAGATCAGGTTGATGTAGCATTTAAAGTAATTAAAGACTTAAAAAATTAATCAAATTTTTTTATAATAGAAGAAAATAACTCAAATATTCTACTCATATAATCCCTCTATTTTTTCTTACCGGAAATATAGAGGGATTTTTTTTGATCATTTACTAAATCTTCATTTATCGATACCGCTAATAAGAATATTCTCAATAAACGCACTTAAGAATAATTAATTTATAAAATATCATATAAAAATATATAGACTTGATAAAAAGCTATTTACCATTACCATTACTGGCATTCAGCAGTAATTTTATTAAAAAAAACAGAATTAAGTTTTTTTTAATAAAATTTGTTGCGAATAATATTTTTATATATTTGCTAACCAGTCACTAAATCAGAGTACCCATTTTGATAGTATCATAATATAATTAGAATTAAATAAAGACTAATTAAATTAATGTTAGAAACAACAGACCATAGCGAAAAAATATTGGTGAGTGAACTCAAAAACGGCAACGAAAAAGCATTTCGTAAACTTTTTGATTTGTACTATCAGGATATCTATGGTTATAGCATTAGTTTGTTAAAATCGAAAGAAGCTGCGGAAGAAAATGTTCAGGATGTTTTTATGAAAGTCTGGCAACACCGCGAAAACTTAAATATCGAGCAATCGTTTAAAGCTTATATTTTTACAATTGCCAGAAATCAAGCTTTTAATATTTTGAATAAAGCGGCAAATGATGTCTTACTTAAAGAAGAAATCTTTTATGAAAGCCAGAAGTCACACGACTATGGAGATTACTCTATTCGTGAAGCCGATTGTAAAAAACTTCGAAAAGAAGCCATGAATAAATTACCGCCAAAGCGGAAGCAAATTTTTAAGATGTCCCGAAAAAAAGGCATGAGTTACGAAGAAATAAGTCAGGAACTCGGCATTTCAATCAATACAGTCAGGAACCAAATGAGCAAAGCATTAGAATCGATGCGAGTCTTTTTTCACGTTCATGATGAAATTATCTAAACCAAAAAACCAATTAAACCATTAAAATCACTCTTTTCGGGTGATTTTTTTTTTGCTTAAACGAAAGAGCTTAATATAAATGGGGGAATTCTTCTGAATCCAAATTACCACAATCTTGTCATTTCGACGAAGGAGAAATCACACTCGTAATTCCGCTCCTAAAAGCGCCAATCTTTGTCGATTTTCTAATGTGATTTCTCCTCTGTCGAAATGACAAAACAACTTCTTGAGCCTAAAAAACCCTAGAATTTAAAATATATATTTTTAAAGTTTCAATCAAAAAATCTCAACAAAATCAACACATGACGAGTTTTACCCATACAATAATGGCACTCACAAATGTTAAAATTACAAAATTTACAACGTTTGAGTAGTACTCAACTTGTTTTCAACTGTATTATATAAAATCAAGCCCTAAATCAATTCGTAATGAATTCAAATTCTGAAATAAAAAGTCTTTTACAAAAGTTTGTTTTGAACCAATGTACTCCCGAAGAAACAAACGAGGTAATTGCCTATTACAAAAAAAATAAACTTACGGATGATTTCCCTTCCGTCACAGACATTCAAAATCTTCTGAACGAAATGCCAAAAATGAGTCAGCAAACTGCAGATTCTATTTTTGCTTCTATTCTTGCAAATGCAAAAGAAGAAGAAAATGTATTGGATATGACTTCTAAAAAATCAAATTTTAGAAAGTACATTTCAATTGCTGCTTCAATTGTTGTTTTATTAGGAATTGGATTTGCGTATCAAAAAGGAACTTTTACAGCTAAACCTCAGCCTGAATTTAATTTTAAAAGTTCTGATATCGTATTGCAATTAGAAAACGGAAATACACAAATCATATCTGAAAATAATAAAGTTGCAGTAAAAGATGCTGACGGAAATATCGTTGGAAATCAGGATGGAGACAAAATTGTTTACGACACTAATTCTGATGTAGAGAACATCGCTTATAACACGATCAAAATTCCATACGGTAAAAAATTCAAATTACAATTGTCTGACGGAACGCTTGTTCACCTGAATTCAGGAACAACGCTAAAATATCCTGTAAAATTTATTGCCGGCGAAAACAGACAGGTATTTCTGGATGGTGAAGCTTTTTTTGATGTTGCCAAAGATAAAAAACATCCGTTCATAGTAAATGCCGATGCTTTGAATATACGTGTTCTGGGAACTCACTTTAATGTTTCAAATTATCCTGAAGATATTGCAACAGATGTAGTTTTGGTCGAAGGTTCTGTGGGAATGTATCGTACTAATGAAGAATTCGATGCTGCTAAAAACACCATTTTAAAACCGGGTTATAAAGGAAGTTTTAACAGAGAAAATGCATTAATCTCTACCAAACCTGTAATCACTGATATTTATACTTCATGGATTAATGGCGGATTGACTTTTAGAAATATGGCTTTTAAAAACATCATTACAAAACTTGAAAGACGCTATAATGTTACAATTGTAAACAAAAATGAAAAATTGGCCAACGAAAAATTCAATGCAAGTTTTAGCGATGAATCTATTGAAAAAGTTATGAGCTATTTTAATGACATTCATGGTATAAATTACACTATAAAAAACAATCAAATACTAATTAAATAACCACTAAAAACATGAAGAAAAATGAAAGAATAAAATTCAAGGAATAAAAAAATCGGAAAGAGCTGCGAACAATTTCCGATTTACTAAGTGATTGAATATAATGAATTAACTACAATCAATTAACAAAATTATGAAAAAAAAATCTAAGAATAATGGGTTCCTATACTCATTGTTCCAAAATGACCTAAAATTGAAACTAACTACACTACTTATTTTGGTCGCCATGTTTAATATCAGAGGAAATACTTATGCCCAAAAAACAAAAGTTACCCTTGAATTAAACAATTCAACCATCGAAAAGGTTATTGAGACCATAGAACAAAAAACAGACTTCAGGTTTATTTACAAATTGAATGACATTGACTTAGATCGAACAATTTCAATTTCTGTAAAAGACCAGCCTATCAATATTGTTTTGGATAAACTTTTTAGAGGAACTTTGACCGAATTTAAAATTCGGGATACTCAAATCATCCTGAAAAAACCAGAATTAAAAACACAAAACATTCCTTATCAAAAACAAACTGTAAGCGGAATCATTACGGATGAAAATGGTCTGCCTTTGCCGGGAGCTTCGGTTCTTGAGGAGGGAACTAAAAACGGAATGGTAACTGATTTTGATGGGAAGTATAAACTTACCGTAGAAAGCAGTTCTGCTGTGATTATTGTATCTTTTGTTGGATATAAAGAGAAAAAAGTAGTTGCCAGCCAGAGCGTTATCAACATTCAACTTCTTCCTGATGCTACAGATTTACAGGAAATAGTTGTTGTAGGTTATGGTTCTACAGCCCGAAAAGATGTTACAGGAGCAGTTTCTTCAATCGCTGCAAAAGACATGAATCAGGGTGCAATTGTAAATCCGTTACAGTTGATTTCTGGTAAAGCCGCCGGTGTAAACATTACTCAAATTGGGAGCGAACCTGGTTCAGGCCCAAGTGTTCGTATTCGTGGGATTTCTTCTTTAATTGGCGGGAATGATCCGCTTGTAGTTGTAGACGGAATTCAGGGAAATATGGATTTGTTAAATCAGGTTCCGCCTAGCGAAATCGAAAGCATTGATGTGCTTAAAGATGCTTCGGCAACGGCTGTTTATGGTTCCAGAGGTGCTCCCGGAGTTATCATTGTAACTACTAAAAAAAATAAAGCAGGCAAAACAACTATGGAATACATAGGATCTACTTCTATCGATTTTATTCCAAAAAAATTAGACATGTTAGATGCTAACCAATGGTGGGAAACTGCTCAGAGTGTTGGTGTTCCAGCATCTGCAAATCACGGTTCAAATACAGACTGGTACAATCTTTTAACTCAAACCGGAATCACACAAACGCATACATTATCATTTGGCGGCGGAACAGATAAATTTAATTACAGAGCTTCTCTAACAGCAATTTTGCAAGATGGGGTTGTAATTAATTCCAGTAATCAAAAATATATTGGTCGTATTCAGGCTACACAATTGGCTCTTGATGATAAATTAAAATTAACTTTTAATTTAAATACGGGAGTAAATAATGTAACAAGCAGTATTGGCGAAGTAGGAACGGTTTCTTATAAATCAAACTTAATCACAAATTCATTATTGGCAAGACCAACTGATCCTGTTTTTAATACTGACGGAAAATATTATACTGACCCAACTGTTTTTCAATATTTAAATCCTTACGCAGTAGCTCAAACCGCTACAAATGAAACTCAAAATGATAATTTATTTGGAAGTTTAAAAGCCGAATTGGATCTAGGCAAAGGTTTCTCTGCCGGCTGGTTTGGAAGCTGGAGAAAAACTAATAAAACTATTGGGTACTTTATGCCGGCAGAATCAACAGATGCTTTGGCAATTGATCAAAAAGGGTATGCTAATATTAAAAATGAAAGACAAAACGAAAAATTAACCAATGTAAGCCTTACTTACAAAAAAACTTTCGGCATACATAGCTTCAACGCATTAGCATTATATGAGTGGCAAAGTCAGACTTATCAGGGCAATTATGCTCAGGCAAGAGGTTTTATAAACGATAATACTACTTATAATGCGCTTCAGTTTGGTGATTTTTCTAAAGTACAGGCCAACGATATTTCTTCTTATAAAAATGACAGAACTTTAGTTTCTTATTTAGGAAGATTAAATTACTCCTTATTAGATCGTTATTTAGTAACGGCAAGTATCAGACGTGATGGGTCGTCTGTATTTGGAGCAAACAATAAATGGGGAAATTTCCCATCAGCTTCTGTGGCATGGCAAATTAACAAAGAATCTTTCATGGCCAATCAAACGTTGATTAATGAATTAAAATTACGTGTTGGATATGGAGAAACAGGTAATCAGCAAGGACTTTATCCGCAAACTTCATTGTCATTAGTAGGAAGTGCAGGAACAACTTATTTTGGAGGAATGCCTATTACCAATTTCAACATTACTCAAAATGCAAATGCTGATTTGAAATGGGAAACCAAAAAGCAAACCAATATTGGTCTTGACTTTGCTCTTTTGAACAATAGATTAAGAGGTAGCGTAGATGTTTACGATTCTAAAACTGATAATCTATTATTTGATTATACAGTTCCACAGCCTCCTTATCCTTATAACCAAATAAAAGCAAACGTAGGAAGTATTTCAAACAAAGGTCTGGAGATCGCTCTTGCTTATGATGTTATTAAAACGAATAACAGTACACTTACATTAGCAGGAAACGTATCATTCATGAAAAATGAAGTACTTAATCTAAGCGGCAGTATTAATGGTATTCCATTAAATACAGATTATGTAGGCTGGGGAGCAGCAAACTCTTATTTGGTACAAGGAAAACCGGTTGGTGCATTTTACATTTTAGAACATACAGGTAAAAACGAAAACAATGTCGAAACTGTAAAAGATCGTGACGGAAACGGCATTATTGATCAGGGCGTTAAAAGTCCGGATCGTTACTATGCAGGGTCAGCTTTGCCAACTTACACTTTTGCCTTTAACCCATCTTATCGATACAAAAACTTTGATACATCAGTATTAGTAAGAGGTTCAGGAGGAAATAAAATCTACAACGGATTACGTTCTAATTTAAGCCGATTAGAAAATGTAGGTAAATCAAACGTACTGGAAAGCGCTCTTGATGAAGGAATTTATACTTCTCCTTATGCTTCTGACTTGTGGCTGGAAGATGGCTCATTTGTTCGTTTAGAAAATGTTACCGCAGGATATACTTTCCGTTTTACGGATAAATATGTAGACTCTATCCGACTTTCACTTACAGGAAACAACTTATTATTAATTACAGATTACACAGGTCTTGATCCGGAATTGAACATAAGCGGAAGTGGTGATCCTAATGATAATTTTGGTGGTGATAAAGGAATTTATCCCCGTACCAGAAGTGTTGCATTTGGTCTGACTGTAAAATTTAAATAGTAAAAGAAATGAAAATTAAAAATATATTATTAGCAGGAAGCGTTTGTTTCCTAACACTTTTTAGCTGTACGGATATCAGCGAAAATGTGTACGATAAATATCCGGCTGACGATTTTTACGGAACTCCTCAGGGAGCAGATATCGCTCTTGCGAGTGTTTATGCAGAAATTCCGGGTGATTTTCAACGTAAAAATGTTCCTGGTGTTGGTTATGCAGGAGCAGATAACGGTTGGTATGATATGAACTGTATGGCATCAGACGAGCAGGTTATTCCGCATAGAAATACCGGAGACTGGCAGCAAGATTTTGCACGTTTGCACAAACACGAATGGTTACCAACAGATTTTATCATTAATAATACCTGGAACTGGTTATATAAATCTGTCTTTAATGCAAATTTAGCGGTCGATTTATTAGAAAAATCAAATGCCGAAGCTTCAAAAATTGCTGAAGCAAAAGTATTACGCGCTTTCTTTTATTATTTATTGATTGATGATTTTGGTGATGTTCCTTTTTTTACGGATAATAATATTACCGTTGATAAAATCCCGCAATCAAGCCGTAAAGAAATTTACACTTTTGTTGTAAAAGAATTAACTGAAAATGTAGAGCAGCTTTCAGGCACAAAAGGAGGAAATTATTACGGAAGATTTAATAAATGGGCAGGTTATACCTTATTAGCAAAAGTATATCTAAATGCGCAGGTTTATACCGGAGAAGCAAAATGGAGCGAATGTTTAGCAGCTTGTAATAAAGTTAGTGAAGGTGGTTTTACACTACATTCAGGAGCGGCAAATGCTGCTAGTCCGTTAGGAAATAAGTATTATGAACTATTTGGGGATGTACTTCCTGAAGACGAAACCATCTTACCTATTTATGCAACCCTTGATGTAGTTTCCCGTAATATTTATGCTGTTCGTAGTGTATATGGTCCGCATGGTACAGCTTTATTTGGAATGGCTGGCTGGAACGGAACTATTGTTCCAAAAGACTTTTTCCTGAAATATGCCTTAACAGATATTCGAAGACAACAATTTTTGGTTGGAGAACAGGCAGGTGGATTTAATTATAGTCTTGATGTTGCCTCTCTTGACAATCCCGGAGCTGATCCTCAGGCAGGAGTTCGTAATGTAAAATTTTATCCTGCTGGAGCAAAAAGTGGCGGAGGAGCTTCTAATGACTTCCCTATTTTTAGATATGCTGATGTAATTTTAATGATGGCTGAGTGTAATGCCCGTTTAGGAAACCCAGGTGCTGCAAAACCTTTTATTGATCAAATCAGAGTGCGTGCAGGATTAAATGCACTGGATGCAAACCCTACTCTTGATGACATTTATAACGAAAGAGGATTCGAATTGAACTGGGAAGGTCACAGAAGACAAGACATGATTCGTTTTGATAAATTTTTATTGGCAAACGAATTCAGACCGGCATCTCCTGCTTACCGAAAATTGTTCCCTATCCCAACATCTGCTTTAGATGCTAATCGTGGACTTAAACAAAACCCGGGTTACTAAAAACAAAACTATCATGAAAAAATATATCAATAAATTATTCCTACTGGGGACCGTGCTTTTTTTAGGCGCCTCCTGTGAAAGTGAAGGTCAGTTAACGACATTGAAAACAGTAACTTTTCCTGCTGCGATCGAAGTTTCATCCAGCACAATAGTTCTTACAGAAGATACTGCAGACAATAATGCGCTGCTTATTTCCTGGCCCAAAGTAACATTTCCTATTGATGCGCCTGTTACTTATGCCATACAATTTGATTTAATCAATGACACAAGCGGTGCAAATGCCTGGCAAAAAGCCAAGCGAATTGAAGTTGGTCAGGATGTTTTAAGCAAAGCATTTATTGGCAGCGAATTAAATAAAATTGCTACAGATTTAGGATTACCTATTGATGCTGCAGGAAAATTAGTAGTTCGTGTAGAAGCAGCTATGGATCGAAAAATTTATTCTGACCCAATCACCTTAACAGTTACGCCTTACGAAAAAAGTGTTGTTTTTGGCGAAATTTATATGCCGGGATTCTATCAGGGAGAATTTAATGTAGGAACTGCTGCAGCTTTGACCGCTATTGCAAAAGGTGTTTATCAGGGATATGTTACCCTTTCTCCTGGCAATGGCACTGATTTTAAATTGAACACAGCCAGAAATTGGGATCAATACTACGGTGCAGGTGATACAAATGCTGATTTAAAAAATATGAGCGAACCTAATTTTCATTTGCCGGGAGTAGGTTCTTATCAGATAAAAGTAAATCTTAATACTTTAAAATGGAGTTCTGCTCCTTATGCCTGGGGAATTGTAGGATCATCAACTCATGCACCAACACCTGAAGACAAAGATTATGGATGGAACCACTCTATCCCGATGTCATACAACCACGAAACAAAAACCTGGAAAGTTACTGCTAACTTAATAGTTGGAGCTTTAAAATTCAGATTAAATGATAAGTGGGATGTAAACTACGGACCTGCAGACGCTACAACAAATACGATTAATAAAGATAATGGAGGCGCTTATGATATTGCTGAAGCAGGAACTTACGAAATTACCTTTACTATAAACGACGTAGATCCGGCATCAGCAGGTTATCCAGCAACGGCAACTTGTACGATCGTTAAAAAATAATCTAACATTGTAATAAAGCTAGATTAGTTTGAGTGATACCTGCCTTTTTTGAGCGAAAGGCAGGCTATCTTTCCGACTAAAAAAATACCGCTTTATTAAAATTAAATTCAAAAAAACATGAAATCAAATATAAAAATCGTCTATACTTTACTACTTGCATTAGCATTTGTTTCGTGTAGTTCATCAGATAGCGATTCAACTCCGGCTTCTCCCTATCAACAATACGGAGCCTCATTCGAAAAAATGCCTAAAAAAGAAGATGCTGTAATTTATCAGGTAAACATTCGTGCTTTTAGTGCCGCAGGAAACTTAAAAGGAGTTCAGGACAGACTTACTCAAATTCAGGAATTAGGTGCAAATGTGATTTATCTTATGCCTATTTACCCTGTTGGAAAAGTAAAAGCTTCGGGAGAATTAGGTTCGCCTTATGCCGTGCAGGATTACAAAGCTGTAAATCCTGATTTTGGAACCCTGCAGGATCTTCAGGTTTTGGTCGAAGAGGCACACAAAAAAAATATGGCTGTAGTTCTGGACTGGGTTGCCAATCACACCGCTTGGGACAATGCCTGGATTACACAACATAAAAATTGGTATCAGCAAGATGACAAAGGAAATATCATTATTCCTCCGGGAACAAATTATAATGATGTAGCACAATTAGATTTTAATAATGCTGAAATGAAAGACGCCATGATCGACGCCATGTCGTATTGGGTTTATAATGCCAATATTGATGGTTTCAGATGTGATTATGCTGATTTTGTGCCACAAAACTTCTGGTCAGATGCAATTACTAAATTAAGAAGCATCAAAAAAAATCAAACGATATTAATGTTGGCCGAAGGATCAAAAGTAAATCATTTTGCTTCTGGTTTTGATTACACTTTTGGATTCAATTTCTTCAGTACTTTAGAAAAAGTTTTTAAAGAAAGTAAACCTGCAACTACCATTCAGGATTCTAATGCTACAGAATATGCAAACAATTATAATGAAGAAAACAGAGTGGTAAGATATACAAGTAATCACGATGTAAACCTTTCTGAAGGAACTCCGCTGGAACTTTTTGGAGGTAAAAAAGGATCTGTAGCCACTTTTGTCGTAGCAGCATACATGAAATCTGTTCCTATGATTTACAACGGACAAGAAGTTGGTTATGAAAAAAGGCTTAATTATTTTGCCAAAACACCAATTGACTGGTCTACTGCTGATGCTTCTATGTTAGCGGAATACAAAAAAATAATCGCTTTTAGAAATACAAGTACTGCTGTAAAAAAAGGCGTTTATACCGGATATAGCAGTGATGCGGTTAGTGCATTTACAATGGTAAAAGATGCCGAAAAAGTTCTTGTTCTTTCTAATCTAACCAATAGTACCGTAAAATATCTTGCTTCACCAGCCTTAAAAGCAATCTGGAAAGATGCTATTACAGGAACATCCGTAACTGTAGGCAGCGAAATCACATTAATGCCTTTTCAATATTTAATATTGAAGAATTAATACCCACGCAACTTTAAAATTAAATTAGATTTGCAAAAAACTAAATAACATGAATTTTCAATCCCAAAAATCATTGCTTCGTATTCGCAGCAAAAAAATAGCTTTGTTTCTTTTTATTTGTGCTAATGCTGCATGGATTCAGGCACAGGAAATAACTTCGCCCAACAAAAATCTCTCTTTAAAATTTGAATTAAAAGAAGGCGGAATTCCGTCTTACCAATTATCATATAAACAAAAAGCAGTTATAAAACCAAGTTCTTTGGGTTTAGAACTGCAAAATTTGCCTTCGTTTTTGGATGGTTTTACCGTTACAAATACAGCACAATCTTCTGTTGATGAAAATTGGAATCCGGTTTTAGGAGAAGAAAAAACAATTCGAAACAATTACAATGAATTGGTTGTTACTTTGGCTCAAGCCAAAAACAACAACAGATATATCCGCATTCGTTTCCGCCTATTCAACGATGGATTAGGTTTTAGATATGAATTTCCAAAGCAAAATGACTTAAGTTATTTTGTAATAAAAGAAGAACGTTCTGAATTTAATCTGGCTGGAAATCATAAAATTTTCTGGATTCCGGGAGATTATGATACTAATGAATATGCCTACACGACTTCAAAGATTTCTGAAGTTCCTTCGTTGATGAAAAAAGCTACGATCGAAATCAATTCACAATGGCCAATAAAAGAATTATCGGTTCAAACACCTTCAATGATGAAATCTGATGATGGTTTGTACATCAACATTCACGAAGCTGGTCTGATCAATTATCCGGCAATGTATCTTGAATTAGATGCTGTAAATTATAAAATGCGCAGCCATTTAGCTCCTGATGCCGTTGGTGCAAAAGGCTATATGCAAACCGATGCACAATCGCCCTGGAGAACCATTGTTGTAAGTGATAAAGCAACAGAAATTTTGGCTTCAAAATTAATCCTGAACCTCAACGAACCAACAAGTTATAAAGATGTTTCCTGGATCAAACCGGTAAAATATATTGGGATCTGGTGGGAATATTTTGTTGCAGGAAAAAGTACGTGGGCTTTTGGAAAAGAGAATAATGTGAAATTAACAGATGATTTTACCAAACTAACGCCAAACGGAAAACACGGAGCTACAACAGAACGCGCAAAAGAATATATCGATTTTGCGTCTAAAAATGGTTTCGATGCAATCCTGATCGAAGGATGGAACATTGGTTGGGAAGACTGGATAGGAAACTGGAAAGAAGAAGTTTTTAATTATGTAACCGCATATCCGGATTTTGATGTAAAAGCGGTACATACCTACGCCGCTTCAAAAGGGGTGAAAATTATCATGCATCACGAAACTTCCGGATCAGCAACAAATTATGAGCGTCGTTTAGATCGTGCTTTTCAGTTTATGAATGACAACGGTTATGATGCTGTAAAAACAGGTTATGTAGGTAAAATTATTCCGCGTGGCGAACATCATGACGGACAATGGATGGTGAATCATTACATTAATGTGGCCAAACGTGCTGCTGATTATAAAATTATGATTGATAGTCACGAAGCGGTTCGACCAACAGGTTTAAACCGAACTTTTCCAAACTGGGTTGCACAAGAATCTGCCCGAGGAACTGAGTTCGAATCTATGGGAGGATTAGCTCCGGATCATACTACGATTTTGCCATTTACCCGTTTAATGGGTGGACCAATGGATTATACTCCGGGAATTTTCCAGACTGATCTTTCGTATTACGGAACAGGAAGTACTCAACGTGTCAATACAACTTTGGTAAAACAATTGGCGTATTACGTTACAATGTACAGTCCGTTGCAAATGGCAGCAGATATTCCCGGGAATTATGAACGTTTTCCAGATGCATTTCAGTTCATTAAAGATGTTGCGGTAGATTGGGATAACAGTTATATTCTTGAAGCTGAACCGGGAGATTACATCACAATTGCCCGTAAAGCAAAAGGAAAAAACGAATGGTATATTGGAGGAATTACTGATGAAAATTCCAGAACGGCAAACATTACTTTTGATTATTTGCCTGCCGGAAAAAAATTCATAGCCACAATTTATGCTGATGCCAAAGGCGCCAATTGGAACGAAAATCCACAAAAATATACCGTGACTAAAGTTGTTGTAACCTCAAAAACAATTTTAAAACAGTATTTAGCTCCGGGCGGAGGTGTTGCAATTAGCATTAAGCAAGGAAATGCTACAGAATTAAAGGGATTGAAAAAGATTTAATTTAAGGTTCTGAGACATTAAGTTTCTAAGCTTTTTGCCACGAATTACACGAATTTTCACGAATTAGAATTATTATATTAGTCTTAAACAGATTAAAAATTAGTGCTAATTCATGTAATTCGTGGCAAACAACTATTGCCCATTTTTATGGGCAAAAATTAAAATTTACTACTTGAAAACTATTAACCACAAAATGTTTGTCGAATTTAAAAACAATGCGAGTGAGAATGAATTTTAGTTAGAGATGCTGACAAGCATGCAAAAAACAAAAATTATGAAAAACAAAATTACCACTAGAGTATTTCATTTCACGAAAACAATAGTCTGTTTTCTGTTATTATTTGCAAGTTCAGTGTATGCACAGGATCCGGCTCAATATGGCACGCCATATACAGGAGTTCCCGACTCGAGAGATGCCAATATTTATCAGGTTCATATTCGTCCGCATAGTGCTTCGGGAACTTTAGCTGCAGTTACCTCTGATTTGGACCGAATTAAATCACTTGGTATCAATGTGCTTTATTTAATGCCTATTTACCCTTACGGAACTGACTCAAGAAGTTCCAACTCTCCTTATTGTATCAAAGATTACAAATCTGTAGGTTCTGAATACGGAACACTTACAGATATGCGTAATCTGGTAGATGCTGCCCATGCCAAAGGTATGGCGGTAATGCTTGACATTGCAGTAAACGGTACTTCATGGGATCATCCCTGGACTGTATCTCATCCGGAATATTACCAAAGAACCGGAACAACAATCAATCAGTTGGCAAACTTCTCTGATATCGCAGCATTGGATCTAAACAATACTGCACTTCGTGCCGCAATGAAAGATGCAATGCGTTATTGGATCTTTGCAGCAAATATCGATGGATATCGTTGTGATTTTGCTAATAATCCTCCTCTTGATTTCTGGACAGAAATTATCAGTAATTTAAGAGGTATCACTTCTCATAACTTATTAATGCTTGCCGAAGGAGATCGTTTACAAAATTTTCAGGCTGGATTTGATATGAATTTTGGTGATAAATGGTTTTACGATGCCTTAAAAAATGTGGCAGGCGGAGGTCCGGCTTCTACAAGATTCCAAACCACAAATGACATGGAATATACGTATGCAACAGGAAGTCAGCAAGAAGTGAGATGGACTGCAAATCATGACTCAGAAAACAACAGCGATACGGCTCCTTTTACTGTATTTAAAAGTAATGCCGGAGTAGTTGCAAATTTCTTAGTTTCGGGTTATATGAAAGGAGTTCCTTTTTTAACCAGCGGACAAGAAGTAGCCTTCAATCAGGTAATTCCGTGGCCTTATACGAGTGTAAAAATCAATTGGAGCAATACCGCTGCCACACCAGAATTTGCAAAGATTCTTAACTTTAGAAACAGCAGTGCCGCTATTCGTCGTGGTACAATGACACCTTATGCAAGTGATGATATCTGCGCCTTTACAAAAACATTAGGTACAGAGAAAGTTATTGTAATGACCAATCTTAGAAATGCCAGTAAAACATTTGTAATTCCGGCAGCATTAGCAGGAACTTATAAAGATGCTTATACTGGTGCTAATGTAACATTAGTTTCAGGAGCTACACAATCTTTTAATGCTTTTCAATATATTGTTTTAACCAATGCAAATGTTGCAACTGTAGCTGTTACAGGAGTTTCGGTTAGTCCAACAACAGCGACTGTTGGTTTAGGGTCTACGCAACAATTAAATCCAACAATTGCTCCGGCAAATGCAACTAATCAAAATGTTACCTGGACATCAAGCAATACAGCTGTAGCAACTGTAAATGCATCTGGATTAGTTTCAGCGGTTTCAGCAGGTACAACTACTATTACGGTTAAAACAGTTGACGGAAACAAAACAGCAACTTCGGCCATAACAGTGGCGGCAATTCCAGTTGCATCAGTTAGTGTTTCGCCAACAACGGCAAGTTTGTATACAGGTAATACGCAACAACTTTCGGCAACAATTGCGCCTGCGAATGCAGCAAACAAAACGGTAACGTGGAGTTCGAGCAATACAGGAGTTGCAACTGTAAACTCGTCTGGATTAGTTTCAGCAGTTTCAGCAGGAACCGCAAATATTACCGTAACAACACAAGACGGAAACAAAACGGCAATTGCAGCAATTACTGTAAACGCGAATACCAATTTCACCGTTTATTTCTACAAACCATCAAATTGGGGAACCGGAATTAAAATCTATTATTGGAGCGCTTTACCAACAGGAGTTTTAGCTGATGCATCTTGGCCAGGCGTAAACATGACTGATGCCGGAAATGGCTGGTATAGTTATACGTTCACCAATGTAACTTCGACTAATTTAATTTTTAATGACGGAACTAGCCAATCTGCAGATTTAAATCGAAATAAAACCGGTTGGTATATGAATGCGACTTGGTACGATTCAAACCCGGGAACAAACGTAGCGGTAACAAGCGTAAGTTTGAGTCCAAGTTCAGCATCATTATCTGTTGGTGGAACACAACAATTGACTCCAACGATTCTTCCTGCAAATGCAACAAACAAATCTGTAAACTACAGTTCAAGCAATACGGCTGTAGCAACTGTAAATTCATCTGGTTTAGTAACTGCTGTAGCAAACGGATCAGCAACTATTACAGTAACTACTGTTGACGGAAGCAAAACAAGTACTTGTCTTGTAACAGTTTCAACTGCAACAGGAACTTATTATACAATAAAAAACAGATGGACCGGTGCTTATTTATCTGATGCCGGAGCCAATGTGGGTTATGGTGCAACGGTTGCAAACAACAATTACAAATGGCAAAAAATCGCTATTGATGCAACTTATTTTGTGCTTAAAAATGTAGCAACTGGCGAACTAATGAATATCGAAAGTCAAACCGGAAATGTTCAGTCTAATATAACAGATACTACTTTCTGGAGTGCACAATGGTCTAGCGATTATATCGACGGAACCTGGGTTAGATTAAGAAACAGATGGCAAACCGGAAACATTATTCATGTTGAAAATCAAACAGGATCTGCACAATACGGAAACTCTCAGGATGGTTGGTTTAGCGCACAATGGCAATTAGAAACTACAACGGTTTCTGGTTTAACTGCTAAATCTTCTCTTCAAACAGAACAAATCATTGCAACAGAAAAAGCAGTAAGCATTTATCCAAATCCTGCTACAGAGAATCTGTTTAATGTTTCATTACCTGAATTAGAATCGGGAGATTTAGCTTTAATTACAGTTTCTGACATGAACGGAAAAACTGTTTTAACTCAAAAACTTTCGACTTCAGGACAAATTAATCATCATTTGTCATCAGGGATTTATATTGTAAGTATAAATTCAAGAGATTTGAATGTTATAAAAAAACTGATCGTGAAATAATTCCGATTTACTTATAAAAAGAAATGGTGTATGAGATTTTCATACGCCATTTTTTATTTGAGTAATTTTTTAAAAGGAATAATTAAGGGCAAACCCAAAATCATTTTGTAGTGTTATCCTATTTCTATTTATTGCAGGTTTAAAGGCTAATCTTTCGCTCACATTAAATTGTGAAAGAGCCGCATCTATATTGGCATCGATGATATTTAAAACATAAAACCCAACAATAAATAAGGCTGATAAATCCCTGTTTCTTTGAAATTGCTTTTGGGCAGAAACTAACTGACTTTCGCTTAAATTCGACATATATTCAGAACTACTTGTGTTTCCTGCCAATCTGTTTTTGTATTCGTTTCTATAAAGAGTATAGCTTTTCTGACTATCGATATAAAAATAAGTACTGGCTCCTATTGCACCATAAACTAATGGAAGTTTCCAGTATTTTTTATTATAAATCTGCCCTAAACCAGGAAATATTGCAGAATAAAATGCTGCTTTTGCAGGACGAAGCGGATCAATAGTTTCGTATTTCAGCGTATCTTTTGAAATAATTTGTTTGCTTTCCTGAGCTGAGATCGACGTTAATCCTAAAAATAAAAACAGAATAAGGAAATAGTATTGCATGTAAAGTTTGGCTTTGAAATTTTGATTCAAAGAAAACTTTTTAGTTCTAAGGTTTTTCTTAAATAAAAGATAAATAAAACTTAATAATTTTAAGCCTCGAATTTGCTTCGCCTGTACGCTATCGCTCGGATCACGAATGAACACGAATTATACTTAACTAATTTCTGTATTTAAATAATAGTTGTTTGAAAAGCCTATTTTTGTTTAAATAAAATTTTTAGAGAAATTAAAACATTATATATTGTAAAATGTATCTTACAAAAATGAAACTGTTTTTTACTGAAATCAATTTTTATTTTGAGAATTTTAATACCTTTGAGCTATGAGCACAATAACAAAACCACATCATATAGGAAGAAACATCAGTCGTATTCGTGAACTTAAAGACATGAAGCAGGAAGCTCTTGCTCAAGCTTTAGGAACGAGCCAACAGACCATTTCTGCAATTGAAAATAGCGAAACTATCGACGACGAAAAACTCAAAGAGGTTGCAATAGCACTTGGTATAAGTGTTGAAGCAATTAAACATTTTTCAGAAGAAAGTATTTTTACTTATTTTAATACTTTTAATGACAATAGCCAGGGAACTATAGGTAATCAGAACATTTGTAACTTTAATCCTCTTGACAAAGTAGTAGAACTTTACGAGCGTTTAGTTCAGGCAGAAAAAGATAAAAACGAGTATTTAGAGAAATTCTATAAAGACAAATAGTCTTTTAAATTTGATATTGTCGCCACGAATTTGCTTCGCCTGTTCGCTAGCACTCGGGTCACGAATGAACAGAATTAAAATTAATTTTCCTTTTTAAAATTAGTGAAATTCGTGGCAACTTTTCTTTTACTCTCCCAATAATTCCATTAATTCCAAAGCTCGTTTGGTCGATTTTACATTCTCGAAAGTCAATAAAAGTCGCAAACCATTTGGCGTTTGTTTCTCTTTCATTTGGCAAAGATTGCTATATTTTTGTACAAATTGTAAAACCTTTCTAAACTTAGACGACTGGTAATAATCAGACTGCTGATCTGAAACGAAATACCCAATCATTTTACCTTTTTTCATCACCAGTTTCTCAATACCTATATTAGTCGCAATCCATTTAATGCGAATACTGTTCATCAAAGCATTGGCACGCGGCGGCATTGGGCCAAAACGGTCGATTAATTTATTTTGGAAAATAACTAATTCGGCTTCATTTTTTACAGAACCCAATTCGTTATATAAACTCAAACGCTCGGTGACATTATTGATATATTCATCAGAAAACAAGAGCTCAAAATCGGTATCGATTTGCAGGTCTTTTACGTATTCTTTCGTTTCAATATCATTCTCCTCAGGATATAAATCTTTGAATTCGTTTTCTTTTAATTCCTCTATGGCTTCGTTCATGATTTTTTGATACGTATCAAAACCAATTTCATTGATGAAACCACTTTGTTCGCCACCTAATAAATCTCCCGCACCACGAATTTCAAGATCTTTCATGGCGATGTTGAAGCCGCTTCCTAATTCGCTGAATTGTTCCAACGCCTGAATACGTTTTCTGGCATCTTCGGTCATGGATGAATACGGCGGACAGATGAAATAACAGAATGCTTTTTTGTTGCTTCGGCCTACTCGCCCACGCATTTGATGCAAATCTGATAATCCGAAATTGTTGGCATTATTGATGAAAATCGTATTGGCATTTGGAACGTCAAGACCACTTTCTATAATGGTGGTTGCCACCAAAACATCAAAATCTCCGTTCATGAAACCTAACATCAATTCCTCAAGTTTGGCACCTTCCATTTGTCCGTGACCAATTCCGACTCTGGCATTTGGAACCAAACGCTGAATCATTCCGGCCACTTCTTTTATATTTTCGATTCGATTATTAATGAAGAAAACCTGTCCGTTTCGCTGAATTTCATACGAAATCGCATCACGAATTACTTCTTCATTAAAACCAACTACATTTGTTTCTATAGGATAACGATTTGGCGGAGGCGTTGTAATCACCGATAAATCGCGCGCTGCCATTAACGAAAACTGAAGCGTTCTCGGGATTGGTGTTGCAGTTAAGGTCAACGTATCGACATTTGCAGCGATTGTTTTGAGTTTGTCTTTTACATTTACACCAAACTTTTGTTCCTCATCGACAATCAATAAACCTAAGTCTTTAAAAACTACATTTTTGTTTACTAATTGATGTGTTCCAATTACGATATCAAGTTTTCCTTCGGCTAAATCTTTAAGCGTTTGTGCTTTCTGTTTTGCGGTTCTAAATCGGTTTAAATAACCAATTGAAACCGGCATATCTTTTAATCGTTCTGTAAAAGTTCTGTAATGTTGGTACGCCAAAATAGTCGTCGGAACCAAAACGGCAACTTGTTTGCTATTATCTACAGCTTTAAAAGCGGCACGAATTGCAACTTCCGTTTTCCCGAAACCTACGTCACCACAAACCAAACGATCCATTGGGCGATCGCTTTCCATGTCAGCTTTTACTTCTTGAGTTGATTTCGTCTGATCCGGCGTATCTTCATAAATAAACGAACTCTCTAATTCGTTTTGTAAATAACTGTCCGGCGCAAACTGAAACCCTTTTTCCAATCGTCGTTTTGCATACAACTGAATAAGGTTGAAAGCAATATGTTTGACACGCGCTTTGGTTTTTTGTTTTAAAATTTTCCAGGCGTTCGATCCTAACTTATAAATTTTCGGCGGTGTTCCGTCTTTCCCGTTGTATTTAGAAATTTTATGAAGCGAATGAATGCTTACATAAACAATATCATTATCAGCATAAACCAGTTTTATGGCTTCCTGCGTTTTTCCTTCGACCTGAATTTTCTGCAATCCGCCAAACTTCCCAATTCCGTGATCGATGTGTGTTACATAATCACCAACCGAAAGTGCGGTCAATTCCTTAAGCGTAATATTTTGCTTTTTAGAATATCCGTTTTTGATGTTGAATTTATGATAACGCTCAAAAATCTGATGATCTGTATACGCAGTAATCTGATTTTCTTCGTCGATAAAACCCTGATATAAAGGCAATACAACAGTATGATATTGTTTGCGGATATTCTCAGAATTGGCTTCATCCAAAGTTTCGAAAATATCATGAAAACGCTTCGCCTGCGCTTCATTCGAACAGAATAAATAATTCTTGTATCCGTTAAAATGATTGTCACTCAGGTTATTCAATAACAAATCAAATTGTTTATTAAAAGACGGTTGAGGCTGAATATGAAAATCGAATGTTTTAGTGGTTTTAAAAATCGGTTTTGAAGCCAATTCTACAATCGAAAAATCTAAAGCACGTTTGATAAACGAAGCCTGATTTAAAAATAATTGTTCCGGTGTGGCATGTTTTATTTCACCCGAAAGTTTTTCAAAAGCTTCTTCTGCTCTTGCAAATTGTTTGTCCAGCTGACTAAAAAGTCCGTCTGTATTTTGAATAAAAACAACTGTTTTTTCCGCTATATAATCTAAGAAACTCTCTCGGTTTTCCTGAAATATCTTATTTTCGACATTTGGGATTATGGTGATTTTTTTATGTGTTTCTACAGATAACTGTGTCTCGACATCAAAACTTCTGATGCTGTCTACTTCATTCCCAAAGAATTCAATTCTATACGGATGATCGTTAGAAAAAGAGAAGACATCGACAATACCTCCACGAACCGAAAATTCTCCGGGTTCTGTAATAAAATCTACTCTTTTGAATTCATATTCGAATAAAACTTCGTTGATAAAGTCAATCGAAATTTTATCGTTCAAGGCGACTTTTAAGGTGTTTTTGTCTAATTGCTGACGTGTAACTACTTTCTCAAAAAGTGCTTCAGGATAGGTAACAATTATAGCTGGTTTTTTGCGGGAATTGATTCTGTTTAAAACCTCAGCACGCAACAAAACATTGGCATTATCTGTTTCATCAACCTGATAAGGGCGGCGAAATGAAGCGGGATAAAACAAAACATCCTGTTCGCCAATCATTTGTTCGAGATCATTCAGGTAATAAGCGGCTTCTTCTTTATTGTCTAAAACAAGTAAAAAAGGCAACTCGGTTTTTTTAAAAACAGCACGAATTACAAATGAAACTGCAGATCCCAACAAACCGTTAAGATGCATTTTTATCTGATTTTGTTCTAGTAATTGTGCGGCAATCTGCTGATTTTTTGGCAGATTATCATACATGGTATATAAGGCGTTTTTACTCAACTTGTGGTGTATTTTAATCTATTTGTCTTCCAGGAGCGGATCTGTTTTTATATTAGGAATCGCACGTGTTGTATCTAACATTTTCAGAAAATCTTCTTCTCCTTGTTCTTTCGGAATCTTACTTTTTACAATAATATTATCCATTTGTCTTTCCAGAGAAACTAATTCTTTATTGATTTCTCCAATCAAAAAGGTTACTTTCTCAGATGGAATTTGATTTAAATGAATAAATAAATCCATCATTTTGACTTTGGTAACCAAAATAGAAATTCGGCTTTTTATGGCAGGAACATTAAACTCTGAAGGAATATTTTCGTTTAAAGCCATTGCTTTTTTAGAAATCGCAGTAGACTTTTTCTGGAATGCTCCAATTGTTTTTCTGGGTTTATCTCCAATTTCTTTTAAAAAATCGCGCCATTCGTTCCAGGAACTTATTTTTTGTTCTGAAATTTCATTGATCGGCTCGTCAATAAATACCCAGCCTTTATTGATATTGTCAAAAATAACTTCTTTTTTTTTAGCTTCTTTTTCATTTTCTGCACGACGCTTTTCATCTTCATTTTGACATGAATTCAACACAAAAACAAAAAGCAGAAAAAGAGATATTTTATATTTCATTTGGTAAAACATTAAGCTACAAAGTTACAAAGTAAATTTACAATTACGAATGCTGTTTTTTGCTAAAGATTTCAAAAAATAAGCTAGCGATGTCAGGGATAAAGTAAAAAAAGATTTCACGCAGATTCAGCAGATTTATTTTATTTTCTGATCTGCTGAATCTGCAAAATCTGCGTGAAAAAATATTTCCATCTTTAAAAAATAAAAATCATCCCAATCTTTTTAATCTGTCGAAAATCTTTTTCCAGGCAACACACAAAGCATATTTGACAGAGAATAATCTAAAAAACCAACTTCATTGTTGTTAAATTTATAATTTGTTGTTCTGAAAAGCAAAAATATTTGCGAAAACGTTATATTTGCGTATCTAAAAAACAACACAAATGAATCCAAAAATATTGATCATTGGCGCTTGCGGTCAAATTGGGACAGAACTGACTCAAAAACTGCGTAAATTATACGGAACAGACAATGTAATTGCTTCTGATATTCGAAAATTAAATACTGACGTTGTTAATTCAGGTCCGTTTGAAGTGGTCAATGCTTTAGATTTCAACCAAATCGAACATCTTGTTGAAGTACATCAAATTACTGATATTTATTTGATGGCGGCACTTTTATCGGCTACAGCCGAAAAAAATCCTGCATTTGCGTGGGACTTAAATATGAATTCTTTATTTCATGTTTTGAATTTGGCTAAAGCAAAAAAGATAAAAAAGATTTTCTGGCCTTCAAGTATTGCTGTTTTTGGACCTACAACGCCAAAAGAAAATACGCCTCAATATACAATAATGGAACCTTCTACGGTTTATGGAATTAGTAAGCAAGCAGGAGAAAGATGGTGCGAATATTATCATAATATTTATGGTGTAGATGTTCGCAGTATTCGTTATCCAGGTTTAATTAGCTGGTCTACGCCTCCTGGTGGCGGAACTACAGATTACGCTGTTGACATTTTCTATAAGGCAATTGCTGATAAAAAATACGAATGCTTTTTATCATCTGAAACAAAAATGCCAATGATGTATATGGATGATGCAATTGATGCAACCATTAGTATCATGCAGGCACCGGCTGAAAAAATTAAAATACATTCTTCATACAATTTAGCGGCAATGAGTTTTACGCCAACTGAAATTGCCAATGAAATTAAAAAACATATTCCTGAATTTACAATTACTTATGTGCCTGATTTCCGTCAGAAAATTGCAGATAGCTGGCCGGCAAGCATCGACGATTCTCAGGCAAGAGAAGATTGGGACTGGAAACATACTTTTGATCTTGAATCGATGACAAAAGATATGATTGAGCATTTGAGTTAAATCAATAACCTAACCCCAATTATTCTTTAAGTTTCTAAAAAGATTGAATAGCCTCCAACTTTAGTTGGATGAAAAAATAAATTACAATAAAAGGGCTTTAGCCAAAACTGTAACAGTTAGGCTAAAGCCTTTTTTCATTCAAACCTCATTCCTCCAGCTAAAGCTGGGAGGCTATTCAAAAAAATTAATTCCTTAAAACGAAAAATCCCGTTTAGAATTCTAAACGGGATTTTTTATTTCTATTAATGAAGATTACTTCACTTCATAAACATTATTTGCAGCTTTCACATCTGCCATTAATCCGCTTGGATCTATGGTGATTTTTTTAATCGCTGTTTTGTTTTTGTCGATTGTAAAACTGTAGTTGGATTGCGCCCATGCCCAATCAGCCAGAACTGTTCTTTTTACGTTCGGGTTTGGATTTGGTTTAATGAAATTCATCATTCTTAACGGAATGTAGAAAGTTTCAGAAGTTCCATCTGTATATTGAACTGTTAAATCTATTGGCATTGGCATTCTGCCTATTCTTTCTAAACTTACAGTAGTTTTTCCTGCATTATCTGCTACGTCTTTGATTCCGTAATCAATTGTATTTGTAGTTTCTGTCCAGTCGATTAAATACCAGTCTAACTCAGCCCCTGAAACTCTTTCAGCAGTTCTTTTAATATCGTTTGGTGTTGGATGCTTGAATTTAAAATCGTTAAAATATCTTTTTAAAGTGGCATCAACATTCTCTTTTCCAATTACATATTCTAATTGCGATAAAAAGATACTTCCTTTTACATAAGCTGAAATACTGTAAGGTCTGTTTTCGTCGTAACGATCGCCGTGAGTTCCCTGTGGCTGTTCTTTACCAGAATTTACTAATTGATAATATGCTGTATAATTTCCTTTAAACGGATTTACTTCTTTTTTATCTCCTTTTAATTCATTCAAAGCACTGTCTTCAATGTAAGTTGTAAAACCTTCATCCATCCATGGGTGTTTTGACTCATTTGAAGCTAAAATATGCTGAAACCATGAATGTCCTAATTCGTGTGTTGCAGTTCCTAAAATTCCCTGAAGTGTTCCGTTGCCTAACATTAATGTACACATTGCATACTCCATTCCGCCATCTCCTCCCTGGATAAACGAATATTGTTTGTATGGATATGCTCCAACTCTATTGTTGTAATAATCCATTACTTTTACCATTAAAGGCTCTAATTGTTTCCAATTTTCAGTTGTTTTTGGATTGTTTTTATAGAAGAAATGCAAATCAACATCATTTGGTCCTTTTACAATATCATGCGTATATTCTTTGTCCGCGGCCCAGGTAAAATCATGAACATTTGGTGCAATAAAATGCCATGTCAATGTTTTTGCTTTTTTAGGATAAGTAACTGTGACACCGGCATCTTCATAACCGTGACCAATTTCGTTTTTGTCTTGTAAATATCCTGAACCTCCAATGGTATATTCTTTATCGATTGTAATTTTTACATCAAAATTACCCCAAACACCGTGAAATTCTCTTGCGATGTAAGGATCTGCATGCCATCCTTCAAAATCAAATTCGGCCAATTTAGGATACCATTGTGACATTGATAATTCTACTCCTTCAGAATTATTGCGTCCTGAACGTCGAACCTGTATCGGAACTTGTCCGTCAAAATCTAGGGTAAAAGTTGTTTTAGAATTTGGTAAGATTGGCTTTGCCAAAGTCACTTCAAGAATAGTTCCTGAAGTTCTGGTTTGAGCCGTTACTCCATCTTGTTTGAAATTAGTGATTTTTAAAAATCCAATTTCGTTTGGTTTTAACGTTTCAATTCTGCTTTGTTTTGTTTCCTTTCCTTCAGCATCTTTTACTTTGGTCACCATTCTTCCGTCCGGATCTTTTATCGTATGCAGACGGGCATCCATTTCGCTTCCCGGCTGAAAAGCATTTGGGAATAAATGATAAAATACCTTTTTTAAAGTATCAGATGAATTATTGGTATACACCAATTCTTGTTTTCCTTTGTATTGATAGTTTTTTACATCCATCGAAACCTCCATTTTATAATCAGCATGTTGCTGCCAATATGGGGCACTTTGTGCAAATGCAGAGTTTAGGCCTAAACTCAAAAAAGAAAATAGTATAATTTTACGCATCATTTTTTCAATAAAAATGGAAGAGCAATTGCTCTTCCATTAGGTTAATATGTGTGGTGTTTTATTTTTTAGACATTTTTTCTGCCATCAATAAAGCATTATAAGCATTTACCATTTTTCCTGTTCTTGATGTTTCAGAAACTGGTTTTGATTCATGATTTTCTCCTAAAACTACTGTTGCAGGAAGTGCAATTCCGGAATCCATTAAAATTTGTTTTACCTGAGCTGCTTTTAGTTTTGGATAATAAGAACGTATCAATGCCGCAACTCCTGCTGCGTTTGGAGACGCCATTGAAGTTCCTTGCAGGTATTTGTATTTATTGTTTGGTACTGTTGCATAAATTTCTTCTCCGGGAGCAAATACATCTACATTTATTTTTCCGAAATTTGAAAATGCAGCTACTACATTTTCTCCATATGCTTTGTTGATTGCACCAATTGTAATAACGTTGTTTGTAAATTCTTTAACGTTATCTTCAGAATCATTTGGGTAATTGATATTTTCTGTTTTATCGATATCATATCCGTCGTTTCCTGCTGCATGTACAATTAAAACATCTTTTTTGGCAGCATATTTTATAGCTTCATAAACCCATTTTTTATGAGGTGAAAAACTTTTTCCAAAACTTCCGTTGATTACTTTTGCTCCATTATCAACTGCGTAACGAATTGCCAAAGCGATATCTTTATCATATTCGTCTCCGTCCGGAACAGCTCTCACGGTTAAGATTTCTACATTGGTTGCAACGCCGTCTCCGCCTAAATTATTACCACGAATTTGTGCTATGATTCCGGCAACGTGAGTTCCGTGAAGTGCTTTTTCTTTATCAGGACCAAAAACAATATTGTTTCCGTAGTGTGCATCTTTAATATCATCCGGATTATCACCAACGATTTTTCTTCCGTCATAATCTTTATTCAAATTATAATTGAACTGATCATAAACTGATTCTCTATAATCTTCTAACTCTGCTTCCGGATCAAAAGTTGGCCCGGCATTTGTCAGGATTTGAGTCATGATCATTTTACTTCTTGAAACTTTTGGATCTGTTGAAGTAATGGCGCTTAAATCTTCTAATTTATAAGATGTTTTATTTAACTCTTTTTTTATAGTATTATGCACATCTATTAAAAAATCTACTTGTTGTTTGTCTTCTACAACTTTTTTAGATTTCTCTTCATATTGTGCTAAAGCATTTTTATACTCAGCAGAACCGTCATCCCCTTTTTTAATAATACGGGTTAATTCAAGATTTTCATGAACGGCATCTCCAAGAAAATTCCATCCGTGTACATCATCAATAAAACCATTTTTGTCATCATCGATTCCGTTACCCGGAATTTCTTTAGGGTTTGTCCAGATCATTCCCTGTAAATCCGGATGTTCAATATCAACACCTGAGTCTACTATACCTACAATTACTTTTGTACCTTTTTTTCCTTGTAATAATTCGGCGTAAGCCTTATCAACACTCATTCCCGGAATTGAATCTTTGACTAAATCAAGATGACTCCATCTTTTTAATTCATTTTCGCTAAGAGGTGCTTTTTTTACAATTGCCATTGGAGCAATAAGAGGCTCTCTTGGCGCTGAAACTTGCGCTTGTACAGTAGCGCTACAACCTGCTAAAACAAGTAATGCAAAAGCAGATAAGGTATTTATTTTTATAGGACTCATCTATCTATTTTTAATAAAAGTTAAAATATGCGCCTAAATTATGATTTTTTGTTACATAAAACTAACGATTAACACTGTGTTATGATTTTTGTTTTACTATTTAAGAAACTTCAAAAACTTTGTAAAACTTACCAATTTGTTTTTCCATCTAATACACGACAGCCAAATAGCTTTTGATTCAATTAGTATTAAACCAAGAATTAATTTAGTACGTCTTTCCGTAATAAAATCCCAAATGTAAATTGTATACTTGTAGTTCCAAATTCTAAATTCAATTTATGAGAACAAAACTACTTTTGCTGCTGTTATTAGCAAATTTTTCTATTTATGCACAATACACGGTAATTCCGGATATTAATTTTGAAAACAAATTAATATTATTAGGTCTTGATTCCGGTGTTCCTGATGGACAAGTTTTAACAGCTAATATTAATACTGTAACATCGCTTAATGTTGGGTATAACAATATTGCTGACTTAACAGGAATTCAGGATTTTACGGCTCTGACCCAACTGGTTTGTTCTTCTAATAGTTTGACGACGTTAGATATTAGTCACAATTTAGCCTTAAGCAATTTGTATTGCGATTCTAACCAGATAACAAATATTGATGTTTCTAAGAATTTAAATCTGACTACATTTTATGTTGGTTCTAATCCATTAACGACTCTGGATGTTACAAAAAATGTGAACTTGATTTATTTATCATGCGATTCGAGTATTTATAGTCCTAATAGATTAAGCAGCTTAGATGTTTCAAAAAATCTTGCCTTGACTTATTTAGATTGCAGGTATAATCAAATAACAAATCTTGACGTTTCAAATAATCTGGCTTTGACTCAACTGGATGTTAATGGTAATTTGTTGACAAATATTGATGTTTCTAAAAATATTAAACTAACCAGTTTATGGTGTCAGAACAATCAGCTTACAACGCTTGATTTTTCTAAAAATTTAGATTTAACTTCATTGCGTGTTAGTTCAAATCCTTTAAAAACGATTGACGTTTCTAAACATGTTAAATTGACAGAATTATATGCTATTTCCAATCAATTGATAACTTTAGATGTTTCTAAAAATACTTTATTATTAGATTTATTTTGTGGATCGAATGAATTAACGGTTCTTGATATTTCAAAAAATACTCTTCTTAGAGATTTACGATGCGAATCTAATAAGTTGACGGCACTAGATGTTTCTAAAAACCTGGCGCTGTATAATATTGATTGTACTTATAATAAAATAACAAGTCTGGATGTTTCTAAAAATACGAAGCTTACCGGGTTTGCATGCAAATCGAATCTGTTAATAAATCTTAATTTAAAAAATGGTAAAAACACTTCATTATCATCTTATATAGATTTTACAAATAATCCTAATTTAAGCTGTATATCAGTTGATAATGTAACGTATTCGAACACCAACTGGGCAAACAGAAAGGATGCAACGGCTAGTTATTCTACCGGTTGTGCAGCATATACTTTGATTCCGGACTCTAATTTTGAAACAAGATTAATTGCTCTGGGAATTGACACTGATGGTAAAAACGGAAAAGTTTTAACCTCAAGAGTACAAACTGTTACTACTTTAGACGTAAGTCGCGCAAATATTGCCAATCTTACCGGAATAGAGAGCTTTACGGCTTTAAAATTATTAAAATGTACCGGTAATAGTTTAACTAATCTTGATGTGACTAAAAATACGGCTTTGACAACTCTTGATTGCAGTTTAAACCTTATGACAAGTTTAGATGTTTCTAAGAACGTGTTATTAACGGATCTAAATTGCAGTTCGCAATATTTGTTAAGTTTAGATGTTACAAAAAACACTTTACTAACATCATTGCGATGCAATGGTTTAAACGGAAGCTCATATGCCCGAGGTGATGGAAAATTAACAGCTTTAGATATTTCTAAAAATACATCATTAACTCATTTATACTGTAACAGCAATCAGATAACAAGTCTGGATGTTTCTAATAACACTGCTTTAGTAGTTTTAATGTGCGGTTTTAATAGATTGTCTGTGTTAAATGTTAACAATAATACTTCGCTGGCGACAATATCGTGTGATGTAAACGATATTACTACATTAGATGTTACAAATAATGTTTTATTAAAAAATTTCAATTGTGGTTCTAATAAATTAACCACTTTAGATGTTTCTAAAAATACTGCCTTAGTTCAATTAAATTGCAGCGGAAACCGTTTTACAGCTTTAAATGTTTCTAAAAATATTGATTTAAACTATTTATCTTGTAGTTCAAATCAGTTAACAAGTTTAGATCTTTCTAAGAATCCTGCATTGGTTACTTTTTCTTGTGACTGGAATAATTTGTCTACTCTGAATTTGAAAAACGGAAAAAATACGCTGTTAAACAGTTCTGTTTTAAATCTTACCAAGAATACAAACCTAACCTGTATCACAGTAGATGATGTAACCTATTCGAATACAAACTGGACTGCTGCCAAAGACGCAGCTGCAAATTATTCAGCAGATTGTAACAATTTATACACGCTAATACCAGACATTAATTTTGAAAATAAATTAATCGCATTGGGAATTGATTCCGGTGTTGCTGATGGAAGGGTTCTAACGTCTAATATCAATACTGTAAATCATTTAGATGTTTATAACAGTTCTATATCAGATTTAACAGGAATTGAAGGTTTTACTGCTTTAAAAACTTTAGACTGCAGCCAAAATTTAATGACATCTTTAGATCTGTCTAAGAATACTTTATTAGCGGATCTAAATTGCAATTCGAAGCATTTACTAAGTTTAGATGTTACTAAAAATACTTTGTTAACTGGATTGAGATGTGATGGCCTTAGCGGAAACTCATACGATCGCGGCGAAGGAAAACTAACCAGCTTAGATGTTTCTAAAAACACATTATTAACCTACTTATATTGTGGTAATAACCAAATAACAAGTTTAGATATTTCTCAGAATAAAGCTTTAGAAACCTTAATATGTAGTGCTAACAGATTATCAAGATTAAATATTACTAACAATACCCAATTGACAACAATGTTTTGTGGTTTAAATGACATTAGTACATTAGATGTTTCTAAAAATGTTTTATTAAGATACTTTGATTGTACTTTTAACAAATTATCCACTTTAGATGTTTCTAAAAACACAAGTTTAATCCAATTTAATTTTAATTCAAATTTTTTAACAACGATTGACCTTTCAAAAAATACGGTTTTAAGCCATTTATCCTGTAGCACAAATCAGTTAACAAGTTTAGATGTTTCTCAAAATCCGGCATTGACTAATTTATGGTGTGACTGGAATAATTTGTCTACTCTGAATTTGAAAAACGGAAAAAATACGTTGTTGAACAGTTCTGGTGTAAATCTTACTGAAAATCCAAATTTAAGTTGTATTCAGGTTGATGATGTAACCTATTCTAATGCAAACTGGGCTACTGCCAAAGATGCAACGGCAAGTTATTCTGCAAATTGTGCGAACTTATACACTTTGATTCCGGATGTAAATTTTGAAAATAAATTGATCTCTTTAGGAATTGATTCTGGTATTGCTGATGGAAAGGTTTTAAATTCAAGTATTAACTCTGTAACTTCTTTAAATGTTTCTTACAGCTCTATAATTGATTTAACAGGAATTCAAGGTTTTACTGCTTTGACTAAATTAGAATGTAACGGAAATTATCAGCTAAAAACATTAGATGTTTCTAAAAATACAGCATTAACCTATTTAGACAGTAACAATAATTATTTGGTAGCGACATTAGATGTATCAAAAAATACGGCATTAACGTATTTAAATTGTTATTCTAACGGACTAAAAGCGCTGGATGTTTATAACAATAAAGCATTAACGACTTTACAATGTGCGTCGAACCAGATTACTTATTTAGATGTTACATCAAATACGGCATTAACAAAACTGGATGTAGGATATAATAAAATAGGATATATAGATGTTTCTAAAAACACGGCTTTAAAATCGTTGACGTGTACTTCAAATCAAATATATTATCTTGATATTACTAAAAACACAGCATTGACTGAATTGTGGTCCGGAAATAATTTTTTTACCACTATTGATGTCTCTAAAAACACGGCCTTAACTACATTGATTTGTAATACAAATAATTTAACTTATCTGGATGTTTCTCAAAATTTAGCTTTGACAAGACTTCTTGTATATAGAAATCAGTTAACAGGTATAAATGTTTCTTTGAATACTAATTTAGAAACATTTGACTGTTCTTATAATGCCATAACAGCTTTAGACGTTTCGAAAAACTTGAAATTAGATTATTTATATTGTGATAGTAATAAACTAACGAATCTTGACGTATCTAAAAACACAAAATTAGGTTTATTAGACTGCAGCAATAACCTGTTAACGGCTTTAGATGTTTCATTAAACACAAATCTAAATTCATTTGAATGTGCTTCTAACAAATTGGTAAGTTTAAATTTAAAGAACGGAAACAATACGCTTTTAGACCGATATAATCCTGATCCAAATTTTATTTTATACAGTGTAGACTTTAGAAATAATCCAAATTTAACTTGTATTCAGGTAGATGATGCGGCTTATTCTAATGCGAAATGGTCTACTCAAAAAGATGCTGTGGCAACTTATAATACAAATTGTGCAGGAGATTTTGCTTTGATTCCAAATCAGAATTTTGAACAGCGATTAATTGATTTAGGTATAGACACTGATGGCTTAAACGGAAAAATAACAATTGCAGATATTAGTTCAGTTACTTCTTTAGATCTTTCTAATAGCAATATTACAGACTTATCTGGTATCGAAAATTTTACTTCTTTAGTATATTTAGATTGCAGCAATAATCAATTGACCACTTTAAATGTTACTAAAAATCTGGCTTTGGAAACATTAAATGCTGCTTCAAACCAAATTACGACATTGGATCTTTCTAAAAACAGGAATCTTAAAATTATCTATATTGCAAATAACCCAATCGTTTCATTAAATCTACAGAATGGTAATAACCGAAATCTGGTTGTAGCATCTCCTACAGATAAAAAAGCAGGAAATATCACGACAACTTTTCTGGGTTTAAATACTTTAAGTTGTATAAAAGTAGATGATGTAGCTTATTCTAATGCAAATTGGTCCCGAATCAAGGAACCAACTACTACTTATTCTGCGACTTGTTCTACGTTAGGTATTGAAGATGCTGTTTTTGAGAAAGTAGTTTTATATCCAAATCCAACAAAAGGAGATTTAAACATTAGTAATATTGCTTTAGAAAAAGCAACAGTTTACAATTCAACAGGACAATTAGTAAAATCTTTTACTTTGAATGTTAATAATACCAATAACACAATTAATTTATCCGGTTTACCAAAAGGCGTTTATTATGTCTATTTGATTAATCAGGATACAGCTTCGGCAAAGAAAATTATTGTCGAGTAATTGTAATTTAATTAAACAAAAAGTTCCATTTTCTATAATATGAAAATGGAACTTTTTTATGTTTATCACTTTCTTAAAAAATTAAATAATAATCAATTACGTCTTCCCGTAAGGAAATATGAAATGCAATCTGTATACTTGCGCGACCTAATTATAACCTGATTATATGAAAACAAAACTACTCTTATTTTTATTATTGCTTTCTTTAACCATTACTGCTCAAACTAATTTGGTGCCAAATGGTGATTTCGAAACCTGGAGTTCATCTTCGCAGCCTGACAATTGGTATCGCTACTTTAGCGGTTATGTTTCTCAAAGTGCGAGTGCTCAAAGTGGTAAATCAAGCATAAACATGAGGATTGCCTCAGGAACGTATAACTATATTAATAGCGAATATTTTCCGGTACAGGCAAACAAAACCTATCGTATAACGATATACCACAGACTTTTAAACGGAGTTTTTTCTTCTATTGATTTGAGTTTATATCATAAACCAGGCACTTTTAAAGAGGAAATAATCAAAAAATCTAATGTTACTTTTTCTAATCTGGAATGGAGAAAAATTGAATTTGAATATACTTCACAAGTTTCAGAAAATATCGAAGTTGATATCTGGACAACCGGATCTCTTAATTCTGAGATTTTAATTGATAATGTATCGGTTGTAGATATTGCCGATGTTCCTTTGCAATATACTTCGATTCCGGATATTGAATTCGAAAAACGATTAATCACTTTGGGTCTTGACTCAGGCACAACTGATGGTAAAGTATTAACGTCTACTATTAAAACGGTTAAATCACTAACTATTGATCCTTCTATAGTTTCTGATTTAACAGGAATAGAGGATTTTGAATCTTTAGAGTCATTAACTTGTAATGCAAGTTCATATACTGGTGCAGGAGGAAATGGTAAACTTAAAACGATAAACATTTCTAAAAATGTTAATTTGACAACTTTGGGTATTGGCGGAAATCAAATTAGTAGTTTAGATATTTCTAACAATCCTAAATTGACTACTTTGAGTATGAGTTATAATAAAATTTCTAGTCTTAACACATCTGCAAACCCTGCTCTCACATACTTACTTGTAAGCAATAACCCAATTACTACACTTGATATTTCTAATAATTTAGCATTAACTTATTTATATTGTGGATCTACTTCTTTAACAAGTTTAAACATTTCTAAACTTACAAATTTGAGGGAGCTGGACATTCAGGGACTTAAATGGACAACGCTTGACATTTCTAATAATTTAAATTTAGTAGTGCTATCCTGCGGCTTTAACCGACTCACATCGCTAAATGTCTCTAAACACACCCAATTGCTTTACCTTCATTGCGATTCTAATCAATTAACTTCATTAGATCTTTCTACAAATAAAAACTTAATTCGCTTAACTGCTGACTCAAATCGTTTGACAACACTTGACCTAAGCAAAAACACTGCTTTGTCTTCAATATCATGTATTGGAAATAGCGAAATGACAACTTTGAACCTGCAAAACGGTAAAAACAGTCAGATAACTTCTATCGATTTACAAAACAATCCAAGTTTAAGCTGTGTACTTGTGGATGATGTGGTCTATTCTAATACAAATTGGGCAAAATTTAAAGACGCTTCTGCCAGTTATTCAAACTCATGTCCGCTTGTATACACTGCAATTCCTGATATTGAATTCGAAAAAAAATTAATCTCTTTAGGTCTTGACTCTGGTGCAACAGATGGTAAAGTATTAACCTCTAATATTAAAACGGTTAAATCACTAACAGTCGATACAAGAGTTATTTCTGACTTAACAGGAATTCAGGATTTTGAAGCCTTAGAAACTCTTTCTGCTACTGGAGGTGGCCATACCATTAATGGAGATTCAGATGGAAAACTGACAAAACTAGATGTTTCTAAAAATATAAATTTAACCTCTTTAAACTGTACAGCAAATAAGTTGACAAGTCTGGATGTTTCTAATAATAAAAATTTGAACATTTTAATGTTTAACGGAAATAAAATAACAACTATCAACATAACAAATAATCCGTATTTACAGAGACTAACATTTAGCAACACATTAATCAGTTCTATTGATATTTCTAAACATCAGGCTTTAACTTTGTTTGATTGTTCTTACTCGAAAATAACAGCCATTGATGTTAGTAAAAATCCAGGCTTACAAGTTTTAGACGTAAGTGGTAACGGATTAACGACTTTAGATGTGTCTAAAAATATATATGTATATAACTTCTATTGCGACGCAAATTCGCTAACATCAATTGATATTTCGAAAAATTTAAGTTTACTTAATTTTTCTTGCTACAACAATCCACTGACAAATATTGACTTATCTAATAATATTTTATTGAATAGTGTAAATTTTGGCGCTACTGCAATCACGTCAATAGATCTTTCTAAAAATATCAATTTAACATCCGTTAATTGTGGATCAGATCAATTAACCACTATTGATGTTTCTAAAAATTTAAAATTAAACTATTTTAATGCTAACAGCAGTCAGTTTAAAAGTCTGGATTTTTCTAAAAACATCAATTTGACTACGCTATATTGTCAATACAATCCAGTATTAAACGAGATAAATCTAAAAAACGGCAATAATACAAAGCTTACAAATGGAAATGTATCTTTAAACGGTAATCCAAGTTTATATTGTATTCAGGTTGATGATGTAAATTTTTCAACTCAAAACTGGACAAAAAAAGACGCATCTGTAGATTATACCTCATCCGCATGTACCGTACCATCATATACCCTTATTCCAGATGCTGAATTTGAAAAACTATTAATAGAAAAAGGAATTGACGGAGTTCAGGATGGTAAAGTCCTAACCAATAGAATTACAAAAATAAAAGTATTGAATTTAAGCAATACCAATACTAAATATAAAATTGAAAATCTAACCGGAATTGAGGATTTTGAAGCATTAGAAGAATTAAAATTCCCTAATAATAATGAAGCTAATATAGCAACAGTAAACCTGTCTAAAAATCAATTCTTAAAAAAATTAGATTGTAGACAATCCGGCGTAATTACACTAGACGTTTCTAAAAACACAGCGTTGACAGATCTAAACTGCTATGGCAACAAATTAACGAGTTTAGATGTTTCTAAAAATAGTGCCTTAACAACTCTTGATTGTTCTTACAATAGATTAACAGCTTTAGATGTTACTAATAATGTAAATCTTAAAAGCTTGTCTTGTTCTTCGTCTAATAAAGAAGGCGTGTTTAGCTTACAACAAGGTTTACTAACAAGTTTGGATCTTTCTAAAAATAGTGCATTAGAATTTTTAGATTGCAGTATGAATGAAAAACTGGCTGGATTGGATGTGTCTAAAAACACCAACCTAACAGCTATTAATGTTAGTAATAACAAATTAACTTCTATCGATTTTTCGGCCAATAAACTTTTAAAAAGCATCGCTTGTGAAAACAATCAGATAACAAGTTTAGATCTTTCTAAATATCCTGCTTTAGAATCTTTAAGATGCTCTTATAATCAACTAACAATATTAGATGTATCACAAAAACCAGGATTAAAAGTTTTAATGTGCAGCTATAATCAATTGACAAACTTAAATGTTTCAAAAAACCCTGTATTAGAAACTTTTTATTGCGACAATAATAAATTAACTGTTTTAGATTTATCTGCAAATCCTAACTTGAAGCAAATTATATGTAGTAATAATAATTTGACGAAATTAAACTTAAAAAATGGCGGCAATAAAAAAGTTAGCACCACTATATTCAACAGCTTTGCAAATAATCCAAATTTATCATGCATCACTGTTGATGACGTTAATTACGCTAATAATACCTGGGCGAATTTTAAAGATGCAATTGCAAGTTATAATACAGAATGTGGCTTTAGCTTACCATCAAAAAACTTTACTGTAGAATCAAAAGGTGAATCTTGTCTTGGTGAAAACAATGGAGAAATTAATATAACAGCAAGTGCACAATTACCGTACGTTGCAAACATAAACGGAAAAACTACCGCTTTTGCAAATAACAGTTTAAAAGTAAGCAACCTTACACCGGGAACATATACTATTATTGTAACAATTCCGGGAGAAATATATGAACAAACCTTTACTCTTGCTATTGCAAAAGGAGCCAATATTACAGGAAAATCTACGGTAAGTTCTCAAAAATTAGCAGTAGAAATTACTGAAGGAACTGCCCCTTTTACCGTTTTTGTTGATGGCGCAGAACAGTTTCAGACTAATGATGCCAGTTTCTCCGTAGATGTTAATAAAGATGCATTAGTAGAAGTAGCAACGGCAAAAGCTTGTGAAGGTGTTTATGCCAAAAAAGTTTCAATTTCAGATTTTGAATCGGGAACAGTTTCTGCTTATCCTAACCCAACATCAGGACATTTGGAAATTGAAATACCAACAACTAAAAAAGAAGTTATTATAGAATTATACAATTTTGGAGGTCAGTTAGTTTCTCATAAAAACTACATTATCGAAAACGGAAAAGCATATCTAAACCTTGAAGGTCAGCCTTCAGGAATTTATGCCGCCAAAATCTATTTAGACACTCCGGAATATCTTAAAATTATAAAAAAATAAAAATGAAGAATTATATATACCTCGCAATCATTGGTTTTTTATTTATTTCATGCGGTGGAGACGATTCAGAACCTGAAAACACTGCGCCAACTGTACCGGCATTAGTTACTCCTGCTGACAGTAAATTATGCGTCGACAACACCGTTTCGTTTCAATGGAATTTGTCTACAGATACTGAAAAAGATGTAATAACTTATCAAATTCAGGTAGCGAAAGACAATACATTTTCTCAAATTGTAAAAGCAACTGAAGCTACAGCTAACAATACTTCTATTGCATTAGAGAAAAACACGGCATATTACTGGAGAGTAAAAGCAACAGACAGTAAAGGATTAGCAAGTGCATATTCTGCTACTTTCAAGCTTTACACAACTGGAGAAGCTGTGGTAAATCATTTGCCTTTTTCTCCTGAATTGGTACAGCCAGCTATTGACTCTCTATTGAATAAAACAACGGCTTCTTTAAAATGGAATGCTACAGATGCAGACGCAACAGATGTTTTGAGTTATGATGTTTATTTTGGAAAAACAAATCCGCCTACAGCGAAAGTAAGCGCAAATACAAGTGCAATTTCTTTTGATACTACAGTTGAACCTACAACAGAATATTTCTGGAGAGTTGTCGTAAAAGATAATAAAGGAGGAGAAACTGTTGGTCAGATTTGGAAATTTAAGACCAATTAAGAATTTTAAAAATTACAATTAGTTAACTAAAGAATCCCATTGTTCATTCATTTGAAAATGGGATTTTTTATGCGTATAACTTTCTTAAAAAATTAAATAATAACCGATTACGTCTTGCCGTAAGGAAATATGAATTGCAATTTGTATACTTGTACTTCCAAATTCTAAATTTAATTTATGAAAACAAAACTACTCTTATTGCTTTTATTAGCTATCTTTTCTGTCTCTGCCCAAACCCCAAATGTTCCTAACTACGTTCCTGTAAACGGATTATTAGTATATTATCCTTTTAATGGAAATGCAACTGACCAAAGCGGAAACGGTGTAAATGGAAATCCACAAAATCTAACCCTGACAACTGACAGATCCGGAAATAGCAATGCTGCTTATTCTTTTAACGGAATAAATAGTGGTATGTCTATTTATTTGGCAAATCAGCCACAAGTTAATAACACCAGAACTATAACTGGTTGGTTTAAGGCAAGTGATCCTGTTAGCTCAAGCGCTTTTGATTTTTGTCTTGCAAGTTACGGAGCTGTCGCAGATTCTTTTAAAATAAGCTTTTATCGTAAAGGATATTTAGATGTAAATTTTGATTCTCAGGTTTTTTCTTCTCAAAAAAACTTCTTCAATAATGAATGGACCTTTTTTGCGATGACATTTGATGACAATACTAATGTTTTTTCATTTTACATAAACAATGTTCTCGAACTAACCGGAACTGTTAGCTCGTTTACAAATGGATTTGGAGGTATTTGCAGCATTGGAAAAAACAATTCAAACAATTATTTTGAAGGTTCTATAGATGATATCGGAATTTGGAACCGTACATTAACTCAAAAGGAAATTACGGATTTATACGAATCAGGAAATCCTCCTAATCCTTACACTTCAATTCCTGATGCAAATTTTGAGAAAAAATTAATCGATTTAGGAATTGATTCTGGCATTGCTGATGGAAAAGTTCTTACTTCTAATATTAGCACTGTAAAGTTCTTAGACCTTACCAAAAGTAATATTTCTGATTTAACAGGAATACAAGACTTTGTATCATTAACTGATTTAAATTGTAGTCAAAATTCATTAACAACAGTAGATGTAAGTAAAAATATCAATCTGACTACTCTAGACTGTAACAACAATAGAATAACCTCTTTAGACGTAAGTAATAATATTGCTTTACTTAATTTGAGCTGCTATTCTAATCAATTAACAGCTTTAGATGTCAGAGTAAATACAGCGTTAACAAAATTAGATTCGGGTTCAAACAAATATACTGCTTTGGATCTAAGTTCAAATACTGCGTTAACTTTTTTGGGCTGTAATACTAGTCAATTAACCAGTTTAGATGTAAGTAAGAATACAGCTTTAAATCTGCTAGATTGCCGCGAAAATAAATTAACCTACTTGGATGTTTCTAAAATCACTACTCTAAAAGAGCTATATTGTCAATCTAATCAATTAACAAATTTGGATATAAGCAAAAACAAAGCTTTAGAATTTTTAAATTGTTCAAAAAATCAGCTAACCACTTTGGATGTTAGCGTAAATACTGCTTTAGTCGGTTTATATTCTAATTCTAATCCATTAATGAGTCTAAATTTGAAGAATGCAAACAATCTTAAATTTGCATATCTAAATCTTAAAGACAATCCAAATTTAACTTGTATTCAAGTTGATGATACAGTTTATTCTAATGCAAATTGGGCTAATAAAAAAGATGCTGCTGCAAGTTTCAGCACAGATTGCGAGCAAGAATATACGTTAATACCTGACAGTAATTTTGAACAAAGATTAATTCAATTACAAATTGATACTGATGGAAAAAATGGAAAAGTACTAAATAGCAGTATCGCTAAAATAGATCACTTATACCTTGAATCCAATTCTATCAAAGACTTAACAGGAATTAGTGGGTTTGTGTCTCTTAGAGGCTTAAGAGTTTCGAACAATTTATTGACTCATTTGGATTTATCTAAAAATACTCTTTTAGATACGTTAGATTGCTCCAAAAACAAACTTATAAGTCTCAATATCAAAAACGGAAATAATATTAAACTTCATAAATCAAGTTTAAAATTCTCAAACAATCCGGATTTAACTTGTATTCAGGTTGATGATGCTGCTTATTCAGATGCAAACTGGGCCAATATTAAAGATGCCACAGCTACTTTTAATACAGATTGTACCGTAGACTTTGTAGTACTGCCTGATACTAATTTTGAACAAAAACTAATCGATTTAGGAATTGATACTGATGGTTTAAACGGAAAAATAACTACCGCAAATATAGCTGGAATTACTTCTTTAGATCTTTCTAATAGTAATATTAAAGATCTTTCGGGAATTGAAAATTTTACTGCATTGACATTTTTAGATTGCAGTAATAATCAATTGACAACATTAGATGTGAGCAAGAATCTTGCTTTAGAAACATTAAATGCTTCTACAAACCAAATCACTACATTGGATTTATCCAAAAACAGTAAACTTAAAATTGTATACGTAACAAATAATCCATTAATATCATTAAATCTACAGAATGGTAATAATAGAAATTTTGTTTTACCAGCTCCAACAGATAAAAAAGCCGCCTCTTTATACACTAGCTTTTTAGGACTTACAACTCTAAGCTGTATTAAGGTAGACGATCCTAATTATTCTAATGCAAATTGGTCTAAAATTAAAGAAACAACAACTACTTACTCTGCAACTTGTTCTACTCTAGGCATCGAAGATTCTGTTTTTGACAAAGCAGTTTTATATCCAAACCCAACAAAAGGTGAAGTAAACATTAATAATATTGCCTTAGAAAAAGCAACGGTTTACAATTCATTAGGACAATTGGTAAAAACATTTACTTTAAATTCAAGTAATACAAATAATACAATCAATTTATCAGGTTTACCAAAAGGAGTTTATTATGTATACTTAATTAATAAGGATGCAGCTTCTGCTAAAAAAGTTATTGTTGAATAATTATAAATTGTTAAAACTAAAAATCCCATTCGTTGTGGCGAATGGGATTTTTTTTATGGTAAAATTAAAAAAATTGAATGATAAATATTACGTTTTCCCGTAAAAGAAAACCAATTACAAATTGTATACTTGCACTTTTTTAAACATAAATTATGAAAACAAAATTACTTTTACTTTTATTACTTTCTTTATCTACATTCGCTCAGACTAATTTAGTCACAAATGGAGATTTCGAAGACTGGTCTTCATCTTCTCAACCAGATAACTGGTTTCGCTTTTTTAGTGGTTTTGTTTCTCAAAGTACAACTGCTCAAAATGGATCTTCAAGTACTAAACTCAAAATTACCGGATCAACAAACTTCATAAATAGTAAGACTTTTGCTGTTCAGGCAAACAAAACCTATCGCGTTACTATGTATCATCGAGTTGCTTCAGGAACACTTTCTTCTGTTGAATTAAGCTTGTATCATCAACCGAATACTTTTAAAGAAAAATTTACTCAAATTAGCGATATAACTTTTTCGAGCTCTCAATGGCGAAAATTAGAGTTGGTATATACATCAACAGTTGCTGAAAACATTGAGGTGGATATATGGGCAACAGGAGTTACAGGTTCTGACATTTTGCTGGATAATGTTTCTGTTGTTGATATTGACGAACCTGTTGCGCAATACACGTCTATCCCCGATATTAATTTCGAAAATAAACTGATTGCTTTGGGTCTTGATTTCGGGGTTCCAGATGGTAAAGTATCTACTGCAAATATTGCTTCACTGACAGGTTTAAACATCTCACAATCATCAATTAATGACTTAACCGGGATTGAAGATTTTGTGTCTTTAAAAAATTTAGATTTTTCTTACAACAATGTTACTTCTGTAAATCTTTCTAAAAATATAAATTTAGTGAGTCTAAACTGTGTAGCACTTTATCCTGAAGGATTAGAATCTTTAGATCTTTCAAATAATGTTTTATTAGAAGAATTAAACTGTACAGGAAATAAGTTAGTCACTTTAGATCTTTCCAAAAACATTTCATTAATCAGATTAGCTTATAGCAGAGGCGAAGATTTAATAAGTATTAACCTTCAAAATGGCAATAATAAAAAAATACAGTTCCTTGCATTCCCAAGCCCACAATTAAAATGTGTGCAAGTAGACGATGTCGATTACTCCAATGCTAACTGGTCCTACAGCAAAACGGCAAATACAATCTTTTCTTTAAATTGCAATACTCTAGGCATCGAAGATTCTGTTTTTGACAAAGCAGTTTTATATCCAAACCCAACAAAAGGTGAAGTAAACATTAATAATATTGCCTTAGAAAAAGCAACTGTTTACAATTCATTAGGGCAATTGGTAAAAACGTTTATACTAAATTCAAGTAATACCAATAATACAATCAATTTATCCGGTTTACCAAAAGGAGTTTATTATGTATACTTGATTAATCAGGACGCTGCCTTAGCAAAGAAAGTTATTGTTGAATAATTATATATTATTAAACCTAAAAAATCCCATTCACTGCGGCGAATGGGATTTTTTTATGTTTAAGATTTTTGTTTTAAAGAATATCTTCACAAGTAAAAACGTCTTTAAGCCTTACTCCTTTTTCTGTATGTTCCACCGTTATAATCTGGTTGTGCGCATCATGTTCTAAAAACAAATAATGATTATTGTCTGCTGCTGCAGTAAGGAATTTTGATTTCTCCGGCATAGTCAGTAAAGGTCGCGTATCGTAACCCATTACATAAGGTAACGGAATATGTCCGGCTGTTGCTAATAAATCAGCACAAAAAACGATTGTTTTATCGTTATAATGAATATGTGGAATCATTTGCTTTTCGGTATGACCATCAACGTAATAAATTCCGAAATTCATTTCATCAGAAAATCCAAAATCACTTTCAGGACGGTTTATAAAATTCAATTGTCCGCTTTCCTGCATCGGTAAAATATTCTCTGATAAAAAAGACGCTTTTTCTCGTGCGTTGGGTTTTGTTGCCCATTCCCAATGATTTTCATTCGTCCAGAATTTAGCATTTTTAAACGCCGGTTCATAAAAAGTTTTATCCGAATTCCATTGTACACTTCCTCCACAATGATCGAAATGCAAATGTGTCATAAAAACATCTGTAATATCATCTCGGTGAAAACCATACTTTGCCAGTGATGTATCTATTGAATGTGATCCCCAAAGAGAGTAATACCCAAAGAACTTTTCAGATTGTTTATTACCCATTCCGGTATCAATCAAAATTAGTCGGTTTCCGTCTTCAATAAGCAGGCAACGTGCAGCAATATCAATTAAATTATTATCATCTGCGGGATTTGTTTTGTTCCAGATTGTTTTAGGTACAACACCAAACATAGCACCGCCATCTAATTTAAAATTTCCGGATTCTATTGGATAAAGTTTCATGAGAATAAATTTCTAATATCAAACAAAGCTAGGAAATACAATTTCGTTATGCTAAAAAATTCTATTTTAATCTTGAAACCTTTTAATCCAAATATAATCCTGATCGTTTTAATTATTTCTTTTTTGTGCTGGAAAACCAAAAAACCAAAAACATTAAAAAAGCATCATCAACAACGTATTCATTTAGTAATATAACTAATATCTATTTTAACATTTGTTATAATAATGTGAACCGTTATGGAAAAAGGTTTTTAAGTCGTATCTTTGCAGATAATTTAATTTCAACATTGAAAGACAGTACTTTAAAATGTAATAATTTAATTACTATTTTGAATATTAATTCAATTGAAAGCAAAAATAAATACCATAAACAATGATAAAAGTTTCTGATACAGCCAAAAAGAAAATCATCGACTTGATGAAAGATGATGGTTTTGATGCTGCTAGCGATTACGTAAGAGTAGGCGTGAAAAGTGGCGGATGCTCTGGTTTGTCATATGATTTAAAATTTGACAAAACCAAAGGCGACGACGATAAAATATTTGTAGACAACGACATAACAATTGCAGTTGAAAAAAAATCATTTCTATATTTAGCCGGAACAATACTTGAGTTCTCAGGCGGATTAAACGGAAAAGGTTTTGTGTTTAATAATCCAAATGCAAGCAGAACTTGTGGTTGCGGAGAATCTTTTTCGCTATAAATTTAAAGTCCAAAAAGCAAAATTTAAACGCTTAAAAATTAAATTTTAAGTGTTTTAAAAAACTAAAAAATGTCAAAATATACTGAAGACGATTTAAAAATCGAACTCGAAACCAAAGAATACGAATACGGATTTTATACCGATATTGAATCGGAAACGTTTCCTATTGGTTTAAATGAAGATATCGTAAGAGCTATTTCTCTAAAAAAAGAAGAACCTCAATGGATGACCGATTGGCGTATTGAGGCTTTTCGTGCATGGAAAGAAATGATCGAACCGGAATGGGCAAATGTTCATTATCAAAAACCGGATTTTCAAGCTATTTCATACTATTCTGCTCCAAAACAAGTAGATCCTACAAAAACTTTGGATGATGTAGATCCGGAACTTCTTGAAATGTACAAAAAGTTAGGTATCTCTGTCGATGAACAAAAAATGATGAACAATGTCGCTATGGATATTGTTGTCGATTCTGTTTCTGTAGCGACTACTTTCAAGAAAACATTAGGAGAAAAAGGAATTATTTTCTGTCCAATTTCTGAAGCTATCAAAGAACATCCGGAATTAGTTCGTAAATATTTAGGAACTGTTGTACCTCAAAAAGACAACTTCTACGCAGCATTAAACTCAGCAGTTTTCTCTGACGGAAGTTTCTGTTATATTCCAAAAGGTGTTCGCTGCCCAATGGAACTTTCAACTTATTTTAGAATCAACCAAGCAGGAACAGGACAATTCGAAAGAACTCTTGTTATTGCTGATGAAGGAAGTTATGTTTCATACCTTGAAGGTTGTACAGCTCCAAGTCGTGATGAAAACCAATTGCACGCTGCTGTAGTTGAATTAATCGCTTTGGATGATGCGGAAATTAAATATTCTACCGTTCAAAACTGGTTCCCAGGAAACAAAGAAGGAAAAGGTGGAGTTTATAACTTCGTAACTAAAAGAGGTTTATGCGAAACAAACGCTAAAATTTCATGGACACAAGTAGAAACTGGTTCTGCTGTAACCTGGAAATATCCTTCTTGTGTACTTAAAGGAGATAATTCGGTAGGAGAATTTTATTCAATTGCCGTTACCAATAATTACCAACAAGCAGATACAGGAACTAAAATGATCCATTTAGGTAAAAACACTAAATCGACTATTATTTCTAAAGGTATCTCGGCTGGTAAATCACAAAATAGTTACCGCGGATTAGTGCAAATTAGCCCAAGAGCGGAGAATGCGCGTAACTTTTCGCAATGTGATTCTCTTTTAATGGGAAACAATTGCGGAGCGCATACTTTCCCTTATATCGAAAGTAAAAATCCATCGGCCAAAATAGAGCACGAAGCAACTACAAGTAAAATTGGAGAAGATCAGGTTTTTTATTGCAATCAAAGAGGTATACCAACTGAAAAAGCGATTGCCTTAATTGTAAACGGTTTCAGTAAAGATGTATTGAACAAATTGCCAATGGAATTTGCTGTTGAAGCTCAAAAATTATTAGAGATTTCTTTAGAAGGATCTGTAGGTTAATTGCAAAATGGAAGGTAAAAAAGTAATCATTTTAGGTTCATCCAGAAAAAACGGAAATACAACCCGAATTGTGGATGAAATTTCTAAAGATATCGGAATAGACGTAATTGATTTAAGTGATTATAATATTTCTTATTATGATTACGAAAACAAAAACAGAGAGGATGATTTTTTGCCATTAATAAAAGGAATCATCGAAAAGTACGACACTTTAATTTTTGCAACGCCCATATATTGGTATAATATGAGCGGAATAATGAAGGTTTTCTTTGATCGTATTTCGGATTTAATCCGAATTGAAAAAGAAACCGGAAGAAAACTTAGAGGAAAGAAAATTGGCGTGATATCAAATTCACACGACAATGAAATTGAAGAAAGTTTTTACATTCCTTTCAAAAAATCAGCCGATTATTTAGGCATGGAATATTTAGGACACGCGCATTTTAATGCCAACATCTTAAACCAAACAACAAAAATAGAATTGACATTTATATAAAATAAAAAAAACAATGTTATCAATAAAAAACCTTCACGCCTCAATTGGTGATAAAGAAATCCTTAAAGGAATTAATATAGAAGTTAAAGCTGGCGAAGTACACGCTATCATGGGACCAAACGGTTCTGGAAAAAGTACACTTTCGGCTGTAATTGCCGGAAACGAAAACTACGAAGTTACTGACGGACAAGTTTTCCTTGATGGAGAAGATCTTGCTGATCTTGCTCCTGAAGAAAGAGCACACAAAGGAGTTTTCCTTTCGTTTCAATATCCTGTAGAAATTCCTGGAGTAAGTGTAACAAACTTCATGAAAACTGCCATCAATGAAACTCGTAAAGCAAACGGTCAGGAAGAAATGCCAGCGAATGAAATGCTAAAAGTAATTCGTGAGAAATCTGAATTATTAGAAATCGATCGTAAATTTTTATCTCGTTCTTTAAACGAAGGTTTTTCCGGAGGAGAGAAAAAAAGAAACGAAATCTTTCAGATGGCAATGTTAGAACCAAAATTAGCTATTCTTGACGAAACCGATTCTGGTCTTGATATCGATGCACTAAGAATTGTGGCTAATGGAGTTAACAAATTAAAAAGCGAGAAAAACGCAATTATCGTTATCACACACTACCAACGTTTGTTAGATTATATCGTTCCGGATTTCGTTCACGTTCTCTACAACGGTAGAATCGTAAAATCAGGCGGAAAAGAATTGGCTTACGAACTGGAAGAAAAAGGATACGACTGGATTAAAGCAGAAAACTAAACAGTCTAAAGTCGCAAGTCTTAAAGTCAAAAGAAAAATATGAGTAAATTCAATTCTTTCGAAGAAATCAATTCTTGGAAAAAATCAAGAATCTTCAATAAAAGAATTTATCTGATCACTGAAAACTCAAATTTTAAAAAAGACTTTGATTTTGTTAGACAAATTAGACGAGCATCAATCTCTATATCATCAAATATAGCTGAAGGTTTTGAGAGAAATACAGACAAAGAGTTTATTTACTTTTTATATGTAGCAAAAGCATCAGCAGGAGAAGTTCGATCTCAATTATATTTAGCATTTGATCTGGAATACATTATTAAAGAAGAATTTGAAATACTCTTAGAATCGGTAACAGAAATATCGAAATTATTAAGTGGTTTCATAAAATATTTGAGCCCAAAGTCATAAAGTCGAAAGTCATAAAGCCGCAAACTTTATGCTTAAAATTTTTAACCTTTTGGCAAAACAGTCGACAATCCTGAGTCTTTTGACTTTCGACTTTCGACTTTAAGACTAAACAAGAAAATGGATTTAAAAGAAAAATTAGTATCGTCTTTTATGGCTTTTGAAGAGCGTGTCGATGTACATTCAGATTTACATGATATACGCACAAATGCCTTAAAAAACTTTGAAAATAAAGGTTTCCCAACCAAAAAAGAAGAAGCTTGGAAATATACATCGCTAAATGCCATCTTAAAAAATGACTTTACGGTTTTTCCAAAACAGGAAAATGCAATTGAATTTAATCAGGTAAAAAAATACTTTTTACACGAAATCGACACTTATAAATTGGTATTTATCGATGGCGTTTTTAGTTCGCATTTATCTTCTACAACACATGACGGAATCGATGTTTGCTTAATGTCATCGGCATTGACTAAACCAAAATATAAAATGATTATTGATACCTATTTCAATCAAATCGCAAGTAAAGATGATAGTTTGACTTCATTGAATACTGCTTTTGCAAGTGAGGGAGCTTTTATCAATATTCCGAAAAAGAAAGTTGCCGATAAACCTATTGAGATTATGTATTTCTCAACAGGAAACGAAGCTGCATTAATGGTACAACCAAGAAATTTGGTTATTGTGGGTGAAAATTCGCATGTTCAAATTATCGAGCGCCACCAAAGTTTGAATGAAAATCCAGTTTTAACCAATTCGGTTACAGAGATTTTTGCTCAAAAACGTGCGATTGTTGATTACTACAAAATTCAAAATGACAACAGCGAAGCCAATTTAATTGACAATACTTATGTTTCTCAACAACAGGAAAGTCACGCTTATGTGCACACTTTCTCGTTTGGAGGAAATTTGACTCGTAACAATTTGAATTTTTATCACTTTGGTGAAAGATTGACAAGTACGCTTAACGGAATTTCAATCTTAAATGATAAACAACACGTTGATCATTATACTTTGGTAAACCACGCAACGCCAAATTGCGAAAGTTTCCAGGATTATAAGGGAATTTTCTCTGATCGCTCAACAGGAGTTTTCAACGGAAAAGTTTTGGTAGAAAAAGAAGCTCAAAAAACAAATGCTTTTCAAAAAAGTAACAACATTTTATTGAGTGACAAAGCAACTATCAATGCAAAACCACAATTAGAGATTTTCGCTGATGACGTAAAATGTTCTCACGGTTGTACCGTAGGACAACTTGATGAAACAGCTATGTTCTACATGCAATCTCGTGGAATCCCGAAAAAAGAAGCTAAAGCTTTATTGATGTATGCATTCTCGAATGCAGTAATCGAAAGCATCAAAATACCGGAATTAAAACAAAGAATTACTAAAATCATTGCCATGAAATTAGGCGTGAATTTAGGATTTGATTTGTAGTTTAGTTTTACCGCAAAGACACAAAGGTTTCGCAAAGGTTTATTACAAAACTTTGCGAACTTTGCGCTTTTTACTTGGTGTCTTTGCGGTAAAATTTTATTTCTTCACACTATCAATTATCCCCTTCAAAAAACCATTAAAATCAAATCCCTGATCTTCTTCTTTCAATCCCATTCTCACAATTACCATATCCAGAGACGGAATAATCGCCACCATTTGACCTTGATATCCACTGCAATAAAACATATCGCGAGGAACATCCGGAAATTTTCCTCCGGCGTTTAACCAAAATTGAGCACCATATTTTCCTTCTGAAGTATTTGTTGGAGTTGCAGTATATTTTACCCAGCTTTCATCTAAGATTTGTTCTCCGTTCCATTTTCCTTTGTTCAAATATAATAACCCAAATTTTGACCAATCACGAGCTGTTGCCCAGGCATATGATGAACCTACAAAAGTTCCCGCCATATCCTGCTCTACAATCATCGAATTCATTCCGATTTTATCGATTACGGCACTGTACCAAAAATCAAGGTATTCTTGTTGGGTTTTAAACTGGCTTTTTAAAATTCCGGACAATAAATTGGTTGTTCCTGATGAATAATTCCAATGTGTGTTGGGTTTAAACTGAGCCGGTTTTTCGCGCTGTACTTTTGCCATATCTCCAGACTGAAAAAGCATAATTGTGGCATCGCAAATTTTACTGTAATTCTCTTCCCATTCTAATCCTGAATTCATATGCAGTAAATCATTTATGGTGATAATTTTACGATCATCATTCTTCCACTCGGCAATTGGTGCAGGTTTATATATATCAATTTTACCCTGTTTTGTCAAAACTCCAAAAGCAGAACTTGTGATACTTTTTGTCATCGACCATCCTAAAATTTTACTGTCTTTGTTAAAACCTTTATCATATTTTTCGGCTATCAATTTATCTTTATATAAAACTACAACGGCACGTGTTCGTTTTAGTTTTCCTCCATTTTTATCAAAAGAATCATCAACTGCTTTTTTTAATTTCAAATAATCTACATTTGAAAACAAAGTGTCTTTTGGCTGATTATTCCCGTAAGGAAAAGGAAGGTTATTGACTAATTTAGTTCGTTTAGGAAGTAAATAAGGTTTCGAAATATCATAATCATCATCAATTAATGTTGCTCCTAAACCTTCACGGTAAATCGCTTTTCTTTCTTTTAAACCATAAACTGAAGATGTTGTAAATTTTCCGGCTTCATTAATTGTATTGGACGCCAAATCCATTAATGGAATATCATTATCTGTTTTTTCGATTAAATTTTTCGATCGCTGATCTAAAAAATGTCCTGAAGCAATACTTTTGGCTGAAAATCCTGAGATTAATTCAAGTTTTGGATAAGTGGTGAATCCAAAATAAAAAATGACAATAAACAAAACAAGCAGAAGTAACTTTATGATTTTTTTCATATTTTCAAAAGATATTTTTACTGCAATATAAATAATTTATCTTCACCATTTTAGGATCAAATTTATATTTTGAATTCACATAAATTATAAATGTGCTCAAATTTTTTCAGAATTAATCTTCAAATCTTCTATTGATAGCACCATAAAAGGAAATTATAGTTTTGATGGATAAACCAATTTAGTTTTAGTACTTTTGTAAATAGAATTTTTCTAAATAAGACATGCTAGATATCCAAAAAATAAGAGCTGATTTTCCGATACTTTCGGAAAAAGTAAACGGAAAACCTTTGGTTTATTTCGACAACGGAGCAACTTCACAAAAACCACAGATTGTGATCGATGCGATTGCAACATATTATCAGGAAATAAATGCTAATATTCACCGCGGTGTTCACACACTAAGTCAATTAGCAACTGATGCTTACGAGATTTCAAGAGTAAAAATACAACATCATATTAATGCAAAGTTCTCTCACGAAGTGCTTTTTACTTCGGGAACAACACATGGAATCAATTTGGTAACAAATGGTTTTGCTTCTATTTTAAAACCTGGTGACGAAGTAATTGTTTCCTCTTTAGAACACCATAGTAATATTGTGCCTTGGCAAATGTTATGCGAAAAAACCGGAGCAACTCTGAAAGTTATTCCAATGGATGAAAATGGTGAACTGATCATGAATGCTTTTGACGCTTTGCTTTCAGAAAAAACTAAAGTGGTAACTGTAAATCATATTTCGAATGCATTAGGAATCATCAATCCTATAAAATACATGATTGAAAAAGCACACGCTGTTGGTGCTGCAGTTTTAATTGATGGCGCACAAGCTGTTCCTCATTTAAAACCGGACGTTCAGGATTTAGATTGTGATTTTTATGCTTTTTCTGGTCATAAAATGTGCGGACCAACCGGAACCGGAATTTTATATGGAAAAGAAGAATGGTTAAACAAACTTCCTCCTTATCAAGGTGGTGGAGAAATGATTAAGGAAGTGACTTTCGAGAAAACAACTTATGCTGATCTTCCTCATAAATTTGAAGCTGGAACGCCAAACATTGCTGGCGGAATTGTTTTAGGAACTGCCGTCGATTACCTAAATCATATAGGTTTTCATAACATTCAGAAACAAGAAGAAAAATTATTAGAACACGCTACAAAACGTCTTTTAGAAATCGAAGGATTAAAAATTTACGGAACCGGAAAAAATAAAGCTTCGGTAGTTTCGTTTAATATTGACGGAATTCATCCTTACGATATTGGTTCGATTATCGATAAATTAGGAATTGCAGTTAGAACAGGACATCATTGCGCACAACCTATTATGAACTTTTTCTGTATTCCGGGAACCATTCGTGCTTCATTTTCTTTTTATAATACTATAGAAGAAATTGACATAATGGTGGAAGCGGTTAAAAAAGCAAAAACCATGTTAAGCTAAAAAACTATGAGAACACTATCTTTATTACTTTTAACGATCTTCATTGCAACAAGTTGCTCAAGCCAAAAAACGACTGATATGACATCAACACAAATGGAATATTCTGCAGTTTCACGTGGCTTTTACAAAAAGATAATTGTTCAGAATAAAACAGTTTCAGTTATAAATGGTAAAAATACTGAACCAATAGAAAGCAAAATTGACGATGCAAAATGGAAACAGATTGTAGCTGAATTTTCAAAAATCGATCTGGAAGGTATTAAAACTTTAAAAGCTCCCACAGAAAAGCGTTTTTATGACGGAGCAGCAATTGGAAATTTAAAAATAGTTCAAAATCAACAAACATATGAAACCCTGGGTTTCGACAATGGAACTCCTCCAAAGGAAATAGAAAAATTGGTAAATTTGCTGGTTAGTTTTACGAAAGAATAATTATGACAATAAAAGAAATACAAAACGAAATAATAGACGAATTTTCGATGTTTGATGATTGGATGCAACGTTATGAATACATCATCGAACTGGGAAAAAGTCTTCCGTTGATTAAAGAGGAATATAAAACAGAAGAGAATTTAATCAAAGGGTGTCAATCGAAAGTTTGGTTACAAGGCGAGCAAAATGACGATAAAATTGTATTTACTGCAGATAGTGATGCAATTTTAACCAAAGGAATAATCGCTATTTTAATCCGCGCTTTCTCTAATCAAAAAGCAGAAGATATTATAAAAGCCGATACTGAATTTATTGACGAAATAGGTCTAAAAGAACATTTGTCTGTAACACGCGCAAACGGTTTGGTTTCGATGATAAAAAATATTAAAATGTACGCTTTGGCTTTTGATGCAAAAAATAAAAATTAAATTTCTTTTGCCACGAATTTCACCAATTAGCTCGAATTTTTTAATCACAATACTTAATTCGGGAAATTTGTGAAATTCGTGGCGAAAAAAAAATACAAAACAAGAAAATGGAACAAGAAATAGACACAAACGAATTAGGAGAATCAATTGTAAAAGTTTTAAAGAGCATTTACGATCCGGAGATTCCTGTTGATATTTATGAATTAGGATTGATTTATGACGTAATGGTAAATACAGATTATGAAGTAAAAATCCTGATGACATTAACATCTCCTAACTGTCCGGTTGCGGAAAGTTTACCAAGAGAAGTTGAAGAAAAAGTAAAAACAATTGAAAACATAAAAGATGTTGATGTTGAAATTACTTTTGACCCACCCTGGAGTAAAGATTTAATGAGCGAAGAAGCAAAATTAGAATTAGGAATGCTTTAAAAAAGTATACAGTTTACAGTTTCAGTTTTCAGTATTTAACTGAGACTGAAAACTGCGACTGAGATTTTTTTTAGAAGACTGCAAACTAAAAAAGATGGAAGAAATAATCAATAAAGTTGCCAACAGTGTCCTGGAAGTATTTGATCTGGAGGATTATTATCCAAAAGGAATACGTACTCAAATTGACATTTCGCAATGGCTTTTAGAAGGTTTTTTATTAAAAGAAAAAGATTTTAGAGAACACTTAAAAAATCATGATTGGTCACAATATCAAGACCAATATGTTGCTATAAACTGTAGCACAGATGCTATCGTTCCTGCGTGGTCTTCAATTTTAGTTGCAATTCAATTGGCTCCTTTTGCAAAAAAAGTAGTAAACGGAACAATAGAAGATCTAGATGCAAGTTTATACGAAGAGATTTTAAGTAAACTCGATTATTCTGAATACAAAAACAAACCGGTAATTGTCAAAGGCTGTTCTAAAAAACCGGTTCCAACCCGTGCTTATATTTTAGCCGCAACTTACCTGCAACCTTTTGCAAGAAGTATAATGTACGGAGAAGCTTGTTCTGCAGTACCACTATACAAAGAATCTAAGAAATAACTTTCTTTTTAGGCCCAATAATCCCAAACCTTTTAAGGGTTTTTAGTATATTTGTTCTTACACATTTAAACTATATACCATGAGAAAGCTAACATTATTACTTTTTATTTTAGCGAACTTAACTTTTGTTCAAGCCCAAAATTCGGAAAAGGAATTAATTCAGAATACTGAAAAAGCAGTAAAGAAAATAAATGATACTATCGAAGAAGAGGGCTGGAAAGCAAAAGGGACGGTTTCTCTTTTATTAAATCAGTCAAGCTTTAATAATTGGATTGCCGGAGGTGAAGATAGTTTCTCAGGAACTTTAGGAATCAACTATGATTTTAATTACAAAAAAGATGATATTACCTGGGATAATAAGGTTTTAGCTTCTTACGGACTTTTACAAACTAAAAATGCCGACTATGAAAAAAAGACTGATGACCGTTTGGAATTCAATTCAATTTTTGGAAAAAAAGCTTTCGGACAATGGTATTACTCTTATTTCCTGAATTTCAGAACTCAATTTTCAACGGGTTATTTGTATGGAAAAGATGAAAACGGCAAAGAGATCAGAACTGAAAATACTCAATTCATGTCTCCTGGATATCTTACTACAGGTCCTGGTATTTACTGGACAAAAGATGATAATCTAAAAATAAACTTTGCGCCTTTAACTTCTAAATTTACTTTTGTAGATGGTGCTTATACTTCAGGAATCGATCAGGCAACTGGTTTACCGTATGTCGATGGGGATTATTTTGGTGTAGACGCCAATAAAACGATGCGTTACGAGTTAGGTTTCTATGCTTCGGTTTATTACAAATTAGCGATCATGACTAATGTAACTGCCGAAAATACTTTGAACTTATATTCTAATTACTTAGAAGATCCTCAAAACGTAGATATTAATTACTCATTGAATATTATCATGAAAGTAAACAAGTTTTTATCTGCCAATTTATCCTTCCAGGCCATTTATGATGATAATGCTTTTAAAGGTTTTCAAACAAGAGAAGTATTTGGTTTAGGGATTAATTTCGGATTTTAATTTACCAGGAACACATGGATTTTTTTACTGAGCTGAAATAATCTCGCAAAGCCGCAAGGACGCATAGTTTATATTATGAATACTTTTGCATCTTAGTGAAATTAATCCCAGCATAAAAACATAAAGCTTAAAAAAAAAGTTCGCAAAGCTATATAGATTTAGCTTTGCGAACTTTGTGTTTTGCTGAGGTACTTATTATAAAATCTTTGCGCTCTTTGAGGTAAAAAATTTTATTTATTCCTCATCTTGTTCTTCTTCTTCTTTCTCGATTGCATCTTTATAATCCGGATACAAAAATTTATTATACGGAAATCTTGTGATATGAATCTGGCGAACTGCTTCGTATACTATTTCCCTAAATTCCTCAAAGTTTTCTTTTTGTGTAGCCGAAATAAACAATGCTTTATTCTGACCAACATTACTCATCCAGGTTTGTTTCCATTCCTCAAGCGTGTAATGTCTTCTTGTTTTTTCGGTAATTAAATCATCTTCGTCAATTGTCAAATGTTTATAGGCATCAATTTTATTAAAAACCATAATTGTAGGTTTGTCATTACTTTTGATTTCTAATAAAGTTTGATTTACAGATTCTATATGATCTTCAAAATCAGGATGTGAAATATCTACAACATGCAACAGCAAATCAGCTTCACGAACCTCATCTAATGTACTTTTAAAAGAATCTACCAATTGCGTTGGCAATTTTCTAATAAAACCTACAGTATCTGAAAGTAAAAATGGTAAGTTTTTAATCACAACTTTTCGAACTGTTGTATCTAATGTTGCGAATAATTTATTTTCAACAAAAACGTCACTTTTACCTACCGCGTTCATCAATGTCGATTTACCAACATTCGTATAACCTACTAAAGCCACACGAACCATAGCACCACGATTACTACGTTGAACGCCCATTTGTTTGTCAATGGTCTTTATTTTGTCTTTTAAGAGTGCAATACGATCACGGACAATACGTCTGTCAGTTTCAATTTCAGTTTCTCCAGGTCCACGCATACCAATACCACCTTTTTGGCGCTCAAGGTGAGTCCACATACCAGAAAGTCTAGGCAATAAATACTGACATTGAGCCAGCTCTACTTGCGTTCTTGCATACGATGTTTCAGCTCTTTGTGCAAAAATATCCAGAATAAGGTGTGTTCTGTCTAAGATTTTACAATCTATAATTTTAGAGATATTTTTTTGCTGTGATGGTGATAATTCATCATCAAAGATTAAAGTCGATATGTCGTTTTCTTTTACAAAAAGATTGATTTCTTCTATTTTCCCTGTTCCAACAAAAGTCTTAGGATTTGGGCGTTCCATTTTTTGAGAAAAGCGTTTAATAACTTCTCCACCGGCAGTAAAAGTCAAAAACTCTAATTCATCAAGATATTCATTAAGTTTTTCTTCACTTTGATTTTGAGTTACAATACCAACAATAGCAGTTCTCTCAAAATTTATAATTTCTTTTTCTAACATAGCTTTGAATAAGGTGCAAATTTAATGATTTGTAAGGTACTAACGCTTATAGAATTTTGTTTTTAAGTTCTATTTAAGAAATTAGTATTTCTATTAAATAAAAAACCATTTAAAAATTAAGAATATAAGAATTTAATCTCATTATATATCTTAATTTTTAAATGGTCTGATAACTTTAAAGAGCGATTTATTCGTAAATAAAAGTCTTTTCTGTTTTTACTATCCCGTTTTCTTCAACTTGTGAACAAGAAATTGGATAGTTTAATTTGTTGTATTTGAATTTTCTGCTCACAGCTACTAAAACAGCTGATGACGGACTAAAATTCATTTCGTTATTATATGAGATTGCTTCAAAACTAAATTCATCTTCATGATAAGAAATCATTGGTACAATTACTTTATAATTATCTCCAAATAAGCTTTGAACAATTAAAGCATCTACAGATTTTTTATCATCAAAAGTATACGTTTTAGATATTTTATCACCAACTAAACCTTTGTGTTTGGCAACATTATCATTGATATACACGTATTCAATTTTACCAATTATTGCTTTGTTTCGATCTCTCGTCGTACGTCTTACAATTATACCGTTCTCGACAATATATTCAACATCATCAACAATATTCTGGTGATTTGTACTTTTTTTAGTGATTACTTTTACTCTTGCTCCTTCATATCCAAAAGTTACAGTTTTTGTAATATAGTCGTTACCTTCCTGATACTTTTTAACGAATTTTGTAATGTTATTATCAGCATCATAGGTATAGTTTACAACTTCTTTCCAGTCACTTCCAACTTTGTCTTTTACGGTCATATCCAACAATCCTTTTGTATTATAAAAAAAATGCTGAACGACATCTGAGGTTGTAATAGTTTGTATTTTTCCGTCTTTAAAAACAACGGTTTTATTTACAATCTCTCCGTCTTTAGAATTTTGGTAATTTGTTTTTACAATGTTGATTTGCTTTAATCTTACAGGTGCGTTTTGATCCTGACTGTGCAACAAGCATGGAAAAACCATCATCATGATGGCAATAAAGTAGGTTTTCATAGTTTTTGTATCAATTTGGGATGACCAAAATACAAAATTCAATTAAATTTTAACACTTTAAATCCTAAAAACAATATACTATTAAATTATCATCTAAAAATCAGCACTTTAATTTAATTTTTAAAAATTCAGTGGCTTATTTTTCTCCAAAAATTTTAACATCGTCAACCATAAAAGCACCATTAAGTGTTTTGTCTTTACCTGAACCAATATATTTAAAAGCAATATGAATATTTCCGGAATAAGAAGATAAGTCAATTCCACCTGAACTTATAAATTGTCGTGTAGGCGTTGATAAGGAAGGTAAATTTGCTTGTAATTTTATCCATTTTGCCTTCGCGATATGTGATCCGTCAAAATTGTCTGATATATAAACCTCAAGAGAATTTAAAGGAGAATCAACTTTTAAATCATGTTGAGCACTTCTAAAAGACAGCACTGCATTTTTATAACCATTCATATTAATTTTAGGAGTAACTAACCAGGCAATATTTTCGGCGGCTGTTGTACTTGTAGTATTGAACTCTGCATAGCCATTTCCGGCATACAACATACTTTTCCATATTTTTGAAGCTTTTTCTACAATATTACTCCAACCTGGCAGCGTGAAATTTATATTATTTTTCACCGATTGAAAATCTTCTGCAAAAAACGGAACAGTTCTTTTTCCGTTCATTACCAAATCTTTTTCTGATCTGATCATCATTTGATAATCTGATCCAAATTTTGTCACTATCCCTCTCACTTTTCCGCTTTCTTGTGGCACAATATTATCTGCAAAGCTGGCATAACTGCTAGTTCTGAAAATAATTTGATTTCCTGTTTTATCACGCAAATTCCAATTGGTTGAACCACCAACATTATTTGACTCTTCAAAATAATGACGACCAATTGCTTCTTCAGAAAACTGAACATCATTTAATTCTATCAAAGTATTTAGGCGATCATCGTTTAATGCTTCTTCAATAGAAACAGACTTAACCAATTGGCTTTCATCAATGAATACACAGGAGGCATTCAGAACATTTTTATAATCATTTTGTGATACTCTTCCAATTGTTGGATCACCGGCATTACTAACATATAAGCTTCCAACTCTTAAACTTCCAAAATATATGTCAGTAAATTGACTTTTAAGTTTTATATAGACTTTGTTTCCAATACGAAAATCAATATACGTATTCGAAACATCAACAGGAACACTAAATCCAATTGCCGGTTTTTGATCAGTTGCTAACGTTTGAAAAGAAATCGCCTTAAAAAAATTACCTCCTTCATCACTGGATACAACATAAGCCTCGATTACATCATTATAACTATATTGCTTAGGAACTGAGCCAGAAAGATCTTTAACTTTTTGAACTTCTTGGTTTACTGCTAAATTAGGCTGCGTACATTCTAACTTTGGAATTTCTACTTCATTATTACAACTATAAAAAAGAAACGACAGGAAAGCAAAAAAGATCATTAGGGATTTATTTTTCATTATAGTGAATGTTTTAAAGATTATAAGCTGATAGTAAGATTCATGAAATACGTTCTTCCGTAACCATAAAAATATTTAGGGCCAAATGATGGTGTTTGACTGGACACGTCTTGATTAAGTGCCCTGAAATTGGCATTTCGGGCTTGTTCAAATCCTCCTGTTTTATATGTAAGGTCGAGGACATTGTTTATACTCGCAAAAAGTCCAATGTATTTTCCTGAAATACGCCAGGATTTACCTCCTGTAATATTTAGTAATGAAATTGGATCAAATTTTTCCTGTTTTAATAAAGCTGCAGCCCGGTTTTCCGTAGCTTCAGGAAACACTAGACCACTAATAGGATTTTTATAAAAACGAGCCGTTCTGGCAATAGGTGAAATATCAATATAACTTTCTGTCATATAATTAATATTTGCCCCGAACCACCAATATTTTGGATCTCTATATTCTAATCCAATCGAATAAGCTTGCTGTGGCATACCTGGCTGTTTATACCCTTTAAGATAGGATTCTCCAAAATCAAAAGTGGTTTGTACATCTCCTTTCGCAGCATTTGCATCATTTGTAATCGAAACATTTGGATTACTATTATAGGTATAATTACCGTAAGCAATAGACAAGGTTGTTTTTATAGTTGATGAAATCTGATATTCAAAACTTAATTCTGCTCCAATATTCTTCTTATCTAAATTTGTTAAAGTCTGACTTACAAATGCATCTGTATTGTTATAGCTTGCTCCTCTGTCAAAAATTCCTTCAGCATAAAAGAAAGAAGTTTTAGTACTGTTTTTTATTAATGTATAATAAACCGTTGTACGGATTTTAAGTTTGGGGGAGCGATAGACATAATTACCTTCGGTACTACTGATATTTTCATTTTCAATTCCGTCAACAACTGAGTTATTTAAACGTGAGTTTGCAAAAGTATTTCGAAGAGATGGTGCTCTGGTAAGATGCATTCCGTTAAAAAAAAGCCATTGCTTCCCTGAAATCTTATAGGTGAATCCGCCTTTGAAACCAAAATTTTCGAAATTTACTTTCTGACTTTTGCCCAGAGAACTTGTTGAATAGATTCCGTTTTGATACAAACCTTGTCTTTGATAATTTGAAACCGAATACGATTGTCCTACATAAAAATCGACTTTATTATAATTAAATTTAAACTGCGTAAAAGCATCAATTGTCGTAGCCAGCAAATTATAATTGTATCCGTAAATATCTCCTTTTTTTACCTGCCGATTTGGATTTTGCAAATCCGATTGTGCTTGATCTCCACTATAAAATGCATCGATATCTGTAAAATATTCACCTCCTAATAAATCTAAAAGATATTGAAATTGATGAGATTTCAAATTTCTAAATGTTATTCCACCATCAAAACTACTATTTTCTGTAATTTGAATATTTAAGTTTGTATTGGCTGAAAAAGTTTTATCATCCGTTCTGTCTTCGTACAAAACATAATGACTTTGTGAAGGCCGATAACTTATAATTTTCCCATCAGAATTTAATATTGGCCTCTGATTTGCCTGATAGATTTCATCCCATCTAATTTGAGGATTTTCCAGAAATAGTCTTTTGTTTTGTTCTGCACTTAAATAATCCGGAGTGAAATCTCCAGAAAACTCACCTTTATCTTTTCCATATAGCGAAGTATAATAACTGGGTAATTTTCGATAATAAACAGGATCCGGACTATTTGCATTTTGGTAATCAATCGTGCTATTCCCTATTTTGCCAAACTGATACATTACAGTCGAATTCAGATTTGCTTTTTCATTTATCTTAAAATAATGATTTAGCATTGCTAATGGCTCTTCGACGTTTTTTACTCTGGCATTTCGTTTTTCTCCATTTTGGTATCCCCAGTATGAATTGTATTTTTCGTTGGTTAATTGTATTACTTCATTTGTATTTGCTGAATTTTTTCCTCTGGAACTGGGAGTATAAAATCCTGTAAAGTTTAAAGAATGTTTGTTGTTTAATTTCTTTTCCAAGCTTATAAAAAATGATTCAGCATCAAAATTAGTTCCTTCAAAGTAACCTTCATTTCCTAAACGTTTTCCTGCTGAAATCACATACGCCCAACCTTTAGAATTCATGCCCGAAACGTATGTAGCATTAGCACGCCAATTATAAGAGGTATTGCTTGCTGAAAAAGTAAGTCTTGCTCCTTTCCTATACGCCGAGGCGCGGGTTGAAATTTGCTGTGTTCCCAATATCCCTCCAAAAGTGTAATTTGAAGCTGCTGCCCCAACAGAGAATTCCTGATTTCTAAGCACATCATTCAAACCTCCCCAATTACTCCATTGTGGTCTTCCGTCATAAATTTTATTCATACTCATGCCATTGAGCATCATGGTACCATTTTCACTGTCTAAACCCCGAACCCTAAACCTGGCCTGTCCCCAATTAAAAGCTGAAGATTGCATAAAAGCATCTTTTGAAGATTGCAAAAGTCCTGAAGTCATCTCTGACGAACTATTATCATCAGACAAATCACTGTCTAACAATGTGATTAAAGCTGCAGGAATCTCAATAGAAAAATTATCTTCTAATTGCAATATCCCGAGATTAACTTTTTGCTCTGAATTTGAATTTATTTTTAGCAGTAAATCTTTATATCCCTGACTATGTAGTAGTAATAACTGTTCTCCTTGTATGGAAGATTGTAATTCAAATTTTCCTTTTGTATTGGTAAGTTGTGTAATAGAAGAATTCTGAATACTTACCACAATATTCTCCAGAGGATTTTGTGTCTTTGCATCAATTACTATCCCTGAAAAAGTAGTTTCTTGTTGTGCATAAGCAGTTCCGAAAGACAATAAAATAAAAACAAGTGCGTATTTTTTTCCCATGAAAAACCAATTTACTTTAATCAATAATTTTCAGATTAAATTGCTTTGGTTTTTCAAAACACTTTAGATCCTTACATCAAAAGATAAAATTGGTCTTTGGAAAAGACTTATGGTATATTCAAATCTATCAAGAATAGATTTCAAAAATCAAATATAAACAAAAAACAATAATAAAGTAATTTCTTGTTAATTTTTTTTATTATAAAAACTTTTTAAGAGTTTATTTAATGATTAAAAACATTAATTGGTTTTAATCATTAAAATGTTCTCAACTATAAAAGCATTTAATTTATTCTGTTGTTCTAATTTTAGAGACCATAAAGGCAATCAGAACACCAAAAATTCCAATAAAAGCAAAAGAAAATTGAAGTCCAAAGCTTTCAGCAATATGCCCAATAACGGGAGGTCCCATTAAAAAACCTAAGAAACTTACGCTTGAAACAATTGTTAGAGCTTCTCCAGGAGGAACAGTTGGATTTTTTCCTGCCATACTATAAACTGTAGGAACAATTGTAGCAACTCCTAAACCAACAAGCATAAAAGCAATTGTACACGGTATAATATAAGGTAGAAAGACTGCGGTAAAAAGTCCGGTAGAAATCATGACACCACTAATTTGCATAACGCGTTCGCGGCCAAATTTATTAATCATTCCGTCGCCTAAAAATCTTCCGCTGGCCATCATAATCATAAATGAAGTATATCCTAAGATTACTAAAGCTCCGGGCGCTTTTACAATGTCCTTGAAGTAAACACCACTCCAGTCAAACATTACACCTTCGCTTGCCATACTGCAAAAACCAATTACACCAAGCCATATTAATGCGCTGTCCGGTTTTACAAAAAGCTTTTTCTTTTCAGCAGTTTTATGTTTTATTTTTTCTTTGGCTTTTACCAAAAATTGAAAATTGAAAGCAACCATTAATAACACAATTCCTCCAACAATTAAGAAATGATGAAAAGGTGTGAGTTTTAAAGTTAACATTCCTAACCCAACCAAAGCACCGGTAAATCCGGCAAAACTCCACATGCCATGAAAAGAAGACATAATTGTTCTCTTAAAAAGTACTTCAGTATAAACCCCTTGTGTATTAACGGCGATGTTGGCTAGATTTCCGAAAATTCCGAATAGAAATAATCCTAACGATAATTGTAATGCTGATGTGGCCAAACCTAAATTTGCCAAACATAAAACATACATTATCAAGGAGAAAATCAGAATTCTGTGACTTCCAAACTTAGTAACCATCTTTCCTGAAAAAGGCATAATAATTAATTGTCCCATTGGCAGGGCAAAAAGAATTGATCCCAAATCACCTTCGGATAAATTCAAGGCACTTTTAATGTCCGGAATTCTACTGGCCCAGGTTGCAAAACTTAATCCCATTCCAAAATAAAATATTCCCACAGCAATTCGAATTCGGTTTAAATAAGAAGCTTTTGCTTCTCTGTAAACTTTCTTGATTTTACCTTTAGTTTGAAATAGCGATAATGGATTGAAACTTATCAAAGTGATGCTTTTTAGATTTGATACTATAAAAGTACTAAAAAGCAACTTTATAGACTATAAAACCCTACTAGTTACTAAATTTATAACGTTGTATGTTTATAAATTCTTTTTTAAAAGGGCAAAGTTTTTTAAAGGTGCTAAGGTTCTGAGATGCTAAGTTACTAAGGTTTTTATGTGTCCGCATAAAAAAAGACGCACTGCTGTGCGTCTCTACAGAAAATCTTTACCTTAAAACAAATCCGTGATGATCCGTTTTATCCGCAAAATCCGTGGGCTACTTTTTACAAATTAATGACTTTTTGCTGTGCATGGCTTGCAATTGCAGCTTCTATAATCTGCATTACTTTTAGACCGTCTTGTGCTGTTACAGGTTCGGTTTTATTATTTGAAATCGAATCATAAACACCATCAAAAAATGAAAAATAATTTCCTTGAAGTGTTGGTATCTTTTCTCTTATTTCTTTTCCGTCAATTTCGGCATGCAAAAGTCCATTTAAGGTTTCAGATTCTGTTCCCCAAGACTCTAAGTTTGGTTTTTTTCCCAGTTTCAAATCATCTTCCTGAACATCTCCGCGAGGTTTTAGGAAAGATCCCTTTTTACCATGAATCGTATATGCAGGATTTGCCTCTCTAACAAAAAAACTGGCCTTTAGACGAACCCTGAAATCTTCGTAAATTAATAATAAATCGATCCAGTCATCTACTAAGGAATTTTCTCTTGTATAGCGAATATCGCCAAAAACCGATTTTGGAGAACCAAATAAACAAACGGCCTGATCGATTAAATGCGGACCTAAATCTTTCAGGATTCCTGCACCATCATTTACAGTTTCCTTATGTGCTTTTGGGCTCAATAATGGATTATATCTGTCAAAATGAAATTCGGCTTCTACCAAATCGCCTAAAGTTCCTTCGTTAATTATTTTTTGAACAGTTTTAAAATCACTATCCCATCTTCTGTTTTGGAAAACAGCTAATTTTAATCCTTTTTCTTTAGCAATTGCGCCTAATTCTTCGGCTTCAGCAACGGTTGTTGTAAATGCTTTTTCAACAACAGCATGTTTTCCTGCCAATAAAACTTTCTTTGCATATTCGAAATGTGTTCCAACAGGTGTATTTACAATTACCAAATCGACATCATCTGCCAATAAATCCTCAATAGAAGGATAACTTTTTACGGTTGGATAATCTGCCTGAATTAATTTTTTACTTCTTTCCCAAGAACCTAAAAGTTCAAATCCAGGGTGAATATCTAAAAACGGAGCATGAAAAACTTTTCCCGACATTCCGTATGATAATAGTGCTGTTTTTATTTTTTGCATTTTGTATGTTGTTTAGTTTTTTCTGTCACAGATTAGAATGATTTTTTTAAATAAAAGTTCGCCACGAATTTCACTAATTCTCACTAATTGTATTGGGCAAAAAAAATTCAAAATTGAATTGAAATCTGTGTAATCTGTGGCAAGAAAAATTAAATTTTAGCGCGTTCGTATTGTTTTGGCCATTGAATATCGTCGTTTAATTCTTTGGCAAAATCTAACGGCAAGTTCGGATTTCTAAGGGATTCTCTTGCAAATAAAACCAAATCGGCCTGACCATTTTCTAAAATTGCTTCGGCTTGCTTTGCCTCAGTAATTAAACCAACTGCACCGGTTAAAACATTTACTTCTTTCTTGATTTGTTCCGCGAAAGAAACCTGATAACCAGGACCAACAGAAATCTTTTGGTGCGAAACCAAACCGCCTGAAGAAACGTCAATCAAATCAACTCCTTTTTCTTTTAAGATCGCTGAAAGTTTTACAGATTCTTCCGGATTCCAACCTCCTTCTGCCCAGTCTGTAGCTGAAATTCTAACAAATAAAGGTAAATCTGATGGCCATTCTGATTTTACAGCATCTACAATTTCTAAGGTGAAACGAATTCTGTTTTCGAAACTTCCGCCATATTTATCCGTTCTGATATTAGTTAAAGGTGATAAAAACTGATGTAATAAATAACCATGTGCTCCGTGGATTTCCACTACCTGATAACCTGCTTCAACAGCTCTTTTTGTTGCTGCCTTAAAATCTGAAATAACTTTTTGAATTCCGTTTTCGTCCAATGTTTCCGGAAGAAATGGCTCATCATCGTGGTATGGAATTGAACTCGCCGAAACAGTCTGCCATCCTCCTTTTGTTGAATCTAATTTTTTATTACCCTCCCAAGGAACCGAAACACTTGCTTTACGTCCTGCATGTGCTAATTGAATTCCGGGAACTGAATTTTGGGAAATAATAAATTCGTTGATGCTTTTTAATTTTTCAATATGTTCATCTTTCCAGATTCCTAAATCAGAAGGAGAAATTCTCGCTTCTGGAGAAACTGCTGTAGCTTCCTGAATAATTAAACCTGCTCCTCCGCTGGCACGACTGCCTAAGTGAACCAAATGCCAATTGTTTGCAAATCCATCAATTGCTGAATATTGACACATAGGCGATATAACGATTCTATTTTTTAAAGTAATTTTTTTTATAGTAAGAGGAGAAAATAATAATGAAGCCATAATTGTAACTTTTAATGGTTTTATACTACCTATTGAGTGAGATAGTGTTTAAAAAAGTAAAGTTAAAGCTTCTTGTTAAAACTAGAAATCTAAATGTTTATTAATTAACAAACATTTAAAACCTTAAGTATTATCTTGCGGTCTCAAATTAATCAGAAAACGTTACTTTTGTGCGTTAAATTACGAACTAAAAATACAAAATGGATATAGTTATCAAACTCTCTCAATTTCTATTGAGTTTATCTTTACTTATTATTCTTCACGAATTAGGACATTTTATTCCTGCAAAATTATTTAAAACAAGGGTCGAAAAATTTTACTTATTTTTTGATGTTAAATATTCTCTATTAAAAAAGAAAATTGGCGAAACCGAATACGGAATCGGATGGTTACCACTTGGAGGTTATGTAAAAATCTCCGGAATGATCGACGAAAGCATGGATAAAGAACAAATGGCTTTGCCTCCGCAACCGTGGGAATTTCGTTCTAAGCCAGCATGGCAGCGTTTGATTATTATGTTGGGTGGAGTTACGGTAAACTTCATTCTGGCGTTTATTATATATATAGGTATGGCGTTTGCTTATGGCGATACATATGTAGCAAATGCTGATTTAAAAGACGGAGTTTTAGTTGAAAGTCCTGTAATGATAAAAGCTGGTTTTAAAACCGGTGATAAATTCCTGGCTGTTGACGGGCAAAAAATAGAAAACTTCGATAACGACATCAACATGAAAATTATAATGGCTAAAGAAGTTTTAATCGAAAGAAACGGACAACAACAAACCATAAAAATGCCTACTGATTTTGTAGATCAGTTGTCAAAACAGAAAAATGCCCCGCTTGTAGACATGAGGATTCCTTTTGCTGTGGCAAGTGTAACTCCTGAATCAGGAAATAATACGGCTTTAAAACCAAAAGATTTAATTGTTAGTCTTAACGGACAAGAGGCAAGATATTTTGATCAGGCGAAAGCTATTTTAGAAAGTAACAAAGGAAAAACAATTCCTGCTGTAGTTTTACGAGATTTAAAACAAATCCCTGTTACAGTTAAAGTTTCTACTGCTGGAAAATTAGGAGTTGGTGTTGGTGGTTTAAATATTGAATCATTAGAAAAACTGGGGTATTATAAAGTAAGCACTAAAAACTATAGTTTCCTTGAATCAATTCCTGTGGGACTAACAAAAGGTAAAGATCAATTAGTAGGTTACGGAAAACAGCTTAAAATGATTTTTAACCCTGAAACAAAAGCATACAAACAAGTAGGTGGTTTTGCAGCGATTTTTAACATTTTTCCAAGTTCTTGGAGCTGGGAAGTATTCTGGTCGATCACTGCTTTATTATCGATTATGCTTGGAGTTATGAATTTATTGCCAATTCCGGCACTTGATGGTGGTCATGTGATGTTTTTATTATATGAAATAATTAGTGGCAGAAAACCGAGCGATAAATTCCTTGAAAACGCCCAAATGGTTGGTTTCGTTTTACTTATAGGACTGCTTTTATTCGCTAACGGAAACGACATTTACAAAGCAATTGTAGGCAAGTAAAAATATTTTATAAAAAGTGCTAAAATATTTTTGAGAAACTAAAAAATCCTCTATATTTGCACTCGCTAAAAAGAACAACAACTTCCTCCTTAGCTCAGTTGGTTAGAGCATCTGACTGTTAATCAGAGGGTCCTTGGTTCGAGCCCAAGAGGGGGAGCAACTTTTTTTAGCAAACATATTTACCTTTAAGGTGATTCCTTCTTAGCTCAGTTGGTTAGAGCATCTGACTGTTAATCAGAGGGTCCTTGGTTCGAGCCCAAGAGAGGGAGCTTATTAAATACCATTTACAAATGTAAGTGGTATTTTTTTTTGCTAAAAACTCAAGCCTAATACAAGTTGACCACATTCTTCGCTACAACAAACCCGATAAATTTACCAGTCCAGACACATCACCTAAAATCTTTAATTTAAAAAAAAAAAAAAAAAAAAACGAATCAAGCACAAAAAACTAGAAATTACACAAAAGAAGAATTAAAATAAAACCACGAAGTAGATATAACCAATCCAAAAAGCAAAACAATTATCCTGACACAATTGATTGTCAAATTGTATAAAACCAAAAAAACCTCTTCAGTTACGAAGAGGTTTTTGTACCCGGAGCCGGAGTCGAACCGGCACGGTTTCCCACAGGTGTTTGAGACCAGCGCGTCTACCAATTCCGCCATCCGGGCTTAGCAGACGAAAAAATAACTAATGAATTAATTATTTTAACGCAATAGAATAAGTTAATTATGATGTCATAACTGTGCTTATTCCTTTAACACGGTGCAAATGTAAAAAATAAAATTAAATGTTCTACTAAAAATACTTAAATTTTTCCTTTCAGTGTCCAATAAATTTTCTAAATTTGCACCTCGTTAAAACGAAGCACACACAACTAACTACAAAACAACAAATTATAATGTCGCACCTAGAACCAGAAGCTAAAATATTTGCTTGTTCAAAAAGTGTTTATCTTGCGGAAAAAATTGCCGAGCAATACGGAATCCCGCTGGGTAAAGTAACGATGTCAACGTATAGTGATGGAGAATTTCAGCCATCTTACGAAGAGTCAATCAGAGGATTACGCGTTTTTATCGTGTGTTCAACTTTTCCAACTGCTGATAATTTGATGGAATTGTTACTGATGATTGATGCTGCAAAACGCGCATCTGCAAGACACATTACAGCTGTTATGCCTTATTTTGGTTGGGCAAGACAAGACAGAAAAGATAAACCAAGAGTTCCGATTGGAGCAAAATTAGTAGCTAATTTATTAGATGCTGCCGGAGCGACAAGAGTTATGACAATGGATTTGCACGCAGATCAAATTCAGGGGTTTTTCGAAAAACCAGTAGATCATTTATTTGCATCTACAATCTTTTTACCATACGTAGAAAGTTTAAAGTTAGACAATCTAACCATTGCATCTCCGGATATGGGAGGTTCAAAAAGAGCATATGCTTACTCTAAGTTTCTGGAATCAGATGTAGTAATCTGTTACAAACAAAGAAAAGCAGCCAACGTTATCGACACTATGGAACTAATTGGTGAAGTAAAAGGACGTAACGTAATATTAGTAGACGACATGATCGATACTGGTGGTACATTAGCAAAAGCAGCAGATTTAATGATCGAAAAAGGAGCATTAAGCGTAAGGGCCATTTGTACACACGCCATTTTATCTGGTGACGCTTACGAAAAAATTGAAAACTCAAAATTAAGCGAGTTAATAGTTACCGATTCTATTCCGTTAAAGAAAGAATCAAAAAAAATAAGAGTAGTGAGTTGTGCACCTCTTTTTGCTGAAGTTATGCACATGGTACACCACAACAATTCCATTAGTGGAAAATTTATAATGTAAAAGCAATATGATGCTTTACAAAAGCCTAAAGCTTATAACAAATTAGAATATTTATTAATAACTATATTTTTTTACAATGAAATCGATTACAATTAAAGGATCAGAAAGAGAAAGCGTGGGCAAAGTGTCAACTAAAGCCTTACGTAATGCTGGAGCGGTTCCTTGCGTGTTATACGGAGGAAATCAAGCAGTACACTTCTCAGCAGACGCTGCAGCGTTCAAAAACTTGGTTTACACTCCAAACGCACACACAGTTGTGATTGAGCTTGGAAAAGGAAAATCATTTAATGCAATTTTACAAGATATTCAGGTTCACCCAGTATCTGACAAAATCTTACACATTGACTTCTTTCAATTATTTGATGACAAAGAAATCACTATGGAAGTTCCTGTAAAAGTTGTAGGTACATCAAAAGGTGTTCTTGCAGGTGGTGTTTTACGTTTAAACACTCGTAAATTAAAAGTTAAAGCTTTACCTAAAGATCTTCCTGACTTTGTTGAAGCTGACATTACTCCACTTGAAATGGGTAACAAATTATACGTTACTAAAGTTGGAAAACCAGAATACAAAGTTATGCACCCAGAGAACACTGTTGTTGCTCAGGTAAGAATCTCTCGTGCTGCTATGAAAGCTGCTCAAGAGGCTGCAAAAGCTGCAAAAGCTCCTGCAAAAGGAAAGAAAAAATAATTTTTTTCAAATTTTCAATACAAAAGCATCAATCGAAAGATTGGTGCTTTTTTTTGCTTTTAATTTTGCCTTATATAAGATTGGAATTTGGAATTTAATTTTCGGAAGCAGAAATCTTCGGTTTTTTCAAGACCTGACGTTCCTGCCATCCGCTGTATCTTTTCCTTGCTAAAGAAGCAAGAAAAAGGATGCCGCTTCTGTCAGGGCTAGCCAGAAATTTAGTTTTTTATTAGAAAAGAGTTGTAAAGGTTCAGAGGTACAAAGTTGCAAAGGTTTTTACGCAATCTTATAAGTGTGATAAAATGATAAAAAAATAATCCGCTTAAATCCATTCAAATCTGCGTCATCCGCGTGCCATTATTTGCAGTTAAAGCCACACACAAACCAAATTATCTAATTATCTAATTGCCACATTATCTAATTAACCTTATTTTTGTATTATGATAAAATGGATAACAAAACTGTTTTCATCAACACAAAAAGAAGAGAACATAGATAATATGAAGAAATATTTAATCGTAGGTTTAGGAAATATTGGTGCCGAATACGTAAATACAAGACACAATATTGGATTTAAAGTATTAGATTTTTTAGCCCGAAAAGAAAGCCTTTCATTCGAAACCGTGAAACTGGGCGCTTTGGCCGAATATAAATTCAAAGGCAGAACCTTTTTTCTGCTTAAACCAAACACCTACATGAATTTAAGCGGCAAGGCTGTAAAATACTGGATCGACAAAGAAAACATACCTCTAGAGAATATTTTAGTAATTACAGATGATTTAAACCTGTCTTTTGGAACCATCCGCATCAAACCAAAAGGAAGCGACGGAGGTCATAACGGCTTGAAGAATATCAACCTCATCTTAAATACACAACAATACACCCGCTTTAGATTTGGCATCAGCGATCAGTTCAAAAAAGGACAGCAAATCGATTACGTTTTAGGAGAATGGGACGAAGACGAAAAAGCAAAATTACCGGAACGTTTAGAAGTAGCTTCAGAAATTATAAAATCTTTTGGAACCGCCGGATTAGAAAATACGATGACAACTTTTAACGGAAAATAAAGATTTACAAGTATTTAACTCATAAAAAATCAAATTATCAGTTAATTAAATTCAATTATAACGAAATAGTATTTTCTATTCCAAAGTTAAATGTCTAAATTTGGGATAAATTATTATAAATCATAAAATCATAAATATCATGGCTTTTGAATTACCACAATTACCTTATGCATATGATGCACTAGAACCACATATTGATGCTCGTACAATGGAAATCCATCATACAAAGCACCATAATGCTTATACTACAAATCTTAACGCTGCAATTGCAGGAACAGATTTAGAAGGTAAGACAATCGAAAATATTTTAATCAACTTAGATAAAACAAACGCTGCAGTTCGTAACAACGGTGGAGGTTTCTACAATCATAACTTATTTTGGACTGTAATGGCTCCAAATGGTGGTGGATTACCAACAGGTGATTTATTAGCTGCAATCGAAGATTCTTTTGGAACTTTCGAAGAGTTTAAAGCAAAATTTGCAAAAGCCGGAGCAACTCAATTTGGTTCAGGATGGGCTTGGTTAACAGTAAAAAAAGGCGGTAAGCTAGAAGTTGTAGGTACTCCAAATCAAGATAATCCATTAATGCCGGAAGTTGCCGGTAACGGTGGAACTCCAATCTTAGGAATGGATGTTTGGGAGCACGCTTACTACTTAAACTATCAAAACAGAAGACCAGATTATATTGAAGCTTTCTTTAGTGTAATTAACTGGACAGAAGTTGCAAGAAGATTTGCTTTAGACAAGTAGTCGAAAATAGAATAAAGAGAAAAGACGAATAGCCTAATGGTTATTCGTCTTTTTTTTGTCGTTATATTTTTCGTCTTTGTTCTTTCTTAAAAAAAAGAAATAAAAAAGGCGGAATCTCTTCCACCCTTTTTGCCCCAAATCTACCATAAACTTAACCTACTAATGTTATGGTTTTGTAAATGTATGATAGCTATATTTATGAAAAAAATTTTATAGACGAATGGCAAATAAATCCGATTAAGTAACTGTAGTCTATTACTTTATAAAATATTTGACTTTATTCCAATAAAAAAGGTGGAATTGCTTCCACCCTTTTTGCCCCAAATCTACCATAAACTTAACCTACTAATGTTATGGTATCTCAAAAGTATTGTAGCTTTTCATTTTTACCAAACATATAGGATGAACGGTAAAAAAAACCGATGAAATGCACAAATTAACCTTTTGTTAGTATTTTATTAATACGCTCGCGCATCTTTTCCCTCATAAAAATTCATAAAAGCCCTGTTTACAACACGATTTCCTCCTGGTGTAGGATAATCTCCCGTAAAGTACCAATCTCCTAGATTTTTTGGACATGCAATATGCAAATCTTCTACCTTTTGGAAAATAATTTTTACCTCAGCATTGATTTCCGGAGAACTCAACATTTCGGCAATTTTATCTGAGATTTCTTCAGGAGTAAACTGATCGTAAATTGCAGTTACATAATTCACAACATCACTATCAATATAGTTTTCCTGTGCTTTACATTTTGCATAAACTTCATCTACGATATGATATAAGTTTCTTTCTTTCAATAAAGCTAATGCTGCTCTAAAAGCGACAAGACCTTCAAGCTTAGCCATGTCAATTCCGTAACAATCAGGGTAACGAATTTGCGGAGCCGATGAAACAATTACAATACGTTTAGGCTTTAAACGATCCATCATTTTAATGATACTCATTTTAAGTGTTGTACCACGAACAATACTGTCATCAATAATAACCAAATTATCAGTTGGTTTGATTACTCCGTAAGTCACATCATAAACGTGAGCCACTAAATCATCACGACTACTATCCTCAGTAATAAATGTTCTAAGTTTAGCATCTTTAATCGCAACTTTTTCTGTACGTATTTTTACAGCTAACAATTCCTGCAATGTTTCAGCAGTCAGCGTATTTCTGTTGGCTAAAATATAATTATTTTTTCTTTGATTTAAGAAATCCTGCGCTGCTTCAACTAAACCATAAAATGAAGTTTCTGCAGTATTTGGTATATAAGAGAAAACAGTATTATCTGTATCGCTGTCAATTGATTCTAAAACAGCCGGTAAAATTAATTTTCCTAAATTTTTACGTTCCTGATAGATTTCAGCGTCACTTCCTCTTGAAAAATAAATTCTTTCAAAAGAACATGCTTTTTTAACTGTTGGTTCTAAAATTTGTTCCATAGAAACTTTTCCGCTTTTCTTAATAATCAGAGCGTTTCCTGGTTCAATTTCCTGAACACTTTCAAAAGGAACATTAAATACGGTTTGTATAACTGGTCTTTCAGAAGCTACAACTACCACTTCATCATCCTGATAGAAATATGCCGGGCGAATTCCTGCCGGATCTCTAAATACAAAAGCGTCGCCATGACCAAGTAAACCGGCCATTGCATAACCTCCGTCTAAATTTTTAGCAGAACGTCCTAATATTTTAGCAATATCCAATCGGTCTGCAATTACTGGAGAAGCTTCTCTTTTAGAATAACCTTCGGCTTTGCAATCCTGGTACAATTGCATTACTTCTTTATCTAAGAAGTGACCAATTTTTTCCATCACCGTTACAGTGTCGGCCATTTCTTTTGGATGTTGTCCAAGTTCTACTAAATTTTCAAAAAGTTCTTTAACATTGGTCATATTAAAGTTACCAGCCAAAATTAGATTACGATGCATCCAGTTACTCTGACGTAAAAATGGATGTACGCTTTCGATGCTGTTTTTTCCAAAAGTTCCGTAACGAACGTGCCCTAAAAATAACTCACCAACGTATGGAATTTCTGCTTTGATTTTGTTTATGTCATCAGCAATTTCAGGTTTCGCAGTCAATTCTTCATTGATACGGTCATTGATTTGCTTAAAAACATCTTGTATAGGCTGTGCATGATTCGAGCGAACCCTGCTAATGTAGCGTTGTCCTGGCTCAACATCAAGTTTGATGCTTGCAAAACCAGCGCCGTCTTGTCCACGGTTATGCTGCTTCTCCATCATTAGATACATTTTTTGTATCCCGTAAAAAGCAGTTCCGTATTTTTCTTTGTAATATTCAAGCGGTTTAAGAAGTCTAACTAAGGCTATACCACATTCGTGTTTTAAAGCGTCGCTCATTGTTTTTTGTATTTTGTGTTGTTGTTGTAAGTTGTGCGTAATAACGTAATAAAAAAGCCCCGTTTTATCGAGGCTTCAAGGCATTATATTTCTATGTCAAACTGAGTTAACGACTTAAATTGTTGTAATCGAATCGCTACTTCTGCTTTGCTTAATGTTTCCATCCTTTCGGTTCCAAATTTCTCTACACAAAATGAAGCTAAATTAGATCCGTAAATAATTGCATTTTTCATATTGCCAAACGAAATGTTTTCGCTTTGCGCGATGAATCCTGAAAAACCACCTGCAAAAGTGTCTCCGGCTCCTGTTGGATCAAAAACATCTTCTAATGGTAATGCCGGTGCAAAGAATACTTCTCTGTTATGGAATAAAAGTGCTCCGTGTTCTCCTTTTTTGATCACCACGTATTTTGGTCCCAATTCCTGGATTTTGTTTGCAGCTTTTACTAATGAATATTCTCCTGAAAGTTGTCTTGCTTCTTCATCATTGATTGTGATAACGTCTACACGTTTAATTACATCTAATAATTCAGGAAGAGCGCAATCCATCCAAAAGTTCATAGTATCTAAAACTACTAATTTTGGTTTTTTCTCCATTTGGTCCAAAACACTGCTTTGTACTAAAGGATGTAAGTTTCCTAACATCACAACATCAGCATCTTTATAGTTCTGAGGAACTTTTGGTTGAAAATCAGCCAAAACGTTTAACTCAGTTACAAGAGTGTCTCTGGAGTTTAGATCGTTGTGGTATAAACCGCTCCAGAAAAAGGTTTTTCCGCCTTTTACAATTTCGATACCAGAGATATCAATATTTCTTGAAGTTAAAAGATCTAAATGTTCTTGAGGGAAATCGTCGCCAACTACAGAAACAATGGCCGATTGTAAGTTAAAAAATGATGCTGATAAACCAATGTACGTTGCAGCACCACCTAATATTTTATCTGTTTTTCCGAAAGGAGTTTCGATAGCATCGAAAGCAACCGTTCCAACAATCAATAATTTATTCATTTTATGAATTTCGAATTAGGGTGCAAAGATACTTCATAAGTTACAATATTGCAACGGTTTAGGTTCTCAAAATTTTCATAAAAAAACAATATCGTTTGCGGGGCTAAAACTGTTGTAAATGAATGAATTGTATTTGATTGTTGTGAGTGCTTAAAATATGTTTTTTGGATTTAAAATACAATAATTATTTTTGAAAAAAGTGTTGAAGATTTTAGTTAGATTTGTTTTAACATCAAATCTTATTTATGAAGAAAATTCTAACCTTATTAATATTGCTTTGTTTTTTGATTTCCTGTGAAAGAAAAGAACCCAATTTTTCTAAGGAAATGATTGAGAAGTTGGCAGATCGAGGAGAAGTTAAAAATGGAATTGTTAGATTGCCACCTCCACCAGCATCATTTACGGATTTATATTTTGGTGTAAATCGTGATGAAATTGTTTTGACAAATGGTGATGCGCTATTTTTATTTTATAAAGAAGATTATTCTGAAAAATTCAAGTCCTTCAAAGAGTTTTTAAGTGCCGTTTTAAATGATGGTTTTGTTTTGGATAAAAAACTATTTAAAAACCCAAGATATCCAAAAAGGTTTACATTAAATCAAAAAATAGAAAAAGAATATTCAGATTTAGGATTTGATCAATTTTTTAAAAAGTATTCTAAGCCGTCAGGTAAAAAAGGAGTTTTACAACTTAACAAATCAATTATGAAATCTGAAGAAGGAGAATATCTTACGGTTACTTATCTTATGTATAAAAACAAATATGACATAAGCAGAGATTGTTATCAGGGAATAGATTACTTAAGAAAGAGAGAAGATTCATTCAGATAACAACCTACAACAACTATTAGGTTTTTAAAATTTTCCGTTTTTTTCCTCCCATTTTTCATTAAACTTTTCTAAATACATCGTTGGAGATTTTTCAGCCGTTTTTATCCATTTCAGGAAATCTTTTTTAGATAATTTGCTGTTATTCGGATTGTTTTTCTTTTCAATCATAATTATTCAAAATAAATTCTACAACTCATACTTCTTATCAAAATAATTCTTCAAAACCCCAATCTGAACTAATATCATAAAAGGAACTATTAAAAGGGAATACAGTATACTTTTAGAAAAATGAATTCCTGAAAATAATTCAGAAGCTTTATCAGAATATGTTTTGGCAATTTCAAAATTAGAAGCATCATTATTTGAATAAACAGCATACGCAGTCAAAGCAATTAATACCATGGCAATGAATATCCAGGTTGCTGTAGAAATTAAAGGTTTATATACTTTGATTTTGCTTTTCTCAGCAACTAAAACCTGTGACATTATTTTTGAAGTAAAGTCAATAGATGGTGATTCTAAGGTGTTTTGACGCATCATTTTCTCAATCAGATTTTCTATTTCTTTATCATTTTCTTTCATAACATTCTATTATTTCTGGTTCTAATTGCTTTTTCAAAATTACAGCTAATTTCTGTCGGCTTCTAAATAATTTTACCTTGACATTATTAGCGTTAATGTTCATGATCTTTCCTATTTCTTCTAAACTCTGATCTTCAAAATAAAATAAAGTTAACAAGAAATTTTCTTCACTCGGCAATAAATTCAAGCAATTCTGAATGGTTTGCTTTCGTTCTTTATCTTCAAGAGTACTTAGAGCGTTATCCATTGTTTTTATTAAATGAGCTGAAAATTCATCTATCGATATATTATTGTCTTCTTTTTTATTTTTTTTCAAACGGTCTAAACACGTATTATAAGCAATCTTATAAATCCAGGTCGAGAATTTAGAATCTCCTTTAAACTTTGCGAGAGAACTATATACTTTAATAAAGGTGTCTTGTGCAACTTCTTCAGCTTCTTCTCTGTTTTTGATCATTTTAAGAGCCAATGTAAAAATCATATCTTTATAACGATCTACCAACACGGCAAAAGCATTGGTCTCGCCTTGTATAATTTTATCGATATAATGTTGATCGCTTATTGTGCTCATATTATATAGGACGACACGTTTTGTGTTTAGGTTACAAGATTTTTAAAATAAATTTCAATATTTTTAAAATTCCAAATTCCAACTTCGATTTGATTTTTAGAATCTAGTCTTCCTGATTTCTATAATAAAACCAAATCTTTTTTTAAGAGCTAATCCCGCTATCCGTTCCAATCTTTTGTGGCGAACCCCGCCACAAAAGGATTTCCACTTCTATCGGGGCTAGGGCACTCGTTTTTGCAAGAACAATCTCTTATTTTTGTCATCCCGAGGAACGAGGGATCTCCACAAGTTGCTCGACAGAGATTGGCGATTTTGATTGCGGAGTTTCTTGCGGAGATCCCTCGTTCCTCGGGATGACAAGATTGTCGTTACTATGCTCTTGCTATAAAGATTTATTGCTTATTAAAAAAGAAATTTAAACTCAAAATTAACTCATAATCAGTGAGTTTTGGAATTTGGGATTTAAAATATTGAATTTTTTCACTTTTATTGTAACCTCAATTCAAAAGCTGTCGTCATATGGGTATCAATCAATTATAAAAACATAAAAATTATGGGACCAGAAATTTTAATACCAATTAGTCTTTTTTTAATGATCTTCGGGATTGTTTATCTTATTTACTCAACAAGAAACAGAGAACGTTTAGCACTTATAGAAAAAGGTGTTGATGCCAGTATCTTTTTAAAAGGACACGGAAAAGGTGTTCCATTATGGAAAGTGTTTATTGTCAACCTGGCTTTTTTATTAATAGGAAGCGGAATAGGGATTTTTGTCGCATTGCTAATCACGACTTACACTTCACTTGCTGATTCTGCGGTTTATCCGTCTGTCATTTTTATTATGGCAGGAGTTGGTTTGCTTGCAGGGTTTAACAAAGCTAAAGACTTAGATAAAGAGTAAATTATTTTAAGAATATTAAAAATGCGTCAGGAGCGATTGTTCCTGACGCATTTTTTTATGATTTAGATCCTATGGTTTCATAGTAAACATCTACAGAAAGATTCTTTTGCATCGATGCCATAACAGCCAGTTCATCGCAGCGTTCGTTTTGAGGATGATTGTTATGACCTTTTATCCACTTAAAATCGACTTGATGTTTGCGGTAAATAATTAAGAAGCGTTTCCAAAGGTCCGGATTTTTTTTGCCGGTATAATTCTTCTTCTCCCAGCCAAAAACCCATTTTTTTACAACAGAATCAATTACGTATTTAGAATCTGACACCACCAAAACCTTCATATTTGGTTTTTTGAGTTTTTCCAGACCTACAATTACAGCCAAGAGTTCCATTCTGTTATTAGTAGTAAGCCGGAAACCTTCATAGAATTCTTTTTTATGTGGCGTGCCAACCAATTCCATCACTACTCCATACCCCCCGTTTCCTGGATTTCCTTTTGCAGCGCCATCAGTATATATATGTACTTCGTGATTCATTTTAGACTTCTTAGATTTTAGATTGTTAGACTTCTTAGATTTTTGTTTTTGGATCTCCTAGATTTTATATTCCAGACTTCTTAGATTTTTATTATTTGAAATTAAAATCTAAGAAGCCTTATGTCTAAGAAATCTAAAGTCTAATCCTCTAATAGTCTCGAAATAATTTCCGGAAAATACTTTTGTTCCAGTTCATGAATCTTTTCTGCTACTGTTTCCGGAGTATCTTCATTTGTTAAGGCTACATCTTTCTGAAAAATAATACCTCCTTCATCATAATGCTCATTTACATAATGAATAGAAATTCCGGTTTCTTTCTCTTTATTATTAACTATAGCCCTGTGTATGTGCATTCCGTACATTCCCTTTCCTCCATATTTAGGTAAAAGAGCGGGATGAATGTTAATTATTTTGTTGGGATATTTCTCGATTATATGGTCTGGAAATTTCAATAAAAAACCTGCAAGAACTATCATATCCGGGTCGATTTCCTGTATCTTTTGTAAGAGGTTACTTTCTAATAATTCGTTTTTTGAGAAGATTTCGGTCGGAATTTGATGATTTTTTGCTCTTTCGATAACTTTCGCCGAAGCATTATTCGTAAAAACAGAAACAACTTTTGCAATTTTAGTTTTTGCAAAATATTTAATGATGTTTTCAGCATTAGTACCTGATCCTGAGGCAAAAACAATAATTTTTTTCATAATAGAATGTAATTTGAGAATGCAAAAAACGGAATAATAATCGAAAATAAATAGTATTAAAAAGTCTTTCTTGAAATTAATTTTATAAATTAGTGTTACATTTATAAACTAAATCGTGGTTTTAAAATAAAGTTTTTTATTTTTGCCAACAAATTAAATTCTAAAATTAAAGATTATGTCAGACATTGCATCAAGAGTAAAAGCGATTATCGTAGACAAATTAGGTGTTGACGAAAACGAAGTTGTAACAGAAGCAAGCTTCACTAATGATTTAGGAGCTGACTCATTAGACACTGTTGAGCTTATTATGGAATTCGAAAAAGAATTTGATATTCAAATTCCAGACGATCAAGCAGAAAACATTGCTACTGTTGGTCAAGCTATTTCTTATATCGAGGAAGCTAAAAAATAATAATACTGCACCCGATTTTTATATTCTATAAGTCGGGTGTTATTATTTTTTTAAAATTTAAATTTCGATTGGTTTTCAATCAAAAAGATATATTTATATTGTAATGCCCATGGCTCTTAAGTAACAATACAATTAAGAAAGCGTGGGTTTTATTTGTTTAAAGTACAAAACACATATTTATGACGTTAAAGCGAGTTGTTGTAACAGGATTAGGTGCTCTTACTCCGATCGGGAATAATATCCAGGATTACTGGGAGGCACTTGTGAATGGGGTTAGCGGAGCCGCTCCTATCACGTATTATGATACAGAGAAGCATAAAACGAAATTTGCCTGTGAAGTAAAAAACTTCAATATTGAAGATTACATGGATCGCAAGGAATCTCGAAGATTAGATAAATTCGCTCAATATGCTGTTGCTGCAAGTGATGAGGCTATTAAAGATGCCGGACTTACAAATGACAATATCGACAAAACAAGAGTTGGTGTTATCTGGGGAGCAGGAATTGGAGGATTAGAAACTTTTCAGGAAGAAGTTATTTATTATGCCAAAGGAGACGGAACACCAAAATTCAATCCGTTTTTTATTCCTAAAATGATTGCCGATATTGCTCCTGCGCACATTTCTATGCGTAATGGTTATATGGGACCAAATTATACTACTGTTTCTGCATGTGCATCTTCTGCAAATGCATTAATTGATGCTTTTAACTACATCCGTTTAGGAATGTGTGATGTTATTGTATCAGGTGGATCTGAGGCTGCGATTACAATTGCAGGTATGGGAGGTTTTAATTCTATGCACGCCTTATCAACAAGAAATGAAAGTCCTGAAACAGCTTCAAGACCTTTTGATGCAACCAGAGATGGTTTTGTATTAGGTGAAGGAGCAGGAGCTTTAGTTCTTGAAGAATATGAACATGCTAAAGCCAGAGGTGCAAAAATTTATTGCGAAGTTGGAGGTGGAGGAATGTCATCTGATGCTTACCACTTAACTGCACCACATCCGGAAGGAATAGGCGTTATTGCAGTAATGAAAAATACATTAAGAGATGCCGGAATGAACCCTGAAGATGTAGATCATATCAACACTCACGGAACTTCTACTCCATTAGGAGATGTTGCCGAATTAAAAGCAATTAGTGCTGTTTTTGGCGATCATGCAAAAACAATCAATATAAACTCTACTAAATCAATGACAGGACACTTACTTGGTGCTGCCGGAGCTATCGAAGCAATTGCTTCTATTTTAGCGATGCAACATAGTATTGTTCCTCCGACTATTAATCATACTGTAGTGGATGAAAACATTGATCCGTCATTGAATCTTACCTTAAACAAACCTCAAAAAAGAGAAGTAAATGTTGCAATGAGTAACACTTTTGGTTTTGGTGGACACAATGCATGCGTATTGTTTAAAAAATTAGTTGACTAATTTCTGTATATGAATATTATCAAAAAAATATTTTCTAAATCCCGTTCTCTAGAAGACGGGATTTTTTTTGACACTATTCAGAAAATACTTGGCTTTCAACCTGCCACAATCGATTTTTATAAGAAAGCTTTTACGCACAGATCTTCGAATAAATTAGATGAATCAGGACATCCAATAAATTATGAAAGGCTTGAATTTTTAGGAGATGCTATGTTAAGTGCTGTAATTGCAGCTCATTTATTTAACAAAGCGCCAAACGGCGACGAAGGTTATTTGACAAAAATGCGCTCAAAAATTGTGAGTCGCGAGCATTTAAATGAATTAGGAAAAGATTTAAACCTGGTTCGTTTTGTAGAAAGCAAAGTGCCTATCCAGCATTTTGGAGAAAATATTCATGGTAATATTTTCGAATCACTTATAGGTGCAATTTATCTGGATAAGGGATATTCATTTTGTGAAAAATTTATTCAAAAAAGAGTTGTAGCCCCTTATGTCGATATTGCACGACTTGAGGGTAAAGTAATTAGCTATAAAAGTTTGGTTATCGAATGGTGTCAGAAAGAAAAGAGAGTCTTTCATTATGACATTTTTGAAGATAATGGTATTGACGGTCAGCGCTTATTTGGCGTAAAATTAAGTATAGACGATAAAGTAATCGCAAGAGCGCGAGCAACTTCAAAGAAGAAGGCAGAAGAGAAAGCTTCACAAAGAGCCTATTTTGCATTTCAGGAAAAAATAGACAAGAAATAGCTACAAGTTTGCTGTAACTATCTTAAAGCTATAACGTTTTCGTTTATAAATTAATAAAAACAACCACATCTTCGCTATTTAAGCTCCGTTAGAAATAGTATATTTACACCTTGATTTTTCATGACATGGCTATTCATAGATTGGATTTAGACGAATTTGACGAAATTGATTATTATTTAATGGCAATCCATACTTCATTAGAAGATTACAGATTGGCTTATTTTATCAATAAAACCCTTCCGATTAACTTAAGTAAGAGCAAAAACGAGATCCATGCTCAAACTAAAGAAGGCGAGGCAAATTTTTCAAGATTTTATTATTATGATGCCGAAAAAACAGTTTCATGGAATTTAATTCAGAATAAAAATGAGATCATTTCAGTGAGTAAAAATGATTCTCAAGATTTGTTTTCCAATGAGACAAGTGAGGTTTCAACAACAATTCATTTACTTCCTGAATTCAAAAAAGTAGATTTTTTCCTGAAAATAGAAAATAGCGAAGAGACGCTTGACTTTTCAGAAATTCAACAAGAATTAAATACCATAGAGAGTATTGCAGCTATTTATGCTGTAGATACAGATAAAATAAAATCAAAAAACAATCTAATTTTTTAAAAAAAATGTTAACAAACAAAAAAACCAAAATTGTAGCTACACTTGGTCCTGCATGTGGTACAAGAGAGATCATTAAGGATATGATCGATGCAGGGGTAAATGTTTTTAGAGTTAATTTTTCGCACGCTGATTACGAAGGAGTAAAAGAGAAGATTAATATTATTAGAGGTCTAAACGAAGAGTTTGGTTATACTACTGCAATCCTTGGAGATTTGCAAGGGCCAAAACTTAGAGTTGGAGTAATGGAAGAAGGAACTGTTGTTCATGATGGTGATTTAATCACGTTTACAACGGCAGAAGATATTTTAGGAACGGCTCAAAAAGTGTTCATGAAATATCAAAATTTTCCAAATGATGTTAATCCGGGAGAGCGTATTTTGCTTGATGATGGTAAATTGATTTTTGAAATTATTTCTACTGATAAAAAAACAGAAGTTGTTGCTAAAGTAATTCAGGGTGGAGAATTAAAATCTAAAAAAGGAGTTAATCTTCCAAACACTAAAATTTCTTTACCGGCATTGACTGAAAAAGATATTGCAGATGCTATTTTTGCTATTGAGCAAAAAGTAGACTGGATTGCACTTTCGTTTGTAAAAACACCTCGCGATTTACAAGATTTACAAGAATTAATCGCAAAACATTCTGAATATAAAATTCCAATTGTTGCTAAAATTGAAATGCCGGAAGCTCTTGAGAACATGGATAAAATTGTAGCATATTGTGATGCTTTAATGGTTGCACGTGGAGATTTAGGAGTTGAACTTCCTGCACACGAAGTACCATTAGTTCAAAAAGATTTGATTCGCAGAGCTAAAATCGCCAGAATTCCTGTTATCGTTGCAACACAAATGATGGAGACAATGATCACAAGTTTAACACCAACAAGAGCTGAAGTAAATGACGTTGCAAATTCTGTAATGGATGGAGCTGATGCTGTAATGTTGTCTGGAGAAACTGCTACAGGAAATTATCCGGTACAGGTTATTCAAAAAATGACACAAATTTGTGAGGCCGTTGAGGATTCTCCGCTAATTCAGGTTCCACAAAATACTCCACAAATTAAAACAAAACGTTTCGTTACTAAAACTGTTTGTCATCAGGCCGCTTTACTAGCTAATGAAATCAAAGCTAAAGCAATTTGTACTTTAACAAATAGTGGGTATACAGCTTTTCAAATATCTGCATGGAGACCATCAGCACATATTTTGGTATTTACTTCAAACAGAAGAATATTGACACAATTGAATTTATTATGGGGAGTAAAATCATACTTCTACGATAAAGACGAAAGTACAGATGATACTGTAACTGATGTTAACGAAATTGCAGTTCAAAAAGGTTATGCCGCAAAAGGAGATTATTTAATCAACCTTGCAGCTATGCCTATTAAAGATAAAGGAATGGTAAATACCATGAGAGTTTCTGAAATAGAGTAATTTTTTTCTAAATCATATAAAAAGCCATTCGACGCATCGAATGGCTTTTTTTGTTTTAAGCTAAATTCCTGAAATTTTACCTTGAAATTATTATTTATCAAATTGGAAACCTTACAATTTGTAAAAAATAGCTGTTCGTTTTTTTGAAATTGAGTAAAAAAATGAAAATAGCTTAAAGAGTTTTTCTTACGCTTCTTATTCCTTAAAAGTAAAAAAGAAATCTAACTTCCTTATTAAATGATTTTTGCGTGGTGCATTTTATAAAATGCAACATCATGTGGCAAAATAAAACATTTTTATTGTTTCATTTTATAAAATGAAACAATGTCAGACCTTATAAATACTATTGTTCGTTTTTTTATTAGCTAATTTTGAGAAACTTAAAAAAAAGTTAAGAAAATTCTTGTTTCAAATCCTTCCAATTAATTGATGTTAAAATTTGAAACATCACATAAAAAATAAGCAGGAATTTATTCTTTAAAATTTAAGGCTCTTCTTTCTGGATTTACACACGCTTTTATATAAAAGAATTATTAACAAATTTTTAATCACCATGAAACAAGTCAAATTTAAATTTGGATTTAGAAATGCGATAATGTGTTTTACAATATTGTGTTTTACGAATTTACATGTAAATGCTCAGAAGAAACCAAATGTTCTGATACTTTGGGGAGATGATATTGGAACTACCAATATAAGTGCTTATAGCGATGGATTAATGGGATATACAACTCCTAATATTGATCGTCTTGCAAACGAAGGAATACGTTTTTTACATTATTATGGAGAACAAAGCTGTACGGCCGGTCGTGCTGCTTTATTAACCGGACAACATGGGCTTAGAACGGGACTTACAAAAGTAGGTTTTCCGGGAGCACCAATGGGAATGAGTCAATTAGATCCTTCTATTGGCGGTATCATGAAAAATCTGGGTTATGCAACAGGCCAATTTGGTAAAAACCACGTTGGGGACCGCAACGAAAGTTTACCGACAGTAAATGGTTTTGATGAATTTTTTGGAAACCTTTATCACTTAAATGCTGAGGAAGAACCGGAATTGCCTGATTATCCTAAAGATCCTGAATATTTGAAAAAATTTGGACCGAGAGGAGTATTAAAATGTGCTGCAACAAATGTTGATGATGCAACAACTGATCCTCGATTTGGAAGAGTTGGAAAACAAAGAATTGAAGATACAGGTCCTCTTACTAAAAAGAGAATGGAAACCGTAGACGATGAAACTTCTGCAGCAGCTATTGATTTTATCAAAAGACAAAACGCAGCAGGAAAACCATTTTTATGTTGGTTCAATGCTACACGTATGCATCTTCGTACACACGTAAGACCAGAACATCGTGGCAGATATACTCATGGAGACAGTGAATATATAGATGGTATGATTGAACATGACGAAACGATAGGAAGTATTTTAAAAGCATTAGATGAATTAGGAATCGCTGACAATACTATTGTAGTGTATTCTACAGATAATGGCCCTCACATGAATACATGGCCAGATGGCGCAATGACACCTTTCCGTTCTGAGAAAAATACCAACTGGGAAGGAGCTTATCGTGTACCATGTATCGTACGCTGGCCAGGTGTTATTAAACCAGGAACCGTTACAACTGAATTAATGAGCCATAACGATTGGATGCCAACTTTAGCGTCAATTGCGGGAGAGCCGGATCTAGTTAATAAACTTTTAAAAGGGTACAATGCAAACGGAAAAACATACAAAGTGCATTTGGATGGTTTTGATCAGAGTAACTTTTTACGTGGCAAAACACAAAAAAGTGCCAGGGATAAATTCTTCTATACAGATGATGACGGGCTTTTAGTTGGTTTAAGAGAAGGAGATTATAAATACGTTTTTGCAGAACAGCGTTTAGGCGGTACAATGGGAGTTTGGGCAGAACCTTTTACAAAATTGCGTCTGCAAAAAATATTCAATTTGTATCAGGATCCTTTTGAAAAAGCCGATATCACTTCGAATACTTTTTGGGACTGGCAGTTGGATCACGTTCAGCTGATGTACGGAGCAATACAAGATGTAGTTGTATTTGCTGAAACATTCAAAGATTACCCACCAAGATCAATTCCGCCAAGCTTCTCAGCTTATACAATTATGGAAGAAGCAATGAAGGATATTAAAGCACAGAAATATATCGAGAAAAATGTTCTTCCTAAGTTAAAAGAGGATGAAGCGACACCAAAAAAGAAATAATAATTAATTATAAAGAGATTTAGACATAAAAAATCTGAATCTCTTTAATAACAAATATATCATGTATAAAAAACTATATATATTGCCTCTATTTTTATTATTACTGGGATCGTGCAAAAAATCGGATAATGTTACTACAAATACTGATCCCAAAGACAGTACGCAAACAATTGCAACAAGCAGTGATCCGCTACCGAGCTGGAATGACACAGCACTAAAAAAGGATATCATTGCTTATGTCAGCAAAGTCACAAAAGAAGGAAGTCCGGATTTTATTCCGGTTGAAAACAGAATAGCTACTTTTGATAACGATGGAACACTTTGGGCTGAAAAACCATATGTTCAGGAGCTATTTGCTTTTTACAGGGTTAAGAAAATGGTAGAAGCTAATCCTGAATTAGCAAAAAAACAACCTTTTAAAGCGGTAGTCGAAAAAGACAAGACTTTTTTTGAAAAAGGAGGCGATAAAGCCCTCATCGAATTAGTTGCTGCTACTCATACCGGTATGACCGAAGACGAATTTGAGGCATCAGCAAAAGACTTCTTTGCCAGTGCTCAGTATCCGGGCAAAAATGTTCCTGTAAAACAAATCAGATATCAACCACAATTAGAATTATTGAATTATTTACGTGCAAACGGATTCAAAACTTTTATTGTAACCGGCGGAACAATTGAATTGGTTCGCGCAATATCTGCTGACTTCTACGGAATCCCGAAAGAACAGGTTGTGGGAACTTCCTTCAAATATAAATTTGATGATGCTAAAAATGCTGTTCTGAGAGAACCGGCTTTAGATCAATTTAATGACAAAGAAGGCAAACCTGTTGGGATACAATTGCATATTGGTCAAAGACCTGTTTTTGCCTGCGGAAACGAAGGCGGAGCCGGAGATCTTGCAATGCTTAGATATTCTCAGGGTAGTAAATATCCCTCTTTTCAATTAATTGTAAACCACAATGACTCTATCAGAGAATACAATTATCAGGAAAAAGATAATTTATCATTAAACACCGCTGCTAAATATAAATATCATGTAGTGAGTATAAAAGATGATTGGAAAAAGATCTTTCCGGAAAAATAATTCAATTTAGTCAGATGAAAACGAAACAACTTTTAAGAGTTGAAAGTTGTTTCGTTTTGATTTTAAACGTGATTAGCAATCTTTTTAAATGAAATAATTATGAAACGTAAATTTTATACAACCATTCAATTATTGTTTAGTGCAGCTTATTTTCTTATAGGTTTTTCAGCATTTGCACAAGAAGCTTCAAAAGCAGGAGCAAGTGCTCAGGAACTTGCAGACAAATTAGCGAATCCGGTGGCAAGCTTAATTAGTGTACCACTGCAGAACAACTTGGTGTATGGAGTTGGCCCTTTTAACGGATCAAAATATACTATTAACATTCAGCCTGTTATTCCGTTTAAATTAAGTGATAATCTAAATCTAATTACACGTTACATTCTTCCTGTTGTTGACCAAAGAGATATTACAGGGGAAAACACGCATCAATTTGGTTTAAGTGATGCAACTGTAACCGCTTTTTTTGCCCCTAAAACGAAAGGACTTATTTTAGGATTTGGACCTGCTTTTTTAATTCCAACCGCAACAGAGAAGTTTTTAGGAACAGAGAAGTTTGGTGTTGGTCCCAGTGCTTTAGTTATGCATCAGGGTAAAGGACTTTCAATAGGATTTATAGCCAACCAGATCTGGTCTGTTGCCGGAAATGAAGATCGAGCCGATTTTAATCAGTTTTACACACAAATATTCCTGACACATAGTTATAAAAGCGGTGCTAGTTTAGGCATAACTTCAGAAATTACTCAAAATTGGGAAGGTAAAACAACTTTAGTCACCATTAGTCCAAATATAGGTGCCGTTACAAAATTAGGAGATCAGGTAGTTCAATTTGCCATAATGCCACTGATTCCTATTGTTGGACCACATGAAAGCAAACCTGATTGGGGATTGAGAGCCGTTCTGGCGTTTGTATTTCCGGGATCATAAAAATTTCTTCTGAGTTTCTTCCACCATAAAAAATAAAAAATATGAAATCAAAAGTTTTATCAATTATAATAGTAATTTGTTTATTGTCATGCACTAATTCAACGACAAAAAACGAGACAACAGCAGTTACAGATACCACACAAACAACAGTATTTAAACCTGTTGATTTTGAGGAACAATTAATTTACAACCGTGCAATAGAAGCTGTAATCTGGGGAATGCCGGCTGTAAATTCTGAATTGCTGCACGAAAGTTTAATAAAAGCAAAAGGCGAATATAATCAGATTATTTATTGGTCAGGATTGATTAGTTCAAAAAATCAAACTTTGACACCAAATCCGGATGTTATTTATATAAATCCCTTATATGATACAAGACAAGGTCCGGTTGTTTTAGAAATTCCGGCAGTCGAAGGTGTTTCCTCATTAACAGGCAGTTTAGATGACGGTTGGCAAACCGCTATTGAAGATATCGGTCCTGCAGGAGTTGATAAAGGTAAAGGAGGAAAATACCTTATTTTACCTCCAAATTATAAAGATGCAATTCCATTAGGTTACATTCCAATGCCTTCTTCTACCTATACAGGTTATGCGATACTTCGTTCTAATCTTACAGATGCAAGTGCAAGCGACATTAAAAGAGCTATTGAGTATGGAAAGAAAGTAAAAATTTATCCTCTTTCTGAAGCTGATAATCCACCGGCCACAACCTTTGTTGATTTAATTGATACACCATTTGGTAATACGATTCCCTATAATGTACATTTCTTTGAAGTCCTGAGTCAGTTTGTACAAAGAGAGCCTTGGCTGTCAAGAGATTTGGCAATGATTGATCAGCTGAAAACTATCGGGATCGAAAAAGGAAAAACGTTTCAGGCCGATGCCAGAAGACAGGAAATACTGAATGCGGCTATCAAAGATGCGCACAGCTGGATTGACAAAAAATTTGAAAAAATATTTACGCCTCCTTATTATGAAGGAACAAATTGGGCTTTGCCGGCATCTCCAGATGTAGTAAAAGCTATAATGTCAAATTATATGGCTCCTAATATCTACCCAATTGACGAAAGGGCCATTAGCTATTCTATGGCTTATTTTAGTGCTAAAAAACTAGGAACAGGTCAATATTATTTAATGACCGTTAAAGACAATAAAGATCAGTCATTTGATGGTTCAAAATTATACAAACTGCATTTACCGGCTAAGGTTCCTGTAAAATTATATTGGTCAGTAACAGCTTATGACCGCGAAACACATGCACTTATTTTAGGCATGAAATATTCTAGTCGTGCTTCTACATCGCCGGGACTTCAAAAAAACACAGATGGTTCTGTAGATATTTATTTTGGTGCTAAAGCTCCAGAGGGTAAAGAATCAAATTGGGTGCCAACAGATCCTAAAAGAAAATTCGAATTACTGGCTCGTTTTTATGGACCTGAAAAAGATTTCTTTGAAAAAGCATGGAAGATGGCAGATGTTGAAGAAGTAAAATAAAAAGCTTTTAGTAAAAATGGATTAAATTCTTTTAAGTTAAAAATCCGTAAATAATTATCTAATCATGAAAAATAAATGTCTTGTTATTCTAGCAGTTTCTACTTTAATGCTCAATATTGGATGTGAAAAAAAGACCGTAGAAAATACCGCATCAACATCCGTTTCTCCATCTGGAACCGAAGTAAAAATGGAGGGAGAATTGCCTTCAAAAGAATCTATTCCGGCATTGTTTGATGAAATGGATTTTCAACAGGCAACACAATGTTACCTGTGGGGATTGCCAATTGTGGCTTTCGCCGAATGGCAGCAGCAACATTATAAAGTGTTTAATGCCTCAAGTAATGATCTTGTTCTTTATAATTCGTATCACGACCGGTTAGGTATTCTTACCGCAAATGCTACAACACCTTATATTATGACTTTTATAGATCTTGCGGCAAATGGACCAACTGTTATCGAAATGCCAGCCGGACATACCGCCGGAGGACTTGCTGATTTCTGGCAGAGAGAACAGGCAGTAATAGGAGAAATGGGACCTGATAAAGGCAAAGGTGGTAAATATATATTGGTGCCACCCACTATGAAAGATTTTAAGCCAGCCGGATATTTTATAGTTCCTTGTACTACAGTTAATATGTTTTTTGGATTCAGAGCTTTAGATCCAGACCCAAAAGTGACAGAAACATTACTCAAACAAGTAAAAATATATCCATATGATAAACGGGCAAATCCTACACCAACAAAAGTAATTAGTCCTCCGGCAGGAAAAAATTGGTACGGAATTCAGCCAACCGGAATTAAATACTGGGAACGCCTTCATGCTATTTTACAAAATGAACCAGTAGAAGATCGTGATCGTTTTTTTATGGCGTGGTTAAGAAATTTAGGCATTGAAAAAGGAAAAGCTTTTGCTCCGGACGAACGCCAGAAGAAAATTTTAATTGCTGCAGCTGATAAAGGACAGCAAATGGCAATGGCAAATTCGTTTAACAAACGATTTGCAGATGTAAAACACTGGCCGGATAAAAAATGGGATTATGTAATGATTATCAAAGATCCATCACAGCATGCTGATAATTATGATGAATTTTTCGAAAGAACTTCTTACTTCTATGAAGCCGTTACCTACTCAAAAGCAATGATTACCAAAATACCAAATGTGGGTCAGGCTTACTTAGGTTCTTATTATGATAATGCAGGAAATTGGTTAGACGGGTCTAAGAATTACACTTTAAATATTCCGGCAAATCCACCAGCTGTAAATTTCTGGTCGATTACTGTTTATGATTCGGCAACACGCTGCTTGATTGATAACCCACAACAAAATGCAGATTTATCTTCCCGTAAGGATTTAGTAAAAAATGCTGACGGATCTATTGATTTGTATTTTGGACCAAAAGCTCCAGCCGGAAAAGAGAAAAACTGGGTACAAACTTTACCAGGAAAACACTGGTTTACCTATATGCGTTTTTATGGACCAACAGCAGCTTATTTTGACAAAAGCTGGAAAATGGATGATATTAAAGAGGTGAAATAAAGCTCTGTTTTTTAGCTATCAGAAAAGAGGTTAATAATAAATAAAACTAATCTAACTGTAGTATGATGAGAACCAATATTTGTAAACCCCTCTTTGTCATTTTATTTGTACTCTCTGCAAGCATAAAAACAAACGCCCAGAAAATGGTGCAGAATGTTGCAGCCTGGGTAGGTTACGAAATGTATTTGCCTTTTAAAGAAGATGGAAGATGGGGATTATTATTAGAAGGATATTCAAAAGGAAACGATCTTGTATCAGAACTTCAGGGATCTTTTTACAGAGTTGGCGCCAATTATTATCTTAAAAACGGAAACCGATTGGGAGCCGGTGTTGCCTACCAATGGGATTTGCCCTATGATGAACTTTCATTGCCATACAACAATCCGGATTACAGGATTTATGAGCAATTTATTTGGCGCATCGTCAAAAAAGAAGGAAACGAAGTTTGGTCACAACGTTTTAGGATGGAGCAGCGCTGGTTAGGACGAAAAGATGACCCAAACAGTACCAACGATCATTTTGATTATTACAAATTCGAAAATACACTGCGATATCAGGTTCGTTATCAATTATGGTTTAAACAGCGATGGGCAACGGTTGTTTATGATGAAATTCATATAAGAACCAATGCGGCAAGCGGTAATGAAAATTATCTGGACCAAAATAGATTGTATGTAGGAACTGCTTATAGTCTGGATAAACGCAGAGAAATTCGAATGGAACTGGGCTATATGAATCAAATTTTTTGGAAAGCTCCTGATACAGAAAGTGGACTAAGCAGAATGAATCATACGATTAGAATTACGCTGACAACTGATTTGCCTTTTAAAAGAAAATAAAATGCAGGAATTATGACCGACGAATTCAAAGAAAGCGACAATATTTTTGACCCCGCGGCATCAAAAGCAGAACGTCTTAGTAAAGGTGTTGCGATTAGAAAAGTTACGCCCCGTTCCAGCCATCAGCAATGGAATCCGTTAGAGAATCGTGAAGATCCTGTAGAAATATTAATTAAAACCAGTGTTGGAAGAATAGAGAGTTTATTGCCTATTCGATATAGTCGAATGATGGAATCTCCTTTTGCCTTTTTTAGGGGAGCTGCTGCAATTATGGCTGCAGATCTGGCACAAACACCAAATACAGGAATTGATCTTCAGCTTTGCGGAGATTGTCATTTAATGAACTTTGGAGGATTTGCAACCCCGGAACGTCAGTTGGTTTTTGACATTAATGATTTTGATGAAACTTTTCCCGGACCATGGGAATGGGATTTAAAAAGACTCGCGGCAAGTTTTGTAATTGCCGGAAGATGGAAAAAATTTTCGAATAAAATCTGTAAAGAATTTGCCTGGAATGTAGCTGACAGTTACAAAAGGCATATGTTGGAATACAGTAAATTATCGGCACTTCAAATTTGGTATGCACAAATAGATCTCGCTGAACTTATTGAAAGAGGAGAAGATGAAGAAATAAAATCTTTTCAGCAAAAACGAATTAAAAAAGCAGCAGAATATACGGCACACGAAAAAGAATTTGCCAAAATGACCTATCACGAAGGACCAAGAGCAAAAATAAAAGATGATCCTCCATTAATATATCATCCGTCAGGAGATGAAGGAAAGCAAATTTTGAAAGAAGCTGAAATCATACACAATCGATATATCGAAACATTATCTGATGAAAAGAAAGTGTTGTTAGAGCGATATACTTTGCATGATCTGGCTATAAAAGTTGTAGGCGTAGGAAGTGTGGGAACACTTTGCGGGATTAGTTTATTGATGTCGGCTACGGGAGAACCCATTTTTTTACAATTTAAAGAAGCCAGAAAAAGTGTTCTTGAAAATAATGTAAAGGCAAAAAGCAAATACAAACATCAGGGTGAAAGAATTGTAAGGGGACAAAAATTAATGCAATCTGCTTCGGATATGTTTTTAGGATGGACAAATGACGATAAAAACAAGTTTTTTTATATCCGTCAGCTTCGGGATGCGAAGGTAAAACCGGTTCTAGAAATTATGAAAGCTAAAAATATAAATGATTATGCAAAGGCTTGTGGCTGGGCACTTGCAAGAGCACATGCCCGTACAGGAGATCCATCAGTATTGTCTGGATATATGGGGAAAAGTAATGAGTTTGCCAATGCAATTTCAAAATTTTCTGTTTTGTATGCAGATCAAAATGACTTGGATTATAACAAAATGTTAGACGCAATAAAAGAAGGAAGATTACCAATCTCAACAGAAGTCTAAACCTTTATTAAATTAATAAAAATAGAATATATGGGTAAAAAAATTTTGTTTTTGATGGGCTTTGTGATTTTAACAATCACAGCAAACGGCCAGACACAGCGTATAGATTCTACGGCTGTTTTTCTCTTACATCGAACTGGCGAAACTTTACAGGATATAAAGTCCTGCAGTTTTACAGCGATAACAACCTATGATGTTCCAAACGAAATTTTAGGACTTATTAAACATACCATAAACGACAAAGTCTCGATAAAATTTCCGGATAAAATGAAAGTCACCTCATCAGGAGACAAAGGAAATCGTGGTTTATGGTACAATGGCAAAAAACTCAATTATTATTCGTTTGATAATAATACGTATGGTTTTACAACTGCTCCGGGATCTGTTATTGAGACAATCGATGAAGTCAGTAAAAAATACGGGATTGAATTTCCGGGTGCTGATTTTTTCTATCCCTCTTTTTTGCAGGACCTGCTTTCAGAGCAGGGCAATTTAATTTTTTTAGGAAAAACCATAGTCGACGGGCGTGAATGTTTTCATATTGCAGGAAGTGATAAAACAAAAAGTTTTCAGTTCTGGATAGGCAATGACGAATTGTTCCTGCCTGTAAAATTAGTGATCATTTACACTTCTGACAAAGACAAACCTCAATATGAGGCACTTTATAAAGACTGGACTACAAATAGTGATTATCCGGATTCTATGTTTGAATTTACAACGCCTCCAAAGGCAACAAAAGTAAAATTAGCGCCCAGAGAAAACACTAAATAATCATTTAAATTCCATCATTATGAAATCATATCAACCTAAAAATAAAATGGCGCTCCTAATTATTGCATTCTTTGCATTATTAATTATGATTCCGGAGCAGGTATCTGCACAGCGATTTGGTCATTTTTCTCCACCTCGGCCTATGCCCCGCCCTATGCCTATGCCTCGCCCAATGCCGGCGCCAAGACCAATTCCGCCCGGACCGCGACCAATTCCGCCAAGGCCATTACCGCCGCCGCCGCATCCATATCCACATCCATATCCGTATCCAAGACCTTTACCACCGCCATTTCATCCTTATCCGGTGCCATACCCATATATCTATCATCCGTTTGTACCGTATTATTGGGGACCAACATGGTATCCTATCGGTTTTTTTGCCGCAACATTAACAACTGCAGCGATTGTAATTAGTGTAGAAAACAATCAATACAATTATGATGACGGAGTTTACTATGTAAAAGAATCTAGTGGTTATAAGGTTGTACCCGCACCACTTGGAGCAACAATTAGTGAATTGCCAAAAGGATATGTTACCATCAATGTTTCCGGAACAGATTATTACTATTACGGCGGAACTTACTATGCTAAGGACTCCAGCAAGTACAAAGTAGTAAATGCGCCTGTTGGAGCTATTGTTTCGCATCTTCCGGAAGGGGCAGAAGAAAAAACGATAGACGGCCAGAAATACATGATTTATAATAATGTGTATTATCAGCCAATCTCAAAAGATGGTCAGGACAGTTATGTTGTTGTGCAGGGAAAATAGTACCTGTAAGACTCAGAACAGCGTATTTTAACAATAATAAACTGTTCTGAGTAAATAAGTAAGAATTTTTGTATTTGGTGTTCGTCAATTAAAGAAAATAATTTACCTTTGAGTATAAACTAAGATATTGTATAATAGTTGTTTATAAATTTACTAAACAAATATTTAACAGGACTTCCCGTATATTCAGGATTTAAGCCAGATTTAAAAATTCCCCGTTAGACTAATTAATCATTAATTTAAATACCACAAAATGAATATTAAAAGAAAGAATCTTCGTATAATCCCAATATTATTCTTGGGTTTAATTTACAGCTGCTCTCCAACTGTAAAAGTTACAACTGATTATGATCATTCTGCTAATTTTAGCGAATATAAAACTTTTGCATTTTATGATTTAAAAGCACAGGACGGTCAAATAAATCAATTGAATGTTGATCGTATAACAAAAGCTATTCGTTCTGAGCTAATCAGTAAAGGTTTTACAGAAACTACAAATAGTCCGGATTTAAAAGTAAATGCGGTAACAATCTTAAAAAATAAAACATCTGTATCTGCAAATACTGATTTTTATGGTTACGGGGGCATGTATCGCCCTTACGGATATTGGGGCGGTGGTGCAATGATGGGCGGTGCCAATACTACATTTAATACGTATGATTATGTTGATGGTTCACTTATAATTGACATTGTATCAGCAAAAACTCAAAAACTGATCTGGCAAGGAATCGGGAATGCTCAAATTGACAGCAAACCGGACAATCCTGAAGAATTTATATCAAACTCTATCAAAAAAATCCTGGCTGGTTTTCCTCCCGGATTAGCAAAAAAATAGCTTATGAATATTGTTATAAGGCCGCTATACTGATCTCTTTACAGATGAGTATAGCCTTATAACTAATAATAGAATTTTTCTTTTTTAAAATTTGAAAAGAATTTTGAAAAGAATTAAGGTATACGTAAAAATAAATTAAGCTTAAACCTCATGGTCGATATCGTACTTTCGCTTTTCTTTTTTATAGCTACAATAGTTGGTTTTGCGACATCCTTTATGGTTCTTTTTTCAAAAAAAAATTACTCAAAAAGTTTTTTTCTGGGACTGTTTTTGTTCAGTCTTGCCGTTGTCAGCATTTATAATTTTTATTTATCAGCAAATGGTTTAAAAGATTTTCCTGATTTATTTATGATTACAAAATCATTTATTTTTTTGGTATCTCCTTCTGCTTTTTTATATGTAAGAAGTATTTTATTTTCAGACAGGGTATTTAGAAAATATGATTGGCTGCATTTTTTACCTTTTCTGGTTTATTTTAGTCTTACCATTTTTGTATGGATAGGAAATTATATGGATCTTCATGTAATTGAATATATTTCTGTCAAAATAGACAGTCCTTTTTCGATGCTAAGTTTAACGGTTTGGCTCTCTTATGCTTTTTGTCAAACAATGATGATCCTGAATTATGATCTGAAAAAATTCAAGGAAAATCATTTTAACAGGCTAAAGATTTTAGGATGGATCAGAGTATATAATTTGATGATATTGTTTTTGTTTTCGACACTTTTTGTACATTATTTTTTAATTACAAGAGTTGACAGTATTGATTTCTCCTGTTACATTTTAATATCATCTGTATTAGTTTTTACAGTAGGATGGCTTTACTTCAGACCACAAATTTTTTATGATACAAATGAAACTTCTGAGTTCGTAAATGAGCGATTAACCATAATAAAAATGAGCGAAAGTAAAACTGCTTTACCGCTTGTAAAAGAATTAACACCGGAAAAAAAACTACTCTATCTCAATAAATTAGAGAACATATTTACATCAAAAGAACTCTTTTTGAAAAAAGATTTAGTGATACGCGATATCGCTGATGAAACCGGAATATCAGTACATCATATTTCAAATTTAATTAATTCAGAATTTAATCTTCATTTTCAGGATTATGTAAACCTAAAAAGGATCGAATATTTCAGAGATAAAATCAATGATCCTGAATGGAAAGATTTATCGTTGGAAGGAATGGCCTGGGGATCCGGTTTTAAATCCAGAACGACATGTTTCAGGGCTTTTATAAAACATACCGGAAAATCACCTTCTGAATATTTTAAAGTGATTAGAATTAATCCTGAGAAAACCAGTGAATATTATTTTAAGCAAGCTTCGAGCTAAATAGTTTGTAAAAAGAAGTTATGGTGTCTCATTAATTTTTAAAAAATCAATTATGAAAACAAAATTTAATAAACAAAGACAAACCATAATACCATCCGTTTATACCTTTTTATTTCTGATGGTTTGTTTTTATAGCCATGCACAACTTAAAGGCGGCCACATTCTTGGCGCCATGGGATTGCAATCCGGAACCCAGACTCCAGAAAATACATTGAGTGTTTATGTTCCCGGATATTTTTATACGGCATCATCTTTACGAAACGCAGATGGAGATAATTCTGTTGCAAATCCTGATATTGATATGACCATTACAGGAGCAGGAGCATCATATATAAGCAAGTTTAAAATTTTAGGCGCAAATTACGGCGCAAGTATTCTGGTCGCATTTGCTGCAAACACCATTCAGGGTAATAATCTAAATGCAAAAAACGATCTGGCATTTACAGATATGTATGTGCAGCCTGTGCAATTGGGCTGGCACAATAAAAGAGCCGACTTTATTTTTAGTTACCAGCTTTATTTACCTACCGGAAAATTTACGGCCGGAGCATCAGATAATAGTGGCTTAGGAATGTTTATGAATGAGTTTGCCGCAGGAACAACTTTGTATTTTAATGATAAAAAGACCTTTCATTTTTCGGCATTGGCCTCTTATGAAATAAACGGCGAAAAGAAAGATACCAATATTAAAACCGGAGATATCCTAAGTATCGAAGGAGGTTTAGGCAAAACGTTCTATTTTTTAAATGCTGAAAAAACAGTTCCAAAATCAATCTTAAATGCGGGTTTGATTTATTATCTGCAATATAAAATGACAAACGACAAAATACCGTTACCCGTAATTGGTGTTGTCGAAGGAAAAAAAGATCACGTTGGCGGATTAGGCGCTGAGGTCAATTATTTTCATATTGGCTGCAGTACTTCTGCCGGATTTCGCTGGATTGCTGAGGTTAATGCTGTAAACAGATTTCAGGGAAACACCTTTTTCCTGACGCTCGCACATGTATTTAGTTTCAAAAAAGAATAATGCAAAAATAGCGATAAGGTTATTTTAGTGAGAATAGATGTTTTTAAGAAGACGTAATTTTAAATGAGTTTAAATGAGAAATAAATATTCAGGTTCTACTACCATAAATACAAAACTCTTCAGAAAATTGTTTCTTATAAATGTATTTTTTGTTTTGTCTATTACTACAATTACAGCTCAAAAACAACATATAAGTATTAGGGATTCTATAGATGGTGCAATCGATTTAAGCGATTATATTATTTATGCGCACGGTTTTATTGTTGTTCCTACACTAATTACGGAGCCAGCTTTAGGAGGTATTGGAGGTGCGCTTGTACCCATTTTTCTTAAAAAACACGATCCTGTTATTGACGAAAACGGGAAAAAAAGATTTATAGATCCTGATATTACAGGAGCAATGGGAATGTATACCGGCAATAAAAGCTGGGTCGCAGGCGCATTTAGAGCAGGAAGTTTTATAAAATCAAAAATAATGTACCGCGTGGGAGCGGGTTATGGAAACGTAAACATGTCGTTTTACGAAAAATTACCCAGCGGAAATGACAAAGAAATTGACCTTAATTTTCAATCCTTTGTTTTTTACACACGGGTGATGAAGCAGTTTCGAAATGCAAAATGGAGTGCGGGCCCTCAGTATTTTTTGTTAGATTCTAAAATTAATTTTCCGGATTTAAACGATCTTCCATCTTTTGCTAAACTAAAAGATATCAAGAGTCTTGTGAGTCAGTTAGGCGGAGCGATACAGTTTGACGGACGTGATAATATTTTTACTCCCGATAAAGGAATGCGCCTTCAGGCAGATTTTTTCTGGTCTGATAATGCAATTGGCAGTGATTATGATGCCTGGCGCGTAAATTTATCAGCCATTGGATATTATCCTATTACTAAAAAATTAATTGGAGGATTAAGGCTCGAAGGAGAACAAACATTTGGAAGTCCGCCTTTTTACCTCAGACCCGGAATTAACCTAAGAGGAATTCCTGCTGCCCGATATCAGGGTAAAGCCAGTATTGTGACCGAAGGTGAGCTTAGATGGGATTTGTACAAAAGATGGAGTCTTATGGGTTATGGCGGTTTGGCAAGCGCTTTTAACGACTGGGACAAAGCTTTTGCAAAACCTGTAGTTTATAGCTACGGAACAGGTTTTAGATATTTACTGGCTCGAAAATTCAAACTCCGTATGGGAGTCGATGTGGCAAAAGGTCCTGAAGACTGGGCTTATTATGTCGTGTTTGGAAGCAACTGGCTCAGATAAATTTTAAGTTATAAATATTAGCCACAAATTTCACAAATTCAATTCGTGTAAATTCGTGAAATTCGTGGCAAAAAAATTTCTGCACTCTACTATATTCCTTAATTATTTCTTCCAATACGGTTTTATGATTTTATGGTCTCTTTGGCTTAAAGCCAATAATAAAATGGTTCCTAATGCGCAAAAAACAATTGCCTGTATCGATCCTTCGGGACCAAATGCGCCACCGGTAATAAACTCCACACCTTGTATTTTAGTCTCTAATAAGCTGCTTGTTTTTTCGTTTCCAGAAGTGATCGCGCCATAAATGCCGGATTGTGTAAAATTCCATGCAAAATGCAAAGCAATAGGCATCCATAAATTACGGCTGTAAATAAAAGCAGCACCCATTAAAAAACCTGCTGTAGTAATGCATATTCCTGAAATCAAAGTTCCATTAGGATTTGCCAAATGCAAAGCGCCAAATAATATCGACGAAAAGGTCAACGAAATATAGGTTCCTAATTTTTCTTCCATAATCCTGAATATAATCCCGCGCACCAAAACCTCTTCGATAATGGCAACTGTAAACATAAGAGCAAACGGAATCAGGATAAACGAAATTGGGTTTATGTTTACAACGCTGTAACTTCCGTTAAGGTAAATTACCAGAATAGTCAGCGATTGCAGTACAAAACCAATTGAGGTACCAATAATAAGATTTTTTGCAAGTCCTTTTGAGGCAAACTCTGTAACGGTTCTCTTGTCATATTTTTTAAAGAAAAGGATATAACTAAAAACACATGATGCCGAAACAAAAAGTCCTTTTAAAAGATTTCGATAGTCTTTATCAAGAGATGTTAACGATAATAATTTTACTGCTATTTGCTGACCAATAATAACAACTGCCATAAAAGTAAGTAAGGCAAGAATAATTTTGGTTATTGGGGAATTAAAAGTTCTTTGTTTTAATGTAAGCGTTTCCATTTTGATTGATTTAATGATTTATGATGGGACAAATGTATGCGGCATCAAAAACAAAAAATAGAATGAAATTTGCCTTTCTTATAATTTTTGAAATTGTTTGGGTAAAAATCCGGTTTGGTTTTTAAACGTTCTTATAAAATGGCTCTGATCTGCAAAACCGCACTGAAAACTTATTTCGGTCAGATTACTTTCGTTGGATCCTATCAGCGAAAGCGAACGGTTTATTTTGATCCTGCGCATATATTCTCCTAATGTGCAGCCAAAATATTTAGGAAAATGTTTTGATATCGTAATAGGATTTAGGTTTAAAACCTGAGCCAGATCCTGCAAATTAGGGTTTTCGTTCCAGCAATCGTTCAGCAATTCGTTTAGGCTTTTGACCCAAAACGGACTTTTTTCGAATCGCTCTAAATGGGTATTCGCATTTGATAATTGGGCAAATAACATATTAATTGTATCGCCGGAAAAAGGATCTGCAACAATAGATTCCTTAAAAATCTTAAGAATCAAAAATTTGGTAAGCGTTGTATTCTGAACCGATTTTTCGATAATAGCTTCAGAAATTTGAAGTTCTTTAAGCAGGTTTTCCTCTATTTCGATATTAATATTTTTAGACGGAAAAAGTGTATCCTGATTCAGGTGCAATTCGTCGCTGTGGTAAAACAATAACGAACCCGGACCTACAACTGTACTGGAGTTTTTTCGTTTTTCGGCTGTTCCGCCTTTCAGGAAAAGGGTAATATGTGCGTTATTGTGCGAATGCCATCCTTCGTAAACCTTTTGCTGATACTCTGTCTCGACAACCGCAATGCCTTGCTTGTTGTTGAAGCTATTTTTGGTATTACCCAAATATTTTTCTTTTTCGAGTTCAAACATTTCTCAGGATTATTGAGTGCATTTACAACGACCAAATTACTACATATTTGGTAAAAATAATTCGTTTAAAATAATTGAATTAGAATTGACGGGTTTGTTTGACTTTTTAATGGTTTAACATTTTACATATTTTGTAAGATATATTAGCTTAATAAAAAGATTTTGTAAATATTAACGCTTAAAGGTTAGCTTTTTTATATAAAATTTAATTGTTTTGTAACAAAAAATAAATTACAACTACTAATTTATCAAATCATTAAACATACATTATGAATACATTTTCATTCAAATCAGTGCTTGCGGCTTCGGTATTTTTCGTTGGGGCAACAAGCTGTTTTGCACAAGACATTTTAGTGAATTCACTAAAACTGAATGCAAGCGAAAAAAGTAAGGAGAACTTTAAATTTACCGAGGTAATCAATTTAGGAACAACCTCTGTAAAACTACAAGGATCTTCAGGAACATGCTGGAGTTATTCTACCAACTCTTTCTTAGAATCAGAAATGATTCGTTTAGGAAAACAACCTGTAGAATTGTCTCAAATTTTCTCTGCAAGAAATGTATATGTAGAAAAAGGAATTAATTATGTTCGTATGCACGGCGCAGTTACACTTGGCGACGGTGGTGCATTGCATGATGTAATAAATATGTACAAAAAATACGGAACCGTACCAAGAGAAGTGTATACGGGATTGAACTACGGAACTGACAAAAATAAATTTGGCGAAATGGCTGCCCTTATAGAAGGTGTTCTTGCAGCTGTGGTTAAAAACCCTAACGGAGAATTAACACCAAACTGGCAAAAAGCATACGCTGCAGTTATCGATTCGTATTTAGGAACGGTGCCGGAAAACTTTACTTACAAAGGAAAAAACTACACACCACAAACTTTTGCTAAAGAGGTTGTAGGGATTAATCCTGATGAATATGTCGAAATTTCATCGTTTACAACTTCTCCGTATTACCAAAAAACTACTATGATGGTTCCGGACAACTGGTCATTTGATCAGGTTTATAACGTGAAAGTAAATGACATGACAGATGTTATCGATAATGCGTTGAAAAAAGGTTACACAGTAGCATGGGCAACAGATGTAAGCGAGAAAAGCTTTAGCTGGAAAAACGGAGTTGCTTATGTACCAACAAAAAAATTCGATGATATGAGTGCCGAAGAAAAAGCAGACATGTTCAACGGTCCAAAAGCTGAACCGGAAATCACGCCAGAAATGCGCCAAACTGCTTTTGACAATTACACAACAACAGACGATCACGGAATGCATATTATAGGTCTTGCAAAAGACCAAACCGGAAAAGAATATTACATCGTAAAAAATTCTTGGGGAGCAACAAACGATTACAAAGGTTATTTGTTTGTAACTAAAAACTTCGTGAAATATAAAACAACTGCTTTACTAGTAAACAAAGGCGGAATACCTACTGAAATTGCTAAGAAATTAGGGGTTTAATTATCTTAGGTTTTTATAAAATTGAAAAAGCGCTGCAATTTAGATTGTGGCGTTTTTTTGTTTTGTCGCAATAGTTTTTCCTTAAAGTAATCAAACACCTGAATATTCTGGTTCGTAAGTAAGAATTCTGTAAAATATAAAATTACTGTAATGTTTGAATTGCGGCACTTTTTATTTATAATCAAGTCATAAAATTTATTTAATTTTAAATTTTATTTATTATCTTACACAAAAGACCATGTCTTATTTATTTTTTGTAAGTAAAGTATGTATTATTTCAATGTTTAGAGCACTTAATTATTAATATTTTTATTATACCTTTGCAACAATGAACAGAAACGGTAAATTAAGAGCATTTGAATATACTTTATTGAGACTAACTCAATGGTATTCAGAGATATATCCTTCTGAGGATAACGATATTAGTGTTTTAAAATCCTTAAAACTTTTATTTTTTGTATCTGCAGTCGACACAACTGTTGATTCTACTGGAACTCTTCTTGATGAGGTCTTTGACAATTTTGCTGCCTTACCTTTAGGGCATGTTGAAAGCGATGTCTATTCTGGTATAAAAGAGGGAGAGTTATTGAATGTTACAATTGATAATAGAACATCAAAAATTACAAATTTAGAGGAGATAGAAAAATTAGATACTCGATATAAGAAAAAAATTGATGAAGCCGTGTTTAAGCTTAAAGCAATAAATTACAATTTGGTCAAGCTCTCATCCTTTGAATTGGTCGAATTAAGCCATAAATGGTATTCTTGGAAAAAAAATATACTTATAGCTAAAAGTAGAGGAGTTTCAAGTCAATCAATAAGAGTAGAAGAAATTAAAAGTGAGGATAAAATTTATCAATTATAAGAACAACTTATGATTAATAAAATTACCCAATTAATTAGAGAAGATTTTGTAGATAACGTAAATTGGTATTCAATTTATTTTAACGAACAAGCTGTTTTAGTAGATAACACTGGCTTAGAGAAAAAACTAAACGATGCTCTTTTAGAAGTTTCTAAATTTTATATAGAATCTATATTATCGGGGGAATATATAAAAGAAAATAATTTTGAAACAAAACTTTTGGCTAATGAAGAGAGTATAAATCTATTATTAAATTCAAATTCTCCCTTTGACGATCTACAATTTTACGAAATAGTATTTAAGAATTTTGTTACGTGCCTTCAGTTATTTTTAACTGATTATAGTAATTTTTTTAAGGTTATCGATATACACAATACTCATCCTTCTGTTGATGTTGTGTTTTCTTCTTCAAAAAACATCTCTACATTTCCTCTTGATTTAGATGAAAAAGTTCGGAACTCATATGATAATTTTTCCAGAATTTTAAAACTTAATCAATTAGATCATTTTTTTGATGAGGGTATTGGTTATTTTAAAGATCTTATAGAATTAGAAAAACTGATAAATAACAGTAAGTATCCTTCTCCTTTTGATTCTGCTGTAATACTTAAATTATCTTTTTTAAAATATAAATGGAGCATTCGACAAATAACGACATTAAAAGCTTTAAAGCGTACAGCTTCTGCTAAAAGCTATTTAGTTGATAATGTATTGATTTCTCTTCAAGAAATGCCTACTTTAAGTGTTGGTAATAGTAAAATTATAGATTGGAAAGTATATTTAGAAAATCATTATGATTCAAATAATTTACCAAGTTATTTTTACAGAAAATATGATGAGCTTAAACTTTTAGATGTTAAAAGTTTGACATTTTATCAATTGCATTTTTTTATAAAATATCATACGGATATAAAGCCAAATTATGAGAATCTTACAAATATTGTAAAAGAAATTGAGCGTAGAGAATCGGGATTTACGAATGAAAAAGAAAGATTTTTGTTTTATAAAAATCTAAATTATGCATTTAATAATCAGTTTTCATTGTTAGTGCAAATTTCTGATTCTAAAAAGGAGGAAGTTGAGAAACTGAGAAATAAAATTGTAGCATTTCAGTCAAGGACTAGTAATGAAAATTTCTTTGTAGAAGTTAAATATTTAAAGTTTAAGATAAAAAGTCTTGAAAAATTATTAAAAGGACGAAAGGCTTTAGATACAGAACTCGATTTAGATATTAAGGTTTATCTTGAAGAAATTAGATTGTTATTCGCAGAGTGCGAAAGTAAAATTAATTGGTCAAAAAATCATCATAATTTATTGTATCAATTGAAATATGAAGAAAGCTTGGTTCCTTTAGATTCAGGGATTAACGATGTCTATTTTGCCTCATCCTTTTTGTTGCCTCTTTCGGCAGAACAAATAGATTCAGAATTTCAAGAACTAAGAATTAAATTCAATAATGATTTTAATCATTTAGAGGTTTTAGGTTCTTTGACAAAAGAATTTACTCTAATCAAAGATTTGAAAAGTAATGTTGAAAGCACTGATAAAAAATCTATTGAGACGATTACAATATATACTGCAGTTATTTCATTTATTGTAGGTACTGTTTCTGGGTTTTCTTTTGTGAATACTTTTTTTAAGGCGCTCATTTTTTTATTGGTCTTCTCGTCAGCACTTTCATTTTTTGTCCTTATGGTTTTTGTATCAACTCGAGGTGTTGATTTTATAAAAAGAAACAAAAAACATTTTTTTAAAGCATGTGGTTTTTTAGTTCTACTATTGGCTATTCTATGTTTCTTTAATCATTGTGAAAATGAAGCTTCTCAAAAAGAGATGAATGTAAAATATAATAGAAAAATTGATTCATTAAATACTATATACGACTCTAAGATTAATCTTTTAAAAGAACAATTAAAACAAGAGATTTATAAAAAACCAGATACATTAACTATTAAGGTTTCTCCAAATATTTCTAATCCTAAATCATCTGTTGGTTCTAACAAAGGAGTTTAGAATTAATGTAAATCTTTTTGAATAAATCTTACTTCCCTCCCAACAACTTTTCTAAATATTCGACTTTCTCTTTCTCAGCCAAAACCAAACGCTCATAAAGTTCTATAACTTTATCAAGAGGATTAAAATTACAATTATATGCATTTCCATTAATGACACTACCTTCATTTAATGTATTTCCGATAATATTCAAAACCGCTTCTTCAGAGAAATTTTTAATTCCTTCAACCGAAACACCAAGAATTTCGGCAATTGCCTGAAGTTTTTCTTCATCTATAGTTTCACTATTTTCAATAGCCGAAACCGTTTGTTGACTTAGTCCTAAAGCTTGTGCCAAAGCTTCTTGCTTCATATCACGAAGTTCACGAATACGGCTGATTTTTCGGCCTATATGATTTTTTGTTAGTGTGCTCATAGTTCAAAGATAATAATTAAGTGTATAACAGCAATAGGTAAAAAACAAGCTCAGTCGTTTATGATACTGATAAAAACGATTGAAAAATGTTGGTCTATTCGTTATTTTAAGCAATTACACAAAAATACCATTTTTCGTACACGAAACAATCAAAATCTGTATTAAAACAATTGACAAAGTCTTGATTTTCAATTTAAAAAAAACACAAACTATAACTTATTCTACACTTGCATGATGCATAACAGGAAAATTGCAGGAATTAGCGATAAAACACAACTCATTTGCTTTTTGATGTAAATCTAAAGCCAATTGAATCTGGTCTGGATTTAAAATTTTTACTTTAGGATATAATGTTGCGGCAACAAAACGTCCGCTTCCGTTTGGGGAAACCTCCAGCGTTGCTTCGGCATTATCTGAATATTCCAGCACTTCTATTCCGTTTTGAGAACAAACGTATAAATATGACATCATATGGCAAGAAACCAAACTGCTTAAAAGCAAATCTTCGGGATTGTATAATTCCGGATCGCCCTTGAAAGCCTTAGCTGCCGAAACATTTAAAACAGGTTTTCCTTCGATTTTAACCTGATGACTTTTACTGTAAAATCGCTTCGTAGAATCTACTGGGTTTTGATTTGAAGTCCAGTTTATTGCTGCTTTGAATAGATGTTTCATTTTGTTTTCGTTTGCTCTTGCTAAATTAAGAATTTTATAAGCTGTAAATGAATTAATCGCGCAAAGGCGCAGAGACGCAAAGTTATATACGCAATATTGTCATTTCGAAGAATGAGAAATCTTCGAAAGAAACTCGACAAAGATTCGATTCTCGTTGCGGAGCTACTTGCGAAGATTTCTCATTCTTCGAAATGACAAAAAATCGTGGTAATTCGTCCAATTCACGCAATTCATGCAATTTGTGGTACTTCATCTAATTCGTGTAAATTCGTGCAATTCGTGGCAAACTTCACTTCATAAAAAAACCTCGCAAGCATAACTTACGAGGTTTTCTTAGAGAATTGAACTAGTAAACAAAACTAAACTATTTTTTTACTGAGAATTTAAAAGTAGTTTTAGTTTTATAATTTTCTCCCGGGTTTAAAACCGTTGTCGGGAAATTTTTTTGGTTTGGAGAATCCGGATAATGTTCTGTTTCCAGACAAAGTCCTGTTCTGTGCGCATATGTTCCGCCGTTGCGTGTTGGTAAAGTTCCGTCAAGGAAATTACCGGAGTAAAACTGAATTCCAGGTTCATCTGTTGTCATTTCAAGAACTCTTCCGCTTGCTGCGTGATATACTTTTGCAATGATTGTTTTTCCTTTTTCAGGATTGTTCAATACCCAGCAATGATCGTAACCTTTTCCTCTTTCTAATTGTTCGTTTTTTGCTTCGATGTCTTTTCCAATTAATTTAGGCGTTCTAAAATCGAAAGGTGTATTCGCAACATCTTCTAGTTTTCCTGTTGGTATTAAAGTCGCGTCAACCGGAACTAATTTATCAGCATTCAAAGTCAATTCGTGATCTAAAATTGTTTTTGTAAAATCTCCGGATAAATTAAAATAAGAATGCTGTGTAAGGTTTACAACAGTTTTTTTATCTGTTGTTGCTTCATACAAAACTTCTAACTGGTTATCATTTGTCAATGTATAGGTTACAAAAACCTGAAGATTTCCAGGATAACCTTCTTCTAAATCTTTACTTAAATACGATAATTTTAAAGATGCCGTATTTCCTGATTTTACCTCATCAGCTTTCCAAACAACATTAAAATATCCTTGTGGTCCACCGTGCAAAGCATTTGGTGCGTTATTTATCGCTAATGTATATTCTTTTTCGTCGAGAGTAAATTTTCCTTTAGCAATTCGGTTTCCGTATCTTCCAATCAAAGCTCCAAAAAACGGATTTTCTTTTTCATATTGTGCCAAAGAATTAAAGCCGATAACCACATTTTCAGAAACCCCTTCTTTATTAGGTACTTTTAGATCTGTAATTCTTCCGCCAAAAGTGATGATGTCTACTTCCATCCCATTTTGGTTTTTCAGTTTATAGCTGTCTACTTTTTCTCCTTTAGCGGTTGTTCCATAAGAAGATTTTTCGATTGTAACCGTCGCTTTTTCATCTGAAGAAACTGTTGTAGCATCCATTTTTTTATCGTTTTTGCATTGAACCGAAATTGCAGCCAGACTTAAAAGGCCAATTCCAAAAACACAACGTTTTAATACATTCATAAATGATAGTTTTTAGTTTTTTGTAAAAAGTGAAATGTAAGATATGAAAAGTAGTAATTAAAAAACATAAAATCTCATTCTATTAAGTTTTCCCATTTTACATTTCACAAATTACATTTTACTGCCTTACAGGCCGTGTTGAAACAAATGATAATAAGCTTCGTTTGCATTTATTTTATCTTTAAAATCTCTTACGGTAGTTTTTTCGTCGATAACCAATAGTTCGATTCCTGCGATATCTGCAAAATCTTCCATATATTCTGTCGTGATTGCCTGACTGTAAACGGTATGATGCGCTCCTCCGGCAAGAATCCAGGCAGTTGCTGCAATATCAAGATTTGGTTTACAATCCCATAAAACTCTGGCAACCGGTAATTTTGGTAAATCTGCCAATGGTTTAATGGCTTCGACTTCGTTCACGATTAACCTAAAACGATTGCCCATATCTACCAACGAAACATTGATTGCAGCTCCGGCAGGCGAATTAAACACCAAACGTGCAGGATCTTCTTTACCTCCAATTCCTAACGGATGCACCTCGCAAGAAGGTTTTGCATCTGCAATCGACGGACAAATCTCTAACATATGCGATCCTAAAACATATGATTTTTGTGGCGTAAAATGATACGTATAATCTTCCATGAAAGATGTTCCGCCTTCAAGACCTGTATTCATTACTTTTAATACGCGTACCATTGCAGCAGTTTTCCAGTCGCCTTCGCCACCAAAACCATAACCGTCTGCCATTAATCTTTGTGTTGCAATTCCAGGAAGCTGTTTCCAAACTCCAAGGTTTTCAAATGTATCTGTAAAAGCGCCAAAACCACCTTCGGTAAGAAAAGCTCTTAAACCTAATTCTATTTTTGCTGCTTCGGCTAATGAACTTCTTTGTGCTCCGCCTTCTTTCAAGGAATCTGTCAGAGAATAAGAAGATTCGTAAACCGCTAATAAATCGTTCAATTCCTTATCTGTAACTTTCTCGATATGTTTAGTCACATCTGAAGAATCGTAACCGTTTACCGATACTCCAAAACGAATTTGAGCTTCTACCTTATCGCCTTCGGTAACGGCAACTTCACGCATATTGTCGCCAATACGGGCTACTTTTAAGTTTTGGAGTTCATCCCAGCCAAGAGCAACTCTTGTCCATACTCCAAGTTTGTTCTGTACTCTTTGATCCTCCCAATGTCCTACGACAACTTTACGTTTTTTACGCATTCTTGACATGATAAAACCAAACTCACGATCTCCATGTGCCGATTGGTTCAGGTTCATGAAATCCATGTCGATTGATCCCCACGGAATTTCAGCATTGTATTGTGTATGCAAATGGCATAATGGTTTTTTAAGAATACTTAATCCGCCAATCCACATTTTTGCCGGAGAAAAAGTGTGCATCCAGGCAATAATTCCAATACAGTTTTTAGCAGAGTTTGCGGCTAAACATACATCCAGAATTTGAGCAGGAGATTTTACCACATCTTTATAAACCACTTTTACCGGTATACTTGATGATCCGTCTAATCCTTTTGCTATGATTTGCGAGTGTTCTGCCACTTTTCTAAGCGTTTCTTCACCGTATAATTCCTGGCTTCCTACTACAAACCAAACTTCTTTTTGAGATATATCTATCATGTTTTTATTTTGTTTCAGGTTTTCTTTGTTTCAAGTTTCAAGTTTTGAAACAGTTGAAAATCTTTGTTATTTATCTTTTTGTTTTTCAAGTTTCAGGTTTCAAAAATGCCGAAAATCTTGCCTCTTTGTTCTATTTTCTTTTATCTGAATTATTGTCCGTAATAAGAATCTTTTCCGTGTTTGCGGTTGTAATGTTTCTTTATCAGGGAATCTTTTAATCTTGGTACGTTTGGGTTTATTTGCAAAGTCAGGTAGGCCATTTCGGCTACAACTTCAAGAACTTTACTATTATAAACCGCTTTTGCTGCGTTTTTTCCCCATGCAAATGGACCGTGATTTCCAATTAAAACCATTTCTACTTCTTCGTACGAAAGGTTTTTTTCTTTAAAACAATCCAGAATCTGAATTCCGGTATTGTGTTCATAGTTTCCTTCTATAAGTGCATCTGCCATTGGCGGCGCGCACGGAATATCAGCTGTTAAATGATCTGCGTGCGTTGTTCCAAAAATTGGAATATCGCGTTGTGACTGCGCCCAGGCTACAGAATAGGTAGCGTGTGTATGTGCAACACCGCCAATATTTGGCCAGTTTTTATATAAATACGCATGCGTTTTAGTGTCTGATGACGGACGCATTGTTCCTTCGATAATGTTATTATCAAAATCGACAATCACAATATCTTCGGGTTTTAAATCTTCGTAAGGAACGCCACTTGGTTTAATGGCAAAAACACCATTTTCTCTGTCTACCGCACTTACATTCCCAAAAGTATATACGACCAGGTTCAATGCATTCAACTGCATATTGGCTTCGTAACATTCTTGCTTTAAATCTTTATAAAGAGAACTCATGTTGTGATGTTTTAATCGTTGGATCTTCGTAAGCGCTTAATTGATCATAAGCAATCAACAATTTGTTATACGCTGCTACTTTATTTAATTGAGGAAAATATTCTCCGTCAAAATCACTTCCTATTTTTTGGCTGGCTTCAATTACATTTGGATAAATCCCGGCTGCAACGGCTGCATAAATCGCTGCTCCCAAAGCCGGAGTCTGATCTGAAGCTGCAATTTTAATAGGCTTGTTCAAGACGTTTGCCAATGTCTGCATGATAAAAGGAGATTTACGCGCAACGCCGCCAATACCAATAACGCTGTCGATTTTTACGCCTTCTTCTTCAAAACGATCGACGATTTTCTTGGCTCCAAAACAAATGGCATTTACCAAAGCTTTAAAAATATGGGGCGCTTTTGTACCTAATGATAAATTCGAAATAGCGCTTTTTAATTCCTGATTAGCATCTGGAGTTCTGCGCCCGTTGATCCAGTCCAAAGCAATTGGAAGACTGTCTGAAACCGGAATTTTCTCTGCTTCCTTCGTTAATTCAACAATTAATTTATCGCTGAATTCCTCTCTTAATTGTTCTTTTTGTTCTTCATTTAAAACAGTCGAAGCTGTTAATAAATGATCGGTTGGCCAAAGTAATAATTCTTTGTACCAAGCCAGTAAATCGCCAAAAGCAGATTGTCCTGCTTCTAAACCAATATAACCCGGAATTACAGATCCGTCGACTTGTCCGCAGATTCCGCGTACGGTTTTGGTTCCAACTTCTTCTTTAGAACCTACAAGAATATCACAGGTCGAAGTTCCCATAACACGAACTAAAGTGTTTTCTCCAATTTTTGCTCCAACAGCTCCGGAGTGTGCATCAAAAGTTCCTACGGCCACAACTGTATCTGTAGAAAGTCCTAAACGAGATGCCCATTCCTGGCTTAATTTTCCGGCAACTAAATCTGATGTATAGGTTTCATCATATAAATTACCGCGAAGTGTTGCTAAATACGGATGCAATTTTTCTAAAAATTCAACTGGTGGCAAACCATTCCAGTCTTCGTGCCACATGGCTTTATGACCTGCAGCGCAACGGCTTCTTTTAAATGTTTTTAAATCTTTATCTTCTATTAATAAATACGTCATTAAATCGCAGTGTTCCATCCAGGTATGTGCTGCATTTCTAACTGCTTCATCTTCTCTGGCAATGTGCAGGATTTTTGCCCAAAACCATTCTGATGAATAAATTCCGCCTACATATTTTGTTACGTTTTCTCCGCCCCAGCTTACTGCCAGTTCATTGATTTCGTTTGCTTCATTTATAGCCGTATGATCTTTCCATAAAACCATCATTGCATTTGGGTTTTCCTCAAAACCTTTTGTCAAAGCCAGCGGAATTCCTTCTTTGGTTACAGGCACAGGAGAAGATCCGGTGGTATCAATACAAATTCCGCGTACTTGCAAAGGATCAACGCCACTTTCTTTTACAACAGTTTGTATCGTAATTTCTAAACCTTCGATATGATCTAAAGGATGCTGGCGAAATTGATTTGCAGCTGCGTCACAATATTGTTTGTTTTTCCATCTTTTATAATGAGAAACATTTGATGCCAGTTCTTGTCCATTTTCAGTGTCTATTAGCATCGCCCGAACAGAATCTGTTCCGTAGTCTAACCCTATAACGTAATTTTTCATTCGAAATTAATTTTAATGACGACAAATATAATTATTATTATTTTATAAGTGTACAAAAAACACTTAACAAAAATTGCATACTTATTTTTTACAGATAATGCATCAAAACAGTAGTTTAGCATAAAAACAAAAAACAAACGTTTAATTTACATTTATTCTGTTACGATTATTTCATCTTTATGTTCAAAACTGGATATAATACACTGTAAGTTCATATTCAATTTGACTTTCTTTATTTACTCAAACATGCGCTTTTATCAATTTTAATTGCAGAGATAACATAAACCATATTTTATTTTCCCTCTAAAACCACTATTGAAAAAGGCGGAATTGTAATTTCTAATTTTCCTTTTTTATTTTCGAAACCTTTAAAAACTGTTGGTACAATTTTATCAGGCGTATCAAATGAATTATAATCCTGCAATTTTGAAGCGGTAAGAATAGTGGCGGTAAAGTTTTTAACACCGAGGTCTTTTACATCAATCTCTAGTTTGTTTTTATTTTTAGCATCAATATTTACCAGTGATATATGAACCAATCCGGTTTTATCTTTAGAAGCCGAAACAGAAACTGCCGGAAGATTTTCTCCCTTAAAAGTATATAACGGAGACTGAAAACTTACCGGCAATAATGTAGCATCCTGATGCACATTGTACATTTTCATGACATGATAAGTGGGCGTAGTAATCATTTTTGCTTTATCTGTTAGAATAACGGCTTGCAAAACATTCACGCATTGTGCCAGGTTTGCCATACGAACCCTGTCTGCATGATTGTTGAATATATTTAAAGTTGCGCCGGCCAGAACTGCATCTCTCATTGTATTTTGCTGGTATAAAAACCCGGGATTTGTTCCTTTCTCCACATCATACCAAGCGCCCCATTCATCGACCATAATTGCCACTTTTTTCTCAGGATCATACTTATCCATTACCGCACTGTGTTTGGTAACAAGTTCTTCCATCTTCAGGGCTTCTTTCATGGTTTTAAAATATTGGTCTTCGGTATAATCAACGGCATCACCTTTTTTTGCCCAGTCTATTACAGAATAATGGTGCACACCAACTCCGCCTAACATATTTAACGGAATGTTTTTCATCAAAACTTCGGTCCAATTATAATCAGCACTATTCGATCCGGAAGCAATTCTGGTAAAACCACCTGTATTTTCCCAATCAGACATGAATGTGGCAAACTTGCGGTATTCTCCGGCATAATATTCTGCTGTCATATTACCACCGCATCCCCAGGCTTCATTTCCTATTCCCCAAAACTTAACTTTCCACGGCTCTGTTCTGCCATTTTTTTTGCGTAAATCACTCATTGGACTTCTACCGCTAAAATTGGTATACTGAACCCAGTCTGCCAATTCCTGTACAGTTCCGCTGCCTACATTTCCGGACAAATAAGGTTCTGCACCAAGCAATTCGCACATATTGAGGAAATCATGTGTACCAAAACTATTATCTTCTGTTACGCCGCCCCACCATTTGTTTACAATCGTTGGTCTTTGTTCCTGAGGTCCAATTCCGTCTTTCCAGTGATAAGTATCTGCAAAGCAACCGCCGGGCCATCTTAAATTAGGAATTTTCAAGTCTTTCAGTGCTTTTATAATATCATTTCTAACGCCTTTTGTATTGGGTATTTTTGATGTATCGCCTACAAAAAAACCGCCATAAACAGATCGTCCTAAATGCTCTGCAAAATGTCCGTAGATGTTTTTGTTGATTATTGGTGCATTTGACTCCTTTTTTAAAGTAATAATAGTGGTTTGGTTTTGAGCATAACTCAGCTGATGGCAAACCGTAAATAGAAAGGTGATGAAAAGTACTTTTTTCATAATGTGGTTTTGTTTTAATATCAAACAGAAACTCAGAAATCTGGTTGTGATATTGTATGGTTTATTAATTCTAAAAAAAATATAACTATAATTCTAAATAGATGCCGGACTAACCTCTATTTCTAATTCAAGATCGAAAGAAGATAAAAACTCCTTAACAATTGCCTGCTATTCTGGATTTGAATACACTTTATTTCTCCCAATTTAAAAGCATTTTCATCGAAGAAGGACAAAAACATAAGTGTCGATTATACATTTGTAAATTTAACTAAAATTAATCCGTAAAAACAAACAAATGATATAAAATAGGCAATAAAAAAATACATATCGCAAATTATCCGTCTAAATACACATAAAAAATTAATGCATTTTCTTAAATAAGATTTTTCTTGTAAGATAAATGCGTAAAAATGACACTTTGATAGAAAAAGTCATTTTATTTACAATAATTTGCGAAAAAAGTTAAAAATGAGATCTTTAATAGTGATTTTAGCGTTAAAAAACTATTACTTTTGTAGAGAGAATCCAGATCGCAATAACAAAATGTAACCGTTTTATAAAAGTTACATATTTTAAGTGTAAATATTACATTAATAAATAGTAAAACGAATTTGGAAGTTTATATATTTACCAATAAAAAATTGAATATGCTAAACAGTTATAGCTCTGCAGATAAAGTTTTGTTAGCAGTAGATTGTATCATTTTTGGATTTGATAATGAAGGCTTAAAAATACTTTTAATCAAAAGGGACTTTGAACCTGAAAAAGGAAAATGGTCTTTGATTGGGGGTTTTTTAAAACGTGATGAAGTATTGGATGACGCCGCGATTAGAATTCTAAACACCTATACCGGTTTACACGATATTTATATGGAGCAATTATATGCTTACAGTGATATTGATCGTGACCCTGTAGAAAGAACAATATCAGTTTCTTATTATGCTTTGATCAATATTGAAAATCATAATGCTGAACTAATCAAAAATTATCATGCACAATGGTTTAGTATTGCAGATGCCCCTAATTTGATTTTTGACCACGACGAAATGGTACAAAATGCGATTAAAAGGCTTCGCTACAGAACGTCTATTAAACCGATTGGTTTTGAGTTATTGCCGGAAAAATTTACAATGCGTCAATTATTAGAATTGTATGAAGCAATTTTGAGCAAAGAACTAGACAAACGAAATTTTATAAGTAAAATAAATTCTCTTGAGATTTTAAATAAATTAGAAGAAAAAGATATGCAGTCTTCCAGAAAAGGATCTTATCTCTACACTTTTAATAAAGAGAAATACGAAGAAAAATTACTGAACGATTTTGTTTTGAATTTATAAAAAAACAAAACCCTGAAAGCCACAAACTTTTAGGGTTTTTTCTTCAATAAAACTACTATTAAAAAAACTAAACAATAAATCTAACTTAAAGATTTTTTGTCACTTACACTTAAACCAAAAATAAGTGTAAAATTTACATTTACAAATATAAGTAAAATAATTTCACAAAAACAAAAATAATTTTGATTCCATTTTAAACTATTTTAAATGTGCTGATTATAGCGAATTACGCATCGTGAGAGATGATTTGTTTTCTATTTGTTCTTTACGTCCTTTAAGTACCATATCAGCCAGGATTTTTCCCATGGTTTCAAAATGGGTCGAAATTGTTGTGATTCCGCTTGCTACGATCTTTTTTAATGGCGTTTCATTATAGGATATAATTCCAAAATTAAGTCCCAATTTAAGGTTTTGATCTCTTGCTTTTTCGATTACGCGAACTAAGTCACGATCATTTGGTATAATATACAGATCTCCCAAAGTAATTTCCCGATCTGTAAATTCAGTGATGATTTCGTACGCAAAATCATATTCTCTGCAAAAGGCCTCAAAACCAGTTTTCATCCCGAGCGGTTCCCTGAATCCGGGGAAAATCAAAATTAGTTTTTCATATTTATTCAATCTTGTTTTTCCTTTAAGCAAACCTTCAAAAATATCTTTTTCATGATTTTGATAAATCGCGGGATACATTTTCAAACCCGGATTTGTCTGATCCAGTATGATTACTTCACCTACTGGTAGGGTTTTTACAGATTTTACTACATCGTTTAAGTTGGTTGGCATAATGATGTATTTTGTATAATTTCCGTTAGCGTCATTTATAAGCTTCTCAAAAACGGGAGCGTTAAAATGATGAAAGAAAATATCGACCTGAACATTTTTTCCAATGTGCTGCAAAAACGAATTATAGATATCTTCCTTAAAACTATTTAACTCATCAAACAATAAGAAAATCTTTTGTTTTATAGTGATTTCAACGCTTTTAACATAATAACCTTTGCCTGGAATGGCATAAATAATACCTCTTTTTTTAAGTTCATCATACCCTAATAAAACCGTATCACGCGATAACGAAAAAGCCAGACAAACTTTATTGACAGACGGGAGCCGATCGCCTTTTACCAGTTTTTCTTCCTCGATTGCTTTTTCTATTGAAAGAATTATCTGCTTATATTTTGGAAGGCCAATATTGTTTTGAATAGAAATAATATTCATAAAAAAAAGATTTTTGCGCAATATACAAAAAACTGGTAGGTACTGGTATGCAAAAATAAAGAATGTTTCTATTTTTGGATTTCACTATTGGTAAAAATAATATGAAAATAAAACATATATCGCATTTTCAAGATACATCTATATCTAAATTATTTGGTTTGACACCTGAAAACGAAGAAATTCTTTCTTTTGAATTATCAAATAAAAACGGAATGAAAGTTCAGTTCATCAATTATGGCGCGACTGTAACTTCATTAAAAATTCCGGTTTTAAATGGCAATCTTGTTGATGTGGTTTTAGGTTTTGATTCATTAGAGTCTTATTTGGCTTCTTATAATTTACCAAGCGCACCTTATATGGGTACAACCGTGGGGCGTTATGCAGGAAGAATAAACAAAGGTATTTTTACATTAAATGATAAAACATTTCATTTAAATACTAATAATAATGGCAATACTTTGCATGGCGGAAATGTTGGTTTTGGAAAAAAAGCATGGAATGTTACCAATATTACTTCTAATGAAAATCCCTCGATAACATTCAGTATTTCGAGTGAAAATTTAGATGAAAATTTCCCGGGAGAATTACACGTGGATTTAACGTATACACTAACAGAGGAAAACGAATTAAAACTGGATTACAAAGTAACAACTACAGAAGATACAGTTATAAACCTAACGCATCACAGTTATTTTAATCTTGATGGGCACGATTCCAGCGTTCTGGATCAGACTATGTCTATTGACGCTGACAAGATTCTGGAAACCAATGAAGACAATATTCCAACCGGAAATTTTACAGCTCTTAACAATCATGATTTTGATTTTAGAACCGTAAAAAAATGTCCGTCATCAATAGACAACTCCTTTGTTCTCGAACCAACAAATGATGTCATTGCAAAATTATACAGCTCTAAAAACAATTTGCAAATGAGCGTTTATACAGATCAGCCAAGCGTACATATATATGTAGGCGGAAATTGTTTTGATATATTAAAAGGAAAAGAAAATACGAATTATCATTCGTCAAGCGGAATTTGTTTTGAAACTCAGAATTTTCCGGATGCTCCAAATCACGAACATTTTCCAAATTCAGTTTTGAGGAAAGGCGAAGAATACCATCAAAAAACAGTTTATAAATTCGAAAAGATAAACTAATAAGTTAAAAGATAATACCATTTCAATTACAAAATAATGAATGACATTTTAATACAAGATACTACTGCTTTTTTTGAGAAATCTTTTGGATCAAGTCCTCAAAAAGTGGTACTTTCTCCGGGAAGAATCAACATTATTGGAGAACATATCGATTACAATGACGGTTATGTTTTGCCGGCAGCAATTGATAAAGTGATTTGCTTTGCTTTCGAAAAAAGCAACACTAAAAAATCTAAAATAATCGCTATCGATCTAAACGAAGAATTTGAAGCTGATTTTACACAGGAAATTAAATTAAGTGATGTTGTCTGGACGAATTACATTCGTGGCGTTATCAAACAATTGCAAGATAACAGATTTGTATTTGAAGGTTTCAACTGTGTTTTTAGCAGTAACATTCCGGTAGGTTCAGGATTATCATCTTCTGCTGCTTTAGAATGTGGGATGATTTACGGGATCAAGTCACTTTTTGATTTGAAAATTGAAAAAATTGATATCTCATTATTAGGTCAGAAAGCTGAACACTGGGTTGGTATCAATTGCGGTATCATGGACCAGTTTTCAAGTGTTCATGGTCTTGAAAATAAAGTAATAAAACTAGATTGCAATACACTGGATTTTGAATATCACAACGCTGATTTTAAAGATTATTCATTGGTTTTGTTTGACAGCAATGTAAAACATTCCCTTTTTACATCAGAATATAATACGAGAAGAATTGAGTGTGAGCAAGGATTAAAAATAATTACAAATAATTTTCCTGATATAAAAAGTTTCAGGGATTGTACCGAAGAACAGCTTTTAAGCATTCAGGATAAAATGGATGCAACCGTTTTTAAAAGAGTGCATTATGTTGTAAAAGAAATAAGCCGTGTCATAAAAGCGTGTGAGGCTTTAGACAAAGGAAATATAGCGGTTTTGGGGCAATTGCTTTTTGAAACGCATTATGGTTTATCGCAGGAATATGAAGTAAGTTGTGCAGAGCTGGATATGCTTGTTGATACCGCAAAAGATGATGATGCAATCATAGGTTCCAGACTAATGGGAGGTGGTTTTGGAGGCTGTACCATCAATTTGATTAAAAAAGGTCAAGAAAATGAGGTAAAACGTAAGTTTTCAAATCTTTATTTAGATACATTTGGGATTGAATTAAAATTCTATGATGTAAAAATCTCAAACGGAACAACACTACTTTAATACCCAGCAATTACATGAAAAATTTTGACATTAACGAAGATCCTCACAGACGTTTTAATCCCTTACTAAATGAATGGGTTTTAGTATCACCTCATCGTGCAAAACGCCCGTGGCAAGGACAAAATGAAACTATTGCAACCGAAACATTACCAAAATACGACGCAACTTGTTATTTGTGTCCCGGAAATGTTCGTGCAAACGGAGTAAACAATCCTGACTATGAAAGCAGTTTTGTATTTGAAAATGATTTTGCTGCCATGAAGCAGGACGAAATTATTTTTGAAGAAGATATAAAACATACTTTTTTTAAAGCAAAACCGGAACAGGGAATTTCTAGAGTGGTTTGTTTTTCGCCAAGGCACGATCTTACTTTACCGGAAATGGAAATTGACGGAATCGAAAACATCATTAGAACCTGGCAAAAAGAATACACTGATTTAGGAAATATAAAGTATATCAACCACGTTCAGATTTTCGAAAATAAAGGCAGTGTTATGGGATGCAGCAATCCGCATCCGCATGGGCAAATTTGGGCGCAATCGTCATTACCAACCCAGGTCGAAAAAACACAAAACAGCCTGAAATCTTATTTTATTAAAAACAACAGAACCCTTCTTGAAGATTATCTTCAGGCTGAATTAAGAACCGGCGATCGTGTTGTTATCGAAAATGATCATTTTGTGGCATTAGTTCCTTTTTGGGCAACATGGCCTTACGAAACTATGATTATAAGCAAAAGAGCACTTAATAAAATTACTGATTTTACTGCTGAAGAAACAACCGCTTTTGCTAAAATTTTAAAACAGTTAACCATTAAGTATGACAACTTATTTAGTACATCATTCCCGTATTCATCAGGGATTCACCAATCACCAACAGATGGATTAGAACATCCTGAATGGCATTTTCATATGCATTTTTATCCGCCATTATTGCGTTCTGCAACGGTTAAGAAATTCATGGTTGGATATGAAATGTTAGGAGAATCACAACGTGATATTACACCTGAAAAAAGTGCCGAAATTTTAAGACAGCAATCAGATGTGCATTATAAATTAAATATTAAATAAACCAAAAGATAGGCCTTTGTAAAATAACTACTTAAAATTTAACACAATAATCCGCCAATAAATGTGAAAAACACATTTGTTTGTAGTGTGTTTTTAATTATTTATTTTACTTTTGAATTTTACGCTTGTTTCGTAAAAAAATAACAAAATAAAAACACATATCATATTTTTAAACCCAATTAAACAAACAATCACCTATACTAATATTTAAAATACTACTAACAATGAACCAGAACCTCGCTTTCGCAGATTATGCGGTTTTTATTATTTATTTCATCGTAGTTTCTGTCTACGGTTATACTGTTTACCGCAAGCGTAAACAGGACGAACAAGATGCTAAAGCCTACTTTTTGGCCGAAGGAAACTTAACATGGTGGGCTATTGGAGCATCTTTGATTGCCTCAAACATTTCGGCTGAACAATTCATCGGGATGAGCGGTGAGGGTTTCTTTTTAGGAATCGCTGTTGCTGCCTATGAATGGCTTGCTGCCGTTGCTTTGATTATTGTAGCGGTTTGGTTCATACCAGTATATCTTAAAAATAAGATTTATACGATGCCTCAATTCTTAAAAACACGTTATAATGAATCTACTGCGTTGATCATGGCGGTTTTTTGGTTGTTTTTATATGTATTTGTAAATTTAACTTCTATTCTTTATTTAGGAGCTGTAGCTATTAATGGTTTGGCCGGCGGAGAATATCTGCACGTAATCATGATTGGCTTGGCTGTATTTGCTTTATTTATCTCTTTGGGAGGTATGAAAGTTGTCGCTTATACTGATGTTATTCAGGTTGCGGTTTTAATTATTGGAGGTTTGGTAACTTCATATATTGCCCTTACAACTGTTGGACAATATTTTGGAGTAGGAGAAAATGCCATCGCAGGTTTCAAAGTTTTAATGAGAGAAGCGCCGGAGCATTTCAAAATGATTATCCCAAAACCAACTGCAACATCATCTCAGCTTGAGATCGATAAATATTTAACTTTCCCGGGTTTGATGTCTTACCTTGCCGGTATCTGGATTATCAACTTAAATTACTGGGGTTGTAACCAGTATATTACACAAAGAGCTTTGGGTGCTGATTTGCAAACTGCCCGTACAGGTATTTTATTTGCAGGTATGCTAAAATTATTAATGCCATTAATCGTAATGTTACCGGGTATTGCTGCTTTTGTTTTATACGAAAACGGACATTTACCTCAACTGGTTGGAGGAAAAGACGGAGCTTACTCAGCTGTATTAACGTTCTTGCCAACAGGTTTAAAAGGACTTTCGGTAGCGGCATTAACAGCTGCAATTGTAGCATCGTTAGCCGGAAAAGTAAACAGTATTTCTACTATTTATACATTAGATATTCATAAAAAATACATCCAGAAAGAAGCGGGTGAAAAACAACAGGTGAACATTGGTAGAATTGCCGTTTTTGCAGCAATGCTTTTAGCCGTATTATTTACATGGAATGATATCTTAGGAATTGGCGGAGTTGGAGGATTTACTTATATCCAAAAATACACCGGATTTATTAGCCCTGGAGTTTTTGCCATGTTCTTCCTTGGTATGTTCTGGAAAAGAACAACTGGAACTGCAGCTATTGTAGGTGTAATTTTAGGATTTGTATTATCAGTATTATTCAACGAATACGCACCGGCTTTATTCGGAAACGAAACTTTATTATACACAGCTTATCCTAACGGAAAAGGCGCTTTTGAAATTCCGTTCCATATTTGTATGGGATTATCATTCTTCTTTACCATGTTAGCAATGATTGGAATCAGTTTTGCAGGACCAAAAGTAAATCCTAAAGCGTTCGAAATAGACGCTGAAATGTTTAAAGTAAAACCACAAACTACAGTTTTAATCGTAATTACATTATTGATTATCGTAGCATTATATGTAAAATTCTGGTAGTATAATTTTTTACTATATTATTTTTTGAAGAATTAAAGACTATCATTTTTTTGGTAGTCTTTTTTTGTATCCGAAGTTTTGACTTATATTTATTGAAAGAAATTACCAAGATTTAAAAAAAATAGTACTTCACCAAAAAATCTTGTTTTTTACCAATTTCTATTTTGTAAAAGAATTTTAAATATCTTTGAATTATGAGCACAGCAACCAGACCAAAACATATTGGCAGAAATATTAGCCGAATCAGAGAACTTCGCGGTATGAAACAAGATATACTTGCAGAAGCAATTGGAGTAAGCCAACAAATGGTTTCCAATATTGAAGGAAGCGAAACTGTTGATATAGAAAAACTAGCACAAATTGCAAAAGTGCTTGGTGTACCTGTAGAAGCTATTGAAAATTTTTCTGAAGAAAATGTTTTTAATTATTTTGCAAGCTTTTACGATAACAGTTCTAATACTGGTGCCGTATATCAATTCAATCCAATTGAAAAAGTTGTTGAACTTTACGAACGCTTGGTTCAGGCTGAAAAAGAAAAAAATGAATATTTAGAAAGAATGTTAAAAGACAAATAACATTTTATAAAAGATAGTTTTATAAAAAAAGCGCAAAATCTAAAATGATTTTTGCGCTTTTTTTTGTTTTGCTATTGTGTCTCGTCCTCAAAAAAGGAGCCATAAGAATTACAAAATTATTACTCTGAAAGAGTCTTAGCATCAGCATGGTGCGAAGCACTATGAATGAATGATTAATGATTATTGTTTAAGCCCTGTAAGGGATAAAGCCTAATCACAACGCTCATCATCTTACGTCATCTAAGAAGAAATTATTCTTACTACGCCTGTATTTTCTGTTAGCTTTTACCCTTTCAGGGTTATTTTACACTTTAATTTATGTAGTAGTGCGTTGCACTACACTGTTGCTTTTAGGCTTTCAGCCTATTCTTTGTAGGCTTTGCAGCATACTTGCGCAAGCATCTTTATATTAAGAACCTTGACTCTCTTTTTCTTCTTTCTGCATATTCAGCAAATAAGCCATATTTGCGATCACGTGATCGTGTTTCTTTACAAACGGATTTTCCTCATTCCAGACATAACCTGCCAAAACCGAACATATTTTTTCTTTTACATCGGGATTTTCCGGTTGGTGAAAAAATAAAGTCTGAAGGTTTCCGGTGTACCATTCTTTCACGTAAGTGGTAAAAACAGCGATTCCGCGTTTCATATATTCTGTAAATTCTACTTCCCAGTCTACAGCAATTCCTTGCGATTCCTTAAGATATAATTTTGCTGCCAGCATTCCTGATTCGGTAGCAAAAGCAACTCCTGATGAAAAAACAGGATCTAAGAATTCAGAACTATTCCCCGTAAGGGCAAAACCGTCTCCGTACATTCTTTTCACTGCTCTTGAATAATTTTCGAGTTTTACGGGCTCAAATAAAAACTCTGTACCTTTAAATCTCTTTATATAATAATCAGATTTTTGAATCGCATTTCGCAACGCCTCGGCATTGTCTTTATTTTCAGATAATGAATTAATAAAATCTGTTGGTCCCACAACTCCTAAACTTGTGTTTCCGTTCGAGAAAGGAATTACCCATAACCAAACTTCGGTTTCCAGAATATCAAAAGAAATCTGAGTTCCTTCCTCACCTTCTTCTCTGTTAATATCTTTTACGTGTGTAAATATCGACGAATGCGGATCTAGTTTTGATGGGGTATCAAGATATAAAAGACGTGGTAAAACACGACCATATCCACTGGAATCAATAATAAAATTAGCGTGTATTTCTTTTAGGTTACCATCCTTGTCTTTTACGATTGTTTTAGATTTTTTCCCTTCAAAGGAAACTTCTAATACTTCTGATTCAAACTCAAGATCAATACCCTTTCTAATTATTTCCTGCGCCATAGTATTGTCAAAATCAGCACGTGGCACTTGCCAGGTCCAATCCCAGCCTTCACCAAATTTTTTACTGAAATCAAAAACACATATTTCTTCTCCTCTGATAAAACGAGCACCCAGTTTCTTTTCAAAATTCATTGCGTCAAGACTTTCAAAAAGCTCAGCCTCAGCAAAATGATCCATTACTCGCGGTATCAGGCTTTCGCCAACAACAAGTCTGGGGAACTTTGTTTTTTCAACAACTTTTATCTTAACATTGTTTTTATGAAGATAAGATGCTGACACACATCCCGAAGGTCCTGCACCGATCACTAAAACATCAACAAACTCCTTTATCATATTAAAAATATTATCAATTATTAGCCTACATTTGCCATCATCAAAATAACTACATTTATTTTGATAAATAAAATTAAATTAGCACAACCAAAAACAATTTAATGAATACAATTAATGAATATTTAAGTTTAGCAGAATTCGAATCTATTATCTTTAAAAATAATAAAGTTGCCATTAGCGATGCTGTTTTAAACCGAGTAAATGAAAGCTTTAATTTCCTGAAAGAATTCTCAGGAAACAAGGTTATATATGGCGTAAATACTGGCTTTGGGCCAATGGCTCAATATAGAATCAAAGAGTCTGACCAAATTCAGTTACAATACAATTTAATTAGAAGCCACTCTTCAGGAACCGGGAAACCATTAAGCCCTGTTTGTGCAAAAGCAGCAATTTTGGCACGATTAAATACTTTATCATTAGGAAATTCCGGCGTACATCCGTCAGTAATTCATTTGATGGCAGAATTAATCAACAGAGATATTACACCTCTTATCTTTGAACATGGTGGTGTTGGTGCCAGCGGAGATTTAGTACAATTATCACACTTGGCTTTAGTTTTGATTGGCGAAGGCGAAGTTTTTTATAAAGGAGACAGAAGACCAACTCAGGAAGTTTTTGAAATTGAAGGTTTAAAACCTATTCAGGTAGAAATCAGAGAAGGTCTGGCTTTAATAAACGGAACATCTGTAATGACCGGAATTGGGGTTGTAAATGTGCATCACGCTAATAAATTATTAGACTGGTCACTAAAAGCTTCTTGCGCCATAAACGAATTGGTTCAGGCTTATGACGATCATTTCTCTGAAGAATTAAACCAAACCAAACGTCATAAAGGACAACAGGAAGTGGCGGCAAGAATGAGACAAAATCTTTCTGACAGTACTTTGATCCGTAAAAGAGAAGACCATTTATATTCAGGCGAAAATACCGAGGAGATTTTCAAGGAAAAAGTTCAGGAATATTATTCTTTGCGTTGCGTACCTCAAATTTTAGGTCCGGTTTTAGAAACTATCAATAATGTGGCTTCTATTCTGGAAGACGAATTTAACTCGGCAAACGACAACCCAATTATAGATGTAAAAAACAAGCACGTTTATCACGGAGGAAATTTTCACGGTGATTATATTTCGCTTGAAATGGATAAACTGAAGATTGTTATTACCAAATTAACAATGTTGGCAGAACGTCAGTTGAATTATTTATTGAATTCAAAAATCAACGAAATTCTTCCTCCGTTCGTCAACTTAGGAACATTAGGATTTAATTTCGGAATGCAGGGCGTTCAATTTACCGCGACCTCAACAACTGCCGAAAGCCAAATGTTATCCAACCCAATGTACGTACACAGTATCCCGAACAACAACGACAATCAGGATATTGTAAGTATGGGAACAAATGCTGCAGTAATTACCTCAAAAGTTATCGAAAACTCATTTGAAGTTTTAGCGATCGAATTAATCACAATTGTTCAGGCAATTGATTATTTAGAACAAAAAAATCAAATTTCATCGGTTACTAAAAAATGGTATGATGATATTCGAAATATAATTCCTACATTTAAAGAAGATCAGGTTATGTATCCTTTTGTTCAAAAAGTAAAAGATTATCTGATCAACAGTTAAACTTTATTTTACATTATTAATATTGAACCTTAAAATCATGAAAAAACCACTTATTTTTTTATTCGTATTATTTATTCAATTTGTTAATAGTCAAGAGCTGGCTTTGGTTAAAAAGAACGCTAAAATTGGATATATATCTAAAGACGGAAGCTTTAAAATCGAGCCTCAGTACAAATCAGCAAAAAGTTTCTCTGAGGGTTTAGCTGCAGTAGAAGACAATGGAAAATGGGGTTTTATTGATACAAAAGGAACTTGGGTAATTCCGGCTGCTTTTAAGGATGCCAAAGACTTTAACAGCGGAATCGCGGTAGTACAAAAAGATAAGGATTGGGTTTATATTGATACTAAAGGAGAAATTCAAAAATCGCCTGCTACAGATAAAGTTTTTGATTTTAATAACGGAGTTGCTTTTTTCAGACAAGGAAACAAAGTGGGATTAATCAATTCAAAAATGACTGTAGTTCTGGAACCAAAATACGACCAGATCAAACCGTTCGAAAATGGTTTTGCAAGAGTTGAGAACAATAAAAAATGGGGAATTATAAATACTGCCGGTAAAGAAGTAGTAGAACCTGCTTATGACGAAATAGGGAATTATTTTAAAAACACAACATGGGCACGAAAAGATAAAACTTTTGGAATCGTAAGTTCCGGAAATTTTATTGTAGTAGATGGTGCAGAAAAAATCTGGGATTTTGATACTCAGGATTTAACATATGCTAAAAAGAACGGAAAAATTGGATTCATTGACTTAAGAGGAAACTGGACTATTTTACCTATTTATGATAAAGCAAAATCATTCTCTAAAAATCTTGCTCCGGTTTGTGTAGGTTCTAAATGGGGATTTATTAACCCAAAAGCTGAATTTGTTATTCCGCCAACGTATAGTGATGCAGAAGTTTTTAGTTCAAACGGACTGGCTCCTGTAAAAGAAAAAAATTGGGGATTTATAAATGAAGATGGTAAACTGGTAATCCCAACGCAATACAGCATAACTGCAAACGGATTCGTAATTGCTCTTTTTGTACAACAAGACAAAGGATTTATTAATGGTGTTGCAAGAGTGAAAAATGAAGGAAAATGGGGATTTCTTAAACCGGACGGAACTGTGTTAGGAAACCAATGGTTTGAAAATGCGGAACTTTTTTCGCAAACAAAAGAAAAAAATAGTCCAACTGAAATCGCTGCTGAAAAACCAAAATCAGAAGTTAAACCTGCAGCAAAGCCAGAAACCAAACCTGCGGCTAAACCTGGTGCAAAACCAGCAGCAAAAAAGAAGAAATAATATATATTAGCCAATAAAAAATAAATTCCACAGATATGAAATGTGTATTAGTAACAGGCGGTTCAAGAGGAATTGGAAGTGCTGTTTGTAAAAAATTAGCTGTTGAATCCAGTTATCATATTCTGATTAATTATCACTCGAACAAAACTGCTGCCGAAGAAACACTTCAGGAAATACAAAAATTAGGTGCAACCGGAGAAATCTTAGGTTTTGATGTTTCTAATTATGACGAAGTTCAAAAAACATTAACACAATGGCAGGAATCAAATCCTGATGCCATTGTAGAAGCGATTGTAAACAACGCCGGAATTACAAAAGATGGCCTTTTTATGTGGATGACGCCTGAAGACTGGAACGGAGTTGTGAACACAAGCTTAAACGGTTTTTTTAATGTAACGCAATTTTTCATTCAAAAAATGTTACGCAATAAATATGGCCGAATCGTAAATATGGTATCCGTTTCAGGCGTTAAAGGAACGGCTGGACAAACCAATTATTCGGCAGCAAAAGGTGCAATTGTTGCAGCTACAAAAGCGTTAGCGCAAGAAGTTGCCAAACGAAATATTACTGTAAATGCTGTAGCGCCAGGTTTTATAAGAACCGACATGACCAGCCAGTTAGATGAGAAAGAATTACTAAAACTAATTCCTGTAAATCGTTTTGGCGAAGCCGAAGAAGTAGCAGATTTGGTAAGCTTTTTGATTTCAAAAAAAGCAAGCTACATTACAGGCGAGATTATCAATATAAACGGAGGAATTTATTCTTAAAATTTTGTACTAATTCAGGAATTAAGCTTAAAAAAAATGAAAATAGCTAGATATCTAATAATCACTTTTTTATCAATTCTACTTTTATTATTTATTATTACACGATTAACTAAACCTGAAACCGTAATGATTTCTGGCGAAGAAATTTCTCTTGAAAATCCCTGGAGAAAAACAACAGAGAATGAAAATTATAAATTTGATCGTTTAACAGATGAATGCGAAGAATTATATATGAAAGATATTGGTAGTGGAGATTTTATTTTAGCTTGCTTAAAGAAAAATAAAAGTTGGGACTTTTATTGGGCGACACCAAAAAAGAATGAATTAGTACCTTTGGCTGATGAAATAAAAGAGGAAATTACTCCTCCAAAATAAAAAAATATTTACACCAAAATCGTTTAGAGAAGCGGTAGATTGTTATTTCTTTATTAAAAACAATTACACTTAACGGACTATAAAATTACTTTGAAAGATGATGAATAAGAGAGTTGTAATTACTGGAATGGGAATTTATTCTTGTATCGGAACTTCTTTAGAAGAAGTAAAAGATTCTTTATACAACGGAAAATCTGGTATTCAGTTTGATCCTGAAAGAAAAGAATTTGGTTTTCAGTCTGCCCTTACGGGAATGGTCCCAAAAGCAGATTTAAAAAACCTATTGACCCGAAGACAGCGTATGAGCATTGGTGAAGAAACCGAATATGCTTATATGGCGACTATCGAAGCTTTGAAAAATGCCAATATAGATGATGCTTTTTTTGACAATCGCGAAGTAGGAATAATGTACGGCAATGATAGCGTCTCAAAAGCTATTATTGAAGCCACAGATATTGTTCGCGAGAAAAAAGACACGGCATTAATAGGTTCCGGAGCTATTTTTAAATCGATGAATTCTACAGTCACGATGAATTTATCTACGATTTTTAAACTCCGCGGAATCAATCTTACCATTAGTGCAGCTTGTGCAAGTGGTTCACATTCTATAGGTTTAGCTTATTTTTTAATAAAAAGCGGATTTCAGGATATTATTATTACCGGAGGAGCACAGGAAATCAACAAATTTGCCATGAGCAGTTTTGATGGTTTGGGCGTTTTCTCCGCCAGGGAAAATGAACCTGAAAAAGCTTCACGCCCATTTGATGCTGATCGCGACGGATTAATCCCTAGTGGTGGCGGAGCAACTTTAATTCTTGAAAGTTATGAATCTGCCATTGCAAGAGGAGCAAATATTATTGCCGAAGTTGTAGGTTACGGATTCTCATCAAACGGAGGACATATCTCAACTCCCAATGTCGAAGGCCCGTCTATAGCCATGCAACGAGCGCTTGATGATGCTCAACTAAAAGCAACAGATATTGAGTACATAAATGCACATGCTACCTCAACTCCGGTTGGGGACGGAAACGAAGCAAAGGCGATCTTTGAAGTCTTTGGTGAGAAAAATCCTTACGTAAGTTCTACAAAATCAATGACAGGACACGAATGTTGGATGGCCGGAGCAAGCGAAGTAATCTACTCTATCTTAATGATGCAGAACGATTTCATAGCTCCAAACATTAATTTGGACAATCCTGATGAAGATGCAGCCAAATTAAATTTGGTCAAAACTACTTTAAACAAAAAATTTGACATATTTTTGTCCAATTCCTTCGGGTTCGGAGGAACCAACTCTGCGTTGGTGGTTAAAAAGTTTAAATTGAACGATGAATAAAGAAGAGATTATAGCAAGAATTAATGGTTTTTTAGTTGATGAGTTTGAAGTAGATAATGATGATATTGAACCAGATGCTAATTTAAAAGACACACTTGGGTTAGATAGTTTGGACTATGTTGATTTAGTAGTTTCAATTGAGGCTAACTTTGGCGTAAAACTGGTTGAAGTAGATTTTGTTGGAATTGCTTCTTTCCAAAGCTTTTATGATCTTATCGAAAACAAATTAAAAGCCAAAACTGCTTAATGAGCGAATGGGATGGCAAATCAAAAGGAACTGTTTTAGGGTATAGAATATTTGTTTTTTTAATAAAAAAAGCGGGTGTTAAAGCTGCTTATGTTTTACTTTATTTTGTTGCTTCATACTATTTTTTATTTCTAAAGAAAAGCAATAAAGCAATTTCTTATTATTTTAAAGAAAGACTAAAGTACTCCTGGTTCAAATCTAAAACAATGGTTTTCAAAAGTTACTATACTTTTGGACAAACCATCATTGATAAAATTTCCATTTCGGCAGGAATGCGAAATAAATTCACCTATGAATTTGACGGAATAGAAATTCTGAAAAATCTTCTTGCAGAAAAAAAAGGAGGTGTTTTAATCAGTGCACATATTGGAAATTTTGAAATCGCCGAACATTTTTTGGGTGATATCGATATTGATTTTCAAATTAATCTGGTTACTACAGATCTCGAACATTCTGCTATTAAAAATTATCTGGAAAGCGTTACCCAAAAACCTACCGTTAAGTTCATCATTATCAGAGAAGATTTGTCTCATATTTTTGAGATTAATGCCGCTTTGTCTAAAAATGAACTGGTTTGCTTTACCGGCGATCGCTATTTTGAAGGAACCAAATCACTTTCTGAAAAAATTCTTGGACAGGAAGCACACTTTCCTGCTGGCCCGTTTTTAATCGCTTCAAGATTAAAAGTTCCGGTAGTTTTTGTATATGTAATGAAAGAGCCAAACCTGCATTATCATCTTTATGCGCGTGAAGCGATAGTCAAACACCGTGACGAAAAAGGCCTCTTAAAAGCTTATATCGAAAGCGTAGAATCTATGCTGGCAAAATATCCTTTGCAATGGTTCAACTACTTTGATTTTTGGAATCAATTGAAATAAAATCTCGTCTATAAAATCTGCGTGAAAATATTTAACACATAGCCTTAAGACAAAGCTATGCGGTATATTTTAAAATGAACTGTCTTTTAAAAGCTCCAGAGGAGCATAATATTTATAAATAATATATACGTCGTTCAGGCTAAAGCTCCAGCGGAGCGATATCTATTGATGGTCTAAATATTTCACCCCGATGGGACTTATTGAAATATGAATATTAAAATTTCTGTTTCAAAAAAAACCACAGATTAAAAGATTAAAACGATTTTGTTTCACGCAGATTACACAGATTAGAGCAAATTTATTTTTAGATTTTCATTAAATTAATCTGCACTTATCAGCTTAAATCTTTCTAAATCTGCGTGAAACAAAAATAGAAACATAGATTTTTTATAAAATACGACAAAACGTAAAAATCATTTAATTAAAAGTCGTTCTTTTATACTTTACAATTCTTAAAGTACGGTATGCAGGAATTTGACACGATTATAATTGGTTCCGGAGTTGGAGGATTATCAACTGCGATATGTCTTGCAAGAGCCGGACAAAAAGTTTTGGTACTCGAACAACATTATGTTCCCGGAGGCTGGAGTCATAGTTTTACTTTGCAAGGACAGCGTTTTAGTCCTGGCGTTCATTATGTTGGGCAGCTAGAAGAAGGACAATCTACCAACGAATTGTATCGAGGTTTAGGAATTGCCAATGACATGGTTTTTTTCCGAATGAACAAAAATGCCTACGAGCATTGTTTAATTGGAGAAGAAACTTTCGATCTTCCGGCTGGAGTTGAGAATTTGAAACAAAAACTTTCCGATCATTTTCCACACGAAGAAAAAAACATAAACGAATATCTTTCACTTATTGAAAAAGTAAGTTATGAATTGCAATTAATTCCAAAACTAAAAGGATTCTGGCAAAACATTACTGTTCCTTTTCGTACCAAACATTTTGGAAAATTTGCCCTTTTCCCCTTAAAAAAAGTAATTGGCTGGCATGTAAAAGATCCTAAACTAAAAGCGGTTCTAAATATTCAGTGTGGCGATCATGGCCTTCCGCCAAGTCGGGCTTGTTTCCCTGTACATTGTTCTGTAATGAGCCATTATTTTGATGGTGGATTTTACCCCATGGGCGGCGGCGGCGGAATCGTAAAAGCAATGACAAATGGCGTAAAAAGACATAACGGAGAAATACGCGTAAAACAAAACGTGCATAAAATTATTATCGAAAACAAAAAAGCAGTTGGTATCAAACTTGAAAATGGAGAAGAAATAAGGGCTAAAAATATTGTTTCGAATGCTGATCCTTCCATCACGTATCTAAATTTAATTGATAAAGAACATCTCAGCAAATCGCTTCTTAAAAAACTCGACAAGACAAAATATTCTGTTACTTCTTTGATTTTATTCCTGACACTTGACATTGATGTTACCTTATATAATATCGATTCAGGAAATTTCTGGATGATGAAAGATGAAAATGATGATGCTAATTTCGAAGATTTGATGAGTAGTAACATTGATTCCGGAGATTCATTTCCTTCCGTTTTTATCAGTTGTACAACACTCAAAGATCCGGCAAGTTTTAACGGACGTTATCATAATTTTGAAATTGTAACCTATGTGAATTATGATCATCTGAAAGATTTTAATGGTTTAGACGATTATCACAATGAAGAGTATAAAATTTTCAAAGAAAAAATCGTTAACAAACTGATGAACAACGTCGAAAAAATAATTCCTAATGCAAAGCAACACATCATTCAGGCAGAATTAGGAACTCCAAAAACCAATGAATTCTATATTAATTCGACTAAAGGAAATGTTTATGGAACCGAAAAAACATTGAATCAGGTTGGACCTTTCTCGTATAAAAACAAAACCGAAATAGAAAATCTATTTCTTTGCGGTGCTTGTACCCTATCTCATGGCGTTGCCGGAGCGACATATTCAGGTCTTGCAGCAGCGGCGGCAATTTTAAACTGCACATCTGATGATTTATTAATTGAAGATGAAAACCAAAAAATCAGAATTTATGATGCCGAAGATTCCGCTACATGGCCAGATTGGGTACACACGAAACGAACAGATAAAATAAGGAAATTCGTTTAAAAAAAATACTTATTTTTGCGCAACCACCAAAGCCATCAGCCCAAATGAAAAATGTTCTTGTTATTTATTATTCACAATCCGGACAATTAGAAGAGATTGCACGCAATATTGCAAAGCCTTTTTTGAATTCAGAAGAAATAAATGTAACGTTTCACGAAATACAATTAGAGAAACCTTTTCCTTTTCCTTGGGATAAAGATTCTTTCTTTGATGCCTTTCCTGAATCTTTTCTTCAAATTCCAAGAGAATTAAAACCTGTTCCTGGAGAAATTTTAAATACAAAATTCGATTTGGTTTTATTTCATTATCAGGTTTGGTATTTATCGCCTTCTATTCCGATCAATTCATTTTTGAAGAGTAATGACGCAAAAAAAATACTCAACAATACACCTGTTGTTACCATAAGTGGTTCCCGTAATATGTGGATTATGGCACAGGAAAAAATCAAAACGTTACTAAAAGAAGCCAATGCACAATTAGTAGGTAATGTAGCTCTGGTAGACAGGGTTGGAAATTTAATTAGTGTAATCACGATTGTAGAATGGATGTTCTCCGGAGTTAAGAAAAAATATTTAGGAATTTTTCCGTTACCTGGAGTTTCTGCTAAAGACATTCAGGAGTCGGATAAATTTGGAGAAGTCATTGTTTCTGCGCTAAACCAGCATAATTTTGATGATTTACAGCCAAAATTACTTACAATTGGTGCCGTAAAAATTAGTCCATATTTGGTAACTGTCGATAAAACGGCAAATAAAATTTTCAATAAATGGTCAAATTTGATTTATAAACATCAAAAAAACAGAAAACAGCTTCTTAAAGTATTTAATGTTTATTTATTCCTCGCAATATGGTTAATCTCACCAATAGTATATATATTGCACCTTATTACCTACCCATTTAAGTTAAAAACCATAAAAAAAGAAACTCAATATTATCAAGGAGTTTAGAAGACGAAATTAGATTATGTTTGAAGTATATATTACCAAGGCCGCAAAGTATTTGCCAAATGAAGCTGTCTCTAATGAAGAGATGGAAGATTATTTAGGACTCATTAATGACGCCGCTTCTAAAGCAAGACGCATTATTTTGCGCAATAATAAAATTACAAGTCGTTATTACGCCATAGATAAAACAGGAAAAAGTACCCATAACAACGCTGAGTTAACTCGAAATGCAGTTGTGCAATTATTTGATGAAAATTTTACGGCACAAGATCTTGAAGTACTTTCATGCGGAACCTCAACACCTGATGTTTTCCTGCCTTCGCACGCTGCGATGGTTCATGGTTTATTAAAAAATAAATCGGTAGAATTAAATTCATCAACCGGGGTTTGCTGCGCCGGAATGAACTCATTAAAATTTGGTTTCCTTTCTGTAAGATCGGGAAATTCTAAAAATGCGATTTGTACAGGATCAGAAAAAGTTTCGAGCTGGCTAAATGCCCAAATGTACAATCATGAAGCCGCAAATCTAAAAAGCCTTGAAGAGCAACCCATAATTGCTTTCAAAAAAGATTTTTTACGTTGGATGTTGTCTGACGGAGCCGGTGCTTTTTTATTAGAAAATAAACCAAAAGGACCAATTTCTCTAAAAATTGAATGGATGGAAGCTTTTTCGTATGCGTACGAATTAGAAACCTGCATGTATGCCGGAGGTGATAAATTAGAAAATGGCGAAATTAAATCATGGAGCGATTATCCTCCTGAACAATGGTTAAACGAATCGGTTTTTGCCATTAAACAAGATGTAAAATTACTGGATGAATTTATACTTTCTAAAGGAGCTGAAAGTATGAGCGATGCCATGTCTAAAAATAATATTAGTTCAGACCAGGTCGATTATTTTATTCCACACGTTTCTTCGAACTTTTTTGTTGAAGGTTTAAAGAAAGGACTAACAGAAAAAGGAATTGGAATGGCAGATGAAAAATGGTTCATGAATCTATCAAGAGTAGGAAATGTAGGTTCTGCCTCTATTTATCTGGCTTTGGAAGAATTGATGAATTCAGGAAATTTAAAAAAAGGAGATCGTATCCTTTTATCCGTTCCTGAAAGTGGAAGATTCTCGTTTGCATATGCTTATTTAACTGTTTGCTAATGGAGACGACATTACTTTTAGAAAAAGAAGCTGTCGAAAATTTACTGCCGCAAAAATTTCCTTTTGTGATGGTCGATAAAATGTATTCGTACACTGAAACCTCATTAGTTTCAGGATTTAAAATTAAAAACGATAATATATTTTTTGACAATGATACTTTTCTGGAAGCAGGTTTAATCGAACATATGGCACAATCTGTGGCTTTGCATACAGGTTATCAATTTTTTCTGAAAAACGAAATAGCCCCAACAGGATATATTGGTTCGATCAAAGAAATTGAAATTAAAAAGCTGCCAAAAATCAATGATACGATTCAATCTACCATAACTATTTTGCAGGAATTTGCAGGAATTACTTTGGTAGATATTGTAACGTATTTAAATAATGAAGAAATTGCTAACGGACAAATGAAAACTGTTTTAGCGAAATGATAGCAACAATGAAAACCGGAGTTGATATACAAAATTATTTACCCCACCGAGCGCCAATGCTTATGGTGGATTTAATTCTGGACATAGATTCTAATTTTGTAGAGACCACCTTCCTGATAAAAGAAGATAATGTTTTTATTGACAATAACATTTTTATCGAAGCGGGTTTAATCGAAAATACTGCCCAAACCTGTTCGTCTATTGTAGGCAAAAAGTATTTTTTTGACGAAGACGGGACAGAAAACGAAAACGTAAATGTACTTGGTTTTATCAGTGCGATAAAAAACCTTAAAATACATTTGCTCCCAAAAGTGGGCGATACAATTATTACTAAAGCAACTTTGGTTTCAAAATTCGCAGGCGACGATTATACTTTGTGTACAATGCGCTGCGAAAGTTTATGGGGACATAAATTACTTTTAGAATGCGAAATTAATTTGTTCATTCAAAAGACAATTTCGGTTCCTCAATAATTCCAATCGAAAATAAAAACTGTCATGGAAAAAGAAAAAGTACCACAAGACAAAAGCAACTTAACAAAAAACAATGTTAAGGAACTTTTGTATGCTACAGATGAAAATGGAGATTATACTACAACCTTAAGTACTGGCTGGGAACCTAAAACAATAGCACTTTCAAATTCTATTGATGAAATAAACGAACGAATTGCCGAAGCAAAAATGCAAGTCGAGACTGGTGAAGTAAGCCCAATTTGTTATTACATGGAAGTCAACAAAATGGATCTTACAATTCTGGCAAGTTATGTTGGCATGTGGAAATGGCGTGTAAAAAGGCACTTTAAACCAGCCGTTTTTGCCAAATTAAGTGATTCAATACTAAAAAAATATGCCGATGCTTTTGAGATTTCAATAGCTGAATTAAAAAATATTAAACGAGACTAATGCAAATTAATTTTACACATCATCAATCTGCCCATTGCGAGAATGGAGTAGCTTCGAATTTGTTAAAAAACAACGGACTGAATATCAGCGAACCGATGGTTTTTGGTATTGGCTCGGGACTTTTTTTCGTGTATTTGCCTTTTATAAAAGTAAATCATGCGCCTGCAATTAGTTACAGAACTGTGCCTGGACAAATTTTTAATAAACTGGCAAACCGTTTAAATTTAAAAATAAAAAGACAAAAATTTTCTTCTCCAACAAATGCAAATAAAGCATTAGACGAAAATTTAAAAAATAATATTCCAACCGGATTACAAGTTGGAGTGTATCATTTAAGCTACTTTCCTGATGAATATCGCTTTCATTTCAATGCGCATAATTTAGTCGTTTACGGAAAAACCGAAACCGATTATTTGGTCAGCGATCCTGTGATGGAAACCGTGACAACTTTGACACATGATGAATTAGACAAAGTACGTTTTGCCAAAGGCGCTTTTGCTCCAAGAGGACAAATGTATTACCCAATTCAAATCCCAAAAGACGTTGATTTGAAAAGTGCCATCATAAAAGGAATCAAAAATACATGTCGGGATATGTTAGCGCCAATGCCTATTATTGGTGTACGCGGAATTAAATTCGTTTCAAAACAAATACGCAAATGGCCTGTAAAACACGGAACCAAAAAAGCCAATCATTACCTGGCACAAATGGTACGTATGCAGGAAGAAATAGGAACTGGAGGCGGAGGTTTCCGTTTTATATATGCTGCTTTTTTACAAGAAGCATCAGTCATTTTGAATAATGAAGAATTAAAAACATTGTCGAAAGAAATGACCTTAATTGGAGATTCATGGCGTGATTTTGCTGTTGAAGCATCCCGAATTTACAAAAACCGAAGCGCCAAAGAAGATGCCTATAACGCCATTGCCGATGAACTTTTGAGCATTGCCAATAGAGAAGAAATCTTTTTCAAAAAATTAAAAAAAGCCATTAGCTAATATATTGAAACCCATTATAAAAATAGAATCCTTATCGAAAAAGTACAAAGATGCAGATCAGTATTCTTTGAACAATGTTTCGCTGGATATAAATGAAGGTCAGATTTTTGGATTATTAGGTCCAAATGGTGCCGGAAAAACCACTTTAATCTCCATGCTTTGCGGATTGATAAAACCAACTTCAGGACATTTTACGATTGATGATCTGAACTACACACATCATTCCTCAAAAATCAAAAAAATCATAGGTGTTGTTCCTCAGGAATATGCCTTGTATCCAACGCTTACAGCGAGAGAAAATCTACATTATTTTGGAAGTATGTACGGATTGAAAGGTTCATACCTAAAAGATAAAGTAGTAGAAACTTTAGATCTTTTGGGATTATTGAAATTCGCAGATAAACGTATCGAAACTTTTTCGGGCGGAATGAAACGAAGAGTGAATTTAATTGCCGGAATTCTGCACAACCCTAAAGTATTGTTTTTAGATGAACCAACCGTAGGTGTTGACGTTCAGTCTAAAAATGCGATTATAGATTATTTAAAAGTTTTAAACCAAAACGGAACTACGATTATTTATACATCACATCATTTGGCTGAAGCCGAAGATTTCTGTACCAATATCGCCATTCTCGACCGAGGCAGAATTTATGCACAAGGAACACCATCAAGTTTAATTGCCGGAACAGAAAAAGCACAAAATCTTGAAGAAGTTTTTATTTCATTAACCGGTAAAGATTTTAGAGATGAGTTATAAAATTTGGATGTCGGTTGTAAAAGAATTTCTCCTGCTTAAACGAGATTTAGGCGGATTAATTATTTTGTTTATCATGCCGCTGGTTTTAGTAATCACGGTAACTTTAATACAGGACAGTACTTTTAAAACGATTAGCGACAATAAAATTCCAATTTTATTAGTCGATAAAGACAAAGGTTCTGTGTCTAAAACAGTTTTTGATAATCTTGAAAAAAGCAATTTGTTTACTGTTGTCACTCAAATCGACAATAAACCTATTACCGAACAAGTTGCTAAAGAAGCTGTTTATAAAGGAAAATTTCAATTGGCAATTGTTATTCCGGAAAAACTAAGCGTTGATTTGCAAACCAAAATCGATCAGAATGTTGAGAACATCATCAGCAAAATGGGTTTAATAGAAACGGATAGTACTGCACAAACAGAAAAACCTAAGGTAATTAAAGAAAAAGAAGTAAAATTATATTTTGATCCTGCAGTTCAAATGAGTTTCAAAAATGCCGTGATGAGTTCGATTGATAAGATGATTTCTCAAATTGAAACTAAATCAATTTACACCACTTTTCAAAATCAATTAGGAGAAGGAACTGCTGAATTTGAGCAAAAAAGTTTTATTACTTTCAAAGAAATAATTCCTAAAATCAACAATAAAGAAGTTCGACCAAACTCGGTACAACACAACGTTCCGGCCTGGACACTTTTTGCGATATTTTTTATCGTTATTCCGTTGTCTATTAATATTGTAAAAGAAAAATCGCAAGGAACATTCGTTCGCTTATTGACCAATCCGGTTTCTAATCTGGTGGTAATTATTGGTAAAACGATTACCTATTCTGCCATTTGTATGATTCAGTTTTATATGATGGTTGCTGTGGCAGTATTTTTATTTCCACATATTGGTTTACCGTCTTTAAATATCGAAGGACATTTATTTTTAATGAGTGTCGTGGCTTTATTTTCAGGTTTTGCTGCGATTGGTTTCGGTATTTTATTAGGAACAGTAGCGAACACACAAGAACAATCTGCTCCTTTTGGCGCAACAAGCGTACTTATTCTTGCCGCTGTTGGCGGTGTTTGGGTTCCGGTTTTTGCAATGCCAACTATTATGCAGTATATCGCTAAATCGTCACCCATGAATTGGGGATTAGAAGCTTTCTATGATGTATTATTACGTAACGTTTCTTTCCTTGAAATCATCCCAAAAATAAGTTTGTTATTTTTGTTCTTTATTATCACAACATCCATTGCCTTATTTTATGACAAAAAGAAAAGAACAGTATAACGAAGCCACTGCCCTAACCGTTTCTCACGAAATCAGAATTCGTTTTAACGAAACTGATCCGCTTGGGATTGTTTGGCACGGCAATTATATTACCTATTTTGAAGATGGACGAGAAGCGTTTGGGCGCCAACACGGACTTACTTATTTAGATATTGGCAATACAGGTTATACAACGCCAATCGTAAAATCAAAATGCGAACATAAATTGTCTTTACGTTATGGTGATGTCGTAACTATAGAAACAACAGTTGTCGATACACCCGCTGCAAAAATGATTTACCGTTTTAAAATTATAGATGCAAAAGGCGAAGTTGCATGCACCGGAGAAACGGTTCAGGTATTTTTAGACAGCAATGGAAACCTAATGCTGACGAATCCTCCTTTCTATGAAGAATGGAAACGAAAAGTGGGGCTTATAAAGTAGAACACTAATTTCACGAATTTTCACGAATTAAAAATTAATAAAATCCGTGTAAATCTGCTTAATCTGCGAGCCATTTAAGCTTTTTACTAAATTGCAAATTATGTTAAGAGAAGTATATATCAACGAAACCAACTGTATTACGCCTTTAGGATTTGATGTTCAATCGAATATTGAAGCGATTATGCGTGGAGATTCGGGTATTCAATTGCATCAGGATATTTCTTTAATGCCAATGGCATTTTATGCTTCTATTATTAATGATGAAAAAATAAACATTGCTTTTGAAAAAATAAACCCTGAAACAAAATATTCTCGTTTAGAAAAAATGATGATTTTGGCTTTAGAGCCCATTATCAAAAAATCAGGAATTGAATTAAATTCGAAAACGGCTTTTATACTTTCGACTACAAAAGGAAATGTTACGGCATTAAAAGAGAATTCTGAAGAGAGTTTTAATAACGCACATTTAGATGTTTTAGCCCAAAATGTTTCAGATTTCTTCAGGTTTCAAACACAACCTATCGTGGTTTCGAATGCTTGTGTTTCCGGAATTTTAGCTATTTCAGTGGCGAAGAGAATGATTCAGTCTGAGTTGTACGACAATGTTTTTGTTGTAGCTGGAGATGAAGTTTCAGAATTTGTTTTATCCGGATTTAATTCTTTTCAGGCAATGAGCGATTTGCCTTGTAAACCGTATTCTAAAAACAGAACCGGAGTAAGTTTAGGCGAAGCTACGGCTGCTGTTTTAATTTCGGCGAATCCGGCAACTGCCAAAATAAAAGTGATTGGAGACAGTTCTATAAACGATGCCAATCATATTTCGGGACCTTCAAGAACAGGCGAAGGTTTGTATAGAAGTATTCAGAATGCTTTGAAAGAAGCCCAAATAGAAGTTGACAAAATCGATTATATCTCCGCACACGGAACCGCAACTCCATTCAACGACGAAATGGAAGCCATTGCATTAAATCGTTTAGGTCTGCAAAATGTTCCTATAAATAGTTTAAAAGGATTTTACGGTCATACCTTAGGCGCTTCGGGATTATTAGAAACGGTAATTGGGATTGAATCCGTAAATCAAAACATACTTTTTGAATCCAAAGGTTTTGATGAAATTGGAGTAAGTGAAGCTATTAATATTATTGAGAAAAATAAAGAGGCAAGTATTGATTATTTTTTAAAAACAGCTTCTGGTTTTGGAGGTTGTAATACGGCGGTGGTTTTTGAGAAAGTGAAATGAGAAGTCTTAAAAACTTAAATATTAAAAAAAGTATAGAACAAAATAAATTGATCTATTCAGAAGATTGGCTTGATAAATTTGGGACAATAGTTCTTTATTTGTTTTTTAGTTGGGGATTTATTCTACCTTTTTTAATTTTCTTTGATTCTTATCGGAATTATTCAAAAACTGGATTTGAATATTATCTGCTTTTTATTTTTAGTTTATTTTGTGCATTTACAATTTATAGAAAAGCGACTGAAAAACAATTAACCAAAATTATCGGTAAATACAATGCTGAAGAAAATAAATTACTTATTAATCAATATTGCGAAAAAAAAGGTTTTGAAAAACATAGAAACTCTGGAAATGTAATAATTTACAATAAACTTAATTATCTTGCTCTTAATCAACGATTTCAAACAAGTAGAATATTTCTTTTACACAAGAATGACATTTATTTTACAATGATAAAAGAAAATCAAAAAATGAATATCCCTGTCCTTTTTTCACAAATAAGTTTAAAGAGAGATATTAGGAATTTATGTCAATAAGCTTTATGAAACTATCAAAATTCATATTTATAACACTAATTCTTCTTTCATCTTTTGGATGTAAAAAGAAAGAAATGCCTGAATCTAATTTTGAAAAGGATGTTTTGAATAGTGTCTTTGTCGAAATTGTAGATTCTATTTATATGGATAGAAGAGTTATACTTCCTCCACCAACACCAAGAATTGATTTTAAAACTAATAAAGAAGATACTATCGGATTTCATAAAGAACTGAAGGAATATTGGCGTAATCGAGATAGTATCAAAAAAGATACAACAAGAATATTACTTGGTGTTTATGATAAAGTAACGAAAATAAGTTCTCTGGAAACAGAAATGATTCAAAAGGAAATTGATCTTTCAGGCTATAAATATGATACCATAAAAGAAGCCGAAGAATATACATTTAATCTAACACCTTTTAAGAATAACAAAAAGTTTCATTTTGAAAAATCTTCCAAATATCTTCACGAAAAAGATTGGGACTTAAACGACGTAAGTAATTCTGTTATACCTGTTGGAGCAGTATTTATGTCCAGAATTCAATTTGATAAAACAAAAACAAAAGGAATTTTAACGGCTGGAGCTTCATGTGGCGGCGGAAAATGCGGAAGAGGTTTTCTAGTTATAATCGAAAACAAAGCAGGAAAATGGAAAGTCAATAAAATTATTCATACATGGGTTTCATAAATTAGCAAAAATGACTCAAAACAAAACTCACATACAATCCTACATCACCATTCAAAACAACGAAATTGTTTTGAACGGAACTTCTATATTCAAAATTGAACCAACTGATTTTGGGGATTTCTCGAAACAGGCGTATCGTAATTTTGATATTCAATACCCGAAGTTTTTCAAAATGGATGCTTTGAGCAAACTTGCTTTTTTAGGATCTGAATTGCTTTTGAGTCCGATAACTTCCGAAGAAAAAGAACATAATATCGCTTTGGTTTTGGCCAATAAATCGTCGAGTTTAGATACTGATGTTAAATATCAGGAATCGATTTCAGACAAAGAAAACTATTTTCCAAGTCCGGCTGTTTTTGTTTACACGCTGCCAAATATTTGTCTGGGCGAAATAAGTATTCGCCATCAGCTAAAAAGTGAAAATTCTTTCTTTATATTTGATGCTTTCAATACTGAATTTCTGTCTAACTATTCGAGTATTCTGTTAAACACAAATAAAGCTGATGCAGTTCTTTGTGGTTGGGTAGAATTTTTTAATGACAGTTATAAAGCTTTTCTTTGCATTATTAGTAAAGAAGAAAACGCAGCATATAAAAACGAAAATATCAATACATTATATAATAAATAATCATGGAAGCATTAAAAGAAGAATTAAAAAACAAAATCATTACTACTTTAAATCTTGAAGATATCGCAATCGAAGACATTGCTGATAACGATCCTTTGTTTGGAGATGGTTTAGGTTTAGACTCAATTGATGCACTTGAATTAATTGTGATTTTAGATAAAGATTACGGAATTAAATTAGTTGACCCGAAAGAAGGAAAAACAATTTTCCAGTCGATCGAAACTATGGCAGCTTATATTAGCGCTAACAGAACTAAATAGATTGTAGATTTTAGAGTTCAGATTTTAGATTTCCTTGAAATTTAAAATCTAAATATTTAAAAATCCGTCAACTTTGTCAAAGTTTAAAACTTTGACAAAGTTCTAAGAATCTAAAATCTAAAATCATAAATCTAAAATGACAAAGGGTGTTTCAATAACGGGAATGGGAATTATCTCTTCGATTGGAAATTCAGTCGAAGAAAATTATATTTCGTTAATCGAAAATAGAATTGGGATTTCCCGTATCACAAATATTTCGACAGTTCACGCGGATGTTATTAAAGTAGGTGAAATCAAAAAAACCAATGAAGAATTGGTTGCTGAATTAAATCTTACTGAAGATAATAACTTTTCCAGAACTGCAATGATCGCGACTTTGGCAGCAAAACAAGCTGTTGAAAATGCAGGAATTACATCGATAAATCAATTTAGAACCGGACTTATTTCGGCTACAAGTGTAGGCGGAATGGACATGACCGAAAGACATTATTACGATTATTTCAAACATCCTGAACTGGTAAAATATATTGCCTGTCATGATGGTGGTGATGTTGCGGAGAAAATTGCCGAAGAACTGGGTTTAAAAGGAATGGTTACGACTATTAGTACGGCTTGTTCCTCTGCAGCCAACTCGATTATGTTGGGTGCCAGATTAATTAAAACCGGAAAATTAGATCGCGTGATTGTGGGCGGAGCCGATGGTTTGGCAAAATTCACGATAAACGGATTCAAGACTTTGATGATTTTATCAGATGATTTCAACAAACCTTTTGACAATGAACGCAAAGGATTAAACCTGGGCGAAGCAGCTGCATATTTGGTTTTAGAATCGGATGAGATTGTGGCTAAAGAAAACAAAAAAGTGCTGGCTCGTGTTTCTGGTTACGGAAATGCAAACGATGCTTTTCACCAAACTGCTTCATCGGAAAATGGAGATGGTGCTTATTTAGCGATGAAAAAAGCCTTTGAAGTTTCGGGCTTAAAACCTTCTCAAATTGACTATATCAACGTACACGGAACGGCAACTCCTAACAACGATTTGTCTGAAGGAAGAGCTTTATTGAGAATTTATCAGGATGAGAAAGTGCCTGATTTTAGTTCTACAAAACCTTTTACCGGACATACATTAGCAGCAGCAGCAGCAATTGAAGCTGTTTATAGTGTTTTGGCGATTCAAAACAATGTGGTTTATCCAAATTTGAATTTCGAAAACCCGATGGAAGAATTTGATCTGCAACCTCAAATTACCGCAAAAAATAAAAATATCGAACACGTTTTATCCAATTCTTTTGGTTTTGGAGGAAATTGTTCAACCCTTATATTTTCAAAAAACGCATGAAAAAAACATATATAAATGGAGTAGGCTGTATTTCGACTCAAAAAACATTTGATACTGTTTTTTTAGAAGAAGCGATTGTCAATCATGATCAAAATGTATTGGCGATAGTTCCGCCGGCTTACAAAGAATACATTTCTCCTGCCGCAAGCCGCAGAATGGCAAAAGGTGTAAAAAACGGAATTGTTGCTTCGGCTTTGGCCATGAAAGATGCAAATGTCGAAAAAGTGGATGCAATCATTACCGGAACGGGTTTAGGATGTATCGAAGATTCTGAAAAATTCCTGAAAAGCATTCTCGATAATAACGAAGAATTTTTAACACCAACCTCTTTTATTCAATCTACACATAATACTGTTGGTGCACAAATTGCTTTGTTACAACAATGCAAAGGCTATAATTTTACGTATGTAAATGGCGCTGTTTCTTTTGAATCGGCTTTGTTAGATGCTAAAATGCAAATCGAAGAAGACGAAGCACAATCGGTTTTAATAGGCGGAGTTGATGAAAATGGAGATTATACTACCGCCCTTTTTAAACTTTCTGGACGTATAAAAGAAGATAATAAAGCGCCTTATGATGTTTTGACTTCTACAACAAGTGGAGCTGTTTATGGTGAAGGTGCAAGCTTTTTTGTTTTAGAAAATGAAAAGAAAGACACTACATATGCAGAAGTTCTGGATATTGCAATTGTAAATACGCTTGAAGAAAACGAAATTGAATCTGAAGTTAAATCGTTTTTGAAATCGAATAATTTAGAAATTTCTGATATTGATGCTTTAGTTTTAGGTTTTGACGGAAACGTAAATTTCGAAAATTATTACAGAAATCTTACTGAAAATGCTTTCGCAAATACAACTGTTTTGTATTACAAACATTTAAGCGGTGAATATGATACAGCATCTGCTTTTGCTTTTTGGATGGCAGCTAAAATTTTAAAAACTCAGGAAATTCCGGAAATCATAAAAGTAAATTCGGTTCTAAAACCAGTTTATAAAACCATTTTATTGTACAATCAACTAAACGGAAAAAATCATAGTTTTACGTTACTTTCAAAATGATAACGCATAAAAACATTTCGTTATTCTTTCTCATTTTATTGCTTTTACTCGTTCTTCTGAACTTTTATACAGCAATTAACTTGATATGGTTTATCGCAATTGTTTTGATCTGGTTAGGAATTAATGCTATTGGTTCTTCGAAAATTTCTTCTAATTATCATGTAAAAGCTTTCTGCAATAATCCGTTAGAAACGGAGAAAAAAATTGCCTTAACTTTTGATGATGGCCCAAGCGAATTTACTGTAGAGGTTTTAGAACTTCTGAAAAAATATAATGCAAAAGCCACTTTTTTCTGCATTGGAAAAAATATCGAAGCATATCCTGAAATCTTAAAACAAATTATTGCCGACGGTCATTTGGTTGGTAATCATTCGTATTCTCATTCTAAATTTTTTGATTTTTATAATGCTCTACAAATAAAGGAAGAAATCGAAAAGACAGATGAACTTCTGGAAAAATTCACTTCAAAAAAAATAAACTTTTTCCGTCCGCCTTACGGAGTTACCACGCCATCGATCAGAAGAGCTTTGAAACGAACCGGACATAAAGTGATTGGCTGGAATATTCGATCGCTTGATGGCGGAACAAAAAATCAGAAATTAATTTTCAATCGCATTATAAAACGTATTTCTCCCGGCGGAATCGTACTTTTGCACGACACGGCATCGCACTCGGTTTTAGTATTGGAACAGTTTTTGCAATTTTTACAGCAAAACAATTATAAAGTGATTTCGATAGAAGAACTTTTGAATCTTAAAGCTTATGAAATGGAACGCTGATTAAACGGATTCGCTTACGCGAAGACGCGGATAAAAACAGATTTTATAAAAGAAATAATCTGTGGTAATCATTTTAATCTGTGGCAAAAAAATTTTAAAGCATAATTTCTAACAAAATATGAAAACTAAAATAGCTCTACTAATTCTATTTATATCAGGCAGTTTGTTCGCTCAGGAACAAAAAATGACAGATGCTGAAATTGCAGCTTTCAAGCAAGATGTAAATGTAGTGTCGAAAAAAATCAAAACCTTAAGTACTGATTTTGTTCAGTATAAACACCTGGATTTTTTATCGAAAGACATTGAAACTTCCGGAAAAATGATTTTCAAAGAACCAGCTCTTTTGCAATGGCAATACAAAAAACCATACAATTACAGCATTGTTTTTAAAAACGGAAAAATCCTGATTAATGACGAAGGGAAGAAAAGTGCGGTTGATATTGGCAACAGCAAAATCTTTGGCAGAATTAATAAATTAATCGTTGGCAGCGTAAGCGGAAATATGTTTGACGACAAAGAATTTACGATTTCGTACTTTAAATCAAAAGGTCAAAACCTGGCGAAATTTGTTCCCAAAGATGCTACGCTTAAGAAATACATCAAACAAATCGAACTTACTTTTGATAAAGAAGAAGCAACCGTGATTCAGGTAAAGCTATTAGAATCATCTGAAGATTATACCAGAATTGTACTTAAAAATAAAGTGATCAATGCAAAAATCGACGATTCAGTTTTTAATAATTAATTGCTTTCTGGCGCTGGTTTTAATTTCTTGTGGCTCGGTCACAAAAAATTATACTCCAAAAAAACTAGAAAAGACATCTTATGAAGTTCCCTATTTTTCAGATTCAAAAACAGATTATGTTTATAAAACGAATATCACAGTTTACGGAAATGAAATCAGCGGAATTTTCATTGCCAAGAAAATAAACGACACCACACACCGAATTGTTTTTACAACGGAATTTGGAAACAAATTAATGGATTTTGAACTATCAGATACCGATTTCAAAGTCAATTCGATTGTATCAGAATTAGATCGAAAAATCCTGATTAATACACTGAAAGAAGATTTTAGATTACTGCTAAAAAAAGAATATCTGATTCAGGAACAATTTGAAAATGATTTAGATAACATCTATAAATCGAAAGATGGAAAACGCGATAATTATCTTTTCATTTCAAAAAAGAATCAGAAATTAGAGAAAGTTGTTCATTCGTCTCAAACAAAAGAAAAATTTACACTGACATTTAGTTCAGAAAACAATATTTTTGCCGAAAAGATTGAGATTGTCCATCAGAATATTAAGCTGAAAATTGAGTTGAATTATTTTAAATCTGAATAAATTAAACTAATCATAAACTTTAAATCAAACCAAAATGAAAAAATTAACTGTAATTGCTTTTGTTTTATTTATAGGTCTTATAACCTCAAATGCACAAGTAACTGTTAGTCCGGGACTTCGTGGAGGTTTAACGCTTTCGAGCTTGTCCAACATTGATGATAATGGTTTAAAATCTGATTTTTATGTTGGTGGATTAGTGGAGATTAAATTCAATAAATATTTTACACTTCAGCCTGAATTAACATATTCAAGACAAGGTTCTGAAGGAAGATATTTTGATGATCAAAACCCAAATTTCGGCACGCCTGCAAAATATGAATTAGATTATCTTTCGCTGGGTGCTGTTGCTAAATTTAACTTTGGCGGAAAAGGTTTTCATATTTTAGCGGGACCTTCAGCAGATTTTAAAACAAGTGATAATTTTGGTCGTTATGGTTTTGATCCAATCGATTTTGATTTTTCTATCGTTGCCGGATTAGGATATACATTACCAAACGGATTGACTTTTGAAGCACGATTTAAACAAGGTTTGATTGATATTTATGGTTACGACGGGATTGATTATGATGATGAAGGATATTATTATAATGATCTGATTTTGAATCAGGTTTTCCAGATTGGTATTAGTTATACTTTTAAAGTAAAATAGAAAAATATGGTATTAAAAGACTTTTATAAAGTTCTTTCAGAAGAAAAAACAGGAGATGCTAAATATAATATTCGTATATTAGTTAATGCCAATCATGAGGTTTTTAAAGGTCATTTTCCTGGAAACCCAATTATGCCGGGCGTTTGCATGATTCAGATTATTAAAGAACTTACAGAGTCGATTACTAAAAGTACTTTAATGATTCAAACGCTTACGAATGTAAAATTCATGGCATTAATCAACCCGGAAACGAATCCGGAATTGCGCCTGGAACTTGACATAACAACCACAGATGATGATTTGGTAAAGGTGAAAAACACCACATATTTTAATGATACCGTTGCTTTAAAATTAAGCAATGCGTATAAAAAACTATAATTATGAAATTACTATTGTCATTACTTCTATGGATAAATTTTGCAGGAAATCCGGATTTGGCTTCTATCCGAAAGATCTATCCTGATGTTGCAAAATCAGAAACAAACGCTAAAGAATTTACAGAAAAACTTTCTGGAATTTCAAACAACGATGAGAAAATTTTAGTGGCTTACAAAGCAGCTTCAATTTTAGTAGATTCTAAATTTGAGAATTTAATAGGCAGCAAAATTTCCCGTTTTAAAGAAGGCGCAAAACTTCTTGAAGCTACTTTAAAAAGCGATCCAAACAATATCGAAATCAGAATGATTCGATTGAGTATTCAGGAAGATGTTCCTGGAATTACGGGCTACAAAAAAAATATCAAAGAAGATAAAAAATTCATCACTACACATTACACAGAACAAAGTGGTGCTTTGAAAGACTATCTAAAAGACTTTGTTTTGCAATCAAAGAGTTTCTCTGAAAAAGAGAAGCAATTTGTGAAGTAGGTAAAGAAAAAAATCCCCAATGCAACCAACTTTATCTCAGCAGGAATTACTTAATTCGACCAATTTTTGTGTTATTGTTCCAACATATAACAATCACAAAACGTTGAAAAAAGTGCTGGATTCTATTTTAGCTTTTACTACAAATATTATCATCGTCAATGATGGTTCTACAGATACAACCGGCGAAATTTTAAAACAATATTCAGAACTTACCCAAATTCACCATCCTAAGAATTTAGGAAAAGGAAGGGCGCTTCGAAATGGTTTTAGAAAAGCAATCGAAATGCATTTTGAATATGCTATCACGATCGATTCTGATGGTCAGCATTTTGCATCTGATATTCCCAATTTTATTGCTGAAATTCAAAAGGAACCCAATTCTCTTTTGATCGGAAGCCGGAATATGACACAGGAAAATGTACCAAAGAAAAGTAGTTTTGGAAATAAATTTTCGAATTTCTGGTTTAAGTTCGAAACCGGAATTGTCTTGGAAGATACTCAATCCGGATTTCGATTATATCCTTTGCGTTTGATTCCAAAGCAATTTTATACCAATAAATTTGAGTTCGAGATTGAAGTAATTGTTCGTTCTGCCTGGAAGGGAATTTTGGTTAAAAACATTCCGATTCAGATTTTGTATGATCCTGCAGAACGTGTTTCTCATTTTAGGCCATTTAAGGATTTTACCCGAATCAGTATTTTAAATACCGTTTTGGTCATCAACGCATTGTTGTACATCAAACCACGGGACTTCTTTAGAAGAGCAAAAAAAAAAGGCTTTAAAAAATTCTTCCTTGAAGATATTTTAGAAAGTTCCGACTCTAATTTCAAAAAATCTGCGGCAATTTCTTTGGGTATTTTCATAGGGATTTCTCCATTTTGGGGATTTCAAACTGTTTTGCTTTTTACATTCGCTGCTTTATTCAGGCTCAATAAAGTCATTGCTTATCTGGCTTCGAATGTGAGTTTTCCGCCTTTTATCCCTTTTGTAATATACGGTTCCTTAAAAATGGGAAGTTATTTTGTATCGAATGATGTGCCATTAATTTTAGATAGCTCAGTTACACTTGATGATATTCAAAAAAATGCTACACAATATATCGTGGGAAGTCTTATTTTAGCATCCGTTTTGGCGCTGTCAGTTGGTTTTATAAGTTATTTACTTTTAACGGTTTTTAGTTCTAAGAAAAACAGTGATTAAATGGTTTGTCACAGATTAAAAGGATTAAAATGATTTAAACATTTTTAAATTAGACACGAAGCAATTAGTAAAAATTTATGAAATTCGTGGCGAAAAAAACACAGGCAAAAACAATAATAAATAATTATGCATCAATACTTCTACGCCATTCACTTATTTGTAAACCGACGAAAAACTTTATCGGTTGTATTGGCTTTTTTGATGCTATTTGCTTTTGGCTTTTTTGCTTCCCGAATTAAATTTGAAGAAGATATTACAAAACTTATCCCAACAAACGATAAGTCTGATGTTACAGCAAAGGTTTTGAAACAACTCAACTTTGCTGATAAAATCACTGTTATCTTCAAACTCGAAAAAAACGGTTCTGAAGAAGATTTAAAAGAAATGGCAACCGCATTTTCTGATAGTGTTGCTAAATCCTGCAAACCATATGTAACCGGAATTCAGGGAAAAATTGACGAAGAAAATATTCAGGAAACCATAGATTTTGTTTACAGCAATTTACCTCTTTTTCTGGAAAACAAAGATTATGCTGCCATTCAAAACAAACTTCAAAAAGACAGTATTGCAGCAACAGTTCAGGGAAATTACAAGTCGATTATTTCTCCATCAGGATTTGTAACCAAAGATTTTATTCTGCAAGACCCGCTTGGGATTTCTTTTATTGCCTTAAAAAAATTACAGCAATTAAATATTGGTGATGATTTTACACTCAACAATGGTTTTGTAATGACGAAGGACAAAAAGAAATTACTGCTTTTTATTACGTCAAATCTTCCATCAAGCGAAACGGAAAAGAATACCATTTTTGCCAATAAACTAAAATCGATTCAGGAAAATCTAAATCAGAAATTCAAAAACAAAACTTCGATAAGTTATTTTGGTTCGGCTTTGATTGCGGTTGCGAATGCCAATCAAATTAAAAGCGATATTATCTTAACGACAACTATCGCCATGATTACGCTGATGCTGATCTTGATTTTGTTTTATAGAAAAGTATTAATTCCGTTGATCATTTTTCTTCCAACAGTTTTTGGAGCTTTGTTTGCTGTGGCCTTTTTATATTTTGTCAAAGAACAAATCTCTGCTATTTCTCTAGGAATTGGATCTATTTTATTAGGAATCACAATCGATTATTCGATACATATTCTCACGCATTACAAACATAACAGTGATGTAAAAACCTTGTACAAAGATATTACAATGCCCGTAATTATGAGCAGCTCCACAACGGCGGTTGCTTTTTTATGTTTGCTTTTTGTAAAATCTGACGCCTTAAATGACTTAGGGATTTTTGCTGCCGTAATCGTGATGGCTTCAGCATTTTTCTCGCTTTTGATTGTTCCGCACTTATATAAACCAAAAGAAAATAATTTTGATCACAAGAAAAATGTGATTGATAAACTGGCTCATTTCTCTTTTCATAACAATAAATTCCTGATTGGATTTTGTGTTTTAATTACCATTATTTGTTGCTTCACTTATAATAATGTTGGCTTTAATAATGATTTATCACAATTGAATTTTGTTCCCAAAGAAATAAAAGCAGCCGAAAAAGATCTGGAAGAAAGCACGAGTTTAACATCAAAAACAATTTATGTGGCTTCATACGGAAAAAGTATGGAGGAAGTTTTGCAAAATAACAGCCAGCTTTTTGCCGATTTATCAAAGGAAAAACAAACCAACAAAATATTAAATTTTAGTTCCGTTGGCGGGATTATGCTTTCGCAGGCTGCACAACAGGAAAAAATTAATAAATGGAATTCATTTTGGGATGTCAATAAAAAAGAAGTTTTAGAATCTGAATTAATTGCCGAAGGTTCAAAACTCGGTTTTAAGCCAACGACTTATTCTAGTTTTTACGACCATTTAGATTATAATTTCAAACCTGTTTCTGCTGAAGATTATTTAAAAATTCAGGCTTTACAATTGAAGGAATTTGTGACCGAAAAAAATGGGTTTTTCACTATTTCTACTTTGGTAAAAGTTACTCCGGAACAACGAGATGCTTTTGTAAAATCGGCTTCAGCTAAAAAAAATCTGATTGCGATTGATCGTCAGCAAATGAATGAAACATTTTTCAGCACTTTGAAAACCGATTTTAATTCGCTGGTCAATTATTCATTTGTTGCTGTAATCCTGATTTTGTTTTTCTTTTTCAGAAGATTGGAATTGGTCCTTGTAAGTTGTATCCCAATTGCTTTAACCGGAATTGTAACGGCAGGAATTATGGGAATCTTTGGTATTCAAATGAACATTTTCAGCATGATTGTCTGTACGTTGATTTTTGGTCATGGCGTCGATTTTAGTATTTTCATGACAAGCGCACTTCAAAAAGAATATACCACCGGCAAAAACGAAATTGCAATTTACAGAACTTCTATAATCCTGGCAGTAATTACCACTATTTTAGGAATTGGAGCGATGATTTTTGCGCGTCATCCTGCATTGAGATCTATCTCTTCTGTTTCTTTAATTGGGGTTTTTGCGGCACTAATCATAACGTTTATCTTCTACCCGATTCTCTTTAAATTATTCATATCCAATCGTGCGAAAAAAGGAAATCCACCTTTTGTATTGCGCACGTTTATACACGGTATTATTTCGTTTACCTATTACGGACTTGGCGGTATTTTGATGTCGCTTTTCAGCATAACGATAATGCCGATTCTTCCGATAAATGAAAAATCAAAAATGAAAGGTTTCCGCTATGTGATTTCAAAATTTATGAATTCCGTATTGTATTCAAATCCGTTTTTGCATAAAAAAGTCATTAATAAGTTTAATGAAAATTTCGAAAAACCAGCCATCATAATTGCCAATCATTCTTCGTTTATCGATATTCTGGCAATGGGAATGCTGAGTCCTAAAATTATCTTTCTGGTAAACGACTGGGTTTACAACTCTCCTATTTTTGGCGGCACCGTTAGAAAAGCAGGATTTTATCCGGTTTCAGAAGGAATTGAAGGCGGCGTTGAACATTTGAGACAAAAAGTAAACGAAGGATATTCATTAATGATTTTCCCGGAAGGAACGCGCTCAGAAAGCAATCAGATTAATCGTTTTCACAAAGGTGCTTTTTATCTTGCCGAGGAATTTAATCTGGATATTGTTCCTGTTTTAATTCACGGTGCTTCAGAAGCAATCCCAAAAGGCGATTTTGTCATTCATCATAGTTATCTGACCCTTTCAATTTTAGAAAGGATTTCGCCGGATAATCTTTCTTTTGGTAAAAATTATGCCGAAAGAACAAAACTATTAAGTGCTTATTTTAAAGAAGAATTTCATAAAATCCGTCAGGAATTAGAAGGTCCGGAATATTTCAAAAAAATGCTTATTCATAGTTATGATTATAAAGAAATTGAAATTATCGATGGCGTAAAAAAAGATTTGCAACATAACTTAGAAACTTATTATAATCTCAACAAATATCTTTCGGCGAAAGCCAAAATATTACATTTAGCCAATGATTATGGGCAATTAAATGTTTTACTGACTTTGCAGGAACCACAGCGAAAAGTATTTTCTTTTATTGCCGATGAAGAAAAATCACTGGTTGCCAAAACAAATTATTTCCTTAAAAAGAGAAAAATCTCTTATCCGGACGATATTGAATTGGCTTTAGAAAACAAATATGATGCTGTTTTAATTTCTGATGAAAATTATAAAGAGGATCTTGAAAAGATAATTTCGACAACTTCTTGTGTTATTTTAATTAATAATCCAGGTTTAAAAAACACTTTAATTAACTTAGGTTTTGAATCTGTTTCAGAAGAAAATTCTATAATCGTATTTAAGAAAAATTAGCATGAAAGAGCATTACGATGTCATCATTACAGGCAGCGGTTTAGGCGGACTAGTTTCAGCAATTATTCTGGCTAAAGAAGGCTATAGCGTTTGTGTGCTTGAAAAAAACAATCAATACGGTGGAAACCTGCAAACTTTTGTACGCGATAAAACTATTTTTGATACCGGAATTCATTATATAGGAGGCTTGGGAGAAGATCAAAATCTATATAAATATTTCAAATATTTAGGAATCATGGACCATCTTAATTTGAAAAGATTAGATGAAAATGGTTTTGACATTATCTCTTTTGAAGATGATAAAAACGAATATCCTCATGCGCAGGGTTATGATAATTTTGCCAATCAGCTGGTAAAATTTTTCCCTGATGAAAAAGCAAACATCGAGGATTATTGCAAAAAAATAAAATCAATTTGCGAATGTTTTCCGCTTTATAATTTAGAATGGGAAGGAAAATATGATAACGAAATTCTGGCACTTAATGCCAAAGAAACAATTGAGGAATGTACACAAAATGAAAAATTAAAAGCCGTTTTGGCCGGTTCTAATTTTTTGTATGCCGGTATTCCGGATAAATCACCATTTTATGTTCATGCCCTTTCTGTAAACTCATACATTCAAAGTTCATGGCGTTGTATTAATGGCGGAAGTCAGATTACGAAACAACTTTTAAAACAGCTTAAAAAATACGGTGGCGAATTTTATAAATACAAAGAAGTTACCCGATTTAATGTTGAAAATAAAAAAGTAACTTCGGTAGATATGAAAGACGGAACTCAGGTTTCGGGTTCTTATTTTATCTCGAACATAGAACCAAAAACTACGCTAAAACTGGCGGGTGAAGAAAACTTTAGAAAATCATTTTATAGCAGAGTGCAGAGCCTGGAAGGCGTTATTTCGGCGTTTAGTTTATACATTGTTTTTAAACCGGAAACTTTCAGATACATCAACCACAATCATTACCATTTCAAGAAAAGCAGCGAAGTCTGGACGGCGCATGATTATGATGAGAATTCCTGGCCAAAAGCGTTTATGGCTTCTATGAATGCTTCAAAAAAACAAGAAGAATGGGCCGAAGGAATGACTTTTATAACTTACATGAAATACGATGATGTTGCCCCGTGGATCGAAACTTTTAATACAACGGTTGATGAAAATGATCGTGGAGAAAGTTATGAAGAATTTAAAACGAGAAAAGCAGCTAAATTTTTAAATGAAATTGAAATAAAATTTCCCGGAATTAAAGACTGCATTCAATCAGTTCATACCTCAACTCCACTCTCTTACCGAGATTATATTGGGGGCGACAATGGCAATATGTATGGATATGTTAAAGATTCTAATAATCCTATGAAAACATTGATTCCGTCAAAAACCAAACTGGATAATTTATATCTTACAGGTCAAAGTATTAACATGCACGGAGTTTTAGGTGTAACAATTGGTGCTGTTGTAACTTGTTCAGAAATTCTTGGAAAGGAATATTTAGTAACTAAAATAAATAAAGCATCTGAGTAAAAGTGTGGATATGAAAAGCCGAATTAATTTACTTTTTTTCGTTGTTTTTTTATTGATGTTAGCCTCCTGCGGAACGTCAAGATCTATGCGTCATCAGCCTGAAATTTCCCAATATAATGCTACAAAACCAGTTGTAATAAAACAATCTGACAGCGTTTTTATCTCTGGAAAAAATTCACTTTTAAAAAACAAACAAGGTCTTTGGGAGTTATATGTTGAAGGCGATCCTCTGGAAATTGGTCTCAATACCGGTGCTTTATCTGATTCTCTTTTAAAAAATCAGGAGCATATTTTTTTCTCTAAAATAAAGGATATTGTACCATCTAAATTTCAACAGCGGCTTCTTCGAAATTTTCTAAAATGGTACAACAGGAAATTATATTCGAATGTTCCTGATGAATATCAAGTCGAAATTTTTGGGGTTTCAAAATATACTTCGAATGATTTTGAAAATATTGCACCACAATATCAGCGAAGTTTGTATTTGCACGCTGCACACGATATTGGTCATGCTTTGCAAGATTTAGCCTTGGTTGGCTGTTCTTCTTTTGCTGCCTGGGGAGAAAAATCTGAAGACGGGAATTTAATTCTGGGACGTAATTTTGATTTTTATGTCAGTGACGCTTTCGCGGAAAATAAAATCGTAGCGTTTATAAATCCAAAAGAAGGTCATCGATTTATGATGGTAACCTGGCCCGGAATGATTGGCGCTGTTTCAGGAATGAATGAACAAGGTTTGACGGTTACGATAAATGCTTCGAAATCTAAAATTCCGTTGATTGCCAAAACCCCAATTTCAATCCTGACACGTGAAATCCTGCAACATGCAAAAAATATTGAAGAAGCAATTGCTATCGCTAAAAAAACAGAAGTTTTTGTTTCTGAATCAATTATGGTTGGAAGTGCAAACGATAATAAAGCTGTTTTAATTGAGGTTTCTCCTAAAAAAATGGATGTATACGAAGTACCAAATAGTAATCAATTAATTTGTTCGAATCATTTTCAGGGAGAAGGTTTAAAGGATGAAAAAAGAAATCAACTGCAAATTGCCAATAGTCATTCTGAATATCGCTTTGAAAGAATGCAGGAACTTTTTGCAGAAAATCCAAAAATAAATCCCAAAATTGCTTCTGATATTTTAAGAAATAAAAACGGTCTTAAAAATATTGCTCTGGGTTATGGAAACGAAAAAGCATTGAATCAATTGATGGCACATCATGGTGTAATTTTCAAACCTAAAGAGAAACTGGTTTGGGTATCTGCAAATCCGTATCAGTTAGGAGAGTTTGTTTGTTATAATTTAGATTCCATTTTTAAAGAGAGAAAAATGAATGCTCTTACTTCTTTTCAAGAGAAAAATTTAGACATTCCCAAAGATCCTTTTCTGGAAACTGCGTCATATAAAAACTATCAGAAATTTAGAATCGAAGATGACAAAATAGATTTATATCTAAAAAATAAAGAAATTATAAGTCCTGAATTTATCGCAAATTATCAATCCTTAAACCCTGATTATTGGGTTGTGTATTACAAAGCAGGGTTGTACTTTTATCAAAAAAAAGAATACCGTCTTTCTCAGATCAATTTTGAAAAAGCATTAACCAAAGAAATTACAACAGTTCCTGACAAAACAGCAATTGAAAAATATTTAAAAAAAATCAAAAGAAAATTACAATGATTCCATTAATAGAAAAAGATTCTTTAGAAGAAATTAAAAATTTTCAAGAGCAAAAATTAGTAGAACTTTTACAATACATCAGTCAGAATTCCCCTTTTTATAAACGCCTTTTTGCAGGGCAAAATATTGATATTTCGAAAATTAAAACACTCGAGGATTTACAATATTTGCCTATAACAACAAAAGAAGATTTACAAGAATATAACGATGATTTTTTGTGTGTTCCGCAACATAAAATTATTGATTATGCTTCGACTTCTGGTACTTTAGGCGATCCTGTAACTTTTGGTTTAACAGATTCTGACTTAGACAGATTAGCATATAATGAAGCTATTTCATTTGCCTGTGCCGGAATTGCTGAAGGCGATGTGGTACAATTAATGACCACAATCGACAGAAAATTTATGGCTGGATTGGCTTATTTTCTTGGTTTGCGAAAACTAAAAGTGGGTGTAATTCGTGTTGGAGCCGGAATTCCGGAACTGCAATGGGATTCGATTTTAAAATACAAGCCTTCTTATTTAATTACGGTTCCTTCGTTTTTATTAAAGCTAATTGAATACGCCGAAGCACACGGAATCGATTATAACAATTCAAGTATAAAAGGTGCCATTTGCATTGGAGAATCTTTGCGAAACCAGGATTTTTCGATGAATATCCTATCCAATAAAATCACCGAAAAGTGGAACATCAAGTTGTTTTCGACTTATGCTTCTACAGAAATGAGCACTGCTTTTACAGAATGCGAACACGGAGTTGGTGGTCACCATCATCCGGAATTGATTATTGTTGAAGTTCTCGACGAAAATAATATTCCGGTAAAAGAGGGCGAAATTGGCGAACTGACTTTTACGACTTTAGGCATTGAAGCTATGCCATTATTGCGTTTTAAAACCGGAGATATTGTTCAGTTACACAATAGTCCTTGCGCTTGCGGCAGAAATACGTTGCGTGTTGGCCCAGTTGTAGGTCGTAAAAAACAAATGATTAAATATAAAGGTACAACATTGTATCCGCCAGCGATGAATGATGTTTTGAGTGGTTTTGATAATATCGAAAATCATATTATCGAAATCTCAACCAACGATTTAGGAACAGATGAAATCCTGATAAAAATCGCCGTAAAAAATCAATCTGCTGAATTTTTACAAGAAATAAAAGATCACTTTAGAGCCAAATTAAGGGTTACACCAAAGATAGAATTCGCCTCAAAAGAAACTCTGAATCCGTTAGTTTTTAACCCAATGAGCCGAAAACCTATTCGGTTTTTTGATTATAGAGTTTAGAAAAAAGGTACAAAGTAACAAAGGTCCAGAGGTACAAAGGCTCTTAATCAATGTTATAAAAAAAACCTTTGTCCCTTTGTTACTTTGAGCCTTTGTACCTCGAATTGTGCAATTCGACTAAAAAGTTGTAATTTTGCACAAAATATTGAAGATGGTCAAGATTGGCAACATAGAATTACCCGAATTTCCTTTATTACTCGCACCGATGGAAGATGTTAGTGATCCGCCGTTTCGCAGATTATGCAAAACGCATGGCGCTGACATGATGTATTCTGAATTTATTTCGTCAGAAGGATTGATTCGTGATGCTATTAAAAGTAGAATGAAGCTGGATATTTTTGATTACGAACGTCCGGTTGGAATTCAGATTTTTGGTGGTGATGAAGAAGCAATGGCGCTTTCGTCTAAAATTGTTTCTACGGTAAAGCCTGATTTAGTGGACATTAATTTTGGATGTCCGGTAAAAAAGGTAGTTTGTAAAGGTGCAGGTGCAGGAGTTCTAAAAGATGTCGATTTGATGGTACGTTTGACAAAAGCGGTCATCAGAAGTACTGATTTGCCCGTTACTGTAAAAACCCGTTTAGGCTGGGATGAAAATTCTATCAATATTGATGAAGTTGCCGAAAGACTTCAGGATATTGGTGTTCAGGCTCTAACGATTCACGCAAGAACCCGTGCACAAATGTATAAGGGACATTCTGACTGGTCACATATTGCCCGAGTAAAAAACAATCCGAGAATTACAATGCCTATTTTTGGAAATGGCGATATCGATAATCCTGAAAAAGCATTAAAATATAAAAACGAATACGGTATTGACGGAATCATGATTGGTCGTGCTGCAATTGGTTATCCGTGGATTTTTAACGAAATCAAGCACTATTTTAAAACAGGTGAACACTTGGCTGCTCCAACAGTTGCTGATCGTGTAGAAGCCGCGAGAAACCACCTTATGTGGTCAATGGAATGGAAAGGTGAACGTTTAGGAATCGTTGAAATGCGACGTCATTATACCAACTATTTCAAAGGAATTCATTCGTTTAAAGAATACAAACAAAAGTTGGTGACCACTGATGAACCTGAAGCTTTGTTTACCATTATGAAAGAAATTGAACAGGTTTATGCCGGATATGAGTTTGTTTAGACTATAATAATCTTTGTCAAGTTTAAAACTATGGTAAAGATGCTGATACAAAAAAGACCTTCAAAATTGAAGGTCTTTTTTGTTTTTTATTAATCATCATAATGAAATCTACATTGTATTATAATACATTTTTGATCGATTCCTTTAGTTCCAGAAACTTTATAAACTAATCGATGTTCTCCATTAATTCTTCGGGACCAAAAGCTTTTTAAGTCATGACGTAACGGTTCTGGTTTCCCAATTCCTTTAAACGGATTTTGTCTAATTGATTTAATTAATTCTTTTATTTTTATTGCGGTGTCAGTATCATTTTCAATCCAGTATTCAAACTCTTCCCAACCATTTTTAGTAAAACAAATATCCATAGAATCTAAAGTTCATCTAAATTATAAGTACTGAGTTTTCCATTTTCCATTTGTTCTATAGATTCTGAAAGTCTTTTTCTATTCGCTTTAGTTGATAGCAAATGCTGTGTTTCTAATATTGAATTGTATTCTTTCATAGAAATTATTACAACCGCATCTTCCTCAGTATTTCTTGGAACGACAATAATCTCTGATGATTCAGATACTTCATCAAAATAGTTTTTGATATTTTTTCTTAATGTAGATATTGTTATTGCTTTCATTTTTACTTGATTTAAAGCGTGCTTTATTTTGTACATTCAAAGGTACAAAAAATATTCTACAAAAAAGACCTTCAAAATTTGAAGGTCTTTTTTTGTATAAACTATACTTGAATACGTTTCCATTTTCCTCTTTTGTAGAAAAATATTCCCGCTAATGTTATGGCAGTTTCGGCAACCGGAATTGCAATAAAAACTCCTGTTGGTCCCATATTAAAATGTTTAGCCAATATGTATGCTAACGGGATTTGGAACAACCAAAAACCAAAAAAATTAATTCCGGTTGGTGTCCAGGTATCTCCTGCTCCATTGAATGTGTTGATTAAAACCATTCCAATTCCGTAAAAGATAAAACCGATACTCATAATCTGTAAAGCTTCAACGGCTATTGTTCTTACCAATTCATCATTCGTAAAAAACGAAATGATATATTTTCCAAAACATAGTGTAATTATCATGATTGTTGCCATAAAAATGACATTATATCTGGCTGTGGTATAAACGGATTTCTCAGCACGATCAATTTGTTTTGCTCCTAAATTTTGCCCAACCAACGTGGCTGCGGCATTACTCAATCCCCAAGCCGGAAGAATAAAAAACATCATAATTCTAAGTGCTGTCTGGTATCCTGCTGATCCATGATCACCGCCTGTTGTTGCTACCAATTGCGCCAGGAATATCCAGCTACAAGAGGCAATAACAAATTGTAAAACACCGGGAGCTGCAATTTTGACCAATGCTTTTATCTGATGAAAATCCGGAATGAAATATGAAATTTTAATTTTCAAAACACCATTGCCTAAAAACAAATGATATAATTGGTACAATACCCCAATGGTTCTCCCTAATGTTGTTGCTATAGCCGCACCAGTTAATCCAAAAGCTGGAATTGGCCCAAGACCATTAATTAATATAGGGCATAATATGATATTGCAAATATTGGCTAACCAAAGACTTTTCATGGCAATAGCTGCATTTCCTGCTCCACGAAATATTCCGTTGATCAGGAATAAAAGCATAATACATAAACTTCCGCCAATCATAATTTGGGTAAAGATATATCCGTGTTCTGCGGCTTGTTCTGATGCACCCATCAAAATCAAAATTTCTTTGGCATACAGAACTCCCAGAATGCTAATTATGGTATTAATTACCAAGGCAACTATAATAGCCTGCATTCCTGCTTTTGCTGCAGCAACAGGATCTTTTTCGCCAATACGCCTTGCTACAACTGCTGTTGCGGCCATACTCATACCTATTGCGACTGAATATATAATAGTAAGTACAGATTCAGTAAGACCAACGGTTTGAATAGCAAAACTGCTATGCTCTAAATGTCCTACGAAATATAAATCGACCAAAGCAAAAACAGATTCCATCATCATTTCTAAAACCATTGGAATGGCCAATAGAATAACGGCTTTTTTTATGCTTCCTGCTGTATAATCAAAAGATTCATCTCCTTTGATTGCTTGTTTTAAAGTGGTGAAAATTTTAGAAAGTAAACTTTTCTTTATTGTTGTTTCTGTCATGATGTGTTAGGATAAAAAATGGTATTAGCTCAGATACAATAATCTGAACTCGAAAAAATAAACGTAAGTATCCTAATTATTAAAAAAATAAAATAGGATTAGGCAGAAACAATCATAAACTGTAGTTTTTTAAGAGGATAAATATAAGTAATATTTTTTAGGAAGAAATATTAATCCAATAACTTTTTACTTACTCTGCTACTGGCAATTAAAGAAGCTACAAAACCTAGTGATACAATCGTTCCCATAACTATAAGTACGTTTTCGAGATTGAAAACTACGGGATATGCCAAGGTTGGCGTAATCATGATTAGTTCATATTGTTGCTGTAAAAGCACTAAAATAATACCCAGAACAAGACCAATTATACCTCCAAAAACGCTGAGTAAAGTTCCCTGAAGCAGGAATATTTTTCGCAGGCTATTGATTTCTGTTCCCAGATTAAAAAGGGTTTTTAAGTTTCCTTTCTTCTCTAAAATCATCATTATCAAAGCTCCAACTAAGTTAAAAAGTGCTACAATAATTACTAAGGTAAAAATCAGGTAAACAACAATATTCTCTGTATTCAGCATTTTGTACAAAGACTCGTTAAGTTGCGCTCTGTTTTTTGAGGTGATTTTATTATTGAAAATTGTTTTTAGTTGATCACTAATAGCATTTTCGTTGGCATTATCTTTCAGATTAAATTCGATTCCCGAAATTTGATTGGGTTTGTACATCAATAATTCCTGTGCTAAACCCAAATCTGCAAAAACATATTTTGAATCTAAATCTTCACTGATCGAATAAATTCCAACTGGCAGAACATCTGTTTTATTAAATGCTTCGTCAGGATTTTCAATTGCGCCTTTTCCTGGTTTTGGTGCAAAAATTTGTAATGGGTTTTCGAAATCAAGAATTCCCATCGAAAAATCCTGAGCAATTCCGTAGCCAATAACCACCTGATAAGTATCAGGTTTAAACCATTCGCCATTAAAGAGCTTTTTTTTGATATCGTTTACAACCGGATAGTTTTTGTCGACTCCTTTTAGATAAGTTACCTGCTGTTTGTCTTTAAATAAAAACAGAACCCTTTCTTCAATAATTTTGGTGTATGAAACAACGCCATCAATCTTTTTAATTTGATTTTCCTGATCTGGTGTAATCAAAAATGATTTTCCGTATGTGCTTGTAATTTTTAAATCAGGATCTATTTCGTTTGTAAACGAAAGGCTAAAAATTTTTAATCCGCTAAAAACGGACAATACCACAAACAAAGCCATTGTACCAACAATAATTCCCATGCTGGCAATACGATTAATAATATTGATAGCATTGTTTTTACTCTTGCTAAAAATATAACGTTTGGCTATGTAAAGGGGGAAATTCAATTTATGATTTTCTTCTTTTTTCTAAAAGATCACGATTTTCAATTGGGTTTTCTCTGTTTGATAACGCATTATCAATTTTTTCGATATAGTCTAAAGAGTCATCGATAAAGAATACAAGATTTGGTACACGACGCAATTGCAAACGTACACGTTGCGATAAATCGTGTTTGATTAAAGTACTGTTTGATTTTATACCTTCTAAAGTTTCTTTGGCTTTGTCCTGAGGAAAAATGCTTAAATACACGGTTGCTACAGATAAATCTGAAGTAACACTAACTTTGGATACCGAAATTACCAAATTACTAATTCCGTTTTTTCTCACTTCACCTTGCAAAATATCAACCAAATCTTTCTGGATGACACCGCCTATTTTTTTCTGTCTATTTGTTTCCATAGTGCAAAAATACTATTTTTAAATTTCAATCTTAACAATTTAAGCTGAACAATTGCAATTGTAACATAAAAAAGGGAGCTAATTAGCTCCCTTTTATTATCTGTTTTGCAACCATCCTTCGGGATTGTTGTTTGTTGTATTTTGAAGAATCAAAAATTTAATGATTGTTTTTCCGGTATCTCCACTGGTTCTTACTTTTCCAATGACTTGTTTCACTTTTACTTTGTCTCCTTGATCAACGGATACCTGACTTAGGTTTTGATATACCGTAAAGTAATCTCCATGCTGAATAAAAACTGCTCTGTTTACTGGTGACAAGGCTATAACTTTTGATACGACTCCTTCAAATACGGCACGTGCACTTGCTCCTTGTTCTGTAGTAATCTCTACTCCTGAATTATGAACCGTAAGTGTTGGATATAATGGATGTGGCTGATCTCCGTAACCAAGCGATATAAATCCTTTCTCTACCGGCCAAGGCAATTTTCCTCTGTTTGCTTTAAAATCGGCAGCTAAAATTTTACCTTCCGGGGTTAAAGTAATCCTGTCTGATGAATAACTTTTAGGTGCTGCTGCTTCTGCTTTCTCTGCTTCGCTGGCTTTACCTTCTGCAATTCTTTTACGTCTTTCTTCTTCTGCTCTTTGATTCGCTAATCTAATTTGTTCACGGATAAGATCCTTAATTTTGGCGTCGATCCTTCTCGATTCCTGTTGCTTAGATCTTGTATCTGCAATAATTTTATTTTTATCTTTTTTAATCGAATTAACTAATTTTTGCTGCTCTTGTTTTTCAATCTCCAGACTTTGTTTTTCTTTTTGATTTTCAGCAATAATCTTTTTCTTAACTTGTCTTTGACCGTCTAACTTAGCATTATAGTCGACTAATTCTGCTGTTTTTGATTGAATTTCTAAACCTTGATTTTTTCTAAAATTGGTATATTGTTTTAGATACTGAGCTCTTTTATAAGCTTGCAAAAAGCTCTCTGAAGATAAAATAAACATAGCCCTGCTTTGTTCTGATCTGCTTTTATAGGATTTCAGAATCATCTTTGCATAATCTGCTTTTAATACTTCAAGTTCTTTTTTTAGTTTATTAACCTTCACTTGGTTAATGTACATATCATTGCTTAAAAGCTTTTCTTGTTTTGCGGTAGTATTAATCAGTTTCTCTTTTAGTTTGATTTTATTGGCCTGAATCAAAAAAACATTCACTGCTGATTTTTCTTTTTTCTTTACAGACTGTAACATTTTTTCGTTATCTCTAATTTCCTGCTGAATCTGAGCTTTACGCTGTTCAAGTTTTTCTTGCTGCGAATCTTGCGCCCACATAAATGTAGTGGCACATATAAAAATTAGGCTTAGGAGAAATTTTGGCATGTTTGTGTTTTCTTTTTGCAAATTTACTTAATTATAACTTTTTTATAACCACTTGGTACGCTATAAGGAAAAGAAAGTTCTTCATTAAATGAAATATTATTATAATTCAGATTAATATTGGTTTTTCCTTTTGGCTGAATTGCATTAATTTCAATACTTGTTGGAAGCGTTCCCTGATTAAAAACTTTACTATCTGAATATAAAATTTCTAACATTCTGTTTTCTGAAGGTTGCGAAATCTCTTCTTTTTGCAATAGATATTTATCCGCATCCAAAAAGAAAGATTTCTTTATGTTTGCCTCTTTTTGATCTTCTAACTTAAAAAGGTTCTCTACAATTGTTTGTGTATATTTTCCTTTTCTTAAATCGTCAAGTGCTTCTCCAACTAACAAATTTTGAACCTTGCTATAATCTAATTCAGTGCCTAACCATTTGCTTAAACTGGTAAAATCACCTTCATAATAGGTACTGTTTATTTTTTCGTAGTAACTTACTGCTGTTGGTGTTATCAAAGCTTTTGCCATTGTAATCCCTAAAAAACGAACACTTACCAAAATTTGTTTGTCTTTCTCTATTTTAATTTCAGCAGTAACATTCTGACTTTGTTTTTCATCAGCATATTTTGCACTGGCTTTTATGTATAAAGTCGAAAAATCTAACTTATTATCATAGTGTTTGTCAATTGCTTTCTTGTCTTCTTTAACAACAACTTCTTTAGTGTCATTATTTTGTACTGCAACTGCTTTTGATTTACAAGAAATCATAGAAACCGTTACTAATACTATGGCTATATATTTTTTCATATGAGTTTACTCTTTACTTTTTTTTCTTTAATAATTCACTTGCCTTCAAAAAGTATTCCTCTTTTTTCTTAGCATCTCCCAAACCATTATATGCCTCTCCTAACTGAATATTAAAATTTGCTTCAAGCGTTTTATCATCGACCACATAATCGAGTCCCATTTCCAGAACGGTTTTTGCATTTTTAAATTGTTGCAACTGATTGTTTCCTAAGCCGGCATAATAATAAAACTGAGGCTGACTAGGATAAACTTCAATCATATTCATCGCTCTTTTTGTCATTGGTTCAAATTGTTTTGCTTGCGTATAAGCTTCCAGCAACAACAAATTGGTTTCACGATCTGTATCTGAATTTGATTTTAAATCTTTTTCATAATACTTAATCGCATTGGCAAACTGACCTTTACTGTGATAAAATTTTCCTATTTCTTTTGCAACATCAATCTCTTTATCGTTGTCAAAATAGGCAATTGCTTTTTCCAGATCAGGAGCATATTGTGGATTTTTATTCACATAAATCAAAAACTCATTTAAAGTACGATGTTTAATTTTAGAATCAATTTTAGAACTTGACAAAATTACATTCATCGCCTTAATGGCTTTATCTGCCTGGTTTGCGTCTATATTAACTTTAAACAAACTAACTTGTGCCCACTCTGATGTTGGAACCTCTTTTGCTAATTGTTTTGCAACTTCTAAAGCTTTATCTGTTTCTTCAGATTTTGAATATAAAAAAATCAGATTGATATAATTCGATTCTTCTTTTGGATTCTTTTTTATCAGATCGATCAGGTTTGCTGCTTCGGCATTTTGATATTTTCCCTGAGATAAAATCTGTAATTTGTATCGGTCACGATCTTCTGATTTTCCAAATTTATCATTCATTTCGTTGATAGTCACAAGTGCTTTGTCAAATTGATTTGTGATCATATACAATGAAATCAGATCATCTTTGTACTCTTCATCAAATGCAATTATTTTCTGAATCGTTTCAATTGCCAAAGGGTAATTCTTGGTTTCGTAACTTACATCGTAAATCCCTAACCAGTACCATTTGTTTTTTTGATCTAATTGAGTTGCTTTTTCAAATGAATCCTGTGCATTTCGATAATCTTTTAAAGACAGGTAATTTTTTCCTAACTCAAAATAAGCTACGGCGTCATTAGGTTTTAGCCTTACACATTTTTCTAATGATGTAATGGCTTTATCATAATTTTCAATTCCTTTTTGTTTTAAAGATTCATAAAAAGCATCCTGATATTCATCCGTTGCCATAGCAATATCTTCGGGTTCTGTTTGAGCCATAACCGAAATTGGATTGCAAAGCAAAACGAAAAACAAAATCACTATAACTCCTTTTTGTATCATCTCTAAAATTTAATCTTTAAACAAAAACGGATTTATTAAACTTATAATTTATTCTAAAACCGAATAATCTCCAATGCTAATACTGGTAAATTTACCATCATAAACAACATGATTTCCTATCATGGCATTGTCTAAGTTAGCATTTTTTATTTGAGAATAGGTTTGAACGAGACTATTTTTGATTGAACTATCAATAACGTGACATCCTTTTCCTATTGAAACATTAGGTCCAACTGTAGCATTTTTCAACACTACATTTTCTCCAATATAACAAGGAGGAATAATGGTTGAATTTTCTAGTTTTACATCATAATCAACTAAATGTTCTCCGTCATTATGTAAAAATCCCAGCATTCTTGAATTGGTTTCAACAGTAACATCTTTGTTTCCGCAATCCATCCATTCGTCAACGCTTCCGGTTTTAAAAACTTTACCATTAGCCATCATTGCTTTGATTCCGTCGTTGATTTGATATTCTCCTCCATTTTGGATATTATTATCTAAAACTCCCTGAAGTTCTTTTTTCAAATCGCCAACTTCTTTAAAATAATAGATTCCGATAACGGCTAAATCGCTTACGAATTCTTTTGGTTTTTCAACCAATTCTATAATTTCATTATTTGCGTTTAATTTTACTACACCAAATGCTTCTGGCTGTTCTACTTGTTTTACCCAAATTACAGCATCAGCAGCAGGATCTAATTCAAAATCTGCTCTGATTAATGTATCTGCGTAAGCGATAACCGCGGGTCCGGATAAAGATTCTTTGGCACACATAATTGCATGACCAGTACCTAGTGGTAAATCCTGACGATATATTGAAGCTTTTGCTCCTAAACTTCCGGCCAATTCTTCTAAACTTGCTACAAGATCATCTCCAAAAAAAGCAGGATCTCCTAAAATAAAAGCAACTTCTTCGATAGGTTCTTTTAATATTTTAGCAATATCTTCGACCAAACGATGAACAATAGATTTTCCTGCAACAGGAATTAATGGTTTAGGAACAGTTAAAGTATGTGGCCTTAGTCTTGATCCGCGACCCGCCATTGGAACGATTATTTTCATTTTATCTTTTATTTTATTCGAAGATTTAAAAAATCCTCTGAGTTTGGTTCTTAATTTTTAACCTTAAAGGTTATTTATTTTCTCTTTGTGTTGAAATTTTAACCGCAAAGTTCGCAATCCCGATAGTTATCGGGATTCGAAAAGATCGCCAGGTTTTTTATTTCATTTTAAGGTCGCAAAGTACAGAAGCTGATTACTGTGACTGCGACTGAAAACTTTTTAACCGCAAAGATTACAAAGTTTTTCATTTTATTTATAAGGCCGTAAAGTACAGAAACTGATTACTGTGACTGCGACTAAAAAACTATTTTACACCTGTACTCCCAAAACCACCTTCACCTCTTGATGTTTCAGAAAGTTCTGCAACTTCTATCCATTCTGCTCTTTCGTGTTTGGCAATAATTAATTGTGCAATTCTTTCTCCGTTTTCAATTATAAATTCTTCATTTGATAAATTTACTAAAATTACCCCTATCTCACCTCTATAATCGGCATCAACAGTTCCTGGAGAATTTAAAACCGTAACTCCTTTTTTAGCAGCTAAACCGCTTCTTGGTCGAACTTGTGCTTCGTACCCTATTGGTAATTCAATAAAAAGTCCCGTTTTTACAATGGTTCTTTCTAATGGTTTTAATGTTATGGATTCTGTTAAATTCGCACGTAAGTCCATTCCTGCCGAAGCAATTGTTTCGTAGTTTGGTAATGCGTGCTGTGATTTGTTGATAATTTGTATTTTCATTTTTATTTTAAAAGATTAAAAATCAAATCGAATTTGTTCAAATTCAATTTTACTTTCTATTCATAATTCCCTTGATAGTGTCTTTTTCGTTGTGATACACAAAATACATGAATGCTAATAATAACGGAATCCCAACAAAATAATTCTCTCTAAATCCGTAAAAAGAAATAGCCGAAAAACCAATTGAAATCCCTAAATAAGCGCCAATTTTATTCATGTCATATGGTATTGGATAGTATTTATTTCCTAAAACATAAGAAATTAACATCATACTTCCGTAAGCAGAAATAGTTGCAATTGCTGAACCGTAGTAACTGTATTTTGGAATTAAGAAATAATTTAAAACCAATGTCACAATTGCACCCACAATTGAAATGTATGCTCCAATTTTTGTTTTATCTGTCAGTTTATACCAAACCGATAAATTGTTATAAATTCCTAAAAAGAAGTTTGCCAATATAATTAGAGGAACTACTTTCATTGCTTCCCAGTATTCTTTATTGTCAAGCAAAAGATATTTTAAAACATCTGCAAAAACAATAACTCCCAATAAAATCAATGAACCAAAAATTACAAAGTATTTTGTGATTACAGCATAGGTTTGTGGCGCATTTGCATTTTTAGCATGACTAAAAAAGAAGGGTTCAATTCCTAATCTAAAAGCTGTTGCAAACAAAACCATAAAAAGTCCTAATTTATAACAAGCCGAATAGGCTCCAACTTCAGATTTTGCAAGATTTTCAGGTAATAAATATCCCAGAAGGATTTTATCGAAATGTTCGTTAACGGCAAAGGCTAATCCTGCTACCAAAATTGGTAAACCGTATTTCATCATTTTCTTCCAAAGTACGGGATCAAATTTTCTTCCAAGCGAAAGATAATTTGGAGAAAGCACTATAAAAGTAGCCAGACTCGCTAATAGATTTGCAATGAAAATATAAGCAATCTGGAAATTCTCAACATATAAATTATCCCAAACCGAATTAGGATTTGAAGCGGCAAGTTTTGGTAAGTATATTAAAAAGAAAAAGTTTAGCAACATATTGATTACTACATTTCCAATTTTAATTGCAGCATAAACCATTGGTCTCTGATTGGCTCTTAGCTTAGAAAACGGCACTAAAACCAAAGCATCTAAAACTAATATCCAAACTGAATAGGTAATATATTGTACATCGACTTCGGCAAGGCTTGCCAATGTATTTCTAAAAATTAAAGCAGCGAACAAGAAAATAATTGAGGACCAGAATATGGATATTGTCGAAGTTGCTATTACATTTTTCTTGTCATCCTCTGCACTGTAGAATCTAAAAAATGCCGTTTCCATTCCGTACGAAAGAACCACATTAAAGAAAACCATCCATGACAAAACGATCGAAACCTCGCCATATTCTGCAGTTGGTAAAATACCGGTATACAATCTTACCAATAAAAAACTTAGCATTCTTGGCAATACCGTTGCTAGTCCGTAAATAGCAGTTTGTTTGAACAGATTTTTATATAATCCCAAAATAATTTTATAATAAAGTTTGTAAAACAAAAATAACCAATTCTTTGGTTTATTATTGATTTTGTTGGTTCAATAAAAAAACTTGCGTGAATTTTATTGTGTCAGTTTTTTTTCGTCAAGAATTTTAACAAAATGAAAACCTTTTGGTCCGTAACCTTGATTGTAGTAAAAGCGGTGTGCGGCAAAATTTCCGGTAAAAGCGTCTAAAACTATAGAACTGCAATTCAGGTCTAAAGCTTTTTTTTCGACATAATCTGTCAATAATTTTCCTATTCCTTTAGAACGATGATCGGGATTTACTACAAAATTATCAATTTCGAGATATTTTCCCGTCCATAATTTGGTTGCTGACCAACAACCTGTAATTCCCAGACAAACATCTTCTTCAAAAACGCCAATCTGGATATAGTTATGAGGCACCATTTCAGCAAGATATGCCTCATATTTCTCTACCGATAAATTAGGGTAAAGAAATCGCATAGTTGCTATTTGAGCCAACATTGCTTCTATAGTGATAAGCTCTTTTACTTGTAGTTTCATTGCAATAAAAAAATAGACTTCAAAAATACTTATTTTTTTTAATTGTCTGTTATATAATTCAACCTTAAGTCTGTGTGTGAAATTTATAATAAAGTCTAAAAATTATATAAATTTTCACAAGTACTTCTGTACTAACTTTGTATCAAAGGGAATGAGCAAAGCTAAAATACAACCCTTTAAAAAAAAGCAAAGCCTTGGGACTAATAAAGCTAGTTTGTTCCCACAAAAGACAAAGCACACAGGGATTGATTCTGCTGAAATGTAACCCTTAAAAAAACAGAGCCTTGGGACTAATAAAGCTAGTTTGTTCCCATAAAAGACAAAGCACAAAGGGATTGATTCTGCTGATATGTAACCCTCAAAAAAACAGAGCATTGGGACTAATAAAGCTAGTTTGTTCCCATAAAAGACAAAGCACAACAGAGGTGATAAATCTGTAAATAATTTTATAAAATGGTACTGATTCTCGGTTTTTTGGATAAATTGAGAATCACCATTTTATAAGTCAACATCAAAAAAACTAAAACTGCTATATAAAGAAAAAGGGCCAACATTTACTTGTTGGCTCTTTTTTGTTGTAAATCGTAGTTTAATGGCCATACTCCATTTCATAAAAAACCCTATTCTGTTAGTCATAAAACCTATAATGGCTATTGTGTTCAAAAATCTTATTTAATTTCCTTCTTTTTAGAGCTTCCAAATAATAAGAACTAAAATGTTTTAAACCTTTCCGTACAAATTATTTAAGGAAAACTATTTTGCAATTTCGACGCATAAAATATAGTGAATGGTACTCTAAAAGAAATGGTGCTAATTAATTCATGGACTATTATGAAATTACTAAATATCAAGTTACTCTTTCTTTTTCTCTTACTATTGTCTTCAAAGAAAATTTTTTCGCAACATGTTACTATTCCTTCTGTAGAGATTAATGACCATAAAGAAAATACCGGTATAATACCTATTGATTGTGATTACGACTTTCTTTCGAATAAACGAATTAAGTTAAGAGCAAAATTTCCAGAAATAAGAGAAAGTAACCGTTATTCAGTATCTTCTATTGATTATGTTCCGGCTGGAGATTTTAGTGAGGGAGAAAAAATAATTATATTAAATAAAAGTGGCAAGCAAGATGATACATACAGCGCGGTTATAAATTTGCCTTTCAGCTTTTGTTTTTATGGTAATATGTTTTCACAAATCATCATTAGCGATAACGGAGTAGTTAGTTTTAATACCATTTTGGCGGAAGAAGATTGTGCCCGCGCTCCTTCAGGACCAATTCCGAATGGGCTTCCCAAAAATTCTATTTTCGGGGTTTTTCATGATATGATAAATATAAATCAGGTATTATATCGGGTAGAAGGTAGTTTTCCTAACAGAAAATTTATTATTAATTACAACAATATCCAACAATGGGGATATGAAATGCTCAATAAAAAAAACTCCACCTCACAAATTGTATTATATGAAACTTCTAATATAATAGATGTATATGTAAAAGACCGTTTTAGAAATGAAGGTAGTAATTCTGTTTTTGACGAGAATCCATTTCAAAAAAATGCTGCTTTAGGTCTTACTAACTATGACTCAAGTTCAGGAATTGCAGCTCCAAACAGAGATAGCGGGAACTGGGAGGCGCATAATGAAGCCTGGAGATTTGCTCCTAACGGCAATACCAACATTGCAATTCAATGGTTTAATGCCGGAAGTGAAATTTCAGGAACAAGAAATTTAGAAGAAATATTGGTTTATCCAACCCAAAATACCAAATACGAGGTTAAGGTAACTTATAATTTGTGTACTCCGGTTTTGGTTGCAGATACTATAGAGGTTAAATTTTCGCAGGATTTTCCAACAGCGAAAGAAAGTACTGCATCAGCTTTTTGTATAAATAATGGAGAAAGTTATACCGTGGATTTAACTGTATACGAATCCGAAATAAATCCCGATTCATCACTTTCTTTCTCTTATTTTGAAGATCAAAATCTTACTATTCCGATATTAAATCCTAAATATGCCTATGTTTTTTCTAATAATAAAACTGTGTATGTCAAAGTATTAAAAAGCGGGGTTTGTTATAGTGTCACAAAATTAAACCTGAAATTAAATAAAAAACCTGTAATTCCTCTTAATCAGATTTTTGAAAAATGTGATGAAAATAATGATGGAAAAGAAACAGTCAATTTAAATAGTTTAGGTATTACAGGCCTAAACGGTACCACTTATAAATACTTTGAATCTCAGACAGAAGCAAATGCCGGTACTCCTGAAATTACCAATTATACTGCTTATCCATTAAATGCAAATGGAGAACCTGATAATACCAAGATCCTTTATTTACGAGTATGGAATACTTCTTATAATGATCCTGATTGTTATACTATTGTTCCGTTTAAAATAAAATTAAAACAATATATAAAAGTTAAAAAGCCGGAAAAAGCATTCTTAATTTGTCATGTAACAGAGGGACAAATCATAAAAAATTATAATTTAACCCAACACGAAGCACAACTTCTTGATTCTCCAACTACAGGAATAAACTTCGAATATTATACTAATTCCAGTTATTCTGCTTTTTATAAAATATCTAATCCTGTTTCTGCAACCCTGACTATGAATGCTACTTTTTATATAAAGGCAACTGCTATTGGCTATTGTGATGCATATACACAACTCACTCTTGCTGCAGATGATGATTGTGATGGTTTCCCTGGAGGAGGAAGCGGAGACGGAGGAAGCGCAACCGGCCCAGGCGGCCCAGGTGGAGGTGGCGGCGCTATTTGTGATACAAACGAAACATCATTTACTGTAAATCTTGATATGGATTATCTCAAATTCTATTTACAGGGAGGACTTACTTTATCAGATATTATGCTGATTGGATTTTATGATACTGCCAATAATTCCTTACTTACTGATACTAGCCCTTATAGTTATATTTTTGCACCACCTTTTTTTAAAGTAATACAGGCGCGATTTAAAATAAATTCAAGCGGATTAGAATCTTATGTCAATTTTCCGATAAGTGCGTCACAAAAAGCAACATTAAATCCAGAAACTTTTGAAATATGTGACAGTTATAATGATGGAAAAGAAACCATCACTCTAAAGTCAGATTATAATCCTAAACCAAAATGGCAAATTGCTTTGGAATCAGAATATCCGGGAGCAACAATTCATTTTTTTGCTGCCCTGGAAGATCTGAATAATTATGAATCTGATCCGGGTAACAGCAGCAAAATTATAACTAATATAAATTTAATTCATTCCCTCACTACAGTATACGTTTATGCAAAATATTATGGATGTATTTATACTCATGAAATAAATTTTAATCTGGTTCCGATAGTCGAAAAATTCATAAATGCTTATATAGTTTGTGATTTTGATGATGATAAAAAAGAACTGGTCGATATAATTAAGATAAGTAATAATGAAACTGATATAAAAAATGAGCTGTCTGCCACACAATTAAATGGATTACAAACTCCAATAAGATATTATCGAACTTTAAGTCAGGCTCATGCGGGAGCAACGAATTACATTAGCAATCTCAATAATTTTGAGATCAATGCTTTGCAAATGTCCGTATTTGCAAGACTTAACATAAAGGAGGAATGTCCCGTAATAGTCGAAATTAAATTCCGGTTTACTACTGCTGTAGCTTTACCAATCCTAAAAAATTTACTTATATGTGATGTAAATAATGATAATCAGGAATTTGTGAATTTAACCGAAGCAATTGTAAACAGTGATCCAAATGCGGAAATTACTTTTTACGGAACTCTTTCTGCTGCAGAATCAGGAAATCAAAATTCACCATTCTTTATCTCAAATGCATTGGCAATAAATTATTTGGTAACGGTTTCTCCTACGACTATTTATCTTCGAATATATGATAAAGTTACTACTTGCTGGAAAGTAGTAACTTTTTCTGTTACCCTGATTAAAACTCCGGTACTTACCAATACTATAATAAAAAGTTGTGACTTTGAAAATGATGGAAAAGAAGTCTTAACGACAAGCTATATAAAGGATCAGCTTATTGCTAATAATTCAGGTATTTCTCCAGGCATGATTTATAAATTTTATGAAACGCAGTCAGATGCTACGACAGCATTAACATCTTCTATTACTGTTTTTGAAGCAACTGCCACAAATTCTGTATGGGTTAATATTGCTCAGAATGTTGGAGATTGTCCCATAATAGCAGAACTGAAATTTAAATTGGTAACGTCTCCTGAATTAGAAAAAAAATCACTTGTTTATATCATTTGTAACAATAACACTGGAAACGAAAATGGCGCTATAAAAGAAAACGTAACTTTAGATAGGTATAGAGATGATATTTTAGGTTTTCCGTTAACCGCTAATTATACATTTACTTATTACGACACTACTGAAAATGATGCTATTGCCGGAGGAACTTTTGGTAAAGTAACCTCTGTTTACAGCATTACGTCTTTTCCTAAAACAATTTGGGTAAGAGTACTCTATACTCCTGCCGGATGTTTTTCTATTAAACCAATTGTGTTCAAACAAACTCCTTCTCTTGATAGTAGTATTATAGATTCTGAAATTGTAGCCTGCGCAAATGGACAAATGTCTAAACAAGTTGATTTAAGAGATTACCCTCCGCAGATGATAACATCGTCTGCAAACCTAAATGATTTTATTGTAAGTTATCACAACTCAAGGACTAATGCGGTAAATGATATTGCGCTAAATTTAGACATAACACGTTTTATAGCAACTAGTGCGAGCGAAATTTGGATAAAATTTATCTCTAAAGCAACAAATTGTTATATTATTAAAAAACTGAGCGTTACTATTTACAACACTCCTAAAGCACAGGATATATATGAGGAAGTTTGTGATGAAACAGATGGAAAACTGGATGGAGAATATGTTATTCCTGATTTAAATATTTTTAAACACAGAATAATTACAGGAGAATCCAATCTTGAAAATTTATATATTTTTAGTTATTATAAAAATCAACTTGAGGCTGCTGGCGGAAGTGGAAACACTATAAATAATTTAAACTATACTTTTACAGAATCAAATATACAATCCGGAATTGATTCTGATTCTCATTCAGTTTATGTACGTATTGATAAAAAAGATAATACAGGCTGTTTCTCTGTAGTCGCTGTCAATTTCCTGATTAATAAAAAAGTTCCCATAAATTCAATCCAGCCGGAAATTTTAAAATGTGATGAATCAGATCATGATGGAAAGACAAACTTTGATTTAACAACTGTAAAACTTAACATTTCTAACTACCCAAATGTTATCTTTAGATATTATCCAACAAAAAATGACGCGCAAAATAATACGAATGTTATAATAAACACCGCAAATTGGCAAAATATCAATCCATATGAGCATATTGTTTATGTTAGAGTCAGTGCTTTTGGCTACTGTGATAATATCGCTTCGGTTAAACTACAAGTATATCCATCTATTCAGGTAAACGATTATGTAGGCGTAAGTCTTTGTGAATTTGACCCTGATGGTAAAACTCCGAGTACCGTAAATCTATTGGATGAAGTTAAACACATGACTTCCCAAATTAACAGTATTCCTGAATATCCTACTTTGCTGGACGATCTGGAAATTCTTTTTTATACCAGTTTATCAGATGCTCAAAATCCTACGCTTATCAATGCAATTCCAACATCAGATTTGTCAAACTACACCGTACCTTTAGGAGTAACAAAAATTTGGATTCGGTTTGAAAGCAAAATTTCTAAATGTTTTGAAATCAGGCAATTTTCTATAACTAAATTAAAAGCTCCGGAAATAAAAACTATTTTAACACCATTTAGATGTAGTCCTAATAATGAATTACTTGATGCTGTTGTAACACTCGTTCCTGTTAATGAAAATGAATTATATAGCTATAGTTTCAATAATGGAATTTCATTCTCTAACACAAAAAACACTTTTAATATAAATTCCGAAAAAACAATAAACTATGTTGTTGTAGATAAAAATGGCTGTAAAATTACAGGTCATATATTTATTCCCGGATATAATCCGCGAACAAATATAGATATTTCAATAACGCCTATTTATTGTAATACGCTTGATGGTAGTGCTACAGTTACTGTAAACAATGTAAGTGGCGCTTCGGCTGATTCTTCATATACTTATGAAATTATAAGTCCTACTGGAATCGCTTCAGCAAATTCTACGGGCATTTTTTCAGGATTATTACCAAAAATATATCAAATTAAAGCAACTGATAATGATACAAAATGCTTTATAACAAAATCTATTGAAGTAATAAAAGAACCACAAATTAGTATCGCTGTACAATCACATAATAATATAAGATGTAATGGCAAAAATACAGGATCGATAACTTACATTGTAAACAACTTTATCTCTTCAGCGAAATATAGCTATGAGCTAATACCCAATACATCAGGATTAAAATCTTCACAAATAGGCAATATTATAACTTACTCAGATTTACCAGCAGGAAAATACACTTTTATAGTAACTGATAATATATCAGGATGTACAGCCCAGAATGATTACTTTATCAATGAACCTCTGCCTCTTTTATTTACTGGCAATGCGACTGATATAACTTGTAATAGTGCTAATGATGGCAAAATTAAAGTTACATCTACTGGCGGTACAGGAATTATCAAGTATGCTATTTCTCCAGACTTAACTCAGTTCAATGATAAATTAGTGTTTGATAATTTAGCTCCCGGCACTTATCAAATTTTCGCTCAGGATGAATTAGGCTGTTTAGCCAATGAATCTGTAATCTTAGAGATCAAAGAACCGGAAGTTTTGCATGCCACGGTTATTGATCCTGTATTTCAGGAAATTTGCCAGGGAGATAATGATGGTGCATTTAGTATTAGTGTTTTTGGAGGAACTCCACCATATAGTGTAAGTCTTAATAACCTGAATGGTCCTTATAGATTGATTTCAGGAACACAATATGATTTTACAAAACTTGCCGGTGGTAAAAATCATACGGTATTTATTAAGGATGCCTATTGCTTAACCGAAGTTGAAGTTACAATGGAAGATGCTGTTACATTTAAACCTCAGGCAGCAATTATTTACGATTGCTTAAATAATGCAACAACAAATTCTGTATCTATTTCAATTATTGAAAATAATATTAATCCAGCTGATCTTGATTATACGATAGATAATACTAATATTTATCAGTCTGGTAATGTATTTACAAATCTTAAACCCGGATTACATACTATAAAAGCGAGGCATACAAATGGTTGTGAACAATCAACATTGTCATTTACTATAGATGATATCCAACCTTTGACCTTAACACTAACGAACGGCAAATTAAATGAAATTGTCGCGACAGCTTCAGGTGGAAATGGGCAATATAGATATGCTTTTAATGAAGAATACTACAATTTAACCAATAATTTTTTCATATCTAAATCGGGAATTTACACGGCAATTGTAACTGACAAAAATGGATGTACTGCAACAGCTTCAGGATATTTTGAATACATTGATCTTTGCATACCTAATAATTTTACTCCTAATGGTGATGGAATCAATGATACTTGGGGACCACAATGTGCTGGAAATTATAAAAATCTGACGTTTACTGTTTTTGACCGATACAATCGTTTGATTGGCAATTATAAATTTGGTCAAAAATGGGATGGAAAATATAATAATACAGAATTACCAACTGGTGATTACTGGTACATAATAAAATTAAACGATGCTAAAGATGACAGAGAGTTTATTGGGCATTTTACACTTTACAGATAAGTGATATTATATCATAAAAAAAGAGCCAACAATTAGACTGCACCCAAAAGTTTAGACAAATTAATAATTAAGTTTTATAATAATGAGCTCGATATTGTATCGGGCTCATTCCTTTTAGATTAAGTTTAATTCTGTCATTATTATAATAATTTATATACTCAATAATCTCTTGTTTCAATTGATTAATGGAAGTGTATTTTTTAAGATAAAACAACTCTGATTTTAATATTCCAAAGAAGTTTTCAATTATCGCATTATCAAGACAATTACCTTTTCTGGACATGCTCTGCATAATTCCTTTTTTCTTTAATAAATGCTGATATTGTGCCATTTGATACTGCCATCCTTGGTCAGAATGCAGAGTCAGATTAGTGTTATCGGGTATTTTTTTAAATGCTTTTTCAAGCATATTTAAAACTTGACTAAACACTGGTCTTTGCGATAATTCATAGCTAATTATCTCTCCATTAAACAGATCGATTATCGACGATAGATACAATTTATTGCCAGAAATATTAAATTCAGTCACATCGGTTGCCCATTTCTGGTTAGGTATATCAGCCTTAAAATTGCGCTGTAGCAGGTTAGGAGCTATCTTTCCGTGCTCTCCTTTATACGATCTGTACTTCTTGATTCTGATTAAACTTTTTAATCCTAAAAATTTCATCAATCGAAGTACTGTTTTGTGATTAATTAAAATCCCCTCTTTTTTGAGTAATAGAGTAATACGTCTGTATCCTAATCTACCCTTATGATAATTGTAAATCTGTTTAATTAAATCTTTTATCTCTTGATATTTATCGATTACCTGACCTTTC
>NZ_JRLF01000015.1 GCF_001404985.1 Flavobacterium aquidurense
TCTGTCGCAAAGACTAAAAAATAGATTATTAATACTGTAATACAGCTTTATTATATAAACTCTATCATTTTCATATGATGGAGTTTTTTATTTTAAATAAAAAAAACAGATTTATCCTACTAAAAAATGTATTTTTACTGATAAATTTTAATCAATGGATTACCCTAAATATGATTTAAAAGTCAGTTCAAATTCTACTATTTTTGAATTTATAAGTTCAGGAAAACAAGGAAACATTAATAAAGTAATAAAATATACTTTAATGCAAAATCCCGAAATTGTAAATCTTGGTTTTGGAGATAAAATTAATATTAATGAGAGTAAAGGAACATTTGATATTGATGATGTTAATACAACCAATAATGGGGATCGTAATATTATACTAGCAACTGTTGCAAATGCAACTTATATTTATACTGAAATTTATCCTGATAAATTTATATTTTTCTCAGGTAGTTGCAAGATTAGAACCAGATTATATAGAATTCTAATTTCGAGTAATTATAATGAATTAGTAAAAACTTTCTTTATCTTTGGTATATTACAAAATCCTATTACAGGAAAATATTATAATGTATCTTTTAGAAATGACACAAATTTTATTGGATTTTTAATTAAAAGAAAATAATCATGAAAAATTTAGATAAAAAAATAGTGATAAATAAAAATCCTTCAAAGATTAACTCTACTGTCTCTATTGATAAAAAATTGGACAAGATTAAAAACGTAAATTTTGTTTCAAATAAAATAGAAGAAGTTAACAAGGTTATAAATAAATTAGAATTAACTTTCTGAAATGACTTATAAATATATGGAGTTTTACTACTCCTTTTTATTTTCCATTTTATAAATTTTACAGCCAAATTATAAATCTAACCTAATCTTTTTCTAATCCTGCTCAATGACTGACTAGTAATTCCCAAATAAGAAGCGATATGATATAAAGCAATCCTATTTAGAATTTCGGGTTGTTCAGTTTGCAATTTGGTATAACGCTGTTCTACTGTATTAAAAAGAAGTGCTTCCATTCTGGATTGAGCGTAGATAAAAAATAATTCTGCCAAAACCCTTCCAGTATTTGCCCAACCTTTATTGACATCATATAAATTCTGAAGATCCTTGTATTTTATAGCATACAACTCTGCATCTTCCAGCGCTTCGACATAATAAACGCAAGGATATTGATAAACAAAACTGGCAAAAGAAACGATAAATTGCCCTTCTGAAAAGAAAAACATATTTCGATCCTCCATTGCTTTTTCATCATAATAATAGATTCTAAAAATACCTTTTCGTATAAAACCAAGATCAGAACATACGAAATTTTGCATATTAAAAAATTCTCCTTTTTTAATTGTTCTGGTATACCAATATTGATTTCCCTTATCAAAATCTACTGTAGAAAGATTGGAGAAATTATGCAAAAAATCAAATAATACTTTTTTATCATCCATATATAAACAGGTAAACCCAGCTTTAGTAAACCGGGTTTAAAAGTATGAAATAAAGTATTACTTTGCTTGTTTTAAAAAATCCAATACTTCTTTTGCATGTGCAGCACCTTTAAAAAAATCCCTGAATTTATAGATTACAATTCCTTCGTTGTTTACAACAAAAGTTTCTCTACCGGTTAAAAACAATGCTTTTTTTACTCCAAATTGCCTGATGACCTTATTTCCGGGATCACTTAATAATTTAAAAGGCAATCTGTTTTTTTCGGCAAAATTTTTATGGCTTTCTATACTTCCTGCATTAATTCCTAAAACCTGTATGCCGGCATCTGTAAAATCCTGATAACGGTCTCGAAAAGCACAAGCTTCTTTTGTACAAACGCCACTTTCATCCTTTGGATAAAAATAAATCACTGTTGTAGTACCTAAAGTATCTGTACTGCTGTTAAAATTATTTCCGTTTTGATCCTGAAGGGTAAAATATGGTATTTTATCTCCTACTTTTAATTCGTTTATCATTTTAGTTTAAATTTTATAGTGCAAATTTGATCCGAAATAAAACTGACCGAATTAACTTAAGTTAATTAATATTCAAAAAAAGCAATTTTACAAAATACAAACGCTTCTATCATACTGGTTTTAAAAGTCTTATTTTGGTTTAAAAATGGCTCCTCTCATTTTTAAGGTATTATTAAGGTCGTAATTTTTCCGGAAACTAATATCAATTCGTAAATTAGCCACAATAAAATTTATCCGAATGACAGTACTTACATTTACCCTGATTATGATTCTTGGTGCTTTTTTAGCAGGTTTTATTGGTTCATTATCAGGCTTGGGTGGCGGAATTATCATAATTCCCCTTTTAACAGTCATTCTTGGCGTTGATATTCATTATGCAATTGGTGCGGCTTTAGTTTCTGTAATTGCAACCTCATCAGGTTCTGCCGCTGCTTATGTCAGGGAAGGAATTACCAATATGAGATTGGGAATTTTTCTTGAGATTGCCACAACAATCGGTGCGGTTTGCGGAGCTTTACTTTCTACCATTGCTCCTACTTCATTTATTGCCATATTATTTGGACTTACCTTGATTTTCTCTGCTATTAATTCACTTCGAAAAAAGCAAGAACATATTGTTTTAGAATCAAGTCCCTTGGCTAAAAAACTAAGACTAGAAGGAACTTATCCTTCGCACGACGGTCAAGTAATTAAATACGGAACCAAAAATGTGGTTGGCGGTTTTGGTATGATGGGAATTGCCGGTATGATGTCCGGATTATTAGGGATTGGTTCCGGTGCTTTTAAAGTAATTGCAATGGATAATATCATGAGAATTCCGTTTAAAGTTTCTACCACAACTAGTAATTTTATGATGGGTGTTACCGCAATGGCCAGTTCTGTAATCTACATTCAAAAAGGATATATTGAACCCGGTATTTGTATGCCTGTTGTCATTGGCGTTTTGTTTGGTGCTATGGCCGGAGCGAAAGTCCTGGTAAAAACCGATCCTAAAAAACTAAGAATCTTTTTTGCGTGCCTGATTTTTGTGCTTGCATTAAACATGATATACAACGGACTTAATGGAAAAATCTAAGGTTATGCAACACGAAAAATTTGGAGAGAAAGATTTTCAATTCATTATTGGTAATTTATTGCGCTACGGTGTCTGGATTTCATTATCTGTAGCTTTTATTGGCGGAATTGTTTATTTAATGGGACATAGCACTGATATAGAGAACTACTCTGTATTTCATGAAAATGACCGAAATATTTTTGAAGTAATTTCGTCAATCTACAATGGGGCAATTCAGGGAAAAGGAGAATCACTGATATTCGTTGGGATTATCCTGCTTTTTCTAACGCCTGTATTGCGTGTTTTACTATCACTGTTTTCTTTTCTTCTCGAAAAAGATTATCTGTATGTAGTGATCACACTAATCGTAATTTTAATAATTCTGATCAGTGTTTCCTTTGGATTTTCACATTAAAGCAGATTGTTTACATCAATAAAAGATTAATTTAAAAGAACTACTATGATAGAAATAGGAATAGACAGTTTTGCTTCGGCAATGTACGGAGACAATAATACTTTGAGCAGTGTCGATGCTATGGAACAATTACTGCAAAGAATCGAACTGGCAGATCAGGCGGGACTTGACGTTTTTGGAATTGGAGAACACCACAAGAAAGAGTTTCTGGATTCGGCTACAGCTGTAATATTAGGCGCAGCAGCAGCAAGAACAAGCCGCATAAGATTAGCAAGTGCCGTATCAGTTCTTAGCGCTGCTGATCCGGTTCGATTGTATCAAAACTTTGCAACCTTAGATTTAATATCAAAAGGAAGAGCTGAAATTGTCGTGGGTCGTGGATCAGCGATTGAAGCCTATCCCCTTTTTGGATTTAGCCTAAACGATTACGACGCACTTTTTAGTGAAAAATTAGATCTTTTACTTCAAATTAGAGATAACGAATTTATAACGTGGTCGGGGAAATTTCGCCCTGCATTAAATAATCTTCCAATTTATCCCAGGGCTTTACAGGAAAAACTGCCAATTTGGTTAGGCGTTGGTGGAACTCCTGAATCTTTTATCAGAGCAGGATCTTTAGGATTACCCTTAATGGTTGCGGTTATTGGAGGGCAAACGCATCGTTTTCGTCCACTGGTAGATTTGTATCGTGAAGCCGGAAAAGCTGCAGGTTACAAACCAGAAGAACTTAAAGTAGGTTTGCATTCCCCAGGGTTTGTTGGCAGTACAACTGCAAAAGCAATCGAGGAATATTATCCCGGTTATGCTGAGCTTTGGACAAAATTAGGAAGAGAACGCGGTTGGCCGCCTGTAACAAAAGACAAATTTGATGGGCTTATTGATGATCAGGGTGTATTAGTTGTTGGTGATCCTGAACGTATTGCCGAGAAAATTTTACGCCACAGCGAATCACTGGGAGGGATTTCGAGATTTACTTTCCAGATGGATAATGCAGGACTTACACATACACAATTAATGAATGCTATAGAACTTATAGGTTCAAAAGTGATTCCTTTAATTAAAAAAGCATAATTTTTTTGCTCACATATAGCACAGATTCAGGTGTTTTCGCTGGTTTACTTTATTAATAGAGTTTTTTTGCCACAAATTAAAATGATTTTTTAATCACTTTCTCTTAGAAAAAAACCAGCGAAAACCCTTTGAATCAGTGAAAATCTATAATAAACAAAAAGCATCCGCCAAATGACGGATGCTTTTTTATGTAAACTCTTCTCAAAGGAGAAATATTCTTAGAATTTATATGTTACACCAACCCTAAAATTTACAGGCTGTTCAGTTTGCCAGTAATACGCATTAAGATAAGAGTAATAAGAACCGCTGTAAAGATATTCATTAAGAATATTGTAAACGTTTGCAGTGATTTTGAACTTTTTGGCATCATAAGATAGCCCTCCATCCATTTTAAAATAATTTGGAAGTTTTTCCAGCCCCACACTCCATGTATCTGTTAAACGTCCTGCAAGATAAGTTCCTCCTAAAGAAGCTCCAAAACCTTTAAAAGTCCCGTATTGAACGGTATAGTTTAACCATGCATTTGCTGTATGTTTTGAATATCCGGGAACAATATCTCCCACTGCAATGCCAGGAATAGTTCCGTTTAATTTCAATACAACAGATTCTGTGAAGGCGTAATTTGCCACAACATTAAAACCATCAAAGATTTTTCCTCTTAAATCAAATTCAGCACCTCTTGCTCTTTTTTCTCCCAAAACAATACTGTATTGTTCTCCTGGTGTATTAGCTGGATCAGATGCCAGTTCATTTTGTTTTAAGATACTGTAAGCAGATAATGTAGTACTCCAAGATCCATCAAACCAGTCTTTTTTAATACCAATTTCAGTATTGCTTCCTGTAAGGGGTTTTACTTTATCTCCATTTTTTATAATACCGGATTGTGGTATAAAAGCCTGATCGTATAATCCGTAAAGTGCTAAGCTTTCAGTAATAGAGTAACTTATACCTACACGCGGCGTAATATGACTGTCAGCAATTGGAGCTCCGCCCCAGCTGGCATTACTAATCCATGTATATCTTCCTGCAAGGGTTACTCTAAGCTTATTTTCAAAAAATCCAAGTTCATCCTGAACATATCCGGCTGCATAGTTTGTAGTCATTAAACCACCTGCAGTTGCAGCTCTTATGGAAAGAGGTGTTGTATGGTCGAAAGCAGGAAAACCGTTAGATGGCGTACCATAATTTGGATTGTAAACATTAAACGGATTATCCACAGTATCAAGATCGTGAGATTGTCCCCAATCTGCCGCATAATCTTTACTTGCCAAATCTACACCAGCTAATATTTTATGGGTAACTGATCCGGTAGTGAATTTTCCGTTCAAAAATATCTGACCTAAATACATATTACTTTCTGCATCCCAAATACCAACGTTTCTGATAATTTCACCTTTTTCAAGTGTACCTTCCGGCACTCCGTCAAAATCCCTGTCTACAGGTCCTGGTCCAACAACGCCCGGCCATGAGCTATAACCTTGTTGTATGTATTTAAAATATGAAGTTTGAGCGGTCAATTTCCAGCGGTCATCAAACTTGTGTTCAAACATTAAATATCCGCTATGATCCTGAATATTGGTATCAGGTAATCCCGGTTGTGTCATTGTAAATCCAACTGGCAAAGTTGCATATCCTTCAGATTCCGGACCAAATACGTAGTAAGATCCAACTTCAGTCATATTAGCATACTGAAAATTATATTCAGCTGTAATTTTAGTTTTATCATCAATCTGGTAGCTGATAACCGGTGCAATTACGTAGCGGTCATTGTGCTCAAACGGACGATGAGAACCTTTTTTTTGTGCAGCAGCATTAAAACGGTATAATAATTTTCCCTTTTTATCTAATTTTCCGTCTAAGTCAACACTTGCTCTGTAAAAATCATAGCTTCCTGCCATAACATTCACTTCACCTTTTGTAATTCCAGTTGGTTTTTTAGTCACTACATTATAAAGTCCGCTTGGATCACCGCTGGAAAGCATGAATCCTGCCGGTCCTTTTACAAACTCAATATGATCGACAAAACTCATATCTTCGGTTAATGGTCCCCAGAAAGACGAAACCACATTAAATCCATTACGGAATGCCTGAATTTGAGATCCACGCATTGTAATATTAGTATACAAATCACCCCAGTGTTCTAAACGTACTGCTCCACTCACATTACGGATAACTCCGTCACTCATACTTATAATCTGCTGGTCTTTTAAAGTCTGACCGCTTACAATCTGAATGTTTTGAGGGATTTCAAGTACCGGAGTCTGAAGACGCAATGACATTGAAGGTTTGTCTTGCTTGTATTTATTTTTTGTAATAACTACTTCATCAAGATCTTCCTGACTTTCAGAAAGCATAAAATTTTTAGTCGTAGTTTGTCTTGCAGTAACTATAATCTGATCTTCGATTGAATGTATTCCTACAGCATGAATACTAATAGTATAACTTGCAGGTTTTACATTTTTAATTTCGTATTGTCCTTTTTCATTGGTAACGGCACTATACTTTGTTCCTCTTAGAACTACTGAAACATTCTCTGCAGGAACATTGCCGCTCAAGGAAACTTTTCCTGTTACTTTTCCTGATTCCTGACCTATCATGGTTAATGAGGTCAAAAACATCAGGCAAAATAAAGCTTTTTTTATAAACATGATATTCATTATTATTTGGTTTTGATTTCGCTCGCAAAAGTAGTAGCTAAAAATCTGTTTTCCAAATTATTTTTAATCATTCTAAATAAAAATTAAAGCTCATTCTGAATTGTCATAAGAGATTTAAAAAAGTTTACAATATATTATTTGAGAAAATATCCTATTACAAATAAGTCTCCTTATCTTTAAATCCGTTAAAATAAAATTGTCTCTATAAAACCAATCAGATATGAATAATACCACCACAATTAGAAAAGTAGCCATTGTAGGATACAACCGAATCCCGTTTGCAAGAGCTAATACAGCGTACTCCGAAGTTGGAAATCAGGATATGATGACGGCTGCACTTAACGGTCTTATTGATAAATATAATCTGAAAGGAAAATTATTAGGCGAAGTTGTTGGCGGAGCCGTAATCAAACATACTTATGATAATAATTTGATTAGGGAATGCGTCATGAAAACCACTCTTGATCCCGCAACTCCTGCTTGTGATTTACAACAAGCCTGCGATACCGGAATAGAAAGTGCCATTTATATTGCTAATAAAATTGCGCTTGGGCAAATAGAATCCGGAATTGCCGGAGGTGTGGATTCTATTAGTGATATGCCAATTGCCGTAAGCGAAAAACTGAGAAAAATTCTATTGAATGCCAGAAAGGCAAAATCATTAGGCGAAAAAATAAAACTGTTCTTAAAATTACGTCCCAAAGATTTGTCTCCTTTAGTTCCGCGTAACGAAGAATCGCAAACGGGACTTTCGATGGGCGGACATACTGAAATTACAGCAAAACACTATAAGATATCCCGTGAAGATCAGGATAATCTCGCGCTTAAAAGTCATTTGAATATGGCAAAAGCATACGATGAAGGTTTTTTTGATGATATGATTACGCCTTTTAACGGACTTGAAAAAGACAATAACCTTAGAAAAGACAGTACAATCGAAAAACTGGCAAAACTTAATCCTGCCTTTGATAAAGTAAACGGAACACTTACCGCCGGAAATTCTACTCCGCTGACTGATGGTGCATCCTGCATACTTTTAGCAAGCGAAGAATGGGCTGCATCACAAGGACTTCCTGTTTTGGCTTATATCACTTTTGCCGAAGTTGCAGCTATTGAATATGTAAAAAACCAACAAAATCTATTGTTAGCGCCTTTATTTGCCGCCAGCAAAATGCTTGATAAAGCCGGGTTAACTTTACAGGATTTCGATTATTATGAAATTCATGAAGCTTTTGCTGCACAGGTTTTGGCTACTTTAAAAATTTGGGAAAGCCCGGAATTAAGTGCTCAAATTGGACTAAAGAAAACTTTGGGAGCTATTGACAGAGAAAAATTAAATGTAAAAGGAAGCAGCCTTGCAGCAGCACATCCTTTTGCCGCAACCGGAGGACGAATTATTGGTGTTATGGCAAAACTACTAAATGAAAAAGGCTCAGGACGAGGATTTATCTCGATTTGTGCCGCAGGAGGTCAAGGAGTTACAATGATAATCGAGAAATAAATAACTATGAATACGAAACCCGACAGATTATACCGATGCTTCGGAACTGTCGGGTTTACTTGATACGAAAATGTCCAACTATCGTATTATTTCTATTTTAAAGCGCAAATTCCTTAACGGCAGTCAAAGCTTTTGGCAAAGCATTTTCGGCAAAATCAGGAATTGCAGTTCCTTCTACACGAAAAGTAGTAATATCTGTTATTCCTAAAAAGCCTAAAACGGTGCGCAGATATGTTTCTGAAAAATCATAACTTTTATAAGGTCCTTCAGAAAATATAGCACCGGAGGCAATAGATAAAAATACCTTCTTATTGATTAACAATCCTTTTGGTCCATTCTCATCATAACTAAACGTTTTTCCTGATCTCGCAACCTGATCGATCCAGCCTTTTAATACAGCCGGAATTCCAAAATTATAAAGCGGTACACCAATTATAATAATATCAGCTTCGATAACTTCTTTTGTTGCTTCATCAGAATATTTAAGTGCTTCTTTTTGTGCTTGCGTATGTTGATCTGCAGGAGTATAAAAAGCACTAATATCTACCGCATTCAAATATGGTAAAGGCGTTTTAGAAAGATCAAGCGTTTGTACCTGCGTTTCATGATATTCCGCTTTTATTTTCTCCAGAATAGCATTCGATAATTGGTTACTAAATGAAGCATCACCTTTAATGCTTGTTATTATATTCAGAATCTTTTTGCTCATATTTATTATTGTTTTGTTTATGATACAAACTTATCTACATTTGCTATCTCTTTTATAGTACTATCCTCAAGGATAGCGCTATCCTTGAGGATAGTAACGCATAAAATAAAAACGATACCGGATAAAAGTTTCACAAACCTTAATACCTTTGAAAATTATGAGTGTAAAAACAAAAGAATTAACTTGTGAGCCAGAAGAATGTCTGGCAGCATTGCGTCCGGTTCGAGATGCATTAGAAGTTTTAAGCGGAAGATGGAAATTACCCATATTGATCGCTTTATCAAACCGCCCAAAAAGATTCAAAGAGATTTCAAAAGACATCAACGGAATTACAGATAAAATGCTTTCAAAAGAGCTGAAAGACCTTGAAATAAACAAGCTTGTTACCAGAACTGTTTATGATACTTTCCCCCCAACTGTGGAATATGCTTCTACAGAACATAGCAAATCTTTGTCGGACGTAATCATGGCATTAAAAGACTGGGGAACTTTACATCGCAAAGAAATTATTGGAAATTAGATAATTAGACAGAAAAAGTTTAGATTTGGTTACCCAAATTATAAATTCATTCTGAATAATTATGAAAAAAAACCTACTCTCCTATTTTCAAAAGAGGCAGCAGTTAAAGCATTTATTCTATGCTTTTTTTCTTTTGCTGTCATCTCAGGCAAATTGCCAGTATATTACACAAAACCTTGCTCCTACAGCTGTTATTAAAGAAGGGCTTTCATTAGAACAATCTTCTGACGGACGAATATTTATAGCAGAAAGAGCCGGAATTGTAAAAGTATTTCAAAACAATACCGTTTCAACAGTTTTTACCGTAACCACTGTTACAGACAATGAACAGGGTTTACTTGGATTAACTTTGCATCCTGATTTCGCGACAAATGGCTACATTTATGTGTTTTATTCGATCAATGACGGTGTAATCAGGCATAGAATTGAAAGAATACAAATCGACAATGCCAATCAGGTTGTAAGCAGGCAGGAAATTTTATTATTAGAACCTATTGGCGGCGGTTTTCATAACGGCGGTGATCTAAAATTCTTTAACGGATTTTTATATGTAACCGTTGGAGACAGCCAGCAGAATACAAATTCTCAGAATTTAGATACGTATAAAGGAAAAATCCTTCGTCTTACAGAAGATGGACAGCCTGCGCCCGGAAATCCATTCTACGGAACTGGTTCTATACAAAGACAAAGCATATGGGTATATGGTTTTAGAAATCCGTGGAGGCTTGTAGCCAATAAAACAGCCAATAAATTATTTGTTCTGGATGTTGGAACTTCATGGGAAGAAATCAATGAAATCAGCAATCCTGCGATTCGCAATTATGCCTGGGGACATCCTCAGGGCGGCGACGGGAAACAAACCGAAACTGATTTGTTTACCAATCCCATATTTACTTATGCAACCGGAAGTATTGGAAACGCTTTAACAAACGGGGTTCTTTATAACCCAACTACATCTCGATATCCTAATCTCGAAGGCAAATTTATCATTAAAGATTTTGTTCGAAATGAAATCCGTTCTTTTGATCCCAATATTGCTGATCCTGTCTCAACCGAATTTTATTCAGCTCCGCAGCAACAGGCGCTCGGTATGATGTTAGGCAATGATGGCTATATTTATTATTGTGCTTATGGCAATAACGGTGCTTTAATTAAACTCGATTATATTGCCACAGCAGCTCCAACGATAGTAAATCATCCCATTTCTCAGTCTATCATGCAAACTACTCCCGTAACCTTTACAGTTTCGGCAAGTGGTGTAGGACTTAGTTACCAATGGCAATTTAATACTGTAAATATTCCCGGAGCAAACGCAGTAAGTTATACTATACCAAGCGTTATGCCTGCAAATGCGGGTGCTTACAGGGTTATTGTGACCAATACTGCCGGTGATGCCACCAGTAATGCTGCAACTTTAACTGTTACACCTTTTAGCAATGCACCAACTGTTACGATAGTTTCACCATTACCAACTTTAAAATGGAATGCTGATGATGTGATTCATTTTGAAGCCAATGGTACTGATATCGAAGACGGAGCATTACCTGCAAGTGCTTATTCGTGGAATATGGATCTCTTTCACGAAGATATTCCCGGAGCAGGACATTCACATCCCGGTGCAAGTCCGCAAGGCGTGAAATCCGGAAATTTTACAGCTTCTAATCAAGGAGAGAAAACACCAAATGTCTGGTATCGATTTACCGTAAAAGTTACAGACAGCAATGGTTTAACAGGAACTGCATTTGTAGATGTAAAACCAAATCTGGTCGATGTAACCGTAACAAGTTCACCGGCTTTACTGGCTTTAGAATTCAATCAAAAACCGGTTGCCGCGCCATCTACAAAACAAGTAGTCGCCAATGCGGCTTTACAGACTTTAAATGCTCCTACCCCGCAATATATTGAAAATATAAGATATGATTTTGACCATTGGAATCATGGAGGAGCTGCGAATCAGACTTTTAAAGCACCTGCAAACGGTACGATAACCTATACCGCAGTTTATACCGCTACTACATTGCCTAATGCACCCTATTTAGGAGTTGCAGCGCAAATTCCGGGTATTATCGAAGCCGAAAATTATGATGTAGGTCCAAGTGCTTATTTTGATAGCAATGGCGGTGGTGATACTGCCTACAGAGCCGGTGATGGCGTAGGAACCGAAGTTTGTAACGAAGGTGGTTTTAATCTTGCCTACGTTGCTAAAAGCGAATGGCTTAAATACACCACAAAAATTAATACAACAGGCAATTATACGATCAATTTAAGAATTGCATCGCCTTATGCCAATAGAAAGCTACATCTTGAAGTCGATGGTATAAATGCAACCGGAACGGTCAATATACCTAATACAGGAGGTTTTCAGGCCTGGCAAACAACTGCAATTCCTAATATTCCATTAACTGCGGGTACACATGTTATTACTTTATTTTTTGAAGAAAATGATATTAATGTCAATAAAATGGAATTTGTATTAACCGGAAGCACAACAGCTCCAATTGCTGATTATGAAGTAAATACACAAATGGGATGTTTGAACAATGCTGTTACTTTTACCTCTGTTTCAATAGGAACTGTTGATAATTATGTCTGGAATTTTGGCGATGGCGCACAACCCGCAACTGCAACAGGAATTGGTCCGCATAGCGTAATTTATGGTACCGAAGGAACAAAAACCGTTTCATTGACTGTAAGCAACACAATTGGCAATAATAAAAAAGAAACAGCTTACATGATTCATAATTGTACGCTTGGCATCGAAAATCCAAACCAGGAATCAAATAAAATCAGCATTTTTCCTAATCCCTCAACGGGAGTATTTCACTTGTCAAAAGAGTTAGAATGGACTGTTTATTCTCCTTTGGGAATTAAAGTAAAACAAGGATCAGGAAGTTTAATTTCTATTTCAGAACAGCCTTCAGGAATCTATTTTGTAAAAACAAATGCCGGCAGTAAATCCATTTCTATTAGCAAACAGTAATATTTAAAGTGCTGAATGTACTAAAGTATTAATTTTAGAGAATAATAAAACCCTGCATTCCCTAGATTTTGGGATTGTAGGGTTTTATTATTATTGCCCGTCTAAAGTGGCAAAATCAGAGAATTTATCTTTTATTTTATTCTTTTTTATAGAACTTTTCTTGTCCGTCCTGATAAATTCTTTTAATTCCTGTTACGGCATTTTTCTCAGCAATAATTTTTATACGAAAAGTGTCAATTCCATCAATTATGAATAAATCCTGCTCCAGCGGAATCAATAAAAAAGTGGCTATATTATTCCACTTATAATATAAATTACTGCCTTCATACGCCAATTCAGATTTCCCATAATGTCCCTGATATGATTTTAAAATTGTACTGTCGACTTTTACTGTTTTTTGTCTGTTTTTAATAACCGGAATATACCAGTCCAGATTGTTTGATGAATCCGTATTTTTTGATGAAAGCTTTTGTATTGCCAGTAAATGTGCTGTATTTACGGCATCTTCGCTTTTGCATAAAACATCCGGCATAACTCCTTTTCCTTCAAAATCCGTATGGGTTACAGGATCTTTTACTTCACCGAAAGGAATGTTTATAGAAAAACCGTTTGGTAATACCTTTCGATCAATTGGATGCGCGCCTCCGGCAGTTTTTTCACCTACAATTGTGACGCGTTTTAAATTTTGAAGAGAATAACTCATCCATTCAGCAGCAGAAAAAGTAACCGAGCTAGTTAAAATATAAATATCGATATCTTCCAGACGTTTTCCGGGAACAGAAGGCAATAGCCACATTTCTCTATCTATTTTTTTTCTGTTCTTCTCGTAATAATAATATTTATACAACGGTAATTCTTTACCTGAATAAAAATAACTGCTTAGAAATTGTCCCATTTCCATAGCTCCTCCATTATTCTTTCGTAAATCTATGATGAGAGCATCAGTATTGTTTAAAAACTGCATGACAGAAGCTGCTTTTTCACTTGCTATGGCAGGATCTTCAAAATAATCAAATTGCAGATAACCAATATTTCCCTCTAAAATTTGTGTCTTTTGAAACCCGAAATTTTTCTTTTTAGCTTCTGCTAACTCCTCTGCCTTAATTTTTTTGAGTATTTCTTTATCTTCTTTTTTCAGTTGATTTTCTGACCATTCGGGATCATAAATTACTGAAAAATGCAAATCTTTGCTAACCTCTATAAGATCTGCACTTAATTTACTGGCAAATTCATTTGGTTTGACAACGTCTTTATAAAGCCCTTTTTTGTAATTTTCATTCAGTTTCTTTTTAATATCTCCAATAGCATTTGGGCGTATATAGAATTCTTCGAGCTCTTTGGTCAGCGAATCAATAATTTGTTTTTTATTTAATTCAGTAAGAGTAACATCCTTTGCAGCCGGGTCTTTTTGCGAATACGCAACAATTGAAAATGAAAGGAATAGTATAGCTAATAGCTGTTTCATAAGTTATGAAGTTTTACAATTTGTGATTATTTTATTCAGGAGTTTATCAAGCAATTCAATTTCATCAGGAGATAATCCGTCAAGCGCCGTGCTGCGATTGAGTTTAAAAACCGGAGTCAGTGATACAATCGTTTTTTTGCCTTTTTCGGTGATAACAAGTTTAGATTTTCTTTTATCCAAATCATTTATTTCTCTTGAGAGATAGTCTTTTTTAACCATCAATTCTATAATTCTTGTAATCGAAGCATTATCCTTAAAGATTAATTTAGCTATTTCTATTTGAGAAATCTGTACATTATCATTCAGGATAATCAATACTAAACACTGATCAACTGTAATATCACTTACAATCTTCTGGATGTTTTTTTGGCAAATTTTCCTGTATTCCTTGATGGTTTGCTCTATAGTATAGAGAACTGTTCCGGTTGGTGTTTTTTGTTTCATATTTAAATTTTTATCCTGAAATTTATTTGATATATCAAATATAATTATTTATTTGATATATCAAACATTATTTAATTTAAATTTCTGCAAACAATAAACCCGACAGATTTTAAAAACCTGTCGGGTTTGAAATATTGAAGTAAGTTTCTTTTGTAAATGACTTTTTTGAATGTTTTATTTGAGTTTTAAACTAACAATTTATTTAAACAGCAAAATAGGGCGACAATATATCTTCAAAATTGTATAACCCTTTTTGTTTGTGTTCTAAATTTTCAGCAACAAAGACAACTCCGTTTCCAAAAGCTTCTCTTGAAATCGATTCGTGAATCAAGCGAACCGTTTGATACGGAAAGCCAAAAATAACCTCATGTTTACCCACGATTCCTCCTGCCCTGACCGAATTGATATTTTCTTTATCAACATCTAAGGCTTCAGCAATTTTTACCGCTGTTCCGGATGTTCCCTGCTTCATTTTAAAATGTTCTTCATTGACTTCTATATCCACCCAAGGCGCAATTTTCTTTAAAAATTTCGCTGCAAAAAGTAAATAATTTACTCCAAGCGTAATATTTGGGGACCAAAATACGGTGGTTTTATGAGCCAGTTTTTTTAGTAACTGAAGTTCTTTGTCTTTATAATGAGAGATTGCCGAGATTATTTTAATGTTGCGGTTTGCTGCAAGTTCTCCGTAGGTGTAAATGCCTTCATTTGACGAAAAATCAATAATCACATCAACCGGATGTTTGTCCAGTAATTCTTCCATCGTCGTTTTAGAACTCGAATATATTAATCCGGGTTCGTCTGACTGAATTCCAAAAAATTCGGGAACTGATCTATGTTCTAAAACAGTACTTTGTCTTAAAACCCACTCCAAACAAAATTTCTTGTTTTCCAGTAGTATTGATGCTACTGATTTTCCAGTCTTCCCGAATCCGATTAATCCTATTTTCATAATTTATTTTTTTATTGAGCAGAACGCCCGTTAACAGAAATTGACATTTTTTGAAACTAATGCCAAATCAAAAAATTTAATTATTATCTAAGTCGATAATTTAGTTGATTCGTAAAAATAGAAATATTATAACGTAAACGCTTAGTATTGTTGAGATTTGTAACAAAAAAGAGGGTTGTTAACAGGAATAATAATGTGAAAATATAATCTAAAGGAATAAAGATTTTTAGCAAAGTGATAGCGAATTGATGAAGCAAGTCAGAATATAAACTCAAAAATATTTGTCGAATAACTTGTGCAATTTCTGGTTAGGGTCGAAATGATAAAAAAATGCAACTTTGGGAGATTAAATTTTCTCTAATTTTTAATTAATCTTTAAGAATTCAATAATATTTCCGATTAATACTACAGATAATTTCCGCCATAATATATAGAAAAAAATAGACGTAAAAAAAACTTTAGGAATGTACAACTACATTTATTTTCAGTAGATTTACGACCTGATTACCTCAAATAAAATCAGTAAATAATGGCTTACAATAATAAAGAATTGGTTCGTTTTTTAGACGCTCAAAATAAATTATACCTGTCTGCACTTTCAGAAATTAAAAAAGGAAAAAAAGAATCTCCGTGGATGTGGTTTATTTTTCCTCAGATAAAAGGATTAGGATCTTGCGATACCTCAAAATTCTATGAAATAAAAAATGCAGATGAAGCAATAGCCTTTTTAGAACATCCAATTCTGGGAAAACATCTCATCGAAATTACTGCCGAATTAATCAAAACGGATGAAAAAACAGCCGAAGAAATCTTTGGAAATCCGGATAATGAAAAATTACAATCCTGTATGACTTTATTTGCCAGTATTCAAAATACAGAACCTGTTTTTAATGATGTATTGGATAAATATTTTGACGGATCGTCTGATTTTCATACCCTGCAATTGTTGTATAATTTTTAGATTTGCAGAACATATAAAAGTAAAATAATCTTAAAATAATATCCAGCTTTTAATGGATTTATAAATAAGATATCTATATTTGCAACCAAGTTGCATTAGATAAAAACTCACAAAGTCCGCGTAAACAGTAGGATTTTAAACAGAAATGAAAAAGAAAATTATCTTAATTAATCTTTTTATGTCTTTAACCGTATTGTTCGCAATGCTGTTTCAGACCATACATTCCTACGAGCATGTTTACAGGCAATTAACAGAAAAACGTTGTGATCATCAATATGTTGAGGGTCAAAAACAGATTACGCACAGTCATAGTGTTGATACAAACTGCCACGTTTGTCATTTTGCTTTTAGCACATTTATCCCAAACACCTTTCAGGCTTTATTCTTTTATAAAGCAAGTATTGAAACTTCTTCTATTTCTTTTTATACAAAAGATACTTCAAATTTCTTTAAAGGAAGTCTTTTTTCTCTTAGGGCACCTCCTACTTTAATTTAGTTTACTACATTTTATTTTCGAAAATTAAAATTCCCTCTTGCCTATTCTATAATCGGTAAAGGAAATGGATTGCATTTTTTATTTGACGCATTTATTTACAATAAATCGAGTTGAATAAGACAACAATGTTATTCTTATTTTTCGAAAGCCAGTTAATTTCTTTCTATAGAAACCGTAGTAACCATCCTCCTATTCCCGCACTCAACTAAAACTGAGACTGCACTAAGATCCAGACTGTCACTACGACTGAGACTGCGACTGTCACTGCGACTGCGACTGCGACAAAAAACAAATTAAATCACTCCAAATACATAAAAACTATGCTTATAGCTGAAAATCTGACCAAAAAATATGGCGATCATACTGCTTTGAATAAACTGAACCTGACAATTAAAGAAGGTGAAATCTTTGCGCTTTTAGGTCAAAATGGAGCAGGAAAAACGACCACAATTAATCTTTTTCTGGGGTTTATAGAACCAACAGACGGTGAACTGAAAATAAATGATATATCCGTGATTGATAATGCGCAGGAAACCAAAAAATATGTCGCGTATATTCCTGAAACGGTAATGTTATACCCCAATCTGACTGGTTTAGAAAACCTGAAATTCTTCTCGTCTCTTGCCGGATTTAAATATTCTAACGGAGAACTTACCTATTTCCTGACCAAAGCAGGATTGCAAGTTGCTGCACACGATCAAAATCTTGGAGGATATTCTAAAGGAATGCGCCAGAAAGTAGGTATTGCGATCGCCATTGCCAAAAGAGCAAAAGTTCTTTTGCTGGACGAACCTACCAGCGGATTAGATCCAAAAGCATCAAACGAGTTTTCACAAATCCTCAAGGAACTTTCTGCAGACGGAACAGCAATTTTAATGGCAACACACGATATTTTCAGAGCCAGGGAAGTCGCATCTCATATTGGGATTATGAAACAGGGAAATCTGGTTACAGTAATCGAAGCCGATAAAATATCGGCAAATGAACTGGAAGATCTTTATTTACAAACGGTATAAAAGGAAGTATAATTTCCATCATCATAAAAATGAAACATATATATCCCTTTTTATTGCTAATTATTGGCACACAATACTCACAATCTCAAAATGTTGCTAAAAAAGCGACAGACAGTATTGTTTCCGATTCTATAAAAATGGCAGGAAATCAATTGCAAACCGTTGAAATCCTGGGACGTTCATCAAAAAAGTACAATAGTGATTATTCTTTCGCAGCGACAAAAACTGCCGCATTAAATAAGGATATTCCGCAATCTATATCGACAATTACAAAAGAATTAATTGCTGACAAAGGTGCTTTTTATCTTGCTGATGCTGTAAAGATGGCAAGCGGCGTGATTCCGGCAAGTTATTACAATCAATATACAATTCGCGGAATTAGTCAAAATGAAGAAGGCCAGATCATCAACGGAATGCGAACCCGTCAATATTATTTTTTACAGCCTTTAACGAATAATATCGAACGTGTTGAAGTCATCAAAGGTCCATCGAGCGCCACATTCTCCTCTGTAGATCCCGGCGGAAGCATCAATCTGGTGACTAAAAAACCTTTAGCCATTGATCGAAAAGAAGTAAGTCTGAGTGTAGGGAGTTTTAGCACTTTTCGCGGAAGCTTAGATTTTACAGGGCCTCTAAACGAATCAAAAACTCTTTTATATCGTGTAAACGGAGCATATCAGGAAGCAAAATCATTTCGTGATTTAGTGAGTAACAAGTCGTTTTTAATTTCTCCTTCTTTTAGTTATATCCCAAATGAAAAAACGGCTATAAATACTGAATTGATTTTAAGCGACATGACCGGAATTCTTGATAGAGGTCAGCCAATATTTGGCGCTGTTGCAGGAGTTACCAGTTTAAACAAAACACCAATCAGTTTAAATCTGGGTGCGCCAAGTGATTTCTTTAAATCAAAGGAAATGATTTTTACGACCAGTTTTGCACATAAATTCAGCTCTAAAATTGGTTTTAATGCCCAATACATGAAACAATCCTGGACAGAAAATCTGCAGGAACACAGAACCACAAATGGTTTTGCAGTTGATATGAACAATCAGCCTGTAACGAGTCTGGCAATGATGCAATTTGTTCAGCGTCAGCAATATTGGGACGTTGATAATCTGAGTACTTATTTTAATTTCGATTTAAAAACCGGAAAGCTTAAACATAAATTATTGGCGGGATACGATTTAAGTTCGTGGAACAAAACCAAAGGCGGCGGACAAAATGCAGCAAGAGGTTATGTATTAAAAGACGGAACGGTGGCCAGTACTTTTGTTCCTGCAAATGCTGCCAATTATCAAACCACAACAATTGACGGAGTCGTTTTACCAAAACCCAATGTCAATTATTTCAATCTGAATAATCCAGCCTATACGATTACAAGTGCAGATGATTATACTTTGAATGTTAGAACGGCGCTGCCATCAGCATTAACGACTACAAATGCAATTTATATTCAGGATCAGATTGCCTGGGAAAAATTTACTTTTTTACTGGGTTTGAGACAAGAATGGTTTGAAGACATTACCAATTATAAATCGAAAAATGAATTAACGGTCAAAAAATCGGCTTTGTTGCCTCGTGTTGGAGTGACTTATGCCATTAACAATCAAATTAATGTTTACACCACTTATCTGGAGGGATATCAGCCACAATCGAATACGGTGACTTTAATGCCTCAAACCGGATCTTTACCGGCCGGAAGTTTATTTGATCCGCTTGAAAGCAATTTGAAAGAAGCAGGTGTAAAAGCGACTTTCTTTAATAATTCGATGAGTTTTAATGCTGCCGTTTACGAGATCAATCAGCGTAATATTTTGATGAATGCCAATGATCCTGCAAATCCTGATTTACTCGTAACCAGAGGAGCTGAAAGAAGCCGTGGTTTCGAATGCGATTTAGCAGGTTATATCACACCCGATTGGCAAATAAATGCTTCTTACAGTTATATCGATGCCCAAATTACAAACGATCGCGATGCATCATTAATTGGTGCCAGAAAGCAAAACACGCCAAAAAACAGCGCCAACTTATGGACACGTTACAATTTTAGCTCAGATTCAGCCTTAAAGGATTTGGGAGTTGGTTTAGGAATGCAATATCAAAGCAGCAAAGTGCCTTGGTTTACCAGAGATTTTACACTTCCGGATTTTACCGTTTTTGATGCGGCTGTTTATTATAAACCCAACAAAAGTAATATGCAGATTGCCCTGAATGCGGGTAATTTATTCAATAAAACGTATTGGTTAGGTGCGCAGAATTATCTGAGACTATTTCCCGGGGCTCCCCGAAATTTCAGCCTTACTGTAACTTATAAATTTTAATTGGTATGAAACCACTACACATAGAAATTCTAATCGCCAAACATTTAAGGAACTCCGTTTTTAAGAATTCGGCTGTTTTTATCATCACCCTTTTTATAGGGATTATTTTGCTTTATGCTGCTTTTTCAGGTTGGGAAAATTATACCAGTCAAAACGAAACCAGCGAAAAATACCAACATGAATCACGTGAAGACTGGTTAAAAAATCCGGACAAAAATCCACACCGAATGGCGCATTACGGAAATTTTGCTTTTAGAAAAAGTACGCCTCTCAGTGTTTTTGAATTTGGAATGGAACCGTTTTTCGGGAATGCTATTTTCCTTGAAGCACACAAACAAAATACTGCCAATTTCTCTGAAGCCGGATTTTCGAATAGTATGCTCCGTTTTGGAGAAATCAGTATCGCGATGGTTTTGCAAATTTTACTGCCTTTATTGATCTTTTTCTTAGGATTTAATGCAATCGCATCCGAAAGAGAAGACGGAACTTTAAAATTACTTTTAAGTCAGGGAATTAGCTGGAAACAACTATTAAGAGGCAAAATACTAGGAATTGCGAGCGTTATTATGCTGCTGTTTATTCCAACAATCATTGTGTTGATTTTTATCTGGTTATTACTTCAGGATTTCGCGATTTCGACTGACGAAACGATCAAAATGCTGTTGTTTATTGGGTTTCATTTTATTTACCTGATTTTCTTTTGTGTCCTGGCGGTTTTGGTTTCAGCATCAAGCAAAACATCAAAAAAAGCTTTGATTTCATTGATTGGAATTTGGCTGGTTTTTACCATTATTTTACCAAGAACCACTCAGGCAATTGGAGCTTATATCTATGAAGCGCCATCAAAAATTCAGTTTCAGAGTGATATAGAAAAGGATATTCTCAAGCAGGGAGACAGCCATAATCCGAATGATTTGCATTATAAAGCCATCAAAGATTCTCTTTTGAGGGTTTACAAAGTCGATTCGGTACAAAAACTTCCTTTTAATTATTCTGGATTTATTATGACCGAAGGCGAGAAAATAAGTTCTAAAATTTACAATGAGCATTTAGCAGGTTTACTTCAGGTTTACGAAAAGCAAAATAGTTTCTCTAAGACCGTTTCTTTTATAAATCCTTATATCGCCATGAAAAATTTATCGATGGGATTATCGAATACAGATTATGATTCGTATATCGACTTCCAGAAACAGGCTGAAGAATACCGTTATAACATGGCGCAGAAAATGAATGCGTTGCAGGTAAAATACATTAGCAATAAAAAACCCGGACCAAATGAAAAACCGCTCACGATTAATAAAGAACACTGGGCTGATATAACTGAGTTTCACTATGAGCCAAAAGGGATTTGGGATGTTTTAAAATCCGAAATTGTTTCTGTTCTTTCTATCATTCTCTGGATTATTATGCTGTTTATTTTGATTCGCATTGCAGCTAAAAACCTTAAAGCCATTTAATATGTTAGCATTACTTTTTAAAAATTTCATACGCTCCAAAGGAACCAAAATTGGACTGATTTTCCTTTTGGTTATCTGTTTTATAAGTCTTTTGACTGGACAGCAATTTCAGCAAAAACAACAAAATAATATTCGAGAAGCAGCAATGTATCAAAAAGAGCATATTGCCAGAAATGCTGCTTTTCATAAAGATGAAATGGGGCTTCTGCTCTACTACATCAAGTTTTCATTAGTAAACAAAACATTGCCTGTTAATAGTCTGGCGATTGGTCAAAGAGATGTAAATCCATCGATACAAAGTGTTACGATTCGTGGGCTGGAAGGTCAGAAATATGATGCGGAACTTAACAACCCGAATAATCTGTTATCCGGAAATATCGATTTTAGTTTTGTGCTTATTTATCTTTTTCCGCTTTTAATTATTGCATTTTCGTACAATCTGGTTTCGGAAGAAAAAGAAAGCGGCACCTGGAAAATTGTCGCAACTCAAAGTGATAACACTTTTTTATACATTTTGAATTTATTCTATATCCGAATTTTAATGCTGATTGCGGTACTAACAATCGTGCTTTTTATTGCTGTATTGTTCCTGAATATCCCATTTGATAAATCTCTTTTTACCTTTTACGGACTGGGAATTTTATATATTCTCTTTTGGTTTGCCGTAAGTTTTTTTATTGTTTCCTTACAGAGAAATTCAAACTTCAATGCTGTTATTTTATTGACAATCTGGTTGTTTTTTATTATCATTTTGCCGGCAATAATCAATACATACATTGTTAACAAATATCCAATACCAGAAGCGTTGGAACTTACTGTAAAACAACGAAATGCCTATCATGAAAAATGGGATATGGATAAAAAATTTACGATGGATAAATTCTATCAGCATTATCCTCAGTTTGCACATTATCCGCTGCCAAATACTGAATTCAGCTGGCTTTGGTATTATGCCATGCAACAAGCGGGCGACGATGACTCAGCAAAACAATCACAGGAATTAGAAAATAAATTGCAGCAACGAAACAAGGCCAGTCAGCTTATTGCGCAATTCATTCCTACATTGCATACGCAGATTCAGCTTAATGAAATTGCACAATCTGATTTGGGAAACCAGCTTTTATTTTTGAAAGCAACAAAGCAATTCCATGAAAAAATGAGATTGTATTTCTATCCAAAAATCTTTGATAATGCCGCAGTTAATAAAGAAAACTGGTCAAAATTTGTCGAAACATTCAATGATCCTTCAGAAATAAGTTTTGCAAAAGCATTTTTGCCATTACTGCTTTTCAATTTGTTATTGATAGGTTTTGGATGGAGGAATTTTAACCGTAAAGGTTTTTAAATTTAAATTATGAGAGAGCCCTGACAGGTTTTAGGAACCTGTCAGGACTTTATTTAAGCTTTTGTAATCTTTAATACAACGCTTGTATTCGAAGCATTTACATTTGGATTAATACCAACCTGCATTAAAAAATCACCCGAATAAACAGCCGTTTCTACTGCTGTTTTTTTGTCCGGATACACATTTATTTCTTCTACTTTATAATTTTGTGCGGCCTGTAATCCTTTTAATTTTACAGGAAGATGTGTTCCTGCATCATAACGGGAATTAACTGCATAATTAAACACAACGGCTTCGTTATCATTTTTATTCACAAACATTACAGCTGCAGCATCATTATCCCACGGGTTCTGCAAACGGTATTGGTCTCCTTGCCAAATAGTATTGCTCAATACACCATAATTTTTTATGGCCTGCTGACAAAAAGCCAAATCTTTTTCGTTTAAATCCTTAACGACAATATCAAAACCAAGTCTGCCCATCATGGCAACATCTGTACGGAATTTTATGGGCTGTTTTCCCCAATCTGTTACGTGTGCGGCAAGAGTCAACGCAGGATAAAAATACGAGTATTCCCATTGTATAAAAATACGTTCTAAAGGATCTGTATTATCACTTGGCCAGAACTCAGTAAAGTATTTTAAAGCGGCATAATCTACTCTGCCGCCCCCACCGGAACAAAGCATCATAGGTACTTTTGGATATTTTATACGAATACGTTCTAAAACTTTATAAAGTCCGTTGACATAATCAGTATAAAAATTAGCTTGTTTGTCTTTCAAATTACTTGAATATGCATTGTAGATCACAGCATTGCAATCCCATTTGATATATGCCAATTCCGGATTTTCAGTAAAAAGATGGTCTACAACACCATAAACAAAATCCTGAACTTTTGGGTTCGATAAGTCCAGAACCAATTGATTACGGAAATAATGCTCAGCTCTTCCGGGTTGTTTGATGATCCATTCCGGATGTTTTTTATACAAATCACTCGCCGGATTGACCATTTCAGGTTCGATCCATATTCCAAATTTCACCTGATTCTCTTTTGCTGTTTTAACCAAAGTTCCAATTCCGTTTGGCAATTTCTTTTTGTTGACTTCCCAATCCCCTAAAGCTGCTGCATCATTATTACGCGGATAATTATTACCAAACCATCCGTCATCCAGCAAAAACATATCTACGCCCAATTTCTTACTATCGCCAATAAGTACTTTGAGTTTCTCTTCATCAAAAGTAAAATAGGTAGCTTCCCAATTGTTCAGTAAGGTTAAACGGCTTCCTTTACCGTCTAATATTTTATAACTTCTGGACCAATCATGCAAATTACGGCTTGCGCTTCCTTTTCCTTTAGCCGATAATGTGTACCAAAATTTTGGCGTTGTAAATACTTCATTTTTAGCCAGTGTATAAGCTGCTGCCGCATTATTGATTCCTGAAATAACCCGCAGGTTGTTTAACGGGTCCAGTTCAAGATCAGTTCTAAAATTCCCTGACCATTCCAGACCGGCAAACAACACTTTTCCTTCTTCTTCTGTCGCCGGTTTGTCCAGGGAAACCATAAATACTGATGGTTGAAACAGGTTTGCACGTGTTCCCAGTTTCGAGTCCAAAACTTTTATACCGTGAGTCAGTTTCGTTTCTTCCGGCTGCATTTCTTTTGCCCATTCTCCGTGATACTGGTTGAGCCAGAAATTGCTGTATCCTTTTAAATATAAATTGGCCGAAGCATATTTGTTTAATGTAATATTTGCTTTTTCATTGTGTTTAATCGTTGTCCATTGTTCGATAACATCCGTATCGTAATACGCCAGAATAAACAAATGAACTTCAACAGGATAAACATTGTCCTTCAGTATAATTTCTGTCTGGGAAACTCCTGTACTTATCGTAGTCGTTTTATGATCCAGATATAACAAATCCAGCGAAGTATTCCCGTCAGCATGCGTTATTGCAATGGCAGGTTCCAACAGGTTTTTTGAACCGGACGGTGTATAAGCTGAGTTGTAAATTCCGGTATAATCTGTTCCCTGGCGAAACTGACTTTCCATTTTTACGTATTCAAAATCATTTGCTAATTTCTCACCAAAATAAATTGTATTCACTTCTTTTCCCGGATTTACCTGCAAAACAAGCGCATTGCTTTTTGTATTTACTGCGATAATCTGTTGTGCCAAAACAGGATTGCAATAACCCGCCAGAATAAAAAATGCAATCTTAAAAGATTGCGTTAAAGTGATACTGTATTTTTTCATTTCTTATTATTTTATTTTTAAATGCATTCAAATTAAGGTTATTTCGCTTAATTTAAGTTTACAATATAGTGCAATGACATAAAAATCAAGTTTAAATTTAATGATATAACAAATCGAATTTAAAAATTTTACACTTATTCTGAATAATATTTTTCCAAATGACCTTTATTTGAATTTTATTTAGAATTAATATAAATAAACTTTTATATTTGCCGCTTTCAAAGCAAAAAAAGGCATTTTTTAATATTGTACTTATCTTGCTCCCACAAAAGTGATTCTTTATAATGAATGATAATACCAGTTTCGAATTAAATCTTTTTGAATCTTTCAAAGAAGGAGACGAAGCTGCTTTTACTTATTTCTACGACAAATACTTTCGCAGAATCACTGCTTTCAGCATTCAGTTTATTTATGATAAAGAAGAAGCCGAAAATCTTGCACAAGAAGCCTTTTTATACTTATGGCAGGCCAGAGAAAATGTGGAATCCATAAACGGAATACAATCTTTTTTGTATACGTATGCTAAATCAAAATGCCTTAATATGATACGGCACAATAAAGTGAAGGATAAATTCAAGAACGATATTTTAAATCAAAAAGAAAGAGAACTGGATATTGAAATCCTGAACTCAGTACAATTTGATACTTTAGAATTAACAGAATTAGAACGTTTAATTCACGAATCAATAAGCGATCTTCCGCCTAAAACCCGTGAAGTTTTTATAAAAAAACGTTTTGAAAATAAAAAAAATGCAGAAATCGCTGAGGAAATGCAAGTAACGTTAAAAGCTGTAGAAGCCCATATGACAAAGGCTTTGAAGATTTTAAAAACGAAATTATCCGATTATTTGTTTCTGATTTTTATTCTTATTTGTAATAATTAAAAATAAAAGGTAGGGTATTTTATTTCTGAAGTGTACTTACTAAAACGAGAAGTTTAAAAACTCAAAGATGACATCAGAAATAATTTATAAATACCTTTCTAATGAAGCTTCAGAACAAGAAGTTCAAACCCTTTTTGAATGGATTGATGCTTCTGAAGAAAATAAAAAACACTTTATCGCTTTAAAAAAAACCTGGGCTTTAGCGGCACTTTCTGAAGATGTTTCGAAAGAATTAACTCCGGTAATTTCAATTAAGCCAAAAAAGAAATCAGTTCAGTATCTAAAATATGCTGCTGTATTTTTAGTTTTATTTGGGTTAGGAAAATTAGCTTTGGACTTTAGTCAAAAAACAAAATCAGCCTCAAAAGAAATTGTGCTCGAATGGGCTGATGGACGTTCAGAATATATTACCAAAGACAATCAAACGAAATTAGTAAACGACAAAGGCGATTTGATTGCAAAGAAATTTACAAACCACATTATTTATTTTGGGAAAGTAAAGAATCAGGAAGTGGTTTACAATACGCTTAAAGTTCCTTACGGGAAAAAATTCAAACTCACACTTTCTGATGGAACTGTTGTAAGTGTAAATTCAGGGACAACTTTGCGTTATCCGGAGCAGTTTGGCATCAACGGAAAAAGAAATGTTTACCTGAACGGAGAAGCTTTTTTTGATGTCGCCAAAGACAAAAAACACCCGTTTATTGTCAACGCCAATAAGGTTGATATTGAAGTTCTGGGTACAAAATTCAACATTAGTGCTTATCCTGAAAATCCAAGTGTAAACAGTACTTTGGTCGAAGGAAGTATCAAAATGTATGAAGTCGAAAACAAACTAAATACAGTTTTGCTTGCGCCAAACCAAATGGCAACCTGGAATAATAATTCTAAAAAAATTACAACAAAAGCGGTTGATCCTACTTTTTATTCGGCATGGACAAAAGGCGAACTTGCTTTTAAGGATACCCCATTTTCAACAATCGCTAAAATAATTCAACGTACTTACGACGTCGAAATTATAAATGAAAATACTGTTTTGGCCAAGCAGAATTTTACTGGCAGCATTAAAATTAGTGAATCCAGTGTCGAAAACATTTTAGAACTTCTAAAACGTGACACGCCGTTTAAGTATTCGATTAAAGAAAATACGATTACCATTACCAATCTTCCATAACTAAATAAACATGACTTTTACGATACCCAATTTAAGGAAAATGCTATTTTTCCTAGCCCTGATCATATCCTGTTTTAAAGGTTTTTCTCAGAATAAAGGCATAACATTACAAGTAAAAAACAAACCTATCAGTTTGATTATTAAATCGATTGAAGAACAAACTGATTTTAGGATTATTTATAATGCAAGAAAAATTGATGCTGATCAGCTGGCAGATATTAATGTTCAAAATGCATCTTTAGAAGCCGTTTTGACGCAATTATTTGAAGGGAAAAATATTTCGTTTTATATCCAGAAAAAGCAGGTTTTATTAACGAACTCTGCTCCTGCTTCAACTTCTATTTCTTCTGATGAAAAAGAAAGGTTTATTACCGGAACGGTTTATAATGTCAAAGACAAACAGCCGCTTCCAGGAGCAACAATTCGCATAAAAGGAACCGGAATGGGTGCTATAACTGATTTTAACGGAAAATTTGTGTATCAGTTAAAAGGAAACAACATCAACAATATGGTGCTTGAAGCGGGTTTTTTAGGAATGATATCCCAAACTGTAAAAGCAGATAATAAAAAAGAGTTTTCATTTTATCTGGAAGAATTCACAGACGAATTGAATCAGGTGGTTATTACTTCATCTTACGGAACCACAAAATTAAAAGAGGAAATTGTTGGAAGTATTTCAAGCATAAATGCAAAAGATATTCCGGTTCAGCAAGCATCTGAAAGTATTGATAAAATGCTTGAAGGACAAGTTGCGGGTGTCTTAATCGAAAATACATCCGGAGTTGGCGGACCTGTAAAAATTAACATTCGCGGTCAAGGTACTTTAAAGTCCTTATCAGGTTCTATTTTAGGTACTTCGACACAGCCATTGATTATTGTTGATGGTGTAATCATGAGCGAACAAAGTGGTATTGACAGTCAATATTTTGATGGAGGAAGATTAGCCGAAGGATTATCAAATCCATTAGCGATGATTTCTACTGATAATATTGAGGATTTTACAGTTCTTAAAGATGCTGCGGCTGTTGGTATTTATGGTGCTGATGGTGCAAATGGTGTAATTTTAATTACTACCAAAAAAGGAAAAGTTGGAAAAGCCAAGTTTGGATTTTCAAATCAATTGGGAGTTTCATCTGCAATTAATCAGATTAAATACTTAAACGGAAATCAGTATACAGAACTAAGAAACGATTATCTAAAAAATACTTCTCCGGGAAGTGCGCTTCTTCCCTACAACGGCGTGGATACAAACTGGTTTGATTTATTAAATAAAACAGGAATTTATAATAAATATAATTTTAGCGTTTCAGGAGCTAATTCAAAGTTTTCATACCGAACAAATTTAACGTATTTAAATATTGACGAACCTCAATTGGGCAATACAACAAAACAGCTTAACGGGGGAATTAATTTGGGATACAGACATTCAAAATGGAATGTGAATCTATCTTTAAATCCAAGTTTTATTAAAAAAGATGCACCAAATGTTTTTTATGATTTCGCTTATCTCCCTACCATTTCACCGTATAATGCTGATGGAAGTTATTCTAAATTAGGAGTTTCGGGCGGAAACACCGGAGGAAATCCATTTGCTGCGATTGAGCAAAACAGAAATCAAACGGAGACTTTTGGAATTTTAGGAAGTCTTAATTTAGGGTATGAATTGAATAAAAACATAAAATTTGCCACCTTATTTGGTATTGATTATGTCGATAAAGAGCAGGATCGTTATTTTTCAGGTGAAAATGAAAGCGGACAAAATAACAGCACATTTGTTTTAGGTGGAGAAACATATCCTAACTGGGGAAGAAGGCTTTTTAATAACCGAAATTCAACAAAATGGAACTGGCAGGGACAAATGTTGTTTGAAAAAGAAATCAATAAAAACAACAAAATTGATGGTGTAATAGGATTTGAACTTGGCGAAGAAAAGATAAATTTTGATTACGCTTCAGCATCCGGTTTTGTGAACCCAAATGTACTTAACAATATCGCAGATGCTCTGCAGGATGATAATACTGCAACTCCTAACGTAGATGAATCAAAAGCAAGACAAGTTAGAGGTAATGAAATAAGTTATAATTCGAGAGTTTCGGCATTTGCCCAGGTAAATTATAATTACAAAAAGAAATATTATGCTTTGGCAAACATCAGGCGTGACGAAAGTTCTGTTTTTGGTGATGATACAAATGTTGCCTTAAACAGCGGTGCAGGCTTAGCATGGATTATGAGCAACGAAGATTTTCTGCAATCAAGTTCATGGGTAGATTTCCTGAAATTAAAAATTAGTTATGGTTCAACCGGGAACTCCAGAATTGGTTCATACCGCTCAAAAGGACTTTATACTGTTGTTCAAAACGGTTATAATGGCGATTTAAGCGCTGGTTCAAGTGTGTCTCCTAACGGAAATTTAAGCTGGGAGAAAAACTTAAAATTCAATACCGGATTTGAGTTCAATGTTTTCAATACTGTAGAACTTTCGCTTGAATATTATTATGACAATTTATCTGATTTAATTACATCACGCGATATTCCAACAGAAACCGGATACAGTACCGTACAGTTAAATGCATCTGATATGTACAATAAAGGTTTTGAATTGACAACCCGATTTAAATGGTTTCAAAAAGAAAATTTTAAATGGAGTACGACTTTTAATATCTCTACCGTAGAAAACAAAGTGACCAATTTGGTTGGTTTAGGAAGCGATTATTCTTTGGCAAATATTGCGCTGGCACAAAAAACAGGATACAGCACATCGACAATTTGGGGCGTAAACTGGATAGGTGTTGATCCTGCTACAGGCCGTGACTTAATTAGAAAAAACGGTCAGGTTTATGATGCGGCAACTTATAACAGATTGTTTACCAATGCAGATTGGGAACCAATTGGGGATACGCAGCCAAAAGCTTTTGGTGGTTTTGGTAACAGAATTTCATTTAGGGACATCACTTTAACAGTAAATGGTGCTTTTCAATTGGGCGGTGATAAATTAATCTCTGATGAAATTATTTCTAAATACAGCATTACTTCCAATAGAAATATGTCTGTAAATGCATACGATTACTGGAGAAATCAGGGAGATATTGTCTCACAGCCTGCCCCAAGCAATAATACACTGCTTTCTAATATGAGCAAATATGTATATGATGCTACTTATGTCAAAATCAGTAATATTAACTTAAGCTATAATGTTCCTGTAAAAAATACTTTTCTTGATACATTGACCATTTTTGCAGATGTCTCGAATGTATTGTATTGGTACAAAGAAAAAAGTCCTTCAGGAATGAATGGCATCAGAGAATTCAGTTACAATTATCCACAAGCCAGAACCATTTCATGTGGCATTAATACTAAATTTTAAAATAATGAAATACTTTAAAAATATAAATGCGGTTAAACTTCCAGCTTTTTTTGTTCTGGTATTTTTATTGCACGGCTGCAGTGACTTCTTAGAACAGGAACCCGGAACACAAATTTCGATTACAGAACAATTAAAAACAAAAGAAGGTGTTCTGCAAGCGGTAAACGGAATGTACAGATCACTTGAATCTACTTTGCGCGGCGGGAATTTCGCAGTATATGCTGATCTTCAGGGCGGGAATCTAAAATTTACGCCTTCGCGAAGTGAAAGTTCAAAAGGGCAAGTTAGCATTCTCGAAGGCGTATCAAACCTATATTCGTTTGATGATCAGCCAAACAATTCTAATCTTGCTTCTTTTTACAACAATAGTTACACCGTTATCAATCAGTCAAATTTAATATTAGAATTTACAGATGCACTGACAGATGCTACCGAAGCAGAAAAAAATCAAATAAAAGCCGAAGCTTTGACAGTTAGGGCTTATGCACACTTTTTATTAAGCGAAGTATACAGCCAAAATTATGGTTATACAGAAAATGCGTCACATTTGGGCATTATTTATACCAAAGCTTCTATAAACAAAGGCCTTGTATATCCTGCAAGAGAAACTGTGGCTAATACTTATGCTTTTATTATCGACGATATCAATACGGCTTTAAATCTTTATTCTGATGCAAAAATTTTGAGCGGCCCTGTTTATTCTTATTTTAGTAAAACAAGCGCAAAAGCATTACTGGCAAGAGTTTATTTATCTAAAAAAGACTGGAAAAATGCCTATGATACAGCAAATGATGTCATTACAAATTCAGGCGTAAACCTGGTAAGTTCTGCTGCTTATATTTCGCAATGGGCAGAGCCAGATCTTCCAATTTCAGAAATCCTTCTCGAATTCACGATACCCAGAACTAACGAAGGTGGAGCCAGCGGTTCGCTATCTGCATTTTACGGATATACTTCTTCAACAGTTTATGGTAATTATGCGGCTTCGCAGGATTTAATAGATTTATACGAAGCCTCAGATATTAGAAAGCAATTATTTCTGGTAGTGCCAATTTCGACAATCGTTAGTCTCCAGCCTGTAAATTTAAATTATTATTTTACTAAAAAGTTTCAGGGAAATCCCGGTTATGCTGCTTTTAGATTAAGTGAACAATATTTAATACGTGCGGAGGCTGCTTTTGAACTTAACAATACAGATCAGGCAAAAAGTGACATTAATACCATCAGAAACCGATCAAATGCTAGTGCTGTAAAAGATTCTGAAAATCTAAAAGACGCTATATTCCTGGAAAGAAGAAAAGAACTTTGCTTTGAAGGACAGTTACTTTTTGACATAGGCCGAAACAAAAAAGACATTTCAAGAAATGATGGTTGTATTGCCCTAAGCTGTGGTCTTACCTATCCGTCGCCAAAATTTGTATTGCCAATACCAAGAAGTAATATTAACCTTAACCCAAACCTGAAACAAAATGAATCGTATTAAAATCATATTCCTATTTAGTATTGTTATAGCACTTGCATCTTGTTCTAAGGATGATTACAGGCTAGATGCGCAAAACATAGATCCTTTTGTAAGGTTTAACTTTTTGACAAGCGGTGCCGGAGTTCCGTTAGAATATCCTGCTGTAAGCACCACAATTCAGCCTGCTGCCAGTTACGAAAATAAATCAGTCAAAATACTTAAAGTTCCTGTTACGCTGACCTCAACAACCTTAAAAACTCCTGTTACAGTAAATTTTAGCGCATTTACTTCCGGAAATCCGGACACTTTTACGCTGGAACCTGCCAGCGAATTAGTATTTCAGGGCAATAAATTAACCGATACCATTTATTTATCTTTTGATAAAAGATGGGCAAACAAACAAACTATTACCTTAAAATTAGAGCGTGCATCTGATGAAAATATTCACGTAGGAAACTTAAATACCTATGCCGCAAATGACATTTTTACAATTAATTTACAAGATATAAGCACCACTTATACTTTTCCGGTAAAAGACTTTATTGTAAAAGGAGAAATTGGCGAAACAATCGATTTTAAAGTTAATTTCCCTAACGGATTTTTCCCTTCGGAAATAGAAAACGCTTCTATTTTTAAATTCCAAAATGGTTTTGAATATTCTTTAACGCATGATGATTATGGCGATAACAGAAGTTCAATAACGTATCATCTAAAACTTTTGGAAGATATTCAGAATGATGATGCACGTTATGAGACAAAAATTAATTTAATCAATATTCCAAATTACACTGCTACCGGAAATGTAGGTATAACAGTCGTAAAACCTATAAAATCACCGCGAGATATTCAGGCAAATCCGGCTTCGAAATTCTCTGATCCTGCCAATGCATTTTACCTGACTTATGGCGAACATTGGTTTAACAACAATGGCACTTGCTCCTGGCAGACTTTTAATGCTTTGACATTTCCGGTTGTCGTAACAAAAGACAACGAAAATGCGATATTATATAGTGATAAAGGAACAGCAAACCCAAATGATGATGTATATCATGATGCCTTCAAAATTGGTTTTAATGTTGCCACCGGAACCAATACAGTCAATTCTTTTGGTTTAAAAAGGTGGTTTTCTAACGAAAATAACTCCGCAGCCGTTTCTCCCGGATTTAATATTACCTCAGCATTAGAATTTTTTCCGGCAAACGGAAACAGCAAAACACAGGGAACCGTATTAGTGATTCCGCAAGATATCACCATTGGATCCAGTGCTACAAATACTCATGTAATTGCGATTTCAGGCGACGGAACATATAAGGAAATCAGCGCGGGTTTATATGAGATTTCATTCGAATTGAAACTAACCAACGATAAACTTTTTGGAGGAACCGTTTCAACACAGTACAGAATGTATAACAACAGGGTTTATCCAAAACCTGCTGCATTAAATATTCCTTGTCCTAAAGAAGTTACGCTTTAGTTTTTAGTTGACAGTCGCAGTTGACAGTCGCAGTTGACAGTCGCAGTTGACAGTCGCAGTTGACAGTCGCAGTAACTTTGTCAAAGTTTTAAACTTTGACAAAGTTCTCGAAAACCGAAGACCTAACCTAAAACTGAAAACTGAAAACTGAGACTGAGACTGAGACTGAAACCTGAAAACTGAGACTGAAAACTGAAACCTGAGACCTAAAACCTAAAACAAGTCAAAATCAAAAACAACAAAATTGAAAAAACTAATCTTCCCTATTCTTCTTCTGTTGAGTTTAACAGCCTATAAAAGCGTTGAACAGCCGGATTATATTGATGTACAGGAATTACGAAAATTATATTCCGGCGGAGATCTTGCAAAATGGCCAGAGGCAGAATTACATAAAAATATCGATAAAACTAAATTTCAGGATATTGGTGTACTTCCTGCTGTTCCCTACCCGGATTATAATCCGTATTCTAAGGAAAAAGAAAGTCTGGGCAAGATATTGTTTTTTGATCCAAGGCTGTCTACAAGCGGACAAATTGCATGCGCTTCGTGCCATAATCCTGAATTGGGATGGACAGATAATTTAACGCGCTCTTTTGGTCACGACCGTCAAACCGGGAAACGAAACTCCATGACGATTTTAAACTCGGCGTATGCTACTTCATTATTTTGGGATGGCCGTGCTTCAAGTCTGGAAGATCAGGCACAATTCCCGATTGGAGATCCGCTTGAAATGAACGAAAAACTGACGATTGCCGTTGATAAAATCGCCAAAATTAAAGGCTATAATGAGTTGTTTACAGCAGCATTTGGGGATAAAAAAGTGAATCTGCAAAGAATTCAATATGCGATTGCTACTTTCGAAAGATCTATAAATAGTCCGAAAAGTAAATTTGACAACTTCATTAGCGGTAAATCTGAGGCATATACAGATCAACAAGTAAAAGGGTTGCATTTGTTCAGAACCAAAGCCCAATGCATCAATTGCCACAATACGCCTTATTTCAGCGACAATCAGTTTCATAATGACGGACAAACTTTATTTGGAACAAAAAATGAAGATTTCGGACGTTATAATGTCACGAAAGATGTAAAAGATATTGGCAAATTCAGAACGCCAACACTTCGTGAAGTTGCCAACACAAAACCCTGGATGCATCACGGACATTTTCCTTCTTTACTGGATGTTGTTGAATTGTACAATTTAGGAAACCCATCGCCTGTTCAGAAAAAATATTTGGGAACTGCAAGAGATTCCCTAATTCCGAAAGTAGATCCAATGCTTAAAAAACTAGATTTAAACAAAGAGGAAATTAGTGATTTATTGGCTTTTATAGAAACACTAAGTACGCCAACACGAAGAATTATGACGCCTACAATGCCGAAATAATCACCATATATAAAACTGATTTGAAATTGCCCCAAAAATTTCAGATCTGTAAGGCCCGATTCTTCATGAAACGGGCTTTTTTATTTTAAAAACATAGAAATGATGTATAAAATTACCTTAATTGTAGTTTCAAATTCATCTTTATATGCGTTTAAAAAAATGTGTATTAGTAAAGAACTCCTCATCGTAATTAACTATTGTTTCATTGAAGTTTAAAATGACTAATGCATCATACTACAATTATCATTTTTTAAATTTGTTAGAAACATAAAGAAGCTCTTTCTTCTTTTATAAAAAATACCATTATGAAGTTATCACACATCCAGATTCAGACTAATAATATTCAGGAAACTACAGCATTTTATAAAAACATTTTAGAACTACCAATTATAGAAAAAACAGCAGAATCAGTTACTATCCAGGCTGGAAATTCTAATTTAAAATTCGTAGAAAAACCTCAATTTAACTCTATTTATCACTTTGCATTTAATATTCCGGAAAACAAACTCGATGAAGCTATTGAATGGTGTAAAAGCAAAGTAGATTTAATTTTTATTGAAGATCAAAAAGTGATTACCAATTTTGAAAACTGGAATGCCAATGCTATTTATTTCTATGATAATAATGGCAATTTGTTAGAATTTATTGCCAGAAATGATCTTGATAATGCACAAACAGAAGCATTTAGTCCTAAAGCTATTTTAAATATAAGTGAAATAGGAATCGTGAATGAAAATCCTTTAGAACTAGGAAAACAATTAATCACCCAACATGGATTAGCATTTTTTTCTAAAAATGCCAATAGTGAATTTTTTGCTGCCGTTGGTGATGACGAAGGTTTATTGATTATGGTGAAACCAAATAGAAACTGGTATCCAACTCAAACACCTTCGGAAAGTAATCCTACTGAAGTTAGTATTGGAAATAACGGAAATTTTATAGAATTATCGTTTTTATAATTCAGGAAATAAAAATTATAACAGGAAGCCTAATTCTAATGAATTGGGCTTTTTTTATGTTTCATTTTATAAAATGAAACATAAAACTTTGAAAAATAAATATTTAGAATAAATAACTTTACGTGTTTATTTTCTTATAATTTTCATTTGCCCTTATTCAAACCTTTTAAAAACAATTTCCATGAATTTATTAAAAAAGTTACAGCAGAATAAAATAACAATGAAATTGATAGTAGTATTTTTATTGTTATTTGGAATTTCAATAGATGGTCTGGCACAAAAAGACAAATCAAAACCTAACATTCTAATCATCTTTGGTGATGATGTAGGAGTTACAAATGTAAGCGCTTATAGTCGCGGATTAATGGGATTTATGACGCCCAACATCGATAAAATCGGTAATGAAGGAGGTGTTTTTATCCAATATTATGCACAACAAAGCTGTACTGCAGGTCGTGCTGCATTAATTACCGGACAATCTCCTTATCGAACCGGATTAACAAAAGTGGGATTACCCGGATCACCTGTTGGTTTGCAAAAAGAAGACCCTACTATTGCCGAATTTTTAAAACCATTAGGTTATGTGTGTGGTCAGTTTGGTAAAAACCACCTTGGAGATCAGGATAAATATCTGCCAACTGAACATGGATTTGATGAATTTTTTGGAAATCTATATCACTTAAATGCTGAAGAAGAACCGGAAAATCCGGATTATCCAAAAGGAGAAGAATTTAAAAAAGCATTTGGTCCGCGTGGAGTATTAAAAGCTACTGCCGGAGGAAAAGTAGAAGATACTGGGCCTCTTACTAAAAAAAGAATGGAAACCGTAGATGAAGAATTTTTAGCCGCTGCAAAAGATTTCATTACAAGATCTGCAAAAGCAGGAAAACCTTCCTTTACTTGGTTTAACAGTACGAGAATGCACGTTTTTACACATCTTAAACCGTCATCTTTAGGAAAAACCGGTCTTGGAACGCAAGCGGACGGAATGGTAGAACATGATGCAATGGTTGGCGAACTTTTAAAACTACTAGATGATCTTAAAATTGCTGATAATACAATCGTAATTTGGTCTACTGATAATGGCGCGATGAAAAATCAATGGCCTGATGGAGGTTCTTCTCCGTTTCGTTCTGAAAAAGATACCAATTGGGAAGGTGCTTATCGTGCGCCGGCAGTTGTTCGCTGGCCGGGAGTAATTAAACCCGGAAGCAATTTAACCGGATTATTTTCGGCCGAAGATTGGCTGCCAACTTTAGTAGCTGCGGCCGGAGGCGATCAAAACTTAGTTCAAAGTGCTCAAAATGGTGTTCAGGAAGGTGGTAAAAACTTCAAAGTACATTTAGATGGATACAATCAATTACCTTATCTAAAAGGACAAACTGGGACAGCACGTCATGAGTTTATCTATTTTGATGATGATGGTAATTTAGTTGCGTATCGTGATGATCGTTTTAAATATATTTTTCAGGCACAATATGCAAAAGGAATGGAAATATGGCGTAATCCAATGGTAAAATTAAGAGCGCCTCTTACTATCGATTTATTGGCTGATCCGTACGAATATGCAGTAGATGGTTCTATAGGGTATGAAAAATGGCTGATAGATCGTGCATTTTTAATTCTGCCAGCCGTATCAAAAGTATCTAAATATCTGGAAACCTATCGTAAATTTCCGCCGCGTCAGGCTCCTGCAACATTCTCAATAGATGATGTAATTGCAAAATTACCAAAACCGCAAGTTGAACGATAATATTTCATAAAATATAAATCCCGAAAATTACTTTAGGGATTTATATTTTAAATCGTATTACTGTTTCAAAAAGAGCCTTTATCTTTGTTAGTACATCATTAAATCATAAAAATGCCATTCGTTAGAATCAGTTTACCCAAAAAGCTTTCGTTAGAAACAAAAAATACGATTTCAGAATCTATTCATCATTCTTTAATAGCAGAATTTAATATTCCCAAAGATGATTATTTTCATGTAATTGAAGAACTGGAACCTCATCAGATAAAATACCCTGAAAGTTACCTTGGTGTTTCACATTCTGATGAAATTATTTATATTCAGATTACCACCGGACAAGGAAGAACTTTAGAACAGAAGAAGCAATTGTATCATCAAATTGCTACCCGAATTGCTGCATCAACCCAAATTTTGATCAATAATGTAATCATTGTTTTGTTAGAAAATAATGGTTTGGAAAATTGGTCTTTTGGTAATGGGGAAATTCAGGTACCAACACATTTAAAGAAGTAATTGCATAAAACAGAAATCCCAATTCAAACTAATGAATTGGGATTTTTTATTTAAGTGAAATAATTTAAAACTTCATTTTCTGAATTCTCACTGCATTTAGTATCGCCAATAATGCTACACCAACATCAGCAAAAACGGCTTCCCACATGGTGGCAAGCCCACCTGCACCCAGAATAAGGACAAAAGCTTTTACGACAAAAGCCAATGTAATATTCTGCCACACGATTTTTTTGGTTTGTTTCCCAATATTTATTGCCATTGCAATTTTACTTGGTTTATCATCCTGAATTACCACATCGGCAGTTTCAATTGTAGCGTCGCTTCCTAAACCTCCCATTGCAATTCCTACAGTACTTAGGGCAATAACGGGCGCATCATTTACACCATCGCCCACAAAAGCCACAGTTTCATTTTTAGCTTTAATTTCGTTTAGTTTATTTACTTTATCTTCCGGAAGTAAATCCCCGTAAGCATTTGTGATTCCTAATTTATCCGCAACAAATTGTACAACATTCGTTTTATCTCCGCTAAGCATGGTAACCTTTACGCCTAATGATTTTAGCCTGCTTACCGCTTCTTGTGCATCTTCTTTAATTTCATCTGCAATGGTCAGATATCCGGCAAATTTATTATCATAAGCAATTGCAATTGTAGTATAAACGACTTCGTTGGGATCTAAATCATATTTTATATTGAATTTATCCATTAATTTAAAGTTCCCTACATGCAGTTCTTTTCCGTTTATCAGCGCTTTTAAGCCATGTCCTGAAATTTCTTCTACATCTTTTAATTCGATTAAGGCATCAATTTGACCAACATGATTATGAACTGCAGTAGCAACGGGATGTGTACTTTGACTTTCCAGGGCATTTACCAGTTTTAGAATTTCATTTTTATCAAACCCTTCCTGAATAATAACTTCCTGAACTTTAAAAACACCTTCGGTCATGGTTCCGGTTTTATCCATAACTACATTCTGAATAGTTGAAATACTATCCAGAAAATTACTTCCCTTAAACAGGATTCCGTTTTTACTTGCTGCGCCAATTCCGCCAAAATATCCCAGCGGAATACTAATTACCAATGCACAAGGACATGAAATCACCAAGAATACCAAAGCCCTGTACAGCCAGTCACTAAAGACATAATTGTCTACAAAAAGCCATGGCAATACGCAAATCGCAATGGCAAGATAGACTACAATTGGCGTATATATCTTGGCAAATTTGCGGATAAACAATTCGGCTGGTGCTTTTTTAGTGGTCGCATTTTGTACCATTTCTAAAATCTTAGAAAGTTTACTGTCTTTGTAAGCAGTGGTTACTTTTACAAGTGCAATTGTATTACCGTTGATCATTCCGGCCAAAACCGTTTCTCCTTTTATTTTAGTATCAGGTTTGCTTTCGCCCGTTAAGGCAGCGGTGTTAAACGAAGCTGTATCTGATAATAATTCTCCATCTAATCCTAATTTTTCTCCTGCTTTAAGCTGAATGACCGATCCTATTGTAACATCAGCAGCTTTTACTTTTGTGGCCACGTTATTTTCTAAAACATTAACTTCATCAGGACGCTGATCGAGTAAACTTTTAATATTCGATTTTGCACGGCTTACTGCCAATCCCTGAAAGTTTTCTCCAATCGTATAAAACAACATAACCGCAACACCCTCAGGATATTCACCAATAGCAAACGCTCCGATTGTAGCAATACACATCAGAAAAAATTCTGAGAAAACATCGCCTTTCATAATGCTTTCGTACGCTTCTTTCAAAACCGGTAATCCAACAGGGAAATAAGCAACAATATACCAGGCAATTCGAACATAACCCGTGAACCAGTTTTGCTGAAAATAGTTATCAAGTCCAATGCCTGTAAGCAATAAAACAAATGAGATAATCGCCGGCAAGAACATTTTGAATAATCCTCCTTCGGCATTATGTTCGTGATCGTGATCGTGTCCGTCATTTTCGTTATGTACCGGCTCATCATGAGAACAGCAGCAACTGGATTGTTTTGGTTTCTTTATAATTACTTTTTCTTTTATATGTGTATGTTCCATAAAAAATTTGTTTCAGGTTTCAGGTTTTCTTTGTTTCAAGTTTGCCTGTAATAGTTGCTTTAACGGCTATTAAAACACTTTCTAAATTTACAACTTTTGTTGCAATTGTTTTTAAGTTTGTTTTGATTTCAGTACAATAAATTGAATTGCCTCCAGCTTTAGCTGGTAGTTAGAAAAATTAATTGAAATGGCTTTAGCCGAAAAACAATTTGGCTAAAGCCTTTTTCATTATCTCTAATTAACCCCAGCTAAAGCTGGGGTCTGGTCAATGAGCACTGAACATAAAAAATCCTATTATTTTTCTTTTCTTGTCTGATCTCTCTTTATAGAAATAACAAATAGTACGTTAATCACAAGAGAGTAAAAAACTTAGCAGCTTAGTATCTTAGTAACTAAGCAACTAAAAAAATCAATGCCCATGCTCCCCTCCGCCTTTCATTGCCGAAAGCAGGTAAAAAGCACCTTTCGTAACAATTTTTGCATCTGGATCAATCTTATCTACAAACTTTACTTCTGTAAATCCTAAATCTGTTGTTCCGGGAATGACTTCAATCGCTTTAAAATGAGTTTCTTTTTCATGTGTTTTTTCCTCCTCTGATTTGTGTTCTGCATGTTCTTCTTCCTGAACAAAAACAAAATACTTATCTGCGTTTCGAACCACGGCATCTTTTGGCAACGCAGGAACGGTGGCATTTGTAATGTTGATATTAGCCGAAACGTACATTCCGGGAATCAATCCTTTTGCATCATCTGATTCAATTTTGGCATGAACAGCAACTGTTTTGCTTTCGTTGGAAAATGATTTATTGATTCCGAAGATTTTTCCTTTTATCGATTTGTTTGATTGATTTGTCAATACAAAATCAATTACCTGTCCAATCGAAATTGACCCCAGATCTTTCTCATAAACATTCAGGTCCAAATGCATTTGGCTGTTATCGACCACTTCAAATAATGTGATTCCGGTTTGTGCATAAGCGCCTTTTGCAATTTTTATATTTCCTACATAACCGCTAATTGGCGCTACAATAGGCACTAGCGAAGTACTTCCTTTTGTGCTTACATGCAATGCATCTAATTTGTTTTTTGCTGCTTGTGCACGCGCTCTTTCTGCTGCCAGTTTTGATTTTACTTCCTGAAAAACTTTCCTTGGATTTACATTTTCATCACTCAACGTTTTCTGTCGATTGTATTCTAATTGCAAATATTCAATATTGGCTGTAGCCGAATGATAATCTTCCTGCATTTCGATAACTTCCAGGTTCTGGATCGTCGCCAAAACTTTTCCTTTGTTTACAAAAGTCCCTTCGAGAACAAATATATCCTTCACTGTCCCTCCTATCAAAGTCGAAACTTCGGCAGAGTTTTGTGGCGGAACTGTCGTGTAACCATTTGCTTTTATGACTTTATTCAGATTTCTGTTTTCTACAAATCCAGTCTCAATACCAACCGTTTTATATTGAGATTCGTTTAAGGCTACTTCTGTTTGTGGTTTTTCTTCTTCCTCTTTTTCTTCAGCTTTCTTTTCATTGCAGGAAAATAACATAACGCTGCAGACAATAAGCAATAAACCATAAGCTAATTTTCTTTGCGTCCAGATAGTCATTGTAATTACGGTTAAATTTTCAAGTATATTCATTTTAATTGTTTTTGATAGTTGGAAATTGAAGCTCGATAGCACTTTGATTAAAGCTATGAGTCGCTTCGGTATATTGTTTTTTAATATCAATTGCCTGATTCAGAAAACTGATATACGACCAATAACTCATATCGCCATTAGCATAACTTTTTTGTGCTGTATTAATAATTTGATCAGCATATTGCAAACCTTCTTTCTGATAATAATCTAAAGCTTTCTGTTGTTTTTGAAAGTTGTTTTGCAATTCCTGTTTTTGGAGATTCAGCGTTAGTTTATTTTTATCCAAAGCCAATTGTGATTGCGAAATACTAATTGCCGAAGCTTGAGCTTTTGCTGTATTTACGCCTCCAAACAACGGAATTTGCAATCCTGCAGTAAATCCCTGAAACAATGATTCAGTATTGATCGTCTGGGCAAAATATCCTAATCCCAGTTTAGGCGTTCGCATCGCTTTATAGGTATTGGCTTCTTTTTGATAAACCAAAATTTGCTGCTGATAATAATCGTTCATTAAACCTTCTGCTTTCAAATTTTCTTCTTCTTTTAGAATCGAATACTGCAGCGATATTGTATCATCAGGAACTATATTTTCATCGGTCTGAACAAAAAATTGCAATTGTTTTTGATAAATCGCAAGATCATATTCTAATTGGGCTTTCTGCGTTTCGATCTCTTTTACTTTCGCTTTTGCACTAATCACTTCAATATTTCCGCTTTCACCTGTTTGAAAACGCAGTTCTGCATTCTTTAGGAATTTGGTATAAATTGCATTGAGTTCCGAGTTTAATTTCTGCATCGAAATACCATATAAATATTGGTAATAAGCCAGCGTAACTGCTTTTTCAATCTCATAAGACGATAAAGCTTTTCGTTTTTCGGCCAGCTTTACCAATTCTTCCTGCAATTGTCTGTTGGCTTTTGTGATGTTTCCTATCGGGAAAAACTGCTGGACAGAAACGTTATGATCAAAATCGACGCTGTTAAATTGTCCGCCCTGATATTGTACCTGTAGTGGTTCCGGTTGAAATGCCGTTTTCTTTAGAACCGTTTGTTTTTCTATTTCCTTATCAGCTATTTTTAAATCGATATTATTTGATTTGGCAAGTTCGATTGCTTTCTCTAAACTGATTTTTTCTTGTGCTTGCGAAATTATACTAGTCAGTAGGAATGCTATTAACCGCAAAGTTCGCAAAGGTAGATTCGCGAAGTTCGCAAAAGGTTTTGTACTTATATTATATATTGAGTTCATTTTTTTGTTATTTAGTTTATTCAGCCACATTTTTATTTCACGCAGATTTTAAAAAGATTTAAGCCGATAGACGCAGATTATTTTCTAAAATTAAATCTGCCTTAATCTGCAGAATCTGCGTGAAACAAAATCTTTTTCCTCTTTAATTTTCATTGCGCTCTTCGTGTAAATCCTCGCGCTCTTTGCGTTTAAACTTCTTCTCCAACAACAAATACAAAATGGGTAAAACTATTAATGTTAATAATGTTGCAGAAAACAAACCGCCAATAACAACAGTTGCCAAAGGTTTTTGTACCTCAGCTCCTCCGCTTGTTGATAATGCCATTGGTAAAAATCCTAAAGAAGCTACGGCAGCGGTCATTAAAACAGGACGTAATCTGGTTTTTGTACCGATTAAAACCCTTTGCAGCGGATCTAAAATTCCTTCCGTTTTCAATTGATTGAAATATGAAATCAATACAATCCCGTTTAAAACCGCGATTCCAAATAAGGCAATAAAACCAATTCCTGCCGAAATACTAAAAGGCATTCCGCGTAACCAAAGCGCAAAAACTCCTCCAATCGCAGATAAGGGAATTGCTGTGAAAATTAATCCTGCCTGTTTGAAGCTTTTAAAAGTGAAATAAAGCAGCACTAATATTAATCCCAGCGCTATGGGCAATGCTATCGAAAGTCGTTTGGTTGCTTCTATTAAATTCTCAAACTGTCCGCCATAAGTGACAAAATATCCGGCAGGAAGTTTAAAGTTTTTATCTAATTTATGTTGGATTTCCTCGACAACACTTTTTATATCACGGCCGCGAACGTTTAATCCAATAGTAATTCTGCGTTTTCCGTCTTCACGAACTACTTGTACCGGACCTTGCTCATAATCTACTGTTGCGACTTGCGAAAGTGGCACTTGCTGACCATTTGGCAACGGAATAAACAAATTACTCACGTCTGTAATATCAGCACGATTGTCCTGGTTCATTCGTACTACGACATCAAACCTCTTGCTTTCGTCGTAGATTTTGCCCGCACTTTCTCCGGCAAATGACGAACGGATAATTCTATTGATATCTGAGATATTCAAACCATAAAGGGCAATTTTATTATAATCGTATTTTATTGTGATTTGGGGCAATCCTGTCACTTTATCGGCTTTTAAATCTCCAATTCCTTCAATGTTTTTTATCTTCGAAATTAACTCAGTAGCTTTTGAATCTAAAATTTCTAAGTCATCGCCAAAAATTTTGATGGCGATATCGCTTCGGCTTCCGGTCATTAATTCGTTAAAACGCATTTGTATAGGCTGCGAAATCTCAATATTGGCGCCTGGAATTACTTCCATTTCTTCTTTCATGGCATTGGCTAATTCTTCCCAATTGTGATATTTTCCTCCCCATTCTTTTTTGTCTTTCAAAACAATAATCAAATCACCACTTTCAATGGGCATAGGATCTGTAGGGATTTCCCCGCTTCCTATTTTGGTTACAATGGTTTTTATCTCCGGAAATTTTGCTTTCAGAATCTGCTCGTATTTTGTGGCTGTTTCTACCATCTGCGTAAGCGAACTTCCTGTCATGATGGTGGCATTTATGGCCAAATCACCTTCTTCAATAGTTGGGATAAATTCTCCTCCCATTCTATTAAAGACTAATAAACCAAGTACAAACAGACTAAGAGAAATTCCTAAAACAATCTTTTTAAATTGCAGCGCTTTCTCTAATAATGGGGTGTAAATTGACTCTAGCCAAGCCATCATTCTATCGCTAAAATTCTCTTTGTGCTCGGTATTTTTAGATAAAAATAAAGCACTCATCACAGGCACATAGGTAAGGGAAAGTATAAAAGCTCCTGCAACGGCAAAACCAACGGTCATGGCCATCGGTTTGAACATTTTACCCTCGGTTCCAACTAAAGCCAGGATGGGCAGGTAAACAATCAAAATGATGATTTCTCCAAAAGCTGCACTATTTCTGATTTTTGAAGCCGAATTGTAGACTTCAATATCCATTTCGCCTTGTGATAATTGCTTTTTTCGTTTCAATTGCTGCAAATGATGCATTGTAGCTTCGACAATAATTACGGCTCCGTCGACAATGATTCCAAAATCAATTGCGCCCAAACTCATTAAATTTCCGCTTACGCCAAAGGCATTCATTAATATAATAGCAAAAAGCATCGCTAACGGAATTACCGAAGCGACGATTAAACCTGCACGAAGATTACCAAGGAATAAAATCAGGACGAAAATCACGATCAAAGCTCCTTCTAATAAATTCTTCGTAACGGTACCAATTGCGTTATCGACTAGTTTTCCTCTGTCAATAAAAGCTTCAGCAACTACGCCTTCGGGCAGGCTTTTATTAATCTGGATCATTCTTTCCTTAATTCTGTCTACAACTGCGCTGGAATTTTCTCCTTTTAACATCAAAACCATTCCGGAAACAATTTCTCCTTTTCCATCTTTGGTCGATGCTCCGTAACGCAAGGCAACTCCTTCGCGGACTTCGGCGACATCGCGGACTAAAACGGGCGAACCATTTCGGTTTTTAACCACTACATTTCCCAAGTCGTTGGTTCCTTTTGCCATTCCGACACCACGAATAAAATAGGCCAATTGATCTTTTTCAATATAAGCACCGCCTGTATTCTGGTTGTTTTTTTCTAAAGCATCAAAGATTTCGGTAATCGTAACGCCCAGACTATTCAGTGTGTTTGGGTTTACGGCAATTTCGTATTGTTTCAGTTTTCCGCCCCATGTACTTACATCTGCAACACCTTTAACGCCTTGTAATTGCGGAATAATAATCCAATCCTGAATGGTTCTTAGTTTTACGGCGTCATATTTGTTTTCATAACCTTTTTTAGCATAAACATCATATTGGTAAATTTCTCCTAAACCGGTTGTAATGGGCGCTAATTCAGGCGATCCGGCATAAGCGGGAATGTTTTCTTCTGCTTGTTTTAAACGTTGAAATATTTGTTCCCTTGCCCAGTAAATATCTACGTCGTCTTCGAAAACAACAGTAACGACTGATAATCCGAAACGGGAAATACTGCGAAGTTCTATAATATCCGGAACGGTTTTTACAGCTTGTTCCAGCGGATAGGTTATTAATTGCTCTACTTCCTGACTGGCCAAAGTAGGCGCTGTCGTGATGATTTGTACCTGATTATTCGTGATATCCGGCAAAGCATCTAATGGTAATTGTTTAAGCGAATAGCTTCCCCAGGCTATTAATACAAGGGTGAGTAATAGTATAACGAACTTATTCTTTATACTAAACTGTATGATTTTATCTAACATTTTAATGGTATAATGACGTGAGAAATTAGACAAAGTTTGTCTATTACTTCTGTGGAAAATCCACAACTCTCTAACCTGAACTTAATCAGGCAATCATTATGCTATTTGAGGGGGCTGCCAAATACTTCCGTAGAAATTGGAAGCTAAAACTGAATTGTAGTTGGGTAATGGTATTGAAATAATAGTATGTGCTGCAGGAAAATCAAAATTTAAGGCAGTCTGATAACTTAAAACCTGCGCACCACAGCAATTACAGGCGCAAAAAGGGGAACATAGATCATTGTCCTTATCATGAGAATGGTTTGCTTCTGATGAAAACCGGGCAGTTTTATGAACAGCACTATCTACCTCCATATCTGCACAGGGCATATTTGAAAGTGCCATTAAATAAACCGACAATATGATGGTTATCCATTTCACAAAACAAAAATACTATTTATTTCTAATACAAAATCTAAATAATTGAAAATGATCTGAATGAAAAGGATAAACTTCTTTCTGATTTTAATAAAATACATTTTATTCAAGAAATATATTTTCTTAAAAAAAAGTATAACCAGTAAGAAAATTTAGTTAACTTTAACAATAATTAACACATAAATTCAGTTCTTAGTTTTAAGCCAAAATACCTAATTCACTATAAAACAAAAGCTTAAACAATATTTACTCTCAGCATACATTAGTCCCTATTTATTTTACGCATTTCAATTAATTAACCATTATAAACACGAAAGTCAATGAAATATAATACACTACTATCAGCCTTTTTTTTATTTTTTTGCATGCAGATTTTTGGACAGGTCTACACTGAAAAAATCGTAGGAGCAAAAAATCAGGAATTAAAAGACAGTCTTAAAGTCGAGGAATATCCATATGCTTTACCTATTTGGGGACAAAAAGTGGCTCAAAAAGGGTATAAATTACCTTATTCTGCAGGACTTTCAGTAAATTATTTCTGGCAGGATTCTGAAATAACCATCAAAGATCTGCAAGTTGGTTTTAATAATGGTCCTTTATATAATTTAGATGAAATCGTACGTTTTGATAAATCCTCTGTAGAAGCAGGAGCAATAACAATAAGACCTGATATTTGGCTGCTTCCGTTTTTAAATGTTTATGGAATTTTTGGAAAAGCAAAACCTACAACTAAAATAAACGCGGGAATCTGGATTCCTGACGCTGATAATAATTGGTCACAAATTGCCAGTTTTAGTACAAAAGCCAATTTTGATGCCACCACATTTGGTTTTGGACTAACGCCTACTATTGGTATTGGCGGCGGCTGGCTGGCACTTGATATGAATATGTCCTGGAGCGATGTAAGTGCGCTGGATAAACCTGCTTTCTCTTATATTTTTGGTCCAAGATTGGGTAAAACATTTAAACTTCGTAAACCGGATAAAAACATTGCCGTCTGGGTTGGTGGTTTCAGGGTTCATATCGAAGGAAATACACAGGGAAACATCGCTTTATCCGATGTATTAAATCTGGATGGCGCTCAGGAAAAAGTAGATAACGGAATTGGAAAGGTTGCCGAAAATCAGACAAAAGTTGATAACTGGTGGGACGGATTAACAGCGGCAGAGCAAAAAAATCCGGCTAATGTTGCCAAACACAATACGGCAAACCGGGCACTGGAATCTGCGGGGACTTTTTTGACTACGCTTGACGGCGCTTTAAGTACAGCAGGATCATCAACGGTGCAGTATTCGTTACAAAAAGCTCCTAAAGATATGTGGAACTTTATTGTTGGGACTCAATTTCAATACAGCAAACATATTATGTTTAGACTCGAAGCAGGATTTTTAGGGACTCGTACACAATATTTAGCCGGACTGCAATACCGTTTTGGACTTTAATCCTCATTATATGAAAAAAGGTTTATTATTACTTATCGCATTGTTTTGTATCTCTCCGGCACGCTCGCAAGTTTTAATTTCCTTAATTTTTGGAGATAAATTGAATTCTCCTTTTCTGGAATTTGGTCTCGATGGCGGGGTAAATTTCTCTACTATTTCAGGTCTTGAATCTTCAGGAACCAATGTAGGTTTTAATCTGGGTTTTTATTTTGATATCCGATCTAAAAAAAATCCTGCCTGGATGATTAATACGGGCGTAATTGTAAAATCTCCTATGGGCGCGCACGGAATTCCGGTTTATTCGCTAAACGATGTTAATCTGGATAATACTTTTGCGGGAGGAAGTGTAAATCGTGAAATACGTTATTTTAATGTGCCTGTTTTAATTAAATATCAGTTTAAGAATAATATTTATCTTAAAACCGGACCTCAGTTGGGTTTGCTTGCCAAAGCTTTTGATGAATTTACGAAAGAAGTCGATAAGGATGATGTAACTTATAAAAAGAATATCCGGGACCAAATTCGTGTTATTGATGCCGGAGTTGCTCTTGGCGTTGGGTATCATATGAATGTTGGGAACGGATTGAATATAACGGTTCAATATTATTACGGGCTGGTTCCTGTCATGAAAGGTGACGGACCTGATGTATATAACAGATCGTTGTATGTAACGGCTGGTTTACCGATTGGAAAAGGGAAAGCTGCACAAAAAAGAGCCGAAAAAGAAGCAGAATTAAACAAAGTGATTCTTCCTGAAGATGAAGAACCCAAAAAATAAATCTTAAGTATTGATCTCACTAATAAAGGTTAAGATCTCTTCATTTGTTAAAATAAAATCAGGATCAGCATTTAAAATAGCGTTGTTGGGCATGAAAGGCATATCTGCAGAAAGTGGATTTTGAACCGCAATTTTTCCTCCTGCTGCTTTAATTGCTTTCAAGCCATATGTTCCGTCAGTATTGGAGCCTGATAATAAAATACCCACTAGAGAATTCCCGTAAATTTCTGCTGCCGACTCAAATGAAACATCTATACTGGGACGGCTATAATTAATCTTTTCTGAGATATCTAAAGAAAGTGTCTCGTTTTTCTCGAATAATAAATGATAATTAGAAGGAGCCACATAGATATATCCGGCCAAAAGTGGTGCTTTATCTTCTACTGTTTTAACCTCAATATTCGATTTTAATACAATAAGTTCTTCCAGTGTCTGATCGTCTGTGCTTTTGCGATGCAATACAATGACAATTGCAAAACCATTTATATTGTGCAAATCAGGCAGAATTTGCATTAAAGCATTCAGGCTTCCTGCAGATCCTCCTATAATAAGTACTTTACAGTTTGATATTGTTACTTTATTTTCCTCCATATTTTCTCTTTATCCAACTGTTTGTATTTATGCATTCCAATAGAATATTTTATGGTTTCTTTAGTTCCAAGTGCTAAGAAACCTAAAAGTGCTAAACTTTCATCGAATAAATTAATAACTCTTTTTTGAAGGTTATTATCAAAATATATTAAAACATTGCGGCATAATATCATATCAAATTCATTGAATGAAGTATCCGAAACTAAATTATGCTGTGAGAAAACCATTTTTTCAGCCAGTTCATCGTTAAATTTGGCAATGCCATAATTGGCAATATAATAACTTGAAAAATCTTCGAGTCCGCCTGCATCACGATAATTTTCTGAATATTCTTTCATCATTCGCAAAGGAAAAATTCCTTTTTTGGCTGTTTCTAATACCGTTGCATTGATATCTGTTGCATAAATTAAGGATTTATGCAGCAAACCGGCTTCTTTAAGCATAATCGCCATAGAATATACTTCTTCACCAGTAGAACATCCTGCATGCCATAATCTGATAAAGGGTTTTGTGCCCAATAAAGGCAAAATTTCTTTTCTAACGATATTATAAAACGCAGGATCGCGAAACATTTCCGTGACATTTACGGTAATCTCATCGACCATTCGTTTGTAATATTCCTGATCATAACGAACTTTAGAAAGAAATTCATGAAAATGGACAAATCCATCTAAATGCATTACTCTGTTTACACGTCTTTTTAATGAAGCACGGGAGTAACTGCTAAAGTCAAACCCATAATATTCATATACATCATTAATAAGTGTTTCTAATTCGATATCCTCAATCATAATCTCATCAAATTTTGCTCAAAATAGCAAGTAATTTATCTACATCTACCGGTTTTGAGATATACGCATCTGCTCCGGCTTCCAGACATTTTTCTTTATCGCCTATCATTGCCTGAGCTGTTACGGCAACAATAAAAGCTGATCTCCTGTCAGGAAGTGCCTTAATTATCGGAATTGCATCATAACCATCCATTTCTGGCATCATCATGTCGATCAAAATCGCATCGATATGTTCTTCTGTACTTAATATTTTCAAAGCTTCCTCAGCACTTAAACAAGACAAACAATCGTATGATTTTGCACGTAGAGTATGCTCTAAAGCAAAAATATTCCTAGAATCATCATCAATAATTAAGAGTCTCTTTTTATTCATTTCGCCCACTTTTTACTTTAAGTTTGTTTTTTTGCCACGACTTCCACAAATTATTTTTTTAATGTTTGCGTAGCTTCTTTTTCTTTTGCCACAGATTTCACAGATTCAAAATAATTTTTAAAATTAATCCGTAGCAACTTCTTTTTTCTTTACTCTCTATTCTTTCCTCTTTCATCTTCCTTCTTTCTTCTTTCCTCTTCCTTCTTCCTTCTTCCTTCTCTACTCTTTCCTCTAAATCTTATCGTACAACCACACTCTCAATAACGAAAGTAACTGATCTATATCTACCGGTTTTGTAATATAATCTGATGCTCCGGCTTTGATGCATTTTTCTCTGTCGCCTGTCATTGCTTTTGCTGTAACTGCGATTAATGGCAAGCTTAAAAACTTAGGCATGCTTCGTATTTTTTCAGCAGTTTCATAACCGTCCATATTAGGCATCATCATATCCAGTAAAACGACATCAGTATCAGGATGTTCGCCTAAAATTTTAATAGCCTCTTTACCATCAAAAGCGGTAATCACATTCATTTTAAAGACTTCGAGTGCTTTTGTCAAAGAATAAATATTACGAACATCGTCGTCTACAATCAATACCTTTTTCTCGTGCAGGATATTATTTAGTAAATTTAGCTTTTTATGCCCTTCTTTTTTGTCTTTTCCATCTTTTTTATCTTCTACTAAATGAAGGAAAAGTGAAACCTCATCTAACATTCTTTGATATGAATGTGCTGTTTTTACAATAATAGAATCGGCATATTTTTTAATTTTAACCTCTTCTTTCATCGATAAACTTTTTCCTGTAAATACAATTACCGGAAGATTTTCTAATCCCGGAGATTTTTTTACTCCGTCTAAAATTTGGTAAGCGTGTTTATCCGGAATTCCCATATCAAGAATAACACAATCTACTTCTGTTTTATTTAATGCCTCTAATCCTTGCGAAACTTCACTTTTTATTTCAGAATTAATATTATAAGTTTCCAGGAAATAAGCCAGTGCTTTAGCATGTTTTGGATTGTCCTCGATGATCAGCACTTTTTGCGCATCTTTATTAATAATGTGTTCTATTCTTAAAAACACATCCGGAATTTTATCAAAAGCAACGGGTTTATCTAAGAAATCAACGGCTCCTTTTAGTAAACTTTCCTGTTTTAATTTATGCGATGACATAATATGAACCGGCATGTGTTTGGTCGCTGAATGATTTTTTAATTCTTCTAAAACTTCCCAACCACTTTTTATTGGTAGTTCAATATCTAATAAAACACCAACCGGATTGTATAATAAAGCAAAGTTCAGCGCATAATCGCCACGAACAGAAACAACACCTTTATATCCTTTTTTTCTGGTAAAAGTCAAAAGTGATTTTGCAAAGTTAATGTCGTCTTCTACAATCAAAATTACTTTATCGCCTTCTTCAATTGAATCTCTGTCATCTTCAATTTCAGCAGGAATAGTCTCGCTTATATATTTTTTCTTAACCGGTGTTTTTTCTTCTTCAGGGATTTCAGTAAATTCTGTTGGAGGAATTTTCTCTACATTAATTTTATTTATTGCTGCTCCAAAAACCGGCAGACATAAAGTAAAAGTACTTCCTTTATTTACTTTACTGTGCAGGATTATTTCACCACGAAGCAGTTTTGCTAATTCCCTGCTGATTGATAATCCCAATCCGGTTCCGCCATATTTACGTTTTGTAGATCCATCAGCTTGTTGAAAAGCTTCGAAAATTAAAGGCTGTTTTTCTAATGGAATACCTATTCCGGTATCTTTTACAATAAAACAAATTATTTTATCATCGTCTGTATTTATTTTTATTTCGACACTAACAGTACCTTTTTCTGTAAATTTAATGGCATTAGAAATCAGGTTTTTCAAAATTTGTTCTAAACGCATTTTGTCTGTTTTAATGACAATTGGCGCATCTTTAGAAATAATTTCAAACTTAATTCCTTTTTCTTTCGCAACCTGATTAAACAAGTTCCATAAAGTATCTGTGATTTCTTTTGTTGAAACATCTAAAAATTCAAGTTCCATTTTACCGGCTTCGATTTTAGATAAATCCAATATTTCATCGATCAAGCCCAATAAACTGTTTCCTGAACTCTGAATCACTTTAGCGAACTCAATTTCTTCGGCAACCATGCTTTTGTTGTTGTTTTCAGACAGCAATCGGCTCAAAAGTAAGATTGAGTTCAAAGGTGTTCTTAATTCGTGCGACATATTCGCCAGAAACTCTGATTTATATCGTGTTGTAAGCTCTAACGCTTCTGATTTTTTCTGGATTTCATTATTTTTCTCTTCCAGTAAGACACTTCTTTCAGATAATTCTTCATTGGTTTGTTCCAACTCTTCCTGCTGCACTCTTAGTTCTTCTTCAGATGCCTGTAATTTCTCTGTTTGAGCTTCCAGTTCAGCATTAATAGCTTCTAATTCGCTGTGTTGCACCTGAAGTTCTTCAGACTGGGATTTGGTTTCTTCTAACAATTCCATCACTCTTTTTCTATTTTGAGTTGATTTAATTGCGATTCCAATATTATTAGAAACAGTATTTAAAAATTCTAACTGCAGATCTGAGAATCCGTAAATACTTGCCAATTCAATAGCACCTTCTATTTTGGTATCTAGTAAAGGTACTGCTACAATATGAGTAGGTTTAATTTGTCCTAATGCATAATTTATATGAATATCATCCGGTGACAACGTTTTTAATTCCAGTAGTTTTCCGGAAATAATAGCCTGCCCAATTAATCCTTCGCCTTTTTGAATGCGTTCGCGGTTTTTACTTGGTATATAGCTATATCCTCCCGCAACAAAAAGTTCGTTATCTTCAAGAACGTATAAAACTCCCGCGCTGCTATTGGTATACTGACAAACAAATTCAATAACATCTTTAGATAATTTTTGCAGTGTTTTATCTCCCAGCATCACATTATTAAGATTGGCAACACCGGTTTGCATCCATTCTTTTTGGGATAATAAATCAAAAGAATTTTTTAGGGAAATCCCCATATTATTCAGCGATTCTCCTACACTTCCCAATGCATCAGCTTTTGTATCGTCTACTCGAATGTCATAATTTCCGCTAGAAATGTTACTTGCAATTGTACTAATCGCTTCAATTCTTTGTGCCGTTTCTTTGTCTTTTTTCTCTAATTCGTTTTGAAGTAAGGCACGCTCATTAAAATCTTTTAAAATTCGAATTAAAAAGACAATCGAAATTAAAAAAGCGACGATAAAAGCAACAATAATCAAAATGATACTATACATCCCGTATCGTTCTGAGTTTTGGTTGCGTTCTTTTAGGAGATTTTGTTCTGTATTTTCGACAATTTTAATTTGAGCACGCAAGTCGTTCATCATACTTCTGCCTTCATTGAGGTCGAATGTTACGGAGCCTTTCCCCAATCGTTTTTTTACGATCTGGTTGTTCAGATATTTAAAAAAATTACTTCTTTGGGTTTTTAATTCTTTTAATTGCTGCTGCTGAGACGCATTATCGACAGTAAGTTCTGTTACTTTATCAAAATACGAGTTTGATTTTATCTCCGCATCATTATATCGCTGCACAAATTGTTCGTCGCCGGTAATCAAATATCCCCGCATACTGGTTTGTGCTTCTGTAATTATAGCGGAACCTTCGTTCAGGTTATAAATTACTTCCTGAGTATGATTTACCCAAAAATTGCTGCTTAGCAAGCTTTTTATACTTAGATAAGAAGCTGTAGAACTGATCATTAAAACCAGTAATGACACACTAGAACTTATTAGTAAATTTCTTCTAAAATTGCTCTTCATACTTTTAAATTATAATTATTCGTATTTTAAAGGGAGTATAATAATAAAACTGGCACCATGGCCAACCTGACTTTTTGCGGTGATTAATCCGTTGTGTTTTTCGATAATTTTTTTAGCGATTGCCAATCCAATTCCGGTTCCTTCATAAGACTGACGATCGTTTAGACTCTGGAAAATAATGAATATTCGATCGAGGTAAATTTCATCAAATCCTATTCCGTTATCTTTTACCGTGATTCTGCAAAATTTACCATCCCGTGAAGCTGAACTCTCAAAAGATTTTTCTGAAATTAATTCAGATGTAATTTCGATTAAAGGATGTTGAGAATTTCCGGAGAATTTTAGTGCATTTCCTATCAAATTCTGAAAAACCTGTCTCAGCTGACTCGGGATACTATCTATTGTAGGAAGTTCGCTTGTTTTTATAGTAGCATTTTTTCTTTCGATCAGGTAATCAAAATCCGAAAGTACTTCTTGTAACACAACATTTAAGTCTGTAGATTCTGGTTTTACCTGAGATGATAATCTTGAATAGGCTAACAAATCAGTAATTAAAGTCTGCATTCTTTCTGCTGATTTAATCGTACGATCTACATAATCGACTGCTTTGGCATCATCAGCGAGATAAAGTTCTTTGATGATTTTTATAAAGATTTGGATTTTCCGGATGGGTTCATTTAAATCATGCGAAACGACCCATGAAAATTGTTGCAGTTCGTGATTTTTCATCTCTAATTCTTCGTTTTTCGAAACCAGTTCTTTGGTTCTTTCAGCGATTTTAATTTCGAGATTATCCTGTGCTTCTTTCCTGATTTTTATTTCTTTAGAAAGCAAGTCTTTTATGCCTTTTAATTCATTTTGCTGCTCGTAAATTTTAATGAAAGTTTTTACTTTTAAAATCAGCAAATCTGTATCTACGGGTTTGGTAATATATTCTACAGCACCAGTTTCATATCCTTTAAAAATATATTTTTTCTCGATATTTAATGCTGATAAAAATATAACCGGAATGTCTTTTGTGCGTTTATTGCCTGAAAGTATTTTGACTACTTCAAAGCCATCAAGTCCCGGCATTTGAACGTCCATGATAATAAGACAGTAACTTATTTTCAGGATTTTCTTCAGGGCTTCTTCTCCCGACTCAGCAGTATCTACTTCAATATTATGCAGCTCTAATGTTTTTTTAAGGGCAATAATATTTGCCTTTATATCGTCTACGATTAATACCATACTGTTGTGGGGGAGTAAAAGTGTTATGAATAAAACTTGTTTTTTTTAGTTTGAAATCTTTTTATAAAATGACATTTAATACTATCTGATCCTAATATTAGTGCCATTGGCAAAACTTTCAAATTTATAAAAAAAAAGAAGAAACAACTTTTATAGGATATGAAATTAGTTACATAATTCCCATGTTAAATCCCTGCTGTAAATGATAATTCTATAAGTTTTATTGAGACAATTTTAGATTTATTTCAGTTAATGTTTTCTGCATACAATCCTTATTTTTAAACTAATGATTAACTCTAAAGTAAGTATTATGAAAACGATAAAAACATTTCCGGAACAAAAGCAAAATCTTCCGGGTAACGAACATCAAATGAATCCTGAGCCTGAAATCATTAGAGAAAATTATGTTGGAAGCGGAAAACTATTGGGTAAAGTTGCCTTTATAACCGGCGGAGACAGTGGTATTGGCCGTAGTGTTGCCGTACATTTTGCGAGAGAAGGTGCTAATATTGCCATTGTTTACCTTAAAGAAGATAAAGATGCGAAAGACACCAAAGCACTTATCGAGAAAGAAGGCAGGGAATGCCTGATTATAAGCGGAGATCTAAAGGATGAAAAATTCTGCAAAAGTGCTGTAAAAAAATGCCATACCACATTTAAAAAAATAAATATTATAGTTAACAATGCAGCTGTACAATTTCCTCAAACCGAATTCGAAAGCATTACTACTGCACAGCTTCATAAAACATTTGAAACTAATATTTATCCGTATTTTTATATTACAAAAGCAGCATTGCCTTTTCTTACAGAAGGTGATACTATCATTAATACAAGTTCAGTTACGGCGTATCGCGGCAGTGAACATCTGGCAGATTATGCCAGTACAAAAGGCGCGATTGTGAGTTTCACCAGATCATTATCGACTATGCTTGCCAAAAAGAAAATAAGAGTAAATGGCGTTGCCCCCGGTCCTATCTGGACACCATTGATTGTTGCCAGTTTTGATAACTTATCTGATTTTGGAAAAGATAATCCGATGGAAAGAGCCGGTCAACCCTCAGAAGTTGCTCCTGCTTATGTATTCCTGGCATGTCAGGACAGCAGTTACATCACCGGACAATTTATTCATATTAATGGTGGTGAATTGGTTGGTGGGTAAAGTTTTAAAAAGGGTCAAAGCTGCAAAGTTGCAAAGGTTCTGAGATACTGAGTTGCTAAGTTTTTTTTTCTTAATAATTAAAAAAATAACTTTTACTCCTGATAAACCAGGTATTGCCTGATTTAAAAACTTAGTCACTCAGTCCCTTAGGAACTTAAAAAAAAAAAAAAACTTAATAACTCAAAAAAAATGAATGCAATTGATGCTGTTGGACTTTTTGCCGGAACTTGTGTTACGATATCCGTAATTCCGCAAATTATAAAAGTTTGGAAAACTAAAAAGGTAAAGCAAATTTCACTTAAAACCTTCGGTATTCTTACTTTTGGAATAATGGTCTGGATTGTTTACGGCATCTTAAAAGAAGATTTACCTATAATTCTCACCAACAGCGTTTCATTATGCCTGAATTTAATTATGGTTTATTTTATTATTTATTACGAAAAAGAGAGTTAGGAATAAGGGGCTAAGTTTCTAAGTTTTTTTAGCACAATCTTTAACAACAATACATAAAAAAAACAGCCTGGTAAAAGCTGTTTTTTTTTCGTAGAAGTGATATGTAATGCTTATTAGCTAGCTAGTTTTTGATTGTATGGCTTGTATGATAAATGGTATTTTTCTTTAAAAATACGTGGCAAATAGTGTCGGCCGGCTAATCCTGCAGCATTAATTACATCAGAAATATTGATATTCGAAATTCTTTTTATTTCATTAATTTGCTTTGTGGCCAAATTTACAATAGGTTCAAACGTTTTAATGTAGTTGTAACTGTGTTGAGCTATCTCCATCTCTACAATTTCTTTTAATATTACTTTTTTAAGTAAGTTTTTAACGATTCCTTGTTGCGGAAGCGCTTTAAGTTCCAGCCATTTTTCGGCAATTTTTAAATTCTCAGATCCTGTATAAATATAGTTTCCGGATTGGTTCATGAATCTTCTCTTTAATTGAGCGATCATTTCAAAATTCTCATCTTCTGTACTAATCGTTGGCACTCCTATCAATGAGAATTGAATACGTTTGTGGCTTTCAAAATATAGCACACTATTTATAACCGAAGTATTGCTTAAAACCCCTGTTTGATTGTTTTTAAGACTCTTTTTCTCCCCATTTGCACCAAAACTATGTGATAGCTTTCCGTTTTCGCAATACACAAAAAATATTGGTGCTGATTGAAAAGATTCCATACTTAAACTTACATCCTGATTTAATACAAGGTCAAAATTCAAATGCGACATTCTGTTATCCAAACAAACTCCGCTAATAGTGCCTTTTGCCCATTTAGATTTTATGATCAAATTGTATTCGTTATTATTGGTGATCAATTCACCATCAAAACTATCTTTAAGATCATTAAAAATAGTATCAAATCTTCCTGTATTTAAGTATAGTTTTTTCATATTGGTCTGGTTTAATAAAACTGGTTTGTATTTATTTACGTACAAATTTTAGTTTTGGTTTTTTATCTTATTTTGATAATTCAAATTTCAGAAATATTGTCTATCAAACCTTTATACAATTTCAGTCAGATATTTCATAATTATTATAAAGAGATTTTTGTGTGTGAGAATGAAGATGATAGAATATAGAAGAAAGATGTTAGATGCAAGATGTGAAATGTAAGATGTAAGATGTAAGATGTAAGATGTAAGATGTAAGATGTAAGATGTTGGGATAAGTTGAAAGATGAGACAATGTGAAATTGAAAAATGTTTAATTCTAATTTCTTGCATCTAATATCTTGCATCTCTTCTATATTCTAACATCTTGCATCTAACATCTTTCAAAGCAACTTTAAAAAAAGCAACTCAAAAAAAAAGCAGCTGCCCCAGATAAATCTGAAACAACTGCTCCCCAGCAAAATAAAAAATACTTATCTATGTAAGTTCGTTTATGTCGGCATTTTTAGAATAATTTGCCTTCGGTATATCTTTAAAAAATTCAGCTTCTTCCAGGTCTGCTGTTGGGCCGTAACCTATTAAATGGGTTCCTTTTTTTTGATCCTTTGTTTCTATTATATATAAAATCGACATATCATCAGGATCACTCATACCTTCGTATCGATGATGGGCTACAATAAAAATCTCATCCGGCTGATAGGCATATTTTGACTCTGAATCGATTAGGCAACCATTTTCAAACAAATAATTAGTCATATACCCTTCGTCCTGATATTTCTTTATATAGTCGGTTTCGTGTTTTTGTTCCTTTTTCATGATTTTATTGAATTAAGATTTTTTACAATCTATTATATATTCAAATTTCATCAATAGTAACAGATAAAATTAACTCAATTGATTTAAAAATTAGCTCATTCAAAAATTCAAAATAAAATCAATAAATATTTTACTAATTTTAACAATTATTCTGAAAGCGTCTTTAAATAATGCTATCAATTGAATTAGCTTTATTGTTTTAAAATTGTTTTAAACCAAAACGAAATACCTTTTTAATGAGTACTACAAATCAAGATTTTCTTGCTAATGGAGGCGAAATGGGCACTTTAATGCGTGCCAAAGACTGGAATAAATCCCCAATTGGTCCTGTTGAATCCTGGCCACAAAGTTTGCGTACAACTTTAGGAATTCTTTTAAACTCAAAATTTCCTATGTTTTTGTTTTGGGGACCGGAACATATTTGTTTTTACAATGATGCCTATCGTCCCAGTCTGGGAAACGACGGGAAGCATCCCTTGATATTAGGCGAAAAAGGAGCTGAATATTGGCCGGAAATCTGGGATTTTATAAAACCACTAATCGATCAGGTTCTTACACAAGGTGAAGCAACCTGGCATGAAAACCAACTATTGCCGATTTACAGAAACGGAAAGATGGAAGATGTTTACTGGACCTTTAGTTACAGTCCGGTAAATAATGATGAGGGAAAAATAGATGGTGTACTGGTTATCTGTAATGAAACTACAGATAATGTATTTATGCTCAAAAACTTAGAAAACAGTAACGAACGTTACTTAAATAATATACTGCAGACTCCAAATGCTATGTGCGTTTTTAGAGGTAAGGATTATGTTGTTGAAATAGCAAATGAACTTATGCTTGAAATTTGGGAGCGAAATATTGATCAGGTTATAAATAAACCTATTTTTGAAGCCTTACCTGAAGTTACAGGCCAGGGCCTCGAAGACATTTTACTCAATGTTTATACTACCGGAGAGCGCTTTACAGCATATGAACTTCCGGTTAAACTAAACCGTAAAGGCAAAATCGAAAACACTTTTATCAACGTAGTTTATGAAGCGTTAAAAGAACCTGACGGTACGATTTCAGGAATTGTTGCAATTGCAAATGATGTTACGATACAAGTTGTTGCGAGAACGGCGGTTGAAGAAAGTGATAAACGATTCAGGCATAGTGTAAAGCAGCTTCCGTTGGGAATAGCGATTCTTAAAGGCGCTGATTTAGTTATTGAAATGGCCAATACTACTTATCTTCAAATTATTGATAAAACTGAAGATGAAATCCTGAATAAACCTGTTTTTTCATCCGTTCCTGAGGCAAAAGATACTGTTTTACCTTTGCTTTCAAAGGTTTATGAAGATGGAGTTCCGTATTACACAGATGAACTGGAGGTTACTTTAAATCGATATGGCAAACAGGAACTGTGTTATTTTAATTTAGTTTTTCACCCGTTGAGAGATGAAAACGATAGCGTTGAAGGGGTTATTATTGTAACACATGAAGTTACAGAAGCCGTAAAAGCAAGACATCTTTTGACTGAAAGCGAAAAAGCATTTAGAAAATTAGTAGTAGATTCTCCTATTGCGATGGCAATTTTTAGAGGAAAAGACCATATTATCGAAATGGCCAATAATACCATGAGAAAAACCATTTGGCAAAAAAAGAAAAGCGAAACCATTGGAAAACCAATCTTAGAAGTATTTCCCGAATTACTGGAACAAAAATATCCCGAATTACTGGATCAGGTGGTTCAGAATAAAAAAATTGTTCGTGAAAATGAATCACTGGCGTATGTGAATGTCAAAGGCGAACTCAAAAAGTTTTATCTGGATTACCAATACACTCCGCTTCTTGAAAAAGACGGAGAAGCTTCAGGAGTTATGGTTACCGTGAATGATGTAACTGCAAAAGTAGAAGCCCGCAAAAAAGTAGAAGATGCAGAAGAACGTACACGCTTAGCTTCAGAAATTGCTCAAATTGCAACTTGGGACTTAAATGTTCCTACTCAGGAATTGATTTATTCTGAAAATCTGGCTACTGTTTTTGGATATGAAAAAACAACAAAACTTACGCGCGCACAAATTCAGAGTCAGATACATCCTGATGACAAACCTATTTTAGAAGAGGCTTATCATAAGGCGCTTACAACAAGTATATACAAATATGAATCGCGTTTTATTAAACCGGATACTTCTATTGTCTGGATCAGGGCGCATGGCAAGATATTTTTTGACGAAAATAAACATCCTGTAAAAATGCTTGGAACGGTCATGGATATTACAGATGAAAAAAACAACCAGGAAACCCTGATAAAAAGCGAAGAAAAATTCAGGCTTCTTGCTGATTCTATGCCGCAGCATATCTGGACGAGTGACCCAATGGGAAATCTTAATTATTTTAACCAGTCTGTTTTTACTTACTCCGGAATAACGCAAAAAGATGTCGATAAATATGGCTGGCTTCAAATTGTGCATCCTGATGATCGCGAAGATAATGTAAATGCCTGGATGGAATCTATAAAAACAGGAAATGACTTTTTGATAGAACATCGTTTTCGCCGTTATGATGGCGAATACAGATGGCAATTAAGTCGTGCAATTGCACAAAAAAATGCCGAAGGAAAGATCGAAATGTGGGTTGGTACAAGTACTGATATTCAGGATCAGAAGAATTTTACAAACCAACTCGAAAAAGAAGTTTCTGAACGAACTGAAGAACTGGAAAGCAAAAACAGGGATTTGATCAATATGAATATCGAGCTACAGTCTTTCGCCTATATTTCAAGTCATGACTTGCAGGAACCTCTTAGAAAAATCCAGACTTTTGCAAGTAGATTATCAGATTTGGATGAGCAGAATATTTCGGCAAAAGCGAAAACATATTTAAGCAGGATTGAAGTTGCTGCCAAAAGAATGCAGACTTTAATTCAGGATCTTTTAGCGTATTCAAGAACAAACTCAGCCGACAGAGTTTTTGTAAAATCAAATCTTGATGATATTGCTGAGGAAGTAAAAAGTGATTTCTATGAACGCATTGAAGAAAAAAATGCACAGATTCATTTTGACCCTTTAGGCGAAGCAACAATTATTCCGTTTCAGTTTAGACAGTTATTGCATAATTTGATCGGAAACGCGCTAAAATTCGCTAAAAATGATGTTCCTCCTGTAATCGAAGTAAAGGCAAATTTATTAAAAGGGTATAAAATAAAGCAAACTGTCGATTTTCCTGACAAATTATATTATCATCTTCAAATTTCTGATAACGGAATTGGCTTTGATTCAGAATACAACGAGCGTATTTTTGAAGTATTTCAACGTTTAAATACAGAAAGTGAATTTGCCGGAACCGGAATTGGACTGGCAATTGTAAAAAAGATCGTAGAAAACCATAAAGGCATCATTACAGCCAGTGGCATAAAAGACAAAGGCGCGACTTTTGATATTTATATTCCGGATTTATAACGGGTTAATTTTAGGACTTGTAGACAAAGTTTTTATCGGTTGGACTAAATTTTTTCCAATCGATTTCAAGCGCATGATTAATAGATTTTATAATATCCTTCATTAAAATTGGCTTTGTAATAAACAAATTAGCGCCTAAGCTGCGGCATTTTTCTATTATACCAGGCTCGTTTGATGTAGAAAAGATAATCACGGGAATATCGTTTTTTTCAGAATTTCGAAGTTCTGCAAGAACATCAAATCCATTTTTACCGGGCATATTCAAATCCAGAAAGACTACATGAGGAGTTGGCGGCGGGTTGTAAATTGCGTTCAACAATTTTTCTCCACCGGTATATGTCTGAAGCTTTATTTTTTTAGGCAATGATTCTACAGCATCTGCAAAAATGCTCAAATCATCTTCATCATCATCAGTATAAAAAATAGTAAAATCAGTCATATGGTATCTTGTAAATTAGGATTTTTTCCTGCCCAAAGATAACCAAATTAATAGATAAAATCAATTGGTTTTTTGAATAAGCTTAAAAATATTAATAATTGAAATCTCATAATTTAAAAATTTAATTGTGTAAGCCCAAAAAGCATAAAAATGGCAACTTTACAATTATAAAATTTTCATCAGATCCTTGATTTTAATGATCATAAAATGAGAATTTTATAAAAAAACATTCTATAAATTTTTAAAATATAAAGCCATGGGAGATCATAAAGACCTTACAAACGAATTTGCTGTAGATAAAATAAAAGATCTGGCAGAGAACATAAAAACGTGCATGTTTTGTACTTACAATGAATACAGACTTCAGTCACGCCCAATGTCTGTTCAGAAAATAGATGATTTGGGCCAGCTTTGGTTTTTATCAGACAGAAACAGCAGTCAAAATGCTGAGATTAGCCTTAATCCTCAAGTTGAATTATTTTTCTCAGAGCCACACGATAAATTCCTTACTTTACACGGGACTGCAAGTATCTCATATGACAGAGAAAAAATTAAGGAATTATGGGATCCAATTGTAAAAGTATGGATGCCCGGAGGTGAAGATGATCCAAATTTAAGTGTGATAAAAGTAGTTCCTGAAGACGGATATTACTGGAATAATAAAAACGGGAAAATGGTCGCTATTGCAAAAATGGCCGCTGCATTCGTAAGTGGCAAAACAATGGATGACGGTATTGAAGGAAACTTGAAATTATAGTTTTTTTTTTATTGACCTGAAAGGTTAAAAAGTTTTTTAGCCGCAAAGTCCGCTAAGATTTACGCAAGGTTCACAAAGTTATTTCTTTGTGAACCTTGCGTTTTTTTTTGTTTTTTACCTAGTCAAAAAAACAAATTTAATGTCATCTCGACGAAGGAGAGAGAGCATAATAAATTTTAAAAACGTTATAGAATATTGGATGCGATTCTCCTTCGTCGAAATGACAAAGCTATGCCTAATAATGGTGGTAAACACAATTCGTGGATTTTGATTTTAAAATGACTATTTAAAAAAAAAAAAAATGATCACTCCAACATATGTTTTAACTCTAAAGCATTTAGAATACCCGCTTCACTTGCTGTATTATTAAAATACACAAATGCTGATTTTGAATCTATTGCATTCTTTATATAAAGTAACTCTTCAGGTGAATAACTGGAGTAAAACATTTTAGATGATCCGTGAAGTCTGATGAAAATTAGCGGAAAATCTTTAAAAATAGTATTAGGTAATTGCGGATGACTTACGCTGCAAAAGATAATATTGTTATCCTTAAAGGCGGTCCAGACTTCCTCGTTCCACCAACTTATGTGACGAAATTCTATTACATTTTTAAACTTTAAATCTAAACTTCCTATAATTTGGTGCAGTCTTTCGAGGCTAAAATGATAGCTGGGCGGAAACTGAAACAAAATACAGCCTAATTTTTCTTTTAAGCCCGTCTCGCATATCTTATAAAACTGGTTTATGAGATATTCACAGTCCACAAATTTCTTAATGTGCGTAATTTCTTTTGGCGCTTTTACAGAAAAAACAAAATGTTCCGGAGTTTTATTATACCAATTTTCAAAAATTCTCACCGTTGGAAACTTGTAAAAGCTTCCGTTGAACTCATACGTGCTAAAGTACTGGCAATAAAACGAAAACCACCTAGAAACTGACAGGTTGTCAGGGTAAAAAATACCTCTCCAAAAGCGATTATTAAAGCTTGAGCAGCCTATTAAAATTTTATTTTTCATATGTGTAACTTTTGACAATTAGTACAAAAAAAACTTCTTCTCTTTTTCTTTCCTGTACTTTTTTTTATGAGAGGAAGATCACAACGATGACATACTTTTTTAGTATGGGCCAGCCAATGTTTCTTGAGTTCATTTTTTTTCTTCCAGTATAGAAATTCAAAACTATAGATGGAACATTCAGAAATGAGTTCGTCTAATTTTTCAGATGGAATTTTTGCAACCAACGATTCCGGATGAATCCTGCACCTGTACAAAACTTCATTTTTAATAATATTCCCTACTCCTGAAAATATATTCTGGTCTAAAACGGCATCGCAAATCATTTCGTTGGGAGTTTTATCAAGGTTAGCTTTTGCCTTTTTGGGATCCCACAATTCGCTCATCACATCCTCACTCCAATTATAATAATCATTAATATCGCCTTCGAGGATTTTGACAGAGCAGGTATAAAAATTAAGTTCCCCGCTAGAAAAAAGCATACTCAGTTTTGGCTTCAGCTCTTTACGTTCGTTGATACGATAAGTCCCAAACATGAGCAAATGAATCTTGACGGTAAAATCCTTAAAACAAATCAGGAAGTGTTTACCCCAGGTTTTAAACTCCAGGATTTTTTTATCCTCAAGACGCTCAAAATCTATAGCGCTGTTTCCGGAAGCAGTGATTATTTTTTTTCCGGCAAATTGCTGTACTTCTTCTTTTAATATTAATATTGACGGTCCTTCTGGCATACTATAACTTTTAGATTTTTAAACTAAAAAAAGTGCAACATAAGCTGCACTTTTGTAGTAGGTACATTTTATAGATTAATCTGCTTCTGCAGCTTCAAGATTTACTGCATTTACAGCCACTTCAGTCAATTTTTTATCGGCCCCTTTTTCTTCATCAAGGGTTTCTTCTAATAATGCTGCAGCTTCTGTTAAACCCAAAGTCTCTGCAAATTGTCTCAAGGTACCGTAAGTGGCAATTTCGTAATGTTCGATTTTTTGGCTTGCAGCAATAATTCCGGCATCGCGTACTACTCCAACTTCGGTTTCTTCAAGAATTCCTTTTCCTTCTTCGATTAAGCCCTCCATTGCATCGCATTTTTTTGCTGATGCCTTTTTACCAATAAGTTCAAAAACCTTCTCTAAACGCTCAATTTGACCCTCAGTTTCGGTTAGATGACTGTTTATTGCATCGATCAATTCTGGAGATGTTGCATTTTTCGCCATTAAGGGCAATGCTTTTGTCAAAGCTTTCTCTGCCCAGTAAATATCTTTCAGTCCATCTTCAAACAATTCTGTTAGTCCGGACGCGGCATTTGATTTTGGTTTTGTAACTCCTTTTTTTACTTCTTGCTTAGGAGTTGTTTCTTTTTTACTATCTGTAGTTTTCATGGTAATAGTTTTTTGATAATTAATACAGGTTAAAATTACTATCTTGATTATCAGAGCGGTTATATTATTACTCGTATTAATTGCATTCTAAGCACCTGTATATTATGCAACTACAACTTAGAATTCTATAAGGATTCTTTTTGTATTGGTAGATAGCTTTGTAGTATCGAAATTTAAAATACATTATAATGGAAACTTACACAGACTATACATACGAAGAAGCAGAAATTTATTTTCACCAAAAATACCAAAGAGGTCATCTTGATATCGATACTGCCCTATTAATTAATAATGCAATCGATACGCTTCTTAAAAAAGACAACATTGCCAGAAACGAAAATATCCCAAATGAGGAACAAGTGGTCAATGAAGATGATTATATCACCAATAACCCTGATGAAGAATTTGAAATCATTGACGTTGATAATGACGAAGAGGAACACATCGAGGACGAAGATCATTTTGACGACGACGACTTAGAACGAAACGATAATTAAGATTTCGAATTCTAAAAGCACAAATACCGTTATAAAACATAGCGGTTTTTTTATGCCCTGAAACGAGATAAACAGCAAAAACATAACCATCTGTTAATTATGCAATTACACTTTAAAATTCTATAATGCAATTACTTCATTTCAGGATTAGATTTGTATTATAACTATAAAGCTAATTATCATGAATACTACAGATCAAAAAGACAGCATGATTAAAGGAAACAGAGTTTCTGGAAATCAGAATCAAAATACGGCCGATAAAAACAATCTTATGAATGAAGACTTGTATGATATCGATGATATGAAAGAAAGCGATAATGACAATAGTGAAATCGCAGAACGTGGGTATACGGTTAGAAATGGATTTGACCCTAATAAACCAAATCCTGACAAACTTACAGATGATGAAGACGATCTTACCGATGATTTTCATAGCGAGAATGACCTAAATTCAAACAGCGATGATTTGTATGAAGAAGAATTGGACATGAACGGCAAAAATGTAGATGATGTAAACGACGAATTGGACAATCCGTCTGATGCTTCGTTGGAGAGAGAAGAAGAAGATTTTAACGAAACCGAAGATGATCTCGACGATATAGATGACGAGGAAGAAGAGGAAGACGAATACATCGAAGACGATGTTCAGGAAGAAGAAGACGTAGAATATCCGGATAATGATCCGAGAAAATTTTAAAGGAAGCTTCAAAGGGACAAAAGCTCAAAGGAACAAAGGTTCAAAGTTTTAAAAAAGTAACAAAGGTTCAAAGAAGCAAAGTTTCAAAGTTTTAAAAAAGTAACAAAGGTTCAAAGAAGCAAAGTTTCAAAGTTTAGATACTTTGTCTTTTTGCTCCTCTGAACCTTTTTTTTTCTCTTTGATCTTTCCTCTTTCCTCTTGTCTCTTTTCTATTCTCTATTCTCCCTTTTCAACTTAGCCCCTCTGAACCTCTAACCCTTTGAACCTTCTTTTTCAAACCTAATCCCCAATAATTTCAAGGACCGGGATATCGTCCATTTTTTCTAGTCTTTCTGCAAGTCCTGCCCTCGCCTCTTTTAGTTCTTCTTCGGCTTTTATGAGATCTTCAAGCAATTTGTCTTTTCCTGTAGTTGACTTTTCTATTTTGCGCATGATTTCATAGATTTCACCTTCGGCTTCCATTACTTTTAATCTTTTGTAATAGGTCAGGGTTTCGGTCATATGCGCCAGTGCGATCATAGCGGTTAGAAACGGATGATTATTGGTGACATTAACATCTTTAATTTTTCCGTGTTCCAATTCTACTTTTAAGGCAAAAGCAAATTCTTCCATATTAAAAGCCTCGTATTTGCTTTCAGGATTTAGATATGCTTTTATCGATTCGACATTATTCATGGTCGAAAGATCTACATCTGTTTCTTTTTTATCGCTTAAATCTTTAAAAACCACGTTTCCTATGGCTCTTGCTTCAGCAACTGTTGGGTCATTATCCGGATTTTCGAAATCACGTGTCGACCAGTCCCAATTTTCAGGATGAACAGGTTTAATATATTTTTCACAGAAATCTGTTACATCGTTTTTTAAGCTCACCATTGCATCGTCTCTTTTGATGTAAACGTCCTGATAAGCACCGCTTTTAGTTCCCATAATTTTATATTTTTAAATTTTATTATAAATGCAAACGACACATTTACCTGGATATATGTGTCGTTTTTGTTGTTATTTTATTTTACTGAATGTATTCTAGATACTTTTTCTTCCGCTAATTAGTGATATAATAAATAAAACTAAGAATATAAAGAATAAAACTTTAGCGATACTTGCGGCTCCGGCAGCAATTCCTCCAAAACCAAATATTCCGGCAATGATAGCAAGAATAATAAAAATGACTGTATAACGTAACATAAGCTTGTGATTTTAGTTAATAATGATTTTGTTTGTTACTCAAATTTCATACTTTTTAAAGAGATGTATTAACTCTAAACATTATATTGTTAGCACTATAAAACCTGATTTATGATAAATTGATCTGATAGTTCTGAATTAATTCTGAAAATGCAATTTCGCTATGCGAAAAATGCTCTTTAGTGCTTCGGCATTTTTTTGCCCTGTCAAAATACTGCTGGATTGAACCATCTTCATAAGTCGAAACCAATAAAGGATGTACGTAATAATTCTTGCATACATTTCTGGTATTTCCAAGTGCTTCTGCAGTGGTATCAAAAGCGGTCAAAATATTTTTTTTAATTTCTTTTTCATCGGTCGTTGTTCCTATTTCCATCAAGGTTTCAAAAAACACAATCGATGCTGCCCAGGTTCTAAAATCTTTGGCACTAAAATATTCTCCTGAAATTTCATGTAAATATTCGTTTACCATATGACTGTCCAACACTTTTCGTTCGCCGTTTTTATCATAATATTTAAAAACTTCCCAACCCGGAATTTCCTCGCAGCGGCTTACCAATTTTACCAGTTGTTTGTTTCTGGTTGTAATGGTGTGCTTTACTCCTTTTTTTCCCGTAAATTCAAATTTCAGAGAATTTTTGTTGATATTGATATGGCGTTTTCTCAAAGTCGAAAGTCCGTATGACTTATTGTCTTTGGCATATTTTTCGTTCCCAATCCTGATATGGGTTTCTTCCATTAGCCTAATTACAAGAGCGACTACTTTCTCTTTAGACCATTCTTTATTTTCCAGGTCTTCGTCGACTTTTTTTCGAATCAAAGGTAATTTTGTTCCAAACTCTGCTATTTTATAGAATTTTGTCTGATTTCTGATCAAATTCCATTTAGGATGATATCTGTATTGTTTTCTGTTTTTATCGTCTAAACCTACCGCTTGTAAATGTCCGTTTGGTAAATCAGATATTTGTACGTTTACCCAAGCCGGCGGAAGCACTAAACTGCTAATGCGTTTCAATTCGCTTTTTCGTTTTATGCAGCGTCCGTTTTTTTTATAAACAAAACCATCCTCACATTTACATCTTTCTATGGGCAGCCTTTGATTATTGATATAAACTAAATCTAATTTTTCGATCACCAAATGAGGCGTTTTGATCAATTGATTCATTAGTTTTTCGGTTTTTGCTGCTGCATTCATGATAGTTTGTTTATTATATGCCACTCCCGATAACTATCGGGATAGAGATTTAAAAAAGATATTTCCGATATATTCTATTGATCTCCTTTGTGGCATTTTTTATTTTTAAATTCAACTTTAGTTATTGCTATTAGATTTTTCTCTCGCATTAGCAATTTTCTCTCGCAGATTATGCAGATTAAGCAGATTTTCTTTTTTAATCTTTATATTTTATTCCTTGTTTTCACATAAAAATCTATGTTTTTATGTGTTTACGTTTGCGCGAGGATTCTAGTTATTGCGTAATGAATCGATAAGATTTTTTTTACTCATATACGAACGTCCAGAGATTCCAACTTTTCGTGCCTGTTGGTACAATTCTTCCTTTGTCCATTCATTATATGGTTTTGCATTTCCGCCTTTTTCACCTGCATCAGGCGTATTTGCAATTCGGGCTGCTTTTTCTTTACTATATCCTATTTCTAAAAGAGCTTGATATTGCTTTTCGTTTTTAATTCTTGCATCTGGCATGACTGAAAAATTTTGAGGTTAGTGATTCAGAAAATTATTAAATCAAAGTTCTTCAAAAAGTAAGAATGGGTCGTTATACAATTTTTTGATTTATTTTCATAATTAACTCTATGTTAATAGATTTCTTAAGAATAAGATTGTTACTATGATTTTTTAGGAGCTATTCCTGCTTTCCTTCCAAATTTTTTCCTTGCTAAAGAAGCAAGAAAAAGGATTTTCCCTCCAATCAGGGCTAAAAATTGGTTTCATAAGAAAGTATTATAATGAATAATCGTTTACTATATTTGCGGTTCTTAAATCTTCACATTAAGAACGAAATACAATTGCCCTTATGTTATGTAGTAAAGTTCCGAAAGGGCTTTGACGCCGTGAAGAAGCGTAAGACTGCTAACGCATAAGGGTTTTTATTCTTAAATCTTCACATTATGAGTACAAGCACCCTTTCAAAAGAAGCCGAAACAAGGCTTATGAATTTCTTTAACACCGCAATTGACCCACAAGAAATGGCCAAAGCAATTAGACAAGTAAATTATGTACTTGCCTTAAGCGTTCTGAGACAACACGAAACGCCTCAAAACGAATTAGCCAGCTTAGAAAGCAGTTTTTACTGGCTCAACGAATTAGCCGAAATTTTAAATCCTTATCTCGATCTAAAGTAAGTTACTATTTAATGATAAAACAAAAAAGCCTTGATTCTAAAAATCGAGGTTTTTTTATGGCATACTATTTACTGAGGTTTCTTGTTTTGCAATAATCGATTTATTGATTTTTGCAATGAATTTTTCTTTAATCAAATTAAACTCAGGATCTTTTTCTGATACGTATAAATACAATAGCAATCTGGCATTACTATCTAAAGCATTACTAATATCAGGGAAACTACTATTGATAAATTGCGTACTATGCGAACTATACGTATTATAGGATCTTTCTATAAATAATTCCTGAGATTTTAAGGTCCAGTCTTCAATATTAATAAGATCTATTTCGTTTTGATAATCGCTTAAAGCTTTGCTTATTATTTTATCAATTTTAATTTTTACATTTTTAAAATCTATATTAATCATCCTTCGTTAATTTAGTTTATTTCTTTGCAATTATAAAAGCATAAGATATTTTAACAAAATTAACATTAAAAATAATAATTACCCAACATATAATATATATATTATTGAAATATAAATTATAGCACAAAGCATTTATGTTTCTTTAGAGTTTTAAACTATGTCTGGATTTAATAACTCTGTTAAACTATATGCTTGTTGTTTTTTATTGTAAACTACACTAAAAAAATTTGGTATCTTTTATTATCACAAAAATTACTATTATAATAATTATTTATTATTTTGAACTAATCTAACATACATCGTGTCATTTATTGCCTTATGACTTTTAAAGATATATCTAGGTTTTATTTTTTTATTCTCATACAATTCAAATTTCGCCATTTTACTTTCCAAATCATCTATTTTTTGTTCTTGTTCTTTCAACCGCTCTAAAAAATATACATTTTTATCTTGCAAGTCTTTAATTCTTTCATTCTGCAATTTAGCTTCAGGATTTTGCATACATGAAGTAAAAACAAAAAAGATACTAATTATGAAATATTTTTTAAAATAAACTTTTTGAGTAATCATTTATTGAATTATTTAAGTCATGAAAAGTTTTTAATTTATTTACACGAAAGGTTCTGATATCGTTAATAGTATTATTAGTTAAATTCGTGCCTTGATTAGCTCTATAATGTGTCTGAAAATTAATATCATTTTCTATTTGAGATTGAAGATCTAGTATATTTTGCGTTATTGTATGAGAGTCCAATTTATAACGTTCTTCGATACATAAAATTAAATTATTTGTATTTGCAACTAGCCTAAAAAAACAATTTTCAACGTCTTGTGGATTAATTTGATTTGAATCTAAATCATCTAAAAATTTTAAAAGCTCACTATGAACATTGGTCATCTCTCGTATATAATAATCTTTTAGAGTTCTAGAATTTACTTGATTCTTTTGAATAAAATTTGCTAAAAAAAAAGCTAAAGCAATATTTACACAAATTTCTATAATCGATATTATATCTGACAATTCAAAAAATATCATTGTTTATTACATTCTATCCATACTTTCTCTTCAAATTTATTATCTATAAATCTCCACCAAGCTTTGTGTGATTTAGTTTTTTTTGGTAAATTTTTATTCTGACGACGTATTTCCCATAGAGGTAATGTTACATCTTTAATACTTGCTTCCCAAAATTTAAAAGTATCCGATTTAATTTCTAGATACTTAGAAACATTCTGCAAATTAAAATCATAAACTAAATTACCGAAAGATTCATCAATAAAAGATGGTGAATAGCCTCGATTTCCATCTAAATCGACTACTAAAACATTTCCCTTTTCAAAACTTTTCTTAAATTCTTCATTTAAAAATTCATGGTAAAAATCTTCTCCTGACTTGTCACTTACTGAACAATGTCGTAAGCCAGTTACATTTCCAAACTTTTTGCGTAACAATAGAATATCTTTCATAATTAATTAAAACAGGTTTTATTTAACTCCCATTGATAAAATGTTCCCAAAAAGTGAACATATTTTTTATTCAGTAAAATTGATTTAGATTTGTTTTCAAAGTTAAGAAAAACATTATTTGTACAAACCACTAATTTAGTGATTTTATTATCGTCATAAGCACGTTTTATAGAAGGCAACCCCCTATTCCTGTTAATTTCTTGAGATAATGAACCATATCTTCGTTCAAAAGCTCTCTCTATTATATCAAGATCGTTACGACTGAAAAAAAAATCAATAGCTTTTAATTTTCGACTTACATATAATGAATCTCTAATTCCTCTACCAAGATCTGAAACCGTAAATACCACACTATTGGCCTTATAAAAAACACCAATTTGCCACTGATTATTATAGGAGTTACTCCATTCAACTGCATTACCCCCAATTTCTTTTAATAAAGTTATAGATTCATCAGAGTATCCTTCTTTTCCCATTATATGATGAAAAGCTTGACATGAAATTTCATCAAAACTTTTCAGATCTTTTATAGTCAATTTACCTTCTTTTTTTTCAATTGAAAAATATTTCCCCTTTCCTGTAATATTAATTTCTCTTAATTTTTCATCATACATCTTATTAAAAAAACCTGTATCAATAAGATATTGGCGGCACTTTTCATGTTTAGGCATATTACTTTGAAAATTAATACCATTATATTTACTCTCTTCAAAAATTCCTTTTAAAATACTAATTGTTGCAAAATCAATTTTCTCAGTTTTCTTAAATGAAATTCTTACAGTTGGTATTCCATTTTTTAAGGAGATGCTATTTTTATCTCTAATTGAATTAAAAAACACTAAGGCCGGCAAAGGATTTTCAACAAATCTAAAATCTTTGGGAGTCAAGATAGGTGTTTTTAAAATCGTCTTTTTTTTAATTTGTGCTGAATAGTGATATTTAGTTTTTCTTCTTTTCCGAGTTAAACGTCTTCTTTTATATATTTTTTTCTCTAAACTTAATCTTCTAAATACTGAAAGTTGCTTCATTAATTATTAATAAAATTATTTTAAAATAAATTTAAATTTCGTAATTTCAAATATTACAATAAAATATTCATCTTTATTACGGAAAACCGCATTCTAACAAAATTAAAATTTCAACAAGTATAATAATTAATCATAAACTATCAACTAGGTATTTGTACTGTTTTTTTTTTGAAACAAATATCAAAATTTATTTTTATTAAAAATCAACTGTTTAATATTAACATCAAAAATAGGTCTTTTATCACTTCATAAGTTTTCCCAAATTCGTTGGAATATTAAAACTGAGAGGTGTTTTAGAATTATCTAATTTATGCCCGTTAATGACAAGCGATTTGATATTATTCATTATAATCCATTTTCCTGGACCAGACCTTCCTGAAACTGTATCTGTTCCATCTTTTATATCAGTTATTCTATACACAAGACTATCATCAATGACTAATTTGATATCGTAGTTTATTTGACCTATATAAGTAACATTAGGAGAAAGTATTCTTTGGTTTAGTGAAGCATAAATAGAATCACAATTTCTGATATCAAAGTCTGAATCACTACTAATTAATTTCTTAAAATCTGTATTTTTCATGTATTTCTCCAAAACAACTTTTTTAGGACATACAGAAGTTTTCCAATCTCGCATATAAATGCTCTGAAATGATTCGTCACTTTTCGTATATTCAGTTTTATAACAATTCGTGAATAAAAAAACAAAACTTATTAAACTAATAAACCTCAATGTATCCATAATAATTACTTTAGATATTAGTTAGAAATTGCTTTTTTATTTCTTTATGAACTTTGCTATTTTGGTTGGAACCCTTATGTTATTTTTAGCATCTTTATTGTGTAATTTATGACCATTGATTATCATTGAGTAGATTCTATTATCAATATAATATTTTTTCCCTAGTGCAAATGTAAAATGCGTAGTATCCAATTTACTTTTGATATCAGTTATTTCATATTCCAGACTATCATCAATAATTAATTTTATATCATAATTGATTTGACCTGAGTAGAGGTTGAAAGGGGTAAATATCCTTTGATTAAATTTAGAATTTGTTCTATCACATCCTTCAATATTAAAGCTAGAATCTTTTTGAATCAATTTTTTAAAGTTTGATTTTTTTACATATTTTTCCAAAACTATTTTTTTAGGACATATAGACGAATTCCATTCTCTTAAATATATTCCATCAAACGAATAATCATTTTTATAGTACTCATTACAACTTGTAAATAAATAAAATAAACTTATTACACTAATAAACCTCAATGTATCCATAATAATTACTTTTAAATGATTCACTAGAAATATAGGTTTTATCTTTTCATAACCTTTCCTAGTTTTGTTGGAATATCAATATTAAGAGCTGCTTTTGTATTATCTAATTTTTGACCGTTTACGACTAGTGATTTGATATTGTTCATTATCATCCATGTACCAGGTCCTGAATTTACTGAAACTGTATCTATTCCATCTTTAATGTCAGTTATTTTATATACAATACTATCATCAATAATCAATTTTATATCATAATTTATTTGACTGATATAAGAAACATTAGGCTTTAATATTCTTTGATTAAATTGTGATTCTGTTAATTCACAACCTCTAATTTCAAAATTGGAATCCCTTTCGATGATATTTTTAAAATTGGAATTTTTTACATACTTTTCAAATATGATCTTTTGTGGACATATAGACGAATTCCATTGTCTAAGATAAATTCCTTGAAATGATTCATCACTTTTCCTATATTCAGTTTTATAACAATTCGTGAATAAAAAAATAAAACTTATTGAAATAATGTATCTCAATGTATCCATATTAGTTACTTTAAAAGATTCGATAGAAATACGTCTTTATTTTTTCTTTATAACCTTTCCTAATTTTGTTGGAATTTTAATATTTAGCGGTGTTTTTTTGTTGTCTAACTCATAATTATTAACAATTAAAGAATTAATACAATTCATTATTACCCATTTTTTTGGACCAGTCCTTTCTGGAATTGTATCTAATTTATTTTGAATATTTGTTATTTTGAATTCCAGACTATCATCTATAATTAATCTTATATCATAATTTATTTGCCCAGTGTAAGAAACAACAGGCGAAAATATTCTTTGGTTAAATTGTGATTCAGTTTTTTCACAGCCTTTAATTTCAAAATCAGAATTTCTTTCAATTAATTTTTTAAAATTGGAGTTTTTTACATATTTCTCAAATAACATTTTTTTAGGGCAGATTGGCGAATTCCATTGCTTAAGATAGATTGAAAAAAACGACTCATCATATTTTTCATATTCATTTCTATAACAACTTGTTGTAAAAAAAATAACAAACAATAAACTATAAAATCTCAATGTATCCATAATAATTACTTATAAATGATTCAATAGAAATATAGGTTTTATCTTTTCTTTATAACCTTCCCAAGTTTTGTTGGAATATCAACATTGAGAGGTGCTTTTGTATTATCTAATTTTTGACCGTTTACGACTAGTGATTTGATATTGTTCATTATTACCCATTTCTTTCTACCTATATCGGAAATGGTATCTATCTTATCTTGAATGTCTGTTATTTTATATTCAAGACTGTCATCAATAATTAATTTTATATCATAATTTAATTGTCCATTAATAGGAAGATATGGTGTTAATACCATTTGGTCGTTATATGGTGATGTTGGTATGATTTTATTAAATTTATCATATTTTGGTAAACAGTTAATATTTATATCAAAACCAGAAGTACTATCAATTAGTTTTTTAAAATTTGAATTTTTCACATATTTTTTGTAGACTACCTTTTGAGGGCAAATTATTGAATTCCATCCTCGCAAATAGATTGAAAAAAAAGAGTCTTCGTATTTTGTATATTCGTCACTATAACAACTTGTGAATAAACAAATAAACCCTATTAAACTAATACACTTCAATGTATCCATAATAATTACTTTTAAAAAGATTCTATATAAAATACTTCTTTATTTTTTCTTTATAATCTTTCCTATTTTTGTTGGAATATAAATACTAACTTTTCTTGGAATATGAATAACAGATTGTTTAACTATTGAATTATCTAATTGATGTTCATTAATATTTAATGATTTTATACTATTCATAATAGTATAATCTCCAGGTCGCCCACCTAAGAAAACAGTATCGATTTTACTTTGTATTTCTGTTATTTTATATTCAATACTGTCATCAATAATTAGTCTAATATCATAATCAACTTTTCCAATATAATTTTTATTAGGAAATATTATTCTTTGATTATTATTAGCAGATTCATCATCACAATTAATGGTAAAGTCAGAATCACTTTTAATTTTATTCTTAAAATTTGAATTCTTAACATATCGTTCATAGACAATTTTTTTAGGGCATTTTGATGAATTCCAATTTTCTAAAACAATATAATAAAAAGACTCATCGCTTTTTTCATAAGTAATTTGTCTGCAATTAATTAATAAAAAACTTAAGGCAATAGCACTAATAAACTTCAATGTATCCATAATAGTTACTTTTAAAAGATTCGATAGAAATACGTTGTTTTTTATAGATGAGAGGTCTTCTATGCTTTTCATCCTCACGACCCACTTCATCTTTTTGAGTTATGGGATCAAATCCCCAAGTATAAATACTAAAACCCACATACTTACTTTCTTCTACATCAATAAAACTCAACCCTCCTTCGTACACCACCCAATGTACATTTGTTGTTAAGGCTTTCAGGTCATAATTTACTTTATCTTCGATCATATTACTATCGATCATCATTAAAATAGTATGTCCTTGTTTGTACTTTCTATCTATGATTTTAAGGTTCATAATATCAAAATCCCCAATAGCATCGTTTAGTTTTCCGGATAATCCTTTTTTGTTTGAAATTTGAAGCATTCCTAAATCAATCGATTCAGCAGAGGTAAATCCGGCAACTTCTTTACACATTCTGGTCAGCATTTCTGGCCAGTTTGCCCCTTTTAGCATATCAATTTCGTCATTTTCAAATCCGTTATACACAAACTGGCTGTTCAAACTTTCCTTACTTCGGGTTGTGGCAAGTACGATCCAGTCTATTTCGGCCATTTCTAAGGCAATATAATTATCATAACTGGTTCTGACTTCATACATACTTAAAGCTTTTTCATGAGGTTTTATCACATAATCAGCTATTGCATACTCTCCTGTTCTAAACAATTCTTTTGACAGTTTCTCATAAGCTTTTGCATCTCTTTTTATCATGGCATAATACAATGCCGCCATACCGCAGAGTGAGGTAAGTGCCTGATTGATTTTCCAGGGATCCTTGACACGATTCTTTATTTGTTCATGCACTTTCATTCTGTCAAACCATCTAAACCTGTTGTGTTTCCAGACTTTAAGTTCTCCTTCGCTTTCGGGATCTTTTATGTAGGCACGCATATGTATAATACGTCCGCACATGTCTTTTTCGTTTAGCGTAAACTTTAGCGTATCGCCCGTTACGTCAAGCTTTTTCTCGATCCATCTATTCTCAGACAAACTATGGTATTTATACTTCCATTTTATTACCGTTTTATCTGCGGGAGTTTCCTCTGTAAAGGCTACTACTTTAAATTCATATGTTTTGCCATACAACATACCCAGTTGGGTTTCTGTGCCTGAATTGTCATTTGCAGAACCCCAATCCAGGGCTGTTATTAATTCTATGGTTTTTACTTTAGTTTCTTTTTTCTCTTCTGTAGGGAAATAATAAACAGGCGCTATATTAACTCTGGAAACTTGCCAGTATTTTACGAGATCATACGTATAACCATAATTTTGAATCGCAGGCGACAGCACTACAACGGTCTGCATATTGCCTTCGCCATTAGCTTCAAATGTTTCTGAATAATATACTACATAAGCATCGCTGAATTTATATATTCTTATAGCAATATCTTCCTGACCTTTACTGTAAAAACGAATTTCTCCTTTTTCCATTCGGTCAGTATGGTGTTCAATGCGTTTTGTCATATTGTGCCAGAATACATCATCACTTTCCTGCGATGTAAAACCAAAAGTAAGAAAACCTCCTTCAATATCAGTGGTTGGCATGCCATTTACCCATATATGTCTGTAATAATTAGTATTTACCCACAGTAATTCGCGCTCTTCTCCGAACATAAATAGCTTAGCTGATGTCATAATTTTATCGTTTATAGAATCACATTTCAATAAAATTACTCGGAAGATTATTTTACAATGAGACCTAAACGTCATTAAACTATCAGATTAAGACAAAGCTTTAAAAATTAACAGTTTTAGGATAAAATCTAATACAAATAAGAGATGTTTTAATAAATACAAACAACGATATGAGGGAAATATTTTCTTTTTTAGTCAAGAAAGCGTCTCGCCCACTCGTGTAAAAAAGGGCAAGAATCTAAGATGCAAATCTATTTTTAGGATTAAATCTAAATCTGTGAATATATTTCAAGATAAGGATAACGTTCACGAGCGGGACGCTCGCGCGAGCATTAATTAGGATACTGTGAGTATTGGATTATTCCGTTGAAGTTTTTATATAAGCATAAGATATCTTTCCAAAACTATCATTGAAAATGCTAATTTCATTTATCCCTTCAATATTTTTCCATCTAATTAAATCTTGGGGATTTTTGAATTCAGGTTCTGTTTTTTTTAATCCAAATATTTCAATATTTTCTTCATCAAAATCATATTCTGATAAATTATTAATAGTTATCCAATCAGCTTTTTCATTTATAAATATTATCTCAAATTTATCTTTTTGGTAATAACCTTTTTGACAAGGTTTATTTTTACAAGGAGTACTGCTTTCTAAAAAAGGTTCAATTTTATCTGGCTTTCCAAGTATACTTTCAACCTCAATTATATTTTTACCAGCAATACTTTTAAGATCAATTGCAACTTCTATTTTTCTTTGTTTTTCTACTTTTGCTTGATTACAAGAAATTAATGTCACAACTATTAATGACAATATAAGATTCTTCATATGTATATTTTTTGGTTAGATAAAACAAATATTATATTTAAATAATAAGATTAGTTACGGAAAACCATATTGATAAAAATTAATTATACCCATTACTAAAATCTTAAGCATTATTAATATTTAAATAATACTAATCGCATTTTACCTTTTTTAATTCTCCAGATTTAATATCTAATTCAAGACAGCTTTTCTTTATTAAAACCATCTTATTATTTACGACTTTATATTCAGCATTCATCTGGCTTGCTCCGGCGCAACATTGATTGTATTCATGAATTCTTTTGGTTTTACTGTCGAACTCTAATGAAGTGCCGCTAAAACTGCTTTCAAAATATTTCTCTGTCTTTGGGTTGTATAAAAAATACAAACTGGTCGTATTAGGTCCTGCAGTACCTCCTTCAAAAACTGAGAAATCTTCGATTCCGTCAAAATTATAATCGTCGGTACTTATATTGTTTAAACCCCAAAGCTGGCATTCCAGCTCTATTTGCTGAAGCACTTTATCAGTCTTTTTCTCCAGAATTTTAACGCCGGTTACTTTTGCATAAAAATCGCCTTTAGATTTTGAAACGATCAACTTAAAATATTTGCCTTTTAGAGAAACTGCCTGTAAAATTTCTCTGTTTTTCCATTCGATATTATCTCCATAATCAATATCAAATACTTTTGTCAAACTAATTTTAAGTTCTTTTTTGGTGTTCAGGTCTGTCCATGTTCCTTCTAGCTTCTTGCTTTTAGAATTGAAGTTTTCAAAAACCATTTTACCTGTTTTATTGTCTGCTTTATCTTTTTCGAAAAAGGTTAGTATTTTGTTTTTTAGCGTACCGCTTATTTCGATTGGTGTATCATAATTTGAATAGGTATAAATACCCCTCCCGGAACCATCAGAATCTATATCAGTCACAAATTCGATAGGATATTTATCTATAAATCCGGCATAAGTGGTTTGTGCAAACGAGTTAATTGAAGCTAAAAAAAGTAATACCATAATAATTTTCAGGCTTACTATCTTCTTGATTTTTGCAATCATAAAATTTGGTATATATAGGTATAGTTTGGTTTCTGGTTTTGCGAATATAATACTATTTGTATTACATACTCATTTTTCATAAATCCAAATCATATAACATTATCGAAAAATACTGTAAGACATTCTTGACACAATCTGAATAATTTTACATTATAACATTTAAACTATAAAATCATGAAAAAAATACTATTAGCCGGAAAAGCAATTTTAGGAGCAGGATTATTAATCATTTCCCTTAACTCTTGTAAAAATGAAACAAAACAAGAAGATCCAAAAGAAGTTGCTGAAGATAGTAATGAAGCCAAATTTGACTCTATAGATGATAAAAAAGATGATTCGGAATTTTTAGTTGATATCGCAGAAGTGAATCTTGCTGAAATCGAAATTGGAAAATTGGCTCAAATAAAAAGTACCAATCCTGAGGTTAAGAAATTTGGAAAAATGCTTGTTGATGAGCATACAAAATCAGCTTCTGAAGTAAGTGCTTTGGCTAAAGCTAAAAACTTCACTTTACCTACTTCGCTTACCGAAGATGGTCAGGAGGAATATAAAAAACTGAATGAGAAATCAGGTCTTGACTTTGATAAAAAGTTCGCTGATATGATGATCGACGGTCACCAAAAAGCGATTGATAAATTGCAAAAAGCTACAGAAGATGCAAAAGACCAAGATGTTAAACTTTGGGCATCAAATAATATAGCACCGCTAACAGCTCATTTGGAGCATGCAAAATTGCTAAAACAAGACTTAGATAAAAAATAAATTTAATTGGTTATTATTTATTTTTCAAAAACCCCTTAAGAGTTGAATTGCTTAAGGGGTTTCTTTTTTTTTAAAAAGGTACAAAGGTTCAGAGGTGCAAAGGGCCAAAGGTTTTTTTAGTCTAAGATGGATTAAAATCCATCCCTACAATATATTTTGTTCCTCCGGAACGCTAATGAAATTTTCTGAGAATAACGGGAGACGCACTGCTGTGCGCCTCTACGAGAAACCTTTGCCCCTTTGTCCCTTTGCAACTTTGAATCTATGAACCTATTGTTCCGGCAATCATTTTTCCTTTATAAAAAACTCCTTCTCTTTTTGGTAAACGTGCTACAGCTTCGGCAGAACAGCTTGCTTTTACTAAAATAAAATTTGCCTCATTGTCTACTGCAGGCCAAACCCGGATTCCTGAATCGTTAAGAGGGACTATTTCATCTTTTGTCGCAATATGTAAAGCGCGGCTTAAATTGTATTCGTCTGTCCAGCCATAAAGCTGTGCGCATAATTTTGCCTTTTCGAGCATATCGCAAGTTCCGAAAGGCTGCCAGTGATCGACGATACTATCTGTTCCGGTCATTAGTTTTACGCCATATTTTTTTAAGGTGGGAATTGGCATTATCGTTTTCCCAATCGGGATTGTAGAGACCACTCCTATTCCCAGATTTCCCATTTGCTCTGCTATTTTCTCAAGGTCTTTAGGGTCCATTTTAGCAAGAGCAAAACCATGACTTATATAAGTTTTGCCTTGTAGCTGCTTATTTTCTTCTGTCTTTTTAATAATATATTCAATAGCGGCTTTACCTGACGGTGGCGATTCATGCAAATGTATATCGATACCTTTATTAGTATCCAAAGCAATCTGAAACATGGTGTCAAGAGATTTCTCCATATTGCCATCAACGTTTGTTGGGTCAAGTCCGCCAATAAAGTCAATTCCCATACTCGCAGCTTCACGTAGTAAAGGTTCTGATTTCGAATATAAAATTCCGTGTTGCGGAAAAGCTACAATTTCCCAACCAAAACTATCTTTATTTTTATCTAAAGCTGCCTGTAAATGTTCCAGACTTTTTAACCCACTCACAGGATCAATATTACATTGGCAACGGGCAAAATAACTGCCCTGACTCTGCATTAGTTTAATTGCTTCTTCGGCTTTATGTTGAGAATCCGGTAGTAATTGCGGAATTAATTTTTGCTCCAGCGTAATCATATCTTTTACAGTATATCCCTTTCTTGGTGCCGCATTCCAGGTTCCGCTGCCATAATAGGTTTTATCAATATGAATGTGCATATCACGTAATCCGGGAAGCATCAAAAGACCTTTGGCATCTACCGTTTTCAATTTTAGTACTGACTTTCCCGAAGTGATGCTTTTAATCTTACCATCTAAAATATGTATGTTGTATAAAGCTGTTTTGGTTGCAATGACTTCGTTCTTTTCGTTGTATTCAAAACCGTCCTCTAATCGCACATTGATTAAAATATATTCTTTTAATCCGGTTGCTTTATCATTTGATAATACTTGTGCAACGGCATTACCACCAATTCCTGAAAACAAAGCTGCACCGGTTGCTGCAGCTCCTAATCCCAGGAATTTTTTTCGGCTTATTTTATTGTCTTCCATAAATTATATTTTACTTGCTTTGAGTTTGTTATAGATTTTACAATAACACTCTTCTAAAAACAGAAGATATTGCATTGCAAAAATCGTTATAAACTAAAACCTATAACGGTAATATTACGGATAAGGATGGTAAATATTATAACTTTCTTTAAAATCGCCCGGAGTTTTGCCTGTATATTTTTTAAATACTTTTGTAAAATAGCCATTGTCATTAAAACCAAGCTGATAAGCAATTTCTTTTATAGATAAATCTGTACTTGTGAGCAATCGTTTTGCTTCCAGAATGGTTCTTTCTTTGATGACATCACCCGCAGGAATTTTTAAATATTTCTGAGAAAGGATGTTAAGATAATTGGGTGTAATATTTAATTTATCAGCATAAAAATTTACTGATGATTCGCTGTTAAAATATTCATCAATAAAGGCCGTAAAATTTTTAATTATTTTCTCGGGTTTGGTAGCAGAATCGTGTTCCGGAAATTGTGCTAAATAATCCTTTTGTAATAGTTTCAGCAATAAATGCAAACGCAGTAAAAGGATTTCTCTGGTGAGTATATCATTACCAGGCAATAGAAATTCTATTTCATGTAAATGATTTTTAAATTCCTGAAATGCTTGTTTGTTCAAAGAAAGACAAGACGGAACACTTTGCCCAAAAAAAGGAAATTGTCCCAAATTCGAAAAAATAGTAATTATTTCCGGCGAAAGCATCAATTGAAAACCAGTTGTATCAACATCAAGCGACCAATTATGTACCTGACCCGAGCTGATAAAATAAACCTGATAATTGTTTACTTTATATTGCGTAAAATCGACATGGTGAATTCCTGAGCCTTTTTCGACAAAAAAAACCATATAAAAATCATGCTTATGTGGTTGTTCAAATTCATTTCTGCCTTTTACGCTATGGCGAAACAAAGTAATACCCAAAGTTTCCTCTCCAAGGATATTGCCAACTGATAAAATGGGAATCGAATGTTTGTTCAAAACAAGTGTTGTTGATTATTCACTTTCAAAATTATAGAATTAAATTTTATAAAGTTTGAAACCATTCTTTTTTTCTAATTTGAATAATTTCTACAAACAAAAAAAGGTTTGATTTTACTAAAATCAAACCTTTTATATTGATATTCTATGTGAAAATTAATTTACACAAAAGCGCCAAGCTTTAAGTGTTCAATTATCTTATTTTCTAATTGACTAATAGTCTTATTTTCCAAAACTATTATATTCATCATCAGTAACACTTTCCAGCCATATTCCGGTTCCTTTATCGATTTCTGTAATGATCGATATATGCGAAAATTTACTAAACGGTGTTGCGCCATACCAATGTTCTATACCAGGCAAAATGGTCACAACCTCATCTTTATGAAGTAATCGTATAGAAGAACCTTTTTCCTGAAAATAACCTATTCCGTCTGTTGCGATAAATAATTGTAATGTTGCATTTACGTGCCATTTGCATCTTGATCCCGGCTCAAAAGAAACTTCTTTAATAACCGTATTATCAGGATGAATGTTGCTGGTTTGTTTTTTATATGAAACATTACCAGTCATATAAGTGTTCGGGATTTTTCCCTCTTCAATAACAGAAGTATAAAGTGTTGACATAAAAATTTATTTTTTGAGATTGATTTTTTATTTAAAAATGATCTGAGAAAAAACCGTACTTAATTTATCAGATCGACAAACAACACCTTTACTTTAATTATTTAAAGCTATTGTATTGCTCATCTGTTACTGGTTCAAGCCAGTTTACAATACCTTTTTCAGTATTTGTACTAATTGCGATATGGGTAAATTCGCTATCAGGCGAAGCTCCGTGCCAGTGTTTTATCTCGGGCTGAATGTTTACCACATCGCCTTCCTGAAGTAACTGAATGGGGTTTCCTTCTTCCTGATAAAATCCTGTTCCTTGTGTTACGATCAAAATTTGTCCTCCCGGATGTGTATGCCAATTGTTTCTTGCACCAGCCTCGAAAACGACATTACCAACCGCAGTATTTAAAATTGGATCGTTAGGAACCAGCATTTTTACCCATGCTTTTCCTGTAAAGTAATCTGAAGAAGCTAAATCACCTTTAGGGAAAATGGTTTCTTTTAATTGATTTTGAGTTGCTTTCATAATTATTTGTTTTAATATCAGTGCCGGAAACTAAATTAGAAAGCTGGAATGCGCTTTATAGAAGTTATATTTAGTCAGCAAAAAACCGATAGGGATTAATACTAATTATTTGAGGGCAAAATTACTTTAGGAATTGCAATCAGAAATAACAATAATCAAACAAAAAATTAAGAATATGAAACAATTTACATTCTTAACGATTTCGGAATCGTTCCTGTAAGTCTTTTAAAGTAATTATTAAAATAGCTTGGATATTCAAATCCAAGGGAATATCCAATATCAGATATACTCCAATCCGTATGTTGCAATAATGCTTTTGCTTCACCAATAATCCTTTCGGTAATATGTGCAGTTGTAGATTTTCCTGTTATTTCTTTTACTGAACGATTTAAGTGATTAACATGTACAGCAAGGCTTTGCGCATAATCCTGAGGCGTTTTTAATGCCAATGGTTCATTTTTTGTCTCTATAGGAAATTGTCTTTCTAATAGTTCCAGAAACAATGACGTAATTCTTGAAGAAGCATTTTTGTGTTTAAAGAAATTTTCTGAAGGCTGCATTTTCATCGATTCATGTAAAATCAAATTGATATAATTGCGTATTAAATCATCTTTAAAAACATAATCAGTATCTTGTTCTTCGATCATTTTTTTAAACAATGAATCGATAAAAACCTTTTGTTCAGCTGATAATGAAAAAATAGGTGTTCCGCCAATTTTAAACAAAGGCGATTCATGAAGGCTTTCAGAACGATCGTTTACTTTCAAAAATTCTTCGGTAAATACGCAGGCATATCCTTCGTAGACAGGGGAAATAATTTCCCACGAATAAGGAATATGAGGATTACCAAAGAATAATATAGTGCCATTGGTTTCTATACCTCTGTCTGCGTAGTGAATCAAACTCTCGCTAGTATTGATACAAATCTTATAAAAATCCCTGCGATTGTAGGTCGGGATTTTACTAACATCACCATTTACCTCATATACTTTAAAACCTTTTAGCTTTAAATCATTTATACCAAGTTCCGAAGCCTGAAATTCTAATTGATCCTTCATAATGCAAAGTTATGAAAATCAAATATAAAAAATACTTTCAGGTTTCAAGTTTTTTTTGTTTCAGGTTTGAAATGGGGATAAAAAAAAATAACCGCAAAGCTTTATGTGCTTTGCGGTTAAATCTACTATTTAATTACAACAGTACCCGTTTGTAATCCTTTGGCAGAAGCCGATAAAGTTACTTCGCCTGCTTTTTCATTTTTCTGAACAATTATTTGGGCATATCCGTTAAACAATTTTCGTTTCCAGGATTCTGATGGTGTTACAACCTTAATAATTCCGGGATCTGTATTCATAACATCCCAATCTTTTACTTTTTGCAAAGGCGAAGCTCTTATTGTTATAAAATTGGTTCCTTCTTTTAAAACAGCTTTGTCAAGATGGTATTTTTGAGGATCATCAGTACTTGCATTAATCAAATTTCCGTTTACAAAAACAGACTCGTTTACCCCAATTTTTTTATAAAAGAAATCTACAATATTGGATTGTAAATTATTTTTCAACTCAAATTTTCCTCTGTAAATATATGCCGATGCCTGATTTTTATAATCTCTGTCTTTAAAAGCTGGTTTCCAGCCATTCGCATCTTCTAAAGCAGATTGATTTGCATTATCAACAGAAACGCTCTTTCTTTCTTCAAAATCAGTGATGGGAACAAGATTTGTATCATCCAAAAAAATGTCTTTTTCTAAGGATGTGGGATCACCATTGCCAACACCTAATATTTTTCCTCCGCTTATAGAAAATGTAATCTGGTCATTTGCTGTTGGTACATGCAGTCCTTTTTTATCGGTAACTTCAACTGTTATAACCGAAACAATAGCGTTTGAAGGATTTTCTTTATCTACAGAAAGCTTTATGACTTCAGGATTTCCGGTTGTTTTTTGAACTTCTGTCAAAATCTTTTTTCCGTTTTTATATCCAATTGCTTCGAGAGTTCCTGGCGTATATTTCACTTTCCATTCTAAATGACCATATTGCTCCATTTTCTTTTTCCCTAAACTCTTTTTATTCAGGAAAAGTTCAACTTCATCACAATTAGAATGTACCCAGACATCGATTTCTTTGCCTTCCATGCCGCTCCAGTTCCAATGTGGCATAAGATGCAAAACAGGTTCATTTGCCCACCATGATTTTAAATAAAAAACATTGTCTTTCGGGAAACCACAAACATCCATCATTCCAAAATAAGACGTTACAGATGGCCACCCATAAGGCGTTGGTTCTCCGCGATAATCAAAACCGGTCCATATAAACATTCCGGCCAAATACGGACGTGAAGCATAAAATTTCCAGCCTTCTTCTATACTGTAAAAAGTTGGTCTGGGCTTTTTATCATAAGCACTTTGGTAATGTTTGCTGTCATCTGTAAAATAAATCCCTCGTGTTGCAAAAGTAGAGCCTTCCTCCGTTCCCATTCCGGGTTGATTCTTAAATTCATTTCTATGCGCGTCGATATCGCCATTACCCATATAATTGTAACCCATAATTTCGACAACAGAAGAAATTCCGCTTTTAAAACCACTGCTTATTCCAACAGTTACAGGTCTTGTGGGATCAATACTTTTACTAAATCCCTGCATTATATTGGTAATACGTTCACCAACAATTCCGCCTTCGATATTCCATTCTTCATTACCCACAGACCAGCAAAATATACTGGGATGATTGCGATCGCGTTCGATTAAGCGTTTCAAATCATTAAGATGATACTCGTTGATCCCCATTAAACGGGTTTCATCAATTACCAGCATTCCTAACTGATCACAAGCATCAAGCAATTCCGGAGTTGGTGGATTATGTGAGCAGCGATAGGCATTCGAGCCCATTTCCTTAAGTTTTTTTATGCGGTAATATTGCAATTCATCAGGCAATGCAGTTCCTATTCCGGCATGATCCTGATGATTGTTTGTCCCTTTTAGCTTTATAGATTTTCCGTTAAGAAAAAAACCTTTTTCGGGATCAAACTTAATGCTTCTGATTCCAAAATTTGATTCATAACTGTCTATAATTTTTCCTTCTTGTTTTATCTGCGTAAACAAACGATATAAATTTGGCGCATCAAGATCCCATAATAAAGGGTTGTTTACTTTTATTTTTGAAGTGTATTTTGCAGTTTTATAAAAATCCGGTGCCACAGCATTTTCAGAAATACTGGCAACTTGTTTTCCTGAAGCATCCGTAATTGTTTGCAAAATTTCAATTGCCCCTTTATATTTTCCTTTGTTCTCGATTGTAACTTCGGCAGTAACTTCGGCATTGTTATCCTGAATTTCTGAAGTTACATACGTTCCGTTTTGTATCACATACAACGGATTCGTTTTCTGGAGATAAACATGTCTGTAAATACCTGCTCCTTCATAAAACCAACCTTCCTCCATCGAGGCATCGGCACGAACAACAATTGTATTTTCTCCGCCATAATTCACATATGCCGTTACATCATATTCGAAACCATTATAACCACTTTCTTCGGTTCCCAGAAAATGACCGTTAAAAAACACTTTTGAATTTCTAAAAACACCATCAAATTTTAAAGAAATAATTTTTCCCTGATCGCTTTTTTCAATAGCAATTTTTTTTCGGTACCAGCCAATACTTTTTTCAGGAAAACCTTTTCCGGCTGCTTTAAATCCGTGACTAAAACTGGCCTTTTCGCTAAAAGATTGTTCAACAGCCCAATCGTGAGGAAGATCTAGTTTTCTCCAGGCGCGATCATCAAATCCCGGTGCTGCGGGACCATCTGCAAAACCGGTTTTGGCTAAGTAGGAAAAATAACCTTCGGCATGGCCAAAATCCTTTTGAGTATCATATAAATGACCAAACGAAAAACGCCAGTATTTATCTATTAAAATCAATTCGCGATCTGATTTATTCTGGGCAAATGATACCATTGATATCAAAAAAGTAAAATACAACAGGATTTCTTTAGGAGAAATAATTTTCATAATAATGTGGTTAGCAAAAATGGTTAGCAAGTAACGATAAAAATATTGTTTTTAGTGCGGTTAAAATAATAGTATTTTATCAAAATATGATCGTATATACTTTCGTAACTATCATGAAAAATTAGCCAATAAAAATTTAGAATCATTCTACGGGGCTTTACTGTGTTAAATTATTCTCTTTTAATGTAATTTTATCTTTAATTCAACTAAAAAGTACAATCATGAGTGTTATTAAAGACGAAAACACACTTCTTAACACTATTAAGCGCATTGATCAAAAAATTGACAAACTAAATGATCAAAAAATAATTGCTTTTTTTGAATCACTTGGCTTAACAGAAAGAGAAGACATACCACCGGCAGCAGATTTCCTGAAATGGGAAACCATACTTGTTGTCGTACCTAACAGACATATATCGCACGAGTTAAAATATTATAAGTATTCGATTGCAAGGCTTTCGTTTGTTACAAATCCGAATGCAAAAGAAATACATATTTTTGATTTTAAGGAATGGAATAATATCACTCGAAATAAAACCCAATTTCAGGTTAGAGAATTGCTGAAAACGAGTTTTGGAGGTTTAAGACATCATATGGATAGATTAAATTAATTTTTTTATACATAACAGACTTAAATAAACTTACATGAAATGGATTACCAGAGAAAGACCTAAAATTGACCGGATTGCCAGTCCGTGGTTAATTAAGAAATTTGTTGACTCTGAAGCTGAATTCCTATATGTTCCTTTTGATAAAGTTTTAGATAAAGCGCAGGAATTAGGCGCAATTCCTTTTGATATTCCAGATGTAGAATTTACACATTATAATGATGAATGTACTTTTGACTACATTATAAAGAAGTATAAAATTACTGATCCTGCGGTTTTAATAATTTCCAAGATTGTTCGAGGCGCTGATACAGACAGGCACGATCTTGCAAAAGAGGCAGCCGGGCTTTGGGCAATTTCAGCGGGACTTTCTCATAATATCACAGATGATACCGAGTTATTAAAAAAAGCAATGCTTCTCTATGATGCGCTTTATAGCTGGGCTACACATCTTTATAAACAAAAACATTTGCAAAATAGTCCCTTTGAAAATTTGCTTCATGAGGTTTATAATAAATTTCTAAAAGAAAAAAAATCAAAGAAAAAAACACCTTCATGGGTGCAGGACTTAAAAGAGATCATTCAGGATCAAATAGATGCTCAATTTAGTTTTGACCTTAAAAAAATATCAAGCAACTTAGAACTTAATCCGTCCTATTTATCGCGTGAATTTTCTAAATATTTTGAAGATTTAAATTTTGGTGAATATGTTCGTAAATTACGTATTGAAAAAGCCATAAACCTGATTCAGAATTCAACTTATACTCTTACCGAAATTGCTTATATGACGGGATTTTCAGATCAAAGCCACTTTACCAGAATCTTCAAATTACATACAGGAAAAAATCCTTCTTCGTATAGAAAAAATGCTTTAAAAAGTAACTTAGATACAAAAGGTAAATAGGATTCTATTACTAATGATAACGGGAGAATAGTTTTGTCTTTTCTAAAACAAACTATCATGACTTCCTTAAAACACTTTTTTACTATTGTTTTATTTTCATTAATTTCAACTGCATTTGCGCAAACTTCTTATCCTAAAATTACGGGATATTTTGGCATTCTGCATCCAATTGTGACTGTTAGTAATGAACAGACAAACTTAAATTTCAGAGATTATTATGCTGTAGGTTTTCCTACGGGAATCAACATCTGGAAAAGCTCCAAAATAGGTTTTTCTTTTGAAATTGTTCCAAATATCAAAGCAGAAGACGGACACGATAAAGTAACCAATATATTATTTCATCCGGGTATTTTGGTCGCTTTAGGAAACGGTTATACATTTGCCGGAAGGGCAGCTTTTGAAAGCAGCGGAAGATACGGGATAACTCCTGTTATTAATAAAACGATCCTGAAAAATGACAATTGCAGCTATTTTGTTGCGATTCCGCTTCCTGTGAGATTTGGAAATGATCACCCTGCCACTTTTACCGTAGGTTTTCAATTTGGAATTGCTTTCTAGAAAATATTATTTCAATATATTACACTACATAACCCCAAATTACTTTAAGAAACAATGAATCATTTATTTTAAAATTTCGAAAATACGGACAAACTTTCGCTCTAATATTTTTCTCTTTCTTTCTTCTTTCCATCTGGAATAGAAAATGACAATAAGCAGAAACAAACTAACAATTGTTGTCGCTCTTCTAAGTCCTCTTCCAAAAAAAAGAAAAAATACATTTAGTGCTATTAGAAAAACTACCGGAGAAAATCTTGTCCAGATTAACTGAAATTTACTGTTGGGTTCAACGATGTAACTTACTTTAACTATATTATTGATATTCTTGTAATTTCCTCTTATAATAAAATAAGTGGGTGATGTTCGTGAATTTATAGTTAATCGAAAACTTTTATCATCAAAAAGTCCATAGAAAGGCTTTATTCCTCCAAAACGGGGAAATATCCTAAAAAGGCTTAAGTTTACTTTTAGAGAACCAATTTCTGTATTGTTTTCTAATCTTCTGCGAAATTCAGATAAACTGAGTTTTGATTCCATTTAAGTAATTATTTCGGGCAAACTATATTCTTTTAATAAGTTCTTTGACCCTGGCAAAAACATAATTTGCTTTTTCATCAAAAACAACCATATCAAAATCGCTGCTTCCTTCTATAAAATGACCTTCTTTTTTAGTGTCTGAATATACTTTTTCAAAATATGTATCACGTTTCTTTAGCCAGTCCAACTGTTCTTTTTTTAGTTTGGATTGCTCTTTAGAACTCAATTTTAATTTTAAATTCTTGTATGATACATTCAATAAACTATCTGATTGATTGTAATACTCGATCGAACAATCTTTCATACCGCTTCCACTGTCTAAGCAATGATGATACCTGTTTTTTAATTTATTAATTGTTTCTATGGTCTGTGCATTACAATTAAATGAAAACAGAACAACAAATAATAGTATCGATTTTTGTATCATAATTATTTGAATTTTATTATTGAAGTCTTAGTTTGACAACAGCAATATACTCAAAGTTTTATAAGTTTCAAATTTTACTGTGCCGGCAACAAACTTTTAAGCATTTCGTTTAATGCATTTCCGTGAATATTTTTCGCCAGAATAATTCCGTTTTTATCTATCAAAAAATTCAATGGAACAGATTGAAGCATATAATCGCCAATAACCGGAGATTGCCAGTATTTTAAATCGCTCACTTGTGTCCAGGGCAACTTTTGTTTTGCTATTGCCGCTAACCAAAGTGGCTTTTTAGTATCCATAGAAACGCTGTAGATAGAAAATTTACCAGCGTAGGTATTGTACAATTTTATTAATTCAGGATGTTCTTTAGTACAAGGTCCACACCATGAGGCCCAAAAATCAACCAAAACTATTTCTCCTCTCAAAGAAGATAATACAACATTATTTCCCTTTGGATCCGGAAGATCGATTTCCGGCGCAATATCGCCAACATCAGTTCCTACAACCTGAGCTTTTGAACTTGTTATTACACAGCATAAAAATCCTAAAATGAGTAAAGTTTTTTTCATAGTTTGATTAAGTTTATTTGTTTGGGGCTTATTTCTTGAATCTCGTAAAGACGTCAAGGCGCAAAGTTTATTTTTTAACTTTAAAAACTTTGCTACTCTGCATTATTGCGAGATTAATTTTCAAAAGCAAATATAAATTTTCTTTATTAAATGTTCCCTTCTTTTACTCCCACTATCTTAATTTTTTGCTAAATAATTTTCTTTAGATTGGTATATCGGGAAAAGTCGATATATTTGCGCCATGGAACCAATAGAAATCTTTAAGGCACTCTCTAACAAATCCAGATTGCAAATGCTGGAATGGTTAAAAGAACCTGAAATTAATTTTCCGGATCAACTCCAGCATGCAGGATTTGAACACGGAGTTTGCGTTGGACAAATTCAAGCCAAAGCCGGCTTAACGCAATCAACTGTTTCTGAATACTTGTCTATTCTGCAACGTGCGGGTTTTATCGAATCTAAACGTGTAGGACAATGGACTTACTATAAACGCAACGAAGGTGCCTTTGAAGCACTCAGTAACTTAATTCAATCTAATTTGTAAATTACTATGAGTACAAACAACCTGTTTTCGCCATTTAACTTAAAAACGTTAAATCTTAAAAACCGAATCGTAATGGCGCCTATGACGCGTTCATTCTCTCCAAACGGAGTTCCAACTGATGAAGTAGCTTCTTACTATGAAAAAAGAGCTGAAGGCGAAGTTGGATTAATATTATCTGAAGGAACTGTAATCGACAGGGCTTCATCATCTAACGATGCTAATGTGCCACATTTTTACGGTGAAACAGCATTAAACGGATGGAAAAAAGTGATTGATGAAGTTCATGCTGCCGGAGGTTCTATGGGACCACAGATCTGGCATATGGGAATCATGGACAATCATCATTCAGGATGGGTTCCGCCGGTTCCTTTTGAAGGGCCATCAGGATTAAACCGTCCGGATTTTAGAAACGGAGTTACAATGTCTGAAAAAGATATTGAAGATACAATTCTGGCTTTTGGTAAAGCTGCAGGCGATGCTAAAAAACTAGGTTTTGATACCATCGAAATTCACGGAGCTCACGGATATTTAATTGATCAGTTTTTTAGAGCCGAAACAAATTTACGTGAGGATATTTATGGTGGAAAAACTTTACCGGAACGTAACCGTTTTGCTATTGAAGTTGTAAAAGAAATCAGAAAACAAGTAGGAAATGATTTTGCTGTAATCATGCGTTTTTCTCAATTCAAACCTTCTGATTATAATTATAAACTGGCAAAAAATCCACAGGAATTAGAAGCTTGGCTTACTCCTCTTGTTGATGCCGGAGTTGATATTTTACATTGTTCTCAACGTAGATTCTGGGAACCTGAATTCGAAGAATCTGATTTGAACTTTGCAGGATGGGCTAAAAAAGTTACAGGAGCACCAACTATTACGGTAGGTTCTGTTGGACTTTCTGGTGATTTCTTTGGTGCATTTGCAGGAGAAAGTTCTCAACCAACTTCTTTAGAGGAATTAAACAGACGTTTCGACAGAGGTGATTTTGATTTAGTTGCCGTAGGAAGACCTCTTTTATCTGATCCTAATTGGGTTTCAAAAATTAAAGCCGGTAAAACTGATGAACTAAAAGGATTTAGTAAAGAAGCTTTAGGAGCATTAGTTTTAGAATAAGTATTTTTTAAAAAGGTATAAAGATGCAAAGGTTCAGAGGAACAAAGTTTTCCTGATCGAACTAAATATAAAAGGGATAAAACCTAAAAAAGGTTCAAAGTAACAAAGATTCAAAGGGACTGAGGTTTTTCTCTAATGAACTATAATATAAAAGGGATGAAACACATAATGTTTCATCCCTTTTTTTGAATAGCTAATAACTAACAAATTAGAAATTCAATGTTTAATTCAGTTTGAAAGTAAGGGTTTTAGCTCTGACCCTCTGCAACTTTGAAACTTTGCCCCTCCTTTAAGAAACTTTTCTTTTTTGAAATTTATTCTGAAGCCAATTGCGTACAGGTTCATCGTAGAATTTCAAACATAAAAAAGCAATTAAAATACTGGCAATCAAAACTCCGATTCCTGTAACATAGCCATCTTTTAGCGATACTTTATTATCAATAACCCAAGCCGTATACCAATAAATTAGCGGATAATGTGTAATGTAAATTGGGTATGAAATATCTCCAAGTGCTTTACATATTTTAATCGAAAGTGCATTTTTTATCTCTCCTCCTGCACCAATGGCAACAATTATTGGAAACAAAATAATAATGCTAAACGATTCATACAAACCATTCATCCAGAGGCTGCTTTCACCTCCAATTCTTGGTATAGAAAAAATAACAATGATCAAAATACTGCAAACCCAGAAAGCACCTTTTATATGAATTAATTTCCCTAATCTGGAAAGTAAAACTCCTGCAAAAAATGGATATAACAAACGTGTAAATCCAACATTCATTTGTTCAGGATTTAAAGACCAGCCGCCAATAACATCTCCTTTTGGTCCATAAACCGTATAATTGATAAGCATTGCCGCAAAAATAAAAACAAAAATTGCAAGAACTTTATTCGAAAATTTACGAAAGAATAAAGCGTACAAAATATTAGCTATATATTCAAAAAATAATGACCACGCAGGTCCGTTAAGCGGATGCATTTCGCCCCAACCCCTGATTTCTAATGATGGCGGAATTGGTAATAAAGTAAAACCAATAACCATTGTTAAAATAACTTTCCAAACTTCCATTCCTGCAATTTGCGGGAATATCCCCGAAGCCTGAAAATAGTAAAAAATAGCGCCAACAATCATTCCCATAATAACCATGGGCTGCAAACGAATTAAACGTCGTTTATAAAACTCCCATTGCGACATTTTCCCCCAACGATCATCATAAGCATAAGCCACAACAAATCCTGATAAAAGAAAAAAGAAGTCTACGGCTAGGTAACCATGATTGATAATCTGTGCAAATCGGCTTCCGCCGTTATGGGCTTCAAAAATGTGAAAAATAACTACTAAAATTGCGGCTACTCCTCGCAGGCCATCCAGAATTTCATAATGTTTTTTTGGTTTAATATCAATAGAAGTTGAGTTCATAAAAATATTTTTTGGTGGTTAAAGGTTAGTTTTATTCTATTTTTGGTTTAATGTAAATATATTGAATTTATCTTCTAACGTACAGAAGCATAGTTGAATTACAGACTCTAAGAAGTCTTTAAAAAGCAAAGCTGCAACTTTTACAATTGCAGCTTTACAACCAACCAATTTAGAAATAATGAAACTATTGAAGTGAGAAATTCACTTTAGATTTTATATCTGTAGATGATGCTCCAACGATTGCTTCAAAAGCGCCCGGTTCAGCAACCCAGTCGTGTTTTTTATCATCAAAAAAGCTTAAAGCCGTTTTATCTACTGTAACAGTTACTGTTTTTTCTTCTCCTGCTTTAAGCAAAACTTTCTCAAATCCTTTTAATTCTTTTACAGGGCGTGGCAATGAAGATTTTAAATCACTGATATAAAGCTGTACAATTTCAGCACCTTCTCTTGATCCTGTATTTTTTACTTTAACAGAAAAAGTAATTTTATCTCCGGCCGACATTTGTTTTTTATCAGCTGTTACTTTTCCGTACTCAAAAGTGGTGTAGCTTAATCCATGACCGAAAGAAAACAATGGTTTTACTTTTTGTTTGTCAGCCCAACGGTATCCTACAAAAATACTTTCGTTATATTTTACCTCATCTCCACCAGGAAATTCTCCTAAAGCATGTGCTCCGTTATCATCTAATTTTACAGGGAAAGTAAATGTTAATTTTCCTGAAGGATTTACATCTCCAACTAAAACATTAGCCAAAGCATTTCCTGCTTCTGTACCTAAAAACCAACCTTGTAAGATTCCCGGAACTTCTTTTACCCACGGCATTGCCACAGCATTTCCTGAGATATTTACAAAAACTACATTTTTATTTACTTTAACTAAATCTGCAATTAATTTATCCTGACCGTATGGAAGTCCTAATTGTTTACGATCATGTCCTTCATCATCCTGATTTTCACTTTTATTTAAACCTCCAATAAAAATAACAATATCAGCATCCTTGGCTATTTTCAAAGCTTCGGCAGTCAATTCAGCAGGAGAACGTTTTTCTTCTAAACTTACTTTTGCTATAACTCCGTTATAATTACTTGTTGGATCTCCAACATAACCACGAGCATAAACAATTTCTGCCTGATTACCAATTCTCTTCTTTAAACCTTCAAGAGGTGTAATTTCATATCTTGCTTTAAGAGAAGAACTTCCTCCGCCAACAGTCATCATTTTTATAGCATTCTCTCCAATAACAGCAATTTTCTTTGTTTTAGAAAGATTAATTGGCAATATATTGTTGTTGTTTTGAAGCAATACAATTCCTTCTTCAGCAATTTTTAAACCTGCTTTAGCATGTTCTTCAGTACCAAAAGATCCAAAAGGTCTGTTTCTGTCCATTGTAGTCAAAAATGCCAAACGTAAAACACGACGCACTTTTTCGTCTAGTTCTTTTGTTCCAACTTCTCCTTTTCTAATCATTTCTGAATATGGTTTTGCTAGGAAATAATTATCATAAGCATTACTGGTTCCCCATGAAAGGCCATTTGTCCAGGAACCAAATTCCATATCAAGACCATTATGAATCGCTTGTTTTGTATCGTTAACTCCTCCCCAGTCTGAGACTACAACACCTTTGAAACCCCATTCTCCGCGAAGAATATCATTAAGTAAAAATTCGTTATGACAACATTGCTGACCTTTATATTTATTATAAGATCCCATAATTGCCCATACATCACCTTCCTGAACAGCTGCTTTAAAAGCTGGAAGATAAATTTCGTATAAAGCACGATCATCAACAATTACGTTTACAGAATTACGATTTGTTTCCTGATTATTTAAAGCATAATGTTTCACACAGGCAGCAACTCCGTTAGACTGAACTCCCTTTATATAAGGAACAACCATTTTTGCGGCTAAGAAAGGATCTTCGCCCATATATTCGAAATTACGACCGTTTAATGGGCTTCTGTAGATATTAACTCCAGGTCCTAATAGTACATTTTTATTACGGTAACGTGCTTCTTCTCCAATTGATTTTCCGTATAATGAAGATAATTCTTTGTTCCAGGTTGCAGAAAGTGCTGTAAGAGCCGGAAATGCAATACAAGAATCATTTGTCCATCCAGCTTGATCCCATTCGTCCCATTTAACTTCAGTACGAATTCCGTGTGGTCCGTCAGTCATCCAGTTTTCCGGTATTCCAAGACGTTTTACACCCGGTGAACTAAATTTAGATTGCGCATGGATTATCGCAATTTTTTCTTCTGTTGTCATTCTTTTAAGTGCATCTTCGACACGCTCATCCATTGGTTTTTTATCGTCCAGATAAACCGGAACTTTACTCTGGGCATTTACGCCAATCGAGCTCAACAAAAGTAAAACAAGAATTGTTTTAACGTTTTTAAACATAACTATTAATTTATTAAAGCATTTAATTTAAAATCTAAAAGGCACTATAAAGTCATAAATACCTTTTAATAATATTGTAAAGCTAAAACGTTATAGTTCGTGTTGAATTTTTAAAGCAAAAAAAGTAGTGAAATAAAAAATTAAAATACTTATTATCAATAAATTAATAAAAAATATACAGCAAAAAAAGTAGTGATTTTAAAATAAAAAATTAGACTTTCACAGAGATTAAACCTATTTTCATGACCATTTCTTCGAAATCATTTCGCGAAACTGCGGCTTTGTTTCGAGCTCTGGTTCTGTAATTATAAATCGTACTTAAAGAGTAACGCAGGAACGCTGCAATTTTTACACTGTCCGTAATTCCTAAGCGAATCAAAGCAAAAATTCTCAATTCAGTATTCAGTAATTCTCCCTGCTTTAGAACGATTTGTTCTTCCTTGATTAAAAGTGCATTGAAGTCTTTGACGAAAGTAGGATATAAATTGAGAAAGATGATGTCGAAATTCTTGTATAATTCTTCCAGTTCATTATCAACCAGAGTAGTTGATTTTAGCATTTTATAAATCTCATCAAACTGTTTTGCAGTAGCCTTTTTATTTAAAATAATGCGGTAATTTTCTAACTTATTGATATATGTCGAGCAAAGACTGAAAAAATGAGCAATATATTCTTCCTTGATATGGTTGGATTCTGATAATTGCGCATTACGTTCCTGCAGCTGATTATTTGTCTCGGTTATATCTTTGTTTAAGTTGGCTAATTTTTGACTGGTTTCATAAAGTTCTCCACGTATTCTCGATACTTTTTTCATTTGCTTGTATACATAAATAATGGCTACAATTAAAAATGCCGAAAGCAGACTAATACACAAAAGATACAGTTGTAATTCTGTTTTTCGCTGTGCTTCTCTCTCCAGATAAACCGTATTGATGATCGAATAAACCTCTGACATTAACAAAGTACGAAACTGAACATTGCAATAAAGTGCGTCTTCAATTGCTGACTGGGTAAGCTTATACGCCATATCGACATCGCCAACCTGATAAAAAACCAATGCCAATTCCTGAAGTGAAGCATTGTCTTTATTCGCATTTTTTATATCTGAAGTAGCAGAAAGTGCATAGTATTTTTTTCTTAGTTCTAATTGATGGCTTGCTTCATAAATACTTCCTAAAAGATAGGTAATCATAGCATATTGCGGATTATCTTCTTTAATACTGCCAAATAATTGCAACAATTGTTTCTCTGCAAGTTGTAGCTTTTTTTGAGACATGGCTTGCTGAATCTTAGTAATCTGATAGTTTACTGTATTAGGATCTAAAACAGTGAGCAAAGAATCACGATAACTTCGTATTTGCTGGAGGTATTTTATATCATAACTGTTGGCGGCATAATGTTCGAAAAATTCCCTATAGGCTACATAATAATTTTGAAGCAATGATTTTGAAAGGCTGTTTTTATCAATACTTTTTAAAAGCGCTTCAGATTCACGGTATTTCCCTGAAGAAGAATAAAGGGTAACCAATTGAAGATTTGCCAGGTTTAGCAATTCTTTATTTTGAAGTTGATCAGCAATTTTCAGATTCTTTTTCACATAAAAGATAGCTGAATCTGAATTGAATTTTTGGTATTCAGTATATAGTGTTTTGTTGTAATTGTATTCTTGTTCTTTTGTCAGATCATCTGATTTTATTTTTTTGAAATTCAGAATACGTTCTTCTTTTAGACGAACATAATGCTCTTTGTTTTTAAGAGCGTCGTTTAATTTTGCCAAAATAGTATCTGTACTGTCTGACGAATAAACAGGAATACTTAAAAGAACGAACAGCAAAAACAACAGATAATTTTTCAAGACAATTAAAATATAATGAGACCCACAAATATAAGAAAGTGTAAATACAAAAATGAATTAATTAGTAAGTCGTCAATTTTGAATTTTGTAACAGAAAAAGGAAGTAAAAGTTACAGTATTGTTCCCGATTAAAAAATAAAACCTATGTTTCTATGTTAAGCATATTTATACCCATTTGATTTTTGTAAATTTGATTGTACTTCATTTATTAATTTCAACTATTTACAAAATGCCTCACTTTATTATTGATTGTTCTGAAAATGTAATTCGATTAAAATCTGCAGATGATATTATGCAGGAAGTTTTTAATGCGGCATCGTCAACAGCTCTTTTCGCTGAATCTGAAATTAAGGTTCGTATTAATCCGTTTACCTATTATAATAATGGAAATTCTTTAGACGATTTTATTCACGTTTTTGGATACATTATGGAAGGTCGGAATACAGATCAAAAAGCCAATTTATCGAAAGCCATTGTAACAAAGTTAAACGAAATTCTTCCTGAAGTTCCTGTTATTTCTATCAATATAAAAGATTTTGAAAAGGCAAGTTATTTTAATAAAACAATGATTTAAAACACTTTATGATATAAAATAAATAATAACAAAAGATTGTTTGTTATTTGATTTTTTTTTCGAAATAGATTAAGAAAGATTTTTTACTAACTATTAGAGATCTCAATATTGTCATTACGAGGAACGAGGAATCTCCGTTATTGAATCGTCAAAGATTTGTGATTTGTTTGCGGAGTTTCTTGCGGAGATCCCTCGTTCCTCGGGATGACAAAAATACTCAAACTAACTTTAGATACAAAGCTTTGTCAATTTTAGAACTTTGACAAAGCTCCACTCTAAAGATTATATCTATTCTCTTGATTCTATTTCCTTTACTCTTCTATCTTTCCTCTTTCCTCTATTTTCTTTAGTCTTTTATCTTTCCTCTTTATCGAACAGCAATTGGTGCCGCCAAACAACTTTCCGGAATATCAAAAGCATTTACTAAAGAAACCGCATCGGGACGTATATCCCAACAAAGCTGATTGACCATTTTACGGATTGCTTTGGTTTTTACAGCTTCCATATAACCATCTTCCAGATACCACGCTTTGTTTTTCTCGATTTGCGAAAGCGCATATAAATGATTTAGTTTTGTCAATATTTCTTTTGACTTAACATCTTCAACTTCTTTTATAGCTAATTGAAATTGTTCTAAAACCACTCTTTCTAAATAAGCCTGAGCGACATCGATCATTTGGTGCTGTACAACATTAAAAGCATCGTATGGTTCTAGACCTCCATCAACCAATTTTTTGATACGTCGTGCGGCAGAAGCTAAGATTGTTTTTTCTCTATGAATAAAAGCCTGCAAATGAAACTCCTGATCTAATAAATGTTCCTCATCAGTTTTGCGTGTTGCAATCGGATTTTTTTCTGTAATTGCCGTTTTTGCATTTTCGTATACATAATTAATGATTCCTAGAGATCCCATTTCACCAAATGATTTTCTGAATTCTGACAAACGGTTTTTAGCTACTAATTGCATCAAAACTGTATTATCACCTTCAAAAGTGGTATATATTTCAGTATCATTTTTTAAAGCATCGATTCGGTTTTCAGATAAATATCCTTTTCCCCCGCAAGCTTCACGGCATTCCTGCAGAATATCTCTGGTACTCCAGGTCGAATAGGATTTCATTCCTGCCGCCAAAGCTTCGATTTCCTGCATTTCTGATTCTGTTTTATTCAGGAAACGATTTGTTAAGTATTGTAAAGCAAAGTGTACTGCATATGTTTTGGCCAAAGGCGGAATCAATCTGCGTTGGTGCATTCTATAGTTTAAAATCGGAACTTCAGAACCTCCTTCAGGACCAAATTGTCTGCGTTGATCGCTATATCGAATGGCAACTGTTAACCCGGATTTAGCTGCAGCCAATGCAGAGCGCGGAATCCCGATTCGGCCTCCAACCAAGGTTCCCAACATCGTAAAAAATCGTCTGTTATCACTTGGAATCGGGCTTTCGAATTCGCCTTTGTCGTTAACCGAAGCAAAACGATCCAACATATTTTCTTTCGGGATCACCACATTATCAAAACTAATTGTTCCGTTATCGACTCCGTTTAAGCCCATTTTATGTCCGCAATCGCCAATCGTGATTCCGTTTAAGGTATTCCCGTTTGTATCCCGTAACGGAACAACAAATGCATTTACACCATAATCATGATCCTCTATAATCAGTTTTGCAAAAACAGTTGCCATTTGTCCGTGAACTGCTGCATTACCAATATATTCTTTTTGTGCATTTTTATTAGGTGTATGAATCGTAAATGTTTGATCATTATGATTATAGGTTGCTGTAGTTTCTAATCCTTTTACGTTTGACCCGTGATGGGTTTCTGTCATGGCAAAACAACCCGGAATTTTTAATGTTCCAATATCTTTTAGGTATTTGGCGTAATGTTTCTCTGTTCCTAATGATTGAACGCTCATTCCCCAAAGTCCAAACTGAACGCCAAATTTTATTACCAAACTTAAATCGTGATAACTTAAGGTTTCCATAATGGCAAAATAATCGGCTATGTTTTCTCCTCCGCCATATTGTTTGGGATATGCCATGTTTCCCAGATTTTCTTCGGCCAGGATTTTACACCAATTATAAACAGTTTGACGATACACATTGATATCTGTAGAAGTTTCATAAGCAAATTCAGGTCTCGAAATAACTGATTTTACCTTATTAATAATAGCTGCTTCTTTACCATTTAAAATAGCGGTTATTTTTTGAATATCGAAATCAGCATTAGTTTGTGAGTTTGCGGTAAAAGAATTGGCTTTTGTTTTAAAATTCTGAAGTGCTTCTTCCCCTAAAATACCAAGATCATTTTCTAATTTTATAAAACTGGATTCTAAGGTCGAAATATCCACATCTTTTTCAGAAAGTGCCACTGCAATATCAAAAATAGATTTTATATCTGTTTTGTTCTGAATGCTTTTTTCAATATCCAGTTTCCACTGTGTGAGTTCATTTCGCGAAGGCGGATTCGAAATATCTAATCTTGACACCAATTGTTGTTTCTCTTCGGGCGAAAGCCAAGTCAGATCATTAATAAATTTCTGAATTGTTGTAAACTCTTTCTGAGTCAGTAAATCATCAGACCACACTAAATAAAATAACGGAATAAAGGCTTGAAGTTTGGTATTTTTCATATAAATATAGTTGTTCGGTTTGTATTTTTTTGCCAGAGATTAAATGTTTTTTAGCCACTAATTCCAATAATTTTCACTAATTTTTTTCTTAAGACGCAGAAACTAAATTCATACAATCTTTGACATTTCTTTTCATACTTTTTATTGCATAAAAAAGCAGGAATGAAAATAGTGATTCCTGCTTAAATATCCTGTTAAGATTGTGGTAATTTAATTAAAATTGTTAGGGATAGAAAAAAGGTTTGCCACGAATTACACAAATTTCCACTAATTTTTTTCTTCAATTCAGTTATCAATTAAGAATAATTTTAATTCGTAAAAATTAGTGTAATTCGTTGCAAAAAAACTTTAATTATAATATAAAAAAAACAGGAATGAGTATTTTCATTCCTGTTTTAAATATCCTGGTAAGATTCGGGTAATTAATATTTCAAACCAATAAAAAAATAAAAACCTCACGTTATTTTAGAATCTTTGGATATTATGGTAAACTTTTGCTTCATAGCAAAAATATGATGTGAATTAAAAACAATAACAGCCAGAAAAACAATTCCGTATGCGATGATTTGTATGAGTCCAAATTGTTCTTTATACAGGAACATTGCCAGAAGAAAAGCAATCATTGGGTTAATGTTTAGAAGCATTCCAACTGTCGATGAATTAATTCCTGAAAGGGCATATAAATTAAGAAATAAAGGAAAAATGGTGAATAAAATTGCTATGGTTTCGATACAGAAATAAAACTTAAATTCTGTTGGAATCGTGCCGCTGTAAGCCGGATAAAAAGGCAATAAAAACAAAGCTGCCAACGAAATATGAAATGTTAGAATTATAAATTTATCAAACCCTTTATTAACACGTTGACTTACTAAATAAGAAGCGTATGTAAAACCAATTATAATACTAAAAAACATATCCATAATATTGGCATAAGATAAAAGTAAACAGCCTGAAATGCTTAATCCGACTGCCATCCATTGTGTTTTGCTAAGTTTTTCATGTAGAATAAAATAAGCCAGTAAAGTGGTAAGAATTGGACAAACCAAATATGCCAGAGAAGTCGCTTTTACGCTTACATGGTTCATTACATAAATAAATGTAAACCAGTTTGCCATAAGAAAAACACTTCCGCCAATATTCAGCAAAACTGTTTTACGTTTCTCAAAAGCCGACATTGAGTTGAAAGTTTCTACTGCTTCTTTCATTCTTTTTCTTTTGAAAGTAAAAGAAATAAGCAACATTAAAATACTACAGCTAAAAACGCGATAGAATAAAATATCCAAAGAAGGATAGTCGTGTATTGGTCTTAAAACCAAACTGAAAAATCCCCAGATTACAAAACAAGTAATGGCAGCGAAGTAGTATTTTGTTGTTTTCACGAAATATGGTTTTGTTTAGTTTTCTTATTAAGCAAATTTCTAAAAAATAAAACAGCAATACAGATACAGTTTTTGTAAATTGCACCATAACAGTTTTTTTTATGAAAAATTCAAATTACTTATATCTTCAGTTTGCTGACAGGATCGAAAAGCAAATAAAATCAGGTGTTTTAAGTGTGGGCGACAAGTTACCATCTATACGTGAAGTTTGTGCTGAAACAGGTTATAGTATGAGCACGGTGAGTAAAGCGTATTATGAAATAGAAAGCAGGTCACTTATCGAATCGAGACCGCAATCCGGTTATTATGTGAGTAATATTTCGGCCAGAACAATTCCTGAGCCATCACCAAGCAGTCCAATTTTAAAATGTGCTAATATTGATCGGGAGGATTTAATCGATCAGGTTTATGGTAATATGACAGACCCGAATATTACGATGCTTTCGTTGGGATTTCCTTCAAATGAGCTTCTTCCTATTGCAAAATTAAATAAAGGAATGGTCCAGGCGATGCGTCAGCTGCCCAATAGCGGTACAAGTTATGAGCAGGTAAAAGGAAATCCTAATCTAAGACGGGAAATTGCCAGATGGTCTTTTACCTGGGGCGGATCTCTGACAGAAGAAGATATTATTACAATGCCTGGCTGTACAAGCGCAATATCACATTGTTTGATGACGCTTACACAACCAGGCGATACTATTATAACCGAAAGTCCTGCTTATTTCGGGATTTTACAATTGGCCAAATCATTGGGTTTGTATATCATGGAATTGCCTACCAATATGACAACCGGAATAGAACTTGATGCACTGAAAAAGGCTCTTTCGTCTAAAAAAGTGAAACTTTGCCTGCTGATGAGTAATTTTAGTAATCCGTCAGGAAGTATGATGCCGGCAGAACATAAAATAGAAGTGGTTAAGTTGATGGAGTTCTATAATATTCCGTTGATTGAAGATGATATTCACGGGGATTTGTACTTTGGCTCAAGCCGACCTACAAATTGTAAGACGTATGACGAAAGCGGGATTGTTCTTTGCTGCAGTTCGGTTTCTAAAACATTAGCGCCGGGCTATCGTGTAGGCTGGGTTTCGCCGGGGAAATTCAAAAAACAAATACTACGAAATAAAATTTACCATTCGCTCTCCTCACCTACTATAACTCATGAAGTTGTGGGTGATTTTCTAAAAAACGGACGATATGAGAATCATCTTAGAAAAATACGTCAGATTTTGATTCATAACTGCAATAATTATATTAATACTGTTTTGGAATCTTTTCCAAAAGGAACCAAAGTGAGTCAGCCTCAAGGTGGTTTTTTTCTTTGGATAGAACTGGATAAAAGCGTAGACACTGCAGCATTTTATCATTTGGCCATGCAGCATAATATTAGTATTGCGCCGGGCCGAATTTTCTCTTTTCAGGATCAGTTTTCGAATTGTATGCGACTGAGCTTTGGTTTGCCCTGGACAAATGAGTTGAGAAATTCGATACAAATATTAGGAAGATTGCTTCATCGATAATTTTTTATTTATTGAATAGAATAATTTCTAACACATAATATTAACTAAGATTAGCAATACAAAAAAAGCCGGACAACGGCATGAAAAGCGTTGTCCAGCTAACAAATTGAGAAACCAAAATCAATTTAATTAAATTATAAAACAAAGTAAGCGTTGTTTTCCGCTTTTTTAGGCTCAGGCTGAAGATGAAACTCATTGATAATATCAAATTCGCTTTGGTATTCGTTCAGCATTTGCGTAATATTCTTTTCAATTGTATTGGCAATAGCCGTTACAGGTGTATCTGTAGCTCTGTTTTCGAAAGGATCCTGCAAGTGAATTGCCATTCTTTCGATTAGAAAAAAAGCTGCAGCAATAGCCGTAATTAATGGAATCGCAAACCAGCTAAGTACACTAATTAATCCAAAAGGCAGTAACAAAATAAACAAACACAATGTCAATCTGATGTACATACTGTAAGTCGTTGGGAAAATGGTATTTTTAATACGCTCACATTTACCCATTTCATCACACAATCTCGATAATGTATTATCAATTTCTACCTGTTGGTACATATTAATACGTTTGTCATTTTTAGCATTTCGCAGATCTCTTGCATGCAGTAATAAAATCGCATTAGGTATGTTTTGATGGTTTTTTACAAAACGCATTTCTTCTTCGCTAATCAAACCTTCAAGAGGTTTTAGGGCATCTTTATTTCGAAGGGATTGCCCTAAACTGTAGCACCAGGCAATTTGTCTCTTTGCAAAATTTTCTTTGAATTCGTTTGCTTCTACAGAAAAATCAGGATCTTTATAAAATGTCAGTACTTGCCTGATCAGTGTTCTGGAATCATTTACAATTGCTCCCCAGACAATTCGTGCTTCCCACCATCTGTCATAAGCCTGATTTGACTTAAAAGCCAATAGCAGGGATATAATGGTACCAATCATTGTTGGTATTGCAATTGGGATATCTACGGGAAGATTGATGAAATAATTGTGAAAAACTTCAAATAGTATGGTATAAGCCAATACTAATGTAATTTCTACTTTAATTTTCCCGAGAACGTACTTCATTGGTATTCTTTTCTTTAACAACATATCTTTCGGTTTAAAATTAAACTTGTGTATTTTTTTAGCAACAATTTGGTCTTATGCCATTTCTTCATAAAGTGAGAGAACCGGAAGCCCTAATTTGTCGTTTAGATTTTCTGTTTTCTTTTTCTTGAATTTGATTTTTTCGCCTTTGCGGGTTTCAACCAATAAATCGATATCATATTTTGAAATAGCTTCAGATAAATGAGGTGCAAAATTTTCGTAATTATCTTCAAAACTGGCAGTCTGACTTACAATTTCGAATGAAAAATTGGCACTTAAAAACTGCTGTACATCTTTGACATGCATATTACCGCTCGCATTTTCTATATAAAGTGCTTTATTAAAATCATCTTTGTATTGCTCTAAGCTTAAATGTAATATTGGGCATTTTTGGTTTGCAGCCAGTTGTACTACATATTGATGAATTCTTTTTGTTTCCTGTTTATATGAATGTGTAAGAATCATTAATTTTACAGAGAAAACATCAATAATACGTTTAAAAATTGGAGACGAAAGTCCGTATTGATTGTGTACTTTTATTTTGCAGTTTGGAGTGTGATCTATTATATAGCGACAGGTATCAAGTACAGTTTCCTGACTTGCAGTAAGTCCGGTGCGCATTTCGCGTAAGTAACCTGATGATGAAAAAGTATCTGGAGCATCTGAAACCATCATTAAAATGATTTCACAACCTGATGATTTTGCCTGGCTGATTGCTGATTTTACAGCGCAAATAGTATCATCTTTTAAAGTGGTAGGTATTAGGAAATTTTTCATATGTACAATCGTTTAGTTTATACATACAAAATAACTTCACCAATATTAGAAGGGTCTTAATATAAAATTAGAAGTTTCTAAGATTCAACATTAGAATTTTTAATGTTGATTTTCTTTATTTTTGATTTATTAAAAACAATAGTTACAATAGTGCCTTTATTTTGCTCTGACTGAACTTGTATTTCTCCATCATGCATTCGTATAATTTTTGAAGCCAATGGAAGTCCTAAACCATAACCTATATATTTTGTTGCTATTTTTCCTCTAAAGAAAGGTTCATACAAATGCGGAATATCTTCTGGCGGAATACCAATACCAATATCATTAATAGCGATCTTAATCATTTCCTGATTTGCAGAAAGTGTCACAAATACTTCGTTATTATCAGAATATTTTACACCGTTTGTAATAATATTATTAATTGCCAGCTCTAAAAGAGGCTTATTACAAGGTATTAAAAGCAGATTAGAATCTTTTGGAGCAAAATTAAATTTCATACTCACGCGATTATCAGGATAAATTTTATCCAGATCAGATTTTACATCCATTAACAACTCGTCTATTCTGGCAATATCCAGTACTTGTTTTTTACCATCGTAACCGGTTTGTGTGAGCTTTAATAAGCTCTCTGTCAGGTTTCCTAATTTTGAAGCCTGATTGTATATATTCTCTAAAGACTGAATATATTCTGAAACATCCCTTTCTTTCAAAAGCATAATTTCAGACTCGGCGATAATAGTTGTTATTGGTGTTTTTAATTCGTGTGATGCATTGTTTATAAAATTAGCCTGGATTTCAAAAGAGGTTTCCAAACGATCCAGCATATCATTAAATGTCTCGGTAAGATCTGAAATTTCATCTGAATTTTTAACTTCAGGTAATCTGTTATGCAAATTAGATGCACTGATCCTATTTACTTCTCTGGTAATTCTCGCTACTGGATTAATAACCCTTTTTGCCAGAAATCTTCCTAAAAAGAAAGCCAAAAGGATAAATGCAATACCTCCAAAAATTAATATTTTTGCAATAAAAATAGTCGTCGTTTTTCCTCTTCGGTCTCTTGCGGCAACTATTACAATATACCTTTGATTGTTTTCTTTAAAAACCTGTCCTAAATAATATTTGCTGTTTACTTCAAAATAATCTTCTCCGGTTCTTAAAACATTAGTGTAAAACTCGTTTGGTAAATTTAAATTAGTATTATAATCAAAACTGTTGGCGCTGTTTATTTTAAGAACAAATTCTTCTTCTTCAATAAGTTCTTCAAGTCCGTTTTTCTTTAATTCCCGGTAATATTTACTTTTTTCAGGATCATTCTGAAAATGAATTGATGCCACAATTTTAGCCCTGTCTTCTAATCGTTTTAAGAAGTGGTATCTGTTATTTTCACGAAACAGTACAAAAACGATAACACATAATAATAGTGTACTAAACGTAGAAAGTGCTACATAAGTAAAAGTGATTTTTTTTCTTATATCCATTTTATGGCTTTATGACATAACCTAAACCTTTCATGGTATGAATCAGTTTGGTTGCAAAAGGTTTATCTATTTTTTTTCTTAAATAGGTGATGTAAACATCAACAACATTGGTATTCATATCAAAATTAATATCCCATACATTATCTAAAATCTGATCACGGGAAACAATTCTTCCACTATTTTTCGCTAAATAATACAATAGTTTAAATTCTTTTGCGGTTAAGATTATAGATTCACCATCTCTTTTTACCGTTTTAGCCCGTGCATTTACTTCTAAATCGCCTACTGTTATACTATCGATTCTTTCGGTTTCCTGATGTGCTCTTCGGTTTAAAGCGTTAACCCTTGCATCAAGTTCTCCAAATTTAAAAGGTTTAACGAGATAATCATCGGCACCGGCATTAAGTCCTGTTACAATATTTTCTGAAGTACCAAGAGCTGTTAAAAGCAAGACTGGAACAAAGTTTTTACTGGCACGCAGTCGTCTGCAAATTTCAATTCCGTTAATATCCGGCAGCATTACGTCTAAGATTACAACATCAAAATTATAGTTGTGAAGCATTTCTAAGGCTGTTGTACCATCCATGGCTACACTAACTTCGTTGTTGTTTTCAGCAAATCCCTTGCGCAAAATCGATAAAAGATTTGGTTCGTCCTCGACTATAAGTAATTTCATTTTGATTAATGTTGAATAACAAAAATAACGATTGCCATTAAAAATATAAATCACAATAGTTATAAATTATGATTTAATTATGAACAGTAACTTTTAGCAACTAAAAAAAGCATTCACCAGTGGCAAATGCTTTTGTATTTTTAAATATGCTTTTTGGGTATGCTATTAATTTTTGAAGTTGAAACTTAATACGGCACCAAGTCCAAACTGATAAGTACTTACATAATCTTCTACACCAACCGGCCCATAATAGGTCCAGTAATAACTATTGCCAACTGCTGCAGACATGGATTGAAGATACGCATTGATATTTACAGAAACTGATGAAGCCGTTTTAATTTTTACACCGCCTTTTATGTTCCAGGCAAAATAAGTTCCGCTGCCGCTTTGTGGTGTTTCGGTAATCCCAACGCCAAGTCCTCCGCCTAAATAAGGCAATAAGTTTGATCCTATGTCGAAATAATGTGTGGCATCAAGAAGAATAAAATTTAATGCTCCTTTATCGTCCCCCGCATTTAATTGATTACCTGCCGGATCGTAAAAGGGAAGTTTAGTATCTGCTCTTAGATATTTTACTTCGACTGAATTGTTTGTAGAGAAAAAATATTCAAAACCTGCTCCATATTGAAAACCATCTTCAATAGTTGCAGAATAACCATCATAATCAATCGTATCAGAAAAATTGTAACTACCATACAAGTTAAGAGAAAAGGATCTGGCATCCTGGGCCTGCATCCCTATTGCCGACAGGAAAACAACTAATAATAAACTGTACTGTTTCATAATATTTGTTTTTGAAAGTTAATTGAATCTCAAATTTAAGTTTTTTCTTTCGAATATTATGATTTAATTATGATAAAATTCTCACATTTAAAACATAACCATTTGATAATTAATTTTTTAAATTCAAAAACTTTCACCAGCATTCAAATAGAATCCTTTAGAATTATTTCCCCACGCATAATCGACAATCAGGTTTGTTCGTGTTTTTTTATCAATTAAAATGCGCAAACCTACTCCCACAGCAGGTTGTACTGATCTAAACAAAGAGATGTTATTATCGTCGTTACTTGCGGTTACAAAATTAGTAAAGACTGTCCCGCTAAACATTTGGTCACAAGTAATTGGAAACCTGAATTCTGTTGAAAGATAAATCAAACCGTTTCCTCTAAACAATCCCTGTGTATATCCTTCTCCGCTCCGGCTGCGCTGATCCCAGCCAATGGCCGGTAAGTTTAAGTACGGAACTTTTCCTCTTGTTACAAATTGACCGTAAGTCCAGAGGGCTAAGATATATCTTTTGTCTTTACTTGAAACTGGTATAAAATGACGGTATTCTGCATACAAAACATTACTGTAATCCTGATTATTAAACAAAACCGGATTAAAACGATAGTTGATATTGGCAAACCACCCGTGGGTTGAATTAACCTGATTGTCTCGTGAATCATACACTAAGTTGAGACTTATCCCATTTAAAAAATATTCTAAATCACTAAATCCGTGTTTTTGGCTATAAGTATAATGATAGGTATATTTTTGATTCCCGATATCCAGATCTTTATCTTTTATACTTGTATACCAATCGAGATTTATTCCTCCGCCAACATAAAAATTATTGTAAACTTCAAAAGATACGGTTTGGTGAAATTTAAAATAATCGTAATCCATTGGTTGTGCAATAGAATCAATACTAAAATTATTTTTCCTACTGTGATGTGGAATATTAGTAGTTCCCAGTCCGTAATTGGGCTGTGAGAAAATATACAATCGATAATCTCCACTTAAAAAAATCCTGTTGTTCCTGAGCAGAATATTATTCTTCACGTTTACAAGCCATTGTTTCTTTGCCGTATATGTTATTCCTAAATTAGCAATAGAGTATTTATCTGATTCTTGTTTTCCTTTGAAAGTATATTGTGCTACTCCGCCAAAAAAGAATCCGGTTGCAGGCTGTGAACCAATCGCTGGAATAACCAGGAAAAAATTATTTTTTGTGGGTTTAACAACATACGCAGAATCCTTTTTTTTAAAGATTTCCAGTATTGTTCTGGGAGGACATAATTCCGGATTAACAGATTCCTGAGCAATGGAGTTGAATGTCACAAAAAAGAGTAACCCGAAGATTTGAGAATGAAAACAATTATTTTTTAAAAAATTTATCATTTTAAAATTTTATTTCTTCTAAATAGCGCTCAACCTTTATGTAAATATATACCTAATTTTCAATATTTTACACAATAATTATTTTAAAAAACAGTAGTTGAAACCACAAAAAAAGCCGTCAATAAAATTGACGGCTTTTAAAATTATAAGGGTAAATATTTTATTTCGTAATAAACTTAGGATTTATTAAATTGTCTAACGAATAAATTTCGTCCCATTTTTCCTGAGTAATTAATTTTCTCTCGACTACTACAATATCATGTACGCTTTTATTCATTTGCAAAGCTTCACCAGCAATACTGGCACTAACTTCATAACCTAAAATTGGATTAAGCTGAGTAACAATACCAATACTGTTCATTACCATATTGTAACAATGGTCTACATTTGCAGTAATTCCTATAATACATTTATCAATTAAAGTCTGAATTGCATTCGACAGGTAATCTAATGATGTAAACATGGCAAAGGCAATTACCGGTTCCATTACATTTAATTGTAATTGTCCTGCTTCAGCTGCCATAGTAACCGTAAGATCCTGACCAATAACATAAAAGCAAGTTTGGTTGACCACTTCCGGAATTACGGGATTTACTTTTCCGGGCATTATTGAAGATCCGGGCTGACGCGCCGGTAAATTTATTTCGTTAAGACCAGTTCTGGGACCTGAGCTTAATAGTCTTAGATCGTTACAGATTTTAGAAATTTTTACGGCAGTTCTTTTTAGTGTTCCCATAATCTGAACGTATGCTCCGGTATCAACTGTGGCCTCAATTAAATCAGGAGAAAGCGTTAACGGAATTCCAACTTCTTTGGCGAGATAATTTACACAAATTTCCGGATATCCTTCCGGTGCGTTTACTCTTGTACCAATTGCAGTTGCCCCCATATTGATCTCCAAAACCAGACTTTGAGCATCCTTTAATCTTTTAACATCTTCGCCTATTGTAGTCGCATATGATTTAAATTCCTGCCCTAATGTCATAGGAACAGCGTCTTGCAATTGCGTTCTTCCCATTTTCAGGACACTTTTAAACTCCTCTCCTTTTGCAGCAAAAGCAACTTCTAAACCTTCTAATGTTTTAATAAAACTTTCCATTTTCATGTAAAGTGCAATTCTAAATGCCGATGGATAAGCATCATTGGTTGATTGAGAACAATTTACATGATTGTTAGGATGCAGGAAATTATATTCTCCCTTTTTATGTCCAAGATATTCAAGGCCAATATTGGCAATAACTTCGTTAGCATTCATATTTACCGATGTTCCGGCTCCTCCCTGAATCAAATCACTTACAAATTCCTGATCAAATTTACCTGAAATAACCTGATCACTTCCATAACAGATTGCTTCGGCAATTTTAGGATCAAGAGCTCCACAATCTTTATTTGCTAAAGCAGCAGCCTTCTTAACATATCCCAATGCTTTGATAAACAAAGGTTCCTTTGAAATTGGAATCCCCGTAATGTTAAAATTTTCTACAGCCCTAAAAGTTTGGATACCATAATATAAATGATTGGGAATGTCTAATTCTCCCAGAAAATCATGTTCTTTTCTTGTTGATCCCATATAATATAAATGTTATGTTTTAACGAAAAATAAGTGTAAAGCTACAGCAAATTAATAGTATAATAAAGCAATTCGAAAAACAAATCTGCTCGTTTTTTTTTAAATCCACTAGTTTTAGAACTTAAAAAATAATGCCATTTACTATCCAATTAATGCATTGTAATTATTATCTTTTGGAGCTTAAAATAATCCTTAATAATTGCCTTGAAAAAAGAGTCTGAATATTTCCTTGATAAAGAATACGATACCATTGTTTATGGTAGAGATAATGCCAATTTTAAGGATTTTGAATGTTGTGTTTTTAATAATTGTAATTTTTCTGCCTGTACTTTTTTAGCAGTTACATTTATTGACTGCATCTTTAATGATTGCATTTTTAATGAGGCCAAAATAAATTATGTAGCTTTTAGAACTGCAACTTTTAATCGTTGCGAAATCAAAGAAGTGAATTTTGCAATGTGCGACAAACTCATATTTGAAGTTCACTTTTATGATTGTATTCTTGATTTTTCTAAGTTTTACACCTTAAAAATAAAAGGAACCACATTTACCAATTGCAGTTTAATTGCCGTAGATTTTATGGCAACTGATCTTACAAGTGTTCTTTTTGATAATTGCGACTTATATCGCTCAGAATTTGACAAAGCAATCGCCAACAAAGCCGATTTTAAAACCAGTTATAATTATACTATTGATCCTTCAAAAACCAAACTAAAGAAAGCTGTTTTTTCTTTGAAGGAAGTAAAAGGATTGCTGTTTAAGCATGATGTGATTGTGAGTTAAAACAAACAATACAAAAGACTGTATTTCAACAAAATTAACTACAAATACGCACAGTTTGTCATTCCGAGGAACGAGGAATCTCCACAAGAAATTCTACAAAAATTGTCAACTATTCTGTGCGGAGTTGCTTGTGGAGATTCCTCGTTCCTCGGAATGACAAGAATCAGAAAAAATTACTTTTATATTTTTTTCTTCATCACATAATCTTCCATCAAATAACCGTTTCCAATTTCGATATCAACTTCTTCTTTAACTTCAAAACCTATTTTCTTATAAAAACCTAAAGCCGGATTAAAGCGGTTTACGTTTAAGGATAAAGCTGTTGAATTATTTTGTAAAGCCAATTTTTCAATTTCGTCAATAACTTTTTTACCGATTCCTTTTCCTTGGGTTTCCGGCAAAAGATAGATTTTATGAATTTTAGTTATTGCTTCTCCATTATATTTATGCTCTATTCCGATAAAACCTATATTAGTTTCATCTTCATCAATCATATAAAATAATTGTATTTCTTCATTGTATTGTTCGATTAAAGCTTCAGTAGAATAAAAAAGCCCCAACATATAATCTAATTGTTCTTTTGATAGAATTTCACCGTAAGTAATTGGCCATGTAATATTTACTATATTCTGAATTTGCTTAATATCGTTTATTGTTGCTGCTGTAATCTTAATCATAATTCTATTTAAAATACTTTTTATTATTTAGTAAAAATTTGATTTTCCTGTTCGCTTACGCGGATGAAAGTCGTTCGTTTTGTCAACTCTTTTAGTCTCGAAGCGCCCACATAAGTACACGTGCTTCGCAATCCTCCTAAAATATCCAAAACTGTATTGATAGCATTTCCTTTATAAGGCACCTGAACTGTTTTACCTTCACTGGCTCTATATTCTGCAACACCTCCAACATATTTATCCATTGCCGTTGTAGAACTCATGCCATAAAATTGTTTGAATTTTTCGCCGTTTATTTCGATTAACTCTCCTCCGCTTTCCGTATGTCCTGCGAGCATTCCGCCCAACATAACAAAATCTGAACCTGCACCAAAAGCTTTCGCAACATCTCCCGGAGTTTTACATCCGCCATCACTTATAATATGTCCGCCTAATCCATGAGCGGCATCTGCGCATTCTATAATAGCCGAAAGTTGCGGATATCCAACGCCTGTTTTTACACGCGTTGTACACACTGAACCAGGACCAATACCGACTTTTACAATATCGGCTCCAGCTAATAATAGTTCTTCGACCATTTCGCCAGTAACCACATTTCCGGCAATAATGACTTTATCGGGATATTGTTTTCGGGTTTGTTTTAAAAACTGAACAAAGTGCTCTGAATAACCATTGGCGACATCAATACAAATAAATTTCAGCAACGGATTTGCAGTTATAATTTGACCAATTTTCGCAAAATCTTCTTTTCCTGTTCCTGTACTAATAGCTATATAATCATAAAAATCCGGCGTAACATTTTTCAAAAAATCATTCCATTCTTCTAATGAATAATGTTTATGAATGGCTGTAAAAAGCTTCTCTTTGGCTAAAACCTGAGCCATTTCAAAAGTACCAACGGTATCCATATTTGCCGCCATAATTGGGATTCCTGTCCAGATTGTAGTAGAATGCAAAAACTTAAAATTCCGTTCCAGCGACACTTCTGATCTGCTTTTAAGCGTTGATCTTTTTGGTCGAATCATTACATCTTTAAATCCTAATTTCAGATCAGTTTCTATTCTCATAGCTTTGAGTTTTTCGTTACTCTCAAATATAGGGATTTTAGATTGTTGATTGCAGATTTTAGATTATTAAAACTTTGTTTTTATTTGAACGCGGATGACACAGATTCGCTATCGCGAAAACGCAGATTTATACGGATTTTTTTATTTGGAAAAATTTATTATTGGGTCGCGTTTCGACTTCGCTCAACGTGACAAACGTGGAAACTGAGACTAAGACTGAGACTGAGACTGTCCTGAACACTAAAAAAACTGAAAACTGAGACTGAAAACCGAGACTAAAAAATTCTACCCGTGTATCGTTTCTCCTTTTCCGTAGTTTGTAATAATTGATTCTTCGTAAGCCAACCATTCTCTCCAACGTTTTTCAACATCGATTCCTACTCCGTATTTACGGGCGTAAGTAATGAAAGTGGTGTAATGCCCAGCTTCACTTTCCATTAATTCTCTGTAGAAAACAGCTAATTCTTCGTCCTGAATATTTTCAGATAAAACTTTGAAACGTTCGCAGCTTCTGGCTTCGATCATAGCAGAGAATAACAATCTTTCTACAAGACCTGAAACTCTGCTGCCGTCTCCGCTTTTCTTCATATATAAATACAATTCATTTACATAATCGTCTTTGCGTTCGCGTCCTAGTTTTAAGCCTCTTTTGATTATGATATTATGAACTTGCTCAAAATGATCGATTTCTTCTTTGGCTAAAGCCAATAAATCTTTTACCAAATCCTGATGTTCAGAATTGTTGGTGATAATTGTTATTGCGTTTGTTGCTGCTTTTTGCTCGCACCAAGCGTGATCTGTCAGGATTTCTTCAATATTTTTTTCTACAATATTTACCCATCTTGGATCTGTTGGTAATTGTAATCTTAGTACGCCCATTTTTTATAAGTCTTAAAGTTGTAAAGTCGAAAGTTGTAAAGTCAAAAAAAGTCGAAGATCAAAACTAAAATAGAATTTTTACATTCCATTTCAAGACTTTCGACCTTCGACTTTAAGACTTTATGACTGATTTTTAATAAACGAAAATTGGTCTTTCGCTCATCATTTCATTTACTTCGTTTGCTACTTCTTCGATAACAGCTTCATTGGTATGATCAGCTAATACTTTATCGATTAAAGCTACGATAGTTTCCATGTCTTCTTCAACTAAACCACGAGTTGTGATTGCAGCTGTTCCTACACGTATTCCTGAAGTTACAAATGGTGATTTATCATCAAATGGAACCATATTTTTATTTACAGTAATTTCTGCTTTTACTAATGCGTTTTCAGCTTCTTTACCAGAAATATTTTTATTTCTTAAGTCAATAAGCATCATGTGGTTATCAGTTCCTCCAGAAATAATTTGGTATCCTCTTTTTACAAAAGCATCTGCCATAGCATTTGCATTTTTTTGCAATTGCATTGCATATGTAAAGAACTCATCTTTTAATGCTTCACCAAAAGCAACAGCTTTAGCAGCGATAATGTGCATTAAAGGTCCTCCTTGATTTCCAGGGAAAACAGCAAGATCTAATAATGAAGACATCATTCTGATTTCTCCTTTTGGAGTTTTCAACCCTTGTGGATTTTCGAAATCTTTCCCCATTAAGATCAAACCTCCACGTGGTCCGCGTAATGTTTTGTGTGTTGTTGTAGAAACAATATGACAATGTGGAATTGGGTCATTCATTAATCCTTTTGCAATAAGTCCTGCAGGGTGAGAAATATCAGCAAACAAGATTGCTCCAACGCTATCAGCGATTTCTCTGAAACGTGCAAAATCCATATCACGAGAATAAGCCGAAGCTCCTGCAATGATTAATTTTGGTTGTTCTTTTGTTGCAATTTCCTGAATTTTATCATAGTCTAAACGACCCGTTTCAGCATCTACACCATAAAAAACCGGTTTGTATAAACGACCTGAAAAGTTTACCGGAGAACCGTGAGTCAAGTGACCACCGTGAGATAAGTCGAAACCTAAAATAGTATCACCAGGATTTAAACATGCATGGTAAACTGCTGTGTTTGCCTGAGATCCTGAGTGTGGCTGAACATTTGCATATTCTGCACCAAATAATTCTTTAGCTCTGTCGATCGCAATTTGCTCAATAACGTCAACTACTTCGCAACCGCCGTAGTATCTTTTGCCAGGATATCCCTCAGCATATTTGTTTGTTAAAACAGACCCAGCTGCTTCCATTACCTCATCACTTACAAAATTCTCTGAAGCGATAAGTTCTAATCCGTGAATTTGTCTGTCTTGTTCCTCTAGTATAAGGTCAAAAATTTGTTCGTCGCGTTGCATTTTTTCGTTTTTCGTTAATTTCCTGCAAAAATACAAAAAAACGTTTGTCAAACTGCTAGATTATGATATATTTGACATACAATTTTTCAACAAATAATTAACATTCACATGCCAATAACCGCTAACGATACCAAAAGAAAATCATGGTTAGAAGTGCCAGAAAATAGCGACTTCCCTATTCAAAATATTCCTTTCGGTGTATTTCTTACCAAAGAAAATGTCGTTACTGTAGGAACACGAATTGGCGACTACGCTATAGATTTAGGGGCTCTACAACAATTAAACTATTTTGCAGGAATAGATTTAACTGATGATATGTTCATGCAAGACACGCTTAATGATTTTATTTCTGATGGAAAAAAAACATGGCGTTTAGTTCGAAATCGCATTGCCGATATTTTCGACGAAACTAACCCACAACTAAGAGATTCAACAAAAGATCGAGATATTGTTATTTTTCAAATTGACGATGTAGAAATGCAATTACCTGTTTTAATTGGTGATTACACTGATTTTTACTCTAGTAAAGAACACGCTACGAACGTGGGAAAAATGTTCCGCGATCCTGAAAATGCTTTATTACCAAACTGGCTGCACATACCTGTAGGATATCACGGAAGAAGCTCTACTATTGTTCCGTCTGGAATTCCGGTTCACAGGCCAATGGGACAAACTTTACCGGCTGGAGAAAAATATCCGGTTTTTGGACCTTCTCGTTTGGTAGATTTTGAATTAGAAACAGCTTTTATTACCACTGACGTAAATATAATGGGAGAAAATATCCCAACTTACGAAGCAGAAGATTATATTTTTGGAATGGTTTTATTGAATGACTGGAGCGCGCGTGATATCCAGAAATGGGAATATGTGCCACTAGGTCCATTCTTAGCAAAAAACTTTGCTACATCAATTTCTCCGTGGATTGTAACTATGGATGCCTTGGAGCCTTTTAGAACTAAAGGTCCTAAACAAGATCCATCACCGTTACCTTATTTACAGACTAAAGGGAAAAAAGCTTTTGATATTCATCTTGAAGTTTCTATTAAACCTGAAGATGCTGAAGAAACTGTGGTTTCCAAATCAAACTTTAAATATTTATACTGGTCCATGAGTCAGCAATTAGCGCACCATACTTCAAACGGTTGTCGCGTAAATTCTGGTGACATGATGGGTTCCGGAACGATTTCAGGCCCTACTCCGGACAGTTTTGGTTCTATGCTGGAATTGACTTGGGGAGGAAAAAATCCTTTGAAATTAAATGACGGAAGCGAACGTAAATTTATCGAGGACAATGATACGGTTATCATTAGAGGTTTTTGCGAAAATGCTGAAGTAAGACTTGGTTTTGGAGAGGTTTGCAGCCAATTATTGCCGCCTTTTATCAGACCATGAAGAGCAGATAAATTATCTGAAGAGATATAAAATAAAAAACCTTGTTATTGCTAACAAGGTTTTTTATTATGGTTTAATCTCGTAAAGTCGTCAAGACACAAAGTTCTTTTCTCATTTTATTTCACATTTCGACGTCAGGAGAAATCTTCACGAGAAACTCTATAAAAGATCTATTTACTCCAAAATTACCTTTACCCAAACCAAACGATGATCCGAACTTGATTCACGTTTTTCAACCAATTCTGACATTGGTTCGCCTTTGGCAGGCCAAAACACACCACTGTTAACAAATTTAAAACCTAGTTTGGAAGGCAACACATAATCAGCACGCATTCTCCAAAAAGCAGTATGGTTAATTCCGAAAGCATTTTCAGGAGTATATTCAGCACCACCTTTACTCGCAGGCGAAAATTCACTATTAACTTTTGGACTGGCAAGTAATGACTGTATACCTTCTTTGATAGCGTTTCCTTCAACGGGCGAAGCATTTTGATCTCCCATTATAACAAATTGAGAATTTGCAGCTAACCCGCCTTTTAAGCCTTTGTCATCATAAATATACGAAGCGGAATTGTCTGAAATGTAGTCCTTCCAGAACCTAATTTCATCATGATTTCTTTTTCCATTACGATCTTCATCACCATCAAAAGACGGAGGAGTCGGATGACTCGCTAAAATATGAACTGTTTTCTTGTCAACCCGAACAGGAACGTCCCAGTGAGATTTTGAAGATAATGGAAATTGTGACCATGCCTCTTTGCTATACCAGTCTGATCCATCCGCCTTTTTAGTAAGCAGTGGTTCTGGCATATCTTTCCATTTAAAATTTTGAAAAGTACGAACTGCTTTAACATCAATAGGATATTTTGACAAAAGTACCATCGCATATTGACCGGGATACATACCAAATCCCCAGGCATCACTCCCGAAATTTTCCAACTTTCCGTCATTGTTTAAATCGTAAGGACTTGGCTGACCGGTATTCACGGTTGAGTAATAGTAATAAGGATAATCAATAGCTTTTGCTCCGCCTTGAGCCACTTTTAAATAATTTTTGACAAACGCCTTTACACCTAGTTTAGGATTTTTAATGTAGTCAAACTCGTTTAGCAGAATAACGTCAGGCCTTACGGTCTGAATAATCTGGGCAATATTTTTGATTTGAGCATTATTTCCTGAATTAAGCTCATGGATCAATATCTGTTCCGAATTTCCCTTTGTACCTCTTGGAGAATAATTTTCAGATTCCATACTTACATTATAGGTCGCAAATGTAAGTTCAGTTTTTTTTTGCGAATGAGACTGTGAGAACACAACTCCTGCAGAAAGCATGGAGAGGGTAAAAAATATTTTATTCATATAAAAATTAAATCTGCATTTCTGCATTATTGAATATACAAATATAAGAATGTTGTTCCGTACACCCGGCAGTCTGCATGTTAAGCATATATCAATAAAAAAGGCTTTAGTCAAAATACAAATTTTGATTAAAGCCTTTAATGAAGACGTATTTTCCTCCATTTAAAACTGGAGACTATTGAATAAATTTAAACTTAAAACTTTTTCAGGACTTCAACTTCAGTCAGTCTGACAAACTTATAAAAAGACTTTGTGACTTTGCGAGATAAAAAACCCGTTTAATCTATGCAATCTGTGGCTAATATTATGCTGGAATCTGCTGACTCAAGCAATGTAGTGTTCCAAATCCCCAGATAAAATCAATACAGCTTATTCCGATTACTTCTCTGTCTGGAAAACATTCTGATAATATATTTAGTGCGACTCTGTCATTGCTATCATTAAATGTAGGTACTAATACACAATTATTCAAAATCAAGAAGTTAGCATAACTTGCCGGTAATCTTAAATCTTCAAAATCAACACGCTTTGGCATTGGTAATGCTACAATAATTGGAGATTTTCCGTCTTCTAATTTTGCATTTTGCAAACGTTTCAAGTTGTCTTGTAACGGCTTGTAATTAGCATCATTTTTATCTGTTTCTACAATCGTTACAATTGTATCTTCATTTACGAATCGGCATAAATCGTCGATGTGTCCGTGTGTATCGTCACCTTCAATTCCATTTCCAAGCCAAATTACATTTGTAACTCCTAGATATTCCTTGAAAACAGCTTCATAATCTTCTTTGGTGAAATTTTTATTTCGAACCTGAATTGTCGGGTGCATTAAACATTCTTCAGAAGTCAATAAAGTTCCTCTTCCGTTTACATCAATTGCTCCGCCTTCTACAATTACCGGTTTTCCTTTATAGATTACCTGCGTTAGAGGAACATCGATAAAATCAGCTATTTTAGAAGGGACAAATTTATCCAATTGATAATTTTTATATTTAGCCCAACCATTAAAATTGAAATTCAATGCTTCTCTTTTTGAACCATTTTTTACAATAATTGGTCCTGAATCGCGCATCCAGCTTCTGTTCGTTTTATGAATAATGAAAGATATATTCTGAATATTTACACGGGCTCTTTCTAACATTTCGGCTACTTTTTCTTTTAGTTTTTCATCGGCTACGACCAAAAAAACAGTTTCAAAAGTGGCTACTTTTTTAATAAATTCTACAAAAGCCCATTGAACAGCTTCGTATTTTCCTGGCCAGTCGTTACCATTATGCGGAAAACACAATACAATTCCTTGTTGTTTCTCCCATTCTGCTGGAAATCTTCTATTATTTGTTGACATAAAGAGGTTCTAAATTTGAAAGTGTACAAAGATAATCATTCAAAAGGATTATAAAATACTACAATCAAAATCATATCATATTTAAATCAAATATCTGATTTGGTTTAAGTTTAAAGATTAAATAATACAGCCTTAATATGGGACCATTTTCTCGTAATTACATTTGGCAAAACTAAAAAACACAAAAATGAAAAAACTAACTATTTCATTATTAGCCGCTTTATCTATTATGGTAAGTTGTAATAATGATGAAAATTCGAACAGCCAGGAACCTGAGGTTGTTGTAAATGAAAATCCGGGAACTTTTAAAGAAATTGGTTCTATAACTATTGGAGGAGAAGGTGCAGCAGAAATAACGGCTTATGACGAAAAAACAAAAAAACTTTTTACAGTAAATAATAGCGGAACGAATCAGATTGATGCTATTGACCTGTCTGATCCTGCAAAACCAGCCAAAATTGGGAAAATCGATTTAACTCCATATGAAGGAGCTTCAAACAGTGTTTCTGTTTTTGATGGAAAACTGGCAGTTGCCCTGGAATCAACTGTAAACAAACAAGGAAACGGAAAAGTAGTTATTTTTAATACTACAGATTATAGTTTGATTAAACAAGTTACTGTTGGTGCATTACCTGATATGGTTACTTTTTCACCTGATGGAAAATATATTATGACGGCTAATGAAGGGGAACCAAATACAGATTACACACAAGATCCAAACGGAACAATTTCTATTATTGAAGTAGCTAATAACTACACTGTTACAACTTTAGATTTTAGTTCTTTTAGCAATCAGGCAGTAGCTTTGCAAAAAGATGGTTTTAGAATTTCAAAGTTTGCCAAAAGCTTTGCTCAGGATATCGAGCCTGAATATGTTACTATTTCAGATGATTCAAAAACGGCCTGGGTTACACTCCAGGAAAATAATGGTGTTGCAAAAGTAGATTTAACTTCTAAAACAATTACAGCTATTTATCCATTGGGTTTTAAAGATTTTAATACTGCTGAGAATGCAATTGATGTTTCAGATAAAGATGATAAAGTGGCTTTTAATCCATGGAAAGTAAAAGGGATGTTTATGCCTGATGGTATCAGCCATTTTTCTGCAAATAATACTCCGTATTTTGTTACCGCAAATGAAGGTGATTCAAGAGAATATACTGCGTACTCAGATATTAAAAGAATGAAAGACATGAAACTTGATGCAACTGTTTTTCCTGATGCTGCAACTTTAAAATTAGAAACCAACTTAGGCAGATTAAATCTTATTGCTGATATGGGTGATACTGACGGTGATGGTGATCTTGATGAAATGGTAGCTTTTGGAGCACGTTCTTTTTCGATCTGGAACGGAAATACTGGAAAAATTGTTTACGACAGTAAAAATGATGCCGATAAAAAAACAAATGAATTAGGAACTTATGATGATAAACGCAGCGATGATAAAGGTTCTGAACCTGAAGCTGTAGTTGCAGTTAAGATGGGAAGTCAGAATATTCTGTTTGTTGGACTTGAAAGATCAGATTCTTTTATGACTTATGATATTACAAATCCTGCCTCGCCTCAATATTTGCAAACAGTAAAAACCGGAGATGCTCCAGAAGGAATATTATTTATTCCAGCGTCTAAAAGTCCAAGCAAGAGAAGTTTGTTAGTAGTTAGTAGTGAGGGAGATGGAACTATAAAAATCTACCAGCCGGATTTAAAATAAACCTAATATTTACAATTTTCAAAAAGAGCTAAAAAATAAATTTAGCTCTTTTTTTTGCTCTAATATTTCGATTCTTTTAACGTATTTACATAAATAAAACCCAAAAGGTGGGAATTATGTAAGAGCGAATAGAACACATTCTAAAACTCGTAGTATAATTTTGTCCAGAGTTTAAAAAGAAAAACTCTTAATAATCACAATTAAATTAAAATTTGGATATCATGAAAAAGAAATTAGCTTCAGTATCGCTCTTACTATTAGCATTTGCTGCAAATGCACAAAATATGGCAACAACATCAACTCAACCATCTATTGAAAAACCGGGTTATAACAGATGGTCGATCGAATTGAATGGTGGTTTAAATAAACCTACAAGAACAATGACATCTGGTTACTCTACTGAAACTGTAAGTCCGTTTCACGCAGATTTAGGTGTAAGATATATGTTTAACCCAAAATTTGGTTTAAAATTTGATGTTGGTTATGATCAATTTCAGGAACGTGATAACACACCTGATTTCGAAAGTAAATATTACAGAGCAAGTGTACAAGGGGTTATTAACCTTGGTAGAGCTTTAAACTTTGAGACCTGGACAAATACATTTGGTTTATTAGCACACGGTGGTTTTGGTGTTTCTCAATTAAGTTCTGATAAAGGTTTTGACGGAAAAGATTACATGGGTCATGGAATCATGGGTTTAACAGGACAAGTTAGATTAAGCAACAGAATTGCTTTAACAGGAGATCTTACAGGTATTGTTAACGGAAGACAAAACCATAACTTTGATGGGCGAGGTCTTACTTCAACTGGTTCATTTGATGGTGTTTTACTAAACGCTTCTGTTGGTTTAACTTTTTACTTAGGTAAAAACGAGAAACATGCTGACTGGTATTCTGAAGAAAACGAAAGATTAAACAAATTAGAAGACAGAGTTACTACAATCGAAACTGGTCTTATTGATACTGATAAAGATGGTGTTGCTGATTTGTATGACTTAGAACCTAATACTGTTTCAGGAGTTGCCGTAAATACTAAAGGACAATCTATTGATACCAATCAAAATGGTGTTCCGGATGAATTAGAAAGCTACTTAGACAAAACTTATGTTAAACAAGGTAGTCAAACTGCAACAAACAATACTGTTGAAGAGTTGATTAACGGAGGTTATGTTAATGTTTATTTTGACTTTAACTCTTCTAAACCAACAAATGCTTCATTATCTGGTGTTGACTTCTTAGTGAAATACTTGAAAAACAACCCAGGAAAATCTGCAGATATCATTGGATATTCTGACGAAATTGGAAGTTCAGATTACAATACTGAATTATCTAGAAAAAGAGCTGAATCTGTGAAAAAAGTAGCAGAAAATGCTGGAATCGATGCTTCAAGATTGAATGTAATTGCTAACGGTGAAGATACTTCTGTGAATAAAAATTCTAAAGAAGCTCGTCAAATCGTAAGAAGAGTTACTTTCAAAGTAAAATAATCTTATTATATATTTTTTAAAAATCCGCTTCGGAACATTCTGAAGCGGATTTTTTTTGTTTTAAAAGAAAAACAAAAAAGGACGAAATATAAATTTCGTCCTTTTTTTTATTTAATGATTCACTGAATTTAGTCGATCGCTCTTTTTGTAATATCACCAAAAGCATCGATTCTTCTGTCTCTGAAAAATGGCCAGTTCTGACGTACATTTTCCTGTAAGTCTAAATCGACTTCGGCAATTAGTATTTCTTCCTGATCATGAGAAGCCTGAGCTAAGATCTCGCCTTGTGGCCCAGCAATAAATGATGCTCCCCAAAACTGAATTCCTTCTGTTCCTTCGATATATTTTTCTAAACCAATTCTATTAGCAGCAGCAACAAAAACTCCGTTTGCTACAGCGTGACCTTTCATTACGTTCATCCAGGCTCCATACTGGTTTTCTCCATATTGTTCTTTTTCTTTTGGATGCCATCCTATTGCAGTTGGATAAAACAATACTTCGGCTCCTTTTAAAGCTGTTATACGAGCAGCTTCCGGATACCATTGATCCCAACAAATAAGGGTTCCAATTTTTCCTTTTTTAGTTTCAATCGCCTGAAAACCTAAATCACCCGGAGTAAAATAGAATTTCTCATAGAAATGCGGATCATCCGGAATATGCATTTTACGGTATAAACCAGCTTCTGTTCCGTCAGTATCGATAATGTAAGCACTATTGTGGTAAATTCCAGCCATTCTTTTTTCGAAGAAAGGAACAATAATTACTACTTCTAATTCTTTTGCCAATTCGCTAAAAGCAATAAACGAAGTACTGTAAAGCGGTTCTGCTAATGCAAAATTGTCTACATCTTCGCTTTGGCAAAAATAATGACTGCTATATAATTCAGGTAATAAGATAACTTCTGCACCTTTATTAGCAGCATCTTTTACCCAGCTAATGCATTTTTTAAGATTATTTTCGGCAACATCATTTAGATTTAACTGTATAACGGCAATTTTATATTTTCTTTTCGGCATGACATAAATTTTAGAGTGCAAAAATAGTAATTTTTAGAGGGATTTCAAAACGAGCAATGTCGGGTGATTTTAAAATTTATAAGCATAGACTTTCGAATCATGTTCCTGTAAAGATTAAAAAGTTACCATTCTTCTGCCGCTTTTTATAAATTATCTTGTAAAATTATTTAAGATTAGCAAATTCTTCAAGTTGTAAATCTACTTTCTCAATAACTTGCTGAAGTTCATAATAATCTGTTTTAAAAATAAATCCTAAATGATAGTTCACGTTCTCTTGTGGAATTTGATATAGAAAATTAACTTTAGAGAATTCATTTTTTTGAGTTTTTATATACCACTTATCAAATAACTTTTTTCTAAAGTCTTGCTTAAAATCGACGCTATCGCAGACATAATATAAAATGAGATTGGGATTTGTAAGAAGATAATCATTTATAATTGCCGTAATCGTAACTTCTATTTCAGGATCATTAAAAAACTTTTGATTATTAGTTTCGCCAAAATCGACAGAATATAAATTTTCAAAAAAATCATTATCAAAGTTCATCTTTCGAAAACTGACAAAATACTTTAAACTGTATTTTGTGGTAAAATAAAAAAGAGGGTCACGACCCTCTTCTAAAATATATTGATACATAAAGTTTATATTCTATTTTTTTCCTAATTTTAATATAATCTCTTTACGATGTTCTTCTTTTAAATCAACCAATTTTTTTAAAACAGAAACTGTTTTAGTATTTGGTTTTATGATTATTGTTTTTTCCATTGTGTTTTGAATTAAAGACAAATGTAAGAAAATATTTTTACATGTGTTTATTTTTGAATAATTTGCTTTTTAAATAACCATATTTCATCTTACAAAATCATACAATTTAAAAAACCATTCTGCATCAATTTAAAAAATTAATTCTTTGCAAAATGGTTTCTAACCTAAAATTTATCTATAAATAACCTAATTATTCAATAACCACTTTTGTAGTTACGAATTCCTTATCTGACTTTTTGAATTTGATTTCGAAAGTTCCTTTTGCAGTTGATTTAAACTTATAAACTGTTTTCTTAGGATCCGGAACTTGTTGTGTACAAACTTCTGATGCGTACTTTGCTTCTACCTGTAAACCTTTATCTATTCCAATTGTTGCCTCTGTAATTTTATTAAATTCACCACAAGCGTTATCTACAATAAATGTTACATCATAACTTAGTTCTTCATTTACTTTTCCGGCAACAGGACCTTTCACTTCTGTTACGAATGCAATTTTTGTAGTTGGCTCAGGAGTACTTGGTTTATCATCATTACTGCAAGAAACTAATACTGTTACTGAAAATAATACTACAAAAACTGTTTTAAATTTAAAATTTTTCATATAAAATAATAATTAATTGTTAATTACTATGAAGATGTAAGAGAGTTGTATTGGTTGCTTTATTAATTTGTTAAATAATTGGATCAAAACATTAAACATTTACAAATCAGCAGATTAATCAAATAAAAAAACACACAAAACAACAGTCATTTCTTATGAAAATTAAATTTTCTGGTATAACATATCCCGGATAGAAAAGATATTGTCCCGATAACTATTGGATATATTAGTATATGGACAATTGATCTTTAAATAAGGAATTGGTTTTCACAAAAAAAACACTAGCCTTTCGACTAGTGTTTTTTGATATTTGTATGTGAGAACAGTTTATGCTATTTCTTTCTTTTTAAATATTTTTTTGATTAGGTTTACAATAGCTAAAACCCCAAATCCTAATACAATACCTACTACAAATTCATTTATTATTACAGGTATATTAATTTTAGGTGAAAGATGATGAAAAAATGGGATATAATGCACAAAGATTCCACCTGCAACCAAAATTAATGCTATTGTACCAATCACCGTTAAACTTTTAATTACTATAGGAAGAGCTTTAACTAATATATTCCCTATAAATTTTGACAGGCTTTTTTCTTTTTTGCTAAATTTAATAAGTTTATAACCTGCTTCATCCATTCTAACAATAAGTGCAACAATACCGTAAACACCAATGGTTGCAATTAATGCAATTATCGAAGTTACAATAATTTGTTGTATAAGTGGTTCATCAATTACGGTACCTAGAGCAATAATTACGATTTCTACAGATAAAATAAAATCGGTTACAATAGCTGATTTTACTTTTCCTTTTTCAGCTTCCAAAATTTCTTCTTCGGTTAAATTTTCAGCTGTTATTCCTGCAGATTTTTCGTGGCTGTGTGGGAATATAAATTCATAGATTTTTTCCGCTCCTTCATAGGCCAAAAATAATCCTCCCAATACAAGGATTACAATAATTGCAACTGGCAAAAATGCACTTAATAAAAAAGCTATTGGTAAAATAATTATTTTATTAAGGAGTGAACCTTTACTTATTGCCCACAATACCGGAAGTTCTCTCGATGAAGCAAATCCTGAAGCTTTCTCAGCATTTACAGCCAAATCATCGCCTAAAATTCCAGCTGTTTTTTTTGCTGCAATTTTACTCATTACTGCAACATCATCCATAATTGCTGCGATATCATCTAATAGAACGAAAAAACCTGATGCCATTATTCTTGCTTTTTTTTGAAGAAACAACGTAATTAATTGATAATGTGTATCAAAAAAATTAAGGTGTTTTATGATTTATTTTTGCTAAACTAATACTTTTTGATCAAATCTATCCTTACAATTTTACCATAATTGTATTTTTATTTTTGTTAAAATAAAACATACTGAATAGATTGTTCTATTTTAGAATAAGCTTCTTTTTACTAAACAAAGCTTAACTGCATTGTCCTAAAAGTACCCAAATAATAATAAAAACGAAGATGGTACCAAAACATCCTCCACCTAGTTTTTTTGCTCCGTAACCTGCCAGTAATCCTCTAAAAATATTATTCATAATGTCTTTGTTTTTAAGTTATTATTCAATTGATTATTGTGTAAACACACTCATGTAAAGTTGATAACTTAATCTTAAAATCTTTTTATATGACTTTTAAAAAAAGTTTCATGATTTACGGATTTGAAATTTCTAACAAAAAAGCATCTGTTATATAACTGATGCTTTTTTGTTTAATAATTATTAAAAGGAATTATAATTTAATCAGTAGTAACACTATAACCTCTGTTTATTAAAGTTGTCTTATCTATAATACCCTGTCCTGTAGGAGGAGCTGGAGGATTTTGAGCATGTAATTCAATGGTGTTTTTTGAAGTTAAATTTAATAATTTGCTTAGAATTAAATTAACTTGGGAATTTGGAAGTGCATTATGTCTAAAGCTAACAATTCCGGAATTATTAACAAAAGATAATAATGGAACATCAATAGAATTTAGACTAGGATTAAGTCTAAAAGCAAGACCCTGTGATTTAGTCAATAAAGGAAAAGAAATTGAGACTAAAGATTGATTATTAAAAATATCAATATCATCATTTCCTTCTAATATTTTTAAGGCAGGAAATATAATTGAAATTAATTTTTCGTTATTTGTTATATTTAAATTACTATAAACTTCAATAAGATTGTTGAAATTTATAGTAACTAATTTTAAATTATAATTTACATTTAGATTGATTAATCTTTTTACTACAGATAAATCTAAAGTTGTTAAATTTGTAGTACCATTTACATAAATATTTTCTGTGTAAGGACCAAACTCAGCTGCTATTTGTGCCGCTGCCTGCTGATCCGTAATATCTCCGGTTATTACGATACTTGTTTTTCCTTGATTTTGGCTGCTTCCGGAATATAAAGCATAAGGAACACTTAAAAGCTGGCTTGTACCACTAATTGTGTAATTAGTTCCTCCAGTTGGGTCAATTTCAGTTTTGATAAAGTGTGATCCTGCACCCCAACCTATCCCTGCAAAAGTTCCGGTAACAGGTGTTCCTCCACCTATTTCTATCGTAGCTAATCCGTTATTGTTTGTTGTTGCTGTTTGGGTTTCTACATAACTTGCTGTGCCACTTGCTGATCCTAATAAAATACTTGTTTTTATATTTACTAAAGTGTTCGCAACCAATGTTCCATCTGTTTTACGAATAACAGATTGGTAACTCATTTTTTGTGGAGCCTGTGCTAATAAAATCGTAAATGAACTTAATAAGAATGATAATACAAGAGTAATTTTTTTCATATGTTTCTGCTATTTTGATATTATTTTTTAATGATTTTAAAAGTTTTTATTGTTTTGTTATGATCATTTATTGCCAGAAAATAAATTCCCTGATTCAATTTTTGCATAGATATGCTTGTTTCAGAACTGGTTATTTTTGAATTTCCTGAGATTATTTTTCCATTTATGTCAAATAAATTATACGATAAATCATTTAATTTGTCATTTACAACTACTAAATTCAGTATATCAGTCGTTGGGTTTGGATATGCAGACATTACAAGATTGATTCCGGTAAATTCATCATTACCTAACGTAGCGATCTCATAAGGTTGTTGTATACCTTGCAAGATATATTCAGTAGCTCCCGTTAAACTAGTATAAACCGTCTGCCCAATAGAATAACTGGATGAACCTCCGGCTCCGGTAGCATTTCCTCCTGAAACTACAACAGTTTGCTGTGCATAAGTATTTGTTATAAATGAAATACAGGTAATAAATAAGATTAAAAGAGTTTGTTGGTTTCTTTTCATATAATTGTTTTAATTGTTAGTACTTCAAATATATATTAATTCTTACATAAAAGCAGTATTGCAAATGAGGTAATCATAAAAATGACATAAAAAAAACACCAGCCTTTCAGCTGGTGTTTGTCTCAAAAAAATAAAAACCAAAAAAATAATTATTTTTCAATATGGGTTTGGTTTCTAAATACCAATTGCCCATCAAATGCATCTATTAAAATAATGCTGTCTGTTGTAATATTTCCTGCCAAAATTTCTTTTGACAATTGATTCAGTACTTCTCTTTGTACGACGCGTTTTACCGGTCTTGCACCAAACTGCGGATCGTAACCTTTATCAGATAAATATTTAATCGCTTCCGGAGTTGCATCCATTGCAATACCTTGTAAAGCAAGCATTTTTGTTACACTCTTAAGCTGTAAACTCACAATTCTTGAAATGTTTTCTACTGTTAAAGGTGTAAACATTACAATTTCGTCTATACGGTTTATAAATTCCGGACGAACAGTTTGCTTCAACAATCCCAAAACTTCAACTTTTGCTGATTCTGTAGCTGATTCAATACTTCCTTTCAGGTTTTCAAATTTATCTTGTATGATCTGACTTCCCATGTTAGATGTCATGATGATAATTGTATTTTTAAAATCGGCCAAACGTCCTTTGTTATCTGTTAATCGGCCTTCATCAAGAACTTGTAACAGAATATTAAAAGTATCCGGATGTGCTTTTTCGATCTCGTCCAGCAAAATCACAGAATATGGTTTTCTACGTACTGCTTCCGTCAATTGGCCACCTTCGTCATAACCAACATATCCCGGAGGCGCACCCACTAAACGACTCACACTATGACGTTCCTGATATTCACTCATATCGATACGAGTCATGGCATTTTCATCATCAAAAAGATATTCGGCCAAAGCTTTTGCAAGCTCTGTTTTACCAACTCCTGTTGTTCCTAAAAACAAGAATGTTCCAACTGGTTTTTTCATGTCCTGCAATCCTGCACGGCTTCTGCGAACGGCATCACTTACGGCTTCAATAGCTTCTTCCTGACCTACAACACGTTTGTGTAATTCATCTTCAAGATGCAATAGTTTTTCACGTTCTGTCTGAAGCATTTTCATTACCGGAATTCCGGTCCATTTTGCTACGACTTCTGCAATATCTTCTCGCGTTACTTCTTCTTTGATCAAAGAATTTCCTGATTGATATTCCTGCAACTGTTTTAGTAAAACATCAAGACGTTCTTGTGCTTCTTTTATTTTTCCGTAACGAATCTCTGCTACTTTTCCGTAGTCTCCATCACGCTCTGCACGCTCTGCTTCGTATTTAAAATCTTCAATTTCTTGTTTTACAGTCTGAATTCCGTCAACAACATCTTTTTCTGATTTCCATTTTGCATAAATTTCATTGCGTTCTTCTTTAAGATTCGCCAAATCCATGTGCAGGATTTTCAGTTTACTTTCTTCTTTTTCACGTTTAATGGCTTCGATCTCAATTTCAAGCTGCATGATTTTTCGATCCAGAACATCTAATTCTTCAGGTTTCGAATTGATTTCCATACGCAATTTTGAAGCTGCCTCATCCATCAAATCGATCGCTTTATCCGGTAAGAAACGGTTTGTAATATAGCGTTGAGAAAGTTCTACTGCTGCAATAATTGCCTCATCTTTTATTTGAACTTTATGATGCGTTTCATACTTTTCCTTGATTCCGCGTAAAATAGAAATTGCACTTTCGGTATCCGGTTCATCAATTAGAACTTTTTGAAAACGACGCTCTAAGGCTTTATCTTTTTCAAAATATTTTTGATATTCATCTAAAGTAGTTGCTCCAATCGCTCTTAACTCACCACGAGCCAAAGCTGGTTTTAAGATATTTGCCGCATCCATTGCGCCTTCTCCTCCACCCGCACCTACAAGTGTGTGAATCTCATCAATAAACAAAACGATATCACCTTCTGCAGCCGTAACTTCTTTTACAACGGCTTTTAAACGTTCTTCAAATTCTCCTTTAAATTTAGCCCCGGCAATAAGCGCTCCCATATCCAGTGAGAAAACAATTTTATCTTTTAGGTTTTCAGGTACATCACCATCAACAATTCTGTGTGCCAAACCTTCTGCGATGGCTGTTTTACCAACTCCTGGCTCTCCCACTAACATTGGGTTGTTTTTTGTTCTGCGGGTCAAAATCTGCAAAACACGACGTATTTCTTCATCACGGCCAATTACCGGATCAAGTTTTCCGTCACGCGCTAATTCGTTTAGGTTTTTAGCGTATTTATTTAATGAATTATATGTTTCTTCAGCTGAAGCCGATGTTACTCTTTCTCCTTTACGAAGTTCTTCAATCGCTGCTTTTAAACCTTTTCCTGTAACTCCCTGATCTTTTAAAATCTGGGAAACTTTGCTTTTTGAATCGAAAATTGCTAAAATTAAATGTTCGATAGAAACATATTCATCGTTCATTTTCTGAGCAATAATCTCCGCTTCATTCAACGCTTTATTTGCGTCTCTGGAAAGTAAAATATCTCCCCCGGAAACTTTTGGAAAACTTTGAATAGTACTGTCTAATATTTGTAAAAACAACGGAACATTTACATTTAGTTTTTTTAAAATAAACGGTGCTACATTTTCATCTACTTCAAAAATAGCTTTAAAAATGTGTTCGTTTTCTATTTGCTGCTGTCCGTTGCGTTGCGCCAATTGCTGTGATAGCTGAATGGCTTCCTGCGACTTAATTGTAAATTTATTTATGTTCATATGTATACGATTTAGGTTTGATTTTTGACTATAAAGTTCGATATCATTAAAATTACAATTTATTGGATTAAATTTTTAACTTTAAATATTATAACTTTGCTAAAGATCAGTCAAATTATATTCCACACTAAAAATACAGACAAAATGACGCTGAAAAAGTGATTTTTATCATTTTTAAACGCCAAAAAGTCATAAAACAAGTCAAATATGAGTTTTTTTAATTCAATCTTCGGAAATTCAGATAATACGGATGCCCCAAAAAGTAATGTAAATTGGACAGAATTGACCGATGTAGCACAATTATTAGAAGTTACAGCAATATCAAATGAAAAGCCGGTTGTAATTTTTAAACACAGTACAAGATGCAGTATTAGCCGTATGGCTTTGAAACAATTTGAACGTGAATACGATTTAAATGATACTGTTGATGCTTATTTTTTAGATCTAATTGTGCACAGAGATATATCTAATGAAATTGCCAGCAGGTTTAATGTATATCACGAATCTCCACAACTGATCCTAATCAGAAACGGAAAAGCTGTTTATGATGTTTCTCACAGCGATATTGATGCTGTAGCTTTGAAAGAGAAAATATAAATTTCAGGTAAAATGATTTTTGCAAAATGTGAGATGTGAATTTAAAAGATAAGCTCTGCATCTCACATTTTACATTTTACAACATCATTCACAAAAATTAAAAAGTTCCTTCTGAACCTCCACCGCTAAAACCTCCTCCTCCAAAATCCATTGGAGAATCCGGAACTTTTGCTTCTGGTTTTATTCCAAAAGTTGAGGCAACTATTAAAGCTTCAGCATTTAAAATTACGTTTGAATTGTTAATTCTATCCGGCTTAAACGTCAATCCAACTTCATTATCTTTTAGTTTTTTTATCGAAAAATAAGCGATTGTAAACAACACTAATCCTCCAAGAGTCAGCGCTACTTCTATGGGTAAAACTGAATAGTAGAATCTTATCGTATAAATTGAAAATCCGATAGCCAAAAAGCTAATCCAAAGCATAATTCTGTCTTTTGTTTTTAAGGCCTGAATCAAATAAACAACAGGAATGATAAAAGTAAAAGCATAAAAGAAAACTGCAAACGGAATATCTTGCCCAGGAACCACTTCATTACCCAAAAGTTCAGAAGAAAGTTCTCTCACTACCAAATAATTGCAAGAAAGGTAAAACAATATCAAACAAAAACTATTGGCTAATAATAATCCATTATGATAATAACTTACCTTTAGATTCTTAATTAATCTTTTCGTGAAAAAGTAAAATACACCTGAAGTCAGCATCGCTACAAATGGCAAAATTGTTTTTCCGATATCTCCAAATTCAAACATTCCAAAAAACAAAACTCCTACAGCTGCCAAACAGAAAACCAATAAAGACAATAAATGCAAATACCTTCTGTACATAAAAAAAGAAGCTACTGCGACAAAAAGCGCTATTTGTATTTCATAACCTTCAGTAGTTATAGCAATAGCAAACCCTACATTTAAAAGTGCCCCTAAAATAAAAGCATCGTCTAAACCATGTCCATAATACTTTTGACTAGCCAAAAACTCTGCTCCGGCAAAACCAATTGCCGCAAAAATATAACAGCAAATATTAAAAAAAGTACGTTCAGAATTAGAACCTGTTAATCCTAATAATGCGATTACACCACATACAGATAAATACAAAAATGCTCCCAATAAAAAGAAACCTAATCGCACCAAAATATTACTTTGTCTCTTAAATGCCGGTAATTCTTTTTTAATTATATTCTTTTGCTCTTTACTAATAAATCCAGCAGATTCTAAAGAATTTGCTTCTTCAACTAAAGCTAAATTGTTTAATAAATTTTTATCGTATACTATCATGCTGCAATTTCTTTATTGAAGGTTTTAATCAATTTTATAAACATTATTATAGAGCCAATAAAATATATTGGAAGGATCATAATAAACAAAACCCATACATCTGAAAAATTAATGTTCTCCATAATTCTGATAAAGAATATATTAATACCAATATAGGCGTATATAATCATAAAAACATATAATGAAATTGCCTTAAGTTCATGGCTGATTTTGTAAAAATAAAAAGAAGAAGCTGCCAAGACAATTAGAAACAAAAACCATATTCCGTTCTCAAAATACTCAAACAAACTGCTAATTGCTGCAATACTAATGATATGCAAAGCAAAAGTGAGATAGATAATATTAAAATGTACTTTTAATTGATTTCTGGAGCTGTAAATTGTCCATAAAACAAGTAGGACTCCTAAAATTATGGCTGAATAACTTAAGCTCTGATCCTCATAAAAATTACTGTTATTTAGCAAATCCTGAGGTGTTACAGAAAGTCCAACATAGGCAGCCAATCCTGTAATAGCAATCGTGAGAACGCTTTTATTATCAAAATAATACGCGCAAAAGAAACTAACCAAGGTAGGAATTAAAGTTGCTAATCTAAAATTTGATCCAAACGGCTTATATTGAAATTGTAAATATCCAATAAAAATACAAGTCAAAATACTGGCAGCTAAAACCAAATACTCTAAAACAGGATGTTCAAATGTAGTTTCTTGTTTTTGAAATCCTTTTGAATTTTTAAAACAGTAGTAAAAGCATACACCAATCACAACTAATAAAAGTGAAAGAATTCCAATATGTCCAATAGTATCAATATTGTTATAAATTAAAATACCAATTCCGGATGTAAATAATAACACAGATAGATAGAGAAATAATTTAAGCTCTGCATTTAACGAAAAAATATTTAAGCTGCGATATGCACTAATTTCCTGATATTGATTTTCAGTTATTAGATTTTTCTCCAACAGTGCTTTAGTTGCCTGGTCATCAAACTTATTCATATTTTAATTTTATAAACATACAAATCAAAAATAGTCTTTTTTGTTTGAATAAATCTTTGACAGTAAAAATAAACCTACTAAACCTGTGTTTTATCTACCATAAATTATAATATTTTGAGAAAATAATAGTTTATAAATTTTATTAAACTAAATTCGTGTAATCGATTACATTGAACTATCTAAACAAAAACCACAAAAAAAAACTTAGTCTAAAAATGAAAAAAAATCTTATAGTGCTCTTTCTCTTATGGAGCATATCGAATGTTTTTGCACAAAATTATTATATGGAATCTCCTGAAGGATTTGGCGCTGCTGCTACCGGAGGCAAAAACTCAACTCCTGTTGTAGTAAACACTTACGAAGATTTACTGGCAAAAATTAAGTCAAATTCTCCCGAAGTAATTTTAATATCCGGAACCATTACAATTCCTAATGGAAAGCCCATACAGCAAATCGTTTCTAACAAATCTATAATAGGATTGCCGGGAGCCAGACTCGTTAATGAAAACCAATCTAATCCCGGAGCTGGCATTTTATATTTAAAATCAGGGTCTGATAATGTGATTATAAGAAATTTAATTTTTGTTGGTCCCGGATCGTATGATATTGACGGACAGGATAATTTAACGGCAGATTGTACCAACCTTTGGGTAGATCACTGTGAGTTTCAGGACGGTCAGGACGGGAATTTTGACAATAAAGGAAAAACAGATAATGTCACTATATCATGGTGTAAATTTACATACCTAAAAGCTCCAAAATCAGGAGGTTCCGGAGGAGCTGATGATCATAGTTTCAGCAATTTAATTGGTTCCGGTAAAAATGATTTTCCTGCCGATGGACATTATAGCATAACTTTTAAAAATTGTTACTGGGCTCAAGGATGTAAGCAAAGAATGCCACGCGCCCGAAATGCCGAAATTCATATTTTAAATTGCTACTACAACACGTCAGAATCCGGTTCTTTGGCTATTGGTTTAGGCGGAGGAATTAAAAACTCAACTTGTTATGTAGAAGATACTGATTTTGCAAAAGTTGAAAAAGTATTTAAAGAATACTCCAGTACAGATGGAGGAACTGTTGGAATTGCTTTTGACCACTGTCGTAAAGGTCCAATGGATTTTGGTACACCGGTAAAAAAACCTTCTTATACGTATACAACAATTCCTTTAGGAAAAGTAGAAGAATATGTAGCTAATACGTCGTGTGGTGCCGGAGCAACGCTTCAGGTAAGTTCAACGGGTGTTATCTCTACAAATTGCACTAATAAAAGTTAATATACTTTTACAGCGTAAAAAAACCGATTTGAACAGTAGTACAAATCGGTTTTTATTTTACATTAACATTTCACTTTTATAATAGAGACAGTTTACTAAAAAGCAGCTTTCATTTTATCTTTAATAGCTTCTAAGCATAAATTATTGATACTGCCTTCGTGTGTGTGTTTTGTTTCTTTTGGAGATTGATATGTTCCTGCTTCTAGTTGTTCTGCAACAGCTTTGTATGCATCTCTAAAAGGCATTCCTGCAACAACCATTTCGTTTAAAGTATCTACTGTAAACAGATAATCGTATTTTTTATCTTTTAAGATATTGTCTTTTACCGTAATATCTTTTACAGAGAAAATCGCAATATCCAAACATGCTTTTAGGTTTTGAAGCGCTGGGAACAAACCTTCTTTTAAAAGCTGTAAATCTCTATGGTAACCACTTGGTAAATTATTAGTGATTAATGTGATTTCGTACGGAAGTGCCTGAATCTTGTTGCATTTTCCTCTAATCAATTCAAATACATCAGGATTTTTCTTGTGTGGCATAATGCTCGATCCTGTTGTAAGATGCGCCGGAAGACCAATAAAATCAAAGTTTTGACTCATATACAAACAAACATCCATGGCAAATTTCGATAAAGTTCCCGCAACACTTGCCATTGCAAATGCAACGGTTTTCTCTGCTTTTCCGCGGCTCATTTGTGCTGCTACAGCATTAAATTTTAAAGTCTCGAAGCCTAATTCCTGAGTTGTAAATGTTCTGTTGATTGGGAACGAACTTCCGTAACCTGCCGCAGAACCTAATGGGTTTTGATCAACGATTTTTGAAGCGGCGTTCAACATTGTAACGTCATCAATAAAACTTTCGGCGTAAGCAGAAAACCACATTCCAAATGAGGATGGCATGGCGATTTGTAAATGTGTATATCCTGGCAATAAAACGTTTTGGTGTTTTTCTGCCGATTCCATCAACAAATCAAACAAGGTTTTAACTTGTTCTTTTAAGGCTTTTAATTCGTCTTTCAAATACAAATGAACATCTACTAGAACCTGATCGTTACGAGAACGCGCGGTATGGATTTTCTTTCCGGCATCGCCTAGTTTTACGGTTAGTAAATATTCTATTTTAGAATGTACGTCTTCAAAACTGTCTTCGATTTCGAAGTTTCCTTTTGCAACGTCAGCAATGATTTCATTTAAGGCATCAACCAAAGAAGTGGTTTCTTCCTGAGTTAATAAACCAATTTGACCCAACATTTTAGCGTGTGCAATAGAACCTAAAGCATCGTATTTTGCCAAAACTAAATCGAGTTCACGATCGTTACCTACGGTGAAATGTTCGATTTGTTTGTCTGTTGGTATTCCTTTTTCCCAAAGTTTCATAACTTAGATTTTTAGACTTCTTAGATAATTTAAATTGTTAGACTGCTTAGACTTTAGACTTCTTAGATTCTAGATTTTTTTCTTTGCGGTTTATTTTTCTAATTTATTCTAATGTTGTCGTTTATACAGTTGGTGTTTCTAGCCCCGATAGTAGTGGAAATCCTTTTTCTGGCTTCTTTAGCCAGGAAAAGATTGGAACAAATAGCGGGAAATAGCTCCTAATTAATATTACAATTTAAAGAAATCGGTTAGTATTTTGATATATAAATCGACTCCTTCTTCTATTTCGTTTACAAAAATAAATTCGTCTGCTGAATGTGAACGCAATGTTTCTCCTGGCCCTAGTTTTAAAGACTGACAGCTTAAAACGGATTGATCTGAAAGTGTTGGAGATCCATAAGTGGTTCTTCCTAAAGCGATTCCCGCCTGAACTAAACCATGTGCAACAGGAATTGACGATGCGTTTAAATGCATTGATCTTGGTGTTACTTCGGCATTTACGTTGGCTTTAACCACTTCAAGAATTTCAGCATTTGTATAACGATCTGTTACGCGAATATCAACTACCAAATCACACTCTGAAGGCACTACATTATGTTGTTTTCCGGCACTAATTTGCGTTACGGTCATTTTTACGGGACCTAAAACATCAGAGATTTTATCGAATTTATAGTTTTTAAACCATTCCATTACGGGAATTGATTTGTAAATTGAATTATCATCGTTTTGATGTGCGGCGTGGCTTGCAGTTCCTTTTACTTTTACGTCAAGAACTAACAAACCTTTCTCAGCAACAGCAAGTTGCATTAATGTTGGTTCGCCTACAATGGCGCAATCTAATTCTGGTAAATGTTTTAAAACGCTGTTTAAACCGTTTTTTCCGCTGCTTTCTTCTTCTGCCGAAGCTACAATTACTATATTATAAGGCAGATTTTGATTTTCATAAAAGTGAACAAAAGTCGCTAATAACGAAACCAGACATCCTCCGGCATCATTACTTCCCAAACCGAATAATTTACCGTCCTTTTCGATGGCTTTAAAAGGATCGTTGGTGTAAGCCTGATTTGGTTTTACGGTATCGTGATGTGAATTTAGTAAAAGTGTTGGTTTGTTTTCGTCGAAATATTTATTGAAAGCCCAAACATTATTATTTTCTCTTTTAAAAGGAATTTCATTTTGATTGAACCAATTTTCTATTAAAAGTGCCGTCTGGTCTTCTTCGCTTGAAAATGAAGGGGTTTCTATCAGGCTTTTTAATAGTGCTATGGCTTCTTTGGTAAGCGTTTCTATATTCTTCATAGTTGTGTAGGTTCTGCCGTTATCCCGATAGCTATCGGGACAAAGTCACGAAGTTTTTATTAAATCTGTGACATTTTTAATTTGCGCAAATTTCTTAAATTAAAATTTAAAAGTACTGCGAAGCTCTCTTTTTTTGCCACTAATTGCAGTGATTTTCACAAATTATCTTTTTGTAAAAGATTTAAAATCAAAATAACTTTTTTATGTACTTCTAAAATTATTTTCTCTTTAAACAGAAAAAATTAGTGTCAATTTGTGTAATTCGTGGCAATCTCTTTATAAAGTAATCGTTGTGTGCAGAACATCAGGATTTTGCAACATTTTATGATGCCCAATTTTGATTTTCTGAACACCTCTTGACAAACTATTGAAGCAATTATCCAGTTTTGGAATCATTCCGGAATGGATTACTTTTTCTTCTTTTAGTTTATTATAAAGTTTTTCGTTGATTTGAGTTATTACAGATGAATCGTCTTCTGAATCTTGCAAAACACCTTGTTTTTCGAAACAATATGTCAATGTAACGTCAAAAACTTCAGACAATGCGATAGACAATTCGCTCGCAATAGTATCAGCATTTGTGTTTAATAATTGTCCGTTTTTATCGTGTGTGATCGCGCAGAAAACGGGAACGATTCCTGTTTCTAATAAAGTGGCTAATAATTTGGTATTGACCAGTTTTACATCGCCCACAAATCCGTAATCGATTGTTGGATGATTTCGTTTTGTAGATTGAATTAAATTTCCGTCAGCTCCAGAAAAACCAATTGCGTTATTGTCTTTGGCTTGCAATTGTGCTACAATATGTTTGTTGATTTGTCCGGCGTAAATCATTACGACAACATCAAGCATTGGAGCATCAGTTATTCGGCGTCCGTCAATCATTTGCGGAACCAAACCAATGCTCTGCGCCATTTTTGTAGCCGATTTTCCTCCGCCGTGAACTAAAACTTTATGTCCTTCGATTTTAGAAAAATCGGTTAAAAATTGTTCTAACTCGGTTGGATTATCGATAATGTTTCCGCCAATTTTTATTAAAGTAACTTTTTTCATGAGGTTCAAAGGTTCAGAGGAACAAAGGGACAAAGCTTAGATTCAGTATGTAAAAACCTCTGAACCTTCAACTTTACACCTTTGTACCTTTATTTTAACTTCTTAAGAATCTTTTGTAAAACTAATTGTGCCGAATACGTTCTGTTATTCGCTTGCTGAATTACGATTGAATTTTCGCTGTCGATCACTTCATCAGTTACAATTACGTTACGACGAACGGGAAGACAGTGCATGAATTTTCCGTTGTTGGTTAACGCCATTTTTTCGGCCGTAACCGTCCAATTTGGATCTATATTAGTTACTTTTCCGTAATCGTTGAAGTTACTCCAGTTTTTTACGTAAACGAAATCGGCATTTTCAAAAGCTTTGTTTTGATCGTATTCGATTTTGCAATCTTTGGTGATTTCAGGACTCAGCTCGTAACCTTCTGGATGCGTGATTACAAAATCCATATCTTTTTGCATTTGCATCATTTCTACGAATGAATTGGCAACGGCTTGTGGTAAAGCTTTCGGATGTGGCGCCCAGGACAAAACTACTTTTGGTTTGTGTTTTGTTTTGTATTCTTCCATTGTAATGGCATCTGCCAAAGATTGCATTGGGTGACGAACGGCACTTTCCATGTTTACGATTGGCACGGTTGCGTGTTTCAAAAATCCGGAAATAACGGTTTCTTGATAATCTTTTTCTTTGTCTACCAAACCTGCAAAAGCACGGATGGCGATAATATCACAATATTGAGAAACTACTTCTGCCGCTTCTTTGATATGTTCTGAAGCACCGGAATTCATAATTGCTCCGTCTTCGAACTCTAATGTCCAGCCTTCATTGGTAAAATTCATTACCATAACGTTCATTCCTAAGTTTATAGCAGCTTTTTGAGTACTCAAACGCGTTCTTAAACTCGGGTTGAAGAATAACATTCCTAAGGTTTTGTTTTTTCCTAAGTCTTGATTTTTAAGTGGGTTCTTTTTGATTTTTAACGCACTTTTTACCCATTTTGATAATGAGTCGATGTCTTTTATTGAAATATAATTCATTTGTTTTTATTGTATTGTGTATTTAGACGCGGATTAAACTGATTCGCTATCGCGAAAACGCGGATAAAAACTGATTCTTTTTTTTTTACTTTCTCACTTTTCTACTATTTTCGAAAACTTTCCGTCTAAATTCCGGTTTCTTTCCAAAATTCAACAACAAGCCTACTTCGCAGTTTGTGCCTCTTAAATAGTTTAATATTTGGTTTTCAAAAGCAGGACTAATACTTTCTGCTGCTTTTAATTCAAGAATAACTAAATTTTCAACTATTAAATCTGCATAGTATTCTCCAACTTCGATTCCTTTATAATAAACTTGTATTTTCCTTTGACCTTCAACATTTAAACCTCTACTTTTTAATTCTAGATATAATGAGTTTAAATAAACTCTTTCTAAAAATCCATATCCTAATTCATTGTATACCTCATAAAAAGTTTTAATAATAACATCGGTCAATTCCTCATGCAATAATTCCATTTTATCAATTTTGAATGAAATATACTATATTAAATTAAAACAAATATAAAATCCGTTTTTATCCGCGTTTTCGCGATAGCGAATCCGTTTCATCGCGTTATAATTAAACGATTTTGGTAAAAGGAATTTCGCCTTCTAATGCTTTTAAAATAAAATTATCATTTAATCCATTGACGATCCAGGTTTCGATGTTGGCTGCTTTTGCAATTGCAGCTGCTTCTATTTTTGATTGCATTCCACCTGTTCCGTGTGATGATTTCGATTCGCCGATTTCTTTTTCAAGCGTTTTTAAATCATTTACTAATTGAATCGTTTCCGGATTTTCATCATGAATAGAATCTTTGGTATAAATTCCGTTCGTATTGGTGGCAATAATCAGAATATCAACATTTAGCAATACTGCTGTTAAAGCCGCTAATTTATCGTTATCTCCAAACCTGATCTCATCTGTCGCAACAGTATCGTTTTCATTAATAATCGGAATGTAATTGTTCTCGACCAAAACATTAATTGTATTGACAATATTTACTTTAGATTGGTCTTTTTCGAAATCTGAATAAGACAATAAACATTGTGATGTCAATAATCCTAAATCGCTGAAATTCTCATGGAAAATCCGCATTAAATGTGGCTGACCAATTGAGGCTAAAGCTTGTTTTAATGCAATTTCTTTGCCTTTGCTTTCGAGCTTTACAAATTGCTTTGCTGCTGCGATTGCTCCGGAACTTACAATTACAAATTCGTAATCTTTGTTTAGAGCAGCAATCTGCATTCCGAGGTCTTCAATCTTTCCCCGCGAAATATGATTGGTTTCTTTGGTTAAAGTATTACTTCCTATTTTTAATAAAATCCTTTTTTTCATTGTTACTGTTTTTGCCACGAAGACACTAAGGCACTAAGTTTTTTTTACCGCAAAGTTTTCAAAGCTTTATCTATAGTTAAATTCCAAATTTTTAAATTCCAAATTCCAATTCCTACTTTGTGATTAATAAAAAATCTTAAACTAGAAATCGTTAATCCTAAATCTAAAATCTGAACTCTAAAATCTAAAATTATCTAATTTGTCCTTCTCCGTAAACGTACCATTTGTTTGTTACCAAATGTTGCAAACCGATGGGTCCTCTTTGGTGTAACTTATCTGTGCTTATCGCTAATTCTCCACCAAGACCAAATTGTCCGCCGTCTGTAAAACGGGTTGAAGCATTTTGATAAACGGCTGCAGTGTCAACGGCATCCATAAATTCTTGCGCTGCTTTATCGTCTCTGGTAATGATTACTGCCGAATGTCCTCCGCAATATTTATTTATTTTGTCGATTGCATTTTCTTCAGAATCAATGGTTCCGATTACAATTTTATAATCTAAAAACTCTTCGTACCAGATATCTTCATTTTTGAGTGTTTCTGTGTCTTCAAAGCTTTTTAACGATTCATCAACGATTACTTCTACATTAGATTCTTTTAAAGTCTCGATCAAAATAGCCGCAAAACCTTCAAAATTGGGTAATTTAGAATCTATTAAAACCTTATCGACTGCATTACAAGCTGATATTTTTGATGTTTTAGCATTTAAAATAATTTTTAAAGCCAAATCAGTATCTGCTTTTTCATGAACGTAAACAAAATTGTTTCCGCGTCCGCTTACAATTACCGGACAAGTGGCGTGTTGCTTGACAAACTCAATTAATTTTTCTCCTCCTCTTGGAACAATCAAATCTACTTTTTGAGTTGGTTTTTCTAAAAAAGCCTGAGTTTCTGTTCGATTATAATTCAAATACTCCACCCAATCTTTTGAAACTCCGTTTTCCTGTAAAGCCTGATGCCATAAATCAACAATTTTCAAGTTTGATTTTAAAGCTTCTTTTCCTCCTTTTAATAAAATCTTATTTCCGGATTTAAAGGCAATTCCTCCCGCTTCGATTGTAACGTCCGGACGAGATTCATATATAATTAGGATTGTTCCAAAAGCTGCTGTTTTATTCACCACTTTTATTCCATTATCATGAACAAAATGAAAACGCTCTACTCCAACCGGATCTTCTTGTGAAGCCAATTGGTTCAAAGATAAAATCATCTCGTCGACTTTTTTATCATCTACTTTCAGGCGTTCTTCCATCGCTAAATCTGAGCCGTCGTAATCAGCAAGATCTTCCTGATTGGTGAGAATTATTTGACTCCGCTCCTGCTCGACCAGCTTTGCCATAGACCGCAAAACCAGATTGCGTTTTTCAATTGATAATGGATTCATAATTTATAGTTGGTTGGTTGTTTTTTGGTTGTTTCTTTTGATCGAAACTTATTCATACCTAACAGGTTTGGAAACCTGTCAGGATAATATACTTTGCGATAATTTAATTTTGAAGCTCTTCCAAACTTTCTTTTAAAGCTACAATAAAAGTGTCAATATCAGCTTTTTTTACTGTAAGTGGCGGCAAAATTCTTAATAGATTTTTGTTGTTTGCACTTCCTGTAAAAATGTGTTTTTCGATGATTAATTTCTTTCTTAAAGCTGCTACATCAAAATCAAATTCTACTCCAAGCATTAATCCTTTTCCTTTTACCTGTTTGATTCCAGGAACTTCTTTGATTTTTTCTAAGAAATATTCGTAAACTTCATTTACATTTTTCTGTAAATCAAGCTTTTCAATTACATCTAAAACTGCAATTCCTGCTGCACATGATAAGTGACTTCCGCCGAAAGTAGTTCCTAATAATCCGAAACTTGCTTCAAATTTTGGAGAAATTAAAATAGCTCCAACCGGAAATCCGTTCCCCATTCCTTTTGCTACTGAAATAATATCAGCATTGATTCCGTGATGTTGGAAAGCGAAAAATTTTCCGCTTCTTCCGTATCCTGATTGTACTTCGTCTAAAATTAAAACAACATCGTGTTTTTTACATGCTTTTTCTAAAGCCTGAAAAAAATCTGTTGTTCCTTGGTCTAAACCTCCAACTCCTTGAATTCCTTCAATAATTACAGCTGTAACATCTCCTTTAGCTAATTCAGCTTCAACTAATTCAATTTGATTTAAAGGTAAAAAAGTAACTACTTGTTGTGCATTAATTGGTGCAACAATTTTCTTGTTATCTGTAACGGCAACGGCTGCCGAAGTTCTTCCGTGGAAAGAATTATCAAAAGCGATAACTCTTGATTTTCCATTATGAAAAGAAGCTAATTTTAATGCATTTTCGTTTGCTTCAGCTCCAGAACTGCATAAAAACAATTCATAATCTTCTAATCCGGAAAGTTTACCTAATTTCTGAGCCAATTCAACCTGCAAAGGATTCTGAATTGCATTCGAATAAAATCCTAAATGATCTAATTGATTTTTTAGTTTCTCAACATAATCAGGTTGCGTATGGCCAATTGAAATTACACCATGTCCGCTATATAAGTCTAAATATTCCACTCCGTTATTGTCTGTAATTGTGCAGTCTAATGCTTTTACAGGAGTTATATCATAAAGTGGGTATACGTTAAATAAATTCATTTCTCTTAAAGTTAAATGTTATTTGTAAAATGCTGGATGTTTAAGTAAAGACGTTTAACATCTCACTTTTAACTTTTTACAATTATTAAAATCCGCTTGGTTTCAAATGTAAACCTGTGTTTTCTTCTAATCCGAACATTAAATTCATGTTTTGAATCGCTTGTCCTGAAGCACCTTTGGTTAAGTTATCAATAATTGAAGTGATTAAAATCCGGTTTCCTTTTTTCAATAAACTAATGATACATTTGTTGGTTTGAACGACTTGTTTCATGTTGATATTTGTCGTTGTAACGGTTACAAAAGGTTCATCTTTATAGAAATCCTCATATTTAGCAACCAAATCTTCCAAACTTTCTTCAGAAGTTGTATACAATGTTGCAAAAATTCCTCTTGTAAAATCACCTCTATTCGGAACAAAAATTAATTCATCTGAATAATTCGCTTGCAATTGATTTACACTTTGGTTAATTTCTCCCAAATGTTGGTGCTCAAAAGCTTTGTAATGCGACATATTATTGTTTCTCCAACTAAAGTGCGAAGTTTCAGCAAGACTTACTCCTGCTCCGGTACTTCCTGTTGTTGCGTTAATATGAACGTCATCATTAAGGAGGTTATTTTTCGCTAATGGCAACAAAGCCAACTGAATTGCCGTAGCAAAACAACCTGGATTTGCAATAAAATTTGCTTTTTTAATTGCTGCTTTATTCAATTCAGGTAATCCGTAAACGAATTCTTTTCCGTCAAAATTAGCGTCTTTCGTTAATCTGAAATCATTTCCTAAATCGATGATTTTTGTGTGCCCAGCGAATTTATTTTCTTGTAAAAATGAAATAGATTTTCCGTGGCCCAGACATAAAAAAACAACATTTACGTCAGGATTTACAACATCAGTAAAATTCATTTCAATATCTCCCATCAAATCATGGTGTGCCACAGAAAGTGGTTTTCCAGCATTTGTTGTACTGTAAACAAAATCGATGTTTACATTAGGATGATACATCAAGATTCTGATAAGTTCTCCGGCCGTGTAGCCTGAACCACCAATTATTCCGATATTAATCATAATTTTTATTTTTTTAGATATATTTTTAAATCGAATTCGATTCTTAATATCTTTTGTGTTTTAGATTAGAAAATTTTAAAAAGTTGTCTAATCTCCTAGTTTTTTTAATCAATAGCAAAAACAAATTCTGCGGATACAAACTTTATGTAATATGTCTTTATCTGCTCAGGACTTAATGATTGTGTGTCATGTGGAGATTCAACATTATAAACTTCTGTATAAGTAGAATTTGCACCAATTTCAACATATGGAGGAACTCTTTTAATAGGGGTTAATATCAATCCGTTATAATTGGCAGTTACGCTTGATGTTCCTTTTACAGCAACATCATTGGGGTTAGCATATTTTATTTCATAATGTAATCGAGATGAATTATTACCTGTGTCAGCTGTAAATTCAAATAATAAAACTTCATACGTAACCGGTTTTAAAGTTTCCTTTTCCGGCGTATCGTTATCACTTGAACAACCAAGAAATAGTAGAAACATTGGAAGTAAAAAAAACACTTTTGTTTTCATAAAAATTAAGCTTTATTTTTTTGAATAAATCATCAGAAATTAATCATGATCTAAATGGTTTACAGATGAAAATATGTTTTGTGCATTTCCTAAAATCTTAATAAATCCTTTTGCATCGTCAGAAGTCCATGCATTGTTCATTTCTCCGTACTGTCCAAAACCAGTATTCATTAAATCATTATCTGATTCGATTCCGTCAAGCGAAAAATGATATGGTTTTAAAGAAACGGTTACAACACCATTTACAGTTTTCTGTGTGTCTTGCAAGAATGTTTCGATGTTTCTCATTACCGGATCTAAAAACTGACCTTCATGAAATAACATTCCGTACCAGTTTCCTAATTGTTCTTTCCAGTATTGTTGCCATTTACCAAGGGTGTGTTTCTCTAATAAATGGTGCGCTTTGATGATAATTAATGGTGCAGCGGCTTCAAAACCAACTCTTCCTTTAATTCCAATAATAGTATCACCTACGTGAATATCTCTACCAATTGCAAAAGCATTTGCCAGTTTTTCAAGTGCCACAATATTATTTGAAGGTTTATCAAACTGACCGTTTAAACCAACTAATTCTCCTTGTTCAAAATGCAATCTTACTTTTTCTTCTTCTTCTTTTTTCAATTGCGAAGGATAAGCATCACTTGGTAACGGCTGGCTTGAAGTCAAAGTTTCTTTTCCTCCAACACTTGTTCCCCAAAGTCCTTTATTGATCGAATATTGTGCTTTTTCCCAAGAATAGTGAACTCCATTTTGAGCTAAGTAATCAACTTCTTCTTGTCTTGACAATTTCAAATCTCTAATTGGAGTAATAATTTCAATTTCCGGAGCAATGGTTTGGAAAATTAAATCAAAACGAATCTGATCATTTCCTGCACCTGTACTTCCGTGTGCGATCGCGCTTGCTCCAACTTTTTTAGCATATTTAATAGCTTCAATTGCCTGAAAAACACGCTCTGCACTTACTGATAATGGATATGTATTGTTTTTTAATACGTTTCCAAAAATCAAATATTTTATAGCTTTATCATAATATTTATCTACGATAGTTAAATTGGCGTGTTGTGCGCTTCCTAATTCGTAGGCTCTTTTTTCGATTGCTGATAATTCTTCAGCATCAAATCCTCCTGTATCTACAAGTACGGTGTGGACTTCGTATCCTTTTTCATTTTTTAAATATTTCAAACAATACGAGGTATCTAATCCTCCACTATAAGCTAATACAACTTTTTTCATTTTTTATAATTTAGGCTAATACTTTCGTATATAGCAAGTTTGAGATTTCTTTTTAATTTATTCTTAAGATAAAAAGCCAAAAGACATTATTTTATTTAAGAATAAAGCTTGTTTTATTTTCTTTAATCGTTTTAGGACAGCTTCGTTAAAAGGGTGTCTTGGCGGATTTTTTTGTTTTTCTTTAGGATCATACAACATTCCGGTACAAAGGCACATTTTGTTTTCTTTGCTTTTTAGAATTTCGTAATTGGTACAGGTTTTACATCCTGACCAAAAACTTGGATCTGTTGTAAGTTCAGAGAAAGGTACCGGTTTATATCCCAGATCAGAGTTAATTTTCATTACAGCCAAACCAGTTGTAATACCAAATATCTTAGCGTCCGGATATCTTTCCAGAGAATAATCAAACACTTTTGATTTGATTTTTTTCGCCAATCCCAAACTTCTGTAATCCGGATGTACAATTAAACCGGAATGTGCCACGAATTTTCCGTGTTGCCAACTTTCGATATAACAAAAACCTGCAAATTTTCCGTCTGCCAGAGCAATCATCGCATCACCATTCGACATTTTTTTCTGAATGTATTCAGGAGTTCTCTTAGCAATCCCTGTACCTCTTAACAAGGCAGATGATTCTATAGTATCGCAAATTTCCTGTGCGAATTTGAAGTGTTCTTCCTGAGTAACAACAATAGAGATTTTCATTTCAATAGTTGAAGTTAGAGTTAAAAATTAAAACGTATTGTTTAGTTTGAAAAGAAGAAATCAATCCAATAAAAATAGACAAAATAGAAGTAACTTTCTCAAAATCAAAAACTTGATTAAGAAAATTTAAAATACAATATATACTTTTAGGATATGTTTGTCCAATGGACAAATTTTGTGATTTCAAAATGAAAAATGAATATAAATAAATACGCGGCGAAAAACTCTGTGAATACTATAGAGATAGTATCCGTACTTCGGGAGAAGTAGCAGGCGAGTTTGTCCGTGACAAAGAAGTTATATGTAAACTTATTTTATTCATTGGTGCAAAAGTACACTATTTTTTTATTTACAAAACAAAAAAATAAAATTCTAACATTTTTTTAATGTTATGTTATTTTTGCGAGACTCTATCCCGAAGCTTCGGGACTAAGATACTGAGGTTCTGAGTTTTCTTTTTTTAACTTTAAAATTAAAATCATGAACAGCTGATTTTATACTTATTAAAGAATTTTTCTCAAAGTTTGTCATTTCGACAAAAAATCAACTACACGATAATTTAAAACAAAAGAAAACCCGATAGTTACAAATAACTATCGGGTTGTAAAAACTTTAAAAATATATGTTTTTATTTTTTAGTAAACGGAATCGTCTCTCCACTGCCCAAAATAATCATATCAAAACCGGTTTTCGCCTCATTGTATTTAAATTTTAATCCTGCGCTGGTAGATTGAAAAGTGTCTTTTTCATTTTCTACAGGACTTACAGTGAATTTAGGAAAGTTTGTAATTTCGACATTTAAAGTACTATTTTTTTCGGTTACATCAATCTTCAAAGGTGCTCTTGAAGTTGAATATGTTCCTAAATAACTGTCTAAAACCACATCTTTCTCTACTTTACCGTTTCCCGATGTCCACACGTTATTAGCTTCATTATTGTCTGGAAAAATATGATCCGGATCAAGTGTTATACTTTCGATTTCTTCGGTAGAATTATGTTTAAAAGTCCATACGGTATTACGTTGCCAAATTTCTACAGGTAATTTAACTCTTGTAATTTTTCCGCTTTTTGTTTTTACATCTAAAATAACCGGCATTGGCATTTTATCAAAATTTTCAATAGTGATCGCAACTCCTTTCGAAGGATCATTTTTTATATATTTAATTGAATTTATCCCTTGATCAAAACGCCAGTTGTTTACATACCAACTTCTCCAGAACCAACTTAAATCCTCACCTGCTACATTTTCCATAGATCTGAAAAAGTCATCCGGCTGCGGATGTTTGTATGCCCAACGTTCAATATAAGTGCGAAAAGCAATATCAAAACGCTCTTTTCCTAATATTTGTTCTCTTAAAATAACCAAGCCAGAACTTGGTTTAAAGTAACATAGCATACCAATATTAGCTTCCTTCATATTATCAGGAGAACTCATTATAGTTTCTAAAGAAGGTCTTGTAAACGACTCTGCTGCTTTGTGTAAATCTGTTGGAGCTTCTGCATATTCTCCCTTGTTAAACTCGGCAGTACTCAATGAATTGATGAAAGTATTAAAACCTTCATCCATCCAGCCAAACAATCTTTCGTTTGAACCTACAATCATAGGAAACCAGATATGTCCAAATTCATGATCTGTAACACCCCATAAATCCTGGCCTTTAGAGTCCCAGCTGCAAAAAACAATTCCAGGATATTCCATTCCGCCTTCATTTCCTGCTACATTTGTCGCTGCAGGATAAGGATATTCAAACCATGTTTTAGAGTAATGTTCTATCGCTGCTTTTACATATTCCGTAGAACGACCGTAAGCTCCTTGTCCTCCGCTTTCTACAGGATAAGCTGATAAAGCCAATGATTTTTTACCACTTGGCAAATTGATTTTTGCTCCGTCTAAAACAAAGGCAGCAGATGATGCCCAAGAGAAATCGCGAGCATTTTTTATTTGATAATGCCATGTTTTTTCTCCGGCAGCATTTGTGTTTGCAGTTGCTGCAACTTCTTCGGCAGAACGAATCGTTACTGTTTTATCGCTTTGACCAGCTTCTTTATAACGCTTAAATACTTCGGCCGGTAATACTTCGGCACCATTCAATAATTCTCCTGAACCTACAACATAATGATTGGCAGGAACTGTCAGCCTTACATCAAAATCACCATATTCTAAGTAGAATTCAGATGCGCCTAAATAAGGATGCGTGTTCCAGCCTCTTACATCATCGTAAACACACATACGCGGATACCATTGTGCAATGGTGAAAATTTTACCATTTTTAGTTTCTAAAACTCCCATCCTGTCTGATCCTTCAAAAGGGGCAACAAACGAAAATTCGATTTTGATTTTTACAGCTCCGCCTTTTGATGCTAATTCTTCAGGAAGAAATATCTGCATTCTGGTATCTGTAATTACAAATTTTGCCTCAACTTCTGTTTTTTTCTTTCCAACAGAAATTACTTTTACCGATTTAATTTTATTTCCACCGTCAAAAACCTGTCCCTGAGCTCCATTACGACTTCCTGTTAAAGGTACAACCGCATTTCCTCTGGAATCCTCTTTGAATAAATTTTGATCTAAATTCAACCATACAAAACCTAACTTGTCAGGACTATTATTGGTATAGGTAATTTCATCTGTACCAATAATTTCGTTTGTAGCAGCATTTAATTTTGCCGTTATCACATAGTCCGCTCTGTTTTGCCAGTACTCAACTCCGGGCTGACCACTTGCAGAACGGGTTGGGGTTCCGTTTTTTGTATAAAAATGTGGCGCAAATGCATCGTGATAACTATAATTATTAACTGGATTTACCGCTGTCGTTGCAGGCTTTTGTTGTGCCCAAACAGAAGAAATTCCAACAAACAAAGCCAGGGTTAGTAAGGCTTTTGAGGATTGTATTTTCATATTTTTTAGCTGTTTATATAGCAAATTAATGAAAAAAAAAGCTATTTAAAGGAAAAACAAGAATCATAAATTAAATTTTAGCAAAATTTTATCAAAAAAATAATTTGAAGCATTTTCTTAAAAAACTAAAATTTATAAAATATATTTACATCAATATAAGATTCATTCATTTCAATATTAAACACTTTGAATACAACTATTTCAAATTCAACACTAAGCGCATCGATAAAACATTCCGGAGCCGAATTATATTCCTTAAAAGACAATAACAATAAAGAATATATTTGGGAAGGGAATCCGGATTTCTGGGGAAAACATTCTCCTGTCCTTTTCCCTATTGTTGGGACTTTAAAAAATAACACTTATACAATCGAAGGAAAAGAATATCAATTACCAAGACATGGTTTTGCAAGAGATATGGAATTTCAGTTGGTTGAAAAAACCGAAAACAGAGCTGTTTTTTCATTAAAATCTGATGCCGAAACCTTAAAAAAGTATCCTTTTGAATTTGAATTACAACTTATCTATACACTTAATGACGCGTCATTAGATATCGAATATAAGGTAATTAATAATAGTGAGAGTAAAATGCCATTTTCAATTGGAGCCCATCCGGCAATAGCTTTACCTGAAAATTTTGAAAATTATTCTTTTGAATTCGAAAAAGAAGAAGTTTTAAAATATTACCTTTTAGAGAATGATTTAATTTCTAATAATACCAAAGTTTTAGAGACATCAAATAATTTAGTGCCTTTAAACTACAAATTATTCGAAAATGATGCTTTGATCTTTAAAAACCTGGAGTCAAATTCCTTGACAATCCTGGAAAATTCAGCTCCTTATATAAAAGTCGATTTCGAAGATTTTCCTAGTTTAGGAATCTGGACAAAAGAGCAAGCGCCATTTATTTGCATTGAGCCCTGGTTAGGATACTCGGATACTGCCGAAAATTCAGGAGATTTATTTGAAAAAGAAGGAATTTTAGTTTTAGACGCAGGTCATACTTTTAATTCAAAATTTAGTATTAAAATATTATAATTAAGAAAAATGCTGGAATTTAATTTTACCCCATTTCCTGTAATAGAAACAGAACGTTTGCTTTTAAAAAGAATAACAAACGACGATGTAAATGAAGTTTTTGAATTGCGTTCGAATCCTGAAACCATGAAATACATCCCAAGACCATTGGTAAAAGACAATGAAGATGCACTGGCACACATTGCTATGATTGATGATAAAATTGTAACAAATGTGGGTATCAACTGGGGAATAACTTTAAAGGATAACCCAAAACTTCTTGGAATTATAGGATATTACAGAATGCAGCCTGAAAATTACCGTGCTGAAATTGGCTATATGCTTTTGCCGGAATTTCACGGAAAAGGAATTATTCCTGAAGCCGTAAACCGATTAATTGCTTATGGTTTTGAAGATTTAAAACTACATTCGATAGAAGCTGTAATTGATCCTGAGAATTATGCTTCAGAAAAGGTGTTACAAAAATGTGGTTTCGTTAAAGAAGCGCATCTAAAAGAGTCTGAATTTTACGAAGGTCGCTTTTTAGACAAGGTAATTTACTCATTATTAGAACCTAAGTAGTTTACCCTCATTATTAGAAAAAAACATTCCTGTTAAATTAAAGCATTTTGATAATAGTAATAAATGGTTTGCGTTATATTTGCACGCAAAATAAGTAATAAAGCCTTATTTAATACCACTGTAAACCTATTTTTTATGAAAAAATATTTAATCCTGTTTGTTGTTTTCTTTTCCATTCAATCTCAAAGCCAGACTTTTATTAAGTTTAATGCCGCAACTGCCTTACTTGCAATACCTAATGTTGGTATAGAAACCAGTATTGGCAAAAATTTGACTTTTAGTGTCGATGTAATGGCTTCTTTTTGGGAATCTTTTAATGGACATAGCCCAATGAAATTTTACACATTAACTCCTGAACTGCGTTACCATTTTAAAGAAAATTTTAATGGGTTTTATGTTGGTGGTCATGCTGGTCCGGACATTTACGAAATACAAAAATGGAACTACTGGGACTCTAATAAATACGAACATGGTTTTGGGTACCGTCTAGGGGTTACTGTTGGATACAACCTTAAATTGAGTGATAAATTTTTATTAGACTTTTTTGCAGGAGCCGGCTGGCACCAGGGATTCTATCATGGTTATTATAATGACGGAACTCCGGGAAGATATGAAAAAGCGCCAAACTGGAATAAAAGTGGTGAATGGCTTCCGTATCGTGGAGGCGTAATGATCTCTTATAAATTGTAACTAGTTGGAGAATTTAGGTAAAGATTTTACATATAAATCCTCTACTTTTTTACGCGCCCAATCAGTTTTTCTTAGAAATGTTAAACTTGATTTTACACTTGGATTTGATGTAAAACACTTTATAGGAATTAATTCTGCCAAAGTATCAAAACCGTAATGATTAACAAGTGCTTCTACAATTTTTTGAAGCGTAAGTCCGTGTAAGGGATCTTTTGATTGATTTTGCATTTTATAATTTTAAGATAATATTAAAAGACCGTACCCGAAAAAGTACGGTCTTTCTTTTTACAAAATTACTAAATTGAAATGTAAATCAATCTACAACTATTTTAGAATATAAATCCAAAGAAAGCGGAGAGGTTAAATTTGGATTACTACCCCAGATTTAAAAAAATCTTTAGCTATCTTTGATAGTACCAAATTTTTCAATTTTGTTTACATTTGCATTATGTTAAAAACAGTCAATATACTTAATAAAAGAGCTCGATTTGATTATGAGATAATCGATACTTATACTGCCGGAATTGTTTTATCCGGTACAGAAATTAAATCGATACGATTAGGAAAAGCTAATATCACAGAAAGTTTTTGTGAATTTAGTAATCTTGAACTGTTCGCAATTAATACTTACGTCGAAGAATATACGTTTGGAAACCAGTTCAATCATAAATCACGAAGCGAAAGAAAATTGCTTCTGAATAAAAAGGAATTAAAAAGCCTTCATAAAAGTGTTCAGGCAAAAGGACTTACTATTGTTCCGCTAAAATTATTCACCAATGAAAAAGGACTTGCAAAATTGCAAATAGGCCTTTGTAAAGGAAAGAAAAATTACGACAAACGCGAATCTCTTAAGGAACAAGATACTAAACGCGATCTCGACCGAATAAAAAAAGCTTATAATTAAAGTTATTTAGCTTACAGAAGTATTTCCTTACTTTTTATACGTATTTTTACTACAATAATTTTAAAAATTGTAATATGAAAAAATACTTAATTTTATTAATAACTGTTCTGGTCTTGTCAGGCTGTGGCAGCAATACTTCTATTGTAAATAGTTGGAGAGATCCAAAAATAACAGTCGCTCAGGAAAATTTTAAAAAAGTTTTAGTAGTAGCATTAGTAAAAGACGAAGCTTCGAGAAGAGTAACCGAAAACAGAATTGCTGCCAGTAATGAGATTTTCAAAACTTCTTATCAATACCTAAACGAAACAACTAAAAATCTCACACAAGAGCAGAAATTAAAAATATTGCAAGATGAGAATTTTGACGGAGTTATTACCTTGCGTTTGGTAAGCACAGAAAAAGAAACCAATTATGTTCCGGGAAGTTATACGGGTATGTATTACGGTGGATTTGATGGTTTATATACCGGAATGTACGGCTATGGTTTTGGAAATTGGTACGGAATGTACTCTCCTAATTTTTATGATCCGGGCTATTATCAGGAAACTACTTCGTATATGGTAGAAACTAATATTTTTTCATTAAAAGAAAATAAACTAATCTGGACAGGAACTACAAAATCAGATTATGTCACAGATTTAGGATCCACGGTAGATGCAATCATGCAAGCTGTTGTGGGTGAAATGAGAAAAGATGGCTCTCTTCCTAAAAAATAACATATTTAAAGCAATATTTATAGTATTGCTTTTTTTAGCCTAAACAAAATGACTTGTTTTGTCAAGACAATTAAAAACATTATCATAATGAAAACACTTCTTAAAAATGCAAGAGAGCAAAAGGGATTAAAAACTCGAGAAGTGGCACAAATACTTGGTATTGATCAAGCGTTAATAAGCAAATTTGAATCAGGAACCCGAAAACCAACCAGAGAACAAATTTCAAAACTTTCTCAACTTCTAGAGATTGATTTTGAGACCTTAATGATTGCATGGCTAAAAGAAAAAATTCTCTACGAAATTGGAGATGATGAATTTGCATTAAAAGCTCTTTTTCTTGCAGAACAAGAAATTCAGAGTAATAAAAAAATCATAAGCTCCTCTGTTTTATCAGGCATTCAAGTTGTTTTAGATGAAATTGAAGTTTTGAAAAAACAAATTACATCCTTTCAACATTTTGACTTACACAGAATTTCTAAAATATTAGAATTAGAATTTATTTCTGAAAGCAATCGCCTAAACGGAAACTCATTAACTTTTCAGGAAACAAAATCAGTAATTAATGAAGGAGTAACAATTGCCGGAAAAACCATGTATGAGCATCTTGAAGCGGTTAATCTTCAGGAAACAATCGCTTACATTAAAGACCTAAATCACAAAAAAACATCAATAAATGAAAAAGATTTTTTAACGATTCATAATTTACTTTTGAGAGGAATCAGCCCTGAAAATTCTGGAAAGTATAAAAATGATTCTTTAATAATTCGTGAAATGAATTTGTTTTTTAATTGGTACGAAACTAATAAAAACAACTTGCATCCAATAGTTCTGGCTTCTGAAGCACATTTAAAAGTTATAACTATCAGTCCTTTTGAAAATGGAAATATGCAAATCGCAAACTTATTAATGAATTGGATATTGCTTCAACATGGTTATGTTTTTGCAACTATACAAGGAAACGATGAAACCAAAGAAGAATATTTACACATTTTAGAAGCATGCAAGAACAAAAATGACAAATCTTTTTTAATCAATTATATTCTCAGAATTGAAAAAGAAAATTTACTTCGGGCAATACAATTGGTTTCAAAATAAAAAGACCCAACTAAATGGGTCTTTTTTCTTAATTTTTATCTTCTAATAAAGGGACAAATCGAAATTCTCCAAATTCATGTTTTTCGAACTGCGTTTCGTTTTTACGAATTAACAAAGTCATAATCTGCACATCTTCTCCTAACGGAATAACAAGCCTTCCTCCTATTTTTAATTGCGCCATTAAAGGCTGAGGAATAAATGGCGCGCCTGCAGTAACAATTATACTATCAAACGGCGCATAACTTGGTAATCCTTTATAACCATCACCAAAAGACAAATGTTTGGGACGAATATTTAATTTAGGAAACAAATTTGAAGTTGTTTTAAACAACTCATTTTGTCTTTCCACACTAAATACTTTAGCGCCAAGCATGCACAAAACAGCAGTTTGATAACCAGAACCGGTACCAATTTCCAGAATTTTATGTTCTTTTTTTACTTCTAATAATTGCGATTGAAAAGCAACAGTGTAAGGCTGTGATATCGTTTGCCCGGCTCCTATAGGAAATGCCTTATCCTGATAAGCATAATCTTCAAAACTGGAATTTAAAAAAAGGTGTCTTGGGATTTTTTTTATCGCATCCAAAACTGCTCTGTCAGTAATACCTTTTTGCTCTAAAGTGCTTACTAATTGATTACGAAGTCCTTGATGTTTGGCAGTATCTTTCAAAATGGGTAGGTTTTATTTTTGCAAAAATAAGAAAGTAAATAGTAAATCAAATATTGATTTTTAATTATTAAATCGCTAAATCTTTACTACATTCATTTTCACGTTCGACAAATAAATTATATTTTTGTTTAAAATACATTCTCATGTTAAAAGTAGGAGTTTTAGGTGCTGGTCATCTTGGTAAAATACATTTACGCTTATTACAACAATCTGACAAATACGAATTAGTTGGATTTTACGACGAAAATCAGGAAAATGCCGAAAGAATATCAAAAGAATTTGGCTATAAAAACTTCAGTACTATTGCAAAATTAATCCACGCTGTGGATGTTATCGATATTGTAACTCCAACCCTCTCGCACTATAAATGTGCTAAGGTAGCTATAAAATCAGGAAAGCATATTTTTATCGAAAAACCAATTGCCAATACGGTTCAGGAAGCTGAAGAAATTATTGCTTTAGCTAAAGAATATAATGTAAAAGGTCAGGTTGGTCATGTTGAGCGCTTTAATCCGGCGTTTATTGCTACAAAAAACATGATCGAAAATCCAATGTTTATAGAAACACATCGTCTGGCTGAATTTAATCCGCGTGGGACAGATGTACCTGTAGTTTTAGATTTAATGATCCATGATATTGATGCTATTTTAAGTGTTGTACATTCAAAGGTAAAAGATATTCACGCAAGCGGTGTTTCTGTAATTAGTGACACTCCGGATATTGCGAATGCCAGAATTGAATTCGAAAACGGATGTGTAGCTAATTTAACAGCAAGCAGAATTTCGATGAAAAACATGCGAAAAACACGCTTCTTTCAAAAAGATGCCTACATTTCAGTTGACTTTTTAGAGAAAAAATGTGAAGTAGTACGTATGAAAGATGCTCCTGAAATTCCCGGAGATTTTGATATGATTTTGCAAAATGCCGAAGGCGTAAAAAAACAAATCTATTTTACAAACCCTGATGTTGAGCAAAACAATGCAATACTGGATGAGTTAGAATCATTTGCAAATGCAATAAAAACAGATACAACTCCAGTAGTAACACTTGAACAAGCTACAGATGCATTAAGAGTAGCATATCAGATTATTGACTGTTTCGATAAATAAACAAAAAAAATAAACTCATTATTTTTAAGGTTTAAAGCGTACTTCAAAGGAGCTTTAAACCTTAACTTTTAAAATTCAAATACCAAAATTAAATGAAAACTATAGCTGTAATTGGTGCAGGAACAATGGGTAACGGAATTGCCCATACATTTGCACAAAGTGGTTTTGTTGTTAAACTGATTGATGTTTCTGAGAAATCATTAGACAAAGGTATGGCAACTATTGCCGCAAATTTAGACAGAATGCTATCTAAAGGCACCATTACTCAGGAAGAAGTTGCAAAAACTATCACCAACATTATTACGTATACTGATATTAAGGATGGTGTTGTTGGTGTTGATTTAGTCGTTGAAGCCGCAACCGAAAATGTTGAACTAAAACTAAACATCTTCAAACAATTAAACGAAGCTTGTTCTCACAATACAATTTTAGCAACCAACACTTCTTCTATCTCCATAACTCAAATTGGAGCCGTTGTTTCACATCCTGAACGTGTTATTGGCATGCACTTTATGAATCCGGTGCCAATTATGAAATTAGTAGAAATTATTCGCGGCTACAATACCAGCGATGAAGTCACTAAAATTATCATGGATTTATCTGAAAAATTAGGAAAAACTCCTGTTGAAGTAAATGATTATCCGGGCTTTGTAGCAAATAGAATTTTAATGCCTATGCTAAATGAAGCAATTGAAACGTTATATAATAAGGTAGCCGGCGTTTATGAAATTGATACTGTGATGAAATTAGGAATGGGACACCCAATGGGACCATTACAATTAGCTGATTTTATTGGTCTTGATGTTTGTCTTGCTATTTTGAATGTCATGTACGAAGGTTTCAAAAACCCTAAATATGCCCCTTGCCCATTATTAGTAAATATGGTAAGAGCAGGAAAATTAGGTGTAAAATCAGGAGAAGGTTTTTATGATTACAGTGAAAGTAAAAAAGCAGAGAAAATCTCTAAGCAGTTTATTCTTTCATAAAAAAGAAATACCATGTCGATAAAATCGAATTTAAATACTATAAAATCAAGCTTACCGGAACATGTAACTTTAGTTGCAGTTTCTAAAACCAAACCGGTTCCTGATTTGATGGAAGCCTACGAAGCCGGTCAGCGTATCTTTGGAGAAAACAAAATCCAGGAAATGGCTGATAAATGGGAAGAAATGCCAAAAGATATTCAATGGCATATGATTGGTCATGTGCAAACGAATAAGGTAAAATTTATGGCACCATTTGTGAACCTAATTCATGGTGTAGATAGTTTGAAATTATTGCAGGAGATTAATAAACAAGCTTTAAAAAACAATAGAATTATTGATTGTTTACTTCAGATATACATTGCCGAAGAAGAAACTAAATTTGGTTTGGATCAAAATGAACTAAATGAATTATTATCTTCATCAGAATTCAAAGAAATGAAAAATATTCGTATCTTAGGATTAATGGGAATGGCAACTTTTACAGAAGACCAAAACCAGATTAAAAAAGAATTTACACATTTAAGATTTATTTTTGATTCATTAAAACATATTGACGGATACGGTAAAGACGCACTGCAGTTCGTCTCTACAATTTCAATGGGAATGTCCGGCGACTATAAAATTGCTATAGAATGCGGAAGCACAATGGTTCGCATTGGAAGCAGCATTTTTGGCGGCCGTTGATTTTAAAAAACAAATACCTACCGTAAGACACACAGCTGTGCGTCTCTACAGAAAACTGAATACTAAAAACCGAGACTGAATACTGAATTTGTACGCAATACTAGACATAGAAACCACTGGAGGACAGTTTAATGAGGAAGGAATTACCGAAATCGCCATTTATAAATTTGATGGACATGAAGTAGTTGACCAATTTATTAGCCTCGTTAATCCTGAAATTCCGATTCAGCCTTTTGTGGTGAAGTTAACAGGAATTAATAATGCTATGCTGCGTTCAGCACCTAAGTTTTTTGAAGTTGCAAAACGAATCATCGAAATTACTTCTGATTGTATTATTGTTGCTCATAATGCTTCATTCGATTATAGAATCCTCCGTACTGAATTCAGACGTTTAGGTTACGATTTTGAAGCCAGAACCCTTTGTACTGTTGAACTTGCCAAAAAATTAATTCCGGAACAGCCTTCTTATAGTTTAGGAAAACTCGTTCGCGCACTTGGAATTCCAATGGCAGACAGACATCGTGCCAGCGGAGATGCAATGGCAACTACAAAGTTGTTTAAAATGCTTTTAGAAAAAGATTTAGAGAAAACCATCGTAAAAGATTTTATAAAACTGGAAATTGAAAAAGGAATTGCACCTAAATTTTTAGACATTTTGGCGCAAATGCCTACTAAAACAGGTATTTACTACATTCACAATCAAGGCGGTAATTTAATTTATATTGGTAAAAGCCAAAACATAAAAAAGAGAGTCAATCAGCATTTTACAGGAATTACAACAAAAAGCAAAAAAATCCAAGCGGAAGTTTTTACCATAACATATGATGAAACCGGCAGCGAATTAATAGCATTACTGAAAGAAAGTGAAGAAATAAAAATAAACCGACCAAGGCATAATCGTTCTCAACGAAAAACTATTTTTCAATATGCTTTATATTCTGAAAAAGATTCTAACGGATATATTAACCTAAAACTTGAAAAAGCAGATGGACGTAAAAAAGAAATTACTTCATTTGCTACTTTGCAAGAAGGCAAAAATGCACTTTTTAAATTCACATCTAAATACCATTTATGCCAGAAACTAACAGGATTATACCAAAGCAAAAAAGAATGTTTTCAATATAAAATAAAAGAATGCGATGGCGCTTGCATTGGCGAAATTACTCCTGAAGTTTACAATGCCAGAGTACAGCAATTTATATCTGAAAATAGCTTCGATAACAAAAGCATGATTCTTATTGACAGAGGACGTAATATAAATGAGAGAAGCGCTGTATTAATCGAAAACGGAATATATCAGGGATATGCTTTCTATGATTTAAATTACCAGATTACAAATATCGAAATTCTAAAAAATATTTTAATCCCAATGCAGCACAATCGTGATGTAAAAAATATTATCCAGAATTACATCCGTAAAAGCAAGTCGCTTAAAATACTTCATTTTTAACAAACAAAAACTTTCATTATCTTCGTAGATATGAAAAAAGCAAAGTCAAAATACGAAATCTTCCGCGAGAAAATCAAAATCATCCTTTATGGTACAAATACCATTTTAGGCCGCATGTTCGATTTGGTTTTATTGGGATTAATTCTATTGAGTGTTATTTTGATTATGATGGAAACGGTTCAGGGAATCAACCAAAAATATCATTATCAACTTTTTATCTGCGAATGGGTAATCACCATATTTTTTACAATTGAATATATTTTAAGGATTATTTCGATTCAAAAGCCTGTGAAATATGTTTTTAGCTTCTATGGTATTATTGACTTATTGGCTGTTTTACCTATGTATTTATCAATATTTTTTCCCGGCGCCAGCATTTTATCTATTGTTAGAGCATTGCGTTTCTTTAGATTGTTCAAGATTTTACATATTCCGCAGATTTCACATCAATCTATACAACTTCGCGAAGCGATTGAAGCCAGTAAAGAAAAAATCCTAGTTTTTATTTATTTCGTCCTCATAAGTACTATAATCATAGGCTCGATAATGTACTTGGTCGAAGGCAGAACATCAGGTTTTACCAGTATTCCCATGAGTATTTACTGGACCATTGTAACCCTGACAACAGTAGGTTATGGCGATATTTCTCCTCAAACTCCGTTAGGTCAATTTATAGCAGCTTTAGTTATGATTTTAGGTTATGGAATTATAGCCGTACCTACAGGAATTGTAACTGCTGAATTCGCAAAAAGCAGCCTTAAAAATAATGCTGTCGGCACTAAAAAAACATGTACAAAATGTAATTCACAAGTGCATTTTGACAGCGCAAAATATTGTTACCAATGCGGAACTGAATTACCTGCTAATTAATTTAAGAAGCTGTTTCCAGCTGTACATTACAACTCCTCCTTATCTTTGTTGTTTTTCTAAGGCATAAAAGGAGCTTCTAAAGTCGCTCTTTTATACCAAAAAAAACGAACAAATATAAGTCCGGGGTTTTCATTCCCATCCGGGCTAAAAAATATGAAACACTTAATTACCATCGTCGGACCAACTGCTATAGGCAAAACTGCCTTAAGTATTGCTCTGTCCCAACATTTTAAATGCGAAATAATATCTTGCGACAGCCGTCAGTTCTTTAAAGAAATGACAATTGGCACAGCAGTTCCAAATCACGAAGAATTACAAGCCGCTACCCATCATTTTATTCAAAATAAATCTGTTTTTGAAAATTACACCGTTGGCGACTATGAAAAAGAAGCCCTTATTAAATTAGAAGAGCTATTTCAAAACAACGATTTCGCTATTCTTATTGGCGGTTCAGGATTGTATGTTGACGCCATTTTAAAAGGTTTCGATGAATTTCCTGAGATTAATCCCGAAATACGTGCAGAAGTAAATTCAAACTACGAAAAATTCGGAATAGAATATCTTCAGGAACAATTGCATCTTTTAGATCCGGATTATTATCAAAAAATAACTCTTGAAAATCCGCAAACACTTCAAAACCCGCAACGAATGATGCGTTTTGTAGAAGTTTGTATTGGAGCTCAAAAACCATATTCATCATTTCTAAATCAAAAGAAAAACAATCGAAACTTTGCTCCTGTTTTAATTGGTTTAGATGCTGATAGACAAATTATTTATGACCGAATCAATCAACGTGTTGATATTATGATGAACGAAGGTTTATTAGAAGAAGCAAAAGCATTATATCCTCATAAAACATTAAATGCATTACAAACTGTGGGATATAGAGAATTATTTAGTTATTTTGACGGAGATTTTTCATTGCCTTTTGCCATCGAAGAAATCAAGAAAAATACCAGACGTTTTTCTAAAAGACAACTCACCTGGTTTAAAAGAAATGAAGCCACAAAATGGTTTGATTATGCCACAGATAGAAAAGAAATTATAGAATATGTAGAAAATTCATTAAAGTAAAATAAAATCTATTCTCTATACTCTGTTCTATTCTCTAGAAAATCTAAAATCAACAATCTAAATTCTAAAATTACCAATGCCTATATCTCCTAATTTCACATCGGTTTTAAGCAAAGACTGGGAAATCAATTTTACACAATGTACACCAAATGGCTTTCTAAAATATACTGACTTATGTAATATTTTGCAACTAACAGCAGCTGCACATTCAGAAGTTGGCGGTATCAGCTTTTTTGACATGCAGGAATTTCACCAAGCCTGGGTTTTAAGCCGCATGCGCGTTGAAGTTATCTCTTTACCAAAATGGCAGGATATTGTCACGGTAAAAACATGGATCAATAGTTTAGAAAATTCACGTTCTGTTCGTGCACTTGAAATGTATGTAAACGGAAAAAAGATCGTAGGATGCGAAACCTATTGGGCGGTTTTTAATACACAATCGCGTCGTCCGGAGCCTCTTGCTTTACCATACGAGCATTTCGAATTATTTCCTGAAAACAGAGCAACAACCGAAGGTTTTTCTAAGATAAATATCAATCATGAAAAAGAAGCGATATTTGAAAAAACAGTTTATTTATCTGATTTGGATATCGTAAATCACGTCAACAATGTCAAGTATCTGGAATGGTGTCTGGATCATGTTGATGAAAAAAGAATTTTGAAACAAGAAGTAAAAAGTTTTGAAATGAATTTTATGAAAGAACTGTCTTTGAAAGATCAGGTTGTAATTCATGAAAGTGAAGATGGTCAAAATACATCAAGATTTAGTATAACAAAAGGCGAGAAAACGTGTTTTGCTTTAGAATTGCATTGGAAATAACATATTATTCCGCAGATTTAACGGATTAGACAGGTTTACACCGATTTATTTTTAATTCGTGACAAAAAACTATGCATTTCAAATAAATAACAATCAAAATCTGTGTAGTCCCTACGGGACAAATATTTTTTTTCAATACATTTTCTATCACTATATAATCTCTCCGAGATACTTCTTCAAATGCTTTAAACCAATACTCCGTTAGGAGTTAAATATTGATAAAAAAAAAGCGATGCATTCCATTTCGTGAAATCCATCGCTTTTAGTTTTAAATCAAAAATCATTTTGACTTCTTTTTTGAATCTTTTTTTAATTTCTTTGACTTCTTTTTATTTTCAACTAAGTCAATTTTACCTTTAATTCTCTTGTCTACATCAGTAATATCAGAATCAAAACCAAATTGCAAAAAGTGAAGTTTAGCATTTTTAATTGCTGCTAATGCGTTTTTAAATTCATGCTGAGCTTCATAAAGTATTGCTTTCTTTAGATAAATCTCAGATTTATTAATTCCTTTTATGGTCAAAGCAAAATCAATTAACTTATGAGCTTCTTTATAATCTTCGTTCAAAATCAAAGTCTGCAAATAATGAGGATAAACTTCAAGAGCATTAATATTAATCGCTAAAGCTTCCTGAAAATAATGCTTTGCCTCTTCATAATTCCATAATTGCTCTGCTTGAATTCTACCATATAAACACAAAACCATTGTGTTTTTGGCATCATATGAAAAAGCAAAATCTAAAGATTCAATGGTTTCTTCAAGCGAATACGGATAACTATCCAGAGCTTGAAAAAGGTATTTATCAATTGTTTTCATTTCGTAAATCTGTTTTTAATTTCTGACGAGTTCCTTTGTAACTTTTCTCCACTTTATTTTTTTTGAAATCAGTTCCGGTAAAAACTCTAACAGGATTCCCACGCTGAATATTCAGTTGATTTTCCCATTGTTTTCCAACATAATTTTTAAGCTGTTGCAAAGTTTCGTCTTCTAGTTTTTTTAATAATCGTTCTGTTGCGAGTTTTTTGTTTTGGTGTTGTGATCGACTATCCATCGACACGACTGCAATCCCGGTTGGAATATGAGTCGCTCTAATAGCCGAACTCACCTTATTAACATGTTGTCCGCCGGCACCGGAACTTCGCATCGCCTGATACTGAATATCGTTTTCTGAAATTGATGCGTTTTTTTGTGCTTCAATCTCAAAAATGCCAATAAACCAATTTTTACGCTTGTGCATTTTCCTAAACTGACTCTGACCAATCCACTGAATAGTTCCAATCCATGAATTTGCAAATCTTTCAGCATTTTTTCCTTTTATAGAAATTGTTGCCGTTTCAACTGTTCCGTTTTCCTCGCCAACTTCTCTTTGAAGCAAAGTAGTTTCTAATTGTTGTTCTTGTGCTTCTTCCAAAACTTTTTTAAGCACCTGGACAACAACCCAAGTGCATTCTGCAGGTCCACGACCCGCTGTTATCTGAATAATTTTTTCCATTTTTTAATTTCTTATCGGTCCATTCTAACGATTTTAGGTGTAAAAGTTCCCAGAACTTCCACCAAATCTGTCTGATTTCCCATTACTTTTGTAATATCTTTATAAGCCATTGGTGCTTCATCAATATTTCCACCAATCAAGGTTACATCATTTGCTTTTAGCACTTTTTTGATTTCACTTTGTGTAAAAGTGGCTTTGCATTTCGCTCTTGAAAACAAACGTCCCGCTCCATGCGAAGCCGAGTTTAAACTCTCTGCATTTCCTTTGCCTTTTACAATATATCCCGGAGCGGTCATCGATCCCGGAATAATCCCTAACTGCCCTTCTGCAGCTGGAGTTGCACCTTTTCTATGCACAATGCATTCTTGTCCGTTTACCATTTCTTTCCATGCAAAATTGTGATGATTTTCAATTGTAACCACTACTCTTTTCCCGATTGCTTTAGCGATTCGTCTATGAATATCATCGTGACAGGCTTTTGCATATTCTCCAGCTAAATTCATTGCCAGCCAATATTCCTGACCATCGTGTGTATTCAAATCGAGCCAAGCCAAATGCTGCACATTTTTTGGTAACGGACATTGTTTTGTTGCTAAATAAGTATAATGTTTCGCAATATTTGCCCCTAAGCCTCGTGAACCACTATGTGATAAAACAGCAAAATATTCACCAACACCCAACTTCCATTCATTCTCTGGATTGTCGATTTTGGCGATTCCAAATTCTACAAAGTGATTTCCTCCGCCAGAACTTCCTAATTGTTTGTAGGCTTTTGGTAAAAGATTTTTCAATAACGGAATATCCTGAAACTCGCTTTTGTAAAAAACTTCGTGATCTGCTTTTGTAGCATGTGTTTCGTTCATTCCGAATTTGGTATTGTCTTTTAAAATGGCCTGTAACTGATGTTCTTTTCCTTTGAAATGCGAAGCGGGTAAATCGAAAATCGATAAACTCATTCGGCAACCAATATCAACGCCAACTCCATAGGGAATAACGGCATTATCTGTTGCCAAAACACCTCCAATTGGCAATCCATAACCTGAATGAGCGTCTGGCATTAAAGCTCCTGCAACTGAAATTGGCAGTTTTAAAGAATCATACAACTGAAATTTAGCCTGCTGATCGATTCCATTTTCTCCAAAAATGGTAAAAGGAGCTCTTGTTGTTTTCAACTGATGCATACGTACCTGAACCGGATTTATCAGTCCTTCCGCCACTTTACCCCAGGTTCCGTGTCCTTCAAACTTTTCAGGATAAAGTAAAACCTCTTTCGCTTCTGTTAGAATAGATTCTTTTTTCTCTCTTTTTCTATATCTGTTTATTTGCCCCAAGGCAATATTTATTGAATTGTTTTTTGGAAAGCCTAACTTAATCAGGTCTTTTCCGGATAATTTATTTCCCATGATTATATCATTTCGTCTATATATTGCTGATACAATACATGCAGACTTTTATTTTTAATTGGGCTTATCTCTCGTGGATTTTCTTTTTGATAATAACTCCAACGATAAGAAAAACCATCTACTAGTTTGTTTATCTTATATCTTAAATTAAGATTAGTAATGTAATTGTCCAGAACCTGAATTTCACTTTCTAAATCTTCATCAACCATTTTTGTATGCGTTATCAAATACGGTTTAATGCGAAATACATAACGCCATGGTTCATTAAATACATAATGAATTTTATAACGTTTACAATTAGGACACCATCGTTCCCTTTTATAAAAATGCTTTTTCTCTTTTTCTGTTAATGCTAGTTTTGGACTTCTCCATTCTGATTCAGAAAACTCTTTTACTGTTTGAAGCTTTTCGACATACACATGTTTTCTCTTCCTTTTTTTCTTTTTCTTAAAAGATTTTTCAGAAGAATGCTGCCATGTATTTATCTTTTCAAGCAATGTGCTATAAAAAGACGCATCATTTGATCTTACTATATCTTCCCTTAAAACAAAACTGCGCTCCCAACCTTTTTGATAAGGCATTGCCAAAGGAACCAATGGCAAATTTTGTCGTTTTTTCCAGAGTTCAACTTCCAGCTTTCTTAATTGAATTAATTGTTTTTCAAAATCTTCTTTTACTAATCTTTTCTTTGTTCTTTTATTTTTAAAGCGAGAGCACAAAGCATACTCTTCTGCTGTATAATTTTCCATTAAAAATTATAGTGCATTAAATTAATAGCCAAAACAGGCTACAGCATTTTATCCGTACGGATAAATATAAAATCGATTATTCGGGAAAATTTGAAGTGTCTAGAATAAAAAAAGCCCGAAACTAAATGTCTTCGGGCTTTTTTATATATCTAAAAATGAATTTCTAAGATTGAAATAAGCCACGAAGAAGTGCTGCACCAAATTTATTTGATGTGAAGCTTTGAGATGATAATGTAAATACAGACATTTTTCTTCGTTATTAAAGGGTTATTACTTTTTTCGTGTGCAAATATTCAGAATACTTTTTTGATTTTCCAAATTTATTTTAAAGAAAATTCATCTAAAAAAAATATAGCACATTTTTCAAATCTTGAAAAACCATATTATCTACTTGAAAACTAAAGTCCTAGCCCTGATAGAAGCGACATCCTTTTTATCCGTTTTTCACGGATAAAAAGATATAGCGAATAGCAGGAATAGCTCCAAATTACAAGAAAAGTCAAGAATTAAATTCCAAATTCCAATTATTCTCGCGGTATTTGTCATTTCGACGAAGGAGAAATCCTCACCAGAAACTCCGTCTCGAATAGCACCAATCTCTGGTTAGATGCACTGCAGTGCATCTCTACAGTAAAACTGTGGAAGATTTATAGATGAAGCAAATCATAGAGACGGACTGCAGTGCGTCTACACAAAGAGAATTCCTAAATCTTTGTCTACTTAATAGTGTGATTTCTCCTTCGTCGAAATGACAAGATTGTGCAAAAATCAGTAATTATAAAAAATAATGGCATTTTTTTATAATTAAATCCACAAAAAAAGCCCTGATTTCTCAGGGCTTTATGTTTTTGTTTTTGTGAATTTTGTTTTTTTATTCTGTCACTTTGCTTTTAACAACTAATCTAAAACCTTCACCGTGAATGTTTAAGATTTCAACATCTTCATCTGCTTTTAGGTATTTTCTAAGTTTAGCGATGTAAACGTCCATACTTCTTGAAGTAAAGTAGTTATCATCTCTCCAAATTTTTGTTAAGGCTAATTCTCTTGGCATTAAGTCATTTTCATGAAGAATTAACATTTTAAGCAATTCGTTCTCTTTTGGAGATAATTTTATTGGCTCGTCGTTTTCAAACGTTAAGAATCTAAGTTTAGAATTTAAGTGGAATTTACCAATATTAAATTCAAACTGAACTTGTTCCGCTTTTGTATCCGCAGATTTTCTTTGAATAATAGCTTTGATTTTCATTAATAAAACTTCTGAATCAAAAGGTTTATTCAAGTAATCATCAGCACCTGCTTTGTATCCTTTTAGCACATCTTCTTTCATAGATTTTGCTGTTAAGAATATAATGGGCACTTCACTATTTTTTTCTCTAATTTCTTTGGCTAAAGTATAACCATCTTTATAAGGCATCATTACATCAAGAATACATAAATCATACACATCTTTCTTGAACTTCTCAAAACCTTCCATACCGTTTTTAGCTAAAGTAACTTCAAAGTCATTTAACATTAGATAATCTTTAAGAACTGCCCCAAAATTAAGGTCATCTTCTACTAAAAGTATTCTTTTGTTATTATTTTCCATATTTTAATTTATTAATGGTATTTTTATTATAAAGGTGCTACCTTTTCCTTTTTCGCTTTCAACATATACTTGTCCATTGTGATCTTCTACTATTCTTTTTACATAAGCCAGACCTAAACCGTGTCCTTTTACATTATGTAAATCTCCTGTATGTTCTCTGTAAAACTTCTCAAAAACTCTTTTTTGAGCTACTTTACTCATACCAAGACCATTATCTTTTACTTTTATCAAAATCATGTCTTTGACATTTTCTGTAAAAATTTCAATTTCAGGAATATCAGGTGAATATTTTATAGCATTTTCTAAAATATTAACCAACACATTTGTAAAATGCACTTCGTTGATTAAACACGTTGTTCTTGCTGCATTTAAGTGCTTTACAACTGTTCCGTGTCTGTCTTCCAGAATTAAATTTACGTGCTCAATTGCATCATCGATTATATCGTGAATAGCCGTTGGCTCTTTTGTAATATCCAATTCTCTTTTTTCAAGCTTAGAAATACGAAGAACGTTTTCTACCTGAGCGTGCATTCTTTTATTCTCATCCCGAATCATTTGCAGATATCGAAATACTTTTTCTTTATCTTCAATAATTTTAGGGTTCTTAATAGCATCAAGTGCTAAATTTATTGTTGCAATTGGAGTTTTAAACTCATGCGTCATATTATTTATAAAATCAGTTTTGATTTCAGAAATATGTTTCTGACGCAATAATTGATTCAACGCACTTGTATAGGCAACTATGATAATTAATGTAAAAATTATTGATAGTATTGTAATACTCAACAATTCAGACAGTAAAAATTTCTTTTTGTGAGGAAAAGTTATGAATAACTCATATTTACTATTTCCTTCGTTATCTGTATATATAGGAACATGATAGCTTGCATCTTTATCATAATGAAATCCGTCTGATTTAACCTTTGTTGCAAGGCCGCTATTAAGGACTCCATATTCAAACTTGGTTTTTACACCATATTCTTCCAGTTCTTTCTTTAAAAGTTTTTGAAGCTTATCTTTTGTAATTCTTCCTTCTATAGGTGTCAAAGAAGCAATATCTTTATATTGAATTTGCTGCTGTACTTTATTTAAGATATCTAAACTACCTGATTTTTCGATTTTTAGATCCGGAATTATACTTTGTCCCAGACTATTATTATCGATTCCGTTATTATTGTTATAAACTTCAGTTACTCTTTTAGAACTGAAATTCTTAAATCTCTCACTGCTGAATTTTTTATTAAATAGTGAACCATTAATATCGTAATCCTCAGAGGTAAGTGTATTCGAGTATACTATCGTTTTATTTGTTTTTGTATTTCTCTGAACATAGAGTACTTCAAGCAGATCTTCTTTTTTAGGAGTTTTACCAGTACTGTCTTTTATACGATTGTATTTGTCGTAAAAACTATATTCTTCTTGTTGTTCCAGTTTGTCAGCAACATTACCTATTACTTGTGTAACATGATATTTAAATTGCTCATCATTATTTTTGAACGAAGAATTGAACCAATATACCTGGACAAGAATAATCCCTATTAAGGACAAACTCATCAATAAAACAAGTATTCTAAAAAATAATTTATTCATCGAAACAAAATTAATATTTTAACAATATACTAAATAATACATTAACCAAATATTAACATTTAAGACTGATTTTGTTTTATATTTAAAATTTTAAGAATTTTAACAACTTCTTCTTTAGCAATTTTAAGATTACTGTTATTTATTACAAAATTGCTCAAAGAAATTCTTTTTTCGTCATTCCATTGCATTTTCATTCTGCTTAAAACTTGTTCGCGTGTGATATTATCCCGCTTAACAACTCTTTCAATCCTGATTTCTTCGGGTGCAGTAACAGTTACAATTACATCGCATTCTTTATAGCGGCCACTTTCAAACAAAATTGCGGCTTCATAAATTACATATTCATGTTTTTTATTCTCTAGCAACCACAATTCAAAATCTTTTTTTACAGCTGGATGAACAATGCTATTTAACTTGGCTAATTTATCCGCATTATTAAATACAATTTCGGCCAATTTTGACCTGTTTAAAATCTCCTTTTCAAAAAGAGAATCCCCAAAAGTTGTTTTTATTTGCTGTATAATATCTGCAGACTGCATTACTTTTTTAGCCGCATCATCAGCTATATAAACAGGAACTCCCATTTCTGCAAAATAGTTTGCAATAGTGGTTTTTCCGCTTCCTATTCCGCCTGTTAAGCCAATAACTTTTGTCATATTATACTTTAAAAAACATACGAGGAAAAGCTTCTTGTGGTTTTTTCTTTAAAAGAATAATTTTTATGAAAGATTTTAAAAATCCCGTACCATAACCATAAAACTGTTTCCAGACTGCAATTACAGATAAGTATCCAATTTTAATGCTTTTGTTCTGAACACTTGCTGTAAGAAAAATGATAACGAAATATACGAAATATATTTGTAATAATATATCAATATTGAAAATTAACAGTAAAAAAGCTAATAATAGACCTAGTATAAATACTGATGGAAAAAAGAAAGTTAACTTATTATGCTCTGGATACCAACTATTTAATATAGGTCTTGCTATACCAAATTTATTTACCTGAATAGAAAATTTTTCCCAGTCTATCCTGCGTTTATGATAAACATAAGCCTCAGGAAACAATCTGGTTTCAAATCCCAGGTTCCATAAACGAATAGAAAGATCAGGATCTTCTCCGGGATGAATGTTTCCAAAACCTTTTGAAGCTTCAAATGCTTTTTTTGAAATCCCCATATTAAAACTTCTAGGCTGGAATTTATTGATTTTTTCAGATCCACCACGAATTCCACCTGTAGTAAGAAAAGAGGTCATTGCAAAATTAATAGCTTTCTGAATATCAGAAAAACTGTCTAACGCTTTATCAGGGCCACCAAAACAATCTACATAATCTGCATTTAGTGCTTTTCGAACTTCTGTTAAATAATTGGATGGAATAATACAATCCGAATCAAAAATGATAAAATAATCACCACGTGCTTTTTGCATTCCGAAATTCCTTGAATCTCCTGGACCCGAGTTTTCTTTGAAATAATATGAAATATTCAATTTTCCCTGATACGTCATCACTACATCTTTACACGGTATTGACGAACCATCTTCAATAAGAACAATTTCAAAAGCTTCATTATAATCAGATTTTGACAGACTTTCTAAAAGTTCATCAACTTCATCTGGACGATTATACACGGGTATAATTAAAGAAAAAATCATAACGGGATGTGCGGTATTAGAGTGGCAATTTTTTAAATTCAAAATTTTAACAAAGATATGTTATATTCATAAAAAAACCATCAACTTTTGGTTGATGGTTTCCTATTTATAGTAATTCTTTTATCTACTTGATACTTTCGATTTCAACAACTTCATTTGCCTCTGCGCTGTAATCTACTCCTGCAAATTCAAATCCAAAAAGATTTAGAAAATCATTCTTATATCCTGCTAAATCTCCAATTGCAGGTAATGTTTCAGTTGTAGCCTCTAACCAAAGTTTAGCCACTTTTTCCTGAACATCATCACGCATTTCCCAATCATCAATTCTGATTCTCCCTTTTTCATCTACAGGAACTTCAGATCCATTATACAATCTGTCTTTAAACAAACGTTGGATTTGCTCAATACAACCTTCGTGAATTCCTTCTTCTTTCATAATTTTATACAAAAGAGAAATATATAATGGAATAACCGGAATTGCAGAACTTGCTTGTGTAACCAATGCTTTGTTTACAGAAACATATGCTTTTCCTCCTATTGATTTCAAACTGTCTGTGATCGAGAATGCAGTAGCTTCTAAATCATCTTTTGCACGGCCAATTGTACCTTTACGGTAAACTGCTTCTGTCAATGATGGCCCAATGTATGAATAAGCAACTGTTGTAGCTCCTTCAGCCAATAAATTTTCATCTTTTAAAGCATCAATCCACATAGCCCAGTCTTCACCACCCATTACCGCTACAGTATTAGTGATATCTTCCTCATTTGCCGGAGCAATCGAAACTTCTGTTACGTTTCCGGTATGAAAATCTACTGTTTTATTGGTAAAAGTTTGTCCGATCGGTTTCAAAACTGAACGGTGCAATACTCCTGTAACCGGATGTTGACGTACAGGTGAAGCTAAACTGTAAATTACAAGATCAACCTGACCTAAATCAGCTTTTATTAAATCTAAAGTTTGTCTTTTTATTTCATTAGAAAAAGCATCTCCATTGATACTTTTTGCATATAAACCTGCTTTGTGAGCTTCTGTTTCAAATGCAGCAGAATTATACCACCCTGGTGAAGCTGTTTTACCTTCTACTGGTGGTTTTTCAAAAAATACTCCAATAGTTGCAGCATCAGATCCAAAAGCACTTGTAATTCTTGAAGCTAATCCAAAACCTGTAGAAGCACCAATAACCAATACTTTTTTTGCACCTGCAATTGGTCCTTTTGATTTTATATACTCTATTTGATTTTTAACATTTTGCTCGCTACCTTTTGGGTGTGATGTCAAGCAAATAAATCCTCTCATTCTAGGTTCTATAATCATAATCTATATTATTTCAATTTAATTTGATCTAAATTCTTATTATATTGAGACACTTTTAAGCATCTTTATTGTATAATTTTTACAATATTCTCTCTAACTGATAAAATGTCTATTTTTTTATCTTTACAGTCAATTTGAGTACCGTTATATTTTTCAATAAGCAAATTTAAATCATTACATTCTCTAATGAAATTAAACTCTTTCTTATCAACGTCGAAAATAATCCCTTTCAAGGTGTTCAAATTTGCTCCTATTACTCCGCCTACTGCTCCACCACTACCATAGGCAAAAGCTTTAGACCAGCCATTTGCAAAAGGTCCTTCTAAATACAAAAACTTTCCGTCATTTAAAACTCTGTGATAGGAATTAGGATTATCCCCAGACATATTATGATCTTCTTTTGAAGCAAACTTTTCAAAATATCTTTGTTGAATATAAAGACTACCATTATAAGATATCGCAAAATAATCTGTAATTCTAACGTCATTTTTTTTCCAGTAAAAAAAAGCATGATCCACCACTGCATCTTTTTCTATTGACTTTCTCGAACCAACAATATTTCTTCTTTCCAGCGCATCCCCCATATATATAAATTTCTTTTCAAGAAAATCATCAAATGTTTTATACACACCTTCAGGATAATTTTTTATCAAATATAAAGTATTGTTAGCCTCTGTAGATTTTGGTTCTAATATCGTAGTGGAAACTAAATCTTGTGCTTTAATTTGAATTACGCAAAAAAACAAAAAACAAGTAACTGATAATTTTTTCAACATCTAATTATTCTGGTTTTATTACTAAAGTTAGTCGGGCAAATATAATTTAAATATTTAATTTAATAATTCTTTTGCGTGATTTAATACCGAATCAGAGATGTTTGCTCCTGATAACATTTGAGCAATTTCTATAACTCTTTCGTCCTGAGACAATAGCTTTAATTCTGATTGCGTATCGTCATCAACTGTAGATTTAAAAACTTTAAAATGAGAATCTCCTTTAGCTGCGATTTGTGGTAAATGTGTTATCGCAAAAATCTGCATTGTAGTACTCATTTCTTTCATGATCTCTCCCATTCTGATAGCAATTTCTCCAGAAACCCCTGTATCAATTTCATCAAAAATTAGTGTTGGTAATTTTGAATATTGTGCTAAAATTGCCTTAACTGCCAACATAATACGTGACATCTCACCGCCTGATGCTACTTTTTTAAGTAAACCAAAATCAGTTCCTTTGTTTGCTGAAAATAAAAATTGTAATTCGTCTTTTCCGTTTTGAAAATAACTTTCTGATGGTAAAAGTTCCATATTAAAACGAACATTTGGCATTCCTAATGTTTCTAAAATTGAAATCAATTTTTGAGATAAAACTGGAATTGCATTGGTTCTGTTTTGATGTATTGCTGCTGCAAAAGCATCTAACTCAATACCTTTTTGATCTATTGCTTTGGATAAAACAGCTATCTCTTCTTCAATATTATCAAGTTCCAATAGTGTATTTCCTAAATTCGCCTGAATTTCAATTAGTTCATCAACAGAGGTTACCTGATGCTTTTTTTGTAAGTTATAAATCAATTGCAATTTTTGACTTACCAGTTCTAATTGCGCAGGATCATTCAATAATTTTTCTGAAGCATTTTGCAATTCTTTCGAAATATCATCAAATTCAATCGCCAGACTTGTAATTCTTTCAAATACACTTTGATATTCTGGAGAAAAAAGGGCGATTTTTTGCAAAGCTGTTTTGATTTCATTTAGATTATGAAAAACTCCAAACTGCTCTTCATTAGCAATCACTAACGATTTATCAATAGCTTCTTTTATAATTTCGACATTATTTAATTTCTCAAAATCAGCTTCTAATTCTTCCTGTTCTCCTGATTTTAATTTAGCTGACACCAATTCATTCAATAAAAAAGTATTATACTCTTGCTCTTTTCCTGAATCGCTTTGTTTTTTCAACAAAGCATTTAATTTGGATTTATCCGCTTTATATGATTTTAGTACTTTTTGATAAGATTGAATAGTATCAAAATTATTTGCAATTGCATCAATTATTTTGAATTGAACACCTTCATCTGAAAGTTCATGAGTTTGTTGTTGCGAGTGAATATCGATCAAAAACAAACTTAAATCTTGTAATTCCTGAAGATTTACAGGACTGTCATTTATAAACGCGCGTGATTTTCCTGAAGGCAAAATTTCTCTTCTAATGATGGTTTCATCTTCATAATCAAGATCATTTGTTTCAAAAAACTCTTTAAGATTGTATTTAGAAATTTCAAAATGTGCTTCGATTACACATTTCTCTTCTTTATTTTTCAACGAAGTTAAGTCGGCTCTTTTTCCTAAAACCAATCCTATTGCACCCAATATAATAGATTTACCAGCACCCGTTTCACCTGTAATTATAGAAAAACCTCTTGAAAAATCGATAGTGAGTTTTTCAATCAGGGCATAATTTTTAATCGACAAGGACGTAATCATAAGGAAATTGTGTAAGTATAAAAATTAGTAAAAGAAAGTAAATTGAATAATCAATTAAAATTTAATCTGAGACCATTTAGTAGAATTCAAAGGCGACACTTTATTCAGCACATCTGTTAAGTCTCCTACAGGAATGCTAGGTCCTCCTGAAAAAATAGAAACTATTTCATCTGATTTTGCATCAAAAAATACTCGGGTCAAAAAAGCATTAGGCTTAACCGAATTCAATTTTCCGATGGTAAGTATTGCTGCTTTAATTTTTTCTTTGGATGTTTTTAAATCAAGGCTCATTCCATCTAAACCAGTGTGATAAGCATACATAGTCTGACGTAAATCACTATACATTGGCGAGGTCATATCGTTTATTAAATAATAACGATTCTGAAGTCCATCAGATTGGCTCCAACCTTTAAACCCGCCTTGTTGAGCAACATTAGCAATATTTTGAGCAGTTTCAAGATACTGATTTCCTGCTCCCATTTGAAAGGTATCTGCATCCATTGCTAAAATCAAATAACTGTAGAAAGAAACTACAGAAACTAAATTTGATTCAAAAGTAGTTGGATTAAACAACAAAGGTTCGTATTCTGTATATCTAAAATTAAAATCCTTATCGTTAAAATTAAATACCGGCGAAGAATAGGTCGAGTTATAGATCAATCGGGATGATTGTACCTGAATTGTACCAGTAAATTGATCTGAACTATTTGAAGACAACGTAATATACATCGAGCAATTGATTCGCTCGTTTTGTTTTAAAACTGATCCAGTCCAGTCTGTTTTATTTACAAATTCAGATAAAGATGTCTGAAGTGTTTTAAAAACTTGCTGATTTGGATTTGGCAACCTTTCAGTGTTAATAGTTACAGTACAATTTAACTGTTGTGCTTGTGTAAAGCCAAAAATGAAAAAAGCGAAAAGTGCAACTATTTTATTCATGTGAATGATACTATTTGGTTTAGCAGTAATAGATTTTACTACCCTTGCTTTAAGTTTTTATTCTAAATTGTTACGATTTAAAAAAATGCGCAATCACTTTATTTAAAATATCAACTGCAACAGATTCTTTTGCTTTTAATTCCATTGGTTCGATTTTAAAGTTCTGATCAATAAAAGTCACTTTATTCGTTTCTTTCTTAAAACCGGCACCTTCATCTTGTAAGGAATTTAAAACAATCAAATCTAAGTTTTTTTTCTGAATTTTCAACTTAGCATTTTCAATTTTATTTTCAGTCTCTAAAGCAAACCCTATTAAATACTGATCTTTTTTGATTGCTCCCAGCGATGCTAATATATCTTTTGTTTTTTCCAGTTCTATTGAAAATTCTTCTGATGCTTTTTTTATCTTTTGCAAAGCTACAACTTTAGGCCTGTAATCTGCCACCGCTGCAGCTGCAATAGCCACATCAACATCATTAAAATGCAAATGACAGGCATCATACATATCCTGGGCTGAAATTACATTAATAACTTCTATTGAACTGTTTTTCGCTTTGTAATGCGTTGGACCTGAAACCAGGATTACCTCTGCACCCAGACTAGCAGCCTGATTAGCAATATCAAACCCCATTTTCCCTGAAGAATGATTTCCTATAAAACGCACAGGATCTATAGCTTCGTATGTTGGACCTGCAGTAATTAGTATTTTTTTTCCTTTTAGCGGTAGTTTACTTTCTAAATCAGCTTCAAGAAAAGCAATGATATTTTCAGGTTCCGCCATTCGGCCTTCACCGGATAAACCACTTGCCAATTCTCCATTTTCAGCAGGAATCATTATATTGCCAAACTGTTTTAAAGCAGCAAAACTAGATAAAGTAGAAGGATGCTTGTACATATCCAAGTCCATTGCAGGAGCAAAATAAACAGGACATTTAGCTGATAAATAAGTAGCTATTAAAAGATTATCACAGTTTCCTGTAGCCATCTTGGATAATGTGTTCGCTGTCGCAGGAGCAATTAAGATTAAATCAGCCCAAAGTGCTAATTCAACATGATTGTTCCAAACGGCATCTTCATCATCCTGATTAAAGAAACTGGAATGTACAGGATTTTTTGATAACGTAGATAACGTAAGTGGGGTTACAAAATCCTTAGAAGCAGGTGTCATGATCACTTGGACATGTGCACCTGCTTTTATAAAAAGTCGTACTAATGAGGCTGTTTTATAGGCTGCAATTCCACCAGAAACACCCAGTAAAATTTTCTTCCCGTTTAAAACTGACATTATACTATATATTATTTATTTGAATTTCTGTGGTAAGTTTTACCGTCTAACCATTCCTGAACTGCTAAAGCGTGTGGTTTTGGTAATTTTTCGTAAAATTTAGAAACTTCAATTTGCTCTTTATTTTCAAAAACTTCTTCAAGACTGTCATTATATGTAGCAAACTCTTCTAATTTCTCAGTTAATTCTTTTTTAATTTCAGAATTAATTTGATTTGCTCTTTTAGCCATAATGGTAATTGCCTCATACACATTTCCTGTTGGCTCTTCAATAACTGTTTTATTGTATGTTATTGTATTTACAGGAGCATTCGTCTTTTTTAAATCCATGACTTTATTTTATTTAGTAAATTTTTGTAAATCTGTTTCTACTCTGGCATTCATTTCGTCTGCCTCTTTTTTATATTTTGTAGCGCTATTAAACTTAATTAAGTTGTTATAAGCCACTTTTGCAACATTTAAACGTTCTTCCATTTTTGCAGGAATACTATTTATTGCCAATTTATATGCTGAATCGTATTTGTAAAACAAAGCATCTTCTTTAAAAGGCGTTCCGGGAAAATCAGCTATAAAGTTATCAAATGCAATTAATGCTGATTTATAATCTGAAATTGTATTGTATCCTTTTGCATTTTCGTATGCTTTTTTCTCTAATTTTCCATTCAAAATTTTCACAGATTCATTAGCCTGAGCAATGTATTCTGAATTTGGATAATTATCAATAAAAGCTTGTAATTTCTCTAATGCTTTTTGTGTATCTGTTTGATCTAAACTATAAACCGGAGCTAGTTTTGAATAGCTGTAAGCTCCTAAAAAGGCAGCTTCCTGTACTTTTTCACTACGCGGGTAACCTGAAACAAAACTTTCGAACTGATAACCTGCTAAATAATATTGTTTTGATTTGTAATAAGACTGAGCAAACATATAAAACAGTTTTTCTGCCTGTGGCTTACCTCTATATGAAGGCGCTAATTGTTCAAAAAGTCGAATGGCTTTTGAATATTTACCAGCATCATACATTTTTGTCGCCACATCAAATTTGGCTGCAACATCTTCATTTTTTAATGCTTTTTGATATTCACTACAAGAACAAAAAAGGACAACAACAATTAATAGAGATACTATTTTTTTCATTTTCTTACTTTTATTATGATTTCTTAGACAATTATGCCAAAGCAAAATCACACCGAAGTTCCGGTGGCAAATTTAGTTATTAATTTAGCTACTACAAAATATTTTTTGGTATAATAAAATACCGGCAATCTCACTCTTATTTTATGCTGTTTTTTACAAATTCATTCAATCTTTCTGCCAGAGAATCATCAACGCTTACTAATGGCAAACGAACTGTGTTCTCAGCAATACCAAGGGCTTGAAAGACTTGTTTGATTCCTGCGGGATTTCCCTGCTCAAAAATCATATCAATACAATCTGATAAAAAGTACTGAGTTTTAAACGCTTCACTTACCTTTTTATTTAAACCTAAACGTATCATTTCTGTAAATTCTTTTGGAAAACCTTGTCCGATAACCGAAATTACACCTGCTCCACCGGCTAAAACAATTGGCAAAGCTATCATATCATCTCCTGAAATTACAAGAAAATGTTTTGGTGCATTTTTAATCAATTGCAAAGCCTGGGCCATATCACCTGCAGCTTCTTTTATTGCTACAATATTACTAAATTCATTTGCAAGACGAATTACAGTAGATGGCAGCATATTACTGGCCGTTCTTCCCGGAACATTATAAAGGATAACCGGAATTGGAGATGCCTCGGCAATAGCTTTAAAATGCTGATAAATTCCTTCTTGTGTAGGTTTATTATAATAAGGAGAAACAGAAAGTATGGCTTCAAAAGCAGAGAAATCCCCGGTTTTTAATTCCTCAACAATTTGCATTGTATTATTACCTCCAACTCCAAGTACCAAAGGCAACCTTCCTTTATTTACATCGATTACAGTAGTAATAACCAATTCTTTTTCGGCTTGTGTCAGGGTAGCATTTTCTGCTGTTGTTCCCATAACTACAAGATATTCAACTCCACCGTCTATCGAAAAATTAACGATACGCTGCAAAGCTTCGATATCAATTGAAAAATCTTTTTTAAATGGGGTTACAAGCGCAACACCAGTTCCTATTAATGATTGCATATTCTAATTTATATTTTATTTTATACTCTTTAAATATTTAAACAATTCGTGAACGAAAAGTTTGTAATTCTCTATTGCGGTATCAATCATCCATCGATTTAAATCTTTATCTACAGATGCAAACCCCACTTTGAACTTTGCTTTCGATTTATTGGTTATCATCATCAAAATGGCTGTTTCGATATCATAATAACTAATCAAAAGATCAAATTCTGTCTCTATAAATTCATTTAGAAAAACTGATGTAATTTCTCCATTCCAATTGATATGTTTTTTACCAAAAGCAGGCAGAGAATACGTTTCTTTTTCTTTAAATTTACTCCTATACGCAACAATTTTTATGTTTTGAAGTGCTATTCCCTGCAAAACTATTTCGTTTACTAACTCCTTTGAATGTATAAAATTACTCTCATCAATCAGCAAACCAATTGTTTGTATATTGCTTGTAAAGACTTCGTTTTTGAAATTATTCAAGTTATTATTTAATGTTTTTTTTACAAAAAATTCCTTTATATAATTTAAAAACATAGTACTTTTGCCAGATTACAAAATTAATTATTTAAGTCGCATTTAAGATGGTAAAACTAAAAAAGTATAACGGATTTTTAAAACTTTTTGTTATATTCTTAACACTTTTTTTCATATTATCCTGCAGTCAGAAAAACTACAATTTGACTAAGATAGAAGGAAAACAACTCCCAATCACTGAAAAAGGTAATGAAACCCCAAAAATTGAAGCTTTTATTAAACCTTATCGCGATCATATTAATAAGGATTTAGACAGCGTTCTTGCCTATTGCCCTGAAACGCTTGATAAAAGTACCGGAAAATGGCAAACCAGTATTGGTGATCTTCTGGCTGATGTTTGTGTAGAGAGAGGGAATCTTGTTTTTAAAGCAAGAGAGAAAAAAAGTATCGATTTATGTTTATTGAATCATGGGGGTATACGAGCAATTTTACCAAAAGGAAATGTTACTACAAGAACTGCTTTTGAAATTATGCCTTTTGAAAACAATCTTGTTGTAATAGGCTTAAAAGGTTCTCAGATTCTTGAAATTACTTCTTATATTATTAAGGTACAAAAAGCACAACCATTATCCGGAATGACTTTTACGATTGCAAAAGATAAGACTGCAAAAAATATTCTAATTCAGGGAAAGCCTCTTGACTTAAACAAAGTATATTATGTAGCAACAAATGATTATTTAGCAAACGGTGGTGATAGTATGACTTTTTTCGCAAAAGGTGTTGAAAAATTTGATTTGAATTATAAACTTCGAAATGTACTGATTGATTATTTTAAACAAGTTGATACAATTCCGGTAGCAAAAAATATCAGAATAACAGAAGAATAATAAACAATTAAGAAAAAAGTCCGCCACGAATTACACAAATTTGCACGAATTAAAAAATGCTGATTTATAAAAATTCCTGACAAATCGCTAACAAATACAATATCGTTTCCGCAAAAAATATATAAAATGAAAAGAAGAGAATTTATCGAAAAAACAGCTGCAAGTACTGCCTTATTAAGTTTAGGTTTGTCATTAAGCAGCTTTGAAACCAGCGATATTAAACACTTAACAATTCTACATACAAACGATGTTCACAGCCATATTGATCCGTTCCCGGCTGATGATCCTCGTAATCCTAATAAAGGTGGTGTTTCTCGCAGGGCAGCGCTTATCGAAACAATTCGTCAGGAAAATCCAAATGTTCTTTTGCTGGATGCAGGAGATATTTTTCAGGGAACCCCGTATTTTAACTATTATGGTGGTGAACTAGAGTTTAAGTTGATGAGTATGATGAAATACGATGCATCGACAATAGGAAATCATGATTTTGATAATGGACTTGATGGTTTGCACGCGCAAATGCCACATGCCACTTTTGAATTTATTAATTCAAATTATGACTTTAAAAACACGGTGATGGACGGACTTGTGAAACCGTATAAGATCTTTTATAAAAACGGAATTAAGGTTGGTGTTTTTGGTGTAGGTATCGAACTTGCGGGATTGGTCGACAAGCAGCTTTATAAGGAAACGGTTTATAATAATCCTGTAGAAATTGCTCAGGATATGACACAATTATTAAAAAAACAAGAAAAATGTGATTTGGTAATTTGTCTTTCCCATTTAGGATATAAATACAAGGACGACGAAGAAAAAATCAGTGATTTGAAATTTGCTGAGTTAACTCAGGATATCGATCTAATTATTGGCGGACACACGCATACTTTTTTAGATAAACCTACAATTGTAAAAAACAAAGCGGGACAGGATGTTTTAGTAAATCAAGTGGGTTGTTACGGAATAAATTTAGGCCGAATAGATTTTTACTTTGATAAGGATAAAGCGCACACTAATCAAGGTAAATCAATTATTGTGTAATGCCTTTTTTCGAATTTTGGCTTTTTCTAGAAAGTACTTCACCATAAAGAAATAAGCCAAAATTTGAGTTACATCCCGAATTAAAACCAATACGATTGAATAGGAAAAGTATTCATTGAAAATATAAAATATATCCGAAAATATATAGCTAATCGCCATTAATGACATTAAAAGGGTAATATGTGTTCCTTTAGTTATATAATTTACAAACGCAAAGTAACTCAAAATACTTAACACGATTCCGTACAAAGTATACAATACATTAAATTTCTTCATGTTATCTGATTGCAGGCTTAGTACTGAAACCAGCAGATAAACAATAAATATAACTATTATAGAAACGGGCAGAATATCTTTTCGCCTGAGTTTAATTTTTTCGTTATCTACTATTATCAGTTTTAAGATCAGGATGTAAACAATTAAAAAACTCACAACGCCTCCAATCTCAGAAACTTCAACATCCATTAAATCAAAAACCTGACCTACAAAGCAAAACAGAAACACTAAACTTTGTATTTTATTTATTTTAAATTCACTGCTTATTAAAAAATAAATAAAAATTGCAGGAAGTACAATAGTTTTAGCATAAAGTGCATAAAAATCCTGTTGTGTACAATCAAAAATAATGGTACACAGTAGCGCTGTAAAGAATAAAATCAAAGACGGTTTATTCGCTTTCATTCAATTTTTTTATAAAATCTTCTTCTGATAATATAGGAATATTTAATTTATTTGCTTTTTCTAATTTTGCCGGTCCCATATTATCTCCTGCAACTACAAAATCAGTTTTAGCAGAAATTGAACTTCCTACTTTACCTCCGTTATCTTCGATTGTTTTCTTTAAATCGTCTCTTGAAAATTGTGCAAAAACCCCCGAAACTACAAAAGTTTTACCTATAAATTTATTGGTAGCATTTGGGTTAATTTTTTCTACAATTTCAAATTGAACTCCATAACTTTTAAGGCGTTCAATTATTTTTTTATTTTCTTCGTTTTCAAAAAATTCGATGACACTTTTTGCAATTCTTTCTCCAATTTCATCAACCAAAATCAAATCCATTAAAGAAGCCTGACTTAAGGCGTCGATATTTTTATAATGCTTAGCTAATTTTTTAGCCACTGTTTCACCCACAAAGCGGATTCCTAGTGCAAAAAGAACACTTTCGAACGGAATTTCTTTTGATTTCTCTACACCATTTACCAGATTTTCGGCAGATTTTTTTGCCATTCTTTCCAGGTGCAAAATATCGTCTACTTTTAGTTCGTATAAATCAGCATAATTATGAACCAGATCATTTTTAAAAAGTAAAGCAACAGTTTCTCCTCCAAGACCTTCAATATCCATGGCTTTTCTTGAAATGTAATGTTGGACTCTACCTATGATTTGTGGAGGACAGCCATAGAAATTAGGACAATAATGATTTGCTTCGCCTTCGGTTCTCACTAATTCAGTCTGGCATTCCGGACAATGTGTGATGTAATGTGTAACTTCTGAATTTTCAGGGCGTTTTGACAAATCAACTGCGATAATTTTTGGAATAATCTCGCCTCCTTTTTCAACAAAAACAGTATCATTTATTCTGATATCTAATTTTTCTATTTGATCTGCATTATGCAAAGAAGCTCTTTTTACAATTGTTCCTGCCAATTGTACTGGCGCTAAATTAGCTACCGGTGTTATTGCTCCGGTGCGGCCTACCTGATATGTTATGGAATTTAGTTTTGTCGAAACCTGTTCTGATTTAAATTTGTAAGCAATGGCCCAACGTGGCGATTTTGCTGTGTAACCTAATTCTTCCTGATGTTGTATACTATTAACTTTTACAACAACTCCATCCGTTTCATATGGTAAATTATGGCGATGAACATCCCAATAATCTATAAAGTCAAAAACTTCTTGCATGTTATTGACTAATTTCGCTTCGACAGGTACTTTAAATCCCCATTTTCTGGCAGATTCCAGTCCTTCAAACTGAGATGAAAAAGGTAAATTATTTCCGGTTACAAAATACAGCAAACATTCTAACGGACGTTTTGCAACCTCAGCGCTGTCTTGTAATTTTAAACTTCCTGAAGCTGTATTTCTTGGGTTTGAATAGGGCGTTTCTCCTATTTCTATTAATTCCTGGTTCATTTTTTCGAAACCGGCAAATGGCAAAATAATTTCTCCTCTAATATCAAATCTTTCCGGATAATTTCCTTTTAGTTTTAACGGGATTGATTTTATGGTTTTGATATTATTGGTTACCTCATCTCCCTGAAAACCATCACCACGAGTTAGGGCTTGCACCAATTTTCCGTTTTCATACGTGATGCTTATCGATGCTCCATCATATTTTAATTCGCATGTATACTGCAAATTCACGTTTCCTAAAACTCTCTGGATTCGGTTTTCCCAATCAAGCAAATCTTCTTTAGAATATGAATTATCCAAAGAATACATACGGTATTGATGTGCAATTGTTTTGAAGTTCTTGGTTACCATTCCTCCCACTCGCTGAGTTGGCGAATGTTCGTCAAAAAATTCAGGATGTTTATTTTCTAAATCCTGAAGTTCTTTTAGTTTAATATCAAAATCGTAATCAGAAATTGTGGCATTATCTAATACATAATAATTGTAGTTATGTTGATTAAGTTCGTCTCTTAAAGTCTGAATTGTTTCTTGAATACTCATAAAATATTAAAATACTGGAGGTTGTGTTTTTGAATAACTGAATCTCAAAATTAGGATTATTTTTGTTGAAAAACAGTAAAAAAAGAAACTTTTACAAAATCAAAAATCAAGTTGCAAAACGATGCAACTTGATTTTCTTCTTGCCCATTATTCTTAAAAAGAATTAAACAAAACCAACTTCCAAATGGTTTCTTCGTTTTATATCTCAACACTGATTATCAACAACCTAGCTTGCAAATATAAAACTATTTCTGAATAATGATAAAGTCTGATCGTCTGTTTAACAAATGTTCTTCTTCGGTACATTTTACTCCATTTTTACATTTATTAATTAAGCGTGTTTCGCCATAACCTATGGCGCTTTCTATTCTTGAGGTATCAATACCCTGAGAAATAATATAATCTCGTGTTGATTTTGCCCTGTTATCAGATAGTTTCAGGTTGTAAGCGTCTTTTCCTCTGGAATCTGTATGTGCTTCTATTTTGATTCGAATGTTAGGAAATTTTCTCATTATAAAAACTACTTTCGACAATTCTTCTATAGCCAGAGGTGTAATGTCGTATTTGTCGTAATCAAAATAAATTGGATTAACATCTACTTTTTCAACTCCTTTCTTTTTGACTACTAAATCATCGTAATTACTCAATTCAAAATTAACATCTATAATTTCTCCTTCGTTTTCCTTGGTCGTTTCTACTGTTTTTTCGTCATCACTATAATTTGTTTTTTTAGCGACTAGTCGAACTGTTTTATTACAAGGAACTGTAACGGCATATTTACCTTCGAAATTTGTTTTTGTTTCTGCCAAAATCTCGTTATATGAATTATAGGCCACAACGGTAACATCGCTTATAGGTAATTTAGATTTTCTGTCTAGTGCTTTACCTGAAATATTCTGGTTACAAACCGGTTCTCCTTTTATAAACGAATAAATATCATCATCTCCTTTACCTCCTGCTCTGTTTGATGATAGATAACCATAAGTGCCGGTTCTGTCAATTATAAAAGTAAAATCGTCTTTGTTACTGTTTACCGGTGTTCCAAGATTTCTTGGTGTACTAAATGTTCCGTCTGAAAGAAATTTACTTTCGTACACATCTAAATCTCCTAAGCCATAATGTCCATCTGAAGAAAAATAAAGTACTCCGTTACGAAAAAATGGAAAAAGATCATTACCCAGAGTATTAATTTTTGGTCCCAGATTTTGTGGCGAACTCATTGTTCCATCATCTGCAATCTTTACCACATACAGATCTGTTTCACCATATCCGCCCGGCATATCTGATGCGAAGAAAAGCCATTGACCATCATCACTTAAACTAGGATGCCCAACAGAATAATCATCATTATCAAAGAAAACCTTTTGTGGATTTTCTACTTTTCCGTCGACCATTGTTCCTTTAAGGATTTGAAAATTATTAATCTTATCCCTGTCAATAACTAATTTGTTTTTCTTGATAATATTCGACGAGTAATAAATGGTTTTTCCACTGGCATCAAAACTTGCTGTTGCTTCATGGTATTTGGTCATTACATTAGGCATGAACAAATTTTCGTTAAACAAACTTCCATCGGCCGGATTTCTTTCTGCAACATATAAATTCAGGAAAGGCTGATTGTTCCAATTGTATAACTTCTCTCCAAAATTTGTTGTGTCTCTTGCTGATGTAAATACAATTCTGTCTTGATAAAATGTGGCTCCAAAATCTGATTTGCCGGTATTTATTTCTAAATTTTTAATTTGATACAGAGATTTTGCTTTCGCTATGCTATCGAGTTGTTTTTTTTGGGCAACATATCGATTAATCTCTTTTTGATCTCCTTTTTTATTTAGATATTCTTTTGTGATTTTATCGGCATCGTCATAATCCATAACTGCTTTCATTGTCTGAATGTAACGCAGGTAATAGATATCTGTTAGATTATTTCCTTGCACTTCATATAATCTTTTGTACCATTTTAATGCATTTCTGGCATCTGAAATAAAATAATAAGAGTCAGCAGCATTTTTTATCGTTTGAGCCGATGGATTCTCTATGTTTTGCAAACATTCTTCGTAAGCTTTTGAAGCATCTAAGTAAGAGTAGTTTTTAAACAAAGCATCGGCCTTTTTTAAATTAGTTTGAGCAAAACCAAATGTAAAACTCAATACTAAACTCAGGATATATAATTTTTTCATAGGTTTTTATATTTAGAAGAATCTAGGAGATTTGATTTTACTTTCTTTTTTATTGAATTGATAGCGTAAAATGATTTCATGAGTTCCATCATTGTACTTGTTCAAATCACTAACGGTGTAATCAAAGGCATATCCGATATAGAAACTTTTGGATATTTGAAAACCTGCCAATATACTCACAGAATCATCTGTTCGATAAGATCCTCCAATTACAAATTTCTCTGCAATCATAAAGTTCGCCGATATATCAGCCGTAAGTGGCGCTCCGCTTACTGCTTTTACTAAAAATGCCGGCTTAAACTTTAAATTAGGATTCAGATCAAAAACATAACCTCCCATTAAATAATAATGCAAACGATCGTAATCTATCGATTCCTGAACATCGTCGTAATAATCATTTTGAAGAAAGCTTGGAATAGAGAATCCCAAATACCATTTATCAGTATAATAGTAAACCCCGGCTCCTACAGCTAATTTCATTTGATTGTCAATGTTTTGATTTAATAAAACATCATTATTATTATAATATCTCCCTTTAGACCAATCTACATTCAACATTCTCATACCTGCTTTTAGACCAAATGCTAATCTTTTTTCATATCCTAACGGAATTGAATAAGAGAAATTTCCGTCCAGATATAATTCGTTCGATGGACCAATTTTGTCATTTACGACGCTTAATCCCAAACCTATCATCTCATTTCGCAGCGGTGAATGTATAGAAAACGATTGTGTTTCTGGTGCCCCATCTATTCCAACCCATTGAGAACGGTGTAAAAGTGTGGCTTCTAATGTTCCCGTAGATCCAGCATAAGCTGGATTTACGGACATTGTGTTGTACATATATTGTGTGTACTCCGGATCTTGTTGTGCACTGGCACAAAATGTAATAAAAGAACATATTAAAATGAAATACGTTTCTAATGATTTTATATATAGTTTCATAACGATACTTATTAAGTTTAATTAATTAGATGATTAATACAGCTGATTATCTCATTATGGATAACCATCCTTTTTTAGCCGATCCATCTCCAATGGTTATCACATAAAAATAAGTACCTGTTGGCAACATATCTCCTCTATTAACCACTCCGGATACATTGGCAGTTCCGTCCCAATCATTTTCATAATGTTGTTTACTATATACTAATGAACCGTATCTGTTATAAACTTTCAACTCATTGTTAGGATATGATTCGATACAATCAATTCTGAACAGATCATTAGCTCCATCATTATTTGGAGTGAACTCATTGTAAACTGTCAAACAAATTGGTTCAACAAAAGCTGAAGCCGAATTATTTGATGCATCAACATCTAAAGGAGTCGAAATTTCGACAGTTGCAACGTTAAGGTAATTACCACTTGGCAATACTTCTGCAACTATTGTAAGTACTACGCTTTGTCCGGCATTTAAAGTTGGAATTGTCCAAAGTTGTGTCCCTAAATCGTATGTTCCTACAGTTGTAGATGCACTTACTAAATCATAGCCGCTTGGTAATAACTCGCTTACGATTGTATTGATAAAATTACCCTGACCTACGTTATTTACTGTTACCGTAAATGTTATCTGCTCACCAAAATTAGGTGTAGGATTGCTAACTGTGTTTGTAATCGTTAGATCAGAACAAGTTGCTACAGTAACATTTAAAGTTTTAGTGGTAGTCTCATTGCAAGTATTTGTATACTTAACCTCAACTTTACCCGGTCCAATATCAGACCATGAAACTGTTACAGATCCGTCAGCATTTCCTCCCCCGGAAGTAATTGTTCCGTTGGTAATTGACCAAACGTAATCAGATTTTCCGTTGGCAATTGAATATGTGATTCCCTGAAAAACACATGGCGTATCATCTGTAGTCGTGATTGGTACCAAAGCATCATTTTCAAAAGCAATCGTTACTCCTAATCTGGTAGCGCTCTCACAACCATTTGTTGTATTATTAAGTGCTGCTGCATAATATGTTGTAGCAGTAAGTGGTGTATTTGCTGCTAATGGTGTTCCGCCAGTTGCAGAAGTATACCATACTACATTTGCCTCATTTACAATAATACTTGCAATTGTTGGAACTGCTGACAAACAAAATGTTTGTGTTGTTTTTGGTGTAGTAACAATACCTGGCGTATTTACATTTACTGTAACCGCTAATCTTGCAGGATTTTCACAACCTGAACCACTCGCAATAACACCGTAATAAATACCGCTGGCTAAAGCTGTTGTTCCAGGAATTGCTGTTCCTCCTGTAGGAGTACTGTACCAGATTACATTTGCTTCATTTACCTGAATATTAGAAACCTTTGGCGCATTTACAGAACAGAAGTTCTGAGTTAACGAATTCGTTGTTGGTGTCGCCATTGGATTCACAATCGTAATCATAACCGGTAAACGACTTGCACTTTTACATCCTGTTACAGGATCTGTAATTTCTCCATAATAAGTACCTGAAGTTAAAGCTGTAGTTGCAGGAATTGCTGTTCCGCCTGTAGCAGCAACAAACCAACTTACATTACTTTCGTTCACTTGAATACTTGCAAAGGTTGGAGCACTGGTTGAACAGAAGTTCTGAGCTGCATTATTAGTTGTAGGAGTATTTGAGTTTCCAATTGTGATGGTCACTTTTAATCTAATACTACTTTCACAACCTGTAATTGCATCTTTTAATGCTGCATAATAATCTCCATTTGCCAAAGCTGTTGTTGTAGCAATTGGTGTTCCGCCTGTTGGAGTATTATACCAAACCACATTGCTTTGATTTACCTGAATATTTGCAATAGTTGAATTATTTTCTGAACAAAAAGCCTGTGTAGCCATAGTAGTTGTTGGTGTAGCCGGATCAGTAACATTTATAGTTACTGATAATCTTGTAACACTTTCACAACTTGTAGTTGCATCTTTTAAGGCTGCAAAATAAGTTCCGCTTGTAAGTGGCGTTGTAGACGCAATTGCTGTTCCGCCTGTTAGAGCCGTATACCAAACGATATTTGCCTGATTAAACTGAACACTTGCAAAAGTTGGCGCATTTGCCACACAGAAATTTTGCGTTCCTGCAGTTACCAATGTTGGTGTTCCAGGATCTGTAACGCTAATGGTTACCGATAATCTTGTAACACTCTCACAACTTGTAACAGGATCTACTAATGCCGCAAAATAAGTTCCGCTTGTAAGTGGCGTTGTAGAGGTAATTGCTGTTCCGCCTGTTAAAGCCGTATACCAAACGATATTTGTTTCGTTAAACTGAACACTTGCAAAAGTTGGTGCATTTACAAGACAGAAGTTTTGTGTTCCTGCAGTTACTAAAGTTGGTGTTCCAGGATCTGAAACATTAATGGTCACAGATAATCTTACCGCACTTTCGCAGGTTGTAGTTGCATCTTTTAAGGCTGCAAAATAAGTTCCGCTTGTGAGTGGCGTTGTAGACGGGATTGCTGTTCCGCCTGTTAAAGCTGTATACCAAACGATATTTGTTTCGTTAAACTGAACACTTGCAAAAGTTGGCGCATTTACCAGACAGAAGTTTTGTGTTCCTGCAGTTACCAATGTTGGTGTTCCAGGATCTGAAACATTAATGGTCACAGATAATCTAACAGAACTTTCGCAAGCTGTTGTAGCATCTTTTAAGGCTGCAAAATAAGTTCCGCTTGTAAGTGGTGTTGTAGACGGGATTGCTGTTCCACCTGTTAAAGCTGTATACCAAACGATATTTGTTTCGTTAAACTGAACACTTGCAAAGGTTGGTGCATTTACCAGACAGAAATTTTGTGTTCCAGCAGTTACCAATGTTGGCGTTGCAGGATCTGTAACGCTAATGGTCACTGATAATCTTACAGCACTTTCGCAAGTTGTAGTTGCATCAACTAAAGCCGCAAAATAAGTTCCGCTTGTAAGTGGTGTTGTAGACGGGATTACTGTTCCACCTGTTAAAGCTGTATACCAAACGATATTTGTTTCGTTAAACTGAACACTTGCAAAAGTTGGTGCATTTACCAGACAGAAGTTTTGTGTTCCTGCAGTTACCAATGTTGGTGTCCCAGGATCTGAAACATTAATGGTTACCGATAATCTTACCGCACTTTCACAAGTTGTAGTTGCATCAAGTAAAGCTGCAAAATAAGTTCCGCTTGTAAGTGGCGTTGTAGAAGGAATTGCTGTTCCACCTGTTAGAGCTGTATACCAAACGATATTTGTTTCGTTAAACTGAACACTTGCAAAAGTTGGCGCATTTACCAGACAGAAGTTTTGTGTTCCAGCAGTTACCAATGTTGGTGTTCCAGGATCTGAAACATTAATTGTCACTGATAATCTAACAGAACTTTCGCAAGCTGTTGTAGCATCTTTTAATGCCGCAAAATAAGTTCCGCTTGTAAGTGGTGTTGTAGACGGGATTGCTGTTCCGCCTGTTAAAGCCGTATACCAAACGATATTTGTTTCGTTAAACTGAACACTTGCAAAGGTTGGTGCATTTACCAGACAGAAGTTTTGTGTTCCTGCAGTTACCAATGTTGGCGTTCCAGGATCTGTAACGCTAATGGTTACCGATAATCTTACCGCACTTTCGCAAGTTGTAGTTGCATCAACTAAAGCCGCAAAATAAGTTCCGCTTGTAAGTGGCGTTGTAGACGGGATTGCTGTTCCACCTGTTAGAGCTGTATACCAAACGATATTTGTTTCGTTAAACTGAACACTTGCAAAGGTTGGTGCATTTACCAAACAGAAGTTTTGTGTTCCTGCAGTTACCAATGTTGGTGTCCCAGGATCTGAAACATTAATAGTCACAGATAATCTTACCGCACTTTCGCAGGTTGTAGTTGCATCAAGTAAAGCTGCAAAATAAGTTCCGCTTGTAAGTGGCGTTGTAGAAGGGATTGCTGTTCCGCCTGTTAAAGCTGTATACCAAACGATATTTGTTTCGTTAAACTGAACACTTGCAAAAGTTGGCGCATTTACCAGACAGAAACTTTGTGTTCCAGCAGTTACCAATGTTGGTGTCCCAGGATCTGAAACATTAATAGTCACAGATAATCTTACCGCACTTTCGCAGGTTGTTGTAGCATCAAGTAAAGCTGCAAAATAAGTTCCGCTTGTAAGTGGCGTTGTAGACGGGATTGCTGTTCCACCTGTTAAAGCCGTATACCAAACGATATTTGTTTCGTTAAACTGAACACTTGCAAAGGTTGGTGCATTTACCAGACAGAAATTTTGCGTTCCTGCAGTTACCAATGTTGGCGTTCCAGGATCTGTAACGCTAATGGTTACCGATAATCTTACCGAACTTTCACACGCCATCGTAGCATCTTTTAATGCTGCAAAATAAGTTCCGCTTGTAAGTGGTGTTGTAGACGGGATTGCTGTTCCGCCTGTTAAAGCTGTATACCAAACGATATTTGCTTCATTAAACTGAACACTTGCAAAAGTTGGAGCATCAGCCAGACAGAAATTTTGTGTTCCTGCAGTTACCAATGTTGGCGTAGCCGGATCGTTAATCATTACTGTTGCAACTTTCAACTCTCCATTTTTATTCTGACATGTATTATCACTTTTAACAGCAACATAATAAGAAATAGGACTCATGGCAGTTGTTAAACCTGAAGCTGTTAAAACTCCTGTACTACTCACGGCATAAGTTACTCCATTAATTACCCCATTAGAAATAGGCTGTGTTTTATTTTCATCCAGATACCAAAAGAAAACCGGATTTACTAAACCGCTGGTTGGTGTTAATACTGCATCTGTATCATGACAAATAGAAGCGTTATCTACACTAATATCTGTTATTAAAGAAGTTGGTAAAATAGTAAATGTTACTTGTTTTCTATCAGCTGGTGCAGTTTCACAATATTCATCTGAACTAAGTCCAACATAATAGGTGTAAGTTCCCGGAGCTAATCCGGTTAATACTAATTTAGGAGCAGTTTCTCCCACTATTTCCTGACTGGTTGTACCGTCAAAGCTATACCAGTGATATACCGGATTTGTAAGTACTGGTGTACCATTTAAGACTGCATCAAGTGTTACTGTCCCATCTTCGGCACATACAATTGTACTATTTCCTCCGTTTATCGTTACGTTTGCTATTGTAGCTGCAGGCGTAGTGGCTCTAACTATTACCGTTACTTCACCTCTTTCTAATGCAGGACAACCATAACGAATTGGCTGAATGTAATATTTATACGTTCCGGCAGCTAATGTTTCCGGAAGTGTATAAATCTGACCACTGGCTAACACATTTCCGCCTGTTGGGGAATCATACCAGACATAATCCGCACAAGATTTAGGCGGAACCTGGAGTGTAATATCTGCTCCGGGACAGACTGTTATATTGTTATCAAGATCTCCACCAATAACTTTTGTATTGGTTACACGATCTATAGTATGAACTCTAAGTTGATCTAATACACTTGCTACACCTCCAAAAGTAATAACCGCTTTATCATAAGGTTGAGTTTGCGGCGCAACGATTGTCATTGCCATTGTATCGCCTGAAAGCAATTTTAAAGTCAATAAGCTACTTGTATTTTGTATTGGAGCTCCAACAGGAATATTTCCTGAGTAAAGCTGAATAGTAAATCCGGTAAGTAAGTTAAGATTTAAAAGTGTTCCCGGTTTAGAGATTGTAATTCTTAAACTATCTCCCACCATAGAAGGTGTTCTAAAAGTTGTTGTAAGTTCAGCAGCAGCAAGTACTCCTGCCCCACTAAACATCGTAGCATAGGTTGCAACATCTCCATCAGCAATATTCCAAGGGTTAGAAACCCCTACAGTTGCTGTTAATGCTCCTACGCCTAAATCTCTTACGCCAGAGAAAATATCCTGAATATCACCTTGACCACAAGCAATTTGTGTTACTTGTTTTTTATAGTAAGCATCATAAACATTAATATTTTGCGCTACACTTAAAACAGATCCCAATTCTACACGAATACCATCATAATCCTGAAGACCAGCAGTATTAGAAGGAACAAATGTATATTCGAATGAGTTTTGTCCCGGTAATAAATTCAATAATGATCCTGATACAGATTGTAATGTTCCAATATCAACCGGGTTATTTGATCCGTCACGTTTAGTACCTATTACCGAAATATTTTGCCCTACTGCAAGTAAGCTATTTTCTAAACCTATTTTTACTGTTACCGCAGTTCCTTTAGGAATAGTTGTTGGCCATTGCAGATTTTGCCATGTTGTGCCAATTCCTAAAAGTCCTAAACCTGTAGTAATTGTTGAATATGTACTAGGATCACCATCTACTGCCAAAGGTCCGTTTGTAACTGATCCAGTAACAACTGATCCGGATAATTGAGAATTGGCATACACTCTTTCTAATAATGCATCACAAGCAGCTGCATCAATAACACTAATCGTTACTGTTTGGCTGGTTGTACAAGTGCCATTGCTAGCCACTACAGTATAGGTATAAACACCTACAGTATTAAGAACTCCTGTATTATTTGATGGCAGCACGTTCCCTTGTGGATCATACCATGTAATTGTTCCGTTTGAAGTTGCTGATAAAGCTACCGAAGTTCCTGTGTTAACAGCAATTGAACTCGTTACTCCTGTTAATGTTGGCAATGGATTAACAGTTACTGCAACCGGTACTCTAGCTGACGGACAATCAACACCAACGGTTTGTGCCTGAATAAAATAAGTACCACTTACCAGAATATTTCCTGCAGCTTGCTCTGTAATTGGATTATTTGCTGAATCAAAGAAAGTATAAGTTGTATTTCCTGATGTATCAAAATTTGAAATAGCATCTTTTAAGTTTACTTTACCACAAGCTGAATATGGACTTGTAACTGTTAAAGCTGAACCTGCCGGATAATTTACTATAACTTCTTTTAAAGTTCCATTTAAGTTTTCGCAAGTGCCTCCGTTAAGTACAGATACATAATAAGTATAAGGAGCATTAGCCGCAACAAGCCCACTAATAGTAAGTGCTCCGGTTGTAGCATCTTTTGCATAGGTTACACCTGCTATTGTACCTGTTGTAATTTCTTGTGCTTTATTTTGATCTGTATAATATTTAAATGTTGCTCCCGCTAAAGCAGAGGTTGGAGTCAATACAATACCTCCCGCACATGAAGCAGTTACAGGACTTGTAATTGCAATATCTGCAACTGTTGGAATAGGCAATACAGTAATTGTTACCGGTTGGCGAACGCTATTAATACACCCTCCACGAGTGGCTTCTAAATAATAAGTAGTCGTAACATTTAAAGGTGTAGAATTAACCGCTGCCAAATTTCCTCCTGTTGGAGCATCATACCATGCAAAAGTTTCTGTTCCTGTAGAAGATGCTGTCAAAGTAGGAGTTGTTCCCGCACAAATTGGTGCTGTTGCGCCAGTTATTGTTGCATTTGGAAATCTATAAGAAACCTCATAAATATTTAAGGTCGTTAATAACCCTACCAATGCACCAAATCTAATTTCAACTTTATTAAAAACTGCAGATGTAGGAAAGCTAACTTTAAATTTATTTCCTGATAATACCTGTAAATTCAATAAATTATTATTGATTAAAAGTCTGTCGTTGTTAAATGTTGCTCCATTATAAGTCGCTATACTAACAGATCCTAATAAGGCTACATCAGCAATTCCTCCAGGTAATTCTAATTCAATATCTATAATATCTCCTGCCTGGCCTGGTGTGCCAAAAGTTAATTGTTGTTGTATATAAGCATTCAATACTCCCGCAGGAATAGTCAGACTGGCAAATGTATTAATGTTACCATCATAAGAATTAACTTCATTACTGGATGTACATAAAACACACAATGCAACTGGTAAATTCGTATCTACACTTACCGCTTGCGAGTTTGGTTGTAAACAGCTGCTTATTGTATTAGTTACTATAACATTTATTGCAGCTCTTGAAGCACTTATACAGTCTGTAGCTAAATTTCTTGCCTGCACATAAAATGTTTTATTTGCTGTTAAAGCCGGACTTGGAGTATAAGTACTTGAATTTGCCAATAAAAGATTCCCTCCTGTTGGAGCATCATACCAATCATAAGAAACTCCTGCACTAGTTGTAACAGATAAGGTAACAGTTTGACCAGACTGAATAATTACATTTGAAGATACCGGAACCGGAACTGAAGCAGCCGGATTAACAGTAACTGTTACTGCTGTACGGGTAGGACTTAAACAACTGCCAATTACAGCTTCAACATGATAAGTAGTTGTTGCAGTTAAATTAGGTGTTGTATAAGAAGTGCCTGTAAACAATAAATTTCCTCCACTCGCTGCATCATACCAATTATAAGTTGTGCCTGCAACCGGTGTGTCGATTGTTATTGTTGTTGTTTCGCCACTACATAAACTTGATGGACTTGCAACCACAGGAGTTGGAGCTACAGGATTATTTACTGTAACAGCAACAGGTGTTCTTTCACTATTTACACAACCATTTCGAGTAACCTCTACATAATAAGTTGTATTAGCAGTCAAAGCCGGAGTTGTAATAGCGGCTGTACTAAATAATAAATTCCCTCCTGTTAAAGCATCATACCATTTTATAGTTTCACCCAAAGCAGCACTAGCAACTAAAGTTGCCGTTTGTCCACTGCAAATTGTTGTATTTCCTGAAATTACAGGTGCTTTATATCTGTAAGTTGCCTGATAGATATCTAAGCTTGTTAATACTGCTACCACAGCACCAAATCTGATTTCTACACGATCAAAATTTGCTCCGGCAACAATACTAGCTCTAAATCTGTTTCCTGATAATAATTGTAAAGAAACCAGCGGATTATTAATAAAAACCCTGTCTCCGTTATAGGTTGCTCCATTATAAGTTGCTAAACTAACGCCTCCCAGTAATGCAACATCCGCCAGTCCGCCTGGTAAAGCCAACTCAACATCTACAATATCACCCGTTTTTCCAGGATTATTAAATTGTAATGTTTGCTGGATCCATCCATTTACTAAACCTATAGGCAAAGTTAGTCGTGCCGAAGTAGCACTATTTCCATCAACTGAATTATTTGGTGTTGTAGAAGAACAAAGCAAACAAAGTCCGTTTTGAGCAGTCTGCTGGCTATTTGCTTCTAAACATCCTCCTAATGGGTTAGCCACAACAGTTACTGTAACCGGAACTCTTGTTGTGCTGACACATCCGCCTGCACTATTGCGTGACTCTACATAATATGTTTTGGTCGCCGTAAGTATTGGCGTTGTAAATGTATTTGAATCTCCTAATAATTTAGTTCCTCCGGTAGGTACATCATACCAATCAAGAGTAACACCTGCCTGACTTGTCGAAGCACTTAAAGTCGCATTTTGACCAGATAATATCGAAACACTTTGTGTTAATATTGTAGCTGGTCCAGGAACAGGAGTTGAAGTAACCGTAACCTGAGTACGTGCTGATTTACAAGTACCAATTGAAGCTTCTACATAAAAATTAGTAACTCCTGTAGATACAGTTGGTGTATAGGTATTACCTGTAGTTAATAATGTTCCTGCTGTAGGCGCACTATACCAGGAATAAGTTGTTCCTAAAACCGGATTTACAACTGATAAAGTTGTTGCCTGTGTTGCTCCCGTAGAACAAATTGTTGTTCCTGCAGGACTAATAACAGGTAATACAGGATCTATTACATTAATAGTTACCGGTAAACGATCACTGCTTTCGCAGCCAGCAATTCTTGAAGTGCTTACATAATAAGTAGTTGTAGCTGTTAACGCAGGCGTAGTATAAGTGCTTACGTTCGAAAGTGCTGTAGTAGATGTTGGCGAATCGTACCATGCTACTGTTGTACCAGTTGCAGCAGTTGCCGTAAGTGCAACTGATTGTCCAACACATACAGATTGTGTTTCACCATTAGTAATGGTTGGTTTTGCAAATTGCAAACGCACATCATATATTCTTAAATTCGACAATAAACTAACAAGCCCGCCTACTTGTATTCTAAGTTGATCAGCATCACCAGTTAATGTGTATCTAATAACACCAATTGTGTTTCCGGACAAAAGCTGAATATTTAGCAAAGGGCTATTTAGTGCAACCGTAGCTCCATTAGTATTTGTTGCTGAATTTCTTGCCTGAATACTTGCGTTAGACAACAAACCAACATCTAACAATGGTGAATTTGAACCATAATAAATAACAATTTGATCACCCGCTCTGGCCGTTTGATTAAGTGTTACCGTTTCTTGTGCGAAACAAAGAACACCCAGTGAATTTGTCAGTGTTGCATAAGTGCTTAAATCAGCATCATATGCAAAAGACGGATTAATAATTTCCGTCGTACCCAGACACACACCTCCAATACCTGAAGTATTTGAAATAGGTCTACAAAAAGTTTGTGCAAAGTTTTTATTGCACAAAAGCAATAAAAACAATAAGCCTAATAATCTCTTCTTTACGATGAGATCATAGAAAGTAAAATTTTTTTTCATAATTTGGAAGATTAGAAAATGGACAATAAAATACCTGTTGCGATAAGCACGTATGCTTAGGCAATTTTAAAAAATACTAAAAATCAACTAGTTAAAATGAAATTTAAATCCGTAGTATACTAAGAATGTAAACTCCATCTGAGTAAAAAAATCATGTTGTATTGCGTATACCGAAGTATACTAAAGAGCAGATTTTATTCTGAAAGAATAAAAATTGTCTCAAAAATTTTAGGGAATATTGACCTACATCAATCTTCCAAACGGAGTGATTTGTTAGTGGACTAATTTTCATAAAAGAAAATTTAAGTTGATGTAGAACTGAGGGAATTCTTAATATATAGTATGAAGTCAATATTTATAAAAAGTTGATTAGGCAATCTATAAACTTTGTTGATTTAGAATAAGTTCTAAAAATTGAATTCATTAATTTTAATAGGAGGCATTTTTTACATTTAAAAAAATTTAAACACAAAAATACCTTTCGTCAACAAAGCCGATAATAGGACTTTGAAAATAAAAAACTGACGTAAATAGAAAACTGTTGTGAAAAATTTGTGCTCGAACGAAAATCAGATTTTAAAATAAAACTGAAGATTTTCGATACAATAAAAGATAAAGCTAAAATAATATGTATACCTAGTACAAACTGGATAAAGAAAGTAAATGTCAATTCCATAAGCAAACTAATTAAAGTTATTATTTAAATCTTCAATTTTAAATTTTGAAAAAAAACATAAAAATTGCAATCTGAATCTGTTTAAAAAACAGCAATTAAAATGATGTTCTATTTTATGTTTTTTCAAAAAGCACAAAAACTACTTTGTTTAACTTTTGTATTCTAAAATTAGAAAAAAGTAAAATGCAAAACAAGAATAAAATTCTTATTTTTTTAGAAAATTTAAAAAAAAGAAATGAAAATTACATCCATAACCTCAGAAAAACCGACGTTTTTAACATTAAATCAACTGTTATAATTATCATAAAAAAATGTGAATAAAATTTGTTAAATCTCTAAAAAGTAAGTTTTAGATTACTTTTTATCTTTCTTAATCGTTTGATTTCTAACTAAAAAAGCAAAAATGAAAAGTAAAACTTACATTTTAAATTCAATAACACATTTCTTTACATATTTCAAAAAAAAAGAGTGGAAATACGGGGTAAATAAAATATAAAAGTTTAAACATGTGTTAAAAAAATAAAAAAAGGTAAATAATTTAACATCAATTATTTACCTTTTTTAAAAATATTATACAGCTAAAATCTAGGATTCAATAATAGTATTGATTTGAGTAAATAATTGTCCATCACTCAAAAATGCACCTTGTTGAATTAATTCAAAAATTGAGGCATTTCTATCCTCTGTAAATACCTTTTTACCTACTTTCATTTCTATGTTCTCAGTAAACATATTATCACTCAACCATTGTAAACCGTCTTTAGTCAAAAAATCAGTTTCAGGAACTAATGATTTCAAAACAATAGATTGCACTTCGGTCTCAAAACATTGAAAAAGGAAAATATGATTTTTAGAAAAATGTTCTAAAAATTCAGCTCTTGACAAAACGCCTTCCCAAATTAAATCTGAAAAGACATCCAGCTCCTGTTCCGCCACTTCCGGTTTATTTATTTTAATAGAATCCCATTCTGCTTTATCTATGGCCTGAGTAGCTAAAAAGCTGGCAAATTCTGCATGCAATTCATCAAATTGCTCTTTTGTTAATCTTGCGTATTTCATTCGTGTTTATTTGTCAGATTTATTCAATAGCATTTTTATGCTATTTCAGACTTTTTATAATAAAAAAGCCCTCTTAATTTAAGAGGGCAAATTTACACTATTTTTTATTTTCCTAGAAAATATATCGTATACCAAATTGCATCTGCCATCTTGATGTTAAACTGGCATCATAGCTAAACGTTTTTGTTTGTGTATTGGTAAAAGTATAAGTAGGTGTATTTCCTGCTACAGTAACCCCAATTGGCTGTACACTGGTAGGAACCTGAACTACACCCCAATCTGAATTAATCAAATTACCAAGATTTAAAATATCAATACTGAACTGGATTGTATTCTTTTTTTCTGAAGCTGATGAAACCCTGAAATTATAATCCTGTAAAAATTTAAAATCACATCTTCCCCTCCACGGAGAAATTGCCCCATAGCGCTCAGCATATTGCCCTCTTCTTGTTTTTAAATATTTATCCTGCTCAATATATTTATCAAAAGCTTCTCCTTGTCCCGCTCCAGTAAATGTCATTTGTCCAATTTCAGCTGTTGTAGGGATATAAATCAAATCATTAACGGCAGAACCATCGTTATTAATATCTCCGCCATAAGTATAGTTAAAACGTCCTCCTTGTGCGTATTCAAAAAAAGCAGAAACTGTAGACGCCCACTTATCATTGCTTCCATATTTCCATTTTTTAGAAGCTACACCAATAAAACGATGATTATCACCATATTTAGAGTTCGAAAGAACATCTTTATTCACATTTCCCAATGCAGGGTTAAATGCAAAAGCATCGCCTGTAATTTCAGCCTCGATTGAGTTAACATCTTTAGATACTAAATAGTTATAAGCCACACTTGCGTATAAACCATTATCAAAATTTTTCTGAACTTTAACACTGGCATTAAAAGCAAATCCTTTATTAGAATTTGTCATAACATAGGCATTATTTGCTCCTTTATCTGCTGCAGTATATATCAACCTTGCATCTGCTCCGGAAAGAGTTCCTGTAGGATCTTTTAACCCCCAGTTTTGCACCTGAACACCATTTATATCCTTATTGTATGAAAAATCGAAAGTTAAAATATAATTGCTTTCAAATTTATGATCATATCCTAAACTTGTTCTCCAAACCTGAGGCCATTTGTAATCCGGATCCATAATCTGGAAAAAACTGTCATCAGCACCACTTACCTGATTTCCTAACCAAACAAACGGAATTCTACCGGTAAAAATTCCGGATCCACCTCGCAATTGCGAAGTGGCGTTGCCTTTGACATCCCAGTTAAAACCAATTCTTGGAGACCATAAAATTCTGTCACTAGGTAAATTGGTCGAAATTAATTTAACTGCTTCTCCGGTATCCGGATCATAATAATCAATATTATTATCCCTTCCGGCACCTCCGTTATCAGTATCAATATATTTCTGAATCAAATCAGCAGTATTAAAATACAATGGCTTATCGATTCTTAAACCCAAAGACAATTTAAAATCTTCAGTAACACTAAAATCATCCTGTGCATAAAAAGCCAATTGACCTACGTTTAGTTCCGCGAGTTTCCAGCCTCCATCGCTGCCAACTGCAAATTGACTTTTTGTATTAAAGGTGTCCTGAGCATATTGCAAATTTTGAGCAACTATACTTGTTGCATAGGGCTTTGCAGCATCATCCAAAAAATCCTGTGTAGTAAAATAAGGTGTAAAGAAAGTTCCGGCATAACCATTTGGATTTCCAAAATTGTCATATCCGCCTAAATTAAATGAATTCGCGAATTTAAATTTTTCAAAAGATGATCCAAACGTAAAAGAATGTTTTCCTACTGTGTAAGTTAAGTTGTCTGTAATCTGAATCACTTTCTGATCCAGCGTATTATTGATCGAAAATGGTTCATGACCTGCAATAATATAATTTGATCCCGCACCGTCCTGAATATTAATTACCGGAGCCGGAGTTGAAAACGGATCACGATAATCATTAAAATGGGTATAACCTGCCTGTAGTTTATTAGAAACTGATTCACTGAATTTTGAATTCAATTCCAGCAAAAATGAACTCAGTTTATTATTAATCTGATATCCCGAGTTTTGAAACTGCAAGATAGAAGCATTTGGTCCTCTAAACCCCAAAGCTGTTGGATGCGCAGGTTTATCTTTTGAAGCATCCAGAAAATTATAAATCACAGCTAACTTATGATTATCATTAATATTCCAGTCTACTTTTATAATTCCTTTACTGGAATTAGATTCATGGATAAATCCCTGATATGCACCAGTATTATATCCTAAATTCGCCAATGCATTAGAAACTGCAATCAGGTCAGATTCTAAAACCCTGGATTCATTAATTCCTGTAACGCCATCATTATTATTGGCTATAAAATTAGACCCTAAGTCACTTCTTTTGTCAATTTCAAAATTTCCAAATATAAATAACTTATCCTTTATAATAGGCGCTCCCAAACTAAATCCTGCCTGAGTCTGTTCCAGACTTGGTACAAAGATTTTTTCTCCTTTGATTTTACTTCCGGTTAAATCCTGATTTCTGTAAAAGGCATATGCCGTACCATGAAACTCATTTGTTCCGGATTTCGTAACAGCATTTACAGAAGCACCTGTAAAACCTGATAAAGTCACGTCGTAAGGAGCAGTTGCTACCTGAATTTGCTCAATTGCATCTAACGAAATAGGCTGTGCTCCGGTTTGACCTCCCGGAGTTGCGGCATCTAAGCCAAAAGGATTATTAAAAATTGCTCCGTTTAAAGAGTAATTATTATATTGATCATTTCGCCCTCCAAAAGAACCGCCGCTTGCAGTTGGTTCTAATCTGGTAAAATCTTCAGCTGATCGTGAAATAGTTGGCAGTGCCGTTAATTCCCTTCGTCCAATTGTGGTTTCTGCACCCGTTTTTCCACTCTTAAAAACTTTATCCTTAGATACGATTTTAACTTCTTCTAATGTCTGGCTTTCATCATTTAAAACAACATCTAAATTAAAAGCCTTACCCAAATCAAGATATACATCATTATATTCCTGATTTTGATATCCTACAAAAGTTACTAAGATTTTGTAAGGACCACCAATTCTCATATTTAAAATATTAAACCTTCCGTCTTCATTAGAAAGAGAAGAATATTTTGAACCCGTAGGAGTATGTATGGCGAGGATAGTTGCCCCGGGCAAAAGTTCGTTGCCTGAACTTTTTACAATACCCTTAATACTCGAAGTTGTGGTTTGCCCTGTAACCACAGTGGCAATAAAAACACATAATAAGGTTACGATTTTTTTCATTTTCCTGGTTTTGAGTGAGTTATTCCTCTCAAAATTAGGCAAAAAAAAATCACTCCTAAGAGTGATTTTCATATTTTATTAACAAGAAGTTAACAAAATGTTATTTTTCAGCGATGATCTCGTATGGTAAATCAACGATAACATCTCTGTGTAAACGGATGCTAGCTGAATATTTTCCTGTACGTTTTACGATACCACTAGTAATGAATTTTCTATCGATAGCGTTACCAGATTTCTCTAAAGCTTCAGCAATGTCGATGTTTGTGATAGAACCAAAAAGTTTCTCTCCACCAGCTTTTGCAGTAAGTTTAATCTCAAGAGCTTTTAAAGTTTCAGCTAACGCTTTTGCATCAGCAACAACTTTAGCTTCTTTGTGAGCTCTTTGTTTTAGGTTTTCAGCCAAAACTTTTTTAGCAGAAGGAGTTGCTAAAGCAGCAAAACCTTGAGGAATTAAAAAGTTACGTCCGTAACCCGCTTTTACAGTAACTACATCATCTTTAAATCCTAGATTCTGTACGTCTTGTTTTAAAATAAGTTCCATGTTGTTGTCCTTATATTTGAGAAGTTAGGTTCCATCTTACCGGAAACCAACAACTTTGTTTTTAATATTATTTTAATAAATCGGCCACGTATGGCATTAAAGCTAAGTGACGAGCTCTTTTTACAGCTACAGAAACTTTTCTTTGGTATTTTAATGAAGTTCCAGTTAAACGACGAGGAAGAATTTTTCCTTGCTCATTAACGAATTTCAATAAGAAATCAGCATCTTTATAATCGATATATTTGATTCCTGATTTTTTGAAACGACAGTACTTTTTAGTTTTGTTAGTTTCAATGTTTAAAGGCGTTAAATATCTGATATCTCCGTCTTTTTTTCCTTTTGCAGATTGCTCTATTGTAGACATAATAATTAAGCTTTAGTAGATTTTAATTTGGCTCTTCTTCTTTCAGCCCATGAAATAGCATGTTTGTCTAAACTTACAGTTAAGAAACGCATAACTCTTTCGTCACGTCTAAATTCAGTTTCAAAAGCAATTAGAACTTCTCCAGCTACTTTGAATTCGAATAAGTGATAAAAACCACTTTTTTTGTTTTGGATTTCGTAAGCCATTTTTTTCAGACCCCAATCCTCTTTTGATACCATTTCAGCTCCTCTACTAGTAAGAAATTCTTCAAATTTCGTTACTGTTTCCTTCACCTGAACCTCAGATAAAACGGGATTTAAAATGAAAACAGTTTCATAATGATTCATAAATACAATATTTATTTGTTAAAATTGGGTGCAAAAGTAACCATAAAATTTATATATACAACACTTTTTTGCTTTTATTCGTTGTAAAGTAAAAAATGCAGGCCGATTTTAGTTTTTTTTGCAAAAAAATAATACATTTACTACTGCTATCCTGAATTTATTCTAAATTTTAATGTTATGAAACTAAACTGTGTTGTTGTTGATGATAGTTCTATACAAAGGACCATTATTGCAAAATTAGTTAATAATCACCCAGGTTTGCACTTAATCGGGGATTTTTCTAATGCAATAGAAGCAAAAAGCTGTATATCTCTAAATAATATCGATTTAATATTTCTTGATATAGAAATGCCCGTTATTAATGGATTTGACTTTCTTGACGGCCTGAAATCTAAGCCGCAAATTATATTTATTACTTCTAAAGCTGAATACGCTTTAAAAGCTTTTGATTATGACGCAACTGATTATCTTCAAAAACCCATTGCCGTAGATCGCTTTAATGCTTCTGTCAAGCGGGCTATAGACATGCATTTACTTAAAAAAGATGTAAAAGAAGAAGAAGGCGAACATATATTTATTAAAAGTAATCTAAAAAAACTTAAAATTTTCACGGCAAAAATCAAATGGATTGAAGCATTTGGAGATTATGTGAGAGTCGTTACCGAAGATGATAGCAATTTGGTACTGTCAACAATGAAATCTTTTGAAAATGATTTATCAAAAGAAAAATTCATTCGTGTACACAAGTCTTATATTATTAATATCGATAAGGTTGAACGCTTCAACAGCAAATTTGCCGAAATAGGCATTACCAAAATTCCTTTAAGCCGAAACAAAAAAGAAGATCTGGTTAAAGCTTTGTCAACCTCGTCATAATTAATAAAAATCGACATTGGCAATAACCTTTATGGCGCGATACTGAGCAACAGCTTCGAAACTATTCATCATTTTCTGAATAGTTTTTTTTGTACTTCCCAATGGCAAATTCTGCGGAATCTTAATCAAAATAGTTCTGATATATTCGTTTCTTATTCTGCTGATTGCCGGTTCTTCAGGTCCTAATACGGGCATAGACAAGTTTTGACTTAAAACCTGATACAGCCACATCGAACCTTCTTTAAGTTTATCAAACTCACGATGTTTTAATGTCAGCTTTATGATCCTGAAATAAGGCGGATATTTATAAATCTGTCGATCATACAATTGCTCCTTATACATACCCATATAATTATGATGTGTAACTTGCTGAATTGTATTATGATTTGGATTATAAGTCTGAATCACAACTTTTCCTTGTTTTTCAGATCTTCCGGCTCTTCCCGCAACTTGTGTCATCATTTGAAAACTGCGTTCAAAAGCCCTGAAATCCGGATGATGAAGCATATTATCAGCATTCATAATCCCAACCAGACTAACATTATCAAAATCCAGGCCTTTGGCAAGCATTTGTGTACCGACCAAAATATCTATTTCACGGTTTTTAAAAGAGTCAATTATTTTCTCGAAACCAAACTTACCACGAGTTGTATCCTGATCCATCCTGCCCGTTTTGGCCTTAGGAAAAAGCGAAATCAATTCCTGTTCTATTTGTTCTGTCCCAAATCCTTTTGTTGTTAAATCAATACTGGAACAGCTATGGCAATGCGTTGGCTTTGCAATTGAATAACCGCAATAATGACAGCGTAATTGGTTTTTATTTTTATGAAAAGTCAAACTAACATCACATTGCTGACAATGCGGTACATGACCACAAGTCAAACATTCTATTATTGGCGAATATCCTCTTCTGTTTTGAAACAAAATTACTTGTTCACCCAAAGACAAAGCTTCTGTAATTTCTTCGATTAAAAGATCGCTAAAATGTCCTGTCATTCTTTTCCTGAAATGTTTGTCGGCTAAATCAACCAACACAATTTCAGGCATTCTAACATTATTATAGCGTTCTGTAAGTGTAACCAAACCGTATTTATCCGTTTGTGTATTAAAATACGTCTCAATACTTGGCGTTGCAGATCCCAGAAGGACTTTTGCATTATGAAAATTAGCTAAAACAATTGCCGCATCTCTGGCGTGATATCTTGGTGCCGGATCAGTTTGCTTAAAAGTCTGCTCATGCTCTTCATCAACAATAAGCAATCCTAAATTATTAAAAGGAAGAAATAAAGCGGACCTTGCTCCTATCACAATTTGTGCTTTATCGGCATTTTCAAGTGTTTGTTTCCAAACCTCAACGCGTTCGTTATTGCTGTATTTAGAATGAAAGACCGCCACTTTATCTCCAAAATAAAAACGTAAACGTGATACCAATTGAGTTGTAAGAGCAATTTCAGGCAATAAATAGAGAATTTGTTTTCCGGTTGCCAGGTATTCTTCAATTAATTTAATGTAAATCTCCGTTTTCCCGCTTGACGTTACACCATGAAGCAAACAAACCTCTTTCTCTAAAAAATTATTTTTAATAGATTCAAAAGCACCATTTTGCGCTTCACTCAACAACAACTGTTTATCACTTGCCTGACCTGTAAATGAAACGCGATCATGCTGCAAAAGGTATTCCTCGAAGATTTCTTTATCAATTAAAGCTTTTACTACAGCCGAAGATGAATTTGAAACCTCAACCAGTTTTTTTACCGTAATTGGTTTCTTTTCTGAAGCCATAAGCTGAAAATAAGTCAAAACAATTTCTTTTTGCTTATTGGCACTTTTCAAAACTTCCAACAACTGGGCTAAGCCATTTTCTGATTCGTATTTAGCATGTAATTTTACATATCTAATAAGTTTTGGCTTATAACTTTCTTTCATTTCTTCTTCTAAAACAATAATATCCTTAGATATCATTGTTTGAAGAATCGGTAAGATGTTTTTCTTATTTAGTATCGAAATAATCTCCTGAACTTTCAGTGAACTTTGATGATGCAATGCTTCATAAATTAAGAATTCATCATCAGAAAGTTCAGAATCATTTACTACGATTTCTGCTTTAAGCGAAACTATGGTTTCACTTTCCAGTAATAATCCACTAGGGAAAGCGCCGCGATATACATCGCCAATACCGCACATATAATAAGTAGCGACCCAAAGCCAGTGTTTTATCTGGATTTCGGTTGCAATAGGTTTTTCGTCTAATATTTGATGAATTTCTTTAGCATCATAAAGGCTTGGTTTATTTTGATGAATATCAATAACCAACGCCGTATATATTTTACTCTTACCAAAAGGCACCGCAACCCGCATTCCTTTTTTAATAAAATGAAATTCGGCTTCAGAAATACTATAAATAAAGGTTTTAGCTAAAGAAAGCGGTAGAACAACTTCGACAAAAAACATGTATGTATTTTAAAAAGATTAGGAAAACAATTTGGGCAAGAATTATAAAAATTGAAACTTAATTTCTTTCAAACCAATTCTCTATTTGAATTCCGCTTAAAAGCTTAAAATCCTTAACATTATCAGTAACCAGGGTTAATTGATTTTCAACTGCAGTTACACCTATTAAAAGATCAAATTCGTCATTTATTGGTTTCCCAATTTTTCTAAGTCTTACTTTTTCGATAGCGTATCTTTTTATTGATCCAAAGATTGGAATAATTATTAATCCTTTTAAAAAAACATCTACTGCTTTATTAGACTTAATTGGATCATCACTGTTTTCAGCACCAAACCGAAGTTCAGCAACTGTAATTTCAGAAATATAACAGTTCTCTAACCCGACTTCTTTTACTATTTTATCAAGATTCAATCTTCCTCTTAAAAAGAAAACACAAATGCTTGTATCAAGTAAATATCCCATTAAAATTTAATTTCAGTGTTTTTAAATTTTCTATTGGATTTAATTTCAGAAATAATTTCTTCTGCAGATTTTTCTGAAGAAAATGCACCAAAAGATTTATAAAAATTATTTTCTTTAGATTTAGTTGCTTTTAAAGATTTTGTTAGCCTTTCTATAAGTTCTAATTTATTGGAAAAACTTAGTCCTTCAAATAAATCTGAATAACTTTCAATTATATTTTTATCCGTAATAGTCATTTTACTTCAATTAAATTAATTTCAAATATAAGGAAATTAAACTATTTTAAATAATACAAATGATGAGCCATTTTAATAATTAATGCTGACTTGTATTATATTCCTGAACCAGCTTTAAGGTATGATTTAGTGATTCTGTATTTACCCAATCTTCATGCCCCGGAATAATATAGATTGGATTTTTAAATTTTGCCTGTACTTTTTTAATCGATTTTTCCCATTCCTTTACATCAGAATCCGCTAAATAGCCCAAATCTTTCGCACTTGTACTTTTAATAAAACAAGCTCCATAAAGTACTTTTTCTTTATTAAACCAAACAATAATATTATCCTGTGCATGCCCTTTACCCGGATAATAAACCTGAAAAGTATGCTGTCCTACAGTAAAAGTAGTATCATTTGGGATAATAAATTCTGCTCTATTTTTACCTTCTTTTTCAAGAATCTGATCGGTTAATTTTATCGTATAAGTTTTTATTCCTTTTTGTTTATAAAATCCCAAACCTCCAGCCCTGTCATCATGAGAATGTGTTGCAAAACACATCACAACATCTTTATTATGTTTTGCCTTAATGGTGTCTAATAAAGGCTGAAACTGCGTTTCATCCCAAGGAGCATCAAACAATACAACTCCTTTATTGGTAACAAGATACAAGGCATTTGCTGAAATCAGCATTCCGTTATAATCATGAAACGTTTTATAAACATAAAAGTCACCCGTAAGATGACTTATTTGTAATGGCGAATTCTTAGTTTGTCCAAAACTACTGGAGAAGATTACTAAGAACAAAAGTATCGATGCTAACTTTCGCATTTTATTTTTATGAAATTAATTCTTTACTCGGGTCCAATATTGTGTTCTTCCCATAATAGAAATTCCTACATAACCACGAAGCTTTAGTTTATCAGCAGAATCCAGGGTGATATAACATTTGTATTTTTTTCCGTTTGTAGGATCTAAAATAGTCCCTCCACTATATTCATCACCATCTTTTTTAAGTCCGTTGATAATTACCAAACCTAAAATGGGCTTATTTTTGTCAGCACCATCACATTTTACGCATAAATCTTTTTTATGATCGGCACGAAGTATTTCTACAACTTTACCATATATTTTTCCGGATTTTTCATAAATTTCTACAACTGATTTTGCTTCTCCCGTTTCATCGTCAATCGTTTTCCACTTTCCAATAACGCTTTGAGCTTGTATTGTGCTTAATGCAAAGAAAAAAACACCAATAGTTAACATCCAATTTTTCATATTATTTATCTTTTTTTTGTTTTAATTTTCTGATAGAAGCATTCAATTCGAACCCCAAAAGCAGAATCATACAGTTTATCCAAATATAAAACATTAGAATTAATAATGTACCAATTGAACCATAAAGTTCGTTGTATTTTGAGAATTTTATAACCCAAATCCCAAAAAAGAACGAAGAAATAACAATTAATATGGTTGTAAAAACAGATCCAATGCTAATAAAAGGCACTTTATTATACTGTTTTGTACCATAACGCAATAATATTGAAGATGTTATCAAAATCATTAAGATCACAAACAAATATCGTCCCAAAATAATCAACGGAATACGATCACTCAGAACATCCTGAATAATTGTTTTTTGAATAAATACCTCAAAAACAACAATTGTCGCAACCGTTACAAACAATATTATTGTCATGACAAGCGAAATCGCCAATGCTACTAAATATTGACTAAAAAAGCCACGTTTATCAAAAACATGTTTAGAGGATTCAAACCCGCTCAAAATCCCGTTAATACCATTTGCCATCAAAAATATAGAAAGCAAAAAACCTGACGATAGTAATCCTGAGTGACTATTATTTAAGATATCACTAATAATTTTACTAATTGCGTCATAGGTATTTGGAGGCACACTTTGCTGCACAAACTGCAGAAAATCAGCCTGAAAATTATCTATTGGAATAAACGGAATTAAGTTTAAAATAAACAGTGCAAAAGGAAACAAGGCCATAAAAAAACTAAACGAAACAGCACTCGCATGATACGAAAATGCACCTTCGAGAATACCCATTGTATACATCTCAAGCAAATCATATAAAGAGAACCCTTCCAGCCAAGGCAGTTTTATTCTCTTTAAAAGCCGGGCAAGAGTACGTATCACAGGAAGCTTTTCGATCCGATCTTCTATCTCTTGAGACATATTTTTTTTAGATTTTTAGATTACTGGTTGTTGGGTCTTTCGATTGTTAGATTAGTTATTAAAAGTTAAAATCAACAATTAATAATTAAATTAAAAGGCTTTTAAACTCAAATCCATGTTATAAACGGAATGTGTCAAAGCACCTGACGAAATATAATTTACACCACATAAACCATATTCACGAATCGTTTTTTCGTTGATATTTCCGGAAGATTCCGTTTGGCATTTAGTACCAATTAACTGAACTGCGGTTTTGGTATCTTCATAATTAAAGTTATCGATCAAAATTCTGTGTACACCGTCACTTAAAAGGATTTCACGAATTTCATCCAGGTTTCTGGCTTCAACTATAATTTTCAAGTCTAAATTATTCGCTTTTAGATATTCTTTGGTTTTCTTTATTGCCAAAGTTATTCCGCCGGCAAAATCGATATGATTGTCTTTGAGCATTACCATATCATACAAAGCAAAACGGTGGTTCTCTCCTCCTCCAATTTTCACTGCCCATTTTTCTGCAGCCCTGAAATTTGGAGTTGTTTTACGTGTATCTAATATTTTTGCGCCGGTTCCTTCTAATAACTGTACATACTGATCTGTTTTTGTAGCAATAGCAGACATACGTTGCATGGTATTCAAAACGACTCTCTCTGATTTTAAAATAGACTGAGAACTTCCTGAAACCTCAAAAACAACATCGCCATATTCTACATGCGTTCCGTCTTCTATATAAGTCTTGATTTTTAATTTAGGATCTACAAACTCAAAAATCATTTTTGCAAGAGCAACACCCGCAATAATTCCCTGGTCTTTTACCAATAATTTGGCTTGACCGTGAGCCGTTTCAGGAATACACGCTAATGAACTATAATCGCCTGTGCCTACATCTTCTCGAATTGCATTGCTGATCAATAGTTGTAATTCGGTTTGAAATTGTACTTCGCTAATCATTTTTATTACATTTTATAAGATGCTAAAGTAGGATATATTTTGTGGATTTGAAAGTTCAGGCAATATGAAAAAAAATTAACACCGTAAATTTTTCTTTTTTTCACCCTTAAGATATTAAGAGAAATTAAGCCTAATTCTTAATGAAACTTAATATCTTAATAGTTAAAATCTTTTTATTTTTTTGTTAGCCACCATCAAGAACATTAAATATCTTTGAGGTTCATTCAAACAAATTATGGGATTAATTAAAGATATTTACTCCGTTACTTTTTACGAAAAATTCAGTCAGGCTGTAGCCGATGTGCATCCAACTTTCGATAAACAGAAATTTATTGAAACCATTTATGAAGGTGATTTTGCCCAAAAAGAATGGAAGGACCGCATGAAACATACCACAGTTGTATTTCATCAATTTATGCCTGAAAATTTTACTGAAGCTGTTTCTTTAATTGATAAAATCATTGAAAACCTTAAGAAAAATAACTTTACAGAAGGAAATCTGGCCTTTATATTTTTTGCTGATTATATCGAAATGTATGGTTTGGATGATTTTAAAACTTCGGCAAAAGCCTTTGTTTCTATTACAAAATTTATCAGTTGCGAGTTTGCCGTTCGCCCTTTTATTTTAAAATACAAACAAGAAATGATCGACGAAATGATCAAATGGTCGTTGCATGAAAACCATCATGTTCGCCGATTGTCAAGCGAAGGAAGTCGTCCCAGATTACCTTGGGCAATGGCAATTCCGTATTTAAAGAAAGATCCAACTTCTATACTTCCCATTTTAGAAAATCTAAAAAACGATCCTTCAGAATATGTTCGCAGAAGCGTTGCCAATAACCTAAATGATATTGCCAAGGATAATCCTCAAATTGTACTTGAAATAGCTTCAAAATGGAAAGGTTTCAGCAAAGAAACCGATGCGATTATCAAACATGGCTGCCGAACTTTATTAAAACAAGGACATCCGGAAGTTCTAAGTCATTATGGTTTAGAAAGCACCAATATTGAACTTTCTGGTTTTGAAATTAAAACACCTGTAGTCAAAATTGGAGATTATCTACAGTTTCAATTTCACTTAAATAATAAAAACGAAGAAACTAAAACGATTCGTTTAGAATATGCTGTTCATTATAAAAAGGCAAAAGGACATCTGGCTAAAAAAGTCTTTAAAATCAGTGAGAAAAACTATCTGCCAAATCAATTAATTAAAGTTGATCGAAATCAGTCTTTCAAAATCATTACGACGCGTGTTTTTCATACCGGAATACATCAATTGTCGATTATAATTAACGGAAATGAAAGTGAAGCGCTGGAATTTGAACTTGTTGATTAAAATTCTCACAGTTTTGTCATTTCGAGGAACGAGAAATCTCCGCAAGTAACTCCGCAACGAAAATCCAATCTTTGTCGAGCTTCTAACGGAGATTTCTCGTTCCTCGAAATGACAAACTACACAACAATATTCTTATAAAAATGATTGTCCTGGCCCCGATAGAAGTGGAAATCCTTTTGTGGCGGCCCCGAGGCTTCGGGAGTTACAAAAGATTGAAACGGATAGCGGGATTAGCTCCTGAAAAAAAATGATTTTATCATAGAAATGACAAACAAAACTGCATGAAATAAAATGAATTTGAATTATTCCACATTTTCCTTACTTTTATAAATAATACAAAAACAACTTTTCTTAACCTAAATTAAGTTACAGATTTCTATCACAACTGTAATTTTGTTTTCAAATCAAATCAAAATAACCATGTCAAATATCAGTTTAATTATTGAAGAACGTGCTGCCAATATTGGCAATTTTATGGTAGGGAGATTATTGCCTTTCCGCGAAAAAAGAGCTGTTGGCCCTTTTGTGTTTATCGATCATATGGGACCGGCACATTTAAGTGATCACGAGAATATGGATGTTCCGCCACATCCACATATCGGACTTTCGACTTTGACTTTTTTGTTTGAAGGAAGCATTATGCACCGTGATAGTTTAGGAACTGAATTAGAAATAAAACCAGGCGCCGTAAACTGGATGACTGCAGGAAAAGGAATTGTACATTCTGAAAGAACTCCTGAGTACTTAAGACATTCTGACAAAATGCTTCATGGTTTGCAAATTTGGGTAGCATTACCAAAAGAATTAGAGCAAATGGATCCCAATTTTACTCATGTAGAAGCAGATGATATCCCGGCTTGGGAAGTGGACGGCGTTTCATATAAATTAATTGCCGGAGAAGCTTTTGGAAAAAAATCGCCGGTTCCGGTTTATAGTCCGTTATATTTTATTGAAATAAAAAGTACAGCCGCTAAAAAAATAAATATCGGAAATCATTTATTCGGCGAAAGCGGTTTGTATATTCTTGAAGGAAGCATCAAAAGCGGCGAACACGTTTATGATCCTAAACAAATTTTAATTACAAATGACAGTACACTTTGTGAGTTTGAATTAGCAGAGAATTCTACCGTTTATATTTTTGGAGGGACTCCGTTTCCTGAAGAACATTTTATCTTTTGGAATTTTGTTTCCTCAGATAAAAACCTAATCGAGAAAGCCAAAAAAGACTGGACAGAACAAACTTTCCCAAAAGTTCCGGGCGAAACTGAATTTGTGCCTTTACCTGAACCTAGAATTAAATAATATATGGATACAATATCAGCACAAATTGATACCCGTTTGTATCGAACGGAAATAAAATCAGCCAGCGAAAATATTTTAATTTCTGACGAACCTCAGGAATTGGGCGGTAAAAACTTAGGTTTAAATCCAACAGAACTTTTAGCAGCATCACTAGCTTCCTGCACCGTAATTACTTTACGAATGTATATCAATCGCAAGGAATGGAATGTTTCTGAAATAAATGTCAAAATCGACTTTGACAGGGATTCAGACCGAAATGTTTCTCTATTTACAAGAAAAATCGAAGTAATTGGTGAAGTCGACGAAACGCAAAGACAACGATTAGAAACCATTGCAAACAGTTGCCCAATTCATAAAGTACTAACACATTCAATCGAAATTAAAACCACATTAATATAACTTATAATGGAAATTCAACAAACAAACGATACAAGAAGAGGCTATTTTGAAGCTATAGAAGACGGAAAAGAAGCTGGAAAAATGACTTATACTTGGGCCGGAGATTCAAAATTCATCATTGATCACACTGAAGTAAGTCCGGATTTTAATGGAAAAGGTGTTGGTAAAAAACTGGTGTTGGCAGCCGTAGAATACGCCAGAACTAACAATGTAAAAATTATTCCGCTTTGTCCTTTTGCCAAAAGTGTTTTTGATAAGGTAGAAGAAATTCGTGATGTATTGTTTACTTAAGGTTCTTTTAAAGGTTCAAAGTTACAAAGCAACAAAGGTTCAGAGGTTCAACGGTTTGAACCTATATTAACGTAGAGACGCACAGCAGTGCGTCTTTTTTTGTGCGTAATTTGTCATTCTGAGGAACGAAGAATCTCCGTAAGCAACTCGACAAAGATTGACGACTTATTTTGCGGAATTTCTTGTGTGATTTCTCTCTTCGGTCGAAATGACAAGATTGTCGAAATTACTTGCGTTGAATGGATTAAAATCCATCCCTACAATATAGTTTGTTCCTCCGGAACGTTTATATAGATGCACCAACCTTAGCGAACTTTACTTCAACTTTATTATTAGCAAAAAGACTTTCCGCTCTTTGCGAAAAACCTTAGCGAACTTTGCGGTTAATTCATCTTCTACAAAAAAACTTTACAGTTAAATAAACAGTTCAAATGATCAATTTAAATCCACATTTTAAAATCTCCGCAGAAACTTGTATATTTGCATGTAATTTAAACTTAGAGTATGACGAGGATAATTACACTTTTCTGTATTTTCATAGCACAAATCGGCTTTTCTCAAACGGCTGAAAACTATTTAGAAAAAATTAGAAATAACGAAGCTCTCTTAACAGCTTTTTTTCAACAAATGCCTAAAGGCGGAGATTTACACCATCATTTTTCAGGATCAGTTTATGCAGAACCTCTTTTGGAAAGAGCGATTGCAGAAGATTTTTATTTGAATTTAGAATCGATGGCCGTCTCTAAAACAAAACCTGCAAAAGGCAATTGGCAAACTTTCTCCACTCTTAAAAACGAAGGAAAACTGGCTTTTTACGAACAACAAGTCATGCAAACCTGGTCTGTTAAAGATTACAATGGTTCTGTTCCTTCTGATGACCAGTTTTTTGATTCTTTTATGAAATTCGAACCTACTATTCAAGGTCATTTTACAGAAGGAATGTTAGAATTAAAAAAACGCGCACTTGCTGAAAATGTGAGTTATATAGAAACACAGTTATCCACGATTCCTTGTGATATGAATGTTTCTGACTTAACAGATTTCAATACGAAATTACGCCAGGCTGCAACTCAAAAAGATGAAAAAGCCGTTTTAAAACTTTTAGACGAATTGTATAAATCAATTCAGCAAAAAGATGCTAAAAAATATGCCACAGATTTCAATACTAATTTTATAGCAAAATTGCATAAAGATTTAAAAATTGACGATGAGCGTTTTACAATGCGTTACCAGAATTTTGTACTACGTTTTATGGATCCGGTTGATTTATTCAAGAATCTAACAATCGCTTTTATCTCAGCAAACGACAGTAAACTCGTTGCCGGCGTAAACATCGTTTCTCCGGAACATGGCGAGAACTCTATGAAAGATTATTGGTTACACATGTTAATGTTTAAATATTGCCACTCTAAATTTCCAGATGTAAAATATACGCTTCACGCCGGCGAATTAACCTTAGGATTAGTTCAGCCAGAAGATTTAACATGGCATATTAACGATGCAATTTATGTCGCAGGAGCAAATAGAATTGGTCACGGTGTAGACATTGCTTACGAAGCAAATTCATATGATTTACTGCGTTATATGGCAAAAAACAATATACCGATTGAGATCAATTTAACAAGTAACGAATTTATTTTGAAGGTAAAAGAAAACAGACATCCCTTTACACTTTATAAAGAATTCAATGTTCCCATCGTTATCAGTACAGATGATGCGGGAATTTTAAGAACGAATATGACAGAGCAATATGTTTTATTGGCTAAAAGATATCCTGATGTTTCGTACGCTACAATAAAACAATATGTTTACAACAGCATCAATTATAGTTTTATTCAGGACACATCGGTAAAAAAACAATTGGTGAAGGATTTAGATGCAAGATTTAAAACTTTTGAAGATAAATTTTCAAAGAACTAAAACTGTTCAATCTGTGTGGAAATTGCACGCAGATCTAAACTGATTTAAGCGGATTGACACAGATTTTTGTTTGTGAATACTTAAAATAAAATCTGCTCGATCTGCTAAATCTGCGAGAAAAAAATTACCTCACGCAGATCAAGCAGATCAAGCAGATAAAAATTCAATAATTTATATGATTCTAGAAGCCGTATTTCTTTATATAAAACCAGAGTTAGCACATCAATTTGAAGCTGATTTTGCAAAAGCAAGTCAATACATTTCGTCGATTGATGGTTATTTAGGACATCGCTTAGAGAAATGTCTTGAAGTCGAAAACAAATACCTTTTATTAGTTAACTGGAATACGCTTGAAGATCATACTAAAGGTTTCAGGAATTCTGAAGCTTATCTGGAATGGAAAAAGATTCTTCATCATTATTACGAACCGTTTCCTGTTGTAGAACATTTTGAAACCGTTTTTGAGAATAAAAAATAGTCCACAGATCATACGAATAAAACAGATTAACACAAATTTTTTAATTCGTGCTCATTCGTGAAATTCGTGGCAAAAAAAACTAATCAATGAATATCAAACTTATCGCCATAGGCAAAACAGATAATAAATCGCTTCAGACTTTGATTGACGATTATACCAAACGTTTGTCTTTTTATATCAAATTTGATCTGGAGATTATTCCGGATATCAAAAACGTAAAGAATTTATCTGAAAGTCAGCAAAAAGAAAAAGAAGGCGAGTTAATTCTCTCTAAATTAACGCCAACAGATCAGTTAATTTTATTAGATGAAAACGGAAAAAACTTTTCAAGCGTTGGTTTTTCTGAAGAATTACAAAAGAAAATGAATTCCGGAATCAAAACGCTTGTTTTTGTAATTGGTGGTCCATACGGATTCTCTGATACGGTTTACAGCAAAGCACAAGGGAAAATTTCGCTTTCATTAATGACATTTTCACACCAAATGGTCCGCCTGTTTTTTATCGAACAATTGTATCGCGGTTTTACGATTTTACGAAACGAACCTTATCATCATCAATAGTTTTATTTAAAGTTTTCTCAGTTTCAAGTTTTAGAAAATGAATTCTACCGGAAGCTTATCAAGATTGTAAGTTACATATTTTTGAAGTAAAATTTTATGTTGAATATATTCTTCATAACTCATGTTTTTATCAAATAAGAATACCAAATCTGGTACTTTTTGAAACTTGATGCTATAAAAATATTTTAATATTTCTGATGTTTTTATCTCCATATTTCCCATCAAAACCTGTTCTTTTCCTTTTCTAAAATAAAAGACAAAATTTCCTCTAGTCGGTTTTTCCATTTTATAATACACTTTCGTGAAAGGCAAAAAGGCTAAATTCTTTCCGATAGAATCTGCATAGGAATAATAATTTTCAGCATTTTCGTTTTTGTGAGCGCTGTCGGCTCGCTTTTTTTCCTGTAGTTTTATCACTTCAGGAATTACTAATCTTAAAGGCAAACGTTTGTCGATATTCAAAATCCAGTTGGTCGAAATAATGCTGTTTTTTCGGTTCACATCGGCAATTGTATCTTTTCCTTCTGTTTTAAAGAAAATGTAAATTGGCGAATGGTCCTGAACATCTTTTACAATTGAAACATTTGATTTTGGCAGCAAAACGTCTTCTTTTTTTCCGCAGGAGAAAAGAAGAATTATGAATATTAAACTGAAGTATTTCATATTTATTTTTAGTTAGAATATTAATTAACTCAAAGTATGTCATTCTGAGGAACGAAGAATCTACGCAAGAAACTCAGCAATCAAAAGCAAATCTTTGTCGACTTAGCAACGGAGATTCCTCGTTCCTCGGAATGACATATTAGGGCGTTTGTTTATTTTACAAATTCATTTTCTGAAACAAAGTAACACATTCCACCGCTTCTTTTACATCATGTACACGCAGGATTTTTGCACCTTTCGTTAAAGCAATTGTATTTAAAAACGTTGTTGCGTTTAAAGCTTCCTGCGGTGTGATATTAAGTGTTTTGTAAATCATCGATTTTCTGGAAATCCCAGCTAAAACCGGCAATTCTAATAAATTAAAAAGTTCCATTTTTTGCATGACCTCATAATTCTGATCTGTTGTTTTGGCGAAACCAAAACCTGGATCCAGAATCAAATCGTTAATTCCGAGACTTCTGGCTTTATTTACTTTTTCAGAAAAATAAAAAAGCATCTCTTTTACAATATCCTCATATTGCGTTAGACTTTGCATTGTTTGCGGATTTCCACGCATATGCATCATAATATAAGGAACGTTATAATGAGCAATGACATCAAACATTTTATCATCCAGTTCTCCCGCCGCAATATCGTTTATGATGGCCGCACCGCTTTCTATGCTCGCTTTTGCAACCTCAGCTCTAAAGGTGTCAATCGATAATAATGCTTTCGGAAAATGCTTTAAAATTAGTTCTATCGCCGGAACGATTCGGACAATTTCTTCTTGTTCCGAAACGAATTCGGCGCTGGGTTTGCTCGAATAGGCACCAATATCAATAAATGCTGCGCCTTCAGAAAGCATTTTATCTACCTGAGAAATAATTTCGCTTTCATTTTTATATTTCCCTCCATCGAAGAAAGAATTAGGCGTAACATTCAAGATTCCCATTACTTTAGGAATCGACAAATCTATAAGTTGACCTTTGCAGTTCATCAGCATATGTTTTGTTATTTTTGTTTCAGGTTTTAGGTTAACGTAGATTGCCCAAGCACTTGAACTTGAAACAAAGAAAACCTCAAACTTGAAACTTTTTACAGTTTCTAGTTGTTGGCATTAACACTTTGTTTAGAAAAAACTTGAAACAAAGAAAACCTGAAACTTGAAACTCTTTAATTTAATCCTTATTTTTGAAGAAATTTTAGCAAATATACAGCAATAAATGAAGAATACTTCCCTTGAATTTGATAATGTAATTACGGTTTGCCGCACTTTATTTATCAATAAAATGAAAGATTACGGCAGTGCATGGCGCATTTTAAGATTACCATCGCTTACAGATCAAATATTCATAAAAGCACAAAGAATAAGAAGTTTACAAGAAAACGAGATTCGTAAAGTTGATGAAGATGAAAAAGGTGAATTCATCGGGATTATCAATTATTCGATTATGGCTTTGATTCAGTTAGAGTTAGGTGTTGTAGATCAGCCTGATTTAAGTGTAGAACAAGCAACCGAATTATACGATGCTAAAGTTAAGTTGACCAAAGAGTTAATGGAAGCCAAAAATCATGATTACGGCGAGGCCTGGCGCGATATGCGCGTAAGTTCATTGACTGATTTGATTCTGCAAAAACTGCTTCGCGTAAAGCAAATCGAAGATAACAAAGGAAAAACCCTGGTTTCTGAAGGTATAGATGCAAATTATCAGGATATGATTAATTATTCCGTTTTTGCTTTAATACTTGAACCTATCAAATAAAAATAAAATTCCAAAAAAATAAATTGGAATTTAAATTAAACTGTATGCCATGAAAAACATTATTACCCAATTCTCAAGATTATTCGTTGGAGTATTATTTATAATTTCCGGATTAATTAAACTGAATGATCCGGTTGGATTCTCTTATAAGTTAGCCGAATATTTTAGTAAACCGGTTTTTAATATGCCTTTTTTAGAGCCATTGGCTTTAGGATTAGCCATCTTTTTAGTAATTCTTGAAGTGGTTTTAGGGGTAATGTTATTAGTAGGTTACAAATCAAAACTAACGATTTGGGCTCTATTACTATTAATCGTTTTCTTTACATTCCTTACTTTCTACTCGGCTTATTTTGATGTGGTAAAAGATTGCGGATGTTTTGGAGATGCCTTACACTTAACACCTTGGCAATCTTTTACAAAAGATATTGTATTGTTATTCTTTATTCTGATTCTATTTATCAATAAAAATCTTGTAAAACCTTTATTTTCAAGTGCAGTAACCAATATCATTACTTATGCAAGTGTTGTATTGTGTATTTTTATGGCAGTTTGGGTTTTAAATCACAATCCTATAAAAGATTTCCGTCCTTATAAAGTAGGAACAAACATCGAGAAAGGAATGGAAATTCCTGAAGGTGCACCAAAATCTGTAGTAGAAATGATTTTTATCTACAAAGTAAATGGTGTTGATAAAGAATTTACAGAAAAAGATTTAGCTAATATTCCTGAAGGTGCAAAATTTGTTGACAGAAAAGACAAAGTAATTACAGAAGGTTATGTACCGCCAATTCATGATTTTACAATGGTAAAAGATGATTCTGACTATAAAGAGGAATTATTAAAAGAACCAAAATTATTAGTTTTTGTGACATATGATCTGGCTTTATCTAATCCTGACGGAATGAAAAAACTGGAAGGTTTAACTAAAGATGCTAAAGCAAAAGGATATAAAGTAATTGCTATGACTGCTTCGGGAGCTGATGAAATTGCAAAAGCCAAAAAACAATATGGTTTAGATGTTGACTTTTATTTCTGTGATGCTACGGCTTTAAAAACTGTAGAAAGAGCAAATCCAAGTATTGTAGTAATACAAAAAGGAACAATAATTCAAAAAGTTCATTACAATGATATAAAGGATCTGAAATTATCTGATGTGTCGTATAGTCTTTAAAAAACACTAAAAATAAAGAACGCCAATATCTCTATCTTAGATTTATTGGCGTTTTTTGTATACTACATAATAGCACAATATGTTTCAACATATTTGGTAAATCCCGATTAATTTTGTTTTATTGGTTATTTTTATTGAAGGCTTTTTTTATACCAATCTGACGTTTTTTTCCCTCTAAAACTTCTTCATCAATAAAAAAATGCAACTTATTTTTACGGTTATTAAAATTGTTTTCCACAAAAAACGGTAAAATTGTAGTTTTCTGAACCTACTATTACGATTTCATTATTGTTTTTCTAACCAAAATTTTCCGTTTTGTGATAAAATAAAGCTGTCTTCAAATTTTGTTAATCTCCATTTCTCATTCGATTTGTTTGTTTAACTTTGTTCGGGATCTTTTTATTTTTTGAAATCAACAGGAATTGAAGTCTTAAAAATCAGCAGATCCAAAGATGAATTTAAATCTAAATTAAAAAGCAAATATTATCTCCTTATGAAACAAATAGCACTAGTTGTAATTGCATTTATTACATTTTCATGTTCACAAGCTCAGAAAACAAGTTTTTCTAAAGAAGCTTTGTCAGAAAAATTATTATCGACTGATGAAAGTCAGGTAACTTTTAAAAATATTTTAAAAAAATATAAAGGAAAAACTTTGGTTATCGAAGTTTGGGCTTCTTGGTGTGGTGATTGTGTAAAAGCAATGCCAAAACTAAAAGAATTGCAGGCTAACAATCCTGATGTATCTTACTTATTTTTATCTGCTGATAAAACTGCTGATAAATGGAAAGCAGGAATTGAGAAACACGAACTTAAAGGCGATCATTTTATGATGAACGACGGTATGAAAGGTGTTTTTGGAAAAGCTATAGATTTAGACTGGATCCCAAGATATATCATTGTTGACAAAACTGGCAAAATAGTATTGTACCGTGCTATTGAAACTGATTTTGATAAGATCAATGAAACTTTAAAAAGCCTGAAATAAAATTTACAACAAAGGCAATGTTAAAATTCAATATCAATATTATCATTAGCCTAACAAAACAATAAAAACAAAAAAATAAAATAAAAACTACCAAAATGAGAAAAAAGATTGTTGCAGGAAACTGGAAAATGCATAAAAACGCAGCACAAACTGAAGAATTATTAAGCGAATTAATTACTAAAATACCAGCTCATACTACAGCTCAGGTAATTGTTGCTCCAACATTTGTAAACTTACAGGCAGCTGTTGCAAAAGTTAAAAACACAACTATTGGAGTTGCAGCTCAAAACGTTCACCAAGCTGAAGGCGGAGCTTTTACAGGAGAAATTTCTGCTGATATGTTAACTAGTATTGGTGTTAATACCGTAATTCTTGGTCACTCTGAGCGTAGAGCTATTTTTCACGAAACTGACGCTTTAATCGCTAATAAAGTAGATACTGCCTTGAAACATGACTTAACAGTAATTTTCTGTTTTGGAGAAGAATTAAAAGACCGTCAATCAGGAAATCACTTCAATATTATTGAAAACCAATTGCGTGACGGATTATTTCAAATTGCAAAAGAATCATGGTCTAAAATTGTTTTAGCATACGAGCCTGTTTGGGCTATTGGAACTGGAGAAACTGCTTCACCGGAACAAGCACAGGAAATGCACGAATTTATCAGAGAAGTTGTTCGTAAAGCTTTTGGTGCTGATATCGCTGACGAAGTTTCTATTTTATACGGTGGTTCTGTAAAACCGGACAACGCTAAAGAAATCTTTGGTAAACCAGACGTAGACGGTGGTTTAATTGGAGGTGCTGCTTTAAAAGCAGATGACTTTTTAGCAATCGTTACTGCTATCTAATAAACATTTAGCTATAAAAATAACAAAGGCGTTCGCACTAGCGAACGTTTTTTTTTTACCATATAAGTGATATAAGTTCATTTAAAGTTTTTGAGTAAAGTCAAGCTTAAATTTTCTTATATAACTTATATGGTGAAAAAAATTAATTTATAAATGCTTTTAACAAAGGGCAATTGTATTTTCTGAAATTTGGTGTGGTTTTGTAAACCGAATAAAAATTGACTAACTCCTGCCCTGCTTTAAACGGATTTCTAGCTTCTTCTTCGGCAGAAATAATATTAGCATAATGACTATAATAATTACATTCAAAAATCATTAAGCTTGCCATTGCTTTTTCGTTGTTATTTTTAGACATCTTCAAGGCTTTTTCGTAATACATTTTAGCCATTGTTAAGCTGTAATAATTGCCTTTCTGATATGCTTTTTCATTCTCAGAATTATCACCATAAACATAATCTACATACGATTCTCCAGATGTCCAGTCGTAGGCAACCATCATCCAGGAATTTCCTAAATACGAAACATTAAAATAAGCGTGCGCCAATTGCAAATTACTTGTTGCTGTATTTTGCTTCTTTAACTGAATTAATTTTGCAATAAAATCCGCTTTATTAAAATGATAATCGAATTTTCGCTCTTTGTCATTTTGCAGAATTTTGGGCGTAAATGGATTTTCATTTAAATAATCTTTGTAGGCATAATTCTTATCCCAGAAATCTTTTGGCATACTTGCAAAGGTTTCATAAGCGAGTTCTAAATTGTTATTTCTAAAAGCAATTGTTCCTTTTAGGTCTTTATAATAATTTATATTTAGAGAAATTGTTCCGGAACAAATGTATTTTTCAAAAGGTGTTTTATTTTTCTTTTGCTGTAAAGCGATCAAACGATCTACATCTTCAACAGTTGCAGTTCTGTCAAAATAACCAATATAACTGTAGAGATAAGGATTACTTCCGTAATACGAATATTCTCCTTCGCTTTTAAGATCTGATTTCATCATTAATAATCCAGTCGTAACGCGATCGCCTTGTTTAGAGAAATCTGCGCTGGCAATACGATATAAACTGTATAAATTCTTGAATAAGCCATTATCTGTTTCAACCAGATTTTCTACCGAATCAAAGTATTTGAAAAGCTGATTCTGAATCTTCTCACTTTTCAAATCGTCTTGTTTTAAAGACACCAGAGCCAACTGAATATTTTTTTGCATTTGTATCGATGCATTGGCTTTATCAGAAATCATATTGGTGTATTTTTTACCTGAATCAATATCATCATCTATAAAACAAAGCTGTGCAATTGCTGCCGTGATATACTCTTTTTGCTCGCCTGAAGTTTGTTCCCGAATAGAAATAAGAAAATATTCTAATTCCCTTAAGTATAAGATATCTTTATTAAAGTTTTCCTTTTTGGCTTTAGCATAATTTCCATACCAGTCAGTTCCTTCAAATACAACCGAAGGGCTTCCGTCATTGGTATATTGTGGCGTAAAAATCCAGTCTTCGATTTTATTGATTTCTCTTCCAATCAAAAAACTCAAATTGATACTATTCGGACTTATTTTATAAACTTCTTCGATAGTTTTTAAATCCGGCGCAGGATTTCGAAAACTTTCTATAGAAAGAATTACGCTTCGTTCTTCATCATTTTGAGCCAGAGCCAAAGTTTGTTCTGTTAATTTCCAGTTATAATGCTGTAAAACAGCAAATGATTTCTCTTCACATGTTGCAAAAACTTTACTAAGCAAATAGTTTTGCAAAGGAAAATCTTCTATACATAAAGCTTTATAATACAAAGCCCAAGGTTCTAAAATCGTGTTTTTATTCTCGGTAAAATAAGTGTCGTACAAACGAATCACTTCATTTTTATCCTGCGCATAAAAACTATATCTTAAAATTAAAAAGGCATAACGTTGTTTTAAAAAAGCATCTTTGGCTGATTTTATTTTCTTTTCAAAATCTCCTGTTTCTGCTAATTTATGATCTTTGCTGTTATAACCAATCTGATTCCAGGATTCCCATTTTACATCAGTATTACTATTGTATTCTAACTTTTTGGCAAACAGAATATAGTTTAAGAAAGCTTTGTTTTTTGATAATAATAAGGCTTCGATAAATGTATTTTTTTCGAATGCTTTTTTTAATGTTTTGTTTTCATAAGCTGTTTCAAAAACTTCTCCATCGGTCTCGTACAAAATGGTATGAACATCTTTAGGATCAACTGTATTACCTAATTTTTTCTTCCATTCTAAACAATTCAATTCCTGATCGACGCCAGAAACGGTATTGGTCGAATAGTAATAATCTGCCGAATAATAGAATGGTGTCAGCTTAAAAAAACCTTCTCTTTGCGCTTTAAACAATGCCAAACGACTCGTTTCTGGCGACACACTCCAACCGCAGGCAAAAGAAACCTGAATGCTAAAAACTAAAAGTAAACTACTAAAAACTCTCATAATAGTTAGATATGTTTTGGGTTCCATAATCGTTGATGTATTTTTTATCGAAAGAGAAAAACGTCACTTTGGTTTGATTATCAATCTTGATTTTACTTTTTACAATCGAAATCATTTTCTCCAGTTCCTCTTCAGAAATTTTCTCAATTCTAATTTCGTCTCCGTTTCTTAAATAGGTTTGACCAACTAAAATATCATCTTGCAAAACATATTTTGTGTTTGAAACTTTCTTAAGTTTTATGGAATCATTCCGTAGCTGATCATAATCTGATAAAATTCCTTTGAACTGATTTCCTCTAAAAACAACTGCCCAACTATAAAGCGGTAAAGCAATATCTAATTTTAACTTATATTGATCGTGCGTAATATATTGTGCCAATTCTTCGCTTGTTCCAATGGAATTTTTGGTGCTAAAATCGTCCGGTTTCTCCAGGTTATAACACATTAACAAACCTTTGTCTACGGGAGGAATTCCTGCTTTTGAAGCATATTTATATTGCCAAAGTCGGATTGTAGACGAAATCTGAGCATTTGGAAATCCTTTTTTGATTTGTTTCAGTAAATAAAAGTAATTGTCTTTTGATTTTTCGGACCAATCGCAATCGATCAAAACTTCTTTAAAATCGACTTTTAACTTCGCTAATTCTATTGATTTTACTGAGTCATAATTGATGCGTTTATAGTTTTCCTGCTTATAATAATCTTTTGGATACACAATTGCATTGGCGATTTTATCCGCTTTTGCCTCATTTATATTTACGCCAATCTGCTCGACGCGTTTCGCAATTCTAACGGCTAAACTATCCAATTGTTTTTTATTGGCTTGCAAAACAACTTCATTGGTAATAAAAATACTTGGTGTAATTTCAGGATTACTTTCATTAAGACTTGTGTTTCTGACTGTTGCAACCGGCAAAGGTTCTTTGGCATAAGGATTCCAATCGACATCAAAAAAACGTACGTACATATGCTGTACTTTCAAATCTTTAATGAGAGAATCATCTTGATTTTCAAAATTCAAATCGGTTTTCCAATAACAAAATGACCTTATTACTTCATGTTCCTTCTCACAAGTTGCTCCGTTAAGTACGACAAAGAGCAAAATAAAAATGATATTCTTCATATTTTAAAAATCCTTACAAATTCAAATCAAAATTAACATTAATAAAGGTAAGGATGTCGATTATTTATGAACAACTTCTGCTTTGGATTCTTACCTTTGCAAAAAATTTATTTATGTCGAATATATATTTAGGATATCATTTTACGATTGAACCGAAAGAACCGGGTTCTGAAATTTTAATTGCTGAATTAGGCGAAAAAGCGTTTGAGACTTTTACAGAAACTGAAACTGGGATTTCGGCTTTTGTGAAGAAAGATTTATGGGATGAGAATATTCTGGATGACATTTATATCTTAGAATCTGAGGAGTTTAAAATTGAATATACGATTGAAGAAATCGATCAGGTAAACTGGAATGAAGAATGGGAAAAGAATTTTGAAGCGATTGATGTAGACGGAAAATGTCATGTTCGCGCTCCTTTTCATGAAAAAACCAATGCCGAATTTGATATTGTAATCGAGCCAAAAATGAGTTTTGGAACGGGTCACCACGAAACAACTCACATGATGATCCAGCATTTACTTGAAATGGATGTTAAAGGACTGAAAACCCTTGACATGGGTTGCGGAACTGCGATTCTGGCTATCCTTGCCGAAATGAAAGGTGCTGAACCAATTGATGCGATCGATATTGATAATTGGTGTTATTTGAATTCTATCGAAAATGCTGAACGCAATAATTGCAAACATATTACCGTTTACGAAGGCGATGCAGCTTTATTAGCAGGTAAAAGTTATGACCTGATTATTGCAAACATCAACAGAAATATTTTATTGAATGATATGCAAAGCTATGTTGACTGTTTAAACAAAGGCGGTATTATATTGTTTAGCGGTTTCTATGAAGAAGATATTCCGTTTATTGATGCTTCCTGTACAGAAAAAGGGCTGACATATGTTAAAAAATTTCAAAGAAATAACTGGGTTTCATTAAAATACGTAAATTAGATAGTTAATTATCTGAATATAAATGGCTCACAGATTGATCAATCTGCATATTTACAGCGATTTTAGTTTTAATAATAAATATGTAATCTGCGACAAAACAAATTAGTAATTACAAAAAGTACAAAAACCTAAAAAAATGAGTACTAAAGAAAAAGTAAGAGAAAGAGTTCGCGAAAAGGAAGCGACGGGTTTCAATAACGAAATCATTGTTTATAACGACGATGTAAACACTTTTGATCACGTAATTGACACTTTAATGCGTGTTTGCAGTCACACGCCAGAACAAGCAGAACAATGTTCCTTAATTGTACATTACAACGGAAAATGCACTGTAAAAACGGGGTCAATGGACAAGTTAAAGCCTCAATGTACACAACTTTTGGAAGCCGGATTAAGCGCCGAAATTGTTTAATTGTAAAATATTTTTTAAAAAAAGCATTCTGTTTTATTTTGAATAAAAACAGAATGCTTTTTTATTGAGAGATTAAATATAGTTCTTTTCAAATTTTTAAGGAATGTATCAGCTTTAAGATAAAAAATTAAAAAGATAAAAAATTACACTGCAAACAATTTTCCTAACTAATTGACAGCTTTACGGCTGACTTAAATAAATCATAATTGAATATGATTTATTTATAAGTCGTTTAATTGAAAATAATTTAAAAAACATTCTATTTTATTCTATATTTGAATAAAATAGAATGCTTTTTTTATGGAAGAATATGGAAAGATATTGATTATCGCAACGCCTATTTTTTTAGTATTAATTATAATCGAAAAAATATACGGCATTTACAAAAAGGACGATACCGCTCCTTTAATCGATAGCGTATCGAGTATTAGTTCCGGAATTACCAATTCTGTAAAAGATGTTCTTGGGCTAAGCCTTACGTTCATATCTTATGAATGGATGGTTTCTAAAATTGCAATCTACCACCTTGAAGCTAATGTTCTCTCTTATTGCATTGCTTTTTTTGTTATTGATTTTTATGGTTACTGGAGTCATCGATGGGCGCATCAAATTAATCTTTTCTGGAATAAACATGCGATTCATCACAGCAGCGAAGAATTTAATCTTGCATGTGCTTTGCGTCAGCCTATTGCAAGTTTAGTTAATCTGTTTACTTTTTTGCTAATTCCTGCAGCATTATTAGGCGTTCCCGCTACTGTTATTGCAATTACTTTACCACTGCATTTATTTTTGCAATTTTGGTATCACACCAAACATATTAAAAAAATGGGATTTTTGGAATATATTCTCGTTACACCATCACATCATCGTGTACACCACGCCATAAATCCGGAATATTTAGACAAAAACCATTCGCAGATTTTTATTTTCTGGGATAAACTCTTTGGCACTTTTCAAGCTGAGTTAGCCAATGTTCCGCCTGTTTTTGGTATTACAAGACCTGCAAATACCTGGAACCCGATCCGGATTAATTTTCAGCATTTGACTTTATTGATTAAAGATGCCTGGAGAGCTGAAAACTGGAAAGATAAATTTACCATATGGTTTAAACCAACAGGATGGCGACCTGAAAATTTTGAAATTAAATATCCTGTAAACAAAATTGATAACGTTTTTGAATTTGATAAATACGGAACACAAAACTCGCAACAACTAATATATTGGTCAGTTGCACAAGTTTTAATTACACTTTTGTTTGTGACTTATTTATTTGATAATATTGCAAAAATTGGCTTGCCAAACATTTTTATCTATGGTTTATTTATTTTGGTCACAATCTATAGCTACACAGAGTTAATGGACAAAAGCAAATATGCCCTTTTCTGGGAAGGTTTGCGATTTGCTGTTGCCATTGCTATTATCATATATTATGGAGACTGGTTTGGTTTAAATCATGTTTTCTCTATGAGTAATTACGTTATCATGAGTTACCTAGGTTTATCATTTTTAATTACGATTTACTTTGTCACTACCCATTTTCAGAACCCCAATAAATCAAATATAAATTCATAACCGCTTATGAAAAATGTTACTTTTTTAAAAATATACATTATTTTTAGTATTGCATATCTCATCATTCTATTTTTAGGAGATGATAATTTAGATTTATTTTTAAAACCTGTGTTAATTCCATTATTAGGCTTTGGAGTTTACTTTCATCAAAAATTCAGCTCCCGGAAAACCCTTTTAATTGCATTATTATTTTCTTGGATTGGAGACGTTATTTTGCTTTTTGCTGATATCGCCGAAATCTATTTTATTCTAGGCTTAATTTCTTTTTTAATTGCTCATCTTACTTATTGCTCCCTTTTTAATAAACAAATTGTGGGCGAAATTCAGATCAACAAATTCTTATTTGGCATTGGAAGCCTTCTGATTGCTTTCTACCTCATTGCAATGGTTTTGTTTTTGATGCCTAATTTAGGTGATTTAAAAATACCCGTAATTGTTTACGCTGCCGTAATTTCGATTATGGTTTTATTTGCTTTCAATGGGTATTTAATTTGGAAAAAACCGGGAAGATTACACGTTTTTTTAGGTGCCACAGCTTTTGTAATTTCTGATAGTATTCTGGCAATCAATAAATTTCATGCAACAATAGAAAGAAGTTCATTTTTTATCATGCTAACCTATCTTGTGGCACAATATCTGATTGTAGTTGGTATTTTAAAACTGAATGCAAAAGAGACAGAATAGCCAATATATAAACCATGTTTGCAGTTTTTTTTGCAACAAGATTTGAGGATGAAAGAAGATTTTAAAAAATTTTATAATTCTTTAATCTGTAGCTGAAACATTTTACATTTGCATTACCAATATTTTTAACCATGAAAAAAATAGTCCTTTTTATCGTTTTGTTAATCACTGTAACTTCTTGTGTGAGTACAAGATCGACCTTAAAAAATGTCGATGATAATGCTCCTGATTTAGTTTTAAAGAAAGACAATACTTTTGTTATTACTCTTTTTAGCAATGATAAAAAATATGGCTACGATCCTGATTATCCTGTAAATATATTTTATAGAAATACAAAAGATGAAGCTTTGAACGAAATGCGTTTTTTAAACGCTTTGGCAGGACCAAACGGAGAAAAAATTACGTATACGCGTTTAGAAACCTGTTGTCCTTTCCCTACCAAAAGAAGCGATATGGGTGCGGGATTCCTGAATGTTTATGAATTAAGATGGGATGGACAAAAGAAGCCTGTAAAATTATATCTGAATATTTATGAAAAAGGAATTTTAATGGTTCCGATGGGATTGAGTTTGAAGAAGGAGTGATATTCTTAAATTTCGCAGAGAAATGCATAAAATTTAGTATAATGAAACAATCCAAAAAATATAAAATTGAATCTTCAAGTTTCGATTTACAGCAATATCTAAAGAGAATCAATTTTACGGGAGAAATTGAATTGAACTTAAAAGGCATAAAAAAATTGATGCAAAGCCAGCTATTTAGTGTGCCTTTTGAAAATATCGATGTTCAGGCGGGAAAAACTATATCACTTATTGGTGATGACATTGTAAACCAGATTATAAATAAAAATCGTGGTGGATATTGTTATCAAATTAATGGTATCTTTTCGTTAATGCTTCAGGAAATTGGAGTTCTGCATTATTATATTGCAGTGCGTCCGCTTGTTAATCCGGGTGAGAATGCTAAGACTCATTTGGCAATAATTGCTACAATCGAAAATGAAGATTATCTGATTGATTTAGGGTTTGGCGGCAACAGTATTAGAGAGCCATTGAAACTGAGTGAAATTGGAACTGAAATTCAACAGGGTTATGATACTTTTACTTTGGTTAAAACGGAAGAAGATGAATATTTACTGCAAATACTTATCGAAAAAGAATGGTCTAACTTATATTCGTTTGATTTAACTCCTCAAAGGTGGATCGATTTTAAGCCTGCAAATCATTATAATTATTCACACCCTGATTCTACTTTTACTCAAAAATTAATTGTTGTTTTACAAAATCCATTAGGTAAAAAAATAGTACTTAAAAATGCCGTAAAATCAGTAACAAATGGGGTTACAGAAATTATTCCTTTTGAGGACAATCAATTGAATACTATTTTAGAAAAGGAATTTAACCTGAAGGTATAATTTAAGTTTTTTTTGAGGAGATATTACGTATCAATTTAAAAATAAAACTTTTAGAAATAAAAATCAATTAAAAAAAAGTACTATGCCTCAAATTTTAGTTATTCTTCCTTTACTATTTCAAATTATAGCTGGCAGAAAAGCAATTGGCGAAACTATATCTTTAAAATTCGGAACGGTCTGTTTAATTAGTTTTTTTTCACAAATAGTGTTATCGATAGTAGCTTTTTACATTTCCTCTTATAATTTTAATAGACTTTTAGAAGAAAACCCAAATTCTATTAGATGTGGCATGGGATTTCTTGGCCTCATTATGTTGTCTCTGCTCTTAACTTTTATTCTCATAATCGTCATAATTGTACAGTACTACATTAAAAAATCTTATGAAAATTAATTCTTTTTTGTAAGCTTATTACAACTATTGATTTATCATACTAAAGTCTAATTGAGGAAATATTCCCTGTTGAAAACGATAATTCCACTAAACTCCTAGCCGTGATAGCAGCGAAAATCATTTTTTGAGAAAGCCTGTTTTTTCTGGTTTTAGCAGAGCGACCGGAGGAAGCTCCTGCAAAGACCAAGAAAAAAGGGTTTAGAGAAAAATATTGCAGCGGATAGCGCGATTAGCTTCTTAAAATAATCTTAAATCTTAATCTCGTATTCATAAATCATAACTACCTTTGCACTGTCAAAAAATCATATTATGAACATACAACATATTCCACAAATTAAGCATACTGAAAGCGGAAATTTCTTTTTATTAGCAGGGCCTTGCGCTATTGAAGGAGAAGAAATGGCTTTAAGAATTGCTGAAAAATTAGTTGGTATTACCGACAAACTTCAGATTCCTTATGTATTTAAAGGATCATTTAAAAAAGCCAATCGTTCCAGAATTGATAGTTTTTCTGGAATTGGTGACGAAAAAGCATTAAAAATTTTAAGAAAAGTTTCTGAAACTTTTCATGTTCCTACTGTAACAGATATTCATACAAATGAAGATGCTGATATGGCGGCGCAATACGTTGACGTTTTGCAGATTCCTGCATTCTTGGTACGTCAAACTGATCTAGTTGTAGCTGCGGCTAATACAGGAAAAGTGGTGAACCTGAAAAAAGGACAATTTATGAGTCCGGAAAGTATGAAACATGCTGTACAAAAGGTACTTGATTGCCAAAACGAAAATGTGATGGTTACAGATCGTGGTACTATGTTTGGGTATCAGGACATGATTGTAGATTTTAGAGGAATCCCTACTATGCAGCAATATGCAAGTACGGTTCTTGATGTTACGCACTCGCTGCAACAACCTAACCAAACTGCCGGTGTTACGGGCGGAAGACCTGATATGATTGAAACTGTTGCCAAAGCAGGTATTGCTGTAGGTGTCGACGGTATTTTTATCGAAACTCATTTTGACCCTGCTAATGCAAAAAGTGATGGCGCTAATATGTTACATTTAGACTATTTTGAAGGCTTAATGACTAAATTGGTGGCTATTAGAAAAACAGTTAATTCATTCTAATCATTTTTAAAATAAATAATTGAAAAATAAATTTTTATTCTTGCCTTTCTTCTTAATGTGTTTTGCTGTGAACATGTTTGCTCAGGATGAGATTGCAATACAAGATAAATATACAGCACATAATAAAGGTAAGTTCTTTGTTTCGTGGGGTGGTAATAGAGATAGTTATACTAAATCTGATGTAAACTTTAGAGGTAAAGATTATAATTTTACGGTTGCTGATATGAAAGCTCATGACAAACCGAAAGGATATCATATTGATTATATAAATCCGGCTAACATGACGATTCCTCAGACTAATTTTAGAATGGGATACTTTTTTAGCGATCATTACAGCGTTTCGATTGGTTGGGATCACATGAAATATGTGATGACTCAAAATCAAATCGCTAATGTTACCGGTAATATTAACTTACCTGCTGATCAGGCTGGATCTTATTACAACGGAGATTATAATAATACACCAGTAGATATGTCTCAACATGGCGCTCAGGAAGGTGGTATTGCGGGTGGTACTCAGGGAAATCCTCCTGCTTTTTTAATGTATGAACATACAGATGGTTTGAACTATATTAATACTGAGGTTTCACGACATGATGATATTTCGAATTGGCTGGGTTTACCAAATATTGATAAAGTACAAATTAATTTAACTGAGGGTTTAGGTGCAGGACTTTTATATCCTAAAACAAATACAACTCTTTTAGGAAAAGAACGTCATGACGATTTTCATATTTCCGGTTATGGTTTATCTGCAAAAGCGGGAATTAACTTTACTTTCTTTAAGTATTTTTACTTGCAAGGTGAGCTAAAAGGCGGTTACATCAACATGCAGGATATTAGAACTACACAAAGTAATGATGACAAGGCTTCGCAGGACTTTTTCTTTTTACAGAGAATTATTGCTGTAGGCGGAATCTTTAGAATTTAATATTTCTCTTAAAAACATATTTAAAAATAGTTATCATTTTGGTAACTATTTTTTTTGCCTTTTATTTGTTGGGATTAATAAAAAAAACGCTCAAAGTCGCAGAGTCGCAAAGTTTTTTGTTTCACGCAGATTTAGCAGATTACAGCAGATATAATCTAAAAATTTGCTATTGTAATTATCTGCGTGAATCTGCCTGAATCTTTTTAAAATCTGCGTGAAATATAATTTTGCGATAAAATACCTTAAAACTAAAACATGAAAAAATCAAAATATTTATTTGTTGGCATTACATTTTTACTGAGTTTTGGCTGCGCATTGTTTATTGCAATGCAGGTTTTCCCTAATAATCCATTTTCTGGAAAGCACTCCAAAACTGAAAATACTTTACAGAATAAAATTCAGGATGGTGATCTTATTTTTCAAACTTCTGAATCGAGTCAATGTGAAGCGGTTCGAATTGCAACTAATTCGAAGTTTTCGCATTGCGGACTTATCTATAATATAAATGGAAACTGGTTTGTTTTTGAAGCCGTTCAGCCTGTAAAACTAACTCGCCTTGAAGATTGGATTCAACATGGAAAAGCGAATAAATATCTTGTAAAAAGACTCAAAAATGCTGATAAAGTATTAACTCCTGCAACATTACAAAAAATGAAAGATTACAGTCAGGTATTTATGGGCAAAGAATATGATGCTTATTTTGATTGGTCAGATACCCGAATTTATTGTTCTGAACTGATCTGGAAAATTTATAAAAATGGTGCTGGTATCGAATTATCAAAATTGAAGCAACTAAAAGATTTTAATTTAACTGATCCCCGAGTACAAAAATTAGTAAAGGAAAGATACGGAAATAATATTCCGCTTGAAGAAAAAGTGATTGCTCCGTCTGATTTAGTCGATTCTGATTTGTTGAAAACAGTTATCGATACTTATTAGTGAAATAAGAAAAACCATTTATAAGATTTTACTTCTACAATATTTTATCATTTTTGTTGTTCAACGAATTAAAATGTTTTTGAACGAATATCCAATTAAAATGTTAAAAACACGACATAACTGTAAATTTTTAATGTTATTTTAGTGAAGTAATTTCAAAATTAGGTTTTATCTATGAATAATAGCGTACCTAACCTCACTAAAAAAACTGTTGATTTTTTCAATCAGTTTGAAGAGTTTTTTGATTCTTCGCCGGATCTATTATGTGTCGCCGGATTTGACGGATACTTTAAAAGAATAAATCCATCTGTATCAAAATTGTTAGAATACAGCGAGGAAGAGTTATTATCAAAACCAATAAACGATTTTGTTTTTGAAATGGATAAGGTAACTACAGCTAATTCGAGAAAAAATCTGACACGGAAAATTGGTTTATATAATTTTGAGAATCGGTATGTTACAAAAAGCGGCAATATAGTTTGGTTATTATGGACATCGTTTCCCATACAAAAGGATAAACTTGTTTTTGCAATCGCCAAAAATATCACGTTTAAAAAAGAACTGGAACAAGAACGAAACGCTCATTTAACTGAACTTACTAAAATAAATAATGAGCTTAAACAACTTACTTACACTACTGCTCACGATTTAAGATCTCCTGTTAATAATTTATTGGCTGTTTTTGATCTTCTGGATACATCGACTATTACAGATCCGGAAACACTTGAATTAATTTCGATAATCGAAATCGCAACACACAGCTTAAAAAAAACATTGATTGATCATGTCGCTATTTTGGATAAAAAAAATGAAGAAGACAATCAATTAGAGGTATTAAATCTGGATTTGATTTTAAAAGAAGTTTTGTTTTCTATAAACTCTTTAATTCATAATTCAAAAGCAGCAGTAACCATAGATTTTTCAGAAGCTGAAACTGTTATATTTAATAAAACTTCCTTAAAGAGTATATTCCTGAATTTAATTACCAATTCAATAAAATATTCGCAACCGGGATCTTTGCCTATTATTAATTTTAATTCACACCGGTTTAACGGATCTACGCAACTAACGATTACAGATAACGGAATTGGTTTTGATATGGAAAAGGTAAAGGATAAAATTTTTGGTTTGCATCAAAAGTTCAATTCGCGGGAAGATAGTAATGGTATTGGATTATATCTGGTATACAATCATGTGACTAATCTGGGCGGACATATTTGTCTGGAAAGCAAAATAAATGAAGGAGCAAAATTTACTATTATTTTCAAGGACTGATTTCATAAATTCACAAAAAAAGCTATGAGTAAAACCCATAGCTTTTGTTTATTTGATATTTAGTAAATTTAGTTTGCTGTAGGCAGAACAATTCCGTTTTGATCTATTAAATAAATCAACGAAGTCATTGTTGCAGCACCAAGTTCTAATTCTCTTTTATTAATTGCATCAAATTTATCATTTGCTGCATGATGATAATCAAAATAACGTTGTGAATCTGGCATTAAACCAGCTTTAACAATGGTTTTAGACGTTAAATGCTCAATATCTGATCCGCTGTGTCCTTTTATGAAACTATTTACAAAATACGGCTCAAAAAGAGTTGCATATCCTTGAATTTTTTTCAAATTAGCATCATCTGCTTCTATAGAAAATCCTCTTGGTGTAAATCCGCCTGAATCACTTTCTAAAGCAAAAATATGATTCTCGTTCTTTTGTTTTGAAACTTCTTCATATTTAGCACCACCTTTTCCTCCGTTTTCTTCGTTCATGAACAAAACTACACGAATTGTATTTTTAGGCTTGTAGTTTAAGTTTTTCAGGATACGAACAACTTCCATACTTTGTACTACTCCTGCTCCATCATCATGAGAACCATCAGCCAGATCCCAGGAATCTAAGTGACCGCCTACAACCAGAATATTTTCCGGTGTTACTGTTCCTGTCAATTCTCCAATTACATTATACGATTGTACATCAGGTAATGTTTCGCAAGATTGTTTAAAGTAGAGTTTTAAACCGGGAGTACTTTTTAATAATTTACTCAATAGTTCTGCTCCATTAGTACTAATTGCAGCTGCCGGAATATATTGTTCTTTTGGTAAATCACCATAACTTTGAGCTCCTGCATGAGGAAAATCATCTAAACGAAGGTTTAATGAACGAACAATCGCTCCTATTGCACCAAATTTAGCCGCTTCTTTAGCTCCACTGCGTCTTTGATCTCCAGCCTCAGAATAGGATTCAAAAGTTGCCACATTTTCAGGATTCATTGGTCTGTTAAAGAATACAATTTTACCTTTTACTTTATCTCCTAATTCGTTCAGTTCTTTAATACTTTGCACTTCAACAACTTCTGCAGTAAGTCCGGTTTTAGGAGTTGCAATTGATCCTCCTAAAGCGCAAATTGGCACATTGGTTTTTACTTTTCCGTCCAGAATAAAAGCAGTTTCTTTTTCGCCACGAACCCAATGCGGAACCATAACTTCTTGTAAATAGACTTTATCAAGACCTAATGTTTCAAGCTGTCTTTTGGTATACTCGACACCTTGTTGTGCGCCGGTAGAACCTGATAAACGGCTACCAATGTCATTAGACAAGTATTCTAACCAAGTATAACATTTAGCCTCGGTTAAAGCTTTTTTATAAAATAACTTAATATTTTTTTCATCATTTGACTGTGCAAAAGATGTCAATCCGTTTAAAACTAAAACAGTTAAAAGAATCGTTTTTTTCATAGGTTTAATAGCATTTTTTGGGTTGTTACGCAAAGGAACAAAATTCTTTAGAACTGCCACAGGTTTTATTTAACGATTTCTCAAAATATAATTAAAATTATTTAACTTCAATTAATTCGTTTTTAGTACTAATTCCATTTTCATTAAAGGCTTCAATAGTAAAATAATACTTGGTTCCTTTATCCAAACCTCTAAAATCATATGAAGTTTCATCATATACCATAATAGTATTGTATAATTTATCAGGTGTAATGCCGTAATAAATATTATAACCTATTGCATCTGTTTGTTTTTTCCAGGAAATCATTGCATTGCGCGAATCAGATGCATTTCTGTCTACTTTAAAATCAGTAACGGATTTTGGTTTTTCTGCAAGTCCATTACCAAAAACCCTAAAATCAGAAATAGCAAATAATCCTGAGGCATTATGAATATTTTCCATTTTGATGTAACGTGCTTTGATTGCTTTTGTTAATTCAACATAATCATGCGGAACATCTTTTGCATTTTTAGACTTGTCTACTACCAATTTCCAGTTTACAGCATCATCAGACATGAAGATTTTATATTGATAATAAATATCCATCGCTTTATTATACTGCGTTGCTTTATGATCTGCATAATTAATCTGCAGCGCCTTAATCTGCATTTGTCTGCCTAAATCTAGCTGTAACCATTCTCCGGGACGATCTGTCTTTGCTGACCAATAAGTTTGAATATTTTCATCGGTTAAATTATCGGCTCCATAACAAAACTTCTCATATACTTTTTTACCTCCGTTATCTACTCTGTGGGTTTCGACCTCCATACATTCTTCTGAAGAAGAAACTGTCACAGGCTTTTTGTACGAAAGCAACATCCAGCCTGAAGAAGCTCCTTTTTCCTGATTGCGCTTTTTGGTTGGTAAAACTATAGGAAAATCTCCATAAGAAGTAATAGAATACATTACATCATCTTTATCAAATCCTGCAGGAAACATATCGATACGACGCTCAAAACGATCTTTAATCGATATTTTGCAGGTTCCGGTATTCCAATAATTTCCATAATTATCAGCAAAGGTATTTCCGTGTCCGGCTCCAATTACAAATCCGCCTGGTTTATAAGACATTGGATTGTGTTTTTGATATTCAAAAGGTCCCAACGGACTGTTTCCCACATGAACACCATTTGCATACCCTTTGTACTCTGTTGCCGGCGCTCCGTATTGCATATAATATTTACCGTTGTGTTTGGTCATCCATGCTCCTTCAATAAAATTACCCCAAGGTGCGGGTTCCATATCGTTATTAGGTCCAAAACGTTCCCAACCGTGAGAAGCCGGATCAAGACCTACAACTTCTTTAATTTGACCATATGGACGTTGAATATCCTCAACTTCTGTTGCTTTATATAATTTTTCGTAATCAGCCTGATTCCCTTTTGGAAGCCATGTTTTATAATCTACTTCTACACCAACAAGAGGTAATTTACCACTTGAGCCATAATACATATATACTTTTTTATCATCATCCTGAAAAATAGCAGGATCCCAGGTTGGCAGCATTGCTTTATCTACATGTCTCAACCATTGACCAGATTTTGGATCTGCAGTTTTCCAGATCGGATGGTCTCTTTTCCAGGTTGAACCTACATAAAATAAAGTATCATTTACAACCCACGCGGCAGGTGCGCATTGATCATCATCTGCAGGTTTTCTTTGAAAACTTCCGTAAACAAATTTCCAGTCAGACATGTCTTTACTCCAGAAATATCCTGCCTGGTTTGTAGCAAACAGATAATACTCACCTTTATAAGTAATAATTACAGGATCAGCGCTGGAACGACGGGATTCAGGAATGCCATTATGATTTTCAGTAGTATAATTATACCCTATATTAACTGGATTACAGTAAGTCGTTGCTTTTTTATTAGGATCAAACCATTCTGTTTTTCCGGGAATATTCGTTTTTTGCGCCCCACTATTATTGCATACAAACAAGAGCAATAAAAGTGGTATTGAAAGTAGTTTATGCATTTTTTCTATTTTTTATTTTTTATTCTTTTATTTAATAGTTCAGGTTCATTTGTGGTTATGTAATCGAATTTATTTTCAATAATCCAATCCATAATTTCAGGGTCATTAACTGTCCAGACATTTAAAATAATCTTATTGTCTTTTGCTTCTTTTATCCATTCAGGATGTTTTTGGAAAACGGAATAATGAAAATCAATTCCTGAAATATGATCTGATTTTACTTCTTTTGGAGACTTATTTCCTTCCAGATATTGCAAAGAAGTTACAGGATCTATTTGCCTGATTTGCTTTAGAATTTCATAATCAAAACTGATGTAGCAGGTAATTTTTTCAGCATTAAGTTTTTTAATCGTTTGAACAGTTTTTAAGGCTGTTTGTTTTCCTCTTTCCTTGCTGATTTCCGAAGGTTTTATTTCGCATACCAACAAAGTATTTTTATTGTTTTTTTTACCCTCAGTAATATATTCATATAAAGTTGGCAGTTTTTCTCCGTTGGAAAGTTTAAACTTTATCAAATCAGCGTAGGTAGTTTCTTCAATAAGTAATTTATTAAAATGAGCGTCGTGATTGATTATTAACGAATCATCTGCCGTTCTCCAAACATCAAACTCTGAACCTGTAAGTTTTAAATCTATAGCATGCCTAAGAGAAGCAATTGAATTTTCAGGAAAATTATTTTGCTTCCAGGCACCGCGATGTGCTACAATTCCATTTTTCTTTACAGCACAAGAAGAAGAAAAAACAAGTACTATCAAGACTAAAAAAAATAATTGATATTGTTTATTGGCATTCATTTGTAGAAAATTAAAATTGTAAAAAATTACTGTACTTTTTAAGACTAAAAAGCTAAAAAAAAGCCCTTCGCTAACCAAAGACGAAGGGCAATTAACTAATTAACAAACCAATTATTTAGCTAATTCAAAACTAACTTTCTTATCGGCATTTGAATTTCCTCCAACGAAAATATCAAACTGTCCAGGCTCTGCTACGAATTGTAAATCAGAGTTATAAAATTTTAAATCTTCAACCGTGATATCAAAAGTCACCGTTTGTTTTTCACCTTTTTTAAGTGTTATTTTTTGGAAATTTTTCAATTCTCTAACTGGTCTTGTTACTGAACCTACTAAATCTCTAATGTATAATTGAACGGTCTCTTTTCCGTCATAGATACCTGTATTCGCTACATCAACTGTTACTTTCAATTTTCCGCCTGCATTCATTTTATCAGATGAAATTTTCAGGTTAGAATACTCAAATGAAGTATAACTTAAACCAAAACCAAATGGAAATAATGGCTCGTTTCTTTCGTCGATATAATTAGATCTGAATTTTTCGAATTTGCCTTCTGTGTTAGAAAGTGGTCTTCCTGTATTTTTGTGAGCGTAGTAAATTGGCAATTGTCCAACGCTTCTAGGGAAAGTTGTTGTTAATTTTCCGGAAGGATTTACATCTCCAAATAAAACATCTGCAATAGCATAACCAGCCTCAGAACCTGCGAACCAAACATTCAAAATAGCAGGAACAGTTTCGTTTTCCTCTTTTAAAACTAAAGGACGACCATCAAATAAAACCAATACAACTGGTTTTCCTGTTTTTAATAATGCATTTAATAAATCTTTTTGTGCTTGCGGAATTTCTAAATTTGTACGGCTGCTTGATTCTCCGCTCATTTCTGCAGATTCTCCAAGTGCAGCAACAATTACATCTGACTGATTGGCTACTTTTAAAGCTTCTGCCAATAATTCTTCTTTTGAACGTGCATCACGGTGTAAGGTTTTACCAAACATTGTTGCGTTAGTTTCAAAAGTTTCATCGTAATCTAAGTTACTTCCTTTAGCATATAAAACTTTCGCCGTTTTTCCAGTTACTTCTTTGATTCCTGTTAATAATGATATAGCATTTTCCATTTTTGTAGCTACACTCCAAGTTCCCGGCATATTCTCTTTTGCATCTGCCAATGGTCCGATTAAAGCAATTGTACCTGATTTTTTAAGAGGCAATACCTGACCTTGATTTTTTAATAAAACCAATGATTGTGCAGAGATTGATCTTGCTTCTTTTCTGCTGCTTGCTGTAAAGATTTCAGTTTTTGCTCTGTTAGCATCGCAATATTTATATGGATCCTGGAACAATCCTAAATCATATTTAGCTTCTAAAATAAGCTTAACTGCATTATCGATAGTTTCGATTGTTACTTTTTTCTCGTCTAATGATTTTTTCAAAGTTCCTAAGAAACCTTCTCCAACCATATCCATTTCAACACCTGCATTTAGCGATAAAGCAGAAACTGCTTGTAAATCACCCATACCATGTTCAATCATTTCTGGAATTCCGGTAAAATCAGTTACTACAAAACCTTTAAAACCCCATTGTTTTCTTAAAACATCTGTCATTAACCATTTGTTTCCTGTTGCAGGAATTCCGTCAACCTCATTAAAAGAAGCCATAACAGATCCTACACCTGCATCAACAGCTGCTTTGTAAGGAGGGAAATAATCATTAAACATTCTGATGTGACTCATATCAACCGTATTGTAATCACGTCCTGCTTCTGGCGCACCATACAAAGCGAAGTGTTTTACACACGCCATAATCGAATTATTTTTTGAAAGATCGTGTTGTTGATAACCATTTACCATTGCTTTTGCAATTTGGCTTCCTAAGTACGGATCTTCACCTGAACCTTCAGAAACTCTACCCCAACGAGGATCGCGAGAGACGTCTACCATTGGCGAGAATGTCCAGTTAATCCCGTCAGCACTTGCTTCCTGAGCAGCAATTTGAGCACTTCTTTCGATTAACCCCATATCCCAGGTACAAGATAATCCTAACGGAATTGGAAATGTTGTTTCGTAACCGTGAATAACATCCATCCCAAAAATCAATGGAATTTTCAAGCGGCTTTGTTCAACAGCAATTCTTTGAACTTCTCTAATTTTTTGAACAGATTTAATATTGAATAAACCTCCAACTTTACCTTCAGCAATCTTTTTAGCCACATCAGAACTGTTTGCTTGTCCTGTCGTAATATCTCCGGAAGTTGGTAAATTAAGCTGACCTAATTTTTCATCCAATGTCATTTTTGACAATAACTCTGCTACAAACTCTGATTTTGGTTTAATTTTTACTGCACTTTTAGTATTCTTTTTCTGGGCATAACCCAAAACAGCACATCCTAAAAATAGTAAGACTAATTTGTTTTTCATGTGTATTTAATATTTGTATTTTTAATGGAGTGTGGAATCGCAGTTCTTCATTGTAATTCAAATTTGGAATCATTGCGATTTCATTCTATTATTTATTTGTTGGTATTCTTTTTTATCTGCTTAAACATCCAGTCATATATTTCCGGATTGTCATAAACTCTTGTCCAGCTATCGTGTCCTGCGTCATCAAAAATGGTCAATTGAACATCTTTAGCATTGCATTTTTTCAATTCTTTATAAATACTTATGGCGTAATCAACTTTTACCACATCATCTAATAATCCGTGAAAGATCCTGGTTGGGATATTCGCTATTTTACAGGCACTTTCCATCTCGATCAAATCAACAAAACCAGAAATAGGCACTATTGCAGCAAACATATCCGGATATGAAAGGGCTAAATTCCAGGCTGCCCAACCTCCGGAGCTTAATCCTGTAACATATATTCTTTGAGAATCTATTTTGTTCTCTTTTTGGATTTTCAAAATCAATTCATGAATAGATTCAATATTCCAATTCTCATCTTCCTTACATTGTGGTGCCAAAACATAAGCATCTAATTGATGTGTTTTTAGATATTTTAGAGGTCCATTGATTTTTACTTTTTCAATGTCCGTTCCTTTTTCTCCATCACCAGAAATAAAAACTACTAATGGTTTTTTATCTTTTGTACTGGCTGGCTTATGTAATGCGTAACCTAATTCATAATTGGTTACGACAACTGTTTTTATTTTTCCTGTTGTCTCGCTTTGTGCAAACCCTACAATAGAAAACAACAGTGTAAAAAGTGTTAACTTGAAGTTCATTCTAAATACTATTTAATTCCGTATTTTTCAGATTTAAAGCCCAGCTTCACTAAACCTTGTTTTACTTCGGGAGCATTCATGAATAATTTCCATAATAAACCCGTACGATAGTTTTCGATCATAACGACTTCAGGTCCCTGATCGATAGCCAAATAGCGTTTTGCTGCCCAATTATTGTTCTGTAAACTCAAAGCATCATAAAAACCGGCATTTCCCCAGGTTTCTTTTTTATGATTATCATATAAATTGCGAATTACAGCCATTGATTCTTTTGGTGTATATACAATTGAACTTATTGCAGCAGTTGGCGACATAACGCCTTGATCGTTGCTTGGCATATGCGCATTGTAACCAATAGATCCGTCAGGATTTCTTGAATACGAAGCACTTAGTCCCCAATAATCAGCAGTATATCCATTTTTTGGATTTTCTAAACAATATTCATAATTGATTTTTGTCTGATTGACATTCAGATCCCAATAATTAGCATATTTATCTGTTAATTGATTTGGATCTAAGCCTACATAAGAATAATGTGCCCAGAATAATGGCCCTCCAAATTCCTGGGCTCCATTATGTTTTAAAACTAATGGAATATTATATTTTGTTTTAGAAGAAACAATTTCACCACTTCTGGCCCATCCTTCATGGTATGCTTTTGCATCAATTGAATGTGTTGGCGAAGATGCTGCAAGCACGTAAGTAATCAAACATTCATTATATCCTTCTAAAGGAAAATTCATTTGCCAATCATACGTTGGTGACCAATGCCAATACAATACATTTTTATTATTGGTGTACCATTGCCAGTCTACCCCTTTCCAAAGCGCGTCATATTTTTGAGCTACAGCTTTCTCTTTATCCGAACCGTCTTTTAGATATTCGCGAACAGTAATCATCCCTGCAACCAAAAATGATGTTTCGACTAAGTCTCCACCATTATCCTTGGTTCCAAAAGGTTTTACTTTTCCGGTATTTCCGTCTATCCAGTGTGACCATGCTCCGTGAAAACGATCTGCTTTGCCTAAAAAATCAGCAATTTTGTTTAATCGCTCAACTCCTTTTTCTTTAGTAATATAACCTTGCGACATTCCTGAAACTACAGCCATTAATCCAAAACCTGAACCTCCGGTTGTTACTATATTTGCATCATTTTCAGGATAAACTCCATCCGGATGATAACGTTCTCTTGCTAATCCTGAATTTGGCTCAGCATAATCCCAAAAATATTTAAAGGTTTGTTTTTGAACAGTAGTTAAAAGTTCCTCATCTGTTAATTTTACAGCAACTGCCTTTTCTCCTTCATTTTCTTTTGATTTATCAGCATTGGAGCCACAACCAAAAAATGTAAAAACTAATAATAAAACTGAAATTCTAACCATTATAAAAAATTTAAAATTTAATAAATAATCACTTCCTCCAAGATCTTGAAGGAAGTGATATATTAATATTAATTGTAACCAGGATTTTGAGAAGACATTCCTTCTGCTATTAAAAGAAATGATGCCGGAATTGGGAATAATTCGTTTTTACCTACTGTAAATACTTTTCCATCTACCGTAAAAGCATCTTTTGCCTGACCAGTTCTAACTAAGTCAAAGAATCTGTCAAATTCAAAGGCTAATTCAACTCTTCTTTCTTTCCAGATTGCAGTTCTAACTGCTGCCTGAGAAGTTGCCGGAGTATCACCTAAACCAGCTCTGTGTCTGATTACATTTAATAATGGAATCGCTTGTGAAGTTTGTCCTAATTCATTTAAAGCTTCAGCTTTCATTAATAATACTTCACCGTATCTTAAATATTTAATGTTAGCATCTGTTTCCCATGCACTTGTATATGCAGAAGAATAAGCTTTTAAATTATATCTCGGATTAGGATCATCTGCACTTATTACAGGAATTACTCTTCCATCATATAAAGTTGCACCTCTAAAAATAATCGTTGCATCTTTTCTGACATCTCCAGTTTCATAAGCATTAACTAAACTTTGAGAAGGCTGATTGAATCCCCATCCCCATGCATCACGAACACCCTGAACGTTAGAATATCCTTGAATTCCACGAGCTGGTACTGCACCATTACCGTTTATTTCAAAAATAGATTCTCCATCATTTTCTCCTTCTAATCTGAACATTTTAGCATAATCCGGAGAAATAATATATCCTGTAACCATATTACAGTTATCTACAACACTTTGCCATTTTTTTTGATACAAACTTACTTTAGCCAATAAAGCATAAGCTGCACCTTTTGAAGCTCTTGCCTTTTCAGCATCAGCATATTGAGATTTATTTGGTAAAACTGCTGCAGCCTCAGTCAAATCTTTTTCAATAAAAGCATAAACTTCAGCAGTTGTTTTACGAGTCAGCTGCATAGCTTTATTTTCTGCTGATAATGGAATACTAGCTACTCGATCTACAATTGGAACACCTCCATAACATTTCACCAAAGTAAAGTACATGAAAGCTCTCAAAAATTTTGCCTCAGCCATTAATCTTTCTCTTAATGCCGGATCAGCTTTGTCTAATTTTGGAAGAATAGCTAATGCCTGGTTACATCTATTGATTCCGTCATAATTAGCATTAAAAGTACTTTCAGCAGATGGATTTGATGCATTATAAGTTAACGCATCCAAAACATCTTTATCAGTACCTGTATCACTTGGAGTTGAGCCTTTATCAGCATCATCAGAGGTAATACTTGCTAAACCTATCCATCCGAATGAACTCATATCCCAGTCTAAAAATTTACTGTAGATTGAGGTTACAAATGTTTTTGCTCCACTGTCATTGTTAAACAGCTCGATATCATCTGTAGAAATAGTTTCTGTTTGTTTAACATCTAAGTAATCATCTGCACATCCGGTGAATGTAAATGCTGATAACACGAAGATTGATATATATATCTTTTTCATAATATTAAAATTTTAAATTAGCACCAATTACAAATGATCTTAATGTTGGATAAGCATCCAATTCTACCCCTTGTGTCCCATAAGGATTACCATCTCCATTTAACTCAGGAGAGAAACCAGAATATTTCTGTGTTATAAAAGGGTTGATTGCATTAAGATAAATTCTGCAAGAACTAATAAACTGGTCATCTTTAAGAGGAAGTTTGTATCCTAAAGTAATGTTGTTAATTCTAAAGAAATCAGCAGACTCCATATAATAAGTCGAAGCAACAGGAACTGTATTAAATGGTCTTGGATTCTGAGATGTTGTATTTGTTGGACTCCAATAATCATTTGTCATAGAAGCCTCGACGTTTTCACCTCCAAAACGCTGTGCTTTTTTACCATTATATACTTTTGCTCCACCTGTTCCATATCCGTCAACTGAAAAATCAATGTTTTTGTAAACAAGTCCTAAAGAAACTCCGTAGTTAGCTTTTGGTAAAATTGAACCTACATATTTTTTATCAGCTGTTGCAGATAAAGCATCCTGAGTCACTTTAGCACCAGAAGCATTATAATAAAGCATGTTTCCATTTGCCGGATCTACACCTGCATATTCATAAAGATAAAAACTACCTAATGGCTGACCAACTGAGTTGTTGTATAACAATTTAGTATCTTGACCATTTCCTAAATTACCTCCAATAACCTGAGATAATGAAATATCTTTTAAGCTTGTAAGCTCATTTTTATTGTGTGAGAAGTTACCTCCAACCCAGTAGCTTAAATCTTCAGTAATTTTATCATCCCAACGTAAAGCAATTTCATAACCTTTGTTTGAAACTTCACCAACATGAGAAGGAGAAGCAGTTGTAATTCCAGAAGTTGGATAAGGTTTTACATATAAAATTACATTATCTGTATTTTTGTCATAAACATCAAATGATCCTTTCAATCTGCTGTCTAAAAATTCAAAATCAATACCTGCAGAAGTCTCTTCAGTAATTTCCCATGTTAAAGTAGGGTCAATTTGAGAAGTGATACTTGATCCTTCATATAAAATTGAACCTCCCAGATAACTATTTAATCCAGAATTATAACTTTGACTGTTCAACGGTACATTTTGGTTACCCAATTTACCCCAGCTTCCTCTTAATTTGATTAAATTAACTCCTTTAATATCTGACAAGAAACTTTCTTTAGTCATAATCCATCCAAGACCTACAGATGGGAAAGTTCCCCAACGATAATCTTTATTAAAGTTTGAAGATCCATCACGTCTAATAGTTCCAGTTACTAAGTATTTATCCATCAATTTGTATTGGAAACGTCCAAAATAAGAAGCTAATTTACTCTCATTGAATACAATATCTTGTAAATTTGTAACAGTACCAGAGTAATCTACTCCTTTTGCATCTGTAGCATTATATAAAGACCAATAGTTAGAATCAGGACTTACATTTTTTCTTGTAATAACTAATTTTTCTCTTGGACCTTTTACAGAAGTTTCGATACCTGCTGTTAATTCAACATCATGAATTTGAGAAAATACTTTATTATAAGTGAAATAGTTAGACAAGTTCCAGTTAAAATATTGCTCTCTGCCTCTAGTCAATAAATTGATAGGATCAGTACTTGAATAATCTCCATCTTTACGAGTTGGATTAGCAGCTAACCAAACATTTTTAGTATCCTCGAAATTATAATTTTTCCAAGTATAGTATTCACCATTAAATTGTGAAGTAAACTTTAAACCTTTTAAGATTTCATAATCTAATTTCAAACCACCCTGAAGTGTAATACTTCTTTGTTGTTCATTGTAAAAATCTAATTGTGCTACAGGATTACCAACATTGTTAAATGAAGTACCTGTTGGGCTTGCTACTCCGCTTGCATCTGCAAAAGGTGCTCCATATTGACCATTTGCAAAACGAACAGGAACAATTGATGACTGTTTGTATGCATTTGTAAATGCGCCTAATGGTTTTGGTGTAGAATTAGCCGAAGTAAAGCTAAAGTTTTGATTTAAAGTAACTTTTTTAGAAAGTTTAAATTCATTGTTGTTTCTAAAACTTGTACGGCTGTAATCTAAGCCGTTAAGAATTGCTTTTTCCTGATAGTTACCTGCACTAAAAAAGTATTTAACATTTTCTGTAGCGCCAGAAATAGAAATATTATTTTGAGTATAAGTACCAGTTCTTGTAATTTCATCAAACCAATTTGTATTAACAGGTTGATTTGTTGAAAATCTGTTTGTTCCTAAAGAAGCATTAGAATAGCTTGCATATTGATTAGCATCTGCCATTTTTACTTTCTTAAGCGGTGTTCTGACACCACCAAAACTTTCCACTTCTACAGATATTTTATCACCTTTACCTTTTTTAGTAGTAATAATGATCACCCCGTTTGCAGCTCTGGTACCATAAATAGCTAAAGATGAAGCATCTTTTAGAATTTCATAAGATGTAATATCATTTGTATTGATATTATTGATGTTTTCCGTTGGCATACCATCAACAATATACAATGGATTTCTTCCTCCTAACGCTGTACCTAAACCTCTAATAACAACTGAAGGTGTACTACCAGGAGCATCTGAAGAAGTTACCTGAACCCCGGCAGCTTTACCCTGAATAGCCTGAGAAGCATTTAATACCTTTGTTCTTGTAACATCCTCAGCTTTTAAAGAAGTAATAGCTGAAGTATTATCAATTTTTTTTCTGGTACCATATCCTATTACTACTACTTCTTTTAACGCAGTATCTCCTGCTTCTTTTAAAGTAATTGTCATAGGAGATGTAGTTGCTGCTATAGAAACAGCCTCAAAACCTAACATTGAGATCTTTAAAATCTCGCCCTCTTTGGCATTTATTGTAAAATTTCCGTCGAAATCAGCATCAGTCGAAGTTCTGGAATTAGAAGCAGCGATAACTGCTCCAGGAATTCCCATTCCGCTACTGTCTACTACTTTTCCTTTAATTGCTTGACCAGACATGTAAGCTGGCAGTAGCAAAAGTGCTAAAAAGCTAAAAATAAAATTTTTCATACAGTTTGTAATCGTTTAAGTTAGTAGAGCCAAATTAAACAATTACAACGTTGTAGTACATCAAATACCACTACTACATAGCTACATCATTATGTTAAAAAACAAACATATAATATTGATTATTAAAACAATAAATGTTAATTAAATTTTATTAACATTACGTTATGATGTAGTAATGATGTATTGGAATTATATAAAAAATGATGTGTAAAAATATAATATCCTTAAAATTTAAATGCAAATCTTACAGACTTAATAAAAACTTTGAGAGGTTTTCGTCCTGAGTAAGGTTTAATTTCTTTCTTAAGCGATATCTGTGCAATTCTACGCCTCGAAAAGAGATATTCATCAGAGGTGCAATTTCCTTTGAAGAGAGGTTCATTTTAAGATAAACACATAATTTTATATCTTTTGGAGTAAGGTTTGGGAACTTCTTAGACAAGCTTATTATAAATTCATTGTGAATTTGATTTAGATTGGTTTCAAAGATTTCCCACTCGTGTTTATTTACTTCATTTATCTTAATAGCTTTTTTAATTTCACTTTTAAGCTTATTAAAATCTTTTTCTGAATCTAAAATACTTTGAATGTTTTCGATCATTTCACTTTGCTTTGCAATAGATAAAGATTTTCCAGCAACTTCAGATGATTTTGTTTGTAATTCAAGTTCTAAGATATGTTTTTGATATTCCTGAATATTTAATTCATTCTCTGCTTTCAATTCCATTTCAAGAATTTCTCGCTGATGTTTTAGTTCTTCTGCTTGCAATTTTAATTTTTGCATATAGCGAAGTTTATTCCATTTGTAATAGAAAAATAATACGGTACCTACTATCAGCATATATAACAAAACCATCCAAAACGAAAAATACCATGGTTCTGCAACACGAAACTCAAAACCCGAAACTTTTTCATAAGTAGCTCCATCATGTTTGTATACAATTATAGAATGATTGCCGCTACTCAGATTATTAAGTACAATCAATCCGCCAGAAATCTGAATGAAGTCATTACTTTTATTCAGCTTATAAAATAAATTAGGTTTACTTGCTCCGTAAATACCCGATATTACATTTATCTTGAGCTCTGTATTATATTTAATTTTAGAATCATTAGAAACTAATGTCCCGTCATTATACGCTTCTATTTTAACATCAGAATTTTGTTTGTTTTCATATTTTAACTGAAGAGAAATAAATCCGTCATCAAGATTTAGCAAATAATGATTTTGAGTTTTAAAAATTCTCAAATTATCATTGATCAATTTTCCTTTATAATATTTCTCCTGAATAATATTCCAGACAAATTTATTTCCTGAAGCCTGAATATGATATAAAATTCCGTCCTGAAGCACCATAAAATGATCTTCATCAATGGCTACAACATCAGTTATATTTTTAAAATTAACGTTAAAGAGTTCATTGCCTTCCAGCTTGTTTGTAATAGAATTATAAGTATACCAGGAATTGTTGATTAGAAAAAGAATCTCGTTTCTAAATTCGAAGATTTTAACACCAAAATCATTTTTTATTTTGCTTTGCTGTGTAATATTCTCCACTTTTTTAGTCTTATAATCGTCAGTATACAAAACACGATATAATCCCCGATAATTATCAGCTGCCCAGATTTCATTTTTTTTATTCTGAGCTACGTATTTTATAGGTTTCGAAAGATCTTTTATTACCGTATTTTGAGTAAGTTTCGAAATATCATCATATACTAAAACACCACTGTAAGTAGATTGAAAATAGGTATTATTAATACTGCTTTTAGACAAATTCCAACCTCCGCTAATGTTGTTTGTTTTTGTTAAAGAACCATTATCATAACAAAATGTACCATCGTTATGACCTATAATGTACTTATTATCAATTTTAGTAATATTCCATGCCTGACCTTGAGTATTGGGCATCATATGAAATTTACCTGAATCAAATTCAAAAACACCATGATTAGAAGCTATCAAATAACCTTTGTTAGTTGTTGCTACTGAGTAAACTGAGCCCAAAAGTCCTGAATTATCATAAAAAAATGAGATTGGAGAATTTACTTCAACATGTGCAATTCCATTATCCAGACCCAGCCATAAATCATTTTCCTTATCAAATCCAATACTCAGAATTGAATTATTCATCAAAACATTATTCCTGTCGATATTTTTATAGGTATTTGTAGTAAAATCATAGATATAAAGACCTCTGTTTCCTGTTCCTATAACCAGTTTGTTTCCTTTAATGAATTTAGCAACATTAATTGTCGCTGCTTTCAGGGTTTCATTTAATGGATTATTCCAGGGTTTTAAACCATCTTTTTCTACAATAAATATTCCTTTTTTCTGAGTAAAAATATATGCCTTGTTTTGATATTTTTCGATAGCATGAACTACTGTTTTCTTTAAGACATTCCAACCTTTTGGATTTGTAATTCGGGAACCTTTTAATCTAAACATGCCTTTTTCTACTGATGCTACATAAACATCATTATTGACTACAAAGCAATAGGATATTAAGAAAGGAAATTTTATTTTTTGAATGTGTTTCCCATTATAGATAAAAACATCATTAAAGGATTGAAAATAAATAGACCCGTTAAATCTGAAAATTTTCCAAATTTCTTCGTTGTCTTTTTCATCAAATAATCTTAGATTTTTGGTAATCGAAACATAATGCATTTTTCCATCTTTCCTGTACCAATAACCAAACTCTTTATAAGATCCGGAATAGATTTTATCACCCTCGATCATAATCGAACGGATAATAGTTTTATTAGGTAATGTATATTTTTCCCAAACCACTCCATCATATCGCAATAAATAGTGATTATTGGCAAAATACATGGCATCATCTTTACCCTGAACAACATTCCAGATTTGATTGTCGCCCTGATAATCTGATTTATTATAATTTTCTACAAAAGGAAGTAATTCTTGTGCCTGTATTTGTGAAACAATGAAAAAGAAGAAAAATAGTTTTAAAAGTGTAGATTTCAAAATATTCGAATTTATCTTCAAAGGTACTGACAAATATTTAATCCTAAAACATAAAAAAAGCTCCTCTGTAAAGGAGCTTTTTTTATATATAGAAGATATTTAACTTTCAAGCAAATGATAAACCTGATTTGCAATTTCATATTCTTCATCCGTCGGAACCACTAATACTTTTGTTTTTGAATTTATTGTACTGATTTCTCTAATTTCTTTAGATCGGATTTTATTTTTCTCCTGATCCAGTTCAATTCCAAAATAATCCATATCCGTACAAACCAACTTACGCATGTATGATGAGTTTTCCCCAATTCCGGCTGTAAAAACTATAGCATCCAAGCCATTTAAAGCAGCTGTATAAGAACCAATTGTTTTTCTAATTCTATAAGCATTCATTAATAAAGCCAATTGACAATCTTTATTGCCTTTTTCAGCTTCTGACTCAATATCACGCAAATCACTATAACCTGTTAACCCAAGCATTCCGCTTTGTTTCAATAAAATTGCATTTACTTCGTCTGGCGTATAATTCAGGTTTTTTATCAAGTAAAAGATAACTGACTGATCGATATCTCCCGCACGAGTTCCCATTATTAATCCATTTGAAGGCGAAAAACCCATTGTATGATCGATACTTTTCCCATCTTTAATTGCGGTCATACTACAACCATTTCCTAAGTGGATCGTAATAATTTTTGAATTGTGATCTAAATAATCAATTGCTTTTTCAGAAACATATTTATGACTCGTTCCATGAAAACCATATACACGGACTTTATTCTCTGTTAAAAGATAATTAGGAATCGCATATTTATAAGCCTCAACCGGAATAGTCTGATGAAAAGCAGTATCAAAAACTGCTACTTGTTTTGCTGATGAAAAAATTTCCTCGGCTACATTTATTCCAACTAAATGTGCTGGATTATGTAATGGAGCCAGTTCTGAAAGTTCTTTTATTTTTTCTTTTACTTCCTCGGTAATAATTGTGGTGTCAGAAAAATAACTTCCTCCGTGCACGACACGATGACCAACCGCACCAATTTCCGAAGTAGATTTTATAACTCCTTTTTCAGGATCTAAAAGCATTTCGGCTACTTTTTGCAAACCAACTTTATGCGATGTAATTGGTAATATTTCCTCAATAGAATCAGAGGAAGTTTTATAGGTAATATTCGAAGTTTCGAGCCCAATTCTGTCAATCATACCGGAACAAATTACTTCATTTGTTGGCATAACCATTAATTGATATTTTATTGACGAACTTCCTGAATTTATAATTAATATTTTCATTGTTTATTTATTTTTAGCTGCTAAGATGCTAAGGCGCTAAGTTTATTTAATTCACTAAAGAGGCAAAATTTATAATTAATAATTATCTAAAGTCCCTGCGCCTGAATAGCTGTAATTACAACAGTATTGATAATATCATCTACTGTACAGCCTCGGCTTAAATCGTTTACAGGCTTATTTAAACCTTGTAACATTGGTCCAATGGCTAAAGCTCCGGTTTCTCTTTGTACTGCTTTATAGGTATTATTTCCTGTATTTAAATCCGGAAAAATAAGTACACTCGCCTGCCCTGCTACTTCAGAATCCGGCATTTTGCTTTTCCCAACTACTTTATCAACGGCTGCATCATATTGAATTGGTCCTTCAATTTTAAGATCCGGTCGTTTTTGCTTTACAATTTCGGTAGCAGTTCTAACTTTATCCACTTCATCCCCTTTTCCAGATGCTCCGGAAGAATAGGAAAGCATGGCAATTTTTGGTTCAATACCGAAGGCTGAACTTGATTCTGCTGATGAAATTGCAATTTCTGCCAGTTGTTCTGCAGTTGGATTTGGATTAATAGCACAATCCCCAAAAACAGAAACTCTGTCTTCTAAACACATAAAAAACACGGATGAAACGACAGATGAATTTGGTTTAGTTTTTATGAATTGTAATGCCGGTAAAATGGTATGCTGCGTTGTATGTGCTGCTCCGGAAACCATTCCGTCAGCGTGACCTTTATACACCATCATCGTCCCAAAATAAGATACATCCTCCATTAAATCCCTTGCCATTGTAATACTTACATTTTTCGCTTTTCTAAGCTCATAATAAGTATTAGCATAATCCTCGTAAAGTTCAGATTCTTTTGGATTGATAATATTAACTTTTGAAAAATCAAATGTAATTCCTAACTCGGCAACCTTGCTTTCAATATGTTTTTTATCGCCAATAATCGAAATATCTACTACATCCATATCTAGTAATCTTGAAGCGGCAGTGATAATCCTGTCATCATATCCTTCCGGTAAAACAATATGTTTACGATGCTGTTTGGCCCTTTTTACCATATTGTACTGGAACATTTTTGGAGTCATTCCTTCTGGTACAAACGTAATTAATCTTTCAGATAAAGTTTCGACTTCAACATACTTTTCAAAAGTGGTAATCGAGGTCTCAATTTTATGTGTATTATTGGCATAAATCTCTGATCTGATTGCTCCAATTTTGTTTGTAATATGGTAAGTACCACCATCAACAGCAATAATAGGAACGATAGCAGAAAGTCCTTCGATAAGTTTTAAAATGCTTTCTTCAGGAACAATATTTCCTGTTAAGATAATTCCTGAAATGGTGGGATAATTAGCCGATTCATTGGCTTGCAAAGCTCCCAGAATAATATCTGAACGGTCTCCCGGTGTAATTACAAGGGCATTATCATGTAAATGAACTAAGTAATTATGCAATTGCATCGCACCAACGCTAAAATGCCCAATTTCATTGTTTAGATAAGCGTGTCCAAACAATACTTTTGCATCGAGCTGATTGACAATTTCCTGCATCGTTGGATTATTCAAACTTGAAATCAACGGAATTGTATTGATAAGAACATTGGCAGGTAAACTTTTCTGTAATCCCTGGGTAACTAATTCTATATTCTCAAACTGAACTTTGTTAGCAATCACAGACAATACCTCAACTTCTTTTACTTTAAAAGAATCATAAACCAAATAAAGGCTATCCACTAATTCTTCTAATGTTTTTCCAACTCCTGAACCTATGATTATAGTTGGAATTCCGAGATTTTTGGCAATTAAAACATTCAAATCCAGTTCTATTGAAGTTCCTTCTCCGGTAAAACTTGTTCCTTCGACCAAAACAAAATCAAAACGTTCTTCCAGTCTTTTATATTTTTCAATAATCAGATCTAAAACTTCGCCTATTTTACCTTTATTTTTCTTCTTTATTAATTTGCTTTTGGTAATTGCGTATGCATCTTCAAATTTAATATCAAGATCAAAATGTGACAAAACTGTTTCTATATGATTGTCTAATTCCCCATCAATAAAATCTTCGATAATTGGTCTAAAATAGCCCACTTTTGCTGTTTTACCAATTAAAATACTCATCAAACCGAGTGTAATAATCGATTTCCCGCTATTTTGATCACTAGTAGCTATATATATCGCTTTACTCATAATTTATGTGTTATATCTAAACAAATGTACTTTAAATCGTGTTTTTATTATTGAAACAAACGTTAAAACCAACGTCTTTTTTTGAAATAAATAATCAGGGCGATTACTAAAAAAAACATCGCAATCATTACGCTGTGATATCCATATTTATATCGAAGTTCCGGCATATTCTCGAAATTCATTCCGTAAACCCCAACAATAAAAGTAAGCGGGATAAAAATTGCCGAGATAATGGTTAACGTTTTCATAATCTCATTCATCTTACGGCTTTGCTCTGAAAAATAAAAATTCGAAGCGCTTTCCAGCGAACTCATATCCGACTCAATTTGCTCTAAAAGCTCTAAACTTTTTTGATGTAGTCTGACAAAAAAATTAAAGGTGTCTTTTTGAATTAAGCTGTTTGTATCATCATCTTTAATTGTTTTTAGATAATACAGCGAATCCCGAAGCGGAACTATAGCGCGTTTTAGAAAATTGAAGTTATCCCGATGATTTTCAATTTTTTCCAATATTACCGGATCTGCTCCTTTTTTGGTTAAATTGATTAACTCTTCTATTTTCTCTTCTTCATCTTCAATTGTAATGTAAAAGTTTTCTATTACGGCATCTAATAATAAATACAGCAAATAATCCACTTTTTTAGTTCTTACAATTCCGGCATGAGTGCGAAGTCGTTCCCTGATGTGCGTAAAAAAATCACTTCGTTTTTCCTGAAAAGAAATTAGAATTCCCTCTTTCAGGATAAAACTAATTTGCTCTACACTAATATTATCGGAATATTCAGAAGGCAAAAGCGATTTTATATTAAAAAATAAAACATTTTGTTGCTCTTCGAGTTTAGTTCGCTTAGTGGTATTTAAAATATCTGCCAGTAAAAAATCGTCCAGCTTAAAATGAGAACCAATAGTTTTAAGTAAACTTATATCATTTAATCCATGAACATTTAGCCAGTTATTCTTTGTATAATCAAAACAAGAATTTAATGCAGCCACGGTAAACTTTTCATATTCAACAACATCTGCATCGTCATATACAAAAAGCTGCATCTCGGTTTCATGTTCTTTATGCGTTCCTGTATACTCTAAGGTAATGTGCTGCAACTTGCGTCCTTTCTTGTATTTTATCTTTCTCATTCAAAAATATTTACAATAGTAATATTACGAAAAAGAATCTGATTGGGAAATGACATTTATCATTTTGTGATTATAAATGCGTGGTAAAATGCCAAAAAAAAGACGCACTGCTGTGCGTCTCTACAATATATATTCACAATAATACCCATAAAAAAACCGGACTATTTCTAGTCCGGTTTTCCTTATTGTGAAAGAAGAATTATTTTACTTCTTCAAAAGTAACAAACCTATATATACCAATACATTACAAAGCAATGGTACAAATAAGGTACAAATAAATCCGCAAAATAACAGGTAAAAATACTACTAAATTAAAGTTTTGTCCACTCATTGGATCTCAAAAGTTTCCGAGTCTAAAAAAAGACTTAATTAATCAAAACCCATTCAAAAGATATAAGTTGCTAAAAATCACATATAAGAGCTAAACATCAGTAAACACAGGGATTTTCGCGGATTTTATTCTATTATATTCCCGTTTTTCAACACACCTATTAATTAAAAGCTTAATTTGATTATCTTCAAAACCGCTCAAATTTTACATGCATAAAAATTTGAACTACACTTTTTTATTAACTCCTTAATAAATAATTTCATAAAACCTTTTAAACACTATTAATACAAGAAATTAAATGCGGAGCCATTGTCCGTATTCTTTCTATCTTTCTTTTGTAATACTTTCGAAGGGTAGTTTAGTGACATTATTATCAATAAAAATCGCATATTACAACTATTACATAGAATACAATTCGGTATAGTTTTAAATTTTTTTAGGAACGATTTTTAAATATTTTTAACAAATAAACCTTAAAAAATAGAAGTAATTCAATCTGTTAAGTAGATTATTTTTGAAATAACCTATCGAATTTAACTTCACCTTAATTTGTTTATTATTTTCTTTATTGCCAAAATCAGCAAAAGCATTAAAATCTTTCTATTTATATACTTTAGGAATTCTCTTCAAGCTATTGTTAAAAAAGTAAACTCATTTAAAATTACATGACTAAGTCATATCTTACTTATCTTATAAATAGTCCTAAAATCAGGTATTTCTACGGAGCTATTTCTAATATTAAAAGTTCATTTTTGTTATAATACGGAAATCCGTAATTTTTTCATCTAAAAGTTACATAATTTCGCCATAACCTCTCTACAATATGAAAATAGATGTAATTAAAAAATCAGATTATACAGATCTTTCATCAGTCTGTAGTTGCGAGATTAACTGTATTCACATAAAGATTAGCGATTACAAACCCATTATAAAGGAATTTGAAAAGCAGATTACCAACACTAGCTGGATAAATTCACTTGATGAATTATCAAAACTTGCCTTCAAGGCCAACGCTAAGAAAACAATTGATAAGATTGTTAATGACATAATAGCTAAAGTTACTACCAGCCTTACCGTTGATATTGGAGAATACATTGTCTCTTATGCTGCCCAGAACGCATTGGAACTGAAGTTCAGTCATACAAAAATTCCTCTCGCAGAATTATTGAAAGAAAAGATTTCTGGAAATCCAGGCTTTGATTTTCATTCTATCAGCTCGAATATGTACTTAATTTTTGGAGAAGCAAAATTTAGTATGGATGGTACTCCGAGAGCAAAAGCATTAAATCAAATCAGCGAATTTATAGATGATAGAGACCATGCGGAATTGTTATGGCTAAAACCTTTTTTACACAATGATACTATTACCCATATTACGAACGGCCATAGAGGATATGCCGCCGCTTTTTCCTTTAATGGCAGGAATGTTTTGAAAATTCTCAATAATGCTTTAGCCTCTGATGCAATAAAAGAAGTTGTAAAACACAAAGAACTTTACCTAATAGCAGTCGAAATATGATAAGTGAACAAATTTTTCAACCGCATTTTCATCGGGAGATCATTGATGAAATTCTATATGATTTTCATAAGCAGGGTCCAGTGAATCAAAGTCATTTAGAAACCTTAGCATACTTCAAAAAATTTAAGCCCGATTCATTTAAAAACTATGAAGCCAAATTAATGTTTCTCATGGGACTTTTTTACAAAACAGCTGAACCAAACTCTTTTTTAGAGGCTGTTTATAGTTCTTATGCACAGGCAATTATTGAAGATACTGGTCATAATTTTAGTCCTGTGCAGGCGGATGCATATAATTCAATTAAAAAGTTTACTAACTTTTCATTTTCAGCTCCTACCAGCGCCGGAAAATCTTTTTTGTTCCAAGAAATAATAAAGGAATCCACTGGAGATATTATAATTGTAATACCATCCCGTGCATTACTTTCAGAATATTTAATTAAAGTAAAAAAACTTGTACCAAAAGAAACTCTTGTCTTAGCATTTATAGAAATCGTAAATACAAAAAGAACCAAAAATCGGATTTTCATTATTACACCCGAAAGAGGAGAAGAATTATTCAAAAACTTAGACAAATTAAATATTGAATTGATTTTACTTGACGAAGCTCAGCTTTCAGAAGAAGGCATCAGAGGAATGAAGTTTGATTCGTTTGTCCGTAGAATTGACAAGAAGTTAAATAATGTAAAGAAAGTTTTCACCCATCCTTTTATAACAAATCCTGAAGCTCAATTTCTAAAACATAATATTATCAACAATACTGACTATGAAACATATAATCAAAAAACAGTCGGAAAAATATTTATAGAACATTTAAACAAAAATTTTAAATATTTTTCTCCATTTGATGATCAGATTGGAGGCAGAAATGTTGAAGGAAATATTATTAAAGAAATCATACAAAAAAATGGAACCGCTCTTATTTTTATTTCAAAATCAAAAATATACGATGGAAGTTTCATGGACTCTTACGCTGAATACGTTGAACTTTGTGAAGATATTGAAAACCAAGAAGCTATTAACTATATCAATAAATTAGAAGATTTTTTCGGAACTACAAATGACAACGAGAAACAATCTCTTCTAATTTATTTAATGCGGAAAGGAATAGTAATACATCATGGATCTATTCCCCTTAAAGCCAGATTAATTATTGAGGATTTTGTAAATAATAAGCATGCCCGCATATGTTTTTCTACTTCAACCCTTATTCAAGGTATTAATATGCCTTTTGATCTAGTCTGGATTAATAACTTCACATTTAATGGCAATGAAGACCAAAAAGCACTAAATCTAAAAAATTTGATTGGTCGGGCAGGAAGAACAACTTTAGAAAATAATTACTTTGATTATGGATATGTTGTAATCGAAAAAAAGAATAAAAAATTATTTGTCTCAAGATTAAATATGGAGTCGTCCATATCTGAAACTTCTGAACTTGATATTGAAAGCAATAGTAATAATGAAGATTTTGCCGATGTTGTAGATGCTATCAAAAATGACACTTTTAATACTGACCTTCATTTAACTGAATCACAAATCGACAGAATAAATAATTCGGATATCGATGAGGACATTAAATTTGTTTTGGATAATTTTCTAAATGCAGAGAATAAACCTTTGACAGCAAAAGAATATTATCACCTGAAAGAGTCTAAAAGAAGAAACTTAAAAAAATCTTTTGAAAACATCTACAAAGTCCATCTGAGAAGACAAGATCTTACAAATGGAGAAAAGCAGGTTTTAAGTACATCTATACCTGTTTTATTGTGGTTAATACAGGGTAAATCTTTTGCAGAAATTATTTCACTTCGTTATGCCTTCTTGTCTGAAAAAGATTTTAGAAGAAAACTACGAAATCAACTAATTAAAAAAGAAATTACATTAAAAGAATATAGAAAACTTTTAAATGAAAAGAAAGTACGCTATTCATGCATAGCAAATACATTACCGGATATCAACTTTAAAAAAGGCGTCCCATTATTCTCAAACAAGACTCACATCCTTGAAGTGGATTTTGATAAAGTTGTTTATGATACTTACGATTACATAGACAAAGTTTTATCATTATCCATTAAAGATCCCGTTAGCAGTGTATTTATTTTGTACTTTCAAAAAACCTCAGATCAAAGAGCAAATATAATAAGCAATTATATAAAATATGGCACCGACGACGAAACCGAAATATGGTTGCTGAAATATGGTTTTACATTTGATGAAATTGAGGAACTAAAAAAGCATATTATGAAAATAGATGAAACAGAAATTATCTTTAAGGAATCGATAAGCGAATACATTTTGGATGAAGATAACTTTAAATTGATTGAACGTTATTTATATATGGTATAAAACTGTTCATTTTATTAATTCCTGACTAGAGCCAGTTCTCATTAAAATGAATAAATATAATTGTGAACAAGTAAAATTCGTGCTTACCTTTAAAAAAAATCGCTAAATAAACTCAGCCATAAATAAAAATAGGTATTTTAATCCTGCTCTTGGTTTTAAAATATTTCTATTACAGAAACAACTAGTCTTATAGAACTTAAATTATCTAAAATGAAAAAATTAAGCAAAACACTATCTGTAAATGATTTTGAAGAACTCTACTCAGAACTCTATTCCAGCAAAAGTCCTTTTGATTTAGTTTTACCTAGTTCACTCAAAAGTCTAGATTTCGGCATCACTACCCTTTTGATACAATATATAAATACCTGGTTCCGCTTGAAATCTGGTAATTTAATTCTTGATGTAAGGGATGATCTTTCCGATCTTGAAGATATTGTAAAACAGGACTATATTTTCCCATCTTTAATAATGTCATGGGATAGAGGGATTTTTGATAGAAACAAAAACAATATCAAGTCAAGTATACGGCCATTTAATGAGCAGATTATTGAATCCATGCAGTCATTGGAAAACATTCCGCTGTTCAATAAAACCTTTATAAGACAGAAAGGCCTTAAATCACTGCTAACATGTTTTGACCATCTTCCCCCTGAAAAAGGGTACTTGGACTGTTTTTACCTAAATCAAAATTTCATACCCTCAGAGGAATATTTATCTAATTCTTTGGAAGATACTCTTGATTATGTTTTGTCATTTAACAGCAAAGGGAAACAAAATACCAAGCCAATTAAAAATGATCTGGTGAGTATAATATTTGAGCTTATGAAAAATACTCACGACTGGGCAAGAAAAGATAATAAATCAATCACTTTACGACCAAATACAAGAGGTTTATTTATCAAATTTTTAAAAGGCTCTAAGGAAAGCTATACTGAGAATTATAGAGATCACAAGGGTTTAAAAACTTATTTTGACAGTTTGATTCCAAATACTAAAAATGAAATTTATTTCATAGAAATCTCGGTATTTGATAGTGGAATTGGGTTTGTTAAAAAGTACACCTCCAGTAATGAAGATGTCGAAATTGACAGACAGGTGAAAATTATAAAGCAATGTCTAGTGAAGCACAACACTTCAGATAAAAGTTTAGAAAAAGAGAACAAAGGAATTGGATTGGATAAAATTATGCAGATCCTAAATCACAAAGGTTTATTTATAATTAGAACTTCAAATGCCTTTGTATTTAGAAATATGAAGAAAGATCCGCATATTGTAACAAATGATGAAGAGGATATTGAACTTTACGATTGGTACACTTCTTCGAATAAATCTTTTACCAAATTCACCGAATGTGTTGGGAGTAATATTACTATTGTTTATCCAATTATTATAGCTAATGAATAATTTTTATTTATATCGTTTTGTTTACGATAAGCAAAATCAAAATCAAGATGCATGTCCTTGCTCAGCCACTGTAATATTTTGTCCTGGCGAAAGTATCGATAAAAATAATTTACAAATTGAAATAAAATTATTCTATCAGAAAAACCATCACACTGATGAAATCTATGTCATTGGCGGGCGAAATATAAAAAACGAAATGACCAAAATTTTCAAAACGGAACGTGATGAAGTTTTTCAACATTTACATAAGGCTGATAAAGATTTTTTAGACCATAATTTACATCTGATAATTTATGATAAAAATGGTGTTTTAAAGAATGGCAAAAATAAGCTTGATGATGAAATTCAAGATCGATTGCTTAACGAAGGACTGCAGCATATTTTTTTAACCAGAGGCGGATTTGTAGAATCTAAAGGTGCACATCATTTTGTCTTTCCTTCTGGTAAGCATTGCAATAAATTTCTAAGAACCGGAAACATATTATTACATACTTCCGAAATATATTTTATAGCTTTTACATTATTACGCTTTTACAATGAAGAAAAACATACTCAGATTTACTGTGACACCTCATCCATAAATACTATAGCTTTTGCATTATTGGAATTAAAACGGCGTTTGATCGAAGATAACAGTTTTAAACCTGTGCCAATTGAAAGTTTTTCTTCATATGAGGGTTTACAAGATTCCAAAAATAAATATTTTGCAAATTCTTTAATATTGATTTCCGCATCAACATCCGGAAACATATTGGATAAAATAAAAAAAGCCAATAAGCTTGCAAAAAAGCAGAATATGATAATTCTATTCTTCTTAGGTAGTAGAGATGCTTACGAAACCAACTCAGAGCAAATACTTTGTAATCTGACCCATTCAGATCAAAATACAAATGGTATTCATTACTATAAAACATTTGATGAGTCAAATTGTGAACATTGCCAATCTGGTTCTTTCCCTGTTAATGTTTTGGGAGATGTGTTTCTGCTTGAAAAACCAAAAGTGAATTTGATAACTCTTGGGGTTAAAGACAGTCCGAAAGACCTCGCACGATTTGTCAAAGAATTTAAATCAATTCAATATAACACAAAAAATATATTCAAAGTATCATATAAAGAAAATGAAAGAGAAACAAATATAAAGTACGAAATCTATTTTGATTTCTATCAGGTCTTAAACTCTCTGGAATCCTATAAAGATTTTTCGAAAAAAATAGATGATTACATCAACCAATATATTCCAAGTAATACAAAATATCTGATTTATCTAAATGACAAAGGATCTGAACTGTTAGCAAATCTTATATTTGAGAAAATTAAAATAAATTATAATGAAGATAATCTGCCAGTAAGAATTTCACAAGATAAAATTAACGAAATTGAATCCTCAAAAATAGGAGCCGCCGTTGTAGTGGCATCTTGTATTTCAAATGGTAAAAATTTACTTTATATAAGCCGCTCTCTAAGAACAAATGATAATTTGCGAATAATATATTTCATTGCCTTAACAAGAACTAAAAATGAGGAGCAGTTAAATTTTCTGAAAAGCAATCTTAAACAAGGAGGTTATGGAAATGAAACAAATTCTTTTGTGAACGTTTACAATTTCTATATGATCAATAATTCAGTTGATACCACGTGGATTAATGAGATAGTATTTCTGCAAAGAATTAAGGAATATTATGACCGATCAAATGGTGACGACGAGTCAATACAAAAATTCTTAGATAATCGAATTTCAGAAATTGAAGAAGCATCAGGTGATGAAAGTAAAGGTTTAACAGACAATCTATTCTATCCCGAAATTATAAAGGGAGAGAGACAAAGGCTTAGGAAAAATTTCGCTTTTTTAAGCTTCTCGGATCTGAGCCAGGCTGATGTCTATTTTACAATAGGTTCAATAATAAACAACTTGAGAAACTCTTCTGATTTGTCAAGATCATTGATTCAGACAGAATATGTCAGAAACATTTTAGAGCCTGGAAATTTTAACCGCTTTAATGATGGAGTAATTCAAAGTTCAATTCTAAGACTTGCTACCAAAAATGAATTGTCATACCATTTAGAATACGACATTAGTAAAAATATGTTTGATATCTTGTCGATTATGATTAAAAACTATCAAACAACTCAAGCTGAGGCTCTATTTGAATTTTTATATGCTCTGACAACACAAAAAATGACTTTAAAAAAGCCACACTTAGAGAAAATATGTGGATTAATTAAAGAAAATATAAAACATAATGTATATCACTTATTTGTAGATTATATTGAAAATGAAATCCTAAAAACTGCCTAAAAGAATTATAATATTGAAGAAAATTAGCCTTTCAATTATTCGCCTCCATTCTCCAATAATGAAGTTTTAAATATTTAAAATATAAATTCCAATTATCAAATAGCCCATTCAAAACAATGTAAAGATTGAGACTAATTGGACTTTTAATATTTACACTCAAATCTTAAATCAATATCAAGAAGTATGAATCACATTTTAAAAATTAAATTAAAAAATTTTAAAAAATTCAATCATTTTGAGGTTCCTTTTGATTCAGAACTCAACATTATTGTTGGTGATAATGAATCTGGTAAAAGTTCACTTCTTGAAGCCATTGATCTGACAATGAGCGGCAGCAGACATAAGGTAGAAACTAAAGGTTTAGAAAATTTATTTAACGCCGCAGTTATTGAAAATTTCATGCTGTCGGATAGAAAATACGAAAATCTGCCTGAATTATTTGTTGAATTATATCTTAGTGACCAATTTGAACCAGATCTTAATGGCAAAAACAATTCTGACATTAAAACCTGTGATGGCATTAAATTACACTGTATTCCCAATCATAACTTAGGAAAAGAAATTAACGCAATTCTTTCTCATCCTGATGCAATTTTTCCATTTGAATTTTACTCAATTAATTTCACCACTTTCTCTGGAGATGCATATTCATCCTATAGAAAATTTTTAAGACATTTAGTAATAGACAACTCCCTGATGAGCAGCGAATATGCTATAAAGGAATATGTTCGCGTCATCTACTCGAGCATAGCGAGTCCAGTACAGAAAAGTAAACACCATCATAGCTACCGTAAGCACAAGGATGAATTCAGAAAAAACAGTCTTCAGGAATTAAATTTGAATCTTGATGGATTTGAATTCCTGATTAGAAATAATTCAAAATCAAATTTAGAGACAGACCTGGCATTATCTGAAAACAAAATAAATATTGAAAACAAAGGCAAAGGCATACAATGCTTTATTAAAACCAAATTTGCATTAAATAGAGGCAGTAATTTGATTGAAACAGTACTGCTGGAAGAGCCTGAAAATCATCTGAGCCACATAAATATGCGTAAAATGATTGATTTGATTCGATCTTCAGCTGACAAGCAGATCTTTATTTCAACCCACAGCAATTCTATTAGTGCCCGTTTAGATCTAAGAAAATCAATTCTGCTTAATAGCAGCATGACCCCTGTTCTCCTTAAAGATATTGATGAGTCCACTGCCAAGTTTTTCATTAAAGCTCCAGATAAGAATCTATTAGATTTTGTACTTTCTAAAAAAGTCATATTGGTTGAAGGAGATGCTGAATATATATTACTGGATGCGTTGCATCAGAACATCTATAAAGAGGAATTGCATGATTCAGATATCGCAATTTTATCGGCAGATGGTACCAGTTTTAAAAGATATTTAGAAATTGCCAAAATTCTGCAGATTAAAACAGCGGTTATCAGAGACAATGATGGAGAATATCAAACTAACTGCGTTGATAATTACAGTACTTTTAACAAATTTGATAATATTAAAATTTTTTCAGATCAAAATAATTCAAATAAAACGTTTGAAATCTGCATTTACAATCTTAATAAGGATCTTTGTGATAAATTATATACAACACCTGGAAGAAAACTTGAAATACAGGAATATATGTTAAAAAATAAGGCAGAAGCCGCATATACATTACTAGACAAAAAATCAGCTGAAATAAAAGTGCCGCAATATATAAAAGAAGCTTTCCAATGGATAAAAGAGTAGTATTTGCAGTAGCCGGTTCTGGTAAAACAAAACTAATAATAGATCAGCTTGTCGATAATAAAACCGCAGCTGTTATTACATACACTACAAGCAATCATGAAAATGTTAAAGATAGAATAGTAAATAAATTCGGATATTTTCCAAATAATATCAGACTTTACACTTATTTCTCCTTTATATATTCATTTTGCTATAAACCTTTCTGCCATAATCAGCTTCGGACTAAGGGAATAAATTATAAAATACAGCCAAGCCTATATCTTCAAAAAAATACTAGGGAGCATTACATTGATAAGTTCGATAGATTATATTTCTCACGAATTTCAAAATTGATACTGGACAATGGTGTTATTGATGAAGTCATACTAAGAATAGATAAATATTTTGATCAGGTTTTCATTGATGAAGTACAAGATTTTGCAAGTAATGATTTCAATTTTATTATTGCGCTAGCCAAATCAAAAACTAAAATGCTTTACGTTGGAGATTTTTTCCAGCATACTTTTGATACCAGCCGTGATGGGTCGACCAGAAAAAACTTGCATTCGGATTATCTCAATTATCAAAAAGAATTTAATAAGTCTGGAATTACTGTAGATACGATAAGCTTGCTAAAGAGCTGGCGCTGTACAATGACTATTTGTAAGTACATTTCAGAAAATCTAAAAATACCAATCCAATCGCATCATACACACGATACAGTTATTAAAGAACTTGTAGATACCAATGAAATTAAAGAAATCTTTGAAGACAATAATGTCGTAAAACTATTCTACCAAAAGCATTACTCCTACGATTGCTTTTCTAAAAATTGGGGAGACTGCAAAGGTGAAGACCGCTATTATGATGTCTGCGTGGTTCTTAATAATACTACGTATGAAAAATTCCTCCTAAACAAACTTGAAGATTTAGCTCCATCCACTAAAAACAAATTGTACGTCGCAATTTCCAGATCTAAAAACAACCTGTATTTTGTCTCTGAAAAATTATTAAAAAAAATAGCAGGTATGCAAACAAACTAAAGAAAGGGAAAAAAGAATTAAACATAAAATATAATCTAATTCTCATGCAAAATTGGTTTTAAACAAATAATAAACCTTAAAAAAATTGTAAACTGTTTTTTTTATAAATTGTATAAGTTTGTTGGCGAGCTGAGACCAATTTTAATTTTTGACCAATATTTCTAAAAAAAGGCCTTAAGCATTACAAAATAATTTGTTTTGTTTTCCTATACTATTTGCGAAAGCGCCAGTTGCAATATCTTTTCTTACATGGCTTCAAAACCACTTAAACTTTTTTTATAGATGGATTTTGAGGACTTTTAGCTGTTGGAATTATGGCAGAGAAATACCTTTCTATAATTACAGCAATAAATCTCTTCACATAGAACCATCTTAGATTTTCCATAACTTTCGATTTGTTTAATCGCTGGTCCTGAAATAATATTTCAAAAAATTGTATTATTGTATTAAATAGGATTATATGAAAAAACAATTACCAATCGTACTCTTTCTATTATTATCAGCAATCTCCAGCGCAGAGGAAAATAAAGCTATTAACCCAAATAAAACAATTTCAAATACTGCCGCTGCAGATACTAAAAGAGATACAATTATTGCTGCTATTAAAACGGCCCCACTGCTTGCTACGCATGATTCAAAGAAAACTATTGAAATAATCCTGCTCAAAGAACCAACAAATGGGACAGATTGGGCTAAGTATATTTTACCTATTGTCACTCTCTTTTTAGGAATTGCAATTAACAGATTAATCGACTGGATAAATAAGAGAAGTGCCACTGTAAGAAGTGGTGAACGATGGGTTGTTGAACTTAGAATTACAGAAGTTCTTATAAAGCAGCAAATGACAGATTTAATTGAATTTAAAGACCGCTTAAGCCTTACAGAGCTATCCATGCCTGAAATAAAGGCAATGACAAATGTGAAAGGCGACGTCTTTAAATCATTAGACAAAAATGAACTTACAAAATTTATTGAAATAAAAAACTCAAAACCACAATACAAACGAATTTTCTTTACTAAGGCTGAAAAAGAAAAAGCCTACGGCGACGTGATAAACATATCAAATTATACCCATGGCCACATTGCAATAATGGAGCATCAATTTAATCTGATTGGTGAAAAATTCAATTCATATACGAAAAGCACTTCGGAATATGTTCATTCTTTCAATCAGCATCTACAGGAATTTCTGACAGAATATGGAATGTATAATCTTAATTACGAAAAGGAAGGTGTAAATATTTTTACAGATGAAAGGACAGGTCCATTAAGTGTTTTATATGCTTCTCAAATTGCTCCTTACATGAAGACTGGCAGATATAATCCATTTAAGTTACGAGATGATTTTTTTGTACCAGCTATAACACATCTGGCACATTTTCGATTCGAAGAAAGCACTCTTCCGCTTGCCAAGTGTATTACTACCTGCTTAAATGATATTGCTGGTATTGAAATCGCAGTTGTTCACATGACTAAAAATATAAATATTATTCTGGAGCGCTATACAGAATTATTAGACTCCTTACCTAAATTAATCACTGAAATAGTTGGAAATAAAAAGTAGTATGAAATTAATAAAGAAAAAGTTTAGATTAAATGTTATTATATCCTATCCTAAACATGTAAACATCTATAGCTATCGAAACCCTATTCATGCTATATTGACGAACTTTGCATGGCTCTATAAACTTGAATACAGCATTGATCCCAGCACTAAATTATTTACTAATTTAATTGAGGCAGATTCATATTATGCAGATCCGGATATTATATATTTTCGTTCGACAGGGGAATCAGCTATTGAGCTAAAAGCTTTTCAAAAATTAATTAAAGATGTATTTAAATACAATCCAAAAATGGGAGGAGTTGAAGTCGAATACCAATTGCAAAAGGTTTTAAAAAACTATCCATTCCCCAATACTTATATAAAACCTTTAAACTACCCCTATATAGAAGTATTTGAGAACGGCAAAGGAAATATTATGATTCCAGAAGTAGAATTGCATCAGCTCATTGACCTAACAAAAGAAAAGAATACAAACTGCTAATTTACCATATTTTGATTACATATCTCTGAGAACATTTATCAAAGTTTTTTAATCAATAATAGAAATCCTCCATATAAATATTTGTAATTTTAAAATTAAAAACTAAAAAACAGAAAATAAATCATGTCGAATAATATCCATTTTTTAGATGATAATGCAATAAGTAAACCGGAACAGGATCTATTTAATTTTAAATTTTATGCAGATAAAGTTCAAAAACTTATCCAGCTAAATTCGAGTAATCCAGATCCAATCACAATAGGAATTTATGGTAAGTGGGGAGAAGGGAAAACTTCATTTTTAAATCTAATTGAAAACAAAATAGATCATTTTGAAAAAAAAGAAGGAGACAAAGAGTATTTGATTTTTCATTTTAATCCTTGGAGATATTCAAATGAAGATGAAATGATATTTGATTTTTTTGACAGTCTTGCTAAAAGATTTTATGTAGAGAAAACGACAAATACACAGAAAGTAGGTAAAGAATTGAGAAAATATGGTAGATATCTCAAAGCTATTAAAATATCATCATCGATTGGAATACCCTCAAAATTTGGAACAAAAATTACATTTGATCCAGGACTTATACTTGAAAAATTAGGTGAAGATTTAGAAGGCCAGGAAATTACATTAGAAATATTAAAAGACAAAATTAACGCTCGTTTAGTAGAGGTTAATTTTAAAGTTGTTGTTTTTATTGATGATTTAGATAGATTAGATAAAGAAGAGATTTATACTATTCTAAAATTAATTAAATTAAATGCAAATTTTAAAAATTTTATTTTTATAGTGAATATTGACGGTGATCACGTAGCAAAAGCTATAAAGAATCGTTATGGAACTAATATTATAGATGGTTATCAATTCTTGGAGAAAATCATAAATATCCCTATTCATCTTCCTAGAATTGAAAAAGAAGATTTACAATATTTTTTTGATGTCAAACTTAGATCTGTCATTGATAAATTAACTTTTCTACAAGACATAAAAGATGATACGTTAAACGATATTAGTCTTGCATTTTCTGAAGCGAACTTTGATTCTCCACGGGAAATTATAAAAGTTCTAAATAGTTTTTTAATAAGTGCTTTTGCACTTGAAAAAGAAGCAAATATCGTAGATGTATACTGGATTGAATGGCTAAAAATAAAAAATATAAAATTATATAATTGCATTAAAAACTATAAATATGACAATAGTTTTATGCCTATATTTTCTAATCAGTATCCAACAATCAACTTTAATGACGAATTTGGCATTACCAATTATCCAAATGGAACAAGAAAGAAACTAATTGATGATTTTAAGGATTATGAATGGTTTTTAGATAAGATGTTTCCTTCGAATATTAGGCCTCAAGATATCCCAAGTGATAATTTAATACCTCATATAAATCTACAGGATCATTTTGAGAAATATTTTTCATATCATACCCTTAGAAAGATTTCAAATATTAAAATTGAGAAAATTAAAAATTTCATAAAAGAAGATAAAACCGATGGAATTGCGGATATAATTTTAGATTTTATAAATAATGGTATTGAAGAGCACAAAATAATTTATAAAATTGAATCTTTAATAACTTCAGTAGGAGTTGATGAAGGTCGAAATTCATTTTATATTTTTCTATTTGAAAAATATATGCATTCTAGTGGTATATTTAATGATGGTAACAAGATTCGTTTAATTGAATCAATCTCCAATGTCTTAGATAAAGATGTCGAGAATAATAATGAGTCAATTTCACTGGAGTTAGCAAATAAACTTAATGTAAATCAATTATGTCATTTTACAAGAAAATTTGATAATTCCAAATCTTATAAAAAAGACTTAGAAAAGCTCATTGCAGCAAAAGCCCAAAGTACTTTTAATCTTGAGAATCTTGTATATAAAGATCCCTTAAATCCAACTAATCGAATGATTATGCAACATTGGAAATTAGCTGATAAAGATGCTTATGATAATTATATGGAATCAACACTTTTAGATGAAAAAAACATCCGCCTTTTAATTCGAAATTTTCCCACTTATTGGAATTCATCTTTTTTTGGTCCGTTAGATGCAAGTAATTACGACTACTTAAAAAATCTCGCGAATGTAGAATTGATTTATAAAAAAATTAATGAATTCAATCCCGATTTGGTAAATCAAATAAATCCGCAAAATTATAATTTCCCTGACATCGAATCTAATACCGAAGAGCAAAATTTAGAGCAATTTATTTATTGGCATAAAAAAAATAAGGAATCTGGAACTAAAACAGGAGCGCTCTAGAGTTATTAAATAATTCATCATAATTTGTTACCCAGAAAGCGAATTAAAAAGAGGCTTATCAAATCGACAGAGAATTAAACAGATTTAAGTACTTATGAGCGAATTTGACATTACGGGCAAAATTCTATTGCCATATCTGAAAGATTTAGGAATCGATTCTTCAGAAATATCCTTTGAAGATTCCTTTACCATACGTCTTGGAAGAAACAAGCATGCAACAGGCAGATCAGATATGCTAGTCAAAAGACATGGAAGGAATCTTTTTGTCATTGAAGTAAAAGCTGACTCGAAACAGCTTACGGATGCAGATAGGGATCAAGGAATTTCCTACGCAAGACTACTGGATGAAATAGCTCCTTTCACCATAGTTTCAAATGGGATTTCGACTAAAATATTTGACTCCATTACAAAAGAAGAACTATCAGGGACCATTTCAGAAAAATCTGCCTTTTATAAAAATGGATATACCTTGTCTACAGATGAAGAATTAAAGCTTAGATATGAGGCCCTTAAGAACTTCATTGCAATGTCTCCTGAAAACCTGAAGATCTTCTGCGAATCAAATGTTAATGACCGGATGGGCATGATCATTGGCGATTCCAACAGTCGCTATGCGAAATTTATACAAAAATTATACGTTCAGCGAAAAGCGCTGATAGACTCATTCGAAGTCTTTATGGCTTCCGGTGATTCTGTCTTTGGTCTAGTGGGCGATGCGGGGGTGGGCAAAACTAATACGATGTGCTCCCTAGCCCTACAGAAACTGGAAGATTCCTTCGTATTTTTCTACAACTGCGCCATCATTACTTCTCCCTGCAAATGCATTGCACAGGATCTCAACATTACTTTTTCTACCAAGACAGAAAAAGATGTTGCGCTGAAAAAACTTGATGAATTGGGCCGTTATGCAGATAAGACCATTCTCATATTCATCGATGCTGTTGATGAGAGCACCAATCCTAACATAGCCCAGGAATTAAGCGAAATGGCTCTAATTGCAAAAAATGCTGATAAAATAAAGATTATTATCAGCTGCAAATCCAATATCTGGAATAACGTTCTGAAAATCAAAAACAAACCTACGCGATTATATGACGAGATAGACAGCTTCCACAATTATAACAGCAGTTTGGAAAACCCCGGATATCACTTAACTGAATTCTCCGATGAGGAATTAACCTCAATTCTTCCCCTGTATCAGAAAGAATTCGATTTAAAAGGTGAAATTTCGGATGAACTCCTTCCTGAACTAAAGAACGGGTTCTTTTTAAAGATATTCTGCGAAGTCTACACTGGAAAACAGATTCCGCGAAAGGTCAGCGACAGAGAACTTATCGCAAAATACTTGAAACAAACCCTTGAAGAAACTGAGATAGGCTACGAGGCTGGAACAAGAACACTTTCCGCCATAGCAAACCTATTGATGAATTATACATATTCTCATACGGAAATTCATAAAAATGATGGTATCGATGTGAACCATATCGTTGAAAGATTAAACTATTCTCTGGACCAGAAAATACCCGAAGATCTTTTCACCCGAAACATCCTAATCAGATCCAACAAAGAGGAATTCTACAATGTTTCATTCTATTACTCGAAAATCCGTGATTATATTATCTGTTTCCTTATTCATAAATTGGATAAAAAAAGCAATGCAGATTTTTATGATCTCCTCACCTATTTTTATCAAAATCATATTGGTAAAAGCGCCTTGGACTTCTACGTCGAAAATGCATCTCAATCCCATAAAAATACACTGATTACATTTAAAAAAGACAAGTGTCTTTCATACCTTTCTGCCTACAATTCTTATCTGGATGAAAACTTTTCCACTTTCAAAGAAAAGTTCGCTCCACATACAGCAGGTGAAATCGGTATTATCCTGCCCGAAGATCTCATTAACGGCGATGGCTACGCTTTCTTTCCACTGATGGAAAAGCGTAATTCCAACGTGGTATATCTTGATCTCCGCAAGCCGTTAGATGCTCCTTTTAATAGCAATCCATTTTTACAAACAGGTGCTAAATCCTATACTACAAGCAATATCTCCCTATTGGCAGAAGACCATGATAAGATTGTTAAGCAGGCTATCTTTAGCCAGCTCAGAGAAATAATCGGTAAGGAGATCATCGACACTTTTACTCCGGATGTCCTTCTATTGGAGCAGCTGGCAGCCATAGTATATCACTACAATGAAGAATTAAACTACCGCACCAAAATTGACGATTATTACATGCCGCGATATGAGGAAATTTACCCAATTGACCTTTTGGATTTGAAAAACAGAATAAACCTATTTAAGATCAGGGAGCATTATAAATACAAAAATGTTACAAGTGAGGAACTAGCACAGCTTATTGAAAAAACTATAAGGGAAAATCTGCCAATTCCTAAATTTACAACAAAAGGGCAGGTTCCTCCATTTGAGGGACTTTCAAAAATAGTGGATATGCTACTAGCAAAAGGATATCGGCAGATTGACGAACACTATCTACCACTGCCCGATATTTCCATAAAGGAAACAAAAGAAATGTACCAACTGAACAGACTGCAGAACTCAAACCGCATACGGACGGTACAGTTCAGTGAAAGTCAGGCCAAGGAATATACTACCAGCTTCTTCAGGCATCTGGAATACTGTTACAAAGAATTTGTGGAATACAGCTTTCCGACTTTAAAAGATTCTTTTAAATTCTATAATACCATGCCACACGAGTACATTGTTTACCTTAAAAACGCTGACATTCTTCAGTGGGGCGGCGTTGGTTATCGGCAAACGCAGAGCGGTAGTTTTGCTTTTTATTTCAAAGATTTAGAGGCGGAAGAAAATGCATTTATTGAAGAAAGCATTATAAGCATAAGGCATTTTTCAATGGAATCAATACTAAAGGTCAATGAGTCATATCGATATAATGTCCAAGTGTTCGAAGGAATAAGCGCTTCAAAACTTGAGGAAAACTGTATTATAAGAAGCTGGTTATACAAAATGCTTGAAAGTGACATGGACGATATACTAAAAATGCATGAGCATTAAATTTTGGTTTAAAAATGTAGAAGCATTAGAATAAGTAAACAAATTATTCAGCATCTGCATTTCTAGACATTTACGAACAAGCACTGCCACAAAAAGCGGCTAAAACGAAATGAATAATGCTAATTCTTGTAGCTAGTTCTTACTTAAATTTAAACGTATGTTGTTTCCTTTAAATACCAGCTGACAGAACCATTTTTGTAATTGATTAAATTATCAGGAATAAGACTAAGAATATAATGGAAAAAATTAACTAGTTCCTTTCCCAGTCATTTCAGACATCCCAAGCCTCACCGGCCAAAACAACAAAAAAAATATATGGAAAGCTAAAGAAGACACAGATTAAAAATTCAAACATTCTAAACAAACTATAATATTTGTTAAGACAATTTGTTAAAATTCTGAGGTACACTTTTTTTCTATGTCTATTCTGAAATAACATATGAAATCGAGTATCTACTATCATTTCTCATAATTCGAAGCGGAACCTCTTTCTCCCCTCCTTATATCGAGATGATTATTTCTAGTTAGAATATTATTTTCGGTTTTATATCAGAATTGTGGCTCATTGCTTTTGGACTTGATATATTTTACACTTCTTTTTTCTTTAAAGATTCCAATTGTATAGCTTCTGATGCCTTGATTTTCTTCTCATCTATTACTTTTGCATAGATTTCAGTAGTTTTTACGTCGGTATGACCCAGCATTTTACTGACCGTATAAATGTCTGTACCGCTCGCTAGCTGCAGTGTTGCAAACGTGTGGCGGAAGCAGTGGAAGGTAATATTTTTTTTAATTCCTGCCAATTCAACCCATTTTTTCAGGGGGCGCGAAATCCACGTTATGTCTGTTAAGTCCTCAAAAACAAGCTGCTGGGGAAGCCTCGGTTCTCCGCAGAGCTGGAAAGCCTGCTGGGAAATAGGCATATATTCAACAGCCTTTGTCTTTTTCTGTGTGAAATGCAGTTTAGCCATGCCATATTCCACAGTTATTTCTTTCCAGCGGAGCTTCTGAATGTCGGAATGTCTCAGTCCTGTAAGCGCTGAGAAAAGTGCGGCTCTTTTAAGGACGTCTTTTTCGCATGCTGTTGATGCCAGTACATTCAATTCTTTAATGGTCAGATATTCACGTCTTGATTCCTGCTCAGGGATGCCTTTTATTCTTGAAGATAAATCAACCGTTAAATATCCGTCTATAAAAGCTTGTTTCAAAGCCGCTTTAAATATAGAAAAATAGGTTCCCGCACTGTTGCTGGAAATCATTCCTTTTCTATTTCCTTCTAGTGGAGCAGCTAATAAAAACAGTTTAAAATCTTCTGCCATTCTGTAATCAACCTGAGAAAATATAAGGCTGTCTCCTGAATAGCTTTTTAAAAATTCTCTGGTCCGCTTCCAATTAATCTGTACAGATTTTGAACTTCGAGCATGTCTTTTAGCCGCCAAAGCTTCAATGTATTTAATAAAATCCTCCTGTCTTTTTTCTTTCTGTTCAACTAATATATTCTCAGCATCACTGTATAGATCTCTATTATCATATTCTTTCTGCCGAACTTTACGGATTCCGTCAGCATACAGCATTATTTCACGGTCGCTATCGCTTCTGCACATTATTATTCCGTTATCGTTGCGCTTTGGTTTGTAGGATTTGGTTCCCTCTGCATCTGTTCGGGCGGTTCTTTTTTTGTCCCACTCCACTGTTGTTACGGATCTGTTTATATATTCGCGGATTCTTTGGGGAGTTTTCTTTCCGGAAACCTCAACAGGATAGCTTTCTATGTAAACATACCATTCATTTTTGTTTTCTGCTTTTCGAAGACGCACAGTTGCCTTGGTTTTCAGTAATTGTTTCATACAAAATCATTTCTGTTATACAAGTTATCAATTTCCATTGGAGCACTTACATACTTTCCGCTCTGTCTGGTTGGTATTGAATATTTCCGGATATGGCTGTAGACAGTACCTTCAAATATTTGAAATTTCTCAGCTATTTCGCTAATGGAATAGCAGTCCTCTTTTTCAAGTCTGTATAATTTTTTCTTCAGTGCACTTTCAGATTCCCGCAGTAAGTCTGTTGTAAATGGCAAACATCTCGGGCATGATTTTGCGGTCAATCACTACAAGGCGGGTTCCAAGATTAACTGAAGGAATTTTTCTCCGCAAAAAGACATTCTTTATTTTTCTCTTTTCATCGCCTATTTCCCTTTATTAAGGTACAATAAGTATACATAAGAGACACTTTGTCTCCACTTAAGTGCCGGTGCAAATGTGGTACAAATATATGATGAAAAACGATTAAAAAAGAGCAGAAACAATAAAAAAGAAAAAAGAAAAACCGCTATAAACATTAAGTTTACAGCGGTTTAGCACTTATTATTAACCGATGTTAATCGATGTTAATTAACCTACTTGACTTCTTCGAATTCAACGTCTTCAACATTGTCACCTTGCGATTGCTCTTGTTGTGGAGCTGCTTGTTGACCTTCACCACCTTGAGCGTACATTGCTTCTGTAGCTACTTTCCAAGCTGCATTTACATTGTCTAATCCTTTTTGGATTGCTTCAATATCTTGAGATTGGTGAGCAAATCTTAATTCAGTTAAAGCAAATTCGATAGCTGTTTTTTGATCGTCTGTTAATTTACTTCCCAATTCTTTCAATTGACTTTCAGTTTGGAAAATAGTACTATCAGCTTCGTTCAATTTCTCAGCTCTTTCTTTAGCTATTTTGTCAGCGTCAGCATTAGCTTCAGCATCTTTTTTCATTTTTTCGATTTCTTCAGCTGTTAATCCAGAAGAAGCTTCGATACGGATATCGTGAGATTTTCCAGTTCCTTTATCAGTTGCAGAAACTTTGATGATACCATTCGCATCGATATCAAAAGTAACCTCGATTTGAGGAACTCCTCTTGGTGCTGGTGGAATACCATCTAAGTGGAAACGACCGATAGTTTTGTTATCAGCAGCCATCGCTCTTTCTCCTTGTAATACGTGAATTTCAACAGATGGTTGAGAATCAGCAGCAGTAGAGAATACTTGAGATTTTTTAGTTGGAATAGTTGTGTTAGACTCAATTAATTTAGTCAATACACCACCCATAGTTTCGATACCTAAAGAAAGAGGCGTTACGTCAAGTAACAATACATCTTTTACATCTCCAGATAAAACTCCACCTTGAATAGCAGCTCCAATAGCAACAACCTCATCAGGATTAACTCCTTTAGATGCTTTTTTACCAAAGAATTTTTCAACTTCATCAGCGATTCTTGGCATACGAGTAGAACCTCCAACAAGGATAACTTCGTCAATATCAGATGTAGATAAACCTGCATCTTTTAATGCTTTAGCAACTGGCTCCATAGAACGTTTTACTAAAGTATCAGATAATTGCTCAAATTTAGCTCTTGATAATTTTTTTACTAAGTGTTTTGGTCCTGAAGCAGTAGCAGTTACGTAAGGTAAGTTGATTTCAGTTTCAGCAGAAGATGATAATTCAATCTTAGCTTTCTCTGCAGCCTCTTTCAAACGTTGCAATGACATTGGATCTAAACGTAAATCAATACCTTCTTCAGATTTGAATTCGTCAGCTAACCAGTCAATAATAACCTGGTCAAAATCATCACCACCTAAGTGAGTATCACCATTTGTAGACAATACTTCAAAAACTCCGTCTCCTAATTCAAGAACAGAGATATCAAAAGTACCTCCACCTAAATCGTAAACAGCAATTTTTTGATCAGTTCCTTTTTTATCTAATCCGTAAGCAAGTGCAGCAGCAGTTGGCTCATTGATGATACGCATAACTTTAAGACCTGCAATTTCTCCAGCTTCTTTAGTAGCTTGACGTTGTGCATCGTTAAAGTAAGCAGGAACAGTAATAACCGCCTCAGTTACAGTTTGACCTAAATAGTCTTCAGCAGTTTTTTTCATTTTTTGAAGTGTCATTGCAGACAACTCCTGAGCAGTGTATAAACGACCGTCAATATCCACACGTGGCGTATTGTTGTCACCTTTTACAACACTGTAAGGAACTCTTTTTGCTTCTTCTGTAGTTTCAGCAAAAGTGTGTCCCATAAAACGTTTAATAGAAGCAATCGTTTTTGTAGGATTCGTTACCGCTTGTCTTTTTGCAGGATCACCCACTTTAATTTCTCCACCTTCAACAAAAGCGATGATAGATGGCGTTGTTCTTTTTCCTTCTGCGTTAGGAATAACAACTGCTTCGTTACCTTCCATTACAGAAACACAAGAGTTCGTCGTACCTAAGTCAATTCCGATTATTTTACCCATTTTTTATATATTTAATTTTGATATACTAATTTATAACTCAGGTGGCATAAGTCAATCTTTGTGCCAATATAAAAAACCAAAGTAAATTGTCAGTTTTACTGTCGGCACATGAAAAACAATCTGACAACATGACATTTTTAAAACCTGACATCCGTGGCATATCAGCACTTTACGTGTCATTATAAGGAGCTGTTTCCTGCTTTCCTTCCAAATCTTTTCCTTGCTAAACAAGCAAGAAAAAGGATTTTCCCTCCAATCAGGGCTAGACATTAGGTTTCATCAGAAAATTATCTTTATTTGATATTTTAATGTCTTTCTATATTTTCAATTAAAGACTGAAATATATACATTAGCAACTTCTTCAATTCAATATCAGCCATATGGAAAACTACAGCATTATCATTTTTATTCTCGCCATCGTCATAGGACTATCTGCATTTGCTGATACGATAAAATTACCACAGCCCATTCTTCTTGTTATCGTAGGAGTTGCAATTGGTTTTATACCTACAATGACCGAGATTGAAATTAATCCTGAAATTATATTCCTGATTTTTCTTCCGCCACTATTATATGATGCATCCTTTAATATCTCACCTAAAGACTTCAAAACCAATATTAATACCATTGGCACACTTGCCATATCGCTGGTTTTCCTGACTACTATTGGTATTGCAGTTGTCGCTTATTTTATGATCCCGGGAATGACCTGGCCATTAGCGTTCGTTTTAGGCGCCATACTTTCTGCAACTGATGCTGTTGCAGCAATAAGTATCACAAAAGGACTCGGAATATCGCATAAAACCTTAACCATACTCGAAGGCGAAAGTCTTATCAACGATGCATCTGCACTTGTTGCATATCGTTTTGCGGTAGCTGCCGTAATGGGATCAGCTTTTATAATCTGGAAAGCAACTTTACAGTTTTTACTATTGCTTGGAGGCGGATTTTTAGTAGGTTTTGTAATGGCGAAAATCCTGTCTTTTATATTAAACAGAGTTCACAAAAATGCAAACGTTACAATTAGTTTTATGCTCTTAATGCCATTTGTCACCTATCTTATTGCAGAGCATTTGCATGTTTCCGGAGTTATTGCAGTGGTAATTTTAGGACTGGCAATTGCACGATTCAGTAAAAAGATATTTCCTGAAAGTCTAAAAAACCAATCCAGAAGTCTTTGGGACATAATTATTTTTTTACTCAACGGATTAATCTTCATTTTAATTGGGCTTAACTTTAGATATATTCTAAAAAATATTGACGACCATATGATTTTACCGTACATAGGATATGCTGTTATCATAACGATTGTCGCTTTACTTATTAGAATGGCAAGGATATTTCTTCAAAAAATCAATCTTCAAAAAGCATTTCATAATAATAAAGGAAAAAGAAGAGTAAGCGAACATGCGCTTTTAGATTTCAATAACAGCATTATCCTGAGTTGGTCTGGAATGCGCGGGATTGTTTCTCTTGCAATCGCAATTGGTATTCCAAAAGAACTCGAAGACGGCTCCCCTTTTCCTGAAAGAACCGTTATTATATTCATTTCTGTCGCCGTAGTACTTTTAACGCTTATTGGACAAGGACTTACTTTGCCCTGGATTGTCAAAAAACTGAGCATTAAAAAAGAAGAATCACATTCGTAACTTTTATTTCAACATTCTAAAAGTTCCTGTTTCATTCAGTATTTAAAAACATTTCAATAAATAAAAATCATTTAAATATTTGTAATGATTTTTCTATATTTTTACCTGAATAAAATACCAATTTAACTAAAACCAAATACCACATTAATGAATGATAATTTAAAATATGTTACTAAACTATTTAGTAGCGCAACCTTTAGTTTTTTCAAAATCAATATCCTCGGACAAATACTATATGCCATTATAGGAGTATTTACCTTATTCACCATTATTTATCAATCAGGTACAGGACTGGGACATGTATCAGCTTCATCTGTTATACTTCTATTATTTGCATTACGTCCAATTGGCTTTGGTTTAACCGTAATCTCAACATTTATAGGTCCGTTCATATTATTTTCTTTTGGTAATAAATATATAATATCAAAAACCATCCATAAATTATTATCAGATAAGGGAGAAACTCTATTATTCCCTATTATTGATAAAGTACTAAATAAAGTCAAGACTAACCAACCTGATTTACTAAAACAAGGAGCTGATAAAACCAAATTACAACTTAAGTTAATACAGGAAATTAGAGATTCTAATGATAATAAATGGTTGAAAAAAATAATTATTTATGGTTTAAAAAAAATAAAGCTGGACGAAGTCGATTTTAAAGATGAAAACGTAAATTTTCCTGACATCATAAAAGGTAAAATAATTACTGGCTTAAAAAATGTTTCACAGCCAAGCAGAAACTTTTTCTGGATTATCTTAGGAATACAACTAACTATTTTAATCCTGATTCTTACGCAGGTTATATAATTCAGGACGTATTAAATAAAACAAAAAATATAATGAATCAGGAATTAGAAAGCCACTTTGACGAATTCGATAAACTACCCGTAATCAGAAGAAAACTTTTGCCGTGGTGGATTAAAACATTTTGCTGGATTTTTATGATTTTAGCAATTTGCGCTTTAAGCTCAATTTTAATGAGCTTTTTCATATCAAACGTAAATATTTCTCTTTATGGTTTTTCGAGTAATACAGCTCTTTCACCAATAGGAATGTTTATTGTTGCCATTATGGTATTTAAAGGTTTTGCCGCATATTCTCTTTGGTTTGAAAGAGCCAATGCAATCTCAATAGGGAAAATTGATGCTGTTCTGGGAGTCGTGATTTGTATCGTTTCTATGTTTATACTTCCTTTTGTAACCAGTGGTGGTCATTTCGCATTAAGATTAGAGATCATATTACTTATTCCGTATTACAGGAAACTGGACAAGATAGAATATGAATGGGATAATTTAGAAAGTTTGTAAAACACAATAATATTTAAGAAAAAAAGTCGAAAATGAAAAAATCAATTTTATTGCTAATTCTTATTTTTAATCTGGGTTTTGCTTTTTCACAACAAAAAACAGGCAACAAAACCACAAAAAGCAACCCCGTTAAAAAATATGATACTTTTAACGAAAGCATCAAAGTTACCAGCCAAAAATTAAAGTTATTTATTCCTAAAGGTTATGAGGCTATTATAGAAGAAAAAGGCGATTTGAATCTGGACAAAATAGAGGATTGTATTTTGGTTTTACGCAAAGCTACAGAAGAAACTACTTCAAATATGGATCAGGGCAAACCTGACAAAAGACCTTTACTTTTATTATTAGGCCAAAAAGACGGAAGTTACAAATTAGCCTATAAAAACGAAAATGCTGCATATTGTATTGATTGCGGAGGATTATTTGGAGATCCGTTTAATGCAATTGCAATCAAAAACGGTTATTTTTCTATCGAACACAGAATCTCAGGCGGCCATCATTGGGAACATATCACAACTTTTAAATTTAACAAAACAAAAAACAACTGGTATTTATATAAGGATCATTTTATCAATTATATCCTGAATCCAAGTCAGGATCCTAATGCAGAAGCTCTAATAGCAAATGTTGATAAACTGGAAACGGTTAAAGATTTTGGAGAAATTTCGTTTCAGCAATTCAATATTTATTCTAAAAAAGGACATTAATTTCTGCTCAAAAAAATAAGACTTTAAACTTTCTGACAAACAATTTCCTTTTTTATTTGTAATTTCGACTTTCATTAAAACGAATGCTTTTTAGAGAAAATAATCGTTGCAAAAGCATTTACAATACACTTATAAATACAAATAAATAATGGCTTCATTTAAAAAAGAAATATCATTTCGCTGGTCTGATCTTGACCCTAATTTTCACGTTCGTCATAGTGCTTATTATGATTTTGGTGCACAACATCGTATTGAAATCCTTGAAGAACTGGGATTAACTTTAAAAGTAATGCAGACACAGGGTTTTGGTCCCGTTTTATTTAGAGAAGAATGTGTTTTTAGAAAAGAATTAAAACTTTCTGATAAAATATTCATTCACACTAAAACTTCAAAAATGAAAGCTGATGCTTCGCGTTGGTCCATTATTCATGAATTTAGAAGAGAAGATGATACACTTTGTGCTGTTATTACGGTAGATGGTGCCTGGATGGATACTAAACTTCGTAAATTGGCTTCACCAACTCCGGAAATAGCAATAGAAGCTTTGAGCATCTTCCCTAAAAGTGATGATTTTGTTGGACTTTAAAATTAAATCCATATTTACTATTCATAAAAAAAGACCGTTACAGAATTTGTAACGGTCTTTTTAGTTTATAAAAAGTGATTCTTATTCTATAATAATCTTAAAATTGCTATTCAAATTTTCACCTGAAACATTCAGCATGTAAATTCCAGAAACTTCTTTATGGGCTATATTTAAAGTAAAATCTCCATTTCCGTCAGAAGAAATCTTTTCTTTTAGAATAATTTTCCCAGTCATATCGCTTAATGTAGCTGTTGCATGTAATAAATTATAATCAGGAATCGTAATATGAACCTGATCTTTTACCGGATTGGGATACACAATTATATTACTTTTGTTTTGACTGAATTTATCTGTACTTAAAAATACCTGCGTATACAATCCCATTACTTCAGTAGCATTTAGCGGATAATTAAATAGTTGGAGTTCATCAAACAAGCCTTTATATGGCGCCGGAGCAGTACCGGATGACAGTTCGAGTTCGCCAATATTCCCTATTATTAAATCAGTAGGTTCAGCAATACCTGTAACAGCTGTTTCATCAAGTTCTGCCGATAAAATACCATCTGTGTAAATTCTCATTTTATGGGCAATAATATCCCTCATAATAACCACATTTACCCAATTTTCAGTAAAATATTTTGCCGCAGCCGTAGTCACTTCTCTTTTTGTAACATCATCATCTATTGCAAAACGTAAAAGCCCGCCTTTAACCTCAATATTATATCTTTTACCAGTTGCTCCGGTTGTCGCATTTTTTGTAAATGAACCTTTGCACAATACATAAATACTCGTTGCTGAAGAACTTGGTAATAAAGCCGGAGCTGCTTTCATCCAGAAAGAAACGGTAAAGGAATTTTTATCAAATAATAAATAATCCTGATTCGGGATATTTACCATAGATTTATTATTTAATGATGTCGAAAAATCAATCGCATTGTTTGCCTTTCCCGGAACTCTGACAGCAGCATTATCAAAAGAAATATCCAATACACCATGATTTGCATAAGTCGTAATATCAGTAATTCGTTCTCCTTCTAAGGCTGATTCTTTAAACGGCCAATGTCCCACAATTCCCGGTTTTATCGTACTGAAATTCCATACATCGCCTGTTGCCGTTCCTTTAGCATTTATTGCATCTATTCGCCAGTAATAATTTGTTGCAGCACTTAATCCTGTAACCTGATAAGATGGATTTGCAGAATATGCAACATCTGCCATTTTAGTCAAGTTTGAAGGATTGGTACCAAAATATACCGCATAACTAAGCGTGTTCGAGCTTCCGGTCCATTTTAGAGTCAAATTTCCACTTGTCAATTCTACAGTATTAAATCCTGCAGCAGGTGTTGGTGTAATTGCTTTTGTTGGTGCAGATGGAATTGGCGGTGTTGTTATCACTGCTACAGTATTATACACAGAAGATTCTGTGCTATTTGTAGCCTTAACACGATAATAATATTGCGTATTGGGCACTAGACCTGAATCATTATAAGTCGTGATATTAGATCCTAATGTAGCAATTATTGTAAAGTCAGTTCCATTAGCAGAACGCTCTAAAACATAATGATCTTCATTTGCTGCATTATCACCCCAATTTAAAGTAACAGAACTAGAGACCGGAATTTCGGTAGAAACCACATTGGTAAAAGTAATATCAGATGGTGGAATAATAAAATCCGGTGGTGTTTCATTTGTCAATCCATTTATATAAACCTCAATATTCAAATAAGGTGCATGAATTGTACTTACTAATAAAGCATCTGCAACATTTTTGTTAAGACCATTTGCATCTTCCCACGCATCAGGCATGCCATCATTATCAGTATCAATTGGAGCCGGAGCACCATAAACATGTCCTGCGCCACCGTTTATAAAACCAAATTTTTGTGTTAAATCAGTTTGAACATACACATAAGTTGCCGTTGTTCCTTTAGACTTTAAATCAGAAATCATTAAATTCTCGACCTGATCACGTCTTGGGTAAGAAGCTCCAACATTCAGCACTATTTTATCATAAGCATCCTGAGCCGTAACTGTTGTATTTTTCATAGGATAATCATAAGGTGTTGATAAAATAGTAGCAGCATCTCCAGTAGGATATCCGGTTAAATCTGCCGGAACCAAAGTGCCGTTTAAAACACCATCTTTATTATTATCAAAATAATTTCCGGAACCGTACAAAGAGAAATTGTCATTTCCTCTGTTAAAAGGCGTCGAAATCGTAGAACTTGTATTTGGACCGCCAATAAAATAATTATTGATAATATTAACATCAGATCTTCCTGCAGAATCTCCTCCCATAATATAAGCATCGCCAGATTCTGTATGTCCGTAAGTGTTTCCGTAATTACCCCAGTTATAAACAACATTGTTTACAAACTCATTAATTCCCTTTATTTTATTATTACGCGTTTTATTGCAGATATATAAGTTTCCTATTAAACTTATTTTTCCTCCGGAAGGCTGCATCAAACCACCGGCCGAATGATTATGACGATGCAATCCCTGACCAATAATCGAATTTTGAATGGTTATATTATCAGGACTTATTCCTTTATTATCCCAATTAATAGAGAAAACTTCATCTGTTCCCCACGTAAAAGTCATGTGGTCAAAAATAAGGTTAGCCCCATTTGATAAGCCTGATGCATCCTGATTTTGAGCCGTGCCACCATACCGAATACGAAGATATCTGGCAATTGTATTACTGGCTCCCGAAAAAGTAACACGAGGGCCTAAAAACACAATTCCTTCTCCGGTTGCAGTTTGCCCTGCAATCGTAGTATTACTTGCTACAACAACCTGAGTTTGCAAATTTACAATACCGCCAACTCTAAAAATTACAAATCGGCCTTCCTGACTAACTGCATCCCGAAACGATCCCGGTCCGCTGTCATTTAAATTGGTTACTAAATAAATTTGAGGATTTGCAGCGCCTCTTGCTCCTGTAGTGAATCTGCCAAAACCTGTAGCTTCAGGAAATGCCAGTGTTTGAGCATCACAAAAGTGTACCGAAAATGTACAAATCATAAAAATTTTAAGAGCATACGTAAAGGTTAAAAAACTTTTTTTCATGATAAATTGGTTAATTTGGTTAAATAGTTATAACCAAATTAGCGATATCACAAAAGGAGACCGTCCTGCCCTATCCTGATTTACATTATTAATTATCAACACGTTACACAATTCACAAGAAAACAGAAACTAACATCAATCGTAATAACTTAAAATTAAAAAAATCTTCTTTTTACAAAATTTACTTCAAAAAATGTAACAAAAAATAATATTATTACACAATAATCAACTCATAACTTATTATCTGATAATTTACCAATTAAAAATAAAAATTGAATATCACAGGATTATATCCTATCAAAAAATCTACACCTGCATACAAATTATTAAGAGCAACTATACATACAAAGATCTAAAACTTCGTAAATTAGCTTAAAACTGAAATCCTCACTTATTTATTAAATACAAAATATTAGATTTAATATAAAAGCTTAAATGTTTATGATCGACTTTTCAAAAGACTTTAGAATAGCTATAATAATTGCCATAATTGCTCTTACTACAATTGTTTTAGGTGCATTGACCGAAAAAATTTTACGCTATTTTTTATATCGAAAATTAACGGATAAAGAATATGATGCAACAGGTTTTAGATTCTTAAAACATTTAATCATTACCGTAATTTATATTTTAGGTTTTGCTTTTGCCCTCATACAAATTCCGGAATTCAAAATTATTGGTCATTCCTTTTTAGCTGGCGCAGGTGTTATTTCGTTAGTAGCAGGTTTAGCTTCTCAACAAGCTTTAAGTAATATTGTAAGCGGAATTTTTCTGGTGATTTTTAAGCCTTTCCGAATCAATGATAAGATTACAATAAACAATTTTGTTGGTACGGTTGAAGATATCAATTTAAGACAAGTTGTCTTGAAAGATGCTGAAAACAACCGAATCATAATTCCTAATTCTGTGATCAGCAATCAGATAATTGTAAACACCAATATGCATGATACTAAATGCTGCAAAATAATCGAAATAGGAATTGGTTATGAATCTAATATCGAGAATGCATTAGCAATCATGCAGGACGAAATTGCTAAACACCCTCTTTTTATTGATACGAGAACAGCTGAAAATAAAAAGCAAAAAACACCTTTGGTCATTGCCCGTGTTGTGGCACTGGCAGATTCAAGCGTGACGCTAAAAGCCTGGGCATGGGCAAAAAATTCTACAGACGGTTTTGTTATGTATTGTGACTTACTGCAAAGCATTAAAAAACGTTTTGATGAAGCTAATATCGATATTCCTTATCCGCAACGTGTTGTCACTTTAAAAAATAATGAAACAAAAACTTCAGAAAAATAATTTCATGTATGCTATCTCCAAAAATTGTTCCCATAAAAACCGTACATCTCTTTTCTATTTTAGATGAATTACTAATAGACCTTCTAAATTCATTATCAGATGAAGAATGGAATGCACCAACCGTTGCCAGAAAATGGGCTGTAAAAGATATTGCCTCGCATTTGCTGGATGGAAACTTAAGAGGTTTATCGATCTCAAGAGATCAGTATTTTGGCGAAAAACCTGAAAATATTAATTCATATGGTGATCTGGTTACATTTTTGAATCAGCTTAACATGAGTTGGACAAATGCAACAAAACGACTTAGCCCAGTTGTTTTAACCCAATTGTTAGAAACTACAGGCAAACAATATTCAGAACATTTACAAACATTAAATCCTTTCGAAAATGCCATTTTTTCGGTCGCATGGGCAGGAGAAGAAACTTCGCTAAACTGGTTTCATATTGCACGCGAATACACTGAAAAATTCCTGCATCAACAACAAATTAGAAATGCCGTAGGAAAACAGGCACTCCTGACAAAAACATTATTTCATCCATTCATCAGTACATTTATGTATGCATTGCCTCATACTTATAAAAATACAGCCGCAGAAAAAGGTACAATTGTAACATTAATAGTTAATAGTGACATTGGTGGTCAATGGAATATTATTAAGGAGGAAAGGGAGTGGAAATTCATTGAATCTTTTGATGATGAACAAAGTGCAATTATAAAAATTGATCCAGACGATGCCTGGCTATTATTTTCAAAAGGCATGACTCCTCATCAGGCAAAAGAAAAAGTAACAATTATTGGTGATAAAAAATTAGCTGAAGTCGCTCTAAATATTGTTGCCGTCATGGCATAATTAGCAGTAGATATTTTCTGATAATTTTAAGATTTTATTTTTTGAATTTAAAAAGGTTAACTTTAATTTTATAAATACTCCAAAACCAATACATTCAAAAGATGAAAAATATAAAAATTATAATGTTACTGCTGCCCTTCTTGTGTTTTTCGCAGCAAGAGAATATAAAGGCACTCGACATCAACTTAACCCATTATGAATATCCTTTTACTGTACAATTTTTAGAATTGAGCAATCAGCGTCAATATCTTAAAATGGCTTATATGGATATCAAACCTGATAATTACAACAATAAAAATATTGTTTTACTTCATGGTAAAAATTTTAATGGCGCTTATTGGGAGACTACTATAAAAGCTTTGACAAAAGAAGGTTTCAGGGTTATTGTCCCTGATCAGATAGGATTTGGTAAATCCTCTAAACCAGATAATTTTCAATATACATTTCAGCAGCTTGCTGCCAATACAAAAAAACTATTAGATCATTTAGGAATCGAAAAAGCAACTATTTTAGGACATTCTATGGGCGGAATGTTAGCGACGAGATTTGCTTTAATGTATCCGGAAACGACACAGAAATTAGTATTAGAAAACCCAATTGGTTTAGAAGACTGGAAACTCGTTGTGCCCTACAAACCTGTAGATTGGTGGTACGAATCTGAACTAAAACAAAACTATCAAAATATAAAAAGCTATCAAATGGCAAACTATTATGATGGTAAGTGGAATGCTGATTTTCAAAAATGGGCTGAACTTGGAGCCGGCTGGACAACTGCTCCTGATTATGCAAAAGTTGCCTGGAATTCTGCACTTATGTATGATATGATATTTACACAACCTGTTTTATATGAATTTAAAAACATCAAAAGTCCAACACTTTTAATCATTGGTACAAGAGATAAAACAGCTATAGGAAAACCTTTGGTATCTGAAGAAATCAGAAAAACTATGGGTAATTATATGGAGCTGGGCAAAAAAACACAAAAAGCAATTCCGAATGCGAAATTGGTCGAAGTCCCAAACACAGGACATTTACCACATATCGAATCTTTCGACCAATGTATAAAACCATTAATCGTATTTTTGAAATCATAATTTTTCATGCCACCGATGATAAAAATCAGCATTAATTTTTTTATTCAAAATTCTTAATTAATTTCATAACAATTCGTGGCAGCCTTTAACTTTAACTAAAAACTAAAACACATGTTTACAATCGAGCAAATAAAAGAAGCACATGCCAAAGTGCAAAGCGGTGCAGATTTTCCAAATTATATACAAGACCTGATCATTTTGGGTGTAAAAGGGTACGACACCTTCGTTAACAATGGAAATGTTGAATATTACGGCGTAAATAATTACAAAGTTTCTGCAGACGAGAAATATCCTGAAATTCAGGTGGCTCCAGTTGCCAATAAAGAACGTTTTATAGAATTTTTAGTAATGCACCAGGATGGTCAAACAGATTACTTGACCTTTTGCCAACATGCAGCACAATCCGGAATTGCAAAATGGCGCGTTGATATCATTGAAATGACTTGTACATATTACGACAAAGCAGATAATGAAATATTGATCGAAAAAATTCCAGATTGATAGATCACAATATTGTTTTTTCAACAAAAAAAGAATTTACTAAAATGTCAAACAAATTATCTTCCATTATAAATCCGGAAGAACTTTTAAACATAAAAGATTCTCCTGAAGTTATATTAATCGATGCCAGAGCAGGAATTAATGCTGAAGAAAACTATCAAAACGAACATCTAAAAAATGCACGTTATGTAGATTTAAATCGTGATCTGGCAACTGTTGAAAATCCCGCAAACGGAGGAAGACATCCTTTACCATCACTTCAAAAATTTTCTGAAGTACTTTCTAAAGTCGGAATTTCACCTTCGAGTCATGTTGTTATTTATGATGACAAAAACGGATCGAATGCCGCTGCCAGATTTTGGTGGATGTTACGTGCGATTGGTCATGAAAAAGTTCAGGTTTTAAACGGAGGTTTACAAGCCGCGATACAAACTGGTTTTCCTGTCAGTTCAGAATTAGAAACTTTTGAACCTACACAAAAATATACAGTTACAGAATGGAAATTAACTCAAGCCGATATCGATGAAGTCGAAAAAGCCAGAAATAACGAAGAAAGTATAGTCATTGATGTAAGAGATAAAAATCGTTTTGATGGCCTTACAGAACCGCTGGATTTAATTGCAGGACATATTCCCGGCGCTATCAATGTTCCGTTTAGTGAAAACTTAAGCGAAGATGGATTTTATAAATCGGCTGACGTTTTAGCAAAAAAATATACTGAAATTACAGGAGCCAAAAATCCTGAAAATATAATCGTGCATTGCGGTTCTGGTGTTACTGCTTGTCATACTTTACTCGCGATGGATTATGCCGGACTTCCAATTCCTAAACTATATGTAGGATCCTGGAGCGAATGGTCTCGCAACAATAGAGAAATGGCAACAATAAAAACAGAATAAACTAAAAAACATTTAAAGCATATATAATTCTTTAAAAAATCTATTTGTCACAGATTAATTGATCATTCTAATCTTTTTAATCTGTGGCAAAAAAAGCTATTAATCTATGCGCAAATAAATAATATATTAAAATGCAACATTGGGATATACTCTTATCAAATCACGTAAATAAAAAAGCTTTTATAGATACTTTACTTTCTGGTGAAGCCAAAGGAGAATTAGCCGTTTTTAACAATCAAAAAGGTATTTTGTTTTCAGACATTGCGATTGAAAAATTCATCGAAAAAGAATATCAATATGATATTGTAGAAGCATCTCCGGAATCCCACAGGCAATTAAGAACTTTTTCATCAGGAGAACGCAAAAAAGAATTTCTGAAATATTGTATCAATCAAAAACCCGATTTTATCATTTTTGATAATCCGTTTGATCATTTAGATCAGGCCTCCCGCGTAATTTTAGCCGAATCCTTAAAAGACCTGACAGATGAAATTGCTATTATCCAAATCGTAAATCGTGTAGTTGATGTATTAGCTTTTGTGCCTAATAAAGCACATATCAAAGACAATACTTTTGAATTACATCCTATACCAAAAGCCATTCATCATTTTAAAACCCTAAACACAGCAGCGATTCCAAAAGCTATTGAGCCGCATTCCTTTCACGAAAGTGTACTAATAAAAATGGAAAACGTTTCTGTAAGTTATGACGACCGCAAAATTGTAGACAACATTTCCTGGACGATAAAACAAGGTGAATTCTGGCAATTAATTGGTCCGAATGGTTCGGGAAAAAGTACTATCCTTTCATTGATTACAGGAGATAACCCAAAAGGATTTGGACAGGATTTACATTTATTCGGAAGAAAAAAAGGAACTGGTGAAAGCGTTTGGGATATCAAAAAACAAATTGGAATCTTCACTACTTCTATGACTGATTTATTTCAAAAAGGACATACTTTAGAAGAAATGATTCTTTCCGGCTTTTTCGATTCCATAGGATTATATATTGAACCAACTACTTTGCAAAAACAAACCGTAGCACAATGGCTTGAAGTTATTGAAATGAGCGATTTAAGAAAAAAACGTTTTATCGATCTATCAATTGGTCAGCAAAGAGTTGCCTTGATTGTTCGTGCCGTTTTAAAACACCCGCCATTATTAATTTTAGACGAACCTGTTGAAGGCTTAGACGACGAAAATGTCGATTTGGTCATTCAGCTTATCAATACCATTAAACAAGAAACAAATGTTAGTATTTTATATGTTTCGCATCGTATAGAAACTGGCCTCGCTCCTACTTCGGTTTTTGAACTTTTACCAAATCCTGCAGGATCTATTGGTAATATTAAATACCACTCAGAGTTAAACTAAAAAACAAATGAGAATTAAACATATCGTATTATCAGCCTTTTCAATAGTAATCACTTCATGTTGCGGAACAATTTCGACCGCAAAACATCAATACAAAATAAGTGAAAGCGGTTCTTTAAAATCAGAATGGAAATCAAATCCCAAAGAATGGTTTCTGGAAAAAGACACCTTAAAAGGAATTGGAGGTCCAATGCATTGGGGCGTTATAGAATCTAAAAAACAACTGCCTGAAAATTATGAGATCGATTTTAAAGTAAACATGACGCGAGAATCTCTTTTTGAAGTAATGTTAAATATCGACAAAGAAAATTACATCAGGACTTATCTGTACCAAATCGACCAGAATATTGTGATAGGCAGAGGGGTTTACAATAAAAACAGCGACGAATATGGCAAACGAGGCGGTCCAACTTTGTTTAAAAAATCAATGAAACTTGAAAACAATAAATGGTATGCCGTAAAAATCAGGGTTTCAAATAATCAATTGTTTTTTTCTGTAGATAACGAAAACTTCTTAGAATGTTCCATAGAAAAAAGTAAATTAAATGAACAAGGTAAATTAGGTTTTCTAACAAACGGCGAAGTAAAAATCATAGATTTAATAATAAAAAGTATTTAGTAGAAAAACACCCTTTTAATCTATATACAATCTATTAAATTAGTACATATATTTGAACGATGGAAAAATATATTATTAAGAAAATGGAAAGTAATGAAATTATTATTTCTTTTAATTTTAATAAGACCTCCACAATTCTATCAATAGTATTTTCACTATCTATTTTAACATTAATAGCTTTAAAAATAAGATCTGGTGTAATACAAAATATTTGGGGTTCATTAATAATTTTAATACTTATTCTATTATATCTAACATTTAATAAATACTACGAGTGGACAAAAAACAAATATCACAAATTCAACATTCAAGAAGAAAATTTGTTTATTAATGATAAGTTTCATTGCAATCTAAACAAATTACAATCTATAAACATTTATAATAGCATCAATAAATTTGAGAGCGGATGGATTATTTATTTAAAAATTTTTCCTGGTTCTTCTCACGATTATATAATCAAAAAAAGATTAGGCGAGAAAGAAGCCATTGAGATTGCGGATAAAATTTCACTATTTCTAAATAGAAAAGTCATAATTGATTAGATATAAAAAAAAGCTCCAAATTGGAGCTTTTTTTATATCAGAAAATCTTATCTCTATTTTCTTTATTCTAAAATCTAATTTCTAAAATTAGTTCTCATCATCTTCCATATTATGCGTCTTTCCATAATTGCGCCATTTCTCGATACAATCCTGAAAATCCTGAGGTAGTTCAGTATCAAAACGCATCATTTCGCCAGTTGTCGGATGCACAAAACCAAGCGTTTTAGCGTGAAGCGCCTGACGTGGCAAAGCCTTAAAACAATTGTCTATAAATTGTTTGTATTTTGTAAACGTCGTTCCTTTCAAAATCAAATGACCACCGTAACGTTCGTCATTAAAAAGCGGATGACCAATATGTTTCATATGCGCACGAATCTGGTGTGTTCTGCCTGTTTCCAGTTTACAGGAAATCAAAGTCACATACCCAAAACGTTCTAAAACTTTATAATGCGTAATCGCAGGTTTTCCTATTTCTGGATCAGCAAAAACTGCCATTTGCATGCGGTCTTTTAAGTGCCTTGCAAGGTTACCTTCAATAGTTCCCTCCTCTTCAGCAACATTCCCCCAAACAAGGGCAATATATTCACGTTCAGAAGTTTTAGCTTCAAATTGTTTAGCCAGATGCGTCATAGCCGCTTCGGTTTTAGCCACCACTAAAAGTCCGGACGTATCCTTATCAATTCGGTGAACCAAACCTGGGCGTTCGCTGCTGTTCATTGGCAAATTATCAAAATGATGTGCCAGAGCATTTACCAAAGTTCCGGTATAATTACCGTGACCAGGATGGACCACCATTCCAGGTTCTTTATTAATCAGTAATAAAGCATCATCTTCATAAACGATATTCAACGGAAGGTCTTCCGGAAGAATATGATTCTCAAAAGGCGGATGCGTTAACATAACCGTCACTACATCAAACGGTTTAACTTTATAATTTGATTTTACCGGAATATCATTTACGAAGATATTTCCTTCAGTTGCGGCGTTTTGAATTTTGTTTCGCGTCGCATTCTGAATCAAATTCATTAAATACTTGTCAATACGCAAAAGCGCCTGACCTTTAGGGACTTCAAATCTAAAATGTTCGAATAATTCGTCTTCCAGATCTAAATTTTCATTATTATTGTTCATCTTTTGGGGTTTCAGTAGTTGGCGCAGCTAAACTGTCTGTCGCCTGACTTTCATCTACATACGTTGCTTTTCCGTCTCCTAAAACCAAGTCGATTTTAGAAGCTTTAAGCACGCGGTCTCCTACTTTTAAGTTTCTACCTTTATAACGCATCTCTAAAACCATATCTTTTCCAAGATTTGGGATATAAGTAATCGTTCCCTGTTCAAGCCCTAAAGCCTTTAAAGTAGGAACAGCCTCACGATACGTTTTCTCGATCAAATCCGGAATTTTAACAGACGAAAATCCAGATGCATTAATTTTAATATATATTTTTCTTCCTACTTTTACCATTGTTCCCGGCAACGGATCTTGCTCAACAACACTGTATTTAGGAAATTCACTTCGGTAATCAACACTATCCAAAAGCACGTAATCCAAGTCTAATTCGTCCAATTTTGATTCTACCTGCTCCTCAGTCAATTTAGATAAATTAGGAACGGCAATTTCGTGACCATGATCAGTTGTAAAAGTCAGCCAATGCATAAACAAATAACCTAAAACTGCAATGATAGCAGCCGCGATTAGTATTTGTACAAAAAATACACGGCTCGTTAAATACTTACGTAAACTCATAAATTTATTTTTAGTTGTGGCAAAGATAAAGCTATTTCGTTTCAAAAAAAATGATAATTTTGTTTTAAGCAAGAAAGTGTTGCGATTGTCATCCTCAGAGAAGTCTAAGGACAATTTTCAGGAGCTGTTTCCTGCTGTCCGCTGTATCTTTTATGCCGAACCCCGGCAAAAAAGGATGCCGCTCCAATCAGGGCTAGGGCTTTAGGTTTTATAAGAACATTTTTATTGCTTTTTTTGTCATTCCGAGAAATGACAAAATGAGAACACAATAATGGCAAAAACCTGAAACCTGAAATAAATAAACGATTAAACAAATACACAATAAACGATTAAACATCAAATCAATGAAAAACATAGCCATCATCATGGGCGGATATTCAAGCGAATATAAAATTTCTCTTATCAGCGGAAACGTCGTTCACCAATATCTTGACAAAACAAAATACAACGGATTCCGTATTCATATTTTTAAAGAAAAATGGGTTTATGTAGATGAAAACAATGCTGAATATGCTATTGATAAAAATGATTTTTCTGTAACTGTAAACGATCAGAAAATTACTTTCGACTGTGTTTTCAATGCTATTCACGGAACTCCCGGAGAAGATGGATTAATGCAGGCTTATTTTGAATTATTAGGAATTAAACAATCGTCTTGCGATTATTACCAAGCCGCATTAACATTCAATAAACGTGATTTATTATCGGTTTTAAAACCATACGGAATCAAAACGGCAATTTCTTATTACTTAAATAAAGGTGATGTTATCAATACTGCCGAAATCGTTAAAAAAGTAGGTTTGCCATGTTTCGTAAAACCAAACAAAGCAGGTTCTAGTTTCGGAATCTCAAAAGTAAAATCAGAAGCCGAATTGCCAATTGCAATTGAAGTAGCGTATAAAGAAGATAACGAAATCATCATCGAAAGCTTCCTTGACGGAACCGAAGTTTCTGTTGGAGTAATCAACTATCAGGGAGAAATTAAAGTTTTACCAATTACCGAAATTGTCTCTGACAATGATTTCTTTGATTATGAAGCTAAGTATGAAGGAAAATCACAAGAAATTACACCCGCCAGAATTTCAGATGAACTAACACAAAAAGTAGGAGAAACTGCAAAACGTGCTTACGAAGTACTTAAAATGAAAGGCTTTTCAAGAAGTGAATTCATTATCGTAGACAACGAACCATATATGCTGGAAATGAACACAATTCCAGGTCTGACAACAGAAAGTTTAATCCCGCAACAAGCAAAAGCAGCCGGAATATCTCTGGAAGATTTATTCACTAATGCAATTGAGTTAGCGTTGGCATAATATAGAAAAGGTTCTGAGATACTAAGTTGCTAAGGCACTAAGATTTTAGAACCTTTTTTTAGCTCAAATATTTTCAGACTTCGGGAGAAGTCTCTCTCAAACTGATTTAGCCCAAAGAAAAAGACTTAGTAACTCAGCGCCTCAGCAACTTAGAACCTCAAAAAAATGAAAGAAATCTTCGAATGGAATAGACTTTTTTACAACAATCTTCCCGCAAACTTTGCTTTGGAAGTAATATTTCGTTCTACAGTTATGTTTATCATTTTACTGTTAACCCTAAAACTGGCAGGAAAACGAGGTGTAAAACAATTATCGATTTTCGAAACTGTAATCATTATTGCCTTAGGATCTGCAGCAGGAGACCCTATGTTTTATGAAGATGTTGGTATTGTTCCGGCTGCCATCGTTTTTACGGTCATTATTATTTTATATCGATCCGTAACCTGGCTTACCGGAAAAAGCAAAAAATTTGAAGAATTTATAGAAGGTAAAACGGAATGTCTGATCAATAATGGTAAATTTTCTATTGCGACTTTCAAAAAGGAAAGCCTTGCACAAGACGAGTTTTTCTCTGAGCTTCGCATAAAATCTATTGAACATCTGGGACAAATAAAACATGCTTTTATAGAAACCAGCGGAGAAATAAGCGTCTTTTTTTATGAAGATCAGGAAGTAAAATTCGGATTACCAATCCTACCCGGAGCATTCAATAAAAAAAGCAAAATCATCGAAAATGATGGTATACACGCCTGCACTTTTTGCGGACATACCGAAGAACAAAAATCAGGAACTGCAAAATGTGAAGTCTGCAAAAAAGATGAATGGGTTCCGGCTATAAATACAAAAAGGATTACTTAACAGAAAATCTCAAATAAAAAGATATGATATTTCTTGTTGGAACTCGAGAATCAAATATGAAAAATGGTTCTATATTGAATGAAAAATGTCCAAATTGTGGAGCACAAGATGATTTATATTTTAGTATTTATAAAAGATATACCCATATTACTTTGTTTCCTTTATTTCCAGTTGGAAAATCAGTTTATATAAAATGCAGTCAATGTAATAAAAACTTTGATTATGAAGATTTATCTGAAATCGCTCAATTACAACTGAGAAACGAAAAATTAGATAATTCACTTTGGATGTTTTCTGGTTCCATTATAATTGCTTTATTCCTTATTTTTACAATTTATAGTTATTTTGAAAAGAAAGACGAAGCTGGAATTTTAATTAAAAATCCAATACAAGGAGATGTTTATAATTTAAAATTAAATAATGGATATTATTCAAATATGCGAATTGATAAAATCACAACTGATAGTGTATACGCTACTTTAAACGATTTTGACGCTTATATGCCTAATGAAATAGATGACTTAAATAAACCTGAAAACTATTCAAATCGAAAAGTTTCTTATTCAAGAAAAGATTTAATTAAACTTTATCAAGAAAATCAAATATTAAAAATTACTCAAAAAAACGTTAATGGTTTTAGTAATTAAAAACCTTTATAACCTTGAATCTCTCAATCTCTGAACCTTAAAAAAATGAGAAAAGCCATATTTCCGGGATCATTTGATCCCATTACATTAGGACACGAAGACATCATTAAAAGAGGAATTCCTTTATTTGATGAAATTGTAATTGCAATTGGTGTGAACGCCGAGAAAAAATACATGTTTTCACTCGAAGAAAGAAAACGTTTTATAGAAGAAACTTTCAAAGACGAACCAAAAATTTCTGTTATAACATACGAAGGATTGACTATTGATTTGGCAAAAAAATTAAAAGCCAATTTCATTTTAAGAGGTTTGCGCAATCCTGCCGATTTCGAATTCGAAAAAGCCATTGCCCACACCAACAGAAAACTATCTAAAATAGAAACCGTATTTCTATTAACAGCAGCAAGTACCTCATTTATTAGTTCAAGCATTGTTCGTGATGTATTGCGTCATGGCGGCGAATATGAAATGCTGGTTCCGGATGCAGTTCGAGTGAAAAAATAACCCAAAAAACATAAACTTGCCAGCGAAGCAAATTATAAGTAATTTCGCATTTTAAAATAAACACCAAATAATGAGCATCGAAAGAGAATTAAACAAACGCAGCGGATCTAAATGTGAACTTTGTGGAGCCGAAGAAAACCTAAAAGTATATCAGGTATTACCAACTCAAAAAGGCGGACTTGACGAAAGCATAATGGCATGTAGTACGTGCATTGATCAAATTGAAAACCCTGATAATGTAGATTTAAATCACTGGAGATGTCTTAATGACAGCATGTGGAATGAAAATATTGCTGTACAAGTTGTAGCCTGGAGAATGCTAAGCCGCATGCGTGCTGCTGGTTGGCCTCAGGAATTATTAGACATGATGTATTTAGACGAAGATACTCTGGCATGGGCACAAGCAACTGGAGAAGGGGAAGAAGACGAAAACAAAATCATTCACCGCGATAGTAACGGCGTAATTTTAGAACACGGAGATTCTGTAGTTTTAATCAAAGATCTTAAAGTAAAAGGATCAAGTATGGTTGCCAAACAAGGAACTGCTGTTCGTAACATTCGTTTAGATCACGAAAATGCGGAATATATTGAAGGAAAGGTAGATGGACAGCAAATTGTAATTATCACACAATACGTGAAGAAAATATAAGTCGCAGTGACAGTCGCAGTATTCAGTATTCAGTTATTTGCTGACTCAATACTGAGACCGAAAACTGTAAACTAAAAAAGGCTATTCAAATCTGAATAGCCTTTTTTGTGTTTAAAAGTTTCCTAACACAGATTTTAACTTGAAACAAATAAAAACCTGAAACTAGAATTTATTTTTGAAATAATTTATTAATCTGATCTTTTACAAATGGCTCAGAAACACTGCTTGTAGCAGAAGAAGCTTCTTTAGAAGAAACCATAAACTGAACTGTCGCTTTCTCAGGAATAACACTTCCTGTGTAATGCAACCAAATATAGTTGTTAGGTAATTCTAGTTTTATATCATACAAAGGACTTGCAGTAAAACCGTTTACAATAATACTATAAAGGCTATTATAATCATTATTTACATTTTTAAATGTAAACTTTCTTAAGCTTGAAGATTCGTCATCATTTTGAATACTAGTATAATAAACAGTATACTCATCTCCTATTTTTTGAATATAGTTGTTATTTACTTTTCCTAATCTTTCAACTGGAACGGTTTCAAGAACTTTGATTTGTGCAAAAGACACAAAACTAAACATCAAAATAGCAATCGTAATAATTCTTTTCATAATTAATTTGGGGTTTATTATTTACGGGTACAAGAAACGCAGAAAATATGATAAATTAAAGTCTTAGCCGTTAATTTATTAACAATAGATTAAGATGTTATTTTAAAACCGTTTTACGACTATAACAACCCATAATTAAAATATTGAAATTCAATAAATTAAAACATTAATCAGGTCTTAAAACGTTTAATCGAAATAATTTAAAATCAAAAAAACAAAGGCCTGTCAGTGTCATAAAATCCTGATTTTTCTTCTATAATACTCACTTTTAAACGATATAAAAGCTGGGTTTTAAACAAAGATTTGCTACAAAATATCTAAAAGCAGATTCTAAACGTAATCAGGATTGAAAAAAGTATTACCTCTCCTCTTCTTTTTTAACCACTTTGCGAGCAACTTCGATTTTAAATTTCTTGCCTTTCATTTTTTCATCCTTAATACTATGCAGCAAGTCTTTTACTTTATTGAATTTTACAGCAGCAAACGAAATGAAATCTTTTACCTCGATTAAACCTAAATCGCCTTTTTCCAGTTTTCCTTTTTGAGAAAAGAAACCAACAATATCAATTTTATTCAGTTTTGTTTTCTTTCCGCCACTAATATAAATAGTTTGATATTCCGGTGGCTTTGGTAAAGTTGTTGCATTTTCGACCTTCAAAACTTCCATTCCGTAGTCAATATAATCTAATTGTTTTTCACTTTCGTGAATGATGATATAAGCCGTTCCGGAAGCTTGCATACGAGCAGTACGACCGTTACGGTGTGTAAATTCATCTTCTTTAAGTGGTAAATGATAATGAATTACATGTTTCATCTCCGGAATATCCAGTCCACGAGCTGCTAAATCAGTTGTGATGAGGTAACTCATACTTCCGTTTCTAAACTGGATCAAAGCACGTTCGCGTTCATCCTGATCCATTCCGCCATGATAATACGTTGCGTAGATTCCTTTTTCGTTTAATGTATCACTAATACGTTCTGCCGCATCACGATGATTACAAAAAATAATAGCCGATTGCGATTTCAACGAACAAATCAAATTAAACAAACTTCCTAATTTATCTTTGGCTGGTGAAACAACCATTTTCATCGAAAGATTTGTTTTCTCTTCCTGCTCCGGAATAAAATCTAAAACCGTAGGATTTACTACTCTCGTGTATCTTGGAATCTCAATATCTGAAGTTGCCGAAACCAAAACACGTTTGTTCAGTTTCGTCAATTTACCAATGATATAAGACATTTGCTCATGGAAACCCAATTGCAATGATTTATCAAATTCGTCCAGAATTAAAGTCTGAATTTTATCTGTTCTAAAAGTATCTCTGTCAATATGATCTGCAATTCTTCCCGGCGTTCCTATTAAAACTGCTGGTGGATTGCTAAGGTTTTTAATTTCGGTATCAATCGAATGTCCGCCATAACAAATGTTTACTTTGTATTGCGTTCCCATTTTTTTCCAAACCTGCTCGATCTGCAAACCCAATTCGCGCGAAGGCACTAAAATCAAGCACTGAACCGAAAGTATCTCAGGTTGTAATAATTCTAAAACAGGCAGTAAAAAAGCCAGTGTTTTTCCTGATCCGGTAGGCGAAAGTAATAATACATTGTTATCGTTTAAAATTGCGTCTTGAGCAACTTCCTGCATTTCGTTTAGGCTTTCGATTCCTAAATTCAAAAGTATGTTATTGGAATGGTGATTTTTATTCATTTTGCAAAAGTAGATAAAATAGTTGGCAGTGTACCGTTTTTAATATTCAGTTTTCAATCGCAGTCGCAGTTTTCAGTCTCAAGTCAAGTTTATACAAATCGTAAATAATGTTTCCCGCAGATTTTGCAGATCCAGCAGATAAATTTTTAACAATAAAAAAATCCGCTCAATCTGCAAAATCTGCGAGAGAAAAAAACACAAAGTATTTCAACCTGAAACAAATAAAACCTAAAACAAAATTTCTATATTTGATTTCTATTTAAAACCAAAATCATGAGATTTTTCACCATTATCATTTCACTTTTCACGCTTACCATTTTCGCTCAAAACAATAAAAAATACGATACTTTTTTTGAGAAAGGAAACGGAAATCAATCTGCTTCTTATGCAGAAACCATTGCTTATTTTAAACTTTTGGCGAATGATTTCCCTACGATTCAAATGAAGGAAATGGGTCTGACAGATTCCGGAGAACCATTGCACATGATAGTTTATAATCCTGACAAGGAATTTGATTTTGAAAAAATCCAGAAAAATAAAGCGGTTCTTTTTATTAATAACGGAATCCACGCCGGAGAACCTGACGGAATCGACGCCACAATGCAATTCTATAGAGATCTGGCAATTGGCAAACTAAAAGCACCTAAAAATACGGTTTTGGTTACGATTCCGGTTTATAATATTGGCGGAGCTTTAAATAGAAATTCGACTACAAGAGCCAATCAGGACGGACCGGAAATTTATGGATTTAGAGGAAACGCAAGAAACTATGATTTGAATCGCGATTTAATGAAATCTGACACTCGGAACACAAAGAGTTTTGTAGAAATTTTCCAGAAAATAAACGCCGATGTTTTTATTGATAATCACGTAAGCAATGGATCAGATTATCAATATAAGCTGACATATATTATGACGCAACACAACAAATTAGGAACCGTTTTGGGTGATTTTCTAAATAACGAAATGATGCCGGCATTAGTAAAAGATTTACAACAAAAAAAGATTGAGACTACGCCTTATGTTGATTCGTTTAAAGATACTCCGGACAAAGGTTTTGGTCAGTTTGTTGATAGTCCGAGATATACAACCGGTTATACTTCGTTGTTTAATACAATTGGTTTTGTAGTAGAAACACATATGCTTAAAAAATATGCCGAACGTGTAAAAATGACTTACGAATACACCAAATCGACTTTGGATTTTACAGATGCTAATTATCAAAAAATCAAAGAACTCAGAATAAAAAACCTCGAACAATATCAGCCTAAAAAACCGTACACTTTAAAATGGGAATTAGACAGTACAAAAGCAACCACATTTTCGTTTTTAGGATATGAAGCCGGTTACAAAAAAAGCGAAGCCACAACAGGAAATCGTTTGTATTATGACAGAAGCAAACCATACAAAAAAGACGTTCCGTATATCAAGGAATTCAAATCAGTAAAAGATGTTGTTATTCCGTCTGCTTATATCATTCCGCGTGGGTATTGGAATATTATTGATTTATTAAAGAATAACAATATCAGTTATTCTCAACTTAAAAACGATACAATTATAGCAGTAGAAAGCTATAAAATTGCCGATTTTAAAACAGTCACAAATGCTTACGAAGGACATTATTTGCATTATAATACAACGATAAATTCTAAAGTTTTAAAAATGGCTTTCGCCAAAGGTGATTACGTAGTTTCGACAAACCAAAAAGGCGTAAAATATCTCGTAGAAGCTTTTGAGCCGGAAGGTGTTGATTCGTTCTTTAACTGGAATTTCTTTGATCCTATTTTACAGCAAAAAGAACATTACTCAGAATATATTTTTGAAGATACAGCTGCAAAACTTTTAAAAGAAAATCCAGCCCTAAAAGCCGAATTAGAAACAAAAAAACAAAACGATCGCGAATTTGCGAAAAACGCTGAAGCACAATTAAACTGGATTTACAAAAATTCTGTGCATTACGAAAAGGCGCATATGCAATATCCTGTTTATCGTGTTTTGTAGATTTTTGTAACCGCTAAGTTTGATTATGTTGAAAAACACAAAGATCGCAAAGCTTTATGCTTAGAACTTTGTCAAAGTTTCTAAGGATATTTCGCAGAATTAACCCAATCATTGTCATTTCGACGAAGGAGAAATCACAATCGCAGCTCGACAAAGATTGTCGACATTGTTTATAGAATTTCTGATGCGATTTCTCCTTCGTCGAAATGACAAACTTTATGCAAAAATTTTTGAACGAATAAAACAAAGTTTCTTAAAGTTGTAGTTTTAAACTTTGACAAAAATTAATTGAGTTGAAACACTTTCAATAAACTGATAAATAATGGCATACAAACTTTTTCTAGACGATATTAGAGATGTAAAAATGGTTTATAAAAACCTAACCGACGATGATTTTGTGATTGTCAGGAATTTTAATGATTTTAAAAAAGTTATACTTGAAAACGGAATTCCTGAACTAATTAGTTTTGACAATGATTTAGGATTAGATGAAAATGGTATAATTGCAGAAGATGGTTATGCCGCAGCAAAATGGCTGGTTTATGAATCTGGACTTGATCTGGAAAATCTAAAATTTAATGTTCATTCTGCCAATCCTGTTGCATCTGTACAAATACAAAGTTTACTGGATAATTATATTAAGTATTTGAAAAATGAGAGCAACAACAAGTAGAATATCAAAAATAGCTTGCAAGAAATGTTCTCAATTGCGTGGGTACAAAGTCGGGAGACTTCGCACAGCAATCATCAAAGTGAACACTTCACAGAGCTGGTTTGTTTACTTGTAAACTAGATATTAAAATTATACAATTCCAATTCTTTAAAAATAGGCTGAAAGTCTAAAATCATTAGCGTAGTGCAACGCGCTACAAACTAAATTAAGTACGAAAAAAAGCCCTGAAAGGGCAAAAGCAAACAAATAATATTGAACTACAATACGATTATAACTTTCTTAAAAATGATATTAAAATATTAAGAAACGCTTTGTTCGAAATGAAACTTACGCCCTTACAGGGCTAAACAATAATCGTAATTTAATCATAGTGCTTCGCACCATGCTAATGCTAAAGCTCTTTCAGAGCAAAAGAATGTGATACTTTTTTTTAAATACGATGAAGAAAACATAGTTTTAAATAATAACAGTAAACTAAATAGCATAAAAAAGCCCAATAAAAATTTAAATTTTTATTGGGCTTTTTTTCACAGAAAGAATAAAAACTATTTATCCTTCAATATATTTTCTAAAAACTCAACTTTGTCTTTTTCTGCCTGAACCAAACGTTCGTAAAGCTTTTTATTTTCTTCTATTGTTTCCATTAATTTATCTAATGGATTAAAAGTGAATATTGATCCATTTGCAAACGCACCATTACTGCCGCTATTATCATAAAAATTATTGAAATAATTAATTGCAGCTTCGTCTGAAAAATTTTTTAGCGCTTCAACACTTACTCCCAAAGCTTTTGCTACTTCTGCAAGTCTGTCGTCATCGATGGTTTCGCTGTTTTCAAGAGCCGATATAGTTTGTTGGCTAGTTCCTAAAGCTTGTGCCAAAGCTTCTTGCTTCATGTCACGAAGTTCACGAATTCGGCTGATTTTTCGCCCTATATGATTTTGTTTTGTTAGTGTGCTCATAATTCAAAGATACTGTTAAGGGTAATAATAGGCAATAGATAAAAAACAAATTTTGTGATGTACGATACCAACAAAATGATTTGTATACTAACAATGTATTACTTATTGTACTAAACAAAAATACGATTTTTGAGACATGAAATCGTTAAAATTAGAAATTATAAAACGCATGACTTCTAGCAAAAAAACCTAAAACGTGAAACTTTAAACAAATTTTATATTCAAAGTGTAGCTTTGCGTGAGGGATAGAGCTAAGCTACCGAAGTAGCAGCGAAAGCCCGACAGCAATTAAAAAAAGACCTAATGAACGCAAAGTTGATTAGGTCTTTTTTTAATTGGTGGCACGCCCAAACTATGCTTCTAAGTCGCTAAGTTACTGAGTTGCTAAGATTAGAAAATCTGTATTCTATTTTTTATAATCTTGATTCTTGATTCTTTCTTCTTCTTCTTCTAAGAAACTGTATTCTCTTCTTCAAACAACAATTTAATGTTTTCGTAGGAGTTTTTTAAGGCTTCCTTGATTTGTTCCGGGTTTAACCATGCTACTTTTTCGATGCCTTCTTCGGCCTGACCGTGAGGAATTCCGTCAAAATCTGATTGCATTTCAAACCAATGTGTGATTTTGAGTTTGTATTTTCCGTTGCGTTTAAAAACGTGGTAGGTTTTTTCGAGTTTATTGGTTATTCTAAGCTTCCCTACTCCGGTTTCTTCTTCGACTTCTCGCATTGCGGTGTCTTCAATTTCTTCTCCTTTTTCGATTCCGCCCTTTGGTAAGTCCCATTTTCCATTCCTGAAAATAAAAAGAACCTCGCCTTTTTTATTGTAAACAAGTCCTCCACCCGCTTTGTTTACAGGGATTTTAGCCTTGAGCGTCTTCATAATTTCCTTTTCGTCAGGATAATACAAATAAGCCTTTTGAATTTTATTTTGAAACATTTTAACTATAAGATGCTCGATATCAATACTCTCTAACAAGAATAATTGAAAATCAGTCTCTCTCGAGATCTCATTTGTCAAAAAAAGTGGTTTGTCGTTCACAAAAACTTTATACATTTGTACTATGATTTTTAATAAAGATACTGCCGAAAAAACAGCCGAATTGCTTTTGCAAATAAATGCAATTAAATTGAATCCCGAAAATCCTTTTACATGGGCTTCTGGTTGGAAATCTCCTATTTATTGCGATAATAGGTTAATTCTTTCATTTCCTAGCATCCGAAACTATGTTCGTGATGAGTTTGCGAAAAATATTGAAAAACAATTTGGGAAACCAGATGTGATTGCCGGTGTTGCCACTGGTGCTATTGGAGTGGGGATTCTTGTTGCTGAAAGCCTTGGATTACCGTTTGTATATGTGCGTCCGGAAGCCAAAAAACATGGAAGACAAAATCAGGTGGAAGGTTTTTTACAAAAAGGTCAAAATGTTGTTGTTGTCGAAGATTTAATAAGCACAGGAAACAGCAGTTTGATGGCTGTAGAAGCTTTACGTAACGAAGGCGCCAACATAAAAGGAATGGCAGCAATTTTTACTTATGGCTTTAATGTTGCCGAAGAGAACTTTAAAAATGCTAATATAGATTTGTATACGTTAAGTAATTACGAAAATTTACTGGACTTAGCGGTTCAAAAACAATACATTACAGAAGATCAGCAATCGACTCTTTTAGAATGGAACGAGAGTCCATCTACCTGGGGACAAGAAGAAGAGTAATTTTAGATTTTAATTAAACATAAAGCTTTCAGTCCCGATTGGGATTACGGTAAAAAACAATAAAAGTTAAATAAAAAAAATATGAACTTAGAAAGTCCAAAAGTTACTGTTCAGAAATCAGCTCAAGATTTATTTGATTTATTGACTGATGTTAGGAATTATGAAAAATTAATGCCGGATAATATCGCTAAATTTGAAGTGATTGGCGAAGATGCATTTATCTTTGGATTAAAAGGCATGCCGGAAATAAAACTTAAAATGAAGGATAAAACAGCACCAAACAAAATTGTTCTGGGAGCTGCAAGTGATAAACTTCCTTTTACTTTGGTTTCGAATATCGATAGTATTTCAGATACTGAAAGTGCCGTACAACTACAATTCGATGGTGAATTTAATGCTATGATGGCTATGATGATCAAAGGGCCAATTAGTAAGTTTATCGAAACTTTGGCCAATAACATGACGAAACTTTAATTAATTATTAATAGTAAATAATTAATTTTCGAATTACATAAAATTTAAAGCCTGATTTTACAATCAGGCTTTTTTATGAATAGACTTTTTATGGTTACTATTGTCATTTCGAAAAATGAGAATCTTCGAAAGAAACTCGACAATGCAAATCATTAATCTTTGTTGAGCTATTAGTGTGATTAGAAACAAAAACAAGTCAAGGAAAAACCTTTGAACCTTTGTCACTTTCTCCCTTTGAACCTTCCTCTAATAAAGCATCTGAACTTCCTTGATTTCAAACTCTGAAACAGAATCATCTTCCAGCAAAATTTGAATTTTTCCAACGCTTGAAACGCCTTGAATGATTCCCATAAAGTTTTGCCCGTCAGAGTCGGGATGAAGATTTTTGAATGGCATTGGAACTCCTTTTCTAAATAAAGTATCGAAATATTCTTTCCAGAAATCAGCCGAATTATCTTTCCAGGATTCAATTTTGTCTTGTATTTTTTCGACAATTAAAAAAGGTAAAGCATCTTTGTCAAAATCCTTATTACAAATTGCTTTTAAAGAAGTCGCAAGTGGCAAATGCTCATAATTTGTCTGATTTACATTGAGCCCAATTCCGACAACTGACACGATCCTGCCATCACTTTTGATGGTATTTTCGATAAGTATGCCACCAATCTTTTTGTTGTATGACATAATGTCGTTAGGCCATTTGATACATAAATCAGGAATATTCAACGATTTTAAAGCATCGATTACACTTAAGGAAACTATAATACTTAGATTAAAAACCTGCTCGTTATCATACAGAAAATCCTTTACCAAGACACTCATAATTAAGTTTTTACCTGATTGTGACTGCCATTTAGAACCCATCTGTCCTTTTCCTTTTGTCTGATTTTCAGCAGTTACAACGGTAAAATTATCGAGTTCATCCTGACTTGCCAGCGATTTAAGGAAGTCATTTGTCGAATCTATGGCATCGAGTTTGATTAGTTTCATTAAAGTAATTTAATTAACTTAATTTAATATTTTGTTAAGGTTCAAAAATAATCACAAAATTTGGTAACTTTACAAAATCATATAAAATAATTCATGGCGAAAAAGACTATTAATAATGATGTTCTATTGGCGAACATAATCAAAGGGATTGAAGAAGTAAAAGGAAATGATATCGATATTCTTGATTTACGAGATATAGATACGGCAGTTTGTGACTATTTTGTCATTTGTAACGGAAACTCAAATACCCAAGTTAACGCCATTGTAAACTCAATACAAAAAACAGTATCTAAAGACTTAAAAGATAAACCGTGGCACGTAGAAGGAACCGATAATGCAGAATGGGTTCTTATGGATTATGTGCACATCGTTGTACATGTTTTCCAGAAACACATTCGTGAATACTACAATATCGAGAGCCTTTGGGGTGACGCCAAAATAACTACAATCGAAAACAAATACTAAAAGAAACTTTCTCTAATGGCTAAAGATAATAATCCAAATCCGAGTAAATTTAAAATAAGTCCTTGGTTAATATACACCGCAATACTTCTAGTTTTTTTATTTATAAGTTTTGCAACCGGAGGATCTAACTTAAGCGAACCAGCTCAATTAACCTCTTCTAAATTTAATGTTTTATTAGAAAAAGGTCAGATTGAAAAAGTTATTGTTTACAATAAAGCTGAAGCTGAGGTATATTTAAATGCTGCTGCTCTTAAAGATGCAGCTAATAAAAAAGTAGCTAAAGATATATTCGAAAGACCAAACAAAGGTCCTCACTATACTTTGGAAATAGGTAACGACCAGATTTTTCAAACTAAATTAGAAAAAGCAGTTGGCGAAGGCAAACTGAAAGATTTTAATTTTCTTCAAAAAAATAACTGGAGCGATATTCTAATCAGCTTACTTCCTATCATCATCATTATTGGTGTTTGGATTTTTATTATGCGTAAAATGTCAGGTGGCGCTGGTGGCGGTGGCGGACAAATTTTTAACATTGGAAAATCTAAAGCTAAATTGTTTGATGAGAAAACTGACATCAAAACTACATTTAAAGATGTTGCAGGTTTAGAAGGTGCTAAAGAAGAAATACAAGAAATTGTAGAATTCCTTAAAAATCCTGAAAAATATACCAACTTAGGAGGTAAAATCCCTAAAGGTGCATTACTTGTAGGACCTCCGGGAACTGGTAAAACCTTATTGGCAAAAGCAGTTGCAGGAGAAGCTCAGGTACCTTTCTTCTCGTTATCAGGTTCTGATTTCGTAGAGATGTTCGTAGGAGTTGGTGCTTCACGTGTTCGTGACTTATTTAAACAAGCAAAAGAAAAATCTCCTGCTATTATCTTCATCGACGAGATTGATGCCGTTGGTAGAGCAAGAGGAAAAAGCAATATGTCAGGTGGAAACGACGAAAGAGAAAATACATTGAACCAATTACTGACAGAAATGGATGGTTTTGGTACAAACTCAAACGTAATCGTTTTGGCTGCAACCAACAGAGCTGATGTTCTCGATAAAGCTTTAATGCGTGCAGGTCGTTTTGACAGACAAATTTTTGTTGACTTACCGGACATTCGCGAAAGAGCTGAAATCTTTAAAGTGCACTTAGCTCCTATTAAAAAAGTAGAAGGTCTTGACCTTGATTTCTTAGCAAAACAAACTCCTGGTTTCTCCGGAGCTGATATAGCAAATGTTTGTAACGAAGCTGCATTAATTGCTGCACGTAATAACAAAACTGCTGTAGACAGACAAGATTTCTTAGATGCTGTTGACAGAATCATTGGTGGTCTTGAAAAGAAAAATAAAATTATTACCCCAGAAGAAAAAAGAGCAATCGCTATTCACGAAGCTGGTCACGCAACTGTAAGCTGGATGTTAGAACATGCTGCACCACTTATAAAAGTAACTATTGTGCCTCGTGGACAAAGTTTAGGAGCTGCATGGTACCTTCCTGAAGAAAGACAAATTGTGAGAACTGACCAAATGTTAGACGAAATGTGTGCTACTATGGGAGGAAGAGCTGCTGAAAAGGTAACTTTTGACAGAATTTCGACTGGTGCATTAAGCGATTTAGAAAAAGTAACACGTCAGGCTCGTGCAATGGTAACAATTTATGGTTTGAATGAAAAAATTGGAAATGTTACGTATTACGATTCAACAGGACAAAGTGAATACAACTTTTCTAAACCATATTCTGATGAAACTGCAAAAGTAATTGACAAAGAAATTTCAGAATTAATTGAAGGTCAATACCAAAGAGCAATTCATATTCTTGAAGAAAACAAAGACAAGCTAAATCAATTAGCAGACATATTAATTGAAAAAGAAGTTATTTTTAAAGATGACTTGGAAACTATTTTCGGAAAACGAACTTTTGATAAAAATTTAGAAGAAGTGGTTTCGTAAATAATCAATAAATATGTAATATTTTTTAAAATCTTAATTCAAAATAGCCTTTTGAATTAAGATTTTTTTATCTTTGAACGTTTTCAATTAACATGTAAAGTATTTCATATAAAAATGAATTTTTTCAAAAAAATATTTGGTTCAAGCGACACCTCTTCAGATGAAGAAAATGAAAGCGAGTATGGAGGAAATCACGCTCCGGACAGTCATTTATCAATAGATGAAAGATTCATTTTCAATTTTAAGAAAAATGGCGGTAAATTTTTGTATTGTGAAAACAAACAAGAAGTTGCAGAGCAATTTGAAAATATATTAGAAGAAAATGACTGGTTCGAAAATGAAGTTTTATGCTATGAACCAGCTTTATTTAGTTTATTAGAAGAAAATAAACTCACTTACATTTCCCCTAGAAATCCTAAATTTTTACTGGCCACTTGCGAAAATCTAATTGCTGATGAAGGTTCTATCTTATTTTCATCAAAACAAATCAGACAAGACAAACCAAACGAATTACCTGCAAATATTGTAATTATTGCTACGACAAGTCAACTGCAATTGATTAAAAGTGATGGCCTGAGCGCTATTAAAAGAAAATACGAAAGGGACTATCCTACTAATATTACCACCATAAAATATTTCGAAAAAGCAAAAGAAGAAGATTTTACACAATACGGAAGTGTTGCCAAAAATTTGTATTTATTGCTCCTAGAAGATCTTTAAGATGAATGAAACACTTAAGAGAACCATTTCTGGTGCTGTTTATATCGCTTTACTATTAACATCAATTTTGTTTTCTACAGAAAGCTTTATTATCCTTTTTGGTGTTTTTCTAGTGATTGCAACTTATGAATTTTGTAATCTTGCAAGAATCAATAAGATCTTTTCTATTTTGTTTGTTTCTTTATTTTATTCGACCGTTTCCCTAATTAGTTTTTACAGAATCGAAACTGAAAATTATCTCAATAAATTTTTAAAAGAGAATATTGTATTTACTATCGATACAGATCGATTATTTAGCATATTACTCATTATTACTTTATTTGTATCTATAAAATGTATTTTCTTTTTATTCGATGACACACAAACTATAAGCAGAGTATCCAAATACATTTACCTAATTGGATATATTATGCTTCCTTTCCTTTTTATCACTAAAATTTCTTTTGGTATAAAAGATTACAACCCGAAAATTATTATTGGTTTATTTATTTTAATCTGGACAAATGATACATTTGCCTACCTCGTTGGGAAATCGATTGGAAAACATAAGTTATTTGAACGTATATCTCCTAAAAAAACAATAGAAGGATTTCTTGGTGGAGTTGTTTTTGCTGCTTTAGCAGGATTTTTAATTTCGAAATTTTATATTCAGCCAAATCCGGATTTCAGCAGCAAATCTATTTTAATCTGGACTATAATTGCATTGATTGTAAGTGTTTTTGGAACTATTGGAGATTTGATTGAATCAAAATTCAAAAGGATTGCCGGCGTAAAAGACAGCGGTAAAATAATGCCTGGTCACGGAGGTGTTTTAGATCGATTAGATAGTGTTATATTTGTAGCACCAATTATATTTTTATTTTATCAAATTTTATATTATGTTTCATAAAGAAGGAGGCCCATCCATTTTATTAGGTACTGTGTTTGCAGTAGCTGTACTTTTAATTGCTGACAAATTCATTGACATTACCTGGCTTAGAATGCTTGTTCAGATTGCCGGCGTAATAGTTTTGATTATTATTTTACAATTTTTTAGAAATCCTAAAAGAATTGCAATTAGAAACAGCGATCAGATTCTTGCTCCTGTTGATGGAAAAGTTGTAGTTATCGAAGAAGTTTATGAAGGAGAGTATTTTAAAGATAAACGTTTACAGGTTTCTATCTTTATGTCTCCAATAAATGTTCACGTAACTCGTTATGCTATGGACGGAATTATAAAATTCAGTAAATACCACCCAGGTAAATTTTTAGTAGCCTGGCACCCAAAAGCAAGCGAAGAAAACGAAAGAACCACTGTGGTAATCGAAAATGAAACTTTTGGACAAATATTATACAGGCAAATTGCTGGTGCATTAGCAAGAAGAATTGTAAATTATGCTCAGGAAGGCATGCAAGTTGTACAAGGTACTGATGCTGGTTTTATCAAATTTGGTTCAAGAGTAGATTTATTTCTACCTTTAGGTACGCCTATTAATGTGGTATTAAACCAAAAAGCAATTGGCGGAAAAACTATTATTGCTACAAAAGCTTAATGACTGAAAAGGATTTAGATACTCGTTTTTCTGAGGCTGTAGAAACTGCATTAAAAATGACTCAGGCCTCACTGCCGCAAGATGTGCAGCTACGCCTTTATGCCTATTACAAACAGGCAACTTTTGGGACTGCAGTCTATAATCAATCTGAAAATTTTGATTTAAGAGATGCTTTCAAAACAAATGCCTGGATGCAAATTAGCCATATTTCGATCGATGAAGCTAAAGAATGCTATATTGAAATCATTAATTCACTAACAACAAAATAAATAACACTATGAAGAAAAACATTGTTTATTTCAGCATTTTGGCTTCATTTTCTCTATTATTTTCTTGTAATGATAACAAGCTAACCGAAGTTGTGGAAGTTCCTTTACCAACCAAGGAAGAAAAAATAACAATAGGATCACCAAATGATGTTAAAGCAGATCCTGGTTCTTTTGAGATGACAAAGTTATCTTACTCTTATGATGGTTTAGCACCTGCAATAAGAACACTTACTTTAGAAACACATTACTCTAAACACTATTTAACGTACACAAACAATTTTAATAAAGAAATTATAAATACTGAATTTGAAAACATGCCCATTGAAGATATCCTGAAAAAAATGGATCTCAGCAATGCAAAACTTCGTCAAAACGCCGGAGGTTATTATAATCATACCTTATATTTTAATGTTTTAACTCCTAAAGAGCAAACTCCTAAAGACACACTTTCTGGCTCGATTAATAAAGAATTTGGTTCTTTTAGCAATCTTACCAATCAATTTAAAGGTCAGGCAACAAAGCAATTTGGTTCAGGATGGGTTTGGCTAGTAGTTGACAGATACGGAAAACTACAAGTAACAACAACCGATAATCAGGACAATCCTTTAATGAAAAATGCTTTGATTCCCGGAACACCAATTTTAGGAATCGATTTATGGGAACATGCTTATTATCTCGATTATCAAAATAGAAAAGGAAGTTATATTGATGCTTTTTACGAACATATAAATTGGGAAAAAGTAAACGAAAACTATATTGAGGCTTTAAAGAAAGTCAAGAAAGTATAAAAAATATAAAAGCTGATACAATTAAGTATCAGCTTTTTTTATATCTACTAGTTTCCATTACTGCATTAAGCAATTTTAACGCTTTGGGAAGAATGTCAATAATTTAAATACTCTGGCGTCACTACTTTAATTCAAAAATAAATGATTGAGAAGGCATAATTTTTATTCTCACCACTCCTTCTCCATTTTCTACTTTGAGTTTAGACGAAGTATTTTGATACAATTGATCTGTAAGTGTATATTCTCCATTCTTCAGGTTCCATTTCGAAATAATATCAGCCGGGATTTTCAAATCAAACTCACTTGTTTTTTCTGAAGAAAAATTCGCAACTACAATCAGTTTTTGATTATCTGACCAACGAACATAAGAATAAAGTAATTCATCGTAACCAACATTATTTTGACGGTTTAAAGTTTGAATTTCCTGAAAACTTCCCATTAAAGCCGAACTATTAATGGAGAAATTCAACAATCGTTTATAAAAATCACGAAGATTTTTCTCTGATTCAGACAGCTGCCCTCCGTCAAATTTTCCATCATTCATCCAACGCTGATGATTTGGTACTCCAATATAATCAAAAATAGAAGTTCTGGAACGAGTTCCAAAACCTGCATTTTCATTTCCAGGCTCACCTACTTCCTGTCCAAAATAAACCATTGTTGGCGAAGTACTAATAGTTGTAGAAACCACCATCAAAGGTTTTCCTCTTTCTGGCGTTCCTGCAAATTCAGACGAAGCCAAACGTTGTTCATCATGATTGTCTAAAAAATGAAGCATGTTATGCTCGATATCCAACATTCCTTTCTGAATATCCGATAATCCATCAGGAGAAGATTTACCACGAATTATATCTTTTAGTTTATCATACGTTTCGACCTTATCATACAGATAATCCATTTTTCCTAAACGAATATAATTACGATATTCATTCGGGTTATATACTTCTGCCAATAAAAAAGCATTCGGATTTTTCATTTTGATCGCCGAGTTCATATAACTCCAAAATTCATACGGAACCATTTCAGCCATGTCGTATCTAAAACCATCAACACCTTTCGCAGTCCAATACAAAGCGATTGATTTGAATTTCTTCCAGGAATCAGGCACATCTTTATCCTGCCAAAAAGCAAAATTTTCTACGTATGATTTCTTATCAAATCCAGCCGGAAGCTCCGGAAAATCTTTAGAACCATCAGGGCGAATTCCGTAATTTACTTTTACTGTTTCGTACCAGTCATTTTGATCCGGTTTCACCTTACGCGAGCCATTTCCTGTCCATTTTGCGGGATTTTCATCAAATACACCATCAATAAGTGGATTCTTTTCTCCGTTTAACGGAATATCATTGTCAGGAATTTCAAAATGATTATTTGGGATATAATAAAAATTATTGTCTCTGCTGTATTCTACAGTAACATCATCATCAGCACCAAAATCTTTAACGCTTTCAGGATTATTTTTTCCTTCATATTTTCGGGCAATGTGATTGGGTACAATATCAATAATAACTTTCAAACCTGCTTTGTGCGTACGCGCAATCAAATCTTCAAATTCTTGTAATCTATTCGCAGGATTTACTGCCAGATCAGGATTTACATTATAATAATCTTTTACCGCATATGGCGATCCTGCACGGCCTTTTACTACTTCAGGATCATCATCAGAGATCCCGTAAGCTTTATAATCTCTTACCAAAGCGTGGTGCGGAACACCGGTATACCAAATATAAGTAACACCTAAATCCTTAATTTCCTGAAGTGCCTTATCCGTAAAATCATTAAATTTACCAACACCATTTTCTTCAATTGTTCCCCAAGGTTTATTGGTTGTATTTTTATTTCCAAACAAACGGGTAAAAACCTGATATACTACAATTTTCCTATCAGTAGAAACTTCTTCTTTTGCTGTATTCATTTTAAAATCTTTTGTTTTACATGCAGAAAACAGCATGCTTGCTGCCAATCCCGTAATGAAAACTTTTTTGTTGATCATATTCATTTATAACTAATTTTTCCTGACTAAAGATTCAATCGATAATCGATAAACCATTTTCTAAATTTAGGCTTATTTTTAAATTGAAAGGAACCTGAAAGCAATTTTAACCTAATCTCAATTAAAAAAAACAAACTACAACGAAAGAGTACCATATTTTGTTGATAAATTAAAAAAGGTTCAAAGCCATGTAGATTCAGCTCTTTTAAAACTTTAAACCTTTGTTCCTTTGAACCTATGCAACTTTGAGCCTCATAAGAAACCTTTGCAACTAAAAACCATAATTTAATCCTAATAACATTATAAGGTTGTAACCTTTTTCATAAATTTGACAAAAAATTAATCAATTGAAGAAATCACTCTTTTTCATATCATATTGTCTGCTATTGTTAAGCATACATTCCATTTATGCGCAAGCACAAAAGCCAAAAGTAATTAATATTGAAAATTCAGATTTAGTAGAAGTGAATCAGGATTTAGTGCCTGACGGTGTTTTGCTTACCGGAAATGTAAAAGTAAATCATGATGGCGTTGTATTAACGTGCAATAAAGCCTACTTTTTTCAGAAAGAAAACTATCTTAAAGCCTTTGGAAATGTGCAATTAGTACAAGGTGATACTTTATTCCTGAATAGTAAATATGCCGAATATAGTGGAAATCTTAAAAAAGCGTTCGCAACCGGAGATGCTGTAATGAGTTCTCCAGATGCTACTTTACGAACAGATACGATTAATTTTGACCGAAATATTCAACAGGTTTTTTACAATACAAAAGGTACAATTGTCAATAAAGACAATACTTTGGTGAGTAAATCCGGAAAGTATTTTGTATCCGAAAAGAAATTTCAATTTCTTACAGAAGTCACTATTACAAATCCCAAATATGTAATAAAGTCAAATCACCTGGATTATTACAGCAATTCCGGACATACTTATTTATTTGGGCCTTCGACTATTACCAGTAAATCAAATTATATTTATACTGAAAAAGGGTTTTATGACACTAAGAAAAACCTTGCTCATTTTTTAAGGAAATCATACATTAAATATGATGATCGACGTATAGAAGGAGATAGTTTATATTATAATCGAAATATCGAATTTGCTTCAGCAACGCGAAATGTAAAAATTACAGACTCTATAAATCGAGGGATTGTAAAAGGTCATTATGCTGAAATTTACAAGCTTAAGGATTCTATGTTTGTTACTAAAAGAGCCGTTGCAGTGAATCTTGTCGAGAATGATTCGGTTTATATTCACGGAAAAAAGTTAATGGTTACCGGAAAAGAAGGCGAACGAATATTGAGAGCTTATAATAATGTTCGCTTTTATAAAGTAGACATGAGCGGAAAATGCGATTCGATACATTCGAATTCAAAAACTGCTTTGACAAAACTAATAGGAAATCCAATTTTATGGAATGGCGAAAATCAAATCACCGGAGACGTCATGCATTTAATAGGTGATAACAATACTAAAAAGTTAGACTCTTTAAAAGTGCTCAATAATACGTTTATAGTCTCGCGGGATACCCTTGGAACCGGTTTTAATCAGGTAAAGGGCCTCAACTTGTTTGGCAAATTCCTGGATGGAAAATTACATGATGTAGATGTTATCAAGAACACTGAGGTCATATACTATATGCGTAATGACGCCAATGAGCTTATTGGAATCAATAAAAATGTAAGCAGTAAAATCAATCTTATATTAGAAAATAATGCGGTAGAAACTATCACTTTTTTTAATAAAGTAGATGGAGATGTTTACCCTGAAGCCGATTTGCCTGAAAATGCACGTAAGCTAAAAGGCCTTCGATGGCGCGGAGACGAACGAATAAAATCGAAAGATGATATTTTTACTGCCGAAGATAATGAACTAAACGACAAATTAGTACAGGAAGGAAAAGACGAAGAAGCCAAGGATAAAAACACCCCAATGAAAGTTAGGAAAGAAACTTTAGATTACGACAAGAAGAAACCCGCTGTTAAAACAAGTACTGCAAAAGCAAGCACTACTAAGACTAAGAAGTAGTTTTCAGTCGCAGTCACGGTTTTCAGTCTACAATGCGTTGTGGACTTTGCATTTTAATAATATGATCTTGACCTAAATCTTAGTAAACTTTGCGATCTTTGCGTTTAAATTCAGTCACAGTATTTAGTCACAGTTTTCAGTTTCATACTGAGACCGAAAACCGAGACTAAACTTTGAACCTTAGTACCTTTGCCACTTTGAACCTTAAAAAAAAAATGAATCCAGATTTTATAAAATACCAGGCACAAACTTCTCCTTATCCGTTAGGAATGGAAGTTTCGCATGCTATTGGTTCCTATATTTACGATACTAACGATAAAAAATATCTAGACTTTGTTGCCGGTGTTTCTGCTTGTACACTTGGGCATCAGCACCCAAGAGTAAATCAGGCTATCAAAGATCAGCTGGACAAATATTCGCATGTTATGGTGTACGGCGAATATTCTCAAAGTCCGGCCGTTCAGTATTGCAAACTTTTAGCCTCGCTCCTACCCGAATCTCTAAATAAAACCTACTTAGTCAATTCAGGTACAGAAGCAATAGAAGGTGCGCTTAAATTAGCGAAACGATCCACCGGACGCAGCCAGCTTATATCTTGTCATAACGCCTATCACGGCAATACAATGGGTTCTATGAGTGTTATGGGATTTGAAGAGCGTAAACAAGCTTTTCGACCATTACTTCCTGATGTTGATTTTATTACGTTCAACAACGAAGAAGATTTACAAAAAATAACTACCAGAACTGCTGCCATACTTTTAGAAACCATTCAGGGAGGTGCGGGATTTATTCAGCCTGAGAATGATTATCTTCAAAAAGTACGCAAACGTTGCGACGAAGTTGGTGCAATGATGATTGTAGACGAAATTCAGCCAGGCTTTGGAAGAATAGGTAAACTATTTGGCTTTCAAAACTATAACGTCATTCCGGATATTGTTGTTATGGGAAAAGGAATGGGTGGCGGAATGCCAGTGGGAGCTTTTACAGCTTCGGCAGAAAAAATGGATCTCCTTACCGAAAATCCGAAATTGGGACATATTACAACCTTTGGAGGCCATCCTGTCATTGCGTCAGCTTGTTTGGCTACTTTGCAGGAATTAACTGAAACTACGTTAATGCAAGATGCCTTAAATAAAGAAAAACTCTTTAGATCACTTTTGGTACATCCTTTGATAAAGGAAGTTAGAGGAAAAGGATTAATGCTTGCCGCCATGACCGAAACGGCCGAAATAACCAATCAGGTTATTTTAAACTGTCAGGACAAAGGGCTCATTTTATTCTGGTTGCTTTTTGAAGGTTGTGCAATTAGAATAACTCCTCCATTAACCATTTCTGAAGAAGAAATAAAAGAAGGTTGTGCCATAATCTTAAATGTTATGGATGAAATAATGAAAAAAGAACAAGCAGTTTAACCAGGAGCTGTTTCCTGCTATCCGCTATATCTTTTATTTTTTCTAAAGAAAAAAAATAAAAGGATACCGCTGCTATCAGGGCCAGGACTTACGGTTAAAAACAAAATAGAATAAAAATTAAATTTAATCTTTTACAGATCAAAAGATTATAACTTAAAACAGAATAGAAATCCTGTCCATATTGTTAATTAAATTGTTCACAACAATTAATTCGCATTCCTCACAACAATAATATGGTTGCCTAAATTTATAACAGGCTAATTTCAAATAAAGACAAGTATGCAATTAAGCAACGAAGAAGAAGATTATAACCTATCCTTATCCAAATTTGAGTCAATGTTAAAAACTAACAAAGTACTCTTTTTTGATTCTGAAGAATTTGAAGAAATCATTCTTCATTATTTAGATATAGGCAAGGCTAATTTAGCAAAGAAGGCCTTGAAACTTGCATTAGACCAACACCCAAAATCTACGGGCTTAAAATTAGTACAAGTAGAAATGTTGGTTTACGACGACAAACTAGAGATCGCCGAGAAGCTCTTAAATGAGTTATATGCAATCGAACCTAATAACGAGGAAATTTACATCCAGAAAGCGAATATCTGTTCTAAGAGAGATCAACACGAAAAAGCAGTAGAATTGCTTAAAATTGCCTTGCAATATACTGACGACTACGCTGATGTGTACAACTTGATTGGGATGGAATACCTTTTCATGGATAACCTTGAGATGGCAAAAGATAGTTTTATCAAATGTCTTGAAGAAGATTTAGAAGATCAATCTGCCTTATATAACGTCGTGTATTGTTTTGAATTTTTAGATCAAAATCAAGAAGCGATTGTATATCTAAACGAATACATCAATAAAAATCCTTACAGCGAAATCGCGTGGCATCAGCTTGGACGCCTGCATTATGGTGTAAAAGAATATCAAAATGCTATTCGTGCTTTTGATTATGCAACTCTGATCGACGATGAATTTTTGGGTGCTTTCATGGAAAAAGCAAAAGCGTATGAGCGTTTGAAAAAATATGCTGAAGCGATTGAAAGTTACAATCGTACAATCGAATTAGACGACGCAACTTCTTATGCATTATTACGCATTGGTAAATGCTATGAAAAATTAGGCAACGCCGTTAAAGCACTTCAATATTACAACCAAACAGTACACGAAGATCCTCTTTTAGACAAAGGATGGATTGCCATTACTGATTTTTATGTACGCCAGAAAAATTTTCAAAAAGCATTATTTTTTGTCAATAAAGCATTAGCAATTGACAATCAAAATAAGCTGTACTGGAAACGTTATGCAACGATCAATAAACAAATGAACTTTTTTGAAGAAGCCGAATTTGGTTATAGAAAAGCTGTAGAATTTGGAGATTATGCCTTAGATACATGGTTATTTTGGGTGGATATTCTTCAGTTTTTGGGCGAATTCGAAAGCGCTATTCAGACTTTATTACAAGCAACAGAATATTTTCCGGAAGAAAACGAAATCGAATATCGTTTGGCAGGATTGTATTTTATGATTCAGGACAATACAAAAGCAAAGTTTCATTTAAGCAATGGTTTACGTTTAAACTTTGATAATTATATTCTGATTGAAGATTTATTTCCAGTAGTATGGTCGAAAAAAACAGTTAAAAATTATATTGAAAAACATAGAAAACAATAATGATTGATATTTTAAGAAGACGCTTTGGCTTATTAGGCCGTAATATTAGTTATTCATTTTCAAAAGGATATTTTACAGAAAAATTTAGTGATGAAGTTTTTGCAGGAAACAGCTACGAGAATTTTGACATCTCTGAGATTAATGATTTTACTGAATTAGTAAAAAACAATCCCGATTTAAAAGGATTAAATGTTACCATTCCTTATAAAGAACAAGTTATTCCCTTCTTAGATAAACTTTCAAAAAAGGCCGCTTTAATAGGCGCTGTAAACACTATTAAATTTACCAAAAGCGGAAAATTAAAAGGATACAATACAGACTATTATGGTTTTAAAAAATCATTAGAGCCACTATTAGAGCCACATCATAAAAAAGCACTTATCTTAGGCACAGGCGGCGCATCAAAAGGTGTAGCTTTTGCGCTGAATGAACTTGGAATTCCTTATACTTTTGTTTCAAGAGAAGCTAAGGAAAATATTATCGATTATAATTTAATAAATGCTACTACATTTGACAATTTTCAAATTATAATCAATTGTACGCCTGTTGGTACAAGCCCAAATATAGAAGCTTGTCCTGATCTTCCGTATGAGTTTTTTACTGAGAAACATATCGCCTACGATTTAATTTATAATCCTGCAGAAACTCAGTTTTTAAAAAATGCCAAAGAAAAAGGAGCAGTAATAAAAAATGGTTATGACATGCTTATTTTTCAGGCAGAAAAAGCCTGGAAAATCTGGAATAAATAAAAAAGAAAAAATACACTAAAGGCTAGTGTATTTTTTTTTTGTAATTTAGACTACTCATTAATAAGTAGTTATGAATAAATTATTCTTTTTTTATTTATCATTTCTTTTAATTGTTTTTTCTGTAAAAGCTCAGGATACTTTAAAGCGAGAAAAAAATCCTTATACAGAGGCACGTTATCATTATTATCTAAAAACCATTTTATTTTTTAATGAATATCTGGATACTGATTCCGGCTCATACAATACTACACAACTCCGGTTTTTACATCCTATTGCAAATAAGGCTTGGAATTTAAGGGTAGATCTGCCTTTAATATCAACCAATACTTCAACTAATATTAAAACAGGAATTGGTGATATTGGTGTTGGTATTAGCTACATTCCTTATTTAGATCAAAGCAAGGGGATTGCCTTCAGAGCGAGGGTCATTTCAAATTCTGCTGTAGATCCCGCATTTGGTACAGGAAAATGGGTTTTCGCCCCTGCATTATTTTATGGTACTTATTTCATAGAAAAAAAGATGCTCTGGATTGCTTCGTTAGAAAACCAATTGAGTTTTGCCGGATCTCACAACAGACAAAATATAAATACAACAGCACTTGAAAATTATTTCATGTACATCATTGGAAAAAACTGGATTGCTGCTGACGTTGCTTTTCGATATAATGCAACCAATAAAGGATATCCTAATAATGCTTTTGTAGAATTTGGTCGAAAATTCACTTCGAATAACATGTTTTACATTCATCCCAGTATTGCATTTGGTGGTCAAAAAACATATAATTATGGTATCGAAGCAGGGCTTTTAATTTTGTTTTAGTCATAAAAATTTAAAATTTAATATTGATTTTTGAAAAAACAGATAGTTTAATTTTTAAATTAAATTCAAAAAAAACAGCAAAAAAATTCACATCATATTTGTAAAATTGCATAATAAATAAGAATTTAATTAAAAAATAGTGTATAAACAAACGAATTATTTTGTATTTAGAAACACCTTTACTATCTTTCGCTCTGTTTAAAATAAAAACCTTATACATTTAAAATGTTAGAAGAAAAGAATGATAACCTGCAGGAAGCAGACGGAAAACTAGAAATCGAAATTAACGATTCTGTACAAGAGAATGCAATTGAAAAATTGGAGCCTGAAACAGTTACCGAAAATCCAGTTTCTGAAACTGAAAATGAAGCAGAAAACACAGACGAAACGACTGAATCCAATCATCAGACTGCATTAGACGCGATAACAAACTCGAATGCCGAAGAAAGTGAAGATGAAACACTAAAAGAGCGTCATGATATTCCTATGCAGGATTATGATACTTTTTCTTTGGATGCACTTGTTGATGAGCTTAAAAAACTGATCAATACAGATAAAGTAATGTCTGTAAAAGATCATATTGAAGAAATTAAAAAGTCATTTTTATTACAATACAATCACCTTCTAGAGGAGAAAAAAGAAGAATTTAATGCTTCTAAACAGGATCCGAATGAAGAATTTGAATATCACTCTCCGTTAAAAAATAAATTTGACGAATATTACAATGTTTTTAGAGAAAAAAGAAATGCTCATTTCAAGCATTTACAAACCAATTTAAAAACAAATTTAGAAAACAGACTTGCGATAGTTGAAGAGCTTAAAGAACTTATTAATCCACAGGAAAACATCAAGGACACTCTTAAACATTTTAATGATTTAAGAGAAAGATGGAAAAATGCCGGAGCAATCCCTAAAGACAAGTACAATCACGTTTGGAATAACTATCATTTTCACGTAGAGAATTTTTATGATTACCTGCACTTAGACCGTGAAGCAAGAGATTTAGATTTTAAATATAATTTAGATCAAAAACAAAAAATAATTGCTCGTGTCGAGGAATTAGTGAATGAAACTGATATCAGCAAATCTTTTAGAGAATTACAAGATTTACACCGAATCTGGAAAGAAGATATTGGACCTGTTTCTAAAGAACACCGTGACGTAATCTGGAATAAATTCAGTGAACTGACTAAAAAAATCCATGATAAAAGAGAAGTTTTGTTTGAAAGCCAAAGAGCAAACGAACAAAAAAATCTTGAAGTTAAAAAAGAAATCATTGCCAAAATTGAGGTTTTAGGAACTGAAAAAGTAAATTCTCACTCTCAATGGTTAGTACAGATTCAGAAAGTAGAAGCACTTAGAAATGAGTTTTTTGCTGCCGGGAAAGTACCTTCTGAAGTTAATGAGGAAACCTGGGCTGCGTTTAAAACTGCCGTTAGAAACTTTAATTCTTTTAAAAATTCATTTTACAAAGACATTAAGAAAGACCAAAACGACAATTTAAATAAAAAAATGGCTCTTGTTGCAAAAGCAAAAGAATTACAAGAAAGTACTGATTTTAGTGCAACTACTCCAATAATGAAGCAAATTCAGGAAGAGTGGAAACAGATTGGTCACGTTCCTAAGAAATATTCAGACAAAATCTGGAAAGAATTCAAAGATGCCTGTAATCATTATTTTGACAAATTAAAAGAGCACAAATCAGAAGAAAACGTTGACGAAGTAGCTGCTTTTGATAATAAAAAAGCATATTTAGATATCTTAAGAGCATATCAGCTTATAGGTGACCACAAAACTGACCTGGATGCCATAAAAGCTCATATCGAAATCTGGAAAGGTTATGGAAAAGTACCTTTTTCAAGACGTCACATCGAAGGGAAATTCAATAAAATATTAGATGCTCTTTTTGAAAAATTAAGTTTGAGTAAGAAAGAAACTGAAATGATGCGTTTCTCTAATAGAATCGATTCTTTATCTGACAGTAATGATACTCGTAAATTAGACAACGAAAAGATTTTCTTAATGCGCAAAATTGAGGAAGTTCAAAATGAAATTTTCCAATTAGAGAACAATATTCAGTTTTTTACAAATACAAAAAATGCAAAAAAAGAAAACTCAATCGTTCTTGAAGTTCGCAAGAACATCGCTATTCACAAAGAAAGCCTTGAACTTTGGAAAGACAAATTAAAACAATTACGCAACCTGGGTCAGGAATAGACTTTAGTTTATATAATAATTTATTAAGGAGTAATGATGTTTTCATTGCTCCTTTTTTTGGTTATTGATGGAGCGAATTTTACCGCAAAGAGCGTAAAGTTTTTTTTTATCTGCTCGGTTTTATAAAAACACAAAGCTTACAAAGCTTAGTCTTAATATTGTTTACAGTCAATTGTTGACATACAATCTTGTCATTCCAAGAAACTTCACAATCAGAATCGCCAATCTTTGTAGAGCCACTAACGGAGATCCTTCGTTCCTCGGGATGACAAGATTGTCGATTATAATTGTAACGAAACACAAAGCTTTGTGATCTCTGTGGTTTTAACCATAATACAAAATAAAAAACCTTAGCATACTTAGTGGCAAAGAACTACTTTCAATAGGAACAGGCTTCGACTTCGTTCAGCCTGACAAACCTGAAACTTGAAACAAAAGAAACTTTAAACCTAAACCTTAACATTTCCAATTTAAATTCATAAAACATTTCTTTAAAATATTCATTATATTTGATAACCACATCAACTTTTGATGATCTAAAATGAACAAATTCAATTATTAATCTTAATAACGACGAAAAATGAAATTTACAAGAAAAGCAAATGCCAACTGGAAAGGAACTGGTATGGAAGGAACCGGAAAAATCAGTACTCAGAGTACCACATTAGATAATGCACAATTATCGTTTAAAACAAGGTTTGCTGACGGTGTTGGAACTAATCCTGAAGAATTGGTTGCTGCAGCACATTCTGGCTGTTTTACCATGCAATTAAGCTTTTTACTTAACGAAGGTGGTTTTACTGCAGATGATTTAAATACAGAAGCTACAGTAACTTTTGAAGATGGAACAATAACTTTAATACATTTGGACTTAAAAGGTAAAGTTCCTAATATTTCAGCTGAAGAGTTTGAAAAAACAGCGGCAAAAGCAAAAGAAATCTGTCCGATTTCTAAACTTCTAAATACAACAATTACACTTTCTGTGACTTTATTATAAGCTGTTTAAGAAAATTGTAAGCATAAAAAAACCATTCACAAAGGTGAATGGTTTTTTATTTTTATCTAATGTTGTTTAGAATTACATTGTAGCTTTCAAAGCTTTTGCTTCAGCTGTCATTTCTAATGCTTTATAAACCCCTAATAATGTTTTAGAAACGTCTTCATTTTTAGGATCTAATTCATTTGCCTTTTTAAGGTAAGGAATAACTCCTTTAAAAACATTTTCTCTTTGTGCTTTCAACACATCGTAACGTTTCATATCTTTTGCAGAAGTACCCAATTTATTCATCTCATCAATAATTGGTTTTTCAGCTTCTAATTTTAAAGCTGCCAGGTTAAGATAAGCATTTGCATAGTTTGGATTGATCTCGATTGCTTTCAAATAATATTTTTCAGCATCTGCATTATTCTTTGAATTTGCACTAATAACACCTAAATTAAATACTAAATCAGCATTGTTTGGTTCTTTTTGCAAAGCCTCACCAACTAATTTTTTGTAAGTTTCAAAATCTTTAGACTCCAAATACAAGTTAGCTTCGGTAAGAATCAAAGAAGTGTCATCCGGATTTGCTTTTCTTGCATCAGCGATTGCTTTTTTAGCATCTTCGCTACGTCCTTTTTGAACTAAAATCAAGGCTAAGTTTTTATAAATCTCACCTCTTTTAGAAGGAATAGCTTCAGTTTTAGGTTTTTCGTGAGTTCCTAATTTTACAGCTAAATCTCTATCTTTAGCACTATTAAAACCATCTTCGTTACCTGAAATTTTATTTACAGCAGTATAACTAGTTCCTTTTCCTGAATAGTTTAATTTTTTTAATTCTTCATACATTGGCAATGCAAGATCAAAATCCTGTGCATTTACTGCTGTTGAAGCTGCGTAATATAAATTGATTGTATCATTTTTATCTAACAAATATGCATCATACAATTTTTTTGCTCCTTCAGCATGTTTACTTACCTGAGAATCTGCAATAGCTGAATTAATCAATTTTCCTTTAATATCAGTAATTGAAGTTGCAGCCTGAGTTGAATATTTCACTTTTCCAGATGCTTTTTCAACCTCGATTAGTTTTTTATAGCTTTCAGCGGCAAGAGACAAGTTTTTACTTTCTTCTACTTTTTTATTTGCTAATTCTAAATAAGCATTTCCTTTTACAAAATAGTATTGTGCCTGCTCAACATCTTTGGCATTTACTACCAGGTTTTCAGCATCTTTCAAGATCGCAATCGCTCCTTGTGCGTCTCCTCCTTTTAATGCTTTTTCAGCACTTTTTATCTGATCTTTTTGAGCAAAAGTAGCTACTGAAATCAATAATGCTGACGCAAGTATTACATATTTACTTTTCATAGTATTCAATTTGTGGTTTTTAATTTTAATTTTCGTAATTGTTATTTTTATTCTTCAGATTCTTCTTCGTCAGAATCATCTTCCTCTTCTATCTCTTCTTCAGAATCATCATCTTCATCATCTTCTACTATACCATCATCTTCAAGAACTTCTAAATCCGGTTTTACTCTTTCGATAGCAGACTCAATAACATTTCCGTCTTCGTCAACAACAACTTCTGCAACATCGTCTTTCATTACTTTTGTTACAGCAGCAATAGAGTCTTTACCTTTTAAGTTAATCAATCGAACACCTTGTGTTGCACGACCCATTACACGTAAATCCTCAATAGCCATTCTGATTGTTAATCCGGATTTGTTAATGATCATTAAATCATCAGCATCAGTTACATTACTAATAGAAATTAATTTTCCGGTTTTCTCCGTGATATTAAGTGTTTTAACACCTTTACCTCCACGGTTTGTAATTCTGTAAACATCCTCTCCATCGTCATCAACTAATTTAGTACGTTTACCGTATCCGTTTTCAGTTACAACCAAAATCTGTGTGTCGTTTACGTTCTCTTTATCAACCGTAACCATACCAATTACTTCATCAGTATCGTCTTTTAAGGTAATTCCGCGAACTCCTGAAGCTGTTCTTCCCATCGGACGCGTTTTAGTTTCCTCAAAACGAACCAATTTACCAGACTTAACAGCCAGGATAATTTGACTTTCTCCGTTAGTTAATTTTGCTTCTAGTAATTCATCACCTTCTTTAATAGTAATTGCAGCAACACCATTTACTCTTGGTTTAGAATATTTCTCTAAAGAAGTTTTCTTAACCTGACCTTGTTTCGTTACCATTACAAGATTATGACTATTGATATAATCTTTATCTTTTAAGTCCTGAGTACAAATGAAAGCTTTTACTTTATCATCACTTTCAATGTTTACTAAATTCTGAATTGCTCTACCTTTTGCAGTTTTACTTCCTTCAGGAATTTCGTAAACACGCATCCAGAAACATTTTCCTTTTTGCGTAAAGAACATCATATATTGGTGATTGGTCGCAACGAACATATGCTCAAGGAAATCCTGATCTCTTGTTCCTGCACTTTTTTGTCCAACTCCTCCTCTATTTTGAGTTTTGTATTCTGTTAAGTTTGTACGCTTAATATAGCCGGCGTGAGAAATTGTAATTACTACATTTTCATCCGCAATTAAATCTTCGATACTTACATCTCCACCAGAATATTCGATTTGAGAGCGACGCTCATCTCCGTATTTATCACGAATTTCTTCAAGTTCTTCTTTGATTAAGTTTGTTCTTAAATCTACATCTGCCAATAATGCTTTCAAATGTTCAATTAACTTCATCAATTCGTCATACTCAGCTCTTAACTTGTCTTGTTCCAGACCTGTTAACTGACGTAAACGCATCTCAACAATTGCACGAGCCTGAATGTCTGATAAATTAAATCTTTCGATTAATTTCTCACGTGCTTCTTCTGTATTTTTAGAACCTCTGATGATCGCAATTACTTCATCAATATTATCAGAAGCGATAATTAAACCTTCTAAAATATGCGCTCTTTCTTCTGCTTTACGCAATTCAAAACGAGTTCTTCTTACTACAACATCATGACGGTGCTCAATAAAATAGTGAATCATATCTTTTAGATTCAACATTTGTGGGCGACCTTTTACTAATGCAATATTGTTTACACTAAAAGAAGACTGTAATGATGTAAATTTATATAAGGTATTCAAAACTACGTTTGGCGTAGCGTCACGTTTCAGGATATAAACGATACGCATACCGTTTCTGTCAGACTCGTCACGAATATTCGCAATACCTTCAATTTTTTTATCGTTAACTAAGTCAGCCGTACGTTTGATCATTTCGGCTTTGTTCACCTGATACGGAATCTCCGTTACGATGATACATTCTCTTCCGTCAACTTCTTCAAAACCAACTTTAGCACGCATAACAATACGTCCTCTACCGGTTTTAAAAGCTTCACGAACTCCTTCATAACCATATATTACACCACCGGTTGGAAAATCCGGAGCTTTAATATGTGTCATTAATTCGTCAACTTCAATATCGTTATTATCAAGATACGCTAATGTACCATTGATAACTTCAGTTAAATTGTGTGGAGGCATATTTGTTGCCATACCAACTGCAATACCTGTTGCTCCGTTTACTAATAAAGTAGGAACTCTTGTAGGCATTACTTTTGGTTCATATAAAGTATCGTCAAAGTTCAATTGAAAATCAACTGTTTCTTTTTCGATATCTGCCATAATATCTTCAGATATCTTACGCATTCTGGCCTCAGTATAACGCATCGCTGCAGGACTGTCACCATCAACAGATCCAAAGTTACCCTGACCATCCACTAATAAATAACGCATACTCCATTCCTGAGCCATACGAACCATTGCATCATAAACAGAAGTATCTCCGTGTGGGTGATACTTACCCAGAACCTCTCCTACGATTCTTGCAGACTTTTTGTGGGCAGATCTTGAAGTTACACCTAAATCATACATTCCGTAAAGAACTCTTCGATGCACTGGTTTCAAGCCATCTCTAACATCCGGAAGCGCTCTCGATACAATTACTGACATCGAATAATCGATGTAAGCTGATTTCATTTCATCTTCAATGTTAATAGGAATTAACTTTTCTCCTTCAGACATAAGTTGTTATGTTTAAATAATTATATTAGTTTCAAAGCGTGCCAAGATACGTTTTTTTGGAATTTTTTCAGCTATTTACTTACACTTATTTCAATGATTTATTAACAACTTTATTTTAGGTTTTGGTTAATAAATTAAGCGTTTTTTAACGCTTTTATTGTTATTTTTTTTGTCTCTTAGCTGTCAGGAGTTCCTTAAGGGTATGGTTTTTGTTTTTCAAACACTAATTCACTAAATTTACAATACCAATTATATATTATGGATGATAATTTTTCACCAAGAGTAAAAGATGTTATTACCTACAGTAAAGAGGAAGCCTTACGTTTGGGCCACGACTTTATTGGTACTGAACATCTAATGCTAGGCATTTTAAGGGATGGAAACGGAAAAGCTATTCATATACTTAATAACCTAGCAGTCGATTTAGATCATTTACGCAGGAAAGTAGAAATACTGAGTCCGGCCAATCAGAGCGTTGAAGTAAATGCGGAAAAGAAAAATCTTCATCTTACGCGTCAGGCGGAAAGAGCACTGAAGACAACCTTCCTTGAAGCTAAAGTATTTCAGAGCTCGTCTATCAGCACGGCGCACTTGCTATTATGTATCTTACGAAACGAAAACGATCCAACAACCAAGCTGTTGAATAAGCTAAAAATAGATTATGACATAGCTAAAGAACAATATTTAAATATGACTCCCAACGAAGAAGAATTCTTAGAAAACTTGCCAAGAAACGAATCGTATAATGATGATTCAGGACAAGATGACAGTCTTAAAGAAAGTAGTTTTAATAATCCAGCCAATAAGTCAAACAAAAAATCCAAGACTCCGGTTTTAGATAATTTTGGGAGAGATTTAACAGAAATGGCCGAGGAAGGAAAACTAGATCCGGTTGTAGGACGCGAAAAAGAAATTGAACGTGTTTCTCAGATCCTAAGCCGTAGAAAAAAGAACAACCCGCTTCTTATTGGAGAGCCCGGAGTTGGTAAATCTGCTATTGCAGAAGGACTGGCACTGCGTATTATCCAAAAGAAAGTATCCCGTATTCTATTCAACAAACGTGTAGTAACACTTGACCTGGCCAGTTTAGTAGCCGGAACAAAATACCGCGGTCAGTTTGAAGAAAGAATGAAAGCCGTAATGAACGAACTTGAAAAAAATGATGATATCATTCTTTTTATAGATGAAATTCATACTATAGTAGGTGCTGGCGGAGCAACTGGCTCACTTGATGCTTCGAACATGTTCAAACCTGCTTTAGCAAGAGGAGAAATCCAATGTATAGGTGCTACTACTCTTGATGAGTACAGACAATATATTGAGAAAGACGGTGCTCTTGAAAGACGTTTCCAGAAAGTAATTGTTGAACCAACATCTGTTGAGGAAACTATTGCAATTTTGAACAATATTAAAGACAAATACGAAGATCATCACAATGTAACCTACACTCAGGAAGCTATTGAAGCTTGTGTTAAGTTAACAAACAGATATATGTCTGAGCGTTTCTTACCAGACAAAGCTATTGATGCTCTTGACGAGGCCGGATCTCGCGTACACATTACTAATATTGATGTTCCTAAACAAATTCTTGATTTAGAACGTCAGTTAGAAGAAGTTCGTGAAATGAAAAACATGGTAGTCAAAAAACAAAAATACGAAGAGGCTGCCAAACTTCGCGATGATGAAAAACGCATTGAAAAAGATTTAGCTGTTGCACAAGAACAATGGGAAGAAGACTCTAAAAACAACAGAATTGAAGTTACAGAAGACAATGTAGCCGATGTGGTTTCGATGATGACAGGAATTCCAGTGAACAGAATTGCGCAAACAGAAAGCAACAAATTAGCCAAATTACCTGAATTGATTCAGAATAAAGTAATTGGTCAAAATGAAGCCGTTTTAAAAATTGCACGTTCTATTCAACGTAACAGAGCCGGACTTAAAGATCCTAACAAACCAATTGGTTCGTTTATTTTCTTAGGTCAGACCGGAGTTGGTAAAACTCAATTAGCAAAAGTTTTAGCAAAAGAATTATTCGATTCTGAAGATGCATTAGTTCGTATCGACATGAGTGAATACATGGAAAAATTTGCGATTTCTCGTTTAGTTGGAGCGCCTCCGGGATATGTAGGTTACGAAGAAGGTGGTCAATTGACTGAAAAAGTTCGTAGAAAACCATATTGTGTGGTACTTTTAGATGAGATCGAAAAAGCGCATCCGGATGTATTCAATATGATGCTTCAGGTTCTTGATGATGGATATTTAACAGATAGTTTAGGTCGCAAAATTGACTTTAAAAACACTATCATTATCATGACTTCTAACGTTGGAGCACGTCAGTTAAAAGATTTTGGACAAGGTGTAGGATTCGGAACTGCTGCTAAAGTAGCTCAGGCTGATGAAAACTCTAAAAGTATTATCGAAAATGCCTTGAAAAAAACTTTTGCTCCTGAATTCTTAAACAGAATTGATGATGTAATCGTATTCAATGCATTAGAAAAAGGTGATATTGATTTGATTATCGAAATTGAGCTTGCTAAACTATATTCTCGCATTGCAGAATTAGGATACAAACTAAATCTTACTGATAAAGCAAAAGCATTTATTGCTGAAAAAGGTTTCGACAGACAATTTGGAGCAAGACCTCTAAAAAGAGCGATCCAGAAATATGTTGAAGATTTGCTGGCAGAAGAAATCATAACTTCAAAAATACATTCAGGTGATGAAATCTTAATGGATTTAAAAGATGATTCTCAGGAACTTTCGGTAGAAATACACAAAGCGGAGGAGCCGACAAATTTATAAATAATTTAAATTTTATAACAAATATAATTTACCCGTTACGTTTTCATAACATAACGGGTATTTTTTTTAGAAAAATTACTATCTTTAGTAAAAGCAAATAGCTATTTTTGGCTATTAAATTCTATAAATAAATAATAACGTATGCTTCAAAACAAAGTCATTTTAGGTAGCGAAGAATGGTGCTCATTTCCAGAACTAGGAATCCCAACAATAAAAGCTCGCGTGGATTCCGGTGCTAAAACTTCGGCAATGCACGCTATAAACATAGCTCCTTTTATAAAAAATGATGCCAATTGGGTGAAATTTGATATTAATCCAATTCAGAATAATATCAAGACCATCATTCATTGCGAAGCTCCGTTGGTTGACAAGAGAATTGTAAAAAGTTCAAGCGGTTTCAGAGAACATCGTTACGTAATTCAGACCAGCATAAAACTTGGCGATATAAAATGGCCAATAGAAATGACATTGACCAACAGAGATTCAATGGGTTTTCGTATGCTTTTAGGCCGTGAAGCCATGAGCGGGCGTGTATTGGTTGATCCGCAGGAAAAATATTTATTAGGACAACCTTCTACCGAAACATTAAAAGAATTATACCAAAATTCAGAAAAAGCGACTTCAGGTTTGCGAATTGGACTTTTAGCCAGTAATCCGGAATTATACAGCAATAAAAGAATTATGGAAGCGGGTGAAATGCGCGGTCATGAAATGCATTTTTTAAATATCAAAGAGTGCTACATGAAACTTGATGCCAAAACTCCTGAAATTCATTATCGTGGCGGAAAAATATTAAATCAGTTCGACGCTATTATTCCTAGAATTCGTCCAAGTATTACTTTTTACGGTTGTGCTTTAACGCGTCAGTTTGAAGCTTTGAAAGTTTTTGTTTTAAATTCGGCTACAGCCATTACACAATCACGAGATAAATTATATTCACTTCAATTGCTTTTGAATAGCGGAATTGATATCCCAACAACCGGTTTTGCGAATTCTCCTTTAGATACTGACAATTTAATTAAAATGGTTGGAGGTTCGCCTTTAATTGTAAAATTATTAGAAGGAACACAAGGAAAAGGAGTTGTTTTAGCCGAAACCAAGAAAGCTGCAGAAAGTGTTATCAACGCCTTTAAAAGCTTAAATGCAAATATACTTGTTCAGGAATTCATTAAAGAAGCAAACGGAAAAGACATTCGCTGTTTTGTAATCGACGGAAAAGTAGTTGCAGCGATTCAGCGTGAAGCAATGCCAGGAGAATTCAGGGCAAATATTCACCTTGGCGGAACTGCATCTGTAATAAAAGTAACTGCCGAAGAAAAAAAGATCGCTATAAAAGCCGCAAAAGCTATGGACTTAAAAGTAGCCGGAGTTGATATTATTCGTTCTTCAAAAGGGCCATTATTACTGGAAGTAAACTCTTCTCCGGGACTTGAAGGAATCGAAGGCGCAACAAATAAAGATATTGCAGGAGAAATGATTAGAGCGATAGAGAAAAATTTCAAAATAGTTCACTAGTTCATTCCAGCTTAATATCTTATACTTATTTTAGCAGCTTTGTCAAAGTTTTAAACTTTGACAAAGCTTTTTTTAATTCAAATTCTAATAAAATGATCGTATTTCCTTACTTAGATATTATTTTCAGAAGTGCTGCCGTTTATTTTTTCATGACAATTGCATTACGAATTTTTGGAAAAAAAGAACTTTCGCAATTAAATACTGCCGATATTATTTTGATTTTATTGATTAGCAACTCCGTCCAAAATGCAATGGTTGGCCCAGACACTAGCCTTTGGGGAGGCTTGGTTGCTGCATTGGTTTTGTTCGTTATCAACTTCATCATCAAAAAACTAACGCACAAGTACAAAATACTAAACGATTTACTTTTAGATAAACCGGAAATATTAATTCATGACGGAAAACTTGATTTTAATGCTTTAAGTAAATTAGACATTTCACACGACGAATTAAAAGAAGCGATGCGCGAACATGGTTTAGAACACTTTACAGATGTTAAACTTTGCATGCTTGAAATCGACGGAACTATTAGTGTAATCTCCGAAGATAAAAAACATCTTAAGCAAACCAACTACAAACGAAAACACAATCGCAAGAATTTACAAAAACAATTTTAAACAAAAATCAGGTAGTCAAACCTTCTACATTAAAAAAGTTAGTTTCGTATGTTTAGAAAACTAACTTTCTTTTATTTCTAAAAACCCACACATTATTGCTTTAAGAATCTGTTTTAATTTTCTTTATCGTTTTATTAGTCAAGCCAAATGGTTTTAGCCTGTGGTTAAGATTTGCTAATATATAATCTTTTTCTACAGGGAATTTTTCAGCTATAGCTTTGTAATACTTTAAAAGTTTTTTATCTTCTACTCCATTTAATGCCTGCAAAGTCGTATGAATTACTCTATTTGAACTATCATTAAGACCGGCAATAAAAGCATCAATATAATCCGTTTTATTAGGTAATTGTCCCAGCGAATAAAAAGCACTAACCCTGATGCTTTCGTTTTTATGAGTCACAAACGGAACGATAATTTTACCATAATCCACATTCATTTCTTTTAATAAATAAGTACAAAAAAGAAAAGTTTCATCATCATTTATATTTTCAATATTTGATTTTATAGTATCCAGCCAATCTATACTTTTATCTTTTGCATACCAGAATACGAATTGAAAAACATCTAATAAACTCTTTTTTGCAAAATCAACCAAATAAGAAAAAGCCCGATTGTAATCAAATTTCACAAGGATTTGAAGTATCTTTTTCTGAATCTCATCTGAACTTAACTTATATTCTTCTTCCAGAATATCAAGATTATCAGAATCAATTTTTTCTTTTTTTAAGATTCCGGTCAAACATTCTATCTTCGTTTCATAATCATCTGAAGAAAAATATACTTCCAAAATATACCTTACATTTCCTGCTAATGTGTATTTAAACAAATCAGGTTTATCTATCATTATGTTTTCAGGTATAATCTCATCAAGCCATCTTTCGTACCAATCTAAAAAATTTGATTCAAAAGCAAAAAAAGGCTTTTGCCTGTCAATATCCACATTGACCACTTTTCCTTTAAATTTACCATTTAAAACAAGCGCATGACAATACGAACAGCCTTGCGAACCAATTGGCAGTAACCCGGAAAATATTTTACCTAATTCAATATTAAAATCTTCATTTGAGATATCATCATCCTCTTCAATATTTTTGATGAGATGAGCCCAAAATTCATTGGTCATATTTGGATAAATTTTACAATCTTCCTTTAAATATACTTTGGTGTTTTCATCGATAAACTCATTTGTGTTTTTTCCAAGAGGATAAATTCCATAGGACGGTCCTGCGGCAGAATTCGCATATGAAATACCTCCATTACCAATGTGGAGTAAAAAAGCTTTATAACTCTCCGGAAGCTTTACCTCATATTCATTTTCAAAATTTAAAATTTGGGTTGGAGTTACGGTATCTCCTAAAATATACTTATGACTGTCAGCACCAAATACTTTTAAATTTTTATCTGATTTTTTTGCAATAATCAACTTACTTTTAATTCTCTCTATTTGATTTAATTCATCCATTCCCTAACCTTTATATCTTCTTATATTATGAAGTAAATGTAAATACATTATAACTTTAAAACAACCCATAATACCAAACAAAAAAGCTGGTTTCAATAAAGAAACCAGCTTTTTTTATATGTTTAAAAACATGATTTTTAACTTTCACATTTTACAGAAATCATTTTACTATTATATAAATACACTTAAAATATAGTAAACCAAACCAGCTAATATAGCCGAAATAGGAATTGTTAATATCCAGGCCCAAATTAAACTTACAGTAACTCCCCAACGAACAGCAGAAACACGTTTTGTTAATCCAACCCCAATAATAGAACCTGTAATTGTATGTGTCGTACTTACCGGAATTTTCAAGTGTTCAGTAAAGTAAAGTGTCAAAGCACCAGCAGTTTCAGCTGCTACACCTTCGAACGAAGTTACTTTTGTGATTTTAGAACCCATTGTTTTCACAATTTTCCATCCTCCACTTAAAGTTCCTGCAGCAATTGCAGAATAACACGCTAACGGAATCCATCCCGGCATTACTCCTTTTATTCCTAAATCATCATTTGGCAATACAACATCTAACCACGAATCCATATGAACACCCGGATTTGTATTGATATAAACTGCTACAGCAGCAGCAATAATACCCATAACTTTTTGTGAATCATTTCCTCCGTGTCCTAAACTAAAAGCAGCAGAAGAAAGTAATTGCATTTTTTTCAAAGCAGCATCTGCCTGATGTAAGTTTAAACTACTAAAGATCAAACAAAATGCACTTACTGTTAAGATAATAAAGGCTACTAAAAACCATTTGATATTATGCGGGTCAAAAGCAACGCTCCAAAAATGAGACTCGAATCTAGGTTTTCCATGCTCAACAATCTCTTCGTAAGGAACCATTAGATTACTAACTACCCAAATGGTAGCAATCATTAAGACAACAGTGAATATTTTAGGTCCAATACTTTTACGAGAAGCGTTTAACAACCAGATCGATATTAAATAAGAAGCAAGCGCTCCTAATAATGGTGCCAGAACAATAAACGCAATAATAATAAGAACCCCTGAAGGCATTCCGCCATCTTTTCCTGCCTTATACCAGCTTACGATTTGATACCAATAATGCGTAGTTCCATCTGCGTCAACATAACCTGAAAAACCATGCACAGCAATAGCATGAGCAACTGCAGCTCCGGCAAAACCACCAATTAAGGTATGAGATGAACTGGAAGGAATACCCAACCACCAGGTCAATAAATTCCAACAAATTGCTGCAATAACACCGGCAAGGATAACAACAAGATTAATCTCCATGGTGTGCGCTGTTTTTGCGACAGTATCTGCAACACCAAATCCGAAAACCCAATAGGCCAAAAAGTTAAAAAATGCTGCCCAAAGAACCGCCTGAAAAGGCGTAAGAACCTTTGTAGCAACAACTGTTGCAATAGCATTTGCCGCATCATGAAAACCGTTGATGTAATCAAAAATTAAGGCTAATACTATAATAATTATAAGTAGCGTCATAAATTATAACTTCAGAATGAAATAAATTGAATTTAAGAATGTTTTACAGAAATAGATTCCAGTATATTCGCAACGCTCTTACATTTATCTGTTGCTGATTCTAAAACAGACAATACTTCTTTATATTTAATAATATTTTTAGCATCTGTTTCGTTTTCAAAAATTTCAAAAACTGCTTTGTTATAAACGTTATCTGACTTGTTTTCCAGTTTATTGATTCTGGCACAAGCATCTTTTATGACTTTGAAATTCTTTAAATTTCTCAATTCTTTTACTGCACTATCAATGTTTTGACAAGCTTCAAGATTGATTTCTGTCATTTTTCTGATCGATTTTGTAATCTTATCAACCTGATACAATCTCATTCTGCTTGCTGCTCCGTGCAAATAATCTGCTACGTTATCAATAGACGTAATTAATGTGTGAATGTCCTCTCTATCAAACGGAGTTATAAAGTTTCTACTCAATTCAAGATTGGTTTGACGGGTAATGTCTTCTCCTTTTTGCTCTAATTCATCAATTCTTTGAAAAAGAACTTCTCTTTCTTTTAATGGAAGATTTACAGCTTCGTGTAAATTAGAAGCTAATTCAATTAAATTGCTTGAAGCCTCTTCAAAAAGTGGAAAGAATTTCTTGTCTTTCGGCACTAAAAATTGGAAAATACTGTTTATTGACATTTTTATATTTTTGATAGTGCAAAATTACTTCATTAATACTTTACAATGTTAAGCCATTGTTAACAAATCGTTTTCAATTTGGAAACTGTCCAGGAATTCCACAGTCTTTTTAATGTCGTAATGTAAGATTCTATCTTCCTTTACAAGAGGAACTACCTCTCTGTAACTGCTTAAAAACATCTCTATAAAATCACTTGATTTCAAAGGTTCTCTATATGCAATTGCTTGTGAAGCATTCAATAATTCGATCGCCAGAATACGCTCTAAATTCTCTAAAACGCGCAATGCTTTTGTTGCTCCGTTTGCCCCCATACTTACATGATCTTCCTGCCCGTTGCTTGACACAATACTGTCTACACTTGATGGAGTTGCCAATTGTTTATTTTGACTTGCGATACTTGCAGCAGTATATTGCGGAATCATAAATCCTGAATTTAATCCCGGATTATCTACTAAAAATGCCGGAAGATTGCGCAGTCCTGAAATTAACTGATAGGTTCTTCTTTCAGAAATACTTCCTAATTCTGCCAATGCTATTGCCATAAAATCTAAAGCTAAAGCCAAAGGCTGACCGTGAAAATTTCCTCCGGAGATAATCTGATCTGCTTCTATAAATATATTTGGATTATCTGTTACTGAATTAATTTCGGTTTTAAATACTTTTCGAACATAATCGATCGCATCTTTTGAAGCTCCGTGAACCTGCGGCATACAACGGAAAGAATACGGATCCTGAACGTGTTTTTTCTCCTGAGCAATAATTTCGCTTCCTTCAAGAAATTCATTAATACGTTGTGCCGTAACAATTTGCCCTTTATGCGGACGTATATAATGTATCAATTCATTAAATGGTTCGCTTCTTCCGTCAAATCCTTCAAGAGAAATTGTCCCGATTAGATCCGCCAGATAAGAATATTTATATGCTTTTATTAAAATATGAGCTCCGTAAGCACTCATAAATTGTGTTCCGTTTAATAATGCCAAGCCTTCTTTTGACTGTAAAACAATTGGTTGCCAGTTAAAATGTTTTAAAACTTCAGCCGAAGCTACTTTTTTCCCTTCAAACAAAACTTCACCTTCTCCTAATAATGGTAAAGATAAATGTGCCAAAGGAGCTAAATCTCCAGAAGCTCCTAAAGAACCCTGCGTATAAATAACAGGTAAAATATCATTGTTATAAAAATCAACCAAACGGTTTACTGTCTGTAACTGAATTCCTGAATGTCCGTAACTTAAAGATTGAATTTTAAGCAAAAGCATTAATTTCACAATTTCGGCAGGAACTTCTTCTCCGGTTCCGCATGCATGTGACTTTACCAGATTTTCCTGAAGCTGAGATAAATTTTCATTCGATATTTTTACATTACAAAGTGATCCAAACCCAGTATTGATACCATAAATAGGTTCAGAATGTGAAGCCATTTTTTTATCTAAATAATCACGGCATTTCTGAACATTTACTTTAGCTTCTTCTGATAATTCAAGTGTTTTTTGATTTACTATAATTTCTTGTAAAGCTTCTAAATTTAAGGTTTCAGTACTTATGTAATGGATTTCTCTCATGATGTTTGTATTTTAAGAGACCAAAATTCAACAAATCAATATTAAAAAGCAACATTTGTTCATAATAATTAAAATTTAACCATTTTGGCTTCGTCGCTTTTATTTATTTCATAATCCTTATCAGACAAAAGATCAGTTTATTATTTATGGTATTTACTATTAAATTTTATTGTAATAACCAAAATATTTTTCCTACTTAACATATCAGATAAAATCTGTTATTTTTAATCACTTTTGTATACAATCACGTCTTTATTGACTTAAACAAGTTTATGAAATAGGCCTAAATATATGAATAAGTCAGATTTAGAGTTTTAATTTTAACAAATACTCAATATTAATTTTCTTATATTTGAAATATTAAAATATTCGTAAAAAGGTCCTTAGGTTTTTTAGCCTTTATAAAAAACTGTACTTTTGAAAAATCAAAATGAAAAGTAACAGCGCAAAATATCAATCTACAATGACAGCTCAAACCGGAGTTGCAATTGCTGCTACAACAATTTCTACTACAACAACTACTACCCCTTAGGGGTATACATTTTACATATAATCCTGGTTATCTATACTTTTTTCTTAAAAGAAGAGAGTTATTGGATACATAAAAAACATTTACAAAGAAAAAAAATAGTCTCAGTTTTCAGTTTCAGTTCATAGTTGATAACCTTTGAACCTTTGTTACTCAAAATCTTTGCACCTTATTAAAAAACACAAAAATGAAAGTATTAAAATTTGGCGGAACTTCGGTTGCCAATGCTCAAAATATAAAACTCGTTCTCGACATTATAAACCAGAATTCTAAACAAGATCAATTAGTAGTTGTTGTTTCCGCGTTAAGCAAAGTAACTGATCTATTGCAATTAGCAGCAGCAAAAGCAGCGGCAAACGATGAAAGTTTTAGAGATATCGTTGCTGAAATCGAGAAAAAACACCTTGATACCTTAAAAGATTTAATTCCGGTAAGCGAACAAAGCAGCTTATTAAGTCACGTAAAAAGAATTATAAATCACTTAGAAACTTTATTGGACGGGTGTTTTCTTTTAGGCGAATTATCTCCAAGAACTGCTGATACAATTTTAAGTTTTGGAGAATTACTTTCCTCCTATATCATAGCACAGGCTTATAAACAGGTTGATAGTAATGTTTCTTATAAAGACAGCCGCGAGTTAATAAAAACAAATAATAATTTTGGTAAAGCTGTTGTAAACTTTGAAGTTTCAAACAATCTGATTCAGGAATACTTTGCCGAAAATCAGTCAAAAATTAATATTTTACCCGGATTTATAGCCTTAACTCTTGACGGAATTACGACTACTTTAGGTCGTGGCGGTTCTGATTATACTGCAGCCATAATTGCAGGAGCGCTCGATGCGGAACAATTGGAAATATGGACTGATGTAAACGGAATGTTTACTGCAAACCCGAAAATTGTAAAACAAGCGCAGCCTATTGCAACAATTTCTTATCAGGAAGCGATGGAGTTATCGCATTTTGGTGCCAAAGTGTTGTATCCGCCAACAATTCAGCCAGTTTTAAGAAAAAATATTCCAATTTTAATCAAAAATACTTTTGAACCGGAAGCCGAAGGAACTTTAATTTCCAGTCAGGTTTCATCAAAAGATACTGTAGTAAAAGGAATCAGCCATATCGATAATATTTCGTTAGTAACGCTTGAAGGTCCTGGTATGATTGGAGTTTCGGGTTCATCAAAACGTTTGTTCGAAGTATTGTCTCAGGAAAAAATCAATGTTATTTTTATCACTCAGGCTTCTTCTGAGCATTCGATTTGTATCGGAATTTTAAATTCTGATGCTGAAAATGCCGAAGCTGCCATCAACAAAGCTTTTGAAGTGGAGATTTTACAAAACAAAATTGATCCTGCTATTGTCGAAAAAGATCTTTGCATTATTGCTTTAGTGGGTGAAAACATGAAAAATCACCAGGGTTTAAGCGGAAGAATGTTTAGTACTTTGGGTAAAAACAACGTAAATATCCGTGCGATTGCACAAGGTGCTTCTGAACGTAATATCTCGACTGTAATCAACGAAAGAGATGTTAAAAAAGCATTGAATACGTTGCACGAAAACTTCTTTGAAGAAAACACCAAACAGCTGAATTTATTTGTAATGGGAGTTGGAAATGTGGGTGAAAAATTCATCGAACAAATTCATAATCAAAGAAAGTTTTTAAAAGAAAATCTAAAAATAAATGTTCGCGTAATTGCTTTGTCAAACTCCAGAAAAATGCTTTTTGATGAGGACGGAATTTCACTAAAAGACTGGCAATCGGCTTTAGACAAAGGCGAACACGCGATTCCAACAGAATTTATCGCACGCGCCAGAGAATTGAATTTACGTAACAGTATTTTTGTCGATATTACAGCAAATGCAAGCGTTTCTGAAATGTATGAGAAGTTCTTAAAAGAAAGTATTGCTGTTGTAACTTGTAATAAAATTGCCTGTTCATCTGCTTACGACAATTATAAAAAACTAAAAAGTTTATCTCGTCAATACAACGCTCCGTTTTTATTTGAAACGAATGTTGGCGCGGGATTACCTATTATTGATACCGTAAAAAACCTAATTGCTTCAGGCGATAAAGTGCATAAAATTCAGGCGGTTTTATCAGGAAGTTTAAACTTCATTTTCAACAATTTTGATAAGAATAATTCTTTTCATGATGTGGTAAAAGAAGCCGGAGTTCAGGGATTTACTGAACCAGACCCAAAAATCGACTTAAGCGGAATCGACGTTGCGCGTAAAATCTTAATCTTAATTCGCGAAAGCGGTTACGAAATGGATATTGACGCCATCGCAAACGAATCGTTTTTACCGGAAGATTGTTTGGCAACAACTAATAATGAGGACTTTTTTGCTTCACTAATTAAACACGCTGCTCATTTCGAAAAAATATATGAAGAGGCTTTAGCCAAAGATTCAAGATTAAAATACGTTGCTCAATTCGAAAACGGAAAAGCAAGTGTTGGCCTTCAATTCATCCCGAAAGATCATCCTTTTTACAATCTTGAAGGAAAAGACAATATTGTACTTTTCTACACAGATCGTTACGTAGATCAGCCTTTATTGATCAAAGGCGCAGGTGCGGGAGCTGCGGTAACAGCATCAGGAATTTTTGCAGACGTGATCCGAATCGGAAATGTATAGCCGCTAAGGCACTAAGACGCTAAGTTTTTAAGTTTTGTTCTTTGAAACTTAGCGCAAAAAAATAAAGAAATCTTTGTGTCTTGGCGCCTTCGTGGCAAAAAACCAAAGCATTAAAAAATAAAACTTTGTGACTTTGTGCCTTCGTGGCAAAACCAACCAGAAATGAAAGAAATAAAACTATTTTGCCCGGCTACCATAGCGAATCTTTCGTGCGGATTTGACGTACTTGGGCTTTGCCTTGACAATGCGGGTGATGAAATGATTGTTCGAAAAACAGAACAAAAAGGAGTTCGCATTACTAAAATTGTGGGTGCAGATTTACCGATGGAAACTGAGAAAAATGTTTCGGGTGTTGCAGCAATTGCAATGCTTGAAGCTTATGAAAGAGATTTTGAAACAATAAATTTTGGATTTGAAATCGAAATCTATAAAAATATCAAAGCCGGTAGCGGAATTGGAAGCAGCGCTGCAAGTTCTGCCGGAGCTGTTTTTGGAATTAATGAATTATTAGGACAACCCTATTCTCGTAAAGATTTGGTACAATTTGCGATGCAAGGCGAGAAATTAGCCAGCGGAAACGCGCATGCAGACAACGTTGCTCCTGCCCTTTTAGGCGGATTTACGTTGGTAAGAAGTTATGCACCGCTTGACATTATCAGGATTGATAGTCCGGAGGAATTATTTGCAACGGTGGTTCATCCTCAAATTGAGTTGAAAACTTCGGATGCGCGTTCGGTTCTAAAACAAACTGTTTCCCTAAAAAGCGCGATCATGCAATGGGGAAATGTGGGCGGATTAATCGCAGGATTATACACAAAAGATTATGATTTGATTGGAAGATCTCTTCATGACGAAATCGTAGAACCTTTAAGAAGTGTTTTAATTCCTGGTTTTGATTTGATCAAAAAAACGGCTCTTGAAAATGGCGCTTTAGGTTCCGGAATTTCAGGTTCCGGTCCGTCGATTTTTGCTTTAAGCAGAGGGAAAAATACCGCAGACCAAATTGCCAAAGCCATGAGCGATGTTTACGAAAATATGAATTTGCCTTATGAAATTCACGTTTCGAAAATTAATCCTGATGGAGTACGCATTTTGTAAAATGTAACTTGTAAAATGTGAAATGTATTAAGTAAGAAGAATTTAAGATAACGTTTGTCATTCCCAGGAACGAGGAATCTCAGCAAAGTATAGCACACACAGTTTGCCATTTCGACCGAAGGGAGAAATCGCACTAGTTTGTCGACAAAGTGTAAACACAAAGCGTAGCCATACAGTTTGTCATTTCGAGGAACGAGAAATCTTTACTAGAAGCTCGACAAAGATAATCGATTTAGTTTGCGGAGTTACTTGCGAAGATTTCTCGTTCCTCGAAATGACAAAAAAAACGAATAATAAATATTAGAATTAAAAAATATCACCACAAAGCTTTGCGATCTCTGCGTTTCAAAAGAAACCAAATACCTTGCGAACTTTGCGGTTAAATAAAAAATAACCATTGGAATTTAAAAAAATTGAAATTTGATTTAAAGAAAAGTCTATCCTCTATACTCTATTCTCTTTTTTCTAAAATCTAAAATCTAAAATATCAAAATGAAATACTACAGTTTAAACCATAATGCACCCGAAGTTTCATTTAAAGAAGCTGTTATACAAGGATTAGCGAGTGATAAAGGATTATATTTTCCTCAGACTATTACGCCATTAAATCCTGCGTTTTTTAACGTAATCGAAAATTTAAGCCATAAGGATATTGCTTTTGATGTGATTCAGCAATTTGTGGGCGATGAAATTCCTGAAGATCATTTAAGAGAAATTATTGCCGAAACTTTAAGTTTTGATTTTCCGGTGGTAGAAGTCGAAAAAGACATTTATTCGCTTGAATTATTTCACGGACCTACAATGGCTTTTAAAGATGTTGGCGCGCGATTTATGTCACGTTGTCTGGCGTATTTTAATAAAGACAAAAAAGGCAGTAAAAATACCGTTTTGGTAGCGACTTCAGGAGATACCGGAGGAGCTGTTGCTAGCGGATTTCTTGGCGTTGACGGTGTTGATGTCGTGATTTTATATCCGTCAGGAAAAGTGAGTGATATTCAGGAAAAACAATTAACGACTTTAGGAAAAAACATTAAAGCACTTGAAGTTGATGGTGTTTTTGATGATTGTCAGGATATGGTAAAAAAAGCGTTTCTTGATGAAACTTTAGCGCATAAAAACCTGACTTCGGCAAATTCTATTAATATTGCGCGTTGGTTGCCGCAAATGTTCTATTTTTTCTTTGCTTACAAAGCATTGAAAAGCCAAAACAAACCGTTGGTTTTCTCTTGCCCAAGCGGGAATTTCGGAAATATCTGTGCAGGAATTATGGCAAAAAAATTAGGTTTACCAATCGAACATTTTGTTGCGTCTACAAACGTAAACGATACTGTACCAAGATTCTTAGAAAACGGAAAATACGACCCAAAACCTTCTAAAACCACAATTTCTAACGCGATGGACGTTGGAAACCCAAGTAACTTTATCAGAATTCAGGAATTATACAACAATGATTTAAAAGCTTTCGAAAAAGATTTCTCTTCTTATAGTTATACTGATGAAGAAACGTTAGCAGCCTTAAAACAAATTTACAATACCAACGGTTACATCGCAGAACCACATGGCGCAGTTGGTTATTTAGGTTTGAAAAAAGAATTACAAAAACACGAGAATGCAATTGGTGTTTTCTTAGAAACTGCTCACCCTATTAAATTTTTAGATGTTGTTGAACCTGCTTTAGGAATTACACTTCCTATTCCTGCTCAGATTGAAAGTGTTATTAATGAGGAAAAAGTGAGTACTAAGATTGGAACTTATGAGGAGTTGAAGGCTTTCTTGGGGTAAAACTTAACATTTATAAAATTTTAAGTCACAGATTATATAGATTTAATTCTAATAATTTGTGGCTTTTTATTTTCAAGCAATTTACTTAAATAAAAAATAAATTTTCCATAATCTTTGTTACTTTAGTAAAAGCAATATAGAAATTAAAAACAAACAGAAGTAAGAATGAATATTCCTTTATCTTTTAAGACAATAATAGAAAAAAATCAAAAATTAAATGGAATTGTATATTATACTGTCTCCCAATATGATCAAATTTTAAAAGAAAATAATCTGTATTTTTTTGAAGAATATACAGATCACGGAATCAATCATATTGAATCTATTTTAAATTCATCAATTAAAATTATACCAAATGAAACGATTGAACAATTTCTAAATAATGATTCTGAATCTATTGCTATTTATATACTAGCTACAATATTACATGACATTGGAATGCATCTAACTTATGATGGTTTTTGCGCTCTAATTTCTGGGCGAAATGACGATATACGAATTAATGAAATTGACACAAAAACTTGGACTGAATTATGGAATGATTTTTTAGATGAAGCTCGAAGATTTGGAGACACAGAAAAGAAAAATATTATAGGAAATGAAACATGGAATTTTAGAATTCCACAACTTGAGAATAAAGATAAACTTAACGGAGAAGACAAAAAGTTAATTGGTGAATTCATAAGACGAAATCATCCTCGAATTGCACACGAAATAGCTTTAAAAGGATTTCCTATCAAAAATGGCTATGTACCATTTGCTTCAGATTTGGATTATGATTTAAAAAACATATGTGGACTTATTGCAAGAAGTCATGGAATCAATATAAGAAGTCTTTTCAGCTATTTAGAATTAAAATTTCAAGATACATGGGTTAAACCCTACAACATTGAGATTATTTACCTAATGGTTCTTTTAAGAATTGCTGATTATTTTCAGATTGATTCATCAAGAACTCCAGATGTAACAGTAAAATTAAAAACATTTAATTCCCCTATTTCCGAAATTGAACATTACAAACATTTAGATGTAAAATATGTTCAGACTTTTAATAAGGACCCTGAAACATTAATCTTGCAATGTGAGCCAAGAAACAGTTATATATTTATCAAACTACAAGAATTATTTGAAGATATTCAAAAAGAGTTAGATACTAGTTGGGCTATTTTAGGTGAAATTTATGGCAAAGATGTAAAAGAAAAACAGCCTAAAATATCTTATAGACGTGTTAAGTCAAATATAGATAATGTGCAAAATTTTGCAAAAAAAATAAATTATATACCTGAAAAAATTACTTTTAAAGTTTCAAATGAGTTACCAAAACTATTAATTGGTCCTTTATATGGAAATGACCCAACATTTGGAGTGAGAGAATTACTACAAAATGCAGTAGATTCTTGTAGAGAAAGGGAGTTTATTGAAAAAACAGAGTACAAAGGAGAAGTTAATATTACACTCTACTCTGAAAATGATAATTATTTTTTTAAAATTGAGGACAATGGAATAGGAATGAGTTTGAATATCGTAAAAAATTATTTTTTAGAAGTTGGATCATCTTTGAGAAAAAGTTCTCTTTGGAAAAAAACTTTTTCAAATGAAGAAGGAGAATCCAAAATTCAAAGAAGTGGGAAATTCGGCATAGGTGTTTTAGCGTCATTTCTCATTGGTAATAAACTTATTTTAGAAACTCGAGATTCTAATTCTGAATTTGGCTTAACATTTTCAACTGATTTAAATACAGAACAAATAGAAATAACAAAAACAAATAAACCAAGTATAGGAACCATTATAACTATTCCAATAGATAAAGAAATTTTAAACAAATTAAAAAATAGTAATTATTCGTTTGACAAGTGGTATCTACAAAATACTCCTCAAGTTAATTATATAGACAAAACCGGAACTTTTAATAAAATAGGTGAAGTAGCTAAATCCCCAGGATATAGTGATGAATTAAATAACTCATGGAAAATACTAAATATTGAAAATTATAATAAAATTATTTGGACATTTGATAAAGTTTTTTTTGATGGATCTGGAAAAATGATTTCCAATGGTATTTTAATCCCTGAAGTAAGAGATTTTAAAAAGGATTATTGGGAAGGAAAAATTAATCGTTGGATTAAAGAATTAAAACTTCCTTTCGTTTCTATTTTTGATTTTAATGGTAACCTACCTCTTAATTTGAGTAGAAACAATTTAGATGGAGGAGTTATACCTTTTAGAAAAGAATTGCAAACAGAAATTTACAAAGATGTTCTTGCAAAGATTTTAACTACAGAGATCAAATTCCCTCCAAATATTAAAGATTTTAAGATTCAAAAAATTAATCATCCTGCAATTGGTGATTTTGAATTACTTTTTTCAAAAAGAGGATTTATTCTAAAGCATAATTTTTTTATCAAAAAAAATCCCGATAAAACTTTACTCATTTTTCTTCGGAAAAAAGAATTTAAATTTCTTTCAGAATTCGATATAAAAGATTCTTTTATTTTTCTTTCAAATGAAAAAAGAGATTTTTCGATGACAGATTATCAATATCAAGCAAATGTATATAGCTATTATGGAGCTAAACTTTATACAAACAAATTGATGTATGATAAATTGTTTGATGATTATTATAATAGATACCCTGTCACGGTAAAAAAAAATCATCAAATAAAAAATTCATCATCAGAAAATATTGAGCTTTCGTATAATTATTTCAATGATGAGTTCATCTTAAATGAATTGGAAACAAATTTATCATCATGTAATGCAATAATAGAAACTAAACTTAATAGAATTAATGGTTCTTTAAATATCGATTCTTCAGACATATTTGAAAAATTGATGCTTGAATTATTAAATAATTTTGATGTTATTCCGTATGATATGAAAGAAAGAAAAGAGAAATACAAAAGTGCATTTCTAGAGCTGGATTATTATATTAAAAAATACGAATAATTACTTATTTTCTTCGACACGAGTGTCTCGCTCAGAACACAAGAATAAAAAAGAGATCTATCAAGATCTCTTTTTTATTGTAATATATGTCTAAAAACGTTATTTCCCGTTTAGTAATTTCTCTAAATACTCAACTTTATCTTTTTCAGATTGCACCAAACGTTCGTAAAGTTCAACAACTTTATCTAAAGGATTAAAATTGCACTCATTATTATATGTTCCTTGTCCAAAACTACTATTTGAAACAGTATCATTAAAAGTATTAAAAAAAGTAAAAACCGCTTCTTCTGAAAAGTTTTTAATTGCTTCAGCAGAAACTCCAAGAACTTTTGCTATTTCAATTAATCTTTGTTCTTCTACAGTTTCGCTGTTTTCAATAGCCGAAATCGTCTGCTGGCTTATTCCTAAAGCTTGTGCCAGTGCGTCCTGTTTCATATCTTTAAGCTCTCTGATACGGCTTATATTTCTGCCGATATGTTTTGGTTTTATTGCTGTACTCATAATTCAAAGATATTTAAAATTCTCAAACGAAAATTAGTTTAGGTAAAAAACAAACCCTTTTTGTAAGATACTCTTTTCATAATTTATATAAATTGACAAATTCAGCTTTATCCAAAAAAAATAAAGATTAGGCTAAAGCCATTTTCTAATGTAATTTTACAATTTACAATTTACAATTTACATTTTTCAAAAATATATGATTACAAAAGCAACATTACAAGATATTCCATCATTATTAACTTTAATAAACTCTGCATATAGAGGAGAAACTTCTAAAAAAGGCTGGACTACAGAAGCACATTTATTAGAAGGTAAAAGAACCACCGAAGACGAATTAACAGCAATGATTTTAGATCCTAAAAATTCATTCCTGAAATTTACAGAAAACGACAAAATTATTGGATCGGTTTTATTGGTCGAGAAAGAACATCAATTGTATGTAGGAATGTTAACTGTTTCTCCTGAATTACAAAATGCTGGAATCGGCAAAAAGATGCTGGCAGAAGCTGAAATTCATGCCAAAACTTTAGGATTGTCTACGCTTAGTATGACCGTCGTTTCGGTACGTTCAGAACTTATTGCCTGGTACAAACGTCACGGTTATGTGGAGACTGGCGAAAGAGAACCTTTTCCGTCAAGCGATATTCATATTAATATTTCGGATAAGCCTTTGGAATTTATCTTTTTAGAGAAGAAGATTTAAAAGGTTTTGCCACGAAGGCACTAAGACACAAAGATTTTTTTTACCATATAAGTGATATAAGCTCATTTAAAAAGCAAGTTTAAAAATGCATCAGGAAATTTGAAGTTATATTAAAATATTCAATAAATGAACATAAGTCTTTTCACTAAAAAAAATACTACAGCCTCTATTTGGAGTGGCGGATTGACCTATGAATATGTGATATATCCGAAAACAGCAAATTACACTGATCGGGATTTTCTATTTAGAATAAGCAGCGCTACAATAGAGAAAGTGCCGTCTGAGTTTACAAAATTTAAAGGTTATTATCGATATCTGGTTATGCTTGATAACTGCTTGGATATTAAGACAAACAAAGAAAAAAAAGTATATGAGAAATACGAAATCATGGAATTTAATTCTAATGACGAAGTGACTTCTTATACAAAAGGCATTGATTTTAACTGCATGGTTTCTGAAAAAATTAGCCATCATAAACTAAAAATAGCCAATAGCAATCAGAATTGTAATGCTCAAATAATAGTTTTATATTCTATCGATACAATTGTTATTAAAATTAATGAGAAGTCGTATGATCTAAAACCGCATGATTTATTAGTCATAGAAAATCCGGAAAGGGAAAATATAATGCTTGATTTTTCTAATGAATGCCTTTTTGGGCTATTGGATTTTTAATCTACGCGAAGATTCGCTAAGTTTTTTTAATCTCGCAAAGTCGCAGAGTCGCAAAGAAAAATAAAACTTTGCACCTTCGCGACTTTGCGAGATTGTTTAAATACTAAATGTTAGACGCACTGCTGTGCATCTCTACATAGTATCTCAACCCTTAGCACTTCTTTTTAATTTTTGATAAAAATTCGTGCGAAACACCAAGATACGAAGACAAATTTCTGTTATTGATTTTATCCGCTTTTTGTGGGTGTTTCTCAATAAACTCCAGATATCTTTGTTTTGAGGTTTTGTTCAGGACATCTATAAGTCTTTGTTGAATAGCAATGTTTGCTTTCTCGACCATGATGATGTGAAACTGGATTAGCTTGGGTACTTGTTCAAATAATAATGTTTTGTTTGTTTTGCTTATTACCAGGATTTCGCTGTCTTCAATTGCCTTTATATTGTAGGTTGTTGGCTTTTGATGATAGAAACTTTCGAGGTCACACATCCATTCGTTTTCAAACGAAAAGAAAATTACACTTTCGGTGCCGTTATCATTCAAAATGTAGGTTTTGAAAGCACCTTTTAAAATAAAGCCTTCATAAGAACTGTTTGAATCCTGAATTTGCAGGTATTCATTTTTCTTGAGTTTGATAAACTCGGCTTTTTCAACGACAAATTTCCATTCATTATCTGTTAACGGAATTTTGCGTTCAATACTTGATCTGAGGGTTTTGTACATGTGTTTTTACTTTTATTCTTACTCGGGGGCGTAAGTTTTGAATTAATTAAAAAATAATGTAATCGATTACGTAAAAGTACCTTTTTTATGCGTTTTTGTAAATTAACAACTGTTAAAAAAACACTTTTCGTCAATTTATTTTCAAATTATTGAACTTGTTCAACTTTTTAAAGATTTTTTATAGTCAGTTTTGCACTGTTAAATTAATATAAACCCCCAATTTATTATGAAAATTAAATCAACACTTTCAATGTTCCTACTAACATTGATTTTAGGTTTTACAGCGTGTAACACCGAAGAAGTTGCTTCGTCATCAAATGACGAAAATGCTATTATTGAAACAACCACACCAACTTCTGGCAGTTTAACTGCAAAAATTGGAAACTGTGCCGCAGTTCCGGGATGGGCTTCACAAAACGGAAGTGTAACCGGTGGTGGTTCTTCTGCAGAAACAACTGTTACTACCTACGCTCAGTTGAAATCTGCAATAGAAAGCAGTTCTGTAAAAGTGATCAAAGTTAGCGGAACTATTACTGTTACTACAAGATTATCATTGCAAGACCAGACTGGTAAAACTATTTATGGTGCAACCGGCGCTAAATTAGTTTCTACTAACCAAACCAAAGATGCATCTGGAATTATCAACATTAAAAGATGTAAAAACCTAATCATCAGAAATCTTATTTTTGAAGGACCTGGCGCTTACGACACTGACGGATGGGATAATGCAATCTTAGACGAATGTACAAATGTATGGGTGGATCACTGCGAATTTAGAGATGGTGTTGATGGAAACTTTGACATTAAAAACAAATCTGATTATATCACGGTTTCTTACACTAAATTTGGATACTTAAAAGCTCCAAAACCAGGAGGATCAGGAGGTTCTGATGATCACAGATATTCTAACTTAATTGGTTCAAGCGATGGTGCTACAGGAGATCGCGGAAAATTAAGAATTACTTTTGCTCGTTGCTGGTGGGCTCCTGGATGTAAGGAAAGAATGCCAAGAGTACGTTTTGGAAAAGTACATTTAGTAAACAATTTCTTCAACAGTACAGTAAGTAATAAATGTATTGCTGCTGGTTTTGAAGCTGATCTTCGCGTTGAAGCAAACGTTTTTGAAGGTGTAAAAACACCAATCGATTTAATGACAGGTTATACAGCTGTAACTGCTGTTGATAACATCTTTACAAATACTACAGGAAACCAGGCAGGAAGCAAAACAGCTTTTACTCCTCCTTATACAATTGTAAAACTTACTAATACTGCTGTAAAAGCTGATGTATCGGCTAATGCAGGAGCAACTTTAGGCGGTAATATCTGCGGATCGTTTTAATGAGTGACGAGCAGAAAAAAAACATGAGTTAGTTTAGTTTTTTTTTATTTAACCATATAAGTTATATAAGAAAATTTAAGTCAATGGGCTTATAATTTCTTAAATTACTTATATGGTTGTTTTTTTACTGTTTTTTGCCACAAAGGCACTAAGTTTTTTTTAGCCTATTTTTATAATCTCGCAAAGATGCAGAGTCGCAAAGTTTTTTTCTTATAATTCTTTGTGATTTCGCGTCTTTGCGAGATTATTTTAAGTAAAAGCTTAAATTTTCTTATATATAACTTATATGGTTTAAAACGATTATAACACCTGTTCTTCAAACAATCGCTGAATCGTTTTTTCTAAATCCTGAGATAATCCTGAATGTGGTCTGGAAGTTTGAATTGCTGAACTTCGGATAGCGGTTAACCAGCGAAAACGCTCCGGAATATCCATTTCGCCAATTGGCCCACCATTTTTTCCTCCAATCACGATTTTTTCTAATGCGGTTACGTTGCAATGCAATTGCTCAAGATCAAAATCGTTCGATAATGCCTCGATTTTAGCATCGTTTATGTGATACAATACTTTTATAAATTTAGCTTTTTTACAAAACAAAATGATTCCGATATTTAGGAATTCTTCGCGTTCTACTCTTGGTACCACACGAATTACGGCATACTCATATAAGTGACTATCTTGCATTTTGCGCTTGGTTTACAAAGATTTCAGAATTGTTTAATCTGGTTTGCAAAAACTGTAGATACACCTTTCGCAATGCTTCGGGCGTTTCATCGGTATCTTCCCATTGCAGCCATTCTTCCGGAATCGTATTTACAATATCTACCAGAATTTCAGGTGTTAAAAGTGCTTTATATTCGGCATCGACTTCTTTTAATAATGAAGCTTGCGGTAATAAAACATGATCTTTTATCAATGCAAAAGGGCTTTTTGCATGCTGCTCCCAATTGTTCCAGGAATGATGAAAATACAAACATGCACCATGATCAATAAGCCATAATTCTTTATGCCAAATTAGCATATTCGTATTTCTAAAAGTGCGATCTACATTAGTAATATAGGCATCTAACCAAACAATTTGCGAAGCTAGTTTAGCATCAATTGTTGTTACTACAGGATCAAAAGTAATAGCACCGGATAAAAAATGCAGGGCTAAATTTAATCCCTGACTTCCTTGCAGTAAATCCTGGATTTCTTCGTCGCCTTCGCTTCTTCCAAAGGCTTCATCGAGATTGGCAAAAACCAATTCCGGCAATTGTAGTTTTAAGGCTTTAGCTATTTGTCCGCCCACTAATTCGGCAATCAAAGCTTTTACACCGTGACCGGCTCCTTTGAATTTCAGGACGTATTTAAAATCGTCATCGGCTTCTGCCAAAGCGGGTAAAGAACCGCCTTCGCGCAAAGGCGTTATATAACGTGTAACATTTACTGTTCGCAGATCAAAATTGTTTTTCATAAGCAGTATTTACTGGAATACAAACTTACTAATTTAGATTGTTAGATTTTTAGACTTCTTAGATTTTGCTTATTTAACCGCAGTGATCGCAAAAAAGTACGCAGATGAAACGGATTCGCTGAAGCGAAGATGCAGATTAATACGGATTTTTTTATTCTTTCTTGTATCTTTTTATCATCCCGAGGAACGAGGATCACACTAGAAACTCAACAAAGATTGGCGAATTTCTACAAGGGAGTTTCTAGTGTGATTTCTCCTTTAGTCGAAATGACAAAAAAGTTAGTCGAAATGAAAAAAACTCGTTTAAACTTTAGTCTATAAACAAACTGAGTTACCAGAAACAAAGAAAACATAAAACCTGAAACAATTCACATTTTCTAATTTTCTCATTGGCACATTATCTAATTCTCTAATTCCAAAAATGCTTTCCCTAAATTCTCAATAATATCTGAAGCTATAAAAGATTGATATCCTGTTTTTGGCAAAGCAATATCAGCAGTTAATCCGTGTAGGAAGACACCAAGTTTTACGGCGTACTTGGGTTCATAACCCTGAGCGAGGAAACTGGTAATGATTCCGGTTAGGGTATCGCCGCTTCCGGCTGTGGCTAATGCAGCATTTCCTGTCGTGTTTTCGTAGATTTCGGTTTTATTGATGATGTAAGTTGGAGCGCCTTTCATGACAATGATTACTTTGTATTTCTCAGAAAAAGCAGTTGTTTTTTGAAACTTTTCAGATTCTGAATTCCATTTGCCTATTAAGCGTTCAAGTTCCTTAGGATGTGGCGTTAATATTGTATTTTCAGGAACTAGTTCCAGCCAGGACTGATTTTGGGATAAAATATTCAAAGCATCGGCATCGAGGACTAATGGAATTTTGTTAACTCTTAAAAATTCGAATACCGCTTTTTGTGTGCCTAACTCCTGCCCTATTCCGGGACCAATTGCGATTGCTTGTGGTTGTATGGTAAAATGAATATTGGTAATAAAATTAGTGTTTTCATCTGTTAAGACCATCACTTCGGGAATGGAAATTTGTATGATTTGATAGCCACATTTTGGTGTAAAAGTGGTTACGAGTCCGCAGCCTGATTTTAAACAGGATTTTGATGCCAGAACCGCAGCACCAATTTTGCCATAACTTCCGGCAATAATCACGGCATGTCCCTGAAGTCCTTTGTGTGTATGAGGATTTATGGGTTTATAGAACTTTAAAATTTCTTGTTTGGTGATTAAAAGCGGATCTTTCATTTGGGCTATTTATTGTATTATTTTAATTTTTAATCACTTTTGGATTTTGGTTGAGGTTATTAGAACGCGGATGAAACGGATTTACTTCGCAAAAACGCGGATAAAAACGGATTTTTATTTGGTGGATTTCCCTACGTTTTTCATTGTTTTTGATTCTGAAAATTAGTTGATTAAAGTTACGCAAAAAATTAAAAAGTAAAGTGTTCTTGTTACCTGAATGTCCTAGCCCAGATTGAAGTGGAAAGCCCGGAGTAAAAAACGCAAAAGTTTCTTGTTCTAAAAAAGCGACCAGCGGAAGCTCTTTTTAGGACATTAGAAACTTTGCTTTTTTTATGAGGACTTGCAACAAAAAGCTGGAATAGCTCCTAATCATTGCGAAATTTATAATTTAGACTATCAATTTTAGATATTTTTTGAATAAATTTGCGACACAATTTTATAAAACAACACAATGAAAAATACTGCGCTTACGCACATACATGAGAGTTTGGGAGCGAAAATGCTGCCTTTTGCCGGTTATAATATGCCTATTACATATGAAGGTGTAAATGCTGAACACGAAACAGTTCGTACTAGTGTGGGCGTTTTTGACGTGTCGCATATGGGCGAATTTTTGCTGACGGGTCCAAATGCTTTGGCTTTGATTCAGAAAGTGACTTCAAACGATGCTTCGACTTTGACAATTGGCAGAGCACAATATTCTTGTTTACCAAACAGTGAAGGCGGAATCGTAGATGATTTGATTGTATATAAAATGAAAGATGAGCAGTATTTACTGGTTGTAAATGCTTCGAATATTGAAAAAGACTGGAACTGGATTTCTTCTCACAATGATTTGGGAGTTGAGATGAAAAACCTTTCTGATGATTATTCGCTATTGGCAATTCAGGGGCCAAAAGCGGTTGAAGCGATGCAGGCTTTATCGTCTATAGATTTAGCTGCAATTCCTTATTATCATTTTGAGGTGGCGGATTTTGCAGGAATCGAGCATGTTATTATTTCGGCTACTGGTTATACAGGTTCTGGCGGATTTGAAATTTATTGCAAAAATAGTGAGGTTGAACAGGTTTGGAATAAAGTTTTTGAGGCTGGTGCAGCCTTCGGAATTAAACCTATTGGTCTTGCAGCCCGTGATACTTTGCGTTTAGAAATGGGATTTTGTTTGTACGGAAACGATATTAATGATACTACTTCTCCTCTTGAAGCTGGTTTAGGCTGGATTACAAAATTCAATAAGGATTTTACGAATTCTGAAAGTTTGAAGAAACAAAAAGAAGAAGGCGTTACTAAAAAATTAGTGGCTTTTGAAATGCAGGAACGTGCGGTGCCAAGACATGATTATGAAATTGTTGATGCAAATGGAGCCGTAATTGGTGTTGTAACTTCTGGAACTATGTCGCCTTCTATGAATAAAGGTATTGGTTTAGGATATGTAACGGTATCTAATAGTGCTGTTGACAGTGCTATTTTTATTAGAATCAGAAAAAATGACGTTCCGGCTAAAGTGGTAAAATTACCTTTTTATAAGAAATAGTCTTTAGTAGTATAAAGAATTTTTAAACATGCATCGCCTTATAAGCGATGCATGTTTTTTTTTGTCAAAATTCACGAATTTATTAGATAGCGTTTGAATAAAAAATTCGTGAATTCGCAGCGGGAATTTTGAATAAGTTAGAAATTATGTACTAAAAATATATTGTTTCGATGTAAGAAATTTTAGAAAAATTGTAACTTTTTATTAAAAAATTAAACGTAATTTTAATGTAAACGAAGATTTTCGATTCTATGAAAAAAATATTATTAGTATTATTGTTAGTTACGAACGTTCTATTTAGTCAAAATAGTAATTCAATATGCGAAATACTAAACAAAATAAATGCAGTTATTCAGGAAGAACATATTAGACCAAAACCGGTGGACGATAGTTTATCGGTTTTTGTTTTTGACAATTTAATTAATGAATTAGATCCTTCCAGAAACATATTATTTAAATCAGAATATAAAGAACTTGTTGATAAATATCGTACTAATCTGGATGATTTGATTCTGAGTAATGATTGTAGTTTTCTCGCTGATATTACTGCCAAATATAAAAATGGGTTATTAAGAACTAAGGCTGTTCTGGAAAAAATCGAGAAAGAACCAATTGATTACAATAAAAAGGATACGATTAGATTTTATAAAAAATCCTTTGCTTTTTATCTTAAAAAAGAAGACCTGGAGAAAGTATGGTCAAAAAAAATACGCTATCAGATTCTCGACGAAATTGCAGAGACGAGTGACAATCTCGATTCGCTTAAAGCTAATTTTAGTTCGATTGAATCAAAGTCTAAAAACTTGATTGTATCAAATGAAATTTGCCGAATAAATACACTTTTAGAAACCAATACCAAGCAGGAAGAAAAGCTCTACAATTTTTTCTGTACGTATTTTGATCCTCATACTGCTTATTTTAGTGATGATTCTAAAACAAGTTTTGTTGCTTCATTATCAAAAGAGCATTTGTCTCTGGGAATGACGGTTAACCTGAATGAAAAAAATGAAATTATCATAGCCGAAATTGATCCAAATGGTCCTGCGTATCAAACTGGACAAATTAAAAAAGGAGATCAGATTCTTTCAATATCCAATCAAAAGGAGACGTTGCAGGTTTCGTGTGCTTCTTTAGAATCTATTTCGACAATGATTTTATCCGAATCCAATAAAAGTATTACGCTTACTCTTAAACGAAATTCAGGTAAAAGCTTTGATGTTTATATCGAAAAGCAAGTTATGAAGGATGAGGATAATTCTGTTTTTAGTTTCATAATTGGTAAAGACAGTAAAATTGGATATATAAAAATTCCTAGTTTCTACGCTGATTTAGACGGAAACAGCCGTAAAGGTTGTGCAGATGATGTTGCGCGTGAGGTCATGAAACTGGAAAGGGATAATATAAAAGGTCTTGTAATTGATTTAATTGATAATGGCGGCGGATCTATGGAAGAGGCCATAAAACTTGCCGGAATGTTTATAGATTATGGTCCGCTTTCTATTGTTGTCGATAATAAACAAGGTAAATCTATTATCAATGATCCGTATAGAGGCTTGATTTACAAAGGTCCAATTGTAATTTTAGTGAATAGTAATACGGCATCTGCAAGCGAATTTTTCTCTTCTATATTACAAGATTATAACCGTGCATTACTATTGGGCAGCAATACATTGGGAAAAGCTACAATGCAAACCATTCTTTCGCTTGACGAAACTAAAAATACCGATTTTTTAAAAATCACGATTAATAAATTCTACAGGGTTACCGGAAAAAGCCACCAATATATTGGCGTAAAACCAGATGTAATTCTTCCTGAATTTTATGAAGGTGTATATCAAAAAGAAAGTGATTTTCCTACCGCTATTAAAAATGATAGTATTGAACCACTGCAAAAATTTAAACCTTACGTAAAAAGGGCTTTGATCGATAAACTGGCTAAAAACAGCTCTGTAAGACTTGCTGATAATTATTTTTTTAATAATATAAAAAAGATCAACCTAAAAATCGATCAGCTTGTTAATACACCAAAAGCGGAGATTCCGATGACATTGGATGCTATTTTTAAACAAAAGAAAATTGTAAATTCACTTTGGACAGAAATCAATACATTTAATGATGAAAACAACCCTTTAGATGTTTATAATTCTACTGTAAATCAGTTTTTATTAGGTGCTTATCCTAATGATAAAACGATAAACCAATATCAAATCGATAATCTAAAAACAAATCCGTACCTGAATGAAGCGGTGAATGTTATTAATGAGTTTAATGCGATGAAATAGATTTTGGTTTCAGGTTTCAGATTTCAATAAAAAGTTCAATTCATGACGAATTGAACTTTTTATTTTATCGATTTTCTAATCTCTCTAACAAAAACCTGAAACCTGAAACCTGAAACAAAAAAAAAGAGTAGAATTGATTTTGCAAAAATAAGGAATAACCGTATTTTTGCATCTCAAAACTAAAAATTAGAAATGGGAAGAGCGTTCGAATTTAGAAAAGGAAGAAAAATGAAACGTTGGTCAGCAATGGCCAAAACATTTACCCGAATTGGTAAAGATATCGTTATGGCTGTTAAAGAAGGTGGTCCTAACCCAGATGCCAATTCTAGATTAAGAGCTGTAATACAAAATGCAAAAGCCGCTAACATGCCTAAGGACAATGTAGAGCGCGCGATAAAAAATGCAAGCAATAAAGATACTGCCAACTATAAAGAGATTTTGTTTGAAGGATATGCTCCTCACGGAATTGCTATTTTGATTGAAACAGCATCTGACAACAATAATAGAACAGTAGCAAACATACGCAGTTACTTTAATAAATGTAACGGAACAATGGGAACTCAGGGTTCTGTTGAGTTTATGTTTGATCATACTTGTAATTTTAGAATTGCAAAAGGAAATCTTGATCCTGAAGAATTAGAACTTGAACTAATTGATTTTGGTGCCGAAGAGGTTTTTGAAGACGAAGACGGAATCTTAATCTATGCGCCTTTTGGAAGTTTTGGTGCTTTGCAAAAAGAACTTGAAAACAGAGGCTTAGAGATTTTATCTTCAGGTTTTGAGCGTATTCCGCAAATTACCAAAGAACTAAACGAAGCTCAAATCGCTGACGTTGAAAAATTAATCGAAAAAATTGAAGAAGATGATGACGTTATGAACGTTTATCATACAATGCAGGAAGCATAATATTCTTGATATTGACATATATAAGCTCTGAAATTTTCAGGGCTTTTTTGTTTTAGTACCTGAAGAAGGCTTTTTGATTATTTAGAAACTAATTATACGTTATTCAAACTTTATTTTAAACCAAATTAGTTTAAAGATGTAAAATAGAGAATAAATACTAAAATGATTAATAGTTCACCTCACACACTTTTACACTGTTCATATACACTCTAAATAGCTTATAAAGCCTTTAAAACAGACATTATCGCCTATATTTGTAAATTCCAAAAACTAAAACTAAATATAATTTATGAATAAATCGAGATATACAAAAGCTGCCGTAATTATTATGGTAATTCTATTTGTGGCTATTAGTGTTTTAAGCTGTAGTACACATGTTCACAGCAGTAACAATAGCAGTAGCAGTAATAGCAGCAATAAAAAGATACCGCCAGGACAAGCAAAAAAAATGTCCGGAAGCAAAAGCGCTAAAGCATATGCACCTGGACAACAGAAAAAACAATAAATCAAAAAGCCTTCTAAAATATAATTTTTAGAAGGCTTTTACCATTTAGAAATTGTAATATATAAATAAAATTGGAAGTTATTTTTTTGCGGGGTTATTGCTTACTTTCAATAAATAAGTCCCTTCTGGCAAATCGCCAATGTTAGTAGCATTCGCTCCTACTACTTTTGTACCTTGTGAGAAAACCTCAACAATTTTAGAACCTGTATTTGTTTCAGATGCAGTTCCTGTTTTTGCAGGTACTTTTGCAGCAACTACAGTTTTTACAGGTGCCGGAGCAACTACTTTTTTAGCAGGACTTGAAGCCTGAACAGTTTCTGTTACTGCTGCACCAGTTGGTTTCGAACTGTTATACGATTCCATAACCTGTTCGTCTGTCATGGCCACATTATATATTTTAAGATCATCTACATCTGCATTAATCCCAACTGTACCGTTTAATGCTCCTAACCTAAGAATATAACCTTTAGTTAAACGAGAAATTCCGTCAGCAGATTTTAATAATTCTCCGTTACGATACACTTTTGAGTGAGTGCCATCATAAGTAATACTATATTGATACCAAACCTCTCTTGAAAGCGGAACGGATACTATAACATTGTTTGTATCACCCCAACCCACTAAACTTAAGTCTGAATTACCTCCAGATGCTGCTTGTTGTAATAAACCAAAATACTGCGAATTTACAGCGCCGCCATATCCCAAAATATAATTTACTGAGGTAATAGCATTAAACTTAACCCATATCGATATTGATCTTGGTTTGTTATCCTGCGGAAGATCGCCAACTACACCTTGCAAAACTTTATTTGTGAGGCGTTGGGCTCCTTTAGCAACTCCCATTCTGTCATTTACAAAATTAGGTGTACCTAAAAGCGAAATCGAATTATCGGCATTATTTAAAGTCCCGTTAAAATTGAATTCCTGGACTGGATTTTGGGCATTAGTAATTAAAAAACTTACAAACATTAATGTCAGTAATAATTTTTTCATATGGACAGATTTTAGGGTATTTAGAAAAGCGCATTTAAGAACACTAATCTATATTATAATATGTATGAGCAAAAATTTATTCGGTAACAAACCTAAATAACCGTTAAATAACCAAAATTGATGATTATATCCTCTTAATTAAATTTAGTTATACTTTTATAAATTTTGTTAAAACTATAAATTTAATTCAATACTACAAAAAATTTATCACTAATAAATACAGTATTCTTATCAAAATTAACAATAAACGCAGTCAATAAATTTTATTGCCCAGATTTGTAAAAACATTTTTACAAAAAAAAACTCCATTCGTAAAACGAATGGAGTTGTATATCTAAAAGTAACTTAAAATTTACTTTACAAATTCTATTTTTTGAACCTCTTCTTCATTGACACTGTCAAAGAAACCTTGTTCGTTCATCCAGTCATCGCTAAATACTTTACTCATATAACGTGATCCATGATCTGGAAAAATTGCGATAATATTACTTTCTTTAGTAAATTCGCCTTCTTCTGCATATTGTTTAATTGCCTGCATTACTGCTCCGGAAGTATATCCTACAAACAAACCTTCTTTTCTGGTAATCTCTCTGGCAGAGTGAGCACTTTCTTCATCCGTTACTTTGATGAATTTATCGATAATATCGAAATCTGTAGCAGATGGGATCAGGTTTTTACCTAAACCTTCTATTCGATACGGATAAATTTCTTTGTTATCGAATTCTCTTGTTTCGTGGTATTTTTTTAATACGGACCCAAAAGCATCGACACCTAGAATTCTAATATTTGGATTTTGCTCTTTTAAGAATTTTGCAGTTCCGGAAATTGTTCCTCCAGTTCCGCTACAAGCCACAAGATGTGTGATTTGTCCTTTTGTCTGTTCCCAAATTTCAGGACCTGTAGTGTTATAGTGTGCATCAATATTTAATTGATTAAAATACTGATTGATGTAAACTGAGCCTTTTGTTTCTTCGTGCAATCGTTTGGCGACATTGTAGTAAGATCTCTCATCATCTGCAGACACGTGGGCGGGGCAAACATATACCTTTGCTCCTAAACTTCTCAGCATGTCAATTTTATCTTTAGATGATTTTGAGCTTACGGCCAAAATACAGTTGTACCCTTTTATAATACTTACCATTGCCAAACTAAAACCCGTATTACCGGATGTGGTTTCAATGATAGTATCACCTGGTGTTAAGATTCCTTTTTTCTCAGCTTCTTCAATAATATATAACGCTATTCTATCTTTCGAGGAATGTCCCGGATTAAAAGCTTCTACCTTTGCGTAGAAATTACCTTCTAACTCTTCGGTAATTTTATTTAGTTTAATAAGTGGGGTATTACCTATTAACTCTAAAACATTATTATAAGCGTTTATTTCTTCTTTCATAAAAAAATAGTTAATCAAAGGCATTTTTAAATAACCTTGATAGGTTGCAAATTTAACAAAAAATTTCTAATTAGCTTTTAATTTTTTCTAAATCTAATAAAAAACTAAATTCCTTTGCTAAGTCTTTTAAAGCCTCAAAACGTCCAGAAGCTCCACCATGTCCTGCATCCATATTAGTATCTAAAAATAAAAGATTATTATTTGTTTTTAGATTCCTCAATTTCGCTACCCATTTAGCTGGCTCCCAATACTGTACCTGCGAATCATGTAATCCTGTAGAAACATACATGTTAGGATAGTTTTGCGCTTTTACATTATCATACGGTGAGTATGATAACATATAATCGTAATATTTTTTATTATTTGGGTTTCCCCATTCGTCATATTCTCCGGTTGTCAACGGAATACTGTCGTCCAGCATAGTTGTAATAACATCTACAAAAGGCACCTGAGCAATAACTCCTCTATATAATTCCGGGGCTTCGTTTACGATAACTCCCATTAAAAGTCCTCCTGCAGATCCTCCTTCAGCATATAAATGTTCAGGAGATGTGTAATTTTCGTTTATTACAAATTTAGAGCAATCGATGAAATCTGTAAAGGTATTTTTCTTTTTTAACAGTTTTCCATCTTCATACCATTGTCTTCCCAAGTCTTCTCCTCCTCTAATATGGGCGATTGCATAAATAAATCCACGATCCAGAAGTGAAAGTCGTGTCGACGAAAAATACGTATCCATTGTGATTCCGTATGAACCATAAGCGTAAAGTAATAACGGATTTTTACCATTTTTATTTAATCCCTTACGATAAATCATCGAAATTGGCACTTTTACACCATCTCTGGCTATTGCCCAAACACGCTCTTCGATATAATTTTCTTTATCAAATTTTCCGCCTAAAACCTGTTGTTCTTTTAAGATCTCTTTGGTTTTAGTTTTCATATTAAAATCAATTACAGACGAAGGTGTTGCAAGCGATTGATAACTGTAACGTAAAACATCAGTATCAAAATCAATATTTGTTGTTGTGTAAGCATTATAGGTTTCACTGCCAAAAGGCAAATAATAGTCTGCATCGCCGCTCCATGGCATAATACGAATATGATTTAAACCGTTTGAGCGCTCTTCAACTACTAAATAGTTTTTGAAAATTTCGATATCTTCTAATAAAACATCTTCTCTATGCGGAATAAGATCTACCCAGTTTTTCTTTCCTGTTTTATTTTCAGGCGTTTTCATCAACTTAAAATTGGTCGCCTTGTCTTTATTGGTTAAAATATAAAAAGAGTCCTCAAAATGAGAAATACTATACTCTAAACCACGAACACGAGGCTGAAACACTTCAAATTCACCATCAGCATTATCAGAATTCAAAATTCTGTATTCAGTCGTTAAAGTACTTCCTGAACCAATAACAATATATTTTCTTGATTTTTCTTTGCTTACAGAAACATTAAAAGTATCATCAGTTTCATTAAAAACTAATATATCAGCAGCGGAATCTGTATTAAGTTTATGCCTAAAAACTTTATCAGCTCTTAAAGTAACTTCATCCTGCCTGGTATAAAAAACAGTTTTATTATCATTTGCCCAAACTGATCCTCCTGTAGCATTTTCGATTTTATCAGATAGAATTTCACCTGTTTCTAAGTTTTTAAACTGAATGGTATAAATTCTTCTTCCCACAATATCAACTCCAAAACTGGCAAATTTGTTATCCGGACTCACACTTAAACCTCCCAGTTTAAAATAAGCATGTCCTTTTGCCAATTCATTACAATTAAACATAATTTCTTCATCTGCAGAAAGGCTTCCTTTTTTTCTGGAAAATATAGGATAATCCTGACCGGTTTCAAAACGAGTAATATAATAGTATCCATTATAAAAATAAGGCACAGAGGAATCATCTTCTTTAATCCTGCCTTTCATTTCCTCATACAAACTTTCCTGAAGGGCTTTTGTGTGGGATGTCATGTCCTGATAATATGAATTCTCCTGATTTAAATAATTGATAACTTCAGGATTTTCCCGGTCGTTAAGCCAAAAATAATTATCGACTCTGGTTTCTTTATGTTTTTTTAATGATTTTGGAATTTCTTTGGCTTGTGGGGCCATTATATCGTTTTGCATTGATTGAGCATTAGTTTTTAAATACGAAGGAGCAAAAATACTACAAAGACAACAGAACCAAATTAATTTTTTCATAAAATATTCTATTGTTATCAAACAGCAATATACTAATTTTGTATGAAATAATTTAAAATCAACAAAAATGGATTTAATGGGAATGATGGGTAAACTTAAAGAAACCCAACAAAAAATTGAAGATACAAAAAAGCGTCTTGATACTGTTTTGATTGATGAACAAAGCGCTGACGGATTATTAAAAGTAACATTAACTGCAAATAGAAAGGTAAAATCAATCTCTATTGACGACTCTTTACTTGAAGATAAAGAACAATTGGAAGATTATTTAATCGTAACATTAAATAAAGCTATTGAAAAAGCTACTAGCGTTAATGAACAAGAACTTGACGCTGTTGCAAAAATGGATATGCCAATGATTCCTGGAATGGATAATTTGTTTAAGTAAGCTGCAAAGCTTCTGATGCACAAAGGTTCAAAGGTTTTATTTTGTAAACCTGAACATTCTAATAAAAAAAGACGCACAATTGTGCGTCTTTTTTTTAATCTTGTCCCTCTGAAACTTTTTCTAAAATTTTTGCAACGTCTCCAAAACATACGTATGCATTACTTCCTTATAATCTAAATGCGTTACAAGTCTAAGTTTATTATGTCCCATAGAACTTATCAGAATATTTTTCTGTTTCAATTTTTCAATCAAAAGCTGATCGCTGTAACCCTCTGCAAGTGAGAAAATCAAAATATTAGTTTCGACAGGTTCAATTGCAGACACCCATGGTTTTGTACTTAAAACAGCTGCAATTTCTTTGGCACGCCTGTGATCTTCGGCTAATCTTTCTATATTATTTGCTAAAGCATATAATCCGGCCGCAGCCAAATAACCAACCTGACGCATTCCCCCGCCAAGTATCTTCCTGATCCTCAACGCCCTGTGAATATCAGCTTTACTTCCTAACAAAACAGAACCTATTGGCGCACCCAATCCTTTTGACAAACAAACCGAAATTGTGTCGAAAATAGCCCCAAATTCTTTAGGATTTTGCCTTTTAGCCACTAATGCATTCCAAATTCTGGCTCCATCAAGATGGAATTTCAAATTATTTGCATCGCAAACTTTTTTTATTTCCTTTAAATCATCTAATTCATAACATGCACCGCCACCTTTATTGGTAGTATTTTCTACACAAACCAAACTCGTTAACGGACTATGGTAAAACTCCGGATCATTAATCGCGGCGGCAACCTGACTTGCAGTTATCATACCTCGGTCACCGTCTAATAAACAACATGAAACACCGCTGTTAAAAGAAACTCCGCCTCCTTCATAATTATAAACATGTGCATATTTATCAGCAATTAATTGCTCTCCGGGCTGTGTATGTAATTTAATCGCAGTTTGGTTAGCCATAGTTCCTGATGGAAAAAAAAGTCCTGCTTCCATACCAAAAAACTCAGCCACTCTGGTCTCTAATTCGATAACCGTAGGATCTTGCCTGTATACATCATCGCCAACATGCGCATTAAACATATACTGCAACATTTCGTATGTAGGTTTGGTAATAGTATCGCTAATTAAATTTATTTCCATATTCTAAAAACTATATCTTATTTTTGTACAGCAAAATTACGTATTACTGTTTGTTAATTTTTGCAAGTTTCATTAAATTTTAACTTGCGAATTACAATACAACCAAATTAACGTAATATTTATAAAAATCATATAAAAAACTACTATTAATTTATGACAACTACCGAACAAATAAAAGGTATTGTGGAGCGCCTTGGTGCGTTGAGGAGGTATCTTTGACGTTGATGCCAAGCTAATCGAAATTGCCAACGAAGAAGAAAAAACCTTTGCTCCAGACTTTTGGAACAATGCAAAAGAAGCCGAAGTCATTGTAAAAAATCTCCGAAACAAGAAAAAATGGATCGAAGATTATAATAAAGCAATCGAACTTACGGATGAATTACAACTTGCCTATGATTTTTATAAAGAAGGGGAACTTTCTGCAGAAGAATTAGACGGGCATTATAATACAACGCAAACTCATATTGAAAATATTGAGTTCAAAAACATGCTTTCTGACGAAGGAGACAGCTTAAGCGCCGTAGTACAAATTACTGCTGGAGCCGGAGGAACCGAGAGTTGTGATTGGGCAGGAATGCTAATGCGTATGTATATGATGTGGGGAGAAAGTTATGGCTATAAAATAAAAGAACTAAACTTTCAGGCCGGTGAGGTTGCAGGAATCAAAACTGTTACCCTGGAGTTTGAGGGTGATTATTCTTTTGGTTACTTAAAAGGAGAAAACGGCGTACATCGCTTAGTTAGAATCTCTCCTTTTGATAGTAATGCAAAACGTCATACTTCATTCGCATCTGTTTATGTTTATCCGCTTGTTGATGACAGTATCGAAATTGACATCAATCCCGCAGATATCGAAATTACGACTTCTCGTTCCAGTGGAGCCGGAGGACAAAATGTGAATAAGGTTGAAACCAAAGTACAATTAGTACACAAGCCAACCGGAATCCAGATCCAGTGTTCTGAAACGCGATCTCAACAAGACAACAGACAACGTGCCATGCAAATGTTACGTTCGCAATTGTATGAAATCGAGCTGAAAAAACAGCAGGCACAACGCGCAGACATCGAAGCCGGAAAAATGAAAATCGAATGGGGTTCACAAATACGCAATTACGTAATGCAGCCTTATAAATTAGTAAAAGATGTTCGTACCGGTTATGAAACAAGCGATGTCGATGGCGTTATGAACGGGAATATTGATCCTTTCCTAAAAGCATTTTTAATGATGATGGGGCAAAAAGAGGAAGAATAAATGAATAAATATATCAAAGGTTGTTTAGTTTTAATAGGTATTATTATTACTATAATAGCAATAATAGTTGGTCTGTTTTTTTGGTCATCAAATAGCCGGAGAAAACAAGCCGAAATTGATGGAATCAAATTCTCTAAAGAATGCGATTCATTCAAATTTATTACTGAACAACCAGAGATTCAATTCGCAAAATTTAAAAAAAACGAAATCAATATCCTTAAGTTTCAGATTCTCAGAAAAGGAATTTTTATTCATGATACATTGATTAAAAACGGTTTTAATAAAGAAGCCAACTCTAGTGAATACAAATCTATTGCTATTCCGTACAAAGAATTTTTAAAAACAGATACAATTGTAGTCACCACACAAAACAAACTACATTATTACATTTCAGGTTATCATCATTATGCTTACCTGCATTATGGCATGAATGGCTATCTGGGAAGTCATGAATGTAGATTTTCTGATTATACTACAATTAATAATGAAGTTTTTGCAAGCCCAGTCCTTTTTAGAGAATATGGCTGGATTAACCCTGAAATATCCAAACATATCCATAAAATAAGTATCTCTGATAGCATCAAATATTATAGTTTCGCTAAAAAATGCAAAATAAAAATAGAAGATGCTGATCGTATCCTGAAAGAAAAAAGAAAAAATCAGGTTTTTAGATCTACCACAATTGATGGAATTGAGGTTGGTCCAAAAAATAATTACTACATATTTGGAGAAGAAACAGAATCAGGAACACTTCCAAACGATTTAGTTCCAAGAAATCTTCAACATTACGTTGTTAAAATAAATTGTGAAACGGGAGAATATAAACGCTACAAAAATTATCCTTTTGATGAATAATTTTTACTTTTAGAAGTAATGGTAATTACACTTATTACTTTTTCCCTATCAGAAAGAATAGTAACTTTACAAGACAAGCTAATTCAATCTTTTTTAAATTAAAAAAAAACAGTTATGATAAAGTGGGCAGATATAATTAGATATACAAATAAAGGAAATCCAGTTCCGGATAAAAGAGTAGATAAAACAGCTGAAGAATGGAAACAACTTCTAACCCCGGAAGAATTTCAGGTAACACGTTTAAAAGGCACTGAAAGGTCTTTTAGTTCTGAGCTTTGCAGTTTATTCGATCCCGGAATTTATGAATGCAAATGCTGCGGTACTTTACTTTTTGATGCAAGCGAGAAATTTGAATCAGGAACAGGATGGCCCTCTTTTACACAACCATTAAAAGAAAATGCCATTGCTTATCATGCGGATAAATCATACGGAATGATTCGCGTTGAGGTTGTTTGTAATACTTGCGACGCTCATTTAGGACACGTTTTTCCTGATGGTCCTGAACCAAGTGGTTTACGCTACTGCATTAATGCAATTTCTCTTTCGAAAATAAAAGAATAATACCAAAATAAGCGATTCCTTTATAAAAGTGAATCGCTTTTTTATTCTAATTTAAATTTTTAGAACAATGCAAATCTATATTGCTTTTTTGCGCGGCATTAATGTTAGCGGACACAAAATCATCAAGATGGAAGCACTAAGAACTATTTTAGCAGAACTTCCCATAGAAAACATTAGCACCTATATACAGAGTGGGAATATTATTTTTACTAGTAATCTTACTAATATTTCAGATTTAGAAAATCAGATCGCAAATTGTATTGAAAAACATTTTGGTTATCAGGTTTCCGTTTTAATTCTGACTCTCGAAGAACTTCAAAAATGTGTCGAAAAAAATCCATATCCAGATCATAATTTAAGCGATCCAACTCAGCCGTATGTTACTTTTTTATCAAAAAAGCCAACAACTACTGATCTTGACAATTTTCAAAAGATTGATTTCCAAAACGATAAACACATAACAATCAACAAAGTACTATATATTATATATGCTAATCCCGGAGGAAATTCAAAACTCAGTAATACTATAATCGAGAATAAACTTAATGTTAAAGCAACTACCAGAAACTGGAAAACAATTAACAAATTAATAGATTTAATGTTAATTTTACAATATTAGAAGCCTTATTTTAAATACTTTTTAACAAACTCAAAAAAAATATTAGGTAATTCAAATCTAATTGATTTTATTTGGCGAAAATTAACCCAATCAATTAAATTCATTCGATGAAATCCTATTCAATTCAAGAAATTAACGAAGTTATAAAAGGTGAAATTTATGGCACCACTTCTCAGAGCATTACTGCAACAGAGCAATTAGAAAAAGCTACTACTTCAGAAATTTCATTTATAGGAAATAAAAAATATGAAAAATTCTGGGAAGGATCAAAAGCTTCGGTTGCAGTTGTTAACGAAGACATTTCAATTGAACCTGGAGAAAACCGTGCTTTTATAAAGGTGAAAAATGCAGATTTGGCTATGTCCCAAATTTTAGCTCTTTTTGCCCCTCCTACTCCAATATTCAGAAACAACATTCATAAATCAGCAAACGTTGACGAAACTGCTATTATTGGTGAAGGTGCAAGAATTGGTGCAGGTTGCTATATTGGTCCAAAAGTTGAAATTGGTGCAAACGTAACCATATACCCAAACGTTACTATTCTAGACGAATGTACTATTGGTAAAAATACTATCATCTGGTCAGGAGCTGTTGTTCGCGAACGTTGTCATATAGGTAACGATTGTATCATTCACCCAAACGCAACTATTGGTGCTGATGGTTTTGGTTTTCGACCTTGCAGTGAAAAAGGCTTAGTAAAGATTCCACAAATTGGAAATGTAATCATAGGAAACGGAGTCGAAATTGGTGCTAATACATGTGTTGATCGCGGAAAATTCAGTTCAACTATTCTTGGTGACGGATGTAAAATTGATAATTTAGTTCAGATAGGGCATAATAGTAAATTAGGTAAATTTTGTATTATGGCCGGAAATAGTGGTTTAGCGGGTTCTGTAACACTAGGAAATGGCGTTATCATTGGCGGAAGTGCTTCTATAAAAGACCATACCACAATTGGCGATGGCGCTATTGTTGGTGCAGGTTCTGGCGTAGTTGGTGATATTCCTGCCGGAAAAACGATGTTAGGATATCCTGCTGTTGAAGCTCGTGACGCCTTGAAACAATGGGCAATCTTAAAACGAATGGTTTGCGATTCTAAAAAATAAAATACAATCAACAATATTATAAAACAGAAGCGTGCTTCTGTTTTTTTTGTTTCTGACAAAATCAATTAAAATTTAATTTGATCTTTACTACTTGGCGAAGTGAATATTTTTTTATTTAGAAACCTATTTTAATTCAATATGACTTTATATTTTATTATGTGAATTTCAATTGATTTTGTAAATTAGCCAACACTATTTTGTAAAAACCACAATATATCATGGATTTAAACTTCAATAAAAACGAAGATCACAATAAACTATTACTTTCTGACTTAAAACAAAGATTTGCCAAAGTAAAATTAGGAGGCGGCGAAAAAAGAATTGAAAAATTACATGCCGAAGGCAAAATGACAGCCCGAGAACGTATCGCTTATTTGCTGGATGAAGGTGCAAAAAGTATTGAGATTGGAGGATTTGTAGGAGACGGAATGTATGCTGAACATGGCGGTTGCCCATCTGGAGGAGTTGTTATTAAAATAGGATACATAAGAGGCAAACAATGTATTGTTGTTGCCAATGATGCTACGGTAAAAGCTGGTGCCTGGTTTCCTATTACCGGAAAGAAAAACCTTCGCGCTCAGGAAATTGCAATGGAAAACAGATTGCCCATTATTTATTTAGTTGATAGCGCAGGGGTTTATTTACCATTACAAGATGAAATTTTTCCGGATAAAGAACATTTTGGCAGGATCTTTAGAAATAATGCACAAATGAGCAGTATGGGAATCACCCAAATCGCAGCCGTTATGGGCAGTTGTGTTGCCGGTGGTGCTTATTTACCTATTATGAGCGATGAAGCTCTGATTGTTGATAAAACAGGAAGTATTTTTCTTGCAGGAAGTTATCTCGTAAAAGCAGCAATTGGCGAAACGATTGATAATGAAACCTTGGGTGGAGCTACAACACATTGTGAAATTTCAGGTGTGACAGATTATAAGGCTAAAGATGATAAAGATGCTCTAGATAAAATAAAAAATATTGTAGACAAAATTGGTGACTATGATAAGGCAGGATATAACAGAATTAAGTCTGAAAAACCGGCCTTAGAACCCAAAGATATCTACGGAATTTTACCTAAAGCCAGAAACGAACAATATGATATGATGGAAATTGTCAATCGTTTGGTTGATAATTCTGAGTTTGAAGCTTATAAGGATGGTTATGGGCAAACTATTATTACCGGTTACGCCAGAATTGATGGCTGGGCAGTAGGAATTGTGGCCAACCAAAGAAAAGTAGTTAAAACCAAAAAAGGCGAAATGCAGTTTGGCGGGGTTATTTATTCTGATAGTGCTGATAAAGCAACCCGATTTATTGCCAATTGCAACCAGAAAAAAATTCCGTTGGTATTTGTACAGGATGTCACCGGTTTTATGGTAGGATCAAAATCTGAACATGGCGGAATCATAAAAGATGGTGCTAAAATGGTGAATGCTGTCAGCAATTCGGTTGTTCCTAAATTTACAGTAATAGTAGGAAACTCATATGGAGCAGGAAACTATGCCATGTGCGGAAAAGCCTATGATCCAAGATTAATTTTTGCCTGGCCAAGTGCAGAACTTGCTGTTATGGGAGGAACTCAGGCTGCAAAAGTTTTAGCACAGATCGAAGCTTCTTCACTTAAAGCAAAAGGAGAAATTGTAGATGAAGCAAAAGAAGCTGAATTGTTTAATAAAATAAAAGCACGATACGATGAGCAAACTTCACCTTATTATGCCGCATCAAGATTATGGACAGATGCTATTATTGATCCTTTAGACACCCGTACCTGGATTTCTATGGGAATTGAAGCTGCTAATCATGCTCCCATTCAAAAAGCTTTTAATTTAGGTGTAATACAGGTTTAAGATTTTAAAACACGTTAAATAAATATAAAAAACTTATATTCAGATACTTAAAATTAAATTTATCATTAAAATTTACTAACTTTATATGTAATTTTTAATCACGTAGTATCATGGAAAATGTAAAAAGCTTAAATAAATGGGCAAATTCGCACACTTATTTACCTGTAGATTTAGTACGTATTGTTTTGGGTGTTTTTTTATTTATGAAGGGAGTTTCATTTGTAACAAACGTTCAGTATTTACATGATTTAATCTCTCCAATTGATCAATTTGGCGGCGGAATGTTTCTTTTACATTACATCGCTCCAGCCCACATGATTGGAGGAATTATGATTGTTTTTGGATTACTCACACGTTGGGCAATTGCTGCTCAATTACCTATACTATTTGGAGCAATTCTCATCAATTTTATGGGACATATGCACTCTGAAAGTTTAATTTTGGCAATAGTAATCCTATTGGTTTGTGTTTTCTTTTTATTTTATGGAAGCGGAAAACATTCAGCTGATTATTATTTCAAAATGCAACAATAACATTTCTTTATCCTCAATAATTCTTACAATGAAATATTGAGGATAAACAATAACAGTACTTTTAAAAGTTAATTAATTCTTTAAAATTTCTTTAATTGTATTTTATGAGTTAAATTCGCCACCATGAATTGGATTCGTAAAACTGTTATTTTTGTATCACTTTTGATAATTGCTTTTTTTGCTGTTCAGGCAAACGATTCTGTTATTCAAATAACGGATAGTCAAAAAACGGATACGAATTTTTCTATCGATCAAGCTGATTCATTAGCTTTTATCCAACCACAAGCAAGTTATCAATTTGCAGCCAATATCAAAACCAATCCATCTATATTAAGTAAATGGTTTGATTCTTTATTAATGGTATTACCTCAGCATAAAGCTGTAAAATCAACCTCAAATTTTGCAAATCAATTTGCAGCACAGAGCAAAAAGGTACTTCTAATGCTCTATCCTTTCCATTTTTTTTGGTAGACAATTTATGATATATTAATGAGGAAAATATCCTTTTCCTAAACAAGACGGCTCATTTTCTATTCTGGAAATGGCGCCATATTTCATAATAATTTATCAAATTTTAAAAAACACAATGGAAACAAGTGTAACTATAATTGGTATTGTGATCGCAATCATAGTAGCCATTCCTGTCTATTTTTCAGCAAGAACAAGCGCTGCAAACAAATCAAAAATCTTAAACATAAAAAAGAAATTCAGTCCAACACATCCAGAGGATTTCGATTTAACTGAATCTCAGAACAATAAAACGCTTACAATAGATCAAAAAAACCGAAGATTTATTCTAATGAATTTTAATCCAAATCAACAAGAATCTACTTTTTTAGATTTAAAAAGTGTTTCATCGTGCAAATTAGTTACAACAACAGAAGGACCTTCAGATACCATTGTAAAAATTGATTTTGAATTTCAGGAGAAAGAAACTTCTAAAAAAATTATAATTCCATTCTATGATTTTGATGATGACCGCATTAAACAGATAAGTGTCTATCAAGATCATCAGTTTGCTAAAAAATGGCTTAAAATCATCCAAGATTCTATTTCACGTTAGTTATTTAATTCAGAAAAGAGGCTCCTAGTGAGTCTCTTTTTTTTGGTTAATACATGATATTTGTCATTTTATATACAGTCCGTAAATTCTAATTTTGAAATAAACAAAATCCGACTTTATGAAAATCTCACTGACTCAAAAGTACAATGTCCCAGGTCCCAGATATACGAGTTATCCAACAGTTCCCTATTGGAACGACAGCGATTTCACAAATCAAAAATGGATAACGTCTTTTCAGAAAGCATTTTCAGAAAGCAATTCTCAAAACGGAATTAGTCTATACATCCATTTACCATTTTGTGAAAGCATGTGCACTTTTTGTGGCTGCAACAAACGAATTACAAAAAATCATTCAGTTGAAGAAACCTATATCACAGCTCTACTTAAAGAATGGAATCTATATTGTAATTTATTATCAGAAAAACCAATAATAAAAGAGATACATTTAGGCGGAGGAACTCCTACTTTTTTTTCTGTAAATAATTTGGAAATGCTTATAAATGGCATACTTTCTAAAGCTGAGAAAGCCGCTAATTATGAATTTAGTTTTGAAGGTCATCCTAATAACACTACATATGTACAACTTAAAAAATTTTATGATCTGGGCTTTCGCCGAGTGAGCTTTGGAGTTCAGGATTATGCAGAAAAAGTTCAAAAAGCAATTCATAGAATCCAGCCTTTCCATAATGTTGCAAAAGTAACTTTCTGGGCAAAGGAAATTGGATATACCTCTATTGGCCATGATATCATATTTGGTCTGCCTTTTCAAACAATTGAAAACGTAATTGATACTGTCGAAAAAACAAACTCTTTAAAACCGGATCGTCTGGCATTTTATAGCTATGCACATGTACCATGGATAAAAGGAAACGGTCAACGCGGATTTAATGAAGAAAACCTCCCTAAAGATTCCGAAAAACGAAAACTATATGAAACCGGAAAACAAATGCTTTCTAAAAATGGTTATCAGGAAATAGGAATGGATCACTTTGCTTTAGTATCTGACAGTTTATATAAAGCAACAGCGAATAAGGAATTACATCGAAATTTCATGGGTTATAGTGCTTCAAAAACGCAGCTTATGATTGGTTTGGGCGTTTCGTCTATTAGCGATAGCTGGTATAGCTTTGCTCAAAATACAAAAAGCATCGAAGAATATTATCAATTGTTAGAACAAGACAGATTGCCTGTCGTAAAAGGTCATATTCTAACCAATGAGGATTTAATTATTAGAAAACACATATTAAACTTAACATGTGAATTTGAAACTTCCTGGGACAATGAATTATATTTTGAGGAAATTACAGATGTATTAGAAAATTTGAAAGAAATAGAAAAAGATCAATTGATTATAGTAGAAAAAAACAAAATTAAAATTACCGAAGCGGGAAGACCTTTTGTTCGAAACATTTGTATGGCGTTTGATTTACATCTAAAAAGAAAATCACCGGAAACCAACTTATTCTCAATGACAGTTTAATGACAATTTGGAGTTTGCTGAACAAACAAACTCATATTTGACGGAGAAATATAAGGAATCCCTAAACCAAGTCCTCGAAGGATAAATAATACACCAATCACTACTGCGAAATACGGAATTGCCTTTTGGATTTTATTTCTGAAAGGTAATTTTATTAATGAATGTATATAAACAACAATTGTCATTAATGGTACAGTTCCTAATCCGAAAAGTATCATATATAAAACTCCATATTCTGCACTTTGCATGGCAATTGCACCAAATAGAGCGACATAAACCATTCCGCACGGCAAAAAGCCATTTAATAATCCTATTGTAAAAAGTGATTTATAAGTTTTCTTTTTAAACTGATTTCCTAAACCTGATTTTACTCTTGAAATAACTTTATAAACCGGTTTTGAAAAATTATATTTCGAAAAAACTTTTTCAGGAATCAAAACGGCAACAATCATTGCTAAACCAATAAAAATAGACATTTTTTGTTGTAATCCAGCCAGAAAAAAACCTCTTCCCACTAATCCAAAAATAAGCCCGATAGTAGCATATGCAGTCAATCTTCCTAAATGATAAGTAACAATTTGACTAATTTTCTTAGCTTCATTTTGGTGATCTACAGGTAACATCATAGCAATCGGACCACACATTCCAATACAGTGCAAACTACTAATTAAACCCAATATAAAAGCGGAGTATAACATTACTTATCGTTTTTTTCTATTTGCCACAGATTAAGCAAAAAATGATTTTTAAAAAAATGGCCTTAAAAAATCCTGATGATCTGTGGCATAAAAATATTTTTTAACGTATAATTTAATTTACGTAAATAATCTCTTTAGAAAGGTATTTTGTTCCTTTATATTCCCATTCCATATTAACATCCCAGCGTCCTTTAATCAATTTCTTTTGTGGAATAATCAAGGATGAATTTGTTAACGCTATTTTCGTATCAAAATCAAATTTCTTGTTTGAAGGTCGGTACAATAATACATTCCCTTTTACTTTATCATTTTCAAAAGTTGCAGGAAAAGCTATTTTTACTCCATTTTCAGTATAAATTATAGAAGGTTTTTGCTGCAAATCATGAGCATTCTGAATTCGGGCCATTTCATCCTGAAAATGCGAATCGTGTTTATAGTATTCTTCAACAACTAAGTCATTGTCGTACTTACTATTTGATTGTACCTGAAAAACAAAATATAAAATAAAAGTCATAAACAATGCAAATGCAATGACGATTCCGGTTCCCCAATTTATTTTCATAATATTCTATTTTTTAATTAAAACTTCGTGGTCCTAAAAAATTAGTTGTAGTAGTTTCGAGCAATTCTTTACCGTTATAAACTCCAATTTCAACTTTGGTTTTATCACTTTCAAGTAGAGCCTGATCAATTTCTATAAATAAGGTTCCTTGTGAAATTCCCTCTTTTAAAACTTTAAAATGCTGTTTCCCAACATTTCTGATATTCCCTTTTTGATCAATTAATTCAAAATGAATATCATGATAATCTTTTATTGTTTTGTTTACAATTTTATAAGTATAAACATTACTGATCATATCTCCTTTATGTTGAAAGAGTTGCCCCGGTAAGCGTAAAACCACAGCCTGAACTTCGGTTCTCAAAAATAACATTCCAACAAAAACACTTAACAAAATGAATAGAACAGCTGTATAGCCTTTCATTCTCGCCGTAAATTTAAAAGGAGCTTTTTTTACGATTTCATCTTCAGATGCATATCGAATAAGACCTTTAGGCAAACCTACACTTTCCATAATGGTATCACATTCATCGATACAAGCGGTACAATTCGTACATTCTAACTGTGTTCCGTTTCTAATATCAATTCCCATTGGGCAAACATGAACACACTGATGACAGTCAATACAGTCTCCTTTTCCAGTTGTTGTCCTGTCTTCTTTTTTATTAAATTTTGCACGACCTGCTTCTTTTTCTCCACGAATAAAATCATAGGCTACATTAATTGATTTATCATCTAAAAGTACGCCTTGTAACCTTCCGTAAGGACAAGCGATAATACAAACCTGTTCCCGAAACCAAACAAAAACAAAATAAAAAACTCCGGTAAAAATTAATAAGGCAACAAAATTACTTGATTGCTGAATTGGTCCTTGTTCCACCATTAAAAACAGTTGATCACTACCTACAAGATAAGCCAGAAAAACATTTGCAATACCAAATGAAATCAGGAAAAAGATGGTCCACTTGATCAGCCTCTTTCTTATTTTTTCTGTATTCCATTCCTGTCTTGCTAATCTTGACTGCGCTCCACGATCTCCATCAATCCAATATTCTATACGACGAAAAACCATTTCTAAAAAGATGGTCTGAGGACAAATCCATCCGCAAAAAATTCTGCCAAATACAACGGTAAATAAGATTATAAAAACAATACCAACAAGCATTGAAATTACAAAAAGATAAAAATCCTGTGGCCAAAATGGAAATCCGAAAATATTAAAACGCCGTTCCATAACATTAAACAGCATGAATTGATTTCCGTTTACCTTTATAAATGGATTTGCAATTAAAATAGCTAATAATATATAACTAACTATTTTTCGATATTCATAGAACTTACCAGACGGTTTTTTAGGAAAAATAAATTTTCTGTTACCTCCTTCATCAATAGTTCCAATGGTATCTCTAAAAGCTTCGTCTGGTAAATTTGACATGATTTTTTGTAATTATTTTTTAACTTCAGTACTATCTGCTGGTGTACTTGCTGTGGCATCTTTTGTTGGGGCATTTTCGTCTACCCAAATTTCACCTTCTGATTCTTTTGGATCTTTAGGATTACTTCCTTGTAACGATAGAATATAACTCGCTACTTTCTGAATTTCTTTAGGTTTTAAAGTTCCTTTCCAGGCAATCATTCCTTTTCCGTCTCTACCTCCGTTTGTTATGGTATGGAAAAGATTTTTGATTCCTCCACCCAAAATCCAGCGATCATCAGTAAGATTCGGGCCAATTTGTCCGCCTGCATCTGCACGGTGACAAGCCGCACAATTGGTTGTGAATATTTCTTTACCAGCAGCTAAATTTTCAGGATCAGTAAGCAAAACAACCGTTTTTTCATCCATTAAGTCTGGTGCAGTTTTAAGGTATTCATCGACGTCAATTTTTGCCTGGGCCATTTCTTTTTTAAGCTCCATTTCCTGATCATCTCCACCAAAAACTTCGTAACGCGCAAAATAAATTACTCCAAAGACAATACAGATATAGAATAAATACACCCACCAAGGCGGTAAATTATTATCCAGCTCTTTGATTCCATCATAATCATGGTCCATTAATAAGTCTCCTTCTCTTTCTATAGGTTCTGTTTTGGTAAGTTTGTGCATTAAATCTTTATACCAGGTACTTTCTGTTAAACTCAAATTATTTTCATATTCAAGTTTTGCCTTTTCTTCCGGTGACATCAGTTGGTACATAATGCGATTAACTGCACTTAATGTAATTTCGATGGCAATCAAAATAAACAGAAAAACAAACAAAAAAACTGAAACCATAGGATACTTTATAAAAGCAGCTCTGTCACCAGAATCTATAAAATACTCCATTAAACCAAATACGATGAAGAAAATCAGCGGTACTCTTACATATACTGGGAAAAACTTTTTCATTTTAATTATCTTTTGAAATTATACTATGCCCTTCATCTAAAGGTATTTCACTCATTTCCTTAATCTTTTCTTTTCTATATGTAAATACCCAAAAACCTAATCCTACAAAAAAGAAAAAGAATATCAGGAGAGAAAGTATCGGGTATACTTCAATACCCGAAATTGTCTCCATATTGTGTTTTATTTGTTCAAACATAATGTTGTTATTTAGAAGTCTCTTTTACTTTAATATCAGTTCCAAGTCTTTGTATATAAGCAATCAAAGCAACGATTTCTCTCTCGTTCATTGGAGTGAATTTTTCACCTTTGGCAGCTGCTTTTTTCTTACTTTCCTCATAACTTTTCACAAAATCAGGATCGTTTTCTAAATTCTTTTCGATTGCGATAGCCTGAGCTCTTAACGTTTTTTGAGCATTTGCCACTTCGGCTTCAGTATAAGGAACTCCAAGAGTAACCATAGCTTGCATTTTCTTTTGAGTCAATGAAATATCCATTGGCTCATTATCAAATAACCATTTGTATCCTGGCATAATTGAACCTGCAGAAATACTTTGCGGATTCCAAAAGTGGTTAAAATGCCAATTGTCATTATACTTCCCGCCTACTCTTAATAAATCCGGACCTGTACGTTTTGATCCCCAAAGGAAAGGGTGATCATAAACAAACTCTCCTGCTTTTGCTTGTGGCCCGTAACGTTCTACCTCACTTCTAAAAGGACGAACCGATTGTGAATGACAACCAACACAACCTTCTCTAATATATAAATCACGTCCTTCAAGTTCTAACGGTGTATAAGGTTTTACGCTTGAGATTGTTGGAATATTTGATTTGACCATAATCGTTGGAACGATTTGAATAACCCCACCGATTAAAATAGCAATTGTGGCTAAAATCGTCAGTTGAATTGGTCTTCTTTCTAACCAGGTATGAAATTTTTCTCCTTTAAGTCTACCAGTACTTATTCTTTGTAAAGCCGGAGCCTGAGCTAATTCATCTTCAATTGTCTCACCCGCTCTAACAGTCATTATAATATTATAAACCAAAGTAAACATCCCTATTAAATAGAAAGTACCTCCAATTGCTCTCATCCAGTATAATGGCATAATTGCAGTTACCGTTTCCAGAAAGTTACCATAAGTTAATGTACCATCCGGATTAAATTGTTTCCACATTGATGCTTGCTGAAAACCTGCAACATACATTGGTACAGTATATAAAATGATTCCTAACGTACCAATCCAGAAATGGAAATTTGCTAACTTTTTAGAGAATAAAGTACTCTTGGTCATTCTTGGAATCAACCAGTAAATAATACCAAAAGACATAAATCCGTTCCAGGCTAAAGCTCCTACGTGAACGTGTGCAATAATCCAGTCTGTATAATGCGCGATAGCATTTACATTTTTAAGAGAAAGCATTGGGCCTTCAAAAGTCGCCATTCCGTAACCTGTTATAGCTACCACAAAGAATTTTAAAACTGGTTCTTCACGAACTTTATCCCACGCACCTCTTAAAGTAAGAAGTCCGTTAATCATACCTCCCCAGGATGGAGCAATAAGCATTACTGAAAATGCAACACCTAAATTTTGTGCCCAGTTTGGCAAAGCCGAATATAACAAATGGTGTGGTCCTGCCCAGATATAAATAAATATTAAGGACCAAAAGTGAATGATTGATAATCTATAAGAATAAATAGGACGGTTAGCAACCTTTGGAATAAAGTAATACATTAATCCTAAAAACGGAGTTGTCAGGAAAAACGCAACCGCATTATGACCATACCACCATTGTACTAAGGCATCCTGAACACCGGCATAAACGGAATAACTTTTTAAGGCAGATACCGGAATTTCTATATTATTAAAAATATGCAAAACAGCAACTGTAACAAATGTGGCTAAATAAAACCAAATCGCTACATATAAATGTCGTTCTCTACGGCGCAACATTGTTCCTATCATATTAATACCCATAACTACCCAAATAAGAGCGATCGCGATATCAATAGGCCATTCTAGCTCTGCATATTCTTTTGATGAAGTATAACCAAGAGGCAATGTAATTGCTGCAGCAACAATAATAAGCTGCCATCCCCAAAAATGTAAGTTACTTAAAAAATCACTATACATTCTGGCTTTTAGCAATCGCTGGAGAGAATAATACATTCCCGCAAAAAAGGCATTACCAACAAAGGCAAAAATTACAGCATTGGTATGCAAAGGTCGCAATCTACCGTAGCTAAGCCACGAAATACCATCTGTGATGTTGGGAAAAAGGTACATAACCGCCAGGGTCAGACCTACTAACATACCTACTACTCCAAAGAGGATAGTGGCGTAAATGAACTTTTTTACAATTTTGTTGTCGTAATAAAACTGTTCCATTTCCATAATTATACTTGTTTTTCTTCTGTTGTTGATTTATTATTGTGGGGAGTAATTTTTGTTTCATCATCAAAAAGCATTCTGACGGAGGGAGTATAGTCATCATCGTACTGTCCGGATTTGACAGCAATTATGAAAGCGATAAAAAAACAAATTGCGACGAAAATACTTACTGAGATTAATAGATAAATGACACTCATACCTTAAATTTATGTTAACAAAATTAGAATGTTACAGGCTTTTAAAATATGATAATTATCATGATTGAGGATATTTATTAAATATATAAAAAAATTCCTTCAAAATTATCCATAATCATTATAAACTACTCTTACTGAAATAGTTAGACATTAAGGTAACAAAGCTCACTATTGTAATGGTACTTAAAGGCATAATAATCGCTGCTACCAACGGAAGCAGGTTGCCAGTGACTGCAAATGAAAGTCCTATTATGTTATAAAGAAGTGATAAAACAAAACTCATTTTGATTATTAAAATCGATTTCTGAGATAATTTTAGAAAATAATCTAATCGCGAAAACTCTGAGGCATCTAAAATTGCGTCGCATGCAGGAGAAAAAACATTGACGTTTTCAGAGATTGAAATTCCAACATTACTTTGTGCCAAAGCACCTGCATCATTCAACCCATCACCTACCATCATTACATTTTTGCCATAATCCTGCAAGTTTTTTATAAAATCAAGTTTTTGCTCTGGCTTTTGATTAAAAATCAATTCTGTTCCTTTTGGCAATATAGCTTCAAGATTATCTCTTTCTCCGTCATTATCTCCTGAAAGTACTTTTATGGTATATCTTTTACTTAGGGTCAAAAATAACTTTTCGATACCTTCCCTATACTGATTCTGAAAAATGAATTTACCTAAATACTGATTATCAATTTTAATATGGAGTGCAGTTCTTTCAATCTCAGATTGCTCTAAAACCGGATTACCCACAAAAGCTGCTGATCCTATTTTAATAACCGTATTTTCGACAGAAGCCTGAATCCCTTTTCCTGTTATCTCCTGAAAGTCATCAATTTTTATTCTTTTAGATTCTTGTAAAAAATCATATAACATTCGGCTTAAAGGATGATTCGATCCACGTAGTACATTCTTTATCAGAATATAGTTTTCATCAGAAATTATATTTCCCTCATAGCTAATATTAGATTTTCTGTTGGTCGTAATTGTTCCGGTTTTATCAAAAACAATAGTGTCAACTTTTGCTAATTGTTCTATTACCAATGCATTTTTCAGATACATTTTTTGTTTGCCCATTATCCTTAAAATATTTCCAAAAGTAAACGGAGCTGTAAGTGCCAGTGCGCATGGACAGGCTACTATTAGAACGGCTGTAAAAACATTAAATGCTGTATTGGCATCAATAAAGATCCAATATCCAAAACCCGCAAAGGCAATCAGTAATAATATAGGGGTGAAATAATGACTTATCGCATCTGTAATCGTCTTATGTTTTTGAAGTACTTTTTTCTGGAAAATTTCATTACTCCATAACTGTGTCAGATAGCTTTGTGAAACCGAATGTAATACTTCCATTTCGATAACTTTACCAATTTGTTTTCCGCCAGCAAAAACTTTATCTCCTGATTTTTTAGTAACAGGAACTGCTTCACCGGTTACAAAACTGTAATCGATTTCGGCTTTTTCGGTTATCAAAATACCATCTACAGGAATCAGCTCCTGATTTCTAATTAATAATCTATTACCCTTTAGAACATCATAAATAGGAACACTTTCTTCTGATGCATCTGAATTTATTCTGGTGACTGCAATAGGGAAATAAGATTTAAAGTCTCTCTCAAAACTTAAGAAACTATAGGTTTTAATTTGGAACATTTTTCCAAGCAGCATGAAGAAAACTAAACCTGTTAAACTGTCAAAAAATCCTGATCCATAATTCATTACAATATCAAAAGTACTGCGAACGAACATTACTATTATTCCTAAAGCAATTGGTATATCGATATTAAGCATCTTCGATTTGATACTTTTATAGGCAGAAACATAATAACCACTTGCTGAATATAAAAAACTAGGCAAGGCTAAAACAAAAATTAAAATCCTAAAAAAAGGCTTGTAATTATCCAGCCAGAATTCTTTGATTTCGAAATATTCAGGAAAAGATAACAGCATAATATTTCCAAAACAAAAAAATGCAACTCCTAACTTATAAGTCAAAGTTCTATCTACATTTGTTTTACCCGTTTCATAATTTTCTAAACTAATATAAGGTTCATAACCTATTGAGCTTAACAGATAAACAATCGTTTTTAAGGAAACAAGATCTGAGTTAAAGGTAATTCTAACTCTCTTTTCCGGAAAATTAACTTGAGAAACACTTATTCCGGATTGAATTCTATTAAGATTTTCAAGAATCCAAATACAAGAACTACAGTGAATATGAGGAATATTCAATGACACTATCGAAGTATTACCTTCCTGAAATTCTAACAATTTAGGCAAAATAGCCTCATTATCTAAAAAGTCATATTTACCCTGAATATCTTGCGGAGTAGCACCTGGTGATTTTTCGAAATCATAGTAGCACGTTAAATCATGAAGACTAAAAATTTCGTAAACGGTTTTACATCCGGTACAACAAAACTTTTTTTCATCAAAATTGATTTCTTCATTTTTAACAATGGCCAACCCACAATGAAAACAATTCTGCTCACTCATAAATTTGTTTTTTTGATACCGCAAATGTTAAAAAAAGGAGAGATTATAAAAATGATATTTATCATATTATAACGAAATCGGATTCTAAATTTAGGCAAATAAAAAGAGGCAAACAGAAATAATAGTTTTTTTGTGTGTTTTTTTCTAAGGATAATACCTTGTATCAACTGAATAATGGTTAATTTTACATCAAATATTTTTGCCATGAATAAATGTGATCAATGCATCGTACGACAACTTTCATCTCTTAAAGCGCTTAATAAAGACGAAGTTGTAAAATTGGCGAATAGTAAAACTACCTACAAAATAAAAAAAGGCGAATCTATTTTTGAAGAAGGTGAAATCACGAATGGTGTTTTTTGCATAAAAGACGGTGTAGGAAAACTCTCTAAATTAAGCGCCAACGGAAAAGATCAGATTGTGAAATTGGTACAGTCAGGAGAACTTTTAGGACAACGTTCCATGATTAGTAATGAACCGGCAAATTTATCTGCAAAAGCGGTTGCTGATATGGAAGTTTGTTTTATTCCTAAAACTGAAATCTTGCATTTTTTCAATAACAATAATCAGTTCTCCATGAACTTAATGCAATCTGTCTGTGAAGATTTAAAAGAATCTGAAAATGACAAAATTGCTTTAGTACAAAAAACCGTAAAACAACGTTTAGCTGAAACTTTATTGCATTTGCATGACGCTTTTGGTGAAAACGATGATAAAACTTTGAAAGTTCAACTTACGAGAGAAGAATTGGCCGGAATTATAGGTACTGCTACAGAAAGTTGTATTAGACTATTATCTGATTTTAATAAATTAGATTTGATTGAATTGGTCGGTAAAAAGATCATGCTTAAAAACGTTAAGGCATTAAAAAAAATGGCCGAATAATTACAGTTTTTTAGCTTCGTTCCAGAACACATCCATTTCTGCGAGAGTCATATCCATTAATGGTTTACCGAGTTCCCCAGCTTTACTTTCCAGATATTGAAAACGCTTAATAAATTTTTTATTAGTGCGTTCTAAAGCATCTTCAGGATTTACATTTAAAAAACGGGCATAATTTATCATAGAAAATAAAACATCTCCAAATTCGGCTTCAATTTTATCCTGATTTCCGGATTGCACTTCTACTTGCAGCTCTTCTAGTTCTTCTTGTACTTTATCCCAGACCTGATGTGGTTCTTCCCAATCAAAACCTACACCTTTTACTTTATCCTGAATTCGGCTTGCTTTTACCAATGCCGGCAGACTTCTTGGAACCCCTTCCAGAACTGATTTTTTACCTTCTTTCAGTTTTAGTTTTTCCCAGTTTTGTTTTACTTCTTCTTCATCTTTAACTACGGTATCACTATAAATATGGGGATGACGATGAATTAACTTATCACAAATTTCATTACAAACATCAGCAATATCAAAATCATGGGTTTCAGAACCTATTTTTGCATAAAAAACAATATGCAGCAACAAATCTCCCAATTCTTTCTTTACTTCATTCAAATCATTATCTAATATGGCATCTCCCAATTCATAAGTTTCTTCGATTGTAAGATGTCTTAAAGTTTGTAGAGTCTGTTTTTTATCCCAAGGACATTGCTCACGAAGTTCATCCATGATAATCAATAGCCTTTCGAATGCCTTAAGTTGAAGTTCTTTGCTCATTATTTTATTTTATGAGATCAAAAATAATTTATTTTATTGATTTAAATCTATATAAATAAAAAAAGGAAGATCATTATGACCTTCCTTTCTAAAAATAAATTATATCGATTCCTTAATTATGCGCCCATTTAATTGTTGAATATTTCTGAAATTATTAACCGGCATTATTTTTCTTAGGTCTTCAATCATTTTTAAAGAGACATCTACTGAATTTTTAAAAATATACCATTGAACTCCTTCTGTACATGGTGGTGTTGTAAGCGATCCTGTATATGTATAATATGTTTGATTTTCAGGCAGAACGTTATTTAAATTAAAAACATCTTTTACTTCAATAGTTTCATTTACTTTTATTGGTAAAAATTTATCCAGAAAGTCAAAAGTCTCATTATTATCCTTACTTTCTTTTGCCATTACTGCAACTACTGCAAATTTTCCTTCCTTGTTCATATGTACCATATGAATAACCAAAGGATATCGAACTCCTCTAATAGTATGTTCTGCAGGTTCATGAAAATGAAATTGTACCAGATTATATCTATCTCCTCCCAGAATGATATAATCACCTTCTTCAAAATCAAACTGAATAGAATGCCCGTTATTTACGACATCATGTATTTTAGTTTCGTGGCTGTAATGAAAATCAATAGGTTTTAAAGTTTCATCTTTTTCAGTTTCTACAATATCTACAGGTGATTGTGCACTTCCTCCACAATCGTTCTGATCAATTTCTGACCAGTGTTCCGGTCCTGTTTCTCCATCGTAATTCCAATGTTTTTTAGGTTCGTCATTTGCTTTTTTATCGGATTTGCTGTTATCGCATCCCATAAGTATAATCATTGCGCAACCAAGCAAAATTTTTGTGATAATCTTTTTCATTTTTATGTTTAAAATTAATTTTATGAAAAATATCAATGTTATATTCCTCTTTGAATAACTAAAATAATTAGACAAGAAATAAATCCTTTAAAAGAATAAAATAAATATTTTCCTACAAAATTAATTTTTAATTTAATTTCAGCACTTAAAAAAAACATAAAATATTAAAAAAGGCAAAAAAAAATCCTGTCAAGAAACTTAACAGGATTAATATATTTGAATGCAGTAACTACTATTCTTCTTTTTTAGCTTTTGCTTTTTTAGCAGCTGGAGCTTTTTTTGGTTTTTCTTCAACAACAGCAGTTTCTTCAGTAGTTTCAGCAGCAGCCGGAGCTAAATCTGTAACCAGACCTTTCGCCTGAAGTGTGTTGTACCAGTTTAATACTTTTTTAATATCAGAAGGGTAAACTCTTTCCTCATCATAATCAGGAAGAATTTCTTTGAAATATGCTGCTAGTGTAGCGTTATCTTCTTTATGAGAAATTGCCTGACCTTTGTTTTCTTTAGCAGCAATACGTTGCATTACTTCAGTCAATGGTTTTTCTCCATCGTAAGTATAAATAGAAATCTCTGATAATAAACTTACGTTACTTTTTAAGTTAACAGTAATTTTTTTTCCGTCTGTCAATGATTCTGCCACAAAGCCTGTACGAGTTTGCACTTTCAATACATATAAACCCGGTTTCCCGGAAATGGCTAAAATTTTCTCTAAATTCATGTTTATTAAAATTAGTATTAAGAATTTGATTTATTATATTTTTATTGATCGTAATGTCTTAGATCAATTATCTCCCTTTTTTAGCAGCAGCAAATTTCATTCTATATTCCTGAAATGTTTTGCCTTCGGTAATGTTTTTTAATTTCTTTTGAATCAAACGTTTTTTCAAAGAAGATATTTTATCTGTAAATAAAACTCCTTCAATATGATCGTATTCGTGTTGAATAACCCTTGCGATTAAACCATCAAAAACCTCTGTTTTCATTACAAAATCTTCTTCGCAATATTCGATTGTCACGGTTGGTTTTCTATAAACATCTTCGCGAACATCCGGAATACTCAAGCAACCTTCGTTAAAACTCCACTCCTCACCTTCTTCTTTTAAAATCTTAGCATTGATAAAAGTTTTTTTGAAACCTTTTAAATCTTTTTGTTCTTCTGAAGGCAGATCATCATCATCACTAAAAGGAGTCGTATCAATAACAAACAAACGTATTGGTATACCCACTTGCGGTGCGGCTAATCCAACTCCGTAGGCGTTATACATGGTTTCATACATGTTTGCTATTGTTTCTTTTAAGTTTGGATACTCTGGCACAATTGCCTCACCCACTTTCCTTAAAACAGGATCACCATATCCTACAATTGGTAAAATCATTTGTATTATTTTAATGTATTATCTACTGAAACTCCTGAATTTAGTTCTCATAATTCAGCTGGCAAAAATAGTAAAAAATAGTCAATGAATAATTCTAAAGATTATATAATATCGCATTTTTTGCTTAGTCCTTAAAATCTCATCCATAATTATGCCAAATTAATTCGTACAATTCGTACTTTTGTTTGTAAACCTTACAATATGTTCGATCGTATCTCTAAATTTACTAACAGCACTTCTTTTTTAAACGCCTCCAAAGTAACTATTGCTTCTGTTGTTCCTGTTTTGGTTTTAAATTTCCTGGGACATTTTGAAATAGGTTTCACAATAGCATTAGGTGCTTTTTTTACGTATCCCAGTGATGTTCCCAGTTCATTAAGCCATAAAATAAAAGGGCTTATTGTAGCTTCATTTATTGTATCCGGAGTAAACCTGCTGGTAAATCTGGCTTATCCATATCCTTTTTTGTTTTACCCTTTTTTATTCTTTTTACTTTTTATATGTTCCATGATTTCAGTTTACGGACAACGTGCTACTCTGGTTTCATTTTCTGCTTTACTTTCTATTTCGTTATCATTTGGACATTTACATCAAGGCTGGGAGGCTTTTGAGTATTCGGGATTTATTTTTATTGGAGGTATTTTATATTTAATCGTATCTCTTGTATTTCATTTTGTACAGCCTTATAAATATGTTGAATTGCAAATTGCCGAAGGCATAAAATTAACCGCAAAATATTTAAAATTAAGAGGTGATTTATGGAGTCCTGAAGCCAATAGAAAAGCCATAATCGAAAAACAATTAAGTGTTCAGGTTGATCTCAATTTGATTCATGAAGACTTGAGAAGAATGCTCATTGGTAATCAAAATGCATCCGGAACTACAAGTCAAAACCGGAAAATGCTTCTTGTATTCATTACTTTAGTAGAGATTCAGGAACTTGCCTTATATACCTCTTTCGATCATAGTAAACTTCATGAGAAATTTGCTAAACATCCAGATGTTCTCAGAACATATCAGAATGTGGCCTATAAACTGGCTTCGACATTAAAGAAACTTTCTAAAAACGTACATAATATTAGTGTATATGTTGATAAGAATGATTTAAAAAATGAACTAGACGCTCTTGAGTTTGCTATTTTCGACTATGAAAAAACTTTAGGAAAAGACGAAGCTGCCGAAGGTGTTTTGATGCTGACAAATATGCTGAAATATGCTAAGAATCAGGTTGGAAAAATTAAAATTATCCAACGTGCTTTTTCGCTTGCCATGCAATCTTTTAAATTAAAAGATAAAGACAAAGAACTGGAGAAATTTTTAACGCCTCAATATTATCCTTTACGAACTTTAATAGAAAATCTAAGTTATTCCTCTTCTATTTTCAGACATTCGTTACGACTAACAATTACAATCCTCATTGGCTTAATTATAGGCGGATTACTAAATGTTCAAAATACGTATTGGATCTTACTAACGATTGTTGTTATAATGCGTCCCGGTTATGGCTTAACAAAAGAACGTTCTTACCATAGGATTTTTGGAACTATTTTAGGAGGAGTAATTGCATTTGGAATTGTTTTGGTTATTCAAAACCACTTTGCGCTTAGCATATTATCAATTGTGTGTATGCTACTTGGGATATCTTTTACACAAATCAATTATAAAATCAGTGCAACTTTTGTTACGATGTATGTGGTTTTTATTTATGGAATCCTGGTTCCTAATATTGTTGAGGTTATCCAGTACAGGGTTATAGATACACTTGCAGGGGCTACATTGGCTTTTTTGGCAAATCAGTTTTTATGGCCGGCTTGGGAATTTATAAATACGCCTATTCATATCGAAAATGCAATTCGTGCCAATAGAAATTATCTTAGGGAAATTGCTGATTTTTATAATAAAAAAGGAGAAATCCCAACATCATATCGATTAGCCCGAAAAAATGCTTTTGTTGAAATTGGTAATTTAATGACTTCATTTCAGCGTATGATGCAAGAACCTAAGTCAAAACAAAAGACATTACCATTGGTTAATAAACTAGTAGTTTTAAATCATTCGATCTTATCTGCATTAGCTTCTTTATCGACTTATATTCAGTCACATCAAACAACATCAGCTTCAGAATCGTTTAATTATATCATAAAAACCATACTTTCAAACTTAGATCATTCGATTTCTGTTTTACGAAATGAAGTCATCCTGACAGATACTTTTTTTGACAAAGAAGATGTCACTTTACAATTTGAAGAACTCAAACGCATCAATTTTACCCGTTTAATAAAAGATGATGAACTGGATAAGGAAACCCGTCAGGCTAAAATGCAGGAAGCCCAAATGGTGATCGAACAATTGATATGGATGAGCAATCTGGCTGAAAAGATCTTAAAAATTACGGAAGAATTTAAAGCAACAAATCCAGATTAATTCATCTGGATTTGTGTTTATTCTCTATATAAAAACTAAGCTTAATTATTTAGTTTTAAAACTTCTGCAGTATGTTTTCTAAGTTCTGCTAAAAGCTCTGGTTTGTCATTTAATGTTTGACCGTAAGACGGGATCATTGCTTTCATTTTCGCTTCCCATTCCGGTGTTTTAATCTGATTTGTAAAACATCTGCTGATCAAATCAACCATAATCGCAACTGCAGTTGATGCTCCAGGAGAAGCTCCTAATAAAACTGCCAAAGATCCGTCATGTGTATTGATAACTTCTGTACCAAATTCTAAAACTCCGCCACCATCTTCACCTTTTTTAATAACCTGAACACGCTGTCCTGCTTTCTCTAATTTCCAGTCTTTAGAACGCGCAGTTGGCAAGTATTCACGAAGTGCATTCATTCTGTCTTTTGGAGACTGACGAACCTGCTCAATTAAATATCGGGTTAATGGAATATTATGAAATCCCGCTGATAACATCGGAATCAAATTATTTGCTTTTATAGATAGTGGTAAATCCAGGTAAGATCCATTTTTTAGAAAACGGGTCGAAAATCCTGCAAAAGGACCAAAAAGCAATGCTTTTTCTCCATCAATAACACGAGTATCAATATGAGGAACTGACATTGGCGGTGCGCCAACACTTGCTTTACCGTATACTTTTGCCTGATGTTTAGCAATTACCTCAGGATTTGTACATTTTAACCATTGTCCGCTTACAGGGAAACCTCCATAACCGTTTCCTTCCGGAACATTTGCTTTTTCAAGCAAGGGTAATGAACCTCCACCGGCACCAATAAATACAAATTTAGTATAGGCTTTTCTGGTTTGACCTGATGTTAAATCGGTAATTTTTATACGCCATGATTTATCTTCACGCTGTCTTAACTTTTTAACTTCATGATTAAAGAATAAAGAAACACCATCCAGTTTTTCTAAATAATTAAACATACTTCTGGTCAAAGCTCCAAAATTCACGTCGGTTCCAATTTCCATGTGAGTTGCAGCTAATTTTTCATTATTTTCTCTGCCTTCCATAACAAGTGGCATCCATTCTTTCAGTTTTTCAAAATCAGAACTAAATTCCATTTGAGAAAAAATAGGATTGCTTTGCAAAGCTTCGAATCTCTTTTTAAGATATTCTACATTTTTATCTCCCCATACGAAACTCATGTGAGGAACACTTTTAATAAAATTATCTGGAGACGGTACTTTATTTTGTTCTACTAAATAGGACCAAAACTGTCTTGAAATCTCAAAAGATTCTGCAATACTTATTGCTTTTTTGGGATCAATAGTTCCGTCAGCCTTTTCTGGGGTGTAATTTAGCTCACAAAAAGCTGAATGTCCTGTTCCTGCATTATTCCAAGCATCAGAGCTTTCGGCTGCAGCAACATCTAATCTTTCGTAAATTTCAATTTTTATATCGGGTTGCAGCTCTTTTAAAATTAATCCAAGAGTTGCACTCATAATTCCAGCTCCAATAAGCACTACTTCACTATTGGAACGTATTGTATTGTCAGGCATAACAGTAATTTGTTTTTAAAGTGCAAAGGTACTTTTTATAATTGCAAAAAAAAACTAAAATTACATGATAAAAGTTATGTTTTTACAAAAAATAACAGACTATGAAAATGTAATGAATGAAAATTAAAAACGTTTTGAAGAAAGATAATCCTGAAGCATTATCGTAGCTGAGATTTCATCAATTAAACCTTTATTTTGACGTTGTTTTTTGCTTAATCCGCTATCGATCATGGTTTGAAATGCCATTTTCGAAGTAAAGCGTTCGTCGACACGAACTACTTTCATATCCGGAAAAATATTTGAAAAGTGTGTTACAAAACCTTTAATTATAGAAGCACTTTCTGATGGCTGACCATTCATTTGTTTAGGTTCGCCAATTAAAACAGCCTCTACTTTTTCTTTAGCAAAATAATCTTTCAAAAAATCGATTAAAGTAGTGGTAGGAATCGTCGTTAAACCTGATGCTATTATTTGCATTTCGTCTGTAACGGCAATTCCGGTGCGTTTTTGTCCGTAATCTAAAGAAAGGATTCTTGGCATTTATTTATGTTTGTAAATTATTGTAAAAAGGAATTTCTGTGTTTTAAAATACTAATAATATAAACTGTTTCGGTTTCTGATTCAACTTTTATAATTGTCGTATATCCTTTAAAAATATGGTCTCTATAAGCTTCATTTTCAAAATAAATTGATTTTAAAATGAAATGGATTAAGTAAATCCTTTTTAAGCTTTTTAAGCAAATCGTTTTTAAATTTTCTTGCGGCAATAGGTTTATCTTGTGAAATAAAATCTACTATGTCATTCAATCATAACTAAATTCAATTGTTAATTTAATCTTCATATTTTGAAATAGTATTCTCAAGTAAAATATTTAATTCTTCAAAAGTACTATATTGGGCAGTTCCGTTAGTTATTTGGTCTGCTCTTTCTTTTAAGCGTTTTTTATCTTCTTCAAAATCAGAATCCTCTTCAATTATCCTTAATTCATCTGAAGAAAACGTACTTAGTAATTGCAATACTTTTTCTTTAATCTCCGGCTGAAATTCTAATCTTATCGCTTCCATAATACTTTCATTTACATTACAAATATAAACTTTTTCAGTCTTAACTTCATAGAATTTAACTTTCTAAAAAATCTAACAAGTTTCAATTGTTGAAACGAAATATAATAAAAAATCCGTCCCGAAAATTCGAAACGGACTTATCCAAATATTCAAAACCTAAAAAACCTACCTATTAAATAATCTTCTAAAAAAACCTCTTTCTTCTTCCTCTTCTTCCTCTACTACTGCTCTTTCTTCATATTGAGCGAATTTTGCCTGTCCTTTTTCATGTTCAAAAATCAAATCCTTAATATATTCCACATATGTTTTCTTTTTTTCTTCTAAGAATCCAATAAGGTATTTTTCGCTAAATTCCATTCCGCTTGCGGCTTCAATCTGCAGTAATTTTTTATACAAAGGTTCAATATGTAATGCTATCACCTCCTGAGGAACTGCCTGACGTCTTCCAAAATAATTCACAATAACATCGTTCTCATCTCTCGAAATCTCAAAATCAGTAATCACCCAATAGTATCTGCCGGATTTCGCTAAGTTTTTTACAATAGCATGAAAATTTTTACCATTTTTAAGATTCTCCCATAATACTTTAAAAATTACTTTTGGCATATCCGGATGACGAATAATATTATGCGGCTGTCCCATTAATTCATAATCTTCATAACCTGAAACGTCTACAAAAACTTCATTGGCATATTCGATAATACCAAAAGCATTTGTTTTACTCATGATTACCTGAGTTTTGTCCCATGAGACTTCTTTATCAATAATAGTTTTTTGTCCGTGAAGTTGATTTTCCTGATTCATATCTTGCTTATGTAATTTGTTTTGGAATGGTATTTTTAATTTCCCAGATATTCTCAGAAATTAATGGTGCAAAACTAATTAGAAGAAAAAACCAAAAACCTGATTTTTGTCATATTTTGATACTTAAAAAACTTTTAGAGGAGTTTTTAGTAAATAAAATCATGTAAAGCGATTAAATTTATTTATCAAATTATAAACAAAAAGTTAAATATGTAACATTTTCAAAAGCGTTTACCTTTTCGGATTTGCCTAAATACGCTATCTTTGCCAAAAATTAAAACTTATGAATTCTTTACAGACTATAATTGAACAAGCTTGGGAAAACAGAGCTTTATTACAAGAAACTACTACAACTGATGCTATTAGAGAAGTTATCGAATTAGTTGATGCAGGAAAATTGCGTTGTGCTGAACCAGTTGGTGACAAATGGCAAGTAAACGAATGGGTTAAGAAAGCAGTTGTAATGTATTTCCCGATTCAAAAAATGGAAACATGGGAATCTGGTATTTTCGAATATCACGATAAAATGTTGCTAAAAAGAGGTTATGCTGAAAAAGGAATTCGTGTAGTACCAAATGCTGTTGCACGTTACGGAGCTTATATTTCAAGCGGTGTAATTTTGATGCCAAGTTATGTAAATATTGGTGCTTATGTAGACGAAGGAACTATGGTTGATACCTGGGCAACTGTTGGTAGTTGTGCACAAATTGGTAAAAATGTACACTTAAGTGGTGGTGTTGGTATTGGTGGGGTTTTAGAGCCTTTGCAAGCTGCTCCGGTAATTATTGAAGATGGTGCTTTTATTGGTTCTCGTTGTATTGTTGTAGAAGGAGTTCATGTTGGTAAAGAAGCTGTTCTTGGTGCAAATGTTTGTTTGACGGCTTCAACAAAAATTATCGATGTTACGGGTGATGAACCTATTGAAATGAAAGGTTTTGTTCCTGCTCGTTCAGTAGTAATTCCTGGAAGCTATACTAAAAAGTTCGCTGCAGGTGAATTCCAGGTACCATGTGCTTTAATAATTGGTACTCGTAAACCATCTACAGATTTAAAAACATCATTAAACAATGCGCTTCGTGAATATGATGTAGCGGTTTAATTTTATAAAACAAATAAAAAAATCCAAATTTCAATTATAATGATTGAAATTTGGATTTTTTGTGTTTATTGCTTTTTCTGAAGTTTTAAAAGCTTTGCATATTTCATATAAGAAAAGAAACTCTGAATCATTGCTATCGATAATCCGTCTACTCCGTTAAAAACACCTTTCTTAAAAAAGTAACAGCGAATAAAAGCAACTGTTCCGTTAAGAATTGGTTTAAAAGCATTTATTCTTTTTCCCTGATCAAATAATTGTTGGGCATGCCAACCTGAATATTGATTTTTTTTTGCAATAATCTGATCTAAAGATTCCCAGCCATAATGCAATATATGTACAGCAACTTTTTTCTCGTTCTGAGTTATTATTTTCTGATGTACTATTGATTCTGAAGGATGTGCGGTTTGTTTATTAAAAAAACGAACTTTATGATCCGGATACCATCCTGAAAAATCAATTAGTTTATCTGCCAGAAAGTTTTTAACCCTGAAACTAAAAGCGTCATGGTTTCCTTCTAAATATTTTTTCTTTAAAATAAAATCCTCAGCATCTTTATCCAGGAATTCATCGGCATCAAGATTTAAAATCCAGTCATTTTTGCAATATGGCAAACCGTGTGTTCTTTGAGGTCCATCTCCTAAAAAGGCTTGCTGGATCACTATAGCACCTTTTTCTTTGGCAATTTCAACTGTACGATCTTTACTAAAAGAATCCACTATGATTACTTCATCACAAACTTTTAATAAAGCATCAATGCATTTTCCTATGTTTTTTTCTTCATTGAAAGTAATAACCAGACCACTAATTTCCATTGCAAAATTTAATTTATTAGCTACAAAAATATAACTTTTTTGTTTTAGTTTAATCTTAATATCATCATACGGTTGCACACTTGATAAAATAGTTTGTAATTTAGCCTTAAATTGAATTTAAAAATAAATGAGGATATTAGTCATTCAGCAAAAAAGAATTGGAGATGTATTAACAAGTACAATAATTTGCAACAACTTAAAAACAAAGTTTCCGGATGCCGTGATAGATTATATGTGCTATCCAAATTCTGTTGATGTACTAAAAGAGAATCCAAATATTGACAATATAATCCCATTATCTAATAAGGTAAGAAAATCAATCCCTTCGTTATTTAAATTTATTTTTCAGATCCGAAGAAAAAAATATAATGCCGTTATTGATGTCTATTCTAAGCTGGAAACCAATTTGATTACCTTATTTTCAGGAGCAAAATATAAAGTTTCATATCATAAATGGTATACTAAAATATTCTATAATTATACCTACGAACGTTTTGATGCCATAGCATCTGAACACGGATTAGCCATTGAGAACAGGTTACTACTCTTAAAACCCTTTATATCTGAAAAAATTACAGATGTAAAACCTAAGATCTTTTTAAAAGAATCTGAAATCAATGAAGCCAGACAACTTCTAAAAAATCACAATATCAGCAATGAAAAACCACTGATTATGTTTGGAATTTTAGGGAGTGAAGTCTACAAAACATATCCTTTAGAGGGAATGGCAAAAATTATAGATTTTACAGTCGCAAAAACTAACGCTACAATTATCTTTAATTATATCCCGGACCAAAAAGAACAAGCTCTGGAAGTTTATAATTATTGTAGCGAAGAAACAAAAAAACATATTGTAATTGATTTGTATTGCACTGAATTAAGATCTTTTTTAGCATTACTTTCTCAATGCGAAATGCTGATTGGTAATGAAGGCGGCGCTGTAAATATGGCAAAAGCACTTGAGATTCCAACTTTCTCGATATTTACACCTTCTGTTAGAAAAGAAACCTGGCAGTTATTTGAAAATGAAGCTAAAAATGATTCTATTCATTTAAAAGATTTAAAACCTGAAATATACGAGCAACACACGGAACAATACATTAAAGAACATACACTTGAGTATTATGCTGAATATCCTTTGCCTCTAATGCTCGAAAAATTAGAAGCTTATTTTCAGGAATACAAGAATTAAATTTAAAATACAGGCAGAATAAATGGTTTACGAAAAATTAATCGAGAACTAAAAGAATGCTCAAGATATATTAAACAAAAAAGGACCGAAACTTCATATAAGATGTTTCGGTCCTTTTTTTATATTTATACTTGCTCTTTTTATCAAAACTTAACTAATTACTTTTTCCAGAATTTAAGTTTCTTTTTCAGACGTTTTTTTCTATAAAACTGTTCCTGAAATTCAGCTGTATATTTCCACAAGGTATCAAATGTTTTTTGTTCGGATTCGCTGTATAATTTAGCATATTCATTACTCATAGTCGCTACCATTTCTTTTAAAGGAGTTAAGCGACACAAATTCTTCATTCGCATTTCGAAAGTCATTGATTCATGAAATTCCATTCGGTTTAAATCAACCAGAAAAAAAGAATAATTTCCATCTAAATTCTTTTTGATCAACGTATTTCCGGGTGAATGATCCAGAAACTCTATTCCTTTTTCATGTAAATCAAAACTAAATCTGGTAAACTGTCTCAATATATTTTCACGATCCGGATAATCCGGAATTTCTACCAGTTCTCTAAAAGTAAGTTCCGTAACTAAATGTTCACTTACATAATAACTGTCTCTTAATCCAAGCCAGTTAAAATTTTCAAGAAAAGCAATTGGCTGAGGCGTTCCTACACCTTTATTTAATAAAATTGTAGCATACTCAAAAGAACGCCTTGCTTTTGATTTTCGAAAATATTTGTAAGCAATTTTATTTATGAGATTTGGAATTTTAAAAGACTTGATATTAATTGTTTTGTCCTTTAAATCAAATAATTTTATAATATTACGTTGTCCGTTACCAAAAAGAATTCCTTTGTTGCTAAATGCATTAATAGTATCAAGTATTGATGTAGTCTCTGTAGTAAAAATGGGATTTACTTTAAAATTCATGGGAATATCTTTATAAACAACAAAAATACACATACAATTTAAGACTTCAAATTAATATTGTATTTTCGTCAAAAATTAAATCAAATGGCATATCAAAAAAGTGTTTTTTTAGAAACTCATAATATCAATAACAGAGCTGGCGGTTTGGGAACTTTTAATTATGAACTAATTAAAGGTTTATCTGAATTGGAATTTGATGATCTTAAATTAACATTAAATGCCTCTGATATAAAACTTCTTGAGAGTGAATTTGGTAAAAAATTCAACTATAATAAATACAGTAGTCTTTCGAGAATGAAATTTTTTAGAATTCGTAAGAAATACGATTTATGGCATTCTGTAAATCAAAATATAAAGGTTGAACCTTATACTTGCAAAAAATATTTATTGACGATTCATGATGTAAATTTTACTGAGGAAGTATCTGCAGATATAAACCATAAAAGAAATAAACTTTTTTTAGAGAAACTGAATAAAGCAACGGCAATCACTTATATATCAGAATTTTCAAAAAAACAAACTCATCAATATTTTGATGTACCAAATGTTCCGGAATATGTTATCTATAACGGAAATCCGATTACAAGCTTAATTGACACGTCGTCATATGTTGCTGATGTTCCGGTTGACAAACCGTTTTTTTATACTATAGGTGATTTTATTGAGAGAAAAAATTATGAGTCTATTATCAATATGATGAAAGTGATAAAAGACTACAATTTGATTATCTCTGGTAATAATAACAAAAAATATGGTGAAGAGATAAAAAAGCTAATAAACGATAATGGATTATCAAATCAGGTTTTTTTAACGGGAAAAGTGACAAATGAAGGCAAACAGTTTTTCATGAAAAACTGCACTGCATTTCTTTTTCCTTCTATTAGAGAAGGATTTGGTTTACCGCCAATTGAAGCAATGAGTTTTGGAAAACCAACTTTTTTGTCTGATAAAACTTCATTACCTGAAATTGGAGGAAATGCCGCAAAATATTGGTCTAATTTTGATCCTGAATATATGAAAACGGTATTATTTGAAGGATTAAACCATTTTGAGAATAATAAACAGGAATGTGAAACAATCTTTAAGGAAAGAGCTGCAAGTTTTAATTGGAAAACTGCCGCGGCTGAATATTTAGAAGTCTATAGAAATATTTTAAAATAACACTTCATATTCTAATAAAATTACGCCAATCTATAAACATCCGGATCATTAAATTTATAATTTAATGCTTTTCAAATCATTACAACACAATACAAATTATGCATATAACCCTGGTAAGTCTCGATAATTTAGGCATGAATGCCTATATTGCCGCAACTCTTGAAAAACAAGGACATGTTGTACATCATATTAATTTTAGAGATTATAAGTACAAATACCCTTCTGTATTTCACAAAGCCTATAATTTTATTTTAAAAGCTTTTTTTAAAACAAATTTAAAGCACCAGCATCACGGGAAAGAAATAATAAAGGAATTACAAAAAAACACTCAAATTCAGGATGTAATCCTTACCATCAAAGGTGATTTTATTGATCCTAAAAGCATATTAGAATTTAGAAAATATGCTAAAAAAACAATCGGTTTTTTTAATGATAATATCTATCGCTGCCCTAACATAAAACGAGTTATTCCTTCTTTTGATGAAGTGTATTCATTTGAGAAAGAAGATTGTGAAAAATTTGATCTTAAATTTGCTCCCAATTGGATCTACACCAATAATAATGAAATCACAGACAAAAGCAATTTTGAGTATTATGTTTTTACTATTGGTTCAATCGATAATAGATTGCCAATCCTGGAACGAATAGCGGAAGAATTAAAATCGAAACAAATCAATTTTAAGTTTATTACGTATTCAAAAAAACATAAACCTAGGGATGGTGCCATAACTTACATCAATAAGTTTATACCATTATCAGAAGTAGATCAATATATAAGCCGCTCAAAAGTTTTGTTAGACATTAACAGAGCCGGGCAGATTGGCTTGACTTTTAGGGTTTTTGAAAGTTTAGGCTTAGAAAAAAAGCTTATTACAACAAACTCAGATATTAAAAATTATGACTTTTACAATCCTAATAATATTTTAATAATCGACGAAAAAAATCCTGTTATTCCTGCAGATTTTTTCCAAAACGACTACGAAAAAATACCGGATTCTATTTTTAACAAATACACTTTAGAAGGCTGGGTCGACAATGTTATATTCAAAAAATAACCTTTAGAAAAAGCCATAAAAAATCAAAATCTTCAAAAAAATCAATAAATAATCTGATTTTTTTGAAGATTTTTTTCATAATAACATCAACTTAATAAAATCAATACCCTGATTACGAGGTGTTTACAATTTTATGATTTTCTTAATGAAATTTTCACGATAAGAAATATAAATTTTACAATATTATTCTTTCAATTGTAATACATCATTCAGTATGTTTGCAAAAAAATAAATACCACCTGCTTACTTTACAAACACTGTACTTTGGTGCTATTCAATATTGTATTCAATGAATTTCACCATTAGTGTATTTTTACTTCCTATATTAGTTGTTCTAATTGTATCTGTTTTGCTTGTAAACAAAATTGTAAAAACAGATTTAACTGAGATTCGTTATCCGGAAATTGACGGATTAAGAGGTTATTTAGCATTTTTTGTTTTTCTGCATCATAGTTATATCTGGCAGGTATTTTTAAAAACTGAAAACTGGGAGGATCCAAAGTCTAATTTATTCAATCAATTTGGCGAAACAACGGTTGTATTCTTTTTTATCATAACAGCTTTTTTATTTATTTCTAAATTAATCCATAATAAAACAGGAGAAATTGATTGGTCAGATTATCTTAAATCCAGATTTTTCAGGCTTTTCCCAATGTACATATTCTCTGTAATTATTATTTTTATTTTAGTTGCCTGTTTAACTCAATTTACAATACGCGTACCTTTTATTGAAAACTTAAAAAGTGTATTCTCCTGGATATTCTTTAACGTAAGCAAGAACAACTCAAACTTAAACGGATTAGAAGATACTTTTATTCTAAATTCCGGAATAACCTGGACATTACCTTATGAATGGACTTTTTATTTTTTATTACCACTTATAGCATTATGGTTTAAGATAAAAGTAAACTTAAAAGCAGTATTAGGTTTTACGGCTGCAGCGGCAGTAATCATGATTATAAACAAATCCTCTTTAAGACATTTCATGCCATTTGTGGGCGGTATTGTTGTTGCATTCTTAATTAATACCAAAAAATTTGAGACTTTGAAGCAAAAAAAGTATACTGTTTTAGCCATCGTTTTATTGGCTCTTTCTGTATATTTCTTTAATGGCGGAAGAAAACCAATTCAGATTATTATATCGTCGATTGTATTCTTGATTATTGCATCAGGAAACAACTTTTTTGGTATTTTATCAAGCGCATTTTCACGCAAATTTGGACAAATAACCTATAGTTTATATTTGCTACACGGTATTTTACTATTCATTATATTCTATTTTGTCATTGGTTTTGAACGAGCAAAAATGTTAACCAATGTTGAGTTTTGGCTGATAATTACAGCATCAATTTTTCCTCTTATACTAATTTGCCAACTTACTTTCAAGTATATCGAATTGCCATTAATGGCACTTTCGAAGAAAGATAAAGTCAATAAAATTATAGCAATTAATTATTCTGCTAAGTCAGGAAAATAATTCATCATCTTTTATTTATACCTTTGCATCTTAATTTAGCATGCAAAAACAAGTATATAATTTACAGAATGAACGAAGAAATAATAAAAGCATACGAGGTAATCAAAGAGGGCGGAATCATTCTTTATCCTACTGATACTGTTTGGGGAATTGGCTGTGACGCTACAAATCCTGAAGCTGTAGCCAAAATATACAAACTTAAGCAGCGCGCAGAAACGCAAAGTATGATTGTATTGATGAATGGGGAGAAAATGATGTATAATGTGTTTAAAAACATCCCTGAAGTAGCCTGGCAAATTTTAGATTTATCCGAAAAACCAACAACTTTAATCCTCGATGAACCCAGAAATGTGGCGCCAAATATTATTGCTGCAGACAATTCATTGGGAATTCGCGTGGTAAAGGAGCCATTTTGTTTTAAATTATTAGAGCGAATGAAAAAACCTTTAGTTTCTACATCTGCAAATATTTCGGGACAGCCTACTCCTATTGCTTTTAAAGATATTAATCCTGAAATCGTTAAAGGAGTTGATTACGTGGTTAATCTGTATCACGATAAAGTAGCTGGAAAACCATCAACTATTATAAAATTGACAAAAGATTCACAGGTAAAAGTGATTCGAAAGTAGTTTAGATTGCAGATTTTAGATTATAGATTATTTAAAATCTGCAAAAAAAACTTAATAAATTAGTCCCGAAGCTTCGGGATATCAATCTAGAAACTTTAAATAGCTTTCAAACTTTCGATCAGCCAATCAATATCTTCTTTTGTATTGTAATGACTGAATGAGATTCGAAGATTTGGCAGTTTTAAATCTGTTTCAGAGAGCATTTCTTTTAAAACGTGAGAAGGTTTGATACTTCCGGATTGACAAGCACTTCCTCTTGAAACAGCAATTCCTTTCATATCCAGACTAAACAAAAGCATCGAAGTTTTATCTGCAGAAAAAGGTAAAATGATGTTGATAATATTATAAAAATCATCTTTTTTTCCATTGATCCTAAAGCCTGGAAAATGGTTTTCTAACTGCTCAATCAGATACATTTTTAACTCAGATATATAAGTTCTTTCATGATCTAAATTCTCATAAGAAAGCGATAAAGCCTTTGCCATTCCCGCAATTTGATGTACTGCTTCTGTCCCTGCACGAAGTCCTTTTTCTTGCTCTCCTCCAAAAATAAGAGGCTGTAAACCTGAATTTTTTCGAATAAAAACAAACCCAACTCCTTTTGGGCCATGAAATTTATGAGCACTTGCCACTATAAAATCAACCGGAATTTTTTGCAAATCAATCTCTGTTTTACCCACAGATTGTACCGTATCTGAATGAAATAAAACATTGTATTGCTTGCAAATCACACCAACCCTATCCAGATCCAGGATAGTTCCTGTTTCATTGTTTACATGCATTAAACTTACAATAGTCTTTTTTTCCTGAGCCAATAAATTCGACAGATGCGTTAAATCAATACTTCCGTCCGGATTTATATTGACATAATCTACCTGAATATTATACTCCGCTTCTAATACTAATACAGTATGTAAAACGGCATGATGTTCAATTTTAGAGGTAATTATACGTTCTATTTTAAGGTCTTCGACTGCGGAACGCAGAATCCAATTATCCGCTTCAGTTCCACCTGAAGTAAAAATAATTTCTTGTGCAGAACAATTTAAATGTTTGGCAATACTTTTTCTGGAAAGCTCTAAAATAGTCTTTCCGTTTCTTCCAAAACTGTGAGTAGAAGAGGGATTACCAAAATCTTCTGCCATAACTTTAGTCATTTCCTGAATTACTTCAGGACGCATAGCAGTTGTAGAGGCGTTATCGAGGTATACTTTTTTCATTGTTGCAAAGTTATGAAATATCAATTGTCTAATCTTAAATATCATTTGCGAATTTTTTCACTATTTTTGACGTCAAATAAAATTACGATGAAAAAATATGCAAGCCTTCTATTGTTCGCGCTACTACTAAACGGGTGCGATGACGGTGATTTAAAGGTAGACACAATTGATTTTGATGATACGAGCATTGTGTCTCAAAGCTGTGATCCGCTAACCAATAATCTAATATACAGACTAAAATCTCAGGAATCTTTGCTGATTCAATTACCCAACGATAAAATCATCAATGATCCTACACCCACGAATACACCATTGATCTATGACATTGACAATACAACTTATCGTGTTGTATACAGGGCTTATGATGGTACTGTTGCTACAGCAAATATTTGTGGTGCAATACCGCCAACATCTCCAAAAGTAACAGAAGAATGGCAGGCAACTGCAGGACAGATTGTGATAATAACTTCACAACAATTTACTACTGCAGATGACGGTAGCACTAAAATCACTGGATATGCACATAATATCTCTTTTAAAAACATCACTTTTTTAAAACCTTCAGGACCACAAGTTGAGGAAGAATTTAGTTTTGGTATTTTTAATACAACAGTTACTCCGGTAGTCGTAAGTTTTAGCGATGAAAATGCAGATTACTGTCCGGATACAAAGAAAATTTACAACGATAATACGGTATCTTCTTTAGTTCTTGAAAACTTAGCCGATGGTTTAATTGTAAATGAAGCTACTCCTACAGGTAAACCAAGAACTAGTTTAATCAATGCAAATGGTGCAAATAAACTTTATTACAGAACTTATAGCGGTGCTTTGCCGGCAGATACAAAAAGTTATTTTTGTATAGAAAAAACACCAACAACACCTGCAATATTAGATACCTGGTTTGGTCAGGACGGACAAATAAATGTAAGTGGCATAATTGAAGTTACGACGACAAACGACCTTAAAGTTTTCAGACATAAAGTGGTGCTTAGAAATGCAACCCTTCAAAAAGGAAACAGTACTTTTAAACTTGCAACTACATTTTCATTAGGAACGGTAACTACAATAGCACCATAATATTTTAAAGTTTACAATTTATTTCCACTTGTAAGGAGAGGAATTTATTCTTACAAAAAACGTCCGTTTTTCGAGCTGATTTTAATGTGAAATCAGAAAGAAAAACGGACGTTTTTTTATGCTTTAAAACAGACAAATCAAGCCTTAAAAAATATTTTATTTATTGTTTTGCCTAAAATAAACTTCGGTGGCACCTAACCCATATTTTTGATAATTGGCATCCTGAAAATCTATTCCGTCATAACGGCCTAATAAAAAATCAAGTTCAGCTTTTAGAATTCCTTCACCAACACCATGAATAAAAACAATTTTTGGAATCCTGTTTCTGATCGCGAATTCAATGTGTCTTTTTGCTGTTTCAGTCTGCAAAGTCAGGATATCATAATTTGACATTCCGCGTTTATTAGGAACCAGTTTTTCAATGTGCAAGTCAAATTCCGGAGCTGCTATTTCGCGTTTATCCTTCTTTTCCTTGACAAAACTTCTGGGTTTTGGCTCCGTTTTCTCTTTTGTAACTTCATCTAAATCAATTCTTTTAATAGAATTCATTAAATTACTGGAATCCTGTATTTTAATCAATTCATTGACAAAAAATGTCATCGTAAATCCATCTTCAGTTTCGATCAAAACTTCCTTATCTTTCACAGAAACTACTGTTCCGTTTATGGCTTCGTCCAGGACTGAAACCTTATCTCCTTTAGTCAACATCTTGTTCTTCTTTTTCTTGATTTTTACTTGGTGTTTTTGCACTCAGCTGCATCATTCCATACATGAAAACTGCAATTGCAATTACCATGATATAGATATTTTTTTCTGCTGAAACCTGCTCATATAACGCAACCGAAATCGCAAGAATCATTATTAAAATTTTAAAAGCTTTCATATTTAAATAGATCAGGATTCAAAAGTATGAAACTTTAAAATAGTAGTTCTACTCTCTTGAAATCATAACACGTTTTTTTTTATTCCTTTAAATAAAAATGAATTTCTAAAATTCAGAAAAACACAGCAATTTACCTGTCTCAAAAAAACTTAAAAAGATGAAATTCAAAAGTCTGCATTTATACTTTTTCATTCTTACTTTTTATACCATTTTTTTATAATGCTAAAATTTTAAATTCTGAATTAAAATTTATATACTTTCAATACTAAAATTATTTACGATTACAGTACAAATAAAAAAACCTATTCAAAATCCTGTTCCCTAAAAATATCCTTATTGATATTGGGAACAAAATTTAAAACAGGTTTGCAATCTTTTTTTTGTAGGAATTATTTTTTAATCTGATTTAGAATATCATTCATCATTTCGATTTGAACTTTCTGGATTTCGATTAATTCTTGTTGCTGATGCATAATCAAATGATCAATTTTATCATGGATCATTCTAATTTCCAATTCGGATTTCAGGTTAATCATATAATCTTTTTTAGCACGGTTTCGATCTTTTTCTTCCTGACGGTTTTGGCTCATCATAATGACCGGAGCCTGCAATGCGGCAATACAGGACAAAATCAAATTCAGCAAAATAAACGGATAGGGATCAAAACCTTTATTGACCAGAATATAAACATTGGCACCAATCCAGACGATGATAAAAAGTAAAAAGGAAATAATAAAAGTCCAGCTTCCGCCAAAGTCCGCAACTTTATCGGCTATTTTTTGACCAAAGCTTCTTTTCTCTTCTTCATCTTCAACAATACTTACTATCGACTTATCTTCTTTAAGTGAAGTTATCACACTTTTTTCAAGATCTGAAAGTGTTCCTATTTCTGTAGACAAATAGTTCGAAATGTATTTTTGACGGTATTCGTTTAGCTCTTTTACCGCAATACAATCACTATCATTAAAAGTGGGATAATCTTTAATGATAAGCCCTAAAATAGGATCATGAATAGATTTTCCCCAAATTTTCTCACTTTCAGGAAAAGAAAGATTAGAGATCGTACTTTTAAAAGTCGAATTATTTTTCATTTTATAATTTTTACCGGCTAATTTACGCATTTAACTTCTTAAGAATCTTATAAAATATATTGTCTTATATTTCTTTTATTTATCACAAATACAATTCTCACAACAAAATTTCTTTAGAGAAATCATATCCTTATTTACAAAAAACGCATTACTTTTAACGTTTTAAATTATCCACTCAATTTTACAATTGTGACAAAAGAAATTATCATACAAAATATAAAAGCTTTAAAAAGCCATTCAAATATAAACTACGGGATAAAAACCAAAACAGAAGATTTTACCGAGAAGCTTTTCTATACTCTTTTTGATTCGAATGCAGATTTAGACCACAGTATAAATGAGCTTGAAATATGCTTTAAAGAAATTGCCGTTTTAGCCTGTAAAAAACCAGAGAATTTATGCGAATCGATCTGGGACAGATTTCTGGAAAAATTACCCGGTGTCCTGGAAAAATTAAATAAGGATGCAGCGTATATTTTAGAAAATGATCCTGCATCAAATAGTATCGATGAAGTTTATTTGGGTTATCCCGGTTTTTATGCCATTGCAATTTACAGACTGAGTCACGAATTATATCATCTTGATTTATTATTGTTTTCTAGATTGATGAGTGAATATGCACATAGAATTACCGGAACAGATATTCATGCCGGTGCTGATATCGCTTCTCCGTTTTTTATTGATCATGCAACCGGAATTGTTATTGGAGAAACGACCGTAATAAAAAAACATGTAAAAATTTATCAGGGAGTTACTCTGGGCGCTTTAAGTGTAAGTAAGGAAATGAAAAACGCCAAAAGACATCCTACTGTAGAAGCTAATGTTTGTATTTATGCGAATGCCACAATTTTAGGCGGTGAAACTATTATTGGAAAAAACAGTATTGTGGGAGGAAATGCCTGGATCACGAAATCAATCCCTGAAAATTCTATTGTAACCAACACAACTACAACTGAAGTTAAAATAAAAGAACTAAAATGAATACACAGAAATTGCTTAACCTAATTGGGAATACTCCTTTGATGGAAACTGTCAATCTGGTTAAAAATAAAAATGTAAAACTTTTACTGAAATTAGAAGGAAATAATCCCGGCGGAAGTGTAAAAGACAGAGCTGCTTATAATATGATTGCTGCTGCTCTTGAAAGAGGCGATATTAAAAAAGGCGATAAACTAATTGAAGCCACAAGCGGCAACACGGGAATCGCACTGGCGATGATCGCACAACTATTTCAAATTGAGATCGAATTGATCCTACCGGAAGATTCTACAAAAGAAAGAACTCAAACAATGCGTGCTTATGGCGCTACAGTGATTTTAACACCTGCTAGCGAAGGAATTATTGGTTCAAGGGACTACGCCGACAAAAAAGTAGCAAAAGGCGGTTATATAATGCTAAATCAATTTGCAAACGATGATAACTGGAAAGCACACTATAAAACCACAGGTCCTGAAATCTGGAATGATACTGATGGCACTGTAACTCATTTTGTTTCGGCAATGGGAACAACAGGAACTATCATAGGAACTTCGACTTATTTAAAAGAAAAAAATCCGGCAATTCAAATTATTGGTGCACAACCAAGCGACGGATCCCAAATTCCCGGAATCCGCAAATGGCCTCAGGAATACTTGCCTAAAATATTTGATGCCTCAAAAGTTGACTCTGTTATAGATGTGAGCGAAGAAGAAGCACGTCTAATGACCAAACGCTTAGCACTTGAAGAAGGTGTTTTTGCAGGAATGAGCAGCGGAGGTTCTGTTGCTGTTGCCCTGAAAATTGCCGAAAAATTAGAATCAGGCGTAATTGTTGCCGTTATCTGCGATCGCGGCGATCGTTATTTGTCCTCTGATTTATTTGATTAAAGAAAGGTTCAAAGGCGCAAAGATTCATAGGGACAAAGTTTTTATAAACTAATTAATCTTTGCGCTTTTCAACCTTTGAATCTTAGATTCTTCAAAAATCTTCGGATATAAAATAGACGCACTCCTGTGCTGCTCTACAAAAAACCTTTGAACCTTTCCCACTTTGAACCTCAAAAGAAAAAAAATGATCTACAGAAAACTAGGAAAAACAAACTTCAATATATCCGAGATTTCACTTGGCACATGGCAAGTTGGAGGAAAATGGGGATCTGCTTTTGATAATAAAACAGCAGATGAACTTTTGAATACTGCAATTGACAATGGGGTAAATTTTATTGATACTGCAGATGTTTATGAAAATGGATTAAGCGAAACAGCTGTTGGAAGAGTCGTTCGTTCAAGATCTGAACGTATTTATGTAGCTACAAAATGTGGCCGTCATATTAATCCTCATGTTAGTGAAGGATATCAGCCCAAAGTACTTCAGAAATTTGTTGAAGACAGTTTAAAAAGAATGAGATTAGAAACTCTGGATTTAATTCAGCTCCACTGTCCTCCTACTGAAGTTTTTTACCGACCTGAGATTTTTGAACTTTTTGATCGCTTAAAAGATCAGGGTAAAATTTTGAATCTTGGCGTTAGCGTAGAAAAAGTCGAAGAAGCATTGAAAGCTATTGAATATTCGAATGTAACAACAGTTCAGATTATTTTTAACCTATTTCGTCAACGTCCTTCTCAATTATTTTTCTCTGAAGCCAGAAAGAAAGATATTGGGATTATTGCGAGGGTTCCTTTAGCAAGCGGACTTTTGACAGGTAAGTTTGATGCTAAAACTACTTTTAATGTTCAGGATCATCGAAATTTTAATCGAAATGGAGATGCTTTTGATAAAGGAGAAACTTTTTCAGGAATAAATTATGAATTAGGGCTAAAAGCTGTTGAAAAACTAAAAGCATTATTTCCTGAAACCACAAATCTTGCGCCTATCGCTTTACAGTGGATTCTTAGCTTTAAAGATATTAGCTGTATTATTCCGGGAGCTTCGACTGCCAATCACGTAACGTCTAATTTATCAGTTTATGATTTACCGGAATTAACTCCTGAGAAAATTGCCGCAATGAACAACATTTACGAAGAATATATAAAACCTTCTGTACATCAGCTCTGGTAGTTTTTAAAAAGAGTGATTGTATAAGATAACGGTTATTTGGCTTTTAGCACGCAACCATTTCTAAATCAAATCATCTAATAATAAAACTAACTATAAATCACTACCATGAAAAAATTAAGTTTTATATTATTTGCCATTTGCGTAACATTTGCATCATGTTCCAACGATGATAGTAACATTCAGGAAAAAGATGCTCAGGAATTAGAAAAAATGCATCAGGAGATTATCACACTTTCTTTAGTGAATTCAGAACCTTGTACTGATTCAAAAAACTGGGATTTTACCGCTCTTGGCACTAAATCATGTGGAGGTGTTGCCACTTTTATTGTCTATTCTAAAAAAATAGACAAAAATGCATTTATTGCTAAAGTAAAAGCATATACAGATGCAAAAACTGCATTTGATAAAAAATACAACATATCATCGACCTGTGAAATTATATTGCCGCCAAGTAGTATTGAATGTATGGATGGCAAACCCAAACTAATCTACGGAAGATAGTTTACCAAATATTTTAAATAAAAAACCTCGTTTTAATTCATATAAACTAAAACGAGGTTTTTTATTTTTTATTCCGTATTACATTTCAAACTCAATTCTAAACTCAGCACCTTTATTTTTGCCTTCGCTGGTTGCACTAAGTTTTCCTTTGTTTTTTTCGATGATCTTTTTACATAAATACAAACCAATTCCTGTCGAAGATTCGTTTGCAGTTCCCAATCGGCTCATTTTCGTGAATTTCTTGAACAATTCATCAATCTGATGTTTATCAAAACCAATTCCTTTATCAGCAACCGTAATGATTAGTTTAGAGTTTTCATTATAAATACGAACCTTTACTTCACTGTCAAAATAAGAAAATTTAATCGCGTTACTAATTAAATTCACCAATACCTGAATCAGCAAACCTTCATCAAGTCTCAGTTTAGCTTCTACAAGTTCTAAGCTCAAATTCAGTTTTATATTTTTATCTATCAAACGCTGTTCTACCTGTTCATTAATAAAAGGCAAAATTCCCGGAAATAAAATCGTCCTGATTTCCTGATTGCCTTTTACAACACGATCTTGTTCCTGCAATAATTTAATAAAATTCTCTATGTATCGAAATTGTAAATTTGTCGATTCACAAATTAGCTCTGCCAATTGACGAATTGAATCAGAAGGGTTTTCGCTAATAATTAAATTTGCCAAACCCTGAGGATTTCCTGCAAAGTTTTTTAAATCATGCGAAAGCATATAAATCAAATCCTGTTTCTCGTTTATAAAACTCTCGGCTTCATAAATAGATTCCTGAATATTACACATCAACAATCCGGCTTCATCAGTATATTCTGTTGGCAAAATCGACAATTTTCTATTATTCCTGTAATCATCCAATGATTTTGAAGCAATCGAAATTGGTTTAATAAGCTGATTTAAAACCACAAGTGTTATCAAAGTAGCTAATAAAGTCATCATTAGGGAAAAAACCAGAATTGAAGTAGGCGAAACACTATGATTATAATAAAGGACAAAAAACAAAATCCCGATAAGGGGAATATGTATTCCTATAAAAGCAACAAATAAAAATTTGAACGCATAACTTTTTTTCAAAAAGCTAATTTGTGAAAGATTATGATACAACTTCATAAAAATATAACAATCTATAAATTAAAAATAGCAGATTTGGGCTAATTGCTAAAAACAAAGTTAACTTTTAAAGTCAATTAAAATAATAAATTAGACAATTTGATAAAATATTTGAAAAATTAAATTTGAAAAAGTTTACAAACCCTTATTTTTGCGCTATGGGAAGAAAAAATACAGACAAAGTTGTCTTTCATCAAATTCAGGTTCTGGATGCCGGAGCAAAAGGAGTATCAGTAGCAAAAGCTCCTGACGGAAAAGTAATCTTTATCCCGAACGTAGTTCCGGGTGATGTAGTTGACGTGCAGACTTTCAAAAAAAGAAAAGCCTATTATGAAGGTAAAGCCGTAAAATTTCATGAATTATCAGAACATCGCATTGAACCTATTTGCGATCATTTTGGAATTTGTGGAGGATGTAAATGGCAAAATATGAAATACAGCCAACAGTTGTATTACAAACAAAACGAGGTAAAAAATCATTTGCAGCGCATAGGAAAAGTTGAACTTCCTGAGTTCGAAACTATTTTGGGTTCTGAAAAACAGTTTTTTTACAGAAATAAAATGGAATTTTCGTTTTCTAACGCTCGTTGGTTAACCGAAAAAGAAATAGAAAGTACCGAAGATTTAGGAAACAGAAATGCATTAGGTTTTCATATTCCAAAAATGTGGGATAAAATCCTTGATATTCAAAAATGTTATTTACAGGAAGATCCTTCTAATGCCATTAGAAACGAAATCAGGGATTTTGCGAATGAGCATAATTTAGCTTTCTTTAACCCAAGAGAACAATCTGGTTTATTGAGAACTTTTATGATCCGTACCGCTTCGACTGGTGAAATCATGGTTTTGATTCAGTTCTATGAAAATGATAAAAAAAATCGTGAACTTCTTTTAGATCACCTTTACGAAAAATTCCCTCAGATTACATCCTTGCAATATGTTGTAAATTCAAAACAAAACGATACAATTTACGATCAGGATATCAAACTATATAAAGGAAGAGATTATATTCTTGAAGAAATGGAAGGTTTGAAGTTTAGTATTAATGCTAAATCTTTTTACCAGACAAACTCTGATCAGGCTTATGAATTATATAAAATAACACGTGATTTCGCCGGACTTTCAGGCAACGAAACCGTTTATGATTTATATACAGGAACAGGAACTATTGCTCAGTTCGTCTCTAAAAAAGCAAAAAAAGTAATTGGTGTAGAAAGTGTTCCTGAAGCAATTTTAGACGCCAAAGCTAATGCTGAACGCAATAATATAACGAATTGTGAGTTTTTTGTAGGTGACATGAAAGTCGTATTTAACGAAGCTTTTATTGCACAACACGGAAAACCTGACGTTATCATTACAGATCCGCCAAGAGACGGTATGCATAAAGATGTTATTGATCAAATCCTTAAAATTGCGCCTAAAAAAGTAGTTTACGTAAGTTGTAATTCAGCAACACAAGCACGAGATTTGGCTTTAATGGATGAAAAATATAAAGTTACACGTGTTCGTCCGGTTGATATGTTTCCGCAAACGCATCATGTCGAAAATGTTGTACTTTTAGAACTTCGATAACAAAATTTAAATGAAAAAAATAATCTCTCTTTTATTAGTCTTTACTTTTGGTTTATCCAGCTGTGAGAAAGATGACATTTGCGATGCGAATACACCCACTACTCCCAGATTAGTGATTTCTTTTTTTGATATTACAGCTCCAACAGTGGCAAAAAATCTAACTAATTTAAAGGTAATTGGCGAAGGACAAACTAATGGAATTATTTTTAACGAAAGCGGTACAGATATTACTAAATATTTAACCAGCGGCAATACCGTTTCTATTCCGTTAAAAACGGATGCAGACACCGTTACTTATACTTTTATTTTAGACTCCGGAAATGCCAATCCAGCTGCAGTAAACACAGATGTGATTAAATTTAATTATACACGTCAAAATGTATATGTGTCCAGAGCTTGTGGTTTTAAAACAATTTTTACATTAAACCCGGCAGTTACTGAACCACCATCAGCACCATTTGAGCAAACAGATCCAAATAATGATGGACTTTGGATGCAAAGAGTTATTGTTCTACAACCTAACGTTGAATCTGAAAATGAAACACATATTAAAGTATTATTTTAGTTTTTGCTTATTGTTTTCAATGTTTTTAGGGCAAGCCCAGGAAACAGCAACGAAAACGGTAACAAAAGAAGTTGTTAAGGAAAAACCAAAAGCCGTAAATGCTAAACCGGCAATTCAGGAAGTACAAAAAGACAGCATCAAAACAGATCGCTATGGTCTTCGCGTTGGGGTTGATTTATATAAACTAACACGTGGTTTATATGATAAAGATTATAAAGGAATTGAGGTTGTAGGTGATTTTCGTTTAACGAAAAAATACTATATCGCAGCTGAACTTGGTTTTGAAGACAAAACTACAGATGACGACAGATTAAACTCAACAGCAACCGGAACTTATATCAAAGGTGGTTTTGATTACAATACCTACCAAAACTGGCTTGACATGGAGAATTTAATCACCATAGGTTTACGAGGTGGTTTTAGTACCTTTAGTCAACAATTAAACAGTTATAAAATCTACAATGCAAATCCGTATTGGGGAGAACAGCCACCAATTGCAGCTGGTCAAAAATATAACGGACTTACAGCGGGATGGCTTGAATTTGCAGCAGGATTAAAAGCAAAAGTCTTTAATAATGTCTTCGTAGGATTTGGTGTTCAGTTAAAACTTTTGGTAGCAAATTCTAAACCTTCAGGTTTTGACAATTTATACATTCCTGGTTTTAACAGAACGTATGACGGAAGTTTTGGAGTAGGTTTCAATTATACTGTTTCTTATTTTATCCCTCTTTACAAGAAAAAAACAATTATTCCTGCTATTATAACAAAGGACGCTCCTAAAAAGTAATTTTTGCTAAATGAAAAAATTTATCTTTCTGTTAATATTTAGTCAAATTACTTTTGCGCAAAAAACAATCGTCAAGACGATTTTACATTTCTCAGGAAAAATAGACAAATATCCTATAGAGATGACCATTGAATTTATTCAGGGAAAAGATTCTGTTTCAGGAAGCTATTATTATGTAAAAAGCGGTAAAGACAGGTCTATTTTTACAAATGGTATTTTAAAAAATGGGGAGATAAAACTGGAGGAAACTGCATATACATCAACCAAAACAGGAAATGTCACTAAAAAAACAGGATCTTTTTTATTACAATTAAATAATCAATACGGGTTAACAGGTATCTGGGAAAATGATAAAAAAGACAAAAAACTGGATGTAAACCTTATCTGTCTGGAAGATTTATCATCATTTAATCCCAAAAACTACAGTTATAAACTCAACCAGTACAAAGGAAAAGCCGAAAACATGAATGGCGAATTAGCAGATAATTTCCTAATTAGCAAACTTGACATTTCCAATTCGAAAAAAGAAATAGTACAAACGCTTTCCCGTTTTAATAAAGTGATTTATGAAAAAGACGGACAAGTAGAATTAGAAGACCTAAATTTTGATGGTCTTTTAGACATCAAAATCCCAATCTATTTCCCGGACCGAATAAAATATGATGGCGGTTTTCTTTATTATATTTATGATAAAACGAAAAAGCAGTTTATTAGAAACATAAAACTGGAAGAATTAGAATATTTATTCTTTGATCAAAAAAACAAGGAGTTCGTTAAATATCAAGCTGATGGAAGCGGAAATGAAACTGATGAACATTATAAATGGTTGAATAACAATTTCTATTTAATTAAAAAAGTTGAAAGTTTCGAAGACAATGAAAAAACTACTTATACTGAATATGAGATAAAAAACAATAAATCAGTAAAAGTCAAAGAATATCAAAAATAAACCACTCTGCACTGAAAGTGCAGAGGTTTGTTTTACGAGGGACTGAAAGTCCCTCTTTTTATTTCATTCGAGAATGAAATTTGAATTATCATCCCCTTCTTTCCTTCTGTGGTGTTCTAGGTAATCATTTACCATTTCATCAGTAATATTTCCTGTACTCCAAACCCCATAACCACTTGCCCAAAAATGCTGACCCCAATAGCGAGCTTGAAGTTCTGGAAATTCCATTTGTAATTTTCTTGATGTTCTTCCTTTCAAGCTTTTAAAATAGTACTGACATTCTGCTTTGGTGCATATTCTATGTGCATATGTACATGATCTGAACTCACAACACCTTTTAAAATCTCAATTCCTTCCGCTTCACATATTTGTATCAATAGTTCTCGGCAACGCTTTTGAACATCTCCTTTCAAAACTTTAAATCTATACTTGGTAACCCAAACAACATGACATGTTAATCTGCTTACTGTATGCGACCCTTTTCTTATATCTGAAGTCATAATCTAAAGATAAAGATTTTTTCGCATTACTAAAGTACTGCAATAAATTGCAGGGTTTTAAACCCGAAACTGAGACCAATAAAAAAAGCCATGAATTTATTCCTTTAAATTCATGGCTTTTAATTTATATCCTAATTTTATGAGAGCTGAAATTCAATAGCTGCATTTGAATGTATTAAGGCAGTATCAAAAACAGGAACGGCTAAATCTTCTGGTTTTATTACCAGCGGAATTTCGGTACAGCCTAAAATAATTCCTTCTGCTCCTTCTTTTATCAATCGATTTGCAATTTCTAAATAACGTTTCTTCGTTTCATCCGTTACAAGACCTTTGCCTAATTCTTCAAAAATTGTTGTGTGAATAAAATCTTTATCACTTTCGCTTTGCGGGATTATAGCTTCAATTCCCTGATTGATTAGTTTGTCTTTAAAAAAATCAAGTTCCATTGTGAATTTAGTGCCTAATAAACCTACCTTTTTTAAGCCTTGTTTCTTAATTTCAGCTGCTGTTGCAGTAGCAATATGAATGATTGGCAAATCTATTTCCTGTTCAAGTCTGTCAGCAATAAAATGCATTGTATTGGCACATAAAACTATCGCTGTTGCACCGCCTTGTTTAAGAAACTGGCAGCCTTTTAAAAGCATGCTGAAAGTAGCATCCCAATCGTTGGCTTCATTATTCTTTTTTATATCAGCATAATTAAAAGAGTAAATCAAACATTCTGAAAAGTTAAGACCTCCCATTTTTTCATTTACTCCCTGATTTATAAGTTTGTAATAATCAGCTGTAGAAACCCAGCTAATTCCGCCTATAAGTCCAATTATCTTCATAAAAAATTAAATTAATTATCCTATTTCCCTAATTCCTTTTATAAAAATCCATTTCATAAACAGCTTTTCACCGTCTTTGGTTTTCACTGCCTGAAATTTAGGCGAAATCAAAGTTGCTACGATAAAAGCCGTCATAGGAATCCAAAATCCCGTTAGTCCTGTATACATAGCCACCAAATATCTCCCTAAAATAAATAGAATAGCGAAACATCCTAATTGGTATAAAAAAGCTCTTACTTGTAATTTTGACATTTTTCTTAAAGTTGCTAAGGTTCTGAGAATCTAAGTTCCTAAGTTTTTATTTAGAAGCTTATTTTTACTGAACCCTTATTATTATTATTTATTATCAATATTGAATGCAAAGTTAAAAAACTTAGCAACTCACTATCTTAGTAACTTAGAACCTTATTCATTAACCTGAAATTTCGTTCTCTTACTTCCTTCGTACATTTCGTATTTTACCAAACGTGCTTCAAGACTTGCGTTAAAGAGTTTAATTTTTCTTGAAGGTTTTAATCCCACAAATTTCAATGCTTCAAGATTGGCAGTAATAAACCAGGCATTTGTTCCCGGATAGCTTTTCTTTAAAGTATCTCCTATATTTTTATAGAACTCTTCCATATGAATGTCTAAACGCTCATCATAAGGCGGATTGAAAACAATATGCAATTTTCCTTCCACTGCTTTTTCAGTATCAAAAAAGTTTTCTTCCTGAATGGTAATATAATCTTCTAAATTGGCATTTCTAATATTATCCTTCGCTTTGTTTACAGCACTTGGCGCTTTATCAAAACCTTTAATTGTATAATGAAACTCTTTTGTTTTTTTCATTAAACTGTTTATAATCTGTTCAAACAAATCATTATCCCAGTCTTTCCATTTTTCAAAAGCAAATTCTTTACGGTTAATATTCGCCGGAATATTACAGGCAATCATCGCAGCTTCGGCTAAAAATGTTCCTGAACCACACATTGGGTCCAGAAAATGACTTTGCCCTTCCCAGCCTGACAATAATAAAATCCCTGCTGCCAAAACTTCGTTGATAGGCGCAATATTTGTAGCGGTTCTATATCCACGCTGATGCAGGGAATTTCCGGATGTATCCAATGCAACCGAAACCTGATCTTTATCAATATGTATGTTAATCCTTAAATCAGGAAAAGCTTTATCAATACTTGGGCGCTGACCGGTTCTTTCTCTAAACTGATCTACAATGGCATCTTTACATTTTTGAGAAACAAACTCAGAGTGATTAAAATAAGTAGAATGTACCGTAGCATCAATCACAAAAGTTTGATTGGCATTCAATAATTTAGACCAGTTTACACCAGAAATCCCTTTGTACAATGCCTGTTCATTATTAGCCCTGAAAGAGTAAATAGGTTTTAAAACCTTAAGCGCGGTACGCAACGATAAATTCGCCTTATACATAAAACCCTTATCGCCCTTAAAGCTCACCATGCGCACTCCTTTTTCGACATCCTGCGCACCAAGATCTCTTAATTCTTTCTCTAATATTTCTTCAAAACCAAAAAAACATTTGGCTATCATTCTAAAATTTTCTTCCATCTTTATTTTTGTATTAAAAAACAACTCCAATCGCAGACGCTCTACCAATTATTTAGGTATCCTCGCGAAATAGTTATTTTTCGGCAAAAATACACTAAATTTGCGGGACTTTGAATTAATTGAAATAGAATAAATGTCTGAAGCACCAAACTCATCAACACCAAATCAGGAGCGTAACACCGAAAATTGGTTTACTTCATGGTTTGATACTCCTTATTATCACATACTATATAAAGATAGAAACTACCGCGAAGCACAAATTTTCATGGATAATCTTACACATTATCTCAACCTGCCTGAAAAAGCAAAAGTTCTTGATCTGGCATGCGGAAAAGGACGTCATTCTATTTATTTAAATCAATTAGGCTTTAATGTATTAGGGGCAGATTTATCTGAAAACAGCATTGCTGAAGCCAGCAAAAACAGCAACGAAACCCTGCATTTTAAAGTGCACGATATGCGTGAGCCTTTTGAAGAAAAGTTTGATGCTATTTTTAATTTGTTTACCAGTTTTGGATATTTTGAAAGTGACGATGATAACCTGACAACTCTAAAAGCCATAAAAGAAAGTTTAACCGAATATGGTTTTGCAGTAATTGATTTTATGAATGTCGCAAATGTTATCGAAACTCTGGTTCCTGAAGAAGTAAAAACCGTTGACGGGATTGATTTTAAAATCAAAAGATACCTTCAGGACGGACATATCTTTAAAGAAATAGATTTTGAAGATCAGGGACATCAATATCATTTTACCGAAAAAGTAAAAGCTTTAACCCTTAAGGATTTTGAAGAATTAATGGCAGAAGCCGGAATTTTTCTGTTAGACATTTTTGGAGATTATAAACTTAAAAAGTTTCATAAAACCGAAAGCAAACGATTAATCATGATTTTTAAGTAACTGTTTAATTGTTGAACTGTTAATTTGTTTAATCGAAACAAACTAACAAAACCGATTAAACAATTAAACAAATTAACGATTGAACTAAAAAATGAACTATTTATTACCCTTATTTTCTGTACTTTTAGGTTATGTTGTGGCTTTGTTTTTAAAACCAAAAAGCAAAACCAATCTAAAATTATTACTGGCCTTTAGCGGTTCATTTTTATTGTCGTTAACTGTAATGCATTTATTGCCCGAAGTTTACGAAACACACAATCACAATATTGGTGTTTTTATCATGGTGGGGATTTTGTTCCAGATTATATTAGAGTTTTTCTCAAAAGGTGCAGAACACGGTCATGTTCACGGACATGCCCAAATGAGCCAGATTCCGTGGCTGCTTTTTATCAGTTTATGCATTCACGCCTTTTTAGAAGGTTTTCCGGTAAGTCATCATCATGGTCTGGCACTTGGAATCGCCATTCATCACTTGCCGATTGCTGTAATTCTGACCACTTTTTTCATTAATGCAAATCTTAATAAAAAAGCCATTTTTGCCTTCATGCTTACCTTTGCCGTTATGACGCCACTTGGCACGATCGCATCTGAATATCTTGCTTTTTTAAATGACTATTATACTGAGATCACCGCCATCGTAATCGGGATTTTATTTCATATATCATCGACAATTATTTTCGAAAGCAGTGAAGGACACAAATTCAATATTGCAAAAGTTTCTATGATTGTCCTTGGGATTTTATTGGCATTTATGCTATAATTGGGGCGTGACCCTATCCCGATAAGCGGGCAAAGTTTGTTTACGATTATTCGCCCTCTTATCGGGATATGGTCGGGCTATCCGTACTACTTTGGTAGTTTACTTCTATCCCTCACGCACCAGTACTTTCAGTAAAAATCATTTTCAGGAGATTCAAAAAACTTTGTAACTTTGAGACTTTGCAACTTACAACCCAAAAAACAACATGACATTTACTAAAACCACAGAACAAGCCTCAAAATACGAACATTTAGAAAAAATGTCCGTTCATGAGCTGCTTACCAATATCAATAAGGAAGACAAAACTGTTCCCAATGCAGTCGAAAAAGCAATACCACAAATTGAAGCTCTTGTAGCACAAGTTGTATCTAAATTAAAACTAGGCGGCAGAATTTTTTATATAGGAGCCGGAACATCAGGACGTTTAGGCGTTGTTGATGCCTCAGAATGTCCTCCTACTTTTGGCGTTCCTTTTGATTTAGTAAACGGAATCATTGCTGGTGGTGACACTGCAATTCGTCGTGCCGTAGAGAATGCCGAAGACAATCCAACACAAGCCTGGATCGATTTGCAAAACAATACTATTGGTGCAAACGATGTGGTAATTGGTATTGCCGCTTCCGGAACAACACCATATGTTATTGGAGGTCTGGAAACCTGCAATCAAAATGATATCCTTACAGGTTGTATTACCTGCAATGCCGGAAGTCCATTAGCACTTACAGCTCAATTTCCTGTAGAAGTTGTTGTAGGTCCTGAATTTGTTACCGGAAGTTCCAGAATGAAAGCCGGAACAGCTCAAAAATTAGTGCTTAACATGATTTCGACTGCTGCTATGATCCAACTTGGTAAAGTAAAAGGCAACAAAATGGTCGATATGCAATTAAGCAATATAAAATTAGTAGATCGTGGTGTAAAAATGATTATGGAAGAAATTCCGGTTTCATACGATGAAGCATCTGAACTATTAAAAAAATACGGCAGCGTAAGAAATGCTGTTGATAATTATAAAGAGTAAAAGGTTTTTCTGTGAAAGGTTAAATGTTATTTAACCGCAAAGAGCGCTAATTTTTATCCAAGGTCTACTTTGTCATTTCGAAGAATGAGAAATCACACAAGAAACTCCGCAATGTATATTTTCAATCTTGGTCGATTTACTAGTGCGATTTCTCATTCTTCGAAATGACAAGATTGCGATAAACCTGAAACTAAAAAAAACTGAAACCTGAAACCTTTCAAACCTGAAACAAAAAAATTATGGCAACAAATAAAGAACTACTAGGAAAAGGAATTAAATATTTATCAGGTTCGTTGCCTCTATTATTTATTGGACCTACTTTGATTTATAATGCTTTTATGAATCAGCATACCAACTGGCATTATTTAGTTCTGGGAATTGGAATTGTGGCTTGCTTAAGCGCCATGTTTTTAATTTTTTACGGATTGAGAATTATCATGAAAGGTATTTTTAATGACTAATATTTTAAAGCAATTAAACAAACCTTACAGGTTTCAAAACTTATATAACTTGAAATCTTTATCCAATATAATATGGAAAGTCTAATTCACATCCAAAAAACCTTCGAGAAAGTCGTTTATATCGACAAAAAAATAAACAATCGTGAGTTTGAAGATTGTGTTTTTAAAAACTGTGATTTCTCTAACAGCAATTTTGCCTACAATACTTTTTTAGACTGCGAATTTATAGACTGTAATCTATCAATGACGAGTTTAGCAGGAACAAGTTTAAAGAATGTTTCTTTTAAAAACTGTAAACTTCTGGGAATCGCTTTTAATGAATGTGACGATTTCTTATTTCAGGTTTATTTCGAAGAAACTACACTTGATTATGCCGTTTTTTCGAATAAAAAAATGCCCAAAACCAAGTTCATCAACTGTTCCGTAAGAGAAGTTACTTTTATTGGGTGCAATTTAACAAGCTCATTATTTGATAATTGCAATCTTGAAGGAGCTATTTTTAATGACACACAATTGGCAGCCGTAAATTTTAAAACGGCTTACAATTACAAAATAGACCCGGAATTTAACCCCATGAAAAAAGCACAATTTTCGAATGACGGAATTATAGGGCTTTTAGATAAATACGATATTAAAATTGTTTAAAAAAATATGTCACGAATTGCACTAATTTACACTAATTTGTAAGTCTGCAAAAAAATAATTCGCGCTAATTCGTGCAATTCGTGGCAAAAAAAACAAATATGAATGCAACTGAATCTTACTTAGAAAGCGTTAAAAAACAGTTTTTATATTATAAAACGTTAGGCGAAAAAGCAATGGATCAATTACAACCTGATCAGCTTTTTGTTGCTGTAAACGAAGACACAAATAGTATTGCAACTATAATCAAACATATTTCAGGTAATATGCTTTCGCGATGGACAGATTTCCTGACTTCAGACGGTGAAAAAGAATGGCGCAATCGCGATGCCGAATTTGAAAACGATTTACAATCAAAAGAAGAAGTTATAAAACACTGGAACATGGGCTGGGATTGTTTTCTAAACGCCTTAAACAGCTTAAACCCGGAACAACTCTCAGACATTATATACATTCGTAATGAAGGTCATACCGTTATTGAAGCCATAAATCGCCAATTGGCACATTATCCTTATCATATTGGGCAGATTGTTTTTTATGCGAAACAATTAAAGAACGGCAGTTGGGACAGTTTATCGATTCCCAGAAATAAATCCGAAAATTATAATGCTGAAAAGTTTGCCAAAGAAAAAGAAATCAAGAACTTTACCGAGGAAGAATTGAAAAGATTAAAATAATAATAATATCAGGCTCAGCAAGCTATAAAACCATTTTATTGTATTTATTTTTTGACGTATAAATATGAAAAAAAACAACAACGAAACACATCATTTTTTGCCAAGTGGAGAATGGGAAGGATTTTATTGTTATTCTAATTCATCTCATCAACATAAAATGTCTATTGAACTGAATTTTGCAAACTCTATTGTTTCCGGCTCAGGAAGTGACGATGTAAACTCGTTTCGATGGAATGGCACTTATAATCTGGAGCACTTTAAAATTAAAATGGTCAAAAAATATCCCACACATATTATTAATTATAATGGTGATATTGACGAAAATGGCATTTGGGGCGTTTGGGATAATCCGGAAGATTTGAGTGGATTTGATGAATTTGGGCCTGCCCTTTTACAAAATATAAAAGCGATGACTCACGGAGGTTTTCACATCTGGCCAAAAGCATCCAATAACGAATCAAAAGAAGAAGTTCAAGAAGAGGTAAAAGAATCTAAAAAATTAAAAGAATTTTATATCCAAAAAATTTAAACTTTTTAGTCCGTACCAATAACTATCGGGATAAATAAAAGATTGGAATAAAAAACAGGAAAGAGCCCTAAAAAACAAAACAGTTAAAATGAAAAAAATTATATTCTTATTACCTTTATTAGCCTTAGTATCCTGTTATGATGCAGAACACAATTGTAAAGATTTTAAAAACGGAAAATTCAAATTTGAGTTTGATGTAAATGGCGTAAAAAAAACAACTGTTTTTGAACGTAAAGACGGCATCGAAATCGAAACTTTTGAAGGAAAAACAGATACCTCAACAGTTCGCTGGGTAAGTGATTGCGAATATGTTCTACAAAAAAAACATCCAAAAAACATGGCTGAAGAAAAAGCAATCAGCATGAAGATTTTAACGACTTCTAAAGATTCTTACACGTTTGAATTTGGAATGGTAGGTTCTGATCAAAAACAACGCGGTAAGGTCTTTAAAATAGAATAAGAAAACCTGAAATAACAAAGTTCCTTTTGGGGACTTTTTTTTTACCTCCAAGTTAGAAAAAAACCTTTGCCTCTATGCACCTTTGCTTCTTTGTCCTTAAAAAAACTTAGCAGTGTTTCTTTTACATTTCTATTTTAAATCTTACATTAGGACCTAAATCTAACGCATGAAAAATACCATTTCGCATAGAGTTGCCGATTTTTTAAAGGGCTTCCCTCCTTTTAGCTTTTTACATCAAAAGGATTTAGAAAAACTATCTGAACAAATTTCTATTGTTTATAAAGATAAAGATGCTGTAATCTTTGCGGAAAATGAGCAAACGCATGACTCCTTTTATGTGGTTCATAAAGGTGCAGTTGCGCTTAAAAAAAGTTCAAAGAGCACGGTTTTAGACATGTGCGATGAAGGGGATATTTTTGGATTGCGTCCGCTTTTAGCTCAGGAAAATTATATAATGGAAGCTGTAGCCCACGAAGAATCCATTTTGTATGCGATTCCAATTGCGGTTTTTAAACCTTATGCGCTTGAGAATAGAACAGTTGGTAATTTTTTGATCGAAAGTTACGCCTCTAATACCAGAAATCCGTATTCAGACATTCATAAGGATAAATTGTATGGTGATGATTTGCTTCATGAAAATCATCATGCCGCAAAAGATTCCTTTGATTTGCAGCCCATCAAATATTCGAAGAAAATCGTGACTTGCAGTCCATCTACCACAGCAAGGGATATTGCAAAAATCATGACAAAGAAAAAAGTCGGAGCGATATTAATTGTCGACGAAATGCTGCCTATAGGTATTATTACTGACAAAGATTTGCGCAATAAAATTGTTACAGGAGATTATTCGATCCTCACTACTGCAGAAACCATAATGACCAAACCTGTTGTTACTTATCCTAAAAAAATGACGGTTACAGAGGCACAAATGGCAATGATGAAAAGCAACATTAGTTATTTATGTTTAACAAAAGACGGAACAACGAACACTAAAGCAGTCGGGATTTTATCGAAGCATGATGTGATGGTTGCTTTAGGAAATAATCCTGCTGTTTTAATAAAGGCACTTAAAAGAGCTAAAAAAGCAAAAGAAATCAAACCTATCCGTGCGCGAATCATGCAATTGCTTCAGGGATATTTAGACCAAAATATTCCGATGACTTTGATTTCTAAAATCATAACAGAGTTAAACGAAGCCTGCACAACACGCGTCATCGAAATTTCATTAGAAAAAATGAGCAGTCCGCCACCTGTAAAATTTGCATGGCTGGCTTTAGGAAGTCAGGGACGAAGTGAGCAAATGCTTCACACAGATCAGGATAATGCTATTGTTTACGAAAATGTTTCTGATGTTTTTAAAGATGAAACGAGAGTTTACTTTTTAAAATTTGCAGCTCTTGTCAATAAAGGCCTTTTTGAAATTGGTTATGATTATTGTCCTGCCGAAATGATGGCTTCGAACCCAAAATGGTGTATGAGCCTGGACGAATGGAAAAATCAGGTAAAACACTGGATTACCAATCCGGGGAAAAATGAAGTTTTATTGTCGTTTATATTCTTTGATTATAGCCTGACTTATGGTGATGCAGCCATTGTTGACGAGTTATCAGAATCTATTTTTGAGAATGTAAAAGCAAATCCGGTTTTTTATGTTCATTTGGTAAGTGGTGCTTTGCAAAGCCCGTCACCAACGGGGTTTTTCAGGCAGTTTCTGGTAGAACAGGACGGAGCCAATAAAGATCATTTTGATATTAAAAGAAGGGCTTTAATGCCTTTGACAGATGCTGCCAGAGTTTTGATTTTATCACACTCTGTTAAATCAATCAGTAATACGGCAGAACGATTTGAAAAACTTGCCGAATTAGAACCCAATAACAGAGAATTGTATTTGTCGTGCTCCTACTCGTTTAAAGCGTTATTAAAATTCAGGACCAAACAAGGACTTTTACATCATGATTCCGGGCAGTTTATCGCGTTGGAATCCTTGTCTAAAATGGAAAAAATAAAACTTAAAAGAACTTTTAAAACCATTAAGGAACTTCAGGAATTAATTTCGGTTCGTTTTAATATTTCAAATCTGGTTTAGTCATGAGTTTATTTAATTTCTGGAAAAAAGAAGAAAATCTCTTTGATGAAACCATTTCGATTGAAGAAACCCGATTTGTCGTTTTAGATACCGAAACAACAGGCTTTGATTACGAGAACGACCGAATATTATGTATTGGCGCTCTTGTGCTGCAAAACGGAATAATCGCCATTCAGGATAGTTTTGAAGTTTATATAGAACAGGATCATTATGACAAGGCGACTGCTCAGATTCATGGTATCCTAAAAGCATTTGTAATTCAGCGCCCTACAGAGTTAGAAGCTTTACAGCAGTTTTTAGCTTTTTTAGGAGATTCGATTATTATCGCACATCATACTATTTTTGATGTCACGATGATCAATAAAGCCCTGGAACGAAATGGATTACCAGAATTAACAAACAAACGCCTGGATACCGCTATTTTATACAAAAAGACCTTAATAAAATCGCATTTGTTTGAGCGAAAAGATCATTACACGCTAGACGATCTTGCAGATAAATTCGATATCTCTAAAAAAGACCGTCACACTGCTTTAGGCGATGCTTATATAACAGCAATTGCTTTTTTGAAAATTGTAAAAAAGCTAAAAGAAAAAAAACATATTAATTTGAATTCCTTGTTTAAGTAAAAAGGATGTTTAATTAAATTTTATCAAGTGCCAAGAACAATGTATCTGCTGATTCTTTAATACCATCTCTAAAGCTTGCTGATATTTTTTTTCCAGATCTTTCAAACCATGTATAGAAAGTTTCTTTTATTTGACTTCTATTCAATTTTGCCACCCTTCTATTTGCCATTTCAGGATATTTTTTACTTAAATACACAAAAACGTCAATGTGAACTAATAAAGGCTGAGTAACGACTTCAGCAGTTCGTAGCCATTCCTCTGCCTCTTGAATTTGTTGTATTGCTAAGTTAAAATAGCGAGCTGGTTCTAAATCAGCCATTTGATTACCTTCTGGTGCTGTACTGAAAATTTTCATTTGCAATTTGATTTTTCATTTATAATTAACAAATTTCTATCCCAAACATAACGATTTATTTCTTTAAAACCATTAAAAAAATAGTATAAATATTACAATTTTAATTTAAATATTTTGAAACTCCATTAAAATAAAAAAGCAGAGAATAATTCCCTGCTTTTAGCTTTTCATTTATAATCTCAAAACTAATACTGTCCGAAAATAATTATCAAGCAGTCTATTTATTATTTTTTAATATCTAAATTATATTAATCTAATTCTGCCCTTGAAAACAAATCAAGTATCAATGTTTTGTTTTCGCAAGCTTCTTTAAACGATATAATAAATTTTTTCAATGCAACTGCATCAGAAGAATAGGCACAGAACATACTCCCTTCAGGATCAAATTTAACGACATTGATATATTCAGGTTTTTGTTCTTCTAAAAAGACTTGTGCCAAAGAAGCCCAGTCATATCCGTTTCCTTCAAAACCTTCCTCTTCTCTTGTTTCGAAAACTTCTGCTTTGTAATCTCCTACATTTAAACATACCGACACGCTATTTTCGTGTGTAACCCAAAAAAATGGGGTAATTGATTCTTTAAAATTATTACTATCCATATTGCTTTTACACTTTAAATTATCTTTTATACTTTCAACTTTATTATTTTCAAATTATGTACTTGTTTTATTAACGCAATCATTTGAAAAATTATACCTTAAAAATTATTTCATTTGCAATTTTTCAATTAATTCTCTGTACATATTTTTCGAATAATCACTTTTGGCTTCGTTAATGGATTGTTCAAAAAAAGTGATTGTTTCTTCTACATATTTAATAGGTAACTGATTTAAAAAATAATCAATTCTTTCTTTAAATGAGATTTCAGAATCTTTTAAAGGTTTTATATTTTTAATAGACATAATATATTCCCATTTTCTTTCATACTTTTCAAATTGAGGCAAGTACGGCAAAAAAAAAGACACATAAAGTTCAACTCCTTTTGTTTGAGCTTTTTCTAAAAAATAATTAAAAATTTCTTCAGAGGATTCAAGTTTATATCTTTTAATCATATTTCCTAATGCAGAAACAATATAAACATTCATTTTTGTATTTTCTGAATATTTATTTCCAATATTAACCAAATCGGAAGCCAGCTCTTTATTAGATAAGATTTCTTCAAACCAAAATGATCCTTCATCTCTCGGCTTTTTCTCGAATTCTTTAACTATTTGAAAAACTTCTTGCTCATTATAAGACTTCCAAGTATTTATTTGAGTTTTCAACTCTAAGATAATATCTAATTGTTTTTTTATTTTAGGACTTATTGTTCTCTCCATATCAATGCCATTTTATTCTATACTTTTTCAAAAAAAGCATTCTTTCCAATTTGTTTAAATGGATTAGGCAACTTTAAAAAAGTTGTCTAATCCGTTTATAAGTTATGCCTCTATGTTATGCCTCTATGGCATCATCTACCAATTAAATAAATTATTACAAAAATTTCTTTCAATTGCAATTATTTTATCACTTAAAATTCGATTAAGATTATTTTTTAAATCGTTAATTTCAATATTATCTATATCCATACTATTTATTATTTACACATTTTTAAAGGTCCATAATTGTCTTTTACCCTTTTATCGACTGAATTAAAATCTTACAAAATTAATAGAATTATCTTACATTAATATAAGATTACAAAATACTTTTAAAAAAATTATTTGTTAAACAAAAACCCGCTAAAAGCGGGTTTTGTTATTTCTTGTTTACTTATAACAGCCTAAAAGATTGAGTCAACTAAATTATCTAAAATAAGTATTTAATATATATTCTTTTTTTTCAGCATTCCCTCCTGCAGACAAAATATCTATTGCAACACTATATTCTTCAGGGATTTCTCTATTGAAAACCAAATCTTTATAAGGATCTATATTTTTATCTAACTTATAGCATAAATAAAGCCTTTCATTTAATGAAGGATAAACAGCCAAATTAGTTAAATCATGTGCATTAATTATATCATTCGCATTTAATGGGATATCCTCCAATACTACAGAATCAATGACACCGCTTGGATGAGGTCTTGTTGTATTACCAGGTGTTGGCGACCACCATAGATTTTTTTTAACTAAACTACCTCCAGCTTCTTTTCCTAAAATTATAAATTCTTTTTCTTTCTCTGTATTTTCCCATACTCTAACAGTTCTAGTTCCTTTATTTTGATCAATCCACGTATCTGGATCTTCTCTAACTGTATCTGGTATTGCTCCTTTTATTTCTGTTATATTACTTGATTTCAAGAATTGTCCTGTTACGGCACTAACAGTTAATGTATCAAATATACCTGTATCGACTTTTCCCCAATTTTCATCTTCTCTAAACACTTTATAAAATCGTAAAAAAGGATCTTTTAACATTTGAGCTAATATAAATATTCCTTTTCTTGTTTCTACACTAACAATTTTACCTTCTTTCCAAGGTGTTGCTCTTTTTGACATATTAAATTTAAATTAATGGCACTTTCTTTTTGTTTGCAAATGCTCATCGGCAACATCTAAATATTTTTGTCAAATTTGCATTATTAATTGTACAGTATTTTAAGTATTAGACTCCCCTTCTAAACTTCTTCTTGATAATTTATGTTTTCTAATGTCAAAATTACCTCCACATCTTTTTGGAATTCAATTAAACATTTCGACCTCTCCTAGCACCAGTTATTTCTATTATTTCTTCAATTGTATGGGAATAATGTTTTTTGTTAGGATAAAAGTTTATTTGTTTTAACTTTTTTGCTTCTAGTAAAGGTCTCATATTTCCATCTTTACAATCCCAAAAATTTATTATTTCTAAGTTTGGCATTGCAGTAATAAATTCAATAGATTTTATATTATCAATGAATAATTCTTTAATATGCTTGTTCTCTTTTAAAAATGAAAAATCCAATAAATTTTTACATTTTTCAATTATTAATTTTTCCACTTTTGAATCATTAATCTCTAAAACAGAAGTTATTTTTGAATTGTACCCAATCGAAATTTCAAATAAACTACTTAGTTTTTCAATTCCTTTTAAGTTCTCAAGTTTATTTGCTTTATAAAGATGCAACTTTTGGACATATTTAAGATTACATAGAAAGTCCAGATTCTCTGTAGGATAACCAGAAGAGATTACTAATGATTGTAATTTTTCATGTTTATTTAAGTTGAGTATTTTAGGCGAAAACACTCCTCCAAATTGAATTAAATTTTCAAATTTTAAAATATCAAGTTTAAAATTAAGTTTCTCAGGAACGAACAGTATTTCCAAAAAAATTAAATTATAAATACTTTCTAAATTTTCTATTTGAGTGTCATTTAAGTTTGATATAGTTAGAATTTTTATTTGATTTGAAACCTTTTCAATTAAACTAAAATCTATTTTTTGTTCAATTTTACCAACAGTTCCTTTTAATTGAATTTGTGATATTTTATTCTGGAAAACGAAATCTATTCCTTCAGAAAAATTATTTGAATAGATTACAACATATTTGCCATTATCATTCTCTCTTATTTTTAAATCCATATTATTATTTACATTTTATTCCACTTACTTTTTTGTATTCTAGTTCAAAATCATCTGCATTTTGAATCACTTGATTATAAAGTGTAGGATTATTTATTTTAGCATCATCTAACATTTTTTTCCCAGGAGAATTTATCTGATTGGCAAAATTTGTATCAGATACAGCGTTATGTCTATCCATAAGTTCTGATTCAACCATTAACCCCATATCATTACTTGCGTAATCCACATGTAGGCCTTGAGTTACATTTGAAGAACCTCCAACTCTTTGCCCCATGGATGTATACATACGATCAGAAGGACCTTTCCCTACGTAAGAAGTTGTACCATCAGTAAAGAAATATGTACCAGTTAGCCCAAAAATGTCAATCCAGAAATTAGAGTCAAATACATATCCATACAAATTAATACCTCCTTTTAATCGTATTGGATCTTGACTCAAATAAACTCCATTCTCAGCACTATAATATCTAAAACGATTATAATACAATGATGTTTCTATATCCTCATATTGACCTAATTGTCTAAAAGGTATAAAATCTCTATCGCCTTTTAGATTTCTTAAACCTCCATATATATCGTAATCAGTTTCCCAAACAACATCTCCAACTTCATTATAAGCTTGAATAGGGCGACCAATATAATCATTTACGATACTAAATTTATGCTCACCAATTATTTTAGCACTTGGTACAAAAGAGCCTCCTTCATAAACCCATGTTATTAAATTGTCTATTGGTTCTGGTTTATCATAAATCAAATGATCACCATCAACAACAAGTTTAGGTCTTTCTTTTAGATCGTATTTCCATTCGTGAATAAGAACGTTACCATCCCAAAAGTACCTAAAAATTTCTTTGTTTGCAATTTTTGCGGTACGTCTTCCCAGAGCATCATACTCAAAACGTATTTTTTTTCCATCAGGGTTTGTTACACTTTTTAGCATTCCGTTAGCCAGCCATGAATATGCTGTATCACCTTGCTGCCATTGTTCGTGTTCGTATTGTAAACTTTTTTCTTCGGTTTTATTGCCTATCAATTTATCAAAAAAATTGGTTGGTTTTTCAAAAACTAAAGGTTTAGTAATATCACGCGGGCTTTTGTGCACCAAATTCCCCAAGTCGTCGTATTTGTAATAGTACTTTTCGTCCTTAAGCAGTTTACCGCCTTTGCCGTATTTGCGATCACTACGGTCTGCGGTTTTGTATAAATTACCTACTGCATCAGGGGTTTTATACAAATCTTCTTTTCCGTCATAACTGGCTTTGGCAAGGTTACCAAAATCATCATAATCAAAATAGGTCAAACTTTGGGTCATTTGGTTTACCGCACTTCGCAACTGCTGGTTAGTATCCCAGTTATAATAGCGGGATCCCGTGCGTTTGCCATTGGCAAATACTTCCTGCTCTTTTTGTTTCCCGTTGTTGTTATAACTCGTTTTTATATGCAGTCCGCCTGTGGCAAAACGCTCTATTTCACGCCCTAGCTCATCTCGTTTTAATGTAGTTTCCCAAGCTTTGTGCTGTTCTTTCAGTTCTTTACTCTGGGCTTCAATACGTTCCAGTTGTCCTTTCTGGTTGAAATGTGTATTGATATCAGCTCCAAGACTTGTACTTATGTTGGTCCGATGCCCTAAGGTATTATAGGTCGATATAAGTGTTATACCATTTTCGTTGGCATCCAGCTGCTGTTTTTGGGTTTCTTTTATAATGCGTCCTACAGCATCACGTTCCAGATAAATGCTTACGTTTTGGTTGGTGGCTTCTACCAGCTGTCCGTTTTTGTTATAGGTATAAATCTCCCAGGTACCGTCGTGATAATCTGCTCTGGTAATGCGCCCTAAGGCATCCTGCTCATAATCTGTATATTTTCCGCCTCCATGGTCTATTCGGGTAACTTCGCCGGCAAGGTTGCGGTTGTATTTTTTTACGATACCGTCAAAAGCCGTTTCACGAATGATATATCCGGCTTTGTTTCTGGTAAAATAATAGGCTTCGTGGTCTTCGTTTTTAATCCCTACAAGCTGTTCCATCTTATCATAATCAAAACGAACTTTTACGCCGTTTTGTTCCCGCGTAGAAAGGCTTCCTAATGGAGTATACGTAAACTTAATATTGTTTTTATTGTCTTTTAAAGCGATTACTTCCTCATAATTATCATAGTCAAATTCTATGATATTGCTGTCTTTCTCGATGATTTTCTGTACCCTGTCAAGCGCATCATAGCTAAAATAATCTGCCATTTGCATTGGGGTATAAATTGCCTTCACGCGTCCTCGATAATCGTAATCCCAGGATTTTAGTTTTTGGTCGTTCTCCCGCCATTCGATCAGGTTGTATTGCTGATCATAGACGAGTTCGAGTTCGTTCTTGTTTTTGGCAACGCTCGCCAATAATCCGTTTGCATAATAAGTAAAATGCGTACTGGTTTTATCAGGTGCTATAATGGTTTTAAGCTGGTGTGGCTTTTGGTCTTTGTATAAATAGATGGTTTTATGTCCCTCCGGATCTATGGCAATCGATGGGCGGTTTTCGTCATCGTAAAGCATCATTTCCTCGGTACCGTCAGGATAAGTGGTGCTTATTTTATTGCCCTTATCGTCATAATTAAAACCCAGAATGCGTCCTTCCTGATCGATCTCACGATACAGTTCCATAAACTCCGTGTAGTCATAAAATACACTGTTGCCCATAGGATCTTTTACCTGTGTTACGAGCTGGCTTGGTTCATAATAATAGGTGGTTATGGCTCCGTTGGCATCTGTTACCAGATTATACCCTTCATAAGTGTGGTATTCGATCCAGCCTTCCTGCCAGCCTCCATCGCCCCAGGTGTGTACACAACGGTTCTCTGAGTCGTATTCCCAATAAAAAGCCTGACCGTTTCGATCTGTTTTTTTTACCATCAGGTGGTTTTGGTATTCGATCACGGTTGGTTTGCCCAAAGCATCTATAATGGCAGTCATGTCCTGATTTTCGTCATACTGATACATGATCAAAAGTTCGTTCTGCTCAGGACCTACCAATTCTAAATTGTGTATGAAGCCATCTTTGGTATTTACCATGATGGTTCTTCCCGCGGCATCGATGATACTGTTTAGGGTATAACCTGTAAATTTAAAAACTATGGCTATTCGGTCATGATTCGATATTTTGGTCAGCTGGTATTTTTTACCGTTAAAAAGGGTAAAATCATAAAAAAGTTTGCCTTTATGATCGTATGCCTGATATCCGTCTGCGGTTCGTTTCAGGGTTGTTTTTTCCTGACGGAGGTAAAATTCTTCCTCTGGCATCAGCGCAGGAAAAGCTACAATTCTTCCATCATCCATACGAAGTCCTAGGGCATCATCTTCCGGATATAGCTCTACAGCCCTATCATATACGCAATGTACGCCATGACCCAGCCAACCCACATATTGTGAGTCTGAGTACCAGCGGCGCTCCCAGTTAAGTGTGATGGGGCTTGCGATATCAAAATCGCTGCCTTCATAAATCACGGCTCCATTAATAAGGTTTACCGGTTCAAAACCTGCCTTACACAACAATTTACTAAGCCAGTTGGGACCAACGGATCCTTTTAGTAATTTATTGAATGCTTTTTTTCCATATTTCATCAGGGTACTAAATCCTATACTGGCGAGTAATCCGGTTAGCATACCTCCCCAATCAGGCGGATATGGACCTCCAACCATAACGGGTTTTCCGGTAGGAATAGGCAAGGAAAATGATGTTGGGGCAAAAAGGGTTGGGGCAAACGGTAACATTTTCTTGCCTATTTTGGTTTTACCAATGGACATGGATAACGGAATCCCAATATCATTACAAGTCATCAGCATATGTCCTTTGGGACTCATTCTGGTACTGTCTGAGAAAACGGTCTGGGATGCAAAAAAGTTCATGCTTTCATGACCAATAATCGGGGTCATAAGCCAGGGCGGTGTGAAAAGCGGAATGTGTACCAGTGGAATTATAATTCCGCCGGTGTCTGAGTTTCCACGTTTAAAACCATTTACATGTACGCTGGTACCTAAAAACGGAATATAATCGGCTGGATCAATAACAATACCTATATAAGGATGAAACGGATTAAATGGCGGTAAGGTCGTAAAATGGATATCTATACCCACGACCATAGTCAAATGATTATCGGTCAATAACATAATTAATAGGTGTTGTTTAATTGATATTCCTTCTCTATTTGTTTTGCAATTTGTTTTGGGTTGTCTTTCCAGTTTTCTCCAAAAATGGTTACCATCCTATTGTCAATAGCTTCTTTTTCTGCATACGTTATTTTAGGGTCATTCTCTAAATAGCTGTTGGCTATAAACGTAAAATTGATTATTTTCAGGCTTTCATCTGTTAAAGCATATCCATACTCAAAAGCATCGTTTAGAATTTCAGTATATTGGTCATTACGTTTTTTTGCTGCCAGTAATAACGCATAATTATAACCATTTATAACTTGCATTTCCTGCCCTATTTCTTTAGCAATTGCTACTTGCTTTAAAAAATACTGTATTGCTAAATCCGAATTTCCGGTAATGCTGTAATGAGAACCTTTATAGGATAATAATTGTATTAAGATCCCGGCAATATCTTCTTTCTCTTTATAGAAAGATGTCGTTATTTTTATTCCCTTATCCAATAGTTCCTGAATAAGTTCTTTTTCATCTTTAAACTGAAATAAAAAACTGGCATAAATAAGAAACGATGAGGCCCAAAAACTGATTTCTCCAGTACTCTTGCTAATATCAATAAGTTCGTTACCCAGTTTTTTTACTTTCTCTTTTTTTTTGTCTTTTGCAGCTTCACCAATTTCAAACAGGCATTTTCTATAGCGCACCTGTGGATCATTTGGGTTACCTTGTGTGGCTATTTCTTTGTATGCCTTGTTTATCTCCTGATTGGGGATTTCTATTATGATTCCTTTTTGTTTTACAGAATCAATTAGTTTATTATATAGTTTTCTTTCCTTATAATCCAGAAACAAAAACCCTATATTTTCGGGCAGTAAGATTGCAAGCTCTTTTATACTTTCTAGTAATAAATCAGGATCACTGGCTTTTTTTATTAAAAAACTAACGATTAAAAGGTTGTCGGTTTTTGCCTCAAACTCTTTAAAACTTACTAGCATTTTAATATAAAAATCTTTAAGGTTTTGGATGTTTAGCTTCTTTATTTCAGGTAATATTTGTTTAAAAAAGTCAAAGTCTTCCCATTTCCAACCGGGATTTTTTTTGAGGTCTTCTTCAAAAGTCAATATCCATTGTTCTATAATGGTGATGTAAAAATCTTTTTTATCATAAAAATCAATCATAAAGGCAACAAATGAATCCTCTGATTTGCCATATGCAGAAGATTCCAAGCGAATAAAGCCATCCAGTAAAGGAAAATCTTCTGTAGAACAAACCATACTGAATATTTGTGCTTTTGGTTTCTCTCTTCTGGTTTTATTCCAAATCTTTTGAATGTTTTCGACCCTTACAGCAATAGGATTATGAGCATTATTCATTTTTGATTTTAATTTAAATTTACAACTCCACCTTTGACATTAGTCATTGTTTTACCATCTATATCAACGACCGTTCCTTCTGCCAAAATGGTATTTTTCCCTTTTATATTAATACTAGGCGCTTCATCTGTAATTTGTGTGTCACTTTTAACCGTCACCTCATCTGTGCCTGAAACGAGTACTTTTTTACTATCAACACTTACTTCATTTACTCCGCTGATGCTTACTTTTTCATCAGCAATTAGATTTATTTCTTTTGATTGTATGTCGACCTTATTTGGTGCATAAATGGTCATTGTTCCGTCTCCGTTAAGCATTATCATATTACCACTGGGATCAGTAGCTGTAAAGGTGTTTTTTTCTTCGTCGAGAACAAGTGAAGTTCCTCCTCTGGTGGCAAAGCTTCTTTTATTATTGTCTTTTCCGCCGCCGCCGCCGCTTTTACCGTGAAAAACACTACCTAAAATAAAAGGCCTGTTAGGATCGCCATAGCGAAAGTGCACCATTACATGATCTCCAACATCCGGAATAAAGACCATTCCTCTATTGGTTCCTACTTTATCACTACTACCGGCATCAGGGGTCATAACACGCAGCCAGGCAGTTTTCATTTGAGTTCCTTGCTGCCAAAGCATCTGTACTCTGATTCGTCCTTTATTTTGAGGATCTGTATTACTTTCTACTAAAGCTTGCTGTGTTTGCGCAATTGGATACGCTACATCCGGTTCCGGCAAGCTCAATACTTTTGAAGGTATAGCTCTGAAATTATTTTCATACTCTCCTAAATGTGTAGCATAATGACTAATTTCTGTAATTATAAAAGAACCTACTTCTTGTGTCATCAAACTTTTATTTTCTAAAACACTCGATTGTATGGTTACAATACTTCCTATTCTTAATTTGGAATTTTTTGTTGTTGCTGAAACAAAATTAGTATCGGCAGCTGCACTTTCCTGTTTCTTTTTTAAGAAAGATTCTAAAACCAGATCATCACCTGTACTCACTATACCGTGTGTATACGCAGGCGTTGCAAATACCTCTTTTGAACTCGCAAATGCTTCATTACCTAATTTTGGCAAACCTCCTACTGTGTCTTTCGATTTTGCAGTATAGCGTTTATCAGCACTTTCGTTGTAGGTGAAAGCGCTAAATTTATTAGGCACTGCCTGAACTGATATTTTTAGCTTAGAAATATCACTATTATAGGTTAACGATATAGGACTATCAAAACTTTTAGGCTTACCAAATATTAACTTTTCGCCATCATAATAGAGCCATTCGTTAAATTGTTTTGCCAATCTCTGAATAAACTGAAAATCTGTTTCAAGGTATTGATTCTGATAATCCATCTTACTGGTATACTCAGGGTTTATCTCGTTTTGCAATTGCTCTCCTGCCCCATTTTTTACCACCTCTTTTACAATATCTTTTAAAGTCAGTTCTTCCCAGGAATGTAATTTTTCACCGGACTCTAATAATATGGTCTTAGAATATCCTGACACTATAATTTGATTGCCTGAATGTCCCATTTCCTGATCGAAATCAATATTGGTAACCACACCCAGAAAATTATTCTTTTCTTCCAGCACTATATGTACGACTTTGCCCAGCCATGCCTGTGCATTTTCCAGTGTATATGCCAATGGACTTTCGACTGCAGCATGTGGAACAAGAATTTCAAATCGGTGATGGTCATTTATTACTTGTACTAACTCAATACTGGTAAAGTGACTTATTTTTTTAGAATCTATTCCAAAAATTATTGTTGGTGGTGTCATAGTTTATTTTTTTTGTATTAGTAGCTGTTCCTAAGGAATATTATTATTGCGTGTATTTAAAAACTTAGCAAGTACTTCATTGCTTTCAAGCATCTCAGGTGTTAAATCCAATTCTTTGGTGCCTTGGTGTTTTATTAGACTTTTACCTATTTTATAATAATGAACAGTTGTTTTTCCTTCATAATTCAAACTATTTGTGCTTATTATTATATTGGTTTTTTCATTAAAATAAAAAGCATTTATAGCGGTTGTAATTATATCAGATGTGTCATTAAATTGATAGTTAATTTCCTTTTTAATTTTTAAATCAATTGCAAATAAATTTATTCGGTTATTGATTTCGTTTAAGGGCAATAAAAGGATCTGATTGTCTGTGATATAACAATCTGCAGATTTATCATTTACAATAAGACCATTTACAGGAAATGCACGATCTAACCGATTTAGATATCCTATTTTAAGGATATTTTTTTTCCCCTGATCTACATAAATAGTATCATTAAAATACTTAATGGTATATAAAACCCCTTGTTTGTCTTTAACTTCAAGACTGTCAATTTCTAATTTATTTTGCTCATTTTTGACTATCTGTTTTGAAACATCTTTTTCTTTGGTCTTTGCATTACATCCAAGAAAAACAAAAACAATTAAAATTATTTTGAGTTTAAAAAAGTTAGTTAATTTCATTTGAAATAGAATTGAATTTTTCGTTTTGACTAATAAGTAACCTTTTTTCATCCTCTAGTTTAATTTTTCCCGGATCTGTAAATAAAATGGAATTGTTTGTTAACAGTCCGTTTATTTCCTTTAACCTCTCTTTATTAACTTCAATTTGATATTCTAAACTTTTTTTGAAACGTTTTTTAAAATCACCTATCTGTTTTAATAAATGTTCTCCATAATGATTCTTTCCCGCACTATCCTTATCAGCATTATAGGTATATTTACCAGCATGCCTTTCTTTATCTGTTGGATAATATTTTCCTGTGTTAAAAGCTTTGTCAATATCGTCTGATGTTATAGTATCCTGAGTTATTATGGTTGAAAAATAGCTCCAGTTTTTATTTATTTTATTAAAATAATCCGTTAAGGCGGCCTGATATCCTCCCAATCCTGAATAGTCTTTAACAGAACCATGTGAAGTACTTCTTTTAGAAGGTTTTCCCATTACTCCAAATAAATTATAATCATCATTTTTTATTGCAGATACTCCATATCCACTTTCTAAACTTGCCTGTGCTAATACAAGCAATGCTCCCTTTGCAGATGCTCCTTTTGCTTTTGCAAAATCATAAATATCAATGGCAATTGTTGTCAAAAATTGATGGTGAACAGGTTTTTCTTTTTTAACTGACGAGATTATATTTTTAGATTTAGCATCTTCTGCAACACGATAACTTTGCACGCTTCTTCGTTGCATCATTGCGTCCAGCTTATCTGTATTTTCCCATTGACCTGTTTGCCGATTATATTGAGGGCCTTTAACTCCCAACAAACTGGCATTTTTATGTTTTCCTGAAGATGAAGATTTAGCCATGGTATTTATTAATTTGGTATAAGTCAATACCCTTAAAATAAGATCTCTTTTTAAGGTCTGTGCTGAAAATTACTTTTAGTGGTATCATCGAAGACTATTGCTTTTATTTGATTGTAGATATATCTAAAAATTCCTTAATTGAAATTATTTTTTAATATAAATCCTGCATAAAAAGTATGTTTAGGACATACTTAATATTCTATATGAAGAAGAAAAACTGACCAAACCATTGTAGTAATAAATCCTGAAGCTTAAATAAGCAAAACTGCTTCAATCAATGGTGCAAAGCATAATCTCTTTTACTTTTAAAAGAAATAAATACAAGTTCAATATTATTCAATAATTAATATCACAAACAACATTAAAATATAATATATAGAAAACAAGAAGCGGTAAAATACCGCTTCTTGCTTAAATGGGAAAAATTAGATTTTAGCCCAATTGTTATCTAATGTTGCATTACCTAATGTAATTTTTTCTGCTGAGAAAGTGATCTCAGTAGTCATTGGAGTTTCTGCCATAGCGTCAAGTTGCTCGCTGAAGAAAACAATAAAAGCATTTTCAAAAGAAAGTTCTTTCATTACTTGTTCAGAATCAGCTTTGAAAAATTTTACTTTTCCACTTACCGGTTTGTGTTGACTGTTTACTGCCTGCTCAATAACAGTAGTATTGTCTGTAGATTTTAATCTTAGGTTTAATCTACCTCCTTTAATTTCAGATGAAACTGCTCCTTTACCGTCAGTATGTCTTAACATATCGACTTTTGAGAATAATACTTGGTACTCGTTTCCTTCGAATTCTAAAATTGCTTTAAATGCCATAATAAAAATAATTAAGTTGTTAAAAAATGTTTTTTAGAACCCTCTTTTATTTTGTATGACTAGTATTAACAAAAAAAAGAGGTATTCTACATGATTTTAGAATACCTCTTTTTTGTACTAATGTACTTTTTTTTAATTGCTTCTTGTAGGAAGATGAGGGTGATTCGCAATCAATTTGTTTGTACGAATATACAAATATAAACGAAACAAACAAGCTTATTCGTAATCTTTTTCATCAAAAAAAGGAAAATATATTTTCTTAAAACAATTGAAATATGTAAGAATGCTGAATTTACTGGGCTTGCCCAGAATTTATATGATTGTATAAATTTCAAATTTTAACTAAAAAGCAGCTATCTTTTGTATTTCTTATTTCTTCAATATTTTTTTAACGTATTTATCTAATTCTTTAGATTCATAAAAATAAAAGCACTTAGCAACTATGATATTACTATTCTCTTCTTCTGAATAATATAAATGCTTCATCGAATAGAATTTTTCTGTTTCTTTTTTTATAAAATCTCTAATCGCTTTTTGTTCATTCTCGGTTATTTTACCTAAAATAGAAAACTCAGTACTTGACTTATCCTTTATTTTATACTTATAGAGATAAGTTGAATCTACTCTATTATAATTTATATATAAACAATAATCAAATGCATATTTTTCATGTAACCGATTTTACTCCTATCTTGGGCATTTGATAAATTAGAAATTAAAATAAAAATTAGCACTAATCTAAATTCATTTTGTATGTACTTTTTTATTTTAGTTCCCATAATTTTAACTTCAATTCTTATTTCGATAATCGCTTTTTGAATATGGGTGAAATATATTTTTCAATTTCTTTCCATTCAAAGTGAACAGTGAATTCTTCATATCCACTATTCCTGTAGTTTTTAGTATCAAAAATTGAAAAATCAATACCTGAAATGTTTTTATTCTTGTCAGTAATTATTTTAAAATTTAATAGATTATTTGGTTTTATTGCCAATTCTATTTCTTGGTCTTTTAATTTTTTTTCAATTTTTTTTAAAAGTGATTGTTGAGCTACAAATAAATTTATTCCAACTCGTTGACCATTGTTTAAGTCAAAACAATAATAGTGAATCGCTTCCCACGGTGATTCATAGGACTGTATTGCAATCGAAATATTAATGATATTATTTTGATCATAGTAAATTTCATAATGTTCAAATCCTGAATTTGCCTCTCTTAAAGTATTTTTCAAAATACGATTAGAGATTGTATCCTTTTTCATTTTGATCCTTTGTTCCGGTTTACCTACAAAAGGTTTTTCAAATATTTCATAAGTACTTTGAGTAATTGAATATATTTTATTATTTGCTTTTTCAATATTTGAATTAATTTTTAATTCTTCAATTACCAAGAAGCCAGAATCTACAAATACAGAATCTCTTAAAATCTTAAGGTTTTGACTATTTACTGAAATTGAAAAAAATATAAGTATTAATGTTATAAATTTGCTTGTCATTTCTTTTTAGCTTTTACTTCTCCTTTGTTTGCAGGATTCTTTTTCCTCTTCTTCAAGGATTTTTTGCAGCTCTTCATCACCACTATTTTTTTGCTTTTTATAATCTATTTTTTCTTTGTTCCCTTCTTGATTTTATATTCTTTTCCATCAATACCTGTTGGATTTTTAGGTTTGTAAACTTCCTTTTTTTTATCAACATACGTAGTTGTTCTTTTTTCTAATATCCAATTATCATATTCTTTTTTGTATTTATAAATTTCTGAAACATCAAATCCCATCATACCTACTTTTGTTTGACTTGTTTCTATACATCCTTTCCCACAATTAAAAAAACTAATACCTTCAAATCCGACACCTAGATTAAAACTATATTTTTTACCATTACCAACTATAATTTTACATTCGTAAATTGGTCCATCAATTGAATCGCTCACGAATTTATATTCTAATGTATCTTCAATGTTATCATTGTCAAAATAACCTGATTCTTTTTCTTGAGCAACACCCAAAGAATAATTTAAAATAACTAAAACTAAAATTATTATTTTCTTAATCGTCATGACTTTGTATACTTTGTTTGTTATCTTTTCCCCATTTCGTATTTTTCATATCACTTGTATCGTATTTATATTCTCCGATTTGTTTCCCATTTAAATTTATACAGCTTGCTTTTACATTCAAGATCTTTAATATCTTTTTTAAATTACTCTTTCTATGATCAAATCCGTTATCACCACCGTTGAAACCCAAAATTATATATACACCATTTTTTATTTTTTTCTCATTTATTTTGTCAGCTACAGTATTTACTAAAGTTCATTTAATTAATAGAACCATCAGCACAAGTTTTGTTTTTAAGGCTTTTTATTTTGTAATTCTTAAACTTCATCATGCTTTCGACTTCATTATCTTCAAAGTAATCCATATTTTCTTTAATAATAGGCACTGGTTTTATCTCAATTAGAACTCCTAATTCGGACCATATATAAGAACCTACGCGTCCATAGTAATGGGGATAGATATATAAGAATTCTTTATTATTAAAACTTAAAAACACTAGAGATTCATAATATTGAACATTTTTAAAACAGTAAAGTAATTTATTGTTTAGAAATGTTTTATCATCAACAAAATACAAGTTAAGGCTTAATTTATTTTTAAAAAAAATCTTAACACTTGGACCATATCCAGTTAAAGTGTCTCGATCAATAACTTTTTCTCTATACTGCAAAGTTTTTTCATTGCTAACCGAATATTTAATTTTTGCATTATTTTTCTGTGCAGTAGAAATGAAATGTACTAGTAATAAAAGGATTAAAAAAAGCTATTTTTTTTTCATACGATATTTCGAAAACAGTAAATCGATTAATAAGTAAAGTAAGAATTTTTCTTTGCCTATTTTGGCTCTTAATCCCATTTGAATTTTTGATTGCTATTTTTCATTATTATGCATTCATCTAAAGAGTATTTATTTGGACAATGAAAACATTCTTTACTTTCTTTATATTTAAATAAATCTTTTATGTCTAAAGTATCATTAATAATCTTTTTGCTAATATTTTGCGAACAAATAAAATTTGATGGGTAATTTGAATAATCGTTTTCCCCTATTTTTATTGAAACAGACGAATTGCTATAACTAAACTGCTTACAAATAATAAGTTGCCCCTGTATTTTTTTTATGTATATTTTATTAGACGTTGAGTTCATTGTATTATTGAACGTAATTATAATATTTTTCCCTTTTTGGATATGCTCAACAGTGTACAATTTTTCAAACTGACTTTTGCCCTCTATTCCAATTATTCGTGCTTCTGATTTAACGACAATCACTTTATTGAAAATTTTAATCTTATCTAATACATAACATCCATCACATTCTTTTAACGTTGTATGCGTGTATAACGAACCTATCATTTCCGTTTTATTATACACCGGTAGCTTATTTACGTTTTCTTGTGCATCAATTAGTTGATTAACTAACAAAACAATAATAAAAATTATTTGTTTATACATTCTGCATCATATTAAAAAATTCTTTAGCCCATTTTGTATGTGATTTACTATTGAATCAATTTATAAACACATTCTTTTTTTATTCAAGGTCTTTTTTTTCTATTTTCAATAATTTAATAGATTCATCTAAGTTTCTAGGCTTCTTAGCAACATCTACAAGTTTCAGCTTCGATTGATACTTTAAAAAATGTGATGTTTTTACCGTTGAATTTTGAGTCCAATTGCCCGATATAGAATCAAATAAAGTTTTTTTATTTTTATAAAGTTCTGCATTAGAACTACTTCGTTCATTTTTTTCGTCTTCAATAGAATATATAGTATAAGTTTTACTTTCTTTTACAAATACTTTATTAAATCTGTTATTACTTAAAATACTTTGTAATTGTCCATTTTTCTTATATTCATAAGCTATTTTATACTCAAAAAATTGATTATCGGTTTGATAATTTCTGTTTTTGATTTTTACAGAGATAATTTTAAATGAGTTATTTTCTTTCTGGTTCCTCCAATTTTTATTCAATGGTTCAAGTGATTGCGAATAATCTCCATATCCGTCTTTTAAAAAGAATGCCAAATCCAAAACTGAATTTTCTATCAATATTTTTTGTTTTAAAAAATCATAATACTGATTATTAACACTATACACATCATTTTCAACTTTAACTATATTATTTTTATCGAAAATAACTTTTATATTTTGTTCAGATTCTGAACATGCGAAAACAACTGAATTATTATTTTTATTTTTAACCCAATAAGAAAATAGCTGTGGCTTTTCTGTTAGGTCTGAATTTAATTGATAAACAGTTATAGTGTCTTTGTTTTTAGGGAAAACACCAATAAAATTCCTAATGTCTTTTTCCTCATTACCACTGTTGTCTCTGTCAATATAAATTTCTTTTACAAAAGCTAATGTATAATCTGAATCAATTTTTTCTGGCTTTGAAATACAAAAAGATAAGGTAAGACAACTTATAATTATTAAAATAAGCATTTTTTTCATAATCATTTTTTTGAAGCATTTTCACTTGTTAATCTCGTTTTCGTTTTTTTCCAAAAAATACTTTTTCCAGCACTTATAGTACCTGAAATTCCATAGGTTTCGTTGACACCGGTTTCATAATAAAAGCTTCCTGATTTCCAATGGTCCTGATCTTTAAAATCACTTGCTGGTATTTCATATTTAATTTTTGATGGAACATCTACTTCTTCAAATACTGGTTTACCATCTTTTCCAAGTATTGGTTTTTTATCAGGTCCTAATACTTTTTTCTTTTCCTTTTTTGTAATATGTTCGTGTGTGCCTTGATCATTCTTTTTATTATGATTTCCTTTATCTCCATACCTTGTAGACGAACCATTTGAGGCTATAAAAGCATCATATACATCTTTTGGAATTTCAATAAATTTGTACTCATCAAATTTATTTTGTCCAAGTTTATTATATGGATTTGTCTCTGAATTACCCCACGCTAGAAAATCTGTACCGTCCCAGAATTCAGCTCCATTAGTTAAATCATCTTCTCCATTTAGCACATAGAAAAGTGACTGTCTGGTTAATTTAGATTTTTCATCATTTTTTGTTTCTTTAAGTTCTTTTTTATCGCCAACTGATGAATAAGCAGTTGCTAATAATTGTTTCCATTTTATTTTTACTTTTTTAGAACGATTAAAACTAGTATAAGCAATACACTTTAATTCTTTCAAATCATTCTCACCAGCTTCCATTTTTACTACATAGGCTATATAACAAAAATTTGAGTGCGTTATATTTTCATCATTTTCTTTTAGTAATTTTATTTCATTATAGGTTGTAATTTCTTTTCCATCCTTATCTTTTTGTGTAGATTTCCCTGTACAGGTATATACATCAGTACTATTTCCTGAATTTTTGGTTTCGTTAACTTTTCCTTCAAACGTACCGTTTGTATTGTAGAAATATCCATTTACATTTATAATTTCTACACTAGGCACAGGCGCGCCTGTAGTATCAATCTTTTCAACCTCATTGCGTTGTGCAGAGTCTGTGATTTTAACATCAACACCTCCATATTCGCATTTTATGGTACTTTTAAGAAGCAGCGGAAATTTGTCCTGAAAGTATACTGTCCCTACATCTTTCCAGTCGGCAAGTTTCATTACTGAAGCACATGGGCTGGCACTATTGGGGCTTTTTTTACAATTGCCTTTAAAGATTAAGCTCTTCATGTCTTTCTCGACAACTGTAGCTACTTTTTTATCTTGTATGGTAGGTGTATCAAAATTTACTTTTAAGTCGCCTGCCGGAACAGTACATAAGTCGCATTTGAGTTTGGCTCCGTTAATTACAAATTTCAAGCCATCCTCAGCATCCTCTTTTTCCTCGCGCTCTTTTCTTTTTAAAGTATTATCTGGTTTTGCCATTAAAGTGTTGTTTTATTAATGTTATACAAAATGGTCGATTCTTCTTTCTCTACTTCTAATGTTGCCAATTCTATTTGGTTTTCTCGATATTGAATACTGCCCTGATATTTTACAAAATCACTATTTTCATTATTCTCAAGAGGAATCCCTTCTATTAAATAACTATCAAATTTTTCATTTTTTGGATAAAAACGTTCTAATATTAAATTGTTCCCACAATCTATTATTTTTTTTTGACGCTCAACAGCATAAGAGTTTCTGTATAAACTTGAAAAATATAGACCAAACATTTTATAATCAGAAAAAAAGGAGATTAACTTTTTTTCATCTTTTAATGAATTACTAATATCCTGCATATATGATTCTGCAACAAAACCTACATTATCTATAGCCAGTTTTTTACGAATAATTTCCCATCGTTTCCCTAATTCTTCAAAATTTAATATTTTGATAATTTTGCCATAGTCATTTATTTCTACTTCAATTTCATCAAAAGCTGCTCCTATTTTTTTTAGAAAAAAAATATTTTCTATAGACAAATTACTTGTGATTTCTATTTCAGAAAGAAATAATTGAAACAGCATATCATTTCCGCTGTTTTTGTATCTCGTAATGGCAATTTTTCTTATATAGCTTATTTTTTTAATCTTTTTAGGATTAGAAAAATCTTTTGTTACAGTTTCAAATATAAAATCATTTATTTTATCAAGTTCTGGAAGTACAACATGGTAATCTAAATAATTCATACTTAATGTATTTGTCTTTTTCTATTTGTATTGGGCTGCATACCAAACCAGTCTCTTGTTGAAGACCAATGCAAGTACTCATTTCTTAATTTTCGCAGCATTGTCTGAGAATTGTAGCCTATTACCTTTACTTCGGGTAAATCTATGGTTCTTATCTCAGGTTCTTTTACTGCAGTTTCTTGCGGTATTTTAAGAGTACCAAAATCTAATTGAGGTTTATATTGTTCAACTCTTAAATTATCGGTTACTTTTTTCAGACCTTCCATTTCGTATGTGTGATCTTTTAGTCTTTGTTCGAAACTCTCTATTTCAGCTTCTAATTTTTGTTTTTCAATCCTTTCAAGTCTTTTTTCTTCAATTTCTTCATCACAAATAAAATCCCATTCTTTAACCTCATTGGTTTCATCCAGAGCATAAGGTGTTAAATAGCTTTCTACATGTTTTAAGAAATCATCTAATGGAAATTTCAAGCCTGATTCTTCTACAAAATACTCTTTCATTTCAGTACTTTTTGCATAGGTTTCCATAAAATGAAGTGGGACATAACTGTATTCTTTTTTTACTCCTTCATATTGATCGTCAGTACCTTCTATTTTTTTACCACGGGTTCCTGTGAGTTTACTATAAGGAGGAAGACTCCACTGAATATTTATTTCGATTTGCTCTTCACGATACCAATATTGTCTTATCAAGTCACCTCTAAGGGCATCTAATCCCATTCTGTCATAAGAAATGCTGGCAGGAAGAACAGAAACATAGTTTCTGTCTTTCATCTGGGTTCCTATTTCATCGATAACTTCTTTCTCCGTCATATAAGCTCCTCCAATATCACAATGCACTCCCGGAAAGTTTTTTTCGATGTATTTACCGGGAATTTGATTGATTCTGGTGAGTGCGAAATTTTGACGATGTTCATCTTTTGCCGTAAAATGAACTACTTTTTGACAGTATAAATTATTAAGATGAAGCTCGCCTATATCATCATTAAAATGTGTTGACCAGGCTTCTTTTATTAGTTTTCCTCCTTCATCTTTTAGATTTCCGTAATCATCATAATGATCCTGAACATCATTTTGCTCAAAATAAGATGAAACCGTATCGTAAATACCTACAAATCTTACAATGATTTCTATATTTTTTAAATCCTTAAATTCAAGATCGGTTTTCTGGAGCAAACTATACCCCAAATGCCCCATTTTTGGCAATTGATCATTTACTAAATAGGTGTTGTCAATCTCATAATTATCGACATCGACAAATGCTTTACGAAATTTTCTCACAGCTATTGGCCCTCCTTTTTTAGAGGCAGATTGCTTATATTCTATACCGTTGGGAATCTCTTTTTGCACTGCATTTGCATAACCAGAATCCAGATTTACCTCATAAACCAGATTTCTTGCTGTAGCAGCACCACGACTAAAACCAAAAACATCGATTGTAATTTTAGTTACTTTTATTTCTTTTTTAGGATTCGTTTTTATTGCTTCGGATATCTTATCTGCTATTTGCTCACAAGCATTACGTACTCTTGCGCGTATACCTGTTTGCCCAGAACCAAAGGCAAAACCATCCTGACTGTCGCGCATTAGGTTATCAGTACCCATACCCGGCACATAAATTGCATATTTTTTTTGCTCACAACATTGCCACATGCGAGCTACATTGGTATAATCATTACTATAGCTGTTATCTGTACCCATGCGGTCCAGACCAAACTCGTTTAATGGAACTCTGTATGAGGCTACAAGATATTTGTCTCTTTCAGGAATAGCCCTAAACTCAGCTTGCTCAGCTGGTGTTTTATTTTTTTTCGACAGAAGATCTTCTATTCGTCCTTTATTCTTTATTTTTTTATATTCTTTAGAGTCTTCTGTTTCCAGTTCTCCATTCCCTTTAGAATAGTCGACCTTACCATTTTTATCTATACCGCGGCTGTGCTTATTACGCATATCGGTATTCTCCTTATTATTAAGGGTACCATCTATAAATATTCCAAAAGTAAGAGGAAGTTCATCCTGTTTTTCTTCATCTTTACCTGCTCCCGTGTTGTATACAAATGTTTTTCCCATAAACTATTCTTTTTTGTATTTTTCTGTTAATGAACGCGACTCATAAACTTCTGTATTACTTTTCTTTAGAGGTATGGCCTTAATTCCATTTTTTACCGTTGCTGCTAAATAGGTACTGCCTGGGTTTATTTTAACCTCTAAATCAATATTTGCTTCGGGGTTCTTTTTATGCAGTTCCTGGAATGCTGCAAAAATTTCTTTCTCATCAAAACGAATATAACCTCCATAGCCCTGTCCATCTTTACCCCACCAGGCAAAACTCAATACTCGGGGAATTGCTCTTTCCTGAGATTCATTTTTTAGAAATTCCTGGTCCAGTAAGGTTTCTCGCTCTCCATTAAACATATCAAATGAAAGATTATCTGATATTTTGCCTTCTCTCACAAATTCAAAAACAGGTTTCCAGTTATACTTTACACGGTAACTGTCCCAAAGTCCGTAAGGGATAGGTTTATTTTTATTGGCTTGCTGATCTTCCAGAGAGATAATTTTAGGGTTTTTAAGGGTACGTTCTCTATCGACAGGATCAAACAATAAACGCTCATGACTGTCCAGCGAAGCTATTTCTTTAGGATCTATCACTACTTTCTGTCCTTGATAACGTCCTATTTCAACATCTTTATCACCACCTTTTAACCAAACTACAACTACTCCGCCAGGAGCAAAACCTATAGTAATATGGTTGTAAGTTGTCATTACTTTACCTCTTTTTCTAACACTACTCTGAAAGCCTTCATTAAATAGCTTTACCATTTTTGGGTAATCAAGCTCAGTGTTTATATGATACATAACATCTTCTACATACGAATACCAGGTACAATTAAGCCTTTGAGGAATGGGTTTTTCACCCTGACTCATACCTGAGGAGTTATCTCCCCAATTTCCAATACCTGTTGTAGTGCCAAAACCATATATACTGGTTGTACTATTTGGTTCTTCATTAACTCCGTTTGATACCAGTGGTCCTTCAAGCCAGCCTCTATATACTTGTATTGGGTATCCTGACGGGCAACTCAAACCTTCTTGCCATTTAAAATTTGTTTCCATACTAGTAAGAGTATCTTGTACGCTAAGTATATTGGCGTGTTTTTTTGTTTCTTTTTTTTCCTGACAAGAGCCTGTTAGAATGCTTGTTGTAAGGACGAGTATTAAATAAAGAGCTATTCTTCTCATGTTTTTTTACTTTTACGCATAGCTTGCGCTGCCTATAAATATACTAAAGGTAGTTGACAATCATTTTTTTTACCTTGCTTATATTGCATTCAATTTAGATGTGCTTTTTTCTGATGGTTTTGTGTCAATTGGTAAGCAATATTTTATCCTTTATTTACTTTAGCATCAATAGCTCCCAATACTTTTGAAATTCCAGAACTTTTTATCAAAATATCTCCCCCTATTGCTTTGTGGGTTGTCGTAGAAGTGGTTTTAGTTAAATCACCATTGATCTTTACGGTTTTATCTCCTGATACTTTTTGCTCATACATATGAGTAATAAGTTTATGTAACTCTGTTATGTCAACCGTATTGTCTTTTCCAACTTTTAAGTTGTTATTGCCATCAACAGTTGTTTTTTTGTTACCACCTACACCTACAGACATATTTTTACCAACCGTAATATCCAGATTATCGCCTACATTTATTGTCATATTCTTAGGTGCATTTACGGTAATATTTCCTTCACCGTCTAAGTAAATACTATTATCAGATGGATCTTTAATCAGGATGCTTTTCTGTTTATCATCAAAAGTGATAGTAGAACCGCAACGTGTAAAAAAGCTTTTAATATGATTATCCAGTTTACCCCCTTCTCCTGTTTTTCCGTTAAAGATACTTCCTATCACATAGGGTCTGTTTGGATCATTGTAACGAAAACTAACCATCACATGATCTCCTACTTCGGGTATTGTAACCCAGCCGCGGTTTTTATTTACAATATCACTTGTTCCTGCATTAGGGGTCAATACATACAACCATGGTGTACGGGATTGTTGTTTTTTCTGCCATAGTAATTCTACACGAATCCTTCCATTTCCACTAGGGTCATCATTTGCGACCACAACAGCTCTTTGTTCTTGTGCAGCCGGCATATTTACTTCAGGTTCTGGTAATTTTTTTATTTTGGCAGGAAGTGCTTTAAAACTATTTTCATACTCCCCTATTTCAGTAGCTTCATGTGTAATTTCAGTAATAATATAAGTGCCTATTTCATTAGAGTCATAATGCGTTTTAGAACTATCTAATCCTTTTTTAAAAACATCTGATTTATCTAATATTTGCTGAGATTCTATATTAATAATGGAGCCTATTCGAAGTTTTGGATTACCACTTGTTGCTAAGATGTAATTACCATCAGAGGCTGCACTTTCTTGTTTCTTTTTTAAAATAGTTTCAAAATATACATCATCTCCAGTACTAAACTGACCATATTCATAGGAAGATGTTTTATATAATTTTCTTGAAGCCTCAAAGGCATCTTTACCTAATTTAGGCAATCCTTCTACAACGCTGTCATCTGTCTGCGCCTGATATAATTGATCGCTATTTTCATTATAGGTAAAACCACTGTATTGGTTTGGTTTTGCTTCTACTGATATACTTAAATTAAATAAATCTTTGTTATAAATTAATTTAATAGGACTGCTTTCCTGTTTTGGTTTTCCTATAAATAATTTTTCTCCATCATAAAATAACCATTCATTATATTGTTTTGCCAATCGCTGAATATATCTGAAATCCGATTCGAGATATTGAGTCTGATATTCTATTTTTGAAGTAAATTCAGGATCAATTTCATATTGCAATTGTTCACCGGCAGCAGTTTGTATTACATCATGCACCATATCTTTCAAATTAAAATCTTCCCATGAGTTCAATTTTTGACCTGCTTCTAATAAAATAGTTTTAGAATATCCGGAAATAACAATTTGACTGCCTATATGTCCTAATTCCTGTTGGTATCGTACGTTTGTGATAATTCCTAAGAAATTATTATTAGCATCTAGTCTAATATGAACCACTTTTCCAAGAGTTTCTTGTGCACTTTCCATCGTGTAAGCTCTGGGCTTTTCTATAACAGAGTGTGGAATACTGATTTTAAACTCGTGATGAGTATTGATGGTTTGTTTTAAATCGATTTTAGTAAAGTGAGACATTTCTTTGCCGTCTATACCAAAGATTATTTTAGGAATGACCATAATATATATACTTTTAAGTTTAATTCTTTTTTAAATTTTTAACTTAAATAGAGTATAGTCTAAAGTTCTTCTTCCTAAAGTTCTTTACGCCGAATTCGATTTTAAGCTAAAAAAATATCATGTTCTGAAATATAGAAACGATACTATTCAATGTTTTTTTGAAGAAATTGTATAAAAAAACAAGAAGCGGTAAAGTTCCGCTTCTTGTTTACTAAAGGGAAAAAATTAAATTTTAGCCCAATTATTGTCTAATGTTGCATTACCTAATGTAATTTTTTCTGCTGAAAAAGTGATCTCAGTAGTCATTGGAGTTTCAGCCAAAGCATCTAATTGCTCGCTAAAGAATACAATAAAAGCATTTTCAAAAGAAAGTTCTTTCATTACTTGCTCAGAATCAGCTTTGAAAAATTTTACTTTTCCACTTACTGGTTTGTGCTGACTATTTACTGCCTGCTCAATAACAGTAGTATTGTCAGTAGATTTTAGTCTTAAATTTAATCTTCCTCCTTTAATTTCAGAAGAAACAGCTCCTTTACCGTCAGTATGTCTTAACATTTCTACTTTTGAAAATAATACTTGGTACTCGTTTCCTTCGAATTCTAAAATTGATTTAAATGCCATAATAAAATAATTAAGTTGTTAAAAATTGTTTTTTTAGAATCCTCTTTATATTGTCTGACTAGTATAAACAAAAAAAGAGGTATTCTATATGATTTTAGAATACCTCTTTTTTGTACTAATGTACTTTTTTGATTTGCTTCTTGTAGGAAGGTGAGGAGGATTCGCAATCAATTATGTACGAATATACAAATATATTTCAAACAAAAAACATTAATTAATAATATTTTTCATAAAAAACAATAAAATAAACCCTAAAAGCACAACTGTAATATGTAAGATGATACTATTTACCTGAGGTTGCAATGAATTTACCTGGCTTTTAATATCCAAAGTTGCATTAGTATGAATTTCATTTATTTTATTTACTTGTTTCTGTAAAGAATCAATTGTTTTATTTAAATATAAAATGTTTTGATGCTGGTTAGAAAACAAGCGCTTTACTTCCTTATCAGATAAGGCTGCTTTTTTCTTAATAACACCAGTTCGGGGTTCTTTAAGTGTTACCTCACTTACATCTTCAATCTTATTGTTATTGATTTCGAAGCTGTTATTTAACTTGTTTACCAAAAAAAAGATAAAAACAATATAGGATAGTAAAAATGTTGGTAAAATATACTGAACGATTATCTCTATTGGTTTTGGCCTCGCTGCACTATGAATGTTGTTTATAGTACTATAATTAGTAAAAAAAATAGGTTCTTGTTTTTTTTCTTTATTCAATCTTTCGTTTTTAAATTTTTCTTCGAGATCTATCAGTTCAAAGCGGTCTAAGGAATAAACACCCAAGCTTTCTGTTAATTTTTTATGATGCACCATCCAATTAAGAACTTCTTCTATTTGATATTCGGTAATGCCCGGATCTTTAAGTCTCCATAAGATTTCTTTTTTTGTGAGTTCACAAGGTTTTCCTTTGCTTTCAAAATAAAATATCTCTAAAATTATTTCATGTAAAGGTTTTGCCATTTCTATTGTATTCATAATCTCCATAATCGTTATTTTATAATAGAAGTTTTTTTGATATATAATAATATTTAGTCTGAGACTCATCGTCAAAAACCTCAAAAGTATTATTGCGCTGCATTTTTTCTAAAACTTCAACCTTAGTATTTAAAGCTGTAAAAATTGCTCTGAATTCATCAGGCTTTTTCTTAAACTTTCTAATATCCTTAATTCTTATTTGATGCAGCTCAGCACTATTTACAAATACTCTTGTTTTGAAATAAAGTAAATCGGCTAAAGAACTTCTGTTTTTTATATACTCTGTTTGTCTAATTTTACTGGCAAACATTTTACATCTGTCCCTAAAACTCAAAATCTCGACTTTGTCAATATTTGCATTGGTATATTCCTTACTTATTAATTCTCTGTAGTTTTCGATAAGCTGCCTGATCTCCTCCTCCGTAAGTAAAATATTTACTTTATTTTCTAAAGTACTGCTCAGCGTATCTTTTGCATTTATGACAAAAGTTTCACTTTTATAATTTTTAGGTATATCGGTGCCTGTACTATCTTTTCGTGGATTATTTTGGATAAGGCTATTAATCGTTCCGCTTGGCTGACTTCTTAAAAAGCTGAATTCATTTTTGTATTGCGTCAATGATTTTAATAAAGCATTATTCGTTTTTATAGTTTTACTAATAACGCTGTCAATAGCTTTATTGATAGTTTCAGGAGTCAGCTCACCATTTAATTTAGGAAAAATAATACCTCCGTTAAAATTACTTTTTAAGGGAGCATTGTAGATATAATCATTATCAACATCTCCATTGTAAGTAAACTCATCATTCTTTGCAACTAGCTTTGGATCTACATAATAGTTCTGAATATTTCTTTTATTTGCATTGCTGGCCTCGCTTAAATACATTTTACTTTGAAGAATAAAATCCTGATTATCGGAGTTATTTTCATTTTTAAAAATTATGTATAGTATTTTAGCATTGTTTTTTGCCAAAATATTAAAACTATCCGGCAACACATTATTAATAGATCCTTCTAAACCTGTGAGGATAAAAAAGTTGTTTTCGAAATTTGTTTCCGGATTCAAAAATTGGCTGATACCAGTATTGTTATTAGGCAAAATATTTTCTTTCAAAATTTCATCGGGCGTTTTGATGCTCTTCTCAATTAAATCGAACCATTTCGAAAAAGATTGCGATTTTATCAAATAATAACTTTTAGACTTTCCCTTTGCTATAAACGAATAGGTAAAATTATAATTCGCATACAATTCACTATTGGTCGTTAGTTTAAGATTTTGTAATGCCGAGAGTGTTTTTTTTAAATATTGTTTACTTGAGTTGTTGTTCTCAAAAACGTAATAAAAATTAATATTCTTGCTTTCTAAAGCGATTTGTTCAATAGTTTTAATCGATATATCATCCCCTTTTAGATTGGTAATCTTGTTTTTATCGTGATTCCAAACATTAATTGGAAGCGAAATACTACTTGCATTCTCGAACTTAATGGGTTCACTTGACTGGTTTTCATTTACAAAAAAAGTATTCTTGTACAGTTCATTAGCCAGAAAATTAATTTTTCCTGAAGAAAACTGTAGCGTATCTGTAGGGTTAAGTTTTACAACCACATTATCTTCAATAGGATTCAAATATTGCAATGGAACCCATCCGTATTTAAGATTGGTGGTGTCTTTTGGCATAACATCGTCAAAATTGGATACAAAGGCAGAATTGGTTGTTTTGTTTATTTTATATACATATACAAAATCATTAAGCTTAATATTTTTTTTAGATACTGACTCTAAGTTGGGATCGTTCTTTAGTAGAAGTGCGCTCTTTTTGACATTTTTACCGCTAGAGAATAGATTGTCTAAAGTATTCGAAGCCACAAAATACTTTACATATTTTAAGTTGACCTGGTTTTGCATTGCCCTGCTGTACTCAATAACATTATCTTTTTTAATCCAGCCCAGATATTGTACTTCTTTTGCATTAGAAAAGTGATTTTTTTTACTGCGTAAAACAGCAAATGTTCCTTTAGGTTTTCCTATCAGTTTTTTATCAGCAACCACTACTTCATAATAATTTTTATCTTCATTGATCACATACATTGGAGATAAAATTTTAGCTTTATTTTTTACTCTGGCACCGTAAGGTTCTTCATAAATATTATTATCATTTCTATCTGAAAAAACCAATTTTAACTCTGATTTTTCACTTTCTTTTTGTTTTTCGTTATCATAAGTATTCACTGTTTTTTCTGTTTTTTGGATAACGCTTGTACTATTTTTAACTTGCGAAAAAACAGCACTTGTAATCAATAAGCACATCAAAGAGGTATATCGAAGTAAAATGCTAATTTTCATCTATTTACTTTGTTTTTTAGTTTTTTGGGTAATATTCATTTGCTTAAAGCACTTTATGGTATCTAATTTTACTTCTTGAATTATAGTAGAATTTCCATCTAAATAATGAAGCCCCTGACAATAACTTAAAAAATCATTGTATTTTTCTTCGTTTACCACTACTACCACATCAGATAAATCATTGCAGATATATTTATTTTTTAAGTAATTAACCTGTTCCTTATACATTCTGGTGTCCTTGGCTCCCAAATTGGCAATAATCTGCAATCGCTTTTTTATATCTGTCAACACAATGCCCGCAGAATCTACAACTTCCGGCTCTTTAAATGGTTCATACAATTGAAGGATTTCTATTTCTTTTGTAATTGGATATCTGGTTTTGTCTGTTTCCAGTTTTACGGTATAAATTCCAGGCTGGGTAAAAATATAGATAGCCTGTTTCTCATAAGAATCAATCGTTCCGGTTTCACCAAATTCCCAATACCAGTTGTTTGAACTGGGAGAATATCCTGTAAAAACTACTTCTTCGCCTACATAACCAAACTCTGGGCAAAATATTTTCGGAATAGAATCTTTTGCCGTTAATGCTCTTCCGTTAACAATATTGATTTGTTTTGAAAAATCGAATTTATTATCAATTTTTAAGGTTACTAAATATTTACCAACTCTGTCGTAAGTATACTCTACGCTTCCTTTGCTAACAATTGAGTCACCATTACCAAAATACCAAACTGCTTTTTTATCTGATATTAAAGTGCTGTCGTTTATTTTAAAAGATAATTTCTCATTTAATTCATATTGATGATTGTCGTTATCATCTAATATCGAAAAATCAAGACTGCTCAATCTTTTATTATAAGGAAATAATAATGCCACTATCACTAAAATTACCGCAATGCAGAATAAAAGGATAACTACTGTTTTATTTTTAATGTTCATTTTTAAAATTTGCTTTACATTCGTTAAGACTTGTTTGTACAAGAGTATCGTTTTTCTTGACGGTACTTTCTTCAAGGTTTATCTCTAAAAAAACATTTAATAAGTTCCCGCCAATTAAGCAAAAGTTATACGACGAATGAAACTCGTTATCCTTATACAATTGTTTATACTCTGATATCCTTCTTTTTACTTCATCTATACGCTGCACCTGGTTGATATCATACTTTATAGTATCAATTGTCTTAAAAATTTGCCTTGATTTATTAGCATAATCTACTTTAATCTTCTGCATTTTTTCATACTCATTAATTCTGTTGAGCATATCTGCATTATTAAAATTGGGTGTTTTTAATAAAAACTTAGTAACACCAATAAATATAACACAAGCACTTATGATAAATAATAAATTGAATTTTACTTTTTTCCAATATGTTTCATCAAATTCTATTGCCTTCTTCATAATATGGGATTATTTTTTTTTATTTTCCTGATCGTGTTTATCAATACACTTTTTAAGCTGCGTTTTATTGATATCATAATTTGTTTCTGCTTCTTTCAAAACATCAATTTTAGTCTGGATACGCTGAAGTTCAACTAAAAACTCATCGTACAAACCAAATGAATTTGTCAAATTTGTTTTTGATTTTTGAATCTCATTACTAATTGCAAATCTTTTCTCGTTGATCAGGGACTGAAGGTTTTTTCGCTCGTTTAAGGTTCTGTCTTTAAATCTTAAATCATTGATTTCAATTAAGATTTCATCTAAGAGCAGGTTCATTTCACCTTGTTTTACTGCAATATCATTGTAGTATTTATGTTTTTGCTCCAACTCGGCAACACCTTTATTTGCAGTTATCAGCGTGATATACAGACATCCAAAAATAAAAGCGAATGTTATAAAAAACATGATAAAAAACTTACGCTTTTTAGCCGATATTTTATCGTGATTAAGTGGTTTCATAATTGTATTTTTAATCTAGTATTGACCACGTATTACTTTTTGGGGCAGACACTTTGGTTTCTTCGCTAATGACAATGTTTTCTTTTCTGATTCCGATGTATTCTAATTCACTTAATTTTTGCCATAAGCGTTTTAAAATCCCTAGAAACTGATTTAGTTTTTCAAGCGTTTGTGCAATATCATTATGGTCGTAAACAGCACTTTTTACTTCAAACAATACACTAAGTAATTCTGAAGGTTTTACATCAATCCACTCGTAATAATATTGTAAAAGCATTTCTTTCTCTTTGTCATCCATCAATGTCAACGTAGAAATGAGATGATTGGCTAATACAATTATTTTATCGAACATATACACCGGAGATTCTTCAGGAGCAATGTTTTTAAGGTAAAAACAGTGTTCTGCATAATAATCAATTATTTTAGTACATAAACTAAATGTGTTAGATACTAACTTATTATTACTGGAACTATGTGCGTTTTTTTTATGAATTTTTATTGAAAAATCATTTAACTGATATAATTCGGTATTTACTTTTGATATGAATTGATTTAAAATTTCATTGTTTTTTGTTTTTACAACAGGAGCTATATATTTACTATCCTCAATGAATGTCCCGTTTTGGAAGGCTATTTTTTTGACAATTAAAAAGTAACCTGATAAAAAATTATCATTTACCTCTCCTTTTTTAATAATATGCAACTTTATCTCAGGAAGCACATGAGGATGATGTAACGGAATTATCTCAGGATCAGGAATACCTACAGGAACTAAATCATAAGGATTTATAGATACAATAACATAATAATACTCAAAAGAATTTCTGTCTAAATCATTCGCATTGATACTTGCTTCGGGATGTTTTGTGCCATAAATATCCTGATTATAAGAAATTACATAGCCATTTTTAGCAATTACCTCACATTTTTTTAAATAGGCAACTAATTGTCCGCCTTCGATTTTTATTTCGATATCTATAGATTTATTACCGGCCGGCTCTATAGATCCATAATTAAAATTGTTTAACTGAACTTTATTGTAATCGCTCACAATTGTTATAAAGTTGAAATAATTATTGATAAAATGGTCCTTAGTCAGTTTTACACCATCTGTCCAGTTAATTGGTAAATGTATGTTTGATTTCATAATTGGATGTTGTTATATTCTAGTATTAGTTAGTTTTTTATTCTGATCATAAGGATTTAAAGAAAAAGATTAATCTTAATTTATTCCTCAGTTTCATCTTGCGGTTTTAAAGTGACTCTTTTTGCAAAAATGGTTTGTTTGTTTTTCAGTTTACTCTCAGAGATTGTTTGATGAGGGCTCAAGTTTCTGATAAACAAAGGAAAACTAAAATATTTTGCAGTATAAAAAGTCCATCCTTTATCTTCATGCTCTGCACTTGATTCAATAGCATCATTGGGAAACCTGTAATTTTGATCTTCAATAAACTTATCAAACCAATTACCCAAATTGACATCCTGCGCAATTTTTACATCAAATTTTGAAAAAAATTCAGAATCGTTTTTTTTCTTAATATGTATTGATACCTGCATTAAACGAAACTTATCGATATTGTCCCAATATTCAATGTCTTTACGTTCTTTTCCCACCCTCCAATATTCATAAAATGACTCGGGAATCTGTAAATATTTTTTCTTTGATTCCTGAAAAAAGATTGGTGCAAATAACCATAGAATATTAAGCATGCTGATATGTGCATAACTGGATATCGCGATATAATTAAAGGCCAGATAGTAAATCCAGGAAGAGAGAATTGCTACAATTAAAAAAAGAAATACTTTCGCCGGAGCACTATTTTTTATTTCTATCTTTTGAAATAAGGCACCATCCATAAAATAGACCAGTATAACACCGAGTATTAAGTAGTATAAGACTGAGAATAATAAGCCAAACCAAATAAACTCATTGTTAAAAAAAGCAAATAAACATGGTAAAGCTGCTATTAGCGAAAAACATAAAATAAATATTATGGCCGCTTTTGTTTTGATTTTTATACTTGATAACTGACTCATGATAAGCGTTATTATAAGTATTAAAAACGGTGCTAACAGGTATTTTAAAAAAAATGGTAGTATTGTATTCATAGCTGAATGTTATCTCTTTTATTATTGGTTTAAATTATAAAATGGTATTTATGCCTAAATAGTTTTCGTTTAGTTTTATCCCCAATTGATAGTTGTTAAAAAATACGATATCAACTTTTCGATTACTAATTAAAAAATACTCTAATACTTTTCGCGTAAGCTCCATTTTGTGTTCTAAAATGGGATAATCAATATTTCCTTCAAAATATAAAGTGACTTCTACATCATCTATCTCACTTTCTACAGCTCCGCTAAGCCCTAAATCAAAGCCCAAAATTCCCTTACTCAATTGTAAAAAAGGAGATGTGGTAAATACATGTTTTTTATATTTTAGTTTTACTTCATTTCCCAGTAACATTTCTAAAACTTTTTCGAGTTCCGGAAGATTTTCTTTTAACTTTTCGGCTTCACATAAATAAATAAAGAGATTCTTCTTTTGCGTTTTGGTCAAATCAAATTCAATACCCACTAATTCATCTACTATATTTAAAAACAAATCAATCTTATCCTGAAACAAGTGTAAGCTCCTAATAGCATAATTAGCATTTGCAGTAAAAATCTCATTATCAAAAGGCATAAAGAAATCTAGAGCATTATTCTCTGTTTCTTTATTTTCTTTTACAGCCTCTACAATCTCTTTGTTAGACATTGTAGAATTACTAACGGACAAGGGATGAAAAAGTAATTCAGGTAGATTATGATAAATACTGTTTTTAGCTAAATGCAAAACAAGTGCTTCCTTGGTAAATCTTGAATCTTCCTGATACAACATCGACGAGATATCAATGGCATCTCTGGAATTGTTTCTTTTAGAAAGACCTTTATGCCTGACAAAAACCTCAGTATCATCTTTTAGAATGTTCTGTAATTCATAAAAAAGAATTTCGCCTCTTAAATTAAAATTAAGCTGTTGCTTTAAAACTGAAATATCTTGCTCCATAACTTACTTTTTTTCCCAAATAAACTCATCTTCTTTTATATCTAAAACAATAGCTTCATTCTCAAGAATGGCTTCTGATATAATTAATTTTGAAATTGTTTTTTTAAGATATGTCCTTACGATTCCCGCAATTGGCCTGGCCCCATATTTTTTAGAAAATCCTTTATTTGTCAGATATTCTAAAGCACCATCTGACAGATCAAATGAAATATTTTTGATGCTTATTAATTGCTCTTGCAAGCGATTTAAGTGTAATTTAAAAATAGCTTTGGCAATTTCTATGTTTATAGGGGCAAATGGTACAACCTCAGTCAATCGGCCTAGAAATTCAGGTCTGAAATGCTGGCTCATAATCTCAATTAATTGATTAGAAGTAGGCAAATGACCGTTTTCTATTTGTTCCTGAATCCATTGACTTCCTATGTTTGAAGTAAAAATGATAATAGCATTAGAAAAATCGCCTTCACGCCCTAATTTATCATGAATTTTACCTTCATCCATAATTTGCAAAAACACATCATAAACAGAACTGTGGGCCTTTTCGATTTCGTCAAAAAGTACAACTGAATATGGTTTTTGCCTAATTTTATTAACAAGCATTCCTCCTTCTTCATATCCTACATATCCGGGAGGAGCACCATATAATAGAGCTGCCGAATGTTCTTCTTTAAATTCTGACATGTCAAATCGAATCATCGCATTTTCATCATCAAACAACAATTCAGCCAGCGTTTTTGTTAATTCTGTCTTTCCTGTTCCTGTTGGTCCTAAGAAAAAGAATGATCCAATGGGTTGTTTAGGATTGCTTAATCCACTTCTGGATTCGATAATAGCTTCTGATAATGTTTTGATAGCATGTGCCTGTCCTTTTACCCTTTCCTGTAATTTGTCTTCGATCGTTAAAAGTTTCTCTTTTTCGCCAGCGCTTATTTTACCCAACGGTATTCCCGTTGCATTAGAAACAACTGCCAGAATCTCAGATTTTGTTACAATCGTAATTTTTTCTTTTGCTATATTTTCAATATTCGACGCTAATTTCTCAATATCTTCAAAAGTTACCGGTTCATTTTTTTGCCTTTTCGAATTTTCAGTAACATCAATTTTACTGGTTACAACACAGCTTATCCGATTGTAGATTTCCTTTTCAAGCAAACTCATTTTTGATTCATCAGTTGGATCAGATTCTTTTATCTGCTCTTTTATTTTTACAATTTCAACTAATGAATTTGCATTAGAAACAATTACAGATGAAGCCGTTCTGTCTAATAAATCGATTGCTCCGTATGGCAGTTTTTTTTCTTTATAAAATCGCTTAGACAAATGAATTGCTTCTTGTAATACCTCTTCATTAATGGCTATTTTATAATGTTTTTCTAATTTATTTTTATAAATATTCAAACATTCAATCAATAAAGAATAATCTAACTCCTCGATGAAAATATTTTCAAATTTTCCATTTATTGTGGTTCCTTCTATCGATTTTCTATAAGAATCAGCATCAATCGAAGCAATAATATTAATACTGCCCTGAGTCAATTGAGTGTTAATGATGTTGATTACAGCATTTGATTTTGAGTTTGATGAGTTTAGTAATACCTGTATGTCATCAATAAAAAGAATACTTTTTCCGTTTTTGGATAATTTTTCAAAAATTTCAATCAGTTTTTTTGAAATCTCATTTTCATTACTGCAATTCGCAACGAGTTTAGATACATTTAAAGACAAAACAAGTGTTTCTTCAAAGAAATTAGGATCTGTTTCGTGTAAGTTATAAATGAGGTTTTTTATAATACTTGTTTTTCCAATACCGGATTCTCCAATCAATAAAATACCATGGTTTTCATATCTCTCAATATTTTCAAGTATTAATCGAACTTCTCTGTTTCTGCCAATGATACTGCTTCCTTCTTCAATTATATTTTTTTTGTATAAAGTGTCGCAATAACTAATATCAATTGTTTCCTGCTCATCGGCATTGTCTGCCAGACTAAAGCTCTTTTGGTTATTTCTAAGCCCAAAGTGTTTCAAAAGTTCTTTATCGCTTAAATTTAATCCATCAATTTGTTTGTCGCTATAAACTAATCCAGGTTTAATAATGGCTATAAAAACACAAAATGCATCGATGGCATCCGCTCCTAACCTAATTTTATTAAAATTTGATTCCGTAAAAACATGTTCAACTTCACTATCGCTTGTCACGCTATTATCGTTGTTTTGTGAAGAAGTATATACTTCTTTTCTCACATCAAACCATTCTTTTATATATTCTATATCTTTAGACAGCGATCTTAATACTTCTACTAATCCAGTTGGTTCAAATAATAATGCATATGCTAAATGTGCCACTCCATATGTACTGTGGCCATCCTGAATTGCTAATGACTTAGCAGATTTAATTGCAGATAATAAGCTTGGACTATAATCTAATTCGTTCATAAGTTTAGTTGATTGTAATTTGAAATGGAATATTCATAACAGATTGTTTTTCTAGGGTTTCTTTTAAAAACATCTCTATTTTTTTCTTATTATCTACCTGCAAAGCATATTTTTCCTGTAAAACGACTTCTACGTTAATGGTTCTGAATACTCCCTGTTTTCTATTGCTGCTTATTCCTACTCCATCAGTAATTAAGACTTCTTTAGTAATGTTTCTTAAATGATAATGTACCGCTGATTTTATATCCTGTTTTGTAACTAAGCGCTCTTTTGACAAAAAACCATAACGAAGATTGATTAGTTTTTCGACTTTATTGTTTCTGTAAATTCCCCCAATAGAGCTTGTTTGAAAAACGGTAGAATCCTGTGCCAATTCAGATAGGGAAGTTTGCTTTAAAATAGTCCCTTTTTTCAAATTATTAGCCACCTGTCCGTTCGAAGTCCAATAAGAGTAATATAGAATTTTAGATTTCTCAGTTTCATGAATTAAAGCATACACTTCTTCTTCATTAACCTGACTGTAACTGCTATTGATTTTACTTTCGATCGAATTAAGTTCTTCGTTGATCCTGGTCATTGTAGCATCTATATAATCTGCATTTATATTAGAAAAAGAACTAATATCCTCGCGTAATGCCCTTGCTAATTTTTTAAGAAAAAATTTTGCATTTCGTGAATCATAGTTTTCTAATCCGCCATAAAAAACAGTAAATGTATTTGAGGTAAGCGAATTAGCTTGCTTTATACCATTTGTAAATTCAATATTTTTTTCGTTGAAAATTTTCATTACATCAAGAAAATGGGTGTTTTTCTCTGCTTTCATCGGGAAAAGACGCCCTTCAATCTGAGCATTATGTACTCTGTTGTTTAGCTTTCTATTGACAATTGGAAATGTGTTTATTTTTATTTGGATTTTATCAAATTCATCTTTGGTGAAAATTTCAGGAAATACAAATTCTAACCAAATCAATGGAGTATCTTTTTTACTGGATTTAAGCTCTTCTTTGTCTATTTCAAATTTGTCTAATATCGATTCGTATACCAGATTTTCTAAGTCGAGTTTTAATTTGTAAATAGAATTTTTATAGAATGATTTTATATTCTCGGAATAGTGTTTATTGTCCTGTACTTCATCAAAAGTTTCATTTTCAATTTCAATACTATTTCCTAAAGAATCTTTTACTGTTATAAATTGCAAAAATGCATCTAATGACGAATTCTCTGTTATAAATGTAAATTTCAACGAATTAAGTTTCTCCAGATTTTCTTTTGTAACATCTAATCCAACCCAAATACGATGATCTAAAACCTTATGCTGTACAGGTAAATGCTTCACGTTTTTTAAAGAATCTATCAAAAAGGAGTCATACATTTGAAAACTAATCTCCCCTTCTACGATACTTTCATTGGTAAAGGGCGTAAAGTAAATATCATAATCAACATTAGTCGCCATTCCTGATTTTACCACGAATTCAGTATCATTATTTAGCATTACAATACCTTTAGTCGCAATTGTACTTGCCAGAGTATGGGCAGGCATTGGCAAATTCCATTGACTTGGCACAATTTCCTGAGCAATTCTTTCAATAATTTTATTATCAGATTCTACCCCTTCCTGGTACAAATAATAAAGTTCATGAACAAAAACATCTAATAACATCATCACCAACGGATCTGCCATATCGATATCTTCAATTCCCCAAATTTCAAGGCATTTTTTTTGTATCCTATTCTTAATTTCGATAAACTTGGCGTCTTTCATATTTTATTTTATTGCGAAATTGGGCTTATATTCAACTTTGTGTGAAAATTAAAAGGAATTAAACTTTCAATAATGGAACCTTTTACGACTATATTCGCTTTTCTTCTAATACTTGATCCTAATTCTTTATCATTAATTTCATCTAAAGAGATAGAAACTTCGCTTAGAATTAATCTTTTTTCGAATGCATTAATTGAATCATATAATGATTTTCTGACCAAATCTTCCCAATCTCTTTTTTTGATATGTTGATTAAATTCTAAATCCCAAATAATCGTCCCATAGCTTGGTGTCTCTGGAATCTCCCCAAAAGAAGTTGTAATTATCATCATAATATTATACGCAATCGACTCGTCAATCTTACAAAAATTCTCCTGCGATCCTCTTAGCAAAGACTTAAAATTAACGGGGTATTTCAGATATTTCATCTTCAAGAAAATATTAAGTTGTTTTTTAACAAAAATAGGGTGTTATTGATTTTTTAACATACTGCAACAAAAATCCAAATAAAATACTTACAAATCAATATTATTTAGAACTTTTTTTTTATTAGTTTTACAAAATTAACTAAAAATCTTATAAAATTATGAGCATGTTCAATTATGGTATTGGTGGCAATGAAGTGAAGGTTGATGCCAATGAGTCAATTTTAGAAATTCCTTCAAACAGAACATTACTAATTCAAAAACTTACAAATGAGCAGCCGGTGGGACCCGAAGCTGTGTATGATTTGCAGACAGTAGAAGCGGTGTTCGAAAAGTACAAACCAAGTGTAGATTTTGAATTTACTACTGAAGAAGGTTCAGATTTGAATGAATCTATGGTATTTCAAAACTTAGGAGATTTTGGAGCAAAATCAATTAAAGAAAAGAGTCCTTTTTTGAATAAATTAAACACCGAAAAAGAACAAGCTTATAAAATTGTGCGTCAACTTTCCAGTAATAGAGGATTAATTAAAGCCATTCAGGACCCCGCTGTTAAAGAGGCTATAATCGAATTACTTGAAAACGCTAAGAATGAAATTAACAACAATAAACAATAAATATGGCAACTCAAACCAAAGAACAAAAAAGTCATGGTTCTTCAACCGAACAATTGCTACAGGAACAAGGTAGTAGCAAAATAAATTTATTAAATGAATATGGCGGTTTTGCCTTTTTAGAAAATGTAATCGACGGATTGTCAAACTTAAACCCTACAAGAAAAGCGAGAAAAAATATTTTTCTTAATGATGCACAATGGGAAAATGAGAGAACAACTCTAACCAATAGACTTGAGTTATGGCTGGATTTACTAAAAGGTAATGATTCTGTTGAATCAATGATTGAAGTGGCCAATACAAAAGCTACATCTGCAGATTCAACATTAAACAGAAATTTGAAATATGCTTTGAATGTTTCAAGAGAGTTAGAAACATCATACCGAAGCGTCGCTTTATTCTACAAAAATGCAGAAAGCGATAAAATTAAAAACGTAACTATCGTAAATGCAGATATATCTCAATTAAAAGATTTAGATAATACTTTGTTTATTGATTATGTTTCAAATGAATTAAAACAAAATTTTGACCGATTAGATTTGAGAAAAAACTACTCTATCCTTTCAGTACCTGGTTATTTAGGCTCTAATGCCGTTTTAGACAAATGGTCTAAAATAGCACACGAAAATAAAACAGTATTACTAACTGATTTTCAAGATCTTGAAACTCCGGATGATGTTATAGATATTTTCTTTAATGCAAATCATACAGGCGGTGATGTATTTAAATCGAATACAATCATGACTTGTAACTATTTACTAGGAAGAAGTAAGTATGATGAAGTTGGAGAAGAAGACAATTTATATGTACCGCCATCAACTTCTTTAGCCGGTAAAATATACAAAACATTAATGTCTCAGGTTGTTGCAGGTAAAAAATTTGGAGGCCTAAATGAAGTAGAAAGCGTTCGTTTTGATTTGAAAAAGAGCGAAATCTCAGAACTTGAAAAAATGGGTCTTGTTCCAATGGTAAATGAGTATAGTAAAATTATGGCTTTCTCTGCTAAAACTTTATTTAACGGAGATAACTTAGGTTTACAAACTTATTCAGTAGTAAGAGTATTTGACCACATTACAAAAGTACTTTTCGACTTTTTAAACAGAAGAGCTTTTGAAAACTGGACAACGAGAACAGAAGCTGATTTAAGAAGCCAAATCATTAAGTTTTTAGATGGAATCAAAGGTCCAACTAATCTTATTGAAAAATTCACTGTGATGAAAATTGAACAGGATAAAACTCAAAAAGACAGAATTTTATTAGATATCCATATCACGCCATATTTTCCAGCTAAAAGTTTCGTAATTCAATTAGATGGACATAAAGGAGATGGTCCTGAAGAAGCTGTTTGGCATAGTGATTATAAACAAGTATAGTTTAAAATTCCAGATCCTGGATTTTCTATTGCTAAAAATCGAACGTTTTGGACAAACTTTAATTATGGAAGATTAAATTATACAATTCCTTTTTTAAACATTTGAAAAAGAAATAATTAATTACAAAAAAAAACGCTAAGGTTATCTTAGCGTTTTTTTTCATTTTATATTTAATCCAGGACTAAACCTATCTGGCCGTCGTCATCTAATTCCGTTTCGACTGAATCATCTTCCTCTAATTCCGGTTTTTCAGGAACTTCTTCAACAGGTTCTTCATAAGGTAACGGATCCAGCAAATTAACTTGTTTCAGCTTATCTGTTGTAAGTTGGTTTCCTAATGCCTTAAAACCTTTTACAGCAATAAAATCTTCAACATCTATATGTAGGTCTTCTTTTTGAACTCCTTTAACTTTTGCAAAAATTAATTGCGCCACCGGACGATAATCGGTTGATACGATTTCTAATTGCGAATTTGGATGATCCGTAATAAAACTTTCTTCCTTGTCCGTTTCTACTAAAAAACGTTTTAGATAATAGCGTTCTTTTTCTCCATCATAATAAATGGCTGAAATTGGTTTTTTAGGATTAAATTTCTCCAAAACAATCATGTCTTCATCAAAATGAGTCGATAATTCAGGAATTATAACCTTCAGTTTACCACTTTGGCTAATTACAAGGATTTTATCACTTGGTTTAAATTCGCCTAACAATTCGCCTCTGGCATCTACATTTAAACGTTTTACGGTATCATCAAACCAAACTTTTCTTGGTAATAAAGTCGAAATTCCTTTCTCTTTTAACTCAATTTTCTTGATTGGATATTTAGTAACTAAATTCCCTTTTGATGCTCTTCCTTTAATGGCTAATTTGGCAAAATCAATATCGAATTTCAACTTTTTGATTGTACCAACCTGACGTAATAAAATAGTAATTACCTCAGCTTCACCATTTGGATTATGCGAAAAATAAACTACCTGCGAACCTGCCGTCTCATTCGTTAAATCATATGGTTTATCGCGTGTAACACCCGAAACATTGAAACGTTTTATATATGATGGGCCTGATTTTCCATCACGATACATCATATTATAAATTGTACGTTTATCGCTTTTATCAAAAATAGCCACGTGAATAATATCCTTACCCACAAATGTTTTGGCATCTACTTTTGTTACCAGCATTTTTCCGTCACGTAAAAACACAATTACATCATCGATATCAGAACAATCCGTAAGATATTCATCTTTTTTAAGACTTGTTCCTACGAACCCTTCTTCGCGGTTTACGTATAATTTTGTGTTACGTAAAACTACTTTTGTAGCCTCAACATTATCAAAAACACGAAGTTCTGTCTGGCGTTCGCGTCCTTTTCCGTATTTCTCTTTTAATCTGGTAAAGTAAGCAATTGCAAAATCGGTTAGATTTTCTAAATTATGCTCTACTTCTTTCATTTCATCTTCTAACTTCGCGATGAAATCATCGGCTTTATCAGAGTCAAAACGAGTAATACGTATCATTGGGATCTGAGTCAATCGCTGTAAATCATCGTCATTGATTTCTCTGACAAATGATTTTTTGAAAGGCTCAAATCTATCGTACAAATATTTGTAAAGTGATTCCCTATCTGAATATAATTTGAAATCAATGTACATTTCTTCACGAATGAAGATTTTCTCCAAAGTAGAAAAATGCCATTTATTCTTTAATTCTTCTAACTGGATTTCTAATTCCTGACGTAGTAAATCAACCGTTCTGTGAGTCGAAATTTTCAACATTTCAGAAACACCAATAAACAATGGTTTATTATCCTCGATCACACAGCCTAAAGGCGCTACAGAAGTTTCACAAGCTGTAAAAGCAAACAAAGCATCAATCGTTTTGTCTGGAGAAACGCCCGGGAAAAGATGAATTAAAATCTCTACATCTGCCGCCGTATTGTCTTCAATTTTCTTGATTTTGATTTTACCTTTATCATTGGCTTTCAAAATACTGTCAATCAAAGTTGTGGTATTGGTCGAAAACGGAATTTGCGTAATCACCAAAGTATTCTTGTCAAGTTGTGCAATTTTAGCACGTACACGAACACGTCCGCCACGAAGTCCGTCATTATAATTAGACACATCGGCAATACCTTGTGTCATGAAATCAGGATATAAGGTAAAGGCTTTTCCTTTTAGAATCTTGATCGAAGCATCAATTAACTCATTGAAGTTGTGAGGCAAAACTTTAGTCGAAAGACCAACCGCAATTCCCTCTGCTCCTTGTGCCAAAAGCAACGGAAACTTTACCGGAAGATTGTTTGGTTCTGCACGACGTCCATCGTAAGAAACTCCCCAATCGGTAATTTTTGGAGAATATAAAACCTCCAAAGCAAATTTAGATAAACGTGCTTCAATATAACGAGAAGCCGCAGCTCCATCGCCTGTTAATATATTTCCCCAGTTTCCCTGGCAGTCAATCAATAAATCTTTTTGCCCAATTTGTACCATAGCATCACCAATACTCGCATCTCCGTGTGGGTGATACTGCATCGTGTGACCTACAACATTGGCAACTTTATTATAACGACCATCGTCCAACTCTTTCAAAGAGTGCATAATACGACGCTGAACAGGTTTAAAACCATCTTCAATCGCCGGAACTGCACGTTCCAGAATTACATACGAAGCATAATCCAGAAACCAGTCTTTGTACATGCCCGTTACTTTAGTAATAACGTCCTCTCCTTCTTCTTCCTGATTTTCGTAAAAATGCTGTCCTTCAAAATTCTTAGCATTTACGCTTATAATTTCCTCAGAATCATCACCGTCCAGATTGTCATCAAGTTGGTTTTCTTCAGAATTATTCTCGTCTTCGTTTGGAATGATGTTATCGTCTTCTTCGTCTTTCATTATTTATATTCGAAAATTATAAATTGTTTATTTTGTTGTAACAACTTTTAAGTTTAATAAAACCCAAGTTCTTTATGCTTTTAATTCGAATTGTATGTATCGAGAATTGTATTTTTCAAAATAAAAGGTTTTAACTCTTCATAACTAAAAAAAATATTCATTGCTCCTGTTTCTAAACCAATCAACTCATTCGGCGTATAAGAAAAAATAATTCCTGTAGGCAAAATATAGAAATTATCGGTCATTACTATTTTATCCTCTAATATTTCATTCGCAAAATATGCTTTAATTTCATTTTCATATAAAGCGATAAAATTTTTATCTTTTGTATTTATTATGCTTGGTATAGCAATCTTAGTACCCGTTTTTACATCATAATTATCATATACAGTATGAACAAAACCATGAGCTCCTCCCATATAATTATATGAGAAATTAGAAACAACGAAAACATTGGAGTCTATAAAAACAGGTGATACAACGATCAAATTCTCAGAGCTATAATTCCCATCATCATTTTTTGATTTTGCAACCTTAAAACTATGCTTCCATTTTTTATAATTCTTAATGCTTTCAGAATCTGTATTTAAATATTTTAATTTTGTTTCGAGCATCTCAAAACCTGTATCATTTGAAAGAATTTCAGCAAAAAAATTATAATCTCTCGATGGTGTAAATTCTTTCGGTGCTTCTTCTTTTTTAAAAGCCTCTCTGGAATCAAATAGCGTATAGTCTATTTCATCAAAGCATTTGTACGCCGGAAATATTTTACTTGGATAAATTTTATAACTCTTTTTACCCAATGAAATTTCTATATACATTTGTTCTGTAGACAGCTTATACAATTTAAGCTTACAAGCTGTTTTATTATCATCAATACTATCAATGTTTGCCGTATAATAATCTTGTTTATTATCCTTAGTAAAATAACAGCTGAAAATATCTTCTGCGCCATCTATGTAAACGGTTGCTGTTTTTGAGTATCCTCCGTATTCAATTTCCAATTGGTTCGAAAGATGCAACTGTATCTTTTTATTATCATTTATCTTTCCTTCAAAAGAATATATAAAGGGACTTTCTAACTTTAAAGTATCCTGATCTATTACAACAGTGTTTTCATCTATCTTGTAAATTAAACTATCATTGTTTTTTTCAATTTTAATTTCACTTAAAGGTTTAGGTACAATAACTGATTTTTTCTCGTCATTTTTTGACTGACAGGAAATAATTACCACAATTAATAAACACAGAATATTTTTTCTCATAAATTTAAACTTCCTCTTCAACTGCATCTAATTCAACCTTCAGATTCTTGATAATAAACTCTTGTCTGTCCGGAGTATTTTTTCCCATATAGAAAGACAATAGTTGCTCAATCGAAGTGTTTTTATCCATCATAATTGGGTCAAGACGAATCGTTTCTCCAATAAAATTTTTGAACTCATCAGGAGAAATCTCTCCCAAACCTTTAAATCGGGTGATTTCCGGTTTTGGTTTCAGTTTTTCGATGGCATCTCTTCTTTCTTCGTCTGAATAGCAATAGATGGTTTCTTTTTTATTTCGAACTCTGAAAAGCGGTGTTTGCAAGATATACAAATGTCCTTCTTTGATTAATTCAGGGAAAAACTGCAAGAAAAATGTAATCAACAACAAACGAATGTGCATACCATCGACATCGGCATCGGTTGCGATTACGATATTGTTGTAACGCAATTTTTCCAGTCCGTCTTCGATATCTAAAGCGGCCTGCAATAAATTGAATTCTTCGTTTTCGTACACGATTTTCTTGGTCATTCCGTACGAGTTCAAAGGCTTACCACGCAAACTAAATACTGCCTGAGTATTTACGTCACGTGACTTGGTGATCGATCCGGAAGCCGAATCTCCCTCGGTAATAAAAAGCGTGCTTTCTAAATTTCTAGGATTTTTTGTATCAGGAAGATGCGCGCGGCAATCTCTTAATTTTTTATTATGAAGATTAGCTTTTTTGGCACGATCTGTCGCTAATTTTCTAATTCCTGATAATTCTTTACGCTCACGTTCAGCCTGCAATATTTTACGCAATAAAGCTTCTGCTGTTGGAGGATTTTTATGTAAATAATTGTCTAATTTGGTTTTAATAAAGTCGTTTACAAAAGTACGAACTGATACCGGCGGTGTTCCGTCATCAGAACCCATATCCATAGAACCTAATTTGGTTTTGGTCTGAGACTCAAAAACCGGTTCCATAACCTTAATACTAATCGCACTCACAATCGATTTACGAACATCAGATGCTTCGAAATTTTTATTGTAAAACTCACGAATGGTTTTTACAATTGCTTCTCTGTAAGCCGCTAAGTGCGTTCCTCCTTGTGTTGTATTCTGACCGTTGACAAACGAGTGATATTCTTCGCTGTATTGCGTTTTACTATGCGTTAAAGCGATCTCAATATCATGCTCTTTTAAGTGAATAATTGGATATTCAAGATCTTCCTCGCTGATTGTTTCTTCTAATAAATCACGAAGACCATTTTCTGAAAGGTATTTTTCGCCATTGAAAATAATAGTCAAACCATTGTTTAGATAACAATAGTTCTTTACCATTTTTATTACATATTCTAAACGGAATTTGTAGTTTTTGAAGATCGATTCATCCGGCGTAAAAGTTACTTTTGTCCCTTTTCGTTTTGTTGTATCAATTACATCTTCTTCAAGAATCAGATTTCCTGCTGAAAATTCGGCAGCTTTTTGTTTATCATCACGAACAGATTCTACACGAAAAGCACTCGAAAGTGCATTTACTGCTTTTGTTCCGACACCATTTAAACCTACCGATTTCTGGAAAGCCTTAGAATCGTACTTTCCTCCGGTATTCATTTTCGAAACTACATCGACTACTTTTCCTAACGGGATTCCTCGTCCGTAATCACGAACCGAAACCGTCTTATCCTTGATAGTCACCTCAATAGTTTTTCCCGACCCCATCACGAACTCATCGATACAGTTGTCTAAAACCTCTTTTAAAAGAATATAAATACCATCATCCGGCGAAGAACCATCTCCTAATTTCCCGATATACATTCCGGGACGCATACGAATATGTTCTTTCCAATCGAGTGATCGAATATTATCTTCGGTATATTGATTTTGCTCTAGCATAAAGTGAATTGGATTTTTGGCTAATGTACCATTTATAGCTAAAAAATAAAAGCGTATTTCCTTTTTGTTATGATTAATAACAGCTTTGAATTCTATTTAAATTGATTTTAAAATAATAGGACCGCTAAAAATATTAAAAATCAGCTTTTAAACAAAAAAAACACTATTTAATTCCCAGTACTTCTTTCGCCAAAGCAATCATTTGGGGCGTTCCCGTATTTTTATTTTTTTCGTCAGAAAGTTTTACAACACCTTGCCAATGTGTGTTATCAAGTTTAACTTCGGTTAATTTTATAACCATATTCATAGGTGGCAAGCCTACATCATTGGTAAAATTAGTACCAATACCAAATGACATTTTTATTTTGTCTTTGCAAAAATCAGTGATTGTTTTTACTTTATCATAATTTAAGGAATCCGAGAAAACAATAACTTTCGATTTTGGATCAATTCCCATTTTGGTATAATGCAAAATTACTTTTTGGGCAAACTCAACTGGATCACCGCTATCATGACGGACGCCATCAAAAAGCTTGGAGTATTTTTTATCAAATTGTTCAAAGAAAACGTTAGTCGTATAGGTATCAGTCAAAGCAATTCCCAAGTCACCGCCATACACCTGTGTCCAGTTTTCAAGACTGATTAAATTGGCCATTTTAAACCCAAATTGCGCGGCATGAAACATAAACCATTCGTGTGCATGCGTTCCTAAAGGTCTTTTATTATTAACCATTGCAAAATGCACATTACTGGTCCCAATAAAACTATTTGATCCAAAACTTTGCAATGTTTCATTTACCAAAAAATGAACATCATAAGAATGACGCCTTCTTGTACCAAATTCTAAAATCGAAACTCCTAATTTATTATAGTTATCAATCTTATCCCTGGTGACATTTTTTATTGCTTCATCGTTTAAACGAATCAAATGACTGGCCTTATAAAAAAGTTCTGAAATCAATGCCATCAAAGGAACTTCCCATAAAATGGTACGATACCAAAATCCTTCGATTACGACTTTTATTTCTGATCCTTCCTGCGTTATCTGCACTTCTGAAGGATCATAATTATAACCTTGCAAAAAATCTAAATAAGTAGGGTCAAGATAAGGACAATGGTGCGATAAATATTTTTTTTCATCTTTGGTCAATCGCAAATCGGCCATGGCATCTACTGATCGTCGAAGTAAATCAGCGAATCCGGGAGGAAAAATATGTTTTCCCCTATTTATAAAACCGTAACGTACTTTTGCCTTCGGAAAAAGTCTTATTACAGCATGTTGCATCGTAAATTTATAGAAATCATTATCTAAAATTGATTTCAGGAAAGTTGTCTCCATACTCATAGTTCCATTTTAATAGCTCAATCGACTATTATCATTAATCTCATCTCTTTATGGCTAAGATACGGCAATTCGATAAAAGAAGGAAATTCTTTAAACAAACATCCAAATTTGTTTATTTCGAAATTTTAAAGGAAACAATACTAAAGTTATCCAGATAAATAGTGAGATAATCTCCTATATTCTTATCATAAGGAATTTGAAATTCTAAACTGCCTCGTTTCTCTTTTGAATTCTGAATTTTGACAGCTTGATTATTTTTATTTAGATAAAAAACGAGATCAGATTTTGATACGTTTTTTATTTCAATAGTAATTTTATCGCCATATTTCGCTTCAATTATTCCGGATTCAGGAGATTTGATTTTATAATCGCCTTCTATAGTCTTATTGTAAATTAAAGGCCCGTTTAGAAATTCTTCTTTGTTTAATTTATTTCCTAAATAAGAACCGGAATCAGGAAAGTGTTTGGCAAAAAAATAATCCGGATCTGTATCAAAATAAATTGATGCAAAATCATTAACCATTCTTCCTTTACTGCTGTCATAATAGCCCTGACCCCACGTAACATCAATAAGTCTCCATTTTTTGTCAATCATAACAATATTCCAGGCATGATCTGAAGAAGTATTTTTTCGTCCAATATCTGCTAATCTCGTTTTTGAAGTCCCTCTGATTATTTCAGATTTTAAACCTGTTAATTCTGCCAAATGCTGATACAAAGCCGTAAAACCTTCACAAACTCCTTTTTGAGAATTAAAGGTTTTCTGAATCAATTTATCATTGATTTGTTTAATTTTTCTTTGTTTTTCTGCCTCTGTAGAATAGCTAAAACCTTGTACTCCTGGCGGATTTAAAAAAACTTTATAATCGTATTTTATATTAAAAGCAATCCAGCTGTAAATAGCGCGTGCCTTATCATGTTCTGAATTAAAATCTTTTTGAATCCTTTCTGCCAAATCTTCTGTAGTATTAAAATGTTTTGGATATTTTAATACTATTTTATCAACATCACTATACTTTTGGGAGTAAGAGGAATGCAGAAAAACAAAATTCAGGAAGAAAAATACAAGGGTAATCTTTTTTATTATCATGGATTAAAAAGTAGACTTTATGATATCTTTTAATTCTTTATCTAACTCTGCATTTGAGATTTTATTTTCATCCAAATCAAAATTAGCACTAAATGTTGGTAATGAAAAAGTAGCTTTTATTTGCGCGCCGTATCGTGGTAAAGCATTATTAGCAATTTCTAAAACTGATGCTCCACCTCTTGGCCCGGGCGAAGTTGCTAATAATAACATTGGTTTTTGTTGAAAAACTTCTTTGGTTATTCTGGAACTCCAATCAAAAATATTCTTGAAGGCAACCGAATAATTTCCATTATTTTCAGCCAGAGAAACTACAAGAATATCAGCACTCTTTATCTTTTCAAGAAATGCTTTTGCCATTTCGTGCTGCCCTGTTTTCTTTTCGAGATCAACACTAAATAAAGGCATTTCAAAATCGTTCAGATCTAAAATTTCAACTTCGGCATTTTCAAATAAACCCGCTGCATATGTTGCTAAATGTTTATTGATAGATTGTGTACTATTACTTCCTCCAAAGGCTATAATTTTCATAATTGTTCTTTTTTTGCTGGTTCTTTTTGTTTGGGATTGTCGATTTCATAAATCTCCTTCTGAATTTCGACTGAGTATTCATTTGGATAAATTTTTCCTCCGTATGATTTCGCATATACTTTGGTAAATTCTGCTCCAAAATACAGAATAATTGCTGAATAATATACCCAAACTAAAATAATTATTACAGAACCCGCAGCTCCATAAACTGAAGCAACTGTAGAACTGCCTAAATAAAAACCTATTGCAAATTTACCAATCATAAATAATACGGCCGTTACCGTTGAGCCTATAAAAGCATCTTTCCATCTTATCTTTCCGTCTGGTAATGTTCTAAAAATGATAGCAAAAAGAAGTGTAATACTGGCCAGTACAATTACAATATTCACGATATAAAATAAATAAACGGTACTTTCAGGAAAATATATTTTTAAACGCGCACTGACTAAATCTAATGTGGTACTTATAAAAAGACTGACCAGCATTAAAAAACCAACTGAAGCGATCATTGAAAATGACATCAAGCGATTTTGGATAAACTTCTTAACTCCTTTATCCGGTTTTGCTCTTAATCCCCATATAAAATTGATAGAACTTTGTATTTCAGCAAAAACTCCTGATGCTCCAATTAATAACATTGCGATTCCAAATACTGTAGCAAAAACATTATCTCCGGATAATTGCACATTTTTTATAGCTTCCTGAATTTGAACTGCTGCTCCATTACCAACCAATCCATTAATTTGCCCGTAAAGCTGACCTGTTACAGCATCTTCACCAAAGAAAAATCCACAGATCGTGATGATAATAATTAATAAAGGAGGAAGTGCAAATATGGTATAATAAGATAATGCTGCACTAAGTTTGATAGCATTGTCGTCATTGAATTCTAAAAAGGTATTCTTGAGCAGAAACCATGACTTGGAGAATATATTTTTTATTTTCACGATACTTCTGGTTTTTAGATATACTCTCAAATTTAACAAATAAATAAAAAATTAGAATTCTCGCATTTTCCAAGAATTTTACATTTTTACCATGTTGGTAAAAATTCATTTTTGATTTTATAAATGTAGTCCCAAAGGGACATATTGTGGGATTTATTTTTTTCTACCAATATTTAATCTCTACGGGATATTTTTTAAAATTGCGTATAGCAAAAAATTCCGTTAGGAATTAAATATTGGTAAAATAAAATATTGTCAAATATTATCCCTCATTTTTGTCCCGTAGAGAACTACGCAATTGCTACATAAAAAATATTTTATTCATAATGACAAAAAATTCCTTTGTCATAAACCGTCCATAAACTTGCTTTTTGATTGGCGGCTTTTAATGAGCAATTTGCCCATGTATTGCATGTATAGAACAAACTGTAACTTCCTTTAGCTTCATAAAAAGCATCTTTCCTTCCGTAGCTATAGCCTTCAATCCATTGTGGATGGCTTGCATCCAGAAAACTTTCTGAAATAAAGGCTACTAGCTTTTGATAGTTTTCTTTTGAAATTAAGATGCGTTTACAATCATCGCCTTCTTTAAGTTGTTTAAAAAATGTGGTGTGCATAGCAGATGAACTTACTCCAAAAGCTGCTTTTAAAGCGGTACTTGCTTTTAAGTCTGACCATTCCGGAGTATGCAGGTAAAAACCTTTATCGCCCCAGCCAAAAGCAATATATTGCATGGTACTGTCTTTTGATTTCGTCTGATTGAACTGAATCTCTTTTCGCCAGTCTTTGATTTCGTTTACAACAGGAACGACAATATCAGTATGAACGCCGTTTGATAGAATATAAATAGGAATTCCGTCTTTCTCTTCTACTTGTGCAACATCAGAATTGACGGTGATTTTAGAAATAAGATATACGGCAATAAGGTATAAAACAAGAAAAGTAATGATGCCGAGAATGGTCCAGCCCAGAAATTTGATTGTAGTTTTTAGCATTTTTATAGGTTTGTTTTTGGTTGTTAAATTGGTACTTTTTTGTACTAACCAATTTTTGAGCCAAAAAAATAATGCTACGCGGATTAAATGGATTCACTAACGTGAAAGTGTGGATTTACAGGGATTTTTTTATACTATTTTATTTCCCGCAGATTCTGCAGATTGAGCAGATTTATTTTTTTGTCATTGCGAGGAACGAAGCAATCACATTTGCTACATCAAACTCCACGTCTTAATTTAGCGATGTTGCTTCGTTCCTCGAAATAACAAATTTTATACAGCTTTTTTAAGCATAAAAAAACTGCTGAATTTCTCCAGCAGTTTTAGTCTATTTTCTTTGTTCTTTATTCTATTCTCTAAAAAAGATTAAACGTTAAAACGGAAGTGCATTACATCACCATCTTTTACGATATATTCTTTTCCTTCGACTTTGAATTTCCCTGCTTCTTTTGCTTTTGCTTCTGAACCGTATTGAACGTAATCTTCGTATGAAATCACTTCTGCACGAATAAATCCTTTTTCGAAATCAGTATGGATAACTCCGGCTGCTTGTGGCGCTGTAGAACCAATATTGATAGTCCAGGCACGAACTTCTTTTACACCAGCGGTAAAATACGTTTGTTGTTTTAATAATTTGTAAGCTGCACGAATTAAAACTGATGCTCCAGGCTCTGTTAATCCCATATCTTCAAGGAAAACCTGACGCTCTTCGTAACTTTCTAATTCTGTAATATCAGCCTCTGCTCCTACTGAAAGGATAATAACTTCAGCATCTTCATCTTTTACTAATTCACGAACCTGATCTACATATTTGTTTCCGTTTACTGCAGAATTTTCATCAACATTACAAACATATAAAACCGGTTTTGCAGTAATTAATTGAAACGATTCCATTAAAACCTCTTCATCATTACCTTGAGGAATAATAGTACGGGCTGATTTCGCCTGCAATAATGCTTCTCTGATTCTGTCTAAAAGTGCTTTTTCAGTTTGCGCTTCTTTATTTCCGGTTTTAGCTGCACGATTTACTTTCTCTAAACGTTTTTCAACAGTTTCCAGGTCTTTTAATTGCAGCTCAATATCGATAGTTTCTTTATCACGAATTGGGTTTACGTTTCCGTCTACGTGTACAATATTATCATTATCAAAACAACGTAAAACGTGAATAATAGCATTACATTCTCTAATGTTTCCTAAAAATTGGTTTCCAAGACCTTCCCCTTTACTTGCTCCTTTTACCAAACCTGCAATATCAACGATATCAACAGTTGCCATTTGAACGCGCTCTGGTTTTACTAATTCTTCTAATTTATTGATTCTTGGATCCGGAACGTTTACAACACCAATATTAGGTTCGATTGTACAAAACGGAAAGTTTGCACTTTGCGCTTTTGCATTAGACAAACAATTAAATAGAGTCGATTTTCCAACATTTGGTAATCCTACAATTCCTGCTTTCATATTTAGATAATATTTGTTTTTTTATTGATTTTAGCCTCGTCAACCGTTGCTGTTATTGACTATATATCAAATACATACCAACTGACTTAATTCTTTTTTAGCCGTTTTTTCTTTCTTTTAAAATTTTGTCAAAATGTTACTTTTTGCCCCTAAAATTTTGCAAATATAAGATTTAATACCTCGTAACTAAACAAAAAATGACGATATATGTTTTTTTACTACTTTTCTTAAAAAAATTTAAACTTTTTATTAATATTTTGTTAAATAAACTTACTTTTATCGCAATATTTAACAAACCATATAGAAATTTTTAACCAAAACAAGTTTTAACATGAGAAGAATTGCAATTTTATTTTTTTTATTTAACACCCTCTTTATTTTCGCGCAAAAGCAAATTTCGGGTGTTGTAAAGGACAATACGGGAAATCCACTACCTGGAGTAAACATCGTTGAGAAAGGTACAAACAACGGAGTGTCGACGGATATCGACGGATCTTACAAAATAACAGTAAAAGAAGGTGCTTCATTAATTTTTACCTATATGGGTTACACTACCGCAACGAGACTGGCAAATGCATCGCAAATTGATGTATCATTATCTGAAGAAGGCGGACAAAATCTTGACGAAGTGGTCGTTACCGGATCCAGAACTGCTGCCAGAAGTAACACTACCAGTGCATTGCCAATTGATGTATTGTCCTCAAAAGATTTAACCTCTACAGGTCAAGCTACATTTGATAAGGCATTGCAGTACAAAATTCCATCGTTTAATACCGTACAAACGCCTGTAAATGATGCGACATCATTACTGGATCCCTACGAGATTAGAAATATGGGACCAAGCAGAACTTTGATCCTTATTAATGGTAAACGTAAAAACTTAAGTTCGTTACTTTATGTACAAACTTCTCCGGGCCGTGGAGAAACCGGAGCAGACATCTCTGCAATTCCAACAGACGCGATCGAGAGAGTTGAGATTCTTCGTGACGGAGCTTCTGCTCAATACGGTTCTGATGCTATTGCGGGAGTAATGAACATCATTTTAAAGAAAAATGCTACTGATGGATCTTTGACTGTAAGAAGCGGAATTACTTCTGAAGGTGATGGCGAAATGTTGGGCGCAAGCTTAAACAATGGTACAACAGTGGGCGAAAAAGGCTTTTTAAATTATACCATAGATTTCTCTAAGGTAAAATTAGCCAACAGACCCGGTAAAGTTGATGCCCAAGGTGATGCAAATGACTTTTTAGACGGATCACCAGCCGCTGTAGCAACTGTTCAGTCTTATCTGGATAAATATCCTGATGCAAGAAACGTAAATGGTTCTCCGGAAACAGCTGCCGCAAAATTCCTGATTAATGGTGGAAACGATATTAGCGACAATACTAAATTGTATTATAATGCGGCATATGTGTACAAAAAAGTAAAATCATTTGCCAACTTCAGAACTCCGTACTGGAGACCTTTATCTGATGATCCATATTTAAATGATTTCTTTGGAAATGGTGATGATGCCAATCCTTCTTATGCTGGATATGGTCCTACTTTTGAAGGAGATTTAACGGATTATAACGCGACTTTAGGTTTTAAAAACGTTAAAAACGGCTGGAATACTGATGCAAGTTTAACTGTTGGTGGCAACAAACAGGTTTATACGGTAAACAACTCTGTAAACAGATCTGATATTCTTGATGATAATGGAAATAATGTTTATAGAGAAAACAGCCCTATTTCGTTTAAACCGGGTGGAACTTCTTTTAATCATGTAGTAGGAAATATTGATGTTTCTAAAATTGTATCTGACCAGATTAGTATTGGTTTTGGTAGTGAATTCAGATCTGAGTATTTTACTGTTATTGAAGGAGACAAAGCTTCATGGGACGGAACAGGAGCTGACTCTTTTGCCGGAAACAGACCTGAAAATTCAGGAAAATGGAACAGATACAACGTTGGGGTTTACTTAGATGTAGCTTTTGATATTACTAAAGACTTTTTAATAAACGGTACCGTTCGTCATGAAGAATATAGTGATTTTGGTGGAGCAACTGTCTGGAAAGCAAGTACAAGATATAAATTTCTTGATGATAAAATCACTCTGAGAGGATCTGTATCAACTGGTTTCAGAGCGCCAACTTTGCACCAAATTTACACTCAAAAATCTCAGTATTCATTTGTAGCGGGAGAAGGAATTCAGATTAGCGGAATCATAAATAATGTTTCTCCTCAGGCACGTCAGTTAGGTATTCCTCCTTTAGATCCTGAAAAATCGACTAACGTAACTGTTGGAATTGGTGCAAAACCATTTCAAAACTTCAATTTTACGATCGATTACTACAATATTAAGGTAGAAGACAGAATCGTTTTAGGAGACAGACAAGATACTGAATTTGGAAATGTTGCCTGGTTTTCTAACTCTTTCGATTCAAGAACTTCCGGTTTAGATGTCGTGGCTAATTACAATAACGTTGGAATTGGTGAAGGTAAATTAGGCTTTAATCTGTCAGGAAATATTACTATAAAAAATGAAAGAATTTCTCCTGTAACGAACAACTCATTTGGGGACATCCTGAACTCATTGACTTTTACTTCAAGACCTGATACAAAATGGATTTTTGGAATCAATTATGAAATTGGAAAATTCGGATTTTCTTTGAATAATACTTATTTCGGAAAAACTACTTTTAATCAGGATGGTTTAGCAACAAACGATCCTAATGCACCTGTTAATTCTCCGGAATTTTTAGCTGCTAATCTTAAAACCGAATTCATTCCTAAAATTGTTACTGATTTAGGCGTAAACTTTAGTGCTACAGAAAAACTGACTATTGCATTAAACGTAAACAACTTATTTAATATTTTGCCTGAATGGAAATTCGTAGCAGAAAATGAAGCCGGAGCAGCTTTACTTGCTGATCCTGCACAAACAAAACAACAATCTAATTTACTTACATTTAACCAGCGTTATTCCAGAATGACTTATGATGGATTCCATTTTAGTCAATTAGGAACTATGTTTAATTTATCTGTAAATTATAAATTCTAAGTTCAACTTTGTTTAAATATTTAAAGGGTTGTCTTAATGACAGCCCTTTTTTATAATTTTATATTTTAAAAAGAAGGTTATGGCAAATTTATATGAAGGAAAAATGGCTGCGATTTACGATGCCATGTATCAGACATTTGTTAATTATGACGAAGAATATCTTTTTTATAATACTTTACTTCAGGAGAATAAATGCTCCAGTATTCTTGAAATAGGAAGCGGCACCGGAAATCTCACAAAACGTTTTCTGGCAGACAATCAAAATTATCAGGGCCTTGATTATAGCGAAAGCATGATTGCAATTGCCAAAGAAAAAAACAAAAATGCAACTTTTATTTCGGGCGATATGCGTGATTTTAAACTTGCAAATCCCGTCGATTCTATTTTAATTACCGGAAGATCTACAAGTTATCTGATCACCAACGATGATATCAACAGAACTTTTGAATCTATCTATAAAAACCTGAAGGAGAATGGCGTAGTTATTTTTGATTTTATTGATGCTAACAGGTTCATTCCTTTTACAAAAGAAAATCCTGTAATCATTCATGAAGCTCAATTTGAAAATACCAATTACATTCGAGAAAGTCATTGGGATACTAATAATTTACTCGAAAATTTTATGCTGGAATGGACAGCTCAATATTATATTATTAAAAACGGAGAGAAAGAAATCCTTGAAAACGATTTTTCTACCGTTCGTGTTTTTACGCTCAATGAAATTCAGCTTTTCTTATATCTCAATAATTTTGAGATACTTAAAACCATCGATCGAGAAACTTATGCGTATGATACGTATGTTGTTGTGGCCAGAAAAAAAATTATAGTTTAAATTCTAAGCCATCTATAAGTTTCTTTTCTTCGTCAGTGGCTGTAAATCCGGAAATATCCCAATATTTAGTCATCACTTTATTCTTTTTATTAAAAAGTGTTTTCTCCTTAAAAACATCATTTTCACTGTAAGTGAAATTTTGTTTGTTAAAATGGGTTGTAATAAAATGATTTCGCACCTGAATATTCTTGACCTGATCTTTTAAAATCAAATCATAAGCAATTTCTTCATTAGAACTTAGCAAATAATAATCCTCACCATCAATTCTATAATCAACCTTAACTTGCGATCTGGTGATATTTTTTGAACCTGTTTTTGTTTGTTCTTCAATTTGGGCGAGATTTCCGGGCTTTATAGTAATACTAAATTCTACAATCAACTTTTTTATCGGATCGTAAATAATCTCAAAAGTATCAAATGCCTTTTTAGATTTATCCAATGGAGTTACAGACATTATATAATAGTTCTTATTATTTGGATGTCCTGTTGTTGTAAACTCATATTCTTTTTTGATTTTTGAATCTAAAAGCGGATCAAAATATTTTAAATTGGAGTAATTCTCCATTATGTTATTCAAATTATATCCCATTAAATCAGCACTAACATCATTTTCCAGCAACCCGTAAGATCTATTTTGCTCTACTAATAAGGTGGTAGTCGATTTTTTTTGATTTTCTTCAAATTGAAAATTTACCAATCCGTCATTATAATAAGAATATTTGTTATCAAGCATAAAAAACTCCCTTACATAAACTTTTAATCGGTATGAATTGGCGAGTTTTTGCCTTGAATTAGAAACGATTTTTTGAAGGTTTTTTTCTGGTTTTTCTTTTGAGACAACAATTTCATCTAATTTATTGTTGTTGTTTTTGAGATAAACCACAAATAGATCCGGCTTTAAAGAATCCCAACGAAGTGAGACTTTTTCATAATTAGTTTCAGAAACCTGAACAGCAGATGCACCAGTCAATTCAAAAGTTACTTTTCCGTCCTTATTACTTATTAGTATTTGTTTTGTTTTCATGATTAACACCGTTGCATTTTCTATAGGCAATTGTGTTTCTATGTCTTTTACGACTATAGAATATTCAGTATTTTGAGCACTAATAGTAATAGTAAATAATACGACAAATAAAAATATTAGTTTCTTCATAGGCCTTATTAAATTTTCAACTAAAGTATTAATTTTTTATTAATAAATTAACATATCAAAAATAAAACATTAAAAACCAGCAAAATAGCCTAATTACATTGAAGAATTTTAAACAAAAAAAAATCCTGAGCGCTAACTCAGGATTTATATTTTTTATGGTAGAAATTTATTCATCACCGTGTAAAAACGCTTGTCTGTTCAACAGGGTTTCTTCATCTTCTACATGATTATCATCTGGCACGCAACAATCAACCGGACATACAGCAGCACATTGAGGTTCATCATGAAAACCTTTACACTCTGTACATTTTCCAGGAACAATATAATATACTTCATCAGAAATTGGAGTTTGAGCATCATCAGCATCAACCTCAGTTCCGTCCGGTAAAATTACTTTTCCTTTAAGACTAGTTCCGTCTTTATATCTCCAATCATCAGCTCCTTCATAAATTGCTGTATTTGGGCACTCTGGTTCACAAGCCCCACAGTTTATGCATTCGTCAGTTATAATTATTGCCATTTTTTTTCAGTCTTAAAATTAAAAGTCTTCAGGTTACAAGTCAAAAAACATATAAAAAAGACATTTGCAGCTTTTGACTTTAATGACTTTTGACTTTCGACTTATTTATCCTTATTTTTGTGCAAAATTACAATCAAAACAATTCATAAGCAAACATTATGACATTAGAAACAAAAAAAAGTGTTTTTGTTGAATTAGGCAAATTTCTAAATCAGTTTTCTGAAACAAATAACATACAAAATGAGTCAGTTCTGGGCAATGATTTGTTTTTTGATGATTTTATAAATCTGATACACCTTTCTCAATCACACAACGGTTGGTACACACCTGAACAAGTATATTTTGCAATAAAATCCTGGGCAGATGCCTTAACAGAAGAAAACATAGACAAATGGCTCTCTGCATATTCCTTCGATTCCGCTCAGGATGACAAAAATGCAAAAAATGTTGCCTTAATTCTTGCCGGGAATATTCCGTTAGTAGGTTTTCACGATTTTTTATCGGTATTAATTACAGGAAATAGCGCCTTAATTAAAACATCATCAAACGATCAACATTTATTACCGTTTTTAGCTAAATATCTAATTTTCGTTGATGAAAGCTTAAAAAATAAGATCACTTTCGTTGAGGGTAAACTCGAAAACTTTGATACCGTAATTGCCACCGGAAGTAATAATACTGCCCGTTATTTTGAATATTACTTTAAAGACAAACCCTCAATAATACGTAAAAACAGGAATTCGGTTGCTATTTTGAACGGAAAAGAAACAAAAGAAGATCTGGAAAATTTAGGGGAAGATATTTTTAGATATTTTGGATTAGGATGCCGAAATGTTTCAAAGCTTTTTGTCCCGAAAGACTATTCTTTTGTAGCATTTTTTGAAGCAATTTTTAAATATCAGGACGTTATTCATTACGAGAAATATGCTAATAATTACGATTATAACAAAGCGGTATTTTTAATGAGTAATTTTAAATTATTAGACAACGGATTTTTGACTTTAAAAGAAGATCCAAGCTACGCCTCGCCTATTTCAAGTGTTTTTTATGAATTCTATGAAAATATCGAAGATTTGCAGACCCGCCTTGAAGCTGAGGCTGAACAAATTCAGTGCATTGTAAGCAATGATTTAGTCAAAAACAGTATTGCATTTGGTCAGACCCAAAATCCTCAATTGTGGGATTATGCAGATAACGTAGATACTATAACGTTTTTGTTAACAACAAAGTAAAAATATGTTTAATTATTTCGAATAATTTATCGCTTTTTCAGCTCCTATTGCCGAAATTTGCGTCTTTAAATTTTTCGACTATTAACAACAACCATGAAAAAACACAACTACAGCGCAGGACCAAGTATCTTACCTCAAGAAGTTTTTGAAAAAGCATCAAAAGCTATATTAAATTTTAATGATTCAGGACTTTCTATTCTGGAAATTTCGCACCGAAGCAAAGATTTCGTTGCAGTTATGGATGAAGCTCGTTCCCTTGCTTTAGAGTTACTAGGACTTACAGGAAAAGGATACCAGGCTTTATTTTTACAAGGTGGTGCAAGTACAGCATTCTTAATGGCTCCTTACAACCTGATGAAAGAAAACGGAAAAGCTGCTTATTTAGATTCAGGAACCTGGGCAACTGCCGCTATTAAAGAAGCAAAATATTTTGGAGAAACTGTTGTTGTAGCTTCTTCAAAAGAAGAAAATTACAACCATATTCCAAAAGGTTATACAATACCTAGTGATGCTGATTATTTTCACTGTACTAGTAACAATACTATTTTTGGAACTCAAATGAAAGATTTTCCAGTAACCAACGTTCCTGTTGTTTGCGATATGAGTTCTGATATTTTTTCACGTGATTTAGATTTCTCTAAATTTGACTTAATCTACGCCGGAGCTCAAAAAAATATGGGTCCTGCAGGAACTACTTTGGTAGTTGTTAAAGAAGAAATCTTAGAAAAAAGCGGAAGAACTATCCCAAGCATGTTAGACTATGCTAAACATATTAAAGCAGAAAGTATGTATAATACTCCTCCTGTTTTTGCAGTTTATGTTTCGTTATTGACTTTACAATGGATTAAAGCTAAAGGCGGAGTTGCTGCTGTGGAAAAATTAAACGACGCAAAAGCTGATTTACTTTATGCTGAAATCGACAGAAACCCATTATTCAAAGGTGCTGCAGCGGTAGAAGATCGTTCTAAAATGAATGTTACTTTCTTATTAAACAACGCTGACCATACAGAAACTTTTGATGCTTTATGGAAAGCTGCAGGAATTTCAGGATTGCCAGGTCACCGTTCAGTTGGTGGTTACAGAGCTTCTATTTACAATGCAATGCCTATCGAAAGTGTTCAGGTATTGGTTGATGTAATGAAAGCTTTGGAGTCTAAAGTTTAGTTTATACAGTTTACAGTCTCAGTTTACAGTTTTCAGCAAACTGAGACTGAGACTGTAAACTGAGATTGAGTACTAAATTCCTAGCCCCGATAGAAGTGGAAATCCTTTTTTATTTTTTCTTTAAAAATAAAAAAGATTGTAACGTCCCGAGGCTTCGGGAGCAGGAAACAGCTCCAAAAGAAAAAATAATAGTTGGTTTATCAATTAAACGATTAACCAAATAAACAAAATAAAAACACAATGAAAGTATTAGCAAATGATGGAATTTCAAAAAGTGGAATTCTGGCTTTAGAAAAAGGTGGATTTGAAGTTATAACTACAAAAGTAGCTCAGGAACAAGTAGCTAATTTTGTAAATGAAAATAATGTAGACGTAGTTTTAGTGCGTAGTGCAACTAAAGTACGTAAAGATATTATTGATGCTTGCCCGGGACTTAAAATTATTGGTCGTGGTGGTGTTGGTATGGATAATATCGATGTTGATTATGCAAAAAGCAAAGGAATCCATGTAATCAATACACCGGCTTCATCATCAGAATCTGTTGCTGAATTGGTTTTTGGACACTTGTTTTCTGGTGTTCGTTTCTTGCATGATTCAAACAGAAATATGCCTCTTGAAGGAGATTCAAACTTTGATGGTTTGAAAAAAGCATATGCAAATGGAACTGAATTAAGAGGTAAAACTTTAGGTATTGTTGGTATTGGCCGTATTGGACAAGCAACTGCAAAAATGGCTCTTGGTTTAGGTATGAAAGTTATCGCTGCAGATAGTTTTATTCCGCAAGTAGATGTAAAAGTGGAGTTTTTTGACGGACAATCTATCACAGCTACAATCGTTTCTCAATCATTAGAGTCTTTATTTAAAGAAGCTGATTTCATTACCTTACACGTTCCTGCTCAGGATGGTTACATCATTGGAGAAAAAGAATTGGCGATCATGAAAGATGGTGTTGGAATCGTAAACTGCGCCCGTGGTGGTGTTATTGACGAAGTGGCGCTAGTAAAAGCTTTGGACTCAGGTAAAGTTGCTTTTGCAGGTTTAGACGTTTTTGAAAGCGAACCAAAACCGGAAATGGCGATCTTAATGCACACTAAAATTTCTCTTACTCCACACATTGGAGCTGCAACAGGAGAAGCACAAGACAGAATTGGAACAGAATTAGCGTCACAAATTATTACTTTGTTGAGCTAAGCAATTAAAAAATAGAGTAACTTTAAAGGGATTTATTACAAATTTGTAATAAATCCCTTTCTTTTTTATTAAATTTGTCGTCTAATCTAAATCTAAAAATCATGTTTGAACAATTAACACAATTAGTGCAGCAATACGGAGGCAACGCTGTTGTAAACAATAGTGCTGTGCCAAATGAGCATAATGAAGCCGTAATAACGGAGACAAGTACTTCGATATTTGCAGGATTACAAAAAATCGCTTCAGAAGGCGGAGGCGAGCAATTGGCCAGTTTATTTAGTGGTAAATCGGCTATTGATAGTTCCAACCCTGTTGTACAGCAAATAACACAACAGCTGTCAGGAAAACTTGGTGAAAAATTTGGATTAAGCAGTGATGCCTCTTCAGGTGTTGCAGCAAGTATGATTCCGCAAATATTAAGCTCTTTAGTCAATAAAGCAAAAGACCCTAATGACAGCAGTTTTCAGATTTCTGATATTATCAGTTCTCTAACAGGTAATAGCGGACAAGCTTCCGGCATTATGGAAACGATTAATAAATACGGAATGCAATTTGGTTTAGACCAAAACAATGACGGAAAAGTAGATGTCGCAGATGTTCTTGTAGTAACCAAAACCAAAGGCGGAATTGCCGGATTTATTGGTAAATTATTTGGGAGTAAATAGCTTCTTAAAAGTTGCTAAGATTCTGAGTTGCTAAGCAACTAAGATAACAAAAGCTGTTTACTCAAAGTAAGCGGCTTTTTCTTTTAGAAAATATCATAAATACTTAGCAACTCAGAACCTTAGCATCTTAGAGCCTTTTTTACAAAACTGTTAAATAACAAAATTTTCAATTTAATAATTTGTAATTTTAGGTTCGAAAGTAAAAGTCATGAAAAAAATCATTTCCATATTAGTCCTTTTGTTTACGATTATTGCATGTTCTACAGCTTCTAAAAATACTGTTGCCACGAATTCTGTATCTAAATCTAATACGGCAGTAAATGACACGGTTCGTATTGCTAATGACTCGCTCGAATATGAAGTTATAATTATAGACAACGGCTTTAGTAACTGGCTGGCATCAATGGCGCTTCCGCGAAATTATTATTCTCTTTCTTATCTTGAAAATAAAAATTACTTATACGTAACAGAATGGAATAATCGTGTTTTACAACCGCAGCGCTACAATCCTAATTTATACGAAATGACAATCGACTACAGGCCAAATATTCATTATGGCTACGAAGTAAATTACCTGATTTATAATTATATGGTTTATTTTCAAAATACATACAAACAAAAGCTCGGCGGGTATGTTCCTATAAGATAATGTTCTTATATTTGTAATCATTGCAAATAAAAATGAACAGATTAAAAAAACGTTGGGGAATTACCTCAAACCTACAAGCCATCATTATATTTATTGTTTTTGCCATCACTGGATCGGCATCTGCATGGTTGTCTAAACCCTTTTGTGTGTTTCTGGGCATCACCAAAGAAGATTTTGGCGGATGGTTTACTTTAATCCGTTTATTGATTATTTTTCCTATTTACCAGGTTTTACTGGTTGCTATAGGAACTATTTTTGGGCAATTCCGCTTCTTCTGGAATTTCGAAAAGAAAATGCTTAAAAATATGGGACTTGGTTTTTTATTTAAAGATTAATTCCTTCTAAAATTCCTTTTTTTCCTTTAATCCTTTTTGATCTCTGATCTAATTGGGCATTTATTTTTAATATAAAATTTAGAATAGGTAGTGCTAAAGGAATATTCTTCTCTTGTCTCAAAATAGTTTCTTACAAACAAAATGCTCAAAAATACAAGACATAAATTACAGTAATAAAAAAAATATACATAATTTTTTATAGAAAAACCATTTTCACAGGATGGTGCAGGATAGTTTTATTTTGAGTATTATCAATCTTTACAGTGCTAATAACCACAAAGTTAAATTTATATTGAAACAAGCGTTTGCCTATTACAGCGTTATTTTCAAATCATAAAACACAAACTTTAAGCACAGTATTTTACAGATTGACTTAACTAACTAACCAAAAAAAATTAAAATGTCGAACAGTTCTATGAAATTACCTTTTGTAATGGCATTAGTATGTCTTACAATGTCAGTCACAACAATTTTTGCGCAAAACCCCGTAGTGAAAATTGATTTTGATCAATCCGGAAGACCCAAAGCCGAAGTAAATGAACCCGATTACACTGCCTGGGTGATTGGCTCAGGCAACACGAGCACTTATACTGAAAACGGAGTAACATTTACGGTAACCAGAGCAGGTGATAAAGGAGATGCACTGGGAACTAACTGGTACAAGGCCGGAATACAAGCTCCGTATTATGCCAGATTAGTTTGCGACGGACTCACCGTAAAAGGTGCAACGGCAAATTTAGGCGCACAAATCGAACTTAAAATATCCGGATTAGCCACAGGCGAACACACTTTACTGACTTTCTTTAATGCAGTTGACAGTCCAACGGGCAATAATTTTAGCTCTATAGATATTTCTATAAATGGCAATTTAGTGGTAGACAACTTAATTCCAAGCGTTAGAGCTACAAAAACCGCAGATGCTAAATCAACCTATTTAAAATTTCAGGCTACTGCTAATACTGATGTTGTATTATTATTTGCCGCTGAAACTTCAGGGACTGAGAATATAAAAAACTTTATATTAAATGGTTTTGAATTGAACACTCCAAACATTTTTTATCAATCTGTAAATCCTTCTCCCAAACACAATGACGAACATGTCGAATTGGGTTCAAACGGCAAGCTATTGCAATGGACTTCGGCTACAAATGCAGTGTCGCACAACATTTATTTTGGAACTAATCCTGCAGCAGTAGAAACAGCCACAACAGCATCTCCGGAATTTAAAGGAAATCAAATTAAAACAAATACACAATATCAGGCAAACGGACTATATACCGGCGAAACCTACTACTGGCGTGTTGACGAAGTTTTAGCCGGTAATGCTGTAGAAAAAGGAAACATATGGCGTTTTCGTCCTGCTCAGCTTGCTTTTCCTGATGCCGAAGGTTATGGCCGCTTTGCCCGTGGCGGGAGAGGCGGAAAAGTGGTTGCCGTAACCAATTTAAACGACAGCGGCCTCGGAAGTTTACGTGATGCCGTAACAAACGATATTGGTCCAAGAACTATTGTTTTTAATACTTCAGGAATTATCCAGCTTACCTCTCGTTTGGTATTAAGTCAGCCTTATGTAACTGTTGCCGGACAAACAGCTCCCGGAAAAGGAATTTGTATTCGTTCTGCTCCTTTTGGTATAACCGGTAATGATGCCGTTGTTCAAAATATAAGAGTTCGTGTTGGCGGAGGTCCTACCTATGACGGAATGGGTTTAACCGGTGCTGATAACAGCATTATCGATCATTGCTCTATTAGCTGGACTATTGATGAATCGTTTAGTTCTCGTTCGGGAAAAAATATCACACTGCAAAAAACCTTAATCTCCGAAGCTCTAAATGCGGCAGGACATCAAAATTATCCGGTTGGAACTGAGCATGGTTATGCCGCAACTATTGGCGGTGATATTGGCAGTTTTCATCATAATTTATTAGCGCATTGTTACGGGCGTAACTGGAGTCTTGGCGGAGGATTAGACGGAAGCGGCGCTTATGCAGGAAAAATGGATATTACCAATAATGTGGTTTACAACTGGGGATCAAGAACAACAGATGGCGGAACAAAAGAAGTGAATTTTGTAAATAATTATTACAAACCCGGAGCCGGTTCTAAAATATTCACTGCTTTTAATCAACAAAATGAAGGCGCAGGAACCGGAACACAGCAATGTTTTTTTAGCGGAAATGTTATGCCGGAATATTTTGACGAAAGCAATCAGGCAACCGGAAGAAAAGCTTCCGGAGTAACGGTTTCATTTGAAAATTTTGTAAACACACCATTTTTCCCTTCATATGTAAATACTCAGTCTGCTAAAAATGCCTATAAAATTGTACTGTCAGATGTAGGATGTACGCAGCCGGAATTTGACGAACACGATCAAAGAATTATTACTGAAACATTAAACGGAACTTACTCATTTAGAGGAAGCGTTACCAATAAACCGGGCTTTCCGGATAACGAATCTGATGTTGGTGGTTTCGAAACGTATCCTGTACTAAACAGAGATGCAAATTGGGATACGGATCAGGACGGATTACCAAATTGGTGGGAAACTATTATTGGGACAAACGTTAACTCTGCAAATGGCGATTTTTCAGATGCTAATGCCGATGCTGATTTAGATGGCTATACCAATCTTGACCATTATTTGCAATGGATGTCGCAACCACATTATGAATCTCAGGGCGGAAACAAAATAAACATCAATATTCAAAAACTTTCAAGAGGTTTTACCAGCGGAGTTAGTTACTCGATCTCGAATGTTGTAAACGGAAATACTGTTCTTTCCTCAAATAGTGTAGAATTTACGCCAACTGCATCAGGATTATGTTCTTTTAACTTTACCGTTACAGATGCTGAAGGCGGAACCATGACCCGAAAAGTAAATATTCTAAGTGGTTCTGCAACGTTGGGCATAAAAGAAATGAACAAAGAAAACACAGACAGTTTTAAAGTTTGGCCCGTTCCAAATAATGGCTCTTTTTCAGTTTTATTAGAAAATGATATAGAAAAAGCCGATCTCAAAATCTATGACATTTTAGGCAAAGAAGTACTTAAAAGGACTATTAACGCAAAAACTCAGGAAAATATTCACTTGCAGTCTAAAGGTGTTTTTATCCTAAAAGTTTCAGATCCGGGAAACAAAAAAGAATTATATGTCAAAAAAATAATCGTACAATAACAATCAAAAAAAATGGCAACTTTTAAGGTTGCCATTTTTTATTTATAAAATTGTTATGATTTTTAGTTTTCTCCTTTTTGAAAATAATACGTATAAATCCACGTAATTGTAAATGAAGGAATTACATCTGTAAATGGTAATGCCTCTTCTATAAAAGTTAAAACACTCGCAACTCTCCCTACTCTGCCTTTATACATTCTGGTCATGATAAAAGCCGCAACCGGAGCCCAAATTACATCCGAGAATTCTCCCAGAAGCGGAATGGTAAAGGAGATCATCCCCACTCCATCTAAAAGAACCCCTAACAGAAGTTTTCTCATTCTGTCATCACTTGTTACATTTATTTCCTGCATTTCTGTTTATTTAGTTGTTATTCGAATTTATAAAGAATTCATCAAATGGAACTTACTTGTAATCACAATTTTATTTCTTAATTCCCATATAACAAACCTTTTACTTATTTCTTTTTTTTGTCACTGCAAATAACACACCAAAATTTCCATCAGTCTGGATCCAGTTCTCTGACGGAACATAGGCACGTGATACAAACCCGTCCAGATACAAAGCATTTTTGCAGCCTAAGCTTTTAAAATAATCTGCAAAATCATAAAAATTAATCTCTTTTTTAGACCATACAAAGATTACTTTTCCATCAGGGAGAATCCCTACTCCATTTCTAATATTTAAATTAGCAGATCCTTTTTTAAACTCCGCATGAATTTTACCGTCAATAAATAATGATAAATGTAAAATAAATTTTCTTGATCTCTTTAAGTCGTTTTCTTCTTAAAATTCTGTTACAACTCATTTTTATATCGGCAGAATCTTTGTTTCTTTGTAGAAACAGTTTCAAAATGATCCACGCAAAAAATATACATAAGTTTTACGATAAATTAGAAGTCCTGAAAGGAGTTGACCTGCATATTAAAAAAGGAGAAATTGTTTCGATAGTAGGTGCATCCGGTGCCGGAAAAACAACTCTTTTACAAATTTTGGGAACTCTTGACAAACCTGAAATTAACTCTAATTCCTCCCTGACTATAAACGGAGAAAATGTATTGAAATTACAAGATGTAGAAACCGATAATTCAAAACAGGAAAAAACGTTTAAATGGGTTACCCGCAGCGGTGCTGTTTATGTACTTTGTCTCCTTAATTTTCTGTTTTTCTTTAAACATACAATTCTCGACGATGTAACCAGATATGTTATTGCGGGCATTTTAGTGCTGCCGCTTTTGTTCGTAGCACTTTATATGAACCGTTATTTTAAAAAGAAAAGCAAACAAGACAAGACATTATCTAATTTCAGGAATTTGAATCTGGGTTTTATATTCCAGTTTCATCAATTGCTACCGGAATTTACCGCTCTGGAAAACGTTTGTATCCCTGCTTTTATGGCCAATAAACCAAAAGCCGAAACGGAAAAAGAAGCTAAAAAAATCTTAGACTATTTAGGCCTTTCACACAGAATACATCATAAACCCAACGAACTTTCAGGCGGAGAACAACAAAGAGTTGCCGTAGCAAGGGCATTAATCAATAAACCGGATGTTATTTTTGCCGATGAACCTTCAGGAAATCTGGACACTCATTCTGCCGAAAACCTGCACCAGTTATTCTTTCAGCTGCGTGACGAATTTGGTCAAACGTTTGTTATCGTAACCCACAATGAAGAACTGGCAAATATGGCCGACAGAAAATTGGTAATGGTCGATGGTTTAATTAGTAATTAAAAGCAATTTACTGTAATTGGCTAAATATCAATTTGTGTTGCTTAATTTATAATACAAAGCTCCAAAAACAAGTGATAATGCGAATAGAAGCATTAAAATAATTGTAATGTTTCTCTTTTCTTCTTCATTGTTGTTATTTATTTCTTCTTGTAACTCTTCTGTACTTTTTTCCGGAATAGAATTAAAAATGGATGAATTTGAACTTTCTGATTTCGAAAAATTATTTTCACCCGTATCTTTAAACTCTATTTTGCCGCCCACATCACATAAGATAAAAGAATCTTTACCCAATTTTGCATTATTATTTATTTTACTTTTAAGTGTTTTTTGCCAAACTGTTGGTTTACATTTACAAGAATTTCTTAAAATACCACAACGACCAAATGGCAGTATATTTACAGGAAAGTCCTTGTCTTTTTCTGTCGCAATCAGCATACCTTTTATTTTAGAATATTGCTGGCTGGTTACTTTTAATAAAGTACTTTCGCTTCCTTTCTCACAAACCAAGGCAGAATCAGTAATAGTTTTTAAAGACATAATTTAAGGATTAATAAGTTCAGGATAATATTTTTTGATCGCTTTTATATAATCATCAGGTAATTTTTTTAGAATCTTAACTTTTATAGTTGAGTCATAACTATACCTTTCATCTTTGGGTTCAAAGTCTTTAAAAGGATATTTGTTAGCTTGGTAATAGACTGGATTTTCTGAATCATAATATATTTTTTCGATGGTATCAATATCGGTTCCTCTCCATTTCAGCTTTTTTAATTCAACAATTGGAGATCTAAAATTGACCGCTTGAATAAATTCTTTTTCGTTAATAGGGAAATAATTATATGTTTCAATTTCTTTATCAACTAACCCTCTTTTGTTGAATAAATAAACATGATATTGTACAGGTCCTGTAGTTTGATATAATAAAACTAAGTCTTTTAAACCATCTTTATTTATATCAAAAACAGTGTCTTTTATTAATAAAGGATTGTCTTCATACTCTAAAACTTTCTCATGATTTTGATCAATATAATAAGTTGTATTTTTTGGATTATTCTCCGAATATTTCCACTCAATTAAATACAATATTTTATTTCCAAAAAAATATTCTTTTCTCTTTAATATTGTATCTGCAGTTGTAATTATTTTTGTTGAGTCAATTAAAGCCACATACTGTTCTTTTTTTGATTTGTCTTTGCAACAAATAAAAATGCTAAATACAAACAATGAACAGATGATAAGGATGTTTTTCATTTTAAATTACTGGTAAAGATTTTTAATTAAAACATTTTCTTTCTGTTGATTTTTTAGAGTTAGGTTTAAAAACAATACTATCAATTTTCATTAATGGTACAACTGCTCCACTTTGAATTTCTTTTAAAATACAATCATTAGCAATAAATTTCCAATTAATTACAGTTGCTTTCGAACTACTTATAATAGTTTTTTTACCAATATCTACAAGTTTATTTTCTCTATGTCTGGATATAATTGAATCTAAAACAACCAAGCTATCTTTTTTAAAGCCATATATATAATCGTAAGAATCAAACATAAAGCCTGGTCCAAAATTATTTCCGTTGTAAACTCCGGTATGAACTATTATATATTGCTCATATATATTCCAATCAAATCCATATTTTTCACTAAATTCATGAGGAAAAATTCCAAATATTTTTTTCACAATACCTTTTTTCTCTCCAAAAACAGAAATAATAGCATCTTCGGGCATAGGAGTAGCTATTATTAAATACTTATTTTTTTTAATGTATATAAATTTTGATTTATCAAAAATTTTCTTCAAAGATTCTATGCGAGATTTATCATTAGTGTCTTGATTAGAGAACCAATCTTTATAATAAGCATAATAATATGATGAATCTTTTAGGGTTGGTATTATTGAATTTAGTGAAATTAAATTTTTCGGTACAACGTGTTTTTTATTACAGCTTAAATGAGTTAATACTAATGATAACAGGATTATTTTAACGAACGTGATTTTTAATGACATTTTTTATAATGAATTTTGAAGAATCTTGATTATGTTGATATATAATTGTATCCATGTGGGAGTTTTTTCCTAACTCTAATTTTTTTGATATAATCAAAATTTCATCATATGAATGGTTTTTATGTATTTGAGTAATCTCGTGAACACGTGATTCATCAAGTCCAATTTTTTAATATAATCCTTTTCTAGAATAAATTCGTAATCCATCATCATCTTCATGCGTTCCATTCATTGGACTAATAACTAATAAATCTGTTAATTCATTATTTATGATTGCTCTAATCATAAATGACGAGTCTATTCTTTTATTAAATAAAGACACATAATCTAAAAGAGGTTTTTCGGGAGTGTTTAAATTTGTAATATAGAAATATCCGAAGTTTGTAGAATCATTTTTAACCATATAATCATTAAGGTAATTAATATAGAACATAGAATCTTTTGAGGTTGAAACGCCTTCTCTGCATAAATCATACACTAAATTTTTTCTGAACATAACTCTATTCTCTTTTGGTTTTACACAAGAATATATCATAAAAGATATTATTGGTAGTAAAATTATTTTTCTCATTTTTTTAAATTAATAATCTATTCAGGCAAAGTAGATTTTGAATTTATCTTGCCATTTGTCTTCACTATTTCTTAAATAAGAATATTTTTCATTCTGCACCATGCTTTTCTGAATGCCCAACATTGTCAATACTTATTTTTCCCCCAATACTGCATAAGCAAGTTGATTTTTCTGTTAAAATCTTAAACTCATTTATGGTATCTTTACTGGCAGTGTTTTGCCAGTTTATAGGTTGTGGGTTACAGGTCTGGTAATACTTAAGTTTACAACTTCCAAATGGTCTAATATTCTCATTAGCTTTTTTGTCTTCTTCTGTGGCAATAAGTTTATCATCTGCTTTACTAAAGTCTTGGCTAGTTACTTGCAAAAAAGATGGAGTTGTGCCTTTGTCACACTTTAATTGTGCAGACTCTGTTATTTTTTGGGGCATGTTTAAATTATTTATAAATTACAGTATAGTATAAATGACTTAAAATCATAAATTTGATATACTTTATTTCCGCTTATTGCCACTTTTCCATTATATTCTATCAAATCATAATCAATCGGTAAAACCGAGCCATCTTTAAACAAAATATTGTATTTATTTTTATTTTTAACAATAGACAATGCTTTTTCAGAAATAAGTTCTGCAATATTTTCTACGGATTCATATTTACTATCTACAACTTTTTTAAAATCATAAAAATAAGTCCAATGTGTTTTTTTCTTTAAACTGATAATTTTTGGATTATCATCTCTTGAACAAATAAAATCATCATACTTAAAAGGAATCAAGATTTTATTTGTATTGTCTATTATGCCTATTTTATTATTTAGTTTTACAACTATAAATTTTTTCTTTATTACTAAAACACTATCATAAAGTGGCTGTGCAATTATTTTGTTCTGTAGATTTTTAATTCCATATTTCCCGTTCAAACCTTGAAAAGTGATAATTTCAGGCCCTAAGGGTTCAGCACAATGTATGTAGTCGGAAACGAATTTATTTATGCTAAAGTCATAACATATTTCTTTATTATACTCATTTTTAAAAATTAGGATTTTTTGATATGAAGCTATTTGGAAATATTTATAAATTGGCTCAACTATATAATCCCCTTTTAAATTTATAAGTCCATATTTTTCTTTTTGTTTTACTAAAGCTACATTATTAATAAAAGGATAAGCCACATCAAACGCCTTGTCTATTTTTATTGCTTTTGTATTATTGTCGATATAATAAAATTTCTCTTTTAAAAGTATTGGTACGATGACGTTATTATTCCCTGAAAAATATTGTAAAAAAGACATTTCAAATGGAAACTTATTAATAGTTTGTCCTAACATATTTAGTTTAAAAAAAATAACTACGAAAATTAATACTAGTTTCTGTTTCATAATTTAATTATTTATATAAAGAGCATCTGTCCTGCTCAAAACCTTGCCCGTTGTCCCATCTAGTTTTATAGTTTGTATTGTACCGGCGTCTTTTAGACATTTAATTGTCCAAGTAGATTCTCTGCTAGTAGCTGAATAATTGCGTGAAATGCGAGTATGAAATCCTGTGCTTTGTACTATTGGTCCTTTGTCTACTTTTATTTTTTCGCTTTCACAAAATTTTAAAATCTCTTCAAAAGTAAATTTATAGTCCTTGTCATAATCAATTTCTTTTATCAGTTTGCCTTGCTCGTCGAACTCATACCAAAGGCCTTTTTTAAAACCAATAGCATTTGCATTAAAACCTAATCCTTTGCTTTTTATAAAACCGGTCTTATAGTATAATTTTACTACTGTAAAGTAGGACTCTTTTAATGTTAGAAAAAAGCGACTCTCTTCAAGTTTAACTATCATTAATAACCCTTCATTCGCATCGAATTCTGTCAGGACTAATGAGGTTTTATCTTTTCTATTTTCATATCTATAATTATCAAATGTTTCAAAATCTTTGGTTATTGTTGGGTACATAATTCTATCAGCTTGTGGTTGATTATTTTTTGTTTTTATTTTATCTTGTGCTTTACAACTTTGTAAGCAAAGTTGTAAAAGCAGAATCATAATTATTTTTGACTTCATAATTAATCACTTTAATTTTTATTACTTTTTTACACAATCACCTATATAATACTTTCATTCGCTTTTATCCATTGCCATTTCCATAAATTATAGCGTGTTTCAGGAATATAATGTGAATAGTCCAATAGGTTCTCGGTTTTAGCATACTGAAAGGTAAATAAAGCATTGCTATCTGCCTCCTTGTTGGTAAAGCTATGTGGTAAATTAAAGGAATGCAAAAATTCATGAGCAGCTGTTTGATCGTTTTTGGTTGGAAATAAGACAACGTACTTGCCCAAAGTGTAACCGTTTAATCCATTTACATTACCAGTGCTGTCAATATAGCCTCCGTTTTCGCCCAAATAAATTGCCTTATAATAATCGTCGTATTTGTGCTCATCTGCAGGGTTTATGGCTTTGAGTTGGTCTTTCAGTTTATTATAAATATAATCTTGCAATGTTATAAATCCTGTTGGAGCTCGACCATCATAGTATGCGCCGATTTCTCCTGATCTTACATATTGGGCTACAAAACCGGCATCAGCAGATATGTCAACTGTTTCTGTAATTACTTTGGTTTCTATCAAAGCCTGTCGCAAATATTTCTCAAACAAGGCTTGTTGCCCTACTGAATTACCTGGATTACCTGTAGTAATTACTGGAGCTATTACATCAACTAGCAGTATCTTTGCTTCTTTTTGTTTAGCGGTATGATTTGCCCACACATAAAGCCTGCCTGCCAGTTTTTTGGTTTCTACACCAGCTACATCCTTGGTTATAGCATTTATACTAATGGTTTGGTCTGTACTAAACTCCTGGAGACATTCTATCGTTACACTATCGCTTATAGCAAATTTACTTTTGCCTTTGCCTGTTACATTTATTTCTTTTGGGGTAATAATAAAAAAACTGTTGTCTTCAAAACGGAGCACATCAGGTTCTTCTTCAATATCTATGATCAGGCTTATTGTTGCTTTAGTATTACTAAAACCTGTGGGTGTATTGTTGCTTTTTTTACTTGGATATAGAGATAACCAGGAGCAAAAATAGTCTTCGTGTATTACACTACCACTTGCATCTTTTAGATCAACACCTATAGCATCTTTTTTTGTTTTCCAAGGAATTAAATGTGTGTTATATTCGTTTTTTAAACTTTGATATAACATGTCGTTATTAGTTGTATCAAAAAATCCTTTAAAATCATTAATACCTGTTTCTAATGTTGCAAAAGTAGGTTCTTTGTATTGTTTTCCAACAATATTTTTGTATTTAGCATCACCAAAAACTGCAGATGATCCCGTAATTAAATTAGTGTCCTGGTCACGCATCCAATCAAAACCGCAATCTTCACCTTGCCAGCCTTTTTTAGGTCTAAAATAAACGATACATTTTGCTTCAATTTCCGGTTTAACTGTTTCGTATGATACACCCTTATTGGTTTGTTTATTTCCAGTAGTTCCATGCACCTCTGCAGTACCCTTGCTATTTATGATGGCTTGCTCATCTGAATGTAAAAACAATTTTTTTTGTCCTGCAATATGCATTTCTGGACTTTCTAGTTTTATTTCATTGTTAGAGTTTATCAAAGCCTTATTTGCGTTGGTATGAAACAAGCCTGTAATAAATTGGTGTAGGTAAGGTGTGTTGATTTGCATTTTTTGGAAAATATTAAAAAATGCCTGTTTTGCCACATTAAAAGTCATTGTATTACCTACATTAGTTAATAAATTATTTTTGGCATTAACACAAATATCAGTAGCGTTTAAAGTTAGGTTATTAGGTGCTGTGACCTCAATATTTCCATTACCATCCATAAACCACTTGTTACCAGAAGGGTCTTTTACCAAAATGCTCGAATCACCTTCATCAAAAGTTAGTGTGCTTCCTGTGCGGGTATAAATACTCTTAATATTATTATTTATTTTTCCTCCTGCAGCTGTTTCTCCGTTAAACAAACTTCCCATTACAAAGGGTCTGTTTGGGTCATTATATCTAAAACCTATTATAACATCATCTCCTATTTCTGGAATAAAAACCATACCTCTATTAGTGTTTACACTTTCACTCGTTCCTGCGTCAGGTGTCATAACACGAAGCCACGGTGTTTTTTGCTGCTTAACTTGCTGCCAGAGCATACTTACACGTATTCTTCCTTTACCCTGTGGGTCTTTATTATCGACTACTTTTGCCTGTTGAATCCTGGCCTTTGGCAATGACACTACTGGTTCCGGTAATTTTTTTATAGAAGCGGGCAAGGCTTTAAAACTATTTTTGTATACACCGGAATCACAAACCAAATGCGTAATCTGGGTAATAATGTAGTGCCCAATTTGCTGGTTTTTATAATTCATTTTTGTTGCATCGCGTCCAGATAAATGTGCTTCATTAACGCTTATTTCCTCGCGTGCCTCAATACTTATAATACTGCCAATTTTTAGTTTGTTGTTACGGCTTGTCGCGGTAATATAATTAGCATCGGCCATGGCGCTTTCCTGTCGTTTTTTTAAATTTTGCTCTAAATACATGTCATATCCCGTTGCCAGGTTTCCGTACTCAAAAGAGGCAGTAGCATATAGGTTTTGTGAAGCCTCTAAAACCTGATTGCCCAATGTAGATAAACCTTCGACCTCATTACTGGTTTTGGCCTGATACAATTTATTGACATCGTCATTATAGGTATAAGCACTAAACTGAACCGGAACTGTTTTTATACTGATATCCAGTTTAAATAAATCCTGGCCATAGGTTAAATTTACAGGTTGTCCATGACCAGCAAGTTTGCCAAAAACCAGCTTTTCGCCATCATAATACAACCACTCGTTGTATTGTTTCGCCAGTCGTTTAATATATTGAAAATCAGTTTCTAAATATTGGGTCTGATAGCTTATTTTAGACGTATATTCAGGTAGGATTTGGTTTTGCAGTTGGTCCCCGGCTGCCGTTTTAATAATTTCCCGGATCATTTCCTGAAGAGTAGTATCCTCCCAGGAATACATTTTTTTGCTGGATTCTAATAATATGGTTTTAGAAAAACCGGAGATAATAATTTTATTGCCTACCTGGTCATGATTCTTTTGGGCTAGTCGAATTTTGGTTATAATTCCCAGAAAATTATTTTTATTTCCTAAAATGATGTGTACGGTTTTTCCAAGCCATTGCTGTGCATTCTCTATGGTATATGCCAGTCTTTTTTCTATGACTGTATGAGGTACTTTTATAGTAAATTCATGGTGATTGTTTATATTTTGCTTTAGTTTAATAGAATTAAAATGTAAAACTTCTTGTCCCTCAATTCCAAAAGTTATTTTTTCCTGCTGCATGTTTATGGCGTATAAAAGATTAAAGAATTGCTTATAGTAAATAGGATGAGAATAAATTCAAGTGATAAAAAAGACAGGAAGCGACATAGGCTGAGGCTTCCTGCCATAAAAAAATCAGACTTTAGCCCAATTGTTGTCTAATGTTGCATTACCTAATACAATTTTCTCTGCCGAGAAAGTAATTTCAGTAATCATTGGATTTTCTGCCAAAGCCTCTAATTGCTCGCTGAAGAATACAATGAAAGCATTTTCGAAAGTAATCTCTTTCATTACCTGCTCAGAATCGGGCTTAAAAAACTTTACTTTACCGCTTACAGGTTTGTGCTGGCTGTTTACCGCCTGCTCAATAACAGTCGTATTTTCTGTAGATTTAACTTTTATATTTAATCTGCCTCCTTTTATTTCAGACGAAACCGCGCCTTTACCATCAGTATGCCGCATCATTTCAACTTTTGAAAATAATACCTGATACTCGTTTCCTTCAAATTCTAAAATTGCTTTAAATGCCATAATAAAAATAATTTAAATGTTAAAAATGTGTTCTTTTTTAATATCTCCTTATCATGCCTGACTAGTATAAACTGAAAAGAGGAATGGTAACTGATTTAGAATATCTCTTTTTTACTTTATTATCTTTTATAAGAAAAAGACTGATAGTCAGAATCAATTATGTACGAAAATACAAATAATAAATCATAACAAACAAATTATTTTGTAAGATTTTTTCGAAAAAAAATAAACTGCAAAATATTTTGCACTTTACAAATGTCAAAAAAACACTTAATCACGCATACAACTATGTACAGCTATCATCAGAAAGTAAAATATCTTTTTTGTATATTTTATTTTATTATAAATTTGCCCTCTAATAATCCTTGGGTAAACTTAACTCACAAGAACTTTTATTACATCATGACCCAAAAAGAACTCAAAGAATTTCTCGACGAGAAAGTCATTCAATATAACAATCAGGATTTTATCGATAGTGATCCGGTTCAGATTCCGCATTTATTTTCTCAAAAAGAAGACATTGAGATCGCGGGTTTCCTGAGCGCCACAATTGCGTGGGGAAATCGTAAAATGATTATCAAAAATTCGCACCAAATGATGGAATTAATGGGCAACACGCCTTATGATTTTGTCATGTCACATTCTGATGATGATCTGGTTCGCCTTGAAAATTTTGTTCACCGTACTTTTAACGGAAAAGATTTTGGCGGCTTCATAAAAGGACTACAGCACATTTATAAAAATCACGGTGGCTTAGAATCTGTTTTTGCAAAACATCAGGAGAAAGACAGTTTACAAAAAAGCATTCACGAGTTTAAAAAAATATTTTTTGAAATCGATCATTTGCCGCGAACCCAAAAACACATTTCAGATCCTTTGAATAATTCGGCAGCAAAAAGAATCAACATGTATTTGCGCTGGATGGTTCGACAAGATACAAAAGGTGTCGATTTAGGCATTTGGAAAACCATTTCGCCTGCCTTGTTATCATGTCCGCTTGATGTACATTCCGGTAATGTTGCCCGCAAATTAGGAATTCTGACCAGAAAGCAAAACGACGGAAAAGCATTGACTGAATTAGACTTAAAACTTCGAAAAATGGATGCAGCAGATCCTGTAAAATATGATTTTGCACTGTTTGGACTAGGGGTTTTCGAGGGGTTTTAACACTGATAACTAACACATTACACTATTCAATTATTAGATCATTAGAAAAATCTAGTGCTCTAACCGTCAATTTAATGTACATTTGCACAAAATTTAATGTAAATGAGCACTTTCGAAAAATTCAATCTTCCAAAATCAGTACAAAAAGCAATCGATGAGTTAGGCTTTGTTACGCCTACTCCTATTCAGGAAAAATCCTTTGCTGTGATTATGTCTGGCCGCGATATGATGGGAATTGCGCAAACCGGTACCGGTAAAACATTTGCTTACTTATTACCCCTTTTAAAATTATATAAATTTACACCAACCAATACACCTAAAATTGTAATTCTGGTTCCAACACGTGAACTAGTCGTTCAGGTGGTAGAAGAAGTAGAGAAATTAACCAAATACATGTCGGTTAAAACGCTTGGTATTTTTGGTGGGGTAAATATCAATACACAAAAAAAAGCCGTTTACGAAGGTGTCGATATTTTAGTAGGAACACCAGGACGTACAATGGATTTAGCGCTTGATGCCGTAATTCGTTTTGATGAAACTCAAAAATTAGTAATCGATGAGTTTGACGAAATGCTGAACTTGGGTTTCCGCACACAATTAACGGCACTTTTGGCGATGATGAAAACCAAGCGTCAAAACATTCTTTTCTCTGCAACAATGACTGATGAGGTTGATGCTGTTTTGAATGACTTTTTTGATTTTCCGGAAGAAGTTACACTTGCTGCTTCAGGAACGCCGCTTGAAAATATTACTCAGATTACATATAATGTTCCTAACTTTAATACAAAAGTAAATCTGTTAAAACATTTATTAGAAACAAACGAAAGCATGGAACGTGTTTTGGTTTTTGTGAATAATAAAAAGATTTCGGATATGCTTCATACCAGAATCGAAGAGGATTTTGAAGGTCAGTTTGGAGTAATTCACTCGAATAAATCTCAAAATTACCGTTTGAGTACGATGGCAGAATTTCAGGAAGGAAATCTACGCGGATTAATTACGACTGATATTATGGCGAGAGGTTTGGATATCTCGAATATCTCTCACGTCATCAACTTCGAGCTTCCTGAATTTCCTGAGCTATACATGCACAGAATTGGCCGTACAGGTCGTGCAGATGCTACAGGAACCGCAATTAGCTTTATTACGCCTCGTGAAGAAGAGTTTAAAGTAGAAGTGGAAGTATTAATGAATCAGGAACTTGCAATTGCAGATTTTCCGGAAGAAGTCGAAATTTCATCAAAATTAATCGAACCTGAAAAAGACAAACAACCGATTAAGTTTTTAATGAAAAAACAAAAACTGACTGGTGACGGTGCTTTTCATGAAAAAGATAAAAAGAATAAAAAAGTCAACTTGGGCGGACCTTCTAAAACAAAAAAGAAAACCCACGGATCTGTCAATCGAAATATGCTGAAAACGAGAGACAAGAAAAGAAAAGACAAGAACAAGTAATCTCTAAAATTCGAATAAAAAAAATCCAAATTCCAAGTTGTTGAACTTAGAATTTGGATTTTTTTTGTCGCAGTTTTCAGTTTCAGTTTTCAGTGCTTTTAGGGAACTGAAAACAAAACTATATTTTCGTAAAAACCAATCCCACAGGTGAACACAATTCAATCTTTTTGCCTGTGTTTTTAAGTTTTCCGGTTGCTTTATCTCTTTTAAAAATAATGATATCATTTGTATATTGATGTCCTGCCAAAAGGTAATTTCCTGTTGGGTCAATGACAAAATCCCTTGGTCCTTTTCCTAAAGTACTCTCTTGTTCTACAAATTTAATACTTCCGTCTTTTAGAATTTGATACACTGTTATAGCATTTACATCACCACGGTCTGAAACATAAAGAAAGTTTCCGTCAGGTGAAATTTTTATTGCTGCAGAACTATTAGCGCCTTTAAAGTCCTTGGGGATTATATTGGTTTCTTTTAATAGTTTTAAATTTCCGGTTTTATTATATGTAAAAGTGGTTAATGTGCCGTCTAATTCCTGAACCAGGTACACAAATTTACCATCTTTACTAAACACCATATGTCTTGGACCACTTCCTGATTTTACATCAACAGTTTCTTTTAGCGTAAGAATTTCATGTGCAGAACCCGGATTGTATTTATAAATAAAAACTTTATCCTGACCCAAATCATTTGACAATACAAACTTTTTGTCCGGAGAAAAAACAACCTGATGCACATGCGCTTTTTCCTGACGTGCTACATTTGGTCCTTTACCTTCATGCTGAAGCAATTGTTGTCCTTCGGTTATACTTCCGTCAGCATTTTTCTTAAATACAGCAATACTTCCACCAGAATAATTTGCAAGAATTACATTTTTATCATCGTTTATTAAATGACACGGATCAGCTCCTAAAGAAGAGTTTGAATTTAATAACTTAAGTTTACCGGTCTTCGAATCGTAAGTAAATGCGCTTACAGCACTTTGTGTTCCGTTTTCGTTTACTGCATAAATAAATTTATTATTTGCTGAAACCGATAGATAACTTGGACTTACTGTATTCTCAGAAGAATTTTTTAATTTAAAATCACCCGAAACAGCATCAAATTCATAAACATATATTCCTTTACTATCACAAGTGTTGGTATACGTTCCTACTAATAAATTAAACTTATTTTGTGCTTGCAGAGTTTGTAAAGCTAAAGCTGAAAAAAGCAGTATATATAATCTCTTCATATTTTTTAATTTTTTTTTTGAATAGGCTAAAATACTCAATAATATCTTTCGCAAACTGATTATTTATTACAAAAGAATTCTCAAAAGTTACATTTTTCAAACTAACTCTCTCAAATATTTAAACCATATAAGTGATATAAGAGATTATAAGTAAGACTTAGTTTAGCAAAAAATAAATGAACTTATATAACTTATAGGGTTTAACTAATATAGATGTAAGGATTGGCAAAAAATTTGTATTTTTGACCAGCATCTACAAAACGTAGTGAAGTAAATCTAAGCCGGAATGCATTTTAAACACCCCGAAATTCTATACTTTCTGTTTTTATTGATTGTTCCAATTTTGGTTCACTTATTTCAATTACGACGTTTTAAAACCTCTTATTTTACGAATGTTCGATTCTTAAAAGAACTTTCGATCCAGACCCGCAAAAGTTCAAAAATTAAAAAAAGACTTTTACTAGCTACCCGTTTATTATTATTGACGTGTATTATCCTGGCATTTGCCCAGCCTTTTTTTGAAGCCAAAGACAGTAAAAATGCGGCTAATGAAATGTATATTATTCTGGATAATTCTTTTAGTATGCAAGCCAAAGGAAAAAAAGGCGAATTACTAAAACGTGCTGTTCAGGAATTATTAGAAAATACTCCGGAAACTGCGCAGTTTTCATTATTAACAAACACTGAAAATTACTGGAACACGGATATAAAATCATCCAAACGTGCTTTGCAAAATCTAAAATACAGCGCAACGCCTTTTGAACTTCAGTCGATTATGGCGAAGATAAAAGCGCATAAATCAGCGCATAAAAAAGATATCGTCATTATTACAGATGCTGTTGGTCTGGCTGAAAAAGATGTGAAAAATATGGATACTGAAGAGAAGCCTTATTTCATTATTCCTGAAGCCGAACAAAAAAACAACATCGCAATTGACAGTGTTTTTATCAATCAGACTTTAGAAAATTTCTACGAAATAAGCGTGAGTTTATCTGCTTATGGAGAAGATTTCAAACCAGTTTCAATGGCTTTATACAATCAAAACAAACTGATTGCCAAGACGATTATCAATTTTGATGCAAAGAAAAAGAAAATCAATTTTACGATTCCAAAAGAAGCTTTTCACGGATATGTAACCATTGACGATAATGGACTAACCTATGATAACAAGCTGTATTTTAGTATTTCTAAGACTAAAAAAACAAATATTGTTAGTATTGGTGAACCAGAAAAAAGTAATTTCTTATCGAGAATCTATACTTCAGGTGAATTCAATTATAACAATTATTCGATCAGCAGCCTGGATTATAATAGTTTAGACAAACAAAATACGATTATCCTGAATGAGTTAATTGAAGTTCCACAGGCTTTACAAACGACCTTAAAAGCATTTGTTTCTAAAGGCGGAAATTTAGTCGTAATTCCTTCAGAAAAAAGTTCAATCTCTAATTTAAACACTTTCTTAGGGAATTTTGGAAAAGTCCAGTTTAAAAATTTAGAAAGCAAAAGTAAATTAATTACTAAAATAAATTTCGATCATCCTTTGTTTTCAGGGGTTTTTGAGAATAAGATCACTAATTTTCAATATCCAAAAACAAATAGTTCATTCGATATTTCGAGCCCATATCCGGCAGTTTTATCTTATGAAGATCAAAGTGTATTTGTAACCGCAATTCAAAATCCGGTTTCAGGAATTACTGTTTTCTCGGCTCCAATAAACGCAACAAATTCAAACTTTCAACAATCACCTTTAATTGTTCCGTTATTTTACAAAATGGGACAAAACAATCAAAAAACTGGTGTTAATGCTTTGACAATTGGCAATAACCAGCCTTATTTTGTGGATGTTTTATTGACAAAAGACGCAATTCTGGAAGTAAAAGGAAATGAAGATTCATTTATACCAATTCAGCAGATCTTAAATAATAAAGTAAAACTAACCTTTAATGATTTTCCTGAAACAGCAGGAAATTATAGTGTTTTTGATAAAAAAGAATGGGTTGAAAATCTGAGTTTCAATTATAAAAGAAGTGAAAGCGATTTAAGTCAGGTGAATACAAATATTATTTCGGATTTTAAAACTGCCGATACGATTTCTACCATTTTTAATACGCTGCAAACTGAACGAACCGACAGTCAAATTTGGAAATGGTTTATTATCTTTGCACTGTTATTTTTAGCATTAGAAATGGCAATTATAAAATTTGTGAAGTAAAACGTAACGTTTTCTTTTAGCTCTTAGTATGTCCAAAAAGTATTAGAAACAAGATTTCAATTAAAATAAATTTCTCTACATATGAAAATAATCATCAGAAGCGCCAAAATTATCGATTCAAAAAGTCCGTTTCATAACCAGACCGTTGATCTTTTAATTGCAGATGGTATTATAGAAAAAATAGGAACTTCGATTCTTGATATCGAGGATACAACCGAAGTTAAATTTGATAATTTACATCTTTCACAAGGCTGGTTCGACAGCAGTGTTTCACTTGGTGAACCGGGTTATGAAGACAGGGAAACAATTGCAAACGGATTAAATGTTGCTGCAAAAAGTGGTTTTACATCAATTGCTTTACAACCCAATTCCTTTCCTGTTATCGACAATCAATCGCAGGTAAATTTTGTAAAGAATAAAGCGACTGGTTTTGCTACACAACTCTTTCCTATTGGTGCTTTAACCAAAGCGGGGGAAGGAAAAGATATGGCAGAATTATTTGATATGAAAAAATCCGGAGCTGTTGCTTTTGGGGATTATAATAAAAGTATCGACAACGCCAACCTATTAAAAATAGCGCTGCAATATGTACAGGATTTTGATGGATTGGTTATTACCTATTCGCAAGATCCAAATATTAAAGGAAACGGAGTTGCCAATGAAGGAATTGTTTCGACTAAATTAGGTTTGAAAGGAATCCCGAATCTGGCTGAAGAATTACAAATATCAAGAAATTTATTTTTGCTGGAATATACAGGTGGAAAACTTCATATTCCGACCATTTCTACCGCAAAATCAGTTGAATTAATAAGAGAAGCAAAAGCAAAAGGTCTACAAGTAACTGCCAGCGTTTCTGTGCATCACTTGGTTTTAACAGATGAAAAATTAGAAGGGTTTGATACCCGTTTTAAAGTTACGCCGCCACTAAGAACTGAAGCTGACAGACAAGCTTTATTAAACGGCGTTAAAGACGGAACAATAGACATGATTACTTCAGATCATAACCCAATTGATATTGAATTCAAGAAAATGGAATTTGATACTGCAAAAAACGGAACTATTGGTCTTGAAAGTGCTTTTGGAGCTTTATTAACGGTTTTACCTCTTGAAACTATAATTGAAAAATTAACTTTAGGAAAAGCTGTTTTTGGAATTGAAAGCAATTCAATTGCCGAGGGTTCTAAAGCGAACTTTACTTTCTTTACTCCTGAAGGAAAATCGACTTTTGCAAAAAGTAATATTCTCTCAAAATCTAAAAATTCTGCTTTTTTGGGAACCGAAATTAAAGGTTCTGTCTACGGAATTTTGAATCAAAATCAACTTGTTACATCTAAATAATTAAAATGAATAATTCAATCGAAGAGGGAAAATCAATCGCTATTACCAGTTATATCTTAATTATTGGTGTTTTGATCGCGATGTCTATGAACTCTGAAAATAAAAATAGTTTTGCCTCTTTTCATATTCGTCAGGCTTTGGGATTATCGCTTGCTTTTATTTCCTTTGGAGCAATCATCAGCAATTTTGACAGTTTTATGATCACTTTCCCCATGTGGATTTGTATTTCTATCTTATGGACTTACGGAATTTTTAGCGCCATTCAGGGACAGACAAGGCCAATTCCGTTAGTTGGGAATTTATTTCAAAAATGGTTTAAATCTATAGGATAAGAAAATTATAAAAATTCAAATTCCAAAAAAGTAAATCAGTTGAAATCCGCGTTTTCACTTTAGCGAATCTATTTTATCGGCGTATAAATTTTAGACACCGATGACGCGGATTTGCAAGCAAAAACGCGGATAAAAACAGATTTTATATAATCTCAATAAGCTTTGTCAAAGTTTAAAACTTTGACAAAGCTGAAAATTCACAATTCACAACTTACAATTCACAATTATAAAAATGAATCTATCTCTAGAATATAAAATACAAGAACCAAAAGTTATCTTAGATAAAAATCCCGTTTTACTTTTATTACACGGATATGGCAGCAATGAAGCCGATTTATTTTCGTTTGCTACAGAACTTCCTGATAATTATTACATTATTTCGGCTCGCGCGCCTTATGATTTGCAATATGGCGCATATGCGTGGTACGCGATAAATTTTGATGCAGATCAAAATAAATTCTCAGATAATGAGCAGGCAAAAACGTCACGTGATTTAATCGCTAAATTCGTTGATGAATTGATTGCCAATTATCCTATTGATGCCAATAATGTTACTTTAGTTGGTTTTAGCCAGGGTTCTATTTTAAGTTATTCCGTAGCACTTTCTTATCCTGAAAAAATTCAGAGAGTTGTAGCCATGAGCGGTTATTTCAACGACGAAATCATTAAAGAAGGTTACGAGAAAAACAACTTCAAAAACTTAAAAATATTTGCTTCTCACGGAACTGTAGATCAGGTAATCCCTATCGATTGGGCTAGAAAAACGCCGGCGATCCTGGAAAATTTAAATATTCCGGTTACTTATAAGGAATATCCTGTTGGACACGGTGTAGCTCCGCAAAATTTCTTTGATTTCAAGAATTGGCTTGCTGAGTAGTATTAGCTATAAAAAAGAAAGAAAAAACTTATAAATAATGTCAATTTTTTAGATCTAATATTGTAATTTAGTATAATATACCAAACTGGTTATTATAAATAAAAATACTTAAATACCCAAAAGTTTCCTTTTATAGAAACTTTTGGGTATTTTTGTAATATCAATAAATGATGAAAAAACTTTTCGACATAATATTCTTAGAAGAAGCTTTTAACTTTCTAAAGATATTAGATTCAAAACATTCAGAAAAAATAATTTATAATATTAGAAAATCACAAACTAAGAATGATTCTCAACTTTTTAAAAAACTAAATGACGAAGTATGGGAATTTAGAACTTTATACAAAGGAAATCAATACAGATTATTAGCATTTTGGGATAAAAGAAATTCACAAAATACTCTGGTCGTATCAACTCATGGTTTTATTAAAAAACAAAGTAAAGTTTCAGATAAAGAAATAGATAGGGCTACAAAAATTAGATTAAATTATTTTGAGGATAAAGATTAAATCAAAATTATAAATAAATGAAAAAATATACATTAGACGAAGTAACTGATGAAATTGTTGGTAAAATAGGAACTTCCAATAGAGATAGATTTGAATATGATCTACAAATGGACTTGATTGGAAGCGCAATTAAAGAGACACGAAAAGAACGTCATTTAACTCAAGAAGAGCTAGGAAAACTTGTAGGCGTCCAAAAAGCGCAAATTTCAAAACTTGAAAATAACGTGGGAAATATATCTCTAGAAACGCTTATTAAAATTTTTACAGCTTTAAAAGCAAGAGTTAAATTTCAAATCGAATTAACAGACCTAAACATCAGCTTAGACAAATAAACTTTAATAAGCAATTTTCATTCATTTTTAAACTATAACAATGAGTAAATTCCCAGCTATACTAACTGACGAAAAAATTAAGGATAGCAATAAAGACTTTAGAAATGCATTATTTTCTTTAGAGAAAAAATTTATTGATAAGGATAATTATGCTCATTTAACAAGGATTTATTCTGCCACGAAACAACTTGACATTAGAAACAAGATACTGAGACTTTTATATGATTTTGCTTTTCCTGAATTAAAAGATTTCTTTGATAGTGCATATAAGAAAGAACGCTATCTGGATATGAAAATCTATGCGTTGCGCGGACTTTCTCAGTTTATTAGTGAGAAGGAAATCGAAAAATTATTGATAAAATTTAATCTGACATTGCTAAAAAGACAAGAAACAACACCATATAATTATCAGGAATATGAACTTTTAAGAGGACAAAATTCTTTGCCTTATTTAGTTCAAAAATACCATTACAATTGTTTCAAAGGAACACTAAATCAGGTAAACGAGCAATATAACGCAATGCCTGACGCCTTTAAAGGACATTTTACAATAGATGAGAATGGTGAAGGAGTATCATTAAGAAGCCCCGAAGAAAGCTCAAAAATGATCAAGGATTTCTTTAATAAGCAATAAAAAAAGTCGCAGTTTTCAACTCCATAAGTGAGACTGAAAACTGCGACTGTATACTATAACCTTTTATTGTCCTGTATAATAATTTTACCGTTCTTTTTTAATACATAACCTTTCCAGGGAATCAATTGATAATCACCTTTGGTCCAGGAATCTCCTTCGGATTTTCTTTCTAACAGTATCGGCTCTTTTTGAGTATCAAGAAAAAGTTCGGCTTTATTTCCGTCAAAAATTACGTAAGCTACCGTAGAATATGTTTTTCCGTCCTCGGCATGGGATAACTTTGTCCCTATTTCAAAAAGACGTACACATTCTTTTTTAAGGCTTGACCAGGTATAACCTGCAGAACCTTTGCAACCGTGAGTATCTGAATCTCCACCTACTATTACAGCGGGTTTTGATTCTTGTTGTTTTGGGGTTTTATTTTCTTCTGAAACTTTTTTAGCGCAAGAAAACGAAACACCAATAATGAGCGAAAGTAAAAATATCTTTTTCATATATCCTATTAATTTAGATTGTAAAAAAACAGGATTATACTTCCTTATTTTTGATACAACCAGGTTTGAATTACTTCAAAAGTAATACTTTCATCATCAGCAACAAAGTATTTTAACAAGACTTCTCCCCATAATTCTCCATTACTATAATCTGCAATGATCCATCTGTGGTTTAAAATCTTAGCTTTATTGATTATAAATTTGTTTGGACCTATCTTATCTTGCCCCGTGTAAGGATTCCCATTTGGGTTAGCGTTTAGGTCTAGTAACTTTTCAGTTACAACCGGAATTAGTTTTTCGTATAAAATTACTTTTCCTCCGCTTGCACTGTTATCAAAATAATTTTGCGCATTCTCATTATGTTCTAAAGAGAAATAATCTGATTCGGCTAATTTAGATGTTACTGTATTAATACTGTCTCTTAGCTTCTTAGTTGTTTTATCATATCTTTCTTGCTCAAATTTTACTTCTCTGCTATAAAACATATAAGTAAAAACATTCATAAGTATCGCAAGGATAAAAAGATAAAGCATTAAGGATTTTTTCATTTTGTGGTATAATTAAATTGTAATTTCTAAGTTATCATAAGCCAGAAAAACATTTTCAGGCAGTTGTTTTTGTACTTCTTCATGAAAGCCCAAAACGTGGCTTATATGAGTTAAATAAGCGACTTCAGGTTTTACTAAATTTATAAAATCCAGTGCTTCCTGTAAATTAAAGTGTGTATCGTGCGGTTCAACACGCAAAGCATTCACTACTAAAACTTTAAGGTTTTTTAATTTTTCGATTTCGACTTCATCAATGGTCTTAACATCGGTTAGATAAGCAAAATCATCTATACGATAACCAAAAACCTGCAAATCGCCATGCATCACATTTACCGGAATTGCGGTTTTATCACCAACGGGAAAGGATTCGTTATTGACAACCTCAATGGTTTTTACGCTTGGAGCGCCCGGATATTTGTTTACGGTTTCGAAAACATAATCAAAACGGCGTTTTAAATTGTCAATAACACGTTGATGTGCATAAACGGGTATTTCGCCCTGCCTGAAATTAAACGGTCGTATGTCGTCTAAACCGGCAGTATGATCTGCATGTTCGTGTGTAAATAAAATGGCATCGAGATGTGTGCAGCCACAAGAAAGCATTTGCTGCCTGAAATCAGGACCGCAATCGATAACATAAGAATGCTCGCCCCATGTAATCCAGATGGATACGCGGAGCCTTTTGTCCTTAGCATCAGTGCTTTTACAAACAGGATGATCGACTCCGATTATCGGAATGCCTTGAGAAGTACCAGTACCTAAAAAATAGACCTTCAATTGAACTTAATTTTTTTACAAAAATAGGATTATTTCTCTTTCATTAGAAGCCTAATTTGCTAACTTTGTAACAAATCTATTTAAAATAAAATGGGTACAGAAATAAAACTCAAAGGTGACAAGGTCATCGAACAGATTCCTTCCATAAAAGACAAAGCGTTACGCATTAATTTAAACGAGAATATTTACGGAACATTTGCTGAAATTGGTGCTGGACAAGAAACAGTTAGGCATTTTTTCAGGTCCGGAGGTTCATCGGGAACAATTGCAAAAGCAATGTCTGCCTATGACAAAGATTTCAGTGACGCCGTTTATGGAATTGAAAGAGATGGCCGCTACGTAACCGAAGAGCGATTGAAAAAAATGCTTACTCTTGAAGGACAGATTATCGAAGAGCGCCTAAGCAGAGAAAAACATCCTACAAAACTTTTTTTTAGTTACGCCAATACTGTTGCTACAATAGATTTTGCCAAACAATTTAAAGGGCATGGCTGGGTTGGAATCCGATACCAAATTGAACCTGATGAAGCTTATAACGAAATTATTCTGCACATTCGTTTTAAGGAAACTGATGCCCGACTACAACAAGAAACACTTGGAATTTTAGGTGTAAACTTAATTTACGGTGCTTTTTACAAATACAACGATCCAAAACGATTACTTCGTTACTTATACGACCACTTAGATAAAGATCAGCTCGAAATTGATACCATCAACTTCTCAGGACCTCGTTTTGCGGATGTCGATAATCGATTGATGAGTTTGCAATTGGTTAAAAACGGAATGACTGATGCCGTAATGTTTAATCCTGAAGGGAAAAACGTTTTACCGGCAGCTATTTTATACAAAAAGAACCTTCTTGCTTTTAGAGGAAGTTTTCGCCCGGTTACGAATGTAAACCTTGATATGTACGAGAAATCCCTAAAGATGTTTCTCGAAGAAAATAAGGTTGAAAAAGATAACACATTAGTAGTTTTTGAAATCACACTTTCAAATTTGAGGTCTGATGGTGAAATCGATGAACGTGATTTTATGGACAGAGCAGAGTTACTTTGTTCATTAGGTCAAACTGTAATGATTTCTAATTTCCAGGAATATTATAAAGTAGTTGAATATTTTGCTAACTATACCAAAGCAAGAATGGGATTAGCAATGGGTGTAAACAACTTAGTAGACATTTTTGATGAGAAATATTACCGCCATTTAAGTGGTGGAATACTTGAAGCTTTCGGAAAATTATTCTACCGTGACATGAAGGTATTCTTATATCCTATGTTAGGTGATAATGGAGAGATTATCACTTCTGAAAACTTAAAAGTACATCCTAGAATGAAAGAACTATATAAATTCTTTAAATTCAACGGAAAAGTAGTTGATATTGTAGATTACAATCCTGATATATTAAATGTATTCTCACGTGAAGTTCTTAAAATGATTAGTCAGGGAAAAACCGGTTGGGAACCAATGCTTCCGTCAGGAGTTGCTGAAATTATAAAAGAGCATCACCTTTTTGGATATCATCCTCAGAAGGAACTCGAACAAAATGCATAAAAAAAATCCCCGGAAAGAACGTTTTTCTTTTTGGGGATTTTTTTTTAGTTTTCAGTCTCAGTTGCAGTTTTCAGTTACTCTTGCCGCAATCTTTTTATTTCGATGAAGAAGACTAAACAGACTAAGAAAATCACTTGCAAATTGGCGATTGCCTTTGTAGAGTTTCTAGTGTGATTTCTCATTCTTCGAAATAACAAAATACTACATATAGCTGAAACAAAATAAACCTGAAATCAATATCATTTCAAAATCTGTGCTGCGTGTTCTTTGGTTTTTACCTGCGAGATAACCTCATCAATAATTCCGTTTTCGTCTATTACAAAAGTTGTTCTATGGATTCCGTCGTATTCTTTTCCCATGAATTTCTTAGGTCCCCAAACACCAAATGCGTTGATTACAGATTTATCTTCATCGGCTAATAAAGGAAAAGGAAATTCATACTTGTCTTTAAATTTTGCCTGCGCTTTCTGACTGTCGGCGCTTACGCCCAATAATTCGTAATTATTAGCTTTAAAACGCTCAAAATTATCTCTTAAATCACATGCTTCGGCGGTACAACCTGGTGTGCTCGCTTTTGGGTAAAAGAAAACTACTAATTTTTTTCCGGCGTAATCTGCCAGTTTGTGCGTTTTTCCGTCCTGATCTGTTCCTGAAAAATTTGGTGCTTTATCTCCCGCTTTTAGTGTTGTCATATATTTAGATTTTTATAGATTATTGGACTTCTTAGATTATTGGATTTCTTAGATTATTGGACTTTTGGATTGTTGGATTGTTGGATTGTTGGATTTTTATATGTTTTAAATTATAACTTAAAAACAATCACCCCATATAATTAACCTTTTACAATTTACAATTCATCATTTACAATTCACAATTAAAATAGTGCTATTTTTACGGGATTAAAAATACGGAAATGAATAAAGAAGCTCGCGTACAATTTGTTATAAATACGTTAAAAGAACTCTACCCTACTATACCTGTACCATTAGATCACAAAGATCCTTATACCTTATTAATCGCAGTTTTACTTTCGGCACAATGTACAGATGTGCGTGTGAACCAGATTACGCCATTACTTTTTGCTAAGGCTGATAATCCGTATGATATGATTAAAATGTCTGTAGAAGAAATTAAAGAAATTATTAGGCCTTGTGGTTTATCGCCTATGAAATCGAAAGGTATTCATGGTTTGTCGCATATTTTGATTGACAAATATGACGGGAAAGTACCGCAAAGTTTTGAAGCTCTCGAATCTTTGCCGGCTGTTGGTCATAAAACCGCAAGCGTAGTAATGTCACAAGCTTTTGGTGTTCCTGCTTTTCCGGTTGATACGCATATTCACAGACTTATGTTAAGATGGAATCTTTCGAACGGAAAAAATGTAGTACAGACAGAAAAAGATGCTAAAAGGCTTTTTCCAAGAGAATTATGGAATGATTTGCACTTGCAGATCATTTGGTACGGGCGTGAATATTCTCCAGCAAGAGGCTGGGATTTAGAAAAGGATATTATTACCAGAACTATTGGTAAAAAATCATTGATAGAAGAAGCTACTAAAAAGAAAGTTTAGTAGCTTCTGAGTTTTTTTACATGCTGCTTTTTAGCGAATTATATTCGTTTGTCATATTGAGCGATCTGTATATTCCTAAAAGTGATTTCATTGCACTTTCATTTTTTGGTTCAATGGTTAGTGCTTTTTTAAGATATGGAATTGCGCTTTTTATAACTTCGTCTTTTTTAGCATCCAGAATATCATATTCCTGCATTTCTTTTGTACTGTTTCCTAATGCAGCCATTTGATCTACGATTTGCTTTTTCTCTTGTATTTTTACATAGACAAGATTGATATAGCAGTCCATACATTTTTCATTGGTCTGCAATCCCTCTTCATAATATTTCTCTGCATTACAAAAATCATTACGCTCTAAATAGGAATATCCTAGTGAAGTTAAAATTTCTTCTTTTTTCGAAGGCGGAAATATATTTCTTGGCTTTTCATAAAGACCTTCTCTAACACTTAGTTCTCTTGCACTCATCGAAGTAAAAGCTTCTTCTTCTTTCGTTTTTTTGTTTGTAGCATAAAAAATCATCCCTTTTCCGGAATAATTTATTTTTTTAAGCTCTTCGAAATATTTGATTGAAGCATTATAATCTTTAGCTGTCAAAGATGATGTGGCAGCGTTGTATAAGTTTAATGTATCCTTTTTATCAAACAGGTATACTTCGTAACTTTTATCTGCACTTTCTTTAAATTTTCCTTCTTTGTAATCTTTATAAGCTCCATCTACAAGTTTGGATTTCATTTCTTTTAGAGCTGAACTTGCCTTGAAAGCATATTTATAATTTCGGGATTCATTTTCGTACAAAAGAACATCCTGAAAGGCGCTTGAAGCTATAGTAAAGTTCGCTGCAGCATCTATATTTTTGGTTGCCAGTTCTTTGTGGACATTTCCTTTTGTAAAAAAATAATCGGTTTTTACCTCATCAGGAGCATTTATAATGAGATATTCTATTTTTTTTAAAATAGCTGCTGCTTCCTGAAGTTTGCCTTTAGAATAGTTGGCCTGGGCTTCTTTAAGTTCTTCCTTTTGAGCAAATGCGCTAACATTTACCAAAATCAAGAAGATTAAAATTTTAAGGTTTTTCATTTTGGTTACGTTTTGGTTGTTAAAATAAATCTTATGGTTATTTCTATGAGCTGGATTTATCGTGAAGATTCAAGGTAATTTTACTTAGACCATTTTTAACGAAATCGCTCTGGTATTTTTTATTCTTAAGAACATTACAACAAACAAAACACAGTTGGGTAATTTTTCTCCATAAATCATCTGGTTATTGGATTAAACATTATTTTTAATTACTTATTGAAAGGTTTTTAATACATAAATCTCCTTATTTAATGAAATTCATTGAACAAATAATTAGTTTTTAACCAAAATAGAACTAATTATTGAATAAATAAACAAAAAGAGATTAAAATATAAAATTTTAACAGGATGAGTATAAAAATTACTACTAAAAACTTGATTTTCGTTGATAAAAATAATTTAATAATTACAAATTTTAAAAAGGCTGGAAAAATATTTGAGATTATTGCATAAAAAAACTCACTAGTTGTATTTGCATACAAATAGTGAGCTTTTTAAACCAAAACGACCATTTGGTTTTCTTTCGAAATAAACATCCGACAAATAATAGTGGGCTGTTTAATTAGCTATAATTTCAAAACTTTTATCTTCAATTTTCACCACTGTTAATGCTTGTGAATAATTAAGTAAAAAAGAAACAACTTCTTTTTTAGGTTTTAAATCTTTAGAAGCTAATGCTTTTTTAGAGTAAATTTTCGCCATACTATCAAAATGTTTTATAATAGTATAACGGGCTAATCTTCAAAATAGTATTAGTTGGTTAAAATAATTTGATGTTTATCAATTATTTTTCTTAAATTCATTAAAGCATAGCGCATTCTGCCTAATGCGGTATTGATACTTACACCTGTAAGTTCAGAAATTTCTTTAAAACTCATATCCTGATACATACGCATTACTAAAACTTCTTTTTGATCATCAGGAAGTTCTTCGATTATTTTTTTTAAATCGACTTCTACCTGATCAAAAATCATTTTATTTTCTATGGTTAAGGAATCATCAGACATGACAGAAAAAATCGAAAACTCCTCGGTTTCTCTGTACATTGGCATTTTTTTGGTTTTGCGAAAGTGATCCACAATTAAGTTATGTGAAATACGCATTACCCAAGGCAAAAATTTACCTTCTTCGTTATATGAATTACTTTTAAGTGTTTTGATTACTTTAATAAAAGTATCTTGAAAAATATCGTTAGAAATATCTCTATCAGCAATCTTAGAATATATAAATCCATATATCTTAGACTCGTGTCTCTTTATTAATGTTGAAAGTGCACCTTCGTTGCCTTCAACATAATTTCTCACTAATAGAGCGTCTGGAATATGCAGATCAGCCATAATACTACTTTTTTTAGTTCTGTTTTAAAATTGGAGTAATTTTATTAAAAAAGTAGTTTTATTGTATAGGCGTATCTTTATGAGTTATGTTAATAATGTGACCAAATTTAACAAATAATTCTTTTAAAAAGCAAATAAAAAGAACAATAATTAACAATAAATTGTTAATTATTGCAGAAGAAACTTAATTTTAGTCTGCAATCGCATTAAAAAAGGGCGAAATAAGCATTGATTTTAACAAAAAAAATCAGATATAAACAACTCATTACTAAACAATTAATCGATCTATATCTGATTTAAATATATTTTTTTTACGGTATTATTTTTTATTGGTAAACACGTACATAATCGACATAAAACTTTTGAGGAAGTACTTTATCATCGACCTCAGGGCCTCCAAAATTTCCCCCTATGGCCAAATTTAGGATAATATAGAAAGGTTTATCAAAGGGCCAGGTGTCTTCATTTTTAACTTCGGGATTGAATGTATAAACCAACGTTTTGTCTACAAAAAAATCCATCTTTTCTTTCGTCCATTCAATTGCAAAAACATGATATCCTTCTTCAATATCAGGAAATGCGGTTCTTTTTGTATTAATTGTATTTCCGTGACTGTCTTGTGTGTGCAAAGTGGTATAAACCATATGTGGATCTCTCCCAATGTATTCCAGAATATCAATTTCGCCTGTTTTAGGCCATTTTACTTCATCAATATTGGCTCCTAACATCCAGAATGCAGGCCATAAACCATGTCCAACAGGCAATTTTGCCCTTGCTTCTATTCGTCCGTATTTAAATTCTTTTTTACCTTTAGTAGTGATTTTTGTAGAAGTATATTTATTTCCTTCTTTTCTGGCTTCAATAGTTAAATTACCGTCTTTAATTTCATGGTTTGTTTTAGTGTAAATCTGCCTTTCGTTATTTCCATAACCGCATAAATCTGGACAACCATCTCCAAGCTCAAAATTCCAGGCTTTTTCATTGATCTCTTTTTTATTGAAATCTTCTTCCCATACAAGTTTCCGTTTTATTTCCTGTGCATAACAAAAACCGGAAATCATTATAAGTACAATTATTTTTTTCATTGTCTCTTTTTAAAATTACAAAAAAACAAGAAGGCCAGCCTTGACTGACCTTCTCATTCATTTTTACTAATTAATTTATAATCTATTGATATACCCTTACGTAATCAATCTCCATCGAAGACTGGGTAAACGCAGGATCAATATTACCGCCAAGGTTACCTCCCATTGCCACATTTAAAATCAGGAAAAAGTCGCTGTTAAAAGGTAAAGAGCCCTCATTAGGAACTGAGTGAATTAACTGGTCATCTACAAAAGTTTGTACGGATGCCGGACTCCAAACTGTTTTATAAACATGAAATTCTGTTGAAACGTTTGGTATTGTCTTAGAACCTGAAACACCGTTTCCGCCTGAATGGCCTGGATAATGCAGTGTGCTCAAAATAACATTTTGATTGTTTCCTACATGTTCCATAATATCTATTTCGCCACATGCCGGCCAGGGTTTAGTAGCATAATTTTGTCCAAGCATCCAGATTGCCGGCCATGTTCCGGCACCGATAGGAAGTTTAGCTTTAATCTCGATTTTACCATAGGTAAAGCTAAATTTGCCATCTGTTTTTAATCGGGACGAAGAATAATCTGCTCCTCCGGAGGCTTCTTTTTTAGCTGTTATTTTTAGACTTCCGCCTTGTACGATTACATTTGTTGCTGAGTTGGTATAATTTTGTTTTTCATTATTACCCCAGCCGTTATCGCCTTTACCTAAATCATAATTCCATTTTGCAGCATCAGGAGCTCCATCTGTATTAAACTCATCTGACCAAACTAGTTTTTTATAATCTGCCGCAGGAGCCTGAGTAGGTTTTACAGTCGTAAATATGTGATACCATGCTAATGCAGGATTACCGCCCATAACGGCTCTAACAACCATTCTGTTTGCCGTAATAGAGAGTATTTCATATGAACTCTGACCTATATAATAGCCCATAAATCCATTATCAGAAAAATTCATTGTGGTACCTCTGCTTTGTGTCGCATGATCCGGATTGGCCATTACAACAGATTCTGAAGGGCTTAGTAATACCGTTTTTTTACTTCCTGTATTATAAGTTAAGCACGCATCATCCGGAGAACTTCCTCCCGCAACGCTTGCAAAAGCAGCATTAAAGAATGTTGCTCCACCATTATCTAATTCATATTTTAATTGTCCTGCTTCAAGTGAAAAAGTCAGCACATTATCATACAAACAGCTGCTTGCCGGTGATGCAGCTTTCTCAAAAGCACCAGCTGAATAGTAATTTGAAAAATAATTTTTAGTAGCATCGCCGTCATTCTGACCAACACCAAGATGTCCTGGTTCAGAAGCTGACCAATACCATTTTTTAGAGGATCCGCCTGTTAAGAGATTAACTGCTTCATCATCACTAAAATTACTTAATACCGTAACATCAACAGTAGTATTTGTAGCGACACCACCTCTTCCTGAAGCAATTACTGTTACGGTATAGGTATTTAAACCCGTTTTGGTAAAACGTTTTGTAAAAACCCCGCTTGGAGAATTTTCCGTAGTACCGTCGCTAAAGGCGTATTTATACGAAATTGCATTATCACCTGTTGCGGTAAGCTTTACCATTCCTGATCCGTCTCCGTTAGGTGCAGCTGTAGTTTTCCCGATGATTTCAGCGGTAACTTTTATGTTTGTCGGGGCTGATAAATCTCCAAAGGAATGATCATCATTTTGACAGCTTATTGCCAGTAAAAGTGCAAAAAGCAGTATGAAATATTTATTATATTTTTTCATTTTGTTCTTTTTTATAAAATGTAAATTCATTTTAATTTATGATAAGATTCAATTTCTATTTATGGAAATAAACGTTATCAATATATATAGTATGCGAGCCGCTTGGATTTCCTGAGTATATAAGTTGTGCGATATGTCCGCGCGTTGTTAATCCGGTAAACTCAGTCAAGGGTATATCAAGACTAACCCAGGTTCCTTTTGCGGGAGCGGTAAATTTAACTTCATGTTCTTTATCGTCTCCGCCTCCGTTATATACGCCATTTGGTCCAAAATCTACTAATTTTATTCTGAATTCAGTAAAATCAGCTGACCACACGTCTACGTGAAAATGTGTCATGGCAGATGCATCAATTGTTGCTGTTGGTTCTATACCCACGAAGTTTAAATCTGAGTATTTTTTTACTGCATTTCCTGCCACAGCAGTTTCTTCTAATGTTGCTGCAGACCAATCTGTACGCCATGTAGCTACAGGAACATTTGTATATGCATCGCTAAACATAGAAATAACATCTGTTGCTGCCTTAGTTGGTGTTGGTGCCGCAGTACTTAATGCTTCTCCGTTTTTATAAAAATAAATATTATCTATAAAAATGTTTTTGCCTGCCGGAGTTCCAACCAATTTCAATTGAAAAATATCTGCTACTGTAAATCCATCCTGACTTGTAAATGCAGAAATCGGAATATCAATACTGGTCCATTGGTTTGCTATCAAGTCTTTTGAAACGGCTCTTTCTCCATTTATTTTAGTACTACTGATCAGGAATATATCTAATTTTGGTAAATCTGCTGTCCAAACATCAAGGTGAATATAATCCATAGCGGTAACGTTTGCTGTTACACCATCTGCAAAGGCAATTCCTTCATAATTCAAGTTTGTATAATTTAGCATTTTGTCTCCATTTAAATCAAACTCTGAATATCCTGTTGATTGTCCCCAATTTGGGAAGAAAACTGTTCCTGCAAGATTGGTATATTTTGAACTGTAAACAGCAATAACATTACCTGCCGGTCTGTTAGGAGGCGTTGGCGCTGAAGCTGTTGGGTTAAGTACTAATTTTGCAGTAACCTGTTCTGTATATTCTGTTGTTTTAATAGCCGCGCTTTTAGAAACGACACGAACCGTGTAAACTCCTGCTTCTTTGTACGTATAAGAAACTGACTCGCCATCATTGACAGAAATAGGTTCCGGTTTTCCGGCTTCGCCAAAATAAACATCATAAAACAAAGCAAAATCTGCTGTTGCTTTAACGGTTATTTTTTTAGAAACCGTAATATCATTTGTGATTACAACTTTTAAATTTTCCGGTGCTCTAAACGAAACAACAACTTCTTTGGTTACTTCGGTTGTTTTTCCGGTAATTCCCATTGCGATAATTTTAGACTTGTAAACTCCTTCTTTATACGTATGTGTTACATTGGCACCTGACGAAAAATAATCAGATTCAGGGGTTCCGTCTCCATAATTGATTTTAAATTGTGTAACACCTTCTCCTGTAGGTATAAAAGTAACTTTACCTGAATTATCCTGAGTTACAGTGGTCAGAGCAGCTACATTTGCCGGTTCGCTCAAACCATCCAAATTAACGTTGCTTTCATCGCTTGAACAACCCACAAATAGGGTCAAAACGAAAAGATTTATAATAAAATGTATTTTTTTCATGATCGTATTTTTTTAATATCCAGGGTTTTGTTGCCAGTTTCCGTTTGCAAATTGAATCTCTTCAATTGGTAATGGAAATAATTCGTTTTTATTTGCCTTAAATCCCGGAATTTTTCCAGCTGCTTTTCCAGTTCTTACTAAGTCGAAGAAACGATGTCCTTCTCCAAAAAGTTCCACTCTTCTTTCCGCTAAAATGAAGTCAGTCAAAGCGGCTCCTGTAACTGATATGTCGTGGTTATTATCTCCAAAAGCGCGTCTTCTTACCTGATTCAGGTATGTTTTTGCTTTTGTATCATCTATAGCTCCGCGATTGTACGCTTCTGCTGCCATCAATAACACATCAGCATAACGTATCGCTCTGTAATTATTAGGATTTGTTAAGTTTAAATCTCCCTGAGCTTCAGCACTTCTTTTTCTTGGCAGATATTTTCTATTAAAGTAACCGGTATCTTCATTTCCTTTTCCGTAAGTTACACCGGCATTTGCTGCTGCCCACGCTGCGATATCAAGTATGGCAACATCTTTGCGCTTATCTCCAACTTCAAAAGCATCAGCGCTTTCCTTGGTTGGAATATTAAAACTAAATCCAGAAGAAAAAAGTGGTCCTGAATAATTTCTGATTCCGCTAAAACCGACTGCTACGTTACCTTCACTACATTGCAAACAAGTAAAACCAGCTCCTTCTACATCTGTATATTGTACTTCAAAAACAGATTCCGGTCCGTTTTCGCCATCCATTTCAAACATTGCATCATAATCTGATTGCAGTGTGTATTTTCCGGAATTTATTACCGCATCAAGCACAGATGCTGCTTGTACAAATTTACCTTCATATAAATAGGCTTTTCCTAATAAAGCCTGAGCAGCTCCTTTTGTAACTCTTCCTTTTTGAGATGCTGTTGGAGATAAATTAGCCGACGCATAAATCAAATCAGCTTCGATAGAAGCATAAACTTCTGCAACTGTTGAACGCGGTACTGTTTTTTCATCTCCAACTTTAAATCTTGCATCTCCTTTCATCGGGATTCCACCAAACCATTTCACTAACTCAAACTGGTAATATGCTCTTAGAAAACGTGTTTCTGCAAGTAGCTGGGTCTTTCCTTCAAAATCTGTTTTATCCTTAAATTCAAGAATATAATTGGCTCTTTGTACTCCTGCAAACATCCAGTTCCAGATATCTCTTAAATTACTGTTTACGGGTGTATGAATCATATCGTCTACTTGTTGCCAGCCAATTACGTCTGTAGGGCTTTCTCCTCCTGCTAATGTGTTATCTGAGGCAATTTCTCCTAATAAAGCATTTGCATAAGTAGACTGCAGCAAATCATAAGCGGCAACTAATGCTTCGTCATAATCTGATTTTGAATTAAAATAGTTCTCAGAATCTATCGAATATTCTGGTTTTGGGCTCACAAAATCATCTGAACAAGAAATTATTGTCGAGAAGAGTGCCAGCGTTATAATGGTTGTAAATAAATATTTTTTCATTTTAATAGCAATTAAAAATTAATGTTTAAACCTAATAAATAGGTTCTTGGCACAGGATAAAATCCGTAATCTATTCCGGCACCAATTGGCGATTGAGAAACCCCATCCTGATTTGTTGGTCCAAATGAAGCACCAGGATCAAAACCTTTATATTTAGTAAAAGTGTATAGATTATTTACTCCGGTATAAAGTCTTAGTTTTGTAATTCCGGCTTTTTGAGTCACTTTAGGATTAATGGTATATCCTAATTGTATGTTCTGAATTCTGAAGTACGAAGCATCTTCAACAAAATAATCAGATAAAACATTATTTGCTGTAGCTCCGGTAGTTACTCTTGGTACAGAGTTGCTTGTTCCTTCTCCTGTCCATCTGTCTAAAACATAATCAAGACGGTTGGCATCAGAAAGTACTCTTTCGTAATTGCGCACCATATCATTGCCTATGGATGCAAATGTATATACTGCAAAATCAAGGTTTTTATAATTTAATTGTAAATTAAATCCCATTGTAGCATCTGCAATCGGGTCACCAATATTGGTTCTGTCTTTTGTATCAATTACACCATCGCCGTTTATATCGACATAACGAATATCTCCCGGTGAAGCATTTGCACCTAAAGCTAATTGCGAAGGATGTGCATTAACTTCTGCCTGATTCTGGAAAATTCCGTCTGTTTTATATCCATAGAAATATCCAATTGGTTTTCCGGCTTCCATACGAGCTGCCGCTGGCTGTCCTACTCCAAAAGAACCTTGCTCTATAAATCCGGTTCCGTTATTGACTTCCAGTACTTCATTTTTAAGAAAGGTTACATTATACCCTACTGTCATTGAAAATGAATCTGATAATTTCTCTTTATAATCTATAGCAAATTCTAATCCTGAATTTCTAACGGTACCTGCATTCATGGTTGGAGCACTCGCACCCGGAGCACCAATTCCCACAATTCCTGAAACCGGAATATTTGGTATCAATAAATCTTTTCTGGTATCGATAAAATAATCGGCTACTACAGAAACCTTGTCATTAAAAAGTCTTAAATCTAAACCAACATCAAACTTTTTGGCTTCTTCCCATTTCAAATCCGGATTTGGTATTTGTCCTGTTGCAGCTCCGTTTACTAAAATGCCATCAAATACATAAGTTGCTTCACCATTTAAAATACTCAAAAATCCATTATTTGGGATCTGGTCATTTCCTAAAGTCCCGTAACTCGCTCTGAATTTTAAAAAGTTAACTGTTTTTGATGTTCCAAAGAAACCTTCATCAGACACTACCCATCCTGCTGTAAAAGACGGAAAATATCCTACTTTAAAGCCCGGACCAAATTTTGTAGAAGAATCACGCCTGATCATTGCTGAAAAAAGATATTTACCTTTATAATCGTATTGTGCTCTGCCAAAATAAGAGATTCTTCTTTGATCATATACATAACCTCCCGTATTTAAAGCGCTTGGCAATCCTTTTGTTAAAGAAATATCTGCAAATTCCCAAGAGTTATTAGGAACATCATAACCTGTTGCAACGGCTGAATTTCCCCATTGTTTGTAAATGGTGTTTCCTAATGTTGCCGTAATATTATGGTTTTCTGCAATTTTTGTATTATAAGTTGCGTAAATATCAAATGAGTAATCGTTATCGTTTACTGTTCTTTGTGTTACAGAACTTCTTTGTACATCAAACACTTTTCCTCCGTAACTTATCTGCGGGCCAAATACTTTACTTTCGCTGTTTGCTGTATTAAAACCTATTGAACTTGATAATGTAAATCCTTTAAAAATTTTATAATCCAAGCCAAAGTTTCCGTTTAGCTTTTTATAATTGTAGTCATTATAGGTATTATCAATTTGTGCCAGCGGATTTATAATTTCTGTTCCTAATCCTGTTGTGCTTGGCACGAGGGTAAAATTGCCATTTGCATCATGTGTATTAAAAGTTGCCGGTACATTTAAGGCATTAAACAATACAGATCCTAATCCGTTTTCGTTAATTGTTTTTCTGTCAAAATAAGTATAGATTACATTTGTTTTAAGTTTGAATTTTTCACTTAAATCAGCTCCTAATCCTATTCTGGCAGTATTTCTTAAATAACCGGATTTGTCACCTCCCACAATACCTTCCTGATCCAGGTGAGAACCACTGATAGAATAGGTAATTTTATCAGATCCTCCTGAAATTGTCAAGTCACTGTTTAATAAAGGTACGCCTGTTCCCAAAACTTCTTTTTGCCAGTCTGTTCCTTTTCCTAAACCGCTAACATTTGGGTAAGGAAGTGCTTTGCCTCCATTTGCATAACTTTCATTAAGTAATAAAGCATATTCAGTAGCGTTTAGAATTGGTAATTTTCTTGACGCTTCCTGAAATCCTGTATAACTATTAAAGGAAATTTTTGTTTTTGAATTTTTCTTTCCCATTTTGGTCGTGATCAGGATGATTCCGTTTGCTCCAATAGTTCCGTAAATTGCCGCTTGTGCATCTTTTAAAACTGTTACGGTTTCTATATCATTTGGATTTAAAACATTTAGATCACCAACATAACCATCAATAATAGTTGTTGGACCGTTTTGCCCGTTTGTAGCAATACCACGAATACGAACATCTATAGGCGCCCCCGGAGCTCCGGATTGGGTAGTAACATTTACACCTGAAATGGTTCCTTGTAAAGCCTGTTCTATTCTTGCCGGTTTAAGAATATCAAGCGTTTTGCTGTCAAGTACAGAAACTGCTCCTGTAACTTCTCTTTTCTTCTGGCTACCATAACCAATGACAACAACTTCATCCAGCGATCTTGTGTCATCACCCATTTTTACGGTGATTTTGGTTCCGGAAACTACAACTTCCTGCGTTTTTAAACCAATGAAACTAAAAACAAGTGTAGTTCCTTTTGGGATTGCTAATAGTTTAAAAGATCCGTCGAAATCTGTTGAGGTTGCTTGCGACGAATTTTTAACTTTTACATTAACACCAGGCAGTGAGATTCCTGATGTGGCATCAAGTACTGTTCCGGTTACATCAAAAGACTGCGAAAACGCATATGATGTAAACAGCATTAGTACGGTTAATAATAATTTGGATTTCATAATTAGTTAGTTTTTATTGAAAGATAAATTTATCTTATCCGTTTAGGAAAACGATAAATTTAACCTCAACAAAAAACATACATCATAAAAAAAACCTATGTAAATTTAATATATCTCAAAATACACCCTTATTTAACTATAAAATCAGAATGTTAATTTCTTTAACAAAAATCCTCTCAAATCACAACAAATCGTTAATGTTGAGGTAATGTATAGTTTTTAAAAGGCATTTTTTGTTGTACTATACAGCCAGAATATATTCGACTAAACCGATTTCGTGCTGTAAATCCATTTTTTTACGCAAACGATATCTTTTTATCTCTACGCTTCGAACCGATATATTAAATAAAGGAGCAATCTCTTTTGAGGAAAGATTCAATCGCAAATAAGCACAAAGACGCAGATCATTTGGAGTAAGTAAAGGATGAAGCTGTTTTATTCTTTTAAGAAAGTCTTTATCAGCATTATCAAAAGCTGCTTTAAAAACATTCCAGGAATCTTCTTCTGTAATATTTTTATTTATGGTGCTTATAACTGATTTGATATTTGTACTATCATTTTGACTTGTCTTTTTTAAATCTTCTTTTATAAAGGCCAACAATTCATTTTTGCTGTTTAAACTCATCGTAGAAACTGCCAGTTCGCGATTTTTATTATCAACATCCTGAGAAAGCTGCTCGTTGCGAAGTTTCATTAATTGCTGCTCGTTCTCCAGCTCCTTAATCTCAAGTAAAAGATTATTTTCTTCTATCAATTTCTCTTTTTGCTTATGGTAATAATTGAGATAGGCTTTATTTACAAAATAAACCAGAACCAATATTAAAAGAAAATAAATAAACCATGCCAGATTGGTTAAATACCACGGCTTTAATATTACAAAAGTATAGGTTGCCGTATTCTGTAAAATTGTATTGGCGTATTTTGCCCTTACTTTAAAGGTGTATTTTCCGGGCGAAAGGTTTTTAAAATTAACGGTTGCCTTTGTACTCCATTCGCTCCAATCGTTTTGGAAACCTTCTAATAAATACTGATATTCTGAGTTGATGTATTTATTGTATTCCGGAACGGTGTAGTTCAGGGTAATATTATTTTCATTCGAACGGAAGTTTCCTTCTTTTTGAATTGCAACATTTTTCAGGGTTTCATTTTGTTTGTTTATGGTAATATCTGAAATAAAAACAGTGTAATTTTTAAAACTTAAATCATCAATATTCAATGTATAATAACCATCTGTTGTCCCTATTAAATAAGTCGATTTTGAAATTTGAGTAATATTCTCGAAACCTAACATAGAATTTGTCAAAGAGGACGGAATTGGAATTACATTTTGTTTTAACTGATTGCTTAATTTACTTGCGGAGAAATAATGAATGTAATTTTTAGAAAATAACCAGATTTTATTCGAGTTATCAACGATTAGTTTACCGGATGTATATTCGTCTTTTTCGAAAATAGAACTCAATAAGGCATCTTTTTCAAAAAGTTTGGTATTTGGGTTCAGTTTAAAAATCCCTCCTTTATAAGCATAATAAATTTGGTTATTGAATTTGGTTAAACTTGCATTTTTCCCTTTTTGAGGAGATTTATAAGTGTAGAACCCTTGTGTCTTTGATAAAGATTTGTCTAATTTCAGCCTGAAAATTCCTTTATATTCATGGCTTATATAAACATCAAGATTATTTGTGATTTCAAAATAACGGGACGAATAATCAAAACCCTGAATTTTATTTTTGAAAACCCATTGATTATTCACTTTCTCTAAAACCGAAATTCCGTAATAATTTCCCTGAAGCAACTGATTTTCAGCACTAGGAACTGCTTCGAATTTCCAGGTTCCAGAGGCTGAAAATATATTTTTTGCCAGCTCATTATTGATAATAAAAGTTCCGGAGTCGTGACCGCAAAAAAGCGTATTATCATATACAAAAAGTGACCAAACCTGACCTTTTGTTCCGTTTATAAATTTAAACTCGGCATTACTTTGCATTTTTTTACAAAATAAACCCTGATTTGTTCCTACATATAAAAAACCATTAAAAGTTGCCGAGGCATAAACGGTTCCCAAAACACCTGTATCATCAGTAAAGCTATGCACGGGGGAATTGATATTAATACAATTGATTCCGTTATCAAGTCCTGCCCATAAATTCTGGTCTTTATCTTCAAAAAGTGACAAGGCCGTATTATTGCTTAGTCCTTTGCTTTGCGAAATATGATATTTAAGTTTTCCTTTATCCGATAAAATAAAAATTCCGTTAGAAACCGTTCCCAAAGCAAAACTTCCGTCCTGCAAAAGTTGACTGCTGTAAACAAAACTCGATTTTAATTCATAATCAACATCTGTAATAAAACGCGTCAGACTATTTCCTGATAATTTATATATCCCGTCTAATTGTGTCTGAATGAGCAAACCTTCTTCTGTACTAAAGACATTTGCGATCGTAAATTTTTTAAGAACAGGATTATCAGAAACTAATTTGGCTTTTCCGCTTTCGATTTCAAAAAGTCCGTCTTTTATAGTCTGAAAATAGATTGCATTTTTATGTGCAAAAGATTTAACAACACCATTTTTGGGTGCAATGATTTTAAATTTTCCTGTTTTGGTATCATAAATATAGATCCGGTTCAGGGATTGAAATAAAATCCATTGGTCATATTTAAGAATATTCCAAAATTGTTCATCGTCTAAAATTTTATTCTTAATCGTATCGCTCAGAGAGGTATATTTTAATTTGCCATTTGCCTGTCTGGTCCAAAAACCAAAATTCATATAGCAACCTGTATAAATTTTATTACCAATTACTTTTACAGATCGCATAATAGTTTCGTTGGGCGTAGGATATAATTGCCAGTTTGTACCATTATATTCTAACAGACCATCATTATTTGCAAAATATAAATAATTCTGATCGTCCTGAGAGATCATCCAACTCTGATTTCCGGCACCATAAACAACAGATGAATACTTGATAATAGGCGGGAACTCCTGTGAAAACAGGATAAAACTTATCAAAGAAAGCAGTAGAGAAAGTTTAGTTTTCAAATTGATATATTGTATTAATTTAATGTAAAAACAGTCCTAAAATAGTGTTTTTTTTGCCACAGATTTCACAGATAATTCTGCAAATCTTTTTTTGCCACAAATTTCACTAATTGGCACAAATTAAATTGACGAAATAATCGACAAAAAAATTAGAGGAAATTCGTGAAATTCGTGGCGAAAAGAAAATCATTTTGATTTGTGAAATCTGCGGCAAAAAAGAACTGGAGCAAATTTGAGTAATCTGTAACATAGAAATTAGTTAAAATTTGGAACAATTGCATTAACAAAATTCAGTTCAAAATTGATTACTTTTGTAAAAATTGACTTTTTTTATGAAAATTGATCTTTCTACACTAGACCCAAAACATAATATTATAATTAAAGGAGCGCAGGTACATAATTTAAAAAATGTAGATGTTGCTATTCCCAGAAACAAACTTGTTGTTATTACAGGTCTTTCAGGATCAGGTAAATCAAGTTTAGCTTTCGATACTTTGTATGCCGAAGGACAGCGTCGTTATGTAGAGAGTTTATCCTCTTATGCACGTCAGTTTTTAGGGCGTTTAGACAAACCAAAAGTTGAATATATTAAGGGTATTGCTCCGGCAATTGCTATTGAGCAAAAAGTAAATACTACAAATGCCCGTTCGACAGTAGGAACTTCGACTGAAATATACGATTATGTAAAACTTTTGTTCGCCAGAATTGGTCGTACCTATTCACCTATTTCAGGACAAGAAGTTAAAAAAAATACCGTTACGGATGTGGTTGCTGATGTAAAAAATCTGGAACTAGACAGTAAATGGCTGTTGCTTTCACCTATTCATCTTGAAGAAGGCAGAAAACTTGAGGACAAACTAAAGGTCCTTTTGCAGCAAGGTTTTGCACGTGTACTAGTCGATAATGAAATGGTTCGTTTAGATGAATTTAACCCAACAGAAATTCACAAATTAGACAACAAGGATATTTTACTGATTATTGACAGAATTGTTGTCAAGGATGAAGAAGAATTTTATAATCGTTTGGCTGATGCTGTGCAAACTGCCTTTTTTGAAGGAAAAGGAATTTGTTACCTGCAGGAACTAAACTCAGATAAAAGGTTTACATATTCGAATAATTTTGAGCTTGACGGTATTACATTTCTGGAGCCTAATGTTCATTTGTTTAGTTTTAATAATCCTTACGGAGCTTGTCCGGTTTGCGAAGGATACGGAAATATTATTGGTATCGATGCTGATTTAGTAGTTCCCAATACTTCTTTGTCTGTTTTCGAAAATGCTATTTATCCCTGGCGAGGCGACAGCATGAGCTGGTATAAGGATGAATTGATAAAACATGCCTATAAATTTGATTTCCCAATTCACAAACCATATTTCGAACTTACAGAAGATCAAAAAGATTTAATCTGGAAAGGAAATAACTATTTTCAAGGTCTGAACAGTTTCTTTAAAGAACTGGAAGAAAAAAATTATAAGATCCAGAATCGTGTAATGTTATCACGTTATCGCGGAAAAACTAAATGTCATGCGTGTCGCGGAAAACGTTTACGTGAGGAAGCTTCGTATGTAAAAATCAATGGTAAAACCGTTTCTGATTTAGTTGATTTGCCTATAAAACATTTGGTTACTTTTTTCAAAAATATTGATCTGAATGTTTACGAACAGCAGATTGCAAAACGTTTGATGGTTGAGATCAACAATCGTTTGTCGTTTTTGACAGAAGTTGGTTTGGATTATCTTACTCTAAATAGAAATTCAGCTACACTGTCAGGAGGAGAATCTCAGCGTATTAATCTTGCCACTTCATTGGGAAGCAGCTTAGTAGGATCAATGTACATTCTTGACGAACCAAGTATCGGTTTACACCCTAAAGATTCTGAACGACTGATAAAAGTATTGCTATCGCTTCGTGACTTAGGAAATACTGTAATCGTAGTCGAACATGATGAGGATATTATGAAGGCTGCCGATATGATTATTGATATTGGTCCGGAAGCAGGAACTTTTGGTGGTCATCTGGTGGCTCAGGGGACTTATGACGAAATCCTAAAATCTGATTCATTAACTGCTAAATACCTAAATGGAGATTTAGAAATTACGGTTCCTAAAAAGAGACGAAAATTCAAGAATCATATTGATATTATTGGTGCCAGAGAAAACAATCTGAAAAATATTAATGTTACTTTTCCTCTTGATGTTCTAACTGTTATTACAGGAGTTTCAGGAAGTGGAAAAAGTACGCTGATCAAAAAGATTTTGTTTCCTGCCATGCAGAAAAAGCTTGAAAATGCAGCCGAAAAAGCAGGTCAGTTTAGCGAAATAAAAGGATCTTTCTCTCAGATAAAACATATCGAATATGTTGATCAAAATCCTATAGGAAGAAGTTCAAGATCTAATCCTGTAACGTATATCAAGGCTTATGATGAAATTCGTGAATTGTATGCGAAAGAGAAATTATCAAAAATAAGAGGTTATCAGGCAAAACATTTTTCTTTTAACGTTGATGGCGGCCGATGCGAAACCTGCAAAGGAGAAGGATCTATAAATGTCGAAATGGTCTTTATGGCCGACGTATCGTTACCTTGCGAAACTTGTGGCGGAAAAAGATTTAAAAAAGAAGTATTGGAAATTACTTTTGATAATCAGAACATCAACGATATACTGACTATGACAATCGATGATGCTATCGCCTTTTTTGATAAAAACAAACAAGCTAAAATCACACAAAAACTGCAGCCGCTTCAGGATGTTGGTTTAGGATATGTGCAATTAGGACAATCTTCTTCTACTCTTTCCGGTGGAGAAGCACAACGTATTAAGTTAGCTTCATTTTTAGTCAAAGGTGCTACAAAAGACAAGGCTTTATTTGTATTTGATGAACCTACAACAGGTTTACACTTTCATGATATCAAAAAATTACTGGCTTCTTTTGATGCATTAATAGAAAAAGGACATTCGATAATTGTAATCGAACACAATCTTGATCTTATAAAATGTGCAGACTGGATTATTGATCTGGGCCCTGAAGGAGGAGAAAACGGAGGACACTTATTAGCTGTGGGAACTCCGGAAGAGGTTGCGAAAGAGAAAAAATCTGTTACAGGAATTTATTTAAAAGATAAATTGTAAAAAAGGTATTGAGATATTGAGTTCTTGTAAGTCAATAAATAAAAAGCCATAAATTAAATAAACTTTAATTTATGGCTTTTTTTCTCATTTAGATTAAAAACTTCTTATGCTACTAAGCATCTCTCTTCAAAAGGTAAACCATCCTCATCAATTGCAACTAGTACTTTTTTTTGTCTTGAGGCTTCGATTGTTAGATAAAGCCATGCAAATGACCACAGACCTAATGTTAAACAAAAAATGATAAAATTCAAACCATGATTGACCACTTTTCCGCCTTTGGACAGGACCGCAAAAAGGAATTCATCATTTCTTTCTTCTAATGTAAATCCGTTATGAACTTTGTTTGATATCATATTAGAAAATACTTGTAAGCTCTGCTCCTGACTCAGTCCATTCTTTTTCATAATCATTCATTAAAATTAATCAAAATACTACTACAATTATTTTACAAATTTATATTTCGTAAAAAGTATTACTATCTTAAGAACAGCAAAATGTCTGATTTTATTATCTTATCTAAGATATTTTTTATCTTAAAAACCAAAGTGTTGCCAAATTCTCAGTTAAAGTTAATTTTTATAAAATTAACTTCAAAATAATTCACTGTTAATTTTTAAGATTAATAGCACATTATCAAAAGATTACTCTTTTTTATTGATATTAAAAGAAGGGGCTTCATAATCTTTTTTTAGATAACTCTCAGGAATTGTAGTTGTATTTCCATCACGCAATGCGTTATAATGCGGAGACATTATTTCGATTCCGGCTGCATTAAACGAATCCTGAATATTTTGATGTAAAGAAGAATAAATCAATGGTTGCTTTGTGGGATACTTGGTATATACATTAATTTGATAAGAAACATAAAAATCGTCCAGACTCGTTTGCAAAACAAAAGGTGGCGGAGTTGGCTCTGTCATTTCTGTTTTTAGCGCTGCATCTATTAAGGCTTTATGAATATCTTTCCACGGTACATCATAACCAATAGTAACGGTCGTATGAATTAATAAACCATTATTAACCTGTTTTGTATTCGAAGAATAATTTGTTGAAGTGCTTGACAAAACAGTTGCATTGGGTATTGTTATATCTTCAAATTTTGGCGTTCTGATTCGCGTAACTAAAGCTGTTTTTTCGATAACTTCTCCACTTACGTCTCCTATTTTTATAAAATCACCAATCTTAAACGGACGCATGTATGTAATCACTAATCCGGCAACCATATTCGCAATTGCATTTGATGAACCTAATGAAAAAAGGATTCCAACGAATACAGAAACTCCTTTGAAAATTGGTGAATCTGAACCGGGCAAATAAGGAAATATAATTACTAACATAAATGCCAGTAATAAAAAACGAATAATATTGAATGTTGGCATTGCCCAATCGCTGTAAAAACCATCAATTTTTATATTTTCTTTTTTAATTTCATCAAAAAAGAACTTGATAATCTTTATCGTGTATTTAAAAATGAAGATGATAACGACAATTGTGACCAAACTGGGCAAAAAATCTACAAATCCCATGATGGCAAGTTTTGCCGGAGCAAGAATCCATCGTAATAATGTTGTTGTATATACCTCTGTAGCCGGAAAAATACTAAACAACAATGGCAACGAAAGATAAACTATCAAAATCAGGGTAACACCTTTTATAAAGCTGTACAATCGCATAAGCAAGGATTGCTGCTTTTGTGGCGAAAGAATATTGATATTGTTATAATTAAAACCTTTAAAATATTTATCGCTGTTTTTTAGAATGTGGAGACGAATCCTGTTAAAGATCTTACCGACAAAATATAAAATCAACCCAATAATTAAAATAAGCAATGCTGTATATCCAAGTCTTTTAGGAAGCATTGAATAGTTTTGATTTTGATAAATAATTGCTTTTTTAATCAGGTTTAAATTGCGTCTGGCGATAAAATCAGCTGTATTATTTTCTGCTTTTGCATCAACTTCCAGAATAGACATAATAACGAAATCATTCTTATACACAATATCCTGAGAAATGTCTGAAGGAACAACTGCAATAGAATCTTTTTCAAAAAAAGAATCTTCGTAGAGTTTTCTAATTTTTTCGGTAATGGCTTTTGCCCTGTTTTCTGCAGAGAAGGAACCAACTTTATTGTACACATAAAAAAGCGTATCCTTAAAAGGGCTTACAGGATATCTTTTTTGTTTTAATTCAGTAACAACTGTCTTTGACGTTTGCAGACTGTCTTTTTGGGCAAAAACAGATGACGAAAACAAAACAATGAAAAACGTTAAAAAACAAATTAATATCTTTTTCATATTCTGTTAGCTATAAGTGGTTTATCTTGCTAACAAATATAAAAACAAAATAGATTCGAATTTAAATTACTTTAGGTTTTCTCAATAAAATCGTACTAAATTTTGATCCCTGCTTTTCTTAAAAGCATATCGATTACTTTATTAATATCCGGAGAAATATTAAACTTGTAATTTAGGTATAGGTACACAATCGTAACCAAAATAGATTTTAAAGCAATACCAATTAATGGATAAACCGGGAATTCCCAAAAATAGAACACTAAAAACAGAACGGTCGTAACTCCCAAAGAATATAAATTTTGTATTGTAAACGGATACAAGTCAAGTTTTTTTACTACAAAAAGCAGTTTAGCCAAACTATAAAAAGTAATGGATAACAACGTAGCAAATGCAGACCCCATAATACCAAAGTGTGGTATGAAAATTATATTTAAAACAAATGTCAGGACAACTAATCCTAATCCTAAAAATAATACTGTGCGGTAATATTTAGTATTAAAAATGATCGCATTGTTATTTCCTAAAATCAAATCAAAATATTTTGACAGACCAATCATAAAAACAACCGGAATACCTCCTCTGTAATCTTTGGGAACTATTTCGTAAAGCTGATTAATGTTCACGAAAATACACAACATTACAAAACCACCTACAATTTGAAGATTTATTGATGTCTTTTTATATAAAATATTCAGTTCATCATGTTTATTTTCGTGCATTAATTTAGCTGTAATTGGATACACGATTTGATGCATTGCACGACTTGGAACTGAAATAACCAAAGCAATATAAGTTGCCACGGAATAATAGGCTATATTTTCAATTTCCATATACTGGTTAAGTATCAATTTATCTCCATCTAAAAGTAAATTGGCAACACTCCCTGAAAGAATAATAAAAAAAGTATATTCCATAACACTCTTTACATTCTCCGGTATGGTGATCTGAAAATTAGGTTTCTTGATGTAAAAGGCATAAAACATGGTAACTAAAAATGCTACAAAATAAATTCCTGCCGTAAAATAAACAAACTGAATAAGGCTCATCCAATGAAAATACAAACCTACCAAAGCTATAGTCGAAACGAGTCTTAGACCAACCTCTTTTATAAAATTTCCAAAAACAGAATGCATATGAACTCTTGCCCATGCATAGAAAATCTCAAAATATGCCATACAAATTCCCACAAACGGAATCAAAAACATAAATTCTTTTACAACAGGGTTTTTCTTCGTTACAAATGCTGTTATATCATCAAAGAAAAAGATTCCAATAATACCTAAAGGAATACACATTAGAATAGGAAATAATGCTGTAAAGGATAAAAACTGCTCCCTTTCTTCTTCAGTTTTATATTGAGAATAAAATTTGACCAGTGTATTTTGCATTCCTATGGCAAACAGGGGCATAATAACATTTGCAGCCGAAAGAATGTAATTTGTTAATGCATAATACGTTGCACCCAGGTAAATGGGATATAAATAAAGTGTATTAATGGCTCCAATAGCGAAACCAATATAGGTAATAATTGTATTTTTGAAAGACTGATTTAAAACAATACCCATGTTTGGATTTTAGATTTTAGATTATGATTTTTAGATTATTGCAATCTTATGATTCACTAATCAATTGTGCCAATTGCTTGGTTAGGCTTTTTCTTGAATATTGTTGTAAACCAACCCCATGAGATTGTAATTTCCCTTCCAAAAATTGATTATAAAAGTCCAAAATTACACTTTTTAACTTCCCTTTTTCAGAATAATCAAAAAATACTCCTGTATTTGTTTCTGCTACAATATCTGCAAAATCAGATCCAACAGGGCCAATAGCAATTATTGGGCGATTTGAGACCATATATTCAAACAATTTACCCGGAATAATACTTTTAGTATCTTCAGAATTTATCTCTATAAGAAGTAAAACCTGAGATTTTTTTTGATGTGCAATTGCTTCATGATGCGAAACATATCCTAGAAGATTTAAATAATCTTTTAAATCAAATGCTGTAATAGAATCTAAAACTTCCTGACTTACTGCACCTATGAGCTTAATTTCCAGATGAGATTTAAAATCAGGTATTTCATGAAGCAACTCAACTAAAGACTCCCATAAAAATTTAGGATTTCTATCGGATAAAAATGAGCCAATATGTGCCAGAGTAAATTTAGTGTCCAGGGTTTGTTTCTCTACATTTTCGATATCATAACCATTTGTAATTACCGAAATGGGTTTATTGGTAATCGCCTGAAATTCTACTTTAGTCGTTTTACTCGTTACAATAATAGTATCTGCAGTATTTAATACTTTATGTTCTAAACTTTTATGCTTTTTTGCAGCATAACCGGATAAACGTAATGCTTTATGATATCCTATTGTGGTCCAGGGATCGCGGAAATCAGCAAACCATTTTACGCCTAGCTTCTCTTTTAGCTCCAAACCTATTAAATGCAAACTATGTGGCGGCCCTGAAGTGACAATTGTATCAATATTGTTTTCCTTAATATATTTTTCAAGATAAGACACAGATGGTTTTACCCAAAAAACACGGGCATCAGGAATAAAAAGATTTCCGCGAACCCATAAAAAGGTTTTATCTAAAAAAGTCTGTTTTTTCTTGTGAGGAAAAATTCCTGAACTTATTTTTTTAGTTTTATTTTTTGAAAAAATGGATGCCAATTGATATGGCTCCCAAATTTTATTTTTGAGAATAATAACCTTATCAGAAATTTGACTCACCAATCCTTCATCAATTATAGGATAAGTTGGATTTTCCGGAACATAAATAATAGGCTGAACACCAAATTCAGGTAAATACTTTACAAATTTCAACCAACGTTGTACACCAGGTCCTCCAGCCGGCGGAAAATAATAAGTAATGATTAAGAGTTTTTTTTGTTCCAAGGAAAAATCGTTAATGGTTTAAAAGTTTATTTTAGAACTTATTATTCAAATTATCTTTTTATGAAAGAAATTCTATTTACAGTACGTAATGTATAAGAAACTTCAATAAGAATCATTAAACATTCTAATCTTTCAAGATAAACTAATGATTTTAATTTCATTTTATCGATCCTGTTTTGTTCAACAATCTCTGGATTTGTAATATTTATACTCATTTTGAACTAAATTATTTCAAACTAAATTTCCTATATAATCTAAATAAAATATATACAAAAAAAATAACATTTAGAATGTTCCAAAAATTAAAAAAAATCCAGACAATTTTAAATTTGGTTTCCATACTTGACAAACTAAAATATTCGCCTTGGCTTTCCTCATAAAAATCATCATATCCCATCATATATACTCCGCAGAAAATAAATACCGCAAAGTCTAATAAGATAAAAAGAACAACTTTAGTAATTTTCGAAAACATTCTTAAAACTGAGACTGATTACCGAGACTGTTCACCAGACTTCTTTCTTTCAAAATAAATTCCTCCAATCAAAAGGAATAACATACCTATTGAACTGGCCAAAGTTATAGTGCTTCCGGTTTTTACCACCTGAGGTTCAAATTTAAACTCAATAGTATGTGTTCCTCCCGGAACTTCCATTGCTCTTAAAACATAATCAACGGGGAAATGATTCGTTAATTTACCATCAACATAAGCATTCCAGCCATTTTTATAATAAATCTCAGAAAACACGGCTAAACCATCTTTTTTATTATCAGTTTTATACTTGATATAATTAGGTTTATATTGTACTACTTTAATAGTTCCGGTTGTGTCCCATTGTTTCTTTAAACGGGCGCTTTTAAATTTCCCTTCATGTTCACGAACATTGAAAACGGCCACTTTTTTAGTATCAATATGATCTAAAGCTTTCATGACATCGTCTGGTTTATTAACCAATGTTACGGTACTTACAAACCAGGCATTTCCGTTTGTATTTGGGTTTACCGTTGGGAATTCTTTGCCTTCTTTATCCGTTTGGATGATGTATTTTACATTTAACATATCTAGAACTTCCATATTATTTTTTGCAATCTGGTAGTCAAATAACTGTTGTATTCTTCTTGGTTTTGCAGCATGATATCCACCAAGAGAATGATGGAAGTAAGAAGCACGTGCGCTTGACATATTTCCGCTTACTTCAAAAACCCTGTAATGAGTTGTATCTTTTAATATCTGTGCATCAGATGGTGTCTCCTGGAACGGAGATGCAATTTGTACCGGACTCACGAAATCCTTAGCAGAAACATATTTTTTATCAACAAAAAACAAATCGAAAATCATTAAAATCCCAACAATGATTAAAGTTGTATTTTGAGCCAGTTTGTTTTTAATAAATAACCATAGAATTCCAAAAGTCAACACTATAAAAAAGCCTGAACGCAATAAATCTGCAGAATATAAAGTCATTCTGTCTTCTTTTAATGCATCAACAAAAGCAGGTCCGTAGCTGTCTAAGAAATAATTATCACTGCTTCCTGTAAAATGAAACATGCTTTTAGCAAATACTAAAATTATGATTATCCCTATACCAAAAACACCTGTTTGTATAAGTGCTTTCTGTTGTAATTTTGGTTCATCCTTTGCTTTAAAAAAAGATTGTAATCCCATAATAGCCAAAACAGGAAAACACAATTCAAGAATAACCTGAATAGATGAAACTGCTCTGAACTTATCATACATAGGTACATAATCAATAAAGAAATCTGTCAATAATGAAAAGTTTTTTCCCCATGAAAGCACTAATGCAACCAATGCACCTGAAAGAAATACATATTTTATTTTTCTATCATCTATAAACAATGCTAAAACTCCTAAAAAGAAAACTACAACTCCAATATATGCAGGAGCGGCAACAATAGGCTGATCTCCCCAATAAGTTGGCATTCCGGATACAAAATCCTGTGCTTGCTCTGAGGGTACTCCCTGTTCCAGCATAAACGCGTACATACGGCTATCAGTTCCAACATTTTCATGATTTGAACCTCCAAAAAGCCTTGGAGCAATTAAGTTAAAACTTTCCGGAATTCCATAACTGTATTCTGTAATATATTCACGGCTTAAAGCATTTTCATTTACCTTTTTAGATCCGTCAGGATTAAAAGTCAGTTCACTATTGCTACGTGTACTAAATTTAGCATACTCACTGGTTGCCATTAAATTAGTAGCATTGGCTCCAATAGCAAAAATTCCGGCTACAGCCAAAACACCTATAGCGGTTAACAAAGGTTTGTATTCTTTATCTTTAATGAAATTAAAAGCAAAATAACCCGAAAGTATCAATAAGAAAATCAATAGATAATAGGTCATTTGAAAGTGGTTTGCATTAATTTCTAACGCAACCGCAAACATGGTGAGCAAACCTCCCCAAATATATTTTTTTTGAAACACCAGTATAAAACCGGCAATAACGAGTGGCATATAAGCAATTGCATGTGCTTTTGCGTTATGACCAACACCCAGAATAATAATTAAATAGGTAGAAAAACCAAAGGCAATTGCACCAATAAAAGCTTTTAAGGGATCTGTTTTTAAAACTAATAATAATCCGTAGAAACCTAAGAAATATAAAAACAGATAATCCGCCGGACGAGGTAAAAAACGTAATGCATCGTCTATTTTACCTACATAATCGTTAGGATAATTTGCCCCTAATTGATAGGTTGGCATACCACCAAACGCTGAATTTGTCCAATATGGCTCAGAATGCTCTGTAGCTCTAAAATCATTCTGTTCTTTTGCCATTCCGGTATATTGAGCAATATCCGACTGGAAAATTTGTTTTCCTTGTAATACAGGATAAAAATAAATTAAAGAAACGAGAATAAAGCCCAATATAACAAGGGCATGCGGATAGAACTTATTTACTATTTTCAATTTAGGCTGGTTTGGGTTAAATGATGAATCCTGTAACTCTAGGTCACAAACTTAATCTATTTCTTCGTAATCAACATAATCGCCTACCTTTTTGGTTTCGCGGGGATTTTTTGCATTAGCGGTATTTATAATGATTTCATCATTATTTGTACGCGTTTTTTGCCATGTATTATCCTGAGTATATTGTTGTTGTCTCTGAAAATTCTCCCCAGCTTTCTCAACGGCTTTTTTTACTAATACCGGCAAAAAGATTTTGGCTAAAAATTTAAAAATATAATAAAACGCAATAATCCACATTATCGTTTTAAACAAATTTGTAAAAGATGCTTCTTGCATGATCATATAATTTTTTTCCAAAATTAATAAATCAATTGTTTAAAATTAAAATATCAATCTTAAATAAATAATAAAATATAGTACATTTGAAATGCGTTATTACTTTTTAATCAAAAAAAACATTTATGTTAAAAAATAAAAACTTTTTTATTACAGCTCTTTGTTTAGTTCCTCAATTTTTTTTCGCACAGTATACTGATGTCATCAACTCCAATCGTCCAGGCGAAACAATGTCAGCATATGCAGTTGGAAAATCAGTTATTCAGGCAGAGCTTGGTGTTTATGGTATAAAAGAAAAACACGATTTATTAGATTATGACGGAAGTGGTTTTGGTACTGATTTAACACTACGTTATGGTGCATTTTTGGAGAAACTGGAGTTTGTCCTTGATTTGCAATATCAAATGGAAAATTTCGATACACCCTATACAAGTTACAAAAAGAACAACTTTAGACAAACCGTTCTTGGAGCTAAATATTTAATCTACGATCCCTATAAAAACTACAAAAAAGAAGCTAATATTTACAGCTATAAAGCCAACCATAGTTTTAACTGGCATGAATTAATCCCTGCTGTATCCGTTTTTGCCGGAGCAAATTTTGTTGGTGCCGATAATCCATATGCATTCTCTCCTGAATCCAGCATTTCTCCTAAAGTAATGTTGATTACACAGAATCTCTTTGGTGGTGGAAAATGGGTTTTTGTAACAAATATCATTGCCGATTATATCACAACAGACTATCCTAGTTATGGTTATGTTTTAACTTTAACGCACGGATTTAATGATAAGTGGTCTGGATTTGTTGAAAATCAAGGCTACAAAAGCGATTTTTACAGTGATGCCATTGTTCGTGGCGGAGCGGCTTATTTAATCAATCCTAATCTTCAGGTTGATGCCTCTTTAAGTACCAACTTTAAAAATACACCTTCTATATTTTATGGTGGAGTTGGAGTTTCATGGCGTTATGACGGAAGTTATAAAGAGAAACAAATGGAATTTAAGGGCAAAGAAAAAGCAAAAAAGAATAAAGATAATAAGATGGAACAAAGAGAAATCGATTATCAGGAAAAAGAACGTAAACGTAAATCTAAATACGAATAATAATTAATAACAACCTCTCTAAATAAAGAGATATATTTATAAAGAAGCTTGATGATTACAATTAAAGAAGCCAAAACAAAAAAGGAATTAACCGAATATATCAAATTCCCATTTTCACTCTATAAAGACAATCCGTATTGGGTTCCTCCTATTATAGCAGATGAACTTGAATCGTTTGATAAAACAAAAAATCCCGCCTTTGATAATGCTGAAGCCTATTTTTATGTGGCTTATAAAGACAATAAAATTGTAGGCAGAATTACGGCAATTATTAATTGGTCTGAAGTAAATAACCAGCATAAAAGAAAAGTTCGTTTTGGGTGGTTTGATGTCATTGACGATATCGAAGTAACAAAAGCACTTTTAGAGAAAGTATATGAGCTGGGCAGACAAAACAATCTTGAACATGTTGAAGGTCCAATGGGATTTTCTAATTTAGATAAAGTTGGTGTACTTACAGAAGGTTATGACCAAATGGGAACTATGATTACATGGTATAACAATCCTTATTATGTTACTCATTTTGAACAGTTAGGTTTTCAGGTAGAGAAGGAATATATCGAAAGTGTTTTTCCTTTCTCGAATGTTAAACCTGAATTTTTCCTTAAAGCACAGGAACTAATCAAAAAGAGATATGGCTTAAAATCGCTTACATTCACTAAAACAAAAGACATCATGCCACATGTGGACAAAATGTTTGATTTGTTTAATGAATCCTATGCCAAATTAGCTTCATTTGTAGCAATTTCAGATGTTCAGAAAGAATATTTTAAAAAGAAATACATCAGTTTTATAAATCCTGAATACATCAAGTTTGTGGTTGATAAAGATGATAAATTAATTGCTTTTAGTATCGTAATGCCAAGTTTTTCTGAGGCATTGCAAAAAGCAAAAGGCAAACTTTTTCCTTTTGGATTTCTTCATTTATTAAGAGCCAGAAAAAAGAGCAAAGATGTTGTTTTTTACCTCATCGGAGTGCATCCGGATTATCAAAACAAAGGAGTTACGGCTATTATTTTTGACGAGTATTTTAAAACTTTCTCAGAAAAAGGAATTCAGACTTGTATTAGAACTCCTGAATTGGCAGAAAATACGGCTATCCATTTATTGTGGAAAAACTTTGACCCAAAAATCCATTGCCAAAGAAAAACATATCTTAAATATCTTTAATCTAAATGATCAATAAAACTAAAAAATCCATTCTCCCCAAAGAATGGATTTTTTAATAAATGATAGTAAAACATAAAACGTATTCTTATTCTGCTTTACAATCAACTTTTGTTAATGTATTTTTTTGATCAAATTTCAGCAGTTTTTTATCTTTAAAAGAAACTTTACCATTTGCTTCTACAACATCTCCATATCCTTCATAAAGAATTCCTTCTCTTTCAATAAAAGCAACTTCTCTAATAGATGAAACTCCTTCAGACATAAAGGTGTAATCAGCAATTAAAGTATCACCTTTCATATTTCCTATCAAAGTTCCTTCATTTCTATCCTTCCCCGCTATATTATAGCTTAATTTTCCATTTACTTCCTGGTGCGAGTTTACATTGTAACTCAGTTCAATTTTATCAGTACCAGTAGATGCATAACATTGATCTCCTGATGGCTCAACGATTTGAGCTTCTTTTGGCGCTTTTGGTGTAATTTCTACTGGTTCTGCAACTTGATCTTTTTTACAAGAAGCAAAAACACTTAAAGTAATAATTGTAAAGGCTAGTATTTTCTTCATGTTCTTTTGTTTTTATAATTAGTTGATATAAAATTACTTTAAATAAAAAAAATCCATTCGCATAACGAATGGATTTTTTTACATAATTCCCATATTGAGAATCTATTTTTTTTTAGAAATTAAGCGTCTAAATCTACTTTAGTTCTGCTTGCAATTTCTTTATAAGTACCATTTTCCAATTTTTCACGAATGGCTTCAAATGCCACTAACGTTTCATCAATATCAGCTAAGGTATGTGATGTTGTTGGTATCATTCTTAACAAAATAATTCCTTTTGGAATTACCGGATAAATTACAATAGACAAGAAAATACCGTAATTTTCTCTTAAATCATTTACCATTACCATTGCTTCAGGAACACTTCCTTCTAAATAAACTGGTGTTACACAAGTATTTGTATCACCAATATTAAAGTTTCTTGAACGCAATCCGTTTTGTAATGCATTTACGTTTTCCCAAAGTTTATCTTTCAATTCAGGGTGATTACGCAATAACTCTAAACGCTTCAATGAACCAATTGTCTGAATCATTGGTAATGCTTTTGCAAACATTTGAGAACGTAAATTATATTTCAGGTAATCTATAATGTCTTTATCAGCAGCAACAAAAGCCCCAATATTGGCCATTGATTTTGCAAAAGTAGAAAAATAAACATCGATACCGTCCTGAACTCCCTGCTCTTCACCTGCTCCGGCACCTGTTTTACCAAGTGTACCAAAACCATGTGCATCATCTACTAACAAACGGAAATTATATTTTTCTTTTAAAGCTACAATTTCTTTTAATTTACCTTGTTGTCCTCGCATTCCAAAAACACCTTCAGTAATAAAAAGAATTCCACCACCAGTTTCCGTTGCCATTTTCGTAGCACGCTGAAGGTTTTTTTCCATACTTTCAAGATCATTATGCTTGTAAGTAAAACGTTTACCCATATGCAAACGAACACCATCGATAATACAAGCGTGAGAATCTACATCGTAAACAATAATGTCATTTTTAGTAACTAAAGCATCAATAGTAGATACCATTCCCTGATATCCAAAATTTAATAAATATGCTGCCGGTTTCATTACAAACTCAGCTAATTCGTTTTCTAATTGTTCGTGGTATTTTGTATGACCTGACATCATTCGCGCTCCCATTGGGTAAGCAGCTCCAAATTGAGTTGCAGCATCAATATCGGCCTGACGAACCTCAGGATGATTTGCAAGTCCTAAATAGTCATTCAAACTCCAGTTTAAAATATTTTTTCCACCAAATTGCATTCTTGGACCAAGTTCTCCTTCTAATTTTGGGAATACAAAATATCCCTCAGCTTGTGAAGCCCATTTTCCTAATGGTCCTTTATTGTTCTGAATTCTTTCGAATAAATCTTTTACCATAAATATATCTTGAAGTAATAATTTTATTTTATACAGGGTGCAAAAATAATGATTATTATTCTAAAATAGAGTCAGCCATTTATTTTTATTGAAAAATATTCTGAATCCCAGTATTCTGGCATTTTTATTTCATAAAGTCACCGTATTTAACACGAAGAACTATCAAATACACAGAGTAAAATTGAATAAAATTAATCACAAAAAGGGGAAAAGATGACTTTTATCATAATAAAAGATAAAACTGTCTTTTAAATTTACTTCAGATTCAAAAACTAAAATAAAAACCATTTATTATGAAAAAGAAGCATATTATCAAAATCAAAGCCTCTCTATTTGTTCTTTTTTTACTCTTATCAGTGTCTTGTAAAAAAGAAATAACCAATTATTCCGAGCTTAAAACTGAGGGCGAAATGCAAGCTGAACTCACATCTCCTCCACTGGTACCTAAACCAGTAGGAAACAGAACGGCAATGAAGCTAAAAGTAAACATGGAAATTAAGGAGCAGGAAGGAACAATGACAGATGGTGTACGCTATACATACTGGACATTTGGAGGCTCTGTTCCCGGAAGTTTTATCAGAACAAGAGTTGGAGATGAAGTCGAATTTCACTTAAAAAATCATCCTGAGAATAAACTTCCTCACAATATCGATCTCCATGCTGTTACAGGTCCAGGTGGCGGTGCAACATCTTCATTAGTAGCGCCTGGCCACGAAAAAGTATTTAGCTTTAAGGTAATTAATCCCGGCTTATATGTTTACCATTGTGCAACTGCACCTGTTGGAATGCATATTGCAAACGGAATGTACGGTTTAATTCTGGTTGAACCGGAAGGCGGATTACCTTCTGTTGACAAAGAATATTATGTAATGCAGGGCGACTTTTATACACAAGGCGAATATGGCGCAAAGGGTCTTCAGCCTTTTGATATGAATAAGGCAGTTAAAGAAACTCCTGATTATGTCGTTTTTAACGGAAAAGTAGGTTCTCTTACAAACGGAAATGAACTTACTGCAAAAGTGGGAGAAACGGTTCGTTTATTTGTTGGAAACGGTGGTCCAAACCTGGTGTCCTCATTTCATGTAATTGGAGAAATATTTGATAATGTTCACGTCGAAGGAGGTGCGCTTATCAATAAAAATGTTCAAACTACCTTAATTCCTGCCGGAGGTGCTGCAATTGTAGATTTTAAAGTAGAAACACCTGGCAATTTCATTTTGGTTGATCACTCGATTTTTAGAGCATTCAATAAAGGTGCTTTGGGAATCCTGAAAGTCGAAGGTGCTGAAAACAAAAATATTTATTCCGGAACAATTCAGGAAGGAATTTATTTACCCGAAGGAGGAACAATCCAAAATATGCCTGTTACCGAATCTTCAAAAACAATTATGCCAAAAAGAACTGTAGCAGAAAAAATAAAAATTGGTAAAGAAATTTTCGAAACAACTTGTTTTGCCTGTCATCAATCTCAAGGACAAGGAATTCCGAATAGCTTTCCGCCTCTTGCAAAATCAGATTATCTAAATGCAGATTCAAAAAGGGCAATTAAAACAATATTGCATGGCTTAACAGGTGAAATTACAGTAAATGGTCAAAAATTCAATAACATAATGCCGAGTCAAAATTTATCTGATGATGAAATTGCCAATGTTATGACTTATATATATAACAGTTGGGGAAATAACAAAACAGTAGTAACACCAGAAATGGTAAAATCGCTGCGATAATATCAATTATTATGTATAAAGTTATTTTAATAGCTATACTCTTCTTCATTCAGAAAGGATTTATCAACGCACAACAAAATAAAATGGTTCAAATACAAGAGGGATCTTTTGTCCCTCTTTATGGATCTACTGACAAAAAACCAGTAGTCGTAAAAACGTTTTTTATAGATATCTATCCCATAACAAATGATGATTTTTTAATCTTCTTAAAAAAGAATCCAGGTTTTAGCAAATCTAAAATAAAAGGGATTTTTGCAGACAAAAGCTATCTTTCTTATTGGGAAAGCGATTTTGATTTTGGAAATATAAATCCGAAAACACCAGTTACCAGCATTTCGTGGTTTGCAGCTAAAAAATATTGCGAATGTCAGGGAAAACGATTGCCAACCATTGACGAATGGGAATACGTTGCGATGGCAGATGAAAAGAAAATTGATGCCAGAAGTAAAACAGAATTCAATAAATACATTTTATCATGGTATGAAAAATCCAAAACCTATGAAAATTCGATTGGGAAAACTTTCAAAAATCACTGGGGAGTTTATGATATGCACGGTTTAGTCTGGGAATGGACAGCTGATTATAACAGCATTTTTTTATCCGGAGAATCCAGAAAGGATAAAAGTGAAGATAAAAACCTGTTTTGTGGCGGAGCATCTGTAAACGCTACAGACTTAATGAATTATGCCGCTTTTATGCGTTATGCTTTTAGAAGCAGTCTTAAAGCGCAATATTCTACAAGAAATCTGGGATTTAGATGTGCAAGCACCACAAGAAAATAATTTTTAAATTATCTAAAATGAAAAAAATAATACTGGCAATTTTTATAATCGCTTTGAATCTTCAAAGTTGTAAAGAACCAAAAACTACTGCCACTACATCAAAAGAAAAACCAATTACCGATTTATCAATTTACAATCTTCCTTCAAAATGGACCAATCAGGAAGGCAAAAATATTGAACTAAAGAGCTTAAAAGGAAAAGTTCTTGTTATGGTAATGATTTATACTTCATGTAAAGCAGCGTGTCCCAGATTAGTAGCAGATATGAGGGCAATTGAGGAAAAACTGGATAATGAAACTAAAAAAAATGTAAAGCTTATTTTGGTCAGTATTGATCCTGTAACGGATACACCGCAGAAATTGAAATCATTTGCAATAGCGAATAAGCTCAATCACGATCCATGGATTCTATTGCGTTCTACAGAAGAAAACACCAGAGAATTTGCAGCAATTTTGGCTGTTAATTACAAACAAATATCTCCTATGGAATTCTCTCATTCTAATATTATAAGTGTCTTTAATCCTGATGGAGAATTAATATACCAGCAGGAAGGTCTGGCAGTAAATAATGAAAAAACAGTTGAAACAATAAATCAGGAAGCTAAAAAATTTTAAACAGGATAATTAGTTCAGAAACAAGAGAAGATTTTAATAAATTGACTCTTGTTTTTTATTTAAAATTGAAATTATAATCAATATTATACTCACAACAATCAAAATTCCGGCAATAAATACTCCTTCAAAATATCCGAAAAGCTTTCCTTTGCCTGAATAAAAAAATATACCCTGAAGAAAAAGTAAAAGTTCATTCATAATATATCCCAGAGCAAAAGTTTTAATTCCGTAACCCAGAATTTTAGATTTATTATCCAGAATTTTATTTTCGATTAATACTCCAAATAAAATTCCTGTAATGATGCCAAGCGCAGTTAAGTGAATAAACCCAATTACTAGATTTCTGATTTGATGAGAAACTTCAGCAAGATCAGGCATTACGTTTAATAATTGAATAACTATTTTAAAGACTAAGGAAAACAAAACTAAACCATAAATTCCTTTTATTCTTATATTTAAGTCAGTTTTAGAATACAACACATAAGGTTTCAATATTTTATAGAAATACATAAAAGCAGTAATTTGTAAAAAAACGCCAAAAATATTAATCCATTTTAGCATTTCGTTTTTAACATACCAACTTATTGGAAGCGCAACCGTTAAAAATGTTGATAGTATTAATAAAACAAAGAATTTATTAAAACTCTCTTTGTCCGGATTTACTTTAGCTTGTTTTAAGAACAGAGCAAAAACAGCAAATAAGAACCATCCGTTAAACTGAAAATGCAAAAAGAATTGAATTGCAATTTGATAAAATGCATTTTGTTTTCCCAGCATATTTATTGCCGGTCCTAAACACCAGACTCCTAAAGTTGAAAAAACGAGAAATAAAATTGCAGCTGATAAAAGTTTTTTTTCAGGTGTTTTCTCCCTGAAACTATCTTTCCATACCAATTTGCAAAAAACATAACTCAATAAAATATGTACTGTTGAAAATACAATCGAAAAAAAAGCATATCCCTGAACAGGAAATGAAATCATCATTCCAACAACAGTGAATTCAGTTATCCAGAATAATTGATTATAAATAGGTTTACAGCTTTTATCCTTTGGGATAAATAAATGAACGATTAAAGCATAAATTGTCATGTAAACCCATCCTAACATTGCCACATGTGAATGTGCATGAAGCAAAAAACTATACTTTATATTGCTAAAATGAAATAGTGTTACAAATCGCATTAACAACCCCATAATTGCAGCTATTAAAAAATTAAAAAAACAGCATAATATCCAACTTGTAATTGTGTTTATTTTAAATATATCTCTCATTTGTTTTAAGTAAAAATGCACTAACCACAATCAATTTTTATCATGATTTAGTTAGTGCATCTATTCTAAGTTATTATTGTTTTTAAGCAAATTCTTCTTCCAGAACAACCGCTTTATTAAACAGAATATTATTTTCAAGATGAATGTGTTTATGCAAATCTTCTTCAAATTCTTTTAGCATGGCAAATGTTACCTTATAAGTAGTACATCCATCACTTGGCGGTGTATAGTTATTGGTTATGCTGGCAATTTCCCTAAAACGTTCTCCTTCATTATCGTGTTCCTGCATCATCATAGCAATTGGGTTAGATACATTACCAAAAGAAGGCTGAGTCAGGACTCCATTTTCTTCTTTAGTTTTTACCATTCTTTTGATGAAAGGAAACAAAATTAATTCCTCTTTTTTCATGTGTTGCGCCAATTCTCCTGCACCTTCAGTAAAAAGCTCATTTATTCTAAACAATTCAGGATGAGCTTCTCCATGTACTTTGCAAAGCTTGTCTAAAAACTGTTTCAGGATTACTGATTTATCTTCAACATAACGATGATGTGTTTTTTCGATATAATCGACCAGTAAATCTAATGGCCATGAATTAAAATCTGTTCCGTTATTGTTTTCAGATTCTAAAACATCGATTAGGTTTTGCACCAAAACATCTGAATCAATATTTTGTTTTTCGCATACTTCGGTAAGACTTCTGTTTCCTTTGCAGCAAAAATCAATTTGATATTTTGTAAATACTGCAGCAGTTCTAAAATCTTTTGCTACAAACGAGCCAATTGTTTTATCTTTTAAATTTTCCATTTTATTAAATTTATCATTACTATATTATCTATTTTAAATAAAAGATAATTTTATCTTTTATTGATTTATTAAAAAACCCTAACCTTCAAACAGTATTAGGGTTGATTTATTTATTCAACAATTAAGACACCTTTCATCATGGCTACGTGCCCGGGAAAAGTACATAAAAAATTATATGTCCCTTTTTTATCAATTGTAAATTCAATGGTATCCTCTTCTCCGCCTCCCAGTAATTTAGTATGTGCTATAATCGAAGCTTTTTCAGAAGCCGGAATATAATCTGTTTCTTTGGCAGTAATAGCTTTTGCAGCAAAAGCAGCTTCATCAGTGCCTTCTTGCAAAATAACCAGATTATGCCCCATTGCTTCCTTTGGTATCTTACCAACATGTTTTAGGGTTAAGGTAATAGGTTGTCCGGCAGTAGCTCTTAATTCTGCTTTATTAAACTGCATCTGATCATTTCCTTCAATAACCAAATCATTACTAACGGCTTCTGCTTGTGATTCAGAATCTTCTGTCTGATTAATTTCTGATGACTCAGTTGCTGTCTCTTTTTTTCCACATGAAGTTATTGCTAACATTCCTAATAGTACAATAGCCGAAATTTTAACTTTTTTGTTCATTTCTACGTATTTAAATTATAATATTTATTCGCTTTTATTCAATATTTTCAAATGAAAATCTCCTGATTTTACGCTTAAAGCCAGTTCTTCGAGCGAGGTATTGGTTAACATCGCCACGAGTAATTCCCGTATTTTTTTAAATTCATTGTGCACAGGACAAGGATGCACTTCAGAGCATTCTTTTAATCCTATTCCGCAGCCTTTATAAATAGTATCTCCATCGATGGCATCAACGATATTAATTAATTTTATAGACTTTAAGGATTCTGTAGAAATTTCGAATCCACCTCCTACTCCTTTTGCCGAACCTATAATATTGCTTTTAGTTAAAATCTGCATTATTTTGGCCGTAAAGGGTTCTGGAGAATCAATTTCTTTTGCTACATCTTTTATTCCTACCCTAATTCCTTTAGACGAATTAGCGGCAATAAATATGGAGGCCCGAATACCATATTCGCAAGCTTTTGAAAACATAATAATGGATTAAATTCTTTACAAATGTATACAAACACATATTAAAAGACAAATTTATCCTTAATTAATTTTTATGGATAAATTCCTTATTTATAACGAGAATAATTTAAATCTTAAAAAACATGAAATTATATATCAAGTGAATTTAAAACCAATTTTAGTTTTACCTTTGGTAGAATATAATTTTGTAAAACCTAAAAAATGCCTTTAAGCAACTCTAAAGATCTAAAACTTGCTGTTCTTATTGATGCCGATAATGTACCTTACAGTAATGTAAAAGGTATGATGGAAGAGATAACAAAATTTGGAACGCCAACCACTAAACGTATTTATGCTGATTGGACAAAACCAAATTCTAATGGATGGAAAGCCGTTTTATTAGAACATGCCATAACTCCAATTCAGCAATATAGCTACACAGTGGGTAAAAACTCATCAGATTCTGCCTTGATTATTGATGCTATGGATTTACTCTATTCAGGAAAACTTGACGGATTTTGTATCGTATCAAGCGATAGTGACTTTACTCGTCTGGCTATCCGACTAAGGGAATCCGGCATGAAAGTAATTGGTATTGGAGAAAAGAAAACACCCAATTCTTTTATCGTTGCTTGCGACAGATTCATTTATATTGAGGTTTTAGATGGAGCAATCCAAAAGAAAAAGCCAAAAACAACTGCAGCAACCGATGCTAAAAAACCTGTTGAAAAACCTGCTGAAAAAGCATTGCATAAAATAGACAAACAAACCATTGATTTGATAGAAGCCACAATTGAAGACATTGAAGACGATGACGGATGGGCATTTTTAGGAGACGTAGGAAACCTGATTGTGAAGAAAAAACCTGAATTTGACCCAAGAAATTATGGCTTTTCCAAGCTTACACCAATGTTAAAATCCCTAACTGATATTCTTGAAATTGACGAAAGAGAATCAGATAAAAAAGGTATAAAACATGTGTATGTTCGCCTTCGATTCAATTAACTATCAAAGTATTACATTTTAATTTTTTACGAACATGAGAAAAAAATTCTTCATATACGGATTCTTATTGCTTCTAATCGTTGTTACAATTTACTTTTATACTAAGCGTGGTTTTTTACTCGTTATTATTATTCCCATATTATTAGTTGTCGGGTTCTATAATATCCTTCAAAAAAAGCATGCCATTTTAAGAAACTTTCCTGTTTTGGGTTATTTCAGATATTTATTTGAAATGATTGCGCCTGAAATTCAACAATATTTTATCGAAAGATCTACGGACGGAAGACCTTTTTCAAGAAATCAACGCTCATTAGTTTACCAAAGGGCAAAAAACATAGATTCAAGCACCCCTTTCGGAACACAGCAAAACCTAAATCATGATAGTTACGAAGGAATAAAACATTCTATTTTTCCCGCAACAGTAAACGAAGAATTACCTCGTGTATTGGTAGGAGGAAAAGATTGCAAACAGCCTTATTTAGCTTCTTTATTCAATGTCTCAGCAATGAGTTTTGGTTCGTTAAGCGAAAATGCCGTCCGCGCTATAAATATTGGTGCTAAAAAAGGAAACTTCTATCAAAATACGGGAGAAGGCGGATTAACCGAATTTCATCTTGCAGGTGGCGGTGACATTACCTGGCAAATTGGTACAGGCTATTTTGGATGCCGTGATGCTGAAGGAAATTTCAGCCCTGAAAAATTCTCAGAAAAAGCGAATCTTCCAAATGTCAAAATGATCGAAATTAAACTTTCACAAGGAGCAAAACCAGGTCATGGAGGTGTACTTCCGGCTGCTAAAAATACGGAACAAATTGCAAAAATAAGAGGTGTTGAACCACATACAATGATTCTTTCTCCCCCGGGACACCGTGCTTTTTCAGACATTAAAGGACTTATTCATTTTATTGCGCAACTGCGTCAGTTATCAAATGGAAAACCTATTGGGTTTAAATTATGTATTGGTAATACTGCTGAATTTGAAGCCATTTGTCATGAAATGATCTCTGAAGATATTTATCCGGATTTTATAACTATCGATGGTGCCGAAGGGGGAACCGGAGCAGCACCTTTAGAATTTGCTGATGGTGTTGGAATGCCTTTTGAACCTGCTTTGATTTTTGTAAACAAAACTTTAATAGGTTTGAATATTCGTGATAAAATACGCATTATTGGCAGCGGTAAAATTATATCCGGTTACTCGATTTTACATGCTATCGCACTGGGTGCAGATATGTGTAACAGCGCTCGTGGTTTTATGTTTTCATTAGGTTGTATTCAGGCATTACGCTGTCATAACAACGAATGTCCAACCGGAGTTGCAACTCAAAACAAAATGCTCATGAAAGGTTTGGTTGTTACTGACAAATCAGATCGTGTTTATCATTTTCATAAAAATACTTTACACTCTGCAAATGAACTTTTAGCTGCAGCAGGTAAAAAAAGCTTTGCTGATGTAGACAGTAATATCTTTATGCGTGGGGACGAATTTGGTAATTTATCCGACTCCTATTTTCCTGATATTTTAACAAATGTAACTAAACGATAAAAAAAAGCCTCTTTGTATAATTTCAAAGAGGCTTTTTTATTTTTCAAAATTTTATTTTTTAATCAGAGTTTTGCAGTTACTTTTTCTTTGGCTCCACTTGCATTTTCTAAAACTGCCAATTCTTCTTTATCGACTATTTGCTGTGCAAGAATAGCATTATTATAGGCTAAAAAATATACATCAAACTTTACTCCTTCTTCAATTAACTCTTTTGAAATTTGATCGTTCTTGATCATTTCTTTCAATAAATCAGGAAATGAATCTTTGTAGGTTTGTTTATTTGTATCATTCTCTTCAAGATTAGTTTCAATCCTGATTTCAATTTTATTATCATTTAAAAATGCTTTAGCGGTTGTGCTCGTAATACCGGTACCTTTAATTGAGGAGGAATTATTATAAGAACTTACATGTTCCTGAATTTTTTGCTTGGTATTTTTACAGCTTACCAATAGCAGCACAACAACGACAGTAAATGCGATTTGGGTAATTTTTCTCATAAAATTTTAGGTTTTAGGTTATTTTTTAACTCAAACATAATGAACTTTTCAAACAAAAACAACTTCAAGCCACAAAAATAAAAAACTGTAATTATTTGGTTACAAATTGATTATAAGAAAATGAATATCAAAAATGCAAACAAAATGAGGTTCCAATTTATCAAATTCATTATCTGTAAAAATTAAAAAGCCACTTTAAAAACGATTAAAGCGGCTTGTAACAAGATTTAATTTCAGATATTATTTTAATATCTCAGCTATAGATTCTTTATTTATTATTTCTTTTACAAATACAGTATTATCATCAGCTAAAAAATAAGCATCAAACTGAACACCTTCTTCAACAAGTTCCTTAGGAATCTGATTTTTACTGATCATCTTTTTCAATAGTGCATGAAATGATGAATTTGCTTTTGTTTTATTAGATTCATTTTGTTCTAAATTGGTTTCAAATCGCAGTTCTATTTTGTTATCATTTATATAACCTCTTGCAGTGGTAAGTGTAACATCATTTGCTTTAAAACTCGCTGCTGTGCTATTATAAGACGTAACATATTCCTGAAGTTTTTGTTTTGTGTTTTTACAGCTTACCATAAATACCAGTAAAACCACAGTAAATGAGATTTGAATAATTTTTCTGATCATAATTTTAATTATTTAATTTTTAATTTTTGAAACCTTAAAAGTGCTTCAAGATAATAATAATCTGCATAATTTATTGAACAATCTATTTCACTTCCTGCGGGTTTATGACCTGTTGAATGAAGCAAAAAAGCCGAATTTACATCGCGACTTTGATAATGCTCTGATAGTGAAACAATCATTTTTTTAGATTTTGTGAGATATTCTTTTTTCAGTGCTGCATCCTTTGTATACGAACTTAACTCTATAAGTGCCGATGATACAATAGCAGCGGCCGAAGCATCTCTTGGTTCATTCGGGATTCCGGGTGCATTAAAATCCCAGTACGGTATCAAATCTTCTGTTGTTAATTTATCCAGGTAAACACGCGTGAGTTTATGAGCAAAATCTAAAAACTTAGGGTCTTTTGTTTCCCTGTAAACCATTGTAAATCCATAAATAGCCCACGCCTGACCTCTTGCCCACATACTATCATCACTAAATCCCTGAGCTGTTCTCCCTTTTATTTTTTTACCTGTTTCATAATCATAAATAATAACATGATAAGAACTGTAATCTGGTCTGAAATGATTGTTCATTGTAGTTTCGGCATGCTTTACAGCAATATCATATAACTTTTTATTTCCTCCATTTTTAGAAGCCCAAAAAAGCAGTTCTAAATTCATCATATTATCAATAATCGTATTATGTCCACCAAATTTATTATGTGGCCAGGATTGTATAGTTCCTACTTTAGGATTAAAAAGTGTCGCTAAAGTATCTGCTGATTTTAAAATAATATCTTTATAAGCTTCATTTTTAGTCAAACGATATCCATTCCCGAAACTATTAAAAATCTGAAAACCTAAATCATGATCATTTGCTTTACTTACTGATAAAGGTGTTAAAAACCGACTGAATTTATCTGCTTGTTTTTCCCATTTTTGATCGCCTGTAGCTTCATACAAATACCATAATTCTCCCGGCCAGAAACCACTTGTCCAATCTTTATAATTGACAAATTTCCAGTCTTTACTTCCATTAGGAACCGTTCGTGGAGAAGTTCCGTCATTAGGAATTACTTTTAAGGTTTTTGATGCTTGTTGTACACAATATTCGAGTTGTTTTTTTACATTGAAAGAAGTATTTTTTTGACAATAGCTACTATTTCCAAATACAAAAAGGGTTAAAATAAAGGCAGTAAATCTTGTACTCATGTGGTTATTATTTAGACAGAAAGATTATTATGATTTTACGAATTCATAAATTTATAAAATAAAGCAGACGTAATTCTATCTTTGTATTTTTGTCTACCTAAAAAAGTACTAATTATCCCAACCAGAATCAAAATTTGAAAAAATACAGACCTTATTATTTCGTTTTACTTCTATTTATTATTTTACTTGGAATTATGTCCAGAAAAAATGATCTCATTCCATTATGTACAGGAGATTTTCTTTATGCTTTTATGATGTATATTGTTATTCGAATCATACTTATTGATAAAAAATCCATTCAAATAGCTATTATCTCTTTATTAATTTGCTACACAATCGAATTTTCTCAGCTCTATCATGCAAACTGGATAAACGAACTTAGAAATACACTTTTGGGAAGATATACTTTGGGACAAGGCTTTTTATGGACGGATATTTTCGCTTACACCTGTGGAAGTTTCAGTGCTTTTTATATCGAAAGAATTATTTTAAAAAGAGCATCTAATCAAGTGTCTGAGTAATCTTATCAATATTTAAACTATTAGCCATTGCTGTAAATATTTGATAATACACAGATCTGTTATCATACAAATCATCGTGTGTACCTTTCTCTACACATCTTCCCTGTTCTAAAACTATAATATTCGCAGCATCGATAATTTGAGAAATACTATGAGAAATAATAATTACGGTCCTGTCTTTTTTAATAGCGTCCAGTGATTTTTTTATTTGTTCTGTCGCTATCGCATCTAAACTTGCAGTAGGTTCGTCTAAAAATATAATAGGCGGATTTTTTAAAAATAATCTGGCAATCGCAATTCGTTGTTGTTGACCGCCTGAAAGTAAATGCGCATCAGAATCATAACCTTTTGGCAATTGCATAACCTGATCATGAATATAAGCTTGTTTGGCTGCATCTATGATTTCAGATTTTGAAGCATCTGGTTTTCCGTATAAAATGTTTTCAGCAATTGTACCTTTAAAAATATGATTCTTCTGCAATACTAATCCAATATTCTTTCGAAGAAAATCAGTATTATAATCATTCAAATCCACACCGTCCAGATATATTTTTCCCGATGTTGGCAAATAAAACTTATCCAATAAATTGATAATAGTACTTTTTCCGGCTCCGCTTAACCCAACCAGAGCAGTGGTTTCGTTTGGTTTAATGCTAAAATTGATATCAAAAAGTGCTTTGGTTCCATTTGGATAAGCAAAATCAACATTTTTAACTTCTATAAGTCCAATAATTTTCTCAGGAACATAATCGCCGCTTGTTTCTTTTTCATTTTCTGATTCTAAAATATCAAAAAAACCTTCAGAGTAAATCAAGGCATCATTTACTTCATCATAAATTCGGTGTAATTGTCTGATTGGCGCAGATACATTATTAAACAACATAATATGAAACATGATTGCACCTATTGTCATCGTATTATTTAAAACAAAATAAGCGGTAAGAATAATGATAATCACGACACCTATTTGTTCTACAAAACCTTTTACACTTTCAAAAATAAAACTGGTTTTTCTGGTTTCCAATTGATTTTCAGTCATTTCAAACTGAATATCCTTATGACGATCTGCCTCCATTGGCTCACGAACAAACGACTTAATTACGGTTATAGATTCGATCAAACTTATGATTCCGTTATTTTTGGTTTCACGATAATTACGCATTCTTCTTCTAAAACCACTCAATTTAGTAGCTTGCAACTGACTTATATAAAAGTAGATTGGAATAATGCACAAACTTACCAAACCCACATAGACATTCGCATAAAACATAATCGCCAAAGCAACAAAGGCATTGGCAAAAAGAGGCAAAATATCAATAAAGAAATTCTGAACCAATCTTGTCAAGCTGCTAATCCCGAGATCAATTCTGGTTTGAAGTTTTCCGCTTTCATTTTCATTAGAAGTATAAAACTCCATTCGATAACTTAGGATTTTTTCAACAATGGCCTGAGATATATCGCGGGTAATAAAAATACGCAGTTTTTCGCCATAAAACTTCTGGCCAAATTGTACGACGGAATATATCAATTCTTTAGAAAGCAATACAATGCTAATAATTCCCAATAAATGAAAGCCTTTCGACAAAGGTTCATGCGCTACCATAAGATCACTAATAGAATCTACGGTATACTTTAATATTAATGCATTTACCTGAGCTGCAAACGATCCTAAAAAAGTAAGCAGTAAAGTAGCAATAACCATTTTTTTATATGGCCTGACAAAGGGAGTTATTTTTTTATATAGTACTGATATCTGCATTTATTTTTATTTCATGTCGTATATCAAATATAAGAATTCTAAATTTGTGTTTTGGAATTACCCGGAACAATCAACTTTAAAATACTTATATCATGCAATTGGTTTTCGCTTCAAACAATCTTAATAAAATCAAGGAAATTCAAAATATTCTTAAAGGATCAATTCAATTATTAAGTTTAGAAGAAATTGGCTGTCACGAAGAAATACCAGAAACTGCTGATACGATTGAAGGAAATGCTATTTTGAAAGCCAACTACGTAACTGAAAAATACGGTTATGATTGTTTTGCGGATGATACAGGATTAGAAGTTACAGCTTTAAACGGAGAACCAGGCGTTTATTCAGCCAGATATGCAGGAGAACAACGCAATGCTGATGATAATATGAACAAACTTCTCGATTGTTTATCTGATAAGCAAGATCGAAGCGCACAGTTCAAGACCGTTATTGCATTAAATATAAAAGGGGAACAGCACTTATTCACCGGAATTGCAAAAGGAAACATTATTAATGAAAAAATTGGAAATCATGGCTTTGGTTACGACCCAATTTTTCAACCTGAAAATTATACTGAGACTTTTGCTGAACTGGCCTCAGACATCAAAAATAAAATCAGTCATCGTGCAAAAGCAACTCACCAACTAATTGATTTTCTGAATACAGCAAAATAATTGTTTAGAATACAACATTTTAGATCTTTAAATTTATATTTCACGACGTATTTTTGCCTAATTTTCCTGATGTACAGACAAAAATCATGCTACTATAAACATAACTTTTTGATAATCAAATCATAACAAATACATAATTCTTAAAATAGCATTAGTTTATCTGAATAATTAACAGTAATTTTGCACCCTATTTTAAAAATACATATGAATAAATTTGAACAATTAGGATTGAATGAATCGTTACTGAAGGCGATTTTAGATCTAGGATTTGAAAATCCGTCAGAGGTACAGGAAAAGGCGATTCCCCTATTATTGGAAAAAGACACAGATATGGTTGCGTTGGCTCAGACAGGGACAGGGAAAACGGCAGCTTTCGGTTTTCCGCTAATTCAAAAAATTGATGCTGACAACAAAAATACACAAGCATTAGTTTTATCGCCAACACGAGAACTTTGTTTACAGATTACCAACGAACTTAAAAACTACTCAAAATACGAGAAAGGTATTAATGTGGTAGCAGTTTACGGCGGGGCTAGTATTACAGAGCAAGCTAGAGACATTAAAAGAGGAGCACAAATTATTGTGGCAACTCCTGGGAGAATGCAAGACATGATCAACAGAGGATTGGTTAACATTAAAAATATAGATTACTGTATTCTTGATGAAGCTGACGAAATGTTGAACATGGGGTTTTATGAGGATATCGTGTCTATATTATCAGATACTCCAGATCAAAAAAGTACATGGTTGTTCTCTGCAACTATGCCACAAGAGGTTGCCAGAATTGCAAAACAATTTATGAGCGAACCGGTTGAAATTACTGTTGGAGCTAAGAACTCAGGTTCTGCAACAGTTTCTCACGAATTTTACTTAGTAAATGCACGTGATCGTTACGAAGCTTTGAAACGTTTAGCCGATGCAAATCCAGATATCTTTTCTGTGGTTTTCTGTCGTACTAAAAGAGATACACAAGCTGTAGCTGAAAAATTAATCGAAGATGGATACAGCGCTGCTGCATTGCACGGAGATTTATCTCAGGCGCAACGTGATGGTGTAATGAAATCTTTCCGTGGTAGACAAATTCAGATGCTTGTTGCTACTGACGTTGCTGCACGTGGTATTGATGTTGATAATATTACTCACGTAGTAAATTACCAACTTCCTGACGAAATTGAAACTTACAATCACCGTTCAGGACGTACTGGTAGAGCTGGAAAATTAGGAACTTCTATTGTAATTGTTACAAAAAGCGAGTTGCGTAAAATTTCATCTATCGAAAGAATCATCAAACAAAAATTTGAAGAGAAATCTATTCCTTCCGGAATCGAAATTTGCGAAATTCAATTATTGCACTTAGCAAATAAAATTAAAGATACTGAAGTTGATCACGAAATTGACAACTATTTACCAGCTATTAACAATGTTCTTGAAGGTTTATCTAAAGAGGAATTGATTAAAAAAATGGTTTCAGTAGAATTTAACCGTTTCATCGCTTACTATAAAAAGAACAGAGATATTTCTACTCAATCTGGAGAAAGACGCGAAAGAAGTGATTCTGAGCCAAGAGAATTCAATAATAACGGAGCAGTTCGTTACTTTGTAAACATTGGTTCAAGAGATAATTTCGATTGGATGTCTCTTAAGGATTATTTGAAAGAAACATTAGACTTAGGTCGTGATGACGTTTTCAAAGTAGATGTAAAAGAAGGTTTCTCTTTCTTTAACACTGACCCTGAGCACACTGATAAAGTAATGGAAGTATTAAACAACGTACAATTAGAAGGACGTCGTATTAATGTTGAAATTTCTAAAAATGATGGTGGCGGAAGACGTGACCATAACGGACGCAGTGGCGGCGGTGGACGTAGTTCTGCACCAAGACGCGAAGGAAGCTTTGCCCCAAGACGTGAAGGTTCTGGCGGCGGTGGTTTCAGAAGCGACAGAAACTCTGCTCCAAGAGAAGGTGGTTTCAGAAGCGACAGAAATTCATCTGCTCCAAAAAGAGAAGGTGGTTTTAGAAGTTCAGCTCCAAGAAGCGAAGGAAGTTCAGACAGAGCTCCAAGACGTTCTGAAAGCTTTGGTGATTCGCCAAGACCAAGAAGACCAAGAAGAGATTAATTCTCTTTGTTAATTTTCTGATAATTATATTCGAAGACTGCGAAATATTTAATCCCTATTTAGTACTTTTAGTGCTTTAAATCAGGATATGAAATATTTCGCAGTTTTCTTTTTTACATTACTATCAGCCGTTGGTTTTGCACAAGACGTTGAGTCTACTGCACCACAAAGAGTTTCAGGTTATATCATTAATGATAATAGCAAACAACCTTTGCCTAACGTAAATATCATTAACACAAACAAAGTACGTGGTGCCAAGTCTGATGCTAAAGGATATTTTGAGATCGATGTACAACTTAACGATACTATTCACTTTTCGATTTTAGGTTTTCAGTCTTTAAGAGTCAGAGTGACAAATGACTGGATAAAAAATAAAGTAACCAGAATTCAGCTTACTGAAAAAGCAATCGCTCTTGAAGAAGTAATTATCGCCCCATTTAACTTAACAGGATATCTGGAAGTCGATTCAAAATTAATCCCCACAAAAGAAAATTACCGTTACAGCATTTCTGGCCTTACTCAAGGTTATGAAGCGGGTGAATATTCGCCAAATGCATTTGGAAAAGTATTAGGATCCATTTTTAATCCTGCAGATGTTCTCTATGGTTTCTTTGGGAAAAATGCAAAAGAACTCAAGAAGCTAAAAGAAATGAGAAAAGATGATACTGTTCGAAATCTTCTTGAATCTAAATATGATCGCGAAACTGTTGCTGTACTTTTAGGCATCAGTAAAGATGAAATTCCTGAAATTTTGCAGCGCTGCAACTATTCCGACTCCTTTATACAATCAGCAAATGATTTACAAATCATGGATGCTATCAACGGTTGTTACGAACAATATAAAGTATTGAAACGAAATTAATTTACTTTAAATAAAAAATTTAAAATCCTCATTTACAAATAGTAATTGAGGATTTTTTTATTTTAAAACTTATATTTGATCATTAACAAAACAAAAGATACCATGCCAGAAATACCTTTTCAAACAATCGACTGGAATCAAATTGCAAAAACCGAACATTCCGGAGAAACCGGAACAGCTTATTGGCAAACCCTGCAGTTAGGAGGTTTGCGTATTCGAAAAGTTACTTATTCTAAAAATTATATTGCTGATCATTGGTGTCAAAAAGGTCATATTGTTCATTGTCTTGAAGGAGATTTTGTCAGCGAATTAGAAAACGGACAAAAATTTGAACTTTCAAAAGGAATGACATATGTCGTTACCGATGATGCTAGTTCTCACAAATCATTAACCACCAATGGTGTTGAGTTACTAATAATCGATGGTGATTTTTTAAAGTAATAAAAGCAATATTTGAAGCAAATTAAAATATTATATCTACATTTACTTACAATCAAATAAAAAATTAATTAAATCAACATATCATGGCAAAAAGTCAAGACGCTAAAAAAACAGCAAAAAAAGAACCGTTAAAAACGGCCAAAGAAAAGAAGGAAGAGAAGAGAGAAAAGAAAAACACTCCTAAAAGAGATTAATTTTTAGTTTACAGTCTCAGTTTTCAGTTCTTTGAAACTGAATACTGAGACTGCGACTAACTTTTTTTAGTATTCAGTCACAGTTTCAGTTTTCAATACTCATTGAAACTGAAAACTGTGACTGTAAAAACTGAGACTTATTACTTAACTGGAATATTTGAAAGAATTTCTAAAACAAATTTCCAATATTTCTGAGCTGAAGAAATACTTGCTCTTTCATCCGGAGAATGTGCACCGTGAATCGTTGGTCCAAAAGAAATCATATCCATATCAGGATAATTTGTTCCTAAAATTCCACATTCTAAACCAGCATGACAAGCTACTACTTTTGGTTTCTCATTATTTTGTTTCTCGTAGATTCCAACTAACGTATCTAATATTTCAGAATTTACATTTGGAGTCCATCCTGGATAAGAACCTGACAGTTCTACTTCACAGCCTACTAATTCAAAAGCAGAACGTAATGCATTTGCCAAATCAAATTTTGAAGTTTCAACAGATGAACGTGTTAAACATCCAATAGATATTTCACCATCTTTTACAATAACACGGGCAATATTATTAGAAGTTTCAACTAAATCATCCATATCAGCGCTCATTCTGTACACTCCGTTGTGAGCAGCATAAATAGCACGAATAATTCCTTCCTGAACTCCTAAATCCATTACTTTTTCAGGAGTATCGCATTTTACGATTTCAATCGATAAGTTAGGTTCAGTAGTTTTATATTCGGTTTTAATATCATTGATAATTTCCTGCATATCAAAAATATACGCTTCATCAAACATTTCAGAAATAATTACTTTGGCAACACTTTCTCTTGGAATTGCATTTCTTAAACTTCCTCCGTTGATTTCAGCCACTTGCAAACCAAAGTTTTCAAAAGCATCAAACAACAAACGGTTCATGATTTTATTAGCATTTCCTAACCCTTTATTGATATCCATTCCTGAGTGACCTCCATTAAGACCTTTTACAGTAATAATATGCCCAACAGAACCTTCCGGAACTTCTTCTTCATTATAAGTTCTTGTAGCCGTTACATCGATTCCGCCAGCGCAACCTATATCAATTTCATCATCTTCTTCTGTATCTAAATTCAAAAGAATCTGACCTTGAAGAATTCCTCCTTTTAAGTTTAAAGCTCCTGTCATTCCCGTTTCTTCGTCAATAGTAAATAAAGCTTCAATTGCAGGATGCGGGATATCTTTACTTTGTAAAATAGCCATAATTGTTGCTACTCCCAATCCATTATCAGCTCCAAGTGTTGTGCCACGTGCACGAACCCAGTCACCATCTACATACATATCGATTCCCTGGGTATCAAAATCAAAAACAGTATCTGCGTTTTTTTGATGTACCATATCAAGGTGTCCCTGCATTACAATTGCTTTACGGTTTTCCATTCCCGGAGTTGCCGGTTTTCTGATAATTACATTTCGAATTTCGTCTTCAAAAGTTTCTAAACCTAAGTTGTTTCCAAAGTCTTTCATAAACTCGATCACACGTTCTTCTTTCTTTGACGGACGAGGAACAGCATTTAAATCAGCGAATTTATTCCATAGCGCTTTAGGTTCCAGATTTCTTATTTCCTGACTCATTATATTTTGTTTGAAGTTTAACAATTAAGAGTCCCAAAGTTACAAAGTTTAATTTTTTTTTCGCCACGAATTTCACGAATTAGCACTAATCTTATTGAAATTAAAATACAATTTCACAATTACTATCCTGTTTTGTAAAATTACAAACTAATAATTTAGTGAAAGTTTCATAGAATTCTTAACTAACTTTTTTTATCAATCAATATTGTATTTATATTTACCTATCAAAAATTTATACTTTGAAATCAAAATACACTCTACCTATATTTCTTCTTTTGCAAATCATCCTCTTAAAAATTCTACGCTTCTTTCCGGAATTTACAGAAAGATTTTATAGCAACGGATTCTACTTAAAAATCTCTTACTTTTCGAGAATTCTTTTAGGCAAGATTCCATTTTCTATTGGAGACTGTATTTATTCTATTTTGATTTTACTCTTAATTAGATGGTTTTGGAAAATCCGTAAGACATGGAAAACTCAATGGAAAGACAATCTATTAAAAGCTCTAAACGTTCTTTCAGTATTTTATTTCTTTTTTCATTTACTCTGGGCATTAAACTATTACAGAGAACCTCTTTTTGAAAAAATGAAAATACAAAGAGAATATACTGACACAGAATTATTGGCTTTTACAAAAAAACTAATTGCAAAAACAAATGAAATTCAGTTTCAAATTACACAAAACGACAGTGCAAAAACAGTTTTTCCTTATTCTCAGGATCAGGCATTTCAGATGAATTTATCGGGCTATAAAAATCTTTCGAAAGATCATCCTTATTTTAAATATGAAATGATAAGTGTCAAAAAATCTCTTTTCAGCTTACCTCTTACCTATATGGGTTTTGGCGGTTATTTAAATCCTTTTACGAATGAAGCACAAGTAAATGATTTATTGCCTATGTATAATTTCCCTATTACAAGTTGTCATGAAATGGCACATCAAATGGGTTATGCCAGCGAAAGTGAATGTAATTTTATTGGCGTTCTGGCTGCTGTAAAAAACAACAATTTATATTATCAATATTCCGGTTATAGTTTTGCTTTGCGTTACTGCTTAGGAATTTGGCAAGCTAAAGATGAAAGAGTATTCAAACAATTAAAGAAAACTGTTCATGTAGGAATTTTAAAAAACTATCAGGAAAGCCAGGATTTCTGGAAACAATATGATACTTTTATTGATAAAGGCTTTCATGTTTTTTATGATAATTTCTTAAAAACAAACAATCAAAAAGATGGCATGGAAGGGTATAGTAAATTTGTAGATTTGATGGTGAATTATTATAAAAATAAAAAATTATAAAAGGCTTGTAACAAAACAGATTTCATTACTACTAATACATTATGAGCGAAAATCTAGAACAGTCATTTGTTACGCAATTGCAGGCAAATCAGAATATAATCCATAAGATATGTAGATTATATACTGCTGGTGAAGATGCTCATAAAGACTTGTTTCAGGAAATTACCATCCAGTTATGGAAAGCTTATCCTAAATTTAGAGGCGATAGTAAATTTTCGACCTGGACGTATCGTGTCGCTTTAAATACCGCCATTACCTTATATCGAAAAACCAAAAGAACCGTATCTACAGTAGAATATGAAAGTCACCAGCATTTTGTAAAAGATGTTGATTACAATTATGAAGAAGAAGAACAGATTAAATTGATGTACAAAGCAGTTTATCAGCTTAATGACATCGAAAAAGCATTAGTTTTTATGTATTTAGAAGACAAAGATTATCAAGAAATAGCAGAGACATTAGGAATCAGCGAAGTGAATGCACGTGTGAAAATGAATAGAATTAAAGGGAAACTTAAAAAAATACTAAATCCTTAAAAATTATTATGAAAGAACTGGATTTATTAAAAAAAGACTGGAAAAAGAACTCTGACTCTTTTGAACAAATTTCTGAAAAAGAAATCTATAAAATGATTCATAAAAAATCATCTTCAATTGTGAAGTGGATTTTAATTATCAGCATTTTAGAAGTCTTATTTTGGACTATATCAAATTATTTTTCGAATATCGACGATTTTTTAAATAACATTCATCATCCTGAAATCATACTTTATATGGAGATTTTGATGTATTTTAACTATGCCGTAATATTAGTTTTTATTTATTTTTTCTATAAAAATTATAAAACTATATCGACTATTGTTTCTACTAAATTATTAATGAGCAGTATTTTGAGAACACGTAAAACAGTTCAGTATTATGTGTGGTATAATTTAGGAATGATTGTAGTTTCATCAATTCTTAGCTTTTTCATAGGATATGTTTATAATCCTGATATGGCAATTGTTAGAGAAAAACTAGCCTTGAATGGAAAAGCAATGTTGTTTTCAATTGGTGCTCTCGTATTACTTACACTATTGTTTTTTGGATTATTCTGGTGTATTTACAGATTGCTTTACGGAACCTTATTAAGAAGATTATACGCTAATTACAAAGAATTAAAGAAAATCGATTTCTAGAAAGACACAACGTTTCTTTTGAAGTTACTATCCCGAAGCGTTGGGACTGAGGATAAGTTCTAAGTTTTTTTTTAAAACTTGCAATCTGAAAAACAAATATTAATAATTATCGTTTTCTGATCCCTTATAACTCCATCTTCTCATTTCGTTAAGTTCTTCCTCTACTTTAATTACTTCAGCTGGGATAACTTTTAAAAATGACGGATGTTGCTCTATAGCATATTCTACTTTTTCAACGATTTCTTCGATAGTATCATTTTCATAATCAATATCAAGAGGTTCTTTGATGATAAAAGATTGTAGAATTCCTTTTTTCTTCATTCGTAACCCTTTTTTATCAAACGAACGGCGGAAACCGTCTATTACTATTGGAATTACAATTGGTTTATGTTGTTTAATAATATGTGCAGTTCCTTTACGAACCGGTTTGAACGATTTTGTTGTTCCTTGCGGAAACGTAATTACCCAACCATCTTCAAGTGCTATCCTGATATTTTCAGTATCATTTGGGTTAACATCACGTTTTTCAGTTACATCGACACCTTTTGCGCGCCAGGTTCTTTCGACTGTAATCGCACCAACATATGCCAAGATTCTTGGCAGTAAACCTGCTTGCATGGTTTCTTTTGCTGCAACATAATAGATATTCATTTTGGGCTGCCACAAATATCCAATATTCTTAATAGTATCCTGACGTCCGCTTAAACTTGCGTTAAACACATGAAACATTGCTACGACATCGGCAAAATAAGTCTGATGATTAGAAATAAACAATACATTAGTGTCCGGCAACGTTTTAATAATTTCAGATCCTTCAATCTGTAAATCATTAAATCCCCTGTATCTTCGGTGCGTCATGGCACCCAAAATTCGTATTAACCATTTTTTAATGAATAATATATGTCCGAAAGGATTTCGTTTAAACAATCCCATAGTTGTGTATTGTGTTTTTTTGTTAGAACGCAAACATACAAAAATTATTCTTTTGGCAATAGTATAAAGCAATTTCGTAAATAAATCATTATTCTAATGAATATCAAATTGTTAAATTTCTGTTTTTACGAATTTCCTTCAAAGGTTATTTTCAGAACATCTCTCAATTCACTTAAAATCATAGCAGTTGCTCCCCAAACAATATGATTTTGAATACTAAATGCAGGAACTAAAATATTATTACCATAAGATGTTGACAATGTGGATTCGACAATAATTTCATCATCTAAAAATACAGACAACGGAAGCTCTATTATATTTGCCACCTCTCTACTATCAGGATAAAATAAAAGCTCCTCTTTTGAAATTCCTAAGTACGGATGCACTAAAAAATTACTTGGCGGAATGTACATTGGAGTAAAATGCTTGATCACTTCTATTTTTTCCGGTAAAACTCCCACTTCTTCATGTGTTTCCCTCAAAGCCGTCTCTTCATAATCTGCATCTGTACTCTCATATTTTCCTCCGGGAAAAGCGATTTGAGAGGAGTGAACACCATTATAAGCATTCCGTACAATTAAAACCAAATGTGTTTTTCCATCTTTAGGATAAAACAACATCATTACGGCTGCGATTCTGGGATTTTCTATTTTTAAATCCAGATTCTTCAAAGCTTCAATTCTTTCTTTGGGAGCCATTTTTATATGCGACGCAACCGCTGGCAGTTCAACTGGAATTAAATTAGGAACATATTGCAAAAAATCTTGAAAATCCATATTCAAAGTTTATTTTTGTACTTTCAAATAAATACAAATAAAATATAAATATAGTCCAGAAAACGCGGTTCTACAAGTTTTCTAAAATCAAAGCCATAAAAATGTATAGCAGAGAAGAATCACAAAAATTAAAAAGAGAGTTTTGGGTGGCTTTTGCCGAAAAATATCCTCGCAAATGGGTACTTTATGATACAAAGATCAAAGACTTCTCATTCAAGTTTTATGTAGATAATAAAAAAGCACAGGTTTTAATTGATATCGAACAAAGAAGCGATGAAAAACGAATCGCATATTTCGAAAAATTAGAAGCTTTAAAAAATATTCTGGAAGAGGAATTCATTAAAGATCTGGTTTTTGAAAAAAACTATACTCTCGAAAGTGGGAAAACCATCAGCCGAATCTGGACTGAGAAACAAGGTGTAGGTTTTAGCAACCGCAATAATTGGGATGCTATTTTCGATTTCTTTTTCGAAAAAATGAATGCTTTAGAAATGTTCTATCTTGAATACGATGATTTTATCAAGGATATTGAGTAGAAAATCATGAAGTTCCTAAGTCGCTAAGCTACTAAGTTCTTATTATAGAAAAAAGCTCGCAGGTTTTAAAAACCTGCGAGCTTTTTTTGGGTTTACACACTAAAAATATTATATAAAATAATATGATCGTCGTAATTGATATAAAGTTGTTTTCTGTAATCTTGTTTCTTGCGTGTAATAATAGATAATTTACAATCCCTGCCATCATTATCCTTACACATAAAAGAATATACAATATCAGTATCATTTTCTTCGCGTTCGATATAATCCAGAATCCTAAAAAGCTGTATTTCCTGCGAGTAAACTACAATTCTGTGTTTGTTAGTATCTAAAATCACAGAAAGATTAACCAAATCGAGATTTGACCATTCACCCCACTTTCCCCTTTCATTTTTTTCTAAAACACTAAAACCAGATGTTTTAAACTGATAAGACTGACTATAAGTTTGTTGTAAACCAATTGTTAAAAAAAATAGTAATATATAGGTGCGTATAGAATTCATATCGTTTTGATGCCAATAATTAAAACTCAAATTTAGCTTTTTCTTGACAAGCAACTTCAAAATCGGCAATCATTTCTTCAATAATTTGCTGTGCAGGTAATATTTCATGAATTAGTCCTGCGATTTGTCCTATTTCGAGCTCACCTTCTTCCAGATCACCTTCAAACATTCCTTTTTTAGACCTTGCTCTTCCTAAAAGCTGGTTTAAATCTTCTTTTGATGGACATTTTTGATATAATTCCTGTACATCATTATAAAATTTATTTTTGACCAAACGTACCGGAGCTAATTCTTTTAATGTCAACTGGGTATCTCCTTCCTTAACTTTAACTATTGTTTCTTTAAAATTATTATGTGCAGAAGATTCTACAGATGCTGCAAAACGACTTCCAACCTGCACTCCATCTGCTCCTAAAACCATCACAGCAAGCATTCCGCGGCCGGTTGCAATTCCACCAGCAGCAATAATCGGAATCTGAATTTTCTCTTTTACCATAGGAATTAAAGTCAATGTTGTTGTTTCATCACGGCCGTTATGTCCACCCGCTTCAAAACCTTCGGCTACGATTGCATCCACTCCAGCTTCTTGTGCTTTTAAAGCAAAAACACTACTGCTCACAACATGAACAACTATAATTCCTTTTTCCTTTAAAAAAGAGGTCCATGTTTTAGGATTTCCTGCCGAAGTAAAAACAATTTTTACGCCTTCTTCGACAACAATATTGATGATTTCTTCAATATTGGGATATAACATCGGAATATTGACTCCAAATGGTTTATCAGTTGCTTTTTTACATTTTTGAATATGCTCTCTAAGTATTTCGGGATACATAGATCCCGCACCAATTAAACCTAATCCTCCGGCATTACTTACAGCAGAAGCTAATTTATAACCACTGTTCCAGATCATTCCGCCTTGAATAATTGGATATTTTATATTGAAAAGCTGTGTAATTTTATTCATTCAAAAATGCTATTATTGTTTGATTATCTTTCCTGTTTTATGCAGATCATCCGCATCAAAAGTATAAAAATAGAGTCCACTTTTTAAAGCTTCTACAGAAAGAGTCGGATTTTGGTTTGAAATTTGTTTTTCGAGAATTTTTTGTCCTAAAACAGAATAAATTGAGATTAAACCCGTACTGTTTTTAAACGAAAATGACACTGTTGTTTGTGCCGGATTGGGAAATATAGAAAATGGAGTACTTACAGATTCAAAATTTTCAACATTCAAAGTTGCTCCAAAATTTGGAATTCCGTAACCATAAGTGTTATTTGGAGTAGTATATCGATCAGAAGACTGAAGGATCATTTCCCTTATTTCCTTATTTGTTTTCGACGGGAAAGCCTGCCATAAACAAGCAATCATTCCGGCCATTATCGGGCATGAAAAAGAAGTCCCGTTCGTCGTTACTATATTCCCTGAAGTGTCTGATACAACAGCGGCAGTTCCTTGTGCCATAACATCGGGTTTTATTCTTCCGTCATAACTTGGCCCTATGGAACTAAAAGAAGATTTATTTTTTGAAGCTGCGACTGCTCCAACTGTAATTACAGAAACTGCATCTGCAGGTCCGCCAATATGAGGTTCCGCAGTACTCCCCTCATTTCCGGCCGAAGCCACAACAATAATTCCTTTACTAAAAGCAATTTGAGCACCTCGGGAAATAAAATTTGTCGTACCATTCATGTCGCTATAAGTATGACTGTAAGCAGCATTATCAAAACCAAAATAACCTAATGAAGTTGTAATAATATCTGCTCCCAAATTATCGGCTCTTTCAGCAGCTTCTACCCAATATGATTCTTCCACAGGATTTTCAGTAGGCGCATATTCTGTAATAAACAAATAATATGAGGCATCTGGAGCCGTACCTACCAAAGCATTTTCTTTATAACCGCCCATTGTAGAAAGAACCATTGTACCATGACTGTCGCCTGTGTAGAAATTTTCATTTCTATTCACAAAATCATATCCTCCTAAAATTTGATTATTATCGATAAGTTTTTTGAAAGGTAACGCTGTATTAACACCTGGAAACCCTGCATCCAGAACCGCAATTACTTTATTGCTACCCGTGTAATTTTGCTGATGTAAAACCTGACCGTTAAGCATTTGGATCTGACTTGCAGAAGATCCGTAGGCATAATCTATTGTCGTTTCCAGTTTATCTTTTACCTGAGATATCTTTTCCGGAGAAACCATTTTAGTAGTTATGTTCAATGCTTTATTTGCAAAAACTATTTTATCAACAAACGCCATTGATGTCAGTGACAAAATATTAGCCTGAGTACCTCTGATATGAAGTGCATTCATCCACTTAGATTGTGCCATAACACTAATTCCGTTACTTGATTTAACCAGATTTATATAGGTTTCTTCTACAGGAACATCGGTTAAATCTAAGGCAATATTTTGATTGCCCCTTCTTTCTAAAGCACGTTGTGAAAGCATCATCGATGGAGTATCGAAAAAGATTTGGGCATTTGGCTTATCTTTAAAATAAACCCATGCATCTTCTTGTGAAAAGATCACAGAAGTAAAAACCAATAAAAGAAATGTAAAATAGTACTTCATAGTTTACTTTTTTTTAAAGGTAAAACCTTTGTAAAAAAGTATAAAGCTAAGAAATTACTCCCGAACCAACTAATTCATTATCAAAATACCAAGCTGCAAACTGACCTTCTGTTATTGCAGATTGCGCTTCGTCAAACTGAACATACATTCCATCTTCAAATTGGTGTAAAACAGCTTTTTGCAAGGGCTGACGGTAACGAATTCTAGCCATTACTTCCATAGTTTCTCCAGCTTTCAAAGCTAAATCAGTACGAATCCAATGTACTTCTGATTTTTCTATAAACAATGCTTTTTTGAATAAACCGGGATGCAGACTTGACAATCCTGTGTAAATAGTATTGGTTTCAACGTCTGTAGCAATAATAAATAACGGATCTGTTGTTCCGCCTACATTTAAGCCTTTTCGTTGTCCTACCGTGAAGTAATGAGCTCCCTGGTGTTTACCAACTACTTTTCCCATTGTTGGTAGGTAATCACGTTTTTTAGATTCTGACTTCAACTCTTCTTCCAGGCTTAAACCAGCAGGTTTTTCGACAGTGTATATTGAATCGTTTTTATCGATCTGAACAATTTTACCTTCTTTAGGCTGCAATTTTTGTTGCAGGAATTCAGGCAAACGAACTTTACCAATAAAGCATAATCCTTGAGAATCTTTCTTCTCAGCGGTTACCAAATCCATTTCAGCTGCAATTTCACGTACTTCCGGCTTAGTTAAGGCTCCAATAGGAAATAGTGATTTGGCCAATTGATCTTGCGATAACTGACATAAAAAATAGGATTGATCTTTGTTATTATCCGCACCGGCAATCAATTGATAAACAGGTTTTCCATCAACTTCGATTTCATTTTTTTGACAATAATGTCCCGTTGCTACATAATCAGCTCCAAGACTTAACGCAATTTTCATGAAAACATCAAATTTGATTTCGCGATTGCAAAGTACGTCAGGATTTGGAGTTCTCCCTTTCTCGTACTCGTTGAACATATAGTCAACGATTTTTTCTTTGTATTCTTCGCTTAAATCTACAGTTTGAAACGGTATTCCAAGTTTTTCAGCTACTAACAGAGCATCATTACTATCCTCTAACCATGGACATTCGTTAGAAATAGTAACCGAATCATCATGCCAGTTTTTCATAAAAAGGCCAATAACTTCGTATCCTTGCTGTTGCAATAAATAAGCCGCAACACTCGAATCTACTCCACCGGAAAGTCCAACAACTACACGTTTCATCCTAAATCTTTTATATTTTTACAAGGATGCAAAGATAAGTCCAATTTTTGATAATTGTAGTAGTTTTAATTAGTTTATATAATACCGTGGTAGATAAAACTTATCGCAAATAAATAATTTTAATTTAAAACGGATAATTAATTCATTTTAGGTTTTGAATCCACTTGGTAACTGCTTTTTGGGTCACTCATATTCACTTCTTTGGTCAATTTTCCTTTTAGATAAAACTGCCACATATTTGCTTTTTTACCGTTTACAAATTTCCCTTTTGAAGCTACTACTCCGTCAGCATCATAAAAAACAGCATCGCCGTTGTACTCATTATTTTTATAAGTAGTCTGCTCTAAAAGAATTCCGTTTTGCCCATATTTTTTATAAACTCCATCTTTTAATCCGTTTATGTAATTCATTTCTTCGGCAATTTTAGAGTTTGGATAATAAACTGTTCTCAGACCTTCCAGTTTTCCATTTTTATAATTTTCAAGTGTCATAATCACTTTCGAAGCTTTATGATAATATTTCCATTCCCCTTCACGAGCTTTACCAATTTCTTTGCCTTCGCTTACTTTATTTTTATTCTGATCATAAAAAATAGTATATGAACTTCCGTCATTTGCAGTAAAATCCCTGGTTGCTATAACATCACCTTTTTTTGTATCATCGAAAAATTTAAACACACCGGTTTCTTTCCCATGATTAAAGGTCCCTTCGTAACGAGGACGTTTAGAGACATCATAAGTTCCTTTCCAGACTCCGTCTTTTTTTCCGTTATTATCAGTTTTATTAAAATCCTGAGCAGATACTATGATAGCATTTAAAAAAAGCAATCCTATTATTATTTTTTTATAAATCATTGTAATTCAATTTTAAGCTTTAACGAAAATGGCTTTAATAAATTATATTTTAGATATAAAAAAATCCCGATGAATCGAGATTTTTTTATAAATAAGTTCTTTATTTTTTATTCTGTTTTTTTACAGCTTCTTGTTGTTCCATAACTTCCTGAAGACGTTGTTGAAACTTACTTTGTTTTTTAGGCTCTTTTAATTTATTCTCTTGAATCTGAGCGTGAATTTTATCTGTATCCACAATATAATTTTTGATAACAAACATAATTCCAATAGTAATTAAGTTCGAAATAAAGTTATACAAACTCAATCCTGCACCATAACTATTAAAGAAAATCAACATCATCAATGGCGAAACATAAATCATGATTTTCATCATTTTTGCCATATCCGGCATACCTTCTTGTTGAGGCGCAGCCATTTGTTGATCACCAGAAGTCATTTTCATATAGAAGAAAATCGCAATTGCTGCCAAAATTGGAAACAAACTGATATGATCTCCATATAACGGAATGTGGAATGGTAATTTTACAACAGCATCAAATGATGATAAATCGTCTGCCCAAAGGAAGCTTTTTTGTCTTAGCTCAAAAGCTGAAGGAAAGAACTGGAATGATGCATACATAAACGGAAGCTGAATCAATGCCGGAATACATCCTGCCATTGGGTTTACTCCTGCCTTATTGTACAACTTCATTGTTTCTTGCTGTTTCTTCATTGGGTCTTTTTTGAATTTTTCTCCCAACTCTGTAATCTCAGGACGTAAAACTTTCATTTTAGCCTGCGACAAGAAAGACTTATATGTAATTGGCGACATAGCCAATTTGATAATAATGGTAAAAATGATAATCGCAATTCCGTAAGCAATATAAGAGCTTAAGAATCCGAATAATGGAATAAAGATCCATTTGTTGATCCATCCGAAAATTCCCCAACCTAACGGAATAATTTTTTCGAAGTTTTTATCGTATGATTTTAAAATTTTATAATCAGATGGTCCAAAATACCAGCTCATTTTATAATCAACTTCTCCATTTGTGAAAGCTAAAGGAACAGTTGCTTTAAATTGTTTGATATAAGTAGTATCTATTTTTTCGTCTTTTACTAAATCATCAGATTGTAACTTCGATTTTTCGAATGGTTTATCTGTAGACAAAATCGCAGTGAAAAAGTGTTGTTTAAAAGCGATATAACTCACTTTTTCCGGAGTATCTTCTTTTCCTACACCAAGACTTACTGAGCTGTATTTCTCATCTCCATATTCATATTCTAATTGAGCATAACGTTTTTCAATAGAAACACTTTTCTCATTTCTGTATGATTTTAAATCCCAAACTAAATCTAATGGTTTAGATGAATTCAAGATTTTATTCAAACCTTGAGAACGAATATCAAAACCAACTAAATAATCATTTGCTTTTAATACGTATTTATATTCCAAAAATTCATTAGCTCCTGCTTTCAAACGCATTGTCAGGATTTGATCTCCACCGTTTTTAGCCAACGTTGGCTCAAAATACAAATCTTTAGAGTTTAAAGTTCTGTTGTCAGTCGTTTGTAATTGAATATTTAAATCTGAATTATTATCTTTAATCAATTCTACTAATTGCCCGGAATTTTTCTCAAACTTTTTGAATTCTTTCAACGTAGCTTCTACTATATAACCACCTTTGTTGGCGATTTTTAGTATCATTTTTTCGTTTTCAAGAGTTGTAAAACCTTCTTTAGCAGAAGGAAGTGTAGCTGAATAAGCAAAACCTCCCAATGTTTTTTGTAATTGCGCTAATTGAACTGTATCGCCCGGAGTTGTTGCAGCAACTGGCAAAACAGCTGTTTTAGTTTTATCAGTTTTAGCTTGTGCTTCTTGTTTGGCAACTAATTCTTTCTTGGCTTTTTCAGCAGCAATCTCCTTGTCAGAAGGTTGATTTTGGTACATAATCCAAATCAAAATTCCAAATATCAATACAAAACCAATGATTGAATTAAGATCAAATTTTTTTTCTTCCATTATAATTTAAAAAAAGTTATTCGTTAAAGATATTAGTTATGAGTTTGACTCAAACGTTACATCTTTTTAGAATATTAATTATTATTTTTTATGCGCATTCACTGCAGCAGCCACAAAATTCACAAAAATTGGATGTGGGTTTGCTACTGTACTTTTATATTCAGGATGATATTGTACACCAATAAAAAACGGATGGTTTTCAAGCTCTACAATTTCTACCAAACCTGTATCAGGATTTACTCCTGAAGCTTTCAAACCTGCTTTTTGCAGTTCATCAGCATATTTATTATTATACTCATAACGGTGACGGTGACGTTCTGAAATAGTCGTTTGTCCGTATATTTTATGCGCTAAAGTATTTGGTTTAATATCACATTTCCAAGCTCCAAGACGCATTGTTCCACCTTTGTCAGTAATTGTTTTTTGTTCTTCCATTAAATTCACCACCGGATGAGGAGTTTTCTCGTTCATCTCTGTAGAATTGGCATCAGCATAACCTAAAATATTTCTGGAATACTCGATAACAGACATTTGCATTCCTAAACAAATTCCGAAAAACGGAATATTGTTCTCACGTGCAAAACGAACTGCTTCAATTTTTCCTTCAATACCTCTTTCTCCAAAACCAGGCGCTACTAATACTCCGTCAAGAGGTCCTAATTTCTCTTCAACATTATCACTATTAATGTGTTCTGAATGTATAGAAATTACGTTTACTTTGGTTTCGTTTGAAGCTCCTGCATGAATAAACGCCTCTAAAATAGATTTGTAACAATCCTGCATTTCTACATATTTCCCAATCAAACCAATATTTACGGTATGTTTTGGATTTTTTAATCTGCGTAAAAAGGTATTCCAGTTTTTTAAATCCGGAGCTGCTTTTTTAGGTAAATCTAATTTCTTTAAAGCTACCACATCTAATCCTTCTTCAAGCATTAAATTTGGAACTTCATATATTGTTGAAGCATCAATTGACTGAATTACGGCTTCTCTTTTTACATTACAAAACAACGCTAATTTATTACGCAATTCATCAGAAAGTTCGTGCTCTGTTCTACAAACCAAGATATCAGCTTTGATACCGCTTTCCATCAATGTTTTTACAGAGTGTTGTGTAGGTTTTGTCTTTAACTCACCAGCAGCTGCCAAATAAGGAACTAAAGTTAAATGAATAACAATTCCGTTGTTTTCTCCTAATTCCCAAACCAACTGACGAACAGACTCTATATAAGGTAGTGACTCAATATCACCAACTGTTCCGCCAATTTCAGTAATTACAATATCATAATCGCCGGATTTACCCAACAATTGCATTCTGTCTTTGATTTCGTTTGTAATATGAGGAACAACCTGAACTGTTTTTCCTAAAAACTCCCCTCTTCTTTCTTTTTCAATAACAGAAAGATAAACTCTTCCTGTTGTAACGTTATTTGCCTGAGAAGTAGGAACATTTAAAAACCGTTCGTAATGACCTAAATCTAAATCTGTTTCAGCACCATCATCTGTTACATAACATTCTCCGTGCTCATATGGATTCAACGTACCCGGATCCACATTTATATACGGATCGAATTTTTGAATAGTTGTACGATATCCTCTTCCTTGTAACAATTTTGCTAAAGATGCGGCGATAATTCCTTTTCCTAATGAAGAAGTCACACCGCCTGTAACAAAAATATATTTTGTTTGATTCATTCTGTTGTTGTTTGTATTGTAGTTGTGTAAAAAACTTGGCAAAAGTACAAATTTAATTAGACAATTTATCAAATAGAGAATGAGATAATTTGCAAATTTTTAAATAGAACAATTACATCTTTCCGTAATCGATACTTTTAACTTTAATTGGATATTCTTTTTAAACAATGCCTTTATTTTTTCAAATAAATACAAGATTATAAAATGAAAAAATAAAGAAGAGTGTACTCAGAATTATATCTAAAGTTAATACTTTCTTTAAATTAGAGGCTTTGAGCAATTTATTTATAGAGAAACGAGCTATTAATTGCACCAGAAAGAATAAAAATATTTTTATACTATAGGAATTAAAAGCAATTGCTTCTTTAAAATTAAGTCTTAATATTTGAGAAAAAGCCCGTGTCAGACCGCGACTTTTACAATAAGCCAAAGGCATTCCTTCGCAAGAAGAAGGAAAACCGAAATTTAGGAATGGCATTATAAAGCAATAAAAAAAGATAAACATGATTATTACAATAAAAATCATGTTTATCTTTTTATAAGAATCAATTTCGTAGGAGGATTTTATTTCCACAAAAGAGATTTATTTCGTTTCTTCAACCTTTACAGTAATAGTATCATTTGCTACTTCTACAGCGTTTAAAGAATCTTGTACTTTAGCTGACTCTGCAGTTGCTGAATCTATAGCATTTGTTATTTCGTCTTTATGAGATAATACTGCTGAACCTATTGATCCTACTACAACCAATACCCATATAATAACAAAAGCGGTTGCTACGATCCCTAAGATCAAACCTGCTTTTGGCATTGTGGTAGGAGCATTTTCTCTTTTTGCCTGTGACAAACCAATTGCTCCAAAAATTATTGCCAGAACCCCAAAAAATACTGCGATCAAACCAAAACAAGGTATAAATGCTGCAATTGCAGCAACGATTCCTAATACTAAAGCCGCAATACCCATTCCCTGACCTGCGTTTGAGGGTTGTAAATTGTTTTCCATATAGTTATTTATGTTAATTTTTACAAAAATAGAAAAACACTTATGTGAACAGGTGAGAATCTGTCAAAGTTATTAACAAATAAATTAAAAGGGGAATTCTTGTTATTTAAGAAAGTTGGGAGTACTACACATTCAATACAAACAGACAGGATGTAAAACCTGCCATAATACTTGCTATTGAAATAAATTTTGACATAAAAAAAATATTATAATTTTAAAACATCGACTTGTACACTTTTAAAAATTCAGTCTTGAATTCAGTGGTGTCAATTTGTTTTTAAAAATTATAATATTTTTTATTTAGTAAATATTATAATTTCAAAATATTGACTTGTACACATTAAAAAATTCAGTCTTGAATTCTGTGGTATCAATTAGTTTTTAAAAATTGTAATATTTTTATATATCAAACTTAAATAAAAAAAACGATATAGCAAAAGATTTTTCTTACTATTTTATTTTAAAGGCTTGGGATATTGCTTCTTAATGTTTCGAATCAATTCCTCCAGACCATTAAGTTTTAATTCGTAGACAAGTGCGAGTTGTTGCCCTAATTCCCCATTTGGGAATCCTTTATTATGATACCAAACTACATAATATTCAGGAAGATCAATTAAAAATCGTCCTTCGTATTTACCGAAAGGCATTTTGGTGTGGGCTAATTTTATGAGAAGTTTTTTGTCTGGTTCCATGTTGTAAAGAAAAAAGAAGCAAGAAGAAAGAATATAGACTCATTCTTTCTTCTTGCTTCTATTGTATGCAAAGCTATTGTTATTTTTATTCTTTTGCCACAGATTTTAGAATAGTTTACAGTCGTAGTCACAGTTTTCAGTTTATAACTGACTGTTTACTGTCAATGAAAACTGTGACTTAGTAATGCCATCTCACGAAAGCTTCCATCGCTGCGTAAGTTGCCAAACCTAATTCCTGGTACAATGCTGCTGTTTCGGCATTTCTGTCTTCGGCTCTTTGCCAAAATTCCCTGGCATCAGTTCCCTGAAAAACAACACCATCTTTTTGCGATTGGTGCTTGAAGATTCCGTGACGTTTTGCCAAGACCTGATCAGGACTCATTGGTACAGCCATTTCAACTTCATCAATTCCCCATTCCTGCCATGCTCCACGGTACAACCACAACCAGCAATCATCCATAAATGATTTTGGTTTTAAGGCTTTTACCGCTTCAAAAATAGCATCCAGACATACCTTGTGTGTTCCGTGTGGATCTGCTAAATCTCCTGCTGCATATATTTGATGTGGTTTAATTTTTTCGATTAAATCCATTGTCAATTGAATATCTTCCTGCCCAATTGGTTTTTTCTCGATTGTTCCGGTTTCATAGAAAGGCAATTCCATAAAATGAATCTGATCGTCAGTTAAACCAACAAAATGACTTGTTGCTCTCGCTTCTCCTTTTCTGATTAAACCTTTAATGTAACGAACTTCAGGAATATCAATTTCACTGTTCTTTTTATTTTCTAAAAAGGTTTGCGCTTTTTGGTAAATATTATCTGCTTCGGCGCTTTTGATTCCAAATTTCTCATTATAATCAATTACGAACCTTGCAAAACGCAACGCCTCATCATCAGCAACAGCAATATTTCCAGAAGTTTGATAAGCAACATGCACTTCATGTCCTTGCTCTTGCAAACGCATAAAAGTTCCTCCCATACTAATGATATCATCATCAGGATGCGGACTAAAAATCAATACACGTTTTCTGGCTGGTTCTGCTCTTTCCGGACGGTTTGAATCGTCTGCATTTGGTTTTCCGCCTGGCCAGCCTGTAATTGTATTTTGTAATTTATTGAAAATCTTGATATTTATATCATATGCCGGACCAGAATCTGCCAATAAATCACTCATTCCGTGTTCGATATAATCAGCGTCAGTAAGCATTAAAATTGGTTTTTTAAGCTGAAGTGCCAATCCCAAAACTGCTTTACGAGTCAATTTATCTGTCCAGATTACTTTTTCAACCAACCAGGGTTTGTTGATTCTGGTTAGTTTTGAAGAAGCTTCTTTGTCTAAAATAAAAACGGCATTATTATGCTCCTGCAAAAATGAAGCTGGTACTCTATTGGTAACTTCATCTTCTACAGATCTTTTTACCACATTTGCTTTTCCTTCTCCCCAAGCCAATAAAATCACTCTTTTAGCTTCCATGATTTTTTTTACTCCAAGTGTAATTGCAGTTCTTGGCGTATTGCTTAACCCGAAGAAATCTTTACTTGCCGCTACTCTTGTAATATGATCTAAAGCCACTAAACGTGTTTTAGAGTTTTGCAGCGAACCGGATTCATTAAAACCAATATGTCCGTTACCACCAATTCCAAGAATCTGAAGATCGATTCCGCCTAAAGCTTCAATTTTAGCTTCGTATTCGTGGCAATAATCTGCGATTTGTTCTTTTGTTAAAAGTCCGTCCGGAACATGAGCATTTTCAGGTAAAATATCAACGTGATCAAACAACAATTCTTTCATAAAACGAACATAACTGTTGATTGAGTTTGGCTCCATCGGATAATATTCATCCAAATTAAAACTGATTACGTTTTTAAAACTCAAACCTTCTTCTTTATGCAAACGCACTAATTCAGCATATAATCCTTTTGGAGAAGAACCCGTTGCAAGACCTAAAATACAAGGTTTATTTTCTTTTTGTTTTGTCTGAATTAAAGCTGCAATTTCCTGAGCTACTGCTTTTGATGCATCAACAGAATTTTCAAAAACAACAGTATTGATGTTTTCAAATCGTTTTTCAAAACCTGTCGCTTTGTCTATTTTACTTTTTAACATGATATAGTTTTTTTTACTTTTCTAAATATAATTTTCAACTAAAAAATTTCATTTTCTTTTATAGAAACACAGGAAAGAATATTGCTAAATAAATAGCAACCAACATTATATAAAAATAAAATCTTTATAAATGTAATCCAACAAAATTTAAATTATTGATTTGAAGCAGAATTTGGAATAATTCTTTTTATCTCTAAAAAGAACTAAATAATATTGAAAACAGAATCTCATTTCAGCCTCAATAAATTGCGTTATTTTTGCAATAATTTGCATTTTTTTTGCAAAACAAAGATACTACATTATATTATTATTGACCAAAATTAGATATCAATATTTTGTTAATTTTAAAACATTAAAAATAAAACAAAAAAAAAGCCGTCAAAAATTGACGGCTTTTAAATTTTTATACTCAGTATTTACTTCCAGTTAAAAGTAATTTTCTTTTCAATTTCACTGCTTAAACTCAAAAATACAGGACAAGTCATTGCAGAACGCTCCAATATAGTTTTACTTTTTTCGTCTGCATCGCTTTTCATTTCAAAAGCAATTTCAATTGCTCCAATTCTTCGTGGTTCAGCGTTCATTATCTTAGTTACTTCGGCAGTTGAGCCAATGAAATCTACATTTAAATCGCGCGCTTTGATCCCCATAATAGTCATCATGCAACTTGCCAGAGCATTAGCGACAGTATCTGTGGGAGAAAATGCTTCTCCTTTTCCGTTATTATCAAGTGGTGCGTCAGAAATAATCTCACTTCCTGATTGCACGTGAATAGATTTTGTTCTTAGATCTCCTAAATAGGTTACTTTTGATGTCATTAATTTGCTACTTTTAAAGTTAAGTCTGAATCGTAATATAAGATATAAACACCTTTATTGGCGTGTCCTCCATCTTCTTTTCTGTAAAACTGAAATTTATTATCAACTTGTTCTGTTGTTATTAAATCTGTAGTTTCCTGATATGTTTTTCCTTGCACTAAACGCATCATGGTATCAAAGGTTACATCGAATCCACGTGTTGCATACGTATTTGGATTTATTTTATTTTTTAATCTATATTCCTTGTCAAATATCAAAACTCCCTGTTCATCACTTTCACGGGTTACTGACGGATACATTAATTTTAATTTTACCAGATTATCAAAACTAATTTCGTCAGTATCTAGAGTACTGTTTGGCTCTAAAATAACCAATTGAACCTGACATGATTTTTGTGCATCCAATAAAGCTTTTATAGTGTTTTTTACCATTGCTGTATTTCCAGTTTCCATCACCACATAATTCATTCTGTTTGGCAACAACAAACTTTTTAAATTAGCCACATCCAAACCTCCTGTTTCTGTCAAAGAGGCAAAAACGACTCCTTTTTGATTTTGTTTAATATAACTAATTACTGACTCTTTCTTTTTATCAACAACAGCAACAATATTTCCGTTTTTAGAACGCATATAATCAAAAACTGAATTTCTCACGACATCATTTGAAGGAATCGTTTGGTATAAATTATCAATAGGGTTTGCTGAATCTTTAGATAATGGCGAAATTACAGGAACATTATACAAACGTAATGAGTTAGCGGTAGCTTCAGCATTATTTTGATAAAATGGCCCAATGACAGCATTTGCATCTTGTAATTTATTCTGAGAAATTAAAGTCGAAACATTCGAATTTATTTTAGTTTCCTGTGAATCATAAATAGCCACATCAATTGGCAATTTTAATGTTTTGGCAGAATCGATTGCCATCATTGCTCCTGAATAAAAATCAAGGGTCATGTTCAGGAATTTATCATTTTTGATACGATTAGCAGCGCTCATAGTATCATTTTGCATTTTATTTAAATTGAAAGGCAATAAAAGAACTAATTTTTTACGCTCATTTTGTCCTCTTTTTTTAGTCAGTTCAACTACTTCTGGATTAGCAGAAACGGTTTCAGATTTTACTTTGTCAACAATTTTAATTCCGGCAGTATTCTCCGTTGAAGTATCAATAGATTTCTCCATTGCTTTTTCTACTGGTTGTTGTTGAGCAATAATTGGGGCCGGTGCCAAATATCCTGTAGGAACTTTTAGAACCATTCCTTCTTTTACTCCTTCAGACAAAGGCGGGTTCAATTCTGTCAATTCTTCCTGAGTTAAATGAAAAGTTCTTGATAAACTATAAAAAGTCTCTTTTGGTTTTACCTGATAATCCATATAAGACGTCGCCTTTTTTGAAGTTTCAGTCTTTTTAGTTTCAGCAGGTTTTGAAACATTTGCAACAGCCGCAGATGAAGTTTCTGTTTTAGGTGCTTTTCCTTTTATGGTAACACGATATCCTATTGGTAAACTCGAAACAATTTCAGGATTACGTTTTTCAAGTTCCTCAATTGTAATTCCGTATTGTTTTGCAATAGAAAACTTCGTTTCTTTTGCCACAACATCATGATACACATATTTTTCCTGTGCTTTTTCTTTCGCAGGTTTATCTGTATTTACTACGGATTTTTTTGCTAATCCTTTAGCAGGAATCACCAATTTTTGGCCAATTTGAACTCCGGTTTTTTCAAGAACAGGATTTGCAGCTTTTAAATCTTCATCAGAGATACCATATTTTTTTTCGATACTGTAAAAAGTCTCTTTAGGCTGTACTTCATGAATCACTTCTTTTGTATTACCTTTTGATTTTGCTGCAGCTGTTTCAGATTTTGCTGCTGATTTTGTACCATTGGTCGGAATCAATAAAACTGTATTTGGTTTTACACCACTTCTGGCATCCGGATTTAAAGCATAAATATCATAAGGCGTTACCTTAAATTTTACAGCTATCTGATTAACAGTTTCTCCATTTGCAACAGTATACTTAATTACTTTTTCTTGTGAAAAAGCAGAAAACGTTACAAAAAAAACAAGAAACAATAATGTTGAATAATATTTCATAATAAGGCTTAAAACAATTTAATTTTTAATTCAAAAACAAGTTATTAATTTCTATTTAAAGCAAGATTCTTGCCACTTGTTAATTTAGCGCAAATTATTCTCTAAGATCGATTTCAACCTTAGCAATAATAATCTCTTTATATAACTCATCTTCTTCTTTTTTCTTGCATTGATAGAGTACTTCTTCCATATTTTGGTACTTATCCGAGTAAACATAATACGAAAGACTATTAATATTAAAAAAGAAGCTAGCGTTAAAATCGCCAGAATCAATAAGTTTCATTATGAGCTTATCTCTTAATGTTGCGTCTGTAAATATACCTAAAACTAAGTAATAGCCGTTTGAAACTTCTTTAAGATTATCATAAACTTCAACCTTTACTGTTTTATCTGTCCTAAGCGGATTTTCTTTTAACTCACGTTTCATTTCTTCCAGCGAAATTGTTTTTGATGTTTCTGCCGGGTTACTTTTACTTTGATTTTTAATGGCTTCGTCCTGATATTTCTTCAATTTTATCAAAGCCAGTTTATCATCAAATTTTCGCGCCTCCATACTATAATATGTGGCTTTGCTGATATGGCGTTTTACCTCTATTTTTTTCTGGTTATCAAGTGAATCAATTTTAGCAATTAAAAGTTGATTTTGTGCATCTCCCTGTTCCTGCTCTATTTTATATCTTTTTATTTCTTCTAAAGAAAGGCGTTGCTGCAATGAAGTAACATTATTATTCTTTTCGTTTTCGCGGATTTTCTTTTTGTATTCCTGATTTTCTTCAACCGCAATTTTCTCTACTTTATTCATTAAACCAGCGTATGCTTTTCGATTTTCGGCCAATTCTTTCTTTAACTGAGAAGATAATTCGCTGGTTTTTCCAATACTTTCATAGGATTGTTTTTCCAGTCGTTTCGATTCGTCAATATTCAGGATATCCATTCTTTTTAAATCGACTAAATCATTATTCATAGTGTTAACCAATGAATCTAATTTTGCCATTAAAATATCCTGTACATTTTTATTCGCTTCCAGAACCAGACGTAATTTTTCGACTGAATTTTCTTTAGAACCGTTCATATTATTCAGATTGACTTTTAAATCATTAATCTTTATAATTTTCTGATTCATTTCTTTCTGAACCACCAATCTGTCTTTGAGGTCTTCTAATTCAACTGTTTTAGCTTTTCCTTTTTCAACCACAACTTGTTTTTCGGCAAGAGCCAGCATTAATTCTTCGCTTTCGTTGGTTGGTTTTACTTCCTTAGTATTTATAGCCAATTTATTGCCAACAATTAATCCGTTTACAATTTCAGGATTTTGAGATTCCAGTTGATCGATAGAAATGCCATATTTTTTGGCAATAGCAAATTTAGTTTCCTTAGGTTCCACCACATGAAAAACCGTTTCCTGATTAATTACACGAATTCGTCCGTCTAACGTTTTTCTTTTGTTTGGAATTAAAATTGTCTGACCTATTTGCAGTCCGCTCTGAAGCTGTTCTTTATTTAAATTTTCAAGATCCTGAACTGATACATTATATTGTCTGGCAATACTAAAAAGTGATTCTCTGGCAACAACCTGATGTGTTACTTTTGAAGAAGCTGTATTTTCTGTTTTAGGAAGATTTGCAGCATCCTGCGGAATACTTAATTCCTGACCAATCTGAAGTCCGTTTGCTAAAATTGGATTTGCATTCTGAATGGCTTCAACAGAAACATTATATTGTTTTGACAGGCCAAAAAGGGTTTCTTTTGCACCAACAATATGTTTAATTTGTTGGTTTGAATTTTGTTTTTCTGTAGAGTGAACCGGAATTTTAATAATTTGATTGTCTTTTATTCCGTTCTGCGATTCAGGGTTGAGTTTGTAAATTTCTTCAACAGAAACCTTATATTTTTGGGCAATATAATAAGCAGTTTCTCCTTTTTGAATTTTGTGTTCAATAATTGAATCTTGCGCAGTTATTTTGTTAAAAGACAAAATAATGACAAGAGAAATCGTTAAAAATTCTCTCATAAATAGTAGGTTTAAAAAATTAAGGCATTACAAATGTAACGCCTTAATTTGAAAAATAATACTATTCCCACTCAATTGTTGCAGGTGGTTTTGAACTGATATCGTAAACTACACGATTCACGCCTTTTACCTTGTTTATAATGTCGTTAGACACTTTCATCAGGAATTCATAAGGTAAATGAACCCAGTCAGCAGTCATACCATCTGTTGATTCTACAGCTCTAAGCGCTACTACTTTTTCATAAGTACGTTCATCGCCCATCACACCAACACTGTTTACCGGAAGCAAAATTGCTCCAGCCTGCCAAACTTTATCATATAATCCCCATGATTTTAATCCTTCGATAAAAACAGCGTCAACATCTTGTAAAATCTGAACTTTTTCAGGAGTAATATCTCCTAAAATCCTGATTGATAATCCTGGTCCCGGGAAAGGGTGTCTTCCTAATAATTCAGGATCTATTCCTAAAGTAGCTCCAACTCTTCGAACTTCGTCTTTAAACAACATTCTAAGCGGTTCTACAATTTTTAATTTCATATAATCCGGCAATCCACCTACATTATGGTGAGATTTAATTGTTGCCGATGGTCCTTTTACCGAAACTGATTCGATTACGTCTGGATAAATAGTTCCTTGTGCTAACCATTTAACGTCTTCGATCAAATGTGATTCATCATCAAAAACTTCGATAAATACACGACCAATAGTTTTACGTTTTGTTTCAGGATCACTGATTCCGGCTAATTCGCCTAAGAAACGATCTCCGGCATCTACTCCTTTTACGTTTAATCCCATTCCTTTGTATTGATCTAATACATTTTGGAATTCGTTTTTACGAAGCAAACCGTTATTTACGAAAATACAATATAAGTTTTTACCAATTGCCTGGTGTAATAAAACTGCCGCAACGGTAGAATCTACTCCGCCTGACAATCCTAAAACAACCTTATCATTTCCTAATTTCTCTTTTAATTCTCCCACCATTTCTTCTACGAAAGCATTTGGTGTAAAGTTTTGAGGCACTTCGGCAATGTTAACTAAAAAGTTTTCCAGCATTTTTGATCCATCTGTAGAATGAAAAACTTCCGGGTGATATTGAATGGCATAAGTAGTTTCACCTTCAATTTTATAAGCAGCAAATTCTACATCATGTGTGCTTGCTAATTTTACTGCATTTGTTGGTAAAGCCTTGATACTATCACTATGGCTCATCCAAACCTGGCTGTTTTCTGAAACTCCGTTAAAGAAAGTTTCACCTTCTTTAATATAAGATAAATTAGCCCTGCCATATTCTCTGGTGTTCGAAGCAGCAACTTCACCTCCACTAAAGTGGGCTAAATATTGTGCTCCGTAACAAACTGCCAACATAGGAAGTTTGCCTCGAATTTGGGATAAATCAGGATGTGGAGCATCTTCTGCACGAACAGAAAATGGGCTTCCTCCTAAAATTACGGCTTTATAAGGTGATAAATCACTAGGAAAGTGATTGTAAGGAAAAATTTCGCAGAATATATTTAATTCGCGAACTCTACGCGCAATAAGCTGTGTATATTGCGATCCGAAATCTAAAATAAGTACGTTGTGTTGCATGCGCAAAAATACTTTTTATATTCGAATTTGAAAAATCGGAACAATGAAAAAATAATATTTTTTTTCATTGTTCCGATTTTTAGGCTCAATCCCGAAGTTTCGGGACAGAGCAACAATCCCGAAGCTTCGGGCCAAAGGTTTAGAATCGATGATTTTATTAAGTCTTTTCTCTGTTCCTTTGTCCCTTTGCTACTTTGAACCTAAAAAAGAAAAATCCAACTTTGAAGAAAAAACGTAACTAGAAAAAAAATCCTATTTATGAAATCAAAACTAGTTGCCTTTTGTCTTTTTTTAGCTGTATTTTTAAATTCATGTGATACTGTTGATGACTTATTGTCTTTTACTATTTCTAATGAAACTTCGATTAAAATAAAAAGCACTTCACCTATCAATTTACCTTCAGAAATTATCAAGCCTGATGTAACAACAAATTCTTCAGCTGAATTTGAAAACAACAAAACCAAAGCAAGTCTGGTTAAGGATGTAAAAATTAGATCACTTAAATTATCAATTGCCGATCCTGCTGATAAAACATTTACGTTTTTGAAATCGATTCATTTATACATTTCAACATCAAACTCTGACGAAATAGAATTGGCATATCTGGATAACATCAATTCTACATCTAATACAATTGATTTAATTTGTACCGATGCCAGATTAGACCAGTACATAAAAGCTGATAAATATAAAATCAGGACTAAGGTTACTTTAAAAGAAACCCTAACAAAAGATGTAACGGTAAAAGCAGATATGAAGTTTAGAGTAACTGCAGATCCATTTTAGTCTAAGTAACTAAGGTGCTAAGTGGCTAAGATTCTAAGTTAAAAAAGGATGAAAACTTGCAAGTGCAAAAATTTTGTCCTTTTTACTTTTTTCTTCGTTACTAAAAAACTCGGTTACTTAGTACCTTAGAAACTTTAAATCTTTGTAAAACAAACCTCATGAAACTAATCCAAAAGATATTACTACATTTAATAATCGTCTTTATTGTTATAATTTTCCCTGTTATTGTATATGAATTCATGTCAAACAATGGATATAATGATTTTGCATTTATTGGTGGAGTATCTTATTTTATTTATGCTTTTTATTTTGCGCTTAAAATTAAAAAGCATCGTGCAAAAGTTATCATTTTAGGAATACTGTCTTTATTACTGGCACTTTGTATTGGATTATTACTGAGCGAAATCAATATATTCTTCCCTATTATATTATTAATAATCAATTTAATACTTCAAGCTTTTTTAGTAATCAAAAACCCAAAATATAGAGATCAGATTATAGGAAACTCTTATCTTATTAATTTTGTCATTACATTAATACTGTCTGTTATAATTACTTTTTTTTGGTTTCTGGCTATGGCAGCAAGCGGTATGCCTTCTAATCATTACTAAGTTACTTTTATAAGGAAAAAATAAAACAGCTTTGTAAACCTTTCCTGCTTTTTCTCTCCAAAAAAATCAAGCTTTATTAGTCTGTACTTCTAAAAACCAAATCTTTTCATTAAATTTATAAAACCATACCAAATTGTTTTTTACATCATAACCAGATGTATCTTAAAATCTAATAATTAAGAAAGTAAACCATAACCAATGTTGATACTGTCTAAATATTAATTTTAAAAAGATAATCCATGAGTAAAATAGTTGCGGAACAATTAGTTGACATGTTGGTAGAAGCCGGAGTAAAACGTGTATATGCGGTAACCGGTGATAGTTTAAATCATTTTAATGATGCAATAAGAAGAAACGGAAAAATAAAATGGATTCATGTGCGACATGAGGAAGTTGGTGCTTATGCGGCAGCTGCCGAAGCAGAATTAGATGGTTTTGCTGTTTGCGCCGGAAGTTGCGGCCCAGGACATGTACATTTAATCAACGGCTTGTATGATGCGCATCGCTCCCATGTGCCTTTACTTGCCATTGCATCTACAATAAATACGAGCGAAATGGGAATGGATTATTTTCAGGAAACCAATACCATTAAACTGTTTGATGATTGCAGTTGCTACAATCAGATGATTATGACGGCTGAACAAGCTCCAAGAATTATACAAACCGCAATTCAACACGCATTAGGTAAAAAAGGTGTTGCGGTTATTGGTTTACCAGGAGATGTTTCTGAGCTAAAAGCGGTTGAAAGCAATATATCTACTCAATATTTTCATTGTAATCCTGTTATCAGACCTTCTGATACTGAATTGCAACATCTTGCAAAAGCGATTAATGAAAGTACCAAAATAACTTTATTTTGCGGGATTGGAGCTGAAAAAGCACACGATCAGGTGGTACAATTATCGCAACATATTAAAGCTCCCGTAGGATATTCTTTTCGAGGAAAAATGAGTATACAGCCCAATAATCCTAACGAAATAGGAATGACAGGGTTACTGGGGCAGCCTTCTGCTTATCACAGTATGCACGAATCTCACCTGGTATTATTATTAGGAACTGATTTTCCTTATGATAAATTCATGCCTTCTGATAATAAAATCATCCAAATCGATACTAGTACAGAACGTTTAGGCCGAAGAGCCAATCTCTATATGGGTTTATGCGGCGATGTGGCAGATACTATCGAAGCTTTATTACCATTGCTGGAAACCAAAACAGATGATAGTTTTTTACAAGCGCAACTTAAATTATATGCCAGTGTAAAAGAAAGTATGAATACTTATATCAACGATAATGGCGGAGAAGATACCATACAACCGGAATATGTAGCGCATATCATTGATAAATTAGCCAGTAATGATGCCATATTTACTGTAGATACGGGAATGACCTGTGTTTGGGGAGCACGTTTTATTAAAGGAACAGGAGAAAGAAAAATGCTGGGTTCATTTAATCACGGATCTATGGCAAATGCAATGCCAATGGCTATTGGAGCAGCGCTCGCACATCCTGAAAGACAGGTTATTGCTATGTGTGGCGATGGCGGATTATCAATGCTCTTAGGAGATCTGGCAACAATTCATCAATACAATATCCCAATTAAAATTATTGTTTTTAATAATCGCGCTTTGGGTATGGTAAAACTCGAAATGGAAGTTGGAGGATTACCGGACAATGAAACCGATATGGTGAATCCTGATTTTGGTCTAATTGCCCAGGCAATGGGATTTCAGGGTGTAAATGTTCACAAACCCGAAGAAGTACAGGGAGCGATCGAAAATGCATTCCGTCATAATGGACCCGTTTTATTAAATATTTTTACAAACCCAAATGCATTGGCTATGCCGCCAAAGGTAGAATGGGAACAAGTCGTGGGTATGGCAAAATCTATGACCAGATTAATGCTTGGCGGTAAAATGGAAGAAGTTCTGGATACAATTAAATCCAATTATAAACATTTGAAAGAAGGTATTTAAGGTTCAAAGTAGCAAAGGAACAAAGGTCCATAGGTTACAAAGTATAGCAACTTTGTTCCTTTGGACCTTTGTTGCTTTGAGTCTTAATTTACTCTTTTGTAACTATTATCGAAGCTTTAAATCCTGCTGCCAGATTATCCCAATAATCATTGGTTACTAATTGGCCTTTATCGTCATAAACCTGAATTTCGGCAGTATTTCCTCCAAGAGTTCCAATGTTTAATGCTTCAAAATCAAGCTTATTAAAACCATCAGAAAGATCAATTTTTACATCTTTAAAATTACCTTCTAAAAGTAGTTGGTCTCTTATTACTTTATCATTAGAAGAAACTTTTACCAAATCGCCATCTATAGCTCCAAAATCACGGAATTTTACAATAAAATATTTAGATTTTGTTCTAAAATCACCTAACGAAATATTTCGTTTTACCAACGTTCCGCGTCCTTCTTTTAAACCTGCATCTCTTAAGGCTTTATCTAAATCCTTTTCCATTTTAGGAACATAACGATCACCGGGATTAGCAAAATCGGTTTCGGTAGACATCGTGAATTTACTTTTTTCTGCTCCTACCTGCAATTGCGATTTTGGTGTAATACTGGTATTATCAAAAACATTAGGTGTTTTAATACTTGGCATATCCATATTGTCAGCCTGAGGATCTTTTACTTCCGGAAGAGGAGTTTTCTTTGGCTTTGCCCCAAATTTTGGCGCTGCAATAGGTCTGAATTTTGTACCAAATTCAGTTTGAGCTGAAACTGTGACAGCGGTAAAAAATAATATGAAAAATAAAATATGCTTCATTGAAAAAGTATTTATCGAATCGGCTTTTATAATTTTTATAAAATCAGTGTAGCTTCACAAAAATAATATAATTTAGTTAGGCGCTACAACTTTAAGACTATTATAACAATATATTAGGCTAATTTTTGGAAAGCAAAAAACTTGCCAAAAACATAAATACAAAAAATCCGATCAGCTTTTATACCAATCGGATTTTGAACACATTTATTCAATTATATAATAGAACGACTATTTATCTTGTACGATTACGGCAGTCAAAGTATTAAGGTCTAATGTTTTTCCTGCAGTATAATTAAGATGTACATCATCTGTATACGTTACTCCCGCCTCAACATATTCTACATATGTAGCTCTCTGAAAAACTTCGCCATCAGTAGTTTTAGCCGTAAACTTCACCGTGAAATTTCCTTGCTCATATTTGGAATATGATATTTTAGAAGTATTTTTTACAGCAAAATTAATTTCAAGCCAATCACCAGCAAACTTTTTTGATGTAATTGTTAAAGCAAAATCATCTACATTAAATGCAGTGCTATTTGGTGATGTATTATCATCATCTCTGTTTGAGCTGCAGTTTACCAATAAGATTGACATACTCAGTAAAAGAACAAAACTAATTGTTGATTTAAAAAAAGATAATTTTTTCATAAGTTAAAATATTAAGGTTAGGTGCTACATTATTTGTAGGCTTATTTTTGCAATATTATAAGATATAATCGCTAAAAACTATCAAAACATAAGATTTAACTTATATAATGGATTTAATTCTTTATATTTCTTAAAATAGCAATATTAAGGCGAAAATGCTCTTTTTACTTTGACATTTAATAAGTTATGATTAACTTCAATATTTTTAATTTATCTTATTAAAAATACAGCCAAATGGACTATATCGACTATTATAAAGTATTAGAAATCACGAAATCAGCAACTGAAGCCGAAATTAAAAAAGCATATCGAAAATTAGCCCGAAAATATCATCCGGATCTGAATCCGAATGACAAAGAAGCAGAGAAAAAATTCAAAGAAATAAATGAAGCAAATGAAGTTTTAAGCAATGCTGAAAATCGTAAAAAATACGACAAATACGGAAAAGACTGGAAACATGCTGATGAATTTGAAAAAGCAGGTTATGATCCTAATCAAAAACAATATTCCGGACAGCAAGGCGGAAGTCAAAATTATTCAGATTTTGGAGGTGATTTCTCAGGAAGTGATTTTTCTGACTTCTTCAATTCTATGTACGGTTCTGCAGGAAGAAACTCCAGAAGTCAGGCAAAATACAGAGGACAGGATCTTAATGCTGAACTACAACTAGACTTAGAATCGGCATATACGACTCACAAACAAAACCTGACTGTGAATGGCAAAAATATCCGAATTACAATTCCCGCAGGAGTGGAGAACGGACAAATTATAAAAATCCCTAATCATGGTGCAGCCGGAGCAAACGGAGGTCCGAATGGCGATTTGTATATTACCTTTTTAATCGATAATAATTCAGATTTTAAGCGCGAGGGAAATAATTTATATGCTAATGTTGATCTTGATTTATACACTGCAATTTTAGGAGGAGAAACTCATGTAAATACTTTTGACGGAAAGGTAAAAATTAAAGTGGCTCCTGAAACGCAGCCCGGAACTAAAGTAAAATTGAAAGGAAAAGGTTTTCCAGTATATAAAAAAGATAATCAATTTGGTGATTTATACATTACTTATACTTTAAAAATACCAACAAAACTTTCTTCAAAAGAAAAAGAATTATTTCAGGAATTAGCTAAATTAAGAAATCATGAATAGTAAAAACTTAATTCAAATAAAACAATTTTGCATCTATCACGAAATTGAAAATACTTTTATAACGGAACTTCACAATTATGGTTTGGTTAAAATAATTTTTCTTGAAGAAGATGAATATTTGGAGCCTGAACAATTACCAACTGTAGAAAAAATGATACGCCTGCATTATGATCTTAAAATCAATTTAGAAGGCATTGATGTTATTGCAAATCTATTGGACAAAATCGAAGTATTACAACAAAACCTTACTGCTGCTCAAAATAAACTTCGCCTTTATGAACAGCATCAAATTGAATAAACAAGCTCAAATGTTTTTACTTAAAATATCACAAAAAAGGATCAATTAACGAAATGATTTCGAAGGAATAATACTCTTTTTAATCTGTATATTTTATAAATTGCAGCAAAATTAACCAACCTGAATTTGATTTTTAAAAGAATAAAACGAATTCAATAAAATACTAAAAATGAAAAGAGAAAACATCTTAACAGGATCACTTTGGGAGGACAAAATGGGATATTGCCGCGCGGTAAGAATTGGCAATATCATTGAAGTTTCAGGAACTGTGGCTATTGTTGATGGAGAAAAAGTAAAAGCTGATGATGCATATGCTCAAACCTACAACATCCTGGAACGTGTTGAAAAAGTGTTAGAAGATTTAAATGTTGGAATGAAAGACGTAATCAGAACCCGTATTTTTACAACCAACATTGCTACTTTTGAAGATGTCGCAAAAGCTCACGCTTCATTTTTTAAAGATGTAAAACCTACAACAGGTTTTTATGAAATAAGTAAACTCGTTGCACCTGAATATTTAGTTGAAATTGAATTTACAGCTGTTGTGCAATAATATTAGCCACGAATATTTTTTTAGCTGCGAATTACACTAATTTTCGCGAATTATTTTTTTGCCACAGATTAGAAAGATTTAAAAGATTATTTTTGATCCCGAATTTTAAAATTAAAAAATTCGGGACAATTCGTGCAATTCGAGGCAGAAAAATCAAACTTATTAATGAGCTTTCAAAATCCAAAACAGATACTTTTTACAATTTTCAAATGGATTCTCATTTGTGTTTTGACAGGTATTTTGTCCGGATCTGCATCTGCATTTTTCTTAGTTGCTCTGGAATGGGTTACACAATATAGAATTCACCACGACCGTATCATCTGGCTTTTACCATTCGGCGGATTATTAGTGGGACTTAGTTACTATTATTGGGGAGAATCTGTCGTAAAGGGCAATAATTTATTGCTCGAAGAATATGAAAGTCCTAAAAAAGTGATTCCGTTTAAGATGGCTCCTTTGGTGCTTTTAGGAACCTTAATTACACATTTATTTGGAGGTTCTGCAGGTCGTGAAGGAACTGCTGTACAAATGGGAGGCGCAATTGCAGATCAATTCACAAAACTTTTTAACCTCGATAATTCCGAAAGAAAGATTCTAATTATTTTGGGAATCAGCGCTGGTTTTGCTTCCGTTTTTGGAACTCCTCTAGCAGGCGCAATTTTTGCCCTTGAGGTTCTGTATTTCAGTAAAATTAATTTAAAAAGCACTGTTTTATCTTTTTTAGTGGCTTACATTGCCTATTTTACAGTAGAATTCTGGCAGGTAAAACATACGCATTACAGTATTCCTGTTCTTCCTGATCTTACTTTTATAAATTTAATCTACGTTATCATCATCGGAGTTTTATCCGGTTTTGCAGCTTTACTTTTTTCAAGAAGTACTCATTTTTGGGGCTCTCTTTTTTCTAAAATTAAATATCCACCGCTGCGTCCTTTTATTGGCGGAATTATTTTGGCAATTGCCATTGCAGGCTTTGGCCTAACAAAATTCTCAGGATTAGGTGTTCCGGTGATTGTAGATTCATTTTCGAATGCAAACCCCTGGTACGACTTTTTACTTAAAATTTTATTTACAGGATTTACTTTAGGAGCAGGTTTTAAAGGCGGAGAAGTTACTCCGTTATTTTTTGTAGGTGCCACTTTAGGAAGTGCCTTATCTTTAGTAATTCCTTTGCCAATAGCTTTTTTGGCAGGTTTAGGATTTGTTGCTGTATTTTCCGGAGCTACCCATACTCCTATCGCCTGCACGGTTATGGGAATTGAACTTTTTGGAATTCAGCCTGGAATCTTTATCGCTATTGCCTGTATTATTGCTTACTTTTCATCCGGTTCTGTAGGAATTTACAAATCACAAATCGTTAAGGGAGCGAAATATAAGTTATATCAGAAGTGGTTTTAATTTAGTTTTCAGTCGCAGTTTCAGTTTCAGTCTCAGTCTCAGCCTTAATCTCTGTCGTAGTTTTTATCTCCAAATTCTGGAAATGAATATCAAACAAAATAAAGTCTGCTAATAAAATCCGTTAAAATCCGCGTTTTCGCTTTAGCGAATCTGTTTTATTTGTGTATAATGGTCTCATTTTTACAATCAACTCTGTTTCAGAAAACATAAAACTGAGACTGAAAACTGCGACTGCGACTGACAACTAATAAAAGTGTGTTAATCTGTAAAATGATTTCAACATTACATTAAAAAAATGTAAATTCGCACACTATGAAAATACAAGATATTCAAGCGATACAATTATTACTCGCAACCCCAAAGAAAATCGTTATAATTCCGCATAGAGGTCCTGATGGTGACGCTATGGGTTCAACCTTAGGTTTATATCATTTTTTATTAAAAAACAATCACCAGCCAACTGTGATTGCCCCAAACGATTTTCCTGATTTTTTAGCTTGGCTGCCAGGTTCTGAAACTGTAAGAATCTTTGAAAAAGACACTGAAAACTGTACCAAAATATTAGAAGAAGCTGAGTTGATATTCACACTGGATTTTAATGCTTTTCATCGTACCGGAGAAATGGAACATACTTTGGTAAAACTAAAAGCTCCGTTTATCATGATCGATCATCATCAAAAACCGGATGATTACGCTGCTTACACCTACTCTGACACCTCATTTGGATCAACTTGCGAAATGGTTTATAACTTCATTTCCTTTCTGGGAAAAAAAGAAGATATCGATAAGACTATTGCAACTTGTATCTATACGGGAATTTTGACTGATTCAGGTTCGTTTCGTTTTCCGGGCACTACAGGAAACACGCACCGTATTATTGCAGACTTAATTGATTTAGGAGTCGAAAACACCCAAATACCTGTTTTATTATTTGATAACAGTTCTTACAGCCGTCTGCAATTATTGGGTCGCGCTTTACAGAACATGAAAGTCCTTACCGAACATAAAACATCTTATACTTCTCTTACTCAGGACGAATTAGATTCGTTTGATTATGTAAAAGGCGATACTGAAGGAATTGTTAATTACGGATTGAGTATAAAAGGTATTGTTTTTACTGCTATTTTTATCGAAAATAAAGATGAGAAAATCATTAAGATCTCTTTCCGTTCACAAGGAGGATTCGATGTAAACCAGTTTGCACGAGATCACTTTAATGGTGGCGGACATAGCAACGCAGCTGGCGGAAGATCAGAAGTTTCTATGGAGGAAACCTTAAAGAAATTTGAAGATTTAGTAAATAAATTAAAAATATAATCCCACATGAACTACTTAAAACTAAGCATTTATACCCTACTTTTTGCTGTTTTATTTGTGAGCTGTAAACAGCACGAAGAAGCCAGAAGACCCATTTCTCAGGCTTCCGGTACTTTTATGAAAAAATCAGTTGACAGAAATAAAAAACTGGTAGCCAACGAAGAGGATGTTATAAAAAAAATAATCAAAAGCAATCCCAAAATAAAATACTACGCCACCAGAAAAGGATATTGGCTGTATTATGACGAACAAAACTCAGCTGATCCTGGAACACCTAAAAAAGGAGATATCGCTTATTTTAATTTGGAAGTAAAAGATATAAAAGGTAAAATCATTTACTCTGAAGCTGATCTTGGTCCGCAAACTTATTATGTAGACAAACAAGATATCATGATGGGATTACGTGATGGTATTAAAATGATGCATAAAAATGAAACTGTGACTTTCTTATTCCCTTCTCATATGGCATACGGATATCATGGAGACAACAAAAAAATAGGAACAAACCAGTCTTTAATTTGTACGGTGACCCTTCGTAATTTTGTACCGGATCCGGCAGCTAAAACTACACCTGTAGTGGGACAAACACAAAAACCTGTAACTCCAAAAGCTGTAACTCCAATTAAAAAAGATACAATAAACCCCTAACACATTTTAAAAATGAAAAAGAGTATTTTACTATTATTAGTAGCCGTTAGCTCATTATATTCTTGCAAGGACGAACACAGTAATTTGCCTGATGGTTTATATGCTGATATTGAAACCAATAAAGGACATATTATTGTTGAATTAGATTATAAAAAAGCTCCTGTTACTGTTGCCAATTTTGTCACTTTGGCGGAAGGTAAAAATGAATTTGTAACAAAAGATTACCTAAAAAAGAAACCTTTTTTTGATGGTTTAAAATTCCATAGAGTTATAGAAGATTTTATGATCCAGACCGGAGATCCTGAAGGAACAGGTTCCGGAGATACAGGATATAAGTTTAAAGATGAAATCACAGATTTAAAGTTTGACAAAGCGGGAGTTTTAGCAATGGCTAATAACGGTCCGGGAACAAACAGCAGTCAATTTTTTATTACGCATGTTGAAACACCCTGGTTAGACGGAAAACATACTATCTTTGGTCATGTAGTAGACAAAGGACAGGAAGTTGTAAATCAGGTAAAACAAGGTGATAGTATTGTTTCTGTTACAATTATTAGAAATGGTGAAGCTGCTAAAAAGTTTGATGCCGTAAAAGTATTTACAGATTACTTTTCAGATATTGCAAAAGAAAAAGGTAAATATGCAGGAGTTCAAAAAGAAAAAGTAGACTATTTTGCTTCTGTAAAACCTAAAACTACTAAAACAAATTCAGGTTTAGAATATTTAATTACAGAAAAAGGAACTGGTAAAAAACCAACAGCAGGAACTCAATTATACATTCATTATTCAGGATTCCTGGAAGACGGAACTTTATTTGACTCAAGTGTAGAAGAAGTTAATAAAGCTTTTGGAAAATTTGATGTTTCAAGAGCTGAACAACATGGATATCAGCCAATTCCGTTTCAGGCAGGACGTAAAGACGGTATGATTCCCGGATTTATTGAAGGAATCGAACAACTATCATTTGGAGACAAAGCGATTCTCTTTATTCCGTCACACTTAGCATACGGAGCAACAGGCGCCGGAGGAGTAATTCCGCCAAATGCAAATATTATTTTCGAAATTCAATTATTAGAAAAGCCACAATAACCCATATATTTAAAGATTAACGTAGACTTAAATTCGGAACATCATGAAGTTTAAATTTCTATTTTTATTTTGCCTGGCGGTAGTAAACATCCAGGCTCAAACCAAAAAGCCAGTGGCAAAACCAAAGGCTCCTGTTACAAAAGCAATTGCAAAAACAGATCCTAATGATGGTATTTTTGCCACTATATCGACTACTAAAGGAGACATCGTTGTATCGTTAGAATATGTAAAAACACCGGTAACAGTGGCTAACTTTATTTCTTTGGCAGAAGGAAATAACCCTAATGTAAAAGTAGAAAGACTGAAAGGAAAACCTTTTTATGACGGATTAAAATTTCACAGAGTAATCAATGATTTTATGATTCAGGGAGGAGACCCGGACGGAAATGGTTCAGGAGGTCCCGGATATGCCTTTAAAGATGAATTTGTTGAAGAACTGAAGTTTGAGAAAGGCGGCGTTCTTGCCATGGCAAATTCTGGTCCTGCTACAAACGGAAGCCAATTTTTTATCACACATAAGGAAACACCGTGGTTAAACGGAAAACATACTATTTTTGGTCATGTAGTTTCAGGAATGGACAATGTAAATAAAATTGTTCAGGATGATATTATGACAAAAATTACGATTACCCGTAAAGGTGATGCTGCAAAAAAGTTTAATGCTGTAAAAGTTTTAGCTGATGATGTAAAAAAACAAGAAGCTAAAAAAGCTGAATCTCAAAAAGTGGTAAAAGATAAAGCGGCATACTTTGCTGCTAATAAAGCAAAAGCAACTACAACTGCATCAGGTTTAAAATACGTTATTACAAAAAAAGGAACCGGCGTTAAAGGAGCTGAAGGTTCTGCAATCTATTTTCATTATGCAGGATATTTTGAAGACGGAAATTTATTTGACAGCAGTATGGCCAGCGTTGCAAAAGCTTATGGAAAATATGATGCAAATCGTGATGCCCAAAAAGGTTATCAGGCTTTTCCTTTTACTGTAGGTAAAAAAGACGGTATGATTCCGGGGTTTATTGAAGCATTGGATTTGATGACTGACGGTGAAAAAGCAATATTCTTTCTTCCTTCAAATTTAGCATACGGAGAAAAAGGTGCAGGAGGAGTGATTCCGCCAAATTCAACTTTGATTTTCGAAATTGAAACCTATCAAAATCAACCTGTAAAATAAGATTTTACTTTTTAAGATAATTTAAAAACCCATCAAAATATATTTTTTGATGGGTTTCTTTTTTTCTACAATACTATCAAATTCATAATTTTAAGACTTAAATTGATCTTTAAAATAAACTCATAACAGTATTTACATCTGATTTTTATCAAATCCTAAACTAAATAGCGTACCTTTGCCGGCTTTATTTTTTAAACTAAACAAGTTAAGATGTCACAAAACAATGTATTAAAGGGAGTTTTTTTAGTAGCAATAGGTGCTACAACTTACGGAATGTTAGCCACTTTTGTAAAAATGGCCTATTCAGAAGGATATACAACCGCTGAAGTAACCACATCTCAATTTATATTAGGAATTATTGGTATTTTATTGATAAACGCTTTTCAAAAAGCAAAACATAAAGAGAATGTTGTAAAAGCTACCAAAAAAAATATTTTTAGCTTAATGCTTGCCGGAACTTCATTGGGTATGACCAGTTTATTCTATTATCTGGCAGTAAAATATATTCCGGTTTCTATTGGTATCGTTTTATTAATGCAAACGGTTTGGATGGGTGTTTTACTTGAAATGATTTTAGAAAAAAAACTTCCTTCAAAACAAAAAGTAATTGCTGTATTTATAGTTCTTATCGGTACTGTTTTAGCAACAAATATTATTCATAATGATGTAACTCTTGATTGGCGTGGTCTTGCGTGGGGTATTCTGGCTGCAGCATCTTTTACTACAACAATGTTTACTGCAAATAGTGTGGCAACAGAAATTTCATCTGCACAACGTAGTTTATACATGCTCTTGGGCGGATCTATAATCGTATTTTCATTTGCAATTGCGACTCAGGTTACTCCTTTTAACTTTGAAATTTTCATGAAATGGGGAATTATTCTGGCGCTGTTTGGAACTATTATTCCACCAATGTTAATGACGGCAGGTTTCCCATTAACCGGAATTGGATTGGGAAGTATCGTATCTGCCCTTGAACTTCCTGTTTCTGTAATGATGGCTTATATATTATTAGATGAAAAAGTAATCTTGTCACAATGGATAGGAATCGTATTAATCATTCTTGCCATAATTATCATGAATGTAAATTTTAAGCGAAAAAATTAACTTATTTTGCGAACCATTAAAAAAATGTCATTTGTAATGCAATAATTGTTAATTTTTTTATAAATTCGTGACAAACAATTACATATCATCATGAATTTACCTTGGCATTTATATTTAATGGCTGTTCTCTATATTATTGCCGGATTAAATCATTTTAGAAATCCCGGAATGTACATCAGAATTATTCCGCCTTTTTTTTCAAACCCCAAATTAATAAATTTTTTAAGTGGAGGAGCCGAAATTGTTTTAGGTATCCTCCTAATGGTTAATTGCACAACAAATTTTGCTGCGTGGGGAATTATAGCATTACTAATTGCTGTATTTCCGGCAAATCTTTTCATGTATCAAAATAAAAAAGCAAGTTTTGGCTTACCAAACTGGATTTTATTTGTACGTTTGCCCTTACAATTTGTTTTGATTTTCTGGGCATACCAATATACCCTTTAACAATCAACTATTAATTAAATTATTTTATTATGAAAAAATTATTTGCAGAGTTCTTTGGAACTTATTGGCTAGTTTTTGGAGGTTGTGGAAGCGCACTTTTTGCCGCTGGATTTCCTACTTTAGGAATTGGATTTGCTGGTGTCGCACTTGCATTTGGTTTAACAGTATTAACGATGGCATATGCTGTAGGACATATTTCCGGAGGACATTTTAATCCTGCGGTTTCTCTTGGTTTATGGGCAGGCGGCAGATTTCCTGCAAAAGATCTTTTACCTTATATTATTTCACAATGTATTGGGGCAATTGCCGCTGCAGGAACATTATTTATCATCTGGACCGGTAAGGCAGGAAATGCAATTAATAATTTGCAGGCCGGAGCTTTTGCTTCAAATGGCTATGGTGCCTTCTCTCCTGACGGATATTCTTTGCAATCTGCATTTATAGCAGAATTTTTACTGACATTCTTTTTTCTGATCATAATTCTTGGAGCTACAGATAAATGTGCAAACACTAATTTCTGTGGTATAGCAATTGGTTTAGCCCTGACTTTAATTCACTTAATAAGTATTCCAATTACAAATACTTCAGTAAACCCTGCAAGATCACTATCACAAGCTATTTTTACAGGAGGAGAACCATTATCACAAGTTTGGTTATTTTGGGCAGCACCAATTTTAGGAGCTATTCTTGCCGGATTTATATATAAAACATTATTACAAAAGAACGATGAGCCCGAGCATACAGCTCAATAATCGTTAATTTTTACATTATAACTTACTTTTAAAGAGAAAATCAGATATATTTATATTCGGTTTTCTCTTTTTTTATATGCCAATACTTTAAGTTTTTTAGAAAACAGATGAAACATGTATCAATCTAATTTTACTTTTATGAATGATATTATAGCATATTTTAGTACGATTCCGTCCTCACACAGAAGTTTAATACTCATTGGGGGAATTACAATTTTTTGGATAATAGAAAACACATTTCCCTTGTTCAGGATGCAATATCGAAAATGGCAACATGCCGGAATCAATTTCTTTTTGACTTTTACCACTATTATTGTCAATTTTGTTTTAGCTTTTATCTTAATTAAAACTGCAAACTGGACAACTCAAAATAATTTTGGATTGCTGCAATGGCTTCCTAAAATACCAATTTGGCTGTATACTCTCATTGGTTTACTTTTATTAGACCTGATTGGTGCTTATCTTGCCCATTATATTCAGCATAAAATAAAATTTTTATGGCGGTTTCATATCGTTCACCATACAGATACATGGATAGATACAACAACTGCTAACAGGCATCATCCCGGCGAAAGCATCATTAGGTTTATATTTACAACTCTCGGTGTTCTAATTGTTGGAACTCCAATGTGGATGGTTTTTTTATATCAGAGTCTGTCTGTTATTTTTTCACAATTTAATCATGCAAATATTTCTCTACCCCATAAACTGGATGCTATGTTGAGTTATTTTATTATTTCTCCTAATATGCATAAAGTTCATCACCATTATATTCTACCTTATACAGATAGTAATTATGGTAACATTTTTTCTATTTGGGATCGGATATTTGGCACTTTTACAACCCTTCCAACAGAAGAATTAATTTATGGAGTAGACACGCATATGAGCCTGGAAGAAAACAACAAATTGAAAAATTTATTGAAAATTCCGTTTCAAAAATCGAGATCTGCAAAAAACAGTTAAAATCATTAAAAAAAATATCACAGATCGAACCAACTAATTATTTTTTTTATTAATATTGATACTTAAATTGAAAATCAATCTATTAATCATTAACCCCTATTTTGAATTAATTTTCACGTGATGAAAAAGAGTAACCGCAAAGAATTGAATTGGGAACAAACCGAAAAACTTGTTTCGTTAGCCTTAGAAGAAAAAAATCCATTTGAGATCATAAAAAAGGAATTTGGATTGGCAGAAAAAGAAGTTCTGGAAATCATGAAAAAGAAGATGCCACTTGAAAAATTTGAAATGTGGAAAAAGAAGGCAATTGCAAATAAACCAAAACCGAAACCCGTTAAAATAGATGATTTTGATGAAGATCTGGATGGTAAATATTATATAAAAAACAAGCTAGACTAAAACAGAACTCCTGAAATTCAGGAGTTTTTTTATATTTTTAATCTAATTGTAACTTTTTTGCTTTTTATAAGTCAAATACAAATAACTAAACACTAAGAAATGAAAAAAATACTTTACACCTTAGCTCTTGCAGTCACTCTTTGGAGCTGTAAAACGGGAAGCTCATCTGGTGCAGCAAAAAGCAATGTCGTAGACGTAAACATAAATCTAATTGACGTAAAAGACGATAAAGTTTTAGTCACTGTTACGCCACCACAAATCAAAACTGACGAAATCATTTATAGCATTCCAAAAACAGTTCCGGGAACTTATTCTACTGATAATTATGGTAAATATTCTGATGGATTTAAAGCTTTTGATGCTAAAGGCAATGAATTGACAGTAAAAAGAATTGATGATAATTCCTGGTCAATTTCTAATGCAAAAACATTAAAAAAAGTCACTTATCTGGTAGGTGACACTTTTGATACTGAAAAAGGAACCGGATTTGGTAATGACGATGTTTTTTCGCCGGCAGGAACCAATATCAATGCAGGAATTAACTTCATGGTTAACACACATGGTTTTGTAGGTTATTTTCAGGATAAACTAAATGTACCTTACAAAGTTACCATCACGCATCCTGAAACACTTTGGGGCGCAACTTCTATGACTGATGAAGATGCCAGCAAAACAAGCGACGTTTTTACAACACCTCGTTATGCTGTTTTAGTCGAAAATCCTATCATGTATTCTAAACCGGATTACACCACTTTTAACGTAAACGGAATGGATATTCTGATCGCTGTTTACTCTCCTACCGGAAAATTTACTGCTGAAAGTATTACTCCGGAAATGAAAACCATGATGACAGCGCAAAAAAACTTTTTAGGTAAAGTAAATGCTACTAAAAAATATACAGTTTTATTGTACTTATCAAGTATGGCTAAAGATGACGCGCATGGTTTTGGAGCTTTAGAACATCCTACGGCAACTACTGTTGTTTTACCGGAATCTATGCCAAAAGAAAAATTAGTAGAATCTATGAAAGATGTCGTTTCTCATGAATTTTTTCATATTGTAACTCCTCTTACCATTCACTCAAAAGAAATTCAGTATTTTGATTATAATGCTCCAAAAATGTCAGAGCATTTATGGATGTATGAAGGTGTAACAGAATATTTTGCTAACTTGTTTCAAATCAATCAGGGATTAATTGGCGAAACTGAATTCTATACTCGTATTGCAGATAAAATAGAACAGGCAAAAGATTTAAACGATACAATGTCGTTTACTTTAATGAGTAAAAATGTGCTGGAACAACCTTACAAAGACCAATACTTAAATGTATATCAAAAAGGTGCATTAATTGGTATGTGCATTGATATTATCATTAGAGAAAAGAGCAATGGAGAAAGAGGAATCCTGGATCTAATGCATAAATTAGCTAATGAATACGGTGTTGAAAAACCATTTAATGATGACGAGCTTTTTGCTAAAATCACACAGTTGACTTATCCTGAAGTTGGTGATTTTTTAACCAAATATGTAGCTGGGACAACTCCAATTCCTTATGATTTTTATTTGGCAAAAGTGGGCGTGACAAAAGCATCTGAGAAAACTCCTGGAGCAATTTTCATTAAAGGACAAACTCCATATATTGGTGTTGATAAAGCAACCAAAATAATTAGCGTTCGCCCTGATGTAGATCCAAATGTGTTTTTTACTAATTTAAATCTTAAAGCGGGAGATCAGATCATTTCTGTAAATAATAAAACTTATAATTTAGATAACATCTATGATTTGATCACAGAAAGTGAAAACTGGAAAGAAAATGATCCAATTACTCTTAAAATCAAACGTGCCGGAGCAGAACAAACCATAAAAGGAACTGTAAAAATACCATCCGAAGAAAAAGAAACGTTTAAAGCTACAGACGCTTCAAAAGAGAAACTTAAAAATGCATGGTTGAAAGGATAATTTTCTTTGATCAATCATCATAAAAAAACCGACAAGTGATTGTCGGTTTTTTGTTTTAGTTATAGCTTTTCTAAAAATTATAATATTAAAAATTAGGAGCTATTTCCTGCTGTCCACTGTATCTTTTGTGGTGAACCCCACCACAAAGGATGCCGTTCCCATCAGGGCTAGGGATTTAGGTGTTTTAAGAACTGTAGTGTAGTACCGACTCTTGCCTTATGAAAAAAAAACCGACAATCACTTGTCGGTTTTTTGTGTTTGAGTTCTGTTTGTCATTTCGAGGAACGAGACCCGAGCGATAGCGAACAGGCGAAGCAAATCACACTCGTAATTCGACAAAGATTAGCACTCTACTTTGCGGAGTTTCTAGTGTGATTTCTCCCTCTGGTCGAAATGACAAGATTGTGCTTATTTCTTAGCCGGAAATTTCCAGTCAAATTCGTCTTTATCATTGATGATCGCTCCTACTTCGAATTTTACAACTTCGTCAAATTCAGTTTGAAGAATAAACCAATTGTCTTCGTTGAAATAGTTTTCGAAAGTATCAAAAGTTTCCTGAGTATATTTTGTGATTCCTTTTGTTCCTAAATCTTTCTTTACATCAGCAATTTTTCTTCCGATAAGCTTGAACCCGAAAACTTCCAAATCATTGCTTGAAGCCACTACATAACCTAATTTCAAGTCTTCTTCCTGATAAAATGTCAATCTGATTTTTTGTGCGTTGTATACAAAAATCACATTGTCATCTTCGTCTTTATAATTTTTATCTGGTTTTCCTAAAGCAGCGGTTACATCGTTTTGCTTCATTCCGAAAAGCAATTTATCAATTCCTGATTTTAGATTTATTTTCATATTTAATTGTCTTTATTTGAAATGCAAATTTCGTGAAGTTTTTTGTTATTTGCCACGAATTCACGAATTATCACGAATTTAATTATGGTTAATTATAGAACTAATCAAAATTCATATAGTCAGGCTGAGCGAAGTCGAAATCCTCTTCTCTTAAAAGCCTTCGACTCTGCTCAGGGCGGAATCAGTGAACTAACAAGTTTTAAAAATCTGTTAGGTTTACATTTCAATTAAATACTAAAATCCTAAAAAACTTAGCAACTTAGTATCTTAGTCCCGAAGCTTTGGGACAGCATCTTACCTTTTAATAATTCTTCTTATTTGGTTTTGCATTCATATAAAAAATAATTTTTCCGCCATTAATAACATCTGTATGTTTCAGGAAAGGCTTATCTAATTGTTTTCCGTTTAAAAGTACTTTACTCACAAACACATTTTTATCAGATTGATTCACGGTTTCTACTTCAAAATTTTTCCCGTTTTCTAAATTAAAAATTGCTTTTTTAACCAATGGACTTCCTAAAGCGTATTCATCAGAACCGGGTGCTACGGGATAAAATCCTAAACTGCTAAAAATATACCAAGCGCTCATTTGTCCAAAATCATCATTTCCTCCTAAACCGTCAGCACCATTTCGGTACATTTTCTTCAGGATCATTCTGATTTTATCTTGTGCTTTCCAAGGCGAATTTGTCCAGTTGTACAAATAAACAACGTGGTGTGAAGGCTCGTTTCCGTGAACATAATTCCCAATAATTCCGTCTCTGGTGATATCTTCTGTATTTTCAAAATACTTGTCCGGTAAATGCATGCTGAACAATGAATCTAATCTCACATTAAACTTATCGTTTCCTCCCATCATTTTAATCATTTCAGCAGGATCTTGCGGAACATATAAACTATAATTCCAAGAATTTCCTTCAATAAAACCTTGTCCATGCGTATCTAACGGATCAAATTCTTTTTTGAAAGTTCCATCATTTAATTTCGGTCGCATAAAACCTGTTTTTGCATCATATACATTTTTATAATTTTTAGATCTTTCAATAAATTCATTATAAATATCTGTTTTACCTAATTTTTTTGCTGCCTGAGCAATTGCCCAGTCATCATAGGCATATTCCAATGTTTTAGATACAGATGATCCGTTTTTATCTTCAGGAACATAACCTTTTGTCATATAATATTCCAATCCGTCATAATAAGGCACTTTTGCTGTATTTACACAAGCCTGAAGTGCTTTCTCAGGATCAAAATTACCATTGCCTTTTACAATTGCATCTGCAATTACTGAAACGGAATGATACCCAATCATACACCAGTTTTCATTGGCATAATGCGACCAGATTGGCAACATTTTATGCACGCTTTGATCCGAATGTGCCAGCATCGAACTAATCATATCCGAATTTCGCGCTGGCTGAACCAAATTGAATAAGGGATGTAAAGCTCTATAAGTATCCCATAAGGAATAACTGGTATAATTTTTAAAGTTTTCGGCTTTATGAACATTCATATCCAGACCTTTGTAGTTTCCGTCTAGGTCCATATATTCTGTTGGTCCTAAAAAGGCATGATACATTGAAGTATAAAAGTTTACCAGATCTTCTTTTTGAATGGTTTCAACCTGAATTTTATTCAATTCATTATTCCATACTTCCTGGCTTTGTTTTTTTACTTTTTCAAAATCCCAACCCGGAACTTCTTTTTTCATGTTTTCAAGTGCACCAGCAGAACTCACAGGCGATAATGCCATTTTTATTTTGATCTTCTCGCCTTCTTCTGTATTAAAATCAAAAAATAGTTTCAGGTTTTGACCCGCCATTTCCGGGAAATTCTTTGTTTGGTCAAATCTTCCCCAAAATCCTCTGTAAACACTTTTTTCCAGTGCTGCTTGTCCGTAACTTTTAATAGGTTTACTAAACGACATCGCAAAATAAACTGTTCTGGTTCTTGCCCAGCCATTTGTCTGGCGATATCCCGTAATTAAAGTATCGTTCTCAACACGAACAAATGTCCATACATTTTTTTTATCGTAGTTATAAATTCCCGAAGTCAAATCCAGAATAATATGCGATTCATCAGATTTTGGAAAAGTATATTGATGCATTCCAACACGGGTTGTTGCAGTAAGTTCAGCTTTAATTTTATGATCCTCAAGAAATACGCTATAATAAGCCGGCTCTGCTTTCTCTGTCGAATGAGAAAATGCAGATCTGTAACCTGATAAAGGTTTGGATGCGACTCCCGGATTCAATTGTAATTTTCCGGTTGTAGGCATAATTAAAAAATCGCCTAAATCAGAATGTCCTGTTCCGCTAAAATGGGTATGGCTAAAACCTACAATCGTTTTATCTTCGTACTGATATCCTGCACAATATTTATAAACTTCGCCATTATATTTTCCGTTTAAGCCGTAAGCAATCGTATCAGTTTCAGGACTTAGCTGCACACTCCCAAACGGAACTGTTGCACCAGGATAGGTATGTCCCATTTTCGCGGTACCAATCATTGGATCGACGTACTGAATTAAATTACGTTTTTCGATTGCTTTTTTCTGTGCATTAACTGCATAACCAAGCACTAAAAATGATAATCCAAAAAGAAGACTTTTGCCATTTATTCTATTCATCAGGTATTTTTTTAAAAGCATTATTTTTTTTCTAAAACAGCATTACGCATTTACTAAAACGATTTACCAATTGTTTTAGGTTAGAAAAATACAACAAAAAATGATTTTTAAAAAATATAAATTCTATTCAACTAAAAAGCTTTTAAATATCTTTGATTCTATAAAAATGCAACCTTTACTCATGAAGAATTTTATTTTATTGTTATTGATTTCTTTCTCAACATTTAGTTTTTCACAAAAAACAGAAAGCTATAAATTGACAAAACAAGAAATAACCGAAAGAGAACTGGATCAAGTTTCAGATTTTCCTATCTATAAAGCTTTCGAATGTTCAGACAAAGGCGGTGTATATGAATTGCTTTTATGCGAAAATCAAAAAAAGATTTCTAAAAAAGATACCTTAAACACTAAAATTCAAGCTATTTGCACTATGAATGATCATGGTGGATTTCTTGAAAAATGGCGAATAAATGATTTGCTCGAAGACACAGAACCTAAAGAAACTAATATTTGGTTCTGGACAAAATATTGCAGTATCAAAGATCTTGACGGAGATGGACATATAGATCCTGTAATTGTTTATGGAACCAGAAATGAAAATGATGAAATAAGGCGTATAAAAATTATTACGGTTTATAAAAATAAAAAATATGCAATTCGTGCAGTAGAATGTGATCTTGATGATTGCAGAAGTTTTAAAAAAGATAAAGAATGGAATACTTTACCTCAAAAAGTAAAAACTTACTTAGATAATCTAGTAATAAAATTAAGAAAAGAACAAGATCTTCTTTTGAAAAACGGATAGGATTGTTAAATTTCAATTTTTTAAATTTCAAATTCAATTTAAATATTGGGTAAATCCTTGCTGGACTGGACTAAAGTCCAGCCCTACAATATGAGTAAAGCCTATGTCTCTTTTTTTCGTTGATCGTCTTGACTAAAGTCTAGCCCTACAATATGGGTAGAGCCTACAGCTCTTTTTTAAAGCTTTTGCTTTAGGTTTTCTTTTACTTCGTTGAACCATTCGTTTTTAAGAATACTCAAAACAATCGAATCACGACGTACTTCGCTATTTGCTGTTGGCATATGACTTCTTAAAACGCCTTCGACTTTACAGCCAATACTTTTCATGGCAGCAATGCTTCGCTCGTTATTGTTATCAGCACGAAATTCTATACGCTCCATTTCCAGAGTCTCAAAAGCAAACTGCAGCAATAGAAATTTACAATGCTTATTAAGTCCTGTTCCTCTAAAAACAGATCCGTACCAGGTATATCCTAATTGTAATGTTTTATAATCAAGTTGAATATCATAAAAACGGGTTGAACCTGCGTATTTTTGAGTTTTTTTATCGAAAACTATAAACGGAAGTTCCCTTTTGTCTTCACGCGCTTTTATAGCAGACTGAATGTATTTGATTAAATTTTCTTTTCCGTTGGCACCAACTAATGAATATTTCCAGGTTTCTGGTTCGTTGATCGATATTTCTAATAAATTATCGACATCTGATTCTTGCAAAGAACGCAGTAGAACCAAATCGTCTTCTAAAATAATATTGTCTGAGAAATTGAATGTATTCATGGGTTTTATTTCTTTTGCCAATCCCAACTCCTAATTCGGATAAAGTGATTTCAATAGTTTTTATTTTGGGATTCAATGTGTAGTCCCTACGGGACAAATCATGTATTTATAAATATGTTTTTCTACCAATATTTGATCTCTACGAGATATCACTTTGCTAGATTTATTCTGAAAATATAAAGAATTAATCTCTACGAGATATTTACCTTTAAACATTTATTCCGTTAGGAACTAAATATTGGTAAAAAAAAGAACAACAGACAAAATTGTCCCGTAGGGACTATACTTTTGAGAATCTCTGTGAAATCTCTATACGCTTTGTATTATACCTATTTCACAGATTCGCGAAATAATCACAAAGACTGACAAATTTTATTACTCACTCATTTCGTCATAACGCTCCGGAACTTGCGGATCGTATAAAGGAAGTTTGAATTCCTCCATCAATTCAACCAACTTATTCATGGTTTTACCTTCGGTTCCATAACAGTCAATTTTGATGCTTTGTGGTGTTGAAATTACCTGAAAGGCACCTTTTCCGGAGTTATTTTGCCAGCTGTTTTCATCGACTTTTTCCCATTGAGAAAATACAGAAGCAATTCTGTTGATGATAACCTGAACCGGAAGTATTTCAAGACCTTCGACTGTTTCTTTTTCTACAAGAGCTTCGTAAACTTCGTGGTGGTTTAGGTAAACTTCTTCTAAATATTTCCAAAAAAGTAATTCGTACATAGCCTGATGTTTTTTAGCCCCGATAGTAGTGAAAATCCTTTTATTTTTTTCTTTAAAAAATAAAAGATTGTAACGGATAGCGGGATTAGCTCCTAAAAAAGCTAGTTATTAATAAAAAAAAAGTTCTGTTGTAAACTCCAGTATATAAAACCTTTGCAACTCAGAACCTTTGTAACTTTGTAACTCAAAAAGTATTAATATTCGAATGTTCCGTATTCGCTGGTGATGGTTAATTTCTTAGCATCTGCCGCTTCTACTCTACCTACGATTTGTGCATCGACATTGAATGATTTTGAAATTGCAATAATATCTTGTGCAATGTTTTCAGGAACATAGATTTCCATACGGTGACCACAATTAAAAACCTGATACATCTCTTTCCAATCGGTTTTTGATTGCTCCTGAATTAACTTGAACAATGGCGGAACCGGAAATAAATTGTCTTTTATAATGTGTAAATTCTGAACGAAATGTAAAATTTTAGTTTGTGCTCCTCCACTGCAATGCACCATTCCGTGAATCTCGTTTGGTGTGTAGGTGTCTAAAATTTTCTTGATGATTGGTGCGTAAGTTCTGGTTGGAGAAAGTACTAACTGACCTGCGTTTATTGGGCTGTTCTCGACTTTATCAGTTAAGTTTACCTGACCTGAATAAATTAGTTCTTCAGGAACAAGTGCATCGTAACTTTCAGGGTATTTTTTAGCTAAATATTTTCCAAAAACGTCGTGACGGGCAGATGTTAATCCGTTACTTCCCATTCCGCCATTATAACTTTTTTCGTAAGTTGCCTGTCCAAAAGAGGTTAGACCAACAATTACGTCTCCAGCTTTTATATTGGCATTATCTACAACATCGCTGCGTTTCATACGAGCAGTTACGGTAGAATCTACAATAATAGTACGAACAACATCACCAACATCAGCCGTTTCTCCTCCAGTTGAATGAATGGTTACACCAAAAGATTTTAATTCGTTGATTAATTCTTCGGTTCCATTGATGATTGCCGAAATTACCTCAGCGGGAATTAAATTTTTATTTCTTCCTATTGTAGAGGAAAGCAAAATATTATCTGTTGCGCCAACGCATAACAAATCGTCGATATTCATGATTAAAGCATCCTGAGCAATTCCTTTCCAAACTGAAATATCTCCTATTTCTTTCCAGTACATATACGCCAACGACGATTTTGTACCTGCGCCGTCTGCGTGCATTATTAAGCAATAGTCTTCGTCCTGTGTTAAATAATCAGGAACGATTTTACAAAATGCTTGAGGAAATAAACCTTTGTCGATATTTTTTATGGCGTTGTGTACGTCTTCTTTTGATGCCGAAACACCTCTTTGTGCGTACCTTTTGCTTGAATCTGAACTCATGAAACTTAGTTTGTGTTGATGTGGTGCAAAGATAATCTCTTTTTTTAATTCTTGGGGTTATACGATTTAAAATTAGAATATTTGATTCATAAAAAAATTCGGCAGGTTTTATGGCGCTGCCGAATTTTTAGGGTAATTGGTTTTAAAAAATTTGGTTCCTGAAATCATTCCCAATCCGGCATAACAGTTCCCGAAAACAATACGATTCTTGAATTGACAACGCCTGTAGTTGCTTTTACAGTATTTTTGATCGAAATACCATCATTTGAAGTATTGATAAAAATCAGTTCTGATTCGTTTGGAGAATACCGAACGTCCAGATCATTTGTTCCTGAAATTTTATCTGTCACGATTTGTGATGTAATTCCGGTTGCAAAATTATACTCAAAAATCCTGGAATCTAACTGGCGATAGTTGGAACTTTCATATCCTGAAACATCTCTGGTATACACTATTTTTTGTCCGGTTATTGAAAAATTTAACCCGCCAACTGCTCCATTTATACCGGAAAGAATGGTAGCTGTTACTGCTCCGGAAGTATCAATAACATAAATCTCAACATTATAACCATTTGCATCATTTACTTTCAAGGCCATTTTAGATCCATCAGCACTCCAGTCACATTCAGATATAAATTTGCCGTTTGGTGTTTGAAAAATTTTCGTTAAACCACTTCCGTCACTATTGATTTTGTACAATTTATCAAAATTAGGATAAATAAGTTCACTTCCTGAAGCATTCCAGGAATACCCGATATAATCTGAATTAAAACCAGCAACAGGTACAGAACTTGTCACTTTTTTGATACCCGTTCCGTCAAAATTCATGGTATAAAGATCATTTTGAGAACCATTTGTTCCTATAAAAGCAATTTTCTTAGCTTGATTATTTCTTCTTGGACGCCAGTAATTTTTATCTGAACTGGTTAATTGATATTGTTTTCCGGCATCATCAGCTGTAAAAATTACATTATTATCATTTATATTTTTCACAAATAAATATCGTGTTGCAGGAAAAGCAAGTGTAGTAAATGTGCTTACTGTGCTTAAAACTGGTGTATTAACACCATCTGTTACTTCAATTTGCCAATAATACTTTGTACCATATATTAAGTCTGTCAGTGTTAGTTTGTTTTCTTTTATGGGCTCATAAACTTTCACGTCGCTATTATTACTATTTCTAAGCGTGATTTTAAAAATAAGTTCATCTTTATCAGGATCTGTATCTGTCCAGGTTAAGTCGAGAGATACTGCCTGAGCTGTACTATTATCTACGGGACTTACTAATACCGGAACTGTTGGCGGTTTATTATTGGCTGTCGCTTTTTTGAGTTCAAAAACAACTTCAGAGGTGTTATTTCCGGTTAGGGTAACGGCTTCAAATTTTGCGACGAAACCATCTTTTTGAGCCTGAAAAGAGTATTCGCCCGCTTTTACGTTCGAAACGATAAATTTACCTTCGGCATCTGTAAAAACTGTACTTGTAGTTGGGCTGGAAAGTATTTTAACGTTTTCCATAGGTTCAAAAGTATCTGCATTGACGACTCTTCCGGTAACGGTACCAAATTCATATTCTCCTATTTTTTCTTCGCTGCATGAAACCAAAAACAATAAAAAAAGTACACTTGATATTTTGTATAAATACTTCATTATTAATTTGTTTTTAAATTTAAACTTTATCGTTATATCTTCAGAATTGCGTTTTTTACGATTTTACTATTTTTTCTTTTTTGCGAAATAATAAGTAAGTCCCAATCCAAATTTGTAATAGTAATCATCTCTCGTTCCTGCTTTTATATAATCGACATTATCGCTGAAATTAATATTTTGCTCTGCAAATAATTTTATTCCAATTTTGTCTGCAACTAAATATTCAAGCCCTAAACCGTATTGAATTTTACTATATGTATTTTCGAATTTTTTGTTTGTAGCATATCCTCCGCCTACATATATATAAGGTGTCAACTTATCTTTGGGGAGTAAAAGCCATTCGAGATTAAGATCATAAGTAATATACCCTACATCGAGTAAATTTTTATTCGCAAGGTTTACCACATTTGTAGAGGCACTGATATTAAAACCGGGTGTTATAAAAAATTTCAAAGCACCACGACCAAAAGGTCTTAAAAGCGGATCTTGATAATCGCCGTCCATTAAAGTTGCTCCTCCTGAGATTTCGATGGCAAACGTACTTCTTCTGTTTTCTAATTCTCTTCCGTAAAGTGCTGATATATCTGCAGTTTTTGTTTCTTCGTCATACGCTTTCAACACATGATCAACTTCCGCTTTTGGAGCATCTGCTTCCCAGATATTATCTTTTATACCCTCCAGAACTAACGATTCAACGGCTTTTTCTATCGCTTCGGTTACTGCCATATGCACAGGTTCATTTGTAGTATATCCTGTTTCAACTTCTAATAATCTTTTAAAGTTTACATATCTAAATAAACTTTGATCAATTGCCTGAGATAAAATAGTTTTAGAGATATAAACTGATTTCAGAATTTTTCCGTTTGATGTCGAAATCATTCTCAGATAAATCGTAACACGGTCCTGACGGTATTTTACAGAAGCTCCTGCCCCAAAATATCGTGCGCCAAAACCTCCTGTTATTATATTAGAATCATATGAAACTATCCCGCCTTCTAATAAAACTCCGGCGTATAATAAAGGCGTTAACTGAGGTTCGTTTGGATTGGCATTTTTTACATATTCCTGACGTGTGGCTCTAATGAGATTTCGTTCCTGAAGTAAATTTCCAATATTTTCACGCTCAATTGGCACAAACCATTTAGAATCTTCCAGGGCTTTTATCAAGATAGAAGTTGCTCCCTGAGTTACGGCTGTACTAAAACTGCTTCCGTTTTCCTGAGGTTTATACTGCCCTGTCTGGTCTCTGAATTTATAGACTCCAACCACAACGGGTTCTTTCGGTTTTGGCAAATCTTTTAATAAAGAAGTAGCAGGAGTACCTTCTCCTAAAACTGCTTTTTGAACTCCGGTTGGCTGATTGTAATAAGCACCACAACCCGAAAAAAGAAATCCGAATAAAATAAGTAAGTAGTGATGTAATCTCATATCATTGATTTGGGATGATTACTTGAGTTTGTTCTCCGGTATTGGTATCTAAAATATTTAGTGTGAGCCCGTCTGAAGATGGATAAACATCTACAGAATAACTCCCAAAGGTGTAAGAACCTTGCTTAATACCATCTGTACCAAATTGTTGCTTGTAGAGTGAGCTTGAAATCTGACTTAACAACTGCGCATTTAAATTGGCTTTAAATCGTTCAAGATCAGTTTGTTGTTTTGTTTCGGTCGTTTTATCCTTCTGCTTATTCTGAGCTTCGGCACTGCTCAAAAGCCATTGATAATTAAAGGTATCTCCTCCAAAAGCCGGATTTACAGGTTTATAAACTAAAGCCTGAGCATGTATAAACGGAGACACAAGTAGAAATACTACCAGGATTATAATACATTTCATGTCGCTAATAATAAAATTAATACTGAGTGAAATATTTTCGCTGCTTTTCTTTTTCTTTAAAATAAGTAAAGGTGGCATTTACAGATTCCTCTGCAACTGCATCCAGAAACTCGTCGTCCGGTCTGGCTAAAAACTCGTAGATAACCTCGTTGTCTATAGTTATTGTTATCGCAGTATTTCTTGCAAAACTATATTCTTCACCTATTGTGACTATTTTTTCAGCATTTATTCCAATATCATTGTATTTGTAATAATACCGATCATAAAAATCCTTACCAATTTTGGTTTTGGTATCATCTGTAATAATTCCTCTTAACATAAAACCGTCAACAGGAAGCACTATTACATTGTCTTTTTTTTTTCTTCGCCCAACACCACACGGTCTTTTGCTATTATTTGTTTGTCTTCATCATAAAACAATAATAAAACGATTACCTCATCATCTTCTGAAAGATTAATTTGAGAAGTCGATAACTTTTGCAGTTCATTTGGCTGAAGGGTAAAAACACCAATCTGATCATTATTAGACTCATTATTAGTTTTACTATTATTTTTTATAACAGACATTCTGTAGCCTGCACTTCTAATGACATCTGTAAGATTCTCTGCAGTACCCGTAATTTTTACGTTGCCTTCAATCTTTTCAATTTCAAGTTTGGGCTTGATTTTGTCCTGTGGCACCTGACCATAAATTGTGGTGGTAAAAATTAGGAATATCAAAGTAATATGTCGGTTTTTAAAATGCATGTTTCAAATTTAGTTGTTGATAAGAATTATCGAAGCCCCATTGCCTGTTTGTGTAATTCTCATGTTCTTTGACAAGGAATTGGTTCCAATATTCTGAATTTTTTGATTGTCTCCTTTTTGAATCATTTCCATATTTATATTATAATTGGTATATAATGTAAAATCAGAAATCTTATTATTATCTCCCTGCTGAACAATATTCTGGGTAATTGATTTTGCTTTTTTATCTAAAAACAATTGATTGCGATCTCCATTTTGATCTACGGCAATTTTAGTTTCATTTGATTTTAAAAATGCTGTTACTTTATTTAAATCTCCTATTTGCTGTATCTGAACACCGGAAGGAATTTTAAAATTCAATTCATTCTGACCTCTTTTATCTATCAGTGAAACAATACTTAAGGCCACTTGTTTTGAATTAAACAAAGAGGAACTGTAGTTTTTAAAATCTGAATTATTCTCTTTTTCCTGTGCATAAAACACTGATGAAAAAAGAAAAATAAACACAATATTTAAAATAAAATTCTTCATCCTGATCTCTTTATAATTAAAAAATGAGATAGTCACGTTCTATGACTATCTCATTTATATTTTAAGTATTAATTGCTTTGTGCTACAGTAGATAAGTTCAATGTACCTTGTTGAATTACTACACTTGCATTCCCTGCAAAACTAGATGGAAATGTAGAATTTTGTGTTGCATAAGATTTGTTTCCATTTCCTTCCTGCAATACGTTTTCAAGATTTTTAATGCCTGTTTGTGTAACATTAGCAATATTATTATCCCCATATTGATAGTGGTTTGATACATTTTTATTTGCAGAAGAAGCTAATATTGATGCATTCTGAACTTGGCTGGAACTGTTATTATAACCTCCCTGACTAGTGTAAGCTTCATTATAATTACCTGTTTGGGTTTGAGTAGCTTCATTGCTTCCGTGAGGTTTTGCCGAAATTGAAGTTGTCAAAGGCAGCATTCCGGTAAAAACCGAAGCGCTTGCTACAGGATTTCCTGAAGTTCCCTGATCAACAGTTGCTTTATTATGGTTTCCGGTTTGTGTTTGAGTCGCTACATCCTCACCTATTAAATTACCAGAAAAGCCTAATCCGTAAGCGATATTGGTTTCGTCTTGCCAGATAGTAGCTTCATTTTCATTTCCTACCTGAGTTTGGTACGCTTTGTTTCTCCAGTTGTTTTGAGAGATATAAGCTTTATTCAATTTACCATCCTGAGATACCATAGCTAAATTGTCATGCGAAATATTCCCTACTATTGGTAATGTAATTTGTCCAGGGTTTACTCCTTGGTAAACGTCTGCTTCATTTTTGAAATTTTTCTGAATCACACTTGATTTCTGACTTGTCCCAATTTGGTTAACATATGCATCCTGACTTGATCCGGTTTGATTTACATAACTGCTATTAGGGCTGTAAGTTCCCGGTAAAACCTGCGCAAAGGCTGCGACTCCCACAAACAGCATCGCTGAGATGCTTAAAATTACTTTTTTCATAATAGATATATTTAATTGGTTATTAATACAACTTATTATGTAGGCAAGGAGGATTTGGGGAAATCGCGCTATCAAAATCGTCATTCGAAAATAAAATCAGAACGATTATTTTCTTTCTTCATGATCAAAATTAGAAAACTTATCGAAAATCAAATCAACTATAAACAGCTATTTTTCAATAGCTTAATGACTTTTCGATGAAATGTAAAACTATCTCGATGAACTGCTGAAATCTTTAAAAATATAAGTAGGAAATTACTTTGTTATTGTAATTTACTCATATTTAGTGTGCTGTATCTGCTAAAAATGAGGTTGATTCTGTATTATTTTAGCATAAAAGCAAAAAAAGCCCACCTAAATTGGCGGGCTTTGCTATAATTTTTATTTTAATATTACTTCGTAAATAGTAATTCTCTGTATTTAGTCAATGTCCAACTTTCGTCATCTACCAATAGTTCCAGTTTATCGCAATGATTTCTAATATCCTCAAAATATGGTTTTACTTTGTTACAGTAATCCTCTGCCATTTTTTGGGCATCTGTCAAATGATTGGCTGTTCTTCTTTCATTTGTCATTGCTAATACTTTAGAATTGATTCCTTCTATATGACCGGAAATCTCTTTTATAAGAACAATTTGTTCTTTGGCAATAGTTTCAAATTCCTTCCCAAAGATCTCTTTTAATCCTTTTACGTTTTCAATCAAAGTATTTTGATAGCGAATTGCTGTAGGAATAACGTGGTTTCTCGCGATATCTCCTAAAACTCTTCCTTCGATCTGGATTTTCTTAGTGTATTCTTCTAATTCTATTTCGTAACGCGCTTCTGCTTCAACATGATTTAGAATCCCTAATTCAGAGAACAAGTCTAATGCCTGTTTAGAAACTTTGGCTTTGATTGCTTCGGGCGTAGTTTTAAAATTACTTAAACCTCTTTTTGCTGCTTCTTTCTCCCAAGCTTCACTATATCCGTCGCCTTCAAAAAGTATTTTTTTAGATTGTTTAATATACTCTCTTAAAACATTAAAAATAGCATCATCTTTTTTCATGTCTTTTGACTCGATCAAAGTATCAACTTCTGTTTTAAAATCTTTTAATTGTTTGGCCACAATAGCGTTCAAAGTAGTCATTGCGTTCGAGCAGTTGGCATTTGAACCTACAGCCCTGAACTCAAATTTATTTCCTGTAAAGGCAAAAGGCGAAGTTCTGTTTCTGTCTGTATTATCTAAAAGAACATCCGGAATTTTACCTACTACGTTTAATTTTAAATCTGTTTTTTCTTCAGGAGATAATTTTCCTGTGGTAACGCTTTCTAACTCTGACAAAACTTTAGTCAATTGCGCTCCAATAAATACAGAGATAATTGCAGGCGGCGCTTCATTTGCTCCTAACCTGTGATCGTTACTTGCGGTTGCAATCGAAGCTCTTAATAAAGTTTCGTTATCGTTTACTGCTTTTATGGTATTGATAAAGAAAGTCAGGAACTGTAAGTTACTCATAGGAGTTTTACTAGGACTTAATAAATTAACTCCCGTATCTGTTGCTAACGACCAGTTATTGTGTTTTCCTGAACCGTTTACACCTTTGAATGGTTTTTCGTGAAATAAAACTTTAAAATCATGACGCTCAGCCACTCTTTGCATCACATCCATCAATAAGGAGTTATGATCTACGGCAAGATTTGTTTCTTCAAAAATTGGAGCCAACTCAAATTGATTTGGCGCAACCTCATTATGACGTGTTTTTACTGGTATTCCCAATAACATACATTCTTGCTCTAAATCTCTCATATACGTTAAGGCACGCGTTGGGATAGAACCAAAATAATGATCGTCTAATTGTTGCCCTTTTGCAGAGGTGTGTCCTAATAATGTTCTTCCGGTCATCATTAAGTCCGGACGTGAGTTTGCAAGTGCTTTGTCGATTAAAAAATATTCCTGTTCCCAGCCTAAAGTTGCCGTTACTTTTTTTACGTTTTTATCAAAATATTTACATACTTCTGTCGCTGCTTCATCCATTGCGGACAATGCTCTTAACAACGGAATTTTATTATCTAAGGCTTCTCCCGTATAGGCAATAAAAACGGTTGGAATACATAAGGTTGTTCCATATATAAATGCCGGAGAAGTTGGGTCCCACGCTGTATATCCTCTGGCTTCGAATGTATTTCTGATTCCGCCATTTGGAAAACTTGATGCATCCGGTTCTTGCTGTACTAATTGTGCCCCGCCAAATTTTTCTACAGGATCGCTTCCGTCATATGATGTTTCAAAAAAAGCATCGTGTTTTTCTGCGGTTGTTCCTGTAAGAGGCTGAAACCAGTGAGTATAATGCGTAACGCCTTTTGATAATGCCCATTCTTTCATTCCCATGGCAATATAATCTGCCAGTTTTCTGTCTATTTTAGTTCCGTGCTGAATCGCATCTCTAACTCCCTTTAAAGCATCAGAAGTCAAAAACTGCTTCATTGCTTTTTCATTAAACACATTTGCACCAAAAAGGTTAGACTTTCTGTCTATTTCTTCAAAATGTACCGGCTTTCTTGTAGAAGCTTCTTTTAAAGCTTGGAAACGTAATGTTGACATGTATATTAAGTTTAAAATTTGTAATAATTTTTACTAAAAAAAGAAGAACAAATATAAACAATAAAATAGCCTGTTTTAAAGATAAATTCCAGATTTTTATTCGATGATTTTTCAATGATCGAAGCTTTTTTCAAAGAATAATGAATTTGATTCAAAGAAATATAACAAAATAACACAGTATTATTCATTAAATAAACATTTTTTGATAATTCCTTAACCTTAAAATTCAAAAAACAGTAGTAATTTTTACGAATTTATTTTTTAATGGTGTTAAAAATTGCTTTTTTAAAAATATACCCCTCTGAAAATTGCGCTTATCCAAAAAATAATACTCAGCTAAACAAAACAGCCCCCTAATTTTTACGGCTAAAAAAATAAATCTATATTTGACCCAACGAAAAAAACAAAAAAAATTAATTTATATTATTATGGCTAAAATTAAGTTAGAGTACATTTGGTTAGATGGATATGAACCAACTCAAAATCTTAGAAGTAAAACTAAAGTTGAAGAGCATGAAAATTTCAAAGGAACATTAGAAGAACTTGGAAACTGGTCATTTGATGGTTCGTCAACAAAACAAGCCGAAGGTGGATCTTCAGACTGTCTATTAGTGCCAGTTGCAATTTACCCGGATCCAACTCGTATAAACGGATATTTAGTAATGTCTGAAGTTATGTACGCAGACGGAACTCCACACCCATCTAACGGTAGAGCTACAATTGATGATGATAATGATGATTTTTGGTTTGGTTTCGAACAAGAGTATTTCATCATGGATACTAAAACTTTATTGCCATTAGGTTTCCCTGTTGGAGGATATCCTGCTCCACAAGGTATGTACTACTGCTCTGTAGGTGGAAAAAACACACACGGAAGAAAATTAGTAGAAGAACATGCTGACTTATGTATTGCTGCCGGAATTAACTTTGAAGGAATCAACCAAGAGGTTGCTTGCGGACAATGGGAATTTCAATTATTCGCTAAAGGTGCTAAAAAAGCCGGAGACGAAATTTGGGTAGCGCGTTACTTATTAGATCGTTTGACTGAAAAATATGGTTACTATATAGAATATCACCCAAAACCACTAGGAGACACAGATTGGAATGGTTCAGGTATGCATGCTAACTTCTCTAACGAAGTATTAAGAACATGTGGAGACCAGGCTACTTACGAAAAAATCTGTGAAGCTTTCCGTCCTGTTACTGCTGAGCATATCGCGGTTTACGGAGCTTACAACGACCAACGTTTAACTGGTAAACATGAAACTGCATCTATCCACGATTTCTCTTATGGAGTTTCTGACAGAGGATGTTCAATCAGAATTCCTTTAATGACGGTTCAAAAAGGTTGGAAAGGTTGGTTAGAAGACAGAAGACCAGCTTCAAACGGTGATCCATACAAAATTGCTGCAAGAATTATCAAAACTGTTAACTCAGCGTTGTAATTTAAAGCTCAGAATATATTCTAAAAAGTGCCGTCATTTGATGGCACTTTTTTTATTACCAGTAAACCCGACAGGTTTTAAAAACCTGTCGGGTTTATCTTTGCATTCTTTGTAGAGCTACTTACGGAGATCCCTCATTCCTCGGGATGACAAAAGTGATAGTATAAAGAAAAAAAAACCGTACAAATCCGCGTTTTCGCAAAGCGAATCCATACCATCCGCGTGCCATTTACCGCAATCTTCTCATCACATACAAAACCAACATTACTAACTTAGAAAATCTTTAAGTTTATTCAGAATTTGAACACAACTTTTCGATAATAAATTTTTAAGTTAAACTTCAAAAACTATCTTTGTAAATCATTTAAAAAAAGTATCATGATAGTCTGGATTTTGTTTTTATTAGCCGTTGTTTTTATTCTTGCTTTAGACTTAGGAGTTTTTAATAAAAACCCACATATTATTAGTACGAAAGAAGCAAGTAAATGGACACTTATTTGGGTTACTTTATCATTCCTGTTTTCAGGAGTAATTTACTGGCTTTACACTACTGATTATATTGCAAATCCTGACAATCTGAAACCAGCCGTGGCTTCTATGAAGTTTATTACGGGGTATTTGATTGAGTTGTCTTTGAGTGTAGATAATATATTTGTGATTGCTATTATTTTTGCATCATTCAAAATACCACAAAAATACCAACACCGCGTTTTATTCTGGGGAATCCTGGGTGCTGTAATCTTTCGTGGATTAATGATTTTCTTTGGCGTAATGCTGATCAATAAATTTACATGGACAACTTATTTGTTTGGTGGTTTCCTAATTTTCACGGCGCTAAAAATGTTATTCTCAGGAGATGATGATGACTTTCAGCCTAAAGATTCTTTTGTATATAAAACACTTGGAAAAATTATTCCGATTACTTCTGAAATGGAAGGCGAGAAATTTTTCATTACTACAAAAACCGCAAAAAAAGCTGCTACTCCATTATTTGTAGCTTTGATTGTTATTGAGGTTATGGATGTTCTTTTTGCTGTTGATAGCGTTCCTGCAATCTTAGCCATAACATCAGACCCATTTTTAGTATTCAGTTCTAATATCTTTGCTATTTTAGGATTGCGTTCTATGTACTTTTTCCTTGCAAATATGCTGGCAAAATTCAGTTTCCTTGAATATAGTTTAGTAGCAATATTAGCTTTTGTAGGATTAAAAATGATTCTTCACGATTTTATTCACGTTCCGGAATGGGCTTCATTAGGATTTATTGCGCTTTCGCTTTTAGTAGGAATCCTTGTTTCTTTGAAATACGGAAAAGATGCAGAAGAAGCTCCTAAAGTAGAAGAATAGTTTTTCGAGACATATATTTATACAAAAGGAGATCTTACGATCTTCTTTTTTTTAGCCAATTGTTAAATTATAAGATAAATATTATAATTTAACATATAAAAGTAAGACTATATACTTATATTCAATATGTTTACCTCATTATAAACTATTTAAAAACCATTTATTATGAGAAAAATTTCCCTTTATTTAGTATTTATCTTTATTATCACTAGTTGTGACAATAAAGAAGAATTGACTTCAAAGACTAAGTCACTCAATAACCCAATGCAATTGTATATTATTAATGGATCTATAGAATATTACTCCGAAATTACGGATGGCTCAAAACCGAAACCTCCAATATTTGTATATGATATCCCAGATAAAACAGAAGAAGCAAACAATTTAACCTCAAAAAGTGAAGAGAATTCGGTTAGTATAAACTTTGCATCTGGAGTAGGAAGCTCTACAAAAAGCGGTTGTACAGTTAAAAGATATAATAATGGAAACTCTTACTATACTGATGCTGGAGTGTTTGGTTCTATTCCATACGCATATCCATATCCAGAAACTAAATCATATTTAATAAGAGGCTACGGTTCACCACATCTTAATCCGTCTTATGGTTCATTAGTTTTAACTGCAAGTAATAAAGGGCGAAAAAGTATTGGACGAACAGGTGAAGTATGGCATGACAACAACCAAAGTGGTTCTGCAATTTCCATTGAATATAATTTTAAAGCAAATGTCACATATGAAATTTCTATTAAGGTTAGTTTTTATGATAATAGATTTTCAATAGACAAAGCATATAGTGATGGTCGTCCTACTATTTTTATGCAATTAAAAGATGATGGAATAATTGAAATACTTAACGATAGGCATCAACAAGATCCATGTGAGAGCAAAGGTATAAATAGTGTAATTGGATATGGAAATTCTCATATTAATAACACAAGATCTTACACTTTAGATGGCCAATCTCTCGCTGTAGTACAAAAAACATTAGTTTTTAAATTTTCTACTACTGAAGAAAAAAAGGCTTTATTAATCTCATTACATCCTTCTACTAGTATCCCAGGATATGGAGCACCCATATCAACAAATGACTATAGTATGACTATGCCTCTAATTAATATCGTCGAAAAACCGTTTGACTCATCACTAAATGTGAACTTTCCAGAACCAACTCCTGGACGAAGATAAAGGAAAAACTAGCTAATAAAAAAGGAGATCAAAGATCTCCTTTTTTATTTTCATTCAACTTATTAGTTTAATTTCTTAACATTACTATCATCAATATTATACTTTTTAATAACAGCATCGTAATCTGAGTAATCTGCTTTATTAATTGATTTTTTAGTGTTAACACCGTCATCACCAGGAACTATAACAATACGAAAAGTTTGATTCGTTCTTAAATTAGCTGGAATAGTATTTAATTCAAACCCATCAAGATATATTTCAAAATCATCTTGAGTAAAATTAAATTTATAGGTAAAGTATACAGTCCCATCATCATAATAATATGATTCCGGAATTGGTCTCCATACATCACGCCCATTTATAACATCAACTAATCTATATACCAAAATTACATCTCCAGAATAAATTGAAGAAGGAAATTTTTGTAATATTCCATCTCCATTAGCAGCGAAATTAACATTGTTCACTTCAAAAACTGGAGCAACTGGTCCTGCAGGCCCTTCTGGTCCTTCTGGTCCTTCACAACTTGAGAACACGATTAATCCAACAACTGCGAATAAGGTAAGTATCTTTTTCATAATAATTATTTTTTTAAGGTTTATAAAGGTATTCCAAAAACCAAACCAAAAAAAGTATTTTGGATGGTTTAGCACTAAAAATGTTATTATTTTTTTGCAACCTGCTGGTTTTTAAGCAGTATTTTATTAAAAAATAACACATGGTAAGGTAGTGAATTTTCCCAGTAATCCCAAGTATGTGCTCCCGGGCGTTCTGTATAATCGTGTTCTACTTTATTATAAACCAATCTTCGGTGTAATTCTCTGTTGGGTTCTATCAAAAAATCATCAACTCCGCAATCTATAATTAGTGGTAACTTATTTACCTTTAGTTTATCCAGCATTCCCATCACGGCATATTGCTCATACATTGCCGAGCTGTCGCTTTTATCGCCAAAAACGGGCTGCATCAATTTTACTACTTGTGCAGATGATTCACGATTAAGCATCGTACTCATATCTACTGCACCACTCATGCTGCCGGCAGCACAAAATAAATCAGGATGTTTGGCAGATAAATACAATGCGCCATGACCACCCATAGAAAGTCCTGTAATTACTCTTCCGTTTCTATTGCTTATCGTTCTATAGGTTTTATCTACTTTCTGGATCACTTCTTGTGTAATAAAAGTTTCAAACTGACTTCCTTTATTTACCGGACTATCCAGATAAAAACTAAAGGTTTCACCTTCGGGCATTACAATAATGATATTATACTGGTCAGAAAGGCTCTGAACCAACTTTTTGTTTGGCGTATTTTTTAACCAATCACCAAAATGTCCATACGCACCATGCAATAAATACATAACCGGAAATGCCGATTTGCTTTTTGAGTACGAATTAGGCAAAACAACCGCAGCTTTGTAGGTTTTGCTCATAGCGGTACTTGCCACTTGCAAAGTATCTACTTTTGCAGCATAACTTACTGAACAAGCGCATAAAAGAACCGTAAATACTAGAATTCTAAAGTTTTTCATATTTATTTTTTTCTGATTAGGGATTGTAAATATACCCTTTTCTAAATAAATCATATGAAAAATCCCACCAGTTTTTAGCAGTCCGTTTATCTATTTGTGATATTTTTTCAGACTATACTATTTAAAAAAGTTTGCCACTAATTATTCGAATTTCCACTAATTAGATTATGACTAAAATGATTTTATTTCACGCAGATTCAAAAGATTTAAGCAGATGTAAACAGATTTTTTAATTTTAAATCTAAATAAAATTTGCCAGAATCTTCGTGAAACAAAAAACCATTCGACGCAACGAATGGTTTATATATAACTTACAATTTATTTTTTACCAGATTACGACTCTTAAGCTATCGGGCTGATACATTTTATCTCCTTTTTTGACATTGAATGCTTTATGAAATTCCGGTATATTACTTAAAGGTCCGTTAATTCTAAATTGTTCCGGCGAATGAACATCGGTCATGATTTGGTTAATTTTAGATTCATCCCTTCTGTTAATCATCCACGAATAAGCATAGGCCAGAAAATAACGCTGATCAGGTGTCAAACCGCTAATTTTTTCTTTGTCTTTAAACTGGGCTGTTTTCTGAAATGCTTCATAACCCATAATTACTCCGCCTAAATCTGCAATATTTTCACCTTGAGTGGCATCTCCGTTAATGTGTTTTCCTAAAACAGAAAATTTATTATACTGATTTACGATTAATTGTGTTTTAGCTTTGAATTTTTTCAAATCTTCTGGTGTCCACCAATTATTCAAGTTTCCTTTTTCGTCATATTGACTTCCCTGATCATCAAAACCATGTGTGATTTCATGTCCAAAGAAAGATCCGCCAATTATTCCGTACAAAATAGCATCATCAGGCATGCGCCCTTCATAACCCGGAACAATAATATTACAAGCCGGAATCACGATTTCGTTATTACTTGGATTATAATATGCATTATAGGTTTGTGGCTGCATTATCCACTCGTTTCTGTCAACCGGTTTTCCGTATTTATTGATCATAAACTTATAATCCCAAATATAGGCGTTCATAACATTTGCACAATACGAATTTCTATTGATAGAAAGTTGGCTCATATCTTTCCATTTATCCGGATATCCCAACTTCATCACCATTTTACTTAATTTATATAATGCTTTTTGTTTGGTAGCTTCACTCATCCAGTCTAACTTTTTGATATGCGAAGCAAATACATCACGAATATTGTTTCCTATTTCAAGTAATTTTTCCTTTACCCCTTTTGGCATATAATCAGCAACATAAACCTGACCTATTAATTCTCCCAGAGACAGATCTGTTTGCTCGACTACTCTTTTCCATCGTGATTTTTGAGTCGCAACACCATTTAGTGTTGTGGCATAGAATTTAAAGTTTTCTTTTTCTATAGCTTTCGTCAAATATGGCGCATATGCACTTACAAGACTCCACTTTAAATATGTTTTCCATTCTTCGACAGAATAACTTTTAATGGTTTTATTTAATGCTTTAAAGAATTCCGGCTGACCTACAATAACCGAATCTGCTTTTGCAATTCCCAAAACAGGAAGCACTTTTTTCCAGTCGATATCCGGTGTAATTGTATTGAATTTTTCTACAGAAAGTTTATTGTAATTTGCCAGCGGATCACGAAGAGCTTCTAATTTTCTGGATGATTTTGCCAGTTCAGTTTCGAGTTTCATAATCGTTGCAGCATTTTTTACCGCAACAGATTCCTCGTCTCCCATAGCTCGCATCATAGTTTTAAGATGCGCTAAATAAGCTGAACGAATTTCTACATTTCGTTTGTCTAAATCAAGATAATAATCACGTTGTTTCATTCCTAAACCACCTTGTCCAAAAAACAAAGCATATTTAGTACTGATTTTATCATCTTGCGAAATATAAAATGTAAATCCCGGCTCTGCTCCTACAGTTTGCAAATGCGCCATTGTGTTTACTAATCCTGAAATATCTTTTATTTCATTGATTTTCCTGATTTCGGCATTTAGCGGCGACAAACCAGCTTTTTCAATGGCAATCGTATCCATTCCAGAAGCATAAAAATCACCTATTTTTTGTTTGTTACTTCCTTTTGCTGCAGATTCATCTTTAGCCGAGTTTTCGCAGATACTTTTTATTTGACTGTTAATCGTATCATTGATCGTTCGCATTATTCCGTTACTGCTTTCGGTAGGCAAAATAGGATTTCTTTTGAACCAGCCATTATTGGCATAATTAAAAAAATCTTCAGCAGGATTTACCGTTGTATCGCGATTGGTAATTAAAGGATCAGGAAAAGCTGTTTCTTTTTTGCTACAGCTAAAAAATGTCATTCCGATAAGCAGGAATGCTATAGGTTTTCTAAATAAACTCATTAAGTTATAAAATTTGGTTGATGTATTAAATCTATCCTTAACACACTTGTTATATTTTGAAAATAACAAGTGTGTAAATATAATTTTTATAACAATAATGAAGTGTAAAAAAATTCCAAATTTTAAAGTCAAAATTTAAAAGCCTGGATTTCTACCTTGATTTAGCTAATAATAATCTTGTGTTCCTGACGGTATTGCGAAGCGCTTTTACCTGTATATTGTTTGAAAGATTTACTAAAGTGGCTAAAATTATTAAAACCGCTTTCGTAACATACTTCATTTATACTTATTGGTTTTTCGGCCAATAGTTTTGATGCATGTACCAAACGATATTCATTTACAAATTCTGTAAAGGTCTTATTCGAAATCTTTTTAAAATAACGACAAAAAGAAGGCGTCGTCATACTCACCAAACTCGAAACTTCGTCTATGGCAATCGATTCCTGAAAATGATCTTTAACATAATTAAAAATAACATTTATACGATCATTATCCTGTGTATGCAATTCTAATGAAAACCCATCGGCATTAAGTACCGTGTAATCTTTTGAAGAATCTAATTCGTCTAAAATACTCAAAAGAGTTATTAATCGTTCAAACGGAAGTTGGTTCTCCATCATTTCGATTTTCTTGCCTATTTGTTTTTTTGTTTCTCCGCCAAAAGCAATTCCACCTTTTGACTGGCTCAGGATATTTTGCACCTTTCTCATTTCGGGAGCACCAAAAAACTCACTTCCTAAAAATTCAGGTTTAATATGAATAACGGTTTCATTTATATTTCCGGTTTGCTCGTTTGTAAAACCACAATGCGGCAAATTAGAACCTATTAATATCAAACTGCCATTGGTATAATAAGAAACATGGCTTCCTATTTGTCTTTTACCTGCGCCACCGTTTATATAAACCAATTCAATTTCCGGATGATAATGCCATAAATGAGATTTAATATTGGTCTTTTGGGCATGCTTAGTATAGGTAAAAGAACTTCCGTAAGAGTTAGATATCACTTCAAGAGCGGGGGCGATTGTCTTCATGATAAAATCTTTAAAAAATAATAGCAAATTTAACAAAATTACCTAATATAATTTAAAAATTAACCTATATCGGTTTCGCAAATGAGAATTTTTCACTAAAATTAGTGAAGTTAGAATTCTCCTTTTTTAGCAATCAGCGTATTTTTTTAACTACTCGTATTTTTTTTGTTGATTTTTTTAATATATCGTATTTAATTGACTCTTTTTATACGCATACCTCACTTTTGTAAGAATATTAGATGAATCCAAAAAAATATTAACAGTTACAAATAATTGAAAAATAATAGCGTAATTAACAAAAACACCTCATTTAATTCAAATTTTAACCTATAACGGTTTCGTAAATGAGAATATAGCACATAAATTGGAAAATAGAGTTGTGTAAAAAAAGCGATAACCGGAGTAATTTAGCATCAGAAAATTAGAACTAAAAACTTTAAAACATAGAGCTATGAAAAAGATCGTAAAATTAAGTTTAGTATGTGCAATACTTTTATCAGGAATAAGCACTTATGCAATTGATGGAAATGGGAATGGAAATGATGATTTTAACCTTCATGTATTAAAAGCTAATGGAAAGATAATTACGTTTGCTCTAAATCAGGTACAAAAAGCAAGCTTGAGTATTTATGATAAAAACGGAAGTTTAATCTATTCTGAAAATGCTTCAGGTAAAGAAGGAATCTTAAGAACTTTTAGTTTAGAAGAATTTCCAGCAGGAATCTATTTCTTAGAAGTTGAAGACAGCGTTAAAAAAGTAAGACACGAAATTACAATTACTGATGATGCATCTGTATTATCTACAAAAGCAGTTTCGTCATCATATAAAGCAGATACAACTGCAAAAAATGCAAGCGTAGCAGTACGCTAAAAAAGTTTATACTCTCATAAAGTATAAAAATGAGGTTAGATAGTTAGTAAAGTTAAAAACGTGATTGTTTTGAAACAGCTCTTTGTGGTTATTGAGCTGTTTTTTTTGTGCCTTATTTTTTCACCTCAAATAATTTAATTTAGCAGTAGTTGAGAGAACTCAGCAGCTAAAATTTTTATCTACAATAACCGCAAAACATAAAGTTCGCAAAGCTAATTCAAAATAAAGCTTAGCGAACTTTGTGTTTATTACTTTAAATCTATAATAAAAAAAGCCTTTGCCTCTTGCGCAAAAAACTTCTATCTGCATAATTTTTTGTAAGAAGCAGAAATAAATTTACATTCTCTTAATTTATCGGAAACGTTGAAAAATAATAACCGAATTAACAAAAACGATAAATATAATTCAAATTTTAACCTATAACGGTTTCGTAAATGAGAATATAGCATCGAAATTGGAGAATAGAGTTGTGAAAAAACATTCATAATGTAAGTAATTTAGCATCAGAGAATTAGAACTATTAATCTAAAAAACAAACATCATGAAAAAGATTGTAAAATTAAGTTTAGTATGTGCGGTACTTTTTTCAGGAATTAGTACTTATGCAATTGACGGGAATGAAGATTTTAATCTTCATGTATTAAAAGCAAACGGAAAGCTAATAACATTTGCCCTTAATAAAGTGCAAAAAGCAAACCTGGCTATTTATGATAAAGATGGTAGTTTAATCTATTCTGAAAGTGCTTCAGGCAAAGAAGGAATTTTGAGAACTTTTAGCTTAGAAGAGTTTCCGTCAGGAACTTACTATTTAGAAGCGGAGGATAATGTAAAAAAAGTGAGACATGAAATTACCGTAACAGATGATGCTACAGTTTTATCTACAAAAGCAGTTTCATCAAGTTACAAAGCAGGATTTTCTGCTAAAAATACAAGCGTAGCAGTACGTTAAAAAATTATACTCATACAGTATAAAAGTGAGGTTAGATAGTTAGTAAAGTTTAAAACGAAAAGTCGTTTTTAAGACAGCTCATTGTGGTTATTGAGCTGTTTTTTTATGCCTAAAATTTACTAAAATATTTTAGTAAATTGTTTTTCGAAAACTATTCCTAATAAATACAATAGGGTGATTTACACACTATTAAAAAATATTAAAAGAAAAACATCCAACATCCCTTTATTTACGTACATAGTTCAGATAAACGACAGAAACATCTTTGATTCAGCAATTTAGACATTAAAAAAAGTAGTTTTATTGCATAAAATTAAATTTCAATTTGTAGTTTTGAGCGTTCCACAAATAGTAATTAACATTTAAAAAAAACATGACAAATTTTACAAAAATGGGCTTAGTTGTTGCCGTATTTTTAACAACAATCTTTACTTATGCAATTGATGGAAAAGGGGATTATATTTTGAATATAAAAACCGGAAACGGAAAAGTAGTTAGCTTTACTTTAAACACCGTTGAGAAATCAGTTTTTTCTATTTACGACGAAAGCAATAATTTGGTGTACACAGGAGAATCTGCTACAGACAAATTAGAAATTTCGAAAACATTAAGTTTAGAGGCGTTTCCTGCCGGAACTTACATCCTACATGTAACAGAAAATGGTAAAGTAGCGAAACATGAAATTACAGTTTCTGCTAAGAAAACAAAAATCGTCAAGCTTGACGAATCAGTAAACGAAAGTCCTTCGTTTCGTCGTTAATCTTCACCTTTTTTGCCCAAAAAAAATTAAAGCATCAGCTGCCTACAGCTGATGCTTTTTTTTATGGATAAATTTTAAGGATATTTATCTAATGGATTGAAAATACAATTGACCATTCTAAAATTCATTTGACTGGCTTTACTTTAGATTTTACGTTTTTATTATTTTTTTATTAATCCATTTACCATCTATTTGAATTTTAGCAAAGTATGTTCCTGCATTCAAATAAGAAATATTGATTTCATTGCTGTTTGACTTACTAATAACGAGTTTGCCATTTATATCAAATACCTGAACATTTTGTACGCTTTCATTATTAATTGTAGTGATCTTAACATAATTTGATGATGGATTAGGGTAAATAGTCAACCTGGAATCTTTTGTAAAAAATTCTGTATTTAGATTATTACCATACTTCCAAAATTTATCATCTTTAGAGTAGTACAAATAATTATTAAATTCAAAAGGGAGTCGAATGTTATCGAGATTAGGTATATTTTCTAAAGTTTTGAGATTCGAATCGTATATCCATCCTTTTCGGTTGTCATCCTTATCTATCGCACCATGAATAAAATATTGATTTTCATTAAATTTTAGGGTTGAGACTTGAGTATTGAATGGTATTTGAAATTCATCTAAATCATTTAGTACTGCCAATTCTCCGAGATTAGAAACTACATTATTGGCTAAATTTAAAGAAACCAACTCTGTACCTTCAGTTGCATTTGAAATCGTAAAAACTAAAGAATTACCTATTTTGGTCAGATTTGATGCCGAAAAATATTTATCAATTTGTTGCTTATAAACCTGAACAATTGAATTGTTTATGGTGCTAAACTTTAAGATCTCTATACTCCCTGTACTATTAGTAAAATTTTTAAGAGAAACAAACATTAAATACAAATTGCCATCTACAGCTATAACATCATCATAATGAACTAAACCACCTACTGACGGATTTCTTACAGTTGCAACTTTTTTTGTGTTTTCTAGTGTACCATCAGTTTCAAATAAAAAATGCCTGCTCGCAAAATAAAGTTTATTATTATATTCAATAAACTGAGTTAAAATACTAGTACCTCCTGAACCACCTACTAATCCTGAACCATTACCATCCATTTGTTCAGTTACGGGAAACGTACCTGCAGAAGTTCCGTCACTCCTCCATACTCTAGAATCGCTTGTATTGGCTGGCTGAATCGAAAATATAAAGATATTGTTGCATTGCCCTTCAAAAGTAGGCGTGTTCCATATAGATGAAATTTCTTTAACCAACACAGTTCCAGAATCTGTTCCATCTGTTTTCCAGACCTCCAGCTTATCGTCTTCTTTTTTTATTAAAAAATATATTGAGTTTCCTGCTGTTGTTAGTGTTGTAACACGTTCGTTAATAAAATTTGTAACTTTTACAGTCCCGGCATCAGTTCCGTCTGTCTTCCATATTTCTCCTGCAGAATTTTCATCAGAGGCTATAAAATAAAAGGTATTATTTAAAATTGCAGATCCGGTTCCTATTGTACCAATATAATCATTTCGACTATCTGTATCTTTGAATAAAAAAGTATTATCAGCAGTTCCATCACTTTGCCATAATGCTCTTCCATTATTTGTATCATATCCCTGAAAATAAATCTTCTGATCAAATTTTTTAAAAAATTGAGCATTGCCAGGCGAAAAATCATAAATCAACTGTTGTGCATTGACTTTTGAAATAAATAAAGCAAAAAGAATTAAAAGTAGTTTTGTTTTCATTTAATAGTTTTAGGTTTTATTACTAGTTTTCTTAATTTGTAATATTAATATTAAATACTTGAAATAAAAAATATTAAATAAAAAAGTCAAACAATGCACAAGAAATCTGATCCAAAAACAAACCATAAAAAAAGCATCAACCTCTGCTGATGCTTTTTTATGGATAAACTTTTAGAAATATTATTTTCCTGCTAGTAATTTTTCTAAATATTCGATTTTGTCTTTTTCGGCCTGAAGCAAGCGTTCATATAGAGTTTCGTTTTTATCTACAGTTTCCATTAATTTATCTAACGGATTGAAAGTACAATTGTGTCCAAAATTTACATTACTGTCTTTCGTATCATTAAAAGTATTAAAATAATTAATCATTCCTTCTTCTGAAAAATTCTTAATTGCTTCTACAGTTACGCCAAGTGCTTTTGCAACTTCTACAAGTCTTTCTTCTTCTATGGTTTCACTATTTTCTATAGCCGAAATTGTTTGCTGGCTTATTCCTAAAGCTTGCGCCAAAGCTTCCTGTTTCATATCACGAAGTTCACGAATACGGCTTATTTTTCGCCCTATATGATTTGGTTTTGTTAGTGTACTCATAATTCAAAGGTAATAATTAAGTGTGAAAAACCTCAACTGGTAAAAAACTTATTTAGACTGTTCGTATACCAACCAAAACGGTTTGGTACGATACAATCTATTTCTTTCTTCGCTGAGCCAAACAAAAGTACAATTTTTCTTATAATAAATTATTAAAACTCTAATTGTAAAACCATTAAATACAACTAAAAAATACACGCCTTATGGAAACAAATGAAATGGAAACTTTAGCAAGACTTAAAAAATTAACGGCACTACATTTTCGCACATTAAAACCTGCCAACGACAAATCAGAAACGTACATCGCTCAAATTAAGGTTTTAAATTATTTTGAATTAGGCTGCATTATCACCGATATGCTAAAATTAAGTATTCTCGCACTAGATCACGATATGCATAATGTTGCCGAAAAGAAAAACCAATCTATAAATGTGGGTTTGATTCTGGAAACTGTTGTACAAATGTTTCCTTTGGAGGAATTTGAGTTTTTGAGTTGTGTTGGGGAGATTGTTGGTGAATAATTTCCGCTGATTTTATCGATACAAACAACTGGATTTTGATTACGGAATTTCTTTGTCATGGACGGATTAAAATCCGTCTCTACAATATGATTCGTTCCTCCGGAACTTTTATAGAACTTCATAAAAATAACCACAATATTGTCATTTCTTCTGCTGGCGCGAGCATCTCGCTCGTGCACGTCAACTGAATTTCATTTTTGTTATATAATCTTTGTGTTCACGAGCGGGACGCTCGCGCTAGCGAGGGGGAATAATTTTCTTCGAGAGGAATTAATTTGTTTAAGATTATCCACTACATTACCACTATATTGTCATTTCGACGTAAGGAGAAATCCTCGCGAGAAGCTCGACAAAGATTGAACTTTCGTTGCGGAGTTACTTGCGAAGATTTCTCCTCCGTCGAAATGACAAACTGTATGGAATTTTACATTTCTGCTTACGTGAGCGTCTCGCTCGTGCACGTCAATTGAATTTCATTTTTGTTATATAATCTTTGTGTTCACGAGCGGGACGCTCGCGCTAGCGGAGGAAATGGATAATCTTCTGTTGATTTTTAGGGGCGCAAACAAATGGATTTTGATTACGGAATTTTTTTGTTATGGACGGATTAAAATCCATCCCTACATATGCTTGAACTTTTTGTAAAACTCTATCAAAAATAACATTGCTGTGCGAAGTCTCCCGACTTCGTAACCACCGCTATATTCCGTTCCAAAATTCTTTTTTATTTTCTTGGTGGATTATTGGAACAGAGACGAAGTAGAAAGGATTCGCACAGCAATCAGCGAATTTTATAAATGAATACTTCGGAAAGCTGTGTATACTCAAATATAAGAATTTCAAGGTTTCGAACACTTATGGCGGGACAAAATTTGTATTTAACCGAAAAATCCCGCATCTTTATTCCCAACCCTACCAAGCTCTAGGTTAGCGGTAATACAAAAAAACAAGAAATAATAGCATATGAGAAAACAAGAAAATTCTACGATTGAAGAACTATATGATCGTATTTGGAAGACAAAATCCGCAAGACTTAACGCTTATCAAAGGTTATCCAAAACATATTTTTTATCATCCTATGCAACAAGTTTACTATCTGTTTATGTTATAATTTTATCACTATTACAGCCTTTTAAAATAATTTCTAGCGAAAATACTATACAAACAATAAACTTTGCAACCATATGTGTATCAGTAACTCTTTTAGTTTTCGTACTAATGGAATCTTCAATGCAATATAATTTGAAAGCAGAAAAATTTCACGATTGTGCCAAAGAAATTAGCAAACTATTTAAGAAATATGAATTCATTAAAGAAAATACAACCTTAAATGAAGAAGATAAGTATAAGAAATTTAAAAATATTCAAGATAAATATGATAAAATAATCGATTTATATGAAAATCATAGACCAATAGATTTTAAATTTTTTCAAAGTAATAATAAACTAAAGGAATATAAAGAAGATTACACGCTAATTTTTAACTTAAAAATAAAATTCGGAAACTTCAATAGATGGTATATAAAATATAAATATAACCACTTAATTTTCATTCATTATTACATTGTAATTTTTATAATTCCAATCATTTTAATATATCTACTTTGTGTAAAATAAAAGTAGCCACTCTATTAAGTACTTTGTGAAGTCTCCAGAATCCGTGCCCCTCACTATATTACATCCTATTATTTTTTATTATCTTTTCGGATTATTGAAACGGAAATAATATATAGCAACATCTAATTATTTATTAAGATATATGAATGAAGTATTAAGCAATTACTACAAAAGTCTAAAAGAAAATTTAACAATGATAGCTCTTATTCCAACAATTTTAGGAGCAGGATGGCAGTTATGGCAACTTGGAATGATATCTATCCAGATGATACGTTTCTTTTCAATTTCACAATTAGTTAATGATGGACTAATTATATTACTATTTTTATTAATTCCATTATTTATTATCAAAACGCTAATTAAAGGAGGCGTTGACGAGTTATATAAAAATGAAGACTTAAATTATATACAAAATATAAAGAATAAGACAAAATCAGCAGTAATAAGACAACTCATTTATTTCTTTTTATTGATCGCAATGGCTATTACAATGTTTCTTAAAACAGAGAATGTATTTTATAGTTTTTATTTTTATTTACTTCTTGCCACAATTTTTTCATTTATTCAAGTACATTTATTTTTATTGTGTTTTCAATTTTTCAGAAGAAATAAATTAATAGAAGTTTATTTGTCTATTACTACTTTCATAATTTTGGTATATGCTTTAGCAGTAATTAATTTAAACTTTAATAATATTGAGTCCTTATTAAATTTTCAAAATATGATATCAAAAATAGAAAAGAAGGATTGTTATTCAGCAGCACCAAGAATTCGATATTTTAATGATAAATATATTTTTATTGAACTAGAAAAAAAGAATAAAAAAAGTATATTGATAAATCAAATTGATGACTTATTTGAAGATTAGAAATATCGAAGTTTATATTTTTAAAACTGTGACAATTCGTCACGATTTCCTTTAATCTATCTACTGTAAACTTTTTAAATAATTTCATTATAGGAAATTCAAACGTCCACTTCTCTCGAAATTTCAACATTAAGTCACAAAAAAACCTCCCAAAATCTGAGAGGTTTTTCCATAAATATAAAATCCAAAATTCTACATATTCCTTCTATACTGCCCACCCACTTCAAACAATGCCGAAGTAATCTGACCCAGCGAACAAACCTTTGTCGCTTCCATTAAATGATCGAATAAGTTTTCATTCTTGATCGCAGCTTCTTGTAGTTTGTTAAGATGCTCGTTTACTTTTGCTTCGTGAAACTGATGTAAATTATCGAGCATTGTAATTTGATATTGTTTTTCTTCTTCGGTGGCGCGAATTACTTCTGCCGGAATTACCGTTGGAGAACCTTTTGAGCTCAGGAAAGTATTTACACCCACAATTGGGAAATCTCCGTTGTGTTTTAGAGTTTCGTAATACAAACTTTCTTCCTGAATTTTAGAACGTTGGTACATTGTTTCCATTGCGCCAAGAACTCCACCACGTTCTGTGATTCGGTCGAATTCTTGTAGAACGGCAGCTTCTACTAAATCTGTCAATTCTTCGATTATAAACGAACCTTGAATTGGGTTTTCGTTTTTGGCCAGACCTAATTCTTTATTAATAATCAACTGAATCGCCATTGCTCTACGCACAGATTCTTCGGTTGGCGTTGTAATCGCTTCGTCGTAAGCGTTTGTGTGTAGCGAATTACAGTTATCATAAATCGCATACAAAGCCTGCAAAGTGGTTCTAATATCATTAAAATCAATTTCCTGTGCGTGCAATGAACGCCCTGAAGTCTGAATATGATATTTTAGCATTTGCGCTCTTTCGTTTGCTCCGTATTTGTTTTTCATGGCTTTTGCCCAAATTTTACGCGCCACACGACCAATTACTGAATATTCAGGATCTACTCCGTTTGAGAAAAAGAACGATAAGTTTGGTCCAAAATCGTTAATGTTCATTCCGCGGCTTAAGTAATATTCCACGTAAGTGAAACCATTAGAAAGCGTGAATGCCAATTGCGTAATTGGGTTCGCTCCCGCCTCAGCAATATGATATCCTGAAATCGAAACCGAATAGAAATTACGAACGTTTTTGGTAATAAAATATTCCTGAACATCGCCCATTAATCTTAGTGCAAATTCCGTTGAGAAAATACAGGTATTTTGCGCCTGATCTTCTTTTAAAATATCGGCCTGAACCGTTCCACGAACTTGCGATAAGGTTTTGGCTTTAATGTCATTATACACTTCGAGAGGCAAAACCTGATCTCCGGTAACTCCCAAAAGCATTAATCCTAAACCATTGTTTCCTTCCGGTAAATCGCCTTGGTATTTAGGGCGTTCTGTTCCTTTTTCTTTATATATTTTGTTGATTTTAGCTTCAACTTCGTTTTCTAATTCGTTGGCTTTGATGTAATATTCGCATTGCTGATCGATCGCTGCATTCATAAAAAAGCCCAACAACATTGGCGCTGGTCCGTTTATGGTCATACTTACAGATGTTAAAGCGTGAACCAAATCAAAACCTGAATACAGTTTTTTAGCATCATCCAAACAACAAATAGAAACTCCGGCGTTACCAATTTTTCCGTAAATATCAGGACGAATATCCGGGTCGTTTCCGTACAAAGTCACACTATCAAAAGCGGTCGAAAGTCGTTTTGCCGGCAATCCTGCGCTCACATAATGAAAACGTTTGTTCGTTCTTTCCGGTCCGCCTTCTCCGGCAAACATTCTTGACGGATCTTCGCCTTCACGCTTAAACGGATATAATCCTGAAGCAAACGGAAATTCTCCAGGAACATTTTCCTGTAGATTCCAACGCAAAATATCGCCCCAAGCTTCATATTTAGGCAAAGCAATTTTTGGGATTTGTAAATGCGATAAACTTTCAGAATGTGTCGCGATTTTAATTTCTTTATCACGAACCTTAAACGAGTAAACCGGATTTTTGTATTTGGCTACTTTTTCATCCCAATTCAGGATAATTTCCCAATTGTACGGATCTAAATCCATTTTTACTTTATCAAACTGATTTAATAAAAGGTTCAAAAAGATTCTGTTTTCGTCGTGTGCTTCGGTTGCGCTTGGTAAAACAGTCGAATCGTCAATTCCGGCTTTATTTATCTGTGGAATTTTTCCTGAAACCGATTCTATGGTTTTAAAAATTCCGTATAGTTTTTGAGCTACTTTTTGCTGTGAAAGTGCGCTTTCGTCATACGATCTGTTATTCTCTGCAATTTCAGATAAATAACGTGTTCTGTGTGGCGGAATCACGAAGATTTTCTCGCTCATTTCCTTAGTAATCTGAAAAGTCGATTTTAATTCGGATGCTGTTTTCTCCACAATTTTATCCATAATCGCTTTGTAAAGCGTGTTCATTCCCGGATCATTAAACTGAGATGCAATGGTTCCGAAAACCGGCATATCATCCGGATTTTTATCCCAAAGATTATGATTGCGCTGGTATTGTTTTTTAACGTCACGAATCGCGTCTAATGCTCCTCTTTTATCAAATTTATTTAAAGCTACAAGATCAGCAAAATCAAGCATGTCGATTTTCTCTAATTGCGTTGCAGCTCCAAATTCCGGCGTCATTACATATAAGGACACATCAGAATGGTCCATAATCTCGGTATCAGATTGCCCGATTCCTGAAGTTTCCAGAATAATCAAATCATATTTTGCCGCTTTTAAAACCTGAATTGCTTCTGCAACATATTTAGATAATGCCAGGTTTGATTGACGTGTCGCCAAAGAACGCATATAAACACGAGGATTATTTATGGCATTCATCCTGATTCTGTCTCCTAAAAGTGCTCCTCCAGTTTTACGTTTTGATGGATCGACAGAAATTAATCCGATTGTTTTTTCAGGGAAATCAATTAAAAATCGACGAACTAATTCATCTACCAAAGATGATTTTCCGGCTCCACCCGTTCCTGTAATTCCAAGAACCGGAATTTTAGAATTGGTATTACTAGTATGTATTTTATCAAAAACCGGTTTTGCAATTTCGGGGAAATTCTCAGCCGCAGATATTAATCGCGCAATCGCTGTTGGAATTTTATTTTCGATATGATCGATTTCTCCATTTAATTTGTCTCCAATAGGATAATCAGAACGTTCTACCAAATCGTTGATCATTCCTTGTAGCCCCAAAGAACGGCCATCATCAGGCGAATAAATTCTGGTAATACCATAATCCTGTAATTCAGCAATTTCGCTTGGCAGGATTACTCCGCCTCCACCGCCAAAAATCTTAATATGTCCTGCTCCTTTTTCATGAAGCAAGTCATACATATATTTAAAGTATTCATTATGACCTCCTTGATAAGATGTCATTGCGATTGCATTTGCATCTTCCTGAATAGCAGTATTTACCACTTCTTCGACACTTCGATCGTGACCCAAATGAATTACCTCAACTCCAGTTGACTGAATAATACGACGCATGATGTTAATCGCTGCATCATGCCCGTCAAAAAGAGAAGCCGCTGTAACAATTCTTACTTTATTTTTAGGATTATATGGTATTTGTTGTTCCATTTTATGAATATGATAATTTTAGAGGAGCAATTTACAAAATATTATAATATTTGTTCATCCTTATATCTTTTTGTTAACAAAAAAAAATAATCTTTTTTATGCGAGAGGGGTAACAATTTAAATACTTATCTGATTTATCTTATATAAGTCTTATAGAAATGTTAACAACATGGTAATCTTGAAAAATTTAAATTAAATACAACAACTTGTTTTCCAGACACCTAAAGTAATTTAGCAGAGTAGAAAAGCCCCAAATTTTACCCCTAAACTTTTACTGTTAGTCATCAACGTAAAATTTTAAAAAATGAAAACATTATATCCAATCACCTTAATATTAAGCTTGAGTTTTTTTATCTCTTCTTTTAACAGAAATGAAAATGACATTGTTTCGTATAAAAAAACTGCAACTATTGCAACCGTTTACAATAATTCAGATCCTGATAATGTAGACGAACTTTCAAATGATTTCTTTAAAAGATATTCGGATTTAAAAAAGTATAAATCTGATGTCATGTCGCTATATAAAAATAGAACTTTAGGAACCATTTGGTTTGATGAAGATGATATGAATGAATTTGCAACTGTATTGTATGAAAAAGCTAAAAAAACAAATGATTTGATTATCCCTTATCAAAAAGAAATCGATGATCTTTTTTCTTCATCAGCAACAAAGCTTTCTAAAACAGATGCTGATATGCTAATAAGTTCTTTATATATTGCTTATGCGAAAAAAATCAATTCAGATAGTAAGAAAAAAGTTTCTTATGATGCTATGTTAAAAGATTTTTTGAACTACAGCACGATCGAAGAAGCAACTGCCTCTGCAAATTCTACAACTGCAGATGTTAAAGTCGAATACGATCAGTATTACAAATTACAAGATGTTCTAAAAAAATATAAAAAATTAGACCGTACAAATAAATGGAAACCTATTGTTCCGGAAGAAACACCTTATAAAGATTTACGTCCGGATGCAGTTTCAAGCACTATCGCACAAGTTAGAACGCGTTTGTATTTATTAGGCGATTTAAAAAATGATTCTAAAAGTAATGTTTACGATCGTGAATTGATGGATGCTGTAATGAAATATAAAGTTCGTAATGGCTTTAAACCTAACTATATCTTAGCAGAAGAACATATTAAAGAAATGAATGTGCCAATTTCTGATAAAATAGAAACATTAAAACTTAATATGGAAAGATGCCGTGCTATATCTGCTCAGATTGCGAGTAGCGATGAGTATGTTTTAGTAAATGTTCCTTCATATGAATTGATTTATGTTAAAAACGGAAAAGTACAATTGACTTCGAGTGTATTTGTTGGTGCGCCATTAACTAAAACAACCATTTTTAACAGTGAAATTGACAGAATCGTTTTCAGCCCTTACTGGACAGTGCCGCAAAGTATTGTAAACAATGAACTAAAAGGAAAAATCGCTGCTGATAAAAATTATCTTGCCGAAAAAAATATGGAAATAGTAAATGGTCAGGTAAGACAAAAACCTGGTCCTGACAATTCTTTAGGATTGGTGAAATTTATGTTTCCAAATCCAGATGATATATACTTGCACGATACACCTGCAAAAACATTATTTGATTTTGAAAAAAGAACCTTCAGCCATGGTTGTATAAATGTAAAAATGGCAAAAGAATTAGCCGTTGCAATGCTTCAGGATTATCCGGAATGGACTCCTGATAAAATTGATAAAGCTATGGAAGGTAAAACAGAAAACAGCTTTAAATTAGCTAAAAAAGTACCTATCTACATCACTTATTTTACCTCTTTGGTAAATGAAAAAGGCGAAATTGGTTTCTTTCAGGATGTTTATGAAAAAGATGCTGAAATTCTTTTTCCTCAGGCAGAAGTGGTAACTAACTAATAGTAGAATTTAAATAGCATATTAAGCTTCTTATTTATTTCAATCGCAAATTGAGATAAATAAGAAGTTTTTTTATATAAATTGAATATCGCGTTATCCTGATGCAAAACAAAAACCTTAAGTTATTAATATTAAAACTTTTAGAGAATAAAATATTCTAAAGAGAGAGGGATCTTTGCATAATAATTATACCACTATTATAAAAAATCAATTTCTCATGAAAACAGAAAATATCAAAGGATTATCACTTTTTGAAATAAATGTTTTGATTCAACAAGGCGGAAGATTTGTTATGTTTCCAAATCTTATTACCAAATTAAAAAGTTCTACTATTTACTTTGTGCGTCCTGAAGAAAAAATATTAAAATATGCTTTCAAACATTTTATAAAAAATTTATCAAATGGTCGACGTACATTTCCCCTAAAACCGTTTTACATTTCAAAATCATTATTTTATTTAGCTATTGGCGGTAAAGATTATACACAAAACATGCTGGCTGACTTAAAACAGATCAATCCGGTATATAATCCTAATTTGTATTGCCTGCAATATGTTTAGCTTTCTAAAATAAATGCAAACCCTGTTTTATCAGAATCTAAAGCCTACATGATCTTGCCGTAATTGTCTTAAACTATTATTTAAAAAACTTTTAGCGGCAAACTTAGAAGTTAACAAAAAATATATTTACGAATTGAATTTAGCTCTTTTACAGGGCTAAGTTCTTTTTTTATTTAACTTCTAAAACGATCTAAACATGAAAACTACTTCATTCAGATTTTTTATTCTATGTATTATTTTAGGCACAACAGCTTGCTCCTCTAATGACTCTGCCGAAAATGAAACTTCATCTCCGGAAAAAAAACTATACGATTATTATGTTGACACCAACATGCAAAAATCAATAGACCAACTTGGCATTATCATACATAAAGGCAATACTCCCCCAACGGTAGAAGGTATATATAAAATTGATCCTTTACGCTGTACTATGTCTAATTTTAGTGATGGAATGCTTGGTGTTGATCTTGGAGCATCTACTCTTACACTATCAAATCAAAACACAGTGAATTTAAGTGTTGATTTTAAAAACTTTACGATTTACTCTTATGAAGATAAAAATGAAACCTGGGAAGGAAAAGGTTCATTCATTTCTGGCGAAGGCAACAAATTCTCTATATTATTACATAGCAATGGTGAACTGGAAAATGGTATTTATAAAGCAAAATTTCAAAATTTAATCATTCTTTCCGGCGAACTTGATGTTAAGGATGACAAAATAAAAGGGATTAAAAATTTACAACTTGCCTCTATTATGTCTGATGATTATCAAGATCCGTACAATACTTTAATATCAATAGGCCAGGGACGACTTTTTACAAATAGTTATGCCGCAGCAAATAATTAAAATATTCTGAATCGCATTTTTATAACGTTATTATCGAATAAAATTTTTATCCGGAATAACAGTATTTTTCTATCTTTAAACTCTAATATTAATTACTGTTTTAAATCATGGAAGAAGACTACGTTGAAGTTAGAAAAAGTTGGTGGGAAAGAAACTGGAAATGGTTTGTACCAACCGGATGCGTGAGCATTTTATTGATTTTTGTATTATTTATAGCGGGAATTTTCTTTGGGGTTACCTCTATGATGACAAATTCTGATGTTTATAAAGGCACCATGAATGAGGTACAGCATAACCAACTTGTAATCGAAAAATTAGGAACTCCTATTGAAGATGACGGAATGACTTCCGGAAGTATCAATACCACAAACAATGATCGCGGAAATTGTAATTTACAAATCCCAATAAAAGGGCCTAAAGGTCAGGCAACCGTATTTGTTGTTGCCGAGAAAAAAGGAGTCTGGAAGTATAGCGAAATGACTGTTTTTATAAAAGCAACGAAAGAAGAAATCGATTTACTCAAAAAATAATTACTTATAAAAAGGCAGCTTCCTTCTTGGTTTCTGCCTTTTTTTATTTTAAAATATTGCAGTGATGTTATCTCAATAAAATATATTTTTTAAGATTGTATTCTTAATGCAAAAAACAACTTAGAAAGAGTACTTTTATCATAACAAATTTTTCATATTTCAATCATGTATATCCGCTTGTCTTTATCTTTATTTTTTTTCTGTTTTTCGACTTTACTATTTTCTCAAACTCCTGCTAAAAAAGATGCCATACATAAAGCATCACCAAATATGATAAATGCAGATAATTATGTAAAAATATTATGGCTGGACAATAATGGAACTCTTCAGCTTAATGAAGATTATATTAAAACAATCACTGATCAGCAACGAGCAGCATTGGGGTATATCGCAACCGAAGTTGGAAACGAGTGCCATTGGGATGGAGAAAAAAAAGCAGACAAAAGCAATTTGAAATGTAAATTGCTATCAGCACTTAATTTAGGATATCAATGCTCTGAAACGCATTTGTCTTTTTTGAAAAAGTGGTTTAAAGACGATCTCAAAGTACTTGAAAGATTACAGTATTGCAACAAAACCGAATCTTCGCAAAAAATTCAGGATGGTTTCGTAACATTAAAAATGATGACGAACCAATCTACCATTAAAATAATTTACTCAGCAGTTGGCAGCGACAGTACTGCACAAAAAAAATGGAGCTGGACAGAAGAATCTGTTTATTCTTTTACCAAAGACGGAATTAAACAAACAGACCGCAAAAACATCAATGGCTTATACAATTAGAAAGAATTCGAAAAATTAAATTAAGCATTATCATTTACTTATGAATAAAATAAAATTGTTTTTATTATACATCACTTTTCTTCAAAGTGCCTTTATACTTGCACAATCTAAGGCAAACTATCAATCTCTTACCAATAGAGTAAAACAATTTTCGAAACCTGCCAAAGTATTGTTCAATAATATTGATTCAAAAGGAAATGGTTCGATAGAATTTACAAATGCAAAAAAACAAGTACTGCGTTTTCGTTTAGATAAGAAAAAACTTCAGGTTATGCATGGCGGAATTGCTTATCAGCTTTTTTATTATAAAAATAATTATTTGCAAAGAATTGAAACTTTTGATACCAGCGGAAATTTTGCTGCAGAACGGGAATCAAAAAATGAAGCTGCTGTAAACTTCATTATTGATAAACCTGATTTATACCTCCAGAAAAAGAAACTTATTGATGCTGCCGAAGGAAATATCGACTTAAAAGATGACAGTAATGAAAAAATTATAAGAGTAGAAATATTCGATCACAATAATCTTCCGATAAGGGAATTTCAGCCTACTTATATTTCCAGCAAAACATATTGGAATTATAATGTTAGAATGTATTGGCCTTAACAAAATATTTTCGCCACTAAGTTTGATTATAAAATTACATTCAAAGTTCACGATATTATGAATTGGAATAACGGAATGGGATATATTCGTTATATCATTTTGCCAAATAATGGCAATTGGCAGCAAATACTAGCCCATAGTTTTAGTAACGAATTTGTCACAATCAAAATAAAACAAGATAAAAACTTTCTTGACAGCTTTGATGCATGTGTTTATAAGTTAATATCAGCTCGTGCACATCATATATTTTATCAAAGTGAATCTTTTGGAACCATTTTAATGGATAGTGCATCATTTGGATTGGAGAAATTTTGCATAAATTATTCGAAACAATACGACAGCGAAATTATAGTTCTAAAAGGGCATCCGGAGTGCTTTGATCTCTATGATATCGAAATATACAAAAATGGAGTTTTGGTTCGTAAAAGTATTAATGTCCCCAAAGAATTATATAATATGGCACCGGAAATACTTAAACCAATGTATTCATTTTATGCAAATACAGAAATAGGACAACCTTCTATTTATGAAGAACTACCATATTTAATTCCTTTTTTAAATCATTTTGGCTGGACAGAAGAATTTATGGATCAAAAAAAATGGCAAGTAGTAACCACTAATCTGGATTAGATAATGATCTTATTATAATTCATTCTTTTTTTACAATACGTTCTTTTCTATAAAAAACAAAGTCTCTAATGACGAATGTTATTTATGAAACAAAATATTTCTACTCCCGAAATAAAATTGTGGCTTTGTTTTTGAATATGTAGTATTTTTGAAACTTATATACCCCCTATTAATGAAAAAGATTTTAATTTTATCGCTTTGTATTTCTCTAAGTTCTTATTCTCAGGTAAAAGAAACTTTAGCTCAAAAACTATCAAAATTATCTACTCAGCTTTCAGGTGTTGGCGGTGTTGATATTGCATCCGGGCTTAAAGAAGCTTTAAATAAAGGAATTACACAACAAGTTAGCAAACTAACTGCTGTGGATGGTTTTTATAAAAACGAAGCTGTAAAAATCTTAATGCCGCCTGAATTGCAAAAAGTCGACGCCACTTTGCGTAAAATAGGTTTATCATCTCTTGCCGATGATGGAATAAAAGTATTAAATCGTGCTGCCGAAGACGCGGTAAAAGAGGCAACTCCTATTTTTGTTTCTGCTGTAAAAAACATGTCGTTTACAGATGCTAAGAATATTCTGCTAGGAAATGAAAGTGCTGCAACCACATATCTGCAAGGCAATACCAATACAGCTTTATACGCAAAATTTAATCCGGTGATTAAAACCTCTTTCGAAAAAGTAGGTGCTGATGTAGTTTGGAAAAATATCATCAACAAATACAACACGATCCCACTAGTCAAAAAAGTGAACCCGGATCTGACTGATTATACAACGAATCAGGCTTTGGCAGGAGTTTTTAAAATGATTGCTGTTGAAGAAAAAGATATCCGTACCAATATTAATGCAAGAACTTCGCCTTTGTTGAAAAAAGTTTTTGCAATGCAGGACAAGAAATAATTTTTTATCATTTAATAGTTTAGTTGTTTGATTTAGAACTATGAATCAGGCATTTAAAAGATTAAATAAATAATTAACCGATTAACCCAAAAACTAAAATGCAAAAAATAACGATTCTGATTCACTGCAAAGACCAAAAAGGAATTATCGCCGCAGTGACTACTTTTATTGCTAAAGTAGAAGGAAATATTATCTACATTGATCAACATGTTGATGTGGAGCAAAATGTATTTTTTATGCGATTAGAATGCGAATTGACCAATCATAACATTACCATTGATGGTCTCAAAGCCGATTTTGATCAAACAATTGCAACTGATTTTAATATGTCATGGGATTTGTACAATCAGGAACAAAAACCCAAAATGGCATTGTTTGTTTCAAAATATGACCATTGTTTATTTGATATTTTAGGTCGATACAGCGCAGGAGAGCTCAATGTTGAAATTCCGGTAATCATTAGTAATCATAATGATTTAAGATCTATTGCAGAGCGTTTTGATATTCCGTTTCATTGTGTGCCTTTTACAAAAGACAACAAAGAAGAAGGCGAAGCAAAACAAATTGAATTATTAAAAAGATATCAAATCAATTTTATTGTACTGGCGCGCTATATGCAAATTATTACACCAAATTTGATTGCATTATACGAGAATAAGATCATTAATATTCACCATTCATTTTTACCTGCTTTTCCAGGTGCAAAACCCTATCACTCGGCTTTTAAACGCGGTGTAAAAATTATTGGTGCAACAAGTCATTATGTTACAGCAGAGTTAGATGAAGGTCCGATTATTGAACAGGATATTGCTCCCGTTTCACACATACATTCTGTTGATGATTTTATTATGAAAGGAAGAGATCTGGAACGTATTGTTTTAGCACGTGCCATAAAATTGCATGCAGAACGCAAGACAATGGTTTACAGTAATAAAACGGTTGTTTTTTCTTAGGAACAAAGTTTCTCCTCACAAGTTAATAAACAAACCCGACAGGTTTTAAAAATCTGTCGGGTTTGCTATTTAAAATCAAAGCCCAATTTCAAAAACTTTGAACCTTTGTTACTTTGAACCTTTGAACCTCAAAAAAAATTATCTCACTTCGATTAACAATCTTGGATCAGAAAAATTATTTACTTCATCCATTGTTAGTCCTAATGCATTTGCTACACCTTCTCCGTATGCCGGATCTGCTTTATAACAGTTTCTAATATGGCGAACCTGAATAAACCTTTGGGCTCCTCCTACTTGTGCAGCAGTATTTTTGAATAATAATTGTTTTTTCTCATCAGTCAATAATCGGAATAAAAGACCTGGCTGAGTGAAATAATCATTATCATCATCTCTAAAATTATGCGCATATGCATCACCGTGAAGTTTCAAAGGCGGTTCTTTGAATTCCGGTTGTTCCTGCCATTCTCCAAAACTATTTGGTTCATAATGTTTACGTCCGCCATTATTTCCGTCTACACGCATTGCACCGTCTCTATGAAATGTATTATAAGGACATCTTGATGAATTTACAGGAATTTGATAGTTGTTTACTCCTAAACGATATCTGTGTGCATCTCCATAAGAAAATAAACGGGCTTGTAACATTTTATCCGGCGAAAAGCTAATTCCAGGAGGAACATGCGCCGGATTAAAAGCTGCTTGTTCTACTTCGGCAAAATAATTTTCAGGATTTTTATTTAATTCGAATTCTCCAACCGGAATTAGAGGAAAATCACCTTTTAACCAAACTTTAGTCAAATCAAAAGGATGGAAACGATAATTATCAGCTTGCTCTTCGGTCATGATTTGAACAAACATTTTCCATTTTGGAAAGTTTCCTTCTTCAATAGCATCAAATAGATCTCTTTGATGACTCTCTCTGTCTCCACCAACTAACAGCGCAGCTTCTTCATCAGATAAATTTTCAATTCCTTGTTGTGAAACAAAATGAAATTTCACATAATATCTTTCGTTTTGCGCATTCAGGAAACTAAAAGTATGACTTCCAAATCCATGCATTTGTCTATAGGATTTTGGAATTCCACGATCGCTCATTACGATGGTCACCTGATGTAATGCTTCGGGCAATAAAGTCCAAAAATCCCAATTGTTATCAGCACTTCTTAAATTGGTTCTTGGATCACGTTTTACGGCGTGATTTAAATCGGGAAATTTCATTGGGTCACGAAAAAAGAAAACCGGAGTATTGTTTCCTACCAAATCCCAGTTTCCTTCATTTGTATAAAATTTCATGGCAAAACCACGAATGTCTCTTTCAGCATCAGCAGCACCTCTTTCTCCTGCTACAGTTGAAAAGCGTACGAACATTTCTGTTTTTTTTCCAATTTCAGAAAATAAATCGGCTCTTGTATATTTTGTAATATCATGAGTCACAGTAAAAGTTCCGTAAGCTCCAGATCCTTTGGCATGCATTCTTCGTTCCGGAATAACCTCGCGATCAAAATGTGCCATTTTTTCCAGAAACCAAAAATCTTGTAATAAAACTGGTCCGCGTGGACCGGCAGTTTGTATATTTTGATTGTCCGGAACGGGAGTTCCTGTTGCAGTTGTTAATTTTTTGTTCGAATCCATAATGCTGATTTTTAATGTTTTATCAAATATACAAACTTATACCTACGATATTCATAAACAAAATTGATTGTTATTATATTTTAATAATAAAAAGCTATTTAACGCTACAGAAACCTCAGAAACCACTATTAATAAATCTTAACTTATGTCCAACAAAGTAATAACAAAACCTTAACAGCAAAACATTCATATATATTAGATCTTTGTAGTGTAATAAACTGGTTATTTATTATTTTGGTTTTGGTTAGTTAAATGATGCCGGCGTCTTCGAGATGCCGGCATTCTTTTTTATAGTATGTTTTGTTTCAGATTTCAGATTTTCTTTGTTTCATGTTACTTTACTTTGAACATAATTTTATCGCAAAGCAACTTGAAAACTGAAACTTGAAACAAAAGAAAACCATAACTAAAATTCTCATTTTGGATACAACTACACGAGATTTAGATACTTTATAAAAGAAATACTCCCGGATCTTTGCTTTATAATTTTCAAACAAAATTTAAAACAGGAATTATGAGTGCTATAAACAAAATTAAATTAGGAAATCAGGGTCTTATTGTTCCTAACATTGGATTAGGATGTATGGGAATGACCCAAATTGCAGGAATGGACATTTATGGCAAAGCCGATGAAAAAGAAGCCATTGCAACCATTCACCGTTCGCTTGAACTGGGAGGGATTTTTTTAGACACTGCAGACCTTTATGGTCCTTTACACAACGAAAGATTAATTGCGAAAGCCATAAAAGGCAATCGAAACGCTTATACAATTGCTACAAAATTTGGTTACGAAATCGACGATAATGAGCAGCTTACCTGGCAATTTAACGGTAAAAAAGAATATGTAAAAAAAGCTGTAGAACGTTCCCTGAAAAATTTAGGTACAGATTATATCGATTTATATTACCTGCACAGACTTGATCCCAACACGCCAATTGAAGAAACTGTTGCCGCTATGTCAGAATTGGTTAAAGAAGGAAAAGTGGGTTACATCGGTTTATCTGAAGTTTCATCAGACACGATTCGAAAAGCGCACAAAATTCATCCTTTGTCTGCCGTTCAAACTGAATATTCCTTATTTGAAAGAAGTGTGGAAGAAGCAGGTATTTTAGATACGCTAAACAAATTAGAAATTGGTTTTGTAGCTTATTCTCCGTTAGGAAGAGGTTTTATTTCCGGAGATATTAAAAGCCCGGATGATTTTCCTGAAAATGATTTCAGAAAATCGATTCCGCGTTTTCAGGGAGCACAATTTCTTAAAAATATTGAATTGGTTAATGAAATCAAGAAATTAGCCGACGAAAAGCAAATTACAGCTTCACAATTAGCATTGTCATGGATTGCATCAAAAAATATTTTATCGATTCCGGGAACTAAGCGTGTAAAATATGTTGAACAAAATATTGCTGCTGCCCAAATGATTTTATCGACAGATGAAATGAATCGTTTAGAAAAAATTATTCCGCTTGGCACCATTACCGGCGCAAGATACGACGAAGCTAATATGGCTGGTATTGATCAATAAAATCTTTGACTTCGCTCAGCCTGATAATACTAATTTGCTGAGCGAAGTCGAAAATTATTGCTAATAGCAATTAAAAGAAAGGTTATCTTTACTAAAGCTTCCCTGTTTATATATTTCTTAAATATTCTATATATTTCATCATGAAAAAAGAAACCCAAACTCCCTATATAATTCACTCAGTATCTGAACTGCATGCTTTGCTAAAAATTCAAAAACCGGAACATCCTCTGGTAAGTTTTGTAGATTTAAGTAATATAACCTGCCATTTTGATGACAATCTAAAAAGTGTTGTCTACGATTTTTATACGGTTTGCATCAAAAAAGGTTTTACAGGAAAAATGAAATACGGACAAAATTACTATGATTTTGATGAAGGCGTTATGACTTTTATGTCACCAGGACAAGTTATTTCTACAGAAGTCTCCGTTGATTCGGCTGTTTATGGCGCTATGTTGGTGATACATCCTGATTTTATTCAGAACTATGCTTTAGCCAAAAACATTAAGGATTTTGGTTATTTTTCGTACTCTGTTAATGAAGCGCTCCATCTTTCTGACAAAGAAGAAATCATGATTACGGGAATTATGAAAAATATTGAACAGGAATATCTTTCGTCAATTGATGCTTTTAGCCAGGATGTAATGATTTCGCATATAGAATTACTGCTTAATTATTGCAACAGGTTTTATAACCGACAATTTATAACCCGAAAAACTGCCAACAATACACTTTTAACGAAATTAGAAACATTGTTATCTGATTATTTCGAAGGTGATAAAGTACAGCAATTCGGACTTCCAACAGTGGCTTATATCTCAGATGAGCTACATGTTTCTCCTAATTATCTAAGCGACATGCTTCGTTCATTGACAGGACAAAGTACGCAGCATCATATTCATAATAAAATCATAGAAAAAGCAAAAGAATTATTAACGACGACTTCATTAAGTGTTAGCGAAACGGCTTATCAATTGGGTTTTGAATATCCGCAATCGTTTAATAAATTATTTAAAAGCAAAACCAATTTTTCGCCTTTAGAATTTAGAAGTTCCTTTAATTAATCTTTTAACCGTTCCTGCAGTATTTTAAAATAAGAAAAAGCCTTAAGCAATCTACTCCCGTGCCAGGAGAACATTTCGCCATCGACAAAAATTGTTTTGGCATGATGCGTAAATCGGCCTATTTCAAAAGCGTCCTCTTCTTTAAACGGATACGGTTCTGATGAAAGAAAAACGATATCAGGATCGCCTTCGAGACGCATCTTTTTTATTTCGATTTCAGGATAACGTCCTTTGTCTTCGTATATATTCGAAAAATGATTTAATTTTAATAATTCATTGATATAAGTATCATTTCCCGCTACCATAAATGGATTTTTCCAGATAAAATAAGCTGCTTTCTTTACGGAAATATCTGCAATATATTTTTTGAAATCGTTTAAAGCGAAAACCAATTTGTTATTCCATTTTTGAGATTCGGTTCTACAATTAAAAAGCTGACCAAAGTCTGAAATCATCTGAAAATTATCTTCTACAGTAACAATATTCGTTACCCAAACCGGACAAATGGTAGTTAATTGTTCGACAATTTCCGGCGTGTTTTCTTCTTTATTGCAAATGATAATATCCGGCTGGAGCAATTTTATCTTCTCAAAATGAATTTTCTTGGTTCCGCCAACAATTTTCTTAGTCGATTTTAAATGGTACGGATGAACACAAAATTTAGTAATTCCGATTATTTTATCTTCTAAACCCAGATCATAAAGCAATTCGGTTTGAGAAGGCACCAGCGAAATAATACTTTTAGGAGTCGTCTCAAAAGAATGTGAAGTACCGAGTTGATCGAGGAATTGTTTCATTTTTTTTGTTTCAGTTTACAGTCTCAGTCTCAGTTTATAGTATACAGTTTACAGTCTCAGTCTCAGTCAAAACTGTGACTGTGACTGTGACTGTGACTAAAAACTTTATTTATTAGCAAGAATCTCTTCCATTTCCTGCTGTACTTTCAAAGCTTCTTCCCTTGCCTTTTCAGCAAAGTCTGTTCCTTTTGAGGCGTAGATAATAGCTCTTGCTGAGTTTACTAATAACCCCACTTTATCATTCATTCCGTATTTGCAAACTTCAGATAAACTACCGCCCTGAGCGCCAATTCCCGGAACTAATAAAAAACTATCCGGAACGATCTTCCTGATATCGGCAAAATATTCTGCTTTTGTTGCACCAACCACATACATTAGATTGTGACTGTTTTTCCATGTTTTAGAGGTTTCTAAAACTTGTTTGTATAATTCTTTTCCGTTTGTTGTCAAGGTCTGAAAATCAAATGCACCTTCGTTAGAAGTCAAAGCCAGCATTATGGTATGTTTATTTTCGAAAGCCAAAAACGGCTCTACTGAATCTTTACCCATATAAGGCGCAACGGTTACACTATCAAAATTTAAATCTTCAAAAAAAGCTTTTGCATACATACTTGAAGTATTCCCAATATCACCACGTTTAGCATCAGCAATAGTAAAAATTTCAGGAAAATTCTCGTTGATATAATTGATTGTTTTTTGCAAAGACATCCATCCTTTTATCCCGTATGCTTCAAAAAAAGCAGTATTGGGTTTGTACCCCACAGCTAAATCATGTGTTGCATCGATTATGGCTTTATTAAATTCGAAAATAGGATCTTCGGTTTCTAATAAATGAGAAGGCATTTTGGTTAGATCGGGATCTAATCCAACGCATAAAAAGGATTTTTTAGAAAGGATTTGTTCGTGTAGTTGTTGTGTTGTCATTCTTGATTTTTTAGTTCTTCTAATGCATCAGAAGTGATTGTATTTTAGAAGTACGCAAAAATAAAAAAAGCCATTCAATTACGAATGGCTTTTTAGTTTTATATTCTGTTCAGGCTTATAAATTACCTAAGTAAACAATTTCTGTTCTTCTGTTTTCAGCTCTTCCTGCTGCTGTTTTATTCGTTGCAACCGGTTTTGTAGAACCAAATCCCTGCGAAGTCAAATTATCAGGATTCACTCCTTTTGCAATCAAGGCTTCCATAACTACTTTTGCTCTTGCTTCAGATAATTTTTGGTTTGCTTTTGCATTTCCTACATTGTCTGTATGTCCGTTGATCGCAAATTTAGCATTTGGATAATTTTTCAGGATTTCTTTAATAGCATCTAATCTTCCTGAAGTTACTCCTTTTTTTGCATCGCTTAATGTTGCTTTTCCGGTTACGAAAAAGATCGATTTAGCTTCTACTTTTAGTTTCTCTAAAGTCGCTTTAGTCACTTTAGGACATCCTTTATTGTCTGCTGGACCAGCAATTAATGGGCAATCATCTACATTATCAGGAACTCCGTCTTTGTCAGCGTCTAAAACCGGACAACCTTTATTTTCTGGTAAACCGGCAACTGTTGGGCACGCATCGTCTTTATCAAGAACACCGTCACCATCTGTATCCGGCCAAGGGCAGCCTTTATTTTCTACCGGACCGGCAATTGCAGGACAAGCATCTACATTATCTAAAAGCGTATCTCCGTCAGAATCTTTCCAAGGACATCCTTTATTTTCTACAGGACCAGCTACATCCGGACAAGTATCATCTTTATCAAAAACTCCGTCTTTATCTGTATCCGGCCAAGGACAACCTTTGTTTTCAGCAGGACCGGCTACTTTTCTACAAGCATCTTCTTTGTCTATAACGCCGTCTTCGTCTGTATCTTTGAATTTCTTTTCGTAAACCGGAATTTTTATCCCAAGATGAAAATCAGCCGCTTTTGATTCTTTCGAAACTAAATTTGTCAGGATAGAACCTGAACCAATAAAGAAAGCGCCAACTCTTAATCCGGAACCAACCTGCATTCCGCTGTATTGCATATAAGTCATTGGCACATAAAAACTAAACCATCTTGATTCGTAACGAGGTGTAAGTGTTACACGATCAGCGATTCCGTAACCGTTTACTTTATCTGCAGAAACCATATTGATATCTCCATTAAGATTCAAATAGAATTTTCTGTACATATTCCAATCTACATCAGCGTGAAGTGCAGTAGGTAGATTCGTTTTCATCCCTTTAACAGAAGATGTTTTTGTATAATGCTCGTCAAGGAAATCATAGAAATTATCAGCATCATTAATCATTTCCTGAGTAATAGTACCGTTTACATTATAAGTATCCTGTCTGGAGTTTTTGTAGTTGATTGATCCTATATCAGTAAGCGACAAACCAAAACGTACTTTATATTTATTTAAATCTCTAAAGTTATTATCAGCAGGTTTTGCTTTGCTTAGATCATATTTATCATAATCAGGTCTCCATTCGTACACCAATCCAAAATCAAAACCAAATCCTCTTGCGCCTGAGTCAAATTCATAATCTTCCTTTGCTTCAAAATCCTGGCTCGTTCCCACAGTAATTTGTCCGTTTGAAGTAAGTGTTCCTCTGTCAGGATTTACCGTATTTTCGTTATAGTCAACATGAACATCTTTTCCTTTAATATATCCGTTTACACCACCCTGAAGATATTTAGCGGTTAAACCTCCTTTAAGAAAATGTTGGTTTTTTTGATACAAAACCGCTGCATACGAAATTCCGAGTTCTCCCCAGGTATTCGACGCACCATTTGCATTTCCTGCATTAAAGTTAAAATCGCTTGCTTTGTCCAGACCTTCTTTTACCTGGTCTACAAGATTTCCGTTTATGTTCTTAAGATTACTTACAGATCTTGCTCTTGTAAAAACAGCAATCGTATGTTTAGGAGCAATATTAAACATAAAAGAGGGTCCCATGATATCAAAATTCACGATACCACTATTAGCATTTTTTGGTGTCATTTTAGACTGACTGTCAAAATCATATCCATCTTTATAAACATCAAAAAGGCGAACTCCGTATAAATCATTTGCTACAGCGCCGCTAATAGAAAACAAATTTATATCGGTTTTAAAACGAGAATCCGCAATAGATGCCGGATTAAAAAGTACACTTTGAACTCCTGCATAATTATCATGAGTATATCCCATATAAGACTGGGCTTTGGCCAAAAATGTAACTGCAATAAGTAATAAACTGAGTAAAGTTTTTTTCATTAAAATTTGGTTTTAAGATAAATTCGGGGGCAAAACTACACTTTTAGAATCAGAAATATGTTACTAAAACATTGAATTCATGTAACATCTTGAATAAATTATGTAAGAAAAATGAAAACTTACTTTTATATTTTTGATAACGAACAATAAATCAAACAATTATGACCCCACATATAGGAATAACTCCAAAAAATCTAAAAAAAAGCGCCACTATATTAGCAACAATTTTATCTAATGAAATGACTCTTTATGTAAAAACAAGAAAATTTCACTGGAACATTTCTGGAAATAGTTTTATGGAGCTTCATAAATTGTTTGAGGATCAATATCGAATTTTAGAAGCTAACATTGATGAAGTGGCAGAGCGCATAAGTCAGCTTGGAGAAAAAACTATTGGAACAATGAAGGAATTTATCGAAAATTCTACTTTAAAAGAATCTCCAAAAGAATATGCTTCACAAAAACACATGCTTGAAGAGCTTTTAGAAAATCACGAACAACTGGTTACAGAATTCAGAGATTACATTCCGGCGTTTGAAGAAGACAGTAATGATATAGGATCTGCTGATTTTGTAACTGGTTTGCTGCAACAGCACGAAAAAATGGCCTGGGTTTTACGCCGATATCAAGTTTAATAAAGAGCAAAATGTGAATTATGAAACGGTTTGCGAAATAAATGTAACACAAACCTAAGGGTTAATTCAGAATTTTACAATACTATTAATACTTAAAAAAAATATCATGAATACTACAGAGATAAAAGGAAACTGGAATGAGTTAAAAGGGAAATTGAAACAACAATATGCAGATTTAACTGATGACGATTTATTATATGATGAAGGTAAAGAAGACGAAATGTACGGAAAACTTCAACAAAAATTAGGAAAAACAAAAGACGAAGTTCGCAAAATTATTGCTGACTTGTAAAACGTTCTAAATCAATCAAAAATACCGTCTAGTAAAACATATTAGACGGTATTTTTTTGAGAATTTTATTTAAATTCATTAATGTTCTATATCGCTAACAAGCATTAAACTCTATAACCAAAAATAAATTAATTATCTTTAACGAAATTTCTATAAAATGAAACTATTTATAAAGTTCGACATAAACACCATTTGCTCGCTTTTTTTGAAACAAAATCTGGAACAACAAAATGTAAATTTTACAACTCTGGGATTTGGTGAAATCGAAATTGCCGATAATCTTGATGCTGATGCGCTCGAAGCTTTAAAAAATAATTTGCTGCCATGTGGCTTTGAGGTTGTCGAAAACCAAAAAAGTGTATTAGTACAAAAAATAAAAGATGCTATAATTGAGCTTGTTTTCATGGAAGACAGCAATAATTATAAAAGTTCTGTGTTTTTAGCTGAGAAATTAAACCACAGTTACGGTTACTTGTCAAATGTTTTCTCAGAAGTGACATATTCTTCTATTGAAAATTTTATCATTTTACAGAAAATTGAAAGAGCGAAACAATTAATTATTATTAATGAAATGAGTTTGACAGAAATTGCTTTTTTACTAAACTACTCAAGTGTAGCGCATTTGAGTACGCAGTTTAAAAATACAACAGGAATTACGCCGTCAGCATTTCAAAGAATAATTAAGAAACGTAGAGAAAATTTAAAATAAAAACCCAAATACCATACTAAAATGCAAAAAAACGCATTATACATTTTATTGGCTGATGATGATGAAGATGATCGTCTTTTTTTTAAGGATGCTTTTGAAGAAATAAAAATTCAGACAAAAGTAGATTTTGTTCATGACGGAATGCAATTAATGGATCATTTAATGGATCCTGAAACTAAATTGCCGGATATTTTGTTCCTGGATTTAAATATGCCTAAAAAAACAGGTAAAGAATGTTTGATCGAAATTAAAAAAACAGAACATCTTAAAAATATTATTATTGCTATCTACTCTACTTCATCATCAGAAGAAGATATTGAAGATACGTTTATTCAGGGAGCCAATATTTATATCAAAAAACCAAGCGATTTTAATACGCTTAAAAAAATAATAAATGAAGTCGTAACAGTAAACTGGCACTATCATACCTCAGGTTTAAACCGTGACAACTTCTTGCTTCGACTAAAATAATAATAATGCATACCAATGAAATGGATCCCAAATTTTAATTCTTCAAACTCTTTGAGAGTTATATTTGTAATCGCGGTTTTCATTCTGTTATTTCTTTCTTCAATTGCTTACAAACACAACAAGGATTTAGATGAATCCAGTAAAGTGGTAATGCATACGTATGAAATAAACATTCAATTAGAGCGATTAATGTCGGCGATTAAGGATGCCGAAACCGGACAGCGAGGATATATTATTACCCGTAATGCCCGATTTCTAACTCCTTATATTTATTCGCGTGATAAGGTAAACACTTCATTTATTACTTTAAAAAAATTGACTGCCGATAATCCAAGGCAGCAAAAAAATCTTCAAAAGTTATTTAAACTAATTATCCAGCGTTTTGTATCTTTTGAAAATTGCCTAAAATACAGCGATCCCAAAACATATGATAAGCGAAAACTCGACAATCATATGTTTGGAGGTCGAATCTTAATGGAGAATATTCGTTTTCAAGTGGATGAAATGAATGACATCGAGAAAAATTATCTGGCAAAAAGACTTAAAATTTATGCCGCTGAAATCTCCTTAAGCCCATTATTTTCTATTTCGTTATTTCTGGTTGCCTTAATTTTTATTTTATTGGCATACAGACAAATTAGCCGTGATTTTGAACGCCTGAAAATTTACAATAAAAAACTGTTGATCTCCAGCGGACTTATGGCTGAATCTGAAAGCATTGGTAAATTCAGCACCTGGCAATGGGATCTGGATTCTAATAAAATAGATTATTCAGACAATCAGTTTCGCTTACTGGGTTTTGAGCCAAATGCATTTGTTCCTGAAAAAGAAACTTTTCTGGAATTTGTTCATCCTGATGATAAGGCAAAAGTGGCAAAATCTATGGAGCGAATTGTCGAGAAAAAACAATTGCCTTTTGTATACTACAAAATCACAAGACCGGATTATGAGATTCGTTATTTTAAATCTACCGGAAAACTACTGACAGATCAACAGGGAAGTAAAATTTTACTGGGTATTAATTTTGATATCACGGATGAACATTTATTAAACATAGAACTTCAGGAACGTAATAGAGAATTAGAAAAAAGTAATAAAGAACTTGCTTCTTTTAATCACGTTGCCAGTCATGATTTGCAGGAACCTCTAAGAAAAATCCAGACTTTTATTTCGAGGGTTTCAGATGCTGACAAAGCGGTGTTATCTGACAGTGCAAAAGATTATATTTCTAAAATCGAAGTTTCGGCCAAAAGAATGCGTGTATTAATAGACGATCTACTTTTATTCTCCAGAACAAATACCACTAAAAAGGAGTTTATAAAACTAAGTTTAAACGAACTGCTTGAAAATGCAGAATCTGAATTAGCAGAAATTATAGAGGAAAAGAAAGCTGTTATTATAGTTTCTAAATTACCTAAGCTGGCTGTTATTCCATATCAAATCGAACAGCTTTTTATAAACCTTATTGGTAACTCTTTAAAATATGGAAGGCAGGATATTATTCCTGAAATTAAGATTGAAAGCGAAAAAGTAAATTCGACTGATTATCCTGATTTATTAGAACCAAATGTCAAGAAATTCAATAAGATCACTTTTACAGATAACGGAATGGGATTTGATCCTCAGTTTAAAGAAACGATATTTGTTTTATTTCAGCGTTTGCATTCAAAAACAGATTATCCGGGAACCGGAATTGGTCTTGCAATTTGCAAAAAAATAGTAGACAATCATAAAGGTCATATTATTGCTGACAGTACTCCGGGAAAAGGTTCCGTTTTTACCGTTTTTCTTCCAGAGTAGATTACTTTACAGTATTCAGTCGCAGTCGCAGTTTTACAGTAAAACGAAACTGAGAGTGAATACTGAGACTCTAAACACAGACTGCAAACTGAGACGAAATCTGTAAGAAAATAAAATCTCTCTAATTATACTCAAACATAAAAAGAAACCATCAGTAGCTACTGATGGTTTCTTTTTATGTGCTAAACCGAAAATAATAAATACCTGAAAATAAAGGGGAAAACGCATAAAAAAATCGATTATGGGAATTATATAAAGATTCGTTTTTATGCTGTAAAGCAAAATGTTTGTTTCGTTAGCATCTTTGTAATGTAATACTTTAGGAAGTAATAATGAAAGCAGCGCAACAATTAAAAGCGGCAAATTTTAGACTAATTTTTTTATTGATAATCATAATTTGCATGTCGTCATGCAAGAAAAATAATCCGATAGAAAATTCACTAAAAAATGAAACTTTTACTAAAACGGAGAAAGAAGAAATAGAAGCCTTTTTTTTTATTGCGACAGCAAATGTGAGTAAATCAATTATTTCTAAAAGTCAAATTGCACAACAAAAAAGTTCAGATTTTACGATACAGGAGTTGAGTAAAAAAATAGAAAACAATCAGAATCAATTGTTGCAGGAAGTATCAAAAATGGCGAATAAAAAGCTCATTATTATTACCGAAATAAACGCAACACATAAACGGGATTTATACGATTTGATTGATGCAAAGAGCGCAGATTTTAATAAAACCTATCTGGTATCAGTAACTGAGTCGTTACAAGAACAAATAGGATTGCTGGAATCGATTTCTAAACAGACGAATGACAAAGCAATATTAAAATTAGTGCTGCAATATTTACCTGAACAATATCAAATCCTTCGTGAAATGCAAAGGATCAAAAATGAGATTAATTAAATGCCTATATATTATTAACTAAATTATTTTAACTATGAAAATTCAATCAAATTTTTTATGCGCCTTAACACTTTTTTTAACAGCTTCATTTGGAATGCTACACGCTCAGGACACTAATGTAACTACAGAGTTTGGTGTAAAGGGAGGATTCAACATGTCTAACTTATATAATGGAGATGCTGATGACAACAATATATTATACGGTTTTAACGCCGGTCTTTATGCAACATTACCAATTTCAGATTTTGTAGCAATTCAACCAGAGATTTTGTACACTACAAAAGGTGCAGAATTAAAATATGATAATGCTTTTGCAACAGGAGAAGCAAAATTCAAATTAAACTATATCGAAGTTCCTTTGTTAGTAAGAGTTAATATCACTAAAAACTTTAACGTTCAAGCCGGTGGTTATGCTTCATACTTAGTAAGTTCTAAAGTAAAAGGAACCGGAGATGTTGAATTTGAAGAGGATGTAGATACAGACGATTTAAACAAGTTTGATGCCGGTATCGCTGCAGGTATTGGAGTAGATTTTAACCCAATTAGTGTTGGTTTACGTTACAACTACGGTCTTACAAAAGTTGGTAAAGACAGAACTGATGCATTAGGAAACTCTTTTAATACTCTAGGAGACGCAAAAAACAGCAACTTAACATTATACGTTTCGTATAAGTTAAACTAGAAAAAAACAATTAATTAACCCTTAATAATAAAAACCATGTCAAATTTATTATATACAATCGCAGTAATATTGGTTATCCTTTGGGCTTTAGGCTTCTTTGTTTACAGCTTAGGAAGTATCATCCACATATTATTAGTAATCGCAATTATCGCAATTCTATTCAGACTTATTAAAGGTCGAGAAGTTTAAAAATCAAACATTTTAACAATAATTATATTAATCACTAAATCAAATATTATGAAAGCAAGTAACACAATTTTAGGAATTTTAGGAGCTGCAGCTGCAGGAGCATTTTTAGGTGTATTATTCGCACCGGACAAAGGGTCAAACACAAGAAAAAAAATCTCAGATAAATCAAAAGATTACGGAGATAATTTAAAAACTAAAGTTGATGGTATCCTAAGTACAATTACTTCAAACAGTAAAGATATTATCGAAGAAGGAAAAGCAAAATTCAATCAGGCAAAAGAAGACTTCAATTCTATCAAAGACGAAGCAAAAAGTGTAAAAACGAACTACTAAAAAGTGAAATTTTTAAACCATAAATACCCTATATCATGGAATCAAATGCAACAACAAACGAGAACTTAAATCTTTATGAAAAAGCAGAGAACTATACCAAGACAAGTTTAGAATTACTTAAGCTAAAAACGGTATCAGCTGTAGCCGATGTTTTATCGACACTAACATCAAGAATAGCAGTTGGAGCTGTTGTTGCATTTTTTACCTTATTCCTTAATATAGGGATTAGTTTATGGCTTGGTAAAGTACTTGGGGAGTATTATTACGGTTTTTTTATCGTAGCACTTTTTTACCTTATAGTTGCTGTGCTAATGCATACAATGCAACATAAGATTATTAAAACACCTATTGGAAACATGATAATTTCCAGTATTCTTAAAGAGACTAAAAAAGATATCAAAACTGATTTAAATAATTAATAACTAAAAAAGACTGTTATGGAAACTCTTTATACTATTGATGGATTAAATCAGACGATTCAACAATTAGAAGCTCGACAGGACGCAGAATGGTGCGCTATAAAAGACGAAATAGATGATATCAAAGAGAATTTAAAACCTCTTAATCTCATCAGGAATACAGTAGAAGAAATTAACGAAACTGTAGGTTTTAAAAGTAATCTGGCACAATCTGCATTAAGTATTGGGATTGGATATCTTGCTAAAAGATTTATTGTTGGTAAAAGTACCAATATGTTCAAAGGTATTGCCGGATCCTTATTACAACTTGTCGTAACTAATTTAGTTTCGAAACCACATCATGAATCTTCAAACGAAGAATCATCACAAAAAGAATCATCAAGAGAGTAATTGTTTAACTCAAATTTATGTATTATGGAAAAGCTAAGCGAAATAGTATTAAAAAATGGTGTATACGTTTACTCGAATCTATATAAATGTTTCGAATTTTCGAGAGTATTTTTAGGTATCTAACTTGCTTTATACGTTTTATAAACAAACGGTTAAACAGTTAATATCCTTCACTATATTTTTTAAGGTTCAAAGATACAAAGACGCAAAGGTACAAAGTTGCCCAAAAGCTGAGTTATCAGATTTTGACCTTACAAAAAAGAGACTGTTTCAAATATGAAACAGTCTCTTTTTCTTTTTTGTTCTGAAGCTAAGATTTTGAAATGCCAACTTACAAAATAATCAAAAACTATCATACAACCGCAAGTGCGGCGGAAACAAAAAAAAAGCCGAACTATTAATTAGTTCGGCTTTTTATATAAGATATATTTCTAAATCAAGAATCTAAGAAGAAAAAATCCAAAAATCTAAGAAGTCTAATTAAAATACTTCAGAAGCTTCTTTTAATTTCTCCATATTGTTTACCAATTGAAGCTCAGCAACAATCTTCTGAATGTCACCATTCATGATATTTCCTAAATCGTAAAGTGTCAAACCAACTCTGTGATCTGTTACACGACCTTGTGCGTAGTTGTAAGTACGAATCTTAGCAGATCTGTCTCCAGAACTTACCTGAGAAGTACGTTTTGTAGCATCTTCGGCTTCTTTCTTAGCTAATTCTTGTTCGTATAAACGAGAACGTAAAACGTTCAATGCTTTATCTTTATTTTTATGCTGTGATTTCTGATCCTGACATTGCGCCACCAATCCCGTAGGAATGTGCGTTAAACGTACCGCAGATTTCGTTGTATTTACAGATTGTCCTCCAGGTCCTGATGAACAGAAGAAATCAACACGAACATCGTTCATATCAATTTGTACATCAAATTCTTCTGCTTCCGGTAAAACCATAACAGTAGCTGCAGATGTATGCACACGGCCTTGTGTTTCAGTCTGAGGAACACGTTGTACACGGTGAACACCAGCTTCAAACTTTAAAGTTCCGTAAACATCCTCGCCAGACACTTCAAAAATTACCTCTTTGAAACCTCCGGAAGTTCCTTCGTTCATATCTACTACAGAAGTTCTCCAACCCTGATTTTCGCAATACTTGGTATACATTCTAAATAAATCTCCTGCAAAAATACTCGCTTCATCCCCACCCGTTCCGGCACGAATCTCGACCATCACGTTTTTAGCATCTTCAGGATCTTTAGGGATCAACATAAACTTGATTTCTTCCTCAAGTTCCGGCAATCTTTCTTTTGCTTCATCTAGTTGCATTTTGGCCATTTCGGTCATATCTGCATCACTTCCGTCAGCAATAATTTCGTTTGCCTCATCTATATTAGCCATCAAAAGCACATATTCATCGCGCTTTTCAGCCAATGCTTTCAGGTTTTTGTACTCCTGATTCAATTGCACATAACGTTTTTGATCAGAAATAACATCCGGCTGGATAATCAAGTCTGAAATCTCGTCAAAACGTTGTTTTACTATTTGAAGTCTATCTAACATTTTCTAATTCCTTTTATTGGAGTGCAAAATTACGAAATTTTTGTTTAAAATTCTATCATTAACCTTTTGAGTTTTTTACGGGTGATTTTTAATGGAATCATGATGGTTTTTTGGAGCTATTTCCTGCTATCCGTTACAATCTTTTCCTGGCTAAAGGAGCCAGAAAAAGGATTTCCACTACTATCAGGGCTAGGGGTTTTCGGTTTTTTAATTGGCTTTTATCTCCAATTGATCTTCAAGAATAACCTAACTAATATGATAATTTAAACCAAAGTCAGATCACTTAATTCATCTGCTAATTTGTGCAAGCCTTTAGAAATCTGTAACATTTTGTCGCTAGATAAAGTCGCTAATCCTTTAGTATATTGTCTAAACAAACTTTGATTCATTCCTGCATAATGCTCTGCAAAAGCAGATTTATTGATTACACTAAAATAATCAAAAACCTGCTCTAGGTCTATTTGATAACTAATATCAAAATCAGCAATTTTAACCTTTTCTCCTTGTTCTTGCAGATATTCTACATGATATTGAAGTACTTCATTAAAATTTGCTTTTATCTCAGAGATACTATTACCAACTGTCGCTAATCCATCAATTTCTTTTGCATAAGCTGAAAAACCTGTACCCGTTTTTTCAATAATAACCGAAATCACCCTTTTTTTTGTATTCATATTGGTCTGAATTTTAAATTTAAAAAGCTGTAGAATTATTTAAGTCCCGCTGCTTTTAAAATACTATTTAAAGTGCCATTTGCCATTTCTTTACTTCCATGTCTTGGGATAGTAAGTTGATTCTGTTTTGTTGCATGTCGGTACAAATCATGGTTTGCACCATTTTTATAAAGAAACCAACCATCTTTTTTGAGAAGTTTCAACAACTCATTTACTGAAGCCATCTGCTTTAATTTAAATTACAAATTACATCTGTTGTTATTTGTGGTATTTAAATGTTATTAGATTTCTTGTTTTAGATCGGCACAAATTTATAACAATTTTGTTATATAACAAAATTGTTATAAATTAAGTTTAGGCATTTATGGATTTCCGTAAAATCATTGAATTAAAGGGATTTACTTTTGAAATATAATTTAGAACCTATTAATATTAAAACTTTTAAATCATGAAAAAAATACTATTCTTTTTACTACTTCTAATTTCTGTCTCTTGCGAAAAAAACTCAAATATTCCTGAAGATGTAAAATGGGAAATTACAAAAGAAGTACCTAACCCAGACTTAAGTAAAAATAATGTAGAAGTTCGTTTGAATAAAAAAGTCGACAAAGAAATTCTTCAAGAAATTGCAACCAAAATTCGTGAAGACCGTACTGAATATAACAAACTTTGGATTTTTTATTATATACCAAATATGACAGAAGGATTTGCTTGGGCTACAACACATTTTACCCCGACTTTAGAAATTAACATTATGGGATCAACAGAAATTCAAGATCTACAAACTTCGAATACAGAAGATATAAAGGGAGAAATTTTAAATAAATGGCGTAGTGAAAAAAGTTTAATGGGTGCGAGTTTAGTACTTTATAAAAACTTATCGCAAAAAAAAGTAATGAGAATTATGTTCAAAGATGGTAGTAAAATGGATAATGAAATTGCTGAATCAAATGAAGATGGAAAAGTAAAATATCAAGATAATAACGAAAACGGAGAATATTATATTTTAGAATCGAACGGTAATTTAGGTTTATATGGTGAAAATGGAAAATTCGATGAAGCTATCAAAATTGAATAAAAATCAGGTGTTTTTACTTGCTGATTAATTTGAATTAAAAACGATTTTTGTTTTTATTAAAAGAGATATAAAAATGAACAAAATTTATTAAACTAAAAATCGAAACTCAAATATCACTTTTTAACTTATGTCCTTTGTGTCTTTTTAAATTTATGTAAAATGAAAAAAATATTATTTACAATTTTTCTCCTTGTAATTTCAAGCAAATCATTCTCTCAAAATGATGACTTTCAGTATGTAACTTCAGCTAAAGACGGAACAGAAGTATATCTATATTTTGAAAAAGATAATTATGATACAAAAGAATTTTGGTTGAAAATAGTGCCCCCAATAAAAACTGGTAAAAATAAAAAAGGTAAGTTAATTAAAACAGGTGGCGGTTCAAGTGTTCAGTTTTATAAATTAGATTGCTCTGAGAAAACATATTCAACTTCAGATGGTGTGATTTATGATCGAAATGGTGAAATAATTGAAAAAATTTACAATGATTCGTACAATGATAAAATTATACCAGGAACAGTTATGAGTGCTGTTTATAGATATGTCTGCGAAACTGAATAAAGTATAGATGGTAGATGGATCGGATTTATGATTCGTTTTCATAATGATTAAAGAAAAAATAATCTTTATGAGCCCCCTGCTGGCGCGAGCGTCCCGCTCGTGAACACAAGCCACGTCAATAACAAAAAAATGAAATATTACACGGGCACGAGCGAGACGCTCGCGCTAGCCGAGGAATCTAACACAAATAAATTAAATCATCTTTAACACGAATACAAAAAAAAACAAAGTAAGATAAATCAATAATCAAATAATTAAAAAAATAATATTATGAGCAAATTTAAAATTGGTGATGTTGTCAAATTAAAATCTGGCAGTCCATCTATGACTATTAGTGAGGATTATAAAAACGGCTGGTATAAAGTTTCATGGTTTTTAGATGGCATCCCAAAAGAGTACGAATTCCATGAAGAAGTTTTACAATTACAATAATAAAGTCATTTTCTAATCTCAAGCTTACGCGAACACCACAAACTAAGAAAAATTCATAAATCCTTAAATAAGTATGTTAAAGAAAAAAGAATATCAAACAGGAACAGTAACAGGAACACAAATCGAAAATGGTTTTTTAAGCAACTGGTTAGTAGAACGATCTAACACCGGCTGGACATTAAAATCATTAGAAAAATATTATAGTAAAGAAAAAGAAGAAGATTCATTTGTTTGGGTTCTTGAAAGAGAAGTACAATAACAAACCATATTTATTCTTGCTAATTTTCAAAACTTGCAAATATATAAGATATTAACTATTAAATTAATAAATATGAAACTTATTCAAATTACCGATTTAAACAATTTTGTTTTTAACATTAACCCTAATCAAATTACAAGAGTAGAAGAATATACTAAATCTAATACAATTGTCATTCATTTTTCTGACGGATTTGGATTAAAAAGCAATATCTCATTAGCACAACTATTATTTTTAATTGGAAATTGAAAATTGTTGCGATCTTATTGCTATAAAAACAAATTATTTACAATAAAAATAGGCAAAAAGTTCCAAACACTTTTTGCCCATTTCCCACGCTATCGCGAGCGTCTCGCACGTAAACGCAATCTAAATCAATTTCAAATAATCTTATTATCCAAAGCAAAAGACAATGCTTCGGTAAAATTTTTAACTTCAAAAGTTTCAAAAATTTTTCTTCTATAATATTTTATCGTGTCCGGAGAAACAAACATTTTTTCGGCAATCTGATTTATGGTTAAACCCTGACCATATAACCGAAGTATTTCCAATTCTTTGTATTTTAATTTTAATTTATTTTTTGCAATCCAGACTTTACCGGATAAATCAAATTTCCACAAAGTATCTGAACCCTGCTTGTTTATAATAATGTTTCCAGCTTTTTTATTGTGTGAAATAGAAACCAGACACAACGATTTCCAAACTGCTCCTTGCTGATTAAGAAAAAGTGGCGTCAGTTTATGATTGATAAGAATGGGTTTATCATATTTCCCCTTTAAATGAAAATCATACGATATGCTGTATAATTTTCGTTCGTCATTGTTAGGTAGTTTATCATAAAAATCAAATCCGGCATTGTTGATGGTTTCTAATAACTGAAGATCTTCAGTTGGAACATTATTAAAATAGAATTCATAACCCATTTCAAGAACTTCTTCTGCCGAAAAACCACATAAAAACAAAGGATTATTAGACACATATTCAAACTTCATTTCTTCATAATCAATTACATAAATACTTTGATACGTAATTTTTGCAAAAGATTTCACCACTTCCAGATAATTACCAAACTGAAATTTGTCTGCCTCTGATGTAGCTTCTATCTTGTTGCGGCTGAGTAAAGATCTTTTTTCATTTTCCATCTTATAAAAATACTAAAAACTACACAAAAGTGTAAATTGAATTTAAAATCAATTACTTTTTTTTGTACTTAGTTTTAACTTTTTTATTTATGAGAAACAAATCAGTATCAGATTCTAGTTTAAAAGAACTAAATAAGAATAAAAAAGTGTTAAAAATAACTAGTATCGGGTTAAGCATTTTATGGATTCTTATTTTGACCTGGATCATTAGTGTAACAAAATACAGGTTAATTTTTACGCTGTTGACTCTTAGTGTTACAACAATAATCCCTATTTTAATTTTTATATATCATATAGATTCCGAAATTAAAAAACGTAATTCGCAGAACAATTAATGAATCACACGCTGACGCTAGCAATAGAAAAACTTATACTGCATTAGACTCCAAATAAATCTTGTGCAAATCATCCAACAACTCCATTTCTTGTTCTGGTAAAAGCTGCAATGCAATTTCAAGCAAAGTCATTACATTAATATCTGTATTTGCTGTAATACTTGACAGACTTTTTGCATCATCATTAAGCAAAATAATACTTGCTTTTAGTAAATCTGAAACCATCATATTAAGTTCGTTATAACCGGATACTTTTAGATTTACGCTAAACGAATTATCACCTTTATTTTCTTGTTTTAGTCTTCTGAAATCTTTTGTTTTATTCATTAATTCAAAAAATTCTGTGGCTTGTTTATTATTCTGTATTTCCATGATTTTATATTTATTTCTTCGAAACGAAATTACAGTTAATACTTTAATTTTAAGTGATTGTATACAATCGGGTGCATACAACTGATTTTTATAAATAATAGATTATCAACAAGATATACTAAAAATTCAATTTACAGATTTATCAATAAATTTTGAAACTAAACAAAAAAAGCTACCAGAAAAATAATTCCGGTAGCTTTTTTAAAATAAGCGTATATAGTATTGTTACGTATTAAAAAGAACTTACATAAGTAGCGCTTGCATCTTTATATGCTTTCCAATTCGTATTTGAATAATCTACGTCATCTACAGCTATTTTAAGAGTAGAAGCATTATTTAGGAAATTCGCTCCGTTAAATTTTTTGTTATTACCATTTTTAAGATTTAGTGTAGTTAACAAATTGTTATTACAAGCAAAATAATTTCCATCGACTGCTGCAATAAGAGGGTTTTTAGAAAGGTCCAGAGAGGTCAGTTTATTATAAGGACAGTTCAAACTTGTTAGTTTTGGATTGTTACTAACATCTAAACTAGAAATCAGATTGTTAGGACAATATAATGTAGCAAGGTTGATATTTTTACTCACATCTATTGTAGTAATTTTGTTTCCTGAACAGGTAACCATGGCTAAAAGCGGGTTGCCACTCAAATCTAGAGTAGTTAGCTTATTGCCATCACAACCTAGACTTTTTAGAGCTGCATTTTTAGAAACGTCCAGCGTCGTTAGATTGTTGTTCTCAGTCCATAATACTTCTAAAGCAGGATTTTTAGAAACATCCAGTGTATTCAATTTAGCTCCTCCGCTATATAAATTTACTAATGCTGGATTTTTAGATAGATCTATAGTACTGATAGTACCACCAAAACCTAATTCTTTTAACAACGTATTTTTTGTAACATCTAATGTCGTTAACGGATTTCTGTCACAATACAACAATGTAAGAGCAGTGTGATTTGAAACGTCTAACGTAGTAATTAAATTAGAACTCATTTTTAATGTTTGCAAAGCCAGATTCTTAGAGATATCTATAGTCGTTATGTTATTAAATGAAACATCTACTGTTTTTAAGGCAAGATTTTTAGAAAGGTCTACTGATGTTAGTTTTATAACAGAAGTACCATATATGTTTGAACAAGAGAAACTTTCTAAAGCTGCAAAATCCTGAATTCCTGTTAGATCTGCCACTCCTGAATCATTAAGATATAGGGACTTAATTTTATTTATTTTATACGTAGGCACGCTTCCGTCAACAGGCGCTGTATCATATCCGTTTTTAATAAGTATTTCTTCAAATTTAGCATCTGGTATAAGCGTTTTTATCGCAGGATCGCCTCCCATAACCACTGGTAGCGTAGTGGTTATTCCAGCTGCTACTGTAACCGAAGTAGTTTGAGTAATATACGAAGGAAAAGAAATTACAACGCTGGCAGCGCCCGCAGGTACATTAGTGAATGTAAAAGTACCATTAGCTCCAATAGTTGCACTTTTATCATCTTGACCTGTTTGTTTCAATATTACAGTTGCGCCTACAATAAAATTTTCATTCTCTTTTACAGTTCCCGTTACTGTACCGGTAGTTACAGCTGGTAATGTTGGTGTGTCGGGAGCATCATCTTTACTGCATGATGATGATGTTAAAGCGATAATAGATAGAAATAAAAAAAGAACTCTATTAAATTTTTCAAATTTAAAAAATTCAATTGCGTAATGTTTTGTCATAGATTTGATAGTTAATTATTTTTAACAAATAACACTATAAAATTGATTAAAAACAAATTCTTATTCACGCATAGTTTTATTAGATTATTAAAAAATTAGTTATCAAACAGAGCAAAATAATTATAAGTTTAAACAAGTAAATTCTCTAAATTTGATTTCAAATATTAAAACCTCATCTGTATTGTCCTGATACAGTTTTAAACTTATATAAAAAATGAAAACTTATTTTGTAGACTCTTTTACGAATGAAAAATTTAAAGGAAATCCAGCTGCAGTCTGTTTACCAAACACAGATCTTGACAGCAAAACGATGCAAAGTATTGCAACAGAAATTGGATTTTCTGAAACTGCTTTTATAAAACAAATTTCAGACAACACTTACAGCATCAGGTTTTTTTCGCCAAAGACTGAGATTCCGTTATGTGGACATGCGACATTGGCTTCATCAAAAATTGTTTTCGACACTACTTCATTCGAAAATATAAAATTTATTAACGCTGATAATGTCGAGCTTTTTATTGCGAAAGAAGGAAACAAGATCAAAATGCAATTTCCTGTTTATGAGACCCAGGAAACAGAAGTTCCTCAGGAAATGATTGACGCACTTGGAATTTCTGAGATTTTGGATAAAAGATATAGTCCAAAAAATAATATAATTTTAATTGAAATTAAAAGTGCAGCTGAACTGGCAAATTTAAAACCTGATTTCACGGCTTTAGTAAATTCATATACCGGAATAAATGGTGTTTTAGTAACCGCTGTTTCTGATACTGAAGCTTTCGATTTTCATTACCGCTATTTTTGGCCTTGGTCTGGCACTAATGAAGATCCTGTAACTGGTGGCGTTCAAACTTTTTTGACCAAGTATTGGGTACAAAAACTCAACAAAACAAAACTGAATGCGTATCAGTCTTCCTCTAGAACTGGAACAATGAGTACAGAACTTTTAGAGGATAAAGTTTTTATTTTAGGCGAAGCGGTAACGGTATTAGAAGGGGAATTGAAGCTTTGATAATGCAAGTAAAACCAAAACAACATTTTGAAATCCTCGACGGATTAAGAGGAATTGCCGCTGTGGCAATTGTAATTTTTCATTTTATGGAAATCGTTCATCCGCCAAGCGAAAATTTTATTGCACATGGTTTTCTGGCGGTTGATTTTTTCTTTTGCCTTTCCGGGTTTGTTATTGCCTATGCCTATCACGATCGTATCGACAAAATGAAACTTACTGACTTTTTTAGATTGCGGTTAATCAGGTTGCATCCTTTGGTTATTTTTGGATCTGTATTAGGTGTATTGGCCTTTTTATTTGATCCCTTTGGTGGTCATCCTGAAACTTATGAAACCGGCAGATTGATTTTGATATTTCTGGCTTCGGTTTTTCTGGTTCCTTTTCCGGTTATGGCAGATCGCTATTTTAACTTATTTGGTTTAAATGCGCCTGGCTGGTCTTTGTTTTGGGAATATGTGGCGAATATGCTATACGCTCTTTTTCTTTATAAACTAAGTCGTCGTTCGCTCTTTTTATTAACTGTTTTTGCTGCAACAGGTCTTTGTTTTGTCAGTCATCGTGCCGGAGGTTCTTTATTGGGCGGATGGAGCGGAGAAACTTTCTGGGATGGTTTTGCCCGTATTTCGTATTCGTTTTTAGCGGGAATGCTCATTTATCGCTCTAACTGGATTATCAAATCAAATCTGGGATTTATCGCTTTATCCATCTTATTATTGTTGGTTTTCTTTGTACCCTTTTCTGATTTTAACTGGTTGACAGAACCTATAATCGTATTGCTTTATTTTCCGTTCCTGATAACTCTTGGGGCAGGAGCTACATTAAATCCACGATTAAAAAAATTATGTATCTTTTTGGGAAATATATCCTATCCGCTATACATGACACATTATGCCGTCATGTGGATATTTGCCAACTATTACACGAAGTATAAACCAGAAAACGGTCAGCTTACTTTTATTATAATCTCAGGAACACTTTTTTTAGTAGGCATAGCTTATTTAACTATGGTTTTTTATGACAGTCCAATTCGGAAATATCTAACAGATAAAACAAAAAAGGCTTAATTTTAAGTTTTTCAATTTTAATACTAATTCTAAAAATGAACAACGATTTCTACTACAAAGCCATAGAACCAGACGAGTCACTCGCTGACTTTGTAGAAAATATTGGAATGTTTCATAACAAGTCCCACAACGACATGGAAGTTGTCCTGATGCCGGACGGAAGAATTGATTTGTTTTTCATGAAATCAAAATCAGAACCTTTTCAGGCTACACTTATTGGTCTTGAAAATGTTCCTGAACAGCAAGCTATTCCTGCAAATACGCTGGCTTTTAAAATTAGTTTTAAACCATTGGGAGCCGAATATCTTTTGGATACTCCTATTGCCGATATATTAAATAGTGCCAAAGTTTTACCAAAAGACTTTTGGAATATGACCAACGAGGATTTAAAAGATTTTGATTCTTTTCATTCTAAAATATCCAAAAAACTAAAGGAACTTTTACCTGCCAAAATCGACGAAAGAAAACGAAAACTTTTTAAACTGGTTTATGAATCGAATGGCGAAATAAAAGTACAGCAGCTTTCAGACGAAATATCCTGGAGCAGTAGGGAAATCAATCGTTATTTCAACAAGCAATTTGGACTTTCGCTAAATGCATTCTGTAAAATTCTGCGCTTTAAGGCTTCATTAGAACATATTGCGCAAGGCAAACTTTTTCCGGAATTAAACTTCACAGATCAAAATCACTTTATAAAAGAGATCAAGAAATTCTCTGGCGTAGTTCCCAGTGAATTATTAAAAAACAAAAATGACCGATTTATACTATTATCCGTCCTGAAACAGCAATAATTTTGTCCCAACCAAAGGCTCATAAGCCAATTTGGAATAAAATTAATTTAAAACTTAAACAGGAATGTTACTAGAAAATAAACAAGTTGCTATTATAGGCGGCGGTCCCGGCGGACTTACATTAGCCAGACTTTTGCAATTGCAAAACGTAAATGTAAAAGTATACGAAAGAGATTTGAATAAAGATGCGCGCGTGCAAGGTTCTCCGCTTGATTTGCATGACGACTCAGGATTGGCAGCAATTCATAAAGCTAATTTATTTGAGGAATTCAGAAATAATTTTATGCCCGGGGCAGATAAAACCCTTATTACTGACGAAAACGCAAAAATATTTTTCAGCGATCACGAAACAAATGTTGAGGAAGATTTTGGCAATGAATATTTTCGTCCTGAAATCGACCGAGGTGTTTTAAGGAAAATATTATTAGAATCCCTACAACCGGAAACCATTGTTTGGGACAGTCACTTTATCTCTATGAAACCACAAAACGAAGGCTGGCTGCTAACATTTAAAAACGGATCGTCATTTTACGCCGATATTGTAATTGGTTCTGATGGTGCCAATTCTAAAATCCGACCTTATATTACTGATATCAAAGCATTTTATTCAGGGATTACCATGCTTGAGGGTAATGTTTATGAATCTAAAAAAGCAACACCTGCAATCGATTCTTTACTAAAAGGAGGAAAAATCATGGCTTTTGGCAACGAAAGAAATTTATTGATGGGACAAAAAGGAGATGGCGCACTTGGATTTTACGCAAGTTTTAAAGCTCCGGAAAATTGGTCATCCAACAATAACCTGGATTATACTGATAGAACACAAATACTGGAATGGTTTAAAAAAGAATACCCGGAATGGAGTAATATCTGGTACGAATTGTTCGAGAATGTTTCGACACCTTTTATTCCGCGTCCTATTAATTGTATGCCTTTAGATCAAAACTGGGAAGCATTGCCAAACGTAACCATTATTGGTGATGCAGCGCATGTTATGCCTCCTTTTGCCGGCGAAGGCGCAAATATGGCAATGCGAGATGCATTAGAATTAAATGAATGCCTAACATCTGACACTTATAAAACAATTCACGAAGCTATTGCTGATTATGAAATAAGTATGCGAGAAAGAGCATCAAAAGCAGCACAGGAATCACTTGAGAATGGTGAAAAAATGCATTCAAAAGAAGCATTAAAAACGATGTTGGAGTTTTTTGCAGGTGTGTAGAAAGATGTTAAGAAACTAAGATTCTATCCCGAAGCTTCGGGACTAAGCAACGAAGCAATCACAATAGGATATACTAAATGTGATTGTTTTGTTGCTCGCAAGGAATAAATGTTGCGACTTCGCGAGATTAAAAAAAAACAAACTTAAAAAACTTCATATCCAGCTTTTTAACGACAATATAAAAAACTTAGTCCCGAAGCCTTGTCATAGAACTTTAGAACCTTAACAACTTTCTTATAATAAATCCTTAATTTCGCTCTTCAAATGTAAAAGAGAAAATGAAGGTCTGTATAGCTGAGAAACCAAGTGTAGCACGTGAAATCGCATCCGTTTTGGGAGCCAATACCAAACATGACGGATATTATGAAGGAAACGGTTATGCGGTAACGTATACTTTTGGACATTTATGCACTTTAAAAGAGCCTAACGATTATAAACCTCATTGGAAAAGCTGGGATTTGAACAACTTACCCATGCTTCCTGAAAAGTTTGAAACTAAAGTAGTAGAGAATTCAGGAATCCAGAAACAATTTAAAATAGTAAAAAGTCTATTCGACAAAGCCGAAGTTGTCATAAACTGCGGGGATGCCGGACAGGAAGGAGAATTGATTCAGCGTTGGGTAATGAACGAAGCCCATTATAAAGGCGAAGTACAGCGTTTATGGATTTCGTCCCTGACAACCGAAGCTATAAAAGAAGGTTTCGAGAACTTAAAACCTTCTGCCAACTACGATAATTTATTTTATGCCGGATTTTCGAGAGCTATTGGCGACTGGTTATTAGGTATGAATGCTACACGTTTGTATACTGTAAAACATGGCGGTTACAAACAAGTATTGTCTATTGGCCGTGTGCAAACGCCAACATTGGCAATGGTTGTAGACCGTTTTAAGGAAATTGAAAATTTTAAGCCTCAACCCTATTGGGAATTACAGACTTTATACAGAGAAACACTTTTTAGTTATGAAGAAGGCCGTTTCCTGAAAAAAGAAGACGGTGAACTTTTGGCTAATAAAGTTAAAGAAAGTGAATTCGAAATTGTTTCTGTCGATAAAAAGAACGGAAACGAATACGCACCAAAACTATTTGACTTAACAGGTTTACAGGTATATTGCAATACAAAATTTGGATTCTCTGCAGATGAAACGCTTAAAATTGTACAAACCTTATACGAACAAAAAGTAGTTACGTATCCCAGAGTTGATACGACTTTTTTACCAAACGATATCTATCCGAAAGTTCCGGGGATTCTACAAAACTTAACCAAATATTCTGAATTAACGCAACCGCTTTTAGGAAAAAAGATTAAGAAATCACCTAAAGTTTTCAACGATAAAAAAGTTACGGATCACCATGCTATTATTCCAACCGGAATAGAAAGCAATTTGCAATATAATCAGCAGCAAGTATATGACATTATTACCAAACGTTTTATTGCTGTATTTTACGACGATTGTTTAGTTGCCAACACAACAGTAATTGGAAAAGCAGCCGATGTAATGTTTAAAACCACTGGAAAAGTGATCTTAAAAAAAGGTTTCCGTGTTGTTTTTGAAGATCCAAATGCCAAAGAAAAAGAAGCCGATTTATTACCCAATTTTGTTGTGGGAGAAAAAGGTCCGCATGAGCCTTCGTTTTTAGAAAAAGAGACCAAACCACCCAATCAGTTTACAGAGGCAACTTTATTGCGTGCGATGGAAACCGCAGGAAAACAAGTCGACGACGAAGATTTACGAGAATTGATGAAAGAAAATGGTATTGGCCGTCCGTCAACGCGTGCGAATATTATCGAAACACTTTTTAAACGTCAATATATTGTTCGAAATAAAAAGCAGGTTTTGCCAACGCCAACAGGAATTCAGCTTATTGATACAATTCAGAATGAATTAATTAAATCGGCGGAACTTACAGGTTCGTGGGAAAAGCAGCTTAAAGATATCGAAAAAGGAACTTTTACCGCTGGAGCTTTTATAAAAAACATGAAGCGAATGGTTGAAGCTTTGGTTACTGAAGTCCGAAGTGAAACCAGGCATGCCAATATTTCGCATGCAGGAAGTGTGCAGAAAGAAGTCGCTAAAGTAGAGAAAAAGAAAGCTGACGGAATTTTAGCAGAAACCTGTCCAAAATGCCAGAAAGCTACTTTGATAAAAGGAAAGTCCGCTTACGGATGTGGTAATTATAAAGCAGGTTGTGATTTTGTTTTGCCTTATACTTTTGCAGAGAAAAAAATATCTGAAAATCAATATCTAAGACTAGTCCAAAAAGGATCGACCGTAAATATAAAAGGTTTCAAAACCGATGAAGGAACTGTTGAAGGTTTAATACGCTTTGAAGAAAATTACAAACTTAAACTCGAAACCAAGAAAACAACTCCTAAAGCGAAATCAAAACCATCTGCAACAAATGATTCTGATGCATTAACGTGTCCGAAATGTAAAAAAGGAACAATAATGAAAGGGAATACCGCTTATGGATGTGGCGATTATAAATTGGGTTGTGATTTTAAAGTGACTTTTGATGATGTAAGAGCCAAACTAAAAGATCAAAAACCAACAAAAGAACTGGTTTATTCAATTTTGAGCAACAGTATATAGATTTTTGCCACAGATTAAAAGGATTAAAATGATTTTTGTTTCACGCAGATTCTGCAGATTTGGGCAGATTTAATTTTGATTTTTAATTATATACAAATCAGTGATTATCAGCTTAAATCTTTTTAAATCTGCGTGAAACAAAAAATTCGTGACCCGAGCGATAGCGAATAAGCGAAGTAAATTTGTGGTTAACTTTTTTTTCATACTTTAGTATTTCAAATTAATACCAAAAAATCAAAATATATGTTTCAAAAAATTACTCTTTTAATTCTTTTAGTAGCCATTGTTTCTTGCCAGAAAAAAGAATCTGTTGAAAAAGATAAAATCAAAATTGCTGATTGGCTGATTGGCAATTGGGAAAATAAATCTACTGATGGCGCACTTTCAGAAAACTGGATCAAACTAAATGACAGTACTTTTAGTGCTGCTTCATACTTTATAAAAGGAAAAGATACATTACATTTCGAAAATATTGTTTTAGCTCAAAAAGGCGAAACATTAACGTATTTTGCCACCGTAAAAGGTCAAAATGATGATAAACCTGTTGCATTTAATTCAACTTTAGAATCTGATAAACAATTGGTTTTCGAAAATCCAAAACATGATTATCCTCAAAAAATTACGTATACAAAAGGTGGTAATAATACTTTGACCGCTGAGATTTCTGGAAAATTGGATGGAAAAGTTACAACGGAAAAGTTTGTAATGGCGAAGAAATAATGATATGTGAAAACTTGTTCTCTACAATCGGGAGCAAGTTTTTTCTAATGTATCATCATCTAAATTTGCTGACTTATCTAAATCTGGACTTTAGTCCAGTTCTACAAAATGAATCAAACCAAAGGTTCTTGCTTTAAAATTCCTCAGGGATGGTCTATATTGTAGCGCTGGACTTTAGTACCGTTTAGGCAATCAAAAAAATTGAAAAAACTTAGCTACTTAGCAACTCAGAACCTCAGCAACTTCAAAAAACCTACTCATTCTCCCCGATTTTATTTACCATAAAAATCATCAGTATACCTAGAAACGCCATTACCAAAAATGCAAATTTCATACTTAAGTATTCAGAGATAAACCCAACCATTGGCGGAACCAGTAAAAAACCCAGATAACCAATTGTAGATATAGAGGTTAATGCAGAACCGCTGCTTAATTTTGAAGATCTTCCGGCAATGCTAAATACTAACGGAACTACGCAGGAAACCCCTACTCCGATTAAAACATAACCAAAAATCGTAGGATAGATAAAAGGCAATAGAAAACAAATTGCAAATCCTACAGTGATAAAAATACCGCTGTAAAGCAAAATTCGTTTCGTGCCAAATTTCATTACGCCATAATCTCCAAACAAACGTCCTAAAGTTACGGCTGTTGCAAAAAATACAAATGCTGCACTGGTTAACTTTGGTGAAGCATGTAATATATTTTCGAAATAAATTCCGCTCCAATCGTACATCGTGTTTTCGCAAGCCATAGATACAAAACAAATTATGGCAAACTTGATCAGGTTTTTTTCCGGCATCGAAAAGAATTTCTTCTTAACCGGTACTGGCTCATTATGAATACTTAAAGGATAAAAACAAGCAGTAAGCGCCATCATAAAAACACTTACTCCCAATAAATGATGTGATGGTGCAATATGCCTTGATACCATTACATAACCTAAACCTGCTCCGGAAAAAACGGCAATACTCCAAACAGCATGAAAACGGGTTATGATCGATTGCTTGTATAATTTCTGAACCTCAAGCGATTGGGCATTAATAGATAAATTAAAGATATTACGAGAAGCCCCAAAGATTAAAAGTATAATGACCAGCTGCCATACAAAACCGGCAAGACCGGGTAAAGCCAGAACAATGTTAAACATTACTGCTCCTAATAACATGATATAACGGCTGCTGTATTTGTTTAATAATCTTCCTGTAAAAGGCATTGTTAGCATCAAACCGATAGGAAAGGCGAATAAAACAGTTCCAAATTCAGCTTCGGATAAATGTAATTGTGCTTTTATATGCGGAATTCGGGAGACCCAGGAAGAATATCCAAATCCGGAAAGGAAAAAAAATACAGTATTAGCTATTCTAAATCCTCTGGGTGTATTTTGAATTTTTTTAAAGAAAGGTAAAATCATGAAGTAATTTTTCAGACTGCAAAATTAAGTCTTTTGAAGTGTAACTTCTACCCTTTTCAGATTTTTTAATGAACGTAAGAATTTTAATTTAATTGACAGTCATTCATTAATTTTAAAAAAAGTGGAGCAAAATATAACAAAAACTACAATAAATCAAACTAAATAATATTTGTTAAGGAAATATTAATTTTTAAATTTGCACTGTTTTTATTAATTCTAAATAAAAATAAATCTTAACCAAATAATTAAAAATGAAATATTCTACTGCGAAAACATATCGTTTTCTATTTACAATCAGTTTTCTTTTCTCTGTTTTTTGTTCATTTGCTCAACAAAATTTTGGAAAAATAAAAGGAACAATCACTACATCTGACGGAGATCCGGCAGCTGGCGTAAATGTTATTCTTAAAAACTCAAAATATGGTACTACCACAAACGACGATGGTAGTTTTGAACTAAACAGAGCCCGACCAAATACTTATACGATACAAATATCCTTAACCGGTAACGAAACTACTGAACAAGATGTTGTAGTAACCGAAAATGAAACGGCAACTATTAATTTGCAATTAAAAGTTTCTAACAAAGAATTACATGAAGTTGTCGTGAATGGCAAGAAAAGCATCTTATCTAAAAAAACAGATTACGTTGCCAGAATGCCGTTAAAAAACCTGGAGAATCCACAAGTTTATAGTGTGATACAAAAAGAACTTTTGCAGGAGCAAATTGCAGTAGATATTAGAAACGCGGTTCAAAATGCACCTGGTGTAACTTCTAAAATTTATCCTTCGGGAGGACTTGAAATTTCTTTTAGAGGATTTAGCACGGGTGTTAATGCCAGAAACGGAATGGAAAATATGACGGGACGAAGCTCTATTTCTATTGATAATGCAGAACGTATTGAAGTTCTTAAAGGACCTTCAGGAACTTTATTCGGATCATCTGTTTCCTCTTTTGGAGGTGTTGTAAACCTGGTTACCAAAAAACCGTTTGAAACCAAAAAAACAGAAGTATCATACACAGCTGGAAGTTATGGATTAAACAGGCTTGCTCTTGATATTAATACCCCATTAACGCAAGACAATAAAGTGCTGTTCAGGCTAAATACTTCTGTAAACACAGAGAAGAGTTTTTTAAACTTTGGTTTTAATAAAACGTTGCTGATCGCTCCAAGCCTTATTTATAAAGCAACAGATAAATTAACGCTGAGCCTGGATACCGAAGTGTATAATACAAACAACACTCGCCCTACTTACGGACGTTCATACGCTGCCGGAATTACGAACCCAACGGATCTTAAGGTCGACTATAAAACAAGTTTATTTCACGATGATGCGGATGCAAAAACCTCATCGGCAAAAGTTTTTGTCCAGGCAGAATATAAACTGGCAGAAAACTGGAAATCTACTACTCTTTTCTCATTTATAGACGAAAATGTAGCTCACAGTTATCAATATTACACGGTTTGGAATTCGCCTACTGAAGTGCAAAGAATCGTATCTCTTTTTGGACCAATTGCCAACCAGTTTACGAATATACAAGAGAATATTAACGGAGAATTTGCAACCGGAAGCATCAAACATAAATTATTAGCGGGCGTAAATTACAGGTTTACAAACGGCACATTTACTTATGGAACAACAGGAGTTTTAGATACTATTGATGTAACAAAAACTTTTAGCCCAATACGAAAAAAACAAGTCGATGCAGTAGTATCTCAATTTGAATTTGGAGTTCCTGACGAACAAACATTTAGTGTTTATGCATCAGATGTAATTAGCTTTACAGATCGTTTATCTGCTATGCTGAGCCTTCGAATGGATAACTTTGTCCAGAAAAAATTAGAAGATACAGAAGGTTATAACCAGACGGCTTTATCTCCTAAATTAGGTTTGGTTTATGAAGTTGTTAAAGATCAGGTCTCTTTATTTGGAAACTATATGAATGGTTTTCAAAATTCAGGTCCTGTAAATCAACCGGACGGAACATTGTTAGTTTTAAAACCAGTTTATGCAAATCAATATGAAGGTGGTGTAAAAGTAGAAGCTTTTAATAAAAAATTAAGCACTACAGTAAGCTATTACAACATTACTATTGATAATGCTACAAGAACAACTCCTGATGGTTTTTCTGTTCAGGACGGTAAACAAGTAAGTAAAGGTGTGGATTTCGAATTTATTGCTAACCCTATAGAAGGTTTAAACGCAATGTTGGGTTATGCCTATAACGATAATCGTATTGTAAAATCATCTGATGCTGCGATTGAAGGAAATAAAGCCAGCGGTGCGCCTGAAAACGTAGTTAATTTTTGGGTTTCTTATAAATTTCAAAACATATTAAAAGATTTAGGAGTTGGTTTTGGAGGAAATTATGTAGACAAGCAATATAAATTTGAAGATCAAAGTTTTTACGCTCCATCATATTCAGTTTATAATGCTACTGTATTTTATGACCAGCCAACATGGAGAATTGGTGTTAAATTCAATAACTTAAACAATAAACAATACTGGGATTCCTATGGAATGGCTCAGACTCCAACAAACTTCTTGGTAAACTTAACTTTGAAGTTTTAAATACAATTTTATCAAAAACACCTCTGCCTGAAAAACAGAGGTGTTTTATTTTATAACAGAAATAAAAAATACTTTCTTATTAATTGAAATTTTTAACACCCAAAACCTTTCTAAGAATTTGATATGGTACAATTTACAAACTTTAACAAGCCTTTTTACTTGTTTTATTTTTAATTATTCTAAATAAGGCTTAAGTTTGTGAAAAAATAATTTTTAATACAATTTAAACTTCATCTTATGAAATCTAAAACTTTAAAATCAATCGCATTTTTACTTTTTATGTTAGTTGCCAGTCCCCAATTATTTGCTCATGCACTTTGGATCGAAACTAAAGCAACCGGAACAAAAGGAAAAGCACAAGAAATTTCAGTTTTCTTTGGAGAATTTTCAGATAATGATATTACCCCTGCTTCAAAATGGTTTTCTGATTTAAAAGATTTTACCCTGGTAGTTATTAGTCCGTCAAAAAAAGAGACTAAACTTACTGCAACAGCTTTAGAAAATAAATATCAGGCGTTTTTTACGCCAGATGAAGATGGTGTTTATACCATCGCAATGCACCATAAAGTAAAAGATGTTTACGGAACTATGGTTTTAGATTATAACTCAAGCGCAACAGTTACAGTAGGTAATGCTGTAAAAGGAAACGAAGCTGCTGCCAACACAAATATCATCAGCTTATTTTCTAAAGATGCTACAACGGCAAAACAAAAGGCAAAAGTGAATGTAAATGCATCATATGAAGCTAAAGTTGCCAAAGAGCAAAAAATGAAAGTAATTGCTCCTAATGGATGGGAAAAAGAATTATGGAGTAATGAAAACGGAGAAATCTCGTTTACACCAATCTGGCCAGGAAACTATATGGTAGAATTTGCTTATACAGAGAAAACTGCCGGAGAACATAATGGTAAAAAATACGATGAAATCTGGAAAATGGCTACGTACTTAATTACAGTAAAATAGTTTATTCTTTATCTTTAGAATATAGACCTTGTTCATCTTGAGCAAGGTTTTTTTTATGTTAGGAATTAAAATACAGCAGATTTTTTGTTTGGGCGTTCCCTTCGGTCGGGCTATCCGCTAAATTCCCAATAAGTAAAACTACGGCTAAAAAGCCATGTTTTTCTAAATTGGGAGATACCGCTCTTATCCCTAACGCAACTTAGGTAAATAAGAAATTTAGAATTTTAAAAAGCTAATTTATCTTTAAATAATTAAATCATAATAAACAAAATCTTAAGACAATCTTAAGAAAAAACTAAGCAAGTTTTAAGTGCTAAAATGCATCAATAAATTTTGTTAAAACAAATTTGTGAACTTATATTTGCAAAAACTTATTTTTATTCAATCTAAATAAATACCATGAGATATAATTTACTATTTGTTTTATCTTTTATAAGCCTTGCCTCTTATAGTCAGCAATATACGAGTACAGAGAACGGTTCGACAGCAAATGATACCGTGAAAAATAAAAAAGGAGAAATTCTTAATGAAGTTTTAATCACGGCAAATAAGCCTAAAAAACCAATTGAGGCAGCTCGTTCAGGAATTAAAGTTATGGATTTGCCGCAAAGTGTTCAAATTATAGGCAATGAAGTAATCGAACAACAACAAGCGATTCGATTAAGTGAAGTGGTAAAAAACCTGAACGGTGTTTATGTAGGATCAGCTCGTGGTGGTGCACAGGAATCTTTTTTCTCAAGAGGATACGATATGTCTGCCAACAATATGTTTAAAAATGGTTTTCGTTATAATGCAGGTTCAATACCTGAAGTTTCATCATTAGAAAAAGTAGAATTCTTAAAAGGAGGTTCAGCTTTATTATATGGGAATGTCGCTCCAGGCGGAATTATGAATTTAGTTACCAAAACACCAAAATTTACACAAGGCGGTGAATTATCCATGCAAATGGGAAGCTATTCTTTCTACAAACCATCGCTGGACATTTACGGACCATTAAATAAATCAATTGCATACAGATTTAATGCTTCTTACGAAAACTCAGAAAGCTTTAGGGATTTTGTAAAAAACGAACGTATCTATATCAATCCATCATTTTTATTTCATATCTCAGACAAAACCCAAATTACTGTACAAGGGGATTATTTAAGTGCAGACTGGACTCCTGATTTTGGTACCGGAATTTACGAGAAAACAATATTAGACTTACCACGCAACGAATTTTTTGGAGCACTTTGGTCAACCGCAAATACAAAATCTGCCAGCGCTTCAGTATTATTGAACCATGATTTTAATAAAAACTGGAAATTAAATTTTAATTCTTCTTACCAATCTTACCGCAGAACCCAAACCTCAACTGCACAATTAAGTACAATTGATGCTAATGGAAACTGGAAACGAGGTTTAACTAAATCTGATGGTGCTGAACGAATATTTGGCGATCAGTTAAGTTTGCAGGGAACTTTTAATACCGGAAGTATTAAACATCAAATATTTACAGGAGTTGATTATGAAAATTCTATCGCTCCAAGTTATACTTACGGTTTTTATGCCACACCAAATGGTACAACAGCTATAACGACAGAAGCTACTGCCATAAATCTTTACAATTACGATTATAGCACACAAAGTCTTACTATACCTTACCCAACCAGAGCAACTCAATTGGCTACAACAAATACACAACGTTTTGGTGCCTATGCTCAGGATTTAATCTCGGTTACAGAATATGTAAAAGTTTTAGCAGGTTTAAGATGGTCATGGCAGGAAAGTGATGTTGATACCTCTAAAGAAGTAGTAGAAAAAAACGTTATCACAACAAGCCTTGAAAATTCAACTCCTGTAACCAGCGCTAAAACTTTAAACAGAGCATATTCGCCTAAAGCAGGATTAGTAATACAACCTACAAAAGATTTGTCTTTGTTTGCTAGTTACTCGAACTCTTTTACACCTAATACAGGAACAACAGTAGACTTAAAACCTTTAGATCCTTCTATTATTGACCAATATGAAGTAGGTATTAAAAAAGATTTCTGGAAAGGACTTTTGAGTACTAACATTACAGCTTATCAAATATCTAATAATAATTTAGCACAAACAGCTCCGTTTTTAGCAGATGGTGTGACACAAAATGCAACAACTACCCTAAAAGAATTAGTAGGAGCAACAAAAGGAAAAGGTGTTGAAATAGATATTACAGCTACTCCGGTAGAAGGTTTGAATATTATGGCCGGTTATAGTTTTAATGAAACCAAAGTATCTAAATCATCCGGAACAAACGGAAGTCTTGTTGTTGGTGATATATTAGCAAGGACTCCAAAAAATACAGCTAATTTGAGCTTTTTCTACAAATTGCCTGAAGGTTTATTAAAAGGATTATCATTTGGAGCTGTTGCAAACTATGTTGGCGATCGCACAGGTGGTTGGAATGATGATTATTTATGGACAGCTGTTAAACCTACACCTGCCAACCCAAAACCGGATCCTGCATACATTGTAACAATTAGAGACAGGGATATTCCGTTAAAAGGATATACTACTATCGATGCTTCTATAGGTTACGAATGGAGAAAAATTTCGATTTTATGCAGATTATCAAATATTACAAATGAATTAAATTATACCGTTCACGAAAATTATAGTGTAAATCCAATAGCACCACGTCAGATAATGACAAGCTTAAGATATAAGTTTTAAAAAATTGAATTAGATTTTTATCCTCCAAAGCTTTTTCTGTATTTCTTTATTGAAAATCAGAAGAAGCTTTTGGTTTTTAAATACTATAAAACCTCATCTATAACCAGATGAGGTTTTTTATTTCATTAAATGAAAGTCTCCTAATTGTATTACTTTTGTCGCGCAGCTATTTTTTGTCTCATCAAAAATAAAATCCAAATATGTCAGATTCCAAAAAAAACCAATTAAAGAAAAGTTTAGGATTAAGTTTTAATATTGCCGTATTAATTGGAGGAACAATAGGAGTTGGAATTTTAAGAACGCCAGGTTCAATTGCAGGTTTATTAGATAATTACTGGCTTGTTATTGCATCATGGCTTTTTGGGGGATTGTTTGTTTTAATAGGTGCCAATTCCTATGCTGAATTGGCTACGATGCTTCCTAAAGCCGGTGGCTCATACAATTATATCAAAAGGGCTTTTGGCGAATATGCCGGTTTCTTATCCGGTTGGTTTGATTATATTACAAATGTAATTCCGCCCGCTTTTTACTGTATTGTAATCAGTGAATATATGATTATCTTATTTCCTGAGTTAAAGGAATTTTCAACAGAAATGGCAATCTCGTTATTAATTGCTTTCGTATTATTACACTTAAGCGGTGTAAAAAACGGAAGCTTGATTCAGCAAATTACCAGTTTGCTAAAAGTCATTTGCTTTTTTGCTTTGCTTGTCGCCTGCTTTATGTATTCAGGCGTGAAATTAGCTCCAATTCCAAAAGACAATTCACTGGTTCAGATTGGTTTATTATTTGGATTTTTTAAATCCCTTCAACTTATCATCGGGACTTATAATGGCTGGAACAGCGTTTGCTTTTTTGCAGAAGAAAATGATGATCCAAGTAAAAATATCCCGAAATCATTATTTAGCGGTGTATTACTTGTAATCGCAATTTATGTTTTATTGAATGTTGCTTTCTTTCACGTTTTACCAATAGAATCTATAGCAAAATCAAATCTTGCCGCAGCTGATGTCGCCAATGTAATTTTTGGAAAAAACGGAGCCATAATTGTCACGGTAATTTCCATTTTCTCTTTGATTAGTATTCTAAATGCCTTTATGATGATCCCGCCCAGAATTTTATACGGATTAAGCAGAGACGGCTTTTTTATCAAAAAAGGTACTGCTGTTAATAAAGGCGGAACTCCAATTGTGGCCCTTTTAGTTTCCTCATTATTTAGTTTATTCCTAATTTGTATTGGTTCGTTTGAAGTCTTATTTTCATTTGCCGCATTTACCTCTATTATTGTTTGGGGATTGGCATATTGCTCTCTTATAAAACTCAGAATTTCAGAACCTGATTTACCAAGACCTTATCGTTCAGCATGGTATCCTTTTACAACAATTATCGCCATTATAGCTTCACTGGCATTATTAATTGGGTTTGTTTACAGTGACCCTAAAAGTTTTATAATTATAGTTGCGATTACTTTAATATCCTATCCTTTGTTTTTAGTATTAAGAAGAAAGAAAAAGTAAAATATCTCTTAAAGTATACGGATTTTTCAAAATAAGATCCATTAGTTAAATTCAAAAAAGCAACCGTCCCAATGTAAAAATTGAGACGGTTTTTTTTTGTATTGCTACAATATTTATCTTCTAAAATTGCCATTATTACCCTTTCTTAACAGACTCAAAACTAAATATCTCCTTTAATTACCTACAATTTTATTATTTAATCTTACAAAATTACAATTAATTAAAAATCAGGTATTTATACGCTATTCAACTTCATTAACTTTAACGAGCTTTGTTATACTTAAAGTAATTTCATACAAAACTATCGTATTTTGTAAATAAAATTGACAGATTAATTTTTCAAAAGTATTTTCTATTTAACCTTTTAATACTCAAAATTATGACAATGAAATTAAGCAAGCTGCATGAATTCCCAGGAAGCATCAGCGACAGAAGTCCTCCCCTTTTTACAAAAGAAATTTTCACAAAATATTACCCCTAAAAATCTATAATCATATGAAAAATCTATACAAAATTATTTTTTTTTGTGTCAGTGGAATAATGTATTCCCAAACTCAAAACGATATCGAAACAATTAAGTCCGGTACAAATGTCGCAGAACTGGAATCTTTAAGCGTAAGATACAAAGACGAAGCTGTCAAAAACAAGGAAAGAGCTATAAGTCTTGCAAGGGCAAATGGCTGGGCGCTGACATTTATTAATAAAGATGGTACGCAAAGCGAACTAATGGATGTTTCACCAGACGGAAAATCTCCGGTTTATTACACACCAGAAAATGCAGATGCAGCAAAATCAACCCGCGCTAATTACTTAAATTCAGGCGGAGGTCTGGGTCTTGCATTAAACGGACAAAATATGACGGCTTATGTTTGGGATGGGGGTGCCACGCTCCCTACCCATAACGAATTTGGAGGAAGAGTCACTATTACAGATGGTGTTACCACTATTATCACCACAAACAACAACAGCCAGCATGCCAATCATGTTACCGGAACTATTGTTGCTGCAGGTTTAGTTGCTCAGGCAAAAGGAATGGCTTTTCAGGGAAATGCAAGAACCAATAATTGGGACTTTGATTTATCCGAAGCTACAACAGCTGCAGCAAACGGAATGTTGATATCCAATCATTCTTACGGTTGGGGATTAAGAAATGCATCCGGGGCAGTTGTTATGGCACCATGGAGATTTGGAGCTTATGAATCTGTGGCCAGAGATTGGGATCTTTTAATGTTTAATGCTCCATATTATTTAATGGTAAAAGCCGCCGGTAATGATGGTAATGACAACACTGCAAATACAAGCCCTTTAGGAGGTTTTGCCGCTTATGATAAACTTACAGGATATGCAACCGCAAAAAATAATCTTGTAATTGCTAATGCAAATGATGCTGTAATAAACAGTTCTGGAGCATTAACAAGTGTTACTATTAATAGTTCAAGCAGTCAGGGGCCAACAGATGATTTAAGAATCAAACCTGATCTTACCGGAAACGGAACCTCCCTTTATTCTACCGCTACACTGACATCAGTAATAACGCCACTGACCAATACCAGTTACGGAAATGCAACCGGAACTTCTATGGCGTCTCCTAATGTTACGGGAACATTGCTTTTGCTGCAACAGCATTACAAAAACAAAACGGGAGGTTTTATGCGTGCTGCAACCCTAAAAGGACTGGCTTTGCATACTGCAGATGACGCCGGACCAGTTGGTCCTGATGCTGTATTTGGATGGGGTTTATTAAATGCCAAATTTGCAGCGGAAACCATTACAAAAAAAGGGACAAATGCTATTATAGACGAAAACACACTGAATAATGGAAACACTTACAGTTTTACAGTAACATCTGATGGTGTAAATCCTCTGATAGCTTCTATTTCCTGGACAGATCCTGCCGGCGTTGCTTATTCTGGAAGTACGGCCAATATTGGCACTGCCAAATTAATAAATGATCTGGATATTCGCGTCACAAATTCATCGGGAACTACTTTTCCATACAGATTATTAACCGCCACGACAAACGGATTAGGTGATAATACCAAAGATCCGTTTGAGAGAATCAGAATCGTTGGAGCAGCCGGAAATTATACGGTAACGGTTTCTCACAAAGGGACTTTGACTAACGGCAATCAAAAATATGCTGTAATCGTGACAGGAATAGTTCCTCCTTTAGCTGATCTTTATATAAAAGACAGACCGTATGATACCGGAGTTGAACCAAACTCAGATACCGGACCTATGTGGATAAGTGACGATATTTGGGTACGACAAAATATCGATGCAGGTCTTGTACATGAAAATCCGGAATACAAAACAACTTCTCCTAATGCAGTATATATCAGAGTTTATAATAGAGGAACTGCTACCAGTTCTGCCTCTAAAGTAAAACTTTATTTTGCCAAAGCTTCTTCAGGATTAACCTGGCCAACCAACTTTGTCAATTTTAGCGTAAGTGGTGTAATAAATGGTGATTACATTGGCGAAGTAAATATTCCGGCTATAACAGCAGGAAGCAGCGCAATCGTAATGATCCCGTGGTATCCGCCAAATCCTGGAGATTTTACTTATGACCAGCATCATTTTTGTCTGACTGCCAGAATTGAAGCTTTTGGTGATCCTATGTTTAATGAAGTAAACAATATTGGAATTGGTGCAAATACAAAAAACAACAATAATATTGCCTGGAAAAACCTTAGTGTTTATAATTTAAATACTACTGATGTTATTGCACCAACGGCTGTTTTTATTAGAGGAATTAGATCTAAATCTATAAACATTAGATTTGTGGATAAAGGATTTAACGAAGAGCTTAAAAATAATTTCTTCGAATTAGGCGGAACAATAGAAGCTACTCTTGATGAACGTTTATTTGAAAAAGCACAAGGCAACGGAAGTTTAAGAGGAGTGAAAATTATCGACAAAAATAAAATCCTGATTGCTTCGAGAGATGCTGCAATTACAAATTTACCTATCGAGATTGGAGAAACTTTTGGGATAACTTTTGACTTTAGGGGAGCGAAAGATTTTCCTGCCGGGGAGCAAATTACTTTAGATCTTATTCAGGAAGATGCGCTAAAAGGGGAACTGGAAGGCGGAGAACGTTTTGCTCTTGTAAAAGCTGGTAAACCTAATACTAAAACAGCTGATATACTGCTTAAAGAAACGGACGAATCCCGTGTATTTACTATTTATCCTAACCCTACAAACGGAATATTTAAGATAAGTATTAACAATGCCGAGCAGGGAACTTTAAAAATTACAAGTATGTATAATGGTGTTGTTTTTGAAGAAAAAACCAATAAAAACAACGAATTTAATGTAAATATAGCAAACCAGAATGCTGGAATTTATATTGTACAGTTTATTTCTGACAATGGAATTGTAACGACCAGAAAGATTATAAAAAACTAATTTCTGATCGGCAATTTCATTAATTTGAATCTGTAAAAATCATCTTTTTTGCCCCTGAATTCAAATTAATTATTGAAAAAAATCCCAATACTACAATAGTAGTATTGGGATTTTTGTATTTAAAAGCAAAGCAAATTCTTATTTCAAACCAGCAATACTTTGCTCGATTGTAGCAATTTTTGCTAAAGCATCAGCTTCTTTTTGTTTTTCATTAGCCAAAACTTTTTCCGGAGCTCCGGCAACAAATTTCTCGTTTGATAATTTTGCCTGAACTGATTTTAAGAAACCTTGTGTGTAAACCAACTCTGCCGTTAGTTTTGCAACTTCAGCTTCAACATCAATGTTTCCTCCAGAAATTGGAATGAAATACTCATTTGATTTTACACGGAAAGACAATGCTCCATCAACTTTTGCCGAAACATATTCGAAAGCTGAAATATTACCTAATTTCGTTACGATAGTATCAAAATAAGTTGAGATATTCTCGCTGTTGATCGCTTTTAATTCGATCGCATCCTTAAACGGAATATTTTTATCTTTTCTGATTGTTCTAATTCCAGAAATTACCTCGATTGTACTTTCAAAATCAGTAATTAAACCTGCGTTGAAAGGTTTTAATTCCGGCCATGTTGAAACGATCAAAGCTTCTTCCGGAGTTCTGTCAGCAATTAAATGCCAAATTTCCTCTGTTAAGAAAGGCATAAATGGGTGAAGTAACTTCAAGTTACTCTCTAACATTTCGATTGCCTTATCAAATGTCGTTTTATCAATTGGTTGTTGGTACGCTGGTTTGATCATCTCTAAAAACCAAGAACAGAAATCATCCCAAACCAATTTATAAATTGCCATCAATGAATCTGAAATTCTGTATTTCTCAAAATTATCTTCAATGTCAACCAAAGTTTGCTGCAACTTCGCTTGGTACCATTCGATGGCTACTTTTGATGATTCCGGTTGTGGGATTGTTTCAGAAACTTCCCAGCCTTTGATCAATTTAAAGGCATTCCATATTTTATTTGTGAATGATTTTCCTTGTAAGCATAATTCTTCATCAAACATAATATCGTTTCCTGCAGACGCACTTAAAAGCAATCCTACACGAACACCATCAGCACCAAATTTTTCGATCAAGTCTAAAGGATCAGGAGAATTTCCTAATGATTTAGACATTTTACGGCGTTGTTTGTCACGTACTAAACCTGTCAGATATACATTCGTAAATGGTTTTTCACCTGTATATTCATAACCTGCAATAATCATTCTGGCTACCCAGAAAAATAAAATATCCGGACCTGTAACCAAGTCATTTGTTGGATAATAATATTTAAAATCTTCGTTTTCAGGATTCACAACACCATCAAAAACTGACATTGGCCATAACCAGGCAGAAAACCAGGTATCTAATGCATCAACATCTTGTCTTAAGTCAGATGTTGTAAGTGAATTGTTTGATGTTCTTTCTTGTGCTAATTTTAAGGCATCTTCGATATTTTCAGCTACAACAAAATCTTCTTTTCCGTCTCCGTAATAAAAAGCCGGAATTCTGTGTCCCCACCATAATTGACGAGAGATATTCCAATCGCGAATATTGTTTAACCAATGCGCATAAGTATTCTCAAAACGTTTTGGATGTAATTTAATATCTCCTGTTTCTAAAACCGACTTAATTGCAGGTTTTACCAATTCTTCCATCTTTAAAAACCATTGATCTGATAATCTTGGTTCGATTACCGCTTTAGTTCTTTCAGACGTTCCTACTTTATTCAAATGGATTTCGGTTTTTGCCAAAGCTCCAATTTCTTCTAATTCTTTTGCAATTTCGGTACGAACCACAAAACGGTCTTTTCCCTGATACTGTAATCCGAAACTATTTAATGTAGCATCTTCATTAAAAATATCAACGATTTCAAGATTGTGTTTTTCTCCAAGCGTTTTATCGTTCATATCGTGAGCAGGAGTTACTTTCAAACATCCTGTTCCAAATTCTACATCTACATATTCATCTTCGATAATTGGTATTACACGACCACAAATAGGAACAATCGCTTTTTTACCTTTTAAATGTGTAAAACGTTCATCATTTGGATTGATACAAATCGCAGTATCTCCAAAGATAGTTTCAGGACGTGTGGTTGCAATCGTCAGGAAATCTTCTGAGCCTTCAATTTTATATTTTAAGAAAAATAATTTTCCTTGTTGTTCTTCATAAATAACTTCTTCGTCAGACAAAGTCGTTTTAGCTTCCGGATCCCAGTTTACCATTCGGTATCCTCTGTAAATTAATCCTTTATTATATAGGTCAACAAATGATTTTATTACAGCTGCAGACATGTCCGGATCCATCGTAAATTTGGTACGTTCCCAATCGCATGAAGCTCCTAATTTCTTAAGCTGTTCAAGAATTGTTCCTCCGTATTTATGCGTCCATTCCCAGGCGTGCGCTAAAAATTCTTCACGAGACAAATCGTTTTTATTGATACCTTCAGCTTTCAATTTTGCTACAACTTTTGCTTCAGTTGCAATAGAAGCGTGATCCGTTCCCGGAACCCAGCAGGCATTGAATCCTTTAAGACGTGCTCTACGAATTAAAACATCCTGAATTGTATTATTCAACATATGTCCCATGTGCAAGACACCAGTGACGTTTGGAGGCGGAATTACTATAGTATATGGTGTTCTATGATCTGGTTCAGAATGAAAATAGTTGTTTTTCATCCAGTAATCATACCATTTATTCTCAATCGTCTTAGCGTCAAATTGTGCTGGAATTGTCATTTAAATAGGTTTGTTTTATCGTTAATTCGTTGATTTGGTTACTCGCTAAATTGTTTAATCGTTGATTTGTTTATGATGGTTCTTTATTACCAAATTTTATAAATCACTTTACCGGCTAAACAGTTAAACAAATAAGCCATAAAAACTTTGGTTCAATTTTTGTAATTATAACTGACAGCAAAAGTAAATAATTAAGTACACTATAAAAAGCGAATTAATAATTTGTGTGTTAATTAAAAGAATGTATATTTACTTACAACTTTAAAAACAATTTCAAAATGAAAAATGTAGCCTCTTTTATTGCTGTCGTATTGTTTAGCGCAATAGGTTATGCACAAAATGGCCCAAAAATTGAATTTGCAGCCCAAGACAATACGATTGATTATGGAAAAATTTCGAAAAGTGACAATGGAGTCCGCTCTTTTGAATTTACAAATACCGGAGATGCCCCACTATTAATAACTGGTGCAGAATCTACTGTAAGTTCTATAGTAGTTACAAAACCCGCAGCAGCAGTTATGCCTGGTAAAAAAGGTAAAATTGATGTAAAGTACAACATGACTGCCGGACCAATTCGTAAAACAATTACAGTTGAAACTAATGCTGTAAACTATCCTGATGGTAGAGTTGCCCTAAAAATTAAAGGGGAAGTTTTATAAAAAAATTAAATCTAAAAATAGTAAAAGCCGTTTCTTAATAAGAAACGGCTTTTTTTATTCGTATTTATTAAACCAGACACGTTTTATCCCGTCCCGAAGTTTCGGGATCGGGACTGTCTGGTTTGAAAATTTTATTTACACTCCGAAGTTGAAAATTTATATTTTACGCGATCAAAATCAATTGGTTTATCTTTTACCAAATACGTTACTCCCATTGTGGTCTGCATCGTTCCGTTTCCTAAAATAAGTTGATTGTCTCGTTTTAAAAATGCCATTGGATTTTTGAACGTTTTACTTTTATTTGTTACTTCTACAAAAGTATAATCTACAAACAAAGTATCTCCACGAAATTCTCCTGTAATATCACCGGTTCTTTCTGTTGCACTGGCGACTTTCATTACCATGTTTCCGGCAATTTTACCATTTTTCAAGGTATTTAACGTCAGATTGAGAGTATCTTTTTCATAAATTGCTTTATAACATTGTGTACTTACAGGTTTTTCAGCTTCTGCATCGACAACTTTTTTTTGTTCTTCATTCTTTTTACAGCTTTGGAGTCCAACGAAAGACAAAAGCAAACACGATATAACCAGATTTCTCATAATTATTATTTTTTTAGATTGATTGTTATCTTATAAAGTTAAATAAAAAAGAAGCTAAAAAAAAAGCTTCTGAATTAAAATTAAAAAAACCTAACAGGTTTTATCCCGTCCCGAAGTTTCGGGATCGGGACTGTTAGGTTAACTTACTGTACGTAAACGAAGTTTATAGATTCTTAATTACAAATTCTGATCTTCTGTTTAATTCGTGTTCTTCTTCTGAACAGGCGTCATCGGTTTTGCATTTTATAATAGGTACTGATTCTCCATACCCTTTTGCCTGAACTCTTTTTGCATTAATTCCGGACTGGATTACAAACTCTCTGGTCGAATTGGCTCTTTTTTGAGACAGATCTTCATTAAATTTTGCATTTCCCCTTGAATCTGTATGAGATCCAATTTCGATAACCATATCCGGGTATTTTTTCATTAGCTCTACAACACGTCCTAAAACAACTTTAGATTCTCTACGGATGTACCACATATTATAGTCAAAATAAATAGGATCTGTTTTTATTATAAGTCTGTCTTTATCTCTTATAACATCTTTTTCATCCGTTAAAATCTTTTTTATTTTTTCATTTTTCCTGACTTCTGTAGCTGCAATTTCGGCTGCTTTTTCTTTTTTCTTGATTTCTGCCGCCACAATTTGATCTTCTTTCGCTTTTTTCTGCGCTTCTTTTAAGGCAATAACCGCCAGAGCTTCTCTTTCTTTTTTGCGGGTTGTCTCAATCTCTTCTTCTTTCTTTTTCGTTTCGGCAATTTGCTGTTCTTCTTGTTTTATAACTTCGAGAGATTTTAATGCCATTGACGCATCATTACTGGCATTTCTTGTTTTTCCTGAAGATAAGGATCGTGATTCGCTTGTATATTTTTCTTTTGATGCTAAAACGGTAAACGAACTTTCGCAAGGAACTGTAAAACTGAATTTCCCCTCTGCACTTGTTGTAACGGTATTTAAAGTCTTTTGATCTGAATCCTGTAAAGTTACAATTGCATTTTCCAATGCTAATTTGGTATCAATATCTGTAATTATTCCCGTGATAAACTGTTTGCAATCTTCTACAATTAATTCTTTAATTTCTTTAAACCAATAAATATCGTCACTCCCTTTTCCGCCTTCTCTATTCGATGCAAAAAAACCTTCTTTGGTAGCTGAATCTATATTAAAAGAGAAATCATCTAAATTTGAGTTTAATGGCAAACCAACATTTACAGGTTTTGAGTATTGATTTCCATTAATTTCTGAAACAAATACATCAAGAGATCCGTATCCTAAATGTCCATCTGAAGAAAAATAGAGTTTATTATCTCCTGAAACAAAAGGAAATTGTTCTCTTTTATCAGTATTAATAATGAGACCCAAATTTTTTGGTGTATCAAAAGCTCCTTTATTAATATTTACAGAATAAATATCAAAAGAACCGAATGTTCCCGGCATATCAGAAGCAAAATATAATACTTTCTCATCTGCACTTAATGCCGGATGTTCTACTGAATAATTAGCACTGTTAAAAGGCAGTGATACTATATTTGTCCATTTTCCGTTAACCAGCTCTGCTTTAAAAATCTGTAGGTTCGAGATTTTTTTATCGTCTGTTTTCTTAGTTCCTTTTTTAGAATTATTACGTGTAAAATAAACTGTTTTGCCATCTTTTGTAAAAACAGCATTCGATTCATGCATTCCGGTTTTTAATTCTTTGGCAAAATACTGCACGGTAGAATCAGCCGAATTAATATTTTTTAATGGAATTTCGACTAAGTTCAAATACGTCTCATTGTCCCATTTGAACTTTTTGTCAAATAATCCCGGTTTTAGTTTTACACCTGCAAAAACCAAATTGTCATTGTATTTTACGGCTCCAAATTCAGAATTAGGCGTGTTTATCGCCAGATTTTTAATATCAAATCGCTGCCCGATTGCTGATACATTTTCCAGGGTTTTGATATTGTTTTCAAAATTGGCAACATCATCTGCATTCGAAGATTTTGCATAATATTCTTTTAAAGCAGCATTGGCATCTTCATAACTATTACTTGCTTTTAAAGTTTGTGCATATCTGTAATAATAATTTCGATCTAGATCATTACTATAATTCTGAATCAAAAGCCTGTAATAACGTTGTGCTTTTATCAAATCATTAGTGTAGAAATAAGAGTCTGCCAGATTTTTTATTACTTCCTGCGAAGGTTTTTTTTCGGCTAACTTTTCATAAAGAATGATTGCTTCACTATAATATGTTTTATTAAAAAATCGTTTGGCTCTCGCCAATTCTAAATCCTGGGCATTTATAAACTGTATTGAAAATACGAATATAATAACGAGTAGTTTTTTCATATTTTTCATTTTAGAAGAATCTTGGTGATTTATCATATCCTTTTCCTAATAAATCCAAATTAAAAAGCAGCATAATTTCATGTGTTCCGGAATTAAACTGACCCATATTCGAAAGTGTATGATCATAAGCATAACCTACTCTAAGAGATGGCGTGACGCTTATATTCATTAAAGCACTCACAGCATCATTTATTCTGTATGCAGCACCAAGTTCAAATTTATTGTTATACAAAATATTTGTTGTAAGGTCTACAGAAATTGGTGCTCCGCTCACATATTTTGACATAAATGCAGGTTTTAACTTGACCATATCATTGATCTGAAAAACATATCCGGCTGTTAAAAAAGTGTGGATATTCTCTGATCCGTAAGCATTAATACCTGATTTTTCTTCGATATGCTTCGAACTCAATAAATTTGGAGCTGATAACCCTACATAGAAATTATCTCTAAAATAATAGGCTCCTACTCCAATATTTGGTTTGGTTACATTTATATTTTCGGCGAAAGCCAAATCTGTACTGGTATTACCGCTTTCAAAAACAAAACCGTTAAAATTGGTCTGCAATGAAGTAAACCCCGCTTTTAAACCTAACGAAAGTTTGTTTTTTCCTCCAAGATTCAAAACGTAGGCAAAATCAGCGTAGAAGTTATTTTCTTTTTTAGCGCCATCACCAATATCATCAGAAACTAATGAGAGCCCTACTTCGACTTTATCAGTCACGGCAGTATGTCCAAAAAAAGTAAATGTTTTAGGTGCACCTACTGCCCCAACCCATTGCGTTCTGTACAATCCACCAAGATTTAACATAGCCGGAACTCCGGTTGCATACGCCGGATTTACAACACTCATATTGTACATATAATGCGTGTATTCCGGATCTTGTTGCGCTGAGGCTGATGTTATATAGAAGAGAAAAGATATAAAAAGTATTATTTTTTTCATTTGAAAATTATATTAAATAATATAAAAAGGAATTATCTGTTTAGGTAAAGTCGTCCTTGTTGCGCTTTTCTATTGTCTTTATTAAAATTGACAATATAAAAATAGACTCCATTTGGCGCCATTGCGTCTCCAAAACCTGCTGATTCAGAATTTCTTCCGTCCCAGTTGGGTTTATTTGCATTTCCTTTAAACATTACATTTCCATATCTGTTGAAAATTTCAATTGTATAATCCGGGTATAAATATTCAATATCAGGAATTCTGAAAGTATCATTTACATTGTCGCCATTTGGTGAAAATCCGTCAGGAATAAAAAATGCGTATTGCGAAACATCACAATCAATCAATGAAACTTTAACTTCCAGATTAGTATCAGAAATACAATCTGTTACAGTCGAAAGATCAAATCCGTAATAAGTAGCATTATGGACCAGTAAAGATGTCGAAGCCAATAAATTTCCGTTGTTTTCAGCATCGTACCAGGCAACCGTTGAAGGTACATTGGTTGAATTTGATAAATCAGCAATTGTAGGATTTGCCAAACCGCAAAAATTTTGTCCATCCTGATTTAAAGTTGGAGCCGGTGTATCGTTTACTAAAACCGAAATCATTGTGGGGTCAGATGTACAATTTGAAGAAGACGTTTCTCTTACATACAAATTTTCGGTCTTTAAAATATATGTATCTGCGAGAGCTGTTGTAGATGTTGCAGAATTGTACCATTTATATTGAGAACCACGCGGAACTAAGTTCGCTACAGATGCCCGCTCGACTTTACAAAACTCCTGATCACCTGCAAGTGGCGCTGCCGGAATAGGATTTATAAAAAAGGTATCAAAAACATTCGTTAAATTAACGTCACAAGTAGTGGTATTGTTTATCAAATTACTAGCCTTAATAGTTGTAGAACCGGTATTTACTAATAAACCTGCAGGAATTACAAAACTGGCATTTCCGTTTGTAACCGCTAAATTAACGGTTTGTATTGTAGAAGAATTACTGTCTGAAAGTGTGTACGAAAGTGTTGCATCTGTTAAATTTCCTAATCCTGAAACAGCAGCAGAAACCGGATCATTAACACAAAAATTATTTACCTGAATAGTTACAGTTGCTGCATTTGGCAAAGGATTAATAATTAAATTACCCTGAGCATTCGCAACATTAGAACAACCTGTAGCCGTATTGGAGATTTTAACAATGGTTATTGTGGCAGCACCGCTATTTCTATTGATACTTGCCGGAATAACAAAACTTGAATTACCTCCTGTAACCTGAATATTAGCTGTTTGTCCTGTGGCAAAATTATCGCCTGTTACATTATAAACAATGTCATAATTACCATTTGCTAATTGAGATGCATTTGAAATTTGAACTCTTGAACTTTTATTCTGACACACCGTTTGCGCGGTCAATACAGCGCCATCTAAATGAGGCAACGGATTAATTATTAAATCATCAGATAAATTATTAATAATATTTACACAAGCTTGCTTACCGGTCGTTGCAGCAATCCCCGTAACATTTACTATATAAGTACCTACTTGTCTAAAATAAGAAGAACTGACAGGAAAACCAATTACACCGTTTACAAAATTTGCTGTGACAGTTTCTGATCCTCCATTGGGTCCGGATACGCTAAATGTCACTTTATATTCTCCGTCAGGAATCGCTTCAGGTCCCTGGGTAATGGTAGCTGAATATGTGGCGGTAGGAATTTTATCTTCGCAAATATCCGAAGAAACTATGATTCTTGCACCCGTAAAATCAAGTCTTTTTTCGAGCGTAATTGTTATAGGTACAGTTTGATCCGGACAAATTCTATTGTCAGGAAAAGATCGGACTGTATAGGTATAAATATAATCTCCGGGTCCATTATTATCAAACACTTCCTGAAGATTTACATTATTATCTGTTAATGAAGTTAATCCTATACCATTCCACTCGCCTCCCATATCTTCTCCTGAAAGTAAACTATGCAGATCTAAATTGGTATAAGCGCCTAAATCCGTACTTCCGCATAAGATTAAATCAGTGGCTATTCCGGGTTCCGGTGCTTTAAAAATCGTTACGGTTACAGTTACAGATGGAGGTATTGTTTCACAAGCTGGTACTGCAGGTACTGTATACGTAAAATCAAATGATCCCTGCATACCTGTAATTGGAATTACTGCATCTACAGATCCTCCTGAACTATTCTTCCAGCTCCCGTTTGAATGCGGTCCCATTACGGTACTGTTAAATGCTGTAAATAGATTAAAAGTATTTTCAGAACTACATACTGTGGCAAATGGAGCAGGAACTCCCGGATATGCTCCTATTGTAAGGGTAACGGTAGATTTATTATCTGTACATCCGGCAACTGCAGGAGCGGTATAAGTATATTGATAAGTTCCGCCACTACGAATAAGATGTCCGTTTAAAATTCCGGTAGAAACATCTAATCCTCTCGATTTATTATCATCAGACCATGTTCCTCCGGGTGTTGGTGTACCACCTAATAAAGAAAACAATGATATCGTTTGATTTGCAGAATTTTCAATATCACAAATTACTTTGATTCCATCATTTCCCGCACATTGTGCAGCCATTTGTGAAGGTAAAACCGATAAAAAAATAAAAAACAATACAAATTGTAAGAAATTAATGTAGTTTTTAGCCATATGGGGTTATTTTTTTATAAACATAATAAAATAATAACGTTCATTAAACAAAAAACATCATTTAATAGCTAAATTTTCACAAAATTTACTAAAATACAAAAATGAACAGTAATATTTCATTATTACATTTCAATTTTTAAACAATTCTAATTGAGCATTTTATAACTCATCCTCAAGCTTAAATCTAAATTTTAAAATCAAGCTATTTCGTTCAACTTCCAGGTTAATCCAAATATCTTCTTCAGATTTTAAAAGGGCGTTTATTTGCTGCAAAGAATATTTATAAGGAACATTGTTATTTATACTTACGATAATATCCCCTTTTTGTAATCCGCATTTTTCAGCAGCTGAATTTTTACGAATATTTACAATTTCATAAATAGGTTTTAGTGAAAATTTATATCTGAAATTTCCATCCCTTTTCTCATTATATCCGGATTCTTCTATAGAAGTCGCCACTTTTACGGTTTCCAGATGAACAGTTTCCTGAACCCATTGAAGTCCGTTATGCTGAATCGTGATTCCGCTTTTATTATAACTGAAAGGATCTGAAAATTTATTGTTTTTTTTAAGATATAACTTCTTATCTGCATAATCTAAAACTACAGTAAATCGTTTTAAAACTTCTCCGCCTACAGAACCTATTCGATCCGGAACCATTTTTACATTTTTTATGGAACTTGAATCCGGAAAAGAAACAATTGGCTTTTTAAAGTTAAAATCATCAATTAAAAAATTATCTATTTTAGCACGATGTCCTTCAATATCTCCACTAAAACCTTTACCTAAAAAGTCAGGAAAATTCTTTTTAGGCAATTTAATTTTATCATTTTCAAAAATCCAGAAAGCATCACTATTACCAACATCAATAAGTAGTTTTGCCGGTATCTTCGTAGTATCTACAATCGCTGTTGTATAAATATAAGGTTTGGATCTTTCTATGGTTATTGGTATTGTTTTAAACTTTTTCTGGAGCCTTTTACGGGTTTCTTCATTGTTGGCATGAACGACAAGTCTTTTTTTCTGATAATTGATTTCGACAATATTGTTTCTAAAAAATTTGTACCCGATAATACCATTAACAGGAATACCAATATGAGATGACAAATTAAAACTCTGATCTAAAATAATATAAACCAATTGACTATTTGATTTTAAGCCATGTGTTTCTAAAATGTTGTTTGCTGATTTAAGACCTTCGATTTCTTCTTCGCTTCCTAAACCTTTTAGTTTTATTTTTTCTACATTCTTAAAACTAACTTCCTGTTTATCTTCCATACTAAACAAGATGGTTTCCTCGACACCGGAATCCAGCAAGAAGTTAAGTTCAATACCGTTTACTTTAATAGGAATAAAAACAAGGTTGTTTATCAATTTAAAAGGAATGGTAACTTTCTTACTGTGGTTTTCGATTAAAAAATCTACCTGGGACATGACTGGCAAAGATGCCAAAAGCCCAAAAAACAACATGAAATATTTTTTCATTGATAATATTTTATGATAAAATTACTAAAAATATTGATAATTGTTACATTTTAATAAGTACCTGTAATGTTTACGTTAAATTCGAAAAAAAAATGCAAATTTGCACTTCAATAATTAAACTCATGCCAACAATTTCACACAAAGGCAGAAACATGCCCGAATCACCGATACGTAAACTTGCTCCTTTTGCAGATTCAGCAAAACAAAAAGGAAAAAAAGTGTATCATTTAAACATTGGTCAACCGGATATCAAGACACCCGAAGTGGCCATCGAGGCGGTAAAAAATATTGATTTAACTCTTATCGAATACAGTCCGTCTGCCGGATATGAAAGTTATAGAAAAAAATTAGCTAAATTTTACCAACGTCAAAACGTAAATGTTAATTCAGAAGACATCATTATTACTACTGGTGGCTCTGAAGCCTTATTGTTTGCATTAGCCACAATTACAGATCCGGGAGATGAAATTATTATTCCGGAACCTTTTTATGCTAATTATCATGCATTTGCCTCCTCTACGAGCGCAGCAGTAATTCCCGTGATTTCGACGATCGAAACTGGGTTTGCATTGCCAAGTATTGAAGATGTTGAAAAATTGATTACACCAAAAACAAAAGCAATATTAATATGTAATCCAGGTAATCCTACAGGTTACTTATATTCAGAATCTGAGATTAAGCAACTGGCAGTTTTAATAAAAAAACATGATTTGTATTTAATCGCTGACGAAGTATATCGTGAATTTTTATATGATGGTGATGATGTTCATTATTCTGTAATGAATCTTGAAGACGTACAGCAAAATGTGATTATGGTCGATTCTGTTTCAAAACGCTACAGTATGTGTGGGGCAAGAATTGGATGTCTGGTAACTAAAAATAAGGATGTTTTATCTACGGTAATGAAGTTTGCCCAGGCACGTTTAAGTCCTCCTACAATTGAGCAAATTGCCTGTGAAGCCGCAATAGATACGCCACAAAGTTATTTTGATGAAGTAATTTCAGAATATAAAGGCCGTCGGGATACCCTGATTACAGAATTAAATAAAATCGAAGGCGTAATTGTTACTAAACCAAAAGGCGCTTTTTATTGCATTGCACAATTGCCAATAGATAATGCTGATAATTTTGCACAATGGCTTCTTGAAAGCTACGATCTTAATGGTGAAACTGTCATGGTTGCTCCTGCTGCAGGATTTTATTCGACTCCCGGAATGGGACTTAATCAGGTAAGAATTGCTTATGTGCTGAATAAAAAAGATTTAGTGACTGCTGTAAATATTTTAAAAGAAGCGCTGCTGGTCTACAACAAAAAATAAGCACTACAAAATAATACTCTCAAAAGACAATAACAGCCTATGTTATTGTCTTTTGTATTTAAAAAAAACAGCATTTTGGATTTAATTTAAATTATATCCAAAAACCATCAATTAAATAGTAAAAACGATAGAAAAGGTTTGCTTTTTATTAATTATCTTTACCGCCTTAAAAAGATATACCCATACTAATAGTAGTTTTTAATGATAAATAACGAAGATTTTTTAGACGAAACAGGAGACAATCATTTTAGCAGCAACGCTCAAAACCCTGTAAGACAGGACGCATTTGACTTAAGTGATGATGAAAAAATAGAAAGAATAAAAAAAGATGTTGAAAACATCCTACAGACTTTAGGAATGGATTTAACAGATGACAGCATAAAAGGTACTCCTAACCGAGTAGCTAAAATGTTTGTAAAGGAGATTTTTGGTGGTCTTAATCCTTCAAAGCAACCAAAAGCTTCCACTTTTGACAATAATTACAAATACGGTGAAATGTTAGTCGAGAAAAACATTACCGTTTATTCTACCTGCGAACACCATTTATTACCAATTATAGGACGTGCACATGTTGCTTACATTTCCAGCGGAAGAGTTATTGGTTTATCAAAAATGAACCGAATTGTAGAATATTATGCTAAAAGACCTCAGGTTCAGGAGCGTTTGACCATGCAAATTGTTCAGGAATTGCAAAAAGCATTAGGTACTGAAGATGTTGCCTGCGTGATTGATGCCAAACACTTATGTGTAAATTCAAGAGGAATTAAAGATATCGAAAGCAGCACAGTAACATCTGAATTTGGTGGTAAATTCAAAGATCCTCAAACAAAACGAGAATTTTTAGATTATATTAAATTAGACACTCAGTTCTAGTTTTATACGATATTTCTATTATATTTATGGTCTAGCCCTGATAGCAGCGACATCCTTTTATGGTGGGGTTCACCATAAAAGATATAGCGGATAGCAGGATTAGCTCCTAAAACATCAACAAACATTTATACAATGCCATTATATACAAATCAACATCTAAAAATATACAATTCACTATCTGGTGAAAAAGAAAATTTCAATCCTATTCATGAGGGAAATGTTGGAATGTATGTTTGCGGACCTACGGTTTATAGCAATGTACACTTAGGAAATGTTAGGACTTTTATGTCTTTTGACGTTATATTCAGGTATTTTTTACATCTTGATTATAAGGTTCGCTATGTTCGAAATATTACTGATGTAGGACATATTGTTGATGATGTTGATGAAGGTGAAGATAAAATCGCTAAAAAAGCCCGTTTAGAGCAATTAGAACCAATGGAAGTAGTTCAACGCTATACGGTAGATTTTCATGATATTCTGAAGTCTTTCAACTTTTTGCCGCCAAGTATCGAGCCAACAGCCACAGGTCATATTATTGAACAAATAGAAATCATCAAAAAAATTATCGATACCGGAATTGGTTATGAAGCCAATGGATCTGTTTATTTTGATGTTGTAAAATATAATGAAACCAACAATTACGGAGTTTTAAGCGGCCGAAATATCGAAGATATGCTAGCTAATACCCGTGATCTTGATGGCCAGTCTGACAAAAGAAACCCACAGGATTTTGCTCTTTGGAAAAAGGCAGAACCGGAACATATCATGAGATGGCCATCGCCTTGGAGTGACGGTTTCCCGGGTTGGCATCTTGAATGTACTGCAATGAGTACCAAATATCTGGGCAATCATTTTGACATTCACGGAGGTGGAATGGATTTAAAATTCCCACACCACGAGTGTGAAATTGCTCAAAATGAAGCTTGTACTGGCCAATCTCCGGTAAATTACTGGATGCACGCCAATATGCTTACCCTTAACGGAAAAAAAATGGCAAAATCGACTGGAAATAATATTTTACCAGGCGAAATTTTAAGCGGAGACAATACTATTTTAAGCAAAGCTTTCTCTGCGTCTGTGACTCGATTTTTTATGCTACAGGCACACTACAGAAGTATTCTGGATTTTTCTGATGATGCAATTGTTGCCGCCGAAAAAGGATATAAAAGATTAATGGAGGCTGTTGATGCACTGCCAACTATTTCAGTAAGTACAACTAGTTCTATTGATATTGCTTCATGGAAACAATTGTGCTACGACGCCATGAATGATGATTTTAATACTCCAATTTTAATCGCGCAACTATTCGAGGCTGTTCGTTACATCAATTTATTGAAAGAAGGAAAAGAAACTATTTCTGCTGAGGATTTAGCTTTATTTACAGCAGCAGTTAATGCTTTTGTATTTGATGTTTTAGGTTTGAATGATGACAAAGCTGCCGACGCAAATAATGATAAATTAGAAGGCGTTGTCAACATGCTGATTGGAATGAGAAATCAAGCCAGAGCCGATAAAAACTTTGCTCTTTCTGACCAGATCCGTGATCAGTTGATTGCTTTGGGCATTCAGCTAAAAGACGGTAAAGAAGGCACAAGCTTTTCTATATAATCAATTCATTTTCTAATAAATCATGAAAGTAACTACTCCATTTGTTTTATTAGTTCGCTTTTATCAAACAGCAATTTCGCCTTTTACACCGGCAAGCTGCAGGTTTGAACCAACATGTTCAACATACATGATTCAGGCGTTACAGACTCATGGATTATTTTATGGAGGATATTTAGGAATAAAACGAATCTTAAGCTGCAATCCATGGGGAAGAACCGGTTACGATCCCGTTCCCGAAAAGAAATGTTCACATAAACATTAACTTTTTATAAAGAGCAACTGTACTTTTAATATTTATTTTTACAAATACAAAACAAACAAATTTAATATATGACACACTCCTTAAATATCATTTGGAATCCTTCTGAAGGAATCGATTTAGGATTTTTCATGATTCGTTACTACAGTTTAATGTTCGTAATCGCTTTTGGGTTAGGCTGGTTCATAATGAAAAAGATTTTTGAACGCGAAAATGAATCTATTGATAAACTGGACTCTTTATTTGTCTGGACTGTTTTAGCAACTTTAATAGGAGCCCGTTTAGGACATGTTTTATTTTATGATTGGGAATATTTTAGAAATCATTTACTTGAAATCTTCTTACCGGTCAGATTTGAACCAAAATTCGAATTTACAGGTTTTCAGGGATTAGCCAGTCACGGTGCTGCAATTGCCATTATTGTTGCGATGTATTATTACAGCAAAATGATCTTAAAACGTCCTTTACTATGGATTTTGGACCGTGTTGTAATTCCGGTTGCGAGCGGTGCAATTTTTGTTCGTTTAGGAAACTTTTTTAATTCAGAAATTATAGGAAAAGAAACAGATTCAGCATTTGGTATTCGTTTTTTACACGATCAGTTTAGTAAATCTGAAGCTGTAAATGCAACACAAATTGCAGATCCAAAAGCAGCTTACACAGCAATTGCAACAGATCCTAAATTTGCCGATTTATTAGCTCAGGTTCCTGCAAAACATCCAACACAATTATACGAAGGCATTGCTTATATTTTTGTTTTTGCAATTCTTTTCTTCATGTACTGGAAAACAAATGCAAGGCTTAAATCAGGATTATTATTTGGATCATTTCTTGTTCTTCTATTTGTAGTACGTTTTATAGTAGAATTTGTAAAAGAAAGTCAAGGCGGTTTTGAGAACGAATTAGGCATTTTCTCAACAGGACAATGGCTAAGTATCCCTTTTATCATTATCGGACTATTCTTTGTCATTAGATCACAGAGAAACCCTTTAGCAGAATCTTAAGAAACACTGTTCAAAATATAAAAAAGCCCAATACCTTAAAAAGTATTGGGCTTTTTTCTTTATAAGCAATAGAAGTTCCTAATTCAACATTTCGTGTATTATTACTGATATTTACATCTTCTAATCCTGCATTAAAAACATGCTAATAACTAGGCCAATATCAAACCTCAATTGATTTACTTTTGCCAAAACTCCTGACAATAAGAACATCTACTAAAACAAAAAGCTGTGTGATTGGTTTTGGTTCCATATCTATTATCCATTATCATTCATTCGGTAACTTCTTAAAGTATAAACAGAGCATCTTTTCAATTTGCTTTCCTTCCTATAAATCAAAAGGTTTTGTATCCTCAAATATATTTAAACTTTAGTGGATTAATATTGAGAAATGGCACAAAAAAAAGATCCAGCTTTCACTGGATCTTTTTTTTATATATAAACTTGCAATTAATTATGCCTGTTTGTGTTTTTCTTCGATTGTGTGCTTCTCGTCACTTGAAATCGTGTCTACCAATACTGGTGTAGCGATAAATAATGAAGAGTAAGTTCCTACAACAATACCTACTAACATCGCGAAGATAAATCCTCTGATAGATTCTCCACCAAAGATAAACATTGTCAACAATACAATGATCATCATTAACGACGTATTCAACGTTCTTGATAAAGTAGTATTAATAGAAGCATTTACGATATCTTCGAAAGTACCTTTACGGTTTCCGATAATAAATTCTCTAACCCTGTCAAATACAATTACGGTATCATTCATAGAATAACCAATAACAGTAAGGATTGCAGCGATAAAGTGCTGATCCATTTCCATATGGAAAGGCATGAATTTATAACATAAAGAGTAGATTCCTAATACAAAGATAACGTCATGCGCTACAGCTGCAATCGCTCCTAATGAATATTGCCATTTACGGAAAGAAACCATTAAGTATAAGAAAATAGCCGCCATTGCACCAAGAACCGCCCAGTACGAGTTAGTTTTGATATCCTCAGAGATAGAAGCTCCAACTTTAGAAGCTTGCAATACACCGATTTTTTTACCATCAAATGAGTTGATGAATTTATCGTAAGTAGTGTTTGGATAATACTTCTGCAATGCAGCGTATAATTTTTGATTCACTTCTTCATCGATAGCAACACCATCTTCTTTAATTTTATATTTTGTAGTGATTTTTAACTGATCATCATCACCTAAAATTTTAGCCTCAACCGGAGTTCCAAAAGCTGCAGATAATTCATCTGAAACTGTTGTAGCATCAATTGGTTTTTCAAATTTAACCTGGAAAGTTCTTCCTCCAACAAAATCAACACCTTCATCTAATCCGTTAACGAAGAAAATAGAAGTTAAACTTACTACAACTACAATAGAAGAGAAGATATAAGTGAATTTTTTGATTTTAATAAAGTCAAAGTGGAAATTAGTAAACCAGTTTTTAGTAATGTTTGTAGAGAAAGTTAAATCAGCTTTTCCAGCAATATTTCTGTCGATAAAAATTCTAGCGATAAAAATTGATGTAAACATTGACGTTACGATACCAATAAGTAAAGTTAAAGCAAAACCTTTAATTGGTCCTGTACCAAAGATAAACAAGATAGCTCCGGTTAAAACGTGAGTTACGTTCGCATCAATAATAGAACGCATTGCTCCGTGCCATCCGTATGATTCAGTAACTGCTTCAGCTAAAGATTTTCCTTCACGCAATTCTTCTTTTGCTCTTTCAAATATAATAATATTCGCATCAACGGCTGTACCTAATGTAAGTACGATACCTGCAATACCTGGTAATGTTAATACAAAACCAAAACTTGCCATAATTCCAAATAAGAAAAGTAAGTTCAATAATAAGGCAAGATTAGCATACCAACCTGCTTTACCATAATAGAATACCATCCATAAACAAACTAATAAAAATCCTAATACAGATGAAATTGTACCCGCATCAATTGCAGCCTGACCTAAAGATGGTCCAACAACAGTAGACTGAACAATATCTGCAGAAGCCGGTAATTTACCTGCATTTAATACGTTAGCTAAATCTTTAGTTTCAGCAACATCAAAAGAACCTGTAATTTCAGATCTTCCACCTGCAATTGGTCCACTAGTAACACCCGGAGCAGAATAAACGATGTTATCCAAAACAATAGCAATATATCCTTTTTGAGAGAAAGCTCTACCTGTTAATTCTTCCCAAACCTTAGCACCCTGACTGTTCATTTGCATAGAAACAGCTGGTTTTCCTAATTGGTCAAAAGTATCTTTTGCATCAGTAACAACACCACCGCTCATTGCAGGAACGTTATCTCTGTTACCTTTTAAAGCATATAATTCTACAGCTTCAAGATCTTTTCCTTTAGCATCTTTTATAGTAGTTGGTTTACTCCAAACAAATTTTGCATTATGCTGGTCAGCAGCCAATAAAACTCTAATGTCAGCTCTTTTAAAATATGCATTTACAGCAGCAGTATCTTTTGTTGCAAAATAACCTAAAACCGGTCCACCACCCTGACCTAACATTTTGTCAAATAACGGGTTGTTTCCTTTTTTAGTCTCAACTGAATCTTTAGCATCAGTTAATAAAGCATTCAATGAATCTTTAGCAACAGTTTTAGTTTCTGTTTTTTTGATTTCAGTCTTTTTTAAAGCCTCATTAGACGCTACTAAAAAGTTTCCAATTTCTTCAACTTTATAAGTTTCCCAAAACTCTAATTGAGCTTTTCCACCTAATAATTTTTTAATTCTATCAACATCCTTCGCACCTGGAAGCTCTACTAAGATTCTTCCTGTTTCTCCTAATTTTTGAATGTTTGGCTGAGTAACACCAAATTTGTCAATACGCTCTCTTAATACTTTATAAGCACTTTCAACAGACTCATCAACTTTTCTTTTAATTACTTTTTGAACTTGCGAATCAGACATTTGAAAATCGATTCCACCTTCTCCTTGTAAACTTCTGTTTGCAAAAATATCAGGTGACGCTAATTTTACTGTTCCGTTTGAATTTGCTTCAAAAGCTTCAAAAAACTTATTTAAATAGGTTTTGTTTCCTTCTAAATTTGCAGATGCATCAGCTAATGATTTATTAAATACCGGATTTTTAGAATTGTTAGCTAAACCTTTTAAAACATCTTTAATAGAAATTTGAAGAATCACGTTGATTCCTCCTTCTAAGTCAAGACCTTTATTAAGTTGTTTGTTTTTTACTTCATTATAAGTAAAATCCGAAAAACCAAGGTTCAACACTTTTTCTTTACCAATAGAATCTAAATATTTTAATTCCTTATCAGGATTATCTCCTGCAAAGGCTTTAGCTTCACTTTTGACATTATTTGCCACAAAAGTGAAAGAAAGTTGGTAAATACTTACCAATGCAAATAGAATTGCGAAAAATTTAATAAGTCCTTTATTCTGCATTATTACTAAAAATTAATTATGTTTTATTGTTTGTTTTTGTTTTAAAGTCCCATAAAATAAGTCCTGACATGAGTTTTTAAAACTAAAAAATCGAGATCACGAATTACCACATTTTTTTTAAACCGAGCAAATATATAATTAACGAAAAGATTAACCAATTTATTTATTAATTAATCTTAAAAAAAAGACTGCAAAAGTGCAGTCTTTTCCTTTTTTTTCGAAAATCCTTATACTAAAATCGATTTTAGAGCATCATTCATGCCTCTAACCGCATCTGCACTTTTAGCAAATAAGGCTTTTTCCTGGTCATTTAATTTGATGTCTAAAATTTCTTCTACTCCGTTTTTACCAATTATACATGGTACACCTATACATATATCATTTTGTCCGTATTCTCCTTCAACAAAAACAGAACATGCAATCATTTTCTTCTGATCGTTTAAAATACTATCTACAAGAAAGGCAACAGAAGCTCCTGGCGCATACCATGCTGATGTTCCTAAAAGACCTGTAAGAGTAGCTCCTCCAACCATTGTATCAGCAGCTACTTTTTGCAATACTTCTTCTGAAAGAAATTCTGTTACCGGAATTCCATTATAAGATGCCAAACGAGTTAAAGGAATCATAGTTGTATCACCATGACCACCAATAACCATTGCCGAGATATCATTTGCAGGTTTATCAAGAGCTAAAGAAAGATAGGTTCTGAAACGAGAACTGTCTAACGCTCCACCCATACCAATAATTCGGTTTTTTGGTAATCCGGTAGATTTTAAAGCTAAATAAGTCATAGTATCCATTGGATTAGAAACTACAACAATTATAGTATTTGGAGAAAATTTCAATACATTTTCAGCAACTGTTTTTACAATTCCTGCATTTATACCAATCAATTCTTCACGGGTCATTCCTGGTTTTCTCGGAATTCCTGATGTAATTACAACTACATCACTTCCGGCAGTTTTAGAATAATCGTTGGTTACTCCAGATACTTTGGTATTAAAACCTGTATTTGTCGCACATTGCATAATATCCAACGCTTTCCCTTCGGCAAAACCTTCTTTAATATCCAACAACACTACTTCGCTTGCAATTCTTCTATAAGAAATAACATCTGCACATGTAGCTCCAACATTTCCTGCTCCTACAATGGTAACTTTCATATTTTATACTTTATCGGTTATTAATTAATTTGTTTGTTTGATAAATTGACAATTCGTTTAATCGTCTAAGTAAATTTAAACAATTAAACGAATTGACGATTAAAATTTATTATGCATCGATATTAGCGTAAACTGCATTTTTCTCGATAAATTCTCTACGTGGCGGAACTTCATCTCCCATTAACATTGAGAAAACTCTATCAGCTTCCGCAAGACTATCAATAGTTACCTGACGTAAAGTTCTAAAGCTTGGATCCATTGTAGTTTCCCATAATTGCTCCGCGTTCATCTCTCCAAGACCTTTATAACGTTGAATAGCGGCACTTCCTCCCATTCTTTCGTTGGCCTGGTCACGTTGAACATCGTTCCATGCATATTCTTTTTTGTTTCCTTTTTTAACTAAGTATAAAGGTGGTGCTGCGATATAAACGTGACCTTCTTCGATCAGCTCTTTCATGAAACGGAAGAAGAACGTTAATATTAAGGTAGAAATGTGACTACCATCGACATCGGCATCACACATGATGATTACTTTATGATATCTTAGTTTTTCAAGATTTAACGCTTTACTGTCTTCTGCAGTACCAACGGTAACTCCTAATGCAGTAAAGATGTTACGAATCTCTTCGTTTTCGAATACTTTATGGTGCATCGCTTTCTCAACATTCAAGATCTTACCACGTAATGGTAAAATCGCCTGAAAGTTACGATCACGACCTTGTTTTGCTGTTCCACCAGCCGAATCTCCCTCGACAAGGTAAACCTCACATCTTGCAGGATCCTGCTCAGAACAATCTGAAAGTTTTCCTGGCAATCCACCACCGCCCATAACGGTTTTACGCTGAACCATTTCACGTGCTTTCTTAGCAGCGTGACGGGCTTGTGCAGCCAAAATTACCTTCTGGATAATGATACGCGCATCATTTGGATTTTCTTCCAGATAATTCTCTAACATTTCTCCAACAGCCTGAGAAACCGGAGAAACTACTTCTCTGTTTCCAAGTTTGGTTTTTGTTTGTCCTTCGAATTGTGGTTCAGCAACTTTTACCGAAATAATAGCTGTTAATCCTTCACGGAAGTCATCTCCTGCGATTTCGAATTTCAGTTTATCCAGCATTCCGGATGCATCAGCGTATTTTTTAAGGGTTCTTGTTAAACCACTTCTAAAACCTTGTAAATGTGTTCCACCTTCATGCGTGTTGATATTATTTACGTATGAGAAAATATTCTCTGTATAGCTTGTATTGTAAATCAAGGCAACCTCAACCGGAATCTCACCTTTTTCGTGATCCATACTGATTACGTGAGAAATAATTGGCTCACGGTTACCATCTAAATAACGAATGTATTCTTTAAGACCTTCATCAGAGTGAAAAACTTCAACTTTAAATTCGCCTTTTTCATCTACTTCTCTTTTATCTGTAAACGTGATTGTAATTCCTTTATTCAGGAAAGAAAGCTCACGCATACGAGCTGATAAAGTATCATAAGAGAATTCTATCGTCTGGGTAAAAATAGTATCATCAGGATAAAAAGTCTGACGTGTACCTCTTTTATCTGTTTCTCCAATTTGTTTAACAGGATAAATTGCTTTACCTCTTTCGTATTCTTGTTCGTAGATTTTACCGTCTCTAAAAACAGTAGATTTCATATGAACTGAAAGTGCATTTACAACTGAAACCCCAACACCGTGTAAACCTCCTGAAACTTTATAAGAATCTTTGTCAAATTTACCTCCGGCACCAATTTTAGTCATTACTACTTCAAGTGCCGAAACACCTTCTTTTTTATGTAAATCAACTGGAATACCACGACCGTTATCTTCAACTGTTACTGAACCGTCTTCGTTGATTGCAACACCAATGGTATCACAATGTCCTCCCATCGCCTCATCAATAGAGTTATCAACAACCTCATAAACCAAATGATGCAGCCCTCGAACTCCCACATCTCCAATATACATCGATGGACGCATTCTTACGTGCTCCATTCCTTCTAATGCCTGAATACTATCTGCTGAATAATTGTTCTTCTTGATTTCTTCGCTCATATAATTTATTCTAAAAAAATGTAATTATTGTCTAACACGCAAATATATAAAAACGCAAATTATATATCCGTTAAAATACGATTTAAAGCACTTAAGTTATTAACACTATTGTGCAAAAAACCATAAAAAATGACAAAAGCCGACTTTAAATTCTAATTTTCACAAATTCCAAATTCTAAAAATAGAAATAACATAAAAAAATGAAAAAATAAGTCTATTGGGTTTAATTTACTTTTTTCAAAATTTCATACTGCTTATTTTGTGTTTAAGAAATTAATTACATTTACCAAAATCATTTTGTCATGAAAATTACAACACTTTTATACTCTTTACTTTTCTTTCAAATCACTGTAAGTCAGAATAAAAACGAACATAAAAAATTTATAGAGGTTGAAATAATCAACAAACATCATATCGATTCAAATGACAAATCTTATTCAGCATCTCACGAAAGTCCAGCTTACATGAATTCATATTCATCAGGTTATAACAAAGTGGTTTCTAAAAACAAAATAATAATGATCTTTGATTTGGATGGAAAAATTTTGCAACGAAAAGGATTTCAAATTAAAAAAAAACCGCAATCAAAGCCTCAGGATTTAATCGAAGTATATAATTATGATAAAAATGGTTTTCTTTCCAGTATTACAGAGCAGGAAAAAATCAATAACAGTTTTATTGAAAAGACATTTTTACAGCAATTTTATTACAATGACAAAAACCAACTAATCGGAAAAACTTTTTTAGATCTAAAAAAAAATACTATTACGAAAAGAATAGTATTCGAATATGATAGCAATAGAAATAATACAAAAATCATATCCGACTCTTTGCATTACATTATAAAACAATATGACACAAATAATCAAATTATAAGTTCGACTGTTTACAACGATAAAAAAATACATTATGCAATTGATGAAGAAGTCAAAAAAGGCAATAGTTACTATGATGATAACAACAAAATAAAAGTGCTTAATTTTGCTTATAAAAAACAATATTATCCTGATGGATTATTGAAAGAAATCGAACAATCAAATGATTTCGATACTTTAAAAAGAAATAAAAAATACGCTTACTTTTCTAATGGTTTATTAAAAAACGAAGAGACTTCTTATTCTTACTATCCAAATAATTATCTGTTGCAACAGACATTTAGTATAAAATCAGACTTCAGGGAGAATATTAATCGAAAAGCAATTGAAGATATAAATCGGCAACTATTAAAAAGTGATATCTGGGAATAAGTTTATAATGAAAATAAAAAAACCGAAACCAACAATTGAAATGTAAGTTTCGGATTTCTGTTATTTAATACCAAATTGGTATTTGAAATTTATTTTCTCTGAATTTCTAAACCGTTACTCCAGCCTTAGAAATTTCAACATCTGCTTTTACGTGAGCCGCGTTTGCTCTTCCGCTTGGATCCTGATTTTCCTGCCATTTCGGAATCCATTTTCGAACTGTCTGTGCAGCACTAACTTGTGGATAAAATTTATGAAATATAGATCTGTATAAATAAGCTTCTTTTGTCGTTGGCGAATTATACGGAAATTCAGCACTTGCACCGGCTAATTGCTCATCAGAAACTTGTCCGGAACAATATTCAATCAATTCATCAACCCAATTGTATCCTACACCATCAGAGAATTGCTCTTTCTGTCTCCATAAAATTTCAGTTGGCAAATATGGATTTTCAGGCGTATCAAATGCTTTTCTTAAAATATATTTCTCGATATTATCGTAAGTTTTTGGTTGTTTTTCTTCTGTTTTTATTCGAATCGAAACATCCAGAAATTCTTTGTCTAAAAACGGAATTCTGGCTTCTAACCCGTGTGCCATTGTTGTTTTATCAGCACGAAGCAAATCGGCAGTGAATAATTTCTGTACTCTTTCGATTGTTTCATCCTGAAATTCTTCTGCAGATGGTGCATTTCTAAAATACAAATGACCTCCAAAAACTTCATCAGCACCTTCACCGGAAAGAATTACTTTAACCCCTTGATCAGCGATTGCTTTTGCTAATAAATACATTGGCACTCCTGATCTTACCGAAATGATATCGTAAGTCTCGATATGATAAATTACTTTTTCTAAAATAGCAACACCTTCTTCTACCGTAAAATATATTTCATGATGCTCCGTATCTAAAAATTCAGCTGCTTTTCTTGCTGCAATATTATCTGGTGAATCTGCATCTAAACCTATAGAAAATGACTTTAGTTTTTTACCGTCTTGTTTTAATAATCGAGCTGCAATCGCAGATGTCAATGACGAATCTAAACCTCCTGAAAGTAAAACCCCAACAGGAACTTCGCTCATCAAACGCTTACGTGTAGCCTCGATCAATGATTCTCTAACAAGATCAAGATCTAACGCTTTATTGGCATTAGAATGATCTTCATATTCCGGATTATAATATTTTACAAAACCTGTTTTTCCGGTATAATAATGTCCGGGAGGGAAAGTCGAAAATGATTTACATTGATCTGCAATTGACTTCATTTCTGAAGAGAAATAAATCCTTCCTCTTTCGTCCAGTCCGTAATACAAAGGTTTAACACCAACTGCATCTCTTGCTGCGATATAATTGTCTCCATCAACAACTACAAAAGCAAAATCACCATCAAGCATGTTGCAAAACTTATATCCAAATTCTTCGTACAAGTGTACAATTACTTCAGAATCTGATTTAGTTCTAAAACTGTGATCTTTTAAAACTGTATCTTTTAATTCCTGATAATTATAGATTTCTCCATCATGTACCATCCAGGCTTTATTAGTTCCCTGAATAGGCTGTTTCCCAGATTTAAGATCAATAATCGACAAACTTTCATGGCAAATGATACTGCCATTTTCCATAATATGTAAATCACTCTCATCAGGACCACGATGCGACATTCTTGTAGAAAGCTCTTTTACGAGTTGCGGGTCTTTTCCTTTACCAATAACGGCCAATATTCCAGACATACTATTCTATTTTTATTTATTTTAATTTTTTGCTTATGCTTACATGCAGTAAACCAGGCATAAAATCTATTCTATTTTTCTAATTTTGAGCTAAACCAAACACAAACTTTAGCCTTTCTGTACTTAAACGGCTACAATACAAGCAATTTAATTTTATTTCGACGAATGCCAAATATAAAAAAGAAACTTAAATAATTATCTTCAAGTCGCTGAAATAATAGAATTTAACATTATTAGACAAGAAAAACGCTCTCAGGATTGAGAACGTCTTTCGGAAATATAATATATACTAATTCTAAAATTCTTGTTTATGCTTTTGCGTAAGCATCATCATGAACGCTCGCAACGGCTCTTCCTGAAGGATCGTTCATGTTTTTGAAAGCTTCATCCCACTCCAAAGCAATTTTTGTACTACAAGCTACACTTGCTTCCTGAGGAACACATAAAGCTGCTGCATCACTAGGAAAATGTTCTGCAAAAATAGAACGATAGTAATATTCTTCTTTAGAAGTTGGCGTTTGTAATGGGAATTTGTATTTCGCATTTGCCAATTGTTCATCTGAAACTTCTTTGGCTACCACTTCTTTCAAAGTGTCAATCCAGCTATATCCTACTCCATCAGAAAATTGTTCTTTTTGTCTCCATGCTACACTTTCCGGCAACATATCTTCAAAAGCTTTACGAACTACCCATTTTTCCATAGGATGTTCTTTGTTAATCATTTTATCTTGCGGGTTGATTCTCATCGCTACATCCATAAATTCTTTATCTAAGAACGGAACACGACCTTCGATTCCCCAAGCTGCTAAACTTTTGTTGGCACGCAAACAATCGTACATATGAAGTTTCCCTAATTTACGAACGTTTTCTTCGTGAAACTCTCTTGCATTTGGTGCTTTATGGAAATATAAATATCCTCCAAATAATTCATCTGCACCTTCACCAGAAAGAACCATTTTGATTCCCATTGATTTAATAACTCTCGCCATTAACCACATTGGTGTTGAAGCTCTAACTGTAGTTACATCATAAGTCTCTAAGTTGTAAATTACATCACGAACAGCATCTAAACCTTCCTGAATCGTAAATTTGATCTCGTGGTGAATTGTTCCAATGTGTTTTGCAACAATTTGAGCCGCCGCTAAATCCGGTGAACCGTCTAAACCCACTGAAAAAGAGTGCAATTGCGGATACCAGGCATCTGTAGTATCATCTGATTCAATACGTTTTTGTGCAAATTTTTTGGCTACAGCCGAAGTAATTGACGAATCTAAACCTCCAGAAAGTAAAACTCCGTAAGGAACATCACTCATTAATTGTCTGTGAACCGCCGCTTCAAGTGCTTCTTTAATTGCAGGAATACTTGTTTCGTTGTCTTTTACAGCATCATAATCTGTCCAGTCTCTTTTGTACCATTGTACAAATTCACCGTCTTTGCTTGTCATGTAATGTCCCGGAGGAAACAATTGAATTTTTGTACAATATCCTTCTAAAGCTTTCAATTCTGAAGCTACGTAGAAAGTTCCATGTTGATCCCAACCAATATACAAAGGAATAATTCCCATATGGTCACGAGCAATAAAATACTCATCTTTTTCTACATCATAGATAGCAAATCCGAAGATTCCGTTCATTTCATCTACAAAGTGAGGTCCTTTTTCTTTATAAAGAGCTAAAATAACCTCACAGTCACTTTCTGTCTGAAAGTTATATTTTCCTTCAAATTGTTTACGCAATTCTCTGTGGTTGTATATTTCTCCATTTGCAGCCAAAACTAATTTTTTATCTTCTGTAAATAAAGGCTGTTTTCCTGAAGCCGGATCTACAATTGCCAAACGCTCATGAGAAAGAATTGCTTTATCATTGCTATAAATTCCGCTCCAATCCGGTCCACGGTGACGAATGATTTTAGACATCTCTAATACTTGAGGTCTTAATGTTTCAGCTTTTTGTTTTAGATCAAATGCACATACGATTCCACACATAACTATATATTTTTTTTATTAATTTTATTTTGATAAGGCAAAGATGCATTAATGGTTACAATTGAAAAACATAAATCTTTATTTTAATTACAATTTAAAACCATAAATCGATTTTTACATATAAAATATAAAATTTAAGCATAAAAAAAAGCCCTGAACTTGAAAATTTTAATTTTCAGCTTAAACAAAGCACAAAATGCAAACTTTTAAACAGAACTTTGAATTAACTTTTAAGATATTTAAAATTCATTGAGAGATCCACAAAGAGAAGAAAGAAAGTTGTTAAAGAATTATTCTTTTGATGAATCTTGTCATTCCGAGGAACGAGGAATCTCCGCATGTAATTCGACAAAGATTGGCCATTTTGATTGCGGAGTTTCTTACAGAGATTCCTCGTTCCTCGGAATGACAAAATAAACAGACTAACTCTGCCAAAGGTTTATGCGCATTCAAACCCGACAGGCTTTAAAAACCTTTCAATATTTATAATCCATATCTAGTCTATACAGGACAATTTTGCCATGGGATTATTTTTTTCTGCCAATATTTAACTCCTAAGGAGTTTTTTTTAAACTGAGAAGAAAATATATCTCGTAGAGATTTAATGCTGGTAAAACTAAAAAGCTTATGGTTAAAATTGTTCCGTAGGAACTATACAGAAAAACAATTATTCAACACTTTCAATCGTATAATGCGTCTTATTGATTTCAAATTTAAACCCAACTTTATTCCCCATTAAATGAGAACCAAGCGGAGATTGAGGAGAAAGTGCAATAACATTAATACCATCAATAGCAATTTTAGGAAGCGCTACACTTACATACAAATAAATTCCGTTAGCTTTTACCAAACTGCCAGAAATAATATTTTCAGTTGTTTTTGATGCATCAATTTTATCTAAAATCGCTTTTTGGGTTATTGCTTCTTTTAGTTTATTGGTAAGTTTTTCCTGCTCGATATGCATCATTGACAAAGCGGTTTCATGCTTATCTCCGGCAGAACCTTTAGCATCGTTTTTAGAATCTTCGGTCAAAGCCGAAATCATGTCCCTAAAAATATCTATCCGATCCTGGACCATTTGCAAGTAATGAGAATGTATTTTTTGTTTGAATGTCATTTTTTTAAAAGTACTGAGGTGCTAAGTTACAAAGGTGCAAAGGTTTTTTCGCTGCTCCAAAAAAGTTAGCCACGAATTCACGAATTTAGTTAAAATTAATTCGTGAATTCGTGGCTTAAAAACTTAGTGCCTTAGCGCCTTCGTGGCAAATATTTCTTAAAAATCGAATTTATAATTTCCACCAACTAAAACCTGAAATCCTTGTACAGGATAATTTAGCCATTTTTCGTAAGCCTGATTTCCTATATTGTTTAATTTCAGGAAGAAAGTCAAACGCTCATTATATTTATATCCTAAATGCGCATTGGCATCAAAATAACTTTTTAGTGTTGTAATTACAGGATCTGTTCCTAAATTTAGATTAGACTGCATGTCTTTACGCTCTCCTACAAAGAAAACATTTAAGCCCGCATACCATTGTTTTGTAATATTTACATCAAGATTTGAACTTATTTTCATTGATGGCAAATTCCACGCTTCTATACCATCATATTTATAACTATTAAAAGTTCCGTTGATACCAAAAGATACATTTCTTGAAAAATCAGCTTTTAATTCTCCATAAAAACGGAAGGTTCTTACGTCATCATAAACAACACCAAAAGAGTTTCCGAAAGCATAATTCTGATTAGAGAAATCTTCTGTATAATCATTCCCTTTATACAACGCCTTATCTTTTTCGTTTAAATAAGAACCTGTCAGGTTATAATTGATATTGTTTGCTAATTTACCTTTTAAACCTGCAAAAACAGTATACTGATTACTTGTTGGACGCATATTTAATGTTGGAGATAAAAACGGGTTATCATTCACAAAATCAGCGTATGAGTTTTGCTCTAAACTACCATTTACTCCAGTATAGAAAATCATTAAATCGCCTACTAATTTATAAGAAGCATTTACTTTAGGATAAATATAAAACTTGTTTCCGCTGTTTTCAGAATCCAAACCATAGAACAATCCTGCCCCTAATTCTAATGTCCAGTCATTTTCAAGAATTACAAAACTTGGTTCAATCCCAAAATTAGTCAAACTGTATTTTAAAGGTTGTGTATTATCACGAGCATAATTATGATCAAAAGATCCGCTTACGTGATCAACAATAATATTTGTATTTATAGATTGATCCATTACTTCTACCTTGAAAGAAGGCTTTACATAAAAACGATTTTCTGAAGAAGAAAAGCTATCTGAAAAATGCGTGAATTTCGTTGAAATTTTACTAAAAATGCCTTCATTAAACTCAATGTTTCCTCCTAAAGCAATTGTATTATAAGAATGATTAGGGTTGATACTTCTTATTAAATCATCACGTGTCTGACCCGCTAAAGTCGAACCAAATTCAGCAGGTAAACCATACCAATTATACAATTGATTTTGATATCCTAATTCAACATTCCATGCCATATCGCGATTGTTTACGCCATATGCCACATTTAATGCTGTATCATAAAACTCATCGTTTAGGTCTACACCTTTAATTCCGCCTTGCGAAGAATGATGACGAAACATTCCTGCCACATAATCATTGTTTCCTAAATCCTGATTAACGAATAATTCAGCATTTAAAGTTCCATAATTTCCCACGCCTAAAGTGGCATAATTATTAAACAATTTTTCTCTTTTCGATTTCTCAACACCTTCGGCTTTTCCTTTAGAAGGCGTAAATGTAGAAGCCACAGGAACAGATAAAATACTATATTTTATCGTTTCTTTAGGTTGATTTCCTGTATCATCCAGTGAAGGAGTTTCCTTCACTTTAAAAGCATCTGAAATTGTTGGCGAATAGGGTTTTACTACGTTTACGGTTTCGGTCCCGATAGTTTCATTTTTCTTTTGCGAAAACGAAAGCTGGACTACAAACAATACTAGTAAAATGATGATTTTATTCTGGCAATTAATTTTCATATTTCTTCTTTTTAAGAGAATAAGAAAAAAGATTAAAGAAGAAAGACTTCTTTCTTGTTTCTAAATTTTCTCTATTTCTTTATTCTATTTCTATTATCTTTTTTATCCTTGATTCTTTTCTCTTGACTCTATTCTCTTTATTCTATTCTCTTTATTCTATTCTCTTTCTTCTATTCTCTTTCTTCTATTCTCTTTCTTCTTAATTTAAGCTTCCCAATCTCCTTTTGCAACAAACTGAGCTTTTCCTCCTATCTGAATATCAAAATCGTTTCCGGATAATTTTCCTTTGAAATAAATTTGAGACGGACGATTAATATAATCTCCCTGATAATTAATTAAATCAATTTCCGGTTTATGATATTTCAGTAGAAAAGCTTGTAAACAAGTACTCGCGCTTCCGGTTGCTGCATCTTCTACTAATTGGTTGTGTTCAATGCATAACATTCTGCTAAACAATTTTGAACCTTCGAGATAATAAAAATATAAGCCTCTGTGAGTCGTTTTACAATTTTTTACCAGCCAATCATTTGTTTTATCTTTATCTAAAACCAAACTTTCCAATGCTCTTTTACTACTTAATCCAACCATTACAAAGGCACTTCCGGTTGTTACTTCCTGAATAGGAAACTGATTTTCAAAATCATGATTTTTTAAATTACTAAATACTGTAATATCTTCTTTCGAAAAAATATCCCAAAATTTTGGCTGAACCGCTTTTAACCAAATCAAACCTTCTGATTGATGGATTGAAATTGGTCCAATTGGAACATTTAATTTTATATTCTCCGGAGAATCATTCAATATTTTATTCATCAAAACCCATGAAGTCCCTATTATTGGATGTCCCGCAAATTGCATCTCCTGAGATGGTGTAAATATTTTTATCTCGGCCTTATTATTTTCTTTGTCAAGTTTGGTTATAAAAGTACTTTCGGCAAAATTAATTTCGCGCGCAATTTGCTGCATTTCTGCCGAACTTAAATTTCCTGCATCCAAAAAAACTGCCAATTGATTCCCAGCGTATTTTTTCTCAGCAAAAACGTCAATTATATAAAAAGGTAAACTCATTTCTTTCTTTTTTTTCTTAGAAAATAGAGAAAAGAACAAAGACTTTTCGGCAATCTTTCTTCTTGCCTCTTTTTTCTATTTTCTATATTCTATTCTCTTTATTCTTATTTATTAATCGAAGAATTCGTTTTCGATTCTTCTACTTTTATAGCTGCTAATTCTTTTTTGGCTTCTTCAACAACATCCGGATAATCAGTAAAATTGTTGATTACGTTATCTAAAATATAAGTCGCCTGATAGCTGTCTTTTAATCCGTAGAAATTTTTTGCCATTAGAACCAAACTCTTTGCTCCGTAATATTTATAAGCCGAATAGTTTTTAGCTAATTTCTGAACCAATACATTTGAAGCTTCAAACTTGCCTTCTTTAGTTTTAAAGTAAGCATCATAATACAACGCTTCTGCTGCCAGTTCTCCTTTTGATGTTGCAGATAATTTCGCGTAAGCTGCTTTCGCTTTATCTTCCTCTCCTGTTTGCATTGCTGCACGCGCTACGATAATTTGCGCATCAGCTTTTACGTTTGCATCAGCTTTTACATTCTGCAACACTTTATCTGCATAGATAACTGAGTTATCATAATCTTTCTTGTCATAATAACATTTCATCAGGTTAGCTTGTGCAAAACTTTTGTTTTGAGCAGAATCAGATTCATTTTCTAATCTGATTAATACGGGAGTCGATTTATCACAATCTTTTGCTTTTAGATAAATCTGCGCTAATTTCATTAAAGATTGCTCTGTAAATTCGTTTCTTGGCTGGTCAATTACATATTGGTAATTAGCTACCGATTTTGTTTCTGAACCTTCAGAATAATACAATTGAGCCAAATAAAAATTAGTTTCTAACGAATGAAGCCCTGATGGAAACTTATTTATATAACCTGTAAAGCCTGTAATCGCCTGTTTACTATTGTTTTGACTGTATTGTTTGTAAGCAGCATCATAAGTGTCGTTATCAAGTTCTGCATCTGTAACCGCAACAAAGTCCAAAGTACGAACCCATGTTGCGTATTCGTCTACTTTTCCTGAATCTACATAAATTAATCTCGCTGTTGAAACTGCTTCTAAAGCTTCAGGCGTTTTAGGAAACTCAGCCGCTACTTTCTTGAATTTTACCAATGCTTGATCATCACGATCTGAATTATAATAAATCAAACCTTGTTTTAAAATTGACTTTGAAGTAAATGCACCATTTTTATATTCAGAAATTAACTGATCATACGTTTTAATAGCCTGATCATTCTTTTTCTCAGCCACATAAGTATTTCCCAATTCATATAAAGCATCATCACGGTATTCAGATTTTTTATACATCTGAAGAAAATTGTTCAACTCCTCCACTTTCTTATCGTTTTTAGACATAAATCCGTAAGAAATGGCTTTTTGAAATTGAGCATAATCTGCATCAACCCCTTTTGCTTCAATTGCTTTTGCATAAGCTTCATTTGCGGCAGTATATTTTGAAGTTACAAAACGGCAATCTCCTAAACGCAAATACGAATCATTCAAACGAACTTTATCTCCTTTAGAATTATCGATTTGCGCTTGAAATGAATTGGCGGCCTGATCGTATTCTTTCAGTTTAAAATAGGTATATCCAATATTATAATTGATATTTTTATACTCATCAGTTGTTTTGGCAGCAGCTTGTCCTGCAAACTGTTTATAGGTCAATAACGCATTCTGAAAATCAGCTGTTACATATTCTGTTTCTGCTTTCCAAAAAGTGGCGCGTGCAGTAAACTCAGGCGTTTTTTGTTCGCTGATCGCACTTTTAAACATTTTTCCGGCCTCCTGATAATTCGATTCATTATACAATTCTAAACCTCTGTAAAAAAGTACTTTTTGATATGCGGCTTTATTCTCAGCTGATCTGTTTTTCTCTAATAAAACCAAAGCTTCTTTGTAGTTTTTAGTCGAAATATAAGAATCAACCAATAATTTTTCTATTTCAGATCTGCTTGAATTATTTGGATATTTTTTCAGGAAATCAAGTAAAATTGCAGGAACAGTTTGATACGCATTTCCAATATCATAACTTACTTTAGCGTAATTTAAAGCGGCATCTTCCTGAATTTGTGCATTAAAATCCATTTCAGAAGCATTTTTAAAAGCGTTTAAGGCTTCTTGTTTTTTGCCTGTATTTAAATAACTCAAACCCAAATGGTAATAAGCATTTTGAGCTACGAAATCTTTTCCTTCAATAATTTTATTGAATTGTGAAATCGCTTTTTCATAATCTTTCTGCTCATAATATGCATATCCTAATTGGTAGAAATCCGTATTATTCCATTTTCCTTTTTTACCTGCATATTGCTCTAAAAACGGAATTGCTTTGTCGTATTGTTTTAGATTAAAATAGCTTTCACCGATGATTTTATTGAGTTCTGATTTTTCAAGTTCATTTGATTTAGACATCGCTTTCTGACCTAAATCAATTGCTTTCTGGAAATTTCCTAATTTAAAGTTCATATCAGCCTGATAATACGAAAGCTTCTCTTTGTATTTTTCTTCGCCTGAAACTTCATCAAAATATTTAGTTGCTTCTTTATAATCATCGCCTTCATAAGCCATAAAACCAAGATAATACTTGGCCTGAGAACCAAATTCAGGAGAATTTACTACTTTATTAAAGTATGTTGTGGCTTCTTTTTTCTTTTTGGCATTGAAGTAAGCATATCCTTTCTGGAAATTAAATTTATCCGAATCTGATTTGCTCATATAACTTTCATCCACTTTATCAAACCATTGTAAAGCTTTTGGATAATTTCCCTGTTCGAAGAAAAACTGGGCAACCTCGATATAAGCCTGATTTTGTTTGGTACTTGTTGGATAATCCGTAACGAATTTTTCCATCAAAGCATCAGCATTTGCTTTATTGGTTCTAATGGCGCAATTGGCGATATAATACGCACAATCTGATTGCACTTCTTCGGTCGTGGCATTGTTTTTTACATGTTCGAAAATAAGCTGTGCCGAAGCATATTGTTTGTCATTATATAAAGCCAGTGCTTTGTCAAACTCCTTTAGATCGTAAGTATAAATAGCTGATTTTTGTGCCGAAACTATGGTCGAAATAAGAATAATTGGTAATAAAAAGAACCAGGAAAGTTTACGCATTTTAATTATATTTAGTATTCAAATGTATCATTTTATACCGTTTATAACGAAACGTTTCAGGCTTTTATTATGAACAAATATTTTAATGCTTGTTATAAAACTACTTTACAGACTTCAAAATATTGGTTCTCAAACTTCATTTTACAGATTTGCACAGATAAAAATTTATTTTTTGTTTAATAAAACAATAAAATCTTTCTAATCCTTTTAATTTATGGGGCCTCTTTAAAAATTTCTCACAGAAATGATTCAAATTTATTTTGAATCGAAGCGTTATCTTATTACTTTTACCAATCAAATCAATTTATTATGTCACAAACCGTACTATCTCTCAAAGAAGTCACTATATATCAGGAAGGAAGAAAAATTTTATCTCATATTAATCTGGATGTAAATCATGGTGAATTTATATACATCATTGGAAAAACAGGATCCGGAAAAAGTAGTTTTTTAAAAACTTTATATGCAGATCTGCCATTATCAGAAGGTGAGGCTCATATCGTTGAGTTTGATTTAGCGACTTTAAAAGAAAAAGATATTCCGTATCTAAGACGTAAAATTGGAATTGTATTTCAGGATTTTAAATTGCTTCCTGATCGTTCTGTAAAAGACAATATGCTTTTTGTTTTAAGAGCTACAGGATGGGTTGATAAAGAAGGAATGGAACGCAAAATCGATGAAGTTCTGGACAAAGTTGGAATGAAAGAATATGTAAACAAAATGCCACATCAGCTTTCTGGTGGGGAGCAGCAACGTGTTGCCATTGCAAGAGCTTTACTTAACGATCCGGAATTTATCCTTGCCGATGAGCCAACAGGAAACTTAGATCCACAAACAAGTTCTGAAGTCCTTGAAGTATTGAAAAAAATCAACGCAAACGGTAAAACAGTTATAATGGCAACCCACGATTATGCTTTATTGATGAAATTCCCGTCTAAAACATTAAAATGTGAAGACGAAAGAATTTTTGAAGTAGTGCAACGTAGTGTTTAATTTATTCAGCTTTTCTTAAAACTAAAATATCCTGAAAATCATATAAGTCTTTGTCAGCTCTGTTCGCCCAACGTCCGTATATTTTATTTTCAGATTTTAGCTGACTTTTTTCAATCATTTGGTTGAGATAATCTTCATTAAAAGCAATGTTTGCCGAAGGAACTTTTTCATTCATTACTCTATAATTTCCTTTTTCGAAAGGGAAAGAAAATGACCTGTTTTTGTTAGAAATTTCACTTTCAATCTGATCATCATATAGAAAAAAAGTTGAAAGACATTTGCCGTCCGGCTTTAAAACCCTATTAATTTCCTTTAAATAATTTTGTACTTCATGTGGTTGCATATGTGTAAAAACCGAAAATAAAAATATGGTATTAAAGGAGTTATCTTCATAAGGAAACTTAAAATTTTCTGCTTTTTTATCTGTTAAATGATATAAATCATTATTTAATGGTATATACTGAAATCTAAAATTGGGAAAATCTTTTGTTATATGATTTTCACACCAGATAATTCCTTTTTTTACAACGTCAAAACCTTCGTATTTTCCTGAATTAGATAGATACCCGGTCAACGGCACTGCAACTCTGCCTATCCCACAACCAATATCAAGTACAGCATGATCTGGTTCTATTGAAGCATATTTTTTTAACAAATCAAAAAGATGTTTCCCTTGTGTAGCAAAATCACCACCTCCAATAAAAATATCACCTTTATTAGGAACGAGCTTATTTTTTGATCTGCTTATAAAGCTAAAAAAGTCAATTGGTAAATAATATAATTTTCTAACTAAAAATCTGGATTTTGGTGAGATTGCATAATAAATAGATCTTAAATTCATTTTGACTTTTTATATTTTTTTAGAAATTTGGAATCAATTACAATAACATAAGAAATTGTTCGATAAAAACATTTTCTTTACAAATATATTCTAAAAAAACGTGTAATGCTTTCGATCCTTATTCCGGTTTACAATTATAATATTTTTTCGCTTGCAGAAATTTTACACGATCAGGTATCAAAATGTAATATTGATTTTGAAATTATTTGTTTAGATGATGGTTCTGATTTTTTTATATCTGAAAACGAAAAAATCAATCAATTCAAAAATACCACCTATTATACTTTAGAACAAAACATTGGACGAAGTGCCATTCGGAATTTATTGGCACAAAAAGCAATTTATAAAAACTTACTTTTTTTGGATGCCGATACAATTCCGGTTCATAGCAACTTTATTTCTAATTATATTTTACAGATAAATAATAACGAAAAAATAATCTACGGGGGTATTTTATATCAAAGTAAAAAACCTCAAAAAGAACAGCTTTTAAGATGGATTTACGGCAATAAACGCGAAGCATTATCTACACTGGAACGAGCTAATAATCCTTATATCTCATTTTTAACATTGAATTTTTTAATATCAAAAAGTATCTTTTCGAAAATAAAATTTAATGAAAAAATTCCCAATCTCAGGCATGAAGACACTTTGTTTTCATTTGAATTAATGCAGAATAAAATTGAAGTTGTTCATATTCAAAATCCCGTTTATCATTTAGGGATTGAAGATAGTGAAGCATTTTTAAGAAAATCTGAAGAAGCAGTCATCGGACTAAAAAATCTCGTAGATTCTCATTTAATCACTTCTGATTATGTTAAGCTTTCTCACTACTTTGAAATCGTAAAAAAATATTATCTTCGATCTTTAATCGCCTTTTGGTTCAAAATCTTCAAACCATTTTTCCTTAAGCAATTACTGAGTAAAAAACCATCACTTTTTCTATTTGATATTTATCGACTGGGCTATTATTGTACTTTAAAAACTAAATAAATGACATTTTTTTCTATAATAATTCCCCTGTACAATAAAGAAAAATTTATCGAAAACACCATACAAAGTGTCTTAGATCAAAGTTTTGGTGATTATGAAATCATTGTCATAAATGATGGCTCAACAGATAAAAGTGAGGAAAAATTATTGAATTTTAAAGACGATCGTATTCGATATTACAGTAAAAAAAATGAAGGAGTTTCTCTAACCAGAAACTTGGGGATTTCATTAGCAAATGCCTCTTTTGTTACCTTTCTTGACGCAGATGACTATTGGTATCCGGATTTTTTAAGAGTTATGCGTGAATATTGTACACAGTTTGAGAAACAAAAAATATTTGCAGCCGCAATAGAAATTGAAACATCAAAAAAAATATTTCCTGCAAAATATTCGATAAGCAAAAATTCTGATTTTGAGTTTGTAAATTACTTTAAAGCCAGTAAAAAAGAATCTGCAATTTTAACATCAAGTGCTGTTTTCAATAAAAGTATTTTTGATGAAATTGGCGTTTTTGATCCTAAGATAAAAAGTGGACAAGACACTGATTTATGGATTCGAATTGGATTAAAATATCCTATTTTATTTATTTGGAAAGTTTTAGTACGTTATATACACGACGAAAATAGTCTTTCTAAAGATCCAAATTTGATAACATCTAAAATGGATTTTTCGAAATTCACTGAGCTCGAAAAAACAAATCCTGATCTAAAATATTTCTTAGATTTAAACAGATTTTCACTTGCAATTAAAAGCAAATTATTAGCTAATAAAGTGCTTTTTGATTACTATTATAATGGTATTGATTTAGAAAGAATAGGCTATAAAAAAAGATTTTTATTGTGTCTTCCTCCCTATTTACTTCAACTTTTAATTGAAGTAAAACTTAAATTGGCAAATTTAGGTTTTGGATCATCTGTTTTTAAATAATTTGAAATTTTTATATTCCCGTATGTAATCTTCTTCATCAAATTCATCTGAAGCCAAAACCAAACAAACAGCTCCTGAAGAAAAATTACACAATTCACGCCAAATTCCATCTACAATCAATAAACCCAAATTTGGTCTGTTTAATATAACGGTTTGTGTTGATTTTCCGTCTTTTAAAATCACATCAAAACTGCCGCTTAAAGCGATCAAAAATTCCTGCTGTTTTTTATGTGCATGTCCTCCACGTTTACTTCCGCTTGGAATATCGTACAAGTAATAGACCCGTTTTGAAGAAAATGGAATTATTGTTCCTTCTATAACCGAGAGATTACCTCGCCTGTCCTGAATTTTTGGTATCTCTATTAACTGAACGTCAGTATTTTTAGTCATTTTAATTTAATTGAATCAGATTTTCCCATTTCTTTGTAATATTTTCTAAAGATAAATGTTCTACACTTTCTGAAGCATTTCTTTTACAAAAATTATATAATTCATAATCAGAAACAAATCGATTCATTGCAAATGCAAAAGCATGAGGATTATTTTCTTCCACTAGTAAACCATTAAACTCATTTTGAATAACTTCGCGTGGGCCTGAGTGACAATCAACTGCTATAACTGGAGTACCTAATGCCAACGATTCTATTATTGATAAAGGGAAGCCTTCATAATTACTTGTAAGAATAGTAAACTTGGCTTTTTGGACTTCCTCAAAGGGAGATTTTTTGAAAGGTAAAATATCAACAAAAGATTCTAATCCCAGATCAATTATTTTTTTTTTGATAAAAGCCAAATCATCACCAGCTCCTAAAAGATGAAGCCTATATCCTTTTTTGAAAATATTTGAATATAAAAAAGCATCAAGCATCAAAGTAAAATTCTTCGCCTTTTCATCAAATCTTCCAAAGAATAAAACTACATTATCTGGATTTTTAACTTCTTTACTTAATACATTTTTATCAATATAAAATGTATTATAAATAGTGGTAGTGTTATTAAGTTTAAATTTTGTTTTTATATTTTGTTCTATTTCTTTAGAAACTCCTATTATTTTTTCTGCATTTTTGTATAAAATTCTCGTCCAAAACAGTGATGAGGAAAAATATTTCTCAAAATGACAATTCTGAACGATATAATATTTTTTAGCTTCACCGTAAATTTGTTTTGTAATAATTTCTCTAATTAGAAGACCTCTTGTTCTGTTATCAATGATAATTTTAATGTTATTTTTATTTAAATAATCCTTTAATAAAAAACCTTTTTTTATTTTTTTTAAAAAAGAAGGCAAGCCTTTAGACTCTTTTTCCAGATTTAATAAATTTCCTACATATTGATAATCAACAACATCGTTTATTATTATTGAATGAACTTCAAACCCGGATTTATCTAACATAATACTTAATAGAGCACTAAAACGTTCAGCGCCTCCATTTCCTAAAGAGTTGGAGACTATTGCCACTTTAATTTTTTTATTATCAATCATGTTTTCGTTAAAAAGTAAATATATTTGTCAAATATACATATAAATGAAAATCTTATTAATAAGTGAATACAGTCGCTTGCATAATTCTTTAAAAGAAGGCTTGAAAGCATTAGGACATGATGTTTTTCTTATAGGTTTTAACGACGGTTTTAAAAATTATCCAGTTGATTTTCCTATTATAAAAAAATGGGATACTGGTTTCTTAAAAAAAATAAAAATGGCTATATACAAAACAACAGGTTTTGACATTAGTTCTTATTTTACTTATCTACAATTTTTAAAATATAAAAAAGAATGTTCTGGTTATGATGTTGTACAACTCATAAATGAAAATAGCTTTTATTGCACTTATCAATTCGAAAAAAGAATAATATCAAATCTTCTCAAAAAAAATAAAAAAATATTTCTATTAAGCTGTAGTTATGATTATTTGAATGTTAAATATTGTTTTGAAAATTCTAAATTTAAATCTGTAATTCCGTTATATATAACTAATAAAATTGAAAAGAAATCTTTCTATAATATTTTAAAATTTAGAACAAAATCATTTAAAAAACTTCACCTTTTTATATACAAAAACTGTACAGGCATTATAGCATCAGATTTAGATTATCATTTACCATTAATTGGTAATTCAAAGTATTTAGGACTAATTCCAAATCCAATAAACATTTCTAAAATTAAATTTGAACCATTACAAATAGCAGATAAAATCATCGTTTTTCATGGAATTAACGAATTAAATTACTTCAAAAAAGGAAATAATATTTTTGAGGAAGCACTTGAAAAAATTCAACAAAAATATCAGGATAAAATTGAAATCATTACAGTCAAAAACATTCCTTACAATGAATACATCAATTTATACAATAAAGCACATATTATTCTAGATCAAGTATATGTATACGATCAGGGATATAATGCACTTGAAGCAATGGCAAAAGGAAAAGTAGTATTTACTGGTGCCGAAACTGAATTTACAAACTATTATAATCTTACAGAAAAAGTTTGCGTAAATGCACTTCCGGATGTTGATTATTTAGTTCATGAATTATCATATTTAATTGAAAATCCAGCTGAAATAATTGAAATAGGTAAACGTGCCAGAACTTTTATTGAGAAGGAACATGACTATATAAAGATTGCTGAAAAATATTTGAGTATGTGGAATTAGGAATAAATTGAATTGAAATCACAAAAACTTATTAATGTACACTAAATGGACTTCCTGCCGTTTTATACGAAAATGTATATCCACCAACAAAACGTAATCAGTATTTTAATAAACCCTTGAAGTTTGCTTTTTCATTTTTTGTTCTCGTAAAATGAAAAGTTATACCCCCTTTTTCAAAATTGCCTTTAGAATAATAATCGTTTTTCAGACTAATCTTTTAGACAAAATTTAATCACTTTGCAGGCACGAAATCAGAGACATTCCCACAGCGTTTATTAGGAAAACTTTGTAGAAAGAGGTTCTTCAACTTTGCTTCTTTATTCTTTATACTCGTAAAATGAAAAGTTATACCCACTTTTTCAAAATTATTTTTAGAATAATCATTCTTTTCAAACTAATCATTTAGACAAAATTTAATCACTTTGCGGGCACGAAGTCAGAGACATTCGCGCAGCGTTGATTACGACACTTCGTAGAGTGGGGGCTTTTACATTTACTATACTTAATAATCCAATTGCAATTGATATTAAACTAATATTTAGTTTAATTTTATTTTCTTATTTTTTTATTACATGAAATATATCAGTATTTTAACGAATTCTTCAATTTTGCTTCTTTATTTTGTGTTCTACTACAATGAAAAGTTATGCTCACTCTTTTAAAATTCTCTATAGAATAATAATCTTTCTCAAACTAATCTTTTAAGCAAAATTTAATCACATTGCGGGCACGAAGTCAGAGACATTCGCGCAGCGTTGATTAGGAAAACTACGTAGAGCGGGAGGTAAAAAACACATAATATTTCTAAAAATTTCGATAATTATCTAATTTGTCTAATTGACAAATCTTACGGGTACATTATTTTTACTTTCGATAATTCCATGGTAAACTTTGTATTTGTTTTCGTTAATTGTTTTAAGTATAGGTCGAGGCAAAAATTTCATATAATCTGTACTATCACTATAAATTAACATTTTAAAAACATACTTTTTATTTTTATAAAGATGCACAAATGAATAATTTGACTCAGGAAAATAATACAATATTTCAAAATACTTCGATTCACCTCTTTTTAATAAAAAATTATTTTTATCAATTAAATCTTTATAATCAGGAGCAATAGAATAATTTAGTTCCTTAATTTCTTTCTCTTTTATATCATAATTTATTTGCTCACAAACACTAGCTTTTTCTATTGGCAAATATTCCTTTCGACCATACTCAGCTTGAATTCCCTTGTCATCCAAAATTTGTAAAAAAACATTACTAGGTTGCAAACCATCTATTTTCCATGTTAATTTAGAAAAACTACAGGCATTAAAATAGTAATCGCAATCAGTTTTATTAGTAATTTTATATTCAATAATATTTTTTGCTCTGCCAGTGTCAAGTTTTGAAAATAATATTTCATCAGAAACTATTTCTAATTCGACATTTCCTTCATTCTTAGAACAGGAATACATTACCAAAATGATAAAAATAAAATAAAGCCTCATATGTTAAAATTATTTATGTTCAAAATATTTTTTCATTAAATTTCTTTGTCCAAAGATAAAGCCATCAACTTCTTTGCCAGTCTTTATTTGATAGTTATATGCATCCCATTCTATTAAAGATCTTAATTTAGAATAAGTGCCCTCTGGACCTAAAGGTCCATGAATTGCTTCAGCTCTTGAGTAAAAATTAGTCATAACTTGGTAAGCATGTCTATATTCATGAAATAATGAACTTACCAAACGATATATCGTTTTTGCATTATGTTCATATATTGTTATTCTGTTACTACTTGACAAATTATGTTCTGCCACATTATCACTTGCTCCATCAGAAAATAAAAAACTTGGCCTACCTGCTGCCTCGTATGAAGCTTGAAGCCCATTGACCTTTTTATTCAATGTTCCAGTAATAAAAGTTGAAGTCATTTCTGGCTTAGCGTCTGGATCTAGCCCTCCTTTTTCAATATTTTCTCGCAAACTGGACATTTTAATTATTTTATGAGCATAGTGGTTCAATCCAGAAACAACAAGCCCAGTCACTGCTCCCTGCCAAAAATTACCTCCTGTAAGCTTTGCTCCCACTCCACCTGAAACAGTCCCAAAGGCAACCATCCCCAATGAATTGTTAGCACCTAATACGCCACTCAAGCCTTGATGATTAAAAGTTTCTGTAAAACTAGCACCTCCAAAACTATGTGTCTCAGGAGCACTTGATCCACCACTCCAAGCACTCGCAGCCATACTACTCAAAGCTCCAGCGGCAAAACCACTCCAAAATTTACCTCCGGAGATGGCCGTCATGCCTCCTTGAAAAGTACCATGAGCTGCGGCACTAAAAGCTGCCTGAGAATAAAAATTGGTAAACAAGGCCGAAGAAGCACTACCAATACCAAAAGTTACTGCAGAACTCGCTGCTCCAATAAAAGTTGCTTTAAGTAGACCTCCAACGGTAAAAGGAACATCTGCCAATAAAGCAGTTAAAGTATAAGTCGTTGCAGCTATAATAGCACCAATAATAACTACGGCACCAAATGCAATTGCTTCTTCACCACTAGGATCGGTATACTTTAAAGGATTATTCAACACATAACCATAACGGTTGTAATTTTGCGTATTTGCAGGATCCTGAATAAAATTATCAGGCTGTAGGAAACGGTGTAATTTTGGGTCGTACAAACGGCCGTTCATATTAATGATCCCTACGCTCTGCAAATGTTCATGACCGGTATAGCCACGATCTAAAACAGTCAGTAATCCCAAATCTGTACCTGCCCCGTTCTGTACTTTTAAAACAGCTCCCCACGCATCAAACAATCTTTTTTCGACTATAGCCCCTGCATTATCAGTTACAGCCAATATCGTGCCTTGGTAATCTCTATGTAAATATAAATAATCTTGAGTGATTCCATCACTTTTGAATACTATTGGAGCACTGTAACCATCTCCACCAATATAGGTTATAAACTCAATTGCTCCGGTAGTTCTGTTTTCTTTGATTTCCATCGTACCGTCACCGGAATAATGCTTACGAAGCGGACGAAGTAATTTATCCTCCTGACCTCCTCCATAAAACATTGTACTGCGATCGTTTCCATCATTATAAGTAAAACTTAGATAATCAATATAATTTCCGTCACGTCCCCTTTCTTTAATAGTCGCCGGACTTTTAAAGGTATTATAAGTAACTTCTAATCCTAATCTCGGGGCAGAATTTGTACCTGTTCCCCTGTTTTGGTAATCACTTAATGCCTGCGGACTTAAGGTAATCGAATTATTTTGGTATGTTTTGCCCGTTACGGTATAATTATAAGTTCCAACACTATTTTGGGTAATTTTACCTTTTACATCATAACTCTGTGTTTCCTGTTGTGCCAGTGCATTATTATAGGTCAGTAATCGATCTAATTCATCATAAGTAAAGTTCTCGTTCCAATTAAATAAATTATTTGTTCTGGTGGTTAAGTTTCCTCTCTTTGGCTCAAAAAGCGTCGTTAAGGTCATTACATTTCCAGGATTTGTTGCAATCCTTTCAAATTTAAATACCGACGCATAACCGTATTGATCATATAAATTTGTGATACCAATACCATTGCCTAAACCTGCACTTGTTAACTGTCCTCTTTCATTGAGCGAATTAGTCTGCCATAGTACCTGCTGGTTAGCATTGTCTACAAGTTGCCATGCAAAGCCATTTTGATATGTGTGTTTTACTGTTTTTGAACTTGATTTTCCAGAAATAGCTGCCGTAGAGGTTTCTATATCAGCACGGCCAAACGTATCATACGTAATCTCTTTTGTAAAAGAAGCATAAGGTGTATTCTCTATCGTTTTGCTTATTCTTTTATAATTGTCATATTCAAATGAATTGGTGATCGAATTTCCTTCTAAATTATTTACAAAAGAACTACTGGTTATTAAATTAGTAGATGGATTATAAACATAAGTCGTTTTGCTGTTTGTATTGGTACCAACAATTGTTTTCTCTACTGTTTTTCCTGTGGTATCATATACATAAGCCGTTGTTCCGTTTGGTGTCGTTTCGGTTTTAATTTGTCCAAAAGCATCATATGAGTATGTATAGGTACCTGCACTTGGATCTGTCATAGCAATTTTATTCCCCCATCCATCTATCGAGATCGATACCTTGTTACCCTGATAATCTGATTCTTTTAGTTGACCATTAGCATAATAAATAAAATTAACGGTCCCACCAGGGTCTGTTGTTTGTGTTTTATTTCCTAAAGCGTCAATTGTAACTGTTGTTATCTTACCATCATCATTACTGGTTGTGGTTAATCCGGCATACGATAAAGTTTGAATTTTACCGGTATGTGCTGTCACTGTTACTGGGCGCATTAAATAATCATACTCATAAACAGTCCACTGGTTGGGAGATGAAAAATAAGGTTCACTTTCTTTCTTTTTTCTTCCCAATCCGTCATACACTACTTGTTTATACACCAATGAACCTGATGTAAAACCTTTTGTACTGGTAACTATCGCCCTCCCTAGAACGTCATATCTGGTTGTGGTTGCTGCATCTGTATTATTAGTTGTGGTAGTGGTATAACCTCCATCTGACAATTTAGTATAAACAATATTTGTTATTAAAGGTGTCGAAGAGACATTTTGGGTAGTTGTATTAATCAATTTACCCCAATTATCATACACATAATCATTAATTACTCCTAAATAATCTGTTGATTTAGTAACCTGACCTAATGTATTATATATAAAATTAGTAACAAATCCCTGATGGTCTGTTTTCTTAGTCACAAATCTCTTTGTAACATCATACTCATCTGTAATCGTTCTTGGTACAGGAGGAGTTGGTGCTGCTGGTGCACTTACTGTTTTTGTTAATAAATTACCCAGTGAATCATAGGTCATATCCTCAACAATTGGATATGTGTTGTGTCCTTTCTTTTCAGTTTTAGTTAGATTAGATCCGGTATAAGTATATTTTTCTTCAGAAGTACGGTTATCTCCTGTATAAACGGTACTGGAGGAATTAACTTTTTTAGGTCGCCCTATATAATAAGAACTGCCTGCCCCGGTTGGATTATTATCATAATCAGTATCTACAGTGGTTGTTCCCTGCAAAGTCGCGCTGCTAAATTGTTTTGTTACACTTTGTGTTTCTAAACCAAAATAATTTGTACTTTGAACAGTACCGTCATACGTGAAAGTTGTTTCAGTTTTAGTATCGGTCAAATGATCTATAGAAGTTTGTTTTTTCAACAAAACATTATAAACACTGCTGTTTGATGAAGGCGCTGTTCCAGCCGCAACCAAAGGATATGCTCTAAAACTACTACCACTGGTCCCTTTTGCATTAAAACCAGGTTTTAAAACTACCTGAGCTGCCTGATAATTAACATTTAAATTATCATTTACAACTGAGGAAGCTGTGATACTGTTATTAGCCATAAAATTTTGACTTGTAACTACGGCACTGGTTATACTAATTTGGTCCGTATATGTATTTGATGGTACATCCCCACCTGTCGTAGATACCGCAAACTCATTTGTTTTAGTACTTAATAAATTATTTGGCATACTATTAAAAACAGTTGTCCCATCCGTACTACTCCATGTGATAGTATTAGCACCTCTAAGAGCAACATCATTGTATTGTGTCGTCCATATTTTAGCATCAGAATCACTTAAATACCAACTGCTTCTGGAGGTTTTTATAAACCCAACAGTTCCATAATTAAAATTTGATACAAATCCTCTGTATCTAAAATCTTGATATTTAGAAACGCCATTTATAGTAGCAGTGAGTTTTGAAACTAAATAACTTATAGGGTTTCTGATAATCTCAATATTAGGATAAGCAACGCTGTTACCTGAAGAATAAAAATCAGTAGAAGAATTACCAAGACCTCCATCTACAGCTTCCATTGGTTTATAATCAACAATTTGCTTAATATTTCCGCTTGATTCCGTTACAGAAATCAATCTATTTTCAGTATCTACATTTTTATTGAATTGATAATATTCAATAAGGTTTTTATGTCCTCTAACCACAACAAGATCAGTATTAGAACCATTATATTTATAATTAGAAGTAATAGGTATAGGAATATCAGGTGAATCTGCGTCAAAAACTCCCGAATCATATGTTTGTACAAAACTTGCTCCTCCAACTTTACCTACATTATTTGTAAAAGTCGTTACCTGCCACTGTGTGTTGTGATCATTGATAGTCCACTTTGGTTTATAATATTTTCTCCAAACACGAACTAAATCTGACTTTCCGTCTCCATTAATATCCATTGCATAATAGGTACTAAATTGTACCTGTGTATCGAAAGAGGTACCATCTTTGCTAGTATCTGGCCGATATTCTACAATATCATGAGATTCTTTAGTGAAAAATTCTCCTCCTGCAGGATTAGCATTACTGTAATAGATATGCCATTTTATTTGCCCCGCTCCTCCTTCACCATCTGGAAGCATAATATCCATCTTACCGTCTCCATTATAATCTCCAAGAAGAATTTGTTTTTTACCGGAATATTTATCTATAGTTCCTGAACCTAATAATTGAACTTCTGTCCAAGGAGCAGTATTTAATTGATTAAAACTAATTATCTTATAGGTTTTATCATCTTTAATTGTTAAAATATCTGATTTTCCATCTCCATTAAAATCTCCTACAAACTTTCTGCTATAACTCGGTGTACCATTAATTAAATTTCCTCCATAACTAATATTGGATGCGTTAATGATTTTATGAAATCCCTTGGAATTAAGATTTGTAGAAGAATTTGGATTTAAATCTACAATGTAATATGATATATTTGAAAAAGTGTATTCTGCGGTACAAAATTGGCAACTTCCTTGAGGAGTGGTGACATAGGTATTGTTGCTAATATTATATTCATTATCAAAATGTTCTATCAACACCTCACTAATTCCATCTCCATTAAAGTCTCCCTCTGTATAATTAGTTGAAAGTCCTGAACTAAGAGGAGCACAATTATTGGTACCGCCACATATATAATACGGGTCTTCATTGCTATAAACATCAGTATAAGTATCTTTATTTATAACCGAATTATTAATTGATAATGTTTTTACAAAATCAGCAACAACAGCATTATTTAAAAATTTATAATATCTGAAATTAATTCTATCATCCAGAGTTTCTGCATTAATTATAGAATTAAATTGATTTAGTACTCCTGTTGATAATGTAGTAGCAGTAAACGTCTGAGATGTATTATAGACATTAGAAATAAAAGGTAAATTGATGGGTGCATTTCCACTATTCTCTTTAAATAAGTTAATATAGAGTTTGTCATTTGCTACAAAATCTAATCTTCCATCGCCATCAAAATCACCTGTCAAATCTATTTTGTCAAAAGCGAGGTTATTTGTGTATTCTTTTACTGACCTTTGCTTGTTTACAGGACTTGAATCGTATTTAAACTCTACAGGGTTTGATACCTCATTTTGAGCATTTATTTCCTGAACATTTGTTATTCTTTCGTATCCCAAACTTGTATCCTCTAAATGTGTAAGTTTATAGGTTCTGAAAATATTATTATTTGCAAATACCTGAATATTCGATAATATTTGAGTAGCATAAACCGGAACTCCTTTTAAATAATCCCTCTCTACACGCTTAGCATCCCTGTAATTAAAACTTATTTTATTCTGAGCTGCAACTCCTGCAACACTGTTCCCACTAAAAGCAATATTGTCAATATACAACTGATTTGTTCCAGCGTAAGCAACCGTTTTATAATTATAATCTATAAAATTTCCATTTACATCTTCATAATGAACAATATACCAGGAATTAAGAGATACTGAATTTTGCAAACTTCCGGAACCTTTTGAGCCGTACCAGCTTCTTGATCCATCAGGCGCAGTTACAATAAAATAAACAGTTGAACCTTCTGTCTTTAATTCAATTCGTGTATTACTTTTATATTCTGTTTCATAGGTAGATCCGCTTGCCCAATATGTTCCTGTTTTTATTAAAAGACGCTGACCATCTAATGCTAACTTATCATTATCATCAAAATCGACTCCGTCAACAAAACCATCAATATCGCGTCGAGTCGAAATTCGACTTATTGCAGAAATACTATTAATACTCCAACCTTGTCCGGCAATACCTCCCCTAACTCCACTGCTGTAAGTAAGATTAATTATTGGTGCAACACTTTTTATACTTGGAGGAGTAGCAATAGGCAAATTGTAAGTTGCTGTTCCGGATACTGAAATTTGCAACTCTCCTTTAGTGTCGGTAAAATTTTGAGAAAAAGTAAAATTCGATATTAAAATAAAAATGAAAAAGTAAAAATGCTTCATATGTTTTATTGCTTGATAATTTTTATAGATTTCTGATCTCCATTTTTGTAATACAGCATTACAGCATATACACCTCTTGGATATTCCTGAAAAGGAATATTTTGCGAAGTATTGTGCAAGTTTGGACTATAGCTTCGCAATAGTTGACCCGTTAGAGAAAAAACCTGAATCGATGTAATGTAATTACCTTCTTGAAGTTCCCATTTTATATACAATTCCTCCTTAACTGGATTTGGATAATAAGAAATAACATCTTCTGATGAAAATTTCAATAGATCATCCTCAGTTAGTGCCGCTATCTCTTTCACCTCTTCTGCTTGTTTTGCTGATTGCGAACAACCGGACAAACACAATTCACGAAGAATTTGATTTCCAGCCGAATCGTAATTAAAAGTGATTTTTTGTTGTGCTTTGGTTAAAATGGAAAATCCAAATACTAAAAATGCTACATAATATCTCATACTTCATTGATTTTAAAAATATTTTTATTTTATTTTTTTATTGACAACAGTAGCTTTACCTGAGATTTTAATTCTTCTATTTCTTTATTTTGCTGGATTAAATAAAGAGTCAATTCTTCTATTTTTTCTTGTTGAATTTTAGCCATTTCTCCAAGTTCAAGTCCATTTTTTGTAATATCGCTCGCTGATGGTACATTTTGTAAATGACCATTTTTCGCAATATAATCTTCAACTTCTTTTAAGCTTGACAATGTATAACTTGGGCTAAAAACATAATCTGCCCAGGTATTATAAACTTTTACTTCTTCGGCTCTTACTTTACCTTTTACAGAAAGTCTATAAGTATCTGCTCCATCTGTAAAGTTTGAAGTTCCTATACCGATATTAGTGTCAACATATAAATTTCCTTCAAATCTTGAGTCACCATTTTTTACCATTAATTTATAAGGAACTGGCCAAACTTGCCTGCCACCAATTGTAAGATAAGAATTAGGTTTTGGCAAAAATAAAAAAGTACTTGTACCATCTTCATGTAAGTCAAAAACTGCCGATTGTGTCTTATCACTAATTTTCAGCGTACTTGATCCATTAGCTATTGCATTATGCTTAAACCTGTTTGCATCATTTCTATCTTCTATTGCAAATATCGTTTGTGCATTTGCTGAAATATTTGAAGGTGGTACATCATAAAAAGTTAGTAATCTAGTACCATTATTAGATGTTGAATTTTCTCTCAAACTACCAATATTCAATAAAATACTTTTCATAAATGAGTCTGATTCGCTCGAAAAAACATATGTGGTATTAATTGCTGGAAATCCATTGATATCTAATTTAGCAATCGGATTATTTATTCCTATTCCCAAATTTGTATTTGTATTTGGAGTATTAGACAAAATACTTACTGCTCCGGTTCCAGTACTAATTTGTGCATTAGATATTGCTACGATTAGAAAAAAAATAATAGAATAAATTTTTTTGGTAATTTTTCTCATGTTATTTACTTTATATAAAATTGATTACTTCAAATTTAGTATAAAAATAATGCTCAATAAAAAACAGTTATTTTTTTATTAAGAATTTTATTAACAATATAACATTAAAAAAAATCGAATATATTCCTCTCAAATCAAACTTTTTCGAAAATATACAGCAAGAACAATAAAATAAATAAAATTATCTAAGGCCTGAGCCATAACAACACCTTCAATTCCATAATGATTTATAAAGACCAAACTTAAAAAATATAAGATTGTTAACGAGAATAATTCTGAAACAACAAAGGCAATAGTGAGTTTTTTTGCAAAAAATTGATATCCCAAAATAAGAGAAGCAACTTTAAAAACATCTCCGGTTAATTGCCATAAAAACAAATTGGTAACTGGCAAAAATTCTTTCGTAAACAATAATCTAACAATAAAAAAACGGGAAAAATAAATAAATACTAAACCAATTACAAAAACAGGCAGAATAGATTTATAAAACTGCCAAAAAACAACTTTAGTTTCTCTGTTTTCTTTTGCCATAGATAATTTTGGCAAAAAATAAACCGTTAGAATTGTACTGATAAACATTAAATAATAAGACGATATTCTAGTCATCGATTCCCAATAACCAGCCTGATCAATGCCTAAGTTTTTAATAACATTGTTTCGAATTATTAGAAAAATAATAGGCCCAAAAACAGATGAAATCAAAGCCATCAGTGAATATGAAGACAGATTCTTTATAATATTAAAATCAAATAAACGCAAACGAATTGAACCTCTGAAATTAATTTCTTTATTTAAAAAATAGAATGTGACAAAAAACAAAATTGCCGGAGTAATTACTATTGCCAATAAAGCACCAATAGTTCTAAATTGCAAAATCATAAAAACAGAGACTATCAAACCAACTGCATTGCCAATAATATTAATAGCTATTACTTTTTTGAACCTGCTTAATCCATTTAAGACAGCTAATAAAAAGACAGAAACAGCATACCAAGGCAAGACTAATGCTAAAGCTTTAAAAATAAGAGAATAATCAAAATGATTATTAAAAATAGTATCATTCCAAAATGCTGCGAAGAAGTATAAAATAAAACTTAAAACAACAGCAATAGTTAGCAAACTTATAAAAACAGTAGAAATTATCTTTTGAAGTTCAACTTTATTTTTTTGATTTTCAGCTACATATTTCACAATTCCGTTATTGAAACCAAGTGTAGAAATACTCTCTAAAGAAGTTAAAAAATTACGCAAATTCCCAACTAATGCCATTCCACCAGGACCAATAAAAATTGCCAATATTTTTGATGTAATTAAACCAGTTCCTATTTTAAGTACAACACTAAAACTGTTTAAAGTGGTGATTTTAAACAATGTTGTTTGAGTTATTTTTTTTAAAGAATCCAAAAGTTAATACTTATTTAAAACTTCAATAACAAAACTAACTTCACTTTCTGTTAAAACAGGACTTATTGGCAAACTCAAAACTTCATTATGAATCTTCTCAGTAACAGGAAAAAATAAATTATTAAAATCTAAAAGTGCTTTTTGTTTATGTGGAGCAACCGGATAATGTATAACAGTCTGAATGTTATTTTGACTTAGATACTCTTGTAAATCAACTCTGTTTGAAGTTCTTACCACAAACAAATGAAAGACATGATTAGTCGAGAAATCCCAAACCGGAAGTACTATTTTATCATTTTTTATTTCTGCTAAATATCGTTTTGCAATAACTCGGCGTTTGTCATTATCAATATTTAAATTGGCTAATTTTAAATTTAAAAATGCCGCCTGAAGTTCATCTAATCTTGAATTTACACCAATATAATCGTTATAATATTTTTTCTCAGAACCATAATTGCGAAGCGAAAAAAGAACTTTGGCTAATTCCGGATCATTTGTGGTTATTGCTCCGCCATCACCTAAAGCACCTAAATTTTTTCCCGGATAAAAACTATAGGCAACAGCTGATTTTAGAGTATAAGTGTTCGGTTTTAGAGTACTAATTGCGCCGTGAGATTGTGCTGCATCTTCAACAATTAATAAATTATTCTGACTTGCAATTTCCTTTATTTTATCCATTTCTGCCAATTGTCCGTAAAGATGAACCGCTAAAATGGCTTTTGTTTTTATGGTGATTTTTTCCTGAATTAAATCCGGATTTATATTGTAAGTTTCTAATCTGGGTTCAATCAAAACAGGAATTAAATCTGCTTGTAAAATCGCTAAAATACTAGCAATATAAGTATTTGCAGGTACAATAACCTCATCTCCTTTTTGAAGTTTACCCAGTTGGATATATCCTTTAAAAATTAAAACTAAAGCATCAAAACCATTCCCTACCCCAATACAATAATCTGTTTTGCAATATTTAGCAAAAGCTTTTTCAAACGTTGCCAATTCATTTCCCAAAATATACCAGCCATTATCCAAAACTGTTTTCAGTTTTTCCTGAAAAGCAGCTTCATAAGGCTCATTTATTTTTTTAAGATCCAGAAATGATATCATATTATTTTTTATTAATAAACAAAAATACCTTTTAACTTTTTATAATTGACAGTTTGAAGTTCGTAGAAATCGTGAATTATAGTACTTGCACCAAAACTTTCTTTCCAATATGATAATCCTTCATTTAGGTTTTTTCCCTGATTTTCGTTTGAAATACCAAAATCAAAAAATCTCTTTTCAGCAAATCTTTCCTGAATTAAATGATAAAAAAGAAAATCTAAACTACCCAGGTTTTCCTGATCTTTATCTTTCGAAATATATTGACAATGCGCTACAGTCTGAGTTTCAAAAACAGTTGTTCCTGCCACAATTTTATCTTTTGAATAAACATTGAACTGATAAATGTTTTTAGGGAAAACTGACTTTAAATAATTCATTTCTTCTACAGAATGAACAGGTTTTGCATTATGCCTTTTATCTAAATTAGGAATCAATATTTCATTCCAGAACGATTCAAAATGAGTTTCTTCTTTTATTATCAATTGATTTGAAACGCCTTTTTGAAAACCTCTTTTTCTAATTTTTGAAGTAATATTCTCTTGTGATAAATCAATTACAGAAAGAGAATCGCGACGTACTAATTTTGCATCACTTAAAAACAAGGCATATAAAACTTCATCAGCAGGTTTTAAATGATAAATAGAAGGAAGTGCTTTAAATTGTAAAATTTCAATCTTATTTTCATGCAGAAAAAATAAAATCGCCTGAAAAATTTCTATAACAACCGCTAATTTAGTTTGCTCTTTATACACTAAACTTCCATATGTAAGCCCTTGATGTGAGTATATAATTTCTTCGGATTTATTTGCAGGTAAAACAGAAACCAACTTTTGATCTTCAAAAACCAAAAGCGAAAAATCATTAAAACGATCCTGATGATATTCCATAAAATCGCGATGAAACAAAAATGTGGCGTTTTTAGACTGAGCTACAAAATCATTCCAGATTTTATAGTCATTTTGCTCATATCTTTTTACAATATATTTTGTCATTCTTCTTCCACTTTATTTACTGATTCATTAAGGTTTTAGCCTAAAAAATCTTATTTCATTATAATTCTGTGGCTAATATCGTTTAAAAAATCTTATTTATGTTCAAATGCCGGTAAATACCATTTGAATTTTACTGCTAATAATCGAACTGTAATAATCACAACCGATGTTAATAAATACAAAACGTCGTCATCTAAGTTTAATTTTTTTAGAGCAAAAAATACAATTCCACCAAAAATGCAAATCGTAGCATAAATTTCACGTCTGAATATGGTTGGAATCTCAGTACATAAAATATCACGTGTAACACCGCCAAAACAAGCTGTCATAGTTCCTAAAGCGATACAGATTACGGGGTGTAAACCAATCATGATTCCTTTTTCAAGACCTATTAAAGTAAAAACACCTAAGCCAATAGTATCAAACAAAAACAAAGATGTTCTTAATTTGTCAAACTTTTTTCTAAAGAGAATGGCAAGGCCAAAACCCAAAATAATTACATAAACATATTTTAAATCCTGCATCCAGCCCACTGGCGTTCTGCCAATTAAAACATCACGAAGCGTCCCACCGCCAACTGCCGTAACAAAAGCAATAATAAAAACACCAAACGGATCCAGTTTTTTATGCATTGCCGTTAAAGCGCCGGACATAGCAAAAGCCATCGTACCGATAAGATCTAATAAATGAAACATTCTTTTTTTTTAAGGTACAAAGGTAAAGAGATACTAAGATTATGGGATTAGATTCGTAATTTAATTTAAAATCTTTAAATTTCAATCTTACATTACATATTCTGGGTGTAAAAATTGTAATCTTTCAGGATTACTCTCAAAAAATCACTGCTATTCCCTGATTGATTTTTGATTCCGGTAACACTTTCAATCTTGGCTACCAATTTATAAATTACTTCATGATCATTTCGTGCGACCGCATTTTGAAAAGTTTCTTTAATAATTCGCATATCATTATCAGATAGTTTAATTACCAAAGGATATGTAGGAACATATGCATCGCCAATTTCTTCAAGAATTGTATGACTTATATTGATCTTATTTTTTAACGTTATCACAGCAGTTCCCGCAACCATATCGCCTAATCTTTGGGCTTTTTTACTCGAAACTACACTTACTATCGCCACAATTCCGTATAAAAGTGTAATATCAATTAATCTGAAAAACCAACGCATTAAATAATCGCCAAATCCGGCTTGATAACCATCTATTTTTACGACTTTTATCTTCACTAATTTTTTCCCGATAGTCTGTCCTTCAAAAATACTTTCCAGGGTTAAGGAATAAATAAAAAACGGAAAATAAAGAATTAAAATGATAGAAGTTTTTGACCAATTGTCTAATGTCTGGAATAATTTATCGAAATTTAACCCATAAAAAAAGATTAGGGAAATCACTGTTACATAAGCGAGTTTAATAGCCAGATCGATAAAATAAGATCCTATTCGTTCGCCGGGTGAAGCGGCAATAAAATTTATTTTAACATTTTGTGTTGTATTAATAGATAATTCTGACATATTTTATATTTTAGCCTGTAATGAGAGAAGTTGCCTTCATAAAACAAAATAAAGAAAAATGGCTGGAGTTTGAGCTCGCTATTTTTGGTAAAGCTAAAAAAAATCCTGATGAGTTAGCAAATTTGTACATTCAAATGATGAATGACTTGTCATATGCCCAAACGTATTATCCAAAAAGTAAGACAGTTGTATATTTAAATCATCTTGCTTCTCAGATTTATCAAAAAATTTATAAAACCAAAAGAACCGAAAAAAACAGATTTCTGGAATTCTTTAAAACCGAAGTTCCTTTGATTCTTTATGAATACAAGCGATATTTACTGTATGCATTTATTTTGTTTTTCCTGACAGTAGCGATGGGAGTGATTTCGGCAAGATATGATCAAAATTTCGTGAGGCTTATTTTGGGAGACGGTTATGTAAACATGACTTTAGAGAACATCAAAAAAGGAAATCCAATGGCAGTTTACGGTTCCGGAAGCAACTGGGGAAGTTTTATTGGCATCACCATGAATAACTTGTATGTAGGTGCAAGATGTTATATTTACGGCATCTTTGGCGGATTGGGAACTTTTTATATTTTTCTCCAAAATTCATTGATGTTAGGTTCATTTCAATACTTTTTTTACGAACAGGGCGTTTTCTGGAAAAGTGTCCGCGGAATCTGGATTCATGGATCTATGGAGATTTTTGCAATTGTAATCGAAAGTGCGGCCGGATTTATTTTAGGTGCTTCTATCCTTTTTCCTAAAACTTTTTCGAGGTTAAATTCATTAAAAATAGGTTTTAAAAACAGTTTCAAAATATTTCTAAGCACATTTCCTTTTACCATAAGTGCTGGATTTCTTGAAGGTTTTATAACCAGATATTCAATAGATATCCCCAATTGGCTCAGCAGCCTAATTATTTTATTTACATTAGGAATAATTTCATTTTATTATTTGGTTTATCCATTCATTGTTCACAAAAAAATAACTTCATTATAATGTTTGAACTTTACAAAAAACGACAACTGGGTGACTATATAGTAGACTCTTTTACCTTTTTTAAAACTTTTGGAAAGCATTTTTTCAAGATCTTTTTTATCATAAATGCCACTATGTTACTTGTTACCGGTGCTTTAATGTATTGGTTTTTAAAACTTAATTTTCAGTTTCTATCAAATGATGCTGTACAAAAAGCGAATCCCAATCAATTTTTAGATTACTTAGGGAGTTCTCCAGCTATATTGGCCTTTACAATAGTTTCCATTATTATTCTGGTACTTATCTCCCTGTTTAATTCCGCTTATCCCATTTTGTATTTAAAATTAATAGCCCAACAAAATAACAATGATTTTACGGCAAAAGAGGTGCTGAAAACATTCAGGCAATCTATCTGGAAAATATTTAAGTTTACCATTGGACTTCTGTTTATTGTAATGCCTGCATTATTTATACTTATAATTGCATTGTTCTTTCTTTGTTTTGCTTTAGTGGGCATACCATTGATTATAGTTGCTATTCCTACTCTTTTTACTTTTGTACATCTTAGCTATTATAGCTATTTAACAGAAGAAAAAAGCTTTTTTGAATCTTTAAATCATGCTTACATTTTAGTAAAAGAAGATTTTTGGTCTACGATTGGAGCAAGTTTTATTGTCATGATTATAATTCAGATGGTTCAGGCATCAATTACTATGTTCTTTTATTTTGTGGGGATATTTGCCTTTATTTTCTTTGCTATAGCAAATCCTGATTTCGAAAAATCATCTTTTCAGGTTTCTCCGGTAATTATAATTCTCCTGACAATAGTCTTTGTATTAATTCTTGTATTGAGCAATATTTTTAATAACATACTAGTCATTAATCAAGGAATTATCTACTATAGTTTAGGGTCAGAAAATAAAATTTCGGCAACTGAAATTGAATCAATTGGAAGTAATAATGAATAAAATTTTCCTCATTATATCTTTCCTCTTCTTTTCCGGCATTTCGCATGCCCAGGATTCTTTGGTTACAGCCGAACCTCCAAAAGTTGCATCTATAAAATATACAGAAAAAGATATTCAAGTTGATTCCAGTACTATAGAAGCCAAAACCTTCACTAAAAATTTCAAGAAAAAATATACCGGATCAGATTTCGTTTACGAACAAAAAGCACCAGAAAAATCTCTTTGGCAGCGTTTTATCGAATGGCTCGCCCGTATTTACAGAAGCCTTTTTAAAGAACAAAATGCACAGACCTCTGTTGATTTTGTTACCGTTTTTTTAAGAACGATAGCTGTTTTAATTATAGTCTTTGTAATCTATTTAATTGTAAAAGCCCTGATCAATAAAGAAGGACAATGGATTTTTGGAAAAAACTCCAATAAAAGAAACATCTATTATTCTGATATCGAAAAGAATATTCATCTTCTTGATTTTGAGAAATTAATCCAGGAAAGTATTCAATCTGGAGAAAAAAGAATTGCTGTTCGCTATTATTATTTGTGGTTACTAAAAGTAATGGCGCAGAATCGCTATATCGAATGGGATATCGAAAAAACGAATTCAGATTATTTATACGAACTTCAAAAACCCGCTCATAGAGAAGAGTTTACTTATTTGTCATACTTGTATAATTATATTTGGTATGGTGAATTCGAAATTAATGAAAACTCCTTTATAAAAGCCGAAAATAGATTTAAGAATGCCATAAAAACCTTTAGTAATGGATAAAAGCATGAAAATTTACATTGCTGTTCTGGTTTTTATTTTAACCTTGATTTTAATAATAGACCGCGACCAGCCAAAGCCAATAGATTGGCGCCCAACCTATTCTGTCAATGACAAAATCCCTTACGGATTGTATGTTTTTGACAAGGAAATCAATGGTCTTTTTAAAAATAATAAAGTAGAAAGAATCTCAACCGTAACGCCTTATGAGTTCTTAGATTCTAAGTATGATGAAGATACTCTGGTAGAAAATTATAAAATAAAAGGCAGTTTTATAAATATATCAGAAGCAAATACAATAGATGAGCAATCTATTAAAGAGATATTTTATTTTGTTTCTCATGGAAATAATGCTTTTTTGAGCATGAAAAATTTTCCTAAATATTTACTCGACACTTTAAAAGTAGAAGTCCAATCTGATTTTCAAAATACAGGAAATACTTCTGTATGGCTCGCGAATAAAAAAATAAACACTAAAAAGTATAAATTTTCTCAAACATTAGAAGATTATTTTTCTAAGATAGACACCTTAAACACAACCGTTCTGGGATATCAGGGAGTAAAACAAAAGCATATTAATTATATAAAAGTTCCTTACAGAAACGGATATTTTTATTTGCATACACAACCTGTTGCTTTTACAAACATTAATTTATTAAAAGCAGATCATTATCAATATGCAGAAAGCATTTTATCGTATGTGCCAAAAGGGGATGTTTTTTGGTACACCAAAGGTCAAAATGATGAAAATATTTCTCAGTCACCCTTAAGATACATATTAAGTCAGCCCGGATTAAAATGGGCATGGTATTTCTTTTTAATCGGAATGTTGATTTTTATTATTTTTAATGCCAAGCGAAAACAACGTATTGTACCTATCCTTAAACCTTTATCAAATTCAACTGTAGATTTTACAAAAACAATCGGGAATTTATATTATCAGGAAGGCGATCACAACAATATTATTGATAAAAAGATCATTTACTTTTTAGAAAAAATAAGAAATGAATATTTGATTGACACCACAAAACTGGATGACACATTTATTCAAAAATTACATCATAAAACAGGAAAAAGTGTAACCGATATTCAGGAACTTGTATTTTTGATCAACGAACACCGAAACAGTTATCACGGAAGTCTTGAAGAAGATTTAATTAGAATTAATAATGCAATAGAAAAGATTATACATTAGATAAAAAAATACGATTTCTTGTCATTTCGACGAAGGAGAAATCACACACGAAGAGAACACAAGTAAAATAGCACAAAGAGAAAAAACGGTGCGGAATATTGGATGTGATTTCTCCTCCGTCGAAATGACAAAAAGTAATCAAACTATAAAAGAAAACAGACCAAACATGGACGATATCAATACAACACAAAACGAAATCACAAATGAAAATGTGAATTTTGAAACCAGAATAAATTTAGCGCCGCTTTTAGATCATGTAAACAGTATCAAAAAAGAACTGGAAACTGTGATTGTAGGACAGCATAAAATGATCGATCAGCTTTTGGTTGCCATTTTATCAAACGGTCACGTTTTACTAGAAGGTGTTCCTGGAGTTGCTAAAACAATTACAGCAAAATTATTATCTAAAACATTGAATATAGGCTTTAGCCGAATTCAGTTTACACCAGATTTAATGCCGTCTGATATCTTAGGAACTTCGATTTTCAATCTTAAAACTTCAGAATTTGAGTTTAAGAAAGGCCCTGTATTTTCGAATTTAATTTTAATTGACGAAATCAATCGTGCGCCTGCCAAAACACAAGCTGCACTTTTTGAAGTTATGGAGGAGCGCCAGATCACAATTGACGGATTTGCTTATCAGCTCGAAACACCATTTTTGGTTATTGCCACACAAAACCCAATTGAGCAGGAAGGAACATATCGTTTACCGGAAGCACAATTAGATCGTTTTTTATTCAAAATCACAATTGATTATCCTAAGCTTAACGAAGAAATTCTAATCATTCAAAGAGAGCATTTATTGCAGGATCACGGAAAATTAGAAGCGATAAAAACGATACTTTCTGCAGCTGAAATAAAAGAATATCAAGGATTGGTAAAACAAATTAGAGTCGAGCAAAATCTACTGGAATACATTGCCCGAATTGTAGTTAACACGCGCGAAAATGCTTTTTTATACTTAGGAGCTTCGCCTCGCGCCTCAATCGCAATCCTAAATGCATCAAAAGGTTTTGCAGCTATTCGAGGACGCGATTTTGTTACTCCTGAAGATATTAAAGAAGCCGCAATTCCAGTTTTGCAACATCGTGTAATTGTAGCTCCTGAACGTGAAATGGAAGGAATTACAAGCTCAGAAATTATTAAGCAAATTATAGAAACTGTAGAAATTCCCCGATAGTTTCAGTCGCAGTGACACTTATCAGTTATTACACTTAAAATATTAAACTTTTTTAAAATGAAATTTTCTAAATTATTATTCCTTTCTTTTATATGCATGCTATTGGTAAGTTTTAAACCAATAAATACTAAAACTTTAAGCAATAGAAATACGTCAATATATTTTTTAAGCGACAAACAACAACTTGAAACATTGATGAGAAAAGCTTATGAGTGGATCGAAACAAAAAAAACACAAACCGACTTTGATGTTGTTGAAAACAAAAAAGGAGATAAATATGTTGGATTAAATTTAAAATCACACAACAAAATAGTAGAAGAGCTTAAAAAATCTAACTTTTTTGCACAACAATTTATCGACAATTACAATAAAATAGGTCTAAAGATTGGAGATAATCTTAAAACCAATAAATGGGAATATTTTGTAGGCGAACTTCCTCCGTATGGGAATGACAGCAATCCTTGGTGCGATTGTCAGGACAATCCTGATGCATTTTGGAAAACCATGAAACTAAACAATCTAAAAGTCGAAAATAATAAAGCTACATTTTACTGGACTTGGACGGAATGGAAAGAAACTCCTAAATATAAAGTAACTGCAGTTAAAGAAAATGGAGTTTGGAAAATAGCCTATTTACAAGGCTTTGATTCAAAAACATATTTCTAAATAATTTCATCTAAACACTAAAATATTTAAAATTGAAATTCATAAAAAGCCTTTACCTCAATAACTTCTTCTTCTATATGCTGCTTGGCATTATAGGAATGTTTGTCTGCGCTTTTATTTTTCCAAATTTATATAATGCCGTTTGGTTTGTGGTTTTGATTTTATTCACTTTTTTAGTGCTTGATATTTTAATTTTATATGCAACAAAAACCGGAATCGAAGCTGAAAGAATCACAGCCGAAAAACTTTCAAACGGGGATTTAAATCCTGTAACAATCAGTATAAAAAACTATTATACTTTCAAAATTTCAGTTAAAATCATAGACGAAATTCCGTTTCAGTTTCAGGTACGTGATTTTAAAATTGTAAAAACAATTAAAGCTTCAGAACAAAAAGAAATTGGTTATGATTTGCGCCCAACAGAACGAGGTGAATATTATTTTGGATATCTGAATGTCTATGTTTCTTCTCCTTTAAAATTAATTTCGAGAAGATTTTCTTTCGATAAGGATAAAATGGTGCCCACATACCCGTCTTATATGCAGTTGAGAAAATATGATTTATTGGCTTTTTCGAATAATCTATATCAATATGGCATCAAAAAAATCCGTCGTATTGGTCACACCATGGAATTTGAACAAATTAAGGAATATGTTCAGGGAGATGATCTTAGAACTTTAAACTGGAAAGCAACAGCAAAGAAAAGTTCTTTAATGGTTAATCAATTTCAGGACGAAAAATCACAATCTGTTTATATGGCGATTGATAAAGGCCGTGTAATGCAAATGCCTTTTGATGGTTTGAGTTTATTAGATTATGCTATAAATTCGACCTTGGTTTTATCAAATGTAATTCTGAAAAAACAAGACAAAGCCGGAATTTTTGCTTTCTCAAAAAAAGTAGAAAACAGAGTTTTTGCTGAGAAAAGATCTTCGCAAATGCAAAAAATCCTGGAGACTTTATACAACATCAAAACCGATTTTTTCGAAAGTGACTACAGTCGTTTATATGTTGATATCAAGAAAAACATCAATCAGAGAAGTTTGATTATTCTATATACCAATTTTGAAACAATGGACGGTTTAAATCGTCAATTACCTTACTTAAAAGGAATTGCAAAAAGTCATTTATTGGTTGTCGTATTTTTTAGTAATACGGAACTGAATAGCATCATCAATAAAAAAACAGATACAATTCAGGAAATCTACGATAAAGTCATAGCCGAAAAATTCATGTTCGAAAAACGCTTAATCGCAAATGAACTAAAAAAATACGGAATTTATTCGGTTCTTACCCAACCTGAAAATCTGACTTTAGATACTATTAATAAATATTTAGAGATTAAAGCAAGAGGGATTTTGTAATTTTTACCTTGTATTAATTTATAGTTACATTACGTTATCACGTAAAAATTGATTAATTAAATTAAGTAGTTTTGAAACAAATTCTAACGAATCAATGTAATTTCAAATTAATAAAAAATGAAAAAGTCAATCCTAATTCTGTTCATTTTATTAAGCTATAAATCTCAGGCACAAAAAACAGAAAACATTATCGTTATCACTACAGACGGTTTTAGATGGCAGGAAATTTTTAAGGGAATAGATGCTGCAATTGCTAATGATAAAAAATTTAATCAGGGCGACAGCACTTATATTTATAAAAAATATGCAGGTTCTGACTTCCGGGAATCCCGAAAAAAAATCATGCCTTTTTTATGGTCAAAAATTGCTGAAAAAGGGCAAATTTATGGCAATCGTGATTTGGGTAATAAAGTAGATGTTTCAAATCCATACTGGTTTAGTTATCCGGGATATAGCGAAATCATGACAGGAAATGTAGATGTTGCGGTGAATTCTAATAGTTATAAAGCGAATCCAAATATAAATGTTTTGGAGTTTTTAAACCAGCAATCAAAACTAAAAGGAAAAGTTGCCGCTTTTGGTGCGTGGGATGCTTTTGACAGAATCTTAAATGAAGAAAGAAGTGGATTCCCGGTAATTTCTGCTTTTGATAATGTGGGAGGAAATAAACCAACAGCAACTCAGAAATTATTAAATGAAATGCGAAATAATTCATTTAAACCTTTTCATGAAGATGAATGTTTAGATGTTTTTACGCATTACCAAGCTTTGGATGAATTGAAAACCAAGAAACCAAAAGTACTTTATATCGCCTACGGAGAAACTGATGAATGGGCACATTCCGGACATTACAGATCCTATCTTGACGCTGCAAACCAAGTAGACAAATGGATTAAGGAAATCTGGGATTTTGTACAAAATGATCCGCAATACAAAAACAAAACTACACTACTAATCACGGTAGATCATGGCCGCGGAGACAAAACAAAAGCACAATGGACAGATCATGGAGCTGATGTTGTTGGTGCATCACAAATTTGGTTTGCAGCAATTGGACCAGAAATTGCGGCAAAAGGCGAAATCAAAACCGAATCGCAATTGTATCAAAAACAAATTGCCCAAACCATTGCAAAAATCATGGGATATACTTTTACAACGTCGCATCCTGTTGCGAATGAGATCACAGAAGTATTTCAGAAATAATTGAAACAACCAAAATAATAATCAACCAAAACCAATTTATTCAAATGAAAAAAACGTTACTATTTCTTTTTTTAATTTCTATTTTCATTCCTAAAATAATAGCGCAAAAAAACGATACTATTGCTGCTTATTATGACAAAGTCGAAAAATCATTTAAATACGAAACTGGAAAAATCAGTTTAGCCGAAGGTGAAGGAACGCTTAATGTTCCTAAGGGATTTAAATTTCTGAATGCAGAACAAACACAGAATGTCTTAAGCAATTTATGGGGGAATCCTGAAGATAAAACCGTTTTAGGATCTCTCGTACCTGACGGAAAAGGCGTTACACACAGCAACAGCTGGATGTTTGTAATTAGTTATCAGGGAGATGGTTTTGTAAAAGATGATGATGCAGGAGATATTGACTACGATGATTTGCTTAAAACCATGAAAGAAGATGTTGTGGCAGAAAATGAAGAACGTAAAAAAGGCGGTTATGAAGAAGTACAATTAATAGGCTGGGCATCAAAACCATATTATGACAGTACTCTAAAAGTATTGCATTGGGCAAAAGAACTGAAATTTGGAAAAGACGAAGCGAATACTTTGAATTATGATTTAAGAGTTTTAGGTCGAAAAGGAATGTATAATATTTCTGCAGTTGCCGGAATGAGCGAACTTGCAGAAGTAAAAGCGAGTATTCCGGGAATCTTAAAAAGTGTAGAATTCAATGACGGACACAAATATCTGGACTTTGACGCTGATACAGATACAGTTGCAGCATGGACTATTGGCGGATTAGTGGCTGGAAAAGTGTTGGCAAAAGTGGGATTCTTTGCTATTCTGGCAAAATTTGGTAAAATCATTTTTTTAGCGATTGCAGCAGGATTCGCAGCTGTTAGAAAATTTTTCTTTGGCAAAAAAGATCAGGTAACAACAAGACCTCAAGAAGAAGAAACTGCTTTATTAGAAGAAAACAACCCTACAGAAGAATAGATATTTTGCCATGAATTTCACAAATTATTACGAATTAATATTTCGCTTTAGCGAATAAAAATTTGCGAAAATTTGTGAAATTTGTGGTTAACTTTTTTATTTCTAATTCAATAAAACATTAAGATTTGGCACTTATAATTCACTAAGTTATAACCATAAAGTGTTGAGAACATATTAAAAATTCTATTCAAAACATAATACCTTTGTAATTCTTATAATTTTAATTTTATAGAATAAAAATGATGAGTATTAGACTGAATTTAATCGCTGACCTTAAATCATTCCCTCAAAAATCACACAATCAATATAACCTAGATAAAACAGTTGATCGAAATAATTATTTTGATTTAATGAAACGTGTAAATTTACTCAAAAAAGAAGACTTTGAATCTGAAGAAAAATACAAATATTTTCTAAATTTTATTAAGCAGCCACAAAACCAAGCTGACAGATATGTTTTTGAAATCAATTTTACTGAAAATCATTTAGAAATTCATTTGTTCTTATGGATGGTTAGCTATGTGTCTCGATTAACAGATTGGTTAAAGTAAATTCAATAATTACTAACCAAAGACATCATGAAACTCTTGCAGAAAAAAGCCTCTGAATCTTTGTCCCTCTGAACCTTTGTAACTTTACAAAAAAACTCAGTATCTTAGCGCCTTAGAAACTCAGTAACTTTCAGAATGAAACAAATTACCTCAATACAAAATCCGTTTATAAAATCACTTGTTTTACTGCAGGAAAAAGTAAAAGCCAGAAAACAAACCGGAACATTTTTGATTGAAGGATTACGTGAAATTTCATTAGCCATAAAAGGCGGTTACGAAATAGAAACCGTTTTATTCCTACCCGAATTAGTAACTGAAAATGAAATTAATAAATTGGTTAATTCACCAGTTCAGTTAATCGAAATTAATAAAGAAGTTTACCAAAAACTAGCGTATCGCGATACGACCGAAGGTATTTTGGCTATAGCCAAAACCAAATCGATGTTGCTATCTGATTTAAAATTATCTGATAATCCATTGATTATAGTTGCAGAAGCACCAGAAAAACCAGGAAATATTGGTGCACTTTTACGTACGGCCGATGCTGCAAATCTGGACGCCGTTTTGATCGCAAACCCAAAAAGTGATTTATACAACCCAAATATTGTTCGCTCAAGTGTTGGCTGTTTGTTTACAAACCAAATTGCTACGGGAACAACAGCTGAAATTATCGCATTTTTGAAAGAAAAAAAGATTGATTTTTACTGTGCAACTTTACAAAACTCGACATCATATCATACACAGGATTTTACTACTCCAACCGCATTGGTTGTGGGTACTGAAGCTACCGGATTAACGCAGGACTGGCGCGATGCAGCAACTCAGAATATTATTATCCCAATGCAGGGTGAAATTGACAGTATGAATGTTTCAGTGGCAGCTGCTATTTTAATTTTTGAAGCCAAACGTCAAAGGGGTTTTAACTAAATTATCTACATAAACTATTTTGTTTTCTACCAATATGTAGATTCTGTCTCCCCTTTTTTTGTCCCGTTAGGGACTACACCTGCATTCAATCAAACTCAGAAAAATTCAAGAATCTCCCCTCTAAAATCCAAAATATAAAATATAAAATCAACCCTCTATTCCCTTGTGTATGTTCAAACTTATTGCTATTTTTAGTACTTGAACTATGCCGTTATGATAGAAATAGATATTGAAAAAGAAAATAAAGCAATTGCCCAAGAGTATAAAGAATTACTTCGCATCAGTTATCAGACTTTAAGTCCTACTGATAAAAAATTAATCCGGAAAGCATTTGATGTTGCAGTAGACGCACATAAAGAACAAAGACGTAAATCTGGTGAAGCGTATATCTTTCATCCTATTGCAGTTGCAAAAATTGTAGCTTCTGAAATAGGTTTAGGAGCAACCTCTATTGCTGCGGCTTTATTGCATGATGTTGTTGAAGACACTCCAATAACTGTCGAAGATATCGAACGATTATTCAACCCAAAAGTGGCTCAGTTAGTTGAAGGATTAACAAAAATTTCCCTGGTTCAAAAAGATCTGAATGCCTCCATGCAGGCAGAAAATTTTAGAAAAATGATTCTTACACTGAACGATGATGTTCGTGTAATACTGATTAAACTGGCAGATCGCTTGCATAATATGCAAACCATGGATTCGATGGCAGAATACAAACAAACTAAAATTGCCTCGGAAACGCTTTATATTTATGCTCCCCTCGCCCACCGTTTAGGACTTTACAATATTAAAACTAAACTCGAAGACCTAGGTTTAAAATATACAGAACCCGCTGTTTACAATGATATTGTAAGCAAAATAAGAGAAACAAAAGAAGAACAAGATGCTTACATCAAAGACATTTCGGATGTATTGAAGAAATCTTTAGATAATGAAGGCATTGATTACATTATAAAAGGGCGCCCGAAATCTATTTATTCGATTCGCCGAAAAATGCGTGCTCAAAATGTGAGTTTCGATGAAGTTTATGACAAATTCGCTTTAAGAATAGTTTATAAATCAGATCCACACGATGAGAAATTTGTCGCCTGGAAAATTTATTCTATTGTAACAGATCATTACAGACCAAGCCCAAGCCGTTTGCGTGACTGGATTTCATCTCCCAAATCAACCGGGTATGAAGCTTTGCATATTACTGTTATGGGACCAAAAGGCCGATGGGTTGAAGTACAGGTTCGAAGCGAGCGTATGGATGAAATTGCAGAGAAAGGATATGCCGCACATTATAAATACAAAAATGGGGCGACAGAAGAAAGCGGTTTAGATGTCTGGCTGAATTTACTTCGTGAAGCACTTGAAAATCAGGAAACCAATGCGGTTGACTTTGTAGAAGATTTTAAAATGAATTTATATTCTAAAGAAATCTTCGTATTTACTCCAAAAGGGGAAATAAAATCTCTGCCAAAAGGCGCCACTTCACTTGATTTTGCGTTTAGCATTCACTCAGAAATTGGAATAAAAACCAGAGGAACACGTGTAAACGGACGTTTGGTTCCGCTAAATCATGAACTAAAAAGTGGCGATCAGGTCGAAGTTATAACTTCCGCAAATCAAAAACCAACCGTAAACTGGTTAGAATATGTAACAACTTCAAGAGCTAAAAATAAGATCAAAAACGTTCTTAATGAGAACACCAAAAAAATTGCTGAAGAAGGAAAAGAATTACTTACCAGAAAACTTCGCCATTTAAAAATAACTATCAGCGAACAAGTCATCAATGAATTGGTCAACTTTTTTAAACTAAAAACAAGTTTAGATCTATTTTACAGAGTTGGTATTGGCGCTATAGAAAATCAGCAATTAAAAGATTATGCAGCCCAAAAAGGCAATACGTTTATCAATTTCTTTAAAAATAAAATCAAAAGAAATAAAGATACAACAGCCGCTGATGATATTCACAAACCCGTTATCAGCAGTAATTATGATATGCTGGTTTTTGGAACTGAGCATGATAAATTAGATTACAAACTTTCGCCTTGCTGTAATCCGATTCCGGGTGATGATGTTTTTGGTTTTGTAACTATAAACGAAGGAATTAAAGTTCATAAAAAAGATTGTCCAAACGCTATCGGAATGCAATCAAATTATGCTTACAGAATTATGAGCGCCAAATGGATAGACTCTTCTCAGGAAGAATTCAAAGCCATTATAAACATAACCGGAATGGATGTTTTGGGACTTACAAATCAATTGACAAGAGTTATTTCGAACAACATGAGCGTGAATATTCAAAGTATTTCGTTAAGCACAGATGCCGGAATTTTTCATGGTCAGATTGCAGTAATTGTTCAAAACAATACTATTTTGAAAAAAATGATCAATGCTATCAAAAAAATTGACGGAGTTGATAAAGTTACAAGAGAATACAGAACATAAATCAGTCGAAGTTTAAAGCTTTAAAGTCAAAAAAAGAACACTATATCGTGACTATTTTGCTTAAATTATTGATATAAATATTTTTTTCATGAAAAGCATTTCCTTAGAAATAGAAATCCCTAAAGTAAATTTTGGCGAAAACGGAGAACTTTCAATTGTTGCTTCTGAATCTTCGTCAAAAGATGATTTTGATTTTTTTCAGGGAAAATCAGTTATTCGGAACAAAAAATTAAAAAAGAGGTTTGCAAATTGTACCGAATGGCTTGAGTTTTCTTCTACTCAGGAAATGTACAAGATTTTAAACGGAATTGGCAATATTGATAATTTCCTGGCCACTTTTGACGGTGAACCTTTTGAAGGAATGACCGTTCGATTGTTTAACCCTGCAACAAGATTGTGGAGTATTTATTGGGCAGATTCAAATACAGGAACTTTAGACAGACCTGTAATTGGCTCTTTTGAAAACAAGGTGGGACATTTTTTCTCTAAAGATATTTTTGAAGACAAAGATGTTTTACAAGTTTTTCGATGGGATGCCAGAGACGAAAACAATCCTGTATGGAGCCAGGCCATGTCTGATGACAACGGAAAAACCTGGGAATGGAATTGGTACATGTATATGACAAAAACGAAGTAAAAAAATGTTAGTTTTATCATAAATAAAAATAATTATGTTAATTAAGTTCCTTGGAACTTATTAAAATTTAATGCTGTAAATGCCTGTATTTGATGCATTACAAAGAATCAAATACAGACCTTAACGTTAAACTTTAAACCCGAAACTTTTATTCATTAAAAATAAAAAATTATCTTTGCCGGATATGACACTCATTTCAACTGACAACACTAAGAATCAAGAAATTGTAAAAAATGTTTTTACAATGTATCTTGAGCAAAAAGGGCATCGCAAAACTCCTGAGCGTTATGCTATACTTCAGGAAATTTACGATAGCGAAGAGCATTTTGACATAGAAAACTTATATATCAAAATGAAAAACAAGAACTATCGTGTTAGTAGAGCTACATTATACAACACGATCGAGTTATTGCTAGACTGCGCTTTGGTTAGAAAACATCAATTTGGACAAAATCAGGCTTACTACGAAAAATCATATTTTGATAAACAGCATGATCACATTATCATGACTGATTCTGGTGAAGTAATAGAATTTTGCGATCCAAGAATTCAAACCATCAAAAAAACAATCGAAGAAATATTTGATATCGAAATTACGAATCATTCACTTTATTTCTACGGAAACAAAAAACAAAAGCAATAATCCTCAAAAGGCATTATTTAAAAATAAAAAAAAAGAAAATTAACTACATTAATCAGTAGGGCAACTCAAATTGCCCCAACGCAAATTAAAACAGAATGACCGTAGATTTATTACTAGGATTACAATGGGGAGATGAAGGTAAAGGGAAAATTGTTGACGTTCTTACCTCTAATTATGATATTATTGCACGTTTTCAAGGAGGACCAAACGCAGGACATACATTAGAATTTGACGGAATCAAACATGTACTTAGAACCATTCCTTCTGGAATTTTTCATAAAAATTCAATAAACATCATTGGTAATGGTGTTGTAATAGATCCGGTAGTTTTTCAAAAAGAAATTGAAGGTTTGGAGAAATTTAACCTTGACATCAAAAGCAAATTGATCATTTCAAGAAAAGCACATTTAATTTTACCAACTCACCGTTTACTGGATGCAGCATCTGAGGCATCAAAAGGAAAAGCAAAAATTGGTTCTACCCTAAAAGGAATTGGACCAACTTATATGGACAAAACCGGTAGAAACGGTTTACGTGTTGGTGATATCGAATTAGAAGATTTTAAAGAGCGTTACAGAGCATTGGCAGACAAACATGAAGCTATGATTGCTTTTTATGACGTAGCGATTCAATATAATTTAGCAGAGCTTGAAAAAGAATTTTTTGAAGCTATCGAAGAATTAAAAAAATTAGACTTTATTGACAGTGAAGAATATATGTACCAAGCTCAAAAAGCTGGTAAATCTATTTTATGCGAAGGAGCTCAGGGATCATTATTAGATGTTGATTTTGGAACTTATCCTTTCGTAACTTCTTCAAATACTACTGCCGCCGGAGCTTGTACAGGTTTAGGAATTGCTCCTAACAAAATCAAGGAAGTATACGGAATTTTCAAAGCTTATGTAACTCGTGTTGGTAGCGGACCTTTCCCAACGGAACTTTTTGACGAAGTTGGTGCAACAATGGCAAGAGTTGGTAACGAATTTGGATCTGTTACAGGAAGACAAAGACGTTGTGGATGGTTAGATCTTGTAGCTTTAAAATATGCAGTTCAGGTAAACGGTGTTACACAATTAATGATGATGAAAGGTGACGTTCTTTCAGGATTTGAAACTTTAAAAGTTTGTACAGAGTACAACTACAAAGGACAAAACATTTCTCACTTTCCTTATAACATCGAGCCGGAAAACGTAACTCCTGTTTATAAAGAATTTAAAGGATGGCAAGCTGATTTAACAGGATTGACAACTTACGATCAATTACCTATCGAGCTAAAAGAATATATTGAGTTTATTGAAGAAGAAGTTGGAGTGCCAATTAAGATTGTTTCTGTTGGACCGGACAGAAAACAAACAATAACAAAATAACACCTCTAAACGCTCTGATAACCAGAGCGTTTTTTTATACAAAACATTTCTAATCATGAGAAATCCAGAAATTAAAGTTACGGAAACAAAATTGCTTTCAGACAATTGGTATATACTAAACAAAGTAACTTTTGATTATCAAAAGAAAGATGGTAAAGTAGAATCTCATATTCGTGAAGTCTACGACCGTGGCAATGGAGCTGCTATTTTACTATACAACTCCTCTAAAAAAACGGTAATCCTAACTAGACAATTTAGACTGCCTACTTATCTTAACGGAAATAAAACCGGAATGATGATCGAGGTTTGTGCAGGACTTTTGGATCAGGACAATGCAGAGGATGCTGTTATTCGTGAAACTGAAGAAGAAACAGGTTATCGTCTAAAAAAAGTCGAAAAAGTTATAGAAACTTATATGTCTCCGGGTTCTGTCACAGAGATTTTATATCTTTTTGTTGGCGAATACGATGAAACGATGAAAGTAAATGATGGTGGAGGATTAGATGCTGAACAAGAAAACATTGAAGTGCTTGAATATACTTTTGATGAAGCATATTCTATGATTGAATCCGGTGAAATTACAGATGCTAAAACTATTTTATTATTGCAACATGCTAAAATAAAAAACCTTATTTAGGATTATTATTTATTTTTGATAAAGACTGATTAAATTTTCAACACCCCAAATTTTAAATAATTTTATTGAAGAATAATAAGCAAAACAAATATTATGTCTTACACAGAACTCGAACATATCTTGAAATTAATTGATACAAAATAGAATGAAGGTTTTTAAAAATCGGAGAAATTTTATCCTAATAGTAGCCATTATTTTTATAATAATTAATATTATAGCTTTTATTCATGCTTATAAATTCACTCATTTTGCAGAAAATGGATCAATAAAAACTAAGAGCCCCGAAAGATTATCTTCGTTTGAAAAAACCAAAACTTTAATTTTTGGGGTCAATAATCCCAAACCAAAAAACACAAAGTTTCCGCTTCAAAAATATCAAACCATAAAACTAAAAAGTAACAAAAAAATTGAATGTTGGTTAATTAAAAACCAAAAATCAAAAGGAACAATTATTCTGTTTCATGGTTATGGCGCCGAAAAATCTTCAATGATAGATAAATCAAATGAATTTATAAAACTCGGCTTCAGTACTATACTTGTTGATTTTATGGGAAGTGGTAATTCAGAAGGAAATCAAACTACAATTGGCTACAAAGAAGCTCAGGAAGTAAAGAGCGTATTTGATTATTTAACTCAATCAGGAGAAAAAAATATCTATTTATTTGGTACTTCAATGGGTGCTGTAGCAATCATGAAATCCATTACCGATTATAAAATAAAACCAAAAGGGATAATCATTGAATGTCCGTTTGGTTCCATGTACGAAACAGTTTGTGCGAGATTTAATAAAATGAACGTACCAAACTTTCCAATGGCTGGAATTTTAGTTTTTTGGGGCGGCATTCAAAACGGATTTTGGGGATTTAGTCATAATCCAGCAACATTTGCAAAAAATATAACTTGCCCCACTCTATTATTATATGGAGAAAAAGACAAAAGTGTAACCAGAAAAGAAACCGATGAAATTTACAGTAATTTAAATGGATATAAAAAACTAGTCATTTATAAAAATACGGGACATGAAAACTACCTGATAAAAAACAAAATAGAATGGACTAAGAATGTTTCTGATTTTTTAACAAAATGAGAATCAAACAAACAATTCAAAAAATTGTGTAAGTTCCGTTAGCTACTATTAAAATAACTTTACAGTAATAAAAAACCAGTTTATGAAAAAGTTATATTACACATCCAATATCTTATTACTATTAGTATTAGTATTATTAGGTTCATGCAAAAAAAGTGAATCAACTGAAGTAAAAAAAGAGGCAAAACCAAAGAAAACTATCGAATATAAAAAGCCACAATCAGTTTCTTATAAATTTGAGAAAACAAAAGAATGGTTGAAAACAAATGAAGCTGACAGCAGTAAACTTAAAATTGCTTATGCTCTAAACAGAACTGATAAAGCAAATTTCGCAAAAATGGATTCAGTAATAATTCCTGGTGATTTTACAGGAGATATTGTTTATTATCTTCCGTTTCCTTTGCATGTTAGTGCTTTAGAAGAAGTTTCAAAAGTTATTATTTTCTCTTATCCTGCTCAGGCATTTGCTGCTTACGAAAATGGAGAATTAGTATATACAGGACCTACAAATATGGGTAGAAAAAAAGATCCAACTCCAACCGGATTATTTTTTACCAATTGGAAAGCCGAAAAAACAACCAGTACATTTAATGATGAGTGGGACTTAAAATGGAATTTTAATATTGAGAACAAACTTGGTGTTGGTTTTCATGAATATGAATTACCAGGATATCCTGCATCACATTCTTGCTTACGATTACAAGAAAACGACGCTAAATATTTGTACAAATTTGCTGATGAATGGATCTTAAAAGATAAAGAAAACGTAAAAGTAAAAGGAACTCCGGTTATTGTTTTTGGAAGTTATCCGTTTGGTGAACCAAAACCTTGGTATGCATTAGTCAAAGATCCAAAAGCTCTGGATATTTCAGAATCTGATCTGGAAACTCAGATACAACCTTTTATCCAAAAGATATTAGAGAATCAAAAAGTTAGGGAAACAGAAAAACAAACTGCTTCACTTTAAAATATAATCTAAAGAAAAAACTGCTAATAAGTTTTGACGAATTATATTAGTAGTTTTTTTAGATTTAAAATAAAACAAAAGGCATAAGATCAAGCATCTTATGCCTTTGTTTTATTTATAGTAAAGTCAGTTATTTTTTTATATTTTTAATTCCATAACTTTTCCTATAAAAATAATGAAACCATTACTTCTATTAGTCTTCATACTTTTCTTTTTTACAGCAAAATTGTATTCTCAAACTAAAAAAGAAATCTATCAGTTTTCTCAGGATATAGAGCACAAAATCGAAAAAGATACTGTAAAATGGAAATATCAAACTGGAGCAACTGCTTATTCTATTAGCGGGTACTATAAAAAAGCACTTGAAACATGGGATAAAAATGGTGCCAGAATACCGGCAATAACAAAGGAAGATAGTTTATACTTTAAAAATTTTCATCCTGAAAATGCAGTAGATTATATTGTTAGCAGATCCAAAACTGAAAAAGTTATTATGATTAACGAAGCCCATAATAATGCCAGACATAGGATATTTACCACTTCAATACTTCAAGGACTATATAATAACGGTTTTCGTTTTTTAGGCATTGAAGCTCTAAATGATTCCTTGATAAATACAAGAAAATTTCCCGTTTTAGAAAGCGGATTTTATACTCAGGAACCTCAATTTGGTAATTTGATTGATGAGGCTATCAAAATTGGTTTTACCGTATTTGGTTATGAGGACTTTTCAAACTCTAACATTACGGGAAAAGAAAGAGAAATTAAACAAGCTCAAAATATTACTAAATGGATAGAAAAAAATCCTGATGGTAAATTTTTAATTCATTGTGGATATGACCATATTATTGAGGGAATACCGGGAATAAAATCCTGGGAAAAAGCTATGGCAGGCAGATTAACTAAATTTACAGGAATAAATCCGTTTACAATTGATCAAATTCAATATTCTGAAAGAGGCAACAGCAAATTGAATCAGCCTTATATAGAAATGTTAAATTTAAATTATCCTGCAATTCTAGTAGATTCTAATGATAAAACATTTAATGGTGCGATAGATAATCCTAAAAGAATTGACTGTTCAATAATACATCCCATTACTAAATATGATAATGGAAGACCGGATTGGATGACTTTATCAGGAAAAAGAAAGATTTACAATATTTCAAATTCTAAAATAACGGAGTTTCCAGCTTTAGTTATCGCTTACCGAATTAATGAATTTGAAAAAGATGGAATACCTGCGGATGTTATCGAAATTTTAGATAATAAAAATAAAGGTCATTTAATACTAAACAAAGGCAAATACAAGATTGTCATTAAAAATAAAGATTACAAAGTAACAAATGAATATACTATAAAAATCTAAATTTTATAAAATTAAAAAAGGCATAAGAAACTAAATCTTATGCCTTTTGTTTTATTATTGATATCATTTTCAACTAATCAGTATTTCAACTTCATCTAATTGAATTTGCTTCCGTTTTACTCCGTATAGTTTTTTTAATAAATTAAAAATACTAAAAGGATTAGCACCAATCATGGAATAAAACACAGTCAGATCTTCATAATTATGAACTGAAATTCTATATTTTGATTTATCAGTGACCTGAAAACTAAAAAATTTCACTGCTCTTTTTCCATTTTTATAATCCCTTACTTTTAAGCTTTTTTCTCTTAAAAGTATTGCTTCATTGGTTTTTAAATCCAGAATTTCGATAAAAAAATCATCATTTACCTGAACATCAAAACCACCCAAAACAAAAATATCATAAAAACCATAATACAAATCAACTTCAAGAATGTCTTTTAACTTGAACTGTAAATTCATATTGGATTATCTTGAATAATTTGGAGCTTCTTTTGTAATAGTTACGTTATGCGGATGACTTTCAGTAATTCCGCTTGAGGTGATTCTAACAAAACGTCCGTTTTCTTGTAAAGTCGGAATATCTTTTGAACCACAGTATCCCATTCCGGCGCGAAGACCTCCAACAAATTGAAGCATACTTTCGTTTAATTCTCCTTTATAAGGAACACGACCAACGATTCCTTCCGGAACTAATTTTTTAACATCATCTTCAACATCCTGAAAATAACGGTCTTTAGAACCGGTTTGCATCGCTTCAACAGAACCCATTCCGCGGTATGATTTGAATTTTCTTCCTTCAAAAATAATTGTTTCTCCCGGAGATTCTTTTGTTCCTGCTAATAAAGATCCTAACATTACACAATCAGCACCTGCAGCGATTGCTTTAGGGATATCTCCTGTATAACGAATTCCACCATCTGCAATTACCGGAACTCCAGTTCCTTTGATAGCCGCAGCTACTTCAAGTACTGCTGAGAATTGTGGAAAACCAACACCTGCAACGATACGGGTTGTACAGATAGAACCAGGTCCAATTCCTACTTTTACACCATCAGCTCCGTTTGCTACTAAATATTTGGCAGCTTCAGGAGTCGCAATGTTACCTACAATTACATCAATATTTGGGAATTTGGATTTTATTTCTTTTAAGGTATTTACAACACCTTCCGTATGTCCGTGAGCGGTATCGATGATAATAGCATCTACTCCGGCAGCTACTAATGCTTCTGCTCTTTGAACTGCATCACCGGTAACACCAATGGCAGCAGCAACTCTTAAACGTCCGAAAACGTCTTTGTTGGCGATTGGTTTTTGAGTTAATTTTGTAATATCTCTGAAAGTAATTAAACCAACTAATTCGTAGTTAGCGTTTACAACTGGTAATTTTTCGATTTTATGTCCTTGTAAAACTACTTCGGCTTGTTCTAATGAAGTTCCTTCGGCAACAGTAACTAAGTTAGTACTTGTCATTACTTCGGCGATTGGTCTTGCTCCGTTTTTTTCGAAACGTAAATCACGGTTAGTAACGATTCCTTTAAGGATTTTGTTTTCGTCAACGATTGGTATTCCGCCAATTCCGAATTCTTTCATGGCATTTTTTGCATCTGCAATTGTAGAATTCATTGGTAAAGTTACCGGATCGATAATCATTCCTGACTCAGCACGTTTTACTCTTCTAACTTTCGCAGCTTGTTGCTCGATCGTCATGTTTTTATGTAAAACACCTATTCCGCCTTCTTGTGCCATAGCAATTGCCATAGAACTTTCAGTAACGGTATCCATAGCAGCTGATACTATTGGAACGTTTAGTGTTATATTTCGTGAAAATTTTGATTTGATACTCACTTCGCGAGGAAGCACATTAGAGTAGTTAGGTACTAATAATACATCGTCGTAAGTTAAACCTTCGCCGATAATCTTGGAGTTGTGTGCTATCATGTTGCAATTTCTAGTTGAATTGCGTGCAAATATAGTGAATAAATTGGAAACTTGATTACTAACTTATTCATAAATTTAACTTTACAGGAAAAGTCTCATAAATATAACTGCATTAGCCCTGATGGAAATGGAAAGCCACGAAAAGCGAAATAACATTTTTTTCAGGACTTAAAAAGCGACCGGCGGAAGCTCTTTTAAGGCATTGAAAAAAAGTTGTTTTGCCTGAGTGCTTGTAGTGAACAGCAGGAATAGCTTCTTATTATATTATTAAACCATATAAGCGATAAAGCTAATCTTCAGAATCTTTAAAAACAAAATTAAAGCCGAATTGAAACGCTATACTATTGGCTTTTGAAACATCTTTATATTCGAGAACATTATCGACGAGAAGGTACATATTGAGTTTTCCGAGTGTTCCTGAAATTCCTAAACCTATATTTTTATTCGAATATGAATCGAATGTATAAGTAGCTTTAATATCTAATTTTTCGAAGATACTTCGTTTATAAAAAGCAGTCAAAGCAACAAATGGTTCAACTGGCATCGACATCATAAACAACTGACCACCAATTGCATTAACATATTTCCTATTGATTTTTCCTTTACAATTGCAATCTCCATCATAGCGTGCTTCACCAAATGAATATTGAAGTGAAGAATAGAATTTTGTTGGCCGCCAAGTGGTATATTTATTATAAAGTGTATCTCTTGGTATGGCTTTTTCAAATTCATCAAAAATATTTTCAGGCTCATTTGTTGGATCAAAACTAGGATTTACGCCCTGATAATTATAAGTTCCTTTGTACCTTATTGTTTCGATATCTTTGGTATGTCTTATAAAACCAAGATCGACAATACTTGCTGTAAACTGTAGATTTTCCTTGAAATAATAAGTAAGTCCGGCATCAAGACCAAGCCCCAAACTCCCGTTAAAGAAAGTATTATGTGCTATATCTTTTGGGATACTTCCTTCGTATTCATCTTTTGTAAAACTGGCAATTCCGGAAGTTTTAAGTTCTAAATTAGAAGATATTATTTGGTCATAAATATTTGGCGTTCCCGCGCTTTGACCCGTATAAATATATCCGGAATTTTTAACCGATGTTGCATTTGCACCACTTGAATACAATTTTGCACGACCACCTAAAACCAATTTCTCATTAAGTTTTTTATGAAAACCCACATGAAAAACGGACAAAACTTCTGCTCTGACATTTAAATCTCCCAGATTGAATGATTTGCCTATATAATTTCTATTTCCGTCTAATGCCAATATTGCAGGATCTTTTGGAACATACATTAAAAAATCGAATTCCTGATAAAAACCAAACGAAATATAAGATTGACTATCCTCTCCTCCTACTCTAAAGCCGCCAGAGAATAATTCGAGTTGTTGATTGACTTGTGCTTTATCTTTACTCGAAGAATTATTAATAACATTGCGGACTTTATCATTAAAATTGATTCCGTTATTAGCAAATAAATCATAAGCCGAAAAACTACTGGAACCGAAATTGGCTGAAACTCCGGACAAAACCGGAATTCCGAAATAGAATTTATAGGAAACATCGGCCCCAGGATTTAGTAGTGACGATTGCGGAATAGGGGTAAAATTATAAAGCACTTCTTTGTTTTGAGCAAAGCAGGAAAGTTGAAAAGTGATCATTAAGATTAGATATGCTTTTCTCATTCTATTTCCATATAAGCGGTTGCGCCTGAGCGTAATTTCAAACTTCCTGTACTATTTTGATCTAATGCTGGTCCAGGTGCCATTCTAACAAAAAAAGCTAGTTTCGCTGTCTTTTTTAAAAGCTCTAATCTTTGATTTTCAAATACTTCAGTAGGATATTTTATAACATTTGAGTTGCCTGAATAGGCTGGAACCGAATAGGAATCTGTTTCTAAAATCTGGCCATTTGCATCCAGAAGCAATATCTCAACCGTAAAATCTCTAATAATCGTGTTTTCTATTTCAAAATCAAGTTCTGCTTTAATCAGATTATCTCTGAAAAATTTTTCTTTAAAAGCATCAAAAAACTGTTCGTCAAATAGTACTTGTCCTCCACCACTATTAGCGAGTTGAGTAGCAGGAACATTAAAATAAGCCAAATTAGTTACAAATACAGGTTCTAATTTCAGGTCTTTAGTCTGGTCAAAATCTAAATCACTTGAGCATGAAAAAAATAAGACTGATAAAAAAAGTATCTTAAAAATTCTATATATAAAGTTTACTTTCATAGCTTAATCTGTATTAAACAATAACAAACGTTATTATCTCATTACTTATTATCTGCCTGATAGTAAATATAGTAATTTTCTTAATGAAATTTGCCGAATAACTTTGAAGCTTCGTTATAAGCACTTTCAAAACTTAAAGAGTTTAGTCCGGTTGCTTTTTTATGGGATGTAAAATAAGAAATTAATTTTTCTGTAGGCATATTTCCTGTTAGCTTATCTGTTGCCATTGGACATCCTCCAAAACCTTGAATAGCACCATCAAAACGAGTACAACCTGCTTTAGAAGCGGCATCTATTTTTTCGAACCAACTGTTTGGAGTTGTGTGCAAATGCGCGCCAAACTCTATTTGAGGGTATTTCGGAATTAAATTTGAATAGAGATACGTAATCACTTCTGGTGTAGAACTGCCAACGGTATCTGAAAGTGATAAGATTTTTACCCCCATTCCGGCCAGTTTTTCTGTCCATTCGCCAACAATCTCGACATTCCAGGGATCTCCGTACGGATTCCCGAATCCCATAGAAAGATAGGTTACGACTTCTTTATTTTTTTTATCTGCGATTTCCAGAATTTCTTCCAGCGTTATTAAAGATTCAGCTATGGTTTTATGGGTATTTCGCATTTGAAAATTCTCAGATATAGAAAAAGGAAATCCCAAATATTGAATAGGTTCATGTTCTGCTGCTAATGTTGCGCCTTGAGTATTGGCAATGATAGCCAATAATTTGCTTGTGGTTTGCGATAAATCAAGTTGTGCCAGAACCTCAGCCGTATCCTGCATTTGCGGAATTGCTTTTGGAGATACAAAACTTCCAAAGTCAATCGTATCAAAACCCACTCGAAGCAAAGCCTGTATATAAGAAACCTTGTTTTTAGTAGGAATAAAAGTTTTGATACCTTGCATAGCATCACGAGGACATTCGATAATCTTGATTTCTTTATTCAAAGCTTATTCTTTAGTGAAGGCTAAGTTAGCTTCTTTTTTAAAGAAATAAAAACTATAATTTTCATTAATTCTACTATTACATTAAATCGTAATAACAAAATATATTACGGATATCCGTAATATTGTATTATATTACACTAAATTGTAATATTGTATATATTTGTACTATTAAATTTATTTATTTTTAATTATATTTGAATTATGACAAGCGTAATTACAGGTGATATTATTGGTTCAAGACAGCAAATCTCAAAACATTGGGTAGAAGATCTAAAAAAGATCTTATCTCTGTTTGGAGAAATGCCAAGCCAGTGGGAAGTTTACAGGGGAGATGAATTCCAGATCGAGATTAAGAATCCGGAAGACGCTTTATGGTCTGCTATTTTGATAAAAGCCCATCTAAAAGCTATAAAATTAGATGCGAGAATGAGTATTGGTTTTGGAAGTAAAACACACAATGCAGAGAAAATATCAGAAAGTAACGGTACTGCTTTTATACATTCCGGCGAACTTTTTGGAACTTTAAAAAAACAAAAAGTAACTTTAGCCATTCGAACCGATGATACAGATATTGATGAAAAAATCAATTTAATGATACAGCTGGCTTTAACTTTTATGGACAGCTGGCTTGCACAGCCAGCAGAATTTGTAGTGGCAGCAATACAAAACCCAACATTATCGCAGGAAGAATTAGGGCACAAATTAGGCATTAATCAGGCGGCCGTAAGCCGTAGACAAAAAAGGGCGCAGTTTGATTTGATACTGCAATTAGATCGTTATTTCAGAAAACAAATAAAACAACTTACGACGTCATGATTTTATTTATAAAACTGCTTTTAGCACATTTATTGGGAGATTTTATATGGCAACCCAACTCGTGGGTAATACATAAAGAAGCAAAAAAACATAAAAGTATTTATTTATATCTTCATATTCTTTTGCACGGTCTTCTGGCTGCAATTTTAGTGGGAGAAATTCAATTTATACCTTATGCTTTTTTAATTGCCGTAACACATGGCATAATCGATTTGATTAAATTAAATTTTCAGAAACCAAAAACAAGACGTACCTGGTTTATTATGGACCAAATTGCGCATGTTTTAATTTTAATTGCAGTTGTACTGCTTTATAAAGATGAAACTATCAACTTTAATTGGTTCAACAATCAGTTTTGGATTTTAATTACCGGTGTTTTATTTATTACAAAACCCACTTCTATTTTTATCAAAACAATTATTTCTATCTGGAGTCCGGAGAGTCAAAATAGTCACAATGATAATTCACTTGCTACCGCAGGAAATTATATTGGTATACTGGAACGCTTGTTTGTATTTTGCTTTATCCTAACAGGACATTTTGAAGCAATTGGATTTTTACTCGCCGCTAAATCTATTTTTAGATTCGGAGATTTAAAAGAAGCCAAAGACAGAAAACTTACCGAATACGTTTTAATAGGTACATTAATTAGTTTTGGGACTGCAATTGTTACTGCATTAATTGTGCAGGCACTACTTTTGCAATTGCTTTAAAACTTTTTTATTAATTGCTTTTATCAAAGCTGGTCCTTCGTAAATAAAACCAGTATATAACTGTACCAGACTTGCTCCGGCATTTAACTTTTCGATAGCATCATCTGCAGAATGTATTCCTCCTACTCCAATAATAGGAAATGCTTTATTGCTTTTTTCAGAAAGAAAACGAATCACTTCCGTAGAACGTTTTGTTAATGGTTTTCCTGACAATCCACCCATTTCAGATTGGTTTGAAGATTGTAACCCTTCTCTTGAAATGGTAGTATTTGTAGCAATTACACCCGCAATTTGGGTTGTTTTTACAATATCTATAATATCTAATAATTGCTCGTCTGTAAGATCCGGCGCAATTTTTAATAAAATTGGTTTTATTTTTTGAGTGCTCGTTTTTTGCTTTTCTACATTTCTGTTTTGTAACGTTTGCAATAAAGCTGTTAAAGGTTCTTTATCCTGTAAAGCTCTCAGATTTGGCGTATTTGGAGAACTTACATTCACCACAAAATAATCAACATGGTCAAATAAGGCATCAAAACAAATAATGTAATCATCTACAGCATTTTCGTTTGGTGTTATTTTATTTTTACCGATGTTTCCTCCAATCAAAACTCCTGAATTCTTTTTCAAACGTTCTACAGCTTCCAGAACTCCGCCGTTATTAAACCCCATTCGGTTAATAATGGCCTGATCATCTTTTAATCTAAACAAGCGTTTCTTAGGATTTCCTTCTTGTCCAACCGGTGTTACGGTTCCTATTTCTATGAATCCAAAACCAAAATCAGAAAGTTCTTTATATAATTTAGCATCTTTATCAAATCCCGCTGCAAGTCCTACTGGATTTTTAAATTTAATTCCAAAGACTTCTCGCTCTAAACGAGCATCTTTTACTTCGTAAATTGATCTTATAATTGATGAAACTCCGGGAATTTTTGAAATGAATTTAACAAATGAAAAAGTAAAATAATGCACTTCTTCTGGATCAAACCAAAAAAGTATCGGACGAATTATCAATTTATACATAAGAGTGTTGTTGTGTGTGTTTTTTCGGTTGCAAATTTAATTATAATACTTCAGACAATTATAAACTAAAATGATTTTTATTTTTCGCGATTATTCCTATTTTTTTCATAATTTTAATCATCTTAAAATACTGAAAATGAAAAGTATAAAAAAAATTCTTAGAAAATTAGCACTAGTATGTTTGATGGGATCATTTTTTTTGATTTCAATAGATAGTATAGCGCAACGTCATGGCGGCGGAGCACACAGAGGCGGAAATATGGCAAGACCGGCTCAATCCAGACCGGCTCAGGCAAGACCTGCAACCCATACCAGACCCGCATCTAATGCGTCGACTATAAAACGACCTGCAACTACAACCAAACCAGGATCTGGTGGTACCGGAACAAATAAAATTACAAGACCATCATCAGGATCAAACTCTAAAATTGGGGATAGAACAAATAATCGAAACTCAAATACGGTCAATAGAAATAAAACCGGAAACAGAAATACTAATATCAGCGGCAATACAGTTAATAGAAACAGAAATAATGTAAATATTGACAGAAGCAGAGATATTAACATCAACAATAATAGAAATACTGTTGTAAGACGAAACAATGTCGTGATTTACAATCGTCCGCCTTACAGATATGGAGGTTATCGATACAATACTTTTCACCCTTATTATTTCCATCCTTATCATCCATTTTATTATGGGCCAGTTTGGCATCCATGGGGATTTTTTGTAGCAACTTTGGCCGTTACAGCAATTGTAGTTAGCGTAGAAAGTACTCAATATCATTATGATCAGGGAGTTTGGTATGCGCCATCAAATGGTGGATATACAGCCGTGCCTGCGCCCGTTGGAGGAACAGTTAATAATATACCAAGTGGAGCAGAAACCGTCAATACCGGAACTGTCAACAACTATTATTATGGAGGAACTTACTACGAAAAAGATGGGAGTTCGTATAAAGTTGTGCCGCCAACAGCAGGAACTTTAGTCGATAATTTGCCTGAAGGAGGTGAAGAAGTTACCATAGGTGATGTCAAGTATGTAAAATTTGGAGAAACCTATTATCAACCTGTACAAGTAGATGGAAAATCCAAATACGAAGTTGTATTGGTCGAAGAAGACAAATAAAACTATATTAACCTTATCAAATAAATAGAGATTGATAAGGTTATTTTTTTAACTTTATAAAATTTTATCAGAAAATTTATTTCTATAATTTTTATACTAATTAACCTGCCATTTACCACATTAAAATAATTATAATGAAAAATAAAACCTATTGGATATTAGCAATTCTTACGATCTCCATTATTTCAATTGCATATGGTTACAGCACTTTTATTGTTCCCAAACAAAAGTTAGCTGCATTAGATTGTGCTGAAAGTCCAAATCCAGCTGACTCCTCTCTATTTAAACCTACAATAGAAAATAAAAATCGTCCTTCTGCTAATAAAACACCCAAAGGTATGGTGTGGATTCCCGGTGGTGAATTCTCAATGGGAAGCAATGTTGAAGATGAAAGTTTATGCAGTATTAAAGGAGTTACAAAAGATGCCGCACCTATACATCAGGTATATGTAGATGGTTTTTATATGGATAAAACTGAAGTTACAAACGAACAATTTGAAGCTTTTGTAAAAGCTACAGGTTATATAACGTTAGCCGAAATAAAACCAAGTCATGAAGAATATCCTGATGCTCCGTTAGAAAATTTAATTGCAGGATCAGCTGTTTTTACTCCTACTCCCGCAAAGGTAGATCTAAATAACTATATGCAATGGTGGACTTATGTTCATGGTGCAGACTGGAGACATCCGGAAGGAGCCGGAAGTTCTATAAAAGGAAGAGAGAAATATCCTGTAGTTCAGGTTTCATATGATGATGCGGCTGCTTATGCAAAATGGGCAGGAAAACGATTACCAACAGAAGCTGAATGGGAATTTGCAGCACGTGGCGGAAAATCAGGACAACTATATGCCTGGGGAAACACCTTAAAACCAAAAGGCAAATTTCAGGCTAATATATATCAGGGACACTTTCCTATAGAAAAAGGAGATACCGGAGAAGATGGTTATATTGGTATTGCACCAACTGCTCAATTTGAACCAAATCCTTATGGTTTGTATGATATTGGAGGAAATGTATGGGAATGGACAAATGATTGGTATACTGCAGATTATTATGATATTTTAAAACAAAGCGGAAAAGTAGCCAAAAATCCTCAGGGCCCTGAATCATCATATGATCCAGGAGAACCAAATTTACCTAAAAAAGTACAACGTGGCGGATCCTTTTTATGTACAGATCAATATTGTACACGTTATATGGTAGGCACAAGAGGAAAAGGTGATTATAAATCACCGGCAAATCATATTGGTTTTAGATGTGTACAGTAATTTTTCAAAGAAAATTTGCCACGACCCGACTGAAGGGAACAGGCGAAGCAATTTCACTAATTTTCACTCATACAAAAATGCTACGCATGCCTCAATATAAAAATCCAATTTTATGAATTATGATTCGTAAAATTGGATCTTATATTTAAATCAATTCGTGCTAATTTGCGAAATTCTTGGCAAAATTTTTTACTTTTTTTTAAATTGTCCTTTTATGACTTCAGTAATTTTTACTTATCAATCACCTAAATAATTGTTTATATTTGCTAAAAAATAAACAAATGCAACATATTATAGATCGTTTTATCAGTTATGTAACTATTGATACCGAATCAGACCCAAATTCACAAACAACTCCAAGTACAGAGAAACAATGGAATCTTGCCAATAAATTAGTCGAAGAACTAAAAGCAATTGGGTTAGATGACGTTACTATCGATGATAAAGCTTATATAATGGCAACTTTGCCAAGCAATGTAGATCATGAGGTACCAACAATAGGTTTTGTATCGCATTTTGATACATCACCAGATTTTAGCGGAGCAAATGTAAAGCCGCAGATTATTGAGAATTACGACGGAAAAGACATTATCCTAAATGCTGAGAAAAACATCGTTTTATCTCCAAACTATTTTAAGGATTTACTACAGTATAAAGGGCAAACAATTATAACAACTGACGGAACTACTTTGTTGGGTGCCGATGATAAAGCCGGAATTACAGAGATTGTTTCAGCAATGGAATATTTAATTCAGCATCCTGAAATTAAACACGGAAAAATCAGAATTGGTTTTACCCCTGACGAAGAAATTGGTCGTGGCGCACATCATTTTGATGTAGAGAAATTTGGCGCTCAATGGGCTTACACAATGGACGGAAGTCAGATTGGTGAATTAGAATATGAAAATTTTAATGCCGCCGGAGCTAAAATTACTTTTAAAGGAAAAAGCGTTCACCCTGGTTATGCAAAAGGAAAAATGATCAATTCGATGTTGATAGCGAATGATTTTATCAACGAACTTCCAAAAGGAGAAACTCCTCAGGAAACTAAAGGTTACGAAGGTTTTTTCCACGTTCACCACTTAACAGGAAGTATTGAAGAAACAGTTTTAGAATTGATTATTCGCGATCACAACAAAATCAAATTCGAAAAAAGAAAAGATCTTATTGGTAAAATTGCCAAAAAAATTAATAAAAAATTCGCTAAACAATTTGGTGAAGATATTGTAAATGCTGTTGTAAAAGATCAGTATTATAATATGAAAGAAAAAGTACTTCCGGTAAAACATATTGTTGATATTGCCGAAAAAGCAATGAGAGAATTAAACATCAAACCAATCATAAAGCCTATTCGTGGCGGAACTGATGGATCTCAATTATCCTTTATGGGGTTACCTTGTCCGAATATCTTTGCTGGTGGTCACAACTTTCACGGAAAATACGAATATGTTCCTGCAGAAAGCATTCAAAAAGCAACTGATGTTATTGTGAAAATTGCTGAATTGACAGCCATTCCAGGTATATTTGACGCACCGGAAAAGTCTAAAAGAAAAAGATAAAATGCAAGAATCCAGTTCTGATAAAAAACACGTTTGGGACAAAGTCAATAACTGGGAAGAAGAGCTTCTTTTCCTGAAATCAATTATTGACAAAACTGAACTTGTTGAAACCATAAAATGGGGCGCACCTATTTATGTTTACAACAAGAGAAATGTTATTGGAATTGGAGGTTTTAAAAATTATTTTGCCATTTGGTTTCTTAACGGGGTTTTTCTAAAAGATGAAAAAAAGAGGCTAATCAATGCTCAGGAAGACAAAACAAAAGCCATGCGACAATGGCGATTTACTTCAAAAGAAGAAGTAAACGAAAAAGAAGTTTTAGAATATATTCTTGAAGCTATCGAAAATGAAAGACAGGGAAAAATTATAAAACCTGCAAAAAAAGAAGCCATTGTTTCTGAACTTCTTCAAAAAGAAATGGATCAGAATCCTGCTTTAGCTGAAGCTTTTCAAAAATTCAGTCCTTATAAACAATATGAGTTTCTGGAATATATTGAAAGTGCCAAACAGGAGAAAACCAAGCTTTCAAGAATTGAGAAAGTGATCCCAATGATTTTAAATAACCTGGGACTGAATGATAAATACAGATAGAAAATTTAAATTATACATGCTATACTGAGCGTCCCGAAGCTTCGGGAGAAGTATCAAATCACAATAGAGACCTTTGTCAAAGTTAAAACTTTGACAAAGGTTTTTTTATTACACAAAAGCACCCACAATCTTGTAATCCCGAGGAACGAGGGATCTCCGCAAATAGCTCGTCAAAGATTGGCGATTTTGATTGCAGAATTTCTTGTAAAGATCCCTCGTTCCTCGGGATGACATACTTTGTAGAAATACTAATTGAGATTGATTCATTCCTCGCAAACACATAAAATGTGCTAAACAAAAAAAATCCCAAACTCCAGTTTTGGAATTTGGGATTTTAAATATTGTAATTTTAAAAAAATTATGCCTTTTTAGCTAAAGCAGCACTCATTTCCATAGAAATAGCTGAACGCTCAATTTTTAATTTTCCAGACATTGTTTCGATAACAGCACTTGTTTCTGCAAGCTCAACAATTTTACCGTGAAAACCACTTTTAGTTATTATCTTATCACCTACTTTCAGGCTGCTTTCAAATTCTTTTTCGTTTTTTGCTCTTTTTTGTTGCGGTCTGATCATGAAGAAATACAGTACTACAAACATTAGTAAATAAGGAGCAAATTTCATTAAATCTTGCATAGTATTCAGTTTTTATTTTTTGTTATTAATATTTATGTTTTTCAAATTTTACATCAAACCTCTACCTACTTTAATCATCTTTTTATTAGCGGTAAGTTCTTTTACAAGATTATCTAAAATTCCGTTGATAAAAATACTACTTTTTGGCGTAGAATACTCTTTAGCAATTTCTAAATATTCGTTAAGAGTTACTTTTACTGGAATTGAGGGGAATTTTAAAAATTCACAAATTGCCATTTTCAAGATAATGGTATCAATTTCAGCAATCCTTTCGCTATCCCAATTTGGCGTTTTGTCATCATATTCCTTTGCCAAAATAGATTCATTTAAAACTGTTCTTCTGAACAAATCTTTAGCAAAATCCTTATCCTCAACATCTTTATACAATTTTGGCACTCTAAAATCATCAGAATCCTGAGTTTTAATTGCTTTTAATTGCTTAACAATATGAGTATTTACAACCGGAATATCATCAACCCAAGTTAATTTATCATCCTCTAAATATTCATATAATTTTTCGTTAGGAACAATTACATCAGCAAATAAATCAATTACAAATTGTCTGTCTTCCTCAAAAGTATTGGTAGAAGTACTCATGTATTTTGCATACAATTCACTTGATTTTATATCATTTAAAAGTAAGATAATATAATCGTCATTAAGTGACCAGTTGTTGATTTTACGATTTTCTAAAGCAATGCTAAGGGAATTACTTTCAGCAAGGAGTTGAAAAATTTTGTTATTGATAAATTTTTCATTCGGATTACGTTCTGCAGCAGTTGCAAGATGTTTTTTGCTTGACAGATGCAAAAAAACAGATTCTTTTTTGCAAATTTCAATTAATGAAGAAAGCATTATAAGATATAAGTCCTGAATATTATCGATACTATAGAAAAGAAACTTTTCTTCTTTTTCCAGATTATCAGAACCGCTTTGATGCATTGCATAAATGGACTGCATTACTTTAACGCGTATGTGTCTTCTATTTACCACCTTGTAAGAACATTTAAAAATTAGTCTGCAAAAGTATAACTTTTGAGCCATATTTTAAAATTAAAACATGAAAAAATCTTGATTTAGTCACACTTTACAGTCCCAGTATTCATTGATTTAGAAATTATATAAAAAAAGTCGCAGTTTTCAGTCGCAGTTTTCAATCGTAACGCATAAAAAAAGTCCCAGTCTCAATTTTCAAAACTGAAAACTGGGACTGAGACTGTAAACTATAAACTAAAAATTACTTCTTAGCAGCGTTTTCAATTTTTCTTAAATCAATACGATTTTGAGCAATTGTAAGGGCAGCTTTATGAGTTGTCATTCCGTTTTTTACAGCATAATCGATAATCTCTAAAGTAGTATTATAGATATTTTCTGTTTTAGTCATGATTTCAGCTTTACCATAATGCTCTAATTCTGCATAAACATTGATAATACCACCAGCGTTGATCAAGAAATCAGGTGCATATAAAATACCTCTTTCCTGTAATCTTGCCCCATGAATATTTTCATCAGCTAATTGATTGTTGGCAGCACCAGCAATAACCTTAGCTTTTATTTTATTTACAGTATCGTTATTAATAGTTGCTCCCATTGCACATGGTGCATAAATGTCAACATCAGCAGCATATAAATCTTCTCCTGTAAATATTGTTGCGTTGTATTTTTGAGCTACTTCGTATAATTTTTCTTCGTTGATATCACTAATTGTTACGATTGCTCCTTCTTTAGTCAAATATTCTACTAAAGCCTCACCAACGTGACCAATTCCCTGAACCAAAACTTTTTTACCATCTAAAACATCAGTACCAAACTGACTTTTAGCAGCAGCTTTCATTCCTAAATAAACACCATAAGCAGTTATTGGAGAAGGATTTCCTGAACCACCTCTTTCTTCAGAGATACCCGTAACATAAGGAGTTACATCTCTTACGGTGTCCATATCTTTAGTTTCCATCCCAACATCTTCAGCTGTAATATATCTACCACCCAATGAGTGAACAAATTCACCAAACTTGCGCATTAATTCAGGTGTTTTTTGCGTTTTAGCATCACCAATAATTACTGCTTTACCTCCACCGATGTTTAATCCGGTAATGGCAGATTTATATGTCATACCTCTTGAAAGACGCAAAACATCGTTTAATGCTTCCCATTCGGTATTATAGTTCCACATTCTGGTTCCTCCTAAAGCTGGTCCCATAACTGAATTATGAATACCAATAATTGCTTTTAAACCCGTATCTTTGTCATTGCAAAAAACAATTTGTTCGTGATCGTCAAAAGATAACTGACCAAAAACAGGATCCATTTTTTGAAGTTCTTTTCCAGTTGCGAAAGTTGCATCCATAGCGCTACTAATTTATTTGTTAAAATTATGAATTTGTTAAAAAGACTTCTCAAATTTATACAAATAATATACATGTGCTAATTTTTTATCCTTAAAATAACAATTTAACAATCGTTTTGTTTTGATTAAATTATATATTCCGCTAATTTTAATTCACAATAATTTATAAAATCAAAACATTTCATCATTGAATCTCTTAAAAAAATGAAAGAATTAAGCTATTTAAACAAATATTTCATCAAATATAAATATAGTTTCTCTTTAGGAATTTTAATCACCATAATCGCACAAATATTCTCTTTATTTACTCCAAAGCTAATTAGCAAGTCTTTAAACGCAATTGAGAAGTTTGATAAACTGCCCAAAACAGATCAGACATCACAAGTAATTATTGATAGTTATCGTGATGGTTTAATTCATAACGTACTGCTAATCATAGCCACTACAATTGTCGCGGGTTTCCTGACTTTTCTTATGCGCCAGACTTTGATCGTAATGTCCCGTCATATTGAATTTGATTTAAAAAATGAAGTTTTTAAGCAATACGAGAATCTTTCACAAAATTTCTACAAACAAAACCGTACGGGAGATTTAATGAATCGTATTAGTGAAGATGTTTCTAAAGTTCGTATGTATGTTGGCCCGGCGGTAATGTATACCATTAATACTTTTATACGTTTTGCCATTGTTATTATATATATGTATAATGTTTCGCCATTATTGACCTTATATACTATTTTACCTTTACCAATTCTTTCGTATTGTATTTTTAAACTAAGTTCAGAAATCAACAAACGAAGCACCACTTTTCAGCAATATTTATCTAAGGTTTCAAGCTTTTCGCAGGAAATATTTTCCGGAATACGCGTTATTAAAGCATATTCATTAGAAAACCAACATCAGAATAATATGGTAGCTCTTGCCGATGAAAGCAAAAAGAAGAGCTTAGACTTAGCTAAAGTTCAATCTTTATTTGGTCCTTTGATGATTGCCTTAATCGGAATCAGTAATTTGGTGGTAATTTATTTTGGAGGTGTCATGTACATCAACGGAACAATTCCTAATATTGGTACAATTGCAGAGTTCATTTTATATGTAAATATGTTGACATGGCCTGTTGCTTCTTTAGGTTGGGTTTCATCTATGGTTCAGGAAGCAGAAGCTTCTCAAAAACGTTTGAATGAATTTTTAAAAATCGAACCTGAAATTAAAAACGAAAATGAAAATTCATCAGATATTCAAGGATCAATTGCTTTCGAAAATGTGAGTTATACGTATCAGGACACTAATATTGAAGCCTTAAAAAATGTAACTTTTACAGTAAAAAAAGGGGAAACATTAGCTATTTTAGGAAAAACCGGCTCTGGAAAATCAACTATCTTATCCTTAATTTCCCGTTTATATGATGTTACCGACGGAAGAATTACAATTGATCAGAATGAAATTAGCACATTAAATTTGAATGATTTGCGAAACAACATCGGAATTGTTCCTCAGGATGCTTTTTTATTCTCTGACACTATAAAAAACAACATCAAGTTTGGCAATCAAAATGCTACCGATGAAGAAGTAATCGAAGCTGCAAAAAATGCTGTTGTTCATGATAACATCATTGCTTTTAACAAACAATACGACACGATTTTAGGCGAGAGAGGTATTACACTTTCAGGCGGACAAAAGCAGCGTGTATCTATTGCACGTGCAATAATAAAGAATCCGGCAATTTTACTTTTTGACGATTGTTTATCTGCAGTTGATACAGAAACAGAAGAAACAATTTTGAACAATTTATTTGAAATCTGTAAAGATAAAACTACAATAATAGTCAGTCACAGGGTATCATCAGCAAAAAATGCCGACAAAATAATCATTTTAGAAGACGGCAGGATCATCCAACAAGGCTCTCATAATCAATTAATAAATCAGGAGGGATATTATTCGTCATTATATTTAAAACAACTTTCAGAAAAAGAATTACTTTAAATGTTGCGTAATAGATAATTTTTTATGATTTTTGAGTACTATTAATTCCAAAAATGATAGAACGTATTATGAGAGAAAATGACATGTTAGAAAAAGAAGAGATTTTTTCTAAAGTATTACGAGCAGGAAGAAGAACTTATTTCTTTGATGTGAGAGCTACTAAAGCTGATGATTACTATATCACTATTACCGAAAGTAAAAAATTTACTGAAGAAGATGGTTCTTTTCATTTTAAAAAACACAAAATTTACTTGTACAAAGAAGATTTTAGTGCTTTTGCCGAAATATTAGAAGAAATGACTTCGTATGTCTTGAACCACAAAGGCGAAGAAGTAATTTCAGAAAGACATCAAAAAGATTTTAAAAAAGAATATGGTTCTGATAAGCCTGAAACACAAAGAACCAGTTTTACTGATATTGATTTTGACGATATTTAGTCAAAAAATAACTTTTTAAAAGTACGAGTCCAATATGTCCTGCATTTTGGACTTTTTTTATATATTTAAATTAAAAAAGCTAACCTTGATGACACTAACCACAAAACCACATTATTGTTTATTATTTTTTCTCTTTATAATATCAATATCGTACAGTCAAAAAGCGGATTCAAATGTTGAAAAGAAAATTGATAAGATCATAAAAAACATGACCCTGGAACAAAAAATTGGTCAGGCATGTCTTAAAGGAACTTCAAGCCGCAGTAAAGGCTTATCTGATGAACTTAAAAATGATGTTCGAAAAGGTTTAGTTGGTGCCATTTTAAACCTTACAGATCCCAATTTAGTTCTTGAAATACAAAAAATTGCCTTAGAAGAAAGTCCTAATCATATTCCTTTATTATTTGGAAGAGATGTTATTCATGGTTATAAAACTATTTTCCCGATTCCGTTAGGATTAGCTGCTTCTTGGAATATGGATTTAGTCGAAAAAACATCCAAAATTGCTGCTAATGAATCCTATTCAAGATGTATTAATTGGACTTATGCGCCAATGGTCGATATTGCCAGAGATGCCCGCTGGGGAAGAATCGCAGAATCTCCAGGCGAAGATCCTTTACTCGCATCACGATTGGGAGTAGCTTATATTAAAGGTTTTCAGGGAAATAATCCAGCCGTTCCGGGACAAATTTTGGCTTGTGCCAAACATTTTGCTGCTTATGGTGCTGCAGAAGGCGGACGGGATTACAACACCGTCAGCATGTCTGAATCTTTACTGCGAAATGTATATTTAAAACCTTTTGAAGCTGCAGCAAAATCTGGAGCAGCTACTTTTATGAGTTCCTTTAATGACCTTAATGGAGTTCCTGCTTCCGGGAATCGTTTTTTGCTAAAAAAAATACTACGCGAAGAATGGAAATATGATGGTTTTGTGGTAAGCGACTGGAATTCTGTTACAGAAATGATTCCGCACGGTTATGCTGCTGACGAAAAAGATGCTGCACTAAAATCTGCAGCAGCAGGTCTTGACATGGAAATGACCAGTTTATCGTATGCACATCATTTAAAAAACCTGATTGCTGAAAAGAAAATTTCTGAAAAGCAATTGGATGAAATGGTTCGAAATATTCTTCGAATAAAATTCAGAGCCGGAATTTTTGAAAATCCATACTTTAAAGACCGTGAAAAATTTTCATTATTGAGTACTGATGCTTTACATATCGCCAGAATTGCGGCCAGTAAAAGCTGCGTTTTATTAAAAAATGAAAATCAGATTTTACCTTTAAAATCCAATCAAAAAATAGCTGTAATTGGTCCATTGGCAGATGCATCACGAGAACAATTAGGAACCTGGATTTTTGACGGAAATAAAGAAGATTCTAAAACACCGCTAAAAGCATTACAAAATAGTTTTGGGTCAAATAATGTATTTTATTCTGCCGGGCTTTCGCATAGCAGATCTTTATCTGATGAAGGTTTTGAAGCAGCCATCACAGAAGCAAAAAAATCAGATATAATTTTATTTTTCGCCGGAGAAGAAGCCATTCTTTCCGGAGAAGCACATTCCAGAGCAAATATTAATTTACCGGGTTTACAGGAAAAATTAATAGCGGAATTACAAAAAACCGGAAAACCAATTGTATTAGTATTGATGGCCGGAAGACCTATAACTTTAGGAACTGTTTTACCAAAAGTAAACGCCTTAATTATGGCATGGCATCCAGGAACAATGGCTGGTCCTGCAATTTCTGATTTGCTTTTGGGAGTCATAAATCCGTCAGGAAAATTACCTGTAACGTGGCCAAAAGAAGTGGGTCAGATTCCTATTTATTACAATCACCCAAATACCGGACGACCGGCAGATCCAAAAACTTTTGTAGCAATTCAGGATATTCCTGTCGAAGCCTGGCAAAGTTCATTAGGGAATAATTCTCATTATCTTGATGCAGGTTATGAGCCTCAATTTCCTTTTGGATTTGGATTGAGTTATACGACTTTCTCCTATGAAAATTTAAAAATCGAAAAAGCAATTCTTAAAAATAATAATACTGAAAAATTAAACGTATCAGCAATTATTACTAATACCGGGAATACTACCGGAACAGAAACCGTACAACTATATATTCGTGATATTACAGGAAGCATAGTGAGACCAATTAGAGAACTGAAAGATTTTGTACAAATTGAATTAAAACCTCAGGAATCCAAAACCGTACAATTCTCAATTCCGGTTTCGGAGCTTGCTTATTATAATGATAAAATGGAACTTAAAACTGAACAGGGTGATTTTAAAGTTTGGATTGCTTCGCATGCAGAAAACGGTCTGGAAGGTGATTTTAAAATAGAATAAAATTTATGTTATGAAGAAAATAATAGTATTACTTTGTTTTTTTATTGGAGTTTCTTCTTTTGCTCAACAAAAAGAGTACGAAACAAAGTCTAATATTCAATATTACAACACAACAATCAACAAATCCGATAATTATATCAACGAACGTTGTGTTCTTGATATTTACTATCCAAAAAATACTAAAAATTTCGCAACAATAGTCTGGTTTCACGGAGGAGGATTAACGGGAGGAAACAAAGAAATTCCGGAAGCATTGAAAAATAAAGGTTTTGCCATTATTGGCGTTAATTACAGATTATCGCCAAAAGTAAAAGCTGCAAAAGCTATTGAAGATGCAGCTGCAGCTGTGGCCTGGGCATTTAATAATATTGCTAATTATGGCGGTGATACTTCGCAAATTTTTGTTTCAGGACACTCTGCAGGAGGATATTTAGGTTTGATGATTGGTTTAGATAAAAAATGGCTGCAAAAAGAAGGAATCGATGCTAATAAAATCGCAGGACTTATTCCGTTTAGTGGTCAGTGTATTACGCATTTTGAAATTAGAAAAGAAAACGGAATCCCGGAAACACAACCAACTATAGATACTTTTGCACCGTTATATTATGTTCGTGCAGATGCTCCGCCACTTTTACTAATTACAGGAGATCGTGAATTAGAAATGCTCGGCAGATATGAAGAAAACGCTTATATGGCACGTATGATGAAACTGACAGGGCACAAACAAACCAAAATTTTCGAGTTAGATGGTTATGGTCACAATATGACGGAACCTGCATTTCCCTTGCTTTTAAATGAAGTTAACCGAATTATAAAAGAAAAACAAAACAAATAATAGTAATTAAAATCCACGGCAATGGACACACAAATATTAATATTACCCGGACTTGGAGATTCAGGTGAGAAACACTGGCAAACCTTTTGGCATAAAAAATTCAAAAATTCAATTCGACTTGTTCAGGACAATTGGGATGAGCCCGTTCGCGAAGAATGGCTTCAAAGATTGAATGAAGAAGTTGCAAAACTAGACAAACCAACTATTTTAGTAGCGCATAGTTTAGCCGTTTCGCTAGTTTTGCATTGGGCAAAAGAAAATAAAAATCCTAATGTTGTTGGAGCATTATTAGTCGCTCCTGCAGATGTAGATTCGCCTCAGCATACACCAGACATCATTAGGAACTTTTCGCCAATACCTATTTATAAATTACCTTTTCCGTCTATAGTTGTGGCTAGCGAAAATGATCCTTATGCTTCTTTCGAAAGAAAACAATATTTTGCGGAACAATGGGGAAGTGATTTTGTAAATGTTGGTCAACAAGGACACATCAACTCAGATTCAGACTTACAATATTGGGAAGAAGGGCAATTGATATTAAAACAGTTAATTGAAAAAATAAAATAGTTTTCAGTCTCAGTCTCAGTTTTGAACTGAGACTGAAAACTAAATCACCCTATACGCAATCCATTTTCTATTTTAAAATCCGGAGCCAATAAAATAACGTCTCCCTCCTCTCCTACTGCACCAAGAACAAGACATTCGCTCATAAACTTACCAATTTGTTTTTTTGGAAAATTTACTACTGAAACAATTTGACGGTTTAATAAATCTTCTTTTTGATAGCGTTTGGTAATTTGTGCCGATGATTTACGAATACCAATTTCAGCACCAAAATCAATTGTGAGCTGATAAGCCGGTTTTCTTGCTTCAGGAAAATCATTTACTTCTATAATAGTTCCAATACGCATATCGGTTCTTTCGAATTCGTTCCAGGTTAAATCCATTTGTTCTAATTTCTAGTGATTTACAAACCTATTAATTTTGTAATTATTACCACTAATTCTATAACCCTTTTTTTAGTACTACTGCTAATTTTACCTGACAACTTATTAAACTATACTAAAAAATATAAAATGGAAAACACTCTCCTTAATGCCGACCAATCTCTAAGAGATTTTGAATTTGATCTTCAGGAACTAAATACAGACAAATACATCGAAACTGCCAAGAACGTAAGATTATATGTAAAGGATTATGGAAAAGGAAAACCTGTAATTTTAATTCATGGCTGGCCACTTTCTAATGAAATGTGGGAATATCAAATTGATTTTTTAGTTCAGAACAATTACAGAGTAATTGCGTATGATCGTCGTGGATTTGGTAAATCTTCTCAACCTTACGACGGATATGATTATGATACTTTAACTGATGATTTAAAAGAAATTATCGAACAGTTAAATTTAGAAAATGCAACTCTTGTAGGCTTTTCTATGGGTGGTGGTGAAGTTGTTCGCTATTTTAGCCGTTATGGGGGAAAAGGTGTTACAAAAGCAGCGCTGATTTCTTCTGTTGTTCCTTTTTTATTAAAAACCAATGATAATCCTGATGGTCATCCTAAGGAAAAAAGCGAAACTACAGCAAATGCAATCAACGAAGATAGAATAGGATTTGTAGATAATTTTGGAAAAACTTTTTTCGGTATTAATATCATCAACAAACCTCTGAGCACTCCGTTGTTAGAATATTACAGAACTTTATGTTCATTTGCTTCTCCTCGTGCAACATTAAAATGTGCAGAATCTTTTTCGTATACTGATTTTAGAGAAGAACTGGATTTTATAAAAGTTCCAACATTGATAATTCACGGTGATGATGATAAAATAGTTCCTATTGATCTTACCTCAAAAAAGGCCGCAGAAGCAATTCGAGAAAATACTTATATTGTTTATGAAGGAGCTCCACATGGATTATTTTATACAGACAAAGACAAATTGAATACCGATTTACTGAATTTCCTGAATTCATAAAATCATTACTATATCTTAAAAAATATCCAAAGAAGCTTTAATAAACTTCTTTGGATATTTTTTTTATAGTGGTGCATTTTCTTTTACAGAATATTAAAGTTATTTTTGGGTAAATAATTTCTCAAAATGGCACGAACTCTTTCAAATATGTTACCTCTTGGAACAATTGCTCCGGATTTTATATTAAAAGATACTAATTCTAGTAATCAATATTCTTTTGAAGACTTAAAAGGATCAAAAGGTACGTTAGTTATTTTTATTTGTAATCATTGCCCATTTGTACTTCATGTTATTAGAGAAATTGTAATGATTGCCAATGATTATCGTGTTCAGGGAATTGGCGTAATTGCTATTTCAAGTAATGATATTGAAAAATTTCCGCAGGATTCTCCGGAATTAATGACAGAATTTGCTTTTGAGAATAAAATTGATTTTCCGTATTTATTCGACGAAAGTCAGAAAGTTGCCAAAGCGTATGATGCTGCTTGCACACCGGATTTTTACTTATTTGACAATCAGAACCGTTTGTTTTACCGAGGTCAGCTAGACGATTCCAGACCTGGAAACGGAATTCCGCTAAGTGGCAGCGATCTTCGCAGTGCCATTGATGCGCTCCTCTATAACAGAAGCTTAAAAGAACCGCAAAAGCCAAGTATTGGCTGCAATATTAAGTGGAAATAAAAGAAATTAGCTATTTCAAAAAGTTTACCTATCTTTGCAGATCAAATTAATCATTCTCATTTTGAGCACTATAAATATATTTACAGTTTTTATGTTGCTGTTTTCTCTAACGAGAAGACCGCTTACTGCTGTATTTATTTCACATAGTAAGGCCTTTATTAATTAGGCCTCCGTCTATTTCAATTTCTTCTTTCAGGCGGAGGATTTTACCACCATTTAATTATCTATTTTATTTGAAAGAGTAAATCCTCTCTCAAATAATTTTCTGGTTTTCTAAATCAAAAAAATCAAACATACATTTCTATCAATTTCAATTGTACACATGCAATCTGAAATGGTTTTTATGTATATACAAGCCCTGAAAAGAAGCATAAAACACTAATATTCAAATAATAATAATAATAATAATAATAAAACAAAATATAGTTATGAAACCAATACCCACTTTTTGTAAAACAGATTATCAGTTTTTAAGAGAATTGATATTAAAAAGTAAAAATTCAACAAATGCTAAAGAGGCAAATCAGCTTTCTCAAGAACTTGATCGCGCTATAATTAGCAAAGAAAGCGAACTGGATAATTCGATTGTAAAAATCAACTCGTACGTCACTATTGAAGATGTAAAAGCAAAAAAACAAATGAAAATTCAAATCGTTCTACCTTCTTTTGCAGACGTAAAACAAAGTAAAATTTCAATTCTGGCACCTTTAAGTGTTGCTATTATTGGCTTTAAAGAAAATGATGAAGTAGACTGGGAATTACCTGCCGGAATAAAAACTTTAAAAATAGTTGCAGTTAATCATGCGACTGAAAACAATTCTTAATTTTTCAAACACCTCATTCGTGAAGGTGTTTTTTTATGCCCTATTTTAAACAAAAAAACTATCCAATACAACCAGTACTGAATAGTTTTATGAATTTACAACTATAACTTTTATAATTGAGAATTTATATAATTTGATATTGACGCTATTTGAGTATCGTCTAACTTTGCTTTTTTCTGCATTCTTGTCAAAATTGGTTTCCACTCTTCCTGAGTAAATTTCTTTGCCTCATATAATTTATGGCATCTTCCACAACTGTTTTCATACAAGTTTTTAGCCTCGGCTAATTCAGGTGTTAATGGTGCAGCTTTTGCAGTTTCAGTTATTGGAGCGGCAGGTGTTTCTGTAGTTGCAACTGCAGCAGACTTTTGAGTTCCGCAAGAAACTACAAACAATACCACAGCAGCCAGAATTAAGATTTTTGATTTCATTGTTTTTCTTTATTTGATAAGTAAATATAAAAAAATCCCATTCGCCGTGGCAAATGGGATTATAATTTAAAACAATACTAAATTGTATTTAATATCCTTATTTTACTTCCATTAATTCTACATCAAAGATCAAAGTTGCGTGTGGAGGGATAACTCCTCCTGCACCAGATGCACCATATCCTAAATCAGACGGAATTACAAAACGAGCTTTATCTCCTACTTGTAATAAAGCAATACCTTCATCCCATCCTTCAATAACCTGACCTTGTCCTAATCTAAATTCGATTGGTTTTTTACGTGGGTAAGAAGAATCAAAAACTTTTCCGTTTTCTAAAGATCCTTCGTAATGAACTGCAACTGTTTTACCAGCTTCAGCTTTTTTACCATCACCTTTATTAATCATTTTGTAACGTAAACCACTTTCTGTTTTATCAAAACCAGCAGCCAATTGTTCCATTTTTGCTTCAGATTCTGCTTTTAAAGCTGCATCTCTTTTTAGACGGGCACCTTTTAAACCTACAAAAGCTTCGATAGCATTAAATTTTTCTGCTTCTTCTCCAACTCTTAAAATTTCTACACTTTGCAAAGCATCTCCCTGAGCAACTGCATCAACGATATCCTGACCTTCGATTACGTGACCAAATACAGTATGTTTTCCGTCTAACCAAGAAGTTGGAACGTGCGTAATGTAAAATTGAGAACCATTACTTGCAGGTCCTGAATTTGCCATTGCTAAAACTCCTGGACGATCGTGTTTTAAACTTGGGTGAAATTCATCATCAAATTTATATCCTGGATCTCCGGTTCCTGTTCCTTTTGGGCAACCACCCTGAATCATAAAATCAGGAATTACTCTGTGAAATGTTAAACCATCATAGAATTTTTGTCCTTGAGGTTTTACTTTATTTTCCATATTCCCTTCTGCAAGAGCTACAAAATTCCCTACAGTTCCCGGTGTTAAATCGTGTGTTAGTTTTACTAAAATCGAACCTTTACTAGTGTTGAATTTAGCATATATTCCGTTTTCCATGTTGTTATTTTTTATTTGATTGCAAATTTACAAATTAATTTTAAATCAATTTGTGGTTTCTATTTTTTAGATTTATATGTAAGTCCGTAAACTGTAAATGCCAATGCTGACAAGCCAACACAACCAATAGTTACTGCATGCCATCCTCCTAGTTTCCATAGTAACAATCCGTAAGCTGATCCGGCTGCTGTTCCTAAAAAACTAAACGACATAAATACCGTATTTAATCTGTTTCTGGCTTCCGGAAGTAATGAATATACTCTGGTTTGGTTTGAAATATGAACTCCCTGAATTCCTATATCAATAAAAACAATTCCAATCGCAATTCCGATTACGCTTTCTATTGAAAAATAAAAAATCAAAAAGCTTATTAAAATAAGTAAACAACCATAACCCACAGCTACTCTTGAACCTCCTTTATCCCCCATTTTACCAACTAAAGGCGCTGCTAAAGCTCCTGAAGCCCCTACAATTCCAAATAAACCAATTGTGGCACTACTGTAATGAAAAGGTTCTCCTGAAAGCAACAAAACCATTGTAACCCAAAAAGCACCAAATTGAGCAAAACTAAATACATTTATCAGTGTAGCTTCACGTAAAATTGGCTGTGTTTTTATAAGTGTAAAAAGAGATTTAATTAACTGTCCGTACGACCCCTGAAACTGCGGTTTGTTAACTGGAAATTTATTCTGAATTACAAAAAAGATCAAAAGACAAATTCCTGCCGCAATATAAAACATCGACCTCCAGCCTAAAACCTGACCAATGAATCCGCTTAAAGTTCTGGAAAGTAAAATCCCAACAAGTAATCCGCTCATTATGGTACCAACAACTTTACCGCGTTGTTCCGGCGCACTTAATGAAGCCGCCAAAGGCAAAATAAGCTGCGGAACTATTGAAGTGATTCCGATTAGTAAAGAAGCAATTTGTAAAAGAAAAAAACTTTTAGCCGTAGCGGCAATAATTAATGCTATCACTGAGGCAAAAGTGGTCATTAAAATTTGCTTTTTTCGCTCGATTTTATCTCCTAACGGAACCATAAAAAATAACCCAATTGCATAACCTGCCTGAGTTAAATAAGTTATTGTTCCCGCATTGGCTTCCGGAATCTTAAATTCGTTGGCAATTAAAACAATTAAGGGTTGGCAGTAATACAGATTTGCAACTATAAGTCCAGTGCAAGCTGCCATAAATAAGACATTCGTTTTGGATAAATTCATCTGGCAAAAATACTATTCTAATTCGTACGAAAACTTTAAAAAAAGTATAAATTTTATAAAATCATAACCACAATATATCTTTATTATAGTAATTATACTGGTTTTTAAAATATTATGACGGCATAAAATCTTCACGAATCGGACTGAATACATCTGTCAAAAGTCCACTTTCTAAACAAACAACTCCATGAATCGCATGAGGCGGAATATAAAAACTGTCGCCCTCTTTCAGGGTTTCAGTAACACCATTTATGGTAACATCAAATTTACCGCTTGAAACATAGGTTACCTGAGTATGATAATGTTCATGCAAAACACCAATTCCGCCTTTCTCAAAATGAACATTTACTAACATTACTCTATCATCATATGCTAATATTTTACGTTTTATTCCTTCACCCACTACTTCCCATTCGATGTCATCACCTTTTAGAAATTCTTTACTTGATCCAAAACTCTTCATATCTGTTTTTTTTATTGAATTTATTTAAAAATATATTTTTAGGCGGTTTTTATTTTCAGATCAAATTTTTAGAAATAAAATCACAACTCCTTTTAATAGATTCAAAGGGATTTGGGTCATAATTATTTTCCTGTTCCACAAAAAAATGCTTCATTCCGGACTTTTTCAATGCTTCAAAAATAGTTTTAAAATCAATTGTTCCTGAACCTATTTCTGTATTCAAAGCAGGATTTTCTTTATCCATATCTTTAACATGCCACATTTTAAAACGACCGGGATTGTTTTCAAACAATTGTAGTGGATTATTTCCTGAACGAATTACCCAGTATAAATCCAATTCAAAACAGACTAAGTTTTTATCCGTTTCTTTTAGTAGAATTTCATAACCTGTGATTCCTTCATGTTTTTGAAACTCAAAATCATGGTTGTGATAAGCCAGTTTTAAACCCGCATTTGCACACATTTTTGCAGCTTCATTTAGTCGGGCAGCAATTTTTTTATAATCCTGAATATTTTTTCTAAAAGGTTCATCAACCCACGGAATCGTTAAAAATTCGCTTTTTAACATTTTAGCTGCTTCGATGGCAGCAATCAGTTCTGTTGTATTTCCATCATACAAAAAACTTCCTAGGTTATAATGTCCGCTTACTGCTTTAAGTCCGTTGTTATCTAATACATTTTTCAATTCGATTGGGGACAATCCCCAAAACTGATCTTTTATAGAAAAACCATATGTTTCAACTGTAGTAAAACCTGCTGCTGCGACTTTATCTAAAGTCGACTTTACATTTTTAGCAATCTCATCTCTTAAAGTATACAATTGCAAACCTATTTCTTTTTTATCCATAGTAAAGGCTAATGATGGCAAAGCCAGAACTGCAGTAGCAGCGAGGCTCGTATTAATGAGAAAGTTTCTACGTGTTACCATTTTACATTTTAAAATAGAAAAGTAAAACTAAACTTTTTTACTACACTTTTATCAGATGCTTAAAAATTGATTCTCAAAATTATGAATAAAATCTTGTAAAGCTTTAAAAGTAGATTCGTTTACAATTTTTCCGTCGTCATCAATTTTACCCCGAATTCCTTGTATCAAAAGCAAACTTTCGTCGGTATAATGACTTCCCAATGTTTTCATTATTAAAATTAATTGTTCTTGCGCCATTTCACCAGAAGCCGAAGCTGTAATTAATCCTGTCTTTTTATTTGAAAAAACAGTAGTTGAAACACACCATTCTAATGCATTTTTTAAACTCCCCGGCAAACTAAAAACATATTCGGGAGTACAAATTATAATTCCATCAGCATTTTTAATTTTATTTCTAAAAGATATAACCTCTTCAGGAGGATTTTCATTGTCCAGATCCGGATTAAAATGAGGCAATTGATCCAAGTTTTCGAATATTTCAACCTCAAATGAATTTTTAATTTGTTGAGAAATAAATCTGAGAATTTTATAATTACTTGAATTCTTTCTCGTGCTGCCAGTTATGGCAAGTATTTTTATTTTTTCCATTTTCATTTATTGAATAATTTCAATATCCTTTTTCATCAAATCAAAACCGTCAATTAAATCATTCTTTTTAAAATATTTTTCTAAATCACTTAATCTCTTTTTATTATCATATGGTATACAGGAATTGAGTTTTCTTTGACAAACAGAACATAATCTTATCGAATGCATGTCAGTTTCTTCCATACTATTGGTACCATTCATAACGCAGTTTGCATTTATACAATGATGCAGGCCAAACATATGTCCTATTTCATGAGAGCTTATTTTAAGCAATCTTGATAAACACAGATTAAAATTTTCAGAAGTTAATTCTCCATCCTGTAATCTATAAATGGAGCTCACACCTACTTTATCGCGATAAGAAGCCAGACCAAAAACATAATTCCATTCTGGCTTAGGATACAAATCCAGTTCTGAAAGTCCCATTGAAGCAATCCTGTTTAACGGTTTTTCTTCTTTTAAAATATCATTTAAAAGATAACCCGCCAATAATTGCTCATGACCTTCTGCAGTCATTCTTCTGGCAGAATTTGGAACTACATTATTAGAAATTGGGGCTAAAGTTTTGGTTTTTAATTGAAAGTAAATTTCTAAATACTCATTGGTGAGTTGAATTTGTTTCTTTTGTAAAGAATTGAAATTCCCGATAGGTCGAATGTAAATAATATTCGCATCGGTTGTGGGAACAATATGTTTAGACCTAAAATATTGTTCAAAAGTTTGGCATTTTTCTTTATGAGAGAACAACCAATCTCCATAAACAGGTTCAGCCAATTTAACGTCATTACTTTTAATTTGTTTAAAATATGACGCCTCTTGAGGAATTTCTTTTAGGATCTTTCCTGGTGTTTCTTTTACTTTTTCTTTATTACAGGAAGAAAATAATATAAGGAGAAAGAGGATTATTTTTTTCATTTGCTTTTAGTCTGTTTTTAAAAACTAATTTTAAATTAATCCTTAAAAATAAACTTTTCATCAAAATTTACCTCATTTTTTTTAAGAAAGTCATGATATTCTTTCTAAAAGTTTTCTTCTTGTGATATAGTTTTTGATTATAAATATTATTAACCACTGCAACTAACTTGTGACTACAGGATAAAAGTCCATAACCCACATTTCCAGCTAAAAGTTAGCGATCCTATGAATTGCAATAATGTTTAGTTCATAAGAAAAAAAGAAAACCAATAATTTATTTTACGGCAATTTCCTGAGGTGTATGCTGCTGTGTATCTGTTTTATAAGAATAAATCTTTCCCTCCTTATTTATGTATATATATCTATAATTCCAATAATTGGGTCCGGCTATTCTTGAACCTTCATTATTATTAGCATTTTCATAAACCTGCTCTCCATAAATAAGTATTTCTCCTTGTTCAGCATTATTTAAGGTTCTTATTGGAGTTCCCCAACTTTTTATTAGACTTTTCTTTGATTGTCCAATCCAATTATCGTTTGAGTTTTTAGTACTTGCACAAGAATGCAACACCATAATTGCAATTAAAAAAAGTATCTTCTTCATCATAATAGTCAATTTAAAAATTATTTTTTTGTAAAAATTTCACATTATAATATTAATTGAAAATCAGCCGCATAAATTTACATGAAAAAAATTATTTCTTATATAATTTCTACTCATTTTATTACATAACAAGCTGTTAAACAGATACATTAACTAAAAATCTTATTAAATATATGAACTTATAAATCTTTAAATTTCTCAAATATTAACTTTGTATCTTTGCCAACTGAACTATTGAAGAAAAAAAATGCGAATTGACATTATAACGATTTTGCCTGAATTATTAAGAAGTCCGTTTGAGGCTTCGATTATGAAACGTGCCATAGACAAAGGTCTTGTCGAAGTACATTTTCATAATTTACGTGATTACACTACAAACAAACAAAAAAGCGTCGACGATTACCCTTTTGGCGGAGGTGCCGGAATGGTGATGACCGTTCAGCCAATTGATGCTTGTATTACACATCTAAAAACCGAACGTGAATACGACGAAATTATTTATATGTCACCTGACGGGGAAACGCTGAACCAAAAAATGGCCAATACAATGTCGATGTATGAAAACATTATCATTTTATGCGGACATTATAAAGGTGTAGATCAGCGTGTTCGTGATCATTTTATTACTAAAGAAATTTCGATTGGCGATTATGTTCTGTCTGGAGGAGAACTGGGAGCTTTAGTTTTATCTGATGCTTTAATCAGACTTATCCCTGGTGTTTTAAGTGATGAAACATCAGCATTGACAGATAGTTTTCAGGATAATTTACTTTCAGGACCTATATATACAAGACCCGCAGATTATAAAGGATGGAAAGTTCCTGATGTTTTAACCAGCGGTCATTTTGCTAAAATTGACAAATGGCGCGAGGATATGGCGTATGAACATACAAAGAACAGACGTCCGGATTTACTGGAAGGACAAGATTAGTTTTCAGTCGCTGTCGCAGTTTTTACTGAATTTGATTGCCATATAATTAGTTTTCAGTCGCAGTCGCAGTTTTTACTGAATTTGATTGCCGGATAAAAACTGAGACTGAGAATAAAAACTGAGAGTAACAATCTTTTTATCAACAACTTAAAATAATTTATAATTTACAATTTATAATTCATAATTATTTTCTACATTTGCACCCGAATTAGACTAACCTCTGGCGAGATCCGTGAATGTTGCTCTATATAAAAACCATAATTACAAGATATCATGGCAGATTTAATGAAATTCGTTCAAACCGAATTAGTTGCTAAAAAAGATTTCCCTGTTTTCGGAGCTGGAGATACTATCACAGTTTACTACGAAATTAAAGAGGGTGAAAAAACAAGAACTCAGTTTTTTAAAGGAGTTGTTATTCAAAGAAGAGGTTCTGGTAACACAGAAACTTTTACTATCCGTAAAATGTCAGGTGCAATTGGAGTTGAGCGTATCTTTCCAGTAAACTTACCAGCTTTACAGAAAATTGAAATCAACAAAAAAGGAGCTGTACGTAGAGCTAGAATTTTCTACTTCAGAGAACTTACTGGTAAAAAAGCTAAGATTAAAGATAAAAGAAGATAATCATTTATCGATTTGTTATAAAAAAGCTCGTTTCATTTATTTGAAACGAGTTTTTTTTATGTCTTTTTTTTAAAATTTTCAGGAGCTAATCCCGCACACGAGCCTGAAAGTGCGAACTGGCGAAGCAATTCACTTCAATCTTTTGTGGCTCCCGAAGCCTCGGGACCGGAACAAAAGGATTTCCTCCCGACACTTCGGGACTATCGGGGCTAGGGCAATCGTTTTCATAACAATATTTTCGCTGAGTTTGTCATTTCGACGAAGGAGAAATCTTCGCAAGAAACTCGACAAAAATTGGCGACAATATTGAACACGGATGACGCCGATTCGCCTTGCGAAAACACAGATTAAAACGGATTTTATCTGCTTAATCTTGTCATTTCGACCGAAGGGAGAAATCACACTAGAAACTCCACAATCAAAATCTCCAATCTTTGCCGAATCCCGCGTGTGATTTCTCGTTCCTCCAAATGACAAGATTGTGGAGATAATTACGCTTAATAAACAAATAATTTCTTGTTTAACCGTTTGCGTGAGGGATAGAAGTGGAAAGCCCACAGCCTGACGAAGGAAGTGCGAGGACTTGCAGCGAATAGCCCGACCCTTGTGGTCACGCCCAAACTAAAAAAAAATAAAAAAACCGACACTCATAAGCATCGGTTTGTATTTTAAGGAAATATTGGTTTTCTATTTATTCAATAGTTTTTCTAAATATTCGATTTTGTCTTTTTCAGATTGTAGCAAACGTTCGTAAAGTTTTTCTTTTTCCTGATAAGTTTCAATTAATTTATCTAATGGATTGAAAGTACAATTATTATTATGTCCCAAATGACCGTTATTAATACTATTATCGTGGAAAGTATTAAAATAGCTAATCATATTTTCTTCTGAAAAATTTTTAATTGCTTCAACACTTACTCCCAAAGCTTTTGCAACTTCGGCAAGTTTTTCATCATCTATAGTTTCACTGTTTTCAATAGCCGATATAGTTTGTTGGCTCATGCCTAAAGCCTGTGCCAAAGCTTCTTGTTTCATATCTCGAAGTTCACGAATACGGCTAATTTTTCGCCCTATATGATTTGGTTTTGTAAGTGTGCTCATAATTCAAAGATAATGATTAAGCATAATATTAAACAACAAGTAAAAAACATATTAAACAATGTATCTCACATTTGTTATATGTCTTATGCATTTTAGCCAAAAATACAACTTTTCATACAAAAATAATCAAAGCTAAAATGTTTTTATACAACTTTAGCGTTTTCATTTTTCGAAATGTTCTGCTTTTACTTAAGATTCATCAAAACTGTAATTTTTTAATACCAAAATCGCCAATTTAGCAATTAAATGAGTCCGAAATAACAATCTGATAATTTCAGCATTTCTCATCAAAACTACACCGTTTTCGGACTGTTTTTATTATATTTGCTCCGCTCATTCTGAGCCGACTATACCTTTTACATCGCCATTTCCTGGCGATACGATTATAAAAAAAAAAAAAATGACACAGAATTCAAAAATTTATTACACCTTAACTGATGAGGCGCCATTGTTAGCGACTTATTCTTTTTTACCAATTGTTCAGGCATTTACTGCTACGGCAGGTATTGCAATTGAAACTAGAGATATCTCTTTGGCAGGTAGAATTTTATCAAATTTTCCTGAGCTTTTAACTGATGCTCAAAAAACCGGAGATGCTTTGGCAGAATTGGGTCAATTAGCAACACAACCTGAAGCTAATATCATCAAATTACCAAACATTTCAGCATCTGTACCACAATTAAAAGCGGCTATTGCTGAATTGCAATCTCACGGGTACAAAATCCCTGATTTTCCGGAAGATCCTCAAAATGATGCCGAAAAAGATGCTAAAGCAAAATATGCTAAAGTTTTAGGTTCTGCAGTAAATCCGGTTTTACGTGAAGGAAACTCTGATCGTAGAGCGCCAAGAGCGGTTAAGAATTTTGCAAAAGCAAATCCGCACTCAATGGGTGCCTGGTCTGCTGACTCAAAAACTAAAGTTGCTTCTATGCCAAACGGTGATTTCTACGGAAGCGAAAAATCACTTACAGTTGCTGAAGCTAATGATGTAAAAATCGAATTTGTTGCAAAAGACGGTACAACTACTGTTCTTAAAGCAAGTACTCCATTAAAAGCTGGTGAAATAATCGACAGCTCGGTTTTAAGTGTAAAAAAATTAAAAACTTTTGCTGCTGAAGCAATTGCTGAAGCAAAAAAAGACGGTGTTTTACTTTCTGTGCATTTAAAAGCTACAATGATGAAAGTTTCAGATCCAATTATCTTTGGCGCTATCGTTGAAGTATATTTTGCTGATCTTTTCAAAAAATATGAAACTTTATTTACTGAATTAAACATTGATACAAGAAACGGTTTAGGCGATATCTATGCAAAAATTGCCGGAAGACCTGAACAAGCTGAAGTTGAAGCTGATATTACGAAAGCTATCGAAAACGGACCAGCTCTTGCAATGGTAAATTCTGATAAAGGAATTACAAACTTACACGTTCCGTCTGACGTTATTGTTGATGCTTCTATGCCGGCAATGATTCGTACTTCTGGACAGATGTACAATAAAGAAGGAAAACAACAAGATACTCTTGCTGTTATTCCGGATCGCTCTTATGCTGGAATTTATACTGCAACTATCGATTTTTGTAAAAAACACGGTGCTTTTGACCCTAAAACAATGGGAAGTGTTCCTAACGTAGGTTTGATGGCTCAAAAAGCAGAAGAATACGGATCTCATGATAAAACTTTCCAAATGAAAGGTGACGGAGTTGTTCGTGTTCTGGATAACAAAGGAACAGTTTTAATGGAGCAAAACGTTGAAGCTAATGACATTTTCAGAATGTGTCAGGCTAAAGACGCTCCTATTCAGGACTGGGTTAAACTTGCTGTAAACAGAGCGCGTTTATCTGATACTCCTGCTGTTTTCTGGTTAGATGAAAACAGAGCACATGACAGAGAATTGATCGTAAAAGTTCAAAAATATTTAAAAGACCACAATACAACAAATCTTGATATTCGTATTTTAAATCCTATTGCTGCAACTGAATTTACTTTAGACAGAATCATCAAAGGATTAGATACTATCTCTGTAACAGGAAACGTTTTACGTGATTATTTAACTGACTTATTCCCAATTTTAGAATTAGGAACTTCGGCTAAAATGTTATCAATCGTTCCGTTAATGAATGGTGGTGGATTGTTCGAAACTGGTGCCGGAGGTTCTGCTCCTAAACACGTTGAGCAATTTACTGAAGAAGGATATTTACGTTGGGATTCATTAGGAGAGTTTTTAGCTCTTGGTGCTTCTTTAGAGCATTTAGGACAAACTTTAGACAACTCTAAAGCAATTGTTTTATCTGAAACTCTTGACGAAGCTAATGACAAATTCTTAGCAAACGATAAATCTCCTGCTCGTAAAGTAGGACAAATTGATAACCGTGGTTCTCATTTCTACCTTGCTTTTTATTGGGCACAAGCATTAGCTGCTCAAAATAAAGATGCAGAATTGAAAGCAATCTTTACTCCAATCGCTGCTCAATTTGAAGCTAACGAAGCTAAAATCGATGCTGAACTAATTGGTGCACAAGGAAAACCTCAAACTCTTGGTGGTTATTACCAACCAACTCCTGAGTTAGTGAGCAAAGCAATGCGTCCAAGTGCAACATTTAATGCAATTATTGCTGAAATAAAATAATAATAAAATTTGATAAGGATATCAAATAAAGACGCACCGCTGTGCGTTTCTATAGAGAAACCTTTGACCCTTTGAGCCTTAAAACCTCAGAGCCTTTATAAAAAAAGACAACTTTAAACAGTTGTCTTTTTTTTTAGAATACTAATTTCAGGTTTGGTTTTAATAATTATCAAAACACAACAATAAGAAACTGAATTAGTTTTAAAGTCTAAAAAAATAAAAACTCTAAACCTGTAACAAATAGAAGGTATTCTTAACTAATGTTTAACAATCTTTCTATGAAAATATTTAGTAAGAATTGTTAACTATGTGATTCAAATACAAGACAATGATTACAAAAAAAATTGGCCTTCTTTTTATCTTCCTTTTCACAACTTTGACTTCATTTGCTCAGGAAAAATTTACACTTAGCGGCACGATCACTGATTTTAAAAATAATGAGACCTTAATTGGTGTCAATGTTTATATTCCGTCCTTAAAAATTGGAACTACAACCAATGAATATGGATTTTATTCGCTTACTGCTCCTCAAGGTGAATATGAAATAGAGATTAGTTATGTAGGCTACAAAACCATTGAAAAAACAGTTTCTCTAAATCAAAACACTAAAAATAATTTTGCCATAAACGAAAGCGGTGAAGAACTTCAGGAAGTTATTATTAAGGATAACAGAGGTAAAATCAATATAAAATCGCCTGAAATGAGTGCCAATAAACTTTCTATTGCCACCATAAAAAAAATGCCGGTAGTAATGGGCGAAGTCGATGTTCTAAAATCTATTTTGTTACTTCCTGGTGTTACAAATGCCGGCGAAGGAGCTTCAGGATTTAATGTTCGCGGCGGCGGAGCTGATCAAAACTTAATTTTGTTAGACGAGGCAACAATTTTTAACTCTTCTCATGTCTTTGGATTTTTCTCTGTTTTTAATCCTGATGCTATCAAAGATTTAAAATTATATAAAGGCGGAATTCCCGCTCGCTATGGCGGAAGAGCTTCATCTGTACTTGATATTTATCAAAAAGACGGAAACAGTAAAGAATTTCATGTAAATGGAGGAATTGGTTTAATCTCCAGTCGAATTCTTGCCGAAGGTCCAATTGTAAAAGACAAAGGTTCGTTCTTAATTGGCGGAAGGGCATCGTATGCACATTTATTTTTAAAATTGTCAGAAGACCAAAAAGATAACTCGGCTTATTTTTATGATTTAAACACAAAATTAAGTTATAAACTCGATGATAATAATAGTTTGTATTTATCCGGTTATTTTGGCCGTGACGTGTTTAGCCTTAATAAAAGTTTTACAAATACCTACGGAAATGCAACCCTGAACTTACGTTGGAATCATTTATATTCTGATAAATTATTTGCAAATTTATCGTTGATTTACAGTGATTACTATTATGGTCTCGATTTAGATTTTGTAGGTTTCAAATGGGATTCCGGAATTAAGAATTACAATATCAAATACGATTTTAAAAACTATATTTCAGATAAATTCAAATTAAACTATGGCTTAAACGGAATTTACTACGAATTTAATCCCGGAACAATCAAACCAAGCAATGAGACTTCAGGAATTAATCCGGATCAATTAGATAAAAAATATGCCTTTGAGCCCTCTGTTTATATTGAAGCAGAAAACCAGCTTTCGAAAAAAATTACAATTTCTTACGGGTTGCGTTATAGTTTATTTTATCGTTTAGGTGCTTCGACAATCAATTATTATGATAATAATGAAACCGTTATTTTCAATAGTGAAATGCAGATTTATGAAAAAGCGACACCAACATCGACTAAATATTTTGGCAAAAATAAACAAATCCAGAATTACAACAATTTAGAACCTCGTTTTTCAGCCTCTTATCAATTAAATGATGATCAGGCAATAAAAGCGAGTTATAACCGAATGGCACAGTATCTTCAATTGATATCAAACACCTCATCACCTACTCCGCTTGATGTCTGGATGCCAAGTGATAATTATATCAAACCTCAAATTGCAGATCAGGTTGCGTTGGGTTATTTTAAAAATATAAATAATGGTGCTTATTCTGTAGAAGTTGAAACCTATTACAAAAAAATTCAAAACAGATTAGATTATATCGATGGTGCAGATTTAATTGCAAATGATGCCATCGAACAGGTAATCCTGAACGGAAGAATGCGTTCTTACGGGCTGGAATTTATGCTCAAGAAAAACGAAGGTAAATTTAATGGCTGGGTTTCATATACTTTATCAAAATCAGAACAGCAAACTCCAGGAAGAACTCCTGAAGAAACAGGCATTAATAACGGTCAATGGTATAGTTCTGCTTATGATAAAACTCATAACTTAGCGGTTACATCAGCTTATAACTTAAACGAGAAATGGTCTTTTGGTGCCAACTTCGCTTTGCAATCCGGTCAGCCTGTTACATATCCTAACGGTCAGTACGAATATTTAGGAATTACGGTTCCCAGTTACGGGCAAAGAAATGAAAACCGCTTACCGGCGTATCACCACTTAGATGTTTCGGCAACTTTGACACCCAGAAAAAATAAAGATCGAAACTGGAAAGGAGAATGGGTTTTCAGTATTTACAATCTTTATAATCGTCATAACGCGGCTTCTATCAACTTTCGTCAAAACGTTGATACAGGCGCAAATGAAGCTGTGCAAACCTCAATTTTTGGGATTGTTCCTGCTGTTAGCTATAATTTTAAATTTTAAAAAACACTTTCTGTAAAAAGAAAACAAAAGATATATCATGAAAAAAGCATCCTTATTAATTGTACTTTTCTTATCGATTTTCTTCACAAGTTGTGAAGAAGTTGTCGATGTTGATCTTGATACCGCTGCACCAAAATTAGTGATCGAAGCTGCTATAAACTGGCAAAAAGGGACTGCAGGAAAACAACAAACTATAAAACTAACGACCACAACAGGTTATTTCGAAAATGTAATACCAACCGTTTCCGGAGCAACAGTATACATAAAAAACAGTCAAAACGTACAATTCAACTTTATTGAAGTCCAAAAAACAGGAAGATATGTTTGTACTAATTTTATTCCCGTAATCGATGAGAACTATACTTTAACGGTAATTAATAACGGAATCACTTATACAGCTACTGAAACAATGAAATCTGTAGCACCAATAACCCGAATAGAGCAAAATAATGAAGGTGGTTTTACAGGAAAAGATATTGAAACCAAAGCCTTCTTTAACGATCCGGCGGATATAGATAATTTCTACTTGTTTAAATATGTCTACTCAAATAAAGTTACCTCAACCTATTATGTTAGTGAAGATAAATTTTTTCAGGGAAATGAATATTTCAGTTCATCAGATGATGATGATTTAAAAATTGGAGATGAAGTAGAAATGACACATTACGGAATTTCAAAACAATATTACAATTACATGAGTATTCTGGTGAGTATTGCCGGAAGTAATGTTGGCGGACCTTTTCAATCACCACCGGCAACTGTAAAAGGAAATATCATCAATATGACTGATAAATCAAATTATCCGTTAGGTTATTTTTCGCTTAGCGAAATCGACATAAAAAAATATAAAATTCAATAATCACTACATGGAACACAGAATTGAGATTTTATCCGAGAAAAAACTAATTGGTAAGTACATTATAATGTCATTTATCGAAAACAAAACTTTTCAATTATGGAGTTCTTTTATGCCAAATCGAAAAGACATTAAAAATTCAATTGATTCTAATTTATATTCTCTTGAAGTTTTTCCTGATGGTCATTTTGATAATTTCGAACCAGGCAATTCTTTCGAAAAATGGGCAGCAGTTGAAGTCACTGATTTTGATGAAATTCCTTCAGAAATGGAACCTTTAGTAATTCCAACCGGATTATACGCTGTTTTTATTCATAAAGGCCCACAAAGTGAAGGTCATAAAACCTATCATTCTATTTTTGTAGAATGGCTTCCCAATTCAGAATATACTGTAGATGAAAGACCTCATTTTGCTGTAATGGGAGCGCAATACAAAAAAGAGCATCCGGATTCTGAAGAAGAAATCTGGATTCCGATAACAAGTAAAAATTAACTTTATCACAGATTTCAATCTGTCAAAAAAAAATAAAAACACTATGCTAATCGAAACCTTAAAATCACTTTTTAACAGAGATCTCAACAAATTAAAAGTTGAAATCGAATCGTACCAAAATGAAAGTCAGATTTGGGAGATTGACAAAAACATTTCCAATTCGGCAGGAAACCTCTGTTTGCATCTTATCGGGAACATCAATACTTATATTGGCGCAGAAATTGGAAAAACCGGATATGTTCGGGATCGTCCTTTAGAATTTTCACTAAAAGATATTCCAAAATCAGAATTAATAGCTAAAATTGAAGCAACAATTATAGTGGTAAATGACGCTTTTGATATTCTAAACGAAAATGATTTAGAAGATATCTATCCACAAATTGTTTTCGAAAAAGAAATGACAACAGGTTACTTTTTAGTGCATCTTGCAACACATTTAGCCTATCATTTAGGACAAATCAATTATCATAGAAGGTTGGTTTAGTCGCGGTTTACAGTCGCAGTATTCAGTCGCAGTATTCAGTCGCAGTATTCAGTCGCAGTTTGCAGTCACAGTTTGCAGCAAATAGTGAGACTGTAAACTGAGATTGAGACTGCCACTGCGACTGAAAACTGAAAACTAAAAACCCCTCAACATATGTAATGGTTTAGGAATTAGAATTAAGCAAACTTTGCAAATAATTAATTTAAAATTCCTAAAACATGAAACACTTCATTTTTACCCTATTTTCTCTTTTTGCCTTTACTGCAAAAGCACAGACTTTTAAAAATCCTGAGTCATTATTCGACCCAACTCCTTATGGTTTCAGTCATGCATCATCAGTTTCGACTCCGGGAGAATTTGTTTTTATTTCCGGACAAAGCGGTGGATTAGGAAAAGAGCACATTCTAAGCAGTGACTTTAGAGAACAAACACAAGTTGCCTTAAAAAATATTGTAACAGTTTTGGATAGTTACGTTTTAAAACCGGAAAACATCATGAAAATAACGATTCTAATCGTAAACCATTCACCGGAAAAACTTAAAATCTGGAACGAAGAAATTAGAAAAATCTGGAAAAACAAACCTTTTCCGGCAAGTACATTAATCCCGGTTCCTAAACTAGCCATCGACGGAATGTTAATCGAAGTTGATGCAACGGCTTTTAAAGCAACAAAATAAAAAAAATTACCATTAAGACATTAAGTTTCATTAAACAATCAACTTAAATATCTTAATGGTAAAAAAGTCTAAAAATCTAAAATCTAACCTCTACAATCTTATCCTTTCGTACATTTGCAGCACATTTCAAACCAAAAAACTAAATGTCTTCACATCATATTGTACGCGACGATCAGGAACCAGCTTTAATTATTGCAAACGGAGCAGCCTGTAATCCTGAATTATTAGGACAATTACTAGAATGGTCACCGCTTGTTATCGTACTCGATTCTGCTATAGAAAGAGTTATACCTTTAGGCATAAAAGTCGATGTACTTTTGGGAGACTTTGATCGTGGTTTTGATCCTGAAATCTACAAAACATCACAATATCCTATAGAAATTGTACATACTCCGGATGAGGATAAAACAGATTTAGAGAAAGCTTTTGATTATTTGATCGCCAGAAAAATCCCTGCCGTAAACGTAGTCTGGGCGACCGGAAAACGGGCAGATCATACTATTACAAACCTTACTAATATTGTTCGTTACCGCAATTTGCTTAAAATTGTTATTCTCGACGACCATTCAAAAATATTTTTATTACCCAACAAATTCGAGAAATGGTATACCGCAAAAACACCAATTTCATTGATTCCAATTGGGGTTGTAAATGGCATTTCTTCTGTCAATTTACAATATCCGCTTAATAATGATACCTTAACCATTGGTTATAGAACCGGCAGCAGCAATGCAGTTCTTCAGGATGGTTTGGTAAGTATCACACATACAAATGGGGACTTGCTGTTAATGGAATGTATGGATTAGAAGCTATTCCTGCTGTACGCTATATCTTTTCCCGGTTAAAGAAACCGGAAAAAGGATGCCGCTTCCATCAGGGCTAGGGCAATCGTTTTCATAATTACCTCTTTCTCCAAAAGGAATGACTATCTTTGCACGGAAATTTACAAAATGAAAGCAACAGACAATTCCGAAAAAAATAATTTACATCCTCGAAATCTTCATCGTTCCCGTTACGATTTTGAACTTCTTATCGCGAATTGTCCTGAGCTAAAAGCATATGTTGCGATAAATATCCACGGAATTGAAACAATTGATTTTAGTAATCCAATGGCTGTAAAAGCGCTTAACAAAGCCTTATTGCAAACCTATTACGACATACAAAACTGGGATATTCCTAAAAATTATCTTTGTCCTCCCATTCCCGGAAGAACAGATTATATTCATTATCTGGCTGATTTACTTGCCGAAACCAACAACGGAATCATTCCGCAAGGATCTTCAGTATTAGGTTTAGATATAGGAACCGGTGCTAATTGCATTTATCCTATTTTAGCAAATGCTATTTACGACTGGAGTTTTGTTGGAACTGACATTGACGAAAAAGCGATTGAAAATTGCAGTAAAATTATCGAAGCGAATCCAAAATTAATTGATGCGATAAGTTTACAACAGCAAACCGAATCCCGCTTTATTTTCAAAAATATTATCACACCTGAAGATCGTTTTACTTTCACAATGTGCAACCCTCCTTTTCATTCTTCTGCCGAAGATGCAAATCAAAGTACCGTTCGTAAAGTTTCGAACTTGACAAAGGAAAGAAAAAAAACAAATCCTGTATTAAACTTCGGAGGTCACAATGCCGAATTATGGTGCGATGGCGGCGAAATTGGTTTTGTAACTCAAATGATTTACGAAAGTTCAAAATTTGCAATGCAATGTCTGTGGTTTACTACTTTGGTTTCAAAAAGAGAAAACCTTTCCAGCATTTACAAAACATTAAATAAAGTAAATGCTTCTTCAATAAAAACAATCGACATGGCTCAGGGTCAAAAAAACAGCCGTATCGTTGCCTGGACTTTTCTAAGTGAAAGCCAGCAAAAGGCTTGGAAGTTTGAAGACATGTCTATTTAATTCTTATACTTCTCTGTTTTTTTGTTAAATATCACCTACAATTCTCACGATTATAAGGTTATTTTTTATTTAACGTAATATTTTTCTTTAAAAAAATTAAAACATAGTAAATTTTACTTATGTTTGTTATTCAGTTATGCACTGAATTTCTTTAGAAGTCAACTTTAAAAGTTGCAAATACCACCATCTTATCGAAATTAATAATGGAACTAACAAATTAGTTCCATGTTATGTTCATTTATATATGTTTTTAAATCATATAAAAATGTAATACTGTCAATTACATCTGTAATCAGACAAACTTTTTTTTACATAAAAATTAATTAAACGAATCAACCCACAGATGAAAAACGTATTTATCATATTGCTTTTGATACCATTTTGTGGATATTCACAATATAAAATATCAGGAAAGTTGGTTAATGAAAATAATTCTCCAGTAGAATATGCAGAAGTAACTCTTCAAACATCAAATTCTATTTCCTTACACTCTGAACTTACCAATAAATATGGTGAATTCAACATAAATAATATTAAGGGAGATAATTATGAGCTTTCTATAAAATATTTTTCACAAAATGTTTATTCTCAATTTATTATAATCGACAATAATTTAGATTTAAAGACTATCAATCTTAATATCGGAATATCCCTAACAGGAGTAATCCTTGAAAATAAAAAATCACTTATTGAAAATAAAGTAGACAGAATGGTTTTTAATGTTGAAAATTCTGTGGCGGCAACCGGCGGCAATGCCTTAGATGCTTTAAAACTTACCCCTAGAATAAAAGTTCAAAATGATGAAATATCAATGATTGGCAAAGGCAGTATGCTTATTATGATAAATGATAAATTAGTTCAATTTTCAGGTGAAGAATTAGCAACTTACCTCAAAACCCTTAATGCAAGTGATTTAAAAAAGATAGAAGTACTATCAAATCCTCCTTCAAAATATAGCGCAGAAGGTAATAGTGGTATAATAAATATTGTAACAAAAAAAACAAAAAAAGATGCTTGGGATGCCTCTTTAAGGACCATTTACCAACAATCTACATATGCAAAAACAAATAATGGCGGGAGCTTTAATATACAAAAAGGGAGAGTACAAGTAAACTCTGGTTTAAACTACATTAATGGATCAAATGCTCCTGAATATACTAATCAAATTTATTACCCTTCTCTTACTTGGGAAAAGGTAAACAATCGTCGGGATTTTTCTAATCTTCTTTCTACAAAATTAGGAATGGAATATAAAATTAATGATAAGCTTTCTACAGGTTTTAATTACAATTTCGTAAGTAATAAGCCTCTCAGGAAGGAAATTGGCAAGACGAATTTATTTGATTCCCAAACCAAAGCTCTTGATTCTATAATTAAAACTATCAGCAGAGGCAATTACGAAAAAACAACAAGCACTTTAAATTATCATATCGCCTATGATATAGATAGTATTGGCAGAAAACTTTCGATAGATTTTGATTATTTTAATTACAAAAACATAGCAAACAGATTTCTAAAAACACAAACCTTTTTACCAAGTAATGAACCTATTGAAAATAATCTTCTTGACGCACGAAATTATGGATTTCAGGATATTCAAAATTATGCTGTAAATATAGACATGGTGCATCCAGGCAAATGGGCTGAATTTAATTACGGAGGCCGAATATCATTTACTAATACTAATAATTATTTCAACTATTTTAATATTAAAAGTAATATAGAAGAAATCGATTCTGGTCTTAGTAATGAATTCATTTATAAAGAAAACACTCAAGCTGTATATTTTAGCGCTGAGAAAAATCTAAGTGAACAATGGAAAACTAAAATAGGGATAAGATATGAATTTACACAAACTGAAGGTTTGTCCAAAACAGTTATTCAAAGTAACAGTAAGAGTTATGCCAGGCTTTTCCCGACATTCTTCTTATCCTTTACTCCTAATGAAAATCATTCCTTTAGCGCCAATTATGGCAAAAGAATTAAAAGACCGGGGTATAGTTTATTAAATCCCTTTAAATATGTCTCTAATCTTTATTCTTACTCAGAAGGGAATCCTTTTTTACAGCCTTCTTTTACAAATAATATTGAATTAGAATATGCTCATAAAAGTAATCTGATAACTAAAATCTATTTTTCTCATACTAATAATAATTTTGACCAGGTTACTATACTAGATGAAATAACCAATATTGAAAAAATTATTCCTTTAAATTATATTACTAATAAAATGCTGGGAATTAATCAAACATTCATTTTTAAGCTTTCAAAATGGTGGAATATCAATACTTCAGTAGACGTATACTATAGTAGTACAAACTCTACAATACCTGTAACCTTGCAATATTTAAAAGGATGGAACGGAGAATTTAACATTTCAAATGATTTAACCTTAAATAACAACAAAACAGTAGTATTTAATACAAATGTGTGGTTCATTACAAAAGGCGTAAATAATTTAGACTATAATTCAAATGGAATCCAGGTCGACACATCTTTTAAATGGCTTTTACTAAATAAAAAATTAATTATTAGTCTAAACTTAGAAGATATTATTAACCCTAAAGGCATAAAGTATACATCCTATTCTAATGGAATTAAAAATTCATTCAGAAATTACAATGATGACCAATGCTTTAAACTAGGTATTATTTACAATTTTGGAAAGAAAATTAATGTAAATAAAAGAGAGTACAAAAATCAAGAAGAACAAAATAGAATTGATTAAGAATTGATATTTCAAGTACGCTGTAGTTGCAAATACAGAGGAAAGAATTCAATATAAATTGTTTGCAAACAACTACCAATTAAGAGTTTTATGTAGTAAAAGATAACTCAATCTATTAATGTAAAAATAAAATTAGTATGAAAAAATTAACATTATCTAAGCTAGTAGAATCTAAAGGAATTTTAACTGGAGGCTTTACAACACTTACTCCAAAGCAACAAGCAAAATTAAAAGGAGGAGCTGACAATTGTGACTGTACAAATAAAAAAAATTGTAAAGTTAAAGAAGCAGATTAAGCTCAATGAATAATTATATCTAATACATAGTTGGGTAGAAAATAATCTACCCAACTATCCAAATAAAACAAAAAATTATGATCATTAGTCAGTTTAACACTTTTTTCTATCATGAAGGTTCAATGATAGGATACAATGCTTTATCAAATGAATTTATTATTCTGGAATTAGAATTATTTGAACTTTACCAAGCTGCTATTGCTGAAAAAAAAATTTCAGAATTAAATGACATACACCCTGGCTTTTATAAACATATTAAAGATAAAGGTTTTATTATTAATAAAAATACAGATGAAATTCAATCTGTAAAAAAATTAGTAGCCTCTATTGATCAAAATGATAAAATCTATGAATTAATTATTAATCCCACAATGAACTGTAATTTCAAATGCTGGTATTGTTATGAGACTCATATAAAAGATTCGAAAATGTCATCATCAATAATAGAAAATGTCATCTTATTTATAAAAAGCATTTTAGAAAACAATAATTTAAAACAATTTCATCTAAGTTGGTTTGGTGGTGAACCTTTACTTTATTATGATAAAACTATTCTTCCTATACTAGAAAAAATCTATCCATTAATAAAACTTAAAGGAATTGAGTTTTCATCAAATTTCACAACCAACGGATTACTTGTAAATCAAAAAATTCTAACAGATTGTAATCTGTTTGGGGTTAATCATTTTCAAATAACTCTGGATGGCCACAGGGAACGTCACAATAAAGTAAGATTTGTGAATAAGGAAAGAGGATCGTACGATGAAATAATCAACAATATAAAATTGATATTGAAAAACAAAATAAATGTTACTGTAAGATTAAATATTTCAGAAGAAACTTTAAATGGTAAGATTACCGAAATAATTAAGGATTTTTCAGATTTGACTTCTCAACAGAGAAAGCTTTTAAATTTTTCATTTCATAAGGTATGGCAAGAAGAAAAAAATATTGAAAATGAAATGTCTAAAATTATTGATGAATTTAAAATAAATAAATTATCAACACAAACAATAGATGAAGTAGATCATGTTAGAAACTCTTGTTATGCTGATAAAAAAAATCAAGCAACAATAAATTACAATGGAGAAGTATTTAAGTGTACTGCCCGAGATTTTAAATCAGAAAATAAAGAAGGCATTTTACAAGATAATGGATCTATTTTATGGAATGAAAAATATTATCAAAGAATGAATGCTAAATTTAAGAACCAACCATGCATAGAATGTAAAATATTACCTATTTGCAATGGTTCTTGTTCACAATTGTCAATTGAAAGTAAAAATGAGGAATATTGTATTCATGATTTTGATGAAGATAAGAAAACAATGGTTGTTAAAAATATATTTTTAAATGCATTAAACTAATTTGAAAAGAAATTCTATTATGAAATTTACCGCCCAACATGACCAAATGGATTGTGGTCCAGCCTGCATTAGTATGGTGGCAAGTTTTCACGGAAAAAATTATCCTTTAGAATATCTACGCAAAAATGCATATGTGACCAGAGAAGGCGTCTCTGTATTGGGAATAAGTGAGGCATCCAGGCAAATTGGTTTCGAAACACTTTCAGTACAAACAACAACTGAAAAGCTTATAAAAAATAAACAGATCATTCCTTTTATACTTTATTGGAATCAACGTCATTTTGTTGTTCTTTATAAAATAACTAAATCATTATTTTCAAGAGAACAAATTTTTCATATAGCCGATCCTAAACATGGAAAAATAAAAATAACTCAGGAAAAACTAGAAAAATCATGGCTTTCTGACAGAGCTCAGGGAGTAGCAATATTTTTAAACCCTACTGAAAAATTTTACCAAAAAGAAGCTCCAAAAGAAGACAAATTAAATATAAGATACTTGTTTTTCTATCTTATACCCTACAAAAAGCAGTTAGTCATTATGTTTTTACTACTTTTAATAGGTTGTGGCTTAACTTTATTTCTCCCTTTTTTAACAGAAGCCCTAATAGATGAAGGCGTAAACAACAAAGATCTTAATTTTATATCTCTTATACTTTTAGCACAATTAAGCTTGTTCATAGGTTCACTAACAATTGGTATATTTCGTAATTGGTTATTGCTATACATTGGTACACATTTAAGCATTACAATTGTTTCGGACTTTTTAAAAAAAATGCTTCGGCTTCCAATAAAGTTTTTTGACACAAAATTAATGGGAGATTTTCAACAACGAATACAAGACAATGATCGTATAGAGGAATTTCTTACTTCACAAAGTTTAACTACTTTCTTTTCTATTATTACTTTTTCAGTTTTTTTTACTATATTATGGTATTATGATATTAAAATTCTTTTAGTATACTTTCTATTTACAACTTTATCAATTATATGGTCATTTTATTGGCTAAAAAAAAGAAGAATATTAGATTACTTTCGTTTCCAGCAAAGGAGTGAAAATCAAGAATCGATTTTTGAAATGCTCAATGGCATTACAGAAATGAAACTTAATCAACTTGAAAATTTTAAAATAAAAGAGTGGGAAAAAATTCAAAAGAAACTTTTTAAACTTAATTCGAAAATTTTAAAACTTGATCAAATTCAACTTTCAGGTTTCGACTTTATAAATCAACTTAAAAACATTCTGGTTACTTTTTTAGCAGCAACTTACGTAGTACAGGATACAATGACATTAGGTATGCTACTTTCTATTTCTTATATTATTGGACAAATGAATGCGCCAGTAAATCAATTAATAAGTTTTTTTCGATCTATGCAAGATGCAAAATTAAGTTTAGAGCGTTTAAATGAAGTGCAAAATAATAAACCTGAAGAAGTTAATGAGCAAATACGTTTATTAGATAATATTAGAAATAAAAAAAACTGTCCAGAAAATGGAATTTCTTTTAAAAACCTATCATTTCAATATGAAGGGCCAAAATCCCCTTTTGTTTTAAAAGATATAAATCTGTTTATTCCTGAAGGAAAAATAACAGCTATTGTTGGAGCAAGCGGCAGTGGAAAGACTACATTAATAAAATTGCTATTAAGATTTTACGACCCAATTGATGGTGAAATTTTCTATAATAAAGACAATATACTTACTATTTCACCAAAAAGCATTAGAGAAAATACAGGTGTAGTAATGCAAGATGGCTTCATTTTTTCAGACACAATACAGAGAAACATTGCAACTAAAGATAAAAAAATCAATAAAACTCAACTTAAGAAAGCAGTAAAAACTGCCAACATCAAAAATTTCATGGAATCATTACCACTAAAATACAATACAAAAATAGGTTCTGCAGGTAGTGGTTTATCAGGTGGAGAAAAACAAAGAATTTTAATTGCAAGAGCTGTTTATAAAAATCCACATTACATATTTTTTGACGAAGCCACATCTGCACTTGACTCAGAAAATGAAAAAATAATACATGATAATTTGCAAGAATTTTTTAAAGATAAAACAGTAATTATAATAGCTCATCGATTAAGCACAGTAAAAAATGCGGACAATATTGTAGTTTTAAAAAAAGGAAAAATAGCCGAAACAGGAAACCATAATCAACTAGTAAAAAATAAAGCGGATTATTTTAATTTAATCAAAAATCAATTAGAATTAGGAAATTAAATCTAATCGTTATAATAACTGAACATTATAATTATAATACTTTAAAATAAAATTCTGATACTTTATCGGCGCGCAATTTACGTACCTTTAATATCAATTGAATTTTATGACTATGCCAAAAATATACTTTAGAATACTATTATTAATTCTACTTACTGGTTGTGCTTCAACTAAAAAGGCAAAATTTGAAGACTATGTCTTTAAAACCAAAAGCGAAAAAACAGCCTATATCAAATCCTACGACAAAGCTTTAAAACTTTGGGATATCCCTTACACTGAAGAAGATATAAGAACAACTTACGGAACTGCACACGTTATTATGGCTGGTCCCAAAAACGGAAAAGATCTGGTTTTACTTCACGGAATGGATGCCAGTTCAACAATGTGGTATCCAAACATTAAACCTTTAGCTAAAAATCATCGCATTTACGCCATTGATTTTATGATGGAACCAGGCAAATCTACTTTGATTTCAAAACCACTTTCTTCAGAAGATATCGTAATTTTGTACAACGAAATTTTCGATCATTATAAATTAAAGAAATTTGATATTGTAGCCGCTTCAAGAGGTGGCTGGATCGCAACTTTACTGGCTACAGAAAAAAGAAATTCGATAGATAAAATAGTGTTGTTAAGTCCGGCGCAAACCTTTAAATTTATAGATAAAGTTGGTAAAACAACTTCTGCTTTAATGCTAAAACTCTTCCCAAGCGAAAAGAAATTCGGAAAAACCCTGACTACATTTTCAACTCATCCTGAAAAAATTAGTCCTGTTTACAAAAGACAATTTTATCTGGCCAATAAATACGCAAAATCAAATTCAAGTATGCTTAAAATGCATCCATTTTCTGATGATGAATTAAAATCTATTACGAATCCTGTATTGGTATTAATAGGCGATCATGATGTTATTAATTCAGAAGAAAGTCTGGAAAGAGCAAATAAATATTTAATCAAAGGCAAAACACAAATAATAAAAGATGCAGGACATTTTTTATCCATCGATCAGTCAAAAGTGGTAAATAATGCAATGATTGATTTTTTAGAATAATTGACAAACGGTAGGCCAGCCCCTATCATTAAGTGAAGAGTTTTTACTCAGATTTAAAAAGGTTGAAGCAGATCTACGCAGATTATAATTAAAATAAATCTGCTCAAATCTTTTTAAATCTGCGTGAAACAAAATCAACAATAACAAAAAATTCGGGCAATTCGTGTAATTCGTGACAACACTTTTTTATAGAATTCAAACTTTGTATCTTTACAAAACTAATCTTTTCATCATCCCAAAATGAATTTCCAAGTATCCTCAGAGTATAGTCCAAAAGGTGATCAGCCACAAGCAATCGAAAAACTTTCGCAAGGTGTAGTAGATGGCGAAAAGTACCAGACATTATTAGGCGTTACCGGATCAGGAAAAACATTTACAGTTGCCAATGTTATTCAGGAAGTTCAAAGACCTACTTTGGTTTTGGCACATAATAAAACGCTGGCAGCACAATTATATTCTGAGTTCAAACAATTTTTCCCGAATAATGCTGTGGAATATTTTGTTTCGTACTACGATTATTATCAGCCCGAAGCTTTTATGCCCGTAACAGGGGTTTTTATAGAAAAAGATTTATCTATCAACGAGGAGCTAGAAAAAATGCGTTTAAGCACTACTTCTTCCCTACTTTCAGGACGTCGTGATGTTTTGGTTGTAGCTTCTGTTTCGTGTTTATATGGTATTGGAAATCCGGTTGAATTTAAAAAGAACGTAATTGAAATAAGCAGAGATCAGGTTATTTCGAGAACTAAATTGCTTCATAGTCTGGTTCAAAGTTTATACGCCAGAACCGAAGCCGATTTTAATCCGGGAACTTTTAGAATCAAAGGTGATACAGTCGAAGTATATCCAAGTTATGCTGATGATGCGTTTAGAATTCACTTTTTTGGTGATGAAATTGAAGAAATTGAATCCTTTGATGCCAAGACTTCACAAGTCATTGAAAAATTCAAGCGATTGACTATTTATCCCGCAAATATGTTTGTAACGTCTCCGGATGTACTGCAAGGTGCCATTTGGGAAATTCAGCAGGATTTGGTAAAACAAGTCGATTATTTTAAAGAAATAGGAAAACATTTAGAAGCAAAGCGTCTGGAAGAACGTACCAATTTTGATCTTGAAATGATTCGTGAATTAGGTTATTGCTCCGGAATCGAAAACTATTCAAGATATCTTGACGGAAGACAAGCCGGAACAAGACCGTTCTGTTTATTAGATTATTTCCCAAGTGATTATTTGATGATTGTCGACGAAAGTCACGTAACTGTTTCTCAGGTTCACGCTATGTATGGAGGCGACAGAAGCCGTAAAGAAAATCTGGTTGAATATGGTTTCCGATTACCTGCCGCAATGGATAACAGACCTTTGAAATTTGAAGAGTTTGAAGCCATACAAAATCAGGTAATTTATGTATCTGCAACACCGGCAGATTACGAATTGCAAAAAACGGATGGTATTTATGTAGAACAAATTATTCGCCCAACGGGATTATTAGATCCAATTATCGAAGTAAGACCAAGTTTGAATCAAATCGATGATCTGATCGAAGAAATTCAGGTGCGTTGTGAATTAGACGAAAGAGTTTTAGTAACTACTTTGACTAAAAGAATGGCCGAAGAACTGGCAAAATATTTGACCAAAGTAAACATTCGTTGCCGTTATATACATTCTGAAGTAGATACACTGGAACGTATCGAAATCATGCAGGATTTACGAAAAGGTATTTTTGATGTTCTTATTGGAGTAAACTTACTTCGTGAAGGACTTGATTTACCAGAGGTTTCGCTTGTTGCAATTCTTGATGCTGATAAAGAAGGTTTTCTTCGTAATCACAGATCTTTAACACAAACTATTGGTCGTGCGGCAAGAAACCTTAACGGAAAAGCAATTTTGTATGCCGATAAAATTACGGCAAGTATGCAACGAACAATAGACGAAACGGAATATCGCAGAACCAAACAGATCAATTATAATACAGAACATGGCATTACGCCACAGGCTTTAAATAAAAAAATCGACAGTGCTTTTACCAAAAATCCTTTAGTAGAATACGAGTTGGGTCATACATTATCTGTAGCTGCAGAACCGGAAACTGCTTATTTATCGAAATCTGAATTAGAAAAAATGATTCGGGAAAAACGTAAATCAATGGAGAAAGCGGCGAAAGAACTTGACTTTTTACAAGCGGCAAAATTACGTGATGATATCAAAAAATTACAGGAACAATTAGCTTAATTGTGTTGTTCCTGAAAAACTTTCAATAAAACTTTAGGATCAATGATAGCGTTTGGAGCTTTTTTCATTAGATCTAAAACCCGTTTGGTTGCATTGGGGTTTAATCCCATTTCGATCGCAATTTGCTGTATGGCTTTAGCTTCTTTTTCATGCAAGATGCCATCGCAATACATGATAAGGGCTAATCTGTAAAACTGTTGAATTCTCTGAAACTCAGATTTTATAATTTGAGTGGAGTATTCCTGATGAAATAAATCTTTAAAAACAGCCAATTCAATTTTTAATTCCTTAGCCACCAGCCACAAAAACTCATATTCCCTTTTATGCAATTGCCCATCAACAGTAGAAAAAGCAATCATTTCTAAAAGTAAACTTCTCTTTTGTGTTTCGGTATTCATCAATTTATTATTTTTAGCTAAAATATTGTTTTTAAATCTAAAACACAAGAGAACTAAAGGATTAGAGGATTCCTCTTTTTGTATTCTTGTCGATTACCTCTGTTTGGTTAGAAATATAAAAAACATTCGAACTCACTATGGAACTAATTTTAAGAGAATACAACTTACAACTCAAACATACTTTTACCATTTCCAGAGAATCAATTGATTTTCAGCCTTCCTTGATTGTCGAGCTCAAAAGTGATGGTTTTTCGGGTTTTGGAGAAGCAACTTCAAATCCCTACTATAAAACCACAGTTCCGGTGATGATTCAGGATTTAGAGAAAATAAGAACCATTATTGAAACTACAAAAGACGAAACTCCTGATGTATTTTGGGCAAAAATATATCCGCATTTAAAAAACGATATGTTTGCTTTGTGCGCTTTGGATCTGGCCTATAATGATCTTTATGCCCGCAAAAAAGGAAAGAAATTATATGAATTATGGAATTATTCAATCGAAAGAAATCCATTAACCGATTATACAATTGGGATTGCTTCTATAGAAAAAATGGTTTCAAAAATGCAGGAACTTCCCTGGCCTATTTATAAAATTAAGTTAGGCACTAAAGAAGATATCGCGATCGTAAAAGAACTTCGAAAACATACCAATGCCATTTTTAGAATCGATGCTAATTGCGGCTGGGGAGTTGATGAAACGATTAATAATGCGGTTGAACTCAAAAAATTAGGAGTAGAATTTCTGGAACAGCCTATGAAAGCCGATAATTGGGAAGCTCATAAGGAAGTTTTTAAACATTCCGTTTTACCAATAATTGCAGATGAAAGCTGCATTATAGAAGAAGATGTCGCCAAATGCTTCAATCATTTTCATGGAGTAAATGTAAAACTCGTAAAATGTGGGGGATTAACTCCCGGAAAACGGATGATTGAAGAAGCTAAAAAACTAGGCTTAAAAACAATGGTAGGCTGCATGACCGAATCGACAGTTGGAATTTCTGCTATTGCGCATTTATTACCTCAACTAGATTATGTTGATATGGATGGAGCATTACTTTTAGCAAAAGATATAGCAACCGGAGTAACTATAAAAAATGGAATAATACATTATTCTAAACTTAACGGAACCGGAGTTACCTTAATATAAATGCTATGAATGTCAACCAGTTTCCAGATAGAATTATTGAGATAGAAGAGCAACAATATTTGTATTTTGGAGGAACGGCATATTTAGGATTACCTACAAATAAGGATTTTCAGGAATTGGTGATTAAGAACATACGCAATTGGGGAACGACTTACGGAAGTTCCAGAAGCGCTAATATAAAACTCAACGCTTACGAAAATGGTGAGATTTTCTTAGCCAATCATATCAAGGCCGAAAGTGCCGTTACCGTTTCATCAGGAATGCTCGCAGGAAAGTTGGTAATTGATGAATTGAATAAAAATACGGATTGCTTTTTTCATTTTACCGATATTCATCCTGCCATCAAAGCAAATAGTTTACCACTCTTTATAAACGATACTATAAATCCTCGTTTGTTAGATTCTAAACCAGAAAGAATTACAATTCTGACTGATGGCGTTCCGTCTTTTCAAACAAAAGCAATAGATTTATCTGTTTTAAACGAAATTCCAAATCATAAAGAAATCACTTTACTTATTGATGAATCTCATTCTTTGGGAATATTAGGAAAAAATGGATCGGGAATCTACTCCCAAATCAATCTTCCAATTAAAAGAAAAATTATGGTTTCGTCTTTGGGGAAAGCATTTGGCGTAAATGGCGGTGTTATTGCAAGTGATACTTTGTTTATCAATCAAATAAAAAGTCTGGATACTTTTATTTCTGCCGCCGGAATGAATCCTGCTTTTGTTCAGACTCTGGCAGATGCGGCGGATCTTTACCAAATTCAACATCAAAAACTATTGGAAAACCTGAATTATATCGATCGAAAGTTAATTAAAAATGACACAATCAAATTTGATAAAAATTATCCGCTAATCTATTTAGAAAATGAAGATCTAATCGAAAAACTAAAAGAAAATAAGATTATCATCGCCAATTTTAAATACCAGGAAAACTCCAATAATCTAAATAGAATTGTAATCACAGCAAATCATTTGCATGAAGATTTAGATAAATTAATTGGATTTCTAAACGAAAATATTTAAAAACAAAAAGTAAAAAGGTTGCCACCAATTACACGAATTTTTACTAATTGTATCACGCTTAAGTTTTAATTGGTGAAAATTCGTGTAATTCGTGGCAAAAAAACTTAGCTCAACTCAATAAATTGCAATCAAATTAGTTTTAAAACGTACCTTTGTAAAAAATTAAACGATGACAAACAACGATATCCTAAAAAAACTTCGCGTGGCTTTGATGCTCCGTGACGACCAAATAGTTGAAATTTTAGAATTAGTAGATTTTAGAATTACAAAATCAGAATTGGGCGCTTTTTTTAGAGCCGAAGATCATGAAAATTACATGGAATGTGGTGATCAGGTTTTGCGTAATTTCTTAAACGGATTAGTAATTCATTTAAGAGGAACGAAGGAAAACCCGAAAAACCCAAATGAGGTTTTAGCAAAACACAAAGCTGAAATCCCAAAGAAAGACAGTACTAAAGAAAGACCTGAATTTAAAGCAAGTGCAAAAGATGCTGAAAGAGGAAGAGGCGATAAAGCTCCTTCTAAATCTGGTCCGGCAGCTGGAAAACCTAAAAAGAAAGAATTCCCTAAAGGAAATGGAAAAGTATCTGTTGTAGAAAAAGTGGTTTACAAAAACGGAAAAAATAAAAAATCGTAATTTTTGTAAAATATAAAATGTGATATGAAAAATGCACATTAATGTATTTATAAAAATAATTTCATCAAAATCCCTTCGAACAATTGAAGGGATTTTTTATTATACCTTATTTCATTATAGAGACGCACAGCAATGCATCTTAAGTATTGCAAAAAAAATCTCTGCTACAGATAGTTATCAGGATTGCGGTTAAACCAAACCTAAACTTCTATATTTTATTCTGATCAATTCGATCAAAAAAAGCATCTTTAAATGTAGCCCCAATTGGCAATTCTTTTCCGTTAATAAAAACAGAAAAACTATCTGTGGATTCGATTTGTTTTAAAGCAATTACAAACGATTTATGAATCTGAATAAAATTGTTTTCAGGCAACGATTCAATTACATTTTTTAACGATGAATGTGTAATAATCTGTTGTTTCAGCGTATGAATACAAACGTAATTCTGAAGACTTTCTACATATAAAATCTCATCTAAAAAAAGCTTCTGAAATTTATTCTTTCCATCTGTTTTTATAAAAATAAAATCCGGTGAATTGTTCGATACAAATTCCGTTTTAGGTTCTGCTTTTAGTTTTGAAACTGCCTGATAAAAACGTTCGAAAGCAATTGGCTTCAATAAATAATCAATAGCATTTAGCTCAAAACCTTCCAAGGCAAAATCCGGATAAGCAGTTGTAAAAATCACTTTTATATCTTTGGAAATAATTCTGGAAAGCTGCAAACCTGTCAATTGTGGCATTTGAATGTCCAAAAAAATAACATCTATACTTTGTGTATTCAAAAATTCCAATGCTTTTAATGCGTCATTAAAAACACCTTCTTTTTCCAGAAAAGATATTTTATCAATATAATTTTCGAGAATGCGGGTTGCTGGCGGTTCATCATCAACAATGATACATTTAAAATTCATACATTATTTCTTTAGTGGTATTTTTAAATAGGTTTTAAAGATATTGTTTTCTGCAGTTTTTTCAAGAACAAAGTCATTTTTATAAGCATATTCTAAACGTTTCGTTAGATTATCAAAACCAATTCCTGTTGATGAATAATTCTCCCCCTCAACATTATAATTAAAGGTTGATAGTTCTAAAAAGTGCTCTTTTACCCGGATCGTAATACTTGCTTTTTTATCCGGATTATTTAATGTCCCGTGTTTAAAAACATTTTCTATAAAATGAATCAAAGCTGCTGAAAGTATTTTTTCAGTTGAATAGTTTCCTTCAATTTCAAAGTCTAAATAAAGCTGGTCTTCGAATCGTTTTTTCTGCAAATGAATATAGTTTTGAATGAATTGAATTTCTTTTGAAAGTAAAACCTCTTCTTTATCTGTTTCCGTAATCACATAGCGAAGTAAATCTGAAAGAACTAAAACATCTGATGCCATTTTATCATCTTTCAAAATCAATTGGCTATAGAAAGAATTTAACGTATTAAACAAAAAATGCGGACTAACTTGTGATTTCAGCATTTGTAGTTCTGCTTTTTTATTCTCTAAAAGCAATTGCTGATTGTGTTTATATGTTTCCTGAAATTGCCAAAATAAATAACTCAAAGCACTTAAAATGATAGAAGGTAATCCGAAGAAAAAATTATCCCTGACATAATACGTCAACTCCCTTGTTTTTTTAGCATAATTATGAATTCCTGTAATTTCAAAAATAACTATTTCCTGCATAAAATAGCGGACTCCGGCAAAAATCAACAAGGAAACGGGAATACTTAATATATAAAATAAGAGTCTTTTTTTATTTAAAAACCAATCACAAAACGTGTAAAAGTTCAAAAGATATACAATGAAAATCGAAAACACAAAGCCAGCATTAAATGCAAAATAAAGACTGCTGAAAACGAAATTCATTTTCTGGTTATTTACGCCAATATCCCAAATATAAAAGGTTATAAATAGTCCTGAAAAAAGAAGAATATGATAATAGAAAGGGATCTTTAGCTTCATAATAATGTGGTTGTTATTTCAAAAATACAACTATGAGTTTATATGAATACTATATTTATATAAAACCTGTATTTCTGGTGATGAACTATCAAAAACAGTACATGAAATTTTTCGAAAGTATATTATCAACGTTTGTAATTTGAAAACCGGTGTTTATCAAAAACTAATAAATCACCTTAAAAGCGACTATATATTTGTCATGAATTTAAAACAAATCATCATGAAAAAAATCGCTTTATTACTCCTTTTTGCAATTGCATTTAATACTGTTTCTGCTCAATCAAAAAAGAAACAAATTTTATTACTTGGAACTTTCCACTTTGAAAATCCGGGACTTGATGTTGCAAAAGTAAATACGTTTAATGTTATGTCTGACAAAAGCCAAAAAGAACTGGAAAACATTACCGATAAAATTAAAAAGTTTGGTCCTGATAAAATTTTCATTGAATGGAATTATGAGAGACAAGCCAAACTGGATAAATTTTACAATAAAAACACAGATAGTTTACTTCGTAAAGATGCAGACGAAATCGTTCAGGTGGCTTTAAGATCAGCTAAAAAATTAGGTCATAAAAAGCTTTACGGAATTGATTACAACAACGCCGATTTTCCTTATGACAGTTTGGTAAAAGTAATGACAGCAGCAAATCAGCTTGATTTAATCAAGAAGAATGAAGAAACCATGAAACATTATGAAATAGATCAAAACAAAAAAATTGCGAAATATTCATTGACTGAATTGCTTTTGGATATTAACACAAAAGCATCGAATGAAGATAATATTAGCTGGTATCTAGAAACAGCTGTTAAAGGCGGAAAAACAGATAATTTTGTTGGTGCTTTCTTAGTTTCAGAATGGTATCGAAGAAACCTTTATATGTATGCTTTAATTGAGAAACTAACTGAAAGTAAAGACGATAAAATAATGGTTTTATTAGGAGCGGGCCATACGGCAATGATTAGGGAATTTGTAGAACACAATCCTGAATTTGAAATTGTAGAATTAGCAACGGTTTTGAAATAGTTTTCTAACCGCTAATATTTTTTACCGCAAAGTTCGCAAAGTTCGCAAAGTTTTTATCAATAAAGCTTTGCTAACTTTGCGTTTACATAAAATCTTGTGAATAAAAAAACTTTGCGTGCTTTGCGGTTAAATTGACCACAAAAAAAATCCCTCCGAAGATCGGAAGGATTTTCTATATAATTGATTTCTTATTTGATTAAGAAAGTGCAGCTTTAACTTGGTCAGCAGCTTCTTGAAACTGAACAGCTGATAAGATTGGCATACCTGAATTGTCAATTAATTCTTTTGCAATTTCAGCATTTGTTCCTTGCAAACGAACGATAATTGGCACATTGATAGCATCACCCATATTTTTGTAAGCATCAACAACTCCTTGCGCCACACGGTCACAACGAACGATACCACCAAAAATATTAATTAAAATAGCTTTTACGTTAGGATCTTTTAAGATGATACGGAAAGCAGTTTCAACACGTTTTGCATCAGCAGTTCCACCAACGTCTAAGAAGTTAGCAGGCTCAAAACCAGCATATTTAATTAAATCCATAGTTGCCATTGCAAGACCTGCTCCGTTTACCATACATCCTACAGTACCGTCAAGATCTACGTAGTTCAAACCTACTTCTTTAGCTTCAACTTCGATTGGATTCTCCTCACGGATATCTCTCATCTCAGCATATTTTGGTTGTCTGTATAAAGCATTATCATCGATATTTACTTTAGCATCTACAGCCATAATTTTATTATCTGAAGTTTTCAAAACCGGGTTGATTTCAAACATAGAAGCATCAGAACCAATGTAAGCATTGTATAATGAATCGATGAATTTAACCATTTCCTTGAAAGCATTTCCAGAAAGGCCTAAGTTAAAAGCAATTCTTCTTGCCTGAAAACCTTGTAATCCAACAGAAGGATCAACTTCTTCAGTAAAAATTAAATGAGGAGTGTGCTCAGCAACTTCTTCAATATCCATTCCACCTTCAGTAGAATACATAATCATGTTACGACCAGTAGCTCTATTTAATAAAACAGAAACATAAAATTCAGAAGTTTCACTTTCACCAGGATAGTAAACGTCTTCTGCAACTAATACTTTGTTTACTTTTTTACCTTCAGCAGAAGTTTGAGGTGTAATCAATTGCATTCCGATAATCTGACCTGCAATTTCTTCAACTTGTTGTAAGTTTTTAGCTAACTTAACTCCACCACCTTTTCCACGACCACCTGCGTGAATTTGTGCTTTTATTACGTGCCATCCTGTACCAGTCTCGGCAGTTAATTGTTTTGCAGCAGCCACAGCTTCAACTGCATTGTTAGCCACAATTCCGCGTTGAATGCGTACTCCGTAACTCGCTAAAATTTCTTTTCCTTGATATTCGTGTATGTTCATAATATAGAATTTGTCTGGTTCTGAATTTATTTCAGAATAAAAGTGCGACAAAAGTAGCAAAATTCAACTTAAAAGTAAAATCTTTTTCAATTAAAAAACAAGTAGGGAATTTATAAAACGTTTATTCTTTTTCTATGCAAAGAAATAGTTAACTAAACAATTTGTTAATATTAACTGGAATCCGCTAAAACGTTTGATATTTAACAAAAACATCACCGTATTTATTAGCCTTACGGCGATTTTTCTTAATATATTATAACGCGTGTTGTCATTTTATCAATTCGCAATGGCTAATATAATATTATTATCAATTAAGAAGCGTTTTTCTAATATTACAATAAAAATGTAAGTCAAATTATAATTTCAATACATTATGTTTAACGAAATCTTTATTTTTGTAGAAAAAATATCAAGAATGAAAGTTAAAGAACAAGGGCTTTATTTGCCTGAATTTGAACACGACAATTGTGGTGCAGGATTTATTTGTAATCTGAATGGTATTAAATCAAATGATATTATTCATAAAGCATTGGACATCTTAATAAAATTGGAACATCGTGGTGCCGTTAGTTCTGATGGAAGAACTGGAGACGGGGCTGGAATTTTATTCGATATCCCACATGCTTTCTTTAAAAAAGTATGTGATTTTGAAATCCCTGAAACACGTGAGTATGCAGTAGGAATGGTTTTTTTACCAAAAAGCAAAAACCAGGTTTCTTTTTGTATCAACGCTTTCGAATCGACTATTAAGGATCAGAATTTGAAGATCCTGGGTTGGAGAGATGTACCTGTTGAAGTAGAAAATTTAGGACAGATTGCCGCAGAAAAAGAACCAACAGTTAAACAGGTTTTTGTTAGCAAAAACGGTCAGGATTTAACTGAACAAGAATTTAATGCAAAACTTTTTGCAGCTAGAAAAATTGCTGAACATGCCGTAAGAGGATCTAAAACCTCTGAAAGTCATATGTTTTATTTCTCTAGTTTATCGACAACTACCATAATATATAAAGGTTTATTGATGCCTGAAGACATCAGCCGTTATTATGTTGACTTAAAAGATCCAGATTTAGTGACTCGTTTGGCATTAGTGCACCAACGTTTCTCTACAAATACTTTCCCTTCCTGGGAACTAGCTCAACCGTTTAGATACATGTGTCATAATGGTGAGATCAATACACTTCGTGGAAACGTTAGCCGTATGCGTGCCCGTGAAGAACTGATGGAAAGCAAAGTTTTTGGAAATGATATCAAAAAATTATTCCCAATTATCTTAGAAGGAAAATCAGATTCTGCTTCTATGGACATGGTGGTTGAACTTTTATTAATGACAGGTCGCTCATTGCCGGAAGCGATGATGATGGTGGTTCCAGAAGCTTGGGAAAAACACCAGACAATGTCTCCGGAAAAAAGAGCATTCTACGAATTCAATTCTTGTATCATGGAGCCTTGGGATGGTCCAGCTTCTATTCCGTTTACAGATGGTAACGTAATTGGTGCTTTATTAGATCGTAACGGATTACGTCCTTCTCGTTATACATTAACAAAAAGCGGTTTCGTAATTATGTCATCAGAAATTGGTGTACTTGATGTAGAGCCGGAAGATGTAATACAACACGGTCGTTTAGAACCAGGAAAAATGTTCCTTGTTGACATGAACGAAGGTCGTATTATTGAAGATGATGAAATTAAAAAAGCAATTGTAACAAAACGTCCGTATCAGGAATGGATCGACGCAAACTTGTTGCCTTTGTCTAAAATACCTTATACTAATAATCCTACTCCGGTTGAGAAACTTGATTTCCAGACCAGACAAAGATTATTTGGTTATACTATCGAGGATTTAAAAACAATCATTAACCCAATGGGAGCTCAAGGCGCTGAAGCCATCAGTTCTATGGGTAACGATACACCATTGGCAGTATTATCAGAGCAGCCACAATTGTTGTACAACTATTTTAAACAATTATTTGCTCAGGTGACCAACCCGCCTTTAGATGGTATTCGTGAAGAAATCATTACTGATATCAGTTTAGCAATTGGTGGTGATTTTAATATTTTTGAAATTGAATCGAAACAATGTAAAAAACTAAAAATCCAAAATCCGGTTATCTCGAATGAGGATTTAGATAAAATCAGAAACATTGATCACGCAGATTTCAAATCGGCTACTATTTCTACTTTATATAAAATAGAAAAAGGAGTTAACGGTTTAGAAAGAGCACTTGAAAAATGTGTTCAGGCAACTTTCAAAGCTGTTTCTGAAGGATGCAATATTATCATCTTATCAGATAGAGGTGTTAGCGAAGAATTAGCCCCAATACCTATGTTATTGGCTTGTTCTTACATTCACCACTCTTTAAACATCTTACAGGTACGTTCTAAATTCGGAATCATAATCGAATCTGCAGAACCTCGTGAGCCGCATCATTTTGCTTTATTGTTTGGATATGGTGCAAGTGCGATCAATCCTTATATGGTAAACGAGATTATTCACGATCAGGTAAACCAAGGATTTATTACAGGAGTAAAAGCTGATTATGCGATTGTAAATTACAACAAAGCGATTGCAAAAGGTATCCTTAAAATCATGAACAAAATTGGTATCTCAACTTTACATTCGTACAGAGCTGCTCAGATTTTCGAGATTTTAGGTTTAAACAAAACTTTCACTAATAAATATTTCCCTTACACCCCTTCAAGAATCGAAGGAATTGGTTTGATGGAAGTAGAAAAAGAAGTGAAGAAACGTTTCCAGAAAGCATTTCCAAACTCTAAAATCGCAAACTTGCTTTCTTTAGAAATTGGAGGTATTTACAGATGGAGACGTGGCGGAGAAAAACACATGTTTAACCCGACAACGATTTCTAAATTACAACAGGCGGTTCGTTTGAACAGTCCTGAAAGTTATAAAGAATACTCGAATATGGTCAATGAGCAAAGCTCAAACTTAATGACGATTAGAGGTTTATTCGAATTTAATAATTTAGATCCAATTTCTATTGATGAAGTAGAACCTTGGACAGAAATTGTAAAAAAATTCAAAACGGGTGCAATGTCTTACGGATCTATCAGTAGAGAAGCACACGAAAATTTAGCCATTGCAATGAACAGAATTGGCGGAAAAAGTAACTCTGGAGAAGGTGGAGAAGATCCTAAACGTTTCCAGAAAGAAATTAACGGAGATTCAAGAAATAGTGCGATCAAACAAGTAGCTTCAGGACGTTTTGGTGTTTCGATCAACTATTTGACAAATGCTAAAGAGATTCAGATTAAAATGGCTCAAGGTGCAAAACCTGGTGAAGGTGGTCAATTACCCGGAGAAAAAGTAGTGCCGTGGATCGCTGAAACCAGAAACTCTACACCTTATGTAGGTTTGATTTCGCCTCCGCCACACCACGATATTTACTCTATTGAGGATTTATCACAGTTGATTTTCGACTTAAAAAATGCCAATCGTGAAGCACGTATAAACGTAAAATTAGTTTCTGAAGTTGGAGTTGGAACCATCGCTGCCGGTGTTGCCAAAGCAAAAGCTGACGTTATCCTGATTTCAGGTTACGACGGAGGAACTGGTGCTGCGCCATTAACATCTTTACAACACACCGGTATTCCTTGGGAACTTGGACTAGCCGAAGCGCAACAAACTTTAATCTTAAATGATTTAAGAAGCCGTGTAGTTCTGGAATGTGACGGACAATTAAAAACAGGTCGTGACGTAGCTATCGCTGCATTATTAGGAGCAGAAGAATTTGGTTTTGCTACTGCCCCGCTTGTTGCTTCCGGTTGTATTATGATGAGAGCTTGTCACTTGAATACTTGCCCGGTTGGTATTGCAACTCAGGATCCTGAATTGAGAAAAAATTTCAAAGGAACGCCGGAGCACGTAATCAACTTCATGTATTTTATTGCTGAAGAGTTAAGAGAAATCATGGCACAATTAGGTTTTAGAACATTGAAAGAAATGGTGGGTCAGTCACAAAAATTAAATGTGAACAAAGCGATCAAACATTATAAAGCAAATGGTTTAGATTTATCATCGATTTTATACAAACCAGAAAAAGCTAAAACAGAACCAATTCACAATACAACTGAGCAAGATCACGATTTAGACAATGTATTGGATTTTGCCATTATCAAAGAAGCGATTCCTTCTATTTATAGAAAAGAAAAAACAAGAGTTACATTTAAAATTAAAAATACAGACCGTTCTGTAGGTGCTATTTTGAGTAATGAAATCTCAAAAATATATGGCGCACAAGGTTTACCTGATGACACTATTTTAGTTGATTTTGAAGGTTCTGCCGGACAAAGTTTTGGTGCATTTGCAACAAACGGATTGTCGTTTAAAATTCACGGAAACTGTAATGATTATTTAGGAAAAGGATTATCAGGAGGAAAATTGATTATCAAAGTCCCTCCTACTGCAACTTTCAAACCTGAAGAAAATATCATTATTGGTAACGTTGCCCTTTATGGAGCTATTACCGGAGAGGCGTATATTAACGGAATGGCCGGTGAGCGTTTTTGTGTGAGAAACTCCGGAGCAACTGCAGTTGTTGAAGGAATTGGAGATCACGGATGCGAATACATGACAGGTGGTACAGTAGTAGTTTTAGGAAAAACAGGAAGAAACTTCGCAGCGGGTATGAGCGGTGGTGTTGCTTATGTTTATGACCCTAATCAAAAATTCGATGCAACAGTTTGCAACATGGAAATGGTTGCTTTTGACCCTATCGAAGAAGAAGATGTTACGAAACTAAGAAAACTGATCAAAAACCACTCTTTGTACACCAATAGTCCATTAGCAAAAAGAATTTTAGCAGACTGGGAAAATGAACAAAACCATTTCGTAAAAGTAATGCCAACTGATTACAAAAAAGCATTACAACGAATTGCAGAAGAGAAAAAAATAGAAGAATTAATAGCGTAATTAAAAGGTTCTGAGTTACAAAGGTGCAGAGGTACTAAGTTGAAAGTTTTCAACTCCCTTCTCATATTTCATATCTCACAACTAAATTTAATAAAAATGTCATGGGTAAAATAGGCGGATTTAAAGAATATAGCAGAGCCGACGAAAGTAATTTAGCAGTAGCAGAGCGTGTTTCTAACTACAATGAATTTACGATTCCGTTAGCAAAAGATAAAATAAAAGAACAAGGTTCAAGATGTATGGATTGTGGCATTCCTTTTTGCCACAGTGCTTGTCCGTTAGGAAATTTAATTCCTGACTTCAACGACATGGTACATCAGGAAGAATGGCAAAGTGCTTTAGAGATTTTACAATCTACTAATAACTTTCCGGAATTTACAGGCCGCTTATGCCCTGCTCCATGTGAGAAATCATGTGTATTAGGTATCATCAAAGAACCTGTTGCAATCGAAAACATCGAGAAAAACATCATCGAAAGAGGTTTTGCCGAAGGTTGGATCAAACCACAAACACCAAAAACCAGAACAGGAAAAACTGTAGCCGTTATTGGTTCAGGACCTGCAGGTTTAGCAGCAGCTCAACAATTAAACAGAGCCGGTCATACGGTAACGGTTTTTGAAAGAGACAACGCTATTGGAGGATTATTACGTTACGGAATTCCGAATTTCAAACTAGAAAAAGGAATCATCGACAGACGTGTAGCCATTCTTGAAGCTGAAGGAATTACTTTTAAAGTGAATGTAAATGTTGGTGTAAACTTTAGCGTAGCAGAACTAAATACTTTTGATTCTATCGTATTGTGTGGTGGAGCGACCGAAAGAAGAAGTTTGCCAACTAAAGGAATCGAAAGCAAAGGCGTTGTTCAGGCAATGGATTTCCTTACACAGCAAACTAAAGTTTTATACGGCGAATCTGTTCCGGATCAGGTAAAAGCAACCGGAAAAGACGTAATCGTAATTGGTGGTGGAGACACAGGTTCTGACTGCGTTGGAACATCAAACAGACACGGAGCAAAATCTGTGACTAATTTTGAGATTTTACCAAAACCTCCGGTTGGAAGAAGCGAATCAACTCCTTGGCCTTTCTGGCCGTTACAGTTAAAAACGTCTTCATCACACGAAGAAGGTTGCGACAGAAACTGGTTAATCAATACTAAAGAATTCTTATCTAACGAAAAAGGAGAATTAACAGGTTTAAAAACTGTTGAAGTACAATGGAAAATGACTCCGGGCCAACGTCCTGAATTAATCGAAAAAGAAGGTTCTGAGAAAATCTGGCCTTGTGATTTGGCTTTATTAGCTTTAGGATTTACAGGTCCTGAAAAAACTTTAAGCGAGCAATTAGGTCTTGAAGTAGATATGAGAAGCAATTATAAAGCTACTAATTATCAAACAAACGTTCCGCATATTTTCACTGCAGGTGATATGCGTCGAGGACAATCATTAATTGTATGGGCTATTTCAGAAGGTCGCGAAGCAGCAAGAGAAGTAGATTTGTTCTTAATGGGCTCTACTAACTTGCCAACCAAAGGAAACGGAGACTTACCAAGTCTTTAATTCCGATAAACAACATAACTACTAAAAAAACCCTTGAATTTATATTCAGGGGTTTTGTTTTTTTAATTAGCCCACGGATTAAACAGATTTACGCAGATTTTTTTTATCTTTATTGTAAATCTGTGTTCATCAGTTTGATCCGCACAATCGGTGGGACATATATATAATTTTATAAAAATCCGAAATAAAGCACTTTTTGTTTAAAAACAAACAATTTGTTACAATTTGTTATTTTTCTACAAAAAATTTGCTGTTACTCAAAAGTGTAATAACTTTGCTCAAAATAGTTTAAAAATGCAAGCAAAAGATTTACTGCAGTTAGCAGACCAATTTGGAAGTCCATTATATGTTTATGATGCCGAAAAAATCCAATCTCAGTACAACAGGTTAACTAAAGCTTTCTCTAAGGTAGAAAACTTAAGAGTTAATTACGCCATGAAGGCATTGTCTAACGTTGCGATTCTTCAGTTATTAAAGAACATGGGGTCTGGTTTAGATACTGTATCGATCCAAGAAGTTTTATTAGGACTTCATGCTGGCTATGAACCTGAAAAAATCTTTTTTACACCAAACGGAGTTTCTCTTGAAGAAATCGAAGAAGTTGCCGCAATGGGTGTACAAATCAATATTGACAACTTATCTATTCTGGAGCAATTCGGAACAAAATATCCACAAATTCCAGTATGTATTCGTATCAATCCGCACGTAATGGCGGGAGGAAATGCTAATATCTCGGTAGGACATATTGATAGTAAATTCGGAATCTCTGTTCACCAAATTCCGCATATATTACGAATTGTAGAGAACACAAAAATGAGCATCGTGGGAATTCACATGCACACAGGATCTGATATCCTTGATATCGAAGTATTCTTGTATGCTGCCGAAATCTTATTTGATACGGCAAAACACTTCAAAGATCTAGAGTTTTTAGATTTCGGAAGCGGATTCAAAGTTCCTTACAAAAAAGACGATATCGAAACAGATATTGAAGAATTAGGAAAAAAATTATCAAAAAGATTCAATGCTTTCTGTACAGAATATGGCAGAGATTTAACGTTGATTTTCGAACCCGGAAAATTTTTGGTGAGCGAAGCAGGTTTCTTCTTAGCAAAAGTAAACGTAGTAAAACAAACAACATCAACCGTTTTCGCGGGAGTTGATAGTGGTTTCAACCACTTAATTCGTCCTATGTTTTATGGTTCACAACACTATATCGAAAACATCTCAAACCCAAAAGGAAAAGAGCGTTTTTACTCGGTTGTAGGATACATTTGCGAAACAGATACATTTGCGAACAACCGCAGAATTTCAGAAATTACCGAAGGCGATATTCTAGCTTTTAGAAACGCCGGAGCATATTGTTTCTCAATGGCATCAAACTACAATTCGAGATACAAACCAGCTGAAGTTTTATGGAAAGACGGAAAAGGAATCTTAATTCGCCAACACGAAACATTTGAAGATTTGCTTAAAAATCAAATTCCGTTGCCACAAGAAGTTGCTGCAACAGTTTAAAATAAAAAAAAAGAGAATATCTATTTAATCCCATTTCTTAATTGAAGCGGGATTTTTTTTGTTTTAGATTGCAAATATTTGTCAGGCTGAACAATCACAAATCTTCGCGAGAAGCCTTAGCCCAATCTTGTCATTCTGAGGAACGAAGAATCCCCACAAGAAACTCGCCAGTATAGTACGCGGATGATACGGATTCGCCTAGCGAAAACGCGAATTAAAACGGATTTTACCCGTCCAATATTGTCATTTCTTAAATAACAAAGTTCATGAAAATCTCCTTTTGCTTAACAAACTCAAATCCCCACACTAATTACAAATTCACATTATTGGATTATTATTTTAATTCGTATTTTCGTCTGGTAAAATATTCCCAAAACCAAACCCAAAAACCATGAAAATTACGATTCCCCTGTCGGTATTATTTCTGTTACTTACTACCAATATATTCAGCCAGACGCTTGCTGATTTAAAACTAAAACCTAAAGAAATTCCAAAAAGCTACACACCTATCGACGGTCAGATTTGTGTAACTCCTCAGGCTTGCAATTTTTATACTGATATTGAAACTTACAGCAACATTGTAGGAATCGTAAAAAGTAAAGCAATCCAGAGTTTTAAAAATAAAACAGATCGCGGCTCTATTATGTATTTTGAATTTGAACACACCTTTAAAGGCGATCGGTTTCTGCAAGGATTACTTTGGGGAAAAGACGGTCAGCCCACAGATGAACATCCGGAAGAATATCTGGCAAAAGGAAAATTCCTGATCATCTGGAGTTTTCGTCCGGACAGCACGATCAAAGAAAAATCAGAAGCTAAAATAGAAGCGATTTTGCAATAGCTAAATAACTCCAGGATAACTACATTAAGTTTTTATATATCTTAAAATAACAATGGAACAAGGAAAAATTGTTACTAAACCTAATCTTAAAAAAAGAATATTTGCAGGATTAATTGATTATGTGTTAATGTTTTCAATGCTTTATATTATGTTCGCTTATTTTGGCGAAAGAACGCCAAAAGGATATGAACTAAAAGGATTTCCCGCTTTAGCAACTACTTTAATTTGGGGTTTATATATGATAGGATTTGAATTAAAATTTGGAGGGACTCTGGGTAATCTCATGTTTGATTTACAAGTTATTTCTATACGCGATACTAATAGTACAAGCTTAAGTTTTGGGCAGTCTTTTAAAAGACATTTATTAGATATAATTGATTTGTGTTTTTTTGGACTAATAGGAATAGTGTTAATCAAAAACACAAAATATAATCAGAGACTTGGGGACCTTTGGGCAAAAACAATCGTAATAGATTCGACAGATAATCGGCAATTTTATAAACGTTTTGTTTAAAATCCTATTCCCTAAATCTACCCGATTTGTAGCAACAACGACAAACAAAAAAACGTTTTTTAAATACCTTAATTACAGCTTCATTTTTAATTCGTAATTTCGCCAAAGCAAAAAAACATCAAAATGAAAATACAAATAAGAATTCTAATTTACTCCATTCTATTTTTTCTATACCTTTCTACGACTTCACTTTTATTGTCGTTAGGAGAATTATTAAAAACAGATCCGTACGTTACTTTAGGCTGTGGTTTTGCAGTTTTAAACCTAATCTATACTTTCTTTGCCCTAAAATGGACTCCTATATTAAATATAATTTTTTCTATTTTAATTGCAGCATTATCGTTATTCTTAGCAGTGCAATTTGCTAATCTACATTTGCTGGCAAAATATGATCCTTATTTGGTTAAAACAGCAATATTTACAAATGCTATTTTATCAATAATATTTTGGGAAATTGTGTATCAGGTAAAAATCAGAAAGGCAAAATAAAACATTCCTGGTGTTAGATGAATGTTGTGCATCTATCAAATAAAACATTGTCATATATGTCTATGAATCTGTAAAGACGCACAGCAGCGTTTCTTTTCTATATTTTATTTTTAAAAAATTCCTAAATTTAGTATCCGATTATATAATCCGGATTGAATTCTAATTTTTAAAATAAATCTAATGGAAACGAAAAAAATATGGGCAAATCTGGGTGTCGAAAACTTAGAACGCACAACGAAATTCTATACCGAATTAGGCTTTAAACAAAACGGTCACAATACGTCTAACGAACTAACGAGTTTTCTTTTTGGCGATGACAATTTTATAATTCACTTTTTTATAAAAGAAAGATTTAAATGGGCTGTCAATGATGAAATGGCAGATTTAAAACTTGGAAACGAAATTATATTTTCACTTTCGGCAGATAGTAAAGATCAGGTAGATCAATGGTATTCAATCGTTAAAAAAGCCGGTGGAACTATTTTTGCAGAACCACAAGACTATGGAAAAGGATATTTCTTTGGATTTTGTGATCCTGATGGTCATAAATTTAATTTTTTATACTGGCCAAAATAAAAAAACTTTCTCTTTTAAATCCTAAAAAACTGATTCTGAGAACATAAGTTTTGGTTCATCAAAAAAATAAAAAACTCCTTAATATTTATAAGTATTTATTTATATTTTTAGCATAAGATTTTACAATAATCACAATCTTTAACGCTAAAACCACTAAAAATAAATTGATAAAAATGGAGAATTTTAAAGAAATTAGTTTAGACGATGCAATTCAATTAATCAACAAAAACAACTCTGTACTTAAGGATGATCTTATTGATGAATTAAACGGATTTTACGAAGTAGCAGGTAAAATTGTTTTATATTCAGGAGAAACTAATTTAGAAAACTTAACCGTAGGAAACGATATTGTCCTTGTAAACGGCGATCTTAATGTTACGAATATAATTGAAGATTGTGATAAAGTAGATTCGTCTTTGCTTATTGTTTTAGGAAATGTGAATTGCAAAAATTTGATTACGCTTTCCAGCATGTACTTCACGGGAGATTTGAATGCTAAAAATGTTATTTTAGGAGATTCTCTTTGTGACTATGTTTTAAATGTAGGCGGAAATATCGTAACAAAAACAATATTAGATTATGGACATTGCATTATAGCCGAGAAAAAAATTACGGTTACAGATGTTTTCTCTTTTAACTCAATTGAAGATGAAAATGGAGCGATCGAACAAAATATGGAACGTGACGAATTAGCAGATGAAATTACGGAATTTGATGATGATGAGAAAATGGAAAACTTAAGCAAAACAATTGATTATATAAAAAGCGGAGGCGAGGTATTTAAAGTATCTTAGACCAGACAATGTCTTAATTGCATAATTTAAAGTTTAAAAAATAAAAATCTGATGAAAAAATGTTTCCTGGTTGCTTTATTATTTTGTTTTCAGTTTTCGTTTTCACAAAATACCGATTATTTAAAGTCGGTTTTAAAACAGCTTAAGATTAAGGAAAGCCAAATAAATCAGGAACTTTTTACTCAGAAAGTATTACCATATGATAAAGGCAAAAGCGTTTTTGTGATTGCCAAATACGCATCAGAAGTATCTGTAGATTATTTTGTGGCAGATGCTTATATACTCGTAGTTGATAATGCGACCGGAAAAATAATCAACAAATTTATTGAGCCAAATGCCTGGACATCTGATGCTGTAATGTTAAGCAGTATTACAATCGATACGGGATTATATATTTTAAATAAAACAACAAGAGCCTTCGGGATTCGGGTTGATTATACCGGCAGCAGCCGACCTAATCCCTACAGCGAAAGTGACTTATCGTTGTATATTACAGATAAAAATTCGCTAAAGCCAGTGCTTAAAAATTATCAAATTTCGCAATCTAATGGCGAATGGGATACGAATTGCGCCGGAGAATTTGAAGACAACAATTCGACTATTGATATCGATAAGGTGATGACTAACAATTTTTATAATATTATTGTTAAAACTAAAACGGTCAATACTAAAAATATCCCCACAAACGATGATTGTATCGCTAAGGAAACTATTAAAAGAAAAACTTCAAAATTAATTTTTAATGGAAAAGAGTATAAATAAATAAATAAATATGACGCTCTTGAAAAGTTCTATTATTTTGAAGATGACTATTGTGTTTTAAATCAATAATTGTCCACAAAACATGACTAAAATTTACAGACAAGGCGCCATTGGAGCTTTACTTGACGAATACGAAAAAGCTATTTTAGATTTAAGTCAAATAATTTCAGACATTAATGATAATGAACTCATCACAATAGTTGATACTGTTACCCAGGATTCCGGTTGTGAATCGGTTCAGTCAATATTGGCACATATTGTATGTTCCGGATATGCTTATGCTTTATATATTAGGCAATTATCTGGGGATCAAAGCGATTTTCTTGATGATGTTATTAGAACTACAATCTCTGATTATCAAAAGGATCTGGCTGATTTTTTTATTTTTACAGAGGACACTTTTAAAAATATCACAGACAATCAACTCGAAGAATCTGACAATACTAAAAAAATAGTGACTTCGTGGGGACAAGTTTATGATATTGAACAAATAATGGAACATGCGATTGTACATGTTTTACGTCATAGACGACAAATTGAAAAATTTAAAATACAATTGCGGGAAAAATAATATTTAAGCAAAAACAAACTCACTGCTCTGGCAAACTTTCTTATAAAAACTAAATTTCTAATCTAGCCCCGATAGAGCCGTTATCCTCGTATCCCGATGGCTATCGGGAGAAGAGATATAGGCGAAAGCGGGAAAAGTGGTCTTTGCAAAAACGAAAAATTCTGCTTCTAAAATTTCAAAACATACTTTACCTGAATTCATCTAAAACAGATATATTTACAGCTTGAAAATCAACTGGTCTTAGAATGAAAAAAATTACTTTACTGTTTTCTATATTATTTTTGACACTTGGGTCATGTGGTGTAAAAACAACTCAATCGCTATTAAGCGACGGAAATTATGATGGCGCAATCGATAGGGCTGTTGAAGCATTGAGAACAAAAAAAGACTCAAAAGGGAAACAGGATTATGTGTATCTACTCGAAGAAGCTTTTGCAAAAGCAAAAGACAGGGATTTACGCAATCTTGATTTGATGATAAAAGAGGCAAATCCTGCCAATTCAGAACGTATATATAACACGTATTTGCAACTGAATAACCGTCAGGAAAAAATCAGGCCTTTATTGCCTTTGCCATTATTGAAACAAGGAAAAAATGCGTCTTTTGCATTTGATAATTATTCTGATCAGATTGTAAGCAGCAAAAATGCACTCTCGAAATATTTATATGAAAATGCTTCGGCCCTTTTAAAATCGAATAATAAACTGGATTTCAGAAAAGCATATGATGATTTTTTCTACCTCGAAAGTATTAATCCAAATTATAAGAACACAAAAAAACTGATGGATGATGCACAGTTTAAAGGAACTGATTTTGTAGATGTTTACGCCAAAAACCAAACTAATATGGTGATCCCAAAGCAGCTTCAGGATGATTTACTTGATTTTAAAACCTACGGATTAAACGATAAATGGACAGTTTATCATAGTCTAAGGCAAAAAAATGTAACGTACGATTACAGCTTAATCATCAATTTTAGACAAATTAATATTTCGCCTGAACAAATTAAAGAGAAAGAATTCATTAAGGAAAAACAGGTTAAAGATGGCGTAAAAACACTGTTAGACAATCGCGGAAGACCTGTAAAAGATAGTTTGGGCAAGGAAATAAAGGTGGATAATTACAGAACACTTCGTGCCAATATTTACGAATTCAGACAATATAAATCGTGTCAGGTTACGGCACAAGTAGATTATGTAGAGGTAAAAACAAACCAATTACTACAATCGTTTCCGGTAACGAGCGAATTTATTTTCGAGAATATTTATTCGACTTATAAAGGTGACAGAAATGCTTGTGAAGATAATTATATGACCTGTTTTAATAAACGTGCGGTGCCTTTCCCTAACAACGAACAAATGGTTTACGATACAGGTGAAGATTTAAAAGCACGGCTTAAAGATATTATTGTCAGGAATAAATTTAGGGGATAAAGAGCCGTGACTTTAAGATTTTCTATATAACTTAATTTAATACCAGTAAAAAATGAAATCAAAAATTCTGTTTGTATTTATTACGTTCTGTTTGATAAGCTGTAAAAATTCAGATAAATTAGAAAGAGAAAATCAACCCGACATTTATCATGTTGAGGATAATGACAAAGAAATGGCTCAGGCAATTAAAGAAGCAAATGAAACTCTATCCGATTTTAACCTGGCTTTGGGAAACCCAAAAATTGAAGTAAAATCATTGAAAGTAAAATTTGAATCGGCTAATGGAAACGAACATATCTGGCTAAGTAACGTTACATACAAAAACGGAAAATACTCCGGAGTTTTAGACAATGAACCTGAATATATTACAGAACATAAAATTGGTGATAAAATAGCCGTTGACAGCAAAAACATAAGTGATTGGATGTATCTGGAAGATGGAAAATTGTTTGGCGGATATACTATAAAAGTATTGCGTAACCGAATGTCTCTTCCCGAAAGAAAACAATTTGATAGCGAAAGTGGAATGCAGATAGATTAAAATTAAAAGTATCACGATTCATATAAACATTAGTTTCATATTCTATAAACCATTCAAAAAACAATGCTAAATAAAAAACATACCACAAATATCGTCATTCTGTCTTTACTTATTTTACTATTTACAGGTTGCAAACCAGATGCAAAAGAGCAAGCAAAAACAACTGAAAAATCAGCATTAAGCGATACTGAAGATTTCGTTTTAGAAGTAAATAAAATTGATTCTACACAATTTCCTGCTTCTGTAAAATATGAAGGTTTTATTAAAAATGCAGTGCGATGGAAAGATAAATCAGGAGATAATATTGTAATTACAACTGAAACCGGAATTTATACCAGTAAAAAATTCAAACATGAAGCTGAGGACAGCAGTGATGCAGAATTATTTGCTTATCATTATATACTATCAAATAATGAAGCAAAACAAACCTGGAAAGTGTATGATTATATTTCTGATTGTCCGGTTGATATCGTAGCATCATTTGTTAAAAATACTTTTAAAGTTACTGACTTAGATAATAACGGGATCGCTGAAGTCTGGTTGATGTATAAAACCGTTTGTCATGGCGATGTAAGCCCTTCTAACATGAAAATCATTATGTATGAGGGAAATAATAAATTTGCCATGCGCGGAGAAAACAAAGTGCAGGTTGGAAGCGATGAAAATGATAAAAAATCGTTTTTGGGCGGCGAATATAAAATGGATGAAAACTTTAAAAAAGCACCAAAAGCTTTTAAAGATTATGCCCAAAAATTATGGAATGACAATATAATTGAAAACTGGGAGAACTAGAAATTATCTAATATATTTGAAGATCCAATCATTAAGATTTAATACCTAATACAAAGACGTACAATTGTTTGTACGTCTTTTTTTATGCCTAATTTTAAAAAAAATCAAAAAAAAGCGTTACGAAACCAAAAGGTTGCGTATATTTGCAACTGATTGGTTGCTAATTAAGATTAAATCAAAATGAAACGAGATATATTTCAAGCGATTGCTGACCCAACCCGTAGAGCAATTTTAGTGTTAGTTGCTACAAATGCGCTGACACCAAATACTATTGCAGAGCAATTTAATACAACACGACAAGCAGTTTCTAAACACATCAAAATTCTAAACGAATGTGAATTGTTAGAAGAAAAAAAAATAGGAAGAGAAATTTATTACCAACTGAAAATTGACAAGATGAAAGAAATAGACAAATGGTTAGCCCAGTTTAAAGAAATCTGGGAAGACCGTTTTAGTCAACTCGATCAAGTATTAATGAATCTAAAATCTAAAGAAAATGAAATCTAATCTTTTAATGAATTTTACTGTAGACAAAGAAAACAGCACGGTACACATAAAACGGGAGTTCAACGCATCGCTTGCCAATGTTTGGTCAGCCTGGACAGAACCTGAAATATTAGACCAATGGTGGGCCCCGGCTCCATTTAAGTCTAAAACAAAAAGCATGGAATTTAAGGAAGGCGGACGAAGATTGTATGCAATGGTAGGTCCTGAAAATCAGGAAAAATGGAGCTTTTTTGAGTATACCTCAATTTCTCCAAAAACGAATTTTAAACATTCCTCAACTTTTTGTGATGCCGAAGCAAATCCGGATCCTAATATTGGAAGTTCGTACTGGGATGTAACTTTCTCTGAAAAGGGAGATTTAACAACTGTTGATATTGCCATTAAACGAAATAGTCTGGCTGAGTTAGAAAAAATAATTGAAATGGGATTCAAAGAAGGATTCACTATTGCTCTGGAAGGTTTGGATAAAATCTTAGCATCATAAAATCAAATACCGTTTTTAATCAAATATTTATCAATTTTAAATCTTAAAAAAATGAAATCTGATTTATTAATGAATTTTACTGTAGACAAAGAAACAAGCACTGTAAATGTAAAACGTGAGTTTAATGCATCACTTTCGAATGTATGGTCCGCATGGACAGAAGCCGAAATACTTGATCAGTGGTGGGCTCCTGCTCCATGGAAAGCCAAAACAAAGAGAATGGATTTTAAAGAAGGCGGTCAGAGACTCTACGCCATGCTTGGTCCAAGAGGTGAAGAACATTGGGCTTTAGCAGATTTTAAGTCTATAACTCCAAAAACTAATTTTAAATATTTAGATGCTTTTTGCGATAACGAAGGTAATCTAAACAAGGATTTTCCCCGCTCTGACTGGGATGTAAGTTTTTCAGAACATGGAGATATGACTATTGTAGATATCGCTATCAAACATGAAAATCTTTCTGATCTTGAAAAAATAATCGAAATGGGCTTCAAGGAAGGTTTCACAATTGCGATGCAAGGTCTGGACGAAATTTTTGCTTCGAGAGCATAATATTTTCTACATTTTATTTATACAATCCCGTTCGTCTTGTGGCAAACGGGATTTTTTTCAACTTTTAATTCGTATTTTCGTTATTCAAAAAAAACTACTTTTCAAAAACTTAAAAAGTATTTAATTAATACCACAAAATGAATAAATTTAAAACTCTTACAATCCTGTTTTTTACTTCCGCTTTAATTTTTAGCCAATCCAATAAATCAAAAACAACAGAAACAATCAAACCTTTTGTTTTAGGTGTTATAGAAGAAATACAATCGAAAGAATTAGGCGAAAAAAGAATCCTGAATATTTATCTTCCGGAAGGTTACAAACCAGAAGATGCGACAAAATATCCCGTGATTTATTTATTGGATGGATCGGCAGACGAAGACTTTATTCACATTTCAGGATTAGTACAATTTAATAGTTTCGAATGGATCAATCAGGTTCCCAAGTCGATTGTAGTAGGGATTGCAACGGTTGACAGAAGAAGAGATTTTACGTTTCCTACAACTATAGAAAAAGATCAAAAACGTTTTGCTACTGCAGGACATTCTGATAAATTTATTGCTTTTATCGAAAAAGAATTACAGCCTTTTATTGAGAAAAAATACAAAACGACCAATTCTAAAACGATCATCGGGCAATCGTTAGGCGGATTACTTGAGACCGAAATTTTATTTAAAAAACCAACTCTTTTTAATAAATACATTATTGTAAGTCCAAGCATCTGGTGGAATAATGGTTCTATATTAAATCAGGAAAGCATAATGCTTCAGGAGTTTTTTAGCCAGCAAACTGATATTTATATTGCAGTGGGCAAAGAAGGTCTTACACCAACAGAACCAGCAAGAGTGATGGAAGTTGATGCCAATTTACTTGCCGAAAAAATTAAAGCCACAAAAAGTAAAAACATAAAAGTTTATTTCGACTATCTTCCTAAAGAAAATCATGGCACAATTTTACACCCTGCAGTTTCAAATTCTTTTAAATTCTTCTATCCAATACAAGAGATTAAATAAAGGAAAGTTTTAAGATTATCGAAAAATAGTTTATAATGAAAAATACAGAAGAATATAAATTAGACAATCCGGTATGGAATTCTTTATCAGAAACTCATGCTGATTTTGCCATAGATTATAACGGAACTCAGTTTTATAATCCTGATTATTGTCCGTTTGGTGGTTTTGTAAAAACAGAAAGTACTTTAGACGCCACAAATCAATATTCAGCATTAGGAGAAAGTTTTTTTATTGTGGGAGAAAAACCTGAAATAGCTGATTCCTTAAAAATTGCAAAAGAATTAGTTTGTCTTCAAATGATTGTTTACAATAAAATACAGCAACCCATAACTGCAGAAATTATAAAACTTACTAAGGAACATAACGATGAATTGGTTGATTTAGTCAATTTCGTACAGCCGGGATATTTTAAAAATAAAACTTCGTCGCTTGGTAATTACTTCGGGATTTTTAATGACAATAAACTAGTTGCCATTACGGGCGAACGCATGAAAATGAATGACTTTACAGAAATCAGTGCTATTATAACACATCCGGATCATACCGGAAAAGGATATGCCAAACAATTGATTACTCATGTAGTCAACAAAATTTTTGAAGAGAATAAAATTCCCTATTTACATGTAGTCGAAAGTAATATTGGAGCAATTGCGCTTTATGAAAAACTAGGTTTTGTAACGAGAAGAAAAATTAGTTTTTGGAATATTTCTAAAAATTAGTATTTTTACCTTATAACTCTAATAACCATGCAATTATGCAAAAAACAATTTTAATCTTTATCTGTTTAATTGGTTTATCTGTAAATGCACAAACCTCTAAAGAACTTATTGGAAAATGGCAATTAGTAAAATGGGAAAAGAAAGGCAAGGAAAAAGATATTAAGGATTATTTTAAAACGGATCAGGTTTATCAGGTTTTTAGAGAGAATGGAGATTTTGAAAGCCTGGTGGGGGATGAATCACACAAAGCTAAATGGAAATTGTCACAAGATAATTCTGAACTTACTATTATTGCCGTGTTATTGCCCATAAAATTTACAATAGATTATTTTGATGCCACAAAACGTATTATTACAACGCCGCAAATGGGAACCCTCGAATACAAAAAAGTTAGTGAATAAATTATTCAATCTTAATCTCTTTTGAATATGAGTGCAAATAAACAAACTGTAAACGAATACATGGAAGCTTTTAAAGTAAGTGATCATGAAAGAATACTTGCTTGTCTTACTGATGATATTATCTGGGAAATGCCGGGAATCTATCAACATGTTGGCAAAGAAGAATTTGATAAAGAAATTGAAAATGATAATTTTGTTGGAAGCCCGGCAATTCAAATTATAAAACTTGTTGAAGAAAACAATGTTGTCATTGCTGAAGGTGCAGTTCAGGGAAATATGAAAAACGGGAATATATTAAATGCTGTTTTTTGTGATGTTTTTGAAATGGAAAATGGTAAAATAAAAAAGTTAACTTCTTATTTAATGTCGAAAAGTGCGAGTTTAAAATTCGAATAATTTTCTAACCATAAACATAACATCAGCCAAGCCAGCCATCACGATCAAGACTTCTATATTGAATTGCTTCGGCGATATGTTGCGATATGACCAACGGCGCATTATCGAGATCAGCTATTGTGCGGGCTACTTTCAGGATTCTGTCATAAGCACGTGCAGAAAGATTCAATCGTTCCATCGCAGTTTTTAATAATTCTTTTGACTGATCGTCAAGCGCACAATATTCCCTGATTAACTTACTGCTCATTTGTGCATTATAATGTATGTTTTCTAATGCTTCGAATCGTTGAGTCTGAATTTCCCTTGCTGCTGTAACTCTCTTCCTAATTTCAACACTGCTTTCGGCTTTTCGATCATCAGATAATTTTTCAAAAGGAACCGGCGTAACTTCAATATGAATGTCGATCCTGTCTAATAAAGGCCCTGATATTTTACTTAAATAACGCTGCATTTCCTGTGGCGAAGAAGTATTTGGCATACTTGGGTCATTAAAAAAACCACTTGGGCTTGGGTTCATACTCGCCACTAACATAAAAGATGACGGATAAGTTACTGTAAATTTAGCACGCGAAATAGTTACTTCACGATCTTCAAGCGGCTGACGCATAACTTCTAAAACATCACGTTTAAATTCCGGTAATTCGTCCAGAAACAAAACTCCGTTATGTGCCATCGAAATTTCGCCAGGCTGCGGATAACTTCCTCCACCAACAAGTGCAACATTCGAAATAGTATGATGCGGACTACGAAATGGCCGCTGATTCATTAAACCTACTTCTTTTAATTTTCCAGCAACACTATGAATTTTAGTCGTTTCTAATGCTTCCCGTAAAGTCATTGGCGGTAAAATACTGGGCACACGTTTGGCAAGCATCGTTTTTCCTGCTCCAGGCGGACCAATTAAAATAATATTGTGACCTCCGGCAGCAGCAATTTCCATACATCGTTTTATACTTTCTTGTCCGCGCACATCAGAAAAATCGAATTCCGGAAAATCTAAGGTTTTATAAAATTCGGCTCGCGTATCAATAATGGTAGGTTGAAGAGTTCCTTTGCCAGCAAAAAAGTTAATTACATCTTGCACATTTTCGACTCCGTATACATTTAATCCGTCAACAATCGCAGCTTCTTTTACGTTTTGAATTGGGAGGAAAAAACCTTTATAACCTTCTTCTTTCGCTTTTATGGCAATGGGTAAAGCTCCGCGAATGGGTTGTAAACTTCCGTCGAGAGAAAGCTCTCCCATAATGACATAATTTTCAATTTCAGGAGCTTTTATCTGATCTGAGGCTACTAAAATTCCCATTGCTAATGGTAAATCATACGCAGAACCTTCCTTTCTTAAGTCTGCAGGTGCCATATTGATCGTTATTTTTTTGCCGGGTAAACTGTAGCCATTATTTTTAAGAGCGGCAGCAATTCGGTAACTGCTTTCTTTTATTGCATTGTCAGGCAATCCAACTAAGTGATAACCAATCCCTTTATCCATATGAACTTCTACAGTAATTGTAGTCGCCTCAACTCCAAAAACGGCACTTCCGTAAACTTTTACTAACATAAAATCTCTTCATTAAATATTTTTAAATCTAATGAAAAAAATCTTAATTATAATATTTTTACTACAAAATGTATTATTTAAAATTCTAAACCTATTTGAGTTTTAATCTCGTCTGTTATTTTACTCAAATCAAGACAATTTTGATGTGACCAAAGCTGACTTTCGATTTGATTATTTCTGATACAATCATGACATTCAATTGCTTCATGGGTATATCCAGTTCCCAGATTTGGCAAACTAAAATTTTCTTCATTACCATTTTTAGAAACAGAATATCCGTCAGCAATATACCACGGAGAATTAAGCTGAATATGTCCTTGTGTACCGCTTATTGTGGCGTTCATATCAGACTCTGAAATTATAGAAGCATGCAAAACTGCCTGAGCATTCTCATATTGCAAAATCATGGATGTTTGAAGATCGATTCCGTTTTTATGATCAATAGATTTTGCTGTTATTTCTTTTGGAATCCCAAGCATTATATAGGAGAGAAATAACGGATAAACGCCAATATCAAATAAAGCGCCACCGCCAAGATTTTTATCAAAAAGTCTTCCTCCTTGTTTTTCGTCTGCATAGAAAGCAAAATCAGCTTTTATATGTTTTACATCGCCAATAATTCCCTGATTTATTTTAGCCAAAACTTCCTGAACCGACGGAATGAAACGCGTCCAGAATGCTTCCATAAAAAATTTATTGTGTTTTTTAGAAGCTTCGACCATTCGAACAGCATCTTTATAAGACAGTGCAAGTGGTTTTTCGCATAATACATGTTTCCCGTTTTCTAATGCTTTTATAGATAATTCGGCATGCGAGTCATGTGGCGTTGCAATATAAATAATGTCGACCTGATCATCTTTAAAAAGCATATCATAAGAATCGTATGCTTTGAGGCAATCGTACTTTTTTGCAAACTCAATTGCTTTACCATGATCTCTGGAAGCAACTGCAAACAAATGAGCGTCATCTAACAGCAGCAAATCTGCAGCAAATTGATTTGCAATGTTTCCCAGGCCAATGATTCCCCATTTTATTGTCTTGTTATTTTTCATACTATTCTATAAGTGCTACTTATCAATGGTTTAATTAAATTATTAACCAAATAAAGAAAAAACATTTAACTAAATAAATTTTAGATAACATATATTTCATATTTTTAGCAACAAAATTGCAAATTAACTATGAAAAAAGCCCTACTCCTACTCTTTTTGAGTGTTTTTTTAACAAAAACCTACGCTCAGGAATACTTCCCAATTAATGAAAGTGTGCAGAACAAGAACAAGAATTACACTGTTTTTACCAATGCCACGATTTATGTTACACCAACTCAAAAAATCGAAAAAGGAACTTTACTCATTCAGGATGGGAAAGTTGTTGCAGTTGGAAATACTATTACAATTCCTAAAAACAGTATTGCTATTGATCTTGAAGGAAAAACAATTTACCCTTCATTTATTGATATTTATACCAGTTTTGGCGTTGAAAAACCAAAAGCTAATGTAACCAGAGGACGCGATCGTAACCCACTATACGATACGAAACGAGTTGGTTATTACTGGAACGAAAGTGTTCGCCCGGAAGTAAATACGTATGAAACGTTTAAATATGACCAGCCAAAAGCCGAAGAATTACTAAAAGCAGGTTTTGGTGTTGTTGGAACTCATATTCCTGACGGAATCGCTCAGGGAACAGGAGTTTTAGTTGCCCTGAATAATGCTGAAAACAGTAAACAAATCATCGCCAATAAAATTACCAATCACTTTGCATTCTCAAGAAGTGCCTTAACAAATCAGGCATATCCAAGCTCATTAATGGGTATGATGGCCTTATTGCGTCAGATGTATTTAGACCTGGATTGGTATAAAAAAGGAAATTCTGACACTAAAGATTTATCGTTAGAGGCATTGGCAAACAACGAAAAACTAGTTCAGATTTTTGCTTCAGAAGACAAATTAAATAGTTTGAGAGCCGCTAAAATCGCTAAAGAGTTTGGCTTAAGTTATGTTCTGAAAGGCAGCGGAAATGAGTTTGAAAGAATCGACGAAATCAAAAATACAAACGCAAAATATATTATCCCAATAAGTTTCCCTGAGGCTTATGATGTTTCAAATCCATATTTATCTAATCAAATAGAGTTGACAGATATGCGTTTCTGGAATCAGGCACCTTCAAACCTAAAAGTATTATCAGATAATGGTGTTGTTTTTGCCCTGACGACTGACAAATTAAAAAAGACTGAAGACTTTAAACCTAATTTATTAAAAGCCATTAAATATGGTTTTGATAAAACGAAAGCTTTAGAAGCCCTGACAACAATTCCGGCCGCTATTTTAGGAAAAAGCAATGAAGTTGGAAGTTTAAAAACCGGAAGTTATGCCAATTTTGTAATTACTTCAGGTGAAATTTTTGACGAGAAAACGGTTTTATATGAAAACTGGGTTCAGGGAACAAAATATGTAGTAAATGATATTAATGGAAAAGATATTCGCGGAAACTATGACTTAACAGTTGGAAAAGATACTTATAAATGGAAAATTGACGGAACTGTTGATGCGCCAAAATCTGAAATAACTACTGCCGATGCAAAAAAATTAAAAACCACTTTTGCTGTTTCTAAAAATTGGATTTCCCTTTTAATTAAACCTGCAGACACCATTAAATCAAACTATACACGTTTAACCGGATTTATCGAAAAACCGGAAAGTTTATCCGGAAAAGCTGTTTTATCAAATGGTGATGAGTTGACCTGGACTGCTTTAAGAACAAGTGCATTTGTTGCTGTTAAAGATACTGTCAAAGTAGAAAAACCAAATCCTATTATTCCAACAACTTATCCTAACGTTGCTTTTGGTGATTCGAAAAAACTAACGGCTCAAACCTTATTATTTAAAAATGCTACTGTTTGGACAAATGAAAAAGAAGGCGTTTTGACAGAAACTGATGTTTTAATTAAAAACGGAAAAATTGCTGCAGTTGGTAAAAATCTTTCAGATGCATCTGCTACAGTAATTGATGCAAAAGGAAAACATATTACAAGCGGAATCATCGATGAGCATTCGCATATTGCTATTTCAAAAGGTGTTAACGAAAGCGGTCACAACTCAACTGCCGAAGTTACGATTCAGGATGTTGTAAACTCTGAAGATATTAATATTTACAGGGATCTTGCCGGAGGTGTAACGATTTCTCAGCTTTTACACGGATCTGCAAACCCTATTGGCGGTCGTTCTGCAATTGTAAAATGGAAATGGGGATCTTCTCCTGATGAAATGTTATACAAAAACCAACCTAAGTTTATCAAATTTGCTTTAGGAGAAAATGTAAAACAAGCCAATTGGGGAATAGATAATCCAACTCGTTTTCCTCAAACGAGAATGGGTGTTGAACAGGTTTTTACAGACTATTTTCAACGTGCCAAAGAATATGACGAAAACTGGAAAAAATTCAACGCCGGTTCTAAAAAAGGAAAAGCGCCAAGAGTTGATTTAGAATTGCAGACTATTGCAGAAATCATCAATAAAGAGCGTTTCATTACCTGTCACTCATATGTAGAATCTGAGATTTTGATGTTGATGAATGTTACTGAGAAATTCAATTTTAGAGTAAACACTTTTACGCATATTCTAGAAGGGTACAAAGTAGCTGATAAAATGAAAGAACACGGAGTTGGAGCTTCTACCTTCTCTGATTGGTGGGCTTATAAATTTGAAGTAAATGATGCAATTCCGTTCAACGGGCCAATTATGCACAATGAAGGATTAGTTGTGGCTTATAACTCTGATGATGCAGAGATGTCCAGAAGATTGAATCAGGAAGCTGCAAAAGCAGTTAAATACGGAAATATTTCTGAGGAAGATGCCTGGAAATTTGTAACCCTGAATCCTGCCAAATTATTACATATCGATGATAAAGTAGGAAGTCTTAAAGTAGGTAAAGATGCTGATGTTGTATTATGGAGCGACAATCCATTATCTATTTATGCAAAAGCAGAAAAAACAATTATTGAAGGTGTTGTTTATTTTGATATTGAAAAAGATGCCGAAAAACAACTCGCTATTACTAAAGAAAGAAGCTTGTTAATTGGGCAAATGCTACAGGAAAAAAACAAAGGCGCAGGTACACAACAGCCTACAAGAAAAGAGAAAAAAGAATATCACTGTGATACTTTAGAACAATTATAGGCTTTAGAAAATTCAGAAAGATAAAAAAACATAATATGATACATAAAAACATATATATAATGCTGCTCGCAGTTTGTGCTTCGGTACAAATAAAAGCACAGCAAATACCGGCACCAAAAGAAACTAAATCAGTTTTGATTTTAAATGCTACTGCACATTTAGGTAACGGAACAGTGATTGAAAATAGCGCGATTGGTTTCAAGGACGGAAAGATTACTTTAGTAGCCGATGCCAGAACAATCAGGCTTGCTGCCGATGCATTTGATACTACTATTGATGCCAGCGGAAAACATGTTTATCCGGGATTTATTGTTCCTAATGCAACATTAGGTCTGGTAGAAATTGATGCGGTAAAATCATCTGATGATGAAGAAGAAATTGGAAGTTTTAATCCAAATGTAAGAAGTATAATTGCTTACAATTCAGAATCTAAAGTAGTAGAAACTGTTCGTCCGAATGGTGTTTTAATCGCTCAGATTACGCCTCGTGGAGGCAGAATTTCAGGAACATCTTCAGTAGTACAATTAGATGCCTGGAGCTGGAAGGATGCTATCATAAAAGAGAATGACGGAATTCACCTTAATTTTCCATCAAACTTTAAAAGATCAGGATCATGGTTTGAACCCGGAATAATCGAAGCAAACAAAGATTATCCTAAACAAGTTGAAGAAATAGCTGCATTTTTAATTAATTCTAAAGCTTACAATCAAACTCCTTCAAAAGAACGAAATGTAGTTTTAGAAGCAACAAAAGGACTTTTTGACGGAACACAGACGCTGTATATCCATGCAGATGAAGAGAAACAAATTGTAGATGCCATACAATTGGCCGTTGACAACCAGATTAAAAAAATTGTTATTGTTGGAGGTTTTGAAGCCTACAAATCTGCTGATGTCTTGCAAAAATACAATGTTGGTGTTTTTCTAAGACGTGTTCACGATATGCCGGCAAGTGATGACCAAGATGTAAATCTGCCTTATAAAATGGCTAAAATACTTACTGATAAAGGCATTGTGGTTGGCCTCGAAAACAGCGGAGATCACGAACGTATGAGCGTAAGAAATCTTCCTTTCCTGGCAGGAACTTGTGCTGCTTTTGGTCTGGATAAAGAAAAAGCTTTACAGCTTATCACTTCAAATACGGCAAAATTACTAGGTATTGATGCTACTTGCGGTACATTAGAAACGGGTAAAGATGCAACGTTATTTATTTCTGAAGGTGATGCACTCGACATGAGAACCAATAAATTAACGACTGCCTTTATTCAGGGCAGATCCATTAACTTAGAAACTTTTCAAACTAAATTGAACGATAAATTCAAGGCAAAATTTAATCAGAAATAGATAAACATCTCTTCTTAAAAAAGGCATCATTTGAAAATTCATTTGATGCCTTTTTATTTAAAATCAAAATCATTTTTTATCAATTATTTGAATATTTAAGCATTATTAATCTTAAAATTGAAATTATTATGATTGTTTTTTGTTAACAAAGCCACTAAAAACCTACTTTTTAAAAATTTTCATTAATAAATTCCAAATTTTAAGTTCTTTTTAACAAATACACGCAAAATATAGGGGGTTAAATTTAAAAATTAACAAAAATTAAGTATTGAACTCTATTTTTTATAGGGGTGTCAATTGATTTTATACTTTTATAAAAAATTTAAAACTAAATAACTATGCGAAAAATTATTTTAAGTGTGATTCTTATCACTATTTTGGTACTAACCTTTATATCAAACTTTATCTTAAAAGACAGTCCAATTCCGGCTGAAGCGGTAAAGTTCGACACAGGAGATACAGCTTGGATGATCGTAGCAACTGCATTTGTATTGCTTATGACACCAGGATTAGGTTTTTTCTACGGAGGAATGGTAGGTAAGAAAAACGTTATCAGTACGATGTTACAAAGTTTCATGGCAATGGTAATTGTTACTATCTTATGGGTTGTGGTTGCATTTGGATTAGCTTTTGGTCCTACTATAGGAGGAATCATAGGAAATCCATCTACTAATTTATTCTTTGAAGGCGTTGGTACCAACACTGCATGGAGTCTTGCCCCAACTATTCCGTTTATGTTATTCGCGTTGTTTCAAGCAAAATTTGCCATCATTACACCAGCATTAATTACTGGTGCATTTGCAGAACGTGTACGTTTCTGGGCTTATTTATTATTTATGGTTTTATTTATTTTAGTTATATATGCACCTTTAGCTCACATGACATGGCATCCTGATGGAGTTTTCTTTAAAATGGGAGTATTAGATTTTGCAGGAGGAACAGTAGTACACATGAGTGCTGGTTGGGCTGCATTAGCCGGAGCAATCTTTTTAGGAAAAAGAAAAATTCAGAAAGTTAATCCTGCCAGAATTACTTATGTATTATTAGGTACAGGTTTACTATGGTTTGGATGGTTTGGTTTCAATGCAGGTTCTGCACTTGGGGCAAACGGTTTAGCCGTTCAGGCTTTAGGAACTACAACTGTTGCTGCTGCCGCTGCTGCTATGGCCTGGGTTTTCCTTGATAAAATCATCGGACATAAATTATCTGCTCTTGGAGCTTGTATTGGAGCTGTTGTAGGTCTTGTTGCTATTACACCTGCTGCCGGTTTCGTAAGTATTCCTCACGCTATTTTTATCGGGGCTTTCTCTGCAATTGTTAGTAATCTTGTAGTCAGCAAATTCCCTAAAGGTAAAATTGATGATGCCTTAGACGTTTTTGCTTGTCACGGTGTTGGTGGAATGGTAGGTATGCTGTTAACAGGAGTTTTTGCTTCAAAAGCTATTAATCCTGCTGTTGGAGACAATCAAGGTTTAATCTTTGGAACCCCAACTTTATTCATCAACCAATTAACTGCCTTAGTAATCGTTTCAATCTTCGCTTTTGTAGGTTCGTATATTTTATTCTTTGTTGTAAATAAAATTACACCTTTAAGAGTTACTGAAGAAAAAGAAGAATTAGGATTAGACATTTCTCAACACGGAGAATTTTTATAAGAAATAAACCAAAACCAAAATAAACCAAAATTAAAAAAGCACTCTGAGTTAGACTTAGAGTGCTTTTTGCTTTAATTATTTTAGAGGAAAGAAGATAGATTAAAGAGAATAGAATGAAGAGTAGAATATAGAAAATAGATGCAAGAAGTTAGAAGCAAGAGTAAATGCAAGATAACAAAGCGAAAGAATAGAAACAAAAAAATTGCTAATACAAAAAAGCACTCTGAGTTTGGTAATCAGAGTGCTTTTTGCTTTGAATTAATTTCAACCTTAATATTATAATTTTAGATTTTAGAATTCAGCTTTTAGATTCCCTACCTTCTTTATTCTATTTTCTATTTTCTTTATTCTATTCTCTTTCCTCTAAAAAAATATTATTTAAAATTTCCAATTCCTTCTTTTAGCCAATGCAAATATTCATCTGCATTTACATAACTAATTGTTGGTTTTGTATTGTTTAAATTCTTGCCTTCTAAATCAGTTATAATATATAATGGCTGAGTATTCGTTTTATATTTTGAGATCATAAAATCAGTCCATTTATCTCCAACAGTAATAATTTTATCGCCTGATTTAGTTACAAATTGCTCTTCTTTTGGCAATTCACGTTTATCATCTACATAAAGAGAAATCAAAACAACATCGTTTTTCAGGATTGGTAAAATCGTAGGTTCTGACCACACATTATTTTCCATTTTTCTGCAATTCACACAAGCATAACCTGTAAAATCAAGCATAATTGGTTTGTTGATTGATTTTGCATAAGCTAAACCATCTTCATAATCGTGAAAAACCATAATACCGTGCGGCCCTAATTCAGCTCCGTCAGGCAATCCTTTTATAGATTCGGCATTTCCTGCTGAATTAGCAGAACCTCCTACTCCAAACGGGCTTTCGCTATATTGTGGAGGAGGCGGAAAAGCGCTGATTAACTTTAATGGTGCTCCCCAAAGTCCCGGAATTAAATATACTGTAAACACTAATGTAAGCAATCCTAAATACAATCTGCCAACTGAAATATGTTGTAACGGACTATCGTGCGGCAATGTAATTTTTCCGAATAAATATAAAGTCAAAGCTGCAAAAATAGCGATCCAGATCGCAATAAAAACTTCTCTTTCTAATAAGTGTAATTGTAAAACTAAATCAGCATTTGATAAAAATTTAAATGCTAAAGCCAATTCTAAAAATCCTAAAACCACTTTTACAGTATTCAGCCATCCACCAGATTTTGGTAAAGAATTTAACCATCCCGGGAACATTGCAAATAACATAAACGGCAAAGCCAAAGCCAATGAAAATCCTAACATTCCAATAATTGGTGCAATTCCTCCATTTGAAGCCGCTTCTACTAATAAAGTCCCTACAATTGGTCCTGTACAAGAAAACGATACAATTGCCAGAGCTAAAGCCATGAACAATATTCCTATTATTCCGCCTCTGTCTGCTTGTTGATCTACTTTATTTCCCCATGAATTTGGCAACATAATTTCGAAAGCTCCCAAAAATGAAGTAGCAAAAATGATCAATATAATAAAGAAGATTAAGTTAAACCACACATCTGTAGACAAAGCGTTTAATGCATCTGCACCAAATATCTTAGTTACAATTAATCCTAAAATAACATAAATCGCAATAATTGAAAGTCCGTAAAAAATAGCATTTCTAATTCCTTTTGCCCTGCTTTTACTTTGTTTAGTAAAGAAACTTACCGTCATTGGGATCATCGGGAAAACACAAGGCGTTAATAACGCTGCAAATCCTGATATAAAAGCAATAAAAAAGATCGACCATAAACTTCTTGCCGGAGTCGGACCAGGCATATCTTCTTTTGATGGAGTTTCAGCAACAGCATTTTTTGTAGTTTCAACCTTAGCCGTTTCAATTGTTGGTTTTACTGTATCAACTGCTAAACCTTCTACTTTAGTTTCATCTTTCTTTACTTCTGAAACACTCGCAACCGCATCCATCTTAAAAGTGGAAGGAATTACAATTGAGAATTTTTTATTCGAATTGATACAAACTTCTTTACAAACCTGAAAATCAAATTCAACATCAACTGTTTTCAAATTCGGATTTATAATTGTTATTTCCTGTTCGATATGTGCCTTACCTTCAAAGAAAGTTTCATTTACACCAAAAACATCATTAAAAGCAGTTCTGGTTTTTCCTTCTTTAGCTTTTCCAACTAAATTATAGTTTCCTTTTTGATTTTTAAAGGCAATTTCCAAAGCAAGAGGTCCGCCATCCGGAGTAAATTGCGAATACATATGCCAGTCTTTTTCAATTGTTCCATCAAAAATTAAAACGGCATTATTCCCTGATTTCTTTTCAATTTTTGAAGTCCATTTTACCGGTTCCAGGATTTGAGCATTCCCTTTTGCAAAAGCAAACAAGAAAAACAGGAAAAACACAATGGTTTTATTCCAGATATTTTTCGACATTATCGTTTGATCGTATTGATTAGAGTTCATTATAGTAATTCTATTTTAAGTATTTTATTTGTGGTATTTTCAATTTTAAAACGTTCATCTTGTCTGATTCCAACAACCCAAACAATCTGATTATCTGAACATAAAAGCCATGTTTTTTCTTTTTCTATCAGGGATAACTTTTCATCTTTAAAAAGTTTACTCACTTTTTTAGACTTTCCATCCATCCCAAAAGGGTAAAAAATATCCCCTTCATTCCATTTACGTAAAACAAGTGGAAACTGGATTTTTTCAGCGTCCACAAAGATAGCTTTATTTGAATCTATTGTAATGTCGTCTACTTGACAAAGCTTCAATTTTAAGGGAAAATTAACTTCTTTATCGTTTGCCGAAATTTCAAATTCTTCCTTTTCTGCTATTTCAGAAATCGGGCTTAAAATTAAAGTATTCCTATTTTTTAGTAAACGAAACTCAGCCGAAAGCACTTGTTTTCCAGATTGTCCATCGACTAAATCATAAATATCGTTCCAGGCCAGAAAGCCAAATTCATTCAGCCACTGATATAAGTATGATTTATAATTAGGCAATTTTTTAAGCTGATTCAAATCAAAATGAATATCCTCACCGTCTTCTTTTGCTACTTGCTGATAAATCATAATCGAAGCATCTTCGACCATTTCCTGCGATTCCTGTAAATATGATTGTGTTTTCTTAAAAGCATTCAAAAAATTAGGATTGATTTCTTTCAGCATGGGAACCAAATCATGGCGAATCTTATTTCGAAGATATTTATTAGACGCATTACTGCTGTCTTCACGCCATTCGATATTATTTCCCTGAGCATATTTCAGGATTTCATCTCTGGAAAAAGGCAAAAGCGGGCGAATAATTCGATCGTTTTGTTCTGGAATACCTGTCAATCCTTCTAATCCTGTTCCTCTGGTTAAGTTGATAATAAAAGTTTCCAGATTATCATCGGCATGATGTGCGGTTAGAATATAATCGAATTTCTCTTTTTCTAAAAGTTCATAAAACCAACTGTAACGCAATTCACGTGCTGCAACTTGTGTCGATAGTTTATAATCTTTGGCAAAAGCCTCGGTATCAAATTGTGTGGTAAAAATCGGGATGTTATTTCGATCACAATAGTCCTGAATAAAACTCTGATCACCAAAACTTTCTAATCCGCGAAGTTGAAAATTGCAATGCAAAACAGCAATTTCATACGGTAACTGCTTTAACAAATGCAATAAAACCATGCTGTCCAATCCTCCGCTAATAGCCAGAAATAGTTTTTTTTCTTCCAAAAATGGAAATCTCGATGTAATGTGATTTTGAAATTTTGAAAACATTCGATAAATGTAAAAAATTAAATTCGATCTATTTTTAAATGAAATGTTAAGCGTGTATTTTGTTAATGCTTTTTGTCACGAATTGCACGAATTATCACTATTTTTTTTTCTGCCACAGATTAAAAGATTAGCACAGATTTTCTATATGAATTTCACGCAGATTTTAAAAAGATTTAAGCCGATGAGCGCAGATTAATTTTATAAAAATCTAACTAAATCTGCTTTGATCTTTTTAAATCTGCGTGAAACAAAATCACTTTAATCCTTTAATCTTTGGCTAACTTTTTAAAAATTACTGCAAAACTTCGTGCATTGCTTTCGCTTTCAACAAACATTCTTCGTATTCATTTTCCGGTATTGATTGTGCTGTAATAGCACTTCCTACAGAAAAAGAAACGTATTTATTTTCCTGATTATACAAAATACTTCTGATCACAACATTAAAATCAAAGTCGCCATCCGGTGTAAAATAACCAACTGACCCACTATACAAACCACGTTTGGTTTCTTCCAGGTTTTCTATAATTTTCATAACCGAAATTTTTGGGGCTCCGGTCATACTTCCCATTGGGAAAGTGGTTCTTAAAACATCGATTGGCGAATATTGCGGATCTAATTTTGAAGTTATTGTAGAAATCATTTGGTGAACCTGCAAGAACGAATAGATTCTACAAAGCTCTACAACCTTTACAGAACCTTTTTGCGCTGTGTGCGACAAATCATTCCGAACCAAATCTGTAATCATGATATTCTCTGCACGTTCTTTGGAATCAGATTCTAAAAATTGTTTTGATTTTTCGTCTTCAATTGGGTCCAAAAACCTTTTTGAAGTTCCTTTTATAGGCTGAGAAATCAAAGTCTCTCCTACTCTTTTCAGATAACGTTCCGGTGAAGCTGAAAGCAAAAAATGTTTATGATTTTTAAAAAAAACCGAAAATGGTGCCTTTGAAATTTTATTGAGTTTCTGAAATTTTTCAAGCGGATTTATAACTGCATTTTCCGCATAAAACTCCATACAAAAATTAGCCTCATACATATCGCCTTTATGAATATGATCGAGCATTTTCGAAACTTTTTCTACATACAAATCTTTTGAAATACGCTGTTGCACTTCTCCCGCCGTTCCGACTTCGTTTAGCGTTATAAAAGAATAATTTTCACTTTGAACGATTTCCTCAAAATCATCTTCCACCTCATCATCACACAATAATAAATACTGCATTTCGAGTTCATTTCCTTTTAATGAAATTATTTTTTTTGGCTGAAAGAAAAATAAATCAGGAAAATCTAAACCATCAAAATTGGAAGAACTTACTTGCTCAATATCATTTTTTAAATCATATGAAAGATAGCCAAAAAGCCAGTCTTTAGTGGTTTGTTGATATTGTTTAAGGTCATCAAAAGCATTGTGGAAATCAGTTTTTAGCGAAGTAAAAGCATCCACAGCCAACACGCAATCAAAACTGGAATATTCTTGTGGATACGAATTGCTATCCAAAAAAATAACCTCGCGAAATTGTTGCGACCAGCTTAAAAGTTGTTGTTTAAAATGCTCTGGATTTGAAATATGTTTATGAATGGAAACTCTCAAAAAAGTATAATTTTTAGATTTCAAAATTACGACAAAAAAAATCCTTCGATAAAATAATACTCAAAAATTATTGGCACACTTTTTAGTACACGGAATTAAGAGTTATTATAAAAACAGCTTTTTAACACAAAACCACTTTTAATAAAACCAAAAACATCATTTATCAATTAAATTTTAAAACCTTTATGAAAACAATTGCAAAATTAAGCTTAATCGCCGTGGTAATTACCACATTATTATTTTCTTGCAAAAAAGCAGATGCCACCTCTTCTGCTGAAGAAGCCAGAGAAACTTCAATTACAGCTACAGAAGATCGTGCTGAAACAGAATCTTCAGGAGACAGCTACTCTGAAACCGAAATACAACAGCAAATACAGGCTGGACAAATTACCGCAGGCGAATGGAATGATTTAAGTAATTGGGCATTTTGGGAATCATTGAATGCAAATTCTGAATTTGCTGAAATGAGCAATTACTGGAAGTATCGCCTAAACGACAGAGTTTCTGTAAACATAAAATATGATTCGGAAAATTTAACAGATGTGCCTGTTTCATTAATAAACGCTCAAAATGAAATCGTTTGGTCATCCAGAACAAATAATAAAGGAAATGCAGAATTTTGGCCTCATTTAAAGGATGGAAACCAATCTAATCAACAAAACTTAAAAATTAAAATTGGGGACGAGATATTCAAAAACATCCAAACCTATACTGATAAAAAAGTCAACAGATTAGTTTTGCAAAATTACAATGCAAAAAATACCGAAAAGAAAATTGATATCGCATTTATGGTTGATGCAACTGGTTCTATGGGAGATGAACTGGAATATTTAAAAAAAGAATTGACAGACGTTATTTCTAAAGTAAAAAATAAAAACCAAGATGTTGCTATAAATATGGGAGCCGTTTTTTACAGGGATAAAGGCGAAGATTATGTTACCAAAATATCTGACTTTTCAAATGATATTGATGATACTGTTGATTTTATAAAAGAACAATCAGCCGAAGATGGAGGAGATTTCCCGGAAGCAGTTGAAACAGCTTTAGATAAATCGATTAATGATTTAGAATGGTCTGAAGATGCTACGTCAAGAATATTATTTTTAGTATTAGATGCTCCGCCACATTATGATGATCAAATTATCTCAGAAATTCATGATTTGATAGCAACTGCAAGTAAAAAAGGAATCAGAATAATCCCGATAACTGCCAGCGGAATAGATAAAGAAACAGAATTTTTAATGCGTTATATGGCAATTGCAACTAATGGAACTTATGTTTTTATAACCAATGACAGCGGTATTGGCAACGATCATCTTGTTGCATCAGTAGGAAATTATCAGGTTGAACATTTAAATAAATTAATGGTCAGACTTATAAATGAGACTATAAAATAGCAAAATTTATTATAATATCACCAATAAAAAAACAAGAAAAGTGTTAATAAAACAGTAATTTGATAAGAAAAAAATCGTTATATTTGATATAGTATTAAATTAAACTCAATATACAATTGTATTGCTTACAGAATTCTTAATAAAAAACATTTAAAACACATTTTCATTTTATTAGAGAATTCAGATTTAAAATATTTATCAGCAAGTAAATTATTTTTTAACCTTATTAAATCTAGTATTATGAAAATTGCTACCATTATTGTCCGTGTTTTAATTGGTCTATTGTTGCTTTTTGCTTCTATAAGTTATTTTTTTCATCTAATGCCGGAACCAGAAACAACAGGGAATTTTAAAGCTTTTAATGTTGGTTTAATGGCTTCAACTTATCTAATGCCTTTAGCAAAATCAATAGAATTGCTTTGCGGAATTGCATTTGTAACAGGACGTTATGTAACATTGGCTAATATTTTGATCCTGCCAATTACAGTAAACATTTTGTTTATCAATTATTTCCTGGCTCCTGAAGGTTTACCAATTGCAGGATTACTGTTCCTGGCTAACTTATTTTTGATTTACAGATATTGGGATAATTATAAAAGTGTTTTCACCAGATAATCTATTCCATTTTACAAATAATAGCAAACCCGATAGGTTTTAAAATCTATCGGGTTTCTTATTTAATAAAAATCAACGTTTATAATTTTTATTAATTTGTCTTATTGTGTTCTGTCCAAACCAAATCTGAAACATTATAACCAATTTCCTGTGCTTTTACAAGATAATTGGCTTTTATGCTTTCAGGAATGGTAGTCTCTCTGGAAAGTATCCACATGTATTTTAAGTTTTCACCAGCAACAAGAGCATATTTGTAATTATCATCAATAGCAATTACATTATATCCGGCATAAAAAGGACCAAAAAATGAGACCTTAAGCATAGCAACATCATCTTTTTTGACGAATTTGGCTTTTCCTATGCTTTCTTCCCATTTGTCTTTTTTGACATTGTAGCCCTTATTATCTACTTTTATTGTTCCGTTATTGTTTAGAGAATATTCGGCAGTGACGTTGTTGAGATCTTTTTCATATTTAAAATCCAATCTTGCAATTTCGTACCATTTCCCTAAATATTTCGTTTTGTCAAAATTAGTAACTGCTTTTGCTTTTTCCGGAATTGTTGCTCCACATGAATAAAGTGCAAGCGCAACTCCTGCCCCAATAAGAACTGGAGCTATATATCTATTTTTCATAATATTACCTTTTAGATTTATAAAGGTAATCTGAGAAACCTAAATTTAATTTACAACATTTTTATTTGATTTTATATTTTCTAACTATTGAAATCTTTTATTGGATTACCGTTAAGCTAAATTGTATTAGATATAAAACGCTTCAAAGAAGCTAAATATCTATAGCGTAATTTATTGTCGTCGACATAAAGCTCCAGCGGAGCGACATATGTATCGATTATAAATATGTCGCTCCGCTGGAGCTTGGAATCTTTGCGACAATGCTCTGCTATAAATATTTTGCTCCTCTGGAGCTTTTTTAAATTTTAATAATCTATTTAATGAATGAAATATTTTATCTACTATAAATATGTGGTCTCTACGAGACAAAAAAATGGTAAATGCTATTTTTTCTACCAATATATAATCTCTCCGAGATATAAAATTTATATGTTATGATTAAATATTAGTTTAACTCCGTTAGGAGATTAATGCTGATAGAAACTATCAATATATAATCTCTCCAAAATATAAAATTTATATGTTATGATTAAATATTAGTTTAACTCCGTTAGGAGTTTAATGTTGGTAGAAACAAAATAACCCAGTTGGTAAAAAGTGGCCCTTAGGGACTACATAAAAAATAAAAACCGCCAATTCTGAAATTTCAGAATTGGCGGTTTTTAAAAATATGTTTAACGTAAATTATACGTGTAATGCTCTGTTATCTGTAGCGGCTAATGCAGCTTCTTTTACTGCTTCAGCAAAAGTTGGGTGCGCATGGCTCATTCTTGAGATATCTTCAGCAGACGCTTTGAACTCCATTGCGGTAACTGCCTCAGCAATTAAGTCTGCTGTACGTGCTCCAATCATGTGAACTCCTAAAACCTCATCGGTTTTAGCATCGGCGATGATTTTTACGAATCCGTCAAGATCTCCACTTGCTCTTGCACGACCTAAAGCTTTGAAAGGAAAACTTCCAACTTTGTATTCTGTTCCTGAAGCTTTTACCTGCTCTTCTGTTTGTCCAACTGCAGCAACTTCCGGCCAAGTGTACACTACACCAGGAATTAAGTTATAATCAATATGTGGTTTTTGACCAGCTAAGATTTCAGCAACCATAGTTCCTTCTTCTTCTGCTTTGTGTGCCAACATTGCTCCACGAACCACGTCTCCAATTGCATAAATATTTGGAACATTAGTTTGTAAATGATCGTTTACTTCTACTTGTCCTCTATCAGAAATTTTAACTCCTGCTTTGTCAGCGTTTAATCCGTCTGTGTAAGGACGACGACCAACAGAAACTAATGAATAATCTCCTTCTAAAGTAATAGTTTCTCCTTTTGCATTTTCAGCCTGAACTACAACAGCATCGCCGTTTCTTTCTACTGATTTTACTTTATGAGAAACGTAAAATTTCATTCCTTGTTTTTTCAATACTTTAGTCAATTCTTTAGACAAAGAAGCATCCATTCCAGGAATAATTCTGTCCATGAATTCTACTACAGAAACCTGAGCTCCTAAACGTAGGTAAACTTGTCCAAGCTCGATTCCGATAACTCCACCACCAATGATTACTAAATGTTTTGGAACTTCTTTTAAAGCCAAAGCTTCAGTAGAAGTGATGATTCTTTCTTTATCAATTTTGATGAATGGTAAAGAAGATGGTTTTGAACCTGTAGCGATTACAGTATATTTTGCTTCGATAGTTTCTGATGTTCCGTCAGCTTTTGCAACTGCAATATGTGTTGCGTCTACGAAAGAACCTAAACCATTGAAAACAGTAATTTTATTTTTATCCATTAAGTAGTTGATTCCACCTACGGTTTGATCTACAACTGCTTGTTTACGAGCAATCATTTTCTCTAAATTGATTTTTACATCTCCGGAAACTTCGATTCCGTGATCTGCAAAATGAGCAATTTCGGCATAATGATGAGAAGAAGATAGTAATGCTTTTGAAGGAATACAACCTACGTTAAGGCAAGTTCCGCCTAATGAATTATATTTTTCTACAATTGCAGTTTTGAAACCTAATTGTGCGCAACGAATTGCTGATACATATCCGCCAGGACCTGAACCTATAATGACTACGTCAAATGAACTCATAGTTTGTCTATTTATTTTTAGCGATACAAAATTAAGGAATAAAGTTTTGTTTAAAGTTTAAATCTCAATGTTTTTTGTGTGAAATTTTGGGAGGGAGTTTTTACCGCAAAGTGCGCAAAGATTTACGCAAAGATTAGCAAAGTTTTGTTTTTTTAGTCTCGCGAAAACGCAAAGTCACAAAGTTTTTTGCCACTAATTAAACAAATTCTCTCTAATTATTTTGTCTCGCACAGATTTTGCAGATAATGTAATTTTTTTAAAAAAAACAATGATTGTATCTTCTTATTTGTCATTTCGACGAAGGAGAAATCTCCGCAAGAAGCTCGACAAAGATTGGATTTTCGTTACGGAGTTACTTACGGAGATCCTTCGTTCCTCAGAATAACAAAAATGGCAAAAAAACTTTGCGCCTCTGCGACTTCGCAAGATTATTTTTATCATTTTATGTAGACGCACTGCTGTGCGTCTCTACGAAAAACCGTTGCCTCTTTGAACCTCTGAACCTTTGAACCTACTTTAAAAAATCACCGTCGAATTCTTCACTTCACTAATCATAAACATACTTTGTGTACTGCCTATGTGCTGTAACGAAGTAAGTTTTGTGACCAAAAATTCTCTGTATTCCTCCATATCTTTTACGAGAACTTTCAGGATATAATCGTAATCGCCGCTTACGTGATGGCATTCCAGAACTTCGTTGAGCTTGATGACTTCGCTTTCGAATTTGGTTAAAAATTCTTTAGTATGCTGAATAAGTTTTAAATGACAGAAAACTACAAATCCCTTATCGATTTTGGATTTATCGACTAACGCTACGTAGTTTTTGATTATGCCTTCGCGCTCTAACTTTTTGATGCGTTCGTAAACTGCGGTTACTGACAGATTGAGTTTTAAGGACAATTCTTTGGTTGTCTTTTTACTGTCGGTTTGTAATAAAACGAGGAGTTTTTTATCGGTGGCGTCTAAAGTCATTTTAGTTGTTGGTTAGTGGTTGATAGTTGTTAGTTTATTGAAATGAAATAAAATCTATTGATTTAGGTTTTGCAAATCAAATTTAGAAAAATAAACTTTCATAAGTAATTTTTATAGTTTTAAAATCTAATTAAATACTATACAGTTGATTAATTTTCTTAATAACCGTTATTTTGAATAGAATTTCTTTTGAAAACGAGTTTCATAGCCCTGATAGAAGTGGAAATCCTTTTGTGCCGGTCCCGAGGCTTCGGGAGTTACAAAAGATTGAAACGTCCCGTCCCGAAGCTTCGGGATCGGGAGCAGGAAATAGCTCCTGAAAATTCCAAAAATCAATTTCAATAACAAAAACAATAATACTAACCAGAGGAGATTGCTTTTTTCCTCGTAATGACATAAAAATGAAAAACTTTAACCCAGCAGACAAAATTCAGGATTTGCAGTATTTTGGAGAATTTGGAGGAGTGAATCCTTCGATTTCTGATTCATCAACTTATACGTTTCTTTCGGCAAAAACGATGTTCGATACTTTCGAGGGAAATATGGAAGGCTGTTATTTGTATTCGCGCCATTCTTCGCCCAGTAATTTATACCTTGATCAGGCTTTGGCAGCGATGGAAGGAACGGAAACTGCAAATGTTTCGGCATCAGGAATGGGTGCAATTACACCTACTCTACTGCAATTGTGCGGTGCTGGTGATCACATCGTTTCAAGCAGAACAATTTATGGCGGAACTTATGCTTTTTTGAAAAATTTTACGCCAAGGTTCGGGATTGAAACAAGCTTTGTAGACATTACAAAACTGGATGTTGTTGAAGCTGCAATTACACCAAAAACAAAAGTTTTGTATTGTGAAACCGTAAGCAATCCTTTATTGGAAGTGGCTGATATTGCCAGTTTGGCTAAAATTGCCAAAAAACACAATCTGAAATTGGTTGTTGATAATACCTTTTCGCCATTATCAGTTTCTCCTGCAAAATTAGGCGCTGATATTGTAATTCATAGTTTAACGAAATACATAAACGGAAGCAGCGATACGGTTGGCGGCGTGACTTGTGCATCGAAGGAATTTATCAATGCTTTGAAAAATGTAAACTCGGGAGCAAGCATGCTTTTAGGGCCAACGATGGATAGTTTGCGATCAGCATCTGTAATGAAAAATCTGCGCACGTTACATATCCGAATCAAACAACACAGTCATAATGCCCATGTTCTGGCAGATAAATTCGAAAAAGACGGACTTAAAACGGTTTATCCGGGATTGAAAAGTCATCCGAGTCATGAACTATACAAAACGATGATTAATCCGGAATATGGTTTTGGCGGAATGATGACAATCGATGTTGGAACTTTGGCTAAAGCCAATGAATTAATGGAGTTAATGCAAGAAAGAAACTTAGGATATCTGGCTGTAAGTTTAGGATTCTATAAAACATTATTCAGCGCTCCGGGAACTTCGACTTCGAGTGAGATTCCGTTAGAAGAACAACACGAAATGGGATTGACAGATGGTTTGATTCGTTTTTCGATTGGATTGGATAATGATATTGAACGTACTTACGAAATGATGAAGGCTTGTATGGTAGAATTAGGAGTTCTTTGATTGTTTATTTCGCAGAGAGTCACTTAGAGTTTTCGCAGAGATTCACAAAGGTTATTTCATGCAGATTTAAAAAGATTTAAAGCAGATCTGCGCAGATTTATTTATTGCTTAAGCTTAAAAAAAAATCTATTTTTATCTGCTTTTATTTGCAAAATATGTGTGAAACAAAAATCTTTTAATCCATTAATCCTTGGCAAAAAATAAAAAGCCGTTTTGAAATCATCTTCAAAACGGCTTTTTCATTTATAATTTATAATTCACAATTAAATAATTATCTAGGCTTCTGCAGGGAAATTCAGTTTACTGTTTTTTCTACTGTATGTAAAGTAAATAAATAACCCGATTAGTAACCAGATCGTAAAATAAATCCAGTTCCAGACGCTTAATTCAGCCATCATATAAAGACAGCAGATTAATCCTAAAAGCGGAATTAAAGACAGGTTTTTTCTAAAGGCCCAAACGGCTAATCCAACCAAAACGAATAAGAATATCCACATTGGGATCTTGTGTTTGAATAAACTAAAACCTGATTCGTATTTTAATGAATCATTGATTGGCAATCCTTTTACAACCTCAGCATATTTAGCATCGTCGTCTTGATATTGGCTTAATAAATGTTCTAAATCGGCAGTTTCTGCAGTTTTATTATGCACATCAATGCTTTCTAAATAATTGAAAACTTTAGCAGATTGTTCTTTATCCAAAGAGGTAATAATTGTTGTTGCATCATTTGTTTGTGCCTCGTTATTAATAAAAGCCATTGTAGCTTTATTATTAAAAGCAAAAGCATAATATAATCCGGCGATCATTAAAACTGGCAAAATAAATTTTGAATTGATATAAGGCGTTTTAAATTTTCCTCTTGGTATTTCCGGTTTATTTTGCAAAACCAAAACTCCCGCACAAACCAGTACAAAGGCAAATAAAGTCCCGATACTGCATAAATCAGTAACCATTGTTAAGTTAAGGAACAAAGCAGGAACTGCGACCACAAAACCGGTTACGATTGTTGCAAATGATGGTGTTTTAAATTTTGGGTGAACGGTCGAAAATTTCTTTGGCAATAAACCATCACGGCTCATACTCATCCAGATACGAGGCTGTCCCATCTGGAAAACCAATAAAACACTCGCCATAGCAATTACAGCACTAACGGCAATAATTCCCGACATCCATTTAAGGTTTAGTTTATCGAAAACAAACGCCAGAGGATCTCCTACATTTAATTCGTTATAACGCACCATTCCGGTTAAAACCAAAGCAATGGCAATATATAAAATAGTACAAATGATAATAGCCCACATCATACCTCGCGGTAAATCACGTTGCGGATTTTTACATTCCTCAGCAGTTGTTGAGATCGCGTCAAAACCAATATAGGCAAAGAAAACAGCCGAAACTCCTTTTAAAACTCCGCTAACTCCATTTGGTGCAAACGGATCCCAATTGGCAGTATCTACATAAAATACACCAACTGCAATTACTAAAAGTACAATACAAAGTTTTACAATAACCATTAAGTTACTCGCATTACGAGACTCTTTCATTCCTCTGTAAACCAAAGCGGTGATTAAAACAATGATAAACAATGCCGGTAAATCTGCCACAAAATGGAAAGATCCAATTGTTGGTGCTGTTGTCCAGGCGGTATGAGCTGCTTGTAATGAAGTGCTTAAATTTTCGAAAGATTTTCCACCCTGCATTAAAGCTGTGGCGTCTTTAAATCCGTTTGAAGCCGTTAGATAATCCATCTGGATCCATTGCGGGAGATGAATTCCGCCGCTCTGGAGCAGTCCTGTAAAGTAATCACTCCACGATATGGCGACCGTTATATTCCCAACTGCATATTCCATGATTAATGCCCAGCCAATTATCCAGGCAATTAATTCTCCAAAAGCTACGTATGAATAAGTATAGGCACTTCCTGAAACCGGAACCATTGAGGCAAATTCGGCATAAGCAAAAGCGGCAAAACTACAGGCTAATGCGGTAAATAAAAATAAGAAAATTACAGCAGGACCACCATCTGCACTGGCTTTCCCGATGGTACTAAAAATTCCTGCTCCTACAATAGCAGCAATCCCGAAGGCTGTTAAATCTTTGGTCGTTAAATGTTTTCCTAATGCATTATGACCATCTGCTTCGTTTTTTGCAACTTGCTTCAGAATATCTTGTACCGTTTTTTTTCGGAATAAACCTGATAATGCCATATATGAGTTTGCTTTATAAATTAATATTTTTCGGTCTTTGTGGTTTTATTTTGCAAATAATGCAAAAATTATCCTGATTTCAAATATATAAAACCATTTTGTTTTATCTGTATATTTTTTGCCCAAGGATTTTACAGATTTAACTGGTTTGCGCGGATTTATTTTTTGTGCCACGAATTTCACAAATTAGCACGAATTATTTTTTGCCACTGATTAAATGATTAAACACTGATTATTTTAATATTTATCAATTAAATCTGCAGAATCTGCGAGATAAAAAATATTTTAATCCTTTATCTGTAGCTAAAATTTTTCACGCAGATTTAAAATGATTTAAGCAGATGCGCGCAGAGTGATTTTAATAAAAATCTAAATTAAATCTACTAAAATCTGCCTAATCTGCGAGAAACAAAAAAAATCCGTGTACATCCGAGTTTTCACGAAGTGAATCCGTGTCATCCGCGTGCCATTTCTCAACGCAAACAATTCCTTAAAATACTCACAGGATGTTGTGCTTCACGACTCGTTCCGTCAAAAATTTGATGGCGACAACTGGTTCCCGCAGCAGCGATTTTTACGTTTTGAGCCGTGGCGCGCACTTTAGGGAATAAAGTATCCTCTCCCATTTGCATGCTTACCTGATAATGTTCTTTTTCGTAACCAAAAGATCCCGCCATTCCGCAACAACCCGAATTGTAAATCGTAACCGTATTATTAGTCGGTAAATTTAGCATTGCGAAAGTCGCTTCGACAGAACTCAATGATTTTTGATGACAATGTCCGTGAATTTTAATTTCCTTTTTTTCTTGTGAGAAAGAATCGGGAGTGATTTTTCCGTCGATAATTTCTTTTTTAAAGAATTCTTCGATTGTAAAAGCGCTTTGAGCCACTTTTTCAGCTGCTTCTTTATCATCTGCAAGACGCAAATATTCGTCTCTAAAAGTCAAAATTGCCGATGGTTCTATCCCTATTAATGGCGCTTTCGCAGAAATTAGATCTTTGAAAATATTTACATTGATATTCGTAATTTTCTTCGCTTCTTCCAGAAATCCTTTCGATAAATAGGTTCTACCGCTTTCTTCGTGATTTACGATTAAAACTTTGTAACCTAATTTGGTCAATAATTCGAAAGCATCGATGCCGATATTTACATCGTAATAATTCGTGAATTCGTCATTGAACAAATATACTTGTCCGTTTGGGAAATCGTTTTGTTGTGGTTTATGATTTTCATACCACTTTTTGAATGTGCGTTTTGCCAATAACGGAACTTGTCTTTCGGGTGCAATTCCCATACTTTTTTTCACCAGCGACTGATTCGAAATAAAATTCGTAATCGCAGGAAACAAACTTCCCATTTTATTCAGTTTTGCGTTGTGGGCAAAAATCTTATTTCGGGTCGAGAAACCGTTTGCTTTTTGGTATTGGTATAAAAATTCTGCTTTAAGCGTTGCAACATCTACATTACTCGGACATTCGCTGGCGCAGGCTTTACAGCTTACACACAATTCAAAAACTTCGTAAAGTTCTTTCTGGTCAAATTTATTTTCTTTCTCAGAATAGGTCAAATATTCACGTAACGCATTCGCTCTCGCACGCGTTGTTTCCTTTTCATTTTTAGTAGCACGATAACTCGGGCACATTGCGCCTCCTGCCGATGGTAATTTTCTGCAATCTCCGGATCCGTTGCATTTTTCGGCAGCGCGCAGAATTCCTAAACTGTCTGAGAAATCCTGAAACGTTTTAATATCCGGTTCAACCCTGCCCGAAACGACACGATGATTTTCGTCCATTTTCAAGGCATTTACAATCTTCCCGATATTCAAAACCGAATTCGGGTCAAATGCCAATTTGATTCTTTTCAGCAATTCATAATTCGTTTCGCCAATCATAAACGGAATAAATTCTCCGCGCACGATTCCGTCTCCATGTTCACCACTTAAAGAACCTCTGTATTTCTTCACCAAAATCGCAACATCGGTCGCAATGGTCCTGAATAATTTTAAATCAGATGTTTTCTTCAAATTCAAAACCGGACGCAAATGTAGTTCTCCCGCTCCGGCATGTGCATAATAAATCGCTCCTTGCCCGTGACGTAACATCATCGCCGAAAACTCGGCAATATAAGCCGGTAAATCGCTTAATTCTACCGCAGTATCTTCTATAGAATCGGCAGCTTTATCATCGCCTACAATACTTCCTAAAAGTCCGAGACCGGCTTTTCTAAGTTCATTTACTTTCTCGATATCCGCTCCGTAAATTTTTACAAGTGCATAACCAAAGTTGTTTTTCTCTAAATCAGCCACCAAAGCATTTGCTTGGTTTTCGGCATCTTCGGGATCATTCGAAGCGACTTCAAACATCATAATCGCTTTGGGTTCTCCTACCAAAAAGAATCTGTTTTTAATGTGTTCTCGGCTCGTTTTCGTACAATCCAAAATCGTATCATCGATCATTTCGCAAGTATACAAATGATGTTTCATTGCTATTACCACAGATTCCAGCGATTCCTGAATGCTATGATAATGCGCCACGACCATAATATTATTCGCTGGCGGTAAATCATCAACTTTCAAAGTGATTTCGGTAGTAAAAACCAGAGTTCCTTCGCTTCCGCAAAGTAATTTCCCAACGTTAATTGTAGGTTCTGTTCCGCCAAACAAGTCCGATTTTAATAAAATATCAACCGCATAACCTGTATTTCGTCTGTGAATTTCAGGTTTAGGAAACTCTTTTATAATTTCGTCCTGCGTTGCTTTAACAGAAAGCTCGTCGTAAAGACTTTTATATATTTTATTTTCTAAAGAATTGCCTTTGGTTTTCTCGATAAATTCAGCCGAAGTCAATTCATGAAAAACTACCGGAGAACCATCGCTCAAAATTCCTTTTATTTCTACAATTTTATCACGCGTAACGCCATAACGAATCGAGGTTGTCCCGGAGGAATTATTCCCCACCATTCCGCCAATCATACAACGATTTGTTGTCGATGTATTAGGTCCAAAAAATACGCCGTGAGGTTTCAGGAATAAATTGAGTTCATCGCGAATTACGCCGGGCTGCACCGTAACTGTTTTTTTAATAGGGTCGAAATTCAGGATTTTGGTAAAGTTTTTCGAAACATCGACCACAATTCCGTCACCAACCGTTTGTCCGGCAAGCGAAGTTCCGGCAGTTCTTGGCGTAATCGAAATATGATGCTGCGCCGCAAACCTGATTATTTTACTAATATCTTCGATCGTTTTAGGCACGGCAACCGCTTTGGGTTTTATCCGGTATACAGAAGCATCTGTCGAATAAAGCGTTTTATGAAGTTCGTCGTATAAAAGTGTGCCTTCGAGCGTGCCGGCGAATTGCTCTAACTGAGATTGGGTCAACATGTAAATGGTGCGTTTTAAAAAAATATTCCCTCAAAAACTGAGACAACAAATATAAATATATAGCATCGTAAAATGATACAAATTGGCAATTTATGTAACTGTTTAACTCATATTTTATAAAATTAAAGCCTAATTCTGTAAAACGCGCCAATTGCAAAATCCCTACTTTTAAAAATATACATTTTACGCCTTTTATAATTATGGAAAATTTTCTGCAAGACGTCTTCAAACACGTAGAAACTTATTATTACAGCATTGTCGATCTTACACCAAAATTTATTCTTGCCGTTGCCGTTATTCTCGTCTCCTGGTTTATTGCAACACGAGTAGGGATTTTTGCCGGAAACCGACTCAAAGTAAGAATGCACGACAGACTTCTGGCTACTTTTATTGCGCGACTTATAAAATCTGTCCTTATTATTATTGGGGTTTTGATCATGTTTAAGATTATTGGTCTCGACGGAATCGCACAAAGTATGCTTGCCGGTGCCGGAATATCAGCTTTTGTGATTGGTTTTGCGCTTAAGGATATTGGCGAAAATTTCCTTGCCGGAATTCTGCTCGCTTTCAAACGTCCGTTTTCTATTGGTGACATTATCGAGAGTAACGGCGTAAAAGGCGAAGTTATCAACCTCAACCTTCGTGATACCGAAGTTAAAAGCGATTCGAAAATTATTTATATCCCAAACGCTCTTTTAATAAAAAATACGCTGATTAATTACAACAGCGCCGGATTTCTACTCCAGACTTTTACTGTAGGACTCGAATTTGGCTCTGATTATAATCGTGCCATCGAACTCGTAAAAGAAGTTATGGAACGCAACGACGACGTAACCGACAAAGAACACAACGATTCGGCCATAATTACAGATGTTACCGCCGGAGTCGCCCAACTCAACATTCGCTATTGGGTTCAAACCGGCACCACAACCAACAAGGCCGAAAACCGCTCGAAAATTATTTCGGAAGTTCTAAATACTTTAAAAGAAAATGAATTTGTCCTGAAATAGGTTTTTAAAAAGGGATAAAAGGACAGAGTGGCAAAGGGACAGAGGTTTCTCTTCTACACGATTGTCGCGAGGCTTCCGGAGAAGGATTAGAAGCTATTTCCTTCACCCGAGCCTGAAAGTGCGAACTGGCGAAGCAATCCCTTCCAATCTTTTCCTTGCTAAAGAAGCAAGAAAAAAGGATTTCCACTTCTATCAGGGCTAGGGTTCTAGTTTCCATAAGAAATTGATAAATTTATACAAGGGAAATCCCATAATTTTGTCATTTCGACCGAAGGGAGAAATCTCCACAAACTGAGCACGCATTGTTGTGGAGTTTCTTACGAAGATTTCTCCTTCGTCGAAATGACAAACTACCTAAAGTCTGGCTAAGTTTATCTTTTCTCAAAATGACGTTTTATATTTACATCACAGAAATGATTTAAAGTGTTCAATCTCATTTTTTTTAAAACCAAAAAATAATATTTTTCTTACTTTTAATTATTGTTTTTACTATATTTACAACTTCTTAAACTACGACACTGAGAAATTAATTAAATTTTACCCTTGTGGTACGGTGCCAATTATTATAAACAACGATAATGCTATTAAATGATTGCAACACCTTATTAACATGGGTTTTTATTCAACAAATGTCAAGTTATGAGTACAAACACCCTTTCAAAAGAAGCCCAAACAAGGCTTACAGATTTTTTCAACAAAACAATTGAGCCAGAAAGTATGGCAAAAGCACTAAGACAAGTAAATTATATTCTCGCTTTAGGAGTTATTCGAGAAGATGAAACACTTCAACAAGAAATTATCAAATTAGAAAACAGCTTTTATTGGCTCAATGAATTAGCCGAGATTTTAAATCCTTATTTGGATGAGGAGTAATTTCTAATAATCATTTTTTACAAAAAAACCTCGATCTTAAAAAGTCGAGGTTTTTGATTATATTCTATTTTTTTAATCTATTTCATCACAACGATAGCGCGGATTTGCAATCCGTGCCCGCAAAGATTTGACAGAATAAAAGCTAAAAAATTATATACTTTATGGGCACGGATTGCAAATCCGCGCTATCGGGTTGTAGAGTAAGATTTGATTTTATAATAAATGAAAAACCCTCGATTTTAAAAAGTCGAGGGTTTTCGTTTATTCTGCTAAATAATTTATTGTGACAGATACAAAGTTGGGAGATTTCAGAATCATTTTCTTGATTTCCTATTTGTACTATAAGTCGTTGAAGGGCTTTTTTCGGCTTTAGCTTTTGTTACGTACTGTCCACTTTTGGCACTTCTGTATTGTTTTTTAGCTTGAGCATTTGAACTAAATGCAAATAATAATGCAATAATTAAAATTAAATTTTTCATAGTTATATATTTATTAATATTCTTGAAATAAATTTATTTTTCTAAAATCTCAATATTTGGCTCAGATACTATCTTGTGCTCTGCGAAGTAGTGAGACTTCGTAACGACAACGATAATTAAACAAATATAAGAAAGAAATCCAAAATATAATTGGAACGGGTGCGAAGTCGGGAGACTTCGCACAGCGTACAACTTTTAATAATATTTTTGGTTTCCAGAAGACTTTGAAGAGCTGATGACAAAAAAATAATTAGAAAAGACAAAAAATAGCAAATAAAAAAGCCGTTTCACTAAGTTGTGAAACGGCTTTAGATAGTTTATATAAAAATTATCCTTTACTGCTGAAAATCTTGTTCTAGTAAATCCAGTTTTCGCTTTTTTCTTTTTCTGTAATATTTGACCAAAAGGACAATAAAACTTGAAAAGAGGTTAAGCAGAATCATAAATAAACACAACTGAAAACCGAATAAATTCTTACCAATAATCAAATCTAATTTAGTAGATATAATCTGCTGGTGATTATAGAATTGCCAATTCTCGTAGTTAGTGTATTCATCATAATTACTATTTATTACTTTTAGAAACCAAGCGCATATTATAAAAATAAATATCGAAACGAATACGGATATTCTGTTATTGATATAATAAATTATGCCCGAAAAAATTACGCTGGCAATACTTCCAAAAAGTAATACTGGTGTAAAAAATAATAAAAACACCGCAGGAGAATCGAAAAAAGTGAATAATGCAATTATAAAAATAACACTAATCGAAATTGCAATTTGTATCCGTAACTGTTTCATTATTTGTTAATCTTATATATTATAAACGCATCAAATTATTTCTTTACAAAGCAGTAAAAAACCACACTATTAATATAATGCTAAAAACCAGCGAACCAGATCTTAAGTGCTTATTAAGATTGTTTGATATTTCGAATGTAAGTGTAAACAGATAGAGAAAAAGTCCAACAAAAAACAAAATAAAGGTTGAGATAATCATAAAAAATTTCCCTTCTCCTACCATTTTACTGACTGTAAAAATTTCATTTAAGGTATAAAAGAAAAAACACACAAACCAAAACCAATATAAAAAATGGAATATATATGCGAATGTTGATTTCATTTTTTTATTTTAAACTTTGTTTTTAAACTAAATAATTGTTCTTTTCCCCAAATTCTCGTATTCAAATCCAGTTCATGAACAATATCATGCATAAACTGTACAATCGAGTCATCTGTAAGTAAATCAGAAACTAAAAGCGAAGTATAAACATGCGCTTCGAAGTATTTTGTGCTTAACAGAAACGCGATATACATTTTTGAATTTATAATCGAAATCGTGTCATTAGAATTGTTATTTAGGTTCAAATATAAATAAAAAACAAAACGATTCTTCTTATTTTTATACCTTGAAACCTGCATTTAGTAAAACAGTAAAATATCAGCATTTTCGCTACATTTATATCCAAATAAATCTGATTTTAGCGTTATCAAATAAAACGTGTTCCTAAAACATTATTTAATGAACAAAAACATAAGTGCTCTCTACGAAATTGCTCAAAAAGAGACCCGAAAAATAATAGGTTTAATGTCCGGAACTTCGCTTGATGGTCTTGATATTGCACTTTGTGAAATTTCTGGCGCAGGCGAAAATACAGCCGTAAAAATTCTGAAGTTCGAAACCATCAATTATACCGAAGACATTAAAACCGAAATCCGTAAGGTGTTTGCCAGGAAAACAATCGATTTTCAGCATCTGGCTTTGTTAAACGAATGGATTGGAATTTTGCATGCTGATATGGTCAACGATTGTCTGCAAAAATGGAATATTCCAGCAAACGAAGTCGACTTAATTGCTTCGCACGGTCAAACGGTTTTGCATGCTCCGAAGTTTTTACATCAGCAGGAAAAATTTCCAAATGCGACTTTACAAATTGGCGATGGTGATCATATTGCGGTAAAAACCGGAATTATCACTTTGTCAGATTTCAGGCAAAAACACGTTGCGGCTGGCGGTGAAGGTGCTCCTGTGGCGGTTTATGGAGATTATTTGCTCTTTAGCAAAAAAGGCGAAAACCGCATTATGCTGAATATGGGCGGTATTGCAAATTTTACTTATTTGCCCGCTTCGCTAAATGCCGAAGACGTTTTTGTAACGGATACCGGAACTGCAAATACTTTAATAGACATTTATACCAAACATTATTTTCCTGAAAAAAGTTATGATAAAGATGCTCAAATTTCTCAAAGCGGCACCGTAAACCTAGAGCTTTTATCAGAATTAAAAAAGGATCCTTTCTTCCGGAAAAGCTTTCCTAAAACGATTGGTCAGGAACTATTTAATTTTGATTTTGTACAAAATGCACTTTTAAAAACTGGTTTTAGTACTATTTCGGCACCAGATTTGTTAGCTACTTTAACACGTCTTAGCGCTGAGACCATTGCTGAAGCGATTGGGTTTGTAATAAAAAATACCGGAATACCAATTGCAGAATTTACGGTTTATATGTCCGGCGGCGGCGCAAATAACCCTTTATTAGTACGATGGTTAAAGGAATTACTGGCTTGCGATTTTCAAAAAAGCGATGATTTGGGGATTGCGGGCGATGCTAAAGAAGCGGTTTTATTTGCCGTTTTAGCCAATGAAACTGTTGCTGGCGGAGATTATAATTTTGGTTCAAAAAAAGGAATTCCGTCTGTTACAATGGGTAAAATTTCTTTTCCTGATTAAAAAGACTAACACAGCTTATTTTTAATCTGAATTTCACGCAGATTTGAAAAGATTTAGGCAGATCCGCACAGATAATTTATAAAAATCGAAATTAAATCAGCTTAAATCAGGAGAATCTGCGTGAAACAAAATCATTTAAAAAATGATTCGGAGAAATTCGTTTAATTGCTTTGCCTATTTGTTATTGCTCAGTCGTGTTAAAAAAAATATTAAAGAATCCTTTATATTAAAACTGGATAAATACCGTTCAAATTATAATTTATTAATTATTTACTATAGTCCGCTAAAAAAACTATTTTTGGTTTCTGTTAAAAAAGATTAAAATGCATAAAAATCAGCAAGTACTTTTCTCTATCCTATTTTTATTTTTCTTTGGATTAATTTCTAATGCACAAGAAAAAATATTATACCCTAAAAACGAATTTAGAGGTGTATGGATTGCAACCGTCGTAAATATTGACTGGCCTAAAACTGCAACTGACGGTGTAGAAAAAGAAAAAGCTGATTATCTGGAGATTTTAGAAGCTTATAAAAAGCTAAATTATAATGCCGTAATTGTTCAGGTTAGAAGTGTTGGTGATGCTTTTTATCCATCAGAACTTGCGCCTTGGTCACGTTTTTTGACAGGTAAAGAAGGTCTGGCCCCAAACCCGTATTACGATGCATTGGCCTGGATGATTGACGAAGCGCATAAAAGAGGTTTTGAATTTCATGCCTGGCTGAATCCGTATCGTGCAACTTTCGATTTAAACAAAAATCTTTTAAGCCCAAATCACGATCTTTTTAAACATCCGGAATGGATGATCGAATATGGCGGAAAATATTATTACGATCCTGCGTTGCCTGAAGTTCAGGAACACTTAACAAAAGTCGTAAAAGAAGTGGTAGATAAATACGACATTGACGCGATTCATTTTGATGATTATTTTTATCCTTACACTGTTCCGGGGAAAGTTTTTAATGATACGGCATCTTTTAGAAAATATGGTTCAGGCTTAAGTCTTGCTGATTGGCGCCGTGCGAATGTAAGCAACTTTGTACATACTATTTCGACAACTATAAAAGCCAGTAAACCGTGGGTACAATTTGGAATTAGTCCGTTTGGCGTTTGGCGTAACAAATCAGTAGATCCTAAAGGTTCTGAAACTCAATCAACAGCAAATTACGACGATTTGTATGCTGATCCTGTTTTATGGATGGATCAAAAATGGATCGATTATATTATGCCCCAGTTGTATTGGAGCATGAATAACCCAAGAGCTTCTTACTCAAAATTAGTAAAATGGTGGTCTGAAAACTCTAATAATACAGCGCTTTATATTGGTCACGCTTCTTATAAAATTAGAGGTGACAGTGATAAAAGCTGGAATTTTGCAAGTGAAATCCCAACGCAGATTGATTTTGCCAGAAGTTTCAAAAAAGTAGGCGGAAGCGCTTATTTTAGCGCAAAATGGTTCATGAATAAAAACTTTGATATTGTTCGCCTGCTGGAAGAAAGCCAATATAAATATCCTGCGCTTCCAATAGCAGTTCCTAACTTAAGACGTATTGTAATTGATATTCCAAACGTGACCGAATATGCCAAAGACAGTATAAAATATACGTTTACGATCAAATCTCCTTTAAACACAAAAGTGCGTTATATGGTGGTTTACGGCGCAGAACATATCTCGAAAATTGATACAAACGATGCTACAAAAATTATAGATAAAATTACTATTTGTGAAACAAACGGGTTAATTACATTTTCTGTTCCGGCAGAAAAAATGAATCAGTATAAAGCTTGTGCTGTGACATTTATTGATTATTTTGCGAACGAAAGTACCCCAACTACGATCGACTTAAAAAAGACATTTAAAACCTATTTACCTGCTCAGCCTAATGAAAACAGATAATAAACCCTGGTTCTGGATTCCGCTTCTTAATTTTGCATCTGGATTGCCCTATGCTGTCATTATCTCAGTTTCGGTCATTATGTACAAAAATCTGGGAATCTCAAATGAAGATATTGGAGTTTATACCAGTTTATTATACTTACCGTGGGTTATAAAACCGCTTTGGAGTCCGTTTATTGAATTGCACGGAACCAAAAGAAAATGGTTTTTATCGATGCAATTGCTTATTTCTGTCGCCTTTTTACTCGTTGGTTTTACAATTCCCGCAAGCGGTTTTTTCATCATGACTCTGGCGATATTCTGGGTTGCAGCTTTTGCTTCGGCTTCTAATGATATTGCCAGCGACGGTTTTTATTTATTGGTTTTACCGGAAAATCAGCAATCATTCTTTTTAGGAATCAGAAGTACATTTTACAGACTTTCATTACTTGCCGGAAACGGATTAATCGTGCTTCTTGCCGGTTATCTGGAACACAAATACGGAGACAATACAAAAGCATGGTCCTATACCATGATTGCCGTAGGTTTATTAATGACTTTTATAACCGTTTATAATTTTATTTTTACCCCAAAAAATGAAATTAATAGTATTGATGATAAAAATGCACACCATCATCAAAATTTTTCAACTGTATTTGTAAGCTTTTTTAAGAAAAAGCAAATTGGTCTTGTCCTGACTTTTATCTTGGTTTTCAGACTTGGAGAATCTCAGCTGCTTAAAATGTTAAGTCCTTTTTTACTGGATAAAAAAGAATTGGGAGGAATGGCTTTGGAAACGGAATCTGTCGGGATCATTTATGGAACTTTAGGAATTCTGGCATTGACAATTGGCGGAATTTTAGGTGGTATTGCTATTTCTAAACACGGCCTTACAAAATGGATGCTTCCAATGTTTTTAGCGATGCACCTGCCAATTCTTGGTTTTATAGGATTGGCGCATTTTCAGCCTGAAGAACTTTTTCATCTTCATCTAAATTTTTATTTTTTCGAAATAAATTCCCCTCTTAATCTTTATACCTGCATAACCGTAATCCTGGAACAATTTGGCTACGGATTTGGTTTTACGGGTTTTATGATGTTTTTAATTCATGTTGCCGAGGGAGAATCAAAAACATCACATTATGCTCTTGCAACTGGTTTTATGGCATTGGGAATGATGCTTCCGGGAATGTTAAGCGGTTTTATACAACAATATTTAGGCTATCAAAACTTTTTTATATGGGTTTTCATAGCGACAATTCCGGGATTGATTCTTTCGAGATTTTTAATTTTCCCAAAGGATTTCGGTAAAAAAACAGAATAATAGCAATACAATATAACGCCCATGGAAATCAATGAAAACATCCAGGTTGAACGAAACCTGAAAGCAATTGAATTTGAAAAAGCAGGAGAAATTGAGAAAGCAATTGCGTTATACGAAGAAAATATTACCGAAGGTTTTAAAGGAAATCATCCTTATGACCGATTGGCAACTATCTACAAAAACCAACTTGATCTCGACAATGAGATTCGGGTTTTAGAAAGAGCCATTATCGTTTATGAAGAAATAACTATCGAAGACCGACTCGAAGGTTTACCAAAACTTTTCCGTTTTAAAAACCGACTCGAAAAAGCCTTACACACTAAAACACAGCTTGCCAAACAAAAGAAAAGCAAGCTTAAATAAAAGAATAATTTTTAGCGCATTTTATCATGATTAGTTTAAAAAGAACCGACTCTGACGATGTAGATTTTCAAAATCTGGTAGTTCTATTGGATCAGGATTTAAAAATCAGGGACGGAGAAGATCACTTATTTTATAATCAGTTTAATAAGACTGATAAAATAAAACATGTCATCGTTTTTTATGAGAATGATATTGCTACAGGTTGTGGTGCTTTTAGAGAAAAAGAAACTGATACGGTCGAAATCAAACGAATGTTTGTACATCCTGATCATAGAAAAAAAGGAATTGCATCGCAGATTTTAAAAGCTTTAGAACTCTGGGCAGCAGAAATAAAATATCCTTACACTGTTCTGGAAACAGGAAAAAAACAACCCGAAGCAATTGCTTTGTATCAAAAATCAGGTTATACCATAATCCCGAATTATCCTCCTTATGAAAAAATGGATAATAGTGTTTGCATGAAAAAGACTTTATAATAATGAAAATGACAGCTCAGGCATTAAGACAAAAAGTGGGACAATTTTTTTTTCCCGCAGTATTCATAAACGATACCGAAGAAAATATTCAGGAAACGGAACGTTTGATTGCAGAACATAATATTGGCGGATTGACTTTTTTTCATAGTCGTGCCAGCGCTGCAACCAATTACGAAAGCAAGAAAAAAGTCGTTTTTAACGATGATAGTTATCAAAAAATCAAAGACCTGATTATCAGGTACCAAAAAGCCGCTTCTACCCCACTTTTAATCAGCATTGATGCCGAATGGGGTTTGGCAATGCGTATCGAAAAAACACCGCAATATCCGTACGCAATTACACTTGGTGCATTACCCCAGAGTAAATCGAATTTGGTTTATGAAGTTGGAAAACAAATTGGTTTAGATCTTAAAGCTGCCGGAATTCATTATAATTTATCGCCTTTGGCAGATATCAATAACAATCCTAATAATCCGGTGATTGGCTATCGTTCTTTTGGTGAAAACAAAGAAAAAGTGGCTGATTTTGCAGTTGAATATCTTAAAGGAATGTCTGAAGTTGGAATTTTAGGCTGTCTGAAACACTTTCCAGGACACGGAAATACTAATGTTGATTCGCATTTAGGATTACCTGTTTTAAATGAAACGCTTGAAGAATTACTGGAAAATGAATTATATCCTTTTATTAAAGGGATCGAAAATAATGTCGATTCTATTATGATTGGGCATCTTGCTGTTCCAAGTTTAAACGACGGAAAAAACACATCGGCTACTTTATCAAAACCAATAATCGAAAATCTTCTACGGGAGAAACTAGGTTATGATGGTTTAATAATTTCTGATGCGTTAAATATGCACAGCGTTTCGAAATTATACGAAATAAAAGGAGAACTGGAATGGGAAGCTTTTAATGCCGGAAATGATGTTTTATGTTTTGCCGAAAATGTTCCGGAAGGAATTGAAGCGATTCTTAAAAATGCTTCACCGGAACGTATCGAAGAAAGTTTTAACCGAATCATGAAAGCCAAAGAAAAAGTTGGAATTCTGTCTGATACTAACTTTACTTCAGGTGAATTAAATTTCGAACGTGCCTCAGCATTAAATCTTGAAATTGCTCAAAATTCAATCACAAAAATTATTGATAACTCAAATACTGATTTGGCTTTTGAAGCTCAAAAAAACAATCAGTTAGTAAAATTGAGTTTGTATAAAGGTGTTGAGAATACTTTCTTTAAAACCATAAATTCAAAATTAACTTCACCTGAATTTGCATTTGAGAATTTAGAAGTTTCAGATATTTCATCTGTCAAAAATGAATTAACAAATTTTGAAGCCATGATTATTTCACTATTTGTTCCAAAAGCAAAACCTCAGAATAATTTCGAAATTAATAATGAAGTTTTAGAATTACTTTCAGATCTTTTGCAAACCAAAAAATGTATTGTTTATGTTTTCGGAAATCCGTATGTTTTGCCTATAATTCCGAATCTTAAAAAGGCTTCAGGATTAATTCAGGTTTATCAGGATTTTAATGAGTTTCAAAAAAATGCCGGAATTCAATTTATTGAAAATTCAACATGCAACGGAAAAATACCCGTAAATATTGACTTACAATAAGTTACAAATCAATAAAAAGACACCATAGCCAAATACTATCAATCAATAAATTTTTATAATCACAACTTATTGTAAGTAACCTTACTTATACCCTACTTTTGCACCAGAAATAAATTTTTAACGTAAAAACGAAAAATATGTCTTTAGTAGGAAAAAAATTCCCAAGTATTGCAGTAGATGCTATCTCAGAAATGGGTGACAACTTAAAAATCAACATTTTTGAAGAAGCAGTAAACAACAACAAAAAAGTATTATTGTTTTGGTATCCAAAAGATTTCACTTTTGTATGTCCAACTGAATTACACGCCTTTCAAGCTGCATTACCAGAATTTGAAAAAAGAAATACTATCGTTATCGGAGCTTCATGTGATACAAACGAAGTACACTTTGCTTGGTTAAACACTCCAAAAAACAATGGTGGAATCGAAGGTGTAACTTACCCAATTCTAGCGGATACAAACCGTAACTTATCTAACATTTTAGGAATTTTAGATATTGATTCTACAGAATACAGCGAAGAAACTGACTCAGTTATCATCGAAGGTTCAAACGTAACTTACAGAGCTACTTACCTTATTGACGAAACTGGAAAAATCTTCCACGAAAGCGTAAACGATATGCCATTAGGACGTAACGTAAACGAATATTTACGTATGGTTGATGCTTATACTCACATTCAGGAAAAAGGAGAAGTTTGTCCTGCAAACTGGGAAGCTGGAAAAGAAGCTATGTCTGCAGACAGAGTTAGTACTGCTGAATACTTAAGCGCAAACTAATTTTTTATAAGTTTCTAAGATGCTAAGGTTCTAAGTTTTTTAATACTTATAACCTTAGTAACTTAAATCTCACTGCCTAAAAATATCAAAGAGAACTGACGAAAGGAGCTAAAGAACTTAGCAACTTAGAGACTCAGTGCCTCAGAACCTTAAAAAACAAAAACATGTTAATCGACTTAAACGAAGATACGTTAGCAGATTTAGTTGCTAAAAACGAAAAAGTAGTAGTACAATATTCAGCTTCATGGTGTGGAAATTGTCGTATTATGAAACCAAAATTCAAAAAATTAGCAACAGAAAATGAAGCTATCACTTTTGTTTTGGTTGATGCAGAAAATGCTCCGGAATCAAGAAAATTAGCCAATGTAAGCAACTTGCCTACATTCGCAACTTTCGTAAACGGGCAATTAGTTGGCGAAACTCAAACCAACAAACAAGAAGTTCTAATCGACTTGGTAAACGCAATTGCTTAAATTTAGATTAGTTAGACTGGCTTAGATTTTTAGACTTCTTAGATGTTGTCTTAAATTTTAAAAAAGTCTAAGGAGTCTAAGAATGTCTAAAAATCTAAGAAATCTAAACATGAAATTACCCGTAATAAAGCAATTGACCCAATTTATCGAAGAAAACGATCAGGATTATATCATTGAAACAATCGAAGTTCTGGAAGCGATGACTGAAATTCCGTCTCTAAAAGATGAAGAATTAGATGTAATTGGCGAATTAATTTCAAATATGTACGGTGCGCTTGAAGTACACAAAATGGTAGTTCAGGGCACAGATAAAAAAGAAGCTTTAAATGCGTTTATGAAACGTGTTTTAGGCTCAATCGATAAATAATCGGCCAATTTCCTAAGAAGAAATTAAAAAAACATGACTTAAAAGACGCTTTCATTCCAAGGAGGCGTTTTTTTTTGTTTTCAGTTTTCAGTGGCAGTTTTCAGCACAATCTTGTCATCCTGAGGAACGAAGGATCTCCACAAGAAACTCTACAATCAAAATCGCCAATCTGTGTAGAGCTACTAACGGAGATCCTTCCTCCGTCGAGATGACAAAAACGAGACTAATAATGCGTATCAGTCCGTTTATTCAGTATTATTCGTTTGCTAGCCACAGTAAGATTGCTTCGTTCCTCGCAAAGACAAAACATCATGTTCATAACATAAATCCTCAAATTATTCGTTATCTTATTACTAGCTTAATTGTAGCGACAACCCACAACAAATACTTTTAGATTCAAATTTTAATCCTTACTTTTGAACCTCATTAAAAAAAATTATCATGGCTTCAATAACATTAGGAGGAAATCCTGTTCATACATCAGGTGAGTTACCAAAAGTGGGATCACAACTTGCTGATTTTAAATTAGTACAAAACGACTTATCTGTTGCTTCATTAAGTAATTTTGCCGGAAAAAAATTAGTTTTAAATATTTTTCCAAGTGTTGATACAGGAACATGCGCGACTTCTGTTAGAAAATTCAACGAAAGTGCGAGCGGATTAGAGAACACTACTGTTTTATGTATCTCAAGAGATTTACCATTTGCACAAAAACGTTTTTGTGGAGCTGAAGGATTAGAGAATGTTGTAAACTTATCTGATTTTCAAGAAGGAACTTTTGGAAAAACAAATGGTTTAGAAATCGTTGACGGACCTTTGGCAGGTTTACATTCAAGAGCTATTATTGTTGTTGATGAAAACGGTAAAATCACACATACAGAACAAGTTGCTGAAATTGCAAACGAACCAAATTACGAAGCAGCTTTAGCAGCACTATAATACCATTAAATGGAATTTAAAAAAGATAATACTTTTGTTACAGGTCGATTAAAAAGCATGACATATGCTTTTAATGGAGCTGTAAAACTTATAAGAACAGAACACAGCATCATGGTACAATTCTCTTTGGGGATTTTTATGACCATTGCCGGGTTCTATTTTCATATTTCACAAACCGAATGGCTTTGTCAGACCTTAGCAATTGGTTTAGTTTTAAGTGTTGAAGGATTGAATACGGCAGTTGAAAAAATTGCCGATTTTATTCATCCCAATTATCACGAAAGAATTGGATTTATTAAAGATATTGCTGCAGGAGCGGTATTTTTTGCCGCAATGACAGCAATAGCAATAGGCTTGATCATTTATATCCCAAAATTTATATAGGCAACAGGAACGCAAGAATGGCAAAATCAACAAAAAAAGAAACTGTAGACAAAAAAAACGCACCAAAAACCGAGATTCTGAAATCTTGGAGACCTAATAAACAACAACGTTTTGTTTTGGGTTGCCTTTTGGTACTATTTTCTATCGCATTATTAGTTGCATTTATTTCTTTTTATGTCAACGGACAATGGCAAACAGATCAAAGTGCGGTAAGCCAGCTTGGCGATCGCTCTGAAGTAGTGCAAAACTGGCTCGGAAAATTCGGTGCCTTTCTTGCCGATCTTATTGTATATAAAGGTTTCGGAATTGCTTCTTTCGTATTAGTTCGGTTATTTTTTCTAACCGGAATGTTTTTAGCATTAGAACTCTCTACCAAAAAATTAAAAAGCATTTGGTTCTGGGATTTATTTGCCATAATCATTGTTTCAGTTTTATTTGGATTTTTTGCCACTTCAGCACCTGAATTAGGCGGAACAATTGGGTATGAACTAAATTTATTCCTGCAGGATTATATAGGAAAAACAGGTACTTTACTAGCATTGCTTTTTGGACTAATCATTTATCTGATCTTTAAAATAAAATTATCCCCGGAGAAAATTCAATCTTATTTTGATTCTACTAAAAAAGAATTCAAATCTGAATTGGGCTCTCTAAAACCTCAGGCAGAAAGTGCTTATAATCTGGAAGAATTTGCGATCGAAGAAGATCCTGAATTAGATAATATTCACTTAAAATCTGACGTTACACAATTCGAAATCAACAAAGAAGCTTTAAAACCTACCATAAATCATTCTTCTGAAATAGATTTGAATCCGGTTGTAAAACCAGTTCAAATGGATATAAAACCAACAACAGTTGCTCCTGTGGTTCATACGGAAGAATTTGTTATTGAAAAAGCAGAGGAAGAAGATATTATAGAAGAAAATCTGGCTTCGCGTCTTGTAGCTGATTTTGGATTATTTGATCCAACGCTGGACTTATCAAATTATAAATTTCCAACCATCGATTTATTAAAAGAATACTCGACTGGCGGAATTACCATAAATCAGGAAGAATTAGAAGAAAATAAAAACAAAATTGTAGATACACTTCGTAACTATAAAATAGAAATTGCACAGATTAAAGCAACTGTTGGTCCATCTGTAACTTTATACGAGATTGTACCGGAAGCAGGAATCAGAATCTCTAAAATTAAAAGTTTAGAAGATGATATTGCACTTTCATTATCTGCATTAGGAATTCGTATTATCGCGCCAATTCCAGGAAAAGGAACGATTGGTATTGAGGTTCCCAACAAGAACCCTACAATGGTTTCGATGAAAAGCGTTATTGGATCCGCGAAGTTTCAGGAAGCCGAAATGGAGCTGCCAATTGCATTAGGAAAAACAATTTCGAACGAAACATTTGTGGTCGATTTAGCCAAAATGCCCCATTTATTGATGGCAGGAGCTACAGGACAAGGAAAATCTGTTGGATTAAATGCCGTTTTAACTTCACTTTTATACAAAAAACATCCGGCCGAAGTAAAATTTGTTTTGGTTGATCCTAAAAAAGTAGAATTAACATTATTCAATAAAATAGAAAGACATTATTTAGCCAAGCTTCCGGATACTGAAGACGCTATTATTACAGACAATGCAAAAGTGGTGAATACCTTAAATTCACTTTGTGTTGAGATGGATAATCGCTATTCATTGTTAAAAGATGCAATGGTTCGTAATATTAAGGAATACAACGATAAATTCAAAGCCAGAAAATTAAACCCGGAAGCCGGACATAGATTCTTACCTTATATTATATTGGTTGTCGATGAGTTCGCCGATTTGATTATGACTGCCGGTAAAGAAGTCGAAATTCCTATTGCCCGTCTGGCCCAATTGGCCCGTGCAATTGGTATTCACTTGATTATTGCCACACAAAGACCATCTGTAAACGTAATTACAGGTTTGATTAAAGCGAATTTCCCTGCCAGAATTGCTTTTAGGGTAACTTCAAAAATTGACTCAAGAACTATTCTTGATACACAAGGAGCTGATCAGTTAATTGGTCGTGGAGATTTATTATATACTAACGGAAACGATGTGGTTCGTGTACAATGTGCCTTTATCGACACTCCTGAGGTCGAAAAAATTACGGATTTTATTGGTTCGCAAAAAGCTTATGCCACAGCTTATTTGCTTCCGGAGTTTGTTGGAGAAGAAACTGGCATTAATCTTGATATGGATATTTCTGAAAGAGATACCTTATTTAGAGAAGCTGCTGAGATTATTGTCAATGCGCAACAAGGTTCAGCTTCATTATTGCAAAGAAAATTAAAATTAGGTTACAACAGAGCCGGTCGTTTGATCGATCAGCTGGAAGCAGCAGGAATTGTTGGACCGTTTGAAGGCAGTAAAGCAAGAAGTGTGAACATATCTGACTTAAGTGCTCTTGATCAATTTTTTAATAATGAACAAAATTAATCCAATCATGAAAACAAAAATTCAGGAAATCCAAAACAATTCTATTACTAAGATGACTAAAAAGTGCTTTCAAATAGCCGTTATATTGCTTTTGAGCTTCACTTCTATTCAGGCTCAGGATAAAAAAGCCAAAGATTTATTGAACGAAGTGACTAGTAAAATAAAGAGCTACGACAATATTGTTATTGATTTTAAATATTCCTTGAATAATGCTAAAGAAAATATAAATCAGGACAGCAAAGGAAATGTAACCATGAAAGGCAATCAATATGTATTGAATTTTATGGGCGTTACTAAAATTTTCGACGGACAAAAAACATATACCATCAATCCTGAAGACGAAGAAGTTACTGTTTCTAAAGTAAACGAGAAAGATGACAATGCAATTACACCATCCAAGATGCTTACTTTCTTTAATTCCGGATATAAATACAACATGGATATTGTTCAAAATGTAAAAGGAAGAAAAATTCAATACATCAAATTAGCACCTACCAGCGCAAAAGATCAAAGAAAAGAAATTCTTTTAGGTATTGATGTTCAGACAAAACACATCTACAATTTAATTGAAACTGGTAAAAATGGAACAAAAACCACTTTAACCGTTAATTCTTTTAAAACCAATCAGCCTTTATCAAAAAATCAATTTACCTTTGTAGCGAGCAAATACCCAAAATACTACATCAACAAATTAGACTAATTAAGGTTGAAAATTTTAGACAAATACTTACTAAAAACATTTCTGATTACATTTACTACGGTATTTGTAATCCTTTTTTTTATATTCATACTTCAAACCGTATGGCTTTTTATCTCTGAACTTGCAGGTAAAGACCTTGATTTGCTATTGGTTATAAAATTTCTTTTATTCTCAATGCCCCGAATAATTCCATTGGTATTACCATTATCGGTTTTATTGGCCTCTATTATGACATTTGGAAATCTAGCCGAAAATTATGAATTTGCGGCCATGAAATCTTCCGGAATTTCACTTCAGAGAGCGATGCGTGTTTTGATAATTTTTATCTTCGTTTTGAGTTTTGTTGCGTTTTGGTTTGCCAATAACGTGATCCCATACGCTGAATACAAATTTATTAATTTTAGAAAAAACATCGCTCAGGCAAAACCAGCTATGGCAATTGCTGAAGGACAATTTAACGATGTTGGTTTTTATAATATTAAGGTAAATAAAAAATCCGGCGAAAACGGAAATATTTTAACAGGAGTTACTATTCACGAAAAACCTAATAACGTTGGCGAAAATAAAACGGTTATTAAGGCAAAAGACGGAGTATTAATGAGTAATGAAAAATCCAGCATTTTAAAACTTGTTTTAAATGACGGGTATTATTATCAGGATGTTACTCCAAAAAAATACGAGGATCGTGCGAAATTACCTTTTGTAAAATCTTCTTTTAAAAAGCAGGTTATTAATATTGACTTGTCTGAATTAAACAAAACCGACGAAGACAAGGAGAATATAAACGGTACAAACGCAATGCTAAATGTTAACGAGTTGCGCTATACTTTAGATTCTTTGAATAAAAACCTCGACAATGAGATTATATCTTTCTCAGAAAACATCAATCAACGTGTTGGAATTAGAAAATCTCCAGTCGTTATAAAATCAGATAAAAAGAAAAAGGCACTTCCTGACAATCTTTTATCGATGTATACGAATAAACAAAAATCAGATATCCTGAAAATGGCTACCGGTAATGTAACCAGTAACATTTATTCGATTGAAACCACTCAAAAAGATTTAAAAGACAAACAACGCGAAATAAACAAACATTTAACGGCTTTGTATGAAAAGTTTGTCATTGCTTTTGCCTGTTTTTTAATGTTTTTTATTGGTGCTCCATTAGGCGCTATTATTCGAAAAGGAGGACTTGGTTTACCAATTGTCTTTGCCGTTTTAATTTTTATTACTTTTCACTTTATCAATACTTTTGGAAAAAGAGTTTCGCAAGAAGGCGGTATGACTCCGTTTATGGGTTCATGGATGTCCTCTTTTATATTGTTGCCATTGGCTGTATTATTAACGTATCGTGCGACAAACGACAACGGATTAATCAACTTTGACGCCATTACTACTCCAATATCACAACTGTTTCAAAAAATTTCAGAGCGGTTTTTCCCTGCTCAAAATCAAAAATAATTATGTCAACAACAAAAATACAACTGAATACCATTGAAGAAGCTATAGAAGATATTCGTCAAGGTAAAGTAATCATTGTAGTCGATGATGAAGATCGTGAGAACGAAGGTGATTTTTTGGCTGCAGCCGAAAAAGTGACACCTGAAATGATCAATTTTATGGCTACTCACGGACGTGGATTGATTTGCTCTCCTTTAACTGAAAGCCGTTGCAAGGAATTAGATCTAAAGCCAATGGTTACCAATAACACAGATCATATGGAAACTGCTTTTACAGTTTCGGTTGATTTAAAAGGACATGGTGTAACGACAGGAATTTCTGCTTCAGACAGATCTAAAACTGTTTTAGCATTGACAGATTCTAACATCAAACCACATGAATTAGCACGACCAGGACATATTTTTCCTTTAGTTGCCAAACAAGGTGGAGTTTTAAGAAGAACTGGCCACACAGAAGCTGCTATTGATTTTGCGAGATTAGCAGGATTTAAATCCGCTGGTGTTATCTGCGAAATTTTGAATGAAGACGGAACTATGTCACGATTGCCTGAATTGGTAAAAGTGGCCAAGAAATTTAATTTAAAATTAGTTTCTATTGAAGATTTAGTTGCCTACAGAATGCAACACGATAGCCTTATTGTTAAAAAAGAAGATTTTGATATCGAAACACGTTTTGGAACTTTTAGATTAAGAGCTTACGAACAAACGACGAATAAACAAATTCATATTGCTTTAACAAAAGGAACATGGAATCTTGGAGAACCAATCTTAACGAGAATTAATTCTTCACAGGTAAATAATGATTTATTAGGCACTTTAACCAATAACGCCGAGCAGCAACTAGATGATATGTTTAAGGTTATTAATGAAAACGGAAAAGGCGCTGTATTATTCATAAATCAGGATATGACTGCTGTAAATTTATTAAACAGAATTGCTGAACTTAAAACATTACAGTCAGAAGGTACAATGAAAGCTCCAAAAGTAATTATCGACAGTAAAGACTACGGAATTGGAGCTCAAATTTTACATGATATTGATATTTCTAAAATTAGATTGGTATCAAACACAGAGCAAACAAAACGTGTCGGAATGATTGGATACGGACTTGAGATCACAGAATACGTAAGCTACTAACATATGGGGACATTAGAAGAAAGAATTGTAAAATCTGAAACACATATCTTTAAAGCGGTTTTTCCAAGTACAACAAACCATTACGACACTTTATTTGGTGGAACAGCGCTTCATCTTATGGACGAAGTTGCTTTTATTTGTGCCACGCGTTTTAGCCGTAAAAAAGTAGTTACAATATCGACTGGCC
>NZ_JRLF01000016.1 GCF_001404985.1 Flavobacterium aquidurense
TCTCAGAATTAGTTTGTTTTCTTTTTGTTCCATTGATTTAAAAAGCGGACCGGAAGCGACTAGATTCTTCTCGCCATATACGATCTTTCTGGCTTGGAGAGCGAGTCTTTTACCAACATCATATTTATTTAAAGGATGAATATCATTCCATTCTCCTAAATCTATGGTGACCGCAAGTCCTGTATTGGGTATTTTTAAAACATTTAATTGCTGCTGCCTTAATGCTGCCCAATTGCTTTCGGCTGGTTCAGATTTTGGCTCCATGAAATTAGTTAATTGAACAATTAAAAACGGTAATTTTTCTTGCTGCCATTGAGCGCGCCAATTTGCAATTAGAGTTTCCATTAACGTAAAATATTCTGATGGCTTTTTAGTGCTGGATTCTCCCTGATACCATAATACACCCTTTATGGAATAATTTTTTAATGGCGCAATCATAGCGTTATACAAGCCAACAGGTTTCCATCGCACAAAAGTTGGCCAAGGCAAAGGCAACATTTTTGTTCCTAATTTATATTTCCACAATCCTTTTAAATCAAGTGTGTCGTTTCCTGAAATTAATTGGTACGGTTTGTCAATAACAAATCCTCCTTTTCCTGAGTTATTAATAATACGAACAGAGATTTCATTTTTTCCTTCTTTTAAAATCGTTGTATTAAAATTATAAATCCTTGGAGGATATTGATATGAAGTTGTACCCACAAAATTACCATTTACATAAACTGAATCAGCATCTACAATTCTGCCTAAAATAAGTTTTACTTTATCGTCTTTTACTTTTGGAAGAACAAATTCTTTCCTGAACCAGACCACTCCATTAGTATTTCCTAATTCGTTGTCTGCCCAATAACCCGGGATATTCATTGTTTTCCAATCAAGATCATCCAGATCAGCACTTCTCCAGTTATTTTTTAAACCTTCATCCGTATTATTGGCTAATTTGTACCAATCATTACTTACTTTTTGATCATTTTCTTCGATTTGTTTTTCGAGTGTTCCGTCTTTATATTTTAAATATTCCTTATAATAATCGGAAAATTTCTTAATACTTTCTTCACTGATCCACGATTCTGCCGGAGAACCTCCTAAAGCTGAGTTTATCAACCCTATCGGAATTTTATATTTTTCATAGATTTCTAAAGCAAAGAAATAAGCAACTCCAGAAAATTGCAAAACACTTAAAGGATTTGCCGAAATCCATTCTCCTGAAATAAAATCTTCTTTTTCATTGGCAAAATAATATTGATCCGGAACCAAAAACTGCCTGATGTTTGGATTCTCCGCTTTAGCAATAACTTCTTTGTATTTATCTTTAAGGCGATCCATTGGGAGCTCCATATTAGATTGTCCGGAACACACCCAAACGTCTCCAAAAAGAATATTCTTTAATATAATTTTATTATTGCCCTGTAAAGTCATTTCGTAAGGACCGCCGGCTTTTTGAGATGGAAGTACAATCGTCCATCTCCCCTCTTTGGTTGTAACAGTTTTATATGTTTTATGATTAAAAGTAAGTTCGATTTTTTCTTTGGCAGAAGCCCAACCCCAAATTCTTACTTTCGTATCGCGCTGCAAAATCATACCGTCACTAATTAAACGCGGTAATTTTATTTGTGCAGTTGTACAAATGCCTATAAATAAGATAATTAGTGTTATTATTTTTTTCATTTTTATGTTCTTTACTGCAATGATTGTTTGGATTTAGAACTTATTTTTTTACTACGAATTACACTAATTTTTTTGTGTTGCTTTTTTATTAAATATTAATTCGTGAAATTGGTGTAATTTGTGGCTAACTTTTTTAGGCTTTAATACCTAACAGTTTTTTTTAACCTCTTAGGATATATTATTCATAGGTATATAATTTCAGTTTTTGAATTTCATAATCCCCCGCTGAAATCCTTAAATGTCTTCCCTGATGGGTTTGATCTCCATTAAAATGTCTAATGGTTCTCCAGATTTCATTTTCGAATTTTCCCAGATCGGTTTTCAAAATACCTGCAGTAAGATTTTTATCTTTCAATGGCTTAAAAGTAACTACAATTCCAGATCCGGCGATATAAAACTCATCTTTTCCTATTTCTATAATAATCGCACTTGACGTTGGCCATTTTTCTTCTTTAGCACCATCTGACCAATTTAAAGTGTAATCATGTTTAAACGTAAACTCATAGTTCCCTAATGTAATAATCTGCAACTGATTTTCCTTATCTAATAAAACGCCGTCAATTTTACCCTGACCTTTATTGGATTCGATAACTGGGGTTAGCTGTTTAACTAAATCATAAATTTTACTGAGTGGTTCTTTTTTGGCATCAGAAACAGATTCAATAGAAAAAGGCGAAAAACCCATTGCTTCATAATGCCCAATTGCATATAATCCTTTGAATGGTGCGCTGGCATCGAAACGATGTTCCGGTATAAATAACGGATCACCCTGACGGGTAAATAAATCATTCCAGTGTTTAAATGATGGATTATAAAAATCAGGCGACAGAAAATCTATAGCAGTTCCAGCGGCTTTCCATACATCCATTACATGCGGCAACGGACCTGCGCTTGGGTATTCTCCAGGCTTTTTTTCTGGCGCATTCAAAGCTGCATTTACAAACATAGGAATGGCATAACTGTCTTTTCCTGCTTTGGCTATTTTATTGGTGAATTTGGAAAAATACCACGCCATAAAAATCTCATCGGTATTGAGTCCTTTCCCAAAAATTTGTTCCCAATTGCCCGAAGTTTTAAAACCATTTGTTTTCCAGATTTCTAAAAACTCAGGAACTAATTTCGCTTTATTTTTTTGCATGTATTGTAGTAACTCTGCCGGAACTTCTTTTTTGAAAGCATCATTTGCCAAAGGATGATAATCTCTGGCTGTTGGCAACATTCCTATTTCATTCTCGACCTGTAACATAATGACAGTTTGGTTCTTTTGATCGAATTCTTTAATATGAGCCATTAGTTTCTGAAAGGCATTTAAGTCTGCCTGTAAATTGTTTTCGCTAAATGGCGTTAATATTTCATGACTTTTGCCTTTATCATCTTTAATTCTTGGATATTTTTTCTGATTTAATTTTACCCATTCCGGAGCATGGCTTGACATACTGTTTTTCCAGGATCCAAACCACAGTAAGACTAATTTCAGATTTTCTTTTCGGGCTCTCAGAATTAAATCATCAACCAATGAGAAATCAAATTTACCTTCCTCTTTTTCTATTAATTCCCAATAAATGGGCGTTAATACGGTATTTAGATTCATATCTGTCAATTTGGTCCAAATAGGCTCCATACTTTCCATGGTTGTTGCCGAAGAATTTCCCAGCTCTCCGCCAAGTATAATAAAAGGTTTTTCATTGACGATTAATTGTGTCTTATTTCCTTTTTTATGAAGGTTTGGTATGTTATTTTGGCTAAAGCCTAATTGCATTGCAAATACCCCAATTACGATAAAAATACTTTTTATTGATCCAACCATTATATTTTTTTTTAATTCGAAACAATCTCTTTAATAACAAAAAGCCGAATTGAAATCCGGCTTTTTGCAAACAAACTCAAAAAGAACATTTATTACTTAAACTTACTAAAATAAACGATGCTGAAAGTTTTTAAACTCTTCGGTTTTATCTTATTTTATTAATATCCGGGATTTTGATAAGCGGCTTTATCGCCTGCTGACATCTCCATACCGTCAAGCTGAGTCGTTGGTATAGGGCGCAGATAATCCTTTGCTGTTATGGTACGTGTAAACGTTTTTACAGAGTGATCTTTCCAATCATTAGGGTTTGTTGCACCGGCAATGGTAAATGCACCGCCATATTCTATCCAATTTTGCGTACGTGTTAAATCATACCAGCGATAACCTTCGCCAAAATATTCGCGGGAACGTTCAGCAAGAATATAATCAATATCTATAATTGCCGGAGTAGCGGCAATCATAACGGCACTATTATCCTGAGCGACAGCAGTATTTGCTTTATTATTAAAATTCCATTTTCCTGCTCTTGCACGAATAACATTAATAAGATCTCTTGCACTTTTACCTCCCTGAACAGTAGCGCCTTTTACGGCTGCTTCAGCTGCTATAAAATATAACTCAGAGAATTTTGCCACAGCAAAAGGACGTGTGCTGCTGCCATTTGGCGATCCTAAACCTGTACCGTTATCTGTACGGTAAGGTCCAAGTTTCCAATTTCCGGGATAACATATTCGGGAGAAATAACTTGGTTCAATTACAAAATCTGCTCTTCCCGGTAATACACCTGCTCCTACAGAACTGTTATAAACAGTGTTTGAATAATCTATACCGGACACATCAGTATCCAGAAAAGTTAATACTGCGTCTCCATTTGCTATTGGTAAATAATTTGCATTGTATAAAGTAGACGAAGTAATTCCGGCTTTAGCCCAATTGCCACGATAGGCTGTTGTAAATGTTCCGTCATAGCGGGAATCATTTGTTTTATCTGCAAAGGTTTTTTTAAATACTTCAATTGGAGGTGCCAGCATTGTCCATGGACGCCCCAAAGGTTGCGAAGCTTCCCGCTGAACTGAACTTACCGCCGCCCAGCTTGTTTTACTGGAGGAACTTCTAACACCTGTATAGTTAAACTGACCAAACCAGCCGGCAAAATAATCTGTACTAAAACCTCCACCGCTATAACTAAGATCACCTCCGTTATACGTTGAGCTGGATTGTGTATGATCTGCATATAATAACATTTCTTTATTTCTGTCTTTTGTAGCCACATTTACATCGTAGAATGTCGCTTGCAAACCAAATGGTCCCGGATCATTTATCGCTGCTACTGCAGTGTCATATGCCTGTTGAAAATACCAGGCAGCATCGTGTCCGTCCAGATCTTTTCTATCTGATGCAGGATAAGTAGGGATCCCTTTTGGATTTTGCAGCCACCACCCAAAAGTAAGATAGGCCTTTGCTAAAAAAAGTCTTGCCGCCGTTTTGGTTAAACCACCAGTAACACGCCCTGTTACAGGTAAGTCTTCAACAGCTTTTTTTAGATCAGGAAAAATGGCTTTACTATAAACTTCAGGAACAGTATTTCGAACAGAAGATCGCATTGTCGACGAATTAAATTTTAATTCTCCTGCACCCAGATCTAGCGGTACACCACCATAAGTTTGCACAAGTAGAAAGTAATCAAAAGCACGAAAAAATCTGGCTTCTGCGATAAGGGCAGGTGAAATAGATCCAATCGCCATTCCGTTTTCAATAACACCGCTGGCAGTATTAATATTTGGGAAAGCATTATTCCAGACTGCGCTTGTATTACTTGTTGAAGGATCTATGATCCCCACTCCTGAATAATCCAGGTTTTTGACATTTCCATCTGAATTCTGTCCCCATGTTGATTCATCTGTTGCTATCTGTCCTACATTCAAAAAGTATCCATTACCATACATATAGCGTAAATGTCCGTACATAGAAGTTACTCCTCCCATTACCCCTTCTGGTGTTGAGAAATAATCCGGTGTAAAAATAGCCCGTGGTTTTTCATCTAAGATATCATTAGAACAGCTGAAAAGAACTAATGAAAGTAGTGCTGCGCTTATATATTTTTTCATTTTAATCTGTTTTTTCATTTTTTCTGTTTTTTAGAATGTTACGTTTAGCCCTAATATAAAATTAGTAGACTGCGGAGTATTGTATCCCACTGTAAGCAAGCGGCTTAAATTTCCTGAATATGCGACAGCCATATTAGTACCGTCATTTGCATATGAATTCGTTTCCGGATCTAGGCCTGATAGTTTATGATAAGGTGAATATATCACCCATGGGTTCTGAACAGTACAGTAAAGTCTCAATCTTTCCATACCGGCGGTTTTGATCCAGTCTTTTTGAAGATTATATCCTAAAGTAATGGTTTTAAGTTTTACATAAGATCCGTCAAAATACCCTAATGTTGAACCATATTTTGGATTATTACTTTCTGTTGGGCCTCCCGGTAACGGAAATTGTGCCCCGGTATTAGTTGGCGTCCAGTAATCAACATCTATCTGCCCTCTTCGTCCGTCATTGATATTAAGATATCCATTAGAACCATAAAGTGTACTATTCAGTATACCTCCGCTTTGAAAAATTCCTACTATCGACAGATCAAATCCCTTGTATGCGACTCTGGTATTAAAACCACCCTGAAAATCAGGATCTGCATTCATAACCTGTCTGTCATCAGCACCAATTAATCTTTTGGGTGTACCATCAGCATTATACTCTCCGGTATATTGTACTCTAATCATTCCTGCTGCTCCTGCCGGTCCTTCATATTGTTTGGCTTCAGCATCAGTCTGCCAGATTCCAACTTTTTTATAATCATAAATTACATTAATAGGTTTACCAACAAACCACCAATTGTTTTTATCTTCGGTTGTTCCTGAAGCCAAGGATACCAGTTTATTTTTATTACTGTATATATTTGCTCCAGCTTCCCAGGTCCATCCGTTATAATTATCCAGGATTACCCCATTTAATGAAAATTCATAACCTTTATTCTGAGTAGATCCTACATTGCCTACATAACTGCTTACTCCTGAAGTCACAGGCAGGTTTACGCTTAGCAAAAGATCTTTAGTATCTGTAGTATAATATTCTATAGTACCGGATAAACGATTTTTTAAAAAGGCAAAATCAAGTGCGTAGTTTGTTGTTATAGAATATTCCCAACCAAGGTCCGGATTAGGTAATGTCGAAACATAATATCCGGTTGCATTCGTATCTCCAAAATTATAGGGTCTGGTACTTAAGTTTCCTAATGTCGCATAAGGAGCAACTGACTGGTTTGAAGTCTGACCATAACCTGCGCGCAATTTTAATGAATTAACCCAGGAAACAGTATTCATAAAGGATTCTTTCTGAATATTCCATCCAGCTGATATAGCCGGATAACTGTGCCATTGATTTGATGGTGCGAGTCTTGATGATGCATCTGATCTGTAAGTGGCACTTATCATGTAGCGATCTGCATAAGAATACATCCCTCTGACCATGTAAGACATAAGACCGCTTTGGGTATAAATTTGATTATTATTATTGATTGTAATATCGTTATTATCACCTGTAGAAGTCTGACCAAGGTTAAAGTACTGAAAACTGTCGCCTGCAATATTTCTTCTGGAAATCGATGAGCTGTTATATGTTGTTTGCTCTGCTGAATACATAGCCAGCGCACTTACTTTATGTTTTTGTCCAAAAGTATGATCATAGTTTAGCAAGCTTTCTATGGTCCAGCTTGTACTTAGAGAATTTCCTATTGAGGCTACGTTAGGATTATTAATATTAGAATTAAAGACCCCAATTCCGGTATAATTGCCTGTATTGGTTGTACGCAAATTTCCTCCAATATTAACTCTGGCTTTTAACCCCTCTATAGCCGGAATTTTTAACTCGGCATAAGCTGAATTATAAGTACCAAAAGCTTTGTTGCGATCAACAAATTTGTCGCCCAGATTTTTCATGCTTTCTCTTGTATAAACCCAGTTTTCATCCTGAGGCATTCTAACTGTTCTTTTCAGCGAGCCATCTGGATTATAAGGATTCGCAATTGGCGACATACTAAGAACACCATACATTCCTATACTTGCCCCATCTGTTATGCTATAATTATTATTAGAAGAAAAACCAATACGAAGTAATCCCAGTTCCTGATCAAGACCGGCACGAATTGAATAACGATTGTATTCTGATCCCGGTATAACGGCCTGATCTTTATAATAATTAGCCCCAAAATTGTAATTTCCTTTTTCACTTCCACCTGTAACTGCTATATCATGACTTGTAACAATACCAGTTCTATAAAACAAATCCTGCCAGTCTGTATCTACATCATTAGATTCATCGATACCATTTACCAGGTTTTTACCTGCGAGTTTACGAAACTCTACATATTTTGGTCCTTTCATCATAGGATATTTCACTGCATTTTTATATCCTGTATACGTATTATAAGCTATCTGGGCTTTTTGACCTTTTGTTCCTTTATTACTGGTAACCAATATTACACCATTTGCACCTCTTGAACCATATATAGCCGTTGCCGAAGCATCTTTTAAAATATCTATACTTTTTATGTCATCAGGACTTATATCTGCTAATGTTCCTGAAAAAGGAATTCCGTCCAGAACCACTAATGGGTCATTTCCAGCTGTTAACGATCTTGTACCACGAATTCGAACCTGCATTGTAGCGCCGGGTTTTGTAGAAGTCTGTGTCATTTCAACTCCTGCCAAACGCCCCTGAAGCGCCTGCGTAACATTTGCCGAAGGTACTTCTCTAAGAACATCTCCTTTTATAGATGCCACAGAACCCGTGACCGCTTCCTTGCGTTGTGCACCGTAACCGATAACTACAACTTCCTGCAATGCATTAGAATTTTCCTGTAATACTATATTAATTTTAGTTTTACCATCAACAGATACTTCTCTGGTTGTTAACCCCAGAAAGCTAAAGACCAAAACACCATTCGAAGGAACATTTGTTATTGTATAATTTCCATCAAATCCGGTAACAACACCTGTTTTCGTGCCCTTTATATTAACATTTGCTCCGGGTATTGGACCACTCGCATCAGATATAATACCAGATACTGTGGTTTGTGCATTTGTATTCCAGGAGAATAGAAACAATAAAGTTAGAAACCCCAAAAATCTTAAGATCTTTGATTTGCTTTTTTTAATCAAAAAGTTAGTCATAAACAATTGGTTTAATTAGTTAATAGTATGGTTAGTTAGTTTTTATCTGAAGACTTATAAACTATATTCTATACCTGTGCAGGAACGTTTTGTAAGTCTTTATTAAACAAATATATATAAAAAACAATAACACACAATCGGTTGCGTTAATTTTTTTTCCGAATTATTAAAAAATACTACTTAAAAAAAACGCAATGTTTATTTAAAACTATAAAATATTAAAAATATCGCAAAATAGACATCCTTAGTTACGAAAACGTTAGAGATATGAGATCATTTTATCTTATATCTTAAAAAAACGATAAAAAGCTTAAAATCAAATATTTTTTTGTTCAAAAATGGTTTTAATCAAAATCTAATTACAAAAATTGGCTAAAATATTAGCTAAAACATCAAATAAATAAGAATAAACCTTTTTATATTTCTGAATTGCAACATTTTACCTGTAAAACATTCAAATTTCTAATAAAGGCCCCAAACAGGCAATCGGTTGCTTGTAAACCAAAAAAAGTCCTTTCAAAACGAATTGAAAGGACTTTTTATTTGGTTACAAAAAATGCAGCCTTACTGGTCATTATTTATAGCATCATATAAATTTTGATTGTTATAATTTAGGAATTCAAATCTTCTATAAATAATGCAAAAAATTAACGCTCTATAACTATATCATTATAGTATTGATTATAATTTCTTCTATATGAAATTTCAAACGGACGTAACAAGTTTTCAAAACCTGTTAAGTATTTGTATTGGTTAAATATATTGATTAATGATATTTTCAAATAATTCCTGTTTTCCGCTTTGCAGGTTCAATTCTCCATTTTCATTTGCAATTGCGTACAAGTCTTTCAAACTTAATTTTCCGTCAGCGAAATCTTTTCCTTTTCCGGAGTCGAATGAGCTGTATCTTTCTTTTCTTAATTTTTCATAAGGAGAAGAAGTAATTATTTTATCAGCAGTCAATAATGCTCTTGCAAAAGTATCAGCTCCGCCAATGTGTGCCAGGAAAACATCTTCAGGATCTGTTGAATTTCTTCTGATTTTAGCATCAAAATTTACTCCTCCGCCTTGCAATCCTCCCGCTTTCAGGAAAACCAACATCGCTTCTGTAGTTTCCTGAATGTTATTAGGAAACTGGTCTGTATCCCAACCGTTTTGGTAATCTCCTCTGTTTGCATCAATACTTCCTAACATTCCGGCTTTTGCAGCTACTTCTAGTTCATGCTGAAAAGTGTGCTGTGCCAATGTTGCGTGATTGACCTCAATATTAATTTTGAAATCTTTGTCTAAACCATATTCACGCAAAAATCCAATTGCTGTTGCCGAGTCAAAATCGTATTGGTGTTTTGATGGTTCCATAGGTTTTGGTTCAATAAAGAAAGTTCCTTTAAATCCCTGCGCTCTTGCATAATCTCTTGACATGGTTAAAAATTGCGCCATATGATCCAGTTCTCTTCCCATATCTGTATTTAATAAAGACATATAACCTTCACGTCCGCCCCAGAATACATAGTTTTCTCCTTCTAAAGCAATAGTGGCATCAAGCGCCAATTTTACTTGTCCTCCTGCTCTTGCCACAACATTAAAATCAGGATTTGTAGCTGCTCCGTTCATAAATCTTGGATTCGAAAAACAGTTTGAGGTTCCCCAAAGTAACTTAATTCCTGATTCGGCCTTTTTCTGTTTTAAATATTCGGTAATCGTTGCCAAACGTTTTTCAGATTCTGCAAAAGTTGGTCCTTCGGCAATTAAATCATAATCGTGAAAACAGAAATAATCAAATCCCATTTTGCTGATAAATTCAAAGGCTGCATCGGCTTTATCTTTGGCAGCCTGAACAGGATCTGATGATTGGTCCCAGGCAAAATTTTGAGTTCCCGGACCAAACGGGTCACTTCCTTGTCCGCAGAATGTATGCCAGTACGCGATAGCAAATCTAAAATGTTCGCGCATTGTTTTTCCTGCTACAACCTGATCCGGATTGTAATATTTAAATGCTAACGGATTATCCGATTCCTTTCCTTCAAATTTTATCTCACCAATACCTTTGTAGTATTCTTTATTTCCTAAAACTATCATTTCTTTATTTTTTATGTGTTAATATAAATTCTAATTCTTGTTTCCATTTTTGGTATGCCTTCTCATACGGTTCTTTGTTTTTTAGCGGTAAAAAAGTCATCACGTGATCGTTTGTCGTAATACCCGAACCAAATTTATCGTAATCGCCGTCTTTTAAACCTACTGCCCTGGCAGCTCCAACTGCGCCTGTTGTATTATAAATCTCGATTTCATGTCCAATTAATGTCGCCACAGTATTCGAGAAAATCTCTGAACGGAATAAATTATCATTTCCGGCCCTGATGACATTAATAGTTGCATTATCCTCTTTTAGACATTCCATTCCGTATACAAACGAAAAAGCAATTCCTTCGAGAGAAGCTCTGAACAAATGCGCATTATTGTGGATATTTAAGTTGAGGTTTAAAAAGTGTGTTCCTATGTTTTTATTGTTGAACATACGCTCAGCGCCATTCCCAAACGGAATCACAACTACTCCATCTGAACCTATGTCGATTTTTGAAGCTTTGCGGTTCATCGACTCATAACTTTCATCTCCCATATTATTTCGGAGCCAGCGATACTGAATTCCGGCACCGTTGATGTTTAACAACTTCCCAATTCGTGGAGTTTCAAGTTCATAATTCACATGTACAAAATTGTTAACCCTTGTACTTTTTCCTGAAGACAATTCACCAACCGCATAAAAAACACCCGAAGTTCCGCCTGTAGCAGCAACTTCGCCCGGATTCAGTACATTTAATGATAATGCATTATTGGGTTGATCTCCCGCCCTGTAAACTACCGGAATGCCCACAGGAAGTCCGGATTCTTTTGATCCTTTTTCGTTTAAAATTCCCTGATTGGTAAAATTCTCAACAATATCCGGCGTCAATGACTGATCAATTCCATAATAGTCTAACAGCCAGTTTGCGACTTTGTTTTCTTTATAATCCCAAAGCATTCCTTCAGACAAACCGTTTTTTGTGGTTGTAATATTTCCTGTCAATTTATACGCAATATAATCTCCCGGTAACATGTATTTATAAACCTGCTGATAGATTTCAGGCTCATTTTCTTTTACCCACTTCAGTTTCGAAGCAGTAAAATTTCCAGGTGAATTCAGCAAATGCTGCATACACTTTTCTGCTCCAATTTCGGCGAAAGCAGTGTTTCCTATTTCAACCGCACGGCTGTCACACCAAATAATCGAATTTCTAAGCGCATTTCCGTCTTTATCCACAATAACCAATCCGTGCATTTGGTACGAAATTCCTATTCCCTGAATTTTAGATGCTTCGATGTTGGCTTCACGAATCGCCCTTTTAGTTCCCGTGCAAATGTGCTGCCACCAAATTTCAGGATCTTGTTCTGCCCAATCTGCATGCAGGGACACAATCTCCATTTCGTTTTGAGGCTCATTCAAAACAATTATTTTTTTTCCTGTTTCAGCTTCCACTAAGGCGACTTTTACAGAAGAACTTCCAATATCATATCCTATATAATACATAACTTATAATGATTCTCTTAAAATTAAATTTGTAGACACATAACGCTGCACAACCTCATCGTGCGTAATAAATGCCGCTGCTTTTGTTCCTAATTCCTTAAAATCAGTCGAAACAACTGAAATTCCTTTATATATAAATTTCTTCATTGGCGTTTCATTGTAAGACAAAAAACCAACATCTGTTCCGGGTTCCAGATCTTTCTCTTTGCATTGCTCTAAAAAATGACCTAAAATTCTATCGCTCACACTGATATAAGCAATTCCTTTTTCGATATTAAACTTTTTTGCATTCGTAATTACTTCATATTCGAATTGAAAATCGACACAAAACTTCTTAAAATATTCTAATGTTTCTTTAGGATGATTGGTATAATCCGGATAAACAAAATGAATGCTTTTATACTTTTTAAACAAATCTTGCGCCTTTTCTAAAGACTCATAAAATGCTTTGCCAAAATCCTGAAAAACATAATTATTTTGCTTTTCAGCCTGAATATTCCAATCAATCAGTAATAATTTATCATTTGCAATTGTCGATAAAGTGGGCAATACTTCTTTATGGTCAAAATTCATGACCACGTATTTATAATACTTTCCTACACTATTATTGATGATTGTTTTAAAAACATCAATATTATAATGATGAAACTGCACATCTGTAATCACATTATCAGCCAGATTATTTACAAACGAATGATATAAAACCTCTTTATATGCTTTGAAAGTATCCAGAACCAAAAGCACTTTTCTGGTTTCTCCCAATACATAATATCCTTTATTAGGCACCGAATCCACAACTTTTTGATCCTTTAAAATAGAATAAGCCTTAAAAACCGTGTCTCTCGACAACTGATTCGTTTTGCAAATACTATTTACAGAGGGCAACAAATCGCCTTTTTGCAAAATATTTTCTGCAATTGCATTATTGATTCCGTTGACCAATTGCTGGTATTTCGGAATATCACTTTCATGATTTATTGTAAAAACAAATTTCTCTATATTTTCGCTTATCATACTGTTCTGTTCTGGTATGCTAAAATAAGGATTCGTCTTTTATAAAAAACCACTATTTATGCTAAAAATGTTACGATTTTAAACTTATTCTAATTTTAAAAAATAATTTGGGCGTGTCCCTCCGGGTCGGGCTATTCGCTGCAAGTCCTCGCACTTCCTTCGTCAGGCTGTGGGCTTTTCACTTCTATCCCTCACGCAACACCTACTATTAAAAGATATATTATCAAAAATTAAAATTAATCTCCCTGCTTGATAACATTTCGTGTTGCTGCATATTGAGACTGTAAAATTTTGCTGCCCGGTGCGAAACAGCTTCTTCTTTCTGGTTTGAATCGTGTACTAAATTCATTTGCAAGATCTTTCTTCTAAAATTAGATTTATTGATTTCAATTCCAAGAATTTCTTCATAAAGATGCATGACTTGCAGCAAGGTAAATTTCTCTGGCAACAAATTAAATCCTATGGCACTTTTGCAAATATTCTGTCGCAACTCTTTTAAGCTATAATCTAATATTACTTTGTGTTTAGCGTTCAAACCAGAAATTTCGTTAACGCTTACCCACTCTACATCCGGGCTGAAAACATTATTTTCTAAATCTTTATCCTCTGTTTTTACCATGGCATAATATCCTATCGAAATATCTTCATAAGACGATGATGGAGATGGATAGCCAAAAGCTTTCAATTGCTCCAGAAAAAAATTATCAACACCAATATATTTTTTCAGAATATTTTGTGCCGTTCCTGATATCGTTTCCCCTTTTTTTATGCAATCATTAGCAAGCTCCCAATTTATGTTTCCGTGATTGTCTTTTTGTTTTACCAGCAAGACCTTTAAACTTTCACCTTCAAAATTAAAGATCACACAATCAATTTCTATTCTGTTAGTGCTATATTGATTGGCGGTATTTTTGCTATTTTCATCTCCTTTTTCCATAGAAAATAAAATTTAAAACCTATTACTATTATTTTCAACAAACAGAAATCTTACTCTATTTTTCTTCGTATACCATACGGATCTATAGTAACGATTGTACCATCTTCGAGGTAATCAATTTTAGTTACCTTCATGCTTCGTAAATGCGTTACTCCTTTTGACAAGCTCGAATCGTGATAAAACAAATACCATTCATTATCGACTTTACAAATAGAATGATGCGAAGTCCAGCCTACAACAGGATTTAAAATTCGCCCCTGATATGTAAAAGGCCCATACGGATTATCGCCTATTGCGTAACAAATAAAATGAGTATCTCCGGTAGAATACGAGAAATAATATTTGTCATCATATTTGTGTACCCACGAAGCTTCAAAAAAACGGCGATCATTATCGTTTGCCAGTAAAACTGCTCCTTTTTCGTCCAGGATTTTGATCTCTTTAGGATCTTCGGCAAATTCTAACATATCATCTCTTAACAAGGCAACTATAGGACCTAAAGCCGGTTCTGCACCAGTAGGTTCTTTATAATCAGAATTGTATATATTATTTCGGTATTTTTGAAGTTGTCCGCCCCAAATTCCGCCAAAATAAATATAATGTTTCCCATCTTCATCCTCAAAAACGGCAGGATCAATACTATAACTTCCTTTTATAGCATCTGGTTGGGGTAAAAAAGGACCAACAGGAGAATCGCTTACCGCAACACCAATCTGAAAGATGCCATTGGCACGTTTCGCCGGAAAATACAAATAATACTTTCCGTTTTTGCAAGCTGCATCAGGTGCCCACATTTGCTTTTCCGCCCATGCAACTTCATTTACATGCAACGCAACGCCATTATCCACCACTTCTGACTGAATATCTTCCATCGAAAAAACATGATAATCTTCCATACCAAAATGATCTCCATTATCGTTGAATGGAATCCCGGCATCGATATCATGCGAAGGATAAATATAAATCTTCCCGTTGAATACATGTGCTGATGGATCAGCCGTATACATATGCGAAACTAAAGGCTTGGAAATGGCCAATTTATTAATTTGTTCAAAATTAATTTGTTCAATACTATCTTCAGGCATAGTCGTTTTTATGTTATATTTTAAATAATTAAGTTCTTCTTTCTTTTAAATCCGTTTCGATCTGAACTTCCATTTTTTTATTGATTTTATAAAAAAACAATAACGCAGCCCCAACTAAAAAAGGAATGGCCGGAAATGTACTTACCAATAATTTTATACCGTTTATGGCTGTCTCTGTTTGCGTTAAGGAATTGGGTATATAATGAAAATATCCTAAAACCAATGTTGTTAAAGCGCCTCCAATGCTTAAACCAGCTTTTAAACCCGCCATCATTGCCGAAAATATAATTGCTGTCGCGCGACGATTATTGAGCCATTCTGAGTAATCTGCAACATCAGCAATCATTGCCCAAAGAATTGGAATTGTTATTCCGTAGAAAAATCCGTGAAAGATTTGAGAAAAAAAGATCAAACTAATAGCCGTGGGCGGAAAAAAATAAAACGCCATGATAAACAAGGTCGAAATGAATAGGAATAATCCAAATATGTTTCGTTTTCCGTACTTATCTGCCAGACCTTTAGACAATGTGATTCCTACAATCATAAAGATGATTCCGCCTGCATTAAACAATCCAAATCCTGCTGATATTGGATCATTCCCAAAATAGTTCAATCCTATATTTGATAATACATTTAGAATGGGATGGATAAAAAGAGCCAATTGTTCCTTATTTACATAATTCTCAAAATAATACACATACGATCCGCCTTTCATTGCGAGAGTTATAAAAACTAATGTGGTTAAACTCAACATAATTACCCACGGTTTATTTTTCATTAAATCGCTTAAATCTTCTTTTATGCTTGATTTTTGTTCCGGTTTAGGAATAATACGTTCTTTAGTAGTCAAAAAGGTGATTAAAAGCATAATTGTACCAATAATCGCCAACGCTGTCATTACTTTTTCGATACCAATTGCCTTGTCTCCATTTCCGGCACTTTTAATAATCCCGAGCATAAAAACCTGAACAAAGAATTGTGCAAACATTACCGCTACAAAACGATACGACGACAAACTGTTTCGTTCTCGCATATCACCTGTAATTACGCCGCTTAAAGCCGAATACGGCAAATTATTACTGGCGTAAAAAAGCAATAATAAAGTATACGTTACAACGGCATAAATTACTTTTCCCTGATACGAGAAGTCAGGTGTTGTAAAAGCTAATAAAGCAATTGCACCTAATGGTATTGCGGTCACTAAAATCCAAGGTCTGAACTTTCCCCATTTTGTACTTGTTCTGTCTGCGAGGACTCCAATAATTGGATTAAAAATAAAAGCTGCAATTAGACCTACAACCAGCATTATTATTGAAGAATCAGTTGGCGATAATCCGTAAATATCCGTATAAAAATAAGCCAGATACGTCATCAGCGTCTGAAAAACTAAATTTGCGGCCAAGTCGCCTAAGCTGTATCCGATTTTTTCTTTAATCGATAATTTTTGAGAAATGTAATTCATTATTGGTTTGTGGTTATTGCGGTTAGTTATGAATTCTTTGTTTTTTATTCTATCTAAAATTATGAATTACATTTTAAACAATCGGTTGTGTAAATTTAGCTAAAAAAAAATATTATACAAATTTACTTAGTTTTATTTCAGCAATAAACAACGAAACAACCGATTGTATGATTTATAAAGGGAATTGATTTCTGATACAAAAATTATTCTTTGACAGCTTTGATTTCCATTACACTATTGTATGCTTTTTTAGGCTGCAGCTTTGCATCAAACAATAAAGGATAATTTGTTCTGCCTTTTATCGGCCAGTCATTCAGCCAGGATTGTCCGTCATGAACTCCCCAAAAAGTTACTCTGCTAATTTTATCCTTGTGTTTTAGAAATAATTTAAAAATAGCTGCATAACGCTGTGCTAATTTATTCTGAACAGAATCCGGAAGACTTTTAGGATATGGGTTCATCTTAGCGTTATTTTCGAAATTCTGGTTTACATCTGCGCCTTTTAAATCCCATGGATTTGGCAAAACAGTAATATCCAATTCGGTAAAAGCAACTTTAACTCCCAAAGCCGAATATGCCAAAATACTTTTCTCAATTTCTTCGATCGACGGGCTATTCAATTTCCAATGTGCCTGACTTCCTATTCCGTCAATTTTTCCTCCGGCAGCTTTTATTTTTTTTACAAGTCTGATTACACCTTCTCTTTTTGCCGTATCTTCAAGATTATAATCATTATAATACAAATCTACTTTTGGGTCAGCTGCTGCTGCCAATTTATAAGCATCAACAAGATAACGTTCACCAAGGGTATTTAAAAAAACCGATTTTCGCAACGTTCCATCTTCGTTTAAAGCTTCATTAACAACATCCCACGAATTGATCCTTCCTTTATATTTAGTAACAATCGTCGTGATATGATCTTTCATAAAAGCCTTCATTTCTGTACTGTCTTTAATCTTTTCCATCCACGGTGCTAATTGACTGTGCCAAATCAAGGTATGTCCATGAATAAACATTTTATTTTTTTCTCCAAAAGCCACAAATTTATCAGCCAAAGCAAAATCATATTTGTCCTTTTGCGGGTGTATAAACATCGATTTCATGATGTTCTCTGCTGTAATTGCGTTAAACTCTTTACAAATCAGCGAATCTTCTTTAGCATCTTTTTCTTCAATTTGATCGGCACTTAAAGCTGTACCGATGTAGAAATCGTCTTTGTAGACGTCTTTTAATGAAGAAGTTTCTTTTTGTGAAGTACAACTCACAGCCAGCAACGTTGTGACGGCAATAAAATAAGGATTAATAAATTTCATGTCTTTTGGTTTAATAGATAATAGTTTTACATAGTTTTTCTCAAAGGAGACCTGACAGGTTTTTAAAACCTGTCAGGTCTAATTTATGTTATATTACAGAATTATTCGTTCCTAAAACTCTCTGGCGGTCCTAAATACGAGTCTAAAACTTTTCCTTTTTCAGTTTCTATTACAATCTTCTGAAGAACCAAAGCCGGGTCAATTCCGTAAATCTTTAAAACGTGGTTTCCAGGGTTGTCAATCGTATGCATTGAGGTTATTATTTTTATATTGTTCGCAACAGATTCAGACCAGGCTTTCTCTGAAGAGTCTGCGCTGAGGTTCAATATCTGCGGTTTTTCATCGTCAAACGCAATTCCGTATTTCAAGCCGTCACCGATTTTAAAATTTATTGTTGGCGAAAAATAGGCATACACTTTCACATTCCCTTTACTGAAAAAATGAACATCATATTCTAATCTTGGCGATTTCTCCGAGATTTCAATCGCATTAATATTCGAAGGCTTTATTGTTATTCCAGAATCTGTTTTACCAAGATTTGGAATTATGGTCCATTTTGCTGCATCCGAATTTATTACTTTAGAATAATTTTTACTTTCTATTGAAATGTAACCGTTGTTCTCAACAAAACCCCGAACAGGATCTAAATCTCTGTTTTTATTAATAGACGTTTCAGTCTTTGGCAAATCCTCAGCAGTAATCTTTATCACCTCTTTTATTGCAGGTTCGATTGTTTTTGTTCTCGGAATTACATTTTTATCTGGCTGCTGCCAATTATCATAGCCAATATGCGTTTGTGACATCATATGATTCCATTTGCCATTTGCTAATTGCGTATGATAATAATTCGTGAGCAGACTGTCTCTTTCAAATAACTTTTTTACTTTTTCAGCATACACATTTGCAATGGCATTTTCCTGACTTGCATACAACTGATTTTTAGCAGCAGCGACATACATTTCATTTAAATTTGAACTTGCTAAAACAGGAAATAAAACCAATTGATAAAAAGCATCTTTATATTCTGGTTTCAAATTTTTATCAATTGAATTGGCTTTTTCAACCAGTTTTTGATACTCTGCCACAACGCCATCTGCTTCATTATAATTGGTAATACTATAGGTTTTAGGATTTAACAATTCAGGTTTTCTGCGTGCATTGTATTTTGTATATAATTTTATGATTTCAGCAATCTCTTCAGGATATTGATTTCCAAAGTTTTCTTTTGCCCAATTCACATAATATTCAGCTAAATTTCCCGCATTAAATGCATCAGGATTCCATGCCATATCCAGAAAAAACTCAATAGGAAATTCCATTGGTTTAATGTCACCCACATTTACAATCCAGATTTTATCGACGCCATATTGATACGCCAGATCCATTTGCTCCCAGGTACGCTCGATTTGGTTGGTATTAATCCATTTATAATTTCTTGGCCCTCCAACATAATCATAATGATAATAAATACCGTAACCGCCTTTTCTTGGTTTTGAATTCAGCTCAGGTAATTTCCTGATATTGCCCCAATTGTCATCACATAACAAAAGTGTAATATCATCCGGAACCCGCATTCCTTTATCATAATAATCCTGAACTTCTTTATAAAGTGCCCACATTTGCGGTGTTTCTTCAACAGGCTTTTTAGTTACTTCTGCAATGATATCTCTTTGTGTATTTACAATATTTTCTAACAACCCAATTGCAGTTCCCTGCGTCATTGGTTCATCACCATCGCCACGCATCCCAACAGTTACAATACTTTCTTTATCGCCCATTCTCTTCATTCCCTCTTTCCAGAACGAAATCAAATTCTCAGAATTGGTACTAAAATCCCATTTCCCTTTTCCTAAAGCCGACCATTCTGCATGTGCTCTGCTCAAAGGTTCATGATGTGAAGTTCCCATTACAATTCCGTATTCATCAGCCAGAACTGCGTTTTGAGGATCATCAACATAAAACATTCTTCCCCACATCGATGGCCACAAATAATTTCCTTTCATTCTCAGGATCAATTCAAAAACAGTATCATAGAATTTAGCATTAAATCCACCATATTTTTCAAATGCCCAACCTGATAATGCAGGAGCTTCATCATTTATAAAAATACCGCGATATTTTACTTTTGGTTCTCCCATTGTATGAATTCCGGGTATTACATGCAATTCCGATTGCTTTTGAACGGGAACATCTGCCCAGAAATACCAAGGAGAAACTCCTATTTGAGACGATAAATCATAAATCCCGTAAATCGTTCCGCGTTTGTCAGAACCTGCAATTACTAATGCTTTTTTAACTCCTTTTACAGGATTATCCACAACCTGAGTCGTAAATTTTTCCCATTTCCCTTTTAGTTCATTACCATCTATTTTTCCTTCTCGCGCTAATTGATCTATAATTTCACTTTTACCAATTGTTCCTATAATGATAATGAAATCCTCTGCTTTGGAAATTTTTTTTATCCTTTTTAAATGTAAATCTGAAACTTTAAAAAGATCATTTTCCAAATGCCCTACAACTCGCAAAACTCCTAAAAAATCTTTTTCGCTCACGAATACTGAAGCTATTTTTCCTTTTGAAACTAAAGGAAAATTCTCGGCAGAAGCTTTATTTACAACATATTTATCAGGATTTATTGCATATGAATTTGGGCTAAATGCAATTAGGAAAAGCACTAGAAATAACTTAAAAATATGAGATTTAATAAAATGCATTATTTAAATATTTTTATAGTATTAACTTCAATTCAAACTTGACAAAGCCAACTCAACTGAGATCTAACTGGTTTAACTGTGAAAACTTATAAATTCAACTTATACGCAATTCCCATTTCCAAACCTCTTAATTCTGCAAGTCCTTTTAATCTTCCAACAAGAGAATAACCAGGATATGTTTCTTTTGTTTCATCTACTGCATGAAGAAAACCATGATCCGGACGCATAGGTAAACTCACTTTTAATCTATTCATCAACAAGAGTATTTTCTCAACAATAACTTCCATTTTTGTATCTCCTTTTAAATGCTCCGATTCCCTAAAAACAGTTTCGCTTTCGCGGAAAGTGTTTCGAAGATGCAAAAAGTGAATCCGGTCTCCAAAATCATCAATTATTTTTTCCAGATTATTATCCGGATTTGCACCTAAAGAACCGGTACAATAACACAACCCATTTGAATTGAAAGGAACGGCATCAAGAATGGTTTTCAGATCTTCTTCTGTAGAAACGATTCGTGGTAAACCTAAAACCGAAAATGGCGGATCATCCGGATGAATCGCTAATTTTGCACCATATTCCGAAGCAAATGGAGCCACTTCTGATAAAAAATAAATAAGATTTTCTCTAAGTTTATTATTATCAATATCAGCGTAATTATTTAATACCGAAAGAATTTGTTCTTGGGTAAAATTAATTTTGCTTCCCGGTAGTCCCAGTAATACATTTTTAAAAAGTAATTCTTTCTCATCTTGAGAAAGTTTATGGCCAAATTTCAAAGCATTTTCTTTCTGAACTTCTGAATAATCGTTTTCAGCATTTGGTCTTTTCAAAAGAAAAACATCAAAATAAGTAAAAGCATCCTGATTGTATAGCAAAGCTTTGCTTCCGTCCTGATTTATATAATTATGATTTGTTCGCACCCAGTCTAAAATAGGCATGAAATTATAAGTGATAATTTTAATACCGCAATCTGATAAATTCTTTATACTGGTTTTATAGTTTTCAATGTATTGCAAATAATTTCCGGTTCTTCGTTTTATTTCTTCGTGAACCGGTAGACTTTCTACAACCGTCCACTCCAATCCAGATCCTTCAATTATGTGCTGTCTTTGTTTTATATCAGCAACTTCCCAAACATCGCCAACCGGAATTTGATGCAAAGCCGTTACAATTCCTGTTGCTCCGGCTTGTTTAATATCAAGTAAAGTAACATTATCCTTAGGTCCAAACCATCGCATTGTCTGCTGCATTTTTATCATAATCGATGATTTAAATTAAAATCCGATACTGTTTCCGCCATCAACAGGCAAAACAGTTCCTGTTGTATATTTTGATTCGCTTAAAGCGAAATAATAAACGGCATCTGCAATATCAGATGGTTCTCCCAAAAATCCCATTGGTGTTCTGGAAAGCACTTTATTTTTTCTTTCAGGATCATTATCAAGTGCTGTCGAAGACATTTTTGTTTTGATGAATCCTGGTGCAATACAGTTTACGCGAATGCCAAACGGAGCCAATTCTACTGCCATCGCGCGCGTCATGGATTCAATTGCCCCCTTACTTGCTGAATACGCAATTACTTTTGGGATCCCGTATTGAGATGCCATCGAACTGATGTTTACAATACTTCCGCCCGTATTTGCTTTCATGTTTTTTACAACTTCTCTACTCACAGCAAAAACGCTCAAAAGATTGGTATGAATTACAGATAGAAAATCTTCATCTGTTACGTCCGAAAATTCTTTTTTCAGATTGATTCCTGCATTATTGACCAAAATATCAATTGGGTTATTTTTTACAATATTTTCAATCATTGTCGGAATTCCTGCAATATCATTTAAATCATATAAAACCGGAATCGCATTTTCGCCAATTTCCCTGCAAGCTTCTTCTGTTTTTTCTTTTGATCTTCCAATTATATAAGTTTTGATTCCGTTCTCACATAATTTTTTTGCGGTTGCAAAACCTAAACCTGAATTTCCTCCGGTTACAATGGCTGTTTTTGTACTCATATTCTTTTATTTATATTTATTAATTTCCTGGTGCAAACGGAAATTTTAATGATTTAAAATACTCTAATGTTTGTGTTGGCTTCTCTACTCCTACCGGCAACTCCTTACCTGAATATTGCTGAAAATACAACAAACATGCATCTCGCCACCACTTTGCTTCTTTATACTGAATTTCCAACAGCATTTGAACTTCTTTAAAACGTTCGCTGTCTACATATTTTGCTGTTTTATTCCAGATATTCTGCATTTCCTGAACCTGATTTACACCTTCCTGATATTTTAATGCCATACCATTCCAGAGTGTTTGTCCATTTTTTAATTTATAATCCCAGGAAACATGATGAAACCATAATAAATCTGTTTCCGGACAAGTCCCCAGATTATCAAAAACCTTTTCTACTTCTGGTGCGTATTGACCCGTTGCATTTGTTCCGGTTTTTGATCTGTCAAAACCAATTCCGTTTTTATCTGCTTTATGATAGTAAGTCGGATTCCATTCTGGTCTTGATAAATCACTTACCCAAGGTCCCGGGCCATAATGATGCCCCGTATCCATGATATGATGTAAACCAAACGGTGTCATATAATTTACAACTGCTTCACGCGATTTTATCATCATCTCTTTAACCGGTTTAATAAAATTTTCATTGTTAGAAAAAGTACATTGCAGCCATTCATTTGCAATAACTTCTGAATCTAAATACGGATCCCATGCCAATCTCCCAAAGCCATACCAATTTGCTTGTGCAAACGGATGTCCGGTCCAGTTAAGATCATTACCAATATTTGAAACTCCTGCAATTCCGGTAAGTTTGCTGTGACTTATAGATCCGTCAACTACTTTGGCAACTGTAGAACCTTTGCCTTTTTGATACGTATCTGATGCTAAAACTTCCTGAAATAATTTAGGCAGATAAACCAAATGAGCACTAAATCCAAGATATTCCTGCGTAATTTGAAACTCAATCATTAAAGGCGTTTTTGGCATAGCACCAAATAATGGATGAAAAGGTTCTCTGGGCTGAAAATCTATTGCCCCGTTTTTAACCTGAACAATTACATTATCCCTAAATTTTCCGTCATACGGCTGAAATTCAGCATAAGCTTGTTTGGCACGATCATTCGCATCATGTTCAGAATACACAAAAGCCCTCCACATAATCACACCTCCAAAAGGAGCTAAAGCATCAGCAAGCATATTAGCACCGTCAACATGATCACGCCCGTAATTTTGTGGACCAGGCTGACCTTCTGAATTTGCTTTTACCAGAAATCCTCCAAAATCAGGAATCCTTTTATAGATTTCTTTCGCCTTTTCTTTCCACCAATTTGCTACAGCACCATCTTTAGGATCAGCTGTTTTTAAACCTCCAATTTCTATGGATGCCGAGAAACGCGCCGTTAAATATACTTTTATTCCATATGGTCTGAATACATTCGCTAGAGCCTCAACTTTCTCTAAATATTGTGGTGTCAATATCAAGGCATTGGCATTTACATTTGTTAAAACCGTACCGTTAATCCCAATTGAAGCATTTGCTCTGGCATAATCAATATATCTTTGATCAATAAAATCAGGAAGTTTTTGCCAATTCCATAATGAAAAACCGGCATAACCCCGCTCTACAGTTCGGTCTAAATTATCCCAATGATTTAAGATTCTGATATTTGTTTTTGGGGAATCAACAATATTTAAGTTTTTAATTGATTTATTAGTCTGAATGAGCTTCAGAAAATTATAAACGCCATACAAAATAGCAACATCGTTTTTTCCGGTAATTATAATCTGCTTTTTATTTTTTATTGAAATAGATTTAATAATAAAACCTTCATCATTTATTTTTTCAAAATCAGATAACAGAGATTTTTGAATATCTGAATTTAAAGAGGATTGAGAACCAATGATCAGATTATTTTGACCTTCTAATTTTGATTTGATTTCAATTTTATTTCCTAACATACTATGCAAAGCAGATTCTATTTCATTCAAATAAATCTTTGACGTTTCAGAATTTCCCGAAGCAACTATTCCCGTAATAGCTAAATTATATTCCTGAACAACTTGAGGATTTGTAATCTTATCATATTGGAGCCATAATTTATAATCCTTTTGAGCAGAAGCGTAAAGGGAAATCAAGACAAACAAAAAAACAAATCTTAATGAAGTCATATTTATCTAATTTAATTCTTAAATTTCAAAATCTTAATATTCCCCTTTACAATAAGAATATTTGATAATATTTTAAATCAAAAAATACATTATCAAAAATAAAACAACAATTGCAATCGGTTGCGTAAAAATATAAGATTGTTATTTAAGAAAAAAATTTTAGCTCTCTTTTTTTCAAAAAAATTAATTTCTAACAAATAAAAGCAGGATAATTTAAAAAACTATCCTGCTTTAACGGGGTCGATTTCAAGATTAAAATCGTGTGATTCCTATAACATATTTGATTTATCGTTTATAATAAGCCATAATACTTGCTTTTGCCAGTGTTTGATTCCAAAGATTAAAACCTACAACAGCAGGATTTGTATTTGAATCAGTTCCTAATTTATCAGTTTTAAGGGCATAAACCGTTATGATGTATTGATGAAACCCATGACCTTCAGGCGGACATGGACCTCCAAATCCTTTAATTCCATAATCGGTAATACTTTGAATAGCACCTTTTGGAATTAGATTGTTTTTAGTTCCGGCATTTGTCAACAATTCATTCACGTTGACCGGAATGTCAAAAACGATCCAATGCCAAAATCCACTTCCGGTTGGAGCATCAGGATCGTACATTGTTATAGCGAAACTTTTTGTTCCCTCCGGAGCATTCTTCCATGACAATTGAGGCGATTGATTTTCTCCGGAACAGCCAAATCCGTTGAATTCCTGAATTTTAGAAGCTTGACCTCCTAAATCATTACTGGTTAACGTAAATGTCTTTTGTCCAAAAATTGTTGTGGTGAAAATTAAGAATAGCACCAAAATTAAATTTACTTTTTTCATTTTACTGAGTTTTAAAATTTAAAGTAAATTTAGAATCAGTATCGTAAAAGAAACTTTAGAGAAAGGATCAAAAACTATTGCTAAAAGCTCAATTTTTTTTGATCATATTTTGGCGTAACTCCATACTTTAATTTATAAGCCTGAATAAAGCTTGATAAATTTTCATAACCAGCTTCGAAATATATTTCAGATGCATTTTTTTGTTCCTGTTGAAGTAAATAGTGTGCAAATTCGAGTCTTTTATTCTGAAACCATTTAATAGGTGATTCTGAATAATGTTTTTCAAATTCTCTTTTAAAAGTAGACACGCTCATATTACATAAAAAAGCCAATTCTTTTAATGTCAATTTATTAAGATGACTATTTTCGATAATCTGAATGAACTTTTGCGTAGCATTATCGCTATTTAAAGCTAAAGAATAAAGAAATTCAGTTCCGTACTTTTCTATCAAATAAAGCATTATTTCTTCGAATTTAACTTCCAGGATTTTCTTTTGAAGGTCTTTTGAAAGTTTTGAGATATCGACCAAACTGTGTACAAAACGCGTTAAAAATTCATCATACTCAAAAGCATAAACAGATTTATAAGTTGTTGATTCGACATTGTTCCATTCCATTTTTCGAATAAATCGTGATACAATTTCATTAGAAAAAAACAATAATACACTTCTGTAATTTGAAACATTTGAAAGTTTTTCTGTCATCAAACAATTGCCGGATTTCATTACCAGAAATTTAGAATCATCAATCGCCAAAGCAGCATTATCAAAAACAACTTCCTTTGTTCCTTCAATAAGAAAACTAAATATATTTTGATTTAAAATGATTTGTTGTTTTGATATTCCTTTGGAACTGCTGTAATCAAAAACCTGAACAAGTTGTGAATTTTCCAGATTTAAATCATCTGGAATTATGATAGTATTCATGGTATTATTTGGATGCTGTTTCTAAAGATTTTTTTCTGTCAGAAGATTCTCTGGCAAGTACTTCTGTATTTAAAAACGTAATTTCTTTTGCATCATCGCTTTTTTGTGATTTCAAATTTTTGATGATTATTTCAGCAGCAGCTTTTCCCATTTTTTCAGCAGGATGTGTAATTGTAGAAATATTAGGATCGATTATTTGAGAAATTGGGTCGTTATTAAAACCAATAATAGCTATTTCATCCGGAACTTTTATTCCTCTTTTTTTAGCTGTCTGAACTGCACTAACTGCAATAATATCTCCAGGTGCAAAAAGCCCATCCGGAATTGGATCTAAATCAAACAATTGATTGCTGGCCTTTACGCCTTCTTCATAAGTAACTGATTTTAAATTAATGATTAATTCTTCATCAATTGGTAAATTATGATCTTTTAAGGCTTCAATATACCCTCTTTTTCTTTCGTTATAAAGATTTCCAAATTCGGATCCCGCAGTTAAATGCGCAATACGAATACAGCCTTGTTCTATAAGGTGTTTTGTTGCCTTATAACCAGCAGTGTAATTATCAATAACCACTCTAAAAGTATTATAATCCTTAGGAACCCTGTCTACAAATACAAGCGGAATATTATTATTCGAGAATTGCTGAAAATGTGCAGTATCTCTGGTTTCCATAGCCAATGAACAAATAACGCCACTTACCCGATTGCTATACAATGATTTAGCCATATTAACCTCTTCATAATAAGAATCATGTGATTGCATAATAATTACAGTATAATCAGATTTTTGAGCTGTAATTTCGATACCGCTAATTAGCGAAGAGAGAAAAGGTTGTGTAACTGTGGGAATTAAAACACCAATAGTCCTGGTTTTATTTCCGCGCAAACCCGCCGCTAAAGTATTGGGAACAAAACCCATTTCTTCAGCTGTTTTTTTTACTTTTTTAATCGTTTTATCACTTATAGTGTGATGATCCTTTAAAGCACGCGAAATAGTTGACGTAGCAAGATTTAGTCTTTCAGCAATGTCGTAAATCGTTACATGTTTATTTTCTTCCATGAAATAAATGATATGAGATGTAAATATAAACTATTTTATGACAAGATAATATTTCGGAAAAAAGCGGTTTTTAAATAATCTTTTATTTGTCTTTTTTATCTTTTAAGATTTTACCCTCTTTGGTAAATTCCAAATCAATATTGTTTGTTAAATCAACATCAAGATCCTTGTGACCATAGTCGATATGGGTTATTTTTTCATTCGGATGATTTTTTGCCACATAATCTTTTACAGATGAAGGAATGAATGCGGTAGGAATCGGTTTTTTACCTCCATCTACTTCACGATATGTGCCGTCTTTCCAGAATTCTACTTCTGTTCCATCTTTAAGTTTTACTTCATAGCCTTTCTCACCGTGCTCCGCATCTTTTTTTACAATGTCTACGGATGTATAACTAAAATGTTTCTTTAAAAAATCCTGTGCTGATTTTGGTAGTTCATTTATTTCAATTTTTTTCTGCGCATTAACTGATGTTGTAAAACCAAGTAATAATACCGCAATTAAAATTATATTTTTCATGATTTTAATTTTTAAATTAGTAATTTTCTTTCACTAAATTACAACAAGCGAAAATACATTCAAATCAATTTAAGAAACCTTTATTATTTTTCAAGAGAGCTAATTACATTGTAACTCATTATAATTTAAAAAGTTATAACAAAAACTATCATTTTAAAAGTAAAAAATGCCAATGACTTCACACGGAATATTTTCTAGTTAACAATTATGATCTTAATATTCTTTACTCATATATTTTTTCAACAGACATAAAAAATTAAACTAAATAATTTAATAACTCAAAATGTAATTATGCGCTTTATCACTTTCTTTGCAACAATTTTACTTTTTACATCTTGTAAAAACGACTCTAAATCAAATATTCTTTCTGATTATTTCACTTATAATAAAGAAAACAATATAGAAACAGCAGGAGTTCGATTAATTCCGATAAAAACTCCAGTAGGAGAATTTAAAGTCTGGACAAAACGTTTTGGGAATAATCCCAAAATAAAAATACTATTACTACATGGAGGTCCAGCAATGACTCACGAGTATATGGAATGTTTTGAAACATTCTTTCAACGCGAAGGATTTGAATTTTATGAATACGACCAATTAGGTTCTTACTATAGCGATCAGCCTAAAGACAGCAGTTTATGGACAACGGAACGTTTTGTAGATGAAGTCGAACAAGTCCGCAAAGCTATTAATGCAGATAAAAACAATTTTTATGTTCTGGGGAACTCTTGGGGAGGAATTTTGGCTATGGAATATGCGCTAAAATATCAACAAAACATGAAAGGCTTATTGATTTCAAATATGATGGCAAGCGCACCGGATTATGGAAAATATGCAGATGAAGTGTTAGCAAAACAAATGAAACCTGAAGTTTTAGCAGAAATCAGAGCTCTTGAAGTAAAAAAAGACTTTAGTAATCCCCGTTATATGGAATTACTCATTCCAAATTATTATCAACAGCATTTATGTCGATTAAAAGAATGGCCAGATGGATTAAATCGTGCCAGCAAGCATATCAACAATGAGATTTATACCATAATGCAAGGACCAAGCGAATTTGGCATTAGCGGTCGCTTAGCCAAGTGGGATATTAAAAAACGTTTACATGAAATTAATGTCCCAACGTTAATGATTGGTGCCAAATATGACACAATGGATCCAAAAGCAATGGAAGAACAAAGTAAATTAGTTCAAAAAGGTCGTTATTTATATTGTCCAAATGGAAGTCATTTAGCCATGTGGGATGACCAGAAAGTTTTTATGAATGGTGTAATTACTTTCATAAAAGATGTTGATGAAGAAAAAATTTAAATACTTTAATAGAAAAGAAGTAAAAATATGATTTAAAAGTCTGGCTATCCTCTGAATTTTCTCCAAAAAATTTTAGAAGCATTACTGGATATTTAGTTTAGAAAAAGAATACTACTTCTATCTCTAACGCAATCGAACGTTAATTTTGAGCTTTTTTTTTGTAGTATTTAAATTACTGCTAAGTAAAATAAAAATATTTCGCTTTAAGTCAAAAAAAAACTTTAATTAGCATAGCCAATTAAAGTTTTTAGTACTCAGAGCGGGACTTGAACCCGCACGAACATTGCTGTTCACTGGATTTTAAGTCCAGCGTGTCTACCAATTTCACCATCCGAGCATTATGTGGTACCTCCAGGGATCGAACCAGGGACACATGGATTTTCAGTCCATTGCTCTACCATCTGAGCTAAGGTACCTTATTTACTTAAGCTAATAAGTAAAATTTTGAATAAAAAACCCTGATTCTTTCGAAACAGGGTTTTAAAAAGAAAGGCGACGACATACTCTCCCACATAACTGCAGTACCATCTGCGCAGGCGGGCTTAACTACTCTGTTCGGGATGGGAAGAGGTGAGCCCCGCCGCAATAACCACCTTAAGGTCGTTTTTGCAATGGGTAACCAGATTAACTGATCAACATTACATAATATCTTAACATACTGAGATAAAGAAAAGTATTTTTATTTATTATTTTTAGAAAGTTTCTTCTCCCCGATTTGCATCGGGGAGAAAAGGGTGTACATAAGCTTACGGATTATTAGTACTACTCGACTATGACATTACTGCCTTTACATCTATAGCCTATCAACGTGGTCATCTTCCACGATCCTTAAAAGAAATCTCATCTTGTGGTGGGTTTCGCGCTTATATGCTTTCAGCGCTTATCCCTTCCAAACGTAGCTACTCTGCGGTGCCCCTGGCGGGACAACAGATACACTAGAGGTTTGTCCAATTCGGTCCTCTCGTACTAGAATCAGATCCACTCAAATTTCTAACGCCCACAGTAGATAGAGACCGAACTGTCTCACGACGTTCTGAACCCAGCTCGCGTGCCACTTTAATGGGCGAACAGCCCAACCCTTGGGACCTTCTCCAGCCCCAGGATGTGACGAGCCGACATCGAGGTGCCAAACCCCCCCGTCGATATGAGCTCTTGGGGGAGATCAGCCTGTTATCCCCGGCGTACCTTTTATCCTTTGAGCGATGGCCCTTCCATGCGGAACCACCGGATCACTATGCTCTACTTTCGTACCTGATCGACCTGTATGTCTCTCAGTCAAGCTCCCTTATGCCATTGCACTCTACGCACGGTTACCAAGCGTACTGAGGGAACCTTTAGAAGCCTCCGTTACTCTTTTGGAGGCGACCACCCCAGTCAAACTACCCACCAAGCAATGTCCCCCGATACTCGGGGTTAGGCCTCAGATAAACAAAGGGTTGTATTTCAACAATGACTCCACAACGCCTGGCGACGCCACTTCACAGTCTCCAACCTATCCTACACATCATTTATCCAAGGTCAATACTAAGCTATAGTAAAGGTGCACAGGGTCTTTTCGTCCCACTGCGGGTAAACGGCATCTTCACCGTTACTACAATTTCACCGAGCTCATGGCTGAGACAGTGTCCAGATCGTTACACCATTCGTGCAGGTCGGAACTTACCCGACAAGGAATTTCGCTACCTTAGGACCGTTATAGTTACGGCCGCCGTTTACTGGGGCTTCAATTCAATGCTTCTCCGAAGATAACATCTCCTCTTAACCTTCCAGCACCGGGCAGGTGTCAGGCCCTATACTTCATCTTACGATTTTGCAGAGCCCTGTGTTTTTGATAAACAGTCGCCTGGACCTCTTCACTGCGGCCCCCATTGCTGGGGGCGACCTTTCTCCCGAAGTTACAGGTCTATTTTGCCTAATTCCTTAGCCATGAATCTCTCGAGCACCTTAGGATTCTCTCCTCAACTACCTGTGTCGGTTTACGGTACTGGTACTAATTACCTGAAGTTTAGAGGTTTTTCTTGGAAGCCCTTAGGCGCACTATCTCTTTGTCCGAAGACTCCGAGTACTATCGTATTTCCCCAAGACGCGTGGATTTGCCTGCGCATCTTATAGGTAGGTACTTCAACGAACTATTCCGTCAGTTCGCGGCGCTTTCATCACTCCGTCACCCCATCACAGTAATTAGTAGTACGGGAATATTAACCCGTTAGCCATCGACTGTCCCTTTCGGGTTCGCCTTAGGACCAGACTAACCCACAGCTGATTAGCATAGCTGTGGAAACCTTAGTTTTTCGGTGTGCGGGTTTCTCGCCCGCATTATCGTTACTTATGCCTACATTTTCTTTTCTAACCAGTCCAGCATACCTTACGATACACCTTCAACCCTGTTAGAATGCTCCCCTACCACTTAGAGTAAACTCTAAATCCATAGCTTCGGTAATATACTTATGCCCGATTATTATCCATGCTCGTCCGCTCGACTAGTGAGCTGTTACGCACTCTTTAAATGAATGGCTGCTTCCAAGCCAACATCCTAGCTGTCTGGGCAGACAAACCTCGTTCTTTCAACTTAGTATATATTTGGGGACCTTAGCTGATGGTCTGGGTTCTTTCCCTCTCGGACTTGGACCTTAGCACCCAAGCCCTCACTGCTGTGAAACATTATATAGCATTCGGAGTTTGTCAGGAATTGGTAGGCGGTGAAGCCCCCGCATCCAATCAGTAGCTCTACCTCTATATAACTTTATGCACAGCGCTGCACCTAAATGCATTTCGGGGAGTACGAGCTATTTCCGAGTTTGATTGGCCTTTCACCCCTACCCACAGGTCATCCGAAGACTTTTCAACGTCAACCGGTTCGGTCCTCCACTGTGTGTTACCACAGCTTCAACCTGCCCATGGGTAGATCACACGGTTTCGCGTCTAACACTACTGACTAAAGCGCCCTATTCAGACTCGCTTTCGCTACGGATCCGTGGCTTAACCACTTAACCTTGCCAGCAACGTTAACTCGTAGGCTCATTATGCAAAAGGCACGCCGTCACCCCACGAAAGGGCTCCGACCGCTTGTAAGCGTATGGTTTCAGGATCTATTTCACTCCGTTATTCACGGTTCTTTTCACCTTTCCCTCACGGTACTGGTTCACTATCGGTCTCTCAGGAGTATTTAGCCTTAGCGGATGGTCCCGCCAAATTCAGACAGGGTTTCACGTGCCCCGCCCTACTCAGGATACCACTATCTATTATACTCGTTACCCATACGGGACTATCACCCTCTATGGTGTCACTTTCCAGTAACTTCCGGTTCCTTGTACATAAAATGTCGTGGTCCTACAACCCCAACATTGCCGTAACAACATTGGTTTGGGCTAATCCGCGTTCGCTCGCCACTACTTACGGAATCACTTTTGTTTTCTTCTCCTCCGCCTACTTAGATGTTTCAGTTCAGCGGGTTTGCCCACCTATCGGTGTACTATGTCTTCAACATAGTGGGTTGCCCCATTCAGGTATCTGCGGATCAATCGGTGTGTGCCCGTCCCCGCAGCTTTTCGCAGCTTATCACGCCTTTCATCGCCTCTGAGAGCCAAGGCATCCCCCATACGCCCTTATTTTGCTTATTGTACCAATCATAAAATCAATTATGACCGTTTTTTTTTGTCTTTTATTATTTGTATTACTACTATAACAAAAAACGCTTTCTACTTTTTATTATTTTCTTATCTCAATATGTCAATGAACTTTTATTTACTATATTTATAGTAAATCAGTGGAGAATAACGGAGTCGAACCGTTGACCTCCTGCGTGCAAGGCAGGCGCTCTAGCCAGCTGAGCTAATCCCCCATTTCTTAAATCTTAGATTATAGAATTCAGATTTTAGATTTCTAATTCTTCTCTAATTTCTTTGGTGAATTCCAACTTCCAGAATTTCCTTTTTTTAAGTTAAATAGTAGTCCCGGGCAGACTCGAACTGCCGACCCCTACATTATCAGTGTAGTACTCTAACCAGCTGAGCTACGAGACTCTGTTTTACTTAAAATTTATTATTTGAACTAACAGCAAGAGTAAAATAGCCTTAAAATTATAATCCCATAAAGCTTCTTCTTTTTTCCCCAGCGTGTGTTTCCACTAACACTCAGGGCTCTAGAAAGGAGGTGTTCCAGCCGCACCTTCCGGTACGGCTACCTTGTTACGACTTAGCCCTAGTTACCAGTTTTACCCTAGGCAGCTCCTTGCGGTCACCGACTTCAGGCACCCCCAGCTTCCATGGCTTGACGGGCGGTGTGTACAAGGCCCGGGAACGTATTCACCGGATCATGGCTGATATCCGATTACTAGCGATTCCAGCTTCACGGAGTCGAGTTGCAGACTCCGATCCGAACTGTGACCGGTTTTATAGATTCGCTCCTGGTCGCCCAGTGGCTGCTCTCTGTACCGGCCATTGTAGCACGTGTGTAGCCCAAGGCGTAAGGGCCGTGATGATTTGACGTCATCCCCACCTTCCTCACAGTTTGCACTGGCAGTCTTGTTAGAGTTCCCGACATGACTCGCTGGCAACTAACAACAGGGGTTGCGCTCGTTATAGGACTTAACCTGACACCTCACGGCACGAGCTGACGACAACCATGCAGCACCTTGTAAATTGTCTTGCGAAAGTTCTGTTTCCAAAACGGTCAATCTACATTTAAGCCTTGGTAAGGTTCCTCGCGTATCATCGAATTAAACCACATGCTCCACCGCTTGTGCGGGCCCCCGTCAATTCCTTTGAGTTTCATTCTTGCGAACGTACTCCCCAGGTGGGATACTTATCACTTTCGCTTAGCCACTGAGATTGCTCCCAACAGCTAGTATCCATCGTTTACGGCGTGGACTACCAGGGTATCTAATCCTGTTCGCTACCCACGCTTTCGTCCATCAGCGTCAATCCATTAGTAGTAACCTGCCTTCGCAATTGGTATTCCATGTAATCTCTAAGCATTTCACCGCTACACTACATATTCTAGTTACTTCCTAATAATTCAAGTTTAACAGTATCAATGGCCGTTCCACCGTTGAGCGATGGGCTTTCACCACTGACTTATTAAACCGCCTACGGACCCTTTAAACCCAATGATTCCGGATAACGCTTGGATCCTCCGTATTACCGCGGCTGCTGGCACGGAGTTAGCCGATCCTTATTCTTACGATACCGTCAAGCTGCTACACGTAGCAGTGTTTCTTCTCGTATAAAAGCAGTTTACAATCCATAGGACCGTCATCCTGCACGCGGCATGGCTGGATCAGGCTTGCGCCCATTGTCCAATATTCCTCACTGCTGCCTCCCGTAGGAGTCTGGTCCGTGTCTCAGTACCAGTGTGGGGGATCTCCCTCTCAGGACCCCTACCCATCGTAGCCTTGGTAAGCCGTTACCTTACCAACTAGCTAATGGGACGCATGCTCATCTTTTACCGTTGTGACTTTAATTATAAAATGATGCCATTTCATAATACTATGAGGTATTAATCCAAATTTCTCTGGGCTATCCCTCTGTAAAAGGTAGATTGCATACGCGTTACGCACCCGTGCGCCGGTCTCTACTTCCGAAGAAGCATACCCCTCGACTTGCATGTGTTAAGCCTGCCGCTAGCGTTCATCCTGAGCCAGGATCAAACTCTTCATCGTATATTGTTGATCTTAAT
>NZ_JRLF01000002.1 GCF_001404985.1 Flavobacterium aquidurense
GTGCGGGCCCCCGTCAATTCCTTTGAGTTTCATTCTTGCGAACGTACTCCCCAGGTGGGATACTTATCACTTTCGCTTAGCCACTGAGATTGCTCCCAACAGCTAGTATCCATCGTTTACGGCGTGGACTACCAGGGTATCTAATCCTGTTCGCTACCCACGCTTTCGTCCATCAGCGTCAATCCATTAGTAGTAACCTGCCTTCGCAATTGGTATTCCATGTAATCTCTAAGCATTTCACCGCTACACTACATATTCTAGTTACTTCCTAATAATTCAAGTTTAACAGTATCAATGGCCGTTCCACCGTTGAGCGATGGGCTTTCACCACTGACTTATTAAACCGCCTACGGACCCTTTAAACCCAATGATTCCGGATAACGCTTGGATCCTCCGTATTACCGCGGCTGCTGGCACGGAGTTAGCCGATCCTTATTCTTACGATACCGTCAAGCTGCTACACGTAGCAGTGTTTCTTCTCGTATAAAAGCAGTTTACAATCCATAGGACCGTCATCCTGCACGCGGCATGGCTGGATCAGGCTTGCGCCCATTGTCCAATATTCCTCACTGCTGCCTCCCGTAGGAGTCTGGTCCGTGTCTCAGTACCAGTGTGGGGGATCTCCCTCTCAGGACCCCTACCCATCGTAGCCTTGGTAAGCCGTTACCTTACCAACTAGCTAATGGGACGCATGCTCATCTTTTACCGTTGTGACTTTAATTATAAAATGATGCCATTTCATAATACTATGAGGTATTAATCCAAATTTCTCTGGGCTATCCCTCTGTAAAAGGTAGATTGCATACGCGTTACGCACCCGTGCGCCGGTCTCTACTTCCGAAGAAGCATACCCCTCGACTTGCATGTGTTAAGCCTGCCGCTAGCGTTCATCCTGAGCCAGGATCAAACTCTTCATCGTATATTGTTGATCTTAATAAATCAAGATCGTATTGTTATTCGAATCAGTCTCTATCGGTTATTCTTTAATCTCTCGATTATCTTACTCTTTATTCTTTTGCCCTAACATCTCTGTTAAAGCGGCTGTCAATTCAATATGTCTACGAACGTGTGTTTCTTTTTGTTTCGCTTGTTTCTCAAAGCGGGTGCAAAAGTAGAAAACTTATTTCTAACTGGCAAATGTTTTTTGAAGTTTTTTTTGAAAATTCTCATTTCGTCTTCCTTCTCCTTATCTGCCAAACTATCAATGAACTTTCCGTGTTTTGCGGGGTGCAAACTTAAAACTTTCTTTCAATTCCCACAAGCTTTTTTTAATCTTTTTTTGAAAATAAATTTCCGTTTTGATCTCTTTAGCCTGTCAGTATTTCTGTGAACGTCTATCGCTGTTGCGGGTGCAAAAGTAGACCCTTTATTTACATTTACAAGCTTTTTTATTGCATAATTTCAATGTTTTTTAAAACTTTTCCTTAACATACTGATAACACCAAACTTACAAAACACTCTTTTTTTAACTTTATAGGGATTTTCCTAAACCAAATGGCTTTTTCGCAATCCAGGGCTTTCAAAAACTCCCGATTTTAGGGATTTCACAGATTTATCATTCTTTAATGGTTAATGTATAGTAGACAATTAATACTTATTTAGACTTTAATAAATAGTAAAAATTTTAAAACCAACATTTTTTGAACACTTTTAATCATTTCACAAGAAACCTATAAACTTCAAATTTCGACATTTATACCACTTATCTTTCTTTATATAATCTATCAAAAGCAAAAAGACATTTTTAACAATCATTCAGAAAGATAAAATCTTATAAAACAATTGTAAGATCCGCTGAAAAGAAAAACCTTTTAACCAAGATCGAACATAAAACTCAAAAGGATAAATAAAAAATATTCAACAACAAATTCTTAACACAAAAACGATATTCAAACTTCTACAAGGATTATAAATTTATAAATTCAATTATCCCATCATTCATGGCATAAAAAATCCCCTTGAACCTTTTAGTTAAACTAGAATATTCCTCTCAGTCTTTTCAAATTTCCATAATCTACATTAATAAAATAAACCACTTTGCCACAATAATACTTAATACACAAATCCAATGTTTCTCATATTTAAATATTAAAACAAAAGAAATTAATACCCATTTCTGCCTGAAAATTTAAAACAACATCTACTCGCAAAGAACTCACCAAATTCCTTTACTTTTTAATCAGAACAATATAATAGTCATTCAAATTATCGAACAACATGCTTTTAGAAAAAACAACACTAGAAACATGATTTCACAATGAAACAATGTGGAAAAATTTGGAGTAGCAATTAATTAAAAAATTGAATAAATATTTACCTTAAGCTTCCGTAGCTGACCCACTATTCTTTGTTTTTTTTCAAGAGAAAGTTTCATCCAGGCACCGCCAGAAATATAATACATCACAAAAGACAACACTTCCATCCACAACACAGTCTGCGCAAATAAGAAATTATTAATCAAAAGAAATTCCAATCTCGAAACATTGAAATAAAATTCGAAATCCTGACACATAATAAATGGTTCTTTACAAACTTAAAATCTCAACTATTCAAAATAAACCATTCGTTCAATTTTAAATTAAATTCTAAAGATAATCACAAAGCTTTTCGAACTTATTTTATAAGAAGTATAAAAATCATGCACTTTGCCAAAACCAAAAGTAAAAAATAATATAAAATAAAAATCTTTCCGATAAATCAGGAAGGATTCTTAACAAGCAAAAAGTTTTGCGAATATTATTAATTTATAGGAGACTATAAAATAAAAACATTAAGTCCCTTGTTATAAAAGTCTCATAAACCCAAAAAATCCCCATCATTTAGGTGATGGGGATTTTTTAAAGCAAATTCGTTTTCGATAGTTACCGCATTGCGGTATAATTGCGGTTTTTTGTAAAAACAAAAAACCCTGATTCTTTCGAAACAGGGTTTTAAAAAGAAAGGCGACGACATACTCTCCCACATAACTGCAGTACCATCTGCGCAGGCGGGCTTAACTACTCTGTTCGGGATGGGAAGAGGTGAGCCCCGCCGCAATAACCACCTTAAGGTCGTTTTTGCAATGGGTAACCAGATTAACTGATCAACATTACATAATATCTTAACATACTGAGATAAAGAAAAGTATTTTTATTTATTATTTTTAGAAAGTTTCTTCTCCCCGATTTGCATCGGGGAGAAAAGGGTGTACATAAGCTTACGGATTATTAGTACTACTCGACTATGACATTACTGCCTTTACATCTATAGCCTATCAACGTGGTCATCTTCCACGATCCTTAAAAGAAATCTCATCTTGTGGTGGGTTTCGCGCTTATATGCTTTCAGCGCTTATCCCTTCCAAACGTAGCTACTCTGCGGTGCCCCTGGCGGGACAACAGATACACTAGAGGTTTGTCCAATTCGGTCCTCTCGTACTAGAATCAGATCCACTCAAATTTCTAACGCCCACAGTAGATAGAGACCGAACTGTCTCACGACGTTCTGAACCCAGCTCGCGTGCCACTTTAATGGGCGAACAGCCCAACCCTTGGGACCTTCTCCAGCCCCAGGATGTGACGAGCCGACATCGAGGTGCCAAACCCCCCCGTCGATATGAGCTCTTGGGGGAGATCAGCCTGTTATCCCCGGCGTACCTTTTATCCTTTGAGCGATGGCCCTTCCATGCGGAACCACCGGATCACTATGCTCTACTTTCGTACCTGATCGACCTGTATGTCTCTCAGTCAAGCTCCCTTATGCCATTGCACTCTACGCACGGTTACCAAGCGTACTGAGGGAACCTTTAGAAGCCTCCGTTACTCTTTTGGAGGCGACCACCCCAGTCAAACTACCCACCAAGCAATGTCCCCCGATACTCGGGGTTAGGCCTCAGATAAACAAAGGGTTGTATTTCAACAATGACTCCACAACGCCTGGCGACGCCACTTCACAGTCTCCAACCTATCCTACACATCATTTATCCAAGGTCAATACTAAGCTATAGTAAAGGTGCACAGGGTCTTTTCGTCCCACTGCGGGTAAACGGCATCTTCACCGTTACTACAATTTCACCGAGCTCATGGCTGAGACAGTGTCCAGATCGTTACACCATTCGTGCAGGTCGGAACTTACCCGACAAGGAATTTCGCTACCTTAGGACCGTTATAGTTACGGCCGCCGTTTACTGGGGCTTCAATTCAATGCTTCTCCGAAGATAACATCTCCTCTTAACCTTCCAGCACCGGGCAGGTGTCAGGCCCTATACTTCATCTTACGATTTTGCAGAGCCCTGTGTTTTTGATAAACAGTCGCCTGGACCTCTTCACTGCGGCCCCCATTGCTGGGGGCGACCTTTCTCCCGAAGTTACAGGTCTATTTTGCCTAATTCCTTAGCCATGAATCTCTCGAGCACCTTAGGATTCTCTCCTCAACTACCTGTGTCGGTTTACGGTACTGGTACTAATTACCTGAAGTTTAGAGGTTTTTCTTGGAAGCCCTTAGGCGCACTATCTCTTTGTCCGAAGACTCCGAGTACTATCGTATTTCCCCAAGACGCGTGGATTTGCCTGCGCATCTTATAGGTAGGTACTTCAACGAACTATTCCGTCAGTTCGCGGCGCTTTCATCACTCCGTCACCCCATCACAGTAATTAGTAGTACGGGAATATTAACCCGTTAGCCATCGACTGTCCCTTTCGGGTTCGCCTTAGGACCAGACTAACCCACAGCTGATTAGCATAGCTGTGGAAACCTTAGTTTTTCGGTGTGCGGGTTTCTCGCCCGCATTATCGTTACTTATGCCTACATTTTCTTTTCTAACCAGTCCAGCATACCTTACGATACACCTTCAACCCTGTTAGAATGCTCCCCTACCACTTAGAGTAAACTCTAAATCCATAGCTTCGGTAATATACTTATGCCCGATTATTATCCATGCTCGTCCGCTCGACTAGTGAGCTGTTACGCACTCTTTAAATGAATGGCTGCTTCCAAGCCAACATCCTAGCTGTCTGGGCAGACAAACCTCGTTCTTTCAACTTAGTATATATTTGGGGACCTTAGCTGATGGTCTGGGTTCTTTCCCTCTCGGACTTGGACCTTAGCACCCAAGCCCTCACTGCTGTGAAACATTATATAGCATTCGGAGTTTGTCAGGAATTGGTAGGCGGTGAAGCCCCCGCATCCAATCAGTAGCTCTACCTCTATATAACTTTATGCACAGCGCTGCACCTAAATGCATTTCGGGGAGTACGAGCTATTTCCGAGTTTGATTGGCCTTTCACCCCTACCCACAGGTCATCCGAAGACTTTTCAACGTCAACCGGTTCGGTCCTCCACTGTGTGTTACCACAGCTTCAACCTGCCCATGGGTAGATCACACGGTTTCGCGTCTAACACTACTGACTAAAGCGCCCTATTCAGACTCGCTTTCGCTACGGATCCGTGGCTTAACCACTTAACCTTGCCAGCAACGTTAACTCGTAGGCTCATTATGCAAAAGGCACGCCGTCACCCCACGAAAGGGCTCCGACCGCTTGTAAGCGTATGGTTTCAGGATCTATTTCACTCCGTTATTCACGGTTCTTTTCACCTTTCCCTCACGGTACTGGTTCACTATCGGTCTCTCAGGAGTATTTAGCCTTAGCGGATGGTCCCGCCAAATTCAGACAGGGTTTCACGTGCCCCGCCCTACTCAGGATACCACTATCTATTATACTCGTTACCCATACGGGACTATCACCCTCTATGGTGTCACTTTCCAGTAACTTCCGGTTCCTTGTACATAAAATGTCGTGGTCCTACAACCCCAACATTGCCGTAACAACATTGGTTTGGGCTAATCCGCGTTCGCTCGCCACTACTTACGGAATCACTTTTGTTTTCTTCTCCTCCGCCTACTTAGATGTTTCAGTTCAGCGGGTTTGCCCACCTATCGGTGTACTATGTCTTCAACATAGTGGGTTGCCCCATTCAGGTATCTGCGGATCAATCGGTGTGTGCCCGTCCCCGCAGCTTTTCGCAGCTTATCACGCCTTTCATCGCCTCTGAGAGCCAAGGCATCCCCCATACGCCCTTATTTTGCTTATTGTACCAATCATAAAATCAATTATGACCGTTTTTTTTTGTCTTTTATTATTTGTATTACTACTATAACAAAAAACGCTTTCTACTTTTTATTATTTTCTTATCTCAATATGTCAATGAACTTTTATTTACTATATTTATAGTAAATCAGTGGAGAATAACGGAGTCGAACCGTTGACCTCCTGCGTGCAAGGCAGGCGCTCTAGCCAGCTGAGCTAATCCCCCATTTCTTAAATCTTAGATTATAGAATTCAGATTTTAGATTTCTAATTCTTCTCTAATTTCTTTGGTGAATTCCAACTTCCAGAATTTCCTTTTTTTAAGTTAAATAGTAGTCCCGGGCAGACTCGAACTGCCGACCCCTACATTATCAGTGTAGTACTCTAACCAGCTGAGCTACGAGACTCTGTTTTACTTAAAATTTATTATTTGAACTAACAGCAAGAGTAAAATAGCCTTAAAATTATAATCCCATAAAGCTTCTTCTTTTTTCCCCAGCGTGTGTTTCCACTAACACTCAGGGCTCTAGAAAGGAGGTGTTCCAGCCGCACCTTCCGGTACGGCTACCTTGTTACGACTTAGCCCTAGTTACCAGTTTTACCCTAGGCAGCTCCTTGCGGTCACCGACTTCAGGCACCCCCAGCTTCCATGGCTTGACGGGCGGTGTGTACAAGGCCCGGGAACGTATTCACCGGATCATGGCTGATATCCGATTACTAGCGATTCCAGCTTCACGGAGTCGAGTTGCAGACTCCGATCCGAACTGTGACCGGTTTTATAGATTCGCTCCTGGTCGCCCAGTGGCTGCTCTCTGTACCGGCCATTGTAGCACGTGTGTAGCCCAAGGCGTAAGGGCCGTGATGATTTGACGTCATCCCCACCTTCCTCACAGTTTGCACTGGCAGTCTTGTTAGAGTTCCCGACATGACTCGCTGGCAACTAACAACAGGGGTTGCGCTCGTTATAGGACTTAACCTGACACCTCACGGCACGAGCTGACGACAACCATGCAGCACCTTGTAAATTGTCTTGCGAAAGTTCTGTTTCCAAAACGGTCAATCTACATTTAAGCCTTGGTAAGGTTCCTCGCGTATCATCGAATTAAACCACATGCTCCACCGCTTGTGCGGGCCCCCGTCAATTCCTTTGAGTTTCATTCTTGCGAACGTACTCCCCAGGTGGGATACTTATCACTTTCGCTTAGCCACTGAGATTGCTCCCAACAGCTAGTATCCATCGTTTACGGCGTGGACTACCAGGGTATCTAATCCTGTTCGCTACCCACGCTTTCGTCCATCAGCGTCAATCCATTAGTAGTAACCTGCCTTCGCAATTGGTATTCCATGTAATCTCTAAGCATTTCACCGCTACACTACATATTCTAGTTACTTCCTAATAATTCAAGTTTAACAGTATCAATGGCCGTTCCACCGTTGAGCGATGGGCTTTCACCACTGACTTATTAAACCGCCTACGGACCCTTTAAACCCAATGATTCCGGATAACGCTTGGATCCTCCGTATTACCGCGGCTGCTGGCACGGAGTTAGCCGATCCTTATTCTTACGATACCGTCAAGCTGCTACACGTAGCAGTGTTTCTTCTCGTATAAAAGCAGTTTACAATCCATAGGACCGTCATCCTGCACGCGGCATGGCTGGATCAGGCTTGCGCCCATTGTCCAATATTCCTCACTGCTGCCTCCCGTAGGAGTCTGGTCCGTGTCTCAGTACCAGTGTGGGGGATCTCCCTCTCAGGACCCCTACCCATCGTAGCCTTGGTAAGCCGTTACCTTACCAACTAGCTAATGGGACGCATGCTCATCTTTTACCGTTGTGACTTTAATTATAAAATGATGCCATTTCATAATACTATGAGGTATTAATCCAAATTTCTCTGGGCTATCCCTCTGTAAAAGGTAGATTGCATACGCGTTACGCACCCGTGCGCCGGTCTCTACTTCCGAAGAAGCATACCCCTCGACTTGCATGTGTTAAGCCTGCCGCTAGCGTTCATCCTGAGCCAGGATCAAACTCTTCATCGTATATTGTTGATCTTAAT
>NZ_JRLF01000003.1 GCF_001404985.1 Flavobacterium aquidurense
TAGTAATAATACGTACTTCTAACCATGTTCATACAATTTAGTAAAAGATCTAAATCATACTTATGCCTTAATTCTATTATGGTTTGAGCTTTTTGTTTTGATTGGCTTGCTCGGCTTGAACTAAGGCGTTGAACTTTTTTAGAATTTCGTTCTCAGCGCGCAGGTACTCTAACTCCTTTAAGAGTTCCTCTTCCCTGGTTAAAGGTTTGTCTGTTTTTCGTTGCTTTCTCTTAAAATTCATAACTGCTGGTCTACCACGTGATTTAAGTTCTAAACCTGCCAAATCATCTTTTGCATATTTTCTTTGCCAGCTTATTATGGTTGACTGCGCTGGAATTTTGAAAATCAAGCAGGCTTCATCCAAAGATAAAGACTTATTTTCAATGGTTTGTATCACTTTTAATTTAAAGTCTGCAGTATAAACTTTATTTTTTTGCCTTGGTAAAAGACCTTCAATTCCAAATTCATTATAGCGGCTAATCCAGCATGTAAGGTTGCTTTCGGCTATGTTGTTTGCTCTAGCTGTGCCTTTAACCGAGTTATGTCTTTTTATAACTTCTTCTACACAACGAAGTTTAAATTCACAATTGTACTTGACTTTTCTTTCCATAAAAATGCCCCCAAATAGTGTCTAACTTTTTGGGGGCAGTTCATTTTGAGACAGCCCTTTTTCAATTTTTAAATTAAGTCTTTATTCTTTACTCTATTTTCTATTACCTAAGTAATTTACTCTTTCTCTAAAACTCTTTTTGCTAATTTCCCAACTGTCAGTCCTTGCACTACAATTGAAAACAGTACTACAATATAGGTTACTTCAAGCAGTAGGTTTTTATATTCTCCTTCGGGCATTGAAAGTACTAATGCAATAGACACTCCACCACGAATTCCTCCCCAAACCAAAACCATCAAAGAACCTTTACTATAGGCAGATTTTATACCGAAAATTTTAAATATGTCGAAGAATTTCCAGGGCAAAACGATAGAAGCAATTCTAGAAAACAATACTATAAAAATAGCGACACAACCCGTTAGCAATTGTTTATTCAAGTCTGGTAACAATAAAAGTTCAAAGCCAATAAATAAAAATAAAATAGCATTTAGTATCTCATCAATAAGTTCCCAGAATTTACCTAAATAATCTTGAGTCACTTCGCTCATCGCAACTTTTTTGCCATAATTTCCAATAATCAATCCAGCAACAACCATTGCCAACGGACTCGATACGTGTAAACTTTGAGCAATTAGAAATCCTCCCATTACAATAGAAAGTGTTATGAGTACGGAAACTTTATAATCATCGATTTTTTTCATAACTCTCGATGCTGTATATCCTAAAACAGCTCCTAATAAAAGTCCGCCTATTCCTTCTTTTGCAAATAACCAGGCAATAGAACCAAAAGTCATATCGAATGCCGGATCAGTTGCCATTTTTAAAACAACTGCAAACATAACAACTGCTACACCATCATTAAACAAAGATTCACCAACAATTTTGGTTTCTATTCTTTTAGGAACTTTTGCTTGTTTTAAAACACCAAGTACCACAATTGGATCAGTTGGAGATATTAAGGTTCCAAAAACCAAACAAAATATATAAGGGATTTTTATTCCTAAAATTGGGGCAATATAATAAAGCAGTATAGAAATGATTAATGCTGATAATACTACACTAACCGTAGAATAAATCATAATGGGAACTTTTTGTTCTTTAAGATCTGACATATTCACATGCAATGCTCCTGCGAATAAAAGAAAATTTAACATCGCTCCCATTAGGATTTCATTGAAGTCAAATTCTTTTATCAGTTCAAAAAAATGTTTTGTAGTAGCAGGAAAATAAGAATCTCCTAAAAGACGAATTCCAACCGAAACTAACATTGCAATAATCATGATTCCGATAGTTCCCGGAAGTTTTAAAAATCTTAGATTTAAATAGGCGAAGAAAGAGGCCAATACAATTAGTATTGAAAAAGTGTAATATAATTCCATAAAAAAGTGATTTTTACAAAAATATATTTCCATTATCTAATACAAAATTTCATTTCCTAAATTAACATAACTTTACAATTCTTAAAAAATAGATTTTAAACAATTCCGGAAACTCATATAAGATCTTAAAAACATGAAGTTCGAGAAGCAAAAACTTATATTTGCCTCATTTTTTTCAAAACTTTTAATCATTGTGACTTAATGCAGAAACAAGCAATTTTTTTAGATCTGTACCATGTGGATATGGATGTCCCCATACTTGTTTATTTGCATTCCATCCCTTATTGATATCATGTTAAACTGTTCGGGAATTATCTTTGCTATCCGTTAAGTCAATTAGTATACCTCTATTTTCAGACTTAAGTATCACGGTATTATTTTGAATATCATTACTACTAAACATCAAAAATATTTTATTAGCTGGAGTGACATCAATAGCTTGTCCTCCAAAAGTTTTAAAAACACTACTGCCATAATATTTGCGATCATTATTACTGTAAACACAAATTCCGGTAGCATATTCGCTATCAGAATCGTTTTGAATTAATACTGTATCGAAAATATTAGAGTTTTCCGTATCAATTAAAACCTCACCATAATCCTTAATTAGCATGCGTTGTTTGAGCTCTATTTTATAATTAGAACCTGCTATACTTTTAAGTCTGGATAAAGAGTCAGACAAAATAGGTTCCGGCTGAGGAAAATAAATTACATTATCTGGCATAATAACACTCGTAGACGCATAACTGCTCAGACTATATTCCCACTCTATTAAAACAGATTTCATGAATCTTTTTGTAACATTCCAACACAAAGGCCTAAACAATGAAGGATTTTTAGACTTACAGGCAAGAAAGCAGCATAAAGTATAATTTTCCATGTTTAATGCCTCTACAGTTTCCTGAGAAAAATTTATTATTACTGAATTCTTCATCTGTTTTTAATTGAAATGTGCCTCTTCAAATTTTGATTGCCATTATTTAATAAAAAATTACTCTTCATTAGATTTTAACGAAGAGTAATTAAATTAGATGTTTTTATTATACAAATTTTTCGCTAAGTGCTAATTCTTCTCTGCTTGCGTTTTCGATTAACAACTTTTTTAAATCTGTAAATGCATTAAAATTTTTCAACCATGGACCTCCATCTCCGCTCCAGCCATCATTTACATTATAATTAAGAGTACGCGAATTAACATTTTTAAGGTTAATATATGCGCCTGAAGACATTGCTTTAGTTACTATCGTACCAACTTCTATTTGTTCAGTAGAAAAAATCAATGCGATTTTTGGAAGAGGAGTAATAATTCTTGAAGATCCTGAACCTAAAATTGGAAATGCACATATGATACCCGGTTTACCATTTACAGTTTGACTAACGCCAACTGTAAATCGATGACTATCCAGATTAATAAAAGAGATGGCACCATCAAATCCATCTGTACTAACATTTAAGTTACCGGATCCTTTATCAATAGTTATTAGATGTCCCAAATCAGCTTGTACGCTATTAATGGCATCAATTCTAATATTAGGAGTCACTGAAGTGAGTGAGTTATAAGCTTCAAACTCATCTTGCCATGTAATCTTTACTGATCCCAGTATTCTTTCAGCAGGAAGATTAAACCAAACAGCAGGAGAACCGTCGCCTGAAGCTGTTACTGATTTAAAGCCATAAAGAGAATATCCTTCACTTTTTAAAATTCTTACATCCTCCGGACTAAGATTAATTGTTGTTGTAAAAGTTGCCATAATTTATTTATTTGTTTGTTGGCCCTACTCGTGAGGCTTTTCGGGTTTCGCCCAGTATTATTTCCTGAATACTGACAGTTTATTTCTTTATTTATTATCCCTTACAAACTCATCAAACTGTTTAAGTTTTAGTGTTTTTGTTTCTTCAATACGGTTTGTTTTTACATTTGTTTTACTTAGCAATTTAGGTTTTGTAATTACTAAATAAGACTCAAAGACATGGCTTAAATACAGTGGAGATCTGCCATCGCCACGTTTTTTATCAAAATTTTTAGATTGATGGCATGTAAAACAATTCACCAGATTACCAGCATTGATTTCGTGTATACTATCCTTAAAAGTTTGCGTATAAGTTTCCATTGTAATGTTGGCTAAATTGGAAGAACCCCTTGCCAATGCGCCTGGCAGAACACTTGAAATTTTATTTGTTACAATTGTTTTTGCCTGCTCTTCGGGAGATAATCCATCTGTGTCGAGCCAAATAGAACCGTTATAAAAATAATTCCTAAAAACATCTTTCAATTTGCCCGTTACACACTTATTGATTGTATCAATGTTATCAAAATTAGCAGGCTCTGATTGGCTCGTTTCCATAAATTTATCAGTACCTAAAACCTTTGGAACTCCGTATTCATAAAGAACAAAAGCTTTGTTTTGAAGAAATGGTTTTTTCGTGACAGTATCCCAGGTTATAGCCTGTAATCCTGAAGTTTTTCCTTTTTCATACAATAACTTCTCAGTTGTTGATGTAGCATTATTATTTTTCCAGTCATAAACGGGAGCCATATCTTTATGTTCAAAAGTTGCCCAGATAAATTCAGGATGGTTTTTTACCACGCCTACAACATGAATCCCTAATAATGCCATTGTTTTGATTACATATTTTCCGTTCTTATTTTTAACAGCTGCTTTAGTGGTAAAATAATCCGCACGTTTTTCTTTAGCAATTGCATCAATATTGATCCATGAAACTTTTAGTTCAAGTGAACCAACAGGAAATGTCTCCAGATTAGAATAAGGAGTTTTTCCGCTATTGATATAAGATGCTGCCAAAACAGCTTTATCCATAAACGTATTATTAATATGAATCGAATAAAATACCGTATCACCAACACTTTTTCCCGAATTAACTTTTGGATTAGAAACCAAAACGCCTTCAGGGCCAGCCTGATTATAAGAACTTAAAACTAGTTTTAAACCCAATTGCGGATTTACGCGTTCCATTTCAGGGCTTACCACAGTAAGAGAATCTAAAAACAAAGGATTTCCGCTTGGCAATGGTTTTGTGAGCCATAAAAATTTTTGCCACGACCATTGATGAAAAATACAGTTTGTAGTGCTTTTGCTGTCAAACGGACTTCCATCACCTTCTGCTGGTGGCGGAGTTTGTTCATGAGGAAACCAGTTTTCTTCACAATTACAAGCTGCAGATGTGCTGGCATATGTAGAGAATACTCCTTCTTTTTCTGTTCCGGTATTTCTGTTAAAAAGAAATAACCAAAGACCAACTGCTATTACAACCAGAAGCAGCAGTGTAATAACAACATATTTTTTTTTCATTTTCTATAGGTTTAGTACGTTTTTAGGAAAAAAATATTTTTGAATTAATAAAAAAGATCGCCTGCAACCAGGCGATCTTTTAAATCAAAACTCTTATCGAGTCAGGAAATTTTTTATTATCCTGTTGAATTGTTTGGGGAGAATTTTAGTTTTGAGCTAACTCTAAGTTTTTAGCTGCTGCAACTGGTACATTTTCGATATTATGTTGGTAATATGAAAAACCTCCAGTTCCGTTCCATGCATTATCAATTGCTAAGTGAGCATCGAAATTGGCTAAAAAAGAACCAATTGCAGGAGGAGGAACGCTATGAACATATTGTCCCTGAAGACTAACTACCTGAGTAACATGTCCTATTCCTGTTGCATATATTCTTCCTGTTACAGGAACAACAATATGGCTATCAGGACCTTGTATAGCCTGAGTAATTACTACCGTACCAGAAACAGAATGTTGTGATGGTACAACTACTAAACTAAATGTTGCGATTGGAGCACCTGGTGTTCCTACATTTCCAATTGTGCCTTTTGCTAAATAAGCACCTGCTAATAAATCTGACATAATTTTTTTGATTTAGGTTTTCCTACTCATAAGGCTTTTCGGTGACGCCTCGTTTTTTTAAGTGGTTTCTGCTCCACTTTTTATTTTTAAGCTTTTATGATTATAGTATCCTAATGATAAAGTTTAGAATCCAACGGTTATCTGTACGGTTATAGAACCAATATTATCTGCTAAACCGGCACCATATTCTCCGGTTAAATCATCGTTAATGCATAATTCCAATTTTCCAACAAGCCCCACTGGCGTAGTAGCTCCCATACCTATTAAAAAAACAGTATCCCCAACTTTACCTATAAGAGCACCTTCGTTTTCGTTGGGCATTGTATAACCAGGTTTTGCATTGATATAGGTTGGATTTCCATTAGCATTGTATAACTGACCATAATTATCATTTGGGTTTGCTGTCCATAAACCTTTTAAATAAGAAATGCTTGCAACTGTACTCGCATTAATTCTAATGCCCGTATCAAGCCATGGATAACTAGGATTAGGATTTTCCGGAGTATTGGCAGCGGGCTTGGCAGCAACTTCAAAATCAGCCGGTGGAACTGCAAAATTGCAAGGCGGTATTGGCGTTGTGAATTCTTCATAATCAAAATAATCTGCTAAGGCAAGGCTAGTTCCCAAACCTACGCCTGATTGTGATTGCATAAAGGTCACCGGTCTGCTGCTGCTTCCGCTTGCATTGAGAGGACTATACCAAGTCCATAAATAAGTAGAATCAGGATAGTTATTTCCGGAAGGCGGGAAAAGTACTCCTAAAACAGTAACCGGATTATTTGGGCAAAGCACAGGATTATTCAAAATAGTCGCCTGAACACTACCCCCTACCGCAGGTATCTGAACCCAATTTGGTGCTTCCTGAGGAAACGGAAAGTTTGCGAAACCAAGACATTTAGTTATTTCATCTCCTGAATAATTTATTATAAAACCGGCGCGACTGTTTGGCGGAGGAGTCATTCCTAAAGGAGATGGTCCGGTAAGAAGTGCCACTTGCGAGGTAAATGGATCATTTGGACCTATTTTATTATAGGTGTTTTTCATCAGAGTACTTTGACTTCTGTCTGAAGAAACTTTATATTGATCATCAGCTGCCCAATTATATAAAACTCTTGTAGGCAACGGATTGAATTGTTCATTAACTGGCGTCATAAAAACAGTCATTCCAAAATTTGTATTCCATTCAAACAATTCATAATTGTTTGGATTACCAAAAGAAAAACCATCAATAACAGGATCTATTAAAGGTGAACTTAAAGGATTACCTGATAATCCCTGAAAAGAAGAAAAATAGCTAAAAGAAAACATTTGAAAAAGTGCCAGTTGATTCACATCTCCCATTATAGGAGAAGCAACAGGACCTTGACCAAACATAAGACGCACCGGTAAATTAGATACACTATCAAACCACATCCATGTAGCGGGTGCCGGAGTGCTGCTGCCAACCGGAATTTTCCACCAGTTCACTTGTTGTGCTTCCATCCAGTTTAAGTAGCTGGTTCCGGCACAAGTGGCATTACCACTTTCATTCCCAAACCAATTTGTACCAGGAACTGTCCAGCCCATATCTACAGGTACAAAATTAATTCCGTCTGTAGATACTGTCGTTTGTGACGGAGTTATATTATACCACCATCTTCTTCCTGAACTTCCTACCAGTAAAGCATTTAATCCAATTCCTGCTGCATAGTAAACTGTCGCAATGCAAATTTCAAAAAAGGGGCTCGCTTTATCTGCATCAGTACTGTTACTTTGAACAGGACTAAAAGGATGAAGTAAACAAGTACATTCCCAATATTGTGGCAATATTGGCTGAGAGCCTGTGAAAGACTCCAAAACTGGATATTGTGATTCTGATATAGGATCAACACATGCTGTAGAAGGAGAAGATAAGTCTTTCATGAGATTAAGTTTTTAAGTTATTTTTTGAGGTTTGTTTTTTAGTTTGTTTTTTAAGAATAAAACTCAAACATTTGTTTTACAATACATTATACAAAATATAAAAGATGTATTAAATAAGATATTCGGTTTATTTCTATTTCAAAACTATATCAAATACAAAGTGGTTTTGAATAAAATGTTATAGAAGAGAAATTTTTAGGTATGAATGAGATAATGAATGACACAGAATAATTTTGCAGGTATAAACACCTGTTTTCATATCGTTTTTAATCAATTAATAAAAACGACATAACAAACTTTCATTTATTTTTGAAAGTTTAAAAACTTTTACTTACATTTGATCCATGGAATTCAAAGAAGCAAAAAATAAGTTCGTACAATCCTGGGGAGCATTAGGTTCTCAATGGGGAATTAATAAAACCATGGCACAAATCCATGCTTTATTAATGGTCTCAAACGAACCTGTTTCTATGGAAGATATAATGGAGGAATTGCAAATTTCCCGTGGCAATACCAGCATGAATCTAAAAGCTTTAATGGATTGGGGAATTGTATACAAAGAATACAAATCCGGAGAAAGAAGAGAGTTTTTTACTGCCGAAAAAGATCTGGATGAATTAGCCGTGAAAATTTCGAGAGAAAGAAGCAAGAGAGAGATAAAACCTGCCCTTAAAATCCTAAAAGAAGTATCGACAATAGAAGCAAAAGATTCTGCTGAAGAAAAACACTTTGTTGATCAGACTTCAAAATTGTATGATTTCGTTTTAAAAGCTGATAACATGTTAGATAAAATCACTGAATTTAATGAAAATTGGTTGGGACGTTTGGTCCTTAAAATCATGAAGTAAATTTCAAAGCTAAAAAAATTTAATTACAACTTTCATTTTTTTCTGAAAGTTTAAAACAATCAATAACTATAATACATGAAAGCAATAAATTATCTCAATTATTTTTTTGTTGGTTTACCTATACTATTAATTACAGCAGGAATAATTACTCCTGACAAAGGAGGAGAATTAGTTGGGTGTGGTTTGCTATCAACGATCCTTACAGGTCTATTTCAATTGATTTTTGGAATAAAAATGCTAATGGACGAGCCCGAAGACAAAAACCTTCAAAAGTATGTTAATGGTGTTATTTTCTTTTTTCTGTTGTGGTTCGTTAATGGTGTAATACTAAATTTTGAATTTATTTACCTCATCTTATTTATGCTTCCAATACTTCTTGCTGGCTACTTTTCTTTAATCACTTATAAAAAAGCACATTTATGAACTTCTTAAAAGCCGAATGGCAAAACTTAGCTCTTTTAAATTATGAAATTGATACTAAAGTTTTAGAAAAATATCTTCCGGCAGGAACTGAAATAGATATATGGAATAACAAATGTTATATAAGTCTGGTTGGCTTTATGTTTAAAAATACAAAAGTTATGGGATTAAAAGTTCCGTTTCATGTAGATTTTGAAGAAGTGAATTTAAGATTCTACGTAAAACGATTTGAAAACGAAGAATGGAAACGAGGAGTCGTTTTTATTAAAGAAATTGTTCCTAAAAAAGCGATCACTTTTATTGCCAATACACTATATCAGGAACACTACGAAACACAGAAAATGAGACATGAAATTATTGAAAATAAAAATACAAACATTTTTACATATCAATGAAAGGATCGTAAAAAGTGGAATACAATTCAGGTAGAAACTAAAAAAAATCCAACAGAAATTGATATTGATTCTGAAGCTGAATTTATTACAGAACATTATTTCGGTTATACCAAAATTACAAAAAACATCACTTTCGAATATGAAGTTACACATCCAAGATGGGAACAATTTGAAGTATTAAATTATAACGTTGATATCGATTTTAGTAAAACATATGGAGAGGATTTTAAATTTCTTCAGGACACAAAACCAGCATCCGTTTTTCTGGCGAAAGGCTCTGAAATTGTGGTTAAGAATAAAAAGAAAGTAAAATCAATTTCTCTAATTAAAAAAATGCATCATTAAATCCTAATTCATTTCATAATCTTAAAACCAAAAATCATGAAAACACTAGAAAACCAAACTTTGCTTTATGATGAAGATTGTCCGCTTTGCAGTTTGTATACAACTGGCTTTGTAAAAAGTGGAATGTTAGATGAAAACGGAAGAAAATCATATGGTCAATTATCTGAAGAAGAACAAAATTTTGTAGACTTAAAACGTGCGCCAAACGAAATTGCTTTGGTTGATAACAAAACCAAAACTGTTACTTACGGAATTGATAGTTTGATAAAAGTGGTTGGATTTTCTTTTCCGTTAATCGAAAAAATAACGACTATAAAACCCGTACATTATATTCTTAAAAAAATATATTCTTTTGTTTCTTATAATAGAAAGGTAATAATTCCGGGAAGTGTAAATGAAGAAAACAAACTGCAATGCGTTCCGGATTTCAATTATAAATACCGTTTTCTTTTTATCGCATTTGCCTTAACGATAACTACTTTTGTTTTATTTGGATATTCTAATTTGATTCCGGTTTTACCCAAAACAAGTATAGTTAGAGAAGTTGCTTTGGCTTTTGGTCAAATCATTTTTCAAAGTTTGTTTCTTTTAAAATTTGACAAAAAGACGATTATGAATTATGCTGGAAATTTAATGACTGTTTCTTTAATGGGTTCTTTAATTTTAGTGCCAATTTTAATTGTAAGTCAGTTTATAAATTTTCCGGCAATTTTTATTTTAGGTTGGTTTGCAATAACTGTTCTGATCATGTTTACAGAACATATTAGAAGAATTAAAATTCTAAAACTCCCACATTATCTTTGCTACACTTGGGTGCTTTACCGAATTCTTGCTTTAACCTTAATTTTAAATTAAAAATAGTATTCTTATGACAAAGCTTATAATCGCAGCCGGAACCGGTTTTTTAGGACAAGTATTAGTCAATCACTTCAAAAATAAATTTGACCAAATTGTAATTCTAACCAGAGGGAAATCTCAAACAATTGACGAAATAAAATATGTAAACTGGAACGCCAAAAATTTTTCCGGCTGGGAAAATGAATTGGAAAATGCAACCGTTTTAATAAATCTTGCAGGGAAATCTGTTGATTGTCGGTATACGAAAGAAAATAAAAAAGAAATTTTATGGTCTCGAATCAAAAGTACAAAGGTTTTAAATGAAGCGGTTTTAAAATGTAAAAACCCACCAAAACATTGGCTTAATTCATCAACCTCAACAATATACAGATTTTCACTTGACAAACAAATGGATGAGGTTAACGGTGAAATCGGAAATGATTTTTCTATAAATGTTGCACTTTCATGGGAAAAAGCATTCTTTAAAATCGAAACGCCAAATACTTTGAAAACTGCTTTAAGAACTTCAATTGTTTTAGGCAAAGATGGAGGTGCTTTTATTCCGCTTAAGACTTTGGCAAAAATAGGTTTTGGCGGAAAACAAGGAAAAGGGAATCAGTTTATAAGTTGGATTCATGAAGATGATTTTGTCAATGCAATCGATTTTATCATTCAAAAAGAAATTACCGGAATTATAAATATAGTTTCTCCTGAACCTATTCGCAATGCTGACTTTATGCAAAAACTTAGAAAAGCAGTTGGTTTTCCTTTCGGAATCCCGATGAATACTTTGCTACTGGAAATTGGATCTTTCTTCATCAGAACAGAAACTGAATTGGTTTTGAAAAGCAGAAATGTGATTCCGAAAAAACTTCTAGAGAATGGATTTGAATTTAAGTTTGGAGATATTGATAATGCTTTTCGAGATTTATTAAATTAAAAAATCTTTGACACAAAATAACCACAATCATGACAACCATAAACCTCACAACAAAAATAAAAGCACCGAAACAAATTGTTTTTGATGCTGCAAGAAATATTGATATTCATCAGCAATCTGCAAGTCCCTCAAAAGAAAAAGCAATTGCTGGCGTAACATCAGGATTAATAAATTTAAACGAAAGCGTAACCTGGCGTGGCAAACATTTCGGTTTTTATATCACGCACAAAAGCCGAATTACCGCAATGAACTTTTATGATTATTTTGTAGATGAAATGGAACGCGGCAAATTCAAATCTTTCAGACATGAACATTTTTTTGAAGAAGTAAATGGGGCAACAATCATGAGAGATAAATTACAATATGAGACTCCATTTGGTATAATCGGGAAACTTTTTGATATTTTATTATTAGAAAAACATCTCACTAATTTTCTTATCGAGCGAAACAAAATTTTGAAAGTGCTATCAGAAAAATAAAAACTAAAATAATTTTCTTACTTTTATAGCCGTTCGATAGAAATACAATCTGTAAATCATTAAAAAATAAACTTATGAATTTGAAAACAAAAATTTTATCAATAGCATTCTTAGCCTTATCTTTTATTGGATTTGCACAAAGTAATTGCAAGGATTTAAAAGGCTGCGAAAGAAAATTATGCGAGCTAAACATCAAATTAACTGCTGCTAAAAAAGCTGGTAATCAAAGTCAAATTAAAGGGGTTGAAGATGCCATTTCTCAAACCAAAAAGAATTGCACAACAAAAACTGTAAGCAACGACCTTGACAAAAAAGTTAAAGAAAAACAACAAAAAGTTAAGGAAAGAACTGATGATCTGAACAAAGCAATTAAAGATCAGGAAAGCACAGAAAAAATCAACAAGAAAAAAAAGAAACTAGCTGAAGCTAAAGCTGATTTGAACAAAGCGTTGGCAGAGCAAAAAACAAAATAGTTTTTGTTCTCTCGCAGATTTGGCGGATTTAGCAGATTAGTTTGGCAAAGTCCTAATATCTAAACGCAATCTTGTCATTTCGAGGAACGAGAAATCTCCGCAAGTAACTCCGCAACGAGAATCTAATCTTTGTCGAGCTTCTCACGGAGATTTCTCGTTCCTCGAAATGAAAAGATTGCGTCTTTGCAAGATATTTGTTCGTTATCGCATTTATAAATCTTCCCTCAACTTAATGACATTGAAAATAGATTTTCTTGATTTATGGTTTGCGTGAGGGATAGCAGCGGATAGCCCACAGCCTGACGAAGGAAGTGCGAGGACTTGCAGCGAATAGCCCGACCCGAAGGGACACGCCCAAATTATTTAAAAACTTTGATGTCTTTTTATAAAAACACAATCATAAGCCACCAAAAAACCGGAACGCTTTCGACCCAGAATGAAGTGTAATATTTAGATCGGTTTGGGTTTGCGAATAAAATAAATAACATCAACATAATCACCATAATAAGATTTATAATTAGGTCATGAAAAGTGAAGGTCAAAATTCCGACAATCCAAAACGGAATTAAAAGCGAAAAACCTAAAATCTTAGTGCGCTTTATACCTATAGTTTGCGGAACAGTTTTTAGATGCGGATCATCATTTGCCAAATCAATAATTTCGAAAACCAGAATTAGTACAAAAACCAATACGAATCGCTGAATGCATTTTATAAAAAAATCAGGTATAAACGGAACTTCGGCATTTATAAAAGGTAAAACTAATGTGGCGCCAACCCAACAAAGGGCAACAATATATATTTTTACGCCTGCCCAGTTTCGGGCATTTTTTCTGTTTGGGAAAAACGGAAGTGTATAAAGTGCTGTTATGGCAAAAATTCCAACTGAAACTATTTGGGTAATTCGCTTTAAATGGAAAAAATAATAGCCCACCAAAATCACCGAAACCAAACTCAAAAGAGCGATAATTTTCAATTGATTTCCTATTGGTTTTTTCTTCACACGAACCAATGCATCATATTTAACAAAATTATACCCCACAATTGTTCCAAAAAAAACAAACAAAGCCATGGGCGCATCATACTGAATATGAAACACATGAAACGTAACCCGAACCAAGGCATAACAGGATAAAGCCACATGAATACTGCTATTCAGGTAAAAATCGAATATCTGTTTTAATAGTTTCATTCTTTAAATCTAATCAATTATTAACAAATCAACTCTTTAGTTGTAAATTTCATAAAAATTGAAGTTAAAAATACCTATTAAATTATTAATAATACTTAATTTTGCGCCACAAAAAAACAACACATTTACTATAAAATGTAATAAACCTTGTGTAACACCTGATTAAGTCAAAGAGACACTTTGTAAATTACATTGCCTTTAAAAAATTAGATAGCTACAAATGAGAACAGATGCTTTTGCTTTAAGACACATTGGCCCAAGAGAAACAGATCTTCAACACATGTTACAAACCATTGGAGTTGAATCGATCGAACAACTTGTTTACGAAACCCTTCCGGATGACATTCGTTTAAAAGCACCTTTGAATTTGGATCCTGCAATGACGGAATACGAATTCGCAAATCATATTCAGGAATTAGGCAAGAAAAACAAAGTATTCAAATCGTATATTGGTTTGGGTTATCATCCAACTATCGTTCCGGCACCAATTCAAAGAAATATCTTTGAAAATCCAGGATGGTATACTGCTTATACACCTTATCAGGCAGAAATTGCTCAAGGTCGTCTTGAAGCAATTTTAAATTTCCAGACTACTGTTATTGAGTTAACAGGAATGGAAATTGCAAACGCTTCTTTACTTGATGAAGGAACAGCTGCTGCCGAAGCTATGGCTTTGTTATTTGATGTTCGTACGCGTGATCAAAAGAAAAACAATACAAACAAATTCTTCGTTTCTGAGGAAATTTTGCCTCAGACTTTATCAATCCTGCAAACACGTTCAACTCCTATCGGGATTGAATTAGTGGTTGGAAACCACGAAACATTTGATTTTTCGAATGAGTTCTTCGGAGCCATTTTACAATACCCAGGAAAATACGGTCAGGTAAACGATTATAGTGCTTTTGTTGCTAAAGCAAAAGAAAACGAAATCAAAGTTGCCTTTGCTGCTGATATTTTATCATTAGCGACTTTAACTTCTCCGGGAGAAATGGGAGCTGCAGTAGTAGTTGGAACTTCACAACGTTTTGGTGTACCAATGGGTTACGGCGGTCCTCACGCTGCATTTTTTGCAACTAAAGACGAGTACAAACGATCTATGCCAGGTCGTATTATTGGAGTTTCTATTGATGTAAACGGAAACCGCGCTTTACGTATGGCTTTAGGAACTCGTGAGCAACATATCAAACGTGAAAAAGCAACTTCTAATATTTGTACAGCTCAGGTTTTATTAGCGGTTATGGCCGGAATGTATGCTGTTTACCACGGACCAAAAGGATTACAATATATTGCAAACAAAGTTCACGCATCGGCGGTTACTACTGCTGAGGCTTTAAATAAACTAGGCGTTTTTCAAACCAATACAGCTTACTTTGATACTATATTGGTAAAAGCAGATGCTCAAAAAGTAAAAGCTATTGCAGAGAAAAACGAAGTAAACTTCTTTTATGTTGATGCTGATACAATTTCTATTTCGTTAAATGAAACGACTTCAATTGCTGACATCAACCAAATTATTGCCATTTTTGCGGAAGCTTTAGGAAAAGAAACTTTCACAGTTGCTGAACTAACTGCTGTAAGTCAGTTACCTGCTTCATTAGAAAGAACATCTTCTTTCTTAACACATGATGTTTTCAACAATCATCATTCAGAAAGTCAGATCATGCGTTACATCAAAAAATTAGAGCGTAAAGATTTATCATTGAATCATTCGATGATTTCATTAGGTTCTTGTACGATGAAATTAAACGCAGCTTCAGAAATGTTGCCTTTATCAATGCCAAACTGGAACAGCATTCACCCTTTTGCACCAGTAGAACAAGCTGAAGGTTACATTACAATGCTTAAAAAATTAGAGGAACAATTAAATGTAATTACCGGATTTGCCGGAACAACATTACAGCCTAACTCTGGAGCTCAGGGAGAATATGCTGGTTTAATGGCGATTCGTGCTTACCATTTATCAAGAAACGAAGGTCACCGTAATGTATGTTTGATTCCTTCATCGGCTCACGGAACCAATCCTGCTTCTGCAGCTATGGCCGGAATGAAAATCATCGTTACTAAAACGACTCCGGAAGGAAATATTGACGTAGAAGATTTAAGAGAAAAAGCGATTGAACACAAAGATGATTTATCTTGTTTAATGGTAACGTATCCTTCTACTCACGGAGTTTTCGAATCTTCGATTATTGAAATTACCAAATTAATCCACGACAATGGCGGATTAGTATATATGGATGGTGCAAACATGAACGCGCAAGTTGGATTAACAAATCCTGCTACTATTGGTGCTGACGTTTGTCACTTAAACTTACACAAAACATTCGCTATTCCTCACGGTGGTGGCGGACCTGGAGTTGGACCTATCTGTGTGAACGAAAAATTAGTTCCGTTTTTACCAACTAACCCAATCCTTAAAGTAGGTGGTGAACAAGCTATTACAGCAATTTCATCTGCACCTTACGGATCAGCTTTAGTATGTTTAATCTCTTACGGTTACATCACAATGATGGGAGCTGAAGGATTAAAAAGTGCTACAGAACACGCTATTTTGAATGCAAACTACATGAAATCCCGTTTCGAAGGACACTACCCAATTCTTTATACAGGAGAATGCGGAAGAGCAGCTCACGAAATGATTTTAGATTGTCGTTCGTTTAAAGAAAATGGAATCGAAGTTGGTGATATAGCAAAACGTTTGATGGATTACGGTTTCCACGCTCCTACGGTTTCTTTTCCAGTAGCTGGAACTTTAATGATCGAACCAACTGAATCTGAAGATTTAGCTGAATTAGATCGTTTTTGCGATGCTCTTATTTCAATCAGAAAAGAAATTGAAGTTGCAACAGCCGATGATAAAAACAATGTATTGAAAAATGCACCGCACACATTGGCAATGTTAACGACTGACAATTGGGATTTTCCTTATACTAGAGAAAAAGCGGCTTACCCATTAGAATACATCGCTGAAAATAAATTCTGGCCATCAGTTCGTCGTGTAGATGATGCTTACGGTGACAGAAACTTAGTTTGCAGCTGTGCTCCTATTGAAGCTTATATGGAAAACTAATTTTTAGTTTTCGAATTACATATTCAAACCCGACAAGTTTTTAAAACCTGTCGGGTTTATTTTTTGTTTCAGGTTTTTGTTGAGACGCAAAACATGAAACAGAAAAACCTTACTTTGACTTTTATTTCAAACGTTTGAAATCTCGGTAAAACTTAAAAATCATTAAAAAATAAACAATATATTCCACAAATAATTATTATTTCATAATTATATGCATGCATAGTATTTTTTATGATAGTTATCATGATTTTATTTATACTTTAGCAATAAATTTATCGGATAATTATTGAATAATGAAAATAAAAATAATAGGCATAGGAAGTTATATTCCAAATAAAGAAGTAAGCAATACTGATTTTGACAAACATGTTTTTTTAAATGAAGACGGAACTCCTTTTGCTTACCCGAACGAAGTTGTAATTAAAAAATTCAAAGGTATTACCGGAATTGAAAATCGCCGTTATGCCGAAGATCAACATACCTCATCTGATTTAGCTTTTTTTGCTGCCGAGAGAGCGCTTGAAAATGCTAATATCGATCGTGAAACATTAGATTATATTATTTTTGCCCACAATTTTGGCGATGTGAAATCAGGAACAAATCAATCTGATATTTTACCAAGTTTAGCAACACGCGTTAAAAATAAATTGGGTATTAAAAATTCTAAATGTGTAGCATATGACATTCTTTTTGGATGTCCCGGATGGATTGAAGGTGTTCTTCAGGCAAATGCTTTTATCAAATCTGGTATGGCAAAACGCGTTTTGGTAATTGGGGCCGAAACTTTATCAAGAGTTGTAGACGATCACGATCGTGATTCTATGATTTATTCTGATGGTGCGGGTGCTTCAATTTTAGAAGCTTCTGAAGATGAAGCGGGTTTACTATCTTACGAAAGTGCCACTTTTGCTAATGATGAAGCCAACTTTTTGTATTTTGGAAAATCATACAATCCTGATTTAGATCCGGATATTAAATACATAAAAATGTATGGCCGTAAAATTTACGAATTTGCTTTAAGTCAGGTTCCATGCGCAATGAAAAGCTGCCTGGATAAAAGCGGAATCGCAATTGATGATGTAAAGAAAATCCTTATTCATCAGGCAAACGAAAAAATGGACGAAGCAATTATCGCACGTTTTTATAAATTGTACGACAAAACTGCCCCGGAAAACATTATGCCAATGAGTATTCATGATCTGGGTAACAGCAGTGTTGCAACTGTACCAACTCTTTTTGACCTCTTAATTCAGGGCAAATTAGAAAATCATGAAATCAACAAAGGCGATGTTGTAATTTTTGCTTCGGTTGGAGCAGGAATGAATGTCAATGCATTTGTTTATAGATATTAATTTATAGTCGCAGTTCTCAGTATTCAGTCGCAGTTCTCAGTCACAGTTTACAGATTGTTTAAACTGATCACTGCGACTGAATACTGTAAACTAAAAAAAAGTCCGCATTTTAAAATGCGGACTTTTTAGTATATTTGCGACCTAATTATAAAATCAAGAACGAGAGATTGTTTCGTTCCTCGCAACGACTATGTACGAAAAAACGTTTCCCAATAAAAGATTTAAACTTACTCTGGAGTTTTTACAAAAACACGTTAAAACATCAGAAACCATTTTTGATTTTGGTGTACCAAATCCATTTTCTAAAATAATGGAAGAAAACGGTTATACCGTAAAAAACACAAAAGGTGAAGATTTAGATAACGATCAAACAGCTTTACAAACAGAAGAATATACCGTTTTTACTGCATTCGAAATTTTCGAACACTTGCTAAATCCGTACACCATTCTGGAAAATGTAAAATGTGATAAATTGTTAATTTCAATTCCGTTACGTTTATGGTTTTCTCCGGCATACCGTTCTAAAACAGATATGTGGGACAGACATTATCATGAATTTGAAGATTGGCAATTAGACTGGCTTCTAGAAAAAACAGGCTGGAAAATAACAGATCGCCAAAAATTTACACATCCGGTAAAGAAGTTTGGGTTCAGGCCATTGCTAAGATATTTTACTCCTAGGTATTACATAGTGGCAGCAGAGAAAATCAAGATATAAGATTTTTGATTAACGATTTTGATTTTTGATTTTCAGATAACACCAACAATCTAAAATCTAAAATCTAAAATCTAAATTTTTTTAAATGAAATATTACATCGTTATTCCCGCGCACAACGAGCAAGACTTAATTGGTCTGACTTTGCAATCTTTGGTTACACAAACCGTTTTACCTTCAAAAATTGTCGTTGTAAATGACAATTCGACTGATAAAACAGAAGAAGTTGTATTAGGATTTGCAAAGGAAAATCGGTTTATTTCAGTGGTAAACAAAACTTCTGATGCGATTCATATGCCGGGAAGCAAAGTGATTCAGGCTTTCCAAAAAGGTTTTGAAACACTGGATTCTGATTATGATATTATCGTAAAAATAGATGGAGATTTAATTTTTCCTTCGAACTATTTTGAAACTATTATTAAACATTTTGAATCTGATCCCAGAGTTGGAATGGTTGGAGGCTTTTGCTACATAGAAAAAAATGGTGACTGGATATTAGAAAACCTAACCGATAAAGATCATATCCGCGGTGCGCTGAAAGCATATCGAGCTGAAACCTATCAGCAAATTGGAGGTTTAAAACCAGCTATGGGCTGGGACACAGTAGACGAATTGCTTTGTAAATACTATGACTGGAAAATTGTTACCGATCCTTCTTTACATGTAAAACATCTTAAACCAACAGGAGCAAACTACAACAAAACAGCACGTTATAAACAAGGCGAAGCTTTTTATACACTTGGATACGGTTTTATGATCACAGCAATTGCATCAGCAAAGCTGGCAATGATGAAGAAAAAACCATTTTTGTTTTTTGACTATATCAGAGGCTTCTGGAAAGCAAAAAAAAACAAAACACCTTTACTGGTTACACCCGAACAAGCTAAATTTATTAGAAATTATCGTTTTCAGAAAATGAAACAAAAGTTAATGTAAGCCGGAAAACTACCGAAAATGCTTAACTCATGACCCAAAACTCATAACTTCTTTTTACCTTAGCCAATATTTCAAAAACTATGATGCTAATTCGTTATATATCTCAAATAGGAAGATATTTTTTAATGCTGAAAGAAATTTTTAATAAACAGACCAAATGGCCTGTGATGAAAAAATTAATTTTCAAAGAAATCGATGATTTAATAATCGACTCGCTTGGCATCGTTTGCTTTATCTCTTTTTTTATAGGAGGAGTTGTAGCTATTCAAACAGCACTAAATTTAACCAATCCTTTAATTCCAAAATATTTAATTGGTTTTGCTACACGTCAATCTGTAATTCTGGAGTTTGCTCCTACATTTATTTCGGTGATTATGGCCGGAAAAATGGGATCATACATTACTTCCAGTATTGGAACAATGCGTGTTACAGAACAAATTGATGCTCTGGAAGTTATGGGTGTTAATTCATTAAACTATCTTGTTTTCCCAAAAATAGTAGCCTTGTTAATGTATCCTTTCGTAATTGGAATCAGTATGTTTCTGGGTATTTTTGGAGGATGGCTTGCTTGTGCATATGGAGGTTTTTCGACTAGTCAGGATTTCATTCAGGGTGCCCAAATGGAATTTATTCCTTTTCATATTACATATGCTTTTATTAAAACTTTAATCTTCGCAATGTTATTGGCTACAATTCCATCTTTTCACGGATATTATATGAAAGGTGGTGCATTAGAAGTTGGTAAAGCAAGTACAGTATCATTTGTATGGACATCTGTTTGTATTATTCTTTTTAATTATATATTAACTCAATTATTATTAGGATAATGATAGAAGTAAAAAACATAGAAAAATCATTTGGAGACAGTAAAGTTTTAAAAGGCGTTTCGACGGTTTTTGAAACTGGAAAAACCAACTTGATTATTGGACAAAGTGGATCAGGAAAAACGGTTTTACTAAAAACCTTGTTAGGAATTCACACACCGGATTCAGGCACAATTGAATTTGACGGCAGAGTATACTCTGAATTAAATCCAGATGAAAAACGAGAATTAAGAACTGAAATTGGAATGGTTTTTCAAGGAAGTGCTTTATTTGATTCAATGACTGTTGAAGAAAATGTAGCTTTTCCTTTGAAAATGTTTACTAAAGACAATAAAGCCAAAATTCAGGAACGTGTTGATTTTGTTTTAGAAAGAGTAAATCTCGTAGATGCACATAAAAAATTACCTTCTGAAATTTCCGGAGGTATGCAAAAACGTGTCGCGATTGCACGCGCGATTGTAAATAATCCGAAATATTTGTTTTGTGATGAACCTAACTCAGGTTTAGATCCAAACACCTCAACTTTGATTGATAATTTGATTAAGGAAATTACCGAAGAATACAATATCACAACCGTAATCAATACGCACGATATGAACTCGGTAATGGAAATTGGAGAAAATATTGTTTTCTTAAAAAAAGGAATAAAAGCCTGGCAGGGAACTAAAGAAGAAATCTTTAGAACAGACAATAAAGATATTGTGAAGTTTGTTTACTCTTCGAACTTGTTTAAAAAAGTAAGAGAAGCATATCTTAAAGGTTAAACCTTTCAAAATTCACTACTGGAACAAACTCAATAAAAAAATCCAAATCCCAATGTATCATTATTGAAATTTGGATTTTTTATTTGAAATTTGACAACACCTCAATTCGGGTTTATCAATTCGACTTCAGCATTTGGATTAAACAAATAAGTTCTTCCCGAACTTATTTCTATACATTCAAAACGTTTGGTTCTAACAGCTAACTTCTTGAATATTTTGCCATTTTTAATTCTGAATACACTTCCGTATGGGATTTCAAAAACATAGTTTTTATCGTTCTGAGCATCGTATTGCTTTAAAGCCAGTGATAAAGTAGTATCAGTATCACTACTCGCAGATGGGTTCTTAAAATGTCTGGCTAACAAAGGCAATAATTGACCTGGAAAAATCTCCGGACGAATAAAAGGAACCATCATGCGTTGAAAGGTGAGTTTCCATTCATTTCCATGTGGCTTTATATTTCTTCCAAATCTTTCAAATGCTACCAAATGCGAAATTTCATGAATTAATGTAATCAAAAAACGATATTTATTTAAACTGGCATTTACCGTGATTTCATGTTTACCACTTGGTCCTCTCCTATAATCTCCATGACGCGTCTGGCGTTCATTTACGATCTTAAGATGCACCTGATTGGCAACAATCAATTCAAAAACAGGCTTTACAGCATGTTCTGGTATATATCTGGCTAAAGTTTCGTTCAAAATAATTATGAGTTATGAAGTATCTTTTTTAATTAAATGAAATAACAAAATGGCTTCGACGCGGCTCAGCCTGACAATTAATAATCTATAAATAATTAAGGATTTGTTGACGAGACCTCTAACACTTTCCCGTTAAAATATTTATTTCCGTTAAGCGTAAAATCATAAATATAAGTTGCCATTCCTTCTGCAGAAATTGGCGCCTGATATCCTGGAAAAGCTTCATTTAGCATTTCTGTCTGAACAGATCCTAAAGCAAGAACATTAAAAGAAATTCCTTCTTCTTTATATTCTTCTGCCAATAATTCTGTTAAGGTAATTACTGCTCCTTTACTTGAACTATAAGCTGCCAATCCTGCAAATTTAAGACTACCACGTACACCTCCAATTGAACTTATTGTTACCACATGACTTCCTTTTTGTAGATATGGTAAACAAATTCTGGTAAGATTCGCAACAGCAAAAACATTTACTTTATAAATACTTTCAAAATCAGCCTGAGTAGTCTCTGCAAACGGTTTTAATAATAATGCTCCTGCATTGTGAACAACAGCATCAACTTTTTTCCAGGTTAGAGAAAGAAAATTGTCTACTTCCTGCAAAGCTGTTTCGTCAGCCAGATCAACTGAAAGACAAGTGATGTTTTGATGTTGTAAAAGTGTCTGAGGTATTTTTCTTGAAATCGCCAGAACCTGATGACCTTCATTAGCAAATTGTAATGCTAATTCGTAACCAATTCCTCTGCTGGTTCCGGTAACAATAATATTTTTCATAAGACAAAAATAAGCAAATCAAACAAAACGACTGGTTATTTATTCATTGTAATTTCTTCTGTTGAAGAAGTGGCAATTTTAGTCACTGCTGGCAAAAACTCCTGAATAAAAGATGTCATATGTGAAATATCCATTACCTTAAATTCATCTGAAACGTGATGATAAAAATCAAAATTTTCAAAATCAAAAGTACTTATAGATTGGCAAGGCTTTTTGAATACTTCATAAAAAGAATAATTATCTGATCTGTAGAACAACTCATATTCGGCTTCTTTAGGTAAAAAACCAATTGTCTTTTTACCTGTATATTCATTTATTTTTTCAGCCATATTCGATTTGTCAAAACCAGTAATGTAAGCCAGATAATCACGTTTCATAGGTACACCAATCATTTCGATATTTAATTGTGTATACAAATTGAAGTTTTGTTTCTTTAGTTTTTGTACTAAACTTTTAGAACCTAACAATCCTTTTTCCTCTCCGGCAAAAAATACAAATAGTATACTTCTTTTGTTAGATTTTGTTACGCTAAAATATTTTGCCATTTCTGCGACAGCCGTCACTCCTGATGCATCATCATTTGCCCCATTATTAATAACATCTGGCTGTTGCTTTTTTAATAGCCCAATATGATCATAATGCGCACTTAAAACAATAAATTCTTTTTTTAGAACAGGATCGGTCCCTTCTAAAACTCCAACAATATTATAAGCCGGCGTCTTAAAATTCGTAAGTGTATCGCGGTAGGATGAAAAATAAGGCTTTATGTTATTTTTTTTGAAAAAATCTTCTAAAAATACTGCTGCTTTTTCAATTCCTTTAGTTCCGGTTTCGCGGCCTTCTAATTCATCTGAAGAAAGATATTTCAGAAAATCTGAGACATCATTTTGTTCTACTTTATAAGTGATTTCAATAGGTTTCGAGGTTGCCATTGAAGCTTTTTCACTTATCACCGTTGGGTTTGACTTACAGGCTAATAAAACAACTGGAAGGAGAAAGTATATTTTTTTCATAAAATTGAGGTTATTTTAATACAGGTAGAAAGCTAAATTATTGGTTTAAAACAAAAACCTGAAATTTAAAAAAAATAAATCATAAAAAAACCCTTTCAAAGCAAAAAAGCTGAAAGGGTATTTTATATACAATTAGGTTAAAATTATCCTGCAATAACAGATCTCGAAATTACTATTTTCTGAATTTCTGAAGTTCCTTCATAAATCTGTGTAATTTTTGCATCACGCATAAAACGTTCAACATGATATTCTTTTACATAACCATTTCCTCCATGAATCTGAACTGCTTCAACAGCCGTATCCATTGCTACTTGCGAAGCAAATAATTTTGCCATTGCCCCACTTACATCGTAGTTTTTTTGTTGGTCTTTATCCCAGGCTGCTTTCATACACAAATGACGGGCTGCTTCGATATTTACCGCCATATCTGCCAGTTTAAAGGCTATCGCTTGGTGGTTACAGATTTCGGTACCAAAAGCTTTACGTTCTTTCGAATATTTTAAAGCCAGTTCATAAGCTCCTGATGCAATACCTAATGCCTGAGATGCAATACCTATTCGTCCTCCTGCAAGCGTTTTCATGGCAAATTTGAACCCAAAACCGTCTTCTCCAATTCTATTTTCTTTAGGAACTTTTACATCACTAAACATTAAAGAGTGAGTATCAGAACCACGAATTCCCATTTTTTGTTCTTTTGGACCCACAGAAAAACCCGGCATATCTTTAGTCATAATCAAAGCATTAATTCCTTTATGCTTTTTCTCCGGATGCGTTTGGGCAATTACCAAATAAACAGATGCTGTGTTTCCGTTTGTAATCCAGTTTTTTGTACCATTTACCAGGTAATGATCTCCCATGTCTATTGCAGTAGTTTTTTGAGATGTTGCATCACTACCGGCTTCCGGCTCACTTAAGCAAAATGCTCCATGAATCTCTCCTGAAGCAAGACCAGGTAAGTATTTTTGTTTTTGTTCTTCTGTTCCATATTCTTGTAAACCCCAACAAACTAATGAGTTGTTTACTGACATAACTACAGAAGCAGATGCATCAACCTTAGAAATCTCCTCCATTGCAATTACATATGAAATAGCATCCAGACCACTTCCTCCGTATTTAGGATCAACCATCATTCCCATGAATCCTAATTGTCCCATTTTTTTTACTTGCTCCGTTGGAAAAATTTGTTTTTCGTCACGCTCAATAACACCTGGCAGCAATTCGTTCTGAGCAAAATCTCTTGCTGCTTGTTGTATCATTAAGTGTTCTTCGGTAAGATTGAAATCCATAGTTATGTGTTTTATGTTTTCTGTAAGCCAAATTTAAAAAGAGGGTTTAACAGATGGTTATTTTTGTTTTTTGAATTGTTTTATTTCCTTGAAAAAGGCTTCCAAAGATAATTTTTAAAACTGGAATTAACAATGCATGCATATAAATTTAATAGATCGGCAACAATTACGATAACGTTTTCGTAATAATAACGAAATTTAGCAGTACAGGCATTAAGTTTGCAACGTTTTCTTTAAATTTTAAGAATATAAACACGCCCTAAAAAGACTAAAAACCAAGTTTTATCTACACTTTACAAGTTCAAAAAACTTAAACAAATCTTAAAATGCAAAAAAGCACGTAAAACTACTCTTACTAATTTGATTATTAATCAAATACGGTTAAAAAAATAAGAACGCAAGAAAAAAAAACTTATTAAAAAACGAGGTTTAATTGATAAATTAACATTATTTTTGCCTAAAAATTATAAAATTGATAGAACATGAAAAAGATTTTACTACTACTTACTCTTCTTTTAAGCATACAATTTTCTACCGTTTCAGCCCAGACTCAACTGGAGGTAAATGGCGTTACAGTTCCTAGAAAAATTGAATTTCAAGGTAAAACTTTGCAGCTTAACGGAGCTGGTGGAAGATCTAAAATGTGGCTCGAAGTTTATGTTCAGGCCTTATATTTATCTCAATTAAGTCAGGATCCACAATTTATTATTGACAGTGATACTGAAATGGCAATCAGAATTGAAATAACATCATCAATGGTATCGTCAAACAAATTGACAAAAGCAATGAATGCCGGTTTCGAAAAATCTGCAGGAAGCAACCTTGAAGAACTAAGACCAAGAATTGAACAATTTAAAGCTTTACTAAGTGATGCCATAACAGAAAAAGATGTTTTTGTTTTAGGCTATAACCCACTTGACCAAACAATCAATGTATATAAAAATGAAGTTTTGAAAGGAAAAGTTTCAGGATTTGATTTCAAAAAAGCATTATTCGGAATCTGGCTTTCTGATAAACCGGTAGACGATACATTGAAAAAACATTTATTAGGAATATAATTTACAGCTTAAAAAAATATTCTAAAGCCGAAAACGTACTGTTTTCGGCTTTCTTTTTTTGTTTAATAAAAATTGATGCATAATACATTATTCGCATTATTCTATTTTATACTTTTACGCAAACTAAACATATCTCAACAAAATGAAAGATTTATTACAACAATTTGAAAATAAACCACCTGAAATTGTTTTTAACTGGAAAGATTCTGAAACAGAAGCCGAAGGATGGACTGTTATTAATTCACTACGCGGAGGAGCTGCAGGTGGAGGAACAAGAATGAGAAAAGGATTAGATATGAATGAAGTTTTGTCCTTGGCTAAAACAATGGAAGTTAAATTTTCAGTTTCCGGACCAGCAATTGGAGGTGCAAAATCCGGGATAAATTTTGACCCGAATGATCCTCGTAAAAAAGGGGTTTTACAACGTTGGTACAAAGCGGTTTCGCCTTTATTAAAAAGTTACTACGGAACTGGCGGAGATCTTAATGTTGATGAAATTCACGAAGTTATCCCAATGACAGAAGAATGTGGTGTATGGCATCCGCAGGAAGGTGTTTTTAATGGGCATTTTAAACCAACAGAAGCTGATAAAATTAATAGAATTGGTCAATTACGTCAGGGTGTTATCAAAGTAATCGAGAACCCTAAATTCTCACCGGATGTAACCAGAAAATATACTGTTGCTGATATGATTACTGGTTACGGCGTTGCTGAAGCTGTACGTCATTTTTATGCAACTTATGGAGGAGATATAAAAGGTAAAAAAGCAATCGTACAAGGTTTTGGAAATGTAGGTTCTGCAGCTGCTTTTTACCTGGCTGAAATGGGAGCAAAAGTTATAGGAATTATTGATCGCGATGGCGGATTAATTAAAGAAGAAGGTTTTTCTTTTGAAGAAATTAAAACGTTATTCTTAAATAAAGACGGTAATAAATTGGTTGCTGATAATATGATTCCGTTTGAAGAAATCAATTCAAAAATATGGACAATTGGTGCTGAAATCTTCACACCTTGTGCCGCTTCAAGATTAGTACAGCAAACTCAAATTGACAGCTTAATTGCCAACGGACTGGAAGTGATTTCTTGTGGTGCGAATGTCCCTTTTGCTGACAAGGAAATTTTCTTTGGTTCTATTATGGAAGAAGTAGATCATAAAGTGAGTTTGATTCCTGACTTTATTTCAAACTGTGGAATGGCAAGGGTTTTTGCCTATTTCATGGAGAAAAAAGTTCAAATGACGGATGAGGCGATTTTTAATGATACCTCTGAAATTATAAAAAATGCGATTGTAAAAGCACATGCTTTAAATCCGTCAAAAACAAATATCAGTGCAACAGCTTTTGAAATTGCATTGAAACAATTAGTATAATTTTCTTTATACTTTTATTCTAAGCGGGCTAAATTTTAGCTCGCTTTTTTTTGTTTAAACGCAAAGTTCGCAAGGGTTTACGCAACGGACGCTAACTTATTTCTCGCAAAGTCGCAGAGGCGCAAAGTCTTATTTTTAAGTTTTCTTTGCGACTTCGCGACTTTGCGAGATTAAAAACAAACAGCTTTGCGTAAACCCTTGCGGGCTTTGGGGTTAAATTCCCTCTTTGTTTCTAAACAATTTTTACTACTTTTAAACGTTTTTATTAAATACTATTACAAACTCAGAATCAAAATGACTTCTACGGATTCTTCAGATAAAAAGAAATCACTATTAATCACTACAGCGATTTATGCTGTATTGTTATTGCTTTTATTTTTCATACGTTTTTGGCCTCCTTATAATCCGGAAAATAATGCGGCACTTGCAGAAGGCGGTGGCGGTGGCGGCGTAACGGTAAACTTTGGAGACAGTGATTTAGGATCTGGGGCAAATTATAAAAGTGAAGTTTTGAATGTTAAAAACGAAACCAAACAAGCTCCCTCAAAATCAACTCCGGACGAAGCTATCATAACACAAGAAAACACAAATGCTGCTGCTGAAGATGTAATTATTCCCGTAAAAGAAAAACCTAAGAAAGCAACTCCTGTTGTAAAACCGGAAGCAAAACCAGTTCCTGAAAAACCAAAAGTTTCTAATTCTACAAATGATGCTTTGTCCAGTATTTTAAAAGGGTCTAACAAAGGCGGCGACGGAGATGATAAAACGGCAGGAAACAAAGGAAAAGCTGGCGGAAGTTTAAGCTCAGGCGGTTATTATGGCACTGGAGGTTCTGGTGGCGGAACAGGCGGAGGAAACGGCACAGGAAATGGAATTGGGACCGGAAGTGGTTATGGAGCCGGAAGCGGCGGAGGTACTGGCGGAGGATCAGGCTATTCCTTAAACGGTCGTAAAGCTTTGTCTAAACCTGCACCAAAGTACACTTGTAATGAAGAAGGAAAAGTAGTTGTAGAAGTTACAGTAGATCAAAACGGAAAAACAATTAATGCAACTGCTGGAATAAAAGGAACAACAAATACAGCAAGATGTCTACTGGATCAAGCGAAAATTGCCGCCATGAATACCAAATGGGATGCTGACAGTAACGCGCCTGCAAAACAAGTTGGAAAAATTATTTATAATTTTAGCTTGGATTAAAACACTTATTTCATCAATTTATATAAAATAAAAAAGGCTTTCTGATGATTTTCAGAAAGCCTTTTTTATTGTTTTATGCGTCTAGTTTGTCATTTCGAGCAAAGTCGAAGGACACGAATAACTCCGTTACGAAAAGCACCAATCTTTGTGGAGCTTCTCGCGAGGATTTCTCCTGAGTCGAAATGAAATACTCAATGACTATTTTCTTTAATCTATTCTCCCTCTTTCTTCTTTCTTCTTTCCTCTTTCTTCTAAGCACTTTTCTTCCATTCTCTCTTTTCTTTTGCGTGAGGGATAGGAGCTGGCTACCGAAGTAGCGCGGATAGCCCGACTACAATAAAAAAGTGGGCGAATCAACGTTATGCTGATTTGCCCATTTTTTTATTGTGGTCACGCCCTAATGATTTTACTTCGGACTTGTAGCAATCACAAACTTCAGATTGTTCTTTACTCCTATTTGCAGTACGTCGACTAAATCTTGTACTTGCAAATTGAACGGAATTCGAACTACAACGGTTTGTTCTTTATCTGCTCCTATTTTTGACATTAAACTTGTTTCCAGATTTTCAAAATCTACGGGTTCTTTGTCGATGTAGAATTTTTTATCTTCGGTAACTGATAAACTGATTAGCTGTTTATTGGTTTTTTCATTTGATTTCGCTTTTGGCAAAGTCATCTTGATAACATTAGGATTTGCAAGTGTTGAGATAATAAGAAAAAACAACAGCAGGAAAAACATAATATCACTCAATGATGAAGTCGCGACTTCGGCATGAAATCTTCTTTTTCTCTTAATAGACATACCTTATGCTCTTTGAATTATATTTACAAATTCTAATATTTGTTTTTGGATTTTTAAAGCAAAATCATCAATCTTTCCGTTCAATAGATGGTAAGCACTATAGGCAATAATACCTACAATAAGTCCTGAACCGGAACTAATCATTTTCTCATATAAACCTCCTGAAATGTTTCCTATACTAATATTCTCAGTAACCGAAATGCTATAGAAAATCTTGATAACTCCTGAGATTGTTCCAATAAAACCTAACGTTGGTGCTATACCGGCAATAAGCCCTAGGTGACCCAGACGTCTTTCCATTTCACCAATTTCAATATCGGCAGCACGATCCATATTTGATTCGATTTCAGCAATTGGTCTTCCAATAACTAAAACACCTTCTTTTAAAATATTTCCGGCAGCTGTATTACTTCTTTCTACAATTGTTCTGGCCAATTCAATATTTCCAGCATTTAGTTTATCTCCAACATCCTGCATTAATCTGGCATCAATTTTAGAGGCTTTACTAATATATAGATAACGTTCTATAATAACATAAAAAGTATAGAATAATAAAATGGCGATCGGGATCAGGAAAAAACCTCCTTTTAAGATGAATCCTAAAACTGAGATTTCGGTATTTGGTGCAATTTTTTCGATAACTACGTTAGATGCGGCGTTTGCAATGGTGTCTGTTTGTAATTGAATAAAACTAAACATATATTAATTCTGGTTTTTAATAATTAATTCTAAAAAATATTTGAAATTTGCAATAAAGATAATTTTCGCTGTAATATAAAACTAAAAAAAACGAAAATTATTTCAATCAACAACTATTTTATCCAAATACATGAACTATCAGGAAACCACAAATTGGATGTTTAATCAACTCCCGATGTATCAACTTCAAGGTGCCTCAGCATATAAAGAAGATTTGACCAATATTAAATTATTGACGGCGCATCTTGATAACCCGGAAAATAAGCTAAAATGCATTCATGTTGCGGGAACCAATGGCAAAGGATCAACTTCGCATATGCTGGCTTCGGTTTTACAAGAAGCAGGATATAACGTAGGATTATATACTTCTCCACATTTAAAAGATTTCAGGGAAAGAATTAAAATTAATGGTCAGGAAATATCAGAAGATTTTGTTTGTGATTTTGTCGCCAAACACAAAGATTTTTTTGAAGCCAATGATATGAGTTTTTTCGAAATGTCTGTAGGTTTGGCTTTTGATTATTTTGCAGCTCAAAAGGTAGACATTTCAATTATCGAAGTTGGTCTTGGCGGAAGATTAGATGCTACTAATGTTATCACGCCTTTGGTTTCTGTTATTACGAACATCGATTTAGATCATACTCAGTTTTTAGGCAATACTCCAGCATTAATCGCTGCTGAAAAAGCCGGTATTATAAAACCCAACATTCCTGTTGTTATTGGAGAATACACTCCAGAAACTCAGCCTGTATTTTTGGCTAAAGCCGAAGAAAACAAAGCACCTATTTATTTTGCCTCAGATTTAATTTCTGAAGTTTTCCCATCAGACTTAATTGGAGATTATCAATTTCACAATAAAAAAACGGTTCAGCAAACAATTGCGGTTTTGAATGCTCAAAATGAATTTAAGATTTCAAATGAAAGTCTAAAATCTGGTTTATCGAAAGTAGTAAAAAATACGGGCTTACAAGGAAGATGGCAGCAACTAGGCGAAAAACCAAAAATTATTTGCGACACTGCACATAACAAACACGGATTAGCGGTTGTAATGAATCAGATTCAGAAAGAAACTTTTGAGAATCTACATATTGTTCTGGGAGTTGTTAACGATAAAGACCTGGATTCTATTTTACCTCTTTTTCCTAAAAATGCACAATACTATTTTTGCAGACCTGATTCGTCGAGAGGTTTAGATACTGAAATCTTAAAAGAAGCAGCTAAAAAATATAATTTGTTAGGAGAGAAATACGATTCTGTAGCCGAAGCTTTCTTTGCTGCGAAGAAAAACGCGACGCAAAATGATTTTATCTATGTTGGCGGAAGCACTTTTGTTGTTGCGGAATTGCCATTAAACTAGCAGAATTTTAAATTGTCTGAAAAAGACTAAAAAAACTATCTTTATAATAAATTCAATTACAACGAGATAGAAAAAACTTTAAAAAAACTTTAAATTTTTAGCGGGTTTTGTTTGCAGAACTGAAAAAGTGCCTTATATTTGCACTCGCAATCACAAACGATAGCAACCTAGTAAAATAGGGCGATTAGCTCAGCTGGTTCAGAGCACCTCGTTTACACCGAGGGGGTCGGGGGTTCGAACCCCTCATCGCCCACCAAGAAACTCCTTAAGAAATTAAGGAGTTTTTTTTATGTCTATTTTTCTTGATCCTTTATTTTTTTGCCTTTTCCTGAATAATCTGGCTTTTTATAGAATCAGTATGTTTTAAAGTGTCATTTTCTTTATTAATGATTTCATTATCATTAATTGAATCATTATCAATTACTGCTGGCTCCCCTTCTATTGCTGCTTTTCCCATACAGCTTGTTAAAGCAAAAAGAAGACTTAAAGAAAACAGTGCAGCTTTTTTAATTGGTTTAACCTTAATTTTGCTAATTCTATTTTTCAAATTAGAATATTTGATACTATTCGCGGTCTCAATTTGATCAAATTTAAAGTGTCCACAAATATTTTCCTGACTGGATTTTTTTTCAAGCAAATATTTTTTTATTTCAGTATTCCCCATTTTAGTAAAATCAATTACTGTTTTACTACAAGAATTACAGAATCTACCTTCTTTATTTGGTAGCATTGAATTCCAATTTTGGCTGCAAGGTTTTGGTATAGTAATTTGATTTTCCATATATTTCAAGGTTATTATTGATTTTTAGTTTCAGTTAACTTTTTCCCAATATTACAAATATAATGCCACCGTAAATTAGCTTTCAAATCGAAGAAAATGGTTCATTATCTAGTTACCGGTTTATCCAGGTATTGCAAAATATGATTGGGAAAAAACTTTTAGGAACACAAAAAAACTCCTTAATTTCTTAAGGAGTTTTTTATTACTTCTACTTCACTTTTGTTTTTCAAAAGGGAAACATTGAAAACGACAAGTAAGAATTAAATTATCTCATAAGGCTGATATTAGTTAAACCTCCATCAGATAAGATTTCAGTACCCACTATAAATGCTGAATCGTCTGATGCTAAAAATACCGCGGCATGCCCAATGTCAGACGGAAGTCCTTGCCTGCCTACAGGTGTAATATCTATCCACATTTGTTTTACACTTTCTAAATGTTCCTCTGGTACTATTTTTCCAAAAACTGGTGTATCAATAGAACCTGGAGAAAGAGTATTAACCCTAATTTTTCTTGACAATAAATCCAGAGATAAACCTTTAGCCAATGATATAATTGCTGCTTTTGCCGCTGCATAAATAGCCATTCCGGGTGCAGCGCGATGAGCAGCACTCGATCCAATCAGGATTACAGATGCTCCATCATTTAAATACGGAAGTGCTTTTTGTACCGTAAAATAGGCACTTTTCAAATTAAGATCCATATAGCTGTCATAACTTTTTTCAGTAGCATTTTCTATGGTTCCCATTTCTATACCATCTACAGCACCTCCTGCATTTACTACTAATACATCAATTTTACCAAATTTATCAAAGGTCTTTTTGAATGTATTTTCCAAATCACTGATATTCGTGACATCACCTTGAATACTGATAAAATCTTTACCCAGAATTCCTAAAGCATCACTTAATGTTTTCTCATTTCTTCCTGTAATAGCACCAACAGCTCCTTCGTTTTTGAATGCTTCTGCAATACCAAATCCAATACCGCTATTACCGCCCGTAACTACTGTTACTTTATTTTTTAATTTACTCATTTTGTCTCTTTTAATTTTTTTATAGATGAAATTATATACCGTAAATACCTCCCGAAACAGAGATTTTTTCTCCCGTAATCCATCCTGCGTCATCAGAGGCAAGAAATACGGCAACTTTTGCGATATCTTCCGGCTGTCCTGTACGGCCAAGTGGTGTAGTGGCAACTAATTTTGCTTCAAAATCACTACCTATAAAACCAGCGCTATGCGAGCCTTCTGTTTCTACCACACCTGGCAAAATAGAATTAATACGGATATTTCTTCCGCTAAATTCTTTAGATAAAGAAATCGTAATAGCGTCTAAAGCGGCTTTAGTAGCAGAATATACAGATCCTGTTGGAAGAGGCGTATTACTTGCTCCCGAACTAACATTGATAATATTACCACCTTTTTCACCAAATGATTTTAGAGCGGCCTGAATAGAAAGCAATGATCCTAAAACGTTAATATTAAACTGCGAGTGGAAAGATTGGGCTGAAAACTCTTCAATTGGCGCATATTGATAGATACCCGCATTGTTTACCAAAATATCTAAAGTACCAAAAGCATTTTTAGTTTCATCGAAAAGCCTTGTAACGTCTGACTCTTTCGAAACATCGCCTTGTACTGCAATTGCACTTCCGCCATTATCTGTTATTGTTTTTACCACTTTGTCTGCATCTTCTTTGCTTGATGCATAATTAACGACAACTTTTGCACCTTCTGCTGCAAAATATTTAGCAATAGAAGCACCAATTCCTTTTGAAGCTCCAGTTACTATTGCTACTTTATTTTTTAATTTGCTCATTTTTATATTTTTTTAATATGTTTACTGATGCAAATTTATAGCAGTTTAATTTATTTTAGTAACTTTGTAACTAAAAGTAACAGTAACCTTGAAGTAACAAAGTAACCTTATGGAATGCACAGTACCCGAAAAAGAGCAGCATAAAAAGGAGATGATGGCCGTCCAGGACTCAATGGATGTTTTGAGTGGAAAATGGAAAATTGCTATTATTTCTTCTATCTGCTATTATAACAAAAGAAGATTCTCTGATATTTTGAATGATGTTGTTGGCATTTCGAATAAAATGCTAAGCAAGGAATTAAAAGAATTGGAAATAAATAAACTGATTAAAAGATCTGTTTTAGAAACGCAACCTATCACTGTTCAATATACACTAACAGATCACGGAAAAACACTGCAAACAATCATTAATAATTTGACAGATTGGGGCATAGAACATCGAAAAAAGATTATTGGTGATTAATTTCTTTTTTACTTCCAATATAAAATTTCTCCTCTTAACGTTTATTATTATAAAGAAAAAAATGTAGTCAAATTTAGAGTACCATTCAAATTTTCATACATTTGAAAAAATAAAAACAATGAATAGAAAAGGTTGTCTTCCTCCGCCAAGAGTTTAATTTCTTTCTAAAATGAGATGAAGTTACAAGTTGATAATACATCAACTGTTTTTGTACACTTCATATTTAACTAGTAATTAATTAAATCTTGTTCGGTTTCGAGCAGACACTTTTCATGAAAAATTCATATCTAAAGTTACACTTAGCTGTACTACTTTCGGGTTTTACCGGTATTTTTGGTAAACTCATTTCCCTTAACGAAGGACTTTTAGTTTGGTATAGAACCTTCTTTTCTGCCATTATTTTATTTTTTCTTATCCAATTGACCAAAACATTGGTTCAAATCAATATTCGGGAAAAATTAAATATTGCTAAAATCGGTTTTTTTATAGCCATTCACTGGGCATTTTTTTATGCCAGTATAAAGTATTCCAGTATTTCTATTGGCGTGGTTTGCTATTGTCTTACCAGCTTTTTTACGGCGATTTTTGAACCCTTGATCAATAAAAACAAACTCGTTTTTTCTCAATTAATCTTTAGTGTCATCACATTATTTGGCATCAGCCTGATTTTCCATTTTGACAGTTCTTATCATACCGGAATTTTATTAGGCTGCATTTCATCGGCATTTGCTGCGCTGTATACGATTTACAATGAACGTTTGGTAAAAACCTACGACAGTAAAGTCATCAATTATTATCAAATGATTGGCGGAACAATTTGTTTAGGAATTTTAATGCCATTTTATCTGATCTTTTTTCCTGTTGAAAGTTTAATCCCTAACGGAAGCGACTTTTTTTATCTGATATTGCTGTCATTATTTTGTACCGTTGGTCTCTATGTTTTATTTGCAGAAGCATTAAAAAAAATACCTGCATTTACAACCAATCTTACCTTTAACCTAGAACCTATTTATGCGATAATTTTAGCATTTGTATTTTTTAATGAAGGCAAGGAAATGAGCCAATCATTTTATCTTGGATTATTTTTCGTGATGACTTCTGTCATTCTTCAAACCATTATTTCCTTGAGAAGGAAGAAATAAAAAAGAAACCTCCAGAGTCATTGACTTTGGAGGTTTTTAAAATTTAAAGACTTTTCTATTTTTTTACCAAGGGCTAACCTCTGTTTCATCTTCTATATCATTACTAAAAAATTGTCCTGTAGGCGCATTTTCATCTGTAAAAGTATGTTTGATAATAAAAGCCGCAGCACTTTCTACTGAACCCGGACCACTATGATGATTAAAATCTGTAGCCGTATAACCCGGATCAATTGCATTTACTTTAAAAGGCAATTCTCTCAACTCATACGCCAATGCAATAGTATAAGCATTCAAAGCTGCTTTTGATGTAACATAACTTGCTGCTTTAAAATTATAATATTTCCACGCTGGATCGCTATGCAAGGTCAGAGATCCTAGTCCCGAGGTAATATTACTTATTCTTGGACTTTCCGATTTTTTAAGCAATTCCAAAAATGCTTGAGTAACGCTGATAACACCAAAAAAATTAGTATCAAATACATTTTGAATGTCTTTAATCGATGTATCTAAAGCACTTTGCGGAAACTCCCCGCTGATTCCTGCGTTGTTGATCAGAATATCCAATTTTCCTTGCTCACTTTCGACAATATTTTTCGCCGCTAAGATGGTGTCCGTTTTCGTAACATCAATTTGAATGGGTTTGATATTTTCAAATCCGCTTTCGCTTAATTCTTTTACTACCGCCTGTCCTTTTTCAAGATCACGGGTTCCTAAATAAACAAATAATCCTTTTTTAGAAAACTCTTTTACCAGTTCTAAACCAATGCTTCTGTTCGCTCCTGTAATTAATACTGAATTCATTTTTTTCTTGTTTTAAATTATTAAAGCAAAGGTCATTCGTTTAAAAATAAAATCATTTGCCATTTGACAAAAAGCGATTTAACTTATATTTTTTCTTATTCTGCTTAATGAGGATTGGGTAACACCTAAATAGGAGGCAACATAAGATAACGGAACACGATTGACAACATTTGGATAGATTTCTAAAAATTTCAGGTAACGTGTGGTCGCATCTTCTGAAATCTGCGGACTTCTTCTTTCTACTTTCTGCATTAACGCTCTCGAAATAACTTTATGCACTATTGCATCCCAGCCTACAATAGTATTAGAAAGTTCTTTCCAGTCTTTTTTAGAAAAAACCATAATACTAGTATCTGTAATAGCTTGCACGTATGCTGTTGACTGAATTTCATTCTCAAAACTTTCCAAATCAACAACCAGATTATTTTCGTCAATAAAGTATTTAGTGATTTCCTCCCCTTTGTTATTGTAGTAACAAACTCTTACAATACCATTTAAAACAAACCCAACTTGCTGAGCAACTTTTCCTGCCTCAGAAAAATATTCATCTTTTTGAAGTTCAAGTATATCTGCTTTTTTCAAAATCAAATCAATTTGCTGCTGATTTAAACTGCCAAATTGCAATATGTATTCTATAAATTCTTTCATAGTACTAAGTTAATCAAAGTTGTTTTTGCAGAATTTGCCATTTGGCAAAAAATAATTATAAAATTATTCTCCTAATAAACTTTCGGTTTTACTTAGAAATTCTTCCGTAACTGTTTCAATATTGATATCCATTCTTTCAGCCAAAATAGTAAGCCACCAAATAGATTCGCCTATTTTATGACGAAGTTCTTCTTTGGTATTTTCTTTTGGCCAGCGTCCTTGTTGCGACATTACCTGACGTGCTACTAAACCAACATCTGTTAAAAAAGCCAATGCATCTTCTTCAACTGTCCATTCACTTCCGTGATGTAATAACTCTAATTCGTGATAACGTTGTCTTATTTTTAAAGAACGTTCTTTTAATTGTTCAAAATTTAGCGATGCCATAATTTAATTTTTATTGAATAATTCCTTAAATGCTACAGGACTCAAATTGGTCTTTTTCTTGAATAATTTATTGAAAGACTGCGGATGTTCAAATCCTAACTTATAACCAATCTCTGCTATTGATAAAGTTCCTGTTGCAATATATTCCTTTGCTTTCTCTATCAATTTGTCATGAATAAATTGTTGTGTATTTTGACCGCAAAGATTACGCAGCAAATCACTTAAATACCTTGAAGATAAATTTAATTCCTGAGCTAAGAACTGAACCGTAAGAACTCCATTAACTAATGTTTTTTCCTGATCGAAATAATCATTTATTATACTTTCCAGTTTAGAAAGTACATCATGATTTACTGCCTTCCTGGTAATAAATTGTCTATTATAAAAACGGTTACTATAATTAAGCAAAAGTTCTATTTGCGATATAATTACATCCTGACTAAAATTGTCTATTCGCTCATTAAGTTCATTCTGGATCGAAGTAAAAACATCCAGAATCGTCACTTTTTCTTTCTCAGATAAATACAAGGCTTCAGAAGCAGAATAATTAAAAAATCCATACTTTTTTATATTACTGTTTAATGAGTATGGACGAATAAAATCCGGATGAATATTTAATGACATTCCACTATAATCAGCTTCCTCATCCTGCATTTTCAAAATTTGTCCCGGAGACACAAAGGACATTCCTCCTTCTTCAAAATCATAAAAACCGTGACCATATCTAAGTTTTCCCTTAAAATGAGTTTTAAAAGATATCTTATAATAATCTAAAATAATTCCCTGATCAAAATCCTTTGGATCAAAAACAGCTTCGCCGTAATTTAAAATACTTATAAGCGGATGCATAGGCTTTGGCTGTCCCATTGCAACATGCAATTCTGATATTGTATTAAATATTTTAGGCTGATTTTTCATGACATAAAATTGAATTAAACATTATGCTTTCAACAACTCTCATTTTTACAAACTTACGAAATGTTCAATTGGTGCAATATTCCAGTTTACAATACTTTGATCAATCATATCATGTACGGGAGAATCATGTAGTTCTGTCATTAATTTATGCATGGCATTCGTACCATCTTCTACACTTTCCCATATAAGAATATCATACACAAAACCTTTCTTTAATTCCGAAATATTTCTGGAAATAAATCCATTTTGTCTTTTCAAAAATTCATCTACCTCTTTATTACCTTCAATAAATTGCTGAAACGTAAAATTATTTAATTTAAAAGTAGTGAGTTCTATCGCTTGTTTTTTCATTTTAATAAAAATTTAAAAAGTAAACATTGTTTTAATACTCTGAAACTGCACTTCTGTTCCTTCTTTTAAACGTTGATCGTATAAACCAATAGCATCATTTCCGGCAACATATCTTAATTTATTTTTATGATCAGTCGCAGCTTCAAAAACAATTTGAGCAATATCTTCTACTTTAGTATAATTAGCTATTTGTTCAGCACTATACCCTTTACTTACTTCTGCAGTTAATTCTTCATAAGCATCATGTTTCTCCAACTCCATTGATCGAACAGCAAAATCAGTTTGCATCCCTCCCGGCGCAATAATTTTTACTTGTATCCCAAACTGAGCTAATTCGTAGGCCATACTTTCAGAAAAACCATCTATAGCAAATTTTGTAGCGCTATAAATGGAGCAGGTAGGAAATCCTATTAACCCAAAAGTAGAAGTAATATTAATAAACATACCGCTCTTTTTTTCACGAAAGTGCGAAGTAAAAGCTTTTGAAATTCTAATAACACTAAGTAAATTCGTTGTTATCTGGCGCTGAATTTGATCATCGTTTAATGATTCTAAAACTCCTATTAAACCATAACCAGCATTATTCATCACAACATCTACAGAATATAAATTGGTAACTTTTTTAGTTATTGAAATAATCTGGTCTAAATTGGTAACATCTAAAGGAAGTACAACAACATCTTTAAGCTTATTTAATTCGGATTCTTTTTCAGGATTACGCATTGTCGCGATTACACGCCAACCTTGGCTCTGAAATAATTTTGCTGCTGATTTTCCTAAACCTGATGAAGCTCCTGTAATAAAAATTGTCTTTTGCATTTTTTTGATTGTTTAAATTTATAATGCAAAAATCCAAATAAGAACATTGAGAAATGTAGCCTATTTGGATCTTGTATTAGCCAAAATGACAATACGGTTTTTTTACCTTAAATAAGAAATCAGTAAAATCCTTTTATAATTCCTCTTTTCGATTGTTTGATGAATTTTATAATAATATCCCGCTCTATTGTTTGTTCAAAATTTTCTTCAATTAAATTCAAAGCTTTACTCGTATTTCTTTTTTCCTGAAAAATGATACGGTAAATTTCTTTCAACTCATTAATTTTATCACTTGGGAAACCTCTTCTTTTTAATCCGGTAAAATTTAGGCCACAATATGACAACGGTTCACGCGATGCTAATACATAAGGAGGAACATCTTTTACAATACGGCTCATTCCGCTAATCATAGAATGTTCACCAATAATCGAAAACTGATGAATAGCTGTTAAACCACTAATGTTAGCCCAATCGCCAACATTAACTTCACCCGCCATACCAACATTAAATCCAATAACACAATTATTACCAATAAAACAATCGTGACCAATATGACTATTTGCCATAATTAAATTACCATCCCCAATAATAGTTTTATACTTTGAAGATGTTCCTTTGTTTATCGTAACAAATTCTCGAACAATATTACTATTTCCAATTTCCAAGAAAGTGCATTCACCTCCATACTTTAAATCTTGAGGAGTTCCGCCTAAGACAGCTCCGGCATGTACATGACACCCTTCGCCAATTCTGGTACCGTTTAAAATAGTTACATTGTTACTTATCCACGAGTTATCTCCAATTACGACATCGCTTTCAATAGTTGTAAAATTTCCAATCGTTACGTTATTTCCAATTATAGCTTTCTTATCAATTATTATATTTTTCAATTTTCTGTATTTTATTTAGGATACAAATATTGAAAAGAATTAAACCTCATTTATTGATCTAAAGTCAATTAATTTGAGCCCTAATCCTACTTAATGTTTCAGGGCTAACACCAATTAAAGATGCAATATCTTTTAATTTCGCTTTCAAAACAATTTGAGGTAATGACTTTAGTAGATAAGAATATTTTTCCTGAGCAGTCATTGAAGTGTAGAAGTGATGAAATTCATTCAATTTAGAAAGATAAAGTCGCAATAATTTAATGTAAAATTTAGAAAACAAAGGATATTCTAATAATATTTGTTCATGCTGGTACGACAAAGAATAAACTACGGTATCTTCAGAAGCCTGAAAATTTTCAAAAGAAGGTTTCTGTTCAAAAAAACTGCTCAATGATGTTACAAACTGATTATCGGTATAGATCCACTTTGTAACTTCTGTTGCATCTTGTAAACTAAATCTTCTGATTAAGCCTGATTTTATAAAATAGATTTTATAGCTAATTTTACCTTCACAAATAATAAATTCATTTTTCAGAAACTTTTCTTCTACAAAATATTTTTTTATTGCTTGTTCCGTTTCCTCATCCAAAACTTGCAGGCTATTTATCGTACTTAATAACTCAGTCATAATTAAAACTATTGCTTAAACAAATTTATTAAATACAATTTAAGAATGAATTTTAAAATTGCAAGACATTAAATTTAAATAAAGAAATTAAACAGTTTTAAGACAATAATAAATTCTTATTGTTTCTAATATTGTAAAATTGACGATAGAAGCTAAAAACCAAAAATAATACTATTTATAAAGAATAAAACTTAATACACATATTTCCTTTTTAAAATAAAATTGATTTTGGCGTTTCCCTCCGGGTCGGGCTGTCCGCTAAATCTTTTGCGGAAGGTTTTCGGTAAGGCTTCGCCAGGTGTTTATGGACCGCAAAAGGATATCGCTTCCATCCCTAACGCAATTCCAGGTAAACAAGGGGTTTATTTTGGTTTGTACTTCTTTAATCTAACAATTGAAAATCGGAACTATTATAACCTAAAAAATCCCCATCATTTAGGTGATGGGGATTTTTTAAAGCAAATTCGTTTTCGATAGTTACCGCATTGCGGTATAATTGCGGTTTTTTGTAAAAACAAAAAACCCTGATTCTTTCGAAACAGGGTTTTAAAAAGAAAGGCGACGACATACTCTCCCACATAACTGCAGTACCATCTGCGCAGGCGGGCTTAACTACTCTGTTCGGGATGGGAAGAGGTGAGCCCCGCCGCAATAACCACCTTAAGGTCGTTTTTGCAATGGGTAACCAGATTAACTGATCAACATTACATAATATCTTAACATACTGAGATAAAGAAAAGTATTTTTATTTATTATTTTTAGAAAGTTTCTTCTCCCCGATTTGCATCGGGGAGAAAAGGGTGTACATAAGCTTACGGATTATTAGTACTACTCGACTATGACATTACTGCCTTTACATCTATAGCCTATCAACGTGGTCATCTTCCACGATCCTTAAAAGAAATCTCATCTTGTGGTGGGTTTCGCGCTTATATGCTTTCAGCGCTTATCCCTTCCAAACGTAGCTACTCTGCGGTGCCCCTGGCGGGACAACAGATACACTAGAGGTTTGTCCAATTCGGTCCTCTCGT
>NZ_JRLF01000004.1 GCF_001404985.1 Flavobacterium aquidurense
AAAAAACCCTGATTCTTTCGAAACAGGGTTTTAAAAAGAAAGGCGACGACATACTCTCCCACATAACTGCAGTACCATCTGCGCAGGCGGGCTTAACTACTCTGTTCGGGATGGGAAGAGGTGAGCCCCGCCGCAATAACCACCTTAAGGTCGTTTTTGCAATGGGTAACCAGATTAACTGATCAACATTACATAATATCTTAACATACTGAGATAAAGAAAAGTATTTTTATTTATTATTTTTAGAAAGTTTCTTCTCCCCGATTTGCATCGGGGAGAAAAGGGTGTACATAAGCTTACGGATTATTAGTACTACTCGACTATGACATTACTGCCTTTACATCTATAGCCTATCAACGTGGTCATCTTCCACGATCCTTAAAAGAAATCTCATCTTGTGGTGGGTTTCGCGCTTATATGCTTTCAGCGCTTATCCCTTCCAAACGTAGCTACTCTGCGGTGCCCCTGGCGGGACAACAGATACACTAGAGGTTTGTCCAATTCGGTCCTCTCGTACTAGAATCAGATCCACTCAAATTTCTAACGCCCACAGTAGATAGAGACCGAACTGTCTCACGACGTTCTGAACCCAGCTCGCGTGCCACTTTAATGGGCGAACAGCCCAACCCTTGGGACCTTCTCCAGCCCCAGGATGTGACGAGCCGACATCGAGGTGCCAAACCCCCCCGTCGATATGAGCTCTTGGGGGAGATCAGCCTGTTATCCCCGGCGTACCTTTTATCCTTTGAGCGATGGCCCTTCCATGCGGAACCACCGGATCACTATGCTCTACTTTCGTACCTGATCGACCTGTATGTCTCTCAGTCAAGCTCCCTTATGCCATTGCACTCTACGCACGGTTACCAAGCGTACTGAGGGAACCTTTAGAAGCCTCCGTTACTCTTTTGGAGGCGACCACCCCAGTCAAACTACCCACCAAGCAATGTCCCCCGATACTCGGGGTTAGGCCTCAGATAAACAAAGGGTTGTATTTCAACAATGACTCCACAACGCCTGGCGACGCCACTTCACAGTCTCCAACCTATCCTACACATCATTTATCCAAGGTCAATACTAAGCTATAGTAAAGGTGCACAGGGTCTTTTCGTCCCACTGCGGGTAAACGGCATCTTCACCGTTACTACAATTTCACCGAGCTCATGGCTGAGACAGTGTCCAGATCGTTACACCATTCGTGCAGGTCGGAACTTACCCGACAAGGAATTTCGCTACCTTAGGACCGTTATAGTTACGGCCGCCGTTTACTGGGGCTTCAATTCAATGCTTCTCCGAAGATAACATCTCCTCTTAACCTTCCAGCACCGGGCAGGTGTCAGGCCCTATACTTCATCTTACGATTTTGCAGAGCCCTGTGTTTTTGATAAACAGTCGCCTGGACCTCTTCACTGCGGCCCCCATTGCTGGGGGCGACCTTTCTCCCGAAGTTACAGGTCTATTTTGCCTAATTCCTTAGCCATGAATCTCTCGAGCACCTTAGGATTCTCTCCTCAACTACCTGTGTCGGTTTACGGTACTGGTACTAATTACCTGAAGTTTAGAGGTTTTTCTTGGAAGCCCTTAGGCGCACTATCTCTTTGTCCGAAGACTCCGAGTACTATCGTATTTCCCCAAGACGCGTGGATTTGCCTGCGCATCTTATAGGTAGGTACTTCAACGAACTATTCCGTCAGTTCGCGGCGCTTTCATCACTCCGTCACCCCATCACAGTAATTAGTAGTACGGGAATATTAACCCGTTAGCCATCGACTGTCCCTTTCGGGTTCGCCTTAGGACCAGACTAACCCACAGCTGATTAGCATAGCTGTGGAAACCTTAGTTTTTCGGTGTGCGGGTTTCTCGCCCGCATTATCGTTACTTATGCCTACATTTTCTTTTCTAACCAGTCCAGCATACCTTACGATACACCTTCAACCCTGTTAGAATGCTCCCCTACCACTTAGAGTAAACTCTAAATCCATAGCTTCGGTAATATACTTATGCCCGATTATTATCCATGCTCGTCCGCTCGACTAGTGAGCTGTTACGCACTCTTTAAATGAATGGCTGCTTCCAAGCCAACATCCTAGCTGTCTGGGCAGACAAACCTCGTTCTTTCAACTTAGTATATATTTGGGGACCTTAGCTGATGGTCTGGGTTCTTTCCCTCTCGGACTTGGACCTTAGCACCCAAGCCCTCACTGCTGTGAAACATTATATAGCATTCGGAGTTTGTCAGGAATTGGTAGGCGGTGAAGCCCCCGCATCCAATCAGTAGCTCTACCTCTATATAACTTTATGCACAGCGCTGCACCTAAATGCATTTCGGGGAGTACGAGCTATTTCCGAGTTTGATTGGCCTTTCACCCCTACCCACAGGTCATCCGAAGACTTTTCAACGTCAACCGGTTCGGTCCTCCACTGTGTGTTACCACAGCTTCAACCTGCCCATGGGTAGATCACACGGTTTCGCGTCTAACACTACTGACTAAAGCGCCCTATTCAGACTCGCTTTCGCTACGGATCCGTGGCTTAACCACTTAACCTTGCCAGCAACGTTAACTCGTAGGCTCATTATGCAAAAGGCACGCCGTCACCCCACGAAAGGGCTCCGACCGCTTGTAAGCGTATGGTTTCAGGATCTATTTCACTCCGTTATTCACGGTTCTTTTCACCTTTCCCTCACGGTACTGGTTCACTATCGGTCTCTCAGGAGTATTTAGCCTTAGCGGATGGTCCCGCCAAATTCAGACAGGGTTTCACGTGCCCCGCCCTACTCAGGATACCACTATCTATTATACTCGTTACCCATACGGGACTATCACCCTCTATGGTGTCACTTTCCAGTAACTTCCGGTTCCTTGTACATAAAATGTCGTGGTCCTACAACCCCAACATTGCCGTAACAACATTGGTTTGGGCTAATCCGCGTTCGCTCGCCACTACTTACGGAATCACTTTTGTTTTCTTCTCCTCCGCCTACTTAGATGTTTCAGTTCAGCGGGTTTGCCCACCTATCGGTGTACTATGTCTTCAACATAGTGGGTTGCCCCATTCAGGTATCTGCGGATCAATCGGTGTGTGCCCGTCCCCGCAGCTTTTCGCAGCTTATCACGCCTTTCATCGCCTCTGAGAGCCAAGGCATCCCCCATACGCCCTTATTTTGCTTATTGTACCAATCATAAAATCAATTATGACCGTTTTTTTTTGTCTTTTATTATTTGTATTACTACTATAACAAAAAACGCTTTCTACTTTTTATTATTTTCTTATCTCAATATGTCAATGAACTTTTATTTACTATATTTATAGTAAATCAGTGGAGAATAACGGAGTCGAACCGTTGACCTCCTGCGTGCAAGGCAGGCGCTCTAGCCAGCTGAGCTAATCCCCCATTTCTTAAATCTTAGATTATAGAATTCAGATTTTAGATTTCTAATTCTTCTCTAATTTCTTTGGTGAATTCCAACTTCCAGAATTTCCTTTTTTTAAGTTAAATAGTAGTCCCGGGCAGACTCGAACTGCCGACCCCTACATTATCAGTGTAGTACTCTAACCAGCTGAGCTACGAGACTCTGTTTTACTTAAAATTTATTATTTGAACTAACAGCAAGAGTAAAATAGCCTTAAAATTATAATCCCATAAAGCTTCTTCTTTTTTCCCCAGCGTGTGTTTCCACTAACACTCAGGGCTCTAGAAAGGAGGTGTTCCAGCCGCACCTTCCGGTACGGCTACCTTGTTACGACTTAGCCCTAGTTACCAGTTTTACCCTAGGCAGCTCCTTGCGGTCACCGACTTCAGGCACCCCCAGCTTCCATGGCTTGACGGGCGGTGTGTACAAGGCCCGGGAACGTATTCACCGGATCATGGCTGATATCCGATTACTAGCGATTCCAGCTTCACGGAGTCGAGTTGCAGACTCCGATCCGAACTGTGACCGGTTTTATAGATTCGCTCCTGGTCGCCCAGTGGCTGCTCTCTGTACCGGCCATTGTAGCACGTGTGTAGCCCAAGGCGTAAGGGCCGTGATGATTTGACGTCATCCCCACCTTCCTCACAGTTTGCACTGGCAGTCTTGTTAGAGTTCCCGACATGACTCGCTGGCAACTAACAACAGGGGTTGCGCTCGTTATAGGACTTAACCTGACACCTCACGGCACGAGCTGACGACAACCATGCAGCACCTTGTAAATTGTCTTGCGAAAGTTCTGTTTCCAAAACGGTCAATCTACATTTAAGCCTTGGTAAGGTTCCTCGCGTATCATCGAATTAAACCACATGCTCCACCGCTTGTGCGGGCCCCCGTCAATTCCTTTGAGTTTCATTCTTGCGAACGTACTCCCCAGGTGGGATACTTATCACTTTCGCTTAGCCACTGAGATTGCTCCCAACAGCTAGTATCCATCGTTTACGGCGTGGACTACCAGGGTATCTAATCCTGTTCGCTACCCACGCTTTCGTCCATCAGCGTCAATCCATTAGTAGTAACCTGCCTTCGCAATTGGTATTCCATGTAATCTCTAAGCATTTCACCGCTACACTACATATTCTAGTTACTTCCTAATAATTCAAGTTTAACAGTATCAATGGCCGTTCCACCGTTGAGCGATGGGCTTTCACCACTGACTTATTAAACCGCCTACGGACCCTTTAAACCCAATGATTCCGGATAACGCTTGGATCCTCCGTATTACCGCGGCTGCTGGCACGGAGTTAGCCGATCCTTATTCTTACGATACCGTCAAGCTGCTACACGTAGCAGTGTTTCTTCTCGTATAAAAGCAGTTTACAATCCATAGGACCGTCATCCTGCACGCGGCATGGCTGGATCAGGCTTGCGCCCATTGTCCAATATTCCTCACTGCTGCCTCCCGTAGGAGTCTGGTCCGTGTCTCAGTACCAGTGTGGGGGATCTCCCTCTCAGGACCCCTACCCATCGTAGCCTTGGTAAGCCGTTACCTTACCAACTAGCTAATGGGACGCATGCTCATCTTTTACCGTTGTGACTTTAATTATAAAATGATGCCATTTCATAATACTATGAGGTATTAATCCAAATTTCTCTGGGCTATCCCTCTGTAAAAGGTAGATTGCATACGCGTTACGCACCCGTGCGCCGGTCTCTACTTCCGAAGAAGCATACCCCTCGACTTGCATGTGTTAAGCCTGCCGCTAGCGTTCATCCTGAGCCAGGATCAAACTCTTCATCGTATATTGTTGATCTTAATTACTCAAGATCGTATTGTTATTCGAATCAGTCTCTATCGGTTCTTTTCAATCTCTCGATTATCTTACTCTTTATTCTTTTGTTTTAACATCTCTGTTAAAACGGCTGTCAATTCAATATGTCTACGAACGTGTTTCTTTTTTTTGTTTCGCTTGTGTTGCAAAGCGGGTGCAAAAGTAGAAAACTTATTTCTAACTGGCAAATGTTTTTTGAAGTTTTTTTTGAAAATTTTCATTTCGTTTTTCTTCTCTTTATCTGCCAACCTATCAATGAACTTTCCGTGTTTTGCGGGGTGCAAACTTAAAACTTTCTTTCAATTCCCACAAGCTTTTTTTAATCTTTTTTTGAAAATAAATTCCCGTTTTGATCTCTTTAGCTTGCCGGTATTTCTGTGAACGTCTATCGCTGTTGCGGGTGCAAAAGTAGACCCTTTATTTACATTTACAAGCTTTTTTATTGTATAATTTCAATGTTTTTTAAAACTTTTCCTTAACATACTGATAACACCAAACTTACAAAACACTCTTTTTTTAACTTTATAGGGATTTTCCTAAACCAAATGGCTTTTTCGCAATCCAGCGCTTTTAAAAACTCCCGCTTTTAGGGATTTCACAGCTTTATCATCCTTTAACGATTACTTTTCAATATCAATTTTATATCCTTTTAACTGTTTTGTCCTATTTACACCATATGTCAGGATTTGGGTTGATTGGTTTGAATTGTTTTGCGCTTTCGGTAATAATACAAAAGTTATACCTTATACTTATACAGAGATACAATTCTTATAAGAACAACTTCCCTAGCCCTGATAGTAGTGGAAATCCTTTTATGCCGGTCCAGAGGCTTCGGGAGCAGGAAATAGCTCCTAATCCTTAAATTCCAAAAGCTTTAATTTGCTTAGCCGGACGAATAGAACACACTTTCTATTGCAACCGAAATCTATCCTTATATATAGGTATAAAGATCAGCATGAATATTAAGATTTGAATTCTTCTTATATATTATAATATAAACATGAATATATGTATTGTATGTATTTTTGTAATGCGTTATATTTGCATTCACAAAATTATAAACAATGATTAAGATTACTTTACCCGACGGGTCAATTAGAGAGTTTGCTTCAGGCGTAACTCCGATGGAGGTTGCTAAGAGCATTAGTGAAGGATTTGCAAGAAATGTGATTTCTGCTTCTTTTAATGGTACAACAATAGAAACCGAAACTCCATTGACGACCGACGGTAGTCTTATTTTATATACATGGAATGATGCAGAAGGAAAAAAAGCTTTCTGGCATTCGACTTCGCACGTAATGGCTCAAGCGCTTGAGGAATTGTTTCCCGGAATTAAGCTAACTCTTGGACCAGCAATTTCTAACGGTTTCTATTATGATGTAGATTTTGAAGATCAAAAGATTACTGACGCTGACTTTAAAAAGATTGAGGATCGTGTTCTTGAAATTTCGAGAGGAAAACATGAGTTTAAAATGCGCCCGGTTAGTAAAGCGGATGCTTTAGAATTATACAAAGACAATGTTTACAAGACTGAATTGATTTCGAATCTTGAAGACGGAACTATTACTTTTTGCGATCATGCTACTTTTACTGATTTATGTAGAGGTGGACATATCCCAAATACCGGAATCATCAAAGCTTTCAAAATCATGAGCGTTGCTGGTGCTTACTGGAGAGGTGACGAGAAGAACAAACAGTTGACTCGTGTTTACGGAACTTCTTTCCCTAAACAAAAAGACTTAACTGAATATCTTGAACTTCTTGAAGAGGCTAAACGTCGCGATCACCGTAAATTAGGTAAGGAACTTGAATTATTTGCTTTCTCTCAGAAAGTGGGACAAGGTCTACCTTTATGGTTACCTAAAGGCGCTGCACTTAGAGATCGTTTAGAGCAATTTTTAAAGAAAGCCCAAAAGAAAGCCGGTTACGAACAAGTTGTTACTCCTCATATTGGCCAAAAAGAACTTTATGTTACTTCTGGACATTATGCAAAATATGGCGCTGATAGTTTTCAGCCCATACATACTCCTGCTGAAGGTGAAGAGTTTTTATTGAAACCTATGAACTGTCCTCATCACTGTGAGATTTACAATGTAAGACCTTGGTCGTATAAAGATTTACCTAAGCGTTATGCTGAATTTGGTACTGTATATAGATATGAGCAATCTGGTGAGTTACATGGTTTAACTCGTGTTAGAGGGTTTACTCAGGATGATGCGCATATTTTTTGTACTCCGGAGCAATTAGATGAGGAATTCAAAAAGGTAATTGACCTGGTACTTTATGTATTTGGTTCGCTAGGTTTCGAAGACTTTACAGCTCAAATTTCATTGAGAGATAAGGAGAACAGAGATAAATATATTGGTACTGACGAAAATTGGGAGAAAGCAGAGAATGCTATCATTAATGCCGCAGCCGATAAAGGTCTTAATACCGTTGTAGAATATGGCGAAGCTGCTTTCTATGGTCCTAAGCTTGACTTTATGGTTAAAGATGCTCTAGGAAGACAATGGCAATTGGGAACTATTCAGGTTGATTACAACCTTCCTGAACGTTTTGAATTGACTTACAAAGGTGCTGATAATGAATTACATCGCCCTGTTATGATTCACAGAGCTCCTTTTGGATCTATGGAACGTTTTATCGCAATTTTACTAGAACACACTGCGGGAAATTTCCCACTTTGGCTAATGCCGGAACAGGCTATAATCTTGTCTTTGAGCGAGAAATACGAAATATATGCTAAAAAAGTTTTAGATTTGCTAGAAAATCACGAAATTCGCGCCCTAATTGACAACCGAAGTGAGACTATTGGTAAGAAAATTAGAGATGCTGAAATGCAGAAAATACCATTTATGCTTATTGTAGGTGAGGAAGAGGAGAAAAACGGAACTATTTCTATCCGTCGTCACGGTCAAGAAGGAAAAGGGAATATTACAGTTACAATTGATGAATTTGTCGCTATTGTAAACGAAGAAATAAAAAAGACATTAAAAGTTTTTACAGTTTAACTTAAATTATAAAGTCATAGCAATAAGAAGCAACAGAGGTTACCAACCTCGAGTAGAAAAAAAAGATGCACACAGAATAAATAACAATATTCGTGGTGTACAAGAAGTAAGATTAGTAGGCGAGAACATCGAACCAGGTGTATTTAAGCTTGCTGAAGCTTTACGTTTAGCAGATCAATTCGAATTAGATTTAGTTGAGATTTCGCCAAATGCTGAGCCGCCGGTTTGTAAAATCATGGATTACAAGAAATTTGTTTACGAACAAAAGAAACGTGATAAGGTATTAAAAGCTAAGTCTACGCAGGTTGTCGTAAAAGAAATTAGATTTGGTCCTCAAACGGATGAGCATGATTACGAATTTAAAAGAAAGAATGCTGAGAAATTCCTGAAAGAAGGTGCTAAATTAAAAGCATTCGTTTTCTTTAAAGGACGTTCAATTATCTATAAAGATCAAGGACAAATTTTATTATTACGTTTGGCTACAGATTTAGAAGAGCATGGTAAAGTAGAAGCTATGCCAGTTTTAGAAGGAAAGAGAATGATCATGTTCATTGCTCCGAAGAAGAAGAAATAGTGTTCAGTTTTAAGTATTCAGTAAGAACTTGAAACCTTAAACTTGAAACAAAAAAAATAAGTAAGTAAGAATAAATTAAAACACTAGGAAAAATGCCTAAAATGAAAACAAAATCTAGCGCCAAGAAACGTTTTAAAGTTACTGGTTCTGGAAAGATTAAAAGAAAGCATGCTTTTAAAAGTCACATCTTGACTAAAAAATCTAAGAAACGTAAATTAGCTTTGACACACTCAGCGCTAGTTCACTCTACAGATATGAAAAGCATCAAACAACAATTAAGAATTATCTAATATAAGTCTAAAGTTGTAAAGTCTTAAGGTTGCAAAGTTTTAAACTTTTGACATTTGACTTTCAAACCTTTGACTAAAGATTTTCTTTAGGTTAAAAAAATTATTTAAAAATAACCTTGGAGTATGGCTTTTAAGTTCCTTTGATTTAATTCAGGACGCCTGCTACAAAAACACATTAAAATTATGCCAAGAGCAGTAAATTCAGTTGCTAAAAGAGCAAGAAGAAAAAAAATAATGAAGCAAGCCAAAGGTTTCTTTGGTAGACGTAAAAACGTTTGGACAGTTGCTAAGAATGCAGTAGAGAAAGCAATGTGCTACGCTTACCGCGATAGAAAACAAAACAAAAGAAATTTCCGTGCATTATGGATTCAACGTATCAACGCTGGAGCTAGATTGGAAGGAATGTCTTATTCTCAATTCATGGGTAAAGTAAAAGCTAACGGAATCGAATTGAACCGTAAAGTTCTTGCAGATTTAGCAATGAATCACCCTGAAGCTTTCAAAGCAATACTTAATAAAGTAAAATAAACGTTTTATAAACTAAATTTAGATTACTTACTTATCATAGAAAAACCATTCGCCACGGCGGATGGTTTTTTGTTTTTATACGCGTCTCTACAAGTTGTTACTTTTGAGAATTGATTTTAAAAAGTACATTTGTAAATGAATAAAAATACAAACATGTATAAAGCACTTTTTAGACATATTGAAAAGATTGTCACATTAGAACCTTGCGAGATTGAAATACTAGAATCATGCTTGAATGTTTCTACAATAAAAAAGAAAGAGCTTGTATTACAAGAAGGTCAAATATGTAACATCCTTTATTTCATCATCGAAGGCTGCATGAGACAATATATTATAAACGATAAAGGAATTGAACAAACACTTCAATTTGGCATTGAAAACTGGTGGATTACAGATTACCTAAGTTACCATAATGATATTCCATCTCATTTCTATATTCAGGCTGTTGAGAAATCGGAAGTTATTACTATTGAAAAATCAACTTTAGAAACTCTACTTATTCAAATTCCAAAACTGGAACGCTATTTTAGAATTGTTGCCCAGAAATCTTTTGGTGCAGCACAAATGAGAATCAAATTTTTATTTACAATGTCGGCTGAAGAAAGATATCATCATTTTAATGGTTTACATCCCGAATTCGTACAACGTGTTCCGCAATACATGCTTGCCTCCTATCTGGATTTCTCGGCAGAGTTTATGAGTAAAATTAGAGCTGGCAAGATCTAGTGTAATTTCTTGAAGTACTTCAAGTTTTTTAAAGCAGATATCCGTGACCTTTGTATCAAACTTTAAAAATAAATAAAATGAAATCAAGAATTGTTATTCAAAAGGTGGCTCCGGAAGCTTATGAAGCTTTAATGAATTTAGAAAAGTATAACGCAACTACTTCAGTTACTCCAATACAGAAAGAACTAATAAAAATTCGCGCTTCACAATTAAATGGTTGTGCTTTTTGCATCAACATGCATACTGCTGATGCCAGAAAATATGGCGAGACTGAAAAACGCATTTACTTATTGAGTGCATGGCGTGAAGCTGATGTTTATACTGAAGAAGAAAAAGCAATTTTAGCTTTGACTGAAGAAATTACGATGATTAGTAATCATGTATCTGAAGAGGTATATGAAAACGCAGCTCGTTTATTTGATGAAAAATACCTTGCTGAAATTATCTTGCTTATAATAACCATAAATTCATGGAACAGATTAGCAATAGCAACAGGAATGAGAGCTGTATAAGATCAAGTACAATACTAATAATTAAAAAAGCCCTTAAACAGTTTAAGGGCTTCTTTGTGTTTAATTAAAATTAGGATTTGATTGTAAAACTAAAATAAATAACCAAATTAGTGTATTTATTACTTTTCTTAAATATTTAAATTCTATACTTTTGGAGCATGATACCAAACAGATTACAAATTTATCTATATATTATTTTTGCAATTTTTATTTTACTTTCATGCCAAAAAAATAATGATGATATAATTATAATTCCAAACAATAAAACAGAAGTTAAAAAACTTATTATAGTAGCCGATCGTTTTTATAACAATAAAAATTTTGACAGTGCATTTTACTATTACAATAAAGTAAAGTTCATTTGTAATCCTATAACAGATTCTGAAAATTTTGTCAGCACAGTAAACCGAATGGCTGAGATCCAACAAAATCAAGGAGATTATACTGGAAGTGAATCTACTGTTACTGAAGCAATCCCTTATTTAAAATATATAAAGAATCCGGAATATGCATGGAATACTTATATCACTTTAAGTATAAACTTTTTAAATACCTACGATTATAAAAAGGCAATCTTATACAATCAAAAAGCTTTTGAGTTAAAATCAAAACCATGGCAAAAATTAGCTGCAGAAAATAATATTGCAATTATATTGATCGAGGAAGAAAAATATCATGAATCGCTTGAAATTTTTCTTCGGTTATTATCAAAAAAAGAAGTTACCAGTGATGATGAGTTTCATTCTAAGGTACTTGACAATACAGGGTTTTGTTATTTTAAAATTAATGATTCAGAAAATGCAATTCGTTATTTTAATAAAGGTCTTGAAATAAGACAAAAGGGAAAAAAAACTTTCGACTTAGGAAAAAGTTATTTTCACTTTGCAAAATATTACGAAAAAAGAAATCCCTCGCTGGCAAAGAAATATATGCTTTCTAGTTATACGCAATTTACCATTAGTAATAGTGTAGACGAAAGGATGGAGTCCTTAAAACTATTGATCACAAATAGTTCTGATCGAGAATTGAAAAAATATTCTGTAATTTATGTAAATCTAGTCGATAGTATATTTGAAGTTCGACAAAAAGCAAAAAATCAATTTGCTAAAATTAAATACGATTCTAAAAAAGACAGGGATGAAAATCTAAAACTTAAAACTCACAAAGTAGAAAATCAACTTCAGATTGAAAAACAAAAAAATAGAAATATTATTTCATACATCATCATTATATTCACTCTTAGCCTTATTTTAGTTCTCTATTTTTACTTAACATCCAGAGGCAATAAAGAAAAAATTGAAGCTACTTATAATAGTGAAACACGCATTGCAAAAAAATTACATGATGAACTTGCGAACGATATTTATCATACGATGGCGTTTGCAGAAAACAAAAACCTTTCTCTGGTCGAAAACAGAGAGCATTTAATAAACAATCTTGATGCTATATATTCAAGAACACGTGATATATCAAAAGAAAATAACCCAATTATTACTTCAGAAAAATATATATTTTACTTAGAAGAAATGATTGCAGGATTTAATACTCCGCATCTTTATCTTTTAGTAAATAATATAGATACTATATCATGGGATAAAATTGATAAGAATAAAAAAATAACTGTTTACAGAGTACTACAGGAATTACTTGTAAATATGAAAAAACACAGTGATGCTACTTTAGTTTCTATTACATTTAAAGCCACATATAAAAGTATTATTGTCAATTATACAGATAACGGAAAGGGTATTGATTTAAATAATATTACATTTAGAAATGGACTTCATAATGCAGAAAACAGAATTCTAGCCATAAAAGGAAAGATTGATATTCATACAGCTCCTAAAAAAGGATTTAAAGTCTTTTTTGAATTTCCCTTGTAAAAAATGAAAAAGACTAGTTATCCATTGAAAAATAAAGTCATTCTTACCTGCTTAATGCTAATTTTACTAGCATTAACAGGATCTTTGTATTTATTATATTCTGATGGAAACAACAGCAGTCCTAAACCTAAACCTAAAAACAAATTACCTGAAATAAATAAATTCATAGAAAAAGCTGATTTTCTTTTTGATCATCAAACAGATAGTTCTTATTTTTATTACAACAAAGCTATAGAACTTTGTGAGCCAAAATTAGATTATTTAAACAAGTATATTTACTCTTTGATCTCAATAGCAAATCTTCAACAAAATGTTGGCGATTACACTGGTAGTGAAGAAACATTAACAAAAACGCTTCCATATCTAAAAAAATTAAAGACTCCTAAATACGAAATAAACTATTATACTCTTACTGCGTACAATTACTTCAATACTTATGATAATAATATGGCTCTTTACTATCATGTAAAAGCCTTAAAATTAGCAAAAAAACCATTTAAGAGATCTGAGATTTTAAATGATATAGTGATTATCTACACTTCACAAGGCAAATATCAAAGAGCCGTTGATATAATTTTGCCTTTACTTTCAAAAAAAATCAAACATGATACTGATGCCAGGCGTACTATAAATAATTACTCTGTACTTTTAGATAACCTGGGTTTTTGTTATTATAAACTTGGCAATCCTAAAGCTCTGGATTATTTAAAAGAAAGTTTAAAAATAAAACTTGAATTAAAGGAAGATTTCGAATTAATTGGAACTTACACTTGTTTTGCTTCATTTTATGAAAAAACGAATCCTAAGCTTTCAAAAATGTATGCAAAAAAATCATACATGAGTGCGTGCAAGGTAAATTCAGCAACATTTAAAGCTAATGGTCTCGCTTTATTAATAGAAAAAAGTGAAGGCAGTGAATTAAAAAAATATTCCTTAGAATATATAAAAATAATTGACAGTCTTATTATAAACCGAAGAAAAGCTAAAAATCAGTTTTTAACAATTAAATACGACTCTAAGCAAAGCAAAACAGAGAATTTACAACTCAAAGCTCAAAAAGCAGAAAATGAATTAGAGCTTGAAAGGCAAAAAAACCGAAACATCATTTTGTATATTACAATTGTATTTATTCTGGGCTTTATCATATTTCTTTATTTTCATTTAAAATCAAAAGCAACAAAAGAAAAAACTAAAGCAATCACTGAAAGTGAATTGCGAATATCAAAAAAATTAAGTGATGAACTCACTAATGACATATATCAAACCTTGACTTTTGCAGAAAATATCGATCTGGAAAAAGACGAAAATAAAGAAAAGTTATTGAACAATTTAGATCTTATTTATTCACGAACGAGAAATATTTCTAAAGAAAATAGTCCAATTGTGACTGATGAAAATTATAGTATTGCATTAAAAGAAATGATTTCCGGATTTAAAACCCATGAAATAAACATTATACTAAATGGTTTGGAAACTATTCCTTTTGATAAAATTGAAAGAAACAAAAAAATTACTATTTATAGAATTTTACATGAATTGCTTATTAATATGCAAAAACATACCCATGCGTCATTAGTAGGTATTTTATTTAAAATTATAGGCAAAGAGTTTCTTGTAACTTATACAGATAATGGTAATGGCGCTAATCTTGAAAATTTAGATGCTACAAATGGATTGCAGAATATAAAAAATAGAATTTCAAGTATAAAAGGTAAAATTGATATTGATTCTTCTCCTGAAAAAGGTTTTAAGGTCTACATTAAATTTCCTGTCTAAAAGAATGAGAAATAGATTTATTTTTATTAAAAAATATAGTAAGGTAAGTTTAGTGAGCGACAATATTAAAATTATTGATAAAAATCTGACTATAATTTATAATGACAATGGGGTTGGAACGAAAAATAGTACATCAAATTTCAAAAATGGACTACAAAATGTGGAAAACCGTATTAAAACTATAAATGGAAATATTATTTTTGACAAAAATTCAGAAAAAGGCTTCAGAATAAATTTTTCTTTTCCTTTATAAATACAACGATATGTTTAAAAAAGTTTTAGTTGCCGAAGATTTAGATAGTATAAGTATAGCGGTTATTCAAGTTCTTGAAGATTTAAAGATTCCTACCATTGATCATGTTAAATATTGTGATGATGGTTTATTGAAAATTAAAAAAGCATTACTTGAAAATGAACCTTATGATTTACTTATAACCGACTTATCATTTAAAACTGATCACAGAAATATAAGTTTATCAAGCGGAGAAGAACTTATTGGTGCTGCAAACGGGGTTCAGCCTAAATTGAAAAAAATAGTTTTCTCTATCGAAGACAAATCATATCGTATAAAATCTCTTTTTTATGATTTAGGCATTAACGCTTATGTTTCTAAAGGAAGGAATAGTATTAGTGAATTAAGAAAAGCAATTGAAGGAACTTTTAGAAATGAAGAAAAAATACTTTCTTCAGATTTATCTTTTAGTTTTAATGATAAAGCGCTGATTGAAATTGAGTCTTATGATATTTCTATTTTAAAACTTCTGGCTCAAGGCCATATATTAGAAAGTATCTCAAGTGAATTTAAATCTTCTTCAATAACTCCAAATGGTACAAGCAGTATCGAAAAAAGAATCAATAAATTAAAAATATACTTTAAAGCAAACAACAATGTTCATTTAATTGCGATTGCAAAAGATTTTGGATTGGTATAAATTTTATGGTATGGTGTAAATTTTATAACTTTTTTACGGATTCCCGTAAGGAAATGACTTTTTATAGATTTAAGTTTGTGTAGAATTTATTAACTAACCAATGAAATCCAGAAACATACTTAGCTCTAAGAAGAACTTACAGCAAATGATGCTCTCAAAAATTAATACAACTCAAAATAAAATTATAATGAAAACGATGTTGCTTTGCCTTTTTCTATCCTTAAGCTTTGCTTTTGTTTCAGAAAAAACCGGATGGTTAGAAGTTGACTGGAAAATCATCTTTATACCAGCTCTTCTTGTTTTACAAATCATAATTATAGGAACTGCATTAAAAAACAGATATAAAAAGCATTAATTTCCTACTGTACTCTAAACAATATAAAATTTATCCGCAAAAATTACTTTGCAGTAAGCTTTATTTGTGCCTACCTTAATTACATCTTGCTTAGCAACTTATGCTAATGATTATTTTTTTATATTAAAATTGAATAACTTCAATTATTCTAAAATTTTGAAATGCTTATATTTGATCTTTTAAAGACAGCATGAAATATATTCTAAGTTTTCTTCTTTTATTTTTTACTACACTTACTACTTTTTCACAAACTAAAATTCTATCATGGAATTTAGAAAATCTTGGAAAATCGAAATCTGAGCCCGAATTAAATTTCATAGCAAATACTATTCTCAATTTTGATATTGCAGTCATTCAGGAAGTGGTTGCAGGATATGGTGGTGCCCAGGCAGTGGCTAAATTAGCTGGTATATTAAATACCAAAGGCACAAAATGGGATTATACAATTAGTAATCCTACAAGCAGCAGCAGTTATAAAACAGAACGTTATGCTTTTATCTGGAAAACCAGCAAAGTAAAACTGAAAGGAAATGCGTGGTTAGAAAAAAAATATAATTTAGAAATTGACAGAGAGCCTTATTTTGCAACATTCGAAATAAACAAGAAGACGATTACTTTAGTTAATTTTCATGCGATAACAAAAAACAAACAACCGGAAACTGAAATCAAATATTTTAAGTTTTTACCAGCTGAATATCCTGATTTAAATTTGGTATTTATTGGTGATTTTAATTGTCCTCAATCGCATACTGTATTCAATCCTCTGAAAAAAATGGGATATGCTCCTATTTTACAAAATCAAAAAACTACGTTAAAACAAAAATGCATAGACAATAATTGTTTAGCGTCTGAATTTGATAATATGTTTTACAAGACAAGTTCTCTGGAATATATTCATTCTGGCATAGTGCCATTTTATAAAAATTTTAATTCATTAAAAGAAGCACGAAAAATATCTGACCATATTCCTATTTGGTTTGAGTTTTCTTTCAAATAAATTATGTTTTTAATTTTTTCTTTCTTGCAGCAGGAAACAAAACATTATTCAAAATCAAACGATATCCCGGAGAATTTGGATGTAAATCTAAAACCGTAGGAGGATCTCCAACCTGATGTTGAAAATCTTCAGGATCATGGCCTCCAAAAAATGTAAACATCCCTTTTCCTTTTTCTCCATGAATGTATCTTGATTCACCATTAAGTTCACACGTTCCCATTATTAACACATTCGATTTTATTAGTGCGGTATCAAACGAAGTTGTCTGTCCCATAAAACCTTTTACTAATTGAGTATGATTCTGACATAGCATACTAGGGATTGGATCCCACTTTGCTGAGAATTCCATTAACGAAAAATAATCTTTTTCCATGGGTACTCTGCGTTTCGCAGTCATATCAATATCAGAAAACTCATAAACTTCAGGTCTTCTTTCTAATGTAAAATCTTTAAAAGCAAATGAATTTCCGTAATTTAATTTTGACTGATAATTAGATTCACTGGCATCACCATCAAACATAGCTTCACAAATATCAATTCCATCAGCAGAAAGCGCAATATCAAAACTATCTGTTGCAGAACACATTGCAAACATAAATCCTCCACCAATAACAAAATCTCTGATTTTTTTTGCTACTGCACCTTTTTCTTGTGATACTTTATTATACCCTAATTTAGCAGCAAGAGCTTCAGCATCTCTTTTTTGATCTATATACCAGGGTGTATTTTTATATGCGGCATAAAATTTACCATACTGCCCTGTAAAATCCTCATGATGTAGATGTAACCAATCGTAAAGCAATAATTGATCGCTTAAAACTTCTTCATCGTAAATTGGTGTAAAAGGAATTTCGGCATAAGTTAAGACTAATGTTACAGCATCATCCCAAGGTTGTTTGCCTTTTGGAGTATAAACTGCAATTTTAGGTGCTTTTTCAAGAATAACAGATTCCATATTTTGAGATGGACTTGAGATGTCGTTTAAAATAGAAGCTTCTTCACTGTCCGAAAGTATTTCGAAACTGACACCACGAATCTTGCATTCTTTGCGAATTTCATCTGCATCCGGAAGCAAAAATGAACCGCCACGATAATTAAGCAACCAACTTGCCTTGTAATCTTTACTTAAACACCAATATGTTATCCCGTATGCTTTTAAATGATTTTGCTGTGTAGTTTCGTCCATCGGAATTAAGATAAACGATGCTTTTGCATTTAATGAAAGTAGCAATATGAAAATATAAACTAAACATTTATTCATTAGAAAATTATTTTAGTAAAGATATAAAGGAAGCATGAAAAAACACAATAGATATATCTCTTTTATAGCGGGATAAAAGTTAAATAAAGAATTATCTATTGACAGATTTTTTTTATCAAAATCACGTAAAAACACGTGCTTTATAAAAACCTATTATTCTTACATTTGTTACCCCTGATCATCAAACTAATCAATTACAAACCAAAACTATGAAGTTTAACAATAGTAATAACCAACCAAAAGAAATAAATATGATGCGAAAAATAGGATTATGCGTTCTTGTACTGACTATTATTTTGTATTATGTATTATCAATTCAGTTTTTAACAAGCTAGTTTTAAATTGTCAATACGGCAATTTCATTTTGAATTGCATATACGACTAATCCGGCAATATTCCTGGATTCTGTTTTTAGCAATAAATTGTTGCGGTGTCCTTCTACGGTCCTGGGACTTAAATAGAGATGCTCAGCAATTTCTGAAGTAGTTTTTTGCTGGCAAATAAGTTGCAGGATTTCTATTTCGCGTTGAGAAAGAAAACCTGTTTCTAAGTTTCCTTTAGAATTTTTAGTCGAAATAATGGTTTCCTGTATTGTTTTTAAAACATTTTCATTGTAATAAAATCCTTTTCTTGCAACTTGATTAATGGTATTGATCAAATCTTTTGGGGTAGTATTTTTTATTAAATAAGCAACAGCCCCAACCTGAATCATATTGGCAATAAATGATTTGGTATCATAACTTGTTAAAGCTATTATTTTAATATCCGGAAATGATTTTCTGATAATTTTAGTGGCTTCTACGCCATTTAAAACAGGCATTTTCAAATCCATTACAATAATATCAGGTTTAATTTCGATATTATCTAAATTTGAAAGAAGTTCTTCTCCGTTTGATGCTTCAAAAATAATATCGATATTATCTTCTCTTTGCAATAAAAAAGATATTCCTTTCCGGAATAAAACTTCGTCATCGACTAAAGCAATTTTAATAGCGGCACTCATTTAGTTTGATTTTGGTCGTTTGGTTTGTCGAAATTACAAAATATGAAGCAAAAAAAGAGCTAAGAATCCTAATATATTGGGTTCAGACACCATTTATTTGGTATTTTAACTTAAAAAGTAAAAATTACAGCTATACCTTTGCCAATTTCAGAGTTTATTTTTATAGTTCCATCCAAAAAAGAGATACGGCTATCAATATTTTTCATCCCTAATCCTTTTTGATTTTCAGCATTTTGATTATCAAAACCTACTCCATTATCCCTGTAATTACAACTATTGATTTCGTTCTCATTTTTAAAACTAATCCAAATTTCAGATGCTTTTCCGTGACGTAAAGAGTTATTCATTAGTTCCTGCAGAACCCTAAAAACATGTAAGTGACGATTAATGTCCTGCTCATCAAAATCAATTTCGTTTTCGTAATTTACTTTTACTGATTTGCTGCTTTCAAATTCTTCACATAACTCTTCGACACCAGCATTCAAACCAAATTTTTCAAAAACAGGAGGCAATAAGTTATGAGCAATTTTTCGCGAATTTTCTAAAGCTTTTGCTGTTAGATTTATGATATTCTCTGTGATCTCTTTTGTTTCGTCTTCTGTTAAATTTGGAGAAGAGAGCAAATGAGAATTTAATGAAACAATGTTAAGCTTAGAACTAATATCGTCATGAAGGTCCTGAGCAATTCGTTTTCGCTCTTCTTCCTGCGTAAAAATAACGGCATGTAATTGTTCTTTTTGATACTGAATCTCTAAATCCCGTTTTTCTAATTCTTTCTGAATAATTTTTTTCCTGGAAAAATAAAAAAAAGCAACTAAAAAAACAGCCACAACCATAAAAAAACAAGATGTGTATAAAATTATGGCGACTATTTCTTTCTCATAAACGGGGCTTACACTCATAGATAAGTATTAATTTCTTTCTTGGATTTAAAACTAACTTTCCATTCATATAAAATAAAAAGATAATACATAAGAATTAAAAAAGCATTTAGTCTCCAACTCAAATATTTTAAATCATCGCCTAAATTCGAAGTAAGATTGCCAACTAAATACAAAACTGTACTGGTAAGCAGATAAAAAACAACTCCTATTGTGTAATAGTAATATTCTTTTTTATCTGATAACATATTATAAAAATGCAACAAGGCAAAAACTACAATCGACAAAGAAGTAAGTGTAATTTCAAATAGATTAAATTTTAAAAATTGATCTGGCTCTATAAAATACTGAACAAACAAAACCAATAAAATGGAAGTGATAACAAGCTTTACGAAAAATTTTTGCTTTTTAGTTTTCAAAATAGATTCATAAAACAAGCCCAAAAAAATCATTTGCCCAACAAAAAAAAGATTAATTGCAAATAAATTATTCATATGCAGGTAATACATAATCTCCATTATAAATTGAATTATAAAAATGAAAACTAAATAAACCATAAAAAAAACATTAGCTTTTTCCTGATGGAAAAAGCTAAATGTATATAAAATCAGATTAATTAAGAGGACAAAATAACCTGAATATATTAAAAGATCATCCATCTCTATTCACTCATCGGGCTACCCGGATCACCATAAGGAGGACAAGGACGAGAACCGTCGTAAACAACATCTCCTCCACCATTTTCTTCGGATTCACCTTTTGCAAAAACATCTTTATAAATTCCAGTTTTTTCGTCTAGTTTGGTTCCAACAAATATAAGATTTTGTTCTCCCAGTTCGTTTAGTCCAATATAGGCACGAACTGCATCAATCTCTAAAGTTTTTTTCAGTCTTAAAACTGCTTCTAAACTTTCTAAAGGGATTAGATAAGAGTCAATTTTCTTTTTGGATTCTTCATCTTTAGAGTCTCTGTATTTTCTCGTCCATGTTTCACCTGTTGATAATCCGATTTCAATTTTTCCTGGAAATTTTTCTTCTGCCATAATATAAATTTGTTTTTGGTTACGTTAATATTCAATTGCCATCAGACAATTGTTTTGCTAAACTACTGAATTTTTATCAGAAAATATTAACAAAAAGGCAGAAAAAAAAGCCTCATAAAGAGGCTTTCATTATTTTATTAAAATGGGACATCGCTATCGTCATCGTCATCATTTAAATTACTTCCAAAGGCTTCATTTGCCGAAGGCAGATTTTTAGTTATGAATGGATTTTCGTCGTGATTCATTTTAGACGGCAAATCATCATAATTACCTGAAAAATCATCAAGGTTATCAAATTTACCAAGATGTCCAAGAAATTTTAAACGAACGTTTTCGATACCACCATTACGGTGTTTGGCAATCATAATTTCAGCCTGACCTGCGGTTGGTGAAGCTTCATCATCATCCCATTCGTCGATTTTGTAATATTCCGGTCGGTACAAAAACGAAACAATATCAGCATCCTGCTCGATTGCTCCGGATTCACGAAGATCCGACAGTAATGGACGTTTACTTGATCCACGGGTTTCAACGGCACGCGATAACTGAGACAGTGCAATTACCGGAACGTTTAACTCTTTTGCCAAAGCTTTTAAGTTTCGGGAAATTGTAGAAATTTCCTGCTCACGATTTCCTCCTCCTTTACTATTTCCACCTGCAGTCATCAACTGCAAATAATCTACAATAATAATTTTAATACCGTGCTGTGAAACCAAACGACGACATTTTGCTCTTAAATCGAAAATCGAAAGTGATGGTGTATCATCAATAAACAAAGGTGCTTTTTCTAAGTTTTTAACTTTGGTACTCAGCATCGTCCATTCATGAGGTTCTAACTTACCAGTACGTAATTTCTCTGATGAAAGTCCTGTTTCTGATGAAATCAACCTCGTAATCAACTGAACCGAAGCCATCTCCAGAGAGAACAACGCTACCGCATGTCCAAAATCAATGGCAATATTTCTCGCCATTGAAAGTACAAACGCAGTTTTTCCCATCGCCGGCCTTGCTGCAATGATAATTAAATCACTAGGCTGCCATCCGGAAGTCAGCTTGTCTAAATTAGTAAACCCAGTTTCAACACCGCTCAATCCTTCTTGTTTAGAAATTTCTTCGATACGTTTCTTAGCCTGCAAAACTAAACTTTGTGCAGTTTCAGAACTACGTTTTATATTTCCTTGTGTAACTTCATATAATTTTGACTCGGCCTGATCAAGCAAATCAAATACATCTGTGGTTTCATCATAAGATGCTTCGATAATTTCAGACGAAATACGAATCAAACTTCTTTGAATAAATTTCTGAAGAATAATACGCGAGTGAAATTCAATGTGCGCTGAAGACGCAATTTTTTGTGTAAGCTGAATTAAATAAAAATCTCCACCTGCCAAATCTAATTTTCCATTCTTTTTCAACTGGGCCGAAACTGTCAGCAAGTCAATTGGCTGCGTGTCGGTAAAAAGCTGAACGATTGCTTCAAAAATAAATTTGTGTGCATCTTTGTAAAAAGCATCAGCCTGCAAAATATCAATTACATCATCTACCCCTTTTTTATCAATCATCATTGCCCCAAGCACAGCTTCTTCTAAATCAAGTACTTGCGGAGGAAGTTTCCCTTTTTCTAAACTAATGATTGTGGTTTTATCTACCTTTACAGGATTTATATTTTTGAAATTTTCCATATAGCGAAAGTAGCAAATTTTAAAAAAAAATCGCTATCGAGTTATAACTATTAATTGTTTATAAATAGGATCTGTTTGTTCATAACCAAAAAAAAATCCGAAACGATAAGGCTTCGGATTTTAAATTACTCTTGTAAGAATTTACTCTTTATATTCGCCCATATTACTGTATTTGTCCATTCTTTGGGCAATTAAGTCGGCTGTTGATAAGTCTTTCAATTCGTTATATCCTTTAGTAATGTATTCGGCAACCGTTTTAAAAGTAGTTTCACGGTCATAGTGTGCTCCGCCCAGTGGTTCCGGAATTACATCATCAACTAATTTTTGTTTCTTCATATCAGATGAAGTCAATTTTAAAGCATCAGCAGCACGTTCTTTGTACTCCCAGCTTTTCCATAAAATAGAAGAGCATGATTCTGGCGAAATTACAGAATACCAAGTATTCTCTAACATATATACTTTATCACCAACACCTATTCCTAAAGCTCCTCCAGAAGCACCTTCACCAACGATAATCGTGATAATTGGTACTTGCAAGCGAACCATTTCAAAAATATTTCTGGCAATAGCTTCTCCCTGTCCTCTTTCTTCGGCTTCAAGACCTGGATATGCACCCGGGGTATCTACTAAAGTTAAAACCGGAATTCCAAATTTCTCTGCCATTTTCATCAAACGCAAAGCTTTACGGTATCCTTCAGGATTTGCCATACCAAAATTACGGTACTGACGTGTTTTTGTATTAAAGCCTTTTTGCTGACCAACGATCATAAACGACTGACCGTTTATTTTTCCTAGTCCGCCAACCATAGCTTTATCATCTTTAAAATTTCTGTCTCCATGAAGTTCTAAAAATGTATCTCCGCAAATTGCTCTGATATAATCTAAAGTATAAGGTCTGTTTGGATGCCTTGATAGCTGAACTCGTTGCCAAGCTGTAAGGTTTTTGTATATTTCTTTCTTAGTTTGTTCTAATTTTTTGTTGATTTCCTTGCAGGTTGGTGTTACATCAACATCAGATTCTTGTCCAATTATAACACACTTTTGTAATTGCTCTTCAAGTTCTTTTATTGGAAGCTCAAAATCTAAATATTCCATGGATTTTTGAATTTTGTTTGTAAATCGAACCGCAAATATAAAAATATTATATCATTGGTGTGATTAAATCGTATTTAAAATATAAAAATGTAATTTAAAAATAAGGAAATTATTACACTTCTTTCTTATTTTTATAATGTTTAAAAACGCCATTTAAGATAACTGTAATTACAATTATCAAAGCGCCAATATAAAATTCAGTACTCATTTTTTCTTTTCCGCCCAGTATAAAATAAGCCAGCATAATTCCGTAAACCGGCTCTAAATTAGTCGTTAACATCACCGTATAAGGCGTTAATTTTTGCATTACTTTAACCGAAGCTGTAAATGCATAGGCAGTACAAACCGAAGCTAATACAAGTAATAAAATCCAATTATTTAATGACATGGTAAAGAAATCTGCATTGAATTTTCCTTGTACTAAAAAATAAATCGAAATAAAGAAAACTCCTGCTCCAAACTCATAAAAGGTAATAACTGACGGTTCATGGTCAGAAATCAGTTTGCCATTCATTAAGGTAAACAAAACACCAAGAATGATCGAAGCTAATGCATAATACATCCCATGCAGGTACTTTACCTCTACCTGCATAATTAATGCCAGACCGGCTATAATAATAAGTCCAAAAAAAACTTCGTACCACAATATCTTTCTTCCATAAAAAAGCGGCTCTAATAAAGAAGCAAAAAATGCCCCCAATGAAAATATAGAAAGTGTTATCGAAACATTTGAAACATGAATGGCCCTAAAAAAGAATATCCAATGCAATGCAATCAATAATCCCACGAAAATTAATTTTGCAAAAGATGTGGCAGAAATAATAAAAGATTTCTTTTTGTACACTATAAAAGCAGCCAGAAAAACTCCGGCAAGAAGCATCCTGAACCAAACTAAATTTTCGGCATCAATTGTTATCAAAGCTCCAAGAATAGCAGTGAAACCCCAGATAAACACAATTAAATGAAGGTTTAAATAACTTTTTAAATTATCGTTTCGCATTACGTAGTAAGTACACTGCTAAAATTCCGAAAACAATATTCGGAAACCAAACAGCTAATAAAGGTGAGAAAGTAGATTTTTCGGCAAGAGTACCAAATATTTTATCAAAAAACACGAATGAAAAAGCAATTGCGATACCAATAGCAAGATTGGTTCCCATACCTCCACGACGTTTCATTGAAGAAACTGCTACGGCAATAATAGTTAGAATAAAAGCGGAAACCGGCACACTGTACTTTTTATAAAGTACCACTAAATAGGTATTAATATTTCCTGAACCTCTTTTACGCTCTTTTTCAATAAAATCGATCAATTTACCTAACGGAAGTGTTTCTGCAATATAAACCACAGGAGTTAAATCTGCCAATTCAAACTTGAAAGCCACATTTTTTTCAGGAACTTTCTCGATCTTATCATTTAGTTCACCAAGTGTTCTTTTTGTATAATCATACAAAATATAGATCTTCTTTTTAGGATCCCATTTGATACGGCTTGCAGTAATTTTATATGTTAATTGATCTTTTTCAAAATGTTCCAATGTAAAATTAAAAGCTGTTTTAGACTCTTCATTAAAACTATTCACGAAGATAAAATCGTTATCATTAATTTGTCTGTATACGTTAGTGTTTTCACCGCGCATCAGCTGTTTTCCATTTCCTTTTAAATAAGTATACCTAAAATTATTAAAACCTTCACTGGCAGCAGGAACAATAAAAAATCCCATTAAAAGCACGAATACAGAAACGATTGAAGCGCCAATAATATAAGGTCTTAAAAAACGGGTAAATGAAATCCCCGAACTTAAAATTGCAATAATTTCAGTATTATTAGCCAGTTTTGATGTAAACCATATCACCGATAAAAACAAGAATATCGGAAACAATGAGTTGGCAAAATAAACGGTAAAGTTGTAATAATAAATCGCAATTGCACTAAAAGGAATCTTGTTTTCTAACATTTTATTCACCTTTTCAGAGACGTCAATTACAATTCCAATCGGAATAAATAATAAGATCATCACCGAGAAAGTGGCTAAATATCTTTTTAAAATATACTTATCTATTATCGTCAGCATATATTTCTTTTGTTTGTTTTGTTTGAGGTTTCAAGTTTCAGGTTCTGTCGAGAACTTGAAACTTGAAACCTCAAACTTGAAACTATATTTTAAAGTCTTTGACTCATATTTTTAACCATCATTTCTTTCCATGGTCTAAAATCTCCTGCTAAGATATGTTTTCTGGCTTCACGAACCAACCACATATAAAAACCAAGATTATGAATCGTTGCAATTTGTTTTCCTAAATACTCATTGGCAGCAAATAAATGGCGTAGATATGCTTTTGTATATTCTGTGTCTACAAAAGTATGTCCCATTTCATCTATTGGCGAAAAATCAGCTTCCCATTTTTTATTCTTGATATTTATTGTTCCGTTTGCGGTAAACAACATACCATTTCTGGCATTACGTGTTGGCATAACGCAATCGAACATATCAATTCCCAGCGCGATATTTTCTAAAATGTTTATAGGAGTTCCTACTCCCATTAAATAACGCGGTTTATCTTCTGGTAAAATTTCACAAACAACTTCGGTCATTGCATACATTTCTTCAGCAGGTTCCCCTACTGACAAACCTCCAATGGCATTACCTTGTTGTCCTGAATTGGCAATATATTCAGCAGATTGCTGACGCAAATCTTTATAAGTACTTCCCTGAACAATTGGAAAAAAAGTTTGTTCATATCCATATTTATAAGGTACTTTATCAAGATGATTGATACAACGGTCCAACCAGCGGTGAGTCATGTGCATTGATCGTTGTGCATATCTGTAATCACAAGGATAAGGCGTACATTCATCAAAAGCCATGATAATATCAGCACCAATTGTACGTTGAATTTCCATTACACTTTCCGGTGAAAAAAAGTGATATGAACCGTCAATATGAGATTTAAACTTTACTCCTTCTTCCTTAATTTTTCTATTATTTGAAAGAGAATAAACCTGATATCCACCAGAATCGGTCAAAATATTACGATCCCAATTCATAAATTTATGTAATCCTCCGGCTTTCTCAAGAATTTCAGTCTGCGGACGTAAATATAAATGATATGTATTTCCCAGAATAATATCCGGATTAATATCTTCTTTAAGTTCACGCTGGTGTACTCCTTTTACAGATGCTACCGTCCCGACAGGCATAAAAATAGGCGTTTCGATTACGCCGTGATCTGTAGTAATACTTCCCGCTCTCGCTTTAGATTGCGGATCTTTTTTTAATAAATCAAACTTCATCTGTTTCTTTTTTCAGTCGGCAAAGATAGGCTAATTTGAGGAAAATTTAATTAGATAATTTGTCAATTAGAAAATTAGATAATGATTCTGATAACTGACCTAAAAAAAACAAAAAACTGAAAGAAATAACTTTGGTATTTGAGATCTAAAAAATTCGGTTTTAGGTTAATAATGTGAATACTGCAATATCCTTACTTTAAAAATGTAACAATGCAAAGTCCTGGATTGACTAACTTTATCAAACACTTTAAAATTAGAAACCATGATAAATTCAGAAGAAAAAAATCCTGTAGATTTAGATCAGATTAAGGATGATCAAATCGAGAAAAATCTGGAACAACTAGATTATCCCGCATCAGAAGACATCTATAATAATGAGGATAAACTGGAAGACATCGATCCTGAAGGAATATCAGGCGAAAGGATTATAAATCCTGACAGTAACAATAACGAATGGAAACAAAATAGCGACAAACTTGGAAACGATCTAGACATTCCCGGTTCAGAGCTTGATGACGAACAAGAAGAAATTGGTTCAGAAGACGAAGAAAACAACTTCTATAGTGAAGGAGATACTGAATAACCCTTTTTGCCACAAATTTTTACAAATTTATTTTTTGCCACAGATTACGGGATTAGAATGATTTTTTAAATCACTTTAATTCGTTAATCTGTGGCAAAACTTTTATATACTATCAACAAGACCTCAGACTTTTTTTCTAAACCAATAAAAAAAGGCGCATAATTTAACAATTACATCAAACTAAAGCGAAAAATCATTTGTCAGCCCGCAAAATAAAAATTACTTTTGCACCAGTTTAACTTTTACACATAAAATGAAGCCTAACACACAACAATTAAGCGATTTAACTATCCAAGTAAGAAGAGATATTCTTCGAATGGTACATGCTGTCAACTCAGGTCACCCAGGTGGTTCACTAGGTTGTACTGAATTTTTGGTAACTCTGTACCAAAACATTATGGAGCGCAAAGAAGGTTTTGATATGGACGGAATTGGAGAAGATATTTTCTTCCTTTCAAATGGTCATATTTCTCCCGTATTTTATAGCGTATTAGCACGTAGCGGTTATTTCCCTGTTTCAGAACTTGCAACTTTTAGATTATTAAACTCACGTTTACAAGGACATCCAACTACTCATGAAGGATTGCCTGGAGTTCGTATGGCTTCTGGTTCATTAGGACAAGGTTTATCTGTAGCTCTTGGTGCTGCACAAGCAAAAAAATTAAATGGTGATAATCACTTAATTTACACTTTGCACGGAGATGGTGAATTACAAGAAGGTCAAAACTGGGAAGCTATTATGTATGCTTCTGCTAAAAAAGTAGACAACCTTATTGCAACTGTAGACGTAAACGGAAAACAAATTGATGGTACAACTGACGAAGTTTTAGCAATGGGAAGTATTCGTGCTAAATTTGAAGCTTTTGACTGGGATGTTTTAGAAATTGCTGAAGGAAATAATATCGATGCAATTTTAGCCGGATTAAATGATGCGAAATCAAGAACAGGAAAAGGAAAACCAGTTTGTATTTTATTACATACTGAAATGGGTAACGGTGTTGATTTCATGATGCACACTCATGCATGGCACGGTAAAGCACCTAACAATGATCAATTGGCAAGTGCTTTAGCTCAAAACTATTCTGCAGATCAAATCGACTATTAAAAAAGTGTTCAGTCTCAGCGTTCAGTATTCAGCTTAGAAAACTGATCACTTAGAAACTCAGCATCTCATAAAAGACAAAAATGAAAAAATACACAAATACAGGAAGTAAAGATACCCGTTCTGGTTTTGGAGCAGGAATGACTGAATTAGGTCAAAAAAACGAAAAAGTAGTAGCACTTTGTGCTGATTTAATTGGTTCATTGAAATTTGATGATTTCAAAAAAAATCATCCTGAACGTTTTTTCCAAATTGGTATTGCAGAAGCAAATATGATTGGTATTGCTGCTGGTTTAACTATTGGAGGAAAAATTCCTTTTACTGGAACTTTCGCAAACTTCTCTACAGGAAGGGTTTACGATCAAATCCGTCAATCTGTTGCTTATTCTGATAAAAACGTGAAAATCTGTGCTTCTCACGCTGGTTTAACATTAGGAGAAGACGGAGCAACTCACCAAATTCTTGAAGATATTGGTTTAATGAAAATGTTACCTGGAATGACCGTAATCAATACTTGTGATTACAACCAGACTAAAGCAGCTACATTAGCATTAGCAGATCATCATGGTCCGGCTTATTTACGTTTTGGCCGTCCGGTAGTACCTAACTTTACTCCTGCTGACGAGCCTTTCGTAATTGGAAAAGCAATTTTATTAAACGAAGGAACTGATGTTACAATCGTAGCAACAGGACACTTGGTTTGGGAAGCTCTTATTGCTGCTGAAGCGCTTGAAGCAAAAGGAATTTCTGCCGAAGTAATCAACATTCACACTATTAAACCTCTTGACGAAGAAGCGATTCTAAAATCATTAGCAAAAACTAAATGTGTTGTAACTGCAGAAGAGCATAACATTCTTGGCGGTCTTGGAGAAAGCGTTTCAAGAGTATTAGCTTTAAACAATCCAGCGCCACAAGAGTTTGTTGCTGTAAATGATAGTTTTGGTGAATCTGGAACTCCGGAACAATTAATGGAAAAATACAAACTAAACAATCAGGCGATTGTTGAAGCTGTAGAAAGAGTTATCAAAAGAAAATAATTTACGATTTTCTTACTTTATAGAAAAAACCTCGAAAGCAATTTCGAGGTTTTTTTATATTCAGACCTGACGTTCTTTTACTTAACAACATGTCTTTTTACAATTTGCTATAAATTCCTCTAGAAGCTATTAAAAAAGAGCATAAAAAAACCTCGAAAGTTATTTTCGAGGTTTTCTATATTTTCAATTCAAATTTTAATTCTGTTTGATAGGATATGTATTATCAAGATGAATTCTTAATCTTGGATTATCTGTATAATCTGTTTCTATATATTTCCTAACATTAGTAGCTGATTCCGGTTTTGTAGGATCTGCAAGTGCTCCCGTTGGTCTTCTTGGAATTCCTCTAGGCTCTGTCTCATCTGTATTAGGAGTATTAGGATTATCTACTAAAGGTTCCCAAGGATAATATAATCTTGCCCCATAATTAAACCCATTTACAATACCAGTTTCACTTGTTGGCTTAGTAAGCTCAAATCTGGTTGTAAAACCATCTCCGTCATCATCAAAATCTACAAAATCTGCAACACCATCTTTATCAGTATCATCTACTAATTCAGCCGGTGGATTAGGATATTTGGTTTTATCCCTAAAATCATAAAGATAACCATCGCCATTTATATCTTCTAAATAATCAGGAACGCCATCTCCAAGAAATACTCTGCCGCCTGTACTGGCAGAAATAGTATATTCATTATCCATTCTTTGAAGATCAAATAATTTAAAACTAAAAACTATTGGAGAGTAAGACGGGATAGTTCCTTTTGAGTCAGCATAATACGCCAAACCTGAAGGCAGAAACATAACCCCTGCACCAAAATCCTTATACGAAATAACCCCACTGCCAGGATCTGTTGTTGAAGAACCTGTTTTGAATTTAGGAAAAATTTCTGACCAGCCTTCTATTACTGATCCTTCATTAGAATAAGGAAACAAATTAAATGTAGTTCCAATTCCATATGAACTATCAAAAACTGTATTATTTAATAAATTTCCAGTATAAGATGCTACAATCTTATCTGTATTAGTTGGAGCACTACCTGTTCCCTCTCTTAAAATTAAGTAATACACTTTATAAGTAATATCATTACTATATACGTTTCTTGAGGTCAACTTATAAGTTCCCTGGTCCCAAATTGAAACATTCCCATCACCAGCAACTATTTTTTTTATCACTACATCCTGATCTTGCGGAGTACCGGGACTATTTGTAACGGTGATATAATTAGTCTTTAAATATTTTTCAATAGAATCATTATCTGCTTTATATTGTACTGCATAATCTCTTAAAGGAACAGTCACCACATTATCATCATCACTTTTATTACAAGAAACCAAAGAAATGCCGGCAAGCAATAAAATAAAATAATATTTAAATTTATTCATTATTGTTAATTTTTTAGGTGCGCAAGATACAATATTGATTTATTTTTGTAAAGAATTTAACTTTGATTTTAGAAAAATTATGAGAATAGATAAATACCTCTGGTGCGTTCGCTATTACAAAACCAGAAACATGGTTACAGAAGCGTGCAAAAAAAATCATATTACTGTAAATGGGCAAGTTGCAAAACCATCAAAAGAGGTTTTCCCTACTGATAAAATTACTTTTAGAAAAGACCAGATTACACAAATCATAACCGTACTCGACATTCCGGAAAGTCGTGTGGGAGCAAAACTTGTCGATATATACAGAAAAAATGAAACACCCGCAGAAGCCTATGCGCATTTAGAACTTCTAAAACTATCAAAAGAGCATTATCGTAAAACCGGTACCGGAAGACCTACCAAAAAAGATCGTAGAGATATTGACGAATATGGTGAGGATATTATTGAGGAAGAAGACGAGAATTAAAATTCAATTTTTCAAATTCCAATTCAAAAAATCTAAATTCTAAAGACTATAATCTAAAATTCTTATTTGTAAATTAGCAAAAAAATAAATCATGAGCAAAAACATCATCTTAACAAATCAGGAAATCGAACATAAAATAAAACGTATTGCATATCAAATATACGAGACCTTTGTTGACGAAGAAGAAGTTGTAATTGCCGGAATCGCTTCTAACGGATCTATTTTTGCCCAAAAAATTGCACTTGCATTAAGTACCATCTCTACTCTTAAGGTTTCGCTTTGCGAAGTCAGAGTTGACAAACAAAACCCACAATTACCTATACAAACATCATTAACAAAAGAAGAGTACGAAAACAAAGGTTTAGTGCTTGTTGATGATGTATTAAATTCAGGCACTACATTAATATATGCTGTTCGTCATTTCTTAGACGTTCCTCTAAAGAAATTCAAAACAGCAGTACTTGTAGACAGAAATCACAAAAAATATCCTGTAAAAGCAGATTTTAAAGGAATCTCTTTATCAACATCTTTATTAGAGCATGTTCAGGTTGTTTTTGATGAAGAAGGCGATGATTACGCCTTTTTAAGCTAAAATTTCTAATATATCCTCCACCGTTTCTTCGACTGCTTTATTATCAACCACAACTTTATGTTGCGCATGGTTATAATAATAGCTTCTGTCGAATAAATGTTTTGCAATAAACTCTTTCATTTCTTCTTCATTCATATTAGCAATTAGCGGACGATTGCTTTTATTATGTATTAATCTATTATATAAAGTATCGATTGAAGCTTTTAAATAAATAGAAGTAACATCGTCTCTTTTTAGTAATTCATGGTTATTAGCATAACAAGGTGTCCCTCCTCCTAAACCTATTATACTATTTTCTGAAGATTGAAGTAATTCTACAAACATTTCGTGTTCTAATTTTCTAAAATAGATCTCTCCAAATTGTTCGAAAATCTCATTTATTGACAAATTTGCTTTTTTTTCGATGCATTTATCCAAATCGAGAAAGGGAATATTTGTATTTTTTGACAAGTTTTGGGCAATTGTTGACTTTCCGCAACCCATATATCCTAATAATATGATTTTTTTCATTTTAATAATAGCCTAAAAATTAAGACGTTGTAAATTTTGATTAAAAAAAGACAAATTTATAATAAATAAGCTTGCAAATATCAAAAATAACTCCTTATATTTGCACCCGCATTCAAGGAAAGAATATGACTCGATAGCTCAGTTGGTAGAGCACATCACTTTTAATGATGGGGTCCTGGGTTCGAGCCCCAGTCGGGTCACAAAATTTGTGATTAACAAAATACTTTCCTTGATAGCAAGACTCGATAGCTCAGTTGGTAGAGCACATCACTTTTAATGATGGGGTCCTGGGTTCGAGCCCCAGTCGGGTCACACACATAAGGTCGAGTATTTATTTACTTGACCTTTTTCATTTTAGGCCACGTGGAGAAACGGTAGACTTGCCATCTTGAGGGGGTGGTGCTCGTAAGGGCGTGTGGGTTCAAATCCCACCGTGGTCACCAGAGAAAAATAATAATGACTCGATAGCTCAGTTGGTAGAGCACATCACTTTTAATGATGGGGTCCTGGGTTCGAGCCCCAGTCGGGTCACAAAAAAGGTCAAGTATTCATTTACTTGACCTTTTTTTATTTTAACTATATACAGAACCAGCAGACTTAACTTCTTTAGAGAATTCTTTACATTTTATTAGTTTCAAATCACACTTTGATAACAAAAAGTTAGAATACAAAATGTGTTTTTTATCTTTTTTCATATTTCCTATTATTTTAGACAATCGTATAACAAGAACCGATGGTTTTATCGATCCTGATCGAAACTAATTAAATCCATATCTTTCCTGTAACATTTTTCATTTTATTACATCTAATAGTTATTAAGTTCATTGTATTCATTATAACGAATACAATGAACTTAATATCCTTGCCCACAAAAAGGAAATCAATGCGATTGTATGAAACATTTAAAAAAAGGTACATTTTACGGACAAACCAATCAGACAATTATTCTCGACGGAATTACCTTGACAGATACTGTCTACACACACAGCAAGGTAGATTGGCATTATCATGAGAATGCCTATTTTACTTTTATTCTTGAAGGCAATGTTATCGAGGGCAATAAAAAAGAAATCTACAATTGTACTCCCGGAAGTTTACTTTTTCATAATTGGCAGGAACCTCATTACAACATTAAACCAGACGGATTCACAAGAGGTTTTCATCTCGAAATCGAAAAACATTGGTTCGACATCATAGCATTAAAAGATGATAATTTACAAGGCAGCATTAACATCTCTAAACCGGAAATTAAGTTTTTAATGTATAAAATCTTCAGGGCTGCTAAAATTGAAGGTTCTGCAATAGATTTTTCAGCACAAACTTTGCTAATAGAAATATTATCAAAACTAAATACACAAAATAATACATCGCTTTATAAAAACCCAAAATGGGTACAGCTTATTGATGAGATTCTTCATGATCAGACCGGAGATACAATCTCTTTGGATTATTTATCTAAAATAGCCGGAATACACCCTGTTCACCTGTCAAGGGATTTTTCTAAATACTTTGGCTGTACTTTAAGCGAATACAGGAGAAAGTTAAAAGTAGAAAAAGCGCTTTCCCTCCTGTCTTTACAAAAGCAATCATTAACAGAAATCGCTTATGAATGCGGATTCTCAGATCAAAGCCATTTTACGAGATGCTTCAGGGAGGTAAACGGATTAAATCCTTCTGCGCATTTAAAATTACTTTTAATGAAATAATGTAAATGTTAATCCTGTACAATTTTTAATCCCGGTTATCAAATAATTTTGCTTTTTAATCTTATTAATCAAAAAATGATGCGAACATTATCTCTATTAATAATCAACCTTTTTTATTTGATTGCCTCAGGTCAGACCACTAATCTTTTTAAACCTCAGGAAATAACGAACGAACTACATAAATCAAACATTGGAAAAGTCACTTTCATGGATGGAAACATTCCGTTAGAGCAATATAAAAAATCTGATTTTCTTCGATCTTTCAATCTCACATACAAATCAAATCTTAATATCAGGATTTTTCTTGATAACTCAATAACAAACTATTTACATCAACTGGAACCCAATTTATCAGCTGAAGAACTTATAAAAATGGGCAATCTTCAGTTTTCTTTTTATATTGATAATAAATTTATATACAAAGACAACATTAATTCAGGATGTAATTTTGGATCCGGCAGCAGCAAAAACACCTCAACAACATTAAGAATTCCGCTTACCAGTTCTAAACCTGAAAATCTCTGGGCATTGCATATGTGGGATCGTTTTAAACTTAATGGTGGCGAAACGGCATTAACAAACGGAACACATACTTTAAGAATTGAAATCAGACCTTATATCATTACTAATCAAATTAATGATATTAAAACCGGAGATCTAATTGCCAAAGGAGAAATTAAACTCATAATAAAAACACCTGTAGTAACTGCAGAGCAAATCGCAATACAGACTATATTACCCAATAGCGGATGGGAGATTTCTAATCTTGAAATTAATCGTCAGAAAATCGAAATGTTAAACAAGGAAATAGCCTCTTATAATCTAAAAGATATAACAAGCGTCGTTGCCATTTATGATGGTAAACTTTTGATAGAGGAATATTTTAATGATGCCGGCAGAAATACTTTGCATGATACTCGCTCTGCAGGAAAATCTTTTGCATCTACACTTATGGGCATCGCTATAAATGACGGATATATTAAAAACGAAAACCAAACACTTAGTTCGTTTTATAACTTACGCCAATATACAAATTACGATACGAAAAAAGACAGTATAAAAATAAAAGACCTGCTCAGTATGAGTTCTTCATTTGAAGGTTCTGATGCACGTAGCGATTCACCCGGAAATGAGGAGAACATGTATCCTACAGATAACTGGGTAAAATTTACGCTGGATCTCCCTACAGACCCAACAAAAACAAATGGAGGTAAATGGGATTACTTTACAGCAGGCGTTATCCTTTTAGGAGATATCCTGGATAAAAATGTCCCAGACGGATTAGAAAAATATGCGGATCAAAAACTCTTTAAACAATTAAATATTACAAATTATCAGTGGCAATATACACCACAAAAAGTAGTAAATACAGCAGGAAGCCTACAAATGACCTCACTGGATTATGCAAAATATGCTCAATTATACAAAAACAACGGTGTGTGGAACAGCAAACAAATAGTCCCAAAATTATGGATAGAAAAAACTTTTACAAAGCAAATTAAGATTCCAGAGAGAGACAATCAATTTTACAGCTATTTATTCTGGAACAAAACTGTTACTTATAACAACAAAAATTACGAAACTTATTATTGCGCAGGAAATGGAGGAAATGAATTTATAATTTTCAAAGATTTACCTCTTGTTATTATAATTACCTCAAAAGCTTTTAATAAACCTTACGGACATCCTCAGGCTGATAAAATAGTTCACGATTACTTATTGCCGGCAATCTTAAAATAAAAATCATAGTTTTTCATCGTTACTCTATATTTTCTAAATCACTAAAAAAAGCAATTTGACTTGGATTTTCCGGCAGATAAAAAATTTCTATTTGTTCCTGCTTTGTAATATCGAGTTCAAGCAAACCAATAACTTTCTTTAAACTATTACGATGAACATCCTGTTTATTATCTGTGTATTCGAGTTCAAAACGAACTTCTGGCTGGTCATTAATATAAATTCCGGTTTGACTCACCTTAATTAATTTTGCCCAGGTTTTTACACCTTTAAATTTAATCAGCGATGAGCCTCCGCTTAGATCCGTTAGTTTACTGTAAATAAATTTCAAAATATATCTAAAAAACAAAAGAACCAAAGGACAAACAAACAACGGATGTCCAAAACTGATAAAACGCCAGCCCATACCAAAACTTTCCGTTTGATATGAATACGCATAATATCCAATTACGGCAGCAACAAACAGCAACCATCCCAATACTATTCCTAAAACCCTTATTCCATTTATACCTACTTCTGTAGTTGAAATAATAAAGTGAGGAGCTTTTTCTGCATCTCTGTTAAGTATTAGATTTATTTTTTTTTCAACTTCAAAACGTCGTTCATGAGGTTTAGCATCGGTAATACTTGTTTTGCTTGTAATTTCAGTATCTGCCAGATTTTTAAACAACAATTCAAGCTCATAAGTAGAAAACTTCGCATCTGGTTTAGAAGTTTTAACAACGCTTAAAATTTTTGCTTCCTTAACAATTCCTTTTGATTTTAACTGCTCAATGTTTCTTTTTGAAATAAAAATTTGAACAATCCATTTTCTGAAATATCCAATCAAAACAATTAACCAAAGAACAACCGATATGGAAAGGATGCTTAAAGCGAGCCAGGGATTTTTATCCTTTAGCGTATTGACATCAAATTCGCTATTTACAGCATAATATATAAGCATTGGAAAAGGAATTGCAAAAAACAACATATATAAAGCTCCAAATGCGATCGCAAAATTTTTCTTCATTCCTTTGAATAATTTGGGGTTAATAACTAAAAAGTTTCATTACAGGAAAACATCATTTTCAATACTTTAATTAACTGATTATAATATTGTATTGCAACCAGATACTATCAAATTTACACAAAATATTACAGCAGAAAAGAAATTATACCCGAAAATGAATTAAATAAAAGACCGGATCTAGTCAATAAAAAAAATTAATTACTAACCATTATTTTACAAAAGAATAGGAGTTGCAAAACAAAACTTTACTAAATTCGTCTCATAATTAATCAACCTACTAACTAATCCCAAATTGGTTTATGAAAAATTTATTACTCGTATCATTTATTATGATAACTTGCTCTACATGGGCTCAATCTGCAACTGGTTATTTTGACACGGCCATGAAAAAAGCCGAAGCAGGTAACACCAAAGGCGCTATTGCTGATTATACAAAAGCAATTGGCATGAATTCTAAATTTGTAGAGGCATATCAAAATCGCGGCGTTGCAAAATTTAAACTAAACGACCTAAAAGGTGCTCAGGCAGATTTTAGCAAAACAATCGATTTAGACAGCATGAATGCAGATGCATTTACAGGCAGAGCAAATGTAAACTACAAACTAAACAACTTTCAGGAAACTGTACAAGATTGCACCTCATCACTGGGTTTAAACCCAAAAGATTATATTGCTTACAACCTGAGAGGTTTAGCTTATAATAAAATGGGAGACAACAAAAATGCATGTAAAGACTTTTCTAAAGCGATAGAATTAGGCAGTCAGAGCGCCATTAAAAATAGAGCCACGTTTTGTAAATAAACAAAATTAAAGCTATTAAATATGAAAGCAATTTGTAAATATCTATTTTACAGATTGCTTTTTTTTATTAGAATCAGCTATAATTTCATCTAATACTTATCCTTAACTTTGTCCCTTAAACCAAATCTTAATGGCACTTATAAAAACAATAAACCAAAAGGCACAAACTGATAAAAATTCAGGTTTTGGAACTAATGCAAACAGTTACGGAGGAAGATTTGTAAACAAAGACGGAACAGCTAATGTAGAAAAAAGAGGTATGCATTTGTTTCGCCGCATTAGCTGGTATCACACTATGATAGATATGCCAAACTGGAAATTCATGTCTATTTTGTTTATTTTTTACATTGTCATTAATTTTATTTTTGCTGTTATTTATTATGCAATCGGGATTGAACATCTTGACGGCATTGCACAATCTCAAAGTATACTAACCCAATTTGGCCAGGCTTATTTTTTTAGTGCACAAACCTTTACCACTGTGGGTTACGGACATATTAGTCCAACCGGTTTTTTGACAAGTGCCCTTTCCTCTGCCGAAGCATTAATTGGTTTATTAAGTTTTGCCATTGCAACAGGTTTATTCTTTGGAAGATTCAGCAAACCTACAGCATTTTTAAAATTTGCAGACAACGCCTTAATTTCACCCTATAAAGAAGGAAAAGGACTTATGATACGCGTTGTTCCTTTTAAAAACACCAACTTTACAGATGCTAGCGCTAAAGTCATGTTAGGAATGAGCGTAGAAGATAACGGCGAACATACTATTAAGTTTTACAACCTGGACCTTGAACTAGGCAAGATAAATGCCCTTACATTAAGCTGGACCTTAGTACACCCCATTACCGAAGAGAGCCCTTTGTACAATTTTAGCGAGGAAGACTTAAAAAAAGTACAAGGCGAAATACTCGTATTCATTACCACTTTTGACAATATGTACAGCAATACAGTTGCTGCGAGAACATCTTATACTTTTGGCGAAATTATTTATGGGGCAAAATTCGAAACCATGTATAATCGTAGTAAAGATGGCTCTAAAACGATCCTGCATTTAGACAAATTAAACCATTATCAATCCGTAAACTTCTAGCAATCTATCATTTTAATCAAGTTGTAAACGTATTTTCGGATTTTATCCTATTTTTGTTCACCAAATAGCCAGTAAATGATAAACAATATTAAAACTGTTTTCAGCATAAAAGATCTCGAAAACTTATCAGGAATAAAAGCACATACCATTCGTATCTGGGAAAAAAGATACAACATCCTGGAGCCAATGCGTACTGACACCAACATCAGGCTGTATAACCTGCAAAACTTACAGAAGCTTTTAAATATTACTTTATTACACGAATACGGTTATAAAATCTCTAAAATAGCAACCTATCCAGAAGAAAAAATCCCTCAGTTAGTTCGTGAAATCATTTCAAAAAGAAATTCTCAAAACTATGCTATAACTTCTTTTAAGATGGCAATGATGAATTTTGATCAGGAAATATTCTTTAATACTTTTGACTGGCTTATTTCTGAAAAATCATTCAAAGAAGTTTTCAAAGATCATTTTCTCCCTTTGTTGAAAGAGCTGGGACTATTATGGCAATCAGAAACCATAACTCCGGCAAATGAACACTTTATGAGTCATTTGATCAAACAAAAAATATTAATTTACACAGAAAGCCTTCAAATACAAAAACCAACAAAAACCAATAGAATTTTTGTGCTTTCGCTGCCTCTAAATGAAATTCACCAAATAGGATTATTATACCTGCAATACGAAATTTTGTCTCACGGGTATAAAACCATATATCTGGGAGAAAGCATGCCAATAGAAAACCTACATGATCTGACCAAACATTTTGAGAACATTACGTTTGTATCTTTCATGACAATTCAGCCGGACAGAAGCGTTATCAACCAGTATGTAAAAACTATGGGACAAAAATTACTTCAAAAAAATAATGAAATTTGGCTTATGGGTAACATGGTCGAACACATTGATCCGAAAATATTATCTGAAAGAATACAAATTTTCAATTCTATGGAAGAAACAATTAGTATGCTATAATATTATTTTGTTTAAAGTTTTTGTACATTTGTTAAACAAATGAAAAAAACAATAGCAATAATAGGGTCAGGCTTCTCATCTTTAGCCGCTTCATGTTACCTTGCAAAGCAAGGCAACAAGGTGACTATTTATGAAAAAAATGATTCTATTGGCGGGCGGGCCAGACAATTTAAAAAAGAAGGTTTCACCTTTGATATGGGACCAAGTTGGTACTGGATGCCAGATGTTTTTGAACGTTTCTTTCTGGATTTTGATAAAAAAACAACCGATTATTACGAGCTTATAAAACTAAATCCTGCTTATAGGGTTTATTTTGGAGCAGATGATTTTATCAATATTTATGATAATCTCGAAGAAATAAAAACCACTTTTGAAACCATTGAAAAAGGAAGCGGTCAACAACTCGAAGCTTTTATCAAACAAGCTAAAAGCAATTATGATATTGCTATAAAAGATTTGGTCTATCGTCCCGGAGTTTCTCCTCTTGAGTTAATAACGCTTGAAACGACTTTAAAACTCAATCAGTTTTTAAGCACGGTAAGTAACGATATCCGTAAAAAATTCAAAAACAAAAAACTTATCCAGATTCTGGAATTTCCCGTTTTATTTTTAGGCGCAAAACCATCCAAAACTCCATCTTTCTATAATTTCATGAATTACGCCGATTTTGGCTTAGGAACATGGCATCCAAAAAACGGAATGTTCGATGTTGTTCGCGGAATCGAAAAACTGGCATTAGAACTAGGAGTTACCATTGAAACCAATTGTGCAATAGAAAAAATAATCGTAGAAAATAAAACCGCAACCGGAATTGTAATTAACGGAAAAACAATTCAGGCAGATATTATTTTAAGCGGTGCAGATTACCATCATACCGAAACCTTATTGGACAAAGAATATCGCGCTTATTCTGAAAAATATTGGGAAAGCAGAGTTTTCGCTCCATCCTCACTTCTATTCTTTATTGGATTCGATAAAAAAATAGAAAATATTTCTCATCATGCTTTATTTTTTGATGTAGATTTTGATCAGCATGCGATTGATATTTACGACAATCCAAAATGGCCTGATGCTCCTTTATTTTATGCCAATTTCCCTTCAAAGACAGATAAAACAGCAGCACCGGAAGGTATGGAAAGCGGCTTTTTTCTAATTCCTTTAGCACCGGGAATAAATGATAGTGAAGCACTTAGAGAAGAATATTTTGAAAAAATTATTACTCGTTTTGAGCAGATTACACAGCAAAAAATTAAAAAAAATATTATATTTAAAAGATCATTTTGTAAAAACGACTTTGTAACAGATTATAATGCTTACAAAGGAAATGCTTACGGAATGGCTAATACATTATTGCAAACGGCTTTTTTAAGACCAAAACTAAAAAGTAAAAAAGTCCGTAATCTATATTTCACAGGACAATTGACTGTTCCTGGTCCAGGTGTTCCGCCTGCTTTAATTTCAGGAAAACTAGTAGCCGGGTTAATTCAAAAATCTTTTAGATCTTAAAAAAAATGAAATCACTATTCGATACCGTTTCTTTCAAATGTAGCAAATTGGTCACCCAACACTACAGTACTTCCTTTTCGATGGCTGTAAAAATGCTGTCACCAAGCATTCGCGAAGCAATTTACAGCATTTACGGATTCGTTCGCTTTGCTGACGAGATTGTCGATTCATTTCATGAGTACGACAAAGAAAACCTTATCAATGATTTTGAAAAAGAATATTACAAAGCCATTGAATTCGGGATTAGCCTCAACCCTATTCTCAACTCATTTCAACATACCGTAAAACAATATAACATTACAGATGATCAGATTCAGGCTTTTCTAAAGAGCATGAAACTGGATCTCATTAAATCAACATACAATTCCCAAACTGAATATGAGGATTACATATATGGATCTGCAGATGTTGTAGGTTTAATGTGCCTCAAGGTTTTTGTAAAAGGAAACGAGCAAAAATACCAGCAGCTAAAAAATGAAGCGATGCGATTGGGATCAGCTTTTCAGAAGGTAAATTTCCTGAGAGATTTAAAAGATGATAATTTAGTTTTAAACAGAAACTATTTTCCCGGAGTCGATTTAAATTCTTTCGATGAAAATGCTAAAAACACGATCATCAATGAAATCGAAGAAGATTTTAAAGTTGCTTATCAAGGAATTGTAAAATTGCCTATAGAAGCAAAATTTGGAGTTTACACAGCGTACATCTATTACAAAAAACTACTAAAAAAACTAAAGAACACTCCTTATTATGAAATTGGAAGCTCCAGAATCAGAGTTTCAAATTACACAAAAGCCGGGCTTTTAGCGCAATCATTTGTAACATACAAATTAAAACTAGTAGTCTAGCTTTACCCGCAATCTTTGTCATTTCGAGGACGAAAAATCTCTGCAAGAAATTCCGCAAAGCAAAGCAATAAACTTTGTCGATATAACAACGAAGATTTATTGTAACTAGAAATGACAAGATTGAAAACAAATATAATTTAACAATTCAAAACATAAAAAATGATTTCTTTCTTAATCTTTTTAGGCGTTTTTCTCTTCATGGAATGTGTTACCTGGCTTACGCACAAGTACATTATGCACGGGCTTATGTGGTATTTTCATGCAGATCACCATCAGCCAAAATACGAACATACTTTTGAGCGTAACGACATATTCTTTGCCATTTTTGCCATTCCTAGTATTTTACTTTTTTATTTTGGTGTTCAGGGCGGATTCAATTATTTGTTTTTTATTGCTTGCGGAGTTACTTGTTACGGCGCTTGTTATTTTTTAATTCACGATGTTTTAATTCATCAGCGTTTTAAATGGTTCAAAAACACCAAAAACAAATATTTAATTGGTCTTAGAAAAGCGCATAAAATACACCACAAACATTTAGGAAAAGAACACGGAGAATGTTTCGGAATGTTATTCGTTCCTTTTAAATATTATAAAATGTAGCAGTATTTGGGCGTTACCCAAGGGTCGGGCTTTCCGTTCCCGCTTCCCGATGAAAAATCGGGAGAGCTCCACTTCAACCCCTAACGCAAACGTATTTAAAGAACCATCTGTAATAATCGATTTTATGAAAGTATATAAGTTAGAAACCGTACAACACTTAAACACCAGTATCGAAAAATGTTGGGAGTTTTTTTCGAGTCCGCAAAACCTTAAAACGATAACACCTGACGATATGAGTTTTGTTATTCAGGATTTTGATGGCAAACGCATGTATCCCGGACAAGTGATTACTTATACTTTAAAACCACTTTTAGGCATTACAATCAATTGGATGACGATCATAACCGTTTCTTCAGAAAACCAATATTTTGTAGATGAGCAACGTTTTGGCCCATACGCATTATGGCATCACAAACATTTTTTTGAACCTACAGAAAACGGTACAAAAATGACCGACGTGGTACATTATGCTTTGCCATTTGGCTTTTTAGGACAAATCGCAAATAAAATAATGGTCAAAAACAAACTGAAATCCATTTTTGAATATCGTCGTAATAAAATCGAAGAAATATTCAATTTAAAACCATAATTATTATAAAAATATTTTGATACACGTTTCAGATTAATACCGATTCAAAATCTTTTTAATCTGTGGCATAAAAAATACCCGCAAAACGGAATTTAATATAATGACAAAACAAAAAGTTACTTTTTTCTGGTTTCGACGTGATTTACGTCTGGATGATAATATTGGGTTATTCAATGCGCTGCAATCTGATTTTCCAGTGATTCCGTTATTTATTTTTGATGAAGATATCCTAGAAAATCTTCCTAAAGATGATGCGCGCGTTAGTTTTATATACGATTCGCTCGAAGCTATAAATAAACAACTTCAGGCAATTGATTCTTCTATATTAATCAAAAAAGGAAAAACTTTTGACGTTTGGAAATCACTTTTAGAAGAGTTTGATATTCAGCAGACTTTCTTTAATAAAGATTATGAACCGTACGCTATAAAACGCGATATCGCCGTTTTGAACTTATTAAAGCAAAATAATATCGAAGTATCGTCCTTTAAAGATCACGTAATTTTTGAAGAAAAAGAAATCACAAAGGCAGATGGACTTCCGTATACAATATATACGCCATACAAAAATAAATGGCTGGAAAAATACCAACTTTCCGGACAAGCTCATGAATATGACACAAAACCTTTGTTTGTAAATTTTTCCAAAAACAATTTCACTTTTCCAGAATTATCAAAAATTGGTTTTGAAAGAAGCATCATAAAAGTACTTCCTTATAACTTAACACAAATTGGCAATTATAAAGAAACAAGAGATTTTCCAGCCTTGGACGGAACCTCTTATCTTTCGCCGCATTTACGTTTTGGTACGGTTAGTATTCGTAAATTAGTGAATTGGGCCAATAAGAAAAACCAAACTTTTTTGAGTGAATTAATCTGGAGAGAATTCTTTATCCAGATTCTGTTTAACTTCCCAAATTGTGTAAATCACAATTTCAAGTCGGCTTACGACGGCATTCAGTGGCGAAACAACGAAGACGATTTTAAACGCTGGTGTTCCGGAACTACAGGTTACCCTATGGTCGATGCAGGAATGCGCCAACTTAATGAAACCGGATATATGCACAATCGCGTACGAATGGTTGTTGCAAGTTTTCTATGCAAACATTTGCTCATTAACTGGCAATGGGGCGAAGCTTATTTCGCTGAGAAATTACTGGATTTTGAACTAGCATCAAACGTAGGAAACTGGCAATGGGCCGCGGGAACTGGCTGTGATGCTGCGCCATACTTCAGGGTTTTTAATCCGGAAATTCAACAAAAAAAATTCGACGAAAAAGGAATTTACATTCGCAAATGGATTCCTGAATTTGACTTGGGATATAACGAACCAATGATAAATCATGCTTTTGCGAGAGATCGTGCGATTGAAACTTATAAAAAGGGAATTTTGAAATAATTCTTTTTGTTTCACATTTAAAGTTTCGCAATCTTTAAAAACCTTTATTAAAGTTTCCTGCACAATCTTTTCCTAACTAAAGAAGAATCACACCAGAAACTCCATTATAAAATTAAACCCGACAGGTTTTTAAAACTTGTCGGGTTTGTTATTTTAATAAAGAGAAATTTAAAACAATCAATCTTTCCTTGGTCAGGATAAATACTTTGTGCTGCTTTATGAATAAAAATATTTCTTATAAAGACTAAATCCCTAGCCCTGATAGAAGCGGTATCCTTTTGTGGCGTGGTTCGCCACAAAAGATATAGCGGATAGCAGGAAATAGCTCCTAATACTTCAAATAATTACTAACGACAATCTTCGCTTTTAGATCAAACATTAAATTATACAAACCAAAGAAAGTACGGTTCATGTAGATGAAATGTTTTGAACCACGATTTCCGTTCATTTTTTTAAGATTGGTATCTTTAGAAAAACGTTCTCCTAATTTCGCAATGCTATCAAAGAAAGTCTCATCGGCAAAATCGAAAGTTTCGTTCTGGAATGGCTTTGTAAAAAGTGATAATAAATCATGAAACATCTCTGTAAAATATTCAATTTCTTGAGGTGAATCATCCGGACGAAGAATTTCTAATTCGAATAACTTTTGATTAAAAAGTGCTTTATCTGTAATCACATTTTTATTGATTAGCTCAAAATAAGGCACATAAAACTCTTCGGGAATTATCTTCATGCATCCAAAGTCAAGTGCAATCAAACGTTTTTGATCGTCTACCAAAAAGTTTCCGGGATGTGGATCTGCGTGTACTTTTCTAAGGATATGAATTTGGTACATATAAAAATCCCAAAGCGCCTGTCCTAATTTATCGCCAACTTCCTTATCTGTGTTTATTGCTGTGAACTCAGAAAGATGAATTCCAGTCATCCAGTCCATTGTGATAATTTTCTCTGACGAAAATTCAGGATAATATCTTGGAAAAAGTAAATTTTCGATCTTATCGCAGGCTTCAACTACTTCCTGGCTTTGTTTTAATTCCAGTAAATAATTGGTTTCTTCGATGAGTTTATCTTCAACTTCCTTAAAATATTTATCAGAGTCTTTTCCCTGAAGATTAAACATTCTAATTGCAATTGGTTTTACCAAAGCTAAATCAGATGAAATACTGTTGGCAACTCCGGGATATTGAATTTTTACGGCTAATTTTTTACCCTCTTTTACAGCAAGATGCACCTGACCAATACTGGCAGCATTTACAGAGTTGGCATTGAATTCATCAAAAATTTCATAAGGTGTTTTTCCAAAATTAGTTTTAAAAGTTTTTAAAACCAATGGAGCCGAAAGTGGCGGAACAGAAAACTGTGACAAAGAAAATTTCTCGACATATGCCTGAGGCAAGAAATTCTTGTCCATACTAAGCATTTGAGCTACTTTTAAGGCACTTCCTTTCAGGCTTTTTAAGCCGTCGTAAATATCCTCAGCATTATTTTCGTTGAGTTTATCACGAGTTAAATCAGGATTAACCATTTTTTCAGCATAATGCTTAACATAGTTTACGCCTATTTTTGCTCCTGTCTGTACCAATTTACTGGCTCTTTCTATTTTTGATGTTGGGATATAATCGATCGTTTTCATTGTTTGCTGTATATTTTTTCTTTGAACAAAAATTTGCCCAAATCTATAAGATGATTCAGTGGTGCAACATTCATTAACTCGAATGAAGCATTTACTGATTTTTCGATAAAAATATCTGTTTTTTCAAATGCAGGTGACTCATCGTCAACCCAGAATTTTATCGTTAACATTAATTGCAGCCAGGCCGATTCCTGAATTCCTTTTTCCTGAAATTTCTGTAACTTTTCTTGTTCTAATCTATAATCGTCAGTGAGGATTTCTGAAACATATTCCTTAAAACTATTTCGAAGAGAACTAAGCTGCACAAGGTTTTTTAGCGGATTCCTGTCAAATTTTAATGCTTGCAAAACATAACTTCTGTTGGCAGTTAAGTTTTCAAAAAAAGTGAAATAAAAACTCAGCATTTTGTTTTTCATATCATATTCTAAGTAATCTGTGTTTTTATGCAACAAATCGATTGTGTTGACAAAAAACAATCTGAATATTTCTTTTTCCAAACCTTCTAATGTTCCAAAAAAAGCATAAAATTCCGCCTCGGTAAAATCATTTTCTTTTGCAAAATGATAAACTGATTTTGGTTTTTGTCCTTTTTCCAAAACCTCTTCCATATATATCGAAACGATGTCTTCTTTGCTGATAATCTTATTTTTAGCTGCCATCTTATTAAAATTTAAATTTTGCCTTAAAGGTAAGCAATGTTTAAGTATCTTTACTTATCGTTAAACAGAATACGCTGTTAAATATATTATAAACTATCATGGCTAAAAATATACTACTAACCGGAGGAACTGGCTTTATAGGCAAAAACTTAACTGATTTGCTTATCGAGAATGGTTTTTCTGTCTCTGTTTTTACGCGTTCTCCTAAAGAAAACACTTCTGCAATCCAATATTATAAATGGGACCCGGACCACAATTATATTGATGAACAAGCTGTCTTAAAAGCAGATTATATCATTCATTTATCCGGCGAAGGAATTGTAGAGAAACGATGGACAAAAAAACGGAAAGAAGCGATTCTTGAAAGTCGCATAAAACCTATCGATCTTATTTTTTCTGTTTTAGAAAAAAACAATAAACCTTTAGATGCATTCGTTTCTGCCTCAGCAGTTGGAATTTACGGTGCTTTTACTACTCATAAAATTTGTATTGAAAATATGCCCCCAGCCAATGACTTTTTAGGACAAACGTGCCAGGAATGGGAAAAAGCTGTCGACAAAATAAATACATTAGGAATTAGAACTGTCAAAGTGCGAACAGGAATCGTTTTAGGCCGAGACGAAGGTTTCCTAAAAAAAATTGTTCCAAGTTTTAAATCTGGTTTTGGTGCAATTTTAGGTACCGGTAAACAATATGTTCCCTGGATCCATATTTCAGACTTATGTAACATTTATTTAAAAGCAATAGTAAACTCCGAAATGCATGGTCCTTATAATGCCTGCATAACTGATAATACTACAAATGCCAGTTTATCAAAAACATTGGCAAACATATTTGGATACACTATCTGGCTTCCTAAAGCACCCAAATTCATTCTTAAAATTGTTTTGGGCGAAATGAGTGTTGCCGTTTTAGAAGGACAAAGAGTTTCATCTGAAAAAATGCAGAAAACGGGTTTTGAATTTCAATTTACAGATTTAGAACGCACGTTGGTAAGCTGCTTGAAATAAACTTTATTTTAATGTAAGATACATTATTTCCTCACTTCGCACAACTCCAATTAAAGTAGTATTGGCAGTTTGCGAAATTTTACTTGCCACCACACTTGGTATTGCAATATTAAAATCAGCGATGGATATTGGATAATTACAAATAATCTGTAAACCTTCAGGAACTCTTTTTATCAAAGCTTTAAAATCTATGATCTTAAATTTTCCATGAAGATAAAGCTTCCCTTTTACATCATATTCTTTTTCGACGGCATCGACATTTTTCAAATCAAATTTTTCGATTTTGCCTTTAAAAACAGCTTTTGGATATCGATTACTTTCTAAATAATTTTCGTTGAAATGTGTTTCCATTAAATCCATTTTAAAACGAAAATCTTTTATAGTAACAGCACATATTAAGGTGCTGCTTAAAGGTTCAAGAACTATAGTCCCGAGCTTATTTACTGCTTTTACCTCTTCAAAAAAAGGAACAGAAGCTTCAAAATTTACGATTGCCGCAGCTGTTTTAAATTTATCCTGGGCAAGTATTGGAAAGGCAGTAAAAAGTAAAATTAATACAGTAATTTTTTTCATAATCGTCAGCAATTAAACAATTATGTCATTCGATTTTTTATTTTAAGAAGAGAAAAAAACTGGACTTAATAATACATTTAAAAATAGAATGGCAGTATTCCGTGAAAAAATAATAACTCAATCATTATACTTAAAGTTACGAAATTTTCACGGACACAGTTACTTATATATCCTAAATATTTGTGAAATGTTTTTTGGCTGTAAAATGTAAAATGTTATTTGTAACAATGATTTTTGTTTATAGAATATTTTGTCCCCTACGGGACAATTTGTTATTTATAATTCTATGCTACCAATTCTACCAATATATAATCTCTACGAGATATTCTAAATTAAAAATATTAATTGACAAATACTATTAAATTCCGTTAGGAATTAAATATTGGTAGAAAAAGTAAAAAAAAAGGATACCAAAAGATGTCCCATAGGGACTACACAAAATTATGCCAATATAATCTATCCGAGATATTCTAAATTAAAATATTAATTAACAAATACTACTAATCACTTATTGCTTTAAAATTCCGTTAGGAATTAAACATCCGTATTAAAAAAAATTACCCCTGCACTTCTGTACAGATCTCAATTAAAAAACCGTCAAGATCACGTACATATGCTACAATCTGACCCCACGGTTTTTGTGTAGGTTCTTTTATTAGTATTGCACCAAATGAAGTGGCTTTTTGTACTAATTCGCCAACATTATCTGTAATAAAACCCAACTCGATCGCAAAAGGTTTATCTTCTAAACTGCTTTCGATAAAACCTTCACTTAAATTTTGAGCTGCTAATTTTTTTGAAGCAAATGAAATAGTTGTTTCACCACTGATTAATTCTCCATAATCGTTTTCTGGTGTTACAAACTTTCTGGAAAATCCAAATGCATTTTCATAAAATGAAATTGATTTTTCTACATCTTCAACATATAAAATGGTGTATCCAAACTTTACCATAATTCTAAATTTTTAATTTGATAACTATTTTAACTAATCTCTAATAACACATTATACTTATCTAAGCTTGCTAAATCTTCAATGGAGTTTACATTGGTAATTTTTTCGTGTTCTTCAACTTCTTTACGAAGTTCAATATGTTTGATTGCTTTTCTAAAACGACGAACTTCATCTAAATTAGATAAAATTAATCCCGGCACTTGAACACTTTTTCCTTCTTTGTCTTTGGCAACCATTGTAAAATAAGAGGAGTTACAATGTTTAATTGCACCGGTTTGTATATTTTCGGCCTCAACGCGAATTCCCACAATCATAGAACTTCTTCCCACGTAATTTACAGAGGCTTTCATCGTAACCAATTCTCCAACTTCTATAGGTTTCAGGAAATTTACTGTATCAACAGAAGCTGTTACACAATAATTTCCGCAAAATTTTGATGCCGAAGCAAAAGCAATCTGATCCAGTAATTGCAGGATATAACCACCGTGAATTTTACCACTAAAGTTGGTATGCGAAGGCAGCATTAATTCGGAAATACTAATTTTTGATGATGAAACCGGTTTAAAATCTGTAGTCATGTTTTTATTTTTGGTGTTATTGATTATATTATTAAGATGAAAATTTAATTCAATAACGTATTATCATCATCTGTATTCGATGCTCTTGCAACGATATTTTCAGGGAGTGACTTTTTTGCCTTAGCTCCCATTTTCTTCAATTTTTCGACACTTGAAATTAAATTTCCCCTACCATCTACGAGTTTGCTCATAGCACTTTCATATTCGGTTTTTGTGTCTTTAATTTTATTTCCAATTCGTACCAGGTCTGTCACAAAACCTTCAAATTTATCGTATAATGCTCCTGCCTGTCTGGCAATTTCAAAAGCATTTTCCTGTTGTTTTTGGTTTGCCCACATACTATCAATTGTTCTTAAAGTAGCCAGTAAAGTACTTGGTGTAACAATTACAATATTACGATCGAACGCTTTGTTATAAAGGGCCGAATCTTCATTTAATGCTATCGCAAATGCCGGTTCTATAGGGATAAAAAGCAATACAAAATCAGGACTTTCTATTTGATACAGATCATGGTAATTTTTATTCCCGAGTTGTTCTACGTGTCTTTTAATAGAATTTACGTGCTCTTTCAGGTAATCAACTTTAAGAATTTCTGATTCTTCATTGATCCATTTTTCATATGCTACCAAAGAAACTTTAGAATCGACAATCATTTTTTTACCATCAGGCAAATTGATTACAACATCCGGAAAAACCCGGTTGCCTTCATTATTGGTAAAACTTTGCTGTACTTCGTATTCACGTCCTTTTTCTAAACCTGATTTTTCCAGAACACGTTCCAAAACCAGTTCTCCCCAGTTTCCCTGCATTTTATTATCGCCTTTTAAAGCTTTAGTAAGGTTCAGTGTTTCTTTGCTCATCTGTGCGTTCATTTCGCTTAACCCAAGAATTTGCTGACGAAGTGCCGCATGATAATCAATACTCTCTTTGTGTGTTTGTTCTACTTTTTGTTCAAAACCCTGAATTTTATCCTGCAAAGGCAGCAAGATATTTTTCATGTTTACACTATTTTGCTCTGTAAATTTTGCTGATTTCTCTTCCAGGATTTTATTGGCTAAATTCTCAAATTCTCTGGTAAATTTTTCCTGTAATTCGGTTACTTCAATTTTTTGTTCTTTATGGCGTTCCCATAAATTCTCAAAGTCAACTTCTTTCTTAGAAAGCTGGATGGCAAGACTATCTTTCTCAGTTCTGATATTTTCTTTTTCAGAAGCAATAAAATGAAGCTGTTTTTCAAAATTAATCCGTTCTCTTTCAAATTGCTCTTTTTGCAATTGCAATTGATTGATATTAGCATTCAATCGCTCTTCTAAACTTACTTTCTCTGACTGAGATCTCGTCACAAACAACAACTTACCTAAGTATACACCTAAGATCAGTGCCACAACAAAAGCCAGTAACCAGGGAAGAAAATCAAACATAATTAAATTTTATTTTTAAAGTAAAAGTAAGCAATAATACGTAGTACTTAATTTTAAAATCAAAATTTCACGAATTAACATTTATTCAAAATTTAATAACCATTTTGAGTAGCTCTTCTGCTTTAAAATTAACTAAAAAATATTTTTTTTCACGCAACCATTTCAAAAGATGCTCATCTACAGTATATAAACCTATTAAAAAATTATCATGAAAAAATTAATGTTAAGCTTGTTTATAGCTTTTGGATTCAGTGCCTGCTCTCTTAATAATGACGATTTAAAAGTCGATTGTGGAGCTAGTGAAGACAAAGCTTTTACAGGATTTCCACTTTTATGTTCATACAGCATCAATACTTTACCTACTAATCCAAATGCAATTTTAGTTGGGTCAGAAGAAAAAATGAAAACTCTTTTTACCAAGCATGAAAATTCTTGTCCAAATGCTACTGACACTCCTATAGATTTCACTAAAGATATGCTGGTTGGTATTTTTGCAGGTCTAAAACCAACAAACGGATACTCTATTAAAATAACGACAATTGTAGAAAACAAATGCGAAATTTTAATTAACTATTACGAAAAAGCACCTCAGGCTGGTGAAACTCTTGTTTCTGCACCAAGTTATCCGTCAGATTTTATTTTAATCCCAAGAAGTTCAAAAGCTGTTCTTTTTAACAAAGTCACAGAGAATACAGATAATATTGTTGTGGGAACTTTTAGCAAACAATGTACTGGGGCTGATTGCCAAAAATTCTTTCAGATTAATGATTTCAATATTTTAAAATTCCAAAATGTAGTTGCCGGAGGTTATGATTTTAATCAGTACAGATATACTGCAACGACTAAAAAAGGCGATTATACGCTTTTATTAAAAGAGATACCAACTGAAATTTTAAACTTAAAAGGACAAACTAAAACTTACGGAACTCCTGATGAAGCAAATCATGGTGGTGTATATTTTGAAATTCGTCAAGGTACCGTAACAACAAAGGTTATTATTGACAATGTAGATACTGCAGATCAAAGTGCAGAAGTAAAAGCTTTCAAAAAAGTGGTTCAGGATAAAATTACAGCTTTAAAATAATCTAAGATTATGAAAAAACAATTCTTATTTTTTATTGTTGTGTGTTGTCTGTTTTCTAGTGCATATTCACTAGAATCAACAGCCGTAAAGTCCGGTTCTATTGTGAATACCTGGATTTGGGAAAAATCGATTGGAGGAGGCAGCAGTCCTTATACTGCAACCCCAAAAACTATTGGATTTACAAAGAAGGTGATTTTTACTCCTGAAGGGCGTGTGATCACTTACAAAAATGATGTAGAAATTAGAAATAGTGCATATCAGATAGCAAAAGGCATTAGTATTTTTGATCAGTCAGAAAATGATCTGATTACTTTTGAAGGCAAGACTTATATCATAGAAAAGCTTGACAATCAAAACCTAACAATTGTTAGCAACAACCAGGATGCAACCCGTACTATTTATAAAAGATAGTTTTATAAGCATTTAAGAACTATTTTTGCAAAACCAAACAATACCACTTTTTTGAAAGACGATTTAGAAAAATACATTAAGCTGTGCATAAAAAATGACAGGGAGGGACAACTGAAAATATATCAGTTGTTCTCTCCTGTTTTATATGGTATTTGCTTAAAGTATATGAAAAATGAAGACGATGCTAAAGATGTTTTTCAGGAGGCATTTGTAATCGTTTTTCAAAAAATAAGCCAATATAAATTTGAAGGAAGTTTTGAAGGCTGGCTAAAACGTATTTTCATCAATAAGCTAATTGAAACCTTAAATAAAAAGAAGAAAGAAAGTTTCTTTTTAGATGTTTTTGATCCTGATACTGATTTTGTCGAGGAAGAAGAACTGGATATTGTGCCTATAGAACAAGAAAAACTATTGGAATATATAAGGGATTTACCCGACCAATACCGAACAGTTTTTAACTTATATGTTTTTGAAAAAATGAAACACAAGGAAATCGCAGAATTACTAAAGATTTCAGAAGGAACATCAAAATCAAATTTAAACAGGGCCAAGCACATTTTGCAGAAAAGAATACTGAGCATAAAAAATTTTAAAATAGCATGAAAAAGCAAGATATAGAAGATATTTTTTCATCAATGGAAAACTTTTCAAGTGTTCCACCTCCGGAATTATGGGGTCAGATTGAGGAGAAATTAGACAAACCAAAAAAGAAAAAAAGAGCTATTCTTTGGTGGTCGGCTGCAGCATGCTTATTATTAGGCTTATTACTTCCTTCTGTTTTACATTTTAGCTCTACTTCAGGAATCAAAACGATAAAAGGTGATGCTCAGGAAAAAAACAATGTTGTTCTTGAGGAACAAAAAGATAATTTAAACTCAAATAAAGCAACCTCAACTCAGGACAATAATTCCGGGCAAATTACACTAGAAAATCAATCTGTTAATTCTAAAGATAATTCTTCTTTAAAAAACACATCTGATCAACTTAATCATTCTCCCAAAAATCAAAATCAAAAAACGGCAGTTGCTCACACAAATGCTAAAAGCTCCAATAATTCTAATACTGATGACTTAAACTTAAAACCAAATAAAGTAAAGGAAAATAACAATCAGGCTGTAGCCGAAAAAACATTAGTTACAGAACAAAAAAACGGATTTAATTCAGGCACACAAAGTCAAATGACAAACACGGATAAGAAAGTTTCTAACCAAACTGTAACAGAAAAAAATATTAGTTCCGGTAAAGAAAATGCTCTTAATCCGACTTCAAAAAATCAAATTGCAAATGCAGATAAAAAGGTTTCCAGCCAAATTTTAGCTGAAAAAGCTATGGTTTCTGCTAAAACAAATTCTTTTAATTCAGCATCAAAAAATCAGTTTATAACTACAGATAAAAAATCTTCTGATAAAATTTTATCCGAAAAAACTTTTGTTGCCGGAAATGCAAATCCATTTAATCCAAATACAAAAAATCAATTATCGAAATCTATTTTTGAAGAGCAATCAGCTTCAAAAAACAATACTGGTGTTATTAATGAAAGTGTAGTAAAACAAGATAATGATCGCATTTTGCTGAGTAAAGAACTAGCGAGCAATCAAAAAAGCAATTCTAAATTTAATAATGCGCTGAGCAAACAAGACTCTGTTCAATTAGCAGAGCTTCAAAATTTAGAAAAAGGTATCTTAACTCCTGAAACAAAAAACGAAAAGGAAGACAAAAAGATTGCTAAAGGTGAAAAATGGGCTGTCGAAGTTTTTGCCGGTGTTGCAAGTTCTGAAAATTATAAAAATGACAAAACTTTTGGCAATACAAATGATTCTAAACAAAGCAGTACTTACGGAGTAAAAACCAAATATAAAATCAACAAAAAATGGGCTGTGGGTTCTGGTTTTAAAATTAATGAATTAGGACAGAGCGTTGCAAATGTTTCTTATTTGAGTACAAAAAATGCTGCCTTTTTTAGTTCTAATGATTATTTTAACTTAAATACGACAGCTGCCGCACCAAAAATTACGACTAATGCAGATTATGTATTTGTTCCTAACTCAACTACAAATGCGATAAAAGAAAACGATATTCAAAGCAACAATATTCAAACCGGAAATCTGGATCAGAATTTACGATATATCGAAATGCCGTTAGAAGTTTCGTATTCTGTTTTTAGTAAAAACAAAGCCAGTATCAATTTAAATACGGGAGGTTTTGTTGGTAAATTGATTTCTAACAATGTAGCTTTAGATGGCAATTCGCTTGGTCAGAATATAAACGCAAATGATTACGTATATGGTTCTACCTTAAGTAGTACTTTGCAATATCGTGTGTATAAAAAGACCAATGTTTTTGTTGAACCTGCAGTAAATTATTATATAAATCCATTGAGTAATCAATCGTTTAATCAGTTTCAGTGGGGATTAAATTTTGGGTTAAATGTTTCTTTTTAAAGTTCTTTTTGTGGTATTTTTACGAAATAACTGAATAGAAATCCCATTAAAATGACAATCAAAAACAATTGGAATGATAAAAAATCATTACCCGAAGATTTAATTATTGCCAAAGAATTAGTTTATGATTACTGCGATTTTGAAGTTACAGAACCTCAACAGGAAGCTGAAAGTAATGATTATGATGCTTACAATTTTTACCAGAACGGAAATTATATTTGCTACAGAACAGCAAAAATAACGCCTACAAAAACAGGTCAGTTTGTAACCTTATGGAAACGGAATAAAAACGGAATCATAGAACCTTTTGATTTTTCTGACGCAATAGATTTTGTCATTATCAGTGTTCGAAAAAATGATTTATTTGGACAATTTATTTTTCCTAAAAATATTCTGCTGGAAAAAGCAATCTTTTCTACTGCAACAAAAGAAGGAAAAAGAGCTACGAGAGTTTATCCGCCTTGGGATGAAACAACGAGTAAACAGGCTCAGAAAACCCAACAATGGCAGTTAGACTATTTTTATGCAATATCTCCTGATCTTGATTTGAATAAGTTTAAAGCATTATTTTAAACATAAAAAAAGAGGCATCCACAAACACGGATGCCTCTTTTAAAACATGTAATAATTATTATTTCTTTATAATCTTGTTTTTATAAACAACCTTATTATTCTCTGTCAAAGTATAAACATAGATACCCGATTGTAAATAATTTACCGGAATTGCTGTTGTGCTCACCTCTTGTGTTGCGTTTATCTGAATAGGATTTGCAACTAAATGACCTGAAATATCATACAGGTTTAATTTTAGTTTCTTATCATTATTTGTCTTAACAACAATATTCAAAACATCTGTACTTGGATTAGGAAATGCCTGAACAAAATAACCGTTCTTGGTTTCATAATCTATTGTAGACAATGTTGAAGATTTTAACTCAAAACGCGCAATTACAGGTCCGTGATCAGACGTTGTATTGGTATAATTTGCAATATCATTACGAGGATCATAAACTGCTATTGAATTTGGTATGTATTGATCATTTAATTCATTAGAAATCATAATGTGATCCAGAAATCCACTTGAACTTAAATAACTATAAGCTCCAGCCTGGCTAATTCCTAAAGTAAGGGCATTATAATTTACAGTATCATCTACAAACATTTTATATGAAGAAGGATTTGGCGTAATAACAGATGCTTTTACATCATCATTATAATCTCCTAAAATAATTAAATTAGAATTTGCATAATAAAGATCCAAACTATCTTTTAATACCTGCGAGTCATATTTACGCATATTGTATCTGGCGATATCTGTTCCGCTGTTTGCACGTGCATGAACATCTACTAAGTTAAGCAGTTTTTTTACTCCGCCCAGATTCGTTTCTATTTGTACCATATAAGGCAAACGGCCTGATGAGAAAAAGCTTGCGCCATTACCACCCGGATAATTTGGTAAAGTCGTGGTTCCGGCACGTACCTCATCATATAAATCCTTAAACATTACACGTGTATCTGTTACTGTTGCTGTTTGGGTATTATAAATTACTACTAATTTTTGAGGAGGAAAATTAGGATCCGGTGCATTAAATGAATACGACCATGAAGTTGAAATTGTTTTATCAAATGTTTTTCCATTGATGCTTATCTTTTGAATTAAAGCATCTAAAGCAGGTTCATCTGATACTTCCTGAACAACATAAACGTCTGCATTTAGTTTGTTCATTACTTTGGCTACATTTTCAATTTGAAGCGCATTATCAGTCGGTCCAAATTCAACTCCGTCTGTACCTTTTACAGCTGTACCAAAAAACTCTAAGTTATAGGTTACAACATCAAAAGTATCTGCTTTTGGGATAGAAGATCCGGTTAAAGAGCCAATTTGTTTATTCAACAAAGTTCCAGTTACTGTTAAAGTTCCAGAAATAGTTAACGCTTTTACAGAAGGTGCAAATCTTGCATAAAGTGTTTTTCCTGCTGCAGCATCGGCTTGGCTAACAACAATCGTTGCTTGAAATAAATTATTATCTAAAGACAGTTGATAATCTGCCGGAGCTGTAATTATAATATCACCATGACCTTCTGCATTAAAACTAAAAGACTGGCTTGCAGAAACCGCACTTGGATTTACATCTCCAAAATCTAAAACAGGATTAGAAGCTACATAACCCGCTTCGTTAGTAATTTCTACATCATCTAATGACCATTCTGCAGCAAAATTATTTCCGCCTGCTGTGGTTTCATAAACCCATGCCAAATAGGTATGACTTGTTTTATAATTATTTAGTTTGATGTATTGCGATTTGGTGTAATTTCCTGTTGTAGTTGGAAAATCAGCTGGTATTTCTGTCCAGTTTGCCGTTTCAGGATTACTTTTTCCGTCGTAATCAACAGAAACCATTAATTTTAAACCTGGTCCTGTATAAAATTTACGAGAGTAAAAAGATAATAATGGGAATTGTCCAAAAGTATCTAAATGCAATTTAGGCGAAATCAACCAGTCTTTGCTTGCTCCGGTCTCAGAATATCCGTTCATCAAAACTGCTGCCGCTCCTGAATTTACATTTCTGGCAACTGTTGTTGAAGCCCATTTGTTTAAAGTTCCGGCAACATTATATTGCGTCCAGCCACTATTTGTCAAAACATTTGCATCATTAAATCCTTGCTTATAAGGATCAATTCCAGCTCCGGCTAACGTTACTGTTTTAGTAGTTGCACCAACCGATTCGTGTGTTATTAGTCCTGTAAAGTTATTTACTGCATCTGGAGTAAATTTTACGTAAACTGTAGGTGTTGGATTAGAAACAAAATCAGCAACAGTAAAAACAAGAGACGAACTAAAAGTTGTATTATCTTTAGATATTGTAAAGTTTGTAGTAGCGTTTAAAGTTACATCATTCGTAAGATTTACAGCCTGAATTTTATATTCGAAAGTGTCTGAATCAAATGTAGATTGAGAAAAACCTAAATCTAACGAAGTTACTGTAGTCGATACAATTGGAGTTGCAACGCTTGAAGTTGTCACATCAACCTTATTTATTGTTGATTGAATATTGCTGTAAGGATCCTCAGAAATAGAGAAAACAGAATAAGATGTACTCAGGCTCAATCCTGCAAAATTTTTCACATAAGCCTGAGAAGGATTCGTAATGTTTAAAAATCCGGATTGCAAAGCAGCCATTCCGTTTGCGTCCTGTCCAGCTTTTAACTGTGCAACTGTTGGAGCAGCACTTCCTCCTGGCAATAAAACATAATATGTTTTACCAACTTCATCTATTTTATTAGAAAAATCAAAACTCTCTCCGTAAATATTTTCAGCTTTTGGATAGCCTGCAACATTTACAGGAGCAAGAACATCACTTCTAATATCGATGTTATCTATAGCAAATGATTGTCTTGAACCGGCCGTACCTGAAACTAATCTTGCGATCCATCTTATCTGAACTAGATTTTGATTATCACAATCTGATGGCAGTGTTACTGTTATTGTTTGTAAATTTAAAGGTGTTGTAACAGCAGTGGTTTGCTGCACTGTACTAGAATTTGAATATGCTGTAGATGGCAAAGTGATAAAAGCACCTGTACTACCTACACGATATTGCAATGCCATTTCCTGAAGACGATTGTTAGCGCTTCCGTCATATGGGTTACGAATTATCATTGCATCGTACTTTACTTTTATTGCTGTATTGTTAAGGGTTGAAAAAGCAAACCCCAAAGAGAAATCAGCAGAAGTAGTATTCAAAAAACCAATTTTACCATTATAATTATGAATATTACCACTATTAGTATTTGCGGTACTGTTTGCTATTAAAGCTCTGTCACCGGTTAATCCGGTACCATAAGTAGCTGTATTTGCTGTAGCGCTTACCAACCAGCCTTGAAATCCTGCTGGATAAGTTGTAGAAGAAGCTAATAATCCATCAAAATTTTCAGTGATAGGAAGCGAAACTCTGGGAGATGGCATCGTTTGCGCAAAGAGATTCCCGGAGCAGCAATAAAAAAAACTTAAAAAAGCCATTAAATGGCGAGCAGAGTAAATGTTTTTCATGTGTTTAAAAAAATAGAGTTTTTAGAAATCAAATTTATATCCTTTAAAGTTAAGGGAATATTGTGAAACCATAAAGTTATTGTTTTCAATTTTATAAATATTTCACAATAAATATCAATTTATTGCACAAATGACTGAGCATTCACCAAACTTATCGCCACTTTAAACAATTATATATTATTGAAAGAATTTACCTTATTACTGTATTTTAACAAGATAAAACTTTATTTATTTTCAGATATAAACATAAAAAAGGCTGCCTTAAAATTAAAACAGCCTTTATATTTTATATAAAAGAAAATTAAATTGCAGTATATCCACCATCGGCGATGATATAACTTCCAGTTGTGAAGGAAGATTTTTCAGAACTTAAAAATACTACCAGTTCGGCAATTTCTTCAGCAGTTCCTAAACGGTTCATTGGTGCTTTTGCAGCAATTGCAGTCATCATTTCCTTATTTAGATTATCTTTTAGCAAAGCTGTTTCTATATAACCCGGGCCAACTGCATTACAACGAATATTTTTTTGTGCATACTCTGCTGCAATATTTTTAGTCAACCCTACTACTCCATGTTTAGAAGCAGTATAAGCCGGACTAAGAGGCGCTGCAACCTGACCGTGAATTGAAGCAATATTTACAATACTTCCTCCGCCATTTTTTTCCATTTGCTCTAATTGATAGCGGCAGGCATAGAAAACACCACTTAAATTTAAAGCAATTACTTTATCCCATGCTTCAGGTTCATATTCACCGGTTGGTTTGGCAGGACCGCCCATTCCTGCATTATTACATGAAATATCAAGTCGGCCATATTTAGAAACGGTTACTTCAACCATATGTTTATTGTCGCTTGCGATTGATGAATCTCCTTTTACAAAAAAAGCTTCTCCACCTCTATCCTTTATAATTTTTACGGTCTCTTCGCCGTGATCTACGTTAATATCTGAAAGTACTACTTTTGCTCCTTCTCGAGCGTAAGCTTCTGCCACCGCACGTCCAATTCCTGAACCTCCGCCGGACACAAAAGCAACCTTGTTTTCTAAAAGTGCCATCTTTAATATATTTAAAATTTGTACTACAATTTACGAAGATATTCAGGGAAGACCATACGAAATCCGGAGTTTACAATAAGATTAAGACTTTCTCATAATCATATGTTATTTTACATTAAGATCACGATAATCCGTTAATTTTTTCTTATTTACTATCTTCATCTAATTTCATATTTCCGCGATCCTTATGACTTTCGGGATTAGAATTAGAATAACGATTGGGTGTAATATCTGAGTTTCTGTCTTTGTTTTCTACCGTTTTCTTTGCCTCTTCTTCTGTAGCAACTCCACGATTAGAATTTGCGTTTTTTGAATTTACGTCACCTTTTACTTCCTTAATTTCCTCATTCTCATTTCGGGCCCTGTCTACAACTTCTTTATTGCCGCTTTTATCAGTAACAACTTCTTTTTTCAGTTTAGATTCTTCTGGTTGGTTATCATGCGAAATGTTTTTTCCTTTAGATTCATCTATATTTTTTTGAGCTCCATTTATCTTTTTTGATCCTAAATTATTAGTTTCCATAATTTTGTATTTTATTGTTAGTATTATAATATTACGAATTCTAAAGCTGAAAACTAAGTGCTTTAACATTGCTTTTGGTTTATTTGATCAATATTTTCAATTCCTTCTCAAACAAAACTATCTTTGCAAAAAAATAAAACATGCATCGACACTTCATTCTTTTTAAACCTTATGGCTATCTCAGCCAATTTATATATGAATTAAAAAGAAAGAAAAAGCTTTTAGGCGAATTGCATGATTTTCCGGTGGGCACAATGGCCATTGGTAGACTTGACGAAGATTCTGAAGGATTGCTTTTACTGACTACTGACGGTAAAGTAAGTGAACAGATAAGAAGCAAAAAAGTCGATAAGGAATACTATGTTCAGGTTGATGGTGTTATTACACCAGAAGCTATTACAGAATTGCAAAAAGGTGTAGAAATTGGTTTTGATGGAGGTAAATACAAAACCAAACCTTGCTCTGCTTTTATTGTGACCGAAATTCCTGATTTTGGTCCAAGGGCAAAAAAAATACGGGACGAACGGCATGGTCCAACTTCATGGGCTTCTATAACGGTAAATGAAGGAAAGTTTCGTCAGGTTCGAAAAATGACCGCTGCAGTTGGTTTTCCAACTTTAAGATTAGTTCGTGTTCGTATAGGAAATGTATATTTGCAGAACTTAAAAGCCGGTGAGGTTTTAGAAGTTTCAGATTTTTTTGAATTAGATAATGAGTCAATTTGAAAATTAGATAATTTCGATGTCTGGATTCCTGGATGAGTTTGAGTTAAAGATCGATTGACTAACAATTTCACGGATTAAACTATTAACCAATTAAACAAATAAACAATAATGCTAAACGTTGTTCTTGTAGAACCGGAAATCCCTAATAATACCGGAAATATTGGGCGATTGTGTGTAGGTACAGAAAGTAAATTGCACTTAATTCATCCTTTTGGATTTGTTATTAATGATAAAAACCTGAAACGTTCCGGTTTGGATTATTGGGTGCATCTTGACGTTACCGAATATCAAAACATAGAAGAATGGATTCAACAAATTCCGGATCAGTCACGTGTTTTCCTGATGAGTTCCCATGCCGAAAAATCATATCTTGAAACTGATTTTCACGATGGCGATTGGTTGGTTTTTGGGAAAGAAAGTGTTGGTTTGAGCCAGGAAGTTTTGGCACGTTTTGAAAATCACCTAACGATTCCGATGTCGAAATTAATCAGAAGTTTTAATATTGCAAATTCTGTGGCTTTTGTGGTTGGAGAAGCTAAAAGACAAATTGCATTAAAGGTTTAAGATATAATTGTAACCTCCGGAGGAGCATTATACTTATAACTCATATTAAATTTCTAACACGAAGCTCCTGCGGAGCGATATATATTTCACCCCTACGGGGCTCTATTGAATGTGATTCACATTTATATAAATATTACGTCCCGCTGGGACTTCCAACCTTTAAGTAATTATAAACTTTCCTCTTTCGGCATCAAAAATAATATGTTCGTCCTTGAATAAAGTGGCAAAACTTCCTTTTGAAATTAGATTACAAGGTTCATCCTGAATAATTAATTCCGGTGTCATAATAATCATTTCGTCACTTAACTGAATCGCCAGATCAATATCGTGTGTTGAAAACAAAATACACTTTTGAGTTTCCTGCGTTAGCTTTTTCAATAATTTGAATAAGGCTACTTTATGCAGTAAATCCAAATGTGTTGTAGGTTCATCCAGGATAATCAATGGTGTATCTTGCGCCAGTGCTCTTGCAATTAAAACCTTTTGTAATTGTCCGTCGCTAATTTCATAATGTTTTTTCTGAGCTAAATGCTCAATCTGAGTCAATTCTAAGGCCTCCTGAACTTTCTCAATATCAGTTGGCGTCAAAGTACCAATCCAGTTTGTATAAGGCTGACGGCCTAATGCAACCAACTCAAAAACAGAAAGATTACTTGGTGGCAACTTCTCGGTTAAAACCAAACTTAGATTTTGAGCTAAATCTAAAGGTGTATATGTATTAATATTTTTATCATTCAGGAAAACGTTTCCTGCTAAAGGCTGCTGAATTCCGGTAATTGTGCGCAATAAGGTTGATTTGCCAATTCCGTTTGCTCCAATTAATGAAATTAGTTTTCCGGAACTTAAATTTAGATTTAGATTTTCAGCAATAACCGCAGTTTCTTTCTTGGATTTATATCCAATACTTAAGTTTGAAGTTTCTAAAATAGTATTCATTTTTTAAAGTTGCTAAGGTTCTGAGTTACTAAGCTGATAAGTTTCTTTTGCCACAGATTGTAAGGATTAAAATGATTTTAAAATCTGCGAGAATCTTTTTAATCTGTGGATAAATAATTTTTACTGAAAATTTCTTTTTCTCATTAATAACCAAACCACTACAGGTGCACCTATTATAGACGTAATGGCATTAATTGGTAATGTGGTTTCTAATCCTGGTAATTGTGAGGCTATGTCGCAAAAGAGCATGATTATTCCGCCATAAAAAAATGTACTCCAATATAAAACGGCGTGATTACTGGTTTGAAAAGTGAGCTTTGCAATATGCGGAACTGCTAAACCAATAAAAGCAATAGGACCCGCAAAAGCTGTAACACTTCCTGCCAGAATACTTGTTGCAAATATAATTGTTAGTCGTGCCATTTTATAATTCAAACCCATGCTTTTAGCATAATTCTCTCCTAAAAGCAATGCATTCAAAGGCTTTATGCTACTTGCACTTAAAAGTAAACCCAAACTTATACACACAGCTAAAATAGCAATAGAGGTCCAGGAAAGATTTCCCAGACTTCCTAAGGACCAAAAGGTAAACTTCTGTAATTGTTCTGCCGAACTAAAATAGGTCAAAACCCCAACGATAGCACTGGTAAAACTGCCAAACATTAGTCCAACAATTAAAATTGCCATTGTGTTTCGTAATCGCTGTGCTACTAACAAAACCAACATTAAAACAGAAACACTTCCTAATGTTGATGCAATTACAATCCCGTAAGGTGACAAAAGAATCACGTTTAAAAATGTGGGTAAAAAACCTGCACCTAAAATCACAACGGCTACGGCTAAAATCGCTCCGGAACTTAGTCCTAAAACATCCGGTCCGGCTAAAGGATTCCTGAATAGGGTTTGCATTAATAATCCGCTGATAGACAATCCTACACCTACTAAAACAGCAGTAATTGCTTTAGGCAAACGATAATTAATAATAATATATTCCCATGTCGATTTGCTGGCCTGGCCTCCTGTTAAACTTGTATAAACTTCTTTGAACGGAATTGTTATTGATCCTAAACTAATGTCCAGAAAAAACATAAACAAGAGTACTAAACCAAGTATTGAAAACAGGATTATATTTCGCTTTTTATTGATCAATATCTTTAGTTTAATTTAGATGCAAAAGTAAATTCGTAGCTTGGCAATAAATCAGGATGAAATATTTTGATATAATCTTTCAATACTAAATCAGGACGGCTTGGCGCCAATTCATAATATACTGTTCCTCCTGTTGCTCCTGATTTACCTTCGAATGTATATACATTCTTATTTTTAAAAGCATCAAACTGACTATAATGTGTATTAATTTTTCCAAATTCATCCAATGTTTTAAATGCACCAGAAGCAATCCAGAAATCAGCTGTTTTTGCCTTTACCAAAACTTTTTCAAAAGACAATCCTTCACTTCCGGTTCCTTTTAGATCTGACCATAAATAATTTGCATGAGCATCTTTCATAAATTGTGCAACCCAGCTATTTCCTTTGGCTACATACCATACATCTTCGTACATAGCACCATATAAAACAGTCGAAACTGCAGGTTTATCGGCTAGTAATTTTTTAGCCTGATTGTAACTCAAAACAATTTTATCAAATAACTCCTTGGCTTTATCTTCCTTGCCAAATAATGCTCCGTATAGTTTAATCCATTCTGCTTTTCCTAGTGGAGATTGCTCCATCCAGTCTGCCTGAATCAAAATAGTCAGTCCGCTTTTCTTCAAATTATCCAACATCGGATTGTTATTATCAACTCCAAAAGTAACAATCAGATCCGGAGACAACTCAATCAATTGCTCGATATTTAATTTTTCGTTCTGACCTACATTCTTAACTGCACCTTTATCAATTAAAACTCTGGTTTTTTCTGATGATACATAATCAGTGTGCGGAAAACCAACTAATTTATCTTCGACTTCCAGCATTTCAAGAAACGGAATATTAGTTGTCGAGGTTACTACAACAGATTCTAATGGAACTTTTATTGTGGTATATTTTTGTAAACTGTCCGGAACTTTAGCTTCTTTTTCTTTTAAAATATACGTAAATTTTGCATTTGCATTTGGCCATGGATCTGAAACTGTCACTACTGAATATCCTTCGTGTTTTACAATAGAAAGTCCGGAAGCGTATTCTATACTGTTTGTTGCAATTTCAGTTTTTGCAATCTCCGCAGTTTCATTCTTTTTACATCCAACGAGAATAAAAAAGGGTAAAATAAAAATTAATTTGGGTAATAAATTTTTCATAAACAGGTTATCTTATTTTTAGGGAATAGTTTTTGCTTTCTCGAATTTTGGCTCATAATCTGAATCATTCTAATTTAATAATTTAGATTTTGAAAGAGACAAAGGTAACGCAATTTCTATTTTTTTTGTTTACTTTTATTCTTACAAAATCCCACAAATACCACCTTTATCTTATGAATACCATAAAAACAAAAGTTTGTTCTGGTTGCGAATCTTCTTTTAATTGTGGCGATATTTCAACCGAAAACAAATGTTGGTGCAATGATTTCCCTCCTATATTTAATCTTTCTGAAGGAGGTGATTGTCTTTGTCCAGTTTGTTTTAAAGAAGCCTGCGAAGATAAAATAGATGCTTATATAGAAACAATTACACCTCAAAAAGCCCTCACGAATAAAGCCCTCTCTTTACCAAAACAAGAAAAACTAATTGAAGGAATTGATTACTATCTCGAAAACAATAATTATGTTTTTAAAGCTTGGTTTCACCTGAAAAGAGGAAGCTGTTGTGGAAATGATTGCCGTCATTGCCCTTATTAAATTGTTAATTATGAATTATTAGTTATAAATTTATAACTATTTTTTATACGATTGGTCATTTGCGTTAGGGATAGAAGCGATATCTCCCAATTTAAAAAAACAAGGCTTTTTAGCCGTAGTTTTTTAAATTGGGAATAAAGCGAATAGCCCGGCCGAAGGAAACGCCATAACAACTAACAATTTATACTTAACAATCAATAAATGATTTATCTAATTACCGGAGGCGAAAGATCAGGAAAAAGCAATTATGCTCAAAACTTAGCTTTACAGCTTTCAGAATCACCTCTATATGTGGCAACTGCCAGAAAATGGGATGATGATTTCAAAAGCAGAATTGATCGTCATCAGCAGGAACGAGATGAACGCTGGACAAATATTGAAGAAGAAAAATATTTAAGTAAAATTGATTTTACAAGAAAAACAGCATTGATTGATTGTGTAACGCTCTGGTTGACAAACTTTTTTACTGACCATAAATATGATGTAATTTTAAGTCTGGAAGAAGCTAAAAAAGAATTTCTTTCTATTGCAAATCAGGAAAATGCAACCTTGATTATTGTTACAAACGAAATTGGAATGGGGGTTCATGCCGAAACTCATATTGGCAGAAAATTTACCGAATTACAAGGTTGGATGAATCAGTTTCTGGCTTCAAATGCAGATGAAGTAATTTTGATGGTTTCAGGAATTCCCGTTAAAATCAAAGGTTAAAATAAAATTAAGAGAACTCCAAATTCTAAAACTATACAAAAAATGAGTTACTTAGATGATATTTTAAAATCACGCCGGGACACGCGTCATTTCACGACGGATGAAGTTCCTGATGAGGTGATTAAAAAAGCCTTACAAGCCGGACATTGGGCTCCATCTGTGGGATTAACCGATGCTACGAGATATTTTATCATAAAATCTGCCGAAGTAAAAACTGCTGTAAAAAATCTATTTCTTGATTATAATAAAAAAGCCGAAGAGCTTACTGATAATCCGGAACAAAAAGAACACTATAAATCCCTGAAGTTAGAAGCAATTGAAGAAGCGCCAATTGGACTTATAATTGCATATGATCGATCTGTTTTAAATCAATTTACGATTGGAACTGTTGGCAGTAACGAAGCTGTAAAATTCAGTTCGGTTTGTGCTGCACAAAATATTTGGCTATCGCTTACAGAACAAGGTTACGGAATGGGATGGGTTTCTATTTTGAATTATTATCAGTTTAAAAAAATCCTTGATTTACCGGAAAACATAGAGCCATTGGGATATTTTTGTATCGGGAAACCGGCAACAAATTATGATAATCAACCCATGTTGCAGCAATTGAATTGGAAACAAAAATCAGAAACTCCGGTTTGTACTGAAATTAAAAATGTTATATCAAATCCTGTTTTAGATTTTGATTTGAAAACCCAATCTGAAATTAAAACTGAAACTAAAAATAATTTTAGTGCACTTTTGCAGGAAAAAATAGATTCTAAAACAAAACCTATCGGCGCTCTGGGAACTTTAGAAACACTGGCTTTTAAGATTGCTACGGTTTTTGAAACTTTAAATCCTAAAATAATAAATCCTAATATTGTTGTATTTGCAGCAGATCACGGAATAGCAAATCATGGTGTAAGCGCTTATCCGCAGGATGTGACGAGACAAATGGTTGGTAATTTTCTCGAAGGCGGCGCTGCAATAAATGTTTTTTGCCATCAAAATGATATTCAGTTATCGATTGTAGATGCAGGTGTGAATTATGATTTTCCCACAAACGCCAATTTGATTCCCGCTAAAATTGCCAAAGGAACGCAGTCTTTCCTGCATATTCCTGCAATGAGTGATATAGAATTGCAGTTGTGTTTTGAAAAAGGAAAATCGATTGTGGATGACATTGCTAAAACAGGCTCTAATTGCATAGGTTTTGGCGAAATGGGAATTGGAAATACTTCTACAGCTTCTGTTTTAATGAGCATTTTAACCAACTTACCTATAGAAGAATGTGTTGGAAAAGGTACCGGAGTTGAAAATGAAAAGCTGATTGAGAAACAAAATTTACTTCAAAAAGCCATTGAAAATTATTCCGGTGATGCCGAATTAAAACAACAGCTCGCTTATTTTGGAGGTTTTGAAATCATGCAAATTGCAAGCGGAATGTTGACTGCTTTCGATCATAAAATGCTGATTTTGGTAGATGGCTTTATTTGCAGTGTTGCCTTTTTGGTTGCATCAAAAATTAATCCCGATATAAAAAACAATGCTGTTTTCTGTCACTGCTCTGCTGAAAAAGCACATCAAAAATTATTAAATTATTTAGACGCAAAACCAATTTTAAACCTTGATTTGCGCTTAGGCGAAGGAACTGGCTGTGCAATTGCTTTTCCTATTTTACAATCAGCCGTAGCTTTTTTGAATGATATGGCAAGTTTTGAAAGTGCCGGAGTCAGTAGGAAGTTATTAAAGTAACAGTATTCAGTTACAGTATTCAGTACTCATCAAAAATTTATAAATCCACTTTTTTAAATGAAAAAAGAACTACATATCTTCTTTACCTGTTTAATGTTTTATACCAGAATTCCATGTCCAAAAAACATTGATCATCATCCTGATTATTTAAACAAAGCAACCCGATATTTCCCTTTGATTGGCTGGATTGTTGCCAGTATTTCTTTTCTCTCTTTTTATATCTTTTCTCTTTTTCTTTCAACAGAAACAGCTGTTATTTTTGCATTTATTACTTCTGTTCTTACTACAGGAGCTTTTCATGAAGATGGTTTTGCTGATGTTTGTGATGGTTTTGGCGGAGGCTGGACCAAAGAAAAAATACTAATTATTATGAAGGATAGTGCCATAGGCGCTTATGGGGCAATTGGTTTAGTTTTACTTTTTTTATTGAAATTTAAATTGCTTTCTGAATCTATTTTACTTTTTAAAGGAGACAATGCTATTGCGGTTTTTCAGGTTTATCTTTTATTTGTTTCGGCTCATGCTTTGAGTCGTCTTGCTGCAATCTCTATTATTTTTACACATGAATATTCGAGAGATGATGCTTCTAGCAAGAGCAAGCCGATTGCGAAAAATCACACCTGGAAAGAAATTTCAGGATCTTTTTTCTTTGGACTGATTCCGTTATTTGTGTTCTCTTATTTTCAGTACAAATTTCTTTTGGCCCTGCTTCCGGTTTTCATAATGCGTTATTTTCTAGCTCGTTATTTTCAAAAATGGATAGATGGTTACACAGGAGATTGTTTGGGTGCAACGCAACAAGTTTGTGAAGTAGTTTATTATTTAAGTATTCTTTTTATATGGAAATTTATTTAGTCCGTCATACGGAAACAATTTGCGAAAAAGGAATTTGCTACGGACAATCTGATGTAGGTTTAGCAGAACCTTTTGAACACATTTTCGACGATATTGTTTCGCAATTACCACAAGATGCAATTATCTTTTCGAGTCCGTTGAAGCGTTGTGTAATTTTAGCCGAATATATTCACAAGCACACTAAAGCCTTGTCATTACAAAAAGATGAGCTCTTGATGGAAATGAATTTTGGCGATTGGGAAATGAAAAACTGGAACGACATTAATCGGGAACAACTCAATCCGTGGATGGAAGATTTTGTAAATATCAATGCCTCAAATGGTGAATCATTTATCGAATTACATAAAAGAGTTGGTGATTTTTTATCTCAACTTTCAAAAGAAACAGCAACATCAACAATTATAGTTGCACATGCGGGAGTTATTCGAAGTATCTTATGCCATCATACTTTATTACCCTTAAAAGATGCTTTTAACAATAAAGTAGATTTCGGTCAGGTAATAAAAATAGTACTTTAAATGCCTTTTTGATTAGAATTTACTTTTAAAAGTCCAATAAATTTGAAAAATCGATAATTTTACCTTTATCTTTGCACAAAATTAAGGTTGTGTTTAAATCAACACATTAAAAGGGAATCAAGTAATATAAAGCTTGAGCTGTACCCGCAACTGTATGCTAAGTTCTGAAAAAGAATGTTTGTTATTAACTACAAAACCACTGATCGCCCCCGCGAATGGGAAGGTAAATAACAAAACGCAAGCCAGGAGACCTGCCTTTATAACAAATATCGAGCTCTCGGGAAAAAGAGTGTAGAAATTATGACTTTAAAAAGACTTTCAGCTTTTTGTTTATTGCTGTTGTGCCAGATTATATCGGCGCAGAAAGACTCTATTACCAGTCTCAAAGAAGTTATCGTTTCTGATGCTAATCTTAAAAAATACTCCAATTCACAATCAGTTTTAAAACTCAATGATTCTGTTATTGCTAAAAATGAAGCATTACTTACGGATTTACTAAATTTCAATTCAACTATTTATTTTAAGGAATATGGTCGCGGAATGCTTTCTACAGTTGCTTTTAGAGGAACTACGGCATCACAAACGGCAGTAATCTGGAACGGAATAAATATCAATTCTCAAATGAACGGAAGTACAGATTTTAATACTATTTCAGGTTCTGATTATAATTCTGTAAGTGTAAAAGCCGGAGGAGGAAGCGTTATTTATGGCAGTGGCGCTGTTGGAGGAACTGTTCATTTAAATAATGACTTAGCTTTTTATAAAAGATTTGAAAATAATCTAAAGCTCGATTATGGAAGTTTTAATACCATTGGAATCAATTATAAAACGAATATTTCGAACGAAAAATGGAGTGCTCAAATTGGATTTTCTAAAAACAGTTCTACAAACGATTATAAATATCTAAATAGATATACCTGGAAAGGCGAACAGCGCTGGAACCAAAATGGTCAATATGATATTATTACAGTGAATGCCAATGTAGGATATAAATTCGACTCAAAGAATATTTTGAAATTATATACTCAAACGTCAAATACAGATCGAAATACTTCATTGATCACAGAAACAGAAAGAAAAAGCAAATATATAAATGGTTTTAACAGAAATTTACTGGAATATGATGGCGATTTCGGGAAATTCAGAACCAATTTCAAGGCAGCTTATATATTCGAAAATTTTCAATATTATGCTGACAATTCCAAAAACCAATATACTTACGGAAAAACCGAAAGCTTAATCACGAAAGCTGATTTAGGTTATACTCTTTTTAAATCAACTCAAATTAACGGTATTATAGATTACAACAGGACAAAAGGTTATGGAAGTGGTTTTGGCGATCATACCAGAGAAATTAGCTCAGCTGCATTATTGATAAAACAAGATTTTTCAGCCGACTGGAAAAATGAATTCGGAATCAGAAAAGAGTTTACTGATAATTATAAATCACCAATTTTATTCTCACTAGGATCATCTTATCAGCTCAATAAATTATACAATTTAAAATTGAATCTGTCTAGAAATTTCAGAATTCCAACCTTTAATGATTTGTATTGGGAAGAAGGCGGAAATCCAAATCTAAAACCTGAAAGTTCTTATCAGGCAGAAATTGGAAACGTTTTTACATTCAAAAATATGTCGTTGACACAAACCTTTTATTACATGAAAATAAAAGATTTACTGCAATGGGTTCCCGGAAAAAACGGAATTTGGTCTCCTCAAAATACTGATAAGGTAAATAGTTACGGAGCCGAGACTTTATTAAGCTGGAAAAAGCATTTTAGTAAAAATTATTTTAGTGCCAATGCCTCATACGCTTACACGATTTCTGAAGATGAAGCAACTGGAAAACAGTTATTTTTCGTTCCGTTTCATAAAGTAAATGGCGCAATATCTTATTCCAGAAACAAAATTTCAGCATATTACCAATTTTTATATAATGGTTTTGTTTACACACAATCTGATAATGACCCTAAACAAATCGTAAAGGATTATACGGTATCAAATCTTGGAGTTGATTATGATTTTAATTTTTTAGAATCTTTTAAATTAGGCTTTCAGGTTTTGAACCTTTTTAATGAGAATTACGAAAGTCTCGAAAACAGACCTTTGCCAGGCAGAAATTTTAATATATACATTAACCTTAAATTTTAATATAATGAAGCTAACTAGATTTTTATTAATAGCACTAAGCGTATCGCTTTTTGTTTCTTGTTCTAACGACGACTCAAATGATGCCCCAAAAGGAGTTTATGATAATGGTTTTTTTATTTTAAATGAAGGGTCCAGTAAAGGTGGTTCCGTTTCTTTTTCAAGTGACGATTTTTCTACCGTTGTTCCTAACGTTTATGAAGCTGCTAATGGTGCAGATTTTGCGGGTGTTTATCTTCAAAATATCTTTTTTAATGGAGACAACGCTTACATAATTGCGGGAGGATCTGACGTAATTAATGTAGTAAACAGATATACTTTTAAATTAGTTTCGAAAATTGAAACCGGTCTTATTACTCCAAGATATGGTGTAGTGAAAGACGGAAAGGCTTATGTTACAAATGCAAATACATATTCGTACATTAATCCTGCAACAGGAGATACTGATGATTTTATTGCAGTAATTGATTTAGCCACAAATAAAGTTGAATCTAAAATTGACCTGAATTCAACTGCAAACAGAATTATTTTAGAAAACAATAAATTATACATCACTGATTCTTCAAATGATAAAGTATTAGTAGTTAATCCAGCAACAAAAACTTTAGAAGCTCCAATAACTATTGGGTATAGTGGAGACAGCATGGAGGTAAAAGATGGCGTTTTATATGTTTTAAAAAGTCCATACCAAAATAGAGGTGAACTTGTAAAAATAAAATTATCAGATAAAACTATTTCTAAAATTGCTTTCCCTGAATCATTAGACGGATCTGGAAATTTAGATATTTATGGCGATAAAATTTATTACACTGTAAATAAATCTGTTTATGCTATGAATACATCGGCAACAACCCCTTCAACTACTCCATTATTTACTGCGAGTCTTTCTACAGATGGTTACATATATGGTTTCACAGTAAAAAATGACAAATTTTATATTGGCGATGGTGGTGACTTCAAATCAAGCAGTAAAGCTTATATCTATGATTTAAATGGAACTTTTATAAAAGATTTAGCTGTAGGTATTGCACCAAATGGTTTCTACTTTAATGAATAATTTTTAGTTTAGAATAAATTGTGTTTTTGGAATAATACAATAATAAAAAAGGCTTTCATTTCTGAAAGCCTTTTTTATTATTCTTATTTTAATGCTCTTAAGAGACCTTCGGGAGCTTTTTCTATAAACATTTGATTTCTCATTCCGCTCATTGCTTTTACATCTGTAAAAGATTTTAAAGCTACACCTTTATCATTTTGTGCTTTTTTAGCACCTGATCCTGTAATTTGCGAAATTGCAACATTTAGCAATGGTTCTGATGAATCTCCTAAAACACCCAGATTACTAATGCGTTCTAATTGCTCATAAGTTGGTTTTAAACCATCTGTATATTCACCAAAATCAGCTGCATTTACAATTTTTAAAACCAAAGGCTGCATCGCATATTTATGATTTGGATTTCTGTTTGATTTGCCAAAAGTTGGAGAATCATATAAGGTAACAGATCCTACATTTTTACCTACTGTCGTTTCCCCTATCTGAATTACAGAAATATAAGGAACTAAGCCGTTTATTACCAATTCACTCGCAGAAGCTGTCCCACTTGTCGTTAAGATATATATTTTGGTCAGGTTCAAACTATTAATTGCAGTTCCATCGATTTTATCTACGAATTTATTATTTAGAGATTCAGGATCTTCACTTTCGTAATATTCATTTATTTTTGCATTCCATTTTTCTTTAGAGAAAATCTTACCAGTAAACTGCCCGGTAATCATACTTGCCAATCGTGTTGCAGTTTGTATAGAACCTCCTCCATTATATCTTAAATCCAATACAAAATCTGTAATTCCCTGTGATTTTAATTCAGCGAAAGCTGCATTAAGCTGTGTATCATAATTACCGTAGAAACCATTATACATTAAATAACCAATTTTGTGACTTCCTGAAGTAATCACTTTATTGATAAAAATAGGATTTTCGTCTAAAGTTGTTTTTACTAATGATACTGTTTTTCCGTTAGATTCAAAACCAGTTCCGTTATAAGAAACCATATTCAGTGTATAACTATCAGCTGCTAAAAGTGATTGATAATTAGAAACCGTTAATTGTGTCCCATTTACTCCACTAAAAAGGTCACCACGCTTAATTTCTTTTTTTGAAGCATCAGAATTCGGAATAATATAACGCACATAACCAACCAAATCTGTAGAGCTTCCGGGTTTATAACTCAATCTAAAATCTACACCATCATTTTTACTAGTTCCCTGTAATTCCTGTTCCAGAACAGTATAATCATCAACAATCCAGCTAAAACGATCGATTGCCTGACCTTTAGGATATTTGCTGATTGGTTTATTTAATAAATCCTGAAACAAATCTTCTTGTTTGGAATATCCTCTCAAAAAAGAATTTAATGCTTCCTGAGTGTTAAAACGATCATCTGCCAGGTTAGGTACATCAGCTTGCCATAAATAAAACTGATTTAGTCCTTTCCAGACAAAATCATTTACTTGTAAAGCCGCTGGAGACTCAACATCATCCTGATCCTCACAAGATTGCAAAGAAAAAGCAAGCAAAAATAATAACAGTACACTCTTTAATATTGTTTTCATATAGTAGGTATCTATGTAGTATTAACGTAAAAATAGTATCTTTAGTTTTAACTCTAATTATTTTAAAGAGTTTTTTTTTATTAAAATTTACATCTGCCGTGTAACAAAAATAATCGTGTCTCGTCTTGACTATATAAACGAACTAATAATGGTTTGTTTATGAAATGAAAATAACTCTGAATTTTATCTGAAAAAAGATTTAAAACAAGGATTATCATTTCTAACCAAAAACCAAAAAATAACCACAGATGAACCAAATTGTGTTTATAGAATTAATAAATCCTTTTAAAGACAAAGTTTTTCGTCTGGCAAAAAGATTGTTAACCAGTACCGAAGAGGCAGAAGATGCAACTCAGGAAGTAATGGTTAAATTATGGAACAAAAAAGAGAATTTAGACTCGTATAGTAGTGTTGAAGCGCTGGCAATGACAATGACCAAAAATTATTGCCTGGACCAATTAAAATCCAAAAGAGCCGGAAATCTTCAAATTGTTCATAATAATTATACAGATCGGGAACCTCAACTGGATAAAAAATTAGAGGATTCGAATAGTCTGGAATGGGTTGAAAAAATTATAAGTCAGTTGCCCGAACAATTACAAATATTAATTCAGTTACGCGATGTTGAACAATATGAATTTGATGAAATTGCGAAAATTGTCAACATGAATGAAACGGCTATTCGGGTAGCACTTTCTAGAGCGAGAAAAAAAATTAGAGAATCAATGCTTAATACACACCGTTATGGAATTCAATAAAATAGAAGATATATTAGAAAAATACTTTCAGGGAGAAACCAGTATTGTAGAGGAAAAAGAATTAAAAGAATATTTTTCTTCACCAAATGTTGCGCAGCATTTAGAGCAATACAAACCTATGTTTGGTTATTTCTCTCAGGTAAAAGAACAAAAATCGACGCAGGAACTCGAGAATCTTGTGCAAACAGATGAAGCAATACCACTAAAAACTAAAAAACGAAATGTAGCGTGGTTATCTATTGCAGCCTCTGTTGTTGTTTTACTAGGAGTTGGAACCTACTTTTATGTGAGCGAAAAAAATGCAGCCCCAGCTGTAGCGCAATCAGAATTAGGAACCTATGATGATCCCGAAGAAGCATTTGCTGCAACGCAAAAAGCTTTGGCGTTATTATCAAACAATGTTAATGTAGGTATCGAAAGCGTACAATACATTAAAGAATACGAACAATCAAAAAACAAAATTTTTAAACAGTAATTAAAATCAATCAAAAATGAAAAATTTCATCATAACACTAGTTTTAGCATTCGTTAGCCACGCATTTTATGCACAGGGAGCATTTGATAAATTTGATGGTCAGGACGACGTGACCTCAGTAATTGTAAACAAAAAGATGTTCGATTTAATGAGTAAAGTAAAAGTCGATGCTTCTGATAAGGAAACACAACAATACATTAACCTGATTAAAAAATTAGATTACCTAAAAGTTTTTACCACTAAAAACCCAAAAATTGAAGCAGATATGAAAGCCTCTGCTGACAAATATGTAAAAACAGCCGGTTTAGAAGAATTAATGCGAATTAATGATGGCGGAAGAAACGTTAGAATATCTGTTAAATCCGGAGCAACAGATTCTCAGGTAAGAGAATTACTGATGTATGTTGACGGAGCAAAAAACGATGAGACTGTTTTATTGTCATTGACAGGTAATTTTGATATTAACGAAATTTCAGTACTTACAGACAAGATGCAACTTCCTGGTGGTTCTGACCTAAAAAAAGCCTCTAAAGGTAAAAAATAAGATGAAAATCAGCATTTTTACCTCAGCCCTTTTAGTAATACTGACTTTAGTAAGTTGTAATTCTAATCCTTCATTGCAGAAATATTTTGTTGAGAATACCGATAATAAAGATTTTATCGCGTTGGATGTTTCACCTAGTATTTTGAACGTAGAGAAAACAAAATTATCTGCAGAACAAAATGAGGCTTTAAAATCATTTGATAAGATGAATATTTTAGCTTTTAAAGCCAATACTACAAATCAGGCTCAGTTCGAAACAGAAAGAGCAAAAGTCAAAGCGATTCTAAAAGATCCAAAATACCAGCAATTAATGAGTTTTGGCTCTGGTAAAGACGGTGCATCAATAAGCTATGTAGGCACAGATGATAATATTGAAGAATTCGTAGTTTTTGCCAATAAAAAAGAAAATGGATTTGCAGTTGTCAGGGTATTAGGAAAAAATATGAACCCAAACAATATTATGACTTTAATGTCCGTTTTAAAAGAATCAAAAATCGATATGGAACAATTGAAGCCTCTGCAACAATTGATTAAGCAATAACAACTATCTTACTTTATTTTTTCAAACAAAAAGCTCCTTGATTATGGAGCTTTTTTATTTAACAATTTAGAAGAATATACTGAATAACATTTATTGCAATTTATTAGAATCAGAACCTAATTTATTTATATTTGTGATTAACCAAAACATGAATTAAATAAATTAATATGGTACAAAAAACATCGAATGCCTTTATAGCGGCATCTTGGGTAGCTCTTGGAGCTGGAACAGTTGGATTTATTGTTGGTCTTGCAAGAGCCGAAATGTTACTAAACGAAAAAGGATATTATTTCACCGTTTTAATGTTTGGTCTTTTTGCTGTTGTTTCCTTACAAAAAAGTGTGAGAGACAGACTTGAAAAACTTCCGGTTACTGATATTTATTACGGAATTTGCTGGTTCGGAACACTGTTATCTATTGTATTATTAGTTGTTGGTCTTTGGAACGCTACAATTTTACCAAGCGAAAAAGGTTTTTATGCATTTGCTTTTTTATTGGCTTTGTTTGGTGCAATTTCAGTACAAAAAAATACCAGAGATAATATGTCAATCTCTAATGAATAATTTTTATTAAATAAACCAACTTCCAGTATTAAAATAAAAAGCTCCAATTTTCATTGGAGCTTTTTTTATATCAGAATTTGAGATTATTTACTCAAATACATTTTTCTTCTAGAGTACAATTCGTAGAATTGATCGTCTTTTAAGTCATCAATAAATAAGATACTTTCTCCAGTTGATTTCATTTCTGGTCCTAATGCTTTGTTTACATTATGGAATTTACTGAAAGAGAAAACCGGTTGTTTGATCGCATATCCTTTTAATTGTGGATTAAAATCAAAGTCAGTTACTTTATTATGACCTAACATTACTTTCGTAGCATAGTTCACATAAGGTTCTCCGTAAGCTTTTGCAATAAATGGTACCGTTCTGGAAGCTCTTGGATTTGCCTCGATAATATAAACCGTATCATCTTTTATCGCAAACTGAATGTTGATTAAACCAACTGTTTTTAAAGCTCTTGCGATTTTCATCGTGTGATCTTTAATCTGCTGCATCACAAATTCTCCTAAGTTAAAAGGCGGCAATGTAGCATTACTATCTCCAGAGTGAACTCCGCAAGGTTCGATGTGCTCCATAATTCCTATGATGTATACATTTCCGTCGGCATCACAAATCGCATCAGCTTCAGCTTCGATTGCTCCGGCTAAATAGTGATCTAAAAGTAATTTATTTCCTGGAATCGTTTTCAATAAGTTGATAACGTGCTCTTCCAATTCTTTTTTGTTAATTACGATTTTCATTCCCTGACCTCCTAATACATAAGAAGGACGAATCAATAATGGGAAGTCTAAAGTATCTGCAAGCGCAGAAGCTTCGTCAGCAGTTTCAGCGATTCCGAATTGTGGGAAAGGAATATGTAATTCTCTCAATAAATCAGAGAAACGTCCTCTGTCTTCGGCTAAATCAAGTGCATCAAAACTAGTTCCGATGATTTTTACTCCGTATTTAGATAATTTTTCTGCCAGTTTCAAAGCTGTTTGCCCACCTAATTGCACAATAACACCTTCTGGTTTTTCATGCTGAATGATGTCATAAATATGCTCCCAGAAAACTGGTTCGAAGTATAATTTATCAGCTGTATCAAAATCTGTCGAAACTGTTTCAGGATTACAGTTGATCATGATCGTTTCATAACCACATTCTTTAGCAGCCAGAACTCCGTGTACACAAGAATAATCAAATTCAATTCCTTGTCCAATTCTGTTTGGTCCTGAACCCAGAACGATGATTTTCTTTTTATCTGTTACAACACTTTCATTATCTACATAACGCTCACCATTTGCTTTTTCGATTTCAGCCTCAAAAGTAGAATAATAATAAGGAGTTTTTGCTTTAAACTCAGCCGCACAAGTATCAACCAGTTTAAACACACGGTTGATATTTTGGTCCATACGCAAAGTATGCACTTCACTTTCAAGACAATTTACCATGTGAGCAATTTGTCTGTCAGCAAAACCTTTTTGTTTCGCTTCAAGCAAAAGTTCTTTTGGAAGATTTGATACTTTGTAGTTCGAAATTTCTTTCTCTAAAGTATAAAGCTCTTCATATTGTTTTAAGAACCACATATCGATTTTTGTGATTTCATGAATACGGCTCAACGGAATTCCCATTGCGATTGCATCATAAATTACAAAAACACGGTCCCAACTAGCGAAAGTCAGTTTCTCGATAATTTGTTCGTAGTTTTTATATCCTTTTCCGTCAGCTCCTAAACCATTTCTCTTGATTTCAAGAGATTGAGTTGCTTTGTGTAATGCTTCCTGGAAAGAACGTCCAATTCCCATTACTTCACCAACAGATTTCATTTGAAGACCCAATGTTCTGTCAGCACCTTCGAATTTATCAAAGTTCCAACGAGGTATTTTTACAATTACATAATCCAAAGTTGGTTCAAAAAGAGCCGAAGTTGATTTTGTAATTTGATTTTGCAATTCATCAAGATTGTATCCTAAAGCTAGTTTAGAAGCAATTTTAGCAATTGGGTAACCCGTTGCTTTTGATGCCAAAGCAGATGAACGAGACACACGAGGATTAATCTCGATCGCTACGATATCTTCTTTTTCGTCTGGTGAAACTGCGAATTGTACGTTGCAACCTCCTGCAAAATTACCAATACTACGCATCATCAGGATAGCATAGTCACGTAATTTTTGGAATGTTGTGTCTGATAATGTCATTGCTGGTGCAACCGTAATCGAGTCTCCGGTATGAATTCCCATTGGATCCATATTTTCGATCGAACAAATGATTACAACATTATCATTTTTATCTCTTAAAAGCTCTAACTCATATTCTTTCCATCCCATTAAAGCTTTATCAATTAAAACTTCATGAATTGGAGATGCTTCAAGTCCACGGGTTAAAAGCTCATCAAAATCTTCTTTTTTATAAACAATTGCTGCTCCTGTTCCTCCAAGTGTAAACGAAGGACGAATTACAAGCGGAAAACCAAATTCCTGAGCAATTTCTTTTCCTTCTAAGTACGAAGTAGCTGTTTTTGCAGGTGCAGTTGGTACATTAATTCTTTCTAAAAGCTGTTTAAATTGCTCTCTGTCTTCTGTAATATTAATTGCGTTTACATCAACTCCAATTAATTTTACTCCAAAATCCTGCCAGATTCCTTTTTCTTCAGCTTCCAAACATAAATTCAAAGCTGTTTGTCCGCCCATTGTTGGCAAAACAGCATCAATTTGTGGATGTTCTTTCAGAATTTCAATAATCGATTTTGTAGTTAATGGTTTCAAATAAACATGATCGGCCATTGTTGGGTCGGTCATAATTGTTGCTGGATTTGAGTTTATCAAGATAACTTCAATTCCTTCTTCACGAATAGAACGTGCAGATTGAGAACCTGCATAATCAAATTCGCAAGCTTGACCAATAACAATAGGACCTGACCCTATTATTAAAACTGATTTTATTGATGTGTCTTTAGGCATTTTGTGTGTATTGTGTAGTTATTATAATATGCATTCAAAAACATTCACAGTGCTTTAGAAACTAGAATGTTACAAATTTTTTACCGACAAGGTATAAAAAAAGGCGATACTAAAAAAGTAATCGCCTTATGTATGTTTATACAAACATTATTTTTTGTGTCTAGGCTCGCTAGAAACAGTTAATTTATGTCTTCCTTTTGCTCTTCTACGCGCTAGAACTTTTCTTCCATTCGCAGAAGCCATTCTGTCCATAAATCCGTGCTTATTTCTTCTTTTTCTTTTCGATGGTTGAAATGTTCTTTTGCTCATTGCTTTGTATCTTTAAAATGGTATCTAATATCTCTTTTCCGTTTTTGAATATCGTTACTCTAAAACCGAGTGCAAATATACAAAGACTTTTTTTTCTCGCAAGTAGTTTTATAAAAATATTTTTAATTCATTTTACTATCTTTGCAATTACAAATATACATCTATTATGTTTCACAAAAATATTAAACTTATTTTGGCCGGACTTCTTGTAGTTGCAGGCATTTACCAATTTACAGAGAGTAATATCGGGAATGGAATTTTCCTTATTTTACTAACTGCAATTCCAATTTTTCTTTACTTTAAAAATGAATTTATCCTTTTAGCCTTCCTTAAATTAAGAAAACAAGACTTCGAAGGTGCTAAAAAATGGCTGGCATACATCAAAAACCCGGAAGCAGCTTTAGTAAGAAAACAACAAGGATACTTTAATTATCTTCACGGAATCATGTTATCTCAAACCAATATCAATCAGGCAGAGAAACATTTCAAGAAAGCTATCGAACTTGGACTATCAATGGATATGGATTTGGCCGTAGCAAAATTAAACCTTGCCGGAGTAGCCATGTCACGCCGCAGAAAACTTGAAGCTACAAATTTATTGAATGAAGCTAAGAAATTAGACAAACAAGGAATGTTGAAAGAGCAAATCACAATGATGAAAGAACAAATGAAGAAAATCTAAATTTCTTTAAATTATAATATATTAAAATCCCATTCGCCGCGGCGAATGGGATTTTTTTTGTCAGGCTGAGCGAAGTCGAGGCTTTTTTACGCAATCTTGTCATCCTGAGGAACGAAGGATCTCTGTTAGTAGCTCGACATGCTAAATAATCGTTGTGTTAGTTTCTTGCGGAGATCCTTCGTTCCTCAGGATGACAAGATTGTGCAAAACCACTTTGTGTTAGTTTCTTGCTCTGTCAGGATGGCAAGATTGCCTAGTGTAGTTCTATTTAAAAACAAATCAACATTTAATCCTCCAATATAATCGAAGGTAAATTCTCGTTCAGCCATTTATATTTATTAAGGATCATAATATGAGTTCCTCCTTTTACCACAATACAACTGTTGATATACTTAATAGGAAAAACATCATCCTGATCGCCATGAATATGAACCACCTTTGGATCAATTTCATTTCTATTCCATAAAATAACCGATTCTACTGCCCATTGTAAATATTTAAGGTCGCGAACTGCTAAAAACTTCTCATATAATTTAATTCGCTTATTGATTTTTTCTCCAAAGGAATACTTTGCAAGATTTTCAATATTCAAAATCAACTTCATCGGAATGAGTTTGTAGGCTTTTGTAGTTTTACCTATTTTCATTCTTCTCGGGAATTCGGCATTACTTCTTACACTCGAAATAATTATTACTTTTCGCGCTTCAATATGTTTTGCTATTTCCTGAACCAGGATTCCTCCAAAAGAAACACCTATTAAAACCGGATTCTCATGTTTGATATTTTTTGAAATTCTAAGGGCATAATCCGTCAACGCTTCTTTTGGCTGAGGAATCTCCCATTCCAGCAAAAAAACCTCAAAAACAGATTCATCTAATTTGATTCTTTCAAAAATAGCCGGACTTGCCGCCAGGCCAGGCATAAAATATACAGGAATTTTACTCATTTGTTTGAAAAGTGATTATGGTTACAGCGCTTAATTTTAAGCTAAAAATACTTTTTTTAGCTATATGCACTGCAAATCTTACACCATAATTATTTTTTAAACCAAATAAAATTACAAAACTACAGCGCTATGGGGACTAATTAAGATCTTTTAAAAATAATTTTATATTGAAAATCAAATGATTACCTTTGTATTCCAAATCAACTACATTTTGACATCTTCTAAAAGATTTTGTTTGAATATTTTTTCGTTCTTTTTTCTATTATTATTTTAACCTACATTAAAACATGACTAATATGGAACCTATTGAAACTATGGCAATCAAAGACAACACTTTTGCAAGACAATTTGAAACCATAGTACCTGAAGGACTACTATCTGTAGAGTATTCTTTTCAGGAAAAGAAAATTTTCTTAACCAAAATAAACACTCCTGAAGGTTTTGAGAATCAAGCATTAATTGATGCCTTACTTAAAAACATTATGGAAATCATCGTTGAAAAGAAATTTAGGCTGATGCCCATTCACCCGAAGATTGTTTTATTTATCAAAAAAAATCCAAAGTATAAAGAGTTACTTCCTCCGGGAATCCGAATTTAAAAATACCCAATAAGTCTTAGCCATAACCCACCGATAACCATGTAAATAAGTAACATTGTTAATCCGGTGACTAAACCTTTGACCCACCAGTTTTTTAAATCTACGTAGCCGCTCCCAAAGAAAACAGGTGCCGGCCCGTGACCATAATGCGTTAATGTTCCGTAAAGTGATCCCACAAAACCAAGCATAAAAGCTAATAACAATCCCGGAATCCCAAGCGATACACCTACACCAAGTAAAGCCGCATACATTGCAGCAACGTGTGCTGTTGCACTTGCAAAAAGGTAATGGCTAAAAAAGTACACTAATATAATAATAGGAAAAGCCATTTGCCAGCTTAATCCGCCAATCTCAGCTTTTACCAAGTTACTAAACCAACCTATAAATCCTAATTCGTTAAGCGAACTTGCCATCATTACCAAAACCGAAAACCAAACAATTGTATCCCAGGCACCTTTTTCGGCTTTTACGTCTTCCCAGGTTAAAACAGATGTAAGCAATAAAATCACCAAACCAATAAATGCAGTTGTTGTAGCATCAATAGAGAATAAATCTCCTGTCATCCAGAGAAATAACAAAATAAAAAAAGTAAACAACATCATCCATTCGTTGCGGGAGATTGCGCCCATTTCTTTTAGTTTTTGAGCCGCAATTTGCGGAGCATCTCCCGTTTTTTTAAGTTCTGGCGGATAAATTTTATACAATACAAAGGGAATCACAAAAAAAGCCACCAAACCGGGAACTATTGCTGCAGTTGCCCAAGAAATCCAATTAATTTTAATCCCCAGGTTAAGTGCAAATTTCTGACACATTGGGTTACTTGCTGTTCCGGTCAGGAACATAGACGAAGCAATCAGGTTTGCATTATAGCTGCTCAAAGTAAGATATGCACCTAATTTTCTATGTGTTTCGGGCTGATCCGGCATTGAACCAAAACTCATTGACATCGATTTCATAATAGGATAAATAATCCCTCCTCCTCTTGCAGTATTACTTGGTACTGCCGGAGCCAGAACTAAATCTGCGAGACCTAAACCATAAGCGAGGCCAAGCGAACTTTTTCCGAATATCCTAATAAACAAAAAAGCAATCCTGTTTCCTAAACCGGTTTTGATAAAACCTCTGGCAATAAAAAACGAAATTCCGATAAGCCAGATTACCTTATCACCAAAACCTCTTAATGCCAGTGTAATCGACTTGCCTGCTTCACCGGGAGCCAAAACCTGAGAAAACGCAGTCATAGCAATAGCAATCATACACATAGTACCCATAGGCGCAGCCTTTAGAATAATTCCTAAAATAGTAGCTACAAAAATGGCGAATAGATGCCATGCTTCAATCACAACTCCATCAGGAGCAGGAATAAACCAAATTGCAATTCCAATTGCAAGTGTTATAAGCGATTGAGGAATTTTTACTTCTTTCATAAAACAAGAATTAAAATTAAATTAAAGTCTGAGCTGCAACTGAATCAGAAATAAATCATCATCATAAAAAGAGGTGTCAGGAATGTTTTTATCGTATCGGTCTATTTCAAATCCCATTTCTATACGGCCTAAATATGCTTTACCAAATTCAAGGCTTATCATAGGTGTATAGGTTTTTCGCACATTCGAATTCACTTTATAATTATTATCAAATGATTCAAATCTACATGATAATTCCAGTGAAGTCAATTTTTTATAATCCACAACATACCTTAAATTAGGCAAAAAATAAACACCACGCATTTGATAATCATCAACATTAGGAGTTCTTGCATCAGCGGGTAAAGAAAAATAAAGATTATGATTTGTACCTTGTTTATATTCTATCTGCAAATCAAAAGTAAACCTGTCAGTAAGTTTAAAATCACTGGTAATATCAGCTCCCAAAGCAAACACTTTTTGATCTGATCTTTTTCCGATACCACCATTTAATCCTAAATTTATTTTATGCTGTTTTGACAATTCAAAAACCCATCTTGTCGAATATTGTTTTCCATTGTCATTATCCATTTCCTGATTTTTCCCGTTTCCGTTCAAAACAGAAACGGCATAACTCACCGGAATTTTACCAATATCAAAAACTCCGGAAGCAGAAGCTCCAATTTGAAAACTTGTCCAGCCATTTTTTCCGAATTCATAATATTGATTCGAAAAATCAAATGATTTAATTATATCCACAGGAACTAATTCCTCTATACCAAACGCAGGTCGAAACTGACCACCAGTTAAAGCTATATATTTATTGAAAGTATATTTTCCGTAAGCATTTTCAAGAACTTTACCTTTAGGATCTGATTTAAAATCAGCAAGGTTTACCAAAATAACCACTTCTGTGGCTTCACCTAATTTAGTAGTAAGACCTACACGCATTCTTTTGATATCAAATGAGCTTTGAGTCACGTCACCTGTAGAATGATGAACTCCCAAAACATCAACATTATCACCAAAACTTTCTAAATATCTAGCCTGTAAAAGTCCTCTAAACTGAAATTGAGGATACTTAACGCTACTTTCAGAATCGGTTGTCTTTTGATTTTCATTTTGAGCATGAACCAAAAGCGGCATGAATACAAAGACAAAAATAATTTTCATTAGGAAAGACCGATTCATACATACCAGAAATAAAAATGAGACCTTAGCGCATTGTTTTATTTAAGCAACCTTAAAACAGATACACTCCTACAAAATATCTTACCAAATTAAGGAAAATTTAAATATATTGTAAAAAAAATCTGCATTAAAATTTCATTGTGAATATTCATAAAATAAAAAAAGGTATAAGAACGAACTTATACCTTTATATTTTTAAAATAGAAAAATTATTTTTCGATTTCTCTCATTGAATCCATTTTCTTATGAGCCAGGAAACCTGCTACATCTTCAAAATGCTCTTTGACGCGTTTGTTTCCAAACTCAAATACTTTAGTTGCTAATCCGTCAAGGAAATCACGATCGTGAGAAACAAGGATTAATGTCCCGTCAAAATCGCGTAATGCATCTTTAATAATATCTTTAGTCTTCATATCCAAGTGATTCGAAGGCTCATCGAGAATTAATAAATTAACAGGCTCCAACAATAATTTAATCATTGCCAAACGTGTTTTTTCTCCTCCTGAAAGTACTTTTACTTTCTTAGTGATATCATCTCCCTGAAACATAAAAGCTCCAAGAATATTTTTTATTTGTGTACGGACATCTCCAACAGCAATTGCATCTATAGTTTCGAATATCGTAGCATTCTCATCTAATAATGAAGCTTGGTTTTGAGCAAAATATCCAATTTGAGAATTGTGACCAATTTCAACACTTCCTTCATCAATACCAATTTCTTTCATGATCGCTTTGATCATAGTCGATTTTCCTTCTCCATTTTTACCTACAAAAGCTACTTTCTCACCTCTTTCAATCACAACATTAGCATCTTTAAAAACTACATGATCACCATATGATTTCGAAAGTTCTTTTACCACAACCGGATATTGTCCGGAACGTGCTGCAGGTGGGAATTTAAGTTTCAATGCTGAGTTATCAACTTCATCAACTTGTACGATAACTAATTTCTCAAGCATTTTTACACGAGACTGAACGGCATCAGTTTTAGAGAATGTCCCCTTAAAACGATCAATAAATGCCCTGTTATCAGCAATCATTTTTTGCTGCTCATCGTATGCTTTTTGTTGGTGTACGCGACGATCTTTTCTCAATTCTAAGTAATGAGAATATTTTGCTTTATAATCGTAGATTCTTCCCATTGTAACTTCGATAGTACGATTGGTAATATTATCTACAAATGCCCTATCGTGAGAAATTACTACAACTGCTTTTGCTGAATTAATCAGGAATTCTTCTAACCACTGAATACTTTCGATATCCATGTGGTTGGTTGGCTCATCCAGTAAAATTAAGTCTGGTTTTTGTAATAAAATTTTAGCCAATTCAATTCGCATTCTCCATCCTCCAGAAAACTCAGAAGTCTGACGTGTAAAATCTTCACGTTCAAAACCTAAACCAACTAATATTTTCTCAACTTCAGCTTCGTAATTTACTTCTTCGATAGCATAAAACTTTTCGCTTAAGTCAGAAACTCTTTCGATTAATTTCATATAAGCATCACTTTCATAATCTGTACGAACGGTTAATTGTTCGTTGATTTCATCGATTTCGGCTTTCATTTTAAAAATTTCACCAAAAGCTTTAGACGCTTCTTCCATTACTGTAGAACCATCTTTAGTCAATAAATGCTGAGGCAAATAAGCCACAACAGCATCTTTTGGGGCAGAGATACTTCCGGTAGAAGGCTTGCTTTGACCTGCAATTATTTTTAAAAGTGTCGATTTTCCCGCACCATTTTTACCCATAAGGGCAATTTTATCATTTTCATTTATAGCAAAAGAAACATCGCTAAATAATGTAGTTCCACCAAACTGAACCGAAATATCGTTAACTGTAATCATTTAGATTTTTAGATTTTTAGACTGCTTAGATTCTTAGATTTCTTAGCAAGTATTTTTTGAAAGCGCAAAGATAGATTAATTAGAGTATTAGACAATATTATTTAGATTACCGGATTGTTAGATTTTTTAAATCACACCAATATTCTTACATATTTTAAAATTTTCACCTTATCTTGTATAATAATTAAAAATCAGGAAAAAATGAAAACGAAATTAAACTTGGCAGTTGGCCTACTTGCAGGACTACTATTTGGACTTTCTGCGAATGCACAAAAAACTGTAATCAAAAAGGAAAATTTACCGGCAAATGCTCAAACTTTTCTAAAGACCCACTTTGGATCTAAAAAACCAAGCTATATAATAGAAGACAAAGAAATCCTCTCTACAGAATATAAAGTTCAGTTTGACAATAAAACAGAAATTGAATTTGATAAAAAAGGAAACTGGAAGGAAGTAGATGGTAATGGCTCTAAAATCCCTTCGTCTATTATCCCGAAAAAAGTCGCTTCGTATATAAAAACAAATTTCCGCAAAGAAAAAATAATCAAAATAGAACTAGGATCTTCCGGTTACGAAACAAAACTAACCAATGGTTTAGAATTAAAATTCAACTTAAAAGGAGATTTTACTAAAATAGACAAATAGCATTTTATAAAAAAACAAAACCCGACAGGCTTTAAAACGTGTCGGGTTTGTTAAATTATCTCATTATCAAATTGACTAATTATCTAATTAAAATTAATCTTTTCTCCATTTTTTAGTTTCCTCAAAAATATATTCTAAGATTGCTGCTTCTGTATCGTCGAAATCTATGTTTCGTCTTCCCATAACTAATTTTGCAGTTTCAAAAGCTTTTTTGGTTACATAAGTTGTAAAACCTGCCGCTCCTCCCCACGAAAAACTCGGCACGAAATTGCGAGGAAACCCACTTCCAAAAATATTGGCGCTTACTCCTACTACCGTTCCGGTATTAAACATCGTGTTGATTCCGCATTTACTATGATCTCCCATCATTAAACCACAAAACTGAAGTCCGGTTTTTGCAAAACCTTCTGTTTCGTAACTCCATAATTTTACTTCCTCATAGTTGTTTTTAAGATTCGAATTGTTACTGTCTGCTCCAATATTACACCATTCACCTAAAACAGAATCTCCCAGAAATCCGTCATGCCCTTTATTTGAATTTGCAAAAAGAACCGAATTTTTAACTTCTCCTCCTATTCTTGATCCAGGACCAACAGTTGTAGCTCCATAAACTTTAGCATTTAATTTTACCTGAGCATTTTCGCATAAAGCAAAAGGACCACGAATTACGGTTCCTTCCATAATTTCAGAATTCTTACCTATATATATAGGACCGCCTGAAGCATTTAAGGTTACAAATTCTAGTTTCGCACCTTCCTCAATAAAAATATTTTCAGGAGCAATAACATTTACACTTTTTGGGATTGGCTGTGATTTTCTGTCTTCGGTCAGATAAATAAAATCTTCACGAATGGCAGCATCATTTTTAGAGAAAATATCCCATGTATGTTCTACAGTTAAAACATCGTCGTTGTACTGAATAATTTCATACAAATCAAAGTCAACTTCTTCCTGGTTTTCATTGGTAAAAAAAGCAATAACATCATCGCCTTTAAAGATTGCCTGATTCTCTTTTAAATCAGAAACTAATTCTGCAAGCGTATCATTTGGCAAATATGCTGCATTGATCATTACGTTTTCTTCCATTTCAACCATTGGAAATTTGGTTGACAAGTAATCTTCAGTAATAGTGGTTATAGTCGAACCTAAACGCGTTTCCCATTTTTGGCGAATCGTCATTATTCCAATTAGTATGTCCGCAACTGGTCTTGTAAAAGTAAAAGGTAATAAAGCATTCCGGACGGGACCGTCAAAAAGAATGTAATTCATAAATAAAAAATATTTGGTACTTGTTAAAATCTGATTTGGTTATCGAGTTCAAAGTTACAAATATTTTATTTGTTCTATTAAACGTGTTTCTGCTCAAAATGAAGAAATGCACTTTTTTCGCCACAAATTTGCTGCGTTGGTTCATTCTTCGGCTAAAAATAAGGGTATAAAAAAAGCCTCCCAAATTGGAAGGCTTTTATATAAGTATAAACAGCTATTATTTTTTAGCGTGTTTTGCATATTTAGTTTTGAATTTATCAATACGTCCTGCAGTATCGATAAGTTTAGATTTACCAGTATAAAAAGGGTGAGATGTTCTAGAAATCTCCATTTTTACAACTGGATACTCAACTCCGTCAACTTCAATTGTTTCTTTTGTATCTGCAGTAGATTTAGTGATAAAAACTTCGTCATTTGACATGTCTTTAAATGCAACTAATCTGTAATTTTCTGGGTGAATTCCTTTTTTCATCTTTTCTTTTTATTTATTGTTTAGAGCATTTTTATTTTGAAGCTTTTTCATGGTTAGAAAAAGGTGTAAACAAAGGATACTCTTTTTTGTTTAAAACTTTTTATTATTTCAGGTTGCAAATTTACAATTCTTTTTTAATCTACAAATGTTTAGCCCACTTTTTTTTAGTTAAATTCAAAAAGCTTTTTTTGTCTCTCAATATATTGGGAATTGCTATATTTGTGGATTAATTTTAAAACATATAGAAATATGATTAATGAAGTTATAAAAAAGAATGGTATTACTTATGGTGTAATGATTGGAGTTGCATCTGCATTAGTTACGAGCACTATATATGCGGTTGATTTAAATTTATTCACTTCGTGGTGGATCGGGCTTTTAAGTCTGGCTATTAACCTTACTATATGTATCGTTTTACTTTCTAAAACCAAGAAAGATTTAAGAGGAGTTTTTTCTTTTAAAGAAGCTTTTACTACTTATTTTATAGCTGCGGTAATTGGAATTCTGATTTCTACATTTTTTAATATTATCCTATTCAATTTTATTGACCCGGCAGCAAAAGACACCCTGAACGAATTGATTATTAAATATACGGCAAACATGATGCAAAAATTTGGATCACCGGCTTCTGTAATCAATGAAACTATTGACAAAATGAAAGAAACAAATCCATATTCTACTTTAGAATTACTTAAAGGATCTGTTTTTGCAATCGTTGTCAGTTCAATTTTTGGATTAATTTTCGCAGCATTTTTTAAAAGTAAAACTACTATACAAGAATAATAATATAAATGAATCTATCTATACTTATACCGCTTCTTAATGAGGAGGAATCACTGAAAGAACTCTACTCGTGGATTATTAAAGTGATGCAATCTAATAATTACTCTTATGAAATCATTTTTGTAGATGATGGAAGTACAGATGATTCTTGGAATATTATTGAAAGTTTTTCTAACGAAAATCCTAATGTAAAAGGGATTCGTTTCATGAAGAATTTTGGAAAATCACAGGCTTTACATGCTGGTTTTGCAAAAGCAAAGGGTGATGTTATTATTACTATGGATGCCGATTTACAGGATAGTCCGGATGAGATTCCAGGATTATACGAAATGATCACGGCCCAAAAATTTGACTTGGTTTCAGGCTGGAAAAAGAAACGTTACGACTCTGTTGTGGCGAAAAATCTTCCGTCTAAACTTTTTAACTGGGCGGCCAGAAAAACTTCGGGTGTTGAATTGAATGATTTCAACTGCGGATTAAAAGCTTATAAAAATACAGTCGTAAAAAACATTGAAGTATCTGGCGAAATGCACCGATACATTCCGGTTTTAGCAAAAAATGCCGGTTTTGGTAAAATTGGTGAAAAAGTAGTTATTCATCAGGCTCGTAAATATGGTGAAACTAAATTTGGAATGGAGCGTTTTATAAACGGTTTCCTTGACCTGATTACGATTTGGTTTTTATCACGATTCGGAAAAAGACCAATGCATTTATTTGGCGCCATGGGCTCATTAATGTTTATTATCGGATTTTTATTGGCGGGTTATATTGGAGTTTCGAAATTGTACCATATGTATAACGGAATGAAATACAGCTTAATCACCAGTAATCCCTGGTTCTTTATTGCTTTAACAACTATGATTTTAGGAACTCAATTATTTCTTGCAGGTTTTCTTGGGGAGATTATTTTAAGAACTAAAAGCAACGAAGCACGTTATAAAGTAGCCCGAGAAGTTAATTTTTAACGCGAAGTCCTCCCTTATGGTTGAGGCATCTCACAATTTAAAAAACTACGGCTAAAAAGCTTTGTTTTTTAAATGGGGAACTAGCGTACAGCAGACAAGAGCAAAGAGAGCTAACGAAGTAATTAGCTTCTGAAAATTATTACTATTTAAATATAAAAAATATACGAATGATGAATATAGCACCTAATATTTTGAATGCTGTAAACGAATGGCTGACCCCAACATTTGACAACGATACACAAGCTGCGGTTAAGGAATTAATGACTACGTCGCCAAAGGAACTTGAGGAAAGTTTTTATAAAAACCTGGAATTTGGAACTGGCGGAATGCGCGGTGTTATGGGCGTTGGAAACAATAGAATCAATAAATATACGCTTGGAAAAAACACACAGGGATTGTCTGATTATTTGCATGAAGTTTTCCCTAATCAACCCTTAAAGGTTGTTATTGCTTATGATTGTCGTCATAACAGCAACACTTTAGCAAAGGTTGTTGCAGATGTTTTCTCTGCAAACGGAATTCATGTTTATTTGTTCTCCGATTTACGTCCAACTCCTGAATTGTCTTTTGCCCTTAAACATTTAGGCTGTCAATGCGGAATCGTACTTACAGCGTCACACAATCCGCCGGAATATAATGGCTACAAAGTATATTGGGAAGATGGCGGACAAATTGTTCCTCCTCAAGATGCTGCAATTATCAACGTGATCGAAAATCTGGATTACGATAAAATTAAATTTAATGCAAACGAAAGCCTGATTGAATATATCGATACTGAAATTGATAAGGCTTTTGTGAAATCATCTATTGAAAACGCAAGTTTTAACACTCCGGCTGAAGCCAAAGATAATTTACATATTGTTTTTACTTCGCTTCACGGAACTTCTATAAAATCTATTCCTGATACATTATCACAAGCAGGTTACAAAAACGTTCATATTGTTCCGGAACAAGCTATTCCGGACGGAGATTTCCCAACAGTAAAATCTCCAAATCCTGAAGAGCCAGAGGCTTTAACAATGGCATTGGCTTTAGCAGATAAAACAAATTCTGATATCGTTGTTGGAACTGACCCTGATTGTGACCGTCTTGGTGTTGCCGTTAGAAATAATGATGGCAAAATGATTTTGCTTAACGGAAATCAAACCATGATTTTGATGACTTCCTTTTTATTGAAACAATGGAAAAAAGCAGGTAAAATCAACGGAAAACAATTCGTAGGTTCTACAATTGTTTCAACTCCAATGATGATGGAATTAGCCACAAGTTATGGCGTAGAATGTAAAGTTGGTTTGACCGGGTTTAAATGGATTGCCAAAATGATCAAAGATTTCCCGGAACTCGAATTTATTGGAGGTGGTGAAGAAAGCTTTGGTTTTATGGTTGGCGACGCCGTTAGAGATAAAGATGCTGTTGCAGCTACTTTATTAATCTGCGAAGTTGCAGCTCAGGCAAAAGCAGCAGGAAGCAGCGTTTATAAAGAACTTATACAACTTTATGTTGAGAATGGTTTCTATAAAGAATATTTAGTTTCGTTGACCAAAAAAGGAATGGAAGGTTTACAGGAAATTAATCAGATGATGATTGATTTACGTGAAAATCCTTTGAAAGAAATCAGCGGACAACGCGTAATTATGGTTGAAGATTATCAATCATCTATTGCTCTAAACTTACTGAATGGTGAAGAAACTACAATGGATATTCCGAAATCGAATGTATTGATTTATTATACTGAAGATGGTTCTAAAATTTGTGCAAGACCAAGCGGAACTGAGCCTAAAATTAAATTCTACATTAGTGTTAATGCAGAATTAGATTCAGTTGAAAATTTTGATGCTGCAGAAAGTTTCTTAGACGAAAAAATACAAAACATTATTGCAGGAATGCAATTGAAATAAAAATAATGAGTGATAAAAAATATTGACCTCTACAATTGTGCACACACTGTGTGCACAATTAGGTTAAGATTAAAACGAAACCATTATTAAGCAGGAGTTTTAGATTCACAATAATTCAGTAATCTGAAAAAATTATTACTAGAAAACTCGAAAATGCCATTGCTATAGCAGAAAATAATATCTACAAATAAATGAGTAATTTCAAAAAAATAGTTCCTTTTATATATCCGTATAAAAAATATGCATTCTTAAACATCTTTTTCAATGTTTTGTATGCACTTTTTAGCACACTATCTTTTATGGCATTGATCCCTATGCTTCAGGTCTTATTCGATAAAACAAAGAAAAATTATGTAATGCCAACTTATGAAGGATTTACCCATATAAAAGAATATGGAGAAAACTATCTAAGCTATTACATTACAACACATACAGACCCAAGTAATCCCGGTTACGTACTTTCGATAATGGTGGCGCTGATCATCTCGATATTTTTATTAAAAAACTTAGCTGACTATTTAGCGATGTTCTTCATCAATTTTTTGCGTAATGGTGTTTTAAGAGATATGCGTAATGCACTGTATAAAAAAACACTGGAATTACCTTTGGCTTTCTATTCTGAAAAAAGAAAAGGAGATGTAATTTCAAGAATTTCTGCTGACGTAAATGAGGTTCAGACTTCTTTTCTGGCAATTTTGGAACTTATCGTAAAAGAGCCTTTAACTATTATTTTTACAATAGGCGCCATGCTAATTATTAGCGCTAAACTTACTTTGTTTGTATTTATCTTTATTCCTGTTTCCGGATATATTATCTCATTAATTGGAAAACAATTAAAAAAACAATCCAGTAAAGCACAACAGGAACAAGGTAGTTTTTTATCTACTATTGAAGAAACAATTGGCGGTTTGAAAGTTGTAAAGGGATACAATTCTGAAAATTATTTCAACTCTATTTTTCAAAATTCCACAGAACGTTTTTTCAAATTATCAAATAGCATCGGGAATCGTCAAAACTTAGCATCTCCTGCCAGCGAATTTATGGGAATCACCGTGATCGCTATTTTACTTTGGTACGGAGGTCAAATGGTTTTGATTGAAAAAACGCTTGACGGCCCTTCATTTATTGCCTACATGGGATTAGCGTATAATATCCTTACTCCTGCAAAAGCAATCTCTAAAGCTTCTTACGGAGTAAAAAGAGGAAATGCTGCCGCTGAACGTGTTCTTGAAATTCTGGAACAGGAAAACACCATTACATCAAAAACTGATGCAATCGAAAAAACAACTTTTGATAACAATATAGATATTCAAAATATCAACTTTAAATATGAAGACGAAACGGTTTTAAAAGACTTTTCTCTTCAAATCAAAAAAGGACAAACTGTTGCACTTGTTGGACAATCCGGAAGCGGGAAAAGTACTATTGCAAACTTACTGACTCGTTTCTATGATGTAAATGATGGAACAATTTCTATTGACGGCGTTAACATTAAAGACATGAATTTACAATCACTTCGTGGCCTGATGGGATTGGTAACACAAGACAGTATTTTATTTAATGACACTATAAAAGCCAATATAGCGTTAGGAAAATTAGATGCTACTGATGATGAAATTATCGAAGCGCTAAAAATTGCAAATGCTTTTGAATTTGTAAAAGAATTGCCTTTAGGAATCTATACCAACATTGGTGACAGCGGAAACAAGCTTTCAGGTGGTCAAAAACAACGTTTGTCGATTGCCCGCGCGGTATTAAAAAACCCTCCTATTATGATTCTGGACGAAGCAACATCTGCATTGGATACTGAAAGCGAAAAATTTGTTCAGGTCGCTTTAGAAAACATGATGCAAAACAGAACTTCGATCGTTATTGCGCACCGACTTTCGACCATTCAGAAAGCTGACAAAATAGTTGTAATGCAAAAAGGAAAAATTGTTGAGCAAGGTACACATGATGACTTAATTGCTCAAAACGGAACCTATAATAAATTGGTTACCATGCAATCATTTGAATCGTAAATAAAAGAAATATACTTTTAGCCACAGATTACACAGATTAACTCAGATTCTTTTTTTTAACGAAATAAAATCATTTTAATCTTTATAATCTGTGGCTATTTTTTTTAGCATAAATCCTAAAATATAAAATATGTATCTCAATAGTCAGAATATAAAGCTTCCCGATGATCCGGATACTGTTGTTTGGAAATACTTAGACTTATCTAAATTTCTCGATTTATTAATGTCTAAAAAATTATTCATGTCCCGATCTGATAAATTTGAAGATCAGTACGAAGGGACTTTTAGCGAGCCTACTTTTGAAGAGATTAAAAAACTGGCAATAGACAATCCTGACTTTTTAAATTATTACAAAACGCATCGCGAACAAGTTGCCATAAGCAGCTGGCATATCAACGAATATGAATCGTTTGCCATGTGGCAGATTTTTACGCAAAACAGCGAAGGATTGGCAATTCAGTCGACTATTGGCAGATTACAAAAAGCAGTAAATCCCGAGAATAATTTTGATCAGTATATTGGCGAAGTCAATTACATCGACTACAAAAAAGAATATATTCCGTTTGATGATTTATTTTTTCCGTTTTTGTTTAAACGAAAAAGTTTTCAGTACGAACGCGAAGTCCGTATTATTACCGATACTTCAAAAAGTATTATAAAACTGAATGACGGTTTAAAAATCAATGTTGATCTTAAACAATTAATCGAGAAAATATACATTCATCCAAAATCTGAAAACTGGTATAAAAAACTGGTTATCGAGTTGGTAGAACGTTTGGGCTTTGATTTTGAGATTGAAAAATCTGATCTGGAAAGCGATATATTGATATAAAGGCGCTAAGCTACTAAGATTCTAAGGTGCTGAGTTTTTTTGCCACAGATTATATAGATTAAAAGGATTTTAACCATCGTCTTAAAAGAAAAAGCTGTTTAAAAATTAATTGATTTAATTTTTAAACAGCTTTTTCTTTTTGATTCCAAATCTTAGCAACTTAGAATCTTAGTAACTTAGAACCTTCAAATAGGTTTATAACTTTTAACTTCCCATTTTTTTGCGCCCAAATCAATGTAGTTATAATGTAAAACGTCGTTTTTATCAAATTGTCCGTTTTGGTTGGTATCTTCTATTGTTCTAAAGTATAGACGGCTTTTAGATTCTACCAAACTCCAGTCTACTAACTCCTGAAAATCTTCAGAGATTTTCGTGAAATTTTCTCCGCTAATACTGCTTAGATATAGCGTTTTGATATCACCTGAATCAATTTTACCATCTTTATTAGTATCAGAATCCGCCAGTGTATACACCATAACTTGGTTCTGAGTTCTGTCTGCAACTGACTTTAAATAAGTAGCAGTCAAAATTAAAGCTGGTTTATCTGTCAAAGGACGAATTGAATCTGAATCTACTTTTTGAAATTTAAGATTTTGTAAATAACCTGTTATTTCGTATTCTCCTAAATTCGAAATTGTAAAACTAACATCATTTACACTTGAAGATCCATAACGAGATTTTGTTCCTTTTTCGAAAACGCGTAAATCTCCTACAGGATGAATTAAATAACTTGTTCCTTCCATCTGAATTGGCAAATCTGCAATTTCAATCTGCGTAGAATCAGTCTTTGACACCACATTAGATTTATTTGTAGCATCATAAATTACTTTCGGTTTCTGAGCTTCATCTTTACAACTTACTAAAGTTCCGATGATTGCCAAGGCTATATATGTTAAGGATTTTTTCATGTATGCTAATTATATTAGGATATCAAATATAGTATTTTTGATTGTATTATCTCGTTTTATTGAATTTTACTGGCATAAAGATGTACTTACTCTCAACGCACATAGTTCTCCTCTTATTGCAAAAGAGTTAAACCAATATTACAGCCTTGCATTCAGCTTTACATTAAAAACCCTTGAAGTCATATAATTGGGAATCGCGTATTGATTTTTAGAATATACATCGCGAACCCATGTATTAGTTATCGCATTTTGATTGTTGAAAAGGTTAAAAATCTCTAATCCAACGGATAATTCTTTAAAATTTTTCAACCATTTTGCTTTTGGCGCTTTCGTACTGCTATCAACAAAAACTTTAGCAAAACCAACATCTGCCCTACGATAATCATTTAGACGGCTTTGATACAAATAAGGATCAGAATATGCTGGTGCTCCACCAGGCAAACCTGTATTATAGACTAAATTAAGATACAATTTTACACTTGGAATATTAGGCATATAATCCTGAAACAACATGGCAAATTTTAAACGCTGATCAGTTGGTCTGGCGATATAACCTTTGTTTTCATAGTTTTCTTCGGTTTTTAAATATCCAAAACTAATCCAGGATTCTGTTCCGGGTACAAACTCTCCGTTTAACCTGAAATCTAAACCTTGCGCATAAGCTGTTGCATTATTATTGGCTACATATCGAATTCTGACATTATCAATCGAATATACATTTACATCTGAAAGTGATTTATAATAAAGTTCCGTTACCCATTTAAATGGTCGATTCCACATTCTGAAATTATAATCATTACTCAAAACAATATGAACAGATTCTTGTGCTTTTACGTTTGGGTTCACAACACCATCCAGATCACGGAGTTCTCTATAAAAAGGCGGCTGATGGTATAATCCGCCTGAAAGCCTGAAAACCATATCCATATTCCAATCCGGCTTTATGGCAAACTGACCACGCGGACTAAAAACAATTTGATTTTTTCCTTCAACTGCAGCACCGGAAACATCCCAACTCTGGAAACGTACGCCTGCATTATACCAAATCTGACTAGATCCTAATTCTGATTTCTTATTGTATTGTGCATACCCTGAAAATCTGTTGATCGTATTGTAATTTGTCGCCCTAACATCCTGATATGGCAGCAAAGGACCTGTATAAGGTTGATAAGGCTGATTGTTTGTTGGTAAAACAACAATTGGAGGATTTATAGAAAATCCTGCTGAATCGATCATCTCCCACTCTACAATTCTGTCACGGATAGATTCTCTGGTATACTTAAGACCAAATTCTAATTGGCTGTCATTTTTCCATTCTTTAAAGCCCTTAATTTCTGCATTTGCTATTAAAGCATCCAGATCATTTCTGGCATGATTAAGCTGTGAACCAATTCCTCTTGTAAAATCAACTTCTGTTGTTTGATCCTCGCCTACATTTCCCAAACGATACTGTGCCAAAATATCAAAATGCTCTTCTTCCATTGTATGAAAAAGCGATCCAATAAATTTTAAAGTCAAACTTGACGAAGCTTTATAAGTGGTTTTAAATGCACCAAAATAAGTATCATACTGATCACGCTCTTTTCCTTCATAATAAACGGCAAGCGACATGGGCTGATCGATAGTCCCAAATTTTGTTTCGCGCGTTAAAGGCTGATATAGGTATTTATTCTGTGAAATATTCCCTAAAAAGCTTACTTGCCATTTATCTGAAATATCATAATTAATATTGGTCTGAATATCAGCAAAAGTAGGCGTATAATTCGTTTGTGTATCCTGACTGTTTACCAGCAAACTATTATTTCGATAACGAACACCGGTAACGGCTGACCATTTTTTATTTTTAGAAACGGCATCTACAGAAATACTTCCACCTAATAAACTAGCCTCTAAAGAAGCTCCAAAATGGGTTGGCTTTCTATAGGTAATATCTAATACTGATGATAATTTATCTCCAAATTTAGCCTGAAATCCTCCCGCCGAAAAATCGACATTCTGAACCAGATCGGTATTGGTAAAACTTAATCCTTCCTGTTGTCCGGAACGAATTAAAAAAGGACGATATATTTCGACTTCATTTACATAAACGAGATTTTCATCATAATTACCGCCACGAACGGCATATTGTGTACTAAGCTCATTATTTGAGTTTACGCCCGGTAATGTTTTTAGAATATTTTCAATTCCGGCATTGGCTCCGGGAATTTTTTTAATGGTAGCGGCATCAACAGTTGTAATTCCCTGAATGCGTTTTTTATTTCCGGAAGAAACGAAAACCTCTCCCATTTGCTCCTCAGAATTATTCATTACAGGATTAAAAACAAAGACTTCATCAGGCTTCAGACTTATCGTAAGACTCATCATTTTTAATGAAACATGAGTAAAAATCAGCGACGTTTTTTTCTTCGAAGGGACATCGATTTCATAAAAACCACTAGCATCTGATCGGGTACTATTACCTAAAGAAGTAATATTAACATCAGCAACGGGACGATTGAGATCATCTAAAATAACACCTTTAATATGAGCATTTTGAGCAAATGAAACACAAGTAATGCATAAAAAAAGAAAAACGAATAGTAGCTTATTTTGGTTCAACTGTTTTGGTTTTATTTTTGTTGGCTTCTAAAAAAATGAGTTTCAAAGATAGCAGAATTACCTACATTATCAACAACTTCAATTTTTAAATCATTTGCTCCTTCGGCAACAATTGAATCATCAAAAGTATGGGTGATTTTCCTGGTTTTATTTTCATATTCAAACAAAATCCATTTTCCGTTTAAGTATCCATTGTAGGATTTAATCCCTGATGAACTGTCATTGATCGTAAATGCAATTTTCTTTTGATCACTTATCCATTTACCTTCGATAGGTTTAGCAATTTTAATAGTTGGTGCAATGGTATCCAAAACTAATCCAAATTGGCCCAATATTTTAGATTTTGCAGTAAAAACATCTCCCTTTCTTATCGTACCATTATAACTGGCATTATTACCAGTAAGCCTGCCTATAAAAAGTTTATCCCTTAATGATTCCGGATAAAGGCTGTCTTTTATTGTAATGGTAAAATTAGAATGAACAGGAACGGTATCGTCATGAATATAAATACGATTATTCTTTACATCAAAATTTAAATTAAAATCCTCGTAAAAGGTTCCGGCAGGAAAAAATACAGACATATTATCTTTTTCGAAATTGGCGTCTTTATTTGTTTTTATAAAATATTTTGACGCTACAGGTTCTGCATTGACAATTGGAGTTGCACTATCATATTCAATTGGAACGGTAATGGAACTCAAATTACCAAAATAATCCGAAACTTCAATTCGGTACGTAGAAGCAAGATTCGGCTCGACCGGAATAATTCCGCGAAGAGAATCTGTTTTAATAATACTTAAAGCAAAAGGCGTTTTCATAAAAAGTTTCTGAACACGCTGCCCTGATTTTTTATATTTTGCATAATCAATGAATGCATTTATATACCTCATTTCATCAAATGAATAAGTATTGAATTGGTAATTGTAATTCTGATTTCCGTTAAAAAAGGCTGAAACATTAAAAACACCATTTTTATTAAATGAAACATCATCAAAATCTACCGCCGAAATTCCAAAACCAATTTTTCCATTCGCCTTTACTTTCCCAGCCAAATATGTTCCGTCTTTTTGAAGCGTAAGATTTAACAACAAAGGCAATTTAGACTGATTTACCGTAGCATTGTCTAACGGATAAACATAAACACTTGAAACGGTAGGTTTTTTAGTATCTTTTATTTCTTTATCAAATCCGAAGAATATTGGATTTATTACAAATTCGGTTTTAGTATCGCGAATTTCAAAATGCAAATGAGGCCCTTCTGATGAACCTGTATTTCCTGAAAGTGCAATTATTTGTCCTTTCGTAACCGGAAGTTCAAAAGGTTTAGGAAACATTTCTATTTCATACGACTGCTCTTTATAATGAGTTTTGGTTACATAATCCTGAATTTCACCCACGGTAGTCTGTAAATGACCATAAACAGAAGTATATCCGTTTGCATGCGTAATATAAATACATTTACCGTTCCCGAAAGTTGAAATTTTTATTCTGGAAACATATCCATCAGCAATTGCATGTACGCTTAATCCTTCTCTTTGATTCGTTTTTAAATCGAAACCTGCATGAAAATGATTTGGCCTTAATTCCCCAAAATTACCGGAAAGCTGCATCGGAATATCAAGCGGAGCACGAAAATCTTCTTTGGGATATTGGGTCTGTGCAAAAATAAAAGGGCAAAAAAACAGGGTGAGTAGTGAGAGTTTCATAAACAACATTTTTGCTAAGATAAAAAAATCTAAAGCCAAAAACGAGGAAAAAGCTACAAAAATACAATTGATTGAATTTCATTTATTTGGTTATTTTTAATGTAAAAAAATCGATAAAAAATTGCATTAATAAAAAGGAATACTAACTTTGTATGATTAAGTAATGAATAGGATTTACAATGAGTGTAATTGCAGAAATAATTGATACTCTTGAATATAAAGTCGAAAAGCTTTTTGAGAAGTCAAAAGGTTTGGAGAAAAACAATCAGGTTTTAAGATTAGAATTAGCCAAAGCTGCGCAAATCATCCAGAAACAATCTGAAGAAATGGAAGCTTTGAAGAAGCAATATGACACACTTAAGATAGCCAATTCGTTGCTTGGCAGCGACAATAACAAGAGAGAGACAAAGCTTAAAATAAATTCATTAATTCGCGAAATTGACTACTGTATAGCACAACTATCAGACTAGAAAGACATGGACGGAAAGCTTAGAATTAAAATATCAATCGCAGACAGAGTTTACCCACTAACGGTTGAACCAGCTCAGGAAGAAGGACTTAGAAGTGCTTCTAAAAAAATTGATGCTATGATCAAGCAATTCGAAGAAAGTTACGCGGTTCGCGATAAACAAGATGTTCTGGCTATGTGTGCCTTGCAATTTGCATCACAAGTAGAACAAAAACAAATTGATAACGCAATCGATGGCGAAGAAACCATCGAAAGAATTAAAAGATTAAATTCGCTATTAGATCAATATCTCGAAAATTAAACGTTCTTTACAGAAACTAAGATACTGCCTACATTAGTTCACAATTGGTAAACTCAACACTAACAAATTAAAGTGAGTGAATCTTCGCTACTATAGTATGCCCCGATTTATTGGGGAAACTTGAACAGTGAGTTAGCTCAAAACTTGTCTTTACGAGTTTATTCAAGCAATTAATGTAGGCTTTTTTTATATATAAATTTTAACAAACATGGACATCATAACGATCATTATTTCAGGTATTATAGGGATTGCAGCAGGTTTTGCAATCGCTAAAATTATCGAAAAAAGCAATATTTCTAACTTAATCAAAAATGCAAAAAAAGAAGCTTCTTCCATTTTAAAAGACGCCAATTTAGAAGCTGAAAACATTAAAAAAGATAAAATCCTTCAGGCAAAAGAAAAATTCATTGAATTAAAATCAGAGCACGAACAAGTTATTCTTGCCAGAGACAAAAAAGTAGCAGAAGTAGAAAAAAGAGTTCGTGATAAAGAATCTCAAATTTCAAATGAATTGTCAAAAGCCAAAAAAGTGAATGATGATTTTGAAGCTAAAACAAATGAATACAATAACAAAATTGAAGTTTTAGATAAAAAACAAGCTGAAGTTGACAAATTACATAAAAGTCAATTGCAGCAACTTGAAGTAATTTCAGGACTTTCTGCAGAAGAAGCGAAAGAGCAATTAGTTGAAGGATTAAAAGCCGAAGCTAAAAGCAAAGCAATGTCGCATATTCAGGATACTATTGAAGAAGCTAAACTTACTGCTCAGCAAGAGGCTAAAAAAATTATCATTAATACAATTCAAAGAGTTGGAACTGAAGAAGCAGTTGAAAATTGCGTTTCGGTTTTTAACATTGAGTCTGACGATGTAAAAGGTAGAATTATTGGTCGTGAAGGTCGTAACATCAGAGCTCTTGAAGCTGCAACCGGAGTAGAAATCATTGTTGATGATACACCAGAAGCTATTATCCTTTCTTGTTTTGACCCGGTTCGTAGAGAAATTGCCCGTTTGTCATTGCACAAATTGGTAACTGACGGACGTATTCACCCGGCGCGAATTGAAGAAGTTGTTGCTAAAACAGCCAAACAAATTGATGACGAAATTATCGAAGTTGGTAAACGTACGGTTATTGACTTAGGAATTCACGGTTTACACCCTGAATTGATAAAAGTTGTAGGTAGAATGAAATACCGTTCTTCTTATGGACAAAACTTATTGCAACACTCAAGAGAAGTTTCTAAACTTTGTGGTATCATGGCTGCTGAATTAGGCCTGAATGTAAAACTTGCTAAAAGAGCCGGTTTACTTCATGATATTGGAAAAGTTCCGGATACTGAAAGCGATTTACCTCACGCATTATTAGGAATGCAATGGGCAGAGAAATATGGCGAAAAAGAAGAAGTTTGCAACGCTATTGGAGCTCACCACGATGAGATCGAAATGAAATCATTACTTTCTCCTATTGTTCAGGTATGTGATGCTATTTCAGGTGCAAGACCAGGTGCAAGACGTCAGGTTTTAGACTCATACATTCAACGTTTGAAAGATCTTGAAGAAGTAGCTTACGGATTTAGCGGTGTAAAAAATGCATATGCAATCCAGGCAGGTAGAGAACTTCGTGTAATTGTAGAAAGCGAAAAAGTTTCTGATGATAATGCAGCAAACTTATCTTTCGAGATTTCACAAAAAATTCAAACTGAAATGACTTATCCAGGTCAGGTAAAAGTTACAGTAATTAGAGAAACGAGAGCAGTTAATATTGCCAAGTAATCTCCCAAACATTATAAAAAATAACAAAGGCTATCTTAACGGATAGCCTTTGTTGTTTATATTAACCTGAAAATATTGTTTAAATATCATTAAAAACAATTTTAAAGCTTGTCCCTACTCCAACTTCACTTTCTACAGAAATACTTCCTTTCATAGCTTCAATTTGATTACGTGTAATATACAATCCTATTCCGCGGGCTTCATGATGCTTATGAAATGTTTTATACATCCCAAACAATAAATCACCATAAATATTAAGATCAATACCCAAACCATTATCTGTAATTTTTAATGATTTAAAACCTTCAGGTTCAATTCCAAAATCAAATACAATAATTGGGTCGCGATCCGGATGTGCATATTTTATGGCATTTGTTGCAAAGTTCAGCAAAACACTTTCCATATATGCCGGATTAAAATTAACGGTGAGATATTTAGGAACGTTATTAATAATCTTAACATTCTTTTGTTTATCAAATCCTTTAATAGTAGAGATCGTCTTTTCGATGTAATCACATAATTTTAAAGGGACAACAGCAATATTTATATTACTTTGTGTCTTTACAATCTGAGTTAGATTTGTAATTGTATCGTTCAAATCATTAGAAACAGTTCTTAGATGTTCTAACATCTCATCAACAGTTTGTTTATCAACATCAGCATCAATAAAATCCAGAATCGACTTAATATTGCCAGCCTGAGTATTTAGATTGTGTGAAACGATATGCGAAAAATTAACCAGTCGGCTATTTTGATCACTGTATAACTTCATTGTTTTTAGAAGTTCCAACTCTTTTTCCTTCTGCAAAGAAACATCTGTATGCATGCCAATTACTCGTAATGGCTTACCATTTTCATCTCTTTTGATAACTTTTCCGCGATCGAGAATCCACTTGTAATTGCCGCTTGAAGTCATTACACGATGATAATTTTCATAATACGGAATCTTATTTTCAAAATGTTCCTGAATGTCAGAATAGTATTTGGGCAGGTCTTCAGGATGAACAATTTTATCCCAACGTTCGGGATCATCGACTACATCACTTGAATCTAATTCTAAAATTTTTAATGATAATGAGGAGTAAAAAACCCTATTGGTTACCATATCCCAATCCCAAATTCCGGCTGTAGATGCATCAAGGGCAAACTGAAATCGTTCTTCGGATATACGAAGTTTTTCTTCTTTGTCTTTTAGTTCTGTAATATCAGATACATGTCCGTAAAAACTAACACAACCATCTGCAGATAATTCGGTTTTCGAAGAAACTTTAAACCAGCGTAATCCTTTTTTAGGCAAAACAGCTCTAAATTCGACATGCCATGGTTTTACTTCTTTTCGCGCTTTTACTAGAGATTCAAAAAACAAATCGCGGTCCTGAGCATAAATCCTCTCATAAATAATGATTTTGGGATCATTAGAAAACATTTCAGCACTAAGCTCAAAAATTTCATCAGCTGATTTACTGACAAGGGGAAAAGTATAATTATTATCGCAATCGATTACAAACTGAAAAAGTAAATCAGGCATTTCTGCAAACAACTTTTTATAAAAATTATTTACCTCTAAGCAATCTTCATTTCCATACAAATCAAAAACCATACATTACTTATTTTATGTAGATTCAATTATTCAAAAAATAATATCTCAACAAAAAAGAATAAAAAAGCTTTACTTCATGTTTTTTTTATTTCCTGATTAATACAAAATATCACACAATATATTAAATTTTCGCTTAAAATGAGGCGATTAGTTAAAAAATTATTTTCGCGGATGATACGAATGCATGACTTCTTTTAAGAAACTTCTGTCTAAATGTACATAAATTTCAGTAGTGGTTATGGATTCATGTCCCAACATTAATTGAATCGATCTTAAATCGGCACCATTTTCAAGTAAATGTGTTGCAAAAGAATGGCGCAACGTATGCGGACTGATGTTTTTATGCAAATTTATTTTTACAGCCAAATCTTTTATAATCGTAAAAATCATTGCCCGGGTAAGCTGATTTCCCCTTCGGTTTAAAAACAAAGTATCTTCATGCCCTTTTTTAATATTCAGATGCACCCTAACTTCTTTTTGATAGATCTGAATGTATTTTTGAGTCAATTTACCAATTGGAACAAAACGTTCCTTATTTCCTTTTCCGGTAATTTTTATAAAACCTTCATCAAAAAACAAATCGGATATTTTGAGCGTAACCAACTCTGAAACCCGAAGTCCGCAACCATATAAAGTTTCTATCATAGCACGATTTCTTTCGCCTTCATTTGAGCTTAGATCAATAGCCGCAATCAGGGCATCAATTTCCTGGAGAGATAAAGTATCCGGTAATTTTCGTCCGGTTTTAGGGGTTTCGATTAATTCAAGAGGGCTGTCATTTCTATAATCCTCAAAAATCAGGTAATTAAAAAAACTTTTTAATCCTGATATGATTCTTGCCTGTGAACGTGGATTTACCTCTTTCGCTACAGCATAAATAAAATCCTGCACAGTTTCATCTGTAATCTTCAAAGGCGAAACTTCAATTTGATTTGTTTCTAAAAAAAGACACAATCGCTCAATATCAAAACTATAATTTTCGATTGTGTTTTTAGACATTCCCCTTTCGATCCGCAAATACGATTGATAATCTTTTATATATCTGTCCCAATTCATACTTACAAAGTAAAACATTTTTAGGCATAAAAAAACCTTCCGGATTAGGGAAGGTTTTTAAATATCTAAAATTATAGATTAGAATTTATACGCCGCAGTTAATGCCAAAACGTTGTTTGTATATCTATTGTCATAATAATATCCATCATAACGATCGTTGTAATCATAAACATTAGATAAACCAATAGTATAACGAGCACCTACAGAAAAATTATCTGTAAAATTATATCCTGCTCCTAAATTAAAAGCTACATCAACAGATTTTTCATCATCAATGTTTTTACTCGAAACTAAAAACCCAAGTTGTGGTCCGGCTTCAACACTAAATTCTTTTGTAATATAATATTTAGCGACTACAGGAACATTGATATAGTTTAAATTTACGGTATAGTCACGCTCACCACCATATCCATCAAATTTTGCTCCTTGAGCAGAAAATAAAAGTTCTGGCTGAATGTATAATTTTTTCCAAATATTGATTTCAGCAAAACCACCTAATTGAAAACCTACTAATGCATTCGCCTCATCAACACCGCCTATAGTAGCAATATTAAGACCGCCTTTTACTCCAAATCTAGTTTTTTGAGCATTTGTAAACCCGAATGCCATTATTGCAATGGCACATAAAATAATCTTCTTCATTTTATTTTTTTATGGTTAAAATTAATGGACCAAATATAAAACTATAGAAAGAAAAAAAGGACTTGTTTTTTAACAAAAAAATTATAATTGAATTTAATTATGTTAAAATAAATTTATTGTTAACTAAATATAAAAAAAAGCCTCCCATATCTGGAAGGCTCATTTTTATACACTAATATATTTTTAGAACTTATATGCCAAAGACAATGCAAGGTTGCTATTTTTAGCACTATCGTAATAATCATCTTCATTATCAATATCTTTATCAGAAATAGGAGATAAACCAATAGTATAACGAAGGCCAATTGAGAGATTATCAGTAAAATTATATCCTGCACCTATGTTAAAACCAAAATCTACTGATCTTGTATAATCTTTAATATCTTCACCATCTGCTTTAGCTGATAATAAGATACCTAATTGTGGACCTGCTTCAACACTAAATTTTTCAACGATATAATATTTTGCAAGAACTGGAATGTTCAAATAATTCAATTTAGTATCGAAATCTTCTCCAAAAGGACCATCAAATTTAGTTCCCTGAGCAGAGTATAAAAGTTCCGGCTGGATAAAGAATTTTTCAACCACTTTGATTTCTGCAAAACCCCCAACGTGAAAACCTACCAAAGATTTAGTGTCTTCGACATCTCCTCCAACTACAGTTGAAAGGTTAAGACCTCCTTTTACTCCAAATCTTGTTGATTGTGCATTTGTATATGCAAATGCCATAACTGCGATCGCAGATAAAATAATCTTTTTCATTTTATTTGTTTTGGTTAAATTTAATGATCAAATATAAATATATTCTTCATAAAAAATAATTTGTATTTTAACAAAAAAAGTGGTAATTAGAAACATAATCCTATTAAAAACGAACTAATAAATTTTAATTTGTTATATATCAAACAAATAGAAAACCTTCTCATTAGTAAGAAAGACTTTAATGTTAGAAAATTTTATAGAATTGCAATTTGTAATTAAAACCAATTTTCCGAGGCAAAATACGACATCATTACAAATGTAAATTTTAACTTTTCTAACCAATAATTCAAGATAAAAAATAATCAAACATCAAAATATCCTTATTAAAACAAAATAATTTTTAAATTAATTTGAAATAAAAATCTGATTAATTAAAAATATTTATGAGTGTTTTAAAACTGCAACAACCCACTTAAATAGAGCATATTACACAACTAAAACAAAAAAACATGAGAAATTTAGTAATTATTTAAACCAAAATATAAAACAATAAATTCCTAATTCTGTAGTTTTGACTGTAAATAACATTTAAAAAATACCAAATTTTAAAAAACACTTTTTATGAAAAAGATAATTTTAGCAGCTGTTCTGTTCATCGCAACTTCAGCTACAATACAAGCACAATTATTAAAAATTGGGGTAAAAGCAGGGGTTAACTTTGCTAATCAAACAGGAGATGCTGCATTTGACGGAATTTCTGTTGATAAAGAAGGTATTACAAGTTACCACGCAGGTCTTGTTGCAGAAGTAAAATTATTAGAAAAGTTTTCTATCCAGCCAGAACTTTTATATTCTACTCAAGGAGCAACTTATAAAAGTGCAGGTGAGGAATTTAAAAACGAATTAGGTTATTTATCTATTCCGGTAATGGCTAAATTTTACTTAAGCAAATCATTTAGTTTAGAACTTGGACCACAAGCTTCATTTTTATTAAGCGAAAGAAATGATTTTGACGTTAAAAATGGTGAAACATTCGAATTTGGTTTAAACGCAGGTTTAGGATTTAAAATTACAGAAAGTATATTTGTTCAAGGACGTTACGGTTTAGGATTAACAGAAGCTTCTAAAGATGCAGATGTTAAAAACTCTGTATTCCAGTTATCAGCTGGTTTTATGTTCTAAAAAATATATCACATACTTTTACAAAAACCGTTCTATTAATTAGAACGGTTTTTTTATTTTTACACACATTCTAAAATGCTTTTGGCGAGGTATAAAATAAAACCAATTACATTTAAATAAATCAAAATTATCATATGAAAATTTGCATTATCAACGGACCCAATTTGAATCTTTTAGGAAAAAGAGAACCCGAAGTTTACGGAAGCCAAACTTTTGAAGATTACTTTGAAACGTTGCAAACAAAATTCCCGGATATTGAACTTTCTTATTACCAAAGTAATATTGAAGGCGAATTGATTGGGAAAATTCAGGAATGCGGTTTTACTTATGACGGAATTATTTTGAATGCCGGAGCTTATACGCATACTTCAATAGGTTTAGGCGATGCTATAAAAGCGGTTACAACTCCAGTTATCGAGGTTCATATTTCGAATACTTATGCACGTGAAAGTTTCAGGCATCAATCGTATTTGTCCGGAAATGCAAAAGGTGTTATATTAGGTTTTGGATTAAAAAGCTATGAATTAGCGCTTCAATCGTTCTTGTAAGTCTTTTTTTTTAACAATTTTTTAATAAGCTCATTTTTAACTTATTCTATTTTTGTTAGAGAAACTACTTCCATGAAAAACTATACTTTACTCGCCTTTTTATTTTTTTCGATTTCAAATTTTGCCCAAATAAAGGGAACCATAACGGATGAAAAAGGTAATCCGTTGCCTTTTGTTTCGGTATTTGAGGAAAACACATATAGTGGAACAACTTCTAACGAGCAGGGAAAATACCAACTTAACGTAAAAGAAATTGGTAAAAATAAAATCACTTTTCAGTATTTAGGATTCAAAACTCAAAAAATAACAGTTTCTAATAATTCAAAAACAATTACACTTGATGTAAAAATGCTTGAAGAAAGCTTTGCATTAAATGAAGTTGTTATTGATCCTAAAAATAATCCTGCAGATGCAATTATTAAAAGCGCAATTGCAGAAAAAAAAGAGAACTCAGATAAAACTGCCCGATATACTGCAGATTTTTATTCGAAAGGAATGTTTAAAGTTAAAGATTTACCCAAAAAAATCCTTGGCAAAAAAGTAGATCTTGGCGATGATATGGCTTCAAATCTGGATTCTACAGGAACAGGAATTTTATATTTATCTGAAACTATTTCGAAAATTACTTTTCAAAAGCCCAATAAATTAAAAGAGAAAATTATTGCTTCTAAAATCTCCGGAAACAATAAAGGTTACAGCTACAATACAGCTTCATTGTCGACTTATGACTTTTATGACAACACGCTGGATTTTGATGTTAAACTCATCTCCCCCATTGCTGACAACGCTTTTAGTTACTATAAATATAAACTTGAAGGCACTTTTTATGATGATAACAATCAACAGGTTTATAAAATAAAAGTGTTGCCAAAACGAGATAAAGAACCTGTTTTTGAAGGTTATATTTATATTGTCGACGACAGTTTTGCAATTTATGCCCTTGATTTAGACATAAAAGGGTATAGAATGAAAAATGAATTTACTGAAGTAATGACTCTCAAACAAAGCTTTAGTTATAATGCACAAAATAAAATATGGACAAAAAATGCCCAAACACTTGACTTTACGGCAGGAATCTTTGGTGTAAAATTCTCCGGAAAATTCAACTATGTCTATTCAAATTATGAATTTCCTGCCTATTTTGAAAAGAAAACCTTTGGAAATGAAATTGTTGCTTTTGAAATTAATGCAAATAAAAAAGATGATGCTTTCTGGAATCAAATTCGTCCAATTCCCCTGACCATTGAAGAAAGCACGGATTATACTAAAAAAGACAGTTTGCAAACTATTAGAAAATCTCAAAAATATACAGATTCGATAGATGCAAAAAACAATAAGTTCAAAATTTCGGACATTTTAATGGGTTATGATTATAAGAATACTTTCAAAAAATATTCTTTTGATTATAAAGGTTTACTAAACATCTCTTCTTTAAGTTTTAATACTGTTCAGGGATTTAATTTAGATTCCGGTTTCTCCTTTAAAAAATGGAATGAAGAAAAAGGAAAAAGCACCTCTGTAAGTACAACTTTTAATTATGGTTTTTCAGATGAACGTTTTCGGGTTGTTGGTGAATTCAGTCATAAATTCAACAACATAAATTATGCTACCATTGGAGTTTCAGGAGGAACAAAGGTTGCGCAGTTTAACAGCTTTGAACCTATAAGCAAATTGATTAATTCTATAAGTTCTTTATTTTTTAAAGATAATTATATGAAATTGTATAATCTGGAATATGCGCAGGTAAATTATTCACAAGACATCTTAAATGGTGTAAAACTGATTGGAAAAGTAGCTTATGAACAAAGAAAACCGCTTTTTAATACTACTGATTATTCTTTCTTTAAAAGAGATGATGTGTATTCGTCTAATAATCCTTTGGCGCCAAATGATTTTACAACTCCCGCATTTGATCCTCATCATTTATTTAAAGCAGCTTTAAGCACACAAATTAACTTTGGTAACAAATACATTTCAAGACCTGACGGAAGATATAATTTTAAAGATGATAAATATCCAACTGTATTTTTAGCTTTTGAAAAAGCATTTGCTGCCAGCGAGAAAAAATATGAATTTGAACGCATTGGAGCTTCTGTAGTTTATGATTTGTCATTAGGCAATAAAGGAATTCTTGGGATGAATTTAAGAGCAGGAAAGTTCTTTAATGCTGAGAATATTTCTTTTGTTGATTACAGGCATTTTAATGGCAATCAAACACATATTGGAACAAGCGATCGTTATCTGAATGTTTTCAATTTAATGCCGTATTATGCCAATAGTACAAACGATAGTTATTTTGAAATGCATTTAGAGCATAACGATACCGGATTTATTATGAATAAAATACCATTATTGAATCTCTTAAAATCGACTATAAATATTGGTTTCCATTCGCTGGCTATTCCGGATAGAAAACCTTACACCGAGTTTACTGTAGGCCTAGATAATCTGGGGTTTGGTAAATTTAAATTATTCAGATTGGATTATGTTCATTCTTATCAAGGCGGAATTCAACAAAATGGCGTTGTGTTGGGGATGAAGATTTTAAATGTTTTAAACTAGGTACAAAGTAGCAAAGGTTCAAAGCAACAAAGGTATATGCTATGAGAAGTTCTTAACTTCACTTGAACTGACATAATATCAATAAAAAATCCGTTTACTCTTTTAAGAATAAACGGATTTTAATTTTAAAGATTCGCAACATATATAAAACCTTTGCTACTTTGCTACTTTGAGCCTTTCTTCTCAATGATAATCATCTGGCTCAATATGAATTAAAACATTCCCTAATTGAGGTATTTTTTCTTTTAAAGTATCTTGTAATCTGTGTGACAAATCATGTCCTTCTTTTACTGAAATTTTAGCTGAAACAATAGCATGAAGGTCAACATGATATTTCATTCCGGCTTTACGGATAAAACATTTTTCAGTCCCTAAAATACCTTCTACGTTTAAAGATTTAATTCGAATTTCTTCGACTAAATCATCATTTAGGTTCTCATCCATTATTTCGCCAAGTGCAGGTCTGAAAATTTTATAGCTGTTATATAAGATAAAAAAAGCAGCGAAAAGTGCTGCCCAATCATCTGCTGATTCATACCCTTTTCCCATGATTAGTGCAATCGAGATCCCAATAAATGCGGCTATAGAGGTAATAGCATCACTTCTATGGTGCCAGGCATCTGCTGCAAGAGAAGAACTATTTGTTTCTTTGCTTCGTCTCATTACCAAACGAAACGAGTATTCTTTCCAGACAATAATTGCTCCTAAAACATATAATGTCCAGGATTTTGGCAGTCCGTGCGGAGTTTGAATATTTGCAATACTTTCGTAACCAATAATTGTTGCTGAAGTAATTAAAAAACCAACAACCAAAAAGGTAATTAAAGGTTCTGCACGGCCATGACCGTACGGATGATTTTCATCTGGCGGTTTATTAGAATATTTGATCCCGAATAAAACCAAACAAGACGAAAATATATCCGCTGTTGATTCTATCGCATCTGCAATTAAGGCGTAAGAATTGCCAAAAAAACCTGCCAGACCTTTTACCAGGGCCAGGCAGGTGTTTCCAACTATACTAAAGATAGTAGCTTTTACAGCTTTTTGTTCATCTGTCATTTAGACTATTTTTTTGCCCCGAATTTCACAAATTAAAAATTCATAAAATTCGGGGCTAACTCTTATTACGCTCTCACGATTTTTGCTCCAATAGCTCTCAAACGCTCATCGATACGCTCGTATCCACGATCAATTTGTTCAATATTTTGAATTGTACTTGTTCCTTTTGCTGAAAGAGCTGCAATCAATAATGAAATTCCGGCACGAATATCCGGAGATGACATTGTTGTAGCTTTTAGCTGAGATTCAAAATTATGCCCCATAACTACCGCTCTGTGCGGATCGCATAACATAATTTTTGCTCCCATATCTATTAATTTATCTACGAAGAACAAACGGCTTTCAAACATTTTCTGGTGAATTAAAACATCGCCTTTTGCCTGCGTTGCCACAACCAAAACAATACTTAATAAGTCAGGCGTAAAACCTGGCCAAGGAGCATCTGCAATTGTTAAAATAGAACCATCAATATCTGTTTTTACTTCGTATCCGTCTTTATGAGCAGGAATATAGATATCGTCACCTTGTTTTTCGATTGTAATACCTAATTTTCTAAAAGTATTCGGGATTAAACCTAAGTTTTCCCAACTTACATTTTTGATCGTGATTTCACTTTTTGTCATAGCCGCAAGACCAATCCAAGAACCAATTTCGATCATATCCGGCAAAATTGTGTGCTCACAACCACCAAGGCTTTCAACACCTTCGATAGTCAGTAAATTAGATCCAACTCCTGTAATGTTTGCTCCCATTGAGTTTAACATTTTACACAATTGTTGCAGGTAAGGCTCACAAGCTGCGTTGTAAACTGTCGTTTTTCCTTTTGCCAAAACAGCAGCCATAACAATATTTGCTGTTCCGGTAACTGATGCCTCATCAAGCAGCATATCTGTACCTTTCAGTCCTTCTGCAGGAGTTTCTACTCCGTAAAAGTGATCTTCTCTGTTGTATCTGAATTTTGCTCCAAGGTTAATAAAACCCTCAAAGTGAGTATCTAAACGACGACGGCCTATTTTATCTCCTCCCGGTTTAGGAATATATCCTTTCCCGAAACGAGCCAATAATGGTCCAACAATCATAATAGAACCACGAAGTGCTCCACCTTCTTTTTTGAAAGCTTCGGTTTCTAAATATCCAACATTTACTTCATCAGCCTGAAACGTAATCGAACCCGGTTCATTGCGTTGAATTTTAACTCCTAAATTACCCAACAAGGTGATTAATTTGTTGATGTCAATAATATCGGGAATATTATTAATTTTTACCTTATCTCCCGTTAGAAGCACGGCACATAAAATTTGTAATGCCTCATTTTTTGCTCCCTGCGGAGTAATTTCTCCTTTTAAAGGAATTCCTCCTTCGATTTTAAAAATTCCCATATTTTTCTTTTAGGTTCTGAGTTACTAAGGTTCTGAGGTTCTAAGTTTTTCTCTTAGTCGCTTAGCTACTTCGCAACTTTTTTATTTCTGATTGTTTATTTTAAGCTTCTTAGCTACTAAGACTCTGAGGTTCTAAGTTTTTATTTACGACAAAACCTTAGCAACTTAGTATCTTAGACACTTCGCAACTTTTTTATTTCTGATTATTGTTTTTTTGAAATGGCTTTGGTTTCCCTGGTCCTTTGTTGTTTTTGTTGCTTTGGATTTTTGGTTGTCCCGGTGGCGTAATTTTGTTTGACATACGTTTGTTGGTACGCAATAAATCAGTTGTATTCAAAAGCTCTTCTGTGCTTTGTAATAAATTGATTTTTCCTCCTGACAATTCAAATAAATGTTCAAAAATCACATCATCTTTTACGGTGTCTTTGTTCCAGCTCAAGTATGATTTTTTCATGTGATTGGCAATTACCAATACCAATGCATTTTTCATTTCGCCTTCTTCCCATTTATTGGCAACATCAATCATGTATTTGATGTTGTTACCATAAAATCTGTATTTTGGAAAGTTTTGCGGGTATTGCAAAACATCCGGTTTTAACTGCAATACATCTCTTGACGGAATTGGATATGGTGATTCAACATTCAATTTAAAATCAGACATGATAAAAAGCTGATCCCATAATTTATGCTGAAAATCAGGCACATCACGCAAATGCGGATTCAGACTTCCCATAACCTGAATGATGTATTTCGCTGCTTTATTGCGCGTTTCATCATCTTCAATAATAGTTGCCTGATCGATCAGTTTTTGTAAATGACGACCATATTCCGGAATAAGTAAACGCTGTCTTTCAGAATTGTATTCTAAATTAAAGACAACATCATTCGCGACTTCTTTTTTATATTTTTCGACCATAATTTATAATGAAACTATACCTTCTATAGTAGAAACTTCTTTGTATTTGCTAATAACCTGGTCAGCACTATGCATTGTAACATCTACAGAAACGCTGGTAAATTTACCCGTTTTAGATTTTGTGGTTTTAATAACCGCGCCCATACTGTCAAAAGCTTTTTCAACCCGTTCGACATTATCGTCGACCGTTGGCACTATAAATTTATACAAATATTCTGCAGGCCAAGTATTTGAGTTATCTAACTCTACCTTTAATCTTTCGTAAAATTCGGCGGTGTTTTTTTCTTTATCGTTCTCCATTTGCACATTAAAATAGAACGCAAATATACGGTTTTGAGTTTAGATTTTTGAGTTTAGATTTTAGATTTTTTAGGACGAAACTCAGGATGATTTTTTGCCACGAATTTCACTGATTTTCACTAATTAAAATTACCTGTTAAAACTCTATATTTTACACTGTTTAGTTCTGGTTAATAAATTAAAAATTCGCGGAAATTAGTGGGATTCGTGGCAAAATTTTATATTTGAAAAACTTTGCGCCTTTGCTCCCGATAGCTATTGGGATTATAAATTAAACCATATCACAATGAAAAGAATTATCATCTTAGCTTTTATTATTCTCACGTTTCACAATATTCAGGCTCAGGAAATCAAAACCATGACTTATTTCCAAAATGATACACTAAAACTAGATCTGGATTTGTATTTGCCAAAAAAGAAAACTAACGAAAAAACTCCGCTAATTATTTTTGCTTTTGGAGGAGGTTTTTCCGGAGGGGATCGTGCAAGCGAAAAAAGTTTCGGATTATTTATGGCACAAAACGGTTATGCCGTAGCCAGCATTTCATATAGTTTATACATGAAAGGAAAAGATTTTGGATGTAAAGGAACTTTACCTGAAAAAATAAAAGCCATACAAATTGGTGTAAGCGATATGTGGCAGGCAACTTCTTATTTAATAGAAAATGCCAATACATATAATCTCGATACTTCGAAAATATTTATTTCAGGAATTAGTGCCGGTGCCGAAATTGGCTTTCATGCTTCTTTTTGGGATTACAAACTCATGAATCTTTATAAAAACAATTTGCCAAAAGACTTTAAATACGCCGGATTTATTGGCGGCTCAGGAGCGATTCAGGATATTAATTTAATTACAAAAGAAAAAGCGATACCAATGTTATTGTCGCACGGAAACAATGACGACACTGTTCCGTATAGTGCGGGCTCGCATCGTTCCTGCCCAACAAATTCTTCGGGTTGGCTGATTCTATTTGGATCTTATGCCGTTTACAATCATATGAATGATTTGCATAAAGATATTGAACTGATTACTTTTTGTGGCGGTGGTCATGAATTCTCAGGTTACCTTTTTCATCAGGGACAACAATATGTATTAGATTTTGTAAATGATGTTTTGAAAAGAAAAAAATTTGAATCACATATTATTGTTCCTTCAGAGAAAAAAGGCGCGGGTAATGGGAAATATTTGTTTTGTGAGTAATCTTGTATTAGTAAAATGGAAATAACCAAGTCAGATATTCAAAAGTTGATAGAAGTCAAAAAAGAAGACACTATCAAGAATCATTTTCTTTACTCAATTACAAAACAATATAAATCATTTGGAGAAATTAAAGAGAACACAATTAAAGTGTGGAAAAGAACAAATACCACAGGAATGTCCTATCCGATTTTCACTTTTGAATTTAATTCTGAAAATAAACTTATAAAAACCACTGATAAATTAAATCCAATTGCAAAGTTTTCACAATTATTATTTCCCTTGTTCTTCTTTTTTCCTTTACTATTAAACGCTTTTACTGATTTTGAATTCAAGCGTTTCTTCGCCTGCATAAGTGCTTTTCTCTTTTTAACTTTTGTATGTTATTTAGTCAGTAATAAAATATCTAAATATGAGAAAAAAGAGCAATTAAATGATTTTTACAAAATAATTGGTGTCAAAACAGAAGACAAACAAGAACGAGAATGGTCCAAATCTAAAATACTAACAAGATTATTTACTTACCCATTTTGTTTTGCATTAATATTAATCAGTATTTTTTCAATTATTCCAGAAAGAGGATTTCTATTAGCAATTCCAATGCTTGGAATTATTGGAATCTATTTATATTGTGATCTAAAGCTTATTTTTAAAGATAAAAAGATCAAAAATAATTCGGCTAAAGCCAAAACCTAATCAAATCGTTTATTCCGTTGGTTGAAACCAACGGCTATTCAAAATTAAAATTCGTCAATATATATCATCTCAACTGGACTGAAGTTCAGCCCTACAATATTTGCCGAGCCTACGGCTTTTTTTTCAATTCCGAAGGAATGATTTATTTTATAGAGCTGAACTTTAGTCCAGTTTTAGCAGAAAACAGAACGTTTATCCCCTAAAATTGCGAAATCATTGGCTCAACGTAAAATAATCTTTTTAAATACCAATAAGTTTAGGTAAATTTGCGCTTTATTTTAAGAAAGTGCAAAAACAAATCATAGTTCTCATTGGTGGCCCGGGAACGGGAAAATCTACTCTTATCAACGAATTAGTGGCTCGTGGCTACTGTTGTTATCCTGAAATTTCAAGACAAGTTACTCTCGAAGCACAGCAACGAGGTATCGATCAATTGTTTCTGGAACAGCCTTTATTATTTAGCGAAATGCTGCTTGAAGGACGCATTAAACAATACGAAGATGCACTTGAAGAACCGGATAATGTAGTTTTTATAGATCGCGGAATCCCCGATGTTGTAGCTTATATGGATTATATTGGTGATGATTATCCTGCACATTTTACAAAAGCGTGCGAGGACTTTAAATACACTAAAACTTTTATTTTACCGCCTTGGGAAGAAATTTATGAATGCGACACAGAGCGCTACGAAAATTTTGAACAGGCATTGACAATTCAGAAACACCTTGTTGAAACATATAAGAAATATGGCTACGACTTAATTGAAGTACCAAAAGATACGGTTGACAATAGAATTCTTTATATCTTAGATAAAATTTAGGCCTGTTTTAAAGTTGTAAAACTAGAAACTGATTTCTAAATTTTTTAACTTTAAAACGAGACCAATGCCAGAAGCTCAGGAAATTCTTTTAAAATACTGGAAACACAGCAGTTTCAGACCGTTGCAAATGGAAATCATTGACTCGGTTTTAGACGGTAAGGACACTTTTGCATTACTCCCAACCGGTGGCGGAAAATCGATTTGTTTTCAGGTTCCGGCAATGATGCAGGAAGGCATCTGTCTGGTCGTTTCACCCTTGGTTGCCTTGATGAAAGATCAGGTGGCAAATTTGCAAAAGCGAGACATTAAAGCCATTGCACTGACGGGCGGAATTCATACTGAAGAAATTATCGATCTTCTGGACAATTGCCAGTTTGGAAATTATAAGTTTTTATATCTTTCTCCGGAGCGACTTCAGTCAGACTGGATTTTGGAACGCATTAAAAATCTTCCTATAAATTTAATTGCGATTGATGAAGCGCATTGTGTTTCGCAATGGGGACATGATTTTCGTCCGGCATATTTAAAGATTTCAGAACTTAAAAAATACTTTGTCAAAATTCCGTTTTTAGCTTTGACTGCTACAGCAACTCCACGAGTTATTGAAGATATTAAAACAGAATTGGGCTTAAAAGATCCGGTACTTTTCCAGCAATCTTTTGAAAGAAAAAACATTGCTTACATGGTTTTTGAAGTCGAAGACAAATTGTATCGCACAGAACAAATTTTAAAGAAAAATCCGCAGCCTTCTATTATATATGTACGAAATAGAAAATCGTGCCTGAATATGTCGGCGCAATTACAATCTTTAGGATTCAAGGCTACCTATTATCACGGAGGACTTTCGGCTAAAGAAAAAGACAAAAACATGCAATTATGGATGTCTGAACAAGCGCAGGTTATTGTAGCAACAAATGCGTTTGGAATGGGGATTGATAAAGACAATGTAAAAACAGTTATTCATACCCAGCTTCCTGAGAATATAGAAAACTATTATCAGGAATCCGGAAGAGCGGGACGAAACGGCGAGAAAGCATTCTCGGTTGTATTAACCAATTCATCAGACAGTATGCAGTCTGAACAACAATTTTTAAGCATTTTACCGGATAAAAAGTTTCTGAATACTATATATGTTAAACTTTGCAATTATTTTCAGATTGCTTATGGCGAAGGTTTAGATGATTCTTTTTCGTTTAAACTAAATCACTTTTGCCAGAAGTACGACTTCCCTACCCTAAAAACATATAATGCTTTACAGTTTTTGAATCAGCAGGGAATCATTACAATGTCTCAGGAATTCTCAGAAAAAATCACCATGCAGTTTTTGATCGAATCAAAAGAAGTCATTAGATATATGAGCCTGAATTCTAATGACGAAGAAATCATTCTGGCGATTTTAAGGACTTATCCCGGAATTTACGAAATGAAAACACCTTTTAATATTTCGCTAATTGCAAAAAAATCCAATCGTACCGAAGAACAAGTTGCCGCAGTCTTAGAAAAATTAAGAGAAAAAGAAATTATCGATTATAAATCGAAAAATAGTGACGCCACCATATTATTTAATGAAGTCAGAGAAGATGAATTAACTATAAACAGAGTTGCCAAATATCTGGAAAAACAGAATCAGCTTAAAAAAGATCAGCTTTTATCTGTGCTATATTATATAAAGGACAGAAAAACCTGCAAAAACAGATTAATTTTAGATTATTTTGGAGAAGAGACAACAGAGAACTGTGGTGTTTGTTCCTATTGTATTACACAAAAAGGCAAAATAACCGAAGCAGATTCAATTGCTGATAAAATTCTACATGTACTAAAAACGGCCGCTTTGACTTCGAGGGAAATTCAGTCCCAAATAAAATTAGATACAAATGATGTAATTCTGGCACTTCAGGAATTACTTGAAAACAACTATATAACCATTCAGGCAAACAATAAATACACTTTAAAACTATAATGGAAAAATTGAGAATTATATTTATGGGAACTCCGGAATTTGCTGTTGGCATTCTGGATACCATTATTAAAAACAATTATGATGTTGTTGGCGTTATTACAGCGGCAGATAAACCGGCGGGACGTGGACAAAAAATAAAATATTCGGCAGTAAAAGAATATGCACTGGCAAACAATCTTACTTTATTACAACCTGCAAATTTAAAAGATGAAGGTTTTCTTGCCGAGTTAAAAGCACTAAATGCCAATTTACAAATAGTTGTTGCCTTTAGAATGTTACCAAAATTAGTTTGGGAAATGCCAAAATTTGGAACTTTTAATCTTCACGCTTCTCTTTTGCCAAATTATCGTGGTGCCGCACCTATTAACTGGGCTATTATTAATGGCGAAACCAAAACCGGAGTTACTACATTTTTTATTGACGACAAAATTGATACCGGTGCAATGATCTTAAATTCTGAAATTGCTATAGAACCGGCAGAAAATGCAGGACAATTGCACGACCGATTAATGGTATTAGGAAGCGAGACTGTAATTGATACCTTAAAAGTTATTGAAAACGGAAATGTAACAACAACTATCCAGGAAGATGATGCCGAAATTAAAACGGCTTACAAACTAAATAAGGAAAATTGTAAGATCGACTGGACAAAATCCGGAGACGAAATCAATAATTTAATTCGAGGTTTAAGTCCATATCCTGCATCCTGGTGTTTTCTAAAAGATAAAAATGAAGAGTTAAGCATCAAAATATATGAGGCAAAATTAATTTCAGAAACACATTCTTTTGAGGTTGGAAGTTTGATTAGCAGTAAAAAAGAAATCAAAATTGCGGTTGAAAATGGTTTCATTCAGCTCATAAGTTTACAGTTACCCGGAAAAAAGAGAATGCAGGTAGCAGAATTGCTAAACGGGATAACTTTTTCTGATAGTGCAAAGGTCTATTAAGCTCAGTAAAACAGGGGTTTGTACTTCTTTTAAGACGATTAAGCTCCTGCGTTATGAACAAAAAAAGCAAGTTATTAACAATTTTTGCTAAAAATAAAGAAAACACTTGCAAGGAACGGATTTCCTACTAAATTTGTGTATTAACAATTTTTTTTAACCAACAATTAATAACTAATTATTATGAACAAATCAGAATTAATCGATGCTATCGCTGCTGATGCAGGAATTACAAAAGCTGCGGCAAAATTAGCTTTAGAGTCATTTTTAGGAAACGTAGGAGCTACTTTAAAAAAAGGTGGTAGAGTTTCTTTAGTAGGTTTTGGATCTTGGTCAGTATCTGCTAGAGCTGCAAGAGACGGAAGAAACCCTCAAACTGGAAAAACGATTCAAATCGCTGCTAAAAATGTTGTAAAATTCAAAGCTGGAGCTGAATTAGAAGGTGCAGTGAACTAAGTAAGAAAGTTCTCTAAACTTATAATATAATTAAAACCCTCCTCGTGGAGGGTTTTTTTGTGCGGTTTATCGATTTTATTTGGGTTTTTAAAAATTTTATGATTAAATTTAATAAAAATTGTAGCCGTATGATTTCAGAAAAATTAAAAAAAGGACACCTGCTTATTGCCGAGCCTTCTATAATTGGAGATTTATCTTTTAATAGATCGGTAATTTTATTAGCAGACCATAACAAAGAAGGTTCAATAGGTTTCATCATTAATAAGCCTTTAAAGTATACTATTAATGACCTGATACCTGAAATTGAAGCCAGTTTCAAAATATATAACGGAGGCCCTGTTGAACAGGACAACCTTTATTTTATTCACAATATACCAGAGTTGATACCAAATAGTGTTGAGATTTCGAACGGGATTTATTGGGGAGGTGATTTTGAATCGACTAAAGACTTAATAAACGACGGATCTATTGGTAAAAACAATATTCGTTTTTTCTTAGGTTATACCGGTTGGGACGAAAATCAGCTTGAGAACGAAATGCAAGGAAACTCCTGGATCATTACCGATAATAGTTATAAGAACAAAATTATTGGAAAATCGACCACCCATTTTTGGAAAGAGCAAATAATTGAGCTCGGCGGAGATTATGTTATATGGTCGAATGCACCTGAAAATCCATATCTGAATTAATTTTCAGAAATGGATTCATTTAGTTTTTGCACTAATAAATGAGCCAGATCGCTTGTAAACTCCTTTTTTCGATACTTAGTTATCGGTTGTATCCCTGTGATTACATTTGTCAGAAATAATTCGTCAGCTTTTTGTAAATCAAATGGCGAAATTATTTCTTCAAGTACTTCTATGCCTTCTAGTTTTTTAGCAAGAGCTAATACTTGCTTGCGCATAATACCATTAAGGCAACCCTCAGAAATTGGTGGCGTAATTAGCTTTTTACCCACAACCATAAATAAGTTACCTTGTAATGCTTCTACAACATTTTTAGTATCATTTACTAAAATGCAATTAGCAAGACCATTTTCGTGAGCAAAAATGCTTCCGGTAACGTTTATCATTTTATTAGTTGTTTTAATACATGATAATAACTGTTTGGTCACATAGAAGTCTTTATACAAATCGACTTCATATTCATTTGTATTTATAGCATAAGCAGTATTCTCAAGTGAGGTTGCATGAATTAAATAAGATACTTCATTGGTTTTTGGCAAATACAAACCTCCATCGTTTCTAAAAACAGTGATTCGGGCTCTTGCTGATGCTGATATACCTTTTTGATTCACTAGTTTTAAAACTTGCTCTTCAAAGTATTCCATTGTAAAGTTCATGGGTATTTCCATTCTCACGACACGCATCGAAGCCATTAACCTAAAATAATGATCTTCAAGAAACAAGATTTTATTATTGACTATTTTTAGCGTTTCAAAAACTCCGTCTCCGTACAAAAAAGCACGATTTTGAGTTAATACATTATCGTCTTGCGCTGCTATGTTTCCGTTAAAATTGATCATAAAAAAACCCTGAATTTTGTTCAGGGCAAATATAAGGTATAAAATAGAATTTTACTAAACAGATCCTATAAGATGTTTCAAGTCTGAGATCTGATTCTCCCACAATTGTTTAGCCTCTCCTACTTCTTCTTTTTCTGCGAAGTCAACTACCATTAACGACACATCTTTTGTCAATTCATCGACTAAGATATGCAGTTCGAAAAAATATTCTGTATCCTTACTACTTTCGTCTACCCATTTAAACTTTACTTTCTCTCCAGTTTTTTTAGAAGCCAAACGCGCTTTTTCCTGAGAGTCATTCCAGATAAAAGTAAAGAATTCACCTCTTGAATTTACATTGTCTGCAAACCACTCTGACAAACCTGATGGTGTCGATATATATTGATATAATAATTGCGGCGAAGAATTTATGGGAAACTCGATTTCGTAACGTATTTTTGAATCCATGTGCTACTTTTAATTTTTTTGGAAATATAAGAATATATGTCCAAAAACAATGCATTTTTAAAAATATTTTTTTTTCTTCATTTTATTCTTGGAAGCTTTAATAATATTTCTATCTTTGCACCCGCAATGAGGAACACGGTTCACTTGCAATCTTGGCGAGGTAGCTCAGTTGGTTAGAGCGCAGGATTCATAACCCTGAGGTCACGGGTTCAACTCCCGTCCTCGCTACAAAAAACAAACCCCTAATCATCAATTGATTAGGGGTTTTTTATTGAGAATAATTACTCATTGTCTAAAAAATTACAGTTAAGAACTTTAAATAATTAAGTTGTAACTCTAAATAATTAAATATCTTTAATACTTATTAAAGCATCTAATAAGTTTCATATTCAAAAAAGCAAAAAAGTTAACACCTTATCAATATGGATATAGTCAAATTTAAAATCACATCAAAAACGATAAAAGTAGAAGTACGAAATTCGAATAACTATGTTTTTAATTTTAATACTGCTTTAGATATCCAAAAAGAAGACAGAGATGTTTTATTAAAACTGTACAATGCATTAGATATTCTTTTTAAGAAAGAAACTCCAAGTGAAGTAAAAAATTATATTTCGCCTAATCAAACTAATATACTGGATCAGATTTCTGCTGTTGATGGTTTAGAAGAGGAGAAACTTTAAAATTTCAAAATGTATTTTACAATACAGAAATGTGTTTTACCAAACCAGAAAATTTTAAAGAATTTTGAATATCTTTGAGCTATGAGCACAGTAACAAAACAAAATCATATAGGGCGCAAAATTAGCCGTATTCGTGAACTAAAAGACATGAAGCAAGAAGCTTTGGCACAAGCTTTAGGAATATCTCAACAAAGTGTATCTGCAATAGAAAACAGCGAAACCATAGAAGATGAAAGACTTGAAGAAGTTGCAAAAGCCCTTGGTGTAACTGTAGAAGCAATTAAAAATTTCTCTGAAGAAGGAATGATTAATTATTTCAACACATTTAATGACAGCACTTTAAGCGGTGTTATTGTTAATACTGGAACTAATACTAATTCTAATTGTACATTCAATCCATTAGATAAATTAATGGAATCTGTAGAAGAAAACAAAAAACTTTACGAGCGTTTACTGCAAAGTGAAAAAGATAAAATTGAATATTTAGAGAAATTATTACAAGCAAAATAACTTTCTATAAAAGATATTAAACAACAAAAGAGACTTTCGAGTCTCTTTTATTATTTTAGAACATTTTTACTATAAAATCTTATTTATAATTAAACGAGTTGTAATTAAGAATCTATTCGCTAATATCGTAGCGCATTGTAGTAAGCAGTTTTTTAAAACCGGCTTTTTCGTATGCTTTGACTGCTGCTTCATTTTCATCATATACCTGAAGTCTCACTTCTGTGATTCCCTGAGATAGAATCCATTTCTGGAGAGCATTAAGTAATAAACCGCTAATTCCTTTTCCTCTAAATTCTGAACTTACAAACATAAAACCCAGATATCCAAATGATTCATGTTTTTCGAATGGTTTTCCAGGTCGAATTTGCGCGTAACCGCTTCCTATAATTTCATTATCATATTCAACAACCATAATTTCTGTTGCAGGATCTGTAATAAGCCCTTCTATATCATAATAGAATATTTCGCCGTCTTTTAATGTTGGATCAAAAGGGCGTTCTGCTTCAACGAGAATCTGCAAAAATTTGGCAAGAATGGGCAAATCAGCTTTTGTCGCTGTTCTGATACTACTATTTTTAAGATCTATATTCATATTTCAAATTTATTAAAATACTTTTATTTAAGAAAATTCATTTTCAGCTTTTGCAAAGGCTCTTTAAATTGTTTAATGAATTAGTTTTATATTAGCAAAGACAATAGCCTATCAATTAAATCTCTTAAAAAAAGACTTATAATGACAAATCAATTCGAAGATACAATCAAAAAAGTCTATACTGCTTTTAACGAAAGAAATATTGACAATGCATTATCGACAATGCAGGAAGATGTGCAATGGTCAAAAGCCTGGGAAGGCGGTTACATAAGCGGACATAATGAAATCAAGGAATATTGGACAAGACAATGGACAGAAATAAATCCAAAAGTTGAACCTGTTGGTTTTACCCAAAGAGACAATGGAAGCCTGGAAGTCAAGGTGCATCAAAACGTAAAAGATCTACAAGGTAATTTGATGTTTGACGGATTTGTAAAACATATTTATACTTTTCAGGACGGATTAATTAAAACTATGGATATTGAACTGGTAGAAAATAATTAATTTTGCATTTAATAATTCGTTTTCCGCTTTATAAAATATAAGAGCAGAAAAGCAAATACCTCATCAGAAAAAATAAAATCATGTCAATAAAGCAAGAATCAGAATTAAAAGGAATGCAAAAAGCAAGTGAAGCAGTTGCTTATACGCTCAAAGAAATGAGAAATTTTGCCAAACCTGGTATGACGACAAAGGAATTAGATGATTATGGCGGAAAAATCCTGAATGATTTAGGCGCAAAATCAGCTCCATATCTTACTTACGGTTTTCCGGGATGGACTTGCATTAGCGTAAACAATGAGTTTTGTCACGGTATTCCGTCTGATAAAAGAATACTTGAAGAAGGTGATTTAATCAACATTGATGTTTCGGCAGAGCTTGATGGTTTTTGGTCAGACAACGGAGGTTCATTTGTTATTGGCGAAGATAAAAATGGACACCAGAAACTTGTAGACGCATCAAAAGATATTTTACAAAAAGCAATAGAGAATATAAAAGGTGGTGTAAAAATTTCTGAGATCGGATATCTTATAGAAACCGAAGCTAAAAAGAGAGGTTACAAAGTCATAAAAAATTTAGGAGGTCACGGTATTGGCAGAAGCTTACATGAACAACCTGATGAATTACTGAACTATAAAAATCGATTTGATCAAAGACGTTTCAAAAAAGATTCTGTCGTAGCGATTGAAACTTTTATCTCGACATCATCATCTCTTGCTGTAGAACTTAAAGATGGCTGGACGATGGTAGGAAACAAAGGCGGACATATGGCACAACATGAACATACTATCGTGGTTACAAACGGCAAACCTATCATTTTGACAGAAATGAACGGAATCTGGAATTAAATTTAAGAACAGAAACTAAATATATCATAAAGAGGCTACACGGCCTCTTTCTTTTTTTTTACTACTGACATACTGCTGTCATTACATCACTTTACTTTTGTAGTATAGAATGACAGAGGTCATCTTAAAACCTAAAAAAACAAAAGTATTATGATTGGTCAATTAGCAAATTTAAACTGGATTAGTGTTATCGTCGCATTTTTTGCTTATTTCTTTGTAGGCGCACTCTGGTTTACATTATTATTTAAAAAACAATATGCCATTTCTTTAGGGAAAGAAAATAATTTGCCATCAAAACCGGCACCCATTTTTATCATTGGCCCTGCTATTTGTTCACTTATAATTACTATTGCCAGCGCGATCTTAATTTATGCTTTAGGGATTGATTCCTATTCCGGAGCCATAGAATTTGCGTTAGTTATTGGGATAGGATATCTGGTTGCAAATACACTTAATATCGCCATTAATCCCAATATGCCAAACCCACTTCATTATGCTGCTATAAGCGGCTTATATCATTTAACAGGTATTTGTATTGTTAGCATTATTTTGATTGCAATGAAATAATGACAATAAACGAAATGAATTTGTTTTGTTTGAAAAACTATTTATAGAATTCCAAAACAGATAAACAAAAAAAGAGACTTAAAATAGACTGCACCCAAAAGTTTAGACAAATTAATAATTAAGTTTTATAATAATGAGCTCGATATTGTATCGGGCTCATTCCTTTTAGATTAAGTTTAATTCTGTCATTATTATAATAATTTATATACTCAATAATCTCTTGTTTCAATTGATTAATGGAAGTGTATTTTTTAAGATAAAACAACTCTGATTTTAATATTCCAAAGAAGTTTTCAATTATCGCATTATCAAGACAATTACCTTTTCTGGACATGCTCTGCATAATTCCTTTTTTCTTTAATAAATACTGATATTGTGCCATTTGATACTGCCATCCTTGGTCAGAATGCAGAGTCAGATTAGTGTTATCGGGTATTTTTTTAAATGCTTTTTCAAGCATATTTAAAACTTGACTAAACACTGGTCTTTGCGATAATTCATAGCTAATTATCTCTCCATTAAACAGATCGATTATCGACGATAGATACAATTTATTGCCAGAAATATTAAATTCAGTCACATCGGTTGCCCATTTCTGGTTAGGTATATCGGCCTTAAAATTGCGCTGTAGCAGGTTAGGAGCTATCTTTCCGTGCTCTCCTTTATACGATCTGTACTTCTTGATTCTGATTAAACTTTTTAATCCTAAAAATTTCATCAATCGAAGTACTGTTTTGTGATTAATTAAA
>NZ_JRLF01000005.1 GCF_001404985.1 Flavobacterium aquidurense
AAATATCCTTTTGCCAGTCCGTCCCCACCAATATAAATAGCGCCCGGAAGGCCTACAGGAACCAATTGCAGGGTATTGTCCAGAATATAAATGGTCGTATTGTTGATTGGGGAACCTATATTGGATACTTTATCCTCTTTTTCTTCTCCTATTTTTTTAACCGTAGACCAAATCGTGGTTTCGGTAGGACCGTACATATTCCAGATTTCGGCACAAAGATTTTTTAGTTTTTTTATCAAAGCCATATTGAGCTGTTCCCCGCCGCACAATACTTTTAGTCCCGGAAGCCCTTTCCAGCCCGCTTCGATCAACAGCTGATAAAAACTTGGCGTGGCCTGCAGGACCGAAGGATTAATTTCATCGAGTTTTGCGATAATCAGTCCGGAATCCATTAACGTTTCATGGCTGGCAACATACAAGGTAGCACCAGAGATTAAAGGCAAAAAGAACTCCAGTATCGAAATATCAAACGAATAAGTGGTAACAGAAAATAAAGTATCCTGATTGGATATTCCGGGTTTCTGCTTCATGCTTAAAAGAAAATTAACCAGTGAGCGGTGCCCGATTTCTACACCTTTTGGATTACCTGTAGAACCCGAAGTGTAAATTACATAAGCAGTATCATCTGCCAATACCTCAGGTTTATGCGCCTGGTTTTGCGTATTGCACTGCGCTAAAAGAGTTTCAAGATTGATAATACTTTGAACATTTTCTGTTTCCAGATCAAGATTGATGCTGGTCTGGTTGACCAGTAACTTTACTTCACTGTTAGCCAAAATATAATTCAATCGGTCTACCGGAAATTTAGGGTCCAAAGGAATATAGGACCTGCCTGATTTTAAAATTCCCAATAATAAGGCCACCATGTTGGCAGATCTTTCCAGCATTACTGCTACTGAGGATTTATCCTCTGACCCAAATTCTGAAATAATATAAGACGCAATCTGATTGGACAGTATATCAAGCTCTAAATAAGAATAATTAACCACATCATCTTTTAGGGCAATCTGCCAGGGGCTTTTCTTTGCCTGTGCTTCAAACAAATCCAAAACAGTCTGCTCACGGGCATACTCAGTATCTGTGGAATTAAAATCAAATAATAGTTTCTGGCGTTCTTTGTCAGTCAGGTAGTTAATACTGTCTATTTGAAGCGACGGATCAACAAGAACAGATTCCATAAGGGATCTGAAATGATGCATCAGTCTTTCGATATCAGCACTTTCGTAGATATCTGTATTGTAATCAATTGAAAGCGTTAAACCTTCGCTTTCAACAAATTGAAAACTAATATCAAACTGCGATGTTTTTCTTTCAAATTCAAAATCTTCAACCTCTAAAGCATTTAAAGTTTCAGAAGAACTAAAATTTTCTAATTGAGTATGATTCTGAAGAATAACAATTACATCAAACAATGCAGATCTTGTAATATCTCTCTTTAAGTTTAATTTACCAATTAGCTCGTCAAACTGATAATTTTGATGTTCATAAGCCTCTAAAAGCGAGTGTTTTTGTTGCAGTAATAAATCTGAAAAACTGCTTTTCTCTTCTACTTGCGTTCTAATGGCCAGCATGTTCATATAGAGACCCATTTGATTTTCTAATTCAGGATGTTCTCTTCCTGCGATTGGCGTACCAATAATGATATCATTTTGACCTGAATACTTGTGTAACAAAACATTTATTCCGGACATTAATGTCATGAATAAAGTGACATTATTACTTTTAGAATATGTTTTCAGTTTAGATAAAAAATCTTCCGAATAATTAATTGTTAATGTTTTTCCTTTGTTAGTTTTTATTAACGGACGGGATTTTGAAATGATCAGATCCAATGCAGGAATTTCTCCTGAAAATTGATTCATCCAAAACTTTTCTGAACTTACATTTCTTTCTAAATTTGATTCGTCCCTTAGCCATATTGCGTAATCTTTATACTGGATTTTGAATTCCGGCAATATAAGTTCTTCTCCTCTTACCAATACATTATAACCCTGGATTATCTCATTAGAAATAATTCCGGAAGACCATCCATCACTAATAATATGATGTCTTGAGAAAAAGAAAACATGGTCATTTGCTGTTACTTTAATTAAACTTGCACGTAAAAGAGGTGCTTGTTGAAAATTAAACTCTTGATTATTTAAATGCTGTATGTATTCCTGAACAAATGTTTCGCTTTTATCCTTATTCGTAAAATCAACATAATTAATTTTGAATTTCACTTCACTAGCAGGCATAATATATTGTCTTAATTCGCCCTCTTTATTTGTTTTAAAATAGGTACGCAATATCTCATGTCTGTTAATTAACTGTTGAAATGAGTTTTCAAAAAGAGAAAAATCTATCTCGCCTTTGATGGTTAAAGCTACAGGCATATTATATGCCAATGATCCTTGTTCTAACTGGCTCAGCAACCATAATCTGTTTTGTGATGGTGATACCGGATAGGAATCTGCTTTTGGAGCTATTGGAATGTCTAAATAATTTTTTGATATTAATTTGCTGTTTATGCTTTCAATGGTTGGATTAGAAAAGAAATCTTTAAATGAGATGCTTTTATTTGTTTCTTTCATTATTTTATTGACTACCTGAGTCACTTTCAGGCTGTTTCCTCCCAGTTCAAAAAAGTTATCTGTAATTCCTACGCGTTCTGTTTTTAAAACTTCCTGCCAGATTTGGGCCAGTTTGATCTCTACTGCGCTCTCAGGAGCTATGTAGGTTCTCCCCGCACTATCAGCTGCGTCAATTGCAGGTAAGGCTTTTCGGTTTATTTTACCGTTTGATGTTAAAGGGATTTCGGCAATGCTCACAATGGAAGCAGGAATCATAATGCCCGGAAGACGTGATCTTAAAAATTCAAGCAATGCTGTTTTTTCTACCGCATCGGTTTTATAAACCACATATGCCGCAAGGCTTTGGTTTCCCTCTGCATCACTCACCACAGTGGCTACACCAGAGCTTATTGCATCATGGCTGTTCAGCACGTTTTCGATCTCGCTGAGTTCAATACGGTGTCCCAGAATTTTTACCTGATTGTCTATTCTTCCCTTAAATTCAATTTCTCCGTTAAAGTGCATCACTACACGGTCTCCGGTTCTGTAAAGTTTCTGGGGGCTGTCAGTAAAAGTATCGGCTATAAACTTCTGGGCGGTTAACCCTGCATTATTCAGATAACCTTCCGATACGCCCTCTCCTCCTATTAACAGCTCACCAACAACGCCTTGTGGACAAAGCGACAAATGCTCATCGACCACATAACAGCGGGTGTTTGAAAAAGGTCTGCCAATAGGTATTTTATAATAATCACGGTCCGCCTCTACCTCATGGAGCAGTTTGCCAATGGTGGTCTCCGTTGGCCCGTAATGATTGATGATCCTGATGCCCGCACGCTCTGATTGTATCTTTCTTACCAGATCAATGCTAAGCTCTTCTCCGCCAAATATGATCATTTTTAAAGGTGATCCAACTGCTGCTCCCAGTTCAAGGCCACGCCAGTACGAAGGCACTATTTTGATACAGTCAATACTGTGGGCCGTAAAATAAGCCTGGATATAATCTACATCCCTTAAGCTGCTTTTGGAAAACAGGTGAAGCATTTTTCCAAATACCAATGAACTAAAAAGAACCGTATTGCCCAGATCGGTAGCAATGGTAGACATTAATCCAAAAGATGTATTGCTCTCAATGGCTGTGGCACTGGACAAACCCGACACGTAATCGCTGATGTTTTTGTGGTTCACCAGAACCCCTTTGGGATGGCCCGTTGAACCCGAAGTATAAATTACATAGGCATGATCGGAACCTGAAATACTGATGCTTTTTGTACCGTAAACTACAGGGCTTAATTTGTCCAGCAGGATCACTTCAACATCCGTGTTGGCAAACAATGCGGCATCTGTTGTGTTGCTCAGCACATATTTTGACTGTGTGTCCGCAATGATAAACTCTATTCTTTCGATTGGATAATCAGGGTCTACCGGAACATACACCGCGCCTGCTTTTAAAATACCCAGCATGCCGGCAATGGCTTTATCTAAATGGCTCTCAAAGCACAAAATTATTTTATCTCCCCTGGATACCCCTTTATTTATAAGGTAATCCGATATTGAATTGACTTCTTCCAGCAAGGATTCGTAACTCACTTTTTTGTCCCCAAAAACAAGGGCGGCAGCCATTGGGTTGCTTTTTGCCTGTGCTTCAAATAATGCCGTGACAGGCTCTTTTGAATAGCTGGTAAGGGGCGTATTAAATCCAATTAAAAGTTCTTGTTGCTCCAAAGGCGTCAGGTAGTCAATCTCCTTGAGTAAAACAGCAGGGTTGGCTATGGCCTGGGACAAAAGGTGCTCTAAATGAGAAAACATTCTTTCTACAAATACCGCTTCATACAAATCCGTATTATAGGTAATGCTTAGTTTTAAGCTATCGCTTTGCGAGAAACTATAACTAAGGTCAAATTTTGAAGTTTTATTGGCTAATTCATAGCTGCTTACCTTCAGGTTGATCAGTTCTTCGGCCGTACTTAAATTCTCAGCCTGGTTTTGCAGCACTACCAAAACATCAAACAATGCCGAACGGCTCATGTCGCGCTTAAGGTCCAGATTGCCAATCAATTCATCCAGCGGATATCCCTGATGGTCATATGCTTCAAGGAGAACTTGTTTTTCATGGCGTACCAAATCCAGAAAACTGCCCTGGCTGTTTAATCTTGTACGAACCGCAAGGGTGTTAAGATAAAGCCCGATCTGGTTCTCCAGGTCCTGGTGTTCCCTTCCTGCAATGGGCGTGCCAAGGATGATATCATCCTGACCGGTATAACGGTGAAGCAGTAAATTGACTCCTGACATAAGGGTCATGAAAAGCGTCAGGTCGTGCTGTTGGGAAAAATGCTTCAAATCCTGTAAAAATCCTTTCGAAAAAGTATGCGTAAGGCTCTCTCCGTGATAACGCTGTACCGATGGGCGCGCTTTATAACCAAGATCCAATACCGGTAAATCACCGCTAAACTGACCCAGCCAGTACTGCCCGGAAAGCTGTAACTTTTCCTGTTGGGCATCTGAGGCCATCCATACGGCATAATCCTTAAACTGAATTCTTAATGCCTCAAGGTTAGCAGTGGTGCCGCTAAGCAGTGCATTGTATATTGTTACCAGTTCAGTCACTAAAATCTCCATCGACCAGCCATCTCCTATGATATGGTGTATTGATAACTGAAAAACATAATCCTCTTGTGTGAGTTGGGCCAGCGTGCCTCTGATCAAAGGGGCATTTTCAAGGTCAAACGGTGCATTGTTCTGCTGCTGCAAATACGCATTAAGCGCATCGCCCTGGGCATTTATTCCCGTAAAATCCTTTTGGGGGATCTCAAAATGTACCTCGGCGGCAGCCTTGACAAACTGCATCACCTCGCCCAATGGGGTGATTTGAAATGAGGTCCTTAAAATCTCATGGCGTTCAATTAATATCCTGAAGGCATTCTGAAAATGAAAATGGTCGATTGTGCCTTTGAACGCAACAGCCGTAGACATGTTATAGGCCAGTGACCCGCCTTCGAACTGGCTTAAAAGCCAAAGTCGGTTTTGTGAGGAAGTCAGCCGATACGATACTGCCGCTGCAGCTTTTGGAATGGGCACATAACCCGATTCCTGCAATTTACCGCACAATCCCTCAATGGTAGGATTGGAAAAGAAATCCCGGAAAGAAAGGCTTTTGCCCAGTTCCTTAAAAATATGGTTGATTACCTGCACCATGATAAGGCTGTGGCCGCCGAGTTCAAAAAAATTATCGGTAATCCCTACCTGGTCTACTTTTAAAACATCCTGCCAGATCACTGCCAGTTTAATTTCATGATCGCTCACAGGGGAAACATAAGCCCTGCGGATAATATCCGACTCTGAGATTCCAGGCAATGCCTTACGGTCTACTTTGCCATTTGGGGTCAGCGGCACTTTGTCAAGCGCCACATAAAAATTAGGGATCATATACTCCGGAAGCTCTTTTTGAAGAAAATGCCTCAAGTCTGATTTATCGATATTATCCTGGGAAACATAATACGCTACCAGTACTTTTTCTCCTTTTTGTTCCTGCACTGCAACTACAACCTGG
>NZ_JRLF01000006.1 GCF_001404985.1 Flavobacterium aquidurense
TGTTTCGAAAGAATCAGGGTTTTTTGTTTTTACAAAAAACCGCAATTATACCGCAATGCGGTAACTATCGAAAACGAATTTGCTTTAAAAAATCCCCATCACCTAAATGATGGGGATTTTTTAGGTTATAATAGTTCCGATTTTCAATTGTTAGATTAAAGAAGTACAAACCAAAATAAACCCCTTGTTTACCTGGAATTGCGTTAGGGATGGAAGCGATATCCTTTTGCGGTCCATAAACCCCTGGCGAAGCCTTACCGAAAACCCCTTCCGCAAAAGATTTAGCGGACAGCCCGACCCGGAGGGGAACGCCAAAATCATTATATGGTATTAAAGAATTTTTTATATTAAAATATTGCTTATTTTTAACTCCAATTTTTTAGTATGAAAAATATAATTTTGTTAGGATTGTTATTATTTGCCTTACTTTGTAATGCACAGAAACAAGATGTTCAGAAAACTGTAGAGATTTTTTTTGAAGGATTTCATCAAAAAGATACCACTAAAATACAATCTGTTTGTTCTTCTACAATTATTTTGCAATCTATTAGTGAGAGTATAACAAAAGGAAATAAATTATTAGGGGAAAGTGCAAAAGAATTTTATAAATCGATTGCTTCAATTCCATCAACTATGAAATTTCAGGAGAAAATCTTAAGTTATAATATTCAAATTGATGGTTCAATGGCTCATGTCTGGGCTCCTTATGAATTTTACTTAAATGATAAGCGTAGTCATTCCGGAGTAAATACTTTTATCTTATTTAAAGAAAAAGATATTTGGAAGATTATTTACTTAATTGACACCAGAAGAAAATAATTTTTAAATAACTTGCGTGAGATAATAATGGCAAATATCTGCCAATAAGCATTCTTCACATTTTGGTTTTGGTCTACATGTTTCCCTTCCTAAAAATGAGATAGCAATTCCAATTTCAGACCAAATTGATTTTGGAAGTACTTGCATAAGATCTTTTTCAACTTTATTTCCGTCTTTGCTCTCTTTTACTATTCCAATTCTTGGTGCAACTCTAATCACATGTAAATCAGCAATAATTCCTTCAGCCGGTTTACCAGTTTCTCTTAAAATAACATTTGCTGATTTTCTGCCAATTCCTTTTAGAGCTGTTAAACCTTGCATGGTTAAAGGAATATCTTCATCATTTTTAATAGTTTGAGCAATTTCTAACAACCATCCTGCTTTTGTTGGATAATTACGAACTTTACTAATATAAGGTTTAAAGGTTTCAAGATCAGTTTTAGATAAACGTTTAAGGGTCGGAAATTTTTCAAACAAAGCCGGAGAAATTGTATTGATATTAGCATCTGAATCCTGAGCAGATAAAACAACCATAACCAATAGCTGATAAGTATTTTTATATTCTAACGGATGGCTTTTTCCTTTATATTTTTTTAAAATGGGTTTTAATTTAATTTCCCAATTTGATGTTTCTCCAAATAAATCCATTATTATCTCATTTTAAATTAATTACAATAGCTAACTGCCACAAAATTAAGTGCTTTTAATGAAATCAATTGTCTTTTTTATTACATTTTGATTTCCTAAAATTTTCCTGTGTCCTAATTCATCTGTTAAAAATAAAGTTCCATTTTTTAGGTGTTTATGGATGTGAATACCTGCTTTCACAGGGACTTCAGGATCATTATTATCGTGAATAACAAGCACTGGAATCTGAATTTTTTGAGCTGCTTTATATGCGGAAAAATCATTCATTTTTAGTTGGTATTTATTCTCAAAATAATCACGTAATCTATTACTGATTTCAGGCTTTAGCTCTAATTTAGAAACAAATTCATCAAGAATATCCTGAACTATATCTCCACTTCCAATAATAACTGCATTTTTCACCTTTAGGCCATCTTTAATTGCATTCAAAACCGACATTCCACCTAATGAATGTCCAATCGCAGTTTCAAATGGACCATATTGTTTTTCGATTTCTAAAATTGAAGCTATAAATTCAGACATAATAGTAGTTTTTCCTTCTGATTTTCCGTGTGCAGGGGCATCAAAACTTACAGTTGAATATCCATTCTTCAAAAGTTCTTCGGCGATTTTAAACAATTGTGTTCCACGACCTGACCATCCGTGAACCAATAAAATTTTATGTGCACTTTTTCCATATTCATATGTATTAACACTTTTATTAATTGAAGGAACAAAAATCTTTTTTTGAATACTTTTTTGCTCCATTTCCAACTCTCTTTTGGGAACCTTATGTTTTATTGGAGTTGTGAAAAGTTTTACAGCAAATGAAGTGGCTAATTTAATAGAGATAAAAGCGAGTACTTTACTGTATAATATAATAATTGATGGAATTTTTAAAGATTGCGTAGGATTAGTTGTCTTTTTTGCCATATCAATAAATTTTTTCTGGAGCCTTAATTTTGCTTATTTTTTCCTAAATTTAGGAAACATAAAAGTAGCATATTAATGAATGCTTACTTAAAAATATTTTACAAATTGGTTTAATAATTCGTTTATAAATTTCTACATGGAAATATTTCATATAAGTGCAGAGTGTTATCCTATGGCCAAGGTGGGTGGTTTGGCCGACGTGGTGGGTGCATTGCCAAAATACCAGACAAATGCAGGTCATCAGGTTCGTGTTGTTGTTCCTTGTTATGACACTTTATTTAAAAAAGAAAATGACTTTGTATGTGTTCATACGGGAAGTGTAAAACTAGGAAACTTTGATTTTCCTTTTAGTGTATTAAAAGAAGCGACTAATAAGTTAGGTTATGAATTATATCTGATAGAAATTAATGAATTGTTTAATCGCCCTAATGTTTATGGGTACGAAGATGACATAGAGCGTTTTGTGTCTTTTCAGATCGCAACTTTAGATTGGATTTCGACTCGGACTACAGTTCCAAATATTATTAATTGTCACGATCATCATACTGGATTGATTCCTTTTCTGGTTAAATATGGATATAAATATGAGAATTTAAGAAATATAAGGACTGTAATTACTATTCATAACGGTTTGTACCAAGGTTGGTTTGGATTTGATAAATTGCATTATTTACCAGAATTTGATTTGATTCATGTCGGGTTTTTAGAATGGGATAATTCTATTAACTCATTGGCTGTTGGCATTAAATGCGCACATGCAGTTACTACTGTTTCTCCTAGTTATTTAGAAGAAATTAATTTTTCGGCAAATGGTCTCGAATCATTATTTAATTCTGTGAGAGATAAATCTAAAGGTATTTTAAATGGGATTGATATTGAAGTTTGGGATTCGTCTAAAGATATAATGATTGCTGAAAACTACAATAGAGAAACTTTAGAAATAGGAAAACAAAAGAATAAGGAGAAAATTTGCGAGCAATTTGAATTAGATCCATCTAAACCTTTATTTAGTTTTATTGGTCGCTTATTTGAAGAAAAAGGAGGTGATCTATTGCCTCAGGCTTCAGCGTTGGCTTTATCTGAAAATTTTGAAAACATAAACATTCTGATTTTAGGATCAGGAAATAAGGTTATAGAAGAACAGTTACTTCAGTTAAGAAATGATTACAACGGAAATTATAACGTTTTTATTGGTTATAATGAAGAATTAGCACATTTGATTTATGCAGGATCAGATTATATTTTAATGCCATCAAGAGTTGAACCTTGTGGATTGAATCAGATGTATGCATTGCGTTATGGGACAGTTCCTATAGTTAGAAGAACTGGTGGTTTACGTGATACAGTAATTGATTTTGGTGATAATGGAAACGGAATTTGTCATGATCAGGCTTCCGTTGGCGATATTTGCTATTCTATAAATCGTGCTGTGAAATTGTACAATGATAAAATAAATTTTAATGAAATAAGAAAAAAAGGAATGTCTATTGACCATTCCTGGGAGAGAGTTTGTCAAGAATATATTGAAATATACAACCTAATAATTGAGAAAAATGAAATTTAAAAAGAAAAATGTAGTTGCTATTATTTTAGGAGGAGGACAAGGATCACGTTTGTTTCCATTAACAGAAACCAGATCAAAACCAGCTGTACCAATTGGAGGAAAATATAGATTGGTAGATATTCCTATTTCAAATTGTATCAATTCAGATATCTTTAAAATATTTGTTTTGACACAATTTAACTCAGCATCTTTAAATGCACATATTAAAAACACTTTTAATTTTAGTATTTTCAGTCAGTCCTTTGTTGATATTTTAGCAGCAGAACAGACTCCGGATAATCCAACCTGGTTTCAGGGGACAGCGGATGCTGTTCGTCAATGTATGTCACATTTTTTAAAACACGATTTTGATCATGCTCTGATTCTTTCTGGAGATCAGCTGTATCAAATGGATTTTAATGAAATGCTGGAAGCTCATATTGCTGCAGATGCAGAAATTTCTATTGCAACCTTACCCGTAAATGCTAAAGATGCACCTGAATTTGGAATATTAAAAACATGTCATGAAAGTTATGTAGAAGCTTTTATTGAGAAACCCGATGCATCATTACTGCCAGAATGGGAATCTGAAGTGAGTGAGCATATGCAGGAGAAAGGTAAAAAATATCTGGCTTCAATGGGAATTTATATTTTTAATCGTCAGTTACTGGAGGATTTAATGGCTGATCCGGAAACAAAAGATTTTGGAAAAGAAATTATTCCGCAGGCTGTTGGAAAACACAAAATTTTGAGTTACCAATATGAAGGATACTGGACTGATATAGGGAATATTGAATCCTTTTTTGAAGCAAATATTGGCTTGACAGCTGATATACCTGAATTTAATTTGTTTGATAATGACAACAAAATTTTTACAAGGCCAAGATTATTACCCCCTTCAAAATTTAGAAATTCGATTATAAATCAGTCATTAATTTCTGAAGGATGTATTATTAATGCTAAAGAAATTAAGAGTTCTGTAATTGGTATTCGTTCCAGAATTGGTGAAGGTACTGTGCTTGAAAATTGTTATGTAATGGGTAACGATTTTTATCAGGATTTGGATGAAATGAATCATGAAAGTACGATTAATAAGATTCATGTAGGAATAGGTGAAAATTGTTTTATAACAAATGCCTTAATTGATAAAAATGTTCGAATTGGAAATAACGTTCACATCAATGGAGGGAAACATTTAGATAATTTTACAAATGAATTATATAGCATAAAAGACGGTATTGTAGTTATCAAAAAAGGAGTTGTACTGTCTGATAATTTTAGAATTGAATAATATATTTAAATTAATTTGTTGCCTTAAAAACCAAATATGAATAAAGTTATCACGCATTCTCTATTTACTGATTTTGATATTGATTTATTCAAAGCAGGGAAACACTTCAAATTATATGAAAAATTAGGCGCACATCTTACTGAAGTGAACGGAGTAAAAGGTGTTTATTTTGCGGTTTGGGCTCCAACTGCTGAATCAGTTTCAGTTGTTGGTGATTTTAACTATTGGATTCAAGGCGAACATTTGCTACAAGTGAGATGGGATTCTTCCGGAATTTGGGAAGGATTTATTCCGGGTGTCGAAAAAGGGGCACTTTATAAATATAAAATTCAATCAAATATAAGCGGAATTGTAACTGAAAAAGCAGATCCTTTTTCTTTATATTGCGAGAAACCACCTCACACAGCTTCGGTTGTTTGGGACTTGGATTATAGCTGGAAAGATAAAAATTGGATGCAATCCCGACAGGAGAAAAATGGTCTTGATAGACCTTATTCAGTCTATGAAGTTCATTTAGGTTCCTGGAAACGTGGTGAAAACAATCGTTTTTTGACTTACTTAGAACTAGCTGATGATTTAGTCAATTATGTAAAAGAAACCGGGTTTACGCACGTAGAATTTATGCCAATTATGGAATATCCTTACGATCCATCATGGGGATATCAGCTAACAGGATACTTTGCACCAACTTCCCGTTTTGGAAAACCGCAGGATTTTATGGTTCTGGTTGATAAATTACATCAGGCTGGAATTGGCGTCATTTTAGACTGGGTTCCGTCACATTTTCCTGATGATGCGCATGGTTTAGGTTTTTTTGACGGATCACATTTATATGAGCATCCGGACCGCAGAAAAGGATATCATCCGGATTGGAAAAGTCTTGTTTTTAATTATGGGCGTAATGAAGTTCGGGCTTTTTTAATTAGTAATGCTGTTTTCTGGTTACACCATTATCATGTTGACGGTCTCCGTGTTGATGCTGTTGCGTCGATGTTGTATCTTGATTATTCCAGAGAAGAGGGAGAATGGGAACCAAATATTTATGGAGGTAGAGAAAATCTTGACACGATTAGTTTTCTTAAAGAGTTTAATGAAGTAATTTATGCTAATTTTAATGGAGTTCAAACTATTGCTGAAGAAAGTACTTCTTTTTCTATGGTTTCCAGACCAACTTTTACTGGTGGTTTAGGCTTTGGAATGAAATGGATGATGGGCTGGATGCATGATACTTTAAAATATTTTCAGAAAGAAACAGTTTATAGAAAATACCATCAAAATGATTTGACTTTTTCGATGACATATGCTTTTACTGAAAATTTTATGTTGCCGTTTTCGCATGATGAAGTAGTTTACGGAAAAAAATCTATTGCCAACAAAATGCCTGGAGATGAATGGCAGAAATTTGCCAATTTAAGATTATTGTATGGCTATATGTTTACACATCCCGGAACGAAGTTACTTTTTATGGGTTCTGAGTTTGGACAAAGCGATGAATGGAATTTTGAGAAAAGTTTAGACTGGCATTTATTGCAATATGATTATCATTCAGGAATTAAAAAGACAATTACAGATTTAAATCAATTGTATAAATCTCATCCTGCATTGTATGAAAAACAATTTACAGGAGACGGTTTTGAATGGATTAATTATTCAGATCATCAGAATGCTGTCTTGTCTTATATCAGAAAAGGAAATAATTATAAAGAGGATTTAGTTATCGTTTGCAATTTCACGCAAGTTGTACGAGAGAATTATAGAATAGGAATTCCACAAAAAGGTAAATTGCAAGAGATTTTCAATAGTGACGCCACGATCTACGGAGGAAGTGGACTTGGAAATTCTAAAGCTTTAAAAATAGAAGAAATACAGTATGATGGACGAGAATATTCAGTTGAATTGATATTACCGCCTCTAAGTGTGGCTGTTTATTGTTTTGTATAAAAAAGAAATGTTTTTTACTAATACCAATTTATCAATTTAACGTTTTTAAATTATTGAATTGTCTGTTTTTTGAGATCAATTTTAACACTCATTCAGAAAAAACGTTTTCGTGAATAAACCTTATATTGATATAGCTTTATGTGGTTTTTTTGTATGTTTGAAAAGAGAGATTAACGTCATTATAATTAATTCATTAGCGATATGATTACAAATACATCATTAGAATACAAAGGCGATTTATATCCATCAAAAATCGTCTCATATGAACATGAAGGCGATTCGATTTTTTTTAATACTGATAATAAAGTAATCTTAAAAGTCACTATTCTAAGGGACAGTTTGATTCGGTTTCGCTTTACAACAAAAGGTTATTTTAGTAATGATTTTTCATATGCAATTGATAAAACCCAGCTTCACGGTTATAATTTTTTAGAACTTACAGAAGAGGAAACTTATTTTCAGATTAGAACCAGTAAAGTAAAATGCAAAATTCAAAAAGCAGATCTTCGTTTGTCAATTTATGATTTAAACGATCTTTTAATTCTTGAAGATGAACTTGGCTTTCACTGGGAAGAAAGCTATGAATATGGTGGAAACATTGTAAAAATGAGTAAATCATCAAAAGATGGTGAATGTTTTTATGGTCTTGGAGATAAGGCAACTCAAATGAACCTTAAAGGCAAAAGACTGGAAAATTTTGCTACTGATCAATATGCTTACCAAAAAGATCAGGAACCTCTATATAAAGTCGTTCCATTTTATATTGGACTTCATAATAAACAATCTTATGGGATTTTCTTTGATAATACTTTTAGAACATTTTTTGATTTTTGCCAGGAAAGAAGAAATGTCGCCAGCTTTTGGGCCGAAGGCGGTGAAATGAATTACTACTTTATTTATGGACCGCAAATGCAGGATGTGGTTACTACATATACAGATCTTACAGGAAAGCCAGAATTACCGCCATTATGGGTCTTAGGATACCACCAATGCAAATGGAGCTATTATCCGGAGAGTAAAGTAAAAGAGATCACTTCAAAATTTAGAGAATTAAAGATTCCTTGTGATGCCATTTATTTGGATATTGATTATATGGAAGGTTTTCGATGTTTTACCTGGAATAAACAATATTTTCCAGATCCAAAACAAATGGTGGCAGATTTGGCAGAAGATGGCTTTAAAACGGTTGTAATTATTGATCCGGGAATTAAAATTGATAAAGATTACTGGGTATATCAGGAAGCTCTTGAAAAAGATTATTTCTGTAAACGAGCAGACGGACCTTATATGAAAGGTAAAGTCTGGCCGGGAGAATGTAACTTTCCAGATTATACAAATCCTTTAGTAAGAGAATGGTGGGCAGGATTATTTAAAGAATTAATTTCAGATATTGGAGTTAAAGGAGTCTGGAATGATATGAATGAGCCTGCAGTTATGGAAGTTCCTAATAAAACTTTTCCAATGGATGTTCGTCACGTTTACGACGGAAATCCTTGTAGTCACAGGAAAGCGCATAATATTTATGGTACACAAATGGCGAGAGCTACTTATCATGGTGTAAAACGTTTTACCTATCCTAAACGCCCTTTTGTCATCACGAGATCAGCGTATTCAGGGGCTCAGCGTTATACTTCATCCTGGACAGGAGATAATGTAGCCACCTGGGAACATTTATGGATTGCCAACATACAGGTACAGCGAATGAGTATTTCCGGAATGGGATTTACAGGTTCTGATATTGGTGGCTTTGCAGAACAGCCTACAGGCGAGTTATATGCACGATGGATCCAGTTAGGTGTTTTTCATCCATTTTGCAGAACACATTCTTCAGGAGATCATGGTAATCAGGAACCTTGGGCTTTTGACGAAGAAGTCATAAATATTACCCGAAAATTTGTAAGCCTTCGCTATCAATTATTACCTTACTTGTACACTATGTTCTGGCAATATATTGAGGAAGGAATTCCTATGTTAAAACCATTGGTTTATTACGATCAGGATGATACACAAACGCACTATCGCAATGATGAGTTTATCTTTGGAAATCAAATTTTGGTATGTCCAATTCTTGAACCCAACGCTGTAGGAAGACGTATGTATATCCCAAGAGGTGAGTGGTATAACTACTGGACAAATGAACTTGCTATAGGAGGAAGAGAAGTATGGATTGATACAAAATTTGATGAGATCCCGGTTTTTGTAAAAGCGGGTGCCATAATACCAAAATATCCTGTTCAGCAATATGTAGGAGAACTTGAATTTGATGAATTGACCCTTGATTTATACTTTAAAAACGGCAAAGAAAAATCGGTAGTTTATGAAGATGCACAAGATGGCTACGACTATAAAAAAGGACGTTACAGCTTTCTGTCTTTTAGAACGATTGGTAAAGAAAAAGAGCTAATTGTTCAGCTTCATAAAGAAGGAAAATATGATACACCTTACAGTAAATATAAAATTAATTTAATTGGGCTGCCTTTTAAAGTTACTGAAATCGAAATTGATAATGAAAAAATAGAATTTGATAAAATAGCTTTTGAAGAAAATCATTTCTTAATTGTTGATAAAGAGTTTAATGAACTTCATATTATTGGCGAATAAGTAAATTCTGATAGTTTTTTAAAGAATTATATAAAATATAAAATAATTATAATTGTATTTTTGTGTGTGTTAAAAATTTAAAATCATGAAAAAACATTTATTCTTAGGGATTTTGACTGCTGTTTTACTTGCTGGTTGTGCAACAAACCCTGTTACAGGAAAGAAAAATTTGAACTTTGTTTCGAACAGCGAATTATTTCCTTCGTCTTTTCAACAATATAATGCTTTTATAGCAGAAAATAAAGTTATAACAGGTACTGCTGATGCAAAAAGAGTAGAAACCGTAGGATCTCGAATTAAAGCTGCTGCCGTAAAATATTTGACTTATCTGGGCCAATCTCAATATTTAAGTGATTACAGATGGGAATATAAATTAGTTGAAAATAAAGAAGTTAATGCATGGTGCATGCCTGGAGGTAAAATTGTGGTGTACTCAGGGATTTTACCTGTAACACAGGATGAAGCAGGTTTAGCAACAGTTATGGGGCATGAAGTATCACACGCATTAGCCAATCATGGCGCACAAAGAATGAGCGCTGCACAATTACAACAAATTGGAGGTGCCGCATTAGACGCTGCAACAAGTACTAAATCTGAAACAACCAGACAAATATTTTCACAAGCTTACGGATTAGGTTCAGAAGTAGGAGTAATGCTTCCGTTTAGCAGAAGTAATGAAACTGAAGCTGATAAAATTGGATTAACGCTTATGGCAATTGCAGGATATAATCCAGATGATGCAGTTGCATTCTGGAGCAGAATGTCGGCTAAATCCGGAGGAGCAGGAACACCTGAATTTATGAGTACGCACCCATCAGATGCTACAAGAATTGCCAATATTAAATCATTAATTCCTGAAGCAAAAGCAATGGCTTTAAAAGTTGGTGTTATTCGCTAAAAATATTTTTACTTTGAGTTAATTCAAAGGTAATTTTAAAAGCTATCCTTTTTAGGGTAGCTTTTTTTATGAAAATACTAGTTTTAAAAGTTCATAATTTATTAATATACGATTTGTCAAATTTGTATTTGATTATGATAAAAAATAGATAAATTCGTAGCCTGTTAACAAAAACATTTCTATGAAAGATTTACAAAAAGGAGATAAAAAATTACTAAATGCCTGGGCATTTTATGATTGGGCAAATTCAGTTTATACACTTACTATTGCATCGGCAGTATTTCCGATTTTTTATGAAGCTTTATTTTCAGAGCGTGATCATTACATTGATGTTTTTGGAATGCATTTAAAAAATTCGGCTTTAATTAGTTTTATTACAGCTATTGCATTTTTGGTTGTATCTTTTATATCTCCATTTTTATCAGGGATTGCTGATTATGTTGGAAATAAAAAATCATTCATGAAATTTTTCTGTTATATGGGAGCTTTGTCCTGTATGGGGTTATATTGGTTTGATCTTGATAATATTTATATTGGTTTGATGTTTTACTTTTTTGGTTTATTAGGATATTGGGGAAGTTTAGTTTTCTATAATTCTTATTTACCGGATATTGCATTTGAAGAGCAACAGGATAAAATAAGTGCCAAAGGATATTCATTAGGATACATAGGAAGTGTAATTTTATTAGTCATCAATTTAGCGATGATTATGAAACCAAAACTTTTTGGAATTGCCGGTACAGATAGCGAAGCAGCAATGAAAGCAATGCGATATTCATTTGTGATGGTAGGAGCCTGGTGGATATTATTTAGCCAGTATACATATTACTATTTACCAAAAGGAAGAAAAGAGACAGGTGAAAAGCTAACAAAATCTGTTATATTTAATGGGTTCAATGAATTGAAGAAAGTTTGGGCTTTATTGCAGGAAAACATTCCATTGAAACGTTATTTAGGAGGTTTTTTTGTTTCAAGTATGGCAGTACAAACCGTACTACTTGTTGCTACATATTTTGGAGCTCAGGAAATTCAATGGGCAAGTAAGGAAGAAGGTACTATTGGATTAATTGTCTCTATTTTACTGATACAATTAATAGCTGTTGCTGGTGCGGTAATAACTTCAAGAGCATCTGCAAAATTTGGAAATATCCCAACTTTGATTGTAATTAACGGTATATGGGTAGTGTTTTGCGCAATTGTTTACTTTATTTATTTACCAATTCATTTTTACATTGCAGCCACTATCGCAGGATTTGTAATGGGAGGAATTCAGGCTTTATCACGTTCTACATATTCAAAACTATTGCCAGAAACAGAAGATACAGCTTCATTTTTTAGTTTTTATGATGTAGCTGAAAAAATCGGAATTGTAATAGGAATGTGTGTTTACGGTATTATCGATCAGATTACTGGCAGTTCACGTTCAGCAATTGTAATTTTAGGAATCTTCTTTGTAACAGCGATTATACTTTTAAGAAGAGTACCAAAAAAGGCACTTTAAATTAATAAAGTGCCTTTTCGGGGATTTAATTTGTCGCGAATATGACAAACTTATTTGATTGATGATCTTAATTTTTTAGAGTTCTTATTCTAACTAATTATTTTATTCTAATTATGCTTTTGATATACTGCCGGATCCTGAAACTTTTACATCACGTTTTTCAGGATTTCCTGTGTATTTGATATCACCGGAACCGGCAATTCTCGCTGTTAATCTTTCAATACAATTAATACGGCTGTTTCCGGATCCTGAAACGTTTACATCAGCATTTTTTGCTTTTAAATTTGTAGTATCAATATTCCCTGATCCTGCAAGTTTCGTTGTTAAACTATCAGAGGTTCCTTTTAAACGTATATTACCTGAACCGCTTAGATTTAATTCTAAGGTATTAGAATCTACATCTAAATTAAAGTTTCCTGAACCAGCTAGTTTTGCTGAAAATTTATCAGTTTTAATAGCGTCTTTAGACATGATATTTCCCGAACCGGATAAATTTACTTCTGATATTTTTTGAAACGGAACGGTAATTTCAATTTTTTTACCAATACTGGGTCTTATATTGCTGCCTTTTTCTACATAGATTTTCAGGATATTATTTTCTACTTCGACCTTTACGGCAGCAACGAGGTTCTCTTCTCCTTTAACGATAATTTTACCTTCTTTGCCTGCTACTAAATCTACATCAAATGAGCCGGATACTTTTATTACATCATAGTCTGATGTGGTTCTTGTTTCAGAAACTACATTACCGTTTCCTTTAATTTTATCTGGAGATTGTGCATTTGAGATAAAGCTTATTAATAGGGCACTTAAAATGAATGTTTTAATTGATTTTTTCATTGTTTTGATTGATTTAAAATTGATTTTTGATTGATTTTGTATTATTGCTTTTTAGTTAATATGACATTTCCGTAACTGGAATTGATTACTATTTTATTCTGTCCTTTTTTCTTATTATATCCGCTTATTTTTTTCGTGTTACTTTTAACTTCGCTAACTAAGACATCTAAAGAATTATCATTTTTAATGCTTCCATATCTCGTGTTTATATCAAAATCAAAAGAGTAATTTGTATTATATCCTAATGAGATATTTGTATATCCAGTGTTTAGATTGACATTTTTTGGTTTTTCATTCAATGATTCCACATTGATTTTAGAATAGGTAGCATCAATATTTAAATCTTTAGAAATTTCTGCAATAGAGATTGTCAGGTAATTACCGGTACCAACGAGAGAGTTTATTTTTTGAAATTTAAAAGTTCCGTAACTCCCTTGATATTTTATATTTTGCCCTTCCTGTAATGTTACATTTGTATAGTTTGCATCAAGATTTAAGTTTCCAGACTCGTTTATTTTTATACTTGAATAACGTGCTTCAATATTTCCGCTCTTTATATAATCAATCGTAGAATTTTGACTGTATCCAATATCAATTCGATTACTGGATCCATTTAATTTACCAATAATAATTTTACCATATTTACAGGCAATATCACTAGAAGATTCCAGATTTAAAGTAGTTATATTTCCGTACTTATTATTAAGTTTGACAGATCCGTTTTTTGGAATTTTAATAACATAGTTAATTTCGAAGCTATTACTGCTTCCTTTGCTTTTCAACGATGAGCTCGCAATATTGGTTACTGCAGAAACCATTGCTTTCAAGGCAGTAATATTTACATCAATACTATTCAGTTTTTCGTTTACCCAATCTTCATTTGCACCTGAAACCTTAATGGTAATATCCAGGTCAATTTTATCCTCATCCCAGGTACTTACAGTAATGTTTCCGTATTTGTTATCAATATCAATGCCTGCGTTTGAATTAACGATGTAGGTTTTTTTAATATTTTTTTGTTTTGAAATGTAAGTGTCATCATTTGAAAATCCTAAAAAAGGAATCAAAATGAATAGAATTATTATGTTATAATGTTTTTTCATCAGTAGTATTTTTAAATTTTTCGTTTTCTTCAATTCGCTGCAAAACCGTTTGTAAAAAAGATATTCGGGTTTGAAGGTTGCTAATCATAGCATAAATAATTTGTTTGTTTTCACCATTTTTTTGAACTTCCTTGAGTATTTTTTCATAATCTGCATCAAAAACTTTCATTTGTTTTAAGGCATCATTTATAATTTGTTGGTTTTCTGGTGAACTTTTTTCTTTTAACTTAACCAGTTCATTGTCAATTAGAATACTAAATATAGAATCAGTTCTTTTTGTTTCTTTAGATGCAAATTTGAATTCTTTAGGCTTTTCATTATAAGTATTAAAAAATATTGATGCTCCCAACAATACTACTATTGAAGCAGCAATTGCCCAAACCGCATAGTTTTTTTTCTTTGGCTGTTTTTTATTCAACTTGTTTAAGAAATCAAGCTGATGGTCAGAATTCATTTCTTTAACATCCCACTGATTTTCAAATCTTTCAAATAATTGATCTAAATCGTCATTTTCCTTTTTCATAATTCCTCTAATTTTTTTCTTAAACTTTCTTTAGCCCTGCTTAATGTTGTTCTGCAATTCGCATAACTAATATTCAAAATTTCGCTAATCTCTTCCTGATCATAACCTTCTATATAAAAGAGAGTCAAAACCATACGATAATTGTCTTTCAGACTTAAAATCGTATCCAAAACTTGTTTTACTTTAAGTGAATTGAAATCTATATTTTCAGAAAAAAAGTTGTCATTTTCTTCTATTTTATATAATGTTTTACTCAAATCTTCGACCTGAAAAGCATTATTTTTTTTATAAAAGTCAATACTATAATTGACGATTATTTTTTTTAACCACGCTCCAAAGGCAACTTCTTGTTTGTAATCGTTAATTTTTGTAAAAGCCTTAAGGAATCCTTCCTGCATGACGTCTTGTGCAAAATGTTCATCCTTAACAATACGGTACGCCACATTGTACATTGCTTTACTGTAACGATTGTAAACTTCGAATTGGGCCTTTTGGTTATTCTCTTTACAAAGCGCGATTAATTCTTCGATATTTTGGTTTGTGATACTCAAGTAATGGTTGCTAGTTTTTTATAATGACTTTGCTTTTTTTGATATGTTACACTTTTGATAAAAATAATTGTATTTTTTTTAAAAATAGTTCTCTTTACCGTGTTATTTAGTTTTTGGGAGTGAATTTCAAAACTTTCTTTTTTGGTTTTGGCATAATGATTGTCTATTTTTACCGCCTATCTTATAAATGAAACACTTAGTCTAGTTTTATATAAAAGCACTATATCTAAGGTTTGATTTGCAGTTAGGATTAAAAATTTAATGACAAAACGACTTATATACTATTATGTCAAACCATAAAATACTCACAATTGACAATCTGTCACTTCAAGAATTTGATTCGGAAGCAGAATTGATTCCATTATTAACTCCGGAAGACGAGGAGGAAATGAACAATGAAGAGCTTCCTCTTTCGTTACCAATTTTGCCTTTACGTAATACGGTTTTATTTCCCGGAGTTGTTATTCCAATTTCTGCCGGAAGAGATAAATCGATTAAATTAATAAACGATGCTAATGCCGGCGGAAAAATCATTGGAGTAGTTTCTCAAATTAATGAAGAAGACGAAGATCCATCAAAAGATGATATTCATAAAATAGGAACTGTAGCAAGAATTCTACGTGTTTTAAAAATGCCTGACGGAAACGTTACGGTAATTTTACAAGGAAAAAAACGTTTTGAAATAGACGAAGTCGTTTCAGAAGAACCTTACATTACTGCAACAATTAAAGAAGTTTCAGAAGAACGTCCGGAAGAAAATGATACAGAGTTTACGGCTATTTTAGATTCTGTAAAAGAATTGGCAATTCAGATTATTAAGGAGAGTCCAAACATTCCTTCTGAAGCTACTTTTGCGATTAAAAATATTGAAAGCCAGTCGTTTTTGATCAATTTTGTTTCTTCTAATATGAATTTATCGGTAAAAGAGAAGCAAGGTTTGTTATCGATAAACGGATTAAAAGAAAGAGCGCTTGAAACCTTGCGTTACATGAACGTAGAGCTGCAAAAATTAGAATTGAAAAATGACATTCAGTCAAAAGTTCGTTTTGATTTAGACCAGCAACAACGGGAGTATTTTCTTCACCAGCAAATGAAAACCATTCAGGAAGAATTGGGAGGTGTTTCGCAAGAGGAAGAAATGGACGAAATGGGACTGAAAGCGAAAACTAAAAAATGGGATGAAAAAACGCAAAAACATTTCGAAAAAGAATTGTCAAAAATGCGTAGAATGAACCCGCAATCACCTGATTTTGGAATTCAGCGTAACTATTTAGAATTATTTTTAGAATTGCCCTGGGGTGAATATTCTAAAGATAAATTCGATTTAAAACACGCTCAGAAAATATTAGATAAAGATCATTTTGGACTTGAAGAAGTTAAGAAAAGAATGATCGAACACCTGGCTGTTTTAAAACTTCGTAATGATATGAAATCGCCAATTATATGTTTGACAGGGCCTCCGGGAGTTGGTAAAACATCTATTGGGCGTTCAGTTGCCGAAGCTTTAGGGCGTGAATATGTACGCATTTCGTTAGGTGGTTTACGTGACGAAGCAGAAATTCGCGGACACAGAAAAACGTATATTGGTGCAATGCCGGGAAGAATTATCCAAAGTTTAAAGAAAGCCGGAACTTCGAATCCAGTTTTTATTTTAGATGAAATCGATAAACTTTCAAGCGGAAATAGCGGAGATCCATCTTCTGCATTATTAGAAGTTTTAGATCCGGAACAAAACAATGCTTTTTATGACAATTTCCTCGAAATGGGATATGATTTGTCTAAAGTAATGTTTATTGCAACATCTAATAATATGTCTACCATTCAGCCTGCTTTGCGTGACAGAATGGAAGTGATTAAAATGTCAGGATATACGATTGAAGAAAAAGTAGAAATTGCAAAAAGACATCTTTTTCCAAAACAATTGGAAGCGCATGGATTAACAGCTAAGGATTTGACAATTGGTAAAAAACAATTAGAGAAAATCGTAGAAGGATATACACGCGAATCCGGTGTTCGTAACTTAGAAACTAAAATTGCTCAGGTTATTCGTAATGCAGCAAAATCAGTTGCGATGGAAGAGGAGTATAATAAAAAAGTTACTGATGAAGATATCATCAAAGTTTTGGGTGTACCGAGATTAGAACGCGATAAATATGAAAATAATGATGTTGCCGGAGTTGTTACAGGTTTAGCCTGGACAAGTGTTGGTGGAGATATATTATTTATTGAATCCTTAATATCTGAAGGAAAAGGTTCATTGACCATTACTGGAAATTTAGGTAATGTGATGAAAGAATCGGCTACAATTGCTTTAGAATACATTAAGGCAAATGCTAAAAAGTTAGGCTTAGGTGTTGAATTGTTCCAAAAATATAATATTCACTTACACGTTCCTGAAGGTGCAACACCAAAAGACGGTCCAAGTGCAGGTATAGCAATGTTGACTTCTTTGGTTTCTTTACTGACTCAAAAGAAAGTTAAGAAAAGCCTGGCTATGACTGGTGAAATTACACTTCGTGGAAAAGTTTTACCAGTTGGAGGTATAAAAGAAAAAATCTTAGCAGCAAAAAGAGCTAATATTAAAGAGATTATTTTATGTCATGAAAATAAAAGTGATATCGATGAAATTAAAGCTGAATATTTAGAAGGTTTGACTTTTCATTATGTGAAAGAAATGAGCGAAGTTCTTGCTTTGGCTTTGACTGATCAAAATGCTAAAAATGCAAAAGTCCTTAAATAAACTTAATTAAGTTCTAATATTTAAATTCCAAATTCAATCTTAAATTTAAGATCAGAATTTGGAATTTTTAATTTAATTTATATTGTTTTTTTAAAATTTGAACCTTAAAAATTTGGTATAATTATTGATTTTCAAATAGTTAATAAAATTATTTTATAAGTTATATAATTTTATATTTGTATTTGCGTTATTCCCATATAGGAATCGCCCCAAAAGCATGTTAAAACGATTTGTTTTACTTTTTTTTATTTTAGTTTGTTCGATTTCTTTCGGACAAATTGGAGGACGTTACACCTATCAGTTTCTTAATTTAACGACTTCACCAAGGCAGGCAGCGTTAGGAGGGAAGACGATAACAATTTATGATGAAGACGTCAATCAAGCGATGTCTAATCCAGCAGCTTTAAATGAAGACATGGACAATCACCTGGCGATGAATTATGGTAGTTACTACGGAGAAGCTTCTTATGGAACAGCTTCTTATGCATATACTTACGACAGGCACGTACAAACTTTTTATGCTGGAGTAAGTTATGTAAACTACGGTTCATTTGAAGGTTATGATGAAAACGGTCAGGCTACTTCAGATTTTACCGGGAGCGAGGGCGCATTATCATTGGGGTATGCTTATAATATTCCTTACACAGACATACATGTAGGAGCAAATGCCAAGTTAATAACTTCAACTTTAGAAAGTTATAATTCGATTGGTGGAGCAATTGATGTGGGAATTATGTATGAAATTCAAAAAAATAATGTAAATTTGGCCCTGGTATTTAGAAATATTGGTACACAATTTACTACTTATTCAGGAATACAAGAGAATTTGCCCTTTGAAATCATTGCCGGTGTTTCGCAAGAATTAGAACATGTACCTATTCGTTGGCATCTTACTTTAGAGAATTTGCAACAATGGAATATTTCTTTTTCGAATCCCGTTCGCAGCGAAACCAACATTGACGGGTCAACAAGTGAGGAAAAAGTTTCGTTCGTAAATAATGCTTTGAGGCATGTTATTTTTGGTGTTGAACTTTTCCCTCAGAAAGCATTTAATTTGCGTTTAGGATATAATTTTAGAAGAGCTGAAGAATTAAGAATTGATGAACAACGTAATTTTTCAGGAATTTCATTAGGATTTGGTTTAAAAATAAATAAGTTAAAGTTTAATTATTCGTATTCGAGATATACATTGGCAGCTAATACAAGTCTTTTTGGTCTAATTTTAAATTTTCAATAATTATATGAAAATATTTAGTTTATTGTTGTTTATGACTTTAGGTGTTTTAACGGGTTCAAAACACTATTACAAAAATGAAACTACTATTACCAGTCTAGAAATAGAAAGGATAAATACTAGAGTAAGCGAAATAAGAAACATGATTAGTATTGATCCTAAATACAATACTAAAATTGCTTTTTTTGTTGACATGAGAATACCTTCAGGTAAAAATCGTTTTTTTGTTTATGACTTAGTAAACAATAAAATATTAGATCAGGGATTAGTAGCACACGGTTCAGGATCTGAAACCGGTGTTAAAGGAAGCTTGAAATTCAGTAACACGCCAAACTCTAATTGTACGGCATTAGGAAGATACGCTATCGGTAAATGTTATAAAGGCGGATTTGGAAAAGCGTATAGATTAAGCGGTTTAGATGAAACTAATAGCAATGCCTTATCTAGAGCTATCGTTTTACATTACTATTCAGCTGTACCTTATGATGAACAAGATTATTATATCAGTAATAGTCATGGTTGTCCAATGGTCAACGAGCAATTCTTCAAGAGAATAGAAAAGTATATTGATACTTCAAAATCAAATATTATTCTGGATATCTATTACTAGAATCCTTTATTGCTTACAATTTTTTATTTCAATTTCCGTTGGTTTATTTATCAATGGCTACTTCAATTTTGTTTTTAATTTATAATTTAGTTTTTTAATCCGTTGCATTAGTATGAAGAAGATATTTTTTGTTTTTCTTTTAATACTGATTGTTGGCTTTGGATATAGAATCGTTTTTAGTACGGAAACTTTTTTATCAAATAATAAAAGTATTGATATTGCACAAATCAATGCAGTAAAAAAGTTGATAAACAGTAATTCAAAATACAATAATAGAATAGCTTTTTTTATTGATATGAAAATACCTTCTGGTCAGAATCGTTTTTTTGTTTATAATTTAAAGCTAAATAAAATTATTGACAGTGGATTGGTTGCTCATGGCTCTGGTTCTGAGACCAAAATAAAAGGGAAACTAAAATTTAGCAATGTCCCAAATTCATTAAGTACTTCACTGGGTAAATATTCAATTGGAAACCATTATAAAGGTAAGTTTGGAAAAGCTTACAAATTGTACGGATTAGATACAACTAATAGCAATGCCTTTATTCGGGATATTGTGTTTCATTATTATTTTGATGTTCCATATAAAGAACAGGATAACTATATTTGCAACAGTTATGGCTGTCCTATGGTAAACAAAAGATATTTTGACCGAATGGTTGCAATAATAGATAACTCAAAATCAAATATTGTGATGAGTATTTATTATTAAAAACCTTAATTGTATTAAACTTTAAACTATAAAAAATTGAAAAAAATAACCATTGCAATTGATGGGTTCTCATCAACAGGAAAAAGCACTTTGGCAAAACAATTAGCAAAAGAGCTGCAATATGTTTATGTAGACACCGGAGCAATGTATCGTGCAGTTGCCTATTTTGCAATGCAAAATGAGTTTATAAAAGCTGATTTTTTTGACAAAAAAGCACTAATTGAAGTTTTGCCTAATATTCAGTTAGAATTTAAATTCAATCCTGATTTGGGTTTTGCCGAAATGTACTTAAATGGTGAAAATGTTGAAAAACAAATTAGAACTATTGAGGTTTCTAACTTTGTAAGTAAAGTGGCCGAAGTTTCTGAGGTACGTTCTAAATTAGTTGAACAACAACAGGAAATGGGAAAAAACAAAGCTATTGTTATGGATGGAAGAGATATAGGAACGGTTGTTTTTCCGAATGCAGAGCTTAAAATTTTCATGACTGCCAGTGCAGAAACCCGCGCTCAAAGACGTTTTGATGAACTGCAGCAAAAAGGCGATAATGTATCGTATGAAGACGTTTTAAAAAATGTTGTCGAAAGAGATCATATAGATACACACCGTGAAGATTCTCCTTTAGTGATTGCAGATGATGCTATAGAAATAGATAATTCTTACTTAAGTAGAGAAGAACAGTTCGCTGCCGTTTTAGAATTAGTAAATGATGTTGTAAAAACGAATTAAATTTTTGTAGATATTTATTTTAATGGTAGTTTTACCGCTTCATTTATTATTTTAAAGACAATTTCATCATATGGGAATTAAAAACAGGTTGATTATAATGAGCTTTCTTCAATTTTTTGTTTGGGGAGCCTGGCTTATAACAATTGGAAATTATTGGTTTGGAACAAAAAATTGGGAAGGAACCCAGTTTGGTCTTGTTTTCGGAACCATGGGAATTGCTTCTTTATTTATGCCTACTCTTACCGGAATCATTGCCGACAGATGGGTAAATGCTGAAAAATTATATGGCTTGTTACATATATTTTATGCAGCAGTTTTATTTGGTATTGCACAAGTGACTACACCGGATAATTTTATATACGTAATGTTTGCAGCAATGTGTTGTTATATGCCAACAATTGCATTAAGTAATTCAATTTCGTATACTTCGCTAAAACTGAATAACAAAAATATAGTAAAAGATTTTCCGCCTATTCGTGTTTGGGGAACTATTGGTTTTATCGCCGCTATGTGGATTACTAATTTAAGTGGAAGTAAAGCAACTGAATATCAGTTTTATATTGCCGGAGTTGGTGCGTTAATTCTTGGAATTTATGCTTTTACATTACCAAAATGTAAGCCACAACGTTTGACAAAAGAAGATGCTACATTAACAGAAACTTTAGGCTTAGAAGCTTTTAAATTATTTGGAAATTATAAAATGGCTTTGTTTTTCGTATTTTCTATGTTTTTAGGAGGTGCATTGCAATTAACAAATGCTTATGGAGACGTGTTCTTAGATGAGTTTAAACATTTTCCTAAATATGCTGATTCTTTCGTAATCAAATATTCGACTATTATTATGTCGATTTCTCAAGTATCAGAAACTTTATTCATTTTAGCAATTCCGTTTTTCTTACGACGTTTTGGAATCAAACAAGTAATGCTTATTAGTATGCTTGCCTGGGTATTACGTTTTGGATTATTTGCTTTTGGAGATCCGGTAGGAGGTTTATGGATGATTATTTTGTCTTGTATAGTATACGGGATGGCATTTGACTTCTTTAATATTTCAGGTTCTTTATTTGTAGAAAGCAATACAGATTCTAAGATACGTTCCTCTGCTCAGGGATTATTTATGATGATGACAAATGGAGTAGGAGCAGTTTTAGGAAGTTTAACTTCAGGTTGGGCAATTGATCGTTTTTTTACAAAATCATTTCATAATACGACGGAGTTGGCTGGGTTTTTACAAACAGATGCTACAAATTCTAAAATGTTAGATTTTGTAAAAGGTCAGGGAAATTCAATTTCTACTGATGGGATTTTTACAAATCCAATTTTAATGAAAGACTGGCATACGATCTGGTTGTCTTTTGCAGCTTATGCTTTGGTTATCGCAATTGCTTTTGCAGTTTTGTTCAAACATAAACATGATCCTAAGGAAATAGAAAATTTGAGTCATTAAGATTTTACAAATTATATTTAAAACCCGCTTTCTATTTATCGAAAACGGGTTTTTCTTTTTCTGTTTATATGTATATTTGATTATTCATCTTTAGGTAATACTATGCAAAATCAACAAAAATCAATTCCACCTTTTAAGGCTGTCAGTTCAAAACCAATATTATGGCTGAATTTTGTCTTTGGTTTATTTTGGGTGTGTTTTGTCCTTTTTTTCCTTGCAGGAATTGTCTTTTTACTTTTTAGCTCTTCTGAAGATATGGGATTAGATGTAATAGCTTCTGTTTTTTTATTTCTTATATTTTTTATCGCTTTATCAGGAATAGTTATATTCTTAATTTGTTCAAGAAAAAAAATGTATACTAAAACTATAATTGATGAGAAAGGAATTCGTTATTTAAACACATTTAATAACAATATTGTCAAAGATTTACCATGGAATAGTTTTGCTAAAAGAGAAATGCTTGAGCATGTTTTTGAAGCCCCAAAATATGATGTTAGTTCGAACACACCAATGAAGTCGCTTTTTGATCAGTTTTATTGGCCTGTTTTGATTGATAATAAAGTAAAAATTCATGATGATGCTTTTTTAGGAAGGCATTTTTTTACTATGTTTTACGCGAATCGATTAGAGTTAATTAGAACATTTTTATTAGGAGTTAAACATTATAGACCTGATATTACTGTAGATCCCATTATTTTTACGAATCATTATATTAATACTGAAAACTATAGCATTGACTATAGTCAACGCAGAAATACTGGAATTATAGCAGGATTACTTTTTGTAATTATATTAGCGGGTGCATATTATTTAATAGTCTAAATTATCTATATCCTTCAGGATTTTTTCTTGAATCCAATATGTAAGGATCACTAAATTTAATTTTGCATTCATCTTCAATATCCTTGGCCCATACAGGTACTTTGCTTGTCCAGCGGTGAATAAAACGACCTATGAAAACTAATGCCAGAAACGGAGTTATTATTGTTTTTAAAACGGGCATTGATGCATATTCTGATGTTAATGCTATCCAGCCCTGATGAATGGTTTCGCGTTTGTCTGCAATGGGCAGATAATATTTCAAACCAGGTGCTTTGATTACTGCCGGAACACCATTTTCCATGTAGAGACGAATAAATTCCCAGTATTTTAAACAATATCTTTCAATGACTGATGAATATCCTAAATTGAACATTTCCTTTACTGTTTGAGGATCTTTCATCACCAATCCGTAAATAGTATATGAACTATACCTTCCTCCAGTAAATTGTATGGTAAAATAAATTTCTTCCCACGGAATTGTTAGAACCGTATCATCACCACGAAATATATAAACCATTCGATTTTTGCGATTAAAACGTATCGGGTAATGCGTGTAACGAAACCACTCACCAATTGTACAATAAAAAGCGATGGAACCAATAATAAACAATATTACAATCACAATAATAGAGAGGGTTGCCCAAAGCATTTCGGATTCGTCATGTCTATCCCAATTGGGGTCTGAGTACATCGAAATTGTTTCAAATAGAATGAAAACAATAATATATAGAAAAGGAACAAAACTAAGAATCCCAACCAAACTCAAAATGCCACGTTTTGTGTACATATAGTCAACCGTTTCCAGATAAGTAGAGTTCATTCGAATTACTCTGCCATAAGCGTTAGGAGTTCCAAGAGCTTTATCGATGAGTAAACAATTAAAGCGTTCCTGATCTTTTAATTTGCGCTCCTTTTTTATTGTTGTAAACATGGTTTAGAGGGAAAGGTTTATTTGGGGTTTTTAAAGGCCTGCAAAATTAATTTATCTAAATTCTTTGTTATGTCTCTATAAGACATAAATAAATCTGGAAATATTAGAATAAGACAATTGCTAGGCTTTTATTAGCGAAGAATTTTTTATGAAAGTTTGAAATTTTTGGAATTTGCGGAAACCGGATACGGAAATTCATACTTAAACCCGACAGGTTTTTAAAACCTGTCGGGTTTATTCTGATTACGGATTAAATCTTCGTCAAAGTTTCAGATTTAAATATAAAGATAGCTTCACATAGTAAAAAGGGCTTCGACTTCGCTCAGCCTGACAAGTAGGGTTGTTGAAAACGATAAAATTTCTAATCTTGTTTTTTATAGGTTTTTATTTACAATTTAAAGATTGTACATTTGCCTATAAAATTGCAATATGTTATCTCGCTACAAAAATTCTCTTCCTCCGTTTCATGCCGTACGTTCAACTACAAATAGAACCTGGGATTTTATTGTGGGATTTAGTATTATAACTTTTATGATACTATTAGCAGGGATTATAATTTATTCGATAAACGAATTATTTATAGTAGCTGCCGAAAACAAAAAAGGCATTTCAGGGATTATTATTTTAATGATAGTAGTTTCTGTTATTTTGGCTTTGTTGATATATAAAGTTATTTACAAAAGAAATGAACGTTTTACCACCACAATAATTGATGAAAAAGGGATACACTATTTCAACAGATTTAATAATACTGTTGTAAATGAGATTTTATGGGACAATTTTGTAAAAAGTGACTTAGGAAAAAAGACAGGGCTTTCTACAGCCGAATTTGATATAGATTGTCTTTCATATGATTCCAGAGGTAGGAAATCAAATGGAGCAGGAATAATTAAGTATTTTTGGAAAGTTGCGGTAAATGAAAAAGAATTTATTCATACCGAATTTTTTAGCGCCAGTTATTTTTTAAATAGTTCTTATATTAATCGAAAAGATTTGATTCGTGCTTTTTTATTAGGACTGGCTCATTATAGGCCAGATCTTACTATAAATCCCTGGATTTTTATTGCAAATTTTATTGACAGGAAAGATTATACGATTTACCCCAATACTACTTTTTGGAATATTGTTTTTGGTTTTGTTTTTGTAGTGATTTTGATAATTAGTGCTTACTTGTTATATCTGGTATATCATAGATTATCCATATTCACCTTTCCAAAAAGAGGCTTTTGAAAAAGTATTTCATGATTTGTTTTAAAAGAAAAATTGAAAAAATCTTAAAATTACTTTATTTCTAATCTAGCCCCGATAGAGCGGATATCCTTTTTCTGGCTCCTTTAGCCGGGAAAAGATAAGAGCGAAAGCGGGAGTAAGGGTCTTGAAAAACCTAAAATTTTCTGCTCCGGATCAACTTGCTGATAATCATTTAGAATTGTTTTGCTATTACAAAAAAATGTATTAATTTTGCAAACCTTTTGGCAGAGAAGAGTTTCCATTAGGTATCAACTATTTATGTAAAACAACTTCTGTTTTTTCTATCGCTTTAAGAAACTCAAGAAAAACAGAATACAAATTTTTTATCAGCATGTCTGAACAATTAAAATCACAAGAAGAGTTTTTAGCAAATTTTAACTGGCATAACTTCCAAGAAGGAATTGATGCAGTTGATGAGAAAAACTTACAAGAGTTTGAAGAACTAGTATCTAAAACTTTCATCGCTACAGATCAAGAAGAAGTAGTTGAAGGAGTTGTTGTTAGAATTACAGATAGAGACGTTATCGTTGATATCAATGCTAAATCTGAAGGTGTTATTTCTTTAAACGAGTTCCGTTACAACCCAAACTTAAAAGTAGGTGACAAAGTAGAAGTATTAATCGACATCCGTGAGGACAAAACAGGTCAATTAGTATTATCTCACAGAAAAGCACGTACTATTAAATCATGGGATAGAGTTATTTCTGCAAACGAAACAGGAGAAATCGTTAATGGTTTTGTAAAATGCAGAACTAAAGGTGGTATGATCGTTGACGTTTTTGGAATTGAAGCTTTCTTACCTGGATCTCAAATTGACGTTAAGCCAATTAGAGACTACGATGTATATGTAAACAAAATGATGGAATTCAAAGTGGTAAAAATTAACCACGAATTCAAAAACGTTGTTGTATCTCATAAAGCGCTTATCGAAGCTGATATCGAAGTACAGAAAAAAGAAATCATCGGTCAATTACAAAAAGGACAAGTATTAGAAGGTGTTGTTAAAAACATTACTTCTTATGGTGTGTTCATTGACTTAGGTGGTGTTGACGGATTAATTCACATTACTGACCTTTCTTGGAGTAGAATCAACCACCCAAGTGAAGTTCTTGAATTAGACCAAAAATTAAACGTTGTAATCCTTGATTTCGATGATGAGAAAACAAGAATTCAATTAGGATTGAAACAATTAAACGCTCACCCATGGGATGCTTTAGATGCTAATTTAACTATTGGTGATAAAGTAAAAGGTAAAGTAGTTGTAATCGCTGATTACGGTGCATTTATCGAAGTTGCTGAAGGTGTTGAAGGTTTAATCCACGTTTCTGAAATGTCATGGTCTACTCATTTACGTTCTGCTCAGGATTTCGTAAAAGTTGGAGATGTTGTTGAAGCTGTTATCTTAACTTTAGATAGAGATGACCGTAAAATGTCATTAGGTATCAAACAATTGACTCAAGATCCATGGACTGATATTACTTCTAAATACCCAGTAGGTTCTAAACATACAGGTATCGTTAGAAACTTTACAAACTTTGGTATTTTCGTAGAATTAGAAGAAGGAATTGATGGATTAATCTACATTTCTGACCTTTCTTGGACTAAGAAAATCAAACACCCATCTGAATTTGTAAATGTTGGTGAGAAACTTGATGTAGTTGTATTAGAATTAGATGTTGAAGGACGTAAATTATCTTTAGGTCACAAACAAACTACTGCTAATCCTTGGGATCAATACGAAGATTCTTTCGCTGTAGGAACTATCCACAATGGTGAAATTTCTGAAATCGTTGACAAAGGAGCTACTGTAGAATTCGGAGATGATATCGTTGCTTTCATTCCTACTCGTCACCTTGAAAAAGAAGACGGAAAGAAATTGAAAAAAGGTGATACTGCTGATTTCAAAGTAATCGAATTCAACAAAGAATTCAAAAGAGTAGTTGCTTCTCACACTGCTATCTTCCGTGAAGAAGAAGAGAAAAATGTGAAAGCTGCAACTGAAAATACTTCATCTAACTCATCTACAAATGCACCAGCTGCAACTTTAGGAGATAACAATGATGTATTAGCTGCATTGAAAGCTAAAATGGAAAAAACTGAGAAAAAATAATTCTTACGTTTTTCTAAATATAGAAAGTCCCACAGCAATGTGGGACTTTTTTTTGCCTTATATTTTTAATTTTAAGAAAATTTAACAAATAAAGTTGTGTTATTGTCTTAAAAAGTTATTTTTGTATGAAAATATGACATATGAAGAAACTTTACATTTTAGTTACAGCTTTATGCTTTTTTAACGGTTTGAGTGCGCAGGTTATTAATTTTCCTGATGCAGTTTTAAAAAATATTTTGATTTCTACAAATTGTGTCGACAATAATAATGATGGTATAGCCGATAGTGATGCTGATACAAATAATGATAATGAGATTGATTATAATGAAGCTAGTGTAATTAACAATCTATATTTGGATGGAAATATTAGCTCTTTAGAAGGTCTTGAGTCTAATAATTTTTCAGGATTGAAAAATTTGAGTATTAAAAATACTTCTTTAGCTAAAATAAGCCTTTCCTATTTTGGTTCATTAAAGATTTTAAAAATAAATAATAATTCACAATTAAAATCTTTGCTTTTAACTTATCTGACTTCTTTATCAACTCTTGATTGTTCTAATAATCAATTGAATTTTATAAAAAGAGATAATACCAATAATATCGCTAACGTTAATTGTAGTTATAATAATTTGACTACACTATATTTTTCAGATACAAACGCATTAACTAATTTAAACTGTTCAAATAATAACATTTCAACTTTATTTTTAAATCGTCTATATAACGTTTTTAGTTCTCTGGAGTTTAATAATAATTTAAATTTAAACTCTATTTGTGCATATCAAAGTGATATTTCATTAATTCAAAATAAATTAGCAGAATATGGAATTTCTAATGTTACAGTAGTAAATTCTTGTGCTTTACCTCCATGTGCAGCAGGAGCCATATGTTTTGATGATGAAAATTTTAAAAATTCTATTTTAGGTAATACAACTATTGATTTAAACTTTGATGGTGAAATTCAATTTTCTGAAGCATTACAAGTAACTAAAATGAGTATAGCTTCAAATGTGAAGTCAATTAATACAATTAAGTATTTTACCAACTTAAAAAGTTTAACTATTGTTAGCACTCAAATTGTAGAAACAATAGATTTAACCAGTTTGGTTAATTTAGAAGATTTGACTGTAGAATGGAACAGTAGTTTTTCAACATTAAAAATAGATAATTTAGTTAACTTAAAGACTTTAAATATTAATAATAATCATAATTTGTCTGGTTTGTATGCAAATGGACTTACAAATCTTAGCAGTGTTAAATGTAATATAAATCAATATTTATCTGTTTTTCAAATGAAAAACGCCTCTAATTTATTAACTATTGATTGCTCAAACAATGCTATTACATCTTTAGATTTATTAAACGGTACAAATATAAAATCCATTAAATGCAGTAATAATAACATAACTTATTTAAACACTGGCTCTACAACAAATTTAATTGATTTAAATTTTTCCGGAAATAAAATTACCACTTTTACTTTTTTACCATTTGTAAATTTGCAAACGCTTAATTTTTCTGCAAATCCAATATCAATTTTTGATTTAACAGGGTTAAATAATTTACAAAAATTGGAATGTCAAAGTGCAAAGCTTTCAAAAGTAGATGTTTCCTATTTGCCTAATCTAAAAGAATTAAATTGTGGATATAATAATATTTTAACTGATATTTTTATTAAAAATAATAATCCTAATCAAGATTTGACAGCGTTAAACATAATTGGAAATTTAAATCTTAAACATATTTGTGCAGATATTATAGATTTTAATGTTATTCAAAAAAGCATAGATTTAAGTGGTTTAAATAATGTTTTATTAGATTCTAGTTGTAGCTGCGTAGGGGCTTGCAGTGATGCAATTATTAATATTCCAGATCCAATTTTTAAAGCAAAATTATTATCTGCAACTAATCAAAATTATGTGGCAAGGAATTTATCTGGTTCTTATTTTAAAATTGATGCTAATAATGATAAAGAAATACAATTAAGCGAAGCATTTAATGTTTATTCTTTGACGTTGAATGAAAGTAATATTTCTTCTTTGCTTGGAATTGAGTATTTTGTAAATGTGGGAGTATTAGATTGTTATTTCAATAAGATTAAATTGCTTAATGTTAGTAATTTATCAAAATTAGCTTATATTCAATGTCAGGGAAATGGTTTAACTTCATTAAATATAAGTGGTTTAACAAAAATTCAACGACTTATTTGTTCTTCAAATAGTTTAACATCTTTGGATCTTAGCAATTTAACCGAATTAACGCATCTTGACTGTTCAGCAAACCAATTGTCATCATTAATGATAAAAAATGGAATAGATGAAGACCGACTTTATATTACTCCAAATCCTAATTTAAAATACATTTGTGCTGACGAATCTCAAATCGCAGCTATACAGTCACAACTTTTAGCAGGAAATATTAAAGATTGTAATGTTAATTCGTATTGTACATTTAAACCAGGAGGTAAGTTTTATGCAATTAAAGGAAATAATAGATTAGATTTAAATAATAATGGATGTGACAATGGAGATATTAAATTTCAAAATATGAAAGTTAATATTGCAAATCAAACTATAACAAACAGTTCTGCATCTGATGAAAATGGTGATTACAATTATTATGTTAAATCGGGATCTTATGATGTTACTCCAATACTAGAAAACCCAGCGTATTTTAATGTTTATCCAATAACAGTTAAAGTTACTTTTCCAACAGAATCAAGTCCATTTACTCAAGATTTTTGTATTACAGCAAACGGTGTTCATCCAGATTTAGAAGTTGTTTTATTACCATTAGAACCTGCGAGACCGGGTTTTAATGCTACATATAAAATTATCTATAAAAATAAAGGAAATACTACGCAATCTGGTTCAGTAAATTTAAGTTTTGATGATGTTGTTTTAGATTTCGTTATTGCAAAACCTGTACCGGCGACTAATTCCTTTAATAATTTATCTTGGAATTTTGTTAATTTATTGCCATATGAAACTCGCGAAATTAAATTTACTGTAAATGCAAATTCTCCAACAGAAAAACCAGCATTAAATATTGGAGATATATTAAAATTTAAAACAACAATAGCAGGCGCTGTAACAGACGAAACTCCAATTGATAATACATTTACTTTAAATCAAACTGTTGTTGGTTCTTATGATCCAAATGATAAAACTTGTCTAGAAGGAACTGTTATCACGCCGAGTTTAATAGGCGAGTATGTACATTACATGATCCGCTTTGAGAATACAGGAACCTATGCTGCACAAAACATCGTTGTAAAAGACATGATTGATTTATCTAAATTTGATATTTCAAGTTTAATTCCAACCAGTTCAAGCCATTCCTTTGTAATTAAAATATCTGAAGGAAATAAAGTAGAATTCATTTTCGAAAACATCAATCTTCCTTTTGATGATGCAAATAATGATGGTTATATTGCTTTTAAAATCAAAACAAAACCAACACTAAAAGTGGGAGATACGTTTGAAAACGAGGCAAATATTTATTTTGATTATAATTTTCCAATTTTAACCAATAAAGCTACTTCAAAATTTGAAACTACATTAGGAACGCAGGATTTCGTGTTTTCTAATTATTTTACTTTGTATCCAAATCCTTCAAGCGATATTTTAAATATCAATGCTACAAAAGATATTGAGATAAAATCGTTAACTATTTATGACATTCTGGGGCAAGTTGTTATTGCAGTTCCTAATGCGCAAACAGTTTCTAACATTGATGTATCGAAGCTTAAAACTGGTAATTACTTTATAAAAATAAAGTCAGATAAAGGAAGTTCAAGTATAAAGTTTATCAAGAAATAATTTTAATATATTTAAAATATAAAGTCCCACTTACCGTGGGACTTTTTTATGCTTTATAGTTTTAGTTTTAACAAAATTTAACAAAAAAAGTTGTATTATTCTCTTAAAAAGTTATTTTTGTAGTAAAATTAATCTATATGAAGAAAATCTACTTTTTAGTTCCTATTCTGTTCTTTTTTAATGTTTTAAGTGCCCAGGTTATTAGTATTCCTGATATTAATCTTAAAATGAAGTTGATATCTATGAATATTGACAAAAACTCAAATTTCGAAATTGAAATTAGTGAAGCATTAAATGTGCCTTTTTTAGATCTTAGCAACTCGAATATAAATTCTTTGCGAGGTTTAGAAAATTTCACCAATCTGGAGTATTTAAATTGCAGTAATAATCCAATACTCAATGGGATTGATTTTAATGTATTAAAAAAACTTACTTACCTGAATTATTCTTTTATTCAAAGCACGACTTATTTTAATATTGAAAATTCAAATCTTACTACATTAGTACTTGATGGATCAACAAATTTAAAAGAGCTTTATGTTACAGGTAATAAGAATCTAACTTCATTAAGTACAGTTGGCGCAATAAATCTAACAGATCTTTTTTGTACTAATAACAAACTAACATCAATAAATGTAGCTGGATTAGTTAGTCTTAAAAATTTGCAATGCAACAGCAATCAATTGCAAACACTGGACGCAAGTGGTTTACCAAATCTTAAAGGTCTGGGTTGTGGCGGAAATTTATTAACGTCATTGAACGTTACCGGATCAACAAGTATTACGAGTTTATCATGTCAAATGAATAAATTGCCTAATTTAAATGTGAGCGGTTTAGTTAATTTAGTTAGTTTACTTTGCTATTCTAATCAATTAACAGGACTGAACGTGAACGGATTAGTAAAATTAAATGAGCTTTATTGTGACGGAAATTTTATTCCTTCATTGAATTTAGCCGGTTTAGTAAGTCTTGATTGGCTAAATTGTACTAATAATCAATTAACAGAATTAAATGTAAGTGGCTTAACCAATCTTAAAGGCATAAAATGTGGTTATAATAAATTATCATCTTTAGATTTATCAGGCTTAACTAGTTTAACAAACTTGGAATGTTATTACAACGAGTTTAAAACATTAGATTTAAGTGATTTAAAAAATATTGAGCAATTTAGCTGTTATCAAAATCAGCTTACATCATTATTGATTAGAAACGGAAGCAATGAAGGAAAACTACTTGACTTTTCACAAAACCCTAATCTGGAATATGTTTGTGCTGACGAGAGTCAGATAGATCAAGTACAGCAATTAGTTACAAAATACGGTTATACCAATTGTAATGTAAATGCATATTGTTCGTTTAAACCAGTTGGAACGTATTATACTTTTCAGGGAATTAATAAAGTAGATGCTAATAATAACGGTTGTGATATTTTAGATTCTAGTGCTCCAAATTTAAAATTTAATTTATCTGATGGTACAAACACTGCAAGTTTTATATCCAATGCAAACGGAAATCATTCTATTTCTTTTCCAGCCGGTACTCATACCATAACACCGGTTTTAGAGAATCCAGCATATTTTAATATTTCTCCATCGAATGTAAGTGTTACTTTTCCAACACAGGCAAGTCCTGTGAATCAGGATTTTTGCATAACAGCAAATGGTGTTCATTCTGATTTAGAGATTTCAATTTTGCAAATTGTTCCGGGAAGACCAGGATTTAATTCTGTTTTCAAAATTATTTATAAAAACAAAGGAAATACAACGCAATCTGGCGTTGTAAATCTAGCTTTTCATGATTCAGTTTTAGATTTAATTACTGCAAATCCGGTTGTTGCCACTCAAACAACAAATAGTTTGTCATGGAATTTTACATCCTTGAAACCTTTTGAATCTAAAGAAATTAATGTCACCTTTAAATTAAATGCTCCAACAGAAGTTCCTGCGCTAAATATCGGAAATATTGTGTCGTATCTCGCAACCATAACATCTGCAAATACAGATGAAAATGCATCAGATAATACATTTACTTTTGATCAAACCGTTGTAGGTTCTTATGATCCAAATGATAAAACTTGTCTTGAAGGTTCTGTTATTACGTCAAATTTAATAGGCGAGTATGTTCATTATATCATTCGTTTTGAAAATACCGGAACTTATCAAGCAGAAAATATTGTGGTAAAGGACTTAATTGATTTAGCTAAGTTTGATATTTCAACTTTAGTTCCAACAAGCTCAAGTCATTCATTTGTAACTAAAATTTCAGATGGAAACAAAGTAGAATTCATTTTTGAGAATATCAATCTTCCTTTTGACGATGCCAATAATGATGGTTATATTGCCTTTAAAATAAAAACAAATCCAACATTAAAAGCAGGAGACACGTTTACAAACCAAGCAAATATTTATTTTGATTATAATTTTCCAATTTTAACTAATAAAGCTACTTCAAAATTCGAAACTACATTAAAAACCTCTGATTTCGAGTTTTCTAATTATTTTACTTTGTATCCAAATCCTGTAAGTGATATTTTGAATTTCAATACAAAAGAGGATATAACAATACAATCTTTAGCGATTTATGATATTTTAGGACAAGTTGTAATAGCAGTTCCTAATGCAAAATCAGCTACCAATATTGACGTTTCAAAACTGAGAACCGGAAATTACTTTATAAAAGTAAAATCAGATAAAGGAAGCTCAAGTATCAAATTTATCAAAAAATAATTCTTAGATTTTCTTAAAATAGAAAAAGTCCCACAACATGTGGGACTTTTTTTTGATGTATATGTTTAATTTTAAGAATATTTAACAAATAAAGTCGTGTTATTATGTTTAAAAGTTATTTTTGTAGTAAAATCTATATATATGAAGAAAATCTACTTTTTAGTTCTTGCTTTAAGCTTTTTTAATGGTTTGTATGCGCAAATAATTAGTATTCCAGATACTAATTTTAAAGATAAATTGTTATCATCGGCACTTTATTCAGATATTGCAAAAGATCTCAATGGCAATAAGATAAAAATTGATTCTAATGGCAATGGCGAAATTGAAATTAGTGAAGCTGAAAAGATAAGTGAACTTTATTTAAACGAAAATGTAGTCATTAAAAGAATAGCTTCATTAACTGGTATTTTATATTTTAAAAATTTAAAGAAAATAACATTAGAATATGGTAATCTTTCTACACTTGATTTAGCTGGATTAGATAATCTGGAAACTTTATCAATTGAAGGAAACCAACAACTAAAGTCTATTAACTTAAGTGGTTTAAATAATCTTAAAATATTAGATCTATATGGCTGCAAGCTTACGACGCTAGATTTAAGTACTTTGTCCAATCTTGAAAATCTTGATTGCACTGGTTGTAGATTAACCAATATTGACGTAAGTGATTCATTTAATTTGAAAACACTAAATTGTAGTTACAATTTATTTACCTCATTAAGTATTGCTGGTCTAAGTAAACTCAATAATCTCGTTTGCAGTAATAATCCTATCACTGATTTGAATTTACAAGGATTAGATAATCTACAATTTCTAGAATGTGATTATACTAATTTAACAACTCTAACTTTGAATGGTTTTCCAAAATTAGAGAATGTTCTAAGTAGATGGGGAACATTAACATCAATAAAGATATCAAATTTGCCAAATCTGAAAAGGTTGGAATGTTTTTATAATAACATTACTGATTTTGATGTTACCAATACAAGTAAACTTGAATGGTTAAGTTGCGGCAATAATAATATCAGTAATTTGGATATTAGTGCTTTTAACGAGTTAAAATTTTCAAATTGTGAAACCAATAAAATTAGTTCATTAGAAACTAATAATTTGTCAAAATTAGAAGTCCTATATTGCGGTATAAATAAATTTACCAGTCTTGATGTTCAATCTTCGCCTAATCTTCAAACTTTATCTTGTTCTAATAATCAGATTAAAATATTAAATTTAGAAAATTTGCCAAAGCTTCTAGAGGTAAATTGCAGTTACAATCAAATTGAGGCGTTGGATTTTAATAGCGCTAAAAAGATTTCACAAATTACGTGTAATAATAATAATCTGGTCTATTTATTTGTAAAAAATGGTAAACAGGAAGGATTAGGTTTATATGACAGTTTTAGTTATTATAACAATCCTAATTTAAAATACATTTGCGCAGATGATACTGATATAGAACAAATAGAATATTATTTAGCAAATAATAATATGCCTAAAGTCAATTTAAATACATATTGTTCTTTTACGCCAGGAGGGGATTTTTACACTATTCAGGCATTAAATAAATTTGATCAAAATAATGATGGATGTGATTTAAATGATGTAGTAGTTTATGATATAAAATATAATGTAACAAGTAATTTAAAAACTGGGGTTCTGGTTTCTAATAACTCAAAAATTCCTTCTATTGAACTTCAACAAGGAAATTATAAAATAATACCAGTTCTGCAATATCCAGAATATTTTAATATATCACCAAAAGAAATAACGGTTTCTTTTCCCAACGATGCAAGTCCGCGTGTAGAAAATTTTTGTATTACTGCTGTTGACAGTCGCAACGATTTAGAGATTATTTTAGTTCCGGGGATAGCAGCTGAGCCGGGCTTTGAAAGTACCTATAATATTGTTTATAAAAATAATGGAAACACAACTCAGTCTGGTTTTATTACAGTTAAATTTGATGACACCGTTTTGCACTATGTTTCTTCAGATAAAGATTTAATATCTAAATCCGGTAATGAATTAAAATGGGATTTTAATAATTTAAAACCTTTTGAAAGCGGTAATATTACTTTTACCTTATATTTAAACAGACCAACAGATAAACCGGCGGCCAACATAGGAGATATTTTAAAATTTAGTACAAATATTTCTTCACTAAGTTTGGATGAAACTCCATTAAATAATCTATTTGAATTAAAACAAACCGTTGTGGGTTCTTATGATCCAAATGATAAAACTTGTCTGGAAGGTACAATTATAACACCAAATTTAATAGGCGAGTATGTGCATTATATGATCCGCTTTGAAAACACAGGAACCTCTCGCGCAAGAAATATTGTAGTAAAAGACATGATTGATTTAGCTAAATTTGATATTTCGACTTTAGTTCCAATAAGCTCAAGTCATTCATTTGTAACTAAAATTTCAGATGGAAACAAAGTAGAATTCATTTTTGAGAATATCAATCTTCCTTTTGACGATGCTAATAATGATGGTTATATTGCTTTTAAAATCAAAACAAAACCAACACTAAAAGTGGGAGATACGTTTGCAAACGAGGCAAATATTTATTTTGATTATAATTTTCCAATTTTAACCAATAAAGCTACTTCAAAATTTGAAACTACATTAGAAACGTCTGATTTTGAGTTTTCTAATTATTTCACATTGTATCCAAATCCTGCAAGTGACATTTTAAATTTCAATACAAAACAAGATATAACAATACAATCTTTAGTGATTTATGATATTTTAGGTCAATTGGTAATTGCAGTTCCTAATGCAAAATCAGCCACTAATATTGACGTTTCAAAACTTAGAACCGGAAATTACTTTATAAAAGTAAAATCAGATAAAGGAAGTTCAAGTATCAAATTTATCAAAAGATAATTCTTAGGTTTTCTTAAAATAAAAAAAGTCCCACATTGCTGTGGGACTTTTTTTATGACTGTTTTTAAAACAAGGATTGTTTAATTTGATGATTTTATTATAATTTTAAGGAGCTATTTCCTGCTGTCCGCTGTATCTTTTTCCTGCTAAAGAAGCAAGAAAAAGGATGCCGCTTCCATCAGGGCTAGGGATGATCGTTTTTAAGAGAAATTTATTTAGAGGCTAGTAATTTTGATTCTTCCGGAGTAAATTCATTTACAATAGCAAACGCATCAATATTAGCAATTCGCATTTCGTCTAAAATGTCAACCAAATTTTTAAAGTTGCTTTTTTTACTTGGCTTTATAATTATTATTGGACCATTCTTTGGTTTTCCAATATTGGTTGAGTATTTCAAAATAGACATCTTTTTATTTACTAATTCTTTTCGTATACCTTCTAGGCTATAATTAATTTCTTTTGGAGTTTCAACTGGATATGATAATAAACCTGAATAGGTTATAATTTTATTGTTGCCATCAAGTAAAATTGTATAAATTCGATTTTCATCAACACATCCTATTGGACCACAACTTGGGTCTCTATCAGGTAAAGCTAAGTCCATTCCTTTCGGTTTTGCTAATTCAATTGTGACCATAAAAAATATAATTAATAAGAAAGAAACACTTACCATAGCGGTTAAATCAACTCTTGTGCTTAGCTTTTTACTTCTCACTTTTTTGGGTAGATTTTCCATATAAAATTAAATTATATTAGTAAAAGGATATTATTGGGCTGCTATTAACTTTGATTCTTCTGGTGTAAAATCATTAATAATAGTATAAGTATCAATTTTTGCAATAGCCATTTCATCCAGAATGTCGATCAGGTTTTTATAATTACTTTCCTTACCAGGTTTAATAATTACGGTAATTCCTCTTCCTGTTTTTCCTAATTTAGCAGAATACTCAAGCATATTTTTGTTTCTTAAAAACAGTTCTTTTCTAATACCATCTTTTGCATAACTGGTTTCCTTAGGAGAAATCATTGGGTTTTCTACATATCCCATATATGAAACTAACTTATCATTTTTACCTAATAGAATTGTCACTGAACGATTTTCCTTAAAACAACCTCCCCAGCCACATGTTATATCATTATCAGGCAAACTTAAATCAACAGCTTTTGGTTTTGATAACTCTATCGTTACCATGAAAAATATAATCAATAAAAAAGAGACACTTACCATAGCGGTTAAATCAACTCTTGTACTTAGTTTTTTACTTCTGACTTTTTTAGGTAGATTTTCCATAAGAATGAATTTAGATTTACTAAAGTTAACAATAAATTTAACATATAGAGGAGACTAAAATTAAAATTATTTGAAAATAAATTTTACGATTAAACGCTTGTTTTTCAGTCCTATTTGAGGATATTTCAGTTTTTTTTAATCTTTTTTAGAAATTTAATAAAACCAAATCGAAAGTTACCCCGTAAATGAGCTTATAACTTAAAATATTTAATCATGAAAACTAGAAAATTTTTAGCCGCAGCAATCTTAGCATTAGGATTTGGATTTACATCATTTGCACAAAAAACTGTAATGGTTGGTGGAGCAGCAATGTACCCAAATAAAAATATTATTGAAAATGCGGTAAATTCAAAAGACCACACTACACTTGTAGCTGCTGTAAAAGCTGCAGACTTAGTAGAAACATTACAAGGTAAAGGACCATTTACCGTTTTTGCCCCAACAAATGCAGCATTTGCTAAATTGCCAGCAGGAACTGTTGAAACGTTATTGAAACCTGAAAACAAAAAAATGTTACAAACGATCTTGACCTATCATGTTATTGCAGGTAAGTTAAATGCATCTGATATTGCTAAAGCAATTAAAGACGGAAAAGGAAAAGCGACTTTTAAAACTGTTAGCGGTGGTACTTTGACTGCTTGGATGAAAGGAAAAGATTTATACATCAGTGACGAAAGCGGAAGCAAAGCTAAAGTTACTATTGCAGATGTAAATCAATCTAATGGTGTAATTCACGTGGTTGATACTGTTTTATTACCAAAAAAATAATAAAACAAAGTTCACGATCAAAAAAAGTCCCGTATAATGCGGGACTTTTTTTATGCTTTATAAAGAATGATAAAATCTATCGTTTAGCTGTCAAAGTCGATCCGGCAGAAGCAATAACAACACAAACTACTGCTAAAATTTCGGTAAAAATTAATTTTTCCTGCAAAAATATAAAGGCACAAATTGATGCTGCAGCTGGTTCTAAACTCATCAATATACTAAAGGTACGTGGCGGAAGCTGTCCTAACGCTTTCATTTCTAATGTAAACGGGATAGCACTGGATAAAAGTGCCAAAGCGATTCCCATACCAAAAAGTTTTGGAGTAAGATTAGCCAATCCGTTTTCGTAAAAACCAAAAGGAAGAATTAAAACCGCAGCAAATAACATTCCGGTTGATACTGCCTGACCACCATTCATAATTTGAGAAATCTTACCTCCCAAAACAATATAAGCAGCCCAAAATCCACCTGCTAAAAGTGCAAAAACAACACCTAAGATATCTACACGGTCATTTGTCCAGGGAGCTATTAAAGCAATTCCCACAGCTGCAAGCAGAACCCAACAATAATCAATTAAACGTTTTGAACCAATAATTGCAACTAATAGCGGACCAATAAATTCAAGGGTAACGGCTAATCCAATTGGGATTCTTTCTATCGCCAGATAAAAAATCAAATTCATTGCACCTAACGACAAACCATAAGGCGCCACTATCTTCCATTGTTGCGGAGTAATTGCTTTAAGATTTGGTCGATATGCTACTAATAAAATTAATGCAGATACTCCAATTCGTATCGAAGCTGTTCCTGCTGCTCCAATTGCAGGAAATAAACTTTTAGCAATTGCTGCCCCACATTGTACACTAATAATGGCAAGAAGTACCGCATAAATAGGAGGTATGTTGAATTCTTTATTTTTCATATGAAATAATTGATGAGATAAGAAATGTAATAAGAAAAAAGAGGTTCTCATTTCTTAACAAGATTGTTGAAACTGAAATCAACTATTTGGCTGCAAAATAATTTTATTCTAAAGCACGCTTGGTTACATAAGCACGATAACCAATAATAGCCATTTGCCATTTTTTTGCTTTTGAAATATCCAGACCTTGTTTGGTGAAACTTGGTAAAAGGAGTTTGTTTATTTTGGCTAAAATTTTATACATGGCAGGTTAATTTTTCTCAAAGATATAAAAAAAAGACTTTGCGTTTGGGCAAAGTCTTTTTTGGGTGTATTCGAAATATATAAGTAGATATATTGGAATTTAGAATAAGGTAATAATCCGCATAATGAATCGATTCTGAATGTTCTATGATTTTTTAGCTAATATTTTTTCAATTTTTTCTAACATTTCTGTAGCATTTTTATTATCAGGAGATAATTTTAGTGCTTTCTGGTAACTCTCTTTTGCATTTTCGAATTGATTGTCTCTAAAATACCCATCTGCCAGACTATCAAATGCATTTCCGGATTTTGGATTTTCTTTTGTGTTTAATTCCAAAACTTTAATTCCATCATTTAGCCTTCCATGATCCATCAAGGTATAACCAATAACATTTAATCGATATTCAAAATCCCAATCCGGATGATTCTTTTTTATGTCTGAATAATTTTGCTCAGCTTTATTGATATCAAATTTCAAAAAATTCTGATTTATTTTTTCACCGGCAAGATAGTAATCATCTTTAAGTGTTTGGTCTACAATTGCGGCAACATGGTTTATTACCTGACTCTGAACATACAAACCCGAATATTTATGTCCGTTTGATAAAAATATAACCGTTAAGTTATTATTAGGGAATTTTCTAAAAGCGGTTTCATTTCCTCCCGTAAAACCATATGACAAAATTTTGTTTACTGGAACAATTTCCCAGCCATATGCAAAACGATCGGTGTTATTAGTAAATTTAAAAGGTTCCCACATAGAGTATTTAGTTTCTTTTTTGAGATAAACATCTTGATCCAGATTTTGATTCCATCGAATAAATTCCGGTAAAGAAATATTTAAACCATTTGCTGAGTGCGAATCAAACCCAAAATCTGAGGTACTTTTTATGTATTTTTTATTTTCGGTATTATAATTATATCTAAAAGCACTATTAGGTACGGCTTTACCGAAGTTTGATGAAAAATAAACCCCGGATTTTATATCCGGAAATTGATTTTTTAAAATATAATCATCAAAAGTTAATCCAGTGATTTTTTCAATGATTTTAGCAAGAAATAAATAATTGGTTTGATTGTACCTGTATTCATTTCCCGTTGCAAATTCCATTGGCTTTTTAGATAATATTTTGATTTTTTCATCATATGGTAATGTATTTGGGATATCCTCAAACATTACAATATTGGGTAAACCGGAAGAATGGGATAATAAATTTTTAACTTTAACGACCTCCCATTCTTTAGGCAGATTATTTAGATATTTAGAAATAGAATCTTCGAATGATAGTTTTCCTTGCTCTATAAGTTGAAAAACACCCACATTAGTAATTAATTTTGTAGTAGAGAAAACTTTAAAAGCAGTGTTTTTATCCACTGCTTTATTTTGTTCAAGAGATGCTTCTCCGTAATATTTCTCATAAATAACTTTTCCGTCTTTGATAACAGCTAATGCTACACCCGGAATTTCATTTATAGCTATTACTTCTTTAATATAGTTATCGATTTTTTGTTCGATTAATTTTTCCTCCTTTTTTTGACTAAAAGTTAAATTAAAAACGAGTAATAATAATGTTATAAGAAATGATTTTTTCATTTAAAAGTTTTAGAATTAATTAAGACTTTTTACTTTCTTTCTCTATTCTCTTCATTTCTTTTTCACGAAGCTTCATTTCTTTTTCCTGAAGTTTCATATCTCTCTCGTAAAGCTTCATGTCTTTTTCATATTGCTTCATGTTAAGATTATATTCTCTGGAATCCTTACCATATTTTTGTTCCATGTCTTGAGAATATTTATCCATCTCAACATTAAATTTCTCCATGGCAATTTCATATTTCTCCATTTCTTTTTCGAATATAGCTTCTCTTTGAGCCATAATTTCTTCTACTTGCTTTTCAAAAGCTGACATATCTGGTTCAAATGCTTCCATTTTTTTCTCAAATTCAGCCATTTCTTTTTCAAATTTTGCCATTGCAACTTTATCTTTATGATTTGAAGGAGCAACAGGAGGTTTTGGCATTTTCGACATATCAACAGGAGGAGCCTCAGGCATTGGTCCGCCAGGAAACGAAGGAGGGGTTGGAGGAGTAGGAGGAACTACAGGCAATACACTTACATTAGTGTTATTTGTTTCGTTTACCTCTACCATACGATCTCCTATTACCATAGGTTTATCAATTGCGCCATCTGTAACAACGTCGATTTTTTTAGAACCATTATCTTTTGTTGTAATAACAATTCCGCAGCTTTTTATAGGATTATCTCCTTCTATCTGAATGGTTTGAGCTTCTCCGGTTCCTTTTTGAATATCAACTTTAATTGCTGTTAGCTCATTTTTAGAGTTTCTTTTCACATTTGATACTTCCATATCAATATTATGTTCTCTTTTTAATTTTTCAGCAATTTCTTTCAGCTCCTTATCGGTTGTATTTTTCTGAAATTTTAAAACATAAATTTGATCTGTTTTCTCAACAGCTTCCTGATTTTCTTTTCTCTCTTTTTCCTGTGCAATTGTTTTTATCTGAAATAAGAACACAAATGCTACAAGTGCCGGAATAACAGCATAATACTTCCAGTAGTTTCGTTTTTTTGATTGATTTTTGTTTAACATGACGATTCGTTTTTTGATTAATGATTGATAAAAATGATTGGTGATTGCAACACAGCTTTCATGTGTTGTTATTTTTAAAAGCGTGTATTGGTACGCTTTTTTGTCTGATATTTTTTTGGCTGCTTCATTATCTGCAATAAATTCCAGATTTTGAAGAATAGCTTTTTTGTACAGCCAAATAATAGGATTGAACCAGAAAAGCACACAAAATACTCTTGCCACTAAGACATCAATGGTATGATTTTGATCGCTGTGTACCTTTTCGTGTTCTATAATATTCTCTAATTCTTGAGGCGTATACATTGATGAGTTATACACGATATAATCAAAATAAGAAAATGGAGCGATATTTTCTTTAATATCAACAAATTTAAAGTCAGCTTGCTGTTGTACTTTTTTACCTTTTAAAACCGAATTCAGACTGTAAAAATCTATTGCGAATTTGATAAGCAAGGCAAGAAAACCAATGGTATAAATGGCAAGCATCACATAATTCCAATTAATTTCGAAGGTTTCATTTTCAACAATATGCGGGACATATCCTTGTGAATACTTTACAATTGAATTTGAAACTAAATTAGAAACTGAATTTTGAATCGGGGCAGGCTCAATCCATACAATTTTAGTGTAAACCAGAAATGGTAAAACTAATGACGTAACTAAACCAGCCAATAAAAACCATCTGCTGCTATTAAAGAAAGTTTCTTTGCGCAATAAGAAATAGTAGGCACAATAAAACATTGCTAACAATCCGCTTGATTTTGCGATAAAAATGAAAAGTGTTTCCATAATGATTATTTTTCTTCTTTTGGTTTTTCGATCATGGCCAATATTTCACGTAATTCTGCTGCCGAAATTTTTTCTTCTTTGGCAAAAAATGAAACCATATTTTTATAAGAACTATTAAAATAGTTGTCGATTGCAGTATTCATATACTTTTTGCTGTAAGCTTCTAAAGTAATGATCGGGTAATACTGATGCGTGTTTCCAAAAGCATTATGCGCTACAAAACCTTTCTCCTCAAGATTACGCACAATAGTAGACAACGTATTATAATGCGGTTGATCTTCTATAATCTCTGCCTGGATTTCTTTTACAAAAGCTTTTTTAAGCTTCCATAAAATCTGCATGATTTCTTCTTCTTTATTGGTTAACTTTTGCATTTTCTGGTTTTTGAAATTTAAACAACAGTTTATTTACGGGTTTCGATTATAATAACGCCATTTTTTCCTTTATCTCCATATTTGGCTATTGCCATTTCTCCTTTTAAAACATTCATAGTTTTAATATCGCCAGATTTATAGTCTTCAAAGCTAAAAGTGGAAGGCATTTCAACTCCGTCAATGATTACAAGTTTTGGTTCATTTAAATTAATTTTTCCGGAATTTGAAACAATAATTTGACTATTTCCGTCACTTGTTATTATTTTTGTAGTTGCATTGTCCTCTGAGTTTGTCGTTATAATAACCCCAGAATTTGTGTTGCTATTAGTATTAGTTTTTGTACTAATATTAGAATTAGTGTTATCATTAGTATTTAATTTAGTTTTTTGTTTTTTTTCGATTACTATTTTTGAATCCTTACTTGTTTCATCAGCCGTTTGAATACCAACTTTTTTGCTGCCATCCTTATCTGTTGTAACAATAATTCCGAAATCTTTTATAGTTTGATTTCCGGCTGTCTGAATAGATTGTGCTTGTTGATTTCCATTTTTAATGTCAATTTTAATTGAAGTTAAATCGTTTTCAGCATTTCTTTTGATTTCAGAAGTTTCAAAGTCAATATTATGAATTGATTTTAATTTTTCTTTAATTTCTTTTAGCTCTTCATCAGTAGAACTTTTTTTGATTTTGTAAACATCTACAGATTTAATTTCTCCTGAAATTTCTTTTACAGGCATTTGTTTTTCTTTTGCTTCAGTTTTAATTTGAAATAAAAGTACAAAAGCGACAAGTACTGGGATTACAATGCAAAATTTCCATAGATTTCTTTTTTTTGATTGATTTTTGTTTAACATGATGATTCGTTTTTTGATTAATGATTGATAAAAATGATTGGTGATTGCAACACAATTTTCATGTGTTGTTATTTTTAAAAGCGTATACTGATATGCTTTTTTATCGGATATTTTTTGTGCAGCCTCATTATCTGCAATGAATTCAAGATTTTGCTGAATCGCTTTTTTATACAGCCACATTATTGGGTTAAACCAAAACAATACACAAAAAACTCTTGACACAAGAACATCTATAGTGTGATTTTGCTCGCTGTGTACTTTTTCATGCTCAATAATACTTTCTAATTCTGATGTTGTATACAGTGATGAGTTGTATACGATATAATCAAAATAAGAAAATGGGGCAATGTTTTCGTTAACATCGACAAATTTAAAATCAGCTTGTTGTTTTACTTTTTTTCCTTTTAAAACGGAATTTAAACTATAAAAATCAACAGCAAATTTTATTAATAAGGACAAGAAACCAATACTGTAAATGGCAATTAAGGCAAAAAACCAATCAAAAATAAAATTTGCTTGTTGACTAGTTTGCGCTGCAAAAATTTGATTATTATTACTTGAAAGAGGGCTGGCATCAACCCATACAATTTTAGTATAAACTATAAATGGTAAAATTACTGAGGTAAACAAACCAGCCAATAAAAACCATCTGTTACTATTAAAAAAAGTCTCTTTGCGCAATAAAAAATAATAAGCACAATAAAATGATAATAGTAGTGCGCCTGATTTAAGTATAAAGGTAAAAAGTGCTTCCATGATGCTTATTTTTCTACATTTGGATTTTCAATCATAGCCAGGATTTCACGTAATTCTGCAGCCGAAATTTTTTCTTCTTTAGCAAAAAATGAAACCATATTTTTATACGAACTATTAAAATAGTTGTCGATTGCAGTTTTCATATACTTTTTGCTGTACGCTTCTAAAGTAATGATAGGATAATATTGATGCGTGTTTCCAAAAGCATTATGTGCTACAAAACCTTTCTCTTCAAGATTACGCACAATAGTCGATAACGTATTATAATGTGGCTGATCTTCTGTAATCTCTGCCTGAACCTCTTTTACGAATGCTTTTTTAAGTTTCCATAAAATGTGCATGATTTCCTCTTCCTTGTTCGTTAACTTTTGCATGTTTTCTAATTTTAATTCAAACCTACAACTATTTTTCTAGTTACGCAACTATAAAAATAGTTATTTAACTAAAAAATACGTTTCATTAGTGTTTAAGCATAGAAAAACACTGTGTTTTTAGATGGAAACACAGGTCAAAATAAATTAAGAAACTAAATATAAAAAGGTAATATCTTAAGAAATTTTCTCTTCAAGCAAAGCCTTTCTGATCCAGAAGCAGCAAAGTGTTGCAAAAACTCCTATAGAAGCCATAAAAAACCAATTGATCTGGTATCCAAGGCGGGAAATTATTTCGAAACCCACTTTTGAGCTAATGATATGAGCCAGACTAAAACTCATTGTATAAAGAGCCATATAACGACCTTCCTGACCACGTGGCGCACGACTTAGTGCGAAAGCATTTGAAAAAGGGAAAGTAAGAATCTCACCAATCGAAATGCAAATCATACTAATTACAAGAACTCCTGCCCAGATATTAATTAGTAATAAAAAGAAACTCAATGCCATAATAAATGATCCAAGAATAATAATCCTGATTTTAGGAAAACCTCTTCTTTCCATAAAACCAACTGTTGGCATTTCGAGTGCAAAAATCAGAAGTCCGTTTAGAGTCATTAACAGACCAGTTTGAAATTCACTCAAACCAAATTTTTCATTATGATATAAAGGTAAAGTTGTAAAAAGCTGGAAGAAAATCATAGCGGTTACAAAGCTTACAAATAAGAAAACCCAAAAGATTTTATCATGAAAAACCGATTTTATTTCGGCAGCACTTTCCGTTTTATCTCCATGTTCTACTTTCTTTTTTTCTTTAACCAATAAAGCAAAAATAGAAATCGAAATAATGCATGAAGCGCCATCTACCCAGAATAAACCTGAATATCCAATTCCCATAATGATCAAACCTCCTAAAGCTGGTCCGGCTGCAAAACCAAGGTTTACTGCTAATCGAACTAAAGTTAAGGCGCGGGTTCTGTTTTCCGGCCTGGCATAAGCGCCAAGAGAAACAAACATTGCAGGTCTAAACATATCTGCAATAGTCATTAAAACAAACATAGCAATGCATAATGACCAGAATGTAGTAATATATTGTATAAAGAAAAGAGAAACACCGCTGGTAAATAAGCTGAAAACCATGATTTTGTAAAAACCAATTTTGTCAGAAAGTTTTCCGCCCAGCCAGGAACCTAACATTGAGCCTAAACCAAAAGCTACCATGATCCAACCTACCTGATTATAAGTGAACTGTAGATCTTCTTTTAAGTATTTTGATAAAAAAGGCAGCACCATCGTTCCGGCACGATTGATAAAAGTAACAATTGTAAGTATCCAAATTTCTCTTGAAAATCCTTTAAAATTATTAATGTAGTGACTAAAAGCGTTCTTGAGCATTATGAATAAATTATTTGCAACAAAGTTAAGAAACTTTGTAGAGATCATGGGTTGGTGCTTTGTTACTTTTAAACTATTTTTGCTCAAAATTTAGAAGATGAAAAATAGTATCGCTTTTCTTATATTACTGTTGGCAAATTTTTGCTTTGGCCAGAATAAATTTGATCAGAATGAAGCTGAAAAATTTCAAAAGAAAATAAATTCAGAATATGCTGATCCTAAAGAGAGTCCGTTGATGGAAGAAGATTTGAAAACTTTTAAAAGTTTGGATTTTTATCCCATAAATGGAAAATATTTTGTGAACGCAAAATTTGAGAAAGCAAAAAATGAAAAAGTTTTCGAAATGAAAACTACAGGAACCAGAACGCCAAAGTACATAAAATATGGTACACTATATTTTACAATAGATGGCGTTGCCCTTAAGCTGAATGTATATCGAAATATTGAACTTTCGAAAAATAAGGAATACAAAGATCATTTGTTTTTACCATTTTCAGATTTAACTTCCGGTAAGGAGAGTTATATAGGAGGAAGGTACATTGATTTAAAAATACCAAAAGGAAATACGATCGCAGTCGATTTTAATCAGGCATATAATCCGTATTGTGCTTATAATCATAAGTATTCTTGTCCGCTTATTCCGTTAGAAAATGACTTGAATGTAGAGATTAAAGCGGGGGTTAAAACGTTTCATTAATGGAATTTTTTAATTTTCATACGCATCAGTTTACAAATCAGTCGAATATACTGGAGTTGGTAAATCAATATCCAAATTCGTTTGATGCTTCGATTGCGTATTATTCGATCGGGATTCATCCCTGGTATATTCAGGAAGATCGAATTGATCAAGACTTGAAAATTATTGAAGAAAAACTTCAAACACAAAATTGCCTTGCGATTGGTGAATGTGGTTTAGACAAACGCATTGAGATTCGGTTAGAGCAGCAAATTATAGTTTTTGAAAAACAATTAGCTCTGGCCGAAAAATATAAAAAACCTGTAGTGATACATTGCGTGGCTGCCTTTCAGGAAGTAATTGCAATAAAAAAGAAAATGAATATTTCAGTTCCCATGATTATTCACGGTTTTTCAAAAAAGAGTCAAATCGCACAACAGCTTATTGCAGCAGGATTTTATCTGTCTTTTGGAAAATATTTACTGAAAAATCCAGAATTGAAAACTGTTTTTCAAGATGTTCCAAACAATCGTTTTTTTCTGGAAACCGATACAATCGAAGAAAGTATTCAACAGGTTTATGATGTAGCATCAGAATATAAAAATATAACTATCAAAGAATTGCAAGAGGTTATCGCAAGTAATTTTGCATCAGTATTTGAGAAGTAAAAAAATGAAAAGTAAAAGGTGAAAATTCTAGATTTAGAACCTGAAACCTGAAACAAATTTTAAATTAAACAAAAGAAACAAAATAAGATATGGCAGAGTGGACAGAAAGAGCCGAGCTTTTATTTACAAAAGAAGGATTACAAAATTTACAAAACTCTAATGTTTTGGTTGTAGGTTTAGGCGGAGTGGGATCATTTGCGGCTGAGTTTTTGGCAAGAGCCGGAGTGGGGAATATGACTATTGTAGACGGAGATGTGGTTGATATAACGAATATTAACAGACAATTACCTGCTTTGCATTCAACAGTAGGCCAGCCAAAAATTACAATTGTTGGAGATCGCTTAATGGATATTAATCCTGAATTGAAACTGACTCGTGTACAGGAATTTTTATCTCCGGAAAGAGCTTTTGAAATCGTTTCTCCAGAGTTTGATTATGTTTTGGATTGTATTGATAGCATTACGCCAAAATTAAACCTGATTATTGCAGCCAAACGCAAAAGAGTAAAAATTATAAGCAGTATGGGCGCTGGAGGAAAAATGCTGGCTTCTAAAGTAAAAGTAACAGATATCTCTAAAACAATAAACTGCTATTTCTCTAAAGCAATCCGAAAACGTTTAAAAGCAGAAAAAATAAACAAACTAAAAGTAGTTTTCTCTTCTGAAATTCAAGACGAAAAAAGTTTAAAACTAACCGACGGTAAAAACTTCAAAAAGTCATTTTACGGAACCAACAGCTACATGCCAGGTTTATTTGGCTTACACATAGCCGAAACCGTGATCAGACATTTGTTGAAAAAAGAGTAGCTAAGATGCTAAGGCTCTAAGTTACTAAGAACCTTAAATAAAAGACGCACTGCTGTGTGTCTCTACAGAAAACCTTTGAACCTTTGTTCCTCAGAACCTTTGAACCTGAAAAAATGATAAAAACAGTAATTTTTGATATGGATGGTGTAATTGTAGACACTGAACCTGTTCACCGTTATGCCTATTACAAACAATTTTCTGAATTAAATATTGAAGTAACTCAAGAAATGTATACTTCGTTTACGGGATTCTCGACCCGAAATACTTTTCAAACCCTTAAAGGATTTTTTCCTGCAATCGAGCATGAAGTAGAAGATTTGATTCAAAGAAAGAGAAGTATTTTTAATGATGCTTTCGATACTAAAGCAGATTTATATTTACTGGAAGGAGTTGAAGATTTAATTAAAGATTTGTATGCTAACGGAATACAGTTAATTTTAGCTTCTTCCGCTTCAAAAGTAACAATCGAGCGTGTGTTTACAAGATTTAATTTGCATCAATATTTTACAGATGTTGTTAGTGGTGAAGATTTCCCGCAATCAAAACCAAATCCGGCAATTTTTGTTCATGCAGCTTCACTATCTGTAGCTCCAAAACACGAATGTATTATTATTGAAGACAGTACAAATGGGGTTAGAGCCGCAAAAGCAGCCGGAATTTATTGTGTAGGATATAACAGTCATCATTCTATCATGCAGGATTTGTCAGAAGCTGATATTATAATCAATCATTTTAACGAATTAGACGCACAAAAAATATCACAGTTAAAGGGTTGAATTATAGAAAATTTAACATCTGTTCGATAATTGAATTTGTAAATTTGGACAAACAAAACAAAACTCAAAAATGAAAAAACTACTTATTGCATTAGCCATAATTTTGGCTCCTCTTGCTACAGAAGCACAAATAAAGACCCCACAGGCGAGTCCTAAAGGATATATCAAACAAACTGTTGGATTAACAGATGTTGAAGTTACCTATTCAAGACCTGGTGCCAGAGGCAGAGCAGTTTTTGGAAATTTGGTTCCGTTTGGTAAACTATGGAGAACCGGAGCTAACGAAAATACAATCATTAATTTTAGTGACGATGTAGTAATCGATGGTAAAACATTGAAAAAAGGGAAATATGCAATATATACGATTCCAAAAATAGAGAGCTGGGAAGTGATTTTTTACCTTTCTACTGACAACTGGGGATTACCTGAAAACTGGAGTGATTCTTATGTTGCTTTAAGAACTACTGTAAAAGAAGATGCTTTACCAACTCCCGTAGAGACGTTTACAATTGGTATTAATGGCTTGGATCCTAATTTTGGATACTTAGAAATGGCTTGGGAAAACTCTCATGTAGCTTTAAAATTTGAAGTTCCAACTGCTAAAAATGCTATTGCCAGCATTGAAAAAACTTTAAACGGGCCAACTGCAAATGATTATTTTGCTGCTGCTACCTATTTGTTTCAATCAAACGGAAACATTGATACAGCCAGAACTTACGTAGATAAATCTTTAGATATGAGTACTGAAAAACCATATTTCATTTTAAGATTAAAATCACAAATCCAGGCAAAACAAGGCGACAAAAAAGGAGCTGTTGAAACTGCAAAAGCATCACTTGCTGCTGCTGAAGCTGCTAACAATCAGGATTACGTGAAGTTAAATAAAGATAGTATTGCTGAGTGGAGCAGATAATAATTCCTTAGAATTATTAAATTACAATTTTGAAAATCCAAATCCCAATATTAATTGGAATTTGGATTTTTTTTGGTTTATGTTGCATAATCTTTGGCAAAATATTGTGGGTAATATTTTTTAAATAAAATAGACAGACTTGTCTGTTTGTTTTGTTTTTATTTCTACATTTGTACTTCAAATTCATTACAAATGCAACCAAAAGAAAGAATCTTAGATACAGTTTCAGGTTTATTCCATAAGCAGGGATATAATGCTACAGGTATAAATCAGATTATTGAAGACGCAAAAGTGGCGAAAGCTAGTTTCTATCAGCATTTTAAATCTAAAGAAGATTTATGTGTGGCTTTTTTGAATCAGCGTCATGATTTTTGGTTCGGAGAACTGGAGAAATTTGTTTTAAGTGAAAAAGATCCAAAATCAAAGGTTGTGGCTTCTTTTGATTTTTTGATATTTATGAATCAGAAAGAGAATTTTAGAGGGTGTAGTTTTTTAAACATACTTTCTGAAATTCCTTGGGATAATATAAAAGTGTTAAATGTAATTCAGAGTCATAAATCTGATCTTAGAAATTATTTTAAGGACTTGATTAATAATGAACTCACAGCAGATCATGTTTATTTACTTTTTGAAAGCTGCATTATCGAAAGTCAGTTATTTAAATCAAACGATCTTATAGAACAATCAAAAAAAATCATTCAAACTTTAATTTTATAAAAATGGAACAGAAATTACCCTTGCCACCTTTCACGTATGAATCGGCATTAGAAAAAATTCAATTAGCAGAAGACGCCTGGAATAGTCAGGATCCGGAGAGAGTCGCAAAAGCTTATACAGTAGACAGCGAATGGAGAAATAGAGACCAATTTGTAAACGGAAGAGAAGAAATTATTCGTTTCCTGACTAAAAAATGGGAAAAAGAAAAAAACTATAAACTAAAAAAAGAATACTGGGCACATACTGATAACAGAATCGCCGTTAGATTTGAATATGAATATCAAAACGCCGAAGGAAATTGGTTTAGAGCTTACGGAAACGAAAACTGGGAGTTTGATGTAAACGGTTTAATGCAAAAAAGATTTGCGAGTATAAATGATCTTGCCATTGAGGAAGAAGATCGAAAACTGATATAATTAATTCATACTTGGCGGTTCGGGAATTTTGATAGTTCTCTTAATTTTCTTTACAATTAGTAAATAAAAAGTAATTCCGCCCAGGATAATAAGCAATGCAATTTGCAATTGTCCCAGACTATTGTTTTTACTGTACATCGCATTTGCACTTGCTAATTTTGCTTTCCCTTCCTGAATCTGAATCTGGGATAAAGATTCTAATGTTTTTAAAGCTTCTGTGCTTGAAACAACAATTTGATTCCAGTTTTTGTTTTCGACTTGTTTGTTGATCTCTTTGCAGGAGCTTAAAAAAATGTCAAAATATTGCTTTTCCTTATTTGTTAAAACTGTTTTTGAGTATAAATCATCAATATTATGAATCACGTCTAAAGTATGAATGATCTCATCTTTTTTTATATTGTCGCTTAAATCCAGTTTTTCGGCTTCGGCTTTTATAAAATGAAGTTCCTTAGAATATTGAAAAATATAATGAGCAACAACCAAACGGTCTTTATAAATCGCATTAATATTTTCGTTTACGTTTTTTGAATTTTGAAGCGTATTAAAATTACCCAGCAAAATGATAAGCATTACAATCAACAAAATAAAAGCAGCCTTTGTTTTATTGCTGTATTTCTTTAAGTCCTTCATAATGATGCTTATTTTGCTAATTTATAAATAGTTACTTTCTCAAAGATATAGCTTTTGAAGTAGAATCAAAATGTTTGAATCATTACAATCTTTCAATTTTAAACTTTGACAAAGAGATTTTGAACGATAATAAAAAACAGAAGATATTTTGTAATTTGAATTTTCGGGAGCTATTTCCAGCCCCCGAAGTCTCGGGGCGATTGTATCTTTTCCTTGCTAAAGGAGCAAGAAAAAGGATACTGCTTCTATCTGGGCTAGCGAATCTCGTTTTAGAAGAAAATCTTTTAAAGAGAGTTTTGTTTTATTAATTGCGTGATCTGCTTATTTTGTTTTTTTACCAATAGTAAAAAAAATATGAAAGCTATATTAAGTATAGGAATGAAATTAAAAATAATAAAAGTAGGATTTGCGTTCAACTCTCTCAGTCTTCTTGTTGTGACAGCTTGCATAGGAACAAAAGTAAATAAAACGATGAGACAGCTATAAAATATATTAAGAATTTTTTCATTGCTCAAATTTATGTTACGGTATAAATCTAAAGCTAAAAGAGTCAGTAAAATATTTACTAAACAATAGATGCCATATTCGACTCTTCCTGATTTGGTAGTAAAAGAAGAATAAAAAAATAAAATATTTTTTAAATTTTTCACACAATGTTCTTATTTGATTAAACAAAAAAACTTACTCTAAAACAACTTCATCATTATCTTGTTCTTTTTTAAAAAACAGAAACTGCATTAACAGTGACAGTACAATTGTCAGCATTGCTCCAATAAAATTAAGCCATAAATAACCTAGTTTTTCTTGTTTGTAAATCATAAAGTAATAGATGAAAAATATAGTCATTTGACTAATTATAGCACTGTAAAACATGGCTTTTGCTTTTACACGACGAAGGTAAAAACCAACTAAAAAGATTCCTAAAACAGTTCCGTAGAAAATAGACCCAATGATATTTACCAACTGAATTAAATTTTCAAACAAAGTACCTACACAGGCAAAAAGTATCGCGACAACTCCCCAGAATAAGGTAAAGAATTTTGTTGCGTTTAGATAATGCTTCTCTGATTTTTCGGTTTTTAGATTTCGTTTATAAATATCAATTGCCGTTGTAGATGCCAATGCATTTAATCCTGAAGCCGTTGATGACATTGCAGCCGAAAGAATTACTGCCAATAATAAACCTATAAGCCCTTTGGGTAAATAATGCAGGATAAAGTGAAAAAAAACATAATCCTTATCGTTGGTTTCGCTATTGCTGTCTGCTTTTAAAATGATTTCTTTTGCACGATCACGCAGGTCTTTTTCTTTATTAGAAAATGTTACCAGTTCTTTTCGTAAAATAGGATTGTCAAAGTCCTGATTGAGCTGATCGATGTACAATAAATTAATTACTTTTTTATCTTCTGAAAGTGTGCTGAGTTTTTTCTCTAAAGCATGATATTCTTCTTTATAAGCTGATTTTTCAATGACAATCTTATTATTCGGATTAAAGTTTAACGGAACAGGATTGAACTGAAAAAACACGAAAACCATAACTCCCGTTAACAAAATAAAGAATTGCATTGGCACTTTTAAAAGTCCGTTCATGATTAAACCCATTTGGCTTTCACGAACTGATTTTCCGGATAAATAACGTCCAACCTGAGACTGATCAGTTCCAAAATAGGCAAGGGCAAGAAAAAAACCACCGGTAATACCGCTCCAGAAAGTATATTTTTCTTCAGGATTAAAAGAGAAATCTACAATATTCATTTTATCATTTGCCCCTGCAATATGCAATGCGCTTGTAAAAGTCATATCATTGGGCAAGTAATGCAAAATCAGGAAAAATGTAATAAACATTCCGGACATAATCACAAACATTTGTTGTTTCTGGGTTACGTTTACCGCCTTTGTTCCGCCTGAAAAAGTATAAATAATTACCAGAACACCAATCATAATGTTCATTAAAGTCAAATTCCATCCTAAAAGTGCCGACAGAATAATTGCCGGAGCATAAATGGTAAGACCAGTTCCTAAACCTCTCTGGACCAAGAATAAAATTGCTGCCAGAGAACGTGTTTTAAGATCAAATCGTTTCTCTAAAAATTCATAAGCCGTGAAGACTTTATTTTTATGATATAACGGAATAAAGGTCAAACAAATAACAATCATAGCAATTGGCAATCCAAAATAGAATTGCACAAAACCCATTCCGTCATGATAAGCTTGTCCCGGAGTAGATAAAAAGGTAATCGCACTGGCTTGTGTCGCCATAACCGAAAGTCCAACAGTATACCATGGAGTTTCATTATTTCCTAAAATAAAATCCTCGACGTTTTTACTTCCTTTAGTTTTCCAGGATCCGTACCCAACAATAAATAAAAGTGTAACAACAAGTACGATCCAATCAAATAGTTGCATAGGTTATGAGTATAATTGCATGATTAAGAAAAAAATCACAATATAAATTGCGTTGGCCACCAAAACGTATGTGTAGCTTTTTTTCCATTTCTTTGTTTTTTTAGCTTCCATAATCTGAATATTTTATTTCTTAATTTCTTGTTTTGGAGCTTCAACCGGCTGTTTTAAAGAGATCATATTCGATAATAATCGATAAGCTCCGGCAACGCCTTCCGGTAATTCTCTAAAAAAGCTCAAACCGGTGTAAATATAATATCCTTTTCCATAAGGCGCCACCAATAAGGCACCATTCTTTGGAGATTCACCTTTATCATGCGATGATATAATAGGAGTGAAGGCAGGATCGTATTGATCCGGATAATATAGACCCTGTTCTTGTGTCCAGCCTTCAAAATCTTTTGAGCTGATTTTGTTTGGTGTGTTTAAAACAGGATGAGTGGGTGCCAGAAAAGTAACTTTTGCATTTTCTTCGGTTACGCGATCATTTGATATTTTTAATGGATATGGAGCAATTTGATCTGTTACAGTTTTACCATAGGTATTATATTGCACAATCATATTTTTTCCGCTTTTTACAAAATTAAAAAGGATGTTTTGTTTGTTTGCCAAAGCATTTACAGTGTTGTAGGCACGAACTCCGGTCATAACCACATTAAATGAATCGAGTTTTTCAGGCGTAATTTCTTCAGGTTTTATGATTGTAACTTTATATCCCATTTGGGCAAGGCTTTCCGGAACTTCATCACCAGCGCCCATAATGTAAGCAATGGCATCTCCGTTTGTTTTTAAATCAATGCGAATGCATTTTGATTCAGCCGGCTTTAATACCATTTGTTTAGTTATGTGGCTGTAATCAATAATAGTCTCATCTTTGTCAAAACGTTTGCTGCCCACTATTGCTATGCTTTTTGCAACAGCTTCTTCTGGGTTTACAGGCGGCGTAACTTCAAAATAAAAGATTTGTTCGTTTCCTTTTTTCTCTAAAACAAAAGGAATTTCTCTGGGAGAAACGCTCCAGCTTTTAGGCAATTCTAATTGTAAATTCCCTTTAATTCCGTCTTTTCCAGCGCGTACTTTTACAGGGATCATTTTACTTTTTGTACTTCCAAAAATTAATACTTTTTCTAAGATCGACGTCGTTACTTCAGGTACAATATCCAGAAAATTGTACATTTCACCTTTTACGCCATCATTGTATTTATAAACAACGGTACGCTCAAAAGGAATTTGAATGCCATTTATCGTGATATTAAAAAGTACTTTTACTTGTCTGATAATATCCGGAATTCCAATATTTTCCTGATTTGAAACCGTGTACATTCCAACGCTTGCCTTTTCTTTTAACCAATAAGGCTGCGTATATTCAATATTATCAGGCAATTGAATTTGTACATTTATTTTTAGATCATTATTATTTTTTAATACAATATTCTGAGTGGTGTTTTTATTATCAGGCAATGAAGTTACACTTGTCAATTGCATATCAACAGGAGATCTGTTAATGGCTTCCAGACTTAATTTAATAGTACTTCCCGGAGTTGCTTCCTGCTCGCTCGCAACAGCTTCAAGATATAATCCGGAACAAGATGCAATTATATTTTTTATTGCAGCAGACTTTAAAGATTTCCAATGATCATCTTCAAGCGCTTCGATCATTGAATACGCTTTTACCAAATCTGCAATACTGGCTGCCGGATTGCTAAAATCATATTTTGAGATAATAGTGGTAATTAAATCTCCAATTGGTTTTCCGTTTTTAACTCGGTTCCATGAAGTATCAATTCCATCAAATAAATTATCGCGTTCCTTAGGATTGTCCCCATTTATAAGTTCCAGATATTCGGTTTCCTGACCTCTTGCACCTGTACTCCCAAAACCTTGCGATTGATGGCGGCTTCTGCTTAAAGCAGCAATTTCCTGATTCGATTTTCCAATTCCGTTATAATAAACACCAGTTTCTAATTTGGTAAATTTTGATTTATTAGCGGCGTCAAATTTTTCCTGACTTCCGTAAAACCACCATGATGGATTAAAAAACTGACGTTTTACCTGCCATGGTTTAACATATTTTAATTGGTCGGGATATATTTTTGGATCGTTTGTGAGTTTAAAACTTTCAACACTTAACATTGCCGATGATGTATGATGTCCGTGTGTGGTTCCGGGAGAACGATGATCAAATCTATTGATGATCACATCCGGCTGAAATTTTCTGATTGTCCAGATTACATCTGCAAGAACTTTATCTTTATCCCAGATTTCAAGAGTTTCATCTGGATTTTTTGAGTAACCAAAATCATTTGCACGTGAAAAAAATTGTTCGCCACCATCAATTTTTCTGGCTTCGATCAACTCCTGAGTTCTTATTACACCTAATAATTCGCGTAATTGGGGACCAATCAAATTCTGACCTCCATCACCGCGTGTTAGTGATAAATAACCTGTTCTGGCGTTCATTTCATTTGCCATATACGCAATCAAACGTGTATTTTCGTCGTCAGGATGCGCGGCAACATATAAAACAGAACCTAAAAAATTTAATTTTTTGATTTGATTGTAAATTTCTACTGAACTTGGTTTTTGTGGTTGTTGCGCAAAAGAAATGGAAATCCCTGTTAAAAAAATAAGAAGAATCTGGATCTGAATTTTTCGCATAGTATAGTTAAATGTTTGAAAGAGCTTCAAAAATACTAATTATATTTTTGAAGACTAATTAAATGAAATGTTAATGTTTGGTTATTGATTTCCTTTTTCATTGATAAACTTCACAAAAAAAGAGACTATCAGTATTTTGATAGTCTCTTTTTGAAAATTTATTGGTAAAAATTATCTTCTGCCTCCGTGGTGATCATCATGATCATGTCTGTCGTCGTGTCTATCATGTCTGTCATGTTTATCATGCTTGTCGTGATATCTGTTATCGTGTCTGTACTCTCTGTGAGGACGTTCATTATATCCGTAAACTTCTCTTGGTCTGTAAGGTCTTTGAGGTGCTCCGTGATATCCTTTGTAATATTTTACTCTGTGACGATCAAAATACGTATAAGGAGTTCTTCCGTGATAATCATTTAAAACTACTTTGTATCCTCCGTATAAATCGTAATTTCTATATTGTCTTGGTAAATAAGTTGTTCTAACCCATCTACCTCCTCCAAAATAAATAAACTGCGAAGCTCTTACATCATAATACGCTTCAATATCCGGTAAGTAGTAATATTCCATTTCAGAATATCCCTGAGGTCCCCAGGCAGGAGGTGATCCTATATTAACATTTATAGATACCTGAGCTTGTGTGGCACTTGCAACCAAAAGGAATAAACCTACGATTGCTATTTTTATTGTTTTCATTTTTTTTAGTTTTAATGTTAATGTTATTCCTGTTTAGGGATATTCATATACTGTGCCAAAAATGAAAAACAAAATGTAGTTTATCGGATAAACGATGTATTTTAACGAGTGTAATCTGTTTGATTATTTTGTAAAGTTTTGATTTTGAAAACGTTTTCGTAAAATTTAAATTTTAAAAAAAAGATAAAAATATTATCGGTACTCTACAGCTCTTGGTTTTGCAAGCTCAAAATTTTGCAAACCAAAATCAGTAGTTTCAAAAGTATTTGTTTTAAATACGTTATCACCCTGAAACGGAATAGTAGGGTAGTAGGAAATAGAAAGCTGAAATGAACTGAATACCAGGTAATCATTGCTTATCAATAAACCTAAAGTAATTTTTTGATAGGCTTTATTTCTTCCCATAGCATTATTTGGACTTCCTAATACGGCAATCGAATAATTAAAAAACGGGTTCATACGAAATCCCCAAAGGGCATGAGGAGAATATGTCTGGGTTTGAAGGGACAAAACCATTTTATTTGTTCCGTATATGGCGCTGTTAAATCCAGCCAAACCATTTCGTTCGTTGATATTCAATTGATCTCCAATAATATTCTCTCGATTTGCACCTATAACAAATTTTGGATTTACAAATTGTCTGAGTTTCCAATTCCCAATCTTGTAGAGTTTTGTAAAATAATTGGTTTCCATCAAAAATGCTGTCTGATATGTTTTGGATTGATGAAAGAAGGTTCCGGCTTCAAAATTCATACTTAAAAATCCCCATCTGTAATAATTCCCAAAAGAAAATTGTCCGCCAACATAAGGTCTCCAAAATGTATTCTTGTATTGATATCCAAAAGTAACGCCATAAATTCGGCCTATCGGTACATCCTCGACTTGTCCATTTCTAAAAAGATAAGTCTCTTTTATAAATTTACGTCTGTTAAGCCCAATTCCGGCAAAAAGAAATTTTTCGTCTGAATAAAAATTGGTAGGATCATAAAGTTCAGACGGACTTTCACTGTAATTAACATTCAGAAAGCGTCCGCTTGCCACCAGGTTTGTTATACCATTTTCGTCTTCAAATACTTTAGAAGCATGTCCTGCCCATAAATCCTGAAAATTATTTTTAAAAGGCTGGTAAGCATAACTCATATCCGGTGCCTGCAAGGTATCTCGTCGAAAAATCTGACCTACATAAGCTCCTCCGGCCCATTTTGTAAGCGGGGAGTAAAAGAGCCGTTCTACATTGATACTTTTAGTATAATTGTTATCCAGGTCCATATTATAATAAAGTGTCGTTCCTATGTAAGTATTTTTAATATTAGGAGCGGTATAAGTAACTTCATTAGCGTTTCGTCCATCATCAAACCTGTTGGTAAAACGATATTCTAATTGCTGCCCTGAGCCAAAAAAGTCTTTTTCTTTAAACCCGAGAGAAACACGATTACTAGAGATTGAAAATTTTGGTATTGTACTCCAGGAATCCAGAACACGAATGGTAACATCTACAGAATCTGATGCTGCACCAGCTAGTTTATTTGTTATCCTGACTGCTGTTACATATTTCTGAGAACGTATTAAACGCTCAGATTCCTGTACTTTATAGGTATTATAAGTAGAATTTCTTTTAAACAGCAACAAATTATAGATAGCTATTTTTTTTGTTTTCAAATGCAGCCTGTTTCCCGTTCTTTCACCCCAATTTTTTGGCATTTGGGTTGTATCAGTAATAGAATGTCCAAAAGGATCAAGTGTTACAATATTAATGTTCCTGATGATTTTTCCATTAAAATTGGTCGTATCATTCTGTACAAGAATTTGTTCCTTTTTTTTGGTTTTTGCAGTTCTGAAAAATAATTTATGAAGTGTTTGTGTAAATTTATTCTTTTTTGAATAATTTTTAATTTTTGTATAAACTTCTGTAGTGTCTTTTTTCTCCTTTGTATCTTTCTTAGATTTATCAACCTGAGCATAGGTGCCTTGTAAGCAAAAGCATAACAAAATAAAAACTACTATTTTTTTGTTTACAAACATTAGATAATTGATGACTGGCTTAAAGTTGATTATGATATGAATATATAAAATTAATAAGACTTTTTTGTAAAATCTAAGTACTATTTAGTTTTCGATCTTTGTTTTTCGAATTCTCCAGGTAAATTTTCTGGGCATATGATTGCCCATTAAATAACCCCATGGTTCTAATGATTCTATTCTGTCAAATATGATTTTTAGAATAGCTAAGAGAGGAATGGCTAAAAACATACCTGATATTCCGGCAGCTGCACCACCAATAATAATTCCCATTATAGAAACAAAGGCATTAATTTCGACTTTAGAATTAATGATTAAAGGCACTAATAAATTATTGTCTATTAACTGAACAATGATGTTTACAATTAAAATCCCTAATATAACCGAGCTTTCTCCAGAGCCTGTTAATGATGCCAAAAGGGTGATAATACCAGCAATTAAAATACCAATATAAGGGATAAGATTTAGAATTCCGGTTATTAATCCTAATAAGATGAAGTATTTGATTCCAATAATCCAAAGCCCTAAACCTGTCAATACAGATACGACTATCATTTCTAAAATCAGACTTACAATGTAATTATTAATAGAAACTTTTATTTGTGCTAAAATGGCTTTTAGGTTTGCATGATCATTTTTGTTGACCAATTTTGCCAAAAACAAAATAAAATGATCTTTATATAAAAGGAACAGAAAAGTATAAATAGGAATAATGGTGCAATCTACAAGTAAATCGGTTATGGAAACTATAGCAGAGCCTATAGTTGCTTTTCCGTTTTGTACAGAATCTTTGGCAACCGTATCAATGTATTTTTTCTGTTCGCCAATACTTACATGAAAATTATCTTTTACAAATCTATGAATGTCTGTAATAAACTTATTAGCATTCTTTTTTATAGTGTCAAAATCATTTGCAATATCACTTACCTGATACGAGATAAAAACCAAAATACCCACAATACAAGCTGCAAAAAGTAAAATACAGCAAGCAGCGGCTAAATGTCTGGGGAATTTTAACCGGGAATTTAAAAAAGTAAAAATCGGCACTAATAATACGGCAAATAAAAATGCCATTAATACTGGTGTGATAATATCTTTGCCAAGGCAAAATATAAAAGCAAAAGAAATTAAGCTAACAAGTATAAAAGCAAGTTTAGCATAAAACGGTAATTCTATGTTACGAATCATTTGTAGTTGGTGAATTAGTAAAAACTAGTAATTGGTAAAACAAATATTATATTTTATTTAAGAAATATCGTTTTAGCTTTTTATTATTAGTTTATAAAATTCCCATTATGATTTTAGTCAAAGAACTCTTTGTCTTCGTAATGTGTAGGCATGATTGAAATTCCTTTTTGTAATAAAAGATTATTTGGGAAAATAATTTTTTCGCCTTCTTTTGTTCTTAAGTTAACATGAAATGCACTAATATCTTCAATTTCTGCTTCGATAGGAAAATCTTTATCATGAATTTTAATTGTATCGCCAATTCTGAAAGGAAAGGAAAAAAATAAAATCATTCCGGATGTGATGTTACTCAAAATCGACCATTGTGCAAACATAGCCACACCAATAACGGTTGCAATGGAAGAAACTGTAATAAAAATATCTTTTGTATCTACACCCCAAATAACGATTAAACTTATGGTTACCAGTATATTCATTAATATCTGTATATATTTGATCACCAAATTAGTACGGTGCTCTAATAAATGACTTGTACTGGCGTAACGGCGTATAAGTTTTGCAATAATAACTCTTAACGCGACTAAAGCAAAAAGGAGAACAACAGTGCTTAAAATTTCCTGACTATATTCTTTAAAAGAAAACATAAATAATTTTTTACACTAAAGTACTCAAATATTCGTAAACTTTGGCTGTTGGCAAGCCCATAACATTTGTATAAGAACCTTCAACTTTTGCAACTGCCATGAAACCAAACCATTCCTGAATTCCGTAAGCTCCCGCTTTATCGTAAGGTTTATAGTTTTCGATGTAATATAAAATTTCCTCGTCTGACAGATCTTTAAAAGTAACTTTAGTAACATCATTTAGTACGGTAGAAGTAAAGCTTGTTCTAAAACAAACCGATGTAAAAACTTCATGAGTATTATTTGACATCGATTTGATCATTTCAAAAGCTTCTTCGGCATTTTTTGGTTTACCTAAAGCTTTATTATTGTGCCAAACGATAGTATCGCTGGTTACTAAAATCTCATTTTCTTTTAGTTCACCATCAAATGCACTCGCTTTTAATGCTGCCAAATAATCCGTTATCTCAACTCCTTTTAACTCGGGTGGATATATTTCTTCAATATCTTTTAATCTAATTTCGAAATCGAGATCAAGGTCTTTAAAAAATTGTTGTCTGCGAGGTGATCCCGAAGCCAGAATTAAAGTATATTTTTTTAATTTTTCTTTAAGCATTGTATTTAATATTTAAGGTAATAACCAGAATTGATAAAATTCCGAAAAATAAGATTAGTTTTAAAACACTACTCAAATGATGATAATCCTTATTTGATTTTGCCGAAATTATTTTAATAATAAAATATAAAAGAGGTGCTAATACAAAAGCAAAAGCATAGAAAGTAGCGATATAAAGATTATTCTCAAGAAAATATTTATTGATATAAAGCAGGCAGGAAATAAAAGGAATAATAGCAAAAACCAATGCTACTTTTGCAGCACGGCTTATACCTATCGCAATTGGTAATGTATTCATTCCTTGGTTATAATCGCCATTTACATCCTCAATATCTTTAATGATTTCGCGAATAAAATTGATCATGAAAGCAAACAAGGAATAATCTGTTAATATCGAAAAAAGACTCGCCATTTGTGCCTGATTCTCTGAATTAGTTGCCGGAAAAATATCAAAAACTCCAATAATAAGTACACTTGCAGAAAGCAGTAATGCGACAACAAAATTCCCTAAAATCATGATTTGCTTTAAGGTTGTCGCATAAAAATAAAGCAGTGTCGCAATCAGGATAAAAAGTGATGCAAAATTAGGTCTTAAAATAATATTCGATAAAATAAATCCAATTGCAACACCAGAGATATTAAGTCCGATATAAATATTGTAAGCAGCAGTTTCAGAAATTCCTTTGCCAATTACTACGTCCTCAGGTTTATTGATTGTATCGGTAAAAACATCATAAATGTTATTGATGACATAACCCGCTGCCGCTAATAAAACGGTACTTAATACCAATAATCCATATTGCCAATCTGCTAAAGCCAAAGGAATATCCTGTTGTTTTAAAAATGCATAACGAAATAATATCTGCATAAAAGCAAGCATCAAAAGGTTTTTGTATCGAATAAGTTTAAGGAATTTCATTTTTTTTAAGTTACTGAGTTTTTTTAAGGTTCAAAGAGTCAAAGATGCAAAGGTTTAAAGCTTTTGAGCTATCTTAGATCTTTGTCAAAGTTAACACGGTTATTTATTTAAACTGGAAACTGAAACGGAAAACTGTCCTTTTAATCGTGTTGACCATTAAAATATTCCATCCATTTTCCCTGTACCTTCATTACTTGTTCTATAACATCACGTGCAGCACCTTTTCCGCCTTTTACATGCGAAATATAACGAGAAATATTTTTGATTTCAGGACTTGCATCTTGAGGGCAAGTTGGTAATCCTACTAATTTCATTACATGAAAATCAGGAATATCATCTCCCATATACAATACCTGTTCAGGTTTAATGTTGTAAGTATCAGTGTATTCTTTAAAAGTTTTAACTTTGTCAGGAGTTCCCAAATGAATATCTTTGATTCCCAGATTGTGTAAACGAACACGAACACCTTCGTTGCTTCCGCCAGAAATAATGCAAACATTATAGCCGCTTTCTACAGCCGCTTTCATCGCATAACCATCACGAATATTCATCGTGCGAAGTATTTCTCCTTCATTGGTTACAAAAACCGAACTGTCTGTAAGTACGCCATCAACATCAAAAACAAACGTTGTGATATCGTTCATTATTTCTTTATAACTTTTTGCCATTATTCTGTATAGATTGTGTTAGTATTTTATAAATATTCTTTTGATTTTCTTTGGTCAAATAGTCTAAATGAGTCTGAATTGTCGTGAAATCATTTCGTTTTGCGGGACCAGTTTGCGCGTCAATTGCATCAAGTGTATTGATTTTATTGGCTGTTTCCTGAATTAAAGGTCTTAAAATTTCAAACGGAACCTGGTGTTCTTCGCAAATTTCCTGTCCGATCTGATACATATGATTTGTAAAATTATTTACAAAAACAGCTGCAACATGCAGTGCTTTTCTCTGATCAGAATTAATTGGGAAAATGGCAGTAGAAACACTTTTGGCCACAGTTTCTAAAACTCGGAAATCAAAAGTATTTTCAGCTTCTAAGCAAAGTGGGACTGTCGAAAAATCAATCTCTTTATTTTTAGAAAATGTCTGAAGCGGATAAAAAACACCTTTCCTGTTTTTAGAGTCTAAAACATCAAGCGAAGCTGCGCCGGAAGTATGAACGACGATTCGGTTTTGAAAAGGCAGTTGACTCGAAACATCTGCAATAGCCTTGTCTGAAACGGCTATAATATATAGGTCAGCTTCTTTTAATTCCTCAAAATCACTTGTAATTTTATCGTATTCGATTAAAGAAGACAATGTTTCCTTTTTTCTGGAATATACCTGTACAATTTCTACAAGTTCACTTTTAGAGAAAGCTTTTATCAAATGTTGAGCAACATTTCCGGAACCAATTATCGTTATTTGAATCATATCGCAAAATTAGCATTATTTTTTTTAAAGTTTAACCACGGATTATAGAGATTAAAAGGATTTTTGCTGAACACTTATTTGTTAATGATATTCAAACGCTTTTATAAAGGCGAATATTTATTATACATTAGTTTTAAATTGAGTGTAACAGTTTAATAATCAGTAAAAATAACTTTGATGTTTTTGATTTGTTATAAATATTCAATTTGATGCTGCTATATATACTATTCAATTTGTCAAATTAGGCGTACGTTTTTAAGAATTTGATTTTATTAAAAGCTCTTTTTTTAGTTTTTATTAACAAAGTACAAATATTGCAACTCAACATTTTTAAGTACTTTTGTGCCACTTTTATACAATGTAATTCCTTAAAAATGGATAAAAAAATATTCTCTTTTTTGTTTTCTACAAGATTAATGTCTGTTCTTTTTTTAACATTTGCTATAGCAATGGGTATTGGTACTTTTATCGAAAGTAAGTACAATACAGATACAGCTCGAATTTTGATTTATAATACCTGGTGGTTCGAAGCGATAATGGTCTTTTTTCTGATCAATTTTTTCGGAAATATCAAACGTTACCAATTGCATAAAAAAGAAAAATGGGCGACACTGATACTTCATATTGCGTTTATTTTTATCCTTTTAGGAGCATTTATTACACGATATATCAGCTACGAAGGGATGATGCCAATCCGTGAAGGTGCTGCAGAAAATCAAATTTACTCAGATAAAACATTCCTGACTGTTTTTGCAGACGGAGAATACAAAGGCGAAATGAAACGCAGGTCTTTTGATAAAGCCTTATTGTTTTCGCCGGTAACAAATAACGATTTTACACTTTCAGGTAAATTTGACGAAACTCCTTTTGAAGTAAGTTACGTGAAATATATTATGGGAGCTAAAGAAACGATCAAACCAACTGCCAACGGAACTTTATATCTTAAGTTAGTAGAAGCAGGAGCGGGAGGTCGTGAAGAACATTTTCTGAAAGAAGGAGAAGTTCAAAATATTCACAATGTATTGTTTGCCTTAAACAAACCTACAGATGGTGCAATTAATATTAATACAACAGGTGAAAAATACACCATTCAAACGCCTTTTGAAGGAGAGTTTATGCGAATGGCAGATAAATTAAAAGGAGCCGTAACAAAAGATAATGTACAGCCTCTTATGATGCGTTCCTTATATAGTATAGGTGACATCCGAATTGTTTTTCCGGATCCGGCAATAAAAGGAATTGTTGATTACGAATCAGATAATGATTTTAAAGCCAAGTCGCACCATGATGCCTTAATTGTAAAAGTTAAAGCAGACGGTCAGGAAAAAGAAGTTCGTCTTTTAGGATCTAAAGGCAGTGTAGGAGAACCTCAAACCGTAAAAATTGGTAAAATCGAATACAGTTTATTCTACGGAAGTAAAGCTTACGTTTTACCATTTAAAGTGAAACTAAACGATTTTATCGCAACAAAATATCCTGGAACAGAAAAAAGTTATTCTGCTTTTGAAAGCAAAGTAACCGTTCAGGATTCTACAGAAACTTTTGATGCTAGAATTTTTATGAACAACGTTTTAGATTACAAAGGATATAGATTTTTTCAATCTTCATTCGATCCGGACGAAAAAGGGACTGTATTGTCTGTAAACCATGATTTCTGGGGAACATCTATTACTTATTTAGGATATTTTATGCTGTACTTTGGTTTAATGGCTATTATGTTTACCAAACATTCTCGTTTTGCTGATCTAAAACGTAAATTAGACATTGTGAAAAAGAAAAAAGAAAAACTAATTACCATTTTGATTTTAATGATCAGTATGACCGGTTTTGCTCAGGCACCACATGTTCATACACCGGGTCATAATCACGATCATCCTGTAGATCCTAACGATCATGCCAATCACGTAACTGCGGCACCAAGCCAGAAGCAAATAGATTCGCTCTTAACAATTTATAAAGCTCCGGAAGCACATGCGGAAAAATTCGGACGTTTGATTATTCAGGATGCGGGTGGTAGAATGAAACCTATTAATACGTTCTCATCAGAATTGTTGAGAAAAGTAAGTCAGAGCGATACCTATAACGGAATGAATTCTGATCAGGTATTCTTGTCAATGACACAATACGCTCAGGTTTGGATCCAGGTCCCAATTATTTATTTAAATACAAAAGATGATAGTATTCGTAAAATCATTGGTGTAGACAGAAAAGCAAAACTGGTACCGTTTGTAAAATTCTTTGATGAAAACGGAAATTATAAATTATCACCTTATTTAGATGCAGCTTACAAAGCAGGGAATCCAAATAGCTTTGAGAAGGATTTTATTGAAGCAGATAAAAAGGTTAACCTAATGGAATCTGCGTTAAGCGGAAGTATCCTGAAAATTTTTCCAATCCCCAATGATCCAAATAACAAATGGATTTCGTATTTAGAAATGCAAAATGCAGGTTTAAAAGGAATGGATTCTACTTATGTAAAGCAAATTTTACCTATGTATTTTAGTGCTTTAAACAACGGATCAATTTCTAAAGACTTCACAACAGCTGATCATCTGGTTGAAAGTATAAATGGTTTTCAGAAAAAATTTGGAAGTAAGGTACGACCAAGTGACAAGAAAATCGATCTTGAAATAGCATACAATCAATACAATATTTTACCTAAAATGTTCTATTGGTATTCTCTTGCCGGAATTTTCATGTTGATTTTTACATTGTTTAATATTTTCTTTGATAAAAAATGGCTTCGCATTACAGTAAATGGTTTTCATATACTAATAGGGATAATATTTGTATTTCATACCGTTGCATTAATAGCACGTTGGTACATTTCAGGTCACGCGCCGTGGAGTAATGCTTACGAAGCAATTGTATATGTGGCGTGGTCAACAATGTTCTTTGGATTGGCTTTTGACAGAAAATCGAAGCTTACGGTGGCATCTGCAGCGTTTGTGACAGCGATGATTTTCATGGCATCAAATGCAAACTGGATCGATCCTGAAATTGCAAATTTACAACCTGTTTTGAATTCGTATTGGTTAATGATTCACGTTGCTGTTATTGTGGCTAGTTACGGGCCTACCGCACTTGGAATGATTTTAGGCTTTGTAGCCCTGATATTGATTTTCTTTACCAATGAGAAAAACAAGACTAAAATGGAACTAAACATTAAAGAGATTACTTACATCAACGAAATGGCCTTAACTATTGGTTTAATTATGTTGACAATTGGTAACTTCCTTGGAGGACAATGGGCCAACGAAAGCTGGGGACGTTACTGGGGATGGGATCCAAAAGAAACTTGGGCCCTAATTTCTATTATGTTTTATGCATTTGTGATTCACGCTCGTTTTGTACCATCATTAAGAGGAACATGGTTCTTTAATTTAATGAGTATGTATGCATTTGTGTCGATTTTATTTACCTATTACGGAGTAAACTTCCACTTGGTAGGTTTGCACTCATATGCAAGTGGAGATGCACATTCATTAAGCTGGACTTGGTATTCATTAGGAACAATCTCCCTTATCGGAATTCTGACATATCCAAAATACCGCAAGTATTATAAAAAGAAAAAATAATTAAATAAAGGAGTTTTATTAATTCACAAAAAAAGGTTCACATAAGTGAACCTTTTTTTATTTGTGAGAAAACATAAAACATTTCAGTGGCAATTTGCAGACTTCTTACATTATATTTTTCTGTTTCTTGCGGAGTATTATCAAAAGCTTTTGGATCATCATAAGTTACTGCAATTCTTTTCTCAGCTCCTGAAATAAAAGGACAACCTCCGTCAGCTTGCGAACAAGTCATGATAGCAGCAAATTCACTTTCCGGATTAAAATCGTCATTGTATGTTTTAGAAAAACCAATGATTGGCGATTCGTTTTCGGAAAATTTTATCGCATAAACAGGATTATTGCCTTCTGATATTTTCTTGATTTTAAAACCTGATCCTTCTAGTGTTTCAATGATTTTAGGATATAAAGCTGTAGTTTCAGTTCCGCCAGAATAACAAAACACATTGTTTATATTATAATAATGTGCTGCCGTTTGCGTCCAAACCTGAGCCAAATGACTTCTTCTGGAATTGTGCGTACAAATTAAATTCAATCTAATTTCTTGTTGTTGCTCAAACTTTTGCTGAATAAAACCAACAAGTGGTTGTAGTATGTCTTTACGACCTTTAGAAATTACGGTAAAATCAAAAGATTGCGCTAAAGATAGAATTTTCGAATATAAGGCATTTTGATTCGACATTTTTAACCTTTTAAGTTTAGCAACAACTTCCCCCCGGAGTACAGGAATTTGATTCGTCAACATTCAATTGGGTCAGTTTTAATTTTGGCTTTTCTGACGGAATTCCGCATTGGTCCTGCGCTAGGCAAGCTGTTGTTTTGTTTAATAACAAAAAATATTTTCCGTTAAAACCTAAATCATATTTACCAATTGTGGTATTTTGATATTCTACCTCGATTTCAAAATCCTCGATTCCTAAAACTTTCTCTGAAAGTTCAATAATATGAATTAATTTCTGAGGTTTTAAGCGGTGCTCATAATCATTAGCATTCCAAAGCTGGAAATTTACAACCGTTTCTTTACGAACAACCCCGCCACAATCGATAAAGTTTTTAGTGATCAAACCTACTTCGGTTACATGAAAATATTCGGGAACAAATTTTCCGTCAGGAAGTTCAAAATTAACGGATTCAAGAGTAGTCAGTATTTTTTTAATTTCAGAAAGTTTCATAATAATTCAAATTAATAGTTAGCAGCATTCATTTTTTGTTTTTTCTAAATGGAGGTCAACTTGCGTGAATAGACCTTTGATTTTTGCAAATCCAATTTCATTAATGCAATAGCAAATAGCATTTCCTTCCACATTTCCTTTGATTAATCCGGCATTTTTTAATTCTTTTAAATGCTGAGAAACTGTTGGCTGCGAAAGCGGAAGTTCATTTACAATATCACCGCAGATACAAGTATTTACTTTTAAGAGATATTGAATAATTGCTATTCTTGCAGGATGACCTAAAGCTTTTGTTAAAATAGCCAATTGGTTTTGTTCGTCTGTGAAATGTTCAGATTTTGTAGCTCCCATCGTTTTATTTTTATATTGCAATATTACGATATATATCGATATTAAAAAAGAAAATAATCCAATATTTTCTTTTTTAAAATGTTTATCATGAATATATTAGATTCTATACATCATTTAAGTTATGATTTTTCTTTGCAAATCCTTCAGGATACATAATAGCCAATAAAACAATAATAAGTAAAACGTTATATTCCATACCATTTCTTCCGCCGCCAACAACAAACCAGCCTTCTTTAAAATGAACTAATATAATTCCCATTATTAAAACAAAAATGGTTATAAATCCAGCCAGCTTAATATATTTATTTAAAATCAAAAGTATCGCCGCAACGATATGAGATAATTTAATAGACCACGCCAGGATTACACCAAAAGGAGCAAAGCCAATCTGATTGAGAAATAAATTCCCAAAATCATTAATTCCGTTATCAAATATTCCAAAAATGGAATGAGTAAGAAGTATTACAGCAACAGAAAGACGCAAAAGTAAAGTTGAATTCATGGTTGAAAAGATATTGGTTTGCAGATAGTTATTAGAGTTAAGATAATAAAAAAACGCATATTAAAATAAATTAATATGCGTTTTTAATTTTAATTTATTTCAGTTTTTAAACTTTTCCTAAAGTGTACAATTGTTCCATTGTAGGCGTTAAACTTCCTCCTGCAGGCTCCAGAGTAATCCCAAAAGCTTCAGCTGAATCTGTTTGACTTACAGCAAAGATTTTTTGATCATTTCCTTCAAAATTATCAAGTAAACCAATACTTGTTGGTGTAAGAACCGGGCTTAATTTTAAAGACCAAACTTGGTAAACCATTCCTTTTGGTGGAGTTGGTAAACCTGCAGCGTCAATATAAGTCGTTTTCGTTTCTTTGTTCCAGTATACTTTTGCAAATGATTTAGGAGAAACTGCCTGTCCGCCAAGTGTTACGCCGGTATTTTTAATATCCCTTACAATAGTCAGGTTTTTCTCTGTTTGTTTATTTTGCTGGTCTAAGAAAGCATAATCTCTTTGTATTTTGTTTTTCTCAGTACCAACAGTAGCAATAGCATCTTTTGTTTTAGTAAGTTCCAGTGTTTGATATCCAAAACCTAAAAGTAATAATACTGCTGCAGCCCATCCTACGTATTGTGACCAGTTCGACGCTGGTTTCATCTCTACTACTTTGCCGTGTTTCAATTCTAAACGGGCTTTTATCTTTTCGAAATTAGCTACAGAATGAAAAGGGGAGAAGCTTGATGATAAAGCTACAATAGCTTTTTCTATGGAAATGATTTCCTGTTCGACCTCCGGATTCTTTTTTGCCAGTTCCGCTATTTCCAGATTTTCAGTTTCGGTTAATAAACCATAAACATACAATTCCAGAATTCCTGATTCTATATATTCTTGTGCTTCCATTATATTTTTAAATAATTACGTAAATCGTTAATACAGTTTCTGTTTTGTGTTTTGATAGTCCCCAATGGAATTGCTAATTCTTCTGAAGCTTCCTGTTGGGTATATCCTTTAAAAAATAATAAATCTATAATCTCAATACATTTTGGTTTCAGTTTTTTGACGAATTCCTGAATTCCAATTGTATCAATTCTATTAGTCAATTTATTGCTGTCGTCTAACAGATTTACGAAATTATCTGAAGATAGGTTTTTTTGGCTGTTATTAAAATTCTTTGATCTTAGCTTGTCAATCGATGTATTCCTAGCTATATTAAGGATCCAGGTATAAAAACGACCTTTTCCTTCATTATAAGAATCTATATTTTTCCAGATTTTGACAAAAACTTCCTGCAAAACATCTTCGGCTTCTTCTCGATTTTTTATTAAAACATTGATGACAGAAAACAAACTTTTAGAGTACATATCATACAAATGGGTAAAAGCTCTTTCGTCTTTCTTGTAAATTAAAACTAACAACTCATCTTGACTCATAGATTTTGGATTTTAAAGCTTAAACAAAATTTTAGTATACAATTTTATACTTTGAGATAAAGATAATTTATTTTTTTGTGAAAATTGTAAATTTTTTTGTAGCCTTAAACCTAGTAAAATAAAGGGTTTGAAAAAAAATATAGATTTTTTCTCAATATTTTAAAACCAAAAGTAATCCAATTACGTATATGCTATTATAACATCAAACGATAATTCTGAAAATAGCAGAACGAAAGAAAACAGCTTCAAAATTTAAATTCGCGGAGTAGTTTCAAAACGAAAGTGAGAGGTTAAAATTTAAAAAATTATTAAAATTTAAGTAAAGTAAATCTCAATATTTAAAACCGAATGTCATGGGTTACGTATATACTTTAAGAATATTGATTGTTGGATTAACAACAGTTTTGGCATTAACGAATTTTAATAGTGTTGATTTTCGAAATTCTATCATTTATAATAAAATTCAGATTTAATATAATATTTAATGGTTGATGTCCCCGGACTTCCAAACCGAAAATTAAAAATAAAATTTAAAATAGTTAGATTCATCTCATTATAAGAATTAGTAAATTTTATAATATAAACGCCAGTAAACGATATAAAACAGAAAGATATTTAGATTTTAAATATAATTTTCACAATAACCGGGGCATCAATTATAATAAAAAATATAAAAGCATAACAATTAATTCATGGTTTGATTTGTTTGTATGGGGGGAAGCCTAGCGTCTGATTAACGCTAGGCTTCAATTTTTTATTTAACTTATGTTTAATAAAAATAAAGCAGGCAAAATATTTAATGAAAACAGATTTTAACTAATTTTATAAAAAATTAAACAATGAAAAAAATAGTATTCATAGCTTGTAGTGTTGTCTTTTTATTAGGCACACAAATTCAGGCTCAAACAAGTAAAAATAAATTATCTAAAACAGATAAAGCCATGGCAAAAGAAAACATTTACCAATTTAAAGTTCAGGATTTATCAGGAGATACTTTTGATTTCGCCTCTCTAAAAGGTAAAAAAGTTATGATTGTAAATACTGCTTCAAAATGTGGATTAACTCCTCAGTACAAAGATCTTGAAGCTATTTACAAAGAGTATAAAGACAAAGGTTTTGTAATTGTAGGTTTTCCTGCTAATAATTTTGCCTCTCAGGAACCTGGTACTAACAAAGAAATCGAAACATTTTGCCAACAAAATTATGGTGTAACTTTTCCTATGATGGATAAAGTTTCTGTAAAAGGAGATGATATGTGCGAAGTTTATAAATTTCTGACGCAAAAATCCAAAAACGGATTACAGGATTCTGAAGTAGAATGGAACTTTCAAAAATACCTAATCAACGAAAAAGGAGAATTGGTTAAAGTAATCAAGCCAAGAACATTACCTACAGATCCTGAAGTGATCAATTGGATAAAAAGTTAATAGTAACTATCTCAACCAAAAAATCCACAAATTTGAATCAGTTTCAAGTTTGTGGATTTTTTTATGCCGTTTAGTTGTCAAATGACAAAAAAATAGCATCCAGCTTTGTGCCTTTTGTGGTAAAAAAAAGCTTTCAGGTAAAAGCGTTCCAGAAAATAAACATTGCAGTAAAAAAAAGAAAAAATCCGCGTTAATCAGCGTTTTCGCATTAGCGAATCCGTTTCATCCGCGTCCCATTACTTCAAGATCAACTGCATGAAAACCAAATCAAGCCAATGATCAAATTTATAGCCCACTTCTCGAATTGTTCCTGTAACTGTGAAACCAAATTTTTCATGAAAGGCAATACTTCCTGCATTATCAGCATCAATAGCACCAATCATAACATGATAGCCTTGTTCTTTTGCCAGACGAATTAATTCAAGTAATAGTTTAGATCCAACACCTTTTCCAATTACATTATCAACAACATAAACGGAATGTTCGACCGTATATTGATACCCAATTTTTTCCCGAAACTGTCCGTAGCTGCCAAAACCAACAACTTCTCCTTCCAGCTCTGCCACAACAATAGGCAGGTTCTTGGCTGTTTTATCTTCAAACCATTTCGTTTGTACTTCAAGAGTTTGAATGTCATAACTATAATTTGCAGTAGTATGCAAAATAGAATGATTTACAATTTCAAGAATTTTCTCTAAATCATTGGTTGTGGCAGGTCTAAGTAATACGTTCATGGTTGTTTTGGTAGTTTTTTGTTATTTTTTATTTAGTTCAGCCAATAAATCATCGACATCTTTGGTACTCCAGCCCATTTCAGCACCAATTCCCTTAGCATCTTTAGCATATTTTAAAGCTGATTTTTTGTCTTTTATCTTATTATAAAGTCTGGCAACAAGTAAATTACCATCAAATGAATCATTTAATTCTAAAGAATGTTTTACCCAGGAAATTGATTTGTTTAAGCTTTCGGTATCTGAAATATGTTTTAAATAAATCTGTCCAATATCCTTTAGGAAACTCGCATCATTCCAAACCAATTTTTCTGTATTTTCAAGCGTTACTTTCTTGTAGAAATCCCATTTTTCAGTTCTTTCTGCCAGAGTCAGATCAAATTTAAACACAATTGAATCTGTCTTTTGTAATCGAATAGATTTGGCAACTTCTCTTTGTTTGTAATAGTTTATAGTATCTAAATTATCAACATAAGGACGAAGTAATTCATTTACAATACTTTCAATTTTTCGATCGACACGATTTTGAGAAGCCACGGCAGCAAAATCTTTTTGATGACTTAAAACATATTGAAACTCTCTCGATTTAATATCGGTTACACCATTTGCAATAACACGCCAATTGAGTTCACTAACCAATTGCGTATCAGATTGTGTATTGAGGTAAATATGTGTTGGAATCGATAAATCAGTTCTGTCTTTTCCTTTCTTCAATGTATTCAGATAAGTAAAAAAAGTGGTCGAATTACTTGGGTCTGCAAGAAATTGCTTTTCTAAATACGGCAATTGCATCTTGGGATTCAAAGCATAATTAGCTTCGTTTATAAAATCAGCCTTTTTAGATTCTCCTTTTAAAGCATATAAAAGCGTTTCATTATTTGGGTCTATAAATAAAAAAGCAGGCAGTGATTTTGTGCCATATTTATCCTTAAGAGCAATTCCTTCTTCTTTTTCGATATTTTTCCAGGCACACGTATAGTTTTTCTTTAAAAAATCGATCACTGCAGGATCGCTAAAAACTTCTTTCTTCATCTGGTTGCAATGCGGGCACCAATCTGCATAAAGCATTACAAAAAGTGGTTTACCTTCTTTTTTTGCATTTTCTAAGGCTGTTTTATAAGGCGTATCATCAGGAACAAACTGATTTTGAGATTGTATGGCTTGTAACGAAAGGTAAAAGAATAATATATAGAAGAAACGCATATGGAGTATATTTTTATTAAAAAATCAGTTTTACAAATATATTCCCTTTTTCTAAAAACAGCCCTTAATATCTTCCTATTTATAAGTTAAATCCAATGTGAAGTTTGTAACTTTGTGATATTAAAAAGAAATCGTCAACTTTAGATTTTCTTAAAAAAAGTAATACTCCATAAGAATGATTTACCCCAAAATAGCGCTTGCTCAAAGCATTATCGAAATTTGTTTAGCAAAAGGAATCACCAATATTATAATTTCTCCTGGATCAAGAAACGCACCTCTAACAATTGGGTTTGCACAAAACCCTAATTTTAAATGTTACAGCATTGCTGATGAGCGTTGCGCCGCTTTTTTTGCCTTAGGAATTGCACAGCAAACCAAACTGCCAACTGCAATTGTTTGTACCTCAGGATCAGCATTATTAAATTATTATCCGGCTGTAGCCGAAGCTTTTTACAGTCAGATTCCGTTAATCGTAATTTCGGCAGACCGTCCGCAAAGTAAGATTGATATTGGCGATGGTCAAACCATTCGTCAGGAAAATGTTTTTCAGAACCACTCTGTTTTCAATGCCAATTTAACAGAAGATGCATCTGTCGAAAATGATTTAAAAATCAATAAAGCAATCGAAACCGCTATTCTTCAAAAAGGACCTGTTCATATCAATGCTCCGTTTGAAGAACCTTTATATGAAACGGTTTCACAACTTTCTGTTGAACCAAAAATTACTCACTCAGAGGAAATTCTCGGAACAAAAATTATCGAAAATATTGATGATGTAGTTTCTGTTTGGAATACTTCAAAAAGAAAATTAATTCTTATTGGAGGCATAAACGAAGCTAATTCTGTAAGCAAAGAAATTCTGGAAAACTTCGCCAAAGATCCCTCAATTGTAGTGCTTACGGAGACAACATCAAACTTACATGACCCAAGTTTTATTAATAGTATAGACAGCTTAATTACACCTTTTGACGATTGTGATTTTAAAGAATTAGAACCAGAAGTTTTAATCACTTTTGGCGGTATGATTGTTTCAAAACGTATTAAGGCTTTTTTACGAAAATACAAACCTGCACATCACTGGCATATAGATACTTTACGTGCTTACGATACATTTAATGCTTTAAGTAAACATTTTGTAATGGAACCAGAAGATTTTTTCAAAGAACTGCTTCCAAAAACAGCATTTGTATCGAGTAAATATTTCTCGAAAATTGATAAAATTTACGATTTAAGAAAAATCAGAAAACAGGAATATTTGCGTAAAATTACATTCTCTGATTTTAAAGTATTCGAAAAAGTAATAGAATCACTTCCTAAAAACAGTCAGCTGCAAATTAGCAATAGTTCAGCGATTCGTTATGCGCAGTTAATTGAGATTGATCCTTCAATTGAAGTTTATTGCAACCGCGGAACAAGTGGTATTGACGGAAGCACATCAACAGCAGTAGGTGCGGCGGTAGGAAGAAGCGATAAGCAAACCGTATTTATTACAGGAGATATTGGTTTTCTTTATGACAGCAATGCGCTTTGGAATTCCTATATTCCTAAAAATTTCAAAATTATTTTGATAAATAATGGAGGAGGGGGAATTTTCAGGATTTTACCAGGACACGAAGAAAAACCTGTTTTTAATACCTATTTCGAAACTTCACATCAATTGACAGCAGAACATTTGGCTAAAATGTATGACCTTAATTACTTTACTGCCAAAGATGTAGCTTCTTTAGAAAAGAATATAGCAGCGCTTTATAATGAAAATAACACTGCGGGAATTTTAGAAGTTTTTACTCCAACTTTTGAAAACGATGTTGTTTTAAAACAATATTTCAAAGAGTTGGTATAATTTGTAAATAAAATTAACTAAAAATAATTTTTAATGTAGGATAAATCTTTAAATTTGAATTTTATAAATCTAATTTAAATTTTTATTATGAGTGCAAGAGAAGAATTAATTAAAAAGTATGCAGAAGATCTAAAAGTAAAATGTGGTGTAACACCGGATATGGATTTACTCACAAAAGTAGTTATTGGGTGTGGACCTTCTATTTATAATGCAGATGCATCGACAGTGGCCGGAACCCAACATTCAGAAATAGATACTGTGAGAAAAAATTTCCTGATTAAAAAACTAGGATTGCCGGATGGCCCGGATTTAGAACCTGCCATTTCTACTGTTCTTCAAAAATACGGACATTCGAATAAACACAAATACAGAGCGGTTGTTTATTACTTACTGACATTGCATTTTAAAAAAGAAAGTGTTTACAAATAACATTTTAGATTAAAAAAAGAAAAGCGCCTAATTGGCGCTTTTTTATGTTGTAATTTATCGTATTGGTATCGGAAAAACAGGTAAACTTGCATGTCCTAAGGCATCTACAGCTTGTATGGCAAAAAAGTAATTGTCTTTAGAATAGGGGATTTCAGCTTTTGTATCCTTTACAAAAAATGTTTTTTCCCAGTGAGAAGAGGATGTCTCTCTCATTAAAATCTGATATCCGTATTGTGCTTTTCCATCTGGGGCATTCCAGGAGAAAGCAGATGAATTCGAAAGGTTTTTAACCTCAATACCTACATTTACAGGCGCTTTTGGGGACCAGGCTAAATTGGCAAGAGTAACTAAGTTAGAACAAGTGTTTTTTCGTAAATAATCAAAATCCATAAACTCAACTAAATCACCGTATTTTATATTGTTTTCGGTTCTTAGATCCTGATGCTGATGATCAAAATTCTCATTCATCTCACAAAAACGAACAGCCGCAAAACCATTTTGACTAAACGGAGTATGATCACCGCCACGTAAAAAACGATCATTTCTGTAAACCAGTTTTACTTTTAGCTGATCTACATATTGTTCTGTAACCGTTTTTATATAGCGCGCCAATAATCTCGACGGACTATCATTATCACGACTTGTTGCTTTGCGCATTTTCGCCTCTTCTTCAGTTTCCACAAACGGAATTGTCTCACTAAAAATTCTGATTTGTGTATTATCTCTTAAGTTAGTTCCGCTAGACAAACTATTGCCAATCATATCATTATTTAGCATTGCGATGATATTCCAGTTTGATTCTTTTGCTGTTTCAGCAAGATGACGGGCACCAATAAGACCTTGTTCTTCACCAACAACAGCCACAAAAATAATGGTTGCCGGAAAAGATCTTTTGCTCATTACTTTTGCAAGTTCCATTACAGCCGCTACTCCTGAAGCATCATCATTTGCACCCGGAGCATCTGATTTTACATTCATCACATCAGAAACCCGCGAATCAAGATGTCCGCTTATAATAAGGACACGATTATCATTAGGGTCAGTTCCTTTTAAAGTTGCCATTACATTGCCAAGCTGGCTATCTTTATTAATACGTTTTCCGTCTGCTTTAACTGTAAAATAATCAATTACAGAAGTCAGTCTTCCATTAGATTCCAATGCATATTTATCAAATTCAGATTTCACCCATTGTTGTGCAGCGCCAATTCCTTTGGTTTTACTTTTAGTATCGCTCAGCGTATGCCTTGTACCAAAAGAAACTAATTTACGAACTGTTGCTTCAAGGTTTTCAGCCTTAATTTCGGTAATCATTTTCTTTATTTCCGGATCTTCAACAACTTGAGAAATGGCTACCTGAGTGCAAAACAGAAAGGTAAAAACAGAATAAAAAATGGTCTTTTTCATTGATTTGGAGTTAATTTTAGATGCTCAAATTTAATTAAAAAAAAGAGAAACCGGAAAAAGATGTTGCGATACATTTTTATCTAAAACATTTTTCGTCGTACCATTTTCAAACTTCGTACATTTGCACTTTAAAAACTCAGCTATTTTACAGCTTAGAACCTTATAGAAATGATTGAAATAGGAAAATACAATACCCTTATCATATTACGTGATACCAAAGTTGGTTTATTTTTAGGAAATCCTGAAGAAGATCCGGAAGGAATTCACGATATATTATTACCCAATAAATACGTTCCCAACGAATTTGAAATAGGCGAAGAATTAATCGTCTTTGTATATTTAGACCACGAACAACGCCCTGTCGCTACAACACTTGAACCTTATATATTATTGAATGAATTTGCACTGTTAAGAGTGAATTATATCAATCAGGTTGGTGCTTTTATGGATTGGGGAATGGAAAAAGATATTCTTGTTCCGTTTAAAGAACAAGCCCGTCCGATGGAAAAAGGAAAACGATACTTAGTTTACCTTCATATGGATGAAAAAACCAATCGTCTGGTAGCTTCAAGTAAATTAAATCAATTTTTAAGCAATGAAAACCTAACGGTTGAAAAAGGAGAAGAAGTAGACTTAATTGTTTCGCATATTACTGAATTAGGAATCAATGTAATCATCAATGAACAGCACAAAGGTTTGTTGTACAAAGATGAAGTTTATGATGATGCGATCAGGACGGGAGACAGAATGATTGGTTTTATTAAAAACATTCGTCCTGATAATAAAATTGATGTTGCATTGCAAGTGCAAGGTTACCAAAGTATTGAACCAAATGCAGAAAAAATATTAGATGAATTAAGAGCCAATCGTGGTTTTTTACGTCTAAATGACGCTTCGCATCCGGAGGATATCAAAACGGTTTTGAAAATGAGTAAAAAAACTTTCAAAAAAGCTATTGGAGCTTTATATAAAGACAAACTTATAGAAATTAAAGACGACGGAATTTATCTGATAAAAGATAACTAAAGTTTCTTCTTTAAGATTATTTCTTAAAAACAGGAAAGGCTGCTCATTACAAGCAGCCTTTCCCTTTTTATTCTAGTTTTAAAAAAAATTGTAATTAAAAAAAAACAGAAATAAAATAAATTCGAATCCATTCAAGAGATAACTACTTTAAAAATTTTAGAAATTACTTCTTGAAATGGTATGTCTTCAAACAATCTATCCATTCATATTAAAAGCGAAACATCAATTTCACGGCTAATCCATTGGTTGATAAAATAACTTATAGAAAGTTTTCGTTAGTATTTTTTCCTCTTTTCGTAATCAATTTTATACTAATTACTACACAATTCTAGCATTTAACCTTAGGTGTTACTATTTCCTTTTCGAAGTTTCAACAAATGAGTAAATCATTTGCTCATTATTTAAGGGCTTACAAATAAAAACCATATAAAAATGAGCGACAAATTTTTTAAATTTTCTCAAAAAAATCATTTTTTAGGTTAATAAATCAGTGAAAGAAAATCAATCTGAATCCTATGAAATAAAATGTATCTCATTGATTTCTAGGGTGTAAAATTACTTATTATTTTTTAAAACTAGTGTTAAAAAATGTTATTTTTTGTAAGATAATACCAATTGTTAACATTAGAGGTTATTTTCTCACAGACTTAAAGTAAATTGAGTAGGTAAAAATGTAAAAATGCTTTATTTTTACACTATAATTATTTAAAATTAAACAAATAGAAATGGATTGGATAACTGCCAGAGAATTTGAAGATATAACTTATAAAAAATGTAACGGAGTTGCAAGAATCGCATTCAACAGACCAAATGTAAGAAACGCTTTTCGTCCTAAAACAACTTCAGAATTATACCAGGCTTTTTACGACGCACAAGAAGATACTTCGATAGGAGTGGTTTTGCTTTCTGCAGAAGGACCATCAACAAAAGATGGTGTATATTCTTTTTGCAGTGGAGGAGATCAAAATGCCCGTGGACACCAGGGTTATGTTGGTGAAGATGGTCAGCATCGTTTGAATATTCTTGAAGTACAGCGTTTAATACGCTTTATGCCAAAAGTAGTTATTGCAGTTGTTCCGGGATGGGCAGTTGGCGGCGGGCATAGTTTGCATGTAGTTTGCGACATGACACTGGCAAGTAAAGAACACGCCATTTTTAAACAAACAGATGCAGATGTTACCAGTTTTGATGGAGGTTACGGATCAGCTTATCTGGCAAAAATGGTAGGTCAGAAAAAAGCACGTGAGATTTTCTTTCTAGGAAGAAACTATTCTGCTCAGGAAGCGATGGATATGGGGATGGTGAATGCCGTTATCCCACACGATGAGTTAGAAGATACAGCATACCAATGGGCTCAGGAAATCCTTCAGAAATCACCAACATCTATAAAAATGCTAAAATTCGCCATGAACTTAACAGATGACGGAATGGTAGGACAACAAGTTTTTGCCGGTGAAGCAACTCGTTTAGCATACATGACCGAAGAAGCAAAAGAAGGAAGAAATGCTTTCTTAGAAAAAAGAAAACCAAACTTTGGTGAAAATAAATGGTTGCCATAAAAGTAATTAGTTTCTAGTCTCAGCCACAGTCACAGTCTGAAAACTGAAACTGTGACTGAAAACTTTTTCAAGAAATCTAAAATCTAAAATTAAAATATGAAACATTGGATTGAAGCCGCACGATTGCGCACATTGCCTTTATCAGTTTCTGGAATTATAGTTGGAAGTATTTACGCGCTTTCAAACCCTACAGAAGCAATAAACACCCCAACAGAAGTATTCAGTTGGAAGATTTTTGGTTTTGCACTATTAACAACATTGGGATTACAGGTTTTATCCAATTTTGCAAATGATTACGGAGATGGTGTAAAAGGTACTGATAATGAAGACAGAATAGGACCAAAACGTGCTATTCAAAGTGGTGTTATCACGCCTCAGGCCATGAAAAAAGCTATAATAATTACCTCTTTGCTAACTTTGTTATCAGCAATAATCTTAATTTATTTTGCATTTGGTGAAACTAATTTCGGATATTCCATCTTTTTCTTATTGCTTGGGGTTGCAGCAATTGCTTCTGCAATTCGTTACACAGTAGGAAATTCAGCTTACGGATATAAAGGGCTTGGAGATGTATTTGTTTTCATTTTCTTCGGACTTGTAAGCACATTGGGAGTTAATTTTTTATATTCTAAAGAAGTTGATCCTTTATTGATCCTTCCTGCAATTTCAATTGGTTTATTAAGTGTAGGAGTTTTGAACCTGAACAATATGCGCGATGAAGAATCAGACAGAAAATCAGGAAAAAACACAATAGTTGTTCAAATTGGCGGAGCAAAAGCTAAAATATATCACTTTACGTTGATTATTACAGCGATGCTTCTGGTTGTTGTTTTTGCTGTTTTGAGCGATTACAATTTTGATCAATATCTGTTTTTACTGGCTTATATACCTTTAACTAAACATTTAATTACCGTATATAAAAACCAAAACCCTAAGCTTTTAGATCCTGAATTAAAAAAATTGGCACTTAGCACATTTTTGCTTTCAATATTATTAACGGTATGTATGATTTCCTTGATTTCAGACATAATTGTTAACCTTTTCCTGGGCGGAAGATAAAACAAAGTTCAACTTTAAAATTTTACAAAAATGAAAATCACATTTTACGGACACGCGTCATTGGGCATTGAAGTTGGAGGAAAACATATTATTGTTGACCCATTTATTACAGGAAACCCAAAAGCTGCGGCAATTGACATAAACACACTAAAAGCAGATTATATATTGCTTACACATGCACATGGCGATCACGTTCTTGATGTAGAAGCTATTGCAAAACGTACCAATGCAGTAATCGTCTCAAATGCTGAGATTACAAGCTATTATGCACAAAGAGAGCTAAAAGCACACCCAATGAACCATGGTGGTAGCTGGAATTTCGACTTCGGAAAAGTAAGATATGTAAATGCCATTCATTCAAGCTCTTTCCCTGACGGAAGCTATGGCGGAAATCCAGGTGGGTTTGTGATCGAAAGTGAACACAAAAACATTTACATAGCCGGCGATACAGCACTTACCTATGATATGAAACTGATTCCGTTGCGTACAAAATTGGATTTAGCAATACTTCCAATCGGTAATAATTTTACCATGGATGTAGAAGATGCTATTATTGCTTCTGATTTTATTGAATGTGATAAAATCCTGGGCTATCATTTTGACACTTTCGGTTATATCGAAATCAATCATGAAGATGCAATTCGTAAATTTTTTGATAAAGGAAAAGATTTGATGCTTCTTGAAATTGGAGATTCAATAGAACTTTAATCATTATATTAAGTGAGCTTTTTAGATTTTTGATTTTTTTAAATTAAAATTAGGAATTTTTAGAAATTATAAGGAGCTATTTCCCGCTTTCGGCTATATCTTTTTTGAGAAGATGAAAAATCTTCTCAAAAAAGATATAGCCTTTATCGGGGCTAGGATTTTAGTATTCATAAAAAAAATAGATGAACGACACCATTAAATTCATTTGTGATTGTTGCGGCAAAGAGCATGAAAGCTGGCCCGCATTAACCTACAATTCCCCTAATAGTTATCATAATCTTTCTGATCAGGAAAAAGAGGAAATTGCAGTAATTGATTCCGATTTTTGCGTAATCAAACATCCCGAACATATTCTAAGATTTGTAAGATGTGTTTTATTTCAAAAAGTTAACGATCATTGCGAAGATCTTGAATATGGTTTCTGGGTTTCTCTAAGCGAACAAAGTTTTAAGGATTATTTGGAAAACTTTGATAATGAAAATCACGAAACACAATATTTTGGATGGCTTTCCAATTATATTTCGCAATATGAATTTGCAGGCAGTATCCCAACAACAGTAGTGACTAAAAGCGGTAATGAAAGACCGGAAATTTTCCCTCATAAAGATTTCGATCATCTTTTTGTAAAAGATTTTTATAACGGAATCACAAAAGAAGAAGCTGAAAAAAGAATTCAGCAAATGCTCAAAAATTAGGCCTGAAAATTGCGTAGATATTTAAACTAAATTTTACAAAATGAATTTAAAAAAAGTTGCCCTGTTTTTTTTAATCACAGTTTCATTTCATTCTTTTGCCCAAAAAGATGGTTATTGGGACAAGGAACGTGCTACAACAAAAGAAATCATAGTTTCAGCACGTGATCGAATCGTATTAAAAACCGAAGATCTGCCGGTTGGTACAACAGAAATCGTTTATAGAATTACACTATTAGACGAAAACCAGCAAATGGCAAACAGTTTAGTCTCTGTACTAAAATCAATTCCGGATCCCACCGGAATCAGTCAGGGCTCTGCAGGAGCAGTTTTTTTAATGTCAAAAATCTCCGGAGATGACACCTGTACATATGCACTTTTTACCTCAAATGATGCTGCAAAAAAATACATAGATGATGGCAAGACAGATAAATCCTGCTATGCTCAGGTAGAACCATTAAGCAAAGATGCCAAAAGATTATCGCTTGATAAATCGTCGTGTCTGGGTCAGGATATAAGTACAATCTGGTTTGGATTTCACAGCAAAAATTGGCTTCTTAATCAAAAAATAGTCCTTGAAGTTGTGCCTTGGGTAGACACGAAATTAAACCGCGGGTGGAATCAAGACAATAAAAATGAAATTATAAGCCTTTGCAAAACATCTACAATGGCTCAAAAAATGGCCAATTCTGATGATTTTTGCGTTTGTATTCTGGATAAAATCATAAAACAATATCGCTACACTGAGTTTCAGAAATTATTACCAATAGAAAAAAACAAAGTATACAAAGATTTTGGAAATACGTGTTATAAAGATGCAGATATTTCTAAAAACGTGTATAATGATTTGAGAACCCAGGCTTCGACTTTAATAAAATTACAAAAGTACAATGAAGCGATTCAAAAGTTAAATACAATCATAAATGATGGCAAAGCTACTGCGATAGACTATAGTTCTATTGGGTATTGCTACATCCTTACAAAACAATATGCAAAAGCCATTAAGTTTCTTAAAGAAGGTGAAAAACTGGATGATACCGAGTTATTGGTCAAATTAAATTTAGCGCATGTTTATCTGGTAAGCGACGATTACAGTGAAGCAAAGGCAATCTATAAAAAATATCAGACTCAAAATGTCACGGATAGTTTAAGCTGGAAAGATAAAACAAAACAAGACTTTACCGTTTTTGAAAAAGCAGGTTTACCATCAAAAGACTTTGAAAGAGTTTTAAAATTATACAATTAAAGTTTTACCATTTAAGTTTTACCATTTAAGTTTTACCATTTAAGTTATATAAGTCCATTTAAACGCATTGCACATAATGCGTTACTTCAATTTACTGATATAACTTATATGGTTTAAAATAGAACCATGAAAGCTACTTACCACAAATACATGCTCGAGTTTAAGCGTCCATCAGGAACTTCCAGAGGCGTTATGACGCAAAAGGAAACCTGGTTTATTGTTCTCGAAGAAAACGGCAAAAAAGGAATTGGCGAGTGCGGAATTCTACGGGGTTTAAGTGCAGATGACAGGGATGATTATGAAGAAAAACTAAACTGGGCTTGCGAAAATATTCATTTAGGAGAAACTGCTTTGTGGGAATCATTACTTGAATTTCCTTCTATACAATTCGGGATCGAAATGGCTTTTTTATCACTAAAAAGTAAAGATCCATATGTATTGTTTCCATCAGATTTCACAAACAATTCTAAATCAATTGCTATAAATGGTTTGGTCTGGATGGGAGAAGCTTCGTATATGAAACAGCAAATCGAAGAGAAATTAGCCGATGGTTTCAATTGTATCAAACTTAAAATTGGTGCAATAGATTTTGAGAAAGAATTAGAATTATTACACTTTATCCGAAGTCATTTTTCAGCAGAACAAATTGAAATTCGAGTTGATGCCAATGGTGCCTTTTCTTTAAACGAAGCTTTAGATAAGCTTGTTCAACTTGATAAATTCCAGCTTCATAGTATCGAACAGCCCATTAAAAAAGGTAATATTTCAGCAATGGCAGATTTATGTAAATCAACGCCATTTCCTATTGCACTGGATGAAGAATTAATAGGTGTTTTTTCGTTAGAAGAAAAAGAAAAATTATTACAAGAAATCAAACCTCAGTATATTATTCTAAAACCAAGTTTTATTGGCGGTTTTAGAGGAACTAAAGATTGGATTGATTTGGCTGAAAAATATAATATTGGCTGGTGGATTACATCGGCATTAGAGAGTAATGTTGGACTTAATGCTATTTCACAATGGACATTTCTTCAGCATTCAAATATGCCGCAAGGTTTAGGAACCGGAGCACTTTATACCAACAATATCGATTCTCCGCTTGAAGTTTCGCAAGGGCAATTGTGGTACAATGCTTCTAAAAAATGGGATTCAATTTTTTAGGAGGTTCAAAATAACAAAGGTTCAGAGATTCGAATAAAATAACAAAAGTTTAAAATAAAAATACAGAGTTACAAAGCCTTTGAATCTTTGCAACTCTGTACCTTTGTAACTTTCCTTTACTCTTTCCCTCCAAGCAAACCTTGTTGCCAGTCTTTTAATTCCTGCCATTTTCCCTGATAAGCCAGAAAGGCTTGTTTTGCCCAGGTTCCCGGATTATGAATGGCAAAATTTTCTCCGCCCGCATTAAGAATTGACTGCAATTTTTCAGTTGATGTTTCTGATAATTCCTGCCAGGTTGCAATTCCTGCTGCGTTTAGTAAAGCTTCAATCTTAGGCCCGATTCCTTCAACGATTTTCAAATCGTTTTCTTTGATTTTTTTTCCATAAACAGTTGATGCCAGTACTTCATCAAACAAAAACGCCGGAGCTGTAGCAGAAGCAAAAGATTGTCCGGAAGCCGAAATGGTAGTTTTTGATGCTAAATCATCCTCTAAAGAAGAAATTTTTGCGTTCAAATTTTTTGTATTTGCTTTACAGGCATCTAAATCAGCCTGCAATGATGAAGCAAGTGAATCATCTCCTTTAGAATTCATTTTTCCTAGTAAGTAACCTAAAATTCCACAGATTAATCCAACTAGCACAGGTATTAAGATACATGGTATATTCATAATAGTATATTTTGATTTATTATTTGATTGTAATTACGGTTCTTCTGTTAGTCGCTTTTCCTTCAGCCGTATTATTGTCACCAATAGGTTCGTCAGGTCCTTTTGATTCAGTGGTAATACGACTGTCTTCAATGCCTTTTTCAGATAAATAATTTTTAGAAAAATCGGCACGTTTTTGGGCAAGGATGATATTAGAATCACGATTTCCAACATTATCACTATGGCCAGTCACTAAAATAACAGCATCTTTTTCATGTTTCATATATTGTACTAAATCTGCCACTTTCTGATTTTCGACATCTGTCAGTTTATCACTGGATTTATTGGTGTTAAAATGCAGTATTAAAGGATCTTGATTAATTTTATTTTTCAAAACTACCCATTCATCAGTTGCATCGGGAGTTGCCTCCAATGTTTCAAATTTGTATTCGGCCGGACCTAAAAGTGTATCTGAACTTGTTTTCCATTTATCAATTATCTGACCTTTAGTATCAAATTGCGAATCTGATAAACCTTTAGAGATAAAATACTTCTTTATATCATTTGCTCTTGCAAGACCAAGATTTTCATACGAAGTACTATTGGTTTCATCCGAAGTAGCATAACCGGTGATGGTAATTTTTTGTTTTGGATTTGCAATTAAAAATTTTTTAAGATTTTCAATTCCAATTGCTACAGAATCACTAACAGGCAGTATGACTGCAAAACTGTTTTTCAGAAACTTGATGTTATCGTTTGTATGATAATCAATTCCCGAACCATTTAGAATAAAAGGGACAAAATTAGTCTCCTCAGCTACCACTGCTGGTGCTTTTTCAGTATCAGGCGCTGGTGTTTTTATAGTACAATTGCAACAAAAGTTTACATACAAGTAAGTACCTAAAATAATGGTTATTGCAATGCCTAATAGATAAAGTGCTTTTTTAGACATAAGTGATGGAGTTAAGATTCTATCAAATTTAACAAAAAAATAAATACATAATACATTCATACTCCGATATTTAGAATCTAAATATCTAATTTTTAGATGATTATATTTTTGAAGTAAATCTCATAGATAAAAAAATCTTCATTTTAGGAGTGAATTAAATTAAGTAACTTGCATAAAATTTAATTTAATACAGAGAAATGGTCGAAATAGAAAGAAAGTTTCTTGTAAAATCAGAAGATTTTAAAGAACAGGCTTTTACTCAAAATAAAATTGCTCAGGGATATTTAAGTTCAATCCCGGAAAGAACCGTTCGGGTTAGGATTAAAGGAAATAGAGGCTTTATTACCATAAAAGGAATTGGAAAACAAGGCGGAATGTCCCGTTTTGAATGGGAAAATGAAATTCCCGTTGATGAAGCTCAGGAATTACTTAAATTATGCGAAAAAGGCAAAATAGAAAAGACCCGTTTTGAGATAAAGTCAGGAAAACATGTTTTTGAAGTAGATGAATTTTACGGAGAAAATGAAGGTTTAATAATGGCAGAAATCGAACTGGAATCTGAAACAGAATCGTTTGAGAAACCAGATTGGTTAGGGGAAGAAGTGACCAATGATCCAAGATATTATAATGCTTATCTGAGCAAAAAACCTTTTAAAGACTGGGAAAAACAATAGTACTATGACAGAACAATATGATTTAATCATTGTTGGAGGCGGTCCTATTGGTCTTGCTTGTGCAATAGAAGCTCAAAAGAAAAACCTGCGTTATTTGATCATAGAAAAGGGTGCAATTGTAAACAGTATTTTCAACTATCCTTTGTATATGACTTTTTTTTCAACAGCAGAAAGACTGGAAATTGGAGATATTCCGTTTAATTGCTTGGCACCAAAGCCTGGCCGTCAAGAAGCGCTGGAATATTATCGTAATATACATCGCTACTTTAATTTTAACATTAACTTATTTGAACAAGTTACACAGGTTGAAAAATTAGAAAATAAACGATTTCAAATCACAACAAACAAAACTTCATACGACGCTAAGAATGTGATTATTGCTACCGGATTTTATGACATTCCAATTACAATGAATGTAAAAGGGGAGGAGTTGCCAAAAGTACGTCATTATTATAAAGAAGCACATGAATACGCTTTTAGAAATATTTTAGTTGTGGGTGCTAATAATTCATCTGTTGATGCAGCGCTAGAATGTTGGAGAAAAGGAGCAAATGTTACAATGGTTATTCGTAAAAACGAAATAAACAATCGGGTGAAATATTGGGTAAAACCAGATATCGAAAACCGGATCACCGAAGGCAGTATTAAGGCTTATTTTGAATCTAATATTACTGAAATTAGTGAAGATAAAGTCGAAATTGAAACTCCAAACGGAAAAGTTACAATTGAAAATGATTTTGTCTTAGCATTAACAGGTTATAAACCAGATTTGACTTTTCTTGAAAAAATGGGAATTCAATTATCTGAAGATGAATTAAAAACACCAACATATAATACTGAAACGATGGAGACAAATATCGAAGGTTTATTTCTGGCAGGTGTTGTTTGTGGCGGCATGCAAACTCATAAGTGGTTTATTGAAAACTCACGTGTTCACGCAACTATGATTGTGGATTATATTGCTTCTAAGTAAAAAAGTTTGCCACTAATTTCACGAAATTAGTGACAAAATAGCTTTTATGAACTACAAGAAAGCATAGAACAACCTACTTTAGAGCGAGCCCAATCCGGTCGTTTTGCAAACCATTTTTGATATTCGGGTTGTTCATCATACGGCTTTTGCAACAATATATATAATTCATTTATTAGGGAATAATCTGCTTTGTCAGCGGCATCAATAGCCAATTGCGACATATAATTTCGGAGCACATATTTAGGATTAATAGTATTCATTTTTTCAGATCTGTCATCATCTGATAATGTTTCAGTATTTAATCTTTCGAGATAAACAACAAACCATTTTTTCCATGAATCTAAAATATCCCCCGAAATTTCTTCTGGTATATAAAATGAATATTGAATTTTTTCGATCGCCTCATCAACTGAATCAGTCTTTTTAATCTGGCTTAAATTTCTAAAAAAGATTGTCATATCAGTTTCAGATAATTGTAAAACCGTGTCTAAAGCTATTATTAATTTACTGTCAGCTTCAGTAGAAGTAAATATTCCTAACTTGCTTAAAAACATTTTTTTATAATCTGAATCAAAATCATTAATAAATGATTCTAAGATTTTTTCCAAAGGTTCTGCCTCATTAATTAAAGGATAAAGGGCATTCGCTAATTGATACAAGTTCCACTGTGCAATTTGAGGCTGATTGCCAAAACGATATCTTCTGTTTTGACTGTCTGTAGTATTTGGAGTCCAGTTTGGATCATAGTTTTCTAACCAGCCGTAAGGACCGTAATCAATCGTGATTCCGTGAACCGACATATTATCTGTATTCATTACGCCATGCACGAAACCTACACGCTGCCAATGCAAAATCATTTCACGGGTTTTATCAGCAACTGTTTTAAAAAACTGTACATACTGCTCTTTTGGTTCGCCTTTAATTTCGGGGAAATAATATTTTATATTGTACTCAACAAATTGCTTTAAATTTTTAAGTTCATTTCTTGCAGTCAGCATTTCAAAACTTCCAAAACGTATAAAAGACGGAGCAACGCGGCAAACAATAGCACCTTTTTCGTAAGCTGGATTTCCGTTATATAAAATATCGCGTAAAACCTGATCTCCTGATAACATAAGCGAAAGTGATCGGGTAGTGGGAACACCTAAATGATGCATCGCCTCAGCACATAAATATTCTCTCACAGAAGAACGTAAAACTGCTAAACCATCAGCGGTTCTGGAGTATGGCGTTTTTCCGGCTCCTTTTAATTGAAGTGTAAAAAACTCATTATTATGCTCTACTTCAGTCAAATTGATAGCACGGCCATCACCCAATTGTCCTGCCCAGTTCCCAAATTGATGTCCGGCATAACACATGGCATACGGACGTGTGTCCGGAAGGATTTCTTTTCCTGAAAAAGCATTCAAAAAGGATTCAGATTGAATTTCACCTATTGAAATTCCCACTAATTCAGCAACTTCTTCAGAAGCGTGAATCAATACCGGATTTGAAGGTTTTGTTGGGTCTACATAAGAAAAAACAGCATTGGAAACCTGACGAATTTCATTTGTTTCGTTAGGATCTGCAGGTAATTCAGTAGTAAATCGATTCTTTATTTTTAAATTTTTCATTTGAATTTTTATTTTTTTGCCACAAATTATACAGATTAAAATGATTCTTTTTAAATCTCTAAGAGATCAATAAGTAAGTGAGGAGAATCATTCTAATCCTTCTAATCTGTGTCAAAATCTTTAATTAGTCCACTAACTTATCTGCGTACATTTTTTGTAATTTCTGTACTTTCGGATCTATTACAATCTGGCAATAACGCGCATCCTGATTGTTGTTATAATAATTTTGATGATCTTCTTCTGCGTTGTAAAACACTTCAAAAGCTTTTAATTCAGTTACAATCGAATCTTCATAAAAAGGTTTGACTTCTTCTAAAACTTGTTTCGCAATTGCTTTCTGTTCTTCATCATGACACAAAATAATAGAACGATATTGTGTTCCTGAATCAGCTCCCTGACGATTTAAGGTTGTTGGATCGTGACTTGTCATGAAAATAAAAATAAGATCATGATATGAAATTATGTCAGGATTAAATGTAACTTGTATCACTTCTGCATGTCCTGTCCTGCCAGTACAAACTTCACGATATGGAGGATTTTTGATAAAACCTCCTGAAAAACCTGATTTTAAAGATTCTACTCCTTTTAAACGCTGGATTACAGCTTCAATACACCAAAAACATCCGCCACCGAAAGTAGCTACTGATAAATTTTCCATAAATGGTATTGTTTAGTTTTACTTGCCCTATTAATCCGATAGAATATTGTGATAAATTATTAAAAAAACGACAATTTAAGTAAAGATACTAAGCGGTTATGTAATGTTTGAAGTTTACAATTGATAAATTCGCAATTATATAAAAAAGCAATATATTTGCAGTCAAACTCAGGCACACTAATGAATAGCAAAAATAATACCATCACTCTGGAAACTTATTTTCAGGATTTTAGACAACATATTGTTGGAATTGATCAGGAATTTACTTCTCCATACGGCAAGAAAAAAATCATTTATACAGATTGGACGGCCAGCGGAAGGTTATATCGCCCTATTGAAGAGAAACTTCTCAATGAATTTGGACCTTTTGTAGCGAATACTCATACAGAAACAACTGTGTCAGGTACTGCCATGACAAAAGCATATCATCATGCCAGAAATATCATCAAACGTCATACAAATGCAAATCAGGATGATGTTTTGATTACTGACGGAACAGGAATGACAGGTGTTGTAAATAAATTTCAACGTATTTTGGGTTTGAAAATTCCTGAAAATCTAAAAGATTTTATTAATGTTCCGGCAGAAAAAAAACCAATTGTTTTTATTTCACATATGGAGCACCATTCTAATCAAACATCATGGTTAGAGACTATTGCTGATGTTGAAATTATTCCGTCTTGTGAAAAAGGACTTTTTTGTTTGGATAATTTAGAGGTGTTATTAGAAAAGTATGCTGACAGAACGATCAAAATTGCCTCTATAACATCATGTTCGAATGTTACAGGTTTAAAAACTCCTTTTCATGAAGCTGCAAAATTAATGCACCAACATAACGGAGTTTGTTTTGTAGATTTTGCCTGTTCCGGACCTTACGTAGAAATTGACATGCATCCTGAAGATCCAGAATCGTATCTTGATGCTATTTTCTTTTCTCCACATAAATTTTTAGGCGGGCCGGGAACTTCGGGAGTTTTGATTTTTAATAAAAAACTATACAATAATATGATTCCTGATTGTCCTGGCGGAGGAACTGTAAGCTGGACAAATCCTTGGGGTGAACATAAATATATTGACAATATCGAAGATCGTGAAGATGGTGGTACTCCGGGTTTCCTGCAAGTTATAAAAACAGCGCTGGCAATTGAGCTGAAAGAAGAAATGGGAATTGAAAATATCCTGCAGCGCGAACACGAAATTGTTGATTATGTTTTTAATGAACTTGGTGCGGTTTCTAACATTAAAATTTTAGCCGGTCAACATACGAACCGACTTGGTGTTATTTCTTTTTTTATTGAAGATCTTCATTTTAATTTAGGTGTAAAATTACTGAATGACAAATTTGGAATTCAAACCAGGGGAGGATGCAGCTGTGCCGGTACTTATGGGCATTTTTTACTGCATGTAGATCAGGAAACTTCAAATAAACTGGTAAACGAAATTACCATTGGCGATTTGATCAAAAAACCGGGATGGATTAGAATGTCAATTCACCCAACAACAACTGATAAAGAAATTGCTTTGGTTTGCGAAAGTATTAAAGATCTCGCTAAGAATCACAAAACATGGGCTTTAGATTATTCGTATAATAAAAATACAAACGAGTTTATTCATAAAAATGCAAATTCATTTGAAGATGAATTAGTTGCCGGTTGGTTTAAAAGCTAAAAACAAGCTTTTTCTTTTAAACAAATAAAGCGCAAATATTTTGATCTTATAACATTAGAAAACATAAAGTTCGCAAAGCTGTTTCAAAACAAAGCTTTTCGAACTTTTTTATAAAAATCAATCTAGTTTACGAAATCACTTTTATTTCTTATGAATGATAATTTTCTGGTTAGCCCCGATAGAGCCGATATACTTTGAGAGGAACGAACAAAGATAAAGGCGAAAGCGGGAACAAAAAGTCTTGAAAAAACAGATTTATGTGCTCCCTAAAATTAAGTTACATAATTAGACGTACACCGCCAAGATCAGAAACAGATAATCTTACCGGAAGGCAAATAAGTATAAAGTAAACTAAAGAGAATATCTTAGTTCTGGATTTTTTACAAAACAAATTATTTTGACTCCTGAAACTTTTTTAGTGATAACAAGGCTTGTTCCTGAATTTTTTTATGAAAGTAGCCTGTCCATCCCAATAAATAACCTGTAAGTCCAAAAGCTTGTTTTGACCACTTCCAAACATTAAAACTATCCGTATGTTTGATAATAAGTCCGTCTTGAAATACAAATTCGGCAGAAACTCTATTGATTACTTTTCTATTTGTTTTACTGAAATTATAGGTTGCAATCCATTTTGCAGATCCAGAAACATCATCTGCTTTTATATTTGAAAATTCAATTTTGATATTGCCTTTACTTCTTAAAATCAACATTTCCCACATTTTAGAAACCTGGTCTTCTTTAAGTAAACCAAATGCAGGATCAACAAAATGAATTTTAGGATGGTAGCATTCACTCATAGTTTTAGCATCAGCGTTTGCAAAAGCAGTATAGAATTTAGTAATTAAGGCTTCGTTAGAATTCATAGGATATTAAAATTAGATATAAATATAAGATTTATTAGAGCAAATATTTTATTTATAATGCACTAATTGCTGCAGCTGTATCAAATGTTTTTTTTGATTTATCGAAGGCCGTCGAAAAATAAGACATTTTATTCGAAGCTGTAAAATAGCCCGTTTGATCACCAAAAGTTGCAGTGTTTCCTTTTACTATAAATCTAATTCCTTTAATATCATTTTTTTTAAGCTTAATCATTTCAGCCGGAGTAAAATAATAGTATGAAGATGTTTTACCTTCGATAGTTTCATTACTGTTTTTATCGACACACGGTATAACATCCCCATTTGCTAAATCAACATATAAACCACCTGAAATACGGGTTTTATCATTTGTGGTTTGTATGCTTATTTTTAAAACTCCTCCTTTTTCTGTTTTCGCAATCTGAACATTTGCTTCGCCTGTATATACATATTTTTCACAAATAAAAGTATAATCCTGTGTGGCGGGATAAGGTTTTGAACCTTTTATGCTCATAGTTTCCTGAGCGTTTGCAAATGTCGAAATTAACAATATTATTAAAAGAGATAGTTTTAAATTCATAGTTTTATTTTATTGTTCTGTTAGTTTAGAATCAAATTTTTCATCCCAATCCATTGATTTGATTGCAGAAATTAAATTGTCTTCATTTACAAAAACGCGTAATTCCTTATTAGCAACCTTTTTTGTGTATAAAGCATGATAGCGATAAACGACTTCTTGTTTTGTTTTATAAACTCCATCTAATTTTAAATCTATAAAACTTCCGTAATACTGTCTAAATCTCTGGCAAGTTTTAGTCAGGCGTTCTTCAGTTGTATTTTCCCTTACCGATGACGTAACTTCAGTCTCATTAAAAGGTTTAAACTTTGATGTATTGCAAGTTTCTAAAACCCGCTTGCCTAATTCATAGGCTTTTTGCTGTTGATTGGCATCAATTTCTGAACCAGAAATTTTCTTAATCTTTAAATCTTCCGTGTCTCTGCTGATGTTTTTCGATTTACATCCAATTAGCAACAACAAACATATAATCAATCCTGCTTTCTTCATAACTATTTAAGTAATTTTTAATAATAAGTTGGGGTCAGGGCAGTTTTCGATATAGAAATTCAAATCATTTGTATTACAAACTCCGGGATAATCACCATCATATTCTTCGATATTTTTTATAATCTGAAAGTGAACATGCGGTGCGTAATCTCCATTGACAGAGGAGTTTCCTAAGGATCCAATTTTTTGACCTCTATTAAAAACTTTCCCAACACTAAGGTTTTCTATACTTTCTAACGATAAATGTCCGTATAAAGTATAAAATTTTTCATTTTCGACAATGTGTTCTAAAATTATTGTTGGTCCGTAATCTCCCAAACCAATATTGTTTTTAAAACTATGTACTTTTCCGTTTAACGGAGCTAAAACTGCGGTATCGACTTTTGTCCATAAATCCAGGCCTATATGAATATTACGTTCCGGAATCGAGTCGTTCTTAAAAATGGTACTTCGCTGGTACAAAGTACGGCCTTCAATATAACCGCCAAATGCAACTTGTGCATTATTTTTTTCTAAATAATTTGAAATAAAATTTTCAAATTCCGCAGCATTTTCAGGTTTAGTTTCTACCAACTCATGGTTGGTTATAGATAAATCCAACGGAATATATTTTGATAATTGAATACTGGAATCAATAATCTTAGTAGGCGGCAAAGCTTTTAGTATAGATACAAGAGGTTTCATAAAATTTGATTTTAGGCGACTTTTTCAATAATTATCAGTTCATTATGTACTTCTACGCGGGGCAGCATTTTTGAAGTAAATAACTCAGCGTTTATCTCCGAAATATATTTTTGATTTCGAACATTATGTGCTTCATCTAAAATCATGGTGTTAAAAAGCACAAAACCATTATTTTCTAAAAGAAAACAGATACGTTCGCTAAAAAAACTTTCAAATAAAAAGTTAGGCATTTTTATATCTTCAAAAATATCAATTATAATCAGATCATATTTATTTTTTGTTTTCAATACAAATTCAAATGCATCATCAATAATAATTTCCAATTGTTTTATCTGATCCAGATTAAAATATTGATTTGCGATCTGAATCATATCCGAGTCAATTTCGACACCCGTAATTTTACCTTTGTATTCAATTTCATCCACCAATGTTTTTATAACACTTCCGCCGGCAACTCCTAATAATAAAATATGATCCATTTTAACAATAACATCATAGCCTATATTTCTAAGACCATACCTTAATATACGCTGCAAACTGCCGTATGAATAATTTGTATTTTCAGAATCTAAAACCAATTCACCATTCGCCCAGGTAATTTCGATAATTTTACTTCTTTCTGATTTTTTCTTGAATATTTTTATTGGAATGATATAACTGAATAATTTTTGAATCATTTTTAAATGCTTTTACTCAAATTTACCACTTTAAATCTTTTATTTTGCAACAAAAAATAAATTTTAATGAAAAAACAGTTGTACAAATTCATCTTTTTTAAGCTAATGTGCTGGAAAATAGTAGGAATTGAGAATGCAGAAGTTAAAAAATGTGTGATGATGGTGATGCCACATACGAGTAATCATGATTTTTATTTAGGAATTTTTACGCGTGGAATCTCCGGATTAGAAATGAACTGGGTAGGAAAGAAGGAATTGTTCCAATTTCCGTTTGGATATTATTTCAGAAGTGTAGGGGGAGAACCATTAGATCGCAGCGGCGGACTTAACAAAGTCGATTCGATTGCGGCTATTTTTGAAAGAAAAAAAGTATTTCGTCTTGCTGTTGCTCCTGAAGGAACACGAAAGAAAGTCACAGAAATCAAAAGCGGATTTTATTATATTGCCCTTAAAGCAAATGTACCAATCATTCCGGTTGCTTTTGACTGGGGTAAAAAAGAAGTGAATTTAGGAAAGGCATTTTTTCCAACCGGGAATTATGAAGCCGATCTTCTGGTATTGAAAAAACATTATGAAGGAGTTTTAGGTAAAATTCCTGAAAATGGATTTCAACTCTAAATTTTCAATATTTTTAAAGTCACGTGAGAATCGCTTAAATGAAAATTATTTTTAAAAATTTTAAAATATGCGATTTTTCAAAATTATGGGTTATAGGCCTTGAAAGTTCCGTTTTTATAAAAAATAACTATTTTTTCAATTTCACCTTCTTCAGAAATTAATTTTTGATTTTTAATTTCCGGAGATGGTGTTGTTTCTGTGTTTTGAACTTCTTTATAATTAATCTGAGAAAATAAATCTCCACCTGCAAAATTTTCTTGTGGTGAAACAGGAGCAGGTGTTTTTATAGTTTCTAAATCTTCCTCATTATTTTTAGGAAAACTTCCTTTACCATTTAGGATCCAATATAAATCTACATCCGGAAAAACTTCTAAAATTTTCATTACAAAATCCAGACTTGGTTTGTTTCTTCCGGAAAGAAGGTGAGACATACTTGAACGCTGAACACCAATTCTATCTGCAAAAGAAGAAGCGTTCAATGCATAATAATCCAGTATAATCTCCAGACGTTTTACAAAATCATCGATGTTTACCATTGTAAATTGTTGTTATTTTAATCGTTGTTTACAAATGTAACTAAAAGGATTCAATAAAGCAATTTTACACTTGTAAATTATATATTTTAGCTGTTTATTAGGTAACAATAACTTTAATTAAATAGTTTTAAAACCTTAATATATAGTTATTTAGTTTTACTTATTTAAAGTAATAACATTTGTCAACTACTGATATACTTAATAACTAAATAAAAGCAAAAAATGTGTTTACAATTATAAATTATCTTGTTTTTCAATTGTTTACAATTGTAAAAATAAAGATGTTTACTTTTGTAAACTAATTAAAAGACAATGAATTTAGAAGAATTATTTAGCCAGCATAAAGAACAATCAATATCAGGTCGTTATTTGACTTTAGATCATATTCAACCTTTATTAGAGAAATTAAATACGAATAATCAAGTACAAATAATTGGCAGATCAGTTTTAGATGAACCTATTTACAGTTATAAAATTGGTACTGGAGAAACACGTATTTATCTATGGTCACAAATGCATGGAAATGAAAGTACAACTACAAAAGCGTTGTTTGACTTTATTAATGTATTAAACAGCGGATCTGATTTTGCAGAAAAAATGCTCAATACATTTACCTTTTATAGTATTCCGATCTTAAATCCTGACGGTGCAAGACTTTATACAAGAGAAAACGCTAATAAAGTAGACTTAAACCGTGATTCACAGAATCTGACACAACCCGAAAGCAAAGTTTTGAGAGAAGCTTTTGAATCCTTTAAACCTCATTATTGTTTTAACCTGCATGACCAGCGTACTATTTTTGGTGCGGGAGCAACTGGCAAGCCGGCAACTGTTTCGTTTTTAGCACCTTCATATAATGAAGAAAGAGAGATAAATGAGAACCGCTTAAAAGCTATAAATGTAATTGCAGGAATCAACGATGTATTGCAAAAATATATTCCAGGGCAAATAGGAAGATTTGATGATTCCTTCAATATCAATTGTATAGGGGATACATTCCAGTTTTTAGGAGTTCCAACAATACTATTTGAAGCAGGCCATTTTGCTAATGATTACGAGAGGGAAATGACTCGAAAGTTCCTATTTTTCTCACTTATTTCAAGTTTTGAATTGATAAGCGAAAACGATTTAGTTAATAACAGAATTAATGATTATTTGAATATTTCACAAAATAAAGTGGTTTTTTATGATTTTATGTATAAAAATATCAAAATAAATTATGATGGTATCGAAATTATTACGAATTTTGTCGCACAATACAAAGAAGAATTGATTGAAAATAAAATTCATTTTAACGCTTACATAGTTGAAGTGGGCGAATTGGAAAATTATTTTGGACATTATGAATATGATGCAAAAGGTGCAGTTTATTCAGATGACTTTACTAATTTTCCGAAATTGAATCAAAAAGCAGATTTTTATTTAAATAAAAATGTTAAATTTGTTAACGGATTGATAAAAAGTTAATTTTTATGTGAATTTGTTGTTTTTTATATATATTTTTATACTTTGTAATAGCAATTAGTAATATTAATTAAAGAATTATGAGTAAATTTCGTTTAGATGAAGTAGATCACCAGATTTTAGATATGTTAATAGACAATACGAGAGTTCCGTTTACTGACATTGCAAAAAAACTATTGATATCTGCTGGTACAGTGCATGTTAGAGTAAAAAAAATGGAAGACGCCGGGATAATAATGGGTTCTTCATTGGCCTTAGATTACGATAAATTAGGATATTCATTTATTGCTTATGTAGGGGTGTTCCTTAATAATACGTCTCAAACAAAATTTGTACTAGAGCGAATCAATCAAATTCCGTTTGTAACAGTAGCTTCTGTAACGACAGGAAAATTCAATATCTTTTGTAAAATCAGAGCAAAAGATACTAAGCACGCAAAAGAAGTTATCTTCATGATCGATGACATCGATGGTGTTTACAGAACAGAAACAATGATTTCATTAGAAGAAAGTATAAACGATAAGAAGCGTTTGATGCACACTATTTTTAAAAATATGTAATATCTTCTTGAATGCTATATTTAAATATAACCTCAAGTTTATTCTTGGGGTTTTTTTATGACTAATTAACCAACCAACTACAATAGATTATGTACACGTTGCCTAAAATAGAACGTTTTAATCAAGATGTTCTCTCTAAATACCATATATATAATAGTGTATTTATAACATTACCCTTTGACTCCATAGACAATACCGGAGCTTTACTTCCTTTATTTTCAGAAACTTGCGAAACAGGATTTAAAAAACAAGAAACACCTAAAGAAATTTTTGATTTCTTTTCAGACAGATACTTAAACGATGCTTCAGAGACGGAGAAAATCGATTTAATGTTTCGTTTTATTCAATATATCGAACGTCAGATCGTATTGTTTGATGCAATTGAAGACGCAGCCTTTCCTGAAGTAAACAATATGGAAGGACGCGGATCTTTGCGTGATATCAAAGAGAAATCTGATGCAAAAGAAAAAGATGAAGAACTAATTGAATTTCTTGAAAATTTTAATGTAAGAACTGTTTTAACAGCGCATCCTACACAGTTTTATCCAGGTCCGGTTTTAGGGATTATAAATGATTTGACTGAAGCAATTCGTTTGAATGATTTATTAAAAATAAAACAATTATTGGCACAATTGGGTAAAACTCCTTTTATCCAGAATGAAAAACCAAATCCTTACGATGAAGCAGTTAGTTTGATCTGGTATTTAGAAAATGTTTTTTACGCTACTTCAGGAGAAATTGTTCATTATTTACAAAAAAATATTCTTCAGGGAAGTGCTATTCAAAATCAATTAATCAAACTTGGTTTCTGGCCGGGCGGGGACCGTGACGGAAATCCGTTTGTTACTACTGAGATTACATTAAAAGTTGCAGAACGTTTGCGTACTTCAATCTTGAAATGTTATTATATAGAAATGAGAAACCTAAAACGAAAGTTAACGTTCTCAGGTGTTGATACTTTGGTATCTGAACTTGAACAAAAACTTTATCGTTCTGTTTTTTACTCAAAAGGGGAAATCTATATTACTTTAGACGAATTGTTAACGCAATTAAATCTTATCAGAGATATCATTATCGAAAAACATCAGTCACTTTATTTAGATGAACTGGAATCTTTTTTAGTAAAAATCAATCTTTTTGGTTTTCATTTTGCAACTTTGGATATTCGCCAGAATAGTAAAATTCACGATGCCGTATTTAAAGATGTTGTAAATCATTATCTAAATTCTGACTCTAAAATATTCCCTACTAATTATTTTGAATTATCTGAAGAAGAGAAGTTAGTTGTTTTATCAAAAGTAAAAGGAGAATTAAATCCGGCAGATTTTGATGACGAAATCACAAGATCTACTTTAGAATCTGTTCAGGCAATAAAAACCATTCAGGCTAACAATGGCGAATTTGGAGCAAATCGTTATATTATTAGTAATAACGAAAGTGCGCTGAATGTTATGGAGACTTTTGCCATGATTCGTTTGAATAATTGGGAGAATCCAACAGTGGACATTATCCCACTTTTCGAGTCTGTTGATGATTTGCAAAATGCTCATCAAATCATGGAGCAATTATACACTAACCCTGAGTATTCTAAACATTTGCAAGCCAGAGGAAATAAACAAACTATAATGCTAGGTTTCTCTGACGGAACTAAAGATGGTGGATACCTAATGGCAAACTGGAGTATATATCAGGCTAAAATTGCACTCACTGAAATCTCCAGAAAATATGGTATTAAAGCCATTTTCTTTGATGGCCGTGGCGGACCTCCTGCACGTGGTGGCGGAAAAACACATAAATTTTATGCATCTCTAGGTCCAAAAATTGAGAATAATGAAATTCAGATTACCGTTCAGGGACAAACAATAAGTTCTAATTTTGGAACTTTAGATTCTTGCCGTTATAATATTGAGAATTTATTAAGTGCCGGAGTAACAAATCAGGTATTTAGCAAAGGAAAAAACGAATTGAGCGATGAAGAAACACAAATTTTGACTCAATTAGCAGGTTTAGGATATGATAAATATTTAAGTTTTAAGAACCATCCTAAATTTATTCCTTATTTAGAGAAAATGAGTACCTTAAAATATTATTCTAAAACCAATATTGGAAGCCGACCATCTAAAAGAAGCAAATCTGAATCATTAGATTTTGCTGATTTAAGAGCCATTCCGTTTGTAGGTTCGTGGAGTCAATTGAAACAAAATGTACCTGGATTTTTTGGGGTAGGATCTGCTTTAAAACATTTTGAAGAAAACGGACAATGGGATAAAGTACAAGATTTATATCACAACTCTTTATTCTTTAAAACACTTTTAGAAAACAGTATGATGTCATTGGCCAAATCATTTTTACCATTAACAGCTTATATGAGAAAAGATCCTGAGTTTGGTGAATTCTGGCAAATTATTTACGATGAGTTTTCAGAAACTAAACGTCTTTTATTAAAAATAGCCGGACATAAAACCTTAATGGAAAACTATCCTGATGGTATAGCTTCTATTCAGGTAAGAGAGCGTATTGTATTGCCATTGTTAACAATACAACAATATGCTTTATTGAAAATTAATGAATTGAATAAAGATTCTAATGGTAATGAAGAGTTGATAAAAGTATACGAAAAAATCGTTACGAGATCGCTTTTTGGAAATACAAATGCAAGCAGAAACTCAGCATAAAGTTAGATTAGAAAAAAATTACAGAATAATAAAATTGTAAAAAACATGAATTCAAGTCAATTATTAGAAACAGAATATTCCGGCCCTTTTGCAAATTATGTCCGTGAAGCCGGAGAAGTTAATCTGATCGAAGAGTTAGAAATTTCTCTTCATGATTTTATTCGCTTTGTACAAAATATTCCATTAGATAAATTTGATTATCGCTATGCGGAAGGAAAATGGACTATTAAGGATATTATTCAGCATTTGATAGATTGCGAACGTATTTTTATGTATCGTGCTTTACGTTTTTCAAGAAACGACAAAACTCCTTTACCGGGATTTGAAGAGAATGATTATGTAGACAATACAAATGCAAATGGAAGAAGTATTCAGGATTTACTAACTGAATATTCGGCTGTAAGACATTCAACCTTATTATTTTATAAAAGTTTATCTGATGAACAGCTTAAAAGAACAGGAACTGCTTCAACACATCAATTATCAGCAGGAGCTTTAGGCTTTGTTATTATTGGTCACCAAAAGCATCATCAAAAAGTCTTTGAAGAAAGATATTTGTAGACCTTTGTATTATTGATATAAAAAATCCTGTGAATTGATTCACAGGATTTTTTTTGTTTTTTAAGTACGCAAGCTTCAGTTTCTGAAATTCCTACAGAAATCGCTTCGTTCCTCACAATGACTTTACTTGTTCCTCTCGACTATAGCAAGTCCAAATCTGATTTTATCGTAAGACATTTTTTCTTCAAAATAATCATAATAAGGTCTTAGCGCTGTTGGATATTCTAATTCTATTTGTGCTTTGTGCAATTGCAAAACTTCATTATCAGACACAAATTGACTTAAATCGATATCACTTCCATCTACATATAGTTTAGCTAAATGCGAAACAATCGTCGTTTGTCCCAGATTTCGTTTTTCTGCAATTTCTGCAACAGTATTGCCACCTTCAAACATTTCTAAAGTTGTTTTATAAGTGTTGCCTTCTTTTTTAGCTTTAACTTTTGTCTTTTTTACTTTTTCATAATAAATAATAGCATCTATAAATTCTTGTCCGTATTTTTCAAGTTTTGCTTTACCAACACCATCGATAGCAAGAAATTCTTCATCGCTCATTGGTCGCAAAGTTTCCATTTGTCTTAATGCTGCATCACTAAAAATTACATAAGCAGGAACTTCTTCATCTTTGGCAATTTCGTAACGCAATATTCGAAGTATTTCAAAAAGGGAATTTTTAGCCGTTTTAGTTTTTGCTTCTTTAATTTCGTTCTTATCAATTACTTTTTTGATTACCGTAGTCAGTTGTACTTTTTCACCTTCAAACAAAACCTTCTTTGCAAATGGAGTTAAAAGAATTTTATTGTGCTGATGAAAAGCAATTTCGCAATATCCTAAATTTATCAACTGAATTAGATATTGATTCCAATCATACCAGGATATGTCGGCGCCAATTCCGTACGTTTTTAAGCTTTGATAATTTTTTTCGTAGATATACGCGTTTCTCGAGCCTCTTAAAAAATCTACAATTACAGCCAGAGGTTCAGATTCCTGCAAACGACTTATAGCAGACAATGCTTTTTGCGCGAGAATCGTACCATCGAAAAATCTTGGAGGATTTTTGCAAATATCGCAGTTTCCGCAATTCTCTTTTACGAGTTCACCAAAATAGGAAAGCAGAATTTTTCTTCTGCAACTCAAAGCATCTGCATATTGTTTCATCCGCTCTAGTTTTGCAAGCTGAACATCAGAGTTCAATCCTTCTGAAGCAAATTTCTGAAGCTGAATCACATCGGCATAACTTTCAAATAATACAGTTTCAGCAGGTAAACCGTCACGACCGGCCCTACCAATTTCCTGATAATAACCTTCAATGTTTTTTGGTAAATTATAATGAATTACCCAACGAACATTTGATTTATCAATTCCCATTCCAAATGCAATTGTAGCACAAACCACCTGACAATCATCGTTTATAAATTCATCCTGTGTTTTAGCACGGAGTTTATTTTCCAGACCAGCGTGATATGCTTTGGCTTTTACACCGCTTTTTTGCAATTTTAAAGCAAGTTCTTCTGTAGTTTTTCTGCTTAAGCAATAAATAATCCCGGATTCATTGGGTTTATTTTCTACAAAATCAATAATTTGTTTTACTCTGTCTAATGCCGGACGAACTTCTAAACTTAGATTTTTTCTATCAAATGAAGCTACGAAAGTTTTTGGATTTCTTAATTTCAGCTGTTTTGTTATATCTGTACGTGTTGCTTTATCTGCTGTTGCAGTTAAAGCGAGGACAGGAGTAGAAGGGAAGCGACTTTTTAGATATCCCAAATTGGTATATGCAGGACGAAAATCATGACCCCAAGATGAAATACAATGTGCTTCATCGATTGCAATCAAACTGATTGTCAGCTCATTAAAAACAACATCAAGATAAGACAGGCTTTCGGGAGCGATATAAACGAGTTTGAATTTATTTGATTTTAAGTTATCAATATAAAATTGCTGTTCTTCACTTGATTGACTGCTATTGATATAGCAAGCCAAAATTCCGTTTGTCTTCAAACTGTCTACCTGATCTTTCATGAGGGCGATCAAAGGAGAAATAACAATCGTAATTCCTGGCAGAACCAACGCCGGTAATTGGAAACAAATCGATTTTCCACCTCCGGTTGGCATAATAGCTAAAGTATCCTGACCTGAAAGTATGGTATTGATAATTGTTTCCTGATTGGGTCTGAATTTTTCAAATCCGAAATTTTCTTTTAATTTGGCATGTAAAATTTCTGAAGTCATTGGCTCATATTTATTGATCGCTAAATATAATGAAAAATATTAAATATAGTATTTTTCTTATATTTTTATAATTGTTTTTTAAGTAATAAAAAAAGGAACCCCAATAGAGTTCCTTTAGTTTATTTTTGAAAGATAAAATTAATCTTCGTCGTCTTCATCATCTTCGTCAGCAATATCATCTGGATCTTTGTCATCATCGTCATCATCATCTCCGCCATCAACATCCGGTTTATCAAGCGTATCATCGTCATCGTCATCATCAATATCATCATCAAGATCAAGACCTTTTACTGGTTCGATTACATCAACATCTACGTCGATATCATCATCTTCATCGTAATTCTCGATTCTGTCAGCAAGTTTAGTACTAATTTTTACTAAATAAATAGTGTCTTCAGTACGAACTTCAACAGCTTCGATCAATTCGTTTTTAGCATTTCTAAAACGGATTACATCCGAATCATCATAACCATCAGGAAATTTCTCCACCAAAAGGTTCAAAATTTCGTTGGTAAGTTTAGCGTAGTCTACTATAACTCTTTTCATAAATATCCTATAAATCTAATAAGTAAGCAAAAATTAACGGTGCAACAATTGTAGCATCCGACTCAATAATAAATTTAGGGGTTTTAATATCTAATTTACCCCAAGTGATTTTCTCGTTTGGAACTGCTCCGGAATAAGATCCGTAACTAGTTGTAGAATCTGAAATCTGACAGAAATAACTCCAGAACGGAATATCATGCATTTCCATATCCTGATAAAGCATTGGCACTACACAAATAGGAAAATCTCCTGCAATACCACCACCAATTTGGAAAAATCCAATTCCGTTAGTACTATTTTTTGGATACCAGTCAGCAAGGAATGTCATATATTCAATTCCTGATTTCATGGTAGAAGCTTTTAAATCTCCTTTGATTACGTATGAAGCAAAGATATTTCCCATCGTACTATCTTCCCAACCCGGTACAATAATAGGTAAGTTTTTCTCAGCAGCTGCATACATCCAGCTATCTTTTAAATCTATCTCGTAATATTCTTCTAAAACACCTGATAACAACATTTTATACATAAATTCATGCGGAAAATAACGTTCTCCTTTGTCATCAGCATCTTTCCAGATTTTATAAATGTGTTTTTGCAAACGACGAAATGCTTCATGTTCAGGGATACAAGTGTCTGTAACACGGTTTAGTCCTCTTTCAAGCAAAGCCCATTCATCTTCCGGAGTCAAATCACGATAGTTAGGCACTCTTTCATAATGAGAGTGTGCTACTAAATTCATGATGTCTTCTTCTAGATTGGCTCCGGTACAGGAAATAATTTGTACTTTATCTTGTCTGATTATTTCGGCAAAAATTTTACCAATTTCTGCTGTACTCATTGCGCCAGCCATACTTACCATCATTTTAGCACCATTTGCCAATTGTTGCTCGTATGCTTTTGCAGCGTCAACAAGAGAAGCAGAATTAAAGTGTAAATAATGTTTTTCAATAAACTGACTGATTGGTCCTTTCATTTTGTTTTTGTTTTTTTGTTTTTTTTGAATTAAAAGTGTAACCTTTTGGATGGTACTGCAAATTAATAATTTTATATTTATTAACTTTTATTTTGCAGGTTTTTTTTTATACTTTTTTAGTATATCCTAAAATTTTCAATACATCATCAGAAGTTTGCTGTTCTGAGAAAACTTCAGTCGCTAAAATGCCGTTTTCATCACGATCTATTAAAATATGTTTAGGCTGTGGGATTAAACAGTGGTGTAAACCTCCGTAACCACCAATAGTTTCCTGATACGCACCAGTATTAAAGAAACCAATATACAATGGCTTTTCTTTGTTGTATTTAGGCAAATAAATGGCATTCATATTTTGTTCTGAGTTGTAATAATCGTCACTATCACAAGTCAAACCTCCTAATAAAACCCGCTCGTAAGTATCATTCCAGCGGTTTACCGCTAACATAATAAAACGTTTATTTATAGCCCAAGTATCCGGCAAAGTGGTAATGAATGATGAATCAATCATATTCCATTTTTCTCTGTCATTTTGTTGTTTTTGGTACAAAATCTGATAGATTGCGCCACCGCTTTCACCTACTGTAAATGATCCAAACTCTGTAAAAATATTAGGAACATCAACTTCGGCTTCATCACATGCAATTTTAATCTGATTGATAATTTCATCAATCATATATTGATAGTCATATTCAAACGCAAGAGAATTTTTAATCGGGAAACCTCCGCCAATGTTCAAACCATCAAGGGTAGGACATTCCTTTTTAAGCGCAATATATACTTTAATACATTTTACTAACTCATTCCAGTAATATGAAGTATCGTTTATTCCGGTATTGATAAAAAAGTGAAGCATTTTAAGCTCTAATTTATCATTTTCCTGAATTTGTTTTTTATAAAACGAAACAATGTTTTTATATCCAATACCTAATCTAGAAGTATAAAACTCAAATTTAGGTTCTTCTTCAGCTGCAATACGGATTCCAATTTTGAATTTTCCTTTAATCTCAGCCTGAAGTAAGTCAAGCTCTTCATAATTATCAATAATCGGAATAGTGTTTTTATGTCCGCTATTGATTAATCGTGCAATATTGGTAATGTATTCGTCTCTTTTAAATCCGTTACAAATAACATAAGTACTCTTGTTGATTTTTCCATTTTCAAGCAGATTTTCTACAATATTAACATCAAACGCTGATGATGTTTCTATATGAATGTTATTCTTGAAAGCTTCATTCATAATATATTCAAAATGAGAACTTTTTGTGCAATAACAATAGTAGTATTTTGCGTCGTACTTGTTTTTTTCCATCGATTTTCTGAACCAGGCTTTTGCCTTATTGATGTTTTCAGAAATTTGTGGCAAGTAAGTAAATTTTAAAGGTGTACCGTATTGTTCAACTAATTTCATCAAATCGATATTGTGAAATTGTAAGTTGTCTTTGTTTAGTTTAAATTCCGTTTGAGGAAAATAGTAAGTTTGATTAATTAGATCAGAATATTTTGTATTCATTATATTTTGTGATATTTGAGATTGTAATTTTTAATTTAGAGAACGGTACTAAATCTAAAATTCAAACCCTAATATTCGCAAATACAATTTGCAGTTTTTCGTGTTCTGCTTTTGAGCATTGAAAAATATCACAACAAAACGGACTTTTGCTATTATAAAAACGATTCAACATCCTTAGCAAGGAACTATTGAGCCGGTTTCTATAAGAACTAAATTGTCTTTGTTTTTTGTTTGTTTTCATCGTGGCAAATGTAAAAAATAATATATACCTAAAGCAAAGCTTTTTATTAAAAAAAGTTTAAGATTTATAATCTTGAAACGCGTCTAGAATCAATTTATTTTCAACAGATTGATTAATTTTTATTTTTCCTATTCCTTCAATTAAGGCAAATTGAATCAAACCGTATTCATTTTTTTTGTCATGAATAAGCAATTCCAGGATAGGATCGATGTCATTTTCTTCTACTTTTACATCATCATAAATGCTCTTTATTGCAGTTTTGATTTCTTTGTATTCTTCTGCTGTAATTAAGTTTTTATGCAAAGAGATATAACTTTCCAAAATCATTCCAATTGCAATGGCTTCTCCGTGCAGCAATGTTTTCTTAGTTTCACTTTCTAAAAAGTAACTTTCGATAGCATGCCCTAAAGTATGTCCGAAATTTAATGCTTTACGAATATTTTTTTCCGTTGGATCCTGAATTACGATATCATTTTTAATTTCGACAGAACGATAGATCAATTCATCAAAATCAGCAAAATCAATTGCTTTTAGGTCTAAAAACTGTTTCCAGTATGCTGCATCATATATTAAGCCGTGTTTTAGCATTTCTGCCAATCCGGAACGCATTTCGCTTTGTGGTAAAGTTTCAAGATATTGTGTATCAATCAATACCATTTGAGGTACGTTGATAACACCAATCTGGTTTTTAAGATTTCCTAAATCAACTCCGGTTTTTCCGCCTACAGAAGCATCTACCATAGATAATAAGGTTGTTGGAATATTAATAAAATCGATGCCGCGTTTAAAAGTAGAAGCAACAAATCCGCCAAGATCCGTTACTACGCCGCCTCCAAGATTTATGACAAGTGATTTTCTATCTGCACCAAGTTCTGTTAGTACTTTCCAGATTTCAATACAGGTTTCAATATTTTTATTGATTTCTCCTGATTCAAATTCAATAATTTCAATCTTTAAATCAGTTTCAAGCAAAGGCAAAAATTTAGGCAGGCAATACTCATTTGTTTCATTATCAACTATAATAAACAAATTAGAGTATTTATTTTCTTTTAAATGATTATTTAAGGCTTCGTATGCATTTTGGTTAAAATGTACGAGATAATTATTGGCTTGAATAGATTGCATATTTCTGTAGTTAATTGAAACCGCAAAATAAGGCATTTTTAACTAAATAATATTCAAACTTTGGTTCAAATTTGTTTTAAAACGAATGATTCTAAGTAATGATTTAATCTCTTTATTTTGATTTTTTAAATCTCAATCTATATAAAGAAGTAAACTCTTACTACTTTATATAATAATTGACTCAATCTTATTAACGATATTAAAAATTATGCTGTGTTTTAGTAAATAATATTCAAAACTCTATCTATATTTGCACAAAAAACTGACCTTAATGGAAAAAATATTCGATAACACTCAGGTTGCATTTTCGCTAAAAAGCGATACAGAACTTGATAGAGCTTATTTTCTTTTTAAAATGATCGACAGTCAACCTTTAGTAAGGATAGGAACTGCTGTTACCAATTTTGCGATAAAAGCAAATCTTCCGGTAGAAGGATTAATTCGTGCAACTGTTTTTGACCATTTTTGTGGTGGTGTAAACGAGAACGATTGTATTACAGTGGTAGATAAAATGTTTACCAAAGGTGTTTCATCTGTTTTAGATTATTCTGTTGAAGGAAAAGAGGAAGAAGAGCAATTTGACGCTGCTTTACAAATGACTTTAAAAACAATTGAATTTGCTAAAGAACGTTTGGCAATTCCGTTTGCTGTTTTTAAACCTACAGGTTTTGGCCGTTTTGAATTGTATGAGAAATTAGGCGAAAAACAAACCTTAACTCCGGCAGAACAAGCAGAGTGGGACAGAGTAGTGGCCCGTTTTGACCAGGTTTGTGGTGAAGCGCATAAAAAAGATGTGGCTTTATTGATTGATGGTGAAGAAAGCTGGATGCAGGATGCCGCTGATGATCTTGTTACTGATATGATGCGCAAGTATAATAAGGAGAAAGCAATCGTATTTAATACTTTGCAAATGTACCGTTGGGATCGTCTGGATTATTTAAAGAAATTGCATGAAGTGGCTAAAACTGAAGGCTTTTTTATTGGAATGAAGCTGGTTCGTGGTGCTTATATGGAAAAAGAAAACAAAAGAGCGGAAGAGAAAAATTATGTTTCGCCAATTTGTGTTTCTAAAGAAGCTACAGATATTAATTATGATGCTGCTGTACATTATATGTTAGAGCATCTGGAAATTATGTCAATTTTTGCAGGAACTCACAACGAATTGAGTTCTTATAAATTGATGGAAATGATGCAGGAAAAGGGAATTGCAAAAAACGATAATAAAATATGGTTTGGACAATTATACGGAATGAGTGATAATATTAGTTACAACCTGGCCGAAAACGGTTATAATGTGGCGAAATATTTGCCATTTGGTCCTGTAAAAGATGTTATGCCTTATTTGATTCGTCGTGCAGAAGAAAATACTTCTGTAGCCGGTCAAACAAGCCGTGAACTATCAATGATAAAAGCAGAACGTAAACGTAGAAAAGGGAAATAGTTTTCAGTCTCAGTTTACAGTTTACAGTTTACAGTTTACAGTTTACAGTTTACAGTTTACAGTTTACAGTTTACATAAAAAAAGCTCCAATTTACATTGGAGCTTTTTTATGCACTTTTTTTTAACCGGACAGGTTTCAAAAACCTGTCGGGTTTGATTTTGAGGTTTAGGATTTTCTACTAATAATTACTAAACTGTAGATTACTCAGGTTTTTATAGGTTCCGTTTTCAAGATTTATTAGTTCCTGATGTGTTCCTTCTTCCGTTATTTTTCCGTTATCCAAAACTAAAATTTTATCAGCGTTTCTAATAGTCGAAAGGCGGTGAGCAATTATAATACTTGTTCTTCCTTCCATTAAAACTTCTAAAGCTTCCTGAACTAATTTTTCGCTTTCGCTGTCTAAAGATGATGTTGCTTCATCTAATATCAAAATACTTGGGTTTTTAAGTAATGCTCTTGCAATTGCAATACGCTGGCGTTGTCCTCCGGATAATTTTACACCGCGTTCTCCTACGACAGTTTCGAATTTTTCAGGAAATCCTTCTACAAAATTAAATGCATTTGCTTGTTTTGCAGCCAGGATAATTTCTTCGTTCGTTGCATCTGGTTTTCCGTATGCAATATTCTCTTTTATGGTTCCACCAAATAAAATTACATCCTGCGGCACAATGCTCATATTACCACGAAGATTTTCTAGATCAAAATCATAGATATTTTTTCCGTCAACCGTGATTTCTCCTGAAGTAATATCATAGAAACGCAGTAAAAGGGAAGAAATAGTAGATTTTCCGGCACCACTTGGACCTACAATCGCGATTTTTTGTCCAAATTCAGCAGTAAAATTCACATCTTTTAATACCTGAACTTCTTTTCTTGAAGGATAACTAAATGCGACATTTTTAAAAGAAACATTTCCTTTTATTTTTTCTAGTGGAGTAGTATTTTGTGACGAATTTATTTTTTCCGGTGTTTCTTCTAATAATTCAAAAACTCTTTCGGTAGCACCAATTGCTTTTTGAATTTGTGCATATAATTCAGCAATTCCGCCAAACGAAGCGCCAACAAATGTTGAATACAATACAAATGAAATCAACTGACCAACACTCATTTCTCCTGCAATGCTTAAACGAACTCCGTACCACACAACAGCAACGATGGCGCCAAACAAACAGAAAATAATAAACGATGCAAAGTAACCACGGTATTTACCGCCTTTGATAGCCAGTTTTACAACTTCACTAATTTTTCCTTTATAACGGGTGACTTCGTACCATTCGTTTGCAAAGGCTTTTACAATACTGATTCCCTGCATGGTTTCTTCTACAATAACCTGACTTTCTGCAACCTGATCCTGAACTTGTTTCGAATATTTTCGAATAAAACGTCCAAAAATTACAGCAGCAACGGCTACAAGAGGAACTACGGCCAACATTAATAAGGTTAATTTAAAGCTTTCTGTAGCCAATAAAATAACCCCGCCTATAATAAGTATAAATTGACGTAAAAACTCAGCAATTGTTGATGTTAGTGTATCCTGGATCTGAGTTATATCTGCACTTATACGACTGTTTAGTTCTCCAACTCTTTTTTGAGAGAAGAATGTCATTGGCAGTTTTACTAAATTGGTATATAATGATAATCTCAGGTTTGCTAATGTATTTTCGGTAAAATTAACAAACAATGACAATCTGAAAAACGAACAGAACGATTGCAGAAATAAGATCACAATTAATCCTAATGCAATTTGGTTTGCCTGATCATTGTCTTTATTTTTCACACAGTCAATCAACATTCCCATTAATTTAGGAAAGGCGAGGGCAGTGGCTCCTGTAAGTAAAAGGAAAACCAAGCCAACATAAAATTTCCATTGGTGCTTGCCGGCGTATTTGAATATTATGGTTGCTTTGTTAAGTGAAGTAGCGGTAATTTTTGATTTTGGTAAATCATTTTCTTTAAATCTTGCCATTTGAGTATACAATTAAGGTTTACAAATGTATGATTATAGCAAATGAATACAAAGGATTATTATAAATTAGACTTTGCCATCTGTGTTTTTAACTAAAAGTAAAGAAATAGCATTTTTTTTCATTTTTTAAGAAGCTGAAAAATAGATTAGTAAATAAAAAAGCTAAAAAATATTTCATTTTATTTCAAAAAACGCTTGCAAATACAAAATCTAGCTGTATATTTGCACTCGCAATCACATAACGATAGCAACCTAGAAAAATAGGGCGATTAGCTCAGCTGGTTCAGAGCACCTCGTTTACACCGAGGGGGTCGGGGGTTCGAACCCCTCATCGCCCACAAAAGACAAACAACGCTATTGGAATCCAATAGCGTTGTTTCTATATATAAACCAAGTATTTGAATATATACCCAATTTATAAATTACTTGACTCACTGTAATTTGATTTCAATAAATTTTATTACAAATTAAAATTATATTTAGTAATAGTTTAGACAAAGATTACATTGCTATATACTAAACTTTATATTGCCCATTTTTGATTGTGGTAATAATCTCTTGTAATAATAAAAGTTAATCAAATACGGCTAAAATAATACTCAAGCCATAACTGTTATTTTACCAATAATCACAATTGTTTTTAGTTTCATTTATTTATCATTTTAGAAATCATTTCGAGATGTGTATTGTATTGCTCCATAAAAAGATCAATTGTTGGATTTTTTACAACATCAAAACAATGAAAATTCGGCAAAATATCATAACCGCAAAATTTATAATTTAAGGTAACATTGAATAAAACATCATTGGCTGATTTTCCATTCAAAAAAACTTGGTTGTGATTGTCAAAACTTTCATTAGGTGCATTCCAAGTAGCAGAAATCATTACTTTTTTTCCATCTAAATTTCCTCCAGATCCGTACTGTTTGGTTACATCATTTCTAGATCTTCCGTCGTCATTAAGCATTTTTTGTGATAGCAATCCTTCCATAAAAATTTCATCGGCATATTTTTTATAGATCCATGGGGTATTAAACCAAAAAACTGGTGTTTGAATAATAACCAAGTCTGCATTTATGTGTTTTTCAACTTCTGTTTGCGGATCATATCCATTATCTATAAAAGTTTCTTGAACCTCATATTGCTTGCTTTCAAAAAATGACTTTGCATGTCCTGCTAATGTTTTATTTAATTTTCCTTCCGAAATTCCGTCATATTTTTGATGTGTATGAATAAGTAATATTGTTTTTTTATTTTCCATTTTTTGATTTATTTTTTGACAAAACTATATCTTTACTATGTTTTCGACAAGTACTTACTAAAAAGTAATGTACTTACTTTAAACACATAAATACTGAAAATCAAATAATTATACAATGAAAGTTTTTGAAAAAAAATATGAAAATGCAAATGAATGCCCAATTACAATCTTTATGGATAAAATTGGCGGAAAATGGAAACCTGTAATTGTTTGGCTTTTGCTAAAAAACGGAACCATGCGTTTTAATGAATTAGACAAAGGAATAAATGGAATTACACAAAAGATGCTTTCTCAACAACTGAAAAGTTTAGAAGAAGAAAACATCATAAAACGCATTTCTTATCCGGTAATTCCTCCAAAAGTTGAATACAGTTTGACAAAAAAAGGAAATACTTTATCAGAAATTTTGGAGGGAATTATGCAATGGAGCAACACAAACCTGATAGAAAAAACAACAGTTAACTCCAGTTCAGCAAATTGAAAGGCGTTAGTTTGTAGCCGGCAAAAACTGCTGATAACATAATTCATCCACACAAAGGCAAACTCATTAAAATAGCTATAAATAAAGTTTATTGTATTCGAATAATTTATTTTTTTATTGCAATTTTTGATTTTTTTCTAATCTCAGTTAAATTCAAACCATTAGATAATCTACTTTAAGGTATCAAAAAATGTCAAAATTGGTATCAAGTGTTCGATTGCAGTCCCTGACAGCCCACCAAGAAGCTCCTTAAGAAATTAAGGAGTTTTTTTTATGCCAGCATTTTTCACAAATTTAGCAGGTTTTATATTAACTAGTTAAAAATCAAAAACAATCTCATTTCACAAAAAACTATTCTAATAGTAGAATATTAACAACTTCAAGTCGTCAACCGATACAAAATAAGATTAGGATTATTTTCTACAATATCATCTAGTTTCTTAAAATTTAATTTTTGAAGAAGTTTTGTTGAGCTTTGATTATCTTTATGCGTTTGAGCATCTATCGCTTTTATTTCAAGTGTTTTAATTGCGTATTCGATAACTTTCTTCGCTGCTTCGATCATGATTCCCTGATGCTGATATGGAGTAAGAAGCTCATATCCAATTTCACATTTTTTTAGATCGTCTAAAAAGTCAAATAGACAAATTGTGCCAATAAGTTTATCATCACCGGTTTTTGTAATTGCCCAGTAAAAAAGTTCATCATTTTCATTTTCAATTATAATTTCGATAAAATTTAAGGCGTCATCTATTGTTTTACTTGGCTTTCTGCCAAGGAATTTATTTATTTCTGTGTCTGAGCGCAAATGCAATATTTCTTCGGAATCATTTTTTGAAAGTTTACGAAGTGTTAACCTTTCGGTGAGTAATGTTGGGAAAGTTTGCAAGTTCCTTTTCATTTTTAAAAACGTTTTTTCTGCCTGACTAACTTTTTTATCTGTAATTGACTTTTATTCAGGCTAATATAAAAAATATTTTTTCGTACTGAAACCAAGACAAATTTCAAATGCAAGCTATAAAATCTTAAGATTTACCTCAATTTTTATTTGTGCTTATCAAATAACCATTTTGGAATTTCTTCGGTTGTTAAAAACGGAATCACAATGTTATTATGATTTAGATTGTTAAAGGTAGTAAAGATCAGATTTTTGCTTGAAGACAATTTATTAAACAATTCAACACTTCCAACATATGGATTCTCGTCATCTTTTTCGCCGTGAATAAGCCATATGTTTTTGCTGCTTATTTTTTTAAGATTAGAAAAATCAGGAACAGCCGCAACAGAAACAATAGCAGCAAATTTTTCTGGCGCAATATTTAGTAAGTTTTGAGCCGTAGAACCTCCCATAGAATACCCAATTAAGTAAATTTTGTTTTTATCAATGTTTGAATATTCTTTTTCAACATTTTGAATTAATTCTAATAAGGCAAAAACATCTTCTGAAGGTTTTGAAACTTGAATTCCATCAACATTTTTTTCATAATCTGAAGAACGTTTGCTGAATTGCGGCGCTATAACATAACATTGATATTTAGTATAAATTTCAGGTCTTAACCAAATTTTCGCAAATGGTTCAAGTTGGTTTTCATTATCATTTCCTAATCGGGTAGAGTTGTGAAAGGTAATTGCTAAAGGATATTTCTGATTACTACTATTGTTTTTTGGTGTTAGAAGCCTATATGGAATTTGGATATTTTTTTTAGCAAATATTTTTTTTGCAAAGGCATCAGTATTAAGTGCGTTTACTATTTTTTTATTATTTGCAAAAGTCAAACTATCAACCGTCGTTTCGCGGAATTCTTTTTTCTGTCCGATAGCACAATTCACAGTGAAAGTCAAAAAAAGTACCGCTAGAATTTGTTCTAAATTTCTTTTATACATACATTTTCTATAAAGTTGGCGCTCCCCAAATAAAACAACGACAACATATCTAAGCTATATTAGCTTAATATTATTAATTGGATTTTTCTGGACTAATATAAGAAAAATCTTTATGCTATATAATTCATTTTGGCTGAAATAAACATGAATTTGAACTATTTTATTTAGAATGTCTTTTTATCGCTTTATTGTTTTATTCTTGCACAAACAAATTAGAAACAGGAAATTAAATAAGATGTTTTCGAATAATCAAGAGAGAAAGTAATAATTAATACGAATACATTTGAGATCAAAACAAAATCTAAAAAAAATAGAAAGAAGAAAGCTTAAGAACAAAGAGAAAAAAATCAACCAAAGACATTATATTCTCTTAATAATGGCGATGATTTTTGCTATTATAAATCATACATTCTTTGAAAGCGCTACAATTGGACACAATATTAGATATAACATTTATGTTTTTTTTCTGCCAATAAGTATCGGAATATTATTTTTTGGAATTTACAGGAAAGATTTTTTGATTAGAACCTATTTAAGTTTCACCAAAACATATGAAAAAATATATGTGATTTTATTTTATTTACTGCAAGGAATTATAGTTTCATATTTGAGTTTTGAACAAATTGCAAGTGTGACATGGAATTATATAAACACCAGAGAAGCAGAAAAAAATCTGGTCGAAATAATAAATTGTAAAGTAGAAGGTTTTTACACTAGAAAAAATCCGGACATTTCTTTTAAGTTTCAAAACCGGACTGAAGTCTTCAGCGTTAGTCAGGAAATGAATAGACAAAATTACAATCGCAATCCAAAAGATTATTCGTTAGAAATCACGATCCAAAAAGGAATTTGGAACTACTATGTTGTTAAACACTGGGAACTAAAAAGTATCCGCTGATATAGTTCTATATCTCTCTAAATATTCTATTCTAATTTTAAGTACAAATAATAAATAATCAAAATTATTTGCACATTGTTGTCATGTATACTATATTTGCGACAACAATTTAAATTTATTCAAAATGAGAGAATTAACCTTTGCATCACTACAAGTAAATAATTTAGAAGCATCAAAAGACTTCTACGAAAAAAAATTAGGATTTGAAGTTGGAAACACAAACCCACAAGCCTGTATTTTTAAATACAATCAAGGACAGGCGAGTTTTGCTATTCGCACACCTCTTGAACCAATTGAAGGAAAAGAATTAGGAACCGGCGTGGCACTTTGGTTTGCTGTAAACGAAAATGTAGACGAATTGAAAGAGAAATTTATCGCAAACGGAATAACTACTGCCGGACCAATTATAGAAACACCTTTTGGAAGGGCATTTCATGTAAAAGACCTTGACGGATATAAACTTACTTTTTTGGAGACAAAATAAAAGTAAATTATTTAGTAATTTTAGAAACAAATTCAGAAGCAAAATAATTTTGTTATCCCGTTTTATTAGCGATTCTCCTGACTATCTTTGAAATTTATAAACTCGATTTTGATTTAATATCGACACAAATGCTGCAATATCATTATGCCTAAAGAAATTAATTTTCATTTTAAAAGTCCAAAAGATAGTCCGGGTTATTTGCTTGGACAATTAACTATGCTTTGGCAGCGCAAACTAAAAAAAGTTTTAGATCCATTAGATTTAACGCAAACTCAATTTGTGTTATTGGCTGCTTTAGGCTGGCTTTCGAAAAAAAACGATTCTGTTACACAAATTGATATTGCCAATCAAAGTAATGCTGATCGAATGATGGTTTCAAAAGTGTTGCGAACGCTGGAAGATAAAGGCTTCATAACACGACAAGAACATGAAACTGATACAAGGGCAAAAACGATTAAACTAACCAATGCAGGAGAAAAAGTTTTGCAAAATGCAATTATTGAAGTAGAAAATGCCGATCTTGATTTCTTTTCTACTTTAGATGAAAATCTTTCTCCTTTTAATGCTAATATGGCAAAACTTATTGATAAAAATAAAAATGAATAAAAACATTGTCCTTTTATATAATTTCTGACAAATGAATATTTACAGGATATTTTTTTACCTTTGAAAATAAGAGTTTTTAATCTAGATGGCTTTATATTTGAGCCTTCGGAAAATTTGATATTTATTATGGAACAAAAAATACATCAGGGAAGAAACGTAAAACGTTTTAGAGAAATGCTTGGCATAAAACAAGAAGCATTGGCTTTTGATTTGGGAAATGACTGGAATCAGAAGAAAATTTCTATGCTGGAGCAAAAAGATGTAATTGAAGATAATCTGTTGAAACAAATTTCGGGCGCGTTGAGAATTCCTGTTGAAGCCTTTCAGAATTTTGATGAAGAGCAAGCAATAAATATCATTTCTAATACTTTTAATGATCACTCTAATGGATACAATTATTATCCAAATTTCAATATAAATCCAGTAGATAAATGGATCGAAGCTTTAGAAGAAATCAAAAGATTAAATCTGGAACTTTTAAAATCGAAAGAGGAACAGATTAAGATTTTAGAGAAATTGGTTTCAAATAAATAGACACATATAAACTCCTTAAGAAATTAAGGAGTTTTTTTTATGTTTTTTATTTTTTGACATGGAATTCCAATCATGAGTGTTCAAAACTTTTAAGAATGGCTGAAAGCCCTCAAAGCAATAGCGTAGTGCATCGCGCTACGAATTAAATCAAAATAAAAATCGCCCTGAAAGGGCATAAGAAATAGATAATATAAATTTAAAGAAGGAATAGGTGTTTCTCTCAAAAAATATCATTTAAAATATAATAAACCTTCCCTTTAAGATTAAGCTTGTGCCCTTACAGGGCTAGAACAATAAACATTCCTCATTCATAGCGCTTCGCACCATGCTATTGCTGAGGCTCTTTCAGAGCAAAATGGTTAGGATAACTATAATTGAAAATCTATTATATAATTACAAATTCGTTGAACTCTAATTCACAATTCCTAGGCTTTATAACGCACTATGCTATTGCTGAGACTCTTTCAGAGCAAAAGGTTTAAGACAATTATAGTTGTAAATCTACGTTATCTGATTACAAACCTGTTGAATTGTAATTCATAATTCAAAGCCTTATGACTTCGAAAAATGCTATAATAATTTTTTACTACATTTGACATGCATATTATTTCATTTGGCAACTTTATTGCTAAGAAGAAATAATATCATTTCATTAACCCCAAATTTTAAAAATGAAAAAAAAAAAAATAACTCTTTTATTTGTATTTGCTGTTATAAATATATTTGGGCAAGCGCCAACTACGCCAAAATCTGGCAATCCTAATTCTAATAATAAGATTTTACCACCTAATGAAATCGTCACTAATAAGGTAATGACTCCGCTTAAAAAAGTGGCATTAGATCAGGCATTAGTTTTAATTTATGACTACGACGGTTCTCTTTTTTCATTCGATTTAGAATCTGAACAAATTGGCTGGACTGTAAAAGCTACAGATGCTTATACTGAAATGTGCGCAAATGCAGTAACATTGCTGGATGGAGTTGTATATGTTCCGTTTATAAACGGTGAAATTTTTGCAATTGATAACCAAACCGGTAAACCTTTCTGGAAAACAAGATTAGGTAATATTACGGATCAAATTGTGCTTAAAGACCAAATTCCGGTTATAAACAACGGCAAATTATATATAACTTCTCAAAATGGTAATATTTATGCTCTTGATACCAAGGACGGAAGTTTAATATGGAATTACAAGTTAGATTCTGCAAATAATGATATTCCGGTTCTCTTTTTTGATAATAAAATCTTTACTCAAAGCGGATCTAATTTTTATAGTTTTGATGCAAATACAGGAAAACTTATTTATCAAAAAACCTTTGAAGAACCTCTACACGGAAAACCTGTAACAGATGGTGAGAATGTTTTTGTAGCAAATGAAAAAAATGTACTTTTTGCCTTAAGTGCTAATAAACCAGATGTTTTATGGGAATTTAAATTTGATGAAAATCAAAATAATGTCAAGGAACGTATATTTTGCAAAGACAAGAAAGTATATTTTGCAGCACAAGGCCCAGAAGTTTCTTCTATATATGCTGTAGATTCAAAAGCAGGAACTCAGATCTGGAAAACAGATTTCAAAGCTGATAATGTAGAATATATAGTTGAGGAAAGTGATAATATTTGGGGATATACTCGTAAGAAAAAACTTTTTCAGATAGACATCACAAACGGTGAAATAGCATTAGAAACAAAATTAACAACAAATCCTATTTCAAATCTTGAATTTGCAAATGATGATTTCTTATTTTATTATTCTGATGCTGCTTTAATTCAATTTGAGTTTAAAACACAGGACGAAAACGAAGTGTATCTTCGAACCTCAATCAAGGATGATGTTTATAGCGCATATGTAAAAATGATTCGATAAAAAAACAATCAATTGTTTGATTTTGAAGCCAGATAATTCACAAAAAACTCCTTAAAATATTAAGGAGTTTTTTTTGTGATTTGATTCTTTTATTTTTCTCTTACATTTAAATCTTTTCGTTTTTTGGTAACTCTCTCCAGGAATAACTTTTATGTACAATTTTCCAGGTATTTTGATATTTGAGTATCAAAAAATAGTCGGTAAAAGTACGCTGATTTGGTATTACGATTTCTGCTTTTGCTATTGCTGCGTCATTTTCTATGTCGATTGCAATTATATTTCCAATTCGGTTATTTTTTTTCCCAACTTTTATATTCGCAATGTATTCTTTGCCGGAACGTATCCACAAAGTATCTTTTGCAACAGTATATAAATTAAAATCCGGATGAAACGCCTTTTGTAATCTTTCGGGTTGTCCGTTTGCGGTTCCTTCAATGTAGTCAAGCAATATTTCTGTAATTTGTGCCAAATCACTTTTTACAGCTGGATTGGTATTTTTAAAATTGGTTTTTAAGATCGCTATAACTTCATTTGAAACTTTTAGTGCAGAGCTTGGGTCTTGTCCGGTTACAAATCTTCCATCAACAATATAAAAACCGTCTCCGGCTTTTTCAGAATACTTAAAGTTTCCTTTATTTTTACTTATTTCTTTGTCAATCGAGAACGGAAATGCTTTGTAATATTCGGCATCTTTATTTTCGAATATATCCGGATATCCTGTAATTTTTTTTCCTGCGTATAGCGAATTCCCATTTTCGTTTTTTAGATAGGCGATTCCGGCGGTTCCATGGCAAATTGCAGCAATTACTCCGTTTTTATTGTAAATCTTTCCGGCAATTTTCTGAATAGTAATATCTTCTGCTACGCCAAACATTGCTGCACCACCACCACTGTAAAAAATTGCCAAATAGTTATCTGCAATAATTTCCGTTGGTTTCATTGTATGTTCTAATTTGTTCATAAACCAACCATTATACAAATACTTTTTTTGCAAACTGTCTGATATATTCATGTAACCCAAAGAAATTGCCCCACCTTTAGGACTAATAAAGTCAACTTCGTATCCGGCTTTTATGAATGCGTCATAAGGCACAATAATTTCCTGAAAGTGATTGGCGGCAGGAATATTTGTGTTTCCATAAAATTCCTGGTTTGACGTTACAAACAATATTTTATTTTGCGCATTGATACCTGTAAAATTTAAACCTGTTAAAGCAAGTACTAAGATTATTGTTATTTTCATATGTTAGAAATTAGAATGTTTAACTATAAAAACAACATTATTGTTTTGCTTTTGTCACAGGAACTTCAACGGTTTTATGAGGTGTTCGGGTCGAAATCTTATCTACAATTAACCAACCTTTGTTTGTCTTTATAAAATGAAAATAATCTACAAATAGTAGTGTTGCTGTACTAATTTCGACTTTTGCAATTGCCACATTGTTTGTAATATCTATAAATACAGTGCGACCGGACCAATTTTTAGGTTTTGCATGTGCCGTAAAACTTACAATATATTGCGCTTTAGTAACGGTTTTTAATTCGTTATCAGCAAAATATTTCAATTGCCAGGAATCATCAAATGACGAACCTACTTTGACAGAATCTCCCGTAGCTTGCCCGTCTATGTATAAATTTATTGTTTTTTGGATCAAATCCCAATCGTTTGGAGCGTCGCTTACTTGTGCATTTACATTTAAAGACAAAAGAATAACTGAAATAGATAAAAGCATTTTTCTCATTTTAAGTTTTTTAATTATTAATAATGAGTGCAAATATTCAGGTTTTATGAGCCTTGCGGGTTTTAGATTATAAAGTAGAACTTATTTTTTCAGAATATTTTTTTTGATATTCTGCAGGAGTTAGGCCAGTAATTTTTTTAAATGTGGTAAAAAAGGTCGATTTTGAACTAAAACCACTGTCATAACCCAAACTTTCGATTGTATAATTGTTTGTGGATTCTAAGAGTAATTTTGCCTTTTCAATTCTATATTCTTTAATTAGGTTTGAAAAAGATTTCCCCAATATTTCATTAACATATTGCGAAAGTACATGTTTGGTTACTTTAAGTTCTTTTGCAGCTTTTTCAAGAGAGAAATCCGGATTTAGAAAAAGTTCTTTTTCTAATATAACAGATAGTTTTTGATTCATTAAGCCTAATGTTTCCTTGTCGATTTCTTTATTCTTGTATTTCTCTTTTTCATTAAAGAAAGTAGATTCAGGACTGTTTTTAAAGATTAATAGTAAAATAATTAGATACAAAATAAATGTAAAGGATAAAGCCCCAACAATATATGACGTGTAAACAGCAAAGGTATAAGCCAACCAGATAAATGCCACGCCAAAATAAATGCTAAGAAACCAAACATCGATTCTTTTTAAGGTTTCTTTTTCTTTTATTTTTTGAAGAATCGAACGGATATATTTGAAAGATAAAAGAATGTAGACAAACCATTGAGCGTATATGGCGCATACAATCCATTTGCTCCAAATCGCCCTATGTTCTACATAAGGATATAGCAAACCCAAAATGGTAATTATGACCAAATTGGGTATTACATTTTGTTTCCAGTTTGCTTTTTCAACTTCTGAATATGATTTTAGATATAAATACAGAAACGGACCAATAAGAACGCAGGCAGAAAGTCCAATATGAATGAAAATATTCGATAAATGCGGATTAAAATAAAAAAATACCGATTTGATAATTCTAATACTTAAAACCAATAGGAGCAGGGATAGAAAATAGTTTGTAAAATTTTTCTTTTTAGCATTTACAGCAAAATACAACGAAAGCAAAACACCATTGAAAGCACCTAAAGCACTAAAAAAGAAAAGTAACAAATTTGATCCTGCCATTATTTAGTAAAATTAATTGAGTTTTAATTGGTCGTTAAGCACTTTTATTCGAGCTATCTACACTCATAAGTAATGATCTTTACAGTTCTATATTTTATTTCACTCTTTTTAAATCTAAATCCTGAAAGTCGAAACTAAAATCTATGTTTGGAGAAATTCCTTTCATCAAAATAGATTGTGCTTTACCTGATTCATCAAGCGAAAACATAGCAAAAGCATCGCAATTCATTGCCTGATATTCCCATTTTATAGCAAATGTATTGGCATTATAAAAAGCCATTGGACCACTTAATTTAGGCGAACGGTACGATTTGAACCATAATTGTTTATCTTTTTCAAATATTTCAATTTCACCAAACCATTTATCTGCATAAACACCTATAAAATCTTCATTTTTTACTTTTATATTTTTGGATAACTTCACTTTGTCCCATACTTTTTTTGTAACATCATCACTTGTATTTTCACCTTGTTTCATCCAATCGACTACTTTCCTGGTCCAGCCATAATCCTCCAGGCCTAAATAGCTATCAGCAATAGTATTTGTAACTGCTGTAAAAAGTCCTGCACCGCCATTTTGTGTATTTGTCAAAATTACAATTCCAAGATTCAGGTCCGGATACATTGTTACAATCGAAAGCATTCCTGGTAAACCTCCTGTGTGTGATACTTTTAGGTTTCCTTTTTCATCAGATATTCCCCAACCTAAACCATAACCACTAAAATGAGAATTATATCTGGGATTAGGATCTGAATTTAAAATGGTATGAATACGCCACATTTCTTCATGGTTTTTCTCAGAAAAAAGTTTTGATTTTAAATCATCTCCGTATTGACCTTTATTTAAGCGCACAATCATCCATTTAGACATATCGGCAGCATTGGAGATTATCCCTCCGGCAGCACCATTAACCTGAATCTGAAATCTTTCAATAGTTTTTATTGTCCCTGATTCTGACGAATGTGGTACTGCCAAATTAGTCTGATCGGTCATTAAACTGCTTCCTGCAAACGAATTATTCATTTGCAAAGGCTCAATGATTCGCTTTTGTACAAATGCTTCATAACTCATACCGCTTACTTTTGCAATTACTTCTCCTGCTACAATATAAAGCAGATTATCATAATCGAATTTGGTTCTAAAAGCTGAAACAGGTTTAAAATGCTGAAAACTGCTCATAACATCCTTAATCGTAAAATTTGAACCATCAGGAAAAAACATCAAATCTCCAACACCTAAGCCAAGTCCGCTGCGATGTGTTAATAAATCTTCTATATTAAAATTCTCGGTAACATAATCATTATACATTTTGAATTCAGGCAAATAATCTCTTACTTTATCAGTCCATTTTAACTTTCCTTCATCTTCAAGGATAGAAAGCGCGGTAGTTGTAAAGGCTTTGCTATTCGACGCGATTTGAAAATTGGTATACTCGTTTACAGGCTTTTTAGTTTCTACAGAACTAACGCCATAACCTTTTAGATGAATTACTTTTCCATCTTTTACAACAGCAACTGATGCGCCGGCAACTTTAAGTTCTTTTAATGAATTTTCTACTAAATAATCAATTTTTTCAGATGTTAATTGTGCAAAAATTGAAGATGTAAAACAAATTAAGACGAGGCAGGTAAAACGAATTGTTCTTTTTTTCATAAAAAGTGTTTTTTGATATGTGGTTTTTGTTATCAGTTAGAGATAAATGATAATAATATCCCTAATTTATAAGGAATTTGTATTACAAATTAACATTTATCTTTGGCTAATATAAGAAATATCTTTCGTCTAAAGAATCAACTAATTGAAGTTAATAAAAGACTTATGAACATTATTTTTTATGAATTTTGGAGTGTTTTTTTAAAGACTAGCAATGCTTTTGCAAGGAATACTAGTTATTCCTGGGAACTTTGAATTACAAAAGGTAACCTAAAACAACCGCTTTTATCAAAAACGTTATTCAGGTTTTCTTTTTTCATTGTCTCGATCAATTCATCACAAAAATTCTTTATGGTTATAGTCGCACAATTATTTTTTCCTTTTTTATCGATTTCATAAGAAGATATTATACAATTCGAATCTACATCAAAATTAACGTAAATCGTTTCTTTCTGAACTTCACAATCGTCTGGAAACCGTATAAAACTACTAATTTGAGTAAATTTAGTTCCATTTCCTATGCTTTGGCTAATAATAAGATCTCCGAATTTCGTTTTGATTTTGTTGGTAATTTTTGTGTTCTTTAAATCATCTTCCTGAGCATAAATTGACGATATAAAAATTAGCATAATCATTTGTAGTACAATTTTCATTTCTTGCTAAAAAATTTAATTTATAGTTTTGGAAAAAATTTATTGCTGTTTTATCAATTTAAGAAGATCTTCAATCGTTGATTTTTTTTGATTTAGTAGTATCAATTGGCTTTTATCATTTAATAGAATTTTCTCTGCAAACTCTTTGTCTGCATTGATTTTCCAGTTTTTTAACTCTGGAAACTTATTCTTTATCAGCTTTAGTTTTTCGGTATTATTTTTCGAGACAATAATGATTTTTGTGAGTGTTGTTTTCTGCATATTCTCAATACTGCTTTCTGTAATTTGATCTTCAAATTCTGACCTTGAGCGATATCTAAATAGTTTTCTTATCGTATTCTCATCGTTCTTATTTTCTGACAGTACATATCTGTAAGTCATTATATTATCAAGTTCATTTATCCAATTAGGAAAATTTTCTTCGTAAAGCCTGATATAATTATCAATAAAATTTTTATCAATTGGTTTCTTTTCATCAATATATACTGTAACCAATGGATATATTTGCTTCGCTATTAGGTTAATATACTTTTTGTTATACCAGTCTCCTGTGTCAATTTTACCATCTAATTTTCCATAAACATAGCCATTCCCTAATGTTGTCGCCAGAGCTTCATTCATAAGTTGATAAGCATAATTACTGCATTTTGATTTATTTTCTTTAAAATAAGTATCAATTTCTGTTTTTACTTCAAGTGATTGTTCGTCATATATAATATGATACGTTTCGTGCAGCATAACACTAAAAAGATCTTTATAAGATCCTAAATCAGTTTGTATGGCGCTAATAAAATTGTTGCAAAACGCTTGCGCTGTAAATCCGTTAGAATTAGGCAAAGGATAAAAAGCTATTATAAAAGGAATTGAACTATCCCAATTTGAATTATAAAACAACAATCCGGTTTCAAAATATTTTTCTATTTCCTGCTCGTTAGAATACTTTGTAATTTCGCGAAGTTGCTTTTCGAATTTTTCTTTATTGGGATTATAAATTAGTTCATTATAGATGGGCGTAAATTCTAAAATACTTTCAGCCAGATCACTCAAGGTTTTATTAGGAATAAATCCAATAGTCCGCAGTTTGAAATCGTTTAAATTTTCGGTTTCAATCAGATTTTTTTTCAAAATATCTTCTGTTTGCATGCTCTTTTTTGAGCCATATGGATATTCTTCAAATCTAAAACTATAATCAAGGGATAAATTCTCGAATTTTGAGATTATAGCTTTATACTTCTCAATATTATATTTTGATTGTTGAAATTCAGTCTTAAAAACATTTTCAGGATAATCCTGGGAAAGATTTTGTAAAAAAACAAAAACTGCTAACTGTTCTGAATATTTAATTTTAAAAGTTGTTTTTTGTCCAAAAACAAAGGCTGTCAAAAATAAAAAGATTAGTAGAATTTTGTTTTTCATTGTCTGTTTGGTTATGATGTTATTTGATTCTGTATTTTTTTCTTATTCCAGCGTTAATTCTTTATTTGTAGTTTAAATCACTAATATAAAACTAATTCTATCACAAAAAATATTTTATTTAGATCAAGGATATATCATAAGAAACACAAAGGCAAATAAATTTACCAGAAGTACGACTCCATAAACAATATTCGATTTTCCTTTGCTCAATGACAACATTACGGTAAAGACAGATAAGGCAAGCAAAACAATAGATTTAATATCCAGACCCAGAATAATAGGCATATCCATCATAATACAAACTGCAGCGACACTTGGGATTGTTAACCCAATACTTGCCAAAGCAGAACCCAATGCTAAATTTATACTGGTTTGAAGTCTGTTTTTTCTTGCTGCGATTATAGCTGCAATAGCTTCAGGCAATAAAATTATGGCTGCAATTACAACCCCAACCAAAGTTTTTGGAAGATGATAGCTCACAATGATACTTTCGATAGTAGGAGAGAGGGTTTTCGCCAATAATACCACAATACCCAAACTTACTATAAGAAAAACAAGACTGGTATAAAAAGTTTTATTATCGATTGGTATTGGCTCCACAATGTCTTCGTTCTCGTCGTCACCAACAGTTAGAAAATATTGTCTGTATCTGCTGGTTTGTGCAAACAGAAAAGACGAATAAATAACGATACAGGCAATTGAAGCAAAAACAAGCTGCGGAGTTGAATAATAAGATCCTGAAACACTTTCTGTAAAAGTAGGGAAGACCAGTGTAAATACGATAATCGAAACCAACGAAACCAAGCCAATAGTAACAGAAGAAACAGAAAAATTTTGCTCATAATGTTTTAAACCGCCAATTAAAAGGCAAAGCCCAATAATACCATTTAAGATTAGCATTGTCGCTGCATATACGGTATCACGCGCTAAAGAAGCCGCTTCTGAACCTTCTGAAAGCATTAAGGAAACAATAATCGAAACTTCAATAACGGTTATGGATATGGCCAGAATAATAGTTCCGTAGGGTTCGCCAACTCTTTCTGCTATTATCTCAGAGTGGTGTACGGCAGACATAACACTAAGGATGAGTAATATGCTTGCAATAACCTGAAATATGCTGCTGTTGTCTACAAGTCCGCTAAAAAATAGAACCCAGGCAAGTGCCGGAATTATGATGGTCCACTGAAGTAATTGTTTCATTTTCTTAATATTTTTTGCCAGTAGCTTTTGGTGCAAATTGACTTTTTTATTTTTTGTAATATAGGGCTTTTTGCCAAATGGAGCAAACAAAACAAGGACTCTTTCATTTTTTACTACACAATTCAGGCTTAAAATCAGTAGTTTTAGACCTGGTTTTTATTTGAATTTTCAACAAGAAAATGATTCAGAAACTTCATTTAAAAATAAAAAACTCCATTAGAAATAATGGAGTTTTTGAGTATCTTTTTATTTGTATATTAAACTGGCTCCCAAAGTTCTATTTTGTTGCCATCTGCATCCATGATATGAACAAATTTACCGTAATCAAAAGTTTCAATATTATCCAGTACAGTTACTCCGTTTTGCTTGAGCTGATCTACAAGACCTTCAATATTCTGAACCTGATAATTAATCATAAACTCTTTTTGAGATGGAGAAAAGTAGTTGTCTCCTTTTTTAAAAGGACTCCATTGCATTGAACTTATTTCGTCAGGTTTATTTACTTTTCTAAATTCAAAAGTAGAACCCCATTCGTTAACATTAAATCCTAAATTCTTTGCGTACCAATCTCTGGTTTCCTGAGGATTATCTGAGAAAAAGAAAATACCGCCAATTCCTGTCACTTTTGGCGTGTTCTCATTTGAGGATGAGTCTGTTTGATTTTTTGAATCTTCCATCATATTTGTTTTAATTTATAAATTCAGTTTTATCAAATTTAATTAAAATTTAATTCAGTAAATTACTCATTTACAAGTAATTTATCACCAGGCATTATTATATATTTGATACCTTATGTATTCTAATTTTCGATTGTTGAATTCTAATGTTTTAATGAGATCTGAATCTGTAAAATATTCCAGATAAATAAAATCATCTACCTTTAGTTTTCTGAAATTATCATTATCCATAAAAATATATTTATCTTTTTTTTCAATTTCAGAAAATATTCTAACCACATTATGACTCGTTGAATCTGAATCATGCTCGTTGGTAATTATCTTCTCGATAACTTTAAAAGAACCTGTTATTTTCTTTTGTTTGTATAAGTTTTTCTTCCAATTTAAATTTCGTTCAAAACCTTTGATCAGGGCATAACTAAAAACTCCTAGAAATACAATTTCAAGTATAATAAAGCCATCCAAAACTGAAGCAACCGAAGGAATTCCCTCTAAAAAATTTAAATGATAAAAACCATAATACAAACAAAGCATAATAAATACCCATAAAATGCTGTATCTGTCATATTCCTTAATTCTCTCTTTCAGGAATTGGATATCGTCTCCTGTTAATTCTAATTCTTCCAAATAATCCAGTTTAATTTTATCCGTTTGATATCCTGATTTTATAATTCTTTCGTTAATCGATCCAGTTCTTTTAACAATGTCGGAAACCTAAATTCTCCTGCCATACTTGCTACTTTTTCAAAAGCATCATCCAGCTCAATACCAATAGAAGTAATAAAGAGCGGTTTTTTACTATCGCCTCTAACTAAAGCTCTCTTGTTTTTTTCGATAGCGGCAAAATTTGTTTTTGCAACACCAATAATCGGAATTTCGCTGTTTAGCTTTTCATATAAACGACCTCCTAAACCATATTTTTTTTCATCGTCTAAATAAACAAATCCATCTACAACAATCGCTTCAATGTTTTTTAAATCAATCTTGTTCAATAAACTAATGATGCAAGGCAACTCTCTTTTATAAAATTCTCCCGGAACATATTCCTCGATATTATCGATAATTTCTGTGTGAATTTTAAAGTTTTTACTTTCGTTCCATTCCTCAAATTCCAGGCAAACCGTTTTTGCTTTTTCGTCAAAGTAATACGTATCAAAGGCTAAAATCATTTTTGTTTTTACTTTTTAATATTGCATCATAAAATCAAACTCTTATCAAATAGGACTTGATATCTAATACAATCAAATTTAGAAATCAAAGCTATTTATAAATTACTAAACTCGCAAAAAACCTCGAAAACCTCTTGCAGCATAATACGATTCGGCGCCGTTATGATATACAAATACAGTATTGTAACGGAAATCAGAGAATAATGCTCCGCCCAATTTTCTAATATTAGAAGGTGTTGTAATCCAGCTGGAAGTTTTTAAGTCAAAATTACCCAATGTCTGAAGTTCTTTGTATTGCTCTTCATTCAACAGTTCAATTCCCATTTGGGCAGCTCTATTAAGTGCACTGTCAGCAGGTTTGTTTTCTTTTCTTTTTTCTAAAGCTTCATGATCATAACACAAACTTCTGCGGCCTTTGGGACTTTCTGCAGAACAGTCATAAAAAATATATTCATCGGTTTTTTTATCATAACCCACAACGTCCGGTTCTCCTTCAGTTGTTTCCATTTCATCGAGTGACCATAATTTATTGGGATTAGTCAGTAGTTTAGCTTTTACTTTTTCCCATTCAATATCTTTATGGCGTTGTGTGTTTTTCTCAAAGCGTGTTTCTAAAACATTCAGTATTTCTTCTTGTTGTTCAGGCGACAACTTGTTTTTAGCAGTATCCATATGATTATTTTTATTTAAAAATAGATATTCTTTTATTCTTTAAACGGACATTTAATAAGCTTTACTAAATTAAAAAATTTAAAAGATCAAAGATTTAATGACGTTACTTTTCTTTCTAAAGGTCTGAAATACCACGAAGTCACCGTTAAAACAAGTAATAATATTGGTCCAAAAAGAGCTATGGCAGGATCTCCCGAAGCTAAATGAGAAAAAACAGCTCCGGACATTGAAAAAAGAACCCCGCATAAGCCCATTCTTTCAATAAAGGGAATTTAGGAATTAATATAGCTGTAACGCCTAATATTTTCCAGATTCCCAATAGGGTCAAAAAGTAAATAGGGTAGCCCAAATGGGTCATCATGTCCACTTCTTCTTTCATTTTAATTAATTGTACAATTCCTGTAGATGTCATTCCTAATGCAAGCCACAGAGTAGCGATCCAATAAATAATTTTATTTCTTTTTGTCATGATGTTTTTATTTAAGTTTGTTTACAATTTCCTGCAATCTGTTGTGTGCCATATTTATACCTTGTGCAAAAGGCAATTTCAACATTTGATCACGAAGATCAACAGATTTATAAATTATATGCATCGTGAGTTTACTGGTTTTATCAGAGATCGATTCAAACTCTAAATATTCAAGCTGAACAGCAAAAGGTGAGTTTTCCATTTCAAACGTGCGTATAATTCTCTGGTCCGGACTATATTCATGAATCACGCCATTTGCCTTAAACACAATATTTCCGTGAGGATCAGTCGTTTCAAATTGATAACCGCCGTGTGGGTTGTTTTCTAGTTTCAGTACTTTTGTGCCCATCCATTGTGCTACAATTTCAGGATCATCATAAGCCTTAAAAAGTAATGCCAGCGGAAGATCAAATTCTCTTGTAATTATAAGATCCTGTTTACCATCCTGAGCATCGATTTTTGTTTTTAGTTCCATAAAGTTATTTTTTAGGTTTATAGTTCTTCATAATACTTTCTAATTTATTAAATCGATCATCCCACATTTGACGGAAAGGCTCAATAAAATCAGCTACTTCTTTCATTTTTATGGCATTGATATGATAATAAATTTCTCTGCCATTCTGTGCCTGTTCCAGTAATTCACATTCCGTCAGGATCTGAATGTGTTTTGAAATCGTTTGTCTTGACGAATCAAATTTTTCAGCTATAGTTCCGGGTGTCATAGCCTGAATCGCTACCAAACTTAATATTGCCCTGCGGGTAGGGTCGGCAATTGCCTGAAATACATCTCTACGAATTTCCATTGTGCAGTTATTTGACTGCAAATATAACGCAGTTATTTGACTGCGCAATATATTTATGCTTTTTTTTTACTTACAATCAAGTGTTTAGATGATTTGAAAAATAAAACAACCTCTAAAGTCATACGTCTTTAGAGGTTGTTTTAAGGAATTGTATCTTTATTAAAGCTGAATTGTTTTTTCTATATTTATTTCTTCCAGAAATGATTCATCATGAGAAACCACAATCAATGTTCCTTTATATTCATTAATAGCGGCTGAAAGGATTTCGATATTCTGAATATCTAAATTATTTGTTGGTTCATCTAAAATAATAATGTCCGGTGATCCATTATTTATTGTCAGGCAACACAACATTAGCCGCATTTTTTCGCCACCGCTTAAAGCACTACAAGGTTTATCCCAATATTCTCTATGGAATAAAAAGCGATTAAGTCTCATTTTTATTTCGTGTTCTTCTAATCCTGAGCTATTAAATTGTTGTGCCTGATCATAAACCTTAAGTTCATTATTTATAAGCGAATAATCCTGATCGATATAAACCGATTTATTTTGCGCAGAATATACCGTTCCTGATTTAGGCTCTAATTTTTCCAGAATTATTTTGATCAGAGTTGTTTTTCCGGATCCATTATTGCCTTTAAGAACAATTCTTTCTCCGCTTATTATCTCGATATTTAAATCTTTTTTCCATAATAACCGCTCTTTATAACTGTAGTTGATCGCATTTGCCTTAAACAAAATCTTACCTTTATGTAAACCCGAATTATCAAAACCAAATTTCATCTGATCTACATCAGGCAAAGCAGACCGTAGTTCTCGTAATTCCTTCGATATGCCGTCAATTTTCTCTACATGAACGCTTTTGAGTTTCGAGGAGCTATTTTCGGCATTATTGCGTAACGTATTCATCATTATTCTGGCAACACCTGATTTCTCTTGTTTCTTTTTTCCTCGTGCATCCAGTTTTTGCTGTCTTTCTATTGTTTCACGTTCTTTTTCCCTAGCTTTTCGCAAGGCTTTTTCTTTACTGTGTAAATCCTGGTTCAGGGCAGTTTTTTCGATTTCTTTCTGCTCAGCATAAAAATTATAATTTCCGCCATAAATGCTGATACCACGTTTACTAAGTTCATAAACGGTGTTTAAAAGGTTCAGCAATTTTCGATCGTGGCTCACAATAATCAAACTGCTGTTTGTAGAATCAATAAAGTTGTACAACAATTCTCTTGCTGCATGATCGAGGTGATTGCTGGGCTCATCAAGTAAAACCAATTCAGGTTCATGAATGGAGATACCGGCAAGAAAAACCTTTGTTTTCTGACCTCCGCTTAATGTTTCAATTTTTTGCGTTAGATCTAAATCAGATAATTGCCAATATTTTAGCGCAGTATAACAACGTTCTTCAATAGTCCAGTCATCGTTTAATACCGTAAGATTTTCTTCTGTTACGTTTCCTTCCAGTATTGCTGTAAGTGCATTCAGTTTATCATTGACACGCAAAGCTTCGCCAATTGTAAGATGATTGTATTGCCCAAAAATTTGAGGAATATAATAAGGCTCAGAGTTAACTTTTAGTTCTCCGTTTGAAGGCTGTAATTCGCTGGCAATAATTTTTAGCAACGTCGATTTTCCAACGCCATTATTGCCAATTAGTGCAATTTTTTCCTGATTATTTATTGTAAAACCAATGTTGTCAAACAATAAATCAGTGTTGCTGTGTTTATATGAAATGTTTTGTAGAATAAGCATAATTTCTTTCTGTTAAGATGAATAAATAGCATAACCGCGATTGCAGTTTGCTCTTTAAATTTTCTAAAAGAAATTATTTTTCACATAAATGATTTGTATTATTTTAAGAATGCAAAGATACAATTTGTGTTTTTATTTTAAAGAAAAAATACCAATCCTTATAACGAACCTGAATTTAGAGTTTAATTTAAATAAAAAACCACGCTGTATTGCGTGGTTAATCAGGTTTATATAAAGTATATGCTATATTTTTTTGAGTGTGACTTTCATCTCTTTGCTGTCTAAAATCAGTTCGTCATTAGTTATAGTACTTTCACAAGGATATGGGGTTCCTGTTTCATCTTTTATTACTAAACTTTTTCCTCCTTTTGTCAACGCAAATGTACCATCCGTTATTTCTCTTTGTAGATATCCCGTAACATGTCCGTCTTTTGTAAATGTTAGTTGTCCCTGAGTCAGGATTACATTTTTTAAAGAGTCAGAAAGAGGTATTTTTGGTTCAACAGCTGTGATTTTCCAGGAGTTTACCAGTTTGTTTCGATATTTGTGACATGAAACCATTAATACTGCTAATAATGCAATTCCGAAGATAAATAATTTAGATTTTTTCATGATTTTGTGATTAAGGTTAGACCACAGAAATTTACAAAAATATTTTTAATTAAAAATCTAAAAATCAAATATTTATAAAAATAAACAGGAATTAAACCTACAATTCCTTATTAAATCAGCAAATGCAATACTTGGATAAAAACAGCAATACACAAAAAAAAAGACACCCGTTAGTGTGTCTTCATATAAATTCCTGAAACCTCTAAAATTCAAATCATTACTAACTTTAAAAATTATTTTAAAGTTAGCGCTCCTAAAATTTCTTCGTACATAAATGGTCCGCCGGGATATTTGGCTGTATAATCAAGATTCATCCATACTTGCCCGCGTTCGTCAATATGGTAATGGATTTTTTTGCCATAACTTTCTTTTACAAAAAGTACATTCTTGATTAAATAATTGACTTTTTCCAGATCAATTAAGGAACCAATCAGAATTTCCGGATATATATGCCCTTTAGTATGAATTAGCCTTGGAGTTCCGCCAATAGAACGAATTGCGGCAGCCATTAAAATAGAATGATCATCGCAATCGCCGGAAAAATATTCTAATGATTCGCTTGCCGTTGCAATATAATCACCTTCTTTAGGATCATTAACATAATTCCAACGTCCGTTTATTTCTTTAAAAACTGCAAAACACTGAATAATAGTTCTATAATCTGAATACCCTTTTATCCCTTTAAAGTGCTTTGTAGTCGCCATTATGGCAAAATTGCGAACCTTTGGGTTTTGATATTCTATGGCATTAATAATTTTTGATTTATTAGGAAACGGAAGCAGCTTTGCCACAATAATATCCTGCGGAAAAGGATTATCAGACATCGTATAAATCATTGAATTATAATCTTCGGATATTTCACTAAAACCATAATTTCCTATTACACTTCCGTAGATAAGCACCAATATATAAATTGCTATACATAAGATGATTATAGTTCGCAGATACATTAAAAGAAAGAAAATAGCAGCAAACACAAAGATAAAAATAAAGACACGGTCAAGATTAAATGGCCATTCTAAATCAATTAGGTTCTGATGCAGTATGATAAAAATTGGAATCGTAATTAAAAGGCTCAACAGCATAATAATAATCCTGTCCCAGGGAGATTTCACCTGTAATCTGGATTTTAATTGCGGAAAGTCAATTTTAGGAAATTTTATCATAAGAATCAAAAGCAGTATTTACAGCGCTTTTACAGTTTCAACAAAAGTACTTTTTTTATCAATAATTCCCAGATCAAATAACTGATTTTGAATTTTAATAAATGCTTTTTCGCTCAAATTCTTTTGAGACCATTGTGTAAGTTTTAACCATTCCTGAATATCTTCGATCTTTTGATTGAATAATTCTGATAATGTTTTGTCTATATTAGGGATCTGAGTAAAATCCTGGGTTGTTTTGTTTATAATTTCAAGTATTTTTTCGACTGTTTTAGGGTTCTTTTTCAGGAATTCATCACGAACCGTAATTACAAATGAAGGCCATGGAGTAGGGCAGTCGCCAACACGTCTGAAAATTCCCTGATCTACAAGCGGTTTTGTCATAAAACGTTCCCACATAAAATAATCAGCCGTTCCTTTTGTCAAAGCTTCAACGGCACCATCGATGGTATTGATGATCTCAAATTGCAAATTATCAGTTTGCCAGCCATTTTCATGTGCATTTACGTAAGCCATTAACTGAGATCCGGAACCAATTCTGGAAATTGCTACTTTTTTATCCTTGAGATCTTTTACACTTTGAAAATCTGATTTTGCCGCAACATGAATTCCCCAGATCAAAGGTGACTGAACATAAATCTGAACAATTTTACTGGGGTTTCCGGCAACGATGTCTTTTACAATTCCTTCGGTTAAAATAACAGCAATGTCAGCTTCACCATCACGAAGCATCTGGCACATTTTGCCGGTACCTTCCGGAATATTGTTCCATTGCAAATCAATGCTTTCAGCTTCAAATTCACCATTTTCAATGCATAAATGCCATGGCAAATTGAAGTGTTCCGGAACACCTACAATTTTTACAGTTTTCATTTTTAGTTAAGTTTAAGTTTGGTAAGCGTATTTTAAGTCTGTTTGTTTGTTTGTTTAATTTTTTAATAAATCGGTTCTGTGTTTCTCAGAAAGACAAGGCTCCGCAAATTCTATTATTGAATTTGATTCATATTCATCCAATAAACTTTTAACTATAGAATAATCTACATTTTTAACAATCTCAACAGCAAAAAAAGTATCATTCAACCCTTCTGATATGCAGTTAATTGATTTTAATTTCTCCCTGATAATTTCCTTATCAAATCCTTCTTCCAAAATTAGAACCTGAACGATAGAATTTCCTGAACTCTGTATGGTTTCCCTATGTATAAAGTTTTTTTCATTTTCGTCATATTCTGCACGAAAAATATCATCGGTTGCTATCAAAGGTCCAAAAAACGGAATATTATCCAATTTAAAGTATCCCTTTTCAACATCAATCACTTCAGCCCACATCGTTTCTGAAACAATCTCTTCAAGATAGGTGCTGTAATATTTGAATAGTATTTTTTTATGTGTTTCTTCTGCCATTATTTATTTGTAATATTTTTTAATCTCAAGAATTAAAATCAATTCTCTAATTTTTAAATTGACTTATTATCTAATTAATTTCGTCTATTTCTGCTTTCAAGGGCGAAACAACAATGCGATAACCATCCGGATCCAGGAACATTTGTCCGTTTTCATTCCAGAAAGGATTAATTGCATGTATACTTGAAATATTATGCTGTAAAAGCCTTTTTATTAATTCGTTATAATCTAAAATTGTTTTTGGATAAAGTACAATTACATCATCTTCATCAAAAGAGTGATTTGCTTTTGTTTGGGATTGTGTAAATTCAAAATGCCAGTCTAAACCGGATTTTCCAATAAAAATACCATCATAATTATTATGATTTTCAAAACCTCCTAATCGCTCAAAACCAAGAATGTCGACATAAAAATCTTCAATTGCTTCCAGGTTATTGGTATGTCTTGCTACTCTTAAAAACATAATTCTAAGATTTTATCTGATTGATATGATGTTCTAAATGTTCTATATAATCAGTCATCAAAAACTTTAAATCAATTACTGATTCATCACTCAGAACAATTTTATAATCTAAAACTTTCTCATCAACAGATTTCATGAGTTTCACAATTTGCTTGTTTAATAAAAACCAAAGCTGTGTTAACTCCTGAATATCCATTTCCTGATATTGATTTAAATTTACTAAATCTATTTGATTATATGGTCTGTGTTGGTAAGGTTTTTCGAGATAATTTATTTCTGTAAACCTAACGAGATTATGAAGCGCTGAATCTGTTAAATGTCCTAAAATTTCTTTTTTAGACCATTTTCCGGGTTTTCTTTCCTCTAATATATTTTGAGTTATTGTTGGAAAATAAGTGCCATTTTCCAACAATAATTTTTCAAATCTAAGAATAGCAGTTTGCATAAATTATTTAATTATCTAACTGACAAATTTCCTGATTATTTTTGAGCCAGCTTGTTCAAAGTGTACGTAATCAACTCATCAACTGCTTTATAAGGATCTTCACTAAAAGTTCCAGAAGCACGATTGGCTATAATTGCATTTAGAGATAACGCATTATGTCCTAAAAGTGCTGATAACCCATAGATAGCAGCTGTTTCCATCTCTAAATTAGTGATTTTTTCATCATTAAAATTAAAACTGTCCATTTTACTGTTTAATGCTTCATCCTGAATGTTTAAACGTAAAACACGCCCTTGTGGCCCGTAAAAACCTCCGGCTGTAGCTGTAATTCCTTTAAATATTTTATCTGACTCAATAATTTTTTCTAATTTTTCAGAACACGCAATCGCATAAGGTTTTCCTTTTCTGATATCCCAATTCGTGTGTGCAATAAAAGCATCTTCGATCGCTGCATTCGATACTTCATCAATCAGGTAGGAGCGAAGCATATTATCTAATCCCAAACCAAATTTAGACATCACAAAACTATCAACCGGAATATCAGCATGCAATGAACCTGAAGTTCCAATTCTGATAATATTCAAAGATGTTAATTCTTTTTTTGGCTGGCGTGTCTCTAAATCAATATTTACCAAAGCATCTAATTCATTTATCACAATATCAATATTGTCAGGACCAATTCCGGTTGACATTACAGATATTCTTTTGCCTTTATAAATTCCGGTTTGTGTTTTAAATTCTCTTTTTTGGGTAGAATATTCAATCGAATCAAAAAATTGTGTAATTTTTTCTACTCTGTTTTGATCTCCAACAAAAATTATATCGTGAGCTATATGTTCAGGACGAAGGTTTAAGTGGTAAACGCTTCCGTCCGGATTAAGTATTAATTCTGAGTTTTGTATCATATTTTTTCTTTAAGGTTCAAAGTGACAAAGGTTCAAAGGTTTTATACATCTGAAATTATAATTTAAAAAAATCAAATCTCAATAACCTAAAATTCAAAAGACAAAGCTTTGCGTTCTTAGCCTTTTTGCAAAAAACCTTCACTTGTAATTCTTTGCGTGCTTTGGGGTTAATTTTTTTTATTCAATCTAAAATCTAAAATCAATAATCTAAAATCTAAAATTATCATCCTCCAACACGTTTTGTTTTAAATCCTTTTGCTTTCAGGATTTCCATGATTTTATCGCGATAATCGCCCTGGATAATGATTGAAGCATCTTTAAAAGTTCCGCCAACGCTTAATTTTGTTTTAATTTCTTTGGCCAAAATTTTAAAATCTTCGTCACTTCCTTCATAACCTTCGATTATGGTTGTAGCTTTTCCTTTTCGCTTTTCGAATTTACAAATCATAGGTTCTTTTTGAATATAAAGAACATGATCCTGTTCCTGAATTTCTTCAGTTTCATTTGATTCTACGTGATCCGGAAATAAGTTTTTTAATTGATCTTGTAAGTCCATAAATTTTTATGCTAAAAAATAAATTTCAATAGTTGTGGTTTCTAAAAATTAAATTCCAAATCCCAATTGATAGTTGGAATTTGGAATTTTAATATTTCAATTTTATTTAGTGTTACTTTTTTATCAAACCTAAATCTACTAAACGTTCGTATAAGTAATCTCCCGCAGTAATATCTTCGAATTTCTTAGGATTTTCAGCATCAATACAGTTTTCTAAACAATCCAGGCGCATATCGCTTACAGGATGCATAAAAAACGGAATTGAATAGCGTGAAGTTCCCCATAAATCCCTTGGTGGGTTTACTACCTGATGAATTGTTGATTTTAGTTTGTTATTGGTATGTCTTGATAACATATCTCCCACATTAATAACCAATTGATCGTCTTCTGCGATAGCGTCAATCCATTCTCCATCATGATTTTGAACTTGTAATCCTTTACCTTGTGCTCCCATTAAAAGAGTAATCAGGTTAATATCTCCGTGAGCTGCTGCACGAATTGCGTTTTCCGGCTCAGAAGTAATTGGTGGATAATGAATTGGTCTTAAAATAGAGTTTCCTTCTTTTGCATATTGATCAAAATAAAACTCATCTAAACCTAAATGCAAAGCCAAAGCTCTTAACACATAAACACCTGTTTTTTCAAGCATTTGATATGCTTCTTTCCCCACAACATTAAAACGGGGTAATTCTTTAACTTCTACGTTTTCCGGATACTCTGAAGCATATTTGGAATCTTTGTCAACATACTGACCAAAATGCCAAAATTCTTTCAAATCTCCTTCTTTACGTCCTTTGGCATGTTCTTTTCCAAAAGATACATAGCCTCTTTGCCCGCCAATACCGGGAATTTCATAATTATGCTTAGTTTCTACTGGCAAAGCGAAAAATTTTCTAATTTCGCTATAAAGCTCGTCTACTAACTGGTCGTCTAAAAAATGACCTTTTAGGGCTACGAAGCCAATGTTTTCAAATGCACTGCCGATTTCATTTACAAATTTTTGTTTACGTTTCGGGTCGTCCGAAAGGAAATCACGTAAGTCTACACTAGGAATGTTTTGCATACTTTACATTTTTTATTGATAGGATAAAGGACTTGTAAGACCTTTCAGTAACAAAGGTAGAGAATATTTTAGATTTGCATTTTAAAAGTTATATTAAAATTAAAAAATTATAACAAAAATGAATAAAATTGTTATATTTTTCTATATTTGAAACACTAAAACAACGAACCAAATGATCTTTTACAGACAAAACCTTACTGATGCACAATTATTAGATTTATATAAAAAAATCCTTAAACCCCGTTTGATCGAAGAGAAGATGCTCATTCTGATTCGACAAGGAAAAGTTTCAAAATGGTTTTCCGGAATAGGGCAGGAAGCAATCGCAGTAGGAGTTACAGCAGTTTTAGATGAAACTGAATATGTATTACCAATGCACAGAAACTTAGGTGTTTTTACTACAAGAAATATTCCGTTGCACCGTTTATTTTCACAATGGCAAGGAAAAGCAAATGGTTTTACAAAGGGCAGGGACAGGAGTTTTCACTTTGGAACCCAAGAATATAATATTATAGGAATGATCTCCCATTTAGGCCCTCAATTAGGGATCGCAGACGGAATTGCCTTGGCTGATAAACTTCAAAACAATAAAAAAGTAACAGCAGTATTTACCGGAGAAGGCGCCACAAGCGAAGGAGATTTTCATGAAGCGCTTAATATTGCTGCTGTCTGGAAATTGCCTGTAATGTTTATTATAGAAAATAATGGCTATGGACTTTCGACTCCTACAAACGAACAATATCTATGCGAAAACCTTGCAGATAAAGGTATTGGATACGGAATTGAAAGCTATATCATTGACGGAAATAATATCGTTGAAATCGTTAATAAAATTACGCAGTTAAAAGAAGACATGCAAAAGGATCCGCATCCGGTTTTATTAGAGTTTAAAACATTTAGAATGCGCGGACATGAAGAAGCAAGCGGGACAAAATATGTACCACAGGAATTAATGGACGAATGGGCAGCAAAAGATCCGGTAGCAAACTATAGAAAATATTTAACTGAAAATGGCATCCTTACCACTGAATTTGACGAGCAATTGCACAACGAGATCAAACAGGAAATTGATGAAAATTTAGCCATTGCAAATGCAGAACCAGAAATTGTCCCTACTTATAGCGGAGAATTAGATGATGTCTACAAACCATATCAACATGAAGAAGTTAACCCTTCTGAGGAAGTGAAAAATATACGTTTTATAGATTCTATCAGATATAGTCTGGAGCAATCTATGAAACGTCACGGAAACCTCATACTAATGGGGCAGGATATTGCAGAATATGGAGGCGCTTTTAAAATCACTGATGGTTTTGTAGACTTATTTGGAAAAGACCGCATACGTAATACACCAATTTGCGAAAGTGCCGTGGTTTCTACCGCAATGGGATTGTCTATAAATGGTTATAAAGCGATTGTAGAAATGCAGTTTGCTGATTTTGTTTCGACAGGTTTCAATCCAATCGTAAATTTATTGGCAAAATCGCATTATCGATGGGGAGAAAAGGCTGATGTTGTAGTTCGTATGCCTTGTGGCGGCGGAACTCAGGCAGGACCATTTCACTCACAGACAAACGAGGCCTGGTTTACTAAAACTCCGGGACTAAAAGTAGTTTATCCTGCTTTTCCATATGACGCAAAAGGTTTATTGAATACGTCTATAAATGATCCGAATCCGGTTTTATTTTTTGAACATAAACAATTGTATCGCAGCGTTTATCAGGATGTTCCGGTTGATTACTATACAATTCCTTTAGGAAAAGCAGCTTTGCTGAAAGAAGGAAAATCAGTTACTATTATTGCTTTTGGAGCTACTGTACATTGGGCTTTGGATACTTTATCTAAAAATCCTGAGATCGAAGCTGATTTAATAGATTTAAGAACCTTACAGCCTTTAGATACTGAAACTATTTTTGCTTCTGTAAAGAAAACCGGAAAGGTTATCATCTATCAGGAAGACACTTTGTTTGGTGGAATCGCAAGTGATATTTCAGCCTTAATTATGGAGGAATGTTTTGAGTATCTGGATGCTCCGGTAAAAAGGGTCGCGAGCTTAGATTCTCCAATTCCGTTTACAAAAGCATTAGAAGATCAGTTTTTACCAAAGAATCGTTTTGAAGAAGTTTTATCAGATTTATTGAAATATTGATCACAAATAGCAAATAGTTTTGCATAAAGAACATTTTTTCTATCTTTAAACCATTAAAAAATTAACTTATGAAAAAACTATTTGTTTCAGTTTTTGCAATTTCATTACTTTTTTCTTGTAACAAAAGTACTAAGTCTAACGAAGATAAAGCTTTAGATGGAAAATTTGACAAGTACAAAGATGGTTTTGTAACTTCTCTATGGAAAATTAATCCAGGTTGGGCTTCAAGCGTTGGGTATCATAAATACGATAGTATTTTGTCTATTCCGGATGCTAACGAAGAAAAAGTTCAGCTTGATTTTGTCAATGCGCAATTGGATTCTTTAAAACAATTTGACATTGAAAATTTGTCTGATAATAACAAGACCGATTTTCAAATGATAAAAAATCAGCTTGAAGCTACTATTTTTAGCATCAAAGAAATGAAATCATCTGAATGGAATCCTTCTGAATACAATGTATGTGGAGCATTTGCAGAGATTTTAAATGGAAAATATGATCCTTTAGAAGTTCGTTTGCGTGCTTTTAATGTAAAAATGAATAATGTTCCGGCTTATTATGAAGCCGCTAAAAAGAACATCAAAAATCCAACTATTGAACACACTGAACTTGCAATAGCACAAAATCTTGGCGGTTCATCTGCTTTTGACACTGATTTGAATGCTGCTTTGGAACAAAGTAAATTAAGTGCTGCTGAGAAAAAAGAAATGCTGGATAAAGCAAAAATTGCAAAAAAAGCAGTTACAGATTATGCTGATTGGTTAAAAAAATTACCAAACAAAACGCCGCGTACTTTTAGATTAGGTGCTGCATTATATGCTAAAAAATTTAATTTTGATATTCAGTCAAGCTATACTGCAGATGAAATTTTTAAAGTGGCAAACGATCACAAAAAAGATTTGCATGATAAAATGTTTGTTTTGGCTGATAAACTTTGGACTAAATACAAAGGAAACGAAGCAAAACCAACAAACAAACTGGAATTAATCAAACAAGTAATTGATAAAATTTCATTACAACATACTACACCGGAGAAATTTCAATCTGAAATTGAGAAACAAATCCCGGAATTAACAGCATATGTAAAAGCGAAAGATTTATTATACATAGATCCATCAAAACCACTTGTAGTACGTAAAGAACCGGCTTATATGGCTGGAGTTGCCGGAGCTTCTATTTCTGCACCCGGACCTTATGATAAAAATGCAAATACTTATTATAATGTAGGAAGTATGACAGGCTGGACAGCTGAAAATGCAGAAAGTTATTTACGCGAATACAACGATTATATCCTTCAGATTCTGAATATTCATGAAGCAGTTCCAGGACATTATACGCAACTGGTTTACAGCAACCAATCACCAAGTATCATTAAATCAATCTTAGGAAACGGTGCAATGGTTGAAGGTTGGGCAGTTTATGCAGAGAAAATGATGCTGGAAAGCGGTTATAAAAATTCTGACGAAATGTGGTTAATGTATTATAAATGGAATTTAAGAGCTACTTGTAATACAATCTTAGACATTAGTGTTCATACAAAAAATATGTCTAAAGAAGCTGCTATCGATTTATTGACCAAAGAAGCTTTCCAGCAACAAGCTGAAGCTGATGGAAAATGGAAACGTGTTACTTTATCTCAAGTACAATTATGTTCCTATTTTACAGGATATACTGAAATTTATAACCTGAGAGAAGAACTTAAAAAGAAAGAAGGAGATAAATTCAACCTTAAAAAATTCCATGAGAAATTCTTAAGTTTTGGTAGCGCTCCGGTAAAATACATCAAAGAATTGATGTTGTCGAAAGAGTAATTTTTTACAGCTATTTCAATAAAAAAGGTTTGACGAAAGTAATTCTCGTCAAACCTTTTTTTTTATTTATAGTGTCTTGTCCTGAATATTAAAGATAAATAAAACAGAAAGCTCAGACACAATCTTGTCATTTCGAGGAACGAGAAATCTTCGTGAGTAACTCTACAAAGTTAAGACTATCGTTGCGGAATTTCTTGTGGAGATTTCTCGTTCCTCGAAATGACAAACGGTGTGGATATTTTTTTCACGAATATTATAAAATCCGTTTTTATCCGCGTCATGCTTTAGCAATCCGTTTAATCCGCGTTCAATTAAACAACATTAAACCATAACCACCAATCGTTTACCATCCGGAACTTCTGCATTCCACATTTTTTCAATATCAGCTAAAGGAATAGTTTCAATATTGACTTTCAATTTGTTTTGAGCGGCAAGAAGAAACATTTCCGGAAGAATTTCTAAAAACAATAGTTTTACTTCATCTTTAGTCCAGCTTCCTAAACCTGAACCTGATAATTGCAAATCTACACTTCTTAATATTGCGGCAGATAATTGTATAGAATCACCAGATATAGCGCCAATAGAAACATATCGAACAGGATGCGTAAAATTTCCTTTTCCTTTTAAAAAGGAGAAAATTAATTCTGCCGAATGTCCCCATAAATAATCCAGAATTATATCAATAGGCGTATTTTGCTGAATTACTTTCAATTGAGCAATAATAGCTTCATCTTCATGTTTAAGAGAAATAATTTCATCAGCACCTAATTCCAGTAAACTTTGAAGTGTTTTTTCGTTTCTTCCGGTAACAATTATCTTCTTTGCACCGTAATGTTTTGCAATCTGAATTGCCATTTGACCCGTAAAACCAGTAGCTCCGTTAATCAAAACTGTTTCTCCTGATTGTATTTTAGCCCTAAAACGTAACGCCATCGCTGAACCAGCTACGGCATTTGGCATTGATGCTGCAATTTCATCACTAATTCCTTCAGGTAAAGGAACCATTCTGCTTTTTTCTACAATCGCTTTTTCGGCAATTGTACCGCTGAGTCCACGAGCATAAACCCTTGTTCCGTTTTCAAGAAAACCTATTGCGTCACTGCCAATTACAATTCCGTTTTGATTCTCATGACCAGAAGAATAGTGATCACCGCTTACAATTCCTTTATCCAGATTTGTAATCGCCACTGCTTTTACTGAAATTAAAACTTCATTTTCGTTTTGGATAATCGGATCTGCGAATTCTCCATATTTTGGCAATTCGCCTTTTTTATAAACAACTACTGCTTTCATAATTATTATATTTTATGAAGCAAAATTAGAGCGTCATTTATGGCTGCACGATAACATTTGTTATCAAATAAAATAATAAACCATATAAGTTATATAAGTTAATTTAAGTTTTGCTTATAATTTCTTATATGGTAAAATTTGACTATTTGCTATGTATTAATTTGCTTTTTATACGGCTTAAATGAACGGTTGTTACGCCAAGATAAGAAGCTATATAATGTTGCGGAACACGCTGAATTATTTGAGGTCTTTCTTTAATTAAATTAAGATAACGCTGAGTAGGAGAGTCTTTTATAAAAGAAACAAAATATTTCATATAATCAAATGTGCGCTGAAAAAGCATATCAATTAAACGATCTCGCAACTCTGGAATTTCTTTAATTTCTTCCAAAATTTTATCCAGGTCGTTTTTGTGAATCCACCATAAAACAGAAGATTCAATAGTTTCAACCACAACGGGACTCGGCATTTTTTTTATAAAACTTTCGATAGAAGCAACACTTTGATTTTCGAAAAAGAATTGAGTTGTCAAATCTTTTCCATTATTATTAAACCAAACCCTGATGCATCCTTTTTCAATTATAAAAAGCTTTTTCGAAATTTCACCTTCTTCTAAAAGAGTTGTCTTTGCTGGAACTTCAATGCGACTGAAAAGGTTCGTATATTGAATCCATTTTTCATCAGATAATGGGAATTTATTTCGGAATTGGTTAAACATAAATCCTTAATTTTTATTTCTGTTTATCAATAAATCTCGCAATTCGAAAACTGTTCATCATTAATAAATAACCCATGATAATTTTAAAAAAGTAAAAAATAATCCAACCAGATTTTGAATAATCTTTGAAAAGAATTTTCTGCTGGAAAAAGACAAAAAATTCCTTAAATATAATTGGAATATTCTGGATAAACATAAATCCTCCTATCATAATTACAGCTATTGAAATTATCTTATTTTGACTAGAATTTAATTCTATTGTATCATTTTCAAAACCTTTGTCAAGCCTAAATTTATCGATGATCCAATTAGCTTTGAAAAGAAAAAATCTTGAGATTAAATAAAAGATTAAAAGAACGATAAAGACACTAAAAATAAGGATCATTAAATTTTTTGTATCTCCATTTTCATATAAAAAAATAAATTGATGAAATCCATTCAGGGATTATTGTAATAGTTTGAGAAATTAAAATTAATCCCAATATTTTAATTAAGATTATCCAAAAGGTTCTAATCGACATTTACTATATTTATTTAGTTTCCAACTCAAACAATTGTACCTGGCTTTTCAAGCGTTCAACCAGCAAATTCATCATTCTTTTATTTAAGCTAGAGGAATTCTGGATATAAGTATCATATTCTTCAATTGTAAAAAGCGCCATGATAATTCCTTTTAGAGAATTTCGAAACTTAATATCTTTTTGAATGGAATTTTCTATGGTTTGAAGTTTTTTTTCGATCGTATAGGAGTAAAAATCAGCTTTGTTCTTATTGACGTAGTTGATAAAAACCGCTATAAACAAATCATTTTGAAGTTTTAGAATAGGTCTAATTGTCTGATTTTGAAACAACTCATCTGGTGAAGATTGAGCACTTACAGTTCCTAAAGTTTCGCCTCTGAATTCTCTTAAAAAAGCATCTCTATCTTCCATGTTTTTTCTTTAAATTTAGAAAAAATTCCAATGCAAAAAATAATTTTACACATAAGTTATATATTAAATTTCACCATATAAGTTATATCAGCTATTATAAATTTGAATCATTTAACTAAATAAAATAAACCTACCATTTTAAATGAGCTTACATCACTTATAATGTAAAGAGAAAATCCTTCCTATGAATATAAAATCTTCATTATTTACAATTTTAATCGTAATCATACTAGTTTCCTGCAATTCTAAAGATAAAAAAAGCGAGTACAAACATATTGTATATCACGCTGTAAATGGCAAGGACACTGCAATTTTAGCGATAAATATTAATGATAAACGCTTTTTCGGACGCTACGAAAGATCTTATTATCAACAAGGTAAAGATTCCGGAGATGTAAGAGGAGATATAAAAGGAGATACTTTACGAGGTGATTTTCATTATATATCAAACGGTGGAAGCTGGAAAAGAGTACCGCTTGCTTTATTAAAAAAAGAAAATAAACTATTTTTAGGAAGTGGTGTAATAGGCATATACTTTAATCTTCCATGTTTTATGCCCGGAACACCAATAGAATATGATAATTCGAAATTTATTTTTGAAGAAATTAAAAAATAGTTTTCAGTCTCAGTTCTCAGTCTCAGTTTTCAGTCACAGTATAACTGAAAACTGAGACTGCCACTGAGACTGAGACTGAAAACTAATTAAGCGGTCCTATCGTCGATGGCAATTCGAATATTTCGAGATCAAAATAAATAACCGAAGCCATAACATGATCAAAAATATCTGCCATAATATATTCGTAATTAGCCCAGCGTTTATCACTCGAAAAAGCATAAATCTCTAACGGAACCCCATGCGCGGTCGATTGCAGCTGACGACACATAATATGCATATCTTTATTTAATCCCGGATGCGTTACCAAATATTGCATGATATATTTACGGAATAAACCCAGATTTGTCATATTGCGGCCATTTAAAGAGAGTGATTTATCTACACCACGCAAATCATTGTATTTTTCAATTTCTGCTTGTCTGGTTTCGATATAAGAACTTATAAGCTGAACGCGTTTCATATGATTAAGATCATCGTTATTCAGAAAACGAATACTGCTGCTTTTTATCAGGATATGTCTTTTTATACGTCTTCCGTCAGATTTTTGCATGCCTCGCCAGTTCTGAAAAGAGTCTGAACTCAAAGCATATGTCGGAATCGTGGTAATCGTATTATCAAAATTTCGAACCTTTACTGTTGTCAGGTTTATTTCGATCACATCACCATCGGCACCAAATTTATCCATTGTAATCCAGTCACCAATACGAACCATATCGTTTATGGCAACCTGAACACTAGAAACAAATCCTAAGATTGTATCCCTGAAAATCAAAATGATAATTGCCGAAAGCGTCCCCAAAATGGTTAACAATTCTCCTTTTTTGATTCCGAACAACGTCGAGATAATCATTGCAACACCAAAGATCCAGAGGACAATCATGATAACCTGAACAAAACTGTCAATAGGTTTGTCGCTGTATTCCGGTTTCTGTTTTAGATAATCGCGTAAAGCATTAAAAATTGTTCTGATAATCCATAAACTAATCAAAACGATATAAATACCCACAATTTTTCCAAACAGGGATTCCCAATATTCATATTTGTCCAGAATAATAGGAACCGCTTTGTAAATAAAGAAAAACGGAATTAAATACGCCGTATATTTTGTGGTTTTGTTGTGTATTAAGTAGTCATCAAACTTGGTTTTAGTTTTTTGCGCAAAAATCGCTGTTAAGGTCACTAAAACAAATTTTGCTACATAATATATGGCAAAAGCCAAAACCACCATGATAACAATATTAAGAGTCAGGCTAATATAAGACGCAAAGTTGCGGCTCATTCCCCAATCTCTAAATAGCGGATATAAAAAGTTAAATATTTTATCCAAAAGCTTATGCATTATTTTCCAGATATTTTTTCTCAATATAGAAAGTTCCAAAAGGAATAAGAGAAGCAATCAGGATGATTCCGAAAGTTTTTAAGTCCCAATTTTGAGATTTTCTAAGCAAAACTGCCAATATTATGTATCCAATAAATAAAACACCGTGAGTCATTCCTAACGGACGCAATATCGTGTGATATAATTCAGGATTATTGTTTTTGATAATCAACATATTAGCGAATAATACCAAATAAGAAATTCCCTCTAAAATTGCGGTAACTTTGAAAATCTTGAGCATGTATCTGTTTTTTAAGTTTTATACAAGCAAAATTAAGTATTATGGTTGGTTTTTGCGGTATGAATCAATAAAGTAATTTACTTTTGTAACCTTAAACTTTGATAATGAGTAAACGCGATTTAAAAAAATATTTGGGCGAATTGACCAAGGAACAACTCGAAGAACAAATTATCGAGTTGTATGAAAAATTTAGTCCAGTAAAAGTCTATTATGATTTTGTTTTTAATCCTAAAGAGGATAAACTTTTGCAGGAATCTAAAGTCAAAATTTCACATGAATATTTTCCTATAAAGAAGCCCAATGCAAAATGGCGTCCAAAAGCAAAGTTGAGACGTTCTGTTGCCCAAAAAATCATCAAGCATTTTATAATGATTGGAGTTGATCCTTTTGTAATTGCTGATCTGATGCTTTATAACATCGAAATCGCACAAACCTATTCTTCAAATAATTTTATTAAGCAGGAATTATTTTACAAAAGTATATTTAATTCATTTGAGCAGGCTGTTAATTTTATAATTTCTAACGGAATTTTGACTGAATTTAAAGATCGTGTTTTTTCAATTCAACGAGAAACTATTCAACAAAAATGGAAAAACAAGTATGATTTTGAGGCAATTTCAGACAAAATTGACTTATAAAGGCTTTTCTCATAAAAAATCTTATTTAAAAAAATCATTTATTTTACGTTAAAATAAGATGAATAACTGTTTTTTAGGTGTATTTTTGCAAAAATCCAAAAATAAACAATGTCTCAAAACACTTTAGAAATAGAAAGAGAAGAGAAAAAAGAACTTTATGCATACCAAAAAGGCGATATCGATGCCATTTTTGAACGTTTAGACAATGCTCCTTCGAAACATCATTTATTATATCAATTACCAACAGGTGGAGGAAAAACAGTTATTTTTTCTGAAATCGTTCGTCGTTATTTAGCTAATAATGATAAAAAAGTGGTGGTTTTAACGCATCGTATCGAACTTTGTAAACAAACCTCAAAAATGCTAAAAGGTTTTGGTGTTTCTAATAAAATCATTAACAGTAAAGTAAAAGAATTACCAGACCAAAACGAATACTCTTGTTTTGTGGCTATGGTCGAGACTTTAAAAAACCGTATCAATGATGAGAAATTACATCTTGACAACATTGGTTTGGTTATTATTGATGAGGCACATTACAATTCATTCAGAAAATTATTAAACTCATTCAAAAATGCTTTTATTCTGGGAGTAACAGCAACACCGTTGAGTTCGAATATAAAATTACCAATGCACCAGAGTTACGATGAACTTATTGTGGGAGACACTATTAGTTCATTAATCGACAAAGGTTTCCTTGCCAGAGCAACTACTTATAGTTATGATGTGGGATTAACATCGCTAAAAGTAGGTATCAACGGAGATTATACCGTAAAATCTTCAGACGATTTGTATACGAATACCATCATGCAGGAAAAACTTTTGCATGCATATACAGAACGTTCATTAGGTAAAAAAACCTTGATTTTCAACAATGGTATCCATACATCATTATATGTATACGAAACTTTTAGAGAAGCAGGTTACGACATCAGACATCTTGACAATACAAGCAGTTCTGAAGAACGTAAAGATATTTTAGCATGGTTTAAAAAGACTCCTGATGCAATTCTTACTTCTGTAGGAATCTTAACTACAGGTTTTGATGAGCCAACAGTTGAAACTATTATCTTAAACAGAGCAACAAAATCGCTTACATTATATTACCAGATGATTGGTCGTGGATCTCGTAAATTACCTGGTAAAGACGAGTTTACAGTGATCGATTTAGGAAATAATGCCGCACGTTTTGGTTTATGGAGTGAGCCGGTAAACTGGCAGCATATCTTTAAATCACCAGAATTTTATCTGGAAAATCTGCGTGATGATACTGAGATCGAATTGTATTTTAAATACAGCATGCCACCGGAATTACGTGCAAAATTTGCTAAAACTGCCGATGTTACTTTTGATGTTGATGAAGAACATAAACTCATCATCAAACAAAATTTACGTTCTAAAGTAGTATTAGACAAATCATTAGAACAACACGCCGCAATGTGTGTTGATAATACAGAAACTTTGCAGGAAGCAAAATCATTAGGGAAAGAACTTGATGATGATATCGAATGCCGTATTAAACGTTATGCAAAATGCCTGAGCCAATGCAGTAAAAATTATCGCGAATGGCTGGTTGACGATTATAAACTAAAATTGGTTTTACTAATAGGTAAAAAGTATCGTGAGAAAATCATGAATGAGCCTGACGAAGATTAGAAAAAATTTATTTCAAGTTTTTTTAGTTTCAAGTTTCAAGTTGTCACGCTGAGCAAAGTCGAAGTGCTATCCAATTGGAATTTGGGATTTAAATTTAAAGAATTAGGAGCTATTTCCTGCTGTCCGCTATATCTTTTCCCGGCTAAAGAAGCCAGAAAAAGGATACCGCTTCCATCAGGGCTAAGGCTTTAGATTTCATAAGGAATAATAATTATAAAGTTATGTCACCAAAATGAAGGAGAAATCACACTAGTATTACACAAAGTTTGTCGAATATTGGATGTGATTTCTCCTTCGTCGAAATGACAAAAAAATAAAAGAACCAAAGGTTCTAAAAAAATCATTTTAATCTGAGTAATCTGCGGCAGAAATCTAAAATCTAAAATCAGAACTCTAAAATACAAAGTATGTCTAAACAATTCTCATCATTAGGGATTTCAGCACCAATTTTAAAAGCTTTAAGCGAATTGAACATTGTTGAACCAACAGAAATTCAACAAAAAACAATACCATTATTGCTGTCTGAAACGCATGATGTTGTAGGTTTAGCCAAAACCGGAACCGGTAAAACAGCTGCTTTCGGATTACCATTGTTACAATTAATTGATACGGAATCACCAATTGTTCAGGCTGTAATTTTGGTACCAACCAGAGAACTAGGACAACAAATTTTTAGAAATTTAGAAGATTTCGGAAAACATATTCCAAACATTTCCATAGCTTCAACTTGTGGCGGAATCCCAATAAAGCCTCAAATTGAGCGTTTATCACAGCCAACACATATTGTTGTTGCAACGCCGGGACGTTTAATAGATTTGATTCAGCGTAAAGCAATCGATTTAAAACAAGCACAATATTTAGTACTTGACGAAGCAGATGAAATGGTTTCGATCCTGAAAGAAAGCTTAGACGAAATCGTTGCTGAACTGCCTAAAAAACACAGAACTTTATTATTCTCTGCGACTTTGCCGGGAACAATCAAACAATTGATTCAGAATTACTTAAACAAAAATGTAGTTCAGGTTAGTGCCAACATGGAAACTGTTGGAAACCAAGGAATTGATCATGAATATATTGTAGTGGATCCAATCGAAAAGCTGGATGTATTAATGCATTTCCTGAATTCTAAAGATGGTGAACGCGGAATCATCTTCTGTAAAACCAAAGCTGCAGTCAATAAACTGGCTAAAAACTTAGCGATAAATCGTTTTTCTTCAGGAGCACTTCACGGTAGTTTATCTCAGGGAATTCGTGACAGAATCATGGAACAGTTTCGTGAAGGACATATCAACATTCTGGTAGCCACAGATTTAGCTGCAAGAGGTATCGACGTAAAAGAAATCTCGTATGTGGTTAATTATCATTTACCGGATACGTATGAAAATTACGTTCACAGGAGCGGTAGAACGGCAAGGGCAGGAGCAAAGGGACTTTCGTTAACCGTTTTACAAGAAGAAGAAACAATCGAAATTCCTGAATTTGAAAAAGAATTGGGAATTAAATTTACTCAGTTTCAAAAACCTTCTGTAATAAGTTTAGAAGAAAACAATACCCTTTTATGGGCCAAACAAATCTTCAAAACAAAACCAAATCACGATATTTCAACTGATTTAAAAACGAAAGTAAAAACTGTTTTTCATCATCTTACTAAGGATGAATTAATTGAAAAATTGATGGCAAATTACGTCTTGCAAAACAAAGTTGAAGTTATCGAAAAACCTGTTAAAAAATTCAAAAAGTAATATTTTCACCTCCGGCTTTTCCTAATTTATGTTGTAATTTTATAGGGTAATAATACGCTATAAAACAAAATTGAGATGGCAGATATTGAAATAAAAAGAATAACAATAAACGATCTTGCACAGTTACAAAAAATTGGCAGAAAAACTTTTGAGGAAACCTTTTCAGATTCAAATTCTGAAGAGAATATGAAAGATTATTTAGAGAAAGGGTTTTCGACTGAAAAACTAACAGCTGAGCTTAACAGCAAAGACTCTGAATTTTATTTTGCAATTCTTGAAAATGACGTAATTGGGTATTTAAAAGTAAACTTTGGAGAATCACAAACAGAATTAAAAGACGATAAAGCGCTGGAAATTGAGAGAATCTACGTTTCAAAAGAATTTCATGGCAAAAAGATCGGACAATTACTTTACGACAAAGCAATAGAAGTTGCCACACAAAAAAACAATGACTATGTATGGTTAGGTGTTTGGGAGAAAAATCTGAGAGCAATTGGGTTTTATAAAAAAAATGGTTTTGTTGAGTTTGACAAACACATTTTTAAATTAGGAAACGAAGAGCAAACAGATCTTATGATGAAACTTAAATTAGCAAATTAATTCTGAAACAGTTTGAAATAATCTCAAATTGGGTTTTGTATGTTGGAATTATAATGTTAAATTTATACAACTGCTAAGGCAGATAGTTTTACTCACAAACACTACTAAATAAATACATATATGAACATAGTCATCATAGGAGGTGGTTTTGCCGGACTAAATCTCGCAAAAGAACTTGTAAACCATCCTAAAATACAAGTAACACTTGTAGATAAAAATAATTATAATTTTTTCCCACCACTTATATATCAGGTCGCTACAGCGTTCTTAGAGCCATCCAGTATCAGTTATCCTTTTAGAAAATTCTTTGCAGGCAAAAAAAACCTTCAATTTCGTTTAGGTGAATTACTTTCTGTAGTTCCTGCTGAAAATAAAATAATCCTTAATAACGGCGAATTATCATATGATCACCTGGTTTTTGCTACCGGAGCTGAAACGAGTTATTTTGGCATGGAAAACGTAATGAAAAACGCTATTCCGATGAAAACCTTAAATGATGCCATCGAAATGCGTAATACATTGCTTAAAAACCTGGAAAAAGCAGCAATTACAAAAGACATACGTAAACGTCGTAAATTGCTGACGATTGTTGTTGCCGGAGGAGGACCAACAGGAGTAGAGGTTTCAGGTATGTTTGCGGAAATGCGTAAAAACATTCTTTTAAAAGAATATCCGGAATTAGAAACGTCAGCCAGTAATGTTTATTTGGTCGATGGGGGAGACGCATTGCTTGCACCAATGAGCAAAGCTTCGCAAGAAGACACCTTAGATGCTATTACAAAACTTGGCGTTGTGGTTAAACTAAACAGCCGCGTTACGGATTATATAGATGATACAGTATATTTTGAAAACGGAGAAACCATTAAAACCAAAAATCTAATTTGGGCTGCCGGAGTTTCTGCTAAAATATTTGAAGGAATCCCAAAAGAAAGTTATGGACGTGGCAGACGTATGGCAACAGATCAGTACAATAAAGTAAATGGTCTAATAAATGTATATGCAATTGGCGACACGGCAATTTTAGCCGGTGATAAAAATTTTCCCGACGGACATCCTCAAGTGGCTCAGGTTGCAATTCAGCAAGGATTAAATTTGGCTAAAAACTTTAAAGCATTAGTTCAGAACAAACCATTAAAACCTTTTAGGTACAATGACAAAGGTTCCATGGCGATTATTGGTAAAAATAAAGCCGTAGTAGATTTACCAAGTCCAAAATGGCATTTTAAAGGATTCTTTGCCTGGATTATCTGGCTGTTTATCCACTTGATATCATTAATTACTTATAGAAACAGATTAAACACATTCTGGAACTGGATGGTCGCATATTTTGCAAGAGATCAATCTTTGAGAATGATTATCAGACCTGATAAGAGACAACAAAGTGAATAGATAAATTCCAATAATGGATTATGAATATCAATAAAATATAAAAAGCCAGAATTATTAAATTCTGGCTTTTTTTATGCTCGCAGTTTGTCATTTCGAATGAAAAGAAAAATCACAAGCGAAACTCCGAAATCAAAATTATATTAGTTTTAATGTCCAACTAAAACATCATCATCTACAGATATTTCAACCTTTTCTTTAATGAAACGTTTTCCAATATTTAAAACAACAAAAGCAATAATCGTTGTTACAGTCATAATAAGAACCATTGGTGCGACAGAATCCTTAACAAAAACTCCAACAGCAAATGAAGCTAAAGCACCCAAACCAAGCTGAATTGCGCCCATAAGAGCGGAAGCGCTTCCGGCATTTTTAGCAAAAGGTGCCATTGTAAGTCCGGCAGTATTGGGATTTGAAATTCCCAAACAACCTAAAAACAAAAAAAGCATCGCGATAGTTTCGTACAAGCCCAACAGGTTATTTACAGAAAGAATTAAAAAAACTATACTTATTACAGATTGAATAATTAATGCCGCAAAAATCATTTGTTCGCTTGAAAATTTCTTTAATAAAACTGAATTTAACTGGCTTGATCCGATAAAACTAACAGACATAAAGGAAAAAATCCATCCGTAAGTTTTTGCATCAACGTGATAAATATCCATAAAAACTATAGGAGAGGCCGCAACGTATGTAAATAAGCCTGAAAAAGCAATTGAGCCGGTAAATGCGTATGTAAAAAACTGAGGCTCTTTAAGTACCTTCAAAAAGTTTGAGATAATAGGTTTTGGCTTTAAAGAAATCGAAGTATCAGGCTTATAACTATTTGGCAAACCAAGTTGAGCAGCTATCAAAATAGCTATTCCCATACACATTAAAATAAAAAATACTGTATGCCAGCCATAATCCTCCGTAACATAACCACCAATTGTTGGTGCTAACATTGGCGAAAGACCAAGTACAAGCATTAAAAGGGAAAATACTTTTGGAATATCTTTTACAGGAAATAAATCCCTGACCATTGCCACAGAAGCAACTGTTGCAGCACAACTGCCAATTGCCTGAATAAAGCGTAATAATATGAAAGAATCAATATTAGTTACATAAACACAACCCAAAGAAGCTAATATATACACTAACAAACCAACAAATAAAGGTTTTTTACGCCCAAAACGATCCAATAAAGGCCCGTAAAGTAATTGTCCGGCAGAAATTCCGATAAAATAACTGGATAAACTCATGGAGACTTTTGCTACAGTAGTGTGCAGATCCTTAGCGATACCAGAGAATCCCGGCAGGTACATATCGATTGAAAAAGGACCAAGAGCTGTCAAAGAACCTAAAATAAGTATGAGTTTAATGTATTTTTTTGTTGTCATTATCTTAAAAAATTGCTTTTAATTTCCTGCAAAGGTAAATATTTAGTACCTTGTTATGTAATTAAACACATCTTATAATAACAAAAGATGGTTTATTGACACCTAATTGATTTCAAAAAATGAGATCACCACTAATTTAAATCTAAAATTTATGAAAAATTACATTTTACTATTCGCTCTTATTTTTACAACAATGTCATTTGCTCAGACTATTACAACTAAAATAGAAGATGCAAGCCCAGCTCAATATGCACTTTTACAAAAAGTAAACGAATATTATCCGGATATTACCCTGAACAAATCCGTTACAAATTTCTATGCTGATGGGAAAATTATTGACACACAGCAAGAATTTAATCTTACAACATCAAAATTCTCCAGTTATAAAATTGGAATTGAACCAGATAACAAAAAACTATTATTTGAATACGTTTCTGATGAAACTGGAAAAGTTTACGGAGATGTTACCATTTTTAAAGGAAACGCTTTAAGAACAACTTTTTCAGAAAAAAATAATGAAATAAATGTTGCTTTAAACGGGAAATCTGTTTATTTGAAAAAAATTAAATAATTTTAATTTCTATTCAAAAGAAAAAGCATTCGCTACAGCGAATGCTTTTTTCGTTTATATTTGAAGCGTATTTATTAAAAAGTTTTTTTGAAAATTTTATATGAGAAAATTTCTTCTGTTATTAGTGCTAATTTCTTTTTCAGCGCATGCACAAACAAATCGATTTACAGGAACATGGAGCACTGAAAATTGCAAGGATTGCAGCAAAGAATATATTTTTACGATTAATATAGCGCAATCTAACAATAAGATATTTGGAACTGCAGAAATCATCAGTGACAATCAAAAATTTGTTACGGGCGTTATGGAAGTTTCTGGATATGTAAATTCATTTGGTGAAAAAGCTCAAATAAATATGAAATCTAAAGATGGCTCTGTAAGCGCAGTTCTTTTTACAAATGATGAAGTATTACAATTTATCAAAAGAGGTGGCGCTGATTTAGTTCCTAAAGAAATAATTCTCACTAAATTATATTAGACAAAGCATGGATTTAACCTGAATCACATCTTTAAAAGATATATGATATTTGAACTATAATTTATATTATGTAAAATAGAATATTCTGAAACCTTCTCCAATATATCTGATTCTGACACAAAAGATCTGCAATAAATAATAAAACAAATAATATGTAAGTTTATATTCTCTCTATTCTCAATGAAATTATATCAATTGAAATGTAAATAAAAAATTTTAAGAGACTAAAAAACACTTTTAAAGCCTTGAAAACAGGAAACTTTAGCAATTATTCAAAATAATTATATTCTCGTGAAGATGCTTTCATTGTAAGACTTTATTTTATTATTTTTACATTCGATACTTTAAAAAAAATTATCAAACATTATGAATACAATTGCTGAGCATATTGCAGATTTTTTAAAAGAATACCCGCCATTTGATAATTTAACTTTTCAGGAATTATCTGATATTGCTACAAATATTCGTGTTATCAATTTAGAGAAACACGCTGTTTTGTTTCAAATTAACGACGTACTTCATGATAGTTTTTATGTTGTGGCTTCGGGTGTCATAAATTTAACTACAATTGCTGATGCCGAAGAAACGATTATAAACAAATGTCATGAAGGTGATATTTTTGGTTTGCGTCCGTTTTTTGCTAAAAACAATTATATGATGACAGCAAAAGCGCGTGAAGAAAGTATCATTTATGCTATACCTATAGCGGTTTTCAGACCTTTTGTTGCCAATAATTCAGACGTTTTAAATTTTTTACTTGAGAATTTTGCCATCAATTCAAGACATGCAAAAGACAATGTAAATTCTAACGGAAAACTGATTTCTGATACTGCTTTCTATGTAGATCAGCAAACAGAAATGCAATATATACAATCTCTTGTATACAATAATTCGCCATTAACTACAGAATCTAACCGTATCGTTAAGGATGTGGCGATTTTGATGACAGAATCAATGGTTGACAATATTGTAATTTGCGAAAAAAATAATCCAATTGGTATTGTGACAAATGCTGATTTATCATCTAAAATTGCAACAGGACGTTACCCTATTACAGAAACAATTGATAAGATTATGTCTTCACCGGTTGTTACAGTAATTGAAAATGTTTCTTTGGCCGAAGCACAATTATTAATGCTAAAGCACAATGTTACGCACTTATGTGTTACCAAAGACGGTACAAGTAAATCTGCGGTGAAAGGAATTATTTCTGAACACGATTTAATTGTAGCTCAAGCCAGTAACCCTGGTGTTTTAATTAAAGAAATTAAACGCTCGCAGCTGCCAAAAGACTTAAAACAGATACGTGATCGTTTGTCTGATTTGATTCAGAACTCAATTCAGAAAAATATTCCAATTTCACATATCAGCAATATTGCAAGCGAAATTAATCTGGCTATTATAAAACGTGCTGTCGAGTTATCAATTTTAGATTTGGGCTCCCCTCCTGCTCGTTTTGCATGGTTAAGTATTGGAAGTCAAGGTCGTAAAGAGCAATTACTACTTACAGATCAAGATAGTATACTTATTTTTGAAGATGTTGCGCCAGAGAAATATAGAGAAGTAAAAGATTACTTTTTAAGATTAGCCAAAAGAACAACGGCCATACTTGAAAAAGTAGGTTATGAATATTGCCCAAATGGACATATGGGAAGCAATATGTTATGGTGTAAATCATTGACAGACTGGACAAAACAATATAACAGCTGGATGAATACTCCAGGTGAAAACAGCAATGATTTAAGTAGTATTTTCTTTGATTACGAGATTGTTTTTGGAGAACCAAAAATTGAAGAAGTGATAGAAAATGTTATTTTTAAAAATGCCGTAAACAATACTTTGTTCTTTGACTTTTTAGGAAATGATGCCTTAAAGAAAAACTCTGCTTTGAGCTTTTTCAAAAAATTCATTCTGGAAGAAGAAGGTCCGCATAAAACTAAATTTGATATAAAAACCCGTGCATTAATGCCTTTAATTGATGCAGCGCGATTGTTGATTTTAAATTCAAATATAAAAGGAATCAAAAATACCTATTTACGATTCAAACAACTGGCGATAACAGATTCTAAAAATGCTGAAATATATTTAAGCTGTGCTGAAGCATTCTTAACGTTATCAAAATTTAGAACAGTTGAAGGGTTAAAAAATGATGATTCCGGACAATATATCAATATAAGAGAAATGTCTAAAACAGACAAAGAAAAGTTAAAAAATGCCTTAACCCCAATGAAAGACCTTGAGGAACTAATTAAGAGTAAATTTCAACTTACACAATTCTCATAACTATGCTAGACTGGATTAAAAATATCAACAAAGAGTATCCGGATTTCTGGAAAGATTATCTGACTAAATTCGAAACAAAACCCAATAGATTCGTAGTTTTATCTACAGAAACTTCGGGATTAAACCCCAATAAAGATGTTATTCTGTCTCTGGGAGCTTTTTCAGTCGTGGATGACAGTATTATAATAAAAGAAAATTTCGAGGCTGTTTTACTGCAATACAAATTCCTTCAGGATAATGGACTTTCTAATGAGTTTATCATTGAAAGCAAAATGATCAAAATGCCTGAGCCGGATGCAATTGAAGCGTTTGTAAACTTTATAGGAAATTCTATTCTTGTAGGTCATCATATAAATTTTGATATCGAAATGCTAAATGCTGCACTCGAACGTCTGGATTGTGGACGTTTAAAAAATGAAGCACTGGATATCGATATGATGTATCGCAAATTAATGGACATCAACGATAAACAGTTTTCTTTAGACGATTTAAGCGAAATATTCAAAATTCCTAAAAGTGATAGAAACTCATCTTCTGAAGATGCTTATAAAATTGCACTTTTGTTCTTGAAATTAAAATCCAGATTGGGAATTAAATAATTTTTTTTACCATATAATTTATATAAGAAAAGATAAGTTTTTGTAAATCTTTTACAAATTACTCATGTTAAAATAATACTATTTTAAATATATAAAAAAAGCCTCTTAATTTTAAAGAGGCTTTTTTTTTTATTATTATCTATTTCAGAATTAAGAAATTCTTTCTTTTGTAATTTCTTCTACAACTTCAGGATTTAATAATGTTGAAGTATCTCCAAAATTAGAAAAATCTCCTTCGGCTATTTTACGCAAAATTCTACGCATAATTTTTCCTGAACGCGTTTTTGGTAATCCAGATACGAACTGAATTTTATCCAGTTTTGCAATTGGCCCAATGTGGTCAGAAATATATTGATTAATCTCTTTAGACAGATTTTCTTTATTTCTAACTTCTCCAGTTTCTTTTAGGATTACATAACCATATAAAGCATTTCCTTTAATATCATGTGGGAATCCAACAATCGCAGATTCAGCTACTGCAGGATGCTCGTTGATTGCATCTTCTATAGGAGCTGTTCCTAAATTATGACCTGAAACAATTACAACATCATCTACTCTACCGGTAATTCTGTAATAACCAACTTCGTCTCTTAATGCTCCGTCTCCTGTGAAATATTTTCCAGGGAAAGCAGAAAAATAAGTGTCTTTGTAGCGCTGGTGATCTCCCCAGATTGTTCTGGCGATTCCCGGCCACGGAAATTTAATACATAAACTACCTACAACCTGATTTCCTTCAATCTCATTACGTTTTTCATCCATTAACACAGGCTGAATTCCCGGTAATGGTAAAGTTGCGTATGTTGGTTTTGTTGGCGTTACAAAAGCGATAGGAGAAATCATGATTCCGCCAGTTTCTGTTTGCCACCACGTATCAACCACAGGACATCTTTTATCTCCCACGTGGTCATTAAACCAGTGCCAAGCCTCTTCATTGATTGGTTCTCCTACAGATCCAATAACTTTAAGAGATTTTAGAGGATATTTTTGAATGTAATCTAAGCTTTCTTTTGCTAATGAACGAATAGCAGTTGGCGCTGTATAGAATTGTGTGATTTTATGTTTTTCGATAATATCCCAAAAACGGCTAAAATCAGGATAAGAAGGAACTCCTTCAAAAATTACGGTTGTTCCTCCATTTAATAATGGTCCGTATAGAATATAAGAGTGACCTGTAATCCAGCCAATATCTGCTGTACACCAGAAAATATCATTTTCTTCATGACTAAAAACATTTTTAAAAGTATAAGCAGTGTAAACCATGTATCCGGCTGTAGTATGCACCATACCTTTTGGTTTACCAGTTGATCCTGAAGTATATAAAATAAACAAAGGATCTTCAGCATCCATGATTTCAGCAACACTATTATCTAAAGCTGCATCTAACAAAGGCTGTAAATATTCGTCACGGCCTTCTTTCATTTTGATATTTGTATTGGTTCTTTTGGCAACCAATACTTTAGTAACAGATGGGCAAGTTTCTAATGCTTCATCTACAATTCCTTTTAAATCTATGGTTTTATTTCCTCTGTAACCTCCATCAGAAGTGATTACCATTTTACATTCGCAATCATTAATTCTTGCAGAAACTGCCGAAGCTGAAAATCCTGCAAAAATAACAGAGTGAATTGCTCCAATTCTGGCACAAGCTAAAACAGCTACGGCCAATTCAGGAATCATAGGCAAATAAATACAAACTCTATCACCTTTACGAACACCTTGCTCACGCAAAACATTCGCCATTTTTGAAACTCTTTCGTATAATTCGTTATACGTTATATGTAAAGCACTATCAGAAGGATCATTTGGTTCAAAAATAATCGCCGTTTTTTCTCCTCTTTTACTTAAGTGTCTATCGATGCAATTTTTGGTAATATTAACTTTTGCTTCAGTAAACCATTTCACTTCGGCATCAGCCATATTAAAATCTACTACTTTCTCCCATTGTTGGTACCAAGTAAAATTTTCTTCAGCTATCTTCCCCCAAAATTTCCTTGGCTCCCTTATTGACTTATTGTAATGTTTAAAATATTGTTCTAAATTTTCAATTTTATAATAACTCATATGTTTTTGGAATTTTTTTATAAATGTATTAAATATCAACGTATTCTTAAAATTATTTAATTCATAAATTTTGTCAAAAAAAAACACATATTAAAAAAAATATTGCTTTTTTCTGAATTTACTATAAATTTTTACTTTTATGAATAAAAATGCGTATCATAAAAAAGGCACGATAAATGAATACCATGCCTTTTATTTTTAACAATTTCAATAACAATTAATTTTAGTAATTCTGCATTACAATGCCGGGATCTATTTTGAAAATAGCAGCATCTTTATTAATTAAAATGAAACTTCAACAAGTATATCTATTTACTAAATATACCCCTTAATTAGGGATTAGCTTCACTTAACTTACTTGCTTGCAGAAGTTAAGTGAATGCAATATGCATCTATATCCATTTTTCTTAATAAGTGCTTACTAATTCAAAATATTACATAAAACAGAGATACAGCGCAAATCCCACATTCGAATGTGTGGTAATTCCCAATTTATTATCCAATTTTTTTCATTGCAGTCATAGATTCTCTCAACCATGCTCCTACTTCTTCGATAGGATGCTGACGAATTTCTTTGTTTACTGCAATTAAAACAGCATTATCTACTCCGTTTGAAGTTGAAAATGGTTTCCCTATAACGTTTGTTTCAACAGTTTTCATAAATTCAGTTAATAGCGGTTTACAAGCATGGTCAAATAAATAACAGCCATATTCTGCAGTATCCGAAATAACACGGTTCATTTCAAATAATTTTTTTCTTGCAATTGTATTTGCAATCAAAGGCAATTCGTGTAATGACTCATAATAAGCTGATTCTTCGATAATTCCTGCTTCTGTCATTGTTTCAAAAGCTAATTCTACACCAGCTTTAACCATTGCAATCATTAAAACTCCATTATCAAAATATTCTTGTTCAGCAATTGGAGCATCTGTAGGAGCAGTTTTCTCAAAGTTTGTTTCTCCTGTTGCAGCTCTCCATGTCAATAAATTTTTATCATCATTAGCCCAGTCGATCATCATAGTTCTGGAGAATTCTCCTGAAATAATATCATCCTGATGTTTTTGGAATAAAGGACGCATGATATCTTTTAATTCTTCAGCAATTTCATAAGCTTCAATTTTTGCAGGATTTGAAAGACGATCCATCATATTGGTAATTCCACCATGTTTTAAAGCTTCTGTGATAGTTTCCCATCCGTATTGAATTAATTTTGAAGCATATGCAGGCTCAATTCCTTTTTCTACCATTTTATCAAAACATAAAATAGATCCTGTCTGCAATAATCCGCAAAGGATAGTTTGCTCACCCATTAAATCTGATTTTACTTCAGCTACGAATGATGATTTTAAAACTCCTGCTTTATGTCCTCCAGTTGCAACTGCATACGCTTTTGCCTGATCTAAACCAAAACTGTTTGGATCATTTTCCGGGTGAACTGCAATTAAAGTTGGTACACCAAATCCTCTTTTGTATTCTTCACGAACCTCAGAACCAGGACATTTAGGCGCACACATAATTACGGTAATATCTTTACGAATTTGCATTCCTTCTTCAACAATATTGAAACCATGAGAATATGCTAAAGTCGAACCTTGTTTCATTAATGGCATAATGGCAGTAACCACAGCAGTATGTTGTTTATCCGGAGTAAGGTTACAAACTAAGTCAGCAGTTGGAATTAATTCTTCATAAGTACCTACAGTAAACCCGTTTTCAGTAGCATTTTTATAAGAAGCTCTTTTCTCAGCGATTGCATCTGCACGTAATGCATACGAAATATCTAAACCAGAATCTCTCATGTTTAAACCTTGATTCAAACCTTGCGCACCACAACCTACAATAACAACTTTTTTTCCTGCTAATGCTGAAATACCGTCTGCAAATTCTGATTGCTCCATAAATTCGCAAACTCCTAACTGTTCTAATTGTAATCTAAGTGGTAATGTATTGAAATAATTTGCCATTTTCTTTTTTAATATTTAATGAATGTGTAATTTGATAATTGATTAATAAGTAAACTAAAATGATACTATTTAAATGTTTCTAATAATGTCGAGATCTCCATTTTTTCTTTAGAAACAGATATTCTGCCGGAACGTACAAATTGCATGATTCCGTAAGGCTTAAATTTTGCATATAATTCTTCAATCTCAGAACGTCTTCCTGATTTTGAGATCACAAAGAAATCACGGGAAACCGTTACAATTGTAGCCTGGCTTTCTTTGATGATATTCTGAATTTGTTTTTCATCAAATAACAAACTTGAAGCAATTTTAAACAAAGCATTTTCTAAATAAATTGTTTCTTCGTCTGTATGATAAAATGCTTTTATTACCTCAATTTGTTTTTCTATTTGTCCTACAATATTCTTAACCCATTTTTCAGTTGTATCTACAACGATAATAAATCTTGAAACATTTTCTATCTCTGATTCTGAAACGTTTAAACTTAATATATTAATGTGACGCTTTAAGAATATTCCTGATATTCTATTCAACAAACCCACATTATTTTCTGAGTATACCGATATGGTAAATGTTTTATCTTCCATTTTGTTTTTTAGTTTTTTTTTCCCGATAATTATCGGGATTGAAACTTTTTTTCTTTAGCTTAATCTAATTTCAGAAACACATGCTCCTGTTGGAATCATTGGGAATACATTATTCTCTTTCTCTACCATAACTTCTAAGAAATATGAATCTTTTGAAGCCATCATTTCTGCAACGGCTGCATCTAAATCATCTCTTTGTGTTACTTTTTTAGATTTAATGTAATATCCTTCCGCGATGGCAACAAAATTTGGATTAATCATATTTGTTGATGCATATCTGTTATCAAAAAACAGTTCTTGCCATTGACGCACCATTCCTAAGAACTCATTGTTCAGGATAACAATTTTTACAGGAACTTTAGTCTGAAAAATAGTCCCTAATTCCTGAATCGTCATCTGAAATCCACCATCTCCAATAATCGCAACTACTTCACGATCCGGTCTTCCCATCTTAGCCCCAATTGCGGCTGGTAAAGCAAATCCCATTGTTCCTAAACCTCCTGAAGTAATATTACTTTTGGTTGAGTTAAATTTAGCATAACGACAAGCAAACATTTGGTGCTGTCCAACATCTGAAACAATAATCGCATCACCTTTTGAGTGTTTGTTGATCATTTCCATAGTTTCTCCCATTGAAATTCCTTTACCATTCGTTGGGTTTAACTCTTCATTTATAACAGATTCTACTTCTATTTTATGCAATTCCTTAAACTCATTATGCCATAAATCATGTGATTTTGCATCAATTAAAGGCAATAAAGCGTTTAATGCTTCTTTTACATCTCCTAAAACGGCTACTTCAGTTTTTACATTTTTATCAATTTCAGCAGGATCAATTTCAAAGTGAATCACTTTTGCCTGTTTGGCATAAGTTTTAAGATTTCCTGTTACACGATCATCAAAACGCATTCCTAATGCAATTAAAACATCACATTCATTGGTCAGCATGTTTGGTCCGTAGTTTCCATGCATTCCCAACATCCCAACGTTTAGCGGATGATCTGTTGGCAAAGCTGAAAGTCCAAGGATAGTCCATCCTGCAGGAATTCCTGATTTTTCGATAAAAGCTTTTAGCTGTTCTTCGGCCTGACCGAGAATAATTCCCTGACCAAAAACAATAAAAGGTTTTTTTGCACTATTGATTAAAGCAGCAGCTTCGGCCACTTTGTCTAATTTCAATTTAGGAACCGGAATATAACTTCTGATTCCACTACATTTTTCATAACTAAATTCGAACTCATCAAATTGAGCATTTTTAGTAATATCAATCAATACCGGTCCCGGACGTCCTGAACGGGCAATGTAAAATGCTTTTGCAATAATTTCAGGAATTTCAGATGCTTCTGTAACCTGATAATTCCATTTTGTTACCGGAGTCGAAATTCCGATAATATCAGTTTCCTGAAAAGCATCAGAACCCAGTAAATGTTTTCCAACCTGCCCGGTAATACAAACCATTGGAGTTGAATCGATTTGTGCATCAGCAATTCCGGTAACTAAATTTGTAGCACCCGGTCCTGAAGTAGCGATGGCCACACCCACTTTTCCTGTGGCTCTCGCATATCCCTGCGCTGCATGTGTAGCACCTTGTTCGTGACGTACTAAAACATGGTGTAACTGATCTTGAAATTTATACAATTCGTCATAAACAGGCATTATGGCTCCTCCCGGATATCCATAAACCAAATCTACTCCTTCTGCTAATAAACATCTTATAACGGCTTCTGCCCCTGATATTTTCATAGTATATTTTTTTTATCAATTCTAATTTAAATTGAAATTAGAATTGATTTTGATATGTTGTTGTAAAATTATTTATCGGTAACGCAACCTGTAGAAGCGCTTGAAACCGATCTTGCATATTTAAGCAAAACTCCTTTTGTAACTTTTAGCGGTGGCTGAACCCAAGCCGCTTTACGAGCTGCAAATTCTTCGTCAGATATTTTCAGGTCGATTGTATTTTTTACAGCATCGATAGCGATCAAATCACCATCTTTTACTAAAGCAATACCGCCACCATCATAAGCTTCTGGTGTTATGTGTCCTACCACAAAGCCATGTGAACCTCCAGAGAACCTTCCGTCTGTAATCAGAGCACAGCTGCTTCCTAGTCCCGCACCAATAATAGCCGATGTAGGTTTTAGCATTTCAGGCATCCCCGGACCACCTTTTGGTCCACAATACCTGATGACGACTACATTACCCGGTTTTATTTTTCCAGCCTCAAGACCTGGAATTACTTCAAACTCACCTTCAAATACAACAGCAGGACCTTCGAAATATTCTCCTTCTTTTCCACTGATTTTTGCTACAGCACCTTCAGAAGCAAGATTTCCGTATAAAACCTGAATATTTCCTGTTGGTTTTAATGCTTTTTGAATTTCATGAATTACTTGCTGACCATCTTGTAAATCCGGAGTCGATGCTAAGTTTTCAGCAACAGTTTTTCCTGTTACTGTTAGACAATCTCCGTGAATAAGTCCCGCTTTCAATAAATATTTCATTACAGATGGAATACCTCCAACTTCATGAATATCTTCCATCATATATTTACCACTTGGCTTCATATCTGCCAAAACTGGTGTTCTGTCATTAATTGCCTGAAAATCATCTAAGGTAATTTCGATATCAACAGCGTGAGCCATTGCAATTAAGTGCATAACTGCATTTGTAGAACCTCCTAAAACTGCAACAATTGTAATTGCATTTTCAAAAGCCTTGCGAGTCATGATATCTCTTGGCTTAATATCTTTTTCTAATAAAATTTTTATTGCTTCACCTGCCGCAAGACATTCATCTCTTTTTTCCTGACTTAAAGCAGGATTTGATGAACTGTAAGGTAAACTCATTCCTAATGCTTCAATTGCAGAGGACATCGTATTTGCAGTATACATTCCGCCACAAGCACCAGCTCCCGGACATGCATTTTGAATTACACCTTTAAAATCTTCCGGAGTAATTTCTCCTTTTACTTTTTTGCCTAAAGCCTCAAAAGCAGAAACAATATTCAAAGATTCACCTTTCCATTTTCCAGAGTGAATTGAACCTCCGTAAACCATCATCGACGGGCGGTTTAATCTACCCATTGCAATTAATGCACCAGGCATGTTTTTATCACAACCAGGAATAGCAATTACACCATCGTACCATTGTGCTCCCACAACTGTTTCTATAGAATCTGCAATTACATCACGCGAAACAAGTGAAAAACGCATTCCCTCAGTACCGTTCGAAATTCCGTCACTTACACCAATGGTATTAAAAATAAGTCCGACCAGATTTACATCCCAAACACCTTTCTTAACATCTTTTGCGAGATCGTTCAAGTGCATGTTACAAGTGTTACCATCGTAACCCATACTAACAATACCAACTTGTGCTTTTTTCAAATCTTCTTCAGTTAAACCAATACCGTACAACATGGCTTGCGCTGCAGGTTGTGTTTGATCTTGAGTGATGGTTTTGCTGTACTTATTTAATTCCATTATTGTATTATTTTATTTTAATTTTTATTCAAAAAAAAACCTTCCAGTATTTGGAAGGTTTCTAATATAGTTTTTCAATTATATTTATACCATTCCCAGTGCAGATGTGTGAATCACATTGACAACAAAGACAGAAGTAATAATAATTGAGATTTGCATTCTTTATTTTTTAGTGACACAAAAGTATGAAAACTAATAGGACTAAAAAAATAAAATCTCAACATTTCACATACTTCTTGTTATTTATTTCATTATTTTAATAAAAAACCTAAACAATTGTCGATTGACCGATATGAACATTGTCATTATTAAAATATAGCAAGTCATCTTTGCTGAAAATAAAATTAGAAACAAATTCCCCTACTTCATTTGTACCGAATTTTGAATCTGGTTTTAAATCAACTGTAACAACTTTATACTCGATAGCTTTTTCCACTGCTTCATAAATTACATTTGCCTCTTTAAACAAACCAAAATGTTCTAACAACATTGCAGCCGATAAAATAGAAGCAATTGGGTTGGCAATATTTTTTCCTTTTGCCTGAGGATAAGATCCGTGAATAGGTTCGAACAAAGCATTTTTTTCACCTAAAGAAGCCGAAGCCAATAAACCAATAGAACCCGTAATGACGCTCGCTTCATCTGATAAAATATCTCCAAATAAATTCTCTGTCAAAATCACATCAAATTGTTTTGGATTTAATATCAGCTGCATTGCTGCATTATCAACGAATAGAAAATCTAAAGCTACATCCGGATAATTCACACTCACTTTTTGAACTACTTTTCTCCACAATCTTGAGGTTTCCAAAACATTTGCTTTGTCTACCATTGTTAGTTTTTTGCGTCGGTTTTGTGCCGATTTAAAAGCTAAATGTGCAATTCTGGTAATTTCTTCTTCTGAGTATTCGCATAAATCCGAAGCATGTGTTCCTTCTTCATTTAATGTTTTGGCTCCAAAATAAGCTCCGCCTGTTAATTCTCTGAAAATAGTAAAATCAGCTCCTTCGATAATTTCTCTTTTTAAAGGAGAAGCATCGATCAATGATTTATACGGTTTTATAGGACGAATATTAGCAAATAATCCCAGTTCTTTACGAAGCCTTAATAAACCCTGCTCCGGACGAACTTTTGAATTTGGATTGTTATCATATTTAGGATCCCCGATAGCACCAAACAAAACTGCATCTGTGTTTAAACAAAGATTTAAAGTCTGCTCCGGCAATGGGTTTCCTGTTTTCTCAATAGCAATTGCCCCCATGAGAGCTTCTTCAAATACAAATTCATGATTGTACACCTCACCAATAGCATATAATGCTTTTTTGGCTTGTAAAATTACTTCCGGTCCAATTCCGTCTCCTGGTAAAACTGCTATTTTCAAATTCATAACGTCTCGTTCTTTATGTATTTAAATCTTTTTTTCTTTGTTCTATTTTCTATTTGCTATTCTCTTTTCAACTAGCTTCTTATTAAATCACCTTCAATTTTTGAAGCTTCAATAATTTGGTGAATATCTGCATCTATCACTTCTTTTTTGATATCTGCAAATTTCAAAAACTCTACATATACAATATCCAATTGCACTTTTGTCAGTTCGTAACCCACTTTTTTAGCACGGTAAGCCAAAGCAGCTCTTCCGCTTCTTGCTGTCAAAATGATTGAAGATTCATTTACACCCACATCAAGCGGATCCATGATTTCGTAAGTTGCTCTGTTTTTGATTACACCATCCTGGTGAATTCCTGAACTATGCGCAAAAGCATTCGCTCCAACAATAGCTTTATTGGGTTGCACGATCATTCCCATACTTTCAGAAACTAATCGGCTCATTTCGTTCAATTCTCTTGTATTGATATTGGTATCCAGATTTAAGTAAGGATGTTGTTTAAAAATCATTACCACTTCTTCAAGAGCAGTGTTTCCAGCTCTTTCCCCAATACCATTAATAGTACATTCTATTTGTCTCGCTCCGTTTATAGCTCCTGCAATAGAGTTTGCAGTTGCCATTCCTAAATCATTATGACAGTGACATGAAAGGATCACATTTTCGATACCTTTTACGTTTTCTTTTAGATATTTAATTTTTGCACCATATTCTTCCGGCAAACAATATCCTGTTGTATCCGGAATATTTAATACGGTTGCTCCGGATTTGATTACTTCTTCACAAACTTTTGCCAGGAAAGCATTATCAGTTCTACCTGCATCTTCTGCATAAAACTCAACGTCTTCTACATAAGATTTTGCATGTGATACGGCATATTTTGCTCTGGCAATAATATCTTCTCTTGTGGTATTTAATTTATGGAGTATATGAGATTCAGATGTTCCGATTCCTGTATGGATTCTAGGTCTTTTAGCATGCTTTAAAGCTGCTGCAGCAACATCAATGTCGTTTTTTACGGCTCTTGTAAGTCCGCAGACGGTTGCATTTTCTACAATTTTACAAATCTCAGAGACCGATAAAAAATCGCCCGGACTTGACACAGGAAAACCTGCTTCGATAATGTCAACTCCCATTTTATCAAGTCGTTCTGCGATAACTAGTTTTTGTTTAGTATCTAACTTACATCCTGGAACTTGTTCACCATCGCGCAAAGTGGTGTCAAAAATTTGAACTTTCTCTCTATTCATATTCATTTATTTAATGTAATTTCACATCTTGATAACAAATATATATTGTACTTCTTCAGTATGAAATTCATTTTAATGAAATTATACTGTTCATAACACAATTTATAACGAACTAAATAACTAAAAATCAATAAGTTATATTATTATATTTTACAATGGCTAACCATCAAAAAGATTTCTTATTTGTATTAATAAAATCGCTTTCTAAATCCGAAAAAAGACAGTTTAAGATTTTTGCAAGCCGTTTAGAGACGAGTTCAAATACGAAATTCATTGAATTATTTAATATTCTGGATAAATCTGAAACCTACGATGAAAAGCTTATCCTAAAAAGCGGAATCATCAAAAAAGTACAGTTATCTAACTTAAAATCATACTTGTACAAGCAAATTCTGGTTAGTATCCGACTGAATATTCCGAGTCAGAACATTCGTTATCAATTGCGTGAACAAATAGATTTTGCCGGTATCTTATATAATAAAGGCTTATATAAACAAAGTTTGAAGATTCTGGACAAGACAAAAATCATCGCGCTGGAAAATGACGAGAAATATATGGCGTATGAAATTGTGGAATTCGAAAAACTAATCGAATCACAATATATTACACGAAGTATTCAGGGACGTGCAGACGAATTGGTTATTCAGGCAAAAGAATTGAATTACAGAAATACAATTTCAAGCAAATTATCGAATCTATCGCTTCAGCTTTACGGAATCATGCTAAAAACCGGTTATGTAAAGAATGATGAGGAATATAAATATATTGATGATTATTTTAATAAACATATTGCCAAATTAGACGAAACGAAGTTTGGTTTCCGTGAGAAATACTGGTTTTATAATGCTAATTTATGGCGCAGTTTTCTGGTTCAGGACTTTTTAGCCAGTTATAAATATGCTTATAAATGGGTTACGTTGTTTTATGATAATCCAAATATGATTTACCAGAATCCTGTATTTTTCCTTAAAGGAAATCATTACTTTCTGGAATCCTTATATATGCTGAAATACAAATCAAATTTCAAAAAATACCTATCACTTTTAGAAGAAACAATTCAGGATGAAAAATTTCCGGTAAATGATAACATTGCATCATTATCATTTCTATATGTTTATAACAATAAACTAAACCTGCACATTCTGGAAGGTACTTTTGCCGAAAGCGAATATTTGATTCCTGAGATTTTAGAAAAAATAAAATTACATAGCGAGCATCTTGATGAACATCACGAGATGTTGTTTTTCTATAAAATAGCTTCTATTTATTTTGGAAATGAAAAATATACCGAATGCATCTTTTATCTCGATAAAATCATCAACAACAAGAACTTAAGCATGCGTGAAGATCTAATGTGTTTTGCGAGACTTTTGTCTTTAATAGCGCATTATGAATTAGGAAAAGATTATTACTTAGAAAATCATCTTAAGAATACGTATAAGTTTTTACTGAAAATGAATGACTTACACGAAGTACAAAAAGAAATCATTAAGTTTTTAAGAAACTTAAATAACTTTTATCCTGCTGATATTAAAAAAGAATTTAAAAAAATGCACGCACGTTTCGTTGAACTCGAAAAGAATACCTACGAAAAAAGAGCATTCTTATATCTTGATATTATATCCTGGCTGGAAAGCAAAATCGAGAACCGAAAAATTGCTGATATTATTAAGGAAAAAGCAAAATTTAATAGCCGATAGATTTATTTTTGGCGTTTTATTGAAATAACAAACCCGACAGGTTTTTTTAAATCTGTCGGGTTTACTTTTTTTTATCTGCAATAGCAGCAAGTAGATGTTCCTGCAAGACAAACATCACCTCTTCCGGGTGTATTTGATAAAACTCCACCTGCTTCTCCGCACAATCTGTCGCATAAACCTATAGTTGGATTTACGTATGGGAGACCCCCGCCAATTATAAATTTCTGTGCATTTTTACTTAAAATTTCAATGTTTCTTAGGTTTTTTAGGTTTTTCATAATAGCATGATTTGATTTGTTCCTACTCTATTAGCTTTTCGGAATACGCTTTTTTAAAACATAACTGAATTAACTCACTTATGTTCAGATCATTGTCGTCTAAGTTAAAAAATAAAAAGGTAATATTCGTACAAATAAAACAAAACATAATGATATTAAACGACAAACCCGACAGGTTTTTAAAACCTGTCGGGTTTACTAAACTCCAACGAATTATAATTTGTTTTAAACTTTATTCAACAATATTAGAACTTGTTACATAGAAATTCTTATCGACTGCTATAGTTCTATTTTCGTTTGTTGTTTTTTCAGATTTCCATTCCGTTGTTGGTTTCAACCAAATTTCTTCACCGTTTAAAGTTACTTTTACCGGCATATCAAATTTAGAAACACAATTAGTCCAGTGATATCCAAAAGATCCATTTTTAAAAATATATTCAAAAACCGGAATTTGAGTTGTGGTCAGGTATTGCGCATAAACTCTGTTAAAATTAATTCCTGATTGATTGTTTATATAATCTTCGATTTGTTTAGAAGTAACCGTTTGGTGGTAAAAAGTACTGTTTAAACCTCTTAAAATCGATTTCCATTTTGCATCATCGTTAATTATCTGACGGATCATGTGCAGCATATTTGCTCCTTTTGGATACATATCGCCAGATCCTTCATTATTTACATCATAATTACCAATGATTGGTTTGTCATTTTTAATTCCTTTTCTACATCCAATTACGTATTCTGCCGCAGCATCTTTTCCATAATAATATTCAAGAAACAAACTTTCAGAATAGTTGGTAAAACTCTCATGAATCCACATATCTGCAATATCTTTGTATGTAATATTATTCGCAAACCACTCATGACCGGACTCATGGATAATGATAAAATCAAATTTTAGTCCCCACCCTGTTCCGCTTAAATCGCGCCCCAAATAACCGTTTTTATAACCATTACCATAAGTTACGCTGCTTTGGTGCTCCATTCCTAAATAAGGTGCTTCGACTAATTTATAACTGTCTTCATAAAAAGGATAAGGTCCAAACCAATTCTCAAATGCTTTTAACATTCTTGGAGCATCTTTAAATTGTTCTTTGGCAACGGCTAAATTATCTCTTAAAACATAGTAATTACAATCTAAATCTCCTTTTTCTCCTTTAAACTTTTCAGAGAAATTTACATAATCGCCAATATTTATATTTACGCCATAATTATTAATTGGATTCGAAACATACCAATTAAAAGTTTTAGTACCGTCTTTTTCTTTTTTAACGCTTTTTAATCTTCCGTTTGAAACATCTGTTAAATCTCCGGGAACATTTACGCTGATTAACATATTCTCTACTTCGTCGTACATATGATCCTTACAAGGCCACCAAACACTGGCGCCCAAACCCTGACATGATGAAGCTATAAAATCCTTTCCGTTTTTATCTTTTTTCCAGGTAATTCCTCCATCCCACGGTGGATTAACCGCTTCCTTTGGTTTTCCTCCAAAAGAAATTACGATTTCCTTTGTTTCACCTACTTTTTGATTTGCTGTTAATTCAATAAAAAAAGCGTTTCCGTCCCTTTCAAACTTCAATTCTTTTCCGTCCTGCGTTACTTTATAAATCTGCATAGGTTCCTGCAAATCAATTTGCATTTTATTGTAAGCAGTCAAAACTGTATAACGAACGGTATTTGATCCTGTAATAGTTTTTTCTTTTGGATTTACCTTAACATCTAGATGATAGTATTTTAAATCCCACCAGATTCTTTCTTTTGTAATGCTTCCGCGTAAAGAGTCCTGATGTGTAAAAACAGTTTCTGACTTATTTAGAAGTCCTTGTGCATTGGCTGTAGAACCAATTAAAAAGGCGATAAAAACGCCGCCAAAGTATTTTTTCATACGAATTAAATATTTGCTTTTAACCAAAATAAAGAAGGTAATTCAACCTGCTTTAGCTAGAACAAATGTAAACATTCGAATCAAGTTTTGAATAATTTTATACTACGTCTTCCCACTATTTAATGTTAAATTTCATTTATTCTTCTGTATTTTAGCCTATCCAAATCATTTATACTATTTATGAAAATTAGTACAATCACTTTTGTTCTGTGCCTGATGTACGCGACAATAAATTACTCCCAAAATATTCCTGTTCACAAAACAATTGAAAAATTAAGTATTGACGGAGATTTATCAGACTGGAAAACTCCATTTTCAGGTCCGTTTGTAATTCATAATTCCGGCGAAAGCGCTACACAAAACACTTTTGTTTCACTTTCGTGGAATGATGAAAATCTTTATATCGCCTATCGTTGTACCGATTCTAAAATCATAGGGAAAGTTCAAAAGAAAGATTCACAAATTTTCAATACAGATGATTTGATTGAGATTTTTATAGATCCAGATGGTGATGGTCAAAATTATATAGAAATTGGTGTAAATGCATTTTCTTCTAATTATGATATGGTTCTTAAATGTATTTCACCACTTTGCGGTGGCTGGAATACGAGTATGGCTTTTGATATTTCAGGATTAGAAACCGTAAGTAAAATAACTGCCGAAGGGTATAATACAGAAATCAAGATTCCGTTTTTTAGTTTGAAAACTGTTAAAAATGGAAATTTCACAAAGCCAAAAGCTGGAACAAAATGGAGAGGAAATGCTTTTAGAATTGATTACGGTAATCTTACTGAATATCTTGCCTTACAACATTATAAGAGTTTAAAATATGGCTTTCACCAACCGGAAGAATTTGCGGTTTTTGAGTTTATGGAGTAACGTTGAAATGGTACGCGGATGACACGGATTCGCTAAAGCGAAAACGCAGATTTAGGCGGATTTTTTCTCTCTTTTATTAACCACATTTTTTGTCGTGCTGAACAAAGTTGAAGTCCTGCTAAGTGATTAAACAGACTTACTTAATAGTTTTTTTTTATCTTTACTTAATAAAACTGTGGTATCAAATTAAATTTAACTTCAGAATAAGGCACATCATTAGCGACTAAAAATTTAAAAACCTTATTATCTTCTTTCATTTTATAGATTTCAAATATAGACTTATTAGACTCTATATGAATATTTTGTAAAAACCTATCATTTAAATCTCCATAAACTTTATAAGTTTGTAAAAACATTGAGATTCCTTCTTTTAGAACTTTAGGATTAGTAAACTCTTCTGGAAGAAATATATTTATAAAAGAATCATTATCTACATATATCTCGCCGGTACTATCATTGATTGGGCTAAAATTACCACTAGGTGACTTTTCTAAAAACAAAATTAATCTCTGACCAGTTTTTAGCTCTTTAATTCTTGGATCACAAATCCATTCTTTCCAGATCGAGACCTTGATTTTTAAGGCTGATCTCCCTTTTACAAACTGGCTTATTGTAAATTCATATTCATTCTTTGAAACTTTAGAAATTGTCCCATCAACTATTAAATCTGACTTTGCAATAACAATTGAATATGGTACTTCACGCTTCTTAAAAGCGTAATTAAAACAAGTATTTAACAGCATCAACAAACAGATATACAACTTCATAAAAGAATATTTAGAGAAATTAAATGTACTTTTTTTTCAAATATTAAACACAAAAAATTGCATTATGTTTAAAACTATAATAGTTATAAATCACAATGCAACTTTATTTTCTTTTTTCTTTAAAACTAAACTACTTCTGACGTTTCTTCAACACATCAACAACATCATTCAATTCAAAACCTTTTGCCTGAAGTAAAATTAAGTAGTGAAATAACAAATCGGCGCTTTCGCTTAAGAATAAATCATCATTATCATCTTTGGCTTCGATAACTACTTCTACAGCTTCTTCACCTACTTTTTGAGCAATTTTATTAATTCCTTTTTCGAATAATGAAGCTACATAACTTTTTTCAGAATCGGCATTTTCTCTACGGGTTTTGATAGTGTTTTCTAACTGAGAAATAAAACCGTAATTTTCTTTATTTTCTTCTTGCCAGCATGTATCAGCGCCTGTGTGACATGTAGGTCCCACTGGTTTTGCCTGAATTAAAAGCGTGTCGCCATCGCAATCATTTTTGATGTCTACCAGATTCAAAAAGTTACCACTTTCCTCGCCTTTTGTCCAAAGTCTTTGTTTTGAGCGGCTAAAGAAAGTTACTTTTTGAGTTTCTATTGTTTTCTGTAGCGATTCTTCATTCATATATCCCAGCATCAAAACATTTTTTGTTTCTGAATCCTGAATAATTGCCGGAATCAATCCGTGTGCGCTTTTTATATCTATGTCCATAATTATTGTAGATTTTAGTCCCGAAGCTTCGGGTTCAGATTTTATATTACTGAATTTCTATATTTTTTATTTCTTTCTTCTTGATTCTTTGTTCTATTTTCTATACTCTAAACTCTATTTTCTAAAGCCTTACCTCAATGCCATTATCTCTCAGTTCGTCCTTCAAAGCCTTAATTTCGATTTCTTTAAAGTGAAAAACACTTGCAGCCAAAGCGGCATCCGCTTTTCCTTCTTTAAATGAATCTACAAAATGCTGAATATTTCCTGCACCACCAGAAGCAATAATCGGAATATTAACTAATTCTGATAATTTAGCCAAAGCTTCATTTGCAAAGCCGTTTTTAGTCCCGTCGTTATCCATTGAGGTAAATAGAATTTCTCCTGCACCGCGTTCAGCTACTTCAACAGCCCAGTCAAACAAATTAAGTTCTGTAGGTACTTTTCCACCAACTAAATGTACAATCCATTGTCCGTTAATTTGTTTGGCATCGATGGCAACAACAACACATTGGCTTCCAAATTTCTGCGCCAAATCATTGATCAGCTGCGGATTTTTTACTGCCGAAGAATTTATCGAAACCTTATCAGCTCCGTTATTCAGCAGAATCTCCACATCTTCAACAGATGAAATTCCGCCACCAACCGTAAACGGAATATTAATTTTTTCCGCCACACTTCGCACCATATTAATCAATGTTTTACGACGTTCTTCAGTAGCCGAAATATCCAGAAAAACCAATTCATCTGCACCTTCAGCCGAATAAATTTCTGCCAATTCAACAGGATCTCCGGCATCGCGCAAGTCAACAAAATTAACGCCTTTTACAGTTCTTCCGTTTTTTATATCCAAACAAGGAATGATTCTTTTTGCTAACATTTTTTTAATGTGTCAATTTGAGAATTTGAGAATTAGATAATTTTAAACATGACGTAAAGAATTATCTAATTGACTAATTATCTCATTTTCTAATTATAAAGTTCTCTAGTTGTTTCAAGGTAATCCTGTTCTCGTAAATCGCCTTTCCAATTATAGTCCCTTCACAGCCTAATTCAGCTAATTTAGGAAGTTCGTCGAAAGTTGAAATTCCACCCGAAGCAATAAGTTTTACACCATTTGCTTCCGCTAAAATTTTCTTGTACAAATCAAAGCTTGGACCTTCAAGCATTCCGTCTTTTGCGATATCAGTACAGATAACATACTGAATTCCTTTATTTTGATAGTCCTGAATAAACGGAATCAAATCTTCATTCGAATCTTCCAGCCAGCCTGAAATAGCTACTTTTTCATCTTTGGCATCAGCGCCAAGAATAATTTTATCTGATCCATATTCTGAAATCCATTTTTCGAATATTGCTCTGTTTTTTACCGCAATGCTTCCGCCTGTAATCTGACTTGCACCACTTTCAAAAGCAATCTTTAAATCTTCATCTGATTTTAATCCTCCGCCAAAATCAATTTTCAAACCCGTTTGTGTCGCAATTTGCTCTAATATTTTATAATTGACAATTTTACTTGATTTTGCACCGTCTAAATCTACCAAATGCAAATATTCAATTCCGTGAGCTTCGAATGATTTCGCTACTTCAAGCGGATTTTCGTTGTAAATTATTTTGGTATCATAATCCCCTTTTGATAAACGAACGCATTTCCCGTCAATGATATCTATGGCTGGTATTATTCTCATTTTATTTAAGTCTTAAAGTTAGAAAGTCTAAAGTCGGAAAGTCTTTAATCTTTTTACATTTTTAAAAAATTCTCTAATATTTTCTCCCCAACGGCACCACTTTTCTCTGGGTGAAATTGTGTTCCGTAGAAATTATTTTTCTGCAAGGCCGATGCGTATTCAAGTTCATAATCCGTTATGGCAATAGCTTCAGCACAATTTGGAGCATAAAAACTATGTACCAAATACATAAACTCATTTTCCGGAATTCCTTTAAATAAATCCGATTTTAAATTGTAAATCTGATTCCATCCCATTTGTGGAACTTTTACTTTTGAAGTGAATTTAATTACATCAACATCAAATATCCCTAAACCCTTTGTATTTCCTTCTTCAGATGAATTGCACATCAGTTGCATTCCCAGACAAATTCCCAAAACTGGCTGTTTCAAAGTAGGAATCAAACTATCCAAACCGCTTTCGCGAAGCTTAAGCATAGCTGAACTCGCTTCTCCAACTCCAGGAAAAATCACTTTGTCAGCCGCCAGAATTTCTTCTGGATTATTGCTCAAAACAGCTTTAAAACCAAGCCTTTCAATAGCAAACATAATGCTCTGAATATTTCCTGCTCCGTAATTTATAATTACTATTTTCATTTATTTAGTCTTAAAATCCAAAGTCCAAAATCTTAAAGCCGCTTCTTGATATCTATAATATAGGATCTTTCGACTTTATGACTTTCAACTTTTGACTTAATTAAAGCATTCCTTTCGTCGAAGGTAAAATCATTTTCTCTGTATCTCTTTTCACCGCTACTTTTATGGCTTTCGCGAAAGCTTTAAAAATCGCCTCAATTTTATGGTGTTCGTTCGTTCCTTCGGCTTTTATGTTAATATTGGCTTTAGCTCCGTCAGAGAACGATTTAAAGAAGTGATAAAACATTTCTGTTGGCATTTTACCCACCATTTCACGTTTAAATTCAGTTTCCCAAACCAACCAATTTCTTCCTCCAAAATCAATTGCAACTTGCGCTAAACAATCATCCATTGGCAAACAGAAACCGTAACGTTCTATTCCTAGTTTATTCCCCAAAGCCTTGGCAAAAACTTCACCTAATGCAATTGCTGTATCTTCAATCGTGTGATGTTCATCAACTTCAAGATCACCTTTTACCAGGATTTCTAAATCCATTTGACCGTGACGAGCAATTTGATCTAACATATGATCAAAAAAAGCAATTCCGGTCTCTATCTTACTTTTACCTGTTCCGTCCAGATTTAGGTCGATAAAAATATCGGTTTCATTCGTTTTACGCGTAATCGAAGCCGAACGCGCTTCTAATTTCAAAAACTCATAAATTGTTTTCCAACTCATGGTTTGAAGAATAATTGTTTCGTCTAATTCCTCACGTTTAGATGAGATTTCATTAGTGCCAATTCCGTCATTATCATTAATAAAAATAGCTTTTGCACCCAGATTTTTAGCCAATTCTACATCTGTCAAGCGGTCTCCTAAAACAAAAGAATTTGTCAAATCATAATCGGGATTATTAATATATTTTGTCAGCATTCCGGTTCTCGGCTTACGTGTAGGCGCATTATCTGCAGGAAACGATCTGTCTATAAAAATATCATCAAACAAAATTCCTTCGTTTTCAAAGGCTTTCAGGATAAAATTTTGTGTAGGCCAAAACGTATCTTCCGGAAAACTATCCGTTCCCAATCCGTCCTGATTCGTTACCATTGCCAATTCGTAATCTAATTCATTGGCAATTTTAGCCAGATATTGAAAAGCTTTTGGGTAAAATTCTACTTTTTCCAAAGCATCTAATTGATAATTTTCTGGTTCTAAAACAATCGTTCCGTCACGATCGATAAAAAGTACTTTTTTCATAGTTTATTTATATTTTGGGCGTGACCACAAGGGTCGGGCTTTCGGCTATATTCCCAATTAACAAAAACTACGGCTAAAAAGCCTTGTTTTTCTAAATCGGGAGATACCGCCTCTATCCCTCACGCAAAACGGTCTTCGAGATATTTCTATTTTTTAATTTAATTTATATTTCACGCAGATTTTTAAAAATTTGAGCAGATAAACGCAAATTATTTATAATTAAAAATCAAAATTAAATCTGCTTTAATCAGCAAAATCTGCGTGAAATAATCTTTTTAATCCTTTAAATCTGTGGAAAAAAAACTTTGCTTCCCTCACGGGTTAAACATTTACTTCAACAGCTTTAATTCTTTAATTAAAACTGCATTTTCCTCCGGGATTCCAATTGTAAAACGAAGGCAATTTTCGCATAAAGGCTGAGTCGTTCTGTTGCGAATTACAATTCCTTTTGCTATTAGCTGATCGTATCTTTTGTTCGCATCATCTACTTTTACCAATACAAAATTAGCTTCTGTAGGATAAACTTTTTCTACAAAAATTACCTCTAGTAAAACTTTAAGTAATTCTTTTCTTTGCTCAATAATAGAAGCTATTTCTTGTTTTATTTTGTCCGAATCATTCAAACGAGCAATAGCTCTTTGCTGTGTTAATTCGTTTACATTATAAGGAGGTTTTATTTTATTCAAAACCGAAATTACAGCTTCCGAAGCATAACAAATTCCTAAACGAATTCCTGCCAAGCCATATGCTTTTGACAAAGTTTGTGTAATCACCAAATTAGGATATTCATCAATTTCTGTCAACCAGCTTTCTTTGTCCGAAAAGTCAATATACGCTTCATCAATTACAATCAAGCCTTTAAAATTCTGAAGCAATTTCACCACACTTTCATCCGAAAAAGAATTGCCTGTTGGGTTATTTGGCGAACACAAAAAGATAATTTTAGTGTTCTCATCAACAGCATCGAGAATCTTCTCTACCTGCGGCTGAAAATCTGTAGACAATAATACTTCTCTATTTTCTACAGCATTAATATTTGCCAAAACGCTGTACATTCCGTATGTTGGGGGTAATGAAATAATATTATCAATTTTAGGCTCACAAAAGGCTCTGAAAAGTAAATCCAGTACTTCATCACTCCCGTTTCCTAACAAAATCTGATTTGCCTTTACATTGTTGTTCTTTGCTAAAATCGCTTTAACCGAATTCTGCTGTGGATCCGGATAACGATTTACGCCATTCTGAAACGGATTTTCATTGGCATCCAAAAAAATCATTTCAGCTGTATCAAAATCCTCAAATTCATCCCTTGCAGACGAATAAGGTTTTAATGTCTTTACGTTTTCACGTGTTATATTATTTATATCGAATTCCATTTTTTTTATTTTTTGAGGAGAGGAAAGAGTTAAGAGAAAAAAGTCAAGAAGCAGGAAAATACACTCAAATATAATCCTTAACTTTTCTTCTTACTTCTTTAATCTTGCTTCTCTAATCTTGCTTCTTTAATCTTGCCTCTTTTTTCTATATTCTATTTTCTAACACTCAAACTCTTCAATCTCAAAGTAACAGCATTCTTATGTGCTTGCAAACCTTCGGCTTCAGCCATAATTTCGATAGCACGGCCAATGTTTTGAATTCCTTTTTCAGATATTTTCTGAAAAGTCATTGATTTCATAAAACTATCCAGATTTACCCCACTATAATTTTTAGCATATCCATTTGTTGGCAGTGTATGGTTTGTTCCCGATGCATAATCCCCGGCACTTTCAGGCGTATAATTGCCAATAAAAACCGAACCTGCATTCAAAACCCCATTACAATAGAAATCATCAAATTCAGAACAGATTATAAAATGTTCCGGTCCGTATTCATTAATTAAATCCAATGCAGCCTGGTCATTTTCGACAAAAATTAGTTTAGAATTGTCAATAGCTTTTTTCGCAATTTCTTTTCTCGGAAGCGCTTCAACCTGAATTTGGATTTCTTTTTCTACGGCATCAATCAATTTTTTAGAAGTCGAAACTAAAATAACCTGACTGTCTGTTCCGTGTTCTGCCTGTGATAATAAGTCTGAAGCTACAAATGCAGGTACAGCAGTATCGTCAGCCACAACCAGCAATTCTGAAGGTCCTGCCGGCATATCGATTGCTACTCCAAATTGAGTTGCTAATTGTTTTGCAACGGTTACAAACTGATTTCCAGGTCCAAAAATCTTATATACTTTAGGAATCGATTTTGTACCAAACGTCATTCCTGCAATTGCCTGGATTCCACCTACTTTTAATATTTTTGTTACACCACATAAATGAGCCGCATATAAAATTGCCGGATTTATTTTTCCGGTTTTATCGGGCGGTGAACACAAAACGATTTCTTTACAACCTGCAATTTCTGCGGGGACAGCTAACATTAAAACGGTTGAAAATAAAGGCGCAGTTCCACCCGGAATATATAAACCGATTTTTTGAATAGGTCTTTTTTCTTGCCAGCAATTTACTCCTTCGATAGTTTCAACTGAAATTTTATCTGTCTTTTGAGCAGTATGAAACTTATAAATATTTGCTTTTGCTAATTGAATCGCATCTTTTAATTCATCAGAAATTGAGTTTACTGCTTCTTCAATTTCTGCTGGTGTAACTTCATAATTATCTAAAGCAATTCCGTCAAAAATCGAAGTATATTTTGCAACAGCTTTATCCCCTTTTTTCTGTACTTCTTTGAAGATTTCTTTTACCGTAACTTCAATATCATCGATCGTTTTGGTTGGTCGCTTTAATATTTCTGACCAGGTGTCTGGTTTTGGATTATCTATTTTATTCATTTTTTTATGCTTTATGCTATAAGCTATAGGCTTTAAGCTTTAGTAACTTTGTCATTTTTTGGCTTAAAGCATATTGCCTAAAGCCTATTGCGGGCTAAGCCCTAAAGAACCATTTTCTCAATTGGGCAAACTAAAATTCCTTCGGCACCAGCCTCTTTTAGTTTGTCGATTACATCCCAAAAAGTGTCTTTATCGATTACAGAGTGAACACTGCTCCAGCCTTCCTGAGCTAATGGCAGAACGGTTAAACTTCTTAAAACCGGTAAAATTTTACCTATTTCATCAATTTTATCGTTTGGTACATTCATCAGGATATATTTAGAGTTTCTGGCTCTTAAAACTGATTGAATCCTGAATTTCAAGGTATCTATGTGTTTTTGGATCTCGGGAGAAACTTTTGGAGAAACCGCTAATACTGCTTCACTTTTCAGGATTACTTCTACTTCTCTTAAATTATTTTTGAATAAAGTGCTGCCACTGGAAACGATATCTACAATAGCATCTGCAAGGCCAATATTTGGAGCAATTTCTACAGAACCTGAAATTTGGTGAATGTCAACTGTTAATCCAAAAGAATTGAAATATTCATTAACTGTATTAGGATAAGAAGTTGCTACACGCAAACCTGCAAGATCCTGTATTGAATTGTATTCGAATGTTTTAGGAACAGCAACAGAAACCTTACATTTTGAAAATCCTAATTTCTGAATCACTTCAATATGTTTTCCTTTCTCTACTAACAAATTATCTCCTACAATGGCAAGATCTACAACTCCATCAATTAAATATTGTGGAATATCTGAATTTCTCAGGTACAAAACTTCCAAGGGAAAATTTGAAGCTTCTGCTTTTAACTGGTCGTTTCCGTTGTTGATCGAAATACCGCAATCTTTTAGGATTTGAATGCTGTCTTCGTTTAAACGACCTGATTTTTGAATTGCAATTTTTAACGTACTCATTTTTTTAGTTTTTGTCGGATTAATAGTTTGAGTACAAAGAATAGGAATAAAAAAACCCGTTTGATGTACTCAAACGGGTTTTAAAATATGATGATTTACATGCATACCATTAACACATCGCTTGAGAGCAATAATGAAAATGATGATGATGTAATTGAATAGAAATCATGACTTGGTCTGTTTTTTAATTCTTTGATTCGGTTGCAAATATAATAGTTAATTTCATAAAAAAGCAATTTTTAATTTAACTTAACGATAGTTTATTGTTAAAAAAAAGTTTGAGAAGCCATTTTATTTGATTTTTTCGATTTACGATAACGATTTCATATTATCATTAAAACTCAAAATTACGGTTGTTCCTACTCCTATCTCGCTATCGATTTTAAACTTAATATGAAGCAGTTCAGTAATTCTTTTTACGATCGACAATCCCAATCCAGTTCCTTTAATCTCAGGATGATCTGTTGAATTGGATCTAAAGAACGGATTAAAAATTGTTTCCAGATCTTCTTTTGCAATTCCGATTCCGGTATCTGAAATTTTACAAATTATTTTTCCATTTTCTTCTGCAAGTAAAATGGCAATTTCTCCGTCGTCGTTTGTATATTTAATCGCGTTAGAAATAATGTTTCGCAAAATTGTAATTACTAAAAAAGTATCTGATTTTGTATAATAATCTTTTTCAGCATCAAATTTAATATTGATTTTTCGATTGTTTATTTTATCAGAATTCAATTTTAAAACATCCAGAATAAGTGCATTTAAGTATACAGATTCTGTAACAATGTTTTTTTTCTGGTTCTCAAAACGTGCCATTAAAAGAAGCTGATCAACCAACATATTCAAATGATCCACTTCATTTATACAATAATTTATTTTTTCTTCATATTCCTTGTTGTCTCTAGGTTTACGAATCAATACTTCAAGTGTTCCTTTAATAACAGTCAGAGGCGTTCTTAATTCATGGGAAGCATCTGATGTAAATTGTTTTTCGCGTTCTATAGCATCTTCAATTCGGTTTAATAAATTATTTATGGTTTTAGAAAGCGTATATAATTCGTCGCGTGTTTTGGGCAACTCTATCCTCGTTTTCAAATTATCCTTCGTAATAATTTTCGAGGTATTGATAATCGCATTTATAGGTTTTATACTTCTTCCTGCAAAAAAACGGGCTATAAAAAACAGCAATATCAAAATACCTAAAAAGGATAAACACATGATATCAAATAAATTATTCAATACCATTTTAGAATCCGCCAAAGACATGGCTACAATTACATATCCTATTTTTTTGTTTTTAATATGAAGCGGAACCTGAATTTGTCTGATGGCGTGATCTCCCATTTTGGTATCAAATAATTCAAAGTCTTCTACTGAATCATTAAACTCCAGTGTTTCAGTTTTAAGATTTGGCGCTTTTTCTATAATTTTCTTGTTTACATCCAGAAATTCAACAAATACAGGATTTACATCTACCGTATTATGTTCCCGTTCTTTCCATTCTTCTTCGTCAATAAGGATTACTTTGTTTCCCACTTCTTTGATTTCATCGAGATGGTTCTGAATTTCGACCTTGATATTTTCGTCGATATGGCTATAAACGGTGTGTTTTACAATAGAATATATAACCGAAAAAACTGCTGCAATCAGTAAACCGGTAGTAATAATATAATTTAGGGCAATTCTATTTTTAAAGGAAAGTTGTAACATTTATAAGTCGTTAGCGATATAACCTATACCGCGAATTGTTTTAATATAATCTTCTTCAATTTTAAGATTGAGTTTTTTTCGAATCGCATTCATAAAAACATCAATTACACCGGTATCATATTCAAAATTAATCTCCCAGACATCTTTTAAAATTTGATTTCTTGTACAAACTTTTCCTTTATTTTTTATTAAATAGGTCAATAGTTCAAACTCACGTTGTGTGAGCGCTATTTCCTCTTCATTTTTCAGGACAATATGTTTAGATAAATCCATTTTTATAGTTCCTAACGTCAGAATTTCAGATCCTTTTTGATTTCTAAAATGAATTTTAATTCGTTCAACCAATTCTTCAAAACTAAAAGGCTTTTTTATATAATCATTGGCACCGGCTTTTAAACCTTCTATCGTTTCCTGAACAGTATCTTTTGCAGTCAGAAAAATAATTGGCGTAGTCTGATCTTTAACCCTAATGGCTTTGCATAAATCCAGACCATTAATTTTTGGCAGCATCCAATCTAACAAAATCAAGTCAAATTTCTGATTCTGAACCAGTTCAAAACCTTTTGATCCATCATTTGCTGTTGTAACCTGATAACCTTCTTCTTGCAAACCTTGTTGCAAAAACTGAACAATACCTAACTCATCTTCAACTATTAAAATATGCATTTGCCTTTTCTAATTATGTTTTTATGATTCAAAGATAGATATTTTACCTTTCAGAAATGTCTTAAAACCATTAGAATAGCGAAAACAATATCATCTTAAGTAAATTTTAAGTTTACACTAAGCAAGGTAAAAGCATAACTTCATCAGGAACTAATTTATCAGAATTAATTTTGTAAAAAAATAACTTCATGGTCATTTACAAAAAACTTTCTCCATTTTACAATCTTGCTTTATTCTATTTTATTGTAAGTTTTTTATTGCGAATCGTTTTATTTTTTCATCCGATAACGCAAAGTTCATTCAGCATTCTTGAAAGCCTGAAAATCTTTAGTCTAGGACTAATCTCAGACTTTTTTGTATTTATCATTGCGAGTGTCTTTTTATGGTTGTATTTGATTTTTATTTCAAATTCTAAATACAACAAACCTTCCGGTTATATTATTCTTGGGTTCCTTGCTGCTTTATTTATATATGTTGCTTCAGGAAAAAGTATTTTAGATGAATATGGAGGTGCTTTGCCACGAATTGTTTTAATTTTTATTGGCATTAAAATGGCGCTTTTTTCTCTTTTGCTATTTCTTCCTACATTAAGAGATGAGATCAGGTATTGGTTATTTGCCTTTGTAATGTTCTTGTATGTTTTACTGATTCTACAAAATGGTTTAAGCGAATATTTCTTTTGGAATGAGTTTGGTGTTAAATACAACTTTATAGCTGTAAACTATTTAATTTATACGAATGAGGTTATTGGAAATATTATGCAGTCATATCCTGTAATTCCAATTTTTTCGGGTTTATTTTTAGTAACCGGAATTGTAACTTATTTTATTCTGAAAGGATCAAAAAAGTATATTGATGAGATTCCGACTTTTAATGAAAAAATAAAAATTAGCGGAATCTATATTGTTTTGTTTTTGATTTCTCTGGTTGCAATACCTGCTTTTGCAAAAACAGAAAATTCGAAAAACGTTTTTGTGAATGAATTACAAGCTAACGGATTATATAAATTCTATCTGGCTTTTCAGAATAACAAACTGGATTATTTTAAGTTCTATAAAACATTGCCTTCTGAAAAAGCTTATTCACTTTTAAAACAACAATTTCCAGCAATTTCAGGAGAAAACACCCATCGTATTATTTCAAGCGATTCTCTTGAAAATCATAAAAATGTTGTTTTGATTACCATCGAAAGTTATAGTGCGGAGTTCATGAAGATGTATGGAAACAAACAAAATATCACTCCGTTTCTGGATAGTTTAGCACAAAAAAGTGTACAGTTTACTAATCTTTATGCTGCCGGAAACAGGACTGTTCGCGGACTTGAAGCGGTGACTTTGTGTTTACCTCCAACTGCAGGCGAAAGTGTCGTAAAAAGAGAAGACAATAAAAATAAATTTTCAACAGGATCCATTTTTAAGGATAAAGGTTATAATGTGAAATTTATGTATGGCGGAGATGCATTTTTTGATAATATGCAGGATTTCTATTCCGGAAATGGCTATGAGATTATAGACAAATCAAGCTTTACGCCTGAAGAAATCACATTTTCAAACGTTTGGGGTGTTTGTGATGAAGACATGTACAACAAGGCTATAAAGGTAATGAATACTGAAGCAAAGGAAAACAAACCGTTTTTTAATCATATCATGACAGTTAGTAATCACAGGCCTTTTACGTATCCTAATAATAAAATTGATATTCCCGGGGACATTAAATCCCGTGATGGGGGTGTGAAATATACGGATTATGCTTTGCGAAAATTCTTTGCAATGGCAAGCAAACAACCCTGGTTCAAAAATACGATGTTTGTAATTGTTGCTGATCATTGTGCATCCAGTGCAGGAAAAACACAGCTTCCGCTAGACAAATACAGAATTCCGGCTTTTATTTACAATACAGATTTAAAACCAACAAAATACAATCAGTTAATGTCGCAAATTGATCTTATGCCTACACTTTTTGGTTTACTTCATTTTAGTTACGAAAGTAAGTTTTTTGGTCAGGATGTTTTAAAACCGGATTATAAACCAAGAGCTTTTATTGCTACTTATCAGGATCTTGGCTTAATAAAAGATAATATTCTAACGATTTTATCGCCTAAACAACAAGTAAGGCAATTTCAACTGAACTTAGAAACTAAAGAAGGTGTTGCGCCTGAATATCAAATTGATTATAATGAAAAATGCATGAAAACCGAAAGAACTGATTTGGTAAATGAAACGATTTCTTTTTATCAAACGGCTTCAGATATGTTGAAGAAAAAGAAATATCAGAAATAAATAAAATTCAAATGCGACGGAATAGCGCAAGGATGACGCGGATTTAACTGATTTACGCTGGTTTTATTTATTGTAATGTTTGTTTGTTATCTCTTGCTTTAAAATTAAATATCTTACGAAAACGAGTGCCATAGCCCTGATAGAAGCGGTATCCTTTTATTTTTTTTCTTTAGAAAAAATAAAAGATACAAGCGTCCCGAAGCTTCGGGAGCAGGAAATAGCTCCTAATCCTTAAAATTCGATTATATAAAACAATAAAAAAGCCTCAAATTCAAATGAATCTGAGGCTTTTATTATTTAAATCAGTTACTAAGACTGTAAACTCTGTTTAGTCGTTTTGATTTTTCATTCCGAATAAGTTTCCTTGCTGAAATAATTGTAAATCATCTCGTAAAGACTGGTAGTTTCTTTGTGTAACCGCCGGTGCATCTAAGTCACTTAAATCTGGTTTTCCTGCATTTACCCAAGCAGTATACCAAAAACTTGCTGTAGCAGTAATCGCTTTTTTCATTTGGCTTTCAACCATTCCGTTTAGCTCTTCGTGTAGTTTTTTAGCATACTCATCAGAGAAAACAGCTGTATTATATTTGCTTTTTAATACTTTTCCGTCAGCATCCATTTTATAAACCTTGGCTTCAGGAGTTGCTGTTCTAAGCTTTTTATCAATGTCTAATAATGGCTTAGCTAAACTATGTGTATCATTAATCATATCCCAGATTGCTTTATGAACATCTGCATAATATTGTGCTTGCGGAACATTTAGCTTGTAATTTTTAGCAAATAACTCAGGAAGTCTGCTTTCCCAAAGTGAATGAATCCCTTTTTGATCACTTAATTGACCATCATGATTAGCAGAAGTATGCAATGGCATATGTGCGTCGCCAATATAATGACCCAAGTCTGCAGCAAGAAACAAGATTTCAGCTCTGTTTTTATCTTTAAAAGCTTTTGTTAATTTTGCCATCATATCCTCTAAATACCAAGGCAAAATACCATTATCATTCAGGAATTTAGCATCGTATTTTTTCTTTGCTGCTTCCAGAGTTTGAGGTATACTGTCTACTGCTCCAAAATTTTCCATATCAAAATAATGTCTCGGATTTTCGTCTTTATAGTTTAAAGCATATTTGCGAATATCCGGTACAGAAGCTTCCTGCGTAATAAAATCGATGTGATTGTAAAAAAACACCTGTAGCGATTGAGGCAAAGCCATAACGGCAGCTTTATTAATACGTTCGTGACCAACAATTCCCCAGGATAATGTCAAAAAACCAATTGCCAATGCGAATAATGCGATCAGTCTTGGTTTCATTTTAAAGTTTTTCATTTGTAATTTTGTTTGAGGTGCAAATTTATTTTATTTAAGCATAATTCAAAACAATACCAATGAATATTGTGATATTTTAATTCCTTTTAATTTTTAAAGACAATAAATGATATAAGTTTAAATTAAAAGTTTCTTTGTAAATTCGTTTTGTTTTTATTCTAAATTTTAAAATTTATGCGCCCTATTTATTTAAGTGTTCTTTTCTTTTTATTTTCTTCTGTTTGCTTTGCTCAGGATGATGATCTTGTACAATTAAAAAATGTCAGTGATACTATTTTAAATACGAAAAGGCAACTACAGGTTAAGAATCCGTTTGATGCTGTAAAAACAATGCAAAAGTTGTTTCCGGGTAAATTATATACTATGTCAGACCATAATACTTTTGTGAGCTGGAAATGTAAAAGCTGTAAACCCGTTGCATATATTGACGCAAATGGCGAAGAAGGAGATCAAATGTTTCCATATACAGAAGGTGTAGCTACAAGATTGCTCACTACAATTGATTACTCTGATTCAAAAGGAAATCAATTTAAGTTTCTGGTATTTAATCATTCTGTTTATGACGCAGATGGATTGCAAACGAGCAGGTTTACCGGCGGCCTTTTAAGTATCGCTAAATTTGTAAAAAATGATAATATCTGGGAAATGAAATCTTTTCAGCCTGCTATTCAGGCTTTTGGTTCTTTTGCTCAGGCTCCAGTACCCAAATTAGTACAAATTGGTGAAGATCAATATGCTTTGACCCTTGTACATGCCAATGGCGGCGGCGGTGCACCATATTCCGGCTATCTTTATCTTCTTGTAGGTTTTGATGGAAAATACCAACCTTTAATGGAAGTTAATTATTATAGTCTTTTTAATAGCAGCAGCTCAGATTGGTCAAGTATTTACACTGTGGTTAATGATAACAGTAAAAAGTTTTTTCGTGATTTTATCATTACAACAACAGGTTCATATAAAAAAGCAAAAGGTACTGAGGATGACTATGAAGTAGATTTGCCTGCTGAAATTGCTACATTGGCTAAAACTAAAAAGCAATTTAATTTTGTAATCGAAAGACGTTTTTCATTTAAAGGAAAACATTACAGCATTGTTGGTAAACCAACTGTAAAATTTTCGAATGTAAAATAAAATATCTTTTTTAATTAAGATATAAAATTGAAGCCAAACCTAAAGCAGCAATAAATATCCAGAGCATAACACCTTGTAGTAAAGGCTTCACTCCTACTGATTTTAAGGTACTGATATTTAAAGTTGCTCCTATTAAAAATAAAGTTATTGTTAAACCAATTTTAGCAATGCTAACAATATTTTGCGCAACCAGAACAGTTTGCGGCACATAAGTGTTTAGAAGCATTGCCACAACAAATAATCCAATAAAGTAAGGAATCTTAATTTTTGTTCCTGTACTTTGTGATTGATTTTTGAAAATTATTGCTGTTAAAAGTGAGATTGGGATAATCCATAATGCTCTCGCTAGTTTAACTGTTGTTGCAATTTGCAATGCTTCGGGTCCGTACTTATTGGCCGCGCCAACAACTGAACTGGTATCATGAATGGCTATTGCGCACCATAAACCAAACTCTTTTTGGGATAAATCAAGTTGGTGACCAATAAACGGAAAGACAAATAATGCTATAGAATTCAGAATAAAAATAACCCCTAAGGCTATCGAAGTCTGGTTTTCATTTGATTTAATTACAGGGGAAATTGCCGCAATAGCACTTCCACCACAAATAGCCGTTCCGCAAGAGATTAAATGAGATGTTTTTTTATCGGTCTTTAACCATTTCCCTAAAAATGTACCTAATATAAGAGTGCTGAAAATCGAGAATATCGTCAACAAAAAACCTTCTTTACCAGCAGAAACGGCAGTTGAAGCATTCATGCCAAAACCTAATCCTACAACCGAAAATTGTAATAAATAAGTAATAGCTTTATGATTGAATTCGACAAAAGGATTACCAAAAACATTTACCATAATAACGCCCAGTAATAATGCAATTGGCGGTGAAATAATCGACAATAAACACAATACAATTATTATCGCAAAAAAAGCTTGCTGAATATAAAGGTTGACTTCGAATAATTGGGCTGATGAATGTTGCTTTGTTTTCAAAATGATAAATTTGATATTTGATTACAAAGGTCTGCCCTTTATATCGTATTTACCAATTGTAAAAAGCAATAGGCTATAACTCTAAGTTATAATGAGACGCGATATTTTGAATAAAGAGTTCTGATAAAGAATCTGTTTTACCAAGTAATGTTATGATATAAAAATACCTTTCGACAGACAAACCTTCTACATCTAAAACTGTAAGTTCATTATTTTTAAGCTCTTTATCTACCGCATGTATTGACATAAAAGCAAAACAATCAGAATTCAACAGATACGATTTTATGCTTTCTGTACTTCCTAGCTGCATTTCGATTTGAAGATCAGTAATTTTTACATTAATTTGTTTCAAAGCAAATTCTATAACTTCAAGTGTTCCTGAGCCACGTTCCCGAGTGATGAATTTCATTTTTTTTAAATCTTCCAATGAAATCTCTTTTTGTTTCAGTAAAGGATTTTTTGTATTACAAACCAAAACCAATTCGTCTTTTAAAAACGAAATATATTTAATGGATTGATTTTTAGATTGTCCTTCAACAATTCCAACTTCGATTTCTTTATTGATTAAGGCATTTTCGATTTGTTCTGTGTTTCCGTTTAACAAATTGACTTTTATATCTTTTTGTTTCTGGTGAAAACGGGCTAAAACCGGAGAAATAATATATTGCGAAATGGTGGTACTTGCTCCTAACCTTAATAATCCCTGGCGTTCGTTGATAAATGAACTCATATCAAAGTCGATCTCACGATAAATTTCGAAGATATTTTTGGTATGTTTTAGTAAAATTTCACCGGCTGGAGTTAAGGCAATTTTAGAACCATTACGCTCAAAAAGCTTTGTTTTATAGGTTTCTTCGAGTTCCTGAATGTGTTTAGAAACCGCTGGCTGCGAGATATACAATTCTGTTGCCGCTTTAGTAAAATTTAAGCGAAGTGCAACGGTGTAGAATACTTTTAGCCTGAAATCCATATTCTTTAATATTTCCCTATTGATGTAACTCCATTTTCTGAAAATTTCAATATTTCAGTTGTAATTGGATATCCTGATTTCTCATATTCTTCAACTACGACAGAACCGATACGTTCAGAAAAATACTCAAAATCTTGCTCTCCAAAAATATAACAAAAGTCTCTCACAGGAATAACAGCATAAAATGGAAAACCAATATTATTTTTAACTAAATCCTTAATTCTTGATGAAAAAAGACTGGCACTTTTAAGCCAAACTTCCTCGATATTAATCATTCCTAATTTATGACTATCAACATCTTCAACTTCTATCTGAACTTTATTTAAAAAAGCATCTAAATTTAAATCAACTTGTTTTTTTAGTTCTTCTAAGTCTAAGTTCCAATGTAACAAATCATCATCAGAAATAAATGAAAAATTATTATTAATATTCACCATAAAAACCTTACTGAATTCATCTGTTACCTTTTCGTATACAAGATTTTCAAACTCAAAGGCATTAGGAAAAAATTGAATATATGCCTTATCTTTTATACTCTCCCAATCTTCTTTTTTTGATGAATGTGATACGATTACATTAATTAAATCTGTAATATGACCATCATCAGAGTCTCTCTCGTAATTACGTCTAACATTATCTAAACTTACTTTTAAATCAGATCCTGCCACGTTTATGAGAATAAACCCATCTTTATCAATAGAATCAATAGTTAAGCCTTTGCTTTCAAGTTGTTTTTTAAAATTATTAAAAACAATATCTTCGTTACTATTAATCTTCAATGAATTAGACATATTATCAACAAATTTAGATTTTACTTAATTTTAATGTTTTTTCAAAGCTCTTATCAAGCTTGCTTCTTACTTTTAATCAATATTTTTAATTCTCAAAGATTTGCTTTTCTGCAATTTCTTTCCACGATTCTCCAAATATTAAACCATTATCACTCAATTCATAGGTATAATAAAATGTATAAGCTTCCATTTCTTTTTTATGTTCAACAAAAACGGCAATGGCGTCAGTTTGTTTTTCTTTCAATTTAACATCATAAAAAATAGCTATTGCAAGAAATTCATTTTTTCTCCAACGCAATTCTTTTTTTAGTTCTGCTATTACTGAAGTCGATTTTGGAAAATCATTTTCTTCATCTTCTTCAAGTATTAAGTGTTTAACTTTTTGTTCGATATCTACAACTGCCGATACTGGATAAAATTCTCCATATTCTTTTAACAAATTCTCCACAAATGGGAATATTTCATCTAAAATACTTTGAATATCATTCATTTAATTATGTTTTTAAGTACGTAAAACTTTTAAGCCTTTGCTACTTTTTTAAAGTAACCCATTATATTTTCGAACAAACCATTCTGTAGTCAGCAAAACAGCAATTAAAACCAACAACCAAACCCAATCAATTAACGGTGTTTTGGTCGACACATTTTTCTCGATTGATTTGTACTCTTTATTTTCTAAAAGCTGCTGAATCAAATCATCCGTTTGATTTTCAAAAAAAGCTTTTCCATTGGTTTGCAATGCCAGTTGTTTTAGCTTTACAACATCAGGATTTACAAATTGTTTTTCGATATCAAAATCCAAAATTTCAAAATGACTTGAATAAGATGTATTTGTGTTTAATTCTTTTACCGTAAAATTATATTTTCCGGCAGCTAAACCATCCAGATTTGCTGAGAAAGAATTATTTCCTTTTAGTAAGTCATAGTTTTTAGCTTGCTTCGTTTGCGCATTTGTGACTGTAATCGTTAAATTTGCTTTTTCATCGAATTCATAATTTTTATTGAAGTATTGCGCGTTAATTACAATTGCTTCACCTGAATTATAAAAGCTTTCATGAGTTACAACCAAAGATTTTTTTGAGGTTGTTGATGCGAGATACTGAATAATCTTATCTATAAAAACATCATATTTATCAAATGACTGGTTGTCGATATGACTTTGCAAACGCCATTTCCAACTATTTTCACCTAATAAAAAGGCAGTACGTTTTCCTTGATTTTCGGCGAAAGCCATCAATGGTGCATTTGTAGCAACATTTCTAATTTTTGAAGAAAGTAAAACAGATACATTTCCGTTTGTTGTAATGGTACCAAATAAATTTTGAAGCGGAGGGAAATTTTCAAAACCAATATTTTCGATCGCAAACAAATTAAACTGCGATTGAAATTCTGTTAGATAATCTTCTCTTTGCCCGCTCATTTTAAAAAACAGACTAGTTTGCTGTTGGTTTAGAAAATTAAAATCGGTATTGTTTCCTGTAATAATAAAAGTATTTCTTCCTGCTAATTTATTATTATCAAAAATAGCTTTGAAAGCAGCAGTTGGCTGATATAAAACCAAAACTGATACTTGTTGTAATTGATTAAGATCATTTGGTTTAACTAATATTACTTTACGTTGTGCGTTAACTTCTATCGAACGTTTTAGTGCTGCAATATCAGGATGGTTTATAGCCGAAACTATTGCAATTGTCGACTTTTGATCGATAACTTCTACAGCAAAATTCTTAATGTTGTTATACCCGTTTTTTTCTTTTGAGCCGGATGAAATACTGGCTTTAAAAATTTGCAAGCCTACTTTATCAGCAGGTAAAAGCAAGTTTAAAGTCGCAGTTTTTTTTGAAGCAGAAAAAGAAACTTTCTCTTTTGCAACGATTGTATTTCCTTGTGAAATTGTAAAATCAGCATTTACATTTTTATCTCCCGCATATTGCAAAAAAACTTCAACTGGAAATTTATTTTTATGAAAAACGTATTTATTTACGTTAAGCTGATTGATTTTTAAATCAAGAAAAGTGGTTGTATCTCCTACAACCAAAGGATAAACTTTATTAACAGGATCAAAACGATATACATAATCGTTTCCTGTAGTTTGATTTCCGTCAGTAATAATAACCGTTGGGAAAATCAGATTTTTATTGATACTTTTTAGATTTTTTGCTACTTCGTCAAGGTTGGTTTGTTTTCCTTTAAAATCAAATTTATCTAATGGCTTAAAATCAGCGTCGAATTGATAAGATTGAATTTCAAATTTTTCTTTTAAAGCGGGATTTGAAATTAATTTCTGGTATAATTCTTCTGTTTTTTTATCTGATTTTAAAGCTGTGATTGAATTCGAATTGTCGACTGCAATTGCTAAAGGTGTTTTAGTGATTTCTAGTGCATTTTTTGTCATTATTGGGTTTATCAATAATAGCAATAATCCAAAAATGGCCAGAAAACGTAAAAAAGCCAAAAACCAAACCAAATTGGATTTGTTTTTGGCTTTAAAAAAATATTGAAAATACGATAACCCACCCGCTATTACTAAAGAAAGTAATAATAATAGAATCGTGTTTGTAGTCATAATTATTTAGTATTCAGTATCAGTTTACAGTAATCAGATTAAAAAGTCAATTAATTATGACTATTGTTCAGCTTTTATTCTAGAGTCAGATAAAAACTGATTACTAAAACCTTTGAACCTTTGTAACTTAGAACTTTAATGCTCTATTTATGTAAGCATTCCTCCACAAACATTAAGTACTTGTCCGGTAACATAAGCACTCATGTCAGAAGCTAAGAAAAGACAAGCATTAGCAACATCTTCAACAGTTCCGCCACGTTTTAACGGAATTCCGTCTCTCCATCCTTTTACTACATCTTCCGGTAATTTTGCCGTCATCTCTGTTTCAATAAAACCAGGAGCAATTGCATTGCAGCGAATATTACGAGAACCTAATTCTAATGCTACGGATTTTGTAAAACCAATTGCACCTGCTTTAGAAGCTGCATAATTTGTTTGTCCTGCATTTCCGGAAACTCCAACTACAGAACTAATATTAATAATAGAACCTGCGCGTTGTTTCAGGAAAGTTTTCTGAATTGCTTTTGTCATATTAAATACCGATTTTAAATTCACATCGATAACCTGATCAAAATCAGCCTCAGACATACGCATTAATAAATTATCTTTTGTAATTCCGGCATTATTAATTAAAATATCAACCGTTCCAAAATCTGCCAAAACAGCATCAACGAAAGTTTGCGCTTCATTAAAATCGGCCGCATTCGATTGGTATCCTTTTGCTTTAACTCCTAAACCATTCAATTCAGCTTCAAGAGCCTGAGCAGACTCTACAGATGAGCTATATGTAAAAGCAACGTTTGCTCCGTGTTTAGCAAAAACTTCAGCAATTCCTCTTCCAATTCCACGACTAGCGCCCGTAATAATGGCAACTTTTCCTTCTAGTAATTTCATATTCAAAATTAATGTTAATATTATTTGTAGCTATTTCTGCTATTAATGACTTGTCAAATATATGATAATTCCTTTTTTAAAAAAACTACAATTGCATATTTATGGTAAGCGAAGTGTTTTAAAATTGATTAAACAAAAAAAACACTCCAAACTGAAGTGCTTTTTTATATTTATTTAAAAACAGCTTATTAGAAAGCTACATTCCATCTTGGTAATTTTGCATTTTCATCTAAGAAATTTTGCAAAACTTGTCCTTCAACAGCTGTTGGAATTGCTTTTACATCTGTATTAAAAGTTTCGTACCAAACTACTTCAAGAGCAGTAATAGTTTCTAATTTCATTTGCGCAGGCCATGAATATTTTCTTCCTGTTTTTGCAAATTGGTGTCCGTTTACGATTTTATCATATAAACCACCATTTTTACTTTTTAAAGTTCCATCGTTTTGAACCGTTCCTGTAGAACCTACCATGATTAATTCTTTTGCATCTCCTTCAACAGCATAAACTACAAAAACACCTGCACCTTCAGATGCATTACAAGCTTGTTCTAAACTATCTTCAATGGTAAAAGTAAAGCTATTGCTTACTTTAAACTTTTCTAATTCTTTGTACATATTTTTTGTTTTAAGCTCTAAGTTCGTAAGAATCTAAGTAGCTAAGTTTTTGATTATATTCCATACATTTTTTTAATGTAAAAAAGTCTCAACAAAATATTGAGACTTTTTTGGAATTTATTATTTCAAATATTGGAGACTATCCAAGTATTTCTTTTACTTTTTTACCAATTTCAGCTGGTGAATCAACAACGTGAATTCCGTTGTCTCTCATAATTTGTTTTTTAGCAGCAGCAGTATCATCAGAACCACCAACAATAGCACCTGCGTGACCCATTGTTCTACCAGCAGGAGCAGTTTCTCCAGCGATAAAACCAACAACTGGTTTACGGTTACCATCAGCTCTAACCCATTTAGCAGCATCAGCTTCTAATTGACCACCAATTTCACCAATCATAATGATAAGTTCAGTTTCCGGATCGTTCATTAACAATTCAACAGCTTCTTTAGTTGTAGTTCCAATAATTGGATCTCCACCAATACCAATAGCTGTAGTAATTCCTAAACCTTGCTTTACAACCTGGTCAGCAGCTTCGTAAGTTAAAGTTCCTGATTTAGAAACGATACCAACTGTTCCTTTTTTGAAAACGAAACCTGGCATAATACCAACTTTAGCTTCACCCGGAGTAATTACTCCCGGACAGTTTGGTCCGATTAATCTAGAATTTCTTTCTTTAACATAATTATTTGCTTTAATCATATCTGCTACAGGAATTCCTTCTGTAATAGCAATAATTACTTTAATTCCAGCATCAGCAGCTTCCATAATTGCATCAGCAGCAAAAGCTGGTGGTACGAAAATGATAGATGTATCAGCTCCAGCTTGATCAACAGCATCTTTTACTGTATTAAAAACCGGACGATCTAAATGGCTAGTTCCTCCTTTTCCCGGAGTAACACCACCAACAACATTAGTACCGTACTCAATCATTTGAGAAGCGTGGAAAGTTCCTTCGCTTCCTGTAAATCCTTGAACAATTATTTTGGAATCTTTATTAACTAAAACACTCATGATATATATTTTATGTAGTTTTTAAAATTGTGATGCAAAAGTAAGGTTTTGTAACGTATTTTAACCTTTTTGTCTTCAAAAAAATTAAGAAAATTGACTCATTTGATACCCGCGATATAATTTATCATCTTTTATTTGCCAAATTGTAGCAAAATGGGCTAATAACATCTCTTCTCTTGGATTCTCAATCGTTTTCACAAAATGAGAATATCGTATCGAAACTAAGTCATCTTCAGCTAAAATATGGCTTATTCTTACTTTTGACCGCACATAAGCACGACTAAGTTCATTCGCCATCTCTAACATCGAATTATAATCCATCTCAATTAATCCTTTGGTGCTGTTCCAATCTAATTTTACATCAGGATGCAAATAGATTTTCATAACTTCACTATCAATCAAGGCGTCTGACTTATAAAATTTTTGAACAAATTCTTTAATAGACATATTATTTCAATTTATTTAAAATTTCAGGAATCTTTTTGATATTGGCTAATTGTTTTAACTTTTCTCTTGATTCTTCGATTGGGGTGCCAAAATATGATTTTCCGCCTTCAACCGATTTAGTAACTCCGGTTTGTCCCATAATAACAGCCTTAGCTCCTATTGTAATACCACTTGTAGTACCAACTTGTCCCCAAATTGTCACTTCATCTTCAATAATTACGCATCCTGCAATACCGGTTTGTGATGCAATTAAACATTTTTTACCTATTACAGTATCATGTCCAACATGTACCTGATTATCCAGTTTTGTTCCTTCGCCAATTGTAGTATCGCCCGTAACACCTTTATCTATCGTACAAAGCGCACCAATACCAACATTATTTTCTATGACAACTCTTCCTCCTGAAATTAGCTGATCAAAGCCATCTGGACGTTTTTTATAATAAAAAGCATCAGCTCCCAAAATAGTTCCTGCATGAATCATAACATTATCACCAATTACGGTATTATCGTAAATAGTAACATTGGGATGTATCAAACAGTTTTTACCTATTATTACGTTGTTTCCAACAAAACAATTGGGTTGAATAACGGTTCCTTCTCCAATAGTTGCAGAAAGCGCTATAGAAACAGTGGTAGCCTGAAAAGGTCTGAAATGTTTAGTTAAGGTATTAAAATCTCTAAAAGGATCATCAGAAATTAAAAGTGCTTTACCATCCGGGCAATCTACTTTTTTGTTAATTAAAACAATAGTAGCTGCAGATTGTAATGCTTTATCGTAGTATTTAGGATGATCAACAAAAACAATATCTCCAGATTCAACAACATGTATCTCGTTCATGCCTGAAACCGGAAAGTCTGGGTCACCTATAAATTCGCATTGAAGCAAATTTGCAATTTCTTGTAAAGAATGAATCTTTGGAAATTTCATATTTTTTATTTCGTTTTTAGTCTCAGTTTTCAGTCTCAGTTTTCAATCATCAAACTGAAAAACTGTGACTGAAAACTGAAAACTTAGAAAAACTACTCCTTTACACGCTCCATATAAGAACCTGAAGCTGTATCAATCTTAATTTTATCACCTTCGTTGATGAACAAAGGAACATTTACATTTGCTCCGGTTTCTACCGTAGCAGATTTAGTAGCATTTGTAGCTGTATTTCCTTTTACTCCCGGCTCAGCATAAGTAACTTCAAGAATTACAGAAGAAGGCATATCTACTGATAAAGGCAAATCAGTCTCTGTATTTACCTGAACCATTACACTTGTTCCTTCTTTTAATAATCCCGGAGCATCCAGAATATTTTTATTCAAAGAAATTTGCTCAAAAGATTCAGTGTTCATAAAATGAAACTCATCTCCTTCAGCATATAAAAATTGGTAGTTATGCGTTTCTACACGCACATCATCTATTTTATGTCCTGCAGAAAATGTATTGTCTAATACTCTTCCTGTAGTTAAACTTCTTAATTTTGTTCTTACGAAAGCAGGACCTTTTCCAGGTTTTACGTGAAGAAATTCAACTATTTTATAAATATCGTGATTGAATTTAATACACAATCCGTTTCTAATATCTGATGTAGATGCCATTTTGTTCTTGTTTTATTTAATATTTTGTTTAATCGTTAAATCGTTTATCTGTTTTCGAAGTAACGAATAAACAAATAAACAATTAAACTTTTATTTAATAGTTTCCTGAATAACCTTTCATAATTCCTCTTGATGAATTTCTGATAAAATCTAAAATTTCATCTCTCTCAGGAGTAGCTTCCATTTCAGCTTCAATAATACTTAAAGCTTGTGTTGTATTGTAATTCTTTTGGTATAAAATTCTGTAAATTTCCTGAATTTCTCTAATTTTTTCAGTACTAAATCCTCTTCTTCTTAATCCAACGGAATTGATTCCTACATATGATAGTGGCTCTTTTGCTGCTTTTGTATATGGCGGAACATCTTTTCTTACCAAAGATCCACCTGAAATCATAGCATGGTCTCCAATATGAATAAATTGATGAATAGCTGCTAATCCGCCAATAACAGCGTGATTACCAACTACTACGTGACCTGCCAAAGCAACACCATTTACAATAATAGCATTATTACCAATCTCGCAATCGTGTGCAATATGAGCATAAGCCATAACTAAACAGTTATTACCTAAAGTTGTTTGTCCTGAAGCAACTGTACCTCTATTAATAGTTACACATTCTCTTATCGTACAATTATCTCCTATAATAGCTAAAGAATCTTCGCCACCAAATTTTAAATCCTGTGGTACCGCAGAAATAACTGCCCCAGGAAAAATATTACAATTTTTACCAATTCGGGCACCTTCCATGATGGTTACATTTGAACCAATCCAAGTACCATCACCAATAATAACATTATTGTGAATTGTTGTAAAAGGCTCAATTACAACATTTTTAGCGATTTTAGCGCCTGGATGAACATATGCTAATGGTTGATTCATCTGTGAGTTTTATATTTTATATTAAAATAGTCTAATTTGGGCAACAAACGTAAACAATAAAATTGATTAATTATTATTGTTTTCTTGCAATTTGAGCCATTAATTCTGCCTCTGTTACCAATTTTCCATTTGCGTATGCATTTGCCTGCATGTGACAGATCCCTCTTCTGATAGGAGAAATCAATTCGCATTTAAAAATTAAGGTATCACCAGGCAATACTTTATGCTTGAATTTAACATTATCAATTTTCATGAAATACGTTAAATAATTTTCAGGATCCGGAACAGTACTTAGTACCAGGATCCCTCCTGTTTGTGCCATTGCTTCAACAATTAAAACACCTGGCATTACTGGAGCTTCGGGAAAATGCCCTACAAAGAAATTTTCATTCATCGTTACATTTTTCATACCCACAACATGACTGTCAGACATTTCTATAATTCTGTCGATTAATAAAAATGGAGGTCTGTGTGGCAAAACTGCCATAATTTTATGAATATCCATCAATGGCTCCAGATTTAAATCGTAAACCGGAACATGATTTCTTTGTTCAATTTTAATAATTTTTGCTAATTTTTTGGCAAACTGTGTATTTACATAGTGCCCAGGTTTATTAGCGATAATTTTTCCCTGAATTCTAACACCAATCAAAGATAAATCTCCAACAACATCAAGTAATTTGTGTCTTGCAGCTTCGTTTGGATAATGCAATGTCAGGTTATCTAAAACTCCATTTGGCTTAACTGAAATTTTATCTTTACCAAATGCTTTCTTTAAATTTTCCATTGTAGATTCAGATATTTCTTTATCTACGTATACAATAGCATTATTTAAATCTCCACCTTTTATAAGTCCGTTTTCTAAAAGAGATTCTAATTCATGCAAGAAACTAAAAGTTCTAGAATTAGCAATTTCATCTTTAAAATCGGCTATGCTTTTCATGGTTGCATTTTGAGTACCTAAAACTTTAGTACCAAAATCTACCATTGCAGTTACCTGATAATCATCGCTTGGCATCACTAAGATCTCGCTTCCGGTAGTTTCATCAGTAAATGAAATAACTTCTTTTACCACATATACATTACGTTTAGCATCTTGTTCTTCGATACCGGCTTTTTCAATCGCTTCAACAAAATATTTTGAAGAACCATCCATAATAGGAAGTTCAGAAGCATTCAATTCTATAATAACGTTATCCAAATCGCAACCAACCAATGCCGCTAAAACGTGTTCAGGAGTTTGAATTTTTACACCTAATTTTTCTAAATTAGTACCTCTTTGCGTATTAACAACATAATTAGCATCTGCTTCGATCACGGGCTGACCTTGCAAATCTACTCTTACAAAAGTGAAACCATTATTAATTGGAGCTGGTTTAAAAGTCATTGTAACTTCTTTTCCAGTGTGTAATCCAACGCCTGTTAGTGAAATTTCATTTTTGATGGTCTTCTGTTTAACCATTATTTCCATTTTTTGGGTTTATTATTTGTTTTTTTAATTCTTCAATTTCGGTTACGATTTTAGGCAAGTTCTTAAAATGAACATACGATTTATTAAAATCAGTATATCCAAGTGACGGCGTTCCCTGCAAAATCTCACCATCCTTGATGTTTCTTGCAACTCCTGACTGAGCCTGCAATCTTACATTATTACCTATTGTTAAGTGACCTGCGATACCAACTTGCCCGCCAATCATACAGTTTTCGCCTATCTTAGTAGATCCGGCAACACCAGATTGCGCTGCAATCACAGTATTTCTCCCTATTTCTACATTATGAGCAATCTGAATCTGATTGTCTAATTTAACTCCTTGTCTAATAATTGTAGAACCCAGAGTTGCTCGATCTATTGTTGTATTTGCACCAATATCTACATTATCTTCAATAATAACGTTCCCTATTTGAGGAACCTTACTATAAACACCTTCTTCATCCGGTACAAAGCCAAAACCATCTGCACCAATAATAGTTCCTGAATGAATCGTACAATTGTTACCAATTATAGTTTCAGAATAAATTTTGGCGCCTGCAAAAATATACACATTATCGCCAATAACAACATTATCACCAATAAAACTGTTTGGATAAATTTTTACATTATTTCCTAAAACAACATTTTGACCAACATAACTAAAGCTTCCTAAGTATAAATTGTCTCCATATTTAGTTCCTTCAGACATAAAAGAATGAGCTTCTATTCCGTTTTTATTCAATTTTACCTGATTGTAAAATTGTAAAAGTTTAGAAAAAGACGCGTAAGCATCTTCTACTTTTATTAAAGTTGTAGTAATTTCCTGTTCCGGTATAAAGCTGTCATTAACAATAGTTACTGACGCTTTTGTAGTATATATGTAATTGATATATTTGGGATTAGCCAAAAAAGTAAGCGACCCTTCCTCGCCTTCTTCAATCTTAGATAGCCGAGAAACTTCTGCATTGGGATTCCCAACAACTTCTCCTTCTAAAATTCCTGCTATTTGTTCTGCTGTAAATTTCATTGCGACAAAAATATAAAAAATAGATTTTAAATGTTAATTTTAGATAAGTTGTTTTGGAAAACAGATGTAATATTTTGTCACCAATTTAGATAACGATTTCAAATTCAGCTGATCAGAAGCTTCTACAACATCTTCAATTGTTTTATCTTTTTTTAATATTCTTATTGGTTCAGCCTCTTTACTATAAGCCTGATTTTTTATTTTTCCCCTAAAAATAAAATAACCAGCCTCTAACTGCGTGATATGATGAGCGTTAGCAAATTGTTCTTTTAATGATTGCGATTCTTCTGCCGGAATTTTCTCTGCGCTCAATTTAATTTTCAGTAAATCTCTGTTAATTAACATTTTACTCAAAGTAGAAAGTATAAAATCACTTTGCTTTTGCCAGGCTTTTAAAGCACTAATAATATCAAAATCATCTAATTGAGAAAATAAATCCAGTTTCTCAGCATCAAAATCTTCTAAAGAGACCTTATTTTGCATAAAATACAAAAGTGGTTCACTACAAGGCAAATTAATTCCTTTTAATGTTAATTCTTTCGCTCTTTTTAAAACATTCATCAAAATAAGTTCAGCAACTAAACTTGTTTTATGCAAATATGCCTGCCAGTACATTAATCTTCTCGAAAGCAAAAATTTCTCAACAGAATAAATTCCTTTTTCCTCAATAACAAGAACACCATCAACCACATTCATCATCTGGATCAAACGCTCAGAATTGACATTTCCTTCAGCAACACCAGTGTAAAAACTATCACGTTTTAGATAATCCATTCGATCCATATCTAACTGACTTGAAATCAATTGCAACATGAATTTTCGATGATAATCTCCTTTAAAGACTTGAATAGCAAGACTTAGTTTACCGTCAAATTCATCATTTAACTGATTCATGAATAATAACGAAATCGCCTCGTGATTCACATCTTCTACAATACTTTTTTCCATTGCGTGCGAAAATGGTCCATGCCCAATATCATGTAATAAAATAGCAATCAGCAACGCACATTCTTCATCATTAGAAATCGCAACACCCTTAAAACGAAGCGTCTCTATTGCTTTTTGCATTAAATGCATACAACCTAATGCGTGGTGAAAACGCGTATGATTAGCACCTGGATAAACCAAATACGATAATCCCATTTGCGAAATACGGCGTAAACGCTGAAAATACGGATGCTGAATTAGGTCGTAAATAAGTTCGTTCGGAATGGAAATAAACCCGTAGATGGGATCATTGAATATTTTTAACTTATTGATCTGAGTCACTATTTGATTCTTTTTAGGTCAACAAATATAAGTAAATAAGTATAAACCACTTTGTGTTTTTCATTTAAAAAACAACATTAAATTGTCGTGATTTTCAACCTCATGTCTAATTAAAAAATAGATTTTAGAAAAAAAACGCTTTTTATAATTCTGAAATTTATACTATTTTTAATACTTTTTAAGTTCTATACTTCTAAATTGCATTAAAAATTAAATACGTTTATGGATAAGATAAAAATACTTTGGGTCGATGATGAGATTGACCTTTTAAAACCACATATATTATTTCTGGAGAAAAAAAACTATGCTGTAACAACCTGTAATAACGGTTTGGATGCTATTGCATTGTTTGACGAAGATAATTTTGATATTGTTTTTTTAGATGAAAATATGCCTGGAATGAGCGGTTTGGAAACACTTTCAGAAATGAAAGAAAAAAAATCTGCTATCCCGATGATCATGATTACAAAAAGCGAAGAAGAATATATAATGGAAGAAGCCATTGGTTCTAAAATCGCTGACTATTTAATAAAACCGGTAAATCCGAATCAAATCTTATTGAGTTTAAAGAAAAATCTGGATCATTCCAGACTGATTTCAGAAAAAACGACTTTAGATTATCAAAAAGAATTCAGAAAAATCTCTATGGAAATGGCGATGGTCAATTCTTATGAAGATTGGGTAGAATTATATAAAAAATTAATTTTCTGGGAACTAGAATTAGAAAATATCAACGATCAGGGAATGATTGAAATTCTTGAATCTCAGAAAGTTGAAGCTAATTCGCAATTTGGAAAATATATTGAAAGAAATTACGAAGACTGGTTTGCTCCAAAAGCAGATAAACCAATTCAGTCACATAATTTATTTAAGGAATTAGTAGTTCCGGAAATCAAAAAGAAAGATAAACCAATTTTATTTGTCGTTATTGATAATTTGCGTTACGACCAATGGAAATCTTTTGAAACTGTAGTTGCTAATTACTATAAATTAGAAAAAGAAGTTCCGTATTTCTCTATACTTCCTACTGCAACACAATACGCCAGAAATGCTATTTTCTCTGGTTTACTGCCAACAGAAATGGAAAAACAATTTCCGCAATATTGGAAAAATGATGTAGAAGACGGCGGAAAAAATCTTTATGAAGCTGAATTTTTAAGCGCACAATTAAAGCGATTAGGCTTAAATATTAAAGAAGATTATTTTAAAATCACCAATTATGCCGGAGGAAAAAAACTGGCAGAAAATTTCAAAGCTTTAAAAGGCAATGATTTAGTCACAGTTGTATACAATTTCGTTGATATGTTGTCGCATGCAAAAACCGAAATGGATGTTGTAAAAGAACTTGCCTCTGATGATAAGGCATATCGTTCCCTTACATTAAGCTGGTTTAAAAATTCTCCGCTTTTAGAAATTATTCAACAGGCACAACTTTTAGGTTTCAAATTAATCCTGACAACAGATCATGGAACAATTAATGTAAAAAACCCATCAAAAGTGGTTGGAGATAAAAATACAAGTTTAAATTTGCGTTACAAAACCGGTCGTAGTTTAACATACGAGCAAAAAGACGTGTATGTTATAAAAGAACCTAAAACAATTGGTTTACCGGCAATAAACATGAGCAGTTCTTTTATTTTTGCTAAAAATGATTTCTTTTTAGCCTATGTAAACAACTACAATCATTATGTGAGTTATTACAAAAACACCTATCAGCACGGAGGAATTTCATTAGAAGAAATGATTATTCCGTTTTTGGTATTTAACCCGAAATAAAAAAGAGTTTTCAGTCGCAGTTTTCAGTTTCCCACTGAGACTTAAAACTGCGACCGAGACCAATATAATAAGTAAATTTTAACAATGGATATCGTTTTTTCATTAGATCAAATTAAAGAAGTAGCAGGGAAAATCTTAGCTCAAAATCCAAAGAAAATTATTCTTTTCAATGGAGAAATGGGTGTTGGTAAAACTACTTTAATCAAACAACTTTGTAAAAGTTTAGGAGTTGAAGAAGCCACAAGCAGTCCAACCTTTTCTTTAGTTAATGAATACTATACTTCTAACAATCAAATCATTTACCATTTTGATTTTTATAGATTAAATAAAGAAACTGAAGCTCTTGACATGGGAGTAGATGATTATTTATATTCGGGAAATTGGTGTTTTATCGAATGGTCTGAAAAAATTGCGAGCTTAATTCCTGAAGAACATTCTACAATTACAATTGAGTTATTGGCTGATGGAAACAGAGAATTAAAATTAGTTTAGTTAGTTATGACAAATCTGAAATTAAAATATAAAATTTGACTCAACTTTAATTGAAAATCAAGAATATTGTCAAAATGCAAAATACCATAGAAATAATTCCCTTTTCACCCGATTTAAAAGAACACATCAAAACCTTAAATATAGAATGGCTTGAAAAATATTTTAGAGTTGAGGAAAAAGATGAAATCGTACTTTCAAATCCACAAGAGAAAATTATTGATAAAGGAGGATTAATTTTCTATGCTAAATATAAAGATGAAATTATTGGTACTGCCTCTTTAATGAAAGTCGATCACAATATTTTTGAACTCAGTAAAATGGCCGTTTCAGATAAAGCACAAGGCTTAGGAATTGGAAATCGATTATTAATTCATTGTTTGGCTGTAGCCGAAGAAAATAACATTCAGAAGCTCATTTTATATTCAAACCGAAAATTACTTCCCGCAATTCATTTGTATGAAAAATTTGGTTTTGTTGAAGTTCCTTTAGGGAATGTAAGTTATGAAAGAGCCGACATTAAAATGGAAAAAATTATGCCGTAATTTCATCACATAGTATTAGCAGAATTTTTACATTGATTTTAAAACTTTTTACGTAATTTGTACTCTTAATTTTTCGAACAACACATGTCAATCACATTAACTCCGTTTACGAAACAACAATTGTTGCCACAAGAAGAAAAACTTGAAATTGGCCGATTCAAAAGTGAACTTTTTATAGGAATTCCTAAAGAAACAAGTTACCAGGAGCGTCGTATTTGCTTAACCCCGGATGCGGTAAATTCGCTGACTTATGAAGGTCACCGTGTTATGATTGAGTCCGGAGCAGGAGAAAGTTCGAGTTATTCTGACAAAGAGTACTCAGATGCCGGCGCAGAAGTAACAAAAGACACTAAAAAAGTTTTTGGCTGTCCAATGCTGTTAAAGGTCGAGCCACCTACATTAGCAGAAATTGAAATGATTAATCCTGAAACTATTATTATTTCTGCCATTCAGCTCAAAACGAAAAAGAAAACTTATTTCGAAGCTTTAGCTCAAAAAAAGATAACAGCATTAGCTTTTGAATATATTAAAGATGAAGACGGATCATATCCTGCTGTAAAATCATTAAGCGAAATTGCCGGAACTGCCTCTATACTTATTGCTGCCGAATTAATGATTACTGATGAATTTGGAAAAGGGCTTTTATTTGGAAATATAACCGGCGTCCCTCCTACTGAAGTTGTTATTTTAGGCGCAGGTACCGTTGGTGAATTTGCAGCAAAAACTGCAATTGGCTTAGGTGCAAACGTAAAAGTTTTTGATAATTCGATTACAAAATTACGACGTTTACAGAATAATTTAAACCAGAGAATCTTTACTTCAACTGTGCAGCAAAAAGCATTATTAAAAGCGTTAAGACGTTGCGATGTTGCTATTGGCGCGATGCGAGGGAAAGAACGCTGTCCTATTATAGTGACAGAAACCATGGTTGAGCACATGAAAAAAGGCGCTGTAATTGTCGATGTAAGCATTGATACCGGAGGTTGCTTTGAAACCTCTGAAGTAACAACTCACGAAAAACCAACTTTTATCAAAAGTAATGTTTTGCATTATTGCGTACCTAATATACCTTCAAGATATTCTAAAACCGCCTCATTATCAATAAGTAATATCCTAACTCCCTACCTGCTTCAAATAGCTGAAGATGGTGGTTTAGAAAGTGCTATACGATGTAATAAAGGATTAAAAAACGGAATTTATTTGTATCACGGAATCCTAACCAATAAAGCAATTGGCGAATGGTTTGATTTACCAGATAACGATATCAATTTACTTGTATTTTAAGGGAACTTTAATGTACCTTTGCAAAAATTTTATTTCATGAAGTTCGCACATCGTTTTGCTTATTATTTAATTGGTTTAGTTATGGGATGCTTTTTTGTAGCCCTTGTTTTCAGTGGAAAAGATACTCGCTGCAACTATTTTCCAAATGCCCGAGTTTTAAATAACCTACGTACAAAACCTTTTCAATATTCTGAAAAAGCAATTCAGACTTTAAATGAAAAATGGATTGACACAGCTGACATAAAAAACACTCTGAAATTTGGAGATGTTGATTTTGACCAAAGTAATGTCTCTTTCAAAAAAGGAAAACTTTATATCATCGAAGGAAAAACAGTTAAAAACCAAGAGGTAATCTTAAAAGTTATTAACTACGAAAATAAAGCAGTCTTAGACGAGATCATAAAAAAATAAAAAAAAGCCAGTTAATTAACTGGCTTTTTTTTATAACAACATTATATTTAGTCTGTGATTACCATTCAATTTCTTTCAATCCTTTCGATTTCAAGAAAGAATTTGCTTTACTGAAATGTTTATTTCCAAACCAAAATCCTCTATTTGCACTCAATGGCGATGGATGTCCTGATTTTAGAATATGATGTTTTGAAGCATCAATTAACGCAGCTTTCTTTTGGGCAAAACCTCCCCATAATAAAAAAACAACATCTTTACTATTAGCCGAAATTTGCTTAATTACTGCGTCAGTAAATTTTTCCCAACCTTTTCCCTGATGGCTTCCGGCTTCAGATTGTCTGACAGTCAAAGTAGCATTTAAAAGAAAAACACCCTGATCTGCCCAACGTTCCAGATTGCCTGTTTTTGGAATTGGTATATTTAAATCGGTTTCAATTTCTTTGAAAATATTCTGAAGAGATGGCGGAAATGGTATTCCATCATTTACTGAAAAACACAAACCATTAGCCTGATTAGGGCCATGATAGGGATCTTGTCCGATAATAACAACCTTTACCTGATCAAAATGGCAATGATCAAAAGCTGAAAAAATCTGATTCCCTTTAGGATAACAAACCTTAGTTGCATATTCAGATTTTACAAAATCAATTAATTCGTGGAAATAGGGTTTTTCAAATTCTTCATTTAAAACTGGCTTCCAGGAATCATGCATTTTTACGTCCATACTTTTTTTAAGGCTAATCTCGGAATTTTTTTATTGAAATCATATTTAGAAAGTGATAAAATTTAGACCGGAACTTTATAGAATTCAATGATTATGTTTTCGTACTTTTGTGTGTACTTTGTTAAAGAAATTAAATGATATCCATTACCGAAAAAACATTACAAGATTTACAATTTCCAACTGTTCTCGAAACTATTTCGGCAGGCTGTAATACAGATATAGGAAAAGATAAAGCTTTAAAAATAACACCATTTAGAGATAAAGAAACTTTGATGCAGGCATTGATGCAAACATCAGAGTATGTTTCGTCTTTTGAAAATAACAATGCCATCCCAAATCACGGATTTGATGCCATAACCCATGAAATTAAATTTCTTGCAATCGAGGATAGTTTCCTGGAAGTTGGAAGTTTTAGAAAAATCGCAACACTATCATCAACAGCAAATTTCTTATTGAATTTCCTTAAAAAGTTTGATGATTATTATCCAAATCTAAATGCAAGAGCTTCAAGAGTTGAATATACAAAAGATATTGTAACTCTTATTGATGCAATTGTAGATAAATACGGTGAAATCAAAGACAATGCATCTCCTGCATTACTAAGCATTCGTCAGAATATGAATATCGTTCGTGGTAAAGTAAACCAAAGTTTTGGAGTTGCATTAACACAATATAATAGCTTAGGATATTTAGACGATATCAAAGAAAGTTTTGTACAAAATCGTCGTGTTTTAGCAGTTTTGGCTATGTATCGCCGTAAAGTAAAAGGTTCTATATTAGGAAGTTCCAAAACCGGAAGTATAGCTTACATAGAACCTGAAACTACATTGCAGTATTCAAGAGAACTGGCAAATCTGGAATACGAAGAAAAAGAAGAAATTACCAGAATTTTAAAACAATTATCGAGTGCTATTCGTCCGTTTTTACCCATATTAATTGAGTATCAGGAATTTCTAAGCGATATTGATGTCGTTGCAGGAAAGGCAAAATACGCTAATAGAATAAACGGAATCTTACCTACAATTACCGAAGAAAGAAGACTGTTTTTCAGAGAAGCCTATCATCCAATATTGTATTTGAATAATAAGCAAAAGAATGAAGTTACACATCCGCAAACTATTGAATTAAAACAAGATAACCGAATCATTGTAATTTCAGGACCAAATGCAGGAGGAAAAACAATTTCCCTTAAAACGGTTGGTTTATTGCAATTAATGCTGCAATCCGGAATGTTGATTCCGGTTCACGAGCGTAGTGAAACTTTTTTGTTTGATAGAATTTTAACAGATATTGGAGACAATCAATCTATTGAAAATCACCTAAGTACTTATAGTTACCGATTAAAAAACATGAATTATTTCTTGAAGAAATGCAACAAGAAGACGATGTTTTTAATTGATGAATTTGGTACAGGTTCTGATCCTGAATTAGGAGGAGCTTTGGCAGAAATTTTTCTGGAAGAATTTTATCATCGTGAAGCTTTTGGAATTATTACAACACATTATTCTAATTTGAAAATTTTGGCGAATGAATTGCCATATGCAACAAATGCGAACATGATGTTTGATGAAAAATCTTTGGAACCAATGTACAAACTAGCTTTAGGACAGGCCGGAAGCTCGTTTACTTTTGAAGTTGCATTGAAAAATGGTATTCCGTTTGGATTAATAAATCGTGCTAAAAAGAAGATTGAAGTTGGAAAAGTTCGTTTTGACAAAACTATTGCAACACTTCAAAAAGAACGTTCGAAGCTTGAAAAAACTTCTATCAATCTAAAAGAAGAAGAAACCAGAGCGCGTGAGGAAAGTAAGAAGATGGAAAACATTAATGTAAAAATCAAACAAAAATTAGAAAGCTATCAGGAATTATACGATAGTAATCAAAAGACAATTTACATTGGTCAGAAAATAGAAGATATCTCCGAGAAATATTTCAATAATAAAAATAAAAAAGAGCTTATTGGGGAGTTTTTAAAAATTATTGAAATTGAAAATTCAAAACGTAAAAAAGCAACTCCAAAAGAAACTAAAGCTATAATCGAAAAGAAAAAAGAAGTTATTGCAGAAGTTACGGTTCAGGTCGAAGAAATCCGAAAAGAAAAAAAAGAAAAGAAGCTAAAACCCGTTATCGAAAAACCAAAACCAATTTTAAAAGTTGGCGATCGCGTAAGAATGCTTGACGGAAGATCTGTTGGAAGTATCGACTCGATAGAAAAAAATAAAGCTACAGTAAATTACGGCATCTTTACTTCGAAAGTAAGTTTGGATGAACTCGAATTAGTGGAAGCTGCTAAGAAATAAGTTTTCAGTCGCAGTGGCAGTTTTCAGTTATAAAAAAGCTTAAATTTCGGCGAAAATTAAAATAAAGCGATTTAAAGAAAGATTTTTAAAAAGACAATTAAGAAGATGGATATTTTATAAAAATCGATTAAAAATAATTTATGGAAGCTGTTTTTGATTTGTAAAAATTATTGATTATTGCTTTTTAATAACAAAAATTGATAGTCTTTTTTTGTCATTTCGATGAACGAGAAATGTCAAACTAGATATTAGCTTTGTCAAAGTTGTTAAACTTTGACAAAGTTTAACAACTTGAAACCTTAAACTTGAAACTTTTCCAAATGCAGGACAGTCTTCCACAAAATAAAAAAATAATTCTCTTTGACGGTGTTTGCAATTTATGCAACGGCGCAGTTCAGTTTATTATTAAACATGACAAAAAAGATGTTTTTAGGTTTGTAGCTCTGCAATCTGAATTGGGGATTGAGATTTGTAAATATATTGGAGTTGATCAAAATAAAATTGATAGTATTATTTTATACAATCCAGGCATTGCTTATTATTACAAATCTGACGCAGCAATTGAAATTGCAGATGAACTTGGAGGAATCTATAGTTTGATTTCTGTTTTTAAAATATTTCCTGAAAAACTTAGAAATTATTTCTACGATTACATTGCGAAAAACCGTTATAAATGGTATGGTAAAAAAGAAAGCTGCATGATTCCTACTCCTGAATTGAAAGCAAAGTTTGTTTAAATTCCAATTAAAAAATTCCAAATTCCAACTTTTGACACAATCTTGTCATTTCGAGGAACGAGAAATCTCCGCGGCTAAATTCCGCACAGTTTGGAAACACTTTGCGGAGCTACTTTCGGAGATTTCTCGTTCCTCGAAATGACAAAAGGTACCATATCATCCTAATAAAAGAAAAAACAAAAATCCCAAACTCAAATCTATTACAATTTGGAATTTGGGATTTTAAAAATTTGAAAATTACTTAAAAAACTTATCTAATCAACTTTCTGTATTTCAAACGTTTTGGAGTTAAATCACCACCTAAACGTTTCTTTTTGTTTTCTTCGTATTCAGAGAAACCTCCTTCGAAATAATAAACTTCAGAATCTCCTTCGAAAGCTAGAATGTGTGTACAAATTCTATCTAAGAACCATCTGTCGTGCGAAATAATTACGGCACAACCAGCAAAATTCTCTAAACCTTCTTCAAGCGCACGAAGTGTATTTACGTCCAAGTCATTCGTAGGCTCATCCAGTAAAAGTACGTTTCCTTCTTCTTTCAACGTCATTGCCAAGTGCAAACGGTTACGCTCACCACCTGAAAGCATTGAAACTTTCTTATTTTGCTCGCCTCCACCAAAGTTAAAACGAGAAAGGTAAGCTCTTGAATTTACTTGCTTTCCTCCCATCATAATTAATTCCTGACCATCTGCAAAATTTTCCCAGATAGATTTATTTGGATCAATATTAGAGTGCGATTGATCTACGTAAGCGATTTTCACCGTTTCACCAACTGAAAATTCTCCACTGTCAGTAGCTTGTTCTCCCATGATCATTTTGAAAATGGTAGATTTACCAGCACCGTTTGGTCCAATGATTCCAACAATTCCGGCTTGTGGCAAAGTGAAGTTCAAATTATCGTATAATAATTTGTCTCCAAAAGCTTTCGCTACATTTTTAGCTTCGATAACATTTGTTCCTAAACGTGGACCGTTCGGAATATAGATTTCCAGATTTTCATCCAGTTGTTTTTGATCTTCGTTTAATAATTTGTCGTAATTCTGTAAACGTGCCTTTTGTTTTGTCTGACGCCCTTTTGCTCCCTGACGAACCCAGTCAAGCTCACGTTCTAAAGTTTTTCTGCGTTTTGAAGCTACTTTTTCTTCTTGCGCCATACGGTTTGATTTTTGATCTAACCAAGAAGAATAATTTCCTTTCCATGGAATACCTTCTCCTCTATCTAACTCAAGAATCCAACCCGCAACATTATCCAGGAAATATCTATCGTGCGTTACCGCAATTACAGTTCCGGAATATTGCGCTAAGTGTTGCTCTAACCAAAGAACAGACTCAGCATCAAGGTGGTTGGTAGGCTCATCAAGCAATAATACATCTGGCTGTTGCAATAACAAACGACATAAAGCTACACGACGACGCTCACCTCCTGAAAGGTTTTTAATTGGCGTATCTCCTTCCGGAGTACGTAAAGCATCCATTGCAATTTCAAGTTTTGTATCGATTTCCCAAGCACCAAGAGCATCAATTTTGTCTTGCAATGCTGCTTGACGATCCATCAACTTATCCATTTTATCTGGATCTGAGTAGTTCTCTTCAAGACCAAATAAATCATTAATTTGATTGTATTCTTCTAAAACTGCCATAGTTTCTGCTGCTCCTTCACGAACAATTTCGATAACTGTTTTAGAATCATCAAGAATTGGTTCTTGTTCTAAATAACCAACTGTGTAACCTGGTTGAAAAACAACATCTCCCTGATAATTTTTATCAACTCCTGCAATAATCTTTAATAGAGAAGATTTTCCAGAACCATTTAGTCCAAGAATACCAATTTTAGCTCCGTAAAAGAAACTTAAATAAATGTTTTTAAGCACCGGTTTGTCTGCTCCCTGATAGGTTTTGCTCAATTTTTGCATTGAGAAAATTACTTTCTTATCGTCTGACATATATTAATATTTAATTTTAATTAATTATTTTTTGATATTATATTACAAATTGATCCGTTATAGAATTACACTCTTCCTTTTAAAGCATTAAAAACCCATGCATTAGCAAAAAAACCAACACCAACAGCTACAAATCCCCAACCGGAGACATCTCTGTATCTAAAAGCGCCAAGACCTATAAGTAACAATCCCATAAGTACCATTATAAAAGTAGCCCATCCTAAAACGGTATTTTTATTCATTCCCATATTGTGTAATTATTATTTTAAAAGTAGTAATTTTTTTAGAGATGCAAATATCGTGAATTTTCACGGCTTAATTAAATATTTTGTACAGCATTTCTTTTAATAAATCCGACTGAGGTAAAGCGTTGGCTCCTACTCCTTTACTTTTAACGTCAACATCACGCAAAGCTCCAACAATCTGACTGACCTTACGCATGGGGTAATTTTTAATTGCAAGATCGTATTCTTTTAAAAAATAAGGGTTTACACCAATTGCTGCTGCTACGTTTTTTGGATTTTTATCTTTGAGTCCGTGGTATTTTAAAAGCTGGATAAAAAAACCAAACACCAATCCTGTGGTCATAACTAATGGATATTCTTTAGGATTGTGAGCAAAATTCTCGGCAATTTTATAGGCTTTTAGTTGATTTCTTTCCCCTATTGCTTTTCGAAGTTCGAATACATTATAGTCCTTACTGAAACCAATATTTTCTTCGATATGTTGTGGAGTGATTACAGTTCCTTGTGGTAAAATAATCTGTAATTTCTCCAGTTCATTATTAATTTTACTCAAATCTGTACCTAAAAATTCTACCAGCATGGCATTAGCTTTTGGGTCAATGGTATATTTTTTGCCCGCAAGCACACGCTTAATCCAATCACCAACCTGGTTTTCATAAAGCTTTTTACTTTCGTAAACGATTCCGTTTTGAGCCAATAACTTGGTAACTTTTTTACGCTTATCAAGTGTTTTATATTTGTAACAAAAAACTAAAACAGTAGTTTCCATAGGATTGTTTACATAGGACTCTATTTTATCTATTGTTCTGGACAAATCTTGTGCTTCTTTTACAATAACAACCTGACGATCAGCCATCATAGGATAACGTTTTGCTGTTGAAACAATATCTTCTACAGAAACATCCCTACCATATAATACGGTTTGATTAAATCCTTTTTCTTCTTCTGAAAGTACATTCTGCTCAATATATTCTGATAATTTATCAATATAATAAGGCTCTTCACCCATTAAAAAATAAATTGGTTTTATATTTCCGGCTTTTATATCGTTAACAATTTTTACAACTTCGTCCATTTATTTTAGTTTTCAGTGTTCAGTACCAGTAAGCAGTTTAAAAAAATAATTATCAAATTTTCATATTGACTAATTTTCAAATTATATTTGCCGCATGCAGCAATTAAATTTTCCTACTTATACTTTCCGATTCAAAAATAGCGAAAATAAAGTGTCTATTTTTGATGAAATCAGGAAAAAATTTATCATCCTTACTCCAGAGGAATGGGTGCGCCAACACGTAGTTCATTATTTAATACAAGAAAAAAAATATCCTAAATCGTTAATCAATGTCGAAAAAGTTTTAACAGTCAACGGGTTACGAAAAAGATATGATGTCGTGGTTTTTAATCCGGATGGTTCTATACATATATTAGTAGAATGTAAAGCCCCTGCCGTAAAAATATCCCAGGCAACTTTTGATCAAATTGCCCGCTACAACATGACAATGAAGGCACGGTTTTTGAATGTCACAAACGGTCTGAATCATTTTTATTGTCAAATGGATTTTGAAAACGAAAAGTATCAGTTTTTGAGAAGTTTGCCGGATTATAATGAATAATATTAAAAATAAATAAATTTTACTTTTGGATAAAATAGCAGTTGTCATTTTAAATTGGAACGGCGTAAAATTGTTAGAGCAATTTTTACCCTCCGTTGTTCAGTTTTCAGAAGGAGCTCAAATATATGTTGCAGATAATGCTTCAACAGACGATTCCATCAATTTTATCAGACAAAACTTTCCCACGATTAAAATAGTTGAAAACAGCGGTAATTATGGTTTTGCAAAAGGCTATAATGATGCTTTACAATCTATTAATGCTAAAATTTATGCCCTTGTAAATTCAGATATTGAAGTGACCCGGAATTGGCTGAATCCAATTCTTGAAACTTTCGATACCGAAAAACAAACTGCGATAATCCAACCTAAAATCCTCGATTTTAAAAACAAAGAATACTTTGAATATGCCGGTGGTGCTGGTGGGTTTATTGATAAATTTGGTTTTCCTTTTTGTCGCGGTCGCATTTTTGATACTATCGAAAAAGACAATGGCCAATACGATGATAATTGTGAACTATTCTGGGCTTCAGGAGCTTGTTTTTTTATAAGAAGTGAAGTTTACCATGAATTAGGAGGTTTTGACGAAAGCTTTTTTGCACATCAGGAAGAAATTGATTTGTGCTGGCGTGCCGCTAACGAAGGCCATATTATCAAATACAACTCTGCCTCAACTGTTTATCATGTTGGCGGTGCTACTTTACAACAAGGTAACCCTAAAAAAACCTATTTGAATTTTAGAAATTCATTATTGATGCTGGTCAAAAATCTTCCTAAAAAAAGGATGTTTTTTGTTATTTTCTTCAGAATGGTTTTAGATGGTATTGCTGGCATCCGTTTTCTTACACAAGGAAAATTCCAACATACTTTTGCTATTTTGAAGGCACATTTTTCATTTTATTGTATATCTTTAAAATATCTGCGGGAAAGAAAAGATTTTCAGATACAGCAATACTATACTGTAAAAAGTATCGTTTTCTTGTATTATATAAAGAAACTGACCGTATTTAAAGAAATCTTTAACAGTAATCAAAATATTAAAAACTAAATTTGTAATCAACGTTTAATTAAATATAATACCTATGAGAAAAATAGTAATCGCACTATCAGTATTAATGGCCTTAACTTCGTGTGTATCGAAAAAGCAATATGCAGCACTAGAAGCTAAGAACAAAGAAACCCAAGATTTATTAAACTCCTGTACCGTAAAACTAAATGCTTGTTTAGAGGAAAAAGCAGGGTTAGCAGCTACAGCAGAAAGCTATAAACAACATAATCAAGACTTAATAAGCACTTCTAAAGACTTAACTGTTCTAACTACTAAAGGAGCTGAAAATCTTGAAAAATCATTAGAAAGTTTAAAAGAAAAAGATTTAAAAATATCAAGACTTCAAGATGCTTTAACTAAAAAAGACAGTGTTACACTAGCTTTAGTTACAAGCTTAAAAGGAGCAGTTGGAATCAACGATCCGGATATCGAAATCAATGTAGAAAAAGGTGTTGTATTTATCTCTATCGCAGACAAATTATTGTTTAAAAGTGGTAGCTATGATGTAACTGATGCAGCAAAAGGTGTTTTAGCTAAAGTTGCAAAAGTTGTAAACGACAAACCTGATTTTGAATGTATGGTTGAAGGTCACACAGATAACGTTCCTTACAAAAGCAACGGAGTTTTGTTAGACAACTGGGATTTAAGTGTTAAACGTTCTACATCTATTGTACGTGTATTAACTAATGACCTTGGAGTTAACCCTGCTAAATTAATCGCAGCTGGTAGAAGTTCATATGTGCCTTTAGTTGCAAATGATACTCCGGACAATAAAGCTCGTAACAGAAGAACTCGTATTGTTGTTATGCCTAAAATCGATCAATTCTATGATATGATTGAAAAAGAAATGAAAAAACAACAAAAATAATTTAGAGTTTTAACATACTTTATTATACAGAAAAAGCAGGTCAATTGACCTGCTTTTATGTATTCTTAATTTTTTAATAACCAATTAAATATAATCAAGAATAGCATTATTTTTAATTAACTAACTAAATTTTAACTAATCTAAAGTTAGTTATTTATTTTAAATTATTATACGATTTCAGTTTTTTTTTACAAATAAGCCATATCGATGATTTTTTAATATAGAATCAAAGGCATTGAAAAAGTAATTTTTATTTAATTCCGTAATTAAGAGGCAACATATCTCCCACTTTCTTTTCTGAAATTTTACCTGAAAAAAGTATGCTTTCTATATTGGAGTTGTTTCCATATTTATAAATATAAAAGCTATCGGTCTGAAAAGTAATCTTAGATTCTTCGGTCCTGTTAAAAGCAATATTATATGAAGCCACTATATCTTTTAGGTTTTCATTTTGAATTTCTGCCTTTGGCTGTGGTAAAACTTCAACTTTTACAAAATCATCTTCTTCAATAATTTTGAAACGCTTAAGAGCATCAATACTGTTATCATCATTAAGCAATAAAAATTTCTTTATTCCCCAATCCTTTTTAGCAAAATTTCTGAAAAACTGAATTTGAGATCCCTGATACGTTTTTTCTCGGCGTTCTAAAACGGCAACAGAATTATTAATATCTTCAAATCTGCTTACTCCACCGTAAAAATTCTTGATAACATCTTTAGAATTAATGCTTAATTTATTAAAAGCAACTTCGAAAACTACTAATTCGAAATCAATTTTATACCCTAACGATTCATTCATAATAATTAAAGGTTTATCTGAAGAAGCTGTAAAAACTAATTTTTCCTTATCGTATTTGAATCGAAGATCAGATTCATTTTTTATTACACTTGATTTTGCATTATTTGTTTTTCCTAAAAAATATTCCCTAAACAATTTTAGTTTCTGTTCCCTGGTAAACAATTCATTTGTACTAATAACGACCTCTTTAAGTTCATTTTTTGAAACTGTAAGTGCAATATTCAATGGTTTAGAAGCGTCCAGACTTGTAAGATATTCCGTTTGATATCCCATGAAACTTATCGCTAAAATGTTATTAGCATTTGGTTCATATTTTATTGTGAAATTTCCATTTACATCTGAGATTGTAGAAATGGTAGTCCCGTCAAAATAAATATTCACACCTTCGAGCGGCATATTATCTTTGGATGTAATTTTTCCTTTTAAAATACTTTGTGAGAATGCAGCAACAAAAGAAAATAAAAATAACAAAAGAATGATTCTTTTCATAATATAAAAATGGTTTGGTTAAATTATATGCTAATTAACCAAACCATTTTCTATAATCCTAAATAATCAAGATTTATTCTTACAAAATATTGATATCTCCTTTTCCTTCTCTTATAATTACAGGTTCGTAATCTGATAGATCAATAATAGTCGAACCAACATTATCTCCGTAACCACCGTCAATAACCAGATCAACAAGATTTTGCCATTTCTCGAAAATCAACTCAGGATCTGTTGTATATTCAATTACATCATCTTCATCACGAATAGAAGTAGAAACGATTGGATTACCTAACTTTCGAACTATTTCGAGTGCAATATTATTATCTGGTATACGAATACCTACTGTGGTTTTCTTTTTAAATTCTTTTGGTAAATTATTATTCCCGGGCAAAATAAAAGTGTAAGGTCCGGGCAATGCTCTTTTTAAAATTTTAAAAGTAGCCGTATCAATCTGACGAACATAATCTGATAAGTTACTTAAATCATGGCAGATAAAAGAGAAATTTGCTTTCTCAAGTTTAACTCCTTTTATTTTTGCAATTTTTTCTAAAGCGCGTGAATTGGTAATATCACAACCCAAACCGTAAACAGTATCTGTTGGATAAATTACTAAACCTCCGTTCTGAAGCACTTTTACCACTTTGGCAATTGCAGCTTCATTAGGTTTATCGGGATATATTTTTATGAACTCTGCCATTTTTTTAGAATAAAGAAGTTAGATTATAGAACAAAGACTAATCTTTAATTCTTTTTAAGTTTTTAAAATAAATAACGACCTTCCAATTGAAAATAGATTTAACTAAATAACCCTTATTCTCTTTAAAAGTCATGCAAAATTGTGAAGGTTGAAAATCAAATCCAGTAATAAAAAATTAAATTTTTTCAAAAATCTATTTTCTATCCTCTTTCTTCTATACTCTTTTCTTACCCTACAACATCTAATTTAGCGAAACGAAGTAAAAGTTTTTTTAGACCTCCAACTTCAAATCTTATTTCGGCTTTTTTATCAGCTCCTACACCTTCTAAATTGACTACTTCACCTTTACCAAAACGTTCGTGCATTACAACATTTCCAATGGTTAACTTATTATCAAATAAATTAGGTGCAGCAGTATTGGGGTTTGTTCCCGCAACAGGTTTTAATTTACGAATATTCAAATCCGGTTTTGGCTGATTATCCGTTACATGTTTTGGCGGCGTTGAACCAATTGGTTTTGCAAGACGCAATTTTGATTTATCGATATCTCCAAAAATATCTCCGTCGATTGGCGATTTATATCGGTAATTGCTTTCTGCAGGCGTTAAATATTCCAGATATTGACCATCAATTTCTTCGATAAAACGTGATGGCTCACTATCTGTCAATTTACCCCAGCGGTAACGTGATTGTGCATAAGTTAAATAAGCCTGATGTTCTGCACGAGTTAAAGCTACGTAAAACAAACGACGTTCCTCTTCTAATTCACTTCTTGTACTCATACTCATGGCACTCGGAAATAAATCCTCTTCCATACCCACCACAAAAACATGAGGAAATTCAAGTCCTTTTGCTAAGTGAATCGTCATCAATGCCACACGATCTTCATCAGATGTATCTTTATCTAAATCAGTTGCAAGCGCTACATCTTCCATAAATTCAGACAAAGCTCCTCTTGCACCGTCAATTTCTTTTTGTCCCTCGGTAAAATCTTTCAAACCGTTTAAAAGCTCTTCGATATTCTGAATTTTTGCCATTCCTTCCGGTGTGGCATCTTTCTTTAGTTCCTGAACAAGACCCGTTTTTTTAGCTACATAATCTGTAATATAAAAAGCATCCTGATTTTGATCGATAACCTGAAAACTCTGTATCATCGTAACAAAATCGTTGATTTTGTTTTTGGTTCCTGAGTTTAACTTCAAATCAATTTTATCGATATTTACCATTACTTCCCAAATCGAACGTTTGTAATGATTTGCTGCAATAGTTAGTTTTTCGACTGTTGTATCACCAATTCCACGAGCAGGATAATTAATTACACGAACAAGTGCTTCTTCATCTTTTGGGTTGATTACCAAACGTAAATAACACAAAACATCTTTAATCTCTTTACGTTGGTAGAACGATAATCCACCATAAATTCTATACGGAATATCACGTTTTCTCAACGCATCTTCCATCGCACGAGATTGTGCGTTGGTACGGTACAAAATCGCAAATGAGCCATTATGTAGCTGATTTTGCATTTTTTGTTCAAAAATCGTGCTGGCTACAAAACGACCTTCTTCGGCATCAGTCAAACTACGATGAACTTTTATTTTTTGTCCAAAATCATTTGCAGTCCAGACTACCTTATCAAGTTTAGTCTTATTATGTTCCATTACAGTATTTGCCGCTTCAACAATATTTCTCGTTGAACGGTAATTTTGCTCTAAACGAAACATTATTACGCCTTCATAATCTTTCTGGAAATTCAGGATATTATTAATATTTGCTCCACGGAAAGCATAAATACTCTGCGCATCATCACCAACCACACAAATATTCTGAAACTTGTCTGATAAAGCCCTCACAATCAAATACTGTGAGTGATTTGTATCCTGGTACTCATCTACCAATATATAGCGAAAACGATTCTGATATTTTGCTAAAACCTCAGGAAAACGAGTTAATAACTCATTGGTTTTTAATAATAAGTCATCAAAATCCATTGCTCCCGCTTTAAAACACCGCTCTACATATTGTTGGTAAATTTCTCCTAAACGTGGTCTTTTTGCCATTGCATCGGCTTCTACCAATTCAGGATTATTAAAATATGCTTTAACTGTAATTAAGCTGTTTTTATAAGAGGAAATCCTACCTAAAATTTGCTTTGGTTTATAGACATCACGATCCAGCTGCATTTCTTTAATAATAGAAGAAATCAATCTCGCTGAATCCTGAGAATCATATATTGTAAAATTAGATGGATATCCTAAATGATCTGATTCTGCACGAAGAATACGAGCAAAAATAGAGTGAAAAGTTCCCATCCAAAGGTTTTTTGCTTCAGATGCACCTACAATATCAGAAATCCTGTGCTTCATTTCACGAGCGGCTTTGTTCGTGAATGTTAGCGACAAAATATTGAAAGCATCAACACCTTGTGCCATCAAATAAGCAATTCTAATAGTTAAAACACGGGTTTTCCCCGAACCTGCACCAGCAATAATAATCATTGGCCCGTCTTTTTTCAGAACGGGTTGTCGTTGCGCCTCATTGAGCTGGTCAATGTACTTTTGCATGAAATTCTTCTCCATAATTATTGCAAAAATAAGAATTAATGATTTAATAAGCTACTAAGATTCTAAGGTTCTGAGTGGCTAAGTTTTTTTATTTTTTAGAAGCAGAAACATTAGGTATTTTTCACAAATATAGTTCCCGCTTTCGGCTATATCTCTCCGTTCCACTACGAGGATACCGCCTCTATCGGGGCTAGATTAGAACAATTGTGTTTTTAGAAAGATACTTAGATTCTAAGTTGCTAAGGTTCTAAGGTTTTGTTTCAAAATAACAAACCGCATTTTTTGAGTTTAAAAATTATACCTAATTCGAAGTTTTTCTTTAAAGTCAGAATAGTCGATAATTCTACTGCTTCAATATCCTCTTCACTTTTTTTAATTCTTCGATTAATTTTTCTAAATTCTGATAATTAGCATCTAATTCTGTCATACTCATAATGCATATATTCAACAAAAAAAGCTAATTTTTAAACTATATTTCTTATAATTAATTAAAAAACTTAGTTACTTAGAACCTTAATACCTCAGAACCTTTATTTATAAAAAACATCATAAGCAAATCGAATCAAAGTACCCACAACTACAATTAAAAAGAAAATTCTAATAAATCCATTTCCTTTGTTAATTGCCAATTTTGCACCAAGCCATCCGCCAAATCCATTACTAATTGCCATAGGAATTGCAATCGACCATATGATTTTTCCCTTTATCATAAACAAACAAATAGAACCAAAGTTTGTTGCCAGATTTACCATTTTAGCATTTGCTGAAGCATGCAAGAAGTCGAAACCTAATAAAGCAATAAATGCAACTACAAAAAAACTCCCGGTTCCCGGACCTATAAATCCGTCATAAAAACCAACAATGATACTAATTACAACAGCATAGATTATTTGTGTCCTGGCCGAATGATCTTTTGCAACATGCTGACCAAAATTTTTCTTTGCATATGTATAAATAAATAATAAGGATAAAACCACCAGTAAAAGAGGTTTCATAAAATCATTGCTAACCATTGTTAATATTGTAGAACCCAAAAATGCAGATGGAACCGCCAAGCACATCATAAGTAAAAGCAACTTCCATTGAATCACTACTTTTTTAAGATATTGAAAAGCCGCGAAGGCAGTTCCTGTAAAAGCCGGAATTTTTAATGTTCCCACAACTGTAGAAACAGGTAAGTTTGGCAATAAAATTAGTCCCATTGGTGTCTGGATTAATCCGCCGCCGCCAACAATTGCATCAATAAATCCTGCTGCAAAAGCAGCTAAACAAAGAAAAAATATAATATATGAATCCATTAAGAAGGTGTTTCTGCAAATTAAAAAAGCAAGATGCAAAAGTAAGTCTTCCTTTTTGTTTATTACAATAAATTTAAAGTGGATTTCTCCTTAAAAATTATATTTTTGTTGAAAAATTGAACCAAATGGATTTTAACAGAATTATAGAATTAGCCAGTTATACTTTACCAGCCATTGTTACCGGATTCGTGGCTTACAGTTTTTTTGAACTGCATATAAAAAACAATGATAAAAAGCGAAATTTTTTATTGAACAGAGAGGCTCATAAAGAATCCTTACCAATACGTTTACAGGCTTACGAGCGTATGACTTTGTTTTTAGAGCGCATTAACCTAACGAAATTGCTAATTAGGATAGCGCCAATTTCAAACGAAAAACATGATTATGAAAATTATGTAATTGATCAGATAGAACAAGAATTTGAGCACAATCTTACACAGCAAATTTATATGTCTGATGAATGTTGGACGATTATAACAACTGCTAAAAATTCGACTATACAAATCATTCGTAAAGCTGCGATGAGCGATCGCGTTGACAGCGCAGATAAATTACGTGAAAAGATTTTGAATGATTTATTAGAGAAACAATCTCCAAGCAATGCTGCTTTAGGATATATTAAAAATGAAGTAGCAGGTTTGTGGTAAAATTATAGTTTGGCAAGATTAATTACGACACAATTAATCTTGTCATTTTTTTATTTCCACCACTTTTGATTTGGTTTAACCAGCCAGCCATTTTTCAGGTATTTTGCAGATATACTTAACTGCCCTGCTCCAATATCAAAATCACAGTTTACATTGGGAACCCTATAATCTCCCCAATTACATTTTTTTTCTTTTCCGGAAGTATTAGATTTCCATACACCAACAAATATATTATTGAAATAATTATCCCTGTAACTTTCAATATCATTGTATTTTACTACACCATATTTATCGACATAAAATATAGCTTGTAATTTTCCGTAAAATTCTCCGGTATTTTTTTGATTTTTATTTTCGACAAACTTATAATTGGCAACTAATAAACCCTGACTTTTTATACCTGCAGTTTTGTATTCATCATCAAGTCCTAATTTTGGCTTTTTAAGTTCCTGTATTTTAAGGATCGTTATTGTGCCTGTAAAATCACAAATGTTTGATTTTACTGCTGATTTACCATGAACTATATATTCGTTTTTATTTTTTTCATTTCTTTTAATTGAAATAAATTTTATCAGTATTCGTTCATAATTGTCACCAATAATCCCATAAACAAGATTGTTTTCTGTTTGATTCCATAAAACAGAAAAATCATGATTTGCATACTTTTCGATTTCATTTTTTTGAAATAACTCTGAATTATCCCAAATAGAAGTTCTGCATAAATTTTCCTGACTGAATAAATTTTGCGTAAAAGAGAAAAGAAGAAATAATATTATATTTTTCAATTTAAATTAATTAAAATCAATAATTTTTAAACCCTGTTATCACTCATAACTTCAGACTTATTCTGAGCATATTCGTAACCTTGTTCCCACCATTCTTTCATGACTTCTTTATTAAAAATAAGAGCATTATCAGTAAGTTTCGTAGGCGTGTAATATAAGTTAAGTTTTACATTCTTATTGTTAGCCATAAGTTTTCCTATAGCAATATCATGTTTTTCAACCTGATCTAAAGCAATTCGGAACAAATCGATCATTAGTGAAAACGGGTTTTTACCAATAACCGTTTTATTCATATTAACCTCAGTTTCCAGAATAATAACGTCTATTTCTGTTGCACCACGGTTAATTGCCTCACGAATAGGAACCAAACTCGAAAATCCACCATCACCATATTCATAATTATTTTTCTCTACCAAACTCATAAATGGCACATAATTACTTGAAATCCAAGACCAATCACAAAATTCTTCATATGTACAATCTTTTATAGATTTATATTCTGATTCATTTTTGGTAAAATTAGTAACTGTTATGACAACATCGTTTTTCAGTTTTTTTAAATTATTAAAATCTGATAACGAAAAATTATTTCGGATATATTTCTTCAATCCTTTACTTTCTCCAAAAGTTCTTTTTCCTTTAAAAAACTGTCGCAGTACATTAAAGTGATTTATGGTTACAATATCTACTCCGTCTTTATTTTTAACAACGAATGGGCAAATATTAAAAATACTCGCCATAGTAACATTGGTATAAACTGAGTGAATTTTTTTGATGTGGCCAAGCGCCAAATGCGGAATAAGCAAACTACCGGTAGAAGTTCCTATAAATAAATCATATTCGTGATTTTTTTCTTCTATTAAATACTGCGCTACGCCACCGGCAAATGCGCCTTTACTTCCTCCACCAGAAATAACCAATGCTCTCATAAATATTAATGTAGGTTTTGTGTTTTTAGAAAATAGAAAAAAGAATAAAGAGCAAAGATTTTTCTATTTACCCTAAATCTTTACTCTTTTTATTCTTTTTCTTTTCTCTTGCTTCTTTTCTCTTACTTCTTTTCTCTTACTTCTTTTCTCTATTCTCTTACTTCTTTCCTCTTTCCTCTTTTTTTCACTCTTTCAACAAACGATTCAACTGAAATTGTTCATCGGGTGTCAAATTAGGCAAAATTCTTTCAAACGAAGCACGCATTTCTGAATTTTTTAATAATAATCGAATTGTATCTCTTCCAAATTTTGAAAATTGCCACATATGATGCGTTGTTGCACTAACTAAATTACTCAAAACCTGATCGTTAATAATTTTAAAAGCGATTAACTTCTCCAGTGCATTTTGTCGCGTTGTCGCTTCATATTTAGTAGACGAAAAGTCAATTAATTCTGAGATTAATACCTCTGGACTCTCTGTATAATTTGGAGTTGATAAAGCCAGGGAAAGCCATAAAGTGCGAAGATTATAATCACTAAAACCAATCCAGTTTTTAGATTTATCTAAATATTGGGTACGATGATCCGGAAAGTTACGCCATAAATAATACAAAGCGAGTTCTTGCGTCTGATACGATTTATCATCCAATAAATTCTCGTATTCAGTTCTGAAATCTTCAGGGATTTTTGATAATGAACCTGCCACAGACTGTCGAATTTGAACATTATTGGTTTTTAAAGCTATTTGCAAGAGTTCTTTTTTAGCTTCGTATTTCTCCGTTTCCAATTGATTTACAATTGCTTCTTTTACAGATTCATACACACTCGATTCTAATGTCTTTTTTAAGAATCCTTCTTTTTCCGCCAAAGGTGTTTTCTTTAATTTATCCACTTCTAACCGAACCTGAATTGACTTGTTTCTGCTCAATAAAGCATTTGCAGTTGGAGTATCAAAAGCAGTAGATTCAAGCCAGGTTTTCTGAAATTTATCTAAATCAAAGTCGGATACTTTTTTAATTTCATCAAAGAAGTTTTGCGTGTTTACGGTTTGGTAAGCGTATTTTTTAAGATAGCTTTTTATCGCTTTTTTAAATGCTTTATCACCAATAGACTCATGCAAAACAAATAAAGCCCAAGCCCCTTTTTCATAAAAGGTCAAAGAACTTGCTTTAGCATTTAAAACCGGAATGGCATCCGTACGTGAAGCAAATTTTATTTGTTGAGCGGTTTCGTATAATTTCGAATAAAAGAAATCATCGCCATATATTTCTCTTTCTGCCAATGCAGCATAATAAGTTGCAAAACCTTCCTGAAGCCAGTGATGTGTGCTGCTTTCGGCCGTTATTAAATCACCAAACCAATGATGTGCTAATTCATGCGCATCGACATTTGTGTAATTCCGATCTGTAAAACCAATTGAATCCACCACATAACGGGTTGCAAAAAGTGTCGAAGTTGTGTTTTCCATTCCTGCATATAAAAAATCACGAACCGGAATCTCTCTGTAAATTTCCCAAGGATACTTTACTCCTATTTCTTTTTCCAGAAAATCAAAAATACGCTTCGAATATCGATAAGTAGGTTCAAAACGACTGGCATCTTTATTTTCGAGATAATATTCTAATGGAATTTTGGATTTTGCCCTGAATTCTTTTTTATCATATTTACCAATTGCAAGCATCAATAAATAGGAACTCATTGGTTTTTCCATTTTATATTGCCAATGAATCGAATTTCCATCAGGTTTCTTTTCCTCCAAAATTCCATTAGAAACTACATGATATGGTGCGTCATAACTTATTCCTAAACTAAAAACAACTTTTTCATTGACATCATCAAAGCTCGGAAACCAGTTGCTGGTATATCTACCTTGTCCTTGTGTCCAGATTTGGACTTCATTATTTTCAATAGCAACAAAATATAAGGCTTGTTTCGGTTTAGCCGAATATTCAAAAGTTAAATGATTTTCGCCTTTCTGAAAATTATTCAGGATTTGTAATTCCTTGCCTGTATTAATATAAATAACATCATTATTATCAACCTGAACCTTAGAGAATTCCATGTTTTTAGCATCGATTTTGATCGTATCAATAGGTTTTAAAACCTCAAATTGATAATCGACTACTCCAGAAACTGATTTTTCGACAGCATTTAATTTTAATTGCCCGTTAACCGATTTAAAATCGACAAATTGGGTTTGTTGCGCAAAAACGAAACTGGTAATAAATAAAAAGATGTATTTCATTGAAAATTAAAGTTTCATAGAATCCGTTTCCCATGATGATGGGTTGGTTTTTATATAATTATAAATCGTTTCGAATGTTTTGTAATTTCTAACAATATGATCGTGATAATTCGATTGCCAAATAGAATCAAGACCATTTACTTGTTTTGTTGTTACCGATTTAAAGATAGCAACAAATGATGAAATAGAATTTGGTTTTCGAGATAATTGAGATCCATATTTATTCGCGTGGTTATTCTCATAATTATTCTCATGGTGATTCCGTAGAGGCGCACAGCAGTGCGTCTCCGCAATGTTTGCCGCAATATTCGTTGTCGATATGTCGAACGTAGACGCACTGCTGTGCGTCTCTACAATATGCGATCGTTCAATTTGTGATGTCTCAATCTCTTTGGATAAATTATTTATTTCTCTAGAAACCTTGTTGTTCTGAATTTCTATCAATAAATGAATATGATTGGGCATAACAATCCAATTGTGGAAAAACCAACTGTTACGGATTTTTATAGATTTCAATAATTCATTTTCTATAATTTGACCATTCTCATTTAAAATCATTTTATCCTCTTTAATAGAACCAAAAATACATTCTCTATTTTGAGTAACCAATGTAATAAAATAAATTGCAGCGCTGGAATAATCCCAGTTTTTCAATCTATTTGAATCAATTTTAAATTTATCTTTAAACAATGTCAATTTTTGGCGTGTAAGAAATTCAAAGTTACAAAGGTTTCACTAACAAATCGAATGAAATTTGTAAGTTTACGTAGAAAATTATAACAACGTGCCAACACCCAAAAAAGCAATATTTAACTGGAGCAGCGGAAAAGATTCTGCTCTCGCTTTGTACAAAACACTAGAAAATCCCGATTTTAAAATTGAATATTTACTAACGAGCGTCAATCAGGAATTTCGACGAATTTCGATGCATGGTGTTCGTGTTGAATTACTTGAAGCACAAGCTGAAAGTATTGGATTACCATTGAAAATCATGCAGATTCCTGAAATGCCAACAATGGAAGTTTACGAAAATGTACTTACTGAAACTTTAACAGAATTAAAAAAAGAAGGCATTACGCATTCTTTTTTTGGTGATATTTTTCTGGAGGATTTACGTAAATATCGTGAAGATCAACTGGAAAAAATTAGTATTGAAAGTGTTTTTCCTCTTTGGAAAATTCCAACCCGGGATTTGATAGAGGAATTTATATCTCTTGGTTTTAAAACAATTGTAGTTTGCGTTAACGAACGTTATCTCGATAAAAGTTTTGTTGGTCGGATTATCGATCAGGATTTCATAAACGACTTACCTGAAAATGTAGATGTTTGCGGAGAAAATGGCGAATTTCACACTTTTACTTTTGACGGACCAATTTTTTCAGAACCAATAAATTTTGAAATTGGCGAAATCGTCTATCGGAAATATGAACAGCCAAAAACACAAAATTCTTCTGATACAGCTTGCGATACCAATGCAACAAATGCCTTTGATTTTGGATTTTGGTATTGCGATTTAATTTAAGAAAAAATGAAAATATACAGTTCTAAAAAACTACACGCCTTTCTGTTAGTGATTCTACTTGCTTTTATTTGTCAAAGTTGTTTGGTGAGCAGATGCAAAAGACCTCAAATTGTTGGATACATTTATGACTCTATTACCAGAAAACCCATTGAAAATTGCAAAGTTGGAGAAAATATAACGGATACAAATGGTCACTTTCAGTTAAAAGAACTTCGTTATTCCGAGTTTACATTTATTGGTAATGAAGCACCACCATTATTTGTAAATGAAGCTATTATCAAAGAAGGTTACGAAGAGAAATTCATAGAATTATTTAACCAGTTTGGCGGCGGAATAAGAAAAGGCGCTATCCATAATTCTGATACAATTTTTTTAAAGAGAAAACCAATTCCATCTATCGATAAATAAGTTGCTGCCTCATTATTTAAAAATATTAATTTTATCTGAAAATTCGATTAATATGTCTGTAAAAGCAAGTCCTGAAATGCAGAAAATTATATCCTTTCTAGACGAAATAGGACTAGATATAATTGAAAAAGAATTAGATACTACTTTTTTACCCGGATTAAGTTTAGGGCCAAATTGTCTTTATATCGATTATGACAAATTATTATATCCCGGTGATATTCTGCATGAAGCAGGACATTTAGCAGTAACGAGTTCTGTCGAAAGAAAATTAGTCGGAACTAATAAAATGTCTCCGGACTGGCCAACCCAAGCCGAAGAAATAGGTGCTATTTTGTGGTCATTTGCAGCATTAAATCACCTAAAATTACCACTGGAATTTGTGTTTCACCCCAATGGTTATAAAAACCAATCTGATTGGTTTATTTCTAATTTTAGTACTAAAAACTATATTGGTTTACCTTTCCTGGAATGGATGGGACTGTCTTTATCACAAGATCGTGCGCTCAAAGAAGGGAAACCTGCTTTTCCTGAAATGCTAAAATGGCTGAGAGATTAGTTAGAAAATTAGCTAATTAAATTATTCAGCATACATATTCAATAAATTCGTAACGGTGTTCCAGTTTCTAATTGTTGCGGTAACATTTAGTTTTTTCTCAATATATTTTTGATCAAATCTTGTTTTTCCTGCGCCAACGGCATATTTAATAAAAATTCGGTTTCCGTCAATACTTGCTTCGTCAGGTTTAAATTGGCTGATTTTTAAATCATTTATATTCTCACTTTTCAGGGCAACAGAAACAAAAGCAACATACAGTTTTTTGGTATCGATTTCTTTTTCTTTAAGAAAAGGATTGTTCTTAAAACACAATTCAAGATCTTCTTTAGCAATAACAATCGTAGGAACTTCATGTCCGAATACCTTAAAAATTTCCTGTTTAATCATAAAACCTACTTTCGAAGCACTTTCTTCCTCTGTGTCCACAAAAACATTTCCGGATTGCAGATAGGTTCTTACATTCTGAAAACCAATATTTTCTAACATGGTTTTCAAAGCTTCCATTTTCATCATATTATGACCGGAAACGTTAATGCCGCGTAAAAGTGCTAAGTGAGTTGTCATTTGTAAGTTGTTTTTTTAGCAAACTTACGTTTTTTATTTTGCTTTTTTATATTTCCCGTAACGATCACACATACCCGCATTATCATTTAAATGTCCTTTTTTATCTAAAGTAAAACTCTCTTTTAGCCCTCCCGTACAACTGGATATTAAAAAATTTTGCTCCGGATAAGTTAATACAAAAACGGTTGCATTTTCATTAGTTACAATCTCAAAAGTGCCTGACAAAGTTGTAATCGTATTGTCATAGTTTCTTGTTTTAGTAAAAGTATTGTCTTTATTAAATTGATACGAAAACTGTGTTGAAGACGGATCATTAATATATGGAGCTTCCGCAAATTGAATCCATTTTCCGTAATAATCAGAAACAACAACATCATCGTCTGAATCATTTTTAGAACAAGAAACAAACGCAAGAGTAAACACAAATAAAAGTACAATCTTTTTCATTTTTCTTTATGGTTTTAAGGTTATTATTATAAAGATTCTGATTTATGAAAATAGTTGCGTCATAGATCATTAAGTTTTCACTAAGTTAATATTAAAACGTTTTAAAACTTCCCGGAAAACTAATAAAAGCATAATAAACAATACACTTTCAAATTTCCCAATTAAAATCTATCTTCGCTTTTCTAAAGATAAAAGAGTATAAAGTAAAGAAAACAGACTAAAATAAAATCTATTTTCTTTTTCTATAATCTATAAAGTCTGATTTAACTGTCTATATATAATGTCTAACAATCTTCTCGAAACCTCAATTGAATACTTAAAAGGCGTTGGTCCCAATCGCGGACAATTGCTTCGTAAGGAATTGGGTATTCATAGATATATAGATTTAGTTAATTTTTTTCCGAACAGATATATTGACAGAACGCGATATTATAAAATTAATGAACTTCAAAATACAGGTACCGAAGTTCAGATTATTGGAAAAATAATCAATATAAAAACCGTTGAGTTTGCCAAAAACAAAAAACGTCTGGTTGCTACTTTCGTCGATGATACAGGTCAAATTGACCTAAACTGGTTTCAGGGACATAAATGGATCAGGGAGAGCTTAAAGCTCAATGTACCTTGTGTTATTTTTGGAAAATGTTCTCTTTACGGAAGTCAGTTTAGTATGGCACATCCGGAAATTGAATTGTTAAGCGAGCATGAAAAAAGTCTGCGTTCAGCCATGCAGCCCGTTTATCCATCGACTGAAACTTTGACGAACAGAGGTATTTCAAACCGCACGATCAATAAAATGATGGAGCAATTGTTTATTGAAACGCAGGCGTTATTCAGTGAAACTTTCCCTCCTTATTTGATCGAAGAACTAAAACTAATTTCAAAAAGAGCCGCTTTATTCAACATCCATTTTCCTAAAAGTACAGATGCTTTGGCGAAAGCCCAATTTAGATTGAAGTTTGAAGAATTGTTCTTTATTCAATTGCAGCTCATTACTAAAAACCTGATTAGGAAACATAAAATAAAGGGGCATCCATTTACAAAAGTAGGGGAATATTTTAATGATTTTTATCAGAATTATTTGCCATTTGACCTCACAAATGCTCAAAAAAGAGTGGTAAAAGAAATTCGTGCAGATATGGGCAGCAATGCACAAATGAACCGGTTATTGCAAGGAGATGTAGGTTCCGGAAAAACTATTGTTGCTTTTTTAAGCATGCTTCTGGCTATTGATAATGGTTTCCAGGCTTGCTTGATGGCCCCTACAGAAATTCTTGCAAATCAGCATTTCATAGGATTATCAGAATTGGCTGAAACATTAAATATCAATATAAAAATACTCACCGGTTCAACTAAAACCGCCGCAAGAAGAATTATTCACGAAGAACTTGAAAACGGAAGTTTGCATATTCTTATAGGTACTCATGCTTTGTTAGAAGATAAAGTAAAATTCACGAATTTAGGCTTAGCGGTAATCGATGAGCAGCATCGTTTTGGCGTAGAACAAAGATCTAAATTGTGGAAGAAAAACGAAATTCCGCCACATGTTTTAGTGATGACCGCCACTCCTATTCCGCGAACTTTGGCAATGAGTTTGTACGGTGATCTGGATATTTCGGTAATTGACGAATTACCTCCGGGTCGAAAACCCATTCAAACCGTTCATCGTTTTGACAGTAATCGCTTGAAGGTCTGGAAATTTCTAAGAGATGAAATTGCATTAGGCAGACAAATTTATATTGTTTATCCATTAATCCAGGAATCTGAGAAAATGGATTTTAAAGATTTAATGGACGGTTACGAAAGTATTTCACGCGATTTTCCGTTACCGCAATATTCCATTTCCATTTTACACGGAAAAATGAAACCGGCAGATAAAGACGCTGAAATGAAACGCTTTTCTGAAGGCAAAACCAATATTATGGTGGCAACAACCGTAATTGAAGTTGGTGTAAATGTACCTAATGCGAGTGTTATGATTATCGAAAGTGCAGAACGTTTCGGGTTATCACAACTACATCAATTGCGCGGACGTGTAGGTCGTGGAGCAGAACAGAGTTATTGCATATTAATGACAAGCCACAAGTTAAGTGCTGACAGTAAAACCAGAATGGAAACAATGGTTCAGACGAATGACGGTTTCGAAATTGCCGAGGTCGACCTGAAACTTCGTGGTCCCGGAGACTTAATGGGAACACAGCAAAGTGGTGTTTTAAACCTTCAAATTGCAGATATTGTTCGGGACAGAGATATTTTAAGCCTTGCAAGAAACTATGCCATGAAAATATTAAAAGAAGACGGGCCATTGCAAAAACCGGAGCATGCGGTACTAAAAGCAGTTTTTATAGAGTTAACCAAAAAGAAAAATATTTGGAATTATATTAGTTAGAAAAAGGTTCAAAGTGGCAAAGTAGCAGATTTACAAAGGTTTAAATTGCTATCCCGAAGAATCTTGGCTAAGTATTTTCAAAAAAATTCCAAAAAAGGTAAAATTCAAATTCCCGTTTTTTTAAGAGTCTTGTTCCTAAGCCTCATTACTCTTGAATAATTAAGCTAATGAGTAAAAAAACAATCTTTGTCCCTTTGTTACTTTGTCGCTTTGAACCTTTTCTAAAAAAACTTCACTGTATTAAAAATATCAATATCTCTTATTCTAAGGTGATTTAGATTTGTTGGGGGACAAATTTTTAAGATTGAAATTCAGTGGATACAATGAAGCTATTTTAATTTTTACATTAGCATTTACTTTTAACTTTTTATTTTTTTGGTGGTGCTTTCTTGTCGAACAAACCACTAAAAAGCCCCTTGCTTATTTTATTTTTATCATCTTTTCCTGTGGCAATCAGGTGATCTACATATTCCATATAAGTCTTTTTGCGTTCTTCAAGAAAACCAATTAAATAATCTTCAGAGGCGCCAAGACCGCTTACTTCCTCTATATGAAGCAGTTTTTTATATAAAGGCTCTATAAATTTGACAATAATTTCTTCAGGAACAGATTTTCTGGTACCAAAATAACCTGCAATTTCTCCGTCGCCATCAGCAATAATTTTAAAATCGGTTACAACCCAATAATACCTTCCGGTTTTTGACATGTTTTTTATAACCACATGTATATTTTCACTGGATTTAATACTATCCCACAAAAATTTAAAAATCACTTTTGGCATATCAGGATGACGCACTACATTATGAGGCTGACCAATTAGTTCATGCTCATCATATCCTGAAACGTCAATAAAAGCTTCATTTGCGTATAAAATTGTCCCTTTAATGTCGGTTTTACTTAATAATACTTTAGTTTTATTCCAATCAACTTCTCTGTCTGATGGCGTTGGGCGATTATTTCTGGTATCCATAAATTTTGTATTTTAAATTACTATGCAATTGCATTTGCGTATAATTGAGGGCTGTAAAGTATTATTTTAATTAAGCTCTTTTCTTTTTAAAATTAACTCTGGCCTCTTGTATTAGTCGATTTAACGTGAATATCATTTACCAGATCGTCGATTTTCTTAGCACTTTCTCTCATCATTTCCAGATAACTCAACAGTTTATCATTATCTGTATGTCCTTTTGAAACATCAATAAGTTTAAGAACTGAGTTTACAGGCAATTTTAAGTCAAGAGTTGTTCTGTGTATAAAGTCGTTATAATCTTTTGTAGCCGTCATTGAACTGTATTTTGCCGATGCCAGTTTGATGTTTTCCAACTCATACTCATCAGAAATTTTAGAAATATGTTTTTGGCTGTGTTCTTTAAAATAATACGCCCAATACCCATTCATAAAGAAAACCACTGCAGCCAGAACAACATGGATAATCAGGGTTTCCAAATCAAAATTTACCTGAGAAAAATACAACTGTAATCCTTTTGGATCCGTATAAATAAAGTTCTGCATATATGCCAAAGCAGCGTGATGCAAGACCACCAAAAGCGTAAGCGGAATCTGAAGTTTCCAGTTTTGATATATAATTAAAATTGTACTGGCTATAAAAACCGTAAAATGCATCTCAAACAAACCATGCATCTGGTAGATATATTGTGCCATAAAGATGGCGAGAACTACAGATAAAACGTATTGGTAAAAATTAGAGTTTTTAATAAAGAATTTAGCCGAATAATACAATAGAAGATTCAAAGTACCTACTCCAACCCCAATTTCAAATGTGTCGTACTTAAAAGATAAGGCAATCCCTAGAAGGAAATAAACTGCAAGAACATAATTAATAATAGTATCTGATTTTTGTGTCATGGTAGACATAAAATTGTGCAGATAATCTTGTTCGTTCAAACTGGCTTTTGTTTTCATAAATTAAAAGATTAGGTTAAGAAATAGATTTATTTAGTGCATTTTGGTAGCGAACATCCATAAGCTCTAAGAGCTAAAGCATCAAACGAAGGGGTCTTGGTTTGTTTTAACAAAGAATCAATTGCCATTTGCGCATAATTACTGTCTGCGTTTGTACAATATCTGGTTTTATTATAATTCCCGCGGTAATACAAATTTCTGGAACCATCGAGAATAACTGCCTGAGGCGTTGAGAATACCCCGCAGCTTTTTGCAATACCATTATCAAAATATACCGGAATTTTAGCATCAAATTTTTTCTGAATTTCTTCTATCGAAAAATCCTTTTCTTTATTCAGAACAACAATTTTAAAATTGATTCTGTCTCCATATTTTTTAATCAGTCCGCTTACATGAGGAATATTGAAACGGGAACAAGGACAATCCGGATTAAAAAAATGAATAAAAATAGGTCTGCTATCGGTTATGCAGCATTTTAAATCAATTTTACTTCCCATGACTATATCATGGTAATTTTTAGGGATTGGTGTTGGCAAGCTGTATTTAAATTCGTTCTTCCAGAACAAAGCAGAAATAGCAATGCACAATAATAACATCCATAAGCCAACAAGTAGTTTTCTTAGCATAAAAAGATAGTTTTTGATTGAGAACAGAAAATGATTAAACGATTGTTAAATGATTTATTCCAGTATTTAATAACTTTAACTTAAAAACAAATAAAAAACCTACACATCTTATCGCTTAACCACCAAAAACATTACTATTCTCACAAAAAACGGATCATTTTGTTTAAGCTTATCAATGTTACGAATAAAATCGATAAAGTGCAAAAAAAATCAGTCAAAATGCGAAAAATTTTTTAAATAATAAATAACTTACATAAAATACCATTTAAAAAATATAATTATAGGTATATATTTATTAAAAATGATTTTAATACAAAGTTTTAACAAGACACAATAAACAATGTCAATTATTTTTAAAATAATTCAAATTTGATTTAAACCTTTTTTCGCAACTCATGTCTAATTACAAAAAGCTGGCTTATTTTACTGTTAAAAGACGTTTAAAATTAATATTATCCAAGTGTTAAATAAAACCTAACATCTTTAGTTTTCGTTTCAAAAAGTTAAATTTGTAAGCTTACTAAAAACACATTACCAAAAAAACATTTACCTCAATTTTTATGAAAATAAAAAACCTTATTTATGCCTTACTGATTATTTGTATCGGAGGATTTATAACCTACAGAATTGTTTCTAACAAAAAGAAAAACGAAGATTCGAAAAAATTCGGTGACAAAGACAAGCCAACATCAGTAACCGGAATTGTAGTTAAAACGGCAACTTTTGATAATAATTTATCACTATCAGGATCTATCGAAGCAAATGAACAAGTAGAAATTCATAGTGAGGTTTCAGGAATTGTTGAAGGTATTTACTTTAATGAAGGTAGTTATGTAAATAAAGGTCAGGTACTTTTTAAAGTAAATGATATTGAACTAAAAGCACAATTAAGACAAGCACAAACCAAAGAAAGCCTTACTGCTGAAAACCAAAGAAGAGCTAAACTGCTTTTACAAAAAGAAGCTATTAGCCAGGAAGAATTTGATGTTGCAAATGCAGATCACGCATCTGCACAAGCTCAAAGCCAATTGATTAAAGCTCAAATTGCAAAAACATCTGTAAAAGCTCCTTTTTCAGGAAAAATTGGTTTACGTTCTATTTCTCCCGGAACTTATATTACACCTGCTATTTTAGTGGCAAAATTGGTTAATACAGGCAAATTAAAGATTACTTTTTCTATTCCTGAAAAATATGCAGCTCAGGTAAAAACCGGTTCTGCGATTGATTTTAACGTTTCAGGATCTGATAAAACATATTCTGCAAAAATATATGCTATTGAGCCTGAAATAGCAGTAGCAACACGTACATTACAAATTCGCGCAATTGCTGATAATCACGATGGAAAATTATTTCCGGGAACTTTTGCTGATGTAAAATTACCTCTGAATATTATTAAAGATGCGATTGTAGTTCCTACAGAAGCGATTGTACCTATACAAGATGGTAAAAAAGTCTATATTGCCAATATGGGCAAAGCCAAAGAAGTAAAAGTGGATGCAACAACAAGAACAGATGCTTCAATTTTGATTTTGTCAGGATTAAAAGCCGGAGATACTTTGATAACAAGTGGCGTTATGTCCTTAAAAGATGAGTCTCCGATAAAAGTTAAAGTCAAATAGTCTTAAAGTCTAAAGTCATAAGTCTTTAACATAGATATTAGAAATCAACAATCTAAAATCAACAATCTAAAATCTAAAACCTCACATGAGTTTATCAACTACTAGTATAAGAAGACCTGTTTTAACCATTGTACTGAATCTTTTAATTATTTTATTCGGTTTCATTGGTTATACGTTTTTGGGTGTTCGGGAATTTCCTTCGATTGATCCGGCACAGGTTTCTATCAGAACCAATTATACAGGAGCCAATTCTGATATCATTGAATCGCAAATTACAGAACCTCTTGAAAAAGCCGTAAATGCCATTGACGGAATCAGAAATATTACATCATCAAGTAATCAGGGAAGCAGCAATATAACGATCGAATTTAATTTAGATAAAAACTTAGAAGAAGCAGCAAATGATGTCCGTGACAAGGTTTCGCAGGCTGTTAGAAGTTTACCACAGGATATTGATGCACCGCCTGTAGTTTCTAAAGCCGATGCAGATAGCGAATCTATTATTTCGATGACAGTTCAGAGTGACAGCAGAAGTTCTTTAGAATTAAGTGATTATGCCGAAAATGTTATTTCGCAGCGCTTAGAAACGATTCCGGGAGTAAGCGGTGTTCAGATCTGGGGACAAAAACGTTACGCAATGCGTTTGTGGATCGATCCGGTAAAATTAAATGCCTATAACTGTACAGTTTCTGATGTTCGCGATGCTTTAAATGCTCAAAACGTCGAATTACCATCTGGAAAATTAACCGGAAACAATACCGAATTGACTGTAAAGACAATTGGAAATCTTTCTAAACCAGAAGAATTTAATAATATTATCATTCGAACAGACGGAGATAAAATTGTTCGTTTGAGCGATGTTGGAGGTGCTGAACTAGGTCCTGAAAATATAGAAACTTCTTTGACTTCGTCAGGACTTCCTATGATTGGATTGGCTATTGTGCCAATGCCCGGTGCCAATTACCTGGATATTTCAAAAGAGTTTTATAAAAAATATGATGCTTTAAAGAAAGATCTTCCTAAAGATATAAAACTTAATATTGCACTTGATAATACACTGTTCGTAAAAAAATCAGTACTTGAAGTAGCCGAAACTTTAGGTATTTCGATTATTCTTGTAATCATTATCATCTATTTATTTTTTAGAGACTGGGCCATTGCATTCAGACCTTTAATTGATATTCCGGTTTCGTTAATTGCTACGTTTTTTATCATGTGGCTTTTCGGTTTTTCGATCAATGTATTGACCTTACTGGCAATTGTATTGGCAACCGGTTTAGTTGTCGATGATGGAATTGTAGTTACCGAAAATATCTTTAAAAAAGTCGAAGAAGGAATGTCGCCAATTGAAGCAGCCATTAAAGGTTCTAATGAAATTTTCTATGCTGTAATCTCGATTTCTGTAACATTGGCCGCGGTATTTTTACCTGTAATTTTCTTAGAAGGTTTCGTAGGCCGACTCTTTCGGGAATTTGGGGTTGTAATTGGTGCAGCGGTATTAATTTCTGCCTTTGTATCCCTGACTTTAACTCCAATGTTAAATGCCTATTTAATGAAAGGCGGTGAACAAAAGAAATCTAAATTTTACGTTAAAACCGAACCTTTTTTCGAAAAACTAAACAGCGGATATGCAGCTTCATTAGGTCGCTTTATGGACAAAAAATGGATCTCATTCCCTATTCTTATTGCTTGTTTTGGATTGATTTATTTATTTTTTACCATACTTCCCAAAGAAACTGCACCGTATGATGACCGTAGTTCTGTAACGATGCGTATGACAACCCCTGAAGGTTCTTCATACGAATATACCAATCGTTTTATGCAGGAAATGTCAAAATTGGTTGATGATTCTATTCCGGAGAAAAAAGTAAGTTTAGTAATTACTGCAGGAGGTTCAGGAGGTTCTGCGACAAACTCAGGTTTTATCAGGCTTTCGTTGAAAGAACCGGATGAAAGAACCACATCTCAAAAAGATATTGCTGATAAATTAACCAAATGGACTAAAAAATATCCAAATGCTAAAACATCTGTAATTCAGCAGCCTACAATTTCTGTAAACAGACGTGGAGGTTTGCCTATTCAGTATATTATTCAGGCGCCGACTTTTGAAAAACTGAGAGAAAAAATCCCGGTTTTCATGAATGAAGTGGGTAAAAGTGATGTTTTTTCGACTACAGATGTTAATTTAAAATTTAATAAACCTGAAATCAACGTAAGTATTGATCGTGCAAAAGCAGAGAGTTTAGGAATTTCGATTATGGATATTGCCCAAACTTTGCAACTTTCTTTAAGCGGTCAGCGTTTTGGTTACTTTATTAAAAACGGAAAACAATATCAGGTAATTGGTCAGTTTGATCAAAAAGACCGTTCTAAACCACTGGATTTAACTTCTATGTTTGTGAGAAACAAATCAGGTCAGTTGATTCAGATGGATAATGTGGTAAAAGTCGAAGAACAAAGTAATCCGCCGCAATTGTATCATAATAACCGATATATGTCTGCAACTGTTTCTGCAGGTTTAGCGCCAGGCAAAAGTATTAGTGATGGTATTGAAGAAATGGACCGAATTAAAACTAAAGTTCTGGATCAAAGTTTTACAACGGATTTAAGTGGAGAATCACGAGATTTTGTAGAAAGTAGTTCTAATACTTCTTTCGCCTTTGGATTGGCTTTATTATTGATATTTTTGATTCTTGCAGCGCAATTTGAGAGTTTTATAGATCCGTTGATTATTATCTTAACCGTACCTATGGCCGTTGCTGGAGCTTTATTTTCTTTATGGTTATTCAATCAAACCTGGAATATATTCAGCCAGATTGGTACCGTAATGCTTATTGGACTTGTAACAAAGAATGGTATCTTGATTGTAGAATTTGCCAATCAGTTACGAGAACAGGGGAAACCAAAACTGGAAGCTATTCTTGAAGCATCAGAAGCGCGTTTACGTCCTATTTTAATGACCAGTTTAGCAATTGCATTAGGAGCTTTACCAATTGCAATGTCACTTGGAGCAGCCTCTACCAGTAGAATCGGGATGGGAGTTGTTATCGTTGGGGGAACTATTTTCTCACTTGCCTTAACACTTTTTGTAATTCCTGCTATTTATTTAATGTGGTCTAAAGCCAGAAAACATTATCCTGAATTTGATCATATCGAAGAATATGAAAGAGAGAGCCATAAATAGATACTAAAATTTGAAATAATATAGAAGCTGTGAATTTCGTTTAAAAATTGAATTCACAGCTAACAATTCATCATATGAAAACTAAAATAACAGTAATAAGTCTCGTTTTATTTTTGTTTTGTATAGCAAAAAGCAACGCACAAGAAGTCTTGACTATAGAAGACGCTATGAAAATAGCTTTAGAAAATAATTTTGAAATTAAGATTGCCAAAAACAATTCTAAAATTAGCGAAACCAATGTAACAGTTGGAAACGCAGGAATGCTTCCTACTGCTACGGCTTCGATTACAGACAATAACAGTGTTACAAATTCATCCCAAACACGTCAGGACGGAACTTCAACTTCATTAAACAATGCCAAAAACAACAGTTTGAATTATGGCGTAAGTCTAGGCTGGACGGTTTTTGACGGTATGAAAATGTTTGCCAGACTAGACCAATTAAAAGAGCTGCAAAAGCTTGGCGATGCGGAACTTAAAAGAACCATTTTAGTCAAAATTGGTCAGGTAAATTCTGCTTACTATGATCTAGTACAGCAACAGCAGCAATTATCTGCATTAGATACTACAATTGTAATTTCGAAACAGCGTTTAACCCTTGCACAAAACCGTTTTACAATAGGAAAAGCATCCAAACTTGAAGTTTTAAACGCTCAGGTTGATTTAAACTCAGATCAGGTTGCTTTATTAAGACAGAAAGAATCTTATGCAAATGCTAAAATTTTACTAAACCAGTATTTAGCGCGCGATCCCAAAATTAATTTTACGGTTACGAATCAGGTTACCGTTGACAATAAATTGGTTTTGATTGATTTAATGGAATTGGCCAAGAAACAAAATCCTGCTTTAGAATCCCAAATAATAAACAAACGAATTGCTGAATTGCAGCTTAAACAAATAAAAGCAGATCGTTATCCTGTTGTAAACTTAACATCCGGATATAATTTTGCTGAAAGCCAGTCTAGTTTAGGTTTTACCAGTGAATCTTCATCAAAAGGTTTTAATTATGGTTTTAATGCAACGCTAAACATATTTGACGGTTTTAACCAGCATCGAAATGAAAAAGTAGCAAAACTACAAATTGAGAATACCCAAATTGCAATCGAACAGCAAAATATGATTTTAGATACACAATTGAGCACAGCTTTTCAAACGTATTTAACAAATCTGGAATTAATTGACCTCGAAGAAGATAACGAAGCTATCGCCAAACAAAATTTAGATATCACGCTGGATAAATTCAGGATAGGAACCATAACTACTATTGATTTCAGAACTGCGCAGTTAAATTATGTGAATGCAAAAGTACGCTACAGTAATGCTCAATATGAAGCTAAATTATCTGAAATTGCCTTAAAAGAATTAGCGGGAAATATTAATTTTTAAAGTAAATTTGTTTCAAAACAAACTTAATGATCTCATATAATACCAAAGATTGGTTTACTTTTATTTTTCATTTTCATAAATCAGATACCGTTAGAAAGCTGCTTCCGGTTATGATTGCTATAGGAGTTTATTCTGCTTTAGTTGGTTATCTTGAAGTAGAATATTTTAAGATTGGAAAAAATGATTATATCCATAATATTCCAATCATGCACGGAATGCTTGGTTTTGTAATTTCATTATTGCTTGTTTTTCGAACCAATACTGCATATGATCGCTGGTGGGAAGGTCGAAAACTATGGGGAGGTCTTGTTAATAATAGCCGTAATCTGGCTATTAAACTTTCTGCAATGCTTAAGGATGAAAATGATCGGAAATTTTTCAGAAAATTCATTCCCACATATGCTTCAATCCTGCAAAAACATCTTCATGATTCTGAAACCAGCAAACAGCTTTTTGAAGACGTAGATTTAGAAATCGATCATCATAAACACAAGCCCAATCAGGTAAAAAGAATGATGTTTCATAAAATCAATGATTTGTACGAGGCTAAAAAAATTACCGGGGATCAACTGATAATTTTAAATGAAGAACTGCAATCTTTTACAGATATATGCGGGGCTTGCGAGAGAATAAAAAATACACCTATTCCCTACTCTTACAGCGCTTTTATCAAAAAATTTATTTTCTTTTACATCATGACATTGCCATTTGGCTACTCGATTAGCCTGGGATATTTCGTAGCTCCGGTGGTTGTTTTTATTTTTTATGTACTGGCGAGTCTTGAGCTTATTGCAGAAGAAATCGAAGATCCGTTTGGTGATGATGAAAATGATCTGCCAACAAAAAAAATCGCGGAAAATATCAAAAAACACGTTGAAGAATTAATCTAATAAAACGTTAAATCTCAGCTTGCTATTTCTTTTTTGATTAATTTTAAAGACCCACTTAAAATTTAATCGCAATGAATAATCAACGTGCTTTGATCCATCCTCCTCAATTGTCGAATGAAAAATCATTAAAAACACTAGTCGAAAACAGGACGGTTTATACGCTGAATCATTGTGAATTAAATATTTTTGAAACATATGAATCTTCTAAGCTTGTTCCGCTAAAATTCAATGATTTTGTGGTCACCAGTATGTTGAGAGGTAAAAAAGTAATGCATCTCTTTGATGAACCCGGATTTGATTATTTACCCGGAGAAACAGTTGTTATTCCGTCAAACGTAGAAATGAAAATTGATTTTCCGGAAGCATCCAGAGAAAACCCAACACAATGCCTTGCTTTAGCAATTGATAAGTCGAAGATAAATGATACTTTGAATTTTTTGAACGAACGTTATCCTAAAGAAGGTATCGACGCGTATTGGCAATTGAATTATCAAAATTATTTCTTTTATAATAATGTAGATCTTGCAACGACGGTCAATAAACTTATTAAGGAATGCATGAGTACTTCGATCACAAAAGATGCCCTTGCAGATTTGACTTTGCAGGAATTACTTATCAGAATCATACAAACACAAACTGTAAAATCTATTGACGAAGGAATTGCGATTCAAACCAATAATCCCATTTTTGAAGTCACGGAATTTATTAAACTTAATTTAAAGGAAAATATAAACCTGAAAAGCCTGAGTGAAAAAGCCTGTATGAGTACAGCATCTTTTTATCGTTTCTTTAAACGCGAATTAGGCATGAGTCCGATCGAGTATGTTTTGAATGAAAAAATAAAACATGCCAAGAAATTGCTCAGAAACCCCGGAATACAAATTAATGAAGTCTGCTATTTATCGGGTTTTGAAGATGCTAATTACTTTATAAGATTGTTTAAAAAGCACGAAGGAATTACACCGAAGCAATATCAGTTGTTGTATATTAACTAAGGGAGGTTCAAAGGTTCAGAGTTGCAAAGGGACAAAGGTTCTTTTATAATGTTCTTTCAAAACATTTATTTTACAACGTTTATTTCACAATGTTTATTTCACAATGTTTATCGTAGAGACGCACAGCAGTGCGTGTACGTTCCAATTATCTATATTTTATGTTAGACGCACTGCTGTGCGTCTCTACGATCAATCTTTGTCGCTTTGCAACTATCTCCAATTTCCATATCATATGTTAGACGCACTGCTGTGTGTCTCTACGATCAATCTTTGTCGCTTTGCAACTATCACCAATTTCCATATCATATGTTAGACGCACTGCTGTGCGTCTCTACGGTCAATCTTTGTCGCTTTGAACCTTTGAACCTTTCCTCAATCTATAAAACTAACCGGTTCTAAATCTTTTTCTTCTTCTTCGGTAAAAATGCGGTATTCAATTTGAAATGTTTTTTTTAATGGGGTTTCTAATGAAAAACCTCCTACTCCAAATGCATCAATTACTTTCAATGTAAAATGGGCATGTTTCCAATATTCGAATAAATCCTTATCTACCCAAAATTCTGTATCTTCAATAGTTCCAATGCATACATCTCCCATTCTTTGGTAATATCCTCCTTTTTCAAAACATTGTGGCTGCGTTCCTTCGCAACAACCTCCAGCCTGATAGAACATAAGATCACCATGTTTTTCTTTTAGGACTTTTATTAATTCAATAGCATTTTCTGTGGCATCAAGTCTCTTTATCATGATATTGTTTTTTAATTAAATTTACAAAAAAAAGGTAAGTCAGAAACTTACCTTTTCGAACCAACATAATAACTAATTAAAAGAAACCAAGTTTCTTTTTATCGTAAGAAATCAACATATTTTTTGTCTGGCGGTATTGTCCCAACATCATTTTATGGTTTTCACGACCTATTCCGGATTGTTTATAACCTCCAAAAGGTGCTCCGGCAGGATATGAATGATATTGATTGATCCAGACACGGCCGGATTGAATCGCTCTTGGAACCTGATAAATTTCGTGTGCATCACGTGTCCATACTCCTGCACCCAAACCGTACATAGTATCATTGGCAATTTCAATAGCTTCTTCAGTAGTTTTAAAAGTGGTAACGGCAAGAACAGGTCCGAAAATTTCTTCCTGAAAAATTCTCATTTTATTATGTCCTTTAAACAAAGTCGGCTTAATATAATAACCTCCTTCAAGATCACCGCCCAATTTGTTTTCGTCTCCTCCGGTCAACAATTCTGCTCCTTCTTCTTTACCCAGTTTTATATAAGACATGATTTTTTCTTTTTGCACTAATGATGTCTGTGCTCCAATCATTGTCGATTTATCTAATGGGTTTCCTGCGATAATCGCTTCGGTTCTTTCGATTACTTTAGCAATAAACTTGTCATAAATATCTTCGTGAATCAATAATCTTGAAGGACAAGTACAGATTTCACCTTGGTTTAAGGCAAATAAAACAGCGCCTTCTATTGCTTTATCAAAGAAATCATCATCATGATCTGCTACTGAAGGAAAGAAGATATTTGGCGATTTCCCACCAAGTTCAAGTGTAACAGGTATAATATTTTCTGTCGCATATTGCATCACAAGACGTCCTGTAGTAGTAGAACCTGTGAATGCTGCTTTCGCAACTTTTTTATTTGTCACTAACGGGCGACCCAGTTCTGCACCAAAACCATTTACAATATTCAGAACTCCCGGAGGCAAAATATCCCCAATCAATTCCATTAATACTAAAATAGAAATCGGGGTACTTTCTGCGGGTTTTAAAACGATTGTATTTCCTGCTGCCAGTGCCGGAGCAATTTTCCAGACTGCCATTAAAATAGGGAAATTCCAGGGAATAATCTGGGCAACAACTCCTAAAGGTTCACTTAAAGCAATTGAAACTGTTTGCGAATCCAGTTCAGCAATCGAGCTTTCTTCGGCACGAATCACGCCTGCAAAATACCTAAAATGATCAATTGCCAACGGAATATCTGCTGCGAGGGTTTCACGAATTGGTTTTCCGTTATCGATCGTTTCAACAGTGGCAATATATTCAAGGTTGTCTTCTATCTTTTGTGCAATCTTATTGAGTAAAATACTTCGCTCTGTAACAGATGTTTTCCCCCAGGTTTTAAATGCTTCATAAGCTGCGTCTACAGCCAATTCCAGATCTTCTTTACCTGAATGTGCTGCTTTTGTAAATACTTTTCCATCAATTGGAGAGATAACATCAAAATATTCTCCTTTTACCGGAGCAGTAAATTTACCATTGATGTAATTGTCATATTTTGCCTTAAATTCAGGTCTTTGCGCTATAGTACTCATAATTATATTTTTTTGATTCATTTCAAATTTACCTTCATAAATCGAAACAGAATAGCACTTTTCATTCATGTAGTAGCACAAAAATTACAGATTCGTTTTTATAACTAACTTTTAATCTTTAATTAATAAAATATTAGCATTAAAAATACAAACTACTCAATAACAGCACGTTTTAAATGAAATAAAAACAGCTCGAAAAAACCAAATAAATTGTTTCTTACTACCACACGCAATCCTTATATTTGTATCCTTATTCAAGAATAAAAAAGTTAACATGAAAATATCTTACAACTGGTTAAAACAATTCATTAAAACAGACTGGACATCTGAACAAACTTCAGAATTACTAACAGATCTGGGTCTGGAAGTTGAAGTTGTCGAAAAATACCAATCAGTTAAAGGCGGTTTAGAAGGAGTTGTTGTAGGACACGTACTTACTTGCGAAAAACATCCGGATGCTGACAGATTAAATATTACAACAGTAAATATTGGTTTAGAAGCTCCTATACAAATTGTTTGTGGGGCTGCTAATGTTGCTGCAGGACAAAAAGTACCTGTTGCTACTATAGGAACTATTTTATATGATAAAGATGGTGGTGAATTCACTATCAAAAAAGGAAAAATACGCGGACAGGAAAGCCACGGAATGATTTGTGCGGAAGATGAATTAGGTTTGGGTACAGGTCATGACGGAATCATGATTCTGGATGAAACGCTAATTCCGGGAACACCGGCTGCAGAAGTTTTCCAGATTGCTAATGACGAAGTTTTCGAAATTGGATTAACGCCAAATCGTGCTGATGCCATGAGCCATTACGGAACAGCGCGTGATTTAAGAGCTGGAATGCTTCAACGCGGTGTAAACGTAGAATTAATTACGCCATCTGTGAGTAACTTTAGAGTTGACATGCGTACTTTGAAAATTGATGTAAATGTCGAAGAACCTCTTTTAGCTCCAAGATATTGTGGTGTAACAATTTCTGGAATTTCGGTTCAGGAATCTCCTGCATGGTTACAGGATCGTTTAAAAGCTATTGGATTAACTCCAAAAAATAATATTGTCGATGTTACTAATTATGTTCTACACGAATTAGGACAGCCTCTTCATGCATATGATGCTGCAAAAATCAACGGAAAAGTAATTGTAAAAACACTTCCTGAAGGTACAAAATTTGTGACACTGGATGATGTTGAAAGAACATTGCACAAAGAAGATTTAATGATCTGCGACGAAAAAGGTCCGCTTTGTATTGCAGGTGTTTTTGGAGGTAAAAAATCAGGCGTATCAGATGGTACCACTACTATATTCTTAGAAAGTGCTTATTTTGATGCCGTAAGTATTCGTAAAACGGCTAAAAGACATCAATTGAATACTGATGCTTCTTTTAGATTTGAAAGAGGTATTGATCCCACTATTACAGAATATGCATTGAAACGTGCAGCGCTTTTAATTCAGGAAGTGGCAGGCGGAAAAATAACTTCTGATGTTGTGGAAGTATATCCTAAAAAAGTAGAAGATTATTCAGTTTTATTGAATTTCAGCCATGTATCGAAAATTATCGGACAGGAAATTCCAAAAGATACGATCAAAAAAATCCTGGTTTCTTTAGATATTAAAGTAAACAGTGTTTCTGATTCTGGTTTAGGATTAATAATTCCGGCGTATCGTGTAGATGTTCAGCGTGAGATTGATGTAATTGAAGAGATTTTGAGAGTTTACGGATATAACAATATCAATTTCTCTAAAAAATTCAATGCAACGGTTTCTAATTCGCCAAGAACAGAAGATTATAAAGTACAAAACGTAATTGCCTCTCAATTGAATTCTCAGGGATTTCATGAAATGATGGCAAACTCTTTAACAACAGCTTCTTATGCTAAGTTATCGAGCGTTTTAAAAGAAGAACACAATGTTACAATGCTGAACCCGCTAAGTAGTGATTTATCTACCATGCGTCAATCGTTATTGTTTTCAGGTTTAGAAGCGATCTCTTATAATATTAACAGAAAAAATGCTGATTTAAAATTATTCGAATTCGGAAAATCGTACCATAAATACCTGAACGGTTATGAGGAGCACAAACATCTTACTTTATTAATTTCTGGAAACAGAAATAAGGAAAGCTGGACAAATCCTCAAAAAACTACTGATTTCTTTTTATTAAAAGGATATGTAAAAGGAATTTTAGCCCGTTTGGGAATTGAAAAAATTTCTAATGCACCGGTTCAGACTGATATTTTCTCAGAAGGAACAGCTATTTGTTACAACAATGATACATTGGTAGAAATGGGTGTGGTTAAAAAACCAATCTTAAAACATTTTGGAATTAAACAGGATGTATATTTCGCAGATTTTAACTGGGATTTGATTTTAAAAATCATTACCGGAAAAATTAAATACTCAGAAATTCCTAAATATCCTGAAGTCCGCAGGGATTTAGCGTTATTGATCGATAAGAACATAACTTATGAGAGTATTTATAACCTGGCAAAACAATCTGAGAAAGCGCTTTTAAAAGACGTTAATTTATTTGATGTTTATGAAGGAGAAAGACTTCCTGAAGGCAAAAAATCGTATGCTTTGAGTTTCACGATTCAGGACAATACAAAAACGCTTACAGATGCTCAAATTGATAAAATCATGTCTAAATTACAACAGACATTTGAGACTGAGCTTGGAGCAAGTTTAAGATAAATCCAGTTTCTTTTTATTTATAAAAACCCGACCTTATAAAGTCGGGTTTTCTATTTTTAAAAATTAACTCGCGTCGACAATCTTCGCGCTCCAACAGAATTAGGATGAATCTCATCCCTCCAGTATTCAGAAGAATTTAAAAGTCCGCGGTAATCTATTATCCTGCATTGAAAACGATAACCATAATAATTAAAATGATTTTTAATTTGCAATAAAAGCGCATAAAACTTGTCCAGCAGACGTATAATGATATAAGCTTTTAAAATTTCATCTGTAATTCCCAATCGGTCAAAAACAGGTTTTATCCACGGCCCCAAAGGCAAATCTACTCCTATTATTGAAGGTCTTACTCCCAGTTTAAACAACGGATAATCATACGTATGCATGTAAAATATCGTATTGGGTGTAGCATGCGTATTTATTATACTGCCAAAACCAAGGTAATTTCGCATTATAACAGTAAAAATCCTGTTGAGATTAACCGTATTAAAAAGAGCTGCGTCAAATGTTGCAGTATTTAAATATCTTTTATACCGAATGCATTTTTGATATAAGGAATCGCCGGAAGACATGCTTTTTAGTTCATTCAGCTTTGCTGTATCTGTAAAAAAAGAAGCGTCAAACAAAGTGACTCCAGCATTTAGAATTCTGCCCAGTTGAGGAAAAACATCATTTCCGCCTCCGCTAAAATAAATTCGGTCAATACGATAACCGCTTATATATTGTACAAAATTTGCTCTGTCAGCATACATCTGTGACGTTGTTTCTCCAAATTTAGCCAAGTGCAGACAATTCAGGTTAAGTCTTTGATTGCGATCTGTAATGGTATCATACAGATCTAAAACTCTGGGAACCGGATAATCCAGCCACGAATCACCTTCGAAAATTACATTAAGCGTATTCGCATTTCCGGCATTGCGCCTAAAAATAAACGAATTGGTAATAAAAGGCTGATGCAGGGATTCATCTACTTCTTCAGTTAATGAAATACTTGCACTGTTTAATTGTTTCAACGTATTATAAGTCTGGTCATTTGGATTTATAATTCCTGTAACCTGAATGTTGTTATTTGCCTGAAAATTTAAAATAGAAATAATCGTATTATCTGTTTGACTGTTTGCAATACTGCCATTATTTTGAACTGGATATCCTAATGCTTTGAGATAATTTTGAATTTGCAATACATCTGCGGGATCATTGACAGCATTTAATCCAACACTATTATTTAATATCCTGCGCGCATTTGCAGGATTTCTATTTTGTATAACTGGGATATTCGAAACTAAATTTTCCATTTTATTCCTGATTTATGTTATTTTATTAGGATTTATATAACCGTGTCCGGCCCTGAAAACCTCAAAATTATTTTCTTTGAAAAAAGCGGTATCACAAGCTGCAAAAAGTTTTTTCCTGATCGCAATAATGTCCAGTTCCGGCTCTTTTTCGAGAATTTTCATTACCAGAGAAGCAACATAAGGCGCGGCCATACTGCTTCCGCTTTTAGAAGTCAGCTTATTAGATGCCCTGTTTTCCCGACTTGAAGATGAACACGATGATTTTATCTTAAAGCCAGGCGCAACAAGTTCCGGTTTCATCCTTCCGTCAGCCGTAGGTCCGGAACTGCTAAAAGATAAAATAGTTTTTGTCTCATCGGTCTGATTGTACGCGCCAACTACTATACTGTATTTCGAATTACAAATAGAATTGGTGGTATGCGTTTTATTGGCAATTGCAGGCAAAAAAATAGATTGTCCGCCATCGTCACGCTCAATATAACAATGATATCTTCCGTTTTTTACCGTTCTGCCAACCAGTTCAACTGTCCAGAATTTTGAATTTAATTTACCGTTGATCAAAATATTAATTTGATTTTTACCGGTATTGGGCTCATTACATCTGTGCAGGCAGATTCCTACTTCGTCATCATCTTTTATGATTAATTCATCTTTAAAAGGTGTGGACGAAAGCAGTAAATCCTGATTGTCATCATAAATATTCACGCTCAAAATATCATCTCCGTGATACCAAATTTCCATTTCGTTTGGCGTGCGGTCATTTTTCTTAAACATCCACGGAATTTTGACTTTTTGATTATGTTTTATATCGCCATAGGTATGAACATTTGCCTGATGATAGTTTCCTGTACTTTGCACAATCGCCGTTCCTTTTCTGGTGGTCAAAATATGATCTATGATTTGCTCCAGCAAAGTTTGTCCCGTATGTGCATCGCCATGACCTCCTAAGCTCATATTAATTACAAGCGGCATTTTATTTGCCGTAACGGTACAAAAATGCAATCCGTGTGATGTTTTTACGGAATCTCCTAAAGACAAATTTGATCCGTTGATGTTGTTTAATCCCAGATCTACGGCGGTAATAGCAACATTTGGCGCAAAACTTTTTGTCGCGACAGCACCATTGCCACAAGCAATACCAAGTACATGCGTACCGTGTGTTCCGTTCCCGAATAAATCTGATTTACCGGGATGATAACCCAGCTTTTTAAACGGAAATTCATCTTGCAAAGCGTCATTAATCTGCTCTTTGGTAATAATTCTTCCGTAGCCATATGCATTGCCATCATACCGACCTGATTGTACCCAAATATTTTCGAAACGGGTTTTACCGTTTACAATAAAATCGGGATGCGTAAAATCGAAACCAAAATCGATAATTCCAAACATAACATTAGACACAGGATCGCCGGAAACATTATTTTTTTTATCTAAAACCTCACTTTCAGGATATTGCTCTGTAATTTCATTAGCCGGAACTACAGTTGGAGCTTTTAAGCTTTTTACTTTCTTACTGTTGTAAATAGAGAGCAGATAACGGCGTTTTGTAGTGATGCTTACAATTTTTCCAAATTCGGTAATGATTTTGCAATTTTCGGGATAATCTTTTTCTTTCTCTAATCGCATAAGCAACGATAAGTCCTCGTCAGGATTACCATACAATATAATTTTAAGTCTGGGATCCATGAGTTTCTGGTGGTTTTACGATTTCATCCAATCTTTTTTCGATTGTTGCAATAGACGCATTTATTGCAATTTTTTCTTTATCAAAAGATTCAAGTTTATCCTTTAGACCAGAAAGTTCTTTCAGTATTTTATCTTCTAAGTCTTTATTACTGGTTGTAATTTCGTTTTTAAAAGTCTCCAGGTTTTTTATAGTAACAGCTTCTTCACCAGGCAAAGCAGTTTCTTTTTTAGGATCTTCTTTAATCGGAGTTTGCGAAGTGCCTGATGTTGCCGCTGGTAATGCAGGTATACCATGAGTTACAGGAGTATTTAGTATTGTTAATGAACTGCTGACATTCTCCCCTTCTGATTTTGCTTTGTTATCAATAATTAAATAACTCAGCAAAGGATTTTCTGAAATCATACCTGTCAAAAGCGCCATATTTGTCACTTCCTGATTTCCCGGTACATTATAATAACTCGCCCTGCTGTTTGCTATTACATAATTGATTAATAAATTAAATGGATTCATCTTTTCATATTTTAAGGTTCATAAAAACAAAGGGCAATTGGGTATCAACTGCCCTTTTTTTAATATTACTTGTTCATCATCATGACCATTGCCAACGGTAATATGTTGTTATTGTTTGTAGTGTCCTTATTTTGTTGAGACATAATTAAGACTAATGGTAACATCATATTATTATCTGATTTTCCTGAACCTGAATCTCCCATTGTAGTCATCATAGGCAATAACAGCGACAAGGTTTGATCTACATAAATAGCACTTGTATTCGATTTTTCAACGATTTTTGTAGTCAGTACATTTCCGTCTTTATCTTTCGTATCTGCTACAATCTCCAGATTTTCAGGTTTTAATTTTGGCTGGTTCAAAAGCGATCCCATCATGCTCATCATTTGCATATTCTTTAAGACCTTGGTTTGATTTTCGCCTTTTCTCGCGTCGATTTTTGCAAATTCTGTGTGTTTTTGATCTAATGAAACCAAGGCTTTATTGGTGGCAAGTGAAGTCTTTTTAAGTTCATTAACCTGATTTGAAATTGCATCCAGTGATTTTTTCAGCTCACTTTTAGTGGCATAATCATTAGCTCTTCCGCTCAGGGCTTTACCAAAGTTTGATCTTTGCTTAACAGCAGAACTTACATTTGGTCTGATAGTTCGTGCTGAAGGTCTTCTGCGTTTTGCAGCTTCATCATAACTTTCATCGTAGCTTTCTAATAAATCTTCGCTTAGCAAATCTTCATTATAATAGTCTTCATTTAGTAAATCTTCATCTAAATAACTTTCGAAATAATTCATAATTTTAAATTTTAAGGTTAATTTTTATTGAAATAATGTTTGTTATATTTCTGGATTGCAGGTTGTATATATTTATTAAAAAGAATAAAATCCGGAATACTATTGCCTGGTTTTCCTGTTCCAAAACATTCCGGGCAATCCATATTTTCGCCAAAACATTCCGTACAGGCGCCAATAGCTTTTGCCAGGTCATCGTTTTGATTCAATTCAAATTCCAATTGAAATTTTAACCCTTCGATAATGGTAAAAAGTTTATGATTGATTTTTTTTAGTTTTCTCACTCTTTCTTCGAGTTCCAAATCAATTTTAGGAGTTTCTTTTTCCTCTTCCGGTTCTTTTTTATCCATCATGGGCTGCATCAACTCAAAATATTTAGCCATTTCAGGATTATGTTCTTTCAAATATTCTATATAAGCATCCATTGGTATAACTTTTAAGTATTTTATAAACTGGCAATAGAATTTTCAAGTCGGTTTATTCGGTTTGGTGTATTTGTACCTACAAACTGACCGTATTGATCGATATAATAATCTTCGGCAGGAATTAATCCTCCGTTGTAATATTCGTATAAAATATTCTCTGTGAGGTAATTGACGTTTTCGATTAATTCTGCAAAAGAATGGCTTTCGATGGGTGCATTTGGACTTGCGGTTCCTAAACTTTGCTGTGCTTGTCCGGCTTGAAATTGCGGATTATTAATTACGCCTCCAAGCTGGTTGTAAAGTCCCTGAACCCTGCCAATATCCTGTGCTGCCTGCGGACGCAATTGTACGGGATTGTTTTGTACATATTGCTGAATAGCAGGAATAGCTGCTCTGCCGGCATCCGCGAGATATCGGGTTGTATTGTTCCATGCCTGCCCAATTGGTGACGGATTTTGTCGCGGCCTGTTATTATAAGCCGGTCTGCGTTGTGGTTGTACCGGTCTTTGCTGTTGGCGGTTATTATCTAATGCCGTACTGGCAGAACCTGCCAGATTGCTCACTAATCCTCCTACGGCACCGCCTATTTGCGGAGCTCCAAAATAAGTGCCAATCGCTGTTCCTGCTATGGGAGCAACTGCCGAAACTCCTCTCAAAACTCCGGAACCAATGCTGCTGGCAACATTTCCTAAACTGGACCAAAATCCTTCGGCTTCACTTTCAGACATTTGATCTACTCTTGACAAAAGGACATCTTCTAATTCGTTTTCATTCAAATTAGAATATTCAGGACCTAAAACATATCGTACAGCTTCAAAATAATTGTCTTCGCTGAATGATTCTCCTTGAAAAACTTCATGATATAAACTCATAACTTTTAGTATTACAATTAGTTCTTACTCTTTTAACAGGCTTTTCAGATTTCGCCTGTCCATTTTGTGCACAAAAATGAACGATGTAAAGTTGATTTTTTATAATTTACTACAAAACAGCACTTTAACCCTATTTTTTAAATAAATTCACCCTGTAAAAAAAGGGTATATTTCCCCTTGCAAACTTTATAAGTTTAAAATAATTTTGCATTTAAGTTTTATTTAAAACACTATAAAACAACACATTAACCAATTAACCATTGAATGATTTAATTTTTAAGATTATGAAAAAAGAACCAGGAAGACCGACTCAGTTAATTACCAAAAAAATTGGTAAAGAATTACATTCAAATTTTATGAAGTACAGAGCCAGTATTATTGCGAAATACATAAAAAAAGAAGATGCAAATGCCATTTGGTTTTCATTAGAAGAACTCGAAAACTACATATATTATATAAAGACACAGGGCGAAAAAACCGGCTACAAGGTAAACGGAATCCGTTTTTATTTTGGAGTGTATCCTGAAGAAAAAAAATATGCTGAAAAAGCAGGGTTGATGACGTTATTTTTGACGGCAACGGGCAAAAAAAACAGAATCAACCCTATAGGTTCTAATGATATACACACTTTTGCCTTGGTACGTGAAGATGAAAATGCGGATATATCGACTATAGAACCTATGAATTATGGCAGTATTGGAAGACCGCCAGCTTTATTATATTAAAAAATTATGTTTGAAATTCTAAGATTTTATATCGTTTATCTCGCTTTATTATCCGGTATTACCGGCCTGATATCGCTGCATAAACTCCCGGGCAAAAGAGGTAAATTTTTAGTTGTTTTAATTTGGTTTTCTGCTCTGACTGAAATAGTTGGCTACCATTTTACAGAATGGACAGGAGTATTAAATTATTATGTTTTCAACTTTTATATGTTTGTTACTTTTTGTTCTTATATCTTGCTTATAAGGAGTTTATTGATAAAAATTAATTATAAAGGAACGGCAGCTTTATGTTTGGTTCTATTTGTATTTTCTTTTATCTTAAATATTTTATATTGTAAAGAAGATATCAATCATTCGTTCATTTACAGTTTTGCAATTGGTGTTCTGATAGTTATGATATTATCTTGTTTATATTTGATAGAGATTTTTAATTCGGATAAAATTTTAAACTTTAAAAAATCTGTATTTTTTTGGTACATATTAGGTATTCTTGTCTTTCATGTACCGGTTTTGCCTTTTATGCTGGCTATAAAATGGTTTTTGATTAAACAAGACGAATCAGTGTTTAGTTTAGTATTATTTATATTAAATTTTCTAATGCACGGTTGTTTTATTATTGGATTTTTATGGAGCGAAAAGAAATACAATTACTAGTAATTTCGTTAGGTATCGTTTTTTTTACTTTACTGGTGATTCTGCTTGTCATATTCTTTTATTTCTTAAAGAAAAAGAATACGTATCTGGTCGAAAAAATGGAATCAGAATTGTATTTTCAATCGGAGTTAATAAAAACAAGAATCGAAATTAAAGATCAGACCTTAAGCGAAATCAGTAAAGAACTTCATGACAATATTGGTCAAATTGTATCTGTTGGTATTCTTCAGCTCAATATGTATATCGATAGCGGAAAACCTGTTTATAGCCCGGAATTATCAGATCTCAAAGGAATTCTTGCTAAATCCCTGGACGAAATACGGATTCTATCAAGAATAATAAATAAAGACAACTTATTGCAAACCAATTTTATAGAAGCAATAAAACAAGATTTGGAGCGCATAAAAAAGTTGAAAAATATTCCATATAATTATAACTTTACAGGAGATTTGCCCAATATAAACGAAGAACATGATTTGTTTATTTATCGCATTTTTCAAGAAGCAATGCACAATAGCCTAAAACACTCTCACAGTGATTTATTTGAAGTAAATATTACGACAACAAAAGATGTTTTTTATCTGGAAATGAAAGATTTTGGAATTGGATATGATCCGCTCAAAGCAAATCCCGGATTAGGATTAACCAACATGAAGTTAAGAGCTAAATTAATTGGGGCATTATTAGTCATGAAATCAAACGCATCAGGAACAACTGTAACTTTAGAATATCCCTTAACAAAACCCAATGAAACCTAAAAACAAAATTATTATTGTAGATGATCATTTGCTTTTTTCGCAATCACTGGAGCTTTTGATCAATAGTTTTAAAGATTTTGAAGTAATCAACCGCTTTGAAAACGGAAAAGTTTTTATTTCATATTTACAGGAAAATACCAACTCAGATGTTGATTTAATATTATTAGATGTAAATATGCCGGTTCTCGATGGTGTGAGTACCATGAAATGGATTAAGGAAAACAGACCTGATCTTAAAGTTATTGCACTATCTGTAAACGATGATGAAGAAATTATTATAAAAATGCTGACCAATGGTGCCAAAGGTTATTTACTTAAAGATACATCGCCGGAAATATTTAGGGACTGTATCACATCTGTCATCGAAAAAGGATTTTATTTTACTGAATTAGTGTCTGGCATGTTGGTAAAAAAAGCCAATAATGACACCGCAAAAGTAAACTTAAAAGACAAGGAAATCATTTTTATAAAACACGCCTGTACTGAAAAAACATACAAGGAAATTGCCTCAGAAATGTGTCTGAGTCCCAAAACAATTGATGGTTACAGGGAATGTTTGTTCGACAAACTCGAAATTAAAACCAGAATAGGCTTGGTATTATATGCCATTAAAAATAAAATTGTCTTAGTTTAAATTTACTAAGACAATTTTATTTCATCAATATAATACTGTTTTAGTATGTTAAAGCTGCAAAAATGGGATGTTCATTTATTTTTTCTCTTCCGTTCAGGAAAGTGAGTTCCATTAGAAAGTTGCATTGTACAATTTCGCCGCCTAATTTCTCTACCAATTCACAAACTGCTTTAGCGGTTCCTCCTGTTGCCAAAACGTCGTCATGGATCAAAACCCTGTCTCCTTTTTTTATTGCGTCTGTATGCATTTCTAAGCTGTCTGTGCCGTATTCTAATTCATATGAAGCCGAAATAATTTCGTAAGGAAGCTTTTTTGGTTTTCTAACGGGAACAAAACCTGCATTTAATTCATGAGCTAATAATATCCCGAAGAAAAAGCCACGGCTTTCTGCTCCTACTACCTTGTCTATTTTTTGTCCGTTAAGAGATTCAACCAGAATTTTAAGGCATTCTTTTGTCGCAATTGGGTCATTTAGTAGCGGAGTTATATCTTTAAACAAAATTCCTTCTTTTGGAAAACCCTGAATATCACGTATATAATTTTCTAACTGCATTTTTTTTTAATTTTATGTTATTTTTCTCTTGTATATCTCACATTTCTTCCTATCTTTGCACCCGCAATAAGCAATCAACAAAGCTACGAAAAATAGCTGAATTGATAACAAAAAGGCCTCGTGGCGCAACTGAATAGCGCACTTGATTACGGCTCAAGAGGTTACTGGTTTGAATCCAGTCGAGGTCACTTAAGGAGACAACTATATAATAGTTGTCTCTTTTTTTATATACAAATATGTAGGTTTTCCAAGCCTTGACGACCTAAAATTTGTGGTTGGATTTTTTCAAAAAGAATTCTTAGTCTGTTTGAAATAAACAGTCTAAAAGTGGCTTTATCTGAGATTTAATCGGAGCTGGACGATGGTTCGAAGTCCCGTTAAGGATATAGGATTTTTTTCTCTTTTAGTTTATCGTAATTTTTGATACTAAATAAAGTAATTCCAAAATAAATTCAGCATAGTTTTTATCTGCCTGAATGCCATTCTTGGAAGAATTATAACGGCTTTTTAGTTAGAAACATTCTAACGATTAACAAATCTAAATACATTATCTAATTTGTTAAGCAAAAAAAGCTATTCATTCTGAATAGCTTTATGTTTTCTTATTTTTTCTTTCCTTCACCAGGGGGAAAATCTGCTAACATTTTTTTTATCGCTGCGGCAACAAGTTCGTCCGGATTTCCAGGCTTGCTGCTGATCTTTGTATTTCCGATCCCCTGCCAGACCAGTTTACCGGTTTTTGTCGAAACAATATCAATAATAAGGGACCCGTCAACATAGTCGTAGGTATCATAAGTGGTGTTAGCAGAGCCGGCTACCATAGCAGTTCCTCCCCAGTATCTATACGGACGGTATCTTCCTCCATAAACATAAGCAGAACCGGTGGTATTGGCTACAACTTCTGTCTTATTTTTTAGAACTGAAACGGCGTTTACTTTTACGTCAGGATTCTTAGCGGTTTCAATAAAACCTCTCGCATTCATCTCCGTGCGGATTGCATTCGTTACCCTGTCAACATTGAGCTGGCTCATCTGCCCTTCCTCAGCTTTTAAATCATAAATAGTATAAGTTCTTAATTCCCAAAAATTAGTATCACGGTCATAATCAGTTGTAACCTTTAAAGAAGGCGAACAGCTGTAAAAAAGTCCGGTTAATAGCAGTAAAATGATTGGGAGTTTAATTTTTGGCGTATTCATGGCGTAGAATTTAAAAGATTAATATTCGTTATCTATATTTTTTGGGTTTCTAAAATTATTCTGCTGACCAGATAAAGTTTTTTATTCTTTTTCTGATTTCTGATAAATTATATCCGTTTCAAACTTCTTTCCTGTAGTATGTGCTGTGACGGTTATTCTTTTTTTCTTAATGGCTAAAGTTATTTTTCTGCCGTCCTCATGCTCCAGTTCATAAGTCTTAACTGTTGTCTGCACATCTTTTTTTTCGTCTACAATCTTAAAAATCTGCGGTTCTTTGTAATCAATCCTAACTGTACACTGCTTGATGTTCTCATTCAGCATTACTGAAACATCATGTTTTTCCACTGTACTGCTGCCATCAGCTTTTTTTACATAAATTTTAGCCGTTTCATAATAATGTTCCTGGGAATAAGATACTGCTGCGGTTAATAATAAAACGATAAATAATTTATTTTTCATAATCATTGAGTTTATAAAATTTCTAATGGAGCATGCCGTATTATTATATTTTAAAATGCAGACAGACCCTTTAAAGTCTGTATCTGAAATGTATTTTCAAAAAAACAAGTTTTAAATGTATTATAGATCTAAAAATAAAAAAGCTGGGTTTTATCAACCCAGCTTTACTGTTGATCTTTCGTAATTTAACGCCTGTGATTAAGGTTCGATAAGATTAAACCATACATCAAAATTCTCAATGTTACCAATAAACTTTTTGAAGGCTTCTTTATTACCCGTTACTTTTAGTACTCCTTTTGATAACAATTGATCTACGGTTACATCCTGCGCTTCACCTGTGAGAGCCATAAGTGCTTTTCTAGGTCCGGTAATTGTAGCAGTAACTTTATCTTTTATCGGGCTTCCAACTCTGGTACTCACCGTGCCATTGCTGATTACAAGCCCTACATTTTCTTTTGTATCGGTCAATTCAAAATTAAAATTGAACTTATCTGTATTTTCTTCAGTCCCTTTGTAACGCATAGCCAGATAGTTGAAAAACATCTCTGAAGACATCCCGTTTACCATATCCGGGTTGGATGCGGAAGAATTTTTAAAAACTTTCTTGCCATAGCGGAGTTCCTGTGCCCCGGTCAGATAAAAATTACGCCATGGTCCTGATTCAGCCTGATATCCCATCTGTTCGTAAGCATCTGCAAGCAGATTTCTGGCTTTCTGATTTTTAGGTTCTGCAAAAACCACATGATTTACTATTTCTGCCACCCAGCGGTATTCTCCTTTATCATAAGACTCTTTCGCTTTTTTCAGAATATTCTCGCTGCCTCCCATTAACTCTACGTACTTCTGTCCTTCTTCTACCGGAGGCAGCGGATTTAAGTTAGCGGGATTACCGTCAAAAAAACCAAAGTACAACTGGTACTGCGCTCTTGCATTATGGCTTACCGTTCCGTAGTATCCTCTGTTTGAAAACTGGGTATCGAGCTGCTTAGGCAGTTTTAAAGTGTTTGCGATTTCCACAGGATTCATCCCTTCATTTGCCATCCTCACGGTCTGATCGTGAATGAATCTGAACAGATCTCTCTGGTTTTCCAGAAAATCCACCACTTCAGCATTCCCCCATGTAGGCCAGTGATGCGATCCAAATGAAAACTGCGCGTCTTTTCCCCATTTATCAATAGCCTTATCAATATACATACTCCATTTCTGGCCGTTTCTCACCTGCGCCCCCCTTAAAGTATAAAGGTTATGAAGCGTATGATTTACAACTTCTGCCTGCATGAAAGCTTTATAATCTGGCAGATAGCACATCATTTCAGCTGGCGCTTCAGATTCGGGTGTATAAACAAACTCAAATTTAATTCCGTCAATTATTTTGGTTTCACCCTCCTTTGAGGAAATAATATCCGTTCCGTCCAGAATTCCTGCAGTTCCCGATGCAGTTGTAGTTCCAAGCCCGGAACCTAAGGAACCTGTAGCACTTTTAGGAAGTAAATTTCCGTACATATACATTGCTCTTCTGGTCATGGCGTTCCCTGCAATCAGATTTTCGCTTACTGAGTGTTCCAGAAAACCTTCCGGAGCATATATTTTTATTCTGCCCGATTTTACATCATCTTCATTAACCACACCGCGCATTCCTCCAAAATGATCCATATGGCTGTGCGTAACAATCACGGCAGTAACAGGAAGGTCTTCTAAATGTTTCCTAACAAGCCTCATTCCTGCCTCTACTGTTTCTTTAACTGTCAGCGGGTCTATGATAATCCATCCTGTTTTTCCTCTGATCACCGACATATTGGCGAGATCAAATCCTCTGATCTGATAGATTCCTTCGCTTACTTTAAATAACCCGGCCGTCGCGTTAAATCCGCTCTGTCTCCATAAACTCGGATTAACGCTTTCAGGTGCAGTACCTTTAAGGAAATCAAACTGTTTAAAATTATAAAATCTGCCAATAGTATCCTGCGGATAAGCAGCAATTAGACCTTTATTTACATTTTTCAGATCTGTCTGGTCCTTAAAATCCAGATAATCGTACAATGCTTTATTAGCCGCTATAGTGTATGAAGTCGGCGGATTACTTTTTGGTTGATTCTGGGCTGCTGCCGCTGCTGCGAGCATAAGCGAACAGCATAAAATTATTTTTTTCATACTATAATTATTGGTTGTTTTGATTCTGATTTTTTAAGGCCTGCATTGTTTTTTTCATTCCTCCGCCAAAAACATAAGTGTATTTAACAGTGAATAAGGAGCCGTTTGGAGCATAATCATTACCTCCGGCAGCTGTAATGTAATTAATCCCGAACTGATGAAACAGCGAGGGACTGTAATTAAAAGTTCCTCCTACACCTGCTACAGACTGTGAGTCCTCTTGTGCAATCCCGTCTTTTTTCGTTTCTCCTCCTACACGACCCGCAGCATCAGCAGAGATCCAAAATTTCTGGTTGAAATTGTAAACGGCATGCAGTGTTAATCCGTAAAATGCTTTCTGCTCAAGCTTCGAAGGAGTGCCTGAGGGAAGAAGATTAGGCAGGGCATTGTTTCGGGTAAAAAATTTAGCGTTTAGATAGGCTTCGAAATCCCAGTTATCCACCGGCACTGTTAAAGCAATTTCAGGTTTAAACTGCCAGCGGTTTCCTCCCGGATTGAGAAGCTGAGAGTCCGAATACGATCCTGTAGGCATTGTAACTGCAAGTGACCACGCTAAAGCCAGCTGTTTTTTGGTCTGCAGAAATTGAGGAAAAGAAAGGGCATCACCGCCAATAATATTGGTGCCCAAAACAACCATGATATCACCCATCCCCGATTTATTGGCATTGTAGCCTAAAATATCGGCATCAATATTCACATAGGGAAGCATGACCTGAACACCTGCAGTTTTTCCTGCAAGATTAAAAAAATTAGCATAACGCACATAACCTATATGCGCATTAATATCAATATCTCTGTTAGGAATTGTAATAGCCCCATCGATTGTGGAATTGGTAGTCTGCAGAAGGTATCCTCCCTGCAGCATTTGCATGCCTATTGGATAATTCTGATAAATTTTAGCCTCGGTAGCATTCTGGCTGACAGCCATCTGAATAGTCATCAGAAAAATTAAAGTAGCGTATAGTTTATTCATAAGCATTTGTTTTTCCTAAAATTAAAAAGAAATTATTAAATATAATGCGTACATCACAAAAATTAAACAAAACATCAAACGATCAGTCCCATTCTAACAAATAACACAGAAACAAAACCGAAACACTGTTAATAAGACAATTTACATTTACTTACTTTTTACCATTTACGTAAGAAACTTACAAATGGTTTTAATAAGTTTTATATACCTATGTTTCGTTTAAATCCTAAGTATTATTTTTTCTTAAAATAATATATAAAACACTTATTTTTAACATTTATACGTGTTAAAAAATAAAAATACAAGTAAATAAGTTCTTAACTTAATCATAAAGTCAAAATTAATTTCTTTTGCTGGCACAGTGTTTGAAAATAATTTTTCAACTCTGGCTTTTACTCTGCAGTAAAACAGAATTGAAAATGCAGCTTTTAATAATATGAAATAGTACAGATTTAAAAGCATTTTATAGCTGCATATTTCTCATTCATTTTTATTAAACTGTTACTGAATTGAACAATCAGTAACTCAAACCAAAAACATTTATGATAAGTAAAAATTTCCTTTTTTCGTTAGCAACAGTATGCCTGCTTGGACAATCAATTTTCAGCCAGAATATTAATGATACTCCCTCACTTGGTCTTCCAGGCGATAATCTGGATTTATATGCCGTTCTGGATCTTTTTCAAAAATCAAAAACTATTGAAGATTTTGAAAAATCACTGAATGATAAAAATTCAGGCATTAATAATCTTGATTTAGATCTTGATAAAAAAGTGGATTTTATCAAAGTTACTTCTAAAAGCGAAGGCTCTGATTTTACTTTTGTGCTTCAGGATCCGGTAAGCAAAACTGAAACACAGGATATTGCCGTTATTTTAGTGGACAAGGATAAATCCGGAAAAGTAAACCTGCAGATTGTTGGTGATGAGGATTTGTACGGTAAAAACTATGTCATTGAACCTAAAACAACAGCGACAGCCGCAGTTACTGCTAACCCTGCTTACAGCGGATCAGATCCAGCCAAAAGTGCTCCTGCTTCACAGGCTGTCGTGGTAGAAAAAGTTCCAGTTGTGCAGTATATCTATTCGCCTGCCTATGTTCCCTACTATCCGCCGTATTATTATGGATACTATCCGCCTTACTATATACCTTTTGCGGCTATATCTGTAGCAGTTTATGCTCATCATCATTACCATCATCATCATCATTATTACGGCGGTCATTACGGAGGAGGCGGTACAGTAATTATTCATAATAAAAATGTATATAATAACTATAACATAAACAGAAGCCGATCAAATACTGTAGTTACCAATAGAGAAAGCGGAAAATACCGCACCGCTGCGAATTCCAGCAATAGGCAGCAGGCAAGAAGTTCAGAACAGAGAAGCAGTAAATACAATAAGGGAGCATCAACACAGACCCGTAAGCACAGCCAGGCATCAAACAGACCTGCAAAAAATTACAGTCAGCCACAGAGATCTTCTGCATTAAAAACTACACCGCATGCAGCAGTGAAAAGACCTGTTCGTTCTAAGATGTAGACCTACTTGGAGTCTTTTATAAACATTGGTTCAATTTAATAACATTAAATAAATTATCCTTCGATCCCCAACAGGACATCCAAACCAAAAAGTTGAAGCCATATAAAGACAGCTTCTACTTCCAGTATGACAATTTCTTTAAATCATTCATAAAATGGTTTGTAAATTGTTCAGTAAGGGTCACTAAAAAAACTCTAAATCAATGATTTAGAGTTTTTTTTTTATTCCCTTTACTACTATTTACCAGTAAATTTAAAAAATAGCTACTTTCATTTCTAAACTCACTTTTTCCGTTTTAAATTTATTCACTATTGCTTTGGAAAAATATCTGACCAAGCTTCTCTAATGCTTTCTCGATTTTTGGCTCCCAGACATTGCAGTAATTTAATCTTAAATAATTATCATATTCCTTTTTTGCAGAAAATAATTCACCTGGCGCATAACTTATTCCTTTTTCTATGGCATAATCATATAATAATAAAGGATTTATACGAACCGGTAATTCGATCCACAATACAATTCCGCCATTTGGACAGCTAATTTTTGTTCCATTCGGGAAGTGTTTCTCAATTAATTCTGTAGCACGAAGCAAATTTTTATGAAGTTCTAATCGATATCTTTGCAAATGACGGTCATAAATACCTGAACTTAATAATTGCTGCACTACTCGTTGATTAAAATTAGATGTTGAGCCATTATACATCCATTTAATTCTCGATACTTCAGATAAGAAACGCCCCGGAGCACACCAACCTATTCGAAATCCCGGAACCAAAGTTTTGGTAAAAGAACTACAATACATTACCCAGCCATTTTTATCATATGCTTTGATTGTATCAGGTCTGCTTCCGTTGAAAAAAATTTCTCCATAAAGATCATCTTCAATAATTGGAATATTTCTATTATTGGCAAAATTTGCAAGTTGTTTTTTTGTTTCAGTACTTATACAAGCTCCATCAGGATTGTTGAAATTGCTGACAAACAAACAGGCTTTTATTTGAAGCCTTTTGGTTATGTTTTCAATATCCGTAAACTTAATTCCAGTTTCTGGATCAGAAGGTATTGTTGCGAGTTTCAAATCAAGACATTCAAGAATTTGCAGAATTCCATAATAACAAGGGTCCTGAACAAGTACGGTATCACCTGGTTGCGTTACAGCTTTCAGGCAGCATAACAAAGCTTCTTTTGCACCATTTGTTATAATTACTTCATCGGCATAAAAATTACCATTCCATAAAAATGACCGCTTTGAGATTTCCTCACGAAGTTCTTTATTTCCATTTCGTTGTTCTAAAGTAAGATAAGTTCCTGTAATATCTCTTGATACATTTTGAATTGCACGTTTGATTCCATTAAAAGGCAATAAACGATGGTCTGGTATTGCATTGGCAAAAGACACAAAATCTGCTCCACTCTCTTCTTTATGTATCTTCTGTAAAAGTTCATCAATATATACCTCACTTTCTGAGAAAGAAGCAGGCAATGATCTCGGTATAGGAAGTTTTTTTACTGATTGATGTCTTACAAAATAGCCAGATCTTTCTTTTGAATCGATTATCCCTTTATCAATCAAATAGTTAAAACTTTGAAGAATCGTACCGACACTCGCGTTATTTTCTTTTTGTAAATGACGGAGAGACGGCAATTTGTCTCCAGCTTTATAAACACCTTCCTCTATCATGGAGGCGATTTTATTTGCGAGATTTATATAAACAGGTTCTTTCATTAGGCAAAGATAATAATCTGTTACAGTAAAATATTCAAAATCTGTATCTGTTTTAGTATTAGTTAATTTTAGAAGTTTGCTATGTCTAATTATTAAATAAAATCAAATGAAACTTCAAACCAATATTACATTTTTCATCATGTTATAAACATCTATTAATGCACAAAATAAAACTATGAGCAATACTCAACAATCAGAAAAAACAGTTAGAGATTTTTTAGAAATTGTTCGCTCAGGAAAAGATCCTGAAAGAGCCGCAGAATTTATGTCTGAATCTGTCAAAGCCAATCAATTGAACTCTGAACATCAAGAGGTAATTATGAGAACACCCGCGAACTATTCGGAACATGTAAAAGATTTTATAAAAATGTACGGGAATTATAAGCTTGAAATTACCGAGTTAATAGCCAATGGCGATAAAGTGTATGCACGATGGGAGCAATTAGGAAAACAAATGACCGACATTGATAACTTTAAAGCAACAGAACTTCCAGTAACCATAATTAATCATGCAACTTTCAGAATATCAAAGGGAAAAATCGTAGAATATTGGATCGCTACAGATCGAAAAGGTACAGAATTGCAATTACAAGCAAACGAAAAACTGAGTGAATCGCAGCAACCTAAGAGTGTACCATATTCAGATGCCGTAAAGTCAGGCGACAATCTTTATATATCCGGTCAACTGGGTTTAAATCATACAACTGGGAAATTTAATGAGGGAGATTTTGAATCTGAAGCAAAACAGGCTATGGATAATATTGGTCTTATCCTAAACAAACAGGGCCTTACGTTTAATAATCTGGTAAATGTAACAATTTATCTTACTAATATGGGAAATTACAATACTATAAATAAAATTTATTCTACGTATTTTCAAAGTAATTTCCCTGCAAGAATCTGTATTGCAGTTAAAGAATTGCCACGTAAGGGAAATATAGAAATTGCCGCCGTTGCAAATTTTAAAAAATAAAAGTTTGAATATATTAAATTTAAAAAATGATTACACTGGTAAAATTTGAAAAAGAAATGTACGAACAGTTAATTTCGTGGGTAGAAAGTGAGGAAGATTTAATGCTTTTTGCCGGTCCTAAATTTACTTTTCCTCTTACCACAGAGCAATTGGATGCTTCTTTAACAAACGAACAACGTTTTGCTTTTCAGGTAATTAATGAAGGTAATAATTTACCCATTGGTCATTGTGAAATTTATTTGACAGATGAGATTGCTGTCTTAGGCAGAATTTTAATTGGAGACAAATCATATCGTGGTCAAGGTTTTGGAAAAGCAATTATAATAGCACTTTTAGAGCATATCAAATTGAATATTGATCGTTCAAAAATAGAATTAAATGTTTTTGATTTTAATAGTAATGCCATAAAATGCTACGAGAAAGTCGGTTTTAGAATAAATCAAGACAAGAAATCTGAGATATCCTTCAAAGATAAAAGTTGGACTTTATTGAATATGAGGATTGAATAATTAGTTTTTAACATTTAACCCTTACGATACATACAAACCGCTTTCAAATAAATTCAAATAAATTCAAATAAATAGGACAAGTAATTGTCTTACAAATTCACTTGTATGTAAGTCAATTTCTTTAAATCGTTCATAAAATGGTTTGTAAATTGTGAAGTAGACGTCACAAAAAAATCCCATTTCTAACGAAATGGGATTTTTTTTTTATCTTTGAAATGCAGGATTTTTAATCCAAATGGCTTTATCTTTGAGCTTCTAGAAAATCGATATTCATTATGGAACAGAAAATACATCAGGGGAAAAACGTCAAACGTTTTAGAGAAATGCTTAACATAAAGCAGGAAGCATTAGCTTATGATCTCGGAAATGACTGGAATCAGAAGAAAATTTCTATGCTCGAGCAAAAAGATGTAATTGAAGATAATCTGTTGAAACAAATCTCAGCGGTATTAAAAATTCCTGTGGAAGCTTTTCAGAACTTTGATGAAGAACAAGCTATTAATATTATTTCTAATACTTTTGGAGATAATGCTTGTGTTGGAAATCCAAATTCTTCATTCAACTTTAATCCTATCGAAGAGCTAAAAAAACTTCACGAAGAAAAAATTGCTTTATACGAGCGTATGCTGAAAGAGAAAGATGAAATGATGGTGAGGCTTGAGAAATTGATTGGTAAATAATTATTCATTCTAAGATATATTAAAACAAAAAAGAGACTTTCGAGTCTCTTTTTTTTGTTTTAGAACATTATGTATGCGTGCGAAGTCATGAGATATTCGCATAGATTTCATAAGAACACTTTGTAGAGCGAGGGATATTATTGGATGTATTGGCTTAGCTTGTGCTCTGAATTTTGCTTGAAAATTCAGTTCGGAATTTTTATTTGTAATCTTTTATTATAAATTTACCCAACTGTCGCAAAGGGCAAACTGTTAGTTTGAATTCAATAAAAAGTCAAAAAAAATATGAAATTAATTCAATCAATCACCTTTATTTTATTATTTATAACACAATTGGGTTTTGCACAAAGTAAGAAAGAAAAATTAGAACAACTTTTTGAATTTTACAATCAACAAAATCTATTTAACGGTTCTGTTTTTATTTCTGAAAAAGGAGAAACTTTACTAGATAAAGGTTATGGATTATCAAATGTAGCTTTAAAAAAGGAAAATAACGCTAACAGCATTTTTCAAATATATTCCATTACAAAAACTTTTACAGCAACGGTAATTTTAAAATTAGTAGAAGAAAAAAAACTTTCATTACAGGATAAACTTTCAAAGTTCTATCCGGATTATCCCGATGCAAGTGCTATTTCAATTGAAAGTTTGTTAACCCATACCTCTGGAGTTTATGACTATACCAGAGGAAATGATATGAAAGACCAAACGGAAAAATCATTTATTGAATTTCAAAAAACAAAACCTTTGGATTTTCCAGTTGGAACTGATTGGAGTTATTCTAACTCTGGATATTATTTTCTAGGCTATGTAATTCAAAAAGTTACTGGAATAAGTTACGAAAAAGCAGTTGAAAAATACATATTTAAACCATTGAAAATGAAGCATAGTGGTTTTGCTTTTAAAAATCTGAAAAGTGAAAATAAAGTCATTGGCTATGAGATTTTTTCTGAAAAAGAACAAAAACCATCGATTGTTTATGATCCGCCTATGCCTTTTGCAGCTGGTGGAATATACTCAACTGTTGAAGATTTAAACAAATATTATAATGGACTAAAAAATTACAAAATAATCTCCAAAGAAAATTTAGAAAAAGCATATACACCTTTCAAAAAAAATTATGGTTATGGTTGGATTACAATGCGAATGTTTGGAAAAATGACAGTTGGTCATAGTGGTTATGGAGCTGGTTTTTGTAGCAATTTTGTTCAAATTCCCGAAGATGATATCTGCATTATACTGCTTACAAATACAGAAAGAGGTTTAAACACTGCCACTTATGCTATTATAAAAACTTTGTATAATTTGTATAATAAAGATTATAAAATTCCAATTATAGCCAACGTAAGCTCAGAAACTTTAAACCAATATGTAGGAACTTATCAAGTAGAAGACAATTTTGTAGTTTACCTTACAATTGAAAACAATAAATTAAAATTACAAAGTGGAAACGGGCCCACAACTATTCTATATCCTGTAAAAGAAAATTTATTTTACGCTGAAGAATTAATGGGTGATGTAATTTTTGAAAGAAACGAGACTTCACAAATAGAGTCATTAAATTTTCATGTAGGAAATCAACTAAAAAAAGCAACAAAAATATTTCCTTCTTGGGGAATTGTAGGAACTGCCACAGAAAAAGGCTGGGAAGGTCCTGATGCAAAACTTTTTGAAACTGAAACAAAAGGAATTTGGACAATTAAAAATGTGGCTTTAAAAACAGGAGAGCTTAAATTTCGTTTTAATGACGATTGGACTTTAAATTTTGGAAAAGATATGAGCGACGGAATAATGCCAAAAGGAGATAGTATTGAAGTTTTAACAGGCGTTTATGACATTATTTTGGACATAACTGATTACGAAAAACCAAAATACAAAATTTTCAAGAAAACTTAAAAGTTTGTAAATTGTTCCGTAAGGGCACAAAAAATCCCTAAAGAAATAGATCTCTGTCAGCATCCCAGTTCTTCTCCAAAGCTTCAAAATATTCTATTTTCACACCATCAATTTTTTGATAAATCTCCCTGCTAACTTTGTCCGGAAAAGTATTTAATTCTGAAAAATTAGCCGTTAAAATCATTCTTCCGTATCCAAACAAAACAGAAGTAATACCAAGCAGTATATCTGTATTTCCCCAATCACTTACCAGCATCAATAAGGTTGATGCCGATAATAAAATTACAATCCAGTTTAGATTAGTAAAACGGCTCCAGTCTATCATTCCGTATTGTACCAGCGAACCTGCCAGGATAAGATTAAAGAAACCGGCTATAAAAAAGTAAGATAAAAAAACTTCATTTACATTTAGAATATTTACAAGATCAAATAAAATTAAAATTCCAGTAATTATTGTAAAAATTCCAGACTGTATGAACAATCCCCATACCTCTAATTTTGTTTTATTGGCAAGAGAGAAAAAAATCTCGCAGCCACCATTTATAATCAGTAAAAAAGCAGAAAACCCAATGATGTAAAACTCTATAGAATGCGTAATTAATAAAGAGATGCACCATGTAATATTAAACAGCAAACCACTGACGAAAAATATAGAATTAAAGCGAAGCTTTTCGATCATAAATTTAGGAATGCTTTGAACCTTACTTTTTTTTGTCACATTAAGTTTCATTCAATGATTTCTTTAAAAATTTAATATATTATTTTTTACTTGCAAATTTAGCTTTTTGAATGAGAATGCTAAAAATAATATGTCACATAAACAGGTCTTAAAGTCACTTTTAAAATCAAACATAAAAAAATCTGCATCGAAAGAAGCAGATTTTGTATAATTTAAAGAAATTAATCTTAGTTATTGGTCACCGAGAGCTTAACTTCAATATTGGATCTTGTCGCATTTGAATAAGGACAAATTTGATGGGCTTTTTCTGTTAATTCCTGAGCTTCTTCAATAGAAACTCCCGGAATATTCACATCGAGTTCTGCTGCAAGACCAAAACCACCGTCTTGATTCTGCCCTATGCTTACTTTTGCAGCTACTGAAGTTTCACCAGTTTGAATTTTCGATTTACTAATGATCAAATTTAATGCGCTATCAAAGCACGCTGCATATCCTGCTGCGAAAAGCATTTCCGGATTGGTAAAATCATCATTGGCTCCACCTAAAGCTTTAGGCATTCTTACCTCAAGGTTCAAAATTCCGTTTTCGCTTTTTACCTGTCCGTTTCTTCCGCCTTTTGCAATAACACTTGTAGTATATAATGTTTTCATTTTATTTTTGAATTTTATTTAAAATTTTCTGAACAGTTTCTTTGAGTTCCGATAGATCTTCTATCGTCAGATTTAGTTTTTCCTGCATTTTTGCCGGAATTTCACATGCTTTTTGCTGCAAATTTTTTCCCTTATCGGCTAAAAAAACTTCAACTACTCTTTCATCTTCCTTTTTTCTTTTTCTAATGATAAAACCTTTAACTTCAAGTCTTTTCAGAAGCGGCGTTAAGGTACCGCTGTCGAGAAACAGTTTTTCACCAACCTGATTTACAGTCAATCCATCCTTCTCCCAAAGCACCATCATCACAAGATATTGCGGGTAGGTAATATCAAGTTCATCAAGAAATGGCCTGTACAAACCGATAATTTCTTTTGAAATAACGTAAAGCGGAAAACAAAGTTGGTTTCCCAATTTGAGCGGGTGGTGATTTTCCATAATCTGATGTAAAAAACTAGAGTAAAAAACTATTTTCTAATGATAAATTCCTCCATAGGAATTCTTACTTTCTTCATTTGAGAAAGCCAGTCATTTTCGGCGTCTCTATAACCGAGATATAAAAGGGTAACGCTTTTTAAACCCAACTCCTTTAGATCCAAAATCTCATTTACTGCTTCATTGCTAAAACCTTCAGCAGGAGTGGAATCAATCTTCAGTTCAGCTGCCTGAGCCATTGCTAAACCTAATGCAATATAGCTTTGTCTTGCTGTGTGCGCAAAATGCTGTTCAGGAGTTTGTGCTCCGTAGATTTGTTTAATCTGATCAGTATAACTGCTGAAACGGCCTCTTGGTAATTCTCTTACATCAGTATGATGATCATAAACTTTATCAATTTTCTCATTAGAGTAACTGTCCCACGCTGCAAAAACAAGTACATGAGAACAATCTCTCATAACTTCCGGATTTAATGCCCCTTTTACCATCTTCTCTTTCAATTGCTGGTTTTCAACAACAATCACACGGAAAGGCTGTAAACCAGATGAAGTTGGAGCTAATCTTGCAGCTTCTAAAATTTTATTTAAATCTTCTTCTGATACTTTTTTTGCAGGATCATACGCTTTTACCGCATGTCTCCAATTTAAATCTTCTATTAACGACATTTCTTCTTATTTTATAAATTAAAAATCTGATTGTTAAATCTTTTAAATAATACAACAGCACAAATATACATAACAATTAAATTGCACACAATTTAATTGTTAGAAATATGTTTTAAATCAAGAATTTATTAAATCTATAACAGAAAAATCATGACGAAACAGGTCATTCAAATTATACAATTGCATATGTGACGATAGATAGCTACAAATATTTACAGTTTATTATAAAATTAAACTTCCTTAAAGAAAAGTTATAATTTACATATTTCCGTTTAAATGAATATTATTTCATTTAACTTTACTACATGAGACCATTAGATCCTGATAAAAGAGAAAAAATTTTAAAGTCGGTACTTGTACTTACTGGTAAACAGGGATTAGCAAGCGTTACTATTTCAGGTATAAGTAAAACAGCCGGAATTGCAGCCGGAACCTTGTACATCTATTTCAAAAACAAGGAAGAGGTAGTACAGTTGGCTTATGCAGCTGTAGAGGATAAAATGACTCGCGCAATGTACCGCGACTTTGATATTAATGTACCAATAAAGCAATCGCTTAAGCAGATTTATATCAATATGCTCAACTACAGGCTAAATAACTATGACGAAACCGTGTTTATCGACCAGTATCAGCAGTCCGGCTACATACAGCTCAATTTTTCAAAACAACTGGCCGAGTATGAAAGACAGAATAAACCGCTATATAATCTTTTAGAAAAAGGACAGAAGGAAGAAATCATAAAAGCGCTGGATGCTATTATACTTATCAGCTTTTTTGATGGTGCAGTACGCTCCTGCTCTACAGGAATTATCCAAAAGTTATTTCCGTTAAGCCAGCAACTCATAGATGACAACTTTGATATGATATGGAGGGGCATGAGCTAAAACTTTAAATTTTAAATGAATAATTTTTCACTAATACTTTTTAATACTATATATTATGAGCATATTCAAAGACAAAACAATTATCATTACCGGAGCCGCTATGGGTTTAGGACTCGCGGCAAGTAAAGCCGTAGCACTAAAAGGAGCCAACCTTTCTATTGTAGATTACAATGCCGAAGCACTCGAAAAAGCAAAAACAGAAATCCAGTCTGTTGTACCAACTGCAAAAATTATAACGATCGTCGCTGACGTTTCAGATGAACAGGCAGTCAAAAATTATGTAGACCAAACAGTTGAAAAGTTTGGCGGTATCGATGGATTTTACAACAATGCAGGTATCGAAGGAAAACAGGCTCCATTAGTAGATTATGACATCAATGTATTTAAAAAAGTAATTGACATCAATCTTATGGGTGTGTATTACGGCCTTAAATATGTGATTCCAGTAATGCAGAAACAAGGTGGAGGAAAAATTGTAAACGTAGCTTCTGTAGGTGGAATCAGAGGTGTTATTAATCAGATGCCGTATGTAGCAAGTAAACATGCTGTTTCGGGGATGACAAAAAATGCAGCTATTGAATATGGAAAAGATGGAATATATACCAATGCAATCGCGCCTGGAGCTATTCTTACCCCAATGGTGGCAGAAGCTTTTAAACAGGTAAATCCGGCCGACCCAAAAGCAGCAGAAACAACATATGCGCAAAGAAACCCAACCAGAAAGTTAGGTAAACCTGAAGATGTAGGTAATCTTGTAGCCTTCTTGCTTAGCGATGAATGCCAATATGTAAATGGGCAGACCATTGCAATTGACGGAGGGGAATCAAACCTGTATGGTAATTCATAAATCAACATACTCTATTTAAAAAACGGATCATGGTATACGATGTGATCCGTTTTTTTTATATCGTAGAATACCAGCTAAATAAATAGTAATTTAAATTATTCATATCATCACTTTAATTCCGATACTGATCTAAAAACACATTTAGAGCCTTTGAAGGCGCTTCATCATTTCTATAAATTAAAACTGTGGTCATCGTGGCAAGTTCTTTAGTCACAGGAAAGGTTTTTATATTTCTGTTGCTGTAATATTGGCTTACCACTTCTGCAGGAAGTATACTAATACCAAGTCCTGCCTCCACAAAATTAATAATGCCTTCTATCGAATTGAGTACGGTACTTTTATAGCGAAGTATTCCTTTTGAACCGAGCCAGGTTTCGAGTCTTGCCCTGAAAAAGCAGCCTTGTCCAAAAACTACAATTTTTAAAGGATCTTGTTTTAACAATACTGAAAGCTTGTCGACATCGCCACCGGCTATTATAACAAGTTGCTCGTCACGCACAACAAGCTGCTGCAAACCCGGAATATTTATAGGCGCAGCAACAAAAGCGGCATCCAGTTTATAACTAAGCACATCTTGTATCAGTGTCGACAACATCGAAGAATAAAATTCAAGTTCTACATCTGGATAAAGTTCTGCAAAATCCTTAATGATTTCAGGTACTTTTAGAGCCATTGTTGTCTCAATACAGCCTATGCGTATTGTGCCACCAATTTTGTCTGCGCTCTGGATATCGCTTTTGGCATCATCGAGCAAACGTCCTATTTTTTTAGCGTATTGCAAAAGTGTTTCTCCTGCCTCAGTAAGAACCACTTTTCTGGAAACCCTCCGAAATAATTCGGCACCAAATTCATCTTCAAGGTTTTTGATGCGCGCTGTTACATTAGATTGTACTGTAAAGGTTGCTTCTGCGGCTTTTGTAAAACTTCCGAGTGTTGCGGCAGCTTCAAATATTTTGAGGTCATTGCTATTCATAGTATCACAATTAGTGATTAATTACATCATTATAAATCGTTTTCAGGTATCAAATATAGAATGTAATTTTGTCTTAAACAATTGAAAAAATGAAAAATATAATTAAATCAGTAACTCTAATTCTAGCTATGACTATGCTACCACAAACAGCTGTAAACGCGCAAGTAAAAAAAATTGCAACACAGGCAACTCATTACAACACTATAAAAGTCAACGGACTAAACATATTCTACCGTGAAGCCGGAGACAAAGATGCTCCTACACTATTATTATTGCATGGCTATCCTACTTCATCTCATATGTTTAGAAACCTTATTCCTATTCTAAGCAAAAACTATCATGTAATTGCACCTGATCTTCCTGGTTTTGGCTTTTCAGATGCACCGGATCATCTTAAGTTTGAATATACTTTTGATAATCTTGCCAACATCATGCAAGGATTTATTGATGTACTTGGTTTAAAACGTTTTGCTTTATATGTATTCGATTATGGAGCACCAACGGGATATAGGCTTGCTCTTGCAAATCCAGAAAAAATTACCGGAATTATATCGCAAAATGGTAATGCCTACGAAGAAGGATTAAGTACGGGCTGGAATCCTATCCAGAAATACTGGAAAGATCCATCTCAGACTAACAGAGATGCTCTTAAAGATTTTGTATCTAAAGAATCGACTTGGTTTCAATACCATGAAGGCGCATCAGATGCTTCGCTTATTGCACCTGAAACGTATACACTAGATCAGTACTTTCTGGATCGTCCCGGAAACATTGAAATACAGCTTGATTTACTAAAAGATTACCGAACTAATGTAGCGTTGTATCCTAAATTTCAAGCTTATTTTAGAGATCAAAAACCTATGACATTAGCTGTTTGGGGCAGTCAGGATCCTTATTTTCTTCCAGCAGGAGCAGAAGCATACAAACTTGATAATCCAAATGCTACTGTAAAATTTTATAAAACAGGTCATTTTGCACTTGAAACTCATTACAAAGAAATTGGCGCTGATATATTATTATTTCTTTCCAAACTTCCCAAATAATTAGTATGTACTATTTTTAAAATAGCGGTTCTAATAGACCGCTATTTTTTATAAATAAATGTGTATTCAAATCTCATCACAATGTATTTGGATCTGCAGGTAATTTTGAGGTAAAATTCAAAACTATTATGTAGCTTTTTCTATCGATTTATAGCATTTTTTTGATACTAAATATAGTAATTTCCAAAATAATTTTAGCTTCTTTCCCTCCTGCCTCTATACATTACTTAATTTGGAAAAGCAGGAACTTGATAAAATTTGGCAATTTCAAATAAATAAACCATCGCGGGACTATCCGTAGAGATTTTTTATCTCTGACATAACAAAGGTACTTTGGGTACTCCCTATGCTTTCAACTGATCCCAATTTATTAAACACAAAATCCTGATAATGCTTCATATCTTTGGCCGAAACTTTCATTAAAAAATCATAATCACCAGAAATATTGTAACATTCCACAACTTCTTCTATTTTCATAATATCACTAACAAACTGATTCCCGATATTACGATCGTGCTGTTTAAGTTTGATATTACAGAAAACAATAAATCCTCTGTTTAATTTTTCTGCATCAAGCAGGGCAATATATTTTTTAATATAACCATTGTTTTCCAATCTTTTAATACGCTCAAAAACAGGCGATGCCGAAAGATTTACCATTTTAGCAAGCTCTTTTACAGTGTATTTAGAATTATCGTGAAGTATATTTAATAACTGAAGATCAATATCGTCTATTTGTTCCATAGAATATTTTTATTTAATTTATTTATAAGACAGAATAAAATTCTTCAAATATAGCTAAAAACAATACAAAAATCTTATTATACTTCTTTTCGTCGAGCCATACCCTGAGCGATGATACTAGCTGCAATCAATTGCAAAGCATGGTATAGCATGAGCGGCAGCAATACGATGCCGGTGATGGTACTGTGCTGAAAAAGTACTTTTGACATAACGGTGCCGTGTACCAATGACTTTTTTGACCCGCAGAATAAGACCGTAATACGGTCTTCATCTGAAAAACCAAGCAGGCGGCTGAGTAGTCCGACACAAAAGAATACTGCAAAAAACAACGCCATCATCCCTGCAGCGAGTCCGGCAAGTTCAAGGGCGGTGAAGCCTTCAAAAAGATGTTCAGAAAATGACTTGCAAAACGATGTGTAAATAATGGTTAGAATAACTGCCTGATCGAAATATTTGAGCTGTTTCTTGTATTTTTCGGCAATGGCACCTAAACGGGAATTGAGGCTTATGCCAATGATGACAGGCAGCAAGACTTGAAGAATTAACTTTATGACGATTTGAGTAACATCAAAATCGCCTGTCGCAGAAGCTATAAACAGCCCAACCCAGAGAGGCGTAACGACTACTCCAATCAAACTGGAAATGCTTGCATTGAAAATGGCTGCAGGAATGTTTCCTTTAGCAATGGAAACCATGACCACCGAAGAGGAAACTGTGGACGGCAATGCTGCCAGAAAAAATACACCCAGCCAAAGCAGCCCGAAACCGTTATTGACAAACAACGGGCGAAATGCCAAAACAATGAGCGGAAAAAATAAAAAGGTGGTCAACTGAACGACAATGTGCATTTTCCAGTTAGAAAGTCCGGCTTTTAGTTTCTCAACACTCAGTCGCATGCCGTAAAACAAGAAAATAAAGGAAACGCCTGCATTGGCAATCTCCTCCAGCGAAACAGGTTCTTTGACCATGCCTGGCTTTGGCAAAAAATAAGCCATCAGGATCATGGTGGCGATCATTAACAGGAAACCGTCGAAACCTGCTTTTTTTAATACTTCTAATAATTTCTTCAATGTGTTTTAAATATTATTTCTCCGTGAAGGCACGGACACCATTATTAATACATTGAGACTAAATCCCAAGTTCTTTGCGTATAATTTCTGCTCCTGCGCTTAAAGCACTTAACTTGCCTCTGGCTATGTTTCGGGATAACGGGGCCATACCACAGTTTGTAGAAGGGTAAAGATTTTCGGCATCTACAAACTCAAGGGCTTTACGCAGTGTAGCAGCTACTTCTTCTGGTGTTTCGATAGTGTTGGTTGCCACATCAATGGCACCTACCATTACTTTTTTACCTCGAACAAGTTCCATTAAATCTAAAGGCACATTGGAGTTGTGACATTCTAAAGACACCACATCAATTTTAGATTTTTGAATTTTCGGAAAAATTTCTTCGTATTGTCGCCACTCTGAACCTAATGTCTTTTTCCAATCAGTATTGGCCTGTATTCCATAACCATAACAAATATGAACCGCAGTTTGGCAGTGTAAACCTTCAATAGCTCTTTCTAATGCTGCCATTCCCCAATCGTTTACTTCATCAAAGAACACATTAAATGCAGGTTCATCAAACTGGATAATGTCTACCCCTGCGTCCTGAAGTTCTCTTGCTTCTTCATTGAGTGCTTTCGCAAATTCCCACGCCAATTTTTCCCGGCTTTTATAATGGTCGTCGTACAAGGTATCTACCATTGTCAGCGGGCCTGGCAATGCCCATTTTATAGGCTTATTAGTCTGTTTACGTAAAAATTTAGCATCTTCAACAAAAACTGCTTTTTGACGTGCCACCTCACCTACAACCACTGGAACACTCGCGTCATAACGGTTACGGATTTTTACTGTTTTACGATTTTCAAAATCTACACCGCTTAAATGCTCGATAAAAGTCGTTACAAAATGCTGGCGTGTCTGCTCGCCGTCACAAATAATATCCAGATCTGCCAATTGTTGTTCCTGCAAAGAAATGCGTAAAGCATCTTGTTTCCCTTCAATTAGCTGATCGCCTTCTAATTTCCATGGTGACCAAAGTTTTTCGGGCGGTGCAAGCCAGGCAGGTTTGGGTAAACTTCCAACAATAGAGGTAGGTAATAATAGTTTCTTCATAATAGTATAATTTTAATGCGTTGTAATCAATTAAAGAGTAAAATTAGCAGACCATTGTTCCAGGAGACTTTTGTAAGGTTTAATGAAATGCTCTTCAGCATATTTACCCTGTTCTACTGCCAATCGACTGCGCTCTTCGCGGTCATAATCCACACGAGTCAGTGAATAATCTTCGTGTTTAAGAGTAGGTTGATAGATTTTCCCGGCCACTGAATTTGCATTGTAAATTTCAGGGCGATAAATCTTCTGAAAAGTCTCCATCGTGCTGATTGAGCTGATTAGTCCAAGATCAGTATAATCAGCAAGCAGATCTCCGGTATGATAAAAAGCCATCGGTGCTACACTATTAGTAGGCATGAAAAAACGAACTTTTAAGCCCATTTTAGAGAAATATTCATCAGTGATAGAATACTGATCCTGCAGATACTCAAAACCCAAAACCGGGTGCTGATATTCAGTGCGAGTATACGTTTTGTTGCTCGATACACTTAGACAAATGATCGGTGACATCTTAAAGTGTTCTTTATAAGTGACTGAATTCACAAAGCACTTATAAAGTTTTCCGTGCAAATCACCAAAATCTTCAGGAATACAAAAATTAGGTTTATTTTTATTGTGCTCGATCAATAAAATACTGAAATCATAATCACGAACATAAGACGAAAAATTATTTCCGGCAATACCTTCGATACGCTGGCTAGTCTTACGGTCAAAAATATTCGTTTTTAAAACTTCAATCAACGGCAGATTGTTACTACCATTCTTATCATCAATACGCATCGTTACTGTGATGATTTCAAGTTCTACAAGGTAACGATCAGCTTTTGGATTATCTACATGAGCCAATGCATTGAATCGATTGTTAATCATATTTAATGCATTACGTAAGTTTTGTTGGCGATTACCTCCTCTCGCCAAGTTTGCAAAATTGGTTGTCAAACGCGTTTCATTTGAGGGGTGATAGTTTTCATCTAAACAAGTGCTCTTTAGTGTGAATGCAAAATCATTCTGGATTGTATTCTGGGTGTTTTCAATATTTTGCTTTTCGTTTATTCCCCTATCTTCTTGTATGTTCGCTTTCATCTGATGATAATGTTTAGTTTTTTTACCCTGCAAATTTGAATATAAAAGATTAAATATTTTTATTTACACATAAAATCAGTTAATTATTCTTTTTAAATGTGTTTTTAAAGATTATTAATCTTTAAACAAATGCAATTATGAAGGAAAACAGATAAATATTCTTTAGTGGCTTAAGATGATTGACTTGGAGTTTCCCAGAGCGCTTCAAAAACTCGAAAAAGAAAACAATATCATTTATATTTGTCAAAATTTTAAGATAGACATAGCAATGAATTTGATAGAAAATTTAAAATGGCGTTACGCCACAAAAGCTTACAATAACATTAAAGTAACAGAAGAGAAGGTCGATCAGATCTTAGAGGCTATAAATCTTTCAGCATCTTCTTGTGGTCTTCAATCTTACCGTGTTTTTGTTGTAAGCAATCCGGAAATTCAAAAAAAATTAGGTGCTGATTCGTATAATGGACAGATTAGCTCTTGCTCTCATTTGTTGGTTTTTGCTGCACTAACTGACATGTCTCCGACTTACATTGACGATTATATGACAATGACAGAAAAGCAAAGAGGTCTTGATGCTGGTGCCTTATCAGGATTTAGAAATGGACTGCATTCCTATTTCAGCGCTATTAACGCAGAGCAAAAAGCCCATTGGGCGGCCAAACAGGCTTATATTGCACTAGGAACTGCACTTATTGCTGCGGCAGAATTGAAAGTGGATGCCACTCCTATCGAAGGATTTAATGCCACGACTATCGATGCCGTTTTGGGTTTGAAACAAAAAGGACTGCATTCTACAGTTATCCTCGCTTTAGGATATCGGGATTCGGAAAAAGACTATATGGCGGCTACGAAAAAAGTTCGTTTGCCTATAGATGAAATGATAACGAAAGTTTACTAATACCTACTAAATTTATTATCGAGAAATTTATCAAATGCCATTACAACTTAATAAATTTACAAAATTCATATTTTTAACATTTAACCCTTTACGATACATACAAACCGCTTACTAATCAAAATTCGAGATAATTATCTTACAAATTCACTTAAAAATAAGCCAATTTCTTTAAATCTTGCATAAAATGATTTGGAATTTGTATCGTTGAGGTCACAAAGGCCAAAAGGCGCCAATTGTCTTCAATTGGCGTCTTTTTTTTAAATTGACAAATGGTTCTAAACAAATATTCTATTTTGCTATTGAAAATTGGTGATTACTAATATTGCTGGTTTTATGATAAAACCCCTTCATAATTTTTCATATAAGCGCTGTAAGATTCTCCATACTAGACAGAAGAGCATTAAAATGTTTTTAAATTAATAATTTTGATTCAGCTATTGATTAATATTTCATTAAAAGATTAATTTAGAACGGTAGAAAACTGAAATATGAAAGAAGATTATATAAAACGAATTAATAATGTATTAGTATATATTGACCAAAATTTAGATCAGGAACTGAATTTGGAAACTATAGCTAAAATTGGAAATTACTCGCCATTTCATTTGCACAGAATTTTTAAAGCAATTACAAATGAAACTATAAATGAATACATTACTCGCAAAAGAATTGAAAAAACCGCATTAATACTTATACATAAAAAAGAGATCACAATCTCTGAACTTTCCCTACAATATGGATTTAACAGCAACTCTTCTTTTACCAGAACTTTTAAGAAATTTTACGCAGTAAGTCCCTCTGAGTTCAGAAAAACCTACTCAGACAAATTTAGCAAGATTGGTAAAGTGGATAGCAAGAATGGACAAGAAAATGGAATATCTGACCAATATATTTGCAACATTGATAATCATAAAAATTGGATTAAAATGAAAGCAAAAATTGAAATTAAAGAAATGCCAAAATTAGATCTTGTCTATATTACACAAATTGGACATAACGGAATGCAAGATGCTTATTCAAAATTAATTAAGTGGGCAGCTCCAAAAGGACTTCTGGAAAATGAAAACTTAAAAATAATAACTATCTATCACGATAGTTATAAAGTTACAGATCCTGATAAGGTTAGAATGAGTGCTTGTATTTCACTGAAAGAAAAAATTAGTGTTGACGGAGAAATTGGGTTAACGACAATTGAAAGCGGTAAATTTATTGTTGGACATTTTGAAATTGGAATAAATGAATTTGAGAAATCCTGGAATGCCCTTTTTATCTGGATGAGCGAAAACGGATATAAAAAAGCGGATCGAAATCCTTATGAAATTTATTATAATGATTTCAATGAGCATCCGGAAAAAATAAGTATCGTAGATTTTTGTATTCCAATTCAATAAATTAAAACTTCTTAAAAATGGAATATAAAGAAATAAAAACAGTGATAATTTTGACTTTAATCATTACAATGTTTTTTACATGTTTTGAATTAAACATCACAAAAAAATATTATTTGAATAAGAAGTCCAAAATCAGTTTTACTGAAGTAACAACTTATACCCTGAAAGTTAAAAATACAAAGTAAAAATAAGCTGTAACTATTAAAATTTTTAAAAAAAAACATTCTAAATTTAGATGGTCATATCCATTAGAAATTCAGCGGATTTAAATTTCCCATATTATGTTTTTTTATAACTAAATGGATGCAAAACTTGACGAAAAAAGTTAATAATACAACCTTACAAAATCTTAAATAATTATTATTTTAATTTATTTCAGACTTTTTCAGGTATAATTATCTTTTGCAGGGACTTAAAAAGCTTTCTAAAATCTGTATGCTTCTTCAAATACTGCACTCCCTTGAATTTGGTCAGCGCTTCCTGTAGCATATGTCCTGAATTTCGGGAATAAAGTACAACCGGAATTCTTTTTAGAGCTTCAATATCCCGAAGTAATTTAAGAAATCCGGATCCATCAAGATGCGGCATGTTAAAATCCAGGAAAATTATATCGGGTGATAATTTTGAATCCTGAAGTTTTTTTAGAGCTTCAAGTGCACTGCCTTCTACTGATGATCTAATTTCATGATTAATTGCATTTAGAACTAATACAAAAGTCTCTGCATCATCATTTATATCGTTGACTAATAATATATTTTTGTATTTCATTCCCTAACTATAATTTTAGGCCAAAAAATCTAATTTAAGGCAGTTATTGACTTTAAATCACTACAATTTTATGACAAAATAAAACGATATCAAATACCAGTAATGCTAATTTGTAATAACGCTGAAAAACTTTGTAATAACTTACAATCTATGTAAAACTGATGTTGAAGTTTTCATACTATCCTATTTTAAAATTGGGATATAAGGATGTTTTACAGGATATTTTTTTATCTTTGAAATGCAGGATTTTTAATCTAAATGGCTTTATCTTTGAGCCTCTAGAAAATCGATATTCATTATGGAACAGAAAATACATCAGGGGAAAAACGTAAAGCGCTTCAGAGAAATGCTTAACATAAAGCAGGAAGCATTAGCTTATGATCTGGGAAATGACTGGAATCAGAAGAAAATTTCTATGCTGGAGCAAAAAGACGTAATTGAAGATAATCTGTTGAAACAAATTTCAACTGTATTAAAAATTCCTGTAGAAGCTTTTCAGAATTTTGATGAAGAACAGGCTATTAATATTATTTCTAATACTTTTGACAATTGTCAACAACCTGCATCTGTATTTTACAATTCAACCGTTAATCAAATTGATCAATTTATTAAACTACACGAAGAAAAAATTGCTTTATACGAGCGTATGTTGAAAGAGAAAGATGAAATGATGGTAAGGCTTGAAAAATTAATAAATAAATAATTTTTTATAGAAGATATATTAAAACAAAAAAGAGACTTTCGAGTCTCTTTTTTTGTTTTGAATACTATTTACGGGGTGAATTCGGAGACATTTTAATAGCTTTCCTTAAAAATCTTCGAAAAGAGGCTTTTCAATTTTTAAAAAAGCACTAATTGATTTCTTCAAATCAGTTTATTTTAATTTACTATATGCTTCTAAAAGAAGGGATTTATTCCTCTCCAAAAAGGTTTTCAGCGATTCGGGCTGTATTTTAAACTCTGCTATCTCATGAGGATCAACTTTATACCCTTCAACATTTTGCCAGATAAAAGCTTCGGTCCCCCATTTAAACAACCCGCTTTCGGTGGCTTGCTCATCTGTTATACTGATGGCCTCAAATTGTTTACCGGTAACGGATGAAAGCGCATCAGCGACCTCTCCCATTGTAAGTGAATCACCCACTACAGCAAATTCTTTTTTGTTGAATTTCTCGGGGTTTGAAAATGCCTCAGCCGCAAAACGGCCGATATCTTCAGGGGACACCCAGTCTATTTTTGTATCCGGCTCGGTCGGGCTTATTATTTTACCCTGAGAAATAGTAGGAAACATCCATTCATTTTTAGGAGGAAGCAGGTTTACCATGATAAACGGAGGTTTTATGATTGTCCAGAAGGTAAATCCGGCATCTTTAACAGCGTTTATGGCTGCAGCTTTCTCTTCCCAGTACAGTGGCTCCCAGCGGCCCTTTTCCCAGTCCGCAAAGTTTTGGTGATCTCCCGCGCGGGCAACCGAGGTGTGAACTATCTGCTGAATCCCGGCGGCTTTTGCTGCAGCAACCAGATTTTTTGCATGTCTGGTTTCCTCTCCCTTATTCCCAGGGTGTGAACCCATCTGCATCGAGAATACGCCTGTTGCACCTTTAGCAGCCTCAGTCAGACTTTCTAAATCATCGAACGTCGATTCAGCTAATTCAACATTCCTTACAGCGAGTGCTTTTGCAGCTTCACTGTTTTTATTTCGCACAATAGCCCTTACCGCTATATTTTTAGCTAATAATGCATCAATAACTGCTCCTCCCTGAGTACCTGCTGCGCCAGCTACCAGTATTAATGATTTATCTTTCATATTTTTGTGATTTAAATTTTTTGTAAATTTACGCCCTAATTGGTTTACAAAAGATACCAGTTACCTAAAGGATGCCAGATATACAAAAAGATAATGCCGAAAATGCACAGCAAATCAAACATCTGCAAGATGCCCTCTATGTGATAAGTGGGAAGTGGAAACTGCCTATCTTGACAGCTGTACACCAAGGAAACAGTCGATTCCGTGACATTCAGAGGAGTGTGAACGGTATCACAAGCAAAGTCCTGTCAAAGGAACTTAAAGAACTGGAACTAAACAAGCTCATTTTGCGCAGGGTCTATGATGACTCACCTCCGACCGTCGAGTATACAGCATCTGTGTATTGCGATACGCTGCACAATATGATTTCCGAAATGATTGAGTGGGGTAAAAACCACCGTGACAAGATAAGGGAAGTTTAATTGTTATTGCCTTCTAATTTGCCAAAAAAAACTAAAGCTGTTATGATCAAAAGATATATCATTACTCTATAGCAGTCATCTTATTTATCCTCAAAAGTTAAAACTATGAGGCTCCCCTTGCTCTACGAAGTGTTCTTCTTTACGCTGTGAAAATGTCTCTGACTTTGCGACATTTTAAACAAATATAATTGAAAAACAGAGACTTCATTAAGTCTCTGACTTTAAAAATATTTTTCTTAGATACTTTCCTTAATGTAAAATTCCAAGACAATAATAAGAACTAACAGTAAAAAGTCGGGAGACATTTGCGTAGGTTTTCATAAAAACACTTTGAAGAGCGGGAAATAGTAGAATTTATACAAAAAACAATATTTAGCCTTTTACTGATATTTTTAAATCTTATAATAGACATGATACTTATTTGTATATCTCAAATTTGAGAGATAATCAAATAATTACCCAACCATTGCAGAGGAAGACCATATGAAATGAGAAGTCAGTGGAAGCAAAACTTCAATCGAACCTTTAAACTTAATTCTTCAGGAGATTTAATTATTAAATTAAAATGAAAAAATGAAAAAGAAAATATTTATAGCAGTAATATCTCTAATTGTTTTTTATTCAGCTTATTATTATTGGCAAAACAGATATGTTGAACTTCGTCCCGTAATTCCGGCCGAAGAAAACTATACCCGTCAAATAATATTTTTTGACAATGATCTTTACAAATTTGCAGAACCAAATGAAATTTCGCCAAGTTACTATAAAAACATAAAATGGATTTTGGATGGTTCCAGAGTGGATTATATTGAAAAAAACGGAATTATTTATGTACGAAATAAATTTTTGGACGACATGAATATGGTTTGGAATTACACCACTAGAGCTATATCTACGGAGTATTTTGAGTTAGAAAAAAAGAGGGATAGCACTCATCTTATTTACGAAAAGAAATGTGCAGATCTTCGGAGAAAAAAAATAGAATCTATTTTAAAAACTATAAAGACAGACTCTATTAAATTCCATGAAGATCACAAAAATAAAGGGAATTAAATACTCCGCTCTACGAAGTCTTCTTCTTTACGCTACGCAAATGTCTCTGACTTTGCGACATTTTAAACAAATATAATTGAAAAACAGAGATTTCATAAAGTCTCTGACTTTAAAACTAATTTTATTAAAAGATTTTTCCTGAATGTAAAAATCCAAGACTTTCATTCAGGCAATCTTAATTAAAGAAAGAAAAAATACTTTAAAATTTGGAGTAAACTTATTTTTGTATATTTTTGTATCGTTCATTACAAAATAAAAATCAACAATGAGAGGAAGACCAACAATCTACGAAGACGCTAATATTGTAAAAAAAGCACAAGAAGTTTTTTGGCAAAAAGGATATAATGCTACTTCATTGAGCGATTTACAAAAAGCCACGGGAGCCGGAGCCGGAAGTTTTTACAATACTTTTAAAGGCGGTAAAAAAGAGGTTTTTCAAAAAGCAATTGAAGAACGAAGATTGGCATTTGACGCTTTTAAAATTGAATTAAGCAAAAGCGAATCGCCTTTAGAATTGATTAAGGATTTTTTTAGAAGCATCGCTTCCGCGGAAGAAAATGAACATCTTAAAGGCTGTATTATTGCCAATACGGTTGTAGAAATGACTTTTATTGATGGCGATCTGGAAGCAAATGCGGTTCAGATTTTGAAAGAAGTAGAACAAATGTTTACTCAGTCCATTAAAAACGAACAAATAAAAGGAAACCTAAAAACGCAGACAGATCCTGAAATACTGGGTAGATATTTAATAACATTTTGGTGTGGACTCAATACACTGAGAAAAATGTATCCGGACAAAAATATCCTGAAAAATCAAATCGAAATGCAATTAGCTGTTATCAGCTAATTTTTTTGACTATTTATGTATCAATCACTACAAAATTAAACAATAAAAAATGAATTTAAAATTAGAAGGGAAAAGAGCTTTTATAAGCGGTTCGACGAAAGGAATAGGTTTTGCGATTGCAAAACAATTATTAAATGAAAAAGCTGAAGTCATAATTAACGGACGGGATGAAGAAAAAACCAATCTGGCTGTTCAAAAATTAAAAGAAGAATTTCCTGATGCCTCAGTTTCAGGAATAGTTTGCGACTTGGGAAATAAAGAAGAAGTAACTACATTACTAGCCAAACTAAACAATATTGACATTTTAATAAACAATGTGGGAGTTTTTGAATTAAAAGATTTTGAAAATATAGAAGAGGAAGAATGGTATCGAATTTTTGATATCAATGTAATGAGCAGTGTCCGACTTTCTAAGAAAATTTTACCACAAATGCTTCAGAAAAATTCAGGAAGAATTATTTTCATCAGCAGTGAATCAGGCGTGAATATTCCTGGAAACATGATTCATTACGGAATGACAAAAGCGGCTATGATGGCCGTTAGCAATGGTCTGTCTAAATTAACTCTGGGAACTGAAATTACTGTAAATACTATTTTAGGCGGTCCAACTTATTCTGACGGAGTTGCTTCGACAATCGAACATATAGCTTCTTTACAAAACATAGAAGTCGAGCAAATGAAAAGTGCCATTATACAGCAAACCAATCCGCAATCTTTAATACAGCGTTTTATCGATCCTGCTGAAATTGCTTCTTTGGCAGTTTATTTATCCAGTCCACTTTCAATTGCTACAAACGGTTCGTGCCTTCGAGCGGATGGCGGTACATTAAAAACGATTTAAATGATACATACAAACCGCTTTAAAATAAAAACACAAAATAATTACACAAATTCATTTGAAAATAAGCCAATTCCTTTAAATCCTTAATAAAATGATTTGATAATCTGTCCTTTAAGGTTCACAAAAGCCAAAAGGCGCCAATTGAAGACAATTGGCGCCTTTTTTTTTATACCTAATCACATAACTAAAAACTTACGTTTATGCGGCAGGGCTCACCCTTTCCAATTCCTTACAAAAAATTTAAACCCCGCCTGTATAGATATTAATGTAGTCATGAGCAGCAGAGTATAACAATAAGTAATTCCCATAACTGAGCAAGGGTCTTCTATTTAGCAATCAATGCAATACTGGTTTTGGCATACTGGTTAATTGCAATTTTCACCTCATCAAAATTAGGAGCTGAGAATTTTGGTTTATAATTTTTAGAAAATCCAAATCCTTCTGTCGGATAACCAATCATATTTCTATCACATTTTCCGTTATTATTCAAGTCTTGATAAACCGCAATAGCATAATCGCCATCCGGTAGGTTTTTGAACGTGTAGAGCACTTTATTTTCTGTAGCTTTTACTTTTGCGGTGGCAATCTGTGACTCACTATCAAGAAACCCTTTCTCTTTATCGTACAATCCAAAAAAAACAGATCCTTTACCGGGTTTTACGCCCGATACTTCAACGCTGAAATTATGTTGTGCAAACAGTGCCGAATTAACTGCCACAAGTACTATCAAGCTTATCATTTTAATTTTCATAATTTATATTATTTAGGATTTAAAATAGAACATTTTCTAGTTTCTCTTTCTCTAATTGGTTAAAAAAGTGATTCATTTTTTTAACATTCCCTTTTTTAAACGCCTGATAGGGTTCTGATTGTGAGAGCAGCCATTTTTTTATAATACTTTTAAAAATAAAGGTGATTTTTTTTTGGAGAGGATGAATTTTCTCGCGGACCATCTCGAAATAATCGTTCAAATTTTGCTGTCGAAAACCTATAATATTATTTAAATCTTCACCATCTTTTAAAATCCCGCAGTGAAAATTTTTCTCTGCAAACGCCTTTTGTGGAAAATCAGCTTCGCCTAAGCCAAATTCAGCAAACATTTTGTCTAGAAAAGATCCATAAGTAATAACACAATCCTCTCCCCCTCCCAAATTGAATATTTGCTTCTCTAGTTTTTTTTGGTTTTCAATTGCTTTAGCAAAAGCTCTACCCGTATCTTTTGGCGTGCAGATTTCCATTGGTGTATCCAGCGGCATGTGAAACATCAATTTGGATATCTTATGGTTCCCCATAATTGCAGCCAGACGAAAAATACTCCATGATAATTTGGATTTCCTAATCAACGACTCACACAACACCTTTGTTTCTCCATACTGATCTCCCGGACTGGGCTGCAAAATATCATCGACACTTATCTGGGGATTCTTCATCCGATCACCATAAACTGAAATACTGGAACTGAAAATCAAATAACAATCCGGTGAATTCTTCTCTAAAGCGTAAATAAGATTTTCGGTCCCTCTCACATTGACACTGTAAGCCATCTCCGGATCTATATCTGCAAGAGGTGGAATGACCGCTGCCAAATGGATAGCTACATCCTTATTTTGGGTAACTTTTAGCACTTCTTCTCTATTGCTGATGTCACCATAAATAATCTCTACACGAGATCGAAAGGGAGCCAGTTTTTTTACTGAATTTTGGGTTTTTAGATCAAAAACCGTTATTTCATAATCTGTATGCTCAACCAAATGCTGCAAGGTTTCAAATCCTACAGTTCCAGATGCACCCGTCAGAAGTATTTTTTTTCGTGATATCTTGTTTTCCATTTTTTTTAATTTAACATTTATCTTTTTCAATCTGCTTAATTTTTTGATGAAAAAGCTATATTTGTTATACAATATGTTCGATATTTAACTTTGTGTTCTTTTTTGATTACTATGTAAATCTATTAAAGAAGAATGTATTTGCTGTTTCAAAAAAGGGTACTACTGTACTTTAGCGAACAAAGACTACTGCTTTTGTAGCGTATATAAAATAATTTGTGATGGATTTAAGAAAAGACAGAAGGGTTCAGTATACTAAAAAAATATTGCGTGAGGCATTATTTAGTTTGCTGCACGAGAGGGAATTGAGCGAAATTACCATAACCGAACTGTGTAAAACAGCCGATGTCAACCGCAATACATTTTATCGGCATTATAATATTCCGCTGGATATACTGCTTGAAATAGAAAATGATGTTTTTGAAAAACTCTCAGCGGTTTTGCGTAAAAGCACCAATATGGATGATGTAATACTGCTTAGCTGCCAGTTACTGGAAAGCGATAAGCAGATGAGTAAAATTGTGTTTACCAAAGCGGATGGAAGCGGAATTCTGTCGCGAATCCTGAGAAGTGTTCGGAATAATTTTCCAGTTGAAAATCAAATAGAACTTACTGCCGAAGTAAAGCCTTTTACTGAAATGGCATACCAATTTGGCGAAAAAGGAAGTATTGCTGTCATCAAAAATTGGATCGAAAATGATTTCTCTATTCCTGCTGAAAGTATTGCACAAATGATAAGTTATCTGGTAAATAAACTCAATAAATTATAGCAATTTTTATAAGCCTTCAGAATTCCAAAAAAAAATTAGCTTACTTCTCATCTTTAATGTTAGTATGCCTAACGGGTTTATATTTGGAGCATAACAAATGGCTGAGAGAAAAACAGCAAGTTCTTTCATTAAGTTGCAAATTTGTTCACTGTCTTTTTCTACAGCTTTTCTAATGGTTATATCATTTTTTCAGGATTTTAGGCAAGCAGTTCTATATTTTCATACCCTTTCTCACTAGAAATATAGCTTTTCAACGAGGCTATTGTATCACCTTCTTTTCCAAATGAAAATGTAATTTCACTCTCCCTCGCATTAGAAAAAGTCCGGGCAATGCCCTTTTTAATAAAATAGATATGACTTATTTAACACGCCTGATTCCTAAGAATGGATTGCAATGCATAATTTGGTAAAAGCTTGTGCAATAATACAAAAAACAGCGGCTGCGGTATCAAACAAATCCTCAATTACGTTAATATAAACATAATTAAAAACTCGTTTTTTGATTCCTTATTATTTAATGCACTACATTTGGCAAAATTAAATATTTAAGATGCAAGAAGGTACAGTAAAATTTTTCAATGAAGAAAAAGGTTTCGGATTTATTACTCCTAATGATGGAGGAAACGAAGTTTTTGTTCATGTTTCAGGTCTATCAGAAAATATTCGTGAAAACGATTCAGTTCGATATGATATTCAGGAAGGCCGCAAAGGTCCAAACGCAGTAAACGTAGTGATAGCATAACATACTATAGCATTAGTTTATATAAGCACTTGTCTAGACAGGTGCTTTTTTATTTATATCAATTGAATACATATTTATGAATACTTAAATCAGCTTTTTAAGCATGCCGTCAAATATAAAACCATGAAAAGGCAGGACAGCATACCAGTATAACTTCCCCATAATTCCATTGGGTTTAAAAGTGGCAGCCTGATATAAGGTATTGTTGATTATTTTAAACTCCAGCCAGGCTTCACCCGGAAGTTTCATCTCCGCATATAAAACCAGTTTGCCCTGCTGCTTATCGGCATATACCACCCTCCAGAAATCCAGTGCATCCCCTGCGTGTATTTCCTTTTTATTTGTTCTTCCCCTTCTGGTTCCCACACCGCCAAAAATCTTATCGATAAACCCGCGCAGATCCCAAAGCCAGTCGGCATAATACCATCCTGTCTCTCCTCCTATTGACCAGATTCGTGCAATTGTATATTCCCTGTTTATTATTGTTCCTTTTCTTCTATCGATATAACAGCCCCTTTTTGGGACTTTTAAATATTGGGAAACATTTCCTTTGAACTGTCCGCTTATGCGCGAATCTTTCCAGCTGGAAACGATATCATCATCACTAATCTTTTTCAAAGCTCTCTCTAATGCCTGCCGGTAAGAGATAGGTGTAACTCCCAGTAAACGATTAATCCTGTTATCGCTGCAAATAACTTCTACTTTCATACTGCTGACCAACGCTGATGCCAGTTTAAAAGAAGTTGACGTGACAAAATACAGCCAATAAGACGATAATTTCGGGGTCATCACCGGTACCGTATAAATGTATCTTTGGAGTTTTTTTGCTTTGGCAAACTCCAGCAGCATTTCTTTGTAGGTCAATATATCAGGTCCTCCAATATCAAAACTTTCATTATAGGTCAATGGATTTAAGAGCGACCTAATTAAAAATTCCAAAACATCGCTTATAGCAATCGGCTGGCATTTGGTATTGAGCCATTTTGGGGTAATCATAATAGGCAGTTTATCCACCAGATCGCGTATTATTTCAAAAGAAGCACTTCCTGATCCTACTATTATTCCCGCCCTGAGTACAGTTGATGGAACTGCTGCGGTTCTTAAAATTTCTTCTACAGCCTTTCTTGACGATAAATGCTTGGATAATGACTTATCATTTACAATTCCGCTGAGATAAATAATCTGTTTTGCATTTGTCTGGTTTATTTTTTCGATAAAATAATTTGCCGAAATGCTTTCCAGCTGATCATAATTAGAAGCGCCGGACATCGAGTGAATCAGGTAATACGCCGCATCTATATCATCGGGAATATTTTTAAGACTTTCCGGATCCAGAAAATCAACTTCGATGACCTGTATTTTATTTTTAAATTTTTCAGGAAAATAGAACCTGTTTTTATCCCGGACGCAGCAGATTACTTCATTTCCATGATCCAGTAACAAGGGCAGAAGCCTTTTTCCGATATAACCTGTTGCGCCTGTTAAAAGAATTTTCATGTTATGTTGTATTTACAGTTTAAAACTTACCAAACCATAATCCATGGCGAAAACCTGACCCGAAATTGAGGCTGCATCTTCAGAAATAAGATAGCCAGCCATCCGGGCAACTTCCTGGGGTTTCAGATAATTTTTCAAAGGGTGGCGCTCCATCATGTTTTCCTTCATCCTGTCGTTTCTTAAAATAGATCCTGACAAAGAAGTCTCCGTGATAGTCGGGGCAATAGCATTGATGCGAATTAACGGGGCAAGTTCAGCACCCAGCGATTTAACGATTCCCTCTACTGCTGCTTTGCTGGCCGCAATACTGGAGTGAAAAGGCATTCCTAGTTTTGCCGCAACGCTGCTGAATAAAACAATAGAAGGATTTTTGCCTTTTTTTAATGCAGGCAGATAATGCTGAATCATTTTGACGGCTCCTATCACGTTAATTTCAAAATCATTTCTGAAATCATCAAGGCTTAAGCTCAAAATGGGCTTAAGGTTTATGGAACCCGGACAATAAATCAAAGCATCAATATTTTCAAATTCAGGCAAAGCATCCCGCAACACATCGACTGTAAAATGACTAAAATTAGGATGGATCACATCAGGAGCTGTTCTGCTGATATTGAAAACCCGGCAATTTTCCAGCTGCTGTATTAAAACAGCATTCCCAATTCCTTTACTGCCCCCGACAATTACAATAGTTTTCATTTTTTTAAGATTAAATTTAAGAAACGGTATAATTGTTTTTACTGCAATTTTTAAAAAATAAGATATTATTGATTAATTATCAAAAAACTTAAGTGTGTTTTCGTGTAAGATAATATACGAATGTTAAAGGTAATAATTGTTTAACTATTTTTAATAAATATTAAACAAAATAAAAAATATTTTATATAATTTAGCGATGCTCTCATTAATTCTCAACCGGGAATCCTTCAAAAATACGATTATGAAAAAAATAAAACGACAATTTGCAGATCGTGACCTGGACCGCATTATTGAAATGGCATGGGAAGACAGAACTCCCTTTGAAGCCATTGCCTACCAGTTTGAACTTCAGGAAGCGGATGTAAAAGCCATAATGAAGAAAGAACTGAAATTCAGCAGCTATACACTTTGGCGCAAAAGGGTTGAAAATTGTAAAACAAAGCACATGCAGAAACGCAGTGCAGGAATTAACCGCTTTAAGTGCAAAGAGCAGCGGGCCATTTCCAATAATAAAATAGCAAAGCAAAAGTAACCTGCTTATCATTATTGGAATTATGGTACACTATATTGAATCCGTGTAATAGTAAAGTTTTAAAAACCAATAGCTTCGCCATAAGAACCGCACTAATTAAACCTAACCGCTATGTATCAAAATCCAAACCTTCTGCAAAATATAATTGACTCTATTCCACTGCCCATTGGGGTGTATGTGGGAGATAACCTTAAAATTGAACTGGCCAATGCCGCCATGATCAAAACGTACGGAAAAGGAGATAATGTACTTGGAAAATCCTATTTTGAGATTGTTCCCGAAATTGAAAAACAGCAGATTTTCGAACAGGCATTAAATGTACTTAAAACCGGAACAGCCTTTCATGCTATAGGTAAAAAAGTAGATTTGGTAATACAGGGCATTATGACCGAACACTATTTTAATTATAGTTTTATACCCTTGTTTGATGATCAGGGAAAAGTGTATGGTGTACTTAATACCGGCGCTGATGTAACGGATTTCCAGCTGGCAAAACAAGAAGTACAAAACTCGAATGAAAGACTTAAAATGGCTATTGAGAGTTCCGGAATAGGAAGTTACGAAATAGACCTTGCTACAAAAAAAATTAAAACATCCGGAAATTTCAATGCTATTTGCTCCATTGAAAGTGAAGCAACCAGTGAAGATTTAATAGCAAAACTTGATCCTGATGACCTGCCTGCACGTGAAAAAGCACATGAAGAAGCTAAAACAACCGGAAGAATAAGCTATGAGGCCCGAATTGTCAATACTGACAAATCCGCCCGCTGGACTAAAATTAATGGTAAGATTATAAATGATGAGGATGGCAATCCAAAAACTATCATTGGAATTATCCAGGATATCCATGAGCAGCGGGAATTTGAGGAAGAATTAAAAAAACAAGTATCCAGCCGTACCGATGAACTCATACGCTCCAATAATGACCTGATGCATTTTGCCAGCGTGGTCAGTCATGATCTTCGCGAACCAGTGCGGAAAATTAAAATTTTCAATACCCTTTTGAGAAATGATATAGAAGACAATGTTAATGAAAAATCAAAAAAATACCTTCATAAAGTAAGCCAGTCTGCCCAAAGAATGGAAAATATTATCGAGGGGATTTTGACCTATTCTACCCTGGACAAAACCTTACAGCATATCGAAACCATAGATCTTAATGAGATTATTGAAAATATAAAAATAGACCTGGAACTGATCATAAAAGAAAAAGATGCAATTTTAGTTACCTGTGATCTTCCTGAGATTGAAGGAGCGCCAATTCTAATTAACCAGCTTTTCTATAACCTATTGCAAAATGCCTTAAAATTTTCAAAAGCAGATCAGCCGCCAAGGGTAATCATCACCTGTACTGCTGAAAATATTGACGGCGTGGATTCTTTAAAAATTACAATCAAAGATAATGGTATTGGTCTGGATAGCGAATTTGCAGAAAGAATATTTACTGCCTTTGAAAGATTACATTCTAAAAGTGAGTATGAAGGAAATGGCCTTGGCCTTGCTCTATGCAGAAAAATAGCAAAAAGACACAGCGGGACTATCACGGCTGCAGGAGAAAAGGATAACGGAGCTGAATTTATTGTAACACTACCACTTAAACAGACAGCAAATACTATATAAAAAATTAACATCCTTGATGGAAACAATTATTCTGTTCTGAACTAAATGATCGATGATACGCTTAAGGATTATGCTTAATACTAAGATATTTCTTTTAAGTTGAATCTCCTGAAATCCAAAGGTGAAATGCTCGTATATTTTTTAAAATATTTTACAAAATAAGAGTCATCATCAAAACCCAGACAATAGCCAATCTTACTGATGTTGTAATTAGTATCAAGGAGCATTCTTTTTGCTTCTACAATAATCCTTTCGCAGATAATCTCAGAAGGACTCTTATCTAATAATTGACTCGTAAGACCCGATAATGTTCTGGATGAGATCTGCATAAGTTCTGCATAATGGGAGACTTTAAATTCTTTTTTATAATTTTCCTCTACGAGATTAACAAATTTTATCAATTGGAGCTGCTTTTTATCCTCAGGTAAAAACCGGCGCCCATCAAGTATATTTTCTTTTTCCCATCTGTACTGAACCTGAATTAGAAATACTTTGAGGTAAGATCTTAAAAGCTCTTCATGGCTATTTTCATTTTTATCTGTTAATTCATTTTTAATTAGCTTTAAATATTCATCTAAAATAAAGGTATCATCTCTGGCAAGCAAACAAGATGGCTCTTTGCGATTATGCAACAGGCTGTGTTTCGAAAAAAAAGCAATATCCTTGTTGTTCTGTATCAAAAACTCTTCATTAAACTGAATTAAAACTCCGCTGTAATTGGTATTCCTATCGAAATAATGAACATCATCTTTAGTCAAAAAGAAAAGAGTATTTTCATCAACATCATATGCTTTCAGATTAACAAAATATCTGCCACTCCCCTTTTTAAACCAAATGATCTGATAGTGTTTTTCAGCATTAGCTTTCCTTCTTTTTTTATCATATTTTTTTAAATAATTATCAATTTCATATAGAGAAAACCTTGGCACATTGTGCTGATATTGATTTAAATGATACTCAGGAGTATTATTGGTATCCTTGCTAATTTTTTGCATTCACAGCGATTAAAAAATTTACGATTGCCTGAGAGTAAAACCTTCATTAATAATGAGATTTTACTCCCTGCATTTACTATTTCTCACTCTTTATTTGTATTACAACTTTACCTTTCGCACGGCCGCTTTCTACATATTGCAAGGCATCATTGGTTTGTTCAAAAACAAATACTTTATCTACTACAGGTTTAATAACTTCAGCTTCTATAAGATTAGTAATTTCCTGAAGCTGACTTCCTTCGGCCCTCATAAATAGAAAACTAAACTTAACCTGCTTTTTTTCAGCCTTACTTCTTGTCGAAAAACTAAGCAGTGTTGTAATCATTCTAATATACCATGGCAAGCCCATTTCTTTGGCAAATTCGTGTGTCGGCGGTCCTGAAATAGAAATGATCTTACCGTCTGGCTTTAAAATGTTTAATGATTTTTCAAGTGTTTTTTGATCCTGGCTGTTTACTACAACATCATAATCTTTAAGTATATGTTCAAAATCATGCGTTTTGTAATCGATCAGTACATCAGCGCCCAGGTTTTTAAGGAATTCAAAGCTCTTATCACTTGCAGTTGTGGCAACTAGTGCGCCAAGATATTTTGCCAGCTGTATGGCTACAGTCCCCACACCGCCTGAACCTGCCTGTATGAATACTTTCTGCCCCTTTTTTAAATCTACACGCTCAACCAACGCCTGCCATGCGGTTAGTGCTACTAATGGAATAGATGCAGCTTCGTTCATAGAAATGTTTTTGGGTTTGAATGCCACATCTTTTTCATTTATGGCAATATACTCGGCAAAGGTTCCTACATGGTAATCTGCAGGTCGCGAATATACTTTGTCACCAACTTTAAATTTCTTGACATTTTTCCCTACTTCGGTAATGATTCCGGCAACATCATGACCAAGAATCATAGGCAGTTTATAAGGAAGTATCAATTTAAATTCACCTTTTTTAACTTTTGAGTCCAGGAGATTAACACCTGCTGAATAGACCTCAATCAAAACATCGTTGTTACCTACAACAGGAGTTGGAACATCTGCAATTTCAAGAGCTCTTTTAGTATATTTATTTATGATAAATGCTTTCATATTAGTTTTTTAAAAGTTGATGGCTCTTCTTCGGATTAATTAATTTAAAGGCTGTTTTTGGGAAAAACCTATTAATTAGGTTAAACAGTTTTGCGTCGCCCACACGTATTGTATAATGTTCTTTTTGAAGCCCGGCAATAAGGCCTTTTACCATTTCTTCAACAGATATTTTTTTATCTTTCCGGTCTGCAGTCATTTCTGTAGCAACCAGCGGCGGAATCAGTTCAAATATTTTTACATTACTTCCTATAATTTTCAAATGTTCACGAAGTGATACCGTGTAAAATGCAAGTGCAGTTTTAGAAGATGAATAAGTAGCCTCTACCAGCGACGGACTCTGACTAAGTATTGATGTGGTATTTATTATCGCTGCTTCTTTTCTTGATTGAAGCATGTTCATAAAGATGTTGTTAAGCCTTACTACCCCCAAATAATTCACTTCCATTTCGTAGGCAGCACCATCAGTATGTTTGTCATTTGCAATGCCTAAATTTGACGGTGGTACAAGTACAGCAGCATTATTATACAAAATATCAATACCACCCAATTCTTCTACTTTGTTAAAAAGAAATTTGACCTCTTCTTTATTTGCTACATCACTTTGAATTGTTGTGATAGCAGGATTTGCTTTCTTAGCAGCATCAAGTTTGGCCTGATTTCTTCCGGTTACGATTACTTTAGCACCAATTGCCAAAAACTGTTTGGCTGCTTCAAGTCCAATGCCGGATGCTCCGCCGGTTATTAATATAGTTTTGCCTTGTATCTTCATTATGATTTATTTAAAAATTATTTTTTATAAACTTCACTATTTTAGACTTTTTAGTATATTCTATAATATACTTTTTAGTATATTTTTAATCAAAAAAAAATTATATTGTATATTGTTCTAATTCAGACTTTAGACTATTAACAAGTCCCTGCATTGGCTTTGCTGTTCCCATAACTCTGCACATTACTATACCACCTTCAACCGATGCTACTAATTTAAACGCAAAGACAACAGGATCAAGTTTATCGGAAAACTCACCAATATTAATCCCTTCCTGAAGTAAACCCGCTAATTCCTGCTGACCGCTTCTAAATACTTTGGCAACTTTCTCTTTTATAAGCGGATAATTATCATCTGCTTCTACAGCAGTATTTAGTATAGGACAACCACCGGAAATATAAGTTTCAATTGGGTCTTTATAAAAATCCAAAAATGCAAACACTTTGCCTTTAATTGTTTTTGCCTGATAAACCGCTGCTCTAATTCTGTCTGAAATCATTTTCAAGGACAAGTCAATAACCTGATCTGATAAATCTTCTTTATTTTCAAAATGACCGTAAAGGCAGCCCTTGGTAAGTTTTGTAGCTTCCAGGATATCATCAATATTTACTCCCGAGATACCTTTTTCATTATAAAGAGGTACTGCAGTTTCGAGTATAAATTGTTTTGTTCTTTCGGCTTTACTTAGCATTAATAATTAATTAGGGAACAAATATACTAAAAAGTATATTTTAAAATAAAGATTAGAAATGTTTTTTTTTGATTTTCGAAAAATCCTTAAATAACATATAGAATTTTGTCCTTTTGAGGTGACTAAAACCAAAGTTTTGAGTTTATTTATATTCAGATAATAGAGTTTAAAAAAAAAAATCTTCTTACCAACTCTTGTTTTTATCTTCTAAATATTAAAAAATGTTGAATAACTGATTTCATTCCTATATATCGGCTGGAAAATATTGGAAGACTAAAGCAATCTCTGAATTTATAAATTATTTTTCCAAAACTTTATTTATTACGTATCGGAATCTTAAATACAGTAAGGCAGATGATGTTAACAATCCCAGAGTCAAACCATACCAGATTCCCTTTACTCCTCCATCGAAATAAATTCCTAAAACATAAGCCACAGGTAGGCCAATAAGCCAATAAGCAACAAAGGTTATCAAAGTAGGAACGTTTACATCTCCCATTCCTCTTAGTGTTCCCAGTCCAACAACCTGTGTACCATCAAAGAGCTGAAACAGCGCAGCAATTATCAATAAATGTGCAGCCAGCGCTACGACACTTGCATCATTTGTTATTAAGTAAGGTAGATATTGATTAAAGAGTGTGAAAATTACCGCAAAGAACATCATAAAAATGATAACTAAATGATAAGACGCATACGCAAACTTCTGAAGTCTTTTGTAGTTTTGATTTCCGAAACTATTTCCGACTTTAATAGTTGCCGCCGATGCAATTCCTCCTGCCATCATATAGGTCATTGCCGCAAGGGTTATTGCTGTTTGATGAGCAGCCTGTTCTGTTGCGCCTATATTGCCAGCCATTAAAGCTGCAACTGCAAATACTCCAATTTCAAAAACATACTGCATCGCCACAGGCAATCCTATTTTTACAACTTTTAGAATTTTTGAAAAATCAACAAACTTAACAGCGAAATGTTTTATATAAACCCTAAAATTCTCTGATCGAAGCACATACCACATCATGACCAACATCATTAAAACACGATCTATCAATGTTGCAATTCCTACTCCCTGAACTCCCATTGGCTCAATTCCAAACATTCCCTTTACCAGAATGACTGCAATAATTACATTGAGTACATTTCCCCATATCGTGATAGACATTGCTTGTTTTGTAAAACCCAGTCCTTCTGCAAATTGTTTAAAAGTCTGAAATATCATTAAAGGCAGAATAGATAAACTTAAAATAAGCAAGTAAGGTTTTGCTGTTTCTACCACCTGAGGATCCTGATCTGCATGTTGCATCGCAAACATAGAACCATAATATACTATTAAAAAAAGAAAAATTGCAGCTGCGACATTAAGCCATAAACTGTTTGACAGAAGCTCGGCACATTCCTTAAAATTTGATTTTCCATTTTCCTGAGCAATTAAAGGGGTCAATCCGTAGGCGACGCCTAATCCAATTACCAAAACAACCATGAAAACAGAATGAACAAGAGAAACTGCCGCCAAAGATATCGTTCCGGCATAATGCCCTATGATAATGGTATCGAAAGTCTGTACCAGGGTATGCCCTAATTGAGAAATTACAACAGGTCCTGCAAGTGCTATTGTACTTTGGTAATATATCTTATTGGATTTGTATTTTTTGAACATATTAAAAATTTAACTGCTTCAAAGCAGATTGAATGTATTGAAATTAGTATACTTCAAACTTTAATTTTAAAGTATAGCAATTATTTTATTGTAAATTTATATTATTCTGTAATAACCCAATTAAAATACTATGAAAATATACCATTTTGGTAATCTGAAAGGAACTGGCCGCTGGTTATTCTGTCTGAGTTTTGAAAAATCGCATCATGTGTCCGGGTTCCGAAAATTGAAGGCCATAGGCTATCTCAGCAATAGTTTTCCCGGAATGTATCAGGTCATTCTTTATTTCAAAAAGCAGTCTCAGTTTTAAGAGTTCTGTGGCGGTAACATTAAACTGCTTTTTTACACAATCGTTAATTGTAATCCTGCTCACATTTAATAAATCGGCATAATAGTCAATACGCTGCTTCTTCTAAAAGAGTTTTCACATCAGCAATTAGTCTTGTGGTTTCCTTTGGATTTGTACCATCGTAAACCCCGCGAACATGCCTGTCTTTATCTATCAGCAGAAATCCGCCGCTGTGTACAAAACCTCCCGGCTCATTTTTATCAGGATATGCAGTCGCAAAATAGCTTTCGGTTGCAATTTTATAGATGCTGTCTCTGTTTCCCGTAACAAAATGCCAGTTCTTTTTTATATCATTATCTACCGTATAAGCTTTGAGGCGCGGTATAGTATCATGTTCCGGATCAATGGTATGAGAAAGAAACAATACCTTATCATTGTTTTTGTAAACGTCGTACACTTTTTTAAGCTGTGTATTCATTTTTGGGCAGATCGAAGGACATGAAAGAAAAATAAAATCGGCTATATAGATTTTCCCTTTAAAAGTATTATTGTTTATCTGCAGACTATCCTGATTGGTAAACGAAAAATCTTTAATACGAGGATATTGGGTTTCATTTCCTTTTACTATCGGATTTCCTAAAATTGGCAGTTTCTCCTGTGCTTTCTCACACGATATTACAAGTAGAGAATGCAAAAGAATCAAAGCTATTTTTTTCATATTTTTATTATTTAAATATTTAATCCAGCAGATTATGTTATAAACTGCTGACTTGTTTGCATGTATAATTTCAATGAAGATTGATCAATAAAATCCTTTCGGTTTTCAAATAAGAATTGCCAAGCCAATAACAAAAGCGTTGAATGAAGTTGTTGTTATAGCTTGATGAGGTACATAACTTTACAAAACCAACTGTCAAAAACTTTTAAATTTTCAATTTAATCTTTGAGTTTTGTCAAGAATAAATGAATACTTAAAAATCAATTGAGTTTATAGCAATGGTAGTATTGTCAAGTTGCGAAAGACAATGACAAATTTCTTTAATGAATTTGAAAAGAATTTTAGACGTATAAAATAGCGGCGGGCGGACGAAAAGTAGTAGAGGAAATTCCAATTGGTTTGCTGCTTAAAAAAGCAAAAACATTTTTGTGGTATTCTACAGGAGATGCAAAAGTAAAGTTTACCTCAGAGTTGCAGATATAGACAATCTCTAATTTTTCTTTAAGGCTGTCCTGCATTTGTTTTTCGTTATCAGAATATTTTTTTAGGCTTTTCTGCAGTTCGCATCGCCCATTACAAGAGTTAAAAATCTGTTTGCGCTGTACACAAATTGTACTGGCGATTTCCTGTTGATTCAGTTTGAATGAAGCATAAACAAAAATACTACCCAGGGAAGGCAGAAAAATAAGACCGCAAAGTAGTATGATAATATACTTTTTCAAGAATGTCTATTTGTTTATAAATGCAAAAATACACTAATTTTATTTTCATTCTGAAGAAACTTCTTGTTTGCTTTAACAAAAAATATGGAACAAATTGACACCAATCACGAATTTGACAAGCAAAACCATTCCTTCAATAGGATAATTAATTAACCATTCTTATTTTCTTCAGCCAATTTTGGATTTCAACCTGAACTTGTTTTTCTTTTTCGCCTTCCATTACAAATAAAATTCCATCTCTTTCAATACCACCTTTGACAGAGAAACCTTCTAAAACATTGCTTTTTGGACATAATTCTTTGACAGTTTGAAAACTGCTGCCAACTCCATAACCTGCATTGGTATTAAAGGGAATAACTGTTTTTCCTTCCAAATTATATTCTTTTAAAAAGCTTTTCATTGGAGGCGGCAGCTGCATGCCCCAGGTTGGAAAACCCACAAATACAATATCAAATTTTTCTATATTGGTTATTTTCGTTTTTAGAGGAGGCAGAAAACCTGTTTCATTTTCTTTGGAAACCTGGCTCACGATTGCTTTGTAATCTTCCGGATACGGTTTTTGCAATTCAAGTTCTACTAATGCACCACCAGTATTTTTTTGAATGATTTCAGCAACAGCCTTGGTGTTTTTAGTTCGCGACAAATACACAATCAATATATTTTTATCTTTGGACAATTCTGATTTATTTTGAGCTGATTCCTGTGCTTTACTGCAACTTGAAAATAGGCAGATGATTGCAGTTATTACAAACAAGAATGTTGTTGATTTCTTCATCGTATTAAGTTTAGCAAAATTATTTATCTAATCCTTTTTCTTTCAGCCAGGCAGACATCAGATCAGCAATCTGAATATTATTTAAATCAGAAAAAGGAAAATGCGTATTACCTTTAAGACCTGCTTCCGGAAGATGAACCACAGTTACATCGCCACCTTTTTTGTTTACGGCATCACGCCATAATCTTGCCATTTCCAATCGTGCTCTCCATCCGTCAGCAGCTGAATTTTTTGATGGTTTATCCGGAATATTATCTCCATAGTAAATTACTATCGGAATTTTAGTCAGTTTCATAAAATCTTTTATAGGGATAGCAGTAGCTTCTAAAGCACCTGCTGAACTGGCAATTGGAGACGGAACTTCACCTTCAGGAAATAAAAACCCGCTTCCCGGCTCATAAGATACAATGGCTTTTACATTTTCATTTTTAATAGCCGTAATCCAGCCCATTCCTCCAGAATGTGAATGCGTAACCAAAATGGCAGGACCAATTTTCGTGAAAAGTTGTGAAGCTGCATCTGTAGTAACCTCTATATCAATTGCTCCCAGATTTGGTGTCATAGAACGGAAGTACTGATTAAGTGTTTCCATATCACGCGCAAATTGTACTCCTTCAAAATAATCGGGCCAAATTCCCACACGGAAAACACCAAACCATTGCTGTTCATCAGGAACCGGTTTTATCGAAGCTTCTGAAGTACTTCGTCCTGCATTTCCCCTTCTGGGCTGATTAATCAAATAAACAGGGAATTTTCTACGAAGAAAAATATTCTGAAATCCTTCACGTCCGTCTGGTGTCGTTTCCCATGTTTTAGAAAACTGACCTATACCATGCCACATGACCAAAGAATATTTATGCGCTTTAGCTGGTATTTGATAAAAAACGTAAGCGTGATCCCCTCTAAAAGTCTGTCCTGCGGGAGTAATATTGTAAGGATCAAATGTACCAGGGTTTTCAATGATGGTTCCTCCTACTGCAAAACTTCCCTGTTCTTCAATAATTATTGGCTTTTGTTTTATTTTCTTTTGCGCTGTGATCGAACAACTGTTTAATAGGAGGAAAAGACACAAAATGCTGCATCTTGCACTAATTATCTTTTTCATATTATTTTTCTTTTCTCAATTTCTAAAATTTATTATCCAGGTGTCATTAGCTTTGTAAAAGACAATGATCCTAATTTCCAGCCATTACTTTCTTTTACATACACTTCTGTCACAATAAATGGATTGGTAACTTCATTTCCTCCTACTACTGCTAATAATGTAATTTTGCTCAAAACTATCGCAGTATTATCTATAATATTTACTGAAACCTCGTGAATGTCTGCTTTCTTGTAATGAATTCCTCCACTTTTAATCACATTAATTTCCTGAGTTTTCCCCCAACTTCCTCCCATATGAACAAAAACAGATTTATCATCAAACAAAGGTGTGAGTTTATCGACGTTCTTATCGGCCATCCATTGCCATTTTTGCTGTGAAAGATGAATTACTTCCTTTTCAGCAATAGTATTTTGTGCGAAAGAGTTGTTTGCCATTAGAATAAGTACAAGCAATCCAAAAAGTGATTTTTTCATAATGATGTAAATTTTTAATTTCTATATTTTTTTCTATTTATAAATTTGATGCCACATTTAAAGCCACAGATAAGAATTCATCTGTAATAAATAAAATCATTTCTTTTTTTCAGGCGCTTCCACATCAGAAAAAGCTAAAACTCCGGCTGGCAATCTTTCGCCCAAAATTTTAATTCCATTTAATGCTGCATTGAATTCCTGCAATTCATTTGCAGAAAATTTTATTTGAGAAGTCCTTGTATTTTCTAACATATGAGCCATTTGTGTCGTCCCAGGAATTGGTACAATCCAAGGCTTTTGAGCAAGTAACCAAGCCAGAGAAATTTGAGCTGGCGCAGCTTGCTTTTCGTTACTCCATTTCTGGATTAATTCAACCAAAGCCATATTTGCTGGTAGATTGTCAGGAGAAAATCTTGATTCAATACCACGAATATCTCCTTGAGCAAACCTTGTTCCTTCGTCAATTGCTCCAGTAAGAAAACCAACTCCAAGCGGGCTCCATGAAACAAAGCCAATTCCGAGTTGTTCGCAAAGGGGGATAATTGTTTTTTCAGGACCTCTCCATAAAAGAGAATATTCGTTTTGAATTGCGGTAATCGGATGAATGGCATGTGCCCGTCTAACTGTTTCCTGACCTGGTTCGCTAAGTCCGTAATGGAGCAGTTTACCTTCTTTAATCAGGCTTTGTATAGCACCAACCACATCTTCTATTGGAACCTGCGGATCAACACGGTGCTGATATAATAAATCAATTCTATCGGTTTTAAGACGCTTCAGCATTCCTTCCACTACAATTTTTATGTGTTCGGGACGGCTATTTAAACCCGGTAAACGTTTTCCGGTTTCCTGATCGATATTCCATCCAAATTTTGTAGAAATCACAATTTTATCACGGAAAGAAGCGACTCCCTCGCCTAGTATTTTTTCGACCTCGAAAGGGCCGTAAGCTTCCGCAGCATCAAATAAAGTAACTCCATTGTCATACGCTGATCGGATAATTCGGTGCATTTCTGGTCGTGAAGGAATCGTAGTTTGGTAGTTACGGCTCATATTCTGAACGCCGATACCAATGCTCGAAACTTCCAATTTACCAAGCTTTCTTTTTCCGGGAGCTAGTGGCTTGTTATTTTCTTCTGAATTTAACTCCTCAATTTGTGAATTTGCGAGAGAACGCAACGGAAACAAAGCGCTTGTTGCCAATGCTAAACCTGCTGTTTTTAATATTGATCTTCTATCCATTTAAATGTTATTTGGTTTTGTTATCTGCTTAATTTTCTTTCACTTAACCATTTCACCATATTAGGATCTCTGTGGTCAAAAAACAGGCTTGCATTAGTATCCAAAGTCTGGATAGCTGTCATATCTTCGTTTGATAATTCAAAATCAAAAATGTTGATATTTTCTGCCATTCTTTCTTTGCGAACAGATTTCGGAATCGCTACAACTCCCCTTTGAGCGAGCCATCTCAAGATAACCTGCGCAGTAGATTTATTATATTTTTGACCAATTGTTTTCAGAATCTCATTCTGGAAAATGTCATTTTTTCCTTCCGCAAAAGGTCCCCATGATTCAATTTGAATATTATTATCCTGAAGAAATTTTTGAGATTCATTCTGCTGATGAAAAGGATGTGTTTCTATCTGGTTTACTGCCGGAGTAAAGCCTGTATTAGCAACCAAATCCATTACTCTGTCAGGATGAAAGTTAGAAACCCCAATTGCTTTTACTTTTCCTTCCTTATATAATTCCTGCATGGCACGCCAAGAGCCGTAGATATCACCATAAGGCTGATGGATCAGATACAAATCAAGATAATCTAATTGAAGTAATTCTAATGATTTCTGAAAAGCTATTTTTGTATTTTCATAACCTGCATCACTTACCCAAAGTTTTGTAGTTATAAAAAGTTCTTCTCTTGCAATCCCGCTTCTTTTTATACCTTTTCCAACAGCTTGTTCATTCATGTAAGAAGCAGCCGTATCAATTAATCTGTAACCCGTTTTAATTGCATCTACTACCGCCTGTTCGCATTCTGCCATATCCTGCATTTGAAATACTCCAAAGCCTAAAATGGGCATTTCGACACCATTATTTAATTTTATATTGTACATTGTAATATGATTTATAATTTTATTATTACAAATTTCCGAACTTAAACTGACGGCACTGGTATACGGATTACGGAATCTCCTACCAAGATTACTGATGGAGAGCTAATTGCTGTTTAAGCTATACTTAAATAGCTAAATTTGTGTAACAAATAACGAAAGACATGGGACAAGTATATAACTTCGAGACAATTAGTGCATATAATGATTTTAATAATCATGAAACATTATATCCTTTAGTTAGTATAATTGATTTTAGTAAAGCAGAACCAAGAACCGGTTCTAAAATGAACTTTGAATTATATTGTATATTCTTAAAACAGGTAAAATGCGGAGACTTGAAATATGGTCGTAATTATTACGATTATCAGGAAGGAACATTAGTTTTTATAAAGCCGGGACAAACTATCGATGTAGAAAATAAAGTAGATATTTACCAACCCGCAGGACATGGATTAGTTTTTCACCCCGATTTGATCCGTGGTACATCACTTGCTAAAAGTATTACTGAATATAGTTTTTTTGGTTATGATACCAGTGAAGCGCTACATTTATCAGAGAAAGAAAAACAGCTTGTCTTTGACTGCTTTGCTAAAATTGAAGTAGAATTAAAACAATCAATTGACAAACACAGCAAAAAACTAATTGCATCCAATATTGAGTTGTTTTTGAATTATTGCGAAAGATTTTACGACAGGCAATTTATTACCAGAGATACTACCAATAAAGGAATTGTTGAAAAATTTGAAGAACTTTTAAATAGCTATTTTTCCTCAGATAAGCCTAATAGTATAGGATTACCTTCTGTTGCTTATTATGCCGGAGAACTAAATTTATCTCCTAATTACTTTGGCGATCTTATTAAAAAAGAAACCGGAAAATCTGCTCAGGAATATATTCAGAATAAAATTATTGAAACTGCAAAAGACAAAATATTCGACTCGACAAAGACAATCAATGAGGTGGCTTATGAATTAGGATTTAAATACCCGCAGCATTTTACGCGATTTTTTAAACAGCACGTTGGCAGTACTCCTAATGAATATCGAATTATGAATTAAGGAAATGAAGCCGATAAACGTCAGTCATAAAATTTATGTTGCTGTCCTAAACAAATTTTGATGTTTATTTTCTAAAAACATTTATTTAATTTTTAATATTATTTGAATCAAATTCTTAAAGAATAAATCAAATAATCTTATGGATTTCAACCTGAATAAATATTTTAAAAAAAATCAAAACAAAAACCATTCTAAATTATTTGTTTTATAAAAGCCTCACCATTATTATCTTAAAATACTCTTTTAATGATAATTTAGCTTTTCTACGAAATCTATTACCAGTCAATTTTCGTATATGAGGTTAAAGCATTTATCATGGAAACATTATCAATATTTCATATAAAAATTCTGCAAATACTTGCCGGAAGATATGACATGAGCATTACTTTAGAAGAGTTGACCAGCCTTCTTTCTCCTGTATTTAATTCTCAAACAGTATTTATCGACAATATGCCTACCGAAAAGAAAAACCAAGTAATAGTACTAGATGCTTTACTAGTTTTGAACGACCAGGGATATGTCTTTTTAAATTCAGATACAGACAAAAGCTGCATAACTGTAAAAGGTTTGATTCAAATAAACAATAAGATCTTGTGCAATTAGCTTCGATCTGCAAGAAAATGCATCTTTCCCTGAAAAATTAAACTTTGGCTTTCAAAATCTTTGCACGCTTTATATGAAGTTTATATTATCTGATACTTAGCCATTTTAATTATTAGCCGCTATCCAGTCATAAATTTCTGTTTGAGAACGTCTTGATGAATCTTTATTAATTACATCCAAGTCATTTAATCCCTCAGAAGTAATACTTCTTCTTTTTGTATTATCTGCCAACTGCAGCTCAATGACTTTATTTATTTCTTGCATAAGATTTTTATCTGATATAGGAAAAGCAACTTCAATTCTTCTGTTTAAATTTCGGCTTAACATATCTGCAGAAGATAAATAGATCTTCTCTTTGCCGTTATTTGCGAATTTATAAATTCTGCCATGTTCTAAAAACATATCCACAATCCGATAAATTTTAATATTCTCCGAAACATTTTTAATTCCAGGCAGCAAAGTACAGATACCGCGGACAATAAGCGTCACTTCAACACCATTTTGGCTTGCTTCAATTAGTTTTTGTATAATATCTTTTTCATCAACTCCATTTACTTTTAAAAGCAGAGAAGCGTGTTTACCTTCTTTTTTATTTTTTATCTCATTATCAATCATATCTATTAACTCCTCTTTCATATTAAAACCCGCAGCCAAAATATGATTTAAAGTTTTTGATTTTTTTTTCGTTTTTAAAAAAGCGAAAACTTTGTTCAGATTGTTGGTGTATTTTTCTTCTGAAGTAAAAAAACCAAAATCAGAATAAATACTTGCTGTGCTTTCATTGAAATTTCCTGTCGATAAGTAGCTGTAATTCTTCTTTTTGCCTTGCTTATCTTTCATAGTAACCATAGCTGCTTTAGCATGAACCTTTAAATTAGGCATACTTTGAATTATTTTTATTCCGGCTTTCTTCATTTCTTTAGACCAGAATAAATTGTTGTACTCATCAAACCTCGCTTTTACTTCAACGAAAACAGTGACCTTTTTTCCGTTTTTTGCGGCGCTGATTAATGCGTTTGCAATCAGGGACTGGGATGAAATACGATATAAGGTGATTTTAATCTCAGTAACTTCTCTGTGAATTGCAGCCTGATTAAAAAACTGTAAAACGTAATGGTACGACTGATACGGAAAATGAAGCAGCTGGTTCTGTTTGTCTATGATCTCAAAAATAGAATCATTGCTTTCAAAAGGCTGATGTTTTAGAGCGGGATAATTTTTACCCTGCAGTTTGGGCTTTACCGGATTTGGAAATCTGAATAAATCAAAGAAATTATGATGAGTTCCTCCTTTTATCATTTCGTTATCGTGCAGGTTAAATACTTTTTTACAGACTAAAACAGCCTCAGGATCCATATTAGAATCATACAGAAATCTTGTTGAGGACCCATGTTTTCTTTCTGCTACTTTTTCTTCAATTTTGGCTATTAAATCTCCTGAATTTTCATCTTTTATAAGGTAATTTTCATCTCGGTTTAATTTTATTGCATTACAGGAAACAACTTCCATTGAAGGAAATATAAAGGTTAGGCAGTTTTTAATTATAGTATCTAAAGAAATAATATAATGTTTGTTTCCAATACTTTGCAGCTGTTTAAACCGGTCTAATTTGTCTGAGGGAATATTTACATAGGCATAATTAATTTTTTCATTGGCATCCATCAATTTTATAAGAAGATACAAACCTCTGTTGTCCAGAAAATAGTTTTTTGATTTGGGACTCGAAATGTAAATTACCTGAATGTATGACAGTATAAAACTCTTAAAATAATATTCAATTTCCTGCAGGTGATCTGCTGGTATTTTTTGATTTTCATAATAGGTAATATTATTTTCAGCAAGTTCGGGCAATATTGAATTTCTCCAGATTTCTCCAAATCTATTCTGCTGCCTGTTGACCTCTGTCAATATCTGTTCCAATAAATCTATGCTCTTTTTTGAATTCTTCTTGAGCAGTTTGTTTATTTTAACCCTGAAAAATTCATCTAAATTTGAAGAATGAATCGCTAAAAATTTAATTCTTTCATACAATGCGTTAGTAATATCATCAGCTTCATCTAAAATACAATTATTGAATGACAGCCATGAAATTTCTGAGGGAATAAGATAGTTTTGCACGTCTAAAAGGATGTTTAATGAAAATTAAAAAAGGTATAAATTTCAGTAATAATTACTTTTAATTCAAGTTTAACCCAGAAATTAACCATAATTTCATTTAAGGCTAACATTTCTAAAATTGCCAATTTTGATTAATTATAAATTCGGGTCATTTTAAAGTCTTCCGGAAGATGTAAAATCATCGGGAATTTTTCGACTTTTACAGAACTGGTATCCAGTCCAAAACCTTTTTCCTCAGACAAACTGAATTTCTTAAGTAAAAAATAACTGTTCATAATTACTTTTTCAGACCACGTAAAATCATTGTCCATTGAAAGTATTTTTTTAGATAACACAAATTTAAAATCTCCCATTATGTTATTGCTGTTCAATGACACGTAACGGCTGGTTATGTCTACTTCTCTTTTTATTACCATGTCGCGAATCACTTCCTTAAACATTAGATTTGTTTTCATAGGCTCTCTAAATCCAAGATAAAAATCAATTCGGTATAAATCATCCTTTACCATTTCGGTTACTTTATAGTCTCTCCTGTAAGGCTGATCAACAATATTAATGTGAATGAACCAGTAGATATCGGCTCTCTTAGGACGCATTTGTAAGATAGAATATATTGCTTTTTGCTCAATGTCACTTGTTCTTACAGCATTTGTCATGTAAACCAAATGTGTTGCATATTTGGGAATCGATTCGTCTATACTTAGTTCAGAAAGTACTTTTTTATATCCTTCAATTGGGACATATTTGGTGTAATTTTTACTAATCGATTTTGCTTTCCACCAGGTTGCCATTACTGCAATCAGGATCAATGCGACAAATACGGCAACATATCCGCCATGCATGAATTTATTTAAACTGGCAATTAAAAAACTAAGTTCGATTACCATATAAATTGTTATAGATGCCGAAATAATGTACCACGGAATTCTTCTCATGATCAGATAATAATTAAGCAGCAAAGTGGTCATAATCATACACAAAACAATTGCAAGTCCATAAGCGGCTTCCATTTTTTGAGATTCCCTGAAATGAAGTACAATCATAATACAACCCAACATCATAAGCCAGTTTATTGACGGGATATACAATTGTCCTTTTTGTTCTGTAGGATATTTGATTTTCACCTTTGGCCAGAAATTCAATTTTATCGCCTCATTAATCAAAGTAAATGAACCGCTTATTAAAGCTTGCGAAGCGATAACCGCTGCCAGTGTGGCAATTACAATTCCGGCAGGTATAAACCATTCCGGCATCATTAAGTAAAAAGGATTTGCATATTTTCCGCCAAGACTAAATAACGTTTCTCCCTCATGCTGAATCAAATAAGCGGCTTGTCCGAAGTAATTTAACAGCAACGCACTTTTAACAAAAATCCAGCTGATTCTGATATTTTTTCTGCCGCAATGCCCCATGTCAGAATATAAAGCTTCCGCTCCTGTTGTACACAAGAAAACAAAACCCAATACATAAAATCCTTCCGGATGAATGCTCAGCAAATGATATGCATAATAAGGATTTACGGCTTTTAAAACATCTGGATGATGTGTAATTTGCATGATTCCCAAAACTGCCAGCATACCAAACCAGATCAGCATTATAGGTGCAAAAAATTTCCCAACCAATTTAGTTCCAAACTGCTGAATGGCAAAAAGCGCAACCAAAATGGCTATAATTATAGGTACGGTATCAATTTTAGGATATAAGGTTCTCATCCCTTCAATTGCCGATGATACAGACATTGGCGGTGTAATAATTCCATCAGCAAGTAATGCGCTTCCGCCAATAATAGCCGGAACAATTAACCATTTTACTTTCGTACGCCTCACTAAGGCATAAAGCGCAAAAATACCGCCTTCACCATTATTATCAGCGCTTAGTGTAATGAAAATGTATTTTATTGTGGCTTGTAAAGTCAATGTCCAAAGTACCGCTGATACTCCGCCCAAAACTACATTTTTATCAATATTGTGAATTCCAATTATGGCTTTCATTACATATAATGGCGAAGTGCCAATATCACCGTAAATTATTCCTAATGCTATAAACAAGCCTCCCAGCGTTAATTTACTGTGCAAATCGTTATGTTTTCCGCTCATAATTTAAAATATAATACTGCTAATTATTAAACATTTTGTGTTTCGTAACCCTCTATCCATTGTTTTTCTTCAGCAGCAATTATTTCTAACTTCGCTACAATATGAACAAGATTATTCTCCAGAGAAATTCGTCCGTCACGCAATTCTTTGTTATAAAAATCTTTTTCTGATTTGTAAAATCATCTCTCCTGTATAAATATACTCAGAATTATCGTGACTTTTCTTCGGAGAGGTTCTTTTTAAGGCTTCTTTGAGATAAATATCGATTTCAATTAAGGCTCACGATTTTTTTTAAGTTACTGAAGAATCATATTTTTAATCTCAACCGTAATTATTAGATTCTGAAATATTGGAGCGGCTGCGTATTTGTTCGCTAAGAGTTTGTTTTTTGTGTTTAGATTTCAATTTTATTCATTTCTGAGTTTTCAAATCTAAATTTTGATACTAATACTTACAGTAAAATAATTTAAATTTACCTTCACAGACTTGATTTTTTAAGTTCAAAAATCCCTTCTAAAATTTATATCTAGAATCTTATTTTCATTCAATTACCAGTTTTTTAAAATTTATACCTTACGATACATACAAAACATTTTCGAATCAAAATTAGAATAATTAACTAATAACAAAATTCTACTCTATGAAAACTAAACATTTATTAATCAGATTATTAATTTTTAGCATAATGATATTTAATACAAAAGCTTTTGCCCAGCAGGATAATAGAAAAGTTCGAATTGCCAAAATAGAAGTTTATCCCTCTTTTCTAAATGAATATAAAACAGCACTTGCGGAGCATGCAGAAATTGCCGTTAAAGTTGAACCCGGAGTGCTCGCTCTTCAGGCTGTGTATGACAAAAAGCAACCGGAATTGGTAACGGTTTTTGAAGTATATGCCAGTGAAGAAGCATATCAGATACATTTAAAAACACCACATTTTTTAAAATATAAAAATGGTACTTTAAAAATGGTAAAATCTTTGGAACTTATAGAGGTCTCTCCTATTGCACTTGAGATTAAACCTGAATTAATTAAAAATAAAAAATAGAAATAAAGGAAATTAATAGATAATAGTATCCTATTTCAACAACATTCTTTCCGTAATTGTTTTATTTGAGGAAGTCTCAATTCCGGTAACTTCGGCATACTTTACATTGGGCAGCCAGAAAGAACCTCCTTCAATGCGTACAAATATTTTTTCTACCAGTATTCTTTTCTGATTTACACTTACGAAAACATGGTATTTTTGATCTGAATCTATCTTTTTTAAGGTTAAGGGTAACTTTTTGTATGATACAAATTGAATTTCAAACTCTTCATTATCCAGGGTTTTACTTTCTAATCCGTATGCAAATTTTCGTTGCATATAACTAAAATCCTTTTTTTCTCCTTTCTCAGCATATCGAATCCAATAGGCTTTTATAGGATTGTTTTTATCTATTTTTCCATTTTCCTGGTAGTTTATGGCATAAATAGCAGTGTTTATATTGGGATCTCGCTGAATATAAAATAACATATTATCTACATTTTTAGGCGTAGGAAAATGTAATGGCGACGGATTTTTGGATTGTGCCAATAAATTTCCGGAAATTATATTTACTAAGATCGTTATCACGATTAGTGATTTTGTAATATATTTAAATAATAATTTGTTCATAAACGAAATTTTCATTGGTTGTAAATATTTAAATATCCCAAGGCTTCGGGCAATGTCATTAAGTTAAGCTTTTAGAAAATAAAATTATTGCAAATCAAATCCGTTTTATCCGCGTTTTTACGAAGTAAATCTGTTTTATCCGCATCAAAATTAGACGCTGATTTTACGGATTCGCAAAAGCGAAAACGCTGATAAAAACGGATTTTTTAATTATATACTAATTTGATTCGATTACATTCTGTTTTTCATTTGCCTTAAAAACCCAATATTTAATCAGTGGATAATTAAACCCATACGAAACGAAACTATCCGTGATTAATCTTCCGATTCTATAATCGATTTGAAATACTTTTTGCAGAATAAGCGTACCAAATGATTTTAAGGAAATACTTCCCAATACCACCAACGCAAATTTAAAAAGCTGACTATTGATGTGGCTGCTACAACCGGATTGATTTTTAAATACCCAAAATCTATTGATACTAAAATTGACAATGGCGCCAACGGTTCCGGAGATTAGAATAGAAAAGGTAAAATGCATTTTAAATACTTCGGTTAATAAAATCATTAGACCATAATCTGTAATGCCGCCTAAAAATGCCGCAACTTGTGCTTGTAGAAAAGTCATAATAGATTTTTTTCTGAACATATCAGCCTTGGTTTTTATCTTTTAAATCGCCTAATTTTAAAAGCTTTAAGCTATCAATAACATTGATTATAAATAAGATAATAGAGATTAAGCCAGCCAAATAGGTAATTGATCCAGGAAATAAAACTTCTATAATTAAAATTAAAGCAATAATAAATCGAAGTTCTGTTGGGCCAACAAATCCCGAATCTATACTGTACTCATTTGTAATTCTGTATCGTAACTGACTGATAATGATAGACCAGCCATACAATGCGACAAAAGCAAAGGCTACTATTTGTGTGCCATTTTTAGCATAAATATAATAGCCAAAGCCTATAAGTACAATACCAACCCAATCGGCAATAATATCGAGTGCAAAACCATACCAACGGCGTTGAATATTTCTATAATAAGCCAATCTTCCGTCTAAAGAATCGCCTAACCAATTTATAGCCAAACCAATGATACCCAAAAGTAAATACCAATTTGCTACATAAGTGCCTAAAACAAAAGCTAAAAAAACGAATCCTGAACCAAGCGTACCAAGTAAAGTGAGCAAATTAGGCGAAATGAATCCAGGCACTTTTGGAAGCAAGAATACAATCGTTAACTGTTCTGCTCTTTTTAAAATATTAGTTCGCTTACGGTCGGAAAATGTTCTTTGTATAATTGCACTGTAATCTTCAAGCTGTGTTTCTTTTCCCATTAATAACGCAATATTTGCAAGCCTGATACTATAGCCAGTTCCAGTTTTATCATTTTTAGTTTTGCTTTTCTTTGCCTATTTTTAAAAAAATCGGTGGTTCTTTTTAGTTTACCTGATCTAACCAGATAACTAAATGCGATAATAATCAGCATATTATTTTACAATTCCTGCAAAACGTTGATAGAAAACCGTTGGACTGTTCTCATTTTTAGGAGCGTATTTTCCGGCTATAATCGGGATATAAATAACCCTCCTTCTACTTTCTTCGCCACGAATAGATGATTCTGCAACTCTGTGCCACAAACGGCCATCGTGAATCGTTAAATCTCCAGCTTCCGGATTGATGGATACTTCCTGTGGATCCGGTTTATTATCTAAAAAGTATTTTTTACGAAAAAGCATTTGATAAATACTTTGTTTATGAGTACCCGGAATAATTTTAAGACCGCCGTTTTCGGGTTGTAAAGTGCTTAAATGAATCCCCACATTGAGCATCGGGTTTAATTTTGCACCATAAAAAATATCTCTCAAACCATCTGTATGCCAGCCCATTTTAGTAAACTTACTTTCCGGCCCATTGATATAATGGTTAAAAACCATTCCGTCTTTTTCTTCAGTACCTAATCTTGCTTCATCGCCTGCCAATGGCAATAAACTATTAAATCTCGGGTCAAGTAAAAGACCGCTTAAGGTTTGATGATGTTGATTGATAAAAGCAAAACGTTGTACAATAGCAGAGCCATCTAAATCTTTTCCGTATTTAATGGGAACACCGTTTATTTTTTGAAGATTGTTGTCAATCCATTTTTGCTCGACTTGTTTTGAGGCATCAATGATGGATGAAACAGTTTCCGGATTTATAAATTTTTTGAAATGGATGAAACCATGTTCGTTAAAAAACGCAATTTGCTCATTAGTTAATTGCTCAGTAAGGGTAAAGGTTTTATAAGAAGATACCATGATAATATAGATTTAATAAATGAAATAATATAGTTTGAAATTTTATCTAAAACAGAATAACAACAGCAACAACAAAACATTAGCATGTTGGCGTGCATTCGTTTTTCAGATAAATTAAACCTATTTTCTCTTTTATTTGACATACTCTATAGAATTAGTAGAATTTAATACAAACTTAATATAATTTTTCTTTTACAAAGAATATTTTTTTTATTTTTTTTTCGAAAAAATTAAATTTTATAAATTCCGGCAGCCGTTTTTTCGATAAATCCCTTTGGTAGTATGCGATTGGCGTAAACCGAAATGATATTTGTAAAACCCGGAATAACTTCAGATTTTTTATTGAACATGGCTTTTACGGCCATTTTTGCTACTTCATCTGGCTGCATATTAAACTTTTCAGCCATTTTACTAAAAGCATTTAAACCAGCTCTTTCTGCAAAACCAGTATCAACCGGACCCGGACTAAAACAAGTTACTGAAATCGAAGTTTGGGCAAGTTCGAAACGCAAGGCTCGGGTAAACGATAAAACAAAAGCCTTTGTAGCCGAATAAACAGCCAGCGTAGGTACAGCCTGATAAGCTGCGGTACTCGATATATTTAAAATGTAGGCTTGTTTTTGTTGTGAAAGTATGGGCACTAATAAATGCGAAAGTTCTACCACTACATTCATGTTAAGCTGCATCATACCAAGCTGATCCGTTAGAGAAGACTTACTAAAATCGCCCCAAACACCATAACCGGCATTGTTCACTAAAAAACCAACCGGATAGTTATTCGTTTTTATCCAATCTATTACTTTTAGCGAGGCATCATGTATCGAAAGATCAAGCGATAAAACAGCAGCATTTATGCCGTATTTAGCCTTAAGATCATCAGATAATGCTTTTAATTCCTCTTCACTTCTTGCAACAAGCAATAATGGATAACCTTGTTTAGCCAACTCATAAGCAATAGATTTTCCTATGCCTTTGCTGGCTCCGGTTATTAAGGCATATGATTTCGTTTTTTCGCTCATTTTATTCATTTAATCATCAAATATAAAGATTAATTGTAACCTTAGTGTGTACAATCTTTATATTGATTACGCTCACCTTCCCTATCTTATGTGACTTATTACAGTCTGCATTCTTTATGCAGTTGTTGATTTAACGCTTCAAAAAATCTAAAATAAGTTCATTATCTTACATAAAATTAAACTTTAATATTATGGAAACATCCTCTGTCATTTTCATAAAAATTCTTCAGATCCTTGCCTGAAGATACAATATGAGCTTCTCTTTAGATGAGATAACAAAGCTTATTACTTCATTTTCTGATGTTTCGAAATTTACTGAAGACATTAATGCCCAAAAGGAAAATAAAGCAAAACTACTGAACATTTTAATCTTAGTGGATTATGAGGGTTATATTTTTCTTAATCCATACACAGACGAAAGTGTAAAACTATAAAAGGTTTAATTAAGATAAATAATAAAGTATTTTGGAATTAAGTTCTTAAAAGATACCTTCTTCTATTTAGTTTAATTCTGTTTGTAATAATCAAGATATTCATCTTAGATTAATACGAATTATATAAAATAAAACCATATGCATATAAAAACAGAAACAAATTTTAACTGCACCTTTGTGGTTATAAATTATCCTCTGGTTTACTTTACCAAAATTTAATTTCCTATACAAAAAAATCATACAATATAAATAGTTCTGCAGTGTTCATTCCAAGGACTACTATTCTGTGTTTATTTAGTTTTTAATTCAGTTTGATTTACTGAGAAAAATTTTTAAGTAGACATAAAATGGAAGATTATGTTTATTATGGACGCCCGTCTGATATGTAATGTATCCGGCGGGTTTTTCATTTATAATTATCAAACATAAATATTAGATTTGATAATATTTTAAAGCTTATTTTACGTTATGACGGCAGTAAAAAAGTAATTTCTTTTAACAGACGTTAATATTAACATAATAAAAAACTATTTTTTAACTCGTTATCATTTATGCACTACATTTGACCAAATTAAATATTTAAGATGCAAGAAGGTACAGTAAAATTTTTCAATGAAGAAAAAGGATTCGGATTTATAACTCCTAACAGTGGAGGAAACGAAGTTTTTGTTCATGTTTCAGGTCTATCAGAAAACATTCGTGAAAACGATTCAGTTCGATATGATATTCAGGAAGGCCGCAAAGGTCCAAACGCAGTAAACGTAGTCATAGCATAACATACTATAGAATTAGTTTATAAAGCACCTGTCTCAAAACAGGTGCTTTTTTATTTAAACCCATTCAACACCTGTTTTCTCTAAATCCTTAAATTAGTTTTTAAGCATTCCATCAAATATAAAACCATGAAATGGTAAGACAGAATACCAGTATAGTTTGCCCATAAATCCCCGCGGTTTAAAAGTGGCCGCCTGATATAAGGTATTATTGATTACTTTAAATTCCAGCCAGGCTTCGCCCGGAAGTTTCATTTCGGCATATAGAATCAGTTTCCTTCGGTTTTATTGGCGTAAACCACTCTTCAGAAATCCAGTGCATCACCTGCATGTATTTGCGTTTTATGTGTTCTCCCTCTTCTGGTTCCCACACCACCAAAAATTTTATCGATGAACCCGAGCAACTCCCAAAGCCAATCGGCATAGTACCAACCTGTTTGCCCGCCTATTGACCAAATTCGTGCAATTGTATACTCCCTATTAATAATTGTTCTTTTTCTTCTGTCAATAAAACCCCCTCTTTTGGGAACCTTTAGATATTGAGAAACATTTCCCTTAAATTTTCCGCTTACCTGTGCATCTTTCCAGCTGGAAATAATAACATCATCACTAATCTTTTTTAAAGCCCTCTCTAATGCCTAAAAAATACCTTAATAAAATAAGCCAGTCTGCTCAAAGGATGGAAAATATCATAGAGGGAATTCATAGCCTTTGAAAGGCTGCATTCTAAAGATCAGTTTGAAGGCAATAGCCTTGGTCTTGCCCTGTGCAGAAAAATCGCAAAACGACACAATGGAAAAATCACTGCAACGGGAGAGAAAGACAATGGGGCTGAGTTTATAGTTACGCTTCCTTTAAAACAAACGGTCGATACTATATAAAAAACTGTCGTTTGACACTTTTAAAATATCACAGCTGTTTTTATTCATTTAACATTTTATAATTGATTTAGTCCACATTAATCCGGTCAAGAAATTCTTTGGTAATGGGCTTAACGTGAAAAGCAACCACATTGTTATCACTAAGGGATCGTGCGATATCTTCATTATCAATTGTTGAAGATATAATATAGGTTTTGCAATAATTTTTTAAAGTGGGGGACAGCTTATCGTAGGCTTGCATAAAATCAAATCCCGACATGACGGGCATATAAATATCGACAAATATTACCTGTGGCAAAGCGGCAATATTTTCCTGATTTTCCTGGAGATATTTAAGAGCCTTTGCTGCATCTGAATATTCTAAGACATTTTTCCCAAAATTGTTTTTAATGATCATGCGTGACGGAATATAAAGATCTATAATATTGTCATCAATAATCATTACGTTTTCAAATTTTGCTTGTGATCCTGTTATCATGGTTTCAAATTTTTTAGTTTGATAATAAATGTGGTTCCCTGCCCCTTCTCTGACTTTAATTCTATAGAACCCTGCAAAATTTCTATTGTATCTTTTACGATATATAACCCAATACCGGAGCCGTCCTTATTGCCGGAAATTCTAAAAAACATCTCAAATATTTTTTGATGATATTCTGGTGCAATTCCCACTCCGTTATCAGTGATATTAATGTAAAGATACTCTATATCTGAGGCGCCTGTTATTCTTATATATTTTCCTGTTTCTTCTTCTTTATGGTATTTTATGGCATTAGAAATAAGGTTTTCCAAGATGGTATTAAAGCGGAGCCTGTCTGTATAAAATGGCTGCAATTCTTTTAAATCAATTTCATAATTAATTCCTTTTGCTTCGCTCATAGTCTGAAGAGAATCCAGTATATCCGATACTGTTTCCTGAATCGAAATCTTTTCTATTTCAAGTCCTGTACGGTTGTTTCGGGAATAACTTAAAATATTTTTAATAAACTCATCTAAACGGTTGATACTATTGCGTATCATTTTAGCATGTACAAGAGTATCCTGCTCCTCACTTTCGTCTTCTATAAAAGAAAGGAGCCCAAGAATTGAGGTAAGTGGAGAACGTAAATCGTGTGATACACTGTACACAAAACGATCCAGTTCTGAATTGGTTTTGATAAGTTCTTTATTTCGTCTTTCTAAATTTAATTCTGCTTTTTTTCGATCAGTAATGTCGTTTGACAGGATAAAACGTGCCGGAATTCCTTCATAAATTATTTCATGTGCAATAACTTCTACTGGAATAACAGTGCGATCCTTCTTTTGATGATTCCATACCCCTCTATTAAAATTTGTTGCATTAATATCTGAAGAATTAAGGGATTTTATAAAATGATCTTTATCCTTGTCCGGTCTTATATCCAAAACATTCATCAAAAGGAATTCCTCACGGGTATATCCATATTGCAATACTGCCATTTTATTAACATCTAAAAATTTTAAAGTAACTAAATCAATAACCCACATGGGCATTGGATTATGGTCAAAAAGATAGCGGTACTTTTTTTCATTTTCTTTAAGGGTGTTCTGAGCTTTTTTATGTTCACTGATATCACGGACAAAGAGAAGCGTGTTTCCATCTTTTAGTTTTTTTGCAGACAATTCTACATCAAGCAAAATTCCGTCCTTTCTTTTAACTCTTCGTTCTTCCCTTATTGTTTTTCCTCTTTTTAACGCATATACTCTTAAAGGTTTTATCTTAAGATCTTCCTTCAAAAAGAAATCTGCTATAGAAAGCTCTAAAATTTCTGCTTTTGTATAGCCTAATTTATCACATGCATAATGATTTGCCTCTATGATTTTCATAGACTCATCCATAAAACAAATAGCATCACTTGCCTGTTCTATAAGTGAAGTATAGCGCAGTAAGCTCTCTTCTATTTTTTTGCGGGATAAAACCTGTTCTGTTACATCATTGCCAAAGAAAAGAATACCGTCAATAGTACCGTCAATACCTCTGTGTGCCTGATAAATGAAATTTAAATAAGTATCATGCAGTTTTCCATCACCGTGATAATCAAATCTAATGAGCATTTCATTGGCTGAAAAAGTTTCGCCGGTTTTATAAACAATATCTAAAAATTCAAAAATGCCTTGTGCTTCAAGTTCAGGCAAAACTTCTTTTACGGTTTTGCCAATGATATCTTTTTTCTCAATTAGATTTAAGTATAAATTATTTGCCAATTCATAAACATGATTAGGTCCTTTTAAAATTCCCATGCAAGCGGGAGCCTGCAAAAACAAATCATCGAATCGCTGTCTTTCAATTTCAAAGGCTTTTTCTAATTTTTTTTTATCGGTGATATCTTTGGCTATTCCATAGCTAATTTTATAGACATCATCCCAGGCGGCCGACCAGAGTAAGTGCACAACACTTCCGTTTTTATGAACATATCGATTTTCAAACATCGTTAACTGTACACCATTTTTTACATCATTCCCTGCCCCTTCGGTAATTTCAATATCATCATGAAATATAAAGTCCATATACTTTTTGCCTATTAATTCCTCAGGCTTATATCCTAAAATAATTTCTGATGCTTTATTCACATTTACAAACCGTCCCTCTTCATCATAAGAACAAATCAGGTCTAAGGAGAAATTTAAAATTTTATTATGCTCATTTAAGGATTTCTGAAGTTCTTTAGTCGTCCCGGAAAGTTTAATTTCTGCTATTTTACGTTCTGATATATCCTGATGTTCCATCAACGCCATAGTCTGGTGTTCCTGCTTATCGATATGCTGAAGTATAACCACAACTATTTTTTTTAAAAATCCGGCTCTTGTTTTACTAATAGACCTAAGTTTTCCTTTTAAAGGACTCAAGGCAGTATTAAATAACACAAATATTTTTTTGTGATAGGTGAAAATATATAATCTTTTCATTTTATATAATATTGAATTTTAATCCTTAAGTTTTATAAATTTGTTAAAATCCTCCTGTCTTCTTTTTGCAACAGGCAAAACTGTTCCGTTTGAAAGTTCACAGAAATAACCATCCTTTTTTGAGATCTTAACCACGTGACGAATATTAATGATATAAGAATGATGAATTCTAAAAAAATAATTATTGTCCAGAATAGCGGTGTATTCTCCTAAATTCCTGCTTGACATAACCTTACGTCCATTTACCAGAAAAAAATTAGTGTATTTTCCATCAGCCTGGCAGGATATAATTTCTGCCATGGGAATTAATTCTATTTTATCCAAAGAAGCAATGGCAACATATTCATTTGATTGTTTAATTGCGTTTAAAGTATTAACATTATTAATGTTTTGATTTTGGTATAAACGCTCCATTTCAATTCTTTTGATCACTTTGTAAACAGCTAAAATCATGGCATTAAAATCAATTGGCTTTAGGATAAAATCAATTGCATTGTGTTTAAATGCCTTCACGGCAATATTTTTGTTATTAGAAATAAAAACTAATTTGGGAATACTAAATTCCAATTGTTCAAGCATTTCAAAAAAGGCGTCATCCTGAAGTTGCATATCCAGAAACACGACATCAGGTTTGTTATATTTTATTACAGATATACCTTCAATTATAGAAAAAGCTTCACCGATTATTTTTATAATCATAAAGTTCTCTTCTTCAAATTTTTTCAAAATAAGTAAAGTGTCCGTTTGCTCCGTTATGATTATGGCCTTAATAGATGTCATGAGTTGTATGTTGAATGGATTTAGGTTTTATTTTTTAATGTTTAAAATAAATTAGTCATCTGATTTTTATCGCTTTAATTAGAAAAAACAATCTATAAACAGCGTATTTAAATTAAAACAATAATAGCGCACAGCCTGACACATTTACATTTTTTTGAAACATAAAGTAATAAGCGAGGATATATAAGAATAAACGAAAGCAAAGTGCTATAATGAGATGAATTCTCAGCAACAGTATTTTTAAGTGGAATTAGTGAGGAATTAACTGATCGTTTTTCAGTTACATCGTTTTTAACGACAACTATTGTGCCATTAATTATCTTTTAATAATTTAATTGATTGATTACTAATTAATTAAAACCAAAAAGAGAAAAAAGTTACAGTACTGCAAAACTTAACTACAGCTGTTTCTAAGATACTTTAACAACACTTTGTTTGCTTATCAATTTTTCTGGTCGCTATCTACAAAACCGGTTATACCTCATTAAAGATGGGTTGTTACTTATCATTTTCAATTCAAAATCCCTTCGTTTTTATTTGCAAACGAAAATCTATTTATTATCTCAGCTAATGTAAATGATACAGGTTGATGACAAAATCGTACGCAGATAAAAATGGGCAATGTTTTTTAAATTTTAATACTACACCGCAACTAATCAATATTTATGTTATGAAAAAGCCAGCTTCATGTTTACTCTTTCTTATTCCAATCATAGCCTTTTGTTCAAATCCTCCTCCTCCTGGTTTACCGGATGAACCTGTATCTGTACCTATTGACTCTATGATCTTTGTATTATTTGCCGCTGGTATTCTATTTGGCAGCTATATTATTTTCAAAAAAAACAGATCAATTTAAATCCGGACGATCAGCATACATTCAAACTATACTAAACCAAAAGGAATATGAAAAAAATTTTACTCGCATTATCTGTTTTAATTTTTATCAGGAGCGCTGCCCAAATTTCTGTAGGTTCAAATACACCAGTTTATGTAAAGGGCCAGGTGCTTTATGTTGGTCAGAATATAAATTTAAATTCTAACTCAAATCTTTATTTAAGAAACAATTCGCAGTTAGTACAGGGCACAGCCGGATCTTCTGCAAATACCGGAACAGGAATAATCTCGGTTTACCAGGAAGGGACTTCAGATAATTTTGATTATAATTATTGGTGTTCTCCAGTAGGAAACAATATAGCCTCCTTAGTCAATAATAATTTTGGAATTACACAACTTTATCAGCCCACAACTTCAACAGCATCATCTACTGCTGCTATATTGCCTGTAGGGAGTTACAACGGATTAGCTAACCCATTGACTATAGCCTCACACTGGATTTATAAATTAACAAATGCAAATAACTATTCGCAGTGGACACAAGTGGGAAGTGCCACTGCGATTCTACCGGGAGAAGGATTTACAATGAAGGGAACCAGTGGTTTTGACAACACAGATCCAGAGGGAACCGGAATTGTAAATAACCCGGGTATTGGCGCCCAAAGATATGATTTTAGAGGAAAACCTAACGACGGAAATATTAGCGTAGCTGTAGGTTCTAATGACGCAGCAACACTAACAGGTAATCCCTATCCATCAGCAATACATTTAAATGCTTTTCTATTGGATCCTGCCAATAGTGCAGCAACGGGTATCGCCTATTTCTGGCAGCAAGACAAAAATGTTAAATCTCATTTTCTGTCTGCTTACAGAGGAGGTTATGCCACCTACTCTCCTATTGATATCACATCTAATGGCGTCTATGTCGCTGCCACATTTAGATCATACAACACTGACGGAACTGTAAATAGTAATCCTCCAACCGGAACCAGTCAGGCAGTAGCCAGAAAATACCTTCCTATTGGGCAGGGCTTTTTGATAAATGGCAATTCTAACGGAGTAGTCACATTTAAAAATTCTCATCGCGTATTTTACAAAGAAGGCGGCACTTTGTCGCAGTTTGAAAAACCAGCAAGAAATTTAAACCCTAAATTAACTTATACTACCAAAAATGAGGATGATGCTGTGATCAATCCTCCTCTTGTTTATATAAAATTAAACACTATAATAAACAATGAGTTTACAAGACAGCTTGCAATAGCTTTTATTGCTACAGCGACTGACGGGATAGATAAAGGTATTGATGCAAAAAACATGGATGATGACCTTCCTAATGATGTTTCTTTTTGGATCGAAAACGGAAATTATGTAATTCAAGGTGTTAATTTCGATTTGTCTAAAAAAATTCCGCTTTCAGTAAAAGCAACACAAAATACAACCTTTAAATTTTATATCTCTCAAATCACGGATTTCGATGAATCGCAAAATGTTTATCTCTACGATGCACTCGATATGTCTTATCATGACATTAAAAATAGCCTCTACGAAGTCGAAGTCGTTCCCGGCACTTATACTGATCGTTTTAAAATAACTTTTACCAATCAGACCTTAGGAATAAATGATGAGGTAAAAACTAATTTCTTTATTTATCAGGATAATAAAAATCAAGTCTTAAAAGCGTTCAATCCAAACAATGAAATCATCAAATCATTTGTGCTTTATGACATGCTTGGAAAAGCCGTGATTACTAAAGAAAATTTAGAAGTCGAATCCAATTTTAATTTTTCTACATCAGGAGTGAGCTCCGGAATTTATATCGCAACATTCGTTACAGGGGATAATGTAAAAATTACTCAAAAAATTATCATCTCAAATTCTGCAAAATAGCAAAGTCTTTAGATTATAAAGTAGTAACACAAAATATTTCAAAATCTTAAATTAATAATCCAGAATTATGATCATAACCTCATATACTTCAAAAAATACTAGAACCATACTACTTTTGCTTTTGTTTTTTGTAACAATCTCAGGCAATGCACAAGTAGGTATTGGGACTGTTACACCCAATGCAAGTTCAGTTTTAGATATCGTTTCTACTACCCAGGGTATGCTCGCTCCCCGTATGACAACTTCGCAGAGAATCGCTATAGCAACACCTGCTGAGGGATTACTTGTCTATGACACTGATTTAAAATCATTCTATTATTATAGTGCTACAGCCTGGATTGCTATTAATAGCGGCGGAGGTCCAAGATTAAATTTTAAACGTCTCAGATCAACTGATAATTTAGCCGTCGTTCTGGCAACAGAACTTGCTGCTGGTGGCGGCGCAAAATATGTTTTGAGCTCTAATACATTATATGAAATAAATGGTACCGTAATTTTTGATTTTCCTATAGATCTCAATAATGCTTATATACAAGGATTAGATGCCAACGAGGATATAATTTATAAGTCATCAGGAATTATTTTTGACGGGACCACAGGCGGCAGCATTAGAAGTCTTACTATTTTAGCGCCAGGTGCAACTGTTTTTAATTTAAATGCCTCAGCATCGACCGCTACATTTTTACTTAGGGATACTGTAATTGCCAATGCTGCCAATATTGGAACGATATCCGGTTATGGATTAGTTTTTATGAGTATTGTCAATTTTTCAGGAAATACAAATGGTATTACGTATAGTAATATTGGACAATTGCTGCTCAGTAATCAAGCATGGTTTGTAAACAACTCCGGTACCTACGAAAAATTTACAGGAGCCTTTACTTTGATAGAAAAGCAAGGAGGCTTCCTTAATGTGGGTCCCGGAGCATATGGCCTGGATGTTTCGACAGCCGGACTCTCCATTAGTGGTGATGCTGTTTTAGAATCTGTAGTTTTTACAGGTGCCACATCGGCTAATTATGTTAAACCATATGCGCCCGCTTCAACTTACACAGGCTACAATTTTAGTAATGCATGGAGCGTTAGGGCTGCAGGGATTCCCACTGAAGCAGATACCAATGCAACCGGAGATTTTTCTATGGATGCAGAAACCGGAGGTGCTATACCACTGAACATGAGTGCCGGTACTCCCAGTACCAACGTACGAATATATTCACCATCAATTCCTACTGTATCGAGCAATTTATTTCGATTTTCAACCGATGCAACTTACAACAGATTGAAATATGTTGGTAAAAAGAAAAGAATTTTTCAGGTTTCAGGGGCTGTAAATTTTCAGGTTCCATCAGCGGGAACTTATATTGTTTATTTATATAAAAATGGCGTAGCAGTGCCACAATTTAAGTTTTATGGCAGGGGAACTGCAGCAAATGATATTGTCACACTGCCAATTAATGCCTCTATTGAATTAAACACCAATGATTATGTAGATTTTTATTTGCAGCGCTACAGCGGCAGTGATGGTGCCGATGTTCTTATTTCGAACATGACCATCATTATGAAATAGTTTCCTTAAAAAATCTGGTTGAAGCCCAAAATGAATTATTTATGAAGTAATATTTAATAAAAATAATTGTGTTAATTATACAACACTTAACCCGGATTGTATAATTTTTCTGAAAATTCCACCATCACCTTTACCACTTGGAAATAATCCAATTTAAAACAAAAACAAACAAATGAAAATTAAAAATTTACTATTCACCTTTGCTATATTATGTATCGCATTAATTACAGGATGCGAAAACGACGATTTTAAAGAAGTCGTTGGCGTTTGCCCTGTGGTACAGTCGACTACGCCCTTGAGTAATGCATTAAACGTTCCGTTGGGACAAGTCATTACCGCAACATTTAACGAAGAAATGGATCCGGGTTCGATTACTTCGACCACGTTTATTGTAACCGGAACATCTCCTATTGCAGGAACAGTTACGTATTCCGGAAAAACAGCATCATTTACCCCACAGGCTTTGCTTGCAGAGAATATGACCTATACGGCCAGAATTACGACAAAAGCCAAAGACGTAATGGGTAATTTTTTGCAAGTTGAATATGTATGGGTATTTTCGACCGGCGCAACTTTAAGACCTGTAGTTATTACTTCAGATCCTATTGATACGGCTATTGCTGTGCCTTTAAATCAAAAAATTTCGGCCACATTCAATATGGCTATGGATGCATCGACTTTAAACACTACCACTTTTAAAGTAAATCAGGGTATTAACGCTGTAACGGGAACAATCTCGTCTACCGGATCAACAGTAACTTTTGTTCCTGCAAGCCCTTTATTACCAAACAAAATTTATACTGTAACGATTAGTACCGGTGCAAAAAACACATTGGGTACTGCAATGGCAACACCATATACGTCGAGCTTTACAACAGATATGATACCTACGGTAACTGCGACAGACCCCATGAATAATGCTGTAAATATTGCCCTAAATCAAACTGTAACAGCTGATTTTAGTACTATCATGGATGTAGCCTCAATAAATACAGCAACCTTTACGTTGAAAGAAGGTGCTACAACAATTGCAGGTACAGTTTCTTATTCTGGCACTACCTCTTCGTTTAAACCGACTACTGCATTAGTATTAGGAAAAACGTATACAGCTACCATTACAAATGGAGCAAAAAGCGCAGCCGGAACACCATTGGCTGTTGATTATGTATGGAATTTTACAACAATATTGTTACCTCCTGCGCCAATCAACATAGATCTTGGTACTGCCGCAATGTTTGGTGCTTTTGGTGGAAACGCCGGAGTGACAAACCAAGGTTTAAATACAGTAATAAGCAATGGAAGCATAGGAACAACTGCTGCTTCAACCCTTATTACAGGATTTCATGACGGTCTTGTAATTTATACCGAAACTCCTCTAAATGTTGGAAATGTTACGGGTGATATCTTTACCGGACCTCCGGCTCCGGGAACAGCAACATCATTAGCCATTGCACAAAAAGCATCATTAGATGCTAATGCGGCGTATTTAAGTATTTCGCCAGCAGCAAAACCAGGTGGTTCAGATCCAAATGCAGGAGAACTAGGCGGATTGACATTAGCTCCGGGAGTATACAAATCAGCAAGCGGTACTTTTAAAATCACCAATGGCAACCTGACTCTCGATGCTCAGGGTGACCCAAATGCTACCTGGATTTTTCAAACTGCTTCAGGACTTACCGTGGGAATTGCAGGACCTACAGGTGCTAAAAGTGTTATAATGACAAACGGCGCCTTAGCCAAAAACGTTTTTTGGTATGTAGGTAGTGCAGCGACTATTAACAGTGCCGGTGGCGGAACAATGGTTGGAACTATTATCGCCAATTCCGGGGTTACTTTTTCTACCGCGGGCAATGCAAATCAAACAGTGCTAAACGGAAGAGCAATATCTTTAGTCGCATCTGTTACAATGGTAAACACAACCGTAAATGTTCCCTAAATAACACAACTCAATAGTATATCCCGTTTTCGAACGGGATTTTTTTCATAAAAAAACACCTAAATAAAAAGAAATGAAAACTAACATTAGTTTTAAATCAAAATTATATATAACGCGACTTTCAGATAAAGTTCTCTTAAACAAGTTCTTACTCTTAACTTTGTTATATATCGGGGCTCAAACAACGCTCCAGGCACAGGAAGTATATTACACCAAACCTTCATGGTTCTTTGGTGTTGCCGGTGCAACCAACTACAGTTTTTACCGTGGTTCAACCAATCAGCTTAATTCAAATTTGACTCCGCCGGTCACGTTTCATAATGGCGAGGGAGCCGGACTTTATCTGGCGCCGTTAGTTGAATTTTATAAACCAGATACAAGATTAGGTTTTATGTTTCAGGCCGGTTATGACAGCAGAAAAGGTTCTTTCGATCAAAAAATTACGCCTTGCAACTGTCCCGCAGATTTATCTACAGGATTAAGTTATATTACTGTAGAACCAAGCATTCGTTTTGCACCTTTTAAATCTAATTTTTATGTATACGCAGGTCCGCGTTTGGCCTTTAATATTGATAAATCATTTAAATATACGTTAGGAACAAATCCTGCCTATCCGGATCAGGAACCGTCTGAGGCAGTAAGAGGCGATTTTGATCATATCAGCAAAACGCTTATTTCTATGCAAATTGGAGCCGGTTATGATATTCCGTTATCCTCGCAAAATCATAAAACACAATTTATTTTGTCTCCTTTTATAAATTTTCAACCTTATGTTGGGCAACATCCCCGCACGACAGAAACCTGGAATATAACGGCTCTTAGAGTTGGTATGGCACTTAAATTTGGACAAGGAACTGCAATCGAAACACCTCAGGCTCCGGAGTCTAAAGTTCAGTTTTCTGTAAATGCTCCTAAAAATATCCCGGGAGAAAGAAGTGTTCGTGAGGTTTTCCCGTTACGTAATTATGTTTTTTTTGATCTTGAGTCCAACAAAATACCAAGTCGTTACAAATTATTGAAAAAAGAAGAGGCAAAAGATTTTAATGAAGACCAGATTGGGATCACAGCCAGTACAAATTCATCAGGTCGTTCTGCAAGACAAATGGCAGTTTACTATAACGTCATTAATATTCTGGGAAATCGAATGGTAAAAAATCCTGGAGCAAATGTTACACTTGTTGGTTCGTCTGAAAAAGGAACTGAAGATGGTGCTGCGATGTCTGAGTCAATCAAAACCTATTTAGTGAGTGTATTTGGAATCAGTGCATCGAGAATCACCACTAAAGGGCAGTTAAAACCAGCCATTCCGTCTGAACAGCCCGGAGCCACAAAAGAATTGGTTTTACTTCGCGAAGGAGATCGCAGGGTTTCTATCGAAAGTAATTCGCCTGAATTATTGATGGAATTTCAAGCTGGTCCTGATGCCCCATTAAAACCTTTAGAGCTTGTCACTGTACAAGAAGCGCCTATCGACAGTTATATTACAATCGATGCTCAGGGTGCGCAAAAAGCATACTCGTCATGGTCTTTAGAAACTACAGATCCAGACGGAAAAGTAAAAACTTTTGGTCCTTATACTCAGGAAAAAATAAGTATTCCCGGTAAAAGCATTATGGGAACCCGCTCTGAGGGTGATTATAAAGTAAAACTGATTGGTACAAACAAAAACGGTACTACCCAGGAAAAAGTTACCACTACACATATGGTATTATGGACGCCTGCCAAAACAGAAGAAGGTCTTAGATACAGCATACTTTTTGAATTTAATAAATCAAAAGCAATTGCTATGTATGAAAAATATTTAACAGATGTTGTTACGCCTAAAATACCTAAAAATGCTCTTGTGATCATTCACGGTCACACTGATATTATTGGTGAAGAGTCGTATAACCTTAACTTATCTTTAGAAAGAGCCAATGAAGTAAAAGGCATTATAGAAAAGACCTTGATAAACTCAGGCAGAAAGGATGTGAAATTTGAAGTACATGGTTTTGGAGAAGACGAAAATATGTCGGCTTTTGAAAACAAACTTCCCGAAGAACGTTTTTACAACCGTACCGTAATAATTGACATTATTCCCTCAGTAAAATAAAATTTAAATTTTGGTGTAAACCAAAATAGGCTTCGCTAAGGTTCACAAAGCCACGAGTTCACAAATTTTTATACTATATTGAGCACAATTATTAAATCCCCATTCTTGACGAACGGGGATTTTTTTATGTTTTTCCTCTTATGTACTATCGTATTCTAAAGCTTAGATATGCATATTTATTATGCCAGACAATCCATCTGAACCTTATTCCTGATTTTCTCTACTCCCCTTTCTTTTATTAGCGCCACGGCATCGAGCATTTTGGTTAAATGAATGTAAGGCGTCGTTAGGTCTGTGTCAGGATCTCCGGCACGGGGAGACAATGAAAGCTCCAGGATTAAACATAGAAATAATTGAAATTCTTCGAGTGTTTTTTCATCAAATGCGTTTTGAAATACAATAAAAGGATTGTCGTATTCTTCCTTGGTTAGTGAAGAAAGATGAAGAACTGTTTCTGAGTGCAAGGAATCCTTTACTTTCCATTTTTTGCGTTTCTTTTTCAGGCAGTAACACACTTTAAGCAAAGATTTGATCACGGTATACAACACAAAAACACCCGAAGGATTGTCTTGTTGACACACTTTTGTTTTATAGCTGTAAATTAATACCTCGGTTAAATTTTGCTTGTAATAATCAAGATCTGCAAAGTCAAAAAGGGAATCGATTGCCTTAAATGGGTTTCCTGTTACAAAGCTTGACCAAAAACCAGTGTCGAACGATATTTTATTCTTTTTCATACTCAAGGAGATTTAAAATTCTTAAGCGAAGTTCCATTCTTTTAAAAAGATAAACTATTCTAAAAAAAGATATATTATCTTACAAAATATATGTTTTACCAGATATTTTTTTATCTTTGAAATTCATGCTTTTTAATCCAAATGGCTTTATCTTTGAGCCTTTAGAAAATAGATATTCATTATGGAACAGAAAATACATCAGGGGAAAAACGTAAAGCGTTTCAGAGAAATGCTTAACATCAAGCAGGAAGCATTAGCTTATGATCTGGGAAATGACTGGAACCAGAAGAAAATTTCTATGCTGGAGCAGAAAGATGTAATTGAAGACAATCTGTTGAAACAAATTTCGGCAGTATTAAAAATTCCAGTTGAAGCTTTTCAGAATTTTGATGAAGAACATGCGATTAATATAATTGCAAATACATTTACTAATAATGATAGTGCAATTGGTATTCAGAAGAATGATAATTGTACGTTTAATACAATTGACAAAATTGTACAATTATATGATGAAAAAATTGCGTTGTATGAGCGTATGTTGAAAGAGAAAGATGAAATGATGGCGAGGCTTGAGAAATTGATAAATAAATAATTGTTTATAAAGATATATTAATGCAAAAAAGAGACTTCAAAAGTCTCTTTTTGTGTATTATTTAAATAAAAAAATATTACAATTAATTATATTACTTCTTTTTTTTAAATTTAAACTGTAATACTTCCAGATTTAAAAACTAATCTCTAATTGGGATTTTTTTTTACAATTATTTACTGAAAACCCAAAAGATTTTTCGATATTTATTAGTGAGATAAAAAATAAAGCCATCTTTAAATCGCTGGAGTTTCAAAATTATATTTTTTTAACTCTGTTTTGTATTTAAAACTCCAGTTATATTATTGTCCTTTAAGTAATAAGTACCGCTAAACCCTAATGTTCCAAGGTATTCTTTTCCAAATGTAGCTCCACCTATCACTTGTTTTTCACCAAGAATAGTCCATACAATCTTTAAATTATTCTCTTTCAGATACTGTAAAAATGGTTTTTTTCTAATTAAAAAGTAAGAATTAGAATTATTATTAGTACTTGCATCAAAACAAGTTAAATCACCATTAGAATTGAGAAATTCTCCTTCCTTATCCGAATATTGTAGTTTCATTCCATTAAAAATTCCTAAACTTGGCTTCATAAAAGTGATTGTTTCTTCTTTAGATTTATCAAATTCTTCTTCCCACATATAAGTTTCTACTGGTATAAGTACTGAGGAAATAAAACTACCCGTTTTTCTGTCATATACATCCCGTTTCTGACCTTCATACTCTAATTCATAACAGATGTCTCTATAAGCTTGCGACCAATAATATTCTCTATTAAAAACCTCGTATTTTTCTCTATTTTCAGGCATCCACCTACCCATAAAATCTTGTTTAACTGACCAACTCGTAAAATCATCAAAATCCTTTTCTTCTAAAATGTAGCTTCTAATTTGACACCACATTCTTTTATGCTGGTTATCCCATTTTTCCTCACCAATTTTTTTTGCTTCAGACCATCCGGGGTGTCCTTCTAAAACAAGCCACTCATTCTTTTCACTATCAATTACGTTGATAAGTTTTTCAATAACTGGAAGATTGTCAGATTTCTTTACCCAATCCTCCAAAGAACAATCCCAATTAAATGTATCTTTACTAATCCACCAATAATCTATCTCTTCATCTTCTCGGTAGGTTTCCGTAGTTTTTATTAAAATTGTAGGATCGATATCTCTTATATAAGGATTCCAAGGACCTTGATATGGTTCTTCTTTTCCATCGTTTGCCCATCTTTCATATTTTTTAAAATTATCAGATACTCTCGCTGTAATTTCGTACAATGCCAACCATTGATATTTTTTGCCAATCCTCTCAATGATTGCTGCTTTTCTTCCATTGTATTCTAAACTATTGTCATACTCTCCATGTTTTTCAACATCATACCCATATTTTTTAAAAATCCAGTCAACTGCAATATTACTTAAATCATCTGGGTTTACATCCCAAGTACTTAATGCGCTCTGAAAAGTATACCTACCAAAATCACCATATCCACCTGTACCTCTTCCGTATTCAGTTGTCATAGAACTTAAAATCTCATTCTGTGACCAGTATATTTTTTTAAAACTTGGATCATCATAATCAAATTTATACAACTCGTCTATTTCTTCATTTGACAACACCGTTTCTGGGAAATAACTTTTATAAGGAGGTCTTGCATCTATAATATCAAAAGTTAATTTCTGCTTTAAATAATAGGTATATTCAATAACTCCTCTCGCATAATCACGTAGCAAAATGTGAGGATAAACTTCTTCTTTTTGTTTAAATATTGATTTATAAATATATTCACTTAAATCTGCAAGCTTTTCTATCTGTTTAGTTCGCAAACTACATCCATAAGCCACGGCGAAAAGTCTTTCATAAACAGATGGATCATTACATTTTTCAAAACTTTTTAAAACCTCAATCAAGACACCAATTCTATTCTGTAATAAGTTAACAAGCGCTTTTGTAGAGCTGTCCCTAAGCTCTCTGTTTGTAGAAGTATGAAACCACGCTAATGTAATGCTTGTTAATTTAACAGACTCATCTGAGATATGAAGTTTATTCTCTTGGTTCCATCCCCAATCTATAAGTCTTTTAAAAGATGAGTCATTATCAAATTTATCTTTTAAAAGATATGTCCAGGTTGCATCTCTATCTGCCATACTGAGACTAGACAAATGTCTATGTAACGAGTATGCGTTATAAAAATGTTCTGGCACAGAAGTTACCGATATAATTGTTTCCCAAAATAATTTATGAGTTTCATCATATGAAAACACAACCTCGTCAACATACTTTTCTGAACTATCATTTATAGTTTCATATTTACGCCATAGAAGACTTTCAACAAATGATTCTGCTATCGTGTAGTTGTCTTTTAAATTAGGAATTAATTCATAAAATTCTTTGTTGATCTTTTCAGGAATCTGAATAGAAAAAGCATCAATTAGTCCCTTATTAAAATATAAAGCATTTTCATCCTCTATATATTTAAAAAAACTTCCTCCTTCTTGAAATTCAGTCTCCAAATTTAAATCTGTGTTCAGTAAATATTTACAAGTAAGATGATCTTCAAACCTTTCATAAGCCAAATAAATTCCTTCTTCATAATTATCCTTCTCAATCCAAAATAAATTCTTTGCAAAAACTCCTTCAGAAATAAGCTCATCTAAAAAAGTTCCTTTTTTGGTAACAAATTTTGAAACAATTTCTTCAATTATTTCTATTGCTTTTTCATAACTGACATATCTTAAATCGCTATCTAACTTGTAATGTATAATAGCTTCTACACATCTATCTGCTAAATTAATGCCAGTCGAATAATCAAATCTTTTAGAACTTGCCAATACAGTATTCACATTCTTTATGAAAAAATTAATTATTGAGCTAATTCCTTGAACTCCATCTGGTATTTTATTTTGACCAGATTTAGATATACCCTCACAAAAAAGTTTTAGAAATAACGGATTGTGAAACTCTGGGTGTAAAAGAGGTATGCTAGGCAGTTGAATTCCATAATTGGAAAAAAACAATTTACAGGCATCGTATTCATTATTTCTAAATCCATAAAGCTTATTTTCAATAAGACTTAATTCTTTAATATCTTCTTTAGGAAATATTAAATCCTTATAGGATGAACGCACGCTTAGAACCAAACCTAAGTATTCATATTTTTTTACTTCAGAAATAAAACTCCTAATATTCTCTGGCCAAATATACTTTCCCCTTCCTTCATTAACTGCATCAATAAAAATTATAATTCTCTTTTCTGTTATTTTTGCTCTCTCGTTAATGATACTTAAAAACTCTTCTGATGTTGTATTTTTTATCTGGAGCCAGCTAAATATTTGAGTCCATGGATTATCCTCTGTTGTAAACTGTTGCCCTAGAAGGAAAATACTTTCGTAATTTTTTTTAACTCTTTTAGTTACTATATCTCCTAACATATGGGATTTCCCTATACCTGCCTCGCCTTCTAAAATTAAATAAGGATTATTAGCTGTTTCACATAAACCATCTTCGATGAAATCCCTAAATTTATAAATATTGTTTTCAAAATCTCTAAGATTTCTCAATTCAGTTCCATATTTATGATAATGCGAAAAATCATTTTTTTCCTTTTGAAGTTTATATTCTTCCTTATTATAATACTGTTTTAATTTACCCGTAATTTCTTCAATTGAATCCAAAATGGTTATAAAATTGTCAAATCCTATTTTTTCATTATTTTCGAAATCTATTGCAGAATAGAACTGATAAATTTCATCAAACTTCTGCTCTAATAATTCAACATCTTCTTTTACTTCCTCTTTCTTTTTTAATACTTTTCTTCCCTTAATTAACAGTTCATCAATGATAGCAGCTATAGATTTTTTAAAATCTGAAGTGCGTCCAAGTGCGTCAAAAATTTTTGAGACTTCCAGAGCAAAATTAAGTTCAGGAGTATATCGCTTTCCTAAGACAATAATTGATTTTTCACATTGATTCTTAAACCAATCTTTATCCGGAATAAAATTTAATGAGGATTTTATATCTATAATCTTTTCGTGAATATCATCAACTTTTACTTCAATACTATTTAGCCTTTCAATAGTTTCAAATATTTTAGTTTTATAGTTTTCATCGATAAAGAGAGACTTAAGTTTTTTGTCTTCTTTTATTTTGGAAGTAAACCTCCCGTAGAAAAATTCTAATTCTTCTTTAGTAGGAACTATAATGTTAGGATTTTCTTGAAATCTATGAAGCAAATCTTCGTAATTAATAGTCTGTTTTGCAAACAAAAGATATTTATTCAATTCCTCAAATATTATCTGAGATTGGAAAAAATAAAATTTAGAGTCACCTTCCTTTACTAAATAATGCTGGCGAAATTCCGTTATCGTTTCAAGAATAATTTCTATTAATTGATTTTTATATTTCTTTTTCGGAAAAAATAAGTTTTTTAATCTACCGTAGCCTTCTTCTTTTGTGAATTGATCTAGAAATTTTAAACTTACGTAACCTGCAATCGTAATTAAAGTAATTGGTTCCATGTATGTTCGTTTTTATTTAAATGTTATTATATTTCCTTGTATAAAATGCTTTAAGATTAATGTTTACTAAAAAAATCAACACATTTTTTTTATTACTCTATTGCATTGTTCTATTTTCATTTGATTTTCTTAATCACATGCTAAGTTAAAATTTATTGCTAAAATGTAAAAAAAATGATACATTTTTCGAATTAATTAAAAATTAATATAGAAATAAAACTCATAAAAGAGATTTCAATTGAAATCTCTTTACTTTCCCAATGTTAGAAATTCTTTACCAGGACTAATATATTATAGCCATTAATAAACCAAGCGGCTTGTTGGTTCACAAATCAATTTATGCGCGCGATGCAAAAGTGTATGCCATTCAGGAATTGAGAAATCAAATTGGGAAATACAGAATTATAAACGAAAACACAACATTTAAAAAAAGGCATTAAAAATCAACTACAAATTGATACTCAATGCCTTTAATATTATAACAAAAACTACTTATTTTTTCGCTTTCAAAACTTTAAAACATATAAAAAGAATACCTAACCAAATAGGAATTAATTCTACGGATAACTTCATATTTGTGATCCACATGATGGACAAAATACCAAATAAAAACACAAAACAGATATAATTACTTACCGGATAAAATAAGGAAGGAAACTTAGTTTTTGTGTTTTCCTTGTCTTTCGAAAGTCTAAATCTTAGATGCGTATACGAAATCATAACCCAGTTAATAACTAAACAAGACACTACTAAAGACATTAAAATACTAAAAGCTTCTTCGGGCATTATTTTATTTATTAAAATACAAATCGCTGCAAAACACGAAGAAATTAAAATAGCATTAATGGGCACTGAATGTCGGTTTAGTTTCTTTAAAAACTTAGGAGCACTTCCCTGATCTGCTAAACCATATAACATGCGTGAGTTACTATAAACACTGCTATTATATACAGATAATGCTGCAGTTAATACAATTAAATTAAGCACATTGGCAATAAGCTTTGTAAAAAATATTTTGGTACCAAAAAGCTCAAATTCCATCCCATTTAGATTTTGAAAAACCATTACAAACGGGCTGCTATCTGTCGTAATTTGTCTCCAAGGTGATAAAGCAAATAAAATGACCAATGCACCAACATAAAATATAAGGATTCTATAAATAACCTGATTTGTTGCTTTCGGGATGTTTTTTTCTGGGTTTTCGGCTTCTGCAGCGGTAATTCCAATAAGTTCTAAACCTCCAAAAGAGAACATAATTAGCGCCATTGCAGATAATAAACCCTGAAAATCACCAGTTGCAGTTTTTTCGAAGAAACCTTTAGGGAAAAAGCCTCCATCGTTATATAAATTATGAATTGTTGCGTGCTCTCCTCCTGTTCCACTTATTAGCAAATACGTTCCAAAAAGAATCATGGCAATAATGGCAACCACTTTTATGATCGAAAACCAGAATTCAGTTTCTCCGTAAACTTTTACAGAGGCAAAATTCAAAGCATTAATCACCAGAAAGAAAAATAAACTGGATGCCCAAAGCGGAATTTCGGGCCACCAAAACTGCACATAAACACCAATGGCAGTAAGTTCTGCCATACTCACTAAGATATATAAAATCCAATAATTCCAACCGGATGCAAAACCCGCAAAAGAACCGCAATATTTATAAGCAAAGTGACTAAAACTTCCTGAAACAGGTTCTTCGACCACCATTTCGCCAAGTTGCCTCATGATAAAAAAAGCGATAATTCCGGCAATGGCATATCCTAAAATAACAGATGGTCCTGCTAATACAGCCGCCGGGCCAATACCCAGGAAAAGTCCTGTACCTATTGATCCGCCTAAGGCAATTAACTGAATGTGGCGATTCGTCAGTCCGCGTTTAAGCTGATTATCTTGTATGTTTTCTTGTGTGTTTTTCACAAATTAGTTTTTTAAAATGAGTAAAATGTACCCACAAATGTATAATCAGCGAATATAAGTTAAAAAAGGAATCCTGCAAAGCATGAAGATGATAGTTGTTTTCTTTAAAGAGATTTATAAAAGAAATTTTTAATGAATAGTAATAATGTCAACAAGCGAAGAAAGTCCACAATTTATGCCGTTAGAAAGAAAACATTGGTAGTATAGAAATAAATAAGTCCTAAACGGGATTTCAATCGAAATCTCGTTTACTTTTGCCCAATGTTAGAAATTCTTTACCAAGACCAATATATTATCGCCATTAATAAGCCAAGTGGCTTGCTGGTTCACAAATCATTTTATGCGCGCGATGCAAAAGTGTATGCCATTCAGGAATTAAGAAATCAAATAGGTCAACATGTTTATCCTGTTCATCGTTTAGACCGCAAAACATCTGGTGTTTTGTTATTTGCACTGGATAAAGATGTTTTGAAAATTATGAATGATCGTTTTGCAATTCGCGAAGTCGAAAAAAAATATCTGGCAATTTTACGTGGCTGGTCGCCTCAAGAACAAACAATAGATTATGATTTAACGAATGATGATGATGTTAAACAAAATGCAATAACACACTTTCATCGTTTACAAAATGCCGAAGTTGCCTTAGAATTCAACAATAAACCCACTTCACGATATTGTTTGGTAGAAGCGATTCCTGAAACCGGACGTATGCATCAATTGCGAAAACATTTTAAACATATTTTTCATCCCATTTTAGGAAGTCGGCCACATGGCTGCAACAAACAAAATAAATTATGGCTGGAGAATTTTAACCTTACAGGAATGATGCTTCATGCACATCAGTTAATTTTTAATCATCCCATAAACAATCAGCAACTAATCCTGAATGCCAAGATCAATGAAGAGTTTAGCAGAGTTGGTACTATTCTAAATCTGGATTTGAGTAAGTATGAATAGAATAATCTTTGGATAATTATAAGTATTAGCAAATCAGCAACAACCTATATTCTCCTTCATTTTCTATTGGCGCCCTATGAATGCAAGGCAATACTTGTTGTTTTGGATGATCTACCGCAAGTCGCCAAAGATGTCCTAAACCTAAATTAACAGGCTCTGCATTTTCATGAATCTGATAATGCAAATCAAAATAATTTTCTTTCAAAAACTCTTCAAATCCTTCCTCTGGTCCATCATACAGTTCTTTTAGTTTGGTTCGGATTTCCGGAATTATAATTTTTTGTTCTGCCTGCGAATTAGCAATAATATCGCTTGCGGCTCCGTGATAGGTACATAAAAAAGTATCTGTTGCAACGGGCGAACGATCAACATGAAACGAATACACATCTGTAGCTATAAAATCAAATTCGTCATCACGTTCGTAACACTTTAGTAAATTAAGAGAAGGCGAAGCGCCAAAATCAGCTAATAACTGTAGATCATTCAAAATTATTTCCCTTGCCATATTTCCCTTTTCTGATAGCTGCAGGGCGATTAGGTCTTCAGGAAAAACTTCGGTTATATTTTCTTTTAAAGATAATTGGGTTACAATCTCCTTAAAATCGCCATCTAAATTTCTGTGCCAGCATAACGCATTCATTTCTCCATTGAAACTGGTATTTACAAGCTCAGAGAAAGTAGATACGGTCCCAATTTGGCTGTTGTCAGAAAATGTATTGCTCATAGTACGATATTAAGAAGCTAGTTACTTTATATATCGCAAAATTATGTAATAGCAGTCAGTTGTTGGTGTTTTTATCGCTATAATTTTTGCTGTTACTGCTTTTTTTGTCACAAAAATTGATAGACATCAACTGCTTCTTTTAAAATATTTGGGTATCAAAAAACCTAAATTGAAGTTATTACGTAATTGAGTGAAATACAAAATTAGTACTAATGAATAATCGGAATTGCATGCTGAATAAATACTTTTTTAAATCCTTATTTTTCCTTTTTGTTTTTTCCTTTTCTTTTGGGGCATTTGCACAAAAGAATCTCTATGCAGGAATTGAAATAGGAAGTAAGGGAATTAAGTTTTCTGTTATAGATGTAAATAATATTAAAAAAGGAGATTATGATATCATCGAATACTGGACAGAAAACGTTGGTATAGCAAGAGGTATTTCTATCGATGGTAATCTGGCTCAGGAAGACATAAACAAAGCCGGAACTGTCGTACTTGAAAATTTTTCGAAAATAAAAAAGATGTACAGTGTTGCCGATGAAAATATTTTTATCGTAGCTTCTTCCGGAGTTGCCCTTGCACACAATACGCAATTATTAACGGATAAAATTAAGGCTTTAACAAACAAAGACCTGGATTTTATTAACGCAGAAACAGAAGGCAAAATGTTGCTAAAAGGCGCCATTCCTCCTACTGACTATCAAGATGCGATTGTTTTGGACATAGGCGGCGGAAACACAAAAGGTGGTTATGTAAATGTGCTTAATGACAATAAATTTGAGTTTTTTCCTTTAAAATTAGATTACGGTACGATCACACTTACAGAAGCAATTAATAAAACGATTGTAATCCCGAAGGAAATAAACAGTATGTCAGTCTATACGGAGAAATCATTTGAGTATGCTCCAATTTTAAGACAAAAAATAAAAGACATGCTCAATAGTAAACCTTTATCACTCCAGAAAAAGAAAATATATCTTTCAGGAGGAGCTGTTTGGGCATTTGTAACCTTATACTACAATAAAAATAACGAAGATCATTTTGTGCCTTTAAAAATGGAAGATATTGTAAACTATGATGCCATTTTAAAGAACAACTTTATTACGTATGAAAACCTGGCTAAAACAAGTAAAGAAGCCGAAAAAGTAACCAATACGTACAGCCAGAAACATTTAATTTCAGGAAATAATATTTTGATATCCTGTCTGGAAAGTATTCCGGATTTGAAATCGAAGAAAATTTATTTTGCAAAAGAAGGTCAAATAGCCTGGTTAGTTTCTTATGTAGTGGACCGCTCTAAGAAAATTAAAAACAATTTCTAGTATTCGCATAAAAGCCAGAGTTTACTAAATATTCTAAAACCTTTACCCACCATTAAATATAAATAAAAACAATAATTTAAAATAGTTTAATATGTCAGATTTTTTACAACAATTTGGGGATGAAATTAAAAAGAACATTCCCGGTTATATTGCAGTTGCAGTAACCGAAATTAAAAGTGGTATTTCTTATTTTAGCGACTCTGTTGTTGCTGATTTTGATCCTGAATTGGCCTCGGCTTTTAACTTAGAAGTAGTAAAAGCTAAATTAAATGCGATTAGTGCTTTAGGCTTACAACAAAATATTGATGATATTATGATTACACTTACAAATCAAATTCACATCATTGATATCTCAGAAAATAATGAATACTTTATTTATCTGGCTGTAGATTCTAATAAAGCAAATTTAGGAATGACAAAAGCCCTTTTGAATAAATTTAAAAAAGATATAACTCAAAAAATGTAAGATCCTTTTTATTGAATTTATTACTCTTTTTAAAGTTGCATTTATTAAATCAACTTTAATTTGTAATTTGAAATTCTTAAAATAAAAAAGCTTGTTGAAAGATAATTTCAACAAGCTTTTTTTATTAATAGATTATGGTTTTGGCTGAGATAATGTCAAAACCAAATCTTATTTATTTAGAATTGCTAACAAAAATAGCATCTACAATTTTCTTTTTAATAGTCTCCTTTTCTTTTGAAACCACAAAAACCAAACGATAAGCCAAAAGAAATCCAACGAAACCTAAACAAGTCAAAAATATCCAATTTGCCCTGTAACCATAATCTGCAATAATTGCCATACCCGTTTTTGTACTCAGGATGTGCGCAACACTATAACTCATAGTAAATGCTGCCATAAATTTGCCTTCCTGCTTTTTTAAAGATCTTTTTTTAACAAATGAATTTGCAAAAGGAAAAGTAAACATAATCCCGATAGTCATAAAAATCATCATGACAATTAAGGCTAAAACACTATGCTCGATCAGTAAAAACAAATAACTGATAGCCATTGACAGTATTCCAAAAGAAACCATCAAGAGCTTATTAATGTTTTTAGATTCTACATAACTTACAATTGAAAGTTCGAAAAGTAAAATCAATACTCCGTTAAGCGCCAGAAACAGTCCACTTTCTATACTTGAAAAATTAAAAACTTCTTTATAGTAAAGCGAGAGTGTTGTAAACATTTGAAAAAACAATATACCGGTTATCAAAGTAACCACAAGGTGTATTAAAAATGGTTTATCCTGAAAAATTGAATTTTCTTCTTTTAAGTGTTTAAACGTATTTAATTTATAAGGCAGTTTCTTTTCTTTTACAAAAAAGGCAAACAACAAAATGCTCAAAATACAAGTAAGTCCATCAATATAAAACAAAAAAGTATAGTCTAAAAATGTAATAATGATCCCTCCAATCAGAGGTCCAAACATAAATCCTAAATTTACCGAAGAGCGAATTAATGATAATGCCTTGGTTCTTTCCTTTTTACCCGCATAAGTATCTAATGAAACCAACATTGCCGGGCGGTACATATCAGATATAGTCGTTAAGATCAATACTCCAAAACAAAAACTATAAAAAGTAGTTAGAAATTGTAATAAAATAAAAACAACTCCACTACCCAAAAGACTAAAAATCATTACTTTATAAAAACCGATTTTATCAGATAATTTTCCGCTGATCCAGGTACCTATAAATGAACCTGTACCAAAAAATACCATTACCCACCCAATCTGATTATAACTAAAATGAAGCTGCTCTAACATATACTTCGAAAGAAACGGAACAACCATTGCTCCCAGCCTGTTGATAAATGTAGTAATAGCCAAAACTTTGACTTCTACAGAGAACTGAGTGAAATTATTTAAATAGTTTTTAAGTAATTTAGTAATCATAAATGTATAATTATAGATGAAAATTAAAAGAATTATTAGGCTTAAACCAAGTTGTTTTTAGTGTGATAATTTCATTTCGTAATAATAATAGTTTGAAATAAAATTAGTTCGTACAAAACCAAAACTTTCATAAAGCTGATGAGCTGCATAATTCTCTATATCTGTATTTAACGAAATATGATCAACTTTGGTTTTTTTTGCATAATCAATACACCTGATCATAATTGCTTTTCCAATTTGTTTTCTTCTATAATCAGGTTTGACATATAAATATGAAATATGCCAATTGTATTTTGTTTTTGAAGATGTACTCATCTTGTAATATAAAACGATAAAAGAAATTGGAATATTCTTTTCTTTTGTGATGAAAATTTTAGCCTTATTTCTACTCAGTTTATCTTTTATAAACAGTATCGCATTTTCTAAATTAAGCAACTTTTCATCTATCAGTTTAGACTCGCAAATGATATCTTTTACTAAGTGAAAATCCTTATAATTTATTTCTGAAATTTCATGCAGATCCTTCATTGTAAAAAATTAAAATAAATGCATGATAAGTTCTTGTTTTTAAGGTGTTTCACTACTTTTTTTAAAGGCACAAAAATACATTATTTTTTGGTATATGAACAAAGAAAATGTGGAAATATTTAGTCTTTTTTTTCAATTAAAAACATAATTTTTTCCAAACTTATTTATCACAAAAAGAAGCATGTTTTTATTATTTAAAAATGATTTTAGCATGGGTAAATTTGAAGTAAATACTTTATAAAAAAAAGGAGAAATCCTGACTATTATTTCTCATCGCAGCAAAATTTATTAAAGTTAGATTTTGTTGCCAAATTATCGAAACTTTACCATCAAGGACAAAAGATAAATACCATCTTTTGTCCCTTTTTTTATTGTTTAAAACAAAGTTATAAGTGTCAAAAAGATTTTGACTACATATAACTTCTTCCCCATCTTTCTACTTAAACCATTCTAAATTATCAGGAGATTGCCCATGACAGAAAATCCCTTTCTCATAGCATTAAATTGTCTACTGAAGCATATTTTGATATTTCGATTCTAAACATACTGTAGATTTACTTTTAAATATAAGAAAATAACTATCAATTTTTATTATTGACTTTCTACTTTTTAAAAACGAACAAAATAATATTATATAAGATGCTGGAATTAATACTAAAAAAAAAAATGAGGAAAAGATAACTGTTGACAATGAAGATTTTATAAATCATGTCAATATTATTATTCAGAAAAAAAAACGGATTCTTCCTTTAGTGTACCTCAATTAGCAGAGCAAATGCAAATAAGTAAATTGACGCTTAACCGTAAGTTATGCCAAATTGGTTATTCGCCCGCGAAGCTCATTTTATATCATAGAATGAAATTAGCAAAAGAAATGCTGAACTCAGATTTGTATTCAATCGAAGAAATAGCCTATCAATCCGGATTTAACGGACTAACTGGCTTCAGTCGTAAGTTTAAGCAGGAATTTAACAGCAGCCCATCTGAATATCGCAAGAACGCATTAAGGCAAAAGCCTGAAGCATGGAGTTGGAAAATCCCTCTGGATGAAAATTATTTTAATGAACTTATTGAACTTAAAAAAAAAATAAATGGTTGGCAAAGATGTTTGTTGTCATTGTGGACAATCTCGATAACGATTTGTTTTCTGTAGAAGAACTGTCTCACCGGTTATTTATGAGCCCATCAAATCTTAACCGTAAAGTACAGCGTTTGTTTGGATTTTCTACTTTGAAACTGGTACGCGATTTAAGACTGCAACAAGCATCAGAATTGCTTAATATAAAAGACAAATCAGTAAATGAGGCAGCTGAAGGAGCCGGTTTTTATGATGCAGCTCATCTTTCGCGCTATTTCAAAGAAACTTTTGGATGTTCGCCCAATGATTACAGAGAGATAAATGTGGCGTTTTCTTATATAGATAAATTAAAAGAAGAATCGATGAAGCAAATTGATAAATAGTTGCACGTTTCATACAAAACGAATAGGAAATACCACTGTAATTTTGACTTATTAGAATTGATCAGGTGCACAGTGAGATTCTAAAAAAACAAATTCATCAACTGATTCTGCAGATTAGGAAATGAAAAAACCAAGAGTTATCTGAAAGTAAAATCTTATTCAAAAGTGTACATGAGATTTTTATCTCGAATAGCAAAAGAACAGTTTTATTGTTTAAGAAGGTAAAGACAGATTTCTCAGGTAAAACAAAACATAAGTATATCAGTGGAGCAGAACCCACTTTAAAAAACGAAAAGAGTAACCCTCATATCAACTAACAAATTTGAACAACCAACCAAATCATGCAAAATTTGTCCTTGTTTTTTTGACCATATGAATCTTCAGTATTCAAAAATCAAATATGCGTTTGATATAAAAAACAGCAAACCAACAACGTGCATAATCAGGGTAATGTTCAAAACTAAAAACATTAAATCATGGATAAAATTAAATTAAACTTCATTAACAGATCTGGAGATACCAACAACAGTAGTGTAGTAATTTTTCAGCAAAATGTGGCTGAGAGTTTTGGAGAAATTGCAATTGCATGGAAAGTTATTGCAAATTGCGGAAGACTGGATAACCACCCTTTTGTTTACCCATTAAATTTTAAAGTTTCAGCGAGTGATTCTTACGGAAATTACACCCCGCAAATTGATGCATTTGATGGTCAGGCTTTTGATATGATAAAAAGTAGTTCAGGAGATATTCTTCAACTATCTACAACTCCTTCAACAAGTCCTACTGAAGTTGAAATAAGAAATAATCTTGGTACAGGTGCCATCAATGCTAATTGCTATAAAGATGGTAATTTACTGGCTACAAAAACAGGTTTAGCCCCTAGCCAAAAAGCCGTTTTTGAGTTTCATCCTCGTATTTATATCGGAGTTATTTCTCAGGTTGAGGAAGGAGCAGTAATGAATTCTGCCATTATTTCTCAATTTAATTCAGAAATTAATTTATTCGGTATTTCCAGTGCTGATATTGTAATGACAGGAGGCGGACCAGGTAAAGGTTCAACTGCATTCAATTTTACCTTAGAAAATATCAATAAATAATACTTTTTTGAAAAAAAGAAACACAGTAAGAATTTATTACTGTGTTTCTTCTTATTCAAAATCTCAAATTTAGAAATCTGCTATTAGATCTACATAAAAAATGAAACGTTATGAATGAATTAGACAAAAAATCATGGTATTCTGGAGACTGGACGCCAATAAACAATCTACAGGTTCCTTATAATGGATTGATAATTTCTGCCACGCCTAATTATGGTCCGTCTACAAGCCCGCCAACTCCTCAAAAGCTGACAGCTATTTTGATCGATGTGGTCGATTATACTTATGATCCAAATGGTGTTTCCAGCCAATTGACGCTTACAAAAGGAGGCTGGAACGATATTCCCATTCCTGAAGATAACAGTGTATCCCCTCCGCAGCCCAATTTCAAATTCACAGTTTCGGGTACCGGCAATTCAGACTATGGACAAATACAGCTAACGACTACCTCTCAGGGAATTTATTTAAATATTCAGTTTTGTTATGGTCCAGAAAATAAAAAGAGAGAAGAATTGGGATTTATCATGAAATTTTTAGAGACTTATACACCAGGTGGTGATATTGAGACTATTGAAGTAGAGTGTTAATTTAATAAATACGGTCATGTTTACAGATATTTATTTTACAAATTTAGGCCCCACTTTATCAGATACCGGTATTTGCTTTTTACAAAATACCTCGAAAGCAATTTCATCAGAAACTCCGTTTAAGGTCATTAGCTGTTGTCAATATGGTTGGAACCATAAGTTCTCTATACCGTGGGATCTTCATTTTCGTTTAATAAAATCATCAGGAAACAGTTCAGAATCATATTCTTTATGGCCTATATCTGTGCAGAAGAAGAAAAAAACACTGATTAGTAAAGAAGGAATTGTAACCGTTATGCAGGAGTATCAAAACGGAAAACAAGTCTTTCATTTTGAACAAACCAGAGGCAATGCATATTCAGGAGTGCAGCTATATCGCGGATCATTGCTTGTAGCTACACAGTCATTTATACAAAATCATGCACAAATTGATCTGGATAGCACTATTTTTTTGGTCGAAAACAGACATTCTGATGCACAAAAATATGCTCAGGAAAACAATGCAAATTCGGTACTAAGTTTTGACTTTACCGGACTCAAGGCCGTACATCTGTTTTTGGTTCATACCAAAGAAAAAAGAGAACTGACCATTCGTAAAACAGAGCATTGGTAAGCCTTTGCAAGTCATACATCCAGCATTTAATTCCTATCAGAAAAACAAATTATTAATAAAACTAAAAAAAATATTATGCAAGGTTATATCATTTTATATTCAAGAGAAGGGTACTTTTTGATTTTTGAAAAAAGAGAAGAAGCTTTCTTTTTTCATGGTTCTAACGGAAGACCATCTGAAATTTTTCCACCAAACGGAATCCCAATTACAAATGGTCCGGGCAGGTTTGCTTTTCCTGGAGGCGCGCTTGACCCTGGCGAAGAGCCATTTAAAGGCTGTTTGAGAGAATTTAGGGAAGAATGCGGTAATGCCATTAGTTTTGGTTATGTACCAGCCAACCAGCCTCAGTCTTTGTTATATCTAGACAATTTAACAATCGATACCGCCCAGTATAGTATTCTATCCAACCAGCTTAATACTGTTGGGAGTAATTATACGACTTTGTATCTGGAATTTTCTAATGATGATCTGAGACAAATTCAGAATCTCATTTTAACAACCAATTTTGAAGCAGCAAAAAAGGTACGTTTAGGTATTCATAATAATCAAATACGAGACTATGATTCTATTTTTAGAGACTATCCTTTTTGTCCGTTAGATGATGAACTGGGCCAGGTAGAAATTTGGCATGTAAGAAGAGAAATTAATGAAATTAGAGATCTTAGAACAAACAGAGCAACAGATTGGTATTACAACATGATTGTGTTTTTAGCCAATGAAATACTGCAGTTCAATATTAATTATTAATCCTAAATATAGTTTGCAATTATTTTTTAGACAATCTGAAACTAGAAATCAGAAGATAACTTTATCATTTTTACGCAAACATGGAAAAATAAAATAACCGGGAAGCCAAAAACGGGAAAGAGTCGGCAAAAAATAAAAAATTAATAATATGGCAATTTTATCAATTACTCAAAAAGTTACTTTACAAAATTTAGGCCCGCTTACCCGTGACGGATACCCCACAGGTCCCGGTTATATAAGTGGCGATGATGATGGTTTGTATAATGCAGCTTGCTGGAGTTGGGCACTCAGAGGGGAATATATGTCCGTAACTAATCATAATTCAGCACCTTATATCTACGAAAATCTTTTTAAATGGGGAAAAGGAATAGATAAACCACCTACAAGTGTAAACAGAGATAGTAACAGTCTGGCAGATAAATTGACGGATACAAATCCTATTATAATCCCGATACTTTTGGATGTATTAGATGAGAATTTAGCCAATGCAACCAAAGGCGATAAGAGTAGCCAAAATGCAGTTCGTATTGCACTTTTAAGAATTAGTGCCATTGCCAACGGTTTTACTCTGGGCAATCTTAGTGTGACTAATCTTGTTGCAAAGGATAATGATGTATCAGATCCTATCTTAGGTGATTATGCGCTACATATGCGCGGTACTAGCTGGTATGGCTGGGACCATTGGGGCATAAGTATATTACTGCCTAACGGTACCCGTAGTTTTGTGCAAAAAGTAAACGGTAGTAATCCTGCCAAACCCGGATACAAAGATGGTCACGTTTTTAGAAATGGCGTTGCACTGTGGGATGAGGGCATGCCACTGACCTCTATTGCCATCAATGAGTTATTACAGGCACAGGTAACTATAATTGTGGAAGTTTAAAATCAAAAAAGGGAGCCACTTAAAGGTGTTGCCTGATTTAGTAACGAGAAGCAAAATATAAAATTTTATAATTTCTAATTTCAATAAACAATCTATAAAATGCAGATAATAGAAAAAAAATGGGAGGATAAAATCTTTCCGGATATAAAAGATGGTCTCGTTATTGTGTTTAAAATACCTGTCTCGGCAGATAAGAAAGACTCAGGGCAAATATTTGCTGAAATGTTTTGGAAAAATGCACCAGGTGAAAGTTATGCTATACCTCCTATGGTTTTTTCTTCTAAAAGCAATATTTATTACACCTTTAAGAATGGCATTACCATTATAGGGATGTTACAGTGGGAAAAAATCAATAATCCCAATATTATTGATACAGATGGGATATGGAGTAATTTTAAATATTATAAAAAAGATTTTCAAACTTACATCTGGCATACCGAAGGATTCCTGATTAGTTTTAATCCAAGAAAAAAGCCTGAAGATATAATACCAATACCTGTTCCTATAGAAATTATTGAGGAAGACGAACCTATTGATCCCAACATTATTTTAAAACCCGCAAACGGAGCAAATTTATACAGCGATTTGTTTCCTTATGTTTATATTTCAGGCTGGCCAAAAATATCTGAGACAGATAAAAAAGACAATTTTTTCGGCTATACTATTAAAAACAGCAGTCCGCCCTTAAATACTTTTTATGATCAGTTAAAAGTTTTAAAAGCTGCCGAAAACAGAAGTAGAATGCAAAATGAGGCCATTCTTTTTCTGGAAGGAGCACCGCCCTACCAGAACCAATTTGTTTATCAGGTAAATAAACTGCCAGGATATATTGGTTCTTTTACAGCATTATACAATCATCTTGAAACCACAAAATCAACGGAGAATGTCGTTATTTTGGTATGCAATTTCCTGAAAACCGATGTAATTTCAATTGTAGATTATCTCAATTCAATGGGGTATAATGAATCGAAAGAACGTCTTTGGGATTCGTATTTTGCCTTATTGATTGAAATGGGTTATAAAAGCAGCGATTTAGAATCGATAATAAAAAATCTTACTATCTGTAACTATTTAGAAACCATTTTTAGTCATCTAAATTCTAAAAAGACAGCTACCATTTTACAGAATGCTACTTTGTATAATTTGTTTCATGCTACCATACTTTTAGACAAAGCTATTTTTCCGTTACCCCCTGATTCTACTTCACCGCCACAACCTATGCCTATTCCTCTTATACCATATGCAATAGGAAATTTGCAATTGGTAAAGTACAAATTGCTGCGTTATGAAATGGGAGAATTAGCTCATATTACCAGTGTAATGCCCGGTGAAAAAAGAAAAGTAGTGAATCGTAAACTGGATCGCATAACCGATAAGGAAGAAACTACAACTTATAACGAAACCACATCTGACGATAAAACGACTGAAAAGATCCATGATTTTAGCAAAGAATTATGGAAAGCGATTGCAGAAACCACTCAAACCAGTAATTATCCTGATCCGGGTTTAGTGTCTACTTACGGCCCGCCAACAAACATTACAATAATGGGTTCTTATACTAAAGCTCAAACCACTCAGACACCGGAGAAAAAGCAAATTGCCTTATATGCAAAAAAAGTACTTAACCTGACAACGCAACGCATTTCTGAAAAGATAAACAAAGTGCGTTCGCATACCCAATTAAAAGAATTTGAGGATACTGCCACAAGTATATTAGACAACTCAAGCGGTAAAGATCCCGCTTATGGAATGTACAGCTGGTTAAACAAAGTTTATAAAGCTAAGGTTGTTAATTATGGAAACAGAATGCTTTTTACTTTTTTGATTCCAAATCCTGCAGCCAATTATATTTCGCAGGTCAAAATTATCGAAGGTAATAATCTGACAGAACCACTTTCGCCGGCAGAACTACATATAAAAACTTATCAGGATATAACACCGGATAACTATTTGGCTTTATGTCAATATTATCAACTCAAAACATTTCCTCTTGCGCCAAATTCACAGCTTGTTATTTCGGATATCATGCAAAGTGGCGAAAGCAAATTAATAGGCATTCCAAAAGGATATGAAGCATCGCAAGCTACGATTAATTATGCTTTTGGTGAAGGTAATGGCACAACTGTAATAAATGGTTTTATTGGCAAAAGCAGTTTCAGTTTTGACCAGTCTAAAGGAAATACAGGTACGCAAAATTTTGATCTTAATAAGGAACAAAATAGTATTGCTGTGGGAATTGTTTCCAGTAATTGCATTTCGGTCTCACCTCCAGAGCCACCGGGAGATTTTCAGTTATCTGTTGAAATAATTAGTTTGCTAAATGCCGAAAACCTGCTGAGTTGGCAAATTTCAATTTATCAGCTCATAAGCGCGGCGTATAATGAGCAATATGTAATTTACAACCAAAAAAGCAATGTTTCGCATGGTAAGGACGAAAGAGTGAACCCCCTGAAAGATTATTTAATTGTAAAGCAGGAACTCGAAAAAGCAGTGCGACAACAATTGCAAAATCATATTATGAGTACGGTAGGATTACCTGCTGATTATAACCCGCAAACGACTCCGCCGGGAATAAACTACAACTATCCTGAAAATATGCAATACATTAATTCATCTTTAGAATGGAACGAAATGACGTATACTTTTTTGGATGAATATGACAGCCAAAATGAGTTGTTTGCCGTATCATCACTCTCACCGGATTATTTTTCGGGTTTTCTAAAAGCCGCTTACGCGAGAGTAACTATTCCGGTTGCTCCTCAATATAATTATGGGTTTCTTTATTTTTTAAGTACCGGATTTGTTTGGTCATCGGCAGATCATTTTGCACCTTGTTTTGATGATTCTCAGGTAGAGAACAATACAAGTACAGATCAGGCTACTATTATTCAGGAACTTAAAAATGTTTTTAAGGAACCCAATCTTCCGGAAAAAACAATTGATTCGTGGGAAGTGGTTATTCCTACTTCCATGCAAATGTTACAAAAAAATAATTCTTTAAAAGTTCAAAACTATGAGTAATCCTAATTTTAATTCTAATTTTAATCTATTTCCTATTAGCTGCCCGGTAGGATCTATTATTGCTTTTGCAGGCAAAATAGGGAATTCTTCTGATTCAAATGAACCGTTTACTACACAACCCATTGAAGCTTTTGGGTGGATGGTATGTGATGGATCAGCACTTAATGCAAGTCAATATCCGGAATTGTATGTCGTTTTGGGAAACCTTTACGGCGGTTCCGGAAACACGTTTAATTTACCTGATCTAAGAGGACAATTTCTTAGAGGAATTGGCGAAGACAATGCCAGTACAGAAAATAGAACCGCAGCACCAAATGGTGAGGTAAATGGCGTAGGTTCTACTCAAACAGATGCTTTACAAACGCATGTACATACTTATGATGAGCCTGCAGGTGCAGCACCAGGCGATTCCGGACCTGCTTTTGCAGCAATAAAACCAGATGTATTAACGGGTATTCCTACCAATGAACCATCTCAGCCTACAGTTAAAGTGAGCCAGTTTGAAAGCCGCCCGACAAACGTATTTGTAAATTATCTAATAAAATTTACCTATCAGTTACCAAGAGGTTTTACCGGTCCAAACACAGAATCTGAATCATAGACAAAAGCCCAACCAAAATAACAAAATCTCAAATGAAGCCTATTAGAAATGTATACATGTGTTTGGTGCATGAAAACCAGGATTGTATTATTGATCTGGTTCGTAACCTAAAGTATTTAGATCCGGATTCAAGCATAATGCTCTATAACGGGGGAACCAATACGGCACTATTTGATAATTTCCCTTTTAGCCAATATAATGCAATCATTTATCCGGAACCAAAAGTTTTAAAATGGGGATGGCTTCATGATTTCGCCATTGATTGTATGGAATATGCCATTATGCATCTGGATTTTGATTTGATAACGGTTGTCGATTCAGATCAATTGTTGTGTAGTAAAAATTATTCGGCTTATGTGGCAGATACTTTTCATAATAACTCAAAACTGGGCATGTTGGGGCAAGTAGCAACACGTATCGATGCTGATACAAAAATAGATCCCGCTATTACGGCGTATACCGAAAAAGATTTGTGGAAATCGTTTTTAGAAAAACTACCTAATGGCAAAGAAGCTTTTTTGCATTGGACATTTTGGCCTTCAACTGCTTTTTCTTATGCTGCAGCTGTCGATTTGGTTCGACTATTCAGAACCGATTTAGAACTGCAATCTATTTTAAAAAAAACCAAGATATGGGCAAGTGAAGAAATTCTGCTGCCCACTTTAACCATTGCATTGGGTTATACTATAGTCGAAAACCCTTGTGTTTATGATTTTGTAAAATACCGTGCATTTTATACCAATAATGATATTCAGCAAGCCATTCAAAAAGAAAATACATTTTGGATTCATCCCGTCGAGCGGAAAATTAATAATACCAATCGAATCTATGTTCGTAATGCCTTTAAAAATTATATTAAGGATTCCTTTTCTAGTTCTTCAATTAATTTAGAATCTTTATTTGATAAAATTAAAAAACAAGTAAATTCTATTGAAGGATGGCTGTATGAAGATGAAATAGCGCTATTAACAACTATTTGTTATACAAAAGCCCAAACAAAAAAAAATCCTGTATTAGTAGAAATAGGAAGTTATTGTGGAAAAGCGACTGCGGTAATGGCGCTTGCAGCAAAAGAAATCAACAGTAAAACGAAAGTATTTGCCATAGATGATTTTACTGGCAGATTGGGTGCAGAAGATACACGAATCGATTTGTATGGAACCAGTTTTGAAAAATTTCAACACACATTAAACCAAACAGAAACAATTGATAAGGTTACCATTATAAAAAGTATGCCTTCTGTGGTTGATTTTAAAGAAGAAATTGATATGCTTTTGATAGATGGTTTACACGATTATGCCAATGTTGCACGCGATTTTTATAATTATGAAAAGCATTTAAAACCGGACAGTATTTTGTTATTTCATGATTATGACACAGGGTTTCCGGGGGTAACTCATTTTGTAACCGAATTACTTTACAGTGGGAATTATCAAATTTTAAGCAAAAGTGATAGTCTGGTCGCATTAAAGAAAACAGAAATACAATCTGAAAAAACATTAAAATCAAATATTAAAATTGCGAACAAAAAAGCAATTATAGATAAAAAAGAACCTATGGTTTCGTGTATCATGCCAACCTATAATCGATCTGAGTTTATAACAAACGCAATTAATCAGTTTTTAGATCAGAATTATCCAAACAAAGAGTTGATTATTATAGACGACAGCGAGAGGTCGATTGCTGATTTAGTACCGGAGTCCAGCCTAATTACCTATATTTATTTAAATGAAAAACTAAACTTGGGAAGCAAACGCAACATGGCTTGCCAAATAGCAAAAGGAGAAATTATTATTCATCTGGATGACGACGATTATTATGCTCCGGATTGGCTGCAGAAACAAATATCTTTTCTGACAGAAAAAAAACTAGACATTACCGGACTCGATGCTCCTGTTTTTCATAAAAAAGAGGAAGATAGTTTTTGGCAATATGTATATCCCAAAAAAGATAAACCCTGGGTATATGGGGCGACTTTATGTTATACCAAACAATTCTGGCAAGCTAATCCTTTTCCTGCAACCAATTGTGGAGAAGACAATGTTTTTGTATGGAATGAGAATGCAAAAAACATACTTGCAAATGATGCCGTTACCTCTTATTTAGGGCAAATTCATACTAAGAATACAAGTCCAAAACAAACAAAATACGAACGTTGGAAAAAATTAGAAAATAATGAATTGGTCAGCACTATTTTAAATTCAATCAAGGATTTATAAATGCCATAAATAATCTGTAAAATGCAGATAACAAAAAAAGGCCCGAATAATTATTCGGGCCTTTTTTATTATTTTTTAAAATTCAATTAGAATTTATAAGCTACACTTCCCATTACGGTGCGTGGAGCCTGAACATTGATTGTTGTATAACCATTGAAATACAATTCATCTGTAAGGTTATTAACTTTTAATGACACTCTGTATTTAGGCTGATCATAATACAATGCAGCATTTACTACAGAATATGAAGGAAGCGCAAAAGTTTCGCCTGGTCCGCTATTGTAGATGTAGTTGGCATCTCCATAATTACCTCCAAACCCCGCACCTAATCCTTTTAGTTTAGTGTTCTGAAGGTTATAACTAAACCAATAATTAATTAGATTTTCCGGTCCTGCAGTTACAGGTCTTAAATCGTTTAATTTAGAGTTGTTGTTTGAGTAACCAACAAGAAGATTTAATCCCGGAATAGGATTAGCAGTAATCTCTAATTCAAAACCTTTACTAAATTGTGTACCGTTTTGTATACTTGCATTTGGTAAATTAGGATCTGCTGTTACAATATCTTTAACTTTAATATCGTAGTAACTAATTGTTGCGCTTACTTTATTTTGGAAAGCATTAATTTTTACACCACCTTCAAACTGATTCGCTTTTTCCGGATCAAATTGTTTCATTTCAAGAACACCGCCTGCATTAGCATTTAAGAATCCTTTGTTGGTAAAACTATTCTGGTAATTACCAAATACAGAAATTTGATCTTTAACGATCTGATACACTACACCAAATTTTGGTGAGAATGCATTTTGAGAAAAAGTATCCGCATTTGTATTTGTTGCTGCATCAAATGATCCTTGATTTTCAAAATGATCAAAACGTACTGCCGCTGAAACGATTAATTTTTCTGTAATGTTGATTGCATCGGCAACATATACACTATATGTTGCTATAGAACTGTTAGTAGTATATGGTGGATTACCATTTCCGGCAAGTGCATCTTTTACATTCGTTGGGTTAAAATCATAATAATTTGTTGCTGTTCCAGTATAATTTATTTCATCGTATGGAGCATAACCCGGTAAACTTTGGTACCCTAATTTATTGGTACCAAAATAAACATCACCACCTACTAAAAAGCGGTTTCTCATTGATCCTATATTAAAATCACCATTAAAGTTTTGTTGGAATTCTATAGCATTGTCTTTTCCATTTGCATCCCAAGCATTTCTTGATAATTTTTGGTTTGGCAAAAGATAAAACCATGTTTGTAAACCAGCTGCTTTGTTAGAACTGCTGCTAAATACAGACTGTGAAGTCCATTTATCAGAGATTTGATAATTAGCCTGTGCAAAAACGTTTAATGTTTTAGTATTAGTCAGGAATTCATCTCCTAAGAATGATCTTTTGAAGTTGATATCTAAATCTTTAGCATTGTTAACTCCCAACTGAGCTATTGAAACCCCAAAAGGAAGATAAATTAAAGACATACCTGAGTTATCCTGATTTCCTATTTCGGCATCAATAGAAATTGTCAGTTTATCATTTACTTTATAAGAGAAAGACGGCGCTACAAAAAAGCTTTTTGAAGAACCAAAATCCTGAAAAGTATTAGCATTTCCAAAAGCGGCATTCAATCTAAAAAGTGCTGTATTATCGTCGTTAACTGCAGTATTGATATCGGCTGTCAAACGGTTAAAACCATAACTTCCATTTTGATATGAAATTTCTCCTCCAAAATTTTCATAAGGTTTTTTAGTAACACGATTGATTAATCCACCGTATGAAGAAACAACATTTCCAAAAAGTGTAGCAGATGGTCCTTTTATAACCTCAATTCTTTCAAGATTCACAGCATCTGTATTACTGTTTACTTTTCCGGCAAGACCATTTCTTACTAAACTCTGCGTAGTAAATCCACGTAGTGAATACCATGAAGCTCCGTCACCTGCACGATTAGTAGCTCCCCATAACTGGTATAAACCCGGAACGTTTTTCAAAGCTTCATCCTGATTTGTTACTAACTGATCTTTAATCAGTTCTTTAGTTACTACATTATATACCTGTGAGTTTTCAAGGTTTTTAACAGACATTCTGGACACATATTGGCTTTCTGATTTTGTATACTTATTGACATTACCTTTCACGAATACTTCTGTAAGAGCTTCAGATGTAGTCACTAATAAAAAATTTTCTACAAGTTCATTTCCTGATGTAACAGTAACATCCTTTTCCTTCGATGAAAATCCTACTACAGAAGCCTTAAGTATATAATTACCGGGTTTTATGTTTTTGATTTCAAAGTTCCCCTGAGCATCTGTAGTCGTTCCAATCTTTGTTCCTTTAAGAGTTACAGAGATGTTGTCAGCAGCTTCATCATTAGACAAAGACACTGTACCTCTTATAGTACCAGTTTGTGCAAACGAATTTGCAGCGGTAAGCAGCATGAAGCAGCAGCTCAATAATGGGATTAATATTTTTACCTTCATAGTTATTTAGAATTGTTTTTAATAGCGCAAATTTATATTTTGTGCTAAAGCAAACCAAATAATTTATATTTATTCCAAATAATAAAACTGTTACGGCTTTTCGATACGTATTTCTCATTTTTTTTATGATAAAAAAACAAAATTCACTTTTTTAGATATATTTACTCTTATAATAACTATTCAAACAGAAGCTTAAATAAATGTTTTAAGCATTTTTAGATTATATTCGTATACAACATCTTGTGATTTAACAAAAAGTCTATTATCTCAGATCTGGCTAAAGGTTTGAATACTTGAAATTTTTAAACGTTACACTTCCCTCTCCTATCGAGCAAAGCGCTATTCTAAGACCTAAAAATCCGCTTAAAGCATTATGATTATAAGAAGAAACTTCGGCAGAATTTTCAATTTTAAGCCATTCAATCCCATCAAGACTATAAAACATATCTACATTATTGTTTGTGTTTTTCAATCGGAGGTATACATGTCGTTTGTGTACTTTTTTCTCCGTTTCAAATTGCCATCCTCTAAGGTTTGCCAGGATATTTTCTTTATCTGCCAAAATTCCTGAATAATAACTTTTGTTATAAAAAAGTACCAATCCACCAATTGCGTCACCTTCAATTTCCATTTCAACATCGGCCGTATAAGAATGAGAAGACGGTACACAAACCATAGGAGAACTGTCTCCTACTCCTTTGCCTTTACTTTTTATGATGATGCTATTATCGATGATTTTAAAACGGGAATGATCAACTCCTCCAAAAAATTTCCATTGTGGCTGAAGTTCTGTACCTGAAAAGGGATCACTTTGTGAAAAACGTGCTACCGGTGTACCTTTTGGTTTCGTAATAGGTTTATCTGTCTGTATTTTTTCCGGAACTTTATACCAGCCGTCTTTAGTCCATTCTACAGGCTGCAATAATGTCTGACGCCCTAAATTGTAATACCCTTTTTCGTACGCATGAAACATCATCCACCATTTGCCATTATAGTCTTCAAAAACTGTACTGTGCCCTTTTGACCACCATCTTTCATCACTATTCTGAGTTCTCATTACAGGATTATAAGGCGAATTTTCCCAAGGACCAAACGGTGTTCTGGAACGTGCTGAAATAACCATATGACTTGTAGATGGTCCGGCAGTTCCGCCTTCGGCAACAGTCAGATAATAATATTCACCTCTTTTAAAAAGTTTTGGCCCCTCCATGCAAAAACATTCAATCGACCATTCTCTAGGAATAGCCCATCCATCATAAGCATGCTTAACTTCTCCAACAGTTTTAAGTCCGTCTCTTGATAAACCAATATAATCACCATTACTAAAGTATAGGTAACGGTCGCCATTATCATCTGTAATATGTCCGGGGTCAATATTACCAATTTTCAGATCTACAGGATCACTCCACGGACCGCTTATATTATCAGCACTTACCACAAAATTGGTTTTATTAGCAGGGAAATAGATATAATATTTGTCCTTGTATTTTACAAGATCGGGAGCCCATACATCGCCTACATATTTCTGAAGTGCACTTGTAACAGGTCTCCAGTTAATTAAATCCTGTGAATGCCATATAGTAAGCCCCGGATAATAATCAAAAGAAGAATGAACTACATAATAGTCTTTACCTTCCCGCAGCAAACTCGGGTCAGGATAATCTCCTCCAAAAATTGGATTTTGATAGGTTGATTTACTGCTTAAAGCTTCAGGTTGGTTTTGTCCGGTCATAGTAGAGACCAACAGCATAATTATAAATAGTTGTATTGTCTTTAGTGGCATTATTAAAAAAATAAATTAGTATTTAAATTAAAAATATAAACATACAATTAAAAAATAATACTTATGGTTTTTATGACTATAAGTTGTGTGATTTTGTTAAATTCTATTTTTTACCGAACTTTTATCTCTTTAAATTAGTACTAGAAATGGTATGCTAATTCTCTATTAATCAGTATAAACAAAAAAATCCCATTTCATAAGAAATGGGATTTTTTATATTTTTTTCAATTTATTCTGTCTAATATCACTAACTGGCCCTAGCCCGAAAAAATTGTATTTGCTTATAGCAATTTGAAAATAGTATTTGGTAAAAATACTATTTGTTATCAAATTCCCTGCGGTTGTAAAAAGAGTCATCATCGCTATAATACACAGAATCAGGATCATTTTCAGGATAATAAGACTTCATTACTTTTCTTTCATATTCCCTGTTAAAATTTTGCTGCGCATTATATCTGCTGGTGTTTCTAAAGGTATCGTATCCTATATTGTTAGCCATAACAATTTTTGTGTCTTTATTTATACTAACAGATCCAATTGGTATGATAACATGACTGTCTCCGTCTTTATAAACAAACTCTCTTCCATTGTCGCTCGCTATAGCATCGTGAACCTCATTACGGCTATCTTCAATTAATGCTTTATCTGCTTTTACATCCAGATATACAACACGTTTCATATCTTTATTAACCCAAAGATTATCAATTGTGCCTATAGTGCGGTTGTCAGCATCGACTATTTTCCATCCCCGAACGTCAGAATAGTTTGAAGCAATTTTATAATCAGAAAGCTCGTCTAATTTGTATAAATTTCTATCTTTATTTTCCATAATTTTTATTTTAGCATTATAAGTATTTCCATTAATCGGCTGCAGGAACTTTTGAATTTATGGTATTTATACATTCATAAAAGTGTTTTATTCCGGCATTTGCTGATTAATTTGTCGTATTGTCTGTACTTGTAGTATTTTCAATTTCTACATTGTTTTGAGTTTGTGTCTCGTTATCTCTCAAAAAGATATAATATATAATTGCTGAGATCAACAGGACCGCTACAATCCATGGCCATACCGGCTTCTTTTTCTCAATTTTAATTTCTGCCATAACTTATGTTTTTTTGATTTATATAATAGTTTTTTAAATACTTTAATTAGTATACTTTAAAGATACAAATGCGATAAGTTTAGAAAGTATTTAATTTCAGCAGGATGTTACACAATTCCCAGTAGGTCATTTTATTGATCCCAAAATATGAAATCACAATGTTTACCCAATTTACATCTTAATGATTTTCAGAATATTATCTTTAGTAAAATATAAAATTATGTCAGATAAAAACAAGAAGTCGTTTGGAGTTTGGATGGATTCGCACAACGCGATTATCGTAGGGAAAGAAAATGTTGATAATGGAGAATTTGTCGTATTGGGACATGTTAAAAATGCTGGGGCAGATAATAACTCCAATGAAAAAAATTCAAATAATCAGGAAATTAGCTTAACACACAAATTTTTCAAAGAGATTGCAGCTAAAATGCCTAATATAGATCAAATTCATATTACAGGAACGGGACAAAGTCAGGAACAATTTATTAAATTTCTAGCCGAAACCCCACAGTATAAAAATGCAATATCAAGTGAAAGCACTTCTAATAAAATGAGTGATGAAAATTTCCTTGAATACATTGCAGAACATTTTAATTAGTCTTTTTCAAAAAAAATAAAATAAGGCCTTAGATAATTAGTATCTAAGGCCTTACTTTTTTTACTCTTATAAGTACTGGTTCAAATCTTAGCAAATACAAGAATTTGAATGTCAAATTTCTATTTTATTATTAGTAAAAAGCTTATGTTTGTTTCTAAAATAATATATCCGCAAGTAACCAGAACTTTAATACCACAAAATAATATGTTCGTTTTTATTTATCAAATTGTAACAAAACCCTTAACTTCAAAAATAATTCCTAATGAAATTTGTCCTGTCTGCAGCAAAAACGACAGCATAGAATTAACCTTATATATGAGGTATATTGCAATGGGAATACCACTCTTTGGAATGGGAAGACGAACTGGTGTTGTTTGTACCAGTTGTGGTAATGTCCTTAAAAATCCCGATAGTTCTATTTTTGCAAGAAAAAAATACTCAGATAATGTAGCTGCAGCTATAAAGGATATTCGAGCCAGTCATAAAAGAACTTTATGGCAATTAGTGTATCCGTGGTCGATTTGGTTTGTTATTCCTGTTCTTATTTTAATTATGTTAGGTATTAGTTCAATTAACAAAAGAAATACGAGCGAAAAAGCTAAGGAATATGCTGAACTGTTAATGCATCCACAAATAGGAGATATTTATAAATCAACCTGGTATGAAAACAATTTATCTACCGGAGTATTGGTTAAGTTAATGCGTATTGATGGCGATACACTGTTTATAGTAAAAACCAAGAAAAATATCCCGATGAGTTTTGCCCAGGAAGAGTGGAATAAACTCACAGCAGATCCCGAAGCATTTGAGACTAAAGAATATAAAATAAAGAAATTTTCATTATTAAAAGAAACTAATTTTGGCAACTTTTTTATGTACAATACTGATACAAATAAAAAAGACTATCCCGTATTTTTAGGTTCTGTACTCAATAGCAAATCCGAAATGGATCTGGGTTTTGAAACTATAGAACGTAAAAAATAAAATTACTGTTTATTTAATGTTTTGAGCCGGTAATCAACGTTATTACCAGCTTCTATAAAAATTTGTTCAATCAAGCTGTAACAACATCCTTTGTTACAGCTAATGAAATAGGTTTAATATCAGAATCTTTTAGATTTTGCCTATTTTCTTCTCCACTACATTATAACTGTTTTATACTCCGTAAACAGCGGTTACTTTTCAATTCCTACATTACAATCATTAAAAAAAAGAAGGCTTTATTTTATTATAATTAAAAGTTCTCTCTGAATAAAAGTAACTTAAACTTGTTCTGAAATCACGACGAAATGAATTATATTCTGAAATAATTCCTGTCCATTCTACTGATTCTCAAGTACTCTAATTACAAATCCGAAAAAAAAGTAAGGGTTGACCAATATTTAGAAAATATTTTTACCCATAATTAACCGAAAACAGCCCCAAATCATCCACACTGGATATTTACGTACCTAAAATCGTACTTTTTTACTCCCCATCCTAATTGTTATTAATCAACTTTGCAGTAATGGATTACAAAAACGTTGTTTTTTATTTTCGTATTGATTCATTCTGATTTTTAAAATCAGGAAAAGTCATTCGTCTCGATCTAATAATGTTTTCACGATCTATTATTTACTAACCATTAATTATTTAATAACCACAAAAACTTTTAAAAATGAAAAAATTTCTAAAATTAACAAGTTTACTATTTATTACTGCAGTAGTGTTTAATTCCTGCGAAAAGGAACAAGATTTAAATGTGTCACAAAGCGTTACCAAAGACGAACAAACAATCGTTAACAATGATGTGACAAAAAGTACTAATAAAGATGCCGTCCAGGCAAATGCTGCTTTAGCCGGTGGCGGTGCCGGAGCCAGAACGCTCACATTGCAAACCAACACATTATCTTGTCCTGGAGGTTTGTGTACATCGTATGGTGTTTGGTCAGAGGGCGTTTACACGGTTTGGTTTCAGATGAAATTTAATTCTGGATTTTATTGGAGCAGAGGCGGTAAATGCGGATATGGAATACTAATTGGTGATCAGAACACCGGTGGCGATCCAGGATGGGATGGCAATGGCGGTAGTGCGAGATTTATGTGGTATTGTCCAAATGGATCAAACACTGCAAAAGGAAGCGGAGCTTATCTTCAGCCTTATGTTTATTATAAAGATCAGCCGGGGCAATTTGGTAATGATTTTGGAAAAAAATATTATATACAAGAAGGGGTTACTTATAACTGCCAGATATCTGTTAAGTTAAATACAGGATCAAATACGAACGGATATGTCAAATATTATGTAAATGGTACCGAAATCCTGAATCAAACAATTCGTTGGGTAACTAATGATGCTAAACGAAATGTAAATGCAGTAAGTCTTCACACCTTCCGTGGCGGTAGTCAAAGTTACTGGACAGCTCCTGTAACAAGTTCTATATATTATGCCAGTGCATCTTGGGATGCTCAATAATATTACGCTCTAAAGGATAATAAATAAAAAGCCCATTTCTTAGAAAATGGGCTTTTTTATGTTTTTTTTCAAGTATCAAATTGTCAATTGCTTTATTGATTTACTTTGTTTTTTTCCTGCCATTCAAAAGTTCCTGTGCGCTTGGCAATAAACCAATTATTATCGATACGAATGTAATCGTCTTTATAAATTGCACCAATTTTGGTCATCATTTTTTTTCCATTCTCGTTGCCTATCAATGTTATTAGACAATAACAAGTTCCTTTGGCAGTATCTCCATCTAAAGTCAAAAACTGCTGACCGTTAAAATGATAAACAGTCTCTATTTCGCTAAGAAATTTTGCAAATGCTGACGCCATCGTTTTTCTTCCTTCCAATTTTAAAATTGTTTTACCCTCAATAATAGTTTCTGATATCGCATTTTCAGAAAATAATTGTACCTGATTGCTAAAATCTTTTTTATCTCCAAGAATAGAAATCTTATCAACAAGTTCTTTAAGTAAAATCCTATCTTCTAATTCTTTATGATTCATAATGTATATTTTTTTTTTTTAAAATGACAGGCAAGTAATAGTCATTTTTGAAAATAATGATTGGTATTATTTTAAAATAAAGGCTATCTAAAAATAGCGATAGCCTTTATAAAAACAGTTGTCTTATATAAAAAATAATATCATGAAACAGTTAGAACAATCTTTCCCTGAATGTGGCCTTTGGCAGCTCGTTGATGTGCTAACCTTGCATTAGCAAGCGGAAAAGAACTATCGATAACAACACGAATTATTCCCTGATCAAGTAAGCTTGCAAGTTTTTTAAGTTGTGTACCATTAGAGCGGACCTGAGTTGCTGAAACTGTTACGCCTAATTTTTCAGCTTCTTCGGCACCGGAGAATCCAAGAGGAAAAATTGGAAATAATGCTCCTCCAGGTTTTAATGTGCGTAAAAAACGACCACTTTCAGCGCCTCCAACTGAATCGATCACAAGATCTATATCGTGTACAATATCTTCTGCCGAAAATTTAGTATAATCTATAAATTCATCAGCCCCCAGTTCTCGCAACAATACTTCTTGTTTTCCTGATGCGACTGCGATAACTTTTGCCCCTTTCCATTTTGCAAGCTGAACAGCAAAATGTCCAACTCCGCCTCCGGCTCCATTTATTAGCACAGTCTTACCTTCCAGAGAAACTGGTTCGTGTTTGTTAGGCTGCAATGGATTTTGTTCGTCATGCCCCACTTCTATCATGAACTGCCAGGCCGTAAGCAGCGACATTGGTGCAGCAGCTGCATGTAAATGATCTATGTTTTTTGGTTTTAATGCAATTTCTGAAACAGGCACGTTTACATATTCAGCATAAGCCTGACTGGGACCGTAACTAGGGAAACGAACCATCGAATAGACTTCATCGCCTATAGAGAATTCCTTCACATCATTAGCAACTGCGTCAATGATACCAGAAATATCTGTACCTAAAATTATAGGAAAAGGAACCTTTGGCTGCCATTCAGGAGGTAACATTTTATATCCGTCACGCAAATACCAATCCGGTGGATTAACTCCTATTGCATGAACTCTTACTCTTACCTCTCCACTATTTAATTCTGGAATAGGAGCATCTTCGTAAATCAATACCTCAGGACCTCCAAACTCATGTTGGCGAATCGATTTCATTACTTTAGCGTGGTCCTTATTATCTATTTTATTTTTTAATTGTTCCATTTTTATTTGTGTTATTAATAAGATACAAAAGTAAATTAACAGTATATTTGTCGCAAGTATGTACTAAATAGTATCTTATATACCAAAAAGTATGTATTATTGACAATCAATTAGTTACACTTAATAAAAAATGAAAAATAAAATAATAAATTCTGAAACTGTACAAATGTGTGGCGTAGATTATGCATTTAAACGAATTGGTGGAAAATATAAAGGACGTATTTTATGGCATTTACATTCAAAAACAGTATTGCGTTATGGCGAGTTGAGCAGAACTTTACCGGATATTACTACTAAGATGCTGACTCAAACTTTGCGTGAATTAGAAGAAGACAAATTGATAACCAGAGAAGTATATCATGTAGTACCTCCAAAAGTTGAATATTCGCTGAGCAGCACAGGTATGGAACTAATACCGTTTATCAAACATTTGCATAATTGGGGTAATGAACAACTCGAAAAAGAAAATGCAACATGTGAAAATTAAGCAATCTATAAACCTTTTTTAAAGAATTCATTTTTTTAAATAAGATCAAGAAGACCACTTTACAAATAAGTTACACTTTGTCAATTCCCGAAAGTTTGGAATTTAAAGTCATCAATTCTAATTTTTTCCTTTTATGATACTGGCCTAAAACAACCCAAAGACCTATTAAAAAGAAAAAAACACCCAAAGCTCCCAAAATTAGTGGATCAATCAAAAAGACATACATTCCATTAATCTCTGCGTTATCCGGATTATTCGGATCATAAAAAACCTTAACCTTGCTTCCTTCCATATAATTGGGAGAATAATATGCTACAGAAGAAGTAAATTTTATTTGCTGACCGGATTTTGCAACAAATGAAACAAATGGGTAATAAACCATTGTATTCTTGCTCGAAACAGGTATAAATTTAATAATTGTGCCACTGGTAAACTCTGCCTTTGAAAAGAAATTTTGTTTATTACTAAAAAGATAAATTGCTAAGGCTAAAAAAAATAAGCCAGGCAGAAAGTAAACATACATACCAGCAGAAATATATCGTTTCATAATTTATTTAATAACTATATTTTATGGTATCTATTGTAATTGACCAATTTTGAATTTGAGCTCAAATTTAACCGTTTATAATTGATAAAAACAATAAAAATATTCCTAAAAGAAGATTTTCTTCTAATCAACTTAGAGTCCATTTTTTATTTAAAAATGTTAAAATAGGTTTCAAATTATAATTTGCATTGAAGATAACGGAATTGGATTTGATGAAGAATTTGCTCCCAAAATTTTTGATCCATTCTATCGATTACATAACACAGGTCAATATGCGGGCAGCGGTCTTGGACTTACATTAGTAAAAAAAATAATAGACAATCATTACGGCTTCATAAAAGCGTCCAGTAAAATTAATTCAGGAACAAAAATGTTTATTTATATTCCTATGTAGAGATTTATAAATGATCATTTCTTATAAAAGTAACGATTGCAAAACCATTGATTATAATAGCATATAATACAAAAATTATAAGCTATAAATCTTTTACGTTAGCTATTATCAGCTCATTATCAAAGGTATAAACCCTTGGTATACCTGTTGCAATATTTACTTTTACAATATCAAGCGGACTTATTTTTTCCAGATACATCATCAGCGATCTCAGGCTATTGCCATGAGCAACAAGTAATACATTTTGTCCCATTTTTAATTTTGGCTCGATTTGTTCTTTATAATAAGGAACCACGCGATTGTAAGTGTCTAAAAGGCTTTCGCCACCTGGAGGACATATATCATAACTTCTTCTCCAGATTTCTACCTGTTCAAATCCATATTTTTTTGCCGTTTCATCTTTATTAAGTCCCTGTAAACTGCCATACATTCGCTCATTAAATGCTTTATTTTTTACTATAGGAATTTTTATCTTCATATCATTTAAGATAATCTCTAAAGTTTCCTGAGCCCTGATAAGCATTGAAGTATACGCAATATCAAAAACATGCCCTTTTAGTTTTTCTCCTGCGAGTTTTGCCTGTTCTTTTCCAAGTTCCGTGAGCGGAATATCGACGATTCCTGTAAATCTGTTTTCTAAATTATAAAGAGATTGTCCATGTCGGACAAAAATTAATTGCGCCATTTTTGTTATTTAAAGCCATATCAAAGCTAACATAAAGATAAAACAAATACTTCTTTAGTTTTCAGAATTCCGCACCATTCAATATTAAATTTCATCTTAAGAAACTAATGCAAAACAAATGAGCCCGATATATATCGGGCTCATTATTACTTTAAAATTAATCTAACCTTTTGGGTTTAGAATTTACAGTATCTTTTTAGGTAATATAATTTTTACTCTAAATCAAACCTATCCAGATTCATTATTTTATTCCAAACGGCAATAAAGTCATTTACAAATTTTTCGTGCGCATCAGCACTTGCATATACTTCTGCAATGGCTCTTAGTTCAGAATTAGAACCAAAAACAAGATCTGCTCGTGTCCCAATCCATTTAGGCTGACCAGTAGTACGATCGTTTCCTGTATATAATTCCTTATCATTTGACACGGCTTGCCATTGGGTATTCATATCCAGCAGATTTATAAAAAAATCATTTGTCAACTGACCCGGGCGATGTGTAAACACACCATTTTTTGTTTTATCCGTATTAATATCCAATACACGAAGTCCGCCTAAAAGCACTGTTAACTCTGGTGCTGTAAGGGTCAATAAATTAGCTTTATCAATAAGAAGTTCTTCTGTAGAAACGGTTGATTTTGTTTTTCTGTAATTTCTAAAACCGTCTGCTTTAGGTTCTAAATAACCAAATGACTCCACATCTGTCTGCTCTGCTGATGCATCCATACGGCCTGGAGAAAATGGTACTTTAGTCGAAATTCCTGTTTGCTTAACTGCATTTTCTACACCAACAGATCCTGCCAGTACAATTAAATCAGCTAATGAAACTTTCTTGTTCGCTGACTGTGCTGCATTAAATTGGGATTGAATGCTTTCCAGTTTATCTAAAACCTGCTTAAGATCTGAAGGATTATTTACCTCCCAGTCTTTTTGAGGTGCCAGTCTTATACGCGCACCATTGGCTCCGCCACGCTTATCTGATCCTCTAAAAGTAGCGGCAGATGCCCATGCGGTTCCTACCAATTGTGATATGCTTAATCCTGAATTTTGTATTTTTTCTTTTAATTGGTTAATATCGTTCTCGTCTATCAATTCATGATTTACTGCTGGAATTGGATCTTGCCATAATAATTCTTCCTGAGGAACATCAGAACCCAAATAGCGGTCACGTGGTCCCATATCACGATGTGTCAGTTTAAACCATGCACGGGCAAAAGCGTCTGCAAACTCATCCGGATTTTCTAAAAAACGACGTGATATTTTCTCATAAGCAGGATCTAATCTTAATGATAAATCTGTTGTAAGCATTGTTGGCAGATGTTTTTTTGTACTGTCAAAAGCATCCGGAATAATTGCTTCGGCATTTTTAGCAACCCATTGATGAGCGCCCCCGGGACTTTTAGAAAGTTCCCATTCAAAACCAAATAAGTTTTCGAAGAAGTTATTGCTCCATTGCGTTGGCGTTTTTGTCCAGGTAACTTCAAGTCCGCTGGTAATAGCATCAGAACCTTTACCGGAACCAAAACTATTTTTCCAGCCAAAACCCTGCAGTTCTAATCCAGCTGCTTCCGGCTCTTTGTCTACGTGATCAGAAGTAGCTGCACCGTGAGTTTTTCCAAATGTATGACCACCAGCAATTAAGGCTACAGTTTCTTCGTCGTTCATTGCCATACGGCCAAACGTATCTCTAATGTCTTTTGCTGCTGCAATAGGATCCGGATTTCCGTCAGGACCTTCAGGATTTACATAAATAAGTCCCATTTGTACCGCCGCAAGAGGTTTTTCCAGATTTCTGTTATGAATATTTCCATCGGCATCATCATCTGATGATACGACACCATGATCTTTTGGTACACCTTCAGAACCGTTGTCATAACGCTCATCTCCGCCAAGCCACGTAGTTTCTGAACCCCAGTAAACAGACTCATCCGGCTCCCAGACATCTGCTCTTCCTCCTGCAAAACCAAATGTTTTAAAGCCCATGGATTCCAGTGCTATATTTCCTGTCAGGATCATTAAGTCAGCCCAGGAAATTTTTTGTCCGTATTTTTGTTTTATTGGCCAGAGCAACCTTCTGGCTTTATCCAGGCTCACATTATCAGGCCAGCTGTTTAGAGGTGCAAAACGCTGCTGCCCTGCTCCTGCACCACCACGACCGTCATGTACACGATATGTTCCGGCGCTATGCCATGCCATACGTATAAAAAGACCTCCGTAATGACCAAAATCTGCAGGCCACCAATCTTGTGAATTAGTCATGAGCTCGTGTAAATCCTTTTTTACGGCTTCAAGATCAAGACTTTTAAAAGCTTCTGCATAGTTAAAATCCTTATTCATAGGATTTGATAAAGCTGAATTCTGTCTAAGGATATTTACCTTTAACTGCTTGGGCCACCAGTCACGGTTTTTTGTGCCCGTTGCGGCTTCATTATCCATGCTGCCATTATGAAAAGGGCATTTGCTGATGTCATTTGATTGATTCTCCATAATTCCAAAATTTTATTTTGATACTAATTTACAAAGTAAAACAAGAGAATGTTATTAGCTTTAATAATAAATAATTTTTATTTGATAGTTAAAATCTATACTTGTAAAAGAATTTTCTAATAATCAATCCTTTTATGAAAACATCAAAATTATCCAAAATCAGGTAAACCATATTTTAAGATGGGAAAATACTGAAAAAAAATTAACAGGATTTGTATTTTTTATAGCCTTTAAAAATTTGAATTATTCCTAATGCAATAAAAAATAAAGGAATAAAAACAGGAATTATAAGTATTGAGAATTGATTTGCTTTTTGAAATATAGCCTGCAATAGTACAATCAAACTAAACATTCCTAAAAAAACGCCTATTACAGTTCCTGCAATATAATAGTATTTTAAATCTCTTTCTACACTAATATATTCTTTGTTAAGTAAATAGAGATTCCAACTTGTCCAGAAAGGCAACTGCAAAAAATTGACCCCATTTAAGATGATACCTATTACAAACGGTGAATACAGTAAATATTCCTGTAAAAAATGATTCGATTTTTCTGTGTGGTTAAAATTTAAATAAAAAACAAAGGCCAAAATAAACATAAACAGTATTGAAAACAAATCAATTATCTTTAATAACTTTTTATTCTGTATGAGCTTTTTGGCAAAAAGTAAGGTAAAATAAATTACAAAAGTTTCTACAAAAACGACTCCAAATAAAAAGAATACCAAATTATGCCATCCTGATTTCGAATAAATTTCTAATCCTGCAAGGTTTAAATATCCTAATGGAATTGATCCCAGAAAGCTTACTAAAAAACCAATCGAAATATTTTTTATTCTTTTCATTTTCAAAAATTCATGATTTTGCTGTTTTGCACGAGATGCAATCTGTATTCCCTCATACCTACTTTATAATCTAGATAAGGAACTCCCATTTTATGGTTTTCAACGCTTATTTCATACATATAAGTAATGTGCCGCGCCAGTTCTTTCCAGGCAAACCAAAGAGAATGTTTAGGATCGTAAATATGTGTGGGTTCACTTGCGGCGCCATTAAGCTCGACGATTTGAAAGTTTTCGCCTCTTTCTAATTCTTCAAAAGTGTTGTACATAATATCAAAACGTCCAAAATAAAATTCCGGGATTTGAATCGCAATTTCATTAATCATATGGGTTAATTTTGGCGTAATCCAATCGCTTCCATCCAGAAATTTTGCTCCGCGGGCGTGATTCCCAAACGGAACTAAATTTAATGTTTCGTCTTTGGCTAAAATACACTGCAACTGATCTCCATATTCTTCTTTTAAAACCTCTAACTGTAATTGAAACCGTGGTGTCTGTTTGATTAAATCTTCTATAGTAGATTTTCCGTCTCCTGTTACAATTAAAAATTCCTTAGACACAATTCCGGTTATTTTTCCGTTTTTTTGAAGCGGATGCCGTACGTAAAAAATACCTACTTCATTTTTAAACGGAATCAAATCCTGTATTAAAAAATCAAAATTGGCTTTTTCAGCATACTCTTTCAAATCAGAAGCGGTTTTAATTTTTTTTACGCCTGAACCGCGCAAACCAATATCCGGTTTTGCGATTAACGGAAAATAGATTTGTTTCTCTACCACGCTATCCACAATGCTTTTTAAGTCCGTTTTCTCCTTAATTAAAATAGTTTTGGGATAATACTTTTTAGGAAGCAAATCATAAATCTGTTTTTTACTTTCCATAATAAATCCGCCATTTTTAATTTTTGGATTAGAAGCATTAAAGAAAAAAACAGATCTTGCTTTGATTGCATAATAGGCCCAAAGAAAATAAATAGGCGCGTACAAAACCTGAAAAGGCCAATACTCCCAATTGGTTATTTTATGGATAAATAATTTCATTTCTCTCAGTTTTTAAATACGAATAAATGTGGTTGAAAAATCTTTTGTATTCAATAAATCATAATATTTCATCATTCCTTTGTTTTTCTCAATTACAGTCTGGGTCACGCTTAAGGTTTTCATTGTGTTTTCCCGGTTTATGACCAAACCATTTTCAGAATCATCACTTTCTGTATTTCGATGAAAATCGAGCATTTGCAAAGCAGATATTTCATTTTTATCACTCAGGAAATCAAAAAACCAATCAGATCGTTTCTTTCTGATTTTGTCAGAATATAAAGTAACTGATGACCAAATATGATTTTTAGTACTGTCCAGAAAAATTTTCATTTTCACAAGACCATCCCAGATCAATTCATACAATTTTCCGTTTTGAAATAAAACCAATGTAAAGGGTTCAATATCTTCGAGATTGATCTCACTCCAAAAATCTTTTGGTGATTGGTTCCCGATAATATCCAATGCAATCAATCCGCGGCTTTTTCTATACGGAAATATCGGATTGTGTTTTGTCGTTCCTCCATTCAACAACACGAGAACGGTTCCGTTTTGATCAATGGCAAACCAGGTTCCTCCGGCTTTTGCATCTTTTGGATACATAATATTTTTACCATTGTGAGAATAATTTCGCGGCACAATAGCAGCGGGACGAATTACTTTTTCGTCCCGGTTTGAAGTAATAATTATAACTCCGCCATTATTTATAAAACTTACTGTACACATTGTCTTCTGTATTCAATTGTGGAACGTGCTACACCAAAATTTTCATTCATTAAGATATTTTCAAATTGCAAAACAGCAACTTTTATCAATGCCTGATGATGAATGCAATGTTCCAGATTATAGAGCAATTCTCTGTAATAATTACTCTGAATCCTGATGGCAAGATGGTCAATTATTTGTTCGAGGTAGATTGTTTTGTTTTCGCTTTTCAATCCTGTTTTAATTTGAATGATAGCTTGTTTGGCAAATGCTGTTTCTGTTTGAATCTGATTATTTCTCGCGCGATTATCGTAATTTAAAACTGCTGAATCGTAGCTTTTTTCAAGACATTGAAACATTTCAATAATGTGCCTTGTATGTTCACCGATGGTAGCATTGCTTAAAGCTTCGCAAGATTTTGAATAATCCTTGTCCGACAATTGGTCTAACAGATCAACCAATTCATCTAAACTGTGACGTATCGATTTTAGTAACATAACTTTTAATTTAGAAGATTAAACAATTTATTTTTATTGAAATAAAGCAATCCTAAACAGCATAACAGCGTAATAACCGCCAAAGCAAAAAGGGTTCCTCCGTCATTTTTAACCACTATTCCCAGAATAAATAAGTGTGATAAAATAGCGCCTGTCATAATACCAAATGCGCCTAAAGCGCCAATCCAGGTGGTTTTGGGTATTAAAATCAAAATTGCTGCAATCAACTCTGCTATTCCTGAACCAATCCTTCCATAAGGTTCTATTCCTAAAGTCGAGAAAATATAAACACTTTCTTCTGCTCCGCTGAATTTAAAATATAGTGTTTGCAATAAAATTACCGAAGCCACTATTCTAAGCATCCATATTATAATTTCCTTTTTCATGGCTCCGGATTATTTGTAGATTTTTTTCCAATTATTATCTGCCTGATTTTTTAAAGTATTCTGGTCTTTGTTCCAGCTTTTGAGCGTATTATTAAAATAGGCATTGTAAAACAGATACAATTTACCGTCGACAATTTTGAATGTTTCCGGGTTTATTGTTACTTTTTCACCGGCACTCCCCATTGCATATGCACACCATCCGCCATATTGAGGTTCATATTTGGACGGATTTACCAGAAAAGTATTTTTATTTTCAGCTGATGAAAAATTATACATTACACCCTGATAAGAAACTGAAATTTCTTTTTTTCCTTTTATTGCTTTTCCCTGAGTAAAATATCCTACAGGATCGTAACCCAGAATAGCAACTTTATTTTCTACATTATACTGGCTAATTCGTTTAGCATCATTTTGAGCAAATGAAACTCCGTAAACCAAAATCAATAAAAATAATACTAGCTTTTTCATGTTTTTTATTTTAAGTTTTTTAATACAGAAACCAGTAATTCGGTTGTTATGCGCTGTTTAAAATCAGGAGAAACATATTCAAAAAGTATCTCACTCTCAGTGTTTACAACAAAAACGGAAGGAACTGGTAAAAAACTCGTATTGATTCCATTAGAATGTACGTTAATTACCGATTTGTAGTTTTCAGGAGCTTCAAAAGCAATTCCAGCTGCTTTTATTAATTCTCCTTTTGAGTCAGAAAGCAAGGTATATTTTACATTATCTTTTTGTTCTGTGCTTTTCAAATTTTCAGCAGAATCCGGGCTTACTGCAATAATCTGATATCCCAAATCCAGAATTTGTTTTTCGGCTTCAGCCATTGCCTGTAAATGCAGATTACAATATGGGCACCAGCCACCGCGATAAAAAACGAGAACTGTTTTTTTCTTTTTTAGTAAGTCCGAAATTTGAACAGCTGTATTTTCAGATGATTTTAAAGTAATGTTGGGGATCTTCTCTCCTATTAATAAAGGAGCGATATCAGTCGCAGATTTAGGGATTGCGTTCTGGGCATTAGCAACCGAACTTAGGGTTACTAGAAACATAAAAAGTAATTTTTTCATAATATATAGTTTTACATCTTTTTTGATGATGTAAAATTATTGTACTATGAAAAAGCAAAATGTCAGCTAATTTACACTTCGATTAAAATAGCTATAATTGGGTAATATCTGTAATGGTAATTTCTTTTCTATTGTACTGTAAAAGATTATTGGTTTCCATTTCATTCAGCAATTGCGTAGCAGTTTGTCGTGATGTACAAATGATTTGGGCAATATCATTTTGGGTCAGATAATTTTCAATTACTACTGTATTTCCGTTTTGAACGCCTTCTTGTTCTGCCCAGTCTTTCAGGAATTGATACAATCTGGTTTTTGCATCTTTAGAAATTAAATTGGCATAACTATTTTTGATGCGTTTCATTTTCAAACCCACAAACTTGGTGTATGAAAGTGCCAATGTTGGGTTTCTAAGCAATAAATCTTCAAAATCAGACATTAAAAAACTACAAATTGCAACGTCGTCAGAAAGCACTTTTGCATATTCTTCGACTTTATTATCTGTTTCTAAGGTCAATTCACCAAATAAATCCCCTTTTTGAATAATGTCTTTTATCGTTTCGTTGCCATTATCATCTATGGCAACAATTTTTATATTTCCTTTTTTGAGTAAAAAAATACGCGGCACATCTGAAGATGAAAAATAAATAATTTCACCTTTTGATGCTTTCTTAAAGCCTGTAATAATGCACAATTGTTTGATCTGCGAATAGCTAAGTGTCCTAAATAATTTATGATCGCGCAAGTACCAATATTTTAACTCTTCGTACATTTTTATTCGTATTATTTGTGTAAATATACCAATTTAACAAATAATAAATTTTTCAGATTTAATGGTAAAGCAAATTTCATTCTTTGATAACAGCTATATGTTGATTTATAAAGATCCTCAGTCTTTCTTGCTACATATAACAAATTAACAAAAATTAGGAGGTTTTTTACTTGGATAAAGCAAATTACATTTTATATATTTGTCACTATTTAAATTAAGTCTAAATAATAATGATACGAATTTCTACATGCCTATTATTCCTGTTCTTCACTATGGGTTCACTTTCTGCCCAACAGATTTCTAAAACAAATACAAATAACGAAAAAGATAAAAATAGTAAAAGCCAGGATACCATCTTAAATGATAAATCAGCAGATAATGAACTACAGGAAATTGTTGTTTCTGCTTCCAGAAAGGCTGAGATTTTAGATGAAGTTCCTTCTTCTGTTACTTTATTATCAAAAAAACAAATACAACAGCAACTCAATATAAGTTCTAATCTTAGTGATATTTTGGGTGCATCAGTTCCCGGTTTGGGATTTACGACCAATAGAACTCAAAATTTAGGTCAGACTTTACGTGGCCGCCGTGTATTGGTTATGATTGATGGTATTCCTCAATCTACACCTTTAAGAGACGGGGCAAAAGACATGCGTTCTCTGGACCCTACCGTATTAGATCGCGTTGAAGTGATTAAGGGAGCAACTGCAATTTATGGTAATGGTGCAGATGGCGGTTTGATTAACTACATTACTAAAAGAGCAAATGTTGACAAAACAATAAGCGGATCAACTGAGGCAGGAACTAATTTTTCTCTTGTTAAACCTAAAGGAACAGCCGGTTTCTTTGTATCTCAGTTATTGACCGGAAAAGTAAACAAAATCGATTATGTTGTAAGCGGCCGTTATGAAGAAACAGGGCTTTATCGTGATGCAAAAGGACGTGTACTTTCTCCTGAATACGGAATGAACGATCTTAAAAACTGGAATGCTTTTGCAAAAATTGGATATGACATAAATGACAATAATCGCCTGGAATTAATGTATAATTATTTCCAGAGCACGCAACATACTGATTATATAGCAAAAGCTGGGGTTTACGGCAATTTTGATTCTCCAACTATTGGAGTTAAAGGACAAAGACCGGGAGATCCGGAAGGAACGCCGTACAATCATAACGCAAGTTTAAGTTATATTGGAAAGAATTTTATTGGAAAAACGGATGTTAATGCGTCTTTGTATTTTCAGGATTATCTAACGTTAATTAATTACAGTGACTTTTTTGAAAATAACGGACAACCTGCTACTCAAAGTAAAAAACTGGGTTTACGTTTGAATTTAAATACGCCATATGAATTCAGTTCGCTTGTATCGGGTAATTTAACGTATGGATTGGATATTCTATCTGATATAACAGATACACATCTTACAGACGGCAGATTGGTAATTCCTGAAATGAAGATGAACAATCTGGCGCCTTATTTCCAGCTCAAAAACATGTTTGGGCCAAATTTGGTATTGAAAACCGGTTTAAGACTTGAAAATGTTAATATCGATGTACCGGATTATACTACTATTGGTATTCGCAATTATGTAAACGGTACTTATGTTGGCGGTGGTGTTGCGGTAAAAGGCGGAGCATTAGATTTTAATGCCCTTATGTTCAATGCCGGATTGCGTTATACAAAATGGAGTTTGTTTAAACCTTTTGTAAGTTTTTCGCAGAGTTTTAGTGTGGCTGATTTAGGTTTGGTGCTTCGTGCTGCAAAAGAAAATACGGTCAACAACACTTCGATAAAAGCGGTTACAGCCAATAATTACGAATTTGGATTTTCAGGAGCCGTGGATAAACTTTCTTATGAAGGAGCTTTTTATTACAGTACTTCAAAATTAGGGGCTTCTTATGTTTATGTAGATGGTAATCCGCAGATTTCACGTTCACCTGAAAAAATTTATGGTTTTGAATTATCAGCAAAATATCGTCTTCATCCAAAAATTGATGTTGGGGCAAATTATTCTTATACAGAAGGAAAACGTGAACTTACAGATAAAAAAGTATATTTGGGAGGAGATCGTATAAATCCGCCAAAATTAGCCGCTTATACTATTTACAGACCTCTGGAAGACTGGTCAGTATTTTTGCAAATGATTAATACGACAGGAAGAAACCGATTTGAACCTGTAAATGGTGCTTATACTTATGGAACCGGACCTATAAAATCTTTTACGGCTTTTAATCTTTCTTCAAGTTACACGTTCAAAGAAAAAAGTACGATTCGTTTGGGTGTCGAAAACCTATTCAATAAAGACTATTATAGCGTTATTTCGCAATGGCAGTCTAATAATATGAATTATGTCAAAGAAAATGGGACTCGCCTAACGATTAGTTTTGCGCAGGCATTCTAAAAAATATTTCTATAATTAAAAATCAACAAAACCTTCAAAGTCATTCTATTTTGGAGGTTTTTTGCTTCAATTCAGTGGCAGGAAACTTAATTTGGTAAGTTCGATAAGTTGGGTTCATATATTTAGTAATTTTATCCTTTTTAGAACAACTTATATGAGCTTAAAAAATGCTTTTTAATGGATCAAATAGTTAGCTTTTTTGTTGCAGGAACAACTTTATTACTGGCATTTTTAATTTTTGCAAATATTAATCAGGTAAACACCAAATCAAATCGATGGTTTGGGACTTTTATAGTGTGTGTTTTTATTATTCAGTTTAATGACTTATTAGAAAAAACTGAGTTTATGAAAACAAGAATGCCAATAAATGATTCTCTTGGTCTGACGGATTTTATAGTAGCTCCTGTTTTTTATTTGAGTGTACTTTATTTTATCCAACCCAATAGAAAATGGCGGCTAAAGAATAATTTTCATTTTGCATTTGCCGTTATCATGCTAATTTTACTCTTTCTTTCGGTAGTAATTGAGGTAAAACCACCAACTGCCATCGATAAAAAAAATGCTGCTATAATACTTAACGTTTTTAATCTTGTTTTTTGTGCTCAGGTTATTTCGTATTGCGTTTTAGCGTATAAAAAAATCAGTTCCTATCAAAATAATTTGTTTTTATATACATCAAATACAGCTGCTATCAACTTAAGATGGTTACAAAAAGTAGTAGTTTGCGTATTACTAATTACGACTCTTTGGCTGATTGACAATGTTTTTAAATTAGCCAAAACAAATATTTTATTTGACCAGTTTGCCAGTGTAATTTATCTTGTCGGATTTTTTTTCATTGCTTATTATTCTTTAAAACAAAAAGAAATTCCAGGACTTAATCAACAAGAAAAAAAAGAAATTGATGACATTATAAGAGAGGATTTCAGCTTAGAAAGCAATCAGAAAAAACTAATTCCGGATGTTGAACTACAAGAAATGAAGTTGATTTTAATTGACGTAATGAATACTAAAAAGCCTTTTTTAGATCCTGAATTAAGCGTATTTAAGTTGGCTTCGCAATTGGATATTTCATCTCATCAGCTTTCATATATCATTAACAAAGGTTTCGACGAAAATTTTTATCACTTTATCAATCGGTACCGAATCGAAGAAGCAAAAAAAATGATTCAGGATCCTAACATGCAGCATTTAAGTTTAATTGGAATTGCTTTTGAGGTTGGCTTTAATTCTAAAACAGTTTTTAATACCACTTTTAAGAAAACAACCAACCAAACGCCATCAGAATTTAAAAAAGCAAATCTTATTTTGGTATAAATTCATTTTAGTATCTTGATTTTTTTTCCAGATTAACCGGGTTGGGGATTATAGTATTTTTAAAGAGGTTCTGATTCCTAAATCAGAACTTTTAGTTGGTAAATGATGCTAATATTTGTATCGAATTTACTTTAAACACTAAAAACACTACCATGATGGTTAAAAAAGAACTTCGAAAATTAAAGCCGAAAAAAATCATTAAAATTAGACTGTTATCTGTTTTTATAGTTCTTATTTCTGTATTCTCCTCAATGTCTTGTTCCGATGATTCTAAAAATCGCGATACAGATTATCAGGAGTCTGCGGTAGATTTAGGAACTCATAAACTGAGGGCGTATACGGTATCAAAAAAATCAAAATATCTGGTTGTTTTTGAATCTGGCCATGGTAACGATCATACATCGTGGTACAGCACCGGAAAATCTTCTGAAATCTTATCCATAGCTCATTTTTTAGGTTCTGATGTTTTATTATATGACAGGGCCGGTTACGGAAAATCAGAATTTAACACGGAACCCAGAACTATTAATAAATTAAGAAGTGAACTTGAAAATGTTGTTAACCAATTTGCCAATGGCAGAAAAGTAGTGCTTGTTGGGCATTCATTGGGTGGCTTGATTATTAGGGATTATGCAATAAAAAATCCGGAAAAAGTTGCGGGATTAGTTTTTATTGATGCTTCTCACGAAAAATACAATCATTTTTCGCAAGATCAAATCAACAACTTCTACACTGATTATAAAAAAATGTATGGAGCAAATTCAGGGATAGCACTAGAAACACTTCAGCTAATTGAAGACTTTAAGTATGCTGCAACATTGCCCAATTTGCCTGATGTTCCAGTTATTGCGATAACCAGTATGAAAATTGATGCGGAACATAATGCTGCAGACAGACAGTTATGGTACGACTCTAAGGAATCTCTTAAAACTGGAATAACAGATTTTAAGCACATCACAACTGTAAAATCCGGACACTTTATCCAGCTTGAGGAACCTAAACTTGTTTTAGAAAATATCCGAACAATGTTGTCGAAACTTCCTTTATAATTTTATTTAAAACATAAAAAATCCTCAATCATTTATAGATTGAGGATTCAATAAAATTATTTGACTGTATCATACATTAACATTCATCTTTTGCAGTTTATTGACTAAAAGCCGAATTCGTTTGTGCAGTATACTTCGGGTAGACTTTTTTTTGAGTTCATAATCTTTCGCACATTTCTTTAGTTCTGCCAGAAGGAACTTAAAATTGTTATATAATGCCGCGAGTTCTTCCATATCTTTTTGAATTTTGGAATACTCTTCGGAGGTTACATTATTTTTGTCAATAACAGACATTTGCTCATATTTATAAAATACATCCAATAAATTCCGATGTTCCCTATTGTCAATTCCCTGCATAGTCCTTAAAATCTTTTAAATTAAAATATAGCATTAAATTAAGGTATTATATGCAGCAAGGGATCAACATCTGTAGTAATGACAGAGAGCGGTAATGATCTTAATGTTGCTGTTTTTTGTTTACCTGTATTGCCTTGTATGTTATTTAATGCTGTCTTTAATAAAATTTCTGAAGGATTACCAAGTATAAAAACTTCTGGTCCCTGAAGTTCATTGGTATAAATAGTTGGATTAATTCCTTTAGAATAATCTCCTTCATGTCTGGAATTGAATAATTTATAGATCGAAGGATACAATATCCATCCTTTCGTTCCGGGAATTCGGTCATCTTCAACAGGAAATCCGGCTACATCTTTGCCAAATGTTTTTTCTCCTATAGTAGTAACATTCATATACGGTTTTAGATTATTGATAATAAGTTCTGAGGCAGATGCGGTACGGTTTCCGCATAAAACATAGACTTTATTTATTGCAGGATGTACGTTGCGTAAAGCATCAAAACTTACCTTGGATTCATTGCTTTGTAATGCCTGCAAAAAGGACTGGTCTATATTGCCTCCGTTGGCATTTCCTTCAAATTTTATAAACAAATCACCCGATTTGATATTTGGCGCTAAAATTATACTTAATGCTGCTGCGGCCGCAATATCTCCTCCTCCATTATATCTTAAATCTATAATTAATTCTGAGATGCCTTTACTTTTTAATTCCTGAAAAACGGGAAGAAATGATTGTGCTTGTCCAACATCAAAATGCGGAATTTCGACATATCCTGTTTTGACATTTTTATCTTCGATTATTTGATACGAAATGGGCTGTAAAAAAGAATATCCCTCTAATAACGAAACTTCTTTTGATGCTGAAAAACCGGATTGTGAAGTATAAGAAGTTGTCTCTAGTTTTAACTGTGATGCAGCAATCATATTTTGATACAAACGGTCGTAATTTCCCTGATTCAGGATTGTTCCGTCTATTTTAGAAATGAGCTGCCCTCTTTTCAGTCCGTTTTTTTGTGCGGGTGAATCGGCTAATACATACAAAATTGCGCCGTAAATTTTACCTTCAAACTCAAAAAATGAGACGTCAAATCCAAATTTTCGTCTAAGGCTTTGTGGTGCTGTTTCAGGTAATGCAGGATGTAATGCATACGAATAAATGTCATCCTTTTGTAATAATCCTGCAAAATATTCCTTTGGATTCATTGATAAGTCATTCTGTTGTGGCATTGTCGCGCTCCAGCGGTAATATTTTTTCATTTGCTGATACATCCAGTCATTGACATACTCATTTGAGCCTTCTTTATAAAAAGCCGCAGAAGGATCATCTGATGTACAGGAGAAAATAATAGTTACCAAAAAAAATAATGGCAAAATGAGAACTGAAGGATATTTCTTCATTTGAAACATTTGAAATTTATAGATCCGGATTTAGCTTTATTTCTGCAACAACAGGAAATCTAATTACTTAAAAACAAAATAATCTGCCAGGTTCAGGATTCCGTCTACTCCTGAAAAAGCTCCATTGGCATCCTTTTTTTCTTCTAATATTATCAATTTTGATTTATTGACAGACATCGTCATATTGAGTGTTATTTTCTTTCCCGGAACATACGATTCTGTTGTACCGTGTTTTACTAGTTCCATTATAATTGTTGGCGGTGAACTAAACGGAAACTCGATAAATGGACTGAATTGATCTTTGCTTATATTTTCTACAACTCCCAAAACCTGACCATTAAGCTTGCGTATGATTCCGTCTAATTTTCCTGTGTAACCTGTTTTTGAATATAAGTTAAGCGTAGGGAAAATAAATCTATAACCGTTATAACCAGGCTGTTTTAAAACTCCTGGTTTTAAAGAAGCAACGTTGTCAATCCAGATATTTTCTTTAGCGTAGAATGAAAGGGTATCTTTTGTTTTTTTTGCATTAAAACGGTAGGTTTTCAACAGTTCTTTTGTTGTTTTACTGGTAAACTCAAAAACTTTTTCCTCGTCATCATGGTATACGAATTCATACTCTTTTTCGACTTTTTTGACAAAAGCGGTACGTTTCTCTTTTCCAAGTTCTACCGGTTTGCCATTTACTGTTATTTGTATCGAATCATTTAATGCACTGTATCCTATAATCACTACTTTTCCGGGCTGATTTTTTTCATTTCCATATAAAGAAGTCAGATCATCATTGGCACATGATTCGAAAAAAGCCAATATAATCGTAAAAATTAAAACCCTTGTCAATATATTCTTCATATTCTTTTGTTTGTATTGTAATAACTGGTTTATCGAAAAGTTGCAAACTTTCACGATTTTATTTTTTGATGAATTTTAATTTTGCTGTTCTATTATTATCTGATACTAAAAGAAAATAAACTCCTTGTGCTAACTCACTAACACTTAAATTATCTTTTTTATAAGGAGTCTCTTTTACCAATACGCCATTGAAATTGTAAATCTTAAGAGTGGCTTCTTCTGCCTGAAATTGTTCTCCTAATTCTAATTGTAAATATTCCTGAACAGGATTCTGATTCATTTTACAAACCGCAGCTCCTGACGCAACATCATCAAGTCCTAAAAGTGCTTGGGCATTTACAGAAACTTTATCAATTTCATAACCAATAAAACCTGTAGTCGTATTATTTCCTAATGCAATATATACGGTACTCTGACCTGAAAACTGAGATATATTTATTGAATAATCCTTGAATTCAGGTTCATCGATTGTTAGTCTTTCAAGCATAATTTTACCAATAAGTGTAAAAGTTGCCGGATCCGGTGAGGTTGATCCATATACAGATAATTCCTGATTACTGTCGTACGCGCTTGGTTGTGCATTTAAAATCAGTGATACTGCTCCGGAATAAAAAGATAAATCCAAAACCGGGGATATGGCTAAGTTATCTTCTAAAGTTTCTAATGGTGATGCGGTTGCTAAATCTATATTGTAAGTTCCTAAAACAGAAGCATTACCGTCTACAATAGCGTTGTTTTCGTCAAGTTTGATATTTTTTCTGGCAATCCAGTTACTTCCGTTACCGTCTTTGTCCAGCAAAATCCAGTCTGAAGCATCAGCGTCATCAAAATCATCTTCCCAAACTGTAAATTGTGCTGATGATACAGCTGAAACCATAATAAATAATACTAAAAGTAGATTTTTTTTCATTTTTTTTATTTTTAAAAACATGGACAGAAATATTCTGTCCATGTCCAATTTTAATAATTTAACCTAATTAAAAATTTGTAAACTTAGTCCAGTTGCTTGTCCAATTGGCTTCTGTTTTAAATGCTCCGGTTGTTCCTGTAAAATTCAAAGCACCATCATTAAAAAATGGTTGGCTTAGTGACCATTTTGTAGCCGGATTAACTGTAGATGTAGCATTACCAATACCACCTAAAACTGTTCCTGCAGGTAAAAGCGGGTTATCAAATCCGTGAATTGATACTCTTAACCATGTAGAACCACCTGGTACAGATGGAGATTCCCATCTAATTCCTGTTTTATATCCGGTTACTGTTGCATCAGTCAATGATATTTTACCAGCTCTGCGTACGTGTATTGCATTTTCATACAATGCAGCTACTGTAGAAGAGCTTACACCAATAATTGATAATTGAGATATAACCGGTCTTGTGATAAGTGTTGTAACAGTTCCTCCTGCATTATTATCTAATTCGATACCATTAGAATCTGGATTTCCTCCGCTTAAACTATGCGTAGAATTACTGTCAGCGATTGCAATAGCTTTTGTAATTGAACCTGTGTAACCAAGATCAAAATCAAAATTATCATCATCTGCAGCAAATGATACTAAATGAGTTGCGTTTACAGTACCTCCAAAAAACTCATAAGAGTCGTCTCTTCCGTAAGAAACCTGAATGTGGTTTACTACTGTTCCGTTACCTACACCTGCAAAAGTTAATCCGTTGATTTCGATATCAGTATCTAAAATACGTCCGGCAAACTCGATACGTACATAAGTTAATGATCCTGCATTATGAGCATTGTTTGTACCACCATAATAGAATTCAGAGAAATTAGCCTGATCGTCTAATCCTTCAACAATATTTGTAGTCAAACCATTGTTTACTTCAGCATTACCCAATACTACTACACCTCCAAAATCTCCTGGAGCTGCTACAGTATTTGCATTACCGTCTAATAAATTATAACTTGTAAAAACTACTGGCGCAGCAGCAGTTCCCTGAGCATCAATCTGACCACTTTTTGTAATAACAAGTACGCCTGTTGCTACTCCTGGAGCTAAAGGTTTTGCCTTGATGAATGTTCCTGGCTGAATGGTAAGTTTAGCACCATCTTTTACAGTAATTACTCCGTCAATTTCCCAAACTTTGTCGTTTGTCCATGTAGTATTGGTTGTAATAGCACCGCTTACCGTCTGAACTGTTGCTGGATACCCTGTGTAATCAGCACCTGAAGCCTTCATAGAAAAAGAAGAATCTGCAGAAGAATCATCATTTTGGCAAGAGCTCACTAATAGAGCTACCATTGCGAATAGAAAAAAATTTTTCATAATAATTTAATTATTGCTATATTTGCCGCTATTACAAACTAGACCTTTGGAGAGAGCAGCAAAATATCTTTCCTTGGGTCTTTCTCTTTTTTGGTAAAGATCCTTTTCTATAAACGATCCCGCTTTACCATCGGGGTTTATACCTAAAATCGCTCTTTCACTCTTAGGTTTTCTTTATCGCAGTGAAGATTCGCTTTCCATCCTTTTAAAATTTTCACATAAAAAGAAAAACAATTTTTGCTTCGATTTTAAAAGACCATCCGAAAGTATTTTCTCAGTTTTTTATTTAATGCACTAAACAAAAAAGAAATCTAATACTTACAACTATATACATTAGCTTTTGAAACTTTAAAATATCATCCCTGATTTTTATTGTTAACGGTTTCTTAATGTTTAAGATTTATACTGTTCTGCTTCTGGATATTTGTGATTAAAAATTATAATTAAGAGATAGTGACGCCGTTCTGCCGCTCCATGCCTTAAATACAACCTGATCTATATCTTCATCGTATTTATCTGTTGCGTGAGCGCCAAGGCTGTAACGATCCCTTGGGTTCGAACCGTACGGTACCTCTTCGATATGCGAGTAACTATTGGTATTGTTGTAGGTTTCAATACCGGCATCAAACATATTTTTTAGGCTGAATTTCAATTCAAGATTTCTTTCCTTAAAAAATTTATAACTAACCTGAGCATCGGTTACGGCATATGGCATTCTTATTTCTTCTGACTCGTAGGCATATCCTACCAGAATATACTGATCTCCAATAGCGTTGTGTCTAAGACTAAATCCAAATCGTTCGCCTACATAGTCTAATCCCAGGTTATAGGTATAAGGTGATTGTCCGTATAATGGCCTGTTGGCTTCATATAAACCGCCTGTTCCGTCCAGGTTTACATACGACGTTACTTTTGTATCATTGAAAGCTGCATTACCGTAAACGAATATATTTTTAAGAGCTTCTCCTTCTCCCAGAAAAGACAAGCTTTTGTAAAACTCCATTTCAACTCCCCACAATTTGGCATTATTTGAGTTAAGATTGTAGATGTTCCTGATTTTTGAAGGCGTATAATTACCCACAGCTTCAATAGGATTGTCTATATTTTTATGATAAACCCCAAAAGATAAAATTTCTCCGCCTGACGGAAACCATTCCATTTTAAAGTCATAATTATCAGCAATACTGGAAATCATTCCGTTTGAATAGTTATAAATTTTTGCTGAGCGAATCGGGTCAAAATAAGGGATACTTACACGTTCAGCAAATTGAGGTCTTAACACAGATCTGTTGTATCCTAAACGAAGGTTCATTTTATTTGTTGGACTAAAAATAAAACTGGCAGAAGGTAAAAATTGCCATTTTTTATCATCTTTCTGATCTGTTATAAAATCACTTGCAGATTCAGCCTGACTTGCAATCTGAGTATAGATATAACTCTCTGCACGTACGCCCCAAACCAATCTGAATAAATTATTTATTTTGTTGTCTAACATTAAATAAGGAGAATGTATTTTGACATCACCTTCGTATTTATCGCCAAAACGTCCGTAATTTTTCCAGCCAAAACCACCATAATAATATTTAGAACCGTCGAGTAATTCAGAAAGTGGTCCATATATATCTGCACGATCCACATTAGTCCCCTGCCCTACAACAACCAATGCATTTGATACCTGCTGGTTTGTCGCTTTTTTATAGGTACCAAAATAACCTGCCTTAATAGTATTGGTGAAAGTGTCGCTAAAGTCGAAAGGATAATTTAAGTTAACAGCCCAGTTGTAATCATTTTCATCATTAGTATAATTGTCCCTGCTAAACGGGAATTTGCTGGTACTGTTATAAACCTGATGATAAAGCAATTCGTCATCACCTACTTTTTTTCTGTAGGTATCAATAAAAGTAGCATCTTTTGTGTCTTTTGTAATATTGCCATAAGCAGCATACCAATCGAGTTTTAATTTGCCAAATTCATGATTTCCTTCGAGTTTACTCTGAATAAAAGTTTGATATACAGGGTAATTTGTTTCAGATGTATAAGGAAGTGCTGTACCATTTACAATTTCTTCAACTCCCACATTGTCCCTCCATCCGGTTATTTGAGTAAGTTGATTATTATAAATATGCATTGCGGTATTACGCATGGTAATTTTATTGCTGCCTAACTGAATCGCAGTATTAAACATTCCGCCCAAAGTACTGTTATACGAATAATTGGCACCACTGTTTCTAAATCCGAATTTCTCGAAAACGGAATATTCCCTGCCTTCTTCTCCTTCCTGACCAAATTGAGAGTTGCTCATAAAGTTTCCTCTTTCGGTATGTTCGATTTCTAATTTTTCCTGTGTATTTTTAAAAATCAGAGACCCTACAAATCCCCACTTATTATTATCTTTTAACTGATAAGAACGTCCTATAGCAAACTGAAGCGTAGTTCCCGGTGCTGCATAAGTTTTATAGGTAGAAAAATTATCTTGTGTAAATCGTTTCGATTGTTCGATAAAAGGACCGGACTGCGCTTCGCTTGTTGGCACATCCAGAGAAGCCAGATTGGATGGATAATCACGTCTTCCGTCATCAAAACCCCAATAATCATAATCTCCTTCTTGCTTGGTAAGTCTTTCTTTAAAAACACTTCGGCTATTATAAGAAGTACTTACAGAAACACTTGTAAAATCTTCTTTAGGAATATCTTTTGTTTTTATCTCTACAAATCCTCCTGCAAAATTGGCATACATATCCGGAGTAGCTGTTTTACTAACTACAATACTTTCTACCATTGCCGTTGGGATAATATCAAAAGAAAAGTTTTGTTGGTAAGCATCTGTACTTGGCAGCGTAATACCATCCATTACAGCCTGGTTCCATCGTTCTCCCATCGAGCGAACCACAACATATTTGTTGTCAATTGTTGTTACACCTGTGATACGTTTAAGCGAACTTGCCACATCTTTGTCCGGCGTTCTGGCAATTTGCTCTGCCGAAATACCATCAGAAAACTGCGCTGCTTTTTTCTGTTGCAGCAACATTCCCTGTACTGATGCAGTTGCTTGTTTGTAATTTTGAACAATTACTACTTCTTTCAGCGATTCCGCATCCTCTTTTAAAGAAACTACTAATGGAGTTTCTATACCTTCCAGAACTTTAACTCCCGTAATTTTTTGTGTTTGAAAAGAGATTACACTAATCTCAACCGTATAGTCGCCCGGTTCTAATTCAAGAACATAATTACCATCGATGTCAGATTGAGTTCCCAAACCCAGTTCAGCTACTTTTATATTGGCGCCGGGTAACGAAAGTCCGTTGATATCTACAACTTTACCAGTAATTTTTCCTTTCTTTTTTTTTTTGCCGGAATCCTTACTGTTTACGGCTATATTATTCTCGTTTCTTCTAAAATTTAAGTTGGTTTGATTTTGTAAATCATTTAAAATTTCATCTATCGAAACATTATCTTTTTTAAGTGTAATTAATGGCAGGCTCAAATCCAGATCTTTTTGATAAACAAATTGATAAGGTGTACGGGATTTTAAGTTATCGATGATTTTTTGTGGTGACGAATTTTTAAAATCAACCGATACCGTTCCGGTTTGAGAATAGATAGTATTTATTCCGCAGAAAAAGCCAAAAAATAAAATCCAAAAGGCAAATTGCCTCGAAAAGTCATTGTTCATAATTGATGATTGTTAGTTTATTTGAATTATTTTAATCGTATTAATTTGGGTCAATATCGTTCTGTAAATGCTACAGTTATCCTGTCGCCTAACAAGCAGGTATTTCCTGCCTGATTAAGCCACAATCGTTTTTCTAAAATTTAGTATTGTTTATTTGCTGATCAAATAGGTATTATTGCCTGTAGATCTTATTTTGATTTCAAGCGCAAATGCAATAGTCTGAAGCATCTCATATAAACCTTGTCTGGTATCAAGCGTTCCTTGTATCGTCAGGTTTTTTAGATCTTTATTAAGATAACTAACCTCAAACTGATGATCTGTCTTTAGTTTGTCCAGAACTTCCTCCAGTGTTAATCCGTCGACATAAATCAGGACCTTTTTCCATTCAGGCTCTAATACAGTTGTTTTTTGTTTTGATAACGTCGACGTTTTTGCGCCGTAAACTGCTTTGTAACCTCTCTCCAGCAAAACCATGTTCTGTACGGTTTCAACCCGTACTTTACCGGTTCTTACATTTACCTCAGGTTTATCGTTATTGTATGCATTTATATTAAAAGATGTTCCTAAAACAGTTGTTTTTATGGCACCTGAAGTAATAATAAAAGGTCTCGATGGATCACGTTTTACTTCAAAAAAAGCTTCTCCTTTTAAAGTTACCGTTCTTTCGTGTTTTAAAAAGGTAACAGGATATTCAATTTCAGAATTCTCATTCAGCCAAACCCGTGTTCCGTCTGATAAACATAAAAGCCGGATATCATTATCGAAGGTTTTTGTTGCTATGATTTCAATTTGATTCTTATTTTTATTAAGCTGAGTAAAAATCTGATAACTTGTAATCGAAAAAATAAATACAATACAGGCAACCGCTGTCCAATTATAAAAACTTTTATACTTATCAATGGTAACATTTCGTATGTTGTTCCACATACGTGATTTAGTTTCATCCGGAAGAATTCCTCTGTTAGGTATTGCATTCCATTCTTCTTTTAATTTTCTGGATCCCATTTACAATTGACATTTAATATTTAAAACTCAGGTAAAATCTATCGATTCAACTACATTAGATTTTCAGTCTGTCAAATATCATGGGGCAACATTACTATTAACGTTTTCTTAATGTAAATGCACATTATGCCTGCCTTGATTTTTAAGTACAATAAGCTGTTACACTACATAAAATAGCGCAAACAGAGAGTTGATATAAAACATAAAAATTAAGGCGGAATTACGATACTAACTCTGACTGGCTAATAAAAAATAAGGCAAACCAATAGAGTTCATGGTTTTTTACAGCATTCTTTTTAAGAAATTGCAATGTCTTCGAGATTTGGTTCGCTACCGCACTTTGCGACATATCCATTTCGGCTGCGATTTCTTTGTAGCTTCGGTCTTCAAATTTATGAAGGCTGAATATTTTTCTTCTTTTTGCAGGTATTTTATTTAAGAGATATTCTATTTGCTCTAATTTTGCAGTGATATCTTCTTCTGTTTCTGATACCGTATCAAGTTCCTTAATGAGCTGATCGTTTTCTACAGAAAATATCTTATTTTGTTTTTTATACCATTTTGAAATTTCCTGTTTTGAACTTTTAAACAAAATTGCTTCTATATCTACTCCCGGATCTAATTTTGTTCTGTATTTCCAGAGATGAATAAATACATTTTGTGTTACATCTTCAGCATCTGCAAGTTGAGATGTATATTTTTTAACAAAACAAAAAACTTTAAAATGATACAAATCATAGATTTCTTTAAAGCTGGAATCATCTCCTGCACGTAAGCAAATTAGCAAATTAGAACTCATAATATACTTTTAAATTGTTAAAGAAGACCCTTACAAAAGTATAACAAACCTCTTTTGATATTTTTGCGAAATGGTCATTTAATAATTTATTAATATTGCGCTATTTTTATGAATTCATTAATGCTGAACCACTACTTCTATAGATTGATTTCGTTTTTTTTCAAATTAATATCTTCATTATTAAAGAAAAGTAAATTTTATTTGAATTTGTAATAGGTGATATTCAAAAAAAAATAATTAAATTTAAATCCCCTAAATTTCTTTTAATTTCATAAACAAAAATTCTAACCGTCTAAATTTTAGAATATGAAATGGTTTAACGACTTGGGAATAAAACTTAAGAATATCTTTTTTAAATCAAATTCCAAACAGGAATTAATAAATTTAAAAAGAGGGAAAGAACTCTATTTGTCCAATAAATTTAGTGAAGCTTTATTATATTTTGATCATTCAGTTAATTCCGGATTCGATTTAAAAGTTTTTAAATTAAGAGCAAAATGTCTGCAAAAATTAAATAAGCATTCTCAGGCAATCGAAGATTTTGATAAATTGATTGAAGATAATCCGTTAGAGTTTTCAAATTATTACAGACGTGCTATTTCAAAAAATGCCATATTTGATTTAAAAGGTCAAATTGAAGATCTTCATACTTGTATCTACTATTACAAGAAAAATAAAAATATTGAAAATAATATTTTAAAAAATCTCGAAACAGATTTAATTGACGCCGGAAATTATATCGAAAAAATAAAAAATTCTGTTACTTCAATTCATAATGTCCCCTATTTTGAAATAAAAAATCTGGTCAATGAATCTCTGAATCAAATCAAAAAAATAAAACTTCAAAATAATAAATTTAAGAAGTTAGAAAATAAAGAAACCCACTGGAAAAACCCCAATTCAAAATTGATTATAACAAAAGCCTGACTTTGCAGTCGGGCTTTTTTATGCACAATATACAGATGGATCTAAAGCTGTAATATACATTCATCTCCATTTTTCTTCCTTCCAGTTCAGAAAAGCACACAAGCGGTTAACTATAATTTAATTTATTGGTAACATATCCTTCTTCGCTTATTGATTTGTGTTATAACTTGTTTATTCACGCAACAAAGCTGCAATATATACTCAATTTGCAGTATCGATTTTATTGACTTTAGCCATAACAAATAATCTTAATCCTGTTAACTTTTTGTTAACGGTATTATAATACCTATAAGATAGTACGATTTCTCTTTTAAGGTACTTATAACCAGTAAGAATTATAATTCAAAAACCAACTGATTTGTCCATTTAAGAAAAAAGTTTTTCTGCTGATAATTACTTGAAATGAATATAAATAGGTTATAAACAATTAAAACTAGAATTATGAAAAAACAGAATCGAAAAAAGGTATTAAGCAAAGTCTTAATTATGATGTTATCCGTTATTACATTTTCCTGTCAGGATACCACATTAGAGGAAGCAGAAACTGCACCTGTGGCAGAAGTACAGCAAAATTTTAAAAAAGTAAGTATTGCCGCAAGTTCTGATTTGGCAAGAAGATGGGCGCCTATTCATTATAAAGATGTAGATGCTACGGGAACTTATGCCGAAGGAGGAAAATCAGATTACCTTACTGCAATTAATTACGACAATGACTGGAATGGCGAAAACAACTGGAACAATCTACCTGCTTATGCAAATTCTTTAGCGGCACATTGCTACTATTCGATAGTCGAATCGAATACACATTGGTTTATTACTTATGCTTTTTTCTCTCCAAGAGATTGGACAGATAACCCGCTTTTGTACCAATTAGACCAGCATGAAAATGATTTAGAAGGGGTATTAATGATTGTAGAAAAAGACGGATCTGTTTATGGTGCCTTAAAAGGAGCTGTTACAGTAAGCCACTCAGACTTTTTTTCGTATGTACCATCCGGGAGTTCTTTTGTAAGCGGATTGGAAAGTATTGATGGAACATTACAAATGAGAGACTATAACGGAGAATTGCATCCGGTTACCGCACAAGATGCTAAGGGACACAGTCTTAAAGCATGGCCTCAGCACGATATAGATGGAGACGGAATTATCTATTACCCATCAGCAAGCGGAGTGGCACAAATACCAGCTGATAATTATGATAACTATGTAGAATACAAACTTGTGAATATTTTTGAAACCGGAGGATTGTGGGATCAGCGATTTAACACCCAATTATTTTCCAGCCCGGCGGGAGGATTTACAGGAAATGATTTTAAAACTGGCGGAGCCAATGCTCCGTGGGCATGGAATGATGGAAATGATGCAATCGTACAAGGCGGGGAATTTGCAACGGATCCTGCAAAACTAGCTGATAATTATTTTGATGGCGTTGGTAACTTTTCACGTACTTATACTGATAATAAATACAATGCTTCAGCCGGAGGTATTGTAACGGTTTACCAAAATTGTAATTATACCGGTTATGCAATCGCTTTGCCTGCCGGTAATTATACCCTGGCACAGCTAAAATCATATGGCATTGTAAATGATGATTTATCTTCTGTACGCCTGGAAAACGGATACAAGATTACCATGTATCAAAACGATAATTTTGGCGGAGAATCTGTTGTAATAACAGGAAATAACAGTTGCTTGGGAAGTTTTAATGATAAAGCCAGTTCTGTAAAAATTACTGCGATATAAACCGCTTACTAAGTATTTGGATATGCAAACGCGAATAAAGAAAAAAGCTTCTTTACATTCTTGCTTGCATATCCAATTTTTATTTTGATAATAATTGAAGCCTGTCAATTCCCGTTATGCGGCTTTTACCTTTGGAAACAACTTTATGATTAGTCCTTTAAGGCGTTGTTGATAATCTTCAATCAGCCATTTTTTGTAGTTGGTGCTGGCATTTTCCAGACATTTTACGTACTGTTTAACCCTCCATTCAATTTCAGGCTGTAATGCATCGGCCAATAACAAAGCTTCTGATACCGTTAGCGCATTATCAAGACACATTTTTGCCTGCTGTCTTATAGACTGCTGAATAACCGTTTTAGGCTTTTTATCAGTATGAAGCACTTCCTGATAATGTTCTTCAATATCAAAAGTCATTTCCAGTGTATTAGGAAACTGAGCTCTGAGTTCTGCCGAAAATCCATGAGATTGTACAGCCGATGTGCCGCCTCCCTGATAATGAAGCTGTTTAGCAAAGACATCAGGATGGTCAAAAACATTTTGCCAGTCAACTGGTTCTTCCCATTTACCAAATCGCTGGATATTATTGCCAAGATCGATAATCTCAAAAGTTTTTTTAGAAGGCAGGCTCCTTGCGCCTCTTCCTATCATTTGGTGGTATAATGTTATCGAAGTTGTAACACGGTTTAGTATAACATTCTGAACTGATGGCTCATCGAATCCGGTAGTCAAAATAGAAACCGAAGTCAAAACGGCGTCTTTTGTTTTTTTAAACCATTTTAGAATTTCCTTCCTTTCCTGCTCAGAACATTTATTATCGAGATGTTTAATCAAAATACCGGCATCCGTAAAGGTTTCATACACTTTTTGCGAAGCCGCAATTCCGTTATTAAATATCAGTGTCTTTTTTCCCGCAGCACGTTCTTTATAAGCTTTTAATAATAGTTCCTGCATGACCGGAGAACTGTAAAGATCATTAGATGAACTAACCGTATAATCGCCATGCAATCCGGTTTTCAGCGAATTCAGTTCTACTTCATAAACATAGGATGTGGGTTTCGCCAGAAAACCTTTCTCAATAAGGCTAGAAATATTCTCACCTGAAATTAGTGACTTATAATGACTATTCATAGGTTTGGTAATATCAGAGCTAAAAGGTGTTGCAGTAACCCCAATCACAAAAGCCTTCTTAAAGCTCCCCATTAATTTCCTGAAAGAATTATGATGGGCTTCATCTACAATGACAAGACCAACATCTGCGGTTTTTATTTTTTTCGACTTTATCCTGTTACGCAGTGTTTCTACCATAGCAACATAGCAGTCGCAGTTTGCTTTAAGATTACCACTTGTACTATTTATAATACGGTTTTCAACTCCCATTTTTTTCAGCGTTTTAGAAGTCTGTGTACATAATTCCCTGCGATGGGTCAGGATCATAACCTTTTTATTAAAGCGCTCCATGAATTGTCTGGCAATTTCTGAAAACACAACTGTTTTTCCTCCGCCTGTAGGCAGTTGATATAAGAGCTTCAAATTTGAAGCATTTTCCAGCTGGTCCAGTATATTATTAATATCCGTTTGCTGATAAGCATATAATGCCTGAACAGGTTTTGTAGTCGTTTTCATCTTGTATCTGATTTTGTTTATGCCATTTGTTTTTGTTACGTTTTTAATCATTGACAAGCAGAAATTATCGATTCAATTTTCCTGTCATTAATTATAATTAAAATTATTATATAGAAATCAGAGTTGCTTTACAGTTTTGCATTGCTTTATTATATTATCCTCACTGTAATAAAGAAATAAAGTGGCAAGAGAAACAGTTCGTGAGACAACATTAAACTTTAGGTTGATATATAATAATGTAGTGAAGATGAGAATTTAACAATCCTTCGCTAAAATTGTATAAAATCAGCTGTAGGCATATAATGTACTTTTAAATTATATTCTATTTGAAAAAATAGATCATTAGTACACTATTAATTTAAACCTATTTTTATGAAATCTGACAATTACTTTTTTGGGTCTGAGGAATCTGCAGGCGATATGACATATTATGAAGAACAACTATTATTAAATTACGATGATTATCTGGACAATGCTTTTGAAGCAGAATTAACAGCCAGCAATCATTACAACCTTGAACTTGGAGACCTGGAAGAGGATCTTGAAGATGATATGCATTCTGAATACGACGAAAATGATTGGGAAGAACTGGATTCAGAGAATGATCCCGAAGGAGAATATGATAAAACCGAAGAACAGCCGGGAACTTTTTTAATGTAAAATTTAATCCGGATTTACAATACTATAAAAAGCCGATGAGAGATTCATCGGCTTTTGTATGAACAATAAATAATACATGAGAATTATAAAACATTAAACTAAAATTATGTAAGAAATATTAAAATCATAATATTTATTTTTCTTTCTTATATTTTTTTCAAACCAACCCATATATGACAAAACTTTACTTAACTATTTCTTCATTAATTTTCGGTTTACTTATACATTTCAGTAAAGGCTTTGCCTTTTATAATTAAACCCAAAAAGATAATGATATACAAAAACATACTTCAAATCGACGATGATATCGACGATTGTGAATTTTTTATGGAAGCCGTTCAGGAAATTTCAGGCGCTGCTTATACTGGCATGCAGAATCCTGTTGAGGCTTTACGCAAATTAATTGGAAAACAAATTCAGCCGGATGTTATTTTTCTGGACCTGAATATGCCGGTAATGTCCGGATTTGAATTCTTAACTGAAATAAAAAAACAGGATATCATCAAAAATATTCCCATCATAATATTTTCTACTTCTCAATTGAATGAAGTAATATTAAAAGCAAAAAATTACGGTGCCAACGAATATATTTCGAAACCAAGCGATTTTAATGAATTAAAAAAAATTCTTAGTTATTATATCATATAATACATGTCTATACCTAATCCTATATCTGCGCTATTTTTTAAATGTCTTCTTTTTTTTGCTATTTTTATTATTGAATTAAGGTTCAACTTCATTTTATTTTAAGAGGAAGACAATGAAACTATCGACTCAAATATTGTGGGCATTCACTCTTGTAATTTTACTTTCTATTGCAGATTCGTATACCAATTACAATATGTCGAAAAAAGTACAGCTTAATTCGCAATTTCTCTCCAGATCTGAAGCTATAATTAGAAATTCAAACAAAACGCACAGAGCAATTCTTGAAATGCAAAGTGCCGTACGCGGATATTTCCTTACTAACGACACTACGTTTTTAGATGAATATTATCAGGGCATTAAAACAGTACCAATTTTTTTTGCAGAACAACAAATCCTTGTCGGACAAAATAATTCACAACGGTCCATACTCGATTCTATAAGCGTCCTTCACACACAATGGCTTACTTATTCTTCTCAATTAATTGAGGCAAGAACCCATAACGCTAAATCGTACGAGACCCTTTTTGAAACCGGATTAAAAAAACATTATGGTAAAAATATAAACGATAATATTACTCAAAAGTTTAAAAAGTTTGACAAAATAGAATACAAAACCCGAAAATATCACAGCGATATGTTACTGCATTCGTTAGAAAAAACCAGAATATTTTCATTGATATTTCTATCGTTAACTGTCTTTTTAGGCTTTTGCAGTATCATTTATATTATCATTATGATTACCAACCGAATCAACTCTATGGTTCAGGTGGCAGACACGATCTCAAAAGGAAAATTCACGGTTATAGAAGATTACAGAAACGATGAGTTAAGCGCCCTGGCCGCATCATTGAATATTATGTCTCGAAGGCTTGAAAAAAATATTCACGAACTCGAAAACAAAAATGAGGAACTCAACAAATTTGCTTACGTAGTTTCTCACGATCTTAAAGCTCCTTTGCGTGGTATTTACAACGTTATTACCTGGATCGAAGAGGATTTTTCGCAAGAGGTTTCTCTTAATCTAAAAAATTATCTGGACATAATCCCTAAAAGAACCCAGCGTATGGAAGCGCTGATTAATGGTTTGCTGGATTATGCGCGTATCAATCGTAAAACTCCTTCTGAACTGGTAAATATCAATACGCTGGTTGCTGATATTACCCAATTGATCGTACCAAGAACGTTCATACTTACTATTGATCAGCTTCCTGAGCTTTATACAGAACGTCTTAAACTCGAACAATTATTCTCTAACCTGATTAGCAATGCTGTTAAATATGCGAAACCGGAAAACGCCCGCATCGAAATAAGATGCAAAAAAGTGGGCAGCTTTTACGAGTTTTCAATAAAAGACAATGGTATTGGCATTGATCAGGAATACCATCAAAAAATATTTGAAATTTTCCAGACCCTAAGAGAGAAAAATGAAGTAGAAAGTACCGGCGTGGGATTGGCAATAGTTAAAAAAATTATTGATGAACAGGGAGAAAACATCTATGTTGAATCAAAACTAGGCGAAGGCACCGAATTTACCTTTACATGGCGAAATAATAAATAATATGAGAACACCTAACATTTTACTAATTGAAGATGATGAACTGGACACTATTTCTGTAGAACGTTCCTTAAAAAAATTAGAAATCACCTATATTCTTCACACGGCATACAATGGGCTTGAAGCGCTTAATTTATTGCGGGATAAAAATAAACCCCTCGTTCCGGACGTTATTCTTTTAGATATTAATATGCCCAGAATGAACGGAATAGAATTTCTTAAAATTCTAAGATCAGATGAAAACCTAAAACATCTGAAAGTTTTTATTATGACCACTTCATCTGAAAGCAATGACAGGGTAATCGCAGAAGAATTGGGTATTTCAGGATATATCATTAAACCCTTAAATTATACTGATAATACGAAAAGACCTGATTCAATGGATGCCTTCGTGCAGTTTCACCTTCGGAAAATTTTAATAAATGCCGATCTCTAAATCTTAAAAAATATTTTACCAATAGCATACCAAAACCCAAAATCAAAAACTTAATCCTACACCAACGTACACCTAGCTATGAAAAAAATAAAACATATCGATAAAACACCAGACGATAAGTTGCTCATTGCCCTTCCTGTTATAACAAATGAAAATACAGCTGGCAGTAAAAGCAAAAAAAAGAATCCTGACGAGGAATCTATCCTGAGTGATGCGGAGTTTTTAAAAATTTTACTGAAAGTTAAAAATGGTAATTTCTCCCAGCGTTTTCCTACCGATCAAAACGGAATAAAAAGGTCGATCTGCGATACTTTAAATGAAATTATTGACCTGAACGAAAGGATGGTTTTTGAATTTCAGAAAGTAGGAAAAAGTATTGGTAAACAAGGAAAACTAACCAATCGTGTAGTGCTGGATGGTGCACGTGGTTCATGGAGTTCGTGTGTTGATTCTGTCAATACACTGATTTCTGATCTGGTTCATCCAACGATTGAAATAGCACACGTAATCACCTCAGTAGCAAAAGGAAACCTATCCCAGGAAATGCCTTTATCTATTGAGGGAAATCCGCTTCAGGGAGAATTTTTAAGAATTGCCAAAGAGGTAAACGGAATGGTGAAACAGCTGAACCTTTTCTCGATGGAAGTAACCCGTGTGGCACGTGAGGTAGGTACAGAAGGTAAATTGGGAGGTCAGGCAAAAGTGCGTGGTGTGGGCGGTGTATGGAAAGATTTGACCGACTCTGTAAATAAAATGGCCAGTAACCTTACCGGTCAGGTACGTAATATTGCCGATGTAACTACTGCGGTGGCAAAAGGAGATTTATCTAAAAAAATTACCGTTGACGTAAAAGGAGAAATCCTGGAACTAAAAAACACCATCAATACGATGGTAGATCAGCTGAACTCCTTTTCTTCTGAGGTGACGCGTGTGGCGCGTGAGGTTGGTACCGAAGGAAAACTGGGCGGTCAGGCACAAGTAAAAGGTGTTGGAGGAACCTGGAAAGATTTAACCGATTCTGTAAACCAGATGGCATCGAACTTAACCGGACAGGTACGTAATATTGCCGATGTAACAACTGCGGTAGCAAAAGGAGATCTTTCGAAAAAAATTACCGTTGACGTAAAAGGGGAAATCCTGGAACTTAAAGATACGATTAACACGATGGTAGATCAGCTGAATTCCTTCTCTTCTGAGGTAACACGTGTATCACGTGAAGTAGGTTCTGAAGGAAAACTGGGAGGTCAGGCAAAAGTACGAGGTGTGGGTGGAGTTTGGAAAGATTTGACCGATTCGGTGAATCAGATGGCGTCTAACTTAACGGGGCAGGTACGTAATATTGCCGAGGTAACCACAGCGGTAGCTAAAGGAGATTTATCTAAAAAAATTACAGTAAACGTTGAAGGAGAGATCCTGGAACTAAAAAATACCATCAATACCATGGTGGATCAGCTGAACTCATTCGGTTCTGAGGTAACTCGTGTGGCGCGTGAGGTAGGTTCTGAAGGAAAACTGGGTGGTCAGGCCAAAGTAAAAGGTGTTGGTGGAACCTGGAAAGATTTAACCGATTCGGTGAATCAGATGGCATCGAACTTAACCGGTCAGGTGCGTAATATTGCCGAGGTAACCACAGCGGTAGCAAACGGGGATTTATCAAAAAAAATTACCGCTGTAGCCGAAGGGGAAATTCTGGAATTGAAGAAAACCATCAATACGATGGTAGATCAGCTGAACTCCTTCTCGTCTGAGGTGACGCGTGTGGCTCTTGAAGTAGGAACCGAAGGAAAACTGGGCGGTCAGGCAAAAGTAAAAGGTGTTGGAGGAACCTGGAAAGATTTGACCGATTCTGTGAATCAGATGGCATCGAACTTAACCGGACAGGTGCGTAATATTGCCGAGGTAACAACAGCGGTAGCAAAAGGAGATTTATCACGTCAGATTACCGTTGATACCAAAGGAGAAATTTTAGAGCTTAAAAATACCATTAATACCATGGTGGGTCAGCTGAATTCGTTTGCCTCTGAGGTAACCCGTGTGGCGCGTGAAGTTGGTACGGAAGGAAAACTGGGCGGGCAAGCGCAGGTTGAAGGTGTTGGCGGAACCTGGAAAGATTTAACAGATTCCGTAAATCAGATGGCTTCTAACCTTACCGGACAGGTACGTAATATTGCCGAAGTAACCACAGCGGTGGCAAAAGGAGATTTATCGCTCCAGATTACTGTTGACGTAAAAGGAGAAATCTTAGAGCTTAAAAATACGATTAATACCATGGTGGATCAGCTTCGGGGTTTTGCCTCAGAAGTAACAAGGGTTTCACGAGAAGTAGGAACCGAAGGAAAACTGGGCGGACAAGCAAACGTTCCGGGAGTTGCAGGAACCTGGAAAGATTTAACCGATTCCGTGAACCAAATGGCAGGAAATCTTACTGCTCAGGTACGTAATATTGCCGATGTGGCGATTGCGGTTGCCAACGGAGATATGTCCCGAAAAATTACGGTTGACGTACGCGGAGAAATTCTTCAGTTAAAAGAGACCCTGAATACAATGGTAGATCAGCTTCGTGAGTTCGCCTCTGAAGTAACTCGTGTGGCGCGTGAGGTGGGTACCGAAGGAAAACTGGGCGGACAGGCAAATGTTCCCGGAGTTGCAGGAACCTGGAAGGATTTAACAGATTCCGTGAACCAAATGGCGGGTAACCTAACCACGCAGGTACGTAATATTGCCGAGGTAACCATTGCCGTGGCAAATGGGGATATGTCGAAAAAAATTACTGCCGACGTTCGTGGAGAGATTCTGCAATTGAAAGAAACCGTAAATACAATGGTGGATCAACTTCGTGCATTCGCCTCTGAGGTAACTCGTGTGGCGCGTGAGGTTGGAACCGACGGAAAATTGGGCGGTCAGGCATTCGTACCTGGAGTTGCCGGAACCTGGAAAGATTTGACCGATTCCGTTAACCAGATGGCATCGAACTTAACGGGGCAGGTTCGTAATATTGCCGATGTAACAAAAGCGGTTGCAAATGGTGACCTTTCGAAACAAATTACCGTTGACGTAAAAGGAGAAATCCTGGATCTGAAAAATACGTTTAATACAATGGTAGAACAGCTGAACTCCTTTGCATCTGAGGTAACCCGTGTGGCACGTGAGGTAGGTACAGAAGGAAAACTGGGCGGACAATCTCAGGTAAAAGGTGTTGCGGGAACCTGGAAAGATTTAACGGATTCGGTAAACGTAATGGCCTCGAATTTAACGGGTCAGGTTCGTGGAATCGCAAAAGTAGTAACCTCTGTAGCAAAAGGAAACCTGAAACAAAAATTATCTATTGATGCCAAAGGCGAAGTTGCACAACTAACCGATACGATCAACGAAATGATCGATACGCTGGCCACATTCTCTGATCAGGTAACTACGGTGGCACGTGAGGTGGGCGCCGAAGGAAAACTGGGCGGACAGGCAAATGTACCGGGAGCTTCAGGAACCTGGAAAAACCTAACCGAAAACGTAAACCAGCTGGCGGCAAATCTTACCACTCAGGTACGTGCGATTTCTGAGGTTGCATCTGCGGTAACACAGGGAGATTTAACCCGAACAATTGGTGTTGAAGCAAAAGGTGAAGTTGAAGCTCTTAAAGATACTATCAATCAGATGATTTATAATCTTAAGGCAACTACTTTACGTAATCAGGAACAAGACTGGCTGAAATCGAATTTAGCTAAATTTACCCAGATGCTTCAGGGACAAAAAGAGCTTAATGCTGTTACAAAAAAGATCTTGTCAGAACTTGCTGCCGTTGTTACTGCGCAACACGGGCTTTTCTATATATTGGAAGAAGGCGAACAATTTATGGATTCTAAACTGAATCTTATTGCTTCGTATGCTTACATCAAAAGAAAAAATTCCCCTACCTCCTACGCTATGGGCGAAGGACTTATTGGTCAGGTAGCAGTCGAAAAGGAACGAATTATTTTAAGTAATGTTCCAAAAGATTACATCAGGATCAATTCAGGATTAGGAGATGCAAAACCAAAAGATGTTATTATCCTGCCGGTTCTTTTTGAAGGACAGCTTAAAGCAGTTATTGAACTGGCTTCGCTTGATACCTTTAGCCAGACGCATTTAGATTTTCTTGAAGGACTAACAGAGAGTATCGGTATTGTATTGAATACGATTGAGTCAAATTCAAGAACCGAAGAATTATTAGTGCAATCCCAATCTTTGGCAAGCGAGCTGAAAAGTCAGCAGGAAGTACTGAAAAATACGAATGAGGAGCTGGAAGAAAAAGCTATTTTATTGGCGAATCAAAAAGAAGAAGTAGAACTTAAAAACCAGGAAGTTGAGGTGGCACGTAAAGCGCTGGAAGAAAAAGCAGATCAGCTTACGCTTACTTCAAAATATAAATCGGAGTTCCTTGCCAATATGTCGCATGAGTTAAGAACACCGCTAAACAGTTTACAGATTTTAGCTAATGAACTGATTGCGAACAGAGATGGGAATTTATCCGAAAAACAAATTCAGTTCGCGATCACGATAAACTCTTGCGGAGATGACCTTATCCAGTTAATCAATGATATTCTGGATCTTTCTAAAATTGAGTCCGGATATATTTCTGTCGATTATAATCCGATTAGTTTTGCTGAAATCAGCCGATTTGTAGAATCTACCTTCAACCCTATTTCTCAGGCAAAACACCTTCATTTTGAAATCAATATGGATAGAAACCTGCCAGAGGTTATGGAAACCGATTCGCAAAGGCTAAATCAGATTCTGAAAAACCTTTTATCCAACTCTTTCAAGTTTACAGAAAAAGGAGAAGTTAAACTGAATATTTACAAAGCCAATAATACCTGGAAAACCAAAAACATCAGTCTGGACAATGCAGAAGCAGTTGTAGCGTTTGAAATTTCGGATACAGGAATTGGAATTTCCAAAGAAAAACAAAACATTATTTTTGAAGCATTCCAACAAGCAGAAGGTTCTACCAGCCGTAAATATGGAGGAACAGGTCTTGGATTATCCATCAGCCGCGGTCTTTCGGATTTATTAGGAGGAAGCATCGAGCTGGAAAGCGATACCAATATAGGAAGTAAATTCACCCTATATCTTCCTTTAAAATTTGCTCATATTCCGGAATTAGAAGATATTACAGTCAATGAAGAAACCAATGTAATCCATGCCGGAAAAAGCCGTTTAAAATCACTTCCTTCTGCGAGTTTCAATACATCAGATATCGATTTATATTTTGTAGATGAAGTTGGCGATGACCGAACTGATATTAAACCTGACGATAAAATTCTTTTAATTGCCGAAGATAATGTAACTTTTGCCAAAGTATTGCTTGAAAGAGCCCATCAGCATGGCATAAAAGCAATTGTAACGACTAAAGGAAATGATGTCATTGACTTTATCAATCAGTTTCAGCCACATGCCATAACAATGGATCTTAACATGCCTGATACCAGCGGATGGAAAATTCTGGACCGATTAAAAACTGATTTTACCCTGCGCCACATTCCTGTTTATATAATTTCAGGAGAAGATGAAAGAAACAAAGGATTGAAACGCGGTGCCAGAAATTTCATGCTTAAACCTGTAAAAAATGAAGTCCTGACTTCGCTGTTTAATGACATTCATAATTTTAAAAACAAGAAAGAAAAAAATCTTCTGATTGTTGATGATAATGAAAGTGAACTACAACGTATTGTAGAGTCTGTTTCAGGTAATGATATTTCGATTTTTACAGCCCTGACAGCAAAAGATGCGGTGGTATTAATTGCTGAAAAATCGTTTGATTGTATTATTTTAGATCTGGCATTGCCTGATGCTGACGGACTTGATCTTATTAGCGATCTGGAAAATAATATTGCAGGACAGGAAACCGCTATCATTATACATTCTGCGGGAGATGTAAATAAAAAACAGCGCAGTAAATTAAGCAGGTTTGCACACAATATTATTACGAAAAGCGCAGTTTCTATTGACGAATTAGTAGACCAGACGGCGCTGTTTATGCATCGTGTACATAAGGATCTTCCTGAAAGTATGCGAGAAAGAATTGAAAAGTATTACCTGAAAGAAGATGTGCTGATCAACAAAAAAGTATTGCTGGTGGATGATGATGTTCGAAATTTATTTGCTTTAACCACAGCACTTGAACGTTTTGGACTGGATGTAATAAGCGCCGAATCCGGACATGAAGCTATTGATATTCTAAATCAGAACCTGAAAATTGATATTGTCTTGATGGATATCATGATGCCGGAACTCGATGGTTATGAAACAATGAAAATAATTAGAAAAAATATAAAACATAAGGATTTAACGATAATAGCTGTGACCGCCAAGGCTATGAAAGGAGACCGACAACGCTGCATTGAGTCAGGCGCATCAGATTATATTACCAAGCCTGTAAATGTTGAACAATTATCCTCTTTGATGAGAGTATGGTTAAAATAATTATTTTTAATACTAAGCCCCATGGAAGAACACGCTGTTAAAATACTAATCGTTGATGACAAAAAAGAAAACCTACTTTCTTTACAAGTTATCCTTGCTGATAAAGGCTATGAATTTGTTGAGGCAACATCCGGTAAAGATGCCTTACGAATTTTACTTAAAAATCAGGATTTTGCTATCATTTTGATGGATGTACAAATGCCTCTTATGGATGGATTTGAAACGGCAGAACTCATTCGCCAGAGCGATAAGCTAAAAGATGTACCCATTATTTTTTTGACAGCCAATATGAATACTACAGATTACATCTTTAAAGGCTATCAGTCCGGTGCTGTAGATTATATGATTAAACCGTTGTCACGTGAAATACTTCAGGCAAAAGTAGCCGTGTTTACGGAGCTGTATAAAAAAAACAGGGAATTGCGATTCAAGGAAGAAGAAACAAGAACGCTAAATTCTAAGATTACAAAGGCTAATGAAGAATTGGCAGCACAATATCAGGCAATTGAAAAATATGCCACAGAGCTTAAAAAGAAAAACATTGAACTCGATGCTTTTACTCATATTTCAAGTCACGATCTTCAGGAACCTTTGCGAAAAATACAAACCTTTACTAATATTATACTCGCAAATGAATATCCAAACCTGAGTGCTGAGGGCAAGAGCAAATTTGAAAGGATATTATATTCTACCAATCGAATGCGGGATTTAATCAACGATTTGCTGGTTTTTTCACGTACGAATATTGCTGATCGGGTTTTTGAAATTACAGATTTAAATAAATTAGTCGAAGACCTGAAAGAAACCATGCAGGAGAATATCTCAGAAAAAGGAGCCGCGATTATTACAGATCTTCATGGATCTGCTAAAATTATTCCGTTCTTGTTTGTGCAGCTTCTGGAGAATTTACTCAATAATGCACTCAAGTTCTCCCAAAAGGAAATTCCGATTGAAATTCAAATTAAAAGCTGCATTAAAAAAGGCGAAGAACTTCAACATGGCGAGTTGGCCTTATCTGAAAACTATTGCCATATCGTTTTTCAGGATAACGGAATAGGGTTTGAACCGGAACATAGTGAGAAAATTTTTGGTGTTTTTCAAAGACTTCATAGCAGAGATGTCTATGATGGAACAGGAATTGGCCTGGCGATTGTAAAGAAAATTGTCGAAAATCACAATGGCATAATTACAGCAACAGCATTCCCTATGAAAGGCGCTACATTTAATATCTATTTGCCGCAATAATCAGTAAACAATAAAAATTAAGGGACAGAAAAACTGTCCCTTTTTATATGAAGTAAAATGTTGCAATTCTTCCTTTCGAATATTAAAATTATCTCAAAAAACATCAGATTTACAAGCCCTTCCTTACTGGCAGCGTAACTGTAAACATTGTTCCTTTTGCAACAATTGATTGAACATCTATCGAGCCGCTATGTAAACTAACAATCTGTTTTACAACTGATAAACCAACACCATATCCTATTTCGTGATTTTTATTTTTTCCTCTGTAAAACAAATTATAGATTTTTCCGAGATCTTCCTCAGGAATACCAATTCCGTTATCAGAGAACGTCAGTATAATACTTTCAGCAGAAGCATTTATGTCTACATGACAAGAATGATCTGTTGAATATTTGCAGGCATTTTCCATAATATTAGAAAAAGCAATTTGCAGCAGATAAGGATTTCCGTTATAATTATAGAAATTTGCATCGCTGTCTTCTAAGTTGGTGTAGCTTATACCTATTTTATATTTTACCTCTTTTTTATTTAACAAATTTAGTTTGGCGTCAACAAGAACTTCATCGATTCTAATCTCAGACATTTTTATTTGTGATATGTCATAATTAGCACGGGCAAAGTCAAGAAGTGCAGTCGAAAGCTGAGAAACATGATTTGCTTCTTCCAGAGCATTATCTAATGACACTTTATAATCATCAATAGTTTGATTTAGTTCTTTGCCTAATTCAATTTCCGCAATTAAAATCGAAAGCGGTGTACGAAACTCATGCGAGATCGTCGTTACAAAATTGCGATGGTTATTGAAGGATTTCTCTAACCGGTTAAAAGTATCGTTAAAAGTCTCTGTAAGCTCATAAAGTTCATCTTTTGCTTTCGGGACTATTATGCGCCTATTAAGATTGTGTTCTGATATATCCCTGATTTGAAAAATAATATCCTTTAATGGTTTTAAGGTATAATAGGAAAATCCAAAACCAATAATAAAGATCAATACTATAGAAATAAAATACACATAAACTACATTCTCTTTAAAGGCATTAATATGATTTAGCCCGGTTATATCTATTGCCCTTCCTACTATATAAAATTCTTTATTATGGTCTGTATATAAAATACCGCGATATTGGTATTTATCATCTGACCAGTTTAGGTATTTATTCTTTTTTATGGACTGTAATATTTTTTTATTGCCAAGCGGTGGTATATTATCAGAAAAATAAAGATTAAAATTACTGTCATAAACACTTATATCTGCTTCGTTAAGTACTTTTTTGTTTTTTGTGTGAAGAAATTTTATAAGATTTTTATTGATCTGTGCATCAAATATAAACTCGGCACGCCAGGTTATTTTATAATCCAGACGATCAAAAAATTCATCTTTTCTATTTTTTTCTGACACAAAATATACGCTGTAGGCAAAAACAAAAAGAATAAAAGCAGTTAAAATGGCATAAGTAAGGGCTGTTCTGGTTACTAATTTCATATTTTATTGCTTAAAATAAATCCCATTCCCACTTTTGTATGAATTAGTTTCTGCTCAAAACCTTTGTCTATCTTTTTTCTCAGATATGCGATATATACATCAATATAATTGGTTCCTGTATCAAAATTATTTCCCCAAACATTATCAGCTATTTCGTCACGGGTAAGAAGCCTTTCCGGGTTTAGCATCATAAAATGCAGCAGGTTAAATTCTTTTGGAGTCAGGTTAATCGTCACGCCTTCTCTATAGATAACTTTGGTACGTTTATCCATAACAAGATCATTATATATAAGTTGAGAACTCTCTTCTAAAGTATTAGTTGTATCATTTTTGCGCTGCAGCAAAGCCTTAACTCTTGCGTAAAGTTCCCTTATTTCAAAAGGTTTTACAAGATAATCATCTGCACCGGCATCAAATCCTTCAATCTTTTCGTCGATGGTTCCCAGTGCCGTCAGCATAATGATTGGGATTTTTTTTCCCGAATGGCGGATTTTTTTACAGAATGTAATTCCATCCATTCCTCCCAGCATAATATCAGTGATAATCAATTCAAAATCAATTTTGTCTAAAAGTATCAGTCCTTCCTCAGCTTCTTCAGCAATATAAACCTGATAACCCTGACTTTCCAGTCCTCGTTTAAGCAGCGCAGAAACCCGGCTGTTATCTTCTACTATCAATATCTTCATTTATATGTGTTGCTTTTAAAATCGGAATCAAATTTACGATAATATTTTCTTTAACAAAAAGGCTACTGTTTACACACTCCTTTTCCCAGGACTTAAAAATTACTGATTATCAAATATTTAGAACTGAAACAATCTATTTTCTAATAACATTCTATAGCCTTTCTAATAGTTTTCTAATACCCCAAAGACGATGCTGAATCTACCTTTGTAGTGTCAAAAACAAGTAGTGATCACTACCAAACAGAATATAAATTTTAACTAAAAATGAAAACAGGTTATTTAAAAATTGGAATATGTTTTTCTCTGCTTACAGGGTTATTTAATACTATAAATGCACAAAAGAAGAACGATTTTGGAAACCCAACACTTACACATTATCTAAACGATGAAAAAACACGTTCGATCTCTTTTAGCGGTTATACCGAGATATGGGCACGTTATGTGGAACTTAATCCGGGAAGTCTTGTAAATGGCGAACAAGTAAACAGTATATCTGATTTATCATTGCGCAGGGTAAGGGTAAAAATGGCGTACCAGCCTACTGAGAAATTTACTTTTATATTACAGGGAGGTTTAACTAATGTAAATGTAGCCACTAAAACATCACCAACATTTGAACTTCTGGATGCTTATGCTGAATACAAATTCAATGATGTTATTGCTGCCGGTGCAGGTCGATCTACCTGGAAAGGATTATCACGATTTACAACAGGGCCATTGAACACTTTATTATACGATTTTCCCTCTTATGCTACCGGAAACGCAGGTATATCTGATGAAACCGTGAGAGAGTTTAGCGTATATGCAAAAGGACAAATAGGCAAATTTGATTACCGTTTGGTCATTGCAGATCCGTACACAAATGTAAGCTCAGATCCGCAATATAACACGGCTACTTTCAGTAAAACGCATCCTAATAAAGATTATTCAGGATATTTTAAATATGAATTTTTTGATACAGAAAATAATTCTACCCCTTTTCATTCCGGAACCTATAACGGAAAAAAGAAAGTGCTTGCATTAGGCGCCGGATTCGAATACATACACAATGAGCTGTGGCATCTGGATGAAATGAAAAACACCATAAATGATGATGAAAAAAGTTTTGCTGTTGATCTTTTCTACGATACCCCCATAAACAAAGAACGCGGTACCTCTTTTAGTGCGTATGCCATGGCAATGAATAATAATTATGGGCCTAATTATACCCGTTATTCTGGTGTAAGCAATCCTGCAAGCGGTGTAAATGCAGCCGAGAGCAGTCTTAACGGTGCCGGTAATGCATCTCCGGTGATAGGGACTGGTAATACTTATTATGTACAAATTGGGGGTACACTACCCTACTTTAACAAAGATAAAAACAATTTGCAGCTGCAACCTGCGGGAAGCATAATGCTTTCAGATCTTGACGGACTTCATGATAAAGCACTGACTTATGATGCAGGTGTGTCATTACTTATGAATGGTATGTCGTCAAGGCTGACTTTTGATGCTCAAAATCGTCCAATTTATGCATTAAACGATGCCAGTCAAGCTACAGTATCAGACAGAAAATGGCAGTTTGTTTTGAAATACAGAATAGACTTTAATTAAAACTAACGATTATGAAACGAAGAAATTTTATTATTACATCAGCAAGTGCCGGAGCGCTTTCGCTTATTGGAGGAAAAGTATTGGCTAATAACAGCGACATAACAGTACCTCAACCTAAGACAATCTATTTTCATTATTTGTTGTTTTGGCTTAAACCAGAACTTACCTCCACTCAGGTTAAAGAGTTTCAAAACTTTTTTGAAGGGCTTAAAAAATTGCCATATGTAAAAAATGTACGTTATGGCGGGCCCGCAAATTCAACTCCGAGACCTGTAATGGACAATTCTTTTACTTATAATGCGTCAATGGAGTTTGATTCTCTTGAAGATTTAGAAACTTATGGTAAGCTTGACGGACATCTCGCGTTGGTCGCAAAATACAAACCATTTTTTAATAAAATGATGGTTCACGATTCTGTTTACATTCAATAAAAATTATTACTTTTAAATTACTATCAAAATGAAAAATTTATTAAAAGGATTTATCCTATCTGTAGTCCTTATGACAGCAAACAGCAATACTGCTCAAAATCACAAAAATGTATCAGTGAAACCATTGGAAGAAGCTGCTGAGATTCCTGCTTACCGCCTTATTAATAATCCTGATGGCACGAGTTCATTCGAGAAAGGTTCTATCCCGTCTTTAAAGCACATGAATACTGCTTCGTTCTGGTACAGCAATAAAACAGAAGAATGGGAAAAAAATGCACATCCTGCACCCAGAAAGCAATATGTAATTACGGTAAAAGGCAAAATTAGATTTAAAGTATCTGATGGCAGTACTTTTATAATAGAACCGGGTGTTATTTTACTTGCAGAAGATCTAAAAGGTAAAGGTCACAGCTGGGATATGGTTGATACAGATGTTTGGGAACGTTTATATATTCCTATTACAGATAATTCAGACGATCTTTTTGAGCCTGAATCAAAATAGTTTTAAATGTCTTGTAGATTCACTAAACTAAAATCCCCTTATAATAAAGGGGATTTTTTTATGTCTTTTTAAGATCATTCTACTAATTAAAGTTATGTATTAAACTCTTCAATTTACTTTTATAAAGCAGTAATTATAAACTCACTTCGCCTGTTTACCTGATGTTGTTCTTCGGTACAATTTACGCCGTCAAAACAACCATTTAAGAGTTGGGTTTCTCCATATCCCCTGCCCGTTAGTCTACTGGAATCTATTCCGTTTTTAATGAGCCATTTTACAGTCGACTGCGCTCTTCGATCTGATAAGGCTTCGTTGTAATACCGTGTCTGGCGACTGTCTGTATGTGAACGTATATCGAGCTTCATTGTTGGATTTTCAAGAAGGGCATTTAGTATTTTTTCTAAATCAACGGCGGCTTCCGGACGAATATCGGATTTATCCAAATCAAAATAAATCATTTTAATACCAAAACATTTCCCCAGATCATCACCAACAGCTACTTTGCATTTGGCATTATCCAGCGTAATTGGCAAGCTGGTTTTTCCGCTTAGTTTTAAAATAGTGACATTTACTTCTTTCGTGGTATATTCTTTTTTCTCTGCTCTTACATTGTATGTTTTGCCACAAGAAACTGCAAAGTTATAAGAGCCGGAAAGATCTGAAAAGGTTGAGTTTATGAAGGCTTCATTTTCATAAAGCGACAATTTTGTTTCGGGCAATATACTTCCCGTTTCTGAATCTGTAATAATGCCATTCAATTCCTGGATACATTGGAGTTTTTTGGTTTCTAAAAACTTATAAATATCATCAGATCCTTGTCCTCCGTCTTTGTTTGAACTAAAATACCCTTTTCGGGTAACGGGATCGATTATATAAGCAAAATCATCTTTAGGAGAATTAACATCTGCTCCAACGTTCTGAATGTCAGTTACAGCTCCGTTACTTTGTATTTTACCCACAAAAACATCCAGTCCGCCAAGTCCGGGATGACCGTCTGAAGCAAAATAAATTTCATTTTCATTGGTAACATACGGAAAAGTTTCCCTGCCTTCTGTATTAATTGGTTTTCCCAGATTTACAGGTTGTCCAAAACTTCCGTCAGCATGTACCTCAACTCTGTAAATATCAGACTGGCCTATTGTACCGGGACGATCAGAGGCAAAATACAATGTCTTTTCATCCGGACTAAGCGCAGGATGTGCGGTACTATAATTATCACTATTAAAAGAAAGTGCCGTAATATTTGTCCATTTTCCATTTTCTAAACTCGCCTTATAAATTTTTACTAAAGTAATTTTATGTTCATCTTGCCCTTTTTTGCCTTTTAAATAATTGTTTCTGGTAAAATAAACTGTTTTACCGTCTCTTGTAAAGGCTGGCGCCGATTCATGGAATTTAGAGTTTAAAGCTGTTTTAAACTTTTCTACTTTGACAGAATCAGTATTTGAAACATAGAGGTTGGTAAAATATTCTCCACTCCAGGTATGTATCCTTTTAGAAAAATTTCCGGTGTCCCTTGCAGAGGCAAAATATATTTTATTGTTATACACGAAGCTGCTATAATCTGAATATTTAGAATTAATGCCTGCATCTTCTATTTTATAACGTCCTGAATTAGATTTTATAAGATCTTGATAATTAACATTTTCCTTATAAAGCAAACCTCTGTTGTCCTGATTAAATTTGGTATTTAACTCCTTCATAAGTTTATTAGCCTTATCAATTTGTCCTGCTGATTTTAAAGACTGGGCATATCGGTAATAATATTCAGATCCAACTGCAGTATTCATCGCAAATAATTCTCCGTACCACCTTGCAGCCGCTTCATAATCTGAATTAAAATAGTACGAATTGCCCAGCTTTTTGAACATATCTTCAGATTTATACCCTTTCTCAGCCACTTTTTCATATATTTTAATAGCATCTACATAAGCATATTTGTTATAGCTCTTATCTGCATCACTAATTTTGCTTTGCTGAGCATAACTATTGAATGAAAAAATGCTTAAAATTGTCAGGTATAAAGCGCTGTAACTTTTCATAATTATTGATTTTAAAAGAAACGCGGAGTGCTCATTTTACTCATACTTTTAATAAATTCATAACGCAGGAATATTTCGTGTGATCCTGAATTATAATTATTAAGATGTGTGGTTTCTCGATCGTAGCCATATCCCAGATAAAGACCTTCGGTTATTTGAAATCCTGCCATGGCGCTCAAAGAGGCACTCCATCTATAAGCCACGCCCAGAACAAATTTGTCTATAAACATAAAGTTCGCCGATATATCTACCTGCAACGGGGCGCCTTCTACCATTTTTGCCAGTACGGCAGGTTTGAATTTGTAATACTCATAGCGGTCCAGATTAAATACATAACCTGCCATTAAATAATAATTGATTTTGTCTTTATAAATAGCAATATCATTATCATCATAACGATTGGTTTCGATAAAATTAGGAACAGACAAACCTATATATGCCTTGTCAGAATGCCAATATACTCCGGCTCCCACATTGGGCGAAAATTTATTATCCAGATCCTGAAACTGTGGATCTCCCTGATCTTCGGGATTTAATTTATTAATGTCGAGGTTAAATAAATTCGCCGTTCCTTTTATACCAAATGATAGTTTGAAATTGGCAGATGCCTGCACGGTATACGAAAAATCAACTGAAAAGTTATTTTCATTGGTTGGACCAATTTTATCATTAACAAGCGAAAGCCCAATGCCTAGATTGCTATTATTTATAGGCGTATTGGCAGAGAAACTGCTTGTCTCCGGAGCTCCATCCAGACCAACCCATTGTGTGCGGTATAAACCAAAAATACTTAACGCTCCACGAGAACCTGCATATGCCGGATTAATATTGATAGTGTTATACATATACTGAGTATACTGCGCATCTTGCTGTGCATAACCGCTAATGGTTATGAATATAATGACTGAGGCAAATAATATAGTTCTCATAACAGCTGATTTTTTGTTCAATGAATGTTGTTCCTATCGCTAGCTTTACAGATTAATTTCCGGATAAATACAGATAACCGGTTTTGCTTACAGATTCATTGAGATAAGTTTTATAGGTGATTACATAGAAATATGTTCCGTCCGGAAGTCTTTTTTGTTTGTTTACAGTGGCTCTTCCTTCAGAAAATCCTCTAAAGGCTATCGAATTGTTATCGTAACCGTAAGCATCATATACTAAAACTCCCCAACGGTCATAAATTTGTACATAGGCATCTTTATAACATTCAATTCCTGCAATTTTAAAAATATCATTTCTGCCATCACCATTAGGCGAAACAGCGTTATAAACAATAATTTTACAGGCGTTCAGAGGAAGAATTGTAGGATCATCTTCTAAGTTAGAATTATCATCAGAGCTATCTGTAGTTTTTAAACCATCCGGACTTGCAGCTTCGACTATAGCTTGATTTTCTACACTTCCTGCATCTATATCTGCACTTGTTAAGAAATATGTTCCTGTAAAGGTTTCGTTGTCTGTTTGGTTTTGCACTAAAATTATTGGTCCTCCGGTAATGGTAACTCCCGGTTTAGGATCTTTTACCACTACATTCACCAAGAGTATATTCCCTGTATTAGTTACGCTAAAATGGTAGGTTATGGTTTCACCAATTTCGGCATAACCATTTTTATTCTCATCATTGAACACGGCTGTTTTTATAACGGAAACTGCCGGAACTGTGTTCAGATTAATTCCTGTATTGTCGTCATCTCCTAAAAGAGTTCCGTCATCACTGTCTGAAATATCAGTTACCTGTGTTCCGTCCGGAGCATCACTTATTACCAGGGCTGTATTGATAACTTCGCCTTGTACTACATCTGCAGGAGTTACGGTATACGATGCATTTGCATTACCAATTTGTCCCGGAGCCAGCACATTAGGCGTTACCACTATTTTTCCGGTACCCAGCATTGGATCGGCAATTTCGATGTTGCTTAAAATCACATTTCCTGTGTTTTTAACAATAAAGCCATAATTAATAATAGATCCTGCACCGCCATTTCCTGTTAATCTTCCTCCTTTGATCAAGGTTATTTTCTTCAATTGATTGACCGGAGTTACTGTGGGGTCGTCTTTTCCAATTAAATTAGGATCATCACTATCAGATAAATCCTGAATAGCATTTCCTGTCAGTGGCTGTGCAGTTACTAATGCCTGATTGGTAACTGTTCCTAAATTGATATCGGCCTGAGTTAATACATAAGTTCCTGTATAATTTGTTACATTCATCTGACCTACTGCTAAAGTGGCAATTGGATTTCCGGAAATCACAGCTTTTGGATCTGTAACTGTTACATTATTTAAATCTATTGTTCCGGTATTTGTAACCGAGAATGTATAGCGAATTAATTCTCCTGGCTGTGCATAACCATCTCCGTTTGTATCTGAAAATACTCCTCTTTTTACCAAAGTAACTGACGGCTGTAAAACTGTTATTTTTATTACTGCCTGATCACAATTTCCAGGATTTATATTTTCGCAAATTTCATAAACAATGGTATAAATTCCAGATGAAGTCCCTGCCGGAACATTTACTGAACCTGTGGCAGTATTTAAAACAGGAACTGATCCGGAATTAATACTATCTGCTGGCGAAAGCATATTTATTTTTACTTGTGAGACTGTTGGCGCCGTATTATTCAATAAGTCATTTGTTAGTACATTCAATACATTATTTGCTCCGTCCAAGCCATTAATTCCGCCAATATTATCATCATTTGCCTGTATTGGCCCTGAAATAACCGTTATAATAATATCAGCCTGACTACAGTTTGTTGGATTTAGATTTTCACAAATTTGATATCGAATAGTATAATCTCCGCTTGGTGTACCTGCTGGAACATTTACGTTTCCTGTAGTACTGTCCAGATTTGGCACCGAACCTCCGTTTATTGAAACTGCTGGAGTAACTACGCTAATTGTTATCTCAGGCAACTGAGCTGAAACTCCGTTTAGATTGTCGTTTGTAATTGCATTTATAACATTGGTCTGACCCTGATAACCATTAATATTTAAAACAGTATCATTATTAGCTTCTATCAAAGTTGCGGTTACTGTAATAAATACAGTAGCATCATCAAAATTGGCAGGGTTTAAATTCTCTGCAATTCGGTATTCTATTCTATATAATCCCGCAGGAGTTTGCGGCGGTACACTAACAATTCCTGTTGCGGTATCAAGAGATGGCACATTTGGATTTCCGTTGACAGGATCTGCCGGATCTAAAACGGTAATCGTAATTTGACTAATGTTTATAGGAACTGCTTTTGCTTTTTTAGTTATAGAAGAATTATTAAAGCTATCATTATCTAATACATTCAATGCATTTACTGCTCCTGTATAACCGTTTACATTGAGATCAATGTCATTATTTGCAACAATTCCGGAAACAACTACCTCAACTGCAATAGTTGCTTGACTGCAATTTAGCGGATTTAATTTTTCACAGATTCTATAATAAATTATATAGGTTCCTGCTGCAGTTCCTGCCGGTACATTTACATTTCCTGTTGTGATATCCAGAACAGGAACCGGATTTCCTGAAACATAATCCGGCGGATTCGTTGTACTTATTGAAGTTATATTAATTTGAGGCAATTGAACGGCAACTCCGTTTAATTCGTCATTTGTAATCGCATTGACAACGTTTGCTTCGCCAGTGTACCCATTAATATCGCTGGCTGTATCATTGACCGCTAAAATTGGTGCTCCAATAACCTCTATAAACACGCTGGCATCATTACAATTAGCAGGATTTATTTTTTCGCAAATGGTATATTTAATTTCATAATTGCCTGCAGGGGTTCCGGCTGCAATGCTAACATATCCGGTTAATGGTTCTAATACAGGAACTGGTCCGCTATTTATTGGGGCTGCAACGGCATCAACATTTATATTTACTTTAGAAATATCAGTAACTGCTCCGTTAAGATTATCATTTGATAATACATTAATTGCATTTGATGTGGCAACGTAACCGTTTACATTTGTAATTGAATCGTCATTTGCCTCAATAACGGGAGCGGTAACTTCTATCGAAATAATAGCAATATCAGTATTGTTGAGGTTTACTTTTTCGCTTAAGCGATAGGTGATATTGTAAGTTCCTGCTGCGGTTCCTGCCGGTACATTTACATTTCCTGTTAATGGGTCTAATATTGGCACTAAACTTCCGTTGATTGAAGCCGCAGGTATTAAAACAGTTATTTGAACTTCTGAAGGAATAACCAACGCTCCGTTTAAAGTATCATTGTCTAAAGCATTTATAGCATTCGGATTTCCGATAAATCCGTTTATTGAAGCAAACGGAATATCATTAACAGCATCAATCTCAGCCGGAATTACTGTAATGGTTATAATGGCACGATCACAGTTTCCGGCATTAAGATTTTCGCAAATTTCATACACTATTTTATATTCTCCTGCCGGAGTTCCCACAGGAACATTTACAAAACCAGTGGTGGTATCAAAAACCGGAATTGGTCCGCCATTTATGGCACTTGGATACGAAACAATAGTTGTCGTAATGCCGGAAAGATTGAGTGAACCTCCATTTAAAGTATCATTATCATAAGCATTGATAAGATTTGTACCACCGGAATAACTATTAATATTTGCCACAGCATCATCATTTGCCACAATAGGCGGTGCTACCACATTGATTATTATAACGGCATCATCACAATTCCCTTTTCTTAAATCTCCACTTATTGGCGGAACTGCAGGCGTATTAAGATTTTCGCAGATTTGATATTTAATCTGATATTGTCCTGCCGGTGTTCCTGGCGGAATATTTACCCTTCCTGAAGCTACAACTAATTCCGGAACTGGTGCTCCGGCCGTTTTTGGACTTGCGGGAATTAAAACGGTTGGTGTTAGAAGACCTGCCAGATTAATGTTTAAAGCATCTCCGTTAAAAGTATCGTTGCTCGTATAGGCATTAATTATATTCGCTGCTCCTTCATATCCGTTTACATTTGGTACAAGATTATCATTTACGATAAGTGGTGCCGCATCGACCACAATGGCAATACTCGCATCTGAACAGTTTGCCGGATTTAGTTTCTCGCAAATATGATAGGTAATATAATATGTATCAGCAGGAGTTCCTTCCGGTACAGATACCCATCCGGTTGTTGTACTGAAAACCGGTACATTGGCACCCGGATAAATTGCTGTTGCGCCGGTTTCCTGGGTTACGGTAATTTCATTACTATTGGCCGCTGTAATCAAAACTCCGTTTAAGCGGTCATTTGTCAGCGCATTAACAACATTAACCTGTCCGGTATATCCATTAATATCTTCAGCTTTGTCATCGTTAGCATCGATTATTGTTGCTTCAACCTGCACTAATATACTTGCCGTATCACAATTTGAAGGGTTGCCAATTTCGCAGATTCTGTATTTAATTTCATAAAGACCTTTTATAGTACCTGCCGGCACATTTACATTTCCGGTACTCACATCTAAATATGGTACATTTAAAACAGCCGGATTTATAGGTAAAGCCGGACTGGTTACGGACAGCGTTACATTTGATAAAGTTGCCTGTGCGATCGCTAGTCTGTCATTTGTAAGTGCGTTAATAACATTATTAGCACCTGTATATCCATTAACGGCAGGAGTAACAATATCAATTTTGGCATCTATACCAGCGGTTGTTACTTCTATAGTTTCCGTTGTTGTCGAGCAATTGCTTAAATTTCCTATTTCGCAAATTGTATAAGTAAGCGTATAATCGTCAGCCGGTGTACCTGCAGCTACAGAAATAGTATTGGTTAAGGAATCAAAAGCAAGATAGCTTGAAATAGAATTTACTGTTACCTGAACATTTGATGCAGTTACCGGAATTCCGTTCAGTGTATCACTGTCTAAAATCGTTTGTGTTCCAGTATTTCCACCAACATCTCCTGATATTGAAGCAAAGGTTTCCGGATTTGCACATATTCTGTTAAAAATTGTAAATGCTGTTCCTGCAGAAACACAAGTATTAAGACCAATTCGTCGTACATAAATCTGCACAGTTCCGGTAGGTAATCCGGTAAAAATATTACTTGCCTGAAAAGTTATTCCATCTTTACTGTATTCATATCCTGTACCTAAATCCGGATTGGTAATCGCTATTGTACCAGTTGCAATCGAACAGGAAGGCTGCTGTGTTACGGCACCAACAGGCGCAGACGGAGGATCAAAAACATTTAATGTAACCTGATTCGAAATAGTCTGACAACCTGATTGTGATTGCGAAATTAAAACTCTGAAATATCTGTTGCCTGGTGTAGGATATGCCGGTGTTGTATAAGAAGCTGTTGTTCCTCCAGTTCCGTCTGTTACATTATTATAAGGACCAGTCAGGACTGATGCGGTCTGCCATTGGTATAGCAAAGTACCTGAAGGAATATTTCCTGTTGCAGTAACCGTAAAAGTATGGGTTTGATTAATACATACTTGTCCATTTACAGGCTGTACGTTTATAGTTGGGGATTCGAAAACGGCTACTTTTGCCGCATTCGAATTCACAACTCCACAACCAATACCAGAATCTGTTACCTGCAGTCTATAAAAAGTATCTGTATTTAATGTTCCTGTTGTATAAGATGTTGTATTCGCTCCTGATCCATCTGTTACATTTGCCCATCCGGTTGTTCCATCTAAAGATTTTTGCCATTGATAGGTATAAGTTCCTGAACCGTTTGTGGCACCCGATGTTAAAGTAAAAATACCGCTTTCGCAAATATTACCGCCTACAGGCTGTAAATCTATTACAGGATCTGGTATTACGGTAGCAGCAACAACATTTGAAATAAGCGTACAAGAAGGGGTTGTTGCGGTTATGATGGCGCGATAATAAGTTGTTGCTGATAATGGTCCTGAAGTATAATTTGCAGTTGAACCACCTGTTCCGGTTGAAACATTGGCCCATCCGGTTGTTCCGTCTGCTGAGCTTTGCCATTGATACGTAAAGTTAGCGGAACCTCCATTTGAAGATGCCTGAACTGAAACCGAAACAGTTCCACCAACGCAAACTGTTGGCTGTGTATTTGGCTGTGTTGTAATACCTGGAATAATAACTGCTGCGATAGAGGATACAACAGGATCACATCCCTGAGTATTGTCTGAAATTACAACTTGATAATACGTGTTTTGCGTTAAGGCCGGAGTTGTATAACTTGCCGAAGTTGCTCCGGGAATATCATTATACGGACCTGCCAGAACGGTAGAATTTTTCCATTGATAGGTGTAATTTCCTGAACCGCCACTTGCTGTTACATTTAGAGTTGCCGATGATGCGCTGCAAATATTTGTTTTTTGAACGGGCTGTGTTGCAATAGAAATATCTGATAAAATTGTTACGGTTGCAACATTTGATGTGATTGTGGTGCAGCCATTTCCACTGGCAGCAACATCAACTCTGTAATAAGTTGTCTGGGTTAGAACCGGGGTTACATAAGTTGAGGCAGTTGCTCCTGTAATAGCTGTAAATGTTATGTTATTTGTACTGCTATACCATTGATATGTTAAACCTGGAGTTCCATTTGTCGCTGTTACTGATAAAGTATGATTTCCTCCGGAACAAATTGTAGCTCCTGCCGGCTGAACAGTTATAGCAGGATCAGGAACCACAGTTGCTGTAACCGGATCAGAAATTAATGTACAATTTGTAGCTGATGAAGTAACAATACATCTAAAAATTGTTGTTGCATTCAAAGCATCTGATGTAAAGTTTGCTGTTGTTGCTGTTGGATTTGTTTCGTTTATAAAACCGGAACCTGAATCACTTTGCCATTGATAAGTTAGCGTTCCGGAACCTCCGTTTATCAAAGCTGTTATACTCAAACTCACTGTACCTCCTACACAAATAGCAGCAGGAGTTGTTGGCTGTCCACCAATTGTAGTAACAAATACTGGAGCTGTATCAGAATATACCTCACAACCACTTAAAACCTGTGTTACTCTAACTCTATAATATAAATTTGATGTTAATGCCGCTGTTGTATAAGAATCTGTAGTATCTCCTGTTCCACCCGTTACATTTGTCCAGCCTGATGTTCCGTCCAGAGAACTTTGCCATTGATAAATTAAAGTCCCTCCTGCTGCATCACCAGAAGCAACAACATTCATCGTGTGGGTTGTGCCGGAACAAATCGTGTTACCAACTGGCTGCGTTGTAACAACAGGATCAGGAATCACATCTACTAAAACACTATTTGAAGTAACCAAATTACAACCGTTTCCTGTTGCTGACACCTCTACTCTATAATAAGTATCTGAAGTAAGAACCGGAGTTGTATAGGTATTTGAATTTGCTCCGGAAATTAATGCAAAACTAACATTATCCGAACTGCTAAACCATTGATAATTTAAAGCCGGAGTTCCTCCAGTTGCTGAAACCGATAAAGTGTAAGTTCCGCCCGTACAAACAACTCCCGCTGTTGGCTGTGTTGCTATTGCCGGATCAGGAACAACTGTTGCTGTAACTGTACTTGAGGTTAAAGTACAATTTGTAGCTGACGATGTAACTAAACATCTAAATTGTGTGGTAACAGTCAAAGCATCAGAAGTGAAATTTGCTGTAGTTGCTGTTGGGTTGGTTTCATTTACAAAACCGGAACCTGAATCGCTTTGCCATTGATAGCTTAATGTTCCTGCTCCTCCATTGACAGATGCTGTCACATTAAGATTTACAACTCCTCCCACGCAAACTGCAGCCGGAGTTGCAGGTTGTCCTGTTATTGTTGCAACAGTTACTAATGCCGGATTTGAAAAAGTTTCGCAACCACTTCCTGCCTGTATAATTTGTGCTCTAAAATACAAATTAGCAGTTAATCCGGCAGTTGTATAAGTATCTGTATTAGCGCCGGTTCCTCCGGAAACATTTGTCCAGCCTGATACTCCGTCAACTGAACTTTGCCATTGATAGGCAATTGTTCCCGCAGTTGTGTTTGTTGTAGTTGCAGCCACATTCATAGTATGTGTATTGCCGGAACAAATCGTATTTCCTGCAGGCTGCGTGGTAACAACCGGATCGGGAATAATAGTAAATTTAGCTGTATTACTGGTAATTTGAGCACAAGTACTGGAAACATTTACCCTGTAATAATATTCCCCGGCACTAAGGGAGTTAAGAGATGTAAATGATGCATTAGTCTGTCCGGAAATATCTGACCAGCCCGTTGTTCCATCTACTGATGATTGCCATTGATACGTATAAGGTGCTATACTTCCTGAAGGAGTAGTGTTTAAAGTTATAGTTCCGCCTTCGCATATTGTACTGTCACTTGCTAATGCCGAAGTAGCCAAATCTGGTGGTCTGACAATATTTACTTCATCTGAATAAGCCGTACAGGAACCATTGCTTATTGACCATTTTAATCGTGTTGTTCCAATTGAAATATTCGTTACTGTTGTATTAAATACATTTGGATCTGTTATTGCTGCTGTATTTCCGGGATTCGAAACAAACGTCCAGATTCCCGCACCGGTTGAAGGATTATTTCCTGCTAATGTCACTATTGATACATTACAGATAGTCTGATCAATTCCGGCATCTGCCAAAGGAGGCAAAGCATTTATCGTAACTGATACCATACTGGAACTTGGAGGACAGGATCCGCTTGAAATAGTCCACTGAAATTCATATACGCCTGCCTGAGTACCAAAAACTGCTGTTGCAGGAGAAGATGGGGTTTCAAAAACTACTGTTGTAGGTCCGGAAATCTGTGTCCACAATCCAGTTCCTGTTGATGGTGTATTCGCGGATAAATTTAATGTTTGAAATTCACATATCGAAATTGGTAATCCTGCAACAGAAGCTGTAGGCAAAAGATCAACCGTTATGGTAACGTCATCAAAAAATATACACGAAAGATTAGTCGCTGTCCAACGTAAAATATAAGTTCCGGCTCCATTAGGTGTAAAAGTAGCCGTTGGATTTGCAGCATTCGAAAAAGATCCGATACCCGGACCATCAAACTGAGACCATTCTCCGGTTCCTACTGTAATTGCATTTGCTGCCAAAGTCGCTGTTGATGATTGACAAATCGTTTGGTCAGGTCCTGCTTGGGGAACCGTAACATCTGCCGTAACTGTAATTTGAACATTTGTAGTGGTCGGTGTACATACTGTTCCGTTTGTAACGGTCCAGCTAAAAACATATACACCTCCCGTTTGCGTTAAATTTGAAACTGTTGTGGTTGGTAGAATTTCCGAACTAAAAATAGCTGTTGTAGGTCCTGAGATCTGAGTCCATTTTCCTGTTCCTACAGTTGGAGGCGTCGCTGTTAGTTCTGTCACGGAACCACAAATTGCATTATCGCCTTCTGCAACTGCGGCTGATGGTGAAGCAGCATATTCAACCCGGACCTGATCTGAATTATTACAGCTTCCGGAACTTACTGTCCAGTTAAAAACATAAATTCCAAATCCGGGATTCGTATATTTTGCATTTGGAAGTGTTGCATCATCAAATGATCCTCCTGAAGGCCCTGAAAGTACTGTCCATAATCCGGTTCCCTGTAACGGACTTGTTGCTGTAAGCTGAATTTCCTGTACCGGCAAATTAGCACTGCACAAAACCTGATCAGGCCCTGCGTTGGCTGTAGACGCTTGCCCATTAACCGTTACCTGAATATCATCTGAAGATTCCGGGCAGGAACCTTGCGCCGGAATTGTATATCTAAAAACATATACACCCGGTATTAGTCCGGTTACAGCAGCACTATTGTTTCCTGTTGGTGTTATAGTTGGCGCTCCGCTTCCGCCGGAAACATACGTCCAGGTTCCAGTACTTGTTGGATTTCCTGTCAAATAAAGTGGCCCGGCTAAACAAGTAGAAAAATCGGAACCTGCCGCAGCAACTTCCGTTACTTTTATACTTACCTGATCTTTACTTGCGGGGCAATTTATTCCGGTATAGGTTGTCCATTCTAAAATATATTCTCCCGTTATCAATCCGGACAAAGTTGAATTTGCAGCTGTTACATTCGAGAAAACAGGTGAATTTGGTCCGCTAATTAAAGACCACAAACCATTTGTACCGGCATCTGGCGCTGTAGCTCCAAGCGTTACACTTGTCTGATTACATATCGTTTGATCTGGTCCTGCTATTGCGGCTGATGGTACCTGGTTAACATTTAACTGAACAGAATCTGATGAAACTGCACATGCTCCTCTTGAAATAGTCCATTTATATACCCAAGAACCTTGTGTTAAACCCGTTATGGTCGTCAACGGATTTGTAGGATCAGTAATTACAGGACCATCTCCCCCACTCACAAACTCCCATAAACCGGTTTCACCTGCAGCCGGAGTATTTCCTGTCATTGTTGCTGAAGATCCGCAAATATTTTGATCATTTCCTGCCTGTGCTAATGTAATCGTTGGCGCTATTGTTATGGCAACCGTATCTTGTGCATCTGTACAGCCTGTGTTAGTTACGGTCCATTGAAATTCATAATTACCATCACTTAATCCCGTTACGGTTGTATTATATTGAGCAGGGTTTGTAATTGTTGCTGTGGTTCCCGCTGTCTGTATCCATAAACCAGTTCCCGGTGACGGATCATTTGCTGCTAAAGTCAACGATGTTGTTCCTGTTGCAAGACATTGATCTGTACCAGCATTTGCAGTAGCTCCTTGTGTAGCGTTTGTTGTTACATCTACAGTATCTGAAGAGGTTCCGCAACCGTTTACAATTGTCCATGTAAAAGTATAAGTTGTATTTTGCGTCAGTCCGGAAGCAATTGCGTTAGGATCATTTATATCATTAAAAGTTACTCCTGCAGCTGGAGAAACTGTCCATGTTCCTATTTCACTTGCAATCATTGCATTTGCCTGTAACTGAACCGGTGCACCAAAACAAATTGACTGGTCATTACCCGCCTGTGCAGGTGTAGGTGTTGCACTTGATACAATGACTTCTGCTATACTTTGTGTTACACTACAAGCCGGTCCGCCAGAAATAGTCCACCTAAATCTGTATTTACCGCTTATCAGGCCGGATACTGTTGTTTCAGGATTTTTAATATCAGAGAATACTGCCGTTGAAGGTCCTGAAACCTGAGACCAGGTTCCCCTGCCCCTTGTTGGTGTGTTTCCTGCCAATTGAGCCGTAGTTAAATTACAGGCTAAATTTTGAAGCGTTCCTCCGCTTGATGCTGAAGGCGGTGCTGAAATTACTATTGAAACATCGTCATAAACCGTTTCGCACTGACTTCCCGGATTTGGCTCTTTTATTAATCTGATCACATAAATACCTGAAACTCTTAAGCTGTCAATTACTATTGAGTTTCCTGAAAAATTAACCAAAGGTGTCGGAAAAGAAGGATATGTAATGGTGTAAGGAGTTGGACCGCTAACGATTTGCCAGCTCATTTGTCCGTTACCTGTTGAGGTAACCGGAATAGTTGCCGAAAATTCACTGCATCCTAATGTCTGGTCCGGACCGCCAGATATCGCTATTACTTCTTCTAAAGTAACATTGTAAATTCCTGTAGAAGTACATCCTGTTGTACTATTGTTTAAGGTATATAAAAAATTATAAGTTCCCAGTGCTGTCATGCCGGTAACGAGTGTTGAAGATGAATTGGGATTTTGAATTGTAGCCGTAACAGGTCCGCCGGTTTGCGACCATTGTACCGTTTCATTTACATATAACGGAATTGTTCCTTGTAAAACAGTTGAGGTTCTGCCATCACAATAAACAAAATTAGCATTTAAAACATTGGTAACATCTGCTGTTGGTGCCGGAACAGTTATGGTAACTTCATCGATTCCGTTAACACAGTTTCCCACAACTGTCCACCTTAAAACATAGGTTCCTTCTATTAAACCATTAACGTTTGTATTGTTATCGTTGGCATTTGAAAAATTAGGAACATTTGGTCCGGATACTACAGTCCAGGTACCTATTTGCTGTCCGGAAGTATTGCCGCCAAAACTGCCATTTAGATTTACATTTTGTGTCGAAGAATAACAGTTTGAGAGTGTAATATCCCCGCCTGCAGTTACAGGCTCAATGCCTCCCAAAGTAGTAATGGTTACTGTATCATAACTTTGGCAATTTGAAGCACTATTCACTATTGTCCATCGTAGTGTTGTCGTACCTGATACAGCACCTGAAATTGTTATTGCGGAATTTGGTGAATTTGGACTACTGATACTAACACCTGCATTATTACTTCCTTCTATTGTCCAGGTTCCAGTCTCAGAAGCTCCTGTTGGATTTCCATTTAAAGCATACGTTCCCGGGCAATATGTTTGGTCTGTTCCGGCATTTGCCAATGTTATGGGTTTTATAGTAATAACAAAATCATCAAATACCGTCGAACCATCCTGACATTGTGCTGTTAGTCTAAAACCATACGAATTTCCCGGACTGGCGCCCCTTACAAAACTCTGAAGACTGGCGGGATCATCAATAATAACAGAAGGTCCTGATATTTGACTCCAATTTGGATTTTGCAAATAACCTAATCCTGCATCTGCATTGGCAGTACCTAATAAAATAAACTGATCAACAGGAAGTCCAGTTTCTCCTCCCGGGCAAATTATCCTGTCTACGTTTGCATTTACAGTACAATTTTGAGAAAAAGAAAACACAGGCAAGAGCAATACAAGGCATAGCAAAACTCTTTTTGTCGCTTTAAAATCAAAAAGGGAGTAATTTAATTTCATAAATCTGATACTTAGAATTTAAAAAATAAATATGATGCTCGCGGGTATTGAAATCATTCTGAATTTATACAATTGATAATTCAGAGAGGAGTACATAGTCCTAAAGTGTAATTAGTTTTTATCTTACTATTTACATTTTTATAAAATAAAAAACGCACAGGTTTATATGGATCTGGTTTAGGCAGGTTATTCAATTTAAAAATGTAAACACATAATTATTATACAATTAGCACTTACATATAACTAACTAAAAACAAACACAATACTGAATTAAAAATTTGTAAATACAGCATTATATCCCATAAAAAACAAAGTTTACATCTAAGATTTGAGGTATAAAATTATGATAAACTTAACAATATTTTTTAATAAAGTTGTTTCAAGTTATAATTTGAAACAACTTTATTCTTACATTTTTTTCTACTGATTCTATATTTTTATAATTTTAATTCTGTATTCAATTTACATTGATTTCAACATAATTATTTGGTAATTATATGATCACCAATTAAACTTTTCTGCTATTAGCAGTCCAGATTATTATTGTATTGTATTGTATTGTTCAGCTCTTTTTTTCAAACTAAAAAAATCTTATAATGAAAAGTAATTTTTTACTATTGATGCTGCTTCCCTTGGTATTTTGCGGTTCAATACAAGCTCAGGATAACACTTCGACTAAAAACTGGCCTGACAGAACGACTTTGCCTATTGAGGCTTACCAAAAAACAGGTAAAATCGAACCCAACATCAAGGATTCAGATCCTATAGAGTGGCCAAAGGAAATAAGTGCCCCTGAAGGAGCACCAAACGTACTTTTAATTCTGATTGACGATGTGGGTTTTGGTGCAACTTCTACTTTTGGAGGTCCTATTCCCACACCTAATTTTGATGCTCTTGCAAAAAATGGATTAATTTACAATCGTTTTCATACTACGGCAGTTTGTTCACCATCGCGTGCAGCACTTATAACAGGTCGAAATCATCATACTGCAGCCACCGGAATTATTATGGAATTCTCTACTCCATATCCGGGCTATAATAGTTTAGTGCCTAAAAGTGTGGCAACAATAGGAAAAATATTAACTGATAACGGATATGGAACTTCATGGTTTGGAAAAAACCACAATGTTCCGGACTGGCAATCTACACCTGCAGGACCGTTTTATTTATGGCCAACCGGTTTGGGATTTGAATATTTTTACGGTTTTCTTGGCGCAGATGCACATCAGTTCAGACCTTCTTTAATTGAGGGAACAAAACCTATTGATCCTTATCTGGTCGATGGTAAAGTAGATCCTGATTATATTTTGGATAAAGATTTAGCCAATCATGCCATTAAGTGGATCCAAACTCAAAAAGCGGTGTCTCCAAATAAACCATTCTTTGCCTATTATACACCCGGAACTGCACATGCTCCGCATCAGGCACCAAAGGAATGGATTGCGAAATTTAAAGGCAAATTTGATTATGGTTTTGATAAACAGCGCCAAATGACTTTTGAAAAACAAAAAGCAATGGGTATTATTCCTAAAGATGCTAAACTGGCTCCCACCCCTGATGATTATCAAAAATGGGACGCACTTAGTCCAAACATGAAAAAAGTTGTAGCACGAGAAATGGAAGTTTATGCAGCACAGCTTGCCTATTGTGATAACCAGATTGGAAGAGTTATTCAGTCTATCAAAGATTTAGGAGAACTTGACAACACTCTTATTATTTATATCATGGGAGATAATGGTGCAAGTGCAGAGGACCCAACCGGACAAGGACTAACAAGCGAAATAGGAATAATGGTAAACGGGGAAAAAGATACAGAAGAATTTATGCTTAAAAATTTAGATGAATTTGGAGGCCCCTGGACACAGGAACACTATTCTCAAAGCTGGGCACATGCCATGAACACGCCTTATCAATGGGATAAAAAAATAGCATCGCATTTGGGAGGAACCAGAACCGGAATGGTTATTTCGTGGCCAAAAGGCATAAGGCAAACAGGTCAAATTCGAAGCCAATATGCACATATTACAGACATCGTTCCTACTATTCTTGAAGCGGCAAAAATTCCTGCTCCTACAACTGTAGATGGTTTTAAACAAGTGCCTATGGCAGGAAAAAGTCTTATTTACAGTTTTGATAACGCATCAGCTCCTGAGACACATACCACACAATACTATGAGATTATTGCCAACAGAGGAATTTATAAAGACGGGTGGCTGGCCAATACGACACCTAGAAATTTGCCTTGGCAGGGACATCCTATTCCCTCAGAAGATCCTATGAAAGATTACAAATGGGAATTATATGATTTAAAAAAAGATTTTAGCCAGACAGACAACGTTGCGGCCCAAAATCCGGAAAAATTAAAAGAACTTCAAAAAGCCTTTCTGGAAGAAGGACGAAAATTTAATGTCTTTCCTTTAGATGATCGTTATATTGATCGTGTAAATCCGGAAAATCGTCCTAATTTAAACAAAGGAAGAACCAGTTATGTATATCACGAAGGAAATTCCCGTATTACAGAAGGAATGGCTCCAAACATGAAAAATACATCTTTTAGTATTACTGCTGATATCGAAGTTAAAGCGGGTGATGAAGGAATGATTATTACTCAAGGCGGTTATTTTGCAGGATTGGCTTTAATGCTTCAAAAAGGAAAACCAACTTTTGCATATGCTTTTTCTCATTATCCACAATCAAAATGGACGATACAATCTAAAACAGCCTTAACTGCGGGTAAACATAATGTTACTGTCAATTTTGACTATGCAGGCGGTGGCGTAGGTAAAGCAGCAAAAGTTACTTTAATGGTAGATGGAAAAGAAGTTGCTAAAGGTGATATTCCTAAAACTGTCCCAAGCAGATTCTCAGCAGATGAAACTTTAGATGTTGGAGAAGATTTTGGAACTCCTGTAGTCAGATCTTATGATGTACCGTTTACTTTTCAGGGTGAAATAGATAAAGTTACAGTGAATTTAAAACAATAAATTCGATAGTAGTTTTTCCAAATAATTTAAAAAGTGGTATTTGCTTTGAACAATAAAATGTACAGCAAATACCTTTTTTTATTCGATTAACTTAACAAATATTAAAATGAGAAGTAAACCATTTAAAACCGGAAACTTGCTTTTTTATTTTGTACTTCTGCTTAGTTGCAAATGTATTGCGCAAGAAAGTGAAGCATCATTTAAACCACATCACCAACTGGGATTAGTGATTAGTCATGCGCATGTTTTTGAAGGAAGAAATGAGGAAGGAGATCGGGAAGTGTTGTCTTTGCCGGCATGGGGAATTGACTATACCTATCACTTTTATCAAAAATGGGCAATTGGATTGCATACTGATATTATTGTAGAAAAATTTAAAGTAGAAAAAAGTTTTCAAAAAGGCGACGAAAAAGAAACCGTTGAGCGCAGTTATCCCGTTGCTCCTGCCCTTATGGGAATTTATAAATTAACTGAACACTGGAGTTTTTTACTGGGAATGGGAGGTGAATTTGCCAAGGAAGAAAATTATCTGCTCACTCGCGCCGGTGTCGAATATGGTTATGATTTTTCTAAAGGATGGGAAGTTTTAGGAAGTATCGGCTATGATTTTAAATGGAATGCGTATGACACATGGACTATTGGAATTGGTGTTTCAAAAAATTTTGGAGAAAAACATAATTAGAAATTGATTAGAAATTGATGTCCGCATCCTACAAAATACAAATGCTATTATGTAACAAAAACATGCTGAAAAATAACTAATTTCGAGACACTTAACTAAATACATCAGTATGAAAAATTTCTTAATACCTTTAATATCAATTTTCTTTTTTTCATGTCAACAAAAAGAAAACAAGATTGCTCCTGTTTCATCTTCAGATTCAATTGTCACAAAAGATTCGGTTACTACAAACAAAATTGAAGAAGAAAACAAACAAACTGGCGATACTATCGTCCTGAATTTTAAAGACGAAAAAGGTTTTTACACAGCCGAAGGTTCACTGGATTCTATTCATCCCAGAATATATCTTAAATTTAATAATGAATATTCAGGCGAATTAAATGGAAAAATTATTCCCACTACAGGAAAGGGAAACATACGCTTTAACCAAATTATTTTTCCTGATAATACTTCAGACGGACCATTTGGAATGGATCTAAAAATAAACCTCACGCAAAAAGGTGATCATATTATAGTGGTTGGTCATTCGCAAATGGCTGATAATCCGTTTTGGGGTAAATTCAGAGTGCAGCTTGAGAATAAAAAACAATAATATTCATTACTTAACCTAGATTAATCGATAAGTCTTTTCTACCCCTGTAAATTTGTAAAAGAATTTAAATCAATAAAAAATTAACACAATCGAGATTTAAAACTCAAACATTATTTATAAAAGTTATTAACCTAAAACTAAAAGAAAGATGAGCACATTTACAGTAAAAGACGGAACAGAAATTTATTACAAAGATTGGGGAACAGGACAACCAATTGTTTTTCACCACGGCTGGCCATTATCCAGTGATGATTGGGATGCACAGATGATGTTTTTCCTAAAACAAGGATACAGAGTTATTGCACACGACAGACGCGGACATGGCCGTTCAGGACAAAGTTCTGAAGGAAACAATATGGAAACTTATGCAGCAGACGTAGCGGAATTAACCGCTGCACTGGATTTAAAAAATGCCATTCACATTGGTCACTCAACCGGTGGTGGCGAAGTAATACGTTATGCAGCAAAATATGGCAAAGAACGTGTTGCAAAAGCGATAATAATTAGTGCGGTAACGCCAATAATGATAAAAAACGAATCAAATCCTGATGGTGTGCCCTTGTCTGTTTTTGATGAGATAAGAGAAGGTACAGGATTTAACAGAGCACAATATTTTTATGATTTCCCAATACCATTCTACGGATGGAACCGCGAAGGAAAAACAGTTCAGGAAGGTATTAAACACAACTGGTGGCGTCAGGGAATGATGGGTTCTGTTTTGGCTCATTATGAAGGAATCAAAGCTTTCTCTGAATCTGATTTTACAGAAGATCTTAAAAGTTTAGATATTCCGGTTCTTGTATTGCACGGCGAAGATGACCAGATTGTGCCTTATAACCAAGCACCCAAAGCAGCTAAATTATTGAAAAACGGAAAACTAATTTCGTATCCGGGATTTCCACACGGTATGCCAACTACTGAAGCGGAAACTATTAATAAGGATATTTTAGACTTTATAAAATCTTAAGAAATAGCTAAAAACAGTATTTACTTTATCTCGTAAGCATTAATTATAATGTTTAGCAATTACTAGAAGAAGTATGTCTGTCCACAAAAAAACCTTTCATTTCTGAGAGGTTTTTTTTGTATTAAAAAGCTAAAATTTATACTGACTTTTGAGAAGATTGATATGTTGTAATCTTTTTAATTTATTTTTCTTTTTCTGTCCTCGTTCGGCTGCATACCAAACCAATCCCGGTTGGATGACCAATGCAAATACTCATTTCGCAATTGACGCAGCATTTTTTGAGAATTGTAATAGTAAACATTAAGCTCCGGTAATGCTACAGGAATCAATTCAGTTTCCCGGTTAACCGCTTCTTTTGGTATTTTAAGCGTTCCTAAATCTATTCTGGGTTCATATGGTTTGCGGATCTTATCGTTTACTTTTTTGAGGCCCTCATATTCATAGGTATGCTCTTTTAGCTTTTGATCTGTACTTTTTATTTTGGTTTCTAATTCCTCTCTTTCCAGCATCTCTTTTTTTTGTTTCTCTATTTCTTCATCAGTACTAAAATCCCATTCTTCAATCTCGTTGGTTTCATCCATTGCGTAGGGTTTTAAATAATTTTCTACACCGGTTAAAAAATGATCCAGCGGGAATTTTATACTGGATTCTTCTATAAAAACCTCTTTCATTTCTGTGCTTCTGGCATAGGCTTCCATAAAATGCAGGAAGAGATAGCTGTATTCTTTTTTTACTCCCTCATATAGATCGGTTCCCTCTATTTTATGGCCACGGGTTCCTGTTAGTTTTTCATAAACAGGAATACTCCATTGTGTTTTTACCTTTAGCTGTTTTTCGGTATACCAATATTGCCTGATTAAATCTTCCCGCAAAAGGTCAAGCCCTGCTATTTCTTTTAAAAAAATACTTTTGTCCGGAAAAACAGAGACATAATCGGTATCCTTTAAGCTGGTTCCTATTTCATCGATAACCTCTTTTTCGGTCATATAGGCTCCCCCAATATCACAATGCACCCCAGGAAAGTTTTTCTCGATATACCGGCCTTCTTTCTGTTTGATTCTGGTAAGGGCAAAGTTTTCACGATGTTCATCCTTGGCGGTAAAGTGAACTACTTTCTGGCAGTATAAATTGTTAAGTTGTGGTTTAGTGTTATAACCTGCACTTTTTTTCTCGGTTATCGCATTAAGATGTAATTCCTCGACATCATTATTAAAATGTGCCTGCCTGAACTTATGCAGTTTAAACCCTTCGTCTTTTACATTTCCGTAAGCATCATAATGGTCCCAAATACCGTTAAGCTCATAATAGGACGAAACCGTATCATAAATACCTACAAAGCGTATTGTGATTTCGATCTTTTTTAATTCATCAAAATCAAGCTCTGTTTTTTTAAGCAGGCTATATCCCAAATGCCCCATTTTGGGTAACTCTTCATTTTTTAAAAGACTTGTATCAACTTCATAATTATCAACATCAACATAAGCATTACGTACTTGCTGGATGCCTACTCTCCCGGATTGTAAACTTTTGGATTCTCGATATTCTACCCCGCACGGAATTTCTTTTTCTACCGCGTCCTGATACCCATAATCCAGATTTAGCTCATACACCAGATTTCTGGCTGTAGCAGCACCACGGCTAAAACCAAAAATATCGACCGTGATTTGAGCTATTTTGATTTCTTTTTTAGAAGTATTTTTCTTTTTTTCAAATACTTTATCTGCAATTTGCTCGCAGGCATAACGAACCCTGGCCCGTATCCCGGTTTGTCCGGAACCAAAAGCAAAACCATCCGTACTGTCACGCATCAGGTTATCGGTACCCATGCCCGGTACATAAATAGCATAATCTTCCTGCTCGCAGCATTGCCACATGCGCGCCACATTGGTATAGTCGTTGCTGTAACTGTTGTCCGTACCCATACGGTCCAGCCCAAATTCGTTTAATGCTATCCTGTGAGATGCCACGAGGTATTTAGTTTTTTCATCGATGGCCTTAAACTCAATTTCCTCAGCAGGGGTTTTATTGCGTTTAGAAAGCAATTCTTCTATTCTGCCTTTATTCTCTATTTTTTTATATTCTATTTCATCGTCAGTCTCCAGTTCCTTATTTCCTTTGGAATAGTCAATTTTGCCCTCTTTATTTGTACGGCTGTGCCTGGTACGCATCTCAGTATTGTCCTTGTTGTTTAGTGTACCGTCAATAAAGATCCCAAAAGTGAGGCGTAGTTCATCTTGTTTTTCTTCATCTTGACTGCTCCCTTCATTGTATGCAAACGATTTTTCCATAGCAACTATTCTTTTTTGTATTTCTCTGTTAATGATCTTGATTCATAAACTTCTAATTTATTCTTAAGTAATGATAGGGCATTAATTCCATTTTTCAATGTCACTCTTAAGTGTTCACTACCCGGATTTATTTTGATTTCAAGGTCTATATTTAGCTCGGGATTCTTTTGATGCAATTCCTTAAAAGCTGCAAAAATTTCCCTTTCATCAAAAAGAATATAACCTCCATAACCCTGTCCATTTTTATCCCACCAAGCAATACTTAATATTTTAGGGATTGCTCTTTCTTGATATTCATTTTTAGTAAACTCTTCCTCTAATAAAGTTTCTCTTTCTCCATTAAAAACAGTAAATGACACATCATCTAGCATTTTTCCTTCTTTAATAAATACATAAATAGGCCGCCAGCAGTATTTTATGCGATAACTGTCCCAAAGTCCGTACGGGATGGGTTTGTTTTTGTTAGCTTGCTGTACTTCCAGTGGTATAATTTTAGGGTTATTTAAAGTTCGTTCCCTGTCAGCAGGATCAAACAGCAAGTGTTCGTGACTGTCGAGTGATGCGATTTCTTTCGGGCTTATAACAGTTTTATACCCCTGGTAACGTCCTATTTCTACAATTTTTTGACCTTCTTGAAGCCACACTACCACTACTCCGCCAGGAGCAAAACCTACCGTAATGTGATTATAAGTGGTCATTACTTTTCCTCTTTTTCTGTTACTGTCCTGAAACCCTTCATTAAAGAGTTTGATCATTTTATCGTAATCCAGCTCCGTATCTATTTCGTACATGACATCCTCTACATACGAGTACCAGATGCAGTAAAGGCTTTGGGGAATGGGTTTTATGCCATAACTCATACCTGAAGAATTTTTTCCCCAATCGCCCTTGCCTGTTGTAGTGCCAAAACCAAAAATACTGGTACTGCTGTTGGGTGTTTCGTTTACTCCGTTTGATATTTTTGGGCCTTCAAGCCAGCCTCTGTAAACTTGTATAGGATATCCTAACGGACAGCTTAATCCTTCCTGCCATTTAAAATCTGTTTTCATATATAGTGTGTCTTTGGTATCAGGTTTAATATTCGTTTCTTTTTTTTCCTGACAGCAGATCGTCAGGTTGCTTATTGACATAAGCAGAAGAAAATATAAAGATGTTTTTTTCATATTCTTTTTAGTTTGTACCTGCTTTAATTATAAATTTTTATTGCCTGACTTGTTTTAGTATTTAAAAATCTGTCAGTACATATTTTAGCAAATAAGTGATTGTGTAAAAAATAAATTGCGAAGAAGGGTTTAGTAAATTAAGAGTAATGTTTTTCGCGAAATGACCTTTATAAGTTTTTAAAACAACAGAATAAGGTAACCGTAGTTTTAAATTTCATCCTTTGCAGGAAAAGGCAAAACACAAAAAACCTCCAAAATCATATGACTTTGGAGGTTTTTAAGTTTTGAGATGCTTAATCCCGTTTTGAAATTAGGTGTCTTACTGACCGTTTTTTACAATTCGGTATTTAGCATGTATCAAGATGTTTATTTTACATCAAACCACAATTTTGTAGTCAGTAAATCTTTTCCCTGAGCAGATACTGCCGTTTGGTAACTTGTTCCGTTTAGGGATTGTTCTGTACCGGGATAAAAGAAACGCGAAGGAATCTGTCCGTTCAAAACGGTATCAGGACCTGCTTTTAATACCGGGTAATCCAATCTTCTCCACTCTACAAAAGCATCAAGACCCTGCCCGAAGAAGGCAATCCATTTTTGCGTACCTATTGATTTTGCATAATTCGACGCATCGTATTTTACGGTTGGCTGATTTAGATAATTCGCTACAGTTGTTGCATTGGTAATTCCAAATTGATTCAGCGATGCCGTAATGGCATTTTTATAAAGCTGCTCAGCATCTCCTGCAATATAGCCACGGGCTACAGCTTCAGAAAGATTGAAAAGCACTTCAGAATAAGAAACAATTACAGCCGGTGATGCAGAAGTCAGGAAATAAGTTCCGGGTTTTGATGTTTTGGCAAAACCCTGACTATTTGCAGCACTGTTTGACAATCCATTGCCGCCGCCAACATATTTACCTACAGTTGCATCTGATGGTAATTGAGCATAAACAGGTAAACGCGGATCTGATAGTTCGTTTAGCTTATCAACCAATGTTTTCGAAATACGAAAATCATCTCTGGTTTCAAACCACGCCGAAGCCGGATTTTGCTGAGGAGAACTGATGTAAATAAACTGAAAAATGTCACTATTACTGCTAATTAATCCTCCGGCATCACTTGTAGCTTCTATCGCCGCTTGTTTTGCCAAAGCTGGTTCCTTGTCTGAAATTCTCAATGCGATACGCAAACGAAGGGAGTTTACCAGTTTCTTCCATTTTAAAACGTCTCCTTTATAAGCCAAATCACCGGTTACAGTTCCGTTTGCCGGACTTAATAAAGACTGCGCTTGTTTTAAATCTTCAAGCAATCCTGTATAGACTTCTTTTTGTGTGTTATATGCCGGCGTTACTTTTAGACCTGCTTCTTTATAAGGAATACTTCCATAAGCATCTGTCAACAATAAAAAGGTCCAGGAACGAAGGGCGAGTGCAATTCCTTTATAATTAGCATTTGCCTGCTGATCCGGGAAATTGATAATCGTGTTCAAATCTGTAATCAGGGTGGCATATCCGGTATTCCATAAAGAAACAAAGGAAGTGTTGGATACATCATATCTATCCGGCTCCGTATATTGAATTTTAGCCCAATGCTGAACAAACAGCAAAGAGGAGTTAAAGTTATTATCTGATCCCCAATATATATCAGCACCCTGTTTTAATGAGCCTGTTAATAAATAAGGTGCCAGAGGTGTTTCGGTTGCATTTGGATTTTTATTAATTTCATCCAGATTGTCGCTGCAAGAGACCAGTGATACTGCAAACAGCGTTATGTAGGCTAATTTTTTTAGCATGATTTCGTGTTTTTAAAATTTAAGATTAACATTAAGGCTAAAACTTCTCGTCGTTGGCAACGCAAGACTTTCTAATCCCTGACCGTTTCCGGTATTAAATGCTGATTCAGGATCGATATTTGGTACATCTTTGTAGATAAAAAACAAATTACGGCCTACAGCAGTGATACTTGCCCCTTGAAAGCCCAGCTTTTTAGCAAATGACTTATTAAAATTATAAGCCAGTTTTACTTCTCTTAATTTTACAAAAGTTGAACTGTAAATATAAGCTTCACTAATATTGTATGATGCTTTGTAATATTCCTGCGCACTAAGTATCGAAGTATTTGGAGTTCCGTCAGCATATACACCATTAAAGATCATTCCGTCATCATAAACAGGTACACCACCCGGAGCAGCAGCTCCGGCAGGAAGCAACGTTTTAGTAGTTCCGGTACTTGTTGTTGTTACATAGTAATTTAAACCTCCATTTGCAGCATCACGACCCGGAAGAGTCTGCTCTAAAACACCAGTATAATTTCCTGTTCTGTTCGTTCCTGAAAAAAGTTCTCCACCTACGCGGGCATCAACAAGAAATGAAAATTCAAAATTTTTATAGGTCAAAGTGTTTGTAACACCTCCCAAAAAGTCCGGAGTATAATGCCCTAATACTCTTTTTTGAGGATCTGCTTGTGGTAATCCATTTGCTCCCACTACTATATTTCCATTGGCGTCGCGTAAATAAGCTGTACCATAAAGCGCACCATACGCTTGTCCTACAGATGCCAGTACATCAACACCTCCAGAAGTGGCAATGGTATAGTTCTGAATCTGTTTTTCATAGTCAAGAACCTCTACTTTGCTTATATTCTTAGAATAATTTACCCCTACATTCCATTTGAAATTATCCGTTTGAACAGGAGTTCCATCCAACTGAATTTCGATACCGTGGTTGTTTATTTTACCTGCATTGATTAATTGTGAATCATAACCACTAGCATTAGTCGTTTTTATTTCCAGAATCTGGTCAAAACTATTCGTGTTGTAGTAAGCAAAATCAAGGTGTAATCTGTTTTTCCAGAAAGAAGATTCTAAACCTACTTCAGTAGAACGGGTTGTTTCCGGTTTCAGGTTTTCATTCAGTTTCTTTTTAGATGAAGTCTGAATTGGGTTTCCGTCAAACGCAGTCTGAAAATTATAAACTGTATTCAATTGGTACGGATCTGCATCATTACCAACTTCAGACCAACCACCACGTAATTTTAAGAAATCAAGTGTGTTACTTTTTATATTCAAAGCATCAGATAATACTAAACTTCCACTAACAGAAGGATAAAAATAAGAACGGTTACTGCTTGGTAATGTCGATGACCAGTCGTTACGTCCGGTTACGTTTAAAAAAGCATAGTTTTTATATCCCAATTGTGCCGAAGCATAGGCACTGTATACTTTTAATTCTGAGAATACATTTGATGAAGTCAACGGATCTCGAGAATTCGTCAAAGTATATAAATCCGGAACAGCCAAACGCGGTGCTTTTTGATAATTGTTTGCATCACTATGATTACGTACGTTGAATCCGGCAAGCGCATCTACGCTAAAATCATCATTCACTTTTTTAGTATATTGCAAAATACCTTCTGTATTTCTCTCGTCTACAGTATAAGCATCTTCCGCATAGGATCCAAAAGGTGTTCCGTTTGTACCATATTTAATCGTGTATTTTCTGCGGTCATTATAATAATCAACTCCAGTGCGGAATTTAAAAAGAAGACCATCAATAATCTTTGCTTCTAAATGGATATCTCCTATAAAACGGTTACGTTGTTGACTGGTAGTGTTATAATAAGCATTCCAATACGGGTTACTATAATAACTGTTATTCCAGTTTACATCTCTATTATTTCTAAGCTGATCTGTATCTACCTGACGCCCGAACCAAAGAAACTGAAGCATTACACCCGCAGCACGGTTACCTGATGGTCCGCCCGGTAATGTTGGCGCCGTAGTAACAATATAATTTCCTGTTACCCCTACTTTTATGCTTTTTGTTATTTGATAGTTTGTATTTACAGTAAAATTAGTTTTGTTTATTTCACTGTTAGGTACTGTTCCTAATTGCTTTTGATTGTTTACTCCTAAACGAAAATCTGATTTCTCATCTGATTTGGCGATAGAAATACTATTATCATACGTAAGTCCTGTATTAAAGAAGTTTTTCACATTATCAGGATGAGCCACAAAAGGTACAGCTACTCCATTCGAATTAAACTGAGGAATAAGACGTCCGTCCATTTTAGGTCCCCAACTTTCATCAACCCCATCATTAATTCCGCCTCCTTTACCATCTACATAACTAAATCTTCCATTTGATCCTTGTCCAAATGTATTTTGAAATTTAGGCAAACTCGCCACTTGAGAGATTGTGATACCTGAATTAAAAGTTATTCCCAATCCTTGTTGGCTTTTTCCTGATTTTGTAGTGATAAGAACCACACCATGTGCAGCACGTGATCCGTAAAGTGCAGCAGCATTTGGTCCTTTTAATACTGTTATTGTTTCGATATCCTGCGGATTCAAATCGGAAACTGCATTTCTAAAATCGCGCGACGCTACAGCCCCACCAGCACTGCTCAACTGTGAGTTATCTACCGGAACTCCGTCGACTACAAATAATGGCTGGTTGTTTCCTGAAATAGAGGTTTCACCACGAATAATAATACGTGAAGATCCCATATCTCCTTGTGAATTCGTGATACGTACTCCTGCGAGTTTACCACTAAGACTGTTTAAAAAATTGGTCTCTTTTGTGTCTGACAATTCCTTGCCTTTAAGTGACTGAGTGGTATATCCTAATGATTTCTTTTCTTTTGTTATACCCAATGCTGTAACCACAACTTCAGATAATGCGTTTTGTTCCTGAGTAAGGGCAACAGTAACCGGATTTGAATTCACCACGATTTCTGTTTTTTTATATCCCAAATAACTCACGATTAAGGTATAAGGAAACTTTTGTCCGGTCTGGAAATAAAACTTTCCATCAAAATCTGTTACGGCACCGTGTGTAGTACCTTTTATGTTTATTGAAGCGCCAATAACAGGCTCTTTTGTAACGTCATCGATTACTATTCCTTCAAGTTTGGACTGAATTAACGGCTTGGTTTCCTGAGCTTTAATTCCTATGGAAATTAACAAAATGCAAAACCATGCATATCTATTTAATTTTTTTTTCATTACTTTGTTTTAGTTTAATAATAAGGTGAGCCGAAAACGGATTTACTCTATTCTCGCTTTCCTTACAGAGATGTACAATTTCTTTAAGCTTCGCCATTTCTGCTGCAACAGAAATGGTTTTTTTATCTGCAACACATTCGTTTTTTCATTTTTACTTATTTTTGAATTACTATTATTTTGAAAAGGTTTCTACAAGATTTTAACCCTGAAATTCAGGCTCCGTCTTATTAAATATTTTTGTGATTTAGATTTTGAAGAATTTTCAACAGCAGCAAATTATAAGGCTTAGATTGCGAAATGGTTATTGCCTGCTCAAAAAATGAAAATTTATATACTGCTTTTTATTGTTTTGTTTTAATCCTATTTTAAATTCTACCAATTTGATAGAACAAAAGTATGTTAAAAATATTAACCCTAAAATTTTAATCGTTTTTTTTGTAAAAAAAATGTTAATTAAAATTTTACTAAAATTTTAGATCTCTGTAAATAAAGGACTTAGCACATATACCATTTTCTTTAGCGTGTAAGATTTTTTTTAAAACTATAGCAGCGAATACTCAATACTACTACTAAATTCGCGCTCTTAGTAGTACTAAAACGATTTAACAATAAAGATTACATTATAAAATTTTCGATTATTTTTAAATTCTCTCCTACTTCGTAATCTTTAATTAATTAAGAAATATGAGAATCACAGGCTTTGAAATCTAAAATAAAGAACATCAAATACTTAGAAAATCATATGAGAAACCTGAAAAAAATTAAGATATTACTTATTAACAATTTTAAATAATAATCAGATATATCTTGTTATAAATTATATTTAATGTATAAATTGTGCACACTAAATGGACTAATTATTAACATTAAAACTATAATAAATTCTTCATGAAAAATTTACAAGAAGCATCAGATCGCTGGAAAAAAGAAGGAACCGAGTACAAAACCGCCATTAATGAATGGCTGGATATTATCTACATTCAAAAAGAAAATCCAACAACAGAATGTCCCGAAGAAACCAGAAAAGACATGGGAGATTATGTTCTGGAACAACTCATTGAACATAACAACAATGGCAAGCACAAAGAATTTCGTGATTTGTTTCCTCCTGATAATGATCCGCTTTCTGATATTTTAGATGATTCAATGTGGTACAAAGTACGAAAAGTAGCCATATTAGATGATAATCGAATAATAGCGAAATTAGGAGATTATTATGAATGGCAGGGTGTTTATAGCATTAAGGATGACGAAATAACATTATTAGATGACTTAATTGGGTTTGGTTTTAGTGAGAATAAAAAATACTTTGCAAAAGTTTATCATGCCAAAATTGAAGTACACGAAGGCTGGGACGGAGCAATAATAGCCGCTTTTGATTTGCCGGACAATCTGACTATCGAACAACTTCAATACGAAAGTATAGAAGTTTTTTCTACAGGTAAACAAGTTGTGTTAATCACTTATAACGGTATTTTTGTAATTAATGAAAATGGTTTTGAATTAATTCACGGAAGTCTTCTGGCAGATCAAGAAACCGAAGGTGATGAAGAAGAAGAAAACGAAGAAGAAAACGAAGAATATGAAGAAGAATCTAAATACCAATTTCTTCATTATCCACATGCTGCCCTTTCGCCTGATGATAAATACATTACCGTAGGATCGCAGAGTTCATCGCATATTGTGCTGATGCAGCAAAATCAAAAATGGGTAGAAACTGCCAATATAGAACAACGCTCATCTTATCCTAATATAGCGTGTTTTAATTATAAATTTCAACCGCCTTTGCTTGCTTTGAGTTCTTGCCATTTTTCACGCAGCGGAACTTTGGGTGTTTTTCTGGACAAACTTGAAGGTTTGCAAGCTTCCGGTTATGATATGGATAGCGATGCACTTTTTGTTGTAGACGACAGAAGATGGATATTTAGTATGTATGCGTCAGCTCATGGATTTTATCTGGGATCAAATGATGGTTATTTATGGCTAAAGGTAAGTGATGAAAAATCACATTACACACATATAGGCGGCACAATTATGTCTATAGATGTCGCACCAGACAGGCAGCATATTGTTTTGGGTACAGCATCAGGACAAATAATTGTATTGCGCTGGGAAAATATAACACCGGTCGAAGGAAAAAACAATCGCGTAGATCCTTACCTTATTACAAACTTACCGGTGGTCGACGAAAAAAGATACCTTTTCAGGAATGGAAATGAACCTTTGATCTGGTAATAAACAGTTTAATTACACTTTAAAAATATTTTAAAAAAAATGCTAAACTTAATTGTTTAGCATTTTTTTATCTCTGTTTTTTAATCTGTAAATTTTATTTAACTAGATTTTTTTGCTGTAATAATTACAGGATTCTATTGTATTTTAACCAGTTCTACTCTACGATTTTCTGCTTTATTTTCTTCGGTATCATTAGCTTTTAAAGGTTTTGAAGATCCAAATCCTTTTGCTTTTAATCTTTGTATGTCAATTCCTTTTGCTGCCAGCGCATACATTACAGTATTGGCTCTTTGGGTTGAAAGCGCTTGATTTCTGGTTTCAGTACCGGAGTTATCCGTATGACCTTCTATAGACAATTTTAGTTTTGGATCAGCATTTAACAAAGCAGCTATTTCGTCAACAATTTCTTGTCCGTCTTCTTGTAAAGAAGCTTTATCTGTATCAAAATTAATATGTAATATCGCTTTACCAGTCTTATCAATGTCGGTTTTCATTTGTGCAGCCGAATATTTTTTAATTGTTTGCTCAAAATTTTTAAGCTCCATAATAAAAATATTTCCTTGTGCTGAATTCGATTGAATATTTACAATATATTTTTTCCCTCCATTTTTAAAAGCATAAACCGCAAATGGTGAATCACTTTCTCTTAAAAGTCCGCTAGTACGTTTTTTTCCGTTCCATGAGTTTTTTTCTAATGCAGCCCTTTGCTTTTCATCTTCAGGAAACTCTCCTTTATAGATTTGTTTTGCCCCTATTTTATCCAGGTAATCATAATAACTTTTGTCAAAAAGTTTTTGGTTAAAATCTTTACCGTCAGCACCTTCAAATGATAAGATTCCAAGTTTTCCCTCGGAAGTATAAATACTGCTGCCTGTATAGTTTTGCATGGTTTCATAATCAAAAAATTCAGAAAGCCCTTCTTTTTCATCACTTATCTTAAGTCCTGCGGGAGCAGTAAAAAAGGGGAAATTACCAATATCTTTGAGATCAGGAATTTCATTCCAGTTTATATCTTTTGAAACAGCTTGTTCTTTTGTGTTTTCTACTGTATCCGTTTGTATGTTTTGCCCCTCTTTTTTCTCGTTTTTACAAGAAAACATTAAAATTCCCAATAGTGCAACAATTGCTGTTTTTTTCATTTTTACAATTTTAGAATTATAGTTTTAAGTTGATTAAAAGATGTATTAAGGCAATCAAATATTCTTTAAATACTTATGAATAATCTGTTTATAGAGATCATATCTTTTATTATAGCTAATATATAATTATAATTTTTCATAATAAAGTGTTTTTTGTTACCATTAAAAATCAAAAAACATCTTATCATTAAAAAACATAAATAGTAAAAGTGGTACAGATTTTTTTGAATTCAGATTGCATAAAATTGATATGTTGTTCCTTAAAAAAAATTCTTATTTTTAACTAAACCTTCATTTTTTTATTATGATCAACAAATCAGAACTCCGAAGTTCCATTTTCAGACATCTTGACGGCTTAGCTGTTGCGCCTGTAGCAATAGCATTAAAGAACAATGCAGTATTAGATTTTATCCTGAAAAAAAAGCAGGTACAATTACCACAGCTTGTAACTGTTTTTAAAGCAAATGAAGGCTATCTTAATATTGGTTTGAGGATTTTGGCTTCTCAGGGATTTTTAGATTATGAAGTCGATAACAAAACACAGGAAATTACGATTTTGGTAAATGAAAAGACAGAAATTGCTTTTTCGATGTTTCATCTGTATGAAGATGTGGTTGATTTATTACAGTTTTCTCTACAGTTTCATCCGCGTTTATTTGAAGATGTGCCTTTTGAAAAACTCAATCTTATTTTTGAAAAATATAAAAAAAGATACGGAATCGAACCTTCAGATGATATCCTGACAAACAGCATTCAGGAACAGATTTTAAAACATATCGAAGGATACCTGATTGGACCTACAATAGTGCGTCTGGCTATGAAAGGAATGTTTCATAAATATTTTATGGAGACTTCTTTCAAACCCGAAGAGTTTCATAAATCTCCTGAAAATTTCAAAAAAATACTGGATTTTTTTACCCATCTTGGCTGGTTTCTCGAAAAAAACGGCAATTATCAATTTACCGAAATGGGTTTGTTTTTTGCAAAAAGAGCCAGTGCTTACGGAGTTACGGTTTCTTATTTGCCCACATTTGCCAGAATTGAAGAACTAATTTTTGGTGATCCTGCTGTATTAAGAATGGTTGCCAATGGCGAAAATGAAATTCATGTTGATCGTGAAATGAATGTATGGGGAAGCGGCGGCGCGCACGACACTTATTTTAAAGTTGTAGATGAGATTATCATTAAACTTTTTAATAGGCAAATCGAGGAACAGCCAAAAGGAATTCTGGATATGGGTTGTGGAAATGGGGCTTTTCTTCAGCACATTTTTGAAGTCATCGACAGGCAAACCTTACGAGGTAAAATGCTCGACGAATATCCGTTGTTTCTTGTTGGCGCAGATTATAATCAGGCTGCCCTTAAAATAACAAGGGCCAATCTTATAAAAGCTGATATCTGGGCAAAAGTTATTTGGGGAGATATCGGGCGCCCAAATCTATTATCAGATGACTTGAGAGAAAATTATAACATTGATCTGAAAGATTTACTCAACGTAAGGACTTTTTTAGATCATAACCGAATTTGGCAAGTTCCCAAACACATCGACGAAAACAGAATCAGTACCTCTACGGGTGCATTTGCCTACAGAGGCAAAAGAATTAATAACAATCTTGTAGAAGATAATCTTCTCGAACATTTGCAAAAATGGTCGCCTTATGTGAGCAAATTCGGTTTGCTTTTGATAGAATTACATACTATAAATCCAAAACTAGCGGCGGCCAATTTAGGAAAAATTCCTGCCACAGCTTATGATGCTACTCATGGTTTTTCTGACCAGTATATCGTTGAGATAGATGTGTTTAATAACGTAGCTGCAGAAGCTGGATTGTTTCCCGATAAATCAATCTTCAAAAGATTCCCGGAAGCTGATTTTGCAACCGTAAGCATCAATTTATTAAAGGGACAATAAATAAAAAACCTCCAAAATCATTTGACTTTGGAGGTTTATAATTTTAAAACTCTAATTTAAATAAAAGAAAGCATAGATTATTTCACAATTAGTTTTTTAGAAACCTTAAAATCATTAGAACTTATTGTAACAACATATATACCCGAAGCCAAATCATGATTGATCTTTGAAGACGAAGTAATGTTTTTTACCAGAACTTTTCGACCGTTAATATCTATAACCGTAACTGTTGTGATATCTCCTGTTTCTAATTCCGGCAGAACAATATTAAATTCATTGTTGGTTGCAGGATTAGGATAAATACTGATTGAAGAATTATTCTCAACTGTTATTTCTGCCTCAGTAGTATTGATTTTTTTTGATGTAGAAGCGGCTTGAAATTGCCATTGTGCACTTTCCCAATTGTTTTGGGCTCCGGCATATTGAGCAGAACTATTTAGGTTTTCGATATGGATCATACTTCCTGTCTGCCATCTGTTTTTGATTCTTACCCAGGTACCATCAACATTTTCAGTTGACCATTGTGCACTGTACCAGCCAGTCGATCCTGCAGTACATTGCACTGCTCCTGTTAGGTTTTCGATATGCATTATATCCCCTGTGCCTACATTTTTTAAAATATAATAAGTAGCATCAACAGCGACTTTTTCCCATTTGTAGTTATTGTTTGCTACAGTTGCGCCGTATCCTACATTCGCACCTGCATCATATAAATAATTATTCGTCCATTTGTTTTTGATCGTAAAGTAATTTCCTGTTGCCGTACTCACAGTAATTGCGGCGGTACTTGTTTTATTTCCGTCTTGAGTTGTTACTGTAATTGTTGCTGTTCCGTTAGCAATTGCTGTAACCAGACCAGAAGCATTAACCGTTGCTACACCAGTATTGTTTGAAGTATAACTAACCGTTTTATTTGTTGCATTAGCAGGTAAAACAGTTGGTGTTAATTGTTGAGTTCCTCCTACTGATAATGATGCAGATGCCGGACTTAAACTCACACTTGTTACAACTACATTTGATGAATTTACGGTAATTACAGCAGTTGCTGTTTTGGCACCGTCTTGAGTTGTTACTGTAATGGTTGCAGATCCCGAAGCAATTGCAGTAATTAAACCTGCCCCGTTTACCGTTGCTACACCAGTATTATTAGAACTATAGCTTACTGTTTTGTTTGTAGCATTTGCCGGAGCAACAGTTGGTGTTAATTGTTGTGTTGTACCAGCGCTTAAAGTAACTGTTGCGGGCGTAACAGTAATTCCTGTAACAGGAACTGATGTGCTGGAACAACTACTGCTTTGTGTCCAGGAAAATGTGCCAATTGCGCTGGTTTCTTCATTAGCAGTGGCATTACCGCCTCTGTTCGAATAATTCATGTTACAATAAGTCCCATTTCCTGCAGGAGAACCGGCGATAAGTACAAAAAAACCTCTGCCCCAATTTCTGTTAAGTGCATTATTATTTGGATATTCTTTCCCTGTTCCGTTTACGGTTATATCTTTAAAACTAAGATTATAAATACCATCTCCTGATCTTTTACTTATAGAAATAGCATCATTTCTTGAATCTAAAATGTCGATATTATAAAGCTGAACATTTTTTACCTGAGATCCGGCATTTGTGGCACTAAAAATATCTACCGCCGCAACAGGATTGTTGTAAGTATCATTAAAAGTTCCGCATGTCGATACTGTGATATCGTGTATTTCGTGCATACCATCATTGTTAAAAGGTGCTCCCGGAAAATTATTACTAACTCTGATTCCTGCTTCCAGATTATCCTTTATAATCAAATTGTAAGCTTTATTATTTTTTCCGCCATAAATAGCCAAACCACAAGCACGCCAGCAATTTTCTGAAGTATTGTATCTAAACGTATTATTGATACATTCCAGTCCGTCAGCAGACCAAATCGCCTGATCGTCATCGCCATTGTTTCTAAAATTACAATGCTCTACAATTGAATTTGCAGTTCCTTTGCAAAGATTAATTCCATCAGCATAATTATTTCTAAAACGACAATGTGACAAAGTAAAGCCATCTGCAATTGCAGGTCCGCCGACATTATATTGGGCTATCCAGGCGCCACATTCAAAATGTTCTGCCCAAATATTTTTTACTATCGAACCAGCTGTAAAAACACCATTTATCGCTTTATAAGAATTACTTCTCGATGCTGAATTGGTTGTTAAATAAAGATCAGTAAATGAAATATTGCCTGCATTGGCACGTAATCCACCGTTTCCGCTGCTGGTATTGGTAAAATTAATTTGAGTATACCACATTCCAGCACCTATTAGTGAAGTATTTGCAGCACCAAAATATAATTCTCTGTTAACGTTATAAACACCACTTGGTATAAATATTTTTTTACCTCCGTTAGCATCAATAAAAGTTTGAAGATCACTTCCGTTTCCGGTATAAGTTACTGCGCCTGAAGGAGCTGCAACAGCTGTAGGAACTGGTTCCATCTCGGCAAAATCTACATGAACATTACCGGATTCTCTTACCAGTCTTAATGTTCCGGATGCCGCAATTTTAGAAGGAAGTTTATAACGCACTTCATCAAATCGCATTCTCGGGTTTTGATTTGTTATTCCATTATTATTTGGATTTCCGTTGCTCCACAAATATTCCCAGGACCAGGTTGCAGTCAATGTAAGCGTTGTAATTTTTGTGCTTCCGCTATATACGCCCAAAGTAGCCGTTTGACCGTCAGGCACACTGTATCGAATTACAAGTCCATCGGCAGCTTCATTAAGTGTCCATTGAACTGTTGCATTTGTTGCAGACATGTTTACACATTGCTGGTCTGAAGCTTCTGATTGAAGATCAGCCTGAACATATGATTTTGGAGTTACAGTACTTCCATTAGACAATTGCCCCAGGTTTGCTTCATATCTTTTATACGGCGCATCATAATAACCACGCTGCGCTTGTAGATTTGGGGTTAAGAGGATGAAAAACATCCAAATTAGAAGACAATATTTGCCTCTTTTAAAAAAAATAGCATGTAATGGATTATTCATAATTTCGGTTTTTATTAGATTAGTTAATTCCTACAAAAAGGATATAACGAAACTAGACCTAAAAACGAAATTAAAAAAAAGATGGGGTAAAAATCAAGATTTAATCACACAAAAATAAATTTAAACACCTGTTAATCAATAAATTAAAAATTCAAATGAAATTAAAAATCAAGAATCAATATAGATAATAAATCAGCATTTTAGAGAAATAAAATACGAATATTAAAAAAATTAACATCATTTATAATGACATTCTTTCTTTTTATATATAATAATATAAAATTCATTTTTAAAGAAGCAAATTTAGTAGAATTGTCAATGTAAGATATTGTAAAAACTGTTTGAAAGATTTATTTTCTCATACTTTCTTTGACTTTCTCTCTGTGCAGTTCTCCCCAATTGCTGAGTTCGCGTATTACATTTTTTAGTGTCCGGCTATATTCCGTTGCTTCATATATAATTGTAACAGGAGTGGTTGGATGTACGTTACGTTTAATGAAGTCATTCAATTCCAGGTCTTTGAGTTCTTTTGCTAAAATTTTTGGTGATATTCCTTCAATCTCTTTCTTTATTTCATTAAAACGTTTAGGAGACTGAATAATACTTAGAATTAAGGCAATCTTCCATTTTCCATTTAAAACATAGAGCGCATCGATAATATTTCTAAGAGATCCTGCACATTCATTCTTTGTTGGAAGCTCTTGTTCTTCAATTGTTTTCATGAAAGTAAAGATACAAACTTTCCTAAAAGTAACTGATTTCCTTTAGGAAACTGCTGCCTTTTGCACACTTCGCAACTGTAACTTTGCTTTAATTAAAACCTATAGCGCTAATCATTATCAGGCTATAAAAAAGTAAAATTAAACCTTATAAATTATGAAACACATTCTTCATGTAATGTCCAGTATTCAGCCTCAGGAATCGTATAGTATAAAACTTGGTAAGGCTATTATCGAAAAAATTCAGCAAAAATATCCTAATAGTACGCTTGACGAATTAAATCTAACGGAACTTGATATTCCGCATCTAAACCCGGAATCGCTTCGTAAACTATTTACTCCTGCTGATTTTTTAAACAAGGAAGAAACGGAATCTGTAGCATTTTCAAATAATTTACTGCAGCAATTATTAGCAGCAGATATCGTTGTTATTGGTGCACCGCTGTACAACTTCACCATTCCTTCTACATTAAAAGCGTGGATTGATCATATTACCAGACCGGGAATAACTTTTGGATATGGAGCAGACGGCAGGCCCACAGGTTTAATAAAAGATAAAAAAGTATATGTTGCCATGTCTTCCGGCGGTGTATATTCTGAAGGTGCGGGTAAAGTAAATGATTTTGTAGTTCCTTATCTGCAGGCTTTTTTAGGATTTCTGGGTATGACAAATCTTACAGCGTTTCGGGCAGAAGGACTAAAAGTTCCGGAATTAAAAGAATATGCCATGACCAAAGCCATCAATAGTGTAACAATTGATTAATACTTTAATCGCTATAAATGAAAAAAACCTCCAAATTCATTTGATTTTGGAGGTTTTAAATTTTATAAAATATAATATTACATTTCGTTCAATTCGTTGAACTCGTGTAAAGATTTTAATGTGTTTTCGTAAAATAAGATTGCTGCAATAAGATTTCCTTTATCAGAATACGGCATCATTTTTCTTTGAAACTCTACTGTAGTATCTAAGAAAGTTGTAGTACCAACTGCTTGTGCATCTAATACTTTTTTGTGCTCACTGTCGTCCGGAATACCTAAATCTGCCATTGTAACTCCTGGTTTAGTAACCAAAGCTATGTACGGTAGCGTTTTCACTAACACTTTAATACGTTCAATGTATAGTTCCAAAAGTTCTCCCTTTTGCATACCGCTCAATTCTTTTTGATCATGGTATTTACGGATAAGAGCTGTTGTACTTATAATACTTCTTGGAGCATTTTTTGCCTGAGCTGAAATAGCTCCGGTTGTCAAGAAAAAAAGGATACTTAGTAAAATAATTTTGCTGTTCATTTTCTTAATGTAATTGGTTGTTGATTAAAACAAAAATATATAAATTAACTTAAATTGCAACTTTATTGATTTCTTTTTTTTTATTTTTTTTAACAAATCATATTATGCGATTCTATTGGCCTGTAGCGGCACATTAATGCAATCTGTTTTTAAAAAGAAATGTTATCGAGCTTTTTATTTATGATTTTATGATTCTGAAACGTCCCGGATATTTGATCCAGATGCTTTTTTTGTTGCCATAATAGTCCATAAAATCTTCACAGACAAAAACGGCATGTGCTGTTGACCATGCTACAACACCGCAATATTCACTGCCGGATTCTCGTTTTAGTTTTTGTATTTGCTTGCCTTCTTTAAATCCCAGATATTTGTAAATTGTCGGGGTATATACTGTACCGTCTTCCAAATCTTCGAGTGCTTTGTCAAAAGTGGACTTTTTATCAATGATTTGTTTGTATTTTGCCATCACTGCGTAGGTCAATACCGCATAATCTGTAATTTTTTCGCTCTCGCAATTGTCTTTTATATAGACAAATCCGGCAGAAAATTTAGCTTTTTCTATTTCCGAATTTTTAAGATGAAAGGAGGCATTATTTTTTAATGTTATGTTATACAAACTGTCATTTACGGTTTCAGTTACAAAAAGGTTGTCTAATCCATAAACATTCAAAGCTGCCTTAATAAATGCAATTGACGAACAGTTTGTCCGTTCTCCTTGTTTAAAGCTTTCAAATATTTGATCTGAACTCAATTGTGCATAAGAAGTGCTGCAAATAAAAATGAAAAATAAAAATGTTGAAGTAACAGTTTTCATTGTCTTTAGATTTTATAATTTTTTCTCCACTATTTTTTGGAAATATATTGATTTTACAAATCTATAAAAATCAGTCGATACTTGTCTTTTTACTTCTTAACTTTTATTAAAATTTATAAAAGGCAGTAAATTCAGGGGTTTTCACAAGTATAATGATCAAATAATTTTCCAAATAAAAAAAGTCCGTAAGAAAAATAATATTGTTTCCAAATCTTGTAACGAGAAATAGCCAATAACATAAACTAAATAAAAACGTCCCAAATCCTAAAATTTGAGACGTTTTTATTTTCTACTTTTTTTCTTCGTTATTGAGCTTATCATCCAAATCCGGTTGCTCACCTTTGAACTTGTGCGTGTCAACATCATAATTCTCATCGTTTGTTAAAACTTCATCATGATCTTTATATTGATGTTTTCTCATGTCACTACGATTATCAGAACCACTTTTCTTAGTGTTATTCTGATTTTGATTGTTTGTGTTCATATCTCTGAGTTTTAATTTTAATAAAATTACTTAAATACTAAGACTAACGCTTATACAATCCTTTCTAAAAGTTATAAAATAACCCCGTAAATATCTCGATTATTAATTATTATTTCAGTTTTCATCCCTTATAAACTCTGATTTAAAATAGATTGAATCCTGTTGAGCCATTCAGCGTATTTTACTTATTTTTGTGTAACTAAATCCAACAAATGAAACGTTCCGGCACAGCAGATCTTCCATTACATTATGGACATGTTCCTTTATGGCTTTCAGAACGAATGGCTAAACTTGGTTTTGCTATTGTAGAAACCATTGCCTTAGAATTTTCTACTTCAGAGGTAATCAGTAAATTGAGCAATCCTTTCTGGTTTCAAAGTTTTGGTGCTGTAATGGGAATGGACTGGCATTCATCCGGTATTACAACTTCTGTACTTGGGGCTTTAAAAAGATCCGTAAACCCACATTCTAAAGAACTGGGAATATACATTTGCGGAGGCAAAGGAAAAAATTCGATGCTAACGCCTCAGGAACTTCTATTTGTAGGAGAAAAAACGGGGCTTGACGGTAACAATCTCGCAAATTGCAGCAGACTTACCGCTAAAGTCGATAATACAGCCATTCAGGACGGATTTCAATTGTACCAGCATAATTTTATTGTAGACAACAAAGGACAATGGGCGGTTATCCAGCAAGGAATGAACCCTAACTCTCAGACTGCAAGAAGATATCACTGGCAATCAGCAGATTTAAAATCTTTTATAAATGAACCGCATACCTTTATTTATGGCGAAAATCAAGGTACAATATTAAATCTTACTGCTCAGGCCGCCACAAAATCACGAGAAGGCATTTTGGAATTATCAAAAGAGTCTCCCACAAAAATCATGAAGGAGATGCAATATCTTGCTATGCCGGCGCATCATGATGTGCGAATAGAAGATGTAAATATGAAAAGACTTGGTGCAATGCTCTGGACAACGCACGAGAATAAACCGGAAGATTTTGAGGAACTGCTGCTTTTAAAAGGAATGGGACCAAGAGCCTTGCAGTCACTGGCATTGGTGAGTGAAATAATCTATGGTACTCCTACCCGATTTGAAGATCCTGCGCGTTTTTCATTTGCTCACGGAGGAAAAGACGGACATCCGTTTCCTGTTCCTGTAAAAATCTATGATGAGACTATCGATACCTTGCAAAGAGCAATTCAAAGGGCTAAAATTGGTAACAGTGATAAAATACACGCAATTCAGAAATTATCTGAAATATCAAGAAAAGCCGAAGAAAGTTTTACACCCAATTCAAACTTTGATGCACTGATCCAGAGAGAACGCGATGAATCACATAAATATGGCGGAAGAACTATTTTTGGCGATGCAAAACCTCCTAAAAAAAGACCTGAAAATCCGGGAAATCAACTGGAATTATTTTAACTTAGTTGTAATTCAGCTACAATAAAAATTTTATTGTAATTGCTACATTTTCACAGCAATACTAACAAAAACATCTCATAACTATAAAAATGACTGATCCGATTTTAGAAAATCTAAACGCCCAACAACTTCAGGCTGTTAAAACTACCGAAGGTTATGTACGTGTTATCGCCGGAGCAGGATCAGGAAAAACAAAAGCCCTGACATCTAGATTTGCTTATATCGTAAACAGGCTTGGAATTAATTCCTCTAATATTCTTTGTGTTACTTTTACCAATAAGGCAGCGCAGGAAATGAAAAAAAGGGTAAAAGCACTTATTGGCGATACTTTTGATGTGAGCCTTATCACAACTTATCACGGTTTTTGTGTACGATTTCTGCGTGAAGAGATTAACAAAATTCATTATCCTAAAAATTTTATAATTCTGGATACTGAAGATCAAAAAACAATTTTGCGTGATGTTTTTACAGAACTTGATATAAACTCCAAACATCTGACTTTTAAACAGGTGCTTCAGTTTATTTCAAAATCAAAAAGTACATCAGATTATCTGAGTTATATTTTGGATAATAAAAGTTTCGACGATCAGGAAACTGAAAATTTATCGCTTAAGGTATTTCATAAATATCTGGACAAACAAAAACGTAATTATGCACTGGACTTTGATGATCTGATACATTTTACGGTTTATATCTTAAACTCTTTTAAGGAAGTACTGCTCAAATGGCAAAAGAATATGCATTATATTCAAGTTGATGAAGCTCAGGATAGCTCTGACAGTCAGTTTGAACTTGTAGAAATGCTTTCGCGAATTCATAAAAATTTATTTGTGGTGGGAGATCCTGATCAGACTATTTATGAATGGCGTGGTGCGAAACCGGAATATCTGGTAGATTTTGATAAAATGTTTCCGGACTGTGAGACGATTATCATGAATCAGAATTACCGCTCGACACCTAATATCCTGAAAGTTGGAAATCATATCATTAAAAACAATAAAATAAGGGTTGCCAAAGATATGATTACTGAAAAACCCGAAGGGTTTGAAGTGGTTCATTTTCATGGAAAAAATGATTTTGAAGAAGCTTTATGGGTCGCTAATGAAATCAAGGATATCATTAAAACCGATAATGCAAAATACTCTGATATCACGATCTTGTATCGGGCGAATCACATTTCAAGAAATATTGAACAGTGCCTGATTAAGGAAAATATCCCTTATTCCATTTTTGGAGGAATAAAATTCTTTGAAAGAAAAGAAATAAAAGACGTTTTATCGCTGCTGCGACTCCTCGTTTTAGGAGATAATATTTCGTTTTTGCGAATGTTCAACCATCCGTCAAGAGGTCTTGGCAAAAAGTTTCTGGAGCGTTTGAACTATGTGGGCCGCGAGCAGAATCTTTCTCTTCTGGAAGCACTGAAAAGAAACATTGAGGATAAGGAATTAGCCAAAAAAGGAGCAATTGAATTTCTGGCTTTACTGGACGAATTAAAAGAGTTGTCCCAAACCAAATCAATATCTGATCTGGTAAAAGATATTCTGGAAAAAAGCGGTCTGGCAGAGCTTTACAGAAAAGACGGCGATGAGGACCGACTCGAAAATATTAAGGAATTAGTAAGTTCAATGCTGATTCTGGAAAAGGAAAATAACGGTGCCATAAATATTGAAGAATATCTGCAAGAGGTTTCGCTATATACCGATCTCGATACTAATAATGAAAATCAGGACAAGGTAAAATTAATGACGATCCACATCTCAAAAGGGCTCGAATTTCCTTACGTGTTTCTCTGCGGATTCACTGAAGGCGTTTTGCCCAGTGCGATGTCTATAAAAGAAAGACGAAAACGTGCCATAGAAGAAGAAAGAAGGCTTACTTATGTGGCTGTCACGAGAGCCGAAAAAAGATTTTATATCACAGACTCTGAAGGATTTAACTTTACAACCGGTCTTAACAAATATCCTTCACGTTTTCTTTTTGAAATAAGTGAAGAATTCTATATTCGAAAAGGCAAATTAAGTCAGGAAATTATCGACAGCAGCAAACAGCTGTCAAACGCCATAAAAGCTGAAAACAGCACGGCTTTTAATGTTGGTGACTTCGTTATGCACGAAGTATGGAAAAAAGGAAAAGTGATGGAAATCAATGAGGATAAAAACGAATATATCATCGATTTCTTTGAAATTGGCAAGGAGAAACCAATAGATTTTTCTTTTCAGTTTCTACAAAAAATAGCCAATGAACAAGACAATTCTATTGCTGTAGAAATTGACAAACAAAAAGCTGCCAGAGATTTTGAACTTCATTTAGAATCTCAGGAAAATCCTTTTGAGGAACACACAAATGAAAAAGTAAATCCTGAAATACAACCTGCTCAGGAAATTACAATTGTTGATATTGCAAAACCTGAGCAAAAAATTGATTTTGACTCAGAAAGTGAAACAGAAAATTCTTCTGACACTGATAAAAAATGGTGGAAATTTTGGGATTAACAAACTTTTGGTTTTTAATCTGTGTATTCTTCCCCATCGGTTTTACTCAATCTGGAGAATGTAATACTCGAAAAAATAGTAAAAACGGCAAGTGTTATAAAAGTATACTGAAAAGCATGTTTGGTATTCATTTCGAAAATACCGGACTGAAATAACGAAAGTACAAGACTTGCCACAGATACCCCAAAACTTACTGATAACTGCTGCATGATAACCAGCATTGTATTTCCTCCGCTGGCCGTATTTTGATCCAGATCAGATAATGTTATCGTATTCATCGCCGACATTTGTATCGAAGTAAAAATTCCGTAAAAAACCATTAGAACTATATAATAACCAAGCGGCGTATCTTTTTCTACAAATCCCAGTATAATCAAGATTACACCCAGCATAATAGTATTGCTTATCAGTACATTTCTATAGCCCATAAATTTTATAATGCGCACCATAAAAGGTTTAATGGCAACATTTGCCAAAGCTGACGGCAACAACAAAAGCCCTGATACAGAAGCTGAGTAACCAAAACTGGTCTGAAGCATTAAAGGAAGCAATAAAGGAAGTCCGCCAATACCAAGCCTTGTGATCAAACTGCCTGTTAAGCCTATTTTTAGTGTTCTAATATTAAGCAATCGCAAGTCAATAATTGGTTTTTCTGTTCTTTTATAATGAATAAAATAAAACACAGAAAGCAAGCCTGACAAGAATAATAATCCCATAATGAGCATAATATGCATTCGGCCTCTGCCAATAAGCTCCAAAACCATAGTAATAAATATCAGCGCGAGACTAAAATAAATTAATCCCCTAAAATCAAATCTCCCCACGGCATGCTTAAAATTAGGCATAATCCTGTATGCCATAGAAATCCCGATAAAGCCAATAGGTACATTGACTAAAAATATCCAGTGCCAGGAAAAATTATCAGATAGAAATCCGCCCAGACTTGGTCCAACTACCATTCCTAATAATCCAAAAACAGTTATAAAGTTCATGGTTTTTAATAATTCTTTCTTGGGATATTGATATAAAATAGCGAGCCTTGCAACAGGAACCATCATAGAAGCACCAATTGCCTGCACCACTCTGGCAAGGTTAAACGTAGTTAAATCAACAGAAAGCGCACAAAATAGCGAACCGGTAACAAATAAGCCAACTGCAATCATAAACATTGTTCTTGTGCCAAATTTATCTGCCAGCCAGCCTGACAATGGAATAAACATCGCCAGCGTAAGTGTATAAGTAACAATAACCGAATGCATTTGTGTGGGCGAATATGCCATATCACGAGCTATGGACGGAAGTGAGGTATTTAAAATAGTACCATCAAGAGATTGAATGAACATTGCCACAGCGGTAACCCATGGCAGAAGATGCACAGCATTGTTTTCTTTTTGCTCTGTTTTAATAATCTCTGTTATATTGGTTTCTGTTGTATTGGTTTCTGTTGTATTGGTCTCTGTTTTATTTATCATAGTATAAGTAATCGAAAGCGGGAATGAATCACGCTTTTTTCATTTGTTGAAATTCGCGTTTTTCTAATTCAAACAAGGCAGCTGCAGTACATTGGCATTTAAAGGCTGTTCTATTTTTCTTTGAAGTTTTTCCTGATTCACTGTTAGGTATATTTCCATAGAACCAGTTCCTACCTGAAGCGCAAGAATATGTCCGCCATAAGCATCAAATTTTTCATCTGTGGCGATTCCGTGAATATGCAGTGATGGTTTTTCCTGATTCCATGCAATAGAACCCGTCAAATTTCCCATTTCGACTTTATGGAATGTTTTGGGGTTAAATTTCTTTTTGTCAAAGTCATAAAAACCAAAAGTTACTTCTTGTGCAAAACCAATACCGGTAAAGTTTGCCGAAGGAATTTGCTGCTCTTTTGCCAGATTTTCGATTAAAGCAAGTACATTATCTCCTTCTCTTAAAACCATCAAATAACCGTAAGATGTTTTGGTATAACGGCATTTTTCGCTATTTTCTTTTTGTTGCGCGCTCAATAAATTTACTGCCAGACAAAGCAATGCTCCGGCTATTATTTTTTTTGATATTAAAAACATAGGGATTCAATTTTATATAATTAATTAGGATCTTTTCTATAAAGGTTTAGTGTATTATAGAAGTTTATCAAAATGAATTGGTAAATCATTTATGCGTTTTCCCGTGGCATGAAAAATGGCATTTGCAATTGCGGGAGGCATTCCAACCACCCCAATTTCGCCAACACCTTTTACACCAAGATCATTTACAAAAGTATCATTTTCTTCTACAAAAATCACGTTCAGATCCTGAATATCCGCATGAACCGGAATATGATATTCGGCTAAATTGGGGTTCATGTATTTACCAAAGTTATGGTCTGTAATGGTTTCTTCGTGTAATGTTTTGCTGATTCCCCAGATCATCCCTCCCAAAATCTGACTTTCTGCTGTTTTTGGGTTTATAATTTTTCCTGCTGCAACGGCGGTTACAGCTCTTTTAACTTCGATTATACCTAATTCTTCGTCTACCTCAACCTCAACAAAAACAGCACTATGAACTGCTCTGGCTTTTTTGCCGTATCGTAGCGGGTTGGGCATCGAGGTATTCGTTGTTTTAATTTCCTTTCCTCCGTTTGCTGCAAAAATTTCTGCTATGCTAATTTTGGTTTCAGGATTATTTTTTACGATTATAAAGCCTTCACTAAAAATTACATCTTCAAATTTCATTTCACTTAAAACAGCATTTTTTAGATGTTTTGCTTTTCTAAATAGTTTTTCATTCAATGCTTTACAAGCTGCTTTTACAGCAGGTCCAACTGTTGCCGTAGTAAAAGAACCTCCTTGTATAGGTGCAAATGGCATTTTACTATCGGCGTATAAAAACGTAATATCTTCGAGACGTAATCCCAGTTCATCAGCTGCAATTTGCGTCATTATGGTTTGTGTTCCTGTTCCAATATCTGTAACGGCGCTTTTTATTGCTACCTTTCCGTCACTTGTCATGATCGCCTGAACACGTGCCAGAAGTCTGTTGGCATCCCAAATTCCGGTTGCCATTCCGTAACCCACCAATTTATTACCGCGTTTCATGCTTCGTGGTTCCGGGTTTCTATTGCTCCATCCAAATTTTTTGGCTCCTTCCAGATAGCAATTTCTCAGTTCTTTACTCGAATATTCTTTGTCTGAACTTTTATCTTTCTCAGAATAATTGATCAGCCGTAATTCCAGCGGGTCTATATTTAATTTATAAGCCAGATCATCCATTGTAATTTCAATAGCATGCATTCCTGTGCTTCCGCCGGGCGCACGCATATCAAGCGGAGAATAAACATCTAACGGAACAACCTGGTGTTCGAGCAGTGTATTTTCTGCCGGATACAGCATGTTGGCCCAGTTTACGACAATCTCTACATAATCTTCAAATTGCGACGTCTCTCCTATTGCTTTATGATATATGGCATTTACTTTTCCGTTTTTTTCAGCGCCAAATTTTGTAAACTGCACGGTTGGCGGTCGGTGTCCAAAAGTATACATTTGCGCACGGTCTAAAGTAACCCTGACATTTCGTTTTAGTTTAAGAGATGCCATTACCGCCATAAAAAGCTGGTATTGCGGTCGTAGTCCGGAACCAAAAGCCCCGCCTACAAATGGCGCAATAACCTGAACATTTTTCATTTTTAATCCAAAAACATTTGCTACATACATCTGGGAATTAATTGTTCCCTGCGTTTTGTCGTATATTTTTAATTGGTCTTTTCCTTCATAAATTACGGTCGTTGCAAACATTTCCATTGGATTATGATGTTCTGTTCCGTGTTTAAATTCTCCGGAACTCTGCACAAAAGAATTCTGATAGGCTTCTTCAAAATCTCCTGTAGGTTTGGGCGGAGGCGGTTTAAGCATAGATGCAAGTCCTTTTTTTGTATCTCTGGCTTTATGCAGGTTCGATTGTAAATTTGTTTCAAATTTTTCTTCGGTATAGGCTAACTTAATTTTTGTTGCGGCATATCTTGCCATTTCAAAGGTTGCTGCAACAACCAGCGCAATAGGTTGTCCGTTGTATTTAATGTCATTATCTTTTAATGGTTTAAAAACAGTTCCGGGAGGTGCATCCATATCTGCATATTGAAAATCAAACCATGCTGTCGAAGGTTTGTTTTCGTGGGTAAAAATCTCAATTACTCCTTCCAGGGTTTTCGCTTCTGTTGTATCAATAACCGTTATTTTACCTTTTGTAATGGTGCTGTTTACCACATACCCGTACAACAAATCCTCGGCTTCATATTCTCCTGCATATTTTGCACTTCCTGTTACTTTAAGACGGCCTTCTAAACGACTTATCGGTTTTCCTATTTGGGGTAATTTTGTCATTTTTACAATTTTTATGTGATACTAACTTATAGTGATGGTTTTGCACCCGGACGTTGTGATTCCGGATTTAGCGCCATAAAGCAATTGCGTATAATGGCTCTTTTTGCAAGCTCGATCTTAAACGCATTCTGTTGGTAACCTTTTGCACCTTCAAGCAAAATAGTGGCCGCGGCAGTAAAATTTTCGCGTGTTGGTTCTTTGTCTTTCAAAAAGTCTTCAGCTTCTGTATTTCGCCATGGTTTGTGCGCCACTCCGCCCAATGCAATTCTGGCTTCTTTGATACTTCCGTTTTCAATCTCAAAACCGGTTGCTACAGATACCAGGGCAAACGAATACGAACTTCTGTCCCGGAGTTTTAGATACGAGTAATTTTTCTCAAATCCCTGACGCGGAAGGTCTATACTGGTAATTACTTCTCCATGTTTAAGATTATTATCGATATTGGGAGTATCGCCCGGAAGTCTGTGAAATTCGGCGAAAGCCAGATTTCTTTCACCGTTGGGCCCCATGATATTTACAGTTGCGCTCAAAGCGGCCAAAGCCACACACATGTCTGAAGGAAAAACCGCGATACAGTTTTCACTTTGTCCCAAAATAGCATGAATCCTGTTATAACCCTGAATGGCAGAGCATCCGGATCCGGGATCACGTTTATTGCAAGGCGTATTAATATCATAAAAATAATAACATCTGGTGCGCTGCATCAAATTACCGCCATTGGTGGCCATATTCCTGATTTGCGCAGATGCACCGGCTAATATCGCTCTTGATAATAATGGATAACGCTCTTCTATAATGGGATCATAAGCGGTGTCTGCATTTGTATGTAAAGCACCAAGTCTTATGCCGCCATTGTCAAGACGTATTATAGAATTATTTTCGCTGACCGGGTTTATATCTACGAGTTTATCGGCTTTGGTAATAAAATATTTCAGGAGATCATTTATATTGGTTCCTCCTGCCACTATTTTATTTCTAATATCGCCATCGAGTTCTGAGATTGCTTCCTGTACATTGGAAACTTTTGTATATGAAAAATTATTCATGACAGCCTCCTTCCTTCACTTCCATAATGGCATTTATAATTCCTCTATTAGCACCGCATCTGCAAAGATTACCGCTCATTAATTCCTGAACTTCTTCTCTTGTCTGTGCTTTTCCTTCTTTTAGCATGCCAATAGCACTGCAAATTTGGCCGGGCGTACAATAACCGCACTGAAAAGCGTCATGTTCTATAAAAGCTTTTTGGATTGGATGCAGGTTTTCGCCATCAGCAACTCCTTCTATGGTGGTGATTGCTGACCCGTCTTTCATAACAGCAAGCGTTAAGCAGCTTAGTATTCTTTTGCCGTCAACGAGAACTGTGCAGGCACCACATTGTCCGTGATCGCATCCTTTTTTTGTCCCTGTAAGATGAAGCTCTTCCCGAAGAACATCGAGCAAAGAAACCCACGGTAAAATTTGTATTTGATAATTCGTGTCATTAACATTTAATGTTATGGCATGCGTTTCTTTTGGTTCCATATGATGACTTTTTTTATCCTAATAAAGAGCTTTTTACTGATAAATTCGATAAACTAAATTTACCGAATAACCATATGGGAAGACTTACAGTATTTTTTATTCTTATTACACAAATCCAACGCTACATTTTAGAGAAGTAAGCGTTGAGAAAAAGAGCTTTGCAATTTATCTAATAAAGCAAAATGTCTTTCATAAAAAAACTCCAAAATCAAATGACTTTGGAGTTGCTTTAAAAAAATAGTTGCGTTTTTATTTGAAAATTTTACCAATAATTTTTCCTATATCGGCAAAATCATCCAGATTACTTACCGCTCTTTTTTCGGTTTCGGTATTGTCAATTTTAGAGAACGGATAAATCAATATGTAATTGTTGCTGCTAAGATTTTCATTTAACATCTCGGGTACTTTCTGCATCTGCGGAAAATAAGAATGCATTCCTCGGTCTGCCATTAAAATAACCAGACCTTCATCTTCTTCTAAGCTACTTGCGGTATTTTGTGCTTCCTGCCAGGAAGTAACGGTATTAAAAACGGCTTCGATACTGGCTTTTTTAGCAATACTTTTTAATATAGCCACTGTTTTTTCATTTGCATAAAAATTCATTTTAGCTCCGGAATTTTTTCCAATATTCCATACCCTCAATAAAGAATGAAAAAATCCGGGCTCGCGCTCTGCATTTGCAGGAATAAGGACCACATATTTTTTTATGGTAGCAACTGGCTGAACGGCATGATATATAATAACATTGATTTGCTTGTTATGCAAATAGCCATTATAAAGGTTGTAAATAAAAGAAGATGAAAATCCTTTTTCTTCTTCGAGTCCTATAATCAAATCGGTAATATTCTGCTCTTTTACAACATTGTTTATACCTGCAATTACGTCATTATCGTGACGGGTTATAGGATTTAGTGTAATATCTGCAGCAGCGGCCATATTTACAGCAGCACTAAGTAGCCTTTCGGCATTTTTTGCAGAAGATTCACTCTTATCTTCATTAATCACATTAAGGGCAAAAAGCTTGTCTTTATTGGTTTGATTTTTAATAAGAAGTCCCAGATTAACCATTTTCTCGACGGTATGTTCATGATTAACAGCCAGCAGAATATTTTCGTCTTCATCGCCCGCTCCTGCTACTGTTTCTTCTTTATCTGCATCAGCAATTCTTTGTGCGCTTGCCATAGAAACAAATGATGAAATGGTACACGAAATCAGTATCAGTAAAATACTTCCGTTAAGGACATGCTCATTTAAAAGTCGGATAGGTTCCCCTGTTTCACTTTCAGAGAGGATAATATTATACCCCACCATTACAGATGCCAGTGTGGCTGCTGCAGATGCTGCACTCATTCCAAAAATAAGCCTGCCTTCATCATCTGTAAAACCAAAAGTTTTTTTGGTAAAAACAGCTGCAGCATATTTTCCGCCTATAGAAGCTACGAGCATAACTGCTGCTACACCAAGTGTTTCCCAACTCTGAATAAAAGCATTAAAATCAATCAGCATACCTACGCTAATTAGAAAAAAGGGAATAAAAATGGCGTTTCCCACAAATTCTACACGATTCATAAGCGATGACGTATGCGGAATAAGCCTGTTTAAGGCAAGACCGGCAAAGAATGCCCCAATAATCGCTTCAATTCCGGCGAGTTCTGCCAGTAAAGCTGCGAGATATATCATAACAATTACAAAAATGTATTGAGATATCTTGTCTTCGACATTCTTAAAAAACCAGCGTGCTATGATAGGAAATACCAATAAAACTATCAAAGCAAATACCACCATTGATAAGGACAGTTTAACCCAGAATGATGTTCCTACTTCTCCCTGTGACATTCCTACTACAACCGCCAATACTACCAGTGAGAGTACATCTGTAATCATTGTACCGCCTACAGTAATATTTACGGCTAATTTTTTAGCTATTCCCAGTTTGCTTACCATAGGATAGACAATAAGGGTATGTGACGAAAAAAGACTGGCAAACAATACTGCCGTCAAAAGGGAAAAATGCAATACATAATATCCTCCTATCAGTCCCAGGACAAATGGTACGATGAAGGTATATAATGAAAAAGTAATACTCTTCCATTTATTTTTTTTAAAGTCGCCCATATCAATTTCCAGTCCGGCTAAAAACATGATGTACAAAAGCCCTGTTGTACCGGTTACGACGACACTGCTGTCTCTGGCAAGAACATTAAACCCGTTGGGGCCAATTACTGCTCCGGCAATAATAAGTCCTAAAAGATGCGGCACTTTTATCTTATTTAATAAAAGCGGAATACATAAGATTATGATTAATTCGATAAGAAATTTTAACAGCGGATCCTCAATTGGAAGGCTGACGTGTTGTATACTTAATAACATACCTTATTTTTTTTGAGGAAGTGTAAGTTCTACTGAGAATCTCGCAGTACAGTTATCTTGTCCTGTTATGGTTTGTGTTCCTTTAATAACATTGCTTTTGATATCGTCAAGGACCACATTCATTTTTACTTTATTTTTTGAAAGACTGTCACTGCTGAATTCCAGCATTATTTTGTCCTCCATATATTTTGCTTTAAAAACACGTACCAGTTTGGTATTGTTTAGGACATTGGTATAAATTCCGGTAGAATCTGATACAAATTGCCAGGATTCATTGCGTTGATCGCCTATTACATATTGATTACAATTTGATTCTCTGCACAACATTTTACTGTTCCATATGCCACGAAGATTTTCCGGCCATTCTTTTACAGATACTTTTTTATCCTCTTCAGAATGCTTTTGTGACAGGATACTGTCCCGCATTAGTAGCAACGATTGATAATCTGCCTCTTTTTCTGCAAATTGTTCTTCTTTTAAAATGATGGCCTTCTCTCTGTTTTGAAGTTCAAGTTCTTTTTTATTTTCACATGAAATAAAAATGCCTGTGAGAATTAAAAGCAGCGATATCTTTTTCATAAATTTTTTTTTGGGTATACAATTTAGCCAAAATATACTGGGATACCAAAAAAAGAGGTATAAAACCCGCATAAAATAACCAAAAGGCAAAAATACAAACCTGATTTTTCATTGAGTTCTAACTCTTTTTAGGTAAAATTATAAGGTAGTTTTGTACTGGTAATCTTTTGTCTTAAATTTGCGCGACTTCAAAAAAGGCAAAATGCTGAAAAATATAAAGCTCTCACATCAAATTCTGTAGAAGTACTAAAATCAGTCTTACCGATTTTAGATCGGGCATGAATTGTATCGTCTAATTTTTCTATAAAGTGAAGTCAGGATCAAATAAAAAAAATGGAAGTAAAAAAAGGTGGAAATGAAGACGGAAGCTGGACTATTTGTGAGGAATGTCAGGGGCGTGGTAAAAAGAGCCGCAGACTCAGCAAGAAAGTTCGGCTTAACTACCAGATAGCTTTAGATCAATTCGAAAAAATGCAAGGCGAAGGAATAGCTCCGGTTCGTCCTAAAAGTCCTTTGTATTCATGCCAGAACTGTAACGGATCAGGATTAACTCATTCTTCCGAAAGTCCTGTGGCAGATCATGAAAATTATCCTCACGTTGCTATTATTGGCGGCGGCATAGGAGGCGTTGCCCTGGCTGTTGCCTGTTTGCACCGCGGAATTCCTTTTACGCTATTCGAACGTGACACGCACTTTGATGCCCGATCGCAAGGTTACGGACTCACCTTGCAGCAAGCCAGTAAAGCGATCGAAGGACTAGGTATTTTTTCATTGAAAGATGGCGTGGTTTCTACACGACATTTGGTTCATACCACAGAAGGAAAAGTGATTGGGGAATGGGGAATCAGAAAATGGATGCAATCTGATTTAAAAACAACTGCAAAACGTACAAATATTCACATCGCACGACAATCTTTGCGTTTAGCCTTACTGGAAGAATTAGGAGGACACGATAAAGTACAATGGGATCATCAGTTAATAGACTTTAAACAAAATGATGCTGAAGAAATTGTACTGCAATTTCAGGTAAACGGAGCAATAAAAAGCTGTAAAGCTGATCTTGTAGTTGGTGCTGATGGAATTCGCAGTTCTGTTCGCAGACTATTGATTGGTGAAGATAATACTCCTTTGCGTTATCTGGGCTGTATTGTAATATTGGGTATTTGTCCTTTAAGTGTTCTCGAAAATCTCAATAGTCCGTTACTGGATTCGGCTACAGTTTTTCAAACTGCCAATGGTAACGAACGTATTTATATAATGCCTTACACATCAGACTCGGTAATGTGGCAGCTTAGCTTTCCTATGTCAGAAAAAGAAGCGAAGGCTCTTAGCGCTCAGGGAACTCAGTCGCTTAAGGAAGAAGCGTGCCGCAGAACGCAATGGCACGATCCCGTGCCGCAAATTGTGGCCGCAACTCAGGAAGCCCAAATTTCCGGATATCCTGTATATGACCGCGAATTACCAACGCCGGAATTGTTGAATAAAAGCGGAAAAGTAACCCTGATTGGTGATGCAGCGCACCCAATGAGCCCGTTTAAAGGGCAAGGTGCAAATCAGGCACTGCTGGATGCACTTACACTCGCCCGCGGAATTTCGAAAGGCTGCAGACCTTTATCACAATGGAGAGAAAGCGGAATAAGAGAAAGTGTACTGAATGAGTTTGAAACAAAAATGCTGGAACGAAGTGCTGTAAAAGTAAAAGATTCAGCAGATGCAGCTCAATTCCTTCATTCAGAAATTGTACTTTATGAAGGCGATGAACCACGCGGACGCTGTTTAAAGAATAAAGAATAATTTTAATTTTATATCTTTAAAAAGAACCGGAAATGATATCCTGACAAATCTTATTGATAACAATTTGAAATTTTAATCTCTATTTTTGTACTAACCTAAGTGTTGTAATCCTGAAAAATCAAAACCAAAATATTAAGCAATTCGAACTTCCATCTTCTGCAAAGTCGGGAATCATCATTGTTAATATGGAGGATAAAAAAGAAGGGAATCACGATATCTCAAAGCCACACAGGGATAACCATTGTCAATTAATGCTCGCTATAAGCGGAAAGTTTAAATTAAACATTGATTTTGAGATTATCGAATTTACGGAACCTGCATTGCTTTGCATTTTTCCTGAAGAAGTACATCACATTATCGAAGTAAAAGATCCAAAAGGATGGATGATTAGTTTTGATCCGTCGCTGGTTAACAAAGAAGTGCTCCAGCTTTTAGAAAATAAAATCAATAACCCGTTTTTACCTCAGCAAGAATCTGCTTTTTTCAAACAGCTTGTTATGGTGATGGATCTTATTGAAAAAGTACAGTTGGAAAACCCGAATATCTACAGTCAAAAAACGATTCATTCCTTGTTAAACGCGCTTTTAAGTCTGATTGCCGGAGAAATTATTTCGCATTTACCACTTGAGAAAGAAAAAGAAAATCGCGGTATTATCATTAAGGAAAATTTTATAAAACTCACAAAAGAGCATTATAAAACCTGGAAACAGCCGGCACAATACGCATCGGCACTTTCTATCTCGACTTCACATCTAAACGATACTGTAAAATCAGTAACCGGAAGCCCTGTTTCTGTTCATATTCAGGAAGCATCGATTATGGAAGCTAAAAGGTTATTGTACTTTACAGATAATACAGTCAGGGAAATTGCTTATGAAGTTGGTTATGATGAGCCTGTTTATTTTGGAAAACTCTTTAAAAAAGTAACCAACCTTACTCCTCTTGAATTTCGGAAAAAATTCCGTGATCAGGACTATCCTTCCCTTCATTAAAACTATCATTCAGGACGCCCCTGTTACTAAATTTGCATTGTAATTAATACTATAATGATATGCAAAACAAAATCAACAATACAATCATACTCGATGCAGTACGAAAAGTGGGCGATGTCTTTTTGAAAGACTACAAGAAAAATTCCATACCACAAACTATGGATGAACTTTTAAAACAATTAGAAGATATCGATACCTTGTGTCTTACTTCTTTAAAAGAGGATTTATCTTCTGAATTTCCAAATACGCCGTGGCATATTGGAGATGAATTTGATACCAATTCACAAAGAAATCCCGCAGAACTTGAAGAATATTGGCTTTGTGATGCGATGGATGGCGCGATACAATATCTTCAGCATATTGCAGGATGGACAATAAATCTGGTACTTATACGCCATGGAAAACCTTTCTTTTCTATAATTTATGATCCCTTGGCCAATGAAATGTTTTGGGCAAAAGATGGTGAAGGTGCCTTTATGAATAATGAACCTCTAACAATTAGTCGAAAAACAGATCCGGCGGTTATGCTTGCTGTTTTTGATTACGGACATCAGGATAAATCCAATAATAACCTGAATGAGAAAATTGGTGCTACAGTAACTAAACTGCTGGGGAATTTTGGGATTGTTAGAAATTACGGTCCACACGGATTACAGTTGGCATATGTTGGCGCAGGAAGAATTGATATGTTTGTTCAGGAAGATATCGATACGTATAACTGGATTGCAGGTTTGCTGATCGCCAAAGAAGCCGGTGCCGAAATCCTGACAACAACCGGAACTTCATGGAAATGGGGAAGCGAGAGCTTGCTGGCAGGACAAAAAAGGAGTATTGAAAAATATTTGCAAATTAAATCTTCAAACTAAAATGAATATAGCAATTATAGGCGCCGGAGCAGGAATTGGATTAGAATCTGTTTTAAAAGCACTCAAAAACGGACATATTGTAACGGCGTTATCTACCAATACAGACAAGATCCCGAATCATCCTAACTTAATCAAAATAAACGGCAGTGCCACATCGCCAATAGATTTAAAAAATGCCATTAAAGGTTCTGATGCTGTGCTTATAACTGTGGGCACAAAAAATAAAAAAGCCACTACCCTATTTTCTGATATTGCGTCTGCATTGCTAAAAGTGGCCGATGAATTAAATTTTTCTTCTCCGGTTTTGGTGATTACAGGTTTTGGATCAGGGGAAAGTAAAGGTTATTTAAGCTTTTTTATGAAAACCGTGATTTCGTTATTCCTTAAAGATCAATACAACAATAAAACCATAATGGAAGAGCTGATCACAAAAAGCAAACTGAAATGGGAAATCGTAAGGCCGGGAATGCTTACAAATAAAGCCGCTACAAACTCTTATAAAGTATTGCCTAAACTGGAGAAAGGTATGAAAGTTGGAAAAATTTCACGGTTAGATGTTGCTCATTATTTAATTAATGAAGCCAAAAATCCAAAAATGCTGCATCAATATGTTGCATTAACGAACTAACTTTATCCAGAAGAAATTGAGAATTTGATTTAACCGCAAAGAATGCAAAATCTTGCATTCTTTGCGGTTATTTTTATTTCTATAACGATTTACTTTTAAAAACCATCATTTTTTCTCTCAACATATCTTCTATTGTATAGGAGATTCCTCCCATTCCTAAACCTGAAGAATCCCTTCCTCCAAAAGGCATCCAGTCTACTCTAAAAGCAGTATTGTCATTTACCATAACGGCAGTCGCATTTAGTTTTTTTGCAGTATCTAAAGCAATATCAACATTTTTTGTAAAAACAGCTGCCTGAAAATGAACTTCTAAAGCATTTGCTCTTTTTATGGCTTGTTCCCTGTCTGTAAAAGAATAAATACAAACCACAGGACCAAAGATCTCACTTGTAGATACTTTTGAATTTTCTGACGGGTTGAACAAAACTGTTGGCTGAAAACAAGTATCAGAAATTCGTTTTCCGCCTGTTATTAATGTTGCTCCTTCTTGTATTGCTTCATTAACCCATTGTTCAACGCGATCGACTTCTTTTGGCGTAATAAGCGAACCTACATCTGTTGTTTTATCAAACGGATTACCAACAATTAGTTTATTGGTTGCCTGTGAAAATTGTTCAATAAAACGATCACAAATTTCCTGATTCACATAAACTTTCTGTACTGAAACGCAAACCTGTCCTGCGTGATAAAAACCCCCTTTTACCAAATCCGGAATCATCTCGCTAAAATCAGCGTCACTTTCTACAATTACCGGTGCCGCGCCGCCATGTTCTAAAGCACATCTGGTTCCGGGAGACAATTTGCTTTTTAGGGACCAGCCTACTTTTGCAGAACCTATAAAAGTTAAAAAATGAATCCTGCGGTCTGTTACTAATAATTCTGCGGTTTCGTTATCACATAAAACCACTTGCAGCCATCCTGCAGGTAATCCGGCTTCTTTTAAAATATCTGCCAGTGCAAGACCTGATAATGGCGTACTGCTTGCAGGTTTAAATATTACAGGACAACCGGCAGCAATAGCAGTTGCAATTTGATGCACCGCTAAATTCAAAGGATGATTAAACGCACTTACGGCAGCAACAACACCTATAGGTTCTTTTGATGTAAAAGCAATCCTGTTTACAGATGCTTCTGTAAGTCCCATTGGTATTTGTTCCCCTTTTATTTGTGAGATGTGTTCTGCAGCTAACTTTACTCCTTTTATGGCTCTAAGTATTTCTGCTTTAGAATCTTTATATGGTTTTCCGCCTTCACTTATGGCAAGATGTATTAATTCCTCGCTTCTGTCATTCATGATCGAAGCTGTTTTTTCTAATATTTCAATTCTTTTATAAGCAGGAATCCAGCCGGATTGATTCTCAAATAAAGTATAAGCTGTATTGAGTATCGTTTCAACATCGTTTTTATTGATCATCGGCAATTCTTTTACCGGACTTTGGTCGTATGGGAATATTATTTGTGTCGTCTTTTCCATAATTATTTTTTATATAAGCTTAAATTTAGTCAAATTATCCCTGATCGCAATGTGAATTCATTCAAAAATCAACAATCAAATCATCCCAAAATCGAACAATCCAATAATTTAATAATCAAATCATCCAAAAATCGAATAATCAAACAATCTAATCTAAAGGAGTTGCCAGGACAATTTCTCTATTTTCTAATAAAGGAACTATTTTACCTAAAACCAATTCCTGAAAATAGGTAGAATTTCTATGCTCTGTAACGGCTGATTCGTTTATATATCCTTCAAATAAGATTAAAGTATCTGCATCTGAATTACTTTGATGAAGGGTATAAAACAGATTTCCTTTTTCTTTTACGCTTTCGGCTTGTACGGTTTTAAGTATATTTAAAACGTTTGTAAGCTGACCTTCTTTAACTTTCCATGTAGCAAAAACATGAACCGGATTTTGATTTTCCATTTTATATTATTTTTTAAATTAAATTAATCAATTATTTATGTTTAGTGAAATCTATTGATCTTCTTACTTAAAAGAAGACCAATAGAATCAGGATATTACTTTTTAGAAGATTCTAAAATTACAATCATTTTCTCTGCCACTCCTTTTGCCGAAGCAGGATTTTGACCTGTAACCAGATTACCATCAGCAATACTATGGGCAGACCAAATTGCTGCGGCATGAAATTTTGCCCCTTGTTTGGTTAAGGCAGTTTCTAATAAAAATGGCACATCTGCAATGGCGTAACCTCTTTCTTCTTCATCTGTAAACGAAGTGATATTTTTATCCTTTACCAGATAGTTTCCGTTGCTTAGTTTTACGTTTAGTAAAGATACGGGACCGTGACAAACTGCGCCTACAACTGCATTGCGTTCGTAGGTTTCTTTAATAACTTTTTTAAGAAGTTCGTTTTCAGGCATATCTACCATTGGTGCAAGTCCGCCCGGAACAAAAATCGCATCATATTTACCCGCATCCACATTTGATAATTTAACTGCTTTTTGCATTGCTTCCCATCCTTTTCCGGTTAGAAAAGCAAGATTATCAGGATCATTTGCCAAATTAAGGGCGTCTAAATAAGGCGTATCACCTGTTAGGCTTGCAAAATCTATTTGGTAATTTGCTTTGTCGAATTCAGCATAAGGATGTGCTACTTCAGGTAAAAATATTCCGGTTCTTCTGTTGTTTGGTCCAATTGCATTGGCATTAGACACAATAATTAAGATTCTCTTGTTCATTTTTGTTTCTTTTTTAAGGGTTGTTTGTTTTTGTGATGTGCTTTCTTTTTGGTTTTGTGCATACGAAGAAAAAAAGGCAAGTGCCATTGTTACGATCATAAGTTTTTTCATTGCTATAATTTTTTAGTTGTTATGAATTATTTACAAGGCAAATTTATGTCGGTACTCCACCTCAATACGAGGATCAAAGTCACAAAAAAAGTGTGATGGAAATCACACTTTAAGAATTAAACAGCTATTTATTTATTGTTGGAGTAAAGCCTGCTAAGGGTTTCACGGCTTACACCAAGATATTCTGCGATATATTTTTTTGGAATTTTTTGCATGAGATTGGGATAAAGGTCTGCAAATTCTTTATATCGCTGCTGCGGATTATTAGAAAGCAATGAGATTACCCTTTGCTGAAGCGCCATATACCCTTTGGTAAGTTTTACTCTAAAAAAGTGTTCCATTTTATGCAGTGTAACCGAGAGTTTTTCCCTTCCGTCAAGTGTCAGGCACAAAACTTCTCCAGCCTCCATGCAAACCACATACATATTTGCGGGCTTTTGATTGAAATAGGATATATAATCAGACATCCACCAGTTTTCTGTAGCAAATTGTACAATGTGTTCTTTGCCGTCTTCGTCCAGATAAAAAACCCTGAAAATACCGCTCATAATGATGTACTCATACTTGGCATCATCTCCTTGCTGAATAAGATATTGATTCTTTAATACCTTTCTGATGGTGAAAAATGGCTTGATCGACTCAAACTCTTCATCACTGACAGGTATAATTTCTTCAATATGTTTTCTAAGCTTTTCCATAGGTTATTTTTACATTTTCAAAGATAAAAGATTTAATTATTCTTTAATAACATCGGGAATATTTAAAATAGTCACTGTATTTTCTATAGGCTGGTTCATCACGAATACAGCGATGCGGTGCAGGATTAAAATTGCATTTTATTAACTTTGTAATCTGAACTGAAAACTAATGCGTAAAAAAACACAATCTATTCCTGTAAATCGTATGACAGAGGATATGGATGCAGGCATTGCCATTGAAAGGCTATGCTTTGAGGATTTAAGCATTGCTGAAAAAGCTTTCTTTGAAGAGGAAAATGAAGCACACAGACATGATCGTCATTCCTTTTTTTTACTTGAACAAGGAAATGTTGCTATCGAAATTGATTTTAAAAAGTATACAATAGAACCATCTTCTGTAATCTACATTCATCCCGATCAGGTTCATTATACTACCACAGCCAAAAATGTAATTGTAAGCAGTTGGGCAATCAATAATGAAAACCTGAATCCTGAATACCTGAAATTACTAAAAGATATTACTCCCGCAAAACCTTTATCGTTAGACAAAGAAACATTCTCTATTATGTCAGAAGCAGTTTCACTGGGTATAAGGATTTCTGGACGTAAAAATGATAAATTATATTCTTCTTTATTAAAAGACAGTTGTAATTCGTTAGTTGCACTGGTGATTTCGCAATATTTAAAACAGGATCAGTCTACAGCTAAAATTTCAAGGTTTGAGAACGTTACAAATGACTTCAGAGAAATGTTGGAAAGCAATTATACTTTAATTAAACGTCCTGCTGAATACAGTAAAAAATTAAACATCTCTACTCCTTATTTAAATGAATGCGTCAAAAATACAACAGGTCTTTCTGTTTCGCATCACATTCAGGAACGCATTATTTTAGAGGCAAAACGGCTTCTTTACCACTCTGATAAATCGGTAAAAGAAATTGCGTCAGTATTAGGTTATGATGACTATGCTTATTTTTCGCGTTTGTTTACCAAAGTTGTCGGAATGACCGCATTAACTTTTCGAAGCAAAAACCACGATTAGTCCAATACTTACTTTGATTGGCTATTTTATGTTCCTGGCATACCATGTTCCTTTGCATTAAACATAAAATGAAATAAAATGGAAACATTAAAAAATAAAAAAGTGCTAGTTTCAGGTGCTAGTTTTGCGGGACTTTCAATTGCTTACTGGATGAATAAACTAGGATACAAAGTAACCGTTGTTGAAATTGCAAAAGATCTTAAAATGGGCGGAACTCCTGTTGACATACGTGGAAACACTGTTGAGATTGTAAAACGAATGGGGATTTTTGAGCAGATAAAAGCAAACAGACTTAATCCCAGAACAATAGAATTTAAAAATGCCAGTAATATTACAGAAGGTTCCATGGCACATGATGCGGAAGAAATTTTAAGTGATGAAAGCGAAATTGAAAGGGATTTATTATTGAAAATTTTATTTGACACTATAAAAAATGAGGTCAGATTTATTTTCAACGATACTATTACAGCATTAAAGGAAACAAATGAAAGTATAGAAGTTTCGTTTAAAAATGGTTCTCAGGATTCATTTGACTTTGTTTTTGGCTGTGACGGAATACACTCGGCAGTACGAAAATTATGGTTTGGTGACGAAAGTAAATACCTCCATTTTCTTCAACAATACTTTTCTATTACTATTGTAAACAAACTATTGATTAAGGAAGATACGGCACATTTGTATAATGTACCCGGAAAAGCCATCATGCTTAATGCGTACAATAATAAAACGGATATAATTCTTTGTTTCCGTTCAGAAAAAGAAATTGAGTACAACTATCGTAACGAAGAACAACAAAGAGAAATCATTCTTGAAAAATTTATTGGAGAAGGCTGGCGAACAGATGAATTATTGAAAGAAGTACAACAATCAAAAACTTTTTATTTCGATAAATTCTGCCAGATAAAAATGCCTTCATGGACAAAAGGGCGCGTTGCATTAGTAGGCGATTCAGCTTATTGTACTTCTCCTGCCGCAGGAATGGGCGGATCTCTGGCAATTGACGGAGCGGCTGCATTGGCTGATGCTTTTCAAAATCATAACCAAAATTTTGAACTGGCATTTCAGGAATACAACGAGAAATTTCGTCCGTTTATTGAGGAAGTTCAGGCAAATGCAGTAAACTTTGGGCTAAAAATGCTCATACCGGGGACTGAAGAGGAAATTCGCGAAAGAAATACACAAACAGAACATTTATAGAAAGTTTTTAAATTCAAAAAGCCCTAAATCAGTTGGCTTAGGGCTTTTTGAATTTTTGTTTTTTATTATTGTTTAACAGAGCTTCAGGATTTATTTTGCATCTACAAACACATATAGTTTTTGAACTTTACCATTTTCAATCACAAATAAATCCATTCCGGTTACGGTTTCTGGTTTTGCTTTTGAACCAAATTGCCAGTAAAGACGTGCAACATTATGATTTGTTTCAATAGATTTAGCCGTAAATTTAAAATCCGGATTTTTTTGCTGCAATCCAATAATGAACGAACTTATTTCGTCGTTTCCTACTGCTATAAAATTTCGGTCAACCATTTCTATATCTGCTGCATAAATTTGGTTTAATAATGATACGCGTTTTGTCTGCTCTTTTTCATTCCAGACTTCAAGATGTTTTTCGATTAATGCTTTGTTCTTAGCCGAATCAAAATCAGTTGCATTTGCTTTATATGCAATTGCATTTTTTGGCGACCATAACAGGGTTTTGGGATTCGATTTTTCATATCCTTTTCCGTCGGGATAAGAAACTAGTTCCATTTTAGAGCCCCACGGTGTTTCAAAATATACCCATGATTCTCCAGCTGTATCTCCTGAAGGTGTCAAGAAAGGTTCTCCCAGTATTTTTACCCCTTTGCTTTTAAGATATTTAACGGCTGCCTGAATATCTACTGTATAAAAAGCAATATGCGATGCGCCAATATCATCTGCGTCAGGATGAACGCGTCTGCCTTTATTATCTGCGTATTGAAATACCTCGATACTGGCACCGGTTCCGGCATTTATCATTTTTATAGTAACTGCTCCGGTTGCGGGATTAATATGGTTGAGCTCTTTCCAGGCTGCATCAAGCGGTATAGGACCAAGTTGTGTTATGGGCGTAAATCCCAATACATTGCTAAAAAAATCAACCGCGATATTAAGGTCCGGAACATTTATTCCTACATGATCAATTCCTATAATTCCTGCGTTGTTTTGTGCCACTGCTTTTTGTGAAGTAGAAAAAAATAAAACCAGATTGAACAACGCAATTGCTGAAGTTTGTAATTGATTTGATTTATAATTTGTTTTCATTGTATGTGTTTTTTTTATATTATTGAATCGTGATTTTAAAAAGAATTAATTACTGTAAGCTGCTAACCATTTTGCCTTAATTGCTGCACGTGCCTGAATAAATTCTTTATCTGTTCCTTGTGCAATCGCATCTAATGGAAAACGTAATGGTCGTTCTCCTTTTTTCATGGTAACCAACTCAAGGATTCCATCGGCAATGGTTTGCGGATTCATATCGTACTGGGCCATTTTGCCAAATAATGCAGCTCCCAATGCGTTAAATTTATCAGCCGCAGCAGCACCATATTGATCTATTATTTCCTGTTTATCTGCATGTATACCAGCTTTTGAGCCATTATTCATTTCTGTAGGATATACACCGGGTTGAATGCTTACGTTTTCAATTCCGTAATCGGCAAGTTCATCCTGTAAACCTTCAGTAAAACTTTCTACCACAAGTTTTGATGCGATATAAGGAATCATAAATGGCAATGTATGCCCACTGGCGCCTGTAGTAATGTTAATGATTAGTCCATTTTTAGCTGCTCTCATAGAAGGAAGAACAGCCTGATAAGTGCGAAGTACGCTGTAAACATTTACATCAAACATTTTACGCATCTGATCGATAGAATACCCTTCGAGTAAACCAAAACCGCTTACTGCAGCATTATTGATAAGGACATCAATTTTGCCATATTTAGCAAGTACTTTTTCAAAAGCATTACTTACAGATGTGTCGTCTGTAATATCAATATCGACTACTTCAATATTGGGCAATGCTGTCATTTCTTTTGCTGCGTCTGCATTTTTATCTTTTGTATTGCGCATTCCTGCAATTACTGAATGGCCTGCATTTGCTAATGTTATAGCCGTAAGTTTACCAAAGCCTGTACTTGTACCTGTAATGAAAATTGTTTTTGACATGATTTCTAATTTTAAATGTTTATAATGTTTGTTTCTTTTGAACATTACAAAGTTGCGCAGATTACAAAACTTGTACATTGATTAGAAATAAGTAAAAACTTGATATAGATCAAGCCTTTTTCATACAGCATAAAAAAAGGAGCTTAGAAGCTCCTTTTTATGATTATTTTTTTGCGGTTTGTTTCCGTATGCGGCTTAATGTCTCCGGCGTCATGCCCAGATACGATGCTATCATTGTTTGTGGAATGCGCGAAGCAAACCCCGGATATTTATGTATAAAATTCAAATATTTTTCTTCTGCCGTAAAACTTAATGAGGACTGAATTCGGTTTTGTGCTGCTATAAAACTTTTCTGCAAAATTGTATTCACCATAGTATTAAAGGCTGGTATTTCCTGACAAAGCAATTCAAAATTATCATGGGTAAACAATACAAGTTCACTATCTTCAATAGCATCTATATTAAAGCGTGAAGGCTGCTGAAACATTAAACTTTCCCTGTCGCCTGTCCACCAGTTTTCTACACTAAAACTATTAATATGTTCACTTCCTTTTTCATCTACAGAATAAGTACGCAGACAACCTTGTGTAATAAATGCATCATATTTCCAAATGTCTCCTTCCTGAAGCAGGTATTGTCTTTTACGAAGCTTTTTTATAATAGCAAATGACTTTATATAATCTGACTCTGATAATGTCAGCGTTGTTTTATCATCAAGATATTTTTGAAATATTTCATACATAGATTGTAAAATTATATAAAAGTTCTCTAATTATCCTTTTCATATTAGGCAATCTTAACCTGATTTTCTGTAATAATCTGTAAATTATATAATTTCTGATTGTTTAAATGTAAATTTTTCTATATATAACTTACTTATATTTAATTCTTTACCCATTCTTAAACAGTAAAAACTTTAGAAATAAACAACTTTTTTCAACTTTAAAAAGTAACTTAAAAATAATACATTATGAATTATGAAGAAAAAGAAAATCATAATCGATATGGTAAAGATTTTCAAGAAACTAAGAAAAAAATGAGAACTGATGATTTAAATTCTTCTTCCTTATATCATTCTATAACTACCGGAGGTGAACATGAACTTTGCCAATATTTTAGAAATAAGTGTAGTTCTTTAAAATGGGATGACGAAGATTTATTTAAGACTAAAAACGACGATAATTTTGATCGTAAAGATAAATGTGATTTATAAGTATAGTTTATTTGCATCATAATATTTCTGTTGTATAGTACTCCGTTTTTCTATAAAAAATTATCGCAGTCAGATGGTAATTATATAATAATCAAGCATTAATTATATAAAAAAATATTTTGTCCCTAAATTATTTTTGGTTAAATAACATTAAAAAATGAACATTATGGACACAAGAAAATCAAATCCTACTGTCGGAAAAAAACATGACGACCAGGACAAAAAAGCTGATGGTTCTAGAAATGTAACGCACAAATCAGTTCACAATTCCGAAAAAACAGGAAACAGAAAAGATGCGAAGAAATAATAATTTAAAATTATGAATCGCATCATGATATTTATTCAAAAAAACATTTTGGATAAATTTAAAAAATCTAAATTATCTGATGAAAACAATACACAAAACGTTGAAGAATTTATACATAATGATCCCAATCATAAAGAAAATACAGATACGGTACATTCAGTAGATAATTTAGATAACAAAAGTGAATAGAATGAAATAGATTGCTGAATCTAAAACTAAATTTCATCAATTCATGTAAGCCCTTTATTCTATAAATTTTGTTGAGGACATTTTATAGAATTTCAATTTATACTTTTATTCAAAAATATAAATGATAATTTTTTATTATGGAAAATACAATAAATACGAATACCCCTGATGAGGCGGTAAAAAACATAAATAACTATTATCCAGCGATTTATTTTCTTTGTGCCGGATTAGGATCTTTAGCGGTTGGATCTGCCTTAAAGATGTTTGGAAAAAATCAAATGGGTTCTGTTATTTCAAAATTTACAATGCCTTTAATAGCTGTTGGTTTGTATAAAACATTAAAAAATATTTCGCCAACAGAAAACACAGAACAAACAAATCAAAATGTGGAACAAATAGAAAAAGAATAATTTAAAAAATTACTTCCTGTATCCCACACCTTCTTTTAGCATTTTAAAACTTACTCTTGATTATCTACTTATAATCAACGGGATATAGGAAGTTTTTTTTATTTATTAATATTTCAATCCCATTTAATAACTCTGTTACATCCTCTTTATTCTATTATCTTTATTCTATTATCTTTCATCTTTCATCTGCCTTTTATCATCTTTCCTCTTTATTCTTTCCTCTTTATTCTTTCCTCTTTATTCTTTCCTCTTTATTCTATCTTCTATTCTCTTCACTCAAAAACATGGAAATTATATAACAAAAAACAAAAATTATATAAATCAGTATTTATTCATGATTTTACATTTACGAAAATTAATTGAAAATAACATTAAGAAAGGAATTATGAAAATGCTAAAAATTAGAATTATTTTGACCATTATTTTAATTACAATTTTAAACGCAAACTGTGCTCCTCACTGCGATGACGAAGATTATGCACGTGATAAAAAAGAGGCTGCACGCTATCAAAAGGATTCACTTCACGTTTCTATAGTGGATTAATTTCTCTACAATTTTTTTTAGGAAAAGCTTGTTGTGCAGATAACAAGCTTTTTTTTACCCCTCATACTTATTAATTATGAAAAAATTCTTATTATTCATTCCTCCTGTATAAGTTTTTGATTTATCATAACAGTATTATGTTATTTGACCACAAGTTTTTCTAAAGAATTAGACTTGCAAATTGTGCTAAGATCAACAATCAAAATCATTATGAAATATAAAAACATTCTACAAATAGATGACGATTATGATGACTGCAATTTCTTTTTAGAGGCACTCGAAGAGGTTTCAGCCGCTGCTTATACAGCGATTCATAATCCGGTTCATGCTTTGCAAAAGCTTATCAACAATGAAATTCGTCCTGACCTTATTTTTCTCGACATTAATATGCCTTTTATGAATGGTATGGAAGTATTGACAGAAATAAAAAAGAGAGAAGTAATAAAAAACATTCCAATAATTATATTTTCAACCTCGATACCTTTAGATATAAAAACTAAAATAAGAGATTTAGGAGCTATAGATTTTTATACGAAGCCCAATGATTTTAAAGTACTGAAAAATCTACTGAAAAATTTGACATAAAAAAACCTGTATAAAACAGGCTTTTTTAAATCTGTATGACAGATTATTACTGCGGAATTGAATCTTTTCCGGTTTTGGTTGTTTTAGTTTTATGCTTTTTAGCCGGATTCGTTTTTGTTGAATCAATTTTATAAGTTGATTTTTTTTCAACTTTTGATTTCTTAGTATGATTAACAATTGTATCAGGCTTAGATTTAGCTTTTTTTGTTGTTTTGGTAGTTTCCTGGGCAAAACTAAATCCTATAACTCCCAACATTACGATTGTAATAAGCATATTTTTCATAGCATTGATTTTTAATTAATTACGTGTTTTAAAATCCTTTATATCGCAAATTTTATAAATACCAAAACGTAAATTTTACATAATTTTACATGAATTTTATATGATTCCCATTTTATAAACATTTATTATTATGAAAGACATTATAACTTTGATTCAAATAATAAAATCTCATGAAACCAACTGACAATCAAGAACCTAAAAAATCTAAACAGGATTTTCCTGTTGTTGGTATCGGCGCGTCTGCCGGAGGATTGGATGCTTTTAAAAAATTATTAAATGCCATACCAGTCAATTCCGGAATGGCGTATGTACTGGTACAGCATTTATCACCGGAACATCACAGCAATTTGGTTGAAATTTTATCACCACATACTACAATACCGGTACATGAAATTATCAATGATATCAATCTGGCTCCAAACCATATTTATATCATACCGGAGAATACGAATTTAATTGCAGAAGACGGAATTCTGAAAATACATCCCAGAACCCGAAACGAAAGAAAAAATGCCTCGATTGATATTTTCTTTGAATCATTGGCACAAGTTCATAAGAGTTTTGCGATTGGTATAATTCTTTCAGGAACAGCTTTTGACGGTACTTTTGGATTAAAAAAAATCAAGGAACTTGGTGGCGTTACAATCGCTCAGGATCCGGATACTGCTGCTTTTAAAGGAATGCCGCAAAGTGCTATTGAAGCAGATACAGTCGATTATGTCCTTGCGCCTGAACTAATACCGCAACAATTAGTTGAGATTCAAAAAAGCTATAAAATCAATCATGCTTACACTGAACAAGATCATGAGCTGAAGAATGAAGAGGAAATACTAAACCAGATTACAAATCTCATTTTATTAAGGACAGGAAATGATTTCAGTAATTATAAACGGCCTACAATAAGACGTCGCATTTCCAGAAGAATGGTTATATCCCGTAAAAATACTTTAGAAGATTATTACTATTATCTTAGAAATGACAAAACTGAACAAGATTTACTTTTTAATGATTTTTTGATTCCAGTTACGTATTTTTTCAGGGATACAAGTGTTTTTGACTCTTTAACCAATTTAGTTTTTCCGCAGCTGATTCACAATCTATCAAACAATAATTTGCGTATTTGGGTTGCAGGATGTGCCACAGGCGAAGAAGCTTATTCGATTGCCATAAGCATTCATGAATTTCTTGCCGAAAAAAACAATAAGGATATAAAGGTTCAGGTTTTTGCTTCGGATATTTCTGAAAAATTTATTTCAAAAGCCAGAACTGCAATTTATTCTGTGCAGGATGTACAACAGGTTTCGACTGCAAGACTGCAAAATTATTTTACAAAACATGACGGATATTATCACGTTAATAAGGTAATACGGGAAATGTGCATTTTTGCGGTGCATAACTTTATAAAAGATCCGCCTTTTGCCCGTATTAATCTAATATCCTGCAGAAATGTACTGATATATCTTAATCCTTTTTTGCAAAGTAAAGTATTGAGTTCTTTTCATTATTCTCTAAAAGAAAAAGGAATTTTATTTCTTGGAAAATCAGAAACTGCCAACAGTGCGCACAGTTTATTTGAACCTATTGGCATAAACGAGAAACTATACATTCGTAAATCTGCCTTTACACGTTATGTGCCTGAGGCTTTTAAGCCACTGAATTTAAGTATAAACAGTGAAATAGAATCGTTTGAAAAAAAGAATGTGCCTGAATCTGATTTTAGAAAAATTGCCTCTGATATTTTATTTTTACAATATACGCCGGCAAGTGTTATTATAAATGAACAGCTTGAAATTGTACATTTTCATGGAGATACGAGTTTCTATTTATTACCATCGCCGGGAAAACCCAATTTTAATATTCTGAAAATGGCACGTGAAGGGATAAGTTTTGAACTTCGGAATGCTATTTTAAAAATGAAAAAGTATAAAAAAAATGTCATTAAAGAGAATCTAATTGTTAAAAACCAGCCTTATACAGCTTCGTTTGAAATCGTTTCGATTCCTGATAACGAAGAGTATTTAATGATTCTTTTTTACAAAAAACCTCTTGCTGCTTTAGAGGGAGTCAAAAACACAAGTAAAAATTCTAATCAAAACCGAATCGTTGAACTGGAAAATGAATTGACCCAGCTTCGTGCAGATATCAAACGCGTAACTGAAGAGCAGCAAACGGCATTTGAAGAGCTACAATCTACAAATGAAGAATTATTAAGCAGCAGTGAAGAGTTGCAGGCGATGAATGAGGAACTGGAAACTTCAACTGAAGAACTGCAATCTAATAATGAGGAATTAATGTGTGTTAATGATGAATTAGTAGACCGGCAGGAACAATTGATCTCGATGAGAAATTATTCTGAATCCATCTTTAAAACGATTCGCGAACCTTTATTGATTATCGACCGGGATTTTTTCGTAAAAAGCGCCAATCCTTCTTTTTACAAATACTTTCAAACGACAGAAAAAGAAACCGAAGGACATTCTTTTTTTGAAATTGGAGATTGCCAATGGGATATTCCGGAGTTTAAAGACTTAATCGTTAAAATGCTGGGAGACAGAGCATCTATTGAAGATTTTCAGGTTCATACACTGTGCAAAGGAATTGGTAAAAAAATCATGATGGTAAATGCTAGACGAATCTTAAATGCAAAACCTGCCGGAATGATTCTTCTGGCACTGGAAGATATTACTGATGTAGTTACTGCAAATGAACAGCTTACAATTAAAAATCAGGAATTACAAAAATACAACGAACAGCTTGAAACGTTTAGCTCTGCTGCAAGTCATGACTTACAGGAACCACTTCGTAAAATTCATATATTTTGCCAGCGAATTATCGATAATGAAAAAAACCTGTCAGAAACAAGCAAGCACAATCTCGACCGTATCTTATTTGCGGTAACGAATATGAGTCAGTTAATTGCTGATCTTATCGACTATACCCGAATAAACTTTGTAGAAAAAGAATATAAAAAAACAGATTTGAATGTGCTCTTAAAAAAAACAATGTCTGATATCAAAGATATTGTTTTAGAAAAAAATGCTGTAATTGAAATTGCCCCATTTCCACAATTAAAGGTAATACCATATCAAATACAACAGCTTTTTACCAACTTGATTCTCAATGCTGTTAAATATACCAAAGAAGGTGTGATACCTGAGATTAAAATTGAAACTCAAAAACCTTCAGTTGATGAAATACTGGAGATTGGAGGAAACAAGGATACTAATTATATCCGAATTTCTATTAGTGATAACGGGATTGGTTTTGATCAGGAATTTGATGCTAAAATTTTTGAACCTTTTTATCGCCTGCACAGCAACAACCAATATCATGGCAGTGGACTTGGATTAACTTTAGTCAAAAAAATTATTGACAATCATCACGGATTTATTACTGTGAGAAGCAAGGTAAATGAAGGAACTGTATTTTTTATTTATTTGCCCATGCAGCTATAAAATAATCAACGTAAAATGGATCATATGGAGACAATAGAAACAAGCAATTTTAGTAAACTTATTGGAATTTGGGTAACTAAAGGAACTGTTTTACCGGATCATGCAGAACTAATTGGTATTGATACTTATGAATATATTTTGAACGGAAACTACATTCTGCATAAAGCTGATGTAAAAATGGGAAATGAAAGAAGTCAGACTTTTGAAATTATTTCTCTTGCCAATACTTCTCTTGCCAATACTACAAAAAGGGCGAAAATGCAATACTATAATACTAAAGGCAAAAGTGGTTCTATGACTGGTTATCTAACTAAAAATATTTTTAAAATTAGAAGTACCACTATGAAATTTGAAGGCAAATTTAATGATGAAAGTACCGAATTAATTGGAAAATGGTTCCTCAAAGAAAACGACAAATGGATTAACTTCATTGATCTTAAACTTAAAAAGCAAAAGGAATCCGTGTAGAAAAATGCCTCAATTTGTCAGATAAAAAAAATACACCTGACATACTTTATTTATATGCCAGATGTAGTTACAAATCAACCTTCAATTAAATTCTTATTTTACTGTATACAAGATATGGTTTGATTCACAAAGCCTGAAATAACCTAATGCAAAATTGTTAGTATCAGTAGTATTGATAATATTTCCTCTTATATTGCCCGTTACTGCACCAAAAGGGTTGGAATTTGCTGCTTCTAAAATTAAATTCATATAATTATAAAAGTTTTTAGAAATACCACGATGCGTTATATCAAGAATTTTTCCCGGCTTTAAATCCGTATCCGTAAATTTTTCATTTATTTCATTGCCGTTAACAAATTCATCACTTGTAACCGTGTATTCCGGATAAGGCATAAAATCAGCTTTATAATCTGTCAGGTAATAATTAGCCTGATCGGCCGGATCTTTATAATAAAATGTGACCACAAGAAGGTCCGGTCCTGTTATATCAGCCATAAATTCCTGGTCTATTTTTTCAATTGGGGTCACAGAAGTTAATTTTTCAGTAGCTGTTAAACTTTGACCATCAACATCTACAAATAATTTGTATTCCATATTAAGTACAGGAACAAAATTATTACAGACATATAAACCAGGCTCAGATTCGTTGAACCTGAAAACGGTTCCATCATTATTTTCAACTCTTACCTGCGCTCCTGAAACTTTTGGTGTATCAGGACTGTAATAAGCGGCCATTCTGCTTATTTTTATCGTTTGCTTGCTGCCGTCCGTTCCTTTTTCCCAAATTATCTCAGCGTCGATCACTATTTTAGGATCTCCAGTTTCTAAATCAAGTTCAACAAGCTTGTCACAGGATAAAAAAAGCAAAACAGAAAGAAGACTAAATAAAGTAAATGCTCTATTTTTAAAATTGTATTTTTTTAATCTCAACATAGTATTAAAATTTAAAATTATAAGAAACTCCGGGAACTAATCCGTAAATAGACAGCTGTCTGGACTCATTTGCTCCTGTATTATCATTTTGAGAAAACGTCATCGATGCAGCATTTTGCCTGTTGTAAAGGTTATAAATGCTAAATACCCAATAGCTTTGCCATCCTTTCTTTTTATCCGGTTTAGGCGTGTAAGTTGCACCAACATCCAAATGATGATATGCAGGAAGTCTGTTCGAATTTCTTAAGGTATAATTTGGTATATTTCTTCCGCCAAATTCATAATAACCGTTTGGATATGTTACCGGCTGACCTGATTGTAAGGTGAAATTAGCATTAAAGGACCATTTAGGATTAAAATCATAATTTGCAGTAATATTTAAATTATGCAATTTATCATATCCTGATAAATACCAATCTCCATTGGCAATACCTGGCTCTTCAGCTGTTCTTCCTGGTGTTTTTTGTTCAGCTTTAGATAACGTATACGAAATCCATCCTGTAAAACGACCGGTATTTTTTCTGAATAATAATTCCATACCATATGATCTGGCTTTTCCTGTCAGGATATCCTGTTCAATATTATTGTTCCCCAATAGATTTGCCCCATCAATATAATCGATACGGTTTTTTATATTTTTATAAAATAATTCTCCTTCAAAAGAATACTCACGTTCCATAAAATTTTTGAAATATCCTACTGCATATTGATCCAGCATTTGTGGTTTTGTAAAAGGACCACTTGGCGTCCAGATGGTCATAGGCAACGGCGCACGCGTGTTAGACAACATATGAATGTATTGCGCCATCCTGTTGTAGCTTGCTTTTACTGAAGTTTCATCATTAAAAGCATATGATAATGCCAATCGAGGTTCAAAATTGTTAAAACTGCTGATCGTTTTTCCTTTTCCGTAATATTTACTTCCGGTTGGTGTCGCTTCTTCATAAATATGATATAACGGATTATACACAACTGATTCTCCATTTTCGTACGTGCTGATCGTTTCGTTACCCAAACGATAAAACGTGCTGTAACGAAGTCCGTAACGAAGATTCAGTTTTTCTGTAACCTGATTTTCAACATCCAGATATGCAGAAGTTTCCAAAGCATATTTTTTATCCAATTGATTATAATTAAACTGAGAATCTACACCATAAGGCTGTACAGTTCCCGGATTAAAATCATAATATAAACCATCAATACCGTAGTTAAGTTTAAAATTGTCTGATATCGTATGATTCCAGTTGTACTTTAAACCATAATTGCTGATTTTACTGTCCCATTCAAATTTTTGAAATGGTATTTGCAGATTAAATTTATAATCACTGTAAAAAACAGAAAGGTTCGTATTTAACTTGTCTGAAAATTTATGTTTCCAGCTAAGTGTCCCCATAGTATTACCGTACGTACTGGCAAAGAAATTATTAATATCGAATAAATCATTTCCCATATATCCGGAAAAAGCAATTGTATTATTTGCTCCCAAACGATAATTGAACTTGGCATTAATATCATAAAACATAACTGAACTCTTAATGTCAGTAAGTTTTAAAAATAGATGCGCATAAGAAGCACGTCCTGCAATAATAAACGAACCAACATCTTTTTTTAAAGGACCTTGCACCAAAAGTCGGCTTGATATAAGACCAATACCACCATTTACTTTATAATCCGTAAGATCTCCGGTTTGCTGGCTAACATCAAGAACGGAGGAAACGCGCCCACCAAATTTAGACGGAATCCCGCCTTTATACAACTCTAATCCGCTGACAACATCTGCATTAAAAATAGAGAAAAATCCAAACATATGAGAATCCCCGTATACCGGAGCGCCATCTAAAAGAATCAAATTTTGATCAGCCGCACCACCACGAACATTAAAACCGGATGAAGCTTCGCCTGCATTCGTAACTCCGGGCAATGTCAGCAATGATTTTAAAGGATCCGGCTCACCCATCGCGGTTGGCAGTCTTTTAATCTCGGCCATCGAAAGCTTATTTACACTCATTTGAGTATTCTTAACATCAACGGCTTTGCTTGTGGTTATAATTACCTGCTCTAATTCCTGACTGTCAGAATCCATGATAAAATTGATCCTTGCATCATCCGTAATTTCAATTTGTCTTTCTTTATTGTTTAGTCCAATATAACTAATCAAAACAGTATAAGTTCCTTTATCCAATTCTATAGAAAACATTCCGTTTTTGTCTGTTGTAGTGCCCGTACCGGTTTCCTTGATGTAAACATTTGCACCAATAACTTCTTCTCTATTGTCGTCCAGAACCTGTCCGGTTAACCTGCTTTTTTTTTTAGCTGTAGCAGTTTTAGACCCTTTTTTCTTCACAAAGATATTATTCCCTACTATCGAGAATTGAATAGATGCGTTTGTATTTAGTTCATTTACAAGATCTTCTATTTTGATATTTTTATAGGTATGCTTTTTTGTAAAGTATTTTTGATCTGTATTTATTTGATCTGTAAAAGCAAATTTAAAGTCGGTTTGATTTTCAATTTGTTTAAAAAATTCTTTTAATGTTACCGTTTGATCTACCGTTACGGTAATGTTCTGGGAGAACACAGACAAACTGAATAAAAAAAAGCATGCTGAAATTATATGCTTCATGAAATTTTGTATTTTTGATTATTATTGATTGTGATAGTTTTATACTATCCTGAATATGGGAAGGATGTTTAGTTTCGCGGCTAGGACATCCTTTTCTTTTCTTTATTGAAAAGTAATTTGTTTTAAATTTTCATTTACTTCATAATTAAGGTTATACATTTCTGATATTAATTGTATTATCGTTTTTAGATCTTCTTTTTTATTTATTCTCACCGTAATTCTCTGGTTATAATATTCCTGCGGAATTGTCACGTGATAGCCATAATTGGTCTCAATATAAGTGCTTAAAACACTTAATTTTTCATTCTCAAAATCTATAAACCTGCTAAAATCAGCTACTAAAGCTATTTTATTATAATAGGTGAATTTTTCGCCCGGTTTTAATATCCAGCTTTTATTCTGGTCTTTTACCGTCATTTCTACACTTCCTTCATAAAGTGCTACAGTGACTTCTTTACGATTATTTTCTGCAACGGTAAATGAAGTTCCTAATACAGTAGTTGTCGTTTCATTGCAAAAAACCTGAAACGGATGTTTTTTGTCTTTTTTAACTTTAAAATAAGCTTCTCCGTTAACTTCAACTTTTCTATTGACAGCAAAATTATTGGCATAACTAATTTTAGAATTCGGGCTCAATGCCACATTTGAACTATCCGGCAAAGCAACATACTTAACTATTGAAGTCGTATTTTCAATTACATTTTCTGTAAGCTTAATCTCTGTACTTAAAGGAGAATTATTAAAATATAATCCAGTCCCAACAAGAGCAAAAATCAATACGGCCGCAGCGGCATAATAACGCCATGGTTTAAACTTCTTCTTTTTTGAAGAGAATGCTTTTGATTGAAATTCTTGCCATGAAAGCTCCTTCTCACTATCTGAGTGAGAAATGGGAGTTTCGCCCCAGATTTTTTTTAACTCTTCTTCTATTTTCTTTTCGTCCATATCTTTTGATACTAAAGTTTTTGACAATGAAATCCCTGTTTATTAAAAACACCGTAAACCATTTCTTTAATATCACGGTTGGTTTCGATTTTTAGAATACGATCATTATTATCCAAATCAAAATTCATGATACAATCAGAAATAATAAACTGCAGAAGCACTACAATAAAGTTTGCATCTTCCTTGGTTGTAACATCAGTTTTATAAGACTCAATATGCATTTTATGTTTCTGTTTATTAGTATAACAAACGAGAACACAAAAGTTCCTAATGCTCTTCGATTTTTTTTCGAATAAATTTACTGGCAAGATAAATATGATTGGCAATTGTCTTTTCAGAAAGATCTGTTATTGCTGCAATCTCCTTATAGCTAAGGTTTTCCAGTTTATGTAAAGTAAATATTTTTTGTTGCTGCTCCGGAAGAAGATTAATGAAATTATGGAGTTTTTCTTTTCTTTCTTCAAAAATTATTGTTTCTGTATCCTCAGGTTCCATTTTTTCGAACTCCGGATCAAGCTGAATTATTCTATTTTCCCTGTTCACATGATTTAGAATTATATTCTTGCAAATGGTAAACAATTGTTTATCGAATAAAACCTCTTCATTAAGTAATTCCCTTTTGTTGTAAAGTCTTAAAAAAGTTTCCTGAACAAAGTCTTGTGGGGTCAGAACAGTAAAATCAAATCGTCTGGCAATGTTTATCAGTTTATCGTAGTACTTGAGATAAGCTTCCTTGAAAGCTGACTCATTACCTTTTTTTAAACTTAAAATAAACTTCTTGTTGTCCATAAACGTTAATACGATGATTAGTCTTAACTTAAATTACTTAATAATATTGTATTTTAAATTAGTCGTTAAAACGTAGACTTAGTTACCTTTTTTTGATAAAAATTTAAGAGGCAAAGAACAGAAATTTTATTCAAAGATAACCGAACTTAAAAAATATAGTCTGAAAAAATGACATTTTCATCTTTAACATTTCGATTAAAACAGGTTTGTTTTTGATTTTTTAAGTACCAAAACTTAATTCTTTTTTTGCTATTTTTGATTCAGTTAAAAAGACACGAAACCTATCAAAAAGAGCGCGTTAAAACCGGAAACATTTTTAAAAACCTGCAAATGAAACAGAAATTTTTACTATTATTTATTTTAATGGCACTTTTAATTTCGTGCAAAGATACTTCAGGACAAAAAAATAATTCTGTAAAGACAGACAACACAAAACAAGAAACAAAAAATACTGAAGCTAAAGGTGAAGATTCATCAAAAACAGCTGTTTATTTTATAAAGACAAAAAAAATACCTGCTACAAATGAACTTAGAAAATGTATTAAAGAAGAAATTGAAAGTGTAGAAAGTATTGATTTTACTGGTGATAAAATTGCTGATTATATTTGTAAAACGGCAATAGACACGTTAGGAATTGGAAATGAATACTGGATTTCATCTGAATACAAAACAATAAAAAAAGTAAAATATTATGGCGATGGTTTTCATTATCGCTGGTTTATAAATTTAGATAATGACCCTGAACCTGAAATGTTTGAAACAAACGGAGACGAAGATGGCGCGGACTACACTATTACGGATCAAAATTTAACAACAGGAAAAGACAGGACATTACTTTATATTAATCCGGTTATAATTGAAAATAATAAAAAATATTGGGGTTATTCATGGGATGTAAAAAATATAACAGCACGAAAAAACGGAACTGATATTGAATTATTCTGCTCTTTAAACCATCAAATAATCAGGGATGGAAATGAAGAATATGATCCTGAATTTCAAAAAATAATGCCGGTACTTTTTTTTACCGGACATCACACGCAAGAAAGCGGAAACCTCAACATAAAAGATGAAAAATGGTTAACATTACAGGAAATTATCAAACAAACTAAAAGATAATTTGGTAACATATAAAATTCAAATCCCATTTATAACAAATGGGATTTTTTATTTTTTCTTCTTTTTTATTTTTGTGTTTTAGGCTTATAAAGCATTGCTGTACACAAGCAGTTTTTTCTTTCTTTACTGATTAATATTGGGCAATTGATACACGATTTACAGTTGTCCCAGAAAAGTTCATCGGTGGTTAATTCAGAATAAGTCACAGGTTCAAAACCAAGTTCGTGGTTCATTTTCATTACGGCCAGACCAGTAGTAAGACTGAAGATACTGGCGTCAGGATATTTTTGACGGCTTAGTTCAAAAATTTTTCTCTTAATGTTTTTTGCAAGTCCTGTATGTCTGAATTGTGGCGCAACAATCAATCCGGAATTAGAAACATATTTACCGTTATTCCAGGAAGAGATAAAAGAAAAGCCTGCCCATCTCCCATCTGATGAAAAAGCAATAATCGCATCACCATTTTTCATTTTTTCTTCAAGTAATTCAACAGGTCGAGCAGAAATACCTGTTCCACGAGCTGTAGCAGATGATAATGTGACTTCGCAAATTTCTTTTAGCCAGGAAATATGGTTTATATTGGCAATTTCAATCGTAAAATCAGTTGATTCTTCCAGTGTTTTATTTTTGATTAATAAGGTTGTTTTTTCTGAAAATGAAACAGGTCTATAAAAATCTTTAGCAAGTTGTTGGGTTTTCATTAGTTTACAGTACTTCCGGTTTTATTATTAATAAATATCCAGGGTTCGGAATACAAAAGCATATTTTCAAATTACATACCAAACCATTGCAGATCCCAGCTTATAGGTATTACAACCTTCTATACTGGCATTTTTGGACAATAATTACTATTTCTCACCTTTTACGATTCTTATCAAAATGATACGATTTTATCATTTTGATGCAGTTTATAAAATATAGTTTTTCGCTGAAAATCCAGATAAGAAAATAGCTGTTTGCCTTTATATTTTCTAAAAGTATCGAAAAACAAAAACCTGATAATGATAGTTTTACAACTTATACTGGTCATTATAAGAAACAATGAATACTATTTTTGCATCGGTCTGATAAAAAGCTTTTTACATAAGCAATCAATTAGGCATCAATACATTAACTTTTTGAAATATGATAAATAAAAAAATCACTCGTTACTTTTATATCTTGTTTTTAATTCCGTTTTTTTCACAGGCAGTTGCCCAAAACAAAGGAATCAAAGCAATAGAGAAAAAGAATGTTTACCTGGATTCTATAAAAAAGACATTTGTCAAAAATAATATGACAGCACGTGTTGATAGTTTATGGATGAGTGAATTAACGAGTTTAAACAATTTTAATGCTCTTTCTTCTGATATTGAAAATAGTACAACAGATAAAAAAGTTGACTTAGAACTACCTACAGAAGTACTGAAAGCGAGACTGGCTGCAATGAATGCTAAATCTCCTTTTAATATTGAATACAATCCACAACTTGAAAATGTTATCAAGTCGTTTCTTAAATATCGAAAAAAATCATTTGGACGATTAATGGCTATTTCTGAATATTATTTCCCACTATTTGAAGAAGCATTAACAAAGGAAAATATTCCGTTGGAAATAAAATATCTTGCCGTAGTTGAATCTGCATTAAATCCAAAAGCAGTTTCAAAAATGGGCGCTACCGGACTTTGGCAATTTATGTTTCATACCGGAAAACAATATAAACTAAAAATAGATTCGTATGTTGATGAGCGTCATGATCCTTTAAAATCAACTGAAGCTGCGGCGAAATATATGACAAGTATGTATAAAGCTTTTGGTGACTGGGACCTGGTTTTAGCCGCTTACAATTCAGGGCCCGGAAATGTTTCTAAAGCAATTAACCGTTCAGGCGGACAAAAAAATTACTGGAACATCAGGAAACAACTTCCTAAGGAAACACAAGGTTATATTCCTGCTTTTCTTGCTACGATGTATCTTTATGAATACCATGCTGAACACGGTATTAAGCCCGAAAAAGCATTAGTAAAACATTTTGCTACCGATACGATAATGATTAAAAAGAAAATGAGTTTTAAACAAATTTCTGATTTGATTGATATTCCAATAGCACAACTCGAATTGTTAAACCCATCTTATAAGCTAAATGTTATTCCGGTTTATGACAATCAAAACCATTATTTGAGACTGCCTCAGGATAAAGTGGCGGTTTTTACTTTAAACGAAGATAAAATTTACGCCTATGCAGCACATCAATCCGGATTGCGTGAAAAACCAATTTATACTTCTACAGCTGTTGCTGCAAAAACTACAAGTTCTAAAAAAACCGCAACGTTTGAAAAAACAAAGTATTACACCATAAAAAAAGGAGATACTTTGGGCAGTATTGCAAGAAAATATGCTGTTTCTGTCTCTGACTTAAAAAAGTGGAACAAGATAAACGGAGATTTACTTGCACTGGGCAAAAACTTGAAAGTAACAAACTAGCATACATACAGGAATCTGTAGTCAAATTTCTTTTGTGCAAACTTTTCCCCAAAAGCGTGCATGAATTTAAACAATCTGATTATAACGAGTTCCATAAATAAACCCGACAGTCTGATATTCTCAGAATAAACTGTCGGGTTTGCTATTTTCTAAAATTTGGTAATGCGTTTATTTTACTAATACACTTCGATATCTTGGTATATCTTTTAAGACAATACCGGTTCCTCTAACCACAGCTCTCAACGGATCTTCGGCAATATAAACGGGTAAATCTGTCTTTTGTGAAATTCTTTTATCGAGACCACGAAGCATTGCTCCTCCTCCTGCCAGATAAAGTCCTGTATTATAAATATCTGCAGCAAGTTCCGGCGGTGTCATCGAAAGCGTTACCATAATAGCATCTTCAATTCGAAGGATAGATTTATCGAGTGCTCTTGCAATTTCCCTAAAAGTAATCCTCACCTCTTTAGGTTTGCCCGTAAGCAAATCCCTTCCGCGAACCATAATATCTTCCGGTGGATATTCCAGTTCTTCAGTAGCAGCACCAACCTCAATTTTTATCATTTCTGCAGAAGCATCCCCAATATACAAATTGTGCTGTGTACGCATGTAAAACAGGATATCATTGGTAAAAACATCGCCTGCAATTTTTATGGATTTATCACAAATAATTCCGCCAAGGGCAATTACCGCAATCTCTGTAGTTCCACCTCCAATATCTACGATGATGTTTCCTTTTGGCAGCATCACATCCAGACCAATACCAATAGCCGCGGCCATAGGTTCATGAATTAAAAATACTTCTTTACCATTTACACGTTCACAAGACTCTTTTACTGCTCGCATTTCAACCTCCGTAATTCCACTGGGGATACATACCACCATTCGTAATGCAGGAGTAAAAAAATTTTTCTTTAGTTCTGGTATGTTTTTTATAAACCAGCTGATCATTTTTTCTGATGCATCAAAATCTGCAATAACCCCATCTTTAAGAGGTCGGATGGTTTTAATATTTTCGTGTGTTTTACCTTGCATTAAACTTGCCTCTTTACCAACGGCAATAATTTTTCCGTTTCTAATATCCCTGGCTACAATCGAAGGACTGTCTACTACTATTTTTCCGTCATAAATTATTAAAGTATTCGCAGTTCCCAAATCCATAGCTATTTCCACTATCATAAAATCAAATAAGCCCATAATATAGTTTTGTTTAAGAACGTTGATTATTGTTGTTTTATTCTCTGCAAATAACAAAAATCGAATGTAGCTATAAAAATCTCTTATTTGTCACAATATTTAAGTTATTGTATATCAGCATACAAAATCTATTAAGTACTAACCTTTTTTGAATAAAAAAACAATCCTAAATTTTTCTTAAAGAAAATATGAGGGGATTATATGTTTCGTAATTTAAAAATAATGTAATCAAAAAAAAGCCCTTTCAAAATACAATTGAAAGGGCTGATTTTTTTAATTTATTATATTGCTATTGCTTAATAAATGATTTATTTACTATAGTATTTCCGGTCTGGATACGTAATAAATAAACTCCTTTTACTAAATGGCTGCAATTGAACGGAATATCAATTCTGCCAATTTCATAAGTCTGGTTGGCGATCACATTTAATTTGCGTCCGTTAATATCAAATAATGAAATCGTAACCTTTTGCAAATCAGTCTGCATAAACGAAATGTTTATGTTTCCTGATGTTGGGTTAGGGTAAACACTCAAATCAACCTCTGAATCCAGAATTGAGTTCACAGAACTTAATGTTGCTGTTGTTGTACAAGTTGGCGTGCTACTAAAAGCCATCGTTGCTGCCGGGAAATTTGTAAAAGCAGGATTTATATCAATATTAGAAACATCGTTAGCACCTTTACCATCACATTCTGCCCTGCCGTTTCTCCAATAAGGAAACTGAAGATAAACACCTGCCGTAGAACAGCTTCCTATTTCTGCGTCACCGCCCACAACAACTGATCCTCCAAAATTTCCGGCAAACAACATAGCATTTCCTTTAATATTTGCTGTATTTGCAACAGAACCACCTTCCATCCAGGCATTTCCTTCTACAATAGCATTACTTGATAAAGTAGCATTATATACACATGCATTGTCCCTTACAATTGCGCTACCGCTTATAGTACCTCCATCAACCATTGCATATCCATCGATACGCGCATTTCCTGAAATCGTACCGCGTCTTACAATTGCATATGGTCCAACGTAAACAGATGCTGCAACACTGGCACTATTAGATACCCATCCTCCGCCGTTGCTATGAATGCGTCCATTTGTTTTAAGGAATTTTCTAAAATCAGCCGCTGGTTGAAAACCTTCAGGATTGGCATTTGCAATTTTTAGTTCATAAGGATATCTTCTTTGTTTAGGATAACCCACATCCATATTATAGTTCACATGCACTTTTGGAGCCGAAAATACAACTAGAAAAATCCCTGATTCGGTAGTTGTATTAAGATCAAATGATGCTTCACCATCTGTGTTATACATTGGACTGTAACGAGATACGGTGCCATCTGCTTTTGTAGTAACAAAACCATAACGCCAGCCAGCCTGTGTTGGGTTTACTTCAGTATGACCTTTAAATTTTATACTTACTTTTTTTTGAGTTCCCGCACAAGTTGGGTATAAAGGGATTATATTCATTCCGTAATCCTGTGGTGCCCAGTCATTGTTTGTATAATATTGATCTGTGGTACCTTCGACTTTTGTAAGTAATGTATATTGCCTGCTAGTATATCGAGGCATATTATTTTTTATAAGAGTGTGTGTATTTCGAATTGTTTTTCCAAAATTACTCGTTGCATTTATCTGAGAATTCCATTGAATAGGATAATCAAATGCAGGTTGTCTTTGTGCATATCCCCACAGATAATCGTTGAGCTGTTCCTGAGTAAATCCTTTAAGCCTTTTGATGGTTTCAAGAGGATGTTCCTGATTTTTAGATTCAGCCCACATTCTTCTCGTAAAATCAAAACCTTCTTTTTCCTGTACATAATACATCAAATGAAAATTAGTGTAATGATGACGATTAGAAGACCACATAAAATGTCTGGTTTGTATCCATCTTGTTAAGGTTCCGTCTATTTCTGCCCATTGCGGATAAGCCTGAGCACGCATAAAATTAGCATGGCCTTCGTAAAACGGACTTGCCCAGTCATAACCGGCAAAAGCAGTTCCGTTGCCCGGATTTTCCTGAATACTCATCATCATTTGAAGCGTGTGAGCAAACTCATGTGATAATGCACCGCCATCTTTAGTTGCCTGAGGATGCACAAACATGGCGCCAATAGTATTACTAAAAGAACTGGCTTGCGCAAAGGCCTCCAAACGCGGATCTGTAGAGTTCCAGGTATTCATCATCATAATAATGATTTTGTACTTACCAAAATTTGTTGTTGGCGCATTATTGATAAATTTCAAATCATTTATGTATCGCTTAAAACTGTGTTCAAGAGTATCTGCAACAGATTTAGGCGTAAATCGCAATGTAGCATCAGCATATGCTGCAGGATTAGTACCTACCTTATCGCCCCAATAGAGCACAAAATTTGTCGACTCGTATTTTCTTGTATTCGAGACATTGTTATAAAATTCATTGTTGGGGTTACTCCATTCCGTAGGTGTGAACAGCGTTTTTTGTCCAATTGCAATATAACTGCAAAGAAAAAGGACGACTTGTAAGAAAAGTTTTTTCATATATTAACTTATTTGGGGGTTACGTATTTATTAAAAATCTTTTTACTGCATAATTAAGACACTTATAATATCCCTCTCCTGCCTTGCAAACTAACCTGCAAATACAATCCCCACCTGATAAATTAAAACCGTCTCTAATTAGTAATCAAAAACACTTATGAATGTTGCTTTAAAACAATCCAAAAAAATTTAAATGTAAATGCAACATTTAAAAATAAAAGTTGCGAATATACGTATTAATATGAATAATAAAAGAAAAATAAATCGACTAAGTGCAAATTAATACGATGAAATGTAAATTTTAAAAAAATACAAGTATTTAGAACCGCATATTTATTGCTAAATAGTACAGATATTTTACCTACTAATTATGCAACTCTAAATTATTTTTCTGTAATAAAAACCACAGACCTCTTAAGTAAATTTGTAAAATACACGCCTGTAAAAAGTAACTTTAGATTCATATATCATAAAAAAGAGATGATGGATTACTGGAAATAAATATAGAATTAACTAAAAAAATAGCGTTATGGAAAAGCAAAACAACAACGAATATGGTCATACAGACCCTGATTTTATTGATCAAAATACGCTAGTTGACGGAAATAACATTCAAAGCGAAGATCAATATACACACAAAGCACCTACAGAACAAACAACTGAATTTGGAGAAAGTGATCCTGATTATATAGACCAGAATACACTGGTAGATACTGATAATTATGCCAGGGACGAAGATCCTTACCAATATAAGGAAGGATATATTGAAGATCTTAAAAACCTGGGAAATGATTTTGAAAACAATTCAAATAGCAGTTCAGAAAAAACTGAAGATCAGCATAAAAACGTTTCTAAAGATTCAGTGAACAGCAGTGATAAAAAGGATAATAAAACTGACGAAGATCAGGAATAACCATATTATCATAAATTCAATATAAAAAAGGCATACTTTGAGTATGCCTTTTTTGTATCTAAAAAGCAGTACTATTAGCTATACTTTCTATAATTTGTCTTTTTCTAAAACTCTTAAGAAACTTAAAATCCTTACATTTACGCCGTGGTCGACCAAATTATGTTGTGCAACAAAGCGATTATAGCAACATTAAGTCAATTAATTTTAAGCAGTCAAGATGGAAAAACATACTGTATCAGTAGCATCGTTACCCTTAGATGATAATACAATACCGAATAGTAAAATAAAAAAAGCTGATTTATTACCGGATCCGGAATCTCAGCTTGATTCTATGGAAAAGAAAGAAAAACCTATCTGGGATTCGAGCATTCCGTTTAGAGATTTGACAAATGCTACAACTAAAAAAGAAAGTATTGGCCGACTAATTGATAAACTTGATGTTGAAAAAAACCTGAGATATCAAAGAACTGTAGAAGACACGTATTGCAATGTATATTCGTATGACTATTGCTATTTTTCTAAAGTCTATCTTCCTACGGTTTGGTGGACACCGGAATCTCTTGAAAAAGTTTTAGAAGAACAAGAAGTTGAGCCTGTTTTTGAGCAAACGGTAGACCGCATTTATTCCAGTGCCATACACGATTGGTTCTTAGAATGGGGAGTTAGTTTTGGCTGGAAAAGAATGTTTACTGTAGATGAAATTCAAAATAAAGTAAATACAAATGGCGGAATTGGAATAATTTGCGCCAAAAGAAGAGAAAAAGGACTTTCCGGGCATATTGTTCCCGTTGTTCCTGAAACTAATTTGTATAAGGCATACCGTGAGAATGGCGTAGTGGTTTATCCCTTGCAATCACAGGCCGGAAAGCTAAATTATAACTATTTTGCAGAGGTTAGAAAAGACTGGTGGAATGACGAATTATATTCTTCACACGTGTTTTATTATCACGAATAAAAATACAATTATCGGAATTGTATAAACATTCAAAAAAAAATATTGATTATCAACAAGTTAACCACTTGGAAATAACATAATAAAAAACTACTTTTGCAACTTAGAAAAAACAGGAACAGCAAAAGTGGTGATTTAGCTATTCTCATGCTTAAATTATTGATACAAAAGTGATTAATAACGCTAGTAATTTTATAAGCCTTTTATAAAATTTTACTTCTTAATTGAACTTTCAGTCGATAAAAGTGCAAAAAATCTAAAATATAAATTCCTATATTTTTAAAAGTAAACGAAAACTTTTATAATGGAGGCAAAATATGCTTAATCCGTTATAGGTTTCCTGTCTCTTATTTTAACAGATTGGATTTTGTATTTCCGAATAAAAATAACTTTAGAATTAAATAACCTTAAAAAAGAAAGTAAGTATAAATGAAAGACAATCAGACAAAAAAATATTATTGGGGAATAGGATTGGAAAACGAAACCTACATGCAATTTGAAGAATCCCTAATAGTTTCTGGTGAGTTTATACAAGAAAAAATTGGTTTTGAGAAATACAGTATTGATTATAGAAAGTGTTATAAACCGGAAAGCTTAGCTCCTATTTTGAAAAAAGCTTTTGATATTAACGAAAACTATAAAGTAAGCCGAATGATGAACAGTCATTCGCTGGAAAAACTGGATATCAACTATCAACACAAAACAATCGCGCCCATAAAACCATTAATTGATACCGAAACTGGTGAGGTAAGCGCGCAACCTACTGAAAATCCTGAATATTTAGGAAAATCAATCATGGAACTTTTCCTTGAAGATCAGCCTTATAATATTCAAAGCATGATTACCCAAAGAAACAAAACAATGGGTTCTGTACATTTTGATGGTGATTCTATCGAGTTTGTAACCAAATATTTTGAAAACAGAACAATCGCCGAATCCTGCAAAGAACTTAAGGCTACGAAAAAATTATTCCTTGATAAAATCAATGAATCATCCGTTTTAAACGGAAAATTAAATTTTCCGGATTACAACAACGGGCTTAATATGTTCATGACCAATCAGGAAAACCTGGTTTTGTTCAATAACGGAACGTACCATTTTCACATTACTTTACCATCATTAACAGAAGACAGCAGGATTGTAGATTATAATGAATTTGAAAAAACACATGCCAATGCTATTTATTTGCTGCAATGGTTTGAACCTTTCTTTATTGCAACTCTTGGTAGTCCGGATATTATGGGCGTAATAAGCGATAAATACAGTCTGGATAAAAAATTCACTCTTGGATCTATGCGTAACGCCATGTCACGATATATAGGTGTAGGAACTTATAATAAGGCAATGCCAAAAGGCAAAATCCTTACTTATAATGTAGATGATTTTAGAAAATTACTGAAATTCGGAAAAGAAGAAAATATTTGGTGGCGAGATCAGATCGAAGCAGATATGGAGTATGAAATGCTTTCTGAATTAGGTCTTGACTTTAATCAGGAAAAAATGTACCAAAGTGGTTTTGAATTCAGAAGCTTTGATGAGTTTCCGGCAGAATACCTTAATGATGTACTTTTTTCTATTATCCTAATTTGTGAGCATTCTTTGAATCTTCCAGATGTACAATGGGCGCATGACAGCAAAGCCTGGAATAATCTTGTTTTTAAAACTTTAAAAATGGGATATTCTACAGAGATTAATGCGGAAGAAAAACAGGAGGTTTTAGATTTATTGCAACTATTAAATCCGTCACACGCTAATTACAATACACTTAAATCAGAATTTGAAGCGATCGTTTTATTAGATGAATTTTTCTTTAAAATTCTGGCCGTTTTACATGATATGTATAAAGACAACAATATTTGTCTTGATGCTATGTACGGACAAAAAACAAGTTTTCCGCCTAAATGGGATAACTTTAATAAATATCAAACCGAAAGACATTTACAGCAAATAGGTTCTTTCTGTGACAATTAAAAAAATAAAAAACGAGTTTTCATAAAAACAAAACATCCCATAAAGAAACTTTCTTTATGGGATGTTTTTAATTTAAGAAGTATCTTAAGCTACTTCTTCTACTTTTAGTATTTCAAGTTTTAGATTTCCTTTTTTAGCAGGCCATTCTACAACATTACCTTCTTTATATCCTACCATTGCTATACCTTCATCAGAAAGGATAGAAATTCTATTTTTGCTTACTTTATTTTTTTCAGGACCTACAAACACAACCGTTTTTTCTTCATTGGTTGCACAATCTTTATAAGTTACTCTTCGATTTACAGAAACAATATCTTCCGGTAAATCTCTTCTTAATACCTGTGTGGCTTTTTTAAGTTCATGAAGCAATAATACTTCTTCTTCTACTGTAACTTTTTTTCTTCTTACGTGATCTTTAATTAAATCGTATATTCCTGTTGTTAAAATGATATTTTGTACTTGTGACATAACTTTCTGTTTGCTTCTCCTATTTCATAGTTAAGATAATAACTCTTCATTGAATCGTTTATAGCTCTTTTGTAATTTTGATTGCAATGATATCCTATCCCAATGAAAATTGAAGATTAAAATAAATGAGCGGTCTGGATGAAAGAATCCCTGTCTAGAGTTTTGACAGGGCTTAATAAATAAACTCCTTAGAGCTTTTTAAGAAAGTATCGTCATGCAGATACAATAACGTGCCCATAAGGCGCATCAAGTGATTATTTGTTAAATAAAAATTTGAAATAGTCATTATTATATTCGCTTTTAATATTGCGCAATATAGCCCTTTTTTACTGAAAGAAAAACCCCTAAAAAATACAAGCATAACATTATAAGACAAAATATATTAGAGTTTATAAATCGAAAAATAAAAAGGACGATCTTTAAAAGACCCTCCTTTGTTTATTAATTCAAGTATCAAATAGTGTAATTAGAATATTTTAAAATTATCTGATTATCTAATTGCCTAATGATCTAATTACCAACTACTCTGGATTCTACAATTATAAAATAACCTGTACGCTCTTTTATAAGCCATTTCCCCTTTTCATTTACATATTTATCGACGTATTTAACGCTGTAATCTGTTAGAATATCTTTACCTTCAGATTCTCTTATCATTTTTATCTGAGAAAAAGAAACACCACTTGCTGTATCTCCGTCTATTTCAACGTTATGTTGTCCGTTTAGTGTAAAATAAGTCTTTATCTGAGCAGCGTGTCCGCTAAATTCTTTTTCCAGATTATCTCTTCCGGAAACATTTGCTGCTAAAAAGTCATTCATATAAACCTGATACACGATATCCGGTGTAAAAACGCTCATTTGTTCAGCAATCCTTTTTTCGTCGCCTTAAACTTGCATATGCATCTATTAGTAGTCTTAATTCTTCTTTTGTTCTTAAAATTTCTAGTGTCATAATTTTGTATTTAATATTCGGAAAATCTTTGTTGTAAATGATTTACAGATTCAAAATTAATTTATATTTGCTTACATTTTATTACTAGTTACTAAAAGGTTATCAGGTAATTTTTTAAAACCCATACATGAAAAACGAAATAGAAAAACCGGAAATGACCAAAGAATTCTCTACAGAATGCACCTCAATGCTGGCAGCTGTAAGTGATGCTTTGTATGCTATTGGCGGTAAGTGGAAGCTAATGATTATAATAGCGATGGCAAGAGGAAATAATAGATTTAGTGAACTGCAAAGACAAGTTACCGGAATTTCTGCGCGGGTTTTGTCGAGTGAACTTAAGGAACTGGAATTGAATGGTTTTATCATTAAAAAAGTTTCTGTAGGATATCCCGTTCTAATAGAATACGAACTGCTCCCCTACAGCCACACTCTCGAAGAACTTGTGGGAGCTATGACAAGATGGGGAATTCAGCATCGTCAAAAAATCAGAAGTGATCGTTCAGGTGATGTTTCATCAGTATCTAAAATTTAATTTTATTATAAAAACAAAAGGACGGTTTTTAAAAAACCGTCCTTTTGTTTAAATTATCTAATTTTTTAATTACCCAATTATCTAATTAATTTAAGGTATTATTTTATCATTTCTTAATTGAGCAAACAATTCAAAAAAGGAATCTTTGGTATCTTTATAAGTCGCAAAACCCAATTTTCTGCTTCGCGACATATCTGTCATAACTTCTAAAGGACGGCCTAAATCAAGATCTGTATGCCATGCAGATGCCAACTGTGCTAATTCACCTTCTATTAATTGGTGTTGATTGGCAATTGATTTCCAGATCAAATTTTTTTCATTCAATACTGTTTCAAGTGGTTTTATGGTTCCATTATATCCTTCAAATTCTATTTGAAACCATTCGGCTATTTTTGGCCACAGCCATTTCCATCTAAAAACATCTCCGTTTGTTATATTAAAAGCTTCGTTATGTGCATCAGGATTTGTTGCAGCCCAGATAATCTGATCTGCCAGAACTTTAGCGTCAGTTACATCAGATATGCCATTCCATTGTGCCTCAGAACCCGGCCATATAAACGGAGTTCCCTCCTGCTTGCAAATACTGGCATAAACAGCTAATGTTGTCCCCATGTTCATGGCATTACCAATGGTTTTACCAATCAATGTGTGAGGTCTGTGTATGTTCCAGGTAAAACCATCTCTGGCAGCGGCTTCATATACTTCATCTTCCTGTGCATAATAAAAATTAGGCAGGTTTAAACGAGGTTGCTCTTCTCTTAAAGGCGTTTCAGGTAAAGTTCCTGCTGTAGCATAAGCATCAAAAGGTCCTAAATAATGCTTTAAACCTGTAACCAATGAAACATGCTGTACAGATTTTTTAGGAGCTAATACGTTTAATAAATTTCGAATCAAAGCACTATTCACCCTGATATTTTCCTCTTCGGTATCATTTCGCATCCATGTTGTAAAAAAAACATGTGTAGGCAAAACATCAATTAACGCAGTTTTTAATGATTCAGTATTAAGTAAATCTGCAGCAATGAGCTTTAAACCTTTACTATCTTTTTTCGGATTTCGGGAAAGTCCATAAACAGTCCATCCTTTTTCCAGAAGTTTTTCTGCAAGATTACTTCCTGCAATACCGGTTGCGCCAACTACTAAAGCTATATTTCCGGCTCTTTCTTGTATTGGTGATTTTTGAGAATTCATAAGTACTTTATTTTTTTCAAAATTACTTTACAAACCATATTCAGAAAGATGACCTGAAACAAGAAATTCACTTGATCCAAATCAATTATTTGGGGTCAAAAATTATATTCTTTTTAAGACGGCTCAGGGTTTCCGGAGAAAGTCCAAGATATGAAGCCAATAAATTTTGTGGTATGCGCTTCATTAAATCTGGATTATTCTCTGTAATATGTCTGTATTTTTCTTCGGCAGTATGTGTATGCGAGCTTATCAGCCTTCTCTCTTTTGTGATTAGGCTATTTTGAAAAAGCAGACGAAAATACCGGTCCATTACAGGAACTTGTAGTGTTAGGTTATCAAAATCTTCTCTCGTAATCAGTAAAACTTCTGAATCCTCCATTGCATCAATACTGTAAAAGGAAATTCCTCCGCTAAAAAAACTGCTCATATCTGATGTCCACCAACCTTCAGGCGAAAACTGATTGATATGTTCATTGCCTTTATCATCAACATTATAAGCTTTTAAAAGTCCTTTCGAAACAAATGTCAGATAATTACAAACATGACCTTCAACAACCACAAATTGTTTTTTCTTTATTTTTTTAGGTTTAAAAAAAGTCTTGATGAGTTCTTTTTCAGCTTGTGTTAACGGGACTTTCTCTTCGAGATGTTTAAAAATTATATCGTACATTTTAAAATATTTACTTTATAAATTATGACGTATTACAAAGGTATACTATTTATTTTTCAACTTTCCTGATCCATAATTAACAATAGCAACATACGGTTTGAGTTCTCTAATAAATCAATTCGACAGAAGATTCAATAAAACTGAAGATCAGGTATAAATACTTATAACGTGTGAACAAAAGATCCTTATTTTTATACTATTTATACATTCTAACTCACACACGCTAAAATGAAAAAATCTCCTGAGAATAAACCAGTAAAAGTATTGGTAAATGGCGAAATTTCAAGTAAAAATAAGATAAATAATGCAGGAATCGTACTTCTAAATAGTTATATTACTATGCTCTTTGAAAGACTTCAACTAACTCACGATAAAAAGTTTACCAGTTTAGAAAATCAAAAAAATGCTGTACAGTATTTACAATATGTTGTGACCGGATCAACTGAAACTGAAGAGGTGAATTTAATGCTCAATAAAATATTGTGCGGTTTGTCTCCTACCGATAGTGTACCCGAAAAGATTGAACCTTCAAACGAAAATAAAAACCTTATAGAGGGATTAATTCAAGCAATGGTTTCTTACTGGACAGCAATTGGCCAATCTTCTATTAAAGGTTTTAGGAGCAATTGGCTTATTAGGGACGGCTTACTTTCAGAATTAGATGATAAATGGGAACTTGTATTAGAACGCAAGGCTTATGATGTGTTAATAAGCAGATCGCCATTTTCTTTTTCAGTTATAAAATATCCATGGATGAATAAACCTTTGTATGTAACATGGGTTTAATAAAAACTATAAACCACTAACAGTTATGCATTTGACTATTCTTGAAAAACTATGGAAACGCGCTTTGTTTCCCTCAGATCTTCCTGCCAAAAATGATACACAAAGCTGGAACGAAGAAATTAAGGCCTTGTATTTATTAGGAATTGGTATGGAGGAAACACTACAGTTTTTATACTTTGAAAAACCTGATTTTGAAACTTTTAAAACCTGGATCAATACGAAACAGAAAAACAAGAATACTATAACTGAAGAACCTGTAGATCAAGTACTCTCAGAAAAAGATCTCGATTTTTGGACTAAAAACGGGTACATCATTATAAAAAATGCCATTTCAAAAAAAGATTGCGAAGAGACACAACAAGCTATTTGGGCTTATCTGGAAATGGATCCTGACAAAAAAGAAACCTGGTACAAAAGACATAACGACCAAAAAGGATTAATGCTCAATTTTTCTGATCATGAAACCTTAAATAAAAACAGGCTTTCGCCAAAGATAAAAAAAGCATATGAACAGCTTTATAATTCATCCCGGATATATAAAACGATAGACAAAGTAAGCTTTAACCCTCCTGAAACTGATGAATTTACTTTTTTAGGAAGTCCGCTTCATTGGGACACCAGTTTAAAACAACCTATAATTTTTGGGCTTCAGGGACTACTCTATCTTACTGATTGTGGTGCTGATGATGGCGCTTTTCATTGTGTTCCGGGTTTTCATAATACTATAAATCATTGGCTCAATAATCTTGATCCGGATGAAAATCCCAGAGATAAAGCTGTTAAAACCCTGAAACCTGAACCAATATTGGGCAATGCAGGAGATTTTATCATATGGGACAATAGATTACCACATTGTGCGACACCAAACAAAGGCGAAAAACCAAGAATGGTTCAATACCTTACTTATTTGCCGGATGATTATAATACAGCCGGGGAATGGCTTTGATTGTAGTATTTTTTTGTTACATTTAAAATTCTAAAAAAAAGTATAATGCAATATGGCATAAGAAATATCTTCTCAAGAACAATCATCATCATGATGTTGTTTTTTGTATGCCTGCCCTGTACTGCTAAAAGAGAAATTAAACTCGTTTTGGATATCCCGATAAACGAATTAAAAAACAACACAAATAACGATCAGTCAGTTGTTTGTTTTACAGCGATTGATAAAACCGCTAAAAAGACTTTAGGTTCACTTCATGATCACGATTTAAAAAATTATCCTTCACGATTTACTGTTTTTCAGCACCCTCGTTTTACGCTTAAAATTCCCATAACATCGATTTGGGAGAAAAAGAGCTTCAAAATTATTCCGGTTTATTTATTACACGAGCAATATTTGATTTGATTTTTTGATTGCAAGCAACATACACTTCAATATTATTTTATTGAAGTTTTTACGTATTTACTATCATTAAATTTAAATCACAATGAACAATCAAACCTATTTATATGGCGGAATGTTTACTACGACATTGCGCTGGGTAGCTGGCTGGACTTATTTTTCTGCTTTTTGGAGAAGGCTAATTTTAGAGAATAAATTAAATCCTGATGAAGCGGGATATATCGGAGAAAAATTCAATCATTTTCTTCCTAATGCATTGGGTATAAAACCTATTATAGAACATCTTGTTTCTAATCCGGAAAGTCTTTGGTGGGCAATGGTTTCATTTACTGTTATCGAAGGAATTGTTGGACTTCTATTTATGTTTGGTCTTTTTACCAGATTAATGAGTATAGGCGTTTTTGGTCTGGCATTTGGTATTTTACTGGGTTCCGGCTGGCTTGGAACAACTTGCCTTGACGAATGGCAAATTGGAATTCTGGGTGTCGCGGCGGGGTTTACAATTTTTATGTCAGGCGGTGGAAAATATTCTATGGACGAGTATTTTATTAGAAAAAACAAATCCTTTACTGCTAAAAAATGGTTCAGACTTCTGGGGTCCGGAGTTTTACCTCTAAAAGACAATATTGCAAACAAACTTGTACTGGCAGGATCTGTATTTATCCTGGCGCTAACTCTATTTACCAATCAATATTTTCATGGAGGTGTGTATGGCAAATTGCATAATCTTTCTGTAAAACCGCATGTTACTATCAGCAATGCTTTCATTCAAAATAACACCTTAAGTTTTACAGTATTCAGGGATGAAGGAGCTGATGTTTATGGTTCTTTTCTTATTGGTATTAAATTAATAGACCAACAGGGAAACATTATTTTTGAACAAAATCAGGCACAACTCTCACATCTTGCAAAAGAACAAATCAAAAACGATTATGTTGCCAGAGTAAAACCCGGAAAACACAGTCTGATTTTGCCTTTGGGCGCTAAAGCCACATTAAATTTCAAGATTGCTTCTATCAGGAATACAACAGATAAATATATTCTGGAACTAATTGATATTAGCGGGGAAAAGTGGACACAAGAAATTACTTTATAACATTTATCTTACATATGTAATTTTAAAATAAATTCTTCAGGATTAAACATAAAAGTGCTAAATAAAAGATTTAGCACTTTTTTGCGTTATAAAATATTTTACTATAATTTGAGTATATCGGTCATTATCGCTTTTTTCATAGCAAGTCAAATATTGGCTTTAAGTGATTAATGATCTTTAATTACAGCTATCAAGCATTCATTAAGAAGTAAAAAGTGAACTAAAATTTTAAAAATAAAGTTTTTTTTAGTTAACAAAATCATTAACTTGTATAGAAATAGAGACAATATTTGATATTAATATTGTTTCAAACAGGTACAATTTAATCCGTTTTTAACCTGAAATAACTTTTCTAAAAAACACAAAAAACATACAAATTATGCGAGTATCAGTCATCCGTAAAAACATAAAATTCACACCAGATTCAAAAAGAGTTGTTGCACGATATTTTATGAATGGCGAAGAACGGACCCAACAAATGGTGGGCAGGATAATGATGCTGGATGAAAAGCAGGTATTAGAAACATTAGAGCAAACACTTCGTGAATTTGCAAGACGCCATCGAAATATTTCGGCTATATTTTTCAGGCACTGCGAAAAAATCAGAGATGTAATCGAAGCCATGCAAATCGATTACGAAGCCATTTCGCTGGATCGAAAAATGCTGATAGGATCTTATTGCACTATGGAATACGCGATAGAATCTGCTGCCATTTTCAACCCTTCGATTGTAGAAGATTTTGATCAGTCAGGTCTTGAAGCAGGAGAAAAACGCGTAATCATTTCGTTTCGTGCAACCGGAGAAGGTCACATTTCCTCGATAGTTTTTAGAAGAGGTATTCTGGATAAAGACAACAACCTGCAGATAATGAAAATTGGTCATAATATAGATAAGGCTGAGATTGAGCATAAAACCCTATTCAATAAAGAGCGTTTTTTATTGAAATTATCTGAAATGCACACGCAGGACAAATATATTGCCCAAATCATGCAGGACTTGCCGGAAGAATTTGAATTTGCCGTATTAAAAAGCATGGTCAGTACAGCCTTAAGTGATCCGTCAATACGCCAGGAAAGAAGAACCGCGTTAGAAGAAATAATCTGGCTGGCTGATTCTTTTTATGATTTGCAATTCAAGCACGACTCAGATATTACGGAACGTGTTATATTTCCGATATCAGAATCTGAAAGCCGCGGTATCGAAGATGCACGATTTGTACGTTTTATCGATGACGATGACTCAAATCGTGTAATGGCAACTTACACCGCTTATAACGGACATACTATTTTACCTAAACTAATTTCGACCGAAGATTTTTATACCTTTAGAGTAATGCCGCTTCATGGTATTGGTGCACAGAATAAAAATCTGGCATTGTTTCCTAGAAAAATAAAGGGCAAATATGCTATGTTGGCAAGAATCGATGGTGTAAATAATTATATTATGTACTCTGAAAGAGTTACACAATGGAACAATCCGATACTTTTACAGGAACCACGTTATACTTGGGAACTGACTCAGATAGGAAACTGCGGATCGCCACTCTGGACCACAGAAGGCTGGCTTGTAATTACCCACGGTGTAGGTACAATGCGACGTTATTGCATAGGTGCTTCATTATTTGATCTTGATGATCCGTCTAAAGAAATCGGGAGACTTAAAGAACCCCTGCTTTCGCCACTTGAAGACGAACGTGAAGGATATGTACCAAATGTAGTGTATTCCTGCGGTGCAATTATTCATAACAATAGCCTTATATTACCTTATGCGGTATCTGATTATTCGTCTACTTATGCTGTTGTCGATATGGTAGAATTGATAGATGCCCTGAAAAAAAGTAAATAATTAATCTTATAAAGTCTCAAAAAAAACTACTTTTTATCAGTTGAATTCTGATAAAAATCTTTAAATTTATGTTCAAAAATCTTATTTTATGAAAAATTACATACTACTATTCGTTTCTGTTTTAACACTCTCTTTTAATTCTTGTAATACAATGAAAGATACTGCAAAAACTGATGATCTCTATAATACATCCTGGGAATTAGAATATATTTCTGGTCCGCGTATCGCTTTTGAAGGTTTATATCCGGATAAAAAACCCTATATCAAGTTTGATAAAGAAAAAGGAGAAGTCTACGGAAATGCTGGTTGCAATGGGTATAGTGCACCATTTACCATAAAAGGACAATCTCTTACTTTTGGTGAACAAGGCCCGGCAACCATGATGTTCTGTGAAGGTGGCGGGGAACAAACATTTGTACAGACAATTAAAAAAATCGACAGTTATTCTATTGACAAAGACGGGAAACTTAATTTGAATATGAAAGATATTCCAATGATGCGATTTAAAAAAGTAAATAAATAAAAAACTGATTTTATCAGGATTTAAACCCGACAGTCGCGAAGTATCGAGATTGTCGGGTTTATTTTTAATACATAAATAATTCCCAATAAAGGCAATAAATCCTTTAATTAAATGTTTTATAAAGAGACGTTAATGCTTATTGTTTTAACGACTCATTTGTTTTATTAATATGAAAAAAAGTATGAAAAAAATATTGTTTCTGGTCACTATATTAAGCATCTCTCTACAAGGATATTCGCAAAAAGAACTTAAAGACAAATACAAACCAATTCCGGCTAAAAATTCTGAAATAAAAGAACCCCTGCCGCCAACTGAAACTCCGCCAAATGATACGCCTCCTGTAAAAGAACCTACAGTTATAAAAATTAGTCCGGATGATCTGTATAAAAATAATAGCCTGTATAAAAAAGAAGCCAATGTTGAAGGTATTTTTTACAGAAGAAATGAATATCTGGGTGCTTTTGTAACCAATACAGCCGTTTCTACAGTTCGTTATCGTGATGCCGCTTTCGTAGATGGCGACAAAATAAGAGTATTTCTAAATGATAAGGTTATTGAACCGGAAGTAAATTTAGTGGGAGAATTTCAGGGATTTAAAATAACATTAGTTCCCGGAATCAATAAAATCGATTTTGAAGCGTTAAACGAAGGTTCAGCTTCGCCTAATACGGCAGAATTCCAGGTTTATGATGATAAAGGAGCTGTTATTGAAGCCAGCCAGTGGAATGTGGGTACAGGATACAAAGCCACTATTATTTTATATAAGGAATAATTTAAAACCTGCATGATCTAAAAAAGTAAGTCCAATTTAACCCGAATTGGACTTTTTTTTTACAATCTATTTTATAAAAATAAAACCCCGTCCTGATCAGGAACGGGGTTAAATAGAGGATAACTCCTCTTATTGATTTCTGTAGTAACGTTTTTTCAACTCTTTAAAAAACAACAGATTCCAGAAATTCAATAACTTCTCCATTCGGGCTGTACACCAGACTATTACTAACTATTACCGATTTTTTACGGTCTTTAAGTTCCAGAGTTTCTTTTTGTGATAATGGTTTTGCGCCATTTTCTATTGCTTCATCATATGCTTTTTTGGCATCAATAACCGTAAAACAAATATGCAAAAGTGAATTTTCGACATATGGATCACCTTGCTTTCTTTTACGCCCCTGAGTAGGAAAATCAGCATTGTTATCGCATATTTCTATATAACAATCAAATGCTTTATTTTTTAGCATAACACATTTTTCTAAATTGAATTCCGGTAAACTCCAGCCGTGTACAACTTCAAAATTGAGTGTTTCGTAAAATTGTACTGTTCTTTGAAAATCATGTGCTTTAATCGCAAAATGATGAAAACCTATTATATTATTATTCATTCTGATTCTTTTGTTGTAAAATGTTTATTCGGAAAATTAATTAAGATATCGCTTCTCTGGAGCTTTGATAAAACTAAGCCGGGTAAATTTATTCCAGTATAAACCATTCCTTTACGTTTTCTTCTATAGTTTCTTTTGCCAGAAGATTTTCATATTCGTTTGTAGCAATATTATGCTGGTAATTTTTTTGCCATTCTTTATAATTTGCTGCTACTTGTTTTATGGCATCACAAATAAATATAAGTTCCTCATTTGTCATTATCGGATGTAAAGATAAACGAACCCATCCCGGTTTGTTGGTTTGGTTCTTCTGAAGCAGTTCATTTGTTATTTCTTGTGATTTAATCTTATCAATATCAAACAAATAATGTGCATAAGTACTCGCGCAGGACCATCCGCCACGAACCTGGATTCCGAAACGATCGTTTAATAATCTCACGATTAAATTATAATGAATATCATCAATCAAAAAAGAAACACTCCCTATTCGATCTGTTTTAAGATCGCCTAAAATCGATAAACCCGGAATCTTTTGAAACTCGGCATAACAAAGATCCAGTAATTCTTTTTCTCTTTTATGAATGTTTGCAACTCCCATTTGCTCTTTGAGTTTCAGGGATAAAGCTGTTCTTATTACTTGCAAAAAACCAGGAGTTCCGCCGTCTTCCCTGACTTCGATACTATCACTGTAATGATATCCTCCCCACGGATTCGTACTTTTTACATTTCCTCCGCCGGGATTATCAGGAAAATTAGATTTATAGAGTTTCTCGTTAAAAACCAGAATACCGCAAGTTCCGGGTCCGCCTAAAAATTTATGTGGCGAAAAGAAAATTGCATCCAATTGTTCGTCCGGATCTTCCGGATGCATATCGATTTGAACATATGGTGCCGAAGCTGCAAAATCAACAAAGCAATAACCACCATTCTTATGCATGATCTTCGCCAGTTCATGATACGGAGTTATAATTCCCGTGACATTTGAACATCCTGTAAACGAACCAATTTTTATCGTTCTGTCTGCATATTTTTTAAGAGCTTCAATAAGTTTTTTCGGGTCTGTCAAATTATTTTCATCAGGTTGTAAAACCACAACATCAGCATTCGATTCGTACCACGAAACCTGATTAGAATGATGCTCCATATGCGTTATAAAAACTACAGGTTTATCATTATCATTTGTATTATTAGCATGACGCAACCCTATAATACGCTGCAATTTTGATAAAGCAGCCGTCATTCCGGTTCCTGTTGCTACTAAAACATCAGCTTCATTTGCGTTTACATGTTTTTTGATTACTGCTCTGGCGTGATTATATGCATAAGTAGAAGCCTTGCCTGTTTCGCTCGAAAAAGAATGCGTATTGGCAATCATAGGCCCTATTTTATTGCGCATGATATCTTCAATCGGGGTATATAATCTTCCGCTGGCAACCCAGTCTGCATAAAGCAAATTTTGTACGCCATAAGCAGATTCAAAGGTGTGGTTTACTCCAATTGTATTTTCTCTGAATTTAGAAAAATACTGCTCTGACTGACTTGGTTTCGTTTTCTTATCTGTAGCATTCATTTCCGTATCATTTTTAAGTTAACTTATTTTTGTTGTCGTTTCCCAGAATAAATAACCTGTACGTTTATTTATTCAAAAGCGCTTTAAGCGTCGTTTGAAGTTCTTCGCCACGAAGGTTTCTTGCTACGATAATACCTTTTGAATCTACCAGGTAATTAGACGGAATTGCCCTTACTCCGTATAGTTTTGCAATCTCGCTGTTCCAGTAAATGAGCTCTGAAACTTGCAGCCAGTCTAAGTGATCGTCCTGAATTCCTTTTATCCAGTTTTCTTTCTTTTTGTCCAGGGAAACTCCAAATACATTAAACCCTTTATCATGATATTCTTTGTAGGCTGCAACGATATTTGGATTTTCTTTTCGGCAAGGCGCACACCATGAAGCCCAGAAATCAACTAATGTATATCCTTTCAGATTTTCTGAAAGACGAACTGATTTTCCTTCAGGATCTTTAGATACAAAATCCGGTGCTTTTTTACCTACTTGTAACCCGTTTAAAACTTTTACCAGCTCCTGAAGTTCTTTTACATAAGTTGTATTCTGCTGACTTTTATCTAAGAGTGCAATGTTTTGCGTGATCTGTTCCGGCGTTAATCTATACGACCAATTTCTATACAATACATATGCAGAAACTATAGAGCTGGGATGTTCTGCTATAAATTTAGTTATATCAATATCCTGGTTTTTTCTGTAAACATCAAACAAATCCTGAGATGCAGAACCTTCTACAACAGATGTGCTGTAATATTTAACCGGACTTAATTTTACCGTAATAGGCGTTTTTTCTAAAAAAATGTACAACGGATTATTTGCTGTGTTTACGCTTAAACCATACAATTCAGGAAGTTTTACTTTTGTTTTAAAACTAAATTTTCCGTCTGTAACTTTTACTGAATCTATGGTAGTAAACATCTTATTGTGAAACTTTTGCAGGTAAACATATTTTGCCACAGTATCTGTAACTGTTCCTTTTAACTGCACATTTGCTTCTTGAGCCTGAGTTGTTACTGCAGTAAGACATAAAGCCAGAATTACTATTATTTTTTTCATTTTTATTGGATTTTGATTTGATTTATTTAAAGCATAGAAATTTCCTGACCTGCAAAAATGGCCTATCATTAAGCGATAAAAAAGGGTATGGTTTAAAAAAGTCTAAGTGTATTGCATTGAGAAAACCTTAAAGTGGTTTGCTTCTTTTAAAAACAAGTTGTGTTTTTGAGTATTGTCGTGTAATAATAATTCCGTTTTCATTCTAAAAAATAAATGATTTACTAATAATGATCTTATTCAGATTTACTAAAGAAATCTTTCTTATCTGTCCGCCGCAGCGGAAGGATTTAGCACCTTATTTGGCAACAGGTTGCTAAGACATCATTGGGCCTATTCCCTCAGTCTTTCTGGATAAGTTCACGTAGATTTTTTCTACTCTGCAAATATATATATAAATTCTATGTAATTAGTATAGTTTGAAATTATTTTTAAACTATTTATTCATTAAGTGCTTAATATATAATTTGTATGAAAGCTTTTTTAACAATAAAAATCACAATTAAGCCCACATTATCAAACACTTATAAAATAACATGATTTTAAAAATAGTAAAAAGATAAAAAAAAAATTATGCTTCTATTTTAAGCAATGATGAGCAAAGCAAAAAAAAGATTATAAAACACGGGGGTTATTTCAGGATTGGTGAAGCTTTCCAGATTTATTCATCTGCGATTACAAGCTGCGATTCTGTAAATTTTCCTGTCATGATATTTCCCAATTCATCCTCCCATTGGGTAATAATATTCTCAATTAATTCCGGTTCAAAATCAATTACTTTCATAACCTGATTACCAAATTCCTGTTTTACATTTTGTCCTTTCTTAAACATAACATCAATTTTTAAATTAGAAAAATATGAAGCATGAATTCTTATTCTTGCTCTGATGGTAAAATTAAGATTAGATCATCTGCTTATTTTATACAATTTTAAAATCCTTTTATATTATTAAAATTTTGGGTTATATAACCAATAACTTATCATTAAATCAATTAATTACTATTTTTTTTAAAGGAATAATATGGTCTTAAATTTTATAAAATCTCCATTAGATTATATAAGAATTATGATTTATGAATAAGATAATTTTATACTATTCATCAAGTTCCTTAAAACAATTCTAATACAGAGACAATTATGAGTGATATAGCCCGTCGTTTTCCGGAAAATCCTTTATTAATGCCAAAAGATTTACACGCAAGCAGTAATGAATTGCAAATTATAAGTTTGTTAAATCCGGGAGCTTTTATTTTCGAAAACAAGGTCTGGCTATTGGTTCGGGTTGCGGAGTCGATTACACAAAAAGAAGGTGTAATTTTTTTTCCGGTTATTAATGCCCTGGGCAAAGTCGAAATAATAGAAGTGCCACTTAACGATCCGGATTTGATTGCCAATGATGCAAGGGTCATAAAATATAAAGGTCTCGATTATCTCACCACACTTTCGCATTTAAGACTGGTTTGCAGCGATGACGGCGTTCATTTTTACGAACCTGAAAATACACTGCCTATAATGGGTAATGGAATTCTGGAACAATTTGGCATAGAAGATTGCAGGGTAAGTAAAGTAAATGACACCTATTATTTAACGTATACGGCTGTATCTGACAATGGTGTTGGTGTTGGGCTTCGTACGACCAAAGACTGGAAAAATTTCGAATCAAAAGGAATGATTCTTTCTCCTCATAATAAAGATTGTGCCATTTTTGAAGAAACGATAAACGGCAAATTCTATGCTTTGCACCGCCCTTCAAGTCCTGAAATTGGAGGTAATTTTATCTGGCTCGCTGAATCACCGGATGGTGTGCATTGGGGAAATCACAAATGCATTATAAAAACACGTCAGGATTTATGGGACAGTGCAAGAGTTGGCGCGGGAGCTGCACCAATCCGGACAGAAGAAGGATGGCTCGAAATTTATCATGGTGCAAATGCAGCACATCAATATTGTCTTGGCGCATTTTTAATGGATCTCGAAGATCCGTCTAAAGTAATTGCGAGATCGACAGAACCCATAATGGTTCCTATGGAAAATTATGAATTAAGCGGATTTTTTGGGTATGTCGTTTTTACAAATGGTCATGTCGTTGAAGGGGACAAACTAACGGTGTATTATGGAGCTGCAGATGAATTTGTGTGTGGCGCGCATTTCTCGATAAAGGAAATTCTATCGACTTTAAAATATTAAAAAAAACATATTAAAAACATATTAAGTCCAGATTTTAGAATCCCGGACAGGATTTGTATGAGCTTAAAAAAATTAAATTATGAAAATATTCTACTCTCTTACTGCTTTGGCATTATTTTGTTTTTCTCCGGATATTCTGGCGCAGCAAATGCAAACTGACCGCCCAAATGAAACCGAAGGCCCAAATACGGTTATTGCGAAACATTTGCAAATAGAAAGCGGGTTTTCGTTTGAGCAGGATCACAGCGAACATACTTTTGAAATTCCTGAACTTGTATTGCGTTACGGCATCATTAAAAACTTAGAAGTCCGTGTGGAAACTGCTTTAAAGATATCGCATGAAGATGATGACAATGTCACTGGTATAGAACCTGTTGTGATAGGCGCAAAATATCATATTATAGATCATAAAGGAGCCGTTCCTGATGTTGGTGTTCTGGCTCGTGTAAGCATTCCGTGGATGGCTGATAATGCCTATCAGGAAAAAAAGTACAGTCCTGAAATCAGGGTTCTTGCCCAGCATGAGCTTTCAAAAGTAACACGTCTGGGGTATAATTTAGGGATTCACTGGCTTCCGGATACTTTACAGCCTGAATATGTTTATACGCTTTCTGCAGATCATTCCATAACCAAAAAAATAAAAATATTCGTAGAATCGTATGGTTTTGCTGTACCTCAACATCATGCAGAGAATACTGTAGATACAGGTCTTTTATTTGTTGTGAACAAAAATGTACAGTTGGATTTTATAACCGGAACGGGAATTATGCATGCCAACTCAGAAAAATTTGCTGAAATAGGATTATCAGTCCGCATTTAATCAGTCATTCTTTTTTATTAATTAAACTTATTATTATGAACACAGTTACACCTTGGAGCGCAACTGCGCAGGCAGATATTGAAAATAGTGAGGTATTATTAGAAAGAAAAATTTTTGATTATACCTATCAACTGTATAATACAGGAGACTCTTTGTGGATTGTCGCGCTGCTGCCTGAAAACAGAAAAATGGCATTTCGTGCCGCATTTGGAATGAACAGTTGCTTTGAAGTTGTCAATCTTTTTGATGATGGAGATACTATCGTAATTATGCTCAACTCAAGACTGGGCAGTTATGAAGTCAAAATTGATTTTCCTGACAATTATTTACATTATACAACCGCTTTTACAGCAAATATGCCCTTAATGATTCCGTTCTGGCCTCGTGATATAATGCCGCTTACCCAAAACGGAAGTGTCGAAAACACTAACGGAAAAATTCATATACACCAGAAAGGTACCAGATCAGGATTGCTTTATGCAACGATGACGAATCCTAAGAGCGGTTCGATATTTTATTTCCAAAATCTTACGTCACTTTCACCATATTGCGAGGCTACCCAAACTTCGGCAGCAGAAACTGTTGGTGGAGACTGGCCGGAAATTGGCTTTAAATTGCCTGTTACAAAAGAGCTGCCAATACCTTCCGGCAAGCCTTTTATAATTTCTGATGCGTATGTTATTTTCGAAGATACAGCGGAAGATCCTTCATTACTATGTCAAAATTTTTTAAATAATCTGAGTAAAATATATAGCGTAATTCCCCATCCAAAAATTGAATATCACAATTGGCCGGAAATTGCCCAAAAAGTATCAAAAGATTTATACCATAACAAAGGAGCCTGGACACAAACTAACGGTTTTCCATATCTCAATGCTTATTTGTGCGATTATAAAACTCCTGCAGAAAGTATGGTACAGCTTGCCGTAGCTGTTCCCTGCAAAGAATTTGAAAAATGGACTGGCGAAAAACAACCGCTATGTGTTGATCTCATTAGTGGACTTCCGGAGTTTTATGACCCAAAAATTAAGTGCATCAATCGCTGGCTTCCTGCATTATGCGATGAGCTGGACAACTCTGAGGAGCAAAAAAAAGAAATGGTTATGGATTCCTGGTATCTCCATCACCCATTAATGAATCTTGCCAGATTAGCATTGCACAAGGATAAAACTGCAGAAAAACTAGTAATCGATTCTATTGATTATGTAATTAAGGTTGCGCATCATTTTAAATATGAATGGCCGGTATTTTATGACATGGAGACATTTGAGGTTATAAAAAAAGAAACTGCACCGGGAGATGGCGGAGAAAAAGATGTACCTGGAGCATATGCACATTTAATGCTGTTGCTTTACCGCCTGACAAAAGAAAAACGTTATTTGAACGAAGCAGAAAAAGCCGCTAAAAAACTAACAGATATAGGATCTGATATTTTTTATCAGGCAAACAATACTTCTTTTGCTGCCGGCGCACTTTTAGAACTTTATAAAATAACCAACAAAAAGCTTTATTTGAATATTAGTTATACCTGTCTAGCGGGTTTGTTCAAAAACATGCAAATATGGGATTGCCAATATGGGTATGGAAAAAATTTTAATAATTTCTTTTCTGTTTTTCCGCTTAACGATGCGCCTTACACATCTGCTTATGAAGAAATGGAAGTTTATGCTGCATTATCAGAGTATTTGATTCAGGCGAAAGACGTAGCAATATTACCTTCTTTAAGAATTTTGATTCCTGAATTTATTAAATATGCGATTAATAGAATTGCTTATTATTATCCGTCTATGTTACCAAAGGAAATGCTTTCTGAAGAAGTAAAAACCGGAGAATTACAACCTGATCTCTGGATTCCACTAGAGGATTTATACAACGGCTGGGAACAGAGTGGTCAAGTAGGCCAAGAAGTTTATGGTGCCGGAATTGCGTTTGGCATCGTACCGCGACAATACATAAAAGTAAAGGAAGATTTTCTGGTTTTTGTAGATTATCCTGTTACTCATTATACACAGAAAGGAAAATCAGTAACAATAGTATTGGATGGTGATCCGGACATGCATTGCAATTTGAAAATTATTGCACTTAATACAATCAATCATAAAATAGATGTACTTCAGGATCGGGAAATCCTGAAAGGCAGGAAGAAAAATAAAAAAGTGAAAGAATACGAAGTTTCAGGAAAAGGTGTACTAAAAATACAATGGAAATAAACTAAAGCTTATTGATAATGTGATACACCTGCAACTGGCAATCTTACAAACTCTAACATCAAATCTATAAGTATTAGACACTGATATGTATTAGCCTAAATTATAAAAGATAAAAAAGAAAAACTTTTAGGCTGGCAATCACTTGATAATTCTACTATTAAGAATGTGGGAAAAGTGATTTTTAAACCAAAAGGCAAGGCTACTGAAATCGATGTAACCATTTCTTATCAGGCTCCATTGGGCATTGCGGGAGAACGCATCGCATCATTCTTTAATCCTTATTTCGAAAAATTGGTCAAAGACAATATTACTAATTTCAAATCCTATTTAGAATCAGGTCACTAATTTATGATATTAAAAAAAAGGCATTAAAAAACCTGTAGCAATTGCTACAGGTTTTTTTTGACATTAAATAAAGCTTCAGTAATTATTTAATGCCTATTTTCCTTTTGCTGTACTTGTAGAATCTGTTCGCACACTAGTGTTTCCTTTTTGTAATGTTCCTGCAGAGCCTGAACCCGTAGAACCTTCACCAGTTGCACCGGTTGTTCCGGTTGTACTTGTATTAAGATTTGTTGTGTCTGAGTTAGGAGAAATACTATCCACCGTTGTTTGAGTCGAATCGCTTTCGTTTGTATAATTATCTGCGGGAGCAGTTTCATTTTTTTTACAAGAAAAAGCAAGTCCAACAAATAGAACAAGTGCCGCCATTTTGATCTTGAATAAGTTTTTCATGATAGTTTTTTTAGTTTATAATATTAATACGAAGTTAAAACACTGATTGTGTTATAATTTACATCATTTATCAGATATGTTACACAATACGTATTATGACAGACTATTACTTTCAATTTGATAATATTTAAACCTTACATCATTATTTTTTTGGCAAATAAATATAAAACGTTGTTCCTTGTCCGGGTTGGCTTGTAAAATTAATTGCTCCGTTATGGTTTTCTATGATTCGTTTGCATAAAGCAAGACCAATTCCGTTACCGCCATATTGATCGCGTTGGTGAAGTCTTTGAAACATATCAAATATTCGACCAGAATAATCACTGTCCATCCCGATACCATTATCAGCAATCGAAATCAGGTGATATTCTCCAAACGGAATTAAATTACTGTCAGGAAGAGAATTATTAGCAGAAAAAGTTGTTGCAGTAATACTCACAGAGGGTTGTGCCGCATTAAATTTAAGTGCATTATTGACCAGATTATAAAATAACTGACGCAACTGTGTACTTAATCCGGTAACTTCCGGCAATGGACTTATGTGAATCAGGGCATTTTTTTCTTCAATAACCATGCTTAGGTCATTTAAGGTTTCTGTGATAATTTCGTTAAGATCAACCTGCGTAAGCTGATGAATTTTATTATCTATTCTGGAATAATTTAAAACGTCTGAAATCAAATCAGATAACCTTCCGGCTGCAAGACTGATTCTGTCAAAATAATATTGTTTTCGCTGTTCTTCAGATAAATGTTCTCCTGCACGCGATAGCATAATCATAATTTTACGAAGTGGTTCTTGTAAATCATGACTGGCAATAAAGGCAAATTGCTCCAGTTCTTTATTTTTAAATAATAATTTTGAATTCGCACTTTCTAATTCACGCTGAATCATTTTTAATTCAGAATTATCCTTAAGTGTTTCTACTACTGTTTTTTGAGCATTGATATCAACAAAATAAATAAGCCAGCTATTAAAAGATCCGTCTTCTGCTTTATTGGGTACAATCGAAATAAGATGCCAGACATATACTGAATCTTTTTTGATTCTGGTTTCTCCAAAAAAGTCAGATCTTGTTTTCTTTGCCTTGCTCCACCCTTCTCCTATTGCTTCAAGATCATCAGGATGAATAAAATTGCCCAACGCTTTTTTATCAAAAACTGTTAAAGGCAATTGCAAATAATTTTTAAGGGAATCATTGGTTACCAAAACATTATTTCGCTCATTCACTATACATATTAAAACCGGAAGCGTATTGGCAAGCTGTCTGTACCTGTTCTCGCTTTCTCCCAGTTTTTCTGATAATGCTATAAGCTCAATATTCTTTTTTCTGATTTCGTCATAAGGTGATAAAGGAGGTTCGTATTTAAAATAATCGACTAAACTCTTGATTTTTATATCAGACAAAAGTCCAGGAGCTAATACCGGCTGGCTCAATTTAGTCACAGATTGATTGTTTGCAAATGTATACTCGATATCGCCTGATATTTTTGCAGCATATTCAAATGCTTCAGGGCTGCATTTTTTTAGATCTACAGTATCGGTAAGTATCGCCAGTATCTCTTTTTGAGTTGGTCTGATGACGTTTATTCCAATAACTAAAACTGAGTTTTTCCCTTTGGCAATAGAACATCTGGCCACTTCAGATACGGCTGTCGAAAATCTTGTCTGCGCTGATGATGGCATACCGCACATTTCGGCAATTTTCATTGCTCGTTTATGGGCAAGAATTAAGTCCATTTCGTTATCAAGATTAATTTTTACAATCTCCTTCATAGCACTTAAATTATTTTTCCAACAAGAACTGTTGCATCATCAGTACCTCTGATATTATCTTTATATAAAGAGGAAGCGATCACACCCGGATTTTGCTTAATGATCGAAGTAAGATCGTTTAAGTTCCATCTGGTACGCAGTCCGTCACTATGCATTACTATAATCTGATGTTTTTGATAAGGTACAATCGTGCTGTTTAAGGTACGCGGAATATTATGGCCTATAATCCCATTATACGGGGTATAGGTTTTATTTTCTAAGCCGCGATAAATACGTGTATTGATATTACCAACACCACAAATGTTCCAGTTTTCAGATTTATAATCTACTGCTGCAATGGTAGCCACCAATCCCCTGCTTTTTTTTACTTTTTCGTGAATTTCTCTAAGAATAGCTGTTGGTTCATGCTCTGTCGTTTGTTTAAACGCTTTTATAGCTTGTTGTACGGCCTCATGAGCATTTGCTCCGTGACCTAAACCGTCTCCTACAAAAATGTAAAAACCTTTTTTTGAATATTTAATATAATATCCGTCACCACAAAAGCGTTCTCCGGGATAGTTTACACTAACGGCAGAAAAATTGAATCCGCTTGCCATTAATGGAATGTCAAAATCCAATTTATCACAAATTTTAACATATTGAACAGTTCCCCAATTTCTCAGGGAATAAATCTGAAAATCATTACTCAGTCTTTTTATGGCGCCTAAGCCGTGGCCAAGCGTATTGGATGAAGAATAACCGTCATTCATTATTTTGGCTATATTATCAATCCCTACTCCTTTATCCAGGCAATAAATCTCGATCTGGTTATGTCCATCGGCATGGTGTGCCCTGTATAAGAGTTCACCGCCTTGTGCATATTTAATTAAATTAGAAGTTAGTTCAGCAACTATTATATCTGTTTCTGCCGCTCTGTGAGGCGTAAATCCCAATTGAAGCGCCAAATTATGTATTTCTCGTTTTATAAAAGCGATCAGACTGCGATCGTCGATTTTATAACTCGAAAATGTATTATCCATTTTTCCATTTTGTTATGGTAACAGTTGTTCCGTTTCCCAGTTCTGTTTTAATATCAAACTCATTTACAAGTCTTTTTGTACCCGGCAAGCCAAGGCCCAAACTTTTTCCTGTACTATATCCGTCTTTCATGGCTAATGTAATATCTGGTATTCCAGGGCCATTATCAATAAAAGTAACACGAACACCATTGTCGCGCCCGTTGCTGACAGATTCTATAACGACTTTTCCGCCGCCTCCATATTTCAAAAGGTTACGAACAAGTTCACTTGTAGCAGTAATTAACTTGGTTTGATTTAAGATACTCATTCCAACTTTTACGCCATAATCCCTCACGCGGTTACGCAATGGCACCACATCCTGTTCTTTTATGATAAGTATCTCTTCTTTATTATTCGTTGTCGTCGTCATAAGTCTGCTCCTGATTATCGCCATTGTACATTTTTGCGCGAAGCAGATCCATGCCTTTTTCAACATTCAGGGCACTTATAACACCATTTAAGGACAATCCAAGTTCTACAAGGGTAATAGCAACTGCAGGCTGCATTCCTACTACCACTGTTTGGGCATCCATAATTTTAGACATAACGGCAATATTCCCAAGGATACGCCCCATGAACGAATCAATTATAGAAACTGCTGATATATCAATTAGTACACCTTTTGAGCTGTATTTATTTATAGTATTTATTAAGTCTGATTCCAGGTTTTCTGCCAGTTGATCATACAAATCTACTTGTATGGTAACCAACAAAAAATCTCCCATCTTAAGTATAGGAATTCTTTCCATGTTCTAAATCTTATTGAATTATTTTCTCTTTACCACAGTAAGCTGCAGCATGTCAAATGCTGTTTGAAGCGCACTTGCAAGTGATGCTTTTGTGATAATACCGGTAAGATCTATACCTAAATGTACAACCGTTTGGGCAATTTCAGGACGAATACCGCTTATGATACATTCTGCTCCCATTAAACGTGTTGCACTTACCGTTTTTATTAAATGCTGTGCTACTAAAGAATCTACTGCCGGTACACCTGAAATATCAAGAATAGCAATAGAACTTCCTGTATCAACGATTTGCTGTAAAAGATTTTCCATTACAACCTGAGTTCTTGAACTGTCAAGTGTCCCAATGATTGGTAAAGCAACAACACCATCCCAAACTCTGATAACCGGAGTCGAAATCTCACTAATTTCGTCAATTTGTCTTGAAATTACATCTTCACGACCTTTCATATACGCCTCAAAAGTCATGATAGTCATGTTATCTATAACGCTGCCTAATATTAAATTAGCATCATAAAGCTTTACAGGATCTCTTTCTAATTCTGAAAGAATTTGTGAAGCCGCTTCTTTAAACGAAATAAGGTATTGTGCATTTTCTCTTGGCGAAAAACCTCTTTTTGCTCTTGAACTTGAAATTCCGATAAGTAAATCATGTACTTTTTCGAATTCTTCTGATTCCTGGTTGTTGCCATTTGAGATACGTAAAGCATCCAATAACAGTGAGGTAAATTCTTTTGATTCTTCTTCTTCAGTTATCCCATCAGTTGATCCGTTTTCCAGAAGAAGTTGAGACCATATGGTTAGTAATTTGTTTTCGTGCTCTTTTAAGCTGCTTAGGACATTATTTTGCATTTGTTTTAAATTTGGATTTGGATGGAACAATATATTTGTATAGGTGTGGATTTATTAAATTTAAAAAAATGCTTTAAAACCTATCAAAAATAAAATCTTTTAGAAATTATTTTCTCAGGTTAAACTATAGCAATCTCAAAATAAAGAACTTACATTTTCAATTTTACATTAAAAAAAAATTAATCGCTAATTCTGGCTTTTAATATAATTTTATTTAAAAAAATGAAGGTCTTATACTCTAAAATGCTTATCAAATGTATATTACACGTTAATAATAATTTTATAAAATTACCTCTTAATCTTACACTATTAACATGTAAAATTAGCTTAATAACATTAAATATAAAAAACCAAATCTACTAATAATTTTCTTGCTAAAAGTAAAAAAACCTGCGAATTAAATAATTGCAGGTTTTTTTAATATAAAGAACTGATTACCAATTAATTTTACTCTTCAGTAGCATCAAAATTAATAGTATTGTAAGCCGCTTCTGTAAGAGTTACGTCTGCTTCTTTTTCTTCATTTAAAGTTTGAACTAACAATTCTACTGCTTCATCCTCTCCCAGAGTTTTTGCAAATGCAGCAAGAGTTCCGTAAGTAGCGATTTCGTAGTGCTCAATTTTTTGAGATGCAGCAATAATTCCGGCATCACGTACTGCCCCTACTTCTGTTTCTTCCATAATACCTTCACCTTCTTTAATAAGGCCTTCCATAGCATCACATTTTTTTGCTGCTGCTTTTTCTCCAATAGATGCAAAAACCTGCTCTAATCTTGTTACCTGATTTTCTGTAACTGTAAGGTGGTCATTGATCGCATCAATTAAGTTTTGAGAAGTTGCATTTTTAGCCATTTTAGGAAGTGCTTTTGTCAAAGCTTTCTCTGCCCAGTAAATGTCTTTTAATGAATCTACAAATAATTCTCTCAATCCATCTGCTGCAGATGATTTTGCTTTAACAACTCCTTTTGGTGTTGTAGTTTTTGATGTACTTGCAGTTTTTGTTGCAGTTGTAGATTTTGCCGTAGCAGTTGTTTTCTTAGCCGGTGTTTTTGTGTTTGAATCTTTCATGATGTTTTTTTTTTAAAATTTTATAAGTCAAATGTATAACTCATGTCTTATGAGAATCTTATAGAATTAAATCTCAATCTTACATCTTTTAAACCCTTATAAATCAATACATAACAAAGTTTTAATTGTATAACAAACAAATATAATTATGTAATTCGATAACAATCTTCCATCCTTACTTTTGAGTCTATTGTGGTATTTAGAGACAAGCTTAGTTTTTGTTTTTATTGCCTTAATTATAGTACTTCATTCAAATAAAAAATATTGTAAAAACAATTCCTTATTATGACAAATAATACAACAACTAAAACACAAAATTTTTTTAGAATCCTTTTAGGTCTCTTTATGATAATGGCTGCTATTGGACATTTTACTTTTCAGCGACAAGATTTTCAGGCACAAGTCCCTAACTGGGTTCCTCTGGATAAAGATCTTGTTGTGATACTGTCCGGTATAGTAGAGATTGCTCTGGGACTTGCAATGGTTTTTCTAACAAAATATAAAATACAAACAGGCCTGGCACTGGCCATTTTTTATGTCTTGGTGTTTCCGGGTAATATTGCCCAATATATAAATGGTACTGATGCTTTTGGTCTTGATACAGACAGGGCCAGATTGATCAGGCTAATTTTTCAGCCTGTATTAATTTTGGTTACATTATGGTCTACTGGTGCCCTTGATTATATTAAAAGAAAATTAGCACACGTATTATAGGCATCATCCTTTGATAAAACGAGAAAGTCCGCATTTCGATTGAATTGAACTGCGGACTTTTTATTTATAAATCATAAATACATTCTGATTCTTAAAATTTCGATAACTTTGAATTTTAATATGCCGGCAAACCTTAGAGAACATATCGAAAAAATAATACCATTGACAGATGCTGAATTTGCCTTTGTGTATGCTCACTTTACAACCAAAAAATTTAAGAAGCATCAATATCTAATTCAGGAAGGTGATCCTGTAAAATATTCCTTTTTTATAATTTCAGGTCTTTTAAAATTGGTCTATACAGATCATAAAGCCAAAGAACATATTGTTTCTTTTGCCTTAGAGGATTGGTGGGAAAGTGATTATTATGCTTTTTTTACCCAAACAGAAGCTACAATGTCATTAGAATGTCTTGAAGATACTGAGGTTCTTTGCTGTACACTTGAAGATTATAAAAAACTTTGCGATGGCCTGCAAAAAATGGAACGTTTTTTTCTGGAGAAAGCTACTTTTGGTTTTCTGGGATCACAACGCCGTATTATATCCTGGCAAACATCAAACTCAAAAGAGCGTTACGAGCAGCTTTTAAAACAATATCCGTCACTTATTCAGCGTGTTCCTAAAAGTCTTATTGCTTCATATCTGGGCGTATCGCGTGAAACCTTAAGCAGATTATCTTCCTGATGTGACATACCTCACATAAAATTCGTGAGAAATGTCAAGACTCCGTTCCGGTTGTTATTCTCAATTTTGCAGTATAAATTTTAAACTGTAATCATGAAAAAAAACAGCAAAACTTTTAGCATTTCTATTATTAATTACGATGCCAATATTGGCACAATCTAAAAAAGCTAAACAAATGGAAAAAAGAGCAATCAATCCCTGGCAATGGCAGGACCAACGCAGTTATGTACAAGCCGTAGAAGTAAAAAATCCCGAAGGAACTTTGTATGTTTCAGGACAAACCGCTATTGATGCAAACGGAATTTCAAGCAATGAAAATATGGAATCCCAGATCATTCTTGCTCTAAAAAATCTGGAACAGGTAATCACAGAAGCAGGTTATGAATGCAAAGGAATTGTAAGATTAAATATCTACACGACAAATACCAGTGAACTCTGGCCCCATTTTAATATTATTCAGGATTGGGTTTCAAAACACGGCATGAAACAAGCCACTACTTTACTAGAAGTCAAAAGCCTTTTTGAAACTTTAAAAGTCGAATTAGAAGCTACTGTGGTAAAGTAGATCGATATCTTTTTTTGGATTTTTGGATTTTTGGATTGTTAGATTGTTGGACTGTTAGATTGTTGGACTGTTAGATTTTGATTGTTGAACTATTGGATTCTTACAATTTATTTTTTATTGTGTTTTATTAATACTCATTTGTAATGATCTGTTACAAGCATTTTTTTACACCAATTTTAATCTCTCCAGATCTCATTTTTTTGTCTTGTATCTTTTATCTTTCAATCCAAAAGTCCAATAATCTAACAGTCTAAAGTCTAAAAACCAACAATCGAATAATTTTTCAGACCGTAGATTTTTCTTATAAATAATAGTGTATCAATTCGTTAGAGTGAAAAATTTAAAAATCTTACAAATATTTTTAATTTTTTGCATTATATTTCAAAACTAAAAAGTCAATTATAACGTAATTACATGAAACGATAGTCTTGTAATAAGATAAATTCAATTCACTGTTACGTTTTTGGAAAAATATTGAATTTTATCTTATTCCTGATTATCGTTTATTTTTTATTAAATTAAAGAAAATTAAGTGTGGACAAAATTAATGTACTAAGATTAAAAAAGACTTTAGCTTACCTTGAAAGCAAACAACGGGAATTAAAAAGACATAAAGATAGTGATACCCGAAGTATTGAATCAATGATAAAGTATATTAAAAAAGATATGCTGGAGCAATTTAAATTAACAGATTATGATGTTTATATAAAAGGTGAAATCAACAATACTGAAACCTTTATTCAAAGTGTAAAAAGCATTATAGAAAGTAATTCTAATGCATAAACTCACAATCTGCCAATAAACCAACCTACTGTGCTATTTTATTATATTCATCAAAAGCTTTATTAGGATCTGCGGTTGCATATTCATTTTCAGGTTCCGGAATAACGTGAATTTTTGAATCACTCAGCGATACAATTGCAGAACAAACATATACTCCAATTTTGCCTTCACTGTATTTATAGTCCAGCAAAGTTAGCTTGACGACATCATTGATCGAAAGTTCATAATAATTTCCGTAGCGAATAATCTTAAAATAAATTTCTTTGTTTTCTACTATTTCGAACTGATTGGTTTGTATATTTTCAAATACAAAATTATTTTTAACATCTTTTTCATTAAATCCCCAAGCTCTGAATTGCACAAAACCATTTACAAAATCAATTGATATATAATAGGCTGTTCCTTCTTCATCACATTCGATAACAAAACCTGTTTTTCCCATTCCTTCAACTGCGAGCGTACCTTCCCAGACAAAATTTTCTGAAGGTTTTTCGAAACAAAAAACTTCGTATCCGCTTCTGCAGCCAATGCGCCATTTGCTCTCATTTTCTACCTCAAAATTTGCCGATGGATTTCCTAAAATAGGAACCGGAACTGGTAAGTTTCTTTGGTAAATTGTCCTTTGATAAAGCGTTCGCCAATGGTGGTAGGTTTTTAATAATAGTCTGCCATTACTATCAACATCAAGCTGTTTTGGCGGCGGAATTACCCGAAGCGTGTTAACATTTCCTCCAACGAAGTAGAAATTATAAATCAAATAATATTCGCCTTCTTTTACAATTCTTGCAGCATAATTACCTTGCGGCATTAATACATTATTATGAAATGCATGATATTCTCCTTTAAAATCAGGAGAAAACCAATATCGCACTTTTATGTCTTCACGAATAGAACCCAATAAATAATGCATTCCTTTTATTTCTACCACACAAGGACATTCTATATCATCATATACATACGCGACATGCAATGGTTTTTGAAGTACAAAACCCTTCTCGCCTCTTTTTGCAACACCAATACAGCCTCTTCTATAAGTTGGTCCTACGGCACTGCGCGCACAAATTAGTAAATAATCTTCTCCTTCAAATTCATATTTATAAGGATCCCTGAAACTCAGCCATTCCCTTGGGTTATTGTCCCTGCTTTCATAATACGGTGCATCACTTCGCAACGGCAAACCATATTGATTGTCTTTTGTCCAGTGAATTAAATCCGGAGAAACTGCCCGCCCTACTTTTTGCGTAATTCCTTTGTCCTGACGTTTTAAGCCTGTATAATACATTTCGTAACCTTCTCCCGCAGAATTTTTACTCACATGCATTGTCCATAACATATCATCATCCCACTCGCCGGGATCTCCTACAAACAAAGCATTTTTTACTCTTTTCCAAGAAAGACCATCTTTTGATACTGCATGTGCAATATAATCGTGATTAGGAATAATAAGATGAAATAGATGATGGACTCCGTTTTCATCGATAAATACATCAACGTCTCCTATTTCCCAATTGCTAAATCCTGAACCTGAATACATATTCTATACTTTTTTATTTAATTTGTTGAGTGTAATTTTTTCTAACCACCAGAAACATAGGTTATATATTAAATTCTCCTCAACAAACTTTACTTAATTATTTTATAATGTTTTAGCCCTTCCAGAATACCGGACGAAGCAGCATCTTTTGCCACATAAATACTTTTTGTAGTTTCATAATTGGCCAGTTCTATACTTCGGTTGCCTACAATAATTCCTTTTATAGAACCTCTGAACATATCGATATCGTTTCCTGAATCTCCTGCTGCGATAACATTAGATAACGGAATAGACCACTTGCGGCATAAAAATTTAATTGCATTTCCTTTTGATGCTCTTTTGGGAATAAAATCAATAAATTCTCCGTGACTCGGAATAATGTTTACTTTATACCATCCTACACCCAAAACAGCAATTAGTTGATCATAATCGTAATTTTCTTTATCATAATAATAAGATATTTTATAAGGATTTTGGGCTTCTTCTTCCTGCATTCGCAACCACGGAATCTCTTTTAAACGATTTACAATATCGTCTCTTTTCCATCGACCGGCTAAAAATTTTGCCCAGCCTTTGTCTAAGATGTACTCTTTTCCGTTTGTATAATAAATTTCGGTACCCACAGAGCAAATAATAAAATCCGGAACCGGAAATTGTTCTTCTTCAATAACTTGCTTAACCAATGCTAAATTTCGTCCGGATGCCAGGGCAAATGCCATTTTATCCGTACGGTTAACTAAATGTTCTTTTAACTCTATAAGTCCCGGATTATTTAATTTTGGTTCTATTAATGTACCGTCAATATCCGACACAAATAAATGCGCCACTTTTCTTTTTAACCGTTCGATATTAATATTAGGATAATGCTGCTTTTTTATTCCTGAACCGGAAGATGCTGATAAGTTTTCATTTACCAACTCAACATATTGATTAACGTGGCTTAACCAGCTGTAATGTTTCTGGATATTTATGGCGCCGTTATTCGAGTAATATTTCCATTGGTTTTCATTGGTCAAAATATTTCGCAATGCTTTTTTGATTTCATTTTCATCCAGTGGATTTACCAGTTCTCCGTTCTGGCATGTTGGAATAATTTCAGATGGACCTCCGTTTTTAGTTACTACAACGGGCAAACCTGAACTTGCAGATTCAATTACGGTTAAACCGAAATTTTCATGCAAAGCCAAATTCACAAAAACACCTCTTTTTTCTGCTGCATAACGATAGATAATCGAAACTTCATTTTCGACATCATGTTTTTTAGGAATAGCCATTTTACCGTACAAATCATATTTGTCCATTAGCAACAAAAGATCTGTCAGAACATCTTTTTCTGATTCAGGCATTTTCGAAATATCCTTTCTGATTCCGGCAAAAATAACCAGATTGGCAATACTCTGCAGTTCCTTGTCCTTGCCGTAAACCTCGATAAGTGTATGAAGGTTTTTATGACGATCAGGTCTTGAAAGCGCCAGAATAAATGGTTTATGCGGATTGATTAAAAATTTAGAAATGGTTTCTGCCACCCAATATTTTCTCTGCTCCTCTTCCATTTGTTTGTCAGAGTCTTGTTCCCTATGATAGTAAGGAACAAATTTGCTGGTATCGATTCCAGGAGAAATGGCGTGGTATTTACCCAAATCGAAGTTTAGGTAAGGTTTATAAGTTTCGATTTCCTGCTCTGTAGAAGTTACAATAAATTCAGATAATTCTAATGTTTTTTCCTCGGCAGCAATTCTTTGCTTAAACTTAAATTTCTTTTCAATTTCTTCTTCACTTATACCGCTTTCGAGCAGTTTTTTCTTTTTATGAAAACCAAGTGAATGTCCCGTGTGGGCAAATGGAATATTTAAGATTGTTGATAATTCACTGGCAACATATCCTGCGTCTCCGTAATGTGAGTGAATCCAGTTTGGAAATATATCATGAAGTTTGATATGCTGGACAATTCCGTTTACAAAAGTGTCTAAACCGTCCCATAATTGTTCTTTAGGCTTGTATTTTTTTCCTAAAAAAGGAATGCGCCTTATGTCTAATTTATCATTAATGATTTCGATTGGTACGGCATATTCCGGCGAAAGATTGGGATCGTCAATTAATCTTGTAAATACATGAACGTGTTCGACATCTTCATGTTGTGATAAAAACTCAGCAAGTTCATATACATATTTTGTTTGTCCGCCATTATCAGCATCTCTACCAATCTCCAAACCTGAACCTTTAAGCAGTCCATGAATGTTGATTAATGAAATTCGTAATTTTGTCATCATTGTACTTTATTTGTTAGAAATTTTAAGGTACGAAAAATCGAGCAGTTTTGCCCGGGCTAATGAAAAAAATAACAGGATTCTTAACATTTAATAACAAAACTGTAAGAATGATGGTGGTCGCGAAGTAAATTTTATGATTTTCGAAAAACACGAAAAAAAGGTTTTGCCACAGATTAAAAGGATTGAAATGATTCAATAATATGTGGGTAATTATCCGTATCATTTGTCATTTCGAGGAACGAGAAATCTCCGTGAGTAACTCTACAAAGATTGGGATTTCGTTGCGGAGTTTCTGGTGGAGATTTCTCGTTCCTCGAAATGACAAACTAAATGAAAATAGTATTATGAAAACGATTGTCCTAGCCCCGATAGAAGTGGAAATCCTTTTGTGCCGGTCCCGAGGCTTCGGGAGGCACAAAAGATTGTAACGGATAGCGGGAATTAGCTCCTGAAAAAAAAGATTAATTTTTATCGAAAAAATCCAATGGAAGTTATAAAAAACGTCTTATTATGGTTTACTTTATTCTTCAGGCAGTAAATCATCTAAGTCAGATAACTTATAAAACTTAAGATCATTCTGTTTCATATACCTACAAATAAACTCCAGGGTTTCAATTTTTGTCTGATAATTTTCGGTTACATTTTTAACCGGTTTATGACCGCATAGGAGTAAAATTTTATGATGCTTTTTAGCATAATCCAATAATTCTAAAACATACGGAATACTAAAATGAATGTGACTGTTGTCGATATCAAAAGCAAAAACAATTTTAGAATTATTAAAAAAGCTATCTTGTTTTTCAGGTGCTTCACCTCCAAAAGCTCTTCCTCTTATGATTTTAAAATCCTTGGATAATTCTTTATCCAAAGCCTGAGATCTTTCGCCATAAGGATAAGCAAATGAGGTAACATTAAAATTAAGTCTTTTCATTGAAACAATCATAGGATCTATTTCCTGTTTCATATAAGCATCGATCCCATGCTGCTGAACAAACTTCACGGCATTATAATGATGGTATCCATGACCTGCAATTTCATGTCCTTCTTTTTGCATTTCAAGAAGTTTTTTTATTTGGGGAGCTCCTATAGAATCTATTCGGCACACATTGAAGGTCGCTTTCCATCCGTATTTTTTCAAGGCCTGATCAGCTTCGTACCATTCATCGACATAAGCATCATCAAAAGATAAAAGCACGCCCGCTTTATAAGGTTTGGGTTCTGGCATTTGCTTTTTGGTTTCGCAGGAAAAAAAGGTTAAGAACAGTAAAAAAAGTATTGCTTTTGTGTAGAATAGCTTCATATAGTACTTGTCGTTTAATAGTTTTGGCTCTTAAAAAAGTATTTTTCTACTTCAAATATATAACATTCCAATACAGCATTTATTCTTGTTTCAGTAATTTTTTAATATCAGCCAGTATTATATTCCCGCACCATTTTTTTGCAATAGCGATTACTTTTTAATTACTTTTATAACGACAAATTTCACACAATGCGCTGGGTTTACAGACGATTTTGCAAATGGTAGAAAATCCACTATTAAAGATTCCTATTATATTTGGTTATGAATAAAGTATTATTAGTTGAAGACGATCCCAGAGTTGCTTCTTTTATTACAAGAGGACTTGAGGAACATTTATATGAAATCAAAACAATTGCAAAAGGTTTTGAAGCTATAAAAGAGGTTATGGAAAATGACTATAATATCATTATTCTCGATATTATGCTTCCTGATATAACTGGATTTGAAGTTTGCGAAGTACTAAGAAGCCGGAAAATAATAGTTCCAATATTAATTTTGAGTGCGCTCGATACACCACACGAAAAAGTAAAAGGTTTACAAGCCGGTGCCGATGATTATCTGGCAAAGCCTTTTTTGTTTGAAGAATTATTGGCCAGAATAAACGCCCAGCTTCGTCGTGCAGAGTTTAGCACCGGAATTCTGGATTTTCAGTCGTATGCCGGAGTCCAAATTAATATGAAAGAACAAAGCGCGACAAGAGATGGAAAAGAACTTAACTTATCTTCCCGGGAATTAAAGCTTTTGATTTTTTTTATGAAAAACCGCGAAAAAGCATTATCTCGAATCGCTATCGCACAAGCTGTATGGAATATCGATTTTGATACTACATCAAATACTGTGGATGTTTATATAAATTATTTACGCAACAAAATAGATAAAAACTTCCCTACTCCGCTCATTCATACTATCAAAGGAACGGGATATATGCTGAAACAAAAGAGTCATGAATCTTAAAAATAAATTAGCGGTTAATTCTACTTTGCTGTTTGCTTTTATAGTGGGATTGCTTATGGCGGGTTCTTTCCTTTTTTTTAGAAGTCATATGAAAGACCTTTATTTTGACAATCTGGAAGATCATGCGATGACAACAGCATTATTTTATTTTGAAAAAGATGAAATAAAAGAGATGAACAGCTCGCGATATAAACAAATTGAACTTCAGTACAAACGAATCAATAATGAATCTATTCGGGTTTATGATGCTAAAACAAGTAAGATTTATGTAAATGATACTGTAGATTTTGCTTTAAGTGATAAAGACCTGAAAAGTATTGAAAAAGAAAAACTGCAAACTTTTACAAGAGGCAAAAGGCAATTTGTAGCATTATTTTATAAAGACAATCAGGGCGATTTTATCATTGTCGTTTCAGGAATCGATCGTGCGGGTAACCGACAGCTTGAGATTCTTGGATGTATGTTTATTCTGTTTTATCTGGCGGGAATTCCGTTAAATTATCTTTTAGGAACATTTCTGGCAAAGCAGACTTTTCGTCCGTTTACAGAAGTTATTGAAAAAGTAAATACTATAACAACACAAAATCTTCATTCCAGATTAGATGTGCCTAACAAAAATGGTAAAGACGAAATTAAAGAACTCGTTACTACCTTTAATTATCTTCTGGAAAGATTAGAAAGCGGCATCATGATTCAGAATAATTTTCTGAAAAATGCTTCACACGAACTAAAAACCCCGCTTACCATTATTATTGGAGACATTGATGTATCACTGCAGCAGCCAAGAACAAACGAGCAATACGAGCAAATATTAAAATCTCTTAGAAAAGATACTTTACATCTCAAAGCTACACTTGAAGGCCTTCTTGTATTATCAGGACTTGAATTGTCTGAACCTCAGCAAATGGAAACCGTAAGAATAGATGAAATCTTATGGAATGTTCTCGAAAAGAAAGCCATAGAATATCCGGAATCTAAGATCTCTGTGAATCTCGATGCTATTGCCAATCAGGAAGATTTACTTTCTGTCTCTGCCAATAAACACATGCTTTTTATAGCGTTGTACAATATTGTGGATAATGCCGTAAAATTCTCCTTTGCTAAACCAGTAGAAATATTTGCACTTTCAGACCAAAATAAACTGGTAATTAAAATTACAGATTATGGTTCCGGAATTTCAGAAAATGATCAAAAATCTATTTTTGATCTTTTTTACAGAAGCGATAATACGCGCCACATTCAGGGACAGGGATTGGGTCTTTTTATCACGATGCAAATACTCAAACTTCATCATATTAAGTTAATAGTAGATTCAGATTTAGGAAAAGGAACTTCGTTTTCTTTGGTGTTTCCTTGAATAAAATAGCTTTCGAAGGAACGACATATATTTATTATAAAATCGATAAATATGTCACCCCGATGGGGCTATTTTGAAATATGGATATTTAATTTTCTATAAATATATCGTCCCTCCGGGACTTTATTAACAGCCTAAAAAGAGAGCTCCGGAGGAGCCTAATATTTATAGCAAATATATACCCGCCCAATTCTAAGCTCCAGCGGAGCGATATATTTTTATTATCTAATTCTTAAAAATGTCACGATAAGGTTTTGTTTAAATATTTTTAAATTACACTCAGCACGTTAAATAATCATTTATTTTCATTAGGATACTTCTCCCTTAGATTACCAATTTTTGCGATCGGTAACATTTGCTTAACACTCTAATCTTTTTCTAATCTACTTTAAATCTAGCTTTAATCTACTTATTTTTAGCTTTTTACACAAGTAGTTGATTTTAAAGAGCTAATTCCTTTCTCTTGAAATAACATCTTGATAATCCTAAGTTAACAATGAATTGTTTTATGATTTTAAGTTAACAAAAGCGTTAAATCTGATCGAAACAAAGGGAGTTTCTTTGTCAAATAAAAACTAAAAACAACATGACAAAACTAAAACTCTTTTTTTCGGCGGTAATGCTTCTCGTAATGGGAAACATTTTTGCCCAAATTACAACCTCATCCTTATCTGCAAAAGTAAATGATGGTACAAGCCCTCTTAACGGAGCTGAGGCTACATTAACACATTTACCTACCAATTCAGTTTACACAGCTGTAACTGATAAGCAAGGCAGATTTAGTTTCGAAAATTTAAATGCCGGTGGTCCTTACCAATTAGAAATTAAAAGTGCGGGCGCCAAAGATTACTCTAATGCACAAATACATTTAGCGCTTGGCGATAACGATTTGCCTACAATTGTGGTTAGTAAAGCAGATGACAATGTTTTGGAAGAAGTGGTAATAACAAGTTCTAAACCGTCTTCTAAAAACAACGGTACAAGTATTAATGAGAAAAAAATTAATGGTTTACCGCTAATCAACAGAGGAATTCAGGATGTTACAAAACTGGTTCCGCAAAGTTCTAACAACTCATTTGCAGGAACCAATTTCAGATACAACAACGTAACTATTGACGGTTCGATAAATAATGATGCGATTGGTTTTAGTCCTTCTTTAGGAGGGCAATCCGGAACATCAGGAATGCCGGGAAGCAGTACACGCTCGAATTCTATAAGTTTGGATGCAATACAGGATATTCAGGTTTATATTGCTCCTTATGACATTAAATTAGGTAACTTTTTAGGAGGAAGCGTAAATGCCGTTACCAGAAGCGGTACAAATGAAGTAACCGGATCTATTTACAGTTATGGAAGAAATGCTGCCATGACAGGTCCTAATAACGCAGGTGATGGTTCTAAAATGCCTAAATCTTTTGGTGATTACCAAGTTGGTTTTAGATTAGGTTTACCAATTATTAAAGACAAATTGTTCTTTTTTACCAATATGGAATACGCAGAACGAACAGATCCTTTGTTTTATAATGCCGGACAAACAGATTCTAACGGAAAATTAACTTCATTGGTTGATAATGCTACGGCACAACAAATTTCGAATTTCGTTAAAACAAATTACGGATTTGATCCGGGAAGTTATGGCGCATACAACAACTTTGCAAAGAGCCAGAAATTCTTCAATAAATTAGATTGGAAAATTAATGACAAACATTCTCTTTCGTTAAGAAACAATACGGTTATTTCTCAGGCTTCAAACTTAGAGCGTGATGCAGCAAATTTCAGGTTTTCAAGCATGGATTTCACTCAAAAAAACCAATCCAGCAGTACGGTTTTAGAATTAAAAAGTCATTTTAACAACCAATGGTCCAACTCTTTTATTGCAAGTTACTCCGCCATTAAAGATTACCGTGATCCAAAATCAGGCAATGCAATGTTTCCCCAAGCAGAAATTGGTTATAACGGAGGAACTATTTTCTTAGGAAATGATCGTGAAGCAACTGTTTTTAACATGAAACAAAATACAGCCGAAATCACAGACAACCTTACGTATAAAACAGGAAACCACACTTTATTGTTTGGTACACACAACGAATTCTACGACATTAATTACGGATTTGTAAATGCCCTTAACGGAAGAGTTTCATACAAATCCCTGGCAGATTTCTACAGCAAAACCCCTACCCGAGTTCGCGGAACCTATCCTTTTGACGGTTCTACTAGAGATGAGATTTTTAATAATCCATATGCTAAATTCAAAGTAAATCTTTATAGCGTTTATGTTCAGGATGAGATTAGAATTGGCAACAAATTAAAAGTTACTCCGGGTGTGAGAGTTGATTATACAGATTTGCCAAATAAACCAAAATTAAGTCCACAAGTTCAAAATTCTCCTGCTGATCCTAATTATGGCACTACATACAGTTATACGCCATTAAATCAAATTAGCAACAACTTTTTTACAACTGCATTAGTTTCTCCAAGAGTAGGATTTACATATAATGTAGACGAGGATAAAACGCTTGTTTTAAGAGGCGGATCCGGAGTATTTACAGGCAGGATTCCGTTTGCATGGTTAGGATATGCCTACTATAATGATGGTGTAGGTTACGGAAGTTATGACAAAAATAACCTTACTCCTGCTCAGGTTGCAGCAGCAGGTGATCCTTTGGCAACGAATGGATTAAACGGATATCACGACGCAACGCCAAAAGTACAGGCAGATTTAGTAGATAATAAATTTAAAATGCCGGCAGTTTTAAGAAACTCATTGGCTATTGATAAAATCATTAACGGGTATAAATTTACAACCGAAGGTATTTATACTAAAGTAATTCGTGATCTTGAATTTCAACAAGTAAATAAACTGGATAATCCAACTTATTTCTCTTATGATACCAATCACCAAATGCCAATTTATGCAGCTAATATCAATTCTGCTTTCTCAAATGCTTATTTGTTATCAAATACAAGCAAAGGATATAGATACAGCATTACAGAGATGATCTCAAAATCATATGATTTTGGTTTTAACTTTATGGTGGCGTATACTTATGGAGATTCTCGTGATGTAACAAACGGAATTCGTAATTCTATGGAAAGTAACTTCCAGATGAACCAGTCTTTGACGCCTAATGATCCTCAATTGGCAACTTCAAATTTTAATATCAAACACAGAATCGTTTCTAATGTAGGATATGCAGTAAAATTAGCTGATAACAATACTTTCTCTGCCAATGTATATTTTAATGCACAATCAGGAAATCCGTTTTCATGGGGATTTGTAAACTCTACAATTGCAGGAACCGGACAAGCAGGAGGATTAGCTTATATTTTTAAAGATGCAGCAGAAGCAGCTAAATATATTGGGGTAAATGCAGCGGGAGTTCCATCAGCTACAGCAGCTCAACAAGTGGCAGATTACGAAGCTTTCATCAACGGAAATGACTATCTAAAAAGCCGAAGAGGAACCTTCACACAAAGAAATGGTGATACGACTCCATGGAACATTCAGGCAGATTTGAAATTAATGGATGAAATAAAAGTGGCAAAAGTGGGTACATTTCAAGTTTCATTTAGCATGGCAAATATTGGAAACCTTATCAATAAAGATTGGGGAAGAAGTTATTTTGTTCCCAATACCTATAACTCAACAGCAAACCTTGGTTTAACAAAATCAGGAAACTTAGGCGGAGTTGCTACTGGCGACCCAACATATACTTTCCAGAAACCTACGGCAACACCTTATACTATAGATCAATTAGCCTCAAGATTTCAAGGACAACTTGGCGTTAGGTATTCTTTCTAAAGATTGTGTTTTTATTTTTTTACTATCCCCCAGTTTCATGCGGTTTGAAACTGGGGGATTTTTTTTATGAATTTCTCCCTAAATATCTTCCTGATAGTCAAAAAAAAAGATACCATTTACGATATCTTTTTTCTTTGACTATTCAATTTTCACTGACTTAATCTCTATTTTATTATACTGGGCAATAGATTTTGGCTGGCTCCAGTATTCTATAATGGTCTTGATTACCTGCTTGAATTTAACATAATCAAAAGGCTTCACAAAATAGCTGTGCGTAGGCAGCGAATAGGGATCGATTACAAAACTCTGCTCAAATAATGTTGTAAAAAACAAATACGGACAGTTAAACATCGTTCCTACACCATTATCAGGGTTAGTTTCCATAACCTTGTAGTTCATAACATTCAGCAAAACAATATCAGAGAAAACCAAAAAAGGTTTTATTTTATTGCGCAACATATAATTGCAGGCTGCTTCGGCAGTATTAAAATATATAATCGAGTTGGCGTAATTTAATTCCATAAAAACCTCAATAAATAACTTTCGGTCTTCTTGTTTATTCTCGATTATTACTATAGGTCCTTTTTTATTCATAGTAATAAGTTTAAATTCTTATTTAAAATGTGCCGTAATTAAACGCACAAATTCTATGTAAATATTTTAAAATAAGCGCAGAATAACTTACAAAATCCTTTTTTCAAATTATATAATTTTCATTCTATACCCTTTTTATAATCTCTTGTCGTAATATGCTGAAAATTATATAATTACTCTACAAAATCGTATAATTAAATATGTATGTGTTGATATTAATTTTGATTTAACCTTTTAACATTCAATGAAATGAATTTAACATTCGATGAAATGAATTAAAAGGAATTTTATTTTATCTATTAATTTAACATCTAACATTATGAACACTTCAAACCACAAAAACAGCAGTACTACGAGTACAAAATCAACAGATAAAAAAACAGGTACTTCAAAAAGTACTACAAAATCTGCCGATACTAAAAAGTCTCCAATGACTAAAAAGTAAACCTTTAATTCATTATATATGATAATAGGAAATAGTGAGAATTACGGTCGGGATGACCGTAATTTTTATCATCCAGAAGATGATGTCCGTCAGAATCCTGATAAAAAAGAAAACGATCTTTATGCTGTAAGTCACAATAATGACGAAAGTTATGTTGATGAATATCAAAAAAGAAACGATGAAGAATACGAAGACGATGAGGAAATCTTTAATCAGACTGAAGATGAAAACCAGGATGATTTAGATCAAAATTTCTCTAATGCTCTTGACAGGGAAAACGAAGACGACGATTATGCTGAAGATGATGATCTCGATGAAGACCTTGATGAAAGTGATTTAGATGATGATCTTGTAGAAAATTATGATGAAAATGATCGCGATCCTGACAGTTTTGCTACAGATAACCTGAAGCAGGATGAACTGGACCAGGAATACGACATTGATCAGGATCTTGAAGAAAAAGATCCTGTAAATAATCCCAGAAAATTTTAAGCATTGCGCTTTAAAAATAAACCATTCGCAACGAATGGTTTATTTTATTTTACCCCAATTACAGACCAAAATCAGATTCGCAAGTTATCAATGTACAAATCAATTTACTATGGATATTTATATTATTTTACAACTAATAATAGTTTCGATCGCAGCCACATCGGCGATGACGTTATTTAGCTATGCAGCATCAGCAAGCTTTCGGGAATTATATAAAGAACCTGTTTTGCTGACATTCATGCTAACCAAACTTCATATGGAATTAGCTCCTTTGACAAAATCAATATTAGCCTGGTTACTTCATTATTTTATAGGTTTACTTTTCGTGCTGGCGTACTATTTTTTATGGGTAAGGAATATTTTACCTGTTTCGTTCCTGAGCGCATTTTTACTGGGATTTATAAGCGGCATTATTGGCATTCTGGGCTGGATGATCATGTTTAAAATGAGTGATCATAAACCTGAAATTGATTTTAAAGGCTATTATTTTCAGCTGCTGTTGGCACACATTATTTTCGGTCTTATTGCAACCGCAGTTTACTCCCTTTCAATAACTATATTAATATTAGCAAAATCATATGTCACTGTCTAAATACAATCAAAAAAGAGATTTTAAACAAACTAAAGAACCCAAAGGTAAAGTCGAAAAATCAGCAAGCGAATTGATTTTTGTAGTTCAAAAACATGCTGCTTCACATTTGCATTATGATTTTAGGCTTGAGATGGATGGGGTTCTTAAAAGCTGGGCAGTTCCTAAAGGTCCGTCGATGAATCCTGATGATAAACGTTTGGCGATGATGGTAGAAGATCATCCCTATAGTTATAAAGATTTTGAAGGAACGATTCCTGCCGGAAATTACGGTGCCGGAAATGTTATCGTTTGGGATAATGGTACTTATACTCCGGATGAAAAAATGGCAAATCCTGAAAAAACTTTATTGGCTGGTCTTAAAAAAGGACATTTAAGTTTTAGTCTAAAAGGAAAAAAACTCAAAGGCGAATTCTCACTGATAAAACTCAAAGGAAAACAGGAAAATGCCTGGTTACTTATTAAAAAAAGTGATCCGCATGCATCTGAAAGTGATGTATTGAATAAAAACAAATCAGTACTTTCTGAGAGAACATTAGAGGAACTCGAAAAGAATTCTAAAAAATTAAATAAAGAGATCACGGAAAAGAAAAGTACAAAAAAAGAGAATCATTCATCTCAAAAACCGGCTGTTTTTATCAAACCTATGCTCGCCACTATACGAGAAAAAGCATTTGATGATGCTGACTGGGTTTTTGAAAACAAATATGATGGTTACAGGGCAATAGCTGTAATTAATCCTGGTGATGTACAATTGTTTAGCCGAAATGAATTGTCTTTTAATACCAATTTTAAACCCATTGCAGATGAATTGCATAAAGTAGATCATATTGCGGTGTTAGATGGCGAAATTGTTGTTGAAGAAGAAAATGGAAAAGCGAATTTTCAGCTGCTTCAGAATTATCTTAAAACAGGTTTGGGTACTTTGAAATATTATGTTTTTGATTTGCTGAATTTAGACGGAAATCCAATTACGGATTTATCACTTCTGGAAAGGAAAGAATTGCTTAAAATTCTGTTCAATAAATATGATTTTAAAAATATTTTTTACTCGGAACATACTGTTGAAAAAGGTCTTAACCAATTTGAACTTTCGATAAAAAGCAAAGACGAAGGTATAATTGCAAAAAAAGCCGACAGTACTTATATTTCTAATAAAAGAAGCAATGACTGGCTTAAAATTAAAACTTCGAATGCAGAAGAAGCTATAATTATTGGAATTACTGAACCTAAGAAATCCAGAAAATACTTTGGCGCAATTTTACTTGGGCAATATTATGGAAAAAGACTTCAGTTTATTGGAAAATGCGGAACAGGTTTTACAGATCCTACACTTAAGGAATTGTATACGACCTTAAAGCCCTATTTTGTAAATGAATCTCCACTTAACGAAAAAATTGCGTTAAAAGATGAAATTCAGTGGGTGAAACCTAAATTAGTGTGTCAGGTTAAGTTCTCAGAATGGACAAATGACAAACATTTGAGACATCCTGTGTATTTGGGTTTGCGAATTGATAAAAAACCAAATGAGGTTTTTGTGCCTTCGAACATTAAAGCAGATGTTACACCAAAAACGAAATTCAAAGAAGATACAATGAAAGAAAAACCAACTCAGAAAACTGAAAACGATTATGATTTGAAAATAGGAAAAACCACTTTGCACCTCACCAATCAAAACAAAATTTATTTTCCTGATGATGGTATTACCAAGGGAGAAATTGTGCAATATTATAACGAAGTGGCTGATTTAATCCTTCCGTATCTCAAAGACCGCCCGCAATCCATGAATCGTTTTCCTAACGGAATTGACGGTTCTAGTTTTTATCAAAAAGATGTCGATGTAGATAAAGTACCAACCTGGTTAAAAACAGAAAAAGTTTTTTCAGAATCGAATGAAGAATACCTTAATTATTTGATTTGCAATGACAAAGCAACACTACTTTATATGGCAAATTTAGGCTGTATTGAAATGAATCCGTGGAATTCTACTATAAAACAGATCGAAAATCCGGATTGGCTGGTTATAGATATCGATCCTGAAAAAGATAATTTTGAAGAAGTGGTAAAAACGGCTTTAACGGTAAAAGAAGTTCTGGACGAGCTTGAAACCGAATGCTACTGCAAAACTTCGGGCGCCACAGGATTACATGTATATATTCCGCTTGGAGCGCAATATGACTACGATTCTATCAAAATTTTAGGTGAATTACTGGCAACAGAAATACAATCGCGATTGCCAAAAACAACTTCTCTGGAACGAAGTATCAAGAAAAGAAAACATAAAATATACATTGATTATTTACAAAACCGACGCGGACAAACGCTCGCAGCACCTTATTCTGTAAGACCTAAACCTGGAGCAACGGTTTCAACACCACTAGAATGGAGCGAAGTAAACCTGCAATTGCATCCATCACAGTTTACGATTAAAAATGTGATGAAACGTTTTGAGAAAAAAGGAGATTTATGGAAGCCTGTTTTAGGAAAAGGCGCTAATATTAAAAAAATATTACACAAACTGGAAAATAGAAATCCCCATTAAGAGGATTTCTTTTTTTCCAGACTTGCTTTTAGCATCGCCATTAAATCATCGTTTTGTTTGTGAACGACTTTTAATTTTGGAGCGGTTTGTTTTTTGCCTTTTGATTTATTCTTAATGATTTGCAAAAGTTTGGCGGTATATTCGTCTTTATAAGCGCTGATATCAAATTTTTCAGTAAGCTGATCGATTAACTTTTCGGCCATATCCATTTCCTTAGTGGCTTTTTTTGAAGCCGCAGGAAGTTTTAAGTCAGATGTGTCCCTGATTTCCTGTTCAAACCTGATTCGGTTTAATAAAATCACGTTTTTATATGGTTTTAAAATCGCCAGGCTTTCTTTGTTACGCAATACAAAACTCGTTACCCCTACTTTACCGGATGCTTCAAGCGCATCACGAAGCAAAGCATACGCATTCATGGCACCTTTATCAGGCTCCAGATAATACGGTTGTTCGTAGTAAATACTATTGATTTCGCTTTCTAAAGCAAAACTCTGAATGTTGATAGTTTTCGTTTTTTCGGCATCGGCGGCTTCAAAATCAGCATCTTCAAGAATGACATATTTATCATCAATTTTATAGCCCTTTACAATATTGGCATAAGAAACTTCTTTGCCCGTATTTTCATTCACTCTTTTGAATTTAATGTTGGCATGATCCTTTTCATCCAGCATATCCATATCGATACTGCTTTCCTGCACGGCAGAAAATATTTTAATGGGAATATTAATTAACCCAAAACTAATTGATCCTGTCCATATTGCTCTCATAACTTTATTTTATAAAATTGAATTTCCTTCGACCCATTTTAAGGCTTTATTGAAAGCTAATTTTTTAAAACCACGTAATTCACCTGTACTGTTAAATGTAAATCCGTCATTAAAATTAATTTCTTCAGAGTCAGAAACAATGGCAACCCTGTTCCAGTTGTCAAATTGCTGTAATCCCAGAACAGCATCCTGAAACCATACATTTTCAGTAAAATTCTGAACATCCGTATCCAGTGCAAACAAAAAATTAATTTCATTTGATTGTTTCGATAATCCTTCTAATTCAGGCAAAATGACGCTTTTAAAATCATCTGTTGTAACCTGACCAAGTGCTCTAAAAGCAATTAAATTATTTGCTGTTTCTATTTTATGTATCATATCGATTATGGTTTAATATTGTATCTAATAAATTCTTTTTCAGAAGGTTAAAATTACTTTACTTCTGATCTTAAAATTTTACACGATTATGAGCGGATATTACAAAACTTCAATAATGTATTTATCAGTTAAAACAACGCAAGATTTTTTCACGCAGATATAGCAGATACAGCAGATTTTATTTAAATAATAATCCGCGTGAATCTGCATAAGTCCTTTTAAATCTGCGGGAAAACTTTATTAAAAAAACATTCCGAAATAAAACTTCAATAATGTATTTATCAGTCAAAACAACGCAAGATTTTTTCACGCAGACATAGCAGATTACAGCAGATTTTATTTAAATAATAATCCACGGGAATCTGCATAAATCCTTTTAAATCTGCGTGAAAACTTTATTTAAAAAAACATTCCGAAATAAAACTTCATAAAAAAAGCTCCAAATCAAAAAGACCTTGGAGCTTATAATTAAATTTAAAAAAAATTATTTCTTTGCTGTAGCTGCTTCTTCAATAATACGCAATACTTCTGTTGGGTGCGAAAGCATTACTACGTGGCTTGCTTCGATTTCTGTAGTTTTAGAGTGCGCTCTTTTTGCCATAAATCTTTCTAATTCCGGGCTTATTGCTTTATCGCTTTTTGCTAAAATATACCAGCTTGGTTTTGTTTTCCATGCAGGTTCACCACTTTTGTCTGCAAATACACCTTGCGCTGCAGGAGTTTGTGTTGCATGAATCAGGTTTTGATCTTTTTCTTTAAGATCCTGTGCAAAAACGGTTTTCACACCTTCTTTAGACAAATAAATAAAACCATCAACCGGTTCCAGATAATTACTTAAAGTAACTGCCGGACCTTGCGCAGATAATGATGGAAGTGTCTCTCCTAAATCAGGAACTAAAGCTGCTACAAAAACCAAACCTTTTACCTTAGGATCATTTCCGGCTTGTGTAATGACAAAACCTCCCCAGGAATGCCCTACTAAAATCACATTTCCTTTTGCCTGAGCAATGGCTCTTTTGGTAGCAGCAACATCATCAGCTAATGAAGTAATCGGGTTTTGAACTGAAATTACCGGATATCCTTTTGCCTGCAAAGCGACAATTTGGTTTGTAAAAGAGGATCCGTCAGCCCAGATTCCGTGTACAAAAATAATAGTTGGTTTAGTAGATGATGCTTCTTGAGAATACATTTTAGTAGTACTAAAAGAGACCAAAAGTGCGAAAGCTAAAATTTTAATTGTTTTCATTTTTTAATTATTTAGTGTTTAATTTATTTATAGTTATGGCAGGATTGCCATTTTTTGTTTAAGTATTATTTTAATGCTGTGATCGTTGCCAAGCGTATCATTTTTAAGAGACATTCTATTTCCTTCAAATTTTTGATAATTGGAATTTTGATTTTTCGGCAGCCATTCTAAAATTTCGAAGGCTATTAACTTTCCGGAAATAATTGCCCCAATCCAGTTAGGATCTGATTGTTGCTGCCAAGTAATCCGTACTAATTTCTCTCCTTTCTTTAGATCCGTTTTGTTAGCTCTGATTCTTTCTATTGCAATTTGATTTCCGTACAATAATGATGTTGTATGTTTTTTATTATTGATCGAAGAATTAATAACATGCAGACCTGAAACCTTATTCAGTAATGCATCCGGAAGTGAAGCCTCGTTATTCAAACCCTTATCACTCGTTTTATCTGAGCAGGCAAACAGAAAAAATAAAGAAAGAATTGCTGTAAAATATAATATCGTTTTCATATTTATTGACGTATTGGAAGTGTGAATACATAATCGTTTTTCTCCATAGGTTTATGGCAATTCATGCATTCAATAACAAAATCAGCACTTTTACCATACGGAATCAATTCTGTTGTTTTGAATCTCGAAAATCCCCAACCATTTGTTTTCTTGTATTTATTATGATCCTTAATCATAAATTCTACTTGTTTAAAAGCGCCCTGAGAAATATTTCCATCTTCATCTTCAATTTCATCATACGCAGCTTTGGCTATAATAGTACCATCCGGCCACGGACTAATTTTCTTTTCCCTGATTGCTTTTACGGCGATATCATTACCAAAAATTATACGCATTGTACCATTATCAAGACGTTGCGTTGTACTTATCACCGCCCAGTTTTTATAATTGGCTATATAAGCGATTCCGTTTGGAGCTTTTGGTATTTGTGCCAGTTTTTGAGTTTTCTTTATAGCTTCTGTCTGTTGATGCAATGCATTAATTTTTGCAGTATCCTGAGGTTTATTGTTTATCCTTAAACTCCAAATATAATTCTGAAGCACTTTCAGGTCTTTTTGAGATACTTTTGCTTCAGGATGTGCAAAGGTGTAACTCTCTAATGGCATTGCTCCCTGAGAAACCTGATTGACAGACTCCCATAGTTTTGCTTTTTGATCTGCCGGTGATAATTTATCCCATTCAGAAAAATTAAGTCCGTTTCTGCCATCTTTTATATGTTGTGCTACCAACCAGTAAGCCGGAACTACTTTATCATACCAACTTAAATTAGTTTCATTAGAATGACAATCGTAACAAGAGTTTCTCAAAATAGTTTGTACTTCATGAGGTACTTTTAAATCTCCTGTAACTGGTGGATTTGTAATTTCAGGATGTATAAATTGTATTGCCGCAAAAATCACAACCAATATGGCTAAAGGAATCATGATGACTTTTCTTTTGTATATTTTCTGCTTTTTCATATCGTTGGTTTTTCTGTAATCACTAAAATTGGAACTTGATTTAACCTGTAAAAATCAAAATCAGAGAGAATAAAAATAATCTCGTTTTGAAATTTGATACTGCAAATGAACGACTGTTTACCGCCTGAAATCAAAGAAAACTGCGCGAAAGGGAAAAAATGAACTTAAAAGGGAATAAAAAGAAGGGAACAGAATTTGGCCTTATCCTCAAAATAATAATTCATGAAATTTTAATCTCTCGTTTGAAATTTTTGCTGCTTTTTTGTCTTAAAAATAATTGTATCCAACCCATTATTATTAATTAAATTTGGCTGTTGAATACAAAACCTTCCCATGAAAAAAGACAAACTTTATCTTTTTACTTTTTTATCCTTACTCGTTGTCGTTTACATCTGCGGTTATTTTAGCATGAACTATCTCGTAGGTTTAAGTACAGAACAATTTTTGAAAATACAGATCGAATCCAGTAAAAGAGAAGCCAAAGAAATGGCAAATCTGATTTCGTATCAGGCACAGCAAAACAAAGATAAACAAGTCATTATCAATAACGTACAGAAAAGCATTGAAAAAACCGACATGCAAACCGGATTTATCTGTATGTTTGACCAGAACGGCAAAGAAATTTGTCATCCTGATCCGGCAAGAATTGGCGCCATGACATTGCCTAATGAATCGTATATTTCTAAAACACACAACGAAGTAAACTCTGAAGACTTTTATACCTATTTAAAAAATAAAACAGAAGGCGGCGGTGTCAGGAATTTTAATAATCCTGAGATCGATTCTGAAATTATATATCTCTATCCCGTTAAAAATACCGATTGGATTATTGCCTCACACGCTAATCTGCAAAGTATTAACAAACAAGTCCAGGATTTAAAATTCTACTTTATACTCGTTTATATTAGTACCGGAGCTTTGATCGTTTTACTTTCTTTTTTTATGATCCGCCTTTTTGGAAGCCGTTACGAAAGAAAACTGGAACAGAAAAACGAAACACTTTTTAATGAAGTATTAAGCCTTTCGAAACTGAATTATGACCTGACGAGTTACAAATCGAAATTAGAATCGAATGAACACCTAAAAACTACGGATATCTCTGCTCCTGCTTTAAATAAAAAACGGATCCTAACGAACCTGAAAAATGAAATCGTTACGCTCGAAATAGAACAAATCGCCTATATCTACATGGAAAACACGATCACTTACGTGAAAGATATAAACGGAAAAATTTCAACCAGCAACAATAGTCTTGAGGAAATTTACAGCGAATTAGACAACACGATCTTTTTTAGGGCCAACAGACAATTTATTCTGGCTATAAAATCGATAGACAAGATTTTGAAATATGGCAACAATCAACTAAAAATTGAAGTCGTACCAAAATCTGCCATCGATGTAATTATCAGTAAAAACAAAGCCGCCGAATTTAAAGCGTGGTTAAATAAATAGAGAAAAGGAATATTTCAAGTCCCACACGGACGACATATTTGTAGAAAATAAAAAATCATAATCATTTTCTAGTCCCAGAGGGACGACCTATTTATAGAAAATTGACCCACACACACAGAGCCCCAGCGAGGCGAAATATTAAATTCAAAAAATAGAAAAGGGAATATTTCAATTGTGAAATATTCCCTTTTCTTATAACTCCTTGATATTTATCTACAATAAATGATCTTAGAATTTAAACGTTACGTTTGCCGTTATACGCGTTGGGTTTTGAGCGGCAAGTCTATAAGACCAATATTTTTCATTCGTTAAATTATCTACTTTAAGACCAATTCTGTACTTGGGCTGATCGTAAAAAAGTGATGCGTCTAATACGGTATAAGACGGAATAGAAAATTTGAAAGTCGTAGTATTCGTCTGGTAATATTCGCTGCCATAAATACCTCCAAAACCAAATCCTAAACCTTGCGCAGTACCATTTACAACCCTGTAACTTGCCCATAAGTTTGCTGTTCTTGGCGAACCTGCCGTTGTGGGACGTAAGCCCTGAACACTTGCATTACTTTTTTCGTATTTGCTGTCGTTGTACGTATAACCCGCGACAATATTTAATCCGGAAATTGGGTTGGCGATCAACTCGGCTTCAAAACCTTTACTCACTTGCGTTCCGTCCTGAATTGAGAAATTTGCATGATCCGGATCATCACGTGTAATTTCTGTAACACTAATATCATAATAACTAAGCGTAGCCGATATTTTGTTGAGATCAAATTTAAAACCTCCTTCTAACTGATTTGCCTGATTGGGTTTGAATGTGTTTCCGTTAAAATCTGAACCGGAAACATTACTGAATCCGTTCATGTAATTACCAAAAACAGAGATTTTGTCTTTCATGATTTGATATACCAATCCAAATTTTGGTGATAATGCCGTTTGATTGTAGTTTCCTGCAATCGAATCCTTGCTTGGATAATACGTTCCTTTATTCTCATAACGATCCACACGAAGACCAGCCATTGCCAGTAATCTGTCTGTTACATTCAAAACATCAGAAACATAAGCGCTATAGGTATTTTCATCATTAGATACAAAATTATTGAATTTGGCATTCGCAAACATTGGCGCCACTTTTTCCAGATTGAAATTGTTGTAAGCGTCACCCGGTTTTTTATAATTCAATGCAGGCATATTTACAATTGCATCGTTACGTGTCGCACGCAGACTATAAAAATCTAATCCGGCTACTACCCTGTTTTTAAGTTTCCCAATTTTAAAATTTCCAATAAAATTTTGTTGGATATCCGTTCCGTAAAAAGGAGATTCCTGATACGTAACCTGTTGTCTTAATGTTGTTGCAGACATCATTTGTAAAGCCACAACATACCCATCAGAGGATGATCTTGTTCTGGACAAAACAGTTTGAGACGTCCATTGCTCTGACATTTTATATTTTAACTGCGCAAAAATATTGTATTGCTGGCTGGTATAATTGATCGTATTATTAGCAAAAGATAGTTTATACGGAATCTCCAGCTGCTCAATACTGCTTTCTGTTCCTTTTACCACAAACGGTGCCAGTCTGGTTGGCGAAGTTGCTTTATAAATACTAAATTCAGCATCGATCAAAAGCGTTAAACGGTCGTTTATTTCATAGGAGAAACTTGGAGCAAAAGAAAAATTTCTATTAAATCCCGCATCCTGAAAACTTCTCTCGCTATGCAAAGCCGTATTAATTCTTAACAAAGCAGTTTTATCGGCGTTTATTGGTGTATTAATATCAGCGGTCAATCGGTTTAGATCCCAACTCGCGGCTGAATAGGATATTTCACCCTTAAAAGTATCAAAAGGTTTTTTGGTCACACGGTTAAACAAACCTCCAAAAGACGATAATGTACTTCCAAAAAGTGTTGCCGATGGTCCTTTGATTACCTCGATACGTTCCAGATTTGATGGATCGATTGTAGTATACGTAAAACTTCCTACCCCATTTCTAACCACTTGTGGCGTTGGGAAACCTCTTGAAATAGAAGTCGTACGACCTTGATTTCTGACCTCTGCAATTCCGGCGCCGGGAACATTCTTAAAAGCACTATTATAATCCGTGATTACTTGTTCCTTCATTAATTCCTTGCTTACAATGATATAAACCTGTGAATTTTCGATATTCTTTAAAGGCATTTTAGCCACATCGATACTTTCTTTCTTTGCAAATCGATTTCCTCCTGTTCGAATTACAACATCTTCAAGATTCTGAACAGATGAGTTTACCCTTATATCTACAACAACTGACGAAGCTTGTGCCGTAAGTTCAGCCGTTTCTGTAGAAGACGCGTATCCTGACATCGTAACTTCAAGCGTATAAGTTCCCAATGGCACTTTTTTAAACTCATAATTACCGGATATGTTCGTTACAGCGCTTTTATTAATCTCGATTAATTTTACAATAACGCCCTGACCTGCGTTCCCGTCATTGGTTATAATACTTCCCGAAATTTGTCCTGTTGTTTCTGTTTGAGCCTTTACAGATCCTGCGCTTAAAAGCAAAAATAGGAGTATGATAAAAGCGCTTTTTTGTTTTAAAGCAAAAATCCTCTGAACAAGTGTTCTTCTAAAAAAGACTTTTGATTGTAGTATTGTTGTCATGCAATTCTTATTTAAACTAATTCTAAATTGAAGCGCAAATGAACAATATTTTTTCTTATGTATCAACTGTAATTGTGTAATTTTTGAAGAAAAATTACATTTAAAGAAACGTTGAAACCAAACTCAAACAAGTATTTAAGAATTTTATTACTTTAATAAGAGATTGGTCTGTGATGAAAAGCTATGTTTCTATTTAATTATTTTCTCTCGCAGATTTGGCAGATTAAGCAGATTCTTTTTTCGCCTAAAAACACAATACCCTATGCGGTATTATTACAAGTGAAACACCTTTTTTGAAACATTCTTAAAAGCTATGTCTCTATGTGTTAAAAAAAACTCACACATTAAGCAAGAACCACTATCGTTTCCTGCCATAAAGCAAAATTCTCTTAAAAGAATAAATCGCCGGAAGTTTTGGGAAATGCGTTGCGATTCGCTCTTTATAAATCTTAATAAAAAGCTCTTTGTTTTCACCCTCCAAACGCTCTATATACGGAATCAAAGCCGAGCCCGAAATAAAATTGTAAAGCGTTTCGTGATCGTTCGCGATTATAGGATATACTTTTTGCAGGATCTGAAGATTTTCCAGTCCGCCATCAAAGAGGATTTGTGCGTATGCGTCGATGCTCAAAACCGGTGAATCTCTTTTGTAACCTTTCAGATAAGATTTAAAAGGTTCTTCATCAACCAGATCAGCCAGTATTTTATTAAGTATATTTTCCGGCTGAACAGGCATTTGAACTGCAAATTGCCCTTTTGGATTAACCAGTTTTATCAATTCTGTAAATAATGTTTCATGATCGTCCGACCATTGCAAAGCGGCGTTACTAAAAATTAAATCCCATTTTTCACCAGATGCTATTATTTCTTCTGTAGTTGCTTTTCTAAAATGCAAATTATCCATTTCTAAAGCCTTTGATTGTTCCAGCATTTCGACCGAAGAATCTACGCCCAGAAAATTAGCATCTTTGAATTTATCAGCTAAAATTGCCGTTTGTTCGCCCGTTCCGCAACCCAAATCAATTGCTTTCATTCCGTTTACGGGCTCAATAAATTCAGCCAAATCATAAAATGGCTTATAACGTATATTTTTAAACTTATTATATATTTCAGGATTCCAAGGCATTTGTCTCTATTTATATTTTATTTTGATCTGATAAAAGTTCCCGATCAAGCAAAATTGGGTTAATATGACTAAGATACAAAATTTGTTTACTATCTATCTTGTCCTGTAGCTTTCAAATAATCTTTAAACTGTTGTTCCCAAATTGGGCTTTCATAACTAATGCCTCCATAGAGATAGTTGGCATCAGAACTTGATTGTAATCCAAAACTTTTTTTACAAGTGTTATTTATCATTATATTATTATATCCTTTTCCTTTTATAAAATTATTTTTGTTCTCATTTTTTTGCAATAATTTTAAAACTTCATTATAATATATTGGTCCTTTTCTAAAATTTCCTATATTCATCTTAAAAGAATAAGCCATAATAATATTATTTTTAAATTTTAGATTGTATTCAACTATTCTTTTTTGTTTAATAAGGTTAATGTGTTCATTAAATGTTACTATTTCGATCCCGTAGACGGTTTCTTTCTTAAATTTTCTTTTTAATGATTTACTTTCTTTTACAAATTGGGTATAATTTGACCCTAATATAAAGTCTCTTATACCTATTTCTTTAAAGAATAATTGACAACTGTCTTGCTTGACGTTTTGTGAAATTGCTGGAAAACAGAATAAACTTAAAACTATAATAATTGTTTTTAACTTCATGATCAGTTTACTATTTGTCTTGTACTGTAGCTTTCAAATAATCTTTAAATTGTTGTTCCCAAATTGGGCTTTCATACCTAATGCCTCCATATATTGATTGAGTTTCATTTTTACTAGAAATAATATCAAAAAATTTTGTGCATTTTTCAGTTTTTTTCATAAAAGAATATCCTCCTTTTTTAATAAAATAATTTTTGTCATTATTATTAATCAATTTTAAAACTTTTTCATAATAATTAGGTGCCTTTCTGAAATTACCAATATTAATTTTGAAGGTGTATGCCATTAGAATATTATCTTTAAATTTTAAATTATACTCTACAGTTTTTCTTTCCTTGAGAAGAATAATATTTTCATTAAAAGTTACAATTTCGATTCCATAGACATTTTCTTTCTTAATTTTTTTTTTCAAGTCTTTAATTTCATTTACAAATTGTTTGTAATTTGAATTCAATATAAAATCTCTTATTCCTATTTCTTTAAAGAATAATTGACAGCTGTCTTGCTTGACGTTTTGAGAAACTGCAGGAAAACAGAATAAATTTAAAACTATAATAATTGTTTTTAACTTCATGATAAGTTTACTTTTTGTCTTGTTCTGTAGCTTTCAAATAATCTCTAAACTGCTGTTCCCAAATTGGGCTTTCATAGCATATTCCTACATATAAATCTGTCTTCCTTATGATTACTTTCTAATCAAAAATTTTTGAATTCTTTTGTTGTTTTCATATAATAGTAATCAAATATTCCATTAAAGTTTATAAAACCATTTTGAGTTTTTTCTATCAAATAAATCATAAAGCATTATAATACCTGTTTCTTTTACCAACTCTGTTTGTTCTTTTGATTGCTTTAACTTCACATAATGCTCTTTATCAATTTCAAATTTATCATTCCTTAAAGAATGTAAAGTGATTTTTCTTTTATTGAAATCCCAATTCATATAATCTAACAAACCATCATTATTAAAATCTCCAAAACAATCATTATTCGATGTATATCCATCAATAAAAGCAAAAGAATTTACAATGTCTTTATTTTCTACCTGTAATAAAATCCAATAATTTCGTTGTAAGTTTCTAAAAAATCTTCTATCTTTTGCTGATAATAAAATAAAATCTTGTCCATTAAATTTAAAGAAATCAATGCTACTTGTAAAAACAATATAAACTTCATTTGAGTTTATTAGTTTATCTAAATTCATTTTTAAAAGTGAACTGATATTTATTTTTTTATCATAAAATTGAATATATTCTCCATTTCCGACATCTACGCTATTTGGAATAGAATCATAACAACCATGGTATATTGGGAAAGTGTTACTTATTTTTATAGAATAAATCTTAGATCCAATATTTTTAGCCTCAACAATAGCTGAAATTCGATCATCGTAAATTTGATATCCATTTCCTAAGCTTATATCTTTAAATACTATTTTCTCATTTCTTAACTTGTCAAAACTAAATTCCTGATAATATTTGTGTTGAGTAAAATTGCTAAAAAAAAATATAAAAATTAGACTTACTAATACATATATTCTCTTTATATTAAAATCTTTCATAATGTTATAATTTTAGCTTGTCCTGTATATTGTTTTTTTAATTTAAAAAATCTATGCCAATACTTTGATCCTATAGGCAGATTTAATTGCATCTCGCCAGAACCTTTTCCTCCGCGCCATTGGTTGGAACCATTTGTTGGATCATTGTCAGGCTGTAATTGTGTTTTGAATACTGCCGCAATTTCTCCAATCATATCAGAAGTCATTTTTGAAAGATCTTTTCTTGTATCCCAAAATGATTTACCACTTTGATTTTCATATCCTCCTGACAAGTACTTATCTTTATCTAATCTTCTTACTTTTTGTGTAACGGGATCAGTATCTTGCATACCGTAGAAATACATGTTTTTTTCACTTTTGGCTACTTTCTGGAAATTATTCATTGCATATGCATAATATTCTGGTATGTAACCTTTTCCTTCTGCGTAGGCCCAATTTGCCCTATCTAAAAGCTGAGTATTATTCAATCCATATTTTTCAGTGAAATAAATGACTTTTTCTTTCTCAACATTCTTTCCTTTTTCCAATTCTAAAAATGATAATTGATCCGTAATATAAACATTTTCACCTGAACTTATTTTACCTAAATAAATTCCATCGTTACTATAAAAATATCCATTTACATATACTATCGGTGTATATTCAGGAACCGGCGCGCCCAAGGTATCCAGATTTGTAATTACATTTCGTTGTCCGCAATCCCAAATGGTGATATCAACTCCTCCGTATTCACATTTTATGGTGCTGCGTAAAAGTACTGCCAGTTCATCCTGAAAATAAACCGTTCCGGGATTTTTCCATTCTCCCAGTTTCATTACAGAGGCGCAAGGACTTAAATTCATAAAGCTTTTTTTGCAATTTCCCTTAAAGATCAAACTTCTCATGTCTTTCTCAACCACTGTAACAACACGTTTATCCTGTATACTTGCTGTATCATAATTTGCTTTTAAATCTCCATCAGGAATGGTGCATGAATTGCATCTAATTTTGGCGCCGTCAATAACAAATTTCAATCCATTTTTAGCTTCCTGCTTTTCCTCTCGTTCTTTTCGTCGTAAACTATTATCCCGTTTGTCCATTATAGTGCTGTTTTGTAAATGTTATATATAGTGGTCGAGTTTTCTTTTTCTATTTCTATTGTGGCTAAATCTATTTGGTCTTCCCTGTATTCGATAATACCTTCATATTTTATAAAATCATTGTTTTCACTGCTCTCTACCGGAATTCCTTCTAATATATAAGTGCTGAATTTTTCATCTTTTGGATAAAAGCGCTCTGTTATCATTGTTTTGCCACAATCGATTAGTTTTCTTTTTCGCTCGATATCGTACGAGTTTCTGTATAGGCTGGAAAAATATAATCCGAAGATTTTATAGTCTGAAAAAAAGGAGATCAGTCGTCGTTCTTCCTTTAATAAATCTGTAATATTTTGCATATAGACTTCTACAGTTCGACCTTCGTTATCGATTACCAGTTTTGCTTGCATGGTTTTCCATCGATCCTGCAGTTCCTTAAAATTTAAGATGTTGATGATCTTGCCGTAATCATTTATCTCAACTTCTACTTCGTCAAAGACAGATCCTATTTCTTCAAGAAAAAAAATGTTTTCTATAGATAAATTGCTTGTGATCTTTATTTCAGAAAGAAACAACTCAAATAGCATATCGTTTCCGTCGCGTTTGAATCTGGTGATAGCGACTTTCTTTGTATAATTTATTTTTTTTGCTTTTTTGGGGTTCGAAAAATCTGTTGTAATATTTTCAAATAGAAAATTGTTCGTTTTACCAGGTTCCGGAAGTATAATATTGTAGTCTAAATAATTCATCCTTTTGTAGTTTTTGATCTTTATACTTTTTTACTTGTATGATGACTATTTTATCAGGATCATTTTTACAAATAAGAATCTAGTAAATCTCAAAAAACACAATATCTCAATTGACCTAAATAAGTTATATAAATAACAGAATAAGGTATTTTTTTATAAATAGAATATTAGAAATAAGTTATTAGAAAGACTTTTTAAAACCATAGAAGTGTATTTTGGTTTTAACGGAAAGTGCAGCACGCAACTATTTAATCGATTTGATTTTAAATCGATTCATCAGGATATTTTTTTGCTTTTAACCATTTCATGTCTCAAAAATCGTACTTTTGTTTAGCAGAAAATTGTGATTGTACCAAATCATTTTGCTTGTATCATACCCGGCAAAATATGTTTTTTATATATTGCCTGTTATTACCCTTAATATTATCTTTGAATTATGAGCACACTAACAAAACAAAATCATATAGGGCGAAAAATTAGCCGTATTCGTGAACTTCGTGACATGAAGCAAGAAGCTTTGGCACAAGCTTTAGGAATTAGCCAACAGACGATATCTGCTCTGGAAAACAGCGAAACCATAGACGATGATAAACTGGTAGATGTAGCAAATGCTTTGGGAGTAAGTGTTGAAGCGATTAAGAATTTTTCAGACGAAGGAATAATTAATTATTTCAATAGTTTTAATAATTTTACTGATAATACTACTGCAACATTCAACAATCATTGTACATTTAATCCTTTAGATAAATTGGTTGAAACTTACGAAGAAAATAAAAAACTTTACGAACGTTTAGTTCAGGCTGAAAAAGACAAAGTTGAATTTTTACAAAATATATTAAACACTAAATAATACTTTGTAAAACATATATAAAAGAAAAAAAGAGACTTGTGGGTCTCTTTTTTTTTATGTAGGATTGTTTGATTTGGTTTTTGGGGATGGATTGTAAGTCTGGGGTATTGGGATGTAGAAATTAAAGAAAAACTTTGTCCAAAATATATCTACTTCGGATGCAAAATCAGCAAATAATAAACTTCTACTTAATTTGTCATAAATAAAAATGCTTTTTCGATAATCGTTTCGAAAAATGTCTTTTTCATAAGAAATGTAATAATACCAAATACAATTTATGTCATCATAAGACTTTTCCCCAGTAGTATCCTATTTATTTTTTTTATTCAATACTTTTTGTAAACTTTCAATTTTATTTTGAAGTTCATCAAAAGTTAAGATTTCTACATCTCTGCTATTACTACGAAAAAGTTCAAATGAGTAACTTTGATTTTCGTCCAAATCCTTAGTCGAACCAATTAAAACTACACACTTGGAATTAAAAGTCTCAAAATTTTGTTTGTCTTTATTTTTACCTTTTATTGCATAAAATTCTTTCTGGAAATTATCACGTTGATTTAGTACTTGAACTATACATCCCGTAAGTTCTTTGGTTGCATTATAAACATCATCACCCCTATATTTTGAGCTATCAAGGAGCTTTGTTTTATGTGTTTTTATTTCTAGAAATGAAACATTGTCGCTTAAACTATTTTTAATCAAGAAATCGTTGAATTTACCATTTTTATTATCAATATTTTTACCCCCAACATATGCTTCTCTTTTATATAAAATGACTGGCTGTGCAAATATTGAAGAAAATATCCAGCTATTATCTTTTAGAAATTCTTGCCATTGCTTTTCTAAACTGTCACCATCAGTTTTCAGTCCCATTAGTATTTTATATTTTTTTAATGTTTCTTGTATATACTTATTATCAACTATTTCTTTAGTTTTTGCAAGTGCATCTTTTGTTAAAAAATCAGTTCCAATTGATAATTTATCAAATAGTTCTTTTATAGCATTTTTATCATCGTCAGAAAATTCATCAATAGAATTCCCCCAAGATGATAAAGACGAAGCTAATGCATTTGCAATATAGGTTTGTTCTGGTTTCGAAATTACAGAAGGAAAAAGATTATATAAATTTGTATTTAATACTAATTCAATTTCTGCTTTATTCTTCTTAAAAATTACATTAAATGACTGTAATAGAATTTCTAAACTTACTTCTGATAAATAGAGCTTCTTATTTGCTACGTCAAATGCTACTTTTCCTCCTTTTTCAATTATTACTTCTTCAAAATTGCATTTATTAATATAATCGGAAAATGGATAAAGAGGTTTAGTAAAACCCCAACCGTATGTTACAGACTTAAATACACCGACCGGTAATTTTCCATTAAATCCTCGAAAAATAAACTTTCTAATTGTTTTATATTTTTCGCCACCTTCAAAACCTCTCGGATAATGAATTATTTCATCCTTATTTTTAAATACTTCTCTTGAAATTTGTTTAATTTTATTTTCTGTATCGACATACTCGTAAACCTCTTTTGTCTTTAGGTCGTTTATAAGTTTTTCACCTTTGAAATCTGACATAATAAGTTTTTTTTATATTAATCAAATAGTTTAATGTATTATATAAGATAATCATTATAAATAACAAATATCAGCATTCACCAATTCCCTACTTTACGGAAATCCATAATCCGCTAAAATTTATTTTAAGCAAGTATAATAACTAAATAAAAACCTAACAATACGTATAAATACCTGTTTTAAAAGTCATAAAAAAAAGACGATACACCATTAGGCATATCGTCTTTTAATTAATTAACAAAATAGTAAAATTCTTTAAACAGGTAATATGATATGAAACTCGGCACCAATATTTTCTTCGGCTCTGGAGAAGATGATGCCTTTATGGTTTTCTACGATTTTCTTGCCTATGGCCAGACCTATTCCGGTTCCGGTGTAGACTTCGTTGTTGTGCAGGCGTTGGAAAATGGTAAAAATCTTGTTTTCGTATTCTTTGTTAAAACCTATTCCGTTGTCTTTTATAATGATTTCGCAATATGTTAAAGCGGGATTCAATGACGGATATTTTTTAAGCTGGGCTGTTGTCATTTTACTCGAGTTTATTTCGACTGTAGAAATAGAACCGTCGTTTTTATAGAACTTAAGTGCATTACTGATTAAATTATAAAAAAGCTGGTTCATTTGCAGCGGAATCGCATTGATAACAGGCAAAGGCCCAACTTTTATTTCAAGTTCGCGTTCTTCGATCAGTAGCTCAAAATCAATCAGGATATTGGCTAAAATAACATTCAGGTCTGTGGCCACAAATTGCCTGTCGGGATTATTAAGGTACGAATACGCCAGTAAATCCTTGATAAGTGTATTCATGCGGACAGACGATTTGCTGATTTTTCCGATGAGCATAAATGCTTCGGCAGAAAAATCTTCGTTCATTTCCAGAAGTCGGCTTATAAACATCAATATTTTACGCAATGGTTCCTGCAAATCGTGACTTGCCACATAGGCATATTCCTGCAACTGCACATTGGCGCCATGCAAATTAATGTTGGAACTTTCGAGTTCCTTATTTGCAGTTAACAAATCTTCAGTGCGTTCTTCTACTTTTGCTTCTAGTTCGCTCGATAATACTTGCAGTCTTTTTTCGATGATCCGGCGTTCTGTTATGTCTTCAATGGCCAATAAAATCAGTTGTTCTTTACTGTTTTCATTGGTTACCTGCCTGGCATTTAGCAGCATAATACTTTCTCCATACGGCAACAGGTTTACTGAGATCTGATAATCGTCGAGCTGTGTTTTTTCGGGCAATATTTTTTCAAGCATCGCACGCATTGGGATATTATCAAAAAGATGGTTCTGAATTTCATAGATCAGTTTTCCCGTTGCTTCTTCTTTTGTAATATTGTATTTTTTAGAGAAAGCCCTGTTGATGTTTTTTATTCTTAAACTGGTATCTAAAACCACAATAGGTTCCCTGAGTGTTGCTACAATAGCCTCTGTATAATTTTTAGAAATATTTATTTGCTGTTGTTTGTTCAGGAGTTCCTGATTAATCTGCAAAAGCTCTTCGTTGCTCGATTGCAGTTCTTCTTTAGAGGTTTCTAGTTCTTCATTGAGGCTTTGCAGCTCTTCGCTCCCACTCAGCAATTCTTCATTGGCACTTTGCAATTCTTCGTTTGATGCTTCCTGTTCTTCGCTAATGGCGTTTACATCGTCATGTATTTTGGCAAGCTCTTTTTCGAGTTGTGCAATTCGTCTTAAATTAATATTCTCGCGAATTTCGTCTGCTGTAAATTGAGATGAAGAGGCATCTTCTTTTTTAATAATACTTTTATAGAACACGACTAAAAAATAAGGTTCAAGCGTATCTTCAAGCAAACGTATTTCGATCGTAATCTCGCTAATTGTTCCTCTGGTTTTGACCTGAATTCCTTCTTTTTTTATGATCGAACCGGCTTCTTTGGCTTTATGCCAGGTATTTCTAAGTTCAAAAGCCAGTCCTTCGCGGGCCATTTTGAGAAGATTGAAGGTAGGTTTTCCTGCCGAAAGTTCTATAAACTCGGCTATGGAACCATTGATGTGTACGATGTCCATTTGTTCGTTTACAATGACACTTGCCGGAGTATAGGAAGAAAGCAAAACAGCATCGGCACTTTTTCTAAAGTCTTCTTTTACAATCTCTTTTCTTGGTATATTATTTTTTAATGTTTTTAATTTATCATTCGATTCCATTCCGGAATGTACAAATCTGCCGGAAACCTGTTTGCGGGTATAAATTTTACCTGCTTTCTCAAACGGCTGAAAAAGTTCTGCGGCAGGAACCGCGGTTTCTGATTTTCCTAAAAGCAGAAATCCGTTTTCTTTTAAGGCATAATGAAACGTGGTGAGCGATTTTTTCTGCAAAAGCGAATCCATGTAAATAAATACATTTCTACAGGTAATTAAATCCATTCTGGCAAAAGGCGGATCTGTTAGAAAATTATGAACGGCAAAAATGCATAAATCCCTAATTTGTCTTTTTATTTTATAGCCGTTTGTGCTGGCCGTAAAATATTTGGTCAGGATGGTTTCAGAAACATTTCGCATTTGCGATTTTCGGTAAAACCCAATTCTGGCTTTGGCTATGGCAATTTCTGAAATATCCGAAGCAAAAATCTGAATCTCCTTTCCCTCCAGGTTTTCGCCCAGATATTCATGAAGCGCAATCGCGATTGTATACGCTTCTTCGCCGGTAGAACATCCTGCAATCCAGATACGAATCGCATTTTCGTCGGTTATTCTGCTTGTCAGCAACGGAAAAACTTTTTCTCTCATTGTCTGAAATATCTTCGTATCCCTAAAAAATTCAGTTACAGGAATCAATAAGTCATTGAACAAATCCTCAGGGGCAAGTTTATCACTCTGAAGTACTTTTAGGTAATCTCTTAAACTCGCTATTTTACTCAATGCCATTCGTCTGGCAATACGTCTGCGTATGGTGGTTTGCTTGTAATACGTAAAATCTACACCGCTGTGATGGCGCAAAATTTTAATGATTTCCTGAAATATGACTTCATCATTTGGGTCATTTTGTTCGGTATAATGATCTTTTGCTTTGGTAATTTCTATTAGTTTCAGGACGATTTCTGCGGGAGATAATACATAATCAACCACTCCTGCATTTATCGCATTTTGTGGCATTTCGTTATTAGCGGCATTAATATCCTGGGCAAAAGTAATGCCTCCGTGTTTTTTGATGGCTTTAAGACCAATGGTTCCATCAGATCCGTTTCCTGAAAGCAATACGCCATAGGCCAGGTCAAGATGAACCTCTGCCAGAGAATTAAAGAAAACATCTATCGCCTGGTTTTTAGTGTCTTTTACTCTGGGGCTGAGCTTTAAAACGCCATCAAATGAGGTGAGCATTTTATTCTCAGGAATAACATATATATTATTGGGGGCCAGATGAATATCATCTGTAATTTCGTTTATGGGAATCCTGGCTACAGAGGACAAAAGTTCTGTAAGCATACTATCATGCAATGGGTGCAGATGTTGTACAATGACGAATGCCATTTCAGAATGTAAAGGAACTGCTTCTATAAACTGTGTAAAAGCTTCCAGTCCTCCTGCCGAAGCACCAATACCTACAATGGGGAAATCCTGGCGGGTAGCCTTTGGCAAATCTTTATTTTGTTTATGCATGATCTCATTTTTTAAAATATTAAATATTATCAATCATTGCATAATATTACAATTGTATCCTTTTATGAAAAACTAAAGGCTAATGACAAAAGATTCTAATTTTACATTTTGAATTCTCTCGTTCCAGTCAATTTCAATAACTTTCTTTAATAATTTTTTTAAATCACCAAAAGCGATGGGTTTTACGATGTAAGCATTGGCGCCTAACCCAAAGGTGTTTTTAACACCATCTACAGTCGCCGAAGTGGAATAAATCGCAATTACCGGAATATTTTCAAATCGAATGTCTTCGCGAATTTGCTGCAAAGTTTCGAAACCTGATAAAATAGGCATGTTAAGATCCAGAAAAATAATGTCCGGAATATCCAAACTTTTATCGCCAAGACGTTCCAGAAGTTCGATACCATTTTTACAAAATTCGACAGGATGACTCAAATGAAGATCTTCTATTGCCTCTGCAAAAAAATCCCTGTCATCTTCATCATCATCCGTGAGTAAAATCCTTATATTCGCGTTAACGTTCATTATTGAGTAGTGTTTATCTCAAATGTACACTTAAATAAACACGAACTGCAAAAACATCATAATTTACTTATTTTTTTGCCAACCGGATTTTTATTTTATTTCAAATAAAGGTTTAAAAATCACTGTACCAGTGATAAATACTTCTGTTAAGCAAGTACAAATAATTTTTCAAAAAAAAATAAATTTAAATAGTATTTTAGCTACATAAATTTCAAGTAATTATAGTTTGATAGTAAATCATAATTCAGGCAGAGTCAGGGCTGTATTTGAAGCTTTAAAATAAAATTAAACCATTATTTTTGTTACACTAAAAGCATTTAGAAACTCTAAAATGGAAAAAGCGATATCTACGGTTTATTTTTACATTCCCAGGCAAGTTACATTACTTGATTTAAGTGGCGTTTTGCAGGTATTTCAGGAAGCAATACTTTTAGGATTCAAATATAAGCTGCAGTTTATCAGCAGTCAATCGTCTGTAATTTGTTCTTCGGGATTAGAGTTGGCTTCACTTACTCACTTTTCTAAAACGAAACCGCAGAAAGATGATATTATTTTTATTTCGGGATTTAGCACGCATCAAATCGATTTGGATCATGAAGACGCTTCTTTTTTTGAATGGCTTCAGGAAATAAATATCAATCCAACCACGATTTGCAGTATTTGTTCCGGAGCATTTCTTTTGGCAAAAGCCGGACTTTTAGATCATAAAAAATGTACAACGCACTGGAAACTGGTTGATAAACTCCAAAAAGATTTTCCGCTTACACAAACGCAAAGCAATACTTTGTTCTCGCAATCCGGAAATATGTATACCAGCGCCGGAATCACAACCGGAATCGATCTGGCTTTGCATATTATCGAAGAACGTCACGGAAAACAAACTGCCGCAATAATTGCCAAAGAATTGGTGGTGTATAAACGAAGACATGCAAATGACGAACAGGAAAGTGTTTATTTGCAAAACAGAAACCATCATGACGAAAAAATCCATATTATTCAGGATTGGATTATCTCTAATCTGGATAAAACATCTACAATCGATTTTCTTGCTGATTTAGTACACATTGGTCCCAGAAACCTAACCCGAATTTTCAAGAAACAAACCGGAATTACAATCGCCGAATACCGAACGAAACTAAGAATCGAAAAAGCAAAAAGCCTGCTCACCAATACTGATTACAAAATAGAACATATCGCACATTTATGCGGTTACAAAACCTCTAAACAATTGCGCATTGTTCTTGAAACTCATCTAGATGCTTTGCCTACAACGATCAAAAACAGGTTGTCCTGAAACGACTATTGTTTGTCCTTTTTTGATTGGGTATACAACGGTAATTTTGTATCTAACAATCTAATTTATAAAAAGATGAAACTTAGAGACCAAAATACAGCCTTGATTTTAATTGATGTCCAGAAAGGTTTTAATGAAGAAGATTTTTGGGGCGGAAACCGAAATAATAAAGATGCCGAAACCAAAATGTCCCAAATTCTGGAGCAATGGAGAAAACTGAAATTACCTGTTTTTCATATCGTTCACAGTTCCATACATCCAGACTCAAAACTACATCCTTCGCATCCGGGATTTGAAATAAAAGACGAAGTAAAACCTGTTACCGGCGAACCTGTGATTACAAAAAATGTCAACAGTGCTTTTATAGGAACTGACTTAAAAGAAAGATTAGACATATTAGGGATTCGCAAACTGGTTATTGCGGGTCTTACCACGAATCATTGCGTTTCGACAACGACCAGAATGGCAGGAAATTTAGGGTTTGATGTCTATTTAATTGCTGATGCAACGGCAACTTTTGACCGAATTGGAATTAACGGCGAAAAATATGATTCAGAGTTAGTGCATCAAATATCTCTGGCAAGTTTGCACAAAGAATTTGCAGAAGTTATAGCTACCCAAACACTGCTGGAATTAGTATAAAGACAAAAAAATCAAAAGCTCATTTATTGACCTATATCAAACTTTTGTGTGTGAAACAACTTTAGATTTGCCGCTTATTAATTTCAAAAAAGTATTCAAAATAAAATGATAAGCACACTAACATATCCACTTGAAAAATTTGGTTTAACCAGCATAGAACGTGTAGAAAATGCATTAAAACATTTACAAAACGGAAAAGGAATTTTATTGACCGATGATGAAAACCGCGAAAACGAAGGCGATTTGATTTTTTCTGCGCAGCATATAACTGTTCCCAATATGGCGATGATGATACGCGAATGCAGTGGAATTGTATGTCTTTGCCTCACAAACGAAAAAGCAGATCAACTGGAATTGCCTTATATGGTCAAAGAAAACACCAGCAGTTTCCAGACTCCGTTTACTATTACAATCGAAGCAAAAAATGGCGTTACAACCGGAGTTTCTGCAGCAGATCGAATTACGACTATCAAGACGGCTTCTGCTGTGAATGCAAAAGCATCAGATTTGGCAAGACCGGGACATATTTTTCCGTTACGGGCTAAAAATAATGGTGTTCTGGAACGTAACGGACATACTGAAGGCAGTGTAGATTTAATGAAATTAGCCGGTTTACAGCCTGAAGCTGTTTTATGTGAGTTAATGAATGAAGACGGCAGCATGGCAAAACTGGACAAAATCATTAGCTTTGCACAAGAACAGGATTTGGTAGTATTGTCTATAGAAGATATTATTTACTACCGCAAATTTGTGAGAGATTATAAATAACAAATGATATACGAACAACTTGGTGATTATATAAAAAATCGTATTGAGGTTTCTGATGAAAACCTCAATACGATTTTATCTTATTTTAAACCTTTAAAACACGATAAAAACGAACTACTGGTTTCAGCCGGACAAACCAGTCAGAATACTTATTTTGTGGGTAAAGGCTGTTTAAGGATCTATTATATCAACGAAGAAGGAAAAGATGTAACCCGATATATTGCTTTCGAAAACCAGATTGCAACAGCATTGGTGAGTTTTATTACTAAAGCGCCTTCGGCAGAATATATTCAGGTGATCGAAAAATCTGAACTCTTGTATATTAGTCACGAAGATTTTAATCACCTGCTTCAAACCATTCCGGAATGGATGCCCTTTTATTGTCGCTATTTAGAAAGGGCTTATGTCAATAATACCAACAGGCTTATGTCATTTACCACAATGGATGCTTTAGAACGGTATCAGTTATTACTTAAAATAAATCCAACAATTGTAAAGCGTTTGCCTAATAAAATTGTGGCTTCGTATATTAATGTCTCACAAGAAACGTTGAGCAGATTAAAATCAAAAGTTTGAGTTTATAATTCGTGCCGTTAGGCACATCTCAGCTTTTGATTTACCTAAATTAATTTTTCAACTATTAATTATTAGATTCAGAATTATTTTTAATGAAACAATGTTGCATTTACAAATAAGAATTTTATATTTGCAACAACATTGCATTATCAATGTCAATTCATCAGAATGAAAAAGAAGTTTAAATTCCTTAATCTTTTTATGCCGCTAATAGTAGTATTTGCTATACTATTTCCGGTATTACATTCGTATGAACACATACAAGGCCATAATGCTTCGCACAAAAGTATAAAGCAGGTTTATCATTCTGATAAAAGCGAATTTAAAATACTGGATCATTCAAATGAAGAATGTGCCATTTGTCATTTTAAATTTAGTCCTGTTGGAACTTTTTCTTTTGAAACTTTTCAGTTCTACAAAAGCAGTTCTTTAATATGTTCTGTACATTTTTACTCAAAATCACTTTCTGAGTTTTTTAAAGGTTCTTTATTTTCCCTTCGAGCACCTCCTATTTTCTAAAACCATAAAAAGTAAATCAATTCAATTTTGACTTGATGTGCATTTATATATTTTAGATTTAATAATGTAGAAAAAGCAATTCGCTTTTTCCAAATCCATACTATTTAGTTTTCTCGCAATTATAGCCTGAAAAACAGCTTTTTCTTTTTCTGATACTGAAAGTTTTTCCCTTTTCGGAATAAAACTATTGTGCTCAAAATCAGATCAAAAACTTTAGTATTACACATTACTTTCTATCGTTATTAAATTCAATATCAACAACTTGAACCTTTCCAAACGACAGTTCTAATCGTCTTGCATTTTACTTTTTACATTTTTACCTCTTTCTTATTTACTATCTCAAATCGATAAAAGAAAATTCCTTTTCTGACCATTTTCTGTGCATTAAAGTCAATATTCCTATGTCATTTTCGATATAAAATCCCTTGTTTAATAACCCAATTTTTACATATGAATCACATCAAAATCAAACAAAATGAAGAAAACTAAAATTCTCTTTACCGTTCTAATCCACGTTTATATTCTGGCATCCTGCAGCAGCGACCATAACGAAATTGACACAGAATATCCTGTTATCGATATTTCGGCAACAAATGCATTTCCCATACAATGCAGTGAAATTATCCGTGGACAAAAAATCACGTTTCGGGCAAAATTTACAGATAATGTTGCTTTAGGCTCCTACAGTCTGGACATTCACCACAATTTTGATCACCATACACACAGCACCGAAGTCAATAATTGTACAGCCGATCCTGTAAAAAAACCGGTGAATCCGCTGTTGTATATTAATTCGGTTACGATTGTAAATGGAGAAAAAAATTACGAAGCAGTTCAGGAAATTAATATCCCTGCAGATATTGATCCGGGCGATTATCATTTCATGATTCGTTTAACCGACAAAGAAGGCTGGCAAACGATTAAAGGTTTAAGTATTAAAATTTTATAGTTGGTTTTGATGAACAAAAACAAACCGAATCGATTACGGATTTTTTTCCTACTGCTTTCATGTTTTGCTGTAATCACAAGTGTTTCGGCGCAATCTGATGCAAAAGAATTGCAGGAAGTTGTGATTAAAGATGATTATGAAAACCGTCGTAAAAAAGAAGAATCCCTCAATATCGAAACCGTCAACAGTGGTTTTATCCAGCGAAATCTTGGCGGAAGCCTGATGCAATCGTTGCAAAGGCTTCCTGGAGTTAAAACTATTTCGATAGGTTCCGGAGGTTCGAAACCTTTAATTAGAGGATTGAGTTTTAATCAGGTTATTGTTGTAGAAAACGGCATTAAACACGAAGGCCAGCAATGGGGCGCAGATCATGGTCTTGAAATCGATCAATATGCCGTAAACAGGGTTGAAATTATCAAAGGTCCGGCTTCGTTTGTTTACGGATCTGATGCCATTGGCGGTGCCATTAATATTAAGCCCGTACCTTTTCCTGCTCAGAATATCTTAGGCGGAAGTGTTGATTTTACAGGCAAAAGTAATAACGAACAATATGGAGGATCGTTTAATTTATTTGGCCGAAGTAAAAAATGGTTTTTCGATTCCAGAATAACCGCTATGGAATACGGCGATTATCGTGTTCCCACAAATATGGTCCATGTTTACAACTACGCCGTTCCTTTATACAAAAATCATTTGCGCAATACTGCAGGAAAAGAACTGGATTTGCACGGAAGTTTGGGTTATGTTACAGATCGCTTTAAATCGGTTTTTTATGCAAGTTCTGTTTATACCAAAAGCGGCTTTTTTGCCAACGCCCACGGGCTCGAACCCCGAAACGTTGATATGGAACTTCATGATAAATCGAGTCGTGATATTCTCATGCCTTTTCAGGAAGTTACGCATACTAAAATAAGCAATACAACTTCGTTTTCTTTAGGTATACACCAACTGGAATCACAATTGGGTTTTCAGAAAAATTTTCGTCGTGAATGGAGCCATTATGTCAATCATGGCTATATGCCGCCTATTTATCCGGACGATATGTATGCGCCAGAAGATTTAGAAAGACAATATGATAAAGAGGTTTTTTCGATTGCAATAAAAGATGTGTTTTCGTTAGGTCAGCATCAATTTACAGCAGGTTTAAATGGCGAGCAACAAGAAAATGCCATTAATGGCTGGAGTTTTCTGATTCCTGCTTTTAAGCAATCGAATGCCGGATTGTTTGTTTATGATAAATTTCGGGTAAATGATTTGTGGCTGGTTCATGGCGCAATTCGTCTGGATTATGCCAGAATCGAAATGAAACAATATACAGATTGGTTTCAAAGCGAAATCACAGAAAACGGTCAGACTACCCAGCAATTCTTAAAACGATCTGAAGAACTTACCAGAACATTCGACAGTTTCAACTGGTCAGCTGGCGTCAATTATACGCCGGGACAATGGTCGCTTAAAGCCAATCTGGGAACGAGTTTTAGAATGCCAATTGCCAAAGAACTGGCTTCAAACGGTGTTAATTATCATTATTTCAGATTCGAAAAAGGAAATCCCAATTTAGCAGCAGAACGTTCGTATCAATTAGATCTGGGCATGGAATGGCAGGAGAATAAATGGTTTGTACAAGTGAGTCCGTTTTTTAATTATTTCCCTAATTACATTTACCTCAATCCTACTTCGCAACATGATATTTATTACGGCGCAGGTAATCAGGTATTTGAATATGAGCAAAGTAAAGTCATGCGTTATGGCGGTGAATTGCAAGCCCGCTACAATTTCCTGAAAAATTTAAGCGGAGAGATTCTGGCAGAATATCTATACTCAGAACAATTATCCGGAAGCAAAAAAGGATACACACTCCCCTTTTCTCCGCCTGCTTCGGTTTTATTTGGTTTAACCTATAATCCCGAAATAAAGCACTTAAAAGACACTTATTTCTCACTGGATTATCGCTATACGGCTGAGCAAAATCAAATCGTTCCGCCAGAAAAGAAAACCGCCAGCAGTAATGTCTTCAATCTCGCAATAGGAACCAAAGCAAAAGCCGGACAACAGGATTTTATCATAAGCCTGCAGGTTCAGAATTTGTTTAACACAAAATACCTCAATCATACCAGTTTCTATAGACTGATTGACTTACCTGAAGCCAGCAGAAACATTATTCTATCCGTTAAAATTCCCTTTTTAATACATAAATCAAATTAATATGAATTCAATTACCAAACCCAAATTCCTTATGAAAAAAGCAAAATTATTTTTTCTGTTTTTTGCTGTCACCGCTCTATTTACGGCTTGTGACAACGATGACAACAACGAAGTTTTAAAACCAACTGCCACAAATGTCGAAATTGGAACGGCCAATAATAAACGGGCTTTAATTGGCCGTGATTTTCATTTTAATGCTGATGTTATTGCCGGTGATAAAATTACCGATGTACAAATTAAAATACTTCCTAAAAAAGGAGATACTTATACCAAAGACTGGAAGTTCGAATTCTCTTTTGCAGAATACAAAGGAGTAAAAAACACAAACGTACACAAGCATTTTAATATTCCTGCCGATGCTCCGGAAGGTAAATATGATTTCTCTTTTATTGTTTTGGATGAAAACGGATCCCAGCTCGAAATCAAAGAAGAAATTACCATTACAGATCCCGCAAATATGCCTGTTGATCCGTTAATTGGTCGTGATATGCTTTCGCGAAATGATGACTTGATTTACTATATGGAAACCTGGACAGAACCGGAATTAATATTCAAAAAGGGTGATAAAATAACGGCTCACGCTCAAGTAAGCCAGATTATGGGCGACGGAATTCTTTTTTCTGTGTTAATTAAAAAAAGCCTCAATTATCATCCGGAAAGCATTGATAATCTTGACCTTAAAAAAGTTATCGTGATTACAAAAGTAGAACACAAAGGACTTTCTCCAGCTTCAAAAATTGCTACGTTACAAAAGATCAATGATGTTTGGGGAGGCGAAAGTATTGTTGTTGGCGCTGAAAAAGATGCAGACGGAAACCCAACAACAGCAGATAAATCTTGGCAATCCGGACAATACAATTGGGTAATTCTCTATAAAAACACGACGTATAATATGAGTGTTTACAAATCAATGCCTATTACTATTAATTATTAATCAGTACACTTTTTCCTGCCGGGAATTCAAAAATCTGATAAAAAAGTTTGATTATGAAAACAAAAAAAATGATTCCGTTTTATTTTAAAGCGATAATTCTTTTGTTGTTGCTAAGTTCAAAACAAAGCTTTGGACAGCAGCAAATACAAGAAACGAATATAAAAATATTGCCTGTTTTATGGCAACAAACCTCAGCAGAATATCGGGCATTATGTTATCAGGCTTTTAATTTAGCTTCGCTTCGTCTTAAAGAAATTCCCAACCAACAAATTAAAAAGCGAAACTTAGCCATTATCACTGATCTGGATGAAACGATACTGGATAACAGTGGTTTTGAAGCGCATTTGATTAAAGAAAAAATACAAATCAGCGATCGTGAATGGAATCTCTGGACAGATCAATCAAGAGCATTAGCAGTACCCGGAGCTGTATCTTTTTTGCAGGAAGCCAGCAAAATGGGGATTACTATTTTCTATGTTTCAAATAGGGATACAAGTGCAGTAAAGAGTACTATACTTAATTTACAAAAACTCAAATTACCAAATGCAGATGCCCAACATTGCCTCTTTAAAAAAGAATCATCTTCTAAAGAAGAACGGCGATTGGCAGTTGAAAAAAACTATAATCTTATCATGCTTCTTGGTGATAATTTAAATGATTTTACAGCTGCTTTTGAAAAAAAGAATATTCCGCAACGCCTCACGGAAACGGATAAGGAACAAAATCAATGGGGCAAAAAATTTATTGTGCTTCCAAATCCTGTTTATGGTGAATGGGAAAATGCACTTTATAATTATGTCCAAAATAAAATAGAACCCGAAAGAGAACAAAATCGTCTGAATCTTCTTGTAGAATAATTCGGCATTTAAACTATTGTTTTCAAAACAATATCCATATTTTTTTAACCATTAATTTCAATTTACAATGAAAAACAATTATTTCAAACTGATTTTCCTATTTGCTTTAGCAACTTTTGCAGTTTCGTGCAGTAATGACGACGATAATACTACTGAAACACCTGAAGAAACACTTACCGAATACAAATATTTGAGAGTATTGCTTTCTGATGAAAAAACAAACGAACTTACGCTTGTAAATCCTGTTGATGCAACAACAGCATCTTTTAATGCAAAATTTGCCAAGTCAGCTCTTTATACAACAGAATCAGGTCGATATGCAGGGATTATACACCGGGCAGATAATACGGTTGAAACTTTTGACAGCGGATTCGAAAGTCACGGCGATCATGTTGACGTAGACGGAATTCCGAAATTTGGTGCCTTAACTGGTCAGTCACTTTTACCTACCCATTTTAAAAGTAAAATAGGAGAATTGATGACTTTTAATGACGGAGATGGTACTTTATCCGTAGCCAAAGAATCTGAAATCAATACCGCCGGAGCTAAATTTAAAACGATAAATGCCGGTTTATTAGCGCATCACGGTGCTATGGCAACTTTCTCGAACGGAACTTATGCCATTACCCAAAAAGACAATTCGGTTGCGGGAACGTTGCCGGAGAAAGTGAAAATAATTGATAACACGGGTAAAACACTTTTTGAATCTACTGTAGCCACAAAAGGAATCCACGGAAATGCTTCTGACGGAACGTATGCCGTTTTTGGCTCTGCAAGTGGTGTTCTTGTGGTAGAAAGCTCCGGAAAACAAAAACTGATCGCACTTCCTGAAGATTTTGGAACGGCATGGTTTGGCAGCATTTTAGAAACTAAGGCCAAAGGAAAATTTATAGGATTCACTGCCGCAAAAGGAGCTTATTTAATTGATGTTCTAAATGCAACCATAAAACCAATTTTGCAAAGCACTACCATTACACAATGTAAAGTAAGCTACAATGCCAGTAAATTAGGAATTTTATTGCTTTCAGGTGATTTTAAAGTTTTTAACCTAACCAGTTTACAGCTAGAAAAAGAAGGAAAAGTAATTCCGGAAACTGCAAGCGATGCTACTTTGAAACCTCAAATTCAGTTAACAGAGAATTTTGCCTACATCACTTCACCAGCCACAGGAGAATTATTACAGCTTAATTTATCGACTATGACAATTACAAAGAAAATAAAAGTTTCAGCTACACCTTATATGATTACTATTCTGGGTTTTGAGAATAGTAAAGGTCATTAAGATTTTGGGAGGTTGTTTATTAAGAGGCTGTCCGTAAAAAGGCAGTCTTTTTTTCGTCGTATTTGTAGCATAATGTTTGTCATCTCGACCAAAGGGAGAGATCGCATTAGCAATTCCTTAAAGAAAATCGCCAATCTTTGTCGAGTTTCGAGTGTGATATCTCCCTTTGGTCGACATGACAAGATTGCGGATAACAACTTTAACAAAGATAACAATGCATTAAAAAAAACTAGTGAAAACCCGTATAATCCGTATAATCAGTGGGCAAAAATTACTGCATAAAAAAAGCCGGATATTATCCGGCTTTACTATTTTTTATGATTCGCAACTACTGCAAGTTACTAAACTTGTAACAAGTTCTTTAGAGACACTTTGACTGCGTTGGTAATACAAACTCTTGATTCCTAATTGCCATGCTTCGATAAGCAAACGATTTACTTCTTTGATAGGTAAGTCCGAAGGAATATTCAGGTTGATACTTTGTCCCTGATCGACATATTTCTGACGGATCGATGCTTGCTGCACAATCTCTAACTGACTGATTTCTTTAAAGGTTTTAAAAACATCTTTCTCATTTTGACTCAATTGGCTCATGTGTTGCACACTTCCTCCATTAAGCATAATTTCTCTCCAAACCTCTTCATTATCAAGACCTTTTTCTTCTAACAATGTTTTTAGGTATTTGTTTTTACGCATAAAATTACCTTTGCTCAATCCTGCTTTGTAGTAATTACTGCTAAAAGGCTCAATTCCAGGCGAAGTTTGTCCTAAAATAGCCGATGATGATGTTGTAGGAGCAATTGCCATTGTGGTGGTATTACGTCTTCCGTATCCTTTTAGCAATTCTGGTTCACCATAAATTCGGGCTAAATCCTGCGTTGCTTTATCGGCTTTGTCACTGATGTGTTTGAAAATTTCTGTTGTTTTCATTTTGGCTTCAAGGCCTTCAAACGGAATCATATTTTTTTGCAGATACGAATGCCATCCTAAAACTCCAAGTCCAAGTGCACGGTGTCTTTTTGCAAAACGATTGGCAGCAGACAGGTAATAATTACCTTCTGTTTTTTCTATGAATTCCTGTAATACAGCGTCAAGAAAAAAGATTGCGAGTTTTACGGCTTCAGTATCTTTCCATTCTTCATATAGTTCCAGGTTCATTGATGATAAACAGCAAATAAATGATTCATCAATACTGGATGGCAACATAATCTCACTGCAAAGATTACTGGCATTAATGCGCAGGTTTTTATCTTTATAAACTTGTGGTTTGTTCTTGTTTACGTTGTCACTAAAAAAGATATAAGGCAATCCTTTTTGCTGACGGCTTTCTAGAACTTTTGCCCAAATTTGTCTTTTATCACTATCTCCGTCAATCATTTCCTGCATCCAGTAATCCGGTACACAAATTCCGGTAAACAGGTTTTGGATTGGATTTCCAATGCTTTTTATCTTCAAAAATTCTTCGATATCCGGATGGTCCACGTCTAAATATGCAGCAAAAGCTCCTCGGCGAACGCCACCTTGCGAAATAGTGTCCATAGTGGTATCAAAAAGTTTCATAAAACTTACCGCTCCACTACTCTTTCCGTTATCGGTTACGGCGCTTCCTCTTTCTCTCAATTCACCAAAATATCCTGAGGTTCCGCCACCAATTTTGGTTTGCATGATTACCTCACCCAATTTATGTGTGATTCCTTCAATTTCATCCGGAACGTGAACATTAAAACACGAAATTGGCAATCCGCGTTCTGTTCCCATATTTGCCCAAACCGGTGAACTGATACTCATCCAGCCACGTTCGATCATTTCTACAAAAGAATCTTTTAATTCAGGTTTATATAATCTTTTTGCTGCAGCAGTACAAATTCTGTCAATTGCACCTTCTACAGTTTCACCTTTTAAAAGATATCCACGATTTAAAATTTGCTCACTTTCAGAGTTTTTCCACCACATTTTATTATCTGCTTCGCTCAAAGGAGCGCTATTTCCTGAAATTGTATCTATTGTATTCATACTTGTAATTTGCTGTTTAGAAAAGGTCGTTTGCCGTAATACTTTTATCGTGTTTGGTATATTCTACCGGTCTTTTCGCAAAGAAATCATCCAGACTATTGGCAAAAACCTCTTCTTCAAACCATGCCATTGCCTTATAATCATCAGCAGGAACATTAAATACGGTTTCAATGCCTATTTGGGTTAAACTTTCGTCTAATCTAAATTTCATAAAATTCACCAAATCTGCTTTTTTGATACTTTCGATTTCACCTTCTTCAAATATCCAGTCTAATATATCTGCTTCTACAGCTATAGAATGCTTTACGGTTTCCCTGATAAGAGCCAACGTTTCTTCATCGAAAAAATCAGGAAATTCTTCTCGTATTTTATTGATGATATAAATTCCTCCATTAGCATGAATTTGTTCGTCTATCGAAGTCCACGCAATAATATTGCTTACATTTTTCATGTATCCTTTAAATCTTGTAAAAGACAATAAAATCGCAAACTGACTAAAAAGCGATACATTTTCGATTAGAATACTAAACAATATAAGGGAAACCACATACTTTTTATTGTCTTGTGATTTTGTATCCTTTAGTACATCAGATAAATAATCAACACGTTTACGGATCACCGGAATGTCCATTAATTTTTCGAATTCATCATTATACCCTAATACTTCCAAAAGGCGTGAATAAGCCTCGGAATGCCTGAATTCACATTCGGCAAAAGTACTCCCTAAACCATTGAACTCCGGTTTTGGAAAATGCTCATAGATATTACCCCAAAAACTTTTTACCGCTACTTCTATCTGTGCAATTGCCAATAAACTATTTTTGATAGCCGTTTTTTCAGCAGCATTCAAATGCGAATGAAAATCCTGAGTATCAGCTGTAAAATCAACTTCAGTATGAACCCAATACGCTTTATTTATAGCTTCTGTAAATTGTAATACCTCCGGATATTCAAAAGGTTTATAATTGATTCTTTTATCGAAAATAGACATATGTATAGTATTAAATGGTGACGTGTTATGAATAAAAATGAGACATTTATTTGGGGGATTTTAACGTCATTTCTATAACTGCAAAATTAACCCACTGTTCTTCTTTTGACCAAGATTTGGTGTTAAAAAACCATGCAATTATCAACAGGTTGCAGACTGTTAAAATCGATCTGAAATTCATTTTTATCAACACCTTTATACTATTCCGTAATCATCGACGCATCAGCTATTTGTACTAAATCTAAATAGAGTTATCAACATAAAAAAGTACTCGAATATCCTTTTGCAAAAAAACAGTTATCAACAGGTAAGTTCTAAAAATTAATCTTTTTACTACAAAATCATTCAGATTAAAAAAATAATTATCGCTTAATCATCCATTTTTTAAATGATGCCATAGAATGCAAAATCGATTTATTTTTTACTTTTAAAATTAAATAAAAAACTGATTTAAAGGCATTTAACTTTGTAATTTAATCTCTTTCAATTGCTCTCATTTTGACTAAAATCTAAAAAAAAGCACTATTTTAAGCATTATCTCAATGAAAATCGCTCATAATTAAAAGTTACCGTAATTTTGCACAACTTAAAAAGAGAAATTATGATTATCAGAAAAGCAACAATTGAAGATTCAGAATCGATAGCCGCACTTTTATTGTTAGCGATGGAAGAAATTATCTATAAATTCATTGGCGAAAGAGACCCTAAAACTGCCTATTATTTTCTGCTTCATTTTGTTGAAACCGAAAAAAACCAATACTCGTATCAAAATTGTTTTGTGGCCGAAGATGGTGACGAAATTGTAGGGGCAGTTTCTATATATGAAGGAGGAAAATTACAGGAATTAAGAGAACCAATTGTACACTATGTACGTCTAAATTTTAATCCTGATTTCGACCCTGAAGATGAAACCCAAAGTGGTGAATTTTACATCGATTCATTGGGCGTAAGCCAAAATCATCAGGGAAAAGGTATTGGATCTAAAATATTGCACTTTTTGATTGAAGAATTTGTAACCCAAAATAATCTGACTTTGGGTTTATTGGTCGAAGAAGAAAATCCAAATGCTAAAAAATTATATCAAAAACTAGGTTTTAAACCTGTTGGAGTAAAAACACTGGTTGGGAAAAAACTTGAACATCTTCAGATTTCCTGATTTATTTTGTTTCAGGTTTTAGGTTTGAAATGAGAAATTGGAACCTAGAAATAAACCCGACAGTTTTTTAAAACCTGTCGGGTTTATTGCAGCGAAAAATTAAACACACTTATTAAACTATTAAATCTATTTTTTATGTTTAATAATGACGCTCAAACAGACAATGTTTTTATTTTATCTCTTATGATTTGAATCATAAAACATAGCTTTATACGAGGTTTAAATTTGTGAAAAATAAATTCTAAAAGAGTTTATACACACTTAAAAATTTAAATCCAAATAAATGAATCCACATCAAAAAGAACTCATTAAAGCCACTATTCCTATTTTAAGATCCAATGGCGAGGATCTTACCACTTATTTCTATGCCCGCATGTTTAAGAATCATCCTGAATTGAAAAACATATTCAATATGGGAAACCAGGCAAACGGAAGACAGAAATCGGCTTTGGCAAATGCTGTTTTGGCTTACGCCGAAAATATCGATAATCCAGGCGTTTTGATTCCGGTTTTAAAAGGAATAGGAACCAAACACAGAAGTCTTAATATCCAGCCGGAACAATATAAAATTGTAGGTACTCAATTGCTCGCATCTATTGCCGAAGTCATTGGAAAAGCAGCAACACCAGAAATTCTCGAAGCCTGGACTGTTGCCTATTATCAACTTGCGCAAATTATGATTGATATCGAAAAAGAAATGTATCAGGAAAATGCTGCGAAATCCGGAAGCTGGAATGGCTGGAGAAATTTTACAATCAAAAAAATAATAGCAGAATCAAGCGAGATCAAATCGTTTTACATGTATCCGGAAGATGGAAAAGAAATCACCAATTTTTATCCGGGTCAATTTATAAGTCTTCAGGTTTTTGTTGAAGAATTAGGGCTATTACAACCCAGACAATATAGTTTATCGAGTGCTTTTAATCCTGAATATTACAGAATCTCGGTTAAAAAAGAAACAGGAATCGCTTCAAACCCATCGGGATTGGTTTCGAATACACTTCATTCAAAATCCGAAGGCGATGTTGTTGCCATTTCTGCTCCGGCGGGATTATTTCACTTAGAAAAAGATACTGAAAATCCGTTGGTATTAATTAGTGGCGGTGTGGGTTTTACGCCAATGCTGAGCATGCTGGAAACGAATCTCAATACGATTCGAAACAAAAAAACAATTTGGGTGCATGGTTGCAGAAACGAATCGGTTCATGCTTTTAAAGATCAGATTGCTGCCTTAAAAAAAGAAGTAAAATGGCTTGAAACTTTTACTTTTTATGATACAGTAGAAAATCCGGGAAATCCTGCAAACCAAATTATCGAAGGCCGCGTTGACCTTGCAAAATGCAAAGATTCAATTTTATTAGAAGATGCCAAATTTTATATCTGTGGACCGGAAGTGTTTATAAAAACACAATATCAAGCTCTTATTGATCTAAAAGTGAATCAGAAAAATATATTTTATGAAGAATTTGGACCACAGCTTATTCATCTAAACTGATTTTTGTTTCAGGTTTCAGGTTTGAAATGAGAAATTGGAATCTAAAAAATAAACCCGACAGATTTTAAAAACCTGTCGGGTTTAAAAACATGAAACCAGAAATAAATTTAAACCCTTTTCCCACTTAACAAGATTTTTACTAAACGCTTCCTCGAAATTTGTGTTAACTTTTCATAACTAAAAGGGTATCAGACAAAAAGTTTTATATTTGCACTCGAAAAAAAATAAATACCACATTGTAATAAGGGCTGAAATGCTTCCTTATTTTTTAATTATTACCGTTGAAATTTACTTTTAAAAATACCTTTTCCGGCAGAAACTTCTTCATTTTAGGAATCATTTTCGTTGTTCTTACCCTTCTTTCTATTTATATATTGAGCGGTTTGATGACTCAAATCACTGAAAAATCAAATACGGCTATTGAGCAGCGTGGCTTTTTTAAAAAACAGGAAGTGATGGCGCAGGAATTGTCGCGATTTCTTGAAACTCAAAACGAGCTAAAAAGTGTTGTAGAAATGAGCAATACTAAAAATTTGTCTGAGAATTTGAAGGTTTTAAGTGCAATTCATGGCAATGACAACCTCGTTAAAAATAATTGGTTTCAGATTAATAATCAAAAAATAGAATTTACAGCTTCGGCTAAAAGCAAAAATTTAGAAACTTCGATAAACGAATATATCCTGAAAAACGGAAATCTAAATCAGTCTAATAGTATTGTCGAAGACCATCAGAACTTTTTCTGGCGCATTTACTATAAATATGTTGCTCAAAATGGTACTGTGATTCGCTACGGATATGATATTGATCTGCAATCGTTACAATCTTATTTCTCTACAATTGACCAGAAAGCGCCCAACTATGCTTTTGTGTTTAATAAAAAGGGAACTATTATTTATCATCCTGAAATAAAATTATTGAAAAAGAATATTTTTAAACTTACGGATCTATCGGCCCGAGATACCACTTTTACAGACATCGACAGCTTTAGCCGAAAAATAGCCCTTTCAGAATATTTAAGTCTTGACATTGTGCGATACACGAAACGGCTGAATATAAAAGGTACAGATTGGTATTTGTGTGTCAATTTCCCTAATAAGGTTTCAACGGAAGATGTAGATGCCGTAAAAAAGTATGCTTCGTTGATTTACTTTATTACAACAGCCATTTTAATTGTGTTCTTTTATTTGTTTACCATTTTTACCCGAAGAACTTTTCAGGAAAAAGAAATCTTATCGCAGGAAAAAAACAAGCTTCTCTTAGAAAACGAAATGATCAATAAGGAGAAAGCATTAATTCAGCTGCAACAATTAAAGGAACAGATAAATCCTCATTTTCTTTTTAATTCCCTCAATTCGCTTTATATGCTTATTGATAATAATACCGGAGTAGCCAGAAAATTTACATTGAACCTTTCTAAAATTTACAGATATCTTATCAATCCTCCGTTGAACAATATTGTTACGGTTCAGGAAGAATTGCTTTTTATAGAGAAATATATTTTTCTCCAGCAAACCCGATTTACTGAAGAGTTTGTTTTTACTATTACTATCGAAGATGAAAGTATACTGGCGAAAAAGGTACCTTATCTGGCTTTTCAGATTGCGGTAGAAAATGCCATTAAACACAATATTGCTTCTGAAGAAAGTCCTTTAAAAATCACAATTGACATTAAAGAAAACGTTGTAATTATTACCAATAATTTAAACGAAAAGCAAAACTTCGAGAAAGAATCCAAGTTTGGTCACAAATACTTAGAAAGTATCTATAAATACTATTCTAAAAACAATTTTAAAACCTATAAAAAAGACGGTGATTTTACTTGCATTTTACCATTAATTGGATAAAAAAAAACATTCACTCCCGAAAAAAAGCCACTCACTCCATTTTGCTTTTTTTAACGTAATCCCTGCAATATTTTTAGCAAAAAATTAACCTAAACTTAACTTTCTATGAGAGAAAAGGCAATGTTGAGAAGTCTGAAAAATATCGCTTTATTGATATTGGTACTGAATACGAGTACTGTGATTTCTCAAAAAAAGAACAAAAAGAATAAAGAAGACAAAACAGAACAAGTTAAGGATTCAATAAAAAATTCGAAAGGACAAAAATACGACGATCTTATAAAAAAAGGAACATTCAAAAAAGGATTGTTCAATACCATTCAGGTAAAAACAGATCTGTATCTGGAAATCAATGATTCGCTTTTTCAGAGAGAATTTCTGGTTGTCAATAAAATTTCAAACGTTCCGTTGCCGGTTAATGATGCGGGATTAAATAAAGGAATGAATTATGAGAATAAGATCATCACCTTTCATAAAGATCTTGTTGCTAAAAAAGTGTGGGTAAAATCATCTGTACCAAAGGTTTCATCGCCAATTGGCGATGCTATTACTGCATCAGTAAACAATAACTTCTCTGAATCTATTATTGAAGTTTTTGATATCGAAACCAAAAATAATGATTCGACATCTGTAGTAATTAAAGCCAATAAAGTTTTTGACGGGAAACAAAAAAGCTTCAATGATGTTTTGAGCAATATTGGTTTTGGAGGATCTGTAAAATCGGAACTATCGTATATAGAAGGAGTGAAAACTTTTCCTAAAAATATTGTTGTTAAATCTCAGCTTACCACATCTGTTAGTGAGGGCGGTCCTTCCTTATCGGTTACCCTTGGGGTAACTTCTAATATTATTTTACTGGATAAAGTTCCTATGCAGGCTCGTTTTGCTGACAAACGAATTGGATATTTCTCAGAAAAACATTGGTATTTCAGCGACAGCCAACATGCAATGTTAGAAAAAGAACTTATCACCCGCTGGAGATTAGAGCCGAAAAAAGAAGATATAGAAAAATACAAAAGAGGCGAATTGGTAGAGCCTAAAAAACCTATTGTTTATTATATCGACCCATCGACACCCAAACAATGGCGCTCTTATATTATTGAAGGTGTTCGCGACTGGCAGGCTTCCTTTGAAAAAGCAGGATTTAAAAATGCAGTTATTGCAAAAGAACCTACTGAAGAAGATACAGATTTTGATATTGATGATGTTCGTTACTCGGTCATTACCTATGTGGCTTCACAAAAATCGAATGCCATGGGACCTGCGGTTGTAGACCCAAGAAGTGGTGAAATTATTGAGTCTGATATTATCTGGTGGCATAATGTAATGACGTCATTACAAAGCTGGATGCGTATTCAGACCGGAGCAATTGACCCAAAAGCGAGAGGAAACAAATTTAGTGATGAACATATGGGAGAAGCAATTCGGTTTGTTTCGTCGCATGAGGTTGGACACACTTTTGGTCTGAAACACAACATGGGCGCTTCGTTTGCTTATCCGGTAGAATCATTAAGATCACCTGCTTTTACAGCAAAAATGGGCGGAACTGCTCCATCAATCATGGATTATGCGCGTTACAATTATATTGCACAGCCTGAAGACAATGTAGAAGCAATTACCCCAAAAATTGGCGAATATGATAAATATGCTATCGAATGGGGTTACAGATGGTATGCAGATCAAACCGAAGAGCATAATGCATTGAATGCACTAATTGCAAAACACCAAAATGATCCCATTTATTTTTATGGAGAGCAACAAGATGGTGACAGCACGATAGATCCGCGCTCACAATCTGAAGATTTGGGTGATGATGCCATGAAAGCCAGCGAATACGGACTTAAAAATTTAAAAAGAGTTGTTGGTAAAATCCTGGAATGGACGTATGATAAAGACGAATCTTATTACCAAACCGGTAAACTTTATATTGGTGCAATTGGGCAATGGAATCTTTACAATTACCATGTTTTAAGCAATGTAGGCGGTATTTACCTCAACAACACTGTTCACGGTGATAACAAACAAAGTTATGTTGCGGTTCCGGCTGCAATCCAGAAAAGAGCGGTTTCGTACTTATTAAGCAATAGTATTAAACTTCCGGAATGGCTGTTTTTTAATCCAATTCTGGATAAGACCAATCCGTTAAAAGATTCTCCTCTTGGGCCTTACGAATATACACCATATACGCTTGCGAGAGAATTACAATACGGGGTTTTATATAGTTTATTGAGTGATGACCGCTTGCTGAGAATTACTGAAAATGAATTGTTTCAGCGCAACGAAGCGAAGGAAAATGTGTATACGGTAACACAGCTTTTCAAAACAATTCACCAAAGCATTTTTGCTCCTACAATCCAGAACAAATCACTTACGATTATGGAACGTATGACTCAGAAAAACTATGTCGATGTATTGATTGTTTCTACCAATAAACTTTTTGAAAAAACAGATGTTAAAAAAAGTATTCAGTTAGAAGAAACTTTAAGTATGCCTCATTTATGTGATTATCTCGAAGAATCTAAAATGGCGCGCAACATCAATCAGTCTTCCCTAAAAAGAGTTTCTGAAGTTACTTCTGATAAAAAAGGAGAATTGAATCAGATTTTACAATTATTGAAGACGAAAAGAAATATTGGAAATCAGGAAACCAAAAATCATTATTTCGATTTGATCCAGCGTATCGAAAAAGCCTTAAACAACACATTATAATTAACACAAATCCAAAAACAACCCAATGAAGAATTTATTTTACATGCTGAGTTTCCTTCTTACCCTGTCCGGGTATGCGCAGGAAAGGACTATTAAAGGAAAAGTACTCGATGCCAAAGACGGACTGCCAATCCCGGGAGTTACCGTTTTTCTTGAGAACTCTTCTGTATCAAACAACACACAACAAAAAGGAGTTATTCAAAGTGCGAGCCTGGGAACCGTAACCGATTTTGATGGCGCATTTGAATTTAAAATAAACAGTAATGTCAAAAGTCTACGTGTAACTTATATGGGTTACCTGCCTTATACAATTGATATTACGGCACAAAACAATTATACTATTTCTTTAAAATCTGACGTAAGCGAATTAAAAGAAATTGTAGTAACCGGTTACCAAAAGATCGAAAAAAGAAAACTGACATCAGCTGTTGCACAAGTTGAAATGGCAGATATTAAACAAGCAGGTGTTGCGAGTTTAGATCAAATGTTAATTGGTCAGGTTGCGGGTGTTGCCGTAACACAGCAAACAGGAGCTCCGGGAACAATATCAAAAATCAGAATTCGTGGTACTGCATCTCTTAATGGTGCTCAGGATCCGTTATGGGTTCTTGATGGTTTGCCTCTTGAAGGAAATGATGTTCCTCAAAACTACGACAAAGACAATATTGATGTATTAAGTAATTTTTCTATCGCGGGCTTAAATCCTGAGGATATCAAAGATATTACCATATTAAAAGATGCTGCTGCCACTGCAATTTATGGAGCAAGAGCTGCAAACGGAGTTATTGTGGTAACTACTAAAAAAGGAAGAAAAGGAAGCATGAAAGTAGATTTTAATGTGAATACTTTCGTGACCCAAAAACCTGATTTTTCTAAATTAAACCTTTTAAATTCTTCTCAAAAAGTAGATTTTGAACTTTCGCTGGCTTCAAGAGAAGATTTGACTTACAGAGACACAAACGGAGAAATTTCCCGTATTCTTAATCAGGCTAATGAATTAGGAGCCTATAGAACGGGAGGTTTTTCGTCTCTAAGTCCAGCAACACAAAATTCGATCAATACTTTGAGAAACAACAATACCAATTGGGGTGATTTATTGTACCAAAGTGCAATCAATAAACAATATTCATTAAGCTTATCCGGTGGTGGAGAAAGATCTGATTACTATTTCTCTTTAGGTGCATATGATGAAGAAGGTGCTACTATTGGGACTGGTTTTAAAAGATATAACCTGACTTTGAAAAACAATTATGATGTAACAAATAAATTACGTGTAGGTGTTGGAATATTTGGTACGCAAAGCAAAAAAGAGTCTTATATTACAGATGCAGATGCTTTTACAAATCCTTCTAACTATTCCAGAAATGTAAACCCATATTTAACGCCGCTAAATGCTGACGGAAGTTATAATTATGATAAAGATATTAGTGGATATGCCGGTAATTATGTTCCTTTTAATATTCTGGAAGAAAGGGCAAATACCAATTACGAATTAACAACAAGATCTATAAAAGCGTTGCTTGATATTGATTACAATATTACAAAAGGCTTAAAAGCGAGTACACAAATTGGTTTGCAGTTTGATAATAACTCATCTGAAAAATATGCTGGTCAGGAAACGTACTTTACCAGAAAAGAAAGAGAAAAATCACGTGTATTTATTGATGATGTCGATACTTATTTTCTTCCTGCAGGCGGAATTATTCAAAATTCAAACACAGACTTTTTTCAATACAACTGGAAAACTATGGTAAACTATAACACTACTCTTGGAGGAAAACATGAGATAGAAGTTATGGCTGGTAATGAATTACGAAGAAACAATAGTACCTCTATTGCAACAAAAGGTTTTGGTTTCGACCCAAAAACACTGACTACGACCCAAATTATTTTTCCTAATGCAAATACAGCAGCAAGTGCAAACTGGAGAACGTATATGAAAAGTGAAAATGAAAATGCATTTGCTTCCTTTTTTGCAACAGCATCTTATACTTATGACCGAAAATATACTTTCTTTGGAAGTGTTCGTTATGACGGATCAGATTTATTTGGTGTAGACCCTAAATACAAATACTTACCATTATGGGCAGTTTCAGGTTCATGGTTAGTATCTGAAGAAAATTTCTTAAAAGACAGTTCGGTTATCTCTAATTTAAGATTACGTGCTTCATACGGTTTACAAGGAAATATTGATAAAAATACTTCTCCGTATGTAGTTGGGGTAAATCAGACAACGGTTATTTTACCGGGACAAACAGAGCCTGTTATTTCTGTATCATCACCTCCTAATGATAAATTAAGATGGGAGAAAACAACGAATACCAACTTTGGGATGGATCTTGGTTTGTTCAACAATCGTGTAAACGTTGTAACAGATGTTTATGGAAGAAAAAGCACGGACTTAATTGGTTTACAGTCGCTTCCTCTTGAAAACGGATTTGAATTTACAAATGCTAACTGGGCGCAGGTAACTAATAAAGGATATGAAATTGCTTTGTCTACACGAAACATTGATCATCCAAATTTTAAATGGAATACAACGATTAATTTCGCTCACAATAAAAGTACTGTAGACCGTATTGAGATACGATCAAACAGCTATTTGCCTTCAAGACAAGGACTCCCGGTTAATGCGGTATTTGCATTAAAAACTGCAGGAATTGATGAAAATGGATATCCTTTATTTGTAAATAAAAAAGGAGAAACTGTAAACTCACAAACCTTTTTTGCCCTTTACGACCCATATGCAGATTTATTTCCGGGAGTACTTTCTACAACAAAACTTACAGATGCTGACACAAGAGATTTGTTTACATATGCAGGAGATTTAGATCCTAAATTTACCGGAGGTTTTACCAACACATTCAAAGTTCATAATTTTGATCTTACAATTGCTACTACGTTCAACATCAAGCAAACTGTGGTCGAAAAACCAACTTTTAATGGTACAATTTTAGACCGTGGTCAAAACTACACTACAGATGCTCTTAATGCATGGTCACCAACAAATACAAGTTCAAACATTCCGGGAATCACAAGTGAGACTTCAGGAACAGGAGATTCATGGATGGCTTACCAATGGTATTCAGGCGGAAACCAAATTCAAATGTATAACTACCTGGATACATGGGTTCACGAAATGAGTTTTATGCGTTTAAGCAGTGTTCGTTTAGGATATTCGTTACCTAAAAAAGCAACAAATACCTTGTTTATGGATAACGTAAGATTTAGTATCGAAGGCAGAAATTTATTTGTAATCAGCTCTGATTATAAGGGTTACTTTGATCCTGAAACATACGGAAATATCTATGCACAACCAATCCCGAGATCAATTTCTTTAGGATGTAACCTAACTTTTTAAACTGATTTAAAATGAAAAATATATTAAAATACGTATTCTTTGCCAGTGTAGCCATCACTGCCGTAAGCTGTGATCATTATCTTGATGTTCAGCCCGTAGGTAAAGTAATTCCGGAAACCTTAACAGATTACAGAGCAGTATTAACAAAAGGATATTCTGCTTATCAGAGTCATAAATCATTATCTGCTTTAAGAGCCGATGAATTATTTTTGAATGAAGACAATGATAATTCTGTTTTCTATAAAGATATTTTTATCTGGAAAGATGCCAATCCTGATAAGCTTACAAACGTTTTTCCGTATGCGGGATTATACAACAGGATTTTTTATACGAATGTAATCATCAATGAAGCAAGTCAAAAATTAGCTCCTTCTGCAGAGAAAGATCAATTAATTGGAGAAGCTTATGCCTTAAGGGCCTTAACTTATTTTGACTTGATTAACTTGTTCGGGAAACCTTATAATGCTGCAACAGCTGCAACAGACAAAGGTGTTCCTCTAGCTTTAAAAATTGATTTAGAACAGGCTTATGTTCCGGAAAGTGTCGCTGTAATTTATGATCAGATTGTTTCTGATAATGAGCAAGCTATAAAATTGCTAAACTTAGACACTCAGGCAGCCGGTATGAATTACCGTTTCTCGAAAGTTGCCTTATATACTATGGAATCTCGTGTTTTCCTGTACAAAAAAGAATGGGCTAAAGCAATTGAAGCAGCTGAGAAAGCAATGACTTACAAGAATACTTTAACCAACCTGAACACAACAGCGGTTTTACCAAACTTATATAATGGCGCAGAATCAATATTAGCACTTGAAGATACCTTTATCAATCTTCTAAAAGGGACTTCATATGTATCACCGGCATTAATTGGTGCCTACGATAAAACAAACGATTTACGTTTTGCATTGTATTTTCAGGCAAGCGGAAGCAGGTTCAGATTTAAAAAAGGTGGCGATATCAATCAGAAATGTACGTTTAGAACCTCTGAATTATACCTGACAAAAGCAGAAGCATCAGCCCGGTTAAGTGATCTTGCAACGGCAAGAACAACCGTATTGGCTTTTATCAAGAACAGATATAAAGCTGTAGCTTTTAATCAATTAAGCACATCGATTGCTGCTATGACACAAACACAAATTCTTGATTTTATAGCTCAGGAAAGACAACGTGAGTTTGTTATCGAAGGTCATCGTTGGTTTGATTTAAGAAGAAACAATCAAAAACAAATCATTCATACCTTCAAAGGTGAAGATTACACCCTGATAGAAAATGATCCGCGTTATACGCTGCCATTTCCCCAAGAGGCACGTTTAAACAACCCTGAATTGTAATTGAATCAGCTCCGTTTTTTAACGGAGCTTTTTTTTAACTTTACTGAAAATTAAATATAATGAAAATAGTTATTATTGAAGACGAACATCTGGCTTCAAGCTATCTCAAATCAATATTAGAACAACAAAACATAATCTCCATAAGTAAAATAACAGTACTGAAATCCGTAAAAGATTCCGTTGCTTTTTTTACGAAAAACAGTGTTGATCTTGCCTTTATGGATATTCATTTAGGAGACGGTAAAAGTCTGGATATTTTTGAGCAGGCAACCATTTCATGTCCCGTTATTTTTATTACAGCCTATGATTCATATGCCGTAAAAGTCTTCAGGCATTTTACAATAGATTATCTTCTAAAACCTTATGAAGAAGAAGAATTATTAGAAGCTTTAAAGAAATATAAAAACATCAAAGAAACTTTTAATACAAATTTAATTGTTGAATCTCTGGTCGAAATCGAAAATCAAAGCACTATTCAGCATCATTTTTTGGTAAATCACAGAGATAAACTCATTTCTATAAATGACACTTCTATCACTTATTTTTTTGCCACAGGAAAGCATATGTACATTTACACCAATTCCGGAAGTAATTATTTATACAACAGCAATCTAAAAGATTTAGTTAATAAACTGAGCCCAACACTTTTCTTTAAAATAAACCGAAAATATATCATCAACCGTCATCACATTCAGGAGATTATCAAGCATTCGAGCCAGAAAATCGAAATCCTTCTAAATGTTGCCGTTCCTGATTCGGAACCCATTATTTTAAGCAAAAAGGAAATTAATAATTTCAAGAATTGGCTGGATTCTTAAGATTTTGTGTTTGATATATTTCAATACACAAAAATATCGTTATGCAATATATGTCGCTCCGCTGGAGCTTTAACAACAATTGGATTCTTATTTGCTATAAATATAATGCTTCTCTGGAGCTTTCTTTTTTTAGGTATGCTAAAAAAGTCCCAGCGGGATGTAATATTTATAGATAATTTAATATCCATATTTCAATAAGCCCCAGCGGGGTGAAATATTTATTAGCTATTCTTCTTTTTTTATTCTTTTCTCTCGCAGATTTAGTAGATTTTTTTTAATCCTTCTAATCCTTTACCCGATAGCTATCGGAGGTGGTATTATTTTTTTGCAACTCTAATCAAAAATTGTTGATATTTGTAAAAGCACTTCTCTCCTACTTTCAAAAACAAATGAAAAAAATAATCCTAATTTCCGTTATTACATTAATCGTTTTTTATATCATCAAAGAAAAGGTTTATAAACCTTATATGTGGAAAAAAGCAATCCATACAAAAGAACATCAACTACAAGTAGGGAGTTTTATTTTTAGCAAAGAAACAGGCATTAACGGAAGCCAGAGTTACCAAAAATATTATTTTGTATTCAAGGTTATCGAAATCAATGGCGATTATGTCCGACTGTCCGTAATCAGGCAATTGTCTCAAAAAGATAATCTGAAAGAATCTGATTTTTCTACCACTTCGGATCAATACAAAAGTTTAAAGCAGAATATTAAAAATCTGACTATTACTCCTATTTTATTCGAAGATTTATACAAAGGTGATGGTCCGAGATTCACTTTAAATGATTATTTACTGAATAAATATCCTCTTTTAAAACAATCCACCTATTATTACGAAGATATTCCTGAAGAGTCCAAAAACAAGCCAATACCGGAAAATCCAAATGATTTAGAAATGTATTTTAGTATGGTTTATTCTAAAAAAGAAATTATTGAAAAAGGACAACTTGTGCCCTGGACCATGACCAATAGTTTTAATAATAAACCTTTATTGTCTAACTACTCTAAAAATATAGATTTAATTCTAAATTAAATCTCACAAAAACCCAGTAATATCAAGGGTTTTAAAAATACTTTAAAAAATTTAATATTTTTTTTCAAAAATTTGTCCAATCTCGAAAGTTCAGTTGTCATTAGGGTATAACATTAAAAATTATACATTATGGAAACTAGAATCAATGCATTCGAAAAAGGTCAAAAAGCGTTAAGCACTTTATTTGCAATCACCGGTTATATCAAAAAATCAGGACTTGAAAAATCATTACTGGATTTAGTCGATTTTAGAGTATCACAAATCAACAGTTGTGCATATTGCTTAGACATGCACTCAAAAGAAGCTTTGGCAACCGGTGAAACTCCGCAGCGTTTATTTGGTTTAAGTGCCTGGAGAGAAACCCCTTATTACACTCAAAGAGAGAGAGCAGCTCTTGCCTGGGCTGAAGCCGTTACCGCTTGCGAGGTTCATGATGAAGTTTATGCCATTGCAAAAACCGAATTCTCTGATGAAGAATTAATCGATCTTACGCTTGTAATTACAACCATCAACACGTGGAATCGCTTTAATCTTGCTTTTCCTAATACTCCGGGAACTTACCGAGTAGGACAATTTGGATAAATAATTCAGGCTGTTTTTTATCTGAGGTAAAACACTAAATTTATATCTCAGATAAAAAATGGCTTTTTGTTGGAATAAACAGCAATCAATAACTTTTAAGAGATAAAATAATGAACGAATTTATATTAATTTTCAGAAGAGATTTTACAACCAAAGAAAATCAACCTTCACCTGAAGAATTGCAGCAGCATTTAAAGCAATGGCAAAACTGGTTTGGAAGTCTGGCTGCACAAGACAAACTCGCAAGACCTTTGCAGCGCTGGGATGGACAGGGAAAACTGGTCAGCAAAGCCAAAGGAGTTACAGACGGTCCTTTTGTAGAAATAAAAGAATCTATTGGCGGATTAATAATCATAAAAGCCAAGGATTACGACGAAGCAGCCGAAATTGCACAAGGATGTCCGGTCTTGAATTTAGGCGGAAATGTAGAGATACGCCAGGCATTGTAGAAGTGTGAGAAAAGAAAATAGAGGAAAGAAGAAAGAGGAAAGAAGTAAGAGGAAAGAAGTAAGAAGAAAGATTTTGTTATGGATTTTAAATCTTAGATTTTTCATGAACTATTTTTATACAATATTTATTATAAATTATTGACGATAAAATCTTTCCTCTTGCCTCTATATTCTATAATCTTGCCTCTTGCATCTAATCTCTAAACTCTTGCCTCTTTCTTCTAAACTCTTACCTCTTTCTCCTAAACTCTTAACTCAATTTATGAACCAGGAACTACTCCCCAACTTATTCAGGAGCGAATATCAAAAAATCGTTTCGGTTTTATGCAATCTCTTTGGTATTCATCATATTGAGATTGCGGAGGATATTGTAAGCGATACTTTTTTGACAGCATCAGAGACCTGGGCGATTAAAGGGATTCCTGAAAATCCAACGGCCTGGCTTTATACTGTGGCTAAAAACAAAACCAAAAACTACTTTAAACGAAATGATGTTTTCGAAAAGAAAATTGTAACCGAAATAAAATACAATTCCACATTAAGCAATCCGGAGATTGAAATAGATATGTCTGATAAAAACATTACAGATAGTCAGCTTGCGATGCTATTTACGGTTTGTAATCCTTCCAATTCTGACGAAGCACAAATTGCCCTTGCATTAAATTTATTATGCGGTTTTGGAATCAGTGAGATTGCCGATGCTTTTTTATCGAATAAGGAAGTGATTTACAAAAGAATCAACCGTGCCAAAGAGAAACTCAAAGAGGAAAATATCAAGATTCAAAATCCAAATCCAACAGAAATAAAAGAGCGAATCGATACGGTTCTTAAAACTATTTATCTTTTATATTCTGAAGGCTACTACTCGACTTCACAAAACACAACTTTACGAAAAGACCTTTGCGCAGAAGCCATGCGTCTTGTTTATTTACTGATTCAAAATCAAACTACCAATTTACCTGCAACAAATGCATTAATGGCTTTGATGTGTTTTCATTCGTCTAGATTTGATGCCCGAATAACTCAAAACGGTGAAATTATTTTATATCAGGATCAGGATGAATCGCTTTGGAATCAGGAATTAATAGACAAAGGAACATATTTCCTGAGCCAGTCCTCTAGCGGAAACACACTTTCTAAATACCATCTTGAAGCCGGAATTGCCTATTGGCATACCCAAAAAAAAGATACACCTGAAAAATGGCAGCATATTTTAGAATTGTATAATAACCTGATTATTTTAGAATACTCTCCAATTGTGGTTTTAAACAGAACTTATGCTTTATCTAAAGTAAAAGGAAAACAAGAATCAATCTCTGAAGCCGAAAAACTGAACCTTACAAACAATCATTTTTATTACTCTTTACTCGGCAATTTATATTCCGGTTATGACAATAAAAAAGCCCTGCAGCACTTTCAAACGGCACTTGGCTTAGCCAAAACTACTTCGGATAAAAATGTTATAACTAAAAATATAGACCGGCTTTGTTTAAAGGACTAAGAAATCTTTGGTTATAACCAAAAACAGCTATTTAATTTTTTGTCTTTATTTATCAATATTATGCTGTTTAGCTACAAAATCTTTCAAAAAAAGATTTAAAATTTATTTGAACAGCTGTTAAATCTTTAATAAATATTAATTGTTAATATTCTAGGAAAACGTATATTTGAGTAAACAGAATATTAAATAGCGTGCAAGAACAATCAAAATCACATAGTTTTATATTTCCCAAAACTCCTACAGGAGTAGACGGCCTAGATGAGATTACTGATGGCGGATTTCCGAAAGGACGGCCTACATTAATCTGCGGCGGTGCCGGCTGCGGAAAAACATTGTTATCAATGCAATTCCTCATTAGAGGTATTACAGAATATAACGAACCCGGGGTCTTCATGTCATTTGAAGAACCATCGGATGACCTTACTCTTAATGTTAAATCACTTGGCTTTGACCTCGAAAAGCTTAAAGCAAATAAAAAACTGGTCGTAGATCACGTTAGGGTTGAAAGATCTGAAATAGAAGAAGCCGGAGAATATGACCTTGAAGGTTTATTTATCAGGTTAGGTCATGCAATAGATTCGATAAAAGCGAAACGTGTCGTACTTGATACGATAGAATCTTTATTTTCAGGCCTGGATAATCAGGCAATTCTTAGAGCAGAGTTGCGCAGATTATTTCACTGGCTTAAAGCAAAAGGCGTAACAGCAATTATTACAGGAGAACGCGGCGAAGCAACTTTAACCCGTCAGGGATTAGAAGAATATGTTTCTGACTGTGTTATCGTTCTGGATCACAGAGTTATAGAACAGGTTTCTACGAGAAGACTTCGAATTGTAAAATACAGAGGATCTACTCATGGTACAAACGAATATCCGTTTCTTATTGATGAAGACGGTATTTCGGTATTGCCTATTACCTCATTAAAATTAGATAATGAAGTTTCATCAGATGTAATTTCGACCGGAGTTCCCGGACTAAACGAGATGTTTCAGGGTGGCGGATTTTATCGCGGAAGCAACATTCTCGTATCCGGAACTGCAGGAACAGCCAAAACTACTATTGCGTGTTATTTTGCCAATGAGCAATGCGAAAAAAATGAAAAAACAATCTATTTTGCTTTTGAAGAATCACCACAGCAGTTGGTTCGAAACATGAAATCAATAAATGTTGATCTTCAAAAACATATCGATAAGGGAACTTTACAAATACATTCCTCACGTCCGTCATTAAACGGTCTGGAATTGCATTTGTTAACGCTTCGCAAATTAATCAGGGAATTTAAACCTACTACGATTATCATTGATCCTATTAGTAATTTGATTACAGTAGGAAGCGAACACGAAGTGCGTTCGATGCTTGTAAGACTTATTGATATGCTGAAAGCAAATAATATTACAGCACTTTTTACCTCCTTAAACAAGCAAACAGATAACCTTAGACCTGATCTTGCAGAAGAATCTGTATCATCATTGGTAGATACCTGGATTACGGTTCGCGATATGGAAGGAATTGGCGAAAGAAACCGCGGAATTTTTATTGTAAAAGCCCGTGGAATGGGACATTCTAACCAGGTTAGGGAATTTGTAATTACAGATAACGGGATATCATTACTGGATGTAGAATTGGGACCACAAGGAATCCTTACTGGTGCTGCAAGAAAAACATATCAGTTCAAGAAAACAATTTCGGATATTAAGCTTCAAAATGAAATAAGCAGAAAAGACAGGGAAATTGAGCGTAAACGAAAAGTTCTTGAAGCAAATATAGAAGCGCTTAGAAATGAATTTGAATCTGCAGAGGAAGAATTAAGTATTTTGAAAGCTACAGAAGAATTACAGGAAAAGCTGTCTTCTAAAAAAAAATAGGATAAAATGAAAAAAGAAGCTGTAGCCGAATGGCAATTACGATTGTATATTGCAGGCCAAACGCCAAAATCAATAACGGCGCTGGAGAATATAAAAAAATATGCCGAGGAACATTTAAAAGGAATTTATAGTATTGAAATTGTAGATTTGCTTAAAAATCCGCAATTGGCAGAAGGGGACCAGATTTTTGCTGTACCTACATTAGTGAGAAAATTTCCAGAACCTATCCGCAAGATCATTGGTGATCTTTCGAATGAGGAACGAGTACTTGTCGGGCTTAATATAAAACCCTTAAACTCTTAAAAAAATGGATGACTCATCTGATGGCTCAAGTACAACCAAACATAAATTTATGCTTTTTGTTTCGGGTATGTCTGTTAAATCAGGTCATGCTATCGAAAACCTTCGTAAAATCTGCGATCAGTATCTAAAAGATAATTACGAATTAGAAATCATAGATATTAGCCGGGATACAGAACAGGCTCTGATACATCAAATAGTAGCAATACCCACATTGATAAAAACAGATCCTGCACCAAGGAGAATTATCCTGGGCGATTTATCAGACAAGGAAAAGGTATTAAGAATCCTAAACATACGCGAATAATTTGAAGGACAATAATACAAATATAGAATCCCTAAAAGCTGAAATAGCTTCCTTAAAAGAGCAACTTTACGAGTCTAATAGTATTGTTGATGCTATAAAGGAGGGGGATGTTGACGCATTAGTGGTAAATGCAAACGGAACGCCGCAGCTTTATTCGCTTGAAACCGCAGATTATACGTTTAGGCTCCTGATAGAAAAATTTGGACAAGGGGCATTGAGTATTTCCAGAAATGGACTTATACTATATTGTAATGATTATTTCTCTAAACTTATAGGCATACCTGCCGAAAAAATAATTGGAAATTACCTGTACCAATACTTTAATAGTATGGACAATTTTGTGCCCATTATAGAAGCTTTGAAATATGGTATTACCACGCACGAAATTGTTTTTAAAACGCAAACGTACAGAAAAACTTTTCCTGCCTATATTGCCGTTACAGATCTTGAACCGGCCGTTCAGGGTATTGGGATCGTAATTACAGATCTTACAGAGAAGAAAAAACACGAAGATGCATTAATACAGCATCAGAAAGAACTCGAAGAAAAAATTCATGAGTTAAATAGAATAAACGCTAATCTGGAGGAATTTATTCATGTAATATCACATGATCTTAAAGAACCACTTAGAAAAATTGTGATGTATAACGGAAGAATAGATGCAAGTTATCTATCTGAAGCTGATGCCAAATCTATGAATGTGATGAAATCAGCAGCTTTAAGATTAAATTCACTTGTAGATGATCTCGTTAGTTATTCATCGCATACGGCACAGGAAGAACGTTCAGAAATTAATCTGGTAGATGTAATTAGAGAAGTTACGGATGATCTGGAAATTATAATATCCGATAAAAAGGCAGAAATCAAAATAGGAAAACTGCCTACAATAAAAGCTTCAAGAGTACAAATGCGCCAACTTTTTTCTAACCTTATTTCAAACGCCATAAAATACAGCAAGAAAGATAGTTTTCCTCTTATTGAAATTTCTCAAATTGATACTTTTGAACCTGAAATTCAAAATCAAAACCATCAGTTTATTAAAATTCAGATAAAAGATAACGGTATCGGGATGGAACAAAACCATCTTCTTAAAATCTTTACCATATTTCAGCGCCTGCATGCCAAAAATGAATATTCCGGTAACGGAATTGGCCTTGCGATTTGTAAAAAAATCATGGAAAATCATTCCGGAAATATTACTGTGGTAAGTAAACCGAATGAGGGCACCACGTTTAACCTTTATTTCCCAATAGTATAATGCCAAACTTAAATAATCTACATATTATTATTGCCGAAGATGATATCGATGATGCAGATATAATCTGTCATACCTTTACTAAAAACCCTGATTTTGCAAAAGTAAGTCTTGTGGGCAATGGTGAAGAACTTTTAAATTATTTAGAAGATGCCTCAAATGAAACTCCGGACATCATTCTTACAGATATCAATATGCCTATACTGGACGGTATTGAGGCATTGCAGCAAATTTTGAATAATAACGATTTAAAAACAATTCCGTGTTTTGTATACTCAACCAGTATAAATCCGGTTTATAAAGAAAAATGCGACATGCTGGGCGTAAAAGCCTACCTAATAAAACCGTATTCTATTGAAGGTTTTGACGAAATTCCTAAAAGTATACTTTCGATTATCGAACAATAATACTGAAATAAATAACTACATAATAGCAAAAGAGCTGGTCTAACGATCAGCTCTTTTTTTATACCTCCTCAATTTTTAGTTATTCTATACTAAAACTACAATTTCACTATGTTTTCTTCAAAATCCAATCTCGAACAATTTACTATGCTAACATAGGAAATTACTTAAATAATTGTTTGCTATTTTAAAATAAATAAGAATTTTTTCAATATATTTAGTAAAATATCTTACTTATACTACAATGTTGAGTTGTTAAAATATTGCGGAATATTCAATTTAACACAATTCACAAGGTAAAATTTGTAAGATTATTTATGATTTAACACATTGTTCCATTATTATTTCGAAGCTAAAAAATTTCATATTAACCTCATTTCCATCAAAATACATCATTAATATAAATACGTTCTTATATTTTATAAAATTATTCTTACCTGTTGATTTTTAATTACAGTAAAATAAAATCGTTTTATGAATTTTTATTCCCCAATCTAAAATTATCATATGAAAATCAGAAAGTTAAAATTACTATTAGCCTTATTTCTTTGCATGGCTTTTAAAAGTTATGCCGCGCCTTCTCCTCCACGACCACAAGCAATTCCTCCTCCGGTAGGTGATCCGGCGCCCATAGACAGCGAAATTTGGATATTATTCGCAAGTGGTCTTTTGCTCGGCATATTTTTTCTGTTTAGAAATTCAAAATCGACAGCATAACTATCACAAATGTAAATTAAGATGAACCGCAAAAATCCAAATCTATTACTACACTAAAAGTGAAAGTTATGAAAAAAACAACATTACTTATTTTGATACTGGCCACTACAAAATGTATCTCACAAATTTATTTTAGTCCTAACGCAAGCATGTACGTAAAAAACGAAGTATTATATGTACAGCAAAATATAAATTTAGACGCTACTTCAAATTTATATTTAAGAAATAATTCACAATTGCTGCAAGGATCTGCCGGAACTTCAACCAATCTTGGGACGGGTACTCTCTCTGTTTATCAAGAAGGTACATCAGACAACTTTGATTATAATTATTGGTGTTCTCCTGTGGGAAATGCCTCTGCTACTCCGGGAAATGAAAACTTTGGTATTACAATGTTAAGCAGACCAACAAATTCAACTGCTTCAACAACAGCAACTATTCTGGTCGCAACTAATTCAAACGGAACTTCAAACCCGCTTGCAATTGCTTCAAAGTGGATTTATAAATTAATTAATGCCAATAATTATTCGCAATGGCTTTTTGTTGGCGGAGCTACAACCCTGGCTCCGGGCGAAGGTTTTTCTATGAAAGGCACAAGCGGTACAGATGCCGTCGATCCGGAAGGAACCGGTGTTACCAATAATCCCGGAAGTGCCCAGAGATATGATTTTAGAGGAAAACCAAATGATGGCAATATCAGCATTACTCTAGGGATTAATAATGCCACATTAACCGGAAACCCTTATCCCTCAGCTTTACATTTAAATGCTTTTCTTTTAGATGCTTCTAATACCGCAACCGGAGGCGTAGCTTATTTTTGGCAACAGGATAAAACAGTAAATTCCCATACTCTTATAAGTTACAAAGGAGGATATGGATCTTATTCTCCGGTAGATTTGGTTTCTCCTGGTGTATATGTGCCTGCCTTTTTTAGTTCTTATAATGCAGATGGTTCCGTAAACAATACAGGATCCTCATCCGGAATTGTAATCAACAGACAATATTCTCCTATAGGTCAGGGATTTGTGATTAGTGCCACTGCCAACGGAACTGCAACTTTTAAAAATAGTCACAGGATATTTATGAAAGAAGGTTCAGGATCATCTCAATTTGAAAGACAAACTCCAAAAGAAAAAACGGTTCAAAAAGAAGATTCTGCTGAAGCAGCTACAGAAGAAGTTGTAGAAGAAGTTCCTCATTTTAAGTTAAATACGATCATTAACAACGAATTTACAAGACAACTGGCTTTGGCTTTTGTACCACAAGCTACGGATGGAATTGATATAGGTATTGACGCCTTAAACATGGATGATTCAGTGCCAAATGATGTGACTTTTTGGTTAGAAAACGGAAGTTATGTAATTCAGGGCGTTAATTTTGATGAAACAAAGAAAATAGCACTTACTGCAAAAGTAGCGACAAACACTACTTTTAAATTCTATATTCCCGAAGTGGTAAATTTCGATAACTCGCAAATGATTTACCTGTATGATGCTCTTGATAACTCTTATCATGATATAAAAAACGGAACATATGAAGTTGCCGTTGCTCCGGGCGTATATCCTGACCGATTTAAAATCACATTTAAAAGCGAACAAACTCTTGGTACCGGCAGCCAAACCTCTAAAAAATTCTTTATTATACAGGATAATGCCAATAGTAAATTAAAAGCTGAAAACCCTAATAATTTAGCCATCAAATCATTTAAGTTATACGATGTTCTAGGAAAAGCTGTGTTATCTAAAAAAGACCTTGGAACAGATGAGAATTTTACTTTTTCGACCAGCGGGTTAAGTAACGGAATTTACATTGCCGAATTCTTAACAACCAATAATGAAAGACTTACTGAGAAAGTTGTAATCTCAAATTCAGGCAAATAATTATATCCTTTAAATAAAATATACACCAAACTAATATTAGAAATTATGATCAACAAACCTACTCTTCAAAATCATAAAAAATTACTATTGCTGTTTTTAATCCTTTTAAGCTTAACAGTAAATGCACAAATAGGAATTGGGACCACAACACCAAATGCAAGTTCTATTTTGGATGTTACTTCAACAACAAAAGGAATGCTGACGCCCAGAATGACTACTTTACAAAGAAACGCCATAACAACTCCCGCAGACGGATTAATGGTATATGATACTGATTTAAAAGTCTTTTACTATTACTCAGCAGGGACCTCAACATGGTTGCCAATTGTAAGCGGCGCTCCCGGAAGAACTAATTTTAAACGTATAAAATCGACAGATGTTTTGGCAACTGTTTTAGCTACTGAACTTGCTGCCGGCGGCGGATCAAAATATGTTCTGAATACTAACACTTTATATGAAATTAATGGTATAGTACCTTTTAATTTTCCTATTGATTTAAATAATGCCTATGTACAAGGCTTAGATGCAAATGAAGATGTTATTATAAGAGCTACAGGTAATATTTTCGAGGGAGCAAATGGAGGAAGTATCAGGGGGGTAACTCTTATTGCTACAGCCGGAAGCGTATTTAACCTGAGCGGTGCAGCAACTCAAAATTTAATTTTCAGGGACAGTGTTGTTGCCAACTCCAATTCGGTTGGTACAGTTTCAGGTTTTGGACTGGTATTTTTAAGTATTGTTAACTTTTCAGCAAATACAAACGGAATTACCTATAATAATATTACACAATTATTACTTAGCAATATGGGATGGTTTGGTAACAATACCGGAACGTATGAAAAACTGACCGGAAACTTTACATTGGTCGAAAAACAAGGTGGTTTTAGTCAGGTTGATGGCTCTGCTATAGGTTTTGATGTATCAGGAAATCCTACAATCAGTGGCGATGCAGTATTAGAATCAGTTGTATTTACCGGTACAAATCCAACAGGATATGTTAAACCATATACCGCAGGAGGAATTTATACGGGATATAATTTTACAAATAGCTGGAATGTGAGATCTGCCGGAATACCAACAGAAGCAGATGCAAGTGCTGTTGGAGATTTTTCTATGGATTATACTGTTGGTTCTGGTGCCAGTACTGTATTTAATACCTCTAATCCCAGTAATATTACAAAAGTTCTTGGGGTTTCAGCATCGTATAATTTATTCAGATTCGCGCTGGATGCAATTCCAAACGCCAATAACAGATTACGATATATGGGTAAAAAGAAAAGAATTTTCCAGCTAGCAGGTTCTATCTCTTTTCAGGTTACAAATGCAGGAACTTATATCATTTATGTTGCTAAAAACGGAACTCCGTTAACACAATATAAAATCTACGGAAAAGGTTTGCAGGCACTTGATATTGTTGTACTTCCGTTGAATGCATCATTTGAATTATCAAATAATGATTATATCGAAGTATATGCACAGCGATATACCGGAGGTACTGCAGATGCTATTATAACTCCAAATATGACGGTGACTATTAAATAATATTTACGATTCAAAAGATAAAAAATAAAAAAAGCTGATTTTACAATCAGCTTTTTTTTAAATTAAAATTTCGCAGCAAATTCTTTTGCAAAATCTTCCAGTTTAATCTTGCCATCAACGGAGAAAGTATTGCTTAAAAAATGTTCCTGAATTTTACCGCTTCTTAATCCTGAACCCATTTCCTGATACAATCCAGCGATTTCTTCCGGTAATCCGGCTTGTTGCATTCCGCCAAAAGATTGCTCATCCGTAAATTCAATCCAGGGTAATTCCGGTTTCTCAATTGCTTGACCTAAATTTTTTGCCACATCACCAGCTGTACGAACGTCACTTACAATGTAACGTACATTTTTACCAGAAGGTGTTTTTTGCAATTCTTCAGCCGCCGCAATGGCAATATCTTCCGGATGTACAAAAGGAATCGTAGCTGTAGCCGGATAATTAGATCCAATAATTCCCGCGCCTTTTATCATAGGGACATCATTGTACAAATTGGTGTAGAAAAATCCCGCACGTAAAAAAGTAATCGACACGTTTTCTAGTGTTTCATATATTTTCTCGATATTGTAAAGTCCTGCAATCGGACCGTTTCCTGTTGGTAAATCTGCACCAATACTACTTAGCATTACCACACGCTTTACTCCTGCTGCAGTTATAGCTTCTGCTAAAGCTTTACCTGCAGTTGTTGTATTGGCAATAATATTCGATCCTCCTAAATTTGGCGGAGTCATTGCAAAAACAGCATCTGCTCCGGCAAAGGCATTTTTTAAAAAAGCAACATCATTTACCGAACCTATTACGGCTTTTGCGCCTAAAGCTTCAATAGCTTCAACTCTGTCATTATTACTGCTAATAACGGTTACATCATGTCCTGATGCAATTAATTTTGTGGTTAAAGGTTTTCCAATATTTCCTAATGAACCTGAGATTGTAATTTTCATATCTAATTTATTTTTTTATTAACTGTAACAAAGGTATATTTGTACTTACTTTTATACAAGTACTTACCCTAAAGTATGCACAAATGACAGCAATCAAAGAATCATCAACAATACAGGAAAATAAGCAGTATGCCTTAGAAAAATGTCCTGTAACCTATGTAATGGAAAAAATTGGAGGATACTGGAAACCCATTATTATCTACCATCTCTCTGGCGGAAGCAAACGCTATAGTGAACTTAAAAGAGCAATTCCTGCAGTAACAGAGAAAATGCTGATTCAGCATTTAAAACAACTCGAAGCAGATAATCTTGTTATCAGAGAAGCAAAACCTGTTGTTCCTCCTTATGTAACCTATAGATTAAGCAAAGCCGGAAATGGTCTGATGCCGGTTATTGAAGCAATGGCAATCTGGGCTTTTAAGGATAAAGAAGACGGATTTAGTAAATAATCCGGGTTTTACTATTTATAAAACCAGTTCATTAAATTACCCAATATCTTTCTATTTTTACGTAAAAATATATCCACATGAAAAATATATCAATACCACAAGCAGGTCTGATTTTACGAATAGTTTTGGGCATCACAATGATTTCAGCCGTCGCAGATCGTTTTGGACTTTGGGGCGCTCCTGGCGATCCGGGAGTAGCATGGGGAAATTGGGAAAATTTTATTGCCTA
>NZ_JRLF01000007.1 GCF_001404985.1 Flavobacterium aquidurense
TGAACTGCCCCCAAAAAGTTAGACACTATTTGGGGGCATTTTTATGGAAAGAAAAGTCAAGTACAATTGTGAATTTAAACTTCGTTGTGTAGAAGAAGTTATAAAAAGACATAACTCGGTTAAAGGCACAGCTAGAGCAAACAACATAGCCGAAAGCAACCTTACATGCTGGATTAGCCGCTATAATGAATTTGGAATTGAAGGTCTTTTACCAAGGCAAAAAAATAAAGTTTATACTGCAGACTTTAAATTAAAAGTGATACAAACCATTGAAAATAAGTCTTTATCTTTGGATGAAGCCTGCTTGATTTTCAAAATTCCAGCGCAGTCAACCATAATAAGCTGGCAAAGAAAATATGCAAAAGATGATTTGGCAGGTTTAGAACTTAAATCACGTGGTAGACCAGCAGTTATGAATTTTAAGAGAAAGCAACGAAAAACAGACAAACCTTTAACCAGGGAAGAGGAACTCTTAAAGGAGTTAGAGTACCTGCGCGCTGAGAACGAAATTCTAAAAAAGTTCAACGCCTTAGTTCAAGCCGAGCAAGCCAATCAAAACAAAAAGCTCAAACCATAATAGAATTAAGGCATAAGTATGATTTAGATCTTTTACTAAATTGTATGAACATGGTTAGAAGTACGTATTATTACTATGAAAAGAAAGGTCAGGTAATCGATAAATATCAAGAGATAAAAGATTTAATTAAACAGATTTACAATTATCATAAGGGTAGATTAGGATACAGACGTATTACTCTATTACTCAAAAAAGAGGGGATTTTAATTAATCACAAAACAGTACTTCGATTGATGAAATTTTTAGGATTAAAAAGTTTAATCAGAATCAAGAAGTACAGATCGTATAAAGGAGAGCACGGAAAGATAGCTCCTAACCTGCTACAGCGCAATTTTAAGGCCGATATACCTAACCAGAAATGGGCAACCGATGTGACTGAATTTAATATTTCTGGCAATAAATTGTATCTATCGTCGATAATCGATCTGTTTAATGGAGAGATAATTAGCTATGAATTATCGCAAAGACCAGTGTTTAGTCAAGTTTTAAATATGCTTGAAAAAGCATTTAAAAAAATACCCGATAACACTAATCTGACTCTGCATTCTGACCAAGGATGGCAGTATCAAATGGCACAATATCAGTATTTATTAAAGAAAAAAGGAATTATGCAGAGCATGTCCAGAAAAGGTAATTGTCTTGATAATGCGATAATTGAAAACTTCTTTGGAATATTAAAATCAGAGTTGTTTTATCTTAAAAAATACACTTCCATTAATCAATTGAAACAAGAGATTATTGAGTATATAAATTATTATAATAATGACAGAATTAAACTTAATCTAAAAGGAATGAGCCCGATACAATATCGAGCTCATTATTATAAAACTTAATTATTAATTTGTCTAAACTTTTGGGTGCAGTCTAAAATCGAGTCAGCCCTTTTTTTGCTGCTCCAGCGGAGCGATATAATTAAACGGATCTTTTTATCGTTTGTCTTCCTTAGAATAATTAGAAATTCCGTTTATATCAATCGAATTTCCTAAAAAGCGCGGTTCTCTATTTCTTAAAACATCAAAAAAGGATTTAAAAATAGAACCATATTCTCTAAAGGTAACATATTTATATCCTGGATATTCTCCTTCATTTGCAGAATAACCAACACATTTTATCCCAAGTTTTTGGCCAATATAAATGGCGCGGTTTAAATGATATTCCTGAGATACTAAAGTCGCTTTTTTTATTTTGAAAATATATTTTGCGCGATACATTGTCGAGTAAGTATCAAATCCGGCATAATCAATAAATATTTTGGTTGTGTCAACGCCGTTTCTAAAACAGTAATTTTTCATTACCGTTAATTCATCATAGGCTTGCTGGCCATTATCACCAGAAAGTAAAATTTTATTTATTCGGTTTGATTTGTATAATTGAATTCCCGCGTCAAGTCGATCTTTTAAATATTTGCCCGGCTGATCTCCGCTGATTCCAGCTCCAAAAATAATTCCGACATCATTCTTTGGGAATTTTTTCATTGAATAATAAATGTTCTTTTTAGTCGAAGACTTCACGTAATAATTTACAGAAAGAATAGCAGCCAATCCAAGGATAAAAAGTAAAAGGAAGATTTTAAAATATTTTTTCAAAATGATTATAAGATTATGATTTAAAAGTAGTGAAGATAAATAACATTTGTTTACGGTCAAAATCAAATTAAAAAACCGAAGTATTGCTACTTCGGTTTAATCTAAATATGATATACTAAAGATCTATAAAAGCCCTGCTCTTTTTAATAAAGCTTCGGGTTTTGGTTCCTGACCTCTAAAACGTTTGTATAAAATCATAGGATGTTCAGTTCCTCCTTTAGAAAGTACATTGTCTTTGAATTTTGCTGCAATCTCAGCATTGAAAATACCGTTTTCCTGAAAATATTCAAAAGCATCTGCATCCAGAACCTCAGCCCATTTGTAACTGTAATACCCGGAAGAATATCCACCTTGAAAAATATGTGAGAAAGCAGTACTCATTGCATTTTCTTTTACATCAGGATACAATTGTGTGTTGGCAAACTGTTCCGTTTCAAAAGCTTTTAAATCTGTAATAGAAGTTGGATCTTGTCCGTGCCACGCCATATCTAATAATCCAAAACTCAACTGACGTAAAGTCGCTAAACCTTCCTGAAAACTTGCACTTTCTTTGATTTTCTGTACATATTCAATCGGAATAATTTCTCCTGTCTCATAGTGATTTGCAAACAAAGCCAAAGCTTCCGGTTCGTAACACCAGTTTTCCATAATCTGGCTTGGTAATTCTACAAAATCCCAAAATACAGAAGTTCCCGATAAGCTTGGGTATGTTGTATTGGCCAACATGCCGTGTAAACCATGACCAAATTCGTGAAATAAAGTTGTTACTTCATTAAATGTCAATAACGACGGTTTTGTTTCTGTTGGTTTTGTAAAATTACAAACGTTCGAAATATGTGGTCTTTCATTTACGCCGTCTTTTTTAGATTGATGTTTGAATGAAGTCATCCATGCACCATTTCGTTTTCCTTTTCTTGGGAAGAAATCCGCATAGAAAATCGAAACCAAATTATTATCAGCATCAGTTACTTCATAAGTTGTAACTTCTTCATGGTATTTATCGATATCAAAAACTTCGGTAAATGTTAATCCGTATAATTTTTTGGCAACTGTAAAAGCGCCATTCAATACTTTTTCTAACTGAAAATAAGGTTTTAGTTTTTCATCATCTAAATTAAAAAGCTGTTGTTTTAATTTTTCAGAATAATAAGCACCATCCCATTTTTCTAATTGTTCGATTCCGTCCAGTTCTTTGGCAAAAGCCGTCAATTCGGCAAATTCTTTTTGAGCAGCAGGTTTTGCTTTGGCTAATAAATCATTCAGGAAAGAGAAAACTTTCTCCGGACTTTCGGCCATTCTTTCTTCCAGAACAAAATGTGCATGAGTTTTATATCCTAATAAATTGGCTCTTTCGAAACGTAATTTGGCAATTTCCAAGACATTTTCCTGATTGTCGAATTCGTTATTCTGAAATGCTTTTGCGCCAAAGGCAATCGCCATTTTTTTACGCAATTCACGATTATCCGCATAAGTCAAAAACGGAATATAACTTGGATGATCTAAAGTAAAAATCCAACCTTCTTTTTCCTGGCTTTTAGCCAATAATCTTGCCGCTTCGATAGTTCCTTCCGGTAATCCGGCTAAATCCTTTTCATCAGTCAAATGCAATTCGAAAGCATTTGTTTCTGCCAGAACATTTTCGCCAAATTGTAAACTCAGTTTTGATAATTCTTTATCAATTTCTCTAAGTTTATCTTTTTTATCTTCTGGTAGATTCGCACCATTTCTAGAGAAACTTTTGTATTTTTTATCTAAAAGAGTTGTTTGTTCTGCATTTAGGTTTAATGTCTCTTTTTGATTGTAAACCGTTTTTATTTTAGCAAATAAAGCAGCGTTTAATGTAATGTCATTTCCAAATTCTGATAATAAAGGAGAAACTTCCTGAGCAATTTTTTGCATTTCGTCACTGGTCTCTGCTGAATTCAAATTGAAGAAAACACTGGAAAGACGGTCTAAAATGTCACCGGTAAAATCCATCGCCACAACTGTGTTTTCAAAAGTTGGTGCTTCAGGATTGTTTACGATTGCATCGATTTCGGCTTTAGCCAAAGCAATTCCTTCCTGAAAAGCCGGAAGATAATCTTCAATCTTAATTTGCGAAAAAGGAGCTGTGTTGTGTTTGGTTGTGAATTTTGAAAGTAGAACGTTCATTATAATGTAATTATTTTTTATTAATTGAAGTCAAATTTTTGAATTCCAAAGATAGCAATTTATAAAAATCTAATCCTCTAAACCAAACCGATTCTCAGCATAAAATCCTCTTAAATTGTGTTATAGATATGTTATTTATTTCGGTAAGGGTTTTAAAAATCGTAAATTGAAAAAATTCGATTAGAATACAAAATACTAATCAGAAATTGTAAAAACAGAAAAATGATGAATTATCAAGTTGTAATAAAGAATATCGATACGGTTAATGAAGTAGAAGGATATTGGTCTGATGAAGATTTTGTTCAGTTATTAGAAAAATTCAATTATCCGGATGGGGCAACAGCTGATAAAGCGAGTTTACCGGAATTGTTAGAAATGGCAATCTCTGATTATGAACCTAATGAAGCTGCCGAAATAGTTTTGGGATATAAATTTAGTGATCGATTAACTGATGGGCAAATTGAGCAAATATCTCATAACATGTTAATTGATAAAGTTTGTGAAGAATATCCAGAAATAGACATGCAAGGAACTTTATTTCACATCAATCAATTACTTTTTAAAGCATATAATGGAAAGTTTCCTAACGCGAAAGCATCGATTGTTCATTTTGCAATGACTCCAACAGATGGTGATGCACAAAAGTTAACAGCTGAAAACGTGTTGAAATTATTGAATAGTGGTTTGTCTGATAGAAATCTTATCAAAAGATTGTTCGAAAATCAAATATCACAAAATATTCCATTTCCAGAAGCAGAAGCTATTGTTTGGGAATTGACAACAGAAGATAATGTAAATTATAATCTCGTTACTTCAGAAAACTGGATAAATAAAGAGGATATAATTGAATATGAATTTGAATCTGTTCTCGAGGATATCGAAGAAGAAGCATAATTTTAATTTTCAGTTTTCAGTCGCAGTTTCAATCATAGTGTATACTGAAAACTGCGACTGAAAACTGAAAACTATTTCAATCCTTCAGCCGCTTTATTAACTGCTGCTTTTAGTTCTTCTTTATAAGCAATAATAGTATGAAGAACTTTTTTATCATGACTCCCGATGATTTGTGCTGCTAAAATACCGGCATTTTTTGCTCCGTTTAGCGCCACAGTTGCAACAGGAACTCCGCCCGGCATTTGAAGAATCGATAAAACAGAATCCCAACCATCAATAGAATTACTAGATTTTACCGGAACTCCAATTACTGGAAGTGGCGACATTGATGCAACCATTCCTGGTAAATGTGCAGCTCCTCCGGCTCCGGCAATAATTACCGTAATACCACGAGTATGTGCATTTTTACTAAAGTCGAATAATTTTTCTGGTGTTCTGTGTGCCGAAACGATATCTACTTCAGTTTCAATATTAAATTGTTTTAGTATGTCGATGGCGTCCTGCATGACTGGCATGTCAGAGATACTTCCCATTATGATGGCTACTTTGCTCATTTGTTTTTATGTTTGTTTTGTTGTTTAAAGTTTCAGGTTTTTTTTGAGACTGAAAACTGTGAATGCTACTGAAAACTATATACTAATTACTCTAATAGTATTCTTAACTTCCTCAGCAATTCTTCTTGCTTCAACCATATCTTCATTTACGATGGTTACGTGTCCCATTTTTCTGAAAGGACGTGTTTCTTTTTTACCGTATATGTGTGGTGTAACACCATCCCATCCTAAAATAGTTTCGATGTTTTCGTAAACGACATCTCCGGAGAAACCTTCGGCACCAACTAAATTTACCATAACTCCGGCAACTTTACTATCAGTGTTTCCTAACGGCAGATCCAGAATCGCGCGTAAATGATTTTCGAATTGTGATGTATAACTTGCTTCGATAGAATAATGACCTGAATTGTGCGGGCGCGGAGCTACTTCGTTTACCAAAATTTCATCTTCGTTGGTTTGAAACATTTCAACTGCCAAAAGACCAACATGGTTGAATTTTTCAGAAACATTAAGTGCAATTGCTCTTGCTTTTTCTGCCACTTTTTCATCTATTCTGGCAGGGCAAATTACATATTCTACCTGATTGGCTTCCGGATGAAATTCCATTTCTACAACCGGATATGTTTTAATTTCTCCGGATGGATTTCTTACTACGATAACCGCCAATTCATTTTTAAACGGAACCATCGTTTCAGCAATACATTCTACGTTTGGTAAATCATCCATATCAGAAATCTGACGAATGATTTTTACACCATTTCCATCATAACCAAACTCAGTACATTTCCATACAAATGGAATTGTGATTTCGCTGTTTCCAACTGATTTTTGTAAATGTTCCGGGCTTTCAAATCGTAAATAGGCTGCAGTTGGAATCTTACTTTCAGTATAAAAATCTTTTTGAACTCCTTTATTCTGAATTCCTTTTAAAGTTTTAGGAGAAGGATACACTTTTACGCCTTCGTTTTCTAATTGGGTTAAAGCTTCAAGATTGACCAATTCAATTTCGAAAGTCAGAACATCGACTTGTTTTCCAAAATTGTAAACCGTTTCGTAATCCATCAAATCACCCTGAAAGAATTTGTTACAGGCAATTTTACTTGGAGCTTCGTCGCTGGGATCTAAAACATAAGTTTGTATGTCAAATTTTCGAGTGTCAGACAAAAGCATTTTACCTAATTGTCCGCCACCTAATATTCCTAATTTAAAATCAGAAGAAAAATAATTCATTTGTAGTTGTGTTTTTGCAAAGATACTTTATAAAATAGAAATGCCAATTTATTGTGTATTGAATTGCAATTTTTTCATATTAATAGTACTAAAAAAAAGATTGTTTCAAAATGTTAATTTTTTTTAAAATAACTCGTTTGAAAACGTTGTTTTGTTTGAGTGAATTCCGTACGTTTGACCCTATTTTTAACCGCTGTAGATTTACTAAATTACATGACCACAAACGATTGGGCAAAACATATTCAAAAGTATCTTTTTCTCTTAAAAGATGATTTTTTCGAATTACCATACTTGTCTAATTCTCCTCAGGTGATGTTGGACAGTCTTATAAAATTGCCTGTAATTAAGCATAATGCCATAAAGCAATTAATCTCATCTGATAATGCTTTCTGGAAAGGAAAAATGCGTTATCGAAAAATCGAAGAAGGTTTCTGGATCTTAGAGACAAATATTGCACTGAAAGAGAATGTCCTTGCAAAAGCTACCTATACAAAAGATCATCTAAAAGACTATTATATATTATCGTTTTCTGTTTTTGAATATAAATTTCCTTTTAAGGATTCTCAAGATATTATCCTGCTGAGTACTTGCTGGACTTTTTATAAACCGGAAACTGAAGTTGCCACTTATTTTTATAAAGGAACTGAGGGTAAATTTTTTAACATTGCCATAAATAAGGAATGGGTAGACCAAAATATTAAATCCGGAAAATTCTGTAAAAAAGGAGTGCTTGAAAGCTTTTTTAATACTCAAAAAGGATTTTATACCTGGCTCGATCTAGCTCCAAAAGCTCATTTGTTATCAAAAAAAATATCAAAAATCTTAGAAGCTGAAGATAAAATACATTTAAGCACACCAGAATTACGTAAGTGCTGTATGAAGTTAATAACGGAATTTTTTAATAATTCTTTTGAAGACACTCGTATTGCAGATAATATTTCGCTGAGCAATTTAGATTATTATAATGTGGCAAAGGCAGAGAAAATGATTTTACACAATTTACAATCGTCTTTTTTAGGAATAGATAAAATTGCGTCAGAGGTTAATACATCCCCAACAAAACTAAAAGCGAATTTTAAAATTGTATTTGGATTTTCGATGCTGCAATACCACAAAGAAAAAAATATGCTTCTTGCAAAACAATTACTTCAAAAATCCGAAATCGAAATTCAGATAATTGCAGCGATAACAGGTTATGAAAGCGCGAGTAAATTTGCGGCAGCATTTAAGAAAAGATTTAGCGAATTACCTTCGGTTTTTAGAGAAAATTAAGATTTGAGCAGAATGATATGAACGTAGGAAAGTGGGTTAAATTCATAAAAGAGAATATAAACTTTTACAGAGATGGTTTTTTTGAGCTGCCTTATTTGTCAAATTCCCCTGAGGTTATTGTAAAAAGTATTGTCAATTCGCCATCGGTTAAACATGTTGTAGAAGAACAGGCAGTTTATAGAAACAATCCTTTTTCTAAAGGGGTGATGCGGTATCGGGAAATCGAAGAAGGTTTCTGGATTATTGCCACGAGTATTACTTTTAAGAAAAATGTGATGCTAAAAGCAATTTATGATGAAGATTTTCCTATTGATTATTATACACTTACATTTTCGGTTTTTGAAAGTGAAGTAAAACTACAAAATACATTTGCTGATAAAACTCCTTTTTCGAGCAAATATTGGGGATTTAAAAGACCCGGAACAGAGGTTGGTGCTTATTTTTATAAAGGCTCTGTTTGCGAATTTTATTTGTATGGATTTAGTAAGGAATGGGCAGAACGCAATTTTTCTTTTCAGACACTTCCTGAAGACAATCAAATTAAGAAATTCCTGAATTCAGATAAGGGATTTATTACGTATCAGGATATTGTACCAAACGCAGCAGAATTATCTAAAGAAATTTTGATTAATTTAGAAAAGAACAATCACGATTTGTTGAGTAAAGCAATTCTAAAGACACAAACATTTCAACTTATTTCTACTTTTTTTAAAAATGCTTTCTTAGATCAGCGAATTGGAAATTATGCTCTATCAGAAACTCCGGATTACAGAAAGATTGCAAAAGCCGAAAAATTACTATTAGATACTATTACAGAACCTTTTTTAGGGGTAGAATATATTGCTGAAAAAGTAAATATGTCTGCAACAAAACTCAAGCTTACGTTTAAATCTGTTCATGGTGTTTCGATGATGCAATATCATAAAGAAAAGAAATTGCTTCTTGCGATGCAGATGATTCAGAATACCGATATGCAGATGAAAAATATTGCTTTGGCAACTGGTTATAAGAGTTCCAGCAAGTTTACGGCAAACTTTAAAAAACGTTTTGGAAAAATGCCTTCAGAAATACGCTTTTAAGCGCTGTAAAATTCTTTCTTTTTCTCATTTCTGATTCTGGATTTTTATTTTTTTTGTGATTTTTTTAACATTAAAAAAATAAATTTTAAAATTTTAATTAATTGTTATTCAGTTGTTTATCTTCTTTGTATTTCCCTTTTGTTTTGGCTTGATTTTGCGCGAGACAGAGTTGGTCGTTTCGGGCTATTGATGTGTCCGAATGGGCTATTCGACGATTTTATTTCAATATATTTTTGCTGGTAAATAAATCTAAACAAACCAGTATGAAATTAAAACTACTCTATTTAGCGGGTATCCTATTTCTTTTAAGCAATATGATATACGCTCAAAATCCCCCTGTTGCGATAGCAAAAAACATTACTGCAAAGCTTGACGCTGCAGGAAATGTGACTGTTTTGGCTTCAGCCCTGGATAATGGTTCTACAGATAATGTAGGAATCAATAATTATATGTTAACAACCTCTACCGTTGGGATTTCTTGCGGTACAGTAAATGAAAATCAAAATTTAAATCTTACTGCACCGGCAGGTTACATATTTTCTGCAATAAATTTTGCGAGTTATGGTACACCATTTGGTAGCTGTGGTAATTTTCAATTGGGTTTTTGTGATTCACCCTACAGTAAAAGTATAGTGTCAAATGTGCTGCTTAATCAGAACTCGGGAACTATTCTTGCTGATAATGGAACATTTTATTTCGATCCATGTCCTAATACACCAAAGTTGCTGTATGTTGAAGCATTTTATCAACCTTCAACAGCCGTAATTCAATCTTCAATAAGTTATACTTGTGAAGATATAGGAGATCATACCGTAAACTTAATCGTTACGGATACAGATGGAAATAAAAGTTATGCAACTGCAATTATTACTGTTGTAGATGATCTTGCTCCTGTAATAACATGTGTCAATAATATTGAAGTTAATAACGATCCTGCAATTTGTGGCGCTATAGTAACTTTCACAAAGCCTGTAGTTACTGATAATTGTACAAGTTCTGTACCAATAGGCTTAACATTTACAAATGCGGGTGCAACAGGAAGATTTGGTCCAACTCAGACGCAATGTGATGCTGCGTATGGGGCTGGAGTTGTTGTTGTAAATACTCAGGGCTTTCAGGAATGGACAGTTCCTAAAACCGGAAAGTACAATATTCAGGCTTTAGGAGCTTCTGGTGGAAATGCAGCTAATTTTATAGGAGGAAATGGTGCCAGTATAAGTGGAGAAGTTGATTTGACAGCAGGAGATATTATTAAAATTGTTGTAGGACAACAAGGTCAAGCCACAACTGATAATCAAGGAGCTGGTGGTGGTGGTGGATCATTTGTTACTACCCTTAGTAATAATCCTATCATTGTTGCCGGTGGTGGTGGTGGTAATGGTCTACAAGACAGTGCTTCTAAGCAAGCTTCTGTAACGACAACAGGTAATAATGGGAATTATGGAGGATATGGAGGAACCGCTCTAAACGGTGGTAATATTGGTCCAGGTAATAGTATTGCAGCCGGTGGTGGTGGTGGTTTTAATACGAATGGTTCAGATGGTCTTGCGAGATCAAGTAAAGGTGGTTTTTCATTTTTAAACGGAGCTGTTGGAGGTGTAAATGAATCAGCTACAACCGGCGGCGGTTTCGGCGGCGGCGGCGGCGGTGCTAATAACTGCGGTTATGGCGGCGGTGGCGGCGGTTACGCTGGTGGAGGTCCTGCTGGATATAATGGTAATTGCGGTGGAAATGGTGGTGGTGCCGGATCTTTTAATTCTGGTGCAAATCAAATTAATGTTGGAGGCCAGAATTCAGGAATGGGTAAAGTAATTATTACTTTAGTAGAACCTCCAATTGCACTTTCTCAAACTGATGTAACAGGCTTAACTTCAGGATCTGTATTTCCGGTAGGAAAAACAACTTTAACATACACTGCAACAGATAAAAATGGTAATTCAAGTTCATGTTCTTTTGATATTACTGTAAAAGATAATGAGAAACCTGTAATTACTGCTGCTGCTGATCAAACGCAGGCTGTAGATGCAGGACTTTGTTCTGCTATAGTTACTGTTACAGCACCAACAGCTACAGACAATTGTGCAGTTGTGAGTTTAATAAATGATTTTAACGGAACAGCAGATGCTTCAGGAACTTATCCTGTAGGAGTGACAAATATTATTTGGACAGCAAAAGATGCTGCTGATAATTTTGCTACATATACTCAAAAAATTACTATTAGTGATACTGAGTTGCCAACTGTTGTAACTAAAAATTTTACAGCTCAACTTGATGCATTAGGAGTTGCAACAATTCAGGTTTCTGATATTGATGATAATTCATCTGATAATTGCGGAATTGATACAAGAACATTAGATGTATCTTCATTTACTTGTTTAAATCTTGGAGCAAATACCGTTAATTTAGAAGTTACAGATATTCATGGTAATGTTTCATCAGCTACAGCTACTGTAACTGTCGAAGATAAAATGGCGCCAATTGTTGTGGTAAAAAATATCACAGTTCAGCTTGATGCAGCAGGAAATGCTACAATCCAGGCTTCTGATATTGATGATAACTCATCTGATAATTGCGGAATCGCTACAAGAGAATTAAATATAACTTCATTTACATGTGCTAATATTGGACAAAATACAGTTCAGTTAAAAGTTACAGACAATAGCGGAAATTTTGATACTAAAGATGCTATTGTAACTGTTGAAGATATAATTGCTCCAACTGTTGCAGCAAAAAATATTACTGTTCAGCTTAATGCTACAGGTATCGTAACAATTCAGGCTTCTGAAGTTAATGATAATTCAACTGATAATTGTGGAATTACTACATGGACTGTTTCACCAGATACATTTTCATGTGCGAACATAGGTGACAATACAGTTACTCTTACGGCTACAGATGCATCTGGAAATTCTTCTTCTGCAACTGCAATCGTAAAAATTGAAAACAAAATTTTACCAAACGTATTGACAAAAAACATCACGATTGGTCTTAATGCATCTGGAAATGCTTCGATTGTTCCTGCTGATGTTAATAACGGATCAACGTTTTCTTGCGGAACTCCAACTTTAGTAGTTTCTCCTAATGCATTTACATGTGCAAATATTGGTGCAAACCTTGTTACATTGACGGCTACAGATGCATACGGAAACGTGTCGTCTAAAACGGCAACTGTAACTATTCAGGATAAAATTGCTGCAACTGTAATTACTAAAGATTTAACAGTTCAGCTTGATACTACAGGAAATGCGGCAATAACAGCTGCTCAAATCGATAATGGAAGTTTTGACCTTTGCGGAATTGCTTCAATTACGGTTAGTCCAAATACTTTTAGCTGTAATAATGTTGGAGAAAATATAGTAACACTTACTGTTAAGGATGTAAACGGAAACATTTCTACAGAGATTGCAATTGTAACGGTTAAAGAGAGTGTTCTTCCAGTTGCAAAAACTCAGGATCTTACAGTTGAACTTGATGCATCCGGAAATGTTGCAATAACAGCCAATCAAATTAATAACGGAAGCTCAGATAATTGTGGTATTGCTGCAATAACTCTTGACAAGCTTTCTTTTAATTGTACAAATGTTGGTGTAAATACAGTTACGTTAACGGTAAAAGACAAAGCTGGAAATATAGCAACTGCTACTGCAAAAGTGACTGTTGTAAATAAATTTGGAGATAATGATAATGACGGAATCCCGGATAATTGTGATAATGATGATGACAATGACGGAATTTCAGATACATCAGACAATTGCCCAATTACAGCTAATCCTTATCAGGAAGATCGCAACCATAACGGTATAGGTGATGCTTGTGATAAAGATCAAATGAATATTTCTGAAGCTTTTACTCCAAACGGAGATGGTATTAATGATACCTGGATTATTTCTAACATTGAAAATTATCCTAACTCACTAATACGTGTTTTCAATCGTTGGGGAACAGAAGTATTCGTTGCCAGAAATTACCAAAATGATTGGGATGGACATTACAAAGGAAATTCCAGCTCTTTACCTGAGTCTAGCTCATATTACTATCAAATCGATTTAGATGGTAACGGTTCTATAGACAAGCAAGGTTGGATCTACATTAACAGGTAATTGTAAAAAAATAAAATTTTAGAAATGAAAATAATCAAAAATATATTGGCGGGAGCATTACTACTTTTTAGTAGTATGCTTTTTGCCCAACAAGAAAGTCTTCTGACAACATATCGTTATCATATGAATATTGTGAATCCGGCCTATGCAGGTGTTAACGGAGAAACTGTTTTAGTGAGTACAATTCGTCAGCAATGGACAGGGATTAAAGATGCACCTCAAACGCAGGCTGTTTCTTTTGGAACATCAGTAGGAAGTAATCTTGGAGTAGGTCTTTCTATGGTTTATGATAAAACCTTTATCGAAAAACAAACCCAATTAGGAATTGATTTCTCTTATAAACTTCAGGTAGGTGCTCTTACTGATTTGTATTTAGGAGTAAAAGCCGGAGGTAATTTCTACAATGTTAATACTTCAGGGCTTGAAACTTACTCGCCTCAGTCAGATCCTGCTTTGGTTACCATCAATCAGTTTAATCCAAATGTAGGTGTTGGAGCTTTATTAAAAAATGACAAATTTTTCGTATCCCTTTCTGTCCCAAGAATGTTAAATACTGAACGTGCAAAAAATAAAGACGGTTATACTTCTGTAGCTACAGACAGAGCTCACGTTTATTTAAGCAGTGGTTATGATTATGATTTTGAAACAGCAACAGCTTTAGTTTTAAAACCTTCATTCATGATGCGTTATGTAAATGGTGCACCACTTTCTGTAGATATTAATTTAATGCTTCAAATAGAGAAATTCCTGGAAGTAGGAGGAAGCTATAGAATTAATAATGCTTATGCGGCAATAGCGGGTTTAACTATCAGCGAGCGCTTAATGCTAGGTTATGCTTACGAAACCGGAATTGGCAGTGCAATTGCAAGTGCTAAAAACTCAAATGAATTTTTTCTTCGCTTTAAGTTTTAATAAATCCCCAATTATATAAAATTATTCAGCGAGGATTTAGTTTTATTTTTATTTTGAGTAGTAAAAAAGAGGACATCTATTATAGATGTCCTCTTTTGATTTTATACAAACAGATAAAAAATTTAAAATTAGATTTTATCCTATTTTCTTCAAAACTTCTTTAGCAACGGCTTTGTAAGCAGCAGAATGATCTGCATAATCTTTGTTTAATATAATCTGCAATTCAGGATGAATCCAGTCGTAATGATTTCCCAGAACATACAAAGTTCGTATTGAATATGCTTTTGTAGCAACTTTTACATCATTGATCAGCCAGTCAAAAGAAGCCTCAATACAATCCTGCAGATTTTCTTCGGAAAGTAAAATGCTGTTTTCATTTTTCTTGTAATGTGATTTTACTAAAAGCTGAACCACTTTAGCAATTGGTCTAATCGAACTTTCATCTTTTAAAACTTTCAGATTAGAACAAAAGAAATCAAGATGAGGCTGCAGCCAGAGTAATTCTTCGTAAGAGACAAATTCCAGAATCCAACATGCTTTATGATTGTTTTTGTTTGATGGAGAAAAACAAATAGAAATTAATTCATTAAATAAATACTGGTTTTCTAAAACGTTTTGCGCCGCCATAAGTCGGTTTTCCCGGTAAGCATTTACGTAGTCGAGTTTTGTTTGTAATTCAGACGACATCTTTTTAGGTTTAGTGCACATCTAAAATAAGTAATTTAATGAAATACTTCCATAATAATTTACAGGAAGTCCGGGATAATAATATCGTGGACTTGTGTTGCCAACCGCAACGGCATTGGGTAAAATCATAGAAGCATATTTTTCATCAGTTACGTTATTAATACCAAAAGCCAGATTCGTATTTAAATTCGGCAGAATTTCTAATCGATATCCTGTTTTTAAATTAATAATATGATATGAATCTGAATAAGCAGAATTAGTATCATTTAAGGGGATTTTATCTGTAAACTGAAAATCAGCAGAAAAATAAATACCCAAAGAAGTATTTAAAATTATTCCCGCATTTACTTTATTCGCCGCAACTCCGGTTAACTTATTTCCGGAATAATCCTTTCCGCTGTCGACAAATTTTTTAAACTCATATTTGCCTAAAGAAGCGGCAACAAAAGAATTTAAAGTAAAAAAACGGTTGATTGACCAATTGTGTTTTGCAGAAAATTCGATTCCTTCATGAAAAGTTTTGCCTGCATTTATACCTTCATATTGATCATCGCCAATTCTTTTGGCTACCAATAAATCTTTTATTTCCATTCGATAAACAGCAAATTCCGTATATAAATTTTTGTTGAAAAAGTAGAATTTTCCACCAGCCTCAAAATTATAACCGCTTTCAGGTTTTATATCCGGATTGATATTTCCGGAACTTGTAAGTGTTTCTTCGGTAGCAGGTAATGAAAAACCGCGACTTGCTGAGAAATATAATGTTCTTTCCTGATTAGCTTTAAACAGGAAAGATAATTGTGGAGAAAAAATCCCATTATAACGGTACTTTTCAGTTGTCGTTTTGGCTGGAAGAAAGTTCGTTAACTCAAAATGCGTTTCATTATAATTTAATCCTGCCTGAATTTCGAACTGATCAGAAAGTAAAGTCCTTATTTGTGAAAAAATATTATAGAAATGCCTTTTCTGATCGGTTTCAGTAAGTTGATTTCCTTGTAAACTTCCTTGACCATTATTGGTTTTGTAAAGATTTTCAAAAGTGTTTCCGTTATAATTATCGGTAAAATATTCGATTCCGGCAATAAATTGATTTTCTGTTTTTCCTGTTTTAAATTTTCCTGAAAATTGCGTTCTTCCGCCAGTTCCAAAAGTATATTGACGTAAAACGTCAAAAGGTCTTGGCTCATTACTGTCCTTATAATTGACAAAAACAGATGTTGAATTATTCAGATTTTCATTGATCTTAAAATCATAAGCCAATCCAGCAAGAGTCGATTTGTATTCCTTAAATCCTTTTGAAGCTACCCAGGTTGGAGCTCCCGATTTTGGATTACTATTAAATACTTCCTTACTTATAGAACTCGGAATGTAAGCTTTTAAATAGGTGTAATTCGAAAAATAAGTAAGCTTGCTATTTTCTTTTTTGAATAATTCTCCTGCCACGGTAACGCCTTCACGTTTGTACGAACTGTTTTCTCGCCATCCATCGGTTTTTAGATTATGGTAACTGATATTAAGACTTGAACTTTTCTCATTCAGACTATAATTCAAACTATTTTTAAGTAATCCAAACGAACCAAAAACACTACTAACGCTCGCATTTTCTCCATTTGTTTTTGAAAGTTGAGGTGAAATTAAGATCGCCCCACCAAGACCTGCACCATAAATGCTCGAAAGAGGCCCCTTGATCACTTCGATCTGGCCAATATTTTCTAAATCAATATCATCAATAACCGTTTCACTGTTTCCTGAAGTTAACGGAATACTGCCATAAAATGCCCTGATTTTATTGGTGCCATAAGGAGATCTTGCACCAATACCCCGAATTGAAATTCGGGTAGTTGTAAAATTGGAAGATTGCATAAAAACTCCCGGAATTGTATTAATTACAGTGGTAATATCTGTAGCATTATTTTGCAGAAGATCTTTTTTTGATAAAACGCCAATAGAAGCGGGTGTATTTTGCAATCTATTATTAACATGAAGCGAACTTATATATACTTCATCTAATTTTTGAGTTTTTACAGAATCGATAGTTTTACTTTCCTTTTCTTGCGCTTTACTATTTTGAAAAACGCAAAACACAAAAAAGAGAAAACAATATTTTTTTAAAATCATAAAAGAGTTTGTTGAGCATAAAAAAATGAACCGAAAGGAGCGCAAAGTTTTTTTAATCTGTAGTTAATTTACTCGCAAAGTCGCGAAGGCGCAAAGTTTTATTTTCTTTGCGACTCTGCGACTTTGCGAGATTTTAAAAAAAAACTTTGCGTTCTTTGTGGTAAAATTATGTGTTTTGAATTCTCATTAAAATTGGAATTTAAAAGAATTGGAATTTACTTATTTGCCGTTACCTTCCAAATTGTATTTCCACTATCATCATTAACCAAAAGTGATCCGTCTGGCGTAACTGTTACGGCAACTGGTCGTCCATAAACTTCAGCTTTATCAGCATTGGAAATAAAACCGGTTAAAAAATCTTCTGGTTTTCCTGAAGGTTTTCCGTTTGCAAAAGGAACGAAGACTACTTTATAGCCTGATATTTTAGCACGATTCCAGGAACCGTGTTGGCCTACGAAAATTCCATTTTTGTATTTTGCAGGAAAAGCATCTTTAGTGTAAAAAGCCAATCCAAGAGAAGCTGTGTGTGCTCCAACCGGAACATCAGGAACAATGGCTTTTGATACTAAATCCTTGCGTTCGCCCTTCATTCTTGGGTCAGCAATATTTCCGTAGTAAGAGTAAGGCCAACCATAGAAACCGTCTCTTTTTACACTCGTTACATAATCAGGAACAAGATCATCTCCTAATTCATCACGTTCGTTAACTGCGGTCCAAAGCTCTTTGTTTGCAGGATTCCAGTCCATTCCAACAGGGTTTCTAAGTCCGGCTGCATAAATTTTTTCGCCTGTTCCGTCAGGATTAATTTCAAGAATGTCAGCACGACGGACTTCTTTGTCCATTCCGTTTTCACCAACATTACTTCCTGAACCCACTGAAACGTAAATTTTTGTTCCTTCAGGATTTGCAATTATATTTCTTGTCCAGTGATTGTTATATCCACCGGCAGGAAGTTCAAGGATTTTGGTTCCTTGTGTTTCTAATTTCAGCGGATTGTTTTTATAAGGATATCGATATAATCCATCAGTATTAGCGATATAGAAAAAGTCTTTTAACACCAACATTCCAAAAGGTTTGTTCAGGTCCTTTATAAAAACTTCCCTTGTTTCAAACTTTCCATCTTTGTCTTTGTCACGCAAAACGGTAATTTGATTTTTACTGGTTCTTGTACCGCTTTCTACCACAAAAATATCATTGTTTGGTGCAATATACGTCCAACGCGGATTCTGGAAACCATCTGCAAATTTTGTAACGGTGAAACCTTCAGGCGCAATTGGTGTTTTTCCTTCAGGCCAGCCAATAACTTTACTATTGTTGGTTTTAGATTCTGTTGCATAAGGAGGAGGTAATGTCAGATCGCCAATTGCTGTTTTTACAACCGAGTTGGGTTGTTTTGCCAGAGCTTCTTTTTCTTCTTTTTTTACCTGCCCGTTACAAGCCGTTAATATTGCTAATAATGATATTGAAAGTATTTGTGCCTTAGTCTTCATTTGTATTCGGGGTTAATGGTTTATAGTACAACAATTTAGTAAAATTAAAAATAGTTGCAAGAAAAGATTTGTAAATATTAAGTGATATTTAACATTCTTAAAAAAATATGTGTCCAGCCTATTTTGATACTTACAGTTTAGTTCTAATTCTGTATCTTTGCCCATTATTTTAAACATAAAAATAATGATACAACTTCACGATAAACAATTTGTTCCGTTTATTTCGGCCAAAGAAATTGATTTTGCTTTAACTAAAATAGTTGCACAAGTAGAAGATGATTTTGGTGACGATACTCCAATTTTTATTGGTGTTTTAAATGGTGCATTTATGGTCGTTGCTGATTTTCTTAAGAAATATAAAAGTCCTTGTGAGGTTTCATTTATCAAAATGGCATCATACGAAGGAACAGAAACTACCAATACCGTAAAAGAATTAATTGGTATTAATCAGGATTTATCGGGAAGAACCGTAATTATCATCGAAGATATTATCGATACCGGAAATACGATCGAAGAACTAAAGCATCTATTTAAAGCGCAAAATGTAAAACATTTTAAAGTTGCTACATTGTTTTTTAAACCAGAGGCTTATAAAAAAGACATTAAAATAGATTATATCGGAATCAGGATCCCAAATAAATTCATCGTTGGTTACGGATTAGACTACGATGGTTTAGGACGAAACTTATCCGAGGTATATAAATTGGCAGAATAATTAAACACACACAACTATATATTCATTTAAAACTTCTTATAAAAAACAGAAGTAACAACACTCACTCATATTATGATTAATATTGTTTTATTTGGAAAGCCGGGAGCAGGAAAAGGAACTCAGGCAGAATTTTTAAAAGAAAAATACAAATTAACACATCTTTCAACAGGAGATATTTTTCGTTTTAATTTAAAAAATGATACAGATTTAGGTAAAAAAGCAAGAGTTTTTATGGACAATGGAGAATTGGTTCCTTGCGAAGTTACAACAGCAATGTTAATAGACGAAGTAAACAAACATCCTGATACAGCTGGTTTTTTGTTTGATGGTTATCCAAGAACTTTAGATCAGGCAAAAGCCCTGGATAAATTTTTACCAACGATTGGGTCAAGTGTTACAGCAACAATTGCATTAGAAGCTGATGATGAAATTTTGGTAGCGCGTTTATTAGAAAGAGGAAAAACAAGTGGTAGAGTAGATGATCAGGACGAAGAGAAAATTCGTGTGAGATATCAGGAATACAATGAGAAAACGGCTCCCCTTATTGGATATTATAAAGAACAAAACAAGTTTTATGCCGTAAATGGTATTGGAACTATTGAAGAAATTACAGAGCGATTAACGTCAGTTATAGATAATTTGTAGAAGCTTTTTCGAGCTGTGCGTTACATACCGATAGCTATCGGGACGTGAAAAGACTATTTTTCTAACCAAAAAGCGAGCTTCCTTCGGGTTGCTGTTTTCCGGTAAGAAAAATTAGTTTTTTTAGCTCAGCGCTTTTCTCTTCTGTCTGGCTATTATATTTAGGTTACAAATTGCATTTAACGAACGATTCAATAACGAATAAACCACAAATTGGAAATACTAATAATATTTTTTCTGATACTATTAAACGGAGTTTTCTCCATGTCTGAAATTGCCCTTATTTCAGCAAGAAAAAATAGACTCGAAACTGCCGCAAAAAAAGGAAACAAAAGTGCTAAGATTGCACTCGATTTAGCCAATTCGCCAAATAAATTTTTATCTACAGTGCAAATTGGAATTACCCTTATCGGGATTTTGACAGGTATTTATAGTGGGGACAAAATCACCGTAGATGTAGAAACATTTGTAAGCGGATTTGCAGTTTTAAAACCATACGCGCATTCAGTTGCAGTTGGGATTGTAGTTGTAGTACTTACATTTTTTTCCTTAGTTTTAGGAGAATTACTGCCAAAACGAATTGGATTGAATTATCCGGAATCGATTGCTAAAATGGTAGCAATGCCAATGAAGATTATTTCGATTATTACAGCGCCATTTATTTGGCTGCTTACTACATCTACAGATTTTTTATTAAATGTTTTGCAAATAAAACCTTCAGCTGATGGAAAAGTTACCGAAGAAGAAATCAAAGCAATCATAAAAGAAGGTACAGAAGGTGGAGAAGTTCAGGAAATTGAACAAGATATCGTAGAGCGCGTATTTCATATTGGAGACAGAAAAGTTAATTCTTTAATGACGCACCGTAAATCTGTCGACATGTTGCCTTTTACTGCTGATAAAGCAAAAATAAAAGAACTTGTCTTAATGGATTTACATACCGTTTATCCGGTTTACAGAGACAATTATGATGATATTGTAGGAATTGTAACCTTAAAAAATATATTTGCCAACATCGAAAGTGATCATTTCGATTTGGGTGCAATAATGACAGATCCTCCATATTTAATGGAGCAGACAACAGCATATAAAGCACTTGAGAATTTTAAGAAAACAGGAGTTCATTATGCGTTAGTTTCTGATGAATACGGTGTTTTTCAAGGAATTATTACCTTAAATGACATTCTTGAAGCTTTAGTAGGTGATGCATCTGATTTTTATAAAGATGAATTTCAACTTATAGAAAGAGAAGATGGTTCGTGGTTGGTAGACGGGCATTATTCATTACACGATTTCCTAACTTATTTTGAGTTAGACGAATTGACAAATGATTATGAAGTAAATACCGTAAGCGGAATGATTATGACTGAGCTTTCTCATATTCCAAAAGAAGGCGAAAAATTAATCTGGCAAAAATTTGTGTTAGAAGTCATCGATATGGATGGCGTAAAGATTGATAAAGTGTTGGTGAAAACACTTAAAGAGTAACGAAAATAAAATAGTTTTCATTCTCAGTTTTTAGTCGCAGTTTGCACTGAAAACTGATATTGATACTGAGAATAAAAATTTGTTTGAGGTTTTATTATGTTTCAGGTTTCAAGTTAAATGCATTGCGCAAACTTGAAACCTGAAACTTTAAACTTTAAACTATACATAAACAAAAAGAAAATGACAGAAGGAAATTTTGTAGATTATGTTAAGATATATGTTTCTTCCGGAAAGGGAGGAAAAGGATCTACACATTTACATAGAGAGAAATTTATTGAAAAAGGAGGCCCGGACGGAGGTGATGGTGGCCGTGGGGGACACGTGTATTTGGTTGGGAATAAAGGTTTGTGGACATTATTTCATTTAAAATTTGCTCGCCATATCAAAGCCGGTCACGGTGGAGATGGAGGAGGAGATCGTAGTACAGGTGCTGATGGAGAAGATAAATTTATCGAAGTTCCTTTAGGGACTGTCGTAAAAGATAAAGAAACCGGAGAAACTTTATTTGAAATCACTGAGGATGGAGAAAAAAGAATTCTTTCAAAAGGAGGAAAAGGAGGTTTAGGAAACTGGCACTTTAGAAGTTCAACCAATCAAACACCAAGATATGCTCAGCCTGGTTTGCCAGGAGTAGAAATGGATGTGATTTTAGAACTTAAAGTACTAGCAGATGTTGGATTAGTAGGATTTCCTAATGCTGGAAAATCAACTTTACTGTCTGTGTTGACTTCTGCGAAACCAAAAATTGCTGATTATCCTTTTACAACTTTAAAACCAAACTTAGGAATTGTAGCTTACAGGGATTTCCAATCTTTTGTAATTGCCGATATTCCGGGTATTATCGAAGGTGCTGCAGAAGGAAAAGGCTTAGGACATTATTTCCTTCGACACATTGAACGTAACTCAACATTATTGTTTTTAGTTCCAGTTGATACACCGGATATTAAAGGAGAATATGATATTTTGGTTAACGAATTAACAAAATACAACCCTGAAATGTTAGATAAAGAGCGTCTTTTAGTAATCTCAAAATGCGATATGCTGGATGATGAACTTAAAGCCGAATTAAAAGTAGAGCTTGATGTTGCTTTCAAAGATATTCCTTATATGTTTATTTCATCGGTAGCCCAACAAGGTTTGACCGATCTTAAAGATAAACTTTGGAAAATGTTAAACGAGTAAATAATTAAGTCGTTTTAATAACAAAAGGTGTTCTGGAAACAGAACACCTTTTCTATTTTGTTAAATTCGTAATAAAACGTAAATAAATTCCACGCATGTTCATTTTTGATGTTCTTTGAATAGATATAATTGCGAAAATGACTTATATTCGCATCACTTAAACAAAATAACATGAAAAAAGTAGTTTTATTCTTAACCATGTGCCTAATGGCTTTTCCTGTAAAAGCTGATGAAGGAATGTGGTTTTTGATGTTTATCGAAAGATTGAACCATAGAGATATGGAAAAAATGGGCTTGCAACTAACAGCCGAAGAAATTTATAGTATTAATCATCATAGTTTAAAAGATGCGATTGTGCAGTTTAACGGAGGTTGTACTGCTGAAATCGTTTCGAAAAACGGATTAGTTTTAACCAATCATCACTGTGGGTATAATGCAATTGCTGAACTTTCTACAGCAGAACAAAACTATTTGAAAGATGGTTTTTGGGCGAAGGAAAAAAGTGCTGAAATGAAACCAAAATCATTATACGTTCGTTTCTTTGTTCGTATGGATGATGTTTCTAAAAGAATTTTATCTAAAGTAAATGATAAAATGACAGAAACTGAAAGAAATAAAATTATTCAGCAAGAAATCAATCTGATCGAAAAAGAAAATAATGAAGGTGGAAAATATACCGTTTCTGTTCGTCCTTTCTTTCAGGGAAATGAATACTATTATTTCGTTTACCAGGATTATACAGATGTTCGTTTAGTTGGAACACCGCCGGAAAGTGTAGGTAAATTTGGTGGAGATACTGATAACTGGGAATGGCCACGTCAAACCGGAGATTTCTCTATGTTTAGAGTATACGCTGATAAAGATGGAAATCCAGCAGAATATTCAAAAAATAATGTGCCTTTGCAGCCTAAACATTACTTACCTGTAAGTATTAAAGGTGTAAAAGAAAACGACTTTGCGATGATTTTAGGATATCCTGGAAGAACAAACCGTTGGATGCCGGCAGGAGGAATCGAGCAAAATATAAAATTTGCTTATCCTGCGTGGGTTGAAGGTGCTAAAACCGGAATGGATGTAATGAAAAAGTATATGGACAAAGATGCAACTGTACGTTTGCAATATGCATCTAAATATGCTTCGACAGCTAATTATTGGAAAAACCGCCAGGGTATGATAGATGCTTTAACAAAAGCCGGAACGGTAGATGTTAAAACGGCCCAAGAAGATAAGTTCTATGAATGGGCAACTAAACCGGCTAATAAGGAAAAATACGAAAATGTAATTCCTACGATCAACGATTATTACAGACAAACGAACTTAAAAGCTACTCACGATAATTATTTATCACAACTTTTACGTACTTCAGGTTACGCAGCCGGCCCATCAACTCTTGGAAACGCATTAATTGCTTATTACAATGAGAATGACGCTAAGAAAGCGGAAATGCTGCCTAAGATTAATGCAATGATCGATAATATATATGGTGAATTTTATGCGCCACTTGAAAAAGATGTATTAATCGCACAGTTAAATTTATATACTTCAAAAGGAGCTGAATATGGTTTAGGTACACAAATCGCTAAAATGAAATCAGAAAACAATGGTGATTTTACGGCAGATGTTACAAAGGCAACTGAAATCAGTTATTTTACTACTAAAGAAAAAGTAGTAGCATTTATGGCAAATCCTAAACCGTTAGCAATTGTACACGATCCTTTGTATATTATATCTAATGATTTAATGACAAAATATCGTGCTAAAACAGATGATCAGATTAAATCTGATGATAGTTTTGCAACGGCTTATCGCGAATTAGTTGAAGGATTAAGAGAGTCAAAACTAAATGCGATTCAATATCCTGATGCTAACTCAACTTTGAGACTGACTTACGGAAAAGTTCGTGCTTTACCTGCAGATCCTCGTAATGATGCTACAATAAACAATTATACAACCATGGAAAGTATGGTTAAAAAGTATAAAGCAGGAGATCAGGAATTTGATTTACCAGCTCGTTTGTTAGAATTAAACAAAGCAAAAGATTACGGACAATATGCTGATAAAGCAGGATATATGCCAGTAAACTTTTTGACAGATAATGATATTACAGGAGGAAACTCAGGTTCGCCGGTTCTTAACGGAAAAGGAGAATTAATAGGGATTGCTTTTGATGGTAACATCGAAGCGATGGCTGGAGATGTTATTTTTGATCCAAAATTGCAAAGAACAATTAACGTAGATATTCGTTACGTACTTTGGATTATTGATAAATATGCCGGAGCTAAAAATATTATTGATGAATTGACTATTGTTAAGTAATATTTTTTGATTTAATTAAAAACCGTCTTGTGTAAACAAGACGGTTTTTTTTTGAGTACTTAATTATCGATAAACTAGATGTGCATGTTATATTTCATTATTTTTGAAGCATGAAAAAGCTGCTCTTCTTTTTTTTATTTGTGCCAATTTGTACTTGGTCACAATCTAATTTTGATAAAGCGGAAAAGTTATTTCATGTCAAAAAATATGACGAAGCACAAGTTCTTTTTGAAGGAGTTTTAAAAACAAAACCTTCGGATATTAAAACAATGGAGTATTTGGGAGAAATTGCAGCACATCAAAAAGAGTGGGTAAAAGGAGCTGAATATTTTAAGAAACTAAAGATTTTAAAGCCAACTGTTGCAGATTATTTTTTTAAGTACGGCGGTTGTTTAGCAATGCGAGCCATGGAAGTAAATAAGTTGAAGGCTTTTGGTATGGTTGGCGACATGAAAGAAGCGTTTGAAAAAGCTATAGAAATCAATCCAAAACATGTTCAGGCAAGATGGGCTTTGATTGAAATATATTTGCAATTACCCGGAATTTTAGGAGGTAGTGAATCTAAGGCAATTTCATATTCTAATGAACTCGCACAGTTTTCTCCAGTAGATGGATATTTGTCAAGAGGAAGAATCGAGGAATATTTTAAAAGATACACTCTAGCCGAAAAAAATTATGTGAAAGCCAATGAAATTGGTAAATCAAAAGTCACATTTCAAAAATTATATAATTTATATTTGAATAAATTAAAAGACCCTAAAAAGGCACAGGAATTGAAAAGAAAATTTGAGTCGTAATAATCAAATCTCATCCCGAAGCTTCGGGACTAAATTCGAAGTAATAATTGGAATTTAGAACTTAAAAATTGGAATTTTAAATGAAAACACATTTCATCGCCATTGGCGGAAGTGCCATGCACAATTTAGCATTAGCATTGCATAACAAAGGATATCAGGTAACAGGTAGTGATGATGCTATTTTTGAACCATCAAAATCAAGATTAGATAAAAAAGGAATTTTACCAGCTGAATTAGGTTGGTTTCCTGAAAAAATTACTGCCGATATTGAGGCTGTAATTCTTGGAATGCATGCAAAAGCAGATAATCCTGAATTGCTAAAAGCACAGGAATTGGGTTTGAAAATTTATTCTTATCCTGAGTTTTTATACGAGCAATCTAAAAATAAAACGCGTGTTGTAATTGGTGGTTCTCATGGTAAAACAACCATCACTTCGATGATTTTACACGTGATGCATTATCATAATATCGAAGTTGATTATATGGTAGGAGCACAGCTTGAAGGTTTCGACACGATGGTTCATCTAACTGAAGAAAACGATTTTATGGTTTTAGAAGGGGATGAATATCTGTCTTCTCCTATAGACAGACGTCCTAAATTTCATTTATATCAACCCAATATTGCATTGATTTCAGGAATTGCCTGGGATCATATCAACGTGTTTCCTACGTATGAAAACTATGTAGAACAATTCGAGATTTTTATTGCTAAAATTACAAATGGCGGAATTTTGGTTTATAACGAAGACGATTCTGAAGTAAAACGTGTTGCTGAAGCAGCTACGAACCCAATTCGTAAATTAGCATATTCTACTCCAAAATATAGTGTAAGTGATGGTGTAACTTTATTAGAAACTCCTGAAGGCGATATGCCAATCGAAGTTTTTGGGGGACATAACTTAAATAATCTTGCCGGAGCCAAATGGATCTGCCAAAACATGGGCGTTGACGAAGCCGATTTCTACGAAGCTATTGCTAGTTTTAAAGGAGCATCTAAGCGTTTAGAAAAAATTGCAGAAGGAAAAGGAAAAGTAGCATATAAAGATTTTGCACATTCACCAAGTAAAGTCGCTGCGACTACAAAAGCGGTAAAAGAACAATATCCTGACAGAAAATTGATAGCATGTTTAGAATTACATACTTATAGTAGTTTAAATGCTGAATTCCTGAAAGAATATGAAGGAGCATTAGAATACGCAGATGTTGCAGTAGTTTTTTATTCTCCTGATGCAGTTAAAATTAAACAATTAGAAGAAGTAACTTATGAGCAAATTGCAAGTTCTTTTAATCGTGAAGATTTGATTATTTATACCAATCCGGCAGAATTTAAAGAATATCTATTTAACTTAAATCTTGATAATTCGGCTTTATTGTTAATGAGTTCAGGAAATTACGGAGGATTAAATTTTGATGAAGTAAAAGGATTGATTAATTAGTCAATCACATTTGAAAATGAAATAATGTGCCAATTGTAATTTTGTAGTTGGCATTTTTTTTAAATACTATTTTGTAATTTATGAATGATTTTTCTTATTTTTAGATATATTAGCCCTTTAGAATATAGTAAATGAAAGCAAAAATAAATGTTGTAGAAACAACAAGCGAAAATCCGGATTTTATATCCCTGATCAAAATATTTGACACCTTTTTATGGGAACGATATCCTGAACTCAAAAAGGATTACTGGGGTAATAATTTAATAGAATTTAATGCAAATGTTATTCTGATTTATTTTGAAGGAAAAGCCGTTGCAAGTGGCTGTTTTAAAAAATATAATCAAGATACAGTAGAGTTAAAACGAATGTTTGTTTTACCTGAGGCACGAGGTTTAGGTTTAGCTCAATTAGTAATCAAAGAACTTGAAGAAAAAGCAAGAAACGAAGGTTTTGCCAATATGATTCTTGAAACCCTTTACAAGCAAATTGAAGCAATAAGTTTATATCAGAAAGTTGGTTTCACGATCATTGAAAATTATGAGCCTTACGTAGGATTGTCGAATAGTGTTTGCATGAGTAAGACTATTAAGATATTTTTGTAATGAGTACAACTTACATAGCAATCTCAGACTGGTCTGAAGAAGATCGTCCGCGCGAAAAATTAATGACCAAAGGTAAAGAGGCGTTAAGCAATGCAGAATTGATTGCTATACTTATTGGTTCGGGAAGCCGAAATGAATCTGCGGTTGATTTAAGCAGGCGCATTTTAGCCAGTGTGAATGATAATTTACACGCTCTGTCAAAATTATCTATTTTGCAATTAATGAATTTTAAAGGAATTGGAGACGCTAAGGCAATTACAATTATAGCAGCTTTAGAATTAGGCCGCAGAAGAAGATCAGAAGACGCTTCTAAATTAGGTAAAATTACTTCCAGTAAAATTGTTTTCGAGATTATGCAACCGATTATTGGAGAATTACCACATGAGGAATTTTGGGTGCTTTTTCTTAATAATTCTAATAAAGTAATTTCTAAATCTAAATTGAGTAAAGGAGGGATTACAGGAACAATTGTTGATGTTCGTATTGTTTTTAAATTAGCTATAGAAAATGGTGCTACTGCGTTGGTTTTATGCCACAATCATCCTTCAGGTAATTTAAAACCAAGCGAAGCTGATAAAGAGATTACAAAGAAACTAAAAACATCAGGAGAGCTTTTAGATGTTAAAGTTTTAGATCATTTGATTATAACTGAAACAAAATATTATAGTTTTGTAGATGAAGGAATTTTTTAGCTTATGAATACCACAATTACCGATGTTTTTTTTGATTTAGATCACACACTTTGGGATTTTGATAAAAACTCAGAGATGGCTTTTGATCGAATTTTTAAAAGTAAATTTCCAGAAATTAAAATACAGGAATTTATAGTTAAATATGCTCCTATAAATCAGGAATGCTGGAAGTTATATCAACACGATAAAATCACACATTTAGAATTGCGTTACAATAGATTAAAGTTTTCTTTTGATGCCTTAAATGTTAAGATCTCAGATGAAGATATTAATCAGATCTCCGAAGATTATATTGAATTCCTAACCGATAATAATCACCTTTTTGATGGTGCAATTGAAGTACTGGAGTATTTAAAACCAAAATATAAACTGCACATCATCACAAATGGTTTTGCCAATGTACAGGACAAGAAAATTAGCAATGCCTCACTTTCTGGTTATTTTGATACCATAACAAATTCTGAGCTTGCGGGCGTAAAAAAGCCAAATAGTATTATCTTTGATTATGCTCTAAATGTTGCTAAAGCCTCAAAAGAAAATAGTATAATGATTGGCGATTGCCTTGATGCAGATGTCAACGGAGCATTAAATGCCGGTTTGGATGCTATTTTTTTTAATGATAAAAAAGTTCATGCTCCAGAAAATATTAAACAAGTAAACCATTTATTAGAACTAAAAAAATATTTATAATTATGAGAATTAAATTTTTGTTGATTACGCTTCTTGTTTCAGTTATTGGATTTTCTCAATCCGTTAATGATTATAAAGGGGTTATTGTACCTTTGAAATATGATTTTCTTAAGACTGAAAATCAATATAGAATGTCTACAATGACAAAGGCAAATTTAAATAAAGCTGGTTTTCAGGCTTTTTATGGCAACGAAGAACTTCCTTCAGGCTTTGGTGATCGTTGTGATCTTTTGTATGTTGATGTAAAAAAAGAAAGTGGTTTTTTGATTACTAAACTTTTTATTGAATTTAAAGATTGTTACGGTAAAGTAATTTATACCTCGGAGATAGGAAAAAGCAAAGAGAAAGATTATGAAACAGCTTATAGAGAATGTCTTGATTTGGCATTTGTTTCGGTAAATGCTTTGCATTATAAATACAATGGAAAAAGTTTCACTTCTTCAAAAACAGCAACAGTTCCAACGTCTGCTCCTGTAGCAACTCAGTCCGTTGTGGCAACTGTCTCAGCTCCGGTTGCAGATATGAAAGATCCTAATTTGTTATATGCTCAACCAACAGAAAACGGATATCAGTTGATCGATAAAACACCAAAAGTGGTTATGAAGTTGCTAAAGACATCACGTCCTGATTCATTTATTGCCATAAAAGATGGTATTCAGGGATCATTAAACGCAAAAGACAATCAGTGGTTTTTTGAATATTATAAAAATGATCAATTAGTTTCTGAAAAAGTATCAGTAAAATTCTAAAATAGAATACGGTTTCAATAACCGTATTTATCTTTCCAACGGTTCTTTAAAAATTCACGATTGCTGTTCTCTCTAGAATTGCTTCCGGGATTATAAAGAACCGTTTCTTTTATAGCATCCGGTAAAAATTCCTGCTCTGCAAAATTATTGGCATAATCGTGTGAATATTTATAATCGTCACCATATCCTAACTCTTTCATAAGTTTGGTTGGTGCATTTCTTAAATGAATAGGAACAGGTAAATCGCCAGTTTGTTTTACTAATTGCTGAGCATTCCCTATTGCCATATACGATGCATTGCTTTTTGGAGAAGTGGCAAGGTAAATGGCGCACTGACTTAATATGATACGGCTTTCAGGATATCCAATAGTTGTTACCGCTTGAAAAGTATTATTTGCCATTATAAAAGCCGTTGGATTTGCGTTGCCAATATCTTCACTTGACAGAATGAGCATTCGTCTTGCTATAAATTTAACATCTTCGCCGCCTTCAATCATTCTTGCCAGCCAATAAACAGCTCCATTTGGATCGCTGCCACGAATTGATTTTATAAATGCTGAAACAATATCATAATGTTGTTCACCGCTTTTGTCGTATAAAACCGTATTTTGTTGTACTAATTCAAAAACACGATCGTTTGTTATTGTTATTTCATCACCTGAGGATGCATTAACGACAAGTTCAAAAATATTAAGCAATTTTCTTCCGTCTCCGCCAGAAAGTCGGAGCAAAGCTTCAGTTTCTTTTAAAGTGATGTTTTTAGAGGCTAAATAAGAGTCTGTTTTCATTGCCCGATGAAGTAAAGCTTCCAAATCTGCTTTTGTAAAAGCATTCAATATATAAACTTGGCAACGTGACAATAGTGCAGGAATAACTTCAAAACTTGGATTTTCAGTTGTTGCGCCAATAAGAGTAATCCACCCTTTTTCGACTGCTGCTAAAAGAGAATCTTGCTGTGATTTACTGAATCGGTGAATCTCATCAATAAATAAAATAGGATTTTTTGCCGTAAATAGTCCACCGCTTTGTTTCGCTTTTTCGATTACATCACGAATGTCTTTAACACCCGAATTTATGGCACTTAAAATATAAAAAGGACGTTTTGATTCCTGGGCAATAATTTGAGCAAGAGTTGTCTTTCCTGTTCCAGGCGGACCCCAAAAAATCAAGGATGGAATTATTCCTTTCGAAATTTGTTGCGTTAACGAGCCATTTGGTCCAACCAAATGACTTTGACTAATATAATCTTCTAATTGTTGTGGGCGAATACGCTCGGCTAAAGGTGCTTCCATTTTGTAAAATTACTATTTTCAATTTAATTTAATAGTTTTAAAGAGTTACAAATCATAACAAAGGATATTGAGATTGTAGCTGACAAAATATCAGTAAATTGTATTTGGATAGTTTTTTGATGACAAATAATTCTCTACACTCTTAAACATGAATGATAATCATTTTAAATTTTCAAATGCAGTAATTGGACTTCCTGTATTTTTTGTGCTTTTCTTGTGGATTATCTATTGGGTTCAAATTCGATTTGATTTTGATTTTTATCAAAACGGAATTTATCCCCGTGATTTTTCAGGCTTGCAAGGTGTTTTGTTTAGCCCTTTTATACATGAAAATTTAGACCATTTATATAATAACTCTATTCCGCTTTTAGTATTATTAGCAGCATTGCAATTTTTTTATCCAAAACAATCTTTTTCGGTAATTGTTTTCGGGATCTTATTTTCAGGTTTAATAACTTGGATTATCGGTCGGGAAAATTATCATATTGGTGCCAGTGGGTTAATTTATGTTTTGGTGAGCTTTATTTTCTTTAAAGGCATTCAAACCCGTTATTATAGATTAGTTGCACTTTCATTTTCGGTGGTTTTGCTTTATGGAGGAATGATTTGGTATGTTTTTCCGGATGTAGATAAAACAATTTCCTGGGAAGGACATTTGGCCGGTTTTATTACAGGATTTGCAATGTCTCTAATTTACAAAACACCTGATTATGCAAAACCTATTGTTTATGATTGGCAAAAACCGGATTTTAATCCTGAGGAGGATGCTTTTATGAAACATTTTGATGAAAACGGGAACTTTGTAAATACAGAAATTCCTGAAGAGGAAGAGAATCCTTATAACTACTTTAATTCTAATCTTTCGGTTAATTATACTATAACCAAAACAGAATCAGACGATAAAATATAAGTAGCAATATTTAAATTGATATTAAAAGAGTAATTTTGTTAATGCTCTAATTTTAATTTAAGGTGTTATGAGGAAGATATACTTAATACTTGTGGTTTTGTTGATCTTAACTAATTCAGCGTTATTAGCTCAATGTAAAATAAAAAACAGAGTACTTGCTGATGGTACAATGATGTATTATTTTGATCCCGCTGATTTTTATATAACAAAATCAAAATCATTAAAGATTAATATCGTAACAGATAAGGAACATTATTTTGTAGCCTTGCAACCATTTCCTTTTCCGTCCAGAAAAGAAGGTAAAAAAATTAAAGATGATTTAATTATTCATCTGGCTGACCAAAAACAATATAAACTAAGTCATTATGATACACAGTACAGACATAATGATTCGATTATGCAAGTGCTTTATTTAATAGATGAAAAAGATTTAATTGCTTTTTCTAAGTTTGAAGCAGTACTTGCAGAAATTAATATGCAAGGCACGGAGTTTGTGCGTGATTATACTTTTAAATTGCATAAAGATGCTATAATAAAACAATTGGCATGTTTATTAAAAGAGGATAAATAAAATACTACTCTTCAGTTGAAGCTTCGTTTTTATGGAGTAATTTTTTATTAAGATTTTTGAATAAATTATTAAAAGTTACAGTCAATGATGCTGCGTTCACAATTTGATTTTGCTCATCTCTTGGTAAAAATTCATTTGCATAAGTCAACTCGACCTGTATATCATCTGAAAATAAATAACCCGCACCAAGATTTAATCTGTTTCGATCAAAGAAACTAAGACCTGTAACTTTCGTTCCGGATTTAAAAAAAAGCTCATCTGAAGCTATTATGTAAACAACCCCTTCTCTTAATATTTTACTATTAATTGGTTTTAAATATTTTATTTGTTGACGATATCGTAAAACATTATCATAGTCCCCATCTTCATTTCGCATATGTCTTAGTTCCATTCTCATTCTGGTGCTTAAGGTGTATCCAGTTTTATGAATGTAGTATATTCCCTGTAAAGCAAATCTTATTTCGGGAGATTTAAATTGACCAATTTCCGGAACATCCTTGTTGTAATTATAAGCTAAAAAAGAAGACACCTTCCATCGGGGAGAGTAATAATAATGCCCCCAAGCTCTAATGGATCTTTGTATGTTTTGTTGAAAGATATTAGAAGAAGATTCTGTACTGCTGTAAGCGGCACCAAGATTTAATTCAGTAGACCATTTTTCATTAATAGTCCTGTTAAACTGAATCTCATTCCAAAATTGATTATAGGTAGTGGTTTGCCCATAGTTAATACTTGTAATTAAAAATATTACAAGTATTAAACTAAGTTTTTTAAGCAATATGTTTTGAATAGGTTTTAAAGACATCAATTATCATATTTGTTTGCCACCTTATTCTTTGGGTTATTTAACTTCTTTGGCGTACAGCTTCGTATAAAAATGCTCCACAAGCTACAGAAACGTTAAGAGATCCTATTGATCCAAACATTGGCAATTTTGCTTTTTCATCAACGATTTTAAGAACAGAAGGATTTATTCCTCTATCTTCAGATCCCATTATAATTGCTACTGGTTCGTTTAATGCTATGTCGTAAATATTCTGGTCTGTTTTCTCTGTTGCAGCAACTGTTTTAATTCCTGAGCCCTGAAGGTAGAAAATAGCATCTTTAATATGTTCAACTTTACAAATAGGCACATTAAATACAGCTCCAGCTGAAGTTTTAACAGTATCACCATTCACAGGTGCTGAACCCGCTTTTTGAACAATAATTCCGTTTACACCAGTGCATTCTGCTGTTCTTATGATAGCGCCAAAATTTCGTGCATCAGAAATTTGATCTAATATTAGAAATAAAGGTTTTGAACCAGAAGCGATTGTTGATTCAACTAAATGTTCTAATTCTATAAAACCAATAGGGGAGATAGTCGCAACAGCTCCCTGATGATTGTTTGGTGTTAGGCGATTTAGTTTTTCTACAGGTACATAGGAGAAATTAATGTTGGCGCGTTTCATCACTTTCATTAAATCTTTCATTAATTCTCCAGAAATTTCTTTTTGTATAAATACTTTATCAACTTCTTTTCCTGCTTGAATTGCTTCTATAATGGCTCTAATTCCAAATATTTGATGTTCTTTTTCCATGGGACAAATATAGGTATAATGTTTATATAAAAAAAAACCACTCTGAATGAACAGAGTGGTTTAATATATTTATTCGAGATAAAATTAGTTTTTATCCCACCATACTTTTGTTGTTACATTACTAACTACTGTAGCGTTAGCATTGTATTGTCTTTCGTCAGATGGAGTAGGAAGTCTTACTGGAATTACTTTTGTATCAGATTTTTGATTAGGTACTAAAGCCGGAAATCCAGTTCTTCTATAGTCATTATAAGGCTCCATTGTTAAGAAAAGAGCAATATATTTTTGTTGAATGATATTGGCAACATCAGAAGTTGCAGTTGCAGCTGCTAAGAAAGCAGGTGTTGGTGCTGCGCCAGTAACGCTGGTTACAGATGCAGTTACTGCTTGCTGTAATGCCACTAGAGCAGGTTGTCCTAATCTTGCTTTAGCTTCAGCTTCAATGAATTTAGCCTCAGCATAAGTTACAATTCCAATTTGCCAATCAGGACTAGCAAATCCTCTTTGTGACTTTGGATTTACATAACCTCCTATGTAAGATGTTTTAACTGAGTTATCATCTTCCGGAGCATTTCCTGAATAAGTTCCATTGGCATCTTTATCTACCATGAAAGGTAATCTAGGATCATTATTATTATTTAAATAATCAACAAAATACTTACCCATTTTCATGTAGTTTGCACGTTGACGATTAAAAGCATTCCATTGGTTTAATGAATTAGCCTCACCTAAAAATAATGTATTTGCATCATCATCATTAGAAGTCATATTAGCTGCAGTGATATATTGCAAAGCTTTTTGAGCAGCAATTGTACTACCTTCAACCTCTGTTAATCTCAAAGCATATCTTGCCTTTAATACACGTGCAACTTTAATCCATTTTTCAGTATCTCCGTTAAAAATGAAATCATCATCTTCTGGTACTTCTGCATTAGCACTTTCAGGTTTAGATAAATTTGCAATTGCATTATCTAATATGCTTTGTAATCTAACGTAGATTTCTTGCTGAGTATTATATTTAGGAGTCGTGTTACCTTCATCTCCATTAAAAGCTTCATCATAAGGAACATCGCCCCACATATCTGTAGCGTATCCTAAATTGATTGCTGTCAAAACCTGACCGATACCATTATAGTATGGATGAGTTGCTTCGAAATCACGGTTTAATATGTGACCGTTTACTAGAGTAGTTCCGTAAATTAAATTCCACTCATTGTTTACATCGCCCTCATTTACAGTATAAAGACCAATCGCGCCTAATTGTCCTACGTTTGTTCCTTGTAAATGTTGTGTAAAAATCCCTGAATCTCTCATTAATCCACTACTATGAGTTTGAAAAGTAGCAAGTTCCATTGCAGCTACTAGTAAAGTTGGACTAGTAGTAGTAGGGCTATTTGGATTAACGTTAAATGTATCTAATTCTGTCTGACAGCCCGCTAGTAAACTAACGCTAAAAGCTGCAAGAATTATATTTTTTATATATTTTTTCATTTTTTCTTAATTAAAATTAAAAGCTTGCGCGTAGACCCATGATGAATGATTTACTACCTGGATTATTAAAATAATCTAAGCCGTTAATACGTGATCCTGCTCCTGTTAAACTTGTTTCAGGATCAACTCCTTTATAGTTAGTGTCTAACCATAAGTTTCTTCCAGTTAAAGATAATTGTGCAGAAGATAAGAATGGAAATTGTTTTACATTGAAATCATAAGTAAGACTTACGTCACGTAATCTAACCCAGTTAACATCTGTTACGGCTTCTTCAGCAGCAGCTAAGCTACTATCTCCTTTAAAGTTTTGGTAGTAACTTTTAGCTGATATTGCAATGTCGTTAGCTGATCCGTCTTCTTTAACTCCTGGAATAATATAAGTGTGTTCTCTGTCAGCTGATGCTTCTGAAACACCAATAGTGTTCAATCTCGCGCCAGTACCATTGTAAACTACACCACCATGTCTGATATCTAATAATGCTGATAAAGTAACTCTTTTGTAAGAGAATGTATTTCTAATACCACCTGTCCAGTCTGGAGCAGAGTTTCCTAGGTTTCCAGTTTGTGGATCTAGTTTAGCTAAACCGTTAGTTCCAACAACTATTTGACCATTTGTGTCACGTAACCATTTTGTTCCGTAAAAACTTCCTAATGGTTGACCTTTAACTGCATAATAACCAATTGAAGCAAAAGCTGCTTCGATAGAAATATCATCTAAACCACCAGCAATATTTGTAACTTCATTTTCGTTTTTAGCCCAGTTTAGGTTGATGTTCCATTGAAAAGGATTGCTTTTCTTGAAGATGTCGTAACCTAATTCAAGTTCGATACCTTTGTTAACTAATTCTGCTGCATTTTTATACACTAAACCATACCCAGATGATTGAGCCAATGGCATATCAATTAACAAGTCTTTAGAAGTTTTGTAATAAAAGTTTAAATCAACTGATAAGCGATTTTCTAAAAATTTAGCACTTAAACCTAAATCATGACCTAATACTCTTTCTGGTTTTAAATCTGAGTTACCTAAACGACCAGCCGGAGCCATACCGTTTATACCATTGTAAGGGAAAGTTAATCCGTCAGTGAAACCATCTGTTAGACTTGGTTGACCAAATACACTTACTGTACGATAAGCAGCAGGAGCAATACCTACTTCTCCGTAACCATAGCTTAATTTAATGTAGTTTGACCAATCAAAAGTGTTTGATAAGATCCAAGATGCTGTTCCTGATGGGAATACTGCACTTTGTACATTATCACCGTAAGTAGATGACCATTCTTTTCTAACAGTACCTGTTAAGAAAAGTTGATCTTTAATGTCAAAATCAACTTGAGCAAATACTGCTCTAGAGATAGTATTCTCTTCTACGTTAGACGCATATAATTCTGTTGCATTTCCTAAGTTATATAAACCTCTTACGGCTAAACCTTTACCTCTTGAAAATACACTTAAGTATTGAGTAGAACGTAAGTTAAGACCAGCTGTATAATTAATTTTTAACCAGTCAGATTTTAATGGAAGTAAACCTGTAGCGATTAAATCTCCGTAATAATCTTTATTAGTAATGCTATTGAAAGCAACTTCTCCAATTCCACCTAAACTATCCCCATTTGAAGAAATAGCATATACTTGTTTACGGGCATCAGAATATGCATCGATACCAGCTTTAGCAGTTAAAGATAACCATTCAGCATGACTGTAAGTTAAAAAGATGTTTCCTAAAACACGATTAACATCACTTGTAGCAGGGTTTTCATTTACAGTAAAGTATGGGTTGTCGTATGGAGCATAATAATTTAAATTATTTCCAACTTCATCAATATAATTTCTTAGATCGTAGCTAATAGGAGAACGCATTAAACTCAACATTACTCCTGATGTATTACTACCATTTTGAGCTAAAGTATTTGTTGTGTGTGTGTATTGCATACTTCCACCAGCTTTCCAGCTTTCACTTAGTTTTAAATCTCCGGCAAATCTGATAGTATTTCTTTTCAAACCTGTCTCAGGAATCATACCTGTTTGAGTAACATTACCATAAGAAGCTCTAAAAGTTGCTTTTTGATCTCCTCCGTAGAATGAAATGTTATTCGTTTGAGTAAGACCATCTTGAAAGAAATTTCCAGCATTGTCATATGTAGGAAGCCCTAATGAAGCTGCAGAAGGTCCCCAGCTTTGTGGAGTGGTTGGATCTGGTGCAGTTCCTGCTGCTGTAGTACCTTGAATGTATTTACCTTGTCTGTTAGGTAATTGACTAACTCTGTCGATAGCTAATGAAGTACTAAAGTCAATTCCAAGACCTTTACCATTTTTTCCTTTTTTAGTTGTGTAAATGATAACTCCGTTACCAGCTCTTGCTCCGTATAATGCAGCAGCAGCAGGCCCTTTAAGGATTGTAACACTTTCAATATCACTTGGGTTAATGTCTAATGCTCTATTAGAGTTATTAATACCGGATAAGTTAGCATTAAAAGGATTGTCTCCAGCTGTAGTCTGATCTGTACTATTGTCAATTGGAATTCCATCCACTACAATTAATGGATCGGTTGAACCGTTAATAGTATTTGTTCCTCTAATAATAATTTTACTAGAAGCACCCGGAGTACCACCAGAACCAATAATCTGAACACCAGCAGCTTTTCCTGCTAATGCCTGTAGAACGTTTTGTTCACCAGACTTATTAATTTCGTCAGAAGTTACTTTTGATACAGCGTATCCAAGTTTTTTCTCATCTTTTTTGATACCTAATGCAGTTACAACTACACCTTCAAGTTCTACTGAATCATCTTTTAATTTTACATTAATTGATGTTGAACTTGCAGCTACTTCTTGAGATTTCATCCCGATGTAGCTAAATACCAAAACTTGGCTTGAAGATGCCTTGATAGTAAATTTACCATCAAAGTCTGTTTGCGTTCCTGTTTTTGTTCCTTTAACTAATACACCAACACCTGGTAAAGGCATTCCTGTATTGTCAGAAACTGTTCCAGAAACAGCTCTTTCTTGCGCGAAAGTAAGTTGCGCAACTAGTACTAATAAAAGTACTAAGAATCCATTGAACTTTAGTTTCATTTTTAAATATTTTGAATTAGTTCGACAAAAATCTTAATAATTTGTTAATCTACCTAATATAAAAAGCTTTTTTTTTAGTTAAATTATGATTTTACTATAAGATATTGTTTTTTTATAGTTAAAAAACATGTGTAAATTTTAAATTCGTAATTTATAGCTTCAAATATGATAATAATGGAAAATATTAATATTTGGGAAACTGTTAAATTTAAAAGTATCATACTTAATTTTGATCTTTTTATAACTTTTAAACAAAAAAACCATCCCTTTAAGGGATGGTTTTATGTTAAATTATGTTACAAGTAGTGGATTATTTGTCCCAGAATATTTTTGTGCTTAATTTATCTCCTCCAATAGAGCTTGCTGCTGCATTGTAATTTGTAGCATTTAATGTTTGCTCTCTAATAGGATAAGCCATTCTTGAAGGAACTTGACCTCCGGCAGCGGCATCAGCATTTGCAGGTGGTGTAAGAACAGGAAAATTTAATCTTCTTGTAGATGTCCATCCTTCAAAGCCTCTGTTGAATAATGCGTACCAAGCTTGTTCTCCTACTTTTTGTTGCCATGTTCCTGTAGCTGTAGCATAAGCAACAGCAGGTTGGGCTAAGTAAGCATCTGCATCTACTGTAGATATGCCCCAGTCTTGCATAGATGCTTTGATTGCAGTTTCATAATGTGTAGCGATATCCCCGCTTACTGCAACTCCTCTTCCTGCAGCTTCTGCTCGTAAAAATTCTACTTCGGCATAGTCTAATAAAGTTCCGCTAAAGTCTGGTGCTTTTATTGTGTCGCTTGCATGTGTGAATCTGGATTGGCTATTTTTAGATCCAACTATTCCTCCTTTGTATCCTGTAATAGTTATTAGCTCTTTTGTTACCGGATCGGTATCTTTGTAGGTTGGTCTGAAATATACAGTTTTTCTTGGGTCATTTAGAGTAACTAAAGCGTCTACAAATGGTTTTGCTACAACAAAATCATTTCTTCCTGAGAATACCATATCTACATAAAGTGGATTGGTATTAGGAAGATTTGTCATGTATGGCAATTTTGCATTGTCTTTATTAGATGTAAATGCACCTTCAGAGCCGGAAATGATTGCAGCATCAGCAATTGCTGATTCTAAACCAGAAGCTTTAAGATTTATCCCTAATTTTAATTTGATACTATTGGCAAATTTAACCCATGCACTTAACTTATCTTTGTAAATAACATCGGCATCTCCAAAAGCTGGCTGTGAAACATCTATGTTAGTAATAGAAGCATTCAAACGAACAATAAGATCTTTGTAAATATCTACTGCTTTATCATATTTAGGAAGGTAATTTCCTGATCCTTTCAAGGCTTCTGAATAAGGTACGTCTCCATATGTATCTACTAATATTTGATAAGTATAAACTGTTAAAATATCAATAAGTATTAATTGATTTTTTTTGATAATAGTTTTTTGAGCAAATTCCGGGTCTGTTGATAGGATTACTTCTTTTTCAGTGAAGTCTTTTGCTTGAGCCAGCTCGGCTAAACTCCCGGCGTAAAGTCTGTCCCAGTGATTGTCTGAAATTTTACGAGTTACCCAATTGTAAGTAGATTCATCCAGATAGGTTGTCTCTGTCCATTGTTGATTTACTAATCTAAATATGTTTTTATTTACATTTGTATTTACAAGTTGCTCTGTTAAGCTTTTTTCTGCATTAGTGAATAATGTGCTTGCTGGTACTACAGAAGGGTTTTTTACATCTACATTTAAGTCTGTTAGGCTATTATCATCACATGAAACTGTGAGAATCATAATTCCTAAAGCATATATTAATTTTTTCATTTTTTCTGTATTAAAATTTGAATGTTAAGTTAAATCCAATATCTCTGGTTGTTGGTAGTGATCCAACTGAATAGCCTCTTGAGCTATTTCCTGAAGATAGTCCGCTTTCTGGATCTGCGTAAGGTAGATTTTTACTGATTATCCATAGATTCGATCCTACAAGACTTGCTGATGCAGCACTCAAGAATGTATTGTCGAACATCTTTTTTGGAAAGTTATATGTAATTGATACTTCTCTTAGCTTTACAAATGAAGCATCATAAATAAACGCTTTGTTTGGTGCTGCTTGGTATCCTAAACTATTTGAGATTGATCCTCCTTCTGTTTTTACGGTATTCACACTTCCATCTGGCGCTACACCTTGATTTAAGATTCCGTTTTCTCTGATGTCGCCTACAGCTGTTTCTTTATATAATCCTGATGCAAGGCCGTAGTACATATCTAATGAGTAAATGTCTCCTCCTTTTTGAGTGTCAATTAAGAATCCAAAAGATAAATTTTTATAAGTGAATTTATTTCTAACACCACCAATCCAATCAGGAGTTATGTTTCCTATTGTATTGCTTGAACTTGTTGTTATCATATACTTTCCGGTAGCCTGATCTATAGTTGGTTGGCCGTTCGTGTACACATAATCTGTTCCTTTTAATGCTCCGTATGCTTCTCCTGGAGCCGCGTTAACTGTAACTCCTCCTTGGAAAGAACCTAGTTGAAGATTGTCTAGCCCATTTGGCAAAGAGATAACTTTACTTTTATTATTTGACCAGTTTACAATAATTTCCCAGCTAAAGTCTTTTGTTTTAATTGGTGTTCCGCTTAATTGTAATTCTAGACCTGTATTTTCGATATTTCCACCGTTAACTAATCCGGCAGTATATCCAGATGCAGAAGAAACAGCTGCTGAAACAATTTGATCAACAGAATTTGTTTTGTAATAAGTGATATCAAATCCTAAACGTCTGTCTAATAAACTAGTTTCTAAACCAACCTCAAATGATTTTGTTCTTTCTGGTTTAAGGTTCGGATCTTTGTTGATACTGCGAAATGGAAGTAATAAAGAGTTTGTGTAAAGAGGTTGTCCTTGAAAGTTTGAAACTCTTGTATAAGTATTGTTTAATTGTAATGCATCTGCATCATTCCCAACTTCAGCATAATTTACTCTGAATTTTCCAAGGTTCAACCAGTTTGCTTTTACTAGATTTGAGAATAAGAAAGATCCTGAAACCGCTGGATAAACATATGAATTGTTGTTTTCTGGCAATGTAGATGAAACGTCTCTTCTTATAGAAGCGTCTACGAAATATGTGTCTAAAAACCCGATAGATCCTTGAGCGTAAATACCATTAACACCTGAAGAAATTTTTGCTTCTTTTGGGAATGGTAAATCTAAACGAGAATTTGATAGGGCATATATTCCAGGTACTACTAATCCTCCAACTGTAGATGCTAGTACGCTTTCTCTGTCATTTCTTCTTATGTTTGTTCCAATAACTCCATTTACGCTTATGTTTTCGCCAAATTTTTTATTGAAATTTAACATAAAGTCATAATTGATCTCTTGAAAGTTTATGTCATTTCTTTGGTAACCTGATGATTCATCAACAGGAGAAAGACCAAATCCGGAAGCAATAGATCCTATGGCTCTTCTTTCTTCTTGAAGTTGTTTGTAAGTGTCTAATGAAACTCTTCCTAAAGCGCTTAACCATGGAGTGATGTCATAGTTAAGAGATGCGTAGCTAAACAAACGTGTTCTGTCATCAGATGAGTAATTTTGATAACGAGTAAAATAAGGGTTATCCCAATAAGCAGGTACTAAACCTGACGGAGAAGTTGGGTCGGTCCAGTTCCATGTTACATTTTGACCACCTGATGCAAAATAAACATCTTTAAGGGCTTTAACATCTGTATTTGTTTGCCACCACTGTCTAAAGTTACTCATGATATTGTCATTATATCCAGTTGAGTTACGTCCTACTGTACTTTGTAATGTAACAGAAGCATATGCATTAGCGGTAAGTTTGTCTGTTACTTTTTGACTAAATCTTGCACTTATTTGATTTTTCTTTAACTCACTATTTGGTAAAATACCTGTTTGGTTTGTGTTTACATAAGTTAATGATAAGCTTGATCTGTCTGTAGATTTTTCTAAAGCTATGCTGTTAACAAATGTATGAGCGTCGTTGAAGAATTTAGCTGGTCCATTTTTTGCAGCTGCCCATGGAGTAGCTTTGCCATAATTTGGTGAAAATGGTGTAAAAGCATCCCATTGGTAAACAGGTTGATTGTCAAATGCGTCTCCGTCAGATGCGTCATTAGATGTATCTACTGTGTCTGGTGTTCCTGTTCCTAAAAAAGATGATCCAAAACCGTAACCTGATCCGTATCTGTTTTGGTATTCAGGAAATGTTTTTTTATCAATACTTCCGTTAGTAAATCCGCTTGAAAAAGAGAATCCTATTTTATTGTCGTTTGATTTTCCTTTTTTAGTTGTTACCATTACAACACCATTTGCGGCTCTTGATCCGTAAAGTGCTGTTGCAGCTGCTCCTTTAAGAATGTTAATGCTTTCGATATCTTCTTGGTTGATATCTGATGCATTATTTCCATAATCGTAACCTCCGCCACCAACTTGTTGAGATGATGCATTTGAATTCGAGTTGTCAATTGGTACACCATCAATTACCCAAAGGGCCTGATTGTTTCCTGTAAGAGACTTGTTTCCTCTTATTACAACATTTGTAGATCCTCCAAAGTTGTTATTTCTTTGAACTTCAACACCTGCAGCTTTACCGGATAGAAGGTTTGCAACGTTGGCATTTCCTGCTCCACCATTAATGTCTTTTCCTGCAATTTGTTGAGATGCGTATCCTAAAGATTTTTTCTCTCTTTTAATCCCCATAGCTGTTGTTACTACAACTCCTTCAAGTTGCTGGGCATCACCGGATAATTTAGTGTTTACTTGTGATGAGCTCGCTGTGATTTCTTGCGATTTCATTCCAATGTAGCTAAATACTAAAACTTGACTTGGTGCTGCTTTGATAGAATATTTACCGTCAAAATCAGTTTGTGTTCCGGTTTTTGTTCCCTTGATTAATACACTTACGCCTGGTAAAGGTATTCCTGCATCATCGGTAACTGTGCCCGAGACAGCTCTTTCTTGCGCAAAGGTTAATTGCGCGAATAGCACTAATAATAGCACTAAAAATCCATTGAACTTTGGTTTCATTTTCTCAATTATTTTGAATTAGTGATGCAATATTCATAATAATTTGTTAATAATCCTAACGTTGTATTAACGAATTTTAAGAGATCGTTAAAATTTAACATTATAACATATGCTAACGATAGTGTTAAATAACTGAATTTCCTGAAGTGTTGTCCCGCCGTTAGTGAGATTAATTCGAAGTAGTCCGCTAGTAGTTTGTATGGTTGTTCCTATTCCAATTCCTGTTAAATTATGGATTTTATCTGGATTTTGGCTACTTGTTAAATCTTGGTAAATTGCATAATCTATAATTGAATTTATGTATAGATTTTTTGAAACTACATATCTGTATTCTGTTAGGAGCATAGATGTAAAATTGGCCTGAAGACTATTTTCTAAAAAGCCTCTTATGGAGTTAATGCCACCAAATCTAAATAATTCGTTTATGATGTAGTTATTGCTTTTAAGATAAAAGCCTTGCAGATTTATATTTATGTAATTCTTTTTGTTTAATTCGAAATTATTTGAAAAGTTGGTATTTATATAGAATTGTGGACTCGAGTTTGCTGTATTTGGATTGTTATTTGTGTTTCTTTTTCCGTATCCGGCGATGAAGCTTAGGTATGTTTTTTTTGGAAAAAGAGTGCTTGTGTAGTCCAGCTGTTTGTAGTCAAGTGTAGAAGTAATATAAGAATTTTTAAAATCACTAATTATTGAATTGTTGGTATTTTGGATATCACTTGATTCTGTTGATTGATATCCCAGATATATTTTCGAATTGTAGTTTAAATAATAACCTAAATCAATTGCTGTTTTTGTATTTTGAAATGTGCTGTCTTGTTTGAATATGTTGAGCTGTGCTTTTAAGCCTAATGAAGAATTAAATATATAGGGAAATTCTATTTTGGTGTTAAAAGTTTTTTGTTGATTTCCATCACTTTTCCAATAAAGTGAAAATTGTTCACCTGAGTGTAGTGTATTTAATAAGGCAATATCCAGATATCCGTTAAGTGTTGTTTTTTTATCATCATCATTTGAAAATCCAATATATCCATCAAACGTATTTGCTTTTCTTTTTTCGATATAAGTATATATTTTAGTAGAGTCACTGGTGAATAATATTTGTGGGTATTTAGTTTGAGTTATGAATTCAAAACTATTTATATCGTCGTGAAGTTCTTTTACGATTTCCTGATTAAAAGTTTTATTTAGGTATTTTTTATTCAGTTGTTTTAAATGACCTTTTGGAAAATAATTTTTCTCTTGAGAGTCTGTTTGAATGATAATAATTGAATTAACGCTGCGTTTTTTTTCGGATTTAAAGTTTAAGATCCCATAAATTATTAAATTCTTTCTTTTAATATTGTCGAGTTTTATTTTGCTTAGGGCAAAACCTTTTTTTTCGGCATTAATTATCTGTTGATTTAAAAAGTTTTCAAGTTGATTATATGCTACAATTACAGTGTCATTTTTTGTTTCTGCAGAGTTTGAAAGAATATTGTCTTTACCTATATATATATGTATCTCTTTGATTTGTTTTTTTAAATCTATTTTTGATGTATATGTGCTGTCATTTATTTGTTTTGTTTCTTGGATTTTATTGTCTAAAAAGCCAATGGAAGTTAATTTTTGAGATGTGCTTTTTGTTTCATCATGCAATGATTTTATATTACTGTGCTTAATAGAGTAGTTTAATGAATCGATTATTCGATTTTCGATTTCGTTAGAGCCAATTATTTTTAAATAAAAGTTTTGGCTATAAGATGAAAAGCTGAAGAGAAAAAAGAATATATATAATAAGTGTTTCAAAAGCAATTGTTTCATTTATTAAAAGTATTGCAAATATCAATTGTTTGTTTGTAAAAACATAAGCTTAAATAATGTTATTGAAAATTAATGAATTAACGTTTGTATAGTGAAAAATATTTTATACATTTGCAACCCCGTAAAAAGCGGGAATTTAATATACATAATAAATTTTTAGTATTAATTATGCCAACAATTCAACAATTAGTAAGAACAGGAAGAACTCAGATCACTAAGAAGAGTAAATCGGTTGCTTTAGATTCTTGTCCTCAAAGAAGAGGGGTTTGTACGCGTGTTTACACTACTACACCAAAAAAACCAAACTCTGCAATGCGTAAAGTTGCGCGTGTACGTTTGACAAATGGTAATGAAGTGAATGCTTACATCCCTGGAGAAGGACACAATCTACAAGAGCACTCGATAGTATTAGTGCGAGGTGGAAGGGTAAAAGATTTACCAGGTGTTAGATATCATATCGTTCGTGGAGCGCTTGACACGTCAGGAGTTGCAGGAAGAACGCAAAGAAGATCTAAGTACGGTGCTAAACGCCCAAAAGAAGCAAAAAAGTAATTTAAAACGTTAAAGTTGGAGGTTAGGAGTTAAGGGTTTGAAATTAGGCGCAAGCTAAAGTGGATGACACATAACATTTAACGGATGACCTATAACTTTTTATTAAAAAAAAGACATGAGAAAAAGAGCGGCAAAGAAAAGACCACTTTTACCAGATCCAAGGTTCAACGACCAACTGGTAACACGTTTTGTGAACAACTTAATGTGGGACGGTAAGAAATCTACAGCTTTCAAAGTATTTTATGATGCAATTGACATCATTGAGTCTAAAAAGCAAGATTCAGAAAAATCTTCATTAGAAATTTGGAAAGATGCTTTAACAAACGTTATGCCTCACGTAGAAGTACGTAGCCGTAGAGTTGGTGGAGCTACATTTCAAATTCCAATGCAAATTAGACCAGACAGAAAAATTTCTATGGCAATGAAGTGGTTAATACTTTATTCTAGAAGAAGAAATGAAAAATCTATGGCACAACGTTTGGCATCAGAATGTTTAGCTGCTGCTAAAGAAGAAGGTGCTGCGGTTAAGAAAAGAATGGATACTCACAAGATGGCAGAAGCTAATAAAGCTTTCTCTCACTTTAGATTTTAATTCGTAAGAAATGGCTAGAGATTTAAAATATACAAGAAATATCGGAATTGCTGCTCACATTGATGCTGGTAAAACAACAACAACTGAGCGTATCCTTTTTTATACTGGAAAGTCACACAAAATTGGTGAAGTACACGATGGTGCTGCAACAATGGACTGGATGGCTCAAGAGCAAGAAAGAGGTATTACAATTACTTCAGCTGCAACAACTTGTGAGTGGAATTTTCCAACTGAACAAGGTAAACTTTTGCCTGAATCATTGCCTTACCACTTTAATATTATTGATACTCCTGGACACGTTGACTTTACTGTAGAGGTAAACCGTTCTTTACGTGTACTTGATGGTTTGGTTTTCTTGTTTAGTGCTGTTGATGGTGTTGAGCCTCAATCAGAAACTAACTGGAGACTTGCTGATCAATACAGAGTTCCTCGTATGGGATTCGTAAATAAAATGGACCGTCAAGGATCTAACTTTTTGGCAGTTTGTCAACAAGTTCGTGATATGTTAAAATCAAATGCTGTTGCGATCACTTTGCCAATTGGTGAAGAAAATGATTTCAAAGGTGTTGTAGATTTAGTAAAAAACCAAGCTATTATTTGGCATGATGCAACTCAAGGGGCAACTTTTGATATTGTTGAAATTCCTGCTGATATGGTTGCAGAGGTTAAAGAGTACAGGTCTATTCTTATTGAAGCAGTTGCTGATTACGATGAAAATCTTTTAGAGAAATTCATGGAAGATGAAAGCTCTATTACAGAGGAAGAAATCAACAACGCTTTAAGAGCTGCTACTATGGATATGGCTATCATCCCGATGATCGCTGGTTCTTCTTTCAAAAACAAAGGAGTTCAATTCATGTTAGATGCAGTTTGTAAATATTTACCTTCTCCAATGGATAAGGAAGGTATCGAAGGAATTCACCCTGATGATGCTGAATTATTAGAAGAAGATCAAACTAAAATCTTACGTAAGCCAGATGTAAAGGAGCCGTTCGCTGCTTTAGCATTTAAAATTGCTACTGACCCATTCGTAGGTCGTTTAGCTTTCTTCCGTGCTTACTCTGGTCGTTTAGATGCTGGTTCTTATGTTTTGAACACACGTTCAGGAAATAAAGAAAGAATTTCTCGTATCTACCAAATGCATGCTAACAAACAAAATCCAATCGAATTTATTGAGGCTGGAGATATTGGGGCTGCTGTTGGATTTAAAGATATTAAAACTGGAGATACATTGTGTGATGAAAAACACCCAATCATTCTTGAGTCTATGAAATTCCCTGCACCAGTAATTGGTATTGCAATTGAGCCTAAAACAAAAGCTGACGTTGATAAAATGGGTATGGCTTTAGCTAAATTAGCTGAAGAAGATCCAACATTTACTGTTAGAACAGATGAGGCTTCAGGGCAAACTATTATCTCAGGTATGGGTGAGCTTCACTTAGATATCTTGGTAGATCGTATGAAACGTGAATTTAAAGTTGAAGTTAACCAAGGTGAGCCTCAAGTTGAATATAAAGAAGCGTTTACTAGAACTGCTACACATAGAGAGACTTACAAGAAACAATCAGGAGGTCGTGGTAAATTCGGTGATATCGTATTTACACTTGAGCCAGCTGACGAAGTTGATGGTAAAGTGCCTGTAGGATTACAGTTTATTAATGCGGTAAAAGGTGGTAACGTTCCTAAGGAATATATTCCATCTGTAGAAAAAGGTTTCCGTGAAGCTATGAAAACTGGTCCTTTGGCTGGTTATCAAGTGGATAGTTTGAAAGTAACTTTGACAGACGGATCTTTCCACCCTGTCGATTCTGATGCTCTTTCTTTTGAATTAGCTGCAAGAATGGGTTATAGAGAAGTAGCTAAAGCTGCTGGAGCAATTATTCTTGAGCCAATCATGAAAATGGAAGTTATTACTCCTGAAGAAAACATGGGGGATATCGTAGGTGATATCAACCGTCGTAGAGGTCAGGTTAATGACATGGGTGATAGAAATGGTGCTAAAACTATTAAAGCTGATGTGCCATTATCAGAAATGTTTGGATATGTAACAACACTAAGAACATTATCTTCTGGTAGAGCAACTTCAACAATGGAGTTTTCTCACTATGCAGAAACACCTTCTAATATTTCAGAAGCTGTAATTAAAAAAGCAAAAGGTAACGCTTAATTCTTAAGAAAATGAGTCAAAAAATCAGAATAAAACTAAAATCTTACGATCACATGTTGGTAGATAAGTCTGCTGAAAAGATCGTAAAAACAGTAAAAACTACTGGAGCAGTTGTAACAGGTCCAATTCCTTTGCCAACTCACAAAAAACTTTTCACTGTACTACGTTCTCCGCACGTTAACAAAAAAGCGAGAGAGCAATTTGAAGTAATGTCATACAAGAGATTGATTGATATTTATTCATCTTCATCTAAAACTATTGATGCATTAATGAAACTTGAATTGCCAAGTGGAGTTGAAGTGGAAATAAAAGTATAATTTTTTTATTATATTTTATATAGAAAAGCGAGGCATTTTTGTCTCGCTTTTTTTTTATCAAAAAGTTTTATTTTATCATCTTTTGTAAGATGTCAATTGCTGTTAATTGCTGTTTCTTTGCTTGAAGTGTCTTTGGTTTAGGCTGTTGCGGAGGTTTTTTATGTAAAAGATTAGGTAAAGGTTAAGGTAATGGATCTTATGAGTTAAGGTGATGAGAAATATTTTTTTGAAGAAAAAAAAATATTGTCAGTGTTAAGATCGTTGCTTTGATTTTGATAATGAGCTATTTAATTTTTATAACTGTTTGGTATATTCAATTTTAATGTATACTTTTGCACTCCCTGTTTGGAAATTTCTGTTATTTTCAAATTGAAGGGAATTTTAGTAATTAATAATTAATATTTATGTCTGGGTTAATTGGTAAAAAAATCGGCATGACTAGTATTTTCGACGAAAATGGGAAAAACATTCCTTGTACAGTAATCGAAGCTGGGCCGTGTGTTGTTACCCAAGTCAGAACCAAAGGTGTTGACGGGTACGAAGCGTTGCAACTTGGTTTCGATGACAAAAACGAGAAACATTCCACTAAAGCGGCTTTAGGTCACTTTAAAAAAGCTGGAACTGTTGCTAAGAAAAAAGTCGTTGAATTTCAAGATTTTGCAACTGAACAAAAATTAGGAGATCTTATTGATGTTTCTATTTTTGCTGAAGGAGAATTTGTAGATGTACAAGGTGTGTCTAAAGGTAAAGGTTTTCAAGGGGTTGTTAAGCGTCACGGATTTGGTGGTGTTGGACAAGCAACTCACGGTCAACACAACCGTTTAAGAGCGCCAGGTTCTGTAGGGGCTTCTTCATATCCATCTAGAGTATTCAAAGGAATGCGTATGGCTGGAAGAATGGGAGGAGACAATGTAAAAGTTCAAAACCTTAGAGTTTTAAAAGTAGTTGCTGAAAAGAATCTACTTGTTATTAAAGGATGTGTTCCTGGACATAAAAACTCTTATGTAATCATTCAGAAGTAATGGAAGTAAAAGTATTAGATTTCAACGGAAAAGATACTGGAAGAAAAGTTCAACTTTCTGATTCAGTATTCGCAATTGAACCAAATAATCACGCTGTATACCTTGATGTAAAGCAATATCTTGCTAATCAAAGACAAGGGACTCACAAAGCTAAAGAAAGAGCTGAAGTAACAGGAAGTACGCGTAAGATTAAAAAACAAAAAGGAACAGGTACTGCTCGTGCGGGAAGTATCAAAAATCCATTGTTTAAAGGTGGTGGAACAATTTTTGGACCAAGACCAAGAAGTTATTCATTTAAATTGAATAAAAGCTTGAAAAGATTGGCAAGAAAATCAGCTTTCTCAATCAAAGCAAAAGAGTCAAATATTATCGTTCTTGAGGACTTTAATTTTGAAACTCCAAACACTAAAAATTTCATTAACGTTTTGAAAGCTTTAGGGTTAGATAATAAAAAATCTCTATTTGTGTTGGGTGAGTCAAATAAAAATGTATATTTGTCGTCACGCAATTTAAAGGCTTCGAATGTCGTAACTAGCTCAGAATTAAGCACTTACGCTATTTTAAACACTAATAATTTAGTGCTTTTAGAAGGTTCTTTGGAGTTAATTGAAGAAAATTTAAGTAAATAATAGGAATATGAGCATCATAATTAGACCTATAGTAACAGAAAAAGTAACCAAAGAAAGTGAAGTTTTAAACCGCTTCGGATTCGTTGTTGACAAAAAAGCAAACAAAGTTCAAATTAAGAAAGCTATTGAAGCTGCTTATGGAGTAACTATCGTTTCAGTTAACACGATGAACGTAAGACCGGATAGAACTACAAAATACACTAAAAGTGGTTTGATCAGTGGAAAGACAAATGCAATTAAGAAAGCGATTGTTCAAGTACAAGAAGGAGAAACAATTGATTTTTACAACAATATCTAAGATAGAAAAATGTCAGTAAGAAAATTAAAACCTATTACCCCAGGTCAGCGATTTAGAGTTGTGAATGGTTATGACGCCATTACAACTGATAAGCCGGAACGCTCTTTGATAGCGCCGATAAAAAACTCTGGAGGTAGAAATAGTCAAGGAAAGATGACCATGCGTTATACGGGTGGTGGTCACAAGCAGAGATATCGTATTATTGATTTCAAAAGAACTAAAGACGGAATTCCGGCTACTGTGAAATCAATCGAATACGATCCAAATCGTACTGCATTTATCGCTTTATTAGCTTATGCTGATGGAGAGAAAACTTATGTAATTGCTCAAAACGGATTGAAAGTTGGTCAGAAATTAGTTTCTGGTCCAGAATCTCAACCTGAAATTGGTAATACATTGCCTTTAAGCAGAATTCCTTTAGGAACTGTAATCTCTTGTATTGAGTTACGTCCAGGTCAAGGAGCGGTAATTGCTCGTTCAGCTGGTACATTTGCTCAATTAATGGCAAGAGATGGAAAATACGCTACAATTAAAATGCCATCTGGTGAAACAAGATTAATCTTGTTAACTTGTTCGGCTACAATTGGAGCTGTTTCTAATTCAGACCACCAATTAGTTGTATCAGGAAAAGCTGGTAGAACAAGATGGTTAGGAAGAAGACCTAGAACAAGACCTGTTGCAATGAACCCTGTTGATCACCCAATGGGTGGTGGAGAAGGACGTTCTTCTGGTGGACATCCACGTTCAAGAAATGGAATACCAGCAAAAGGTTATAGAACTCGTTCTAAGAAAAACCCGAGTAACAAGTATATCGTAGAACGTAGAAAGAAATAATAAGATATGGCACGTTCATTAAAAAAAGGACCTTTCGTTCATTATAAGTTAGACAAGAAAGTTCAGGAAAACGTAGAAAGTGGTAAAAATAGTGTAGTAAAGACTTGGTCTAGAGCTTCTATGATTACTCCAGATTTCGTTGGACAGACTATCGCAGTTCATAACGGTCGTCAATTTGTACCAGTTTACGTAACAGAAAACATGGTAGGTCACAAATTAGGAGAATTTTCACCAACTAGATCTTTTAGAGGTCATGCTGGAGCAAAAAATAAAGGTAAAAAATAAGAAGCAATGGGAGTTCGTAAAAGAGAAACAGCAGATGCGAGAAAAGAGGCTAATAAGTCTATTGCTTTCGCAAAATTGAATAACTGCCCTACTTCACCTAGAAAAATGCGCTTAGTAGCGGACTTGGTAAGAGGTCAGAAGGTAGAAAGAGCACTTAACATCTTAAGATTCAGTTCTAAAGAGGCTTCAAGAAAATTAGAGAAACTATTATTATCTGCAATCAACAACTGGGAGCAAAAAAATAGTGAAGGTAATTTAGAAGAAGCTGGATTATTTGTTAAGGAGATCAGAGTAGATGGTGGAATGATGTTGAAAAGACTTCGTCCAGCTCCACAAGGTCGTGCACACAGAATAAGAAAACGTTCTAATCACGTAACAATCGTGCTTGGAGCTATCAATAACACACAAAGCAATTCTTAAGCAGCATGGGACAAAAGACAAATCCAATTGGAAATAGACTTGGTATCATCAGAGGGTGGGACTCAAACTGGTATGGTGGAAATGATTACGGTGACAAACTTGCCGAAGATCACAAAATCAGAAAGTATATCCACGCTCGTTTATCAAAAGCTAGTGTATCTAAAGTAATCATCGAGAGAACTTTGAAACTTGTAACCGTTACTATCACTACTGCTAGACCTGGTATCATTATCGGAAAAGGTGGACAAGAGGTAGACAAGTTAAAAGAGGAACTTAAGAAAGTTACTGACAAAGAGGTTCAAATCAACATCTTTGAAATCAAAAGACCTGAATTAGATGCTTATCTTGTGGCGACAAGCATCGCTCGTCAAATCGAAAGCCGTATTTCTTACAGACGTGCAATCAAAATGGCTATTGCTGCTTCTATGCGTATGAACGCTGAGGGTATCAAAGTTTTGATTTCTGGTCGTTTGAATGGTGCTGAGATGGCGCGTTCAGAAGGTTTCAAAGAAGGTAGAATTCCTCTATCAACTTTCAGAGCTGATATTGATTATGCTTTGGCTGAAGCTCACACTACTTATGGTAGAATGGGTATCAAAGTATGGATCATGAAAGGTGAAGTTTATGGAAAGAGAGATCTTTCTCCGCTTGCAGGAATGGATAAAAAACAATCTGGAACTGGTGGTGGTAAAGGTGGAGATGCCCCTAGAGGTAAATCTAACTTTAATAAAGGTGGAAAACCAGACGCTCGTAAAAGAAAGTAAATTTTTAAACTAAAGAAAAATGTTACAGCCTAAAAGAACAAAATACCGTAAGGTACAAAAGGGTAAAATGAAAGGTAACTCTCAAAGAGGGCATGAACTTTCTAATGGAATGTTTGGTATTAAATCTGTACATGAAGATGGAATGTTCTTAACTTCTCGTCAAATCGAAGCTGCGCGTATTGCTGCAACTCGTTTCATGAAGAGAGAAGGACAATTATGGATCAAAATATTTCCAGACAAACCAATTACTAAGAAGCCTCTTGAGGTACGTATGGGTAAAGGTAAAGGTGCCGTTGAATATTGGGCTGCCGTTGTTAAACCCGGAAGAATTATGTTTGAAGTTGGAGGAGTTCCTTTATCAGTTGCAAAAGAGGCGTTACGTCTTGCAGCTCAAAAGCTTCCAGTAAAAACTAAATTCGTCGTTGCTAGAGATTTCGAAGCATAATTAAATTTATATTATGAAACAATCAGAAATAAAAGATCTTTCTGCAGCGGAGTTGCAAGAAAAACTTAGTCAAACTAAGAAAATATATGCTGACCTAAAAATGGCTCACGCTATTTCTCCAATTGAGAATCCACTTCAAATTAGAAGTGTAAGAAGAACAGTTGCAAGATTGGCTACAGAGTTAACTAAAAGAGAGTTACAATAATTGTATTCTGCTGAAAGATGGAAGAAAAAAGAAATTTAAGAAAAGAAAGAATAGGTGTTGTTACTTCAAATAAAATGGATAAGTCTATTGTTATTGCTGAAGTAAGAAAAGTAAAACACCCATTATACGGTAAGTTCGTGTTGAAAACAAAGAAATACGTTGCACACGACGAAACAAACGACTGTAACATTGGAGATACTGTAAGAATTAGCGAAACGCGTCCTTTAAGTAAAACAAAATGTTGGAGATTAGTTGAAATCTTAGAAAGAGCTAAATAATTATGGTACAACAGGAATCAAGACTAAAAGTAGCAGATAACACGGGAGCAAAAGAAGTTTTAACTATCCGTGTTTTAGGAGGTACCAAAAGAAGGTATGCCTCTGTTGGTGACAAGATTGTAGTATCTATTAAAGATGCAACTCCTAACGGTAACGTTAAAAAAGGAGCTGTTTCAACTGCAGTTGTTGTACGTACCAAAAAAGAAGTGAGAAGAGCTGATGGTTCTTATATCCGTTTCGATGACAATGCATGTGTTCTTTTGAACGCTGCAGGGGAAATGAGAGGAACTCGTGTTTTTGGTCCGGTAGCAAGAGAACTTCGTGAAAAACAATTCATGAAAATTGTATCATTAGCACCAGAAGTGCTTTAATTCGTTTTAAGATGATAAAGCTAAAAATAAAATCAGGAGATATCGTAAGAGTTATTGCTGGAGACCATAAAGGTGCTGAAGGTAAAGTTTTACGTGTTTACCGTGAGAAAAATAAAGCGATAGTTGAAGGTGTAAACATGGTTTCGAAACATACAAAACCAAGTGCTAAAAACCCTCAAGGTGGTATCGTTAAGAAAGAAGCTTCTATACAAATATCTAACATTTCACTAATTGATCCTAAAACTAAGGAAACAACTAGAGTTGGTATTAGAGTAGAAGGAGATAAGAAAGTAAGATTTTCAAAAAAATCTAATCAAGTACTATAGTAATGGCATATACACCTAGACTAAAAGAAGAATATAAGAGTAGAGTGATCTCTGCTCTTAAAGAAGAATTCGGATATACAAACGTGATGCAAGTTCCAAAACTTGAAAAAATCGTTTTGAGCCGTGGAGTTGGTGCAGCTGTATCTGATAAAAAACTTATTGACTATGCAGTTGATGAGTTAACAAAGATCACTGGACAAAAAGCAGTATCTACAATTTCAAAGAAAGACGTTGCGTCATTCAAATTGAGAAAAGGGATGCCTATTGGAGCAAAAGTTACTTTACGTGGTGAAAGAATGTATGAGTTTTTAGATAGACTTATTACTTCTGCTTTACCACGCGTTAGAGATTTTAGTGGTATCAAAGCTACTGGTTTCGACGGAAGAGGTAATTACAATCTTGGAGTTTTAGAGCAAATCATTTTCCCAGAAATTGATATTGACAAAGTAAACAAAATTTCAGGAATGGATATTACATTTGTTACTACTGCTCAAACAGACAAGGAAGCAAAGTCATTATTGGCTGAATTAGGATTACCTTTTAAAAAGAATTAAGACATGGCTAAAGAATCAATGAAAGCCCGTGAGGTGAAAAGAGAGAAAACGGTAGCTAAGTATGCTGAGAAAAGAAAAGCTTTGAAAGAAGCTGGAGATTTTGAAGGTTTACAAAAATTACCTAAAAATGCTTCACCAGTTCGTTTGCACAATCGTTGTAAATTAACAGGTAGACCAAGAGGTTATATCCGTCAATTTGGTATTTCGCGTGTAACTTTCCGTGAGATGGCTAATAATGGGTTAATTCCTGGAGTTAAAAAGGCATCTTGGTAATCTCGCAAAAAGTTAGTACTTTTGCAAACCAAAAAATAATTTTAATTGATTAAAGGTTCGGGAGACGAGTGTCTCCCGAAAACCGTAATCGCAATCAAATACATATGTATACAGATCCTATTGCAGATTATTTGACTAGAGTTCGTAACGCTGTGGCTGCAAACCACAAAGTTGTTGAAATTCCGGCATCTAATCTAAAAAAAGAAATAACTAAGATCTTATTTGATCAAGGTTATATCTTGAGTTACAAATTTGAAGACAACTCTGTACAGGGTTCAATCAAGATCGCTTTGAAGTATGATAAAGATACTAAAGAGCCTGTAATTAAAGATATCCAAAGAATTAGTAAACCTGGTTTACGTAAATACGCAGGTGCTGCCAAATTACCAAGAATCCTTAACGGATTAGGAATTGCTATTGTTTCAACTTCAAAAGGTCTTATGACTGGAAAACAAGCGAAACAATTAAATGTAGGTGGTGAAGTAATTTGTTACGTATACTAATTTTAAAGACTAAATAAGATGTCAAGAATAGGTAAAAGCCCAATTGTAATAGCTGCTGGAGTAACTGTTGAAGTTAAAGATGGTATTATTACAGTAAAAGGAAAAAAAGGTCAACTAACTCAGGAGTTTTCGGACATTACTGTAAAAGTTGAAGGCGATCAAGTTTTATTAGAAAGATCGTCTGATCATAAAGACCAAAGAGCAAAACACGGATTATACAGATCATTGATCAATAATATGATTATTGGTGTATCTGAAGGTTTTACAAAAGAACTTGAATTAGTTGGAGTTGGTTATAGAGCTTCAAACCAAGGTCAAAAATTAGATTTAGCTCTTGGATATTCTCACAATATTGTTTTAGAAATTGCTCCTGAAGTAGCTTTAGAAACAATATCTGAAAAAGGTAAAAACCCTATTGTAAAATTAACATCATTTGACAAACAACTTTTAGGACAGGTTGCTGCGAAAATCAGAGGTTTCCGTAAGCCTGAGCCGTACAAAGGAAAAGGTGTTAAATTTGTGGGTGAAGTATTAAGAAGAAAAGCAGGTAAATCAGCTTAAAAAATAAGATTATGTCATTAACAAAATCTGATAGAAGACAGAGAATTAGATTCAGAATTAGAAAATCGATTAGTGGTACTGCTGCTAACCCAAGACTATCTGTATTTAGAAGTAACAAGGAAATTTACGCTCAACTTATTGATGATGTAAATGGAGTTACTATTTTAGCTGCATCTTCAAGAGAAAAAGAAATAGGAAAAGGTACTAACGTTGAAGTCGCTGCTGCTGTTGGAAAACTAGTTGCAGAGAAAGCGTTAAAAGCCGGGATCGAGACCATCACTTTTGATAGAGGTGGATATTTGTATCACGGTCGTATTAAATCATTAGCAGAAGGCGCAAGAGCGGCTGGACTTAAATTCTAATATATTATGTCTAAATACAAAAATGTAGAATTGGTAAAACCAAGTGGTCTTGAACTTAAAGATCGTCTGGTAAGTGTTAATCGTGTTACTAAAGTTACAAAGGGTGGTAGAGCTTTCGGTTTTTCTGCTATTGTAGTTGTAGGTGATGAAAACGGAGTAGTTGGTCATGGATTAGGAAAATCTAAAGACGTTTCTGAAGCAATTGCGAAAGCAGTAGAAGATGCTAAGAAAAATTTAGTAAAAATTCCTTTGAACGGACAATCTGTTCCTCACGAACAAAAAGGTAAATTTGGTGGTGCACGTGTATTCTTAATTCCTGCTTCTCATGGTACAGGAGTTATTGCTGGTGGAGCTGTTCGTTCAGTTCTTGAATCAGTTGGTATTCACGATGTATTATCTAAATCTCAAGGATCATCAAATCCTCATAACGTAGTGAAAGCAACTTTTGATGCTTTATTACAAATGAGAAGCGCTCACACTGTTGCAAAACAAAGAGGTGTTTCTTTAGAAAAAGTTTTTAAAGGTTAATTCAAGGAAATTATGGCTAAATTATTAGTAAAACAAGTAAGAAGCAAAATCAACTGCCCTCTTTCTCAAAAAAGAGGTTTGGAAGCTTTAGGTCTACGTAAAATGGGACAAGTTGTAGAGCATGATTCAAATCCTGCAATCCTTGGGATGATAAACAAAGTTAAACACTTAGTTTCTGTAGAAGAAGCTAAATAACAAATACTGTTATGAATTTAAGTAACTTACAACCAGCTGAAGGGTCAACACACAATCAAAATAAAAGATTAGGTAGAGGAGAAGGTTCAGGAAAAGGTGGTACTTCTGCAAGAGGTCACAAAGGAGCAAAATCTCGTTCTGGTTATTCTAAAAAGATTGGTTTTGAGGGAGGGCAAATGCCACTTCAAAGACGTGTGCCTAAGTTTGGTTTCACAAACATCAATCGTAAAGAATACGAAGGTGTTAATTTAGATACGCTTCAATTATTAGTAGACAATGGTGTGATTACTGATTCTGTTTCTATGACAGATTTCGTAGCAAATCGTCTGGCTACCAAAAATGAAATCGTTAAGATTTTAGGTAGAGGAGAATTGAAAGCAAAATTAAAAGTAACTGCCCACAAATTTACTGCTACTGCTAAAGCTGCTATTGAAGCTGCTGGAGGAGAAGCTGTAACTATATAACTTATCTATTAAGATGAAGAAATTTATTGAATCAATAAGTAATGTTTGGAAAATCGAAGAACTGAAAAACAGAATCTTAATTACATTAGGATTGCTTTTAGTATATCGTTTTGGTGCACATGTAACGCTACCTGGAATTGACGCAACTCAATTAACAGGTTTAGCGGGACAAACTAAAAATGGTTTAGGATCAATCCTAGACATGTTTACAGGAGGTGCTTTCTCTAAAGCTTCAGTTTTTGCTTTAGGAATTATGCCTTATATTTCTGCATCTATTGTTGTTCAGTTAATGGGAATTGCTATTCCTTATTTACAAAAACTTCAGAACGATGGAGAGAGTGGTAGAAAAAAGATTAATCAAATCACTCGTTGGTTGACTATAGCTATTACACTGGTTCAAGGTCCAACTTATATCTATAATTTATACAGAACGTTACCTGGAAGTGCATTCTTACTAGGCTTTAATTCACCAGAATTTTTGTTTTCTTCTGTTATTATCTTAGTTACAGGTACAATTTTTGCTATGTGGCTTGGAGAAAAAATTACGGATAAAGGTATTGGAAATGGAATTTCATTATTGATTATGGTTGGTATCTTAGCTCGTTTACCGCAAGCTTTTATACAAGAATTTACAACCAGAGTTACCAATAACAATGGAGGTCCAATGTTGTTAGTTATTGAAATTATTGTGTGGTTATTAGTAATCATTTCTTGTGTATTGCTTACAATGGCAGTACGTAGAATTCCTGTTCAGTACGCTCGTCGTACAACAAGTGGGGATTACGAGCAAGATTTAGCAGGTGGTAATAGACAATGGATTCCTCTAAAGCTTAATGCTTCTGGAGTTATGCCAATCATCTTTGCTCAGGCAATTATGTTTATACCTGCAGCTGTAGCTGGATTGTCTAAATCAGACACATCACAATCTATTGTTGGTGCATTTAGTAATATCTTTGGTTTTTGGTATAATTTTGTTTTTGCAACTTTAATTATTGTATTTACATTCTTTTATACTGCGATCACTGTACCTACTAACAAGATGGCCGATGATTTAAAAAGAAGTGGTGGTTTTATTCCTGGCGTTCGTCCAGGGGCTGAAACTTCAGACTTCCTTGATAAAGTGATGTCTTTAATAACTTTCCCAGGATCTTTATTCCTTGCTTTGATTGCTGTGTTCCCAGCTATTGTTGTAAGTATTATGGATGTACAACAATCTTGGGCAATGTTTTTTGGAGGTACCTCATTAATAATTATGGTTGGAGTTGCAATAGATACTATTCAACAAATCAATTCATACTTGTTAAACAAACATTATGATGGTTTAATGAAGACTGGTAAAAATAGAAAAGCAGTAGCTTAATTTTTATATGGCAAAACAATCAGCAATAGAACAAGACGGATCAATCATCGAAGCATTATCAAATGCGATGTTCCGTGTAGAGTTAGAAAATGGACATGTCGTAATTGCTCATATTTCTGGTAAAATGCGTATGCATTACATCAAGTTATTACCTGGTGATAAAGTGAAACTAGAAATGAGTCCTTATGATTTGTCAAAAGCAAGAATTACTTATCGATATTAAAGGATATTCACTATGAAAGTTAGAGCATCAGTAAAAAAGAGAAGTCCCGAGTGCATCATTGTGCGTAGAAAAGGGAGATTGTACGTAATAAACAAAAAGAATCCTAGATTTAAACAAAGACAAGGATAATTATGGCAAGAATAGCAGGGGTAGATATCCCAAAAAATAAAAGAGGTGTTATAGCACTTACCTATATCTTTGGATTAGGAAGAAGTAGAGCTATTGAGATTTTAGAAAAAGCTCAAGTTAGCCAAGACAAAAAAGTTCAAGATTGGAATGATGATGAGATCGGAGCGATTCGTGATGCTGTTTCATTTTACAAAATTGAAGGAGAATTACGTTCTGAAGTTTCTTTAAACATCAAACGTTTGATGGATATTGGTTGTTACAGAGGTATTCGTCATAGATCTGGTCTTCCGTTAAGAGGACAAAGAACTAAAAACAACTCTAGAACAAGAAAAGGTAAAAGAAAAACTGTTGCTAACAAGAAAAAAGCAACTAAATAATAAGTAATATGGCTAAAGCAACTGCAAAAAAACGTAAAGTTATCGTTGAATCAACGGGAGAAGCTCATATTTCTGCTACCTTCAATAACATCATTATTTCTTTGACTAACAAAAAAGGTGAAGTTATTTCTTGGTCTTCAGCTGGTAAAATGGGTTTCAGAGGTTCTAAAAAGAATACTCCATACGCAGCCCAAATGGCAGCAGAAGATTGTAGTAAAGTAGCTCTTGAGGCTGGACTTAAAAAAGTGAAAGTTTATGTAAAAGGACCAGGAAACGGGCGTGAGTCTGCTATCCGTTCTATTCATAACGGTGGAATTGAAGTTACAGAGATTATCGATGTTACTCCAATGCCTCACAACGGATGTCGTCCTCCAAAAAGACGTAGAGTTTAATTTTATTTATTTATAGTATAAACAAGGTAGAATATAGATTATCGAAGGATTTGACCTGAATTCATAATCTCTACCTTAAATTTAATTTTTTAGAAATGGCAAGATATACTGGTCCAAAAACTAGAATTGCTCGTAAATTTGGCGAAGCAATCTTCGGAGATGATAAATCTTTCGAAAAAAGAAATTACCCACCTGGACAACACGGGATGGCTAAAAAAAGAGGTAAAAAATCTGAGTACGCTGTTCAGTTAATGGAAAAGCAAAAAGCTAAATATTCTTACGGAATTTTAGAAAAACAATTCAGAAATTTATTCAAAAAAGCATCAGCTACTAAAGGTGTTACTGGTGAAGTTCTTTTACAATTATGTGAAGCAAGATTAGATAACGTTGTTTTTAGAATGGGTATCGCTCCTTCTAGAAGAGGTGCTAGACAATTAGTTTCTCACAGACACGTTACTGTAAATGGTGAAGTTGTAAATATCGCTTCTTACCACCTTAAGCCTGGTGATAAAGTTGCAGTTCGTGAAAAATCTAAATCTTTAGAAGCTATCGAACGTTCTTTATCAAATTCAAGTCATGTTTATGAATGGATTACTTGGAACAATGATCTTAAAGAAGGAACTTTCGTTTCTGTACCTGCAAGACTTCAAATTCCAGAAAACATTAAAGAACAATTAATCGTAGAGTTGTACAACAAATAATAATTGACTTAGTCGAAATTTATGGCAATATTTAATTTTCAAAAGCCCGATAAAGTTATCATGATCGATTCAACCGATTTTGAAGGTAAATTCGAATTTAGACCTTTAGAACCTGGTTATGGATTGACAGTTGGTAATGCACTTAGAAGAGTTTTGCTTTCAGCATTAGAAGGTTATGCAATTACATCTGTTCGTATCGAAGGTGTAGATCATGAGTTTTCTACTATTTCAGGTGTTGTTGAAGATGTTACCGAAATTATCCTTAATCTAAAACAAGTGCGTTTCAAACGTCAAATTGAAGATATAGATAATGAAGCAGTTACAATTTCTGTTTCTGGTAAAGATCAACTAACAGCAGGTGATTTTCAAAAATTTATTTCAGGTTTCCAAGTTCTGAATCCAGACCTTGTTATCTGTAATTTAGATTCTAAAATCAAATTGAACTTCGATTTAACAATCGAAAAAGGTAGAGGATATGTTCCTGCTGAGGAGAACAAAAAACAGAACGCTGCAATTGGTACTATTTTTACTGACTCTATTTTTACTCCGGTAAAAAATGTAAAATATGCAATTGAAAACTTCCGTGTTGAGCAAAAAACAGATTATGAAAAATTAGTTTTTGAAATCAAAACTGATGGATCTATTAATCCAAAAGATGCTCTTACTGAAGCTGCTAAAGTTTTAATTCACCACTTCATGTTATTTTCTGACGAAAGAATTACACTCGAGGCTGACGAAATTGCACAAACAGAATCGTATGATGAAGAGTCATTGCATATGAGACAATTGCTTAAAACTAAGCTTGTTGATATGGATTTATCTGTGAGAGCATTAAATTGCTTGAAAGCGGCTGAAGTTGATACACTTGGTGATTTAGTATCGTTCAATAAAAATGACCTAATGAAATTCCGTAATTTTGGTAAAAAATCTTTAACTGAGCTAGATGAACTTGTAGCTGTTAAGAATTTAACTTTCGGAATGGACTTAGCTAAATACAAATTAGATAAAGAATAATTCAATCCCGCTTGCGGGATTAAATTTAAAATAGCAATGAGACACGGAAAAAAATTCAATCACTTAAGCAGACAGACTGGACATAGAAAAGCTATGCTAGCTAATATGGCTTGTTCTCTTATTGAGCACAAACGTATTAACACTACTGTTGCTAAAGCTAAAGCGCTTAAACAATTCGTTGAGCCTTTAATCACAAAATCAAAAGAAGATACGACTCACAATCGTCGTATTGTTTTTGCTTACTTACGTAGCAAATATGCGGTAACTGATTTATTCAGAGACGTAGCTGCTAAAGTTGGAGACCGTCCAGGTGGATACACTCGTATCATTAAAGTTGGAAATCGTTTGGGAGATAATGCTGATATGGCAATGATCGAACTTGTAGATTTCAATGAACTTTACAATGGTGGTAAAAAAGAAGTTAAAAAAGCTAAAAGCCGTCGTGGTGGTAAAGCAAAAAAAGCTGAGGAGACTACTCCAGAAGCTCCAGCTGCTGAATCAGAATCGACTACTGAAGCTTCTGAATAATTATGAAAGTAATGATTCTATAGAAATCAAGGATAAGCTAATTTTTAGTTTATCCTTTTTTTTTGGATTTTTTTTAAAATAGTTTGAAATGTAACTTATTTTAAAACTTAGGTTTTAATTTTATGAATGAAATTTTTAAAAAATCTTGGAAGCACTCTTTTAAAGAAGTAAATTTGCAAAATATCTAATTACAAATGAAATCAGCAACGCGGGTTTCATGAAACAATTGAAAAAGAAACAATACAAATTAAATAATGAAATACACTACACGACAAAGCGCCATTTTATTACTAAGTGATGGAACTATTTTTCACGGAAAATCTATCGGAATTAGCGGTAAAACTTTCGGTGAAGTTTGTTTTAATACTGGAATGACAGGATATCAGGAGATTTTTACAGATCCTTCTTATTTTGGTCAAATTATGGTGGCTACTAATCCTCATATAGGGAATTATGGTGTTAATGATTCAGAAATTGAGTCTGATAGCATCAAAATTTCAGGATTAGTTTGTAAAAACTTTAGTTTTAATTATTCGAGAGAAGATTCTTCAGGAAGTTTAGAAGATTATTTTATTAAACAAAATCTAATCTGTATTTCTGATGTTGATACCAGAGCGCTAGTAAGTTATATTCGTGATAATGGCGCGATGAACGCTGTTATTTGTACAGACGGTACTTCGGTTGAAGATTTGAAAAAAGAATTGGCTAATGTGCCAAACATGGAAGGTTTAGAGTTGGCATCAAAAGTTTCAACTACTGAACCTTATTTTTTTGGTGATGAAAATGCAACTTATAAAATTTCAGCCTTAGATCTTGGTATCAAAAAAAATATCTTGAGAAATCTTGCTAAGAGAGATTGTTATATTAAAGTCTTCCCTTATAATTCAACTTATAAAGATTTGGCAGAGTTTAATCCGGATGGGTACTTTTTGTCAAATGGTCCCGGAGATCCGGATCCGCTTTTTGGAGCAATCGAAGTGGCTAAAGAAATTCTAGCTAACGATAATCCTTTATTCGGAATTTGTTTAGGACATCAGGTAATTGCTTTAGCAAATGGTGTTCAGACTTACAAAATGTTTAATGGTCACCGCGGAATAAATCATCCGGTAAAAAATATTATAACAGGTAAAGGGGAGATCACTTCTCAAAATCACGGATTTGCTGTAAACAAAGAAGCGTTAGATAATCATCCTGATTTAGAGATTACACATTTACATTTAAATGATGGAACTGTTGCTGGTATGCGTATGAAAAATAAGAATTGTTTTTCAGTACAATATCATCCTGAAGCTAGTCCCGGACCACATGATTCATCTTATTTATTCGATCAGTTTGTTGAGAATATAAAAGAGGCTACTGCTAAAACGATGTAGTTAATAAATAAAGATGTTTAATTGTTAAATGTAGTATTTAATATTAAATATTTTTATAATTTCGAAAAATATTTATAATTTATTAATAAAAAACAAAAATAATGAGTATTATAATAAAAGTTCACGCAAGACAAATTTTTGATTCTAGAGGTAATCCAACTATTGAAGTTGATGTAGTTACTGAAAATGGAGTTTTAGGAAGAGCTGCTGTTCCATCTGGAGCTTCAACTGGAGAACATGAGGCTGTTGAATTACGTGATGGAGGAAAAGCATTCTTAGGAAAAGGAGTTTTAAATGCAGTGAACAATGTAAATACTGTTATTGCTGAAGAACTAGTTGGTACTTCTGTTTTCGAACAAAATACAATTGATCAGTTAATGATTGATTTAGACGGAACTCCAAACAAATCTAAATTAGGTGCTAATGCTATTTTAGGAGTTTCTTTGGCTGCTGCAAAAGCTGCTGCTAATGAACTTGGATTGCCATTATACAGATATGTTGGTGGTGTTTCTGCTAATACATTACCTGTACCAATGATGAATATCATCAACGGAGGTTCTCACTCTGATGCTCCTATTGCATTTCAAGAGTTTATGATTTTCCCTGTAAAAGCAACTTCATTTACACACGCTATGCAAATGGGAACTGAAATTTTTCACAGTTTGAAAAAAGTATTACATGACAGAGGTTTAAGTACTGCTGTTGGTGATGAGGGTGGCTTTGCTCCAAACTTGGCTGGTGGTACTGAGGATGCTTTAGATACTATTAAATTAGCTGTTGAGAAAGCTGGATATACTTTTGGTGATGAAATCATGATTGCTCTTGATTGCGCTGCTTCTGAATTTTATGTAAATGGTAAATACGATTATACTAAATTTGAAGGAGAAACTGGAAAAATCAGAACTTCTGAAGAGCAAGCTGACTATTTAGCTGAACTTGCTGCTAAATATCCAATTATTTCTATTGAAGATGGTATGTATGAAGATGACTGGAATGGATGGAAATATTTAACTGAAAAAATTGGACATAAGGTTCAATTAGTAGGTGATGATTTATTTGTTACTAATGTTGAGCGTTTATCAACTGGAATTGAAAAAGGAATTGCAAATTCAATTCTTGTTAAAGTAAACCAAATTGGTACTTTAACTGAAACTATTGCAGCTGTAAACATGGCTAAAAATGCAGGGTATACATCTGTAATGTCTCACCGTTCTGGAGAAACTGAAGATAATACAATTGCTGATTTAGCAGTAGCTTTAAACTGTGGTCAAATTAAGACAGGTTCTGCTTCTCGTTCTGATCGTATGGCAAAATACAATCAATTATTAAGAATCGAAGAAGAGTTAGGAAGTACTGCTTATTTCCCGGGATTAAACGCTTTCAAGATCAAATAATTGTAAGAGTTATATATTAAATTTAAACCATTCGTTTCTGCGAATGGTTTTTTTTTGGAGTTTTAACAAATTCATAGCAGGATTCTTTTTTTAATTAGTCTTAAATTCCTTAGATTTGATAAATTATTATTTTAAAGATTTATTTCCGATATATTATGTCAAAAATAGCTACATTAGAAGTAGATGGTCAAAAAATTGAACTTCCGGTAATTACGGGAAGCGAAAATGAATCAGCTATCGATATTAACAAATTACGTGATTTAACTGGTATTATTACTCTAGATCCTGGATATAAAAATTCTGGTTCTTGCAAAAGTGAAATCACCTTCTTAGACGGAGAATTAGGAATTTTGCGTTACAGAGGATATTCAATCGAAGATTTAGCTGAAAAAGCTAATTTCCTAGAAGTGTCTTATCTTTTAATTTTTGGTGAATTACCAACCGCTCAACAATTAGAGCAGTTTGAAAATGGTATTAAAAAACATACTTTGGTAAACGAAGAGATGAAAAATATCATTGATGGTTTTCCTAAAACAGCTCACCCAATGGGTGTGTTGTCTGCTTTGACAAGTGCTTTAACAGCATTTAATCCAAAAGCGGTCAATGTAGATAATGAAAAAGAAATGTACGAGGCCATTTGCAAAACAATGGGTAAATTTCTTGTAATTGCTACTTGGACTTATAGAAAAACTATGGGCTACCCATTAAATTATTATGATAACACAACAGGTTATGTAGATAATTTTATGCAGTTAATGTTTAAATTGCCTACAGGACCTTACTCATCAAATCCAGTTATTGTAGCTGCTTTAGATAAATTGTTTATTCTTCATGCGGATCACGAGCAAAACTGTTCTACATCTACAGTAAGAATGGTAGGTTCATCACATGCTGGTTTATTTGCTTCTATCTCTGCAGGTGTTTCTGCACTTTGGGGACCACTTCACGGAGGTGCTAATCAGGCAGTACTTGAAATGTTGGAAGAAATCAACAAAGACGGTGGAGATACTGATAAATTTTTAGCAAAAGCGAAAGATAAAAATGATCCATTCCGTTTAATGGGATTTGGTCACAGAGTTTATAAAAACTTTGATCCAAGAGCAAAAATTATTAAAAAAGCAGCTAAAGAAGTTTTAGAAACTTTAGGTGTAGAAGATCCTATTTTAGAGATTGCTAAAAAATTAGAAACAGCAGCTTTAGAAGATGAATATTTCAAATCAAGAAACTTATATCCAAACGTAGATTTCTATTCTGGAATTATTTACAGAGCTTTAGGTATTCCTACAGATATGTTTACAGTAATGTTTGCTATTGGAAGATTACCGGGTTGGATCGCACAATGGAAAGAAATGCGTGAGAATAAAGAACCAATTGGTCGACCAAGACAAATTTATACTGGGCATCCGTTGAGAGACTTTAAGTCGAACAAATAAAAATATTTTAAAGCTTCACTTAACTGTGAAGCTTTTTTTATCTTTGGCCAAAATATAATAAAGTTATGTTGCAATTAAATATAAAGAACGAAACGTCGAGACTGCGTGCTGTGGTTTTGGGTTCTGCTGTTCATAATGGGCCAACTCCATCTTTAGATGAAGCCTATGATCCTAAATCTTTGGAACATATTAAAGCGGGAACTTATCCTGTCGAAAAAGATATGATTGCTGAAATGGATGCTTTTAATGCTGTATTTCAAAAATATGATGTAAAAGTATATCGTCCTGAAATGATTGAAAATTACAATCAGATTTTTGCGAGAGATATAGGTTTCGTTATAGATGATACATTTATAAAATCAAATATTCTTCCTGATAGAGAACGTGAGTTAGATGCAATTCAATATATAATCGATCAGATAGATTCCTTAAAAGTAGTTCGTCCGCCTGAGGAAGTTCATATTGAAGGTGGTGATGTTATGCTTTGGAACGATCATATTTTTATAGGAACTTATAAAGGAAGTGACTATAAAGATTATATTACTGCGCGAACAAATATGCACGGTGTTAATTTTATCAAAGAACTATTCCCAAATAAAATCGTAAAAGAGTTTGATTTGGTTAAGTCCAAAATAGAAGCTCGTGATAATGCTTTACATCTTGATTGTTGTTTTCAGCCCGTTGGAAAAGATAAAGGGATTATTTATAAAAGAGGTTTCCGTGAAGAAGCTGATTATATGTATTTAGTCAATCTTTTTGGGAGAGAAAACTTATTTCATATCGAAAGAAACGAAATGTACAATATGTTTTCTAATGTGTTTTCTATAGATGAAAATGTAGTGGTTTCAGAAAAAAACTTTACAAGATTAAACAATTGGCTGCGTTCAAACGGTTTTATTGTTGAAGAAATTCCTTATGCTGAAATTGCAAAACAAGAAGGTTTGTTGAGATGTTCGACCTTACCTTTAATTAGAGATTAAAAGCTTTGTTTCAGGTTTCAAATTTCAGGTTCCACGTTTGCTGTAACTAGAAACTTGAAACCTGAAACAAAATAAAAATATAAAGATTATGAAACAAACGACAAATGCAATTGTAATGATTAGGCCAGTTGCTTTCAGAATGAATGAACAAACTGCTGTAAATAATTATTACCAAAAAGTATTAGACGGACTTTTACCTAGTACTGTGAATGCAAAAGCACAACAGGAATTTGATGTTTTTGTAGAAAAATTAAGAGCCGTTGGAGTTGATGTTACGGTTATAGACGATAATCTGGAGACTGATACGCCGGATAGTATTTTTCCAAACAACTGGGTTTCTTTTCATGAAAACGGAGATGTAGCACTTTATCCTATGTTTGCTGAGAATCGACGTCAGGAACGCCGCGAAGACATTTTAGATACTCTTGAAGACAAAGGTTTTGAAATTAATAACATAATGGATTACACATCGGCTGAAGAAGATGGTTTTTTTCTTGAAGGAACCGGAAGCTTGCTTTTAGATCGTGCTAATGCAAAAGCGTATTGCGCATTATCTCCTCGTGCTGATGAGGAATTATTTATCGAATTTTGTGAAGACTTTGATTATGCTCCTGTTATTTTTGAAGCTTTCCAAACTGTTGATGGAGAACGTAAATTAATATATCACACGAATGTTATGATGTGTTTAGGAGAGACTTTTGCAGTTATATGTGCAGATTGCATAGATGATAAAAAAGAACGCAAAATGGTTCTTGAAAACCTAAAAGCAGATAAAAAGGAAGTTATTCTGATTACCGAAGCTCAGGTGAATAATTTTGCCGGTAATATGTTGGAAGTTCGAGGAACAAATGATAAGAAATATATCGTTATGAGTGCATCAGCACATCAGAGTTTAACTCCAAAACAAATTGCACAATTAGAAAATCATGCTGAAATTTTAAGTTCAAGTCTCGATACAATTGAAGCTTGCGGAGGTGGAAGTGCAAGATGTATGATGGCAGAAGTGTTTTTGCCAAGAAATTAAGGTTCGTTCTTAGAATTTGATATAATAAAAAAGACTCAACTATTTGTTGAGCCTTTTTTATATAAATGAGAATTTCTAATAATTATTTATTGATTAATTTTTCAAGTCTTGTCATCATTTCATCTTTTTCTTTCAACATACGCTCGTATAAAGCAATTTTTTCATCATGAAGTTTTTTTAATTCGTCGAATGGATTGATATTGAATACAGGCTTAGAATTTCCTATATAAGCCTCTTTTTCAATATTAAAAGTATTTGAAATAATATTAACTGCTTGCTCTTCATCAAAATTCTGAAAAGCTTCGACAGGAATTTTTAATGCATGTGAGATTTGATCAAGTATATCATCTTCAATTACATCTTTTTGCTCTAACATAGAAATTTTTTTTGATTCCAGTCATTTCCCAGATCAAAAGCTAATGCTTCCTGTTTGATGCCAAGCATTTCTCTGAAACGTTTTACGTTTCTTCCCTGATGTATTTTCTGTTCCATAATGAATGTAAATTTTCTAAAAGATCAAAGATAACGCCATTTGAGCTAAAAATTATGAGTTTCAAAGATAAAAACTACATCAAATTTCCTTTAACTATATTAATAATCGAACTTACGATATATTGAATACCGATAGAAATTACTATAAAACCAACAATTCTCGAAATAGCCACAATTCCTGAAGCTCCTAATATTCTGGCTAAATAATGTGCACTTTTTAAAATTGCAAAAATTGCGACAGCAATTGCTAAAATAGCCAAAGACGAAATGATAATTTCTTCCATTCCGTGATGTTCCTGATAAAATGCAATAAGTAAAGAAATTGATCCCGGGCCGGCTAACATTGGTATTGCTAACGGAGTTAATGCAATATCATTACGTTGTTGCGCATCGGTCTCGACCTTTTTGTTGATTCCTCGTTTTTTATTTATTTTTCCGGATAATAGTGAGAATCCAGAATTTACGATTACAATTCCGCCAGCAATTCTTAAGGCATCAATACTGATTCCGAAAAAACTCAGAACATATTGACCAATAAAAAATGAAACAAGTAAAATGATAAAAACGTTTATAGCAGTCCAAAGCGAAATGCGTGAACGTTCTTCCTGAGAATCATGCTGCGTAAGTCCAACGAAAATTGGAACAGTGCCAATTGGATTTAGGACTGAGAAAAGAGCGGCAAATAAATAAATGAATAAATCCATAGAGTTTTGGTTAATAAGGTAAAAATAGTTATTTTTTGATACCTGAAAGCAAATTCTTGTTAGGATATTGTTTTTATTTCTAAAACAATAACTTAAACTAACCTCGTTCTTTTTGATTACTTTTGTACCATATTTAAAAATGATGAAAAATAAAAAAACTTTAGTTCTGGGTGCTACCACAAAACCAGATCGTTACGCTTTTAAAGCCATAAATATGTTAGTTGATAAAGGACATACCGTTTTAGCAATTGGTCAAAACACAGGTGAAGTTGCCGGTGTAAAAATTTATACTAAAGCGATTCCGGTTAAGAATATTGACACAGTAACTTTATATTTGAATCCATCACGTCAACGTGATTATTATAATTATATAATTGAAGCTCAGCCAAAAAGGGTGGTTTTTAACCCAGGGACAGAAAATCCTGAATTATATCAATTATTAGAATTAAATAATATAAAGGCTGAAGTTGCTTGTACTTTGGTTTTATTGGCAACTAATCAATATTAAATTTTTCAGGAGCTTTTTCCAGCTATTCACTATATCTTTTTCTGGCTAAAGAAGCCAGAAAAAGGATGTCGTTTCTATCTGGGCTAGAAAGAACTTTTATAGCTATAACCAGAATTCGATATAATACTGAATTTAGTTGTCCCCAAGTCTACTAAACCATTAAAAATATTACTTTTGTCGTCATGGAATTTTCATCAAAATTAATAGAAAAAGCAGTCAACGAAATGTCACAATTGCCAGGGATTGGTAAACGAACGGCATTAAGACTGGTTTTGCATTTATTGAAACAACCTAAAGAGCAAACAGGTTTTTTGTCTGAGGCATTGTTAAAGATGCGGGAAGATATTAAGTTTTGCGAAAGTTGCCATAATATTTCAGACACAAAAGTTTGTGAAATTTGTGCAAACTCAATTAGAAATCATCAAACCATATGTGTTGTCGAAGATATTCGCGATGTGATGGCTATTGAAAATACGGGACAATATAAAGGAATTTATCATGTTTTAGGAGGGAAAATTTCTCCAATAGAAGGTGTTGGTCCAAGTCAGTTAAACATTTCGAGCTTAGTTGAAAAAGTAAAATCCGGAAAAGTTATAGAGATTATCTTTGCGCTTAGTTCAACAATGGAGGGTGATACAACGAATTTTTACATTTATAAGCAAATTGCTGAATCAGATATTGTTATTTCTACAATTGCCAGGGGTATATCTGTTGGTGATGAATTAGAATATGCAGACGAAATTACACTCGGCAGAAGTATTTTGCATCGGGTTCCGTTCGAAAAAACTTTCAAAAACAATTAAAATAAAGCTCAAATAAAACTTAGATTTTCTGAAGATTAAAGGAAAAGCTATATTTGCGATAAAATTTCAATAATGACAAAAAACTGTTTTTATATATTGCTATTAATTAGTGTATTATTTACATCTTGTATTCCTGTAAAAGATCTTGTGTATTTACAGGATAAAAATACTGCAGGAGAAAAAAGTACAGTTTCTGCTGTTGAATCAAAACCTTACAGATTACAAGTGAGTGATGTTTTGAGTGTTGATATAAAGGCGATTGATCCTAAATTAGTGTCTATTTTTAATACAACAGAAAGTGCCGGAGGAAACAAATCTGAGTCGGGTTTATATTTTAACGGATTTACAGTTGACGATCACGGAAATATTAGGATGCCTATTTTAGGTGAAATAAACGTCATAGGATATACTGTTGAAGAAGTTCGACTTATAATTGAAAAAAAATTACTAGCAGAATATTTTAAAAGTGAGGCTAATATTTTTGTCACAGTAAAATTGGCAGGTTTTAAATATACGATAAATGGTGAAGTAGGAAGTACGGGAACTAAAGTACTGTTTCAAGAACACGTAAATATAATGGAAGCCATTGCTAATGCTGGAGATATAGCAATTACAGGAGATAGGAAATCAGTAACTATAATTCGTCAAACACCAACAGGTGTGCAAATGAATGATCTGGATCTTACTGATGTTAATGTCATGAAATCACCTTATTATTCTTTACAGCCTAATGATTATGTTTATGTAAAACCACTTAAACAAAAAACTTGGGGAACAGGGAAAACCGGTATAGAATCTATTGGTACAATAGTTACTCTTTTATCATTGGCTACTACGGTTTTCTTGTTGCTTAAAAACTAAAACTAAATTCAAAAAATGTTAGATATAAAAGATTTTTCCATTTTTGAAAATCATTCAAATTTTGATTTTAAAGGTTTCTTAATGAAAGTTTTAAGTTATTGGAAATGGTTTTTAGCTAGTTTGATAATTGCATTTACAATTGCTTACCAGATTAACATTCGTAAAGAAAAAATTTACGGAATGCAAACGTTGATTTCTATTAAAGAAGAAAGTAATCCTTTTTTTACATCAAATACAAGTTTGGTTTTTAATTGGGGAGGAATCTCAGATCAGGTAAATGGTATTTCTACAATATTACAATCTCGATCCCATAATGAATTAGTTGTAAGTAAATTGCAATTTTATATTGACTATTTAATACAAGGAAAATACAATTTAATTGATGCTTATGGTGCTGTTCCTTTTTATGTAAATATTGATAAGTCAAAAGGTCAGCTTGTGAATACGTTGATTGGTATAAAATTCGTGAGTGAAAATGAATATCAAATTCGGATTCCTTTCGAAAGCAATTCTGTTTCTCTAATTACATATTCAAATAATTCATATAGCAATACAGCAGTTCAGCCTACAGATCTTTTTGTTAAAAAATATAAAGTTGGAGAGCAAGTTTCGTTGCCGTTTCTTAATTGGAAATTACAAATAAACGAGAATCCTGGTTCATATATAGGGAATGAATATTTTGTAAGATTCAATGATTTTGATGGTACAGTTTCTGGATATAGAGGTATAACTGTAGGGTCTGATGATAAAGGCGGGTCAATATTAACTCTAGGAATGCAAGGAACAAATAAAGCCAGAATGGTAGATTATTTGAATTCTACAGTAAAAATGCTGATAAAAATCCAACTTGACGGAAAAAATCAGTTTGCTACCAATACCATAAGATTTATTGACAGTACTCTTGTTGCTATGGAGTCACAATTGAAAGAAACAGGTAGCGAGCTGAAATCGTTTAGAAAGGATAAAAATATTTATGAAATCGAAGGAGGAGGAGCTAAATTCTCTGATAAAATAATGGACTTTGATGTTCAGAAAGACGAAGTAACAAGAAAAATTGCTTATTACAATTCTTTAAAATCATATTTAAATAATAGTGTTGATTATTCAAGATTGCCAGCACCGTCTGTTGCCGGAATTGAAGATCCAAATGTTGTAGTTAATGTGTCAAAGCTTATTGCACTTTCTACTCAAAGATCAGAAATGGCTTATGCAGTAAAAAGTGATAAGATTTTTAAAGATTTTGATAATCAAATGCAGGCTGTCAAAAGTGTACTCTTGGAAAATATAGCATCAGCAAAATCATCATTAATGTATGACTTGTCGATTGTAAATGCTAAAATAGGTCAAGCCGAAAGTACCGTTAAGAGACTGCCTGAAGAACAGCAAGAATTATTGAAAATTCAGAGAAAGTATGATTTAAGTGATAATATTTACACTGAATTTCTCAAAAAAAGAAATGAAGCAGAAATTGTAAAAGCGTCTAATTTATCAGATATTCATTTTATTGATTCTGCAAAAGATATAGGAGGAGGATTATTGGGTCCTAAAACTTCTGTAAATTATATACTGGCTTTATTTATCGGGATATTAGTACCTTTGTTAATTATTTTTGGCCTTTTATTTATTAATAACTCCATTCAAAATACAGAAGATATTAGTAAATTGACTCAAATTCCATTAATTGGTGTGATTGGAGTCAATAAAAATTCTCTCAATTTAGCAGTGTTTGATAAGCCGAAATCAGCACTTTCTGAAGCATTTAGAGCGATTAGATCTTCACTGCAATTTTTATATAAAAGACAGCTTGTAAGTGGGTCTAAAACTTTAATGATTACTTCTTCTATAGGTGGAGAGGGAAAAACATTTTGCTCTATAAATATTGCTACGGTTTTTGCTTTAAGCGAAAAGAAAACTGTAATTATAGGATTAGATTTAAGAAAGCCAAGATTAGCAGATGAGTTTAATTTGACAAATCAAATAGGAGTTGTTAATTATTTAATCAAGCAAAATAGTTTGTCTGAAATTACGAATTCAACACAAATTCCAAATCTTGACGTTATATTGTCCGGGCCCATACCTCCAAATCCTTCAGAGTTAATTTTAAGTGATTCAATGAAGGAATTGATTATTGAATTAAAACAAAAATACGACTATATTGTTCTTGATACGCCTCCAGTTGGATTAGTTTCAGATGCATTAGAATTAGCGCAGTATGCTGATGTAACTCTTTACATTGCAAGACAAAATTATACGAAGAAAGATATGATAACTTTGTTAAATACCAGAGTAAAACGTGGTGAACTTACAAATGTAAGTATTGTTTTGAATGGATATGAAAATAAAGCAAAATATGGCGCGACTTATGGATATGGATACGGCTATGGAGCTTATTCAAATGGATATTATGAAGAAGAAGAGAAGTTAAACTTATGGAAGTCAATTTTGAATAAATTCAAGAAAAAATAATCTGACGAATGAAGGCATCAATTCAAAATACAATTTTAATTACTGGTGGAGCAGGTTTTATTGGTTCAAATTTGACTGAATATTTTTTAGGACAAGGTCATAAAGTTGTTTGTCTGGATAATTTTGCAACCGGATATCGACATAACTTAAAAGATTTTATAGAAAATCCTGATTTTAAATTAATCGAAGGTGATATTCGAAATATTGCAGATTGTATTTTAGCAGTTGAAGGAGTGGACTATGTTTTGCATCAAGCTGCATTAGGTTCAGTTCCAAGATCTATAAATGATCCTATTACAACAAATGATGTAAATGTTTCTGGTTTTTTAAATATGTTAGTAGCATCTCGCGATGCAAAAGTAAAACGTTTTATATATGCAGCAAGCTCTTCTACATATGGAGATTCTGAGGGATTACCAAAAGTAGAAGATGTAATTGGTAAGCCATTATCACCTTATGCTATTACAAAATATGTAAACGAATTGTATGCTGAAATTTTTAGTAGAACTTACGGATTGGAAACTATAGGACTGCGTTACTTTAATGTTTTTGGAAGAAAGCAAGATCCTAATGGTGCTTATGCAGCCGTGATTCCAAAGTTTGTTTTACAGTTAATGAATTATGAAAGTCCGGTAATTAATGGTGATGGAAATTATTCCCGCGATTTTACTTATATAGATAATGTAATTCAAATGAATGAATTGGCAATGTTAAGCCAAAATCCACAAGCAATTAATACGGTTTATAATACTGCCTTTGGTGATCGAAATACATTAAATGATTTGGTTGGATATTTAAAAGAATATCTATCTGAGTTTGACGCCAAAATAGCTGATGTAAAAATTGTTTATGGAGCAAATAGAGCCGGAGATATTCCTCATTCATTAGCAAGTATTGAGAAAGCAAAAGTGGTATTGGGTTATGACCCTAAATATTCTTTGCAAGAAGGTTTAAAAGAAGCAGTAAATTGGTACTGGAGTAATTTGAAATAAAATAAAGATCAAGATAATAGAAAATAGATGAAAATTACAAAGATTTGTTGCATTGGTGCAGGTTACGTTGGAGGTCCAACAATGGCAGTAATTGCTCAAAAATGTCCACATATTCAAGTCACTGTTGTTGATTTGAACGAACAAAGAATTCAAGATTGGAATGATCCAAATACAGACAATATTCCTATTTACGAACCGGGACTTTCCGCAATAGTAGCTGAAGCTAGAGGAAGAAATCTTTTCTTTTCAACCGATGTAGAAAAAGCAATTGATGAAGCTCAGGTAATTTTTATATCTGTAAATACGCCAACTAAAACCTATGGAAAAGGAAAAGGTATGGCTGCTGATTTAAAATATATTGAACTTTGTGCAAGACAAATAGCTAAGGTAGCAAAGCAAAACAAAATTGTAGTTGAAAAATCGACTTTGCCGGTGCGTACAGCCGAAGCTATCAAAAGTATTTTAGATAATACCGGAAATGGAGTTCAGTTTCAAATTTTATCAAATCCTGAATTTTTAGCAGAAGGTACTGCCGTTACAGATTTATTAAATCCAGATAGAATTTTAATAGGAGGAGATACCACTTCAGAAGGTGAAGAAGCAATTAATGCATTAGTTGACGTTTATGCAAATTGGGTAAGCAAGGATAAAATCCTTACAACAAATGTTTGGTCATCAGAATTATCTAAGCTAACTGCAAATGCATTTTTGGCACAGCGAATTTCATCTATAAATGCAATGTCTGAATTGTGTGAAAAGACAGGTGCAGATGTGAATGAAGTAGCAAAAGCAATTGGCATGGATAGTAGAATTGGTCCTAAATTTTTAAAAGCGTCAGTTGGTTTTGGAGGTTCTTGTTTTCAAAAAGATATTTTGAATTTAGTCTATATTGCAAAATCATATGCATTAAATGAAGTCGCTGATTATTGGGAGCAGGTTATTATAATGAATGATCATCAAAAAAGAAGATTTTCTAATAAAATTGTTCAGACATTATATAATACTGTCGCTGATAAAAAAATCACATTTTTAGGATGGGCTTTTAAGAAAGATACTAATGATACTCGTGAATCAGCTGCAATTTATGTAGCAGATGATTTAATTAATGAACAGGCAAAAATTTCGGTCTATGATCCAAAGGTTTCAAGAAGTAAAATGTTAAGTGATTTGGATTATCTTGAAACTAGAACTGTTGAAGAAAATAGTAAAGCGTTAACAATATTTGATAATGCATACGAAGCTTGTAAAGGATCTCATGCGATTGCGGTTCTTACAGAGTGGGATGAATTTACGACCTATGACTGGCAAAAAATTTATAATTCAATGCATAAACCAGCGTTTCTATTTGATGGAAGAAATATATTAAATGCAAAAGAACTAGAGTCAATTGGATTTATTTACAAAGGGATTGGGTCTTAATTTGTAAGAATATTGAATTAAAATTTGATATGAAATAAATGAAGAGGATTGTTTAAGATTTTTATTTCAATAAAAGAAGATGAAGAACTGGTATGTAGTTTATACGAAGCCTAAGTGGGAGAAAAAAGTAGCAGAAAGGCTAAATGAAATTGGAATAGAATGTTATTGTCCATTAATTACTCAGATCAAAGAATGGTCAGATAGAAAAAAGAAAATCGAAGTTCCTCTTTTTAATTCCTACGTGTTTGTTTATTTAGAAGATGTTGATCGTAATTCTGTTTTTCAAATTCCGGGGGTAGTGCGATATTTATTTTGGTTAGGAAAACCTGCCATTGTTCGTGATGAAGAAATTAACATTATAAAAACAAGTCTTAAGTCTCCTAATATTAGTGATATTTCAGTAAGTTCAATTCAGGTTGGAGATCGTATAAAATTAGAAAAAGGAGTATTTAGTAATCAGGATGCAGTCGTTCAGGAAATATCTAATACATATTATACATTAATGCTTGAATCTTTGGGCTGTATACTAAAAATAAAATATAAATAGTTTCGTTGTTATGTAGTTATTGTTGTTAAACAGAAGGTGAAATTTCTTCAAAATAGAGATTTATTTTCTGTTTTTTTTTATAATGTATTTTTTTATAAACTGATTGAGAGAGGGTTGTTGTTTCTTATTGTTTTTAAATAGGTTGTTTTTTTAGTAATACGGGAAACCGTATTGAATAAATTGACTTAATATGTTATATTTGCCGAAAATGATTTTAGAGTGTCTGTGTCAAATCTTTGTGACTCAGAACGGCGGAGCCGTGAATTGTTATGACTGAAATAGATAAAAAAGAGTACAAATTGAGCGAAAATGTAAAAATAGCGGTTATTGGTTTAGGTTATGTTGGTTTGCCTTTGGCTAGATTATTTGCTACTAAATATTCAGTTATAGGTTTTGATATAAATCAGGTAAGAGTAGCTTCTTTAAATTCAGGTACAGATACAACATTAGAGGTAGATGATGAAACTTTACAAAATGTATTAGTTGATAATTCAAGTTCTAAAGTTGGATTATATTGTACAACCTCTTTAAATGATGTAGCAGATTGTAATTATTTTATAATAACTGTTCCAACGCCGGTTGATAAAAATAATCGACCAGATTTAACTCCTTTATATAAATCGAGTGAATCAGTAGGTAAAATATTAAAAAAAGGAGATATTGTAATTTATGAATCAACTGTTTATCCAGGTGTTACTGAAGAACAATGCGTTCCTGTTTTAGAAAAAATATCAGGATTAAAGTTTAATGAAGACTTTTATGCAGGGTACTCTCCTGAAAGAATAAATCCAGGAGATAAAGAACATACAGTTGAAAAAATACTGAAAGTAACTTCGGGCTCAACTCCAGAAATTGGTTTAAAAGTTGATGCGTTATATAAATCTGTTATTACAGCGGGTACACATTTAGCACCTTCAATAAAAGTAGCAGAAGCGGCGAAGGTTATAGAAAATTCACAACGTGATATTAATATTGCTTTTGTAAATGAATTGGCTAAAATATTCAATTTAATGAATATTGATACACAAGAAGTTTTAGAAGCAGCATCTACAAAATGGAACTTCTTGCCTTTTAAGCCAGGATTAGTAGGGGGACATTGTATAGGTGTTGATCCTTACTATCTGGCACAAAGAGCTCAAGAGTTTGGTTACCATCCAGAAATAATTTTAGCAGGTAGACGCTTGAATGATAGTATGGGGGAATATGTTGCGTCACAAATTGTGAAGCTGATGATTAAAAAAGGAATTTCAGTTAATGGAGCCAGCCTTTTAATGCTTGGAATTACTTTTAAAGAAAATTGTCCGGATGTTCGTAATACAAAGATTGTAGATGTTGTAAAAGCGTTATCAGAATATGGAATTGCAGTGACAATATTTGATCCGCTTGCTAATGTAGATGATGTAAAAAAAGAATATAATTTAGTAACATTAAACTCTCTTGCAAATAATAAATTTGATGCAATTGTTCTCGGAGTAGCACATGCTGAATTTTTAAAACTTAATTTTTCTGAGTTGCAAAAAGAAAATAGTTTAATATACGACGTAAAAGGAGTTTTAGGTTCTATAGCTGATAACAGATTATAGAGACTAAAGCCCTTTTTTATTTAAAGAAAAAAATGGAAACAAATAATTCAATTATACATGTAATTTTGACGGGGGGAGTAGGAAGCAGATTGTGGCCACTTTCCAGAAAAAGTCAACCTAAGCAATATTTAGAAATTTTTGAAAACAAATCTTTATTTGAGATGACTGTTGAGCGTAACAGTCATTTAGCAAATAAAGTTATGGTAGTTGGAAATGTTGACAATCATCATTTAAGTGGTAAGGTTATGGATAAAACCAATACTTCTTACATAAACATAGTTGAAGCGACACCTAGAAATACTGCAGCTGCAATTGCTTTTGCTGCATTTGCTTCAAATCCTGATGATATATTAATTGTAACCCCTTCAGATCATATTATAGATAAAATGGAGGATTATAATAAAGCTATCAATGACGCTGTATTAAAAGCACAAGATGGTTTTATAGTTACTTTTGGAATTATTCCAACCAAACCAGAAACTGGATATGGTTATATAGAATCAAAAGGAGACAGGGTAGTTTCATTTCGAGAGAAACCTAATGAAACGACAGCAAAGGAGTTTATTTCAAAAGGGAATTTTTTATGGAATAGCGGAATGTTCTGTTTTAAGGCTAGTGTTCTCTTAGATGAGCTAAAGCAATTTCAGCCTGATGTTTATGAGAAATCGAAGGCTGTATGGGAAGCAAATGAAAATGGTTTTTTAGACTTGGATTTATCATTAGAGATACCATCAATTAGTATCGATTATGCTGTAATGGAACGTAGTAAAAAGATAAAAGTAGTACCTGCTGCTTTTTCATGGTCAGATTTAGGGTCATTTGAATCTGTTTATGATTATTTGATTTCAAAAAATCATCCTGTAGATAAAAATGGAAATATGGTTATTGGATCTGGAAAGCATACAACTTTTTTAGGACTAAAAAACACTATTTTTGTTTATACAGATACTGCAAATTTAATTTTGCAAAAAGAAAATTCGCAAGATGTTAAAGACATATATAGTGCGTTGGAAAAAATAAATTCAGATTTATTAAATTAATTAAAATGAAAAAAATTCTTATAACTGGAGGTGCTGGTTTTATTGGATCTCATGTCGTTAGACGTTTTGTAAATAAGTATCCTGAATATCAAATATTCAATCTAGATGCTTTGACTTATGCTGGTAATCTAGAAAATATTAAGGATATTGAAAATCAATCTAATTATACATTTGTAAAAGGAGATATTGTTGATGAGAATTTTATAAACGAACTTTTCTCACTTCATAAATTTGAAGGCGTCTTGCATTTAGCTGCTGAATCTCATGTGGATCGTTCTATTGAAGACCCGTTAGCATTTGTAAAAACAAATGTAATTGGAACTATGAATTTGCTAAATGCAGCTAAAAACCAATGGAAAGATAATTTTGAAGGTAAAAGATTTTATCATATTAGCACAGATGAAGTTTATGGTTCGCTTGGAGCAGAAGGGCTTTTTACTGAAACTACTTCTTATGATCCTAATTCACCATATTCTGCCTCGAAAGCAAGCTCAGATCATTTTGTAAGAGCTTATGGTGAAACTTATGGTTTGCCTTATGTTTTAACCAATTGTTCAAATAATTATGGATCATACCATTTTCCTGAAAAATTAATTCCACTTTTTATAAATAATATAATCAATAACAAACCTTTACCAGTTTATGGAGATGGTAATTATACTCGTGATTGGCTCTTTGTTGAAGATCATGCTATTGCTATTGATTTGGTCTTTCACGAAGGTAAAAATCATGAAACCTACAATATTGGCGGTTTTAATGAATGGAAAAATATTGATTTAGTTAAATTATTATGCCAAATCATGGATCAAAAATTAGGAAGATCTCAAGGAACTTCCCAAGAGCTAATTACTTACGTAAAAGACAGACCAGGTCATGATTTGCGATATGCAATTGATGCGTCTAAAATTAATAAAGAATTAGGATGGAAGCCTTCTGTAACTTTTGAGGAAGGTTTGGAAAAAACAATTAATTGGTATCTAGATAACGAAGAGTGGTTGCAAAATGTAACTTCCGGAACTTACAAAGATTATTATCAAAAGCAATATTCATAAATAAAGAAGTTTTTTAAACTAAACTTTAAAGGTTAATTATAATTCAATATGAAAAAGATAATATACGTTCTTACTCTGTTTTTTATTTTGCTAATATCTTTTAATGCGAATGCTCAAGATATAATAAAGTCTAAGGATTTAAGTACGGTAAAAGTAGATTACTTGTCAGATGATGAAATAGCTAAAATTATTGCCCAACTAAAAAGCAATAAAGCAACTATTAATGATGTAGAATCGATGGCTTTATCAAAAGGTATGAGTCAAATAGAATTTGATAAATTAAGAACCCGAGTTATTGAATATGAAAAAAAGAACTCAAAAGATAAGGATAAAGACAAAGATAAAGATAAAGACAAAGAGGATAAACTAAAAAAATCAGATAAAGACTCAGAGTTTGGAAGAAAGCAGGAAAAAATAAAAAATGAAAAGATAAAAGATTCATTAAATGCTTTAGTTTTTGGTTCTGAATTATTTGACAATCCTACCTTAAATTTTGAGCCAGATTTAAAAATGGCAACGCCAGTAAATTATGTTCTTGGACCAGGTGACAAGTTAGAAGTAAGCGTGTATGGTATTCAACAATTTGATGATACTGTTACAGTAAGTTTTGAGGGTAAAATATCTATTCAGAATGTTGGGCAAATTACAGTTGCTGGAATGTCAATTGAAGCAGCTTCACAAAAAATAAAAGCAGCAATTGCAAGAGTTTACAGTACAGTTAGATCTGGGCAATCTCAAGTTAGTATAAGTTTAAGTGATATACGAACTATTAAAGTAACAATTGTAGGAGGAAAACAACCAGGTAATTATTCTATTTCATCTCTTGCTTCGGTTTATAACGCATTACATTTAGCTGGAGGACCTGGTAAAAATGGTAGTTACCGAAATATAGAATTAATTCGAAATAACAAAGTTTATAAAAATATCGATATTTATAAGTTTCTAGTTAAAGGAGATCAATCTGATAATGTAAATTTAAGAGATAATGATGTAATTAGAATTCCTGCATATAGCCAAAGAGTCGTAGTAGAAGGTGAAGTAAAACGTCCAGGTATCTTCGAAATGAAAAAAGGAGAAACATTTGCAGATTTATTATCTTTTGCTTCAGGATTTAATGAATTTGCATATACAGCATCTGTAAATGTTATGCAAAAAACAGGGAAAGAGTTTAAAGTGCATGACATAAATGAAAGTGAATATAATTCTTATTTACCACAGTCGGGAGATGTATTTAGAATCACTAAAATTTTAAATCGATTTGAAAATCGTATTAAAATAGAAGGTGCAGTTTTTAGACCAGATTATTATTCTTACAATGATGGTATGAGAATTTCAGATCTTATAACAAGAGCAGAAGGATTAAAAGAAGATGCTTATACAAAAAGAGCGAGAATCATTCGTTTAAAAACAGATTTGACTACTGAAATTGTAAATGTAGATTTAAGCGCTGCTTTATCAGGGGATTTAAATTCTGACGTAGAATTAAAAAGAGAAGATATTGTTACAGTTTATTCTATTCTAGATTTTAGAGAAGAATATAAAATTACCATAGACGGAGAGGTTAAAAATCCTGGAGAATATGAATATTTTGACAATTTAACTTTAAATGACTTAGTAGTTCAAGTTGGTGGTTTAACTGGTTCAGCATCTAAAAGAGTTGAAGTTGCAAGAATGGTGAAGTCTGATGTAATTGATGATTCTGATCCCAAACGCATTGAGTTAGTGGAACTCGAAATTACTGCAGATAATAATGAACAAATTAAAAATTTTGTGCTAAAGCCATTTGACGTTGTTAATATACGCAAAATGGCAGTCTATGAAAAACCAGAAATGGTAAAGGTAAGTGGTGCAGTGAGCTATCCTGGAAAATATGTTTTGGCTAATAAAAAAGAGACAGTTTATAACGTTGTGATGAGAGCAGGGGGATTAACATCTATTGCTAATCTAGATGGTATGAAGATAAAAAGACCAATTAAAGAAGAGCAGATAGAGCAGTTAGAAAGTATAAATCTTAATCTTGATAAAAAACTAACAACTGAAGAAGAGGCAGGGAAGAATTTAAAAGAAAAAGATACCCTTAACTCTAAATTATCTAAAAAACTTAGAGACGAGTTAAAATATGCTACTATACCTGTTAATTGGGAAAAAATTGTAAAAGACAAAAACCATTATTCTAACGTTACTTTGTTTCCTGGTGATGAAATAGAAGTAGCTGTTTATAATGAAGGTGTTAAGGTTACGGGTAATGTTTTATTAACTTCAGAAATTCCATACCGTAGTGGAAAAGGATTTAAGTATTATATAAATGCTGTAGGAGGGGTAGATTATAAAGGATGGAAGAAAAAAGCATATATTATTTATCCAAATGGAAAAGCTTCTGTAACGGGGTCGTTTTTATTTTTTAGGTCTTACCCAAAAGTGACTCCAGATTCTCAAATAGTGGTGCCGGAAAAACCGGAAATGAAAAGAATGAGTGCTGGAGAATGGGCTGGTATTGGAAGTGTTCTTGCTAGTTTAGCGTTATTAATTGTTACTGCTTTTAAATAGATAGTTTTGATGGAAAACACATCAGTCGAAAATGAGGAAATCTCATTAAAAGAATTATTACAAAAGGTGCAAAAATGGTATAAATTTTTGTTAACAAAGTGGAAAGTTATTGTTTTGGCTGGAATAATAGGAGGAGCCTTGGGATTGACTTATTCTTTGATGAAGAAACCAACTTATACTGCTACTTTATCTTTTGTACTAGAAGATGAGAAAGGAGGAGGCGGTGGCCTTGGCAGTGCTTTAGGATTGGCTAGCTCTCTTGGATTGGATCTAGGAGGAAGTGGCGGAAATATATTTACGGGTTCTAATTTAACAGAATTGTTCAAGTCTCGTAGAATGGTTGAGCAGACTCTTTTGAACTCGGTTAATTATAAAGGTAAAAATACTTCTTTGGCAGAAATGTATATGGATATTAATAATATGAAGAAGGGATGGGAGAAAAAACCAAAACTCGCTAAAATTATTTTTCATCCAGAAGCTAATCGTAATAGTTTTACCCGTGTACATGACAGTATTATGGGTGTTTTATATAATAGATTATCTAAAGGAGGATTAACGGTTGGTCAAAGAGATAAAAAAATTGCAATTATTAGTATTGATATGGTTTCTTCTGATGAATTATTTGCAAAATATTTTTGTGAAGCCCTTGCATCTGAAGTTGGCAAATTTTATGTTGAAACTAAAAGTAAGAAAGCCAGACTTAATATGGCTATTCTTGATCGTCAGGTAGACTCTATTCGCAGAGAGTTGAATGGATCTATTACAGGTGTTGCTGTTGCAAATGATAATACTTTTAATTTAAATCCAGCAATGAACGTTCGTAGGACACCTTCAGCTAAAAGACAAGTAGATGTACAGGCTAATACAGCTATATTAACTGAATTAGTTAAGCAGTCAGAACTTGCAAAAGTTACGCTACGAAAAGAAACACCTTTAATTCAAGTTATAGATAGGCCTATTTTACCTTTGCCTAAAGAAGGATTTGGAAAAGCAAAAGGAATTTTGATTGGAGGTTTTTTAGCAGGTTTCTTAGCTGTTCTCATTATTATGATTAGACGTATTATCAATGAGATAATGCAATAAAGATGAAGAGTTTTTTATTTTATTTAGAAGCTTAAATGAAAAATTATACTTTAAAAGTTCAGGAGGTTCGTAAAGAAACTAATGATACTGTAACAATATGTTTTAAACAACCAGGACTTAAAAAAATTAAATACTTATCGGGACAATATCTAACACTTCAATTCAGAATCAATGGTAGAAGATATATTAGACCTTATTCATTTTCTTCGACACCTGGAATTGATTCCACACTCGATGTAACGGTGAAAAGAGTTCCTGGAGGAATTGTTTCTAATTATATTAATGATGTTGTAAAAGTTGAAGATGTAATAGAGGTTCAAGAGCCTTTAGGAGATTTTGTCTTTGAATTGGATGAATCACTAAATTCTGTTGTATTTTGGGGTGTTGGTAGCGGAATTACGCCTTTGTTTTCAATGATTAAAGACTTATTATTAAATCATTCTCTGATTAATGTTTATTTGGTATATGGAAATAGATCTAATTCATCTGTAATTTTTAAAGATCAATTAGAAAAATTGAAAATAAATTATTCTAAACGTTTCAAAATTTATAATTTTTACTCAAAAGAAGAATTCTTTAATGAAGATTCACATAATTATCGTGGCAGGATTGATTCTGGTTTTGTGAAAAGTTTAATAAGTAATATTGAATACCCTTCCAGACATTACATATGTGGACCAATCGGGCTTAAAAACACGGTTAAGGAATCATTAATAAATTTAGGAGAAAATATCAATAATGTGTTTTCAGAGGACTTTGAATTAATTAAAAATCCTGAGGATTTTAAAGAAATTAAAGATCAGGAAATTTATTTAAATTTTGCAGGAATTGAAAGTAAAATATCAATAAAAAGTGGTAATTCTGTTTTAGAAGAAGCTCTTGAAGTTGGTTTAGAACTACCTTACTCCTGCCAAACAGGTAATTGTAGTACTTGTAAAGGAACTCTTAAATCTGGACAATTAAAAATGATTGGTTTAGATAAGCCAAGAAATGATTTGAAAGATAATGAATTCTTACTTTGTTGTAGTTACCCTTTGACGAATAATGTTTGCATAGAAATATAAAAATATAAAATATATAATATAATGAAAGTAGTAATTTTTGCAGGTGGTTTCGGTACTCGTCTTATGGAAGAAACGGAGGCTAGACCAAAACCTATGGTAGAAATTGGGGGGAAGCCTATTTTATGGCATATTCTTAAGATGTTTGAACAACATGGTTATAATGAATTTGTAATTTGTTTAGGATATAAAGCTACTTTTATTAAAGAGTATTTTTATAATTATTATTTACATAATTCTGACGTAACTATTGAATTGGCAAATAATAATATTAATGTTCATTATTCAGAAACAGAATCTTTCAAAGTTACATTGATAGACACAGGATTGCATACAAATACTGCAGGAAGACTGAAACGTATTCAGAAATATGTTAAAGATGAAACTTTTATGCTTACCTATGGTGATGGAGTCGCTGATGTAGATTTGTCAGAGTTACTTAAATTTCATAAATCTCATGGTAGGTTGGCAACTTTAACAAGTGTACAAGTACCAGGCCGCTTTGGTAATTTGGAGATTAATTCGCAAGGAGAAGTAGATAGTTTTGTAGAAAAACCTGCTGGAGACGGTATGTGGATTAATGGTGGTTTTTTTGTTTTAGAACCTGGAATCTTTAAATATCTTGAAGGAGATGTAGAAGATGTGCAATGGGAAAAAGAACCTTTAGGTTCAATAGCAAAAGATCAACAATTAGCAGCATATAAGCACCATGGTTTTTGGAAGTGTATGGATGCTTTACGTGATAGAGTTGAACTTGAAGCAATGTGGAACTCAGGAATTGCAAAATGGAAAACATGGTAAATTCTTCATTTCAGCAATTACAAAATACGTATGGTGGTAAAAAGGTCTTTTTAACAGGACATACTGGTTTCAAAGGATCTTGGATGTTAAAAACGCTATCATTATTAGGAGCAGATGTTAAAGGATATGCACTAGATCCAATAACAAAAGATGACTTATTTCATTTAATTAATGGGGATTCAATTTGTAATTCTGTTATTGGAGATTTAAGAGATAAAAAAAGTCTTGAAAAAGAAATTGTAGATTTTAAACCAGATTTTGTTTTTCATTTAGCAGCTCAACCCTTGGTAAGATTGTCATATGATATTCCTGCTGAAACATTTGAAGTGAATGCTATTGGAACTGCAAATGTTCTGGATGCAGTTAGATTACTTGAAAATAAATGTAATGTTGTCTTAATTACAACTGATAAAGTATATCATAATAATGAATGGATTTATCCATATCGGGAAACTGATAGATTGGGTGGCTATGATCCGTATAGTGCAAGCAAAGCTTGTGCAGAATTATTAATTGACTCCTATCGTAATTCTTTTTTTAATAGTAAAACCTATAATACTCATAAAAAAGCAATTGCTGTTGCAAGAGCAGGGAATGTTATTGGTGGAGGAGATTGGTCAAAAGATAGATTAATTCCTGATATAGCTAAAGCATTTGCAATTGATCAACCTGTAATAATAAGAAATCCTTTATCGGTTAGACCATGGCAACATGTCTTAGAGCCAGTTGTTGGTTATTTATTGCTAGGGGCTAATCTCGAAAAGGATCCATTGCAATTTAATCAGGCTTATAATTTTGGGCCTAGCTTATCTGACGCACTTTCAGTTGAAGAGATGCTTAAATTGACTATTAAAAGTTGGGGTAAGGGAGATTATATTGTTGAAAAAATTGAAAATCAGCCCCACGAAGCTGGTTTGTTAAAATTAGATATCAGTAAGGCTATTACTGAATTAGGCTGGCATCCTAAATTTAATGCAGATCAAGCTGTAAAAATGACAATGGATTGGTATAATGTTTTTTTTAATGACAAAAATGAAATTACCAAATTTACGGATTCGCAAATCAATCTGTTTTTGAAAAATTAAAAGCATTATGGAAATAATAGACACTGAATTTAATGATTTATTTGTTATACAGTATAAAAGATTTACAGATCATAGAGGAGAGTTTGTGAAAACAATTCATAAGGATTTATTTATTGAAAAAAACTTGAACTGGAGTTTTGAAGAAAGTTTTTTTTCTGTTTCAAATAAAAATGTTTTTAGAGGAATGCATTTTCAATATGCACCTCATGATCACGATAAATTAGTTTATGTCGTTAAAGGAAAAATTTTAGATGTTGTTGTTGATCTAAGATCGATTTCTCCAACTTATGGTAAGTATTTAAAAATTGAACTTTCAGAAGTTAATCGTAAGGCCTTATATATTGGAAAAGGTTTTGCTCATGGATTTTTATCTTTAGAAGAAAATACAATTGTAGAATATCACACCAGTACAATGCAAAATAAAGAAAGTGAAGGAGGTATTAAATGGGATTCGGTTGGGTTTACTCTTCCAATAAAAGATATTATTATTTCAGAAAGAGACTCAGATTTTTTACCATTTGATATAAATAAAAAATATTTTTAAATGAACATACTTGTAATTGGAGCTTCCGGACTAGTGGGTTCTCATTGTTTAAATTATTTTGCTCAAAAACAACTTTCTGTAATTGGCACACATTTAAAATTCGAAACTGATAAAACGGTTTTTTTTGATCCACTTAGTAAAGATGGATTTGATTTTTTAAATAATAACTTTATACCAGATACCATTATTCATTGTGGAGCATTAACAAATGTTGATTACTGTGAAGAAAATATTGTGGAAAGCTATAATTTAACGGTAAAATCTACAAAACTTGTTGTTGAATACTGTAAAAGTAGAAATATAAAATTAGTTTATATTTCTACGGATTATATTTTCGATGGAATTAATGGACCATATACAGAAAATCAAGTACCAAATCCTACTAATGTTTACGGAAAACATAAATTAGAAGCAGAGGGTATAGTTCAGGGGCTTAATGATTATATAATTGCCAGAATTACTAATGTATACGGAGAGGAAGAAAGATCTAAAAATTTTATCGCGCATTTATTGACATTAATTAAGTCAAAAACAGATAAAACATTTAATCTTCCTTATGATCAGTTTGCTACTCCTATCTATGCTGGAGATATTGCAAGAATGCTTTATTTGCTTATTTCTGATGGAAAAAAAGGGATTTACAATCTTTCTTCTACTGATTATTATAACCGATATCAATTGGCAAGTAAAGTTAAATCATATTTTTCTGAGGCTGATGATTTGAATCTAAATGCAATTTCGACGCAATCTTTACAACAAAAAGCAAAAAGACCTTTGTTAGGAGGGCTTTTAAATAATAAATTTATAACAGAATATCCAAATTTTGAATTGACAAATGTGGATGCTTTTATTTTAAAAACAATAAAAAATGGAATATAAAAACATTAGTAATGATTTAAAAGAACAATTATTACCATCTATTAAAAAAAATATTAGTAAAGTAATTGTTCCTGGAACTGATTATGTATCAGTTACCGGTAAAATCATTGATGAGGAAGATATATTAAATGGAGTTGATGCAGCGATGGATGGTTGGTTAACTGCCGGACGTTTTGCTAACAAATTTGAAGCTGACTTTGCAGCGTATTTTGGAGCACATCGTTCTTTGTTGGTTAATTCAGGTTCATCTGCAAATTTAGTAGCGTTTTATGCATTAACTTCTCCAAAATTAGGAGAAAGAGCGATTAAGCCTGGAGATGAAGTTATTACTGTTGCTGCAGGTTTTCCAACCACAATAAATCCTATTATTCAATTTGGTGCAATTCCTGTATTTATTGATGTTGATATAGCTACTCATAATGTAAAACCAGATATGATCGAAGCTGCTGTAAGCCCTAAAACAAAAGCAATTATGATTGCTCATTCTTTAGGTAACCCTTTCGATTTAGATGAAGTAATGCGAGTTGCTAAAAAATATAACTTATGGGTTGTTGAAGATGATTGTGACTCATTAGGTGCAACATATAATGGTAAAAAAACGGGTACATTTGGAGATATTTCTACATTTTCATTTTATCCCGCACACCATATTACTATGGGTGAAGGAGGAGCAGTTTTAATTAATAATCCAATTTTGTCAAAATTAGCTGAGAGTTTCCGTGACTGGGGACGTGATTGCTATTGTGAACCAGGAAAGGATGATACTTGTGGATGCCGTTTTGGTCAACAATTAGGAACTTTGCCTTATGGTTATGATCATAAATATACCTATTCACACATAGGTTTTAACTTAAAAGTAACTGATATGCAAGCTGCATTTGGTGTTTCCCAGATAAACAAAATCGATCATTTTGTACAAAGACGTAAAGAAAATTATGCTGCCTTATACGAGCGAATGAAAGAGTTTGAAGAAGTTTTCATTCTTCCTGAACCAACTCCAAATTCAGAACCATCTTGGTTTGGGTTTCTGTTAACTCTTCGTGAAGGAGATGCTAACGACCGTCATATGTTAGTTCAACACTTAGAAAAGAATAAAATAGGTACCAGATTATTGTTTGGAGGAAATTTACTTAGACAGCCAGCTTACGCAAATATAGAGCACAGAGTGGTGGGAGATTTATCGAATACAGATATAATTATGAATCAATCATTTTGGTTAGGAGTCTGGCCAGGATTGAATGAAACGCACTATGATTATATTGCGAACGTTATAAGAGAATATTTAAACGCATAAAAACTTTAAATTGAAAATTGGCAAAGCAGATTTAGTTTGGAGTTATTTAGCGCAAATATTAAGGTTTGGATCAAATTTATTTATATTACCAATAGTTTTAAGAACTCTGGTTCCAGAAGAATTAGCTATATGGTATTTATTTGCTTCGATTTCATCTTTAGTAATGTTAATTGATTTTGGTTTTTCCAGTACTATAATAAGAAATGTTACCTATGTTTTTGCAGGAGCAACACAGTTACAAAAAGAAGGTATTGTAGAAGATTCTGCAGACATGAATGGCGAAGTAAATGAGTCATTTCTCTCAAGGGTAATTTTTAGCATTAAATTTATATATACAATTCTGTCTTTTGTGGGGTTATTTTTACTCGCCACATTAGGTACATTTTATTTATATACAGTTATTAAATCCGAAACATTGCTGTTTCAACATAATGTTTGGATTGCTTGGAGCATATTTGTTATTGCTACCGTTACCGTAATTTATTATTTATATTTAACCACATTATTAACTGGACGAGGGTACATAAAACATGCACAAAAGGCACAGATTGTTTATAATGGCGCCTTTATAATCATAGCCTATCTAGGATTGTTATTTGGGTATGGTTTAATTGCAATTGCTAGTGCCTTATTCATTTCATGTATAATTGAAAGAATATTTTTAGTTCATTATTTTTATGATTCTTGGATAAAAAAAATTATAAAAAACAATAAAGCAACATTTGATCAAAAAAAAGAAATTGTAACGGTAATTTGGTTTAATGCTAAGAAGATGGGGTTTGTATCGATCGGATCTTTTTTTATCAATAAGATGGGGCAGTTTTTTGTTACAAGTTTTTTTTCATTGAAAATTGCCGCTCAATATGGACTTACTCTTCAAATTGTTTCTTTTGTTTCTTCTGCGTCTTTGATATATTTTAATACTGTTTACCCTAAAATGATTTATAATTTTTATAAAGGTAAGCTAGATGTAGTAAAAAAAGAATGGAGTCTGTCGCTGGTTTTAATACTTTTATTTTTCACACTATCAACTACTGTTACTTTATTCTTAGGTGAATATGTTTTTGAAGCAATAAACAGCAAAACCAGAATGTTGTCCAGTGCATTGATTGCAGTTATAATGCTGGTTAGTTTTTTTGAAATTCAACATTCGATAGCGGCGAATATAATGACTTTTTCAAATAAGATACCTTTTCTATATCCATCAATATTATCAGGATTTTCCATTTTAATCATAACCTACTTAACTCTTAGTTTTATTGATGCAAATGTTTGGTATATGGTATTAATTCAATTTTTAGTTCAGTTATCTTATAATAATTGGAAATGGCCATATGAAGCTTCCAAAATTTTAAAAACAACTTACGTTGAAATTATCAAAGATGGTTTTACAAATTTATTTTTACTTATTAAATCTATTAAATGGAAATACTAAAATACAATGCTAAATATTCACAAGTTGAAAGTTTACTGTTGTTTGAAAACTCAATAAAAAATGATATTTTAGTTTCAATAATAATACCTACATATAATCGTATAGATCTATTAAAGGAGGCAATTAAAAGTGTTGTAAGTCAACAAAATAAAGAATTGATTAGCTATGAAATCATAGTTATGGATAATAATCCTGAAAGTATAAAAAATTTAGATGTAAAAAATTTAGATATTGATTTTAATGGTCACAATTTCAGATACTATGTAAATAGTGAAAATATTGGAATGATGGCTAATTGGAATAGAGGAATAGAATTAGCTAAAGGTAAATGGATAATTCAATTACATGATGATGATTATTTTTTACCAAATTTCATTGAAACTGTAAGTAAAGATATTTTGAGGTTTGAAAAGAAAGATGCAATTATACACTCGACATTTTTTCATGATAAAAGAAAAACTTCTACAATTAATTTAAATTTTAAAAAGAAAACTTATTATAGACTTAATTCTTTGCATGTTGTTTGTGGAAACTATCATATTTCTGGTGCATTAATAAAAAAAGATATTGTCTATAAACTTGGAGGATTTGATCCTGAAATGTATCCTATAAGTGATTACGATTTTAATCAAAAATTAATATCGAATTTTAATGCTATAATGATTGAAAATGATCCTTTAGCTGTAATTATTTTTGAAAAAAATGAAACTCTAAATCCTAAAGCATTTACTAACTGGTTTGGGTTGGAAAGAATAATAAAGAATAATGCAATTTTACATTTAAATAAACCATTTAGATTAATATTATCAAAAATAATTGATGTTCAAATAAATTCGGAAATTGAATTCTATGCAAAGGAAATTTTTATTGAAAAGGAAGATCAAAATTTTATAAGATCGAAGGAATTAAAAGTTAATAAATTAATGAAAATAATCTGGAAATTTTATATTAAGTATTTTCACTTAATGAATTTAGTTATTAAGAAGGATTATTAAAGAATTAGATTAAATAAAAAATATGAGTAAATATCTATTAATTGGCGGAGCAGGTTTTATTGGTGCAGCTATTGCTAAAAAACTGGTGTTGGCCGGAAATGAGGTTTCAATCTTAGAATTGCCGGGCTCTTATGTCGATCGACTTGATGTTATTAAAGAAAAGATTAACTTATATTATGGGAATTTAAATCAAGTCGATGTAATAAAGGATTTAATTTTAGAAAACGATATTAATGTGGTATTGCATTTAGCATCATCACTAATTCCTTCGAGTTCTCAAAGTCAATATGTTGAAGATATTGAAAAGGTAGTAATACCAACAATTAATTTATTGCCGTTGTTTTCAGAATTAAACATTAAATTAATTTTTTTCTCTTCTGGTGGTGCGATTTATGGTGAGAATTTGAATGGATCCTTGTCAGAAAATCATCTTTTAGCACCTATCTCCTACTATGGACAGGCTAAGCTTTTAATGGAAGAGTCAATAAAATTTGAGAGTAGAAAATCTGGTTTAGATTATATTATTCTTCGGCCTTCTAATCCCTACGGAATAGGTCAAAGTTTGTATGGTAAACAAGGATTAATAGCGACATGTATTCATAATATTTTAAATAGAAAAACAATACAAATTTGGGGTGATGGAAGTGTTGTTCGAGATTATATTTATATTGATGATTTCGTCGAAATTGTAATTAATGTAATCAATATGGCTACAAGTAGAGAAATATACAATATAGGTTCAGGAAATGGTCACTCGGTAAATGAAATAATTGAAATGCTCAAAAAAATAGTTGATAAAACAATTGAAGTTGAATATGTACAAAATAGGGCAGTTGATGCATCTTCTATTATTTTAGATATTTCAAAATTAAAGAATATAATAAATTTTGAATATACATCTTTAGAAACTGGAATAAAGAACTTTTTATTGTATGAATCAAGTGATAAGCCAATATGAATCCAATCTCCGAAATTTTTCTGTCTATTTGTATTCCAACGAATGGGCGTATAGAAATTCTTAAAAAAACTCTTGATAGTATATATGATGATTGTGAGGTAAATTATTTAGATTTTGAAGTTATTCTTTCAGATAATTCTACAAACAATGAATTAGTATTGCTTTTAGAGTCCTATAAAAAATATCCAAATATTGTTTATAGCAAAACTACATGCGAAGGGTTTTTGAATTCAGCTAATGCATTAAAAATGGGTAATGGATTGTTTTTAAAGTTACATAATAATTATACAATTTTAAATAAAGGAAGTTTAAGTCAAATGATTTCTTTTATTAAAGCGAACAAAAACATAGAACCTTTAGTTTTTTTTACTAACGGCCATTTGAACGAACATGATATTAAATTATTTGATTCATTTGACTTATTTAGTTCTAAACTTTCTTATTGGAATTCATGGAGTACTGGCTTCTCTATGTGGAAAAAAGATTTAGATAAATATTCAAATGAAGAGTTAAATCCTATGTTTCCCCAAACTTCTTTGTTGTTGCTCCTTAGTAATAAAAAAACGTTTGTAATTAATGATATTACTCTTTTTAATAATCAGGAAGTTCCAAGAAAAGGGGGATATAATTTATTTAAAACCTTTTGCATTGATTATTTATCTATAATAAATGAGGCTAAACAAAAAAAAATAATAACTTTAAATACATTCAAAAAAATAAAAAAAGATCTTTTTTATAATTATTTAGTCATATCATATTATAATACAAAAATAAAACAAAATGATTATACTTTTGAGTTATTAGATATAAGAAAAAGCGTAGCCCCAAATTATTCGATTTCACATTATTATTTATTAGTTTTCTTAGCATATTTTACAGCTTTTAAAATTAGTCTAAGAGAAAAATTAGTCGAGATGAAAATTATTAAAGACTAATTTTTTACAATAGCACTTTTTAAGTAAATAATTCAAAAACTAGAGAAATCACTTCACAAGAAAAATTATAATAATTAAACTTTATTAGGATTGTAATTAATTAATGGAAACAAAAGCAAGAGTAATAGCATTTTATTTGCCACAATATCACCCCATACCAGAAAATGATGAATGGTGGGGAAAGGGATTCACAGAATGGACTAATGTAGGAAAAGCAAAGTCACTTTTTAAAGGTCATTATCAGCCAAGAGTACCTGCTGATTTAGGATATTATGATTTACGTGTACCAGAAACTCGTAAAGCACAGGCTGATATGGCAAGAGAATATGGTGTTGAAGGTTTTTGTTATTGGCATTATTGGTTTGGTAATGGTAAAAGACTTATAGAGCGACCATTTAATGAAGTTCTTACTTCCGGAGAACCTGATTTTCCATTTTGTTTAGCATGGGCAAATGAAACATGGAAAGGTTTTGCACATGGTATGACAAACCGTAATATTTTAATTGAACAGCTTTATCCTGGAGTTGAAGATTACATCGCTCATTTTTATGAAGTATTACCTGCCTTTAAAGATCATAGATATATAAAAATAAATAACAAACCTATATTTATGATTTATAAACCTTTAGGAGACCCACAAGTTCTTGTTTTTATGGAAACTTGGAGGAAATTGGCTACAGAAAATGAATTAGAAGGCATTTATTTTATAGGACACCATAATGATATGAAAAATAGTTTAGAAGATATCAAAAATAGTGGTGTAGATGCAGTTAATACAACTAGATTAAATAATTATATTATCAATCATCGTACTTTTTATCAGAAAGTTCAGGGTAGATTAAATAGACTATTAAGAGGTTCTGCTTTGGCATATCCTTATGAAGTGATGTCAAAATACTTTCTTTCCAAAACTGAAGATACTCAGGAAAATGTGTTTCCAAGCATTATTCCAGGTTGGGACCATACTCCAAGGAGTGGTATAGAAGGATTAGTTATGACAAAAACGAATCCTAGTGTTTTTAGTAAACATGTAAGAGATGTCGTAAAAATGGTTTCTAATAAAGAAGATGAAAATAAAGTAATATTTCTTAAATCTTGGAATGAATGGGCTGAAGGGAATTACATGGAACCTGATTTAAAATATGGAATGCAATTTTTAGAAGCTCTAAAAAAAGAGATTGTATATTAAAACTATATAACCTTTAACTAAATAAGTTAAAATTTGAAAAGATATTACATATATCATTTATCTGAATCTGTAATAGAGGGTGGTATGTCTAGAAATAATGCTTTCTATAAACGAGTTTCAGATTTAGATGCATTAAAAATAAATATTTATAGTAAAAATATTTTTAAGAGATTTTGGTTTGCAGTAAAAACAATTTGCACTTTGTATTTTATTAAAAATCGAAGCATACTTATTCATCAGGGAAGTTTATGGATCTTATTTCCAGTTTTTTTTATGAAAGCTAATTTTTTTCAAAAATTAGTATTTCATTTGCTGGCGAAAGTTTCGAAAAATAATAAACTGACAATAGAGGTAAACGACCTTGTTTATGAGCAATCTATTGATCTTGAGTTGTTTGTGGATGATTTTTTTTCTTTTTTGCAGCAAAGGTTGTATACTATTAAAGACTGTTATTATATTTTTGCATCACATGAAATGAAATATTATACAAGTAAAAAGTATAATATTTTGTCTAAATATTCAAGCGTTATTATTAATGGAGCACCAGAACTTAAAGATTATTCTATTATTTATAACGATGAAAAATGGATGGAAAGTGATAAAAAGAAATTCGTTTACGCAGGAAGTTTAAATAAAGGAAGACAGATAGAAGATTTACTAACAATTTTTACTGATAATGAAGATAATCTTCTTATTGTCTTAGGTAATGAAGGAGAATGGTTAAATGAAATTAAATTGCCAAAAAATATAATATACCTTGGTAATTTTGAGGAAGGAATTGCTCATTATATAGTTTCTAAATGTGATATAGGCATAATTCCATATAATGAAAATAGATTTTACTATAATTTATGTTTTCCTACAAAAGTTTCATTTTATATAACTGCAGGTTTACCTGTATTATGTACACCTCTTAAAGAATTACAAAATGTATTTTATAATGATGATGCGATATTATTTAACTCATTTTCTAATTGGAAAAATATAATAAAAGATATTGATAAAGAGCATATAATAAAAATGAAAAAAGCGACTGATCTTATAAAAAAATCTTATCAATGGGATTTTGTCTTACAATCCTTAAAATTTGAATAAAAATCTAAAGTCTTAGATTTTACTCTTTTTTATTTATAATAAAAGATGCCTAAATGTTTATTTTTATTACAGTAGAGATACTTTTTTATATTGTAATTAATAAAGTTTCTTGTACTGAAATTATATGATTGCAATATTATTTTTAACCTTCTTTTTAGTATCATTAATTGCACTTTTCCCTTGGAGGAACAGTGTGACTAAAATTTTTGTATTCTTATTTCTGGGTTTATTGCTAATACTAATTGCAGCTTTTCGTAGTGAAGAAGGAAATCCGGATTATGAAGTTTACATTCGTTATTTCTATGATCAGGATTTTTTATTTGTAGAGCCAACATTTGTTTTTTTAGCAAAAATGGTTTCTTTTTTATTTGGTCCTTATCCTATTTATATATTTATAATTTATGCCATTTTAGGAGTAACACTTAAATTTGCAGCAATAAAACAATTATCCAAACTGTGGTTTTTATCCATCATAGTATATATAGGTAATTTTTTTGTTTTGCATGATATGATACAAATACGAGCTGGAGTAGCTTCGGCATTGTTATTACTTTGCATTAAACCAATTTATGATAGAGATCTCAAAAAGTTCTTATTTATTAGCATATGGGCGATTTTATTTCATATATCTGCTTTAGTAATATTACCTCTATGGTTTTTGCCTAAAATTAAAGATCGAATACTTGTTTTTTTATTATACATAATAATACCAATTTCTTGTATTATTTATTTTTTTAAAACAAATCTTATTATGGCTCTACCTATTCCGGTAGTTCAAGAAAAAATAGATCTATACGTAGCTTTACAAGAATCTGGAGTTGAAAATGCTTTGACTGAAATTAACGTATTCAATTATGTATTCCTGGTAAATGTGCTTATTTTTTATTTATTATTAATAAAACATAAATTATTGTTATTTCATAATAAGTATACTTTGATTTTGTTGGCAATTTATGGTATTGGTTTATCTTCATATGCTGCCTTAGCTACTTTACCAGTGTTTGCCGGACGCATCAGTGGTTTATTAGAAATAGTAGAAATTATATTAATCCCATTTTTATCCTATACAATTTCTCCTAAGTTTGTTTCCAGATTATTGGTCGTGTTTTGGGCATTAGGAATGATTCTAATCCATTTATTTAGATCAAAATTAATTAGTTAAATACATGCCGAATTTTATGAATGAACCTTTGATTTATATATTGTTAGCTTGTTATAATGGTGAGAAGTATATAGAAAAACAACTTGATAGCATTGTTGCTCAATCTTACACAAATTGGGTTTTGTTAATTAGAGATGATAATTCTTCAGATAGTACTTTAGAGATTATCGAATCTTTTAATGAAAAAGATAAGCGAGTAAGAATAATACAAGATAAAATACAAAGTGAAGTAAAAGGAGCCTGTCAAAATTTTGCTAGACTTTTAGATGTTGCAGTATTAGAGGAAGCCACTTTCATTATGTTTGCAGATCAAGATGACTATTGGTTCTCGGATAAGATTGAAAAAATGATAAGCGCTATTGATAAAGATTTAGTGCCAGCAATGTTATATTCTGATTTTTTATATGCAGATGATAATTTAAAAGAATTACCTAAGAATATTCAAAACATAAGAGAAACTTTTTCGTTTCCCTCGTTTAATAGTTTGATTGTTCAGAATACAGTTTACGGCTGTACAATGATGATTAATTACGCATTAGCCCAAAAGTGTGTAATGATACCTCGAGAGGCAGAAAATCATGATTACTGGATTGCTTTGGTTGCAAGTGGTATAGGTGCCAATATAAGGCATTTAGAAATTCCATTGATGTTATATCGACAACATGGAAATAATGTTTCAGGAAATTATCACGATCATCATTATGTATCTCGTTTCAAGAGACTCTTTACCAATTGGGAAGGATTAAAGAAAGTGGAATGTAGGAGAATCAAAATGTTGGTTGCGTTTCTAGAGCAATTAAATAATGAATTATTGCCTGATAATTTAAAATTACTTACAGGATATTTAGAGGAATTGAAGGGAAATAAAATTGCATTTGTTCGATATTGTGTAAAGAACAAAATAAAAAGACATTCTTTCATGTCAACGATTGTATTTTACCTTGTTTTGATTAACGTGTCAAAAAGGGATACAATAAATAAGTTATAAGTAGTGATTATAATCTATTATAATTAGAAATTCTTATTTTTTTTCATAAATTAAATTTGAGATTTGTTTAAAGAAAATATTTTATTGGATATGAATCTAATAAGTGTTATAAAAAAAGATTGATCATAAAAACGGGATTTTCTAAATCAAAAAATAACTTAAAAAATAAATCAAACTAAATGAAGATTGGCGTTGATTGTAGACTAGTAAATAAGAATCATAATACAGGAATTTCTAGATATACTGAATTTCTAATTGAATATTATATTTCTCAATATGGTAGTGAAAATATTTTGTTAATAACAAATGATATAAAGTTTGCTTACAGTGATTGCAATGTGATTTTTACGAAATTAAAGCCATTTAATTTATTTCATTTTTTTTATTACCCAAATTTTATAAAGAATCATAATTTAGAACTCTTACATATCCCATTTTATTCAGGTTTAGTTTATAAAATTAAAAACGTTAAGAATATTGTTACAGTTCACGATTTAATGTTCCATTTTGTAGATAATTTTTTTGGTAAAAATGTAATATTAAATAAAATGAAGATTTTTTATTTTAATTATATTGTTAAAAAATCGCTGATGAATGCTGATGTTATTGTAAGTGTTTCTGAAACAACGCGTAAGGATGTGTTTAATTATTATGGATACGATTCAATACATATACCTGAAGATTCTGAAATAGTACAATTAGAAGATTATTCTATTTTAGAAAAATATAATTTAAAAGATAAAGGTTTTTATTTTTATTGTGGTAATAACAGGCCACATAAAAACATCAATTTTATTATTGATATATTTATCAATAACTCGAATCTTCCCCCTCTCGTTTTAGCAGGTAAAGGGCATGAAAATTTTAAAAATGTGATTGCAACAGGAATTATTACTGATGCAGAGCTCAGTGCATTATACAAATCCGCAATTGCATTTGTTTTTCCTTCAAAATATGAAGGTTTTGGTTTGCCTGTCCTTGAATCATTACGCTCCGGTACCTTTGTAATCGCATCTAAGATTCCTGCTTTTATGGAGTTTAAGACTAAAAATATTTTTTTCTTTGAATTAGACGATGAAGAAGAGTTTTTGAAAGCAATTAAGGACACTTTGTCAAATGATTTTATTTTCGACAAACCGTTTTTGGATTATTATGATAAAGAAATGATTTATGAATCGAATAATACAATGATTGCAAATCTGTTTAATTAATTTAATTACATTTTGAATAAAGAAATAAGCTCCTCTATCGTCCTATATAACAGCGATGAAAAAATTCTGGAAGATGCAATTGCATCTTTTCTCAATATGAATTTAAATGTTAAGTTATACCTTATAGATAATTCACCGACAGATATTTTAAAAACTTTAAAAAAAGATTCGAGAACAATTTATATCCATAATCCATCAAATCCAGGTTTCGGAGCATCTCATAATATTGCTATTCAAAAATCAGTAAATGAAGGAATAAAATATCACTTTATAATTAATCCTGATATTTACTTTGATCAGGATGTTGTCTTGCCAATGATTAGCTATATGGTGAAAGATTCATCAATTGGAATGATGATGCCACAAATATTAAACTTAGATGGAACTATTCAAAATTTGCCAAAATTATTACCTAGTCCATTCAGTATATTATGGAGGAAGTTAAAAAAGCCAGCCAGATCTTATGAAAAGTTTATTAATCAATATGAATTAAGGCAAGTGCCAAAAGACATGATTTATCACGCTCCAGTACTTTCAGGATGTTTTACATTATTAAATTTAGAAGCTATTAAAAAGGTTGGGATGTATGATGATAAATTTTTCATGTATTTTGAAGATTGGGATTTATCAAGAAGAATGCATCAACATTATAAAACGATATATTTTCCATTAGTTTCAGTCTATCATGGTTATGATTCTGGAGCTAATAAAAGCAGTAAATTATTCAGGATTTTCATAAATTCAGCGATAACTTATTTTAATAAATGGGGATGGTTTTTCGATACTGAAAGAAAGAAGATTAATAAGGAAGCACTAGCTCAATTTAAATAAATGAAAGTAAAGATTACAGGCTCATCTGGATTTGTTGGTGAAAATCTCTCTAATTATTTGTCAAATCTTAGTTTTTCAATTGATAAAATTTCTTTGCGTAATTTAAATTGGAAAAATGATATTAATGCCGATGCAATTATTCATCTTGCAGGAAAAGCACATGATACAAAAAACTCAAGTGATGCCTCAGAATATTTTAAAGTCAACACCGATTTAACTAAGGAATTATTTGATGCTTTTTTAGAAAGTGATATTAAAGACTTTATTTATTTCAGTAGTGTAAAAGCAGTTGCAGATGATGTGTCTGAGATTTTATATGAAGACGTTAAACCAAATCCTAAAACCCCTTACGGAGAATCTAAACTAAAAGCAGAGGAATATATCTTATCAAAAGCAATTCCAGAAGGAAAGAGAGTTTTTATAATAAGACCATGTATGATTCATGGTCCTGGTAATAAAGGAAATCTAAATTTACTTTATAATGTTGTAAAAAAAAGAATTCCTTATCCTTTAGCAGCTTTTAAAAACCAAAGATCATTTTTAGGAATTGATAATCTTAATTTTATGATTAAAGAAATTCTTGAAAATAAAGACATTATTTCAGGAGTTTATAATTTTGCAGATGATGAGGTTTTATCAACAAATGAATTAGTTCAAATAATTGCATCGGTTTCAAATAAGAAAAACTTATCAATTGCAATTCCACAACAAATAATAAATGGAATTGCTAAAATTGGTGATTTAATAAAACTTCCCTTGAATTCTGAGACAGTACAAAAGCTAACCGAAAACTATAGAGTTTCAAATCAAAAAATTAAAACTGCAATGGGGATTAATAGCCTTCCTAACACTGCTCAACAAGGATTAGAAAAAACAATAAAAAGCTTCATAAAATAAACAATGCAATACACGATACTTGGAATTCTTTTAATGATTTTGATGTTACTTTATTTTAGAGTTGCCAATCATTTTAATATTATTGATAAACCAAACGAAAGAAGCTCCCATACCGAAATTACGTTAAGAGGTGGTGGAATAATTTTTTGGTTTTCTTCCTTAATATATTTTATACAACATCTTGAAAATAATTACTTTTTCTTTATCGGAATTACATTAGTTAGTTTAGTTAGTTTTTGGGATGATATTCAAAGTTTATCTAACAAAATTAGAATTTCAGTTCATTTTTTAGCCATTACGCTAATTTTCTATGATCTTGGAGTTTTTGATATAATGCCAGTGTATGGAATTATAATTACTTACATTCTGGCTATAGGGTTAATTAATGCTTATAACTTTATGGATGGTATTAACGGAATAACCGGTTTGTATACTCTTGCAGTTATGGGCTCATTATTATACGTTAATAAAAATATTCAATTTTTTATTGATGCTGTTTTTATAAAGTATGCAATGATTGCCAGTTTGGTTTTTCTGTTTTTTAATTATAGAAAAAAAGCAAAATGTTTTGCAGGTGATATTGGTAGTATTGCAATCGCCTTTTGGGTTATTTATTTGGTTTTGAAACTTATTCTGGTAACGAATTCAGTTATATGGCTTTTGTTTCTAGCTGTTTATGGAGTAGATGCTATTTGCACTATAATACATCGCTTGTATTTAAAACAGAATATCTTTCAGGCTCATCGTTTGCATTTATATCAGGTTTTAAGTAACGAATGTAAAATTCAACACAGATTGGTATCTCTATATTATGCTATTACGCAGGCAGGAGTTTCTGTGATAGTGGTGTTTCTATATCAAAAAGTGCAGGACTTATTATTATTTATTATCATAATCGTACCTCTGCTTTTAGTCTATACTTTGAAATTTTATTTGTTAAACAAAAGCAATTCAAAATTAAATTAATGATTCCTAAAATAATTCAAGGAGGGGATTTCTCAGATCATCGTGGAACTATTTCATTTGTAAATGATTTTAGTTTTAAGGATATTGAAAGGTTCTACATCATAAGTAATTCTGATGAAAACCCAATTCGTGCCTGGCAAGGACATAAATTAGATGCTAAAAATTTTTATTGTTTAAATGGATCTTTTAAAATTCATTTTGTTAAAATTGATAATTGGGAAAATCCCTCAAAGGATTTAATTGTTGAAACTATAATTGTTTCTGCTAGTGACAGCAAAATAGTTCATATACCTTCAGGTTATGCGAATGCTATAGAATCTTTAGAAAAAGATTCAAAACTAATTTCATTTTCCACTTTGCCACTGTCAAATGTTAGTGATGATGATGTTCGATTTGTTGCAGATTATTGGAAAATAAATGGATAAAAAAAGAATTTATTTATCTCTTTCTCAACAAAGTGGTTTTGAACAAGCATATGTTCAGGAAGCTCTGGAAACAAATTGGATAACATCTGGCGGACCATATGTTGATGAATTTGAGAATGTTTTAGAAAATTATCTCAAGAATGACTCGTCTATTACTGCTTTAAATTCGGGAACTTCGGCGATTCATTTGGCTTTAATTTTATTAGGAGTAAAATCAGGAGATGAGGTTATTTGCCAAAGTATGACTTTTTCAGCTTCAGCGAACCCTATTTTATATCAGGATGCGATTCCTGTTTTTGTTGATAGCGAATTAGAAACATGGAATATTTGTCCGGAAAGCCTTGAAATAGCGATCAAGGACAGAATTAAAAAAGGCAAAAAGCCTAAAGCAATTATTACAGTCCACTTATACGGGAGTCCTTATAAAATTGATGAGATACACGCTATTGCGGATAGATATCAAATTCCAATTATAGAAGACAGTGCTGAAGCTCTTGGAAGTTCATATAAAGGGAAAAGTTGTGGTACTTTTGGTACTTTCGGAATTCTTTCATTCAATGGTAATAAAATAATTACCACTTCTAGTGGAGGTGCATTGATTTCGAATTCTGTTGATTTAAAAGAAAAAGCAATTTTTTATGCTACTCAATCAAAAGATGAAGCCGTTCATTATCAGCATAGTGAAATTGGTTATAATTATAGAATGAGTAATATTTGCGCAGGAATAGGTCTTGGGCAGATTAAAATTTTAGATAAAAATGTGATTGCCCGAAGAGAAAATCATTCTTTTTACAAAGAAGTATTTAATAAATTAGAAGGTGTAAAACTTTTTAAAGTTATTAATGACGATTACACTTCAAATTATTGGCTAAGTACCATTTTAATAGAACCAAATAAAGAAAAAGGTATAGACGCAGAAAGTTTAAGAATAGCGTTCGAAAATCAAAATATTGAAACACGTCCATTGTGGAAACCAATGCACATGCAGCCAATTTTTGAAAAATATCCTTATTATGGAAATAAAATCGCTGAAGATTTATTTGAAAAAGGATTATGTTTGCCGTCAGGTTCAAATCTTACAATTGAAGATAAAAATAGAATTAAGGAAGTGATACAAACCTTTTTTAATTAAAATAAAAACAAAGAATTATATTTTAATATGAAAATCGAACAAACGTTTATAAAAGATTTAGTAGTTGTTGAGCCAACAGTTTTTGGGGATGAAAGAGGTTATTTTTTTGAGTCATACAGTAAAACTAAATTTGAAGATTTGGGAATTGATATAGATTTCGTGCAAGACAATCAATCTTTTTCTAAAAAAGGAACTTTAAGAGGTTTGCATTACCAAAATCCGCCTTTTGCACAAACAAAGTTAGTTCGTGTTCTTGAAGGTGAAATTATTGATGTTGCAGTAGATTTAAGAAAAGATTCGCCTACTTACGGAAAATCTTTTAGTATTTTACTATCGGCAGAAAATAAAAAGCAATTATTAGTTCCGCAAGGTTTTGCTCATGGATTTTCAGTTATTAGCGAGACAGCATCTGTAATGTATAAATGTGATCAGTTTTATAATAAAGCTTCTGAAGGTGGAATTAAGTTTGATGATCCCTCTTTAAATATTGATTGGGGAATGAATTTAGAAGAGGCAATCGTTTCTGAGAAAGACCAGATTCTTCCTTTTATTGACAATTGTAACAGCTTATTTTAATGAAGAGAATTCTTGTAACAGGAGCAAATGGACAGTTAGGATCTGAACTGGCTGTTTTGGCATCAGATTATTCGGAATACGAATGGATTTTTGCCGATAGAACTATAATCACTTTAGATAATTTAGAAGTTCTTCAAGATCAATTAGAAGAAATTAAGCCCAATATAATTTTTAATTGTGGTGCTTATACAGCAGTTGATAAAGCTGAAACAGAAAAAGAACTGGCTTTTGCTGTAAATCATCTGGCAGTAGAATTAATAGCAAAATATACTTTTAAGAATAATATTCGATTAATTCATATTTCTACAGATTATGTTTTTGATGGAACATCTTCAATCGCTTTAAATGAAGAGGAAGAAACAAATCCTGTAAACGTTTATGGAGCTAGTAAAAGAGCGGGTGAAATTGCTTGCTTAAAAGAAAATCCCAATTCAATTATTATACGAACTTCTTGGGTATATAGTACATTCGGAAATAATTTCGTTAAAACCATGCAACGCTTAATGCAAGAAAGAGAAAGTATTAATGTGGTTAATGATCAAATAGGCTCTCCTACATATGCTGCTGATTTAGCTCAGGCAATGATCACTATTTTAAAATCATCTAATTGGATTCCAGGGATTTATAATTATTCAAATGAAGGCGAAATAAGTTGGTACGAGTTTGCGTTGAGTATAAAGGAATTAGGAGGATATAGTTGTAATGTTGGGGGAATACCTTCAGTATCATACCCAACTCCTGCAAAGCGTCCGGAATTTTCATTATTAGATAAGAAAAAAATAAAAACTTTTTATAATTTAGATATTCCCAATTATAAGGAGAGTTTGCAAAAAATGTTTAAATAATAAAAGATATTGATTTTAGTTTCGGTAAGAAAGAATCTAAAAATCTAAAAATAAGATTTATGAAAGGAATTATTTTAGCTGGAGGTTCTGGCACTCGTTTACATCCGTTGACTCTTGCCATGAGCAAGCAAATGATGCCGGTTTATGATAAACCAATGATTTATTATCCGTTGTCAACTTTAATGATGTCTGGTATAAACGAAATATTAATTATATCAACACCACATGACCTGCCAAATTTTAAAAAATTACTAGGAGATGGTTCCAGTTTGGGTTGTAAGTTTAGTTATGCAGAACAAGCAATTCCTAATGGTTTGGCTCAGGCATTTGTTATTGGAGAAGAATTTATAGGTAATGATGACGTAGCTTTAATATTAGGAGACAATATATTTTTCGGTTCTAATATGCAAGAGCTTTTAAAATCAAATACAAAACCAAATGGTGGAGTAGTTTTTGCTTATCATGTTTCAGATCCTGAGCGATATGGAGTAGTGGAGTTTGATGAAAATTATAAAGCAATTTCTATTGAAGAAAAACCACTTGAGCCTAAATCCAGTTATGCGGTTCCGGGTTTGTATTTCTACGATAATTCTGTTGTAGAAATTGCAAAAAATATAAAGCCAAGTGCCCGAGGAGAATATGAAATTACGGATGTCAATAAGGTTTATCTTGAAAAAGAATCCTTAAAGGTTGGAATTTTAAGCAGAGGTACAGCATGGTTGGATACAGGAACTTTTAATAGTTTGATGCAAGCAGGACAATTTGTTCAGGTACTTGAAGAAAGACAAGGATTAAAAGTAGGCTGTATTGAAGAGATTGCCTGGAGACAAGGATTTATAAATGACTCCCAACTTGAAGAACTTGCTTTACCATTGCTTAAATCAGGTTATGGAACTTATTTGATAGAATTTTTAAAACAAAAGAAAAAAGGCGTTAAAATCTAATTTACAGTAAGAATTAATTTTTTAAAACCTTTAATTTGTACTTTTGTAAGTTATGTGTAGTTTACAAAATCAAACAAAACCAAATTGGATACAGATAAACAAACTAAAATAGCCTCTTTGTTGCATAATTTCTTCTCGCCAAGGAATCTAAGAAGCAGTATTAATAATCTTAGCTATTTGCCTAGATGGATCATTATTGCTATAGACGTAATGGTATTGATTTTTTCGTTTACTTTTACTTATATGCTTTTTGAAGGAACAGCATTAGGATATATAATTACCTCGCATCAGTTTTATTTTGTTTCAAGTCTAATTACTATAAATGTCTTTTTCTTTTGGCTCTTTAGAACTTATTCCGGTATTATCCGACACTCTTCTTATATTGATGCCATAAAACTGTTATTTTCTCAAATGTCAGTTTTAGTGTTTTTCTTATTTTTCAATTTAGTTTTTGAATTATATACAGGACATAAAGCATTTTTAAACACTGCCCTTTTTATCAATTTAGTCTTGTCATTTTGTGGTTTGTTTTTATATCGCGTGATAGTAAAACAAACCTTCGAATTATATTTTTCAGAAAAAACCAATTCTAAATTAATTAGAACAGTAATTTACGGAACTGATGCTAATGCGATTTCAGTGGCTAATGCATTAAAATTTGAGACACCTTCGAGATTTAAAATTGTTGGATTTGTAGATAAAAATAATCAGAATGCATCTAAAAGAATGTTAGATTTGCCAATTTTGATTTTAAGAAAAAAATTACCCGCTTTAATGCGTTCTGTAGCAGCAGAAGGCGTAATTATTGCTGATAAAAGTTTGTCTAAAGAAGAACAATTAATTATAGTAGACCAATGTTTAGAATTCAATTACAGAGTATATACTGTACCATTGATTTCAGACTGGGAAAATCAAAAAGAAATATCTCAAAAAGTAAAGAATATTCAGATTGAAGATTTATTAGAAAGAAAACCTATAGTTCTGGATAGTAAATCAATTTCAAAACAATTAAAAGATAAAACGATTCTTATTACAGGAGCAGCGGGATCAATTGGGAGTGAAATAGTAAGACAGGTATTAGGCTTTAATCCTAAAATGGTCATCATTTTAGATCATGCCGAAACGCCACTTCATAATCTTTGCCTAGAAACATTAACCTTAGGTTCTGAAACAAAAATTGTAGCTGTAATCGCAGATGTAAGAAGCAAAAAAGCATTAGATAAAGTTTTTAAAAATTACAGCCCACATGTTGTTTTTCATGCGGCAGCTTACAAACATGTTCCTTTGATGGAAGAAAATCCGTCACAAGCAATTCAGACTAATATTAAAGGAACTAAAAACCTGGCTGATTTATCCTGCAAGTACCATGTCAAAAAATTTGTTATGGTATCAACAGATAAAGCTGTTAACCCAAGTAATGTAATGGGAGCCAGTAAAAGAATAGCAGAGAAATATGTTCAATCTTTATTTTTAAAAAATCAGAGAGAAAATGTTGATGGAGCTACCAAATTTATTACAACTCGCTTTGGAAATGTTTTAGGATCAAATGGATCAGTAGTTCCTTTGTTTACCAAACAAATTGCAGAAGGCGGACCGGTTACAATCACTCATCAGGATATTATTCGTTATTTTATGACTATTCCTGAAGCTTGTCAATTAGTTCTCGAAGCAGGTGCAATGGGTAATGGCGGTGAAATTTATATATTTGATATGGGTAAACCAGTTAAGATAATAGATTTGGCAAAAAAAATGATCAAACTTGCAGGTTTTATTCCTGATAAAGAGATCAAGATAAAAATTGTGGGACTACGACCTGGAGAAAAATTATATGAAGAATTATTAAATGATACTTCTAAAACGTTACCGACATATCATAACAAAATCATGATCGCTCAGGAAATACAAGACGAGTATGAAAATTTACATATCGAAATTGATGAGCTTATAGGGATCGCTGATTTTTATGACAATGACGATATTGTAACTAAAATGAAAAAAATTGTTCCGGAGTTCAAAAGTATGAATTCGGCTTTTGAAGTCTTAGACAAGTAGTTTCGTATAATAGATGGAATTTTATTCTAAATAATATTAAAAGGTGTTTTTTTAAAACGCCTTTTTGCTTTCTGGATAATTTATAAACGAATAAAAATCTTGTTAATTACGTGAAAATGCAAGAATATAATCATTACAATTTAATTGTAATTAAATAAAATGAACGACAACAATACCCCCAATGATTGGTTGTTTGAGATAACACCTAAAAATAAATTCTTCTCGTTAAATTTAAAGGAAGTGTGGCAATATAGAGATTTGCTATTTCTTTTTGTAAAGCGAGATGTAATAACAGTTTACAAACAAACTGTTTTAGGACCGCTTTGGTATCTTATTCAGCCCCTATTTACCTCAGTAACATTTACAATAATATTTAATAATGTTGCAGGTATTGATACCGGAACAGTTCCGCCATTCTTATTTAATCTGGCTGGAATAACAGTGTGGAGTTATTTTACAGCCTGTTTAACGGGTACATCAGATACTTTTAAGGTCAATGCAGCAATTTTTGGTAAAGTATATTTTCCCAGAATTATAACACCTTTATCTGTTGTGATTTCAAATTTGATAAAATTCGGAATTCAATTCTTGATTTTTATTGCCTTTTATTTTTTTTATTATTTTAGCGGAAGTAATCTAACAATTAATAGTACATTGATCTTATTTCCTGTTTTAATTGCATTTATGGGAATTTTAGGATTAGGATTAGGCATGTTTATCTCTTCTTTAGTCACAAAATATAGAGATTTTACGTATTTAGTTAGTTTTGGGATACAACTATTGATGTACCTGTCAGCAGTAATGTATCCAATGGAATTAATTAAGAAAAAATTGCCGGAATTTGGTTGGATTGTAGAATACAATCCGCTTGCATATATTATTGAAACAGCCCGTTATATGCTTCTTGATATTGGAGAAATTTCACTTTTAGGATTAATTTATACCTTCACCATAACTATAGCTGTATTTTTTATAGGCCTTTTGTTTTTTAATAAAACTGAAAAGAGTTTCATAGACACCGTTTAGAAGAAATAGTTGGGAGTTAAAAAAATATAATTACAATTGAAATTGGAAAAGGATATTATACTAAAAGCCGAAAACATCTCTAAACAATATCGTTTAGGACAAGTAGGAACTGGAACTTTAAGCCATGATTTAAATCGTTGGTGGCATCAAATACGTGGTAAAGAAAATCCTTATTTAAAAATTGGGGATACAAATGATCGTTCGACAAAAGGTGATTCAGATTATGTTTGGGCTTTACAAGACATTAATTTCGAAGTACAAAGAGGAGAAGTTCTGGGCATTATTGGCAAAAATGGAGCTGGAAAATCAACACTTCTAAAAATACTTTCAAAAGTAACAGCGCCAACTACCGGTAGTATAAAATCCCGTGGTCGAATTGCTTCACTACTTGAAGTGGGTACAGGATTTAATGGAGAAATGACAGGCCGTGAGAATGTTTTTTTGAATGGTGCTATTTTAGGAATGACCAAAAAAGAAATAACATCAAAACTGAATGAAATTATTGAGTTTTCTGGTTGTGAAAGATATATTGATACTCCCGTAAAAAGATATAGTTCAGGAATGACTGTTCGTTTAGCTTTTGCAGTAGCAGCTTTTTTAGAACCTGAAATTTTGGTTGTAGATGAGGTTTTAGCAGTTGGAGATGCAGAGTTTCAGAAAAAAGCTATCGGAAAAATGCAGGATATCTCTAAAGGGCAAGGGAGAACTGTTTTATTTGTGAGCCATAATATGGCAGCGGTAAAAAGTTTGTGTACCAGAGGAATTGTACTTGAAAATGGTAAAATTAAATTTACAGGTAATATCGATGAGTCATTAGATGTGTATTCAGATAATGCGAATTCTACAGAACATAGTGTTGTTTTTGATTCAGATACAAAGCGACTAGGTACTGGAAATATACAATTTATTTCGGCAGAGATCAGTGACCAGTTCGAGAAATTAAAGTACGAGTTTTCTATTGGTGATGATTTAAATATTAAATTCAAATTAAAAAATAACACCAACGAAGCTAAATCTGAAGTTGGAATTCAAATAAAGTCTTCTGATGAAATGCCCATATTTCACATTATGGGAAGAGATTCAAATTTTGAATTAAATCATATAACAGAACAGGAAGAGTACATCGTGAGTATAAAAGATATAAGACTTTTTCCGGGTATATATACGATAAGTTTAACCAGTAATACTACAACAGGGCATCAAATATTTGACAGTATTGAAAATGCATTGTCTTTTCAAATTATGGACGGAGGTAAATATACAATAAGAAATTTACCAAGAGCAGCAGGTCTTTTCTTTTTAAATCCAGAATGGAAAAAATTGTAAGTATAAATATGAACTAGAAATTTCTTACATTACAAACTGCTGTTTACTTGTTTACTGAAGTTTTTTTAGAATTATATTAGAAAAATAACATGAATCTTTACGATGTATAAAATTAAATTAATATTTCCATATCCAAATTATCCAATCGCGCGTCAAGTACCAAATTGGCTTCCTAATTGGGGGAATTTTTTTCCGGTAAAATGGGGAGATTTTCAATTTTTTATAAATGATAATACTACAGACTATGATTTTCTTATCGTATTTAATTTTTTAATTAATGAAGAGATATGTAATTGCCCCATAGAAAACAGAATTTTTCTGACAGCTGAGCCCTCTGTCATTCAAAAATATAGTACTGAGTTTTTATCGCAATTTGGACATGTTATTACATGTCAAAGAGATTTGAACCACAAAAATAAAGTCTATTTTCACCAAGGACATAATTGGTTTGTTGGGAAAAATTATGATGAATTGATTAATAATTTATTAATAGAAAAAACTAAACCATTATCAATAGTAGTATCAAATAAGCAATTTACAGATGGACATAAAAAGAGATTTGATTTTGTAATGAGTTTGAAAGATCATTTTAAATCAGATCTAGATTTATTTGGAAGAGGAATTAATGATTTTGAAGATAAATGGGATGTTTTGGCTCCATATAAATATTCAATAGCGATTGAGAACTATGTTTGTGACGATTGGATTACTGAAAAAATTTATGATTGTTATTTAGCCCATACTTTCCCAATATATTATGGATGTCCAAATATTGAAAAGTATTTTGATAGTAATTCATACGAATTAATAGATATTGAAAACACGAATAAATCGATAAAAATTATAGAAAATATTTTATCTCAAAATAATTTTTATGAAGAGCATTTAGAAGAAATTATAAAAGCTAAACTTCATTATTTAAATAATCTAAATATATTTCCACTTGTATGTAATTATATTATAGAAAAAAAACTTTCAAAAACTCATTTAAAAACACCTATTAGAATTCATCCTGAAGTAGTATATAATAAAAACTCAAAAACTACTTTTTTTAAAATAAAAAATAAAATAAAAAATGCGATCAAGTTTTAAAAATAAAATAAAAATGAAAATTGCAAATATTTTATTAAAAGACATATTTGCAGAAAATTATAAATTTAAATATTGTCATAAATCAGTTTCAATAAAGTATAACTGTTCAATTTTAAATTCAGAAAAAATAAGTTTATCAAAAAACGTGAAATTAAATTATGGAGTAGTTTTACAGCCTGGGTATTGGGAAATCTCAGTTGGGGAAAATTCTATAATAAATCACTATAGCTGCTTATATGGTGATATTAAAATTGGCTCAAATGTTATGATAGCTCCTCACGTTATGCTTGCTGGAGGATATCATAATACTTCAAGAATAGACATTCCAATTATGTTGCAAGGCGATGGTTCTAAGGGACCTATTGTTATTGAAGATGATGTTTGGATTGGTGCCAATTGTGTTATTATGGATGGTGTAACCATTGGAAAAGGATCTGTAATTGGTGCAGGATCAGTAGTAACAAAAGATATCCAACCCTATAAAATTGCTTTTGGAAATCCAGCAAAAATATTTAAAAGTAGAATCTAATGGTTAACAATATAAATAAAGACGCTAAAATATATATTACAGGTCATACAGGGATGCTGGGTTCTATAACTTTAAATTTTTTTAAAGAAAACGGTTATTCTAATATTATAACAACAACACATAAAACTTTAGATTTAATAAATCAGCAACAAGTTGATGATTTTTTTGATAGAGAAAGACCAGAATATGTAATTCATATTGCAGCAAAAGTTGGTGGTATTAAAGCAAACATTGATAATCCAGCAATTTTCTTGTATGATAACCTGATGATGCAATCTAATATCATCAATTCTTCATATAAACATGGTGTAAAAAAGTTTGTATTTATTGCAAGTTCATGTATTTATCCTGCAGCTTCACCACAACCAATGAAAGAAGAATATCTTTTAGACGGGAAACTGGAACCAACAAATGAAGGATATGCAGTTGCAAAAATTGCTGGAATTAAATTACTAGAAACCTACAATAAACAATATGGTTTTAACGGAATTAGTTTAATTCCAAGTAATTTATACGGCCCTAATGATACTTTTGATCTAAATCATGCCCATGTTTTGTCATCATTAGTAAAAAGATTTGTAGATGCTAAAAATGATAATGCTGCATCCCTGACTTTATGGGGGACAGGAATTGCAAGAAGAGAATTTTTGCATGTAGAAGATTTTTCTAAAGCAATTTTATATTTTTTCGAAAATTATAATTCTCCGGATTTTATAAATGTTGGTCCTGGAACTGACATTAGTATAAAAGAATTAGCGGAGTTAATTTCGTCTAAAGTAAAATATTCCGGAGAGATTTTGTGGGATGAATCCAAACCAAATGGTATGCTAAAAAAATGCATGGACGTATCTAATATGTTAAATGAAGGGTTTAAACCTAATAAAACATTAGAAACAGGAATTGAAGAGGTAATAAAAAGTTATAAAAATAAGCAGTAATGAAAATACCCTTAATGCGAAAAGCATTTCTTAAAGAAGAACAAACTAAAAAAGCTTTGGCTGATTTTATTCTTACCGCAGACAGATTAAGTATGGATATTGAGTGCAAAAAATTCGAAGATAAATTTGCTCAGTATCAAAAGTCTAAACATGCTGTATTGTTTAATAGTGGCGGTAGTGCAAACTTAGCCATGTTGCAGGCATTAAAAAATTTAGGAAAATTAAAAGATGGTGATAAAGTGGCTTTTTCAGCCTTAACATGGTCTACTAATACAATGCCAATTATTCAGTTAGGTATGGTTCCTGTTGCACTCGATTGTGAACCTGACACATTGAATACAATGTCGTATCATCTTTTGGAAAGATTGAAAACAACAGATTTACAGGCTTTATTTATAACAAATATTCTTGGTTTTACAGGAGATATAAATGCTATAAAACAAATTTGTAATGATAGGAATATTATTTTAATAGAAGATAATTGTGAATCATTAGGAACCGAATTACCGGAAGGAATTACCGGTAATTTTGGAATTGGAGGCAGCTTTTCTTTTTTTGTTGCACATCATATGTCAACGATAGAAGGAGGAATGGTTTGCACAAGTGATGATGATTTTGCCGAAATGCTTAGAATTGTAAGAGCCAACGGATGGGATAGAAACCTTACTGCTGAACAACAGGAAAAATGGAGAGGAAAATTCGATATTCAGTCAGAATTTCAAGCCAAATATACGTTCTATGATTTAGGATATAATTTTAGACCTACTGAAATTACCGGTTTCCTAGGGCAATACCAAATGCAGTTTTTAGAAGAAAATATTAGTAAGAGAGAACAAAATTATTTGCGAATAGAAAATATTATAAAAGACAATTCAGATTTTGTTTATCTAAAACACAATCATATAAACAGATTGTCTACGTTCGCTTTTCCGTTTGTTTGTAAAACGCCGGAACTAAGAAAACATTATCTGGATAAATTTACTCAGGCCGGTGTTGAAATCAGACCTATGATTGCCGGAAATATGCAAGAGCAGCCATTTTATAAAAAATATGTAAAAGACCTTTATAATATGCCCGGAGCGAATATGATGCATGCGAATGGTTTTTATTGCGGAAATTATCCTGAGCTTCTTGAAGAAGACTTATTGATTATCGAGAATTTATTAAAAAAATAATGATTGTAGTTGAGTTAATTGGAGGTTTAGGAAATCAGTTGTTTCAATATGCAACAGCCAAAGCTTTTGCTTTAGAAACAGAACACAAACTTTATATAGATGTCTCACAATTTAAAAGTTATAAATTGCACAACTATGCATTAAATCATTTTAATATTATTTCTAATGTCTATAACAAACCAAACAGATATTTTAAAAAAATAAAAAGTTTTTATAAAAAAAATACTTCCTATAAAGAAGTTGATTTTGGTTATAATCAGGATCTTTTTAATTTAAAAGGAGACGTTATATTTTTAGAAGGTTATTTTCAGTCAGAAAAATATTTTAAAAAATACGAAAAAGAAATACGGGAGGATTTTGAAATACGTACACCATTAAAGAAGATTACTACAGATACTATTGCAAAAATTGAAACTGTAAATTCTGTTTCAGTACATATTCGACGAGGAGATTATTTAAACAATCCTTTACACAATACAAGTAAAGAAGAATACTATAAGAAAGCTTTAGAAATAATAGAAGAAAAGATAACCAACCCTGTTTTTTTTGTTTTTTCTGATGATATAAAATGGGTCAAATCAAATTTCTCAACAAATCACGAAACAGTTTTTATTGACTTTAATGATGCTTCAACGAATTTTGAAGATTTAAAATTAATGGCTTCCTGTAAACATAATGTTATAGCAAATAGTAGTTTTAGCTGGTGGGGTGCATGGCTCAATAAAAATCAGAATAAAATTGTAATTGCTCCAAAACTTTGGTTTAATGACAATTCTATAAATACTAATGATATAATACCAACAAGTTGGCTTAAAATATAAAAAATGAAAAAGGCATTAATAACCGGAGTTACTGGTCAGGATGGAGCTTATTTAGCAGAATTCCTATTAGAAAAAGGCTACGAAGTTCACGGCGTAAAAAGAAGAGCTTCATCGTTTAACACACAACGTATCGATCATTTATTCAGAGACCTTCATGAAGAAAACGTTCGATTCATCCTTCATTACGGAGATTTATCTGACGCGACTAATTTAATAAGAATAATTCAGGAAGTTCAGCCTGATGAAATCTATAATTTAGGAGCCATGTCTCATGTAAAAGTAAGTTTTGATACTCCTGAATATGTTGCAAATGTTGATGGTTTAGGAGCAATGAGATTATTAGAAGCAGTAAGAATTTTAGGTCTGGCAGAAAAAACCAGAGTTTATCAGGCTTCGACTTCAGAGTTGTTTGGTTTAGTGCAAGAAGTACCACAAACAGAGAAAACACCATTTTATCCGCGTTCACCATATGGTGTGGCAAAAATTTATGCATACTGGATAACCGTAAACTATCGTGAGGCATATAATATGTTTGCTTGTAATGGAATTTTATTTAACCACGAATCGCCATTACGAGGAGAAACATTTGTTACCAGAAAAATTACGATGGCTACGGCAAAAATCGCATTAGGCTTACAGGATATATTATACATAGGAAACCTAAATTCGCAAAGAGATTGGGGACATGCAAAAGATTATATAGAAGCCATGTGGTTAATTTTACAACAAGATAAAGCAGAAGATTTTGTTATTTCTACCGGTAAAACCACCACAGTTAGAGAATTTGTTAGAATGGCATTTCTGGAATGTGGTATTGAATTAGACTTTGTAGGTGAGAATGAAAATGAAGTAGGAAGAGTTAAATCCTGTTCAAATTCAAAATATCAATTAGAAATAGGGAAGGAAATTGTAAAAATAGATCCCGCTTATTACAGACCAACAGAAGTTGATTTATTGATAGGAGATTCAACAAAGGCAAGAACAGTTTTAGGATGGAAACCAAAATTTGATCTTAAAGATATAGTGGAACAAATGGTAGAATCAGATATACAATTATTTGAAAAAGAAATAAAGTAATGTCTTCAAGCCCAAAAATAACAGTTTTAATGCCGGTCTATAATTGCGAACTTTATGTAAAGGAAGCGGTAGACAGTATTTTAAATCAGACTTTTTCAGATTTTGAATTTATAATAATCGATGACGCTTCGACAGATTCAACTGTTTCGATTATAAAATCATATAATGATCCAAGAATACAATTAATAGAAAAACCTCAGAATTCAGGTTATACAAATAGTTTAAATAACGGATTAAGCATTGCTAAAGGAGAATACATTGCCAGAATGGATGGTGATGATATTAGTTTGCCGGAACGCTTTGCTAAACAAGTGACTTTTTTAGATGCAAATCCAGATGTTGTTTTGTGTGGAACTGTATTTACGATAATAGGCACAGATATAATTGTTACTGTTCCTGAAAATAATGAAAATATTAAATTAGCAATGCTTAAGGATTGTTGCATAGGACACCCTACAGTAATGATAAGAAAAAATATCCTGGATAAATTTTCTTTAATGTATGATGCAACTAAAGAACCTGCAGAAGACTACGATCTCTGGACCAGAATGCTTGTAATTGGCAAACTGCACAATTTACAGGAAGTGTTACTACAATACCGGATACATAATTCGCAAGTATCTCAAAAAAGAAATGAACAACAAACAAACATAGCCTTAGAAATAAAGACGAATTTAATCAATAATTTAAATTTAAATAAAGATGAATTTACAACTGATTTATTAAAGAAAATTATTTCAGGAAAACATCAGATTTATTTTAGTGAAATCGAACAATTCCAAGATTTAAAAAGCAGGCTATTGCTGGCCAATGAAGCAAGTTTTTTTGAAAAAACAGGTTTTGAAAAGTACTTGTTAAATCTTCAGAATAATTTATATAAAGATTATTTTTTAAAGAGAAAAAAATACTCGGCTTCAATTTTTTTTCAATATTTAAAAGCTAGAAACAAGCGCCATTTTAAATTAATAGCACGTCACGAAATAAAATTATTTATTAAATCAATGATTTTCTATACTAAAAAAAATGAATAGTCCTTCTGTCTCCATAATAGTCCCTTGTTATAATCAGGCTCAATATCTGGATGAATGCCTTCAATCTGTATTAGATCAGAGTTATGATAACTGGGAATGTATTTTGGTAAATGATGGGAGCTCTGATAATACAGAAGAAGTAGCAAAAAAATGGGTTACGAAAGACAAAAGATTCAAATATTTTGTTAAAGAAAATGGGGGAGTAAGCAGTACTAGGAATTTTGGAATTTTAAATTCTATGTCAACCTATATTTTACCTTTAGATGGAGATGACAAGATTGGTAGTGATTATCTAAAATTAGGAATCACTGAATTTGAAAATGATAAATCGTTATGTTTGGTTTATGCCAATGCAGCTTTTTTTGGAATAATAAATGAATTTTGGAATTTGCCTGATTTTGATTTCAAAAAGTTTTTACTAAATAATTGTATTTACTGTTCCGCAATTTTTAAAAGAACAGATTTTATATCTACCGGAGGATATGATGAAAAATTAGAATACGGAAATGAAGATTGGGAATTTTGGATCAATTTAATATCAAAATATGATATGCCCAAAATAAAAAGATTAAATTATACAGGTTTCTTTTATCGAAGAAAAGTGATGTCACGAGATGTTGAACTCTGTAATGATCCAATCAAACAATCTAAAACATTATTTGAAATTTATAAAAAGCATCATAAATTATACGATGAATATTTTGGAGGTTACATACATAATCTCAGACAGATTGAAAGAGATAAAATAGAAATTAAGAAACTATTAAAAAGCAAAAAGTTTGTAATTAATCTCTTTACGAATAAATTTTTAGGATTGGAATTTTTTAAAGGAACAGATAGTAAAATATTAAAATGATTTCAATAATTATATGTTCAAGAACTAAAAATATTAATAATGATTTAGTTCAGAATATTCAGCAGACTATTGGTTCAGTACATGAATTGATAGTAATTGATAACTCAGAAAATAGATACTCAATTTTTGAAGCATATAATATTGGAATAAATAAAAGTAAAGGAGAAATACTTTGTTTTGTCCATGATGATATACATCTTGTTACAAAAAATTGGGGACAAATTTTAAATTCAATTTTTAATAAAAACGAAAAAATTGGATTAATTGGCATAGCCGGATCAAAAAGCAAAACAAGAATGCCTTCAGCTTGGTGGGATTGTCCGCAAAAAGATTTATACTTAAATCTTGTTCAACATCTTGTCAACAAAGAAAAAGAACATTGGGTAGAAGGATTTAAAAATAATACATTAGAAGAAGTCGTAGTTGTAGATGGTGTATTTATGGCAGCAAGAAAAATAAATGATATTTTCTTCAGTCAAAAAATGAATGGTTTCCATAATTATGATTTAAACCTTTCATTTGAATACCTTAAAAAAGGGTATAAAATAATTGCAACACAAGATATTTTATTAGAACATTATTCCAGAGGCAAAATCAATAAAGATTGGTACAAATCAGCAATTGAATTTTATAATTTGTATAATCATATGCTTCCCATATCGGTTTCAGAAATTAAAAATTTAAAACTTCAAGAGTTTAAAAACGGAAAACTTTTTGTTTTTAAATTAAATGAATTGGGATTCAAAAAAGAAGCAATTCGGTTTTGGTTAAAATTAGTGTGGTTGAAACCCATAAGTAAATTTCATATTGATTTTTGTAAAATACTTTTAAAATAAAATATCAAATATCTAAAAAAATAAAATGGAGCAAGCAGCCCCTTTAGTTTCAATAATAATTCCAACTTTTAATAGAGAGCATCTAATAAAAGATACTTTAGAATCCGTATTGTTACAAAGTTATACTAATTGGGAATGTGTTATTGTAGATGATGGATCTACAGATAATACCGTTGCCGTTGTTAAGGAATTTATCAAAAATGATAGCCGTTTCTCGTTTTATAATTTAGAACATAAAGGAGTAAGTTACGCCCGGAATTATGCGTTAAGTATAGTAAAAGGAGAATTTATACAGTTTTTGGATTCAGATGATTTATTGCATGAAAATAAAATAAAAGATTCTTTAGCCGTTCTGGAAAAAGATAAATTCGATCCTAAAATTGTAATATCGAATTTTAGGATGTTTAGAGATACATTACAAAATTCAGAAGCACCATTTTGTAAACTCACTTTAGCCGAATTTAATTTTGAAAAAGTATTATACGATTGGGATTTCGAGTTTAATATACCAATCCACTGTGGTTTTTTTCATAAAAGCAATTTCGAAAATTTTAAATTTCAATCAGAATTAGGCGCAAAAGAAGATTGGATTATGTGGTTAAGGATATTTAAAAATAATCCTGAAGTTATTTTTATCGATTTGCCATTAGCTTATTACAGATACCATGATAAAAATATGACCAAAGATTTTGCTCATATGAAAAGCAATTTCTTCTATTCTTTTCCGGTTTTAAAAACGATGTTATCTGAAGATGAATTTGAAACCTTTTTAATTTTTTTAATCGAAAAGTATTATCAGCAGTCCAGAGAAAACAGACTTGAACTGAAGAAATATAAACATTCAGGATCATATAAATTAGGAAATAAAATTAAAAAAATCCTTTCGAAATTACACTTACTTGGTTTTGGAAAATGGATACTGAAAAAAGCAACAAAATGATCGCGATCGTAATACCGTATTACAAACTTCAGTTTTTTGACGAAACGCTGCAATCCTTAAAAAATCAGACTGATAAAAGATTTAAAGTTTATATAGGAAACGATTCAAGTCCTGAAGATCCACAATTTTTGCTGGATAAATTTAAAGGTGCTTTTGAGTATAATTATCATATTTTTGATTCGAACCTGGGCGGAACCTCATTAGTAAAACAATGGCATCGATGTATCGCTCTTACTGAGACTGAAGACTGGATTATGATTCTGGGAGATGATGACGTGTTGAGTGATAATGTAGTGGAACTATTTTATAAAAATCAAAAAGAAATTCAAGAGAAAAATATAAACGTAGTTCGTTTAGCTACCAAGGTTATAAATGAAAAAGGAGAAGTTTTTTTAGATAAATTCACTCATCCTGTCTTAGAAAACGCACAAGATTTTTTGACCCGCAAATTTTCAAAAAAAACACGAAGTTCATTAAGCGAACACCTGTTTAAAAAAGAAATTGTAGAACACAAAAAATTCAAAGATTTGAATCTTGCCTGGCATTCTGATGACTTAGCTATTTTAGAATTTTCGACTCCCAATTTTATTTATTCTATAAATGATGCTCATCTTTCAATTAGGGTTTCAAGTTTGAGTATAACAGGAGATTCCAGTACAAATGATCTTAAAAACTGGGCCACTTTTGAATTTTGCGAGATACTATTTTCAAAATATACTGCATCGTTTACAAAAGGTCAAAAGAAAGTAATTTTGCAAAAGCTTGAAGTTGCTTTTTTAAATATTCCTTCATTTGCAACTTATAAAACAATGATTGCTTATCATGTTAAGCAAATAGGTTTTATATCGGCAATAAAATTTCAATTTCGATTAATAAAATATAAAATAATTTTGATATTGAAGAAACTCAAAATATTTGCAGCTGTTTATGCAGTTTATGCTAAAATAGTAAAGAAATGAAAAACTTTTTTTTAGTAATTCCAACCAGAGATCGATTAGAATGTTTGTCTAATTTGTTATTAGATCTAAATGCTTTCGGGACATATATTTCGCAAGTTGTTATTGTTGATCAAAGTCAGGTCGATATAGAATCAGATCTTGATAAACTGCCGCTTGAATTTAATTTTACTTTCGTGAAAAACGGAAGAGAAAAATCAGTGAATCATTCCAGAAACCAGGCTTTAAAACATTACAAAGATGAAGAATGGCTGTTTTTTCTTGATGACGACTTGAGAATCCCAAGTATTGCGTTTGAGCAAATTACAGAAATTTTAAAACCCAACATAATTGATGTTTTAATTCCGGGAATTCATTTTGACGGAATGGAAACAGCAGAGTTTAAATACCAAACCATTTTAGACACCATTGCAAAACCACATAATTTCTCAAAATCACGATTTAGACTGCAAGTATGTTCCGGTTTAAATATTGTAAAAAAAGATGTTTTTAGAGAAGCGGGTTTTTTCTTTGATGAAAATTTCACCATATGGGGCGATGATTGGGATTACGGAATGCGCTTGCTTCAGGCCGGAGCAAATATCTATTTTCAGCCTAAAATTTTGGTAGAACACTTGCAGGTTTCAGTTGGTGGACAAAGAGACAAAGCCAAAACATTAAATCTGGAATTAGAAAAAGAAAAACTTTATTTTTATTTCCTGCAAAAACACTTTTCAAAAACTGTAGTGAAACAACAATATTATATAAAGATTTTTCAGTCAGTTAAAATGTTTTTTTTACACGGGAAAATTTCAAACGTATTAATTTCATATAAAGGATATAAAAGAATGCTAAAAATGAAATCTCATGATTAATGAAATCAAAAAGCTTTTATGGGTTTAAATAAACATAATTTTTCTATTTTAATTACAACTAAAAATAGATGCAGCGACTTGATTTTTACATTAAATAAAATCAAATATTTAATAGAAACAGAAGAGGTAGAATGTGTGGTTTTTGATGATGGTTCTACAGACGGTACTTTTGAAAAAGTAAACAAAGATTTTCCCGGAATTAAAATTTTTCGCAATGAATCTTCAAAAGGATATCTTTATTGTCGAAATAAAATGCTAAATGAAACTCAGGCAGAATTTGCAATTTCACTAGATGATGACGCACATTTTATTACTCAGGATCCTTTAAATGCTATACGCAAACATTTTGATGAAAATAAAAATTGCGGATTAATTGCACTTCGCATTTTTTGGGGATTAGACGAACCGGTTGAAATAATTTCAGCAGAAAAATCACAAAGAGTAAAAGGCTTTGTTGGTTGCGGTCATGTCTGGAGAATGAGTGCATGGAGAGATACCCCTAATTATCCGGAATGGTTTGAGTTTTATGGAGAAGAAGATTTCTCAGCAATGCAATTATTCAAAAGAAATTGGGAGGTTCATTATTTTCCGGAAGTCTTAATTAATCACAGAGTGAATATCAAGGCCAGAAAAAAAAATGCCGATTATGCTATTAGATTACAAAGATCACTTAGAGCCGGATGGTATTTATATTTTTTGTTTTTACCGCTAAAGGTAATTCCCAGAAAAATGGTTTATTCTATTTGGATGCAGTTAAAGCTAAAAGTTTTTAAAGGTGATTTTAAAGCTCTAAAAGCACTATTTTATGCCCTGTTTAACTTAATAGGTTCCATTCCTAAAATCATAAAAAATAAAAACAGATTTACGGATAAAGAGTTTTATGAATTTCGAAAACTTGAGGATACCAGGATATATTGGCAACCAGAAAAAAAATAACATTATAATTGCGTGCAAATGAAAACAATTGCTATAATTCCGGCAAGAGGAGGCTCTAAAAGATTACCTCAAAAAAATGTAAAAATGTTAGCAGGAATTCCACTTTTGGCACATAGTATTTTATATGCTCAGGCCAATAGCGACATCATTGACGAAATTTATGTTTCGACAGATAATGATGAAATTAAAAAGCAGGCAATATTGTTTGGCGCTAAGGTTATTGATAGGCCAGAATCCTTATCTGGTGACTTAGAACCTACGGTAACGGCATTAAAAAATGTATTAGAGCAATTAGAAGGAGATGTGGAAAATGTAGTTTTGTTGCAACCTACAAATCCCTTAAGACCGGATGATTTATTAAAAAAAGCTTTTAAAATGTATGAGCAAAATAACTCTGACAGTTTGTTTACTGTAACTCAGAATCATCAAAAATTTGGAAAAATTGTACAAAATAAATTCGTTCCTTTCAATTATAGAATTGGACAGCGAAGCCAGGATCTTGAACCCCTTTTTTATGAAAACGGATTGCTTTATATCACTAAAGCAAAACTTATTTTAGAAGATAAAATTATTTCTGAAAATGCTTTTACATTGATAATAGATCATATTTTTGCAAAAATTGATATTGATGCACAGGATGATTTTGATTATACAGAATGGATAATAACAAAAAATAAAAAATGAAAATAAAGAAACTTGCAATTCAGAATTATAAATATTTTTGTTCATTAGAAGGAAGTGATTATATCGCAAGCGAATTTGCTTTAGAAACTATTTTAAGACTTATAAAAAAATTTAATATATCTGATATTCTCGAAATAGGATTGGGTATTGGATCTGTTTCTGATACAGTTTTAAAGTTTTCTAAATTAAACAAACTGGATATTAAATATGTAGGAACAGAAAGCAATGAATTTTGTTTGAAAGCTCTTCCAAAAAATGTACAACACTATGACCAAATTCAACTTTTTCCTAAGTTGAATGAAGTTATTAGTAAAAAATTTGATTTAATTATTATTGATGGTTTAGATCTTTCACTAAAACAAATTGAACAATATTGTGCAGTAAATGCGATACTTTTTATAGAAGGCGGCAGAGAAGATCAAACAAAATCAATATTAAGTATTTTTCCTAAGTCATTGTTTGTAAATGTTATAACGCTAAAAAAGAATCCGCCTTATGCACACGAAAGCCGAAGTGTAAAAAGTTATATTGGTGGAGGGCAATTAATATTTATTAACCCTACTTTTAAAATGAAATTATTTTGGGCCAAACAAAAAGCCTTCACTTTTATAAAAAGAAAAATTAGAAAAAACTTTAAATAATGAATCCATATATCGAAATAGCAGGAAGAAAAGTTGGACAAGATTTTCCACCTTTAGTAATTGCCGAAATCGGAATTAACCATGAAGGCTCTTTGCAAGTTGCCAAAGAAATGGTTGATGCTGCACACAGGGCAGGAGCTGAGGTTGTAAAACACCAAACCCATATTGTAGAAGATGAAATGAGCGGTGCTGCGAAAAAAGTCATTCCCGGTAATGCCGATGTTTCTATTTATGAAATTATGGAGCGTTGTTCCTTAAATGAAGCTGATGAATTAGAACTTAAAAACTATGTCGAAAGTAAAGGCATGATTTTTATTTCGACACCATTTTCAAGAGCAGCTGCAGAACGTTTAAAAAAGTTCGATATCCCCGCTTATAAAATAGGTTCCGGAGAATGCAATAATTATCCCTTATTAGAACATATTGCTTCGTTTGGGAAACCTGTAATTTTAAGTACAGGAATGAATACTATCGAAAGTGTACAAAAAGCAATTGCTGTTTTTGATAAACATAATGTTCCGGTGGCAATTTTACATACTACAAATTTATATCCAACACCTATTCATTTGGTTCGTTATGGTGCAATGACAGAATTGCACGAAGCATTTCCTGATAAAGTTTTTGGTTTAAGTGATCATACTTTAAATAATAATGCTTGTTTAGGAGCTGTTGCTTTAGGCGCAAGTATTTTAGAAAGACACTTTACAGATCATATGCAGCGTACAGGTCCGGATATTGTTTGCAGTATGGATGAAAAAGCATGTCAGGAACTAATCATTTCTTCGGCAGAGATTGCTTTGATGCGCGGAGGAACTAAAAAACCGGCTCTTGAAGAACAAGTAACAATTGATTTTGCCTTTGCTACTGTTTGCGCTATTGCCTCAATTAAAAAAGGAGAAGTTTTATCTAAACAAAACATTTGGGTAAAACGTCCCGGAACCGGAAAAATCCTGGCAGAACATTTTAATGATTTAATAGGTAAAACTGCAACAAGGGACATTCAAAATGATGAACAATTAGATTTTTCTGATTTTGAATAAAAATATTTAAATGAAAAAAATTCTTTTTCTTACCGGTACCCGTGCTGATTTTGGTAAAATAAAATCATTGATTCAAACGCTTGAAAAACAAGATAAATTTGAAGTATTTGTTTTTGTAACCGGTATGCATTTACAAGAAGTTTATGGATATACCTTAATAGAAATTGAGCGTTGTAATTTTAAAAATGTTTTTACATTCGAAAATCACACGCACGAGACCACAATGGATTTAACATTGGCTAAAACCATAGAAGGATTATCAGGTTATTGCAAAACCATAAATCCTGATATGATAGTGGTTCATGGTGATCGCGTAGAAACCCTTGCAGGTGCTATTGTTGGTTCTCTTAATAATGTTCTTGTAGCTCATATAGAAGGAGGCGAAATTTCAGGAACTGTTGATGAATTAATTCGTCATAGCGTGAGTAAATTAAGCCATATTCATTTTGTTTCAAATACGCAGGCAGCGAAAAGATTGAGCCAGATGGGAGAAATACAAGAATCCATTTTTACAATTGGTTCCCCGGATATTGATATTATGTTTTCTGATCAATTACCGGATTTAAAAACGGCAAAAGATTATTATAAAATCAACTTTGATGATTTTGCGATTGTAATGTTTCATCCCGTTACGACTGAGTTTTCGATCATGAAAGAATATGCAGAATCATTTGTAGCATCATTATTAAACGATCATCACAATTATATCGTGATTTTTCCCAATAATGATTTAGGAAGTCAGTTTATTCTTGATGCTTATAAAAAGCTAAAAGACAATCCAAGATTCAGGGTTTTTCCGTCACTGCGATTTGAATATTTTCTTACTTTATTAAAAAACAGTCAATTTATAATAGGCAATAGTAGTGCAGGAATCAGAGAAGCGCCTTATTATGGAATTCCTATTATAAACATAGGCACAAGACAGCAAAACAGGGCAATACATGCTGATATTATCAACACCGATTATTCTGTTCAAGGTATAAAAAAAGCACTTGCAATAATAGATTCTCATAAAGTTCAGGGATCGATCGATGATTTTGGCGAAGGAAATAGTAACGAATTATTTCTTCAGTCTCTTCAAAAATCAGATATTTGGCATCTTAATAACCAAAAACAATTTAGAGACAGTTAATGCTTAATAAAAAAATTTTTATTTTACTGCCTGACGGAGTAGGACTGCGGAATTTTGCTTTTTCAAATTTTTTCAAATTCGGATTACAGCAAAATTTTGATATCAGATATTGGAATAATACTCCTTTTGATTTAACAACTTTAGGATTTGATGAGGTAAAAATCAGAAATGCTAAAGCGAATCTTTTAACGGATAGTTATAAAAATGCAAGAAAACATATCGAACTCAATTTAAATATTCAAATTGAGAAAGATCCGGTGTATGATACTTATCGTTTTCCTTTTTCGTATAAAAAATTAAAACCAGCTGTAAAAAATTTAATTTCTCAGTTTTTAATTGCAACTCATTCTTCAGATAAAGGGTTGAAGAAAATTCGCGAAAAAATTAAAAAACTAGAAAAAAGCGGCAACTATTATGCGCATTGTCTGGAAACACTTAAAATAGAAAAACCTGATTTCGTTTTTTGTACCAATCAGCGTCCGGTTTTGGCAATTGCACCATTATTAGCAGCACAAGAATTAAAAATTCCAACAGCTACTTTTATATTCTCCTGGGATAATTTGCCAAAAGCAACAATGGTAGTCGAGACAGATTTTTATTTTGTCTGGAGCGAGCACATGAAGCGCGAACTGCTGCATTATTATCCGTACATTAAAGAAAATCAGATATTTGTAACAGGAACTCCACAATTTGAAAGTCATTTTGATGCAAACAATGCCGTATCAAAAAGTGCGTTTTTCGAAAAATACCAGCTTGATTTAAATAAAAAATATGTATGCTATTCAGGAGATGATTTTACAACTTGTCCTGATGATCCGCAATATTTATCTGATGTTGCAGATGCTGTCAGAGAACTAAATAATCAGGGAAATTCAATAGGGATTATTTTTAGACGCTGTCCGGTAGATTTTTCTAAGAGATATGATTTAGTACTTGAAAAAAATAAAGATATAATTACACCCATTGCTCCTTTATGGGAAAAAGTTGGAGAAGACTGGAATACCATTTTACCAACAAAAGGAGATCTCGAATTGCAAATTAACACAATCAAACATACAGAGATGGTGTTAAACCTGGGATCATCAATGGTGTTTGATTATGTTGCACATCAAAAACCTTGTGCTTTTATAAATTATGATGTACCTGATAAAGTTGATAAAGATTGGTCAGTTTCTAAAATTTATCAATACGTTCACTTTAGGTCCATGCCAAATAAAAATGCCGTTTTATGGTTAAATTCCCCTCAGGACATAAAAGAAAAAATCAGACTTGGTTTAGAGCAATCAACGGAAACAATAGAAAATGCTCAAAAATGGTTTGAGATCATTAGTGGTCATTCGCCAGAAAGTGTTTCTGAAAAAATTTGGAAAGCTATCGAAAAAATCGTGCACTAATTTCTGAATTTTATTTCCTATTAAATTGTTTATCAAATTTTTAAAATAATATGTTTTTTAACTCTTTAGCATTTGCTGTTTTTTTACCAGTCGTTTTTTTTCTGTATTGGTTTGTCTTTAATAAAACAAAAAATACCCAAAATGCGTTACTAATTGTTGCCAGTTATTATTTCTATTCTTGTTGGGATTGGAGATTCTTGTTTTTATTAGTGTTCTCGACTTTTTTGGATTATTATACCGGAATTCAAATCGAAAAAGGAAAATCAGAAGGAAGCCGCAAGTTTTGGTTTTGGCTCAGCATAATAGTTAATTTAGGATTTTTAGGAATTTTTAAATATTATAATTTTTTCGCTTCCTCATTCTCAGATTTATTAAGTTCAGTAGGAGTAAAAGCCAGTCCAATTTTATTAAATGTAATCCTTCCGGTCGGAATTTCATTTTATACCTTCCACGGTTTATCATATGTAATAGATATTTATTACAAACGAATAAAAGCTGAATACAACTTTGTAGATTATTCGCTATTTGTAAGCTACTTTCCACTTTTAGTTGCAGGACCAATAGAGCGCGCCACGCATTTATTGCCTCAGGTAAAAGTAAAACGAGAATTTGATTTTGAAAAAGCAAAAGAAGGTGTTTTTCAAATTGTTTGGGGATTGGTTAAAAAAGTAGTCATTGCAGATACGTGCGCCGCATATGCAAATGCTATTTTTGATAATTATACGGCAATGAATACTTTCTCATTAATTCTGGGAGCCATTTATTTTGCTTTTCAAATTTATGGAGACTTCTCAGGATATTCAGATATTGCATTAGGAGTTTCAAAACTGTTTGGTTTAGATTTATTGCGAAACTTTAATTATCCTTATTTTTCAAGAGATATTGCCGAGTTTTGGCGTCGCTGGCACATTTCGCTTTCATCCTGGTTTCGGGACTATTTGTACATTCCGTTAGGCGGAAGCAAAGGAGGAATATGGATGAAAATAAGAAACACCTTCATCATATTTGTAGTCAGCGGGTTCTGGCATGGAGCCAATTGGACTTATGTTGCCTGGGGATTTATAAATGCTATTTATTTTCTGCCTTTATTATTGTCAAATAGAAACAGAAATAACATGGATACGATCTTCTTACGATGGAATTTTGATTCTGTAAAAGTCATATTAAACATTCTGTCAACATTTTTACTGACTTGCGTAGCCTGGATATTTTTTAGATCAAAGACCATAACAGATGCGTTTCTATATTTAAAAAGACTCTTTACGAACGCTGATTTTAGTTTTCAATATCTGGAAAACGAACGTTATAATTATGAGTTATTAATACTAACCGGTTTGTTCGTTTTGGTTGAATGGAATAATCGCAATAAAGAAGAACCTATTTCCGGAAAAAGAAGTTTGCTGAGATTAACCCTTGCTATTGCTGCCATTCTCGCATTCGGAATTTTTTCAGATTATAAAGAATTTATATATTTTCAATTTTAATGAAACAGTTTTTAATTTTTACAGGCAAAATTGTTTTGCTGACAATTTTACTCACAATTGTATTAGATGGATTCTATACAGCCATGTTTATACAAAGTAAAAACAGAGGAAAAATAGATCAGGTTTATAATTCAGAAGCAGAAAAGTATGATGTGATAATCTTGGGTTCATCACGTGCAAATAACCATTTTGTTGCTTCAATGTTTGAAGAAAAAGGATTAAAAACCTTTAATTATGGTATGAGTGGTTCGCATTTGTTCGAGACATCCCTGATGTTGAAACTTATGATAGAAAGAAAATATCAAATCAAGAATGTTATTCTTGAGGCAGATTTAAATCTTGCAGGAATCAAAAGATCAGACGGGATTTCATGTGCATTTTTACCGTATATTCATAATTCAAAAGTTGTAAAAGAACAATTTGAAACTCAAACTGATTTTAATGAGTTATATTATATCCCATTTTACAGATATATAAAATACGAAGCTAAAATTGGGTTTAGGGAAATGTTTTTTAATGCAGTACATAAACGAACAAGTAATTTGGATAATGAAGGCTATTATCCATTAAAAGGCGTAGAAAACGGAAACATGAAAAACAATATTGTTAATCTAAATCCGCTGCCACACAATAGATATTACGAGCAAATTAAAAAGATTTGTAAAGAGAATAATATCAATTTGATCACTGTCATGACACCAATGTGCGAAAATGTTGTTGGAATGGATTATTTCGATAAAGTAAAAAAAGCATATCCAGAAATTCATAACTATGAAAATGCTGTTGTAGAGAATAAATATTTTTCGTCTTGCGGACACATGAATGATACCGGCGCAAAAATGTTTACAGCCAGAATTATAAAAGATTTTTTTAATAAATAATTCTCTCTCAAAGCCAAAATAAGAAATGATAACGTACAGCAAGATAGGAAAGAAAGGTAATTTGGGAAATCAGCTTTTTCAAATAGCGTCAACTATTGGTATCGCTGTTCAAACCAAGCAGGAATTTTCTTTTTTAGACTGGAAATATCAAGATTATTTTAAAAACAAACTCCCGCTTTTACAAACTAATTTTTCGAATTTTAAAACGATCGAAGAAAAAGAATATAGTTATTATGATAGAGCGTTAGGAACAGATAATTATGATATTGAAGGCTGGCTTCAATCAGAAAGATATTTTGATAAGCAACTGACAAAATATTATTTCGAGTTTTCTCAAAATTTAATTGACAAATTAAAAACCAAATATCGTGAAGTCTTTCAAAAACGCACCATTCTTATCTCTATTCGTAGAGGAGATTTTGTAAATCATCCGGATTATATTCAGTTATCCATAAAATATTATCTGAACAGTCTGATTCATTTTTTTCCTGATTGGGAATCCTGCAATCTTGTCGTTCTCAGTGATGATATTAAATATTGTAAATTTCATTTCTCATTTTTAAAAAATGCTTTTTTTGGTGATGGATTAAGCGAAGTTGAGCAACTTTGTTTAGGAACATTATGCGATGATTTTATAATAAGTAACTCGACTTTTTCCTGGTGGTCAGCATGGTTAGGAGAGAAAGAAGATTCTAAGATCATCAGGCCATTTAAAAATTTTGACGGATTAAAAAGTATCGAGTTAAATGATAAAGACTATTTTCCTGAAAGATGGATCAAATACAATCATTTAAACGATAAAATCATATTAGATAAACTAGTTTTTCACATAAGATCTCAAAAAAATAAAGAAATAATTAAAAATTATATTTTGAGTTATTTTGATGTAAAAATTGCCTTTAGCAATACTGATACTGGATCATCTGATGATATTTATTTTTTAGAAAAAGATTATTTTTTGCCGCCATTTTTAATGTATTCCAGTTGGTTAGCATTAAACAAACCTCACGTAAAATTGGTCGCTAATAATGTAGCCGAAATTTTTAAAGTTTCAAGAGGATTAAATTATGAAGATTTTGTAGTACAGAATGATCTTGGTTTATTTTCAAGGATTTTTGATTTTTCTAAAGCAGAAAGAAAAACAAAAAATAATACTTTAGATGTTTATTTAAAAAAAGCTGGTGATTTAGAACAAAACCTTCATTTTGAGTCAGATTCCGAAATTTGGATGCACTTTTACGGAATAAAGTTTTTAAGTTTTGGCGGTTATGCTTATAGTATTAAAAAATACACGAGGAGAAAAAAAATACAATTTAAAAAAAGTGTCAAAAGATTACTTTTAATAAAATAAACATGGCATTAAAACCACATATCGCATACATAGTATCTCATTATCCGCATAAGGCATTTGGCCATGATGGCGGATTAGGCACAAGTGTTTACAATTTAGTAGAGAAACTTAAGATGTTGGGGAATAAAGTTTCCGTTTTTGTATATAGCCAGAAAAGAGAATTTATTTTAGAAGAGGATAATGTTACGATTTATAGTTTAACAGATAGTAAAGCAAGTTTATTTAAATTTTATTTTAATAGAAAAAAAATCGAAAAATTTATAAAAGAAACAATTTCTCAAAAAGGAATAGACATTCTTGAAGCTCCTGACTGGACTGGAATAACGGCTTTTATGAATTTTAAAATACCATTAGTAATCCGTTTTCATGGTAGCGATGCTTATTTTTGCCATCTGGAAAAAAGAAAACAAAAACCAAAGAATTACTGGTCAGAAAAATTGGCTCTTAAAAATGCAAAAGGATTTATAGCGCCAACTACTTTTGCCGGAGAACTTTCCAGAAAAATCTTTAAATTGAAAAATGATGAAGTAAAAACAATTCATCACGGATTAGAATTACAAAATTTCACAAATGATGCCCCGGAAAATTTTGAAAAAGGAATGATTTTGTATGTAGGAACTATAATTCGTAAAAAAGGAGTTCTGGAGTTACCGGATATTTTCAATAAAGTTCGAAAAAATTATCCTGATGCAAAATTAATTTTAATTGGAAGTGATGCTGCTGATATTCAGACAAATTCAAGTTCGACCTGGCAACTGATGCAAAATCAATTTGAAAAAGATGATCTTAGTAATGTCGAATATTTAGGTAAAATTCCCTATAATGAAGTTGTAGGTTATATTAAAAAAGCAAATGTTTGTGTATTCCCAACTTTTGCTGAGACTTTAGGAATGGTTACAATAGAATCTATGGCCATGAAAAAAGCAGTAGTCAACAGTAACATTGGCTGGTCACAGGAAATTATTATTGATGGAGAAAGCGGTTATCTGGTGCACCCTAATGATCATGATTTATATGCAGAAAGAATTTCTGAATTATTGCAAGATGAATCTCTCTGCTTAAAAATAGGTAAGCAAGCCAGAAAAAGAGTAGAAGCCAAATTTGATATCAATAAATTAGCAGATGAAAATATAGAATTCTATCAAAAAATAATCAATCAATACCAAAAAATATTATGATTGTTTTTTATCATCAAAATAATAGAGTCAAAGAGATTATTCGCGAAGGAAAGAATCTGGATTTTTCTGGTAAGAAAATTTCAGATGTTCTAATCGAAATAGCCATTGCTAATCCGGACGAATTTTTGATCTGGTGTATTTTTGATTTAAAACCTTATTTAAATTTATCTGCACTCAGTGGTGTTTTTCATCATAAAAAAATAATGGCCACCTATAATCCTTTTACAAATTCACTTTTATGTGATGCAATTGGTTATGTAGAAGAGACTCCGTTTATAAAAATAAATAAAAAAGTAAGTTACCCAACCTGGCAAATGAGCAGTTGTGTTGGAGGAATTCACGCATCTGTACTTTTAGAACTCAGAAAATCGATTTCAGCAGGCAATAACTTTGAGTATTTTTTACATTCAATAGCTAAATTAGCGATGAATAATGGGCTTTTGTGTTCTTCAGAACCACTTTTGTTAAAAGATATTTTTAATCAGGAGGTAAATAAAAAAGCAAGTTTATTTGTCCTGTTCCGTTTTGTAAAACAGCATTACAAAACCCGTTGGATATTCCTGTTGTTTTTGAATTTGTTTTTATACGAAAGAAAAGTAGCTGTTCTTCCCCTGATTTTTAGTTTGTTCTATTCAAATAGAAAACTGGACAAGAAAGAATTAAATCTCATAGAAGTTCAATCTTCAAAAAAAATACAAGAAGAAGAAACTGTAGATGTTATTATCCCAACTATTGGAAGAAAAGAATTTTTGTATGACATCTTAAAAGATTTTTCTGTTCAGACACATTTACCAAAAAAGATTGTTATTGTAGAACAAAATCCAAATTTAGAAAGTATTTCAGAATTAGATTATCTTCAAAATGAAAGTTGGCCCTTTGAGATAAAACATATTTTTACGCATCAGGCAGGTGCCTGCAATGCCAGAAATTTAGCTTTGGCTGAAACAAAACAGGAATGGGTTTTTATGGCTGATGATGATATTAGAATTAAAAAATCATTCCTGAAAGAAGCATTCGCTCAGCTCAATAAATTTGGTCTTGACGAAATTACATTTGGCTGCTATGACAGTGCGTATGATTTTAGTAAAAAATATCATAGCAATATGCAATGGGAAGCCTTTGGATCTGGCTGTAGTATTGTAAAACGCCAATGTTTAGAAAATCTTAAATACCGTAAGGGATTTGAGTTTGGTTACGGAGAAGATACAGATTTTGGTATGCAGCTTCGCAACAAAGGTGTAGATATTATGTACTTTCCTGAACCTGAAATTTTGCACCTGAAAGCACCAATTGGTGGATTTAGAACAAAACCGGTTCTGGAATGGCAGAATGATAAAATTCAGCCTAAACCTTCACCAACAGTTATGCTCTACAAGATTTTACATTTTAGTAAAGAGCAAATTAATGGTTATAGAACCGTTTTATTTTTCAAATTTTATAAATTGCAGCCTATAAAAAATCCGATTCAATATTTTTCTTATTTCAAAAAACAATGGAAACAAAGTTTGTATTGGGCAAATCAATTAAAAAATAAAATATAAATTTTGATACATTCCATAACTATTGTAACACCTTCAGGAGATCAAAATATTGATTTTGAGGTAAATGATTCACTAAAACAAGCTATAGATTTATCTTTGTTTAATCTTTCGGATTTCAATTCATTTGATATAAAAATTACGTTTTCTCAAACTATTGCTGAATTTCGCAGTCATGATTATACGTGGCAAAAAAGTGAAATTAATTTTATTGCAAACGAGTTTAGTCCAAAAATAATAAGATTAGAAAACGGTCAAATTGTTCAGTCTAATATAACTGCAGGTATTTGGGAAATTGATGAAAATGATACCACAGTTTTGCTTTGGCGATTTAATCCGGACTGTTCGGTGCCAATTGCAAGTTATCTGGGAAATGAAAACAGGAAAACGATTTCTTCAGCAAACCAACAGTTTAATTTTATTGAAACCCCAGCATTATTGTTTCCTAAAAGCGAAGCAATTGAGATAAGCCGATCAAAAAATCCATTTACAGCGGTAGCTTGTTTTACTGATCACTGTGATTTTGATACTGCCGAAAATTTGATTTTACAAAGAGAATTTTTTAAAGAACATCAGATAAAAGTAACTAAAGGTTTTTTTCTAAACCATTTCTCAAAGCGGGAAGATAATGCGTCATTTCAAAATCAAAAGCAGGAACTTTTAAATTGGAGTGATGATGGGCACGAGTTATGTTATCATTCGCTTTCGCAATCTATAAAAACAGATCAGGAGAGTTTTGTAGATTTTGAGCAATTTGTTCCTCCGTTGCATGATATAAAAGTTTGGATTGATCACGGATTTCAACCCTATAATTTTTCTCTTTTAAAGAATAAGAAATTCAATAAGAATGAATTTGAAAACATTTTAAATAAAAAAAATATAAATACACTCTGGAATTATATCGATTCAGGAACCGCAACACATGGCGTAATAAATCAGTTTAATCCCAGGCACTTTACATTATCAAATTTCTTAAACGGGAACAAAGGTTTAGGTTTCATAAAAAATACACAGCTAATAATCAAGAATATTATTTTTCATTATTATAATGAAGAAGATTTAATTTTGAAATATAAACATACTGCATCGCGTTTCAAAAAAGTATTTTTTCAAAGAGAACTAAAATTATTTTTTCCATTAATAAGAGATTTTTTTAAACTGAGTATTTCAATTTTTTCGGTGTTGTTATTTTGGAATACTAAAAAGAAGAACCCTTATAAGTTGGCAAAATATTCTCCAACGGTTTTTAAGCATATTATTTTTGATAAGGAGTTTTATATTTTTCAAACCTTAGAGATGCTTGATTTTAAAAAATCATTATCTCACGAAAATATAAACACATTAATCAACGAGAAAGGTGTTTTTATTGCACACACTTATTTTTCTGTACCAATGGAATACCATGAAGGAAAATTATTCTCGACAGAAACTACAATAGATAAAAAAGTATCTGAAAACTTTAAATATCTGGGTTATAAAATCAGGAATAATCAAATATGGAATCCAACACTAACAGAGTTAATTGAATATTGGTCTGATTTTGAAAAATTGGTTTTAGATATTGATCTAGAAGGAAACATATTCGAAAAAAGCAACACAAGCCTACAAAAGCGTCAAGCAATTTAATTATACATGAATCACAAGCTAAAAACGATATTATTCAAATCACTTACTTTATTACCTAATAAAGTCGATGATTATTGTTATCATAAAATTCAAAGTTTTTTTGATAAGTCGACTCTGGAAGATCGGTTAAAAAGCGTTGAATCAACCTATTCAAGACTTTCAAAAGTTTTAACCGGTTTGGATATCGACTTAAAAGATAAAGTTGTTTTTGAGTTTGGTTCAGGCTGGTTTCCTAGTATGCCTTATTTTTTTAAATACAAATTTGGAGCAAAAAAAGTACTTACTTTTGATATTAATGAACATTTTAAAAAAGAAACGGTTTTAAAATTAAATACTCTTTTTTCTAAAAGATATGATTGCGAAATAGTGCCAAGCCCGGATAATAAGTACAGTCTTCCTGAGGGAGTCGAGTATTTTCCAAATTATAATATTGTAAAAAAAGATTTTCCTGATGTCGATGTTGTTTTTTCACGTTATGTACTTTCGCACATGAATGAAAATGATGTTGACGCCTTGCACAAAAAAATCAAGACGGTACTAAAAAAAGGGACATATGTAATTCATTTTATTTCCCCAAGTGATTTACGCCAACATAATGACAGTTCTTTATCGCTGCAGGATTTCTTAAAATACAGTAAGAAAGAGTGGGACAAAATACATACTAAATATGATTATCATAACCGGTTAAGATTGCCTCAGTTTCTGGAAATATTTAAAAAATATGATTACGAAATTGTTCATCTGGACTATGAGAGCTTAAAAGAAGATACCAAAAGATATGAGCTATTTAAAAAAGTGCAGCTTCATGAAGATTATAAAAAATATTCTGATGAAGAATTAACCGCCGGAAATATCTTTGTGGTTTTAAAAGTATAAAATTTAATGAATTTACCTTTGCGCTTTTCTCTAATTGTTTGCACTTACATGCGTCCTGAACCTTTGCTGGCTTTACTGCAATCAGTTCAGGGACAAACCCTGTATCCGGATGAAATTTTAATAATCGACGGATCAACTAATAATGATACCAAAATTATTCTGGAAGACAATAAATTCAAGAACCTAAAATATTTTTTAATTTCAGAAGAAAACAGAGGATTAACAAGACAAAGAAATTTTGGGATTTCTAAAATAAATCAAGATATAGAAATAGTTTGTTTTTTAGATGATGATACGGTTTTAGAACCCGATTATTTTTTTGAGACAATAAAAACATTTCAAAACAATCCCGATATTACCGGAGTAGGAGGAATAGCAATAAATGAATATAAGTGGAAACCTCAAAATCAGGATTCTTTTTATAATAAGAAAAAGTACTATTTATTCGAAGGATATTTTTATAAAGAAGGAAGCCGTAATGTAGTCAGGAATTATTTGGGTCTTGGATCTAATTTAGGTTCAGGAAAAATGCCAAATTTCTCACACGGAAGAACTTCCGGATTTCCTATGACCGGAAAAACATATGAGGTTGACTTACTTATTGGTATGTCGATGGCATTTAGAAAAGTTGTGGTTGACAATATTAAATTTTCTAGATTTTTTGAAGGTTATGGTTTATACGAAGATGCAGATTTTAGTTTACGAGCGCTGAATTTTGGTAAAAATGCAATCAATACAAAAGCACATTTATCTCATTTTCATGCTCCATCAGGACGCCCTAATCAGTATAATTATGGCAAAATGGTAGTAAGAAACGGATATTATATATGGCGTGTTAAAAACCCGAATCCAGGTTTTAAAGATCGTTTTAAGTGGAATGCGATTACGATACTGCTAACTTTAATAAGATTTACGAATACAATTACATCAGGCAATAAAAAAACACCCTTTACTGAAGCAATTGGTCGAACAATGGGCTGGCTTAGCTTGTGGTATAATAAACCAAAAGAAATAAAATGAAAGTGAAAGTTTATATTTATGGACTTTGTGATGTTTTTTACGACGGTTATTATATTCAGGGAATAAAAGAACTTTATAAAGATTTTGAATTCAATATTTCTAAATTTCCTGAATTTCAAGAAGAAACATTTGCTTTTATAATTGAAGATGATAATTATTCCAGAAAGATAATTATTGATTCTATAGATTCAGCTCAAATTGATTTAATGGGCTTGGAATGGTGTGATGTGTATGGAAAAGTAAATTATAATACTGATAGTTTACCCGCTAAAGATTACCAGAAGATTGTTGCAATAGGACCAAGTTTTGGTGTTAAAATCTGGAATTTGTTTGAAACCCTATATCATTGGGCTTTTAATTTTATAAGATTTAAAAATTCTATAGTAAACAAAAGAGGGTTTGCAGCCAATTATTGGAGGCAATATAAAAGATTCAGGTTAAATAAATATAATTTGACTGAATCTTCAATTAATGAAGTTTTCTTTTTAAACAGTATCTGGAAAAAAGAAAATGAAACCAATAATAATAGAGCCCTGTTTATAGAAACCTGCAAAAAAAATAAGAATATTGATTTTGAAGGAGGCTTTGTATCGAGAAGTAATGGTGATAATCTGGGATATGATGCTTTAATATATTCCAAAATAATCCCTTTGAAAACCTATCTGAAAAAACTTAAGAATTCTGCATTTGTCTTTAATACACCCGCTGTTCTCTCTTGTCATGGTTGGAAATTAGCTGAATTTCTAGCTTTAGGAAAAGCAATTATTACAACGTCTCATTACAATAAATTACCAGCAGATTTAATAAATGAAAAACATTTATTATATGCTGAAACCGAAGAAGAAATTAATAAGGCAATAGAAAAATTAACTACAGATAGTAGCTTTAAAAGAAAACTAGAATTAGAAAGCAGGAATTATTTTGAAATCTATCTGACACCTCAAAAAGTTATTAAAAGATTATTAGAAAATAAATAAATGAAATTTGTAATAATCAGTCATGTGATGCACAATAGTGAGCAAGATTTATTTTATGCTTATGCACCTTATGTTCGCGAAATGAATATATGGTTTAAATATGTAGATGAGGTAATTGTCGTTGCGCCATTACAAAGTAAACAGCCCACGGCGATAGACATTGCTTACAAGCACAATAAGATTGATTTTAAAGCCGTACCTGATTTTAATCTGACAAGCTTAAAAAACAGTTTGCTTTCCGTTTTTAAATTGCCGGTTATTTTTTGGCGAATATTTTTGGCTATGAAAAACGCCAATCATATTCACTTGCGTTGTCCCGGTAATATGGGTTTGATTGGATGTTTTGTTCAAATTTTATTTCCAGCAAAACCTAAGACAGCAAAATATGCCGGTAATTGGGATCCTCAAAGTAAACAGCCACTGACATACAAAATGCAAAAATGGATTTTAAGTAATACATTTTTGACACGTAACATGCAGGTTTTAGTTTATGGAGATTGGCATAATCAGTCTAAAAATATAAAACCTTTTTTTACTGCCACATACGCACAGGCAGAAAAAGAAAATAGCACAAAAACAGATTTTGATACTACAATCGAATTTATTTTTACAGGGAGTTTAGTTTCAGGTAAAAATCCATTTTATGCGATAGAATTAGTTCATCAATTAATAAAAAAAGGACACAAAGTAAATCTGAATATTTACGGAGAAGGTTCAGAAAGAGCAAAGCTGGAAAACTATATTAAAACAAATAATCTAGAAAGATTAGTTGTTTTACACGGAAATCAAAATCATGAAACATTGAAGAAAGCCTATCAAAAAAGTCATTTTGTGATTTTACCCTCTAAAAGTGAAGGTTGGCCAAAAGCCATTGCCGAAGGAATGTTTTGGGATTGCATCCCTATCGCAAGTAAGGTTTCATGTGTGCCTTTTATGTTAGATTACGGTAATCGTGGGATTTTATTAGAAATGGATTTAGAGAAAGATGTAAATAAGATTAACGAAATAATTGATGACGAAAAAACGTTTCTGGAAAAAAGCATGTTAGCTGCAAAATGGTCACAAAATTATACTACAGATCTTTTTGAAAACGAAATTAAAAAGTTATTATCAAAATGAGAATTGTACAAATAATAGACTCTCTAGAAGCTGGTGGAGCAGAACGAATGGCTGTTAATTATGCTAATGCGTTATCAAAAAAAATAGAATTTTCAGGGTTAGTTGTCTCCAGGAAAGAAGGATTATTATTAAACCAAATTGATAAAAAGGTTTCTTATTTATTCCTGAACAAAAAAAAGAAAGTAGATCGTCAGGCTGTTTTTAGATTACGTAAATATTTACAGAGTAATCGCGTTGATGTAATTCATGCTCATAGTTCTTCTTTTTTTATTGCTGTTTTAGTGAAATTAACCTTGCCAAAAATCAAAATTATTTGGCATGACCATTATGGAATTTCACAGGATCTGTCTTCTCGTAAAAACTTAAGCCTCAAATTGGGTTCGTTTTTTTTTATGGGAATCATTTCTGTAAATTCTGCTTTGAAAGAATGGGCAAAATCGTATCTCTTGACTTCTAATATTACTTATTTTCCTAATTTTGTAATTGATTCTTCTGTTTCCGGAGAGAAAATTAATCTAAAAGGATTTGAAGGAAAAAGAATAATTTGCGTAGCTAATTTACGTGCACAAAAAAATCATGATTTAGTATTGGACGCCGCAAATTTGATGAAAAATAAATTTCCGGATTGGAGTTTTCATTTGTTTGGTAAAGATTTTGAAGATTCTTATTCTGATAGACTGAAAAAAAAGATTGATGATTTAAAACTTCACGATACTGTTTTTTTTTATGGAACAACTGATACTGTTGGTTCAGCATTAGAACAATGTCAAATTGCTGTTCTGTCATCAGTTTCAGAAGGGCTTCCATTAGCGATTTTAGAATACGGAATGTATAAGTTGCCAGTTGTTGCTACAAATGTGGGTGAAGTCTCAAAAATAATTACTTCAGAGAACGAAGGTATAATAGTAGAATCTAATGATCTTAATTCATTTGTTACTGCAATTGAAAAACTAATTAACGATCAAAATTACAGTAACAGAATCGCTTTGGCTTTGCATCAGAATGTTCAGCTAAAATTTAGCGAAACCAGTATTATCAAAGAGTATCTTTTATGGTTGAAATCTTTGACTACTTTTACAGCTTAAAATAACAATAAATAAAAAATGAAAAATACAAAATCATCCTATAGTTTTCTGCTTCTCATACATGCAGTTATTGCTTTAGTTGTTTTTACTATTCCTTTTTTATCAAAATTATATGCGCTTTTAATTCTGGTTGTTGGTTTTTTTATTGTTTATCGAACTAAAAACAAGAACAATGAAGTTCTTTTGGTTGCAGGTTATTTAGTTGGAGTTGAAGTTTTTTTGCGAATGACTGGCGGAAATTTAAATAATGAATTTGTTAAATTTGGTGTGACTTTTTTCATGCTACTGGGTATGATATACAGCAATTTTTCTACGAATGCATTTATATATTGGTTTTTCCTGATTTTATTAATTCCATCAATTTTAATTACCTCTACGGTCTTCAACCCTTCTGTTGATATCAAGAAATCATTAGTTTTTAATTTATCAGGACCCGTATGTTTAGCCATATCTTCGATCTATATGTTTCGAAGAAGAATTTTATTTTCTGATTTACAAAATGTATTAGTTGCAATGGGATTGCCATTAGTAAGCACTACAGTATATTTGTTTTTATTTAATCCCAGCGTTAGGGATGTGGTTACAGGTACACAATCTAATTTTGAAACTTCTGGTGGTTTTGGTCCTAATCAGGTTTCTACGGCTTTAGGATTAGGAATGTTTGTGTTTTTTACACAGTTAATATTGTTCTCAAAATCAAAAAAAGCAATCATCATAAATGGTTTTTTGTTATTATTTATGACTTATAGAGGGATTGTTACTTTTTCAAGAGGAGGAGTTATAACAGCAGCCGTTATGATTGTTTGCTTGCTTGCTTTATTATATAGTTTTTCTAATGCAAGAGGTAAAAGCAAATTTGTATTAGTTTTTATTGTAACAGGTATAATGGGGGTAGGAGTTTGGGGGTATTCTTCCATTCAGACCAATGGACTTATACAAAAACGTTATGCAAATCAAGATGCTGCCGGAAGAGTAAAAAAAGATCGTTTAGGTGGGCGAGAAGAAATCATGGGAGAAGAGATTACAATTTTTATGGATAATCCTATTTTAGGAATTGGAGCAGGAATGGGGAAACAAGTCAGGAAAGAAACATTTGGCGAGAGTGCAGCTTCACACAATGAGATTACACGTATGTTAAGTGAGCATGGCTTGTTTGGAATCTTTGGACTTGCATTACTCTTTATAACTCCTTTTGTAGTATATGTTAATAATAGACAGCATTTATATTTTCTGTCCTTTTTTATTTTTTGGTTACTAACAATAAATCACGCCGCAATGCGAACAGCAGCTCCGGCTTTTGTATATGCATTATCATTACTTTTAGTTCAGGTTAAAATTCCTGAAAAAACAGAAAATTTGATCGATTAGATTCTATTTTTTATAATACATTTGACTCAAGTTTAAGCCCTAAACAAATTGAAAAAATGTTTTCTAACAAAAAAATGCACTTCGAGATTTCAGAAAGAAGAATATTGCTTCTTGTCTTTGATGCTGTTTTTATTTTATCTGCCTTATATATATTAAGTTTAATATTTGATTATAACTACTTTGTTTTTGATTCAGGTAATTTTCTAAGTGTTATTTTACTTCTTAGTTATATGTATGCTTTTGGAGTAATATTCGAAATGTACGATCTACAAGTAGCAAGTAGTCAATTACAAATACTTCAAAGTGTAATTTTTACTGTTACAACTACTAGTTTAGCCTATTTGTTCACGCCCGTTTTATCGCCTGAATTGCCTAAGCAGAGAATAGTAATATTTATATTCTACTCTACCATACTTGGCACACTGCTATTATGGCGTTTTTTTTATGTTTTCTTCCTTGCATCTCATCGATTCTCTCAAAATGTAGTTTTAATATGCGATCAAAACCAAGTACAGGAATTAGTTTCAAGCCTTGAAAATGTCGACCCGCATTATAAAATTATTGGTTTTGTAAATTCAGATTCAATTTCTAAAGAAAATTCAGGGCTTAATTATGTAAAAGAAGTTGAAAAGAATGATTTAGAAGATTTTGTAATCAAAAACCAAGTTTCTGAAATTGTAATAGCTTCCCAAAAAACAGACGGAATTACAGCCGATTTATACCAGCAATTACTTCACTTATTAGAATCCGGTAATATAATCAGAGAATATACACAGGTTTATGAAAGTAAAACCCAGCGTATTCCTGTACATTATATTGCAAGGGATTTTTATCGTTTTTTTCCTTTTAGCCGTAGTAATACCAATAAGCTTTATCTGTTTTTAGTACGCTCAATGGAATTTCTGTTTTCTTTTTGTGGACTATTGGTTTGTTTTCTTTTTGTACCCATAATCTTTATTGGAAACCTATTAGCAAATAGAGGACCATTATTTTATACTCAGGAACGTGTAGGCAAACACGGAATTGTTTTTGAAATCTATAAGTTCAGGACAATGATTAAGAATTCTGAAGTAGATGGAATTGCTTTTGCAACTTCAAATGACAAACGAATCACTCCTTTTGGCAAAATGATGCGCAAATCAAGAATAGACGAGTTGCCTCAGTTTTTTAATATTTTAAGAGGTGATATGGCCGTAATTGGACCAAGACCTGAAAGACCGTTTTTTGTAGAGGAAATTGCCCGAATAATGCCTTTTTATGAAACCAGACACGTTATAAAACCGGGACTTACCGGTTGGGCTCAAGTCAATTATTCCTACGGGGAATCTATTGATGAGAGTTTGATAAAATTGCAATATGATTTATACTACATCAAACATCGAAGTATATTTCTGGATTTGAGTATCACATTCAAAACGATTACCACAGTTTTATTTTACCGCGGACAATAATTTAGATAATAATCGGGATACGTTTTTTGTTTCGAATAGCCACTCTAACTAAAACAAATCCGCTTGTAATAATCATTGGTAAAACAATCAAAAAGTGCGCTTTGTTAATCATGAAAATACTATAAAAAATTAAAAACAGTAAATGTAATACCGCAAAACGGTATGTCCATCTTTTGTTTTTTATAATCGATAGAAAAATCAAAATCAATAATAAAGGGCTAAATAAAAGCACATTATAATTCATTGCCAGTTCCTGGTGAAAAGAATAAAATCCCACAGCAACAAAAAAGATTCCCATAAGAGATAAAATCAAAAGATAGATTTTATCTACTATTTTATTGTGCGCCAAAACAACAAATGCAAGAATAAAAAGATAAGTATAAACATTATTCCACCATGATCCCGGTGTTTCTTTCTCGAAGCTTAGTAAAGTTTTGGTCTTAGTAACTAAAGGATGATTTTGATAAGTAATTTTTTCTAAACTGTTTTTTAATTCAAAAGGTAAAAATATCTTAGTTCCCAATTGATCTACTTTAGTTCCAAAAATAATACTTGTACCCAACTGGTCATAAAAATGTCCATTAAAATAAGGAAATAAAATGGATCGATACGTTATGTCAGTATCTCCTTTTTTACTAATAACAGTACCATTCAAGCTTTTATTGATAATGTCAACTACCATCGAAGTACAGTTTTTATCAATAAATTTATAAGTATAATAACGATCTTCAGATGCGAGAGTCGTATTTAGATTATCAAAAAGCCTTTGTTTTGCATCTTGGGAGATAAGAAGTTCCTGTTCAAATACACTTCTTTTTTCGGTATTATATTCTTCAATAAATTCCGGAAATGAATGCACAATCACGAAATACTGCAAATCTCCTTTTGCAAATTTTGCAACAAAATTTGGAGTTCTAAAATCAAAAGCCCCATAATTATATACAACATCAATATTATTTCCGGGATCAGCAACCCGTATTGCCGTATGTCCAAAATAAGAATATGTTTCGTTGCCCAATCCGCAAGTGATAACGCTAATTTTTGCGTCTTTAGACAGCGGCAAACTTTGGCTAAAACCAATAAAACTCATTAATAATAGTAAACTAAAAAGTGCTTTTTTGAAAATGACATTTTTCATGATTTAAAATTTTAAGAAGTTTATGGTTTGTAAATTTTATCTAAAGATACCTAAATCTACTTTTAAAGAAAAAATATTTGAATACAAAGCGGTACTTTGGTTTCCTAAATCCGTTAAGGCATAATCAATCTGGATGCCTTTGTATTTAAAACCTAAACCAATATTGGGTTGAAAATTTACTTTTTCAGTATTGTCCAGCTGTGTTACATTCTGAAAATTTCCAGCCCCGGCACGTAAAAACACAAGATCAGTGTAACCAAATTCAAATCCTAAAGCAGGGTCAATACTTACAGCTTTTGATGAGATAATATCATTAGTCTGTTCAAAACGCATATTTAGGTTAGTAGCAACCAAAAGGCTATAATCATTATGAAATTCAAACTTTCTTGAAACCCCTAATTGTGCTTTAGGCAAAGTTATTTCAGTACTTTCAGGTAATTCATTATTTTCTCCCGGAATAGCATTGGCGATCTTTGCATACTCTTCTTCATCAATATTCCAGACATTATAAGTCGTTGTAATATCGCGCAGCATTAATCCGAATTTCCAGTCATTTCGTTCAAACTGAAGCCCCACATCAAAACCGAAACCCCAGGAATTAGCAAATTTACCAATAACCCTTCTTATTATTTTTGCATTTACACCATATTGAAATCCGTCAACAGGCAGTTTTCGGGCATATGAAAAAGTAAAGCCATAATCTGCAGTCGAGAATAAACTAATCCTGTTATAGTCAATATTTCCCTGATTGTCGATTAATTGGGTTGTATCCATAATATCATCAACACCAAAACGAATCATCGAAATTCCCCAGGCACTTCTGTCATCAATAGGGCTCGCATATCCTATGTAATCATATTGTGCAATATTTGCAAAATAATTGGCGTGCATTAATGATATCTGATGATCTTCAAGATTTGTTAAACCAGCCGGATTCCAATAAACAGAATTTACATCATTTGTAGAAGCCGTCACCGCGCTGGACATTCCTAACGCAGCTGCATCTACACCAATATTCATAAATTCATTCGAATATTTTCGAGCAGTTTGCGCATACTGTACTGTATAACACCAAAATAATAAAAGCACAAATGTTTTCTTCAACGGATATTTTTTAGCAAACCGGAGTCTGTTTTAATTTTTACCAAAAATATAATATTTTACTCAGCAAATTTATTCCTTTTGATAAATATTACGAAAGTCGAAATTTCAAATAAAAAACTCTTAAAAAAACGCCACATAGATACAGTTATTATGCTAAATTTGTTCCCTGTCATTATCAAATTATATAAAACATGAATATTAAAAAGCACATTCCTAATTTAATCACATTAATCAATTTGTTTTGTGGTTGTATCGCCGTTGTTTTTATCTCAGAAGCCAATTATCTAATGGCTTTTTATATGGTTTGTTTAGGAATATTTTTTGATTTTTTTGATGGTTTTTTTGCCAGATTATTCAAAGTTTCAAGTCCGCTTGGTTTGCAGCTGGATTCTTTGGCAGACATGGTAACAAGTGGGGTTGCGCCGGGTTATGTTATGTATAGTTTGTTTACCAATAGTGCACACGAACTGGGAACAAATCCTGCGATTCCGTTTTTAGGATTTATAATAACTTTAGGATCATGTTATAGATTGGCAAATTTTAATATTGATACACGTCAAACAGATTCATTTATCGGTTTGCCAACTCCGGCAAATGCACTTTTTATATTGAGTTTGCCTTTAGTTCTGGAATTTTCAGATTCATTAATGGTATTGGAAATATTAACCAATCAATGGGTTTTACTTGCAATCACATTATGCAGTGCTTATATTTTAAATGCCGAAATTCCTTTGTTTGCCTTAAAAATCAAGAAATTTACGGTAAAAGATAATGTACTTCAGATCGTATTTTTATTGATATCATTAATTATGGTGATCGCACTTCAGTACTTGGCAATTCCGTTAATTATCATTTTTTATGTGTTATTATCTGTGGTTAATAATATGTTTTTGAAAAAGTAGTTTTATCTGAATGGCTAGAAAAACAACTACCCGAAGAACAACTTATTCTCGAAAATCGAAGCCTCAAAAGTCGATTTTAGTAAGAGGAATTCGCTTTATTATTTATTCTTTTTTTGTGTTGGTTTTTTTTGCAGCAGTTTATCATTATCGTGATGGACTGGCCTATTATCTTGGTTTTAAATCCAGTAAAGTATTAGATGAAGATGCTGTTGATAAACATTTGTCTGACGTTCGAAACATTAAGGTTCTTGAAAATCATAAAGGAAAAGTAATAGGGATCGATGTGTCTGAATTTCAGGGAAAAGTAGAATGGGACGAAGTTGAAGTTTTAGAAGAAAAATATCCTGTAAAATTTGTTTTTGTTCGTGCTACTGCTGGAAATGACAGAGTAGACAGGCAGTTTAAGAAAAATTGGGAAGGGGCAAAAGAACATAAAATCATTCGTGGTGCATACCATTATTATCGTCCAAACGAAAACTCAATCGAGCAGGCAAATCTTTTTATTAAAACAGTAAAATTGCAAAAAGGTGATTTGCCACCCGTTTTAGATATCGAAAGGTTACCAAAGAATCAGCCGTTGGATAGTTTGAAAAAAGGATTGAAACGATGGCTTAATAAAGTAGAAGCACATTATCAGGTGCGTCCAATTATTTACAGTGGAGAACGTTATTATGCTGATTTTTTGAAAGAAGAATTTGGAGAATATTTATTCTGGATTGCCAATTACAATTTTTATAGAGAAAAAATTGAAGACGATTGGCTTTTTTGGCAATTTACAGAAAAAGCATCATTACCAGGAATCAAACATCGCGTAGATGTTAATATTTATAATGGTGATCTCGAACAGCTTCAGTTTATAACCGTCGAATAAGTTTTCAGTATTCAGTCGCAGTATTCAGTTTTTACCGAGACTGAGACTGAATACTGCGACTGTAAACTGTATACTTTTTTTAAAATTCAAGTTTCTTCTTACGAAGTTCGAAGTTTTGTCCTAAGTAAACACGACGAACCATTTCATCCTCTACTAATTCTTCCGGAACTCCGGCTTTCAAAATTCCACCTTCAAACATTAAGTATGTTTTGTCGGTAATTGCTAAAGTTTCCTGAACGTTGTGATCAGTGATTAGAATTCCGATGTTTTTATTTTTTAACTGAGCGACAATTCTTTGAATGTCTTCAACCGCAACAGGGTCAACCCCGGCAAAAGGCTCATCCAATAAAATAAATTTTGGATCTGTTGCCAGAGCGCGGGCAATTTCAGTACGACGGCGTTCTCCTCCTGAAAGTAAATCACCTCTGTTAGTACGAATATGTTCTAAGCTGAATTCTTCAATAAGACTTTCCATTTTTGCAATCTGTTCTTCTTTAGAAAGTTTAGTCAATTGCAAAACACTCAGGATGTTATCTTCAATGCTTAATTTTCTAAAAACCGAAGCTTCCTGTGCTAAATAACCAATTCCTTGTTGAGCACGTTTGTACATTGGATAATCAGTAATGTTCAAATCGTCAAGATAGATATTACCTTGATTTGGCTTTACTAATCCTACAATCATATAAAATGAAGTCGTTTTTCCGGCACCATTTGGTCCCAAAAGTCCAACGATTTCTCCTTGATTTACTTCAACAGAAATTCCTTTTACAACGCTACGACCTTTGTAGGTTTTGATTAAATTATCGGCTCTTAGCTTCATTTTTTTTTAATTAGATAATGTGTCAATTCGAAAATTAGATAATTGACTATATGGAAAAATTTATCTTTTCTCTTTTAGAAAATAAAGGCAAAATAAGTTAAAATTAATTAATCAATTAAACGAATTAACATATCGTATATAATTATCTAATGGACTAATTATCAAATTATCTAATTTGCAGCTTCTTCCAGAGCTTCCCAGAATTCGTATGCTCTGCGTAAATGAGGTATAACAATTGTTCCACCAACCAAAGTTGCGATTCCCATTGCTTCCATCATTTCTTCTTTAGTAACGCCTTCTTTATGGCTGGTTTCTAAGTGGTATTTTACACAATCGTCACAACGTAAAACTGCTGAAGCTACTAAGCCTAAAAGTTCTTTTGTTTTTACATCAAGAGCTCCCGGAGCATAAGCATTAGTGTCAAGATTAAAAATTCGCTTTACAATTTTATTATTGTCAGCTAATAATTTTTCGTTCATCTTAGAACGGTAGTCGTTGAATTCTTGTATGATATCAGACATTTTGTTTTAATTTATTTTTATAAACGATTCTCGAAATAAGGATACTCACTTCGTAAATAATCAACATTGGTATAGCAACAATAGTTTGGCTCACAACATCCGGAGGTGTTACAATTGCAGCGACAATTAAAATGATTACAACGGCATATTTCCAATATTTTCTCAGGAAATCAGGAGTTACTAATCCTAATTTGGTAAGGAAATAAATGATAATTGGTAATTCAAAAAATAATCCGCTGGCAAGAATACTGGTTTTTACCATTCCCATATACGAATCTAATGTAAATTGATTTTTTACAACATCACTCACAGAGAAAGTAGCTACGAAATTCACGGACATCGGGATTACTACATAATAGCCAAACAATACTCCTAAAAAGAAAAGTAAGGAAGAAGTAAATATAAAGAATTTGGCATTTTTTCTTTCTTTCTCATATAGTGCAGGACTGATAAATTTCCAGAGTTCCCATAAAATATAAGGAAAACTCAGGATAAATCCGGCTAAAAGACACATCCATACAAAGATGTTAACTTGCCCTTCCATTTCTGTATTCTGAATAATGAAATTTAATTCAGTGATACAAATGCTATCTGCAAAACCCAGTTGATGAGACAGGTCGCAAAACCATACATAAGTAAAAAAAGTAGGTCTTATGGGACCTAAAATAATTTGATCAAACAAATAATCACTAATAAAATAAGTGACAAAAGCCATAATGCATATTGCGATTGTGCTTCTCACTAATAACCATCTTAATTCTTCAAGATGGTCTAAAAATGACATCTCGCCAAGGTTTTTTTTTGCCATTATACGATTCCTTCTTTTAAAATGTCATGTAAATGTAATACTCCTTTGTACTCGCCGTTATCTGAAACAATAAGTTGTGTTATAGAAAAATCTTCTAAAATATTTAAAGCATCAACTGCCATAGTTTCTGAAGATACTAATTTAGGGTTTCTCGACATAATATCTTTTGCAGTTAAATCTGCAATAGTATCTACGTCATTTAGCATTCTTCGGATGTCACCATCAGTAATAATTCCGATAATTTTATCATTTTCAATAACTGCTGTTACGCCTAATCTTTTTTCTGAGATTTCAAAAATCACCTTTTTAACCGAAGTTTCCGGAGTAACCTGAGGTTTTAATGAATGTTCAATCATGTCTTTAACACGAAGCAATAGTTTTTTGCCTAAAGCCCCACCAGGATGATATACGGCAAAATCTTCAGGTTTAAAGTCTCGCATTTCCATCAAACAAACCGCAAGGGCATCACCCATAACAAGTTGTGCAGTTGTGCTGTTTGTTGGTGCCAGGTTTATAGGGCATGCTTCCATATCAACCGTTGTGTTCAAAACATAGTCTGAACCTTTGGCCAATGACGAAGTGATGTTTCCGGTAATAGCAATTAAAATATTTCCAAAACGTTTTAATAACGGTACCAAAACTTTTATTTCAGGACTGTTTCCGCTTTTAGAAATACAGATAATTATGTCTTCTTTTTGTATCATTCCCAAGTCGCCGTGAATAGCTTCTGAGGCATGTAGAAACATAGAAGGCGTTCCGGTAGAGTTAAAAGTAGCCACCATTTTTTGAGCTATGATTGCGCTTTTTCCGATGCCTGTAACGATCAATCGGCCTTTTGTTTCGTAAATACGTTGGGTTGCTTCGTAGAAATTTTCATCCAGAAAATCAATTAGCTTTGTAATTGCTTCACTTTCAGAGAGTATTGTTTTTTTGGCGATCGCCAATATATTTTCTTTTGTGATCAAAACAGGATATTTAAAATTTGTATGTATAAAAGAAAGTTGTATCTTTATGTGTTGCAAATTTATACAAAATACCATTAATATAAAGAATGAATTCAAACGAAATTGAAATACACAAGGAATTAAAGAAGTATTTCGGCTTTAGCCAATTTAAGGGTTTGCAGGAGCAAGTCATTACGAGTATCTTAGGTAAAAAGAATACATTCGTAATTATGCCTACTGGCGGTGGAAAGTCTCTTTGTTATCAATTACCCGCTTTAATTCAGGACGGAACAGCAATTGTTGTTTCTCCTTTAATTGCTTTGATGAAAAATCAGGTTGATGCAATCAGAAGCCTTTCTTCAGAAAACGGAATTGCGCATGTATTAAATTCCTCTCTCACAAAAACAGAAATTGCACAAGTAAAAAAAGACATCACTTCCGGCTTGACAAAACTTTTGTACGTAGCGCCGGAATCTTTGACAAAAGAAGAATATGTGGCTTTTTTGCAGAGTGTGCCAATTTCATTTGTGGCTATCGATGAAGCACATTGTATTTCAGAATGGGGTCATGATTTTAGACCTGAATATCGAAATCTGAAAAATATTATCAAACAATTGGGGCAAGTGCCAATTATTGGTCTTACCGCAACTGCAACACCAAAAGTTCAGGAAGATATTCTTAAAAACCTGGACATGTCTGATGCAAATACTTTTAAAGCATCTTTCAACAGACCAAACCTATACTACGAGGTTAGAACAAAAACTAAAAATATAGAATCGGATATTATTCGATTTATAAAACAACATAAAGGTAAATCCGGAATTATTTATTGCTTAAGCCGTAAGAAAGTAGAATCAATTGCCGAAGTTTTACAAGTTAACGGAATCAGCGCTGTTCCTTATCACGCAGGTTTAGATGCAAAAACGCGAGCCAAACATCAGGATATGTTCTTGATGGAAGACGTAGATGTTGTTGTAGCAACAATCGCTTTTGGTATGGGAATTGACAAACCAGATGTTCGTTTTGTAATTCATCACGATATTCCAAAATCACTTGAGAGTTATTATCAGGAGACCGGTCGTGCCGGTCGTGATGGAGGCGAAGGACATTGTTTAGCATATTACTCCTATAAAGATGTAGAAAAGCTGGAGAAATTTATGTCCGGGAAACCGGTAGCAGAACAAGAAATTGGTTTTGCATTATTACAGGAAGTTGTGGCTTACGCCGAAACCTCAATGTCCCGCAGAAAATTCCTGCTGCATTATTTTGGTGAAGAATTTGACAGCGAAACCGGCGAAGGTGCAGATATGGATGACAACGTTCGTAATCCTAAAACTAAAGTCGAAGCGAAGGATCAGGCGGTTAAATTACTTGAAATTGTTCGCGATACAAAACATATCTATAAGTCAAAAGAAATTGTCTTTACATTAATAGGTAGAATAAATGCCGTAATTAAGGCACATAAAACAGATACACAATCCTTTTTTGGTTCAGGTTCAGATCATGACGAGAAATATTGGATGGCATTATTACGACAAGTTTTAGTAGCAGGATATTTATCTAAAGATATCGAAACTTACGGAGTAGTAAAAATTACAAAAGAAGGTTTGAACTTCATTAAAAATCCAGTTTCATTCATGATGTCTGAAGATCATGAATACAATGAGTCTGAAGATGAAGCAATCGTAACAGCAGCAAAATCATCGGGAACAGCTGATGAAGTCCTAATGGGAATGTTGCGCGAACTTCGTAAAAAAGTTGCAAAGAAACTAGGCGTTCCTCCGTTTGTTGTTTTTCAGGACCCTTCTCTTGAAGATATGGCTTTAAAATATCCAATTACTTTAACTGAGCTTTATAATATTCATGGTGTTGGTGAAGGAAAAGCCAAAAAATATGGTAATGATTTTGTGACCTTAATTAATCGTTATGTAGAAGACAACGATATAATTCGTCCAGATGATTTAGTGGTAAAATCTACAGGAGTAAACTCCGCAAATAAATTATATATCATCCAGAATATAGATCGAAAATTACCATTGAGTGACATTGCTTCAGCAAAAGGACTTTCGATGGATGCTTTGATCAAAGAAATGGAAATGATCGTATACGCAGGAACAAAACTTAATATTAAGTATTGGGTTGATGATATGCTTGATGATGATCAGCAAGAAGAAATTCACGATTACTTCATGGAATCAGAATCAGATAAAATCGAAGACGCTCTTAAAGAATTCGATGGTGATTATGATATTGATGAATTACGTTTAATGCGAATTAAATTTATTAGCGAAGTAGCGAATTAAAAAAAGTTTTCAGTCTCAGTTTATAGCTTTCAGTTTTTACTGAGATTGAAAACTGAGACTGCAACTTAAATTTATTCTCAGTACATAACTGTAAACTGCCACTGAGAACTGTGACTTTTTCACCCCTCATATACTTCCCCACGATGCGGTTTCAAAGCATCTCGTACCTGAATCATATTTCCATCAGTTACTACCATAAAAGCGGTAGCGTGCATATCGTTTATGATTTTGAATCCGGTAATATTCAAAGGCAATTTTTCTATTGCGATATATTCTTTTAAATGAATTTCATGATGCTCAGCTGTTTTTGCCGAAGCCGGACCACGAAAATCCCAAATCAATTTTATTTTTCTAGACATTTTTTTTAGAGGTGCAAAGGTTCAAAGTAACAAAGGTACAAAGTCTATCCTAATCTCATTTCAAAATAGTATTTTTGCATGTTCTTTTCATAAAAAGAAAAGCTAATTGAATAAATAAAACAAAATGCCAAGAGAACTTTTACTTCAGGTAACTCCGGAAATAGCTTCAAACGAATTGTTGCTAAAAGACTATTTGTCTAAACACATAAAGGTTTCTTCTAAGGAAATTCAGCATATTTCTATTTTAAAGCGCTCTATTGATGCGCGACAAAAAGCGATAAAAATGAATCTGAAAGTGATTATCTATTTACAAGGAGAACCTTTTCAGGAAACTAAAATAGAGCTACCTATATATAAGGATGTTTCTTCGGCTCAGGAAGTAATTGTAGTTGGAGCAGGTCCTGCAGGACTTTTTGCAGCTTTGCAATTAATAGAATTAGGCTTAAAGCCAATTGTTTTAGAACGAGGAAAAGATGTTCGAGGCCGCCGTCGTGATTTAAAAGCAATAAACGTAGAACATATCGTAAACGAAGATTCTAATTATTGTTTTGGCGAAGGTGGAGCAGGAACGTACTCTGACGGAAAATTATATACACGTTCTAAAAAACGTGGTGATGTAACCAGAATTCTAGAGCTTTTAGTCGCTTTTGGAGCTTCAGAAGATATTCTCGTAGAAGCGCATCCGCATATCGGGACCAATAAATTACCTAAAATTATTGAAGATATCCGAAATAAAATTATCGAATTTGGTGGTCAGGTTTTGTTTGATACCCGCGTAATTGATATTTTAGTAAAGAATAATGAAGTAGAAGGAATCATAACTCAAAACGGAGACAAGATTCTGGCTAATAAATTGATCTTAGCAACAGGACATTCTGCAAGGGATATTTTTGAATTATTAGATAAAAAGAAAATTTTTATAGAAGCAAAACCTTTTGCTTTGGGGGTTCGTGCAGAGCATTCTCAACAATTAATAGATAGTATTCAATATAGCTGTGATTATCGTGGCGAACATTTGCCTCCGGCGCCATATTCTATCGTGAAACAAGTTAACGGCCGCGGAATGTATTCATTTTGTATGTGTCCCGGCGGAGTAATTGCGCCTTGTGCTACAAGCCCGGGCGAAGTAGTTACAAACGGCTGGTCACCATCTAAACGTGATCAGGTTACGGCAAATTCCGGAATTGTAATCGAATTGAAATTAGAAGATTTTAAACCTTTTGCAAAATTTGGTGCTTTGGCCGGAATGGAATTTCAAAAAAGTATTGAACAAAAAGCATGGCATTTGGCAGGAGAAACTCAAAAAGTTCCTGCACAGCGAATGGTCGATTTTACTCAAAATAAAGTTTCAGCTGATATTCCTAAAACATCTTATGTTCCCGGAACAACATCTGTAGAAATGGGACAGGTTTTTCCTGGATTTTTATCTCAGATATTGCGTGAAGGATTTATGGAATTTGGAAAATCAATGCGTGGTTATTTGACCAATGAGGCAATTTTGCATGCTCCGGAAAGCAGAACGTCATCTCCGGTTCGTATTCCCAGAGATCCAATAACGTACGAGCATTTGCAAATAAAAGGTTTATATCCTTGTGGAGAAGGAGCGGGGTACGCAGGCGGAATTATATCTGCAGCCATAGACGGCGAAAAATGTGCTTTAATGATTGCCGAAACTTTAAAATAATATAGTATTATGAAAAACTTCTTTTCTAATTTATTTGGTAGAAATAATGATCCAAAATCGATTGTCTCTTTTGATGTTATGGATAGTATTTATTCAGAATTGTATAATGGAAATAATAGTTTTGATTTTAAAATGAAAGGAGTTCACGATACGGTTTCTGTGAATTTGTATTCGTTTCCAACTTCATTTGATCACGATGAAGGAAAAATTGAGATTGAGAAAAGCGGTTTTAAAAACGCTTACGAAGTTTTGAACGAGATATATAAGAAGATTAATATAGGGCCAATTTCAGAAGAACAGATGCTTCAGGAATTGGAATTCGATTATATTCATATTCAGTTTTATACAGAGCCAACTCCGGAAGCTAAAAAATACCTGAAACATGTGCTGCATAATTTTGTAATCTTTTTTTGCTGTACCAATAGTCTGGAAACAAATGATTTTAGAATGCTTTATAATAATAGTTATTTCCTCGATTATACAAAAGCAATCCTCGATACAGAATCTATTGATATAAAAGATCCGAAAAATGATACTCAGAAAATAGGTTTTAAAGAATTTGAAAGAGTTTTACAAGGGATTTGTCAGTATTTGCAAATAGAATTACCCGAAAGTATTGAACTTCCTTCTCAGGAAAATTTATTGCCTGAAGAAGTTGAGGTTACTCAGGAAACTTTTGAAGAGTTTATAAAATTGGTTACAAGAGGACATGTAGAGGAGAAATTGGTTAAAAAGGAATCTAAAAAGCTTTTAAAGAATTTTAAAAAAGAGGAAAAAGAATATCATGCAATAGTTCAGGGACAATGGGATTTTTTTGAAAGTATCGATGCCTGGAACAGCGATTGGAAATTTGATCCTGAAGATGCTGAATATTTCATTTCGGAAATGATTGGCGAAGATCTAAATTTCGAATATCCGGAAGAAACCTACAGTCATGATTTATTTCCTTATATTCAATCGGCTTTAGAAAAGCGAGATCTTGAATTAATGACTTATGATACGCATGGAGATAATTATCTGTTTTTTGTAGCGAATAAAAGTGATGTTGCCAGAATTTTAGAATTGTCTGAATTGACGAAGATTGAGGTTGATAGTTTGTAAAATTGGTTTGAGATATTGGGATTAAATTTTGTTGAATATTTTGTTAGTCTTTGCTTTTCTGATGATTTAAAAGTATTGTGAAAAAAAGAACGCAGATTAAACAGATTCGCTAAGCGAAAACGCAGATAAAAATAGATTTTATATGGTCTTTATGTTGTTGAGATTCTTTATTCCTGGGAATAATAAGGTTACATGAGAACTGAGACTGAAATCTGAGACTGATACTAATAACTGAAAATCAATGGTTGTCCGGATTATTTAAGGAATCAGGATTATTTTTCCAGTGCTTTTTCTGCTTTCAAGATAATCGTGAGCCAGTTTTCCTTCAGATAATCTGAAAGAAGTTGGGGTTGTTGGTATAAGTTTTCCATCGATAATCCAGGAAAATAATTGATTTGTTCTCTTAATTCTTTCCTCTTTAGAATTTAAATAACTCCACAAATCCCCGCCGGTTAATGTTTTTGAACCATCCATTAGCATTCTTGGGTCGACAGGTTCAGGATCACCGCCTGCCATCCCGAAGAAAACGACTTGTCCACATTCTTTCGTGATCTTAAAACTATCCGCTAAAGTACTACCAATGCTGTCGTAAACAACATCAACACCTTTTGGGGCAATTTCTAAAACATGAGATTTCCAATCTTCATTATATAGAAAAACATGATCTGCACCTTGTTCGATGGCAACTTTGGCCTTGTCTGAAGAGGAGGTTAAACCGATGACATTCGCTCCCAAAAGTTTGCTTATTTGAGTAAGAAACTGACCTACTCCGCCTGCAACGGCATGAATTAAAACAGTTTCTCCTTGGGTAGTTTTATGACTGTCGGTGGCTAAATAATGTGCCGTTAATCCTTGTAATAAAATAGAAGCAGCAGTTTCAAAAGAAATCGCTTCAGGTAACGGAAGAACGTGATTTGTATTCACTGCCACTAATTCTGCATTTGCAAAAGGAACATCGGCGAAAGCCACGCGATCCCCAACTTTATATTCCGGATGATTATTTGCATCAACAACAATTCCGGCACCTTCGTAACCAGCAATAAAAGGAGGATTTCCTTTCAGGTGATAATTTCCTTTTCGTCTGTAAACATCGGCAAAATTTAATCCGATGGCTTTCATCTCGACTAAAATTTCGTCCGTTTTTAATTCGGGATTCGGAATTTCGATATATTCTAAAACATCAGAATTTCCAAAAGAAGAAAAGGTTAGTGCTTTCATTTTTTAATTAAATTAAGAAATACAAAGTACGTGAAAATTTGTTTCCAGTTTGAAATTTTTATAACCACAGATTATAAGGTTAAAAATATTTTTGCCACGAATTTCACAAATCTACACTAATTAATTCGTGCTAATTGTGAAATTTGTGGTAGAAAAATAAAATTAGATTTTAGGAAATTTCATTTCGTTGAAAGTGCTTTTTTGGGTGGCAAGTTTTTCGATATCCTGCCATTTTCTTGGAGATTCAGCAGATAAATTTTCGTATGAATCTTTTGTAATTGCAAGATCGTCTTCGATACGAACGCCAATGTTCCACCATTTTTTATCGCATTTGCTGTTTGCCGGGATATAGATTCCGGGTTCAACAGTCAGAACCATATTTTCTTTTAGTTTTCCCATATAATTACCTTTATCATGCACATCCAGACCCAGAAAATGAGAGCAGCCGTGAGGATAATATATTCTCACGTCTTTAGGATCTGTAATAATTCCGAGCTTTATTAAACCTGCGGCTATAACTTCTTTGGATTTTTGATTTAGATTCTGGATTGGAGTTCCTGGTTTGCAAATTTTAAAAACTTCTTCCTGAGCTTCGTATACTAATTGATAGATCGCTTTTTGCTCTTCAGAAAATTTTCCGTTTGCCGGAATTGTTCTCGTAACATCGGCAGAATAACCGTGATATTCAGAGCCAACATCCATCAAAAGCAACTGATTGTCAATTTTTGTGCTGTTGTTTTCTCCATAATGCAAGATGCATCCGTTTGCTCCGGCGCCTACAATTGGGGCATATCCTTCGGCTTCGGCACCATAATGCCTGTGTATGTAAGCATGGATTCCGTCTGCTTCGTTTTCGCTCATATCTGGACCAATAGCCTTCATTACCTCGTTGTGAGCGATGCAGGAAAGTTTTACAGATTTGCGAAGCAAATCCATTTCTTCAGGAGTTTTTATTTCTCTGAGTGAATTTGTGATGTTTGTAAATAAATTTATTGAGGTTTCGTTTTCGGTTGTGATTCCGGCTTTGGTTTTAAAACTTTCTAATAAGCCATAAAGATCAAACCCGCTTTTATCATTGCCAATATCTGTTGGGATTTTATCATAAATAATGGTACTTAATTTTTTAAAATCAATAGCAAAATCCTTAAAATCCTTTCCGTTATAAACAGTTGTAAAACCTAGTTTAGACTTTGCCGCTTCGGCTCCTAAGCGTCTTCCTGTCCAGGTTTCTTTTCCTGCATTTCTTTCTCTCACAAAAAGAATTTCATTGTATTTTTCTACACCCTGATCTTCTTTAAAAAGCAATAAAACAGCATCCGGCTCTTTGTAGCCTGAAAGATAATACAAGTCAGGATTTTGATGGTAATTATAATTTACATCTTTAGAAAAAACTCTTTCCGGATAAGAAAAAACAACTGCAACAGAATTGTTAGGCATTAAATTTCTAAAAGCTTCTCTTCGGCCTTTATGAAATTCTTTAGAAAGATAATCTGTTGGAAGGTTTTGCTGAGAATGAACTTGAGAAAGTGTTATGAATAAGGTAAAGAATAACAATAATTGCTTCATTTTGTGATTTTTGATTGATTTGTCGCTGCAAATTACAAAAAATATGAATTGCTATCAGAGAAAAAAAACGCCACAAATTACATGAATGTTTCAAGATGAAAATCCCTGAAATTTGGCAAAAAAAACATAAAAAAACCGTCCATAAAAATGGACGGCAACTATTATTAACCAAGATAAAATACTGTTATTTCTTTTTTAATTTGTCTTTAAAGACTTTCTCGAATTTCTCGATTTTTGGCTGAATTACCATTTTGCAATACGGTTGGTTTTTGTTGTTTGCATAATAATTTTGATGATAATCTTCGGCTTTATAGAACGCTTTAAACGGCTCTACTTTTGTCACAATAGGACTGCTGTATACTTTTGCTTTGTTGAGTTCGGCAATAATACTTTCGGCAGCTTTTTTCTGTTCCGCATTTTTATAAAAAATTACAGAACGATATTGTGTTCCTACATCTGCACCTTGACGATTTAATGTTGTTGGATCGTGAACGGTAAAGAAAACCTGAAAGATTTCATTGATATCTGTTTTCGTTTTGTCATAGGTAATCTGAACAACTTCGGCGTGACCTGTTGTGCCTGTACAAACTTCTTCATAAGTAGGATTGGCAACTTTACCGCCGGAAAAACCTGAAACTACAGATTTTACTCCATCTAAATTTTCATAAACTGCTTCAACACACCAATAACAGCCTCCGCCAAGAGTAATGGTTTCAAGGTTTGAAGTGTTTTTTGCTTTGTCATTTTGTGCAAATCCGTTTAAGGAGAATGCCAGAATGCAAATTATAACTATGTTTTTCATATTGTATGTTTTATTTAGTATCAGGAACAAAGTCCAGTGCGATCGAGTTCATGCAATAGCGCTTTCCGGTTGGTGCAGGTCCGTCATCAAATAAATGACCTAAATGTCCGCCGCAACGCCCGCATAAAGCTTCAAGTCTTTCCATTCCCAAAGAGTTATCGTTTTTATACACTACGCTTTTTTTGTTGTCTTGTTCAAAAAAGCTTGGCCATCCACAGCTGCTGGCAAATTTAGCACCTGAACGAAAAAGTAAGTTTCCGCATGAAGCGCAATAGTAAGTCCCTTTTTCATCTGTATTCCAGTATTTTCCGGTAAAAGGTCTTTCGGTATCTGCATTTCGCATTACATCATATACATCTTCCGGTAATACTTTTTTCCACTCGGCATTACTTACATTTAGTTTAGTAGTATCAATATTCGAATAATAAGGATTTCCGGGTTTGGTGATTTTGTTTTCCATAACGACTGTTTTGGTATTTTGTTTTTTTGCACTTTGTCCGCATGCCTGCAAAATGAAAAGCGGAATTAAAAAGCAAAGGCTGAAAATTTGAGTTTTTGTTTTCATTGTTTTAGTGCTTTAATTCTGTGATTTCAAAGATACAACTAGATTTCGCCTTGAAATGTCGTGTACTTTACAATTCAGATTTTTTTAAGTATGTTTTAACTTTTCTTTATTTACGTATAATAGTTGGTTTTAGTTTTTACAGCTTGTTTTCTAAAGGTTTTTATGTGATGTTTAAGTTTCAATTACTTGAAAATTAATGTTTTGAAAAATCATTGAGTCGTTAAACTTTTCACAATCTCTCTGAGGATTTTAAAGCCATTTCTTTTTTCGTATTTTTGTTTGATCAATAAGCCCTATGATAGAAGAAAACGTAATATTAGTAAATCAAAATGATGAGCAAATTGGCTTAATGCCAAAATTAGAAGCACACGAAAAAGCAGTTCTGCATCGCGCTTTTTCAGTTTTTATTTTAAATGACAAAAATGAAATAATGCTGCAGCAACGTGCCCATCAAAAATACCATTCCCCTTTACTCTGGACAAATACCTGTTGCAGTCATCAGCGAGAAGGAGAAACGAATATCGAAGCGGGAAGCCGAAGATTGTTTGAAGAAATGGGCTTTAAAGCAGAATTGAAAGAACTCTTTCATTTTATTTATAAAGCTCCTTTTGATAATGGTTTAACAGAGCATGAACTCGATCATGTTATGATTGGATATTATAACGATAATCCAAACATAAATTTTGAAGAAGTAGAAGACTGGAAATGGATGAAAATTGAAGATGTAAAAGCAGATATCGAAAAGCAACCTGAAATTTACACCGTTTGGTTTAAAATAATATTTGATGAATTTGATCATTACTTAGAAGATCATAAGATTTAAAAGATTACAAGCTTAACCCCAAACTAACCAACCTCAAAATGAAAGTAACCATATCAAGAAAAGCACATTTTAATGCTGCACATCGATTGCACAGAAAAGATTGGACATTTGAAAAAAACAATGCCGTTTTTGGAAAATGTAATAATCCCAATTTTCATGGTCATAATTATGGTTTAACAGTAAGTGTTACAGGAAAAATTGACCCTGAAACTGGTTTTGTTTTAGATGTGAAAGTATTAGCGGATATCATAAACGAAGAAGTAGAGATTCCGTTTGATCACAAAAATCTGAATCTGGATGTTCCGGAATTTCAGGATTTAAATCCAACAGCAGAAAATATTGCCGTTGTGATATGGAATAAAATTAGAAAAAGAATTCAGCCCGATTTTGACTTAGAAATCGTGTTGAATGAAACGGACCGCAATTTTGTAACTTATAAAGGAGAATAATAAATGTCACTAAAAATAGGAGATATCGTTCCCAATTTTACTGCAAAAGATAGTCATGGAGAAGTTTTTGAAAGCCAAAGTTTTTTGGGGCGAAAACCGCTTGTGATTTATTTTTACCCAAAAGATAATACGCCCGGATGCACAACTGAAGCTTGTAGTTTTAGAGATCAATACGAAGATTTTAAAGACCTGGGAGCTGAAGTTATTGGTATAAGCAGCGACAGTATAAAGTCGCATCATAAATTTGCCAGCAAACATAAATTGCCTTTTATACTATTATCTGACCAGGATAAAAAATTACGACATCTTTTTGGTGTTCGTGATACTTTATTTGGACTTTTACCTGGAAGAGTAACGTATGTTATTGATAGAAATGGTGTTGTCATATTAATATTTGATAGTATGAATGCCGGAAAGCACATCGCAAAAGCGCTTGAAACTGTCAAAGAATTAGTATTATAGAATATATAAATAGTATCAGATTGCTATTAAATTAATAAAGATATTAGCCTTAAAAAAAATGAACCTGAAATCATACCCTTTACAATTTGAACCCATATTGAAAGATAGAATCTGGGGAGGAGAAAAGTTAAAAACAGTTCTTAATAAACCAATCGTTTCTAAAATTACCGGAGAAAGTTGGGAGTTATCAACCGTAGAAGGTGATGTTAGTGTTGTTGCTAATGGAGTTTTGAAAGGGAAATCATTGATGGAACTTATCGATGAAATGCCAGACGAAATTTTAGGAACTAAAGTTTACAATCGATTTGGGAAACAATTTCCGTTGCTTTTTAAATATTTAGATGCCCGAGAAGATTTGTCTATACAAGTACATCCAAATGATAAGTTAGCAAAAGAGCGTCATAACTCTTTTGGTAAGACTGAAATGTGGTATGTAATGCAGGCAGATCCTGATTCCAGAATTATTGTAGGTTTTAAGGAGAATTCAAGTAAGGAAGAGTATTTAAAACATTTAGAGGATAAAACTTTGGTTTCGATTCTGGATGATGTAAAAGCAAAAGCGGGAGATGTTTTCTTTTTAGAAACCGGAACTGTTCACGCTATTGGTGCCGGATTAGTAGTGGCAGAGATACAGCAAACATCAGACATTACTTATCGTTTATATGACTTTGACAGAGTAGATGCACAGGGTAATAAAAGAGAACTTCATGTAGATTTAGCGCTTGATGCTATAAATTATAATAAGGTTGATACTCAAAAGAAATATGAGACAAAAGCAAACACCTCTAATGTAGTGGTTGATTGTCCTTATTTTACGACCAATTTTATCCCTCTTGAAAATAAAGTTGAGGTTGTAAAAACAGGAGAAACTTTTACGGTTTACATGTGTATCGAGGGAAATTTTGAAATTGAATATAATGGGTTTAAACAATCCTATAAAAAAGGAGATACTGTTCTAGTTCCGGCTGAGATAAATGCATTTATTTTGAACGGAAAAGCTTCTATTTTAGAAATTTACATTTCATAGCGCTTAATAAAAAGATTATATGTACTTTTGCAGTCGCAAATTAAAATAAAAATAAAAATGGCAAACGTTAAAAATTTAAAGAAAGACATCAACTTCGTATTAGGAGATATTATTGAAGCAATTTACTTGTTCGAAATGTCTACATCAGGAAATCCAACTCCGGAAACGAATGCTTTGATCGATCAGGCTATCGCAGCTTTTGATACTTTGATCACAAAAGTGAATGCTAAGAACGTTGAAAACAAAAAAGCGCACTTTAAACAAATCAATGTTGAATTGGAAGAAACTGCTAATCAATTGATTGCTAAAATCAACGAATTGTAAGCAAAAAAAAGTATAAAAAAGTGCAAATTTATTTTGGTAAAACGAAAAACCGCTTTATATTTGCACCCGTAATGAGTCGCCAGCGTAGCTCAGTTGGCTAGAGCAGCTGATTTGTAATCAGCAGGTCGTGGGTTCGAGTCCCTCCGCCGGCTCAACGTAAAACCATCACTTTTTAGTGGTGGTTTTTTTTGCCTTTTTCTTTTGTCAAGCAGAACATAATTTAATTCTGAATTTTATAATTTAGAAAATTGTAACCATATTTTTCTTATGTTTGTTTCTTAACCAAAACATATATTATACAAATGGAAGAAAATTCAGTTTTTGAAAAATTTGAGTTGCAGCTCGACCAATCTGCAAAAGAGTTTTTAAAAGAAACCGCAAAATGGGCCTATTTCTTGTCTATTTTAGGTTTTGTAGGCATTGGGCTTATTATGTTAATTGCAGTTTTTGCAGGAACCTTTTTTGCAGCAATGGGAGCAGCTATTCCCGGAGCAAATGCAATGGGGAGTTCTTTTGGCGTAGTAATGGGCATAGTGTATTTTATTATCGGAGCAATCTATTTTTTTCCAGTATATTACTTATTTAAGTTTGCATCTAATGCAAAAAAAGCTTTCAGGGATAATGATACTGAATTACTAACAAGTTCTTTGGGGTATCTAAAATCTCACTACAAATTTATCGGTATTTTTATGCTTGCTATTTTGGTATTGTACGGATTAATATTTGTACTTGCTATATTTGGAGCGCTATTAGGAAGATAGAAAAATAAAATTTCAAACTTTCTAAGAATCTTTTTTATGATTTAATTTGAGTTTGCTATAAAACAAAAAAGTCCTGAGATTCTCAGGACTTTTTTATTTGTTTAAAATGGTATATGTTATTTCTGCTGCTCTTTTTTAATGTCAGCAACATATTTAGTTAGTTTTTTTCCGTAAAGTGATTGTGCTACTTTTGGAGTCATTGATTTTTGAATGGTATCCAGAAATTTAATGTTGATGTCGTAAATTTCAGATAAAGCAATATAAGGTGCTATTTCGTGATCTTTATTGTTAAGAGCAAAGTTTGTAGCATACAAGTATTTTCTTTTAATATTAGACTCTTGTTTTACATTAATACTATCGATAGCTTTTTGATCTTGTCTTTTGATAGCCTTAAATTTTGATTCGACCATAGAAAGGCTTTCGTCATTAAAACGAGAATTTATTTTTTTGTACTCTTCGTATAAATCCTGATTTTTAGATCCGGTAATTTTTGCCCCATAGATAAAATTATCTAAATTGGTATCTATATTTATATTTCCCGGCTCAGCAAAAAACATAATATTATTGTCTAATGAGTTGGTTACGCCACGATCCAGATATAAATAAAGAATTTCTGGAGATTCTAATTTTAAGTCGCTTTCAAAAGCAGAATTTCCGTCTATTTTGATACTGTCAACAGCAACAAGAGAGGTATCAACGATTCTTTGAATATATAAAGTTCCGTTTTTTAATCCTTTTATATTTCCTGTAAGGTGCAAGCCGTCAGTTGATTCTTTTTTACTACAAGATGCTAATACTGCGAGTGTAACAAAAGCAATAAGTGATTTTTTCATTGGTTTTTTAGATTTTGCTGCAAAATAAAGAAAATAGTTTGAATGTAATGATGTAGTATTTAAATTTTGCAAAAAATAAATCCCAATCTATTTCTAAATTGGGATTCCTGAATTTTATTCAAATTATCTGTTTACATCACTAAATTATATGAAGTTCCGTTTTCGTTCATATAAGTATATTTACTATCGCAATCATTGTCGCCATAATCTACAACACCGTTTAGTATTCCGCCCTGAATTTTTAGTTTTCCTTTAGAAATAAATTCACAAGAATATTTTTTAATCAAGGATTCCTGAACGGTCAAGGTTAGCGTTCCTCCGCTTTGTGCGGTTACGGTATGAGTTCCTTCGGTCATTTCATAAATATTATCCTCAAGAACAAATGGTGTTTCTACGCCTGCAGTTTGTTTTACAGTAACCATTCCTGAATTAAGATAAACTCTTCCCGCCAGATCTGTAAATTTTCCGTTAGTGACTTTTCTGCTAAATTGCGGTACAGTTGCAATAGTTGTAGTATTTACATATTCAATTGTTCCTTCGAGTTTAATTCCTGTAATAGAGTAGTCTATTCTCTCAATGGTCATTTTGCTTCCTGTAGTAGTTATGGGTCCGGAAAATGTAATTTTTTGTTTTCCTCTTTTTACAATCTGATTGTCTGAGCATCCCGCTGTTCCATAATCTACCGTGAATACTTTTGGGTACGATTCTGTACTTTGTTGTGTTACGGTAACAGTGCCGCAGATTCCGGTTACATTTTCGGCTGATTTTCCTGAGGATGAGGTTTTTGACGAAACCAATAACCCGGTTTTGATATCCATTTCGGTAGTGGCATCAATTGCAATCGAAGCTCCAACTGAACTTACATCAGCCTGATTCGTTTTTTCGTCATCATTACTGGAACAAGAAATATAGGTGAATCCTGTTGCACAAATGGTTAGTAATAAAATTAGGGTCTTTTTCATAGTAGTTTTGGTTTTTTGTTAGTATTAATAGGCATTCAAATTTAATAAAAAAAGTGAGTGTAAATAAAAAAATCCTGTAAGCAGAGCCTACAGGATTTAGAACGTTTTTTTAATAAAAAATATTATTTGATCATCTCAAAACTTCTTTTTACAAAAGCTGTTAACGCTTCTCCTTTTAAAAGGTTTTGCGATAACTTGGCTAAGTCTAAAGCTTGTTTTACCAAGTGTTCCTGATGCGTTTTGTCTTCTGTATTTAAGATACTTGTAGCTAAATCTGAGTTTGTGTTTACAACCAGATTATACATTTCAGGCATATTACCCATCCCAAACATTCCGCCGCCTCCAGACTGGCTCATTTCTTTCATTCTACGCATAAATTCTGGTTGCGTGATAATAAAAGGAGCAGCCTGACTATTCATTGCTTCAAGTTGTACGCTGTATGCCTTAGGGATATAAGCTTCTAGTGAAGTTTTTAAAGTTTCTTTTTCTTCATCTGATAACTTAGAAATCGTGTTTTCCTCTTTTTTGATTAAATTATCAATATGATCAGAATCTACACGAACAAAAGTCACATCTTTATTATCGCCTTCAATTTTTTGAATCAAGTGTGAGATAATCGGAGAATCTAAAAGTAACACTTCGTATCCTTTTTCTTTTGCTGTTTCAATATAAGAGTGTTGTGCTTCTTTATTTCCAGCGTAAAGAACAACCAGTTTTCCGTCTTTATCAGTTTGGTTTTCTTTTAATTTCTCTTTTAATTCTTCAAGAGTAAAATAAGTGTCATCTACAGTTGGGTATAAAACAAATGCACCAGCTTTTTCGTAGAATTTATCTTCAGAAAGCATTCCGTACTCTAAAACAATTTTAATATCATTCCATTTAGCTTCAAAATCAGCACGGTTTTCGTTAAATAAGGCTTTAAGTTTATCTGCTACTTTACGAGTGATGTAGTTAGAAATTTTCTTAACCGCACCATCAGCTTGTAAACCTGAACGGGAAACGTTCAATGGGATATCCGGTGAGTCGATAACACCTTTTAACATCGTCAAAAATTCAGGTACAATTCCTTCTACATTATCAGTAACGTAAACCTGGTTTTGGTACAATTGAATTTTATCTTTCTGAATTTGCATATCAGATCCTAACTTAGGGAAATATAAAATTCCGGTTAAGTTGAATGGATAGTCTACATTTAAATGAATGTGAAACAACGGATCTTCAAATTGCATTGGATACAATTCTCTGTAGAAATTTTTATAATCCTCATCAGATAATTCGGTTGGTTGTTTAGTCCAGGCCGGATTTGGGTTATTGATGATGTTATCTGTTTCGATAGTTTCGTTTACGTAATCTTCAGGCGCATCTTCCGGTTTTGGAAGTGTTTCTGTTCTTGTTCCAAACTTAATTGGAATAGGCATAAACTTATTATACTTATTCAATAATCCGCTGATTTTAGAATCTTCTAAAAATTCAAGAGAGTCTTCAGCAATATGAAGGATGATTTCTGTACCACGTGAAGTTTTGTCAGCAGGTTCTAAAGTAAATTCAGGACTACCATCGCAAGTCCAGTGTGCAGCTGGTTCGTCTTTGTATGATTTAGTTATGATTTCAACTTTTTCTGCAACCATAAAAGCAGAGTAGAAACCAAGACCAAAGTGACCAATAATTCCAGAATCTTTAGCAGAATCCTTGTATTTATCAAGGAATTCCTCAGCTCCTGAAAAAGCAACCTGGTTGATGTATTTCTCTACTTCATCAGCTGTCATACCTAAACCCTGGTCAATGATGTGGATTTTTTTGCCTTCTTTATCAATTTTAATTTCGATAACAGGATTTCCGAATTCTACTTTAGCTTCTCCTATACTAATTAAGTGTTTTAGCTTTAAAGTCGCGTCGGTTCCGTTTGAAATTAACTCACGTAAAAAGATTTCGTGATCGCTATACAAGAATTTTTTGATTAAGGGAAAGATGTTTTCTACCGAAACATTAATTTTACCTGTTGTCATATTTTTATTATTTTTTTAGTTTAAAGTGATGATTTTCATTTCTTCAAATAGAATACCAATTGTTTTTTGAATGACAAAATGTCGCAAGTGTTAATTTTGAAAGAAAATAATTTGATTGTAAAACAAAAGATATTCTTATGAATTGTATCTTTGTCGTATAATAATTGTTAAATAAGTAAGTATTAACTTAAATAAAAGTACAAAATGAAGAAAATTATTTTCATTTGCATGATCGCAACGATGTTATTCGCGTGTAAATCAGCTTCGTCTACAGCTTCAACTGAAGCCACTCCACTATCAAAGAAACTTGACAGACCTACTCAGGTAGCCATTAAAGGAAATTGGGTTTTAACAAATGTGTCTTATCCTGGTTCTGAATATATCAAAGTAAATTCTTTTGATCTTGCAGATTCTAAATGTTTCATTGGAAGTACCTGGAACTTTATTTCAAATAATAACAAAGGTTCAATGGCTTTAACAGCACCAAGCTGTACTGCTTTTAGCTCACCAATTGTTTGGAGTATCAATAATCAGGGATTGTTTGTACTTAAAATTCTTGATGCTGGTATAAAAGCAAAAAAAGTAAGAGACGGATATTTATTGAAAGTTGCCGGTTTAACTGAAAATTCATTTCAGTTAGTTGATAACATCAATGTTGGTGGACAAGTAAAAGATGTTACTTACCAATTTCAAAGAGCTAATTAAAATTAAAAAATATATAATATGAAAAAGATAACAGTTTTAGGTTTGAGTAGTTTACTTGTATTAGTAAGTTTTTTTGCAAGTTGCGATTCAGTTAAAAACGCAAATAATACACAAAAAGGTGCAGGAATTGGAGTAGTTGCCGGTGGTCTTATTGGTGGTATTTTAGGTAACAATTTAGGAAAAGGCGGAAACGCTGCTTTAGGAGCTGCAATTGGAGCTGCTGTAGGTGGTGGAACTGGTGCTCTTATTGGAAACAAAATGGACAAACAAGCCCGTGAAATTGATCAGGCTTTACCAGGTGCATCTGTAGAAAGAGTAGGAGAAGGAATTCACTTGACCCTTAATGAAAATGCTGTTCGTTTTGATACTAACAAATCTACTTTGACAACTCAGGCAAAAGCAAATTTAGATAAATTGGTTCCTGTATTTAATGAATACGGAGATACTGATATTCAAATTTTTGGTTATACTGATAACACAGGAAAACCAGAATACAACTTAACACTTTCTGGACAAAGAGCTGCTTCTGTGCAATCTTATTTAGTTTCTAAAGGATTAAAATCAAGCCGTTTCAAAACTTCAGGTTTAGGAATTGTTGATCCAATTGCTACAAATGATACTCCGGAAGGAAGAGCTCAAAACCGTCGTGTAGAATTTTCTATTACTGCAAATGACAAAATGGTAAATGACGCTAAAACCGAAGCTGGTAAATAGTTTCAAACGCAATAAAATTTCTTAAAAGCTGTTTCATAATTGAAGCAGCTTTTTTTTGACTTTAGAAATTAAACATTGTAAATTTGAACTTTCAAATACAACCCATGCTCGACATTCAGAATATTTCTTTTTCGTATACCGATAGCCCCGTTATAAAAAACGTTTCTTTTACCATAAATAAAGGCGAGAATATTGCTATTATTGGTGAAAGCGGCTGCGGAAAAAGTACACTTTTAAAATTAATGTACGGTTTATATGATTTAAAAGAAGGTAAAATCTTTTATAATGATAAACCTATTTTAGGTCCTAAATACAATTTGATCCCGGGAATGCCTTTTATGAAATACCTGGCTCAGGATTTTGATTTGTCCCCTTTTGAAACTGTAGCGGAAAATGTGGGTAAATTTCTTTCGAATGGTTTTGCCAACATGAAAAAACTACGTGTTCAGGAACTACTTGAAATGGTAGAAATGGAGCAATTCTCTAATGTAAAAGCTAAATTTTTAAGTGGAGGACAACAACAAAGAGTAGCTCTGGTAAGAGTTTTGGCTCTGGAACCGGAAGTAATTTTATTAGATGAGCCTTTTAGCCAGATAGATGCTTTTCGTAAAAATGCTTTACGCCGAAATTTATTTCGATACTTAAAACAAAAAGGAATTACCTGTATTATTGCAACCCATGACAGCACAGATGCATTATCGTTTGCAGATGAAGCAATCGTAATGCGAAACGGGGAGGTTATCGTAAAAGATAATCCGACAAAAATTTATGAGGATCCTGAAACAAAATATGTGGCTTCGCTTTTTGGGGAAGTAAATGAGATTCCTACCCACTTACTATTACCATATGAAGATCAAACACATAAAACATTGGTTTATCCACATCAGTTTAAAATGGTAGCCGAATCAAATTTACCGGTAAAAATTAGAAGAACTTATTTTAGAGGAAATCATTTTTTAATTGAAACAGTTTATAAAAGACAACTGGTGTTTTTTGAAAGTGAAATCGATTTGCCTCTTGAACAGGAAATATTTTTAGGTTTAAATTATTTGTAATTAGATATTTTTTTTATTCTGTATAAATAAAAACCCGACAGCGATTAAACTGTCGGGTTTCTTTTTATGTCAATTTTGAATAATCTAGTTTTTTAAATACTTCTCTAAAAACTGATCTTGTTCCCAAAGCAGGTGCAAAATATTTTCTTTGGCAACATAACTGTGAGCTTCTTTAGGTAAAATTACCATTCTTGCCGTTGCTCCCAAACCTTTTAAGGCCTGGTAATAACGCTCAGTCTGCAAAGTAAAAGTTCCAGGGTTATTATCTGCTTCACCATGAACTAATAAAAGAGGTGTTTTCATTTTATCTGCATTCATAAAAGGAGACATCGCAGTGTAAACCTGAGGAACTTCCCAATAATTACGTTGTTCAGTCTGGAAACCAAAAGGGGTTAAAGTCCTGTTGTAAGCACCACTTCTTGCAATTCCGCAAGCAAATAAATTAGAATGTGTCAATAAATTGGCAGTCATAAAAGCACCGTAAGAATGTCCTCCAACAGCTACTTTTTTGCGATTAATATATCCTAAAGCATCAACGGCATCAATTGCAGCGGCAGCATTATCGACTAATTGAGAAATAAAATTGTCATTAGGTTCTGTAGTTCCTTCCCCAATAATTGGAAAAGCGGCATCATCTAAAACTGCATATCCTTTTGTTACCCAATATACAAACGATCCATAATAAGGAACCGTAAATTCGTTTGGATTTTGAGTCGATTGTCCGGCGCTGTTTTTATCTTTATATTCAGCAGGATAAGCCCAGATCAGCAAAGGCAGTTTTTCTTTCTTAGCTTTGTCATAACCGGCAGGCAAATATAAAGTCCCGGAAAGCTCAACACCATCTTTACGCTTGTATTTAATGACTTCTTTGCTAACATTTTTGATGCTTTCAAACGGGTTTTCAAAAGTAGTAATTGGAGTTAAACTATTTTGTTTTTTGATATTTCTGAAATAATAATTCGGATATTCGCTTTTAGACTGAATCTGAACGAGAACTTTACCGGTTTTAAAATCTTCAATACCTAATAAATCTTCTTTTTTATCTTTATAACCCGAAGTGTAAAGGCGTTTTGATTGTAGTGTTTTTAAATTAAATTCATCAATAAAAGGAAATTGCCCTTCTTTTGTATATCCTTCTCCAATACGATATGCATTGTCTTTTTCGATTGCTAAAACATACTTGTTATATGCATTCTTTTTAGTTTCAAAAGCTCCCGGATCTGAATAAACATCTTGTTGGTTTCTGTCTGTGATTACTTTTGCCTGCTGGGCAGGATTTGACGGATTGATTAAATACGTTTTTGTATTACGGGTATCGTACCACTCGTCAGTAAGAAAAGCGATATTGTCGTTACCCCAAATAATATCGTTGTAACGTTGAGGTACTTTTACTAATGCTGTTGCATTGCTTGTAAAAGGGGCATCCCAAAGAAAAACTTCATCTCTAAATTCTACTTTATTAGCAGGATCACCTTCGTCTAAAGCAACAACATATGATAATGTTGCAGGTTTGTCATTTCTCCATTCCATTTCTCTTTTTCCTTTACGAACTGCCATAAAACCTTTTGGGATTACTTCGTTCAAAGGAACTTCATTAACTGTTTTAACTTCTTTTCCCATTACATCATAAACAACTGTTCTGGATGGAAATCGATTTAAAGGAACAACATATGAAAACGGCTTCTGGATTGTACTTAACATTATATAGTTGCCATCCGGCGAAATTCTTTCTCCGGCATACATGGCTGCTTCCTTAAACAAAGTTGCAGTTCCGTTAATGTTGACTTTATATAATTCAGAAGTAATGATATTCTCAAAATTAATTTCGTCATTTTGATTTTTCAGCATGTCGGGATATGTTCTGTTTTGAGATTTTGCTCCTGATGTGTTAGAAATGATAGGACCGGCTGGCAAATCTTTTTTAGAATCTAATAATGGTTTTCTGTTTTTTGGAAGCATTTTAACCAAAATAGTTTCATTGTCTAAAAACCAGCTAAACGGATTACCAAGGTTTGCATTTACATTCGCATCTGTAAGTTTTGTTGCTTTTGCAGTTGCAACATCTACAACCCAAAGTTCTACACCAGTACTTGTAGTATGTGAGAATAAGATTTTCTTATCGTTTGGTGACCAAAGCACATTTGTTATTTTAGGATTTTCAGGTAAACCTGAAACTTGTACTTCGTCTTTTCCGGCAATTTTTCTTAACTTAAGATTGATTGTGTAGGTTGCAGTACTTGAAATATTAGTTACCGGATTAATTCTCAAACCACCTAATCGAAGTTCGTCCTGATTAAGATCGTCTAATGTTTTATATGTATTTCTGTAAAGGAGCAACATATTTTCTTTTTTAGTATCCATAGATACAAGTGGAGCTTTTTGATAATCGGCTAAATCCAAGATAGATTTAGATGGTTTTTGGTAGGTTAAATTTTCCTGAGCAAAGGCAAAAAAGCCAATGTTAAGAAAGAATAGGAGTGTAACCTTTAATTTCATAATTTGAATTTTAGGAGTTTAAAAATGGTATTCGTTATGTTTGACTAAAGTAATTCAATCTTGTTACATTTTATTCGTTATTTTTCATAGTTTTCATCATTTTGATGTAAAAACTGATTTTTCAAAATGCAAATAATCTTAATTCGATATATAATTAAAGTATATTAAATTGTCAATTACGAAAAAAACACTAATTTGTACGCTAATGATTTAAAGTATACTTAAATTTGCATTCCAAATTTTTAACAAATAATAAAAGAATATGTATCATTCAAAAATAGCGGGCTTAGGATATTATGTTCCTTCAAATGTTGTGACCAACGACGATTTGTCTAAGATTATTGATACCAATGATGAGTGGATTCAAGAGCGAACAGGAATTCAGGAGCGCAGACATATTATTCGTGGAGAAGATACCACAACTACAATGGGGGTAAAAGCAGCTAAAATTGCTATAGAACGTTCTGGCGTAGCCAAAGAAGATATTGATTTTGTAGTTTTTGCTACATTAAGTCCTGATTACTATTTTCCAGGACCCGGGGTTTTAGTACAACGTGACTTAGGGTTAAGAACAGTTGGAGCATTGGATGTAAGAAATCAATGTTCTGGTTTTGTTTATGCTATATCTGTTGCTGATCAGTACATAAAAACCGGAATGTATAAAAATATTCTGGTGATTGGTTCAGAGGTACATTCCACAGGTTTAGACATGACCACTCGTGGACGTGGAGTTTCTGTAATTTTTGGAGACGGGGCAGGAGCGGCAGTTTTAAGCCGTGAAGAAGATTTGACAAAAGGAATTTTATCGACTCACTTACACTCAGAAGGACAGCATGCCGAAGAATTAGCTTTGCAGGCACCAGGAATGGGAGCGCGTTGGGTAACTGATATTTTGGCAGATAATGACCCGAACGACGAAAGTTATTATCCGTACATGAATGGGCAATTTGTATTTAAAAATGCCGTAGTACGTTTTGCTGAAGTAATTAATGAAGGGTTGGAAGCAAACGGCTTGCAAGTTTCGGATATTGATATGTTGATTCCGCATCAGGCAAATTTGAGAATTTCACAATTCATTCAGAATAAATTTAAACTGACAGATGATCAGGTACATAATAATATCCAGAAATATGGTAATACAACCGCAGCATCGATTCCAATTGCTTTAACCGAAGCTTGGGAACAAGGGAAAATTAAATCTGGAGATACAGTTGTTTTGGCTGCCTTTGGTAGTGGTTTTACCTGGGCAAGCGCAATCATTAAATGGTAAATTAATTCATCTTGCATTATATTTAAAACCTGCTCTTTTATAGAGCAGGTTTTTTTTATAAATTGCATATTCAAACCTAACAGGTTAAAAAAAACGGTTAGGTTTCTTTTGCGGAAAAACAGATTAATAATCAAAAATGAAAAAAAATCAATTAGAAATAGCCTGCTTCAACTATGAATCGGCGATAATTGCACAAGACAGCGGCGCAGACAGAATCGAATTATGCGAAAATATGCAACTTGGCGGAACAACGCCAAATGCCGTTTTAGCGGTTAGGGTTCGCGACATTCTTTCGATTAAAATGCATGTTATTATAAGACCTCGCGGTGGGGATTTTGTATATACTGATGAGGAATTCGTTGAAATGAAGCAAGATTTAAAACACTTGAAAAAATTAGGGGTTGATGGTTTTGTTTTTGGAATCCTGAACCCTGATGGGAGTGTCAATAAAAAGCAAAATCAGGAATTAGTAAATTTGGCCAGTCCGCTTTCTTGTACTTTCCATCGCGCTTTTGATGTTGTAAAAAACATCGAGCAGTCACTTGAAGATGTAATAGATTGTGGTTTCAAAACTATTCTGACATCAGGAAGAGGCAAAAATGTAGAAGAAGGAATTGATGATTTAGAAATGATTCAGGAACTTACCAAAGACAGAATAGAAATTATGCCGGGTGGAGGTTTACGATCTTCGAACATTAAATTGCTGCAGGAAAAATTAGAACCAACTTTTTATCATTCATCTGCTATTACTGACAATTCAGAAACAGCAAATCCCGAAGAAATAAAAGAATTACGAAATTTTCTTTAACCATTAAATAAAATAAGAAAAGCCTGAAGTTGGCAAACTCCAGGCTTTTCCTTTCTACAAGAACTATTAAAATCTACTATTAAAAGTGGGATTAAAACATTCCGCCGCCACCTTTGCTAGTGTTATCTTCTCTTTGTTTACGCTCTAAATTTTTGATTTTTGCACCACCAAAATTATACGTTAAACCTAAATAAACAGTTTGACTTTCCCATTTAAATTGTCCTTCATGTGCATAAGGATACATAGCGTCAAATGAATATTTCATTGTATTAAAGACATCATTAAAACGTAAACTGATGTTCATCTTGTTGTCTAACAATGTATAACGCGAACCTATGTCCATTTTGTACATTTCATTGCTATTATTTTGAACTCCGTCAACTCCACCTCTGTAAAAACCAAATAATAAAAAGCTTAAACGTTTGTTTACCTTAAAGTTTGAGTTCATACGACCATTAAATGCTGCAACTGTAACTTTTCTTTCAAAAGGGTTACTTGTTTGTGTTACAGGATCATATTCAAACACAACTCCTTGTTGATTAATGCTTGAGAAATCGATAGAAGGTTGGATATCCCACCATTTTGTGATTTTGTAATTAAACGAAACCTCAAAACCATAAGACGTATTATGATCATAGTTTGTATAAGTCAAAATTTGTTTGTTACCAGTTGGATCTGTGTCGTCCGGGTATAAAATTCTACTAATTTGGTCATTGATGCTTCTGTAAAAAACACCTGTTGTAAAACTTCCTTTTTCAAGAGTTTTAGTATAATTTACTTCGACAGAATTTGTAAACTGAGGTTTTAATTCAGGATTTCCTAATGAGGTAACTAACGGAGTAGAAAACTCACGGATAGGTTTTGTCTGCTCTAAACTAGGGCGGTCTACACGACGGCTATAGCTAAATTGTAAAGTGTTTTTTTCGTTCAGGTTGTATGTAAAGTAAGCTGAAGGATATAAAGTAATATAATCATCATTGAATTTTTCAAGCCCCTGATTTAAATTAGCGACAACTTTATAGCTTTCAAAACGACCACCAACCTGATAGCTGAATTTTTTAAATTTCTGACCAAATGTTACATAAGCTGAATAAATATCCGTATCATAAGTATAAACAGAAACTGGAAGTGCTGCAAGCGGATTTCCGGTGCTGTAATAATTATCAGTTTTAGTAATTCTGGCTTCAGCACCGGCTTCAAGCGTCGTTTTATCGTTTAAAGGATTTACGTAATCTACATTCAAAGTTGTTAATTTACGTGTTCCTTTTATATAATCATCATAAACAACATTGTTTTGAGTATTGTCATTATTGATAGATTGAGTATCGAAAGAAGCATAATTAGTTTCTTTATTATCACTATAGTTTCCTTCAAAATCTAAAGTATGACCTTCTTTTTTAAAGATGTGTTTGTAGGCTAAATTGTAAGTTCCAACGTTATCCGGTCCTGAATATTTAGATTTCTGAAAAATACTGGCAACATCAGACCCCGTTACATTATTATAATCAATTGCTGTATCTACAAAACCTTTACCATTTGATTTATTTTGATTGGTATAAAAAGATAATGTGTTATGATCATTGATTAAATAATCCATACCAATTTTATACAAATAGGAGTCATTGTCATTTATAACATCAATTTTCTGAACTACGCTTGGATCAAATCTTTTAATGAAACCATCATTGTAATACGTTCCAAAGTTTTGTCCCACATTTCCAAAGAAATTTACTTTTCCGGTTTTGTAATTCAAGTTTAAAGATTGGTTGTATTTAGCCGTTTCTCCAAAAGTGATTCCGCCACTGTAACTTCCATTAAAACCAGTATTTGCATTTTTATGTAAAACGATATTAATAATTCCTGACATTCCTTCCGGATTGTATTTTGCACTAGGATTTGTAATCAATTCAATTTTTTTGATCGAAGTTGATGGGATTTGTTTTAATAATTGTGCAGGATCAATATTAGATGGTCTTCCGTCAATTAATACACGAACATTATCATTTCCGCGAAGCGAAAGTTTTCCGTCCTGATCTACATTTACAGATGGGATATTATTCATGATATCTGAAGCTGAAGCTCCGGCAGTAGTCAAATCTTTTCCAACTGTAATTACTTTTCTGTCAATTTTTTGTTCAATCGTCGAGCGGTCACTTACGATATTTACGCCTTTAAGCTGAGTAGCTTCTTCTTCAAGAGAAACATTTAATGTTGCTGTTTTTTTATTGTCACTTAAAATAAGCGAACCTGTATATTTTTTAAATCCAATGTACTGAATTTCGATAGTATAACTTTTTAAAGCCAGATTTTTAATAGAGAAATCCCCATTGTCATCCGTGTTAACTCCTGTAACTACTTTGCCGTTATCTTTTATTGAAACTGTTGCATAAGAAATAGGTGCATTGTTCGATTTTTCTGTAATCTTTCCAGAAACTGTTCCCACGTTCTGGGCTTGTGCTGTTGCAATTACACCTAGTAATGCAAACAGAAAGAATTTTAATTTCATAAGTACTAATTGATTATTTTGATTTGATTGATGATGATTGTTTTTTTTGTTTTTTGTTAATTTTTTTCTTCAGTAATTGAATTCTATTTTTCTATTAAGACTCTTTTGTCGCCGATATGTTACAGGAAAAATTGAAAATAATTTAGTTTTTTTTAAGAAAGCCTGTTTTTAAATGGATTAGCGTTTTAATTTTTTGATAATTTTAACAATCAAATTAAAATCCTTTTTGAGAAATTCTAATTGATTTGTTCTATTTTATATGTTTTTCATTTTCTGTAATTGATGAATAAGCAGTATCTTTGCTCACTTTAAAAATAAGTTTACATGTCATTATCACAAATTCTTACACCTTCTATACAAAAAGCAATACAAGCATTATTTGATGTTACTGTTGATAAAATCGAATTTCAAACTACCAGAAAAGAGTTTGAAGGCGATATTACTATGGTAATTTTTCCTTTGTTAAAAGTGATTAAAAGCAATCCTGTAGAATTAGGAAATAAAATAGGAAATTATTTAGTCGAAAATCTTCCCGAAGTAGCACGTTTTAATGTGGTTTCTGGCTTTTTGAATATTGTAATTGCAGATCGTTATTATTTGAATTTCTTTAATGAGATAAGAGACAATCAAAAATTTGGATATGTAACTCCTAATCCTCATGATAAAGCTATCATGGTCGAATATTCGTCGCCAAATACCAATAAGCCTTTGCACTTAGGTCATGTCCGTAACAATTTGTTAGGATATTCTGTAGCAGAAATTATAAAAGCTTCTGGTAAAAAAGTATATAAAACACAGATTATCAACGATCGTGGAATTCATATCTGCAAATCGATGCTGGCTTGGCAGAAATTTGGAAATGGTGAAACTCCGGAAAGTTCACATTTAAAAGGAGACAAATTAGTTGGTAAATATTATGTTGAGTTTGATAAAGCGTATAAAGCTGAGATTTCTCAATTGATAGAAACCGGAAAAACTGAAGAAGAGGCTAAAAAACAAGCTCCTGTCATTATTGAAGCACAAGAAATGCTTAAAAAATGGGAAGCCGGTGATGAAGAAGTAATCTCTTTATGGAAAATGATGAACCAATGGGTTTATGATGGTTTTGCTACAACTTATAGTAATCTTGGAGTTAATTTTGATAAATATTATTATGAAAGTAATACTTATCTATTAGGAAAAGATGTTGTTCAGGTTGGTCTTGACAAAGGTGTTTTCGAAAAAGATCCTGACGGTTCAGTTTGGATTGATTTGACAGATGAAGGCCTGGATCGTAAAATTGTGTTACGTTCAGATGGAACGGCGGTTTATATGACACAGGATATAGGTACCGCAATTCAGCGTGTAAAAGATATGCCGGATGTTGGCGGAATGGTTTATACTGTTGGTAACGAACAAGATTATCATTTTAAAGTATTATTTCTAATCCTGAAAAAATTAGGTTTTGACTGGGCTTCAAGTTTATACCATTTGTCATACGGAATGGTTGATTTGCCATCAGGAAAAATGAAAAGCCGTGAAGGAACTGTTGTAGATGCAGATGATTTGATGCAGGATATGACTGATACAGCAAAACAAATTTCTGAAGATCTTGGAAAATTAGATAGTTATTCAGCAGAAGAAAAAGCCAAATTGTACAAGACAATTGGACTTGGAGCTTTGAAATATTACATTTTAAAAGTAGATCCTAAGAAACGTATTTTGTTTAATCCGGAAGAATCAGTTGATTTCGCAGGAAATACAGGTCCGTTTATTCAATATACATATGCCAGAATTCAATCGATTATTCGTAAAGCCGATTTTGATTTTTCGGCTAAAACAAATACAGAAGAATTACACGAGAAAGAAAAAGAACTGGTAAAACAAATCGAGCTTTTCCCGGAAGTAATTCAAAATGCAGCGCAAAATCATAGTCCTGCACTGATTGCAAATTATACCTATGATCTGGTAAAAGAATACAACTCATTCTATCAGTCCGTACATATATTAGGAGAAGTCGATTTGACTAAAAAAATATTCAGAGTTCAGCTTTCACAAAAAGTTGCCGAAGTTATAAAATCTGCTTTTACTTTATTAGGAATTGAAGTTCCTGAAAGAATGTAAAAAAATAAATAAAATGCCAAAAAAGCCGATAGTCCTAAAACTATCGGCTTTTTCAATAACTAACACAAATATTTTATTTTACGAATTTGTTGATGATAGCATCTGTTTCTGCTTTTGAAGCAGTTGGTTTTAAATCAAACAAAAGAGAATAAAGTGCTTTTCTGTCCACTTTTGCTTCTAAGTTTAAGTCCTGATGTCTGTCAAAAAGAGTTTGCCATTTGTCACGAACATTTTTCCAAAGAGCATTATTTTCCTTCCACCATTTTTGCCCGGCAATACATTTAATATCCGGAACTTTAGTATAAACGTCAAATCCTTTTTCTTGTGCCAACAAAACATCTTTTCCACTATCATCTCTGATTAGTTTGTCGTTGTCTTGCTCGTGATTCCATCCTGTAGCAGTGATTTCGTGAATGTTTCTTCTTTTTAAAACATTATAATCATTACGTTTTGTTTGCTCTCTTCTTGGTAAAGGAGCGTCAGCAACATTCGCCCAGTAATCTTTTCCATCTACATGTACCCAAGTTGAAGAACCTTCATATCTTGGACTGTCATCTACCTGATATACTTTTTGAGTCCATTGTCCTTTAACGGCTTTTTTATCTAATTTTTTATATTTCCAGGAAGTCCCTTTATCGAATGAATATAAGTCTGTGTTTTCATATAGCCAATCTTGTCTCCAGTGTTTAATGATCATATCATCACTTACTATTAATAAGTGTTGCATTACGATTTTGTTAGGAGTATCTTCTAATAACTCTACCCATTCTAAAGCAGATTCATGTTTAGTTTCAGAAGGTTTATAAGTAGCTGAATCTTTAGGATATTGAAAAGTTTCAGTAAAATTAAATTTCACTTCATAACAACCACACATTGATTTAATAGATTTAATGTCTTGTTGTTTTTTGTCCTGACTGAAACCAAGGCTACAAGTCAAAGCCATAACGGCTGAAAAATAGAGGCTTTTTGAAATCATAACTTATTTTTTGTTTTTAAATTTTTTGCAAATATATAAATTTTATTTAGAACAATTAAAAATAGTTATATATTTGCACTGTTATTAAGACTCAATAAAAATAATGAAAATAAAATTTACACTCTTTACAGCTTTTCTTTTTTGTCAAATTTCGTTTGCACAAGAAAAAGATACTACGGCTGTAAATAAACTTTCTGAAGTGGTTGTTACCGGACAATTAGAACCACAATCAATTAAAAAATCAGTTTTTAATGTTCGGGTTATTTCTCAGGAAACTATAAAACAATTAGCAGCTAATAACCTTTCTGATGTTTTAAATCAATATTTAAATATAACAGTTAAAACGAGTGGAGAAGATGGTCGTTCAACAGTCTCTATGTTTGGGCTTGATTCGCAATATTTTAAAATTTTAGTCGATAATATTCCACTTGTAAGTGATACCGGAATGGGAACAAATGTCGATTTAACTCAGGTAAATCTTGATGATGTTGACCATATCGAGATTATCGAAGGTTCGATGGGCGTAACACATGGAGCTAATGCAGTAAGTGGTGTTTTAAATATTATTACTAAAAAAGGAGGTGGATATAAATGGCAAATAAGTGCAACTGTTCAGGAAGAAACAGTGGGTAATGAATATGCTCTTTTTGATAAAGGCCGTCATATTCAGGCAGCAAAAATAGCTCATAATTTTAATGATAACTGGTTTGTAAATGTAGGAGGAAATCGTAACGATTTTGCTGGATATTATGATAATAGAAAAGGTGCAGATTACAATAAAAATGATGGTTTGCGAGGATATACTCAACTGCCAAAAGAGCAACTTGTTGGGAATGCAATGTTAGGATATAAGAAAAATGATTTTAGAATTTTCTACAAATTTGATTATTATGGAGAAAACGTTGACTATTATAATCCAACTTTAATTCCTCAGGATAATTATCCTTTTCCGGAAACTTACTTTTCTAATGATAGGCGCTATATAACAAATCGCTATTATCATCACTTAAACTCTAACGGAAAACTTTTTTCTAAATTAAACTATAATGTTTCTGTTTCAGAACAAAAACAAAAGCGGGATGTAGAGAAATTTAATTATCAAATTGAAAAAGGAAATGAGTTTGATAATAAAAGAGAAACATATCAATCTAAAGAAGTATTCTATTCTACGGGAACTTTAAGTAATTTCTTCAATAGTAAAAAAGTTGATTTTCAATTAGGTTATGAAATTACAAATGAAAATGGATTTTATGATGCAACTGCAGGAACCTTTAAGGATGAAAACCAGCAGTTAACCGATATTAGAAAAAGATTAGAAAACTATGATGTTTTTACGGTAGCAGAAATCAATCTGAGCGATAAATTTTCTATTCGTCCGGGAATTCGTTATTCATTTCAATCTTATTTTGAGAATCAATATGCAAGCTCTCTGGGTCTGAGATATCTATTTAAAAGAGGTTTAGAAGCAAGAGCTTCTGTTGGAAAAGCGTATAGAACTCCAAACTTTGATGAACTCTATACTTATTTTGTAGATTCTAATCATAACCTTCAGGGAAATCCTGATTTGGTTCCGGAACAAAGTACTTCTTATGAATTGAGTTTTAAAAGATCTTGTTTGTTTGATTCAGGGGCTCAAATTGCCAATAATTTGGCAGTTACTTATATGGATGTGGATGATAGAATCGATATGGTTCTGACACAGATAGTACCCACTCAAAACTACAGATATGTAAATATTAATAAATACAAAATGTGGAATATTTCAACTACGGAACAATACACATATAAAAACTGGAATGTACAAGTTGGAGCAGCATTAGTAGGTATTTCCCGAAAATTAGATCTTGCAGCCTTGAATGTAACTTCTGATGATAAATTCTTGTATTCCTTACGTTTAAACTCCAGTATATCATACAATATTCCTAAATGGAATACCTTAATCGCTTTGTTTTACAAGTACAATGGCGAACAACAACAATTCATAGCAGGAACAGATACCGATGGAAGTACTAAATTCTTTTTAAATAAAATCAGCCCTTACAGCTGGATGGATGCTTCTATCCGTAAACTATTCTTTAAAAACCAATTTGAAGTAACCGTTGGAGCTAGAAATTTATTTGATATCACAAATGTACAGACAATACAAAATGGCGGAGGCGGTTCAACAGGAGGTGCACATTCTTCAGGAAGTTCTGATTTGCTACTAGGATATGGACGCTCTTACTTTATTAAACTTACGTATAATCTAAATTTTAATTAATATATAAATACCATGAAAAAAAACTTTATTTTAATTCTTTCTTTCGTGTTGCTCGCTTTTACAGCTTGTAACAGTGATGATAATAATGGACAGTCGTCTGTGGCTATAGCATTTGCTGAATCTTCATATAATTTAACAAGTACAGCAACACCTGTTCAGATAAAATTTTCTGCTCCAGCTCCAGCTGCTGGAACAATAACTATTGCCTATACAGCAACAGCAGCAGCTTACACGACAGATTTTACTACTCTTCCGGTAGCAGCAGAAAGCAAGATAACTTTGCCTTTTGCAAAAGATGCTACTTCAGTTGAATTTACTTTTACTAAAATTAAAAATGCAGTTGGTGCAGAAGTAAAAAATGTAATTTTTAGTATTTCCAGTACTTCAATTAATGCTGAAGTTGTAGGAAATAAAACAATTCAATTAAATTTTAATGAAACTGCGTCATTAGGAACTGCTTTAGCTCCTGAAGTTGGTGGTCCAATGCAACCAAATCAGGTTTATGTTGATTTAAGCAGTGGAAAAATGACAACAGCAGTTAGAACCTCTTGGGATTTAGGATTTTATGGCGGAAGCGAATTTAGAATTATATTGAACAGTTCTTTAAAAATGGCTGCAAAGCAATTGACTTCTACTAATATTGATGAAGTTCAGGTTGCTGATGAAACTATGATTATTTCTCAAGGTCAAGGAAATGCTACACAAATTGATGATCCGACGGGAGTTTTCTCAAAATCAGGCGGTATTGCAGAAGTTTCTTCTACTGATGCTGATAATAAAGTATATTTAATTAACATGGGGAGTAATCCTGCGACTACCAAACCAGCAACAGGATCTGAAGGATCTGCTGGTGGAACTTCTAGAGGTTGGAAAAAAATTAGAGTTTTAAAAAGCGGAAGTGATTATAAAGTTCAATATGCAGATATTGCAGCTACAACTCACGAAGAAATTACAATCTCTAAAAATAGCGCTTACAATTTTACATTTTTAAGCTTATTAGATAAAAAAGTAGTGAGCGTTGAGCCACAAAAAAATCAATGGGACCTTAACTTTACAACCTTTACAAATATTATTCCAGGGGCAACTCCTACGCCATATTTCTATCCTGATTTTGTTGTTAGTAACTTAAAAGGAGGAGCAAAAGCATATCAAGTGCTTACAAGTGCTTTTGCTTATGATGCTTTTACATTAGCAAATGTTGATACTGCTAAATTTACTGAAGATCAAAGAAATATTGGTTCTAACTGGAGAAGTACAAGTGCGGCTGGAGCAGACGGAAATCCAGTTTCTCAGTTCGTTTTAAAAACAGATCGTTTCTTTGTAGTTAAAGATCCAGCAGGAAATATCTACAAATTGAAATTTACTGGTGGAGCTAATGAAGCAGGAGAAAGAGGTTACCCTAAATTCCAATACGCGATATTAAAATAATTAATTCATTAAAAACCTAAGGATAAGATTATTTATTCTAATTTATAAATGCGAAAGCATTAAAATTCAGTTAATCATTAGCTTTGTTTTTTTTATTTTTTTTTGAAAAAGAGGTTAGATGAATCTAACCTCTTTTTTTTGTTTTATTTTATTGTTAAAAAGAATTCATAAATTAATGTTTAATTCTATCTTTGCGCATACTTTTTTATAAGGATTAACAGGAATTTTTAATGGAAATTTTAACGAATCCTTTCTCCAAAACTTATAATTACTAGTGAATACAAAATCTTATTTTTTTCAGTCTTTTGCAATTGTAGCATTGGCATTCATAGCTTTCATTGGATTTAAGCAAATCTTACCGGATAAAATCTTTCCGGACAGCAAAGTAGATTCTAAAAACGTACTTATAGATAGTCTGCTTTTAGAATCCGTGGCAAATGATTCTTTAGCTCAGGCTGGAGATAGTCTTTCTGAGGACGAGAAAAAGGAAGCTAAGGAGAAAATAGTTTTTGATGCTTCAGAAGGAATAGAATTCCCATCTGAAACTTTCGATAACTATAAAGGCTATCAATATCTTATTTCCTTTTATGAAAAATTATATCAGCTTGAAAAAAATCCACAATCTAAAGTAAGGATCGCCTATTACGGAGATTCGATGACAGATGGAGATTTGATCGTTCAGGATGTCAGATCTAATTATCAGGAACGTTTTGGTGGTAACGGCGTTGGTTTTGTATCCATAACGTCAGAGTCAGCAGCATCAAGAGGTTCTGTGAAATCAACCTATTCTAAAAACTGGAAAACATTATCGTATTTAAATATCAAAAATCCAATTAGTCCATTTGGAGTAAATGGTCATGTATTTTTTGCGAATGATAAAGCAAATACGACCTGGGTTCAATACGAAGCAGGGTTAAATAAATACGCGACGACTTTAGATAATCCAACATTGTTTTACGGAAGATCGTCTAAAAAAGGAAATGTTAATTTTATCATTGGAAAAGATACACTTAGAAAAAACCTTGTCCCAAATAATTTGATCAATACCTTAAAAGTTACATCAGGAAGCATAAAAGCATTTAAAGCAAATTTTATACATGCAGATTCAATTCCTATTTATGGCTTTAACTTTGATAATGGTATTGGAGTTCATGTTGATAATTTCTCTCAAAGAGGAAATTCAGGATTGCCAATCTCTATGTTCAATGCAAATGTAATGCAGGGATTTAACCATAGTTTAAAATATGATTTGGTTATTTTGCATTACGGAACCAATGTTTTAAACTACGGAACCAAGAATTATTCATGGTATCAAAGAGGTATGACAAAAGCAGTAAATAAAATTAAGGAATCATTTCCGGGAGTTTCTATTTTGATTATTTCAACAGCAGATAAATCAACAAAATATGATCTGGAAATGAAAACAGATTCTGCCGTAGTTCCTTTGATGAAAGCGCAAAAAAGATATGCACTTGATACTGAATCCGGGTTTGTGAATTTATATACACTAATGGGTGGCGACGGATCAATGGTTAAATGGGTAGACGAATCTCCAGCAAAAGCCAATAAAGATTATACGCACTTTAATCAACGAGGCGCAAAAGCTATTGGTAAATTATTATACGATCAATTAAATAAAGGTTACGAGCAATATAAAGTTTTACGAGAAAATAGAGAGACTGATGTAAATAAACGGAAAGCAGTCAGAAAAACAAATACAGATTCCGTTTCTGTAAAAAAAGATAGTGTAAATGAATAGACTTATTATTTTCTTTTGTTGTCTTTTTTTCTCCACAAATGACAAAACGCAAAAGACAGATTCACCTCCAATAAAAAAAAATATGATTCATAAAGTCGATACAGCAGCGGTTGATTCTTTTTCTGAGGATAGAATCTATAATGCGGAAGTCTTAGAAAGTATTTTCAAAAAATTAAAGGAGACTGAAAACTACAAAAATCAGAGAATAAGTATTGTGCACATTGGAGACTCTCATATTCAGGGTGATTTGATGACAAATGATATTAGAAAGAATCTGCAGCAAAAATTTGGAAATGCCGGTAGAGGATTTGTTTTTCCGTATCAGCTGGCTAAAACAAATGGTTCATATAACGAACGCTTTTATTCGAATAGGATTTGGGAAAATTATCGAAATATCCATCCATTCAAAAGTCGTCCGGTTGGTTTGAGCGGAATAGCACTCTGGAGAGATAATGGCGGTTTTGCAGTAGAATTAAATATAAAAGATGCGGCCTATAAATTTAATTCTATTCATATTATTACCCCTCAAAACCAGAATATGTTTGATTTGGCAACATCATCCCAAACAAAAACAATTCAATCTACAGAACGAAAAGTAATAACGCATAAAATAAAAAAAGGAGAAGCCATTTCGACAATTGCTGATAAATATAATATTTCAATAGCCGAGATTAAAAGAGAAAATCATCTTAAGTCAAATAATATTCGTGCGGGCAGAACCCTTAAAATTTTAACGAATGAAACAAAGCCGAAGAATATTACAAGTTCAGAGTTTGTTACTTTAGATCTTGAATCAGATTCCTTTACTCATTCATATCATTCAGATAAACTGTTAGATAAAATTTACCTGATCCCAAATAAAAATGCAGATAAATACGAACTTAACGGATTGGTTTTAGAGAAAGATGCACCCGGAATAATATATAGTGGAATAGGAGTTAACGGAGCTAAATTTTCAGATTATAATAAGTATCCATTATTCTTTCAGCAATTAAAAGCCTTGCATCCGGATTTGTTGGTTTTTTCTTTAGGAACAAATGAAAGTTATGATCACATGGAAGCTGCTGCTTATATAAAGGAATTAAGAGAGTTTATAAAAAATATAAAAGATCAAAACAGTACTGTTTCGATAGTAGTTATGACACCGCCTCCTTCTTTACTTAAAGCAAGAAAACCTAATATATATATTCGCGATTATGCAAAAAGTATTCTTGAAATCGCAAAAACGGATGGTTTTGCAGTTTGGGACCTATATGACGAATTAGGAGGAATGGATGGGATTAAAAATTTAAAATCCGCAGGATTAATTGGTCCTGATTGGGTTCATTATTCTAAAAAAGGATACGAGAAACAAGGAAATTTGTTTACAGAGGCGTTTTTAAAAGCATACGATAATTTTAAATTAAAAAATTAAGTTGATTACAACAGATAGCATAAATAATTGGTTTGTTCAAAATTTTGGTACAGTTACTCTAGAACAGGCTAAAAGTTGGTTTATATATAATCCTGAAGAAAAATTACTATTTAATACAGGTTTATTCTTAGGATTGTTTCTCGTGTTTTATTTTGTGTATGCTTTCCTGCGCAAAACATTTTATTTGAGATTAACATACGTTATTCTCTTCTCGCTTTTCTTTTATTATAAGTCAAGCGGAATTTACTTTTTACTACTATTGCTTTCCTCAGTTGTAGATTATGGTTTAAGCCAGATAATTTATAAGGAAGCAAAAGACAGTAGAAAGAAAATTTATCTAGTTATAAGTGTGATCCTGAATTTAGGGTTACTGGGCTATTTCAAGTACATGAACTTCATGATTGTTACTTACAATGATATGTTTCAGGGTAATTTCCAACTTCATGATATTTTTCTTCCTGTGGGAATTTCGTTTTATACTTTTCAGTCGATGAGTTATATTATCGAGATTTATCGTGAAGAGATTAAGCCAACAAAAAATTATATTGAATATTTATTTTTCGTTTCGTTTTTCCCGCAATTAGTTGCCGGGCCAATTGTTAGGGCAAAAGATTTCTTGCCTCAGATTTACCAAAAGTTAAACCTCACGAAACAAGATGTAAACAATGCTTTGTTTCTGATCATTGGCGGATTAATTAAGAAAACTGTAATATCCAATTATATCTCGATAAACTTCGTTGACCGTGTTTTTGATACACCAATGAACTATACATCGTTCGAAAACCTGATGGCATCTTATGGGTACGCCATTCAAATTTATTGCGACTTTTCAGGATATTCAGATATGGCAATTGGTATTGCTTTGTTGCTTGGATTTAAATTGCCAGCCAACTTTAGAACGCCATATAAATCAACATCAATCACGGATTTCTGGAGAAGATGGCATATTTCGCTGTCGACCTGGTTAAAAGATTTCTTATATATATCTATTGGAGGAAACAGAGAAGGAACATTTGCAGGATTTTTATTCCCGAGTTTATTTTTCTTCGGGTTATTACTTTGGGGAATTTCCAATATAAACGAGAGTTTTATTCCGTTGAGTATCGCAATAGGATCAATAGCATTATTTTGCCTGACATTTTTGCTTTCAAAAAAGAAAAACCAAACCCTGGTAACCAACTTCAATTTATTTACCACAATGCTTTTAGGAGGATTATGGCATGGAGCCGGAGCACAATTTATTGTTTGGGGAGCTTTACACGGATTAGCATTGGCGGTTCATAAAATGTTTATGGAATTTTTTCCTTCTAAAAAAGAAGGCAAAGGTTCAAATTTCTTATGGACGCTTTTTTCAATCATAATAACATTCCACTTTGTGGTTTTCTGCTGGATCTTTTTCCGTGCCAGAGATTTTGAAACAGCTTTACAGGTCATCAACAATATTGGTCAGTTAACATTCGAACCAGAACATTGGCAAGCAATTATATTAGGATATAAAAATGTATTTTTATTAATGCTTTTCGGATATGTTTGGCATTTCTTACCAGAAGTTTTTACCTCAAAAATGAAATTTGTTTTCGATAAAACACCTTTAATAGGAAAAGCAATTATCCTGGGATTTGTATATTGGATTGTTTATGCAACAGCCGTTGCCGGTTCACAACCGTTTATTTATTTCCAATTTTAAAAAGAAGGTTCATAGCAACAAAGGCGCAAAGGTTTTTCTTTTGCGCTTTTTTATTTCTCGCAGATTTTACAGATTTAAGCAGATTAATGCAGTAATTTTTAAAATATAAATCTGCAATAATTTGCAAAATCTGCGTGAAACAGAAACTTTACGTCTTTGTGTCTTCGTGGCAAAATTGCGCTTAAATAAAAATTGCCTGAAATATCTAATTAGATTATCTTTGCACTTCAAATAAAGAAAAAATTATGTTTGATAATTTAAGTGATAAGTTAGATAAAGCCTTCCATATATTAAAAGGGCACGGTAAAATTACAGAAGTAAACGTTGCCGAAACCTTAAAAGAAGTTCGTCGTGCCTTACTTGATGCCGATGTTAACTTTAAAATTGCTAAAGATTTTACTGCCAAAGTAAAAGAAAAAGCGATTGGTCAGGACGTTTTAACAACACTTCAACCAGGACAATTATTGGTGAAGTTAGTAAAAGACGAACTAACAGAATTAATGGGTGGTGATGTTGCAGGAATCAATCTTTCCGGAACACCTAGTGTTATTTTAATGTCAGGACTTCAGGGTTCTGGTAAAACAACATTCTCAGGTAAACTTGCCAACTTTTTAAAAACTAAGAAAAACAAAAAAACACTTCTTGTAGCGTGTGATATCTACCGTCCTGCGGCGATCAATCAGTTGCACGTTGTTGGAGATCAAATAGGTGTTGAGGTTTACTCAGAGCCAGAAAATAAAAATCCTGTAGAGATTGCTCAAAACGCAATCAAACATGCAAAAGCAAACGGTTTCAATGTAGTTATTGTCGATACCGCCGGACGTCTTGCTGTAGATCAGGAAATGATGGATGAAATTGCTCGTGTTCATAAAGCAATTCAGCCACAAGAAACTTTGTTTGTTGTAGATGCAATGACAGGACAAGATGCTGTAAATACAGCAAAAGCGTTCAACGATATCTTAAACTTCGACGGAGTTATCTTAACTAAATTAGATGGAGATACACGTGGTGGAGCTGCGATTTCGATTAAATCGGTTGTAAACAAACCAATCAAATTTGTAGGTACAGGCGAAAAGATGGAAGCAATTGATGTTTTCTATCCGGATCGTATGGCTGAGCGTATCTTAGGTATGGGAGACGTTGTATCTCTTGTAGAAAGAGCGCAAGAACAATTTGACGAAGAAGAAGCAAGAAAACTTCAAAAGAAAATCGCTAAAAACGAATTTGGTTTTGATGATTTCTTAACTCAAATTCAACAAGTAAAGAAAATGGGTAATATGAAAGACCTGGTTGGAATGATACCAGGAGCTTCAAAAGCCATGAAAGATGTAGAAATAGAAGATGATGCTTTTAAACATATAGAAGCAATCATTCACTCGATGACGCCAATCGAAAGAAGCAAACCTGCCATAATCGACGTAAAAAGGAAAGCCAGAATCGCTAAAGGTTCCGGAACCAAAGTCGAGCAAGTAAATCAGTTAATGAAGCAATTCGACCAAATGAGCAAAATGATGAAGATGATGCAAGGTCCGGGCGGAAAAAACCTGATGAAAATGATGGGAGGCATGAAAGGAATGCCAGGCGGAATGCCGAGATAAAGAAAAATATGTTTAAGGTTTAGAGTTTCAAGTTGCTTGGAATTTTAGACCTTAAATTTTTTAACTATATTAATAATAGAGAAGCAGTTAACTTCTCACTTTTAACTCAAAACATTTAACTTACAAGAAATGCAACTACTAGACGGTAAAAAAACAGCTGAAGACATTAAAAACGAAATCGCAGCCGAAGTTCAATCGATAAAAGATGCCGGAGGAAAAGTACCTCATTTGGCAGCCGTAATCGTTGGTACAAACGGGGCAAGTTTAACTTACGTAGGGAGTAAAGTAAAATCTTGCCAGCAAATAGGCTTTGATTCAACTTTAGTAAGTTTACCGGAAGATATTACTGAAGAAGATTTACTGGCAAAAATCAAAGAACTAAACGAAGATGACGATCTTGACGGATATATCGTTCAGTTGCCATTGCCAAAACATATCGACGAGCAAAAAATCTTATTAGCAATCGATCCTGATAAAGATGTTGACGGTTTTCACCCAACAAACTTTGGAAGAATGGCATTAGAAATGGAAAGTTTTATTCCTGCAACACCATTTGGAATTATGGAATTGTTAGAGCGTTACAACGTAGAAACTTCTGGAAAACATACTGTAGTAATTGGAAGAAGTCATATCGTAGGTCGCCCGATGAGTATCTTAATGAGCCGTAAAGGAAATCCCGGAGATTCAACAGTAACTTTAACCCACAGCCGAACTAAAAACTTAGCTGAATTCACTAAAAATGCCGATATCATCATCACAGCTTTAGGAGTTCCTGAATTCTTAAAAGCAGATATGGTAAAAGACGGAGTTGTAATCGTAGATGTTGGAATTACTCGTGTAGAAGATGCATCAAACCCAAAAGGATACGTTATCAAAGGTGACGTAGATTTTGACGGTGTAAGCAAAAAATCATCTTTCATTACGCCAGTTCCTGGTGGAGTAGGGCCAATGACAATTGCGATGTTGCTTAAAAATACCCTTTTAGCAAGAAAAATGAGAAGCGCGAAAAAATAATTTTTGCAATCAAATCATAAACAAAGCCTATTCAATTGAGTAGGCTTTGTTGTTTTATATACTTTGGGCGTGACCGTATTTACAAAAGGCACCATTTAACATTCCGCTTATGCGCGGCTTTTGCAAATACGGTCGGGCTATCCGCGCTACTTCGGTAGCCAGTTCCTATCCCTCACGCAACTTTGCGTAATGCAGCAGTTCCAGCGGGACGATATTTTTATAGAAATATATGATTTATGTTTTGTAGAGCCCCATCGGGGTGACATATAAAAATATACAATATTTAATTTCCAGAAATAAACTCCGCTAGGAGTTACAGTTTGGTAGAAAAAGCATTAAAAACCCATATAATATCCCGTAGGGATTACACATTTTTAGATAATACAGATATATTTAAACGCATCAAAAAAAAGCATCACAAAAAAATCAAGATTAATACTTGTCAATTCAAAATAAAATATAACTTTGCAGTACAAAGTACTTTATTTATGAATCAGAAGCACCAAGAAGATTTAGCACACATTCGTTCCATGATGGAGCGCTCTTCAAGATTTATATCCTTAAGCGGGCTCTCAGGAGTTTTCGCGGGCTTATCGGCTTTAATTGGCGGATTGTACGTTTATCAATTGTTCAAAGTAAACGGGATCGAATATTTTACTGACCAGCATATATTGTTGACAAGTAACTTAGTTTCAGAATTATTCTGGGTTGGAGTTGCAATTTTAGTTTGCGCTTTTGCTTTTGGCATATTTTTTACAATCAGAAAAAGCAAAAAATACGATCTCCCAATCTGGACATCGGCCACAAAAAATATGCTTTTCAATTTAGCCGTTCCTCTTTTGGCAGGAGGCCTATTTTGTCTGGCACTTATATACCACGAAATTTATGGTTTAGTCGCTCCGGCTACTTTAATTTTCTACGGTTTAGCACTTGTGAATGCTGAGAAATATACATTTTCAGATGTTAAGTACTTAGGGTTCTGTGAGTTATTTTTAGGATTTATTTCCCTTTTTTATATTGGATATGGTTTAGTTTTTTGGATCGTAGGATTTGGTATTCTGCATATCTTGTACGGATTAATAATGTTCAAAAAATACAAATAAATCCATACAATGGGAATTATTGATAAACTAAATAAAGATTTCGAAAGCCGTGTCAGACTGGGTATTATGTCCGTTCTGATGGTCAATGAATGGGTTGATTTTACCGAGATGAAAAATCTTCTCAATATCACAGATGGAAATTTAGCCAGCCATTCCTCAGCGCTTGAAAAATCAGAATATATTGAAGTTAAAAAAGAATTTGTGGGTAAAAAGCCTAAAACCTCTTATCAGGTAACTCCAAGAGGACGTGCGGCCTTTAAAGAACACCTTTCTTACCTCGAAAAATTAATGAAATCGTAATAACTATATTTTTTTATCTAAACACTTTGAAACGCAAAGTACTTTTAAAATTTAAAATCATGAAATCGCCACTAAAAAATAAAACCTATTAAAAAAAGGCGATAACATATTTGACCTCTAATAAATAAAATCAACAAATATGAAAAAACACCAAATTATTCTAGCCAGCAGTTTGATATTTACACTGCTTTTTTACAACGAGTCAGTAGGAGTAAACCTCGCTATTTTTGGACTATTACTAACCGGTTCAATCTGTTATTTTTTTCAGGATCGGTTTACAGACAGATCACATTTGATTCTGGTGGTAACTTCGGTTTTGTCATGTCTTGCCTTTGCCTGGTACGGAGACTTTGCTTCTTTTTTGGCTTTGGCAATGTCAATTCTCTTTTTACAATTTAAAACCCAGGAATCTAAACTTAAAATTATACAGATATTTCCATTGGTATTCTTGAATGCATTTGCTTCCGTAGGTCGTATTTTTATGTTTAACCAATGGCTTCCGGAAAAGAAAATTCATAATGATTTTGCTAAAAAAATTGTTGCTTTCGTTGTTATTCCGGCAATTTTTATTGGGTTATTTTTTATCGTATATTCTTTTGGCAGTAACCATTTCTCTTCTTTATTTACAGATTATACTTTAGATATTGATATTGTTCAATTGGTATTAATAAGTATTCTCGGGTTCTATATTTCTTTTAGTTTCTGGAATTATTGGGTACCGGATCTTTCATACGAGAAAAATGCAATGCTGGATAATGATTTCGATAATATAGCCGAAATCAAAAGTCAAAGTACATTCTCGTTTTTAGATATTGATTTCGAGCGAAAAAGTGGCGAGATTACACTGGTATTATTAAATATTATGCTTTTGGTATTTATTACAACCTACAACTACGAACAATTTTTTGAAGTCGTAAAGAATACAAATCTAAGTGCTGATACCCACGAAAGAGTAAATTCAGTAATCTTCTCGATTATTATGGCAGTAGGTTTAATATTATTCTACTTTAAAGGAGGATTCAATTTTGATAAAAAAGCGGCTAATCTTAAAAAATTAGCCAAAGTTTGGATCGTCTTAAACGGACTTTTGATCGTAAGTACATTCATTAAAAACTCTGAGTATATTGCAGTTCAGGGATTAACCTATAAACGATTAGGAGTTTATGCTTTTCTGATCTTAGCTATTATAGGGTTAGTTTTTGTTTTTCTAAAAATTACCAAACAAAAAACAAATGCATATTTGGCAAATCAGATGGTATGGTATTTTTACGGAACAGTGTTATTGTGCAGTTTTGTAAATTGGGGAAATTTGATAACAAATTATAATATCTCAGTAAATAAATGTGCGGAGCCTATATTCTTGAGCAGTTTGAATTTTAATGATGAAGCCCGAAGAGAATATTTTTCTAAGAATAATTTAGACGGTGGAAATGCTGAAATTGTACGAGAAGAATTGATTCAGAATTATCAGAGTGAAGGATTTTTATCAAAAGCTTTGTATTATGAGTTTTTAAAGAAATAACAACAATTTGAAAAACCGTCTTAGAAATATACTAAAGGCGGTTTTTTTTAATATTTAATTATAATTATAAACTTTTGGTTCTTAAAAATAAAAGATACTTTTGCACCACTTAAAAAAAACTTCTCCAATGGACGATTATTATTCGTTAGTATTAAATTAAAATAGCTTTTGAATTATTTCAAAATGCTATGATAAAACCCTGCAATTTTGAAATGAAAGCCTTTTACAAAAACAACAACGGATTAATCGAGACACAAGAATGGACTCCAAACTGCTGGATTAACATTGAGTCTCCTTCAGAAACAGAAAAAAAATATTTACTCGAAGAACTCCAGATTCCCGAAGCTTTTTATAATGATATTGAAGATATCGACGAAAGACCTCGTATGGAAGCTGAAGACGGATGGACTCTGTTTATCATGCGTATCCCGGTAAAAAGTAATGATGTTAAACTGCCTTTTCAAACCATTCCTTTAGGATTAATTTTTAAAGAAGATATTTGCGTAACCATTAGTTTTTATGAAACCGAGATCATTTCTGATTTTGTACAATACACCAATCGAAAAAACATACATATAAAGGATAATTTTGATCTTGTCTTAAGATTGTTGTTATCATCAAGTGTTTGGTATTTGAAATATCTGAAACAAATCAATCAAAAAATAAAACTTGCCGAGGATAATTTAGAGAAATCAATCAAGAATGAAGAATTGCAAGCGCTTTTGCAAATAGAAAAATGTCTTGTGTTTTTCATTACTTCTCTAAAAGGAAACGATGTTTTGTTTCACAGAATTAAAAATTTAAAAGCCCAAAGAGAGCATTTTGATCAGGATTTACTGGAAGATGTTGATATCGAAATTAGTCAGGCGCAAGACACGGCAAATATATACAGCAATATCTTAACCGGAATGATGGATGCTTATGCTTCGGTAATTTCGAATAACATGAATAATATTATGAAGCAAATGACTTCAATTTCTATTATTTTAATGATTCCAACGTTGATTGCCAGTTTATACGGAATGAACGTGCCGAACGGTTTAGAAGAAAGTAAATACGGAATCTGGATATTACTTTTAGTATCGGTCATCTTATCAATCTTTGGTGTTTATCTATTTAAAAGAAGAAGATGGTTCTGATAAAATGATTTATAAAAAGCATTATATAAAAAGACCCTTTCGTTTTTACGAAAGGGTCTTTTTATAAGATCAATTAGTAATCTCCTTTTTTCTTAAATCTAGGATCATCCTTTGATATAAAATCTGTTCGTCGTTTAGGAACATCATCTTTTGATAAAAAATCGGTTCTTCGTCTTGGCGCTTCAGGTTTTGGCAAACTTGCTTCTTCGGTTTTGCTTGACGGTTCAATTAAGTGATTTAATTCTTTAATTTCATCATCTGTCAAATCACGATAACGACCTACCGGAACATCAAGAGAAATATTGATGATTCTAATACGTTTAAGCGCAGTTACATCATAACCCAGATATTCGGTCATTCTACGAATTTGGCGGTTTAAACCCTGCGTTAAAATGATTTTAAAAGTGAATTGGCTTATTTGCTCCACTTTACACTTTTTAGTCACAGTATCCAGAATCGGAATACCATTTCCCATACGTTGTATAAAACGCTCTGTAATAGGTTTGTTTACCGTAACTGTATATTCTTTTTCGTGATTGTTTCTGGCGCGTAAAATCTTATTTACGATATCACCATCATTCGTCATAAAAATTAATCCTTCACTAGCCTTATCCAAACGTCCAATTGGGAAAATCCGTTTAGGGTAATTGATATAATCTACAATATTATTTCGAACCTCAAGATTGGTTGTGCATTCGATTCCAACCGGTTTGTTGAAAGCCAGGTAAACCAATTTATCATGTTTTTCAACAATCAATTTTCCGTCAATTCGCACTTCGTCATTTTGCGAAACTTTTGTTCCCATTTCTGGTACAACACCATTTATTGTTACGCGTCCTTCCTCAATAAGTTTATCAGCTTCACGGCGGGAACAATATCCTGTTTCACCAATAAATTTATTCAGACGTTTTAAATTCTCTTCCATACTGCAAAAGTAGGTAAAATTTAGACTTCTTAGAATTTTAGATTATTAGATCTTTAGATTATATAAGTTGTTTGTCTAAAAAAAACTTAGCAACTCAGAACCTTAAAGCCTCAGAACCTTAAAAAAACCTTTGTTCCTCTGAAACTCTGTCACTTTGAACCTTCATCGATGATATGACGAACTATCCTCAGGCGTTTCTTTCCTGTCAAACATTCCGTAATCGCGCACGACGTTTGCAATCCTTAATTGATAATCTTTAAAAACCTCATTTCTGCCTTTTGCCTGCGCGTGACGATGCATTTCGAGATTTCGCCATTGCTGGATACTTTCTTCATCTTTCCAGAAAGACAAAGACAAAACTTTATCAGGATTCGTAAAACTCTGAAAACGTTCTATCGAAATAAATCCATCGATGTGGTCTAATTCAGGTCGCAGACTTGCAGCAATATCTAAATATTCTTCTTTTTTTCCTTCGTTAGGAACTACTTCAAAAATTACAGCTATCATATTTTGTTTTTTAATTATGCTATCGAAATCCAGATATTTTTAGGTAATCTGGCATTAATCATGGGTTCGTATTCTATATTATTTTCTAAAAGGCTAATCGTATTATATTCCTTAAATAAAAAACATAAAGTTTCAGTTGCCAGATGAATCGAAAAGTGTTTTGCTATGCACATATGTCCACCAATACCAAAAGTTAGATTTTCGTTATTATTGTTTCTTTCAAAATCAAAAACAAGGGGATTTTCGAACTTTTTAGAATCACGATTTGCCGAAGCAAGTACAATTAATATAGTGTCATTTTTTTTAATCAGGCTTTCGCCGATAGTAATATCTTCATTTGCAATTCGTCTTGTGTTATGAATGGGAGGATCAAATCGTAACGTTTCTATAATAGATTTTTGTATTTCATCTTTATCTGAAAAACTTTTGTTACTAAGAATTTGCAATAATGAATTACTCAAAATGCCTCTTCCCGCATCATAACTCTGAATAAACAATCCGATCAGATTGCTAATGGATATTTTCATTATTTCGTCAGGCGAAAGAAATTGAGATTTTGGTGTTTTGTTTAAAAAACGGTTATAGAAATCTAATTCAGAAAGTCGTTTCTCGGCAATTAAAAATAGTGTTTCAGAAATTTCATTTATGGATTTTATCTGTTCTTCAGTTTTGGTTGGGAGCATTATTTTAACCAAAATTTCAATTTTATCTAATACAAAAACACAATCATTTGCTGCAAAACCAAAACTTTTTAAAACAACCAGAAGCGGTAATTTTTTACAAACGGAGTCTACCCAGTCGATTTTATTTTCGTTTATATTATTTTGTATCAATCCGGAAAGAATTTCGTTGATTGCAACAGATTTTATGTTTGAAAATAATAACATTGCAATATCTCTTGCTGCTTCATGTTCAATGCCATTTGAAAGCCTTGTCAGGTTGTTTAAAATCGCAAAAGCATGTTCATTCAGTTTCTGTTTGTCATTAGGGATTATGGCAGGAATAAAGGCATTGGGATTTTTTAGAATTTGAACACAATATTCGTAGGAGTAAATTGCCCATATTTTATGGTATTCATCCCAATAAATCGGATTCTTATTCAACATCGATTTATACACTGAATAAGGATTATCAACATCAGATTGAAGAAATAAAGCAGTAATCATATTGATATTTTTTAGCAAAGTTATCTAACTTTACAAATCAATACTTCATTCTATATTTAACTATGGTACTTAAATGGAAGATCAATTTATAAAAGCTGCAACATTAATTGGTGACGCGACAAGGGCAGCAATCATGTGGACATTATTAGACGGAAGAGCTTTTACAGCCACAGAACTTTCAATTGCCGTAAATACATCTCCGCAAAATATGAGTATGCATTTGGGGAAACTTCTTGAAGCAAATTTGCTTTGTGTAGAAAAACAAGGCCGACATAAATACTACAGATTTTCTAATAAAGAAGTTGCGTATGTAGTTGAAGCAATGGCAAATCTTATTCCGAAGCCTGAAATCTCATCAAAAAGCAAAATCGAAAATTATCCTCCAATAAAATATTGCAGAACGTGTTACGATCATTTGGCAGGAAAAATAGGTGTGGCTCTCGCAGATAGTTTATTAGAGCAAAAAATAATTATTGAAAAGAGTAATACTTTTGAAATTAGTACTGAAGGAGAAAAATGGTTCTCAGATTTTGGAATAAATATTGAAGATGCCAAAAAACAAAAGCGAATATTCTTAAAACCTTGTCTGGACTGGAGCGAAAGACGATATCATATCGCAGGCTCAATAGGGACTTTTCTATTGAATAAAATGCTGGAGCAGGACTGGATTAGAAGAACTGCAAATTCCAGAGCAATTATAATAACAGGAAAAGGTGAAAAGGAGTTATTGAAGAATTTTAATGTTGTTGTTTAGATAATTTTAGATTGCAGATTTTAGACTTCAGATTAATAGATTTCACGCAATCTTGTCATTTCGACGAAGGAGAAATCTTAGTGAGAAGCTCGACAAAGATTGGGTTTTCGTTACGGAGTTACTTGCGAGGATTTCTCCTTCGTCGAAATGACAATACTACCGTTTTTAAGGAAAAAACGTAGTGCCTTAGCGACTTAGTGGCTCAGAACCTTCAGAAAACAAAAACTCAATTACCTTCTCATACAATTCATCATCATGCATGCCGTGACCTAAACCTTTGGTTTCGATGAACTGACTATTTTTCCAGTTACTGGCAATTTTTTTACCTTCTTCAAAAGCTACTATCTTATCTGAAGTGTCGTGAGCAATAAAACCGGCAACATTAAATTGTGAGGCGAATTTTTGTCCGGAGAAATCGCTAATTTTAAAGTTGAAACGATTGATGAATTTAGTTTCAAGAAGTGAAAACATTTTGGTATTCAAACTCAACATCGCAATATAATTATCGATCAATGTTTTTAAGTCCGATGGTGCTCCCAGAATTACCATTTTATTAATGCTCGTATTCGGAAATAAATATTGATGATAAACACAGGCCGCTCCACCAATCGAATGGCCAATAATAATAGTAGGCTGGTATTTTTCGACCGCTTTGTTTATGAATTCAGCATAAAGCGGAATATTAAATTCTTTACCACTGCTTTGTCCGTGAGCCGGAGCATCAATAGCGATGATAGTACTTCCGGATTTTTGAAGATGTGGCAACGTTTTTTTCCAGCGCGAAGCATTGCTTTCCCAACCGTGAACAAGAAGAATTTTGGTTTCGTTTCCTTTCCAGATATAGGTTTGAAAATGATGTTCGTTATGATGAAACGTTTCTGTTTCTGTATTCTTTAATATTTTGGGTAAACCTTCTTTTTGTAATCGTCCAATTCTGGGCTGGCTAAAAAGGGCATAAGAAAGTTCAACCGCTTTTTGTGGACGTACATAACTTAAAAGGTTAATATATGATCCAACTGATTTTAATGTAATGTAACGAATTCCTTTTTTAATTCCCAAAACTTAATTTTTTTCTAAAGATAAAAAATATGCTTTTAAACTTGATAAAAATATTTTGTAACAGATTAAAAGACTATACTGATCTGTGTTTTTTTTGCCACTAATTTCACGAATTTTTACAAATTAATTTATGCTAATTGTGAAATTCTTGGCGAAACTTTTTACTAATCTGTGAAAATCATTTTAATCTGTGGCAGAAAAATAATGACAAAAAAAAGTCCCGATTAAATCGGGACCGTTTATTTAGAATTTAGAGAACAATTGTTCCATTTTTTCTTTTTCTTCTTCAGCCAATGCACTGTCGACTAAGATTCTTCCAGAGTGCTCATCAGTAATGATTTTCTTTCTGGAAGCAATTTCTACCTGAGTTTGTGGCGGGATAGTGAAGAATGATCCTGCAGAAGCTCCTCTTTCGATAGATACTACAGCTAAACCGTTACGAACACTAGTTCTGATTCTAGTGTAAGCAGCTAATAATCTTTCTTCGATCTGACCTGAAAACTCAGCTGATTTCTCAGATAAGAAGATTTCTTCTTTTTGAGTTTCAGCCATAATAGCATCTAATTCAGATTTTTTATGTTTTAAGTGTGAACTTTTAGCGTCAAGTTTTTCTTTTAAATTAGAAATAACTTCTTTTTTATGTTCGATAGAAGCTTTCATTTCTTTGATTTGCTTTTCAGCTAATTGAATTTCTAATTCCTGAAATTCAACCTCTTTAGTCAACGAATTAAATTCTCTGTTATTACGAACTGATTCTTGTTGTTTTGTGTATTTTTTGATAACCTCTTTGTGCTCATCAATCGCATTTTTCTTCGATTTGATAAGATCCTCAATAACCTCAAGTTCACTTTTCAGTTTCTCTGAACGCGTGCTTAAACCTGCAACTTCATCTTCTAAATCTTCCACTTCTAAAGGAAGCTCACCTCTCACGTTTCTGATTTCGTCAATTCTAGAGTCAATAAGCTGTAAATCGTATATTGCTCTTAACTTGTCCTCAACACTTAATTCTTTCGTATTCGCCATATTCTATAAGTACTTAACTGGATTTGTATTTTCTTCTGATAAAATGATGGCAAAATTAAGGATTTTTTTTCGAAGATAATCAACAATATAGTTTTTTGTATAGCGTTCGCTCTCAAAATGACCAATATCGGCTAAAAGTAGTCGGTTTTCAGCTTCATAAAACTGATGGTATTTTAAATCGGCAGTCAAAAAAGCATCGGCTCCAGCCATAATTGCATTTTTTATGGCAAAACTTCCAGATCCGCCCAAAACGGCAACTTTCTTTATTTTTTTTCCTGTAAAAGCAGAATGACGAATTCCGTCGGCAATCATTTTATCTTTTACAAAAAACAGAAAATCTTTTTCATTCATTTCTGTTTCAAATTCACCAATCATTCCTAAGCCAATATTTTGGTGAGCATTTTTTAAATCGTAAATTTCATAAGCGACTTCTTCATAGATATGATTCGAGAAAAGAGCTTTTAAAATTCGGGATTGTAAATGTTTTTCAAAGATAACTTCAATTTTTATTTCGGTTCCAGTATGTAATTTTCCTCTTTCTCCAATGACAGGATTACTGTCTTCGTTTCCCTGAAAAGTAAAAAAACCTTCGGTATTAAAACTACAATTGTCATAATTACCAATAGTTCCTGCTCCAGCCTGAAACATTGCGTTTCGAACTTTCTCGGAATTATCCGGAGTGGTATAAGTAACTAGTTTCTGGATAAAACCTTGTTTCGGAATCAAAACCTTGGTATTTGCTAAACCTAAGGCATCACAAAATATTTTATTAACGCCAGCTGAATGATTGTCTAAAGCAGTGTGAACAGCATAAATAGCAATATCATTTTTGATAGCTTTCAGAATGGCGCGCTCTACATAATTTTTGCCCGTAATTTTTTTAATTCCGGAGAATAAAATCGGGTGAAAACAAACTATCAGATTACAGTTTTTAGCAATAGCTTCATCGATTACATTTTCTAAAGCATCGTGACAAACTAAGACACCATTACTTTCGGTTTCTACATTTCCGACTAAAAGACCAACATTGTCAAAATCTTCGGCGTAAGCCAAAGGTGCCATTTCTTCCAGGACTGCTAATATTTCTTTGATTTTCATTATTCTTTTGTTTCAGGTTTCAAGTTTCAGGTTTTACATTGTAATTTGAAACTTTAAATTTGAAACAAATTAACGAAAAATAATATACTTTTTTAGTTTAAAGAAGCAACTGTCTCATTTGAATTATCTAGACTAATGATATGTATTTCGTATATTTGTAATTCTAAATCATAAGTCATGACTACAATAAAAGTTAACGAGCAAACGAAGACAGGAAAAGCATTTATGGCGATGTTTGAAGCTTTTTTTAAAGGTGTTGAAGGTATTGAAATCGTTGAACCAACATGTGGATAGGTTAATGAAGAGCCAAGTATTTACAGCTCTGAATTTATTAAAAAAGTTAAAAAAGCAGAAGAAAATATTAAAAATGGCGAGACTACAACGCTAGATCCTAATGATATATGGGGAAGTTTAGGCATAAAATAAATCTATGAAATTACTTCGAAAAATACTTTTTCCGTTTGCCATCTTATACGGAATCATTACTTCAATCAGGAATTTTCTTTTTGATAAAGGAATTCTGAAATCAACATCTTTTAATATTCCGGTTATTGCAGTTGGAAATTTAAGCGTAGGCGGAACAGGGAAAACTCCTCAAATAGAATATCTTATTCGTTTGTTATCTGATCGTTATCAGGTAGCAACTTTAAGTCGCGGTTATAAACGAAAATCTGAAGGATTTGTTTTGGCAAGTGAAAGTTCGAATGCCGAAATTTTAGGCGATGAACCGTTTCAGTTTTACCAAAAATTCCCAAATATTCAGGTAGCGGTAGATGCTGATAGAACAAACGGAATAACACAATTACTTTCGCAGAATGAAAAGCCACAAGTTATTTTGTTAGATGATGCTTATCAACACCGTAAAGTAAAAGCAGGTTTTTATATTTTGTTGAGTTCATACGATGATTTATATGCAGATGATTATATGCTGCCAACCGGAAATCTTCGCGAAAGCAGAAGCGGAGCCAACAGGGCAAATATTATTATAATTACAAAATGTCCTAAGAATTTGTCTGATGAAGATCAGGCAAAAATTCGTTTGAAATTGAAACTGACTTGTTCACAACAAATCTATTTTACTTTTATAGATTATGACGATTACATTTATGGAGAAAATGAAAAAATTGCTGTAAATCAAATTAAACAGGAATCAAAATTACTTTTGGCAGGAATTGCAAAACCAACGCCATTTTTTGATTATTTAAAAAATGAAAATGACGAATGTATGACTTTCCCGGATCATCATAATTTCTCCGAAACAGATTTGGACTCAATTCAGAAGAAGTCGCAGAACAAAAAAATCATTACAACAGAGAAAGATTATGTGCGTTTAAAAGATTCTAAATTAGCTTCGCAATTGTATTATTTGCCTATAAAGAGTACATTCATTAACCATCAGCAAAATTTTGACGCTACTATTTTAGAGTATGTTAAGTTAAACTCAGAATCTTTGTGACTTAGTCCCGAAGCTTGTGGATAGCAACTCAAAAAGAACTAATCAAAAAACTTAGCAATTATGCTATAAAATTCATCTGGTACAAATGGTTTTGTAATTACATCATTCATTCCAAAAGATAAAAGCATGTCTCTGTTTTCGTCGAGGGAAATAGCTGTTAAAGCAATAATTGGAGTCGTTTTGTCAAATTCCCTGATTAATTTTGTAGCCGTTGTTCCATTGATTCCAGGTAAGTGCACATCCATTAGAATCATATCAAAACGCTTTATTTTTAAAAGATCAATAGCATCTTCTCCGTTATCGATAATCTCGCATGTAATAGCTTTGTTTTCAAGCATTTTACGGGTAATCATCTGATTGATCTTATTGTCTTCAATCAATAAAATAGATTTGTGTTTTAATTGCTTGTCGTTGTAAGGTTTTGTCTCTTCGACTATTACTAAAGGTTCTTGGTTAATCTTAAAATTCAGTTTAAAGGTAAAAGTAGAACCTTTGCCTACTTCACTTTTTAATTTTATTTCGCCTCCTAAAAGTTCGATCAGTTTTTTTACAATTGTAAGCCCTAAGCCGGTTCCGCCATATTTTCTGTTGACTTCAATAGAACCTTGTGAGAAGCTTTCAAAGACAGTTTGCAGTTTGTCTTCAGGAATACCAATTCCCGTATCTACAATTTCGAAATATACGGTTGCATAGTCTTCTTGTTTAGCATACAGTTTTGCAATTACATCCACATTTCCGTTTTGAGTAAATTTTAATGCGTTGTTAATCAGGTTTAAAATAATCTGAGATATTTTAGTAGGATCGCCAATTAAATTATCGGGGATTGTATTGTCTATTTCAAGATTAAAATAATTTTTATTGGCAGTTGCTAATTCTTTTAGAGAAGTTTGAATATTAAATAGTAACTCTTTTAAGTTGAAGCTAATGTTTTCTATTTCGACTTTTGTCGAATCGATTTTATTAATTTCAAGAATTTCATTGATAAATGTCGTGAGATAGTTTCCTGAAAATTTTAAAGATTCTAAATACTTAAGTTGTGTCTTTTTAGGATGATCTTCCAGAAGTAAATGTGTGATTCCGTTAATCGCGTTTAATGGCGTCCTGAGTTCATGACTCACGGTTGATAAAAACTCTGATCTGGCTTTAGATGCTTTTTCTGCTTTATTTTTGGCCAGGATAAGTTCTTTATTTTTCTCTCTTAAAAGTAAATTATTCTGATTTCGAATAATATTGTTTTTATACAGCGCTAAACTCAAAAGTGATAAAATAGAGATAAGTGCGATGGCTAAAATACTAACCAATTTAGAGTAACGATACGTTTTTAACTGAATTTTTTCTTCACTTTCCCGTTTAATAGTATTGTTTAAAGATTGATTTTTTTTGAACTTTTCGAATTCATTAAGATCAAATTTGGCATTTTTTAATTTCAGGATATAATTTTCTAACTGATAGTGTTCGTCTAAATAAGAATAGGCGAGATCAAAATTTTTATTCTGTTTATAATATTGGCTTATCGCTAAAATGATTTTTGATTTTTTTACCAAATCATTGCTTTTTGAGTTGTAGTCTAAAGCGTTGTCCAGATAAATTATAGCCGAATCATTTCTTTTAAGCTGAGTTTCGATTAAACCAAGCTGGTAATAAGAATCTGCTTTTGTTTTAAAGATATGCGGGTTATCAGGTTTTTTAGTAATTTCCTGAAGCGTTTTTGCAGCAAGAGGTAAATTTTTGTTTGCTTTTAAGGCCATCGCTTTCTGATAGCTTAAAATTTCTGCATTATCAGCAATTTTTAATTGATTTAAAAGGTCATCTGCTTTTTTGTAATACAGTTCAGCAGTTTCATAATTGCCTTTTGCGGTATTGACAGTACCTATATAATGCAGTGCTAAAACTTTGGTACAAGTTGGTTTTACACGATCAAATGAAGCAACACTTTTGTGAAAGCTTTTTAATGCTTCATCATATTTATGCTGTTTGTAATAAATTTTTCCAAGCTTGAAAGTTTGATTGGTCAAGCCTTCAGGTTTGTGATTTGTCTCGCAAAAATCTATGGACTTTTTAGTATAAAAAACTGCTTCTTTATATTTTTTATTGCCCAGATTATTGTTTATTAGCTTGTTATAATAGAAAACGCTATCTGTATTCTTTTTGGTTTGAGAATACAAAAATGAATAAAAAAAACAAAAAACAATAAAAAAGAGTTGTTTCATGTATTTGCAATGCTTTTACAATGAATCTTATGTTTTTCTTACAAGCAAAATCAAATCAATTAATCTTGATGAATAGCCAATTTCATTGTCATACCAACCCACAACTTTTACCATTTTATCAATAACGGAAGTTAGCTGCGCGTCAAATAAACATGAATGTGTATTGCCAATTACATCAACAGAAACAATTGGATCTTCTGTGTAATCTAATATTCCTTTTAAATTTGTTTTTGAGGCTTCTTGAAATGCTTTATTTATTTCTTCTATTGTAACAGCACGTTTTACATTAAACGTAATATCTGTCAATGAACCATCGGGAACGGGAACTCGAATTCCGCAACCACCGATTTTCTCATGCAATTTAGGAAAAATTTTTGTTAATGCCTTAGCTGCACCTGTAGTTGTTGGAACAATTGACTGACTTGCGCCTCTTGCACGGCGTAAATCCTTATGTGGCTGGTCATGAAGACTTTGATCTGTTGTGTAAGAATGTATAGTTGTAATGTAAGCTTGCTCAATTCCACATAATTCATCGATGATTTTTATCATCGGGGCAGCATTATTTGTTGTACAGCTTGCATTAGAAATGATGTTTTCAGTTCCGTCCAGAATATTTTCATTAACACCTAAAACTACAGTCTTAATGGTATCAACTTCTGATGGGGCAGAAAGAATCACTTTTTTTGCTCCTGCTTCAAGATGAGCATTTAATTCTTCATGGGTTTTATATTTTCCTGTAGATTCTACTACAAAATCAATATTATGGCTTTTCCAATCCAGGTTTGAAATCTTTTTTTCGTGAAAAAACAAATAATGTTTTTCATTGACAATTATGCCTTCTTCGTCATGACTAACGACAAAAGGTAAAACACCATGAATACTGTCGTATTTTATCAAATGAGCCATAGTTTTGTTATCGGCAATATCGTTAATGGCAACGACTTCAATTTCAGGATGGTTTAAAAGTAAACGGAATAAATTTCTACCAATTCTTCCAAAACCATTAATAGCAATTCTTGTTTTCAATCTTTAGGTTTATTCGGTTAATTGTCTATTCGTTTAATCGATTGAACAACTAAACGAATAAACGATTAAACTTTTTTATAAAATATGTTTTTGTGCTTTGTATGAAGAACGAACTAACGGTCCGCTTTCTACGTGACGGAAACCTAATTCAAGACCAAATTTCTCGTATCGTGCAAATTGGTCCGGGGTAATAAATTCTTTAACAGGTAAGTGTTTTTTACTTGGCTGCAGGTATTGACCAATAGTAACAACATCTACATTTGCATTGCGTAAATCTGTCATCGTCTGAAAAACTTCTTCTTCAGTTTCTCCAAGGCCCAACATAATACCTGATTTAGTTCTGTTGATTCCTTTTTCTTTCAGGTAACGCAAAACTTCTAAACTGCGATCGTATTTTGCCTGGATACGCACTTCACGAGTCAAACGACGTACCGTTTCAACATTGTGAGATACTACTTCAGGATTTGCTTCTACAATACGGTCCAGATTTCTTTCTATTCCTTGAAAATCAGGAATTAAAGTTTCCAGAGTAGTATTTGGGTTCATTCTTCGAATTGCTTTTACAGTTTCAATCCATATAATAGAACCTCCGTCTTTTAAATCATCTCTGTCTACACTTGTAATTACAGCGTGTTTGATGTTCATGATTTTTATAGAACGGGCTACTTTTTCAGGTTCGTCCCAATCTACCGTTTCAGGTCTTCCGGTTTTTACACCGCAAAATCCACAAGAACGCGTACAAACGTTTCCTAAAATCATGAAAGTTGCTGTTCCTTCGCCCCAACATTCACCCATATTAGGACAACTTCCCGAGGTACAAATGGTGTTTAAGCTATATTTATCGACTAAACCGCGAAGTTCAGTATATTTTTGCCCAATTGGAAGTTTGACTTTTAACCATTTAGGTTTTCCTAGTGGGACATTTTCAATGACTGTTTCCATATATCAATATTCAAAGCACAAAGATAAGGAATGTAGTTTATTTGTAGATTCGTTTAAGATTTAATTTGGTATTGATCTGCAATAGTTTGTGAAAAGCTATTTTGATAATACTATTATTACCATGTTAAATTTTTGTTTTTAAATTATTATGAGAGTAAAAAAGCGAGGTTTTTGTTTGTTATTTTGAATAAGAATAATAATTATATCAGAACTCTGATTTTTACTCGTTTAATATTTATATCTTTATTTGTTAGAAAATGAATTTAATTAAAATAGAAATACCTAAACATTGTAATACATTTGCTATTAAATTGTAATAAATAAAAAACATGAAAAAGAAATTTATAGTACTGGGAGTTTTGTTTACCGCTTTTGGTTTTACTAAAATGAATGCACAGATTAATTTTGGCGAAAAAGCCCTTGGAGCTGTTCAAAAAGGAGTATCTGGTTTTACTTTCAGTAATGCAGATGCGGCGGCTTTGTCTAAAGCTGCAGTAGATAAAATGGATGCTGAACATGAAGTTGCAGCTGCAAGTGATCCTTATACTTTAAGACTTAACAGGGTATTTGGGAAATATACTGCCGGAGATGGATATACTTTAAACTATAAAGTTTATAAATTAAAAGAAGTGAATGCTTTTGCTACTGCTGACGGAAGTGTTCGTGTATATTCAGGATTAATGGATATTATGGATGATAATGAATTGCTTGCAGTAATTGGTCACGAAATTGGTCACGTTGCTAATCATGATTCTCAGGATGCAATTAAAGCGGCTTATAGAAAAGAAGCTTTACTAGAAGGAGCAGCTTCACAATCAGCCACTATTGCCAGTGTTACCGATAGTCAGTTAGGGAAAATAGGAAGTGCAATAATCGATAGTAAATTTAGCCGTAAACAAGAAGCCGAAGCGGATTTGTTTTCATACGATTTCCTGAAAAAGAACGGATATAATGTAAACGCCGAAGAATCTGCCTTTAGAATTTTGGCTAAAATGAGCGAAGGGGCAGAAGCTTCATTTATCGATCAGATGATGAGTTCGCACCCGGATTCAAAACAAAGAGCTGAAGACGCTAAGAAAAGAGCTGAAAAAGATGGTTTGTATAAGCCATATGTGCAACAGAAAATTGTAAATACAGCACCAGCAGCAACAAAAACTACTACGAAGAAAACTACTACGAAAAAAACAACAACTAAAAAGAAATAGTAGTTTCTGATACAAAAATAAAACCCGACAATTTTCTCTAATGAATTTGTCGGGTTTTTTATTTAAAGATTAACCTAAAACGTGAAAAGCCAGTACTTTTTGTACATCATATACGTTTACAGATTTGTTGAATTGCTTTACAATACTTGGTTGTAATTCGCTTGAAACCCAAATTTTTAATTCGGCATCAAGATCAAAAGTTCCTGCTGTTTCTACGCTAAAACGAGTAATACTTTTGTAAGCAATAGATTTATATTCTGTTTTGCTTCCTGTTATCCCTTGTACATCAACCAGAATTAATCTTTTGTTTGTAAAAATAAAAGTATCGCGAATTAGTTTAAAGCCCATTTCGATTTCTTCGTTATCAGTTAAAAGCTGACCGTATTTTTTAATTAAATCTTCCTGACTTACTGAACCGGCGTTGCCAAGAATAGCTGAAAATATTCCCATTTTTTAGTGTTTAATTTTAATAGATTTGAATTTACCTCTTAGGTATTGTAAAAGTAATTAAAATTAAAAATAATATTGATTTTCTATCATTAAGAGATTAAGAAAAATTAGGCTAAAACCTAATTTTTCTTAATCTCTCAATGGTTTTTTTAAAGCAAAAAAAAGCAGAACTTAAGTTCTGCTTTTCTGTTTTTGTTATTCTGCTTCCGTTTTTATTGTAATTGGAAGGTTATACGCAGTTCGAACTGCTTGCCCGTTTAAAACTCCGGGAATCCATTTTGTTTTTAGTGATTTTAGAACTCTTATAGCTTCTTTCCCAATTCCGTAACCCGGATCGTTTTTTACCATGATATCAGTAAGTGAACCATCTCTTTCGACTACAAACGAAACATAAACTTTTAAGGTTTTCTCTGCATCAAGTTCCGGTCTGTTGAAGTTGTTGCCTACAAAAGTGTAAAACTTAGCCATTCCTCCCGGAAATTCTGGCAGTTTGTCTAAAATTGCCGGATTTACAGGATCATTAGTTATAACAGGTACAACAGCTTCTCCGCCTCCGCCTCCAGTTGTTGGTGTTGCATTTAAAGCAGTCCCAGTTCCTGTAGGATTTTCTACACCGGTAACGTTGTTTGCGTTAGTTGCAATTTCGGGAGTCGCTTGTTCTGGTGCAGTAATAATTGGATTTGTCAATTGTGTACTGGTAGATGGCGCTGCGGCTGCACTTTGTTGCTGAGGAAGAACTTTTTCTTCTGTTTTTGGAATAATCGGATGTACCTCATAAGGTGTTACGATCATTGGACCAGGATCTGTTGGTATTATTTCTACCTGAGAACTCCTGAATTTGTTAATTAATACTGATACACTTCCCAAAGCTGCTAACAATAGCAAACCCATAAATAGAGCCGTAATAGTGGTTTTTGAATTTTCCTGGCGTAATTGATACGCGCCGTACTCTTTGTTTTTGTTTTCGAAAACAAGATTGGTCCAGCTTGCTTCGTAGATACTTGATTTAGACATGATTTATGGATTTTAAGGTTAAGTAACGTTAAATCATAAGCAATAAGTTTTTTTTGGGTTTAGCTGCAAAAAGAAATATTGCAGTTTTAATGTGTGAATAATTTACTTTTTTAAGAATAAAGTGAACAAAATGTTATTCTTTATCTAAAGATAATAAATTATCTATTACGTTCGATGATTTCTGCTAATAATTTTTTAGCTCGAAGTAATTTTACTTTTACATTGCTTAAAGGCTCGTTAATTTTAACGGCAATTTCCTGATAAGTCATTTCCTGAAAATAACGAAATTGAATTACTTCCTGATAATGTGGTTTTAATTCTTTAATGCAGAGAAGTAATCGCGAAAGGTTTTGTTCTTTAATCAAAGCATCTTCAGCAGATGGAGTAGTATCGGCAATATTGTATGCCTGTTGGTCTTCAGTATCAGTGATTTCAATAAAAAGATTGGTTTTCTTTTTACGAAGCAAATCAATATAAACATTTTTTGCAATAGCAATTAACCATGTATTGAATTGAAATTCAGGATTGTAGGAGGCAATTTTGTCAAAAGCTTTTGAGAAGGTTTCAATAGTGATATCTTCGGCAGTAGTTTCATTTTCAGTACGCTTTAGCATAAAGCCGTACACTTCATTCCAGAAATAATCTAATAAAAAAGTAAAGGCGATTTGATCGCCCTTTTTTGCTTTTTCTATTTTAGAATTTATTTCCAATATACAGGTTTTGAAAAGATATTAGTTATAAAGATATTAATTTGCGTAAATATAAGCATGATTTCTATGATAGGAAACCATACTTTAAGGTCATTTTCTTTTAATTTCCCAGCTGAAAATCCAATTACAGTCCATGCTACAGTATAGCGTGTTGCTAAAATTGCCAGTACTGCAATCCATTGAAATTGGAAAGCTAATAAGACTATAACTAAGATAAAGAAAAATAATTGTGAAATGAAAAAAAGACCCAATTGCATTTTGTCGAAAAATTTATAATATTCTGCAGTAGAAATGTGTCTTCTTTTTTGGGTAAACCATTCTCCGTAAGTCTCTTTTGGTTTAGAATAAGTAAAACTTTCAGGTGCGTATGATATAGTGGTATTACTTTTATTTGCTGCCTGGTTTATGAATAAATCATCATCACCGGAACGAATCTGAATATGTTCAATAAAACCATTAACATTAAAAAACTCTTCTTTTTTATAGGCTAAATTTCGACCAACTCCCATATATGGAAGCCCTAATTTTGCCCATGAAAAATATTGTACAGCTGTTAAAACAGTTTCAAAACGAATAATCTTATTCAATAAAGAACGCTCAATTTTTTCATAACCGCCATATCCTAAAACAATTGTTTTATTCATGGTAAATTGTGAAGTCATTGCGGTGATCCATTCTTTTGATGTTGGATAACAATCAGCATCTGTAAAAAGTAAATATTCTTTTTTAGAGGCTTTGATTCCTAAGGTTAAAGCATATTTTTTATTACCCCAAAAGGCTTCATTGTTCTGTACTTTTACCAATCTGATATTAGGATATTGTTGCTCAAATTGCTCAAAAACTTCTAAGGTTTCGTCGCTTGAAGCATCATCGATTAAAACAATTTCGAAGTCAGGATAGTCTTGCTCTGCTAAAAGCGGAATGAACTTTTTAACGTTTTCTTCTTCATTTTTGGCACACACAATTACTGAAACAGGAAGTTTTTTTGATGTAATCTCTTGTGGTTTACCAAAAGCAAATTTTCCAAAAATTCCTAAGTAGTAGAAAACCTGGATAAAAACAATAGCAATAAAGAAGTAAAATAAAGTTATAAGCATCTGTTTTAATGTCTTTTAATTTCTGAATCTTGCGAGTGCAAATGTACTTATGAATTCCTAGATTTCAATGGCTAAACCCAATTTACTTTCGGCATTTCGACATTTCTTTTGCAACAGCAATAGCCTGAGGGTTTTCGGTTTTTTCTAATTCAGAAATTATGTTTTTATAATTATGATCATCACGGTTTTGAGATAGTTTTTTGGTTGCCTGAATCTCATCGATTTCGATTTCAAAACCAAAAATCCCTCTCGCTTCACGCATTGTCTTGGTTGATAAATTCTCGACACGGACCGGATTCTCAGATGTGGCTTCGTATTTATCAACCAATTTTTTAAGTTGCTCTATTGATGTTTCTTCATCGACAATTTTAATTCGGCCATAAACATGTACGGCTATATAATTCCAGGTTGGTACATTTTCATGATCATACCATGAAGATGATATATAACTATGAGGGCCGGAAAACACAGCTAATACCTGATCGTTTTCTGCAAAACCTTCTGCCTGTGGATTCAGTTTTGAAATATGCCCTTGCAAAATCTCCTTTCCGTCAGCATTAACTTCAAGTTCTATCGGAATATGTGTCGCACATAATTTTCCATGAGTTTGATTGATTAAAATACCAAAACTATTTTCTTTCAAAAAAGTCCTGATTGATTCCGGATCTTCGTCTTTGTATAAATTTGGAGTATACATTTTATAATTTTTTATTTAAAGATTTCCCCAGACAAATAGCTTCTGGTCGATCTGTATATTTTCCGTAATTCGGAATTACTTTATAACCTTGTTTTTGGTAAAACTGAACGGCGCTTTCATTTTTGACCCGTGTTTCTAAAACCAAATCACTATAACCAATAATAGCAGCATTATCTTCTAAAAATGCTAAAATTGTTTGTCCAATTTTCTTTCCAGGAACTTTAGCATACATCCGTTTTACTTCTCCAATATTCCCATCAATTGGTCTGATGGCGCCGCAACCTACAATTTCAGAATTAATTTCAGCTACAACAAATACAAATTTTGAATTTTCATTTTCCCAGTCCTGAAAAGAATTCTTTCCATCACTTCCAAAACGAAGATAAAGATTTTCCGACAATTCTTCTGTAATTGCTAAAGCTTTTTCGTTGTCTGGGTTTGTGATTTTTATGGAAACCAATTCTTTCATTATTACTTAAAAAACTTTGACTTACCTCAGTCTGACTATAAATTAATTAGTGAAATTACTTCTTCTGTTCCTTTCGTTCGGGGTGTAGCGTAAAATCTAAATCACATTAACTTCAGCTTCAATATGAATTCCGAATTTTTCGAAAACCGTTTTTTGGACATCTTTTGAAACAGCTAAAATTTCCTGTCCCGTTGCGTTTCCGTAATTTACTAAAACCAGCGCTTGATTTTTATGAACTCCTGCATCACCAAAACGTTTTCCTTTAAAACCTGCTTGTTCAATTAACCAGCCTGCAGGAACTTTTACTTCGGTTTCTGAAACTTCGTAATATTTCATTTCAGGAAACTCTTGGTGGATTTTTTCGAAATCAGATTTCAGTAAAATCGGATTCTTAAAGAAACTCCCGCTATTTCCCAGTTCTTTCGGGTCTGGTAATTTACTTTGTCTAATGGCGATTACAGCATTACTCACATCTTTTAAAGTTGGGGTTGTAATATTATTTTTAGCCAATTCAGCAGTAATATCTCCGTATGAAGTATTGATTTTATGATTTCGTTTGGTGAGTTTATAAACTACAGATGTTATAATGTATTGGTCTTTTACTTCATTTTTAAAGATGCTTTCCCTGTATCCGAAATTGCATTCAGGATTAGTAAAAGTTTTTATTTCCTGAGTTTCGATATTCAGGGCTTCACACGAAACAAAAGTGTCTTTTATTTCAGTTCCGTAAGCACCAATGTTCTGAACCGGAGTTGTTCCCACATTTCCGGGAATCAGGGACATATTCTCTAAACCGCCAAAATTATTGTCGATTGTGTAAAGTACGAAATCGTGCCAAGTTTCTCCGGCTTGGCTTTCAACCCAAACGAAATCCTCATCTTCCTTAATGATTTTTTTACCTTTTAAATCAATATGAATGACTAAAGCGTCAATATCTTTGGTCAAAAGCATATTGCTTCCTCCGCCTAAAATAAATTTTTTCTCGTCTTTGTGTTCTTTCAAAATAGTTTTCAATTCATCGACTGAATGAACGGCAACAAATTGTTTTGCTTTGGCTTCGATGCCAAAAGTATTATAGTTTTTTAAAGAAAAATTGGATTGGATTTCCATAAATAAAAGGCTTTTTGAGTCCCGAAATATTGGGATAATTCTGAGTTCAAAAGTAACGATTATAATTTATCTGAATAGATTTTCTATAAAATAACAAACAATAAAATAATAGAAATATGTGAAAAAAAGAAATAAACCGTTTTGGGAACTTTTATTTTATAGCTTCGATAAATTGCTCCATTTCTTTCATAGTGCCAATGGTAATTCTGGTCCATTTTCCGTTTTCTTCATAGATTCTCGTGCCCATTATATTATGATCTTCTAATTGTTTGAAATAATCTTTCTTGTAATTTTCTAAAGAGAAATAAACAAAGTTCGAATAAGACGGAATGCAGGTTAAGTTGAGTTGAGTAAGCTGATCAATCGTATATTTTTTAACCTCTTCGTTTGCAGTATAAACCTGTTGAATAAATTTTTGATCGCCTAACGATGCGATTGCAGCAGCTGTAGAAACGACAGTGATGGTCAGGTTTGGTGATGATTTTAAAATACTAATTTCATTAATTGTTGCAGAATTCGCAACCGCATAACCTACGCGTGCACCAGCTAAACCGTACATTTTTGAGAAAGTTTTGGTTATAATCAAGTTTTTATTTTCAAGGACAAGATCGCTTAATGATTGTTCTTTTGTAAAATCGATATAAGCTTCATCAACAAAGACAAGCGCTTTTTTAGTGGCTTCTTTTATAAAAGACACTAAATTTTCTCTCTTGCATATTGTTCCTGTTGGATTGTTAGGATTACAGATATAAATCATTTTGGTATCTGAATCAATTGCCTTTAAAATTGCTGTTAAATCGTGTTTTTTATCTTTGGTTAACGGAACGGTAATTTTTTTTAAGCCTAATTTTTCAGAAGGATCAGTCCAATAGTCATAAGTAGTTTCAGCCATAATAAAATTGCCTTTGCTTAAAGCTGAGTATTGAAGAACCAGATCTAAAATTTCTGTTGAACCTGCACCAAGCAAAATATTATTATCTGAAATATTATTCTTTTTAGCAATAGCCGCAATTAATTCAGGATAAAGATTCCAACCATAACGATTGCTGTTATTTACACTTTTGGTCATAGCAATTCGTGCCAAAGGAGAAGGACCGTATGGATTTTCGTTTGAGCGTAATAAAATAGGAGACTTGTCTAAATTAGAAGAAATATAATCTTCTGCCGGAGAATTTGCAAAACTTTCAAATGGGATTATACTTAATCCTACTGCGCCTAAACTTACTTTTTTTAACCAGTTTCTTCTATTATTCATATCTTTTTTAGATTAAATTAAATGATTTAATAGTAAGTCGTTGGAATTAAAGAAATGTTACTGTGATATTAAGTATGAGTTTTTACCGCAAAGTTCACAAAGCTTAGATTAATAAAAAAGCTTTGCGAACTTTGCGCTTAATTTTTATGTAAGTTCAGCAACTCATGATATTTATCCGAAATAATTTTCATATTAATATCATAGTTCGCGTTTTCCTCGACAAATTTCCTGTTTTGAATAATAGTATTATTTCGGGATTCAGTATTTTCAAAACTCCAAATCAATTCGTTAGCCAGCATTTCGATATTATCAATTTCTATTAATTGTCCGTTTTCGCGATGTTTGATCCAGCTTTGATTTCCCGGAATGTCTGAAACTACAGGATAGCAACTACATGCCATTGCTTCGAATAAAGATGCCGAAACACCTTCGGTAATTGGCATGCTGATATAAATATTTGATTGCTGCAATAATTTGGGAAGATCGGTATTTGGAATTCTCCCAGTAAAAATCACTTTGTTTTCTATTTGTAATGCTGCGGCTAAATCTTTTAAAGATTGTAATCTTGTTCCGTCACCAACAATAGTCAATGAAAAATCAATTTCTTTTTGATGTAAAATTGCAAAAGCTTTTAAAATAGAGTCATGACGATATTCAGGTTGTAAAGACCGTGTTACAATAGCTTCAATTTTGTTTGAATTATTGACTGAAGGAGAAAAAAGAGATAAATCTATTCCTTTCGGGATGACCAAAACTTTATTCATGTCGACGCCAATTGCTTTCATCGAAATGGTCATAACCGGACCCCAGGCATGAATTAAATCGGCTTTTTTGAAAGCGTGTTTTTGAATAATTTTTTTAAAAGGTAATAAAACAGAACCTTCGGGCCACAAATCAGTTCGGCCTTGTTGTGCTATAGCAATAGGATGCATACCGGAAATTGCAGCAAGAAAACCATAACTTGTTGTTCTTTCGGCAATAATCATATCCGGTTTTTCTTTCCTGATTGTTTTACGAATAGAAATAGGAGAGAAGGCATATTCTATAATCCTTTTAAAGCGATTCAGTTTTGAATTATTTGGTGTTTGAAGTTCCCAGGTGCAAATTTCAAAATCTCCAAATTCTTTCAAACCTTTCATCCAGGTTATAGCATCGGCTCGGTAGGATTCTCCCAGAAAAAGTATCTTTCTTTTCATTCGGCAAACTTAATTTTTTTTGCCACAGATTAAAAGATTTTAAGGATTATTAATCTGAATTAATCTGTGGCGAAACTTTTATCTAGAATTCGTCTTCTGTTTCTAAAGCACGATTAATGAACTCGTTTAAAGGTTTTAAAGCGATTAGTTTTTTGCTCATTTTGGCTACAAAGTCTTTTTGAGTGACTTCTGAGATGTCATATTTTTGAGTTGCGGTGAAGCTTTTTAGTTTTAAAAACTCAATTGCAGGATGGTCTTTTTCGTAACCTCTTGGTGGATTTTTAAGCGAATTGTTTTCATCGATATCTAAACTTCCAAATTCTTTTTTGAAATCTTTATTTTTTAAAATAGCTTCTAAGTCATCATGGAAAAAAGCAATTTCCTTGCGGACTTTCTTTAATTGATCCGGCTCTGGAGAATAAAATCCTCCGGCAATAAAACTGGCGCCTTTTTCGATATGTACATAATATCCGGAACGATTTTGTCCTTTTGCGCCTGATGAAAGCCAAACGCCTAAATGTGCTTTATAAGGAGATTTGTCTTTTGAGAACCGTATGTCGCGATTGATACGAAATGTACAATGTTTAACCTCTAATAATTCTAATGAAGGATCAAGTGGTTTCATTGCGTCCAGAAAATCACTTACCAATTGGTGATAATCTTTTTTGAAAATCTCGTATCGCTTTTTATTGTCCTGAAACCAATCTCTGTTGTTATTCTTTTTTAAATCGTCTAAAAATTGCAATGATTCTTTCGTTAGCATATTCTTTGTTTTATTGCAGTTGTTTTTTTAAGTCTTTTTCACTGATAAAGCCTGTTGTTTTCCATTTTACGGCTTTATTTTCGTATAATACAATTGTTGGTAATTGGTCAATTTTTAGTTGAGTTGCAAGTGTTTTGTTCTTGTCAACATCAATTCTAATAATAGTTACTTTGTCTGCCATATCTTTTTGCATTGTTAAAAGAAATGGTTCCATTTGCTTGCAGGGTCCACACCAAACGGCATAAAAATCTACAAGAACCTTTTTATCTGAATTTAATAAATCATTAAAATCATTCATAGACATTCCTGCTGCTGCGGGAATTCCAAATCCTTCTTCGGTCCAGTTCAGGAAACCGCCCTCTAATTCGTAAACATTCGTAAACCCTAATTCATTTAGTTTTGCTGCTGCTTTTTTACTTCTTCCTCCGCTAAGGCAATACACAAAAACGGGTTTTGATTTGTCGAAAGCTGCAGCTTTTGTTTCAAAATCGTCACTATTCCAGTTTACATTTTTGGCATTTTCTATATGATCAGATTCGAATTCATCTGGAGTTCGAACGTCTAAAATTTGTGGATGATCAGTTGTTTTAATTTTTTCTGCAAATTCTTTTGGAGTAATAGATTCAAAAGAATTAGACTTTTTTTCATTGCAGGAAAAGAATGCAATTGAAACTAGCAGGAATAAAATTTTGGGGAATTTCATGATACTGAATTTTAAAATGTATCGCTAAAGTAGTGATTTTTCGATTTTGAATTCTTAATAGAAAGTGAAATAAAAACGTTGATCACGAATTTCATGAATTAGTGCGAATTATTAAAAAATTCTTTTAGTCGCTTAGCTTTGCCAAAGTTCAAGGTTAGTCTGCGTATTTTTGTCATCCCGAGGAACGAGGGATCTCCATAAGTAGCTCGACAAAGATTGATGATTTTTATTGCCGAGTTTCTTGTGGAGATCCCTCGTTCCTCGGGATGACAATGATTGTGGTAACTTTGTTTTAAAACCTTGTCGAAACTTCAGAATCTGTTTAATCTTATAATCTGTGGCTAAATTATTTTAGACAAAGAATTAGTGATATTCGTGCAATTCGTGGCAAAAAAAAACTCCTTACAAATTAAATATCTTGTAACTCTGATGTGTCGATTTTACAATTGCTTCGGTGCGTTCAGGATGTGTATCTGAAATAAAAAGCTGTCCAAAAGTTTCGCTATTGACCATTTCTATGATTTTAGCAACACGGCTTTCGTCAAGTTTGTCAAAAATATCATCAAATAATAAGAGCGGTTTTACACCGCTTTGTTTTTTAAGGAATTCAAACTGAGCTAATTTCAAGGCAATCAAAAAAGATTTTTGCTGCCCTTGCGATCCGAATTTTTTTATGGGATGTGAATCAATCTCAAAAGACAAATCATCTTTATGGATGCCCACACTTGTATAATGAAGCGCGCGATCTTTATTAATATTTTCCTGTAAAAGTGTCAACAAGTCTTTCTCGAACAAATGACTTTCGTAAACCAGCTGTACCGTTTCTTCAGATCCTGTTATGGCTTGATGATGTACATTAAATATAGGTATAAATTGTTCCAGGAAATCTTTTCGTTTTTCGAAAATCGATTTTCCAAAACTATTTAACTGCTCATTATATATAGATAAGGTGTCATTATCGAAAGTGTGATTTAAAGCAAAATATTTCAATAATGCATTTCGCTGCACAATGACTTTTTGATATTGAATAAGCTGATGCAGATAAGTGGAGTCTAATTGCGAAATCACACTATCCATAAATTTACGGCGTGTTTCGCTACCTTCTACAATTAAATCACGATCAGCAGGCGAAATAATTACTAACGGAATAAACCCAATATGATCTGAAAACTTATCATAAGCTTTTCCGTTTCGTTTCAGGATTTTCTTTTGTCCTTTTTTTAAACTGCATACGATTTGTTCTGTTCGGTCGTTTTTTTCCAGTTCAGCATCAATTACAAAAAACTCTTCTCCGTGTTTGATATTTTGTACGGCTAACGGATTGAAATAACTTTTTCCGTAAGCCAAATGATAAATTGCATCAAGCACATTGGTTTTGCCAATTCCGTTTTTGCCTACAAAACAATTGATCTTGTGGTCAAAATCAAAACTGACTTCGGAGAAATTTTTATAATTGAATAAAGAAATTTTGTTTAAATACATTTTTTAGGGACTGGTAAGAACAAATTTAGTGCTTTAGAATATAAAAGTTCCTTTTGTTGATTAAGTTTTCATCTGCAAATTAAAGATTTGAATGATTTTTACCGTAATTGAATCATGTCAAAACTGAATCTGTAAAATCTAAAGCTGAAATTATAATAATAACGAAAGAGAAATGATGTTTTGAATTGCAAAAAAATGAGGGTGCAAAATTACCAAAAATATCCAAATAATTAGGCTTTCGGCTGATTTCAGTGGGATTTATTTTGCTGTTAAACAGAAAGAAGGAGCCGTTTAGTGAATTATTTTTTTAAAATGGATATAAATTTACTTTTTTTTGCTTTAGTTTCAATAAAAATTTTATTTTTGCCGTTCACTAAATTAATTTTAAATGGCTACTTACAATAAAAGAGGATATAAAGCACCAAAAGAAAAGGAAGTTAAAGAAGAAGTTGTCAATGAAGAACAACAAGTAATTCTTGATGGAAAAAACAGCACAACAGCTGACGTTTTTTCTAAATTAGATGAAACTGCTTCAAAAACTGAGGATTGGGTTGCTAAAAATCAAAAAATCATTATTGGTTTAGTTGCTGGTATTGCAGTTGCTACTATTGGATATTTAGCTTACCAAAAATTCATCGAAGCTCCTAAACAAGACGAAGCTGCAAGTGAAATGTTTGTTGCACAACAAAATTTTGATAAAGCAACTAATGGTGTAGCTAGCGATTCATTATATAAATTAGCATTGAATGGTTCTGAAGGTAAATTTGGATTCATAAAAATTGCTGATGAATATTCTGGAACTGATGCAGGAAATTTAGCGAACTATTATGCTGGTATGGCATATTTGAATACGGGTAAATTTGATGAGGCAATTAAATATTTAGGTAATTTTAAATCTAAAGAAGCTATCGTTAATGCTTTGGCAATTGGTGGAATTGGAGATGCTTATTCTCAAAAAAACCAACAAAAAGAAGCTTTAGACTATTATGTAAAAGCTGCTGAATCTAACAAAAACGATTTTACAACTCCTCGTTTCTTATTAAAAGCTGGTAAAACTGCGTTGGCTTTAGGTCAAAAAGAAGACGCGTTGAAATATTTAACAGATATTAAAGAAAACTACGATACAACTCCTGAAGCTGCTTCTGTTGATGTATTAATTGGATTAGCGCAATAATAATTTTAGATTTAAGATTTAAGATTGTAGATTTGTATTTGAGAAATTAAAATCTAAAATATAAAGATGGCTACCGAAAATAAAAACTTATCAGAATACGATAAAAACACGATCCCAAATGCGAAAGACTTTCGATTTGGGATTGTTGTTTCTGAGTGGAATGAAACTATAACTGAAGGACTTTACAATGGAGCTTTTGATGCTTTGACGGATTGTGATGTTCCTGCTCAACAAATTATTCGCTGGAATGTTCCGGGAAGTTTTGAGCTGATCTATGGCGCAAAAAAAATGTTGCAAACGCAAAATGTAGATGCGGTAATTGTTATTGGATGTGTAATTCAGGGACAAACCAAACATTTTGATTTTGTTTGCGAAGGCGTAACACAGGGAATTAAAGATTTGAATGTTCAAACTGATATTCCGGTTATTTTTTGCGTACTAACAGATAATAACATTCAACAGTCCATTGACAGAAGTGGAGGAATTCACGGAAACAAAGGAACCGAAGCAGCAATAGCAGCAATAAAAATGGCTTATATCCGCCAACAAGCTTCAATGTCGCACCCATTTAATCAGCCTTTGTTGTCTTCTGGAGCAATCCAAATAGAAGAAACTCCTATAAAAATAGAGAAAGAATAAAACACAATTGTTTTAAAAATACTAAAACCTATACTGTGTAAAAATAGTATAGGTTTTTTTGTTTTTTTTATGACTAATGAAGATCTAAAACCACATGGAAATTCATTAAATTTGTAGACCTTGGTTTAAAAAACCAGAAAAAAATTAACAGTATCAATCTGAGATTTTTACAATACGTTAAACAGAATTAAACAATAAACTCTTAAATCATAATTTCTTAATGTCCAGTATTATTCAATTACTTCCTGATCATGTTGCTAACCAAATTGCCGCTGGAGAGGTAGTTCAAAGACCTGCTTCAGTTGTAAAAGAGCTGTTAGAAAATGCTGTTGATGCTAAAGCAACTGATATTAAGTTGATTATTAAAGATGCCGGAAAATCATTGGTTCAGGTTATCGATAATGGTTCAGGAATGAATGTTACAGATGCGCGATTGTGTTTTGAACGTCACGCGACTTCTAAGATCCGTCAGGCAGAAGATTTATTTTCATTATGTACAAAAGGATTTCGTGGTGAAGCACTTGCTTCTATCGCGGCAATTGCTCATATGGAAATGAAAACAAAGCAGGATCAGGACGAACTGGGAACACATATTATAATTGAAGGAAGTAAATTTGTTTCGCAGGAAGTGGCAGTTTTACCAAAAGGAACTTCATTTGCCGTTAAAAATTTATTTTTTAATATTCCGGCACGTCGTAATTTCTTGAAATCTGATACAGTCGAATTTCGTCATGTTATGGATGAATTTCAACGTGTTGCCCTGGCACACCCCAACATTCATTTTACGTTTTATCATAACGGAAGCGAAATGTATAATTTGCCTGCCGCAGGATATCGCCAGCGCATTGTTGGGATTATGTCCGGTAAAACAAATGAAAAATTAGTTCCGGTTAACGAAGATACAGAGATTATAAATGTTCAGGGTTTTGTCTGCAAACCTGAATTTGCCAAGAAGAGCAGGGGAGAACAATTCTTTTTTGTAAATGATCGTTTCATAAAAAGCGGTTATCTGCATCATGCAGTAATGGCAGCTTATGACGGACTTTTGAAAGATGGCTCACAGCCTAGTTATTTCTTGTATTTGCAAGTTCCGCCCAATACGATCGATATCAACATTCATCCTACTAAAACAGAAATTAAGTTTGACGATGAACAAGCATTATATGCTATTTTAAGAGCCTCGATAAAACATAGTTTAGGACAATTTAATGTGGCTCCGGTTCTTGATTTTGATCGTGACGCTAATTTAGATACGCCATATCATTATAAAGATTTAGAAGCTGAAACGCCTACCATTCAGGTCGACGGAACTTTTAATCCTTTTACAGATGATAAAACCAATCAGCATTATTCTAAAGCAGGTTCAGGATCCGGATCGGGTTCTGGTTTTAGTTCAGGATCTGGTTCTGGTTCAAATTCATATTCCGGATATAATAAAAGAGTAGAACCAACAGCAAGTTGGGAAAGTTTATATGTGGGCTTAGAAACTGATACTATAGAAAGTTCCCCTTTTACATTCGAAAATGAAGAAGTTACTTCGTCACTATTTAATGATAATGAGATAGAGCAAGCAAGTCAGGGTACTTATCAAATTCATAAAAAATACATTGTTTCACCAATAAAATCCGGAATGGTAATCGTTGATCAGCAACGGGCACACCAGCGTATTTTATACGAACAATTTTTGTTGAATATGACTGTAAATCAAGCTTCAAGTCAGCAATTGTTGTTTCCTTTGAATTTGTTTTATTCTTCTGATGAAATGACATTGATCGAAGAATTAAAACCATCATTAGAAACGACAGGTTTTGTTTTTGAACAGGCTCAAACAGATCATATCGTAATTTCAGGAATTCCGGTAAATATTACCGAAAGTGAAGTTTCGATGGTAATAGAGCAATTATTAAGTGATTTGCAAGACGGAATTCCGGCAAGCAGTTACAGTCAGAATGATACAATTGCGAAATCTATGGCCAAAAGTTTAGCGGTTAAAACTGGATCTTATTTAACCGAAAAAGAACAAGATAATTTAGTAAACGGTTTGTTTGCTTGTAAAGATCCAAATATTTCACCTTTTCAAAAACCTACTTTCATCACGATGCGTGTTGAAGATATAGATAAAAAGTTTGCCTTATGATGAAAATAACTCCCGTAGTAAAACAATTATTGATAATAAATATCATTTTCTTTATCGGTTCTCAATTAGTACCGGTTTCGTATGAATATCTGGCACTTTTTTTTCCTGAAAACCCGGGATTTAAATTTTGGCAGCCTATTACTCATATGTTTATGCATGGAGGATTTGCTCATATTGCTTTTAATATGTTTGCGCTTTATTCCTTTGGATCTACGTTGGAACATTTTTGGGGCGGAAAGAAATTTTTGTTTTTCTATATTTCATGCGGCTTAGGTGCGGCCTTGGTTAATTTTGCTGTTAATTATTATTTTTATCAGGATAGTTTAAATATTTTATTGGCAAACGGTTTTAATAAAACGGATATTCTTAGTTTATTGAATGAAGGTAAAATTGATACAAGATGGCAGCAAATATTAACTGTTTCTGAATTTAAACATTTTACCGAAGCTTATTTAGGAACTGTAATAGGTGCATCTGGTGCTGTTTATGGATTGCTAATTGCGTTTACTTTTATGTTTCCAAATGCTGAACTGGGAATTATGTTTATACCAATTCCTATAAAAGCAAAATATTTTGTTCCTGTTTATATGCTTTTGTTTGATGGTTTCTTTGGTATTTTTGGAAGTTCATTTATGGGCATTGAATCTGGAATAGCGCATTATGCCCACATTGGCGGTGCTTTATTTGGATTTTTAATTATGTGGTACTGGAAAAAGAATCAGTTTAATAATAATCGTTGGAATTAATTTTTAACTTTAATATCGCAAATAAAAACCAAAAAGAGATTTTATGAATATTCTTGACGATTTAAAACTACAATATAGATTGGGCGGTGTAGCAATGCGTGTTATTTATTGGAATATCGCATGTTTCCTGATTTCTTTAGTATTCTTCTATCAATATTCAGGTGGTGGTTTTGTATATCCCAATTGGATAGCTTTATCATCAGATCCTAATGTGTTTTTATTTAAACCCTGGACATTCCTTACGTACGCCTTTTTTCATGCGTCATTCTTGCATTTACTATTTAATATGATGGTTTTGAACTTTGCAAGCAATCTGTTCCTGACCTTTTTTACTCAAAAACAATATTTAGGATTGTACATTCTGGGCGCAATTTTCTCAGGTGTTACCTTTGCTTTGAGTTTTTATTTTTCAAACATTGCAGGATCTATTGTTGGCGCATCTGCTGCTATTATGGCAATTCTGGTTGCAGTAACAACGTATCAGCCTTTAATGAATGTGCGTTTATTGCTTATTGGTAATGTTAAGCTTTGGCATATTACCGCAGTAATTTTAGTTCTGGATTTAATGCAGTTCCGTCTGGACAATACCGGCGGTCATATTTCGCATTTGGCCGGAGCACTTTTTGGTTTTATTTTTATTAAGCTCCTTCAAAACGGTACAGATTTAAGTAAAATCATTTCAAAAACATTAGATTTTTTTACAAATCTTTTTAGAAAATCCCCTACGACCCCATTCACAAAAGTTCATAAAAATTACAAAAAACCTACTGAAAGAGTTGCATCGAGAATTGTTACGAAAGATAAAACGCAACAACAAATTGATGAAATTTTAGACAAGATTAGCCAGTCTGGTTACGATTGTTTGACAAAAGAAGAAAAAGAGTTTTTATTTAAAGCTGGAAAATAATCCTTTTAGCATAAAAATATGAAAAACCTTTCGTGGTTTAATAAAATAATGTTCTTTTTGAATATAGTGCTGACTGTAGTAACTTTTAGTATTTATATTTTACCATTTTTGGCACCTAAAAGTTTTCCGCTTTTATCGGTGCTTACGCTGTTTATGCCTATCTTTTTTGTGCTTAATGGATTATTCTTTGTATATTGGGCAATTCAGTTTAAAAAACGTCTTATATTATCTGGTTTGGTTTTGCTCACCGGAATTACATTTATTAGTAAATTTTATAAATTCTCTGCAAAGGAATATATCAAAGACGAAAAAGACTTTTCTATAATGAGTTATAATGTACGTCTTTTCAATGTTTTTAAATGGCTGGACCGTGACGATATCCCATCTAATATAAAAGCTTTTATCGACGAAAAAGATCCAGATATTCTCTGTATTCAGGAATACTCAAACTCAGCTCATATCGACTTAAAAGTATATCCTCATCGTTATATTTTTATTGAAGGAAATCAGATTAAAACCGGACAGGCTATTTTTTCTAAGTTTCCTATTATATTTGAAGGCAATATTATTTTTCCAAATTCTGATAATAATGTAATCTATGCAGATATAAAGCGTGGTAAAGATGTAATCAGGGTTTATAATATGCACTTGCAGTCGATCAAGATTTCGCCTGATGTAAGTGATATTTCGAATAATATTGATAATGTAAATCAGGAAAAATCACAGCTTATTTATACCAGAATAAGCAAAGGATTCAGGCAACAGCAAGAACAAGCCGAAATCTTTAAAGAAAATATTAAAAAATGTACAACCCCGTTTATTATTTGTGGAGACATGAATAATAGTCCGTTTTCGTATGTATACCGAAGCATAAAAGGAAAACAAAAAGATGCTTTTGAAGAAGCAGGAGAAGGTTTTGGAGCAACTTATAAATTCAAATATTATCCTGCCAGAATTGATTATATCTTTACTGACAGTAAAATGAAAGTAAAGCAATTTGAAAGCTTTCCTGATTTCGAAAATTCAGATCATTACCCAATCATGACAAGGCTCTCGATTGAGTAAAATAGTTTTCTTAAATTAGGATTTTTATTATCAGAAACTTAAACCAGTTTTTGTGTTTTTAAATAATCCATTGCAAATTTTCCCTCATTAAAAAGTAAATCCAAAACACTTAAATTGTTGATGAACCCATGTTTGTCATCAAAGACCTGGGTGTATTTTTCGAATACGTTTGGATCTTTTTTTCCGTTTGCCAAAATTCTGTAGTCAGTAATATTTTCAGTCTCATGGAAATATTCTGTAGTCCTGGAAAATTCTAATTTCATTCGTAAACACTTTGTTACGATGTCTAAAACTTCCATGTTGAGATCGATTAAAAAAGTATGCTGTTTTTCGAAAACAGGACGAATGTCATCTTCAAAAAATTCGAAAAAAGGAGAACTTCTATATCCGGCTTCCAGAGACTTAAAATGTTGTTTTTGCCAGTCAAATTCATTTTCAATTAAAACATCTTTCGTTTTTTGATGTAATGTTTTAGAATGTTTAACCGGGATATTCAATAACTGGATACCGTTAGGACTATAGATATAAGCACGATTTCTATTGGTCTGTTTTTGAAAATTATCTTCCATTTCAAAAGTAATATTTTCAGATTGAGCCATAACTGCAAAGTGGCTAATCGAAGGAAAATAGGTAGGAAGTAATAAGGAATTCATTTTGTTAAGTTTTACGTTAAATGTTTCAGGTTTCAAGTTTCACGTTCGCAAAGAACCTGAAACTTGAAACCTGAAACAAAAATAAACTATTTTTTTATGCTTTGTTTTCTTTTCTTTTTTTCCAGAAATACTCTCCAACAAAATAAAGTGCAAGAATAATTAAGAAATACTTAAAGTAAGATTGTGGTTGTCCTTCTCCGTTAACAGTCGTAAAAACTCTGTTCCAACGAATCTTGTTGATTCCTTTTCCGTTCGTATCCCAGCTCATCCAGATAAAAACAGGTTTTCCTACGATATGATCTGCAGGAACATAACCCCAATAACGACTATCTTCTGAGTTGTGACGGTTGTCTCCCATCATCCAGTAATAGTTTTGTTTAAAGGTATAAGTATTAGCTTGTTTTCCATTTATTAGGAAATGTGAACCGTCTAATTGTAAAGTATTGCCTTCGTATTTGGTAATGATTTCTTTGTAAAATGGCAATGACTCATTCGTTAATGCAACAGTTTTTCCTGCTTCCGGAATGTAGATAGGTCCAAAATTATCCTGGCTCCATTTGTTGATATGAGGGAAGATAGCATTATCGTTTCCTCTGTCAATTTCTCTTTTTACAGCAGTAATTCCGGGAGTGTTTTTTAAACGTTCTGCACTTGCTTCTGTCAAAGCTCTGAAATAAATAGTATCTCTTTTTTGTTGATCTTTAATATAAGCACCATCAGTAATATCAAGCTCTTTCATTAAAGATTCGAAATCAATAGAGGTTTTTCCGTCTAAAGCCACTGAATAAGAATATTGTGGTTTAGCTCTTTCTGGCATAACTAATTTTTTCCCGTTGATGAAAACAAATCCATCTCTAATAGACAAACTATCACCAGGAATACCAACGCATCTTTTTACGTAATTCGATTTTTTATCGATCGGTTTTATAACTCCCGGTCTTCCTTTTGGCTCATAAAAATAGTGAACCGTATCTACAGGCCAGTTAAAAACGACAATATCTGCTCTTTGTATTTTTTCTAAAGCAGGCAATCTAAAATAAGGTAATTGTGGCCAGCTTAAGTAGGATTTTCTTTTTAAGAATGGTATTGTATCGTGAACCATTGGTAATGCTACCGTTGTCATAGGCACACGAGGACCATAATTTACTTTACTCACGAATAAAAAGTCACCAATTAATAATGATTTTTCTAAAGATGAAGTAGGGATTGTATACGGTTGTACCACGTAAGTATGTACTAATGTTGCAACGATAATAGCAAAAAGCAGTGAACTTACAGTGTCAGCAGTTTTATTTTGTGGTCTTAATTCTCTATTGGCATTATATTCTAATTTCTGAGTATAATTTACATAATAGATATAGAATCCAAAAGTAAAAATTCCCAGTAAAGTGTCTAACGTAGATTTTTTACCAAATGTTCTTAACGTTTCTACCCAAACTACAGGAAACATAATCAGGTTAATAATCGGGATGAAAAGCAGCAAAGTCCACCAGGTTGGGCGGCTGATTATTTTCATTAAAACGATCGAATTGTAAACCGGAATTGCAGCTTCCCAGGTTTTTCTTCCGGCTGCCTGATATAATTTCCAGGTTCCCAGAAAGTGGATTACTTGTACGGCTAAGAAAAATACGAACCAAAGATATAGTGTCATAATGTTTTGTTTAAAGTTTCAAGTTTCAGGGTTTTTGATTGTACCTTGAAAATTTCAATCTGTTATTTTAAATTTAATACATCTTTCATGCTGTAAATTCCTGTTTTACCAGCAAGCCATTCAGCAGCAATTACAGCTCCAAGAGCAAAACCTTCGCGATTGTGAGCAGTATGTTTTAATTCGATGCTGTCTACAATTGAATCATAAGTTACGGTATGGGTTCCCGGAACATCGCCAATTCTTTTTGCTTCGATATGAATTTCAGTATTATTTTTTGCTTCTTCTAATGTCCAATTTGCATAGTTGCTATTTTCGATAACGCCTTTGGCCAAAGAAATAGCTGTTCCGCTTGGAGCATCTAATTTTTGAGTATGATGAATTTCTTCCATCGTCACTTTGTAAGAGTCAAATTGTGACATAATTTTTGCCAGGTATTTGTTTAGTTCGAAGAAGATATTAACTCCCAGACTAAAGTTTGAACTGGATATAAAACCACCTTGTTTTTCATTGCAAAGCGCAACCATTTCATCAAAATGCTCTAACCAGCCAGTTGTTCCTGAAACTACGGGTACATTATTGTTAAAACAAGTCGAAATGTTGCTTACTGCTGCAGTTGGAACGCTAAAATCAATTGCGACATCTGCAGTCGAAAGTCCGTCGTATGTATTAGATTCGTCTTTCTTTAAAACAATTTCATGACCTCTTTCTAAAGCAATTCGTTCAATTACTTTACCCATTTTTCCGTATCCTAAAAGCGCAATTTTCATTTTGTATTTATTTTTTGTATTTAAATAACAGGAGCTATTTAAAATTGGTAATTAAAAGTTAGTCCAACATTTGGTCTAAAAGTTACATCGTTAGGATAAATTTCCGGACGCATTGATAATCTTTCGTTTACGTTAAACTGAATTAAAGCGGCATCAACATTGGCATCGATAATATTTAAAACATAAAATCCTACTACAAACAATGCAGATAAATCCCTATTTCGCTGATAGAATTTCTGTCCGGCCACAAGTCTGCTTTCGTCAAGAAATTGATAATCATCATCATTATAACCTTCGAGTCTTCGTTTGTAGGCCCTGCGATAATCGCGGTATTTATTATTATTGTCAATATAGAAATATAAACTTGTACCAATTGCTCCGTAAACTAGTGGTATTTTCCAGTATTTTTTATTGTATGCCTGACCTAAACCCGGTAAAATTGCCGAGTAAAAAGCTGCTTTTGCCGGAGTAAGCGGGTCAATTTCTTGTAACTTGCTAGTGTCTTTAACAACCAAAACCGTGTCTTTTTTTGCCTGGGCAAAAATAGAAACGGTTCCTGTAAGAAAGAACAATAGACTTATGGGGACAATCTTATTCACTATCGTTTATTAATTTTATAATTCGATTAAAGTCAGCTTCAGAATTAAAAGGAATTGTAATTTTTCCTTTTCCGTTACCAGCGACTTTTACATCAACTTTTGCACCAAAGTAATCATTGAAAGTATTTTTTTGTGTTTCTCTAATTACAAATGCAGAATCGGTTTTTGGTTTTCCCTCTGCTTTTGGTTTTAAACTTTCGTGATAATTTTTAACCAAAGTTTCTGTTTCACGAACAGATAAATTCTGGCTCACTATTTTTTGATAAATATCAGTCTGAATATCCAGGTCTTCAATATTAATGATCGCTCTACCATGTCCCATGCTGATAAAACCATCACGAATACCGGTTTGAATAATTGGGTCCAGTTTTAAAAGACGTAAATAATTGGCAATTGTAGAACGTTTTTTACCAACGCGTTCACTCATTTGTTCCTGAGTCAATTGAATTTCATCAATTAAACGCTGGTACGAAAGCGCGATCTCAATTGGGTCTAAGTCATGACGCTGAATGTTCTCTACCAAAGCCATAACCAATGATTCGTTGTCATTGGCAATACGAATGTATGCAGGAACATGTGTTAAGCCAACCAGAGTAGAAGCTCGCAAACGACGCTCTCCTGAAATTAGCTGGTATTTATTGAAGTCTAATTTTCGAACAGTAATAGGTTGAATCACACCAAGTTCTTTAATAGAAGTGGCTAATTCGCGTAACGATTCTTCATTAAAATTACTTCTGGGCTGAAAAGGATTTATTTCGATAGCACTTATTTCAAGCTCTATGATGTTTCCAACAACTTTGTCAGCATTTTTGTCTTCTACTGATACAATGTCGTTTTCCGGATCTTTTAATAATGCTGATAATCCTCTTCCTAAGGCTTGTTTTTTAATTGCTTTTGTCATAAAAACTATTTGCTGTTTTTCTTTATAATTTCTTGAGCTAAATGAATATAATTAACTGCTCCTTTGCTTGTTGCGTCATAATTAATGATGCTTTCACCAAAACTTGGGGCTTCGCTTAATTTTACATTTCGCTGAATAACGGTATCAAAAACCATATCGTTAAAGTGTTTTTGAACCTCTTCGACAACCTGATTTGATAAACGTAATCTCGAATCGTACATCGTTAGTAACAATCCTTCGATATCAAGATCCGGGTTGTGTATTTTTTGAATACTTTTTATGGTATTCAATAATTTTCCTAATCCTTCAAGTGCAAAATATTCACATTGAATAGGGATAACTACTGAATCAGCTGCTGTTAAAGCATTCAAAGTTAGTAAACCTAATGAAGGAGCACAGTCGATAATGATATAATCATATTCGTCTTTTACACTTTCTAATGCTTTTTTAAGCATGTATTCTCTGTTTTCTTTATCAACCAATTCGATTTCGATGGCAACAAGATCAATGTGTGCAGGAATTACATCAACATTTACAGCTGAACATTTAATAATGGTTTCTTTAGGGGTGTGGCTGTGTTCAAGTATTTGGTAGGTACCAATCTCAACAGATTCTACATCAATCCCAAGGCCAGATGTGGCATTTGCTTGAGGATCAGCATCAATCAATAATACTTTTTTTTCTAAAACACCCAATGAGGCCGCAAGATTTACAGATGTAGTAGTCTTTCCAACGCCTCCTTTTTGATTAGCAATCGCAATGATTTTGCCCATTTATTTTCTGAATTTTGAACCGTAAAAATACAATTATTTATGGTTTCTGAAAATCTATTTTGTTAACATTTGATAAACATCGGTTAATCGTTGTATAGTGCGTGTTTTGCCGAATTTAATATCTCCGGGAAAGAAAAATAATAGAGAAATTTCGCTCTATTTTTTCTTAATTTTCAGACTAAAAAGTGCAATTTTGACTGTTTAAACTACGAAAATGGAAATATAGTTAAAATAGATTTTTAATTTTTAATTCTTTCTTTTTAAATCTTTTACTAAACTGGCTGTAAAGAATAAAATCGTGATTCCGCCTAACACAATACAAATCCACATAAACCAGGATTGCTGCCAGAAAGATTGTTTTGCTCTTTGGCTTTTTACTGTAGTTTTTTGCTCAATATCGTATACAGATGTTTGAGGCAAATTAGCAGCAATGTTATTTTTAAAATTTGAAAGATCATATTCCGGCTCCGTCAAATTCTTATTTCCTGTTTTTAAAATATAATTTTCACCGGTATTTAAATCGGCTACAATAGAAATTGGTTTTTGGGCATACTTTATTTTCGAAATTTGTAAGGGCTGATTGTCGTGGTTTTCAATTTTTATAAAGAACTCCTTTTCGAATATTTCAGGAAAAGTAAAAGTGTTTTTTGTGCCGGAATTTAATTCAAAAGAAATAATTTCTTCATCGAAGACTTGAGATTTTTTTCTTGTTTCGCGCTTTGTTTTCTTGTAAAGAATTGCTGTACGCTTGTAATAAGTAGGTTTTGATATTTCGAATGAAATCTCATTAATAACTTGCGGCGTATTAAAAAGAATATGAATCTGAGTTTCTTTTTTTGAAGGAGTTTCTGTTTTTACAGATTTTTGAGGAGTAATTTCCTGTAATGTGTTTTTTTGTAATTGAGTACTAAAATTACCAACTTTCAAAATATTAACAGGAAGTGTTTTTCGATCGTCAAAATCTATTTTTAGATAATGATACGTACTCAAAGGATATGAAATGGTTTTGACAACGCTTGTTTCCGATGTACTGTTTAAATCATAAAGTGTTTGTGCGTCAGATATTCCAAACCACTCTTTTTGGTCATCACTTCCTGAAACAGAATACCTTTTTTCTACATCGGCATTGGCTATAAAAAGCGAAAGCTGATTGTTGTGTTTATTAGCCGGAACTGCAACAATTATTGAAGTGCTTTTTTTAGGATAAACCGTTTTTGAAACAATTGTATATTCCTCAAAAGCATTTGTAGCGACAGCATTGTTACTTTGAATAAAATACGGAATCTCATTTCCTTTAGAATCAAATATTCTGATATCGCTTAAATCCTGATTTGAATACGACCTGATTTCAGATGATAAAACAATCTCATGCAGGCCATTCTCAGAAACCGGTTTTATTTTTCCTGTGGTTTGATATTGCCCAAACGACAGGTTTGTAATAAAAAGTAATGCTATAAATTTATTTAGTTTCATTTGTTTCTTCAGGCTTGTTTTCGTCAATAACTAATACTTTGATTTTTTGATATACAAAAGAGATAATCAAAATTAAAATTCCTAAAAGGATAAAGGATATGATTTTTCCGGTTTCAGAAATGTTGCTGATGTCATATAAAAACAATTTCAAAATCGTCAAGCCAAGTAAGGATAAAGCGATTATTCGTAAAGATTTGAGTTGTTTTTTTATTCCGATTATCAAAAATACAAACGCTAAAATTCCCCAAAGAATCGGAAATCCTGTTTTAATAATTTTAGTTCTTGCCAGACTAATATAATCATTTGCAATAAAATCACGCAAATAAGGTAAGTCAGATTTATAGCTGGCATACATAGAACTCGTTTGCATATCCTGACTTGTAACTGGCGAATTCATAAACACAAGACCATGAAGCATAACTTCTGAGCTGGCAATGTAGATCACGAAAAATGCCGCGACCCACATAAAATAGCGGCTTTTGAAAAATGAGAAATCAACTTTTTTATAGATCTGAAACAATTGACAGCCAAAATAAATCGTAATAATCAGCGAGATATAATGAAGATAAAACGCGATCGATTTGCCGGTTCCTGAATTTATGATGTCTTTATGTTCCAGAAACGGATAATTGGAAAACCAGAATGTAAACAACACAATATTAGCAATTGCCAGTAATAAAGCGCCCTGATATCCGGTTTCTGTTTTTCTTTTTATCAAATAAGAAGAAAAAAAAGCCGAGAATAATAAATGATACAAAATAGGTAAAGCTATAGAACTGTATAAATTTTCGATGTAATGATTCGACTGATAAATAACTTCGAACAGGCCAGTGAAGTACAATAGTACAACTCCTGTTTCTAAAACAATTCGTTTGTGTTTTTCAGGATTAAAAATAATATCGAAAGTGGTAGAATTTCCGGTTTCGTCTTTTAATAAATACCAAATCGCAAGCAAAGAACTTACGGCAAAAATTCCTGTTATAAAGATAGGATTAATGATAATACTCAAAGGTTCATTGCCATTATAGTATTTATTCCAGTCCATGATCAGGCTAAAGAGCATTAAGATATGAACGATTACAGAACCAAATTTATAACTGGGAATCTTAGATTTTTGAGAAAGCCATAATAATAAAACGGCTTCGGCTGCCCAAAACAAGGTAATATAATTGCCTTGGAACTGAATAGGAATTGCTAATGTTATAAAAGTCAGCGTTAACCCAATAAGTAAATAAGCGGCTTTCTGGTCGAGGTCGAATTTTTTGTATAGAAACCAAGCGTAAATTAAATTTAGAAAAGCAAGAATTGTGGTAAACAAACCTTTTAGTTCCGGATGATAATTCGCCAAGATTGCCATTCCGGCGCCGTAAAACAAAAAGGTGTTGCTGGCCAAAATAGTAAGCTGGGTTTTAGAAAATTCTCCTTTTGATCTGATGTTATTTACAATATTCATTAATATAAAAATGAAATAGAAAATAAAGCCAAATATCAACGCTCCCAAATAATGAGGTTTTTCTGAGTTTAAGTCTCGGGATAACCATGCACCATATAATAATATGGTAAATAAGTAAGCCAGAATATTAACCAGATTCCATTTTTTGTAATAAGCGATTGCTAGAATCCCAATGTTTAAAATAATGATATAAGTAAAAAGAACCACATAATTTCCTTCGCCGGTACTGACCATAAACGGTACTGCAAATCCGCCAATTAATGACAGAACAGCTAACTCGACGCGATCGTAGGATAAAGATATTAAAGCACTAAATGCTGTAATAATAACCATTATACTAAAAGCGACAGTTTGATTGAATAAGTGATAATCATGAAAAGCAATCCCGATTGTAAAATAGAAAATGGCGATTGCCCCGGCTACAATTACAGAACTGAAAGCGGCATACTTTTTACGTAATTTATGCGCAATTCCCATAACCAGAACGCCACATAAAACACCAATACCAACACGTGCAGGTTCGTTGATCCAGTCTTTGTCGATGGCATATTTTACAAAATAGCTAATTCCTAAAACCAGAATTAAAACACCAATTTTATTGATCAGGTTTTCGCCAATGAATTTTTCCAGATCCGGGTTTTTCTCTTTAAAATTTTCCCAGAATGATTTTTCAGGTTCAGCAGGAATAATTGGTTTAGGGATTGGTTTTGGTTCAAGGGGTTTAGATTCGACTGGTTTAGGCAAATTATCGGTGCTGGATGATAATGCAATTTTTTCTAATTGGGCATCATCAATTTTTTGTTCTATAACTTCTACAACTTCAAACGTATTTTGTTTTGCTTGTTCAGGATCGATACTAAATTCTTCTTTTTTAACAACAGGAATTGGGGAAACCGAAGTGGTTTCCGGAGCTTTTTCTGTTGCTTTCAGGAGATCTATTTTTTTACTAAGTTTCTGAATGTCGTTTTCAAGATGATCAAAACGCCCCTTGATAGTATTAAGGATATAGATCAGAAAACAAAATAAGGCAACAATAAGAAAACTTTCCATAAAGAGATAAGTGTAATATTATGATTTGTAAATATAACAACATTTTAACGCGGTGAGTTTTTTTACCTAAAAAGAATTAACAGTATTGATGATTCATTAATTAGAAAGTTTTTATTTCTCTATAATCTCAATTTTTACAATAATCCCTCCGCTTTTTTTATTTGAAGTAATGTCCATAAAAGCTTTTTTAGACAAATCAATTTCTCGTCCGTTTATAAAAGGACCTCTGTCGGTAACTTTTACAATAACAGATTTCTTGTTTATTTCGTTTGTGATTTTTAGCATTGTTCCAAAAGGAAGTTTTTTATGGGCAGCAGTCAGTTTTGTGTTGTCGAATCTTGTACCGCTTGCTGTTTTTCTTCCGTTAAATTTATTGTGATAATAAGATGCGTGAGCTTTTTCTTTGTACAATTTTAGTTTCTCAATTTTGATGTCCTGATTTTGTAGTGGTAAATTTTCTTGTGCAATGGTTGTCAGTGAGATAGTAAAAAATAGGTGCAATAGTAAGATTTTCATTTTTATGATTTTCTGAATTTTGCACAAAGAGAGCTATTCAAAATAAAATTGGCAGCTCACAGAAAGGTATATTTATTGTATAAAAAGACATTTTTTGTTTTATTTGATTTTAAAATGGTTGAATGATTTTAAATAAAAAAAGAGACTCTTTCGAACCTTTGGTCTTCCCGATTTTCAATCGGGACGTGATAACTCCTTATTTTTTAATATTTAAAAATCATATGAATGATTAATTACAAAGCAAAAAAAAAGTCTTTTCAAGAAGATGAAAAGACTTTTTTGTCGGGGTGGCAGGATTCGAACCTTTGGTCTTCCCGATTTTCAATCGGGACGTGATAACTCCTTAATTTTTTTATATTTAAAAATCATATGAATGATTAATTACAAAGCAAAAAAAAAAGTCTTTTCAAGAAGATGAAAAGACTTTTTTGTCGGGGTGGCAGGATTCGAACCTGCGGCCTCCTGCTCCCAAAGCAGGCGCGATAACCGGGCTACGCTACACCCCGAAGATGTATTTGTTGTACTGCCCGTAAGCGGATGCAAATATAGTAATAAATTTGTTTTAGAAAAGAAAAATATGAAAATAAATAAAACTTATTTTAAGATAGTTATTTAGGATTTGATTTGGTGGTAATTTTTTATAATAAAGTTTACATTTGCATCACTTAAAACTATACATACTATGTCAGATACAATCGAAAAAATTAAATGCCTAATTATAGGTTCTGGTCCGGCAGGTTATACTGCGGCTATTTATGCAGCCAGAGCTAATATGAATCCAGTTTTATATCAGGGAATGCAGCCAGGCGGACAGTTGACTACGACAAACGAAGTAGAAAATTTTCCGGGTTATGTTGATGGAGTTACAGGACCGGAAATGATGGTTCAGTTACAGGATCAAGCAAAACGTTTTGGAGCTGATATTCGTGATGGATGGGCTACAAAAGTTGATTTTTCAGGAGATATTCATAAAGTTTGGATCAATGATGCTATTGAGCTGCACTGCGAAACTGTTATTATTTCTACAGGAGCATCTGCTAAATATTTAGGATTACCATCAGAACAGCATTATTTGCAAATGGGCGGTGGAGTTTCGGCTTGTGCCGTTTGCGACGGATTTTTCTACCGCAATCAAGAGGTAGTAATCGTAGGAGCAGGAGATTCTGCTTGCGAAGAAGCACATTACTTGTCTAAACTTTGTAAAAAAGTAACGATGTTGGTAAGAAGCGAAAAATTCAGAGCTTCTAAAATTATGGAAGAACGCGTTCGCAAAACAGAGAATATCGAGATTTTAATGAACCACGATACTGTTGAAGTTTTGGGTGATAACCAAGTAGTACATGCTATTAAAGCATTAAACAAAACTACTGGTGAAGTTATTGAAATTCCTGCAACAGGATTTTTCGTAGCAATTGGTCACAAACCAAATACAGATATTTTTGCAAATTACATTACTCTTGATGAAACTGGTTATATTGTAAATACTCCGGGAACATCTAATACAAATGTACCAGGTGTTTTTGTTGCCGGAGATGCTGCAGATCATGTATACCGTCAGGCAATTACTGCTGCAGGAACTGGATGTATGGCCGCATTAGATGCTGAAAGATATTTAGCTGCTCAGGAGTAAGTATTCAAAGTTTCAGTCTCGGTTTTGAGTCTCAGTTGAGGATTATTGAAATTGAAATAGATATTAATAAAAAAAGTCCCATTCTAATCGAATGGGACTTTTTTTATGCAAAGTTTTGTGCTTTGATATAACTTATTCTAATAACGGTGCTTTTTCTTTTAGTTTTATTGCGCCTGGTTTTTTGATAAGTTTTGCTTCTTCTGTAAAACGTGTAAGTTCAATTTTTGGGTTTCCAAATAATGAAATTTCAGATTTGTCTCCGGCTGCGATTGAGATTGAAGTTTCGGACAAAACAGTTGCCACAGCAGAACCTTCAGTAGTAAGATTGGCCTCTTTTAGCGTAAATTTTGTTCCGGTAAAGACTGAATTGTTATCTAACCTTATAGTTGCTTTTTCTGCAATACCTTCAATAGCAGCAGCAGCTTTTTGGTACAAATCACATCTGAATTTTATGGCAGATACTAATGTTTTAATAGCTGAGTTTTTACTCAATTGAAGATTAGCGTCTTCAGATTTTAAATTTAATTCAATTCTTGATTTATCATCTGCAAACAAGCTAAATTTCTTTGAGTTTACATTTAGGAATAGTTTAGCATAATCAAAAGTATTAAAAGTAATATCATCTAGCTGAACTTCCTGAATGGCATATACCACAGCTTCATTTTTTGCAATTACACTTTTTAATGATTTTGTATAGGTAACGCGAACGATTAGTTTTTTGAAAATAGTACTTTCTTTTGATGTATATAAACGAAGCACTTTTTCTCTCAAATCCATCCCAATGATTTCATGTAAATTATCATCGGCTTCGATTTTTATTTCATTTTTTTCTCCTCTTTCAAGGTAAACTTCTAAATTATCATCGGCTTCAATACCATCAAATTCTCCTACTTCTTTTATTGAAGTAGTTACGATTTTAGATCCTTTTATTTTTTCTCTTCTTTGACCAAAACTTAACGTCGTAACCAATAATAATAGGAGTAAGGCTGTATTTTTTTTCATTAATTCTAGATTTGATTTTCACAAATATAAAAAAATCATCCACTTTCGATGAATGATTTTTTTATATTTAACAGATAAATATCGTTTACCCCTGGCTGATACTTCCTCCTGAACTTGCAGTTTTCTCGATAGTTTTTGGTGCAACATCATAATTGATACTTGCTCCACTGCTGGCTTTTGCTTTTAAGCTTACTATTGGGTGAACATTTGTACTTGCTCCGCTTGATGCTTCTGCATCAACTTCATTCGCCAGTAATTTGTTTGCATTTATACTTGATCCGCTTGATGCTGAAGTTTTGATTCTCAACGCTTTTCCTTTTAAGCTAAGGGTACTTCCGCTGCCGGAATCAACTGTAATGTTATCGTATTCTACATTGACATCCATTGTTGCAGCACTTGAAGTTTCCAGATCAATATGTTCTCCCTGCAAAAGACCCTGACTCATTACAGTAGAAGCACTTGAAGCATCCAGTTTGTCAATTTTAGGCATTTTTACAGTTACTTTTTTCTTGGTTACATCGTGAAAAGAACCGTATTTACATTTAATGAGTAAAGTTCCGTTTTCAACTTTTGTAGTAATTTCCTTTTGTAAATTATCATCAGCTTCAACAACAATTTCATTTGAGTCTGATTGTATAATTACTAAGTCGATCGCATTGCTTACGGATACTTTTGTAAAATCTCCCTCTACGATTCTTTTTTCGGTCGTAACATGTCCGCTTCCTTCAATCGAGTTCACGTTAAAGTTGCATGAGGCAAACAATAATGCTGTAACAGTCGCAATAATGAATTTCGTAATATGAATGATTATTTTTATCATGGCTTAGTTAATTTTGATTATAACTCCGTTTTTATCAGTGGTTAGTCTTCCGTTAGTTTTTTTTCCGTTCAAAACTTCTTTTCCGTTTATTTTAATCGAAACTTCGTTTACGGTATCATTTTCAATATTGGTTTCTTCGGTTGTATCTTCATAATCATTTTCTTCAGATGGACAATTCAGACATTTAATTTTTGAACCTTCAACTTTGTAGTTGTAATTACCACTAAAGTGTAAGTTGAAGAAATCATTTTCTGAGTCATCATAATCCTGTACAGATGCATCTGGTTTGAATAATTGTCCTTCAGGAAGGTATAAATACACATCTACTTCCTGACCTCTAAATTTGTTTTTTACATCTGTAAGAAAATAATTATCCAAAATTAAGTGATTTCCGTTAATTTGAAACTTATAATTAATTTTTTCTGCTCTTTGTTTTGCAGATATAAACGAATTTCCTCTTGCGCTTTTTTCTATCTGTATATAAGGAGCAGCTTCATCAGTGTGTAAAACATGCAAACGAACATCGTTTGAGTATAATAATTGATGGTTTGCTGAATCTTGTACAAATTCAAATTCTCTATAGTGATTCAAATCTTTAGCATAATAATCGTTGTATCTAAATTTTACAAACAATGTATCTTTTGTGCTAATAGTAATCGCTTTTTTCTCTACTGTTTTGTTGTCGTATGATATCTCAGTAGCTTGCTTGATCCCAATACTAATTGCAATGGCAACAGCAATAATCCAGATGGCCAATAATGTATATTTTACAATGTTCCCGATAGATTTTAAGTTTGGAGATAACAATTTGAAACCTAAAAGTGTCAAAAAGAAAAACGGAATCCCTACGGCAAAGAACATTAATAAACCAAATGACCATATAGGATAATCAGTAAAGTTTCCGGCTTCTACGAAGTTTTGCCAAGGAAAATCAACAAATACATTTGTTCCTAAAGTAAATACCCCAATCAATAACATGATCAAAACACTAATTCCTGACATGATTAAGATTACGCCTAAAAATTTAGCAAAGATTTTAAAAACCGTCATTACAAAGTCTCCAAATGAACTACTTATTCTCTCAGCTCCTGACTTTACCTGGTTTCCCATTGCATCATAATCTGCATTTTTGAATTTACTAGATAATGATTCAATTTCTTCACGAACTTTTTTCTCAATGTTCGAAATCGTCACCGGTTCACCTGTCATTTCAAGTTTTTCTGATGTTGTTATCGCTTCCGGTGTTACGATCCAAAGAACGAAATAAGCTAAAATACCAGTTCCAAAACCTGCAAAAACAAATACTAAGAACAGAATTTTTATCCATACAGCGTCGATTCCAAAATAATGACCTAAACCGGTTGCAACACCGCCAATCATACCTTTTTCTTTATCACGGTATAATTTTTTATGTTTTCTTGATCCGTATTCGTTAAAAGACTGATTAGATCTTTCTTCGTCCTCCAGAATGTAGTCTTCCGGTTGTCCCATTACTACAATCACTTCATCAACATCTTTTAGTCCTACAACATGTTTGTCGCTTTTTTGTTTCTCTATTAATAATTCAGAAACACGCATTTCGATATCCTTAATGATTTCGTCCTGACCGGATGAGTTGTTTAGTGATCGTTTTATTGCGTCAAAATAGCGTGTCAATTTTAAATATGCATCTTCATCTATATGAAAAACCATACCGCCTAAGTTAATATTTACTGTTTTGTTCATGACTTATTGATTTTGATTGGTGATTAGATTTACGGCGTCAGACAATTCTGTCCAGGTTCCGCTAAGTTCGTTTAAAAATGTTTGTCCTATTTCGGTTAATCCATAATATTTTCGTGGTGGTCCTGAAGTCGATTCTTCCCAACGATAATTAAGCAAGCCGTCGTTTTTCAGCCTAGTCAAAAGTGGATAAACTGTTCCCTCAACAACTAGTAATTTTGCGTTTTTTAAAGTGTCTAATATTTCTGATGTGTATGCGTCTTTTTCTTTTAATACAGATAAGATGCAAAACTCAAGAACACCTTTGCGCATCTGTGCTTTTGTGTTTTCAATGTTCATAATTTCATTTTGTTTTTTTTTGATTGAACAATTCGTTTTTTGATTGATGATGATTGATTGATGATTGATTCCGAAACGATCCTTGTTGATTGCTTGTAAAGTTTCGGGTATACTTTTAATTTTTAATGATTACTTTATAAAAGGAATCGTTAGCGGATATTTATAAAATTCTCCGTTTGAAGTTTTTATTGAAGCATAAATCACTAAAAAGAATTCTACAAATTTTAATAATCCAAAAAGTAAAACCGCTGTTGCTCCAATACTTAAAATTCCAATATTTCCGTCGATGTTTAGATTTCTGATGATTAAATCTTCATCGTTAAAAACCGTGTTGATTGGCAGGTTTTTTAAAAGTACAAAGGCAAAAATTGGAATTGCAATTAAGGCCAGAATTAAAGTGTAAAGCAAAAGACTTAATTGAAAATTTAACGTTTGTTTTCCGCTATAATTTACAAATTCTGATTTGTCTTTGTAACTCGTCCAGATTAATATTGGGAAAATATAATTCCCAAACGGAATGATGTACTGACTTAAAGTGCTTAAGTGTGTGAACGTTGCGATGTTCTTTTCTGATGTTGTTTCCATGATGAGTGGTGTTGTTATTTGCATGATTAAAAGTATATAGTATTTTCTTATGCAAATATATGTCTAAAAGACAGTATCTTGTTTTGCATAGTACCAAATATTAACATAATTTTAACAAAGTTAAAATTTTAAATTGATCTTTAACGCATTGAAAATCATCGTTAAGTATTGATTTTGTTGACTATTTATGAAAGTAAAAGCAATTTATTGTGCGTGCATAGTTTTTTTGTATTTTTACATAAAAAATAAATCACATGGCAATATCAGTTTCTAAACTCAACAAATTTGTGTTATTCAAATTACCATCAGCTTACTTTTGTGGTGTGCGTGTAAAAGCAATCGATGAAGATAGATGTGTGGTAAGTGTAAAACACAGATGGATTAATCAAAATCCTTTTAACTCTATGTATTTTGCGGTTCAGGCAATGGCAGCAGAATTAACAACAGGAGCATTGGTGATCTCGCAAATTAAACAAAGCGGAAAAAAAATCTCAATGCTGGTAGCCAATAATAAAGGAAACTTCACCAAAAAAGCCACCGGAAGAATCACATTCGTTTGCAACGACGGACATTTAATTGCAGAAGCGATTCAAAGAACAATTGCAACAGGTGAAGGGCAAACTTTCTGGATGAAATCTATTGGAACAAATGAAGAAGGAATTCAGGTTTCTGAAATGGATTTTGAATGGAGCGTAAGATTGAAATAGTTTTTTTGCCACGAATTTCACAAATTTTCACTAATTCATAATGCTTAATGCATTTTAGAAAAGAAATAATTTGTGCTAATTAGTGGAATTCGTGGCAAAGAAAAACATAAAAAAATGCCTCAAATATTTGAGGCATTTTACTTTTAAACGTGTTCTGCTTATTTTTTAGCGCAACATTTTTTGTCTTTTTTGTCATCTGTCTTTTTACAGCAAGATTCTTTTTTAGTTTCTTTTTTGGGTGCAGGTTTTGTGTCTTGTGCTTGTAATCCAATTGTGAATAAAGCAATGGCTAAAACGGTAAATAATTTTTTCATTTTTAGTATAATTTAATTGTTAGGTATTTTCTTTTAGATTTAATCTTCAGCATAAAATTTAGAAACCCATTTGTCAAAATCAGCCTTATAGGTTTCCTGCGCATTTTCTAAAATAGATTCGGTATCGTCTACAGGCTCCAGATTAAAATTTTCTTTAAGCCATACTTTATATTCCGGCAAACCTTCACTTTCTTCATAATCATCTTCATCTTTATAAAAATAAACTTGTTCATGATCGACATATATTTCAGTGTCAAAAGTCAGTAATTGCATGAATTCGAAGATATTTTTTGCTACAATGTGATAACCGCCTTCATCACCAAAAATTACCACAGGCAATTCGTTTAAGGATTTACTTTGGTCATTATTCCATAATACATACATAGAACCGGAACCATTTGCTTGCGCAAAAGGCATTAATTTGTCTAAAAAATCAGGATCTTCAGACCAGGTTGCAATTCCGGATTTATCATCTCTGTATAATCCAAAACCCTGAGAATAATTTTCGAATCCCAGCTCTTCATTTATGTCATAAAATAAAGCCAGTTCGTTTGTAATCGAGTCATTAAAATTCTGTTTAAAATCTTCTAAAGTCATAATTTGATGGTTTACTTGATATCATTTTTAAATCTTAATATGAATATCAAATATAATAAAAGTCACTTTTAACTTAGATGAGAATATGATAATTAATAATTTAAATTCAATCCAAAGCCAACTCCCATATCACTATCATAATGAGTTGTGATCCCAAAGTTTCTGCGTACGATATATTTTAAACCCGCCATATATTCTTTATCCGTATTCCACATTAAGTTCATTCGCAAACGACTTGAAAGCGGAATGTCTTTTCGCTCAAATTGAACCCTTACATTTCCATCAGTGTAAACCTCAACCTGAGCTTTTACAAGCATTGGCAAAGTATATTCCATACCGGCACTAAAAACTGAACGATTGTCTTTGGTATTCTTTTGTCCGAACATATTTTGTTCCTGTTCGTCCATTCCCATTCTTCTATAACGCCAGTCGAAACCTATAAAAGGCATAAACCATTGCATTTTGCCAATATATCGACCAATATGCGTTTCGGTTTCATAACCATGTTCATTGTTATAACCCAATCTCCATTCGGTTCCAATGCTCCAACGCGTGTTACTGAACATGGCTTCACCGTCATTTCCGTTTGACGCAAAATCATTTTCAGCCATAAAATGAAACATTCGATCGTCCATTTTTAGCATTTTGTATGCCATTTCAGGATGATGAATCAACGGATTTGGAGCTGAATTTTCATAAGTAAAAATACGTCCCATTCCTGCCATCATATGGTATAATATATGACAATGAAAAAACCAATTGCCATCGGCATTAGCCTGAAACTCGATTGTATCAGTTTCCATTGGCATAATATCGATCACATTTTTAAGCGGAGAATATTCGCCATGTTCGTTAATAATTCTAAAATCGTGTCCGTGCAAATGCATTGGATGGCGCATCATCGAACCATTATATAATGTAATACGAACGTTTTCGCCTTTTTTGATTAAGATTTTATCCGTTTCAGAAACTACTTTGTTGTCTAAACTCCAAACATAACGGTTCATATTTCCGGATAATTCGAAGCGCAATTCTTTTACCGGAGCATTTTTTGGCAAAGTTGTCACGGTGGGAGATTTCAGCATTCCGTAATTCAAAGTCGTAATTTCGGCAGTTTCAGTAGAATCACTTGACATTTTCATATCATCCATTTTCATGCCTTCCATATTATGCATCGAATGATCCTCAGTTTTTGCAGATTCGTCTTCGCCCGAAATTTCAGGGTACATTACAGCATTCATGTCCATTTTGTTCAGAGACATTTTCATCCCCATATCGTTCATCTCGCCGTTCATCTTCATCATATCATTCATCATTTTCATTCCTTCAAAATACTTCAATTTCGGAAGATGTTTGACAGGCTGTTTCGTTCCTTCGCCTAAAAACAAAGAAGCAGATCCGGTTCTGTCTTCGGCTGTAGCCAAAAAAGCAAAGGATTTATGATCTTCAGGAATCGTCACGACAATATCGTAAGTTTCAGAAACTGCAATAATCAAACGATCCACTTCTACAGGTTCAACATCGTTTCCGTCGCTGGCAACAACCGTTATTTTTCCGCCGCCATAAGTCAGCCAGAAATAACTGGATGCTCCGCCGTTTGCAATTCGCAATCTGACTTTATCGCCCGCTTTAAATTGTGAAAGCTGATCTTCATTTTTTCCGTTAATTAAAAACTTCTCATAATATACGTCACTCACATCCATGGCATTCATGCGTTTCCATTCGTTGGTGACTTTTGTCGAGAATTGTCCTTTCCTGATCGCTTCGGCATAACTTTGAGTCGTTCCTTTTTTTATAGCAAACCAATCGTTGGCATTATGCAGCATTCGTTGAACATTCTCGGGTTTTAGATCCGTCCATTCGCTTAGAATAACCGGAATTGTTGGTAAATCGTCAATTCGTTTTCGAAAAGTAGCATCGTCTTTCTTCTTATTAATAATAAAAAGTCCGTACAAACCTATTTGTTCCTGCAATCCGGAATGGCTGTGATACCAATAAGTTCCGTTTTGAATAATCGGGAAACTATATTTGTGTGTTGTTCCGGGTTTTATCGGCATTTGGGTTAAATACGGAACTCCATCTTCTTTATTAGGCAGAAATAATCCGTGCCAATGCAACGCCGTATCTTCGTTTTTTAATTCGTTATGAACATAAATTTCCGCAATATCACCTTCAGTAAAAGTCAAAGTTGGCATCGGAATTTGTCCATTCACGGTAAGTGCACGTTTTTCTTTTCCCGAAAAATTGACAATAGTATCGCGAACGTATAAATCGTAACGAACTACTTTTTGAGCATTTGCACTAACGGCAATCAAAAAGACAATTAGAATAGTATGTAGTTTCATATTGATTTAACCCATTGGGCGTTATTATTTTTAACACATAGAAACATAGAATTATTAAACTCAAGAAAGGCGTTTCACTAGCATTAACAAACATAGCTATGTTTGAGAAACAAGTTTCTTTTTGATTTACTTTTTCATAAACATAAAATCTATGTTTCTATGTGTTTAATTATTTTTTTTATGTATTACACCCAAATGGATATATTGATTTATTAAAGTTTTAGATTTCGCAATCTTAATGCGTTTACAATTACCGAAACGGAGCTCAAACTCATTGCCAGTGCAGCCAACATCGGCGAAAGCAAAATCCCAAATACAGGATATAAAATTCCTGCAGCAATAGGAACGCCCAAAACATTATAAATAAAGGCAAAGAATAAATTTTGTTTGATGTTTTTCATCACCGAATAACTTAGTTTTTTAGCTTTTACAATTCCGTTTAAGTCGCCTTTTACCAGCGTAATTTTAGCACTTTCTATCGCAACATCAGTTCCCGTTCCCATTGCAATTCCAATATTGGCTCGAGCCAAAGCCGGAGCATCATTGATTCCATCACCCGCCATGGCAACAATTTTACCTTCGGCTTGCAAACGCTGAATTTCTTTGAGTTTATCTTCAGGAAGGCAATCGGCTTTAAACGAACTTAAGTGCAATTGATTTGCAACCGCTTTGGCAGTATTGCCATTATCGCCCGTCATCATAATCACTTCAACACCTTGATCGATTAAATCTTTGATCGCTTTTACACTATTTTCTTTGATCGCATCTGTAATCGTTACATAACCCAAAACAACTTTATCAACGGCGATATAAGAAACCGTTTTACCCAGATTTTGTTCGGCAACAATTCTGTTTTCAATGTCTTCAGAAATCGAAGCGCCAACCTGAAGCATTAGCTTTTTATTTCCTAAAGCAACTTTCGAGTTATTCACAGTTCCTATAACTCCTTTTCCGGCAACAGCTTCAAAATCCGGAACATCAAGAATTGTCTGGTTTTTAGCTTTAGCAAAATTGACTACGGCTTGCGCCAAAGGATGCTCGCTATGTTGATTTAATGAAGCAATATTTTGAAGTAAAATATCTTCGTTATTATTAATTGCGTAGATTTTTTCTACAGAAGGTTTTCCTTCCGTAATAGTTCCGGTTTTATCCGTGATCAAAACATCAATTTTGCTCATGTTTTCTATGGCTTCGGCGTTTTTTATCAGAATCCCGAATTGCGCTCCTTTACCAACTCCAACCATTACAGACATTGGAGTTGCTAATCCTAAAGCACAAGGACAAGCAATAATTAAAACGGCAATCGCATTTATTAATCCGTAGATATAAGCTGGTTCAGGACCAAATTTTGCCCAAACAAAAAAGGTTATAATAGAAATAATGACAACCGTTGGAACAAAATATTTGGCCACACGATCTGCCAGTTTCTGAATTGGTGCTCTCGAACGACTTGCATCATTTACCATTTGTATAATTTGAGAAAGTAAAGTTTCTGAACCTACTTTTTCGGCAATCATAACAAACGATCTAGTTCCGTTTATCGTTCCTGCAATTACAGCATCGCCTACTTTTTTATCTACCGGAATTGGTTCTCCGGTAATCATAGCTTCATCAATATTGCTTTCGCCGATGGTAATTTTTCCGTCAACCGGAATTTTCTCTCCTGGTTTTACACGAAGTAAATCTCCTTTTTTAATATTATGAATCGATATTACTTTGTCAGTTCCTTTTTCTACCAAAGTAGCTTCGGTTGGCGCTAATTTCAATAAAGCTTTTATGGCTCCGTTTGTTTGTCCGTGCGCTTTTGCTTCTAACAATTGTCCTAATAAAACCAAAGTTATAATAACGGTTGCAGCTTCAAAATAAAGATGAATCGTTCCGTGATGTGATTTAAATTCAGATGGGAAAATATCTGGGAAGAACATTCCGGCAATACTAAACAAGAAAGCAACGCCAGTTCCAATCCCAATAAGCGTAAACATATTTAGATTCCAGGTAATAATCGATTTATAAGCACGAACAAAAAACATCCAGCCCGCATAAAAAAGCACGGGAATGGAAAATAAGAATTGAACCCAATTCCAGTTTTCTATAGACATTATTTTATAAAGAGGATTATCAGGAATCATTTCTGACATTGAGATAATAAAGATCGGAAGCGTGAAGAAAATCGCAATCTTCATTTTCTTTAATAAGTCAGTGTAAGTTTTGTTTTCCTCAGATTCAGAAGCTTGCATTGGTACCAAATCCATTCCGCAAATTGGACAATCGCCAGCTTCGTTCGAAACAACTTCCGCATGCATCGGACAAGTAAATTGAGTTGCGTTTATAGCAACTTCCGGAACTAAATCCATTCCGCAAACGGGACAATCTCCGGGTTTGTTATAGGTTTTATCACCTTCACAATGCATCGGGCAATAAAAAACTCCTGTTGTATTATGATTGTGAGTTACGGCTGTTTCTTTTTTGTGATGATGTCCTCCGTGATTTTCTTTTTTGCTACTGGAACAACATGATTTAACGGGAGCTTCTGTGGTATTTTTAGACAAAGTCATCTCAATAGTATACTTTCCGGCTTCGGTTAAAGCTTCTTGAAATTTTTCAGTTGCAACATGTTTTTCCATTGTTATAGTTGCCAATGGAGGATTTAAAGTTACTTCGGCCTGAATTCCTTCAATCGTATTCAAAGTTTTCTCGACTTTTTTACGACATCCATCGCACGACATTCCTGAAATTATATATTGATGCGTCATTGTTTTATCTATTTAAGTATTACAATGCAAATTTCCGAAGTAACATTTACTTCAGTTTGTATAATTTTGAGAATGATTTGTAATATTATTTAACCGCAACGGCTTTTACAAAGCAATAATCTCGCAAAGGCGCTGAGTCGCAAATTTTTATGTTTGTTAAAATAATAAAAAAATAATCTCTCGCAGATTCTGCAGATCAGGCAGATAAATTTAATTGTAAATTATTAAAATTAAATCTGCTAAATCTGCAGAATCTGCGAGAGACTAAAAACTTTGCGCTTTTGCGACTTTATGAGAAATTAATTTTTACAAATTCTCAATCTGAATCCTTTTTTTATCCTTCAATTGCTTGAAATAAGTAGGAGTGAAGCCCGTAATTTTCTTGAACTGATTGCTCAAATGCGCGACATTACTATAATTTAGCATATCGGCAATTTCGCTTAACGAATGTTCATTATATATAAGAAGTTCTTTTACTTTCTCGATTTTCTGACTGATAAAATATTTTTCGATAGTAGTATTTTCAATTTCTGAGAAAAGATTACTCAAAGTGCTGTAATCCTGATTTAGGTTTTCGACTAAATAATCAGATAAATTGATTTTGAGATCATTGTTTTTATGATGAACTAAATCAACGATGAGGTTTTTTATTTTCTCGATCGTTTTGCTTTTTTTGTCATCAATAAAATCAAATCCTAAAGCCTGAAGATTTTTCAGCAAAATTTCTTTCTGAGAATCGGTGATGTCATCTTGAAGTTCGACTTCCCCTAATTCAACGGAAATAGTATGAAGTCCAAGTTTTTCAAACTCAGACTTCACAACCATTTTACAGCGACCACACACCATGTTTTTGATGTAGAGCGTCATATTTATTTGATGGTTTCTACCACGTTTCCGCAAGTCAGCATCGAAGAACCGTAATACGGATTCTTAACTGCTTTTTCTTTGCTTAACCAATCTGCGTCTACCATTGGGCAATATTGTTTGTAGACAACTTCAGTAGATTTTGAAACTTTAACTAAGTCATAAGTGCTTTTAGTTAAGGATTTAAAAGTCTCACGTTGTTTTTTAATATCTGAGCTTGTAGAAATACTTTTAGCATCAGCAGTTAATTTTTTAACGACTTTCATCCAAGCGGTATGTTCGTTGCTTTTTAGTTTATCCATTTTTACTGCGGTAATTGCCGTCAATAAATCTGTGGCTTTCGCTGAAGTTAATTTAGCATCACTTTTAATCAAAGCATCTTTTACAGTAAAATAAGCATCATAAACTGCTTGTAACTGACTTGAATCTACATCTTCAATTGTGGTTGTTTCTGCTTTGATTGTAGTTGCCTGAATTGTATTTGCAGAAAATAAAACGATTATTACTGCTGCTATAGTTGATATTGTATTTTTCATTTTTATAAGATTTTAATAGAGAATGTGAATTTATCCTCTAAGTTAAATAATTTTAATTTTTCTTTTGCGGGCTTAGCGTAAATCTTTGCGAACTTCGCGGTTAAACTAAACCCAATTATGGCTGTCAGAAATACAATTGTTATATTTTTGGCGGAAGCCAAATAGAAGTAAAACCATCAGAAATACTGGCGGTTTTGTGATGTAAAGTTGTTTTTTCAGTAGAGAAATTGAAAAGATTATTGTCAAATTCAAATTCATTTGTTGCTATCAAACTAAACGCTAATCCAGAAGTTGTACAACCGGAATGATCGCATTTTCCGTTGCAGCCATGTTGGTCTTTTTTAGAACTATGATTGTCTTTGCAACAATCTTTTTCGCAAGAATCAGAAGTTTCTTTTTTAGAAATTGTTTTTTTCTCGCAAGAAGTTTTTTCAGAAGCTTTTCCACAAGCATAACCAGAATTGGACATCAAAAGGAAGCCAAGAGTTATGAAAAGAAATAATATGTGGAGCTTTTTTGCCAATGAGATTATTTTAGAACTACAAATTTAGATATTTTTTTTAAGCGTTGCTATTTATTTAAGATTTCGAATAAAACATTGGGTACGATTTTATTCAAACACATAGAAACATAGGTTTTGTGTCTGGAAAAGAATATTAAAGAGAAATATATTTCTTTCTCATAGCTTAACTCTGTGTATTCCTAATAAGTGAAACGCCTTTTTTTGAGCATATAATGCTATGTTTCTATGTGTTAAAATAATTACGCACAACGAATTTCCAATTTTAAGTTTTCTTAAAATCTGTTGGTTTCATATTTTTTCGCTTTTTAAAATAGTTTGATAAGTGACTTTCATCGGTAAAACCAAATTCATAAGCAATTTGTTTAATTGGTAATTGATTATTATGAATTCGCTTTTCAATTAAAGTTGTTCTTAAATTATGAATATAATCGCGATAACTAATAGAGAATGTTCTCTTGAAATAAGCACTAAAATAAGTTTCGGCAATATTAAAATGGTTTGCAATTACTTTAATCTGAACTAATTTAGGATTGTAAATGTTCTGATGAATATAAGAAGTGATTTGTTCGTTGTCAATAGAATTTCCTTTAACAACAAGATTTTGACCACGCATTGTTTCTTTGATTAATCCAAAAATCGAAAGAATCTGATAAAATACAATTGGCGAGGTCGAAACATCGGTTTTGCAATTATAGGCAGCAATATTTTCGATTGTATTCTTTAATATTGTTTTGCAAGGATCGTCTAATTTAAGAACCGTTTCTTTTAGTGTTTTATCACGCATGAAACTTTCTGGAGTATGAATTAAGAATTCGTCGCAAGTAAGATTCTGTTTCGAATTAAAATAATTGTCCGTAAACTTAATATAAAAGAAGCGAGTACTTTTTTTAATGTCAAAATAATGCTCGTCTTCCGGAGAAATCACGAAGAGATCTCCAGCTTTATATGGTAATAAGTTGTTATTTAGATGATGAACTCCGCTTCCTTTTTTGATATAAATAATTTCATAATAAGTATGCGTGTGCGGCGGAAGATGAAATTTCTCATCTTCGAACTCATCAATAACAAGAGTTTTGAATTGATTTAAAATAGGCATAACTTATATTTACAAGTTTATATCGCAAATGTACAACTTTTTTTATGTTTAACAGCGTTAACTTTGCGTCATAGAAATTCTATTCCTTTCTTGTAAAAACAAATGAAAAAAAGTCTTATTGCACTCTCATTAGGAGGATTAACAATTGGTATTACCGAATTTGTTATGATGGGTTTGTTACCGGATATTGCCTCAGATATGAAAGTTTCGATTCCGGTTGCCGGATATTTAATTTCGGCTTACGCACTTGGAGTTGTTATTGGTGCCCCTTTGTTAGTAATCATTGGAAGAAACTTTCCGCCAAAGAAAATGCTTTTAATATTAGCTCTGATGTTAACGGTTTTTAATGCACTTTCTATAATTGCACCAACGTATAATTTTTTATTCGCATCCAGATTTCTTTCCGGATTGCCACACGGAGCCTTCTTTGGAGTTGGAGCTGTAGTCGCAAGCCGTTTGGCAGACAAAGGCAAAGAAGCTCAGGCAATCGCGATTATGTTTTCGGGTTTAACGCTGGCTAATTTAATTGGTGTTCCAATTGGAACATATATAGGTCATAATTTTATATGGCGTTATACCTTTGTATTAATTGCCATTGTTGGGTTGTTAACATTTTTGTTCATTTCTTTATGGATGCCAAATCTTGAGAAAAGCGGAAATGTGAATATGAAAACACAATTGCAATTTTTTAAGAAAACAGAGGCTTGGTTAATTATCGGGATTACTGCTGTTGGTTTTGGAGGATTATTTGCCTGGATTAGCTATATCGCACCTTTATTAATAAATGTATCTAAATTTTCTGCAGAAGATGTTTCATATATACTGATCCTTGCAGGATTAGGTATGGTCGTTGGAAACTTCTTAGGAGGGAAACTTGCAGACAAATATTCGCCGGCACCAACTGTATTGGCTTTACTTTTTGTAATGTCTGTTGATTTAATCTTAGTTTATTTATTCTCTTCTAATCAATACATTTCTTTATTCCTGACTTTTTTAACGGGAGCTATTTCTTTTTCAGTTATTGCCCCAATTCAAATGTTAATGATCAGAACTGCTAAAGATGCAGAGATGATTGCTTCTGCAGCTCTTCAGGGAAGTTTTAATATCGGGAATGCCTTAGGTGCTTTTTTAGGAGGTTTGCCTCTGGTTGCAGGATATAGTTATGCTTCACCAAATCTTATAGGTGTTGTAATGGCAGTCATTGGTATGATTATTACTTTTATTTTAATGCAAAAACATAAAAGCAATTTACAATTGCAACGTGCATAAAACATAGAAATAGTTTAAAATAGCAGTTAACCCTTAAACAAGTTTGTTTAAGGGTTTTTTTATGTCCAAATTTTATCTCCCTCTCTATTTAAGGTCTTTATGACTACATCATGTTTATTTATTAGTAGGAATATTAGCTTATATCTGCATTAAATTGAGCTTCTCAAGCCATTACATTATCAAAATAAGGAAATTCAAAAGTATATAAATCTCTATTTTTCGATTGTATAAATGTAGAAAAAACACTTAATAATATTGTAATTAGTTTTAGTGTAATCGATTGTTTTTTTTAGAAAATCGCAATGAATCTTTCAATTATAAAAATATATTTCATATTTATATTGAACTTAAATTACACATGTCATATAAAAAAGTACTTTTATTTTTGATATTTTATTTTTTTTAGGAAATTTTTATGAATTTAAATTTTTTATATCAAAAAAATATTTATGTTTGTGTAATCGATTACAACTTTTTATTTAAGCAAGAAAAAGACCTTTATGAAGGGCTATCAAAAATTCTTAATACCACGCAATTTTTAAAGAAGCAAATTTTTAAAAAATAAATAAAGGTTTAAAGACTAACTTAAAACAACCACAAAAAACCACTTAAAACAAAAACTAATTAATAACTTAAACAATCAACCATGAATTTTAAAGATTTATTTAACAAAGGAGCAAATGGTTACTTTGCAGTTGTTTTCTTATTGTTTTTACTGACGAGCACTCAAATGAATGCTCAGAATGTAACACTTGAAGGAACGGTTAAAGATGCTGCAGGATTAACTTTACCGGGTGTTAATATATTAGAAAAAGGAACAAAAAATGGTACTTCGACTGATTTTGACGGGCGCTACAAATTAAAACTTTCAAACCCGAAAGCTGTAGTGACTTTTTCCTTTATCGGATTTAAAACGAAAGAAGTAGCTGCTGAAGGAAAAACTAAAATTGATGTTGCTTTATCTGAAGATTCAAACAGCCTGAATGAGGTTGTTGTTATTGGATACGGAACATCAAAAAAGTCTGATTTAACAGGTGCAGTTTCTACTATTTCAGGTAACGATTTGAAAAAAGTACCAGTGGCAAACGTTGCTGAAGCATTAACAGGTCGAATTGCAGGTGTACAGGTAACTTCATCTGAGGGTTCTCCGGATGCAGATATAAAAATTAGAGTTCGTGGAGGTGGTTCCCTTACTCAGGATGCTTCACCATTGATTATTGTAGATGGATTTCCAATAAACAGTATGAATGATATTTCTTCATCTGATATTGATTCCATGACCGTTTTAAAAGATGCTGCTTCAACTGCAATATATGGGTCACGTGGTGCAAATGGTGTAATTATCATTACTACTAAAAGTGGAAAGGATGGCAAAATTGCAGTAAATTTCAATATGTTTTATGGTATGAAAACAATGGCTAATCAAATTGATGTTTTGTCGCCGGATGATTATACTAAATGGCAATACGAATATGCTTTACTTTCGCAAACAGGAACAAAAGTAGCTTCTAACCCATCTTCGTACACTAATTATTTTGGAAATTGGCAAGATCAGGATATGTACAAAGGTTTGAAGGGCGATAATTGGCAAAAACAAATTTTTGGACGCACAGGTGAGGTACAAAGCCGTGATTTAGGAATTAGAGGTGGAACGGATAAGCTTAATTATAATTTTAATTATGCTCATTATGATGAAAAAGCTATTATGATAGGTTCTGATTATAAACGTAATAACCTTGCCCTAGCTTTAAAAAGTAAATTAAATGATAAGATTGATGTTAGTTTTACGATGCGTTATTCTGATACTCAGATTGATGGTGGAGGTGTAAACGAACAAAATGAAAAATCTTCTTCAGATTCGCGTATGCGTACTATTGTTGGTTATGCGCCACTTCCGGTAGCAGGTTTAACTTCAGATGATGTATCTGGAGATGGTTCAGATATATTGGTAAATCCTTTAAGATCAGTTTCTGATAATGATCGTCAACAGTTTCGTAAAAACTATAATATGTTAGGAAGTTTTGGATGGGAACTTGCAGAAAATTTAAAATTGAAAGTAGATTTAGGTTTGGATAATTATAACAATTTAGATTATCGTTTTTACGGACTAACTACTTACTATATAGATAATGCACCACTAGGCCCATTACAAGGTATGCCTGCCATGATTATGACCGATACTAAAGACAGACGTTTTAGAAATGCAAATACATTGAATTATGATTTCAAAAAAATAATGGGTGATAATCATCATTTGAGCGCTCTTTTAGGAGAAGAAAGTATCAATTATAATTCAAATAGTGTTACAACTACTATTCATGGATACCCAACATTTTTTGATTTTGATCAGGCAAAAAAATTAACAACACAAGGAACACCACAAGCAGTAGATAATTATTACAGTCCTGATGACAAATTATTGTCGTTTTTTGGACGTGCAAATTATGACTACAAAAATCGTTATTTATTGACAGCTACATTTCGTGCAGATGGTTCAAGTAAATTTTTAGAAGATAATCGTTGGGGATATTTCCCGGCTTTTGCAGCAGGATGGAAAATTTCTGAAGAGAATTTCCTGAAAAACAAAACATGGATAAATCTTTTAAAATTAAGAGCCAGTTATGGTGAAGCAGGAAATAACAACATACCAGTTGGACAACAAGTTCAAATTTTTCAATCTACACCAACAACATGGATTAATGGTGTAACTAGTGTTTGGGCACCTTCTAAAACAATGCCTAATCCTGATTTGAAATGGGAAACAACTGTCACTCAGAATTTTGGTTTGGATTTTGGATTTTTCAAAAATCGCTTAAATGGTAATTTTGATGTCTATAAAAATGTTACCAGTGATTTGTTAATTAATTTTCCAGTTCCGGGATCCGGATACGATTTTCAATATCGTAACATGGGTGAAACTCAAAACACAGGTTTCGAAGCTACGATAAATGTTGTTGCAATTGAAAAAGCAAAATACGGATTGAATTTTTCATTTAATATGGGAATAAACAAAAACCGTATTAACTCATTAGGCGTTATGAATAATTTTGGACAAGCCACAGGTTGGGCTTCTTCACAAATTGGAGATGATTATATCATAGAAGTTGGTTCTTCTTTAGGAACTATGTATGGTTATAAAAATGATGGCAGATATGAAGTTTCTGACTTTGATTATGTTGGAGGAAAATATGTTTTAAAAAGTGGTGTAATTAGTACTGCAACTACTTTGGTTGGAGACGGAAGTTCGCTTAAACCAGGAGACATGAAATTGAAAGATGTTAATGGAGATGGTAAAGTAGATATAAATGACAAAACAGTTATTGGTAATGTTAATCCTAAAAGCTCTGGGGGGTTTGTAATTAATGGAAATGCTTATGGATTCGATTTAATGGCAGCTTTTAACTGGAGTATTGGGAATGAAATATATAATGCTGATAAAATTGAATTTTCGACAGCTAATGCTTCAGGACAGTACAAAAATTTAAATTCGACTATGGCTGACGGAAAGAGATGGACAAATTTAGATCCTGTTTCAGGTCAATTAGTAACAGATCCTGCTGCATTAACAGAACTTAATGCCAATACTACAATGTGGTCTCCATATATGAGAAGCGCGATATTTACGGATTGGGCAGTTGAAGATGCATCGTTTTTAAGATTAAATACTTTGACATTAGGCTATACGGCTCCTGAGATGTTTACCTCTAAACTTGGAGTTTCTAAATTGAGATTCTATCTGACAGCTAGTAATGTTTTTGTTTGGACTAACTACTCAGGTTCTGATCCGGAGGTTTCAACAAGAAGAAAAAATCCACTTACACCTGGGGTTGATTCAAGTCCTTATCCAAGAAGCAGACAAATGGTTTTTGGGATGAATCTTAATTTCTAATTTTAATTTACTACAAAATGAAACATAAAATAATAATAGCAGGATTGATTATTTCTGGTTTATTCAGTTCTTGTCAACAATTTGAAGATGATTATTTAGAAGCACCTGCACAATCAACATTAGATGCATCTTTGATTTTCTCTACAGCCGGACTTGCAAAAGGAGCTATTGACGGAATAAAAGTACCATTTGCAGAGACTAATTCTTATAGAGGGCGTTTCTTACCCTATTACGGATTAAATACAGACGTAGAATGGTATAACGCTTCGCAAACGGCAGGAGATAAGGCAGATTTGTGTGTTTATGATGCAAAGCCAGGTAATACAGAGATGAATACTACTACTAACGCGTATTCGATGATGTTCTCAGGTATTGAACGTGCGAATGTTTGTATTAAGGGTTTACGTCAATATGGAAATCCTTTGCCAGGAACAGAAATGGGGCAATTACTAGGAGAAGCCTTAACACTTAGGGCTATTTATTATGCTGATTTAATTAAAGCATGGGGTGATGTTCCGGCTCGTTTTGAACCTATTACCTCTGAAACTTTGTATTTACCTAAATCAAGCAGGGATATTCTCTACAAACAATTAATTGCAGACTTGGGTGAAGCATCAACATTAGTAGCATGGCCTAACGAAACTGCGTATACAAGCACTGTAGAACACATAAATAAAGCTTTTGTAAAAGCATTTAGAGCACGCTTGGCTTTGACAGCAAGTGGTTTTCAACAATATCCTGACGGAGTAAGAAGAAGTAGTGATCCGGAACTTTCAGTTGGTGCTATGTATGCACTGGCATTAAAAGAATCTCGTGAAGTAATTCAAAGTGGCAGCGCTCATTTAGAATCTACTTTTGAAGGATTATGGAGAAAATACAATGAGGAAAATATTGTTGCCGGAGGAGAATCTCTTTGGGAGCTTCCTTTCGCTGATGGACGTGGTAGAATGTTATTTACTTTTGCTGTAAAACACACCTCAGCTAGTGATCAGTTTCAGGCTAATGGCGCTAACCGTGGCGGTGTAGCAGGTCCTTTACCATTTGTTTTTTATGATTATGACCAAGTAGATGCCCGTAGAGATGTAACTTGTGTGCCTTACAAATATGGTACAGCGGTTAATAATGTTGCTAAACAAGAGTTAAATTCACTAGATACATGGTATTTTGGTAAATATCGTTACGAGTGGATGAAACGTTATGTTACTTCTACCAATGATGACGGAGTTAATAAAATGTACATGCGTTATGCAGAGGTTCTTTTAATTGCTGCTGAAACTGCAAATGAATTAGAAGGTCCTGCAGCAGCTGCACCTTATCTGAAAGAAATAAGAAGAAGAGCTTTTGCTCCTGCTGACCAGCCTGTAAAAGTCGAAAATTATGTAAATGCTTTAACCGGTAAAGCAGATATGTTTAATGCTATTGTAGAGGAAAATAAGTTTGAATTTACAGGAGAAATGGAACGTAAGCAAGCACTTATTCGTTGGAATTTACTTAAAGTAAAATTAGATCAGGCAAAACAAAAAATGACAAATTTAGCAGCACGAACAGGAGAATATGCTAATGTGCCATCTACTTTATATTATAAATTTAAAACGGATAATGTATCTCTCGACATCTACGGATTAAACAGAGGCGAAACTACAAATCCTGGTGTAGCTTATACCGCTGTTGCCTGGACATGGACAGGAACAGCAGCAGATACTAAGATAAATTCATTGTACAAACCAGGCGTTAATCCTGATAACAGACAATTCTGGCCAATATGGCAAGTATTTATTGACGGAAGTAATGGTCAGTTAAAGAACGATTACGGTTATTAAGATCTTAGAAAAAATTAATAAAGTTATTATGATGAAAACAAAATATATCTTAAAAGGATTAATAGCCACATTAGTACTTGCATTTGCAATCTCAAGTTGCGAAAGTTATAATGAGGAGTTGTTAGACGGAATTGGAAATAGCAGAGAATTTTCGCCAATCGCTCTTACGGCAAAAGTAAAAACCCAAACCTTTGTTGAACTTAACTGGACAGTAAATCCGGAAGCGGATCATTATACAGTAGAATTTAGTGCCGATGATCCAGACTTTAAAGTAATCTATAAAACGCTACAAGTTACGGCGTCTCAATTGCCATTAACGGTTCAGCTTGAAGGCGAAACTACATATTCAATAAGGGTAAAGGCAATCACAACGGGATTAGAAGATTCTAAATGGTCAGTAGTAACAGCTACAACTTTATCTGAGCAACTTTTTGTACCGGTGCAGCCAGTAGACATAGAGGCTAAACAAGTTACTTTGAGATGGACTCCTAATAGTAATGTAACACAAATTACACTTGCTCCGGGTGGTGTAACGCATACAATAACACCTGCAGAAAAAACTGCAGGAGTTGCAATAGTAACGGGATTAACAGCAGAAACGGAATATACCGCTACTTTGTTAAACGGAGCTAAGAAAAGAGGCGTGATAACTTTTACTACAGGAATCGATATTGGAACCGGTATTTTGGTTAAACCGGAAGATGATTTAAATGCTAAAATAAACGAAGCTGCTGCTGGTGCAATTTTAGTTTTAATGCCAGGAGATTACACAATTTACAAAGGTGATATCGCTCTAAACAAATCGATTACAATAAGAGGATTACGTCCGGATAATAAACCAAAATTACATGTTAAGTTTACATTAAATGCTGGTACGGGTAATCTTTCCTTAATTGATTTAGATTTAGACGGAACCGGAGTTGGAGATTTCAGCTTTATTACAATCAATACTGCCGCTGCAACTTATGGAGATATATTAATTAGCGGATCTTATGTTCATGATTATTTAAGAGCATTAATTTACGGAAGTATGAATAGTGCAAAAGTAGCTTCATTTACAGTAGATAATAGCATAATTAAAAATGTAAGTACTAACCTGCAAGCCGAAACAATAGATTTCAGAAATACATATGTAGCAAGTATAGTATTGAAAAATAGTACGTTTGACACTTGTTCAGTTGGGCGTGAATTTATTCGTGTTGATAATGCAGGATTGACAGGTACAGGATTAACATCAAATGTATTAGTAGATAGCTGTACTTTGTACAATATTTCTAATACTGTGGCAGCAAAGAGAATTTTATATATTCGATTTGCATCTAATACATCAACTGTAAAAAATACAATAATTGCAGGAACAACAGCAATTTATTCGAACCAAAACGGAACCACAACTCCAACAACTCCACCAACATTTGCAACGAATAATTACTTTAATGCGAGTTTATTATATACAGTTGGAGCAGCTGCAATAACAGTTGATAAATCTACAACGTTTACAACATTAGATCCTCAATTTGTGGGCGCTGCAACAGGCAATTTTACAATTAAAAATCAAACATTAATAGATAACAAAGTGGGAGATCCACGATGGAGACAATAGTTCATTTTTAAGTTTTTAGTTGAAAAAGGGATGCAATTTTTGCATCCCTTTTTTTGCTTTATAATAATTGATTATTTCAGCTTAAAGAGACTGTAAACTGAGACTGAAAACTTTTCTTAAATCTATTCAATATCCAAATCAAATTTTTCTAATAATCCCGCAAGTGCAGCATGAGATACTTTGGTTCTTTTAATCTTATTTTCTGATGGATCAAAAACATAATTTCTAGAAGAGCGAAAATCTGTTTTCTCCAGAATACAATCCTGAAAAGTAGCATTGGCAAGGTCACAATTTTTAAAAACAGAATGAGATAAATCAGTATTTGAGAAATCGACATCCTTTAGCGAACAATCTATGAAGTTTGTTTTCTTTAATTTTTTATAAATAAAAGTCGAATAATCCAGAAGGCAATCCTGAAAAGACATCGAAAATAAAAAACTATTGCTGGCACTGAAATCAAGTCCCATTAATTTGCAACCTACAAATTTGATATTTTTTAATCCTGTATTTTTAAGGACGGAAAGAGAGAGGTTGCAGTTTTTAAACGTGCAATCTAAAAAATCAATATAGCTAAAATCACTTTTAGAGAAGGTACAATTGATAAACTCACAGTTTACAAATTCGTTGTCAGATAATTTTTGATCCGAGTAATCAATAGTGTCAAAGGTTTTGTTTTGGTGTAATACTGTATCCATAAATAGTAAGTTGAGGTTTAAAGAAATGTTTTAAAAGGCCGTTTATTCTAATTCGATACAATCAAAAACTTCATTTTTTAGTGCCGTTTCGTTTATTTCGTTTTCGCTGTCAATTCTTAAAATATTATCACAATCTTCAAGATCAAAATTCCATAAAGCGTTTGGTAATAATTCCTGAAGCAGCGTATTTGCTAACTCTAATTTTGAATCTGTATCCACGGAAGTTTTAAAAACATAAATCATAATTTGCTTTTTTTACACTGCAAATTTCAATAAATGCTTTTTGAGTTAATAGGATTTTGTAAGCAATAATTAGGACTTATCAATCAATTTTCGATATTGAACAGGACTAATTCTTTCATGTTTTTTAAAAAACCGACTAAAATAAGAATGATCTTCATGCCCAACCTGCATAGCAATTTCGCTTACAGAAAGTGAAGTTTGAAAGAGTAAATATTTAGCCTCTAATAAAATGGTTTCGTCAATCCATGTGGCTGCAGTTTTGTTCGTCACCTTTTTTATGGATTTATTAAGATGATTAGGAGATACATTAAGTAACGAAGCATAGTAATTTACCTGATGATGTGACTTGATATTTTGATGAATCAATTCTTTGAACTTGCTTGTCAGGACTTCTGCGGCAGAAACACTTTTAACAGTTTTAGTCGTGTTTTTATTGATTTCATGAAACAAAGCGATTAGGTAAGCCTGTACAATATTTAAGTTGGCAATATCAGTTTCTTTGTATTCCTGTTGCAAACGATTTAAAATTAAAGTAATAGATTCTACAACATTTACAGTCAGACTAATTTTTGGATTTCCGGATATTTTTAAAAAATCAAAATCATTAAGCATTTCGCGGTTGCCATACTTTCCAATTAAGATATCAGGATGAAACTGGCAAATATAACCTGTATGAATACTATTCACATTTTCTATTGAAAAAACCTGACCTGCGGGAACCATGATAATTTCATTAGAAACAGTTTGATATTCTTCATATCCTACTTTCATTACATGACTGCCGGATGCTATAAAAATCAAAGTATGACAACTGTGTTTAGAAGGCGGAACCGGATATTGCAATCGCATCATTTCCTGCATTTTCAAACAAAAAAAATGATCAGAGTTAGACTTAAAAAGCAACTGCATCGGATTATCTTCTCCCAAAAATTTATCCCTGAATCCTTTTGCTTCGTAGGTTTTTACTTTTTCGATTGTTTTACTTTTCATGAATTAATAATACAATCTAAAATCGAGCAATTTGCACAAAGCGTAATGTTTTTGATACAATTCTTCGACCACTTCTGTAATGTCGTCATTATCCTGATAAAGGCTAAAAAAAGCTTTATCGATTGTACTGCAGCTTGCAATTTTATTATATGTAGATCCATATCCTGAAATGGCACGTGCTCCGGTTATATCCAAAAAATATTGCGCTTCTTCATCATTTAGGTCCAGCACTTTGAGATTGGCAAAATGAATAATCTTTCCTTTCATTTTTCCTTCAAAAAGTTCTGCTATTTCTTCAAGGCTGTAGTAGTAATCATGAAGGCAAATAGTATTGGCTTCGCCTGGCATAACCAAATAAATGATCTCATAATCCTTAAAATTATGATCTTCATAAAGCAACACATTCAAACTTTCTTCCAGGCCTTCGATAGTATCACAGGTTTTATAAATACTGGCAATACCTTGATCAATAGCGATTTCTTCTAAGTTTTTAACCACTAGAGTTGTTCTGTCGTCGTCTACGTCTGGAACACCTTCGAGGCAGAAGATGAATTTTTCGTAATCCATACCATTATGTTTTGTGGTTGCTGATAGTCTTTGTTTTTCCTTTCTCACAAAAGTATTTTTTATTGTCGAAAAACTGCTATTCAAAAAGTTTTTTAACGCATTTTTGACAGTGAAAAAGGCTTAAAATAAAAAATCCACCTTTAGTAAAACTAAAAATGGATTTTTAAAATAAAGTATGATCTGTTTAATTCTGATTTGTTGGGAGCATGTAACTTCAATAAACAATTACTCCGTTTGTAGATATTAATCTACGCTGTCTAAAACCCAAAATTTTTGCCACCATTTTGGTGCTGCTTCTTGTAAGGTTTCGGTATAGTTTATTAGTGCCGATTCTCTTTTATGTCCGCATGCGGCACAAAAAGAAGCTTTAGAAGTTCGATAAGGTTTAGAACAATTCTCACACGCAGAACCATATAAGTCGATTCGGTGATGCATGATCGCATTTGGATTCGTTATTTCAAAACCGGTTAATTCTTTATAATAATCAAGAAGCTCTTTAAAACGTATCTTTCGTGTCATATTACATTTGCCTGTTTCAAAACCTCTGCGATAAAGTTTAGATGCTATTTTATATTCCTCTTCATCAAGCATAGGAACTTCCATTTTACAACGCCAACACCAAAGATTTTTCATGGTTTTTGCTTTTCAGGTTTATTAGGTATAATAGTTTTTTATGAAATAAGAATAAATGTCTTGCTAATTTAAAATCATTTTATGAGAATAGTTTACGGTTTTTCACATTTCAATACAAAAATCGTTTTTTTAACATTTATAACACTACGTAGAAATACCTGATTTTGAAAACAATGGATATTTTAATAACCTGAAAAGCCAGATAAGCTCTTAGAAAAAAATCAGTTTATAGATGATAGAATTTAAATTAATGAGATACTGCTTTAAGCCCAATAATAGATCCAATAAGAGTCGTAATAAAAAAGATACGCCAAAAATTAGCAGGATCTTTAAATATTAAAATCCCGATAAGAACCGTTCCTACAGCTCCAATACCCGTCCAGACCGCATAAGCTGTACCTATTGGTAAAGTTTGCGTTGCCTTCATTAAAAGGCCCATACTAACAACAAGTGAAATTAAAAAACCGGTATACCACATATACATTTCGTTTCCGGTTGTTTCTTTGGCCTTGCCTAAACATAAAGTAAAACCAACTTCAAATAAGCCGGCAATAATTAAAATAATCCAATTCATATCTTTTTTTTGCAAAGGTTAGAAAATGAAATGGCAGGGAATTTTACATTTGTTAAAAAATGAAAGTTATTTTATTTCAGCCCGAATCCTACTCAAACTTACTTGCGAAATACCTAAATATGACGCGATATATCCCAGTTGAACACGCTGAATTAAATGCGGATAATGCCTAAGAAGTTCTTTATAGCGTTCAGTTGCAGTACGAAACTGATGTGAGATCAGCCGTTCTTCAGTTTTTACGAGTTCGTTCTCGGCAAATTTTCTTCCCCAATTAGCAATATGAATATCTTCCTTAAATAATTTTTGAAGTTTTTTGGTTTTCAATTCATATAAATTACTGTCTTCCAGAAGTTCTATGTCTTCATATCCCTTTTGATTGGCAACATAACTTTTCATCGATAAAACAGTATCTCCTTCTTTGCCAAACCAAAAAGTAACTTCATTATCGTCTCTGTTAGAATAGGCTCGTGCAATTCCTTTTCTGATAAAATAAATATTAGTTTCGACTTTGTCAGCCCGCAATAAAATATGCCCTTTAGGATAACTTACTTCAGTCACACAATTTTTAAGCATGAGTTTAGAAGTTTCCGGAAGAGGATATATCAGGTCAAGAATTTGCTCTATTTCCATGTTATGTTTTTATTTTAAATGTTTTAAACCAAATCACAGATTAAAAGATTAACGAGATTATAAAAAATCTGTCAGATGTGCTAAACCTGCGTGAAAAATATTCAGCACAAAGATTTAATTTAGAAATGTATGTTTAAAAAAATTGAGAATTGCTTTTATAAAATAGCCTCAAGAGACTGGCGCAAAATTGTTATTGCATTTTCCATTTCTTTTTGGTCCAGATGTCCAAAACCTAAACGTGTTGCGGTAAGATTTTTGGTTTGGTATAAAATAGTTTTTGGCAAAAATAATCCTTTTGCAGCACATTGTTTTTGCAGCTTTATCAAATTGAAGTTATCGAGCCATTCTACCCAAATTGCCAAACCGCGAACAGGAACATTAAATTTAATTCTTCCGTTTAAATTTTCTTTTAGCAGCGTAACAAAATAATCCCTGCGCTCTTTGTAGATTTTCTTGTTTTTTTTCGAAAGCCTGTGCACTTCACCTTCCTTAATCCAATCTGTTAAAACTTGTTCTTTGATTACATCTATTCCGGGTTCGAGAATGTTTTGATGTTTTTCGAGTTCTTTTATAAAGGCTGATGTTGCAGCAATAAAACCATATCCAAAACCTGCCGGCAAAGATCTTCCAAACGATCCAATATAAACCACTCTTTCGTTCGAGTCTAAAGCCGCCAGAGGTAATACCGGATTATTGTCGTAATGAAAATCATAATCATAATCATCTTCTATAATGACAAATCCGTATCGATTTGCCAGTTCCAGAACTTCCATTCGTCTTTTTGCACTTAAAGAAGTGGTGGTTGGATAATGATAATTTGAAGTAAGATACAAGATTCTGATAGAATGTTGTTCGCAAATTTGTTTTAAATGTTCTGTATTTATTCCGTTTTTGTCCACCGGAATTGTCATTATTTGTGCTCCACTATCAGATAATGTCATATTAGAAATATAATATCCCGGAGAAGCCACAACTACTTTATCGCCTGGCGAAATCAGTAATTTTGTAACCAGGTATAAGCTAATTTCATGACTGCTTGTAGTGAGTAAATTTGATGTTGAAATCCTAATTCCTCTCGTTACATTTAGAAAATTAGAAAACTGGGTTTTAAAATTTAAGTGAGATTGGGCCTGAATTTGTTCCCAGGTCTTCGTCGTTTTTTGATTTTTTAGTTTAGAAACATACAATCTCGCCAAAACGTCGCTTTGTACCAATCGCAAATCCGGCAAACCATCATTAAACTGATAAGGTAAATCACTTGTTTCTTTTGGGTTTTCAAGAATTGTAGAATGTTTAAAAGTAAAACCTGTATTTGCTTTTGAGAGAACTATAGTATCATCAGACGAAAATTCGGCTTTGTTTTTTTGTTGTTTTTCAGATAGGATAAAAGTTCCCTTATTGGGTAAAATCTCGATCCAACCTTGTAATTCCAGATCCTGAAATGCTTTGATAAGCGTATTTCTATTAACCTCTAATAATTTGCATAATATGCGGGTACCAGGAAGTTTTGTGCCTTCCGGAAGTAACCCTATCTGTATCGCTTTGATAAACTCAAAAACGATTTGCAGGTATAGAGCCGTTGTATCTTCAGGCTTTAGCTGAATAAAACTTTTAAAAGGAATTTGAACCGGACTATCCATTTTTACAAAACTGGTATACATTAGTAGTACGGCAAGATACTACTTTTGCAAAAAAATTAAAACAATGACAAAACTTTATTTTGCGATACTGACTTTATTAAGTCTTGGTTTACAAGCTCAGGTGCAAAAAGACACGATTAATATTGATGAAGTAATTATTCATGAAAATAGGTTTAGCACACCTATAGCTAAGAAAAACAGAAATGTATATGTAATTGACAAAGCTGCAATTGCAAAATTACCCGGACGTTCTATTCAGGAAATTTTACAATATGCAAATGGTGTAGATCTAAGGCAAAGAGGTCCTTTTGGGAGTCAGGCTGATGTAAGTATAGATGGAGGTAGTTTCGAACAAACGGTTGTACTCTTGAACGGAACCAAAATAATTGACTCACAAACCGCACATAATATGCTTAATCTGCCTATTCCGGTTGAGGTAATCGAGAGAATCGAAATCATTCGCGGACCGGCAGCGCTTACTTACGGAATTAATAGTTTAACAGGAGCGATTAATATTATTACCAAAAAACCGGAACAATCCGGAATTTTGATTAATTCGTACGCAGGTTCTAACTTCGAAAAAGACACCCAAAATACTGGTGATACATTTTACGGTACCGGAATTCAGGCGGGTGGAGTTTTAAGCAGAGAGAAACAACAGCACTCACTTTTTGCTTCGCACGATAAAAGCAACGGATACAGATACAATACGGCTTTCGAAAATAATAAAATATTTTATCAGGGGAATTATCAGTTGAATAATACCAATGAAATTTTAACTTCTTTTGGTTACATCAATAACGGATTTGGAGCGAACGGATTTTATGCCGCTCCGGGAGATAAAAATTCAAGCGAGGTTGTACAAACTACATTTGCATCTTTGCAATCCAAACATAAATTGTCTGAAAAATGGACATTAATGCCAAGATTAAGCTACAGATATAATTATGATGATTACCGTTACTACGGAATTTCGAATCTAAAAGTGGGGAGAAGCCAGCATTACACCAATTCTCTTGCGGCAGAAGTAAATACGACGTATAAAATGGAAAGCGGAGAACTGGGTTTTGGCGCAGAAGTTCGCAGCGAAGATATTACTTCGTCTAACATTGGAGATCATGATCGCGAAAACTTCGGGGTTTATCTGCAATACAGAACCACTTTTATAGAAAAACTGGATGTAAATTTTGGAACTTATCTTAATTATAACTCAGATTATAAATGGCAGGCTTATCCGGCTCTTGATGCCAGTTATGCCATAACAGATGCTTTTAAGATTATAGGAAACATAGGAACGAGCCAGCGTATTCCTTCGTTTACGGATTTGTATCTTAATCAGCGCCCGGGAAATATTGGGAATCCTAATTTAGAAACCGAAAATGCTTTTCAGAGCGAATTAGGTTTTAAATACATCAAAAGAGATTTTACTTTCAATGCCAATTATTTTTTTAGAAAGATCAGCAATTTTATCGATTGGACCCGAAATGCAACTACTGAACCCTGGCAAAGTAACAATTACGGAAACCTGAATACGAACGGTTTTAATTTACGTACCAACTATAGAGTGAATTTCTCAAACGATTCTAAGTTAAATATCAATCTGGCATATTCGTATCTGGATTTTAAATTTCAGGATGTAATGCAGGTTGTTTATGCAAAATATTTGGTTTCGTCTTTAGAACATCAAATTACCAATACAATAGATTTTCAGCATAAAAACTTTACCGCTTTATTTGCAACACGATTTAACCAGAGAGTTTCCGGACCATCTTATTGGATTAATGATTTTAGAGTAAGTCAATCAATCAAAAAAGTAACCGTATATGTCGATGCACAAAACATTTTCAATACTACTTATTATGAAGTAGGAGCAGTGCCGCTGCCTTCAAGATGGTTTAGTTTAGGAGTTAAATTTGTGACTTTTTAAGTTCTTTAAATTTTTAAAAATAAAATAAAATCCCTTTGATCAGTTTATGATTAAAGGGATTTTGTATTTTAAGTAACATTGTTTGTTACCTGTTAATTTAGGATTAATTTTCTAAGTTTGTACAACCTCATCGTTTCTAAAAAGTTACACAAGATTCATAAAACAAAAAAACAATTTGAAAATTCCTATTTACAATCAGAGTTCAGATGCAGTTGGAGGTATTTATATCGCTGAATTATCTGTATTGGGAACAGATTCAGAAACCATAAATAAATTAGGAACACATCGCGATGATTTTTATATATTTTTTGTTTTAACAAAAGGAAAAGTCATCATGAAATGTGATATGACCGATCTAAAAATTAGCGCACAAAGTATTGTACTTATAAAGCCATTTCAGGTTCATGCACCACAATTTGTTTCACCGGACGCAGTTGGATATTATATTAGCGCAGCTCCGTTTTTAGTGCCAAATAATTGCGAAGCTGTTTTTCAAAACCTGAAAATTGCAGATCAGACTAGCAAAATTGATAAATCTCAAAAAAAAGACCTTTTGCAAACCGTTGCGTTATTGCATCGTTCTTTTCAAAATAACACTTCACACAAAACAGCAATTGTCAATGGAATTTTTAATGCTTTGGTTTATAGTTTTGTAAATATATATTCAGAATCAAACCACACAGCATTAGAACTTAAAAATCAATCGATGCTGATATATTCTAATTTCAAACAATTAATTTCTGATGCTACATTTTTAGAGAGTCCGTCGTTTTTTGCTAAAAAGCTAAATATTACCACTTCGCATTTAAATTATTGTGTCAATATTTCAACAGGAAAATCAGTTACTTATTGGCTTCAAAATGCAATGATTATCGAAGCGCAAAGATTACTGTATTACACAGAAAATGATGTAAAAGAAATTGCTTTTATTCTGGGATTTGAAGACCATACTTATTTTTCGAGATTATTTAAAAAAATTACCGGCGAAACCCCATTAAACTTTCGGTTAAAATTCCGCGAATAGTCCAATCATCCCTATTTCTTCTGCAACCTTTTCTTTGTGTTTTAATCTCAATTTTGACTTGAAATTAAAACATACCATTATGAATTCTATGCCCAAAATTATAGGTGATTTTATGGAACTTGCCTTTAGCAGTAAAATTTGCAAAGTAAAAGTTGAAGCGACTCAGATGTTGAGTGAAAATATAAAAATGATCAGGTTCAAAGGTCATTTTCCACATGTAAATTTTAAAATAGGTCAAGCCGTAATTATCAGGGTCGACGATACAAATTATCGCAATTATACTCCAAGTAAATGGAATAGTAAAGAAGGAACTTTTGAAGTTATCTTTCATATTCATAAAAATGGACCCGGAAGTCAATTTGTAGAAAATCTAAAAATAAATGATCAGGTAACTGTTGGAATGCCCAGAGGTTTTGAGGTTTTAAAAAAAGAAGAAAAATATCAGTTTTTTTATGGAGATGAAACCTGTATTAGTGTTTTTAAGAGCTTAAAAGATGAAATAGATTATAATGACAACAATTATTTAGGCATTTTAGAATTAGATCCGGTTTCTATGAAAGTTCCGGATAAATTAGGATTTTCTGTTGACATCGTGCCCAAGTCAATTAATAAAGCCGAGTTCGCAATAGATATCCTGAACAAATTAGACAGTAAAATTTGGGATTTATGGCAACACGGATATTTTTACCTGATGGGAAACGCAAAATCAATTCAGGCATTTAGAAAAGTCCTGAAAGAAAAAGGTGTTCCCAACAAAAAAATATATACACAACCCTATTGGGCAGAAGGAAAAATTGGACTTTAAAATATTCATGTCTATAGCAACATAATTTTATATCCAGAGATAGCTATGTTTGTTTTAATAAGTGAAATGCCTTTTTTAAATAAACCAATCCGAACTATGTGTTAAAAATAATATTCTTATTGTGAATCACTTAAGATTGCTTTGATGAAATTTGATACAATTTAGAACAATCAAATTCAGGATTTTTGTGTCTTAAAAGAGTAGTTTTGGAGCTAAACAAATTTAGTTTTTTAACCACTAAAAAAGCTCAAAATGGTACATGAAAGAGTGATGGAGAAGTTGGCTATATTGGCTGATGCTGCAAAATATGATGTCTCGTGTTCGTCAAGCGGAAGCAAGAGAGAAAATAAAGATAAAGGACTTGGTGATGCAAAAGGATACGGCATTTGTCATGCTTACACAGAAGACGGACGTTGTGTGTCATTACTAAAAATTTTATTAACCAATCATTGCATTTTTGACTGCGCCTATTGCGTAAGCCGGAAAAGTAATGATGTAAAACGCGCTGCTTTCACAGTGCAGGAAGTTGTAGACCTGACTATTGGTTTTTACAGAAGAAATTATATCGAAGGTTTATTTCTAAGTTCTGGTATTTTTGATAATCCGGATTATACGATGGAGCGTTTGGTCAGGATCGCCAAGAAATTGAGATTAGAAGAAAACTTTAATGGTTATATACATCTTAAAGCCATTCCGGGCGCAAGTGATGAATTGCTTCAGCAAGCCGGAATGTACGCTGATCGTTTAAGCGTTAATGTCGAAATGCCAACAGAGCAAAGTCTTAAATTGCTGGCGCCCGATAAAAATCATATTGATGTAATTAAACCAATGGAATATCTAAAAAATGAAATCGTTGGTCATAAGGAAGAAAAAAAGTTAAATTACAAAGTTCCTGTTTTTGCTCCTGCAGGGCAAAGTACGCAAATGGTTATTGGCGCAACAAAAGAAAGCGATCTTGAAATTCTGGGCATGGCCGATTATTTTTATCAAAAGATGAATATGAAACGGGTTTACTATTCCGGATATGTGCCTATTAGTTATGACCGCAGACTTCCGGTTATTGGAACTCCGGTTCCTATAATACGCGAAAACCGCTTATATCAGGCAGATTGGTTAGTTCGTTTTTACGGATTTAATGTAAATGAAATTGTTGGTTTCAACCAGCCTAATCTTGATCTTGATATTGACCCAAAATTGGGTTGGGCGTTGCGTAACCTTAATCAATTTCCGGTTGATATTAATACCGCCGATTTAGAGCTTATAAAACGCATTCCCGGAATAGGATATTTAAGCGCTAAAAAGATTGTTGCAGCCAGACAATTTAAAAAACTCTTTCCTGACGATTTAAAAAAATTAGGAATTGCTTATACGCGCGCCAAATATTTTCTGGCATTTGCAACACCGTTTCAAATGCAGCGGGATTTAACTTCGATTCAAATCAAAGACCAAATTTTAAATCTCCAAAACAGTAAGTATAAAAATGATTTCTCTAATCAGCTTGCTTTATTTTAATTGAGATGATACAGTTAATCTACGACGGAACTTATGAAGGCTGGCTTACAGCTGTATTTGAAATTTATGAATATAAATTTGAAGATGTTGTTTTTGCCAAAAATGAAGCTTCTGCAGCTTTGCTTTTTTCAACACATCATAATGTAAGGACAGATATAGAAAAAGCAAATAGGGTTTTAATGGGATTAAAAAAACGTCTTTCGGCAGGAGGATTCTCAGATTTTTATAAAGCTTTTTTTTCTGATATGGATGATATCGAACAAATCATGTTTCAATTTGCTAAATATGCATTAGCAAGTTCAAAAAACATTGAAGAAGATTTTAGCAACAGCACAGTTTGGGATCTTAGAAAAGCAACAAGAATGACCAGAAGAGAAGCACATCGAATGGAAGCTTTTGTGCGATTTAAACTCACTAAGGACAAATTGTATTATGCCATTGTTGAGCCGGATTGTAATGTTTTGCCCATTATCGAAAACCATTTTAAAAAACGTTATGCAGACCAACGTTGGTTAATTTATGATTCAAAACGTAAATATGGTATTTATTATGATCTTGAAAATGTTTCAACAATAGAATTGCAATTTAATGCTGAATCTAATTCTTCTAAGTTTTTAGCCGAAATATGCGATGAACAAGAAGAGTTTTTTCAGAATCTTTGGCGTTGTTTCTTTAAAAGCGTAAATATTGAATCCAGAAAAAATATGAAACTTCATATGCAGCATATGCCAAAACGATATTGGAAAAATTTGACAGAGAAAATTCCGGATTTAAAAAACAGAAAAAGCTAGTGGCATTTTAGATGTTTCAAATTTACAGATTAGATTTTATTAATTGTAAGAAAAGTTGTATTTTTGTCAGGATTGCAAAATATAACGTTTGTTTATGGCAAACTGAAAAAGATAAACTCGAATATTCAGAAAATATTCTAAATATAAATAGCATTTGATCATCCTACTATAAATTAAAAAGAGACTTGTTTTGAACTGCCCCCAAAAAGTTAGACACTATTTGGGGGCATTTTTATGGAAAGAAAAGTCAAGTACAATTGTGAATTTAAACTTCGTTGTGTAGAAGAAGTTATAAAAAGACATAACTCGGTTAAAGGCACAGCTAGAGCAAACAACATAGCCGAAAGCAACCTTACATGCTGGATTAGCCGCTATAATGAATTTGGAATTGAAGGTCTTTTACCAAGGCAAAAAAATAAAGTTTATACTGCAGACTTTAAATTAAAAGTGATACAAACCATTGAAAATAAGTCTTTATCTTTGGATGAAGCCTGCTTGATTTTCAAAATTCCAGCGCAGTCAACCATAATAAGCTGGCAAAGAAAATATGCAAAAGATGATTTGGCAGGTTTAGAACTTAAATCACGTGGTAGACCAGCAGTTATGAATTTTAAGAGAAAGCAACGAAAAACAGACAAACCTTTAACCAGGGAAGAGGAACTCTTAAAGGAGTTAGAGTACCTGCGCGCTGAGAACGAAATTCTAAAAAAGTTCAACGCCTTAGTTCAAGCCGAGCAAGCCAATCAAAACAAAAAGCTCAAACCATAATAGAATTAAGGCATAAGTATGATTTAGATCTTTTACTAAATTGTATGAACATGGTTAGAAGTACGTATTATTACTATGAAAAGAAAGGTCAGGTAATCGATAAATATCAAGAGATAAAAGATTTAATTAAACAGATTTACAATTATCATAAGGGTAGATTAGGATACAGACGTATTACTCTATTACTCAAAAAAGAGGGGATTTTAATTAATCACAAAACAGTACTTCGATTGATGAAATTTTTAGGATTAAAAAGTTTAATCAGAATCAAGAAGTACAGATCGTATAAAGGAGAGCACGGAAAGATAGCTCCTAACCTGCTACAGCGCAATTTTAAGGCCGATATACCTAACCAGAAATGGGCAACCGATGTGACTGAATTTAATATTTCTGGCAATAAATTGTATCTATCGTCGATAATCGATCTGTTTAATGGAGAGATAATTAGCTATGAATTATCGCAAAGACCAGTGTTTAGTCAAGTTTTAAATATGCTTGAAAAAGCATTTAAAAAAATACCCGATAACACTAATCTGACTCTGCATTCTGACCAAGGATGGCAGTATCAAATGGCACAATATCAGTATTTATTAAAGAAAAAAGGAATTATGCAGAGCATGTCCAGAAAAGGTAATTGTCTTGATAATGCGATAATTGAAAACTTCTTTGGAATATTAAAATCAGAGTTGTTTTATCTTAAAAAATACACTTCCATTAATCAATTGAAACAAGAGATTATTGAGTATATAAATTATTATAATAATGACAGAATTAAACTTAATCTAAAAGGAATGAGCCCGATACAATATCGAGCTCATTATTATAAAACTTAATTATTAATTTGTCTAAACTTTTGGGTGCAGTCTA
>NZ_JRLF01000008.1 GCF_001404985.1 Flavobacterium aquidurense
TTTTCATTTCGTTTTTCTTCTCTTTATCTGCCAACCTATCAATGAACTTTCCGTGTTTTGCGGGGTGCAAACTTAAAACTTTCTTTCAATTCCCACAAGCTTTTTTTAATCTTTTTTTGAAAATAAATTCCCGTTTTGATCTCTTTAGCTTGCCGGTATTTCTGTGAACGTCTATCGCTGTTGCGGGTGCAAAAGTAGACCCTTTATTTACATTTACAAGCTTTTTTATTGTATAATTTCAATGTTTTTTAAAACTTTTCCTTAACATACTGATAACACCAAACTTACAAAACACTCTTTTTTTAACTTTATAGGGATTTTCCTAAACCGAATGTGTTTTTCGCAATCCAGCGCTTTCAAAAACTCCCGCTTTTAGGGATTTCACAGATTTATAATTCTTTAATGGTTACTTTTCAATGTCAATTTTATGCCCTTTTACCTGTTATCTCCTATTTACACCATATGTCAGGATTTGGTTTGATTGGTTTGAATTGTTTTTCGCTTTCGGTAACAATACAAAAGTTCTACCTTATACTTATACAGAGATACAATTCTTATAAGAACAACTTCCCCTAGCCCTGATAGTAGTGGAAATCCTTTTATGCCGGTCCCGAGGCTTCGGGAGCAGGAAATAGCTCCTAATGCTTAAATTTCAAATTTTTTCAAAACCCAAATTCCAAATTTAAATATTTCGACTTCGATCAGCCGGACAATAGTCACTCTTATATATAGGTACAAAAAACAAACCCGACAGCTTTTTAAAACTGTCGGGGTGTATTGTTGAAATCTTACCTTATATACAGGAGAGAAATTATACTAAAAAACGGCTACTTTATGTAGCCGTTTAAATTATTTAATAAAAGTTCTTATTTGATAATTAGTTTTTGAACTGTTGTGTTACCATCTTGTTCTACTTTTATTATATATACTCCAGTTGAAAGAGCTGAAACATTTAACTCATTCTTTTCTATTTGAACAGAAAGAAGTTTTTTTCCTGACATGTCAGATATCCAAATGTTTTTTGTGCTATTTGATGCTGTTTCTATATGTACTTTTCCGTCTACAACAGGATTTGGATATAATACAAAACCTTTTATTGTATTTGTAGGTAATCCCAAAGTACAATCAGTACTAGATACATTTATGGTACGAGTAACTGTTGATTCATTTTGCAATGCATCTTTTACCGTATAAGTCAAAATGTACTGACCTGTTGTATTTACATCAACACTACCAGAAACCACAACTCCTGTAGTTATATCTGTATTTAAGTTATCAGTTGCTGTATAACCCGGTTCTGTATAAACACAACCTTTGTCTATAGAAACAACTGCGTTTCCTAACAGTGTTATTGTAGGTTTAGCAACTTCTATTGTCACTGTCCAATATTCGATAGTCCCATTTTGAGCTGTTACATTATAAACTACAGGTGCAGTATAATTTAATGTTGTTACTCCGCTATTTTGAATATAGGTACCAATACGCAACGTTGCAAAATCTGAAATTTGAACATTAGGAACCAACGCACTCAGGTTAGCATTGTTATTAACCAAAACTTTTACCGTTTTTAATGTAGGATCAACAACACTTGTTCCTACCTGATTGGCTACTGAATAATTAATAATACTTGCCAAGCTATTCTTAGCATTAATAGTAACGGTATAATTGGTTTGAGAAAGTTTATTTTCTGAAATTACTGTCACCAAAAAGCTATTAGTGTAATTTGAAGCAATTACTTTTGAATTCAATTGTTTTACTCCATCAATATAAAGTTCCGCTCCCGGAGAAACGCTAAAATCTGCTACTAAGTTTGTTACGTCATAACCAAATGGTACTGTTTTAGTAGCATTATTACCTACAATATCAGTATTGATTTCTTGTGGTAATCCAGGGTTTGAAACGGTTTTAAAATCATAAGAAAGTAATTTGCTTTCATTGCTTAGGCCTGTGATTACTTTTACTGTATATGTCTCTGTAATTCCAGTATTGAAACCAACACCTTCAACTGTTACAGTAACAGGATTTGTGTAGTCGTTTGCTGTTACTCCACTAACTTGGGTAGTCCCGCTTATTTTTGCAATACTCTTCATTCCTAATGAATAATTAGCAATTGCTGAAGTTATGTCAGCACCATCATTTAATAAAACTGAAAATGTTTTAGTTGGCGCATCATAAGAAGATGAAAGCTGGTTTACAAAATCTAATTTTTGTAATAAAACCGGTACATTCCAGAATTTCCCTTCTCCAACTCCGTTAGTATCCGCATTTGTTACTACAGCTGTGTTATCACTTATTGTGCCATCAAACACAAATTGTTTATCTCCTTCTGAAAAAGAGTAATATGCTAATAACCCAGGTTCGTTTCCAATATATTTTGTCATTGCATTAGCTGCAATTGTTGCCTGACTACGAACTCCTGCCCAAATACGAACTTCATCAATATTTCCGTTTAAACCACGAGCTAAACCTGCATTATTTCCTATGTAAGCTGCTGCTGTTGCATTAGAAGAAGCTGCACCTGCTGTACCCGTACTTGTATAAGGAACTGAAACTCCATCTATATAAACAGTATATACGTTAGCAGCACTTACGGTGTAAGCAATATGGTGCCATGTATTTTGTTTTATAGAGTTTAATCCTGTATTTATTACATATGATCCGGCCGCAGTTGTAATAGAAACTACTAAACTATTCTCTTTGTATATTGACAAACTACTATTATTATGTATAAATGCCAATGCAGTACTTTTATCTAAAAGCCTACCAAAAACTGATGGTGCTTTTTGATTCACCCAAGCTTCAAATGTATAATTATTAGTAAGGTTTAAAGCTGGAGTAACATCTGTTTTAATGAAATCATTTACTCCATCAAAAGTTCCGGTAACATTTGTAGCATAATTTGCTGCATGCGAAAGTGTTACTGATTTTGCATCATTTGTAGGATCTGTATCTCCTACTAATTGTGTATAAACATCAATTGTGTAATCTCCAGGAGCTCCTAAATTAGCTTTTGTAGTAAATGTAAAATTAGCAGTTGCAGCCGGAGCAATTGTAGCTGTAAAATTCTGAACTACTTCTGTCCCTCCATTAATTTTGTAGGCAACTGGAAAATTCGAAATCGCTGAATTTGAAAAATTACGAATCAAAGCTGTAACTGATACTGGCGCATTACCTGGTTTAATAGGCGCAACAATTCTTTCTACGCTTGCATCTGCAGCAGTAAATGGCAATACATTAATAGTATACTCTTCTACTTCGAAATCACTTCTTGAACTGGTTAATCCGTCAAAAGTTGGTCCAAGATTAACGTTATAATATTCTGATGGTGAACGGAACATGTGTAATACACGCATTAATTTTTCTCCAGAAGTTGTACCTGCAGGAATCGTTAGACCTCCTACTAATGTAGCATTATTTCTGAAGTAATGTGTACTTGTTGTTGACGGAATAGCTGGCGATGCAGAAGTTGGAGTTGTATTTACCCAAAAATTTCCTGCATAAAATTCATCTGTTAAATTACCATCTCCATTTAAATCGATTACAATCATTGTAAATACTCCAACTGCTGAAGCTGACTGATCTCTTGTAATTGGAGTTTCTGGTTTAGTAATTGTAATTTCCGGTTGATAAGTAAAACCAGCATAAACCGGGATTTTTACATTTTTAAAATCAGAATATGCTGTAGTTCCTGAATTGTTTACAACATCATTCCATTTTAATTTTGAAATTGCATATCCATTTGTATTGGTATGAACCGGTAACTCATTTTTATTGTATACAATTTTTTCACGTGTATCATTAGTCGCATTATCATCTGCTATATCAACTCCACTTTTAATTGTGTAAGTCGCGTCAACAATTGACAAATCAGCTTTGGTAGTAAAAGTAAAACTTGCAGTTGCATAAGCTGCGATTGTAGGGACAACATCGGTAACTTTTGCTCCGCCATTTACCTGATAAAAAACAGGATAGTTTGTTAAAACATTTGGTCCTAAATTACTAACTCTTATCGTAATATCGTGTGCATTGCTTTTTTTACCTAAAACTTCCGGTGTTACTATAGAAGCAATTGCTGCATCATTTACTACTGGTTTTGCAACACAAGTTATATCTGCAATCCATCCTCTGGCATTTTCTATTTGATCTGAAGTGAACCTAAAAGTTAATTCTCCTCCAACTGCTGTAGAAGTTAATGATGGTGGTAAAGTACTTGCTGTATAAGTACCTAATAATGTAGACGCAGTCGTAGGTCCGTTATAAATATATAAGAAATCATAATCCGGTTCCAGATCAAAGTCAGTAAAATTAACGTTGATACTGCTTCCTGCAGTTGCTGGTTTAAAAGTTATGGTTTGAGTAAGCTGATCTGCATAATTAGCATAACGAGTTCCTGCATCTGTAAATACAGCTGAACAAGTAGTTACAGTGGCAGTTGATCCCATTAAAATATCAGATCCTGCATTGGTAACTATTTTTTCAAGTGTATTATTATCTACAACAGCATCTCCAGTGTAATTTACACTTCCAATTACTGTATATACGCCCGGAGCTGAAAAATCTGCTTTTTGAACGAAGTCATAAGATACTTCACTTAGCGGGTTTACAGGACCTGGAATAGTTTCAACAACTTCTGTCCCACCATTAATTTTATAAGAAACCGGTATATTGCTTACTGCAACCGGAGAATGATTGTACACTTTTATTTTTACCGTTTCAGCAGCTGTAAGACCTGTGTTAGGAATAAGCGAAGATAATGCAAGATCTGTTGCTGTAGCTTCAAAAAGTGAAACGTTATCAATAAATACTGAATTATAAACATTCTCACTACTCACTACAACTACATCATTATCAATAACTGATTGAAAAGCGATACTAAATGTAGTTCCTGCATAAGCTGATAAGTCATATACCAGTTCAGTATTACCTGATAATGCTGTTCCTCCATATACACCTACATTTTCGTAACTGTTGATAGGAGTACCATTTACTACAACTCTAAAAAAGTTTTTATTTGCTGGTCCAACATTACTCCAAATTAAATTAAATTTAAGACGAAGTGCTTTCCCGGCAAGACTTGAGGCGTCTATATCACAGAAAGATACTTTTTGAATAAAATTTGGATTATTAGTAAAAGCATTCGCAGTTGTACTTGCTACCCAAGGAGCTGATGGTGCTTCGCCAGATCCAGACATTTTTGCTCCATCTAAGAAAGTAGGATCAATATATTCATATTTTATTGTTCCTGTTACACCTTCAGTAAATACATAATTACTTGCTTTTCTATTGTTGAAATTTTCTAAAAATGGTAAACTCAATGCGTTAAGAACGGGTTGAGAAACTGGTTCTACATTTACAGCTCTAACTCTTTCAGAAACTATTCCGGTTGCAATGTCAACCGTTCTTACTGAAAACCAGTTATCCTCTCCTGCTGTAAGATTTGTAAATGTATAAGTAGGATCTGTAACTGTTGCTACAACATCAAACTTATATCCATTCATCTTTAATACTTCATATTTCGCACCTGCGATTGGATCCCAATTCATTTGATAAGAAGATGTACCACATACTGATGGTGCAATCACCAAATTCTTAGGTTCTGTAATGATATTAAAAACTGCTGTAGAAGCATCTACTTTTGTACCTGCGCTAACTCTTATTTTGGCATTAGCAACGATTCCGGCAGGTACTTTCCAAGCAAAATTTCTAGCTGCAGATGGAATATCTTTTGCTATAATCTGATAAGTAACTCCTCCGTCAACTGAATATTCTAATGTAAAGTTTTTAGCTTCACCTTCATAATCCCAACGGATATATTCTGTAGTTTCTGTATTAAATTTTTCACCTCCTACCGGATAAGTCAAAATCAATTCCGGAGCTACATAATCGTATACTACAGAAAATTCCTGAGTAGCCAATGGCACTCTTGAACCTGTAACAACAATTTTATATGTTCCCGGTGCAGGATTGTCTAAAGTTACTTGTTCGATATTATTCATATTATCTACTCCACGAACAGCATTTGCATTTGGTGCAGTTGGATTTAAAACCCATGGTAAAGTGGTTACACCATCTTTTATAATTTTAATATCTAAATCGTTGATCTGAACCGCAGTTGCTCCCGGTGTACCTTGCAAATCTGAATAAGCAAGCATCACTTTTAAAGCTACTAATCCTGCAGGAACCACAATATCTTTCTCATAAGTTGCTCCGTTAGCAACAGCTGCAGTATAAAACAATTTATTATCCAGAGCTTTAACCGCTCTTAAACCGTTTAAGTTACCAAATCCATATTTATAATCAGGACCAGGATTTCCGGCATCTTTTGCAGTATTTGTCACTAAAGCTTTCATTAATGAAGCCAGTGGTTTTGTACCATAAATGTTTTTGTATCTTTCATAAAGTAAAGCTATGGTTCCTGTTGTTCCAGGTGTTGCCATAGATGTTCCGCTCATTACCTGATACGAGTTACTATAATCTAATGAATACACATCTGTACCAACAGCAGCAATTTGAGGCACTAAACGTCCGTCAATTGTTGGTCCAAAACTACTATAACTACTGATTAAGTCATCAGGATTATTTGCAGCTACGTGCAAAGCATTTTTTGAGTTTTTTGTTGATGTATTAAAACCTCCAGGATACGCAGTTTGTGCATTTCCATTAGAATATATCGTTAAAAGATAAGGAAACAAAGTAGTAATATTATCATCTCCACGATCTCCAACATTGTATCTGCCTGTATTATATCCTGAAGTTAAGTTTACACCATAAGAATTTGATGTTAACTCAATACCATCCTGAACAGCTGCTAATTCTCTTTCAGCATAAACAGGAAGACCATTTGACTGCGTATTAAAATTCCAACCATACATTTGAACTTCTGGTGCCATACCTCTGGCTTTTGGATCTAGTAAACCAGCTCCTCCAATAGTTCCTGAAACGTGATCTCCATGTGAAGAATTTGATTCATACTCTCTATTAATAACTCTGCCAGTATGATCTTTATGTTGTTCAAGATTACCATCCCAAATACCAACTTTTACACCTTTTCCAGTTAATCCGTAACCTAAGCCCGGGATTACAGATCCTAAAACATTTGCTTTATGTGAACTTACTCCTGGCTTATTATCGCTTTCAACCGGCGCAGCAACTAATTCTATGTTTTGTACCCAATTAAATTTGGCAATTTCTTGTAATTTTTCTTTGGTAGCTTCTATATAAACTTCATTAAAAGAAGCTTCATTTTTACTGCCTTTAATAAACAAAGAAGCTAAATCTTGTTCAATAATTTTAGTATCAACGCCTTTAAAATAACTGATAACAACTTTTATCCCGTTAGTACCTCCTGTAGCATAATCCGGGATTGCATTGTCAACAATCATAGGATCTAATTTATACTTTGGATCAACTGTAATTGTCGTTCTGATATTATCAGAAACACTGCTTTTGCTATAAAATTCAGGAGCAATTGCAGCATAATAAGCATTCCCTGATAAATAACTCAGTAAGGTTACTCCCTGAGATTTCAATTTTTCCTGCTCTTCTACAGACGGGATTTTTGTAAACTGCAGCAAAGTATACTCGGTTTTAGTATTTTGTTTGCTTGTAGCTTTTTTGTCCTTAAACTGTTTACTAAAATTTGCGGTCGTTTCAATTTTATTTCCATTTAAGGAAATTGTAAAATCGGTAGGTCCCTTTTGCGACCACAACGAGATGGTCAATAGCAACATAAATAGACTAAGTAATTTTATTCTCATAATGTAATATATTTTGGTTAACAAATGGTTGCGAAGAGTAAACCTACAAATTAAACTTTCAATAACAAATAATATTTACATGAAATTTGTTAAAAAAAGAACACAATTACATCTTTACAAACAAATATCTAACAAAAACACAGCATTAGTCGACTATTCCGGTAGAAATAAAATTTTTATTTAAGTAAGTAAATTCTTTTATTTTGAAAATTTGATGTAATCCAAAATTTATTTTTCACAAAAAAAGACTTACAAAAATTTTCTGTAAGTCTTCAAATGTAAATTTAATGTAAATATTATTTAGGCTCTTTTACCTGTTTTGCTTTTGTTTGCCAATGATTCATCAAATCGTCATAATTTACAGGATTGGCTGGTTTCTGATTCACTAATCTGCCAGACTCAAATGCTCTGAGAAGAATAGTTTCTATTAGATAATCCTCATTTGATTCATATGGTTTATATTCTGTTTTTAAACTAATATCAAATAAGTTGGCTGTCGTGTTTGAAACAAAAGCTTTAAAGCCACTTTTCAAGGTTCTAATCAATTCATAAGTAGTAATTCCGGTTTGTCTGTGAACCAGTTTTACGAGAATTTGTCCCTGTTTGCGGGAAAGTTTTTTAAGTCTTTCTTCGAATTCATTATTAAGATAATCTTCTACGATCTTGAAATACTTTTTCTTTTCACGATTGGTTTTTAAACGCGCCATTCCGCTATTTAAAGCTGTCAAGCGATCTGCAGCTAACTTTGCATACGGGTATACTTTGTAGACCCTGTTTTGAAGAATTAAAAATTGCTTTTGTGCCTCAGGATCAAGCTTTTCTTTCGAAATAATAATTTCAGGCAATTCGATTGTATCGTTCAGGATAGAATCCTGTTCGGTCAATATATACCCCATTTGTTGGTTTTCTTTGGGTGTAACCTGAGCTTGACTTTTAAAAGAAATCAATATTAAGAATAAAATGCAGTAGGTAAATTTCATTGAATCATAATTTAAGTGTAAAATTATATATTTATATACAACTCTAATACCAAATTTATAAATTAGCAAAAAAATATTTTATGAGCACAGAATCTATCTTAAAAGATACCTCAATTGCTTTCCTGGAAAGCTACCTAAATAACGCCTCTCCAACCGGGTACGAAAGTGAAGGACAAAAATTATGGATGAATTATTTAAAACCTTATGTAGATACTTTTATAACAGATACTTATGGAACGGCTGTTGGAGTTATTAATCCAGACGCCCCTTTTAAAGTAGTTATTGAAGGTCATGCAGATGAAATTTCATGGTATGTAAATTATATCACTGAAGATGGTCTATTATATGTAATACGAAATGGTGGTTCTGATCACCAAATTGCGCCTTCAAAAAGAGTTCATATTCATACTAAAAAAGGAATTGTAAAAGGTGTTTTTGGATGGCCGGCAATTCATACACGTTTGCGTGATAAGGAAGAATCTCCAAAAATCAGCAATATTTTTATTGATTTAGGCTGCGAAACTAAGGAACAGGTTGAGGCAATGGGTGTTCACGTAGGCTGTGTAATTACTTATCCGGATGAGTTCATGATTTTGAATGAAAATAAGTTCGTTTGCCGTGCAATTGATAACAGAATGGGTGGTTTTATGATTGCTGAAGTTGCACGTTTACTTCATGAAAACAAAAAAACACTTCCGTTTGGTTTATATATAGTAAACTCGGTTCAAGAAGAAATTGGCCTTCGTGGTGCTGAAATGATCGCTCAAACTATTAAGCCAAATGTTGCTATTGTTACTGATGTTTGTCACGATACAACTACACCTATGATTGATAAAAAGGTAGAAGGTGATCTTAAAATGGGTAAAGGACCAGTTATTGCGTACGCTCCGGCGGTACAAAATAAACTTCGTGATTTAATTGTTGATACGGCTGAGGCAAACAAAATTCCTTTTCAGCGTCATGCTACTTCTCGCGCAACAGGTACAGATACTGATGCTTTTGCTTATAGTAATGGCGGAGTAGCATCTGCATTGATTTCATTGCCTTTGCGTTATATGCACACGACTGTAGAAATGGTTCACAGAGATGATGTCGAAAATGTAATTCACCTTATTTATGAGTCATTACTGAAAATTGAAAACAATGAAACTTTTTCTTATTTTAAATAAGATAAGATCTAAAACGCAAATTCGGTTGTTTTATAAATAACCGAATTTGTAAATAAAAATTAAATGAAAATACTACTACTCGAAGACGATTTTACTTTATCTAAAGAAATCTCAGCATTCTTTACTTCAAAAGGATTCGAGTGTTTCGCTTATTATGATGGATCTTTATTATTAAAAAAATATTTTCCTTACGATTATGATTTAATTGTTCTGGATATTAATGTTCCCGGAATTAACGGAATTGATGTTTGTAAAGGCATTCGGGAACTGGATAAAAAGACGCCAATAATTATGTTAACGGCTTTTAGCGAAATCGAAGACAAACTAGCTTCTTTTGATAATGGTGCAGATGATTATTTAGTAAAACCTTTTCATTTTGAAGAGTTATATGCCAGAATATCATCACTTTTACGCCGAAAAGATATTCCGCAGCAAGTAGAGAAAAAGATTCTTATAAATGATTTGGAAATTCTGGAAGATGATATGAAAGTTTTTCGATCAGGTGAAGAAATAAAACTCACTCCAAAGGAATTTAAGTTAATTTTGATCTTGGCTCATGCCAAAGGAAAAGTCTTATCAAAACAATTTATAGCCGAAAAACTTTGGGACTATCATATCGAAACCAATCAAAATACTATTGAGGTTTACATTAATTTTTTAAGAAAAAAAATAGATAAAGATCACGAGACAAAACTTATTCGAACCAAAGTTGGTTATGGATATTACTTGAGCAACGAAGAATGACATTAAAAAACCGAATATCACTTTTAGTAAGTTTATTATTTACAATCCTCTTTGGATTGGCTTCTACATTGATATTTGTTTTATATTCTAATTTTAGAAAAGACGAATTTCGTGATCGTCTTGAAATTAAAGCACTCTCAAACATTAAACTTTTAGTTAATGTAAAAGAAGTCGACAATCAGCTTTTAAAAATGATTGATCAAAACTCTATTAATAAGCTATATGATGAAAAAACATTGGTTTTTGATTCTAATTACAAACTTATATACAGCAGTATTGACGATGCCAAAATTAAATGGTCGATTGATGATTTAAAATACCTAAAAAAGAATAAAACCTTTTTTAAAAAACAAGGAAACTATGAAGTCTACGGTGTTTTTTATGATACTAAAGACAGGGATTTTTATGCGCTAATATCAGCCACAGATAACTTTGGACAGCGAAGATTACTTTTTCTTCGATATACATTAGTCGTCTCTTATATCCTTTTTACTTGTATATGCTGGGTAGTTACCTCGATTACAGTAAAAAAATTGATGAGTCCACTCAATACTTTTCATCAGAAAATAAAAAACATAAACGAGAACAATCTTGATACCCGCGTTGAATCAAAAAGTAATAAAGACGAAATTGATTTGATTGCCAATGAGTTCAATTTTATGATGGATAGAATTGAGATTTCCTATCAAAAACAAAAAGAATTCACCGCACATGCTTCTCATGAGCTTAGGACTCCTTTATCCAGAATCACTTCTCAAATCGAAAATGTAATTGCAGACAGCAAAACAAGTGATGAAAGGAAAAGCTTTCTTAAAAACATTTTATCAGATGTAAATCAACTAACAGAATTAATCAATTCATTATTGATTTTATCTAAAATAGATAATAAAATGCACGAAAATAATGAAGTTCACCGCTTGGATGAAATCTTATTTTCTGCTATTGAAAATTTGAATAAAAGTTATCCTGAGTTTGTAATTTTATTTGAAATAGAAGAAAACGAGAATCTCGATACGGCTTTAGAAATAAAGGGAAATAAAAATTTACTGGAAATCGCAATTAGCAATGTTTTAAAAAATGCCTGTGTATACTCAGACAATAAACAGGCAAAAGTAATTATTAGTTCTAAAGAGGATAATAATCTGATTATTGCCATTTCAAACACAGGAGAAACTTTAAATAAAGAAGAACAAAAAATTCTTTTTGAACCCTTTATGCGAGGTAAAAATTCTAAAGGTACATCTGGTTTTGGTCTTGGTTTACGTATCGTTCAGCGAATTTTGACTCTTCATAAAGCTAATATAACTTACAGTGTTCCAAATATTAACACGAATTTATTTCAATTATTTTTTCATTCGTAACTTTTTTTAAGGTATTTTTAAGGTAGATTTTAAGGTCTCTTAAAGTCTGGTGATAGCATATTTGTATAATTAAAAATAATACAATGAGAAAACTCTGTGCATTCCTACTTGTACTTTTCGGTCCTGTAGTATTGGCCCAAAAAACAGTTACGCTTCAAGACTGTGAAAGCCAATTCCTTAAAAACAATCTCTTTTTATTAGCATCACAATATAATATTGATGCATCGAAAGCACTAACTATTCAGGCTCGAATTTGGGATAATCCAACGATTACCGCAGAATTAAATGCTTATAATCCTGAAAGAAACCAGTATTTTGATATTGGAAAAGAAGGTCAGAAAGCATTTGGTATTGAGCAGTTAATTTATCTGGGCGGCAAAAAACGCAATGAGATAAAATTAGCCCAAGCGAATGAAAAACTGGCCGAATTGCAATTTAATGACTTGTTAAGGACTTTAAAACTACAATTGCGAAAGAGCTTTTTTACCGTTTATTACAACACAAAAAGTCTTGAAACTACTGATAAGCAACTTGTTAACATCGAAGATTTAATTAACTCCTACTCTATTCAGGCACAAAAAGGTAATATTCCTTTGCGGGATGTTGTGCGTTTGCAATCTCTATTTCTAAACTTCAAAAATGAACGTATGGAAGTTGTAAATGATAATATAGAAGAGCAGGCAAATTTGAAATTACTCTTAAATACGACTGAAAATGTAGTTCCGGAAGTTTCTAAGGAAGAATTCAATAAATACATTCAGACAATTCCGTTTGATCTTAAAGCTTTTCAGGATGATGCCATTGCCAATCGCCCGGATTATCTGATTAAACAAAAAGATATTGAAGCCAATGAATTGAATATTAAATGGCAAAAATCACTTTCGATTCCTGACATAACAGTTGGTGCAAATTATGATCAGCGAAGCGGTGCATTCAACAAAGAAGCTAATCTGACCTTAGGAATTCCATTACCACTTTGGAATAAAAACAAAGGAAATATCAAGTATGCACAAACAATTTTAGAACAGTCAAAAGTTGAAAAACAAAATTTTGATCTGCAACTGCAAACTGAAATCACATCGGCATGGAATAAATGGGATGAATCCCGAAAAAACTATGTTGTTATAAAACCTACTGTTAATTCTGATTTTGAAGCAGTTTACAACGGAATCCTGACCAATTTTCAAAAACGAAATATAAGTTTATTAGAATTCACGGATTTTATGGAAAGTTACAATCAGGCTTCTATTCAGGTAAATGAATTAAAGAAAAAAGTAGTGCTTTCAGGCGAAGAATTAAATAGTACCATCAACAAAGACTTATTCTAAAACGAAACAAAATGAAATATAAACTAATTATAGGAATTGCTCTTGTGAGTTTATCAATCGCAAGCTGCAAAAAAGAAGTTGAAAATCCAGACACAAATACATCTTTTGCTTTAAGCGATTCGATGCTAAAAACTACGACGACGGCCGAAGCCAAAACACAGCCCGTAAAAAACGTACTGAGTTTTTACGGAAAAATTACTGCTGATAATAATAAAATGATTGATGTATACCCGCTTGTAGGCGGAAATGTGATTAAGGTAAATGTAGAACTTGGGGATTATGTACGCAAAGGTCAAGTTCTCGCTACTATAAAAAGTACTGATATTGCCGATTTTGAAAAGCAATCGATCGATGCCAAAAATGATTTATTAGTAGCAAAAAACCATATGAAAGTTGCCCAGGAATTATTTGACGGAAAATTAAATTCTGAAAGTGATGTCCTTCAGGCAAAATCTGAGGTTAATAAAGCGCAGTCTCAATTAAGCAAGATTCAGGAAACCTATAAAATTTATAATATTAAAGCCGGTTCTATTTATGAAGTAACCGCTCCTATTAGTGGTTTTATAATTCAAAAAAGTATTAATCAGGACATGCTTTTAAGAAACGACCGTTCTGAAAACATCTTTGATATTGCTGAGATCAGTGAAGTCTGGGCGCTGGCAAATATTAATGAAATTGATATTAATAAAGTAAAATTAGGTATAGACGCTGATGTAACTACTTTAAGTTATCCTGATAAAGTTTTTAAAGGAAAAGTAGATAAAATATTCAATGTTATAGATCCTGAAACTAAAGCGATGCAAGCGCGTATAAAACTACATAATCCGGATTATATGCTAAAACCTGATATGAATGCAAATATAAAACTATCCTACAGCGAAGGACAGTCTATGATAGCCGTACCTAGTAAAGCAATTGTTTTTGACAAAAGTAAAAACTTTGTAATGGTATTTAAAGACCGTAACAACATCGAAACCAGACAAGTTGAAGTTTTTAGGGTGGTTGGGGATATAACGTATATCTCAAGTGGTTTAAAAGACAATGAAAAAGTCATTACCAACAACCAGTTATTTATTTATCGCGCTTTAAACGAATAAGACATGAACAAATTCATTAGAAATATTATTGCTTTTTCGCTTAAGAATAAAGCATTTACCTTTTTTTGGGTAGGATTATTGGCCGTTGCCGGGTTTATTTCTTTCAAAAATATGCCTATTGACGCATTTCCTGATGTAACAAATACTCAGATTATCATTATTACACAATGGAACGGAAAAAGTGCAGAAGAAGTCGAACGTTTTGTGACTTCGCCAATCGAAATCTCTATGAACTCTGTTCAAAAAAAGACCAGTGTTCGTAGTATTACCATGTTTGGATTATCAGTAATTAAAATCATTTTTGATGATGGCGTCGATGATACATTTGCTCGTTTGCAGGTAAATAACTTATTAAAGAATGTTTCACTCCCGGATGATGTAGAACCAGATGTTCAGCCGCCTTATGGTCCTACGGGTGAAATTTTTAGATATATCGTAAAAAGTGACAGCAGAGACAGTCGTGAATTACTTACCTATCAAAATTGGGTAATAGACAAACAACTTCGTTCTGTTCCCGGAGTTGCAGACTTAAATGTTTTTGGCGGACAAACCAAAACATATGAAGTAGGTGTTGATCCTATAAAATTAGCCAAATATAATATTACACCACTTCAGGTTTACAATGCTGTAAATGGTGGTAATTTGAATGTTGGCGGTGATATTATAGAAAAAAACGGTCAGGCTTTTGTAGTTCGCGGAGTTGGTCTTTTAAAATCTATTCAGGACATTGAAAACATTATCGTAGACGACGCAAACGGAAATCCAATTTTGGTTAAAAACCTGGCTTCGGTTTACGAAAGTTCCATGCCAAGAGTTGGACAAACCGGTTTAGGCAATAATGATGATGCTGTCGAAGGAATTGTTGTAATGCGTAAAGGAGAAAATCCTCAGGAAACTTTAGCCTTAATCAAAGCAAAAATAAAAGATCTTAATGAAAATGTACTGCCAAAAGATATTAAAATTGAGACTTTTTATGATCGTGATAATTTGATGAATTTCACGACCGAAACAGTAATGCATAATTTATTTGAAGGAATTATTCTGGTTACTTGTGTCGTATTTCTTTTTATGGCCGACTGGAGGACTACTTTTACCGTTTCGATTGTTATTCCGTTATCCTTATTATTCGCATTTTTATGTTTGAAAATGATGGGAATGAGCGCTAACTTACTAAGTTTGGGAGCAGTCGATTTTGGAATCATTATTGACGGTGCCGTCGTAATGGTCGAAGGATTGTTTGTGGTTTTAGATCATAGGGCGCATCAGTTAGGAATGACAGCTTATAATAAAATTGCAAAAGGAAGTTTGATTAAGAAAACAGGAGCTGAAATGGGTAAAGCAATCTTCTTTTCTAAATTAATCATTATTACTGCATTGTTACCTATATTTTCTTTCCAGAAAGTCGAAGGAAAAATGTTTTCTCCCCTAGCCTACACTTTAGGTTTTGCCTTAATGGGTGCGTTACTTTTTACCTTGACACTGGTGCCGGTTTTATCACACATCCTATTAAATAAAAATGTAAAAGAAAAGAATAATCCGTTTGTAAATTTCTGGGATCGAATCGTGGGTAAAAGTTTTGCGTGGACTTTTAAACATAAAGTTCAAACCCTTGTAGGTTCAATAGCACTTTTAGTCGCTGTTTTCTTTTCTGCCTCATTTTTAGGAACAGAGTTTTTACCACAATTAAACGAAGGTGCTCTATGGGTAACAGCTGAGTTGCCAATGAGCAGTTCTCTGCCCGAAAGTGTAAAAACGGCTGCAATGATTCGAAAAGATCTGGAAAGCTTTCCCGAAGTTAAAAATGTTTTATCTCAAACCGGAAGAAGTAACGACGGAACAGATCCTAATGGTTTTGGTTTTATACAACTTCAGGTAGATTTAAAACCAAAATCTGAATGGAAAAGAAAAATCACTATGGATGATTTGATCAACCAAATGGATCAAAAATTAAAAGTTCATCAAGGTATAACCTATAACTATTCACAACCTGTAATTGATAACGTAGCAGAATCTGTGGCGGGGTTTAAAGCATCAAATGCAGTAAAAATTTACGGAGATGATCTCGACAAATTAGATGAATTGTCTAATGAGGTTCTGGCTCAGATAAAAAATATACCGGGAATAAAAGATGCCGGAATTCTTAGAAATGTTGGACAGCCGGAAATAAGTGTTGTACTTGACCGCGATAAAATGGCTGCTTACGGAGTAACGTTAAGTGATGCCCAAGCAGTTTTAGAATTGGCATTTGGAGGAAAAACAGCTACTCAAAAATACGAAGACGATAAGAAATTTGATGTCAGAGTTCGATTTTCGAAAGAATACCGTAAAGATGAAAATGATATTGCAGAGCTTAAAGTACCAACAATTAGCGGTATTAAAATTCCTTTAAAAGAAATTAGTGATTTAAAAACAATTACCGGTCCCGCTTTTATTTACAGAGATAACACCAAACGTTTTATTGGCGTAAAATTTTCTGTAAGAGATCGTGATTTAGGAAGCACGATTGCAGAGGCACAGGCAAAAGTTGCCAAAATGAAGCTTCCCACAGGATATACTGTAGGATGGACAGGTGAATTTGAGAATCAGGTTCGTGCCAGTGCGCGTTTAGCTCAGGTTGTTCCTATAAGTCTAATAGGTATATTTGTGCTGCTGTTTATTTTATTTGGAAATATCAAGGATTCTTTGCTTGTTTTAGCCAATGTGCCTTTTGCTATTATTGGTGGAATTATTGCTTTGCACCTTACCAGAATGAACTTTGGAATTTCTGCAGGAGTTGGTTTTATAGCGCTGTTGGGAATTTGTATACAAAATGGAGTTATCCTTATATCTGAATTTCATCATAATCTAAAAGCAAAATTCACACTCGAAGAATCGATATTTAGAGGAGTAAAAGCCAGAACAAGAGCTGTAGTCATGACCGCACTTATGGCATCAATAGGTTTAATGCCAGCAGCAATTTCAACCGGAATTGGTTCTGAATCGCAAAAACCTTTAGCTATTGTTATTATTGGAGGATTAATTACTGCGACAGTTTTAACACTTTTGGTTTTCCCAATTATTTTCTGGGTCTTTAACCGTAAAAAACATGTTCCAATTGAATAAGGAAATTTAAAAATAAATTGATTGGTTAAATTAATTTGGTTTGGTTTAAAAAAGAAAAAGCACCATAATTATGGTGCTTTTTTGATTTCAATATCTTTTAGTTTAATATCTTGCATGTAATCAATACAAACAAGATTTATGAAATACATATACTTTTTGCTAAGCCTTTTTTCAATCTCTTTAATAGCATCAATTATAAATCCAAAAGAAGGATTTACCTGTTTTCTTGAAGTGATTCCGGCAATAATAGGTTTTATGATTTTGGCTTTTACTTTCAAAAGATTCAGATTTACCAATTTTACTTATACACTGATTTTAATTCACTGTATCATTCTGTTTATTGGTGGTCATTACACCTAAGTTCCGCTTTTTGACTATATAAAAGAGGTATTTCATCAAAGCAGAAACAACTATGATAAAGTAGGTCATTTTGCTCAGGGTTTTGTTCCGGCAATGATTATAAGAGAATTATTTATTCGTAAAAAAGTAATCAGCAATCAAAGTTTTTTCAACTTTATTATTGTCTGTATTTGTTTGGCTATTAGTGCCGCTTACGAATTTATAGAATGGTTTGTATCAATTGCAACCGGTGATGGCGGCGACGCTTTTTTAGGAACTCAGGGATATGTCTGGGATACACAATCTGATATGCTTTTTGCAACTATTGGAGCGATTACAGGCTTAATTCTATTTTCTAAAATTCAGGATAAGTTCATTCAGAAAATAGACTTTTAGGAGATGAAAAACACCAAAATGAAAACGACCTTCTGCTCAAGGAAGGTCGTTTTATATACTAACTCAAAAACTCGATTTAAACTTAAACTATTATTTTAAATCTTTTAAAATGGCTATCGCTTCTGTTGCATTTGATAATTGTGCATATTTTAAAGCTGTAAAACCTTTTTCATTTCTAACAGACGGATTTGCTCCATTTGATAATAATACTCTCAAAATATCAACTTTGTTATAACGTGCTGCTATCATTAAAGGTGTTAAATCTTCAGAGATTTCATTAACGTCTGCTCCGTATTCTATAAGTTTTTTTACAAACTCAAGATCTCCTTTACTAACTGCTACAGTTAGTGGGGTTGCAAAACTGCTTACGTTTTCGATTTGTGGCTGTACAAATGATTTTTGATTTGATGCCATTGCAACATTCGCGAATGCTACTAAAGCTACTCCTAAATAAATTACTGATTTTTTCATGGTGATTGATTTGATTGATTAATGATGATTTTTTAAATTCTATGTAAATGTAATTCAAATTATGCTATTATGTATAACAAAGTACTATGTTTTAACTTATTCTTAACCTTTAAATAATAAAGATCCGTTTAGCTTAAAATTTATGTTATCTTATTCTAAGCTTCCATACAATAGACGCCATAAAATCAAAAATGTTACATTAAAATGAAAATTTCTGAAAAAAATCTTTTAAAATTTTAAGATGTCATAAATTGAAAGTTTAGTTTTTTTAACTTTACTTTTATAAATACTCTATTAATGAGTGTTATAAGCAACCGTAAAAACAAAAAATAATTAATAAACCTAAAACCAAAAAACTATGGGAATCATTAAAAAAATTCTGGTTATCCTAATTCTAGTTTTCGCCATCGTATTAATTGGTGCATATTTTATGCCTAAAAAATATTCAGTCGAAAGAGAAATTACGATCAATAAACCTGTTGACAGTGTTTTTAATTATGTGAAGTATCTAAAAAATCAAAACGATTTTAGCGTTTGGGCTTCTATAGACCCAAAAATGAAATCAATTTATAAAGGTACTGACGGAACTGTTGGATCTATAGCTGCGTGGGAAAGTGATGTAAAAGAAGTAGGTGCTGGCGAACAGGAAATTACAAAAATCACAGAAAACAAACGTATTGATTTTGCCTTGCGTTTCAAAAAACCAATGGAAGATACTGCTGTAGGCTTTATGTCTACAGAAGCTGTTACAGGAAATCAGACAAAAGTAAAATGGGGAATTAATGGAGTTATTCCGTACCCAATGAATATCATGCTGCCCATGATGAAAATGGATCAGATGATTGGAAATGATTTACAAAAAGGACTGGAGAATCTCAAGAATAAAATGGAAAATTAGTTTCCCTTTTGTTTAGTGACAGTCACAGTCGCAGTGACAGTTTTTAGTAATCAGTTTAAAAAATAAAATGCCTTGCTTTACAGCAAGGCATTTTATTTTTTAATAGTTCTGTTTAAACCCGAAAATTAATCTCTGTTATTAAGATATTCTAATACGTTATTATTAATACGTTCATCGATATTATCAATATCAGCTTTTACGAATTTTTCGCCTAATATATTCTCATATAATTCAATATATCTTTCAGATACAGATTCGATATATTCATCTGTCATATCTGGAATTTGTTGTCCGTCTTGCCCCTGAAAACCATTTTCGATCAACCAGCGGCGTACAAATTCTTTAGACAATTGTTTTTGCTCCTCTCCTTTATCCTGTCTCTCCTGATATCCATCAGCGTAGAAATAACGAGAAGAATCCGGTGTATGAATTTCATCAATTAAAACAATAACACCTTCTTTGGTTTTACCAAATTCATATTTTGTATCTACTAAAATCAAACCGCGTTCTGCAGCGATTTCAGTACCTCTTTGAAACAAATCACGAGTAAATTTTTCTAATACAATATAATCTTCTTCAGTAACAATTCCTTTAGACAAAATATCTTCACGAGAAATATCTTCGTCATGAGAACCGTTATCTGCTTTTGTAGTTGGCGTAATAATTGGTTCCGGAAATTTATCATTTTCCTTTAATCCTTCTGCCATTGTAACACCACATATTTGTCTTTTTCCCGCAGCATATTCACGCGCAGCATGTCCTGAAACATAACCACGAATTACCATTTCTACTTTAAAAGGCTCACATAAATGTCCTACAGCAACGTTAGGATCCGGAGTTGCAATCAACCAGTTTGGTACAATATCTTCTGTTAATTCCATGAATCTTGTGGCAATCTGGTTTAAGATTTGTCCTTTGTACGGAATACCTTTTGGTAAAACCACATCAAAAGCCGAAAGTCTGTCTGTTGCTACCATTACCAAAAGTTCATCGTTTATGTTGTAAACTTCTCTAACTTTTCCGCGGTAAACTGATTTTTGATCTGGAAAATTAAAATTTGTAGTTGTGATTGTATTGCTCATTATTGTTTGTTGTGTTGTTTTTTATCCATGCAAATTTAAAACTAATTAAAAGAGCAAGCAAGTTTTTCAGTCTCAGTTTGCAGTCGCAGTCGCGGTATTCAGTCGCAGTTTACAGTTTACAGTCTCGGTGTGCAGTCTCAGTCTCAGTATTCAGTCTCAGTGAAAATCTTTGCGTGAGCTTTGTTACAGTTTAAAACTTTAACAAAATTACTGTAGTCTTCAAAATATTCTACCAACTGTTTCACACCCAGACTGAATACTGCCACTGAATACTACTGTTTCAGAAGCGTCGAATTAAATAAATTCAGAATTCTGCTGTATTCGTCAATCCAGGAATACGTTTCTTTAAATCCGTGTGATTCAACCGGGAAGGAAGCAAGACTCCAATTTTTCTTTTGCAGTTCTATAAAACGCTGTGATAAGCGAACAATGTCTTTATATTCAACATTATCATCGACCATTCCGTGCAACATTACAAGGTTTCCTTTTAGATTATCTGCATAATAAATAGGAGAACTTTTCTTGTAAGCTTCAGGATCTGTTTCCGGGAAATTCAAAATATTTCCTGTATACCCGTGATTGTAATGTGCCCAATCTGTAACAGAACGCAATGCAGCACCAGATGCAAACTCACCAGGAGTTGTTAACATTCCCATCAAAGTAATAAATCCACCGTATGAACCACCATAGATCCCTACTCTATTCGCATCAATTCCGTATTTTTCTACTAAATATTTTTTCCCGTCAAGGTGATCAGATAAATCTTTTCCTCCCATAAAACGGTATATTCCAGTTCTAAAATCACGTCCGTAACCATCACTTCCTCTATAATCAATATCCAAAACAGTGTAACCTAAATCAGTCAACATATTATGAAACATATATTCTCTATAATAGTTGCTCCAGTAATTATGAGCATTTTGTAAATAACCGGCACCGTGAACAAAAATTACAGCAGCTTTGTTTGCGTTTTCTGCTTTTGGCGTATATAATCTTGCATTTACAGGAGTTCCGTCTTGCGCTTTAAATGTAATTACTTCCGGTTCTCTCCATTTATAGCTTTTGAAACTTTCAGAAACTGAAGAGGAAATTTGTTGTAGTGTTGCATTCTTTTTATTATCGGCAATATAAAAATCCCATGGAATATTTTTATATGAATAACGTACTAAAAGTGATTTTTCATCTGGAGAAACGACAACTTCATGCGCTCCGTCTTTTGTTAAAATTGGTTCTAAAACGCCACCGGTTGTAGCAAGTTTATAAAAATTTCTGTTTCCGGGATGTGTTGTATTTGTAGTTAAGTAGAATGTTTTTTTATCTTTTGATAAAGTGACATCACGAACTTCCCAATTTCCGCTTGTTAATTGTGTTTTGTTACCTGATTTTAAATTATAAGTATATAAATGTGAATATCCTGTAGTTTCAGACTGGAAATAGATAGTTTCGTTGTCTGCCAGAAAACAAAGAGTTCCTGAATCAAAAGAATACGACGGAATTCCGGGACCTGCAATCCAGGCATCATCATGCTGATGTTCGATTTCTTTAAATGTTCCGTTTTCAAGGTTTAAGCTTACCAACCATCTTTCTTTATTATCCTGGCTTCTGATTTCGACTATTCCCAAAGATCCATCTTCATTATAAACCGGAGCCTGAGCTACAATCAGCTTATCTTCTTTAGCTTTACTTTTTAAATTTTCATAATCATCGTAGTATTTTGGTGCGTCCTGAATATGACTTAAAGTCGAAAAATTAACAAAGTAAACAGTATCTTTTGCAACAGAATAAATTCCGAATTTGGTTTTTACAAAATTTGCTGTAGAAACTTTGGTTTTTGTATCCGGAGTCTGATTATAACCATCATCAGTTATAAAAACTTCCATTTTTTCCTTCTTTACATCTGATTCTTCTACTAAACTAAAAGTTGCAAAATTTCCGTTTGGATTTGCTTTTAGATTATAGAAGTTATCTTTTCCATAAAAATATTCTTTAGCAAAATCAGATTTAACAGCTTTGCTTTTAGCCAGATTCCATTGTTTTTTAGCTTCTTTATCTTTTATAAATTGAAACAATTCTTTCTGTTGTGTTTTTAAAAAAGAATCTTTTTCAGGAGTTTTTTCTTTCTTAACGCCTTTATTAAAATTTGTAATCTGTAGAACTGTTCCTTCTTTAGCATTGTATTTGAAGATATTATCGTTTTGCTCAAAGAAGAGTATTCCGGCATCTTTTCCTAATTCAAGATTTGTAATTGGAGTGCTTTGCTGCATGATTTTTTTAACAGATTTTGTAGTTATGCTATAAGAATACAAAGCTCCTTTATCTGTATAATAAACAATATCTGAATTTGTTTTTCTTTTAAAATCAAGTTTAGAAAAAGCAGCTTCTTTAGGTTCAACCAAAATAGGTTTTACTGCTCCTTTTTGCCATGAATAGGTATTTGCGCCTAAATCATCTGTAGGATTCCATTCAAAATAAACCTTTTTACCATCCAGAGACCAGCGTCCGTTTGTGGGTTGATTGCCAATAAAAGATTCGCCTTTCATTATTTCTTCTAATTTCAATGTTTGGCTTTTGCCCGAAATTGAAAAAATTAAAAAGGCAAGGATAAAAATGTTTTTTGTCATGGTATTAGTTTTTTGAGAAAACAAAAATACACTTTGAAAATTATTAAAAAAATGTTTTTATCAATTGCTTGCGAAATTCTTTGCATTATATGCATTCAACAAAAAAAATCCTTGAAGAAATATCTCCAAGGATCTAATTTTTATTAAAAGTCTAAAATTCTAATTTTAAAACACTAAAATTTATATCGTTTTAATTAACTCGAAGCTAATTCTTTATTTAAAATTTTTGAGGCAATATATCTTGCTACACCATCTTCGGCATTTGTTTTTATTACTTCTAAGTTTGGCAAAGTTTCTTTTAATAAAGCAGGTGCATTGCCCATAATCAGCCCTTTTCCTGATGCAGATAACATTTGAACATCATTAAAACCATCTCCAAAAGAAACCGCTTCATCAAGAGTAAAACCTTCTCTTTCTAATACTTGCTCAATTGAAACTGCTTTATCGATAGATTTATCCATAAACTCTAAACAAGTTGGGAGGCTAAAAGCATGATGCAAATGTTCTGAAGAATTGGCCAATACAGCATCTTTTAATTTTACTAATTTTTCGTGATTATCACACGAGAAGAAAATTTTAATAGCACCAAAATCTTCCAGTGTTTTATAATCTACCAATTCAGGATGATATTTTAAATCAGCTTGGAAAGCATTCAGTTTTTCACTCCATTTATTGGTTTGCCAAACATTTTCCTTGAATAAAACTACAGTGATTTCAGGATCTATTTCAACATTTAATGCTGCTTTTACAACATCACTATCTAAATTAAATGAAAATAATTCTTCTTTTTCAGGTGAGTGAATTCTGGCTCCGTTTGAGCTTACCAGATAAACCGGGACCTTAAGTGTTTCGATAATGGCCATTGCATCAAGATGATGACGGCCTGTGGCAACAACAATAAGATAATTTTGATTGTGAAGTTCCTGAAAAATTGATTTGGTATAATCTGATATTCTATGCTGTGGGTTGAGCAAAGTTCCGTCAAGGTCGCTTACTACAACTTTTATATTTTTAAGTTTTGTCATATTAAAGATCAAGTATTTATGATATGCAAATTTAAGGTTTTACCTCAAGCAGAACAAAGATAAACATGCTTTAAACCCTATATTATAGTAAGTTTATTATTTATTTAACTATTTCATCAAATACTGAATTTTAAACAATTTAAACTTTAATAATTCCTGATTTATACAAATTCAAAGCTTTCTGAAGAATGTCCTCTATTTTTTTCACATCAAAATCTTCTTTACTATCCAGCATCATAATTTTCATTCGTGAACGATTTTCCTGAATCAAAAAAGGTTCATCAAAATGTTTTCCTTCAACAATACCAATATAGGGTTGTTTCGTTTTTTTATGAATCCATAAATAGCAGAACATTTTTTGTTTATAACAAAAAAATGGCATTCCGTATTTTAGGACATTTGTAATGTCTGGGTCATGTTTTAGAATAATTTCTTTCAAGGCAAGAAATATTCCTTTTATAGGTTCTTCTTGTTTTAGGTAGAAATCATCTAGTTGTTTCATTTTTTAATCTTTGGAGTTCTGGCAAAAATAATTTTTAATGTATCAGGACATTTTGAACTTGATTTAAGTTTATAAATTAATGAATCATTTTTTATATAAAATTTTTCTTTTGAAAATATTGCAAAAGAAGCATTATTTCTTGGGTCACAATTTGGAATTGTTAGAATATCTTTTCTATTATTTTCTTCATAAAAAATGCATTCAACGAACGGAAACATTTTATAGCATGTATCACTAGTTGTACTATTTAATTCTATCGAATCACCAATTATTTTCCAATTCCCTTTAGAAACAACTCTCCAATCACAACCTGCACTTTTATAATAAAAAGAACTATCTTTTTTAATTACAATACTTGATTTTCCTGGAATAATATATTCTGTATCATGCCAAGTCCCAACAAATTTACTGAGAGGAATTTCTGATTTTCTACATGAAATAAAACAGATAACTAATACGAAAGCCAATATTCTAATTTTCATTTAATTGCTTTTTAGAGCTTTATCAAAAAAAATATTCGTTTTACACATTCCTTATAAAAGATATGTATAAAACGAATATTATTAAACATCAAAACACACTTCACGATTTACATTTGACATTTCACAAAAAAATCATTTCACAAAATTAATCGTGATTTTCTATTTGTTTATAAGCATCAATTACCTTTTTTACTAATCTGTGACGTACGATATCTTTATCATCCAGATAAATAATACCAATTCCGTCAACATCTTTCAAAACCAAAATAGCTTCTTTAAGTCCGGAAATAGTTCTGCGTGGTAAATCGACCTGTCCGGGATCGCCTGTAATCATGAATTTGGCATTTTTTCCCATACGGGTCAAAAACATTTTCATTTGCGAATGTGTTGTATTCTGTGCTTCATCCAGAATTACAAAGGCATTATCAAGCGTACGTCCACGCATAAATGCCAATGGCGCAATTTGTATAATCCCTTTTAAAATGTAATCTTCGAGCTTTTCGTTTGGCAGCATATCGCGCAAAGCATCATAAAGAGGCTGCATATACGGATCCAGTTTTTCTTTCATATCTCCGGGTAAAAAACCAAGATTTTCTCCTGCTTCTACCGCCGGACGCGTTAATATGATCCTTTTTACTTCTTTGTCTTTAAGCGCTTTTACAGCCATTGCTACACCTGTATACGTTTTTCCTGTTCCGGCCGGACCAACAGCAAATACCATATCATTTTTCTTGATGGTATCTACAAGTAACTGCTGGTTAGGCGTCATGGCTTTAATTAATTTACCGCCAACACCATGAACTAATATTTTGTCATGATCATATGATTTTTTTTCATCCTGACCATCACTCATAATTACGCGTTCAATTACATTATCATCAATGTTGTTGTATCGGGTAAAATGAAGCATAAGCCTCTGAAATCTTTTTTCGAATTCATCTAAAACTTCTTTTTCGCCAAATGCTTTCAAAGTGGTACCTCTCGCTACGATTTTAAGCTTTGGGTAATACTTTTTAATTATTTCAAGATGAGTGTCTTGAGCGCCCCAAAAGTCTTTTGGAGCGATGTCTATGAGCTCGATAATTCTTTCGTTCAAATGAGTTAATTTTAAATTAAAAATAAATCAGTTTTATAATCTGTGGTTGTCGGGTGTTTGTTTTAAAAAGTCGCAGTTTTTAATCTCTGTCACAGTTTTAAAATCATTTTTGTTAAAATACTGAAAACTGAAACTGAAAACTAAGACACTATATATTTTATCGCAATTTGTCTTTTCTTTCTTTCAATTTGCATTTACTATTATTAGCTTTGCATTTCTCAAATTTAATGAAAATTAGATTTAAATACTACCAATAGTTATAAACAAAATTATGTCAATAATTACCCTCACTACCGATTACGGCTTAAAAGACCACTTTGTTGGTTCTCTAAAGGGTAAAATATTATCTGAGTATCCGGAGGCTGCAATTATTGACATTTCGCATGATATTGATCCATTTAACACAGCAGAAGCAAGTTACATTCTGGGAGCATCGTATTTAAGTTTCCCAAAAGGGACCGTACACTTAATTGGTGTAGATATTGAACGCAATAAAGAAAATCAGCATATTGCCATGCAATGGAATGATCATTACTTTATATGTGCTGATAATGGGATCTTAAGTATGCTTACGCAGAAGATTGTTCCGCAAAAAATTGTTGCGATTAATATACATGATCGTTTTCCGAGCGAATCAAGTGATTTAGATATTTTTATTCAGGTTGCCTGTCACATTTCCAAAGGCGGCTTATTGAATGTTATTGGAAAAGAAATTACAGAAATAAAGCAAATCACAGAATTGCAGCCTGTAGTGTCGAACGACGGAAACTCTATAAAAGGATATGTAATTTACATTGATCATTTTGGAAACGTTGTAACTAATATTTCCAAAAGACAGTTTCTGGAAATAGCAAAAGGACGTCCTTATGAGATTGTAATGAAACCGAAAAGTATCAAGACAATTTTACCTAATTATTCTGCAATTGCGACTTCAGATAAATACCCAATCAAAACCTATGAAGGTGAAAAACTAGCCATTTTTAACGAAGCCGGATTTCTTGAAATTGCCATTTTCAGAAGTAATCCTTCAAAAGTAGGTTCTGCAAATAGTTTGTTAGGATTGAATTATCGCGATGTGATTACGATAAAGTTTAATTAATATTTTAGATTTTAGATTGCAGATTTTAGATTTTTGAAATGCCTGAAAAACGATATGCTGATTAGCGGATTTTCGACTTTTTTGTCATTTCGTTCGATCGAAGGGAGAAATCACACTCGTAACTCGACAAAGATTGGCGATTTTAATTGCGGAGCTTCTAGTGTGATTTCTCCCTTCGATCGAAATGACAAACCAGAATAAAATAAAAAAATAAGCTTTTCATAATATTTTAAATTTTCCTAAAAAGAACAATCAAAATTGGTATTTTTGCGCACCTGTAAGCTTTTAGACATTTCAAAAATCTAAAATCTGCAATCTAAAATCTAAAATCTAAAATTGAAATATGTTTGTTCGAATAGTAAAAATGAGTTTTCACGAAGAAAAAATTCCTGATTTTCTGGAAAATTTTGAAACCGTGAAAGACAAAATACGAAATGCAGAAGGAAATCGTTTTTTAGAATTGTATCAGGATAAAAATAACAAGTGCATATTTTTTACCTACAGCTATTGGGCAACCGAACAAGATTTAGAAAATTACAGACAATCTGAACTTTTTAATAGTGTTTGGAGTTTTACAAAAAAACTCTTCAATGCAAAACCGGAAGCGTGGAGTGTGGATAAATTGGTTTCTTTGCTTTAAAATTATAAAAATTAATAATGAAATCTATTTTTAAGCAATTTGAGAAATGGCTTGTCTTACTGTTGTTTCCAGCAGTTGGAATATTTTTTTTATTTCATCAAACTCAAAGACCGAAAATTAAAAGTAAAAATGATTTAGAAGTTGTTGAAGGAAAAATCGAAGATTATTCGTTTAAATACGTCTCTGGAGGCAAAGCAATATCAAGACAATTTTATATTTGGGTTAAAGGATATAATTGCAAATTTCAAATAATTGCTGATTATTTAAACTACTTTGAAAAAAGTAAATTTGAAAAATCAAAAAAAAATGGAGATTCAATTAAAATAGTAATTCCTTCAGAAGATAAAGACAAACTTTATAAAAATGAACAGATAATAGTCATGTCGCTAAGTGATAATAAAAATACTTATTTATCTCTAAAAGATACAATAGCTGAAGAAAAGAAATATTTTGATATATATGCTGGGATACTATTTTTATTAATTGGAAGCATATTAATTATACTATCTAAAAAGGGAATAATACGTCCTAGATAACGATCAAAAAAAAACAAATTACTGATTAAACGATTAAATAAAAAATAAATGAAATCAATCATTTTACGAGAAATAAAATCCTTTTTTGGTTCTCCTATTGGCTATTTGGTCATTGCTATTTTCTTAATTAGCAACGGACTATTTTTATGGGTATTTGAAGGAGATTATAACATTCTGAATACCGGTTATGCTGATTTGACTCCGTTTTTTACATTGGCGCCCTGGATTTTGATTTTCCTGATTCCGGCCGTTACCATGAGAAGTTTCTCTGATGAAAAAAAACAAGGTACACTTGAATTGCTTTTAACCAAACCATTATCTGTTTGGGAAATTGTAAACGGAAAATTTTTAGGTTCTCTCCTATTAATCCTTTTGGCAATTATACCAACATTTATATATGTAAAAGTAATTTCGAACTTAGGTTCTCCGGAAGGAAACATCGATATGGGAAGCACAATAGGTTCTTATTTTGGATTATTATTCCTCATTGCCGCTTATTCTGCTATCGGAATTTTTACTTCTACCCTATCCGAAAATCAAATTGTGGCTTTTATTATTGCCGTTTTTTTATGTTTTATCTTTTATTTTGGTTTTGAAGGTTTGGCCTCATTGATTCCGGGATCGTCTACTATTATTTCTTTGTTTGGAATGCAGGATCATTTTAAAAGTATGAGTCGGGGTGTGATCGATACCCGCGATGTCATTTATTTTTTAAGCATCACAGTATTATTTTTGTCTCTTACTGTTTATCAATTAAAATCTTTTAAAGCGTAATGAAAGCATCTACTCAACAAAATATCAAAACGTTAGGTATTACCGTTTTTGTTTTAATCGTTTTAAATGTGTTAGGAAGTTTGTTTTTCCACCGTTTTGATTTAACCAAAGACAAACGATATACTTTATCTGAAACTTCTTTACAAATTGTAAAACAAGTTAAGAACCCTTTGTCAATCAAAATCTACATGCAGGGCGATTTGCCGGCAGATTTTAAGCGTTTACAACAGGAAACCAGACAATTACTCGAAGAGTTTCAGGCTTATAACAGTAATATCGTTTTTGAATTTGTAAATCCTTTAGAAAACGGAGAAGAAGATCTGGATGTTGTAAAATCTTTGTATCAAAAAGGGCTTACACCAATAAACATCACTGTTGATGATAAAGGAAAACAATCTCAGGCAATGGTTTTTCCTTGGGCTGTTGCTGTTTATAACAATAAAGAAGTAAATATTCCTTTATTGAAAAATATAATGGGCGCTTCTACAACACAAAAAGTTATAGGATCAATTCAGCATTTAGAATATTCGATTGCTGACGCTATTAATAAAATCAGCAAAGACAGACAAAAGAAAGTTGCAATTATAAAAGGAAATGGTGAACTAAGCGAAATTCATATTGCTAAATTATTAAGGCAAATTCGCGAAAGCTATTACATTGGACCTTTTACATTAGATTCAGTAGCAAAAAATCCAACAGGAACTCTGGATGCCTTAAATAAATATGACCTTGCGATTATCTCAAAACCAACAGAAACTTTTTCTGATGAAGAAAAGCAAGTTCTGGATCAGTTTATCATGAATGGCGGGAAAACGTTGTGGTTAATCGATCAGGTTGCGGCAGATATGGATAGTTTATACAATCAGGCAGGTGCAACTTTGGCTTATCCAAGAGATTTAAACCTTAATGATATATTCTTTAAATACGGTTTCAGAATCAATCCTGATCTGGTAAAAGATGAACAAGGAAGCCCAATAAAACTGGCTACAGGAGAACAAGGAAGTGCAACACAATATCAGGATTTTGTATGGAAATATGCTCCGCAAGTATATCCGGCAAGCCAGCATCCGATTGTAAAAAATCTGGGCGGAATACGATTTGATTTTGCGAGTCCGATTGACACTTTAAAAAACAGAATCAAAAAAACAGTTTTATTACAATCTTCTCCATATTCTAAAACAATTGGAACACCTGTAGAAATCAATTTGAATATTGTAACTGAAAAAACGACACCTCAGGATTATCTGAATAAAGGTAATATTCCGTTGTCTGTTTTATTAGAAGGCTCTTTTCATTCGGCTTTTGAGAATCGTGTTTTGCCATTTAAGGAAAACTCATTTTTAGCACAGGGAAAGCCAAACAAAATGATTGTGATTGCTGATGGAGATCTGGCCAGAAATCAACTGGATAAAAACATGATGCCTGTTGAATTGGGTTATGATCAACGCACCGGAAACTTGTACGACAACAAAGATTTTATGATGAATTGTATTAATTATTTGTTGGATGATACCGGACTTATTAACATTAGAAGTAAAGATGTCAATTTGCCATTATTGGATAAAGAGAAAGTTTACGAGAATTATAGCCTGACGCAATTCATAACTATCGGACTTCCAATTCTAATTTTATTAGTTTTTGGATTCGTATTTACTTACATCAGAAAAAGAAAATACAGTAAATAGATGTTAATAAAAAAATTGCGAAACTAAGATTGTTTACGATATATTTGTAAAACCTATCTTAGTTGAAGAAATACTAAGAAAAAGTGCAAAAAAATAAAACAAAAGAGATGAAATTTATAGTATCGAGTTCGTACTTATTAAAACAATTACAAGTTTTAGGTAGTGTAATCAACAGTAACAATACGTTGCCTATTTTAGATAACTTTTTATTTGAACTAGACAATGATGCATTGACAGTTTCGGCTTCAGATCTTGAAACTACAATGTCTGCTACATTATCAATTGATTCTACAAGTAAAGGAAGCGTGGCTGTGCCGGCTAAACTTTTGCTTGAAATTTTGAAAACGTTTCCGGAACAGCCTTTAACTTTTACAGTTGAAGAAAACAATACAGTTGAGATTAGTTCAAATTCTGGTAAATATGCTTTAGCATATGCTGCAGGAGAAGAATTTCCTAAATCAGTAAGTCTTGAAGATCCTTCTGTAACACTTGTTCCTGCTGATGTTTTAGCAACTGCTGTAAGTAAAACTATTTTTGCTGCCGGAAATGATGATTTACGTCCGGTAATGTCAGGGGTTTTCTTCCAGTTTTCTCCAGAAGGTTTGACTTTTGTTGCAACTGATGCTCACAAATTAGTAAAATATGCCCGTACAGATGTAAAAGCATCTCAGGTAGCTGATTTTATTATGCCAAAGAAACCTTTGAATATTTTAAAAAGTATTTTAGGAAGTTCTGATGCTGAAGTAAAAATCGAATATAATGAATCAAATGCAACTTTCTCATTTGACAATTACATCTTAATGTGTCGTTTAATCGACGGGAAATATCCTAATTACGAAGCAGTAATTCCAAAAGAAAACCCAAATAAATTAATGATCGATCGTTCTTTATTTTTAAGTTCTGTTCGTCGTGTGGCAATTTTCTCAAACAAAACAACACACCAAATCCGTTTAAAAATCGCCGGAGCAGAACTTAATGTTTCTGCAGAAGATATCGATTACTCCAATAAAGCCGAAGAAAGACTGACTTGTGATTATCAGGGAGATGATCTTCAAATTGGTTTTAACTCGCGTTTCTTAACAGAGATGTTGACCAACTTACAATCAGACATGATTATGTTAGAAATGTCATTACCTAACAGAGCCGGAATCCTAACACCAGTAGATGGTTTAGAAGAAGGTGAAACTGTTACAATGTTGGTAATGCCTGTGATGTTAAATAGTTAACATCAAAACTTCTTTTTGTTACAGGGATTTTTTTTAGTTTCAAATTAAAGACATATCATTGTAAAAAAAACATCGCTATTAACCAACCATTTTTTATACCTGGAAACCGCAATTCTGACAAAGAGTTGCGGTTTTTTATTTTTAGATGATTTTTATCTTAAACCCGACAGGTTTTAAAAACCTGTCGGGTTTGTTGTTCAGAAAACATGAAACCTGAAACAAATGCAAACCTGAAACAAATTTTCTTTATTTTTGTATTATGAAAATAGAAATTTGGTCGGACATCATGTGTCCGTTTTGTTATATCGGAAAAAGACAACTGGAAACAGCTTTAGCTGAATTTCCAAATGATGAATTTGAAATTGAATGGAAAAGTTTTCAACTTGATCCAACCATTACCCCGCAATCAGGCAAAGACGTTTTTACGTTTTTAGCCGAACGAAAAGGCATTTCAGTTGAGCAATCAATAGAAATGCATAAAGGAGTCACAGAACGCGCAAAAAGCGTTTGTTTAGACTATCATTTTGACAAAGCTGTAATTTCAAATTCTTTAACCTCACATCGTATTATACAATTGGCTAAAGCCAAAAAATTAGGCGATGAAATGGAAGAAATTTTCTTTAAAGCTTATTTTACAGAAGGAAGAGATTTAAATGATGGCCCAACCTTAATAGAATTGGCAGTAAAAGCTGGTTTAGATCAGAATCTCGTTTTAGAAGTTCTAAAAGATGAAAATTTATATCTAAAAGATGTACAACACGATATTACTGAAGCTCAGGAAATTGGTGTGCAAGGAGTTCCGTTTTTTGTTTTTGACAGAAAATATGCAGTTTCAGGAGCGCAGCCGGTTGAAGCTTTTGTAAATACTATTAAAGAAGGGTTGAAGTAATTTTAGATTTTAGATTTTAGATTTTTTCTTTGTGGCTACTTTGCGCTCTTCGACTTCGCTCAGAGTGACAAGCTGATAAATCATATCCGTTTTAGAATAGATTTTTTTCATGAAAACGAATGCCCTAGCCCTGATAGAAGGGGAAATCCTTTTGCTTTTTTCTTTAAAAAACAAAAGATTGGAACGGATAGCAGGAAATAGCTCCTGATTAAAATTTAAATTCCAAGTTTAAAAAATCCAAATTCCAAACAATCTAAAATCTATACTCTAAAATCTAAAATCCTTAAATAACTCCCATTTTTTGCATTAAGAAAGTGGCGCTTCTATTTTTACAGATTCCGTTGCGGAGTTTGTAATCGAAATGGAGGTCGTTGTTTTGAATTTCTACTTCGAAACATTGATTGGTTAGAATGTCAGGGTATTCGTTTGTTGTCAGGCAAACTTCGATATCGTGTGTGGCAATGGCGCCAATGGCATTTTTAGCGATGATTTTTTTGACTACTTCTATTGTTCCGTTACGTTTGTCATCAGAATTTGTTCCTCTTAAAATTTCGTCTAATAATACAAAAGCCGGACGTTCTTCTAAGGCGTCCATAATTTGTTTCAAACGCTTGATTTCAGCAAAGAAATACGATTCGCTATCGGCCAAAGAATCTGATAATCGCATTGAAACTAAAACTGGAAGTGGATGCATGTTTGCCTTTGAAGCACAAACAACTGAACCTATTCCTCCAAGCACCATATTGATTCCCAAACTTCTTAAAAAAGTGCTTTTTCCGGACATGTTCGAACCGGTTAAAATCATATACGATTCCGGATAAAAATGGGTGTCATTCCCTACTCTTGTTGCAGGATTCAGCAACGGATGGCTTAGATCTGAGAATCCAATTTTATATTCTGAATTGATCTCGGGGAAAACAAAATCAGGATTATTATAGGCCAGATTTGCCAGACTGTTCAGGGCTTCAAATTCGCCAATAATTGTAATCCATTTTTCGAGTTCTGTTGAATAATTGTCTTTCCATTTTAAAAGTGCTTTTAAAACATGCAGATTAAATAGAAATGTTCCGTTGAAAACAATGGCGGTTACCAGATTATTAATGGTATCCATTCTCGAAAACAATTCAGACAAGTCTTTTAAATGTTTGGTTGCCGTTGCGTTTTTAAAAACAAGCTGTTGTTGCAGGTCGATTAATTTCTTTGACTGAAAAGTTTCGGTTTCGATTTTCTGAACCAATAAACTGTATTGTTTGATGATTTTATCTACGTTATCTGCTTTTGCAATCTCAGATTGAATACGTTTAAAAGATTGTCCTAAAACAATCATATTTGCGATAAAAACATACGTGAGATAGGATAAAATAATTGTTTTTGAAGTTATAAAATAGGCTGCCAAAAAACCTAAAAACAGGACTGGAAGAATAACGGATAATGCAACTATAACTTTAGGTAGTGTATTATTTTTAAATGAATTCCAGTAAAGTAGTGATTCGTATGAATTTTTAGAATCATTACTAATCATTGCCAGAGCCAGGAAATCCTGACGCCAGTCGATTTTGGTTTTAAGTTCATCGATTGCTTGCTGATTTTCCAGAATGGTTTCATTAGAAGACAAGTTCAATAACTGATTGGCTAATGTTTTTTTCCCGATAAAAGTGGCGGTTCTGTTGATGTTCTGGAATAAAGAATGTTCTCCAAAAATATCCAGATCGTAAGCATAAGGATGATGAAAATCGTTGAATTCGATTCCGTTTTCAAAACGGATTTTTTCTCTTTTTAGATACGTAATTTCATCTTTATTAATTTTTAGAATCGCTTTTGTAAGCTCTCTTTGAAAAGACAATTTAGAATGGATTCTCATTAAAAAAAGAAAACCAACAAAAGACAGAAAAGCAAAAGCGGCGTATAAGATTTCATTTGTTTTTATGTAATAAAACAATAAAAACAAACAAAGAAAAACACTTAAAAGACGCAGGATACTTATGCTATTGTATCTTTTATTGATTTTATTGAAAATTGCAGTATAGTACTCAACTTTATTTTGATATGCTTCCATTTTTTTAATTTAATGAAATACAAATATAGGTTTTACACTTACAAATTTACTATCTAAACATAATTTTAGGTTTCATGCATTACTAATACTGGTACAGAAACTTCTTTGGCTATTTTTTTTGTAAAACTGGATTCAAAAAGACTTTCAAAAAAGGATCTTTTGTGAGTTATAGTGGTAAGAATATCAATGTCTTTATACAAAATAAAGTCAAGGATCGTTTCTTTTATTTCATCGCTTGGCAATACCAAAAATTCAACATTTTCATTTGCAAATTCTTTCTCCCACTCTTTAATCGTTACTTCAGAAACATCTGAACCTGAAGTTTTAACATATAAACTTTTAACTTTTGCGTTTGTTTTTTGAGCAATATTCAAAACTTTTCTAAGTTCGACTTTATCTTTTTCACGATAGCGGGTGGTAAAACCAATTGTTTTTATTTTCTTGAATTTTGCATCTGCCGGAATACATAAAACGGGTACTTTAACTTCTGAAATAACGGAATTTGTATTTGATCCTAAAAAGAATTTGGTCCAGTCTGAAACTCCAGATGTTCCCATAATAACAAAATCTATATGATCATCTTCTACGGCATTTTTTAAATTAAAAATCAAATCACCATCCATCAGGCGGTGTTTTATTATAATATCTTCTAAATTTCGTTCTATGGCGATGGTTCTTAATTTTGGAATTTCATCTTTAAACATCTCAAATTTAGCCAATTCGATAGAGTTATAAATTGTAGCATAATTCTCTGGGAAAAACTGACTATCGTAAACCGGTATTTCAAAAGTATGCAACAAAATAAGCTCTGCATTAACAATTTTAGCAAATTCTAAAGCATGTACAAATGCATTTGTAGCAGAGTCAGAAAAATCGGTGGGAAATAATATTTTTTTCATTTTGATTCAGTTTTTAGAAGTTGTTCTCTCAAATTTAGTCATTCTAAAAACAAAAAGCTCTTACAATTATCAGTATTTTAACATTTTATAATTCTGTAAAAGTCACATCCTGAATACGTGTTCAGGCAGACAACTTTAGGGCTTTTTTTATACCTTTGCACCATGATAAATCAAGATTCTATAGTTGCATTAGCGACTCCTTCCGGAGCTGGAGCTATTGCTATAATTCGAATTTCAGGTGCTGATGCTATTGCTGTCGGAAATTCTGTTTTTAAATCCATAAAAAATAAAGACTTAACAAAGCAGAAAACGCATACATTGCATTTAGGTCATATTATTGATGGTTCGAAAACACTTGACGAAGTATTGGTTTCTGTTTTTAAAGGTCCAAACTCCTATACAGGCGAAAATACAGTTGAAATTTCTTGTCATGGATCAACTTATATTCAGCAGCAAATTATTCAGTTATTATTGCGAAAAGGCTGTCGTATGGCTGATGCGGGAGAATTTACTTTAAGAGCTTTCCTGAACGGAAAATTAGATTTATCTCAGGCTGAAGCTGTTGCTGATTTGATTTCATCTGATAACGAGGCTTCTCATCAAATTGCCATGCAGCAAATGCGCGGTGGTTTTAGTAATGAAATTGCCAAACTACGTGAAGAACTGCTGAATTTTGCCTCTCTAATTGAATTAGAATTGGATTTTGCGGAAGAAGATGTCGAATTTGCTGACAGGACTCAGTTTCATGAATTATTAAACAGAATTGAATTTGTGCTGAAACGTTTAATAGATTCATTTGCTGTTGGAAATGTAATCAAAAACGGAATTCCGGTTGCTATTGTTGGTGAACCAAACGTAGGTAAATCGACATTACTAAATGCTTTATTAAACGAAGAACGCGCCATTGTATCTGATATTGCAGGAACAACCCGTGATACTATTGAAGATGAATTAGTGATTGGCGGTATTGGTTTCAGATTTATTGATACGGCAGGAATTCGCGAAACTAAGGATGTTGTAGAAAGTATTGGAATCAAAAAAACCTTTGAAAAAATAGAACAGGCACAGGTTGTAATTTATTTGTTTGATGGTTTAAAGTTTCAGGTTTCAAGCTCTGAGTTTGTTTCTGAAATTGAACAAATCAAGAATAAATATCCGCTGAAACCCTTAGTAATTGTAGTGAATAAAAAAGATATTTTGTCAGCTGATGAAGTCTCAAACATTACAACTAAGCTTGAAAACCTAAACGCAAAACTTTTATTGATTTCTGCTAAAGAGAAAATTGGTGTTGAAGACTTAAAGAATGAATTACTTTCTTTTGTAAATACCGGTGCTCTTCGTAATAATGAAACAATCGTTACTAATACAAGGCATTATGATTCTTTATTAAAAGCTTTAGATGAAATACAAAAAGTAAAATTTGGTCTCGAAACGAATCTTTCAAGTGACTTGATTGCACTTGATATCCGTGAAGCTTTATACCAATTTGGGTTGATTACAGGTCAGGTTTCTAATGATGAATTGCTGGGGAATATTTTTGCTAATTTCTGTATTGGAAAATAGTTAGACAAAATAACACAAAATAAAAACAAATAAACGAGTTAAAGTATTGATAAATAATATTTAACTCGTTTTTTAATTGCTTTTTCTTTTGGAAATTTGGCAATTATCCAAAAAAAAATTCTGATTGCGTAAAAATACTATTTGAAAAAAGTAGTTCTGAAATGAGTAATATAATTTTCATTTATTTTTTGATGATAAGGGTAAGGATTATTTATTTCCTAGTGGAGAACAAGAAATAATTTAATCAGCTATTTTTTCCAAAATTTTCTTTCCATTTTCATTATCAGAATTAAGTTCAATAGATTTTTGATACATTTTGATCGCGTTTTGTTTTTTGCCGTGCCTTAGCAGTATTTCTCCATAACTGTCATAGGTGTTCCAGCTGGAAGGAAAAAGAAGGGTGTTTTGTTTAAATGCATTTTCTGCCTCATTTTCTTTGTTATTAAACATTAAAGCATATCCCAATGAATTAATTTCACCTTCACTAATATAATAATTTAAGGAGTCTTTCTGTATTTTTCTCAAAGTCTTTTCACCAGATTCAATTCCTTTTTCGGCCAAAGCAATTCCATAAATTTTCGCACCACTTTTCTTGGGTTTATCAACTTTTCCACCGTTCAAAATCGTTAAAGCATTATCTGAAATTGGAATAACATTATTTGCTGTATTATCAAAAAGAATAATTGTTTGGTGTTTCGTCAGATTTCTTAATAACATCGTACGACCGCCAGGTATTCCACCATCGTGCTTTACGATTTCCCCCATCAAAGTATTTTCTCTTGTAATCCAGCCAAGGCCATATCTCTGAATATTATCATTTCCATTGCTGAGCAACACAGGTGTGTAAGCTTGTTTTAGAGTTGATATTTTCAGTAATTTGCCATTGTATAATGATGTATCATATTTCAGTAAATCTTCACAGGTACTGATCAAATCACCATGTCCCTGAAAATCAAAATGGTTGGCAACTTTAAATTCTTCAATGGTTTCTGCACTTTGCATCTCTTCTGAATATGGATATTTGACAACATATCTTTCGGAAAGATTTTTATCGACCCTTTTAAAGAATTTTGACAATGAAGTATCTTTCATTCCTGCAGGACCGAAAATATTTTTCTCTAAATATGCACCATAAGATAAGCCTGAAATCTTCTCGATGACAAGTGCCAGAATATTATAATTCACATTATTATAGGAAAAATCATCTCCCGACTTAAATAACAGTGTTGACTTCTGTGAAATCATCGCAGGGATAAGATCTTTATTTGTAAAAACTGCATCAGGATGCTTCGCTATTATAGGGAAAAATAAAGAATCATAAATCGGCAAACCAGCTGTATGAGACAATAATTGTTTTATCGTAACTTCTTTAAACGGAAAATCAAGCAAATATTCTGCAGCCCGATCTTCCAGTTTTAAATGCCCTTTTTCAACCAACTGTAAAATAGCGGTTGAAGTGAAAGTCTTTGTAATCGAGGCAATCGGAAAAGAGGAATCAGAAGCGTTTTTTCGTTTTGTCGAAAAATCAGCATACCCAAAAGATTTTTGGTACAACACTTTCCCATTTTCTGCAATTAAAACATTGCCATTGAATTGCTTATTCTCAGCTAAAGCAGAAAAATAATGATCTAATTCTGTCTTGATGTTTTGAGCTGTAAGATTGGAAACTGAAATAAAGAGCACTATCAAAATCACTATTATTTTTCTCATATTTTTATTGTATTATTAAATTGGTTTTGTTTATAGTCATGATCAAATTGCTTAACTATATCTATTATTTTTACGACTAATTTCAGGGATAACACCTAGTTTTTCCTTTGGTAAAGTAAAAACAGAAATCCTTGTATTTAGATCCGACAAATACATAACGTCTGTTCCCTACCATCCACCGTAGTAGTAGCCTATATATCCATAAAATGACGGAAAATTGTAAAGTCCTAAGCGGTAATTATTATTTAGTTCGATTGGGTTAGTGTATATTTCGGATAAGACTTTTTTATCTTTTATTATTTTGCCTTCAAACAAATACTGAAAGAAAATCGCTAAATCTTTGGTCGCAGAAGCTAATTCGCCACTACATAAATGAATCATACTTTTTTCAAATTGATCTTTTATGTTTTTCAAAATAATTTACAATTTGATTTTTTTTCTGATCATCAAATGTACACCGGGCTATTCATTCTTAAAATGGTTAATAATAACCAATTATTAGTCAATTTCGTTTTCTAAATTTGTAAGTGAACGAAAAAATTCTACTTTATGTTCAGCATGCAGTTGTTATCGGGCTAAAACTAAATTTTATAACATCTAATTTAACATCTCTTACCCTAATAAATCATGAAAAAAACTATTCTGAAATACTTTGCTATTTTTCTTTTTGTATCCTGCAAGACGCCACAAATGAATAATGAAACTGCTAGTTCTTTTTTACCGATGAAAATCGGAAATCAGTGGACAATTGATTCACAAAATTTTACAGAAATACAAGATACAGTAAGGATCAATGGTAAATTGTACTACAAGTTCTATTCTTTAATAGGTGGTGACGCTGTTTCCACAGCATACCTTCGAATCGATGAGAATAATCAATTAATGGAATCATGGCAAGATTCAACAGGTAAGGAATATACCCGAGCAAAGTTTAACAGCAAAGTTGGCGATAGTTTCTTTACCCTTAATGACGGAACTACTAATGATTATAAAGTTACTGTAATTGAAAAAACTGATAAAAAAATAACCTTTTCTTTTGAAATGATTTACCATGATAATATGAAAGGTGAATCACATCAGATAACGTATATTAAAGGACAAGGTTTAGATGATGGTTGGAAAAGCATTAAGATTGACGGGAAGATAGTAAAGTAGTTATAATTTTTACTTATCAATAAAATTCACAAATTTGTAATTCAATATAGTCGATTTCGTTGACAGACTTGAAATCCCCAAATTTACTCTTTCGGTTTTGAATTAAATCAGCCGGTATTCAAACCTGTAATCGGCACAGACGTAAAAATATGCTCTATATCCGTCTATACCTTTGATTCAATCGATTTTCCGCAATTACCATTAAAATCTGAAAAATTGACTTTCAACATTTTTTCAAATAATACAACCTATCTAGTTGTCTGGTAGCTATTTTATAAATGCAAATCATAATTCTGTAAAAAAAATCGTAACTATCCTCTTTACATTTGATAAAAGACAATCCACAAAGAATAGAGAAGGGTAAAATGCTAACAAACGCGGAAATACCGGCAGTCTTGTCACGGCCACTCCTTTAAAAACGATAGTAAAATGTAATCTAAAAAATAAAATCATGAATTCAGATACACGCGAAAATTACGGTCAGGATGACAAGAATTTTCAAAATGCAGACAAAGGGAATCAGGGGCAACAGAAAGCTTCCTCCTCTGCAGGCCATCCCATTACATATAATGCCGAGCCCGATTACGGAGATGATCTGAGCAGCGATGAGATTAGCAACCCATATGATTCAGAGAATCTTGACAATGAATCCGACAGTGAATCCAAAGATATCACCGAGAAGGACATTGAAAAGGACCTTGTAGATAATGATCCCTCTGAAGGGTTTGAAACTGACATTGATACTCCTGAGAGCGATGAGGCTGAAAGCGACACCTTTAAAACCATTGAACCGGACAAAAACAACCCCGTGAACAGGGAATTCGAAATTGGGCAGCTTGGTAGTGAGGAGCTTCGAGAAGATGAACGCACCCGTGATGAAACAAATGGCGCTGCGCCCGGCAGTTATAAACCTTCCCAAAGAAAATTTTAAAGCATTCAGATTTAATACCGCTTCCAAGGTGACAAACTACAGGGAATTACTGACTATAGGAAATTATAACCGACTGAAAATAAAACAATTAAACATTAGCAGCCAAATATTAAAAAGCACTTGCATACAGAACAAACAAAAATATTTTTTTTACAACAAGTTTCTTTGAGTAATTCATGCCAATAACAGTAATTAAGGATTGAAAATAATAAATTTAAGAAAATGGAAAATATACACAGACTTAGTAACCGTCTAAAAGGAAAACTTGTTGTTATTACAGGGGCTAGTAGCGGTGTTGGCCGTGCAGCTGTAGAAGCTTTTGCAAAAGAAGGATGTAATATCGTTGCAGTAGCAAGAGGCAAAAAAGGTATAGATGACGTAGTAGATTATTGCAAGGAATTAGGTATTCAAGCCATTGGCGTTTGTGCGGATGTGTCGATTGCTGAAGAAGTAGAAAATATTGTTGAAAGGGCTTTAGAAATGAATGGAAAAATCGATATCTGGGTGAATAACGCCGGAGTGATGGCCAGTGGCAAATTTGAAGAAATTCCAATGGAAATTCACCAACAGGTAATTAAAACCAATTTATTTGGATACATGCATGGAGCATATAACGCCATAAAAATCTTTAAGAACCAAAACCATGGTATATTAATCAACAATGTTTCTATAGGCGGGTATATGCCGGCTCCTTATAGTGCTGTGTACTCCGGCACTAAACACGGAATTAGAGGAATGATGGAATGCCTTCAGGGAGAAATATCAAACCATAAACATATCCATATTTGTAATTTGTATCCTCAATTACAAAATTCAACAGGTAATCTTCATTCGGCTAAGTATTCTGGTTTTGATATGAAAATCCCATTTATTGCCTCTGATCCGCTTGATACCGCCGCTGTAATGGTTAAAATGGCTTTGTCTCCAAAAAAAGACGTGTTTCCAGATTTCAGAGCTACAGTAATTACTAACACTTACAGATTATTTCCTAAACTTTTAATAAATGCTGCATCTGCGGCTGTCAGAATGAAAATGAAAGTTAATAAGTTTAAGGATGATGAGAGTGGAAATGTTTTGACAAACTCGAAAGAACCTCTAAGAATACACGGTAAAATACCTGTAAAAAGATCTAACAATTTGAATTTAGCAGTAATTGCTGGACTAGCTTTTGGGACAGCCTTTATACTGGCGGCAAAAAAGAATTAACATTTTGAAGTGGATTCCTTTTTGACACAAAAAACTAAGGCGTTTTTATTTGAATTTCTAGATAGATTGAATTAAAATACAGGACAAAACAATCAATTTAATAAAAAATTACTCAAATTAAAGTACAAAGAATAGCAAAAATCAAACACTTAAATAATTAAAAATACAACACAATAATTTTGTAGTTGTATTTCATAGCAACATCGGGCTTAAAAAAATAGAAATGCAGGAAGTATGCGGGTTTCAGGCTTATGGTTCACATCGTGGTCTCGCAATTTAGTAAAGCTTCAGAGAAATCCTGAGCTTTTTATTTATAAAGGCATAAAAAAACACCTGCTTTTGGCAGGTTTTTTTTTATATTGTCTGTCGAATGTTAAGCTACAACAACATTTACTGCGTTTGGACCTTTCTTTCCTTCTGCCACATCATAACGTACTTCATCATTCTCACGAATATTTTCTGTCAAACCTGAAACGTGAACAAAGATTTCACTCCCGCCATTTTTAGGTGTTATAAATCCAAAACCTTTTTCTTCATTAAAGAACTTTACTGTACCTTCTTGCATCTTATTAATTATTTGTTGAGCACAAATGTAGTTTAATTATTAATACATTACTGAAAAAGAACTACTTGTGACTAAAATAACTTAGTATATAATTCAAAAAAGAGATGAAATTTCTGTATTGGGAAGTAAAAATAATTCAAAATTATATGAGTCTTTTCACTAGATGAATTAAATCGGGACAAAATAAAATTTGTTCCGATTTTTTTTATTCCATTATACAGATGTAAGATAATTGCAGATATTTAGATCTATTCTTGTAAATGGTTATATTTACAAATGAGTAAACATTGTTTTTATTTCTGACAATGCCTAAAGTTTTTTTAAACAATTACAATCATTAAAAATTATGATCCATTATAAACTGTATCTGTTTGTTGTTATTTCCTTTTTTTCGACTATTAGTTCTTTTGCGCAATCAGATAAAACAAGACAGATCGATTCTTTAATGCAATGGTCTCAAAAACTAGGAATTTTTAATGGTAATGTTCTTGTTTCAAAGAATGATAAAATTATCTACAATAAATCAATTGGCTTTAGTGATGCTTCAAAAACTATCCCGCTCAATACAGATTATAAATTCCATATTGGCTCGATTACCAAAGAATTTAGTGCTTTAGCATTAGCTAAATTGCAAGAACAAGGCAAATTAAAATTAGAGGATAAAGTTTCAAAATTTATTCCTGAATTTCCAGAATGGGCAAATGATATCACAATCAAAAATCTACTACAATATACCAGTGGCTTACCGAATGTTGTGTGGAAGAAAATAAAAAATGATAAAGACCTCTTTGATGGTTTAAGTCAAATTGAAAATCTTGATTTCAAACCTGGTTCTGATTATGATTATAATATGAACAACGTTTTTTTAAGACAATTTATAATTGAACGTATCACTGGAATTTCATTTAAATCATATGTTGAAGAATATCTTTTTAAGCCTTGCAACATGAATTCTTCTATAATGACTCCTTTTGTCAATGAAAATAATGTAGCAAAAGGATTTAATAATGATTTTATCAACGATCCTGTAGAATTACCTTTAACAGGAGGAACTTATCTAACAGCTGCTGATTTACTGAAATGGGAAAAATGTCTTTACGCTAATAAACTGATTACTAAACAATCATTATTCGAAATAGGACAAAGCTTTGATATAACTGATGCTCAGTCAGGATTGGGTCAGGCCAGTTTTAAAGGAACCAATTTAGAGTTTCATTTGCACGATGGCAGGGCCGGACATTTTGAGGCAATACTACTTTCAGACCGTAAAGAAAAAATTACGATAATTTTATTAGACAATAATCATAATGGAAAAGTGACTGAAATAGCACAAACCATCAGGTCAATATTAAAAAACGAAAGTTATAATTTACCTAAAAAATCATTTTTTATCCATTATGAAAAACAATTGAATAGTTTAAGTAGTACTGAAATAATCAATCTGTATAATAGTACGAAATCAGACGAGAAGAATCTTTATGATTTGGATAAGGCAGATGCATTAAATGATATTGGGCAGTATTTAACAGATCACGATCGTTTCGAGGATTCTATTAAGATATTTAATATAAATATGGCCAAATTCAGTTCCTCCTCTATACTTTATTCTGGTTTGGGAGATGCATATTTTGGGCAAGGCAATTTAGTTTCAGCCTTATTGAATTATAAAAAAGCATTGAATTTAGATCCTAAAAACAATACAGCAAAAAAAATGATTATTAAATTAGACAAAACACGTCAAAATAATTAATTGATTAATTAATCTTTATAAAGCTGTTTTGAAATCATTTTGGATTAAGATTTAAGTAATTTCTATATAACAAAAACTCTCCTTTAAAAAAGAAGAGTTTTTGGGTTGTCTCTAAAATCAGAATTATTTACAAACTCCTTTCTGGAAACTTTTCCTGATTCAAGATTTTATTTCTTATGCAAAAGTTGAATTACAATTCGGTTTTTTAAAATAAAAATCCCCAATAATTAAAATAAACACCAACAAGGAGAATCGAAAACAGAATTGTAATTGTAGTGCTTCCATTTGAAATATTCTTAAAATTAGTAACAAAATAGAGTAATGAAATAGCTGTAAGACCAATAAAAATCCATAAAGCAGTGAATAAATAATTAAATTTATCCGGTATACCAAAAGCGAGTATATAGTAATTTTGTTGAGCAGTACTGTTGATCGCAAATAGAAATGCAATAAAGATAAAAATCCCCAGAATTGATGTTACTACAATTAATACCTTTAATAGTTTAGCATTTACTACCTCTTTTTTATTTTTAAAAAAGGAAAAACCAAAGTTAAATACAGCGATTAATAAAATAGTTATGGCAATCAAAAATGGTGTAAAAAATAATAGATTAAAATCATTGAGACTGTTGGACATATTTGAGATTGCTGTACTTGATTTTACTCCTGTAACAAAATGCACTTTTGTATCTGACAATACATCTTTAAAGTTTGGTTTTTGATTGGGATTAGCCATAAAATCGTTAATGATTTTCATAGCGCTCATTGTAAAACCCGGAACATGACCAGCAGCCGGAATGGTTAAAAAAGAACTATTTTTAAATTTTTCAGAAAGTGTTAATCCATTTTTAGCAGGTGTTATTGGATCAAATTCTCCGGAAAAAATCAATACCGGTATATTTGATGCATACAATTTAGACAAGTCATTCTCAGATTTATTTGGGGTCATTCCTAAATTCCATTTTTCACAAACTTTGAAATCAGATCTATAAAAGGATAATCCGCCTTTTAAGTTTTTATAATTTAAAGATTTCTTGTCAAACTCATCCAAGGAATTAAAATTTAAGGCTTCATTACAGCTTACACAATAATACATACCATAATCTAAACCCAAAGCTCCGGAAAAAGCGGTTACAAGCGAGCTAAGTGCTTTCTTATTTCCGTGGTTAAATTCTGTGATTAACAAAGGTAATACCTGAATTAGTTTTTTACTGTATAGTGCTTGTTGAATTGAAATTTTAAAATCTTCGGCATTATAGGTAAACTTTCCACTTGGGATCATTTTTTTGTCAACGTTTACTGTTATCGGATTTTTAGATAATTTTTCAATAGTGCTATAAAAAACTTTTTCTAAATCAGGATATTGTTGATTGCAATTAGGATCGTTTTTACAAGCATCGAATACTTTATCCAGACTGGTCATGTAGTTTGCCGTATTTTGATCATAGTATTGGGCAATATCCGAAATCGACGAATCTAAAATCAACGACTGAATATCTTGCGGGTAATTGTTTGCATATACCTGCGCCACATACGTACCGTAAGATGTTCCGTACACATTCCAACTTTTTAGGTGTAGTGCTGTTTTAAGGGCATTTAAATCTCTGGCAATCGAAGTACTATTATATTGAGATATATCAATGCCTCGTTGAATTAAGCTTTCTTTACAGTTAATGGCTTCTGTAACTTTTTGCTGTTCATCTGCCATACTGCTTTGATTTTTTGCCAGTATTTCTAAAAATTTATTTCCTAAATCGGGGCATAGTTTAGGTAAAGAATTTCCGGTTCCTCTGGCATCTACTAAAACGATGTTATAAGTATTCCTTAAAGGATTATTAAGCCAGGTGTCTATACTAGCGATACCTCCAGCTCCTGGACCACCTTCTAAATACAAAATGGTTTTGGCATTATTAGCCTTACTTTTTAAAATTGTTACGGCAATTTTAATTTCTTTACCATTATTTTCATTCCAATTTTCAGAAACAGTCAGATATTTAAATTCGACATTACTACCATCTGTTTTTTCATTTTTAGAAAAAAAGGAGTTTGTACTTTCGAGTTTAATTTTCTTGGTTTGAGCGAATACATACACAGGTATCATTCCTACTAACAAAAACAGTATTACGAGTTTTTTCATTTTATTTTAACTTTTAAATTATTAGTTTTTATTGTATTTTTTTAGGACGACATTATCAATGTTTGCGTTTAACGAAACATAACATTTATAATATTCATCAATTTCAATTTCTTTCAGGTAGAATTTTTCTTCCCGTATGTTTGTTGTATTTTCAAAAATCTCAAATGATTTTAAGGGCATTGATAATCCCTGACCGTGCGCTTTCATAACGGCTTCTTTTTGCGTCCAGTAATCAAAAAATGCATTTTTCTTATTGTTTGAAAGCGAAATTCTTTTCCATTCGCTTTCTGTCATCTGAAATTTAAAATCGTTAATTTTCATATCAGTAATAACTTCAATATCAATACCTATTTCGTAATCATTACAAAGAGCACATATTACAATTTCTCCGGAATGCGAAATATTAAAATTGACTGAATCTCCTTCAAAATAAGGTTTACTAAATTTGGTGTATTTAATTTCCTGATCTCGAAGGTCTGTCTTTTTGATTTCTTCAATTCCATTAAAAAGCAATACTCTTCCCATAAGTGACAACTGTGCATCCTGCCATCTTCTATACTTTTTTATTTTCTGCTGAAAGTCTGCTGAAAATTTTGGTAAATGATCTTTTAACAGACTCTCATGGTTTTCTTCTGAGAGATATGAATAATAAATGTAAATCATAACTAATAGCTTTAAAAGTTAAATTCAAAATCAAATACTGTATTTTTCTCCAGTTCCAATTGAATATCCAGTAAATGGATTTCTACTTGAGTGGTGTTTATTATTTCATTTAACAGATCACAATATTTAATTGCGATAATTTTCACTGTATCTTCTTTATATAAATTACAGTTGTAATCAATTGTACCTTTTAGTTTATGATTGCTTTCGAACAAATTAAAAACAAGAGGTATTCTGCTGTATTTATTTTCAGTGTTGTAAATGCTCAGTTTAAAATCATTCAGGTCAGTTATGCTTTCAAAAGAAAACTCCGGATTTTGATAAACCAGCATAACATCCGAAAAAGATTTTTTTATTGCCTCAAAAGGAACTTCTTCATATCCACTAATGTCTACTATATTTTTTTGTGTAGTTTTTAACAGATCACTAAAAGTTTGTTTTGCTTCAATCTGTGTTCGAAGAATTAGCGGTTTGGCAAACATTCCTATTTGATTCATTAACTCAGGAGACTCTCTTCCGGAATTTACTGTACCTATTAAAATATCATTATGATCTGAATATTTATGTATTAAAACATTTAATGCTGTTATTAAAATGGTATAAAAGGTAACCTGTTGTCTTGAAGCTAATTGTTTCAGCGCCAAAGTAGTTTCGTGTGTTAATTCAAAATCTAATGCACTTCCATTTTGTAGGTTGGTGTCTATTTCAAAATCTTTATCAAACGAATCTTTTGAAACATAGTTTTGAAGATATTCAGTCCAAAACGACATATTCCTGCCATAATTATCTTTTGTCTTTTTATTAACCCATTCTGAGTAATCTTTAAATTGAAGTTTTAAATCCTCCTTTTCAATATCTGCTAATAAGGCGTTTTCATTGTAATTTTTGATTAGTTCTTCGATAAATAGTTCTAACGATAACCCATCCATAATAATGTGATGTGTACAGAAAAGTAAAATAAAACGGTTTTCATCAGTTTGTATTAATTGCACCCTCACCAATAAATCAGTCTCCAAATCAAATACTGTCGTATTAAATTGCGATATCGCTTTCTCAACACCTTTATTTACTGACTTAACAACAGGAATTGAAAAATTTATATTCTCAAAAGAATTAATTTTTTGGTAAGGCGTTCCGTTGAATTCTACAAAATTTGTTCTAATTATCTCATACTTGCGAATTATGCTATTGATGGCATTTGTGATTCGGTTTAAATCTATGCTGCCCTCGACTTTATAGGCAGAAAACATGTTGTACGCAATTGAAAAATTAGTTTCCTGAGATGCCAGCCAGATATTGTATTGAGAAGGCGTCAGATCATAAAAAACTTTATTTTGGGCTGTTGGTATAACTGATGATTGTTCCGGACGCAGCTCTTGCACATGATTAGCAAGCAATTCGATTGTTGGATATTCAAAAATAGTCTTTAAGGAAATATCAAACGAAAGTTCCTTCGCTATAAGTCCTGTTAATTTAAGTGCCTTTAGTGAATGTCCGCCAAGAACGAAAAAATTATCATTTAGACTTATTGGTTCTTGAACATTTAATACTTCTTTCCAGTATTTAGAAAGTTGAATTTCTAAACTTGAAACTGGTTCTTTAAAATTATCCAGATTTTGTTCTACCGTCTTTTGTGACAAAAATTTCCTGTCTACTTTCTGGTTTGGCGTAAGCGGGAATTCTGTTAATGCAACCACTGCATTTGGAATCATATAATAAGGCAGTTTCGTTTTTAACTCTTTAAGGATTGCCTCTGTATCAGGCTCCTGATTTTCTGTTAAAATATAAGCTACCAAAAAGGCTTCTTCCTGACTCCCCTTTTTTACCACTATAACTGATTCTTTTATTCCAAAAATGGTGTTCAGCTGCGCTTCTATATCACCCAATTCAATTCTATATCCTCGAATTTTGACTTGGTTGTCATTTCTTCCTAAAAATTCAATTTCACCTTTATAATTCCATTTCCCTACGTCGCCTGTTTCATAGAATAAACCATTATGATCAAATGGATTTACAATAAACTTTTCATTTGTGAGTGCGATATTATTGTAATATCCTTTTGCCAATCCATCTCCGCCAATATAAATTGCTCCCTGGGTGCCTACTGGCTGTGGAAATAAATATTCGTCGAGTATATAAATCTTAGTATTATTTATTGGTTTACCAATATTTGAAGCGTCTTTAGGCTGTTCTATTTTTTTTATGCTGGACCATATAGTAGTTTCTGTTGGGCCGTACATATTCCATACTTCTAAAGTGCTGTTTAGTAACCTCTCGGCTAATGACTCGCTTAACAAATCGCCACCACACAATATTTTTAATCCCTGATCTCCTTTCCAATTTGCATTAAAAAGCATTTGATAAAAACTAGGTGTTGCCTGAATTATGGTAGGCTTGATTTCTTCTAATTTTTCAATGATTAAATTAGGGTCCTGCAATGTTTCCTGACTTGCAATATACAAAGTGGCACCAGACAATAAAGGGGCAAAAAATTCTAAAATTGAGATATCAAAAGAGTATGTCGTAACCGAAAATAAAATATCAGTAATAGTCACTCCAGGCTTCTGTTGCATGCTGGTTAAAAAGTTCAGCAATGATCTGTGCCCTATTTCGACTCCTTTTGGATTTCCGGTTGAACCAGATGTATAAATAATATATGCCGTATCAGCTGGTGTAATTTTTTTTGTTACCACGCCTTGAAGTTCCTCTAATCCGTCAAAGATATTTTCTAACTTAAGTGCTTCTACATTCTCTAATCCGGCCAGTTCATATCCTCTTTGCTTAATGAGTACTTTACTGGCACTATTTTCAATAATATAGCGCAATCTGTCTTCTGGAAAAACAGGATCAAGAGGAATGTATGATCTGCCAGCTTTTAATATTCCCAATAAAACTACTACCATATTGGCAGATCTGCTCATTAAAACAGCTATTGGAGATTGATCGTCCTCGCCATAGATACCCATAAGTTTTTCTGCGACTTGACTGGATAATTTGTCAAGTTCGAAATAGGAATATGATCTGTAATGATCTTTTAATATTATTTTACCCGGCATTTTAAAGGCCTTTTCTCTAAATAAGCTAACGATAGTTTCTTCTTGTTGATAATTTACCTGTGTATCATTAAATGCATCCAGCACTTTTTTCAATTCATTTTCAGAAAGGTATTTTAAGTCTCTAAGTTTTTTTTCAGGATGGTTTAAAACCTCAACGATTAGATTATCAACATGATTGGTAATTTCTATTATCGCTGATTCATCAAAATAATTCAGATTATAATCAAAATCAATTCTTACATCTTTCAATTCATCAAATTCCCTGATGTATATCGCCAACGCTGCTCTTTCTGATTGATGGCTCAATGGAATAACCTGTGTTTTTGTACCTTGAAAATCGTTAGAATAATTTTGCTTTTCGTATGAAAGTGTAATATTGAACAATTTTTCTTTTTCCTGAAACAGCTGAAGCTCCTGAACAAGTTTTCCTAATGGAAATCTTTGATGTCTGTAATCATTTCTTAATTGATTTTTTAATTCCTGAGTAAATTGCTGTACTGTCAGATTAAAATCAATTTTCATTCGCAAAGGAGAGATTCCCATAAAAAGTCCAACTGTTTTTTTATATTTAGCTGTACTTCTGTTTAAAACAGGCAGGCCTATTGCAAAATCATCATTTTGCTGTTTTCTTCCAAAATAAGTATATACGATCGCCAATATCAAATGAAAAGTGCTGCATTTATATGCCGCTGCTACTTCATTTAACTGATTATAAACCGCTCTTTTAATGATTAATTCCTTGCGGCGGCTTTTGTTGACACCCGTTTGATGTGCCGTTCTATCAAACAAATTTTCCGGTAAATTTTTAAACTTATCTTTCCAATATAAAGCATCTTGTCTAAAAGAGTCTGAAGTTTGATATACCGCATCATCTTCTATAAACTCCTCATAACTAAAAGGATAAATAGTTTGTACAGCGCCAAATTCTAAAATTTCATTATAATTTTGAACCAATCGCTGAAACATTAATGAAGTTCCCCAGCCATCTGTAATAATATGATGGTATACAGAAAACAAATAATGAAAGTCTTCGTCTACTTTGACTAAAGTAAAAACATGTAAAAGACCATCTCCAAATAAATCAAAGGGTTTAGAGAATTCTTCCTGCATGTACAGATTGGCGTTATCATAAGGATTTTTATCTTTTGAAAAATCTACAAAACCTAGTTCAGAATTATGATTTTGCATTATTGTTACATCAACATCGTCTTGATTTTTTACAAGTTTTGTTCTATAAGCATCATGTTGATTTATAAGCTCTATATATGCTTTCTGGAATATTTGACTGTTTATTGATCCTTTAATTTCAATTTTTGCACCAATATTATATATTGGTTCAGTAGGATATATTAACTGTTCAAAGTAAATATCCTGTTGTGATAGTGTTAATTTCATAAAAATGTTTTTTAAATGATATTTAATGCCATAACGTTTCAAGTGCTCTGTTATCAGTGGATTTAACCGCTGTGTCCTTGATTATTTTTCCGAAATCAAATTTTAAAATCCTGTCAGCATGTTTAAAATAGGTGTCATCATGTGTAACTGCAATGATGGTTTTTCCTTCTGCTTTTAACTTACTTAGCAAATTTTCGTAGAAAAATTTTCTAAAGTGAGGATCCTGATCGGCTGCCCATTCATCTAAAACCAGAATAGGTTTATCTTCTAAAAGGGCGAATATCAATGACATTCTTTTACTTTGTCCTTTAGAAAAATTTCGTCTGGCAGATTCCTCTTTATCATCCAAAACAACTTTATCCATTTCCAACAGCTTTAAAAGTTCCTGGTATTTTTCATTATCCTTTAGTTTATAATTATCATAATTATGTGAAAAAATGTGATTGTTTGTAAATACTGCTGCTGTTAAATTTTGTAATTCTACAGCGGAATTAATGGGAGCATCGTTTAATAGTATTTCTCCCTTTGAAGGTTTATATAAACCGGTTAAAACATTAATAAAAGTACTTTTACCACTACCGTTTCCGCCCACAATAAAGATCATTTCTCCTTTTTTAACGGTCAGGTCAATTGGTCCCAGACAAAAAGATTTTTCTTTAGCACTGTCTTCGTAGTCAAAACCAATTGCATTAAATTCCAGCGAATCAAATTCAAGATTCTGTGTAACCGAAACCTCACTGTTATCATTTTTAAAATCTTCCAGAAACTTTATTATTCTGTTGTTTGCAACAATAAAACGGGTATAAATATTTTGCATATTTATCAGGTTATTGATAGGTCCTGTAATAAATAATAGAATAACAACGTAAGAAACTATATCTTCTTTTTTAAGTAAATCAAGGTTTGGCAGCAGAAAAAGAATGACAGCAATGACAAGATAAAAACCGTATTGACTTATCAAATTAATCGATAAGAATATATAATTTACTTTAAAGTCAAGTTCTTTTGCTTGTTCTCTATTGGGGCCTAAATGAACATTTAGTAAATTCAGTCTTCTTTCTATATTAATTTTCAATTCCTTGAAACCTTCAATGACATCATTTACATATTTATAGTAATGCTCATTATATTTTCTAAGTTCACTAACCTTTTGCGACATTGCATTGATTACGACAAAATAAATACCTCCTATTACGACTATCAAAACAATAACTACAAGTGCGGCATAAACAGATAATGTAAATAAGTACACAATGCACAGTAACAGCATGAGCAGTGAATTAATAGTATGTGTAACTACTTCTGGCAGGGATGAAAATATTCTTAAGTCTTCTATAGCAGTGTAAAATCTTTGAGACCCCATTTTCTCTAATGTTATCAGGGGAGTGTTTAGTATTTTATTAAAAATTTTCTTTTCATTGTTGTATAATATCTCGTAGGAATATATGTTCAGCTTTTTTTGAAAATATATATTCAATAAGTACGTATATATAACAATTGATACGAAAACTATTCCCATATAATCTGTTTGAAATTCTTCTTTTCCAGAAATTACATTATTGATAATGTAGACAATTCCGAAACTCAGAATGGTATTTGGAAACGCATAAAGCAGTATATAAAGAATTTGTGAAAGTTTTAATTTTAGCATTTTTTTAATTTTTAAATCAATATTAGGTTTTGCTTTATTTTTCAATAGAAGCCTGACAACAGTTCATAATTATATTTCCTAATTCAAAAGGATGTTCATGAATAAAAAAGTGGTTTCCTTTTAAAATTTTAAATTCAAGATCGGTGTTCGTAAAATTGCCCCAATTTTCGATTCTGGTATAGAGTTCCTCTTCATTGCCCATCATCGCAAAAATTGGAACATTAATCCGTATTCCTTTTTCTGAAAAAAAGTATTTTTCAAGACATTCAAAATCGGCACGCATTATTGGAGCAAAGTATTCGTAGAGCTCATCATTATCCAGCACTTCTCTGGGTACGCCTCCCAGTTTTTCGAGAACCTCTTTAAATTGGAAATCATCTAATAAATACCGAATGATATCTTCTTCTTTTTTTATCCCGGGTCCCGGATTTCCTGATACAATCAATTTTTCAGGAGGATCACCAATTGCTTCCAGTCTCTTAGTTAAAGAAAGACCTATCGTGGCTCCCATACTATGCCCAAATAGTACATAAGGAGCATTGTTTCTAAGTTTTTTTATCTGAGAAAAATAATCCTCGATTACTTCACTTTTTGTTTTCAGTAATTTTTCACTGAACCGTTTTCCTCGTCCGGGCAGTTCAAGAGCAATAAATTCAATATTTGGATCTATATGTTTTTTAAGGAAATCATAAGAGTAAACGCTGCCACCGGCAAAGTGGAGTAGAAATAGCTGAAACCGATTATTTGTATCCATGTTTATTTAGTTTATGAATGTCAATGTTTTTATATCTTTTTATTATTAATGTAGAATTAATATATTGCGATTTTCTCCGTTACCAGTTCCAACAATGCTTTTAAACCGCTGTCGAGTGAAATCTCATTTTTCTTTTTTTCATAGATATCATTGCTGCACAAAATTTCAATTTCTAAAGCGTTCTTAAATAAAATAGCTTTCATCGAAACCGTATTTGATAACGTTTTATAGTGTTCTGCAGTTACTTTTACCTCATTTGTCCCTGTTTCTTTAACATAATTTTCATCTAGTAAAAAATTATAACTTCCCACCACATTTTGGTCAATATCCTTTTGCAAATTATGCTGCACTTCTTCTCTAATAATTTCATAAGGAGTCAATTGATGTAATCTTGCTTCTAAATAATTCTCGTAAGCAGAAAAGATATAATCCTGATTAAAATCATAATGGCCTTTCAGTTTTTTATAAGGTACAGGCAATCCATTATTGATAACACCCGGTAATAACTCTAAATTAATTCCCGGAATAACGGCTTCACGGCAGGTTACTAAAATTGTAAACAAATCTTTAAATTCGATAGCAGCTTTAGTTAGTAAAAATTGATATAAGCCATTACATAAGGCATTAACAGGCAAATTCATTTTTTTGCTCAGCGCTGTTATTTCATCAAATCGGGCACCTGTAATCCTGATTTTTTGCGAAACAGGATGATTGTTTTTTTCAATGCTGCTCGCATGGTCATATAAGAATCCAGTATTGAGCGTATTTGTCCAATATTCTTTCTCTCTTCGTCCATCTGCAGAAGCAAGAAAATTTTTCTGCCATTCGATGAATTTAAAATAATGGACATAAGCAACACCTGGCAGATTGATATGATTTTCAAAATAATCTGTTAATTCTTTATGTACTATTTTTGTTGAATAATCATCCAGTAAAGAATGGTGAATACATAAATACACCTCTGCCGTACCTGTATTTGCATCTACTAAAAGGTTTACTCTTATTAATTCTTCATTAAGTATATCGTAGGCTTTATTATAATTTGAAACAATTTGTTTAGAAATCTCATCCTCATCATTATTATTCAAAATGGTGAATTTAATTTTTTGATCTTTCGCTAAAATAAATCTTTGAACCAGCTTATTATCCTCAAGTTCATATCGCATACATAAGGATGGAAATCTGGAAATTAAATCCCTAAATTCATTTTCAAAATTATTTTCCTGAAATTCCGAAACTTTAAATTTTAATACTACCTGCGAAAAATCAAGCTTTGTATAAACGCGCTGGTTAAATGAAAGTTCAGATTGCTGATTGATTTTTATTTCACCTGCCACAGCGTTTTGTAAAGTGTTATCTCCAGTATTTTCAATAGTACTAACATCAGATTTTATCATTTTTGCCAAATCTTCTAAAACCGGATGATGCAGAAGATCTGTGATTTTCAAATAAAAGCCGGCACTTTTTAATTGCGTAATTATTTGAATCGATTTAATAGAGTCGCCTCCCAAATTATAAAAGCTGTCCTTTATGCTTATCATATCATGTTTCAGAACATCTGAACAAATAGAAACCAAAAGTTTCTCTTCTTTAGTTCTTGGCGCAACATATTCTTCCTTAATTAAATCCTTTAATTGTATTGCCGGCAAAGATGATCTGTCGACCTTTCCGTTTGTTGTTAAAGGAATTTCTTCTACTTGAACATAATAACCCGGAAGCATATAATCAGGTAAAAGAGCGCTTAAATTTTGCTGTAAAACCTTTTTGTCCAAAACAATATCCGAAATGTAATACGCCACAATATTTTTATCCTTATCTACTATTACAACAGACTGGCGTATTGTTTTTTCGAGTGAAAGGGCTTTTTCAATTTCACCTAACTCAATTCTGTGACCTCTGATCTTTACCTGATCATCCTGTCTGCCTTTATATTCAATATCACCACCAGATATCCATCGCCCAATATCACCTGATTTATACATGCGTTCTCCCGCAATAAAAGGGTTATTTGTAAATTTCTCCAAAGTCAGTTCCGGACGGTTAAGATATCCTCGTGCCAGACCAGCGCCTACCACATACAGTTCTCCAAACACGCCTTCAGGAACCAGCTGTTTTGAGGCATCTAATATGTAGCAGCTTAAAGTAGGAATAGTTTTTCCTATGTTTGACTGCTCAAAATTGATCTCTTTTTCGCCAATCTCTTTATAAGTAACATGAACAGTCGTCTCTGTAATGCCATACATGTTAATAAGCTTTGCTGTAGGATACTTTTTATGCCAATTAAATAACAGAAACGGATTTAGTGCTTCTCCTCCAAAAATTATGTTTCTTAGTTTAAAATCACGCTTTTTAATTGACTTTTCACAATCTATCAGGTTATAAAATGCTGATGGGGTTTGATTAAGTATAGTAACAGACTGATCGTATAATAATTCTAAAAACTCCGGTGTGTTTTGTGCTACTTCTTTTGGTACCACTATTAGCTTACCGCCATAAAGCAAAGCACCGTACATTTCCCAAACCGAAAAATCAAAACTATAAGAATGAAACATAGTCCAGATATCATTTTCATTGAAATCGAATAAAGGTTTATCAGTAAAAAACAGTCTTACAACATTTCTGTGCTCTAATAATGTTCCTTTTGGATTACCTGTTGTTCCTGAGGTATATATAACATAGGCAAGATGATGTGGTTCAATATATTTTTCAAGATTTGCTGTTGACAGTTCTTGTTGCTTTGCACTAAATTTTGCCAGTTCTTCCTGACCTATTACCACCTTACATTTACTATCCTTTTCTATATAAGATATTCTTTCCTCAGGATAATTTATATCTATAGGCACATAAGCTGCCCCGGATTTTAAAATTCCTAAAATTACCACAATCATTTGCTCAGATCTATCCAGTTTTATTCCTATCAAATCATCCGGTACAATATTGTATTCTTTTTTCAGGTATAGTCCTAATTGATTTGCCTGATTATTAAGCGCTCTGTAGCTTAAAGTTTTATCCTGAAAAACTACTGCTATATTATCCGGAGTTTTTTCGGCTTGTTCTTCAAACAAATCAACAATTGTTTTATCTTTCGGATAGTTTGCCGCAACATCACTAAAACCGTTTAATAATTGCGTTTTTTCAGCTTCTGTTAAATAATTTATATTTTTAATTTGCTTGTTTTCATGTAACGAAACTTCAGCTAAAATTTGTCTGAAATGCTGTAAAAATTTAATAACCGACTCACTTTCGTAAATATCATTATTAAAATTTAATACCAAATTCAGGTCGTCTCCTACTTCAGTAAAATGAAATTCAAAATCACATTTACATCTCTTGGTACCTAAATTTTTAATTTCATCTGATTTTTCTTCCCGAAATGTTTCATTCTTCGATGCTATATTATTGTATGTAACAGAGATATCGTATAATGAATTCCTGCTCAAATCTTTTTGAAGATTCAAATCAGATACCAGAAGATCAAACGGATAATCCTGATATTCATAAGCCGATAAGGTATTTTCTTTTAATTGTTTAAAAAAAGAAAGAAAGGTATCATTTTCATCGATCTGACTTCTTAAAACCAATGTTTTGGCATAATATCCTATTTGATTGTGAAGTACTTTTTCCTGCCTTCCTGATATTGGAAAACCAATAACAATATCTTTTTCATTTGTATACTTGTTAATCAATACTTTGACAACAGCCAAAACTGCTATAAAAAAGCTGCTTTTTTCTGACTGTGCCATTTTTCGCAAATTAACCAGGACATCAGACGAAATATTTGTTTCCAGCGAATACCCGTTGAACGTTTTAAATCTTGGTCTCTTTTTAAAACTTAACAAATCCAGAACAGGCAATTTACCTGATAACTTACTTAGCCAATATTCTTTGTGTTTTTGTAAACTGCCATCCAGGATTATTTTAGATTCCCAAGTAGCAAAATCTTTATACTGAATTTTAATTTCGTCTAAACTGGGACGATTTCCGGTTATCAGGGCTTCATAATAAAGTGTTATTTCTTTTTCTAATATCTCCATCGACCAGCCATCACAAATAATATGATGAATATTAAAATAAAAAACATACGTTTCATCTGATATCTGAAAAAGCGAAATCCTTAACAGTGGCCCGTTTTCTAAATCAAAAGCCTGATTTGAATCCAAATGGATTGCCTCAGAAATCATCTTCTCGTAATTTGAGTTGTTCCTCAGATCTTCGATTTGCACCTTGAATGCAAGTTCGCTTCTGTCCAGTACAATTTGTTTTAAAATTCCGTGATCATCCAATTTAAAAATAGTTCTCAATATCTCATGCCTGTCAATAACACAATTTATTGCTTGAATAAACAGTTTCCTGTCAGAGATACCGTTTAAAACTTTTTGCAGCGGCATATTGTGTGCAATTGATCCTTCTTTGATCTGGCTGGCAAACCATATACCTCTCTGACCTGAAGAAGCTAAATAACTATCTGATTTTTCGACTAATGAAATAGCAGAATCGCCACATTCTTTTTTATTTTTTAAAAAATTTATAATTTCATTTTTGTTGTCTTTAATCTTCTTTAAGACATCTGAAGAAATTTTATTTTTAAACGATATTATTTCTATATTTTCCTCCTTGTTAAGTACTAATTGTATATCATCATTATGTAGATCCTTAAAAAGGTTTTCGATTTCTTTTTTCATTGTGCTAAGATTTTTCGTGATGCTTAAAGTGTGATGGCTATGTAATGCTATTTTACAGAGACAAATTATTGTTACATTATATTTTTGACTGATTCAAAACTGTGGTTGTATTTTACAGTTGCGTGGTATTAAATACCTCTTACGTTTTTAATCTCATTGACTCTGTTTATCTGGAGAACTACTCGTCAAAGCGATTCAAAAATCTGTTGTCTGCACAGCTACTTTTATAGTAGTTTCTCTAAAAAGTAACTGTGTGGTTCAACAACATACATGAAATTGTTTTTTAGTATTCAATTGTTTTTTCACCAAACAATCTTTCTGCATCTATTCCTCTTTTAATACATTCATTTACCAATTTGTTAGATTCTACTATTGGTCTTGATTCATCTGTATATTTTATAGAACTAATAAATTGCAGCCACGGCTCCAGCCCCATTGCGTAAACAAATACATTTTTAGGATTAAAAATATCTACCAGTGAGATTCCCTGATCAAAATTACATCCTGCTAACCTCCTTGAAAAGTCTTTATCTCTTTCTAATTTTTCTGAAAGTAATGGTCCGTAAAGCCATGATAATGGAGCACCATCACATTCCATACCCAGAAATAGTATGTCTACATCACCCATAATATTATGAATTCTTTCATATATTTTTGGTTCGATATTGCAGGAGTCTGCCACAAATAATACTTTAAAATCATTATGAAGTTTTACATGGTAGCACAGTTTCGTTCTAATATCAATATCTGAGTGTTCGCCCAGAAAAGGCAGCCCGGTAATGGTACACTTATCCATTTCGATGCTTTCCATATCATCTAATTCAATTACGTTATCGAAACCAATATTTTTAAACATCAGTCTTAAATTAGGATCCTGAAGATTTCCTTTTCCGCTACTTGGGATTATGATGTTTTTGATCGAATGACGCAATTGCAGTAATGTCTCCAATAAGATATGATCCTGATGATTATGGGTTATCAAAACATAGTCTATTTTCTCTGGAAGATCGTTTATTGTATATCGCTTTACATCTGTTTCGTAGCCGTCGTAACTGATTACCGGATCAATTAAAATAGAAATTTCATCTGTTTCAACCAAAACACATGCATGTCCAAAATATCTGGTTCTAACGCCTTTATTGGCATATTTTTCATATGCATCAGGTGCCTGATCTGTAAAAAATGAATCAAACAAACCTTCCTGCCCGGTTAAAATTCCCAGGGTATTTTTGATCGTGTCATAATCAGAAGGAATTCTTTTCATTTTAAATAATTCATCAATAAGATTTGATTTAAAAGGCAGGTCTAAATGAATTAAATTATCATCATTTAATCTTGGTGTACTTAAAACAAATGACCTGGAGTCATCCGCTTCTACCAATTGTAAAGAGATGGATTGCGAAGATTCTTCATAATATTTACTTTTATACAGTAAAGCTTCAAAAAACCTGAAATTGGGATTATTATTTAAATCATAATATAATTCAACAAATCCTCTTAGAATTTCAGGAACTTTTTCATATAAAGCATCCAGAGAATATCCTTTTGCCTCTCTTTTCAGCATATCCGTAAGTTCTATTATCGCTTCACGAAATTCAAGCACGTCAGTTCTGCTGTCGAGTGTTGCATTATACAATTCTTTAATTTCATCAACACGACCTCCGTTGTAATCGATAAATGGCCCTCCTAACATTTTGGGGTCTTTTACCGCGGCGGCATGTATTTTAGGATTCTTAATATAAGATTCCATAATTTTTAAATGTCTGTCTTTTATATTCATGGCCGCTGTGGCAGGAGATACTAAATGAGGCCAGGCATACCATCTGTCAATTAGTCCCTCAATTGCAACATTTAATTTTAAATAACGGTCTTTGTTTATTGTGCTCATTTTGATTTAAGTTTTAACGGTCTATATTTTTTTTACTAAATAGTTATCTTGTCAACAATCTCTCTGTGAAGGTTAGATTCCTGAAAATTTTTCTCAATTTCATCTGATAGTTCCTGAATTGTTGAATGTTGGAATAAATCGGCTATTTTGATTTTTAAATCAAACTCCTTTTGTATTTCTGAGATGATAGCAATGGCTTTAATACTATGACCTCCCAATTCAAAGAAATTATCTGTTATGCTTATTGTTTTTACTTGTAAAACATCCTGCCAGATTTTTGAAAGTACTCTTTCTATATCATTGGAAGGAGCAATATATTCTCTTCGAATCATATCAGCATCAGATACTTCAGGCAATGATTTTCGGTCTACTTTTCCATTTGTGGTCAGCGGAATGTTCTCTACTTCAACATAATAATTAGGGACCATGTGCAAAGGCAATTTGTTTTGAAGATAGGCTCTTAATTCCCTTTTATTAATGTCTTCAGTACTCACATAATAAGCAACAAGTACTTTTTCTCCTTTTTGCTCTTTTGCCTCTACAACAACTTTTACCAATTCATTAGAAAAAGCCGCTAATACAGATTCAATTTCGCCAAGTTCAATTCGGTGCCCTCTAATTTTCAACTGATCATCTATTCTTCCTAAAAATTCTACAGTGCCATCAGACAGCCATTTGCCTAAATCTCCTGTTTTATATATTTTTTCTCCTTTTTTGAAAGGGTTCGAAATAAATTTTTCTGCTGTTAACCCAATTTGATTCAGATATCCCTTAGCTAATCCCTTGCCTCCTATACAAATTTCGCCTACAATTTCCTTAGGTTGTAACTGTTGCAAATCATCCATGATGTAGATATCAACATTCGACAAAGGTTTTCCTATTGGTACATTGTTCGTCGTGTGCTTACTCCCTTTTTCTTTTTTATAAATTGTGGCACAAATACTTGTTTCTGTTGGTCCGTATTCGTTATGATAAGTACCGTATTGCAGAAACTGATTGATTTTTTCAATATTTGGTGATTCACCTCCTGTAATTAAAGTACTTAATCCTTTTAGCGAATTGATATCAATTATTTTAAATATAGCAGCAGGTAATGTTGCCAGTTCAATTTCATTTTCTATGATATAATCACCCAACAAAGCCGTATCTTTTCGTTTTTCTTCGCCAATAACGTATAAACTGCATCCGGATAACAATGCAACAAAAATTTCAGAAATAGAAGCATCAAATGAAAATGACAGATATTGCAAACTTCTTTTTGCTTCTTTGATTTCTAAAGCATCAATCAGGGAAAGAATCGTATTTACTACACCTGAATGCTGTACCATTACGCCTTTTGGCTGACCTGTAGAACCTGATGTATAAATTACATACGCTAAATCGTCCGGCGATATAGCTACCTTTTCAGCTGGAGCCGCTGCTGCTAAATCCCAATAGTTGTGGTCGATTAAGAATATATTTCCTGTATAATACTCTAATTCTAAAGCGCAGGAATCCTCAGAAATCAATAATTTTAACTGGGTATCTTCAATTATAAATCTTTTGCGGTCGTCTGGTAATTCAAAATCAATAGGTACATATACGCCACCTGCTTTTAATATCGCAAGAATAGAAATAATTGACCATTGGCTTCGATTTAACTGTACACCAACCGGCTCTCCCTTAATAATACTAAATTTGTTTGTTAAAATGTTGGACAATTGGCTAGAAACGGTATCTAATTCTTTATATGTCAACTCTTTATTATCATAAAAAACAGCAATATTATCCGGAGTTCGCGCCAGTTGGTCTGCAAATAAATCTACAAGCGATTTATTGGTTAAAAAATGATCTCCATTATTAAAATCTTCAATCAGTTCTGTCTTCTCCTCTTTCGTTATATAATCAATATGACTTAGCTTAATTTCTGAGTCAGAGCAAAATTGTGCTACCAAGCCTGAAAAATGAGCCGAAAGATTTTTTATAAGCCCTGCATCAAATACATTTGGGTTATATCTGAATTCAACTTTAAATGCTGACGCAGAAGGCGCAATAATTGTACTAAAATCATAATTAGTCTGCTCAAAAACATTAATTTCCTCGATCGTTAATTTTTGTTCTTTCTGGCTGTACAACTCATCTATTTCTTCCTTTACTGCTTCTTGTATCAGGTAATTTTCGAATACCATTAAGTTATTAATGAGTTCCATTCCCGGAATACTTTGAGCCTGCACCTCGGATAAATTTATATAGTGGTGCGCAGTACTTTTCAGGGTTTCAGTATGAAGTTTCTTTAAAAACGCTTTAGGGCTATCACCTTTGTCATATTGTACACGAACAGGAATCGTATTGATAAAAAGTCCCACCATATTTTCGACACCAGAAAGTTCTCCCGGTCTTCCTGAAACTATTGAGCCAAAAACGGCATCTTGTGTGTTATTATATCTTGAAAGTAAATACCCCCAGACTCCCTGCATAAATGTACTTGGCGTTATTTCTATTTCCTGGCATAGATTTTTTAACTTATCAAATAAATCACCTTCGATCTGGAAAGATTCTTTTGTTAGTTTAGCATTCCCTGCCAGTTGTTTTTTTCTTTTAAAAGGAATATGGGTAGAAGACTCTATGCCGTGCAGATAATTTTTCCAATAGTTCAATGAAACATTTTTATCTATATCTGAAAGCCAGCTGATATATTCTGAATATTTAACCGGTTTTGATAGATTGCCTGGCTGCCCGGTGTTGATAGACGTCAAAATACTGTAAAAATCATTCACAAGAATACTCATGCACCAGCCATCCATTAAGATATGATGATGACTCCAGATAAATACGAATTTTTCAGCAGTTAATCCTACAACAGTTAATCGCATTTGAGAGGGGTTTTCAAAATCAAACCCTTTAGTCTTATCTTGTTCTTTTACTTTATCGATATACTGTTCGATGGTATCATTTTCAGACATTTCTTGATAAGAGAAATTACTTTGAATGTTCTTGTAAACTATTTGCAAAGGAACACCTCCTATAGTATTGGTGAATCTTGTTCGCAAAATAGAATATCTTGAAATTAAGGCATCATAAGCCTGCTTAACTGAATTGATATCTAAACCATCTGTATTGATTGTGTAGGCAAATTGCTCAAAATAAGCAGGACTTGACTTATCGAGTAACCAATGGTAATACATTCCTTGCTGTAAAGGAGATAAAGTGTAGATATCTTCTACATTATTATCTTCATTTAGAGCAGTTAGTGCTGTATAGGTAATGTTTTTATACGTTAAATCGGATGGTGTTAAATAATTTTTCTTTTCTGCAGCTAATGCATCTATTAGATTTTCAAGCTGATTTTGATAAGACACTACCAGATTTTCTATGGTTTCATCATTAAATAAAGTATCTGAATATCGAATTGACATGCTTAACTGACCTGAAACCATTATTCCGGATACATTTAGCAAAATGGTACTGTTGTTATTTGCAGGATCTATGGATCGTCCTATATTTTCTGATGAAAATTCGAATAATGCTTCTTCTTTATCACCGCCTACATTGTTTCCAAAATCCCCAAGATAATTAAACTGAATACTTGGTGCCAGATCATTTGTAAATCGTTTGTCGAGGTAATTTAAAATACCGTAATCGATACCTTTGTTAGGTATTTTACGTAAAGATTCTTTTACTGTTACTAATGCATTTCCATCAGATTGTGAAACATCTAAAATAAACGGATAAACACTTGTAAACCAACCAACTGTTCGTCCTATATCTATTCCGTCGATTATTTCTTCTCTTCCGTGCCCTTCCATTTTAACAACACTTTTTTCAACCCCAAAAACATCTCGTATTGCCAGTCCAAGACCAGTAAGTAATATGTCATTGATTTCAGTGTTATAAACATCATGAACCTTAGTTTGTAATTTTTGAGTCAGGCTTTGATCCAATACAAATCCGTTAGATTTTTCTGTTTTTAAAGTATTATTCTGTTCTACATAATCCGTAGGCAATAAAGCAATTTCTTCCTTACTGATTTCTTCCCAATACAGTCTGGTTTGCTGAATTTTTTCGGTCTTGGCATATTCTGCCTGACGGGATGCCCAAAGCTGAAATGAATCTGTTTTTAATGGCAGGTTGCTTTTGTCATTTTTTAAAAAAGAGCTGTACAAATTCGACAAATCTTCTAAAAGAATACGCCATGACACACCATCAATAACCAAGTGATGAACTATTAATGCCAAACGATCACCATCAGACATTCTAAAATGCCCTATTTGAAATAATATTCCGGAATTTATATCAAACCCAGATTGCAATTTTGATCCTAATTGGTTCAACGCCTCTGATTGATCCGCCTCATGTGTTAAATCATAAAAATTGATTTTGTAATGTTCCTCTGCAGTATCATGATTATATTGCGACCAGGCATTATTTTCAAATTTAAATCCCATTCTTAACGCATCATGGTGTACCACTAATGTTTTGATACTACGGTTTAGTACTAAAGGATCTATGGTTGATTTACTTTTTAATAAAACAGATTGATTGTAATGATTTTTATTAGAAATGGCATCACTTTCAAAAAAGTAATATTGAATTGGCGTTAGCTGCACTTCTCCTGTTATTTCAGACTGATCGACAATATTAAAATTAGATTTAACCAATTTTGCCAGGTCTTCAAGGATAGGGTTTCGCAAAATTTGATCTACTTTTAGTGTATATCCCATTTGCTTTAATCTTGAAACTACTAAAATTGATTTGATAGAATCACCACCCAAATTATAAAAACTCTCTTTTATACTAACGGCATCATATTTTAATACTTCAGACCATATAGCCACTAAAAGTTCTTCTTCTTTCGTTGTTGGCGCTACATATTCTTCTTTAATTAAGTCTTTTTCGGCTACGTCAGGCAAAAGTTTATGGTCAATTTTTCCATTTGATGTTAATGGAATAAAGTCCAATTGAACGTAAAAACCCGGAAGCATATAATCTGGTAAAATTTTATTCAGACTATTTTGAAGTACTTTTTTATCTATTTTTTTCTCTGAAACATAATAGGCAACAATATATTTTTCGCCGTTATATTCACTAATTTTCACTACAGCCTGAGTAATATCCTGCGAGAAACCAGCCATCACAGATTCTATTTCTCCCAGTTCTATTCGATACCCCTTAATTTTTACCTGATCGTCTTCTCTGCCTTTATAATCTATATTCCCATCAGAAAGCCATCTTGCCAAATCGCCTGTCTTGTACATGCGTTCTCCGGCTTTAAACGGGTTGGCGATAAACTTTTCAGCCGTTAGCTCTGCACGGTTAAGGTATCCGGCTGAAAGACCTGTACCGGAAATGTAAATCTCTCCCACTATGCCCACGCCAACTAACTCCAGTGCCGGGTCAAGAATATAAATCTCAAAATTAGATATTGGTGTGCCTATCAGGATAGGATCCTCTTCAGCTTTTATTTCATAAACTATACAGCCAACAGTCGCTTCTGTAGGGCCATATTCGTTATAGATTTTCATTGATGGGTTCAAACGTCTTAAAATAGCAACGTGGTTGTTTCCTAAAGCTTCGCCACCAACAATGGCAACTTCTACTTTGCTCGAGGCAAGACCCAGGCTTTCCAGTACACTAATGTGCGCAGGAGTTAGCTTGACACATGAAATATCACTTTCAAAATATGTTCTTAAAACATCTGATATATTTTCGCTCGAATTAAAAACATTAAGGCTTCCTCCACTGATTATCGGTAAAAACAAACTGGTAATGGTAAGGTCAAAAGACAAAGAGGTAAATAATCCGAAATTGGTGTTTGCCAAATCATTATCCAAATAACGTGATCTGGACCAGAAAAGATAATTAAACAATGATTCGTGATTAATCATAACCCCTTTTGGATTACCTGTAGACCCTGAAGTATAAATGATATAAGCCAGATCCTGTGTATCAAGGGCTACTCTTTTAAAATCTTTATTATAGTTCAAAGGCTCAAATTCTACATCGACAGCCAGCACATCCTTATTATAAAAATCAATATCAAAAAGGTAAAAAGTTTCCGTTATCAATAAATTCAGTCCGGTATCTTCTGCAACAAAGGCTTTTCTATGATTAGGCAATTGTGGCTCAATAGGCACATAAACACCTCCCGCTTTTAAGATTCCCAATATCGAAATCATAACCCATTCTGTACGGCTCAATAAAACTCCAACAGGATCTCCTTTTTTAATGGCGTAATCCTGTTGTAAGCTGTCTGCAAGCTGATTGGATCGCTCGTTTAATTCCTTATAGGTAAAACTCAATTCTTCATAAACCAGTGCAACTGCATCCGGTGTTTTTGACAATTGCTCTTCAAACAAGTCCAAAAAAGTTTGATCTTTTGGATACGAAACTGCAACAGGATTAAAATCTAACAGTAACTCTGCTTTTTCTGTATCACTCAGATAATTAATTTCCGAAATCTTTTTTGATGGGGCAGCAATCAACGCTGACGATAAATGCTCAAAATGAACAAATATTTTCTCGATAAAAGCCAAATCATAAACATCAGTATTATACTTAATGCCTAAAGTCAAAGCATCTGATTCTATAAAATTAAATTCTATATCAAATTTAGAAGTAGTGTTTTTGTAGTTATAGGAATGAACTTCAAGATCTAAAATATCTTCTTTTTCGAAATTGTTTAATTTTTCCTGGCTTTGTAAAGTCACAATGATATCAAAAAGTACTGATCTGCTGATATCTCTTTTAAAATTTAACTGGTCAATCAACTCATCAAAAGGATAATTTTGATGCTCGAAAGCCTGAAGTAAAACTTCTTTTTCATGATGCAACAACGCCATAAAATCGGTATCTTTTTCTACTTTTGTTCTTAATGCAAGAGTGTTAAGATATAACCCCACCTGATTTTCTAAATCCGGATGTTCCCTGCCTGCAATTGGCGAACCTACAATTATATCTTCGTTTCCAGTGTATTTATGCAGCAATGTGTTTATAACAGACATCAATGTCATAAATAGCGTTACATCGTTTTCTTTTGAAAAAATATTTAATTTCTCTAAAAAGGCATTCGAAAATTCATGTACCTGATAATCTCCATTGTATGTTTTTATCAGCGGGCGTTTTTTAACGCTTGGCAGGTTCACAACCGGAAGATCTCCACTAAACTGGTTCAGCCAGTAATCTCCAGAAATTTTGTATTTATCTTTTTTAACTTCTTGGTTTAACCAGACTGCATAATCTTTATATTGAATATTTAATTGCGGTAAGTCAATATCTTTGTCCTGAATCAAAGCGTTATATATCTTAACAACTTCTACTGCAAGTATTTCCATCGACCATCCATCTCCAATAATGTGAGGAAGCGCTATTGAAAATACATATTCTTCGTCTTGCGTTTTTATTAAAGTGGTACGGAGCAAAGGCGAATTTTCCAGTTCAAACGGTTTACTGTTTTCTTTTTCAAAATATTCGTCTACAGCCTTATCGGTTAAGTCAGTATGACTAAAATCTAAAAATTGCATTTTAAATTCAACATCTTCTATTGGTGTTATTATTTGACGAACCTCACCATTTTTTAAAGCTCTGAAAGAAGTTCTTAAGTTCTCATGTCTGTTGATTAAATTAGTAAATGCATCTTCAAATTTTGCAATATTGATAGTACCTTTAAATTTCAATATGGTCTGCATGTTATAGGCTAAAGAAGCTTCTTCAAACTGACTTAAAATCCAAAATCGGTTTTGTGAAGCCGTTAACGGATAAGAATCCTGTTCGCTTGTTTTTTCTATTGAAAAGAATTCATTTTCTTTTAACTGATCAACCAACTTTTTTATGGTTGGGTTCTCAAAAAATAATCGCAGGGAAATGGTTTTCCCCAGTTCTTTATAAATCCTGTTAAAAACCTGAACTGCTACTAAACTATGTCCGCCTAATTCAATGAAATTATCATTGATTCCAATTTTTTCAATTTTTAAGAGATCCTGCCAGATTTCTGCAACCTGACGTTGTATTTCGTTTTGCGGTGCAACATATTCTGCTCTCAAAAAGTTTTGAACGCTTACATTAGGAAGTAATTTTCTATCGATTTTTCCATTAGACGTAAGAGGTATTTTATCGATATTCACGATAAAACCCGGATTCATGTAAGCCGGAAGTTTTTCTTTTAAAAAATGACTCAGCTTTGTTTTATCTATAATTTTATTACAAACCAGGTAAGCAATAAGTATCTTATCGTCGTTCATTTCTTTGGCATCGACTACAACCTGAGCAATATCAGTAGAAAATTGCAGGATTGCTTTTTCAATTTCTTCCAGCTCAATTCTGTACCCTCTAATTTTAACCTGATGGTCTTTTCTACCCAGGTATTCTATATTTCCATCAGGAAGCCAACAAGCTAAATCGCCTGTCGTATATAGTTTTTGAGTATTGTCAAACGGATTTGCAATAAACTTTTCAGATGTTAAATCTGATCGGTTCAAATAGCCGACTGAAACCCCTGATCCGCCTACAAAAATTTCACCTACTTCACCAATATGACAAGGTTTTGAATCTTTATTTAAGATGTAAATCTCAGTATTAGCGATTGGTTTTCCTACAAGTACTTTTGAATCGCTGTTCATTACCTGACTTACAATACATCCTACAGTACATTCTGTAGGTCCGTATTCATTATAAATTTCAATATCTTCTCGTATGTTTTTAAGAATCTGAATGTGATAATGAAGCAGCTTTTCTCCTCCACAAATAATTTTTTTAATAGTTGTATTTTTTATTTCCACATCTTTTAAAAGGGAAATATGGGCTGGTGTAATTTTTAAAGTATCAATTTGAGGATTGTTAAAGGATTCTTTAAGCAATACATTGATTTCTTTATCAAAGTTTGAAATCCAAAGTTTCTTTCCTCTTATCAGACTTAGAAACAAGGCTGTTATAGAAAGATCGAATGAAATTGAGGTAAATAATCCCCAGTTTCCTACTTGGGCATTTTCAAAATAAAATGTATCGCACCATTGCACATAATTAAGCAGGTTAGACTGGCTTATGGTACATCCTTTTGGGTTTCCTGTTGAACCGGAAGTGTAGATACAATAGGCTACATCATTTTTATTATATTCAATTTTTTGATCTGTATTGTTCGATTTTGCAATCTCATCAAAAGAAGGAGTCAAAACATTATAATTTGCTAAATCAAAGTCAATAGTTAGATTAGGATCACATATTAAAACTTTACAGGTTGACTCCTGCAAGATATAATTAATGCGTTCGTTAGGATAATTGGTATCTATAGGAATGAAATATGCTCCTGCTTTTAAAATTGCCAAAACACTTATTACATACCAATCTGTGGCATTACCAAGGTAACTTACAGCATCACCTGGTTGTATATCATAACGCTCCGTTAAGTAATTCTTTAAGTGATTGGCTTTTTCGTTTAGTTCTTGATAATTAATTTTAAAATCATCATTTAATAAGGCAATATGCTCCGGATTAGCGTTGACCTGAGCCTCAAATAATGCGATAACTGAATCATATTCAGGAAAGTAATTTTGGGTAGTATTCGATTGAGTAATAATCTTGTTTTCCAGTTCACTAATCCTACTATCAGCCGTATCAGGTTCTGTAAGCGCTGTAAATACATTTTTAAGTTGTTCTGCTACAATATCTTTTGCATCTGTTCCAAACGCTTCTTCGTTAAAATATACTTCTACAGCTATACTATTGCCATTGTCTGTGCATGATAATTTCAAATCAAAAGAATCCTGGATAAGAGTAAGGTCCTTAATCTCAAAAATAGTATTTTGCAAGACCTCTTTTGATAAGTCGATATATTCAAAACAGTATTTAAAATAAAAATCGCTACTGTTTTTTATTTTATTTTCTCTGTCAATTGTAAAAAAATCCGACCAGTCGCTTACATTATTCAGTTCAGCCGCAATAGTATCCACTGTTTCTTTTATAGATAATTCACTATTGTTGTTGAATTTAAAAGGAATAATGTTATTTACATACCCAAAAGTGTTGGCTAATTCTTTATATTTTCTTTCAAACGGAATATATCCAATGCTTACTTCATCTTCTGCAAACAGCATTAGATATTTTAAGTAATTATATAACAATACGGTTTCTACTTTAACATCATTTTTTTCACAGTACGTTTTTAAACTGTTATAGTCTGCTTTTTCGATGTTATACACTTGTCTTTTTGCTGCTGTAAAAGAGTTTGTAAAATCGTTAAACGGAATTGTTTTATTTCCGAAATCTGCGGCGTAGTTTTTCCAAAAATCTACCGCTTCTGGTTCTGGTTCACTGATTAATTCGTTCTGCCAGGAACTAAATCCAGAATATTCAATTTTTTCAGTCTGTGTGTCTTCTTTATTTTCAGGATTATTTTGGGCATTAATTTCATCCAGTAAATATTCACAAAACAATAATGGACTATAAGAATCGCTCCAGAGAGAATAAAATCTGATATAAATAAATTTGATTTTACCTGATTCTTTTGCAAAACAAAAACGCAAAGGCTGATTGTTTAAAGGATCATAAGTATAATTTAATTTTTCATCAAGTGTCGCATCTGTATAATTGGCATCTAAATCGATCTCTGACCACTCTGTTTTAGTATCAGCAGCATCAATTTGAATTGGATAAGTAAATCCATTACTTAACATCATTTTGTAGTGCAGAATTTCATTTTTACTGACCACTTTCTCAATATATTGCAGTAGTTTATCTTGTGCGATATCAAATTTTAATTCAATTTTAATTTGATTAAAGTATTGCCCGATATTGCCTAAACCCCACAAGTTTTTTTGGTTTTCTGATAATTCGTATCCTTCAATATTGCTATTAATTCCCATGATTTGATTTTGTTAAAAGTTTTAATTCTTTAAATTGGTTTTAAGTATGTTTTGTTATTTCGAATCGCTTCTCTGCTCTTTTTTTCGAGTATTGCAAATGCCGTGATTTTGCCAATCTTACTTTAAAAATTTTGAGAGTTTATTAAGGTTATTTCCAATTATTTTTTCTTTCGAAAGTCCGGCTTCAATTGTATTTTCTTCGATTTTGGCAAATGCCTGTACTGTATTATTGAAAGTTTTTACAGTTTGTTCTATTAAAATTTTCTTTTTGTTTTCAAATCGAAGCGATAAAAGATCGAACTCTGTATTGCATTCGACTGCAAACAATTCTAAAGTAAATTTCAAGTAGTCTACTAAGTCCTGAATAATCTGCTGATCGAATTTATTTTGATTGTAATCGAATTTTATTTTGAAATTTGACTCTGATGGTACGACTTCAAAATTGAAATCAAAATTAGTCTGGAGGTTTAAATCAATCTGACCTATTTTTCCCATATCTAAATTTTCGTCCAGGTTTAAATCGTGTACCACATAATTTTCAAAAATCATGATCGTATTGATCAGGTTTTTATTTAACGTGCTTTGCGTCTGCACTTCGGATATATTTAAAAAATGGTGTGCTGTACTGTCTATGTTATCGTTTTGAAGTCTTTTTAATAATTCTTTTGGTGTTTCCTTGCTTCCGTATCTAACACGTACCGGAATTGTATTGCTAAATAACCCTACAATAGTTTCTACCCCATTTAATTCTGCCGGTCTGCCTGAAACAATAGCGCCAAATATGACATCGTTTGTATCGTTTATTCTGGATAACATATAGCCCCAAACGCCTTGAAAAAATGTGCTGTTAGTTATATCTGTTTCATTGCATATCGAATTTATTTTTTGCCATAAATCATTTTCAATAAAAAACTCTTTGGTAATCAACGCATAACCATCGCCATTTTTATTAAAAGGAAGCTGTGTTGCCTCATTAAATCCTTCTAAATAATTTCTCCAGTATTTCAATGAAGCCCCTTTGTCCAGTTTTGACAGCCATTCGATGTATTTAGAATATCCTACTGGTCTTTGTAATGTTACTTTTGTATTGTGCTGTAATGCAGACAACAGATTACTAAAGTCATTGATTAATATGCTGGTACACCAGCCGTCCAGTAATATGTGATGATAGTTCCAGATAAATTCATATTCACCATCTTTTACTTCTATGACATTTAATCTTATTAGAGATGGTTCTTCAAAATCAAATAAGTTTGTTTTATTGGTTTGTTTTATTTGATTCAATTTCTCTTCAATAGCATTTTCATCGGCATTAAGTTGCTCAAATTTGAAATTTGCTGTCACTTTTTTATGCACTATCTGAAGCATTTCTTCCCCTAATTTATTGGTAAAGCTTGTTCTTAATACCGCGTGTCTGGCTATTAGCTGCTCAAATGCTGTTTTTACATTTTCACTGTTGAAATCTGCAAAATATAGTCTGTACGACACTTGATTGTAGTACAAAAGATCTTTTTTATCTAATAACCAATGGTAATACATTCCTTGTTGTAAGGGAGATAATTCATAAATGTCTTCTACTGTATTGTAATGGCTTAAATCGGCAAGATCTGAGTATTGGATTTTTTTGTATGTCAGGTCAGATGGTGTTAGGTAATTTTGTTTTTTACCGGACAGTTCCCCGATAAGATTTTGAAGGTTTTGTTTGTAAGCGTTAGCTAATTTTTCTATAGTTTCTCTATTAAATGACTTGCCTGAATAGCGAATTGACATATGAAGTTCGCCCGAAATCATTATTCCTGAAACATCCAGCAAAATTTCGCCTTTACCATTTACCGAAGCCACGGATGCTCCTGCATTTTCTGATGAAAATTTAAACAAAGGCTCTTTATTTGCTTCAGTCTCATGACCAAAATCTCCTAAATAATTAAATTCAATACTTGGTTTTAATTTGTTTGAAAAGGGTTTATCCAGATAATTCAAAATCCCATAACCAATACCTTTGCCTGGTATTTTACGCAATGATTCTTTAATCGATACTATTTCGTAGCCTTTTGATCCTGACAAATCAAGAATAACAGGATATACGCTGGTAAACCATCCTATTGTTCTGCCAATATCGATTCCTTCTATTATTTCTTCTCTTCCGTGACCTTCCATTCTCACGGCAGTTTTTTCAATTTCAAATACATCGCGAATTGCCATTGCAAGACCTGTTAGCAGGATATCATTAATCTCTGTATTGTATATATGATGTACCTGTGTCTGTAATTTCTCTGTCAGGGGTGCATCTAATACCAAATTGATCAACTCGTCGAGCTTGTATTTTTTTGGTTCTTCGTTATAATCTGTTGGCAATAATGGAATGATTTCGCTGGAAACATTCTCCCAGTAAACACGCTCTTTTTTTACTTTTTCACTCTTGGCGTACTCCAGTTGCGAAGCAGTCCAACGTTGAAAAGAATCTGTTTTTAATGGCAATTTTTTTTCGTTATTAGAGGAGATTGACTCGTATAAAGTCGACAAATCTTCTAAGAAAATGCGCCACGAAATACCATCAATAACCAAGTGGTGAATAATTAGAGCTAAACGGTCTCCGTCTTTAAGTCTAAAATGTCCAACATGAACCAATACGCCTGAACCAATATCAAAACCGGACTGTAATTCTTCTCCAATTCTATTTAAAGATGCTAATTCATCAGGATCTTCTGTCAGGTCATAAAAATTAATTTTATAATGCTTTCCGGAAGCATCATTATTGTATTGCAGCCATTGGTCATTTATAAAACTATACTGCATTCTTAAAGCATCATGATGCAATATTAAGGTTGAGATACAGTGCTCTAAAATTTCCTGATTTACAGCAACCTTGCTTTTTAACAGCACAGATTGATTGTAATGGTTTTTATTGATAATAGTTGAATTCTGAAAGAAATAATTTTGAATTGGGCTTAATGCTACATCTCCTTTTACCTCAGATTGATCTACGACAATGGTATTCGATTTTATTAATCTGGCTAAATCTTCCAGTATTGGATTTCTTAAAATCTGATCTACTTTTAAACTATAACCCAGTTGTTTTAATCTCGAAACAATTTGGATAGATTTAATCGAATCTCCTCCATAATTATAGAAATTGTCTTTCACGCTAATGCGATCGTGTTTTAACACATCCAGACAAACTGAAACTAATAGTTCTTCTTCTTTTGTTCTTGGAGAAACATATTCTTCTTTGATAAGATCTTTTTCTACAACTTCTGCCAGTATTTTTTTATCAATTTTTCCATTAGAAGTCAGTGGCATAGACGGCAACTGAATATAATAACCGGGAACCATATATTCTGGCAAAATCTTGCTTAAACTATTTTTAAGGGCTTTTTTATCAATTTCATCACCTGAAACATAATAGGCAACAAGATATTTTTCGTTGTCGTTTTCCTTTACCGTTACTACAGACTGACTAATAGTACCATAGCTGGATATTAGCTGTTCTATTTCTCCCAATTCTATTCTGTGGCCTCTTATTTTGACCTGATCATCCAGCCTTCCAAAATATTCGATATTGCCATCTGGCAGCCAGCAGGCCAAATCTCCTGATTTATATAAAAGCTCTCCGTTTGCAAAAGGATTATTAATAAATTTTTCTGCTGTAAGATCTGGGCGATTGAGATAGCTTGATGCCAATCCTGAACCCGCTATATATACTTCTCCCTTAACTCCGATAGGACAGTAAGACTGATTTTTGTCTAATATGTAAATGGATGTGTTCGCAATTGGTTTTCCAATTAAAATAGTTTTATCGTCTTGTTTAATTTCTTTAACAATACAGCCAACAGTTGATTCTGTAGGGCCATATTCATTATAAATACAGATATTTTTATTGATGTCTTTTAATATGTCTATCTGATACTTTAGCAATTGCTCTCCGCCACAAATAATTTTTTTTATGGATGAATTTTTAATGTCTAATTCTTTCAATAAAGAAACATGCGCAGGAGTCAACTTTACAGTATCTATTTTTGGATTATTAAAGGTTTCCGTTAACAATTCAATGATGCTTTTGTCAAAATTACCCAACCATAGTTTCTTGCCTCTTGACAAGCTTGTAAATATGGCAGTAATCGTTAAATCAAAAGAAATTGATGTAATCAGTCCCCAATTTCCAACATCGGGATTCTCAAAATAAAATTCATTAGACCATTGAATGTAATTTAATAAACTGGCATGACTAATAGCACAGCCCTTTGGCTTACCGGTAGATCCGGAAGTGTAGATACAATAGGCGAAATCGTGTGCATGGATATCAATCTCATGATTTTTTCTCTCTACACTATAAATTTCTTCCTCTAAAGGATTAATTACCTGAACTGTATTTCCGTCATGGTTGTTTAGTGCATTCTCTTCACCAACTAAAACCCTGCAATTAGACTCAGTAATGATATGATGTATCCTGTCTTTTGGATATTTTCTATCAATAGGAATATAATAGGCTCCTGCTTTCATTATACCCAGAATAGCGATTATAAACCATTCTGTACCTTCACCTACAACACATACTGCGTCTCCCTTTTTAATGTTATATTTTTCAATCAGATAATTTTTAAACTGGTCTGATTTATTGCTCAACTCTAAATAGGTCAGTTCTTTTTCATTCGTAAACAACGCTATACTTGCAGGAAAAAAACAACTTTGCTCCTCAATTAATGCTATAATTGAGTTATATTTCGGAAATTTTTTCGCAGTTGCATTGGCCTCTTTTATGATCTGTTTTTCAATTGCACCTAATTTATTTTTTTTATCCATAACCAGTAACTCATTAAAACTGATCTGAAGCTGATCTGAAAGAACATCAATATCAGTCTGGGTCAAGTTTTTTTCGTTGTAATAAAATGCTACAGAGAAGGAGCTTCCGGAATCAATACACGAAATTTTTATGTCAAATAAGTCCTGAACAGAAAACAAGTCCGCAACTTTAAATTCATTTGAAAACTTTTCGTTGTCTGATTTTAAATCGATATACTCGAAGCAATAATTAAAATAAAGGTCTTTTGATGAATCATCTGATTTTTCTCTTCCTATTGTAAAAAAATCAGACCATTCTTCTACGATATTAACTTGAGATTCTATATAATATAGTGCCTCAATAATACCTAACTTATTCAGATTCTTAATATTTAACGGAATGTTTTTAGATACTAACCCAATGGTGTCATCAAGTTCTTTATATTCTCTTTTAAAATTAGAGACACCAATTGTTACCTCATTTTCAGAAAATAAGTGCAAATAATTTATATAGTGAAAAAGAAATAGAGATTTGATATCACAATCATTATCAGCACAAAACTTCTTAATTTCAGCATAATTTTCTCCATCAATAAAACTAACTTGTCTCTTTTTAGGTGTAAACCCTTTTTGAGATTTAAAAAATGGCACTAAACTCTCCGTTAACTGATAGTTATAATTTTTCCAGAATACACTTGCTTCCCTTTCCGGCTGCGTGATCAGGTCATTTTGCCAGGCGCTAAAATTTATATAATCAATTTTTTCCTCGTCACTACCATGATTTTGTCCTGATACAATTGTGTCGAATATTTGTTTGCACAAATTGTGGCAGCTGTTAATATCACCCCATAAAGAATATACTCTTACAGCAATGTGTTTTACTTTTCCTGACTCTTTTACAAAACAAAATCTAATTGGATTATTTTTAGAAGGATCGTATGTATATCTTAAAGCATCATTGATTTCATTTGTGATAAAATCAGGATTCATTAATTCAATTTCATTCCAGTCTGTTGCAGCATTGGCAGACTCGATCTGAAAAGGATTATGAAAATTCAAATTATGAATTAACTTGAATACTAAAATATTGTTACTATTTTTAACAATGGTAAATGCATTAAGAAAATCTTCAATAGACAAATCATTTTTAATGTCTAAGATTATTTGATTGTAAAAAACTTCCGGGCTGTTTTTAGCTACATACCACAAATTCTTCTGATTTTCTGATAATTCATAACCTCCAATACTATCATTTATATTCATAATTTTTATGCTTTTAAAATTTTACATCTTGCTATAATAGGGGTGCGTCACTCTTAAGAAATTGAAACAATAATTTTTCGTTCTCCTTTGTATGGGTTTCTTCCATGTGAAAAAAGATAATTGTCTAAAAACAATACGTCTCCACTTTCCCATTGAAACTCTACTATCGATTTTTGGTAAGCCGCTTTTAACTCTTCGATTTCATCTTTGGATATTTCTGAACCGTCCCCAAAAAAAGTATTATTAGGCAATTCGTCATCAGAATTAATTGATCTTAAAAAATCTTCATGTAGCATGTGTTTATTAAAAAATACGCCGTGGTTGAACCATACAAGTTCTTTTGTTACCGGATGTTCGCAAATGGCGTCTTTTTTCCATGTCAATATCAGTTCATTTTCATTTGCCCATGTAAAATCAATTCCGTTTGACAAACACTCTTCCTGAACCTGAATTTTATCTGAAGTCTGAAAAACTTCCTGCCATGACAATCCCAGTACACCGCTTAAATTTCTTCTGTACAGTACTCCTTTTTCTTTAAATTTATTTCTTAACGTTTCATTTATATAACTCAAAACAAGCCTGTTGTCTGCAATAGGAGTCTCCCCTCTGTACTCTGAAGCGATTACACAACAAAAAACAATACGATGTGGCGGGTTAATAGCATACGAATTTTCGCTGTGCATATTAATATTTTCATCTTCAGGGTAAGTAGTCGATACATATACATTATCTCCTAATTCGAATCTTGGAGAAGATCTGAACTTGTATTCTAAAAGTTCCTTTGGAAACATTGCCATTAAATCTTGAAATTTTTCAACTGAATTGATTTTAAAATCCCTGAATAATATGGAACCATATTTTAAAAGTGAACTTTCAAAATATTCGTCATTTTCCAGAAACCAATTTTTTAAATTATATCCGGAATTAATCGGACTAATCACTAAAGGATATTTTTTATTTTCAAAAAATGAAGTTTTAACATCTTCATTTAAATTGATTTTTTTGATATCCTGACTTTTCAACTTGTTAATTCTATTGATCATAATTATTTTTTTAAAAGATTAGAAAGCTTATTTAAATTCCTTTTTTTAATATCCTGATTTGATTGTTTAAATTCTTTAATAGTGAGATTTGTGTTCTTAAATACTTGTGTCATTATTTTTTCGAAATCTTTGAAGAGTCTTTCTATTTCAAATTCTTCAAAAATATCTGTGTTGTATTCCAGGGTTAACTCCAGATTATCATATTCATTAAAAACAAAATTGAGATCGAATTGGGATGCCTTTCTTTTAAATTCGAAAGCTTCTATTTCAAATGCATCAAATCCTTCATAACCAAGATTTTTGTTTGCAACATTAAGGCTCATCATTACATCAAATAAAGGTGCCCTGCTGTTATCTTTCGTGAGCTGTAATGCATCAATCAGATCGTTTAATGGGTAATTTTGATGTTCAAACGAAGTCAGTAAATTATTTTTTTGATTTTTAAGCAAATCATTAAAAGTGCTGTTAATCGCAATGGTTGTTCGGATAGGGAGAATATTTAAAAACAATCCCACTAAATTTTCTAAATCCGGATGGTCTCTTCCTGCTAATGGCGTCCCTATTATAAAGTCGTGCTGCTCAGAATAGGTGTACAATAAAACATTTATACCAGAGAGCAAAGTCATGAATAAGGTCACATCATTCGATTTTGAAAACTCTTTTAATTCAGTTGTAAATTCGTGTGAAAACTGAATTTCTTTTTTGCTGCCATTAAATGTTTTAATTAAAGGTCTTTTCTTACTGCTTTCAATATTTAAAACAGGTAATTCTCCGCTAAATTTTTCTAACCAGAACTGCTTCGCATTTATGTACTCCTCTTCTTTGCTGTTTTTCCATAAAACAAAATCTTTATATTGAATTTTAAGATCCTCAATTTTATTTACGGTATTATTAGTCAGCATATTATAAAAGTGTAATATATCCTTAACTATAATTTCAAGTGATCTTCCATCTCCTATAATATGATGCATCGAAAAGAAAAGAACGTATTCATCAGCTGCAATTTTCAGTAAGGAATTCTTAATTAATACTCCTGTTTGCAAGTCAAAAACTTCATTGCTTTTGGTGTTTACATAATCGAAAACTTTAGATTCAATATCGAATTCTTGTGTAAAATCAACTTTTTCGATTGTAGAGCAAACTGCATTTTTATCCTGAACAGATTGTTCTACAATCCCTTTTTCGTTTATATTAAATGAGGTACGCAGTATTTCATGTCGCTCCATTAATAAACCAAAAGATTCTTCCAGTTTATCGATAACTACGTTTCCTCTAATTTTTAAGGCAACGGGTATATTATATGCAACAGAACCTCCTTCAAATTGACTCAATATCCACAATTGTTTTTGAGTAGAAGTCAGCGGATACGATACTGCCGCTGCAGCTTTTGGGATGGGTACATAACCCGATTCCTGCAATTTACCGCACAATCCCTCAATGGTGGGATTGGAAAAGAAATCCCGGAAAGAAAGGCTTTTGCCCAGTTCCTTAAAAATATGGTTGATTACCTGCACCATGATAAGGCTGTGGCCGCCGAGTTCAAAAAAATTATCGGTAATCCCTACCTGGTCTACTTTTAAAACATCCTGCCAGATCCCTGCCAGTTTGATTTCATGATCGCTCACAGGGGAAACATAAGCCCTGCGGATAATATCCGACTCTGAGATTCCAGGCAATGCCTTACGGTCTACTTTGCCATTTGGGGTCAGCGGCACTTTGTCAAGCGCCACATAAAAATTAGGGATCATATACTCCGGAAGCTCTTTTTGAAGAAACTGCCTCAAGTCTGATTTATCGATATTATCCTGGGAAACATAATACGCTACCAGTACTTTTTCCCCTTTTTGTTCCTGCGCTGCAACTACAACCTGGCTCAGCGATGGGGAGAAATGGATCAGTACAGATTCGATATCACCAAGCTCGATGCGGTGACCGCGGATTTTTACCTGAAAATCGTTTCTGCCCAAAAACTCAATGCTGCCATCGGCAAGCCATCGGCCCAAATCACCTGTTTCATACATCAGGGTGTTTTCCTTGTATGGATTGTTTACAAATCTTTGGTTTGTTAATTCCGAATTCTTAAAATATCCTTTTGCCAGTCCGTCCCCACCAATATAAATAGCGCCCGGAAGGCCTACAGGAACCAATTGCAGGGTATGGTCCAGAATATAAATGGTCGTATTGTTGATTGGGGAACCTATATTGGATACTTTATCCTCTTTTTCTTCTCCTATTTTTTTAACCGTAGACCAAATCGTGGTTTCGGTAGGACCGTACATATTCCAGATTTCGGCACAAAGATTTTTTAGTTTTTTTATCAAAGCCATATTGAGCTGTTCCCCGCCGCACAATACTTTTAGTCCCGGAAGCCCTTTCCAGCCCGCTTCGATCAACAGCTGATAAAAACTTGGCGTGGCCTGCAGGACCGAAGGATTAATTTCATCGAGTTTTGCGATAATCAGTCCGGAATCCATTAACGTTTCATGGCTGGCAACATACAAGGTAGCACCAGAGATTAAAGGCAAAAAGAACTCCAGTATCGAAATATCAAACGAATAAGTGGTAACAGAAAATAAAGTATCCTGATTGGATATTCCGGGTTTCTGCTTCATGCTTAAAAGAAAATTAACCAGTGAGCGGTGCCCGATTTCTACACCTTTTGGATTACCTGTAGAACCCGAAGTGTAAATTACATAAGCAGTATCATCTGCCAATACCTCAGGTTTATGCGCCTGGTTTTGCGTATTGCACTGCGCTAAAAGCGTTTCAAGATTGATAATGCTTTGAACATTTTCTGTTTCCAGATCAAGATTGATGCTGGTCTGGTTGACCAGTAACTTTACTTCACTGTTAGCCAAAATATAATTCAATCGGTCTACCGGAAATTTAGGGTCCAAAGGAATATAGGACCTGCCTGATTTTAAAATTCCCAATAATAAGGCCACCATGTTGGCAGATCTTTCCAGCATTACTGCTACTGAGGATTTATCCTCTGACCCAAATTCTGAAATAATATAAGACGCAATCTGATTGGACAGTATATCAAGCTCTAAATAAGAATAATTAACCACATCATCTTTTAGGGCAATCTGCCAGGGGCTTTTCTTTGCCTGTGCTTCAAACAAATCCAAAACAGTCTGTTCACGGGCATACTCAGTATCTGTGGAATTAAAATCAAATAATAGTTTCTGGCGTTCTGTGTCAGTCAGGTAGTTAATACTGTCTATTTGAAGCGACGGATCAACAAGAACAGATTCCATAAGGGATCTGAAATGATGCATTAGTCTTTCGATATCAGCACTTTCGTAGATATCAGTATTGTATCGTACTGAAAAAGACAAACAATCATTTACTTCCTGAAATATAAATTCAACATCAAAAACGCTGGCTTCCTGTCCTCCGTTAATTATCTTATCATCAAACTCCAATGCATACTGTTTCGCTTTTTGTGCTGTATTTAGCATTGTTATTGCAATATCAAAAATTGGGTTTCTGTTTAAATTTTTATCCAAATGCAATGCTTCTACCAATAAATCAAAAGGATAAATCTGATTAGAAAAATCCGACAATACAGAATCTTTAACGCTGTTAAGAAATGATTTAAAATCAGTATCCGGATCTACCGTATTTTTCAAAACAATTGTATTGACAAAACATCCTATTTGTCCTTCCAGATCTGAATCTTCCCTACCTGCAACCGGAGTACCTATAAGTATGTTTTGCTGCGCTGTATATTTATATAAAAGAATGTTTAAAAAAGCAACAAGACCCATATACAAACTGGTTCCTTCATCATGGCAAAGTTTTCTAAACTGCTGTGTCAGTTCAGGAGAAATAAATGAATTTAACCGATGTCCGTTATGATTTAAAAATTTTGGACGCGATTTAGCACCTGGTAAATCTAATTGCGGAAGTTCACCTGATAATTTTTTAATCCAATATTCCTTATAGCTGATGTACTCATCATTGACAATGCTTTTTGCCTGCCATTCTGCATAATCCTTATATTGAATGCGCAATTCGTCTAATTCACAGTTTACTCCTGCCTTAAAAGCCTCATAAAAAGCAAATATTTCTTGAATCAAAACATCAAAAGACCAGCCATCAGTAATGATGTGATGCATACAGGAATAAATTACGTAATGATCCTGGGCAATTTGCAGGAAAGCAATTCTAAATAAAGGACCATTTTCAAGATCAAATGCTTTGCTTTTATCCTCTTCTATATACAAATTAGCCAGATGATCAGCGTCAGGTTTATTACTAAAATCCTTCCAGTCAATTTTAAAAGAATGTTTTGTGTCTTTTAGAATAAGCTGTCTGATCTCTCCATCATTATTTAATTTAAATATTGTTCTTAATATTTCATGGCGGCTGATTACTTCCTGTAATGCTTTTTCAAAGAGCTTCAGGTCATAATCGCCTATAATTTCAGAACGATTTACCAAATTATATGCTGCTGAATATTCTGAAAGCTGACTTTGTATCCACAATCTCTTTTGAGCATTAGATACAGCATAGTCTTCCTTTTCCTCTGCTTTTGCGATTCCGTTTTTTTGTATCGCATTTTCAGATAAGAATTGTATCAACTCCTGCTTTTTATCTTTTAGCCTTATTATAATTTCATTATCCAGCTCACCGTCGAAATTAATTTCGAGGTCCTGGCCTTTTAATGAGACCCTAATATTTTTACTTTCTAATTCTTCTATAAAATCTAACATTTATCTATTATATTTTAAGTTTAAATGACAATTGTGTTTTTTCCTGTTGGCTTATTCTGGATCGTAATTAACTTGTGCATTATTTCTATCTGCTCTGCTAATTTTTTAACATTGGGGCTTGAATAAAGATCTTTTATATTAAGATCAACATTAAAGAGTTTGTTAACACGCTTAATAAATGTCATTGCTTTAAGGGAATCTCCGCCTAACTCAAAAAAATTATCCAAAACACCTATTGTATTAAGCCCATAAAAAAGTTCCAGCATATTGCAAAGCTCTGTTTCTATCGCTGTTACCGGGGCAACATAGTCTTCTTCAAGATTACGGTCAACACTGTATTGCTCAACATTATCTTTGCTCTCGATTTTATCTTTATTTTTATTTATCTTACTGTTTGGATCCTGAGATGAAATTATAATTTGTGGATAATTAGTGAGATGAAGTGTTTTTTCGAACAGTTCAATTAACTTATTGTCGCTAATCTTATCCTGGTTGAGTCCATCCAGATTGACACAAAACCAATTTTTAAGCTCTTCTCTTTTATGATTACAAAATGCATCAATAAATGTATTTGCTATCGCATAAGCACCATAAGTTAATCCGCCCAGAATAGTTGCCAGACTTGACGTAATCCATACAAAATCAAGCGAACGTTCTTTTGAAACTCTGTATATATTTAAAGTCCCGTTAATTTTAGGATTAAATTGTTTTAAAGCTATATCGGTGTTTAACTCATCAATAGTTCTGAACGTTTTGGTATCATTATTACCTGCTGCGTGAATGATTCCTGAAATTTTTCCGTGATCCTGTTCGATGTTTTTGATCGTTTCCTGAAAATTATCATAGTCAGACACATCTGAGGCGTAATAGAAAACTGGTTTGTTATCTCGTCGTGCATTTTGCAGATACTCAATATTTTTAGCTACAGTTTCATTCTCTGTACTGGCTTCTAAAATGGTATTCCATACTTCATCTGACTGGATTTCTTTTCTGCCGATTACAATTATTTTGCTTTGATAATTTTCAATCAAATAGTCTGTCAAAATTTTGCCCACTTTTCCTAATCCGCCTGTGATTACATAGGTTTTATTTTTTTGTAAACTGCTCTCGTTATTGATGTGATTATCAATTTCGATATTTTCGTAAAATTCAACCCAGCGATTTTTATTACGATACGCAACTGCCGGTTCTGAATAATTGTATTTTAACTCATCTAATATTTTTACCAGAATTTCCTGATTATCTTCTTGCTGCTTCACATCAATGGAACAACTAAATATCGAAGGATTTTCCTGGGCTAAAACATTAAATTGTTTTATAGAGGTTAATAGCGCTATATTGTTTTTTTCGTCACCCAACACATTTTGTCCCAAATGAGATAAAACAGTAATTTTTTTAATTTGATCGGGAAAATGAGTGATTAGGCATTTGCTTAAATTATTTAATGTAGAAAAAATGTTAAGCAAAGATTCCTGACTGTAATTTGTAAAATTCCAATTAAAAATAATTTGGTTGACTGGGATGTTTCTTCTTTCAATTTCCTGAAAAAGTGATATAAAATCGTCTTCGGAAGAAGGGTTCACAGTAAACGTGAAATCATCAACTATATCGAAACCAGTTCCTTTTAAAACTTTCATTAAGGATACACCATCTTCCTTAAATTGTTTTTCTACTGAATTGATCAGGTTTTCCTGGTCAGAAAAAACTAAATAATTCTGATTTGCATTATTGTGTTCCTTTTTAGTCAAAAGAGAGCGCTTCCACTTTGGCAAATAATACCAATTGTTTAAATTGTTATTATTTAGTCCTCCCATTTTACCCAGATACTCAAAAGGATCAACTGTAAAATCCAGTTTGTTCTTATCAAAACAATACGTTGGAGCACTAATTTTATATCTTATTTCGCCAGCATAATATTGCTCCCAATTGATGCTTTTTCCCTGACGCCACAGTTCAGCAATACCGTAAGTAAATTTCTTACTGTCATTTATTTCCTCATTAAAATGTCTGACTAATTGTACTATGGAGTTATTGTCTGAATATAATTTGTTTTGTTTTATAAACGAAGACAGCGTTTTGCCAGGTCCTATTTCAATAAAAACATTATGTCCGTTTTGCAGAATAAAATCTGCCCCTCCTTTAAAGTTTACCGTTTTTCTTAAATGCTTAGCCCAGTATTCTTTTGAAGTTGCTTCATCGTCTAAAATTAATTTACCGGTTAAATTAGAAACAAATGCAAACTTAGGGTTAGAGAATTTAATGCTTTCCAGTTCACTTATATAAAGATCCAGTACTTCATCCATCATTTGGGAATGGAATGCATGAGAGGTTTTTAATTTTGAATATCCAATATCCCTGCCTTCCAGCTCATTTATAAAATTATCAATAAGCACTGTATCGCCTGAAATAACACACGAATCATCTGAGTTTACAGCTGCAATAGACAACTCTGAAGGTAAAAAATCTAAAATATCACTAATTGGTGCTCCAATTGCCAACATTTTTCCTTTCTTGGCCCGGCTCATTAAATCTGATCTTTTAACCAGTATTGATAATGCATCTTTAAATGAAAATACTCCTGCAATACATGCCGCAACATATTCACCTAAACTGTGTCCTATCATTATATCAGGCTGAATTCCCCATTTTATTAACAACTGACCCAATGCATACTCAAACAAAAATAAGGCTGGCTGTGTGTAGCGGGTATTATTGATGAAGTCCGTAATTTTTTGGTCTGAATTTTTATAACCGATAATTTCAGAATAATCCGTTCCTGTGATCTCTAGTAACAGACGAAATCCTTCATCAATAATTTCCTTAAAATCAGGCTCTTCATGATATAAATTGATTCCCATTCTAAAATACTGACTGCCTTGTCCCGGAAACAGGAAAACTGTTTTTCTGTTTGTTTTAAAAGTCAGTACATTGGTGTCGTTTTTTAAGTCACTCAGGTTTTCAATCAGTTCCTCTTTATTTTCACAAACAAAAAATCTTTTAAACAAAAATGATTCTCTTCCTGATTTTAAAGTATAAGCCAAATCAGCCAAATTAAAATCCTCGTTCCCTGCAAATTGTTTTAACTTATGGGTATAATCGTTTAATGATTTTTGGCTCTTTGCTGAGTACGGTATTATTTGATAAGGTCTGGATTTTAATTCACTTTCAATTTTTTCATATTGTTCTAAAACCACATGGGTATTTGTACCGCCAATTCCAAAACTACTTACACCTGCTCTTAACGGATAAGAATTGTTATTTTCCCATTTTTTTAATGCTGTATTCACATAAAAAGGCCCTCCTTCAAAATTAATATTGGGATTTGGGATTTTAAAATGCAGGGACGGAGGAATCATTTTGTTTTTCAGGGCTAGTGTTGTTTTTACTAAACCGGCTATTCCTGATGCATAATTCAAGTGACCTAAATTTGATTTTAATGATCCAATGGCACAATTAAATGTTTTATCATAATTAAAAGCTTTATTAAGTGCTTCAATTTCTATAGGATCGCCTAATGTTGTACCTGTACCATGGGTCTCTATATACGATATTGTATTGCTGGGTACATTGGCAATTTTATGTGCCATTTTTATACAATCTGACTGTCCTGCAACACTTGGTGCCGTATAACCTACTTTTCTTTTACCATCATTATTAGAAGCCGATGAGCGAATAACGGCATAAATATTATCACGATCTTTTATCGCATCTTCTAACCTTTTTAAAACAACTACTGCTGAACCTTCTGAAGCAAAAGTTCCGGTTGAATCTTTATCAAAAGTTCTACAGTACCCATCTTTAGAATTGATCATGCCATCTTTATAAAAATAGCCAATGTTTTTTGACGTTTTTACATTAATACCACCGGTAACTGCTATGGCACACTCTTTTAACAATAAATTTCTAGCAGCTATATGCAATGCAGACAAGGAGCTTGAACATGCGGTATCTATTGAATAACTTGGCCCTTTTAGGTTTAAATTATAAGATATAATGGTACTAAGGTTATTTTTATTGGTAATAAATGACTGGTAAAATGCATCAACATTTTTGTTTGGTTGTGACAAACTATGGGCTATCCAGTTAAAATTATCAGAAGCTGATAAATACAATCCTATTTTATCTTTGTAGGTAAAAGGATTGTAGCCTGAATCTTCAAGCGCAAGCCATACCTGTTCATGCAGGATTCTAATTTGGGGATCCATAATATTGGCCTCATCTTTAGTATAGCCAAAAAATTGGAAATCAAAATTATCAAAACCGTTTACCTGTGTTTTTGACTTTACAAAACTAGGATCCTTAATTACCATGGGATCTATACCCAATTCTTTCAGTTCCTGGTCTGTGTAAAATTGATTAAACTCAGTTCCGTTCTTTATGTTATCCCAAAATTCTTTTGGATTTTCAGCCTTTGAGAATTTACATGAAATTCCTACTATAGCTATATCTTTTTTTATTGAATCTCTTTCCATGGTTTTATTTTTTTAGTCTTCAATTAGTGATAAAAAATCGTCGATTTCTTCTGAAATATTTTCGTCATTGTAATCTGTTTCTTCTGTCTCATTCTCTCCTCGAAAATTATTAGACAGTTCGTAAACATTTGGATATTCAAATAAAACTGAGACTTTTAAGTTTATTTGAAATTCACTATTTATTAAACTTACTGTGTTGACCAAATTGATTGAGTTCATCCCCAAGTCAAAGAAATTGTCATAAATTCCAATTTCAGTTTCTTTGCAATTCAGTACATTCGAAATAATTTTGATTATTTTTTGCTCAGACTCATTCCTTGGTGCTTCATAGACTTTTTTAATTAAATCCTCACTTTTTATATCAGGGAAAGCCTTGAAATCTATTTTACCGTTTACGGATAGTGGTATTCTTTCAATTTTTATATAATAACCAGGAACCATAAATTCGGGTAATCTTGCTTTAAGATATTCTCTTATCTCAGATTTATCTTTTTCAATTTCTGACACGTAATATAAAGCCAGTACTTTTTCGTCGTTGTACACATTCACTTTCACTACAGTCTGAGTAATATCCTGCGAGAAACCAGCCATCACAGATTCTATTTCTCCCAGTTCTATTCGATACCCCTTAATTTTTACCTGATCGTCTTCTCTGCCTTTATAATCTATATTCCCATCAGAAAGCCATCTTGCCAAATCGCCTGTCTTGTACATGCGTTCTCCGGCTTTAAACGGGTTGGCGATAAACTTTTCAGCCGTTAGCTCTGCACGGTTAAGGTATCCGGCTGAAAGACCTGTACCGGAAATGTAAATCTCTCCCACTATGCCCACGCCAACTAACTCCAGTGCCGGGTCAAGAATATAAATCTCAAAATTAGATATTGGTGTGCCTATCAGGATAGGATCCTCTTCAGCTTTTATTTCATAAACTATACAGCCAACAGTCGCTTCTGTAGGGCCATATTCGTTATAGATTTTCATTGATGGGTTTAAACGTCTTAAAATAGCAACGTGGTTGTTTCCTAAAGCTTCGCCACCAACAATGGCAACTTCTACTTTGCTCGAGGCAAGACCCAGGCTTTCCAGTACACTAATGTGCGCAGGAGTTAGCTTGACACATGAAATATCACTTTCAAAATATGTTCTTAAAACATCTGATATATTTTCGCTCGAATTAAAAACATTAAGGCTTCCTCCACTAATTATCGGTAAAAACAAACTGGTAATGGTAAGGTCAAAAGACAAAGAGGTAAATAATCCGAAATTGGTGTTTGCCAAATCATTATCCAAATAACGTGATCTGGACCAGAAAAGATAATTAAACAATGATTCGTGATTAATCATAACCCCTTTTGGATTACCTGTAGACCCTGAAGTATAAATGATATAAGCCAGATCCTGTGTATCAAGGGCTACTCTTTTAAAATCTTTATTATAGTTCAAAGGCTCAAATTCTACATCGACAGCCAGCACATCCTTATTATAAAAATCAATATCAAAAAGGTAAAAAGTTTCCGTTATCAATAAATTCAGTCCGGTATCTTCTGCAACAAAGGCTTTTCTATGATTAGGCAATTGTGGCTCAATAGGCACATAAACACCTCCCGCTTTTAAGATTCCCAATATCGAAATCATAACCCATTCTGTTCGGCTCAATAAAACTCCAACAGGATCTCCTTTTTTAATGGCGTAATCCTGTTGTAAGCTGTCTGCCAGCTGATTGGATCGCTCGTTTAATTCCTTATAGGTAAAACTCAATTCTTCATAAACCAGTGCAACTGCATCAGGTGTTTTTGACAATTGCTCTTCAAACAAGTCCAAAAAAGTTTGATCTTTTGGATACGAAACTGCAACAGGATTAAAATCTAACAGTAACTCTGCTTTTTCTGTATCACTCAGATAATTAATTTCCGAAATCTTTTTAAATGGGGCAGCAATCACTTCTGCTATTAATTGCTCAAAATGATTTATAAGCCTCTTAATCATTTCATCCTCATATACATTAACGTTAAAATTAATATTCATATGTAATGAATTGCCTCTCAATTGAAATACAGCTTCCATATCAAACTTTGAATTAACTTCGGCACCGGATATTCTATTATCTGCTGTTGAAAGTCCTTCAGGTACTGCATCTTTTAATTCGAAAATGATATCAAATAGTGGATTTCTGTTTATATCAAATTTTAAGTTTAATCCCTCTACTATTTTGTCAAAAGGATATTCCTGAAAAGTCAAAGCCGTTAAAGATGATTCTTTTACACTATGAAACAGTTCCAGAAAACTTAATTCCGGATTTACAGTGTTTTTTAATGGAATTGTATTTACATAAAAACCTATTTGGTTTTCTAATTCAAGCAGTTCTCTTCCGGAAACTGTTGTGCCTAAAATAATATCTTTTTGGGCTGTATACTTGTAGCATAAAATATTCCATAAGGCTAATAATCCCATGTATAAAGTAGCTCCTTCCTGACTGCAAAGCTGTATAAATTGAGTAGACAGCTCCGGAGAAAGGTAGCTGGAATAGCTGTATCCTTTAAAATTTTTAAATTTTGACTTGTTGGGTAGATTTGGAAATTCTAAATAAGGCAGATCTCCTGCTAAAATATTTTCCCAAAACTTTTTATGCCCCTCAAATTCATCGTTTTGAAATTTTTCATTCATCCAGAAAGCATAATCTTTATATTGTACTTTCAAATCCGGCAAACTATTGTTTGTTTCCTCCACATAGGAATTGTAAAAATTAAGAACGTCATTAATTAATACTTCCATTGATTGGGCATCACTAATAATATGGTGGATATTATAGTAAAAAACAAAGTGTTCTTTTTCTAACTGAAATAATGATGCTCTGATTAGGGGACCTTTTTCTAAGTCGAATATTTTTTCAGAATCGCTGTTGATGTACTGTGCTACTTTTTGATTTTGATCTTCGTCATCACAAAAATTGTAATATTCCATATCAAATTTAAAATCATCACTTTTTACGATCCACTGTTTTACCTCAAAATTTTCGTCGTCTTTAAATACTGTTCGAAGAATTTCATGTCTGTCAATTACAGATCGAATCGCTTTTCGCAATTTATCGACATTATAGTCTCCTTTCAGTACAAATTTCTTAGGGATATTGTACGAAATACTTACGTTGTCGTTCTGGCATAAAATCCATAATCTTTTTTGAGCATTTGATAGTTCATAATGCTCCGCTACTGCCACATTAGATATGGTTTTTACTGTATCTCCTTGAGTAAAAAAGCCTTTATTTTCTATTAAATAAGCTAAAATAGCTTCCTTATTTGATTTTATCTCTTGTAAAACAGCTGCATCAATAGACTCATTTTCAGAGAATAGCTTTAATTCATTATCAATAACATCTAAATAAATATTATTTTCACTGATTTTTTTTAGTAATTGTATCATAAACTTATTTCTTTTAATTTTTTATCTGTACTACTAATATCTTTCTGTTTTTGAGCAATAATAATATGGAAAGCTAAATCCTGGATTGTTGGATATTTAAACACATTTTTTATGTTTATATCGATATTAAATTCGTGATTTACCCTATGTAATATTTTTACTACTTTTAGGCTGTTTCCTCCCAGTTCAAAAAAGTTGTCTGTAATTCCTACGCGTTCTGTTTTTAAAACTTCCTGCCAGATTTGGGCCAGTTTGATCTCTACTGCGCTCTCAGGAGCTATGTAGGTTCTCCCCGCACTATCAGCTGCGTCAATTGCAGGTAAGGCTTTTCGGTTTATTTTACCGTTTGATGTTAAAGGGATTTCGGCAATGCTCACAATGGAAGCAGGAATCATAATGCCCGGAAGACGTGATCTTAAAAATTCAAGCAATGCTGTTTTTTCTACCGCATCGGTTTTATAAACCACATATGCCGCAAGGCTTTGGTTTCCCTCTGCATCACTCACCACAGTGGCTACACCAGAGCTTATTGCATCATGGCTGTTCAGCACGTTTTCGATCTCGCTGAGTTCAATACGGTGTCCCAGAATTTTTACCTGATTGTCTATTCTTCCCTTAAATTCAATTTCTCCGTTAAAGTGCATCACTACACGGTCTCCGGTTCTGTAAAGTTTCTGGGGGCTGTCAGTAAAAGTATCGGCTATAAACTTCTGGGCGGTTAACCCTGCATTATTCAGATAACCTTCCGATACGCCCTCTCCTCCTATTAACAGCTCACCAACAACGCCTTGTGGACAAAGCGACAAATGCTCATCGACCACATAACAGCGGGTGTTTGAAAAAGGTCTGCCAATAGGTATTTTATAATAATCACGGTCCGCCTCTACCTCATGGAGCAGTTTGCCAATGGTGGTCTCCGTTGGCCCGTAATGATTGATGATCCTGATGCCCGCACGCTCTGATTGTATCTTTCTTACCAGATCAATGCTAAGCTCTTCTCCGCCAAATATGATCATTTTTAAAGGTGATCCAACTGCTGCTCCCAGTTCAAGGCCACGCCAGTACGAAGGCACTATTTTGATACAGTCAATACTGTGGGCCGTAAAATAAGCCTGGATATAATCTACATCCCTTAAGCTGCTTTTGGAAAACAGGTGAAGCATTTTTCCAAATACCAATGAACTAAAAAGAACCGTATTGCCCAGATCGGTAGCAATGGTAGACATTAATCCAAAAGATGTATTGCTCTCAATGGCTGTGGCACTGGACAAACCCGACACGTAATCGCTGATGTTTTTGTGGTTCACCAGAACCCCTTTGGGATGGCCCGTTGAACCCGAAGTATAAATTACATAGGCATGATCGGAACCTGAAATACTGATGCTTTTTGTACCGTAAACTACAGGGCTTAATTTGTCCAGCAGGATCACTTCAACATCCGTGTTGGCAAACAATGCGGCATCTGTTGTGTTGCTCAGCACATATTTTGACTGTGTGTCCGCAATGATAAACTCTATTCTTTCGATTGGATAATCAGGGTCTACCGGAACATACACCGCGCCTGCTTTTAAAATACCCAGCATGCCGGCAATGGCTTTATCTAAATGGCTCTCAAAGCACAAAATTATTTTATCTCCCCTGGATACCCCTTTATTTATAAGGTAATCCGATATTGAATTGACTTCTTCCAGCAAGGATTCGTAACTCACTTTTTTGTCCCCAAAAACAAGGGCGGCAGCCATTGGGTTGCTTTTTGCCTGTGCTTCAAATAATGCCGTGACAGGCTCTTTTGAATAGCTGGTAAGGGGCGTATTAAATCCAATTAAAAGTTCTTGTTGCTCCAAAGGCGTCAGGTAGTCAATCTCCTTGAGTAAAACAGCAGGGTTGGCTATGGCCTGGGACAAAAGGTGCTCTAAATGAGAAAACATTCTTTCTACAAATACCGCTTCATACAAATCCGTATTATAGGTAATGCTTAGTTTTAAGCTATCGCTTTGCGAGAAACTATAACTAAGGTCAAATTTTGAAGTTTTATTGGCTAATTCATAGCTGCTTACCTTCAGGTTGATCAGTTCTTCGGCCGTACTTAAATTCTCAGCCTGGTTTTGCAGCACTACCAAAACATCAAACAATGCCGAACGGCTCATGTCGCGCTTAAGGTCCAGATTGCCAATCAATTCATCCAGCGGATATCCCTGATGGTCATATGCTTCAAGGAGAACTTGTTTTTCATGGCGTACCAAATCCAGAAAACTGCCCTGGCTGTTTAATCTTGTACGAACCGCAAGGGTGTTAAGATAAAGCCCGATCTGGTTCTCCAGGTCCTGGTGTTCCCTTCCTGCAATGGGCGTGCCAAGGATGATATCATCCTGACCGGTATAACGGTGAAGCAGTAAATTGACTCCTGACATAAGGGTCATGAAAAGCGTCAGGTCGTGCTGTTGGGAAAAATGCTTCAAATCCTGTAAAAATCCTTTCGAAAAAGTATGCGTAAGGCTCTCTCCGTGATAACGCTGTACCGATGGGCGCGCTTTATAACCAAGATCCAATACCGGTAAATCACCGCTAAACTGACCCAGCCAGTACTGCCCGGAAAGCTGTAACTTTTCCTGTTGGGCATCTGAGGCCATCCATACGGCATAATCCTTAAACTGAATTCTTAATGCCTCAAGGTTAGCAGTGGTGCCGCTAAGCAGTGCATTGTATATTGTTACCAGTTCAGTCACTAAAATCTCCATCGACCAGCCATCTCCTATGATATGGTGTATTGATAACTGAAAAACATAATCCTCTTGTGTGAGTTGGGCCAGCGTGCCTCTGATCAAAGGGGCATTTTCAAGGTCAAACGGTGCATTGTTCTGCTGCTGCAAATACGCATTAAGCGCATCGCCCTGGGCATTTATTCCCGTAAAATCCTTTTGGGGGATCTCAAAATGTACCTCGGCGGCAGCCTTGACAAACTGCATCACCTCGCCCAATGGGGTGATTTGAAATGAGGTCCTTAAAATCTCATGGCGTTCAATTAATATCCTGAAGGCATTCTGAAAATGAAAATGGTCGATTGTGCCTTTGAACGCAACAGCCGTAGACATGTTATAGGCCAGTGACCCGCCTTCGAACTGGCTTAAAAGCCAAAGTCGGTTTTGTGAGGAAGTCAGCCGATACGATACTGCCGCTGCAGCTTTTGGAATGGGCACATAACCCGATTCCTGCAATTTACCGCACAATCCCTCAATGGTAGGATTGGAAAAGAAATCCCGGAAAGAAAGGCTTTTGCCCAGTTCCTTAAAAATATGGTTGATTACCTGCACCATGATAAGGCTGTGGCCGCCGAGTTCAAAAAAATTATCGGTAATCCCTACCTGGTCTACTTTTAAAACATCCTGCCAGATCACTGCCAGTTTAATTTCATGATCGCTCACAGGGGAAACATAAGCCCTGCGGATAATATCCGACTCTGAGATTCCAGGCAATGCCTTACGGTCTACTTTGCCATTTGGGGTCAGCGGCACTTTGTCAAGCGCCACATAAAAATTAGGGATCATATACTCCGGAAGCTCTTTTTGAAGAAAATGCCTCAAGTCTGATTTATCGATATTATCCTGGGAAACATAATACGCTACCAGTACTTTTTCTCCTTTTTGTTCCTGCACTGCAACTACAACCTGGCTCAGCGATGGGGAGAAATGGATCAGTACAGATTCGATATCACCAAGCTCGATGCGGTGACCACGGATTTTTACCTGAAAATCGTTTCTGCCCAAAAACTCAATGCTGCCATCGGCAAGCCATCGGCCCAAATCACCTGTTTCATACATCAGAGTGTTTGCCACGAAAGGGTTAGTAACAAATTTCTCTGCAGTAAGTTCAGGCAGGTTTAAGTATCCTCTTGCAATACTGGCACCAGAAACATATATTTTTCCTGAAACGCCTATAGGTAATGGCTGTTTCTGCTCGTCTAAAATATAAATTTGAGTATTAGAAATAGGGCTTCCAATAGGGATAATACCTGTTTTATTCGTATTTACTTTCCAGGATGTACTTACAACTGTATTTTCAGTTGGTCCATAGTTATTGTATATTTCTAATTTTGTTTGTTTATTAATTATTAGTGCTTCTCCACCCACTAAAAGCTTAATGTTAGGAACAGCAACATCCATATTAATAAGATCATTACAAATTGCTGTTGGCACATAACTGTGTGAAATGTTGTGATTTTGATAAAAATCGACCAGTTTATTCGAATTAAATCGAATTCCTTCGTCGTTAATAGGAAACAAAGAACTTCCTGTAATTAAATAAGGGAATATTTCCCATACAGATGCATCGAAGCCAACACCTGAAAACAAAGTAGCTTTACTAGACTCTGTAACATCAAATTCAGTAATGTGCCAATGGCATAAATTGATTAGGTTTTTATGTTCTATTAAAACTCCTTTTGGATTTCCGGTAGTTCCGGAAGTATATATGGCATACGCCAAATCATTAGGATGATTGATTTTTTCAATATTTAATTTAGAATATTTCCCGATCTCATTATATATCAGTTGCAGTTCTTTTTGATCAATCAATACTTTAATGTTACTATCACTTTCAATATAATCAATCCTGTCCTGAGGATATGCAGGATCAATTGGTATGTAAGCAGCTCCTGATTTTAGGACTCCCAATATAGAAACAATCAAATCATTGCTTCTATGCAGTTTTACCCCTATAAAATTATCTGGCTGAATGTTGTAGTTATTTCTTAAATAGTTTCCTATCTGATTGGCTTTTTCGTTTAGTTCCTGATAAGTAAGTGTATTATTTTCAAACACAACAGCAATATTATCAGGGGTTTTAGCCGCTTGTTCTTCAAACAATTCTATGATAGTGTGGTCAACAGGATAATGAATATGTGTGTCATTAAAATCATATAATACAGTACGTTTCTCAGTTGATGTGAGATAGTTTAACGATCGTACAGAAGTTACAGGTTGCTTAACAACCTCATCCAAGATAACCGAAAAATGACTCAGAATAGCTTGTACAAAATCATAGTTGTAAATATCTGTATTATAGGTAATGGCTAAACTTAATTTGTTTTCATTTTCCTGAAATGCAAATTCTAAATCAAACTTGCTTATGGTATTTTCTTCGAGTTGAAGTTCTTTTATCTGTAAGGAATTATTTTGCAGCGTCTGACCGGAATTGCTGTTATTTTGAAGCGTAACCACTACATCAAACAAAGGGTTACGACTTATATCTCTTTTTACAGTAAGGTTTTCTACCAGTTCGTCAAAAGGATAAACCTGGTGTTCGTAAGCCTCCAGTACAATCTTTTTAACGTTTGTTAAAACTGTTTTAAAATTATCATTACCATCAAATTGTGTTCTTAAAGCCAAGGTATTTACATAAACTCCTATTTGATTTTGTAATTCTACATATTCTCTTCCTGCTATTGGACTCCCAATTATGATATCGCTTTGTTGTGTATATTTATATAATAATACTTTGATAACAGATAACAGTCCCATAAATAATGTACTGTCCTGAGACTTACAAAGGTTTTGAAATTCTCTGTACACATCAGTACTAATTTCCTGTGTTATGAAGTTTCCGTTGTATGTTTTTACCACCGGACGAGACTGATAACCCGGTAAATCTAATACGGGTACTTCTCCGCTAAATTTTTCTGTCCAATAGTTTTTATGGATATCACTGCCCTTTTGTCTTAACTGATTTTGCTGCCATACCGCATAATCTTTATATTGTATTTGCAAAGGATGAAGCGGAATTACTAATTCATTGGCATAAAAATCATATAAAGTAAATAGCTCATTGATCATGACTTCAGTAGACCAGCCATCACTAATAATATGATGCATTACACAAACAAAAGCATAAGTATCGTGGGATGTTTTTATTAATTTGGCACGAAGCAGCGCATCTGATGATAGATCAAAAGAAAAATTTGTTTCAGCCTGAATAATTGATTTTAAATTCTCTGCATCATTTTCATGATCACGAATTTCTTCATATTGCAATTGAAATTTAACGTGTTCAATATCTAATATAACCTGTCTGATTTCTCCAAGATCATTTTCTTCAAAGGATGTTCGTAAAGATTCATGACGTTCGATAAGGGCTAAAAAGGCTTTCTCAAGAAAATTAACAGACAAAAATCCTTTCAACTCGAAAACACCGGGCATATTATAAATAATACTTTCTTTCTCAAATTGATTTAGCAGCCACATTCTTTTTTGAGAAGAAGACAATTCGTAGCTGGACTGTTTGGATGCTTTTGGAATTACTGAAGTTCTATTGTTTTCATTTTTATACAAGGCAATGAATTTGATTAACTCACTTTTATGTAATTTAATTTCATTTAATAAATCTTCGGTTACCACTCCTTTAGGCGCCTGAATATTTAGTTTTTCATCTACTAAATCAATTTTTACATTGATTTTATTTAGTTTTTTAAGTAGTGCTTGCATTTGTTCTGGTTTTATTAATTTCCTGTTCTGCCTTTTTCCTCTTCATTACCCGTTTTTCTCTGTCTGGCTTTAATATCATTATTACCAAACTTATAATTCACTGATAGCATGATGGATTGCGTATCGTAGTAATATTTAAAATTTTGGTAAACACCATTTACCGTTGAATTTCCTGTCACTTTTTGAGTTTTGAATAGATCACTTCCTCTTAGCAGAAATTTTAAATTTTTATTTAACAAGAGATATTGAATACTTAATGAAGTAGAGCTCATAGCCCCGTTTTTGTAAATTCCGTCGATTCCCGGAAAACTGTACCAATAATTTAAATTTAGCAGCCACGTTTTATCTTTGTTTAATATAAAATCATTGCTTGTAGAAATCCTGGAATTAAATCCCTTGCGTGCCGGAGCAAAAGGCAAATCAGAGGTAGAATTAGCATAATTTAAATCGAGGGCATTATTACTCATCCACCATTTAAGTTTATCATATACATAATTCTCAGAAATTCCCCATTTTCGTGTATTGATATAATTTTCGTTGGTAAAACGAATAAAATTGGTATCCGGATCTGCTATTGGAATCTGGGAGAACAAATTATCTTCATAACTGAAATACACCTTGCTTTCTAAATTTTTATATGTGTAGGTTAGTTCCATATTATCTACGAATGCAGGTTGCAGAAACGGATTTCCTTCAATAGTCTGAAAAGGATTTACAAAATAAAGATTAGGGTTTAGCTCATAAAATGAAGGCCTCACAATTCTTTTACTATAACTCAGACTAAAAGTAGAATTATCATTTGCTGCAAAAGTTACATAAGCGGTTGGAAAAAATTTAACATAATTGTTTTTATTGGTCTGGTCCAGGCTTGCTGCAAAAGTGGTCGTCTGGGTGGCTTCCATTCGTAAACCAAACTGACCTTCCCATCTCTCATTAAATTTTTTATTTCCGGAAAAATAAAGGGCTTGTACATTTTCAGTATATTCAAATTGTTGTTTTACTACCGGAAGATTTGTAACAGGATCATTAACTAAACCGCTGTTGAATGAAAAAATGTCATTATTTGCTTTTGAATTCGAAATTTTTCCTCCAAAACTCAACACGGCCCATTTTACAGGAAAGTCAACATCCAGTTTTCCGGATAAATTTCTGATATCCTGACTATTATTATTTATTCCGGCATAATATTGTTGAGAAAAAGGATTCTCGACAATCGATATTCCGTTATAGCTTTTACTATCAATAATGTTATAATTAAAATAATCGAGATTTAGCGTGATCTTTTTCCCGGTTGTATCAATCTTAAATTCATTGTAAAGATTTAGAGAGATTATATCCGGATTTTGGCTCACCTTTCCGTCTGACTTTAAAGAACTTATTACATTATTTGTTGCATAATCATAAACGGGTGTATAAGGGCTGTCGGTAACATTAATAGTATTACTATTGATCAAAAACTGACTTCCAATTACCCACTTTGACGAAACTTTGTATTCAATATTTAAGTTTCCGTTAAAAATCTCACCCTTCTTTTTAAATGGTGATCTCGTATACCATAATCCATCCGGAAAACTGGCATAATCATCTTGTTCTATATATCTCGTACCTTCTCTATAATTAAGTCCTGATGAGATACTTACTTTATTTTTATTATAAGTAAAACTACCCATAACGGATCCATCACCATATTTTCGCTGTGTATAGCTGGATCCTATTAATGCATTCCAGGAATCTTTTTTAGCTTTCTTTAATTTTATATTTAGTAAGCCGCTGTTCCCTGTTGCTTCATATTTTGAAGGCGGCATTGCAATTACTTCGATGCTTTTTATTGCATCAGACGGAATTGATTTTAAATAATTTGCTAAAGCTTCATCTGTTAGCTGTACAATTTTATCATCGATCATAACCGCTACATTACTTTTACCTATAATGGCAATTTTATCATTCACGACACGAATTCCGGGAGTTACAGTCAGTACATCTATGGCATCTCCTGTAGAGGCATTAATTGAGTTTTCTACATTAAAAACCAATCGGTCTACTTTTCTTTCTACCAGCTTTTTCTTGCTGATGATATTGACTGCCTGCAGTTCGTTTATCTCTTCTACTTCAAGATTACCCAGATTTATATCCTGGTTTAATTCGATTATATTGGTAAAAATAATTTTGCTGCCTCTGCGTATTTGTAATTTGTACCATCCCTGAGCTGCCGCTATGGTAAAAATTCCGTTTTGATCCGTAAGCTCACTTTTTATTGCTAATGAGTCTTTGTTTATTAAAATTATCTCGGCATATTCAACAGGAATATGAGCTGGATTAGTCACTGTACCTGTAATTTTTGAGTCACCAGTCTGAGCTGACAGAACGGCACTTATTAACATGAATAATATGGTTAATTTTTGTTTCATTATAATTGAACTTTCTTATATAATGGTCCTGGACCGTTATCTTGTTAGTTATTTAAAATTTATATCGAGAATATTTCTACATCTGCATCATCTTCATACGGGCTAAAACTCACTACAGCAGAGAGATGAATAGTATCAAGTAGTGCGGCTTGTTCTTCTAAAACTGAATTTTTAAATAAGTCTGTTATAGAAATTTTCAATTCGAATTGTTTCAATATCAAACCAATCAAGCGGGTTGCATTCAAACTATTACCTCCCAGTTCAAAAAAGTTATCTTTTACACCCACTTTCTGAATTCCTAAAACTTCAGTCCAAATCTTTATCAGCTTTGCTTCTGTTTCGTTTCTTGCCGGTATATAGTCAACAATTGAAATCAGTTCCATGTTTTGAGGGCTTGGGAGCGATATTCTGTCAATTTTACCATTTGGTGTTAAAGGCATATTCTCCAGTTGGATATAAAATGCAGGGATCATGTAATCCGGCAAAAATTCTTTTAGATGTAATTTAATATTCAGGCCGTTTAAATCCAGTTTACTGATCAAATACGACACTAGTACCTGATTGCCATTTGCATCTACTTTTACCATAACAACCGCAGCATCTATGGAGGTAATTTTTAATAAGGCATTTTCTATTTCGCCTAATTCTATTCTGTATCCTCTAATTTTTACCTGATTGTCATTTCTACCTAGAAATTCAATTTCTCCTTTGGCATTCCACTTTCCTACATCTCCTGTTTCGTATATCAAACCAGTTTCAGAGAATGGATTTTTAATAAATTTTGCCTGTGTTAACTCTTGATTTTTATAATATCCTTTTGCCAATCCATCTCCTCCAATGTAAATGGCGCCTACGGTTCCGGCAGGTTTAGGTCTTAAAAACTGATCTAAGATGTAGAACTCTGTATTGTTGATTGGTTTACCAATGTTTGATGCCTCTTTTTTGTACAGGATTCTTTTTATACTGGACCAAATAGTTGTTTCTGTTGGCCCATACATATTCCAGACTTCCATACAACTGCTGATCATTTTTTCTGCCAGGGCTTCACTTAATAAATCGCCTCCGCACAGTACTTTCAGGTTGTCAGCTCCGGACCAGTCTGCATTAAACAGCATTTGGTAAAAACTTGGCGTAGCCTGAATTATAGTTGGTTTTAACTCCTCTAATCGTTGTATTATCAAATTCGAATCCTGTAGGACTTCATTACTGGCGATATAAAGTGCAGCGCCGCAAATTAAGGGTACAAAAAACTCTAAAATAGAAATATCAAATGAATAGGTTGTTACAGAAAATAAGAGATCTGTTCCACCAACTCCGGGTTTGTTTTGAATACTGGTCAGGAAATTAAGCAGCGATCTATGTCCAATCTCTACTCCTTTTGGGTTTCCTGTAGATCCTGAGGTATAAATTATGTAAGCAGTATCGTCAGGAGAAATTGTTTTTAACTGATCTCCTAAAAGTCCTGTTATTCCATTTATAACAGTGTCTAAAGTAAGTACTGTAATTCCTTCTGGCTGTTCTATGTTGTACTTATTTTCAGTAATAATCATTTCTACTTCACTATTCGCAATAATGTAGCTTAAACGGTCTTTTGGAAAATGAGGATCTAGCGGAATATAGGCTCTTCCTGATTTTAATATTCCTAATAAAAGAGCCACCATAGGCGCAGAACGATCTAATAATACCGCAATTGGGGATTGATTTAATTCGCCATAATTAAAAGTAATATATTGTGCAATACGATTTGACAGCTGATTTAATTCGTCATAAGTATAAGAAATTAGATCATCTTTTAAGGCTTCTTTCTGTGGTACAGTTTGCGCTTGGGTTTCGAACAAATCCAAAATTGTTTTGGTCTTTGGATATGCAACATTTGTATCGTTGAAATTGACCAAAAGCGTTCTTAACTCTCCCTCTTTAAGGTAATCTAATAAACTTATGGCGCATCCCGGTTCTGACACGATACTTTTTAAAAGCACTTCGAAGTGATGCAGGATATTGTTTACAAATTCTTCTGTATAAAGATCTGTATTGTATATTAATACCAAATCAATGCCTTTTACAGTCTCTTCAAAAATAAATTCAAGATCAAATTTGCTAATGTCATTCTGTGCAGCTTTATATTCTTCGATGCTAAAATCACCCAGTTCATTCAGATCTACTTTAAGATTATCTGTGTTTTGAAACGCTACCATTACATCAAATAATGGATTACGGCTCATGTCTCTTTTTAGTGGCAATTGTTCTACTATTTCATCAAATGGGTAAATTTGATGTTCGTATGCCCCTAAAGTAACCTGTTTTACATTTGCTAATAATTCTTTGAAATTATATTTGGCATCAAATTGGGTTCTTAAAGCTAATGTATTGACAAACAAACCAATTTGGTTTTGCAATTCATCATCTTCTCTTCCTGCAATTGGAGTTCCTATTATTATATCAACCAGATCTGTATATTTATAAAGCAACGTATTTACAGCTGCAAGTAATCCCATAAACAACGTTGTTCCCTGTGACATACATAACGTATTGAAATTTTTAAGAAGTTCCTGATCGTAACTTTTAGAGCGCGATTTTCCTTCATATGTTTTAATGGTTGGCCTTACCTGATAGGTTGGTAAATTTAGCACTGGTACTTCAGTATTAAATTTTTCTAACCAATAGGATTTATGTGCATTTATGGCTTCACTTTTTAATTGATCCTGCTGCCAGACTGCAAAATCTTTATATTGCAGTTTTAATTCCGGTAATATGTGTTGGCTTCCTTTTTTGATAGCATCATACAATGCAAATAATTCATTTGTGATCACTTCTAGCGACCATCCATCACTGATAATATGGTGCATTACACAAATAAGGGTATAGTTTTCAGGAGATGTCTGAACTATTTTTGAACGAATTAATAAATCTGATGATAAGTCAAAAGTATAGGCTATTTCATTTTTAATAATGGCATTCAAACTTTCTAATGGGCTTTCGGCTGTGCTTATATCTTCATATTGCAATTGAAAATTAACTTCATCTGCTTTCATTACAATTTGTTTAACATCGTCTTCGCCTTCTTTAAATACAGTTCGTAATGATTCATGACGATCAATAAGATCATTGAAAGCTTTTTGTAAATGAGAAATTGTAAAATCACCCTTTATTTCAAAAATACTTGGCATATTGTATGCTGCGTTTCCACCTTCGAATTGACTTAAAAGCCATAAACGACGTTGAGAAGAAGATAATGGATATTCTGATTGTTCCGGAGCTTTGCCAATACTTTGATAAGATGACTTTTTAGCTTTAATAATTACCTGTAATTGATTTTCAAGAATAGTATTAGAAAATATTTCACTAAAGCTTATTTTAACTTCAAATTCCCTGTTGATCTGGTTTAATAATTTTGTTACTGTAAGGCTGTGACCCCCTAATTCAAAAAAATCATCTTTTATACCAATTTTTTCAAGACCCAATACTTGTTGCCAAATTTTAACCAGCACTTTCTCTGAGTCACTTTCTGGAGCTACATAATCTGTTCCTGATGAAATTCTTGAATCTTTAGGGCTTGGTAATGAATTTCGATCTATTTTTCCATTAGGAGTTAACGGTATAGCCTCTATTTGTACAAAATAAGACGGTACCATATAATTAGGTAAAATATGCTGCAAATGTGTTATTAAGTCAAATACTTTCTGCTCTTCTTTACTGACTACATATGCTACAAGATATTTTTCTCCCAAAGCGTTATTTCGGGCTAAAACTACACAAGAATCAATATCATTTTTTTGTTGCAGAGCATTCTCAACTTCGCCTAATTCAATTCGATAACCTCGTATTTTTACCTGATTATCCTTTCTGCCAATAAAATCGATATTTCCATCTGGAAACCAGCGTCCTAAATCTCCGGTTTTATAAAGCTTTTCTGTACCTTCAAAAAGGCTGGTAACAAACTTTTGAGCCGTTAAATCAGGGTTGTTAAAATATCCTCTTGCTAAACCTTCGCCTCCTATATAAACCTCACCATATACTCCTGAAGGAACTAAATTACCAAAGGAATCAAGTATGATTATTTTTGTATTAGAAAATGGTCTTCCAATAGGTGTAAAGCCATTTAAATCTTTTTTATAATCATCATAATAAGTCGAGTCTATTGTTGCCTCGGTAACACCATAACTATTAATAATTTTAATCGCACTGCCAAATTTATCTTTTAAGGCATTATAATCCTGATTATTAAAACTATCCGAACCAAAAATTAATATTTTAAAGAAACTGTAGTCTTTATTTTCACTACTGATATAGTCCATCAATGGCAATAACAAACTTGGTGTACCTTCTAAAATGGAGATTTTTTGCTCCTGCATTAATTCATATAAATGCTCCGGATTTAGTTTTACATCATTTGAACAAATGATCATTTTACCTCCCGTTAATATGGAGCGGCAAATATCTCCCACAAAAACATCAAATGATATACTGGCAAGCTGTAATAAATTTACTTCTATTTGATTTAGCGCATAGTGTATTTTCCAGTTTTCACAAATACTAACCACGCTAAAGTGCTCTACCATCACTCCTTTTGGATTTCCGGTCGTTCCAGAAGTGTAAATTACATACGCCAGGTCATGAGGCTGATTAATTTTGCCAATGTTTGTTTTAGGGTAATTCTCTTTTATTTCTTCAAATTGATCCAGTCTTGTTTCATCTATAACATCTTTGCAATTACTGTCACTTTCGATATAATCAATTCTTTCTTGGGGATAATTAATGTCTATTGGCACGTAAGCTGCCCCTGCTTTCAATATTGCTAAAATGGTGATTATCATGCGTTCGCTTCTATCGAGTTTGATCGCAATTAAATCATCTGATGCAATTTCAAAATTTGCTCTCAGGTAATGTGCCAGCTGATTCGATTTTTCATTAAGCTGTTGATATGTTAATGTTGTTTTTTCAAAAATGACAGCAATAGTATCAGGCGTTATCTGAACTTGTTCTTCAAACAAATCCACAATCGTCTTATCTTTTGGGTAAATTATTTCTGTACTGTTAAAATCAACAAGTAAATTTTGTTTTTCATCAGCAGCTAAATAATCGGCTTCCTGGATCAATGCTTTAGGATTATCAATCAGTTTTGTCAGCAGGTTTTCAAAATGAACAAATATTCTTTCGGCCAAATAATCATCATAAATATCTCTATTGTATTCAATCGTTAAGTTTAATGTTTTATTTTCTATGAAAGTGAAGCTAAGGTCTAATTGTGAAACTTCGCTTTTAAATTCATAATCACTAATTTCCATACCTGAAAGTTCTTCTGTATTAATATTGCGCAATTGTTCTTGATTTTGAAGCACAACCAATACATCAAATAATGCAGAACGACTTGTATCTCTTTTTAAGTTTAACTGGTTTACCAGCGCATCAAAAGGATAATTTTGATGATCGTACGCCCCTAATAATTTTATTTTTTGAATTTCCAGTACATCTAAAAAACTGGCTTGTTCATTTAATTGAGTTCTGATAGCAAGGGTATTCAGGTAAAGTCCTATTTGATTTTCTAAATCCGGATGTTCCCTGCCTGCAATTGGAGTACCTACAATAAGATCATACTGACCTGTATAACGATGCAACAAAGCATTTATACCCGCCATTAATGTCATAAATAAAGTAACATCGTGCTGATTTGAAAAAACCTGAAGGCGTTCTAGAAATGAAGCAGGAAATTGATGTGTTATATGATTTCCATTGTACGTTTGAATTAAAGGGCGTGTTTTAAAATTTGGCAAATCTATTACGGGTAATTCCCCCTGAAATTCCTGTAACCAATACTGTTCTGAAAGTTGGAATTTTTCCTGCTCTAATTCGCTGGTAAACCATACTGCATAATCCTTGTACTGAATCTCTAAAACGGGTAAACCAATCTCTTTGCCTTGCAATAATGCATTGTATATTTGTATAATTTCGGCTATTATAATCTCAATTGACCATCCGTCACCAATAATATGGTGAAGAGATAAAAAGAATATAAATTGTTGTTCTTCTACCTGAAGCAAAGAGGCTCTTATAAGAGGAAAATCTTCTAAATTAAATGGTTTGTTAATTTCTGCTTTAAGGTATTTTTTTACTTCATGATCCTTATTGGGTACTAAAGAAAAATCCTTTTGCTCAATTTTAAATGTTATATCATCTTCGTTAATAATAAACTGACGTACTTCATCCTGCTCGTTTATTTTGAAACTGGTTCTTAGAATTTCATGACGATTAATAAGTATTTTAAATGATTCCTCAAATTTTGATGCATCAATATCCCCCTTCAATACAACCGCAGCGGGCATATTATACGCCAGGGATCCACCTTCGAGCTGGCTTAAAACCCATAATCTGCTTTGTGATGCACTTAACGGATAAGATTCGTTTTGTGCTGCTTTAGATATAGGCGCATATTCATTTTCAATCAATTGATTAGCAATTCCTTGTATCGTAGGGTTTGTAAAGAAAGTTTTAAAAGACAGTGTTTTACCTAATTGCTTGTAAGTTCTATTAATCACTTGTGATACAATCAGACTATGTCCGCCCAATTCAAAGAAATTATCTGTAACTCCAATATTTTTTAAACCTAATACATTTTCCCAGATTAAAACCAGTTCTTTTTCGATTTCATTTTGAGGAGCAACATATGCTTTACGAACAATATCGTCTGATGAAATTGCCGGAAGCACTTTTCTATCAATCTTACCGCTCGAGGTTAAAGGAAATTGTGCTATTTTGATATAAAATCCCGGAATCATATAATCCGGTAATCTGTTCTGAAGAAAGTTACGAAGCGCTGTTTTATCCAGATCATTCTCTGAAACTACATAAGCAACCAGCACTTTTTCTGAGTTTAGTTCTTTGGCCATTACCACTACTTGCTGAATGGTGCCATATTCTATAATGGTACTTTCTACCTCGCCTAACTCAATTCTGTTGCCTCTTATTTTTACCTGATTATCAATTCGTCCTAAATATCCGATCGAGCCATCTGGCTGCCATTGTGCAACGTCACCAGTGCGATAAACATGATAACCTGCCCTAAATGGGTCTGCAATAAAACGATCTTCCGTAAGTTCAGGAAGGTTCAAATAACCTCTTGCTACTTGTATTCCGGATATTAATAATTCTCCCGGTACTCCAAAAGGCTGTAATTCTAATGCATTATTAACAATATATATTTTTGTATTAGCGATAGGTTTTCCAATAGTCACGCCATCTTTAACTACATCAATTTCACTTAAATTTACAGCCGTTACATCAATAGCAGCTTCAGTTGGTCCGTATAAATTGTGTAATGCCGCGTTTAAGAACTTATTTTTGCAATCCTGCGCAGTAAGAACCGGCAACTCTTCGCCGCTACACACAACATGCAGTAATGAATTACAATTTCCTTTTTGTGCGTTTTCTAAAAATGCACCTAACATTGAGGGTACAAAATGAATGATCGTAACGCGTTCTTTATCGATTATTTGCTCGAGATAAATAACATCTTTATGTCCATCAGGTTTTGCGATAACAAGAGTACTTCCTGTAATAAAAGGCAGAATTAATTCCCAAACCGAAACATCAAAAGTATAAGGTGTTTTTTGAAGGAAGTTTTGTTTATCGTCTACTTTTAAATACGATTTCATCCATACCAATCTATTGTATAAACCGGCATGATGATTTAATACTCCTTTTGGTTTTCCTGTAGATCCTGAAGTATAAATGCAATACGCTAAATGATTTAAATTACTTAATTGAATTGGCGTTGTGGCATAAAAATCCTGATTTAATCTAAATTTATCCAATTCATTCTCATCAATACAAAGTTTAAGATTAGCATCTTTCGCGATATAGTCGATTCTTTCTTGCGGATAACTAACATCTATTGGCACATAAGCACCGCCGGATTTTAAAATTCCGAAAATTGCCACTATCATACGCTCGCTTCGATCTAATTTAATCCCAACCAAATCATTAGATTCAATCGCATAATTTTTGATCAAATACGCCGCCAATTGGTTGGATTGCTCGTTTAGTTCACGGTAAGTGATTTTCGTACTATCAAATATAACAGCAATATTATCAGGAGTTTTAGCGGCTTGCTCTTCAAATAAATCAAGTATTGTTTTATCTTTTTCATAAACGATATCAGTATCGTTAAAATCAAATAATAATCGTTGCTTTTCTGACTCCGTCAAGAAATCAATTTTTTCAATAGCAGTTACCGGATTTTCTATTAATTGAATAAGCAGGTTTTCAAAATGAGCAAACATTTTCTCTATTAAGTATCCTTCATAAATATCGGTATTGTATTCTATTGCAAGGTGTAAAGCATCTGTTTCAGTAAATCTAAAACTAATATCGACCTGAGCCGTTTTATCATTAAAATCAAAATCGCTTATTGCAATGTCTGATAAAGCTTCAGTATTTATATTTTTTAACTGGCTTTGGTTTTGCAGTACAACCAATACATCAAACAAGGCAGAACGACTGGTATCACGTTTTAGATTTAATTTGTTTACCAGTAAATCAAAAGGGTAATTCTGATGGTCGTAAGCTTGTAATAAAGTTTCTTTTTGATTTGAAACTATATCAAAAAAAGTACTTTGTTCTTTAATTTGAGCACGTATCGCAAGTGTATTTAAAAACAAACCCAACTGATTCTCTAAATCCGGATGTTCTCTTCCTGCTATTGGAGTTCCTGTAATAATATCATCCTGACCTGTATATCTGTACAATAATGAATTTATACCAGACATTAAAGTCATAAATAATGTTAAGTCATGTTGTTGCGAAAAGTTTTTTAATTTATCTAAAAACTCTTTACTAAAGGTATGTCTTAAAGTATCTCCGTTATAAGTCTGAACTAGCGGACGTGTTTTAAAACCAGGCAAATCTAAAACTGGTATTTCACCTGAAAATTGATTTAACCAATAGTTTTCTGATACTTTATTTTTTTCTTGCTGCAGCTCTTCATTAAACCATAAAGCATAGTCTTTGTATTGAATTTTTAATGGAGACAGATCTACCTGATTGCCTTGCTTTAGCGCATTGTATGTTTTTACAATTTCGGCTATTATTAACTCAATTGTCCAACCATCACCAATAATATGATGTAGGGATAAGAAAAACACGTATTCATCTCTTCTTACTTTAAGTAAAGAAGCATGTAAAAGCGGCCCGTTTTCTAAATCAAAAATTTCTTTATTTCTTTCGGCTAAATAATTAGTAACAGCATCTTCCTGATTTTTAACCACACTGTAATCTTGCTGAACCATCTTGAATTCGACCTGATTTAAGGGTGATACATACTGGCGTACTTCTCCTTCTTCGTTTGTTTTAAAATACGTTCTTAAAATTTCATGTCGATTGATTAGTATTTTAAACGATTCCTCGAACTTATTAATATCAAGATCTCCCTTTAAATTTACGGCAGCCGGCATATTATAAGCTAATGAACCACCTTCTAACTGACTTAAAATCCACAATCTGTTTTGTGATGCAGTTACAGGATATGATGGCGACTTGGGAGTTTTTGGAATTGGTAGGTAGTTACTGTCTTTTAGATTCGCAGTCACTTTTTCGACAGTAGCATTTGAAAAGAAAGTTTTAAAAGATACTGTTTTTCCTAATTGCTGATTAATTCTGTTGATTACCTGCCCTACTATTAAACTATGCCCGCCTAATTCGAAAAAATCATCATGAATTCCTATTTTTTGAATGTTCAAAACTTCCTGCCAGATTTCTGCAACAATTTCTTCGGTTGTATTTCGCGGAGCAACATATTGTTTTCTTATACTATCATTGCCGGATAGTTCTGGCAATGCTTTTCTATCAATTTTTCCATTTGGTGTTAATGGTAATTTTTCCAGCGGCACATAAAATCCCGGAACCATATAATCCGGCAATGTATTTTGTAAAAAGCTGCGTAAGTCTGATTTATCTACAATTGAAGCAGAAACTAAGTAAGCCACCAGAACTTTTTCGTGATTGTGTTCGATTACTTTTACAACAGCTTGTTTTATATCTTTTGAATATTGCAAAATTGCATTCTCAATTTCACCAAGTTCAATTCTAAATCCACGTAATTTTACTTGTTGGTCTTTTCTGCCCAGGTACTCAATTGTACCATCTGGCAGCCAAGAACCAAGATCTCCTGTATCATACATTTTTTGTTGCTCACTAAACGGATTTGCAACAAATTTTTCGTTTGTAAGATCTGTTTTGTTTAGATAACCTCTAGCCAAACCTGCTCCTGAAACGTATATTTTTCCAGAGGCCCCAATTGGCAATGTCTGCAGCTGTTCATCTAAAATATAAATTTTGGTATTGGCAATTGGTTTTCCAATAGGGATAATTGATTTGCTGAAATCATCTTTAGTAACTTTATAAATAGAAACACAAACCGTACATTCTGTAGGTCCATAAGCATTATAATAATCTATTCCAAGATCAGTAATACTTAAAGCGGCAGAAGGATTAGCAGATTCTCCAGCTGTTATAATACATCTTAATCCTGAGATAGCATCATTTGATAATAATCCTAAATAACTTGGCGGAAAAGTAACTACTGTTGAATGAGTCTCTTTTAAAAAGGCAACAAAAAGATCTCTGTCTTTAATTTCATCTTCAGTTGGGATAGATAATGCAGCGCCACTGTTCAAAGCCATTAAAATTTCTGATACAGAAGCATCAAAAGAAACAGAAGCAAACCATACAATTTTGTCATTCTCTGTAATTTCAAAAGTCCTAATTTGATCCAGGAACATATTGATTGTACCCTGGTGTTCGACCATAACTCCTTTTGGCTGTCCTGTAGAACCTGATGTATAAATTATATAGGCTAAATCCTTAGGTGAAATAACGGTATTAATACTATCTGAATTATTTTCTTCTAATTCTATTGAAGATATAGATATTATATTACAATTATCGATTTTCACGTTGTCAATACCCGCATTAATCAGCAAATTCAAACCACTATCTTTTATTAAATAATTGATTCGTTCAAGAGGATAATTAGTGTCAATGGGCAAATACACTGCTCCTAATTTTAAAATTGCCAATAAAGAGATTATTCCAAAATCAGACTTTGGTAAAAACACTCCAATAACGTCTCCTTTATTTACCTTGTAATGAGAAGAAATATAATTCGCCAGCTGATTTGCTTTTTCATTTAACTCTGAATAGCTCAGTTCTTTACCATTAAAGATAATAGCTGTGTTTTTGGGAGTTTTTAAAACCTGATCTTCAAATAAATCAACGATCGTTTTCTTATCCGGAAATACACGCTCTGAAAGATTAAAATCAACCAGAATTTGATGTTTTTCTTTCTCTGATAATAATGGATATCCTGATAAGATAACATTTATATTATTTTCAAGATTTACTATAAAAGACCTTACATGCTGAACTAAATATTCTACTACATTATTATTTACAAAACCTTCTAAATAAGATGCATTAATAGCAATGGTGCCCAACTCATTTATAGCTATATTCAATACAATGCCATTACATTTTAAAGCAGTATTGGAATTAAAATTTATAGTATAATTTGAAAATTTATTCAAATCATTCACTTCTTTTACATCATAATCTGAATGTTCTAAAGTTTCCAGAATTTCATTCTTTACACCGTGAAGATATTCTTTAAATGAAACTTTTAAATCTGTTGAAAACGAAAAGAACAAAGGATTTGTTTTCTCATAATTTGATGCAATATCACCATCAAAACTATTCATTAATCGTTTAAGCAAAAATGAATAAACAGCATTTATAACAGTGTATTGAGCTACTGTATTATTATTGGTGATTTTATTGAAATAATCAATTTCCTGTACATCAATTAAGACTGTTTTCAGTGATACTTCAACTTGGTCAGAACCGTAAAACTGTTCTTTGCCCAATGTCTTTTTCTTCCAATATTTTGAAATCAAACTATTTTTGTTTAACTGTTTATTCGTATCCATAAAACTTTAAATTTTTATTTTTTTTGATCAAAAACGAGTTTTGCTTTTTCTGCTAAATTTTAAAAATTAATTTTTTGAAGGCTCTATAATCCTTTTTATCAGATCACAATTACATTCTTTTTAAGACTTAAATTGTTTGGCGCAATTCTCAAATATTAATTCGAAATCTTAATAATGACTATTAATTTTATGCTAAATTAGGGAGATAGGTTACTTAAAAATTACGGACTTTTCGGATATTAATTACGGAGGTTAAAATAACCTTGAAAAATCAATTCGGTTTTTCAGGATACTTTCAGTAAAACTTTACAAAAAGGCAAATAACTGGTTATCAAAACATACAGCCAGTCCGGAAAAAAAAATAAGTATCCAGGCTATCAGAAATTCTATGGGATGATCAAAATAAAAAAAGGAGAGTTTTGTATAAAAAAAAAACGATATTAAATCACTATCAATATCGTTTTTTTATAGGTAAATATTTTAAAAAATCAGGACTTTTAAAGAATAATAATTCAAATTAAAATATCCCGGAAAAAAATAAAATTATGAAATTAAAAATATAGAATTGAATAATAATTATAGTATCTGAAAATTAAAACGTACTTCGATTTTTGTTCCTTTACCAATTTGCGATTCAACATTAAAATCTCCTTCTAATTGCTCTGCTCTTTCTCTCATATTATTAAGACCAATTCCTGTTTTTTTATTTTTCATTTCAAATCCGTCACCATCATCCATTATGGTCATTTTTATAGAATTATAATCTTCTTTCTCAAATTTAATTTCGCAATTTTGAGCATTTGAATATTTATTTATATTCAGAATAGCTTCCTGAATAATACGGTAAAGATTTATTTTATAGATGTTTTGTATGGAGATCCAATCTATTTCTTCATTATTTATATATTGAAATTGTGTAGTGCTAATATCTTTTTGACCTTCAACCAAACCCAAAAGAAGGATATTAAAGTCATTTCCGTCAAAAAAATTATTTTGACTTAAATCATGGGAGATCGTTCTTATCTCGTTTTCAATATTTTGCAGTTCAAATATATAGATCTTTCTTTTTTCAATAATTTCAGGATCGCATTTTGAATTAAAAAATCCCAGATTCATTCGAACACCGTAAAGTCTGTTCATAATGCCGTCATGAAGTTCTTTTGCAATCTTGGATTTTTCATTGTCTCTGGCATTATTTATTTTTTCATGCTGTTCCATTAACAATAAATAGATTTCCTCGTTTGCTACTTTCTGTTTCTTTAAAAACTGTAATTCTTTATTTTTATATTTTGAATACCTTAATATAAGAATTATCAGTAGTAGTAAAACTAATACAAATGAGATAATTAAAATATAGAAGTTTTTCTCTGTCAAAATTTTATTTTCATCTTCGATTCTCGAAGTTTCATATTCAATCCTTGCATATTTATCGTCGGCATTTTTTTGAACAGAATTGATACTATCACTTAATTTGATATATTCATTTGTGTATCCTAAACTATTTAATTTATCTACTTCGGATAATAATTTTAGTGACGTCAGAACTTCATTGCTATTTTTAATTTTAATAGCAAGCTGACGTGCTTCCTTTAGATTTTGAATTGATTTTATAGTATCTCTTTGAGTTAAAAAATATTCTCCTATATAAATCTTTTTATACAATATATCAGATTCAATACCTATACTGTCAACAATTTTTAGTGATTCTGTAAACATTGCTTCAACATTATCATAATCACCACTTCTCATTTTAGAATACGCCAGGTTACTTAAAACATTAGCATATAATCGTGGCCATTTTTTCTTTAAATCCTTTGAAACAAGCCCTTCTAACTGCTTTATAGACTTTGAATACTGCCCCTGAAGATCATATAGATTACAAATATTAATAATTGAAATAACTTTGTAATTATTGATTCCATCATTGGTTTTCATTTTCTTAATCTCGCTCAATGCCAGATTATGATATCTTAATGCTTCATTATAGTTCACTAATTTCTCTAAACAGTTCCCCATTAATGTATAACAAGAGTATAGCAATTGATGGTTTCCTGATTCTTTTAAGTATTGCAATGCCTTAGAAACCTCAATTTCAGATTCTACATAGTTGCCGTCATAAAATAAAACACGGGATTTGTTAAACAACATTCTCGCCACATTATCATAATCATCTACTGCATAGTATAATTTCTCTGCTTTTAGATAATAAAAATAGGCACTGTCTTTTTTTGAGTTTTCATAGCAATCTCCAATATAATAAGATGCCTTTGCCATTCTGACACTATCATTTGCCTGTCTGGACAAATGCAAAGCGCTTAAACTCGCAGATAAAGATTTTTTTGAATTATTGAGGTAATAATATTCGGACGCGATATTCAAATAGAGATTCCTGGTAACAGAATCATTTTTTTTACTTTTCAATAAGTCTGTAATCGAATCCAAATAATGTTCTTTTTTATTTTCGGACAGATTATCTATATGACTTTTATTAAATAAGATGATCTCATTTTTTTTACATGAAAAAAAAGAAAACACTAGAAACAAATAAATTATAATTCTGGTCTGGTTTTTCAATTTGGAATTGCTTTGTTTTTAACAGTTTCAAATATACTATTTTGAAGCGCACAAGAGTATGTAATTTAAAAATAAATAACATAGCATTATTTAATTATGTTCTTGGTGGTTTTGGATTATTTGGTTCACCATCATCATTTGGTGTACTAATAGTTATTGAGTCAATTACGGTAGTATTTACTTCTTTTTTCAATTCCTCTTTTGTAATCGTTTTTAAATTGACACCCTGAGTTGCAGGAACATCATAATCATCAGTAGTACATGAAAAAGTTACTAGCGCAATAGAAATCAATAATCCTGGAATAAATAATTTGCTTTTCATAAAAATATTTTTTTTAGTTATTTGATAAAGCAAAAAAACATATAACATCGATGTATCAGGTACGGTAAATCCGTAACATTTCACTTATTTAAGACAAAAAAACAAACTTTAACTAATTATTAATCAACACTTAAGCCATCTTGTAAAATACTTATTCTCAGGTTATGGAATCTCCGTAATATTTCAGCTTTTTTTTAGGAAACTATTATTTGGAATTGAAGCAAAAAAATTTTTTTATGATTTTTTTAAATTGTACGGAAAGTCCGTAATATTTATTAGATTTGTTTTAAACAGAATTAAAACAAATTATGAATCTTAATATTTTGATCGTCGATGACCATCCAATGACGGTGGATAGTTATATTAACCTGTTATCTGATGGTGAATTTCAAGAAAACCTCCCAAACTTTATAAAAAGTCATAATTGTGAAGATGCTTATAATAAAATCATGCTTCACCACAAGCAAAACATTAATATTGATTTTGCTTTACTTGATATTAATTTGCCTCCCTATAAACAACTAAATATTAACAATGGTATTGATCTCGCATTTCTTATCAGAGAGAAATTTGTTAATTGTAAGGTAGTTCTCCTGACAATGCGCAGTGAACCTTTGACTGTAGATAAAATCATTAAGGGAATAAAACCTGAAGGTTTTATATCAAAAAGTGATATTAATTTTGAATTGTTTCCTGTAATCTGTAAAAATATTATTGATGGAGAAATATTCAGAAGTACTACAATAATTGAATCACAAAGAGAACTGTTTAAGAAAAATATAAATTGGGACAATCACGATAACCAAATTTTAATCTTAATTTCTGAAGGCGTAAAAACAGTAAATCTTCCGGATTATATTCCGCTTTCTATGAGCGCCATAGAAAAACGAAAGGCTAACATAAAAGATCAGCTTTTAAAGGGAAAAGGAAGTGATAAGGATTTAATTGAGAAAGCCAAAACTTTAGGATTAATCTAAAAGATGAGAATTTTATATGATGTAAATCTACTTTATAACACTACAATAAATTTAAAGCATCTGCTGTACGCACTGCTTCAATAGAATTATTTACATTTAGTTTTTCCAGAATATTCTGTCTGTGCCTGTTTACTGTATTAATACTAATATTTAGCTGACTCGCGATTTCTTTACTGATTTCGCCTTTGCTGATTAGTAATAAAATTTCTTTCTCACGAGAAGTCAATAAATTAATACAGTTTACATAAGTATCTACATACAAGCTTTCTCCTGTTTTGGTATTAACAATTCTTCCGTCAATACCTCTTACACTACCTGATTTTTCAAACGAATAATTGTAAAGGCAAACTGCCAGCCACAAACCTCCTTCTGAACTGTTTTTTACATAAAAACTTCGGTGCAGTATATGCTGATATTCTTTCTTACTGTTTAGCGTCCTTATTTTGCATTTGGTACTATAATTCAATCTATCTTCCGGTTCAAGCACTTTTAAGAAATTAAAAAATTCAAGCTCCAGAAGATGTCTTTCAAAAAGATCTTCGGGATGAATGCGTTTATAAATATCTTCCTCCCAAATAGAATCAATTGTTAAGTAACCTGAAATATCCATTTCGAAAAAACTACCAAAATTACCCGTAAAAATATAACTTTTGTTAGCTGCAAGATCTGATAATACAGCTACCGAATGATCAATTTTTACATATTCTTTCATCATATTAATTACATCCTTCAATGCTTCTTCACGTTTATCCGGACTGTCAATAGATTCAAAAGAAAAATGATCTTCTAATTTGGTGATGGGATTCATAACACTAATTCATTTATTTTCTAGTAGTATTGAATTACCATAGAGATCGATAAAAATAGAAAAAAAATGTGGTTTTCTAAAAAATGGTTATAAATAACTATTGCTGTAAAAATAATGAATCATCTACTTTGTAAATTATTAATAAAATTCAAATTACTACATCATGAAGAGAATTCAATTCGTTCTAATCTTTTTACTTATTATGTCTGTAAAAGTAAACGCCCAAAAATTAAATTCAATGAACTGGCTTAATGAACCAGCTGAGTGGGAAATAAAAGATAACAAACTTATTATGCAGGTTACACCTCAATCTGATTACTGGAACAAAAGCCATTACGGATTTACAGTATATGACGGACCTTTTCTTTATACAGAAAGAAGCGGTGAGTTTGAAACTGTTGTAAAAATGAGCGGAGCGTATAAAACCAGATTCGACCAGGTTTGCCTAATGCTCAGAATAGATGAAAACAATTATATCAAAACAGGTGTAGAATACGTAGACGGCGTATATAATATAAGTACTGTACACACTATTGATAAAAGTTCATGGAGTGTAATGGGACTTAAGGAAAAACCAAAAAATGTATGGATGAAAGCGGTACGCCGACTCGATGCTGTAGAAATTTTTTACTCTATAGATGGCGTAAATTACACGATGACTAATACCGTATATTTTCCGGAACATAAAACCGTGCAGGTTGGAATGATGGCTGCAAGTCCAGACGGAAAAGGGTTTACCGCTACTTTTGAAGATTTTAAAATCACACATCTTCCTGATCAAAGACGTTTAGAATGGTTAAAAAACAATCAATAAGCAATTTAGTCTAACATTTGTAATAAATAGCAAGTCTCTCTTATTGTCATTCTTAATAGCGGCATAAACCAGCACTAAATAAATTCTGATTATGAAAACCAAATTTTTATTATACTTAATATTGTTAATACTTGCTGCTTATCAAAAGGTTTTTTGCCAACAAAAAGAGGATATGAACTTCACACATCAAACTATAAAGATAAAAACTGGCAGCATTTTTAATACGCTGGTCGACATCAGGAGAGAATTTCATGAAATCAGGAATTGACGCCTATGTATCGCTTTATAATAAAGACATGTACATTAATAAAAAAGATAAAAATGAAGAGAGATAAAGAGAATTTTCTGAATGTCTTAATAAAAAGTAACGGACATCATAACATTATAGATCTTGGTGAACAAATTGGACTGGATGAAAACGCCACAATGCAAATAGTTACGCAACTTCTTGCTGAATTTAAAATAGAATATACTGTAAACGGAATGTGCGACTACAGTTTAATGAGAAGTCAAAGCCGAAAAAATTCTAAAAAATAAGATCATTTGTGGTAATGCTTAAGTAATTATAAATGGTAATCTATAAATTACCAGATGTTAATTCAATAACAAATACAAATTATAATATAACACTTACGTAAGCTAATGATCTAACTTTGAGCTCAATACTTAAACACTCAAGTCATGAAAAATTCAAACAGTTTCAACAGTGAAAGCCTTAAAAAATGTCCGTATGAAAGTCAGGTTTACACGACAAATAATATTGATTTAATATATGTAAAGTCGTACAAGGGAGATTGGGGACATTGGGATGACAAAGTCGAAAATGCTCATCTGGATAACAGCTGTCAAGACCAGACTACGAATGAAAGTATAACAGATACAGGTGCAGAAAATATCTAACAGTCTGTAAAGATTGCCAAACATAAAAAAACTCCATTTATAAAATGGAGTTTTTTTATGTTCAGAAAATTTAGCTGCATACTAAATCATGTTCTAATTCCTTCTCGGTTTTTATAGCTTGTAAATTTCTAAGATTTCGCATCACTCCCCATTTCAGGCAAGTTGCACCCCAGGAAAAACCAGCTCCAAAGGTTGTAATCAATATATTCTGGCCTTCTTTAAAATCAGCTGCAAAATCCCATAAACATAACGGAATTGTTGCCGAAGTTGTATTACCGTATCTGTCTATGTTTACTTTTACTTTTTCAGCTGCAATATTCAGGGTTTCGCTAACCGCATTTATAATTCTTAGATTAGCCTGGTGTGGCACAACCCAATCAATATCATCTACCGTTAATTCGTTACTGGCAAGCACATCTCTCGATACATTACTCATTGATTCAACTGCTCGTTTAAATACAAATGCACCTTCCTGGTTCACAAAATGTTTTTTGTCTGCAATTGTCTGAGCTGTTGCCGGAAGTTTCGAACCTCCTGCAGGTACCAAAAGTGCCGATGTACCACTGCCGTCAGTTCTCAGGATACTTTTCATCATTCCGTATTCAGATTCTGTTTTCTCTAAAAGTACCGCTCCTGCTCCATCTCCAAAAAGAATACAGGTATTACGATCTTCATAATCTACGATTGAACTCATTTTATCAGCTCCAACTACCACAACTTTTTCGTAGCGTCCGCTTTCAATCATCGTTGTAGCCATTTCCAGTGCATATAAAAAGCCACTGCAAGCCGCATTAAGATCAAACCCAAATGCATTGGTAAATCCGCTTTTCTCGCAAACTTTACTTGCCGTTGGTGTTAAAAGATGATCTGGCGTAGCAGTTGCCAATACTAAACCATCAATTTCTGAACGATCTATATCATAAGTTTCGAATAGATTTTCGATTGCTGCACAAGCAAGATCAGATGTTCCCTGATTTTCATCCTTAGCTAATCTTCGTTCTTTTATTCCGGTTCTTTTTACTATCCACTCTCCTGTAGTTTCAACCATTCTTGAAATCATCTCATTACTAAGTATAGAACTTGGTACAAAGCCACCTATAGCTGTAATTGTTGCCTTCATTTATTTTTGTTTTTGTTATTTTGATTTTCTTTTTTCTGTTTTTGATGTAGTAAAAAAAAAGATACTACAAAATAACGTCAGAAAATTGTAAAAGACAACAATGATGTCACTAAACCCGTCATGATTATGGTTGTCTTGAATATATACGCCAGAATTCTAAATACCCTATTTTTAATACATTAATAATAAGATATCAGCATTATTAATGTTAATTTACTCCTTATCTCATTACTTCTAACACTAGGTTTTGCTATTATAAAAACATTAACGCTCTAAAATTTGCATTCTTTTTTTTTATTCAGCACTAATTTATCGTATTATACTATGATTCATCATTTTTTCAGGCTCTTTGACTAAAATTCGCAAATCAGCATAATTAAGTTTTTATTTCGATGAAATTTCTTAATTAACTGTTTTCATTTTATAAAAAATACTATTCTGAATTCTACTTAAGCTAAATTTTAATCTATTAAATTACCTACAATATTCTTGCTCGTTTTACAAAATGGTTTCCCTTCAACTATTGTTACTATTTATACAAAAAGCCGCTTTCTTATGAAAAGCGGCTTTTATATTTAAATTTTGAATCTTACTTCTTAAAAAGAACTTCCATTATTTTAGTGTAAATTTCGGTGTTTTGATAAACTCCTGTAAAATTCTCTGCACCTGGTCCATAAGCAAAAACCGGAACCGGAACTGCGGTATGATCGTTTGTGCTAAAACTTCCGTGTACATATCCTTTTTCAATACTTCCGTCAATTAACGAAAGTCCTCCTGTTTCATGATCTGCCGTAACGATTAATAATGTTTCCGGATTCTTGTCTACAAATTCCATTGCTTGTCCTACAACTTTATCAAAATCAAGCATTTCCCTAACTACATATTCTACATTATTTTGATGTCCGCCATAATCGATTTGCGCGCCTTCGGCCATGATAAAAAACGGCTTTTTTGTTTTCGCTAAAATTGAAGTCGCTTTCGCCAAAGATTTGGTTAAAAAATCTTCCCTTCCGTTTTTCATTGAAACTACCGAAGCATCGTCTAAAACAATAAATTTATTATTTTTGATGGTATCGAGAGAACTGAATTTATCCGAAAAAGTATATCCTTTTTCTTTTAATTCTTTAGAAAGATCTTTACCATCTTTTCTCGAAATAAATTCTTTTGGTCCTCCACCAATCAAAATATCCGATGGATTTGATAAAAAATCTTCAGCTATTGGCTCACTGTAACTTCTTTCCGGCTGATGTGCATAAAAACACGCAGGCGTAGCATCGGTAATATTTCCTGCAGAAATGATTGCCGTTTTATAGTTTTTCTTTGCCAATTGTTGCGTAATTAATTCAAGAGGTTTTCCGTTTTCATCGACACTAATAAAACGGTTATTGGTTTTATGTCCTGTAGCCATTGCAGTTGCTCCCGCAGCCGAATCGGTAATATAACTGTCTGAAGATTTGGTGATCGAAAATCCCTGAGTCGGAATATTAAATAAACTTAATTGCCCTTTATTCGCCGTGTAACCTGAATATATTTGTGTTAAACCCATTCCGTCACCAATTAAAAGAATAACATTTTTCGGTTTCTTTTTGGCGAAAGCCGAAGCATTTTTAGGAATATATGCCTGGTGAAACTCGGCATTTTGATAAAATGTAGATTTGATATTGTTGATGAAATGCGTTAATTCCGGAACATTATCAGTACCTATAAAATCAACTTTTAGGTTCATCAGCGTCATCCACGTATTTACGTTATCCTGTGTTGCCCAAAAACGTACTTTTTTGTTCTGATCGTGTACTTTTTTAATGATGGCTTGTACTTTTTCAGCATCGGCTTGTGTCATTACACCTTTCCCATTCCAAATGGTGATTTCTTTTAAATCTTCGCTGATCATTTCGACACGTGACAATTGATCCGGAGAATAATTTTCATTTAATCTTCCGTCGAAATAAATAAATTCAGGATACTCTTTCCAGTTTGTTGGAGAAGGTCGGTTTCCTGAAATCACCACTTTTAGATTTTTGTTCGAAATTATATCAGGATAGGTTTTGATTTGTTGGGCGATTAATTTTAAAGTGGCATCGGCTTCTGTTTTGATATCGATCATTAAAATCAATGGTTTATTATCTGGATAAGCTTTTCCTCCCAGACTTTTCAATTTAGTAGAAAGCGGATCCAAATATTGGCTTTTAAGGGTATTTTGTGGTGTGATTTCTTTAGAAGTATGAGCCACAAAAAGTTCATTATTTACTAAAAAAACATCAGCTTCGATAACACCTGTTTCATTAGAATAAGCTTCGTAAAAAGGAAGTTTACCCGCATAGTCATTATGCGAATGAATATTGGATGAACTATATTCCTGCGCTTGTGCAAACAGGAAGAATTGGAGGCAAAAAAGGGTGATTATTTTTTTCATTGGAAAAACTGGGTTTGTTTATTTTTTAAAGTTGTAGTTGATTTATCTCATTTTTGTCATTTCGAGGAACGAGAAATCTTCGCAAGAAACTCCACAAAGAAAATCGATAATCTATGTCAGTTTTAATTTCGCAAAGGCGCAAAGTTTTTTCTCATTTTATGTTAATTAATTTTAAGCTCCATTGGAGCGGAATATTTATAGCAATTATAGATTCCCCCATTAAAGCTCCAGAGGAGCGATATATATATATGTCACCCCTATGGGGTTCAGATTCTTTTATCCCATTAAATTTCTATAAATATGACTTCCCACTGGGACTTGTTTGAACACATATAGTCCGTATAGTTTATCTAGTTTCATGGGGTAAAATCACTTTAATCCTTTAATCAGTGGCGAAAAAACAAACAAACCAGCCTTTTTGTAAAAAAGACCGGTTTGTTTTTATATCTAAAAATTTATTTCTTTTTTTCTTACAACTGCAAGCTCCGACAAGCTTGCAGTGTAGAAAAAACAAAACAAACTAACTGAAACTACAAATTACCAGCCTTTATTTTGCGTAAGTGCTCCTTTGCTTACTGCGATTTCATCTGGTGGTATTGGCCAAACATGGTGAATGGCCGGGTTGAAATTACGGGCCGGATAAATCACCGTTCCGTTATAATGGTGTAAAGGTTTTGCATATGTTGCCTGAGCATCGCCCCAACGTACTAAGTCGAAATGACGGTCTGTCCATTCTCCGGCCAATTCGCAACGTCTTTCTCTTTTTAAGTCTGTCATTGTTGCTCCGGCAAGATCACCAAGACCTGCACGGTGACGAATCATATTGATTTCGGTATCGGCGTTTAAGCCTTTCATTAATTTGGCTTCAGCCAACATTAAAATCACATCGGCATAACGCAAAAGAGGTACGTTTAAAGCTGTTGAAGGTTTGTCTCCATTAGCGTTTACATACCGAATGTCGATTCCGCCAGAAGTTGTTTTTGGGTAACCAAACGGCTCCATATATTTATTGAACTGATATCCGGTTCTGTTACTTGAACTTACTATATATTTGCCTTCGTTGAAAGTCACTAATTCACCAAAATACATAAACTTATCTCCTTTTTGCAAAATAGTAGCGCTGCGTCTTTTATCTGTTGGATCATAAGTATCAAACAATTCTTTGGTAGGATAAAAATTTCCCCAACCGTTGTAAACTCCCCAACCTTTATCTTCAAGACAAACTCCAGGGAAAATAGAACCCAAAGAAGTGTTTTCGGCACTTGAAGTTACTGACCAGATATACTCTGAAGACCAGTTGTTTTTGATTTTAAATACATCTTCAAAATTATCGAGCAATTTGTGTTTTCCGCTGCTTACAATCATATTTGCATACTTAATGGCATTGTCCCAGTCTTTGGCATACAAATACGTACGAACCAAATATCCCCAAGCTGCTGTTTTGTGTGCACGACCGTAATTGTCTGAGCTTAGCTCATTAAAATAAGGCAATAAATCTGCTGCTTTTACTAGATCTGCTGCGATATAGGCATAGTTTTCAGCTACATTTTTAGCTCTTGGTACATATACATTTGTTGGATCTTCACGATCCTGAATTGGGATTCCGGCGCGATCATCTCCGTAATGATACGCTAGTTCCAAATGCATTACGGCATGGTTGAAATAAGCCTCGCCCAACATCATATTTTTTGTTTTTTCGTCTAGCGAAATCTTCGGGATATTGCGAATAACATCGTTACAGCGTTTCATTACTTCGTAGTGAATTCTCCAGATATCTTTGGTATCAGATTCTGCACCATCAACAATAAAATTCTTGATACGTTCTGCATTTTGTCTTGGTTTTGTACCAATATCATCACTTGCATTGTTTAGCCAGAAAAATCCGCGACCATACATATTATCATCAGAATATAAAGCATAAATCGCGTTTACTCCTGCTTTTGCATCTGCAGGGGTTTTCCAGAAATTTCCGCTTGACGGAGCTCCTTGCGGAACCAGATCAAGTTCGCTTTCGCAAGCTGTCACGCCTAATAAAAGCACAAAACTCAATACTAAAAGACTTAAATTTTTCATTTTATTTGTTTTATGTTTTTTTAAAAAGTTGCATTTACACCCGTCATATAAATACGGGAAAGAGGATATTTTCCTAAGTCCATACCAAAGTTGTTCAATCCAACTTCAGGGTCCATTCCTGAATAATTCGTGATCGTAAAAAGGTTTTGCCCTGAGATAAAGAATCTCAATTTCGCTTTTCCGTTCAGCCATTGATCCTTCACCGTATATCCTATCGAAAGGTTTCTTAATCTTACGAAAGAAGCATCTTCGATATAAAAATCAGAGATTCGTCCGAAGTTATTGTTATTATCCGTTGATGAAAGCACCGGAATATTGGTGTCAGTATTTGTTGGCGACCACGCATTTTTAGATTCTGCCAATAAATTATATCCTGGAAAAGAACCGTTTAGACCAGTATGTTTTACGGCATTAAAAACGCTATTTCCTGCTGCTCCGCTAAAAAACACATTCATATCAAAACCTTTGTACTTAAAGTTCATATTTAAACTGAAAGTGGTTTTAGGAAATGGGCTTCCCAACACTACTCTGTCGCTATTGTTGATTACGCCGTCTCCGTTTACATCTTTAAATTTAATGTCTCCCGCAACGGCATTTGGCTGATACACTTCGCCTTTGGCATTTACATATGCTTTTGCTTCAGCATTACTTTGAAATAATCCGTCTGTAGAATATCCGTAAAAAGCGCCAACCGGACTTCCTACCTGATAAATATTAGCTAAAGGCAAACTACGAACACGGCTTAAATTCAAAGGTTCAAGAGATGTTAAATCGTCTTTGATCGAAACAATTTTATTGCTTAAAAATGCTGCATTGGCAGTTACATCAAATTTAAAATCACCACGTGTTTTTTGGTATGTCAGACTTGCTTCGATTCCTTTGTTCTCAACATTTCCGGAGTTTACAATTCGACCCAGCGGAGTTCCCGAAACACCCGGAAGCTGATCACGAACTAACATGTCTTTGTTTGTTTTTACATAAGCATCTACAGATCCTGACAAAGCATTATTGAACATGGTGAAATCTAGTCCAACGTTAGTTTGCTCAGAGCTTTCCCATCTTAAATTAGGGTTCGATAATTCGCTTTCTGAGTATCCGTAATTAATTACCGGAGTTGACCCAACAAGAGCTTGGGTTTGATTTAATGGTACACTAAATTGGTAAGGTCCAAGATTTCCTAAATTTCCTATTTGTCCCCAGCTTCCACGTAATTTCAGGTTACTGATAATTGGGTTAATACCTTTCATGAATCCTTCTTCAGAGATTAACCAACCTGCCGAAACAGAAGGATATACTTTCCATCGGTTTTCTGATGTTAGCTTTGAAGTTCCGTCGCGACGCACAATTCCTGATATTAAGTACTTTTGATTAAAGTCGTAATTCAGCCTTCCAACATAAGATGAAATAATTTCTTCAGAAAGACCTGCGCCTAATTGCTGTACTAATTTTGCATTTAATAAATAACGCTGCGATGGATCTTCGTTATCGAAACCTGTCCCTTGTATGGTATAAAAATCTCTTTTGGTTTGTTGGTACGTATATCCCGCTAAAGCTTTAAAGTTGTGTTTGCCCAATGATTTTTCGTAAGAAACCGTTTGCTCGCTCAATAAATCTGTAGTGGTTGCATTAGTTTGCGTTAATCTATTGAAATCAAATATCTTACCCGGTTCTGTAATTTTAACCGCAAAATCAGTCGAATTGTTTTGAATTCTGGTATAACCCCAGTTTGATTTTAATTTTAATCCTGAAATAATTTCCCATTCCGCATAAGGATTAATCAAAATAGTCGAAATAGGATTTCTGTTGTCCAGTCTTTTTAAATATGCTACCGGATTAATTACGTCTCCGTAAGAACCGATATATTTTTCAGGAACGCCACCAAATTGTCCTGAACCATCTTCTCTGTAAATTGTGGCATTTGGCGGATAAAAAATCGCTGCTAAAATAGCACCTGTATATCCGCTGTTTGTATTTGCCGCCTGACCATCTGTTAAGGAATACGACAAATTTTCTCCTAAAGTAAAGTTGGGCGCAAGTTTAAAAGAGGAATTGGCTCTTGCTGTATATCGCGTTCCGAAAGTATTCAATAAAATACCTTCGTTTTTTCTATAACTTCCTGATAAAAAGAAATTCGATTTTTCGGTTTTTCCATTTACTGAAATAGATAAATCCTGTATTTCACCTGTACGGAAAATTTCATCCATCCAGTTCGTTCTTGTTGTTCTTGCTGTTGGCTCAAATGCGGGATCAAAAGCGGGAATTCTAGGCATTCCTGCATTATCTCTTGCCGTATTCATAGCATCAGCATATTCGGCTGCGTTAAGAACATCCAGTTTTTTTGCCACACTCTGAAAACCTCCCTGATAATTTACATTTACATTAATGTGATCAGAAGTTCCTTTTTTAGACGTAATTAAAATTACACCACCAGAAGCTCTTGCCCCATAAATTGCTGCCGAGGCCGCATCTTTTAGCACACTGATCGATGCAATATCATTTGGGTTTAATGTATTTAAAGATCCGCTGTAAATGATTCCGTCCAATACGATTAAAGGTGTTTCGGCATTCAAAGAACCAATACCGCGAATGTTGATTGTTGGTTCCGCCGTTGGATCTCCACCATTATTAATTACCGTAACACCTGCAACTGTACCTTGCAATAATTCGGCTGCACTGTTGTAGGTTCTGCTTGACGTTTCTTTCATCGAAACAGTTCCAACAGCACCTAAAACTTCGTTCTTTTTTACAGAACCATATCCCATAACTACAACTTCCTGCAGTTGTTTCATGTCGGCTAATAACTTAACGCTTACTTTTTTATCTGAACTGCTTACTTTTACTTCCTGAGTAACATAACCCACGTACGAAAAAATAAGTACTGCCTGAGACGAATTGATTTCCATCTTGAAAGTTCCGTCGAAATCTGTTGTTGCAGCCGCATCAGAATCTTTATCTTTAATACCAACTCCCGGCAAAGGCATTCCGTCATCACCACCAAAAACAGTTCCTGAAATACTGATTTTTCCTTGTCCTGAGTCAGCAACTTTTTGATTTTTCTTGATGACAATATTATTGCTTACAATTTCATATTTCAGAAAAAAATTGCTGCATATCTTATCTAATGCCTGTTCTAAAGTTACATTGTTTAGTTTTAAACTAATCTTCTGATTGGTATTGACCTGATTTGTCTCGTACATAAAATGTACATCAGCCTGCTTTTCGATTTTCTGAAAAACACTTTTTATGCTTTCGTTATCAACTTTTAAGGTTACTCGCTTGCCAATATTAACGCTTGCTGCGTTCGTTGTGAAGCTGATAAAAAATAAAGCCGTAAGCAAAAGTGCTTTCGTTAATACCATTTTTTTAATGCTCTGACAGTTTACAACATACCGCCTTTGTTTTTGATTCATGTTTTTGGAGTTTTAATTGTGTTTGGATTATTGCTTGGTTTCTACGTAGATATTTTATTTGTTACTTAATTGTTTTTAATAAAATTCCTGCTTCTCTGTGTTTATCATTTTTGCACGCAGATTTGGCAGATTGAGCAGATTTTTTTTAATCTTTTTAATCTGTGGCTTTGATTTAAAAGATTACCCGATTTGTTTAAATCTATTTTAATTATTGAATGATATAAGTTCCTGCTTCGATTTTATAATTGGCATTAATAATATTGCATACTAAAGCCACGACCTGATTAACGGGCAACTCTTTAAAATATGCACTGATTTTTAGATTGTTGAGGTTTTTGTTTTCGATCTGAATCGCTACATTATAATTCCGATTAATTGTTGCGATCACTTCCGGTAGAGGAGCATCTTCAAAAACAATGATGTTTTTTCGCCATAACGAAATAGAATTCACCGGAATATCTGTAAAAGCCTGAATTTTGTTGTTTTGTGATTTAAAAACTACTTTTTGTCCCGGCGTTACATACACATTTTCTTCTGTAGCAGTCGATTTTACATTCACTCTTCCGGTTAGAACAGAAACTTCTTGTGTGGCGTGATCCGGATATGCCTGAACATTAAAACTGGTTCCTAATACTTTGGTATCCATTTTATCAGTATGAATTATAAAAGGATGTTCTTTGTCTTTGGCTACATCAAAAAAAGCTTCTCCTGTAAGGTACACTTCGCGTGTTCTTCCTTTAAATTCAATTGGATATTTTAAAAGACTTCCGGCATTTAGCCAAATTTGAGTTCCGTCACTCAACGTTATTTTAGCATGTTCACCTAATTTTGTTGTATATTCTTTAGAAATTGTATGCACAGATGAAAAATAAAAGAAGCAGGACAATCCCATTAAAAAAGCTACAGAAGCTGCCATAGCCCAATTTCTATATGGAAGAGAAATAACGTTGTCTGTTTTCTTAATTTTTCTGATTTCTTGTTTTAATTTCGAACGGTCTGATTGTATTATTATAGCAGGATCTAAAATTTGTTCCGGATGATCGTACCAGTTATTCCATAATTCTTCTCCTTTTTCAGAAGGCTTTCCTTCTAAAAAAAGCTGTATATCTTGATGTAATTTTTCAGGCATTATAATTTGTTTATCTCTTTAATAGTATGTCTTGGAAATCTTATTTTCAGGTAGGCAGATAAGGTTACGCTTTTGTTAAGAAAAAACGTTCCTCCTTAATTTTTGAAAACAATATCAGTTGAATTCACCTAAATAGTTTCGCATAAATTTGAGCGCGTAAGCAATATGATACTTTACGGTTTCGTGCGAGACATTAAGTTCTTCGGCAATTTCTTTGTTCGAATATTGTTTGATACGGCTCAGGATAAAAACTTCTTTTGATTTTTTAGGGAGTAATAAAGTCGCTTTATCTACCGCTTGCTGCAGTTCCTGATAATAAATAGAATCTTCGGTTGTATTGCTGTTGTTATAATCATTATTGCTGCGATCAGAAACTTCTTTGATATACTGATCTGTAATGGTGTGTGATTTTATATAATCTAAGGCCACATAACGTACTGAAGTATAGATGTAAGCCGAGAATTTCTTTTGAATCACTAAAGTTTTACGACGTTCCCAGATTGTGGTAAAAACTTCCTGGACAATTTCTTCTGAAACGGGAACAGATTTCATTCGCATATAAACAAAGCGAACTAAGAGATCCCGATATCTAAAATACAATTCATCAAACGCTTTATCTTTTCCCTGTCTCAATAATTCAACAAGCTGCTCATCAGTAAATCCTTTATACATAATAGGTCACTTTTGCATTTAGCGAACAAATGGTATTTGCTAAAACACCGTTATTACTTCTTTTTTTGCGATGTATTCTTAATTTAAAAAATGACATATACTACATTGTTTTGTTTTATAATATGTCTCCAAAATTAGAAATGAGGGTAGGTCGATAAGGTTACGTTTACATTAATAAAAAGGTCATTTTATAAAACATTATATTAACATTTCGTCTCGCAAATGTTATCACGTGCATATAAAATTTTGATTACAAGTGTTCTGAAATAAAACGGCTTAGATTGTAATTTTGAAATAAATGATAAAAGAAGTATAACAACGTAAGCTGAATTTGATATTAGCTTCGTAGAAAAAATTAAATCTCCAGCCCCATGTACGATAATCTGTTACTTCTAAAAGACATTGTGGACAATGCACCCTTGCCAATAGCTGTATATGTAGGAAAAGATCTTCAAGTGAAATTAGCTAATCCGGCCATGATAAAAACCTGGGGAAAAGGCGATCAGGTAATAGGAAAAAAATATCTGGATATTGTTCCTGAAATTGAAAGTCAGCAAATTTTTGATCAGGCAATGAATGTGCTGAATACGGGAATACCTTTTCATGCAAATGATAAAAGGGTCGATTTGGTAATTGATGGCGTCATGAAACCGCATTATTTTAACTATTGTTTTATCCCTCTTTTTAATACTCAGGGAAATATATACGGCGTAATGAATACGGGTACAGAAGTTACGGACCTTCATTTGGCCAAACAAGATATGGAAAGTGCTGAGGAAAGACTTAGAATTGCAATTGAAGCTTCTGGCATGGGAACATATGAGATAGATCTGGCTACAAAAAAAATAAAAACTTCAGGTAATTTTAATGCAATATGGTCTATTGATGATGAAATCCCTAATGACGAACTGATAAAAAAATTACATCCTGATGATCAGCTATTGCGTGAAGAAGCACATCTAAATGCTCTTGAAACAGGTAAAATGTCGTATGAAGCACGAATAGTAAATGAGGACCAGTCTATTAAGTGGGTTAAAGTTAATGGTAAAATAATCAATGATGAAAATGGAAAACCCAATACAATTATCGGGATTATTCAGGATATTCATGAACAAAGAAGATTTGAGGAAGAATTAAAAAAACAAGTTACAGAGAATATTGAAGAGTTAAGGCGATCGAATGATGATCTTCTTCATTTTGCCAATGTGGTGAGCCATGACCTGAAAGAACCTGTTAGAAAAATTAAGATCTTTAATAGTATGTTAAGGAACGAGAGCAGAATTCACTTTGATGAAAATTCAAAAAAATACCTCAACAAAGTAGATCAGTCTGCTCAACGAATGCAGACTATTATAGAGGGAATCCTCGCCTACTCTACCCTGAATAAATCAACGCAGCCAATTGAAAAAATCAATCTGGATGAAATTGTCGAAAATATCAAAACAGATCTGGAACTTATTATAAAAGAAAAAGATGCTATTTTAATCACTAGTGAGCTTCCGGAAATCGAAGGTGCTACTATTCTTATTCATCAGCTTTTTTATAATTTGATTCATAATGCATTAAAATTTTCAAAAGCAGATCAGCCTCCAAGAGTTACGATATCTTTTAGTCTCATTAAAAATAATGGCATCGATTATGCTAAAATAATTGTAAAAGACAACGGAATTGGTGTAGACCCAATTTTTGCCGACAGAATATTTAATGCTTTCGAAAGATTACATTCTAAAGACCAATACGAAGGAAATGGCCTTGGACTTGCTCTTTGCAGAAAAATAGCCAAAAGACATAATGGTATCATTTCCTGTGTTAGCGAGATCGATAATGGTGCTGAGTTTATACTAACATTACCACTAAAACAATTAGCAGAAACGATTTAGAAAAAATATATTTTGTGTACCAAAATAAAAAAAGGCATTCATGATAATCACGAATGCCTTTTTTTATTGATGTTTCGATGTATAAATAAATTACACAAAACATTTTTATTATTATTCTTTAAGAGAATTCATATCAATTACAAAACGGTAACGAACATCACTTTTCAGCATTCTTTCGTATGCTTCATTGATTTCCTGCATTTTGATAATTTCAATTTCCGAAACGATATTGTGTTCTCCACAAAAATCAAGCATTTCCTGTGTTTCAGCAATTCCGCCAATTACCGAACCTGCTACAGTTTTTCTTCCCATAATCATAGGTACGGTATTTAATATTGGTTCTAAACCACCTAAATATCCCACTAAAACCAATGTTCCGTTAATGTTTAATGTAGCCACATATGGATTTACATCGTGTACATAAGGAACTGTGTCTATAATCAGGTCAAATTTACCACTTACAGATTTCATTTGAGAATCATCTGTAGAGATAATTACAGCATCTGCACCTAATTCTAAAGCATCTTTTTCTTTATCCGGTGTTCTTGAAAACAAGGTAACATGCGCTCCAAGACCTTTTGCCAATTTTATGGCCATATGTCCTAATCCGCCTAAACCTACTACGGCAACTTTACTGTCTTTACCTACATTCCAGTGTCTTAATGGAGACCAGGTTGTAATTCCTGCACATAATAACGGAGCCACTGCTGCCAGATTTAAATTTGCCGGAATCTTTAATACAAAATGTTCCTCTACTACTACTTTTTCAGAATATCCGCCAAAAGTATGTCCGCCCAGATGTTTGTCTTTACCATTATAAGTTCCTGTAAATCCATTTAAGCAATATTGCTCAAGATCTTGTTTACAGCTTTCACAAGTGTGGCAAGAATCTACCATACACCCTACTCCTGCCAGATCACCTACTTTTAATTTGGTAACATCGCTTCCTACTTTAGTTACGCGACCTACAATTTCGTGACCCGGAACTGCTGGATATTGTGATCCTCCCCAATCGTTTCTTGCTGTATGCAAATCAGAATGACATACACCACAATATAAAATTTCGATCTCTATATCTTTTGCCTGTACATCTCTGCGGGCAATACTCATTTGTTCTAAAGATGCATCAGGCGCTGTTGTACCATATGCTTTTGTGTTTGTACTCATATCTATTAATTTTAATTATTATAAAATGTAAATTTAAAACTACTTTGATCCTGAAAAATAACAGAAAAGAAACATTTACTTAAGAAATTCAAACAATTCAAATAATATCATCTTCTTTTAGCACCAGATTTCCCTTGTAAATATGCGGTTTTGCGTTTTATTTGCCTACGGCTTTTTGCAAATGAGCAGGATAACGATCTCCTTGAATGGTGGTTTGAGCAAAAGCATCATCGATTTTCTTAATATCTTCTGACGAAAGATCAATTGATGCCCCGCCAATATTTTCTGTTAATCGATGGGATTTTGTGGTTCCCGGAATTGGTGCGATCCAGGTTTTTTGTGCCAATAACCAACCCAAGGCAATTTGTGCAGGAGTTGCTTCTTTTTGAGAGGCGATTGCAGCTAAAAGATCTACCAGTTTTTGATTTGCTTTTCTGTTCTCTTCGCTAAAACGAGGCAGGGTATTCCTGAAATCAGTACTTTCGAAACTGGTGCTTTCAGTTATGGCTCCGGTTAAAAATCCTCTTCCTAAAGGACTAAAAGGTACAAAACCAATTCCTAATGCTTCAAGTGCCGGTAAAATTTCCAATTCAGGTTCTCTCCACCAAATCGAGTATTCGCTTTGCAAAGCCGTTACGGGTTGAACTGCATGGGCTTTTTTGATTGAGGAAACACTAGCTTCTGAAAGTCCAAAGTATTTTACTTTTCCTTCCTGAATAAGGTCTTTAATTGTTCCGGCAACATCTTCAATAGGAACATTTGGATCTACTCTGTGCTGGTAAAATAAATCGATAACATCTGTGTTTAGCCTTCTTAAAGATTCTTCGGCAACAGCCCTGATGTTTTCCGGACGGCTGTCTAAGCCTTTAGTTGCATCTCCACCTTTAAAACCAAATTTGGTTGCAATGACTACCTCTTTTCTAAACGGGTTTAATGCTTCGCCTACTAATTGTTCATTAGCGATTCCGTATGCTTCGGCAGTATCAAAAAAGGTAATACCTTGTTCGTACGCTTCCCTGATTATTTTTATAGCTTGTTGTTTGTCTAATACAGGACCGTAAGCATAACTTAATCCCATACAACCTAAACCCAGGGCAGAAACTTCTAATCCTTGTGTTCCTAATATTCTCTTTTCCATAATTTCAGTTTTATATTAATTTCTTTAAAATGTGGTTGCTACAGATTTTAGAATCACCCACTTTTCGTTTCTTTTTTCAAGATGCATTGTTTGCTGCAGGCGCCACTTGTTTCGTGTTCCCCAAATTCGGGCATCTAAAAGATTCTGACCCACAAATACAGCGTTATTGTTATCAATTGTTACAGCAGTATTTACTTCTGTATAAGCGTAATATTTCATTCTCTCGCTTTCAATCTCAGAGAACCATTCGTCTTTAGACTGTACATATCCTGTAATGTGCGTGAGCGTAAAATGAGAGTCGAGAATCTTGTTCATTGCTGCAAGATTTTTTTCGATCATCAAATCAGTCAGTTGGCGGGTTATCCTGAGAATTTGCATTTTATCAACTTCTGTATTATCTTTTTCCATGCAAACTTTTTTTCTATTCTTCTGATAAGCCTAATAATCCTTCATTTAATCTGGCTCCCTGAAAAGTTATATTGGCAAGTCCTTCTTCAATTTCCTGTAAATCATTAGATGATAAATCAACATTTACCGCTTTGATATTATCGGCTACATATTCGCTTTTGTCCATTCCGGGAATGGGTACTATAAATGGCTTTTGAGCCAATAACCAGGCTAATGCAATTTGAACCGGCGTTGCGTTTTTTCTATTGGCAACTTTTGTAAGTAACGCTACAACAGGCATATTTGCTCTGATTGCTTCTGGCGTAAAACGAGGAAAAACAGCTCTTAAATCTGTATCCGAATCAAATTTGGTATCAGGTGTTATTTTGCCGGTTAAAAATCCGGTTCCTATTGGCGCCCACGGTACAAAACCAATTCCTAATATTTCGCACAGTGGTAAAACTTTCGCTTCCGGTTCTCTTGTCCAGATCGAATATTGATTTTGAACTGCTGAAACGGGCTGAACATTATGAGCACGCTGAATCGTTTCTGCACCCGCTTCTGAAAGTCCAAAATATTTTACTTTTCCTTCCTGAATCAAATCTTTTATTGTTCCGGCAACATCCTCAATAGGTACATTTGGGTCTACGCGGTGTTGGTACAATAAATCAATATAATCAGTTTGCAATCTTTTTAAAGAAGCTTCAACAACTTTACGAATGTGTTCCGGTTTACTGTTAATGCCGGTGTCAGAAATCATTCCGAATTTTGTTGCAATAATTACTTCTTTACGAATAGGCTTCAGTGCTTCTCCCACCAGTTCTTCGTTTGTAAAAGGTCCGTAAGCCTCAGCAGTATCAAAAAAAGTGATTTCTTTTTCATACGCAGAACGTATTACTTTGATTCCTTCATTGATGTTAGTGGCTTTTCCGGTTCCAAAACTTAGATTCATGCAGCCCATTCCCAGAGCTGATACTTCTAATCCTTGTGTTCCTAATATTCTTGTTTTCATATTGATCTTTTTTTTGGTAATTTGTATATTCTTTGCGATACAAAGTTCCTTCAATATCAAAAGCTTTCTTTTATACAGATTACTGGTATTATTACCATTTTTACTGATTTGGATCATCAGGCTAAAATCCTAATAATCTGAATACTATATTTGTACTATAAATTTAAAGAATACAAAATGGATCCTATTATAAAACTTGAAAAAATTGCTCAATACAATCAATTAAAGGATGTTGAAACCCAAAATCCATTGATAAGTGTATTTGATAATACCAATACTAAAGCATTACCCAATCATACGCGTATGCATTTTGGTTTTTATGCTATATTTTTAAAAGCAGGTAATTGCGGTGAGTTAAAATACGGACGTAATAATTATGATTATGATGATGGTACAATGGTTTTTATTGCTCCCGGACAAGTTCTTGAAGTCAATAATCCGGATGATTATCAGCCAACAGGACTGGCACTTTTATTTCATCCTGATCTTATAAAAGGTACCACGCTGGCAAAAAATATAAACCAATATTCTTTTTTTTCTTACGATTCGCATGAAGCGCTTCATTTATCTTTAAAGGAACAGCAAATTATAAAAGATTTATTTAGTAAATTAGAGTATGAATTAAACCAATCTATCGATAAACACAGCAAAAGTATCATTACCAATACGATTGAGCTCTTGCTAAATTATTGTGTAAGGTTTTACGACAGGCAATTTATAACGCGTGAAAATATTAATACTGATATTTTATCAAAGTTTGAAAATGTATTAAACGATTATTTTCTATCCGAAAATGCCCAAAATGCAGGTTTGCCTTCTGTGAGTTATTTTGCGGATCTTTTACATTTATCTCCCAATTATTTTGGTGATTTAATTAAAAAAGAAACCGGTAAAACTGCTCAGGAACATATTCAGCTAAAATTAATTAACTTAGCCAAAGAACGAATTTTTGATACTGATAAATCGATAAGTCAAATAGCATTTGAACTGGGTTTTAAGTATCCGCAGCATTTTAATCGAATGTTTAAAAAGAATACCGGTTACACGCCAATTGAATACAGAAGCTTAAATTAAAAACAACATAAACCAAACACTATAAACCACCAGAATGCTTGATAACTTTCCTTTTTACCTGGGTATATTAATTGTTATTTTATTGCTGATTATGTTAGCCAATAAAATAAAAGTTGCTTATCCTATATTACTTGTACTGGCCGGATTGGCAATTAGTTTTATTCCCGGAGTCCCTATTATAAATATCGAACCTGAACTGATCTTTTTTATTTTCCTGCCTCCGTTATTGTATGAAGCCGCATGGACAGTTTCCTGGAAAGAAATGTGGCGCTGGCGCAGGATCATCACCAGTTTTGCTTTTATTGTTGTTTTTGTTTCGGCATTATCAGTAGCCTTAGTTGCAAATTATATTATTCCGGGTTTTTCACTAGCATTAGGTTTTGTTTTGGGCGGTATTGTATCGCCTCCGGATGCAGTAAGTGCGGGTGCTATTTTAAAATTTGTAAAAGTTCCCAAAACAATTTCGTCGATATTAGAAGGCGAAAGTTTACTGAATGATGCTTCGTCGTTAATCATTTTTAGATTTGCCATGATTGCCGTGGCAACAGAGCAGTTTATATTTTATAAAGCGGCAGCCAGTTTTAGCTGGATGATTATTGGCGGCGTGGCAATTGGTTTATTAATAGGCTGGCTTTTTATGAAAGCCCATAAATATTTGCCTACAGATGCTAATGTCGATATCGTTTTATCATTGCTTACTCCATATATTATTTACCTCGCTGCTGAAGAGGTTCACAGTTCTGGAGTATTAGCGGTGGTATGTGGCGGATTGCTATTATCCAATAACAGACATCGTTTCCTTAGCAGCAAATCCCGTTTACAGGGTATAAATGTGTGGGAAAGTTTTTGCTTTATATTAAATGGTTTTGTTTTTATGCTCATAGGTTTAGATTTACCACAAATTACAAAAGGCCTTGAAGTTGAAGCCGTTAGTATGTCAGCAGCAATTGGGTATGGAGTTCTTATTACAGGTGTTCTAATAGTCAGCAGGATATTATCTACTTATGGTGCTGTAGTGGTTACGTTGATTGCACGAAATTTTATAACGGTTGCAGACAGAAGGAATCCGGGCTTAAAAACTCCTTTTATATTGGGCTGGACCGGAATGAGAGGTGTGGTTTCATTGGCGGCTGCTTTATCTATACCTGTTTATCTTAATAATGGCAACGGTTTTCCGCAACGAAACCTGATCTTGTTTATCACGTTTATAGTGATTCTTTTAACGCTGGTAATTCAGGGATTAACACTGCCTTATTTTATCCGTAAAATTAAACTTAATGATGTTTACGATGATGGCTTATCAAAAGATGAAGCTTACAAAGCCTTACGAAAAGAGTTAGCAGAATATGCTTTAGACTATCTGAAAACAAATTATAACGATCATGTCGAAACTAATATTTCATTACAGCAATTAATCCTAAAATGGGAACAGCTGAGTAATGAAATTGATAATGAATCTATTAGTAAAGATCTAAAACATATTTATATTGATTTACTAAACCAGCAAAGGCAATGGCTGATAAATAAAAACAGGGCAGATCAGACTCTGGATGAATCTATTATCAGACGACAAATGCATTATCTGGATATTGAAGAAGAAAAGTTACGTTATATTTAAATTTTACAACGTACTTAATTTGTCCGTATTAATATTTAAAAAAGTTACTAAGTCCTGCTGTACATAAACTAAAAAAGCAAATTACCTGAAAAGAGTTATGGTATCTGCCAGATTCTCTCTGTTGATGAATTCAGTAATGAATTCATGAACTTCATTTTTAGTTTCAAGTGGCGTTTCGAAAGAGTTGATATGATACTCATCGTCCTGATCGAGAATGTGTATAATTTCTGTGTATCCTTTTGAAATTAAAGTGCCCTTTAATTTAATGATATTCAACTGTTGTTGACCATCTAATTCCTTGCGGACTTTTAGTTTTATAGCTTTTTCCATATTGAATGTTTTTAAATTAATTTTATAGGAATTATTCTCAAATATAAAAATTAAAAAGTTTCAAATAGTGTTAAAATTTAAAATACAATACACTACTTATCAACACATTACAAATACAATTGTCAGTTTTATTTTATTTTAAATATTTGACAAATTTCATGTTGTTTTAAGTTAAAAAACTATCAATTTATATCGTTTCACCCTGATATTGCATTCATTTACTCACTTTAGAGAGGTATTCACTTATTATCAGGCTATTATTACAAAAACAGGTGTTTTTACGTGAAAATGGTTCATAATAAATTTATAACTTCAAACCAATTAAGAAAGTAGTTTTTTTCTTAATTATTAACAAGGTATTTAAGCTTTAAGACTATGTATAATTATGAACATTTCTTATTTCATAGTTTGTGTTATAAGAATAAAACTGAGGAAAATCATGAAAATAGGAATCATTGGAGTTGGAAATATAACATTGGAGTTAGCCAACAGATCTGCACAATCCGGACATGAAGTATTAATAAGTAATCCGCGTGGTACAAGTACTATAAGAGATTTGGTGCAAAATATGGGAACCAATGTAAAACTGGTCAAAACCTGCGAAGCTGCAACAGCCGAAATTATAATAATATTTCTCCCTCGTGAGAATCTTGAAGTTTCTATAAATGATTTACCGGATATGAGCGGGAAAATAATTTTACATACAAACAATCCTATATTTAATGTAAATACTATTTCATCTACGGCGTCAGACCAATCATCATGCTCTGTTTTAGCTTCTTTATTGCCTACATCTCATGTTGTAAAAGTTTTCAATCCGTTAGAGCCTATCGTGATGAACCATAACAGAACTAAAATATTTTTTACAGGAGAAAATCAAAAGGCAAAAAATAACGTTAAAGCTTTTCTGTACACATTAAATTTGTCGGGAATTGATCTTTCAGAATTAAATACTTAGCGTAGTTTGATATAATCTATAAATATGACGCTACTACGGAGCTGAAATGCTTATGAAAAATGAAACGTTTTGCTATAAATATATTGCTCCTACGGAGCTGAAATACTAATAAAAGCTGAAAATGTTTTGCTATAAAATATATCTCCTGAGCTTTAAAATGATTGTTTTCTGCGAAACATTAAATGATAAAGCGAAAACTTATATAATAAAGAACCCCTTTACAGATTTAGTAAAGGGGTTTTCTTTTATTCTTCAGGGAAATATTATCCTCATTAATTTTTAATAAACTTCTGCGTGTATTTAGCTTTATCAGTCACGACATTAATGATGTACATTCCTTTTATAAAATTACCTACATTGATTTGGTTGTTTGAAACTGTTGCCTGTATAGTTTTTCCTGTAACATCATAAACAGATACTTCCAGAACTTCATCTTCCGTTTGGATGTTTAGAATTTCTGAAACCGGATTAGGATAAATGGCCAGGTTTAATTTTTTAAATTCACCTGTTCCTAAAGTTGTATTCACATTTACTGCAACACTTTTTTCAACTACTTTACCATTAGAATTAAAGCTTATTACTACGGTGGCGCTACCCTGATTTTTTGGTGTCAGGATTAATTCGTCATTCGTATTTATAACTGCTGATACAATTTCAGTATCACTATTTGATTTAACCGTTTTTACAATAGCAACCGATAAATTATCAGTATCAGAAACAACTGTTTTTAAGTCGATTACTGTTGGCGTATTTACTGAAACCTGCGACGGCAATGCAGTACTTACAACAGGTGACACATTATCAGGAAAAACCGTAATGGCCGGAAACCAGTAATAGTCATCTAAAACTTTGGTATTGATTAAAGTTCCTGAAGTATTAAAAGTATGAATCCAGTTTTTTTGGTAATGTGCGCCAAATCCGTTTTCTGTAGTATTCAGAATTAAGTTATCAGTAACCGGATCTACGCGTAATGCTGCTCCGTACGGAATTTGTTTGTAAGTTCCGGTTTGTCCCGGAACCGCTGCAAAATTCTCATTGAATGTTTTTGCCGTAACATCAAATCTAACGATTTGTGATCCTGAATTAAAACTATTAATCGAGTTGATCCAGTATAAAGCATTTTGTTGGGTACTATAGGTAAAAGTCCCTGCGTTCCAGGCTCCCCATGCGCCAATATATTTAGTTGTGGGAATATTATATGATGTTGTTGCAAAAGTAACCGCATCAACATTGACTATTTTTTGATCCTGAATTGCCCAGATACTTCCGTCTTTTGCCTGAACAATAGAGTGAAATGAGCCTGCAATAGTTTTAATTACCGTATTTGTATTGGGATCGATTACTAAAATTCCTGCATTTTGTTTTACCGCAAACACATATTGAGAGGTACGAATCATATTCCCTATTTGTCCTGCGTACTGACTTCCGCCACCTGTTGTTGGTATCAGCGATCCTACTTGCATATTGGCAATATCAAAAGTAAAAATTCCGTTTGAAGCACCAACGTAGCCAAGATTTTCATTAACCCCTACAAAAGAGCGTCCGTCACCTCCGCCAATGGTATTAAATCCGGCAATTTTCTGCATGTTTTTTGCATCGGCAACAACCAGTCTTCCACCAGGAGTATACATACTGTCTCCGCCATCTGCGGCTTGTTTTGAGATAAAGTAAAATTTATCTCCGTAAATTGTTCCGTATTGTGTAGTTGCACCAAATGCCTGACTGCTATTTACAGTACTATATACTCTATAGTTGATACTTCCATCATTATTAACAAAATTTACAGATCCGTTTGTATGTCCAAACCACTCTTCATTTACTACAAAAAATCCATTGGTAAAATCTGTTGCCATAACATAGGGCGTAACAGGAGTAAATGTAGATTGAATAGGAAACTCCTCAAATGATGGTCTAAAACTCCAGGCATCCCAGGAACCATTTTCTAAAACACGGCTGCTTACTCCTAAACTTGAGTAACCAAAACCAGCATCAGCAGGATCTTTCACATTATATGACCAATAGCCATTTGTGTACCATCCTGATTGCCAGTGATCATTTGCATCTATAGCGGTATAATTATCAAAATCATAAACGGTAGTATTTATAATACCATTTACCGGATAATAAGGATACGTTACATTTCCATCTTTATAAAGTCCGTTACTATTTGCACCATTTAGGTCGTAGCCTAATCCCCCAAGAGCAGTCCCAAATTGTGTTCCCTGATAAAGTAAAGAAAAAAAGCGGTGATCTGCTTTTAATATTGCTTTCATCATATCTTCACCCGTTGCAGTACCATCCCATCTGAATCCCCAAACTAAAGCATCAGAATTTTTACCGTCATTCCACTGTATTACAAATGCAGCCTGATTAGAACCTGTACCTACCCAATATTGAATGTCAGCAAATGTGGTTGTATTTACAGCAGCTTTTTTAGTGCTTTTGGCTGTTGTATTTTGTTTAAGATCTGGTCGCGGTATTCCTTGCACTGTTACCTGTGCATTGCCAATAAAGGCAAAAAACAGCATTACTAGTAAAAAGTAATTTTTCTTCATGTTATAGTTAATTTAAAAATTTATTATTATTTAAGATGTAAGTCATATGCTCCGGCTACTTCTGTAGAAACTTCTCCCAGCCATCCGGCTTCCTGATTGATTCCGGTATATATTTTTATGAAATCTATTCCGGGAAGTTTTACATAATTTCCGTTTTTATCTGCGGCCCAGGAAATATCAATATTTGAAGCTTCGTCATTATTAGGGGCATTATCTGCGTAACCAAAATCGAATGATTTACCAACCCAATAATTTCCTGTACCGCTTTGATCATAAAAATTATCCTGAATTCTAGTTCCTTTCAAAGTATAAGATGCTTCAGCAATCCAGAGTGGATAATAACTTTGTTCGTGAAAAGCATTTTTAGATTTATATCCTGTAGTACCCAGATTATCCTGCCATTTGACATATTCTTTATCCATTTGCCAGAATTCCTCGCCTGCAATTGCCGCTTTGTTGGGATCAGGTTTGAAATAAGTAACACTATAATTCTTTAAGGTTGTGTTTTTAAAATATTCACTTCCTGCAATTTCATACCATTCATCATCATCCGGCTTTCCGTTTTTATTTTTGTCGTAAGCCACTACGATAATTCCGGCTTCACAAGATCCTGAACGCGCTTCACTGGCTTCACTTCCCCAAAACGCGTTTCCTAAAACCTTAAAATCGCGTCCGTTCATATTGGGGATTGTGTGATCAAATCCCAATACAACATATCCTCCAAAACCTCCCAGGGATATGATGCTGGTATTGGAACCAACAAGTGCTTTTTTTGCTGCACTAATAATATTGGCTTCTGTATTTCCGGATACATATTGCGGAATCTCGTTTGTAAACTGCCCTATCGCCGGACGAAAATCCAATACATTTGCGATGTATTTGCTGTAAGTTCCCGTTTCTTTTGTCACATTTATAATAGAAGTATACGTTTTAACCACTCCATTATTTTCTACTTTTAAAGTCAATGGATAATTTTTTTGATATGGACTTATAAAATCCAATGCTGCGCTTTGTGAGATTACGGAATCATTAACACTCCACGTTACCTGAGAATTTGCTGTTATATTCGGGGCTATATTCAAAACCTTAAACCGGTCGATTGTATAGGATTCTTTAAGTACTTCTACAGGAGGCTCAATTACCATATCTTCTTCATTATCAGTTCCGCAGGCAATAAATTGCAGTAAAAAAACAGATCCTAAGATGATTTTTAAAATTTTAAAAGAATTTATTTTCGTATTCATAAAAATTTATTTTTGTGCTTTTATTTTTTAGTTATAAATGCCATATGTGCAGGAATATTGCCCGCAGTAGTTTTCCATTTTAATTTGCCTTCGGGCGTAAAACAATAGATGTAACCTGTTACGACATAATTCTGGGCATCTGTGATATAAATTTCTTTTGTTTCCGGATTTACCTGAAGTCCGTACGGAATCATAATTTGTTTATCTGTTCCGTCTGTAATGACTTTATCACTAATTATTTTCTTCGTTTTTGTGTCTAAAATTCCATATGTTACTTTATTGCTGTTTGTGAGGTAACTCCACGATACACTGTAGAAATAAAGTAAATCATCTACAAGGCACATTCCGGAAACGGGAATATCAAGCTGTAGTTTTTTCTCGTCGGTTTTACTGTCAATTACAAAAAGATTAGAAGGTATCGTATAATAATCTCCTCTTGAACTTACATAGATATCGCCTCTGCTGTCTATTTGCATACTCGAAAGGTTTATGCCAACATCTATTTTTTTTGTTTCGGTAAAAGTTTCAAGGTCAACTACAGATACGGTTCTGTCGTAATTAGGAACTCTGTAACCGCCAGAATTTGCTACATACAATTTGCCATTGTGCACGACCATTTGTTCCGGTTGATATCCTACAGTGACTTTGCGTTTTATTTCTAATGATGTGGTATCGATCTCTGCAACAAAACCAATTTCAGCATTTGGATTAATCGCTACAGGACCTGAATACGAACTTACATAGGCTTTGTTTTTATAAAAAGCCACATAACGACAATTGGGAATATCTATTTTTTTAATGCGTTTTGCAGACCATTTATCAATTACTTCTACTTTATTCGAACAATTGATTACGGCATAGACTTTATTGCCATATATTTTTATATCATTGCCTACATCTCCTAATTCTTTTACAACTTCAGGATTTCGTTCCGAATAAATATCTGTGGTATAGTTTCCTGTTCTGTAATTAAACACATCGATACTGGCACGGTTCATTCCCATATTGCCTTCGTTAAGAAGATAAAAACCTTCTATATTGCCATCACTTCTGGGTGCGGCAACGCTTTTGTCAGACGATGGAAAAACGGTTTCTTCTTCCCTGCAGGAAACAAAAGCCAGTACTATAAATAAGCTGAGGAATAATTTTGTGGCTGTCTTTTTCATAGCTCAATACTGATTATAAATTTTAGCGTACGTCCCGGCATCGGATAATTATAAATTACTTCGTACTGTTGATTGAGAACATTGTTGAGTTCTATTGCGCCTTTCATTTTGTAATGTTCAAAAGCAAAAGATTTCTGTACTGCCAGATCATGCGTGTACCAAGGCTGCACTTCGTTGACTTTTATATTATTGACGTTACCATTGTATCGTTTCCCTACGTATATAAAACTGTAGTTAAAATTCCAGGTTTTGTAATCTGCATTTAGAATTCCGGATCCGCTATGCCACGGTGTGTAAGGAATCTGGTCTCCGTAAGATGATAATTCCAAGCCTGCAAATTTGGTATAATCACGACTTTCTGAATAGGTATAAGTAAGATTGGTTGTCAGGTTTACGTTGTCAATATGCATTCCCATATTAAGTACGGTTTCAATTCCTTTTCCTTTTACCTGCCCAATATTGGTCATCATCCATCGGAACAAGTTTCCTGTTGGCGCAGCTACAATTTTATCTTTGGTATTGGTGTAATATCCATCAACCTGAAAGGACAGTTTATCAAAAAAACCTTTTTCTACCACTATATTATAGGTAAAACCAACATCATATTGGTTCATATATTCTGGCCTTAAAGTACTAGAACCAACCATTGTATAGTATAAATCATTAAAAGTGGGCATTCTGAAAATACGTTTTGCAAATGCCCTGACATTAAAATCGTAAGCTTTAAAAGGCGTATATCCTAAAAATAATGCTGGAGTAAATTCGGTTTTATCCGGTGCTTTTGCATTATACCGCACTTCTTCCTGAACATGAGTTCCTACAATACTACCCAAAGCCTTAAATGCACCTAATCTGTAAGAACTTGCCAGAGAAAATAATGCCGTATAACGCTCAGGAAATGAAAATTGGGTTTGTATGCCTCTTCGGGTTGCATTTAGCCTGTTGTACTGAAAATCTGTAGACAGTGAAATATCCCAAGTGGGTAATATACTGTACATATTAACTGCTGAAACATAATATTCCTGCTGGAAATAACTGTCATCAGATTGTGCACCTTCGGTAACGGTTTCTCCTAATATATTGGTAGTATCCCTGGCTACATAATGGGTATAATCATACGCATATTTTGCTTTGGCCTGAAATTTATATCTTTTAGTAAAATCTTTAATTAAAGTTCCCTGTGCAAAAAAATTCTTGTCGTATTGTCTGAAACCGTCTGAAAATTTATTCTCTACAATTGCTCCCGGAGCGCCTCTTTCTGAATCATAATAATATACTTTGGCGTCCCAGGAACCATTATTCATTTTTCCGTAAAGACCGGATTCAAATCTTAAGGCTTCTATATCACTGTTCATTCTGGTGGCAGTAGTATCATAAGCTGTGGTACCATCCAGATTTTTTCTTTTATACCTAAATTTATATTGTCCGTTAGACTTAATATATTCTGAGCTTACACTCAGACTTACTTTATCACTTAATTTTTGTTCTAGTCTAAACGACGGATCAAAGTAATTGATCGACATGGTTTTGAACCTAACTAACAAATTTGTTTTTTTATCACCATCAAAAACAGGTCTTTTGGTTCTTAAGTAAATGGTAGATGCCGCAGAAAAATCTTTAGCCGACTGAAAAATTTCACTTTTTTGTCCGTTGTACATCGTCAGGGATTCCATATCATCGAGAGAATATTTGCCTAAATCCGTAACTCCGTTTTGGGCATTTCCCAGTTGTACACCATCATAAAAAACACCTACATGATGCGTACCCATGTTACGGACATCTACAGTTTTAAGTCCGCCAAGTCCGCCATAATCCTTAATTTGAACTCCCGCAAAATATCTCAGGGCATCAGCGACGTTATGGCTGGCTAAATTTTCGAGTAATTTTCCTGAAAGGCTTTGTACCGGAATCACTTCCTGATACGGTTTTCCTTTTAGGATTACTTCTTTTAAAACCCGCAAACTATCGTTAGATACTTGTGAATGAATCACAAACGGAACAAAAAATATAAAAATGAATAAGAGTATTTTTTTTGTATTATACATCACTGATTTAATTAAATAAATTCCGTGGCTGTACCTATCAAAAAGCAAAAAGAGAGAATCCCGTTATACAATAACAGGTCAATTTCTTGTTGTTCAACTTTATTCCACGAAAGTCTTAAACTATGTGATTGTGGCAGGTCTCCTGACTTATTCTATCTTTAAAACAACCTTCTCATCCGCGTTGGCGAACAATGGCATTAGTAACGTTTAAAGACTTATATAGAACTTACAGTAGCGGGTCTGCTCAGGATTTACACCTGATTCCCTTTTAACTGTTACTTTTGAATTACTTTCAAAAACAACAGACCAAAATCTGGTGCAAATATATAATTATCTTTAGAAAGAATAAAAGTTATTGTATAATATTATGATTCTTTCAATAAAAAAAGAATTCCACTACATAATATGCAAAATCATACTAACGATAATTTCTAAACTAAATGCATTACAAATACATTTCCTCGCCTATCTAAATTGATGCATTACATGAAAATTTTAAAATAAACTCTTCTTAATATTATAACTACTTCTTAAATTTAATAGTTAAATTGCTGTAGTATGAAAACAAATCCGGATGTACTTATTATTGGTGGAGGCCTTGCTGGTTTGGCTGGAGCTTTACACTTATCCCAGAAGGGATTAAAAGTAATACTGATCGAAAAATCAGGTTATCCCAAACATAAAGTATGCGGCGAATATGTTTCTAATGAAATCCTGCCCTATCTAAAATGGCTTAACGCCGATGTTTCAAAATTAGGTCCCACAATTATTTCTAAATTTCAATTTTCAACACGTAACGGAAAAATGGCTTTGGCAAATCTTCCGTTAGGAGGTTTTGGCATCAGCAGATATGAACTGGATAATTTTCTTTATCAAAAAGCAATCGAGAATGGCTGTACTATTATCAATGAAACGGTTACCACAGTTTCTTTCGATAATGATTTGTTTACAATTACAACTCCAAGTCAAATTTTAAAGGCAAAAATAGTTCTGGGTGCTTATGGTAAACGATCAAATATTGATCAGGTATTATCGCGTGATTTCTTTATTAAAAAATCACCTTGGTTAGCTGTTAAGGCTCATTATAAAGGTACTCTCGATAATGATGTTGTCGCGCTTCATAATTTTCAAGGCGGATATTGCGGGGTTTCAAAAGTTGAAAATGATATTATAAACATTTGTTATCTGGCAGATTATGCTACTTTTAAGCAATATAAAAACATCGAAGATTATCAGCAAAATGTATTGTATAAAAACAAGCATCTTAAAACTGTTTTCGAAAATAGTTCCCTCCTTTTTGATAAACCAATCACAATAAGCCAAATCTCTTTTGATAAAAAGCTGCCTGTTGAAAATCATATATTAATGGTTGGCGACACGGCAGGACTTATTCACCCTTTATGTGGCAACGGAATGGCTATGGCAATACACAGCGCTAAAATAGCATCAGAATTAATATTGGATTTCTATAATGGAAAAATTAAATCACGGGAAGAACTGGAAAAAAAATACAAGCAAGACTGGAAAAAACATTTTGGTAAACGCATATTTATGGGTAGGATTTTAGCAAAAGTTTTAAGAAACAAAACGATTACAAATGCTTTAATTACAATTACGGTTGCACTGCCTAAACTTCTGCCCGCAATAATAAAACAAACACATGGTAAATCCATATCGATAAATTCATGAGCATAAATACCAAATACAGAACACAGGAAACTGAGATTATGGATGATTTTTTTCTGGAGGGAAAAGAATTACAGGAAGCTCTTGATAAAATTGCCCACATCAATCAATTATTAGGAGGCAATAAACTTACGTTGCACGGAATAAAAAAATTATTAAAAAAAACAGATACTTCTCAGGTAATCACAATTGCAGATATAGGATGCGGAAATGGTGATATGCTGCGAATGATGGCTGATTACGGAAAAAAGAATAATCTCGACTTTAAACTTATTGGTATAGATGCAAATGCTTTTACGGTTAATTATGCGCAATCATTATCATCCCAATACCCAAATATTGAATATATGTGTATGGATATTTTCAGTGATGATTTTGACTTGATTCAATATGATATTGTTTTGTGTACGCTTACATTACATCATTTTTCTGATGAACAAATATTAAATATAATTACTACCTTTAATAGCAATGCCAGGATTGGGATTGTTATTAACGATTTACATCGCAGTACATTAGCCTATCGTCTCTTTGAATTGATTTGTATTATTTTTAATTTAAACAGAATGTCTCGTGAAGATGGTCTTGTATCTATATTAAGGGGATTTAAGAAAAAGGAACTGGAGGATTTCTCCAAAAAACTAAATTTAAAAAACTATACCATAAACTGGAAATGGGCTTTTCGTTACCAATGGATAATTGCTAAAAAATGAGTGTAAAAATTATAACTGTTGCTAAGCAACTACCCCAATATTCGCGTAAAACTGCAGATATACTTCCGTTTCTGGATATTTGGCTGCAGGGACAGGACGAACGTTTTATAAAAAAAGTAAAAAAAATATTTGAAGGAGCAGCGGTAGACAAGCGCTACTCTATTATGGATCCCGAAGAGGTTTTTACTGCAACATCTTTTGAAGACAAAAATGATATATACAGTCGCGAAGTTATTATTTTGGGCGAGCAGGTATTGCAAAATGCACTAGATAAATCAGGCTGGGACCCGCAAACGCTTGATTATATTATTACGGTTAGCTGTACCGGAATTATGATTCCGTCATTAGATGCTTACCTCATCAATAAAATGAAACTGAGACAGGATATTGTTCGGCTTCCAGTGACCGAAATGGGTTGTGCTGCCGGAATATCAGGTATTATTTATGCTAAAAATTTCCTGAAAGCAAATCCCGGAAAACGTGCTGCAGTTATAGCGGTTGAATCTCCTACTGCAACATTTCAGCTGGACGATTTTTCTATGCCCAATATTGTGAGTGCTGCAATTTTTGGCGATGGAGCTGTCTGTGCCCTGCTATCCTCTTATGAAGAAGATCAGGGACCAGAAATTCTGGATGAAGAAATGTATCATTTTTATGATGCAGAGCATATGATGGGATTTAAATTGACCAATAGTGGTTTGCAAATGGTACTGGATATTGAAGTTCCGGATACAATTGCTTCTCATTTTGGCGATATAATTCACCCGTTCCTGAAAAAAAACAATCTTGAAATTCAGGATATTGACCATATGATATTTCATCCGGGCGGAAAAAAAATAGTTACAACGGTTGAATCTCTGTTCTCCGGATTGGGTAAAAATATCGATCATACAAAAGAAGTGCTTAAGCAATATGGCAATATGTCGAGTGCAACGGTTTTATATGTTTTAGAACGTATTATGGATGGAAATCCGGAATCCGGAGAAAGAGGATTAATGTTAAGTTTTGGTCCGGGATTTTCGGCTCAACGCGTTTTATTACAATGGTAATATTTGTGTGTTGATTATTGTTATATAAAATTAGACGCAGATTTTACTGATTCGCCACGCGAAGACGCGGATTAAAACAGATTTAATTAATTTAAAATATTGAAATTTTGTTTACTTCAAATTAAAAAAAAATCCGTTTTATAAGCGTTCAACTTATTAAATGAAACAAATTATGACTTTAAAAAATATTTTAGCAAAATTACCGTACAGTAAACCTTTTTTGTTTGTAGATGAATTACTTCATGCAGATGAAAACAGTGTTACGGGAACTTATACTTATACCGAAGATCTTGATTTTTATAAAGGTCATTTTAAAGATAATCCCGTAACTCCGGGTGTAATTTTAACCGAAACCATGGCGCAGATTGGTATGGTTTGTCTGGGAATTTATTTGCTGGGTGATGCTTTTAATAAGGAAACTGTTATTGCTTTTACATCGGCAGATATGCAGTTTTTAAAACCTGTTTATCCAAACGAAAAAGTTACGGTAACTTCACATAAATCCTTTTTCAGGTTTGGAAAACTGAAGTGTGATGTAATTATGAAAAACGAAGCAGGTCAAGAAGTCTGCAAAGGCATATTGGCCGGAATGATCACGAACAAATTATGAGCAAGAGAGTTGTAATAACAGGTTTAGGCGTGGCGGCTCCAAATGGGGTTGGTATTCCTGCGTTTACACACGCCATAAAAAACGGATTATCAGGCATAAGACATGATGCCCAATTACAGGAATTACAGTTTTCGTGTCAGATTGCGGGTCAACCAGAAGTTTCGGATGAACTTAAAAATCAATATTTTACTGAGCTTGAATTACGCGGATTTAATAGTACCGGAATTCTTTATGGTGTTATTGCCGGAATTGAAGCCTGGAAAAATGCCGGATTACCAATAGAAAACAACGAAGAACCGGATTGGGACAGCGGAACTATTTTTGGGTCCGGAACTTCCGGAATCGATAAATTTCGCGAAAGCATTTACAAAATAGACGAATTACAAACCCGCAGATTGGGCAGTACTGTTGTAGCCCAAACCATGAATAGTGGGGTAAGTGCTTATCTGGGAGGAAAATTAGGACTAGGCAATCAGGTTACTACAAATTCATCTGCTTGTGCAACAGGAACAGAAGCTATTATGATGGCATATGACCGTATACAATCCGGACAGGCAAAAAGAATACTCGCAGGAAGTACCGGTGACAGCGGTCCTTATATTTGGGCAGGTTTTGATGCTTTACGGGTTTGCAGTTCTAAATATAATGAAACGCCTGAACAAGGTTCACGCCCTATGAGTGCAACTGCAGCAGGTTTTGTACCCGGCAGCGGAGCTGGAGCATTAGTTATAGAGGAACTGGAAAGTGCCCTGAAACGTGGTGCGACAATTTATGCCGAAATATTAGGCGGAAATGTAAACTCAGGAGGACAACGCGGTAACGGAAGTATGACGGCTCCTAATAGCACTGCGGTTCAGCAATGTATTAAAAGTGCTATCAATAACTCCGGAATTTCAGCTAATGATATCGATGCTATAAATGGGCACCTTACTGCAACTACAAAAGACAGCCTGGAAATCGAAAACTGGACGAAAGCATTAAATCGAAACGGCAAAGATTTTCCTTATATCAATTCTCTAAAAAGCATGACGGGACATTGTCTTAGCGCCGCCGGAAGCATCGAAAGTATAGCTGCCGTTTTGCAATTATATGAAGGTTTTATTTTTGGTAACATAAATTGCGAAGATCTTCATCCTGAAATTACGGAACTTGTATCAGCATCAAAAATACCTTTAAAAACAATAAACACTAATCCGAAGATAATTGCTAAGGCAAGCTTTGGTTTTGGTGACGTAAATGCGTGTATAATATTTAAAAAATTTGATAATTAATATGACTAAAGAAGAACTTATTGCCCAACTAAAAGTGATCATAAAGCCTTATACTACAAATACAGAAGCTTATGATAATCTTACTGAAGATACTGATTTTATAAACGATTTAAGTATCAACTCTGCAAATCTGGTCGATATTATACTGGATATCGAAGAAACATTTGATATTGTAATTGATAATACTGATATGGAACGAATGCTTGATGTTAAAACTTCGGTAGAAATTATAGCTGCCAAACTTGCAGCAAAATGATAGGAAACGATGTGATCGATATTATACAATCACGTCAGGAAAGCAACTGGCAGCGCAAAGGTTTTATTGAAAAGCTCTTTGCTCCTGCCGAACAATTGATTATTGCTCAAAACCCAAATCCTGAAATTATAATCTGGCTGCTTTGGAGCATGAAAGAAGCTGCCTATAAAATTTATAACCGGGAAACTAAAATAAGGGAATATATTCCTAAAAAACTGGTTTGTACTATTGCATCGATAACAGATGATTATAGTACGGGTCAGGTTATCTGTGGTGAGACTATTTACCATACAAAAACAACTATTACCCCAAATAGTCTGCATACAATAGCGGTTACTTTTGTTGAGGATCTGAATAACGTTATTGAGATTGAAAAAAAAGACATTCTTAAAGATGAAGATGGTATTCCTTATCTGTCTTCATCTTCCTTGCATAATACAAAAGATGTTTCTATAAGTCATCACGGTCGTTTTGAAAAAGTGGTGATCATTAAAAAAAATAAAGATAAAAGATCTGTTTAAAGAGATACGAAACATATTTCTTTCACATATTATTTGTCTGCATTCCTTCCACTTTATTTACTTTTCAAAGCTAATTATCTTATTAGCTTCACTTTTTCTACATTCTATTTTCTATACTCTATTTTCTATAAAAACCTGTTGATCGCTCAATTGCAGAGAAATTAGTTCGTTCTAATTCTTCCTTTAAAATTTACATGACATCAAAATAGAGATTTCATGACATAAAATACCTGTTCTGTAACATATTTATGTTTCATTAATCAATGCATCCATAATTTTAACCTAATTAAAACAAAAAATAAAGTTAAAAAAAATATAAAGTAATCCTAAAAACACGTAAAAACCCTTGCTCCTGAGATACTTATATAAACTACTTTAGCATTGTAGAAAAATTCTTTCATGATGTTTTCTTACAACATATATACAGATAAAACAATTAACTATAATCAATAACCTAATACTATTAAACTATGGATGAATTCATTGGAATCGTAAAGCTATTTGCTGGAAATTTTGCGCCAAGAGGCTGGGCTTTTTGTAACGGACAACTATTATCTATCGCACAAAACAGTGCCTTATTTGCTATTTTAGGAACCACGTACGGTGGTAACGGGCAAACGACTTTTGCACTGCCTAATCTTCAGGGTTCTACAGCTATTGGGTGGGGAAATGGTGGTGGATCAAACTACGTTCTTGGACAAGTTGCAGGTGCACCAAATGTTTCTATTTTAACAAGCAATTTACCTGCACACGTTCACGCAGGACCTGGTAAAATATCTGTAAGTGCATCAAATGCGACAGATTCAACACCTGTAGCTGGTGCGTCGATAGCTATACCGGGATCTGTTGTTTCAAGAGTTTTTACTCCAACATTAGGATATGCAACGGCAACTCCAAGTGTTGATTTAACAAGTAATGTTACAACTGGTGCAACGGGTTCTAATATTCCTATTTCTGTAATGCAGCCTTATGTGGCATTAAGTTACATTATTTGTCTGGAAGGTATTTTTCCGTCAAGAAACTAATAGGGTTTATTACAATTAATCTTTTAGGGTGTAGGACCATTTTGGCATTTCGCTAAAATCATACACGAACTGAATGCCTGAATAATCCTTTATACTGTAAAGAGATACAACACAATACGGGTTTGTAATATAAGACTCAGCGGTTTTTAACTCGATGTTGTCAAATATCTTAAGTTCAGTAAAAATGCAAATATCAGGATGATTATCAAAGTGTGCCGGCAGGTCATAAAAGTTACTTTCAATTTTTGAATTGTGAATTACACTGCCAAAAAGTTCTTTGTTTATTGTAAATAATCTATCAACAAATACATTATGAGGATAGGGCTGCATTTGTTTGTGGCCCTTTACCTCTTGTTTCGCATTTTTAAGCGATGGCTCATAATCAAAAAAGGTATACGCGAGATCAATTCTTATTTCCTGCGGAATCAAAATTCCATGAGCCGGTAATTGAGAAACAATATTTCGTGTTATGGCTACTTGTGGTTCACTCGTGAGTGCATAATGCATGGTCTCTGAAATGGCAAGATCTATAGTAAAATTTTCAGGTTTAGTATAAGTGGTTGCATCAGTTTCTATTAATTGCAATTGGTATTGATCAAGACCAATAACCGACAAAAGATGGTATACTGATTCTATTGATTTTGCATTGATATCTAATAAAATAGCATTAATTCTATCTTCATCAAATAAGGAAAGTAAAGGCAGAATTAATGTTGCATAAGGCCCACAGCCTGCATATAGGATATTAATACTTCTTTCAGGAAAATCATTGCTCAACTTGGTTAAAGCCTTGTAAATGCCTTTAATAAAAAAGACAGTACGAAGGTAATCATCGACACAATCTGCAGCTCCTGAACTTGACAAAGCGATGCCGCCCTTAATAAGAGTTTCATTGTTTTTTGAATGCTGGACTGTAGAAATTTTACCGTAGAAACCAGAGAGTTCCTTAGCATGTTTTATATGTTCATCAACAGTATTTGACGCAATGATAGATTGAACAATGATCGCAAGCTCTTGTTTATACATAATATTTCTGCTTTAATTCTAATGATTGAAGTTCGGGATATAACTATAAAATAAATAACAAGAATACAAAATGATAAATCTAATATCAAAACATTATGAAAAAACTTTACTTATTATTAATTTTTCTGTTTTTTGCAACGCAGCATATAACTGCGCAAACAACACTGGAAACATTTGAAAGTGCTCCCGTTTCTGTAGCAACTTTTACAAGCGGCCCCAAAACATTTAATCTGACCAGCAGTTATGGTACATTTACTGTATATAATGGTCTTGGTCTTGGTTATGCTACTTCTAACCGATTTATACAGGTTTCCGATTCTGCGGGGCCAGAAGCTTTAGGGCAATTTGGTACTTTTACTGCGGCAGCAGGGAGTTTTAAGGTTTCCAACTTTTGGATTTATGTTTCAGGAGATGCTAACCAAAATGCAGGAGTTACGAGCAATGGAGCTCCTGGATCTATTACCTTTAGAGGTAAACTAGGAGGTGTTACACAATTTACTATAGTAAAAAATACTACAGGCGCTAATATTGGTTATACTTTACCTGGTAATGGTTTTATATACGCAAATTTCGCTACAGATGGTGCTGGCGATTATACCAATATTATTATTGATCAGCTTGAAGTTCAATTAAGTGCGAACTACGATTATTTTGCTATTGATAATTTTACATTTGCAAATGGAGCTGTAGCTCCTACTGTTACTACGACAGCAGCTACAACTGTTAAATCAGTTTCTGCTGTAATTGGCGGAAATGTAACTGCAGATGGCGGTGATGCCACAATACAAAGAGGTATCGTTTGGGCAACAACACCTAATCCAACTATTTTAAGCAATAAATTTCAAATTGGCACCGGGACTGGATCATTTGCAAATACTGTAACTGGTCTAACTCCCGGATCACTTATTTATTACAGAGCTTATGCAACGAATAGTGCAGGTACTTCTTATGGAACTGAACTAACACTTACTACAGGAGCGGCTTTAGGAACTTCATCTACACCACAAACTAATGTGAGCTGTAATAGCGGATCTAACGGTACAGCAACTGTCAATGCAATTGGTGGTACAACTCCATATACTTATTTATGGTCTAATGGTGCTACAACGGCTACTGCAACAGGACTTGGTGTTGGGCCTATATCAGTAACTGTTACTGATAATGAATCAACACAAATTACCAGAACCTATACAATAGTACAGCCTTCAGCCCTTAACGGAACTGCATCTACAACAGCAGTTTCTTGTTTTGGAGGTTCTAATGGTACAGCTACTGTTACGGCTTTCGGAGGTACTCCCGGATATACTTATTTATGGTCTAACGGAGCAACTACTGCAACGGCAAGCGGACTAAGTGCAGGAACTTATAGTGTAACTATTACAGATGCTAACTCTTGTCCAAGAACTATAAACAATATTACTGTAGCACAACCTGCGGCAACTGTTAACGGAACTCCCAGCGTAACAAATGTTTCTTGTTTTGGAGGAGCTAATGGTACAGCAACTATTGTACCTGCAGGAGGAACACCAGGATATACTTATTTATGGTCTAACGGAGCTACAACGGCTACTGCAACAGGATTAATTGCAGGAACTTATAGCGTGACTATAACTGATGCTAATTCTTGTCCAAGAACTATAAACAATATTATTGTAGGACAACCTGCAGCAATTCTTAACGGAACTGCGTCTACAACGGCAGCTTCTTGTTTTGGAGGCAATAATGGTACAGCAACCATTGCACCTACAGGAGGAACACCAGGATATACATATTCATGGGCTCCATCAGGAGGAACTGCAGCAACAGCCACAGGACTTGCAGCTGGAACTTACAGTGTAACTATTACAGATGCTAATGCTTGTACAAGAATAATAAATAACATTGTTGTAGGACAACCTGCTGCTGCTCTTAACGGAACACCTTCTACTACATCAGTTTCATGTTTTGGAGGAACTAATGGTACAGCTACAATTACAGCTTCAGGAGGAACACCGGGATATACTTATTTATGGTCTAACGGAGCAACTACTGCAACAGCAACAGGACTTATAGCTGGTACATATAGTGTAACTATTACTGATGCTAATGCTTGTGCAAGAACTGTAAACAATATTATTGTTGGAGCATCAACAGTTATCAATGCTAATGCATTACAAACTAATGTAAGCTGTAATGGCGGTGCCAACGCATCTGCAACTGTTGCTCCAACCGGAGGTGCAGGATCTTATACGTACTTATGGTCAAATGGTGCCACAACATCATCAATATTTGGTCTTTCAGCAGGAAACTATAGTGTAACTATTACAGACGCTAATACGTGTGCAATTACACAAAATTTTACTATAACACAACCACCTCTTTTAACCGCTTCTCAAGGAACAATTAACAATGTTAGCTGTAACGGAGGATCTAACGGATCTGCAACTGTTATAGCTACCGGAGGAGCTGGTGGATATACGTATTCATGGTCTCCATCAGGAGGAACTGCAGCTACAGCAAGCGGACTTTCAATAGGTACTTATACAGTAACTGTTACAGATGCTAATTCATGTCAGACAACAAAGGCATTTACTATTACACAGCCAACTCTATTGGCCGCAACAACTACTCAAAACAATATATTATGTAATGGCGCTGCAACCGGATCTGCAACTGTTACAGCAACAGGAGGAACTGGTACCTATACATATTCATGGTCTCCATCAGGAGGAACTGCAGCAACGGCTACAGGACTAACAGCTGGAACTTATACTGTAACTATTACAGATGCTAATACATGCCAGACAACAGCAACTGTTACTATTACGCAACCGGCACTAGCATTAGTTGCATCACCGGTATCAATGACGAATATAGGATGCCGTGGAGAAGCAACCGGATCTGCTACAGTTAATGCAACTGGCGGAACTGGTACATATACATACTCATGGTCACCATCTGGAGGAACTGCAGCTACAGCAAGTGGTCTTGCTGCCGGAACTTATACGGTAACCGTTACAGATGCCAACTTATGTCAGGCAACTCAATCATTTACTATTACTCAGCCTGCAGCAATTCTTTCTGCAACTACAGCCTCAACGGGAGTTAGTTGTTTTGGAGGATCAAATGGTTCTGCAAGCGTTACTGTATCAGGAGGAACACCCGGATATACGTATGCATGGGCACCTTTAGGAGGTACAACAGCAACAGTTACAGGCAGACCTGCAGGAAACTATACCTGTACGATTACAGATGCTAACGGATGTACATTAGTTAAAAATATCACGATTAGCACACCTGCTCAATTCTCTGCAACAGTTTCAAAAACAGATGTTTCCTGTAATGGAGGTACTAATGGTGTAGCAACAGTAACAGCAACGGGAGCAACATTTCCTTACACTTATTCATGGTCTCCATCAGGAGGTACAGGGGCTACGGCTTCAGGATTAGCAGCCGGAAATTATACGGTTACTGTTCAAGATGCAAATACTTGCACCTATACAGTAAATGTTACTATAAATCAGCCTGCTGCTTTAACAGTAGTATCTTCTCAAACCAATGTACTTTGTAATGGTGGAGCCACAGGAACAGCTTCTGTAGTTGCTTCAGGAGGAACACCAGGATATACGTATGTATGGTCACCTTCCGGAGGTACAGCTGCAACGGCAACAGGTTTAACAGCAGGAAATTATACTTGTATAATTACAGATAACAATGGATGTAGTTACTTTCAAAACTTTACTATTATTCAGCCAGCAGCCTTAAATGCAACTACGACTTTAATAAATGCAACATGCTCAACAGCGGGTCAGGCATCTGTAGGTCCGGTTGGAGGTACTTCACCATATACTTATTTATGGTCTAATGGTGAAACAACACAAACAGTAACAGGATTATCTGCCGGAAACATTAGTGTTACAATTACAGATAATAATGGTTGTTCAATCGTTAAGAACTTTACAGTAACTACAACAAATACTTTAGTTGCTACTACATCACAGGTTAATGTTTTATGCAATGGTTCTAATACAGGATCTGCTACAGTAGTTCCTTCTGGAGCAGCAGGACCTTTTACTTATCTATGGGCACCTTTTGGTGGTACAGCAGATACAGCAAATAATCTTACTGCGGGTAACTATTCAGTAACTATAACTGCGGGTAATGGTTGTTCAATAATTAAAAACTTTACTATTACAGAACCGGCTGCTTTAGTAGTGACTCCATCTCAAACTAATTTAGCTTGTAATGGCGGAACTAACGGAACTGCTTCAGTAAATGTAACCGGAGGAACCGGAGCATATTCTTACTCATGGTCCCCTTCTGGTGGTACAGCTGCAACTGCAACTGGATTAACAGCAGGAAATTATACAGTAATAATCACTGATGCCAATGCATGTCAGGTAACACAAAGTTTTACTTTAACAGAACCTGCTGCTCTTACCGCTATTACTACTGCTACAAGTGTTACTTGTAATGGAGGAAGTAATGGTAGTGCAACTGTAAACGCAACAGGCGGAACTGGTGTTTACACGTATTCATGGTCTCCTACTGGTGGTACAGCTGCAACAGCAACTGGATTAGCCGCAGGAACTTATACGGTAACTATTACGGATGCTAATAGCTGTACAATAACTGAATCTGTTATGGTTACTGAGCCAACAGTACTTGATGCAACAGTTACACAAAATAATGTAACTTGTATTGGAGCTGCTGACGGGTCTGCAACTGTAAACGCAACGGGCGGAACTGCCGGATATACGTATCAATGGCTTCCAACGGGTGGTTCTACTGCAACAGCAACGGGATTAGTTGAAGGAAATTATACAGTAATCGTTACAGATGCTAACGGATGTAACGCTATAAAATCTGTAAGCATATTAACAACCCCTGATGTAACAGCACCAATTCCTGATGTAGCAAATTTACCAGCTATTAATAGTGATTGTTCAATTTCAGCCTCTCAGATTCCTGTGCCTACAGCAACAGACAATTGTGCCGGAATTATAAATGCTACAACATCTGATCCTCTAAATTACACAACTACAGGCAGTTATGTAATCACTTGGACTTATGATGACGGACATGGTAATGTTTCAAATCAAAATCAAACGGTTAATGTAACAGCTTCTCCTTTAAATCTGGTAACTTTTAGCAATGCTGAATTTACTTATAATGGAAGTGTTCATGCAGCACAAGTTGCGAATCTTCCTGCAGGAGCAAGTGTAGTTTATTCTATTACACCAACTGCAAGTACTACTAATGGTGCAATCAATGCAGGAGTTTATACAGTTACTGCGATAGTATCTCCGGCAGTAAGTTCTCCTAATTGTTCACCAATTACGTTGACAGCTCAGCTTACTATTAAAAAAGCAGCTCAGCTTATTACTTTTGCAGCGATTCCTCCAAAAACTCTTGATTTACTTAACACCTTCAATTTAGAAGCTGCTGCTAATTCAGGATTACCAATTCGTTATTCTTTTACTTATACTTCTTCGCTTCCACCAGCTAATGTTACAGCACTTGGATTGGTTAATTTGTTAAGATCAGGAGAATTACTAATTGTAGCACATCAGGATGGTAATGCTAATTATTTACCTGCAGCAGATGTTTCGCAAGTTCTTGTAATCAAAAACAATGATGTTAGCGTTACTGAGATTAAAATTGGAACTAAATCGTATCCAAATCCAGCGAAGGAAATTAAATATGTAATGCAATGTGGTGAGAACAACGTAAATGTTGCGATCACAAATCTAACCAATGCTATTATAACACCATCGGCTAATTTTACGATCACACCTCCTAAACCGGGAATTTATACACAAAATGTAGGTGTTACTTCTCAGGACGGAAGCACAACGGCAAACTATATTATAACAGTAGAAAAACCTTTTGGATTCTATGACATTGTTCATCAAAAATTCAATAATGTATTGCTTGTAAACAACAACCCTCAAACTAATGGCGGTTACGAATTTGTAGCATATCAATGGTTTAAAAATGGTGTATTGGTAGGAACCGGACAGTATTATTCAGCGGGAGATGATTTATCTAATACCCTGGATACATCTGCAGACTTTAGTGTTAAAATGACCACTAAGGATGGAAAAGTATTAAGCACTTGCAGTACTAAAATTTCGATTCAAAAACCAGTATCAGCTAAGCTTTATCCTAACCCTATTCAAACAGGAAAAGTGATTACCGTTGAAGCAGATTTCCCTGAGGATGAATTAGAAAATATGCAAATAAGCTTATATTCTGTTTCTGGTCAATTGGTAAAAACATTGAAATCTTCTACGGTAAAAACTGAAATTCAGTTACCTGATGCTGAGAGCAATATGTATATTGTAGTTCTGGAAACTCCAAATATCAAGAAAACTCTAAAAGTAATAGTAAATAAATAAAATCTGTCAGTGCTGTTTTCGGACAGCACTGACTTAAAAAAAAATTAAGATGAAAAAATATATACGAAACTATATAGCATCAATATCAATGCTTACTCTACTTTTAGGATCTTGCCTAAATAGTTATGCTCAGGACAAAAAACAAGAAATTTCAATTTCAGTTGGCGGACCTTCTTCATTTCTAAAGTATAATACACCAGGAGACATCGTACCCGGAAACGGAATAAATGCAGGAATTCGTTATTCTTACTATTTAAATGAAGGATTAAGTATTGGAATTGGGGTAGAATATCAGACCTATAATTCTGATGTAAAATTTCAGTCTATTGGCGGACAATATAATACTGTTGATTCCGAAGATGAGGCTTTTCAATTTAGATACAGAGCAACAAATTTAAGAGAAGAACAAAAATTAGGATACGTAAATATTCCAATTGGTATTCAGTTTGAAACTGAGGGATCATCAAAGTTATATCTTGCTGCCGGTGCCAAAATAGGATTTGCCACAAGTGGAAGTTACGAATCAAAAATGGACAATCTGACTACCAGCGGTTATTATCCGCAATATAATGTTACATTGTTTTCTCCTGCATTTGCCGGTTTTGCCAGCACAAACAATGTAAAAACAAGCAAACAGGATATTGATACAGAAGTATCTTATTCAGCAACTTTTGAAACGGGTTTAAAACAAAGCATTGGAGACAGAAGTGCTATTTATATTGGAGTTTATTTAGACTATGGTTTAAATAATATCTACGACAAAAGCAACAACAAACCTCTGGTAGAATATACTCCGGAATTGCCTGTTGTACTAAAAAACAATAGCGTACTTGACTCTCCGTTCGCAAATAATGTCAGATTGGTATCATACGGACTCAAATTAAGATTCGCTTTACGTTAAATTTATATGGTTTTATTCTGTAAGGATGAATTAATTAAGCCGGTTTCATGGGGGGAACCGGCTTTTTTATTTGTAAAAAATGCTGTTTTTTTAATGGATTTATTATACGTCTACATTCTATCTCACCCCTCTGGGGTTTAATAAACGCACGTATTCTATTTTCTATAAATATGACATCCCGCTGGAATTTAAAAATTCTATGGAATTCATATTATCAAAGCTCCAGCGGAGCGCAATATTTATAGCCAATGAAATGTGTGCGTCAATCAAAGCTCCAGCGGAGCGCAATATCTATAGCAAAATGAAATGTGTGCGTCAATCAAGCTCCAGCGGAGCGACACCTTTACTAAATAGCCATAAAAAAAGCTGCAAGGATCACTTGCAGCTTTTCAAATTAACAATTTTTAAAAAAATTAATAACAACAGAATACCATTTATTGCATTGAAACAATTACAAATTCACTTCTTCTGTTTAACTGATGTTCCTCTTCTGTACAAGCTACATTATCAGAACAATTATTTTTCAATTGGCTTTCCCCATATCCTTTTCCGGACATTCTATCAGCCGAAATTCCTTGTTTTACCAACCACTCAATTGTTGATTTTGCTCTTTTGTTAGAAAGAATCATATTGTATTTTTCAGTTTGTCTGCTATCTGTATGAGAACGAACATCTATTTTTATATTTGGATATTGTTTCATAACGGCTAAAACTTTCTCTAATTCAAAAGCAGCTCTTTCTGTAATAAATGACTTATCGAGATCAAAATAAATAATCGGAATATTTAATGTTTTAGCTAAATCTGTTCCAACACCAATTTGCTCAATTTGCTTATCCAGTTTTACATTTAATTCTGCTTTATCATTTGATGGCTGAATTGTAATTGTATTTTCATTGGTTTCATAATCTTTCTTTGCGACTCTTACCGAATATGTTTTGTTACATTTAACATCGAAATTGTAAGTACCGTCCGTACCTGAAACTACCTCTGAAATTTGCTGAAATTTGTCGTCAAGCAACATCACTTTTGCATCACCCAAAACTTCATTCGTTTTAGCATCTAATACAGTTCCTGATAATTTTTTTTCACAATCCAGTTTTCTTGTCTCTGTAAATTTATAAATATCATCATTCCCTATTCCGCCTTCTTTATTTGATGAGAAAAAACCTTTTCGTGTATTACTGTCTATTATAAAAGCAAAGTCATCAAACTTAGTATTTACCGGTTCTCCAATATTCTGTACCTGATCAAAAGTGGAATCTTCTTTTATTTTTGCTACAAAAATATCCAACCCTCCCAATCCCGGACGACCGTCGCTGGCAAAATAAAGTTCATTATCTGCGGCGATAAAAGGGAAAGTTTCTCTTCCTTCAGTATTAATTGAGGCACCAAGATTTTCAGGTTTTCCAAACGTTCCGTCTGCATTTATAGTTACACTATACAAATCAGATTGTCCGAAACTTCCCGGCATATCAGAGGCAAAATACAGCTTTTTTTCATCAATGCTCAAAGCCGGATGCGCTATACTATACTGATCACTATTAAAAGGTAAAGCAATAACATTTGTCCATTTATCATTTACAAAATCTGCTTTATATAACTTTAATAAAGTAATTCTCTTGTTGTCTTTTCCTTTTTTTCCACGAAGGAAATTGTTTCTTGTAAAATACATTGTCTTTCCGTCTTTTGTAAAAACCGGAGTAGACTCATTGAATTTCGAATTAATTTTTTTCTCAAATCGAATTGGATCTTCTAAACTTCCATCTGCTTTTAACTCGGCAGCAAACAAATTAGTAAATGATTTGTTTGTCCATTTGAATGTTTTTCTGGCAACATTTCCCGTATCTCTTGCAGAAGCAAAAACAAGTTTATTATTATAAACCGTACTTCCGTAATCAGATTGTTTCGAATTGATTCCGGCATCAGATATTTCGAACCTGCCTGAATTTGACTTAATCTGTTCCAGGTAGTTTTTATTATTTTCAAATAAAACTCCTCTTGAATCTGTCTTGACTTTAGCATTAAAAATCTCAAGCATCTTATCTGATTTGGCATAATCCCCAACAGATTTTAAAGCCTGTGCATATCTATAATAATATTCTGGTTCCTGCTGATTATTGAACGCAAATAAAGCATCATACCACTTTGCAGCTTTTGTTAATTCAGCATTAAAATAATAAGCGTTTCCTAATCTCTGGAACATTTTCTCCTCTTTATACCCGCTTTCGGCTACTTTCTCATAAATAGAAATAGCGTCTACATAAGCATATTGATTGTACTCTTTCTCTGCTTTATTTAATACTGTTTTTTGGGCCATTCCGTTAAAGAAAACAGAAGACAAAAAAGCAGTATAAATTAAATTTTTAATTTTCATAATTAGAAAAATCTTGGTGAAGTTATTCGGCCATATTTATTTAAGAATTCAAAACGCAGGAATATCTCGTGCGATCCTGAATTATAATTTACCAGTTTCGTTGTTTCGCGATCATAAGCATAACCTATGTATAAACTATCCGTTATCTGAAACCCTGCTAATGCACTTACCGATGCGCTCCATCTGTAAGCAACACCAATTACGAATTTATCGTTGAACATAAAATTTGCAGATGCATCGACTTGCAATGGCGAACCTTCGACCATTTTGGTTAATAAGGCCGGTTTGAATTTTATCGTTTCATAACGATCCAGATCAAATACGTAACCTGCGATAAAATAATAGTTGATGCGGTCTTTGTATATCGCGATATCATTATCATCGTAACGATTGGTCTGAATAAAATTTGGAACAGATAAACCTACATAAGCTTTGTCTGTGTGCCAGTATACTCCTGCCCCAACATTGGGTGTAAATTTATTTTCGAAATCCTGAAATTGCGGATCTCCCTGATTTTCCGGTCTTAATTTAGTAGGATCCAGTTTAAAAATATTAGCAGATCCTTTTATACCAAAAGAAAGTTTAGCTGTTGCTGATGTTGGAATCGAATACGAAAAGTCCGCCGATAAGTTATTCTCATTTGTGGGACCAATTTTATCATTAACCAATGAAACTCCAAGTCCAACATTATTCCCAACCGGTGTGTTTACAGAAAAACTACTTGTTTCCGGTGCTCCGTCTAATCCAACCCATTGTGTACGATACAATCCAAAAACACTCATAACGCCTCTTGAACCGGCATAAGCAGGATTTATATTAATGGTATTATACATGTATTGTGTAAACTGCGCATCTTGCTGAGCAAAACCTGCAACGGAACAAAACATTAAAATAAAAACTAATTTTCTCATTTATTTTATTTTTAAATAATGGCTTAGCCGTAACTAAGCCATTTTAATTTGTATAGTGTTACTTAGTAAGGTATAAATACCCTGCTTCCTGATGCGGATTAGACTGCATATCTTTATATTTGATGATGTAGTAGTAAGTTCCTTCAGGTAATCCATCTGAGTCTTTAATAGTAACACGACCTTCTGATATACCTCTAAAAGCGATGTCATTATTATTATAATGATCTCTTTCGAACACTAAAACTCCCCAACGGTTATAGATCTGTACCGTATTATCAGGATAACATTCCAGACCTTGTACATAGAATCTTTCGTTCTTTTCATCTCCATTTGCAGAAACAGCATTAAAGATTTTGATCACACAACCACTTAATGTTATAACAGTTGGTTTTTCTCCATTCACATCGCTTGAATCTGATTTGTCAATCACAATAATTCCGCTTTTCGTAATTCCTGATGCAGTTGCCTGATTGCTTATACTTCCTGCAATTACATCTGCCTGAGTTAAGGTATAGATTCCTGTAATAGAGGAGTTATCACTTTGACCAGCGCCTAAAGTAATTGGGCCTCCGCTCATCACGATTCCTGGTAAAGGATCAGCGACTAATATGTTTTCAAGATCAACATTACCTTTGTTCGTAATCGTGAATTCATAAGTTAAGGTCTCTCCTGCTTCAGCATATCCGTTATTGTTAGTATCATTGAGTACCACTGTTTTTACAATTGCAATTGCCGGAACTTCAACAAAAATCTTAACTGTTGCAGTACTGCAATTCGATGAATTTGCTACTTCGCATATTTGATATGTTAATGTATAATTTCCACCTTTTGTACCTGGTGCTACATCAAGCGTACCATCTGCATTAATAGTAATTCCTTTTGGTAAATCCAGACCTTTTAAAATAACATCTGAAGGTTTTACAGGAACACTATTCAATTTATCATTAGCAAGAACGTTGATCACTTCTAATGCACCATTAAGTCCGTCAGCAAGCGTTACATCATCATCATTACCAGCCTGAATACCAAAAGTTGGCATTGCATTACAGCCCGATATTGCCGAAGGATAATTTACAACCACAGATTTTGTAGGGTTTAATGTAAACTGCATTGTAACAGCCGGTCTTGTCAATTCAAAACCATCATTTCCTTGTGTCCATTGTCCATTTACTAATACCCATCCCGGCCAGTCTGTTGGGTTGTTATTACCATCAATAGTTGCTCCAGGCCACAATACGTTACCATTAAGTGGCATATTGCTTTGTGTTGCTACGATGTTATTAGCACTATCTATCCAGTTGATTGTTAATAAATCTGTTGGAGTAAAATTATCTGCTGTTACACTATAAGACACATATGGTGTATTATTAGAACAATAACTATTTGCTGTTATCGTCATAGTAGGCGAAACAACCTTTACTGAAACTGTAGCAGGACTACAATTAGAAGGATTCGCTTTTTCGCAAATTTCATATGTCAATGAATAAGTTCCAGCCGGTGCATTTGGAGCTAACTCTACTGTACCGTCAGGTTTTAAAGTTAGTATTCCTGTTGGATCCGGCGTTGGTATATATAGATTAACGTCTAAAGGATCTAATGGACTATTATTTAAAGTATCATTATTAAAAATATTTGTAACCGTTACCGTTTTATTGATTCCTACAACTGAGTTTATAGGATCAGATACTGCAATAAGAACTGTTTTATCAATAGTAATTGTTATTACTGCCGGAGTTGCATCGATCGCTCCGTTATTATCAGTCGCTGTAAAAGTAAAGGTATCATTACCTGAAAATGCCCCGCTTGGATCATAAGTAAGCATAGCAACTTCTGATGGTGTAAGTATTTGATTTACTGAAACCGGTGTTCCTGATAAGGCTAAAACTCCATGAGAAGGTAAGCTTAAAACAGTATAACTTACAATTGTACCATCAGTATCTGTAGCTTTTAAAGCATTGACAGGCGTTGCTCCTGCTCTTGAAGGAATACCTGCATTAGTATCATCTTGAGCAACTGGTGCATTATTCCCAACCGGAATTGTGATTGTGGCACTTGGTAAAGCTACAGCACCTAGATCATCTGTCGCAGTAAAAGTAAAAGTATCATTACCTGTAAATGTTCCACTTGGATCATAAGTAAGTAGCGCTGCTTCAGCCGGTGTTAAAACCTGATTTACAGTTACCGGAACTCCTGCTAATGCCAGAACTCCGTTTGCTGG
>NZ_JRLF01000009.1 GCF_001404985.1 Flavobacterium aquidurense
TGTTTCTCAAAGCGGGTGCAAAAGTAGAAAACTTATTTCTAACTGGCAAATGTTTTTTGAAGTTTTTTTTGAAAATTTTCATTTCGTTTTTCTTCTCTTTATCTGCCAACCTATCAATGAACTTTCCGTGTTTTGCGGGGTGCAAACTTAAAACTTTCTTTCAATTCCCACAAGCTTTTTTTAATCTTTTTTTGAAAATAAATTCCCGTTTTGATCTCTTTAGCTTGCCGGTATTTCTGTGAACGTCTATCGCTGTTGCGGGTGCAAAAGTAGACCCTTTATTTACATTTACAAGCTTTTTTATTGTATAATTTCAATGTTTTTTAAAACTTTTCCTTAACATACTGATAACACCAAACTTACAAAACACTCTTTTTTTAACTTTATAGGGATTTTCCTAAACCAAATGGCTTTTTCGCAATCCAGGGCTTTCAAAAACTCCCGATTTTAGGGATTTCACAGATTTATCATTCTTTAATGGTTACTTTTCAATGTCAATTTTATGCCCTTTTACCTGTTATCTCCTATTTACACCATATGTCAGGATTTGGGTTGATTGGTTTGTAGTTTTGCGATATCGGTAACAATGCAAAATTCTACCTTATACTTATACAGAGATACAATTCTTATAAGAACAACTTCACCAGCCCTGATAGTAGCGAAAATCCTTTTGTGCCGGTCCCGAGACTTCGGGAGCAGGAAATAGCCCCTAATCCTTAAATTCCAAAAAGCTTTAAATATGCTTAACTGGATAAATTCTCTTATAAATAGATATAAAAAACAAACCCGACAGGTTTTGAAAACTTGTCGGGTTGTGTAAAATATTTATAGCCATTTATTCAAAACGAATAGCTTTCACTGGCGAGATCTTGGTTATTATATAAGACGGAATTAATAGTACGACAAAACAAACTGTAACAGTCATTAAATTCAGTAAAGCAATATAACCCCAGTTCAAGTAAACCGGTGCCTGATTGACATAGTAATTTTCAGGATTTAACTGTACTACTCCAAACTGCTGTTGAATTAACAAAATCGCAATACCTATTAAATTACCCCAAAACAATCCTCTTATAATAAGATAGAATGCATTATATAGAAATATTTTACGAACTGTCCAGTTATTTGCTCCCATTGCTTTTAGAATTCCAATCATTTGGGTACGTTCTAATATGAGCACCAATAAAGCAACAACCATATTTATTGTAGCAACTAAAATCATAACTCCCAGAATGACGACAATATTAAAATCGAAGAGTTGTAACCAATCAAAAATATAACTGTATTTTTCGATTATTGTTTTTGTATCTAAACTCGATGATGTTTGTTCGTATATCTGATTACCTGTGATTTTTATATTATCAAAATCTTTAACAAATACTTCAAAAGCTCCAACCTGATCCGAACTCCATTTGTTGATTCGCTGAATGTGACGAATATCTCCTATTATATATGTAGCATCGAATTGCTGAAATCCCGAATTAAAAATACCCGCAATTTTGAATCGGCGGCTATTTGGCATTTTACCTTGCTCTTCTTTAATAAAGAATGTATTAAAATTATCTCCTACTTTCAGATTAAGACGATCTGCCAAGAGCCTTGAAATTAAAACATCTTCGTTTAAGGTTTTAGAAAAATCAGGCACTTTACCTTCAACAATATATTCTTTTATATTGTTCCAATCATAATCTCCTCCTACTCCTTTGAAAACAATTCCTTCAAATGCGTTTTCTGTTCTGATAATTCCAGCTTTACTCGCGATTGCCTGAATATGACTGACGTCTGGAACTGATTTAAAATTGGGATAAAAATCCTGTTTTTTTGAAATTGGAGTTAAAGTAACTTCAGAATTATTATTGTCATAGTTTGATATAATAATCTGACCGTTGAAAGCAGAAACTTTATCACGTATCTTTTGCTGCAAACCAATTCCGGTAGCAACTGAGACTATCATCATGATAATACCAATAGCAATTGCTGAAATAGCGATCTTTATGATTGGTGCTGATATACTGCTTTTATAATCTTTGGCAGTAATAAGTCTTCTGGCTATGAAATATTCTAAATTCAAATTTTAGTCTCTTTATTTATTATTCTATTGGAATGGCTTGAGCGCAATCAAAAATACATTTTAAAAATGAAAACAAATTGCCTTTAAAAACAATTACAAAAATTTCAGTTCCTCATAAAGGAAGTTTCTTTTTCATTTCTTCAACTATGTTATATGCAGCAGGACAAATAGCAACATTTTTCAAGGTAATATCTGTAATCTGATGAAACTTTTTACGATCTGTGTGCGGAAACTCTCTACAGGCTTTTGGACGAACATCATAAATCATACAATAATTATCGTTATCAAGAAAAGTGCAAGGCACGCTTTTTAGAACATAATCCTTATCCTCATCAATTCGCAAATATTGCTCAATGAATTGTTGTGGTTTTTGTCTGAAAGATTTTGAAATTCGCTCAATATCCGCCAAAGTAAATAAGGGCCCAGTTGTTTTACAACAATTGGCACATTTTAAACAGTCTGTTTTTTTAAATTCGGCATCATGCAAATCCTGCATAATATAATCTAAATTCTTAGGCTGTTTCTTTTTCAGCTTATCAAAATACTTTTTGTTTTCGATATGCTTATCTTTGGCTAACTTATTTAAGTTATTTAAAATTTGTTTCAAGTTTACTTTTTAAAGTTGATTTGCAAAATTAAACAACTTTAAACTTGAAACCCTAAACTTTGAAATAAAATACAATGAAAGATCTATTTGGAAAAGCGATGTTTGACTTTCAGACTAATAATTCGCCTGAAGACATCATCACAGAAACAACAATTTCTGAAGAAGACGAAATGAGCGTTGATTATTTGTTCCGCTCTTATAATGAAATGCCAAAACTGGAGCAAAAAGCATTGCAATTGGCCAGCGGAAAAACATTAGATGTTGGATGTGGCGCCGGAAGTCATAGTTTATCATTACAAAATGATCGTAATTTAGATGTTACATCCATAGATATTTCAGAAAAAGCGATTGAAACTTGTAAACTTCGCGGTGTTAAAAATGCAAAAGTTCAAAACATACTCGATTTCGAAGGGGGTAAATTCGACACCATTATTTTATTGATGAACGGAGTTGGTATTTTTGGTAAATTAGAGAACTGCAATAAATTTTTAAATAAACTAAAGTCACTTTTGAATCCGGGTGGACAAATTTTACTAGATAGCTCTGATATCATTTATATGTTTGACGAAGATGAAGACGGCGGAAAATGGATTCCGTCTAATAATGATTATTATGGTGAACTTGTTTTTAATATTTCCTATAAAGGAGAAAAAGAAGAGCCTTTTGACTGGTTATATCTGGATTACAACACACTTCAAAACGCAGCAGTTGCAAACGGATTAAAATGTGAACTTATTTTAGAAGGCGAACATTATGATTATCTAGCTAAACTTTCGATTTAGAACAAAACTTAACGATCATGGAAGCATTAGATTTAGAAAAATTAAAATACCCAATAGGGAAATTTGAATTCCCAACGAGATTTAGCCCTGAATATATTTCTGATAAAATTCATGAGATCGAATCTTTTCCTGACAGATTAAAAAAAGAGACGATTCATTTAACTGATGAACAATTAGACACTCCATATCGTCCTGATGGATGGACGGTTCGACAAGTTATTCATCACTGTGCAGAAAGTCATATGAATTGTTACATCAGAATAAAATGGGCTTTGACTGAAAATAATCCGGTAATAAAACCTTATGACGAAAATCTGTGGTCTGAATTGCCCGATAATTTAAACATGCCCATTGAACCTACTTTAACTTTATTGGAAGGCTTACATATTAGACTAGCTTTTATCATGAAGAATTTGTCTGACGAAGATCTGGAAAAATCATTTATCCATCCGGAAAACAATTCGGAATATAAAATAAAACAGCTAATAGCAACATATGCCTGGCATGGAAATCATCATTTAGCACATATCACTGCTTTAAAAAAATACAAAAACTGGAAATAAACAATGTTTATTTTTTACACACTGTATATTATTTACTACAAACAAAAAATCTCTTCAGTTGAAGAGATTTTTTTATAGCAATTAAGGAATATTCAAGTATTTATGTGTCTGAAGAGAAACTCTCCACTTTGGATTGTTCATTACATAATCAACAATTAATGGTGTCATTTCTTCTTTCTTGCTCCATTCTGGCTGTAAAAATAAAATTGCATTACCATTTACCAGTTCTGCCTGCTCTTCAGCAAAAATAAAATCATGTTTATTATATATGATCACTTTTAATTCGTGTGCATTATCATAAACTGTTTGGGTTGGCAATTTATTCTTTTTAGGAGAAAGACAAATCCAATCCCAGGTTCCAGTCAATGGATATGCTCCGGAAGTTTCAATATGAACTTTTAAATTTCTGTTTTTTAATTCCTGAGTTAACAAGCTCATGTCCCAGGTTAGAGGTTCCCCACCAGTTATAACAACAGTGTCTGCATAAGTGGCAGCATTATTTACAATTAAGTCAACACTAGTTGGCGGATGTAACTCAGCATTCCAGCTCTCCTTCACATCACACCAGTGACAACCAACATCACAACCTCCAATTCGTATAAAGTAAGCCGCAGTTCCTGTATGAAAACCTTCTCCCTGAATGGTGTAAAATTCTTCCATCAAAGGCAACATAGCTCCTTTATTTACTTCTAATTGTATTTCTTTTGATAACATTATTTCAATTTAAAGTGCAAAGATAGTCAATTAAATACGGAACAAAAAAAACCGATAGTTCTTTGAACTATCGGTTTTATATTTAATAAAGATCTTATATTATTTTAAAGCTTTTACAGATTGCGCAGCATATGTATTTGCAGGATCTAAAACTAAAGTTTTATTGAAATACTCAATTGCTTTTGCTTTGTCTGTATTTGCATAAGCAGCACCAATTGCATTGTAAGATTCAATAACCTTTTTAACAGTAGCAGGCTTCGCTAATTCTTCAGCACCTTTAGCTGTAGTTTTAGTCAAATACTCATTATAGTTTTTTATAATCAAATCATCTTTGTCCAATAAACTGTTGATTCTTCCTTTGTATAAATATGCTTCATCATAAGTAGGAGAAGCAGTTAAAACTTTATCAAAAGTAGCATCCGCTTTTTGCAATGCAGCCGCATCACGAGTTTCTGCAGTTTTACCAGCGTTACCATAATATACTGAAATACCATAATAAACTAAATCATCAAGATAATTTTTAGATTCTGCATTACTAGCACCAAGCTCAAAGATAGAAGCTGCCTGAATATATTGTTTTTTTCCAAACAAAGCTTTTCCAAAATCAGCAAGTTCTTCTACCACTAAAGGTTCTAATTCAATAGCTTTTTTAATATCAGCAACACCAGCATCAAAAGCAGCCTGATCTACAACTCCTTCAGCATTAGTCCCTTTTTTAATTTTAGATAAACCTAAATATAAATAATCTCTACCAATTACTTTGTTTGAAGGTACTTTAATAAAATCTTCAATAGATTTAATTGCTACATCAACATTTCCGTTTTCGTAAGCAGCATAACCTAAATATCTGTAAATTCTTGGATTAACTTTATCTTCAGCAATCATTTTATTTGCTACAGTTTCAAGAGTTTTATAATCTTTTACTAAGATTAAGAAATCTGCATGACGCATTTTAGAATCTAAAGAGTAATCTGTCAGACTTAAATATTTTTCGTAGTTTGTAATTGCATTTTGCATATTAACTTTAGCAGTAGATGTTTTATTTCTTCCCCACTTGTAATATGTTTCAGCCAATTCTCTGTAAACTGGACCATAATTAGGATTTAATGCGATAACTTCATTAAAAGATTTAATTGCTTCTTCATAAGATTTAGCTCCTTTTAATAAAACTCCTAATTGCATTTTAGCTCTTAAAAGCGTTGGATCAGCAGTAAATGCATCACGATACGCTTTATAAGCATCATTTTGATTGTTTGCTCCGTAATACGCATCTCCAATTGCTAAAAGTGCAGTTGCATTTTGTGGCTCAATTAATAAGGCACGTTTTAAAACAGCAACGGCATTTGTATAATCAGGGCTCGTTGAGTTAATATAAGCTCTACCAATGTAAATAAATTCCTCTACATCTTTACGCTTCATATCTTTAGTTGCCAAACCAAAATTAGCCTGGGCAGCAGTAGCATTTTTACTATCAAGATCTATTTGACCTAATCCAATATAATTTAAGTTCTTTTTATCTGATGCCTGTAATCCATTCGAGTAATAAATTTTAGCCGAATCAACAATAGATTGATTTAAATACACATTACCTAAAACAAAATTTGCTTCTCCATCAGAAGGTTTTGCTTTGATGATTGATTTAAGCAAAGATTTTGCTTTTTGAAATTGTTCAGCATCGATTGCTTTTTTAGCTTCTTTGATATCTTGCGCTTTTGCAACAGTAGCTGAAGCAACTAAGGCAAGACTAAAAATTTTAAATTTATTCATCTTTATTGTAATTAATTTATTCTTTATCGTTTATAATTTGACTTCTAATTTTAAGCTTTCTTCCCGGAGTTCTGATAGGCAATAAACCTGATTTTAAAACAATACGCTGACCAATGTCACCTGATATAAATGAAGCAAAGCCCATTCCTAAACCAGTATACCCCTGACAATTTATAATAAACAAATCACGTGCCAAAGGATATTTCATTTCTCCAAGATCATTTTGAGTAGGATCATAATATTTATCACCATTAATTCCTTTAACACTCATAACGTTTATTTTTTTAACGATATCCAGCATATTTGGAGATGGTTGATAAAGCCAATTTACGCCTACTACTCCAATCATACCATCATTCTCTGAAACGAATTTAATAACTTCATCATTCGTTTTAAAAGAAAAAACATTTTTTGACGGAATATCTTTCACCTTTGCCAATTCTTTCATGTATCGAACTGTACTTGAATTTGGATTATCAAACACAAGGCCTTTTATTCCAGAATCTGATTTACCTTGTAAAAAATCAATTACAGTTTTCAACGCAATTAATGTATCATTATTGCCTTTATTAGTAACAAAAGCAATCGCATCTTTAGCAAAAAGTGTAACTCTTGGGTTGATTTTACTTTTTTCGAATCTGGTTTTTTCTTCCTGAGTCAAATCTCTGGTTGTAACAACAACTTTTGCTTTTTGATTCAACAAATCATTTATAAGTTCTGCTTCAGATTTAGGTTTTATAGAAATCTTTGCATCATAATAAGTTCCTTCAAAAACAGCCACCATATCTTCTACGATGGGCTTTACTGTTTCATCTACAGTAATGTCTATTGATCCTTTTAAAATTGTCTCACTATCAGCTTCATTTTTACTTTTTTGGTTGCACATGGCAAACAAAAAAACAAAAACTACCAAACCTACAACTTTACCATATTTCAACATAATTATTCTGCATTTGAATTGATTAATCTTAAAAAACGAATTGCTGAATATACAATCAATAATCCGCCAAAAGCATATCTGTATTTAGGCTCCATATCTAATGGAAGTTTTTTCCAGAACATAATCATTAAACCCAGTACAAGATATATTAAAAAAAACATTATTCCTAAAACAAGAAGAAATCGCTCTTTGAGCGATTTCTTCTGAATATTATTAAGCTTATCTTTTAACATTATTCTGCAGATTGAATAGTAATAGGAAGCGAGTAAAGAACCCTAACTTTTTTACCATTTTGCTCGCCGGGAGTCCATTTTGGACATTTTTTAAGAACACGAATTGCTTCTGCTCCTGTACCGTAACCGATATCCCTTAAAACTTTAATGTCGGTTAATGAACCGTCTTTTTCAACTACAAAAGTAACATAAACTTTACCTTTTAAACCTTCTTCTTCTGGAGTCTTGTAATTATTTCCTACGAATTTGTAGAACTTTTCAATTCCTCCAGGGAAATCTGGTTTTACTTCGATACCTGCAGTATTATAAACATTGTTATCTTCCTGAATGATCTCTGTAACTGGTCCTTTACCAACTGGCTCATCAACAGTTAAAACTGCATCCGGATCTCCTTTGATAGTTTCGTTACCAACTTTTTTATCTTTAAGATCTACAATTTTTGGTGGATCTTCAGTAACTTCATTTGCTTTAGCAACTACCGGTTTCACAAACTTAACCTGATCCACTTTTGGTGGTGGTGGCGGTGGTGGTGGTTGATTTGGCTTAATTTCCTCTTTCTTAGGAGGTAATTTTACTGTAGCAATTTTAATATCGTTATTTACCACTTCTTCTTCAGAATCTGGTAAAAAGCTTGCAATAAGAGGAGCTGCAACAGCAACACTGAAAATAAGCGAACCAATAATAAGAGCCTTTACAGTAGTCTTATTATTTGATTTTCTTAATTCATATGCCCCATATATCTTATTACGTCCTTCGAATACGATATCAAGCCATTGATTTTTAATTATATCTAATTTCATTTTTCTTGATTATTAAGGATTAAAACTAGATTACTCCGGTTTTTTATCTATCAATTTCGTCTCTTCTGGAGTAAATTCAGGAACAATAGCATAAGTATCAACGCCAGAAATACCCATCTCATCCAAAATATCAACCAAATTACGGTAATTTGATTTTTTAGTTGGCTTAATAATAACTATAATTCCGTTTTTAGGTTTCCCTAAAGCTGTAGAATAAGCCAAAACTGCTTTTTTCTGAGTCAATAATTCTTTACGAATTCCGTCTTTACCATAGGCAATATCTTTAGGCCCAATCTTTGGAGCACTTAATAAACCCATGTAGTACACCATTTTATTGTTTTCACCCAACATAACTGTCATTGTACGATTTTCATCTACTTTAACAGGAGGAGTTTTATCATCCGGATCTTTATCTGGCAGAGACAAATCCATCGATTGAGGTTTTGACAACGATGTGGTTAACATAAAGAATGTGATCAATAAGAATGCCAAATCCACCATAGCCGTTAAATCGACTTTAGAATTTTGCTTTTTACTTCTTACTTTACCACCTTTTCCGCCACCACCGTCGCCGGTATTTAATTCAGCCATCTTAGTGTATATTTTTTAATTAAAAGTCTTTTCCTCTCGTACCTGTAACTAAGTTAAAGGAATTGATTTTCTGATCTTGTAAAATATCCATAATCTTTTTGATTTGTGGATATTGCTCTTTAGCATCCCCTTTTATCGCAATTTGCAATTCTTTATCATCAATATCAATCGCAGCTCTTCTTGAAACCAAAAGCCACTCTTTTAATTGATTGTCTAACGAATCGATTGGAATTCCAGGTTGATCAGCTTTAGTTCTGTCAGCCGCTTTCATGTCAATGATTTGCTTCAAATTTGTTATTGGCACACCGAAGTCATCCATTAAAGCAAATTTAGTTTTATCATCTTCTGAAAAAGTCACACCGAATTTTGCACCCATTCCTTCAAGAGTTTTTTTACGAATCTCTCTTCCTTTAATGTCAAAAAACACTTTGCTTTTTCCATCTTTTCCTGTTCCTATTGTAATAATTGCTAGATCAGAATCCGGCAATTTAGTTTGAGCAACAGATGAAGGCATATCTACAGGAAGTGCTTCAGGCACTTTAGCAGTAGCGGTCAAAATAAAGAACGTAAGCAAAAGGAACGCAACATCACACATGGCAGTCATATCTGTCGATGTTGACTTTTTTTTCATTTTTATTTTAGCCATTATCTTTTATTTTAATTTGATATAATTAATTGTAATTATTAATAATCAAAAATTAATTATTGTTTCAAACTTCCTCTGAATCTTCTGTAAGTGTTTACAATTGTAGTACCAGCCTCATCGATAGAGTAAGTTAAATCATCAATTTTAGCAGTAAAGAAGTTATAAGAAACGATCGCTAAGATTGAAGTAGAGATACCTGTTGCAGTGTTGATAAGTGCTTCAGAGATACCAGTTGCAAGAGCAGCCTGGTCTGGAGTTCCAGCAGAAGCTAACGCACCAAACGCTTTAATCATACCTGATACTGTTCCTAATAATCCTCCTAATGTACCTAAAGATACTAAAGTAGAGATAATAGTCATATTTTTTTCTAACATTGGCATTTCTAATGAAGTTGCCTCTTCAATTTCTTTGTGGATTACTTCTGCAGCTTCCTCACTGTTGAATCCTTCTTTTTTAACGTCTTGGTATTTAATCAAAGCAGATTTAATTGCATTTGCAACTGAACCTTGTTGTTTGTCACATGAAGCGATTGCAGCCTCGATGTTTCCTTCTTTAATATTCCCCTGAACGCTTTTCATGAATTTATCTAAGTTTGCTTTTCCAGCTGCTTTACCAATAACGATAAATCTTTCAATAGAAAAAACAACAACCATTAAAAACATACCTAATAATACTGGTACAATAAAACCTCCTTTATAAACCTGTCCTAATGTATTGATCGGATGACCTGTTTCTGGATTACCTCCTTCGAAGTTAGCAGCATCTCCCATGATTACTTTCCAAATAAACACCCCAACTAAGATACACGCAACAATAATGATTCCTGTAATCATTCCTCCTCCATTTGAAGTGCTTTCTTTTTTAACTTTAACGTTTGCCATTTTTTTTAATTTTAATAGTTTTAAATAATTTTTATTTTTTAGTTATATTTAACTTGTAGAGGAGCAAATTTATACGTTTAGTTTAAATAAAAAAACTTTTTTTAATTTAATTGAACGAAATTTAACGTCAATTTAAAAAATATCTCATTAAATTGCCGGCATCATTTTTTAGATAAAACAAAAAACGGGACGATTAATGGGAAAATTACAACGTTTTAGTAAATATTCAAACATTCCTTTGATATCTTCTTAAAAAGTTGCGAAATTATTTTTTATATAATTTTCAATGAAAAATAGTTTTTTCCTACTAAAAAAAATGAGCCTAAAATGTTAAAAAACCAAGCAATACTCTTATAATCATCTAAATTACAAATAAAAACATGAATAAAAAAGAAAATTTCATTCAGGATATAAATAATGGTTATACATCAAAAGGGGACAGCATAACACTGGGAGGAGCCATTTTTGATGGGGAACCACTTGCTGAAGCTCATGTCAAAATCCCATTAAAAACTTTAAATCGTCACGGACTTATAGCCGGAGCAACCGGAACAGGAAAAACGAAAACTATCCAGGTGTTTTCTGAACAGCTCTCAAATGCCGGTATTCCAGTTTTGATGATGGATATAAAAGGGGATTTTAGCGGAATTGCCAAAGAAGGCAAAGAAGAAGGTTTTATAACAGAACGTCATGCAAAAATTAATATACCTTATAATATAGCATCATTTCCTGTTGAACTAATGTCTTTATCCAAGCAAAACGGAGTGCGTTTAAGAGCTACAGTTTCTGAATTTGGTCCTGTTTTATTTTCGCGAATTTTAGATTTAAATGATACTCAGGCTGGCGTTGTTGCTGTAATTTTTAAATATTGCGATGACAACAGTATGCCTTTGCTTGACTTAAAAGATATCAAAAAAGTTATTAATTATATTACCGAAGAAGGCAAAGAAGAAATCTCTGCCAACTATGGCAAAATCTCGACAGCTACTACGGGAACTATTTTAAGAAAAATAATAGAATTAGAACAACAAGGCGGCGATATATTCTTTGGCGAGTTATCTTTTGATACTGAGGATTTGATGCGAATTGACGAAAATGGAAAAGGATATGTAAATATCATTCGCTTAACTGATATTCAGGACAAACCAAAATTATTCTCAACATTTATGTTGAGTTTATTAGCCGAAATTTATCAAAAAATGCCCGAAAAAGGAGATGTGTCTCAACCTGAATTAGTTATTTTTATAGATGAAGCGCATTTGATTTTTAATGAAGCCAGCAAAGCTTTATTAGAACAAATTGAAACCATTGTAAAACTAATCCGTTCGAAAGGTGTCGGTATTTATTTTGTAACCCAAAACCCTATGGATGTTCCAAGTGGTGTTTTGGCGCAATTAGGATTAAAAATTCAACATGCTTTAAGAGCTTTTACAGCAAATGACCGTCAGGCGATCAAGAAAACAGCTGATAATTACCCTACTTCTCAATACTATAAAACAGATGAATTATTAACGAGTCTGGGAATTGGTGAAGCTTTGGTTACAGCCTTAAACGAAAAAGGGATTCCAACACCACTTGTAGCCACGATGATGCGTGCTCCAATGAGCAGAATGGATGTTTTAACTTCTGATGAAATTAATACTATCAATAGCAAATCGAAATTAGTTAAAAAATATGCTGAAGAAATTGACAATGAAAGTGCCTACGAAATTTTAAACAAAAAAATTGCCGATGCTCAACAAGCAAGCGCGCAACAAGAACAACAAGCACCAACCAAATCATCAAAAGCAGAACCAAGCACTACAGAAGTTGTTACACAATCAGTTTTGAAAGTAGTTACAAGTGCTACTTTTATTCGTGGTGTTTTTGGTGTTTTATCCAAGATATTTAAGAAATAATGTAAATAAAATCCAAACCATATAAGCTATATAAGTCAATTTAATACTTTGCGTATAAATTGAATAAACTCATATCGCTATTCTTGTTTAAAAAATTTTATTTTATAATAAACAAAACCCGACAGATTTTAAAAATCTGTCGGGTTACTGTTTATAAATTAAATGAACTTATATAACTTATATGGTTCAAAAAAAATTACGCTTTTTGCAACAGCTCAAGAATCTTGTTTTCGATTTCAGGAGTATTCCAGATATTTTCAATATTTTCTGTTCTTAAAACTTCTTCCATAATTCCGTTTTGAAAATCTCCAATTGCTAAAGCTTCGGCATATGGCCGATCACTAAAAGTTACGCGACTGTAAAGCGGAATCCATTTATCAGGATGTTTATCAGAGAATGTTTTTTCAATTTTCTTTTGCAGTAAGAATTTCTCATCGGCAGTTTTAGTACTCATTTCCATAAAATTTCGATACGAAAGTTCTGCGATTGCATCAGCATTTGGTTTACGTGAAATTTCATATTCTGAGAAAATCTTCTTCCAATCGTCTCCATACTTTTCGATCATTTCATTCAAAACCGTTATATCCTCAAAGCCGGCATTCATACCTTGTCCGTAAAATGGAACAATTGCATGACAAGCATCGCCAATCAAAGCAATTTTGTTTTCGTATGTCCAGGGGAAACATTTCATGGTTACTAAAGTACTTGTTGGATTTTTAAAGAAATCCTCTGCTAATTTTGGAATAACTTCAATCGAATCCGGAAAGTTTTTCTCAAAGAAATCCTCCACCATTTTGCGATCTGTAAGTGATGCAAATGAATTTTCGCCTTCAAAAGGCATAAATAATGTACACGTAAAACTTCCGTCTAAATTAGGAAGCGCGATTAACATATACTCGCCGCGTGGCCAAATATGAAATGAGTTTTTATCCAGTTTATGAGTTGCATCAGCGTTTGCGGGAATATTTAATTCTTTATATCCCATATTCAAAAATTCCTGTGAATAATTAAACATGCTCTGGCGTTGCATTCTATGACGTATTCTTGAAAAAGCACCATCGGCACCAAAAACCATATCATATTTTATTTCTTCCCACTCGCCTCTTTCGGTTTCGCCAATATGCAAGGTCGCATCACTAAGCGTGACATCCCAGATTTTTTGTTCGAAGTAAAATTCAGCTCCGGCTTGTTCAGCAAGATCAATCATTTTCCGGTTCAGTGTTCCTCTGGAGATCGAATAAATCGATTCGCCTTCTTGTCCGTAGTTCTGAAAATTAAGTTTATCAACTAAATGAATGGCTCGTTTATCCATAGGAATCGCAATTTCCCGAACTGAATCGCCAACTCCAACGCCATCAAGCGCTTTCCATCCACGGTTAGACATTGCTAAATTTATAGAACGACCCGAAAAATTAATTTTACGAATATCAGGACTACGATCATAAACATGAACCGTGTGACCTGCTTTTTTGAGATAAATTGCCAATAGTGATCCTACCAATCCAGAACCTACAACAGCAATTTTTAGTGGAGTTTGCATCAAGAAAAATCTAAATATAAGATCGTAAAAATAAGTAATAATTCTACAAGAGCTTAAAAATAAAGGAAATATTTATGATTAATATGGGCATGTCCCGCCGAAAAAAGCGGGTCGGGCTTTCGGCTTTATTCCCTATTAACAAAAACTACGGCTAAAAGCCTTGTTTCTTTAAATAGCGAGATACCGCCTCTATCCCTCATGCGAGTCTCATTTTCATAACAAATTCTGGTTTTTATTGATTTATTAGAAATCCGAAAAAGAGTATTTTCGCTTGACGAGAACTCTAAAAAACATTATAGCTATTTCTCACAAAATTGCAAAGTTTTTTTCATTTCGACGCAAGGAGAAACTCTGCAAACAAAATCGCCAATCTTTGTAGAGTTCCTTACGGAGATTCTTCGTTCCTCAGAATGACAAAAATGAGGTAAAAAACTTTGGTGACAAAACTATAACTAAACAAACTCTATGAAAATCGAACTATTACAATCTGATATCATTTTAGAAAACGAACGAGTATTATTACTACCATTTGAGAATGAAAGAAACATCGAACTCAAAGAAATCATTTTTGATGACGAAATCTGGAAATACATGGGAATGTATGTTAGAAATGATTCAGATTTTGAAAATTACATTATAAATACCTTAAAGCAAAAGGCAGACGGAATCTGTTATTCGTTTTTAATTATTGACAAAGCAACCAACAAAGTTGCAGGAAGTACGCGTTACGGTTATTTAAATCACGCAAGTCAAAAATGCGAAATTGGCTGGACTTGGTATGGCAAGGAATTTCAGGGAACCGGCTTAAACAAAGCCTGCAAATACGAATTATTAAATTTTGGTTTCGAAAGCATTCAATTTAAAAGAATACAATTTAGCGCAGATCTTGAAAACAACAGATCACAAAGAGCGATTGAAAAACTGGGTGCTGTAAAAGAAGGAATCTTTAGAAATAACTATACAGACTCTGAAGGAAAAAGCAAAGATGATGTTTATTACAGTGTGATTTTAGAACAATGGAAAAAGACAAAGCAAGATTATTTTCCTGAGTTTATCTAAAAGCTTATTAGTCCTTTGTCATAGAAAAAAATAGTATTTTAGCTTATTCTAAAAACTATATATCTACAATGCAATTACAAGCTATATATCAAAACACCATAAAATTTGCCGCTAAAAAACATGCCAGTCAAAATCAGGTAATTCCCGGCACTAATTTACCTTACGTTGTTCATTTAAGTAATGTAGCAATGGAAATTATAATTGCTTCGCAAGAAACAAAACAGTTTAATACTGCATTTGCCATTCAAGTTGCATTACTACATGATGTACTTGAAGATACCCAAACTACATTTGATGAACTTGTAAATGAATTTGATGAAGAAATTGCTCTGGCAGTTTTAGCATTAACAAAAAATGCCGCAATTGCTAAAGAAGAAAGAATGAATGATAGTTTAAGCCGAATTAAAAAATTATCAAAAGAAGTTTGGGCGGTTAAACTAGCAGACAGAATAACTAATTTGCAAATTCCGCCTGAAAGCTGGAGCGTTGAAAAGATAAATGAATATCATAAACAAGCCTTACAAATACTAAATACATTAAAAGGTGGAAATGAATATTTAGAAAAAAGATTATCAGAAAGAATTGAAAATTACTCAAAATACTGTAATACTGATTCACAAATAAAACATCAATAAAATAAAAACGTTCAGGATAACAACAAATCGATTATAACTTAATCTCAAATGAACCTATATTCAGAATATTATGTAAGTAAAATTTGCGAGCGATTTGTAAATAAAATTTGGTGTCTTGATAACAGTATTGGCGAAAGCCTGATAGAAAATAAACTTGTTTTACCCAATGGCTGTTTTAATCTGGCTATTGTTAGCGGAAAAGCGATAGAAGTTCATACAAGTAAACAGAAATATGAAATGAACGAAGGTTTTTACTTTTGTTCGCAAATGACCAATAAAGTTTTAGTCCATATACAGCCAAAAACTAAAGTCACTATAATACAATTGCATACATCGACACTTTCGATGTTTCCTAGTTATGATTTGAGCGATTTTAGCGATTCTATTATCAAAATTAACTCGACAGAATTACCTTTTAAAACTGAAGTTGACACTAATTTAAAAAGTGATGTTACTACATTATTAGATACCTTAAACGCTTATTTTGAAGAATTAAATACTTTACATCCTAATAAAAGTGTGGTTGAAAAAATTTGTGAGATTATCAAATTGCATAATGAAGAAATTACAGTTTCCGAAATTGGAAAAATGCTGAATTCTTCGCAAAGATCACTTCAAATTAAATTTAAAACAGCAACAGGACTTACTATTAAAAACTACATTCAGATATTGAAATTTAGAAAATCCGTTGATCAAATGGTAAACGCTACTATTGAGAAGCTTACTTTGACAGAAGTAGCACTTTACAACAAATATTTTGATCAGTCGCATTTTATAAAAAAATTTAAAGATGTAACAAAATCAACTCCGAAAACTTTCGATTCTGAGTCTTATTTTCTTTCTAAAAAAAGATAGCAATTTCGCATTTGTACAATTTTGTTACATTTGATTGCATTAATATTGCAAAATCATCAATCAAATCAATCAAAATGAAAATCAACAAATCATTTTTTCAGCTAAAAGCGATTTTAGTTGGAATCCTGCTTATTCAATTCCATATTGGATTTTCACAGGAAGAAAACAACTCAGCATTGTATAAGACCATTATGTCAAAAGACAGTCTTTTATTTAATGTTGGCTTCAATACTTGCGATGTCTCGCAGTTCGAAAATTTACTAAGTAACAACTTTGAATTTTACCACGACAAAGACAGTATTCAGGACAAAGCTTTATTTCTTAAAAACATTAGAAAAGGTTTATGCGGTTCTACTAAAACTTACCAAGCGAGAAGGGATTTAGTAGACGGAAGCACTGAAATTTATCCGTTATCCAAAAGCGGAATTTTGTACGGAGCTTTACAGATTGGAATTCATCAGTTTTTTGAACCTGTGCCGGGACAGAAAGACAAATTTGGCAGTACAGCAAGATTTACACATGTATGGATAATAGAAAATGGCATCTGGAAACTTAGAAGATCTTTTAGTTACGATCATCAAAATGTAAATACTGCGGGAACTAAAGCAAGTATTTTTGACAATGATCAGGAAATTGAGAAATGGCTGAAACAGAATAATGTTCCCACTCTTGGTATTGGAATCATCAATAACGGAAAACTACAGCAAATAAAAGTATTTGGTGAGCTCAAAAAAGGAGTTACAGCACCTTACAATACAATTTGGAATGTAGCTTCACTGACTAAACCGGTAACAGCAATTGTAGCGTTGAAACTGGCAAGCGCAGGAAAACTGAATTTAGACGAACCGTTATACAAGTATTGGACAGATCCGGATATTGCCAATAATCCTAATATCAAGCTATTAACAACAAGAATTATTTTAAGCCATCAAACGGGTTTTCCAAATTGGAGATCTATGAACGAATCCGGTAAATTAGATTTTAAATTTAAACCCGGAACAAAATATCAATATTCAGGTGAAGGTTTTGAATATCTGAGAAAAGCGTTAGAGAAAAAATTCAGCAAAACTTTAGAACAATTAGCAGATGAATTAATCATTAAACCACTAAAAATGACTGATACAAAATTTGTGTGGAATAAAATTACTGATGTTTCAAGATTTGCAGTTGGATATGACAATAAAGGAAATGCATATGAGCCAACTAAAAATAAAACGGCAAATGCGGCTGATGATTTACTTACTACAATCGAAGATTACGGAACGTTTTTATGCAGCGTAATGAATAGCGACGGATTGAGCAAAAAAGTATTCGACGATATGACATCGCATCAGGTTGAAACAAAGAAAAACAAATATTTTGGCCTGGGTTTCGAAATATACGATTTAGGAAATAATGATTATGCTTTATCACATGGCGGTGCAGACGAAGGAGTTCAGACCATCACTTTGTTGTTGCCTAAAACTAAACAAGGTTTAATAATTTTTACTAATGTTGACGACGGTTATAAAGTTTACGAAAAAATAGTGAATCACTATTTAGGCGAAAACGGAAAGAAAATAATTGACATAGAAACGAAATAAAATGGATATTAACAAGAACACAATTATGACTCCCATGATAAATATAATAGTGCTTTTTATTCTATTTTTAAGTAGAGAGGCAAACGGACAAACCAATAATGAGGTTTTAAAAATGGACCTTCTAAAAACCGAAATCATTAAGATGGACAGTTTACTTTTTGATGTTGCATTTAATCAATGTGATGCATCTCAATTTAAAAGAATAATTGCTGATGATGTTGAGTTTTACGACGATCGTTTTGGCTTAAATGTTTCGAAAGAAAATGAAATCAAATCATTAAACCAAAAATGCATAAGACCAGAAAAGCTTACCCGAAAATTAAATTCCTGTACAATTGACAAATTAGGAGATTTTGGCGCTGTACAAGTGGGCGAACATACTTTTTATGTTGACGGTAAACCGGAAGGAACCGGTAAATTTATTCATATCTGGGAACGAAAAGACAAAGATTGGAAACTAAAACGAATCGTTAGTTATGAGCATAGGCCAATAAAAAAGTAAAGCCAGGTGACTACTATAACATCATTAATAAAGATAATTACAAAAATAATAAGATGATTGTGAAACTTATTTAAAAATGATTCGTCTAACTAAAAGACGCCAGCATAATCATAAGAGATTATACAGTTTCAATCATCAAATCAAAAAAATAATATTCCGTAAAAACTATATGTAGGAGCGGTAATCTTTATCTTACCAACTCTGACAGTTGTGGTAAAAACCAAAACTGTCAGAGTTTTTTTTATTTTAAAAATGCTTTTCCAATTCGATATTTAGCATAAAAAAACTATTTTAGCACTGCCCAAAAATAATTATTTCAATAACCCAAATCAATCTGATTTACAATCGCTAAAGTTGTAAATAGTATTTAATTGACCTATGAAAAATTTAAAGATTTCTTCTCTTTTAGTTTTATTACTATGCGTATTTATTCCAACTATTTGTTTTTCTCAAACTACGGAAAAAACAGTACCTATGCCTACTCAGCAAAACAAAATCATAATAGACAAAATTGTTGAGGCAGCACATTACAAAAACTACGTTGTCGATTTTTGTTTAGAAACTATAAATGAAGCTGCTCAAAAAGAAAAATGGAATGATCAAAAAACAGTCGAAATAACAGAAAGTATTAATTACAAAAATTTCAGAGACGCTGTTTATAATATGTTTGCATTTTACAACGAAATTGAACTGGAAACATTACTAAAAACGTATAAACAGGATACTGCATATCGAACTACAAATGTTATGATTGCAAATGATGCTCTGGCTTATAATCTTGAGATTTTTGCAAATGACATTGTTCGAGGGAAATATAAAAAATAAGGTTCTAAGATACTAAGTTGCTGAGATACTAAGTTTTTTTTGATCTTTGTCAAAGTTTAAAACTTTGACAAAGATCAATAGCTTAACTCTTCGATCTGCAGTAACACAAAAAAACTTTGCTTGCTTGGGGTAAAACCACAAAAGCAAAAACCTGAAACTTGAAACCTGAAACTAAAAAAACTATTCCTTTGCCGGTTTAAAAACCAATTTAGTTGATATTTTTATAATCTCATCTTTATTCAATTTCATTTTTCTGAATTTACCTTCATTATACATTTCTGCCTGATCATCATAATGTTTACTAAACGGATTTCCTGATTGCCCGGTTGGCAAGATACTCCAGCTATTTTCTATATCCGAGAAATCAACAACTCTTCGGGTTGACGGTCCGCCTTTTACATAATATTTACCTTCTTTATTAAATCCGAAGAATTGATTGTTTATTACTTCATTAGATCCCGGAGCTGCAAATGGCCCTACGTCAAAAAGCCTGCGTAATGCTGCTATTTTCCCTAATGGATGTTCATGTTCTACAGTATGTACTTTTCCCCAATTCCAATCAGCAACCTGATCTCCTAATTGTTCCTGGAGTTCTTTTACAGATTGATGAAATGATGTTGAGACAATTTCGGTTCTGGTTTCTTTTACATTTTTGGTTTTAATATTATCCCACCAAACCGAATTTTTATTCTCAATTTGTCTGGCTATTATTTGTTTCCCTAAACTGGTTCCTAAAAAAAGATTAAAATTATCCTCTCCCATTTCATCTTCAAAAGTGTTTTTTAGATATAAATAAATCCATTTATTATAAATCGTTGGGGCAAGATCTTCAAGATTATTCGTTCCTTTCCATGATTTTAAAACCTTAATTACTTCTTTTTCTTTTGCTGAAAGCGAAGCCGTGTTTACATTCGAAATCAAACTCTGAACCACGCCCGGAGAAACTGGCGAAGTATTATCAAAAATCATTTTACTAATCGCTTCTTTGTCCCAATCTGATTTAGCATCCATTAAAGCAGAAATTCTTTTGGCACGATCTTCCGGCAAATAATAACCCGGATATAAATAACCATCAATCGCTTCAGGCTGATTATTTGCTGAGTAAACATATCCCCATTTTGGATTTTCGGCAGATGGATTTTTAGAGAAATCTAAATATTCTTTAATATCATCTTTACCGCTTGCTCCATCTAGTATTAAAAAAGAATTTACACCTTTATCATGTTTATAAAGTGTTCCCGTCGCCCACCAGGCTACATTTCCTTTGGCATCGCCATACATTACATTCAATCCCGGTGCAGCAACCAATTGAACTGCTTTCCTGAAATCTTCTTTATTTTTAGCATGCGATAATCCGTAAACGGCATCAAGTATCTGAATAGGCTGTTGGGTATAAATCCACGACATTGCGATAGGATTTTTTCTATCCAATCGTTCTAACAAATCATTCATTATAGATCCGTGTCGGCTTGATTTTACAGTAAGAACGACATCAGAAGTATCTTTTACCTTAATTGTTTTTTTTCTGGTTTCATAAGCTGCAAAACCCATTGGTGTCTGATATTGATTTGAATCTCCTGCTTTATCCTTTTCCTGATAAAAATCGATATCATCATTTTCAAACATGGTTAATCCGTAAGCATACTCACGGTTATGTGCCAATAACGGATATGGAGTTCCAGCCAGATAACAGCCATATAATTCAAACTCTGGCGTAATTAGATGCGCCTCGTACCAAGTTGCAGGCTGAGAAAATCCGATATGGGGATCATTGGCAAAAATCACTTTTCCGCTTTTGGTTTTATTTGGTCCTGCAACCCAACTGTTACTTCCCACAAATGGCGGAATTGGTGAATTGTCCAACAATGCTGCTACAGATTTTGCGATTGAGGTATATTCTTCAATATTTTCTTTTGAACTTTTAATTTGTGTGGTATTAAACTCGCCTTCAATTCCTAAATCTTTCAAATATTCAGCTCCATATTTATTTCGAATATCAGTTAATAAAGGATCTGTTTTTTGAGCCATTGCAAAGCTAAAAGACATATATCCAAAAATATTATAAACATCTTTTATCGTAAATTTTTCTTTTTTAACGCCCACCAAAGTAAATTCAACTGGCGTGGTTCCTTGTTCTAAATATTGATTAATCCCGTCTAGATAAGCCATTGTCATTTTATAACTCTGACTATTTTTATCCAGTTTCGCAATGGCTTTCGCCGAAGCTTCCTCGATACCAATTCCGGAGAAAAATTTATCATTTTTAAGCGCTACAGATCCAAAAATCTCAGATAACCTTCCCGGTGCAATTCGGCGTAACAATTCCATTTGCCATAATCTTTCCTGAGCATGAACATATCCTAAAGCGGTCATTGCATCTTTTTCAGAATTGGCATAAATATGAGGAACTCCAAAATCATCAAAATATACAGTGGTTTCTTTTTGGATGTTTTTAAGTTGTACCTCACCTTCATATTTGGGTTTTAAATGAAAGATATAGGCGCATAAACCAATTCCAAGAACAACAATCAATAATAATAAAACCAGCAGAATTTTTTTTATTTTTCTCATATTCAAAATAAGTATAATGATAAAGGAATCTGTAATGATATAACTTTAAGATTAAATCGTGTAAAAAACATCATTTTTTAAAGTCTAAATTTATGTATTTAAAATCAATACAATAAATGTCAATCTACAAAAAAATAGCGATAGGTATAATTTCTGTGTTTCTTTTTGTCATTTTAGTCAATATTGGTCTCAATTATTGGATAAAAAAGCAATTACCCATAATTATAAACGAAAAAAATAAGACGGAATATAACATTCAATATGAAAAAATTGAAGTTTCGCTTATTTCCCGAAATATAAACGCTACAACATTATTAGTAAGTCCAAAAAACCAACCAAAAGATAGTAAAAATGGGCTTTTTTCTAAAATCGAATCGATCAATATTAAACACTTTAATATTTGGGATCTTGCTTTTCATGATGTTATTCAGGCCGAAAGTATCATCATCAATAAGCCCAGGGTAATTTTATACAAAAAAGGTGAGAAACTTTTAAATAACAGCAAAAGTATAAAGAGCCAGATTATCGAGCCGTTTCGCAAAATTGTCGCGGTTTCGAATATTTATCTAAATGAAGGGACAATCGATGTTGTTTCTTTAGATAGCAACAAACCAATTCTAAGCATCAGGAAAATCATTTTAAAACTTGAAGGCATTCTGCTTACAAATGCTACTTTAAAAGAAAAGATTCCTATGCATTTTGATAAATATGTGTTGGTATGTGATAGTTTATATTACAAACCAAGCGCATTTTATACTATGACGATTGGACAAATAAGTACAGAAAATAATTTTTTAAAGATTAAGAAATTTGCTTATTTACCGGAATTCAGCCGTAAAGTATTTGTGAGTAAATTAGATAAGGAAAAAGACATTTATACTATTAAATTAGATTCGGCACACATCGAAAAAATGGATTGGGGGTTCAAAAATGATCTTTTTTTCTTTAAAGCAAACTCCCTTATCGCTAATCATGTAGATGCCAATATTTACCGCAATAAAATTCCGAAAGATGATTTGAGCAAAAAATATCTTTACAATCATTTATTACGAAAAATTAAATTTCCTCTTGAAATAGATACCATACAAATTTTAAAATCGAAACTGGTATATGAGGAAGAAATTGATTTCTCGAAAGGTCCAGGAATTTTAAATTTTGATCGTTTTAATATGCAGGTAACGAATCTAAAAAGCGGTTTTGGCCTAAAAAAAATGGCCGATGTAAAGATCAAAGTCAATTGCCTCTTCATGAAAACATCTCCTCTTGATGTCGACTGGAATTTTAATGTTCTGAGTCTGAATGACACCTTTCATATTCAGGGAACGATCTCTAATTTTAATGTAGTTGCAATGGAAAGGTTTACAAAACCTTATATAAACACTACATTTAGCGGAAAATTCAATAAATATCATTTTAATTTTTATGGAAATGATAATACTGCAAAAGGAAATGCAACACTGGATTACGAAGATCTAAAAGTAAAATTATTTAAAAAGAAAAATCGTGAGAAAGAAGCAAAATTAAAAACTGCAGTTGCTAATTTATTGCTTAAAAATGATTCGAATGATGAAACCAAAAAGGCAGATGTAGAATTAGATCGAATCCAGGAAAAATCATTCTATAACTTTCTCTGGAGAAGCATAGCCGAATCTTTAAAGAAGATTTTGATTTAAAGCTATTCCAGACAATCTTGTCATTTAGACGGAGGAGAAATCTTCGCAAGAAACTGACACAATCAAAATCGCCAATCTTTGCAGAGCTACTTGCGAAGATTTCTCATTCTTCGAAATGACAAAAACAAGACTAATTCGTGGCAAAAAACATCACCTAACATTTTACAAACCTGACAATTATCAGGTTTTAAGTAATTTCTTTTTCCAAAATTTGCTTTTATTTTTAATTTAAAAACAAATGACAAAACCACCTTTACACACTTTTCATATTCCTGTAATGGGGCTTGCCTATACTATCGACAGCCCAATTCGAGTGGCACAATACGGTATTTCGTCTGTGGTTTCTATTGCTGATGATGATCTTATTGAAAAGATGCGTAACTTTTACAGCACCAAATTCAATATTCCTTATGAGGAAATAAGTCAAAAATTTCACGACTACAGAGCCGAAAGAATTACTTCATATCTTAATCTAGTTGATAAAATCGTAAAAGAAAAGTTCGAAAGTTTTAAAACCGAATTAATAGAAAGCAAAGCAGCCGTAGAAAATTATATCACAATGTTACCCAATACATCAGATATAAAAAAAGGCTTCCAGAATTTATTAGACGATGGAATCTCTTTTAAAGAAAACATACAAAATTATATCGAATCGCATCTTTCTCCAGGATTGATTGATGTGAATATCATGACCAAACTGGACAAAGATAATTTTGAAAAAAACGAACAACTCCCAATTGAATTTAATGATGCTCATGCTGCACTAAGAGGATTTGCAAAAAGTAATCTTGAATCTTCTGTCGTACTTTCTGCAGGAATGAATCCAAGGTTATTTAGCTATTTTGAGAATTTTTCAGATTTTTTCCCGAATCTAAATAACGAGCTTAAAAAGAAAATTATTTTAAAAGTAAGTGACTTTAGATCAGCGATGATTCAGGGAAACTTTTTAGCTAAAAAAGGACTTTGGGTTTCTGAATATCGTATTGAATCCGGATTAAATTGTGGCGGTCATGCTTTTGCTACTGACGGACTTTTGTTAGGTCCAATATTAGAAGAATTTAAACAAAAAAAGGATCAGCTAGTGCAATCAGCACATGAGCTGATGACAAAAGTATTACAGCAAAAACAAATTTATGCACCAAAAAATCCTTTACCTCTTAAAATAACGGTTCAAGGCGGTGTAGGAACTTCTGAAGAACATGAATTTTTATTAGAAAACTACAAAGTAGATTCTGTAGGCTGGGGAACGCCTTTTTTACTGGTTCCCGAAGCTACTTCTGTAGATAAAGCAACACGGGAATTATTAATGAATGCAAAAGAAGAAGATTTATATCTTAGTCATATTTCGCCATTGGGAGTTCCTTTTAACACTTTAAGAGGAACAACGAATGAAATTTTGAAACAAAAAAGAATAGAACAAAATAAGGCCGGAAGTTCCTGCCCTAAAAAATTTCTTGCTTTAAGTAAAGAATACGATCCACACGGAATATGTACGGCTTCTAAAAAATTTCAAGATCATAAGCTTGAAGAATTAGAAAACGTAAAAAATACGATGTCAGAACTGGCATTCGAAAAAGCAAAATTCGCCATTACAGAGAAATCATGTTTATGTGTAGGTTTAGCAAATGCTTCCTATTTAGAGAATGATATTAAAATAAAAGGACAAGCGCAGGGAGTTGTTATATGTCCCGGCCCAAATATGGCCTATTTTGACCAAGAAGTTTCTTTGGCTCATATGTTGGGTCATATTTATGGAAACAAATCGATTCTGCGAACGGAAAACAGACCAAATTTATTTGTCAAGGAATTAAAAATGTATGTGGATTATTTTAGGAATGAAATCGAAAATAATTCAGGGGAAATTACCAATTCTCAACTAAAAAAATGGAATACTTTTAGAACCAATATTCTGGAAGGAATTGAATATTATAATACTTTATTTTCTCCTGCTTTATATTTTAAAGAGGATTTAAATAAAATTAAAAAGGATTTTGAATTTTATAAATTAGAATTATCTAAAATACAAATCCCAATTTTAGAATTAGCTTAAAACACAAAACCCCGATTTAAATTAAATCGGGGTTTTTATTTATATAGAAATTGTTCTATTCTTTTTTCTTTTTGCTATCGATAACAGCACCAGTTCCAGTTCCTAAAGCAGCACCTGCTAAACCACCAATAATAGCACCTTCTCCTTTTTTCTTACTTACAATTGCTCCTGTTGCAGCACCAACTCCTGCACCAATTACAGCACCTTTAGCAGTAGCACTCCATCCTTTTTTCTTTTGTGTAGTTGTTGTAGTCGAAGTTCCGTCTGCTTGTTGTTGGTGTACTACCACAACTTTTTGAGATTCTACTTTCTGTTGTTCTACTTTTTGCTGTTCTTTAATATTAGCCATTTCCGTTTTCATTGAATCAAGAACTCTTTGTTTATCAATTTCCACTTTCATTGAATCAATGCTAGCTTGTTTTGCTTTATTTAATTGTTCTTTTCCTTGATTTTGACAAGAAACTATTGATAAAGCGGCGAATAATATATATAAGGCTTTCATGATTATTGTAGTTTAAAATTATTACACTACAAATTAAAGAAGATTTCTTTTGTTGATGTTACATGATTCAGGTTAATGGTTACAGAATTTAAAGATCACACTTAAAAATTAGACCCAGATGAAACGAATTGCTAAAGCAAAACGCGGATTTAAAGCGGATTATTTTTAAGTCGATGCCTAAAAATAATCTCGCAAAATCGCAGAGCCGCAAAGTTTAATTTAGCCACAGATTAAAGGATCAAAATGATTAAAAAAATCTGCTTAAATCATTTAAATCTGCGTGAAACAAAAAACTTTGCGCCTTCGCGTCTTTGCGAGATTAATTTACTTTTACTTTCCTAAAATTCCTTTTTTAAGGATTTGGCCAAAGTCATACATATCTTCATAAGAACAATATAATGGAACCGGAGCCAGACGAATTACATTTGGTTCACGCCAATCTGTAATTACTCCGTTTTTCATTAAATAATCAAATAGACTTCTTCCTTCTCCGTGTAAAAAAACAGATAATTGTGAAGCTCTTTCTTCAGGGTTTGAAGGTGTAATGATTTCAAAATTACCTGACACTTCTTTATCGATTTCATGTAAAATAAATTCTAAGTATGAAGTAATATGATCTCTCTTTTTTATCAAAGCATCCATACCAACCTCAGCAAACATTTCTACAGATGCTAAATAAGGTGCTAAAGAAAGTACCGGCAGATTACTAATTTGCCAGCCATCAGCTCCGTGAACGGGATCAAAATTTGGCTCCATTTTAAAACGGCGTTCTTTATTGTGTCCCCACCAACCTGCAAATCTTGGTAAATCCGGATTATTGTGATGCTTTTCGTGTACGAAACAACCGGAAGCATTTCCCGGCCCTGAATTCATGTATTTATAACTGCACCAGGCAGCAAAATCTACATTCCAGTTATGAAGTTCCAATTTGATGTTTCCCGCAGCGTGCGCCAGATCCCAACCCACTTTTGCGCCTGCTTTTTGCCCGGCTTCGGTAATGGTTTTAATATCGAAAACTTGTCCGGTATAATAATTTACTCCACCAATTAAAACTAAAGCCAGTTCATCACCAACTTCTTCAATTTTTGCCAAAACATCTTCAAGACGAATATTGTGTTCGCCTTCACGACGTTTGATTTCAACTATGGCATCTTCTGTTTTATATCCATGAAAATGTACCTGACTTTGAAACATATATTGATCTGATGGAAATGCTTTTTCCTCGCAAATAATTTTATAACGTTTGCCTTTTGGCTGATAAAAAGAAACCATCAATAAATGAAGATTTACCGTCAGAGTATTCATTACCGTAACTTCTGATGGCAATGCTCCAACAATTTTACTCAATGGTTCAGCGAATCTTTCCTGATAATCCCACCATGGTTTTTGAGCATAAAAATGACCTTCTACAGCAAGATCTGCCCAATCGTTCATTACTTCGTCAATGTATGCTTTAGTTCGTTTTGGCTGTAAGCCTAAGGAATTCCCTGTGAAATAAATTACGCGTTTGTCATTTACTTTAGGAAATATAAACTGATCCTGATAATGATTTAATGTGTCTTGCGAATCAAGCTCTCGTGCGAATTCACGTGTATTTTGAAAAGTCATTGTATTTGTTTTGATGCGTAAAAATAGGAAATGTTTTTTTGTTTCAAGTTTCAGGTTTCAAGTTTAACGTTCTGTAAAACTTGAAACCTGAAACAAAAAAAACTTGAAACCAGTTTTAAATAAAAAAACCCGTCATCACTGACAGGTTTTATATTTATTTTAAATATCTAATATTAGATAATTAACATTGCATCTCCGTAAGAATAGAATTTGTATTCTTCTTTGATTGCTTCGTCGTATGCACGTTTCATTAAATCATGTCCACAGAAAGCAGAAATCATCATTAATAATGTTGATTTTGGTGTGTGAAAATTTGTAATCATACAGTTTGCAATACTAAAATCGTGAGGAGGGAAAATAAATTTATTTGTCCAACCTTCATAAGGATTCAAAGTATTTTGAGATGAAACTGAACTTTCGATAGCACGCATCGAAGTTGTTCCAACAGCACAAATACGTTTTTTGTTTGCCTTGGCAGCATTTACAATATCGCAAGCTTCTTGTTTGATAATCAATTCTTCAGAATCCATTTTGTGCTTAGATAAATCTTCAACCTCAACCGGGTTAAAAGTTCCTAAACCAACGTGAAGTGTAACTTCAGCAAAGTTGATTCCTTTGATTTCCAGTTTTTTCAAAAGATGTTTTGAGAAGTGTAAACCTGCTGTTGGTGCCGCTACAGCTCCTTCTTCTTTTGCGTAGATTGTTTGATATCTTTCAGCATCTTCTGCTGTTACTTCTCTACTGATGTATTTAGGAATTGGAGTTTCTCCAAGTTCTGTCAATTTGTTTCTGAATTCTTCATAAGAACCGTCATATAAAAAACGTAAAGTTCTACCACGAGAAGTTGTGTTGTCGATTACCTCAGCAACTAACGAATCGTCATCACCAAAATAAAGTTTGTTTCCGATACGGATTTTACGAGCCGGATCAACTAAAACGTCCCAAAGACGTTGTTCTGAATTTAATTCTCTTAATAAGAAAACTTCAATTCTTGCTCCTGTTTTTTCTTTGTTTCCGTACAAACGTGCAGGGAAAACTTTTGTATTGTTAAGAATCAAAACGTCTCCGTCATCAAAATAATTGATAACATCTTTAAACATTTTGTGCTCTATAGTTTGTTTTTGACGATCGATCACCATTAAACGAGATTCGTCTCTGTTTTCTGCCGGGAATTCTGCTAAAAGTTCTTTCGGTAAATTAAATTGAAAATGTGATAATTTCATTTGAGAAAGTTATGAGTTATAGATTTTCAATCAGGATTATTTGAAGACCTGATTTTTAATCGTGTGCAAATATACGACTGTGAGATAGGCGTTGTCAAGTGTTTTGACGTTTATTTTCAAAAGTCGCTGATTTAGTGGTGTTTTGGTGAGATAAAAAAATGGGATTTCACCATATAAGTGATATAAGTTCATTTAAATTAGGAATCTTTAAAAATTGCTGGTGTTTTTATTTGACTAAATCCGGGCAGTTTGCGCATAAAAAAACCTCCAGTTAAAACTGGAGGCTATTCAAATTATGCTTATTTAATGAACTTATATCACTTATATGGTTTAAACCTATAATTCTGAAACTTGGAAATTTAAAGCTTTTAAGTCATTCCAGAAATCAGGGTATGATTTAGAAACTACCTCAGCATCTTCGATAATGATAGGTACTTTTAAAGCCAAAGGTGCAAATGCCATTGCCATACGGTGATCGTTGTAAGTTCCTATTTTTATATTATGATTAATATTTTCTGAAGCTACCAGAGTCAGACTATCATTCGTTACCGAGATATTGGCTCCTAATTTTGTCAACTCAATTCGAAGGGCTTCAAGTCTGTCCGTTTCTTTAATTTTTAAGGTATGAAGACCTGTTAAATGACAGCCAATTCCTAAACCTAAACAAGTTACTACAATTGTTTGTGCAATATCAGGTGTATTGTTTAACTCGAAGTTTACCGTTTCGTATTTAAAATTCTCTTGTTTTACCAACGTCATTTTATTGTCCTGAAAAGTAGTCTGAACTCCTAACTTTTCATAAAGAGAAACTAATTCAGAATCTCCTTGTAAACTATTTTCTTTGTAACTGCTTAAAGTGATAGAAGCTGTATCTGCCAAAGCAACTAAACTAAAAAAGTACGATGCCGAACTCCAATCTGATTCTACCACCATTTCTTTTGAAGCTACTCCAGCTTTTGGATAAACTTTAATCACGTTTTCTTCAAAACTAGTCTGAATGTCTAAATCGTTTAGCAAAGCCAAGGTCATTTTGATATACGGAATCGAAGTAATTTCTCCCTCTAAAGTCAGCTCTAAACCATTTTCTAATTTTGAAGCGATTAATAAAAGTGCGGAAATATACTGGCTGCTTACATTTGCTGCCAAAGTAACTTTTGAAGCGGTTACTTTTTTTCCTTTAATTCTAATTGGCGGATAACCTTCTTCTTTTTCATAAGAAATCTCAACTCCCAATTGTCCCAAAGCTTCTACTAAAATTTTTATAGGACGTTCCTGCATTCTGCCTGAACCTGTCATCACTACTTCGCGTCCTTCATTTACGGCAAAATAAGCTGTCAGGAAACGCATTGCCGTTCCTGCATGATGAATGTCTACAATCTCATCATTCCCAATCAAGGCTTTTTGCATTACCTCGCTATCATCAGAGTTTGAAGTATTAGAAAGTGTAATATTTGGAAACAATGCTTTTAATAACAATAAACGATTCGTTTCGCTTTTTGATCCTGTTACTGCAATTTGTCCTTTTAAGTTATGTTGAGTTGTTTGAAGTAGTAAATTCATTTTTTTAATTATAAGTTGTAAATTTTGAATTATGATTAGAAACGTAATTCGCCACGCAATTTACCACTCCACATTCATAATTCAAAATTCAAAACTCATAATTCAAAACTTATAAGTGATATTTCACAATTATTTCAATTTATCATTGTTTTTATGACGGTCTTTATCGCGAACTGATTTTAAATCCATTTTTTTATCAAAAGCGGCTTGCAAATCTATTCCGGTTTGGTTGGCAAGACATAAAACAACAAAAACAACATCAGCTAATTCTTCGCCTAAATCTTTATTTTTATCACTTTCTTTCTCGGATTGCTCACCATATCTGCGGGCAATAATTCTGGCTACTTCTCCTACCTCTTCTGTAAGTTGTGCCATATTTGTAAGCTCATTAAAATAGCGAACACCGTGTTCTTTTATCCAGGTATCGACATCAAGTTGTGCATTTTTCAAGTCCATAGTTATATTTTTTTAAGAACAATTTTTTCATTTTGACTCATAATCATTTTCTGGAAAAGTTCTTTTAATCCATTATATTGATCTGCTGCAAAAATACTATTGTTAATTTCTTTTAAACTACTTATTTGAATTTTGTTTTCTTCTCCCGATATATTTAATACATAAACAATCTCTTTGTTTTCTGATGAAATCTTAATTGGAGATGGCAAAGATTCTATAGCATATCCATCCGGAATTTCTATATTTAAATTGAATTTTTCCTGAGTTGGATAACCAAAATAAATCGGCATTTGTCTCACTTCCTGAGTAAAAGGATTTTTACTTCTTGTAAAAAACAACAACGGATTTACAAAAATTTTGTTTCCAATTATTTCTACTCTATTGTCTGATACGAAAGAGAAGGTTTCTATTACAGGATCTGATAGATTCGTTTTCTTATTTTCAATTGTGTAATTAGAAATTTTCAGATCCCCCAATTGTTCTTCTAATTTTTCGAGATAATTGTCTTGATTTTTATTGGCATTTTCAATTCTAAAGTGATAAGCATCATAATCTGTTCTTTGAATTCTGATTTTACCTTCTATTTTGCCCAGATTATCTATTTTAACAACTAAGTTTGAAAACTCTTTTGATGCTTTATCAGGAACCAGATTTATTTCTTGCGAAGTTCCATCATCTTTAATGAGTCTCCCTCTCCAGTTTAAAACATTTAAAGGCAAAACTCCTGGATAAGTAAATTTATGGCTGGCGTCTAACAAAATTTGTTTTCCATCGATTTCAGCAGCTGCAATTACATAATTAAATCCTGTTCTTGTGGGGTAAACAGGAACTCCGTTTTCTATTGTACTCACTAAAACCGGACCTACATCTATTCCTGCCAATTTTAACATGTTGATCAAAATAAAATTGATTTCAGCTACATTTCCCGTTTGATCGGCATACGCCTTTTTAACTCCTTTATCTGTAAAACAATCATTTACTTCATTCCAGTTCATTTTGTTTTGAATGAATTTAAAAATGATATTCAGCCGTTCATTTTTAGACTCAACATTAGTCAATAATCGTTTAACATCTTCTAACAAAAAATCACTTTGATTTAGTTCTTTTCCAAAATTTTCATTTTTAAAAATATTGGTTGCCACGCCTTCCCATGTCATGGTATAATCTTTTACAGGCTGATCCGGATAACGAACCCTTTCTAGTTCATGCTGAACAGACCCTCTGTAGTTATCTATATTATCCACATAAGGCTCTTTTGTTAATGCGGAAATATCTTTTCCTTTATAAAAAGCACTTATTTGTTTATACGAAATGCCTTTTGATCTGTTATATTCATCTTCAAAACTTTGACTACCATTAGTGAGTTTTGAATCTGTTTCGACTTTATGCCCTCCAATCAAAATTGGTTTATAAATATAATATTCCGGAATATCTGTTTTATATTCGAAATAATTGATCGGAATATCATACTGGAAATCAAAATCCGGTAATTTTACTACATTTTCAGATTTCAATATATATCTGTATTCGATTATCGAACCTGCTTTTACGTTTGGCAACGTGATTGTTTTTTCATTCCAAAACTCATTTACTTTTTTCTTAAAAGTCCCCTGATTATCCAGTTTTGTTTTTACAATCGATCCATTTTCTAAATTATAAGTAACGGCGTTCGAAAACTCTAAACGGTCTTCGCTCATCGTTTGATAACCAACGTAAAAACGTACTTTTTGATCAGCCCATTTTAGTCCTTCTTTCTTATAAATTTTAATTTTAAATTCATAGAGATGATTCGCTGAAAAACCTTTGTCTTTATCAAACGTATAAAAAGTCTTTCCTTTTTTAAATAATATTGTTGCTGGCGCTGTACTATCTTTTGGATTTACTTTTTCATTTAATTCAGCAATAGTAACTTTTCCTAGTTCATAGTTTTGAGCTTTGACTTTTGAAAATCCTAAAAACAAAAAAATAATTATAATTAAGCTCTGAAACTTCATATTATATTCTTTTTAAAACAATTTTCTCAGATTGTTTTGCGATCATCCCTTTATAATATTCTTTAAGCATCTCATATTGCTCTGTAGAAACTATCGCTTCATTAATTTGGTGCTGAACACTTAATTGTAATGAATTACCATTTGCCCCGATATTAAATTTAAATACACCTAAATTATCCTGCATATTGATAACTGCCGGGGCTGGCAATGTTTCAACCATAAATCCTTCAGGGATTTGAATTGTAATATTATATCTGCTTGTAAAAGGAAATCCGAAATCTACTGGATATTCCCTAGTCTCTTGCTTAAATGGATTTTTTTCGTTTGCAAAGAATAACATTGGACTAACATATATTTTTCCTCCTATTATTTCGCATAAGTTATTACCCGTAAATGAATACGTTTCTATAACTGGCAACAAAATTTCTTTTTCATTTGCTCTTGAATAATCGGTAATTTCAATCTTATTATTTTGATTTTCGAGCTTTTCTAAATATTCTTCTTCTTTTACACTATCTATATTATCTCTTGTTATCAAAGCTTGATAATCCCCTAATTGTCTTCTGGTTTTTCCTGTTATTTTTCCTTCGGGGTTAATTCTATAATTCAGAGTTATATTATCAATCGATGCTTTTTTTGGCATCAAATCTACTTCTTCAGAACTTCCGTCTTTTCTAATCAATCTTCCTGACCAGTTCAAAGCTCTAAAGGGTAAAACATTTGGAGTTGAAAATTTATCAGAAGCGTCTAATAAAATATTTCCGTTTGGAGTTTCAACTGCCGCAATCACATAATTAAAAGCAGTTCTATTTGGAAAAATTGCAATTCCGTTAGAACGTGTACTTACCAAAACCGGGTTTGCTGTCAAACCTGCATAACGTAACATAGCGGTAAGCATTAAATTTATGTCAGCAATATTTCCTGACTTTTCTTTGTATGCTCTTTTAACTCCTTTATCACAACTATATCCAAAATAATCATTCCATTTTACTCTTGATTTTACATAATTTAAAATAATGATTATTTTTTCATCAGCATTATTAACTCCTGATAGTAATGCATTTAAATCATCTTCAAAATAGCCTGTTTTATTTAACTCTGGACCAAAATCATCATAACTATAAATCGTTTTTACTACCGAATTCCAATCAGTAGAATACATTTTCTTCTCACCTTTAAAATTGGTTATCATTGATAATTCATGTTGAACACCTGAAACATAATTATCGATATTATTGACATATACTTCCTCTTTTATTGCAGGAAAATCGATTGCCAAATATGTCGTTTTAGTTTCTATATAGTCAAACTTATCTGAAGCATACTGCGTTCTCGTATCTTGTGTACCTCCCGGAATAGTTCGTTCCTTATTAGTAAGTGTTACAGTTCTGGAATTTCTCTCACTTGTAATTTTAGGAAAAACATAACCTTTTTGCTTGGTATTAAAAACATAATATTCAGGAATATACGTTATAAACTCCGAATAATTTACGGGAATGCTCGTTTGAAAACCCCATTCTCTTATCAATCTGTCTGTTGGACTTTTAATGGTATATCTAAACTCAATTACCGATCCTTCTTTAACATTAGGCATCGTTATCTTTTTAAGCCTTCTAAATTTATCTACGCCTTCATCGAAAACACCTTCACTTTTCAGTTTTGTCTTTTCTATTTTTCCTCCTACCAGATTATAAGTTACTGCATCCGTAAAAGTTACTTTTTCAGGTAAATTAATTGTATTGTAATACCAAAGACCTTGATTTGCCCAATTGTAACCTTCTTTTTTATAAATTTTAATTCTGGTCTCAACATCGGTCAAGGTAACAAAACCATCTTTTACATCATATTCTATTCTGGTTTCTCCTTTTTTATACAATATAGCAGCTGCAGCTGATGAATCTTTAGGATGCACTTTTTGCTCTAATTCAGCAATAGATACTTTTCCTAATTTAAATTCCTGTGCTGTTGCATTTGTAATAAGCAACAATAGAAGTGAAAGACTAAAAAGTTTGGTAATTTTCATTTGATTGATTAGTTCTTGGTTAATATAATTTTAGCATTGTCGTTTCTTGAAACCTGCTCCATAAAAAGGCGGTATTCATCATATTCTTTATTAGAATATTTCCCTTTATTTAAAAACATCGAGCGTTTATACGTCAGTTTATTATTTTCTTTTTTGATGATTTCGGTTTTATATTCTCCAAATTTTCCTTTCAATTCAAAATTTGAAGGCAAAAATTCTATCGTAAAACCAGCGGGTAAATTAATTTCGATTTCATCTGTATCTAAATAGCCACGCTGAATTTCAAATGGATTTTTTCTATTTCTGATTCTTTTGACATTAACGGAACTTTGATTGAAAGCATCTACCGTAAAAATCATTTTATTACCCGAAATCACAGCATAGTTTATGGCGCTTATTTGTACATCTTCAGTAAATTGAATATTCTCTTTATTATTTAAAAGAGATATTTTTCCAAGTTTTAAATTATTGATATTACTCCAATAATTTTTGTAATGAGCTTCTTTTTCGTTTGGCTGTAATTTCTCTACTTGTATCCTTCTACCGTATTTAGACCCCTCAGATTGAATATTTATTTTACCCGAAAAACTACCATTCTCATCTATTACATAACTTCCTTGGCTAGACTGCTTATTTTTTAATGGATCGTAAATTTTTGTTCTTATTATTTCTCCACCATCAGGCTTAATAACAAGAACTTTTCTATCATCAGTAAAATTTGCTTGATATCCAAAAGGATCATTTTGATTTGTACATTCTAAAAAAACATATTCATTCTGATCTGCCACACACAAGATTACATGATTTCCTTGTATTGAAAAGAAATCCTCATCAATATCAAGCAAATCAAAATTCCCATATAACTCTGTGTAATAAGACTGCACACCTACAACGTCTAACAAAGCTCTTGTATAATTAGATAGTGCCTTACAGTCTCCATATCCTAACCGATCAACATCTGCAGCCATCATAGGTTTAAATCCGCCAATTCCCAATTGGATACTCACGTATCTAGACTTTTCCTGCATAAACTTATATACAATTTTTGCTTTCTTGATCGGATCTGATTCATTACCAACTAATCCTTTTATTTTTGCTTTTGTTTCTTCAGGTAGTATTGTTGTCTCTTTTAAAATTTTATCTGAAAACCACTTTCCATATTCCTTCCAGTTCTTTGCATTTCCATCAATTCCTTCAAGATTAAAATATTCTAAACTCATCATTACTTTTGGATACAATTGACTAAAACCTGGACTATAATCCTCAGGTTTTTGTGCTAAAATATTTTTAGTCACATACGATAATTGAGTATCTGTATCTGTAATTTTTTTAATATCAAAAACTGAAAGTTGACTTTCTTTTTTTCTAAATCCAAGATTATTAGGATACTTCACATTCAAGATGCTTTTTTCTACGCTAACAAAATAATCTTCTAAAGGATACCAGTTTGGAAAAAGAGCAGTACTTGAAGTTTCTTTCTCACTTTTGTAAACTACTGTATATGGATAAGAGATTGGAGTATATTCTAAATAAATATATCTTGCATCAGAAGCAAGTGTGGCCCCATCAACTGCACTAACATCTTTAAAATCTTTTCGTTTTATTTTTTTAATTTCATTACCTAATGCATCGTAAATCGTAGCTTCAATATTTTTAATGGAGCTTCTTTTATTATAACTATCGTGTGCATTAATTCCCCATGCTCCCTTTTCATTTAAAACTGTTACAACTCTCTCAGTCTTAATAGTCATACTCCGCTGCGAAAGAATATTTATATCAGTCTGATCTAAACGAACAACAGCATTAGCATTTTCTTTAAGACTATCTGCAATTGCAGTTACGGCATATTCACTCTTTTGAGCAGAAGAAATTAGGGAAACAAAGAAAAAAAATAATGCGAAAAAAGGTTTTTTCATTAGTAAGTAATTTCGCCAAATATATATTATTTTTAGAAATTTTTAACACTGGTCTAATGATTTTTTAATCTCTGTTTTTGCTGTCTATTAAAATCGTTACAGGCCCGTCATTCAGGAGATTAACCTTCATATCTGCACCAAAAATTCCGGTTTGTATTTTCTTATTGAATTCTTTTTCTAAAGACTGAACAAAATTCTCATACATTGGGATCGCAAAGTCTGGTTTGGCAGCTTTTATATAAGATGGACGATTCCCTTTTTTTATAGAAGCATGAAGTGTAAATTGACTTACCACAATAATATCGCCATCAACATCCTGAACAGAACAATTCATGACGTCATTCTCGTCGCCAAAAATTCTCATTTTTATGATTTTCCCAACCAGCCAATCAATATCTTCCTGAGTATCGAGATCTTCAATTCCAACTAATATTAATAAACCTTTCTGAATATCAGCTACTTTTTTTTCATCAACCGTAACTGATGCCTGAGAAACTCTTTGAATTACTATTTTCATTATAATAGAAGATATTTTGGTTTTACCACAGATTATACGAATTAAAAAGATTTTAAACTCTAACGTTACATGCACTGCAGTTCATCTCTACAATCAAACTCTGTCGATAATTTTTGATTTGGAATTTGGACTTCAAGAAATTGAGATTTGTTTTTTATTTCCTAAGTTCATCACTTGCTTTACGATCTTCATCATAAGAATCTGTACGATAATTTTCGTCATCGCCTTCTAAGATCTTCAAGTAACTGTTATAACGTGACCAGGCGATCTCGTCTCTTTCTAAAGCAGCTTTAATAGCACAATGTGGTTCTTCTTTATGCAGGCAATTATTGAATTTGCATTGATCTTTTAATTTGAAGAATTCAGGAAAATAACCGCTGATTTCTTCTTTTTCCATATCAACAATTCCGAAACCTTTAATTCCCGGTGTGTCGATGATTTTTGCATCAAAAGACAAATCATACATTTCTGCAAAAGTAGTGGTATGCTGACCTTGTTTGCTGGCCTCAGAAATGGTTTTGGTTTTAAGATGTAAAGACGGTTCCATTGCATTTACCAAAGTCGATTTACCTACTCCTGAATGTCCGGAAAACATACTTACTTTACCAATCATCATTTCTTTTAATTCCTCAACACCTTTCATTTCTGTAGAAGAAACACGAAGACATTTATACCCGATTTGCTGATATACGTATTGCATATACAATTGATCCTCCAATGTTGGTTCATCAAAAGTATCTATTTTATTAAAAACCAAGATTGTTTCGATATTATAGGCTTCGGCAGTTACCAGAAAACGATCTATAAAATTGAAGGTTGTTGGAGGATTATTAATCGTGATCAATAAAAATACACGATCAATATTCGATGCGATAATATGCATTTGATGCGATAAATTAACCGATTTACGAACGATATAATTCTTTCTTTCGTGAATATTAAAAATAGTTCCGGTTAAAGCATCAGAAGTTTCTTCGAGTTCATAATCGACAATATCGCCTACAGCAATAGGATTGGTACTTTTGATCCCTTTCATCCTAAACTTCCCTTTCATACGACATTCTATAAAACCGCCTTTTTCTGATTTTACAGTGTACCAACTTCCTGTAGATTTATATACGAGTCCTGTCATTCAAATTTTAGATTGCTGATTTTAGATTTTAGATTATTCTGAAAACTAAAAATATTAAAAGGCAAAATTACGTTTTTAGAATTGAACAACGCAACTTCGCCTTTTAAAATTGAAAAACAGATCCTAAAATTGACTCGTTTACCAAACAATTTCAGCTAATATCTCATTTTCTTTAATTTTTCCTAACTGAATTGTTTTTAAAGTTTTTGTGGTTTTTCCCGCTCTTGTAGTATAAATTTCCACCATAATTGTAGCAGGACCATTTTGAGTAAGCTCAGTTTCGCCAAAATAATTGGTTTTAATTTGATATTTTCCTTTAATCGCATTTCTGATTAAATATTGTTCTGGACCGTAACCTTGTGTAAAATCTTTAGAGAATCTTGCGCCGGCTTGTGTGTCTTTATGTCCATAATAACATTCTTCTCCATTTGGCTCCATAATATGCAAATCAAGATCAACATCCATTAAATTCCAATTCATAATTATTCTAATATCAACTGGCATTTTCTCCAAATATTTTTTATCGAGTTTGTCTGTTTTCAAACCTTTATGTTCAATAGTCAGGCGGTTAATATCCATTAAAATAATATCTTCAACACCTTCATATTGTCCGCTCATTTCTCCGTAATAGTTTACTTCTAAGGCTTTAATCAATTGGTCAAAAGCTTCCTGATACTTTCCTGCATCTTCAAGAGCTAATGCATAATCTCTTAAACTTTGTGGCTCATGCGCTCTCCATTTTGCAATTTGCCTTGCAGTAAACTCAGCATCATCATAAGCTTTCCATTGTCGTAAAGTATAAGTAAGTGTTTTATAAAGCTGATGATTTTCTAAACCTAAATCTGCAATATTGCTAATGATTTGCAATGCTCTTTTTACATCGCCCTGATTATAGAAAAAATGTGCTACATCAAAATAAAAGCTTGGGTTGTTTTCTTGTCCGTTTCTTAATTCAAAATACAATTCGTATTGTTTTTCTTTTGGTGCTTTTGCTAAAGCTTTAAGATATAATCGATCCGGATTCCAGGTTTTAGTCTGATTTTCGATTGCCTGAGAATCCTTGTTTTCTACAATAAAATCTTTTTTAGAATCTTCATTCGATAAAGTTTCCTTATTTAAAGATTTATCAGCTTCAGTCGCTTGACTTACTTGAACTCCCGCAACTTTTCCGGCAAGTGCTTGAGATACATTAGTATTTTTCGAAATACTTTCAGACGAGATTGTTTGCACAGAATAAGAAACATCAGATTTTTTAACTGTTCCATAACCAACAACGACAACTTCTTTCAACTCAGATTCTGCTTTTTTTTCTGAGCTGTCTAAAGTCATTTCAGAAGCTCTTGCCGATACCGGCGCAACAAATTTAACCTGATCTGCTACAGGACTTGATTTCGCTTCTTCGACTATAGATAATACTGGTCCTGAACCAACAGGCTCATCAATTGTAAGCACAGCATTGGCATCGCCTTTTATGGTTTCAGATCCTCTGCGAAAGTTTTTCTTAGATTTTGGTAAAACTTTTGGAGCTGAATATTTAAGATCTTTTTTCCACCAATGATTTAAATCTTCAAAATAACTTTGGATACTTTCCCAGTTATTCTTTTGTTGTGCGAGATTATTATTCTGTTCCTGTTTTTTAATTCGGTCAAATTCCGCACGTAATTCTGCTGGCGGAATAATATCATAAGAGATATAATCTCGAATATCTTCCAGAACGATCAATGATGTATTTTTGGTTATGATTCCGTATTTTTTACCCAGAAGTTCAATCTCATCAGCATTTTTAGCGTATTGAAAATCAAGATTCGCTATTTTTTTCTGTGCCCAAAGTTTTTCAATATTAATATCATTTGTACTTTGAATACTTGCATCCAGCGTTATTTTTCGCTCTAAAACAGCTTCGTTATTATAACCAAATAACAACGTAATTTCATTTTTAGGATTTAATGAAATCCCTGAAAAACTAAAACTACCAGAAACTGAAGTTCCTTCGATTGGATATAAATCAGTTACTGTATAATTATCTTTTATTCCTAAAAATTTCAGGGTCGTATTCATCAATTTATCCAACGCATTTTCCTGATTTATCTGGTTTAAGTTGATCAAATTAGCGCCAGTTTGCATCGAAGAATAATTAAGGAAAGAAAAATCAGCAGAAACAGATGACGTAATCGTATAAATTGGCTTTTTAGTTTTTGGTAAAACATTGTCACTTAAAGAAGATAAACCATCAGAGAAAAACAAAAATTCATCGTGAGCTAAAAGGTTGATTTTAGAAAATCTAGTTCCTCCATCATATTTAGTATTTTCTAAAATAGCTTTTAATGCATTCCAGTTTCCATTAGTAATTATATATTCATTTTGTTTTTCGAAAGTGTAATTCAAAAAGTACAAAGTGACTTTCGTATTTTTTATTTTTTGAAAATAAGCATCAAGCAAAGCCAATTCTTTTTTCAAATCACGTGTTTTGCAACTCAAAGAATTATCCCAAATCAAGCCAATTGAAACTGGTGTTTTTTTGGTGATTTTATTTCCTTCGACAAAAGTATTTCCATAAAAATAATGCTGACCGCCAACATCCTGCATAATTACGCTTGGAATATTTTGCTGAATTGGAATTTTAAAAACTAATTTTTCAGATGGCTGATAGTTTTCTTTTTTTATGGAAGTCTGAAAAGATTGATTCCATTTTGAAAAAGCAATTTCACTACCGGAATTCTCCGCAATAGTTGGCGTTGTCGCAGTTCCTAAAACCGAAACATTTATTTCAAACTGATCCAGTTTTTTAGGATAACGACTCACTAATTGGTACGCCAGATTATCTTTATCAAATGCCGAAAGTTCTTCTTCATAGCCAATAATAACAGTTCGTTCTCCGTTTGGCATCAACGGATAAATTCTGGTTCTAAAATTATTACCATCTACCTTTTCCAACAATCCGGGATCGACACGACGATGTTCGATGGCTTCAAAAACCTGTTTGCCTTTATTTTTATTTACAGGAACTGCTTCTCTCATTTTTCCATTAATATCAATTGCATATCTTGAAACCGAAACATTTTCTGGTAACGGAAAAATAAGTTCTGCTTCCATCTGGCGTGTTCCTGAATTAAAAAAATGCATTTCGGCAGTTGTATACGCAATATTCCCAACCACTTTTACATTGACAATTAATTTATTCATCCTTACTTTTTCAGCATCTTCCCCTTTTACCGTAAGTTCCGGACTTTGTGCGAAGGATTTTGTTCCTAAAAACAATAACATATAAAATAACACTTTCAAGTTTACTTGAAAAATTCCTGGCTGAGATAAACGTCTTTTTAATTTCATAACACGAGAGTTAAGTTTGTATATAACTATAGAGCATATAAAATCTAAAAAGGTTGGAATGGGTTATAAAAAAATTTAAACTATATAAGCTATATAAGAAAATATTAGCCTAAGATTGAGATTAAAGCTGTTCTATATAGATTTAACTTATATAGGTTATAACCAAAAAAAATCTCCAACACTTCTTTTACAAAGTGCCGGAGATTCTTAAAAAAAACAATCTATTTTCAAATAATGCTATAAGAAAATTTTAAAATAGTTTTAATAAAACTTAAATTAACTTATATCACTTAATAGGGTTTAGAAAATTATGCGTTGAAAATTTTCTCCTGGTGACCAATACTTTCCTGGTGAATCGCTTTGAACATTTTTAAAACAAATTCTTCAGAAAGTCCTTTTTTCTCTCCTTCAAGAATCATTTTTCCTAAAATTTCGTTCCAACGGTTATTTTGAAGAATCGCTACGTTTGCATCTTTTTTCACCTGACCAATTTCGTCGGCTACTTTCATACGTTTTCCTAACATCTCTAATAAGTTAGCATCAAGTACATCGATGTTCGCTCTTAATTTTGTCATTTTATTGCTGTACTCATCTGTAGTATCATCTGTTTTTCTGATCGTCAAATCTTTAATGATTTGTTTCAAAGCATCAGGAGTAACTTGTTGGGCAGCATCAGACCAAGCATTGTCCGGATCGTAGTGCGTTTCGATAATCATACCATCGTAATTCAAATCTAAAGCCTCTTGAGTTACTTCAAAAATCATTTTACGATCTCCTGTAATATGAGATGGATCGATGATTAATGGTAAATCAGGGAATTTATTTTGTAATTCGATAGCAATTTGCCATTCCGGAATGTTTCTGTATTTTGTTTTTTCGTAAGTCGAGAAACCTCTGTGAATAACTCCTAATTTCTCGATTCCAGCCATATGTAAACGCTCAACACCACCTAACCATAAAGCTAAATCAGGGTTTACAGGGTTTTTAACTAAAACGATTTTATCAGTTCCTTTCAACGTATCAGCAATTTCCTGAACAGCAAAAGGGTTTGCAGTTGTACGGGCACCAACCCATAAAACGTCGATATCATGTTCTAAAGCCAGTTTACAATGCGCTGCAGTTGCAACTTCAGTTCCCATTAATAAACCAGTTTCTTTCTTAGCTTTTTGCAACCATTTTAAACCAATTTCTCCAACACCTTCAAATCCTCCCGGACGAGTTCTTGGTTTCCAGATTCCTGCTCTGAACACACTAACTTTTGAATCTTTCAATTCATGAGCAATTTTCAATACTTGATCTTCTGTTTCTGCACTACATGGTCCTGCTATCACAAGTGGGTGATTTAAATTGAAATCTTCTAACCACTTTCTCATTTCTTTCTTATTTTCCATCTTAATTTTTAGTTTATTTTTATTTTTTAATTGTTAATCCGTTTAATATTTCTTTGATTTTATTCGTGCTTTCCATTTCTTCAAAAATGGCATTGTAATTTTCATCTTTCAACAAATCCCTAAACCGACTGAGATTTGAGATATATTCTTCTAATGTTTCAATAACGTGTTCTTTGTTCTGCTTAAAAATCGGTGTCCACATTGCCGGCGAACTTTTGGCTAAACGAACAGTACTTTCAAATCCACTTCCCGCCATATCAAAAATATCCTGTTCGTCTTTTTCCTTATTCATTACCGTTTTCCCAAGCATAAACGAGCTAATGTGCGACAAATGCGAAACGTAAGCAATATGTTTATCGTGCGAAGTTGGATCCATATATCGAATCCTCATTCCTATTTCGCTAAAAAGCTTTAACGCCTTTTCCTGCAATTTAAAAGTGGTTTTTTCCACCTCACAAATTATGTTTGTCTTTCCTTTAAACAAACCTCTTATCGCTGCCGAAGGTCCTGAGAACTCCGTTCCTGCTATCGGATGCGTTGCAATAAAATTTCTTCTTTTTGGGTGACTGGCAACAGCATCACAAATTGGCTTTTTAGTCGAACCTACTTCAAAAACAATCGTTTTATCACCAACTAAATCCAGCACTTTTGGCAAAACTACCAATGCAACATCTACAGGAACCGAAACAATTACAAAATCAGCTTCTGCCAATTCTTCAAAACTTCCTGCCTGATCAATAACACCTAGATCAATTGCTTCCTGCAGGTGTTTTTCGTTATTATCAATCCCAAAAATAGTTGCATCAGGATGTTGGTCTTTGATGTCCAGCACCATCGAACCGCCTATTAACCCTATTCCTATTACGTATACTTTCATATTTCTTTTTATTAGAAGCTATTTCCTGCTATCCGTTTCAATCTTTACCGCCGAACCCCGGCGCAAAAGGATTTCCACTTCTATCAGGGCTACGGCTTCTCGTTTTTTCAAGATCTTTATTTTTTTCTTATCACCCAGACAAACTATACCAAAAAATATAAAATCTTGACTCTTTACTCTTTGCTCTTGCTTCTAAAATCTATCAATCGCTTCTTGTACTTTTTCTTCTTTTACACACAACGAGAATCGTATATAACCTTCGCCGTTGCTTCCAAAAATGGTTCCCGGTGTGATGAAAATGTGTTTCTCGTATAATATTTCGTCAATGAACTTTTCTGATGATTCAATTCCTTCCGGCAATTTTGCCCAGACAAAAAGTCCAACGCCTTCTTTATAAACTTTGCAGCCTAATTTTTCTGCTAATTTTTCAGTTAATTCTCTGCGGCGTCTGTAAATCTTATTTTGATCTTCGAACCATGATTTATCGCAATTCAATGCTGCAACTGCACCTTTCTGGATTCCGTAGAACATTCCGCTGTCCATGTTGCTTTTTACTTTTAAGACTGCATCGATAATTTCAGGATTCCCTAAAACCATCCCAACTCTCCAGCCTGCCATGTTGAATGTCTTACTAAGTGAATTCAATTCTAAAGCCACATCTTTCGCTCCTTCAACCTGCAATAAACTCATTGGGTTATCATTCAAAACAAAACTATACGGATTGTCGTTGACCAATAATATATTGTGTTTTTTAGCAAAAGCAACTAATTTTTCAAATAACGCTAAACTTCCTCTTGCTCCTGTTGGCATGTGCGGATATCCCAGCCACATAATTTTCACTTTCTCCAGCTCTAATTTCTCTAAAGCTTCAAAATCCGGTTCCCATGCATTTGCTTCTTTCAAGTCATAATAAACAGGAACTGCTCCAACCAAATTAGTTACCGACGTATACGTTGGATAACCCGGATTCGGAATCAAAACGTGATCACCTTCATTTAAAAAAGCCAACGAAATGTGCATGATTCCTTCTTTCGAACCCATCAAAGGCAAAATTTCATTATTAGGGTTCAACTCAACACCAAACTGATTGTGATAAAAATCTGCCATCCCTTTTCTCAATTCCGGTAATCCCTGATAGCTCTGATAACCATGCCCGTTTTCATCTTGAATTGCTGCGGCAACCGCTTCAATTACTGCTTTCGACGGACTCAAATCTGGGCTTCCAATTCCCATATTGATGATAGATTTTCCTTCAGACTGCAGTTGACGAACTTCTCTTAATTTTGATGAGAAGTAGTATTCTTCAACTGTATCTAATCTTTTTGCTGTTGTAATCATTTCTATTTTTTATTAAAAAATGCTTTAGGCTTTAGGCCGTAAGCTTTATGCTTTCTTTTTAGACTTTTTGACTTTCGACTTTCTAACTTTAAGACTGACTTAAAGGTTTAGTATTTTTATATTCTCCCAAAACCTTTAAATACTCTGCCATTATATTTAATAGTGATTTAGCTTTTGCAAAATCTTCATATTTCTCGAATGTCACATCTACGAAAAATGAATATTTCCAAGGTGTTTCGATTTTTGGAAGCGATTGAATTTTTGTCAAATTCAGTTTGCAATCGCTCATTACATTCAAAACTGCTGCTAAACTTCCTCTTTTGTGATCTAATTCAAATTTGATAGAAGCTCTGTTGATTTCGTTTTCGGGCAAAAATGAATTTTGTTTTTTAATGATTACAAAACGAGTCATATTGTTTTTGATCGTTTGAATTTCCGGAGCCAGAATTTCTAAATTATACATTTCTGAAGCTACTTTACTTCCAATCGCTGCAATTCCACTTAATTGTTTCTCCTGAATTCTTCTTGCCGTTTCAGCCGTATCCTTATCTTCAACCAACTTAATATTTGGATATTGTTTTAAGAAATCCATACATTGCAAAATTGCCATTGGGTGTGAATGAACTTCTTTTATATCCTCAATTCTCTGACCTTTCAATGCCATTAAATTTTGGTGGATACTTAAATAATGTTCTCCAATTATGTGCAAATTGTTCTTGTCAATCAAAGCATAATTTGGAATAATTGGCCCTGCAATCGAATTTTCTATTGCCATAACTGCCTGATCAGATTTTCCTGAAAGCAGGCTGTCAACCAATTCTTCAAAAGACAAACACTCATCAATAGTCACATTTTCAGAGAAATACTCTTTCACTACCTGATGATGAAAAGAACCTTTTATACCTTGTATTGCAATTTTAGTTGTCATATATTCAAAAAAAAATCCTGATTTTCATCAGGATTGTATATTAGTTTTATTTGTCTTTTTTAATTTTCTCAAATAACCATAGCACAATCCTCACTTCTACTAAAGAAGAAATAAAAAGAGTTGCTAAAATAAAAACGGTTATTAGACATTTTGTTTGTGTTTTTCAATAAATTCTCTGCGAATGTATAAATTAATTTCAGTGCACCAAAAAAAATATTGCATTTTATGAAACAAAAAAGGATTTCTTAACAAATTTAGCAGGTTTTGTATGATAATATAAAAATATTGGTTTAAAATAAGATATTTATAATGAGATTCTGAGGTCCTAAGTTGCTGAGATGCTAAGTTTTTTCGCCACGAATTCACGAATTAGCTCGAATCTTTGTGATCATTTAATTCATATTTTCAAAAATTCTAAATAAATAATTCGTGAATTCGTGGCTATCTATTCTCAAAACAACCCCGAAACCGGCTGATTTTTAATACCAATTTTAGAATAATCGAAATTCATTTTTTCTTTTAATAAAGATGCATAGACACTTCTAAAATCGGTTTCGTATTTTAAATCGCCATTATCCAGGTTCGCTAGATCCGGATTGTGTCCTAAAATAGTTCCTTTGTTATTTCCTCCTATTATAAACATTGGCGCAGCAGTTCCGTGATCTGTTCCGTTTCCGTTGTCTTTTACTCGTCGCCCAAACTCTGAAAACACTACGATAGTAACATTTTGAAGCAATTGGGCTTGTTTTAAATCCTGATAAAAACTGTACAAGGCATCATTTAAATCGGCTAATTTTTTCTCGTGAATGGCGAGTTGATTGTCATGTGTATCAAATCCGCCAAGCGAAGTATAATATATTTTCGAATTCAGATTCCCTTTAATCAATCGTCCAATCCATTCCAGATTTTTAGATAAGTCAGTTTTAGGATAAGTGATTTCTGATTTTGATTTCGCCAATGCTTTCTGAATTTCATCTGATCCTTCGGTAACGGAATTGGCAATTTTTCGAACAAAATCTAATTGCGGATTATCGGATAAGGTTACATTTTCTTCTTTATCTGATTTTACTTTGAATCGATTTGGGTCTTTTACCGTGATCGAATTAGGTTCTAATCCTTTTAATGCGAGATTATCAATCGAATCGATATTGATTCCTGCCGTTGCCTGATGTCCGTTGCATTGCAAATCCAGATAACGCCCTAACCAGCCTTCATTAATATATTTATTAGAATCTGTTGCGGTTTGCCAAATTTCCTGACTGCGAAAATGCGACCGAATTGGTTCCGGATATCCCACATTCTGAATTACGGTTAAATCTCCGTTTTGCTGCATTTGAGCAAAATCTTTTAACGAAGGATGAAAAGCCATTCCTTTATTCTTACTGATAACCAAATCTTTATTTAAGGCAATTTTAGTTCGAAGATCATAATACAATGGATTATCGTACGGAATAAAAGTGTTTAAACCATCGTTTCCGCCATTCAACTGTACAAATACAATACATTGCTCGCCGATTACTAAATTATTTTGCGAACCAAATGCATGTAAAAAATCAGGAAGCACCAGCATTCCGCCAGTAAAAGTTCCTGTAAGCGTTAGAAAATTCCTTCTGTTCATAGCTGTAACTTTCTAGATTAATTGATATTCGGGTAGTTTCGTGATATAATCAAAAAGTCGTATTACGGCAAAATTGGCGTGGGCTTCTTTAGGGTCGAAATCGTATTTCAGTAAATTCTCCATGTCTTTTTGCATCGAATCATTTACTTTAAATAATAATCTCTTTGATAATTCGGTGATGATGGTTTTATTATTTCCGTTAGGATCAAAGTCGATTTTAATGTCTATTTTCTCTACTTCTGTTTTTGGTTTTTCAGTATCCGAAGTCATCGTATTCAGTATTTTTCTGGTAATGCTTCTTCCGCTGCAAAGCAAATCTGAGGTATTGTTGCGCTGTAAATAAATTTGTGAAGTCAGCCAGGAATTCCCACCGTCCCAACCTTTTACATTTACCTGATTGTACAAATCCATTCCTTGTTGTTTCAGAAAATAAAGAATCATACCATCATCAAGATCGTCGATATGTAATTCATCTAAAAGCTGTAAAATATAAACCAGCGGATCTTTGATTTTCGTTCCTGAGGTTTCTTTTTTATATTCTTCGGTAAAAATTTTGGTTAATAAAGGCTGTATTTCGAACTTTACTTTTCTGAAATAATCGCCGTAATAGGTTACTAATTCTTCTGAAGGATTATCGTAAATAAACCATTTTAGAATTTTTCGGGTAATGAGATATGGAATATTTTTTTGCTCAAAAATAATATCAACCAAATCATCTGAATTCCAGTTTCCGGTTTTACCGAAGTAGGTTTTATTGGTATTATCCTGCGCCAGGCTTCTATACATTGCGCCATCGTCTCCGTAATTTAATCCGGCCAAAGCTCTTGCGCCTTCTTTGATGTCATTTTCAGAATAATTTCCGATCCCGATTGTGAATAATTCGAGTAATTCCCGACTTAGATTTTCGTTGTACTTTCCTTTTTTGTTATCGACATTGTCCAGGTATTTGACCATTGCATTCGATTTTACGATTTCCTTGGTCAGTTTTTTGAAATTCCCAAATGCATTTTCTCGCAAAATCATATTGTGCTGATAAATCCAGTAATTGACTTTTACTTTTTGAGTTGTAGAAACGAAATGATTATGCCAGAAACAAACCATATTTTCGCGTAACGGAAATTCATCGTTTCGCATTTTGCCAATCCACCATTTTTTTAGCTCAACTGATGAATAAATTTCCTGCTTGAGAATTTTCTTTTTTGCTTCTGAATCGGCAGTTTTTATCGCTTCTCGCAGCTCTTTGAGTTCGATTAATGTTTTGGGATCGTCATTTAAAAAAGTGGGGAGTTGTGTATCGAATTTTGAATCATAGGAATGTTTTAGAAATTTTTCTAATCCTAATTTTTCTATTGCATCGGATTCTTTTCCGGAAAAACCCAATCGTAAGGACCAAAGATTGCTTTTTTTCATAATTCAGAAATTATTACAATAAGACTTGACTTTCTCTTAAAGGTTTAAAGAGAAGGTTCTGAGTTTCTTAGTTACTAAGGGACTAAGTTTTAAAATCTTTGGTAATAATTAGAACGATGTTTTCTTCTCAATATTGTCATTCCGAGGAACGAGAAATCTTCACAAGAAACTCCACATGCATTGGCGCAAAAAAACATCATCAATAAATAAAGAAAATTCTTTCTTTATTTTTCTTCTCTAATAAATCAGAAATAGTAATTTAGCAAAATGCAATTATTAGAAGGCTATCATACTTATTATATCTACATTATAACAAACAGATCAAAAACTGTTTTCTATACTGGAGTAACAAATAACTTAAAAACTCGTTTAAATCAGCACAAAGAAAATATTATAGCCGGAAATAAAAGTTTTGCTTCAAAATATAAAATTGAATTTTTGTTATATTATGAAAAATTTACCTGGATTCAAGAAGCAATTAGTCGTGAAAAAGAAATAAAAGGTTGGACTAGAAATAAAAAAATAGAGTTAATCAAAACTATTAATCTAGACCTTGATTTCTTAAACTATTTATTCGTTTAAATCACTAATTTTCTTCACAAATTCTGAATTACTTTACGGAGCTTCTTGTTAAGATTCCTCGTTCCTCGGAATGACAAAGATTACGGATAAAAAAGAATAACAAAAAAAGCAGCTATCATTACAATAACTGCTTTTTATAAATATTCTAAAAATCTAAAATCTTAGATCTAAACTCTAAAATCATTAACTTCCACACATTTCACAATCATCAGGCTCAGCTGCTTGTGCTTTTAAAAGCATTGCTTTGTAATCCTCTACGCTGATTGCTTCTGTTTCCGGAACTAAAGTTACCGGAGCATCTTCTTCTTTTTTATCGTTGTTTAGGGTAAATTTAATTGCATCAACCGCAGATTTTGTTCTTAGGTAATACATTCCTGTTTTTAAACCTGATTGCCAAGCATAAAAGTGCATTGACGTCAGTTTAGAATAGTTTGCATCTTGCATGAACAAGTTTAATGATTGCGACTGGTCAATAAAATAACCTCTTTGACGTGACATATCGATAATGTCTTTCATCGACATTTCCCAAACTGTTTTGTATAGTTCTTTAAGGTCTTGCGGAATCACATCAATATTTTGAACTGATCCGTTATGACGCATAATTTCTTGCTTCAACGTTTCGTTCCATAAACCTCTGTCTACTAAATCGTGAAGTAAATGTTTGTTTACTACTATGAATTCTCCAGACAATACACGACGTGTGTAAATGTTTGATGTATATGGTTCAAAAGCTTCGTTGTTTCCTAAAATTTGAGAAGTCGAAGCGGTTGGCATTGGTGCAACTAATAATGAGTTACGAACTCCATGCTCCATTACTTCTTTTCTTAATGAAGCCCAGTCCCAACGGCCTGATAATTCTTCATCTTTCATTCCCCACATGTTGTATTGAAATTCTCCTTGTGACATTGGAGATCCAGCAAATGTAGAATATGGTCCTTCTTCTTTTGCCATTTCCATAGAAGCGGTTACAGCTGCGAAGTATAATGTTTCGAAAATTTCCTGATTTAATGCTTTTGCTTCATCACTTGTAAACGGCATACGCAACATGATAAAAGCATCTGCTAATCCTTGAACCCCTAAACCAACCGGACGGTGGCGTAAGTTAGAATTTTCAGCTTCTTTTACAGGATAGTAGTTTCTGTCGATTACTTTGTTCAGGTTACGAGTTACACGTTTTGTAACATTGTAAAGTGCTTCGTGATCGAATTTACCATTCTCAATAAACATTGGTAATGAGATAGAAGCCAGGTTACAAACTGCGATTTCATCTTTAGAAGTAAACTCCATAATCTCTGTACACAAGTTTGATGAACGAATTGTTCCTAAATTCTTGTGGTTTGATTTACGGTTTGCTGCATCTTTGTACAACATATAAGGCGTTCCGGTTTCGATTTGTGATTCAAGGATTTTCTCCCATAATTCACGTGCACGAATCGTTTTTCTACCTTTTCCTCTAAACTCATAATCAAGGTACATTGCTTCGAATTCTTCTCCGTAAACATCGTATAATCCAGGACATTCGTTAGGACACATTAAAGTCCATGATGCATCTTCCTGAACACGTTTCATGAATAAATCAGATGTCCACATTGCGAAGAATAAATCACGTGCACGCATTTCTTCTTTTCCTGTGTTTTTCTTTAAATCCAAAAAGTCGAAGATATCCGCATGCCATGTTTCGATGTAAATCGCAAAACTTCCTTTACGTTTTCCTCCACCCTGATCTACATAACGAGCCGTATCGTTGAAAACTCTCAACATTGGAACGATTCCGTTTGAAGTTCCGTTTGTACCACGAATATAAGATCCTGTTGCACGAACGTTATGAATAGAAAGACCAATTCCTCCCGCTGATTGCGAGATTTTAGCCGTTTGTTTTAAAGTGTCGTAAATACCATCGATACTATCGTCCTGCATTGCTAAAAGGAAACAAGAAGACATTTGTGGTTTTGGAGTTCCGGCATTAAACAACGTTGGCGTTGCATGCGTAAAGAACTTTTTAGACATTAAATCGTAAGTTTCGATTACTGATTTTAAATCGTCAAGGTGAATACCAACCGAAACACGCATCAACATATGCTGTGGTCTTTCTACGATTTTTCCGTTTATTTTTAACAAATACGAACGTTCTAAGGTTTTGAAACCAAAGTAATCGTAATTAAAATCTCTTGTATAAATAATATGAGAATCAAGGAAAGCCGAGTTTTCCTGAATCACTTTAAATACTTCATCCGAAAGTAATGGTGCTTCCTGGCCATTTCTTGGATTTACGTAATTATACATATCTTTCATCGTTTCTGAGAACGACTTTTTAGTATTTGAGTGTAGGTTCGAAATTGCCACACGAGCTGCTAATTGTGCATAATCAGGATGCGCAATTGTCATAGAAGCTGCCGTTTCTGCTGCAAGATTATCAAGTTCAGATGTAGAAACACCGTCATACAATCCTTCGATAACACGCATGGCTACCTTAACAGGATCTACAAGTTCATTCAAGCCGTAACACAATTTTTTGATTCTTTCTGTAATCTTATCAAACATTACCGGCTCTTTGTGGCCATCTCTTTTTACTACATACATAAGCTTACTATTTTAGTTATTGAAAAAATGAAAGACATTGGAATAACGAATTCCAAGACTTAAACATTGCGTGTTTTTAAATTATTTTTTGAGAATTGCAGGATCCTCAATAGTTACCCGATTCAAATTCGAAAAATGAATTTAAATACATTAAAAATTGTTATTGAATCAGCGATTTGGGATGAAGATTCAATCTTAAAAAATTGTAATTTTTCTTAGCGTCTTAGATTACGCTAAAATTATTTTGGTGCCTAAAAATCTGCATCGAATGAAATTTTCTGAGCATCACTATCCGTGTTCATCACACCTGATTTTTGATACTCGGCAACACGTTTTTCAAAGAAATTGGTTTTTCCCTGAAGAGAGATCATGTCCATGAAATCAAACGGATTCGCTGATCCATATACACGCTCGCAACCTAATTCTACTAATAATCGATCTGCGACAAACTCTAAATATTGCGTCATTAAAGCAGCGTTCATACCTATTAAACTTACCGGCAGGGATTCTGTAACAAATTCTCTTTCGATATCTAATGCATCAACAATAATTTCTTTAATTCTGTCTTTTGGGACTTTATTGATTAAATGATGATTATGTAAGTGAACTGCAAAATCACAGTGTACACCTTCGTCACGGGAAATCAACTCATTAGAAAAAGTCAAACCTGGCATTAAACCACGTTTTTTCAACCAATAGATAGAACAGAAAGCACCTGAAAAGAAAATTCCTTCAACTGCTGCAAAAGCAATCAGTCTTTCAGCGAATGAATCAGATTCAATCCACTTTAAAGCCCAGTCTGCTTTTTTCTTAATTGCCGGAAAAACTTCTAATGCATTAAACAATTCTGCTTTTTCCGCTTCATCTTTCACGTAAGTGTCAATTAGCAAAGAGTAAGTTTCGCTATGAATGTTTTCCATCATGATTTGAAAACCATAGAAAAACTTTGCTTCTGCATATTGAACTTCGTTTACAAAGTTCTCAGCAAGATTCTCATTTACGATTCCGTCAGAAGCTGCAAAGAATGCCAAAATGTGTTTAATAAAATATCTTTCGTCGTCACTAAGTTTATTGTTCCAATCTGTCAAGTCCTGGTGTAAATCGATTTCTTCAGCAGTCCAGAAACTAGCTTCCATTTTCTTATACCATTCCCAAATATCATGATGTTTGATAGGAAAAATAACGAAACGATTTTTATTTTCTTGTAATATTGGTTCAACTTGTGACATGGTAATTTTTGTTTAATTTTTGTACTGAATTTTTACTAATTCAATAGACTACAAAGATTGTCATTTACAGCCAAAAATGAAAGCCAAACTTATTCACAATTCGACGTAGTTTTTAACAAAGCAGAAAAAATGAGATATTTTTCAGACAATAATTAAATATTTGTAAATGAGACATTTAATAGTAGCTTTTATACCTAAAGCCCCTGTAAAATATAGACTTTTTGAAATAAAAAGCAAGAAATTTTAATTTGTTTTTAAAAGTTTTTTTTGAGTTAAAACTTTATTTTTTGAGTCAAAATATCTCTGCTAAAAGTGGTAACTAAGAGGCGCTTGTTTTTAAGATTTTTTAAGTTCTTCAGCCACTTTTTCAAGCTCTAAATACCAGTCCTGACCAAAACGGCGAATTAACGCTTCTTTGACAAATTTATAAACCGGAACTTCCAATTCTTTTCCTAAAGAACAGGCATCATCACAAATATCCCATTTATCATAATTTACGGCAGCGAATTCTGTAAAGTCTTTTACACGAATTGGGTACAAATGACATGAAACTGGTTTTTTCCAGTCTACAATACCTTGATTATAGGCTTGCTCGATTCCACAAAGCGCTGTTTTACCGTCAAAAATAACATAAGCACAATCTTTATTATCTATTAACGGTGTTTCAAGATCACCATCAGTTCCTTTTACCCAGGTTCCTTGGGCTTCGATAGCTGCAATTCCTTCTTTTCTTAAAAACGGTTTTACCTTAGGATAAATTTCTTCCATTATTTTAGTTTCTGCTTCACTAAGTGGCGCACCGGCATCTCCGTCAACGCAGCAAGCTCCTTTACAAGCTGACAAGTTGCACACAAATTCTTTTTCAAGAATATCTTCTGAAATAATGGTTTTCCCTAATTGAAACATGATAATAAAGTACTGAAATTTATAAAGTGCAAAGATAGACAAAGAAAGCAGATAAAACGATCTAAATATTTCACCGTAAAGCCTGAAGCAATATATCTAAAAAATCAGAAAACTTTATCCTGCTTATCTTTGCTCAAATCTTTGCGAATCTCTTTGGTAAAAGCACACATTTGTTACAAAAATCACTATTTTAATTACTAACACGTGTTTTTATAACAAAAATACCTTGTTCATCATATCTTATAAAAAAGCGCTATCTTTATTATCTACCTTTGCACATCTTTTAATCCATAAATTTAAGAAATATGTTAGAGATTGATTTTAAAGAAATTATCACTGTCGGAATGGTACTTTTTGCTGTAATTGATATCGTAGGATCAATTCCTATTATTGTAAATCTAAGGGCTAAAGTTGGACATATAGAATCTGAGAAAGCTTCGATAGTTGCTGGTGCCATTATGATTGTTTTTCTTTTTGTTGGTGAAGGTTTTCTTAACCTGATAGGCATAGATGTTCATTCATTTGCCGTTGCAGGTTCTTTTGTATTATTTTTTCTGGCCTTGGAGATGATTTTAGGAATCAGGATTTATCGTGACGAAGAACCGGGATCTGCTTCAATAGTCCCATTAGCGTTTCCGTTAATCGCCGGAGCAGGAACAATGACAACTTTACTTTCCTTACGATCTCAATTTCATACCATTAATATTATTATCGCTATTTTATTGAATATTATATTGGTTTATATTGTTTTGAAATCTTCAAAAAAAATCGAGAATTTATTAGGAGAAAACGGACTTGGCGTGGTTCGTAAGACATTTGGAGTGATACTTTTAGCGATTGCTGTTAAATTATTTGCCGCTAATGTTAAAGGTTTGTTTGTCTAACAATTATTTTTATAAATTTACCCCATAAAATTTCTAAAATACAACTTTAGGACATTTTTCAGGTCAAAGGGTTTTACTTTATTATTTTAGGCAAACAAACAACCATTATGAAAATTTTCACTTCAATCTTAGTGCTTCTAGCATTAGCTTTAATTGTTTTTAATATTACGTTGCTAGACTTCAAAAATCCTTTTCAGGGAGATAGTGTAGTTGCTTTTATTGGAATTGCAGCTTCATTTTGTGCCGTTTTGATTCTTTTAATTTTTAGAATTTCTAAAAGAATTGAAGAAAAAACAAACGGACGATAATATGTTTGACGTTTTAATTATTGGCGGAGGAGTTTCTGGCATGTCTTGTGCTCTGGTTTTGGGATCAGCAAAAAAGAAATCCTTTGCAGCCGATAAAAAAATTGGAATTTTTACGCATCAAAAAAATTCTTCTTTACAAGAAGCAATTTTCTACAATGCTTATGGTATAACGCCAGGCAAATTAGGTTCTGATTTACTCACAGAAAGTACACAGGATTTAACAATGAGTTATCCGCATATTACCCAGATCCCAAATGAGAAAGTAATTAAAATCGAAGGGACTTACCCTGAATTTACAGTTACAACAAACAAAAACTCATACAAAACCAAAAGTATTGTTATAGGCATTGGTTCTGCAAATACTTTTGATATCGAAGGCTTAATGCAATACATTGAACCTCATAAAAAAGCATTACCCGAAAAACAACGTATTCAGCTTAAAAACGACGATCATAAAGTAGCCGACGGTATTTATGTAATTGGAACTTTAGCAGGCTGGAGAAGTCAATTGGCAATTGCTGCCGGAAGTGGTGCTGCGGTTGCAACAGATATTCTTACTTTATGGAATAACGGTGTACAAACTCACTCGCACGATAGCATTCGATAAAACTCTATAAAATTATTAAACCATATAAGTTATATAAGTTCATTTAATATGCGAAATGCATTATATTGACTTATATAACTTATATGGTTTTCTTTTTTTGCTTAAGTTTTCATTAATAGCTATGATTTACACATAGCATTAAATGAACTTATATAACTTATATGGTAAAAAAATTACTTCACCGAAACAATTTCTTTTACTGTGATATGTTTTTCTGTATCTGTTTTCCAGATTTCTCCTTTTAACGATACCTCATCACCTTCTTTTAATTTCTTGTAGTTTTGCGGTCCTCCAACATTTACAATGCTTATTACTGCAAAATAAACTTCATTTTTATCGGTATTGATTTTGGCAGTGTAACCGTCCTTTCCAAATTCTATCGACTCAACTTTTCCTGAAATTGTATTTTTATCCTTCATACAGGCGCAAGAAATTACAAAAGTCATCAACAACATTAAAAAACTTATTCTTTTTAGATTTTTCATATTTTATATTTTACTGTAAATCTCGTTTATTTCCAGACAAGATTTATTACACTATATTTTAAAAAATTATTATTATTTTATTGTAAAATGATACAACTTCCGGCAATCACCTTTAAGGTTTCATCAAATTGTTTCCAAACTCCGTTGTACTTATAAGTTCCATTTAAAGAATTACCTTCATAATTTCCTTTTAATAAAACAGTTACCACAACTACAGCAATATCTCCAATTACATTTATAATCTGATCTGAAGCCTCTATAGTTTCTACTTTTATTTTGCCTGAACGATACGATTCTAAATCAAATTCTTTAGTAATAGTTTGTCCGTTTGCTAAATTAAAAAGCAAATCATCATGAAGCATTTTATCCAATGTTGCAACATCAGCATTTTTAATTGCCGTTAAAAGTTCGATTTCAGCATTTACAATAGTTTCTATTTTCATTTGATATAAAAATTAAGAATTACTTTTTCGGATTCAAAACTGCTTTTATCATGGCATCATCTTTTAGAATAACATCATAATAATACAATTCGCCATAAAGCTGACGGGCAAATTCTGCGGTAATATAACGGTTTACCAATGCTTTGGTTTTGTCTAATTTTAAATCAAGACCAGTTATTAAAATATATGTTCTGAACTTTTTAAAATAGGCATCAGAGTTTTTCATCTTAGCCAAAAACTCATTAAAATGAAGTCCGGCAAAAGCATTTCTGTTTTTATCCAATTCTTCAAAAACAAAATGACCTACAATTCCCGTTTGAAGAAGATATGCTACGTTTTCATTTCCGTGTTCTGCTTCAATTGGCACAAAAACATCCGGAACAATTCCGCCACCACCGTATACAACTTTACCTTTTGGAGTTTTAAACTTCAATGAATCAGCTACTTTTATACTGTCTTTTGCATAAAGTTCCCCAGATTTTATACGTGATTCTGATTCTTTATAATATTCTTCGTTTCCTTTTTTGTAAGGTTTCTGAATCGATCTTCCGGTTGGTGTGTAATATCTCGCAACTGTTAACCTAACTGCAGATCCATCGTTAAAATCCATTTCACGCTGCACTAACCCTTTTCCAAAAGAACGACGCCCAACAATAGTACCACGATCATTATCCTGAAGTGCACCGGCCAGAATTTCGCTTGCAGATGCGCTGTTTTCATTAAGTAAAACATATACTTTTCCGGTTTCAAAACTTCCTGCTTTTGTCGCAAAAGTTTTTTCGGTTGTTCCGTTTTTATTTTTGGTAAAAACAATCAGCTGTTTGTCTTTCAAAAACTCATCGGCAATTGCAATAGCTTCTTCCATATAACCGCCGCCATTATCGCGAAGGTCGATGATAAGTGATTCAATTCCGTTTTGTTTTAGTCGTGTTAAACCGGTTTTAAATTCATTAAAAGTAGTTTCTGCAAAACGGTTGATCTTGATATAACCTGTTTTATTATCGAGCAATAAAGATGCATCCACACTTTTTATAGGGATAATATCTCTTTTTACTTTAAACTTTAATTTCTTTTGTTGTGATTTTCTAAAAACCGTCAATTCAATTTCAGAACCTTTTATTCCTTTTAATTTCGAAAATAAACTATCAGACGGTAATCTTCTGCCGTATAATTTCGTTTTTCCTGCAAATAAAATTCTATCTCCAGATTTTATTCCGGCTTTCGCCGAAGGTCCATTTTCGATTGGTTTTATAATCGCAACAGAATCTTTATACATATAAAAGTTAATTCCGATTCCAACGAAATCACCTTTCATACTTTCGGCTACTTCAGCTTGTTCTGTTGGCGGTATATAAACGGAATGAGGATCTAATTTTGATAATATATTATCTACTGTAAGATTCACAATAGAGTCTGTATTAATACTGTCAACATATTCATTATTGATAAAATCAATAAGTTTGTTGAGCTTGGTTTTCGAGTAATTTTTAGCCAAAAGCTGGTCATCAACGGGAGCATTCATAAGGCTTCCGATGACTATTCCGAGAGCAAAGACTGCTCCGATAATAATGGGTAAATATTTTGAATTAAATTTCATTTACTCTTCTAAAACAGGAATATGTTCGACTTCGACACCTGCTTTTATTAAAAACTGAATTCCGGAATCATCCCGATATCCATTATGATATACTACTCTTTTGATTCCTGACTGATGGATCAGTTTGCTGCATTCTTTACATGGCGAAAGTGTAATATATAAAGTCGCACCTTCACATGATTGTGTTGATCTTGCAACTTTTAAAATTGCATTTGCTTCTGCATGCAGCACATCCCAACGGGTTAAACCGTCTTCGTCTTCGCAGCAATTTTCAAAACCGGATGGTGTTCCATTGTATCCATCAGAAATAATCATTCGGTCTTTTACGATAATGGCGCCTACTTTTTTTCGAATGCAATAGGAAAGTGCTCCCCATTCTGTCGCAATTCTTAAATAAGCTTTATCGTATTTATTTAATTTTTTTTCTTCCATTTATTTTATCTGTGCCAAATTGGGCTTTCAATAATCATAGGAACTACTACTCCTATAATAAAAGCCGACATTACAAGTGCCCAATCGCGTTTTGAAAAACGAAATACGGTTTGTACAATATATGATAGTATCAGAACCACAAAAACCACTACTAACTGAGCTGCTTCGATTCCTAACGCAAACTCGCCTAAAGGTAGTAATTTTGAACTAGGTGATCCTCCTAAAATTGTCTTGAAATAATTTGAGAATCCAAGTCCGTGTATAATTCCAAAAAACAAGGTTACAAAAAACACTAAATTCAATCCGTCACTCTTTGATGTTTTTCCTGCTGTAAAAAGATTAAAAATCGCGGTTATTAAAATTGTTATCGGAATTAAAAACTCAACGGTATTAACTTTTATTGCAATGATTCCGTAAACTGAAAGCAATAAAGCTAATGTATGTCCTATTGTAAAAACAGAAACTAAAAGCAAAATTCGTTTCCAGTCTTTAAACAAATAAGGGGTTGTTAATGCAATTAAAAAAAGAACGTGATCATAAGCGTGAATATCTAAAACATGCTTTAATCCTATTTGAAAATAAATCCAAAATTCTGACATACGGGTAATACTATTAAATGATTAGGGGTTGTAAACTTACGATTTATTTTGAAAAATTTATGATGCAAAACATTAAATCACCGAATAATAATAAGTTAAATTTTATGAGAAATTTAAATTTGTTAAATTAAAATAAGATTTATCTTTGCTCAATAAAAACTAATTAATTATGCCATTTTCAGAATTATTTGATAACGAATTCAAACAAAGAAACAGAGGTCATTTCTCTGCCATTGTTCGTGTAGCTTTTGCTGACGGCAAAGTAAGTCCAGAAGAAAAAGATTTTTTAGATAAAATAGCTTCAACATTACAAATTTCAGAAGAAGAATACAACGAAATCCTTAAAGATCCGTGGAAACATCCAATAAACCCTCCTTATTTATATACTCAACGTTTAGAGCGTTTATATGATTTGGCAAGAATGGTTCACGTAGATCATCATTTAGGAGATCAGCAGGAAGTAATGTTAACCCGTATGGGATTAGCTTTAGGATTTACTCCAGGAAACGTAAACTATATTGTTAGAAAAGCATTGTCTTTGGTTGACAAAAAAGTAGATTTAGACACTTTCGTTTTCGAAATGGAAAACATGAATAAATAATATTCAGTTTTTAGTATTCAGTCGCAGTAACAGTTTACAGTGTTGTACCGAAGACTAAAATTTAATTGAAACCAAAAAATAAACCCGACAGTTTTAAAAAAACTGTCGGGTTTGCTATTTATAGTCCAAACTGAAAACTGAGACTGAGACTAAAGCCTTTATTCAGCTGCCATAAATTGTTCTGCTTTTTCTACCATATTATAGCTTCCGCAGAAAAAAGGAACTCTTTCATGTAGTTCTGTTGGCTGGATTTCCATAATTCTTCCAAAACCGTCTGTTGCCTTTCCTCCCGCCTGCTCTGCAATAAATGCCATTGGGTTACATTCATATAATAAACGTAACTTTCCTTTTGGCGCTTTTGAGCTTGTTGGATATAAATAAATTCCGCCTTTGATCATATTTCGATGAAAATCAGAAACTAAACTTCCAATATATCTTGAGGTATATGGTCTGTCTTCTTCTTCTTTTTGACAATACTTAATATAATTTTTTACTCCTTGCGGAAAATGAACATAATTCCCTTCGTTTACTGAATAGATATTTCCGTTTCGAGGAAATTGCATGTTTGGATGTGAAAGATAAAAAGTACCAATTGCAGGGTTTAGCGTAAAACCATTTACACCATGACCTGTAGTATAAACCAACATTGTAGAGGTTCCGTAAATTACATATCCCGCTGCCACCTGATTTACACCCGGCTGTAAAAAGTCTTCGATGGTTACCGGAGTACCAAGTGGTGTAATTCTTCTAAAAACGGAAAAAATGGTCCCTAAGGAAACATTTACATCAATGTTCGAAGATCCGTCAAGCGGATCCATCAAGATCACGTACTTATTATTATTACTGTTGTCGCTCCCCTTGACAGTAATAAATTCGTCGTTTTCTTCTGAAGCAATTCCACAGACAATCTCACGGTTAATTAACGTCTGAATAAATACTTCGTTTGCATACACATCTAATTTTTGCTGGTCTTCTCCCTGAATATTTTGTTCGCCTGCAGCGCCAATAATATCCACTAATCCGGCTTTGTTGACTTTATAGTTTACAACTTTCGCCGCTAAACGTATAGAGTTAATAATTCGGGAAAGCTCTCCCGACGAATACTGAAATGCTTTTTGGTTCTCAATAATAAACTCTCCTAGTGTTTTATTGCGTTCTTCCATTACTATATCGTTGTAGTTTTAATTTTAAGTCACAAATATCGTTTTTTTTGTGAGAATGATTTAAAAATTATTTCGTTAGTTTGCCACTATTGTATATTTGCTAATTAAACACTCAAAGTACCGAGTAAAAGAATATTTTTTTAGCTAATAAACGCTTAATAATAAGAATACACGAATTGGCCTTACAAAAATTTTGACGAAAATAAGTTCTTAAAAATTAGGCAAGAATACGATATAGAATAAAATAAAAATTGGATAATATGAATATTAGAAAAGGAAATCCTGAAGACATGCAATCAGTTTTAGGATTAATACAGGAGTTGGCAATATTCGAAAAAGAACCGGAAGCTGTTGTTATTACTGTTGATGATTTAGTGCGTGACGGCTTTGGTGAAAATCCGCTATTTCATGTATTTGTTGCAGAAATTGAAGATGAATCAAGTAACAAAGAAATAGTTGGAATCGCATTGTACTATTACAGATACTCTACCTGGAAAGGTAAAACTATACATCTTGAAGATTTGATTGTCAAAGAAAAAATGCGAGGGACAGGTTTAGGATCTGCTCTTTATGCTGAAATCATGAAACAAGGTAAAAGAGATAATGTGCGACGAGTAGAATGGAATGTCCTGGACTGGAATACTCCTGCCGTGAAATTCTATGAAAATTCAGGTGCAAAAATTCTGGAAGAATGGAGAGTCGTCCAAATGGATGAAGCCGGCGTAAATTCATTTCTGGACAAACTGTAAAAATATATCTGCCACAGATTATTAAGATTAAGAGTATTTTCAATCTGTATCAAGTTTGTCATAAATTAAATTTGTGCTAATTCGCAGAATTTGTGGCAGAAAAAATCATAAAATATACCGGATTTCATTTCAAGCTGAAATCTAAAATTAAAAATCTAAAATTAAAAATGAGAGTATTTAAATTTGGTGGAGCATCAGTAAAAGATGCTGATGGAATTAAAAACGTATACGACGTTTTACAAAAAGTAGGTTATGAAGATGTGATTTTAGTAGTTTCAGCAATGGGAAAAACTACAAATGCCCTTGAAGTTGTTATCAAAAATTATTTTGATAAATCTACAGAGTTAAATTCATCTGTTGAGGAAATTAAAAAATACCACAATCAAATATTACTGGATTTATTTGAAGATGAAAAACAGGAGGTTTTTGAAGCGGTTCAAGCTCAATTTTCTGAATTAGAATATTTCCTGGCACATAATAAATCGCCTAATTACAATTTTGTTTACGATCAGATTGTGAGTTTTGGTGAATTGATTTCAACTACTATTTTAAGTCATTACATGAATTTTAGAGGGATTCAGACGCAATGGCTTGATGTTCGTAATTTTATTAAAACCAATGCAAATTACAGAGATGCCGAGGTAGATTGGGAAACAACGCAACAAAACATCAGCAAAAATGTAAAACGCAAAATATTAAACATCACACAAGGATTTTTAGGTGCTGACGAAAATAACTTTACTACTACTCTTGGTCGTGAAGGTTCTGATTATACAGCAGGAATTTTTGCTTATTGCTTAAATGCCGAAAGTGTAACAATCTGGAAAGATGTTCCGGGAGTTATGAATGCGGATCCGCGTTATTTTGAAAATGCGAGTTTGTTGAATCAAATTTCTTATCGTGAAGCGATCGAACTGGCTTTTTACGGTGCAACGGTTATTCACCCAAAAACATTACAGCCATTACAGAAAAAAGAAATTCCGTTATATGTAAAATCTTTTATCAACCCATTATTAAAAGGAACGTGTGTTTCTAAAGGTGTAGATCTGGAACCTCAATATCCTTGTTTTATTGTAAAAAGAGACCAACTTTTGATCTCACTTTCATCAATTGATTTCTCTTTTATTATGGAAGAAAACATAAGTGAAATTTTTGCTTTGTTTCACCAATTCAAAATAAAAGTAAATCTGATCCAGAACTCAGCAATTAGTTTTTCTGTATGTGTAGAAGATAAATTTGAAAATTTTAATGAATTGAACTCAATACTTTCGAAAAAATTCAAAGTAGATTACAACGAAAATGTAACTTTATATACCATTCGTCATTTTACAGAACAAGCTGCGCAAACTGTAGAAGAAAACAAAACCGTATTACTAAAACAAGTAAGCCGCGAAACGATGCAAATTGTTACCAAAGAGATTAAATAAAATCTTTTTATAAAGTTAATTATACAATTCAACTATACTTAGAAAAGGCTTCACTAATATGTGAAGCCTTTTTGTTTATCTCGCTCTGTTATTTTCACTTTGTTCAATCTCTGTTTTCTTAAAAGCTTGCTTCTTTGAGTTTCCAAAACTATACGTTGCTATCAGTTTAAAATAATTGGTGGTGTAGGTTCTGTGATAATATATTTCGGTTTGCCCTACATCATAATTACCGGAAACTATAAAGTCATGAAAGATATCATTTGCGGTAAAATTGAGTTTTAAAGTCTCTTTAAAAAAGTTTCTTTCGATTCCTACAGTAACTGTCGATCTGCTATTTTCGCTTCTTAATCCGTAGCTTTTATCACCAAGATACCAGGCAAGCAATTGAACTTTAAAAAGATTCGGAATTGTAAATGTATTATTAGAATAGAGATAGATTTGAGGTTTGACAGGCCCCAAAGCATATTCATAAAAATTATCGATCGATTTGCTTAAATTCATACTAATGGTATTCGTTGAATTCCACCATTTGTTTGCAAATGATCTTGAAAGCGAAGTAAAAAAAGTATGCTCTTTTTCTATATTTAATGATCTCAAAATATAACTATTAGGCGTATCGCCACGCAAAGCAGCTCCGGAAATTGGATCGATTTTATAGGTATAGCCTATTTTAAAATCGAACTTTTTGTACATCGCACCAATTTCAAAGGCATGAACTTTTTCAGGCAATAAATTAGGATTTCCTTCTATAGTAGTAAACGGATCCTGATAAATAACATACGGATTCAAACCCTGATATCTGGGCCTTGTTATTCTGGAAACATACGAGATATGCGCTTTCAAATCATCCGAAACATCCATATTTAGTAACACATTAGGGAAAAAATTGCCATAACTTTTTTTGAATTCCTGAATCCCGTTTGCTGTAGTATACAAATTATAACTCGTCCATTCGCCTCGGGCGCCAAAAGAAAAATTAAACTTCTTTCCTAATGAACTTCCATAATTAAAATAAACAGCACTTATTTTTTCAACGTATTTAAAATCACTCGAAAGTTGATCATCAGGTTCAAAACCGCCATTTTCTGTATCAGAAATCAGGAAATCTGTTCCTGATTGTACTTTCGCATTGCTAAATTTTGCTCCGGTTTCTAGTTTTGTATTTTCATTTATCTTTTTAGAATAATCTGCCTGAATGCTTATAATATTAATTGTATTGTCAACATTATTCTTCAAATACTTTTCCGCATTTCGTTCGTCAACCAAACTATTTTCATCAATAAAATCTTTTATAGTTCCATTATAATTAGAGTATTGCGTTCCTATAAATAACGATGAACCCTTACTATCTGTTATCGCATTATAATTTAGATTAATGAACTGATTCAGCAGCACATCATTTTTAGCAATATCCGTGGCATAAAAACTATTTCCCACATTATTACTGATCGAATTTCGGCTTTCTACAACTCCGCCCAAATCTTCAATATTTCCGCTATATGCCAATGAAATATAATTCTTCTCAGAGAATGTATATTGCAATCCAAAACCAAAATTCGAATAATTATTAAACTGACGTTTCCAATCTGTAGTTAATTCAGATCGCATATAATCCTCCGGATTCGGTCGTGTTCTGGTCGTGTATAACAATTCGCGGCCTTTGCCTAATTGCAATCCGTAATTGGTGATGAACGAAAATTTGCCTTTTGTATAATTAAAATCCAAAAGTGTATTCGTACTCGTTCCCGCAAACTCAGAAACGGTCACTTGTTGACTCACGCTTCCTAACATTCCGTTTTCGATATTTTTTTTGGTAATAATATTAATAACTGCTTTTCCTTCGGCATCGTATTTTGAGGATGGATTTGAAATTACTTCGATTTTTAAAATTTGAGAAACCGGAATCGCAGCAAAACGTTCGTAATTAATTAAAATTCCGTTAAGATAAATAATCGCTTCTCCTCTTCCCAGAACACTTATTTGTCCTTCGGCTACAATAACATTCGGAACCCTGCCCAATAATTCATTGACCGAACTACTTGTCGAAAGCAATGTATTGGCGACGTTTACATCAAGTGTTCCGTTCGCAACATATTTTACTAACGATGCCTGTTTTTTAATAACCACTTCCTTTAATTCGTTATTTTGATTTGTAATTTTCTCAGGAATTGTTGGCTTAGATTGTGCATTTATTTCTAAGGCATAAAAAAGAAAGCAATAAGTGTAAATGAAAACAGAAACTAGGAATCTCATAAATTTGGCAATTTAAAATTTGACTTTGTTGAGACAAAAGTCTATTCCAAATTGCAGGATGAAGTAATCGAAACAGAAATCAGGAGTACGAATTTATAAATTCATACTAAGGTTTAAGCCTGTAACGCCTGATGTTGATAATTTAAAGGTGTAGTTCCGGTATGTTTTTTAAAGGCTGCAAAAAATGTCGATTTAGAATTAAAACCTACATCGTAGCCAATAGATTCTAAAGTAAGTTTATCATTTGAAGTTATAATTTCGCAAGCTTCTTTTATTCTAAATTCATTTACAAAACTGGTAAAGTTCTTACCCAAATTATTATTTAAAAGTTGGGATAATTGATGACTTGAAATATTTATTTCTTTAGACAAGTCGTGCAATGTAAGATTGGGATTTTTATACAAAGCCTTTTCATTCATTAGACTTTCGAGTTTTTGTGTAAAAATTTCCGCTTCGGTTGCCTCTATTTTTTTACCGGAATTCTTTGATCCGTTTAATAAAAACAAATCATCGGTTTTTTTACGGTATAAAAGGATAGAAATAATTAAATAGAACATAATCGAAAAAACAATTGCCCCACTAATATAAGTGGCGGCCGGAGCGCGCATTATCGCAAGAAAATAAAAAAAGAATAAAAGGAAATTGCCCAGAAAAAGCATCCCGAACCACATTTCTGCCGGAGTTGCTTTGTGTTTTTTACTTATGATTTTTTGTAGAATGTCTTTAATGGTAAACCCGGAAAAAATAATATACACAAACCATTGAAAATAAATCGCTTTTATAAAATACTGTGTCCACAGTTCCGGATAATATTCATAAGGATATAAAAATCCAATTGTACCTATAAATAAAGCCCAGAATAAAAGGCTAAGTTTCCAGGATTTGGGCATTAAATTAATTTCAGCAACGGCTGATTTCAGGAAATAATATAAAAAAGGACCAATAAAAAAGCAAGCTGTAAGTCCAAATTGCAAATACATTTTTGGCAACGTGGGATTAAAATACACAAACACCGATTTTCCAATTCTGATGCTTAGTGCAAATAATAATGCACCCAAAAAATAATTGGTCAGGAACTTTTTTTTGGTAAAAAAGAAAAAATACACACTTAAAATAATTCCGTTAAAAACTCCTAATGCGCTAAAAAAGAATAAGAGTTCTTTACTGGTATCCATAATTTAAGTTAGTTTTATTCTCACAAAGCTAAAAAAAATTATGACTTTAACGATTTTTTATCCTCCTTCAAATCCTTAATTACTTTTTTTAATTCACGTATTCTTTCTTCGTACTGCTCTATTACAGTATCAGACAGTTGATTGAAGATTTGCCCGGAAGATATTTCCTTATTATTAACTTCTAACTTTAATAATTCATCCGGAGTTATACCAAAAATTTTACAGATTCTTAAAATATGACTGGCCCAGGAATGACTTTCACCACTTTCCATTCTGGCATATGCAGATTGTGATATATCAAGATAATCTGCCACTTCTTCTTGTGACATTTTTTTATTTTTCCGAAGTATTTTTAACTTATTGCCTACAATAACATTCATAATTGATAAAGTTTTTATAAAACAAGAAAGATGTTTTATAAATATATACTCACAAAAATCAGATATTTTTTTAAATAAAAAAATAGCTAATACATTTCTTATTAAAAATACCCGATAATCACATAATACAAACGCTTACAAAACAGTAATTTAGGCATGCCCAAAAAAACAATAAATATTTTCTCTCAAATAAAAAAAAACCAAAAATGACCCATTCTGCTTTGCTTCTTTCCCTTTTTATAATAATTGTAGTGCTAGGATATCGATTCAGCAAAAGATATCCCTAAAAATATCTGTCACAATTATTAGAAAGAAACATATTTTAAACCTACAAAATAATGAATTTTAATAACGACCCCTCCGAAGAAACTAAAAATGAATGGAACAACAATCCCAATAATTGGATTTGGGGAATTTTCTATTACAACCCAAAAGACACCAGATTGTTTCCTTCTAAAAGAATAAAGAAACTGGGATGGACAATTAATTTTGCGAATCCTAATTCAGTATTTTTAGTATTAGTTGTCATTGCAATTATTCTTATAGTTGCAGCACATCTTTAGCAATCAAGTTTAAAAAACAAGTAATTCTTCCAACTAATTTATTCATTGAAAACATGAAATTTTTTATTTTCAAATATAGCATCGCTATTATTAGCTGTATTTATTTAGCCTACTTTTTTTACAACCCAAACCATAGCGGTAATATGATAAAAATGGGAACTTCGATGGCATTGGCTTTTTTTATTTCGGTCTCTATGTTTACCCAAATAAAAAACGGAAGATAAAACATGTAACATTCCTCAATTAAAAATATTTAATTAAATTTACTTTAGTTCAAAGACAAACACATCAACATCAATACTTTATAATCATGAAAAATGATGATGAACCAAGCCATGAAACTCAAAACGAATGGGAAAACGACCCAAATAATTGGATTTGGGGAATGTTTTATTATAATCGAAAAGATAAGAGATCCTATTTTCCCAAAAAAATAAAACAATTTGGCTGGCACGCTAATTATGCAGATCCTAGTTACAGCATTATAATTTTATTATTGATTGCAATAATTCTAATTTTGATAAAATATTCCAGATAGTCAGCTTTAAGGGTATCTAATTACCTAATAAAACTAAAATATGCTGCGCAACATTTACCAATTATAAATACTACTTTTGATTTTTTAGAGTTAAAGTATTTATGTTGAAAAAATTACTGTTTTTAACGGTTTTCATCTGGTATTCCGGGCTTCAGGCGCAGGAAACGGACTCATCGTACAAAACCAAAAAAGTAATTGCAACGCGTGATACTATCCATATTGAAGAATTCAGCATAAATTCCAGCTTTTTCGAAATTCTAAATACTAAAAATGAACCGCTGGATTCTACTTTTTATAAAATTGATTTTGAAAAAGGAACTTTGATTTTAAAGGAACAATTAGCTTTATCATCAGATACCCTGATTGTAAATTATTTAAGATATCCGGATTTTATAACTAAAGAATACAGCCTGTACAAATCCAATCAAGTAGTTACGAATGATGTAGGTTCTGAGAAATTGTACAAAATAGAAAACACCAATACTAAAAAAGTTACTCCGTTTGATGGTTTAAATACTTCTGGAAGTATCACTCGCGGTGTAACTGTTGGAAACAATCAAAACACAGTTTTAAATTCGAATTTAGATCTTCAGATTACCGGAAAAATATCTGATAAAATTAGTTTACGTGCTTCCCTTCAGGACAATAATATCCCGTTGCAAGACGGAGGATATTCTCAAAAACTCGATCAGTTCGATAATATTTTCATGGAACTTTTTAGCGATGACTGGAATATTCGTGCCGGTGATGTTTTTTTGGAAAACAGAAAAACTCAATTTTTAAATTTCAATAAAAAAGTACAAGGACTTTCTACCAGTTTCAATTTTGGTGATGACGAGAGCAAAACCAATATTTTTGCTTCTGTTGCTTTTGTAAAAGGCCAATATGCCAAAAGTACTTTTACCGGTCAGGAAGGCAATCAGGGACCTTATAAATTAAAAGGCCAAAATGGTGAATTATATGTACTGGTAATTTCAGGATCTGAGCGTGTTTATGTAAATGGTGTTTTGCTAAAACGTGGCGAAAACAACGATTATGTCATCGATTATAATGCCGGAGAAATCACTTTTACCTCTCTTTTTACTATTACTTCTGAAATGCGTATTAATGTTGAATACCAATATTCTGAACGAAACTATAATAGATTGGTTACCTATGCGGGCGCAACACATGAAAATAAAAATTGGAGCTTTGGCGGTTATATCTATTCTGAAAATGATATGAAAAACCAACCGCTGCAGCAAAATCTTTCTACAGAACAAGTTCAGATTTTAAACCAGGCCGGAGATAATCCTGATTTAATGAAAGCGCCATCAGCATATGAAGACACTTATGCAGATAATAAAATTTTATATAAAAAAATACTGGTCAATTCTGTTGAGGCATACGAATATTCTAATGATCCAGGTAATGTCTTGTACAATGTAAAATTTAGTCTTGTAGGTAATAATGCCGGAAATTATAGTATACAGAACAACAATTCAGTAGAACGTATTTATGAATATACCGCGCCAATTAATGGCGTTTTACAAGGAAATTATGAGCCTATTGTAAATCTAGTTGCCCCAATAAAACTGCAGGTCGCTACTTTTTTAGGGAAATATAACCCCAATGAGAAAACCCTTGTTGACTTTGAAATAGCGGTAAGTAATAATGATAAAAATTTATTTTCGAAAATTGATGACAGCGACAATGATGGAATTGCACTCAAGACCAATGTAAAAAAACGTCTTTTTACCAGAGAATGGACTTTAGATGCTTTTGCAAATTACCAATTTGTGCAGGAAGATTTCAGATCTGTCGAGCGTTTGTATAATATAGAATTTAATAGGGATTGGAATTTAAATGAAACCCTTTTAGGCAATCAAAGTTTATTAATGACAGGATTAAATTTTGATCTATTTGCTAAAAAGGAGACTTCAAATATTGGTTTATTTACTTATCAGTTTGAAAAATTGGATTATACCGAAAGTTATTCCGGAATCAGACATACCACAACTGCTTTTTTTAAACTAAAGAAATGGACAATCGAAAACCAAGGCAGTTATCTAAATAGTGATGCTACGAGTTCGACTTCAAAATTTATCAGAAACCAAACCCGTACTAAATATCATTTTGGCAAAAACTGGATTGGTGCCAGTATGCAAATCGAGAACAATCAGCAAAGGGATAAAGTGACCAATGCTTTTTCGGCTTTAAGCCAAAGATTTTCAGAATATGGCACTTTTATTGGTCGGGGTGACAGTACAAAAGTGTTTGTAGAAATTGGATACCTGCAACGTCGAAATGACAGTTTGCAAAACGGATTATTGCAACACGTAAACAATTCGCAAACCTATTATTTAAAGTCGAAACTGATCCAGAACAAAACAACAGATTTAGCAGTTTATGCCAGTTATCGCAATTTAGATTTTACAGATTCATCACGAAAAAATGAACCTTCACTAAATTCAAGAGTTTTATATAACGATCGTTTTTTTAACCAATTCATGCAAATAGGAACAGCTTACGAAACCAGCTCGGGAACTATTGCTCAACAAGAGTTTACTTATATTGAAGTCCCTACAGGACAAGGTGTTTATACCTGGAATGATTATAATGGCAACGGAATTCAGGAATTAGAAGAATTTGAAATTGCAGCTTTTCCGGATCAGGCCAGATATGTCAGGATCTTTTTACCCAATCAGGTTTATATTAAAACCAACCAAAATAAATTTTCGCAATCTGTTGCTTTAAATCCGCTGCAATGGCAAAATGAAACCGGTTTCAGGAAAATCGCTTCTTACTTTTACAACCAGACTTCTTTTATTATGGATCGAAAGGTAAAAAGCCGGGGAGAGCGTTTAGAACTAAATCCGTTTGATTCATCACAAGAAAATATTTTAGGACTAAATTCCAGTTTTAGAAACAGTTTATACTATAACCGCGGAAAACAGAAACATTCCGTAACCTATACTTATCTTATAAATAAAGGAAAAAATCTACTTTCAATTGGGTCACAAAATATCACAAACAGCTCGAATCAATTGCAATACACTCATTTGTATCAAAAAAGCTGGTTATTTAACTTTTTCACGAAAACCATTAAAACCAATTTGATTTCTGAAGATTTTGAAGAGAAAAACTACGATTTGAATGGATATCAGGTTGCACCAAAAATCAGTTATTTGTTTTCAAAAAATACAAGTTTAGATTTCTTTTATGAATTTCAGAACAAAGAAAATCAGATTGGAAATTTAGATACTTTAGTTCAAAACAGACTTGGAACTTCTTTTTCCTTTGCGGGAGAGAAAAAAGTAACCCTAAATGGAGAATTCTCTTTTTACCAAAATAAGTTTACAGGAAATGAATTTTCATCAGTAGGTTTTCAGATGCTTGAAGGACTTCAGCAAGGACAAAATTTAGTCTGGAAATTGCTTTTACAGAAAAATCTAACCCAGTTTCTGGATGTAAATTTAAATTATCAGGGACGAAAAAGTGAGACTGGATCTGTAGTTCACACGGGCAATGTACAGCTTCGTGCTTATTTTTAACAGTTTACGAAAAACGTATTAATAAATTGATTAATTTTAATTGAAATTTAAACTCGTAACCCTATGAAAAAATTATTATTACTTTGTTTTATGGTTGTTTTTTCTTCTAGTTTCTATGCTCAGGAAACAACTGCAAAGGAGTCAAAAAGCAAAACCGAAACTGCTGCCAAAAAGAAAAAAGCAACTGCTGACAAAGCGGCATCTGATGCGAAAAAAGAAGCTGCAAAATCAAAAAAAGCAGCAAAAGAAGCTACTGATGCTTCGACCGCAGCAAAAAAAGAAAGTGCTTCAGCAACTAAAAAAGCAGCTGATAAAGATGCTGCAAAAGCTAAAAGTGATGCTGCAAAAGCCTCTAAAAAAGCAACTGCAGCAGCAGATGGTGCAAAAGCTGACGTAAAGAAAGCAGACGCAGCAGCCAAAAAAGATGCTACAGCTAAAAAAACAACTACTAAAACATTAAAAGAAACTACCGAAAAAGCTCCAAAAGTAGCTGATAAAGTTACCGGAGAATATAACGGGAAAAAAGTATATACGGGGCCAAAAGGTGGTAAATACTACATTAACAAAAATGGAAATAAAACGTATATACAAGACTAAAATAATTTTGCAACAATACAAAAGGAACTATTTACTAGTTCCTTTTTTTATGCAAGTTCTTTAAAAAAATGAAACATTACTTAACATATAAGTAACTTTACTTTTTGAAGATTAATTTTATTTTTATTTTTTAACGGATTACTTGGCTTAGACAAGAATATAGAGTTAATAATTTAGTAATATGTGCGAAATAACATAAAAAACATATTTCTCTATCTTCGTTTTTAAAAAGCGTTAAACTATGAGCATTGACTATTCTGCGAACAAAACAATTTTAGTTGCTCCATTAAACTGGGGACTAGGCCACGCCACAAGATGTATCCCAATTATAAAAGCGCTTCAGGAAAATAATTTTATCCCCATAATAGCCTCTGATGGTGTTGCATTGGCATTATTGCGAAAAGAATTTCCATATATTCAAACTCTTGAACTTCCTTCTTATCATATTGAATATGCAAAGAACGGTAAGAACTTTAAATGGAAACTGATTAAGAATTTACCTAAAATGATTGTCGCTATCCTGGATGAGAAAAAAATGGTAAAAAGCTGGATCAAAAAACACGGAATCGACGGAATCATTTCTGATAATAGATTAGGTGTTTTCAGCAAAAAAATCCCTTCTGTTTTTATGACGCATCAATTGAATGTAATGACGGGAAACACAACTTGGTTTACCAGTAAATGTCATCAGCATGTTATAAAAAAGTATACTGAATGCTGGGTTCCTGATACTAACGAAGCGATAAATTTAACGGGAGAACTGGGTCATCTCAAAACAACTGATCTTAATCTTAAATATATTGGTCCTTTAAGCAGAATGCGTAAAAAGGAAACGCCAAAGCTATATGATTTGATGATCATTTTATCCGGACCGGAACCTCAACGCACTTTTTTAGACGAGAAATTACAAAAAGAAGTTGCTGATTATAAAGGTAAAGTTGTTTTTGTACAAGGTATTGTAGAGAAAGCACAAACTAAATGGCAAGCCGGAAATGTGACCTATTATAATTTTATGAACTCAAAACAACTGGAACAAACTTTTAATGAAAGTGATTTTGTTTTATGCCGTTCCGGGTATACAACGGTAATGGATTTGGCAAAACTAGGCAAAAAAGCCTTTTTTATTCCTACTCCGGGACAATATGAGCAAGAATACCTCGCGGTAAAACTACAACAGGAAAATCTTGTACCGTATGCAATGCAAGACGACTTTACCATTGAAGATCTTTCAAAAGTAAAGTCGTTTAAAGGCTTAACTCAGTTTAACGAAGATATAGACTGGGATTCTTTATTTAGTGTTTTCGAGGATTAATCTAGAAATTAAACTGCGCTTGCAATCTTAATAAGTTACCCTGCTGACGGTTGACGGGAAGTAAACTGTCCTCAAAAGTACGATCAGCAATAACATATTCTGCTGTAAGCTCAAAAGCTTTCAGTGGTTGCCATTCTATACCAATTTCATAATCTCTAACGACATAACTTCTTGCGTCTTTTTCGTATTTTTTTCCTCCGTCATAATATTGAAATTTAGCAAAAGGATAGATATGTTGCTTTTTGATGTCTAATTTGTAGTTCAATAAAACATAACCTCCGTTTAGATCTGTTTCATCAACTGTATTTGTTACTGTATTATATCGTGGTCCTGTACCAATGTTATACTCGGTCTGAATCCCGAAAGGCCTGGGATACAATACAAAAGTTGCCCCTACTCTTTGATCTTTTACATATTGAGGATCGTCTACTTTTACTCCTGACGAAATTTCGCCGGTAAAAGCCCATTTTCCGGTATAAGCCTGAATTCCGGGTTCGATAATCTGACTGCCAATAACAAACGGATAGGTTAATCTTGCTACCACATTCAAATCACGGTTTCCGTCAAGTTTATTGGCAATTTGACCGTTGTAAACTCCAAAAGCAAAAACTCCATAATCACCTGAACCTTTGTAACCGTCTTTTACCAGCATAGCAAAACGCTCTCTAATTTCGGCTGGAGCCCAATAAAAGAATATACCTAAATCACGCTCATTTAAGATCGCGCTATTCATTGCATCATTACGGTCTAAAGCTAAACGCTGCGAACTGGATTGCATATTTTCGAAACCATACGGAATTTTACTTTGCCCCACACGAACGCGGTATTCTCTTTTCTTATCAAAAGAAAGATCAAAGTATAAATCACGAATCTGAACAAAATTCTGAATTCCGGTACTTGGCGAACTGGCGAAATCAGGCTGAAAATAGAAAAAGACATTTGGGTGAACCTGACCTGAAAACACTAAACGTGCACGACGAATAAATAGTCCGTTATTTGCTTGTGCATCTGGTGCTGTTGAAGTTGTTCCCCAGGATTTATCACATTGTTCACAGGAAACTTTATCATTTGTAGAGAAAAGACCGTTGTAGCGTATTTGTGCATAACCTCTTAAAGATATTTTGTCATACCAGTGTTCTTCAACTCCTCCGCCAGATTTAGTATCTGGAAGCTTTGCTTTATTGATAGAATCTAAAATACGCATTACTTCGTTTTTTACATCCTGTTTATTCAGATCCTGCGCATTTGCTGCAAAACTTATCAGTAATAATATGACAGCTATTTTTCTTTTTATCATTATTTCTTTAGTTCCCTTAATTTCAGGGTACAAAGATGACTCACCTATGTTAAGAAATCATTAACAAGATGTTACTATAATAAAAATTTAATGTTATGAGGTTTTGCTGTATCTTGATTTATTGTTAAAAAGCCATCTTTTACGGCAATTTATTAAAATCTGCTTACAATTTTTTAACCTCAGGTTTTTGTGCTTTTAATGCTTTTTCAAGTGTAAATGAGAATTCAGAACCAATACCGAATTCACTTTCTACATATACTTTTTCTTTATGCGCTTCGATAATATGTTTTACAATGGCCAATCCAAGACCTGAACCACCTTCTGATCGGGTTCCGCTTTTATCAACTCTGTAAAAACGTTCAAAAAGTCTTGGGATATTTTGTTTTTCAACTCCTTCTCCATTATCACTAATTCTGATTAAGACTTTTTTCTTGGTCAGGTTCACAACACCAACTTCGGTTAAACCGCCGTCTTTACCATATTTAATAGAGTTTACAATCAGGTTTTCGAGAACTTGCTGAATTCTGTCCTGATCGCCACGCACAATAACCGACTGTACATTTTTGCTTTCAAAAGCCAGTTTAATTTTCTTTTTGTCGGCTTTCATTTCCAGAAGATCAAAAACATTCTGAATCAATTCAACAATATCAAAATCGGTAATCATTAAATCCAGATCACCAGATTCTAATTTGGTAATCATATCAAGATCCTCGACGATATAAATTAATCTTTCTACTCCTTTTTCAGCACGTTTCAGATATTTTTTTCGAATGGTTTTATCATCCATTGCGCCATCAAGCAAAGTAGAAACATAACCCTGAACAGTAAACAAAGGCGTTTTAAGTTCATGTGAAACGTTACCCAAAAATTCTCTACGATATTGCTCCCTGATTTCCAGCATTTCGATTTCCAGCTTTTTATCTGTAGCAAACTTTTTTACTTCGCGTGAAAGAGTTTCCATATCGGTAGTTATGGGCTGATTGATAAGAGTTGTAGATTCTAATAAAGAAACCTCATCGTAGATTTTTTTTACTCTTCTGTAAATAAAGCGTTCTACCCGATATTGTAAAACTAAAAATGAGAAAATATAAATCGAAATAATAAAAATTATTCCAAATGCAACTTGATGTTTCAGCTGATTTTTATAGAATAAATTCATCAGAATCAGTACAAATCCTGTTCCGAAAAGACTTATATATAATGCCGACTTGACAGCAAATTTGTATGTTTTTTTAAAATTAATTTTCATTGAATTATTGAACTTTTAAGAAATTACTTTTTTTCACCATATAAGTGATATAAGTTCATTTTACTTTTGACTATAAATGACTTAGCACATGTAAACGCTATGTTTACATGTGCTAAATATACTAATTTTTAAAAATTGCGAAACAAATTAAATGAACTTATATCACTCACTTATATGGTTCGAATTTTACAGGATGTTATACCTCAAATTTATAACCTACACCTTTTATGGTTTTAAAAAGGTCTTCTCCTATTTTTTCGCGTAACTTTCTAATGTGAACATCGATTGTTCTTCCTCCTACTACAACTTCATTACCCCAAACTTTATCCAGGATTTCGTCTCTTTTAAAAACTTTTCCGGGTTTTGAAGCCAGTAAATAAAACAATTCGAATTCTTTTCTTGGCAAAGCAATTTCAACATTGCCTTTAATAATTTTGTATTCTTCTCTGTTAATCTCTATTCCGCCTACATTCAGGGTATCACTAACAACTTCTTGTTCTTTTAACCTTCTTAACAAAGCCTTTACTTTACTGACCAATAATTTTGGTTTTATTGGCTTGGTGATATAATCATCTGCACCTGCATCAAAACCAGCAACTTGTGAGTAATCTTCGCTTCTGGCAGTAAGGAATGTTATGATAACATTATTTAATTCAGGAATTTTTCTGATGTGTTCGCAAGCTTCCATTCCGTCCATTTCAGCCATCATTACATCCATAATAATTAAGTCCGGCAATTCTTTCTGAGCCTTTGCTATTGCTTCTTTTCCGTTTGAAGCAGTAACAATCTGATAGCCTTCCTGAGCAAGGTTATAGCCAACGATTTCTAAGATATCTGGTTCATCGTCAACTAATAAAATCTTGGTTTGTGTTTTTTTCATAAATAGCAAAAATTGAGATTTTTACATCAAATTTTCTTCATTAAATATTCGATGTTTTTTATTTCACAGCGTAAATATACTAACAAAATAACCGTTAAAAATTGCGGTTAACGGTAATTTAATCTGGTAACAATTTGATAATCTTGAGAACACAAAAACATAACAAGTGCGTAACATGAACTTTACAAGACGGTTCTTTCTTTGCACAAAAATAAATTAAACACAACACTGAAATGAAATTCAATTTAAAATTTCTATTTATTGCATTATTTATCTGCACGATTTCTATCGCTCAGAACAAAGGTACAATTTCTGGCGTTTTAACCGACAAAGAAACTAACAATGAAGTTTTACCATTTGCTAATGTTTTACTTAAAGGTACAAATATTAGCGCAAACACTGACATCGACGGAAAATATTCGTTGAATGTAAATCCGGGAAATTATATTATTATTTTTAGTTTCGTTGGATATGAGTCTGTAGAACAACCAGTAACTGTTAAAGCAAATGAAACCATTACTGTTAATCAGGTGCTTTCATCAGGAGGATATACTCTTAAGGATGTTGTTGTAAAATCTTCAGCAGTAAACAGACAAAAAGAATCTGCCCTGCTTTTAGAACAAAAAAATGCAGTAGATATTAAACAATCTATTGGAGCACAAGAACTTTCTAAAAAAGGAGTTAGTGATGTTGCCAATGCTGTTGTAAAAACTACAGGTATTACGAAACAAGAAGGTACTGGTAACATTTTTGTAAGAGGTTTAGGAGACCGCTACAACTCTACTACTATGAATGGTTTACCAATACCATCTAACGATCCTGAAAAGAAAAACATTAATTTAGATATTTTCTCTACCGACATTATTGAATTCGTATCTATTGATAAGGTTTATAATGGTAAGTTTTTTGGAGATTTTGCCGGAGGTAACGTTGATATTGTTTCTAAAGACTACAAAGGAAACGGTTTTTTCAAAATCGATGCTGAATCAAAAATAAACACAAATGCTGTTGGAGAAAACAACTTTACATTACAAAAAGGTCCAAATGCTTTTGGATTTAGCAAAGCTGAAATTCCAAACAATCCGCTTAATCAATATGGATTTAACACGCTTCAATTTGAAAAGAAAACACCTCTTGCCGGTTCACTAGGAATTTCGGGCGGTGATACCTTTAATGTTGGAGAAGAAGGAAAAATCAACATTTTTGGAACTGCTTCTTTCACTAACGACTACTCTTCAAGAACAAACGGAACTGCAAAAGGAAGTGTAAATGCTGCTGGTGTTGCCGGAAAAGACTTAGATTACAAATACCTGGCATACAGCACAAATACAACAGGGATGTTTAATGCAGGATACAAAATCAACAACAATAACAAAATCAACTTCAACTCTTTGTACATTAACACATCTGCACAAAAGAAAGAAGAATCATCAGGATATATTGTTGATTTAGCAAATGACGGAAACGGGTACATTCGTAGAAATGAATATGAAAAAACTGATTTATGGGTAAACCAATTATTAGGTGAACATAAATTAAGCGACAGAAGCACTCTTAACTGGGGAGGTTCTTACAACATAGTAAACCAAAGTATTCCGGACAGAACTTACAATACATTGAATAAAATTGATGGTGCTTATGTAATCAACTCTCAGTCTGCACCAAATAATAACCATTATTTTCAGGAGCTGAAAGAAAATGAATTAGCGGCAAACTTATCTGTAAATTATAAGTTTAACAAAAATGACGAAGGAGATTACAAAGGAAAGTTTACTGTAGGGTATAACGGAAGATTTAAAAACAGAGATTTTGAGGCAACTCAATTTAATCTTAAAACAACTACATCTCCTGTTTCTCATACTGGTGACATTGTTGACCCAAATAATCTGGATTTATTTTACAACCAACAGAATTTCGCAAACAACTTCTTCACAATTTCTACTTTCCGTGGAGGTCCGGAAGTTTCAAATGCACTTGACCCACAAACTTATGGTGGAGATTTAACTATTAACGGTGGATTTTTAAATACTGAATATAAATTCAACACTAAACTTACTGCAGTTTTAGGATTAAGAGCGGAAGTTATTACTCAAAATGTTGAATGGAGCACACAGTTAGATCCTGACGGAGGAAGCGATAAATTAGAAAAAACAGCTTTCTTACCAAGTTTAGTTTTAAAATACGAACTTAATGAAAAACAAAATTTACGTTTAGGATTCAGCAAGACATATACATTACCTCAGTTCAAAGAAAGATCTCCTTTTATTTATGAGGAATTTTTACAAGCTAAAGTTGGTAACCCGTTTTTATATGCTTCAGATGATTATAACTTAGATTTAAAATGGGAGATGTTCCCACAAAGTGATGAAGTTGTTTCTCTAACTGCATTTGGTAAATATATTTTGAACCCAATCAATGAAGTTATCATCAACTCATCTACAAATGATATCTCTTATGTAAACTCAGGAGATTATGGTTATGTGGCAGGAGCTGAATTAGAATACAAAAAAGTACTTTTTAATTTTGACAGCGAAAACACAAAAAGATTAACAGGAGGTCTTAATGCGTCCTATTTATACAGTAAACAAGAGTTAAATGACGAAAAAGTTCTTGAAGAAACTAACGGAACACGTCCAACTACTTTTACGAATAAAACAGGTAAATTTACAGGAGCTTCTCCTTTATTATTAAATGCTGATATATCTTTCTATAACGAATGGAATGACAAAAACAGCAACCTTACTACAACCTTAGCATACAACTATTTCTCTGACCGAGTAAATGCAATTGGTACACTTGAAAAAGGTGACTTAGTTGATAAAGCTGTTGGTTCATTAGATTTTATTGCAAAATCTAAATTAAGTAAAAACTACGGTCTTGGTTTAGTGGTAAAAAACATTCTTGACCCAACTGTAAACAGAGTTCAGGAAAACCAATCCGGAGATGTAAATGTTTTGAGTTACAAAAAAGGTTTAAACTTAAGCTTACAATTTAGCTATGAGTTCTAAATAAACAGATATTTTGAATTAGTAAAAAAAGACAGCTTTATGGCTGTCTTTTTTTTATGGAATGTTTTTACATTTTAAATCACATGTTAAGCAGTTAACGTTTACTTAATGTAAAAACTACTTTTTATTAAACTAACAATCACAGTTACTTAACATCTAAAAAAGATTTCTAATCCATCTTTGCAACAAGAAATTAAACACAAAAAAAATTATTAAAACGATTATGAAAAAATCAATTTTAAATTTCGTTACAGTTATTGCTTTATCAGGAGGTTTGCTTACAAGCTGTTCTAGTGATGACGATAAAAAAGCACCAACTTCAACATTTGTTGCTGATGCTGCTAACTTTAAAGGAACTATCGCTGATGGTGAGGTAGTACTTGATGCATCTAAAACATACAAATTGACAGGTGCAATAAAAGTAGAAAACGGAGCAACTCTAACAATTCCTGCTGGAACAACTATTGAAGGTACAGGCGGAACTGCATCTTATATAGCAATCGCACAAGGAGGAAAAATCAACGTAAACGGTACAGCTGCAAAGCCAGTTATCATGACCGCTACTGTAAAAGAAGCTGGTAAATGGGGTGGTTTAGTAATTTGTGGTAAAGCGCCAATCAACCGTGTAAGTGGTGGTGCTAGTACAGCTACATCTGAAGTTGCTGAATTAACTTACGGAGGAACTAACTCTGCTGATAACTCAGGATCTATCAAGTATTTAAGAATTGAGTACGCTGGAGCTGCTTTCAACTCTGAAAAAGAATTTAATGGTATTTCATTCTTTGGAGTAGGTTCTGGAACAGTTGTTGAAAACGTAGAAGCTTACCACGGTGCTGATGACGGATTTGAATTCTTCGGAGGATCTGTAAACACTACAAACTTAATCTCTATCGGTAACGAAGATGATCAGTTTGACTGGACTGAAGGATGGAATGGAACAAATACTAACTGGTATGGTAAATTAGATTTTGGAAAAGGAAACAGAGGAATTGAAGCTGATAACTTCGAATTCGGATATGCTTTCACTCCAATCGCTAACCCTACTATCACAAATTTAACTCTTGTTGGACCTGGAAGCACTGCAGCTGTTGCTAACTTTGCTGAAAACCAAGCTATCAAATTAAGAAGAGGAACTAAAGGAATCATCTCAAATGTAGTTTTAAGCTCTTGGGCAACTGGTATTGATGTTGAAAATGACGAAACTATTGCTTTCGTTGGAACAGCTTTAAAAGTATCAAACGTATTATTTGTTACTGATGTACCTGCAAAATCTAAAGGAAAGAAAACTGCTGTAGCTCCTGCTACATCTGGAGTAACTGCTGATGTATCTGCTGTATTTACAGAATCAGCTACTGCAACTGGTGCTGGAAACGGAGTTTTAGCTCCAACATGGGCTGCTAGCTGGTCAGTTGGTTTCTAATCACTTCACACATAAAATGTTAAAAACATCCTAAATATTTAGGATGTTTTTTTTTGGCGTAGTTTTTGTAATTTTTTTTTGTATATTTACATTAATCAAAATAATGCGATGGTAAAAAACTACTTTTATATTACACTCTTATTGGCTTTTTTCTTTACTCTAAGTGTTTCGGCACAGGAGAGCAAGCAATTACCAAAACCTCAAGATGCAACTACATCTACTATTGAGGGTTTAAGCTTGTACCCTAATCCGGTTACGAGCGGAAAAGTATACATCTCCTCTAAAAATGATTTAGAAAAAGAAATAATAGTCTTTGATGTCCTGGGCAAAAAAGTACTTCAGGCACATTTAAGTTCAAGAGAACTAAATGTTTCAGATCTTGTTCCCGGTGTTTACATCATCAAAATAAGCGAAGAAAATGCTTCTGCAACCCGAAAGCTCATCATTCGATAAAACATAAAAAAGCTCCTTTTCAGGAGCTTTTTTATTTTCAGTCCCAGTCTCAGTTTTCAGTTTCACTACATGCCAAAAACTGTGACTGAAAACTACTACTGAAAACTAAAAACAATATCTTTGCAAAAAAAAAGTTTTGATCACAGCCAACGATATATTTACGATTTCGAGTCAAAAACAATTTGAAAAAATAGCCTTAAAAGTATTTCGTTTTCAACATGAGAACAACATCGTATATAGGGATTTCTGTGATTTCTTAAAAGTCAATCCACAACAGGTAAAATCACTGGAACAAATTCCGTTTTTACCTATTCAGTTTTTCAAAAGCCATAATGTAGTTTCTAATAATGATCCGGCTCAGGTTACTTTTACGAGCAGCGGAACAACTGGAATGATCACAAGCCGACATATAGTGACCGATGTTTCCCTATATGAGGAAAGTTACCGCAACGGTTTTTCTCAATTCTATGGCAATATCGAAGATTATGTTGTTTTAGCTCTTTTGCCGTCCTATCTCGAACGTGATGGGTCTTCGCTTATTTATATGGTCGAAGATTTAATAAAACTATCCAATCAGCCGGATAGTGGGTTTTATTTGCACAACCATGATGACTTAATTAAAAAATTGACAGCATTAGATGCATCTGGTCAAAATGTGATTTTAATTGGCGTAACTTATGCTTTATTAGATTTGATTGAAAAACATCAATTCAACCTTCAAAACACCATTATTATGGAAACTGGAGGAATGAAAGGTAAACGTAAAGAAATGATTCGCGAAGAATTACACGAACAACTCTGCAAAGGTTTTGGAGTTACAGCAATTCATTCTGAATATGGCATGACCGAACTATTAGGACAAGCTTATTCTTTAGGTGAAGGAGTTTTCGAATGTCCGTCATGGATGCACATTTTAATTCGTGATCCTGAAGATGCTCTTACTTATGTCAAAAACGGAAAAACCGGAGGAATCAATGTAATTGATTTAGCCAACATTAATTCTTGTTCTTTTATCGCCACACAGGATTTAGGCAAAAAAAATCTCAACAACTCTTTCGAGGTATTGGGACGTTTTGATAATTCTGATATTCGTGGCTGTAATTTGATGGTATTGTAACTCGTTATCATAATAAAATGCATTTATTGCAATTATCTTAATGTAAGAATATACACAATTTCATAACTTATAATTAATGTAGAAAAAATACTACACTTATGTTTAAAATATACTTTTAAAGTAACTTTTTAAATATAAAAATTATGAGAAAAATTACTTTAGTACTGTTTACTTTTTTGACCTTTATAAGCTGGTCACAAAATCCGAATTACAGATATCACGAACTACAAGATTTAGGTCCTACTATAGAATGGGCCATTGCCGTCGAATGTACCCATCATTATTCTCCAGTAGGCATAAGAGAAGTAAATTTAAGACAAAATTTCAAATTGGAAGTTGGGAAAATTTACAAGGCAGATTTAGGATTAAATTACGGAAACTTTGGTACAAGATACTACAAAGTAACTTATGCTGGAGATGCAGGAACTGACAAGGGCGACGAAATTGATACTCCTCCTAATTTTGGAGCTCCAATTACTGATTTGTGCAACTCTTTATCTTGGAAATATATAAGACCAATTTTATTGGGTTCAACTTTAGAAGAAGCACAAAATAACTATTGCGCAAATTTAACAGCTAATACGACCAGAGAAAAAGTAAACATTAAAATAACACAATCTTTAATTGTAGGCAGTGCATATTTTATGGATTTTGGGAAGGGCCCAAATTATTATTTGATAGATGGTTCAAGTCCTGAAAATGGAGATGCTGACTATGAATTTGATCCTACAATTGCTAATGCCGTTTTTTCTCCTGCTGCATTAAATTGTCCAAAACCAGACTTACAAGCTACAGCAACAGACTTTGGAGGTACAACTACCACCAGCGGAGCTAATGCTAGTGTAATATATTCTATAAAAAATATAGGAGGCAGAGCTTTTACACCATCTCATTGCTTAATTTACTTTTCTAAAGGCAATTCTATTCTAAGCGCTGATGATACATTAATCAAAGATGTTACTATAGATCCACTAAATCCTAATGAAATCAAATATAGCGTTCCATCCATAATTATTCCTGCAAATATTAGCAGTGGTACTTATTATGTAATTATCCAATTAACTAATAGTGAAGACATAAACAACAGTAATAATGTAATTTCATCTTTATCGTCATTTACTATCAATCAGACAACAACACCAACCGGAAAACCAGACTTAGTTATTGATCCAGCCAATACGATTGTTTTTAGTAATTGCTTTGAGTGTAGTGCGGCACTAAGTGATTTAGGAAATAAAAGACACACGATAAATAATCAATCTGGAATTCTTAACTTACAAGCAATAACTATTAAAAATATAGGAAGCACTAAATCAGCCCCTGCAACACTTCAGTTTTATTTATCAACTGATGGTATTCTTGATACAGCAGATATAAAATCTACATCAAGCAGTGTTTCAATAGCTGCAATAAACCCAGGAAGTTCAATTACAGTATCTAAATCAATTTTCTCTTCTGATTTTGGCGGCTTAACAGTTACTGGAAATCGAAACATTCTTATGTCGGTTGACGACTCTAAAACAAATACCGAATCAAATGAAAATAATAACATAACAGTTATACCAGTTACTTTTGTTAACCCTTTCGCAAAAACTGTTCAGTCTGATTTAAATGTTGAAGACAACATACAACCTTATTCCATAAATGTTTACAATTTTGAAGGGCAAAAAGTTTTAACCAAAAAAGTTAGCTCTAAAGAAGAAGAAAACAAATCATTAGAATCATTAAAAAGCGGGATTTACATCATTAAATCTAAGAATGAAACCCGAAAAGTTGTTAAATAAAAACACTCACTAAAAAGAAAAAGCATCAGCTTACGCTGATGCTTTTTTTATAACTTTCAATTAGAAGTTCAAAACATGAATTAAACCACTCTTATTACAAAGTAATTTTTCTTTCCGCTTTGTAACAATACAAACTGATTATTGATCAAATCATTTGCAGTTAGCACAAAATCTTCTTTTATTTTTTCTCTGTTTACAGAAATAGAATTAGCTGTCAAAGCTCTTCTTGCTTCTCCGTTTGATTTAAAAAAACCTGTTTTTTCATTCAAAACAGCAACAATATCCAATCCGTTTTCTAAATCTGCTTTTACAATTTCAGCTTGAGGAACTCCATCAAAAACTTCTAAAAAAGTAGTTTCATCCAATTTCTTCAAATCATCTGCAGTAGAATTTCCAAACAAAATATTCGAAGCCTGAATTGCTTTCTCCAATTCTTCTTCAGAGTGAACAAAAATCGTGATTTCTTCAGCCAGTTTCTTTTGCAGAACTCTTAAATGCGGAGCTGTTTTATGCTCTTCGATTAAGGCATCAATTGTTTCTTTATCTAAAAAAGTAAAGATTTTAATATATTTTTCAGCATCAACATCAGTTGCGTTTACCCAAAATTGGTAAAATTTGTAAACTGAAGTTTTGTCTGCATCCAACCAAACATTTCCACCTTCAGATTTACCAAATTTAGAACCGTCTGCTTTTGTAATCAAAGGCGTTGTCAAAGCAAAAGCTTTAGCATTTTCTCCTCCCATTCTGCGCACTAATTCTGTACCTGTGGTAATATTACCCCATTGGTCAGAACCTCCCATTTGCAGAACGCAATTGTTGTTTTTATATAAATGATAAAAATCGTAACCCTGAATTAACTGATACGTAAACTCTGTAAAAGACATTCCTTCGCCTTCTCCGGCAAATCTCTTTTTAACTGAATCCTTCGCCATCATATAATTTACTGTGATTCGTTTTCCAACTTCACGGGCAAAATCAATAAACGAGAATTCTTTCATCCAGTCATAGTTGTTCACCATCACCGGAGCATTTGCATCTTTTGAATTAAAGTCTAAGAAACGAGACAAAACACTTTTTATTCCCGCAACATTTTTAGCCAAAGTTTCTTCGTTCAGCAAATTTCTTTCGTCAGATTTCCCGGATGGATCACCAATCATTCCGGTTGCACCACCAACCAAAGCAATAGGCTGATGACCAAAATTCTTTAAATGAACCAATAAAATAATCTGAACCATACTACCAATATGTAGTGAATCTGCCGTTGGATCAAAACCTATATATGCCGTAGTTACTTCTTTAAGCAATTGTTCTTCCGTTCCTGGCATGCTATCATGATATAACCCTCGCCACTTTAATTCTTCAACTAGATTCTTCATTTTTAAAATAATTTGTGCAAATATAGGGATTGTCAACTGCAATATCAAAACGGTTTACACAAACAGATTGCTACAAAAGCACAAAGAATCAAAGCAATCAAAAATGCTATACTTACTTTGTGCCTTTGAGCCTTTGCAACTTTGACCTTTATAAAAAAACCTTTGCAACTTTGTCGCTTTGTCGCTTTGCACCTTTCAAGCAAAAAGTTATCTTTACAAAATGGTATTAGTAACTGGAGGAACAGGTTTAGTTGGCGCACATTTATTGCTTCATTTAATTGAAAATGGAGAAAATGTCCGGGCTATTTATCGAAACCAAAACAACATTCAAAAAACAAAATCGGTTTTTGAATTGTATAAAAAAGGAGATTTATTCGAAAAAATAAATTGGCTTGAAGCTGATATTTTAGATGTTCCGTCTTTAGAAAATGCTTTTATCAATATTGACTACGTTTATCATTGCGCAGCTTTAATTTCCTTTGATCCCAAAGATGAAGATTCTCTTCGAAAAACCAATATTGAAGGAACCGCTAATATGGTAAATTTTTCTATTGCCAAAGAAATAAAGAAATTTTGCTTTGTAAGTTCTATTGCGGCTTTAGGAGATATTGCACCACATGAAACGTATATTACAGAAGAAACAGACTGGAATCCTGAAAAACCTCACAGCGATTACGCTATTTCTAAATATGGCGCCGAAATGGAAGTATGGCGTGGACTTCAGGAAGGACTTAATGTAATTATTATAAATCCGGGCGTGATTTTAGGACCTATTCCTAAAACAAAAATTTTCGAACAAGGAAGCAGCGAATTGTATCAAAAAGTGGCGAACGGACTTTCGTTTTATACGCTTGGAAACACCGGATTTATAGCCATAACTGATGTAGTCAGAATTGCACATGAATTAATGAAAAGCACTATCAAAAATGAACGCTTTACACTAATTGCAGATAACATTATTTTTAGAGATATATTAAATACAATTGCCGATACCTTAAAAGTAAAAAAACCGGGAATTCATGCTAAACCTTTATTGATGAATTTTCTTTGGATTGCAGATGCCATTTTCTCTACCTTATTTTTTCAGAAAAGAAGTATTACCAAGGCAACAGCAAAAGCCTCTTATTCTAAAAATCTGTATTCAAATGAAAAAATAAAAACCGCTCTTGGAACGGTTTTTCTAGATGTACATCAATATATAAAAGACGTTTCGAAGTTATAAAACTACTTCTTCTTTCTTGATTGTATTAATTGTTTTATCGAGTCGATATTTACTTGTTGCTTCAACGGTTTCTTAACAGCCTCTTTAATAGAATCTTTAGGTTTGTTTTTCTTCTCTTTGGCTGCTTTTTTATCTTCAATTTTAACTATTGAATCTGTTGCTCTTTGATTCACTGCCAATCGCTTGCTTATCTCATCAAACATTTCTTTGTAAGATTCATAGTCAGTTGCATAGTACATATTACTTTGTGCAAACTGCAGGCTGTCTACTTTATATTTTTTGAGAATAAATTTAGTAGGATCAGTTTCTGTTGAATCCAATGATAACGGATTTTGATATTTCATCGCATCCAAAAGAGACAAATCATACATAATATCAATCATCTTTCCTTTCTCAATAAGCTTTGCAGGTTGTTTGACCAACTCTTTTTTACAACTTACAGAAAGAAACAAAACCAATACTATTATTACTAAATTCTTCATTTCAGCTTTTTATCTATCAAACAATAATCTTTTTCCGTTACGGACGTCTTTTACTTTAAAATTATTATAAACCAATTCACCGTTCACAAAGGTGTGCGTAATTCTTGATTTAAAAGTATAATTTTCAAAAGGTGACCATCCACATTTTGCCAGGATATTTTCTGGTTTTACGCTCCAGGGCAAACTTGGATTTACAATTACCAAATCAGCAAAATAACCCTCTTTTATAAAACCTCTTTTTTCTATTTTGAAAATTTTAGCCGGATTGTGACACATTTTCTCTACGATTTTTTCTACGGTAATTTTTCCCTGATGATGTGCTTCAAACATTGCCACAACAGCATGTTGTACAAGCGGACCTCCCGAAGGCGCATTTAGGTACGACTGCATTTTTTCTTCTTTGGTATGTGGCGCATGATCTGTAGCAATTACATCAATACGGCCATCATTTAAAGCTTTCCAAAGTTCAGCTCTGTCCTCAGCGGTTTTAACAGCAGGATTCCATTTGATGAAATTGCCTTTTGTTTTATAATCTTCATCGGTAAACCAAAGATGATGCACACAAACCTCTGCGGTAATTTTTTTATCTTCTAAAGGAATTTTATTTGTAAACAATTCCATTTCTTTCGCAGTCGAAAGATGAAAAATATGCAAACGCGCTCCTGTTTTTTTGGCCAATGCTACTGCTTTTGAAGACGAAATATAACAAGCTTCTGCACTACGAATCAAATGGTGCGCCGTTACCGGAACATCATCTCCATATTGCTCTTTAAAAGCTGCAAGATTATTTTGAATCGTCGTTTCATCTTCGCAATGTACCGCAATTAACATGGGTGTGCTTGAGAATATTTTTTCTAATGTCGCTTCATTATCTACCAACATATTTCCGGTAGAAGAACCTAGAAAAATCTTGATTCCGGCAACATTTTTGGGATTGGTTTTTAAAACTTCGTCCAGATTATCATTGGTTGCCCCCATCATAAACGAATAATTCGCAAATGATTTTACTGCTGCAATTTGATATTTATCTTCTAATATTTCCTGAGTTACAGCATTAGGAACTGTGTTGGGCTGCTCGATAAAAGAAGTAATTCCTCCTGCAACTGCAGCTCTTGATTCTGATTCTATATCGCCTTTGTGCGTTAATCCGGGTTCTCTAAAATGCACCTGGTCATCGATTGCACCGGGCATCAAATAACTTCCTTCAGCATCTATTACTTTACAATCGGATGTTTTTAAGCTAATGCTGTCTGCTACTTCTACGATCAAGTCGTTTTCTATCAAAACATCTCCTTCAAAAATAGATCCTTCGTTTACAATTTTAGCATTCTTTATTAAAATCCTGTTCATCATCGTGGTATTATAAGGTATTGACTAATTTTTTTAATCGAAGTGAAATTACACCCAGAATAGCTTCTTTGATAATGGCATTGCTCATTTTCGAAACGCCTTTGGTTCTGTCTGTAAAGATAATAGGAACCTCAGTAATTTCAAATTTAGAACAATAGGTTCTGTATTTCATTTCGATCTGAAAAGCATAACCCACAAATTTAATTTTATTAAGATTAATTTTCTCCAGAACTTCTCTTTTATAGCAAACAAAACCAGCTGTAGCATCATGAATTTTCATTCCGGTAATAAACTTTACGTATACCGATGCAAAATAAGACATTAAAACACGGCTCAAAGGCCAGTTTACAACATTTACTCCGGTTACATAACGAGAACCAATAGCCAGATCTGCTCCGCCAAAATGACAAGCATCAAATAATTTTTCAAGATCATTGGGGTTATGAGAAAAATCTGCGTCCATCTCAAAAATATAATCGTATTTGCGTTCCAGAGCCCATTTAAAACCATGAACATAAGCGGTTCCTAAACCTGATTTTTTAGCTCTTTTTTCTAAAAACAACCTGTCTGGAAATTCTTCCTGCAATGCAATTACCTTATTTGCCGTAAAATCAGGCGAATTATCATCGATTATTAAAAGATGAAAAGGTTTATGTTGCGAGAGTACAGCTCTAACTATACTTTCAATATTTTCGATTTCGTTGTAAGTGGGAATTATGACAATACAATCATTCATTTTTCTGCGTAAATTTCATCGCAAAAGTAAACTTTTTATAGCATTTGATTCATAATAAATATATAATAAAAGTATTGATACAAAAAATTACTAATTTTGTATCGTTATGATTGAACACCTTCATCCTAGAATTATCGAAAACAAAGACTGGGCGACACTTTTATTTGTGTTGACCTTTGCCGTTGTTGCTATGACTAAATCAGCTTATGAGACTAGATTTAGCGAATTCAGCAAGCTTATTTTTTCAGACAAGTATGCGAAAATTTATCGTGATAACAGCCACTTAAAAAGCAGTTTTACAGTTGGTCTGTTTTTCGTACAGGTTATTTCGTATGCTTTTTTTATTCAGTTGACGATGCATATTTTTGGATATGCCTCAAAAACAGATTGGATTCTGTTTATTCAGATCGCCACATTTTTGCTTTATTTTATTTTAGCGAAGTTTTTAATCGAGAAAATAGTAGCAACTTCATTCAACATTGATGAGTTTGCCGACCTTTTTAACTTACAAAAAGTAACTTACAGAACTTATATAGGCGTTTTAGTGCTTCCTATTAATGCTATTTTGTTTTATTATGACAATATTCCTAAAATTATACCACTGGCAATCATAGGTATTTCGCTATGTATCAGCTTATATTCATATTTTATTTCAATAAAAACGTATCAAAACGTAATAATCAGTAAGTTATTTTATTTTATTTTATATCTTTGCGCTCTTGAAATAGCCCCTTATTATTTTCTCTATTATTGGATTACAAAAGGGAGTGCTTAGAAAATGTTTATAATATGAAAGTGAAAACAATTTTGGTGTCACAGCCTGAACCTAAAGTGGAAAATTCTCCTTACTTTGAGCTCCAACAAAAACACAAAATAAAAATTGATTTCAGACCATTTATTCATGTGGAAGGGGTTAATGCAAAAGAGATTCGATTACAAAAAATCGATCTTAATCATTATACTGCAATAATTTTGACAAGCCGTAATGCGGTGGATCATTTTTTTAGGGTAGCAGATGAAATGCGTTATAAAGTTCCTGAAGGATTGAAATATTTCTGCCAATCTGAAGCTGTTGCATTTTACCTGCAAAAGTATGTTGTGTATAGAAAACGTAAGATTTACGTTGGAGCAAAAGATTTTGCGGATTTGTCACCTCTTATCAAAAAGTACAAAGACGAAAAGTTCTTACTGCCGGCATCTGATCAATTAAATGCTGATGCTCCTATAACATTAAACAATCTAAAAGTAGATTGGGCACAAGCTGTTTTTTACAAAACGGTAATGAGTGACTTATCTGATCTTGCTGATGTTTATTATGATGTTTTAGCATTTTTTAGTCCAACCGGAATCAAATCATTGTTTAAAAACTTCCCTGATTTTAAACAAAACGATACCAGAATCGCAGTTTTTGGAAGCACAACTCAAAAAGAAGCTCTTGACCATGGTTTAAGAATTGATATTCTTGCTCCAACTCCTGAAACTCCTTCTATGACGATGGCTTTAGAAAAATATATCGCAGAAGCAAATAAAGGAAAATAATTCCTTCTTTTAATACAAAAATTAAATTCCAAATTTCAACTTAACCGTTGAGATTTGGAATTTTTCTTTTTAAATCCTTTTGAGTACATTTGATTTCTAACTAAAACCAAATAACTAAAATTAGTTTCAAATTATAACTGTTATGAAAATCAACTCTCTTTTAATTGAAATTGACGGCATCGATAAAGAAATCCTTCGATATTTAATGGATGATGCCCGAAAACCTATTTTGCAAATTGCCAATAAAATAGGTATTTCCGGAGCGGCGATTCATCAGCGTTTAAAAAAGCTGGAACAATCAGGTGTGATTTCAGGTTCTAAATTTACTGTAAATCCAAAAGTTTTAGGATATAATACAATGGCTTTTATTGGGGTTTACCTAGACAAAGCTTCAAGAAACTCAGAAGCAGTAAAAGATTTAAAAAAAATTCCAGAAGTACTGGAATGTCATTATACCACAGGAAACTGGTCTGTTTTGATTAAAATTATCTGTCGAGACAACGAACACCTCATGCAGCTTTTAAATACAAAAATTCAAGCTATAGAAGGCGTTTCAAGAACTGAAACCTTCATCTCATTAGATCAGCAAATAGACAGACAAATTCAGCTTTAGAAATTACAGAATGTGGCAATGTGCCAATTAGAAAATGAGATGATTTTGAAACCTATAAAATAAAAGCCGCTAAGTTTTAAAACTTAGCGGCTTTATAAATTATCTAATTAACTAAATATCTCATTAATTTCTTCTGCTTCCGGAATAGATCGAGATATAGTACAACAAAGTAGCGATTGATCCTATAGCAGCCACAACATAAGTTCTTGCAGCCCATTTTAAAGCATCTTTTGCCCCGGCTTGTTCTTGCTGCGTTAACATATTTTTGTTTTCTAACCAGGCAAGCGCTCTGTTACTGGCATCATATTCTACAGGTAAAGTAATAATTGTAAACAATGTTGTTGCGGCAAAAATGACAATTCCGATTAACAATAACTGCGGAAAAGTTCTAATCATTAAAATTCCTGCCAATAAAATCCATTGCACATAATTTGATGCTATACTAACAACTGGCACTAACTTAGAACGCAAAGTCAACCATTCATATCCTATAGAATGCTGAACGGCGTGACCACATTCGTGTGCAGCAACAGCAGCAGCGGCAGCATTACGATGATTATAAACAGCTTCGCTTAGATTTACTGTTTTATCTGCAGGATTATAATGATCTGTAAGTCGACCCGGAGTCGAAATAACACGAACATCAGTAATTCCGTTATCGGCTAACATTTTCTCTGCAATTTCAGCACCGCTCATGCCATTTCTTAATTGCAATTTAGAGTATAATTCGAATTTACTTTTTAGTTTTGAACTTACGATCCAGCTGAATAACATAATTGCTCCAGCGAGTATTAAATATCCACTTCCCATATTTTTACTTTTTTTGATTGATTATTAAAGTTACAAAACAAACTGCAATTTCTGAACCAATTTAAAAAAATGTCATTTTGGCATTTCAGGAACGATCAATTCAACAGATTGTTTTTCAATAAAAAAGCGATCAATTCAGCTACATTTTTGGTTTTATATTTTTGCAGAATATTACGCCTGTGGGTTTGCACGGTTAGAAAACTCAAAAACAATTCATCTGCAATTTCCTGTGTCGATTTTCCTTTTGACAACAATAGTGTAATATCTTTTTCTCTTCTGCTCAAACTCGGAATATGCTCCAAATCATCTGATACCGGCTGACTTATAATTGTTTTAACCTCATCGCTAAATACAATTTCACCCTGAATTACATTATTGATACAGTTTCCAAATTCTTCAAACGAAGCGCTTTTTAGAACATAACCATTACCGCCATTTTGAATAAACTGCATTACCAAACTTCTTTCAGACTGGCTGCTCATACCGATAATGATAATTTGCGGATATTTTTGTTTTATGGTTTTACAAAGATCAACGCCATTAATTACCGGCAGAAAAATATCCATTAAAATTAAATCGACCTGATTTTCTTCTATATAATCAACAAGTAAAACTCCGGATTGCAACTTACCTACGATTTCAACCGTTTCTAAATCTGCTAACAAACCTGAAATCCCTGAAATTACAATGGGATGATCGTCTACTATTACTGTTTTATATACTTTATCCATTTAATTCGTTTTTTATTTTTAGTTCTATATAAGTAGAAGTTCCTTTATTTAATTCGCTTTCTATTTCTAACTTTCCTTTTAAAATCTCAAGACGGTTCTTTATATTTCGCAATCCCATTCCGCCATTTTTTGCAGCAACATCAAAACCTACTCCATTATCTTCAACAGTAATAAAAAAAGTATCTTTATTTTGAGAACAGGAAACTAATATTTCTGATGCTTCGGCATATTTTAAGGCATTATTCAATAATTCCTGAATAATCCTGTAGATCACAATTTCGTAGTTTTTAGGCAAATTGGGTTTTTGAATCAAATATTGAAATTCAATTTTAGTCTTAGCATTAGAATTGGCAATACATAAATCCCGCAAAGCATGTTCTAAACTCAGTTTTAGCAAACTTTCAGGCATTAGGTTTTGAGAGATATTCCGTAATTCCTTAATCGAATTATCCAGCAATGAGTTGATATCTGCCGGACTTAGTACGTTTTCTTTTTCTGCCAGTTTTAAATGAATTTTTAATCCGGAAAGCATACTCCCCAATCCGTCATGCAAATCTCTGGCAATTCTCTTTCGTTCCACTTCTTCGCCTTCAATCAAAGCATTAGAAACTGATAATTTTTGCTGATTTTCAAGTGAGATCAATTCTTGTTCGTGATTAATTTCTTTTTGAACACTTAACTTTTTTTGATTCTTATTCAATATCCACAAGAACAAAACGATAAGAAACAACAATACGGACAACACTGCAAAAAGAATGGAGTTTAAGCGATTGTTATTGACCATCAAAGCCGCTTTTTCGTTTTGAGACTGGAGCAGCGTTATTTTTTTCTCATCTTCGGCTTTTTTATATTTTGCTTCAAGTTCGACGATTTCACTCTTAAATTTAGAATCATTCAAACTATCATTGATCATATTAGATTTATTGGCATAAAAATATGCCTTATCATAATTCTTGGTTGCATTATAAACTTTTGACAACTCGTTATAATAGTTTTTCTGATCTATTATAAAAGGAGTTTTTTCCAGAAGATATTCCAGATTATCTTTGGCTCTATTATAATTTTTTAATTTAAAAAGCACTTCATATTCCGCAAACTTCAATCTGTTTAACGCAATCTGGTTCTGATGTTTTTCGGCCGATTTAATTCCTTTTGCAAAACTTTCTAAAGCATTTTCATTCTTATTTTGTTTCGCATAATAAATTCCTTCTGAATAAAAATAAGAATCATTTAAGTTAGATTCCGGAAAGTCTTTTAAAGTAGAGAATGCTTTATCCAATACCTTTTTAGCATCATAAAAATGCTTTAACTCCACTAAGTTCTCAGCATTGATAATGTAAGTTTCCATTTTTGACTCGGCAATAGTTGGCGACTTTTTAATCGCTCTTTCTACATAATTTTGCGCCTCATTTAAATATTCACCGGCTTTTTCACGTTCGTTATTATTCATAAAAATAATAGCTACCGCTTTATACAAACCACTTATCAGTTCATAATCCCTGCTTCTTTTTGCAAGCGGAATTGCTTCATTAACCAGCAGCTTCATATACCCTTTTTCATTGTTTTTTCGCTGCAGCATAACACCGTAATTCTGCAGTATAACAGCACGAAGGCGATATGCTTCGATATTATGGTATTTTTTAAGTTTGTCGTTGCTGTCAAGAAGTGCTTTTTCGAAACCATCATGATCTCCTTTTTCTAAAAAAACAGAGGAATTGTAGAAAATAGCGGCATCATTTAAAAAAGGAAATTTAACCTTGAGTTTATTCGCCTGTGCCAGATATTCATTTGATTTTCGAACATCCTGAACCATCAAATATAATTTGGATAATCTAAAACTATAAAAACATTTTAAACTGTCAGACCTTGTATTTTTTACCACTTGGGCAATACTGTCAATATAAACCGAATCATCGTCTAATGAAAGAATAACTTGTGAATATGTAATGGCGGATAAGAATAAAAATAGTACCGAAAAGTAGATTTTCTTCATAGAGTATGATTTGTTCAAATTTATTAAAATTAAAAATATTTGAGAAAAAAAACCAAGCTTTTTACCTGATATCAGGTAATAGGAATTACATTTTATCAGGTATTGCCCCCTCTTTAATAAGGACTTAGTTTTGCTGTAAAGAATATTAATTATTAAAGAATTTATTATGAAATCAATTTTGAAAACTTTAGCGATTGTATTAACTCTGACTTTTACATTAGGATCTTGCAGCAGTGACAACGATAATGATTCAGGATCAAACACAAGTTCAAGAGATGTTAAATATGAAGTAACCGGTAATTACACAGGAAAGCTTAGTGTAACTTATATTGAAGAAGGAGGAGCTGCATTAATAGAAGATATCACTGCATTACCATGGAAAAAAGAATTTACAGCCAAAAAAGATAGCCAAGCAGCATCAATAAGCACAAGTGGTTATGGAGGTGTTAAAGGACAAACCCTGACCGGTAAAATTTATGTTGGAGGAAAAGTGGTTAAAGAATTAACTGCAACTGCAACTGAAGACGGAATTATTGTACTAATCCCAGGTACATATGTATTCCCTCTTTAAATATTAGTTTTAGAATTTAATATTTTGTTTTTGGATAAAAGAAAGCTTCGTACTAGTACGAAGCTTCTTTTTTTTTACAGCCAAAATTATTACCCTACAAGGTTAATAATTTTACCAGGAACAATAATTACTTTATTTGGTGTTTTACCATCTAATTGTTTTAATGTTCTTTCGTCTTTCATGATAATTTCTTCAATTTGCGCTGCTGTTAAATCCAACGGCAATTCGATTGTAAAACGCATCTTTCCGTTAAAAGAAACTGGATATTCTTTATTGGTTTCAACTAAATGTTTCGCTTCAAAAGCAGGAAAAGCAACTGTTGCAATCGAAGTTTTATGTCCTAATTGTGACCATAATTCCTCTGCAATATGTGGCGCATAAGGAGAAACTAAAATAGCCAATGGTTCTAAAATTGCTCTTGAATGACAAGTTTGCGAAGACAATTCATTTACACAAATCATAAACTGAGAAACTGAAGTATTAAAAGAGAAACTCTCAATATCTTCTGCTACTTTTTTGATCGTTTTATGCAATGATTTTAAGTTGTCTTTTGTTGGTTCGTCGTTGTTTACAATCAAACCGTTATTTTCGTCAAAATACAATCTCCATAATTTTTTCAGGAATCCAAAAACACCGGAAATTCCTGCTGTATTCCAAGGTTTTGCCTGCTCTAGCGGACCTAGAAACATTTCGTACAAACGTAATGTATCAGCACCATATTCATTACAAATATCATCAGGAGTTACTACGTTATAGTATGATTTCGACATTTTTTCGACTTCACGGCCTACAATGTATTTTCCGTTTTCATCAAAAATAAATTCGGCAGTATTAAAATCTTCTCTCCAGGCTTTGAACTTTTCAATATTCAATTCATCTGATGAGTTTACGAAATGAACATCAACACGAATTGGCTGTACATTTTGATCTCCAATTTTATTTTTAGAAACAAATGTATTTGTTCCTTCCAATCTGTAAACATAAGCCGTCGTTCCTAAAATCATTCCCTGATTGATCAGTTTTTTGAATGGTTCTTCGGTTGGAGCAAAACCTTTATCTTTTAAAAATTTGTTCCAGAAACGAGAATACAATAAATGTCCGGTTGCGTGCTCACTTCCTCCAATATATAAATCGACGCTTTCCCAATATTTTAAAGCTTCCTTGCTTGCAAATTCGGTTTCGTTATGTGCATCCATATAACGCATCCAATACCAAGAACTTCCTGCCCAACCTGGCATCGTGTTCAATTCAAGAGGAAAAATTTCGAAATTATCAACCAAGTCCGTATTTACAACCTCATTGTTTTTAGTATCCCAAGCCCAGATCGTTGCATTTCCTAAAGGAGGCAAACCATCTTCGGTTGGTAAATATTTTTCTACTTCAGGCAAGATGATCGGCAAATGTTCTGCACTTATCATCTTTGGCAAACCATTTACATAATAAACCGGGAAAGGTTCTCCCCAATAACGCTGACGAGAGAAAACAGCATCACGCAAACGGTAATTTGTTTTACCTGTTCCCTGACCTATTTCTTCTAATTTTGCTATTGCTTTTTGAGTTGCCTCTTTATAATTTAATCCGTTTAAGAAATCAGAATTTGCGATTTCAACATTGTCTTTTGATCCATAAGCTGCTTCAGAAATATCAACATTTGCGAAGATATTCTTGATTTCCTGCATTCCGTTTTGACCTTTAAAGAAATTTGCAAAAGCATAATCCCTTTCGTCGCCACAAGGAACTGCCATTACAGCACCAGTTCCATAACCTGCCAAAACATAATCTCCTATCCAAACCGGAATTGCTTCTTTTGTAAAAGGATGTTCTGCATAAGCTCCTGTAAATACTCCCGAAATAGTTTTAACATCGGCCATACGCTCGCGCTCTGAACGTTTTGCTGTTTTTTCGATGTAAGCTTCAACATCTCCTCTTTGTTGTTCAGTAACTATTTCAGAAACTAAAGGATGTTCCGGAGCCAAAGTCATAAAAGTTACGCCAAAAATAGTATCAGGACGAGTAGTAAAAACTTCAATAACATCGTTGTGATCTTTTACATTAAATTTCACTAATGCTCCAACTGATTTTCCGATCCAGTTTCTTTGTGACTCTTTTATAGATTCGCTCCAGTCAATATCATTTAAACCTTGAAGCAAACGTTCTGCATAAGCAGAAATTCGCATACTCCATTGTGTCATTTTTTTGCGGATTACAGGATATCCTCCACGTTCAGAAACTCCGTTTACGATTTCGTCATTCGCTAAAACCGTTCCTAAACCAGGACACCAGTTTACTTCGGTTTCCGCCAAATAGGTCATTCTGTATTGCAAAAGGATTTTTTCTTTCTGATCATCAGAATATGAATTCCATTCTGCCGCATTAAAAATCGCAACATTATCATCACAAACGGCTTCAACCAATTTATTTCCTTCTTCTGTAAAAACTTTTACAAGCTCTGAAATATCAAATGCTTTTCCTTGCTTTTTGCAATACCAAGAATTAAACAATTGGATAAAAATCCATTGTGTATGTTTGTAATAATCCGGATTTGAAGTACGAACCTCACGGCTCCAGTCAAATGAAAATCCTATTTTATCCAGTTGTTTTCTATATCCGGCAATTTGCTTTCCTTCTTTATCTACTCCTCCATCAATATTTACACGTGTTGTATCTTCAGGACGCTGCCCTGTCTGAATCGCGTATTGTTCTGCCGGTAATCCAAAACTATCATAACCCATTGGATGCAAAACATTGAAACCCTGATGTCTCTTGAAACGAGAATACACATCTGAAGCAATATAACCCAGCGGATGCCCAACGTGTAATCCTGCTCCTGACGGATAAGGAAACATATCTAATACATAATGCTTTGGTTTTTCAGAATTGTTTTCTGCTGCAAAAGTTTGGTTCTCAGCCCAATATTTCTGCCATTTTTCTTCGATTTCGTTTGGATTGTATTTCATTTTTTATTGAGTTGCTAAGTTACTGAGTAACTAAGGTTCTAAGTTTTAAGATCGCAAATTTACATTTATTGTCGTTTGTACCAAAGCTATTTCGCTGACAAACAAATAAAATAACAAAGTACGTATTTTTTATTAAGTAAAAATACTTATTTTTACATTCAATACTTATAAACTTATTAAGTTCCTGAGGAACGAATTATATTGTAGAGCCGGATTTCAATCCGGTACAAATAAGAATCAAAGAAAGAATAATATTACAGCATAATACCTATTTTTGTAGATCATTAAAAGATGCAAATGAATAATAGTAAGAAATATTCTCTTGAAGTTCGTGTTTGGATTGAAGAATCTGATGGTCCATTTTTAGGAATTGGCAAAATTTGGTTATTAGAGAATATTCAAAAAACAGGATCTATTACCAATGCGGCCAAAGAGATGAAAATGGCTTATCGTCAGGCCTGGCAATTAGTTGAAGAAATGAATCAGCGTGCCGAAAGTCCCTTGGTAGAAAAACTTCTTGGAGGAAAAGGCGGTGGCGGAGCAAAACTAACCAAAGCGGGAGAAAAAGCAATAACTGTTTTTTATGAAATCGAAAAACGCATTAAAGATTTCGCCCTAAAAGAAACACAGAATTTAAAGTTTTAAAAAAATCCAATACTTATATTTTATAAAAAACATCAAAACCAAATTTCATCAACTATCAGTATTCATTTTAAAACATACTGAAAATACTACTTTAAATTATGAGATTATACCTTTACATTCTATTACTTTTTATAAGTCTTAAAAGCTTTTCTCAAATAGAAAGTTCGAAAAAAACCCAGGACAGCATCAAAAAAGAAGCATTAAATGAGATTGTAATTACAGCTTCCAGACGTTCCGAAAAAATAATGCGTTCTCCTATAACTATAGAGCAGTTAAAATCTACAGAAGCCAAAATAATGGGATCGCCCAGTATTTATGAAGCACTTGAAAACGTAAAAGGCGTACAAATTATAACGCCTAGTTTGGGTTTTAAAGTTATAAATACGAGAGGATTTGCCAACTCGACCAATGTACGTTTTGCACAATTGGTTGATGGAATCGATAATCAGGCACCACATTTAGGCGCTCCTATTGCTAATGCATTGGGCGCAAATGATCTTGATATTGACAAAATAGAAATTATTCCCGGAACTGCAGCGGCTTTATACGGAATGAATGCCATAAATGGTCTGGCAAACATTCAGACTAAAAACCCTTTTGATCATCAAGGCATCAGTATCCAGCAATTAACAGGCGTAAATCATGTGGGAAATATCGATCGATTTTCGCCTAAAATTTATTCTCAGTTTAATTTACGTGTTGCAAAAGCATTCAGTGAAAAGTTAGCTTTTAAAATTAATGCTTCAACAACAGGCGGAACAGATTGGGTTGCAGATGACAGAACTGATTTGACCCCAAACGTCAATGCATCAACCAATTTATACGGCACAGATAATCCGGCTTATGATGAAGTAAATGGTTACGGAAACGAATCAGCCAATAGAAAAACACTGAATTTAAATGGTAAAAATTATGTTGTTGCCAGAACAGGTTACCGTGAAACGGATATCTCTGATTACGACATTAAAAATTATAAAGCCGATATTGGTTTTTATTTCCGTCCCAAAAAAGGAAATGAATTGGCTGTAACTTATAAAACAGCACTTATCAATACAATTTACCAGCGTTCGAACCGCTTTAGACTGGATAACTACACACTAAACCAAATAGCTGTAGATTACCATACTCCTATTTTTCAGTTAAAGGCATACGCTACAGGCGAAAATACCGGAAACTCATACAATATGCGTTCCCTTGCAGAAAACATGGATCGCGCCTATAAATCAGATGATAAATGGTTTGCAGATTACGCCACGGCTTATAAAAGCGCAGTAACCAACGGAGCGACAATTGCCAACGCACATAAAGCAGCCAGAACAGTATCTGACCAAGGTCGTTTTGAACCGGGAACTGAAGCTTATGAACAAAAGAAAAACGAATTAATAAACATTAACAATTGGGATTACGGTGCTGCTTTACGCGTAAAATCGACTTTGGTTCATGCCGAAGGTTTGCTAAATTGGGATAAAGCTTTTCCCGCTTTCTTCGAAAAAATAGAAGCTAAACTACTAAGTGGTTTTGATTACAGAACCTATATTATAGTGCCTGACGGAAACTATTTCATCAATCCTGTAAATCCTTCCGAAAATTTAACGTACCAAAAAACGGGTGCTTTTACTCAATTAAACAAAGATTTTTTAGATCGAAAAATAAGTTTGGGTGCAACAATACGAATGGACAAAGCGGATTATTTTAATACTAAATTCACGCCTCAGTTTACTGCTGTTTATGTTCCAAAAGAAACGATAAGCTTTAGGGCTTCGTATCAAAACGGATATCGTTTTCCGAGTATTTTCGAAGGCTTTTCGAATGTAAACAGCGGCGGTGTAAAACGTGTTGGCGGATTACGGATCATGTCTGACGGCATTTTTGAAAACTCCTATACAAAAGCGTCAATAGATAAATTTCAATCGCAGGTAAATAACGATGTAAATACACTTGGCATCACCCAGGCACAAGCCATTGAAAAGAACAAAAACACGATTCAAAAAAATCCTTATACTTATTTGCAACCTGAATTTGTAAATTCTTTCGAATTTGGATTTAGAGGAATTGCGTTAAAACAAAATCTTTTTATCGATGCTGATTTCTATTACAACTCTTATAAAAATTTTATCGCACAAGTCGAAGCCAGTATTCCAAATACAACAGATCCTAGTCAGATTCCGACCGCATTATATTCTAAAAATACGCAAAACAGATACCGTCTTTGGACAAACTCTAAAAGTAAAATTTATAACTACGGAGGAAGTTTGGGTCTAAAATATCGACTTGACAAAACCTTCACCGCTTTAACAAATCTTACTTATACAAAACTCGACAGAACAGACGACAAAGATGGTCTCGAAGACGGTTTCAATACGCCTGAATTCAATATAAACGGAACATTAATCGCAACCAATATTTGGAAAAATCTTGGCGCAAGTGCAACTGCACGTTATCAGAACAATTTTGATTATGTTTCGTTTTTAGTAAGCGGGACTGTTCCTGCTTATTGGTCGATGGATGCGCAGGTGAATTATAATTTCGAAAAAGCCGGCATTACTACAAAAATTGGAGGCACCAATATTTTAAACAAACCTTATAATTCTATTCTTGGCGGTCCCGCAATTGGCGGATTATATTATCTGTCATTAGTTTGGGAAACGAACAAATTCTAAAAACATAAATAATCTTAATATGAAAAAACAAATCTACATTCTTGTTGTTATAGTTGCATTTACCTGCAGTATGTGTAATACTTCAAAAAAAGAAGATGTTGTTACGACAAAAAAAACTTCTGTACCTGAAAAAGAAGATCAGCATTCGTCAATGACAGCTTCTGACAGTTTAAAACTCGTAAATCATCAAATTGAAATAAAAGGAGAAGTTGAGTTTCCGTTACAATTAAACATCGATTCTTTACAAAAAATGAAAGTGGCAACAATTTCAAATTTCAAAATAACGGGTCAAAATGGCGAGATCAAAAAAAACGATAAAACCAGCAAAGGTGTTTTATTAAAAGACATTCTTGAAAAAGCAAAAATCATACAAAACGGACATAAAGATCGTAATTTCTATATCGTTGCCAGAGCTTCAGACAATTATAAAGCTACTTTTTCCTGGGCAGAAATTTTCAATAATTCAACGGGAGAAAATACATATGTTCTTTTTGAAGAAAATGGAAAACCAATTAAAAACGGAGAAATGGTTTTAATTTGTAAAAACGATATTAAAACAGGTCCACGACATGTTTATTGGCTAAAAAGTATTGAAGTTTATAGAGTCAAATAAGGTTCTGAGTTGGTAAGGATCTAAGCATTAAAGATTTTAAATTTCAACTCAAAGTGTTTTAAAATTTTAATGTATGATGTTAGAAAAATACAAAGTTCGTAAAGCTATACGTTGATTCAGCTTTGCGAACTTTGTGTTTACAAATAAAACCAACTATTAAAAACTTGGCTTACTTTGCTATTAAATTAAATTTTAAAGGCTAAAAGTTTCAAAGGTTCAGTACTGCAAAGGTTTTTAATGTTGACTCTTTTAATCTTTAATTGTACATTTATGGTATAAAAGTTCGTTATTAACTTCAAATAAAGAAATTCTTTATTATTTTTACCACATAATTTAAGCAAACTATGAGTTCTAACTTTGATAAATTTCAAAAGCGCAGGTTAATTTCCTCTTATTTTTCGGTTGTACTAAGTGTATTCTTGGTTTTATTTCTTTTGGGAGTACTAGGATTATTCATTATCAATTCTAAAAAACTGGCGAATGATTTTAAAGAAAAAATCGCGATGACGGTTTTCTTTAAAAATGAAGCTAATGATAGTGTGATAAAAGCATTTGATACACAATTAAAAAGAGCTCCTTTCGCCAGATCTTATGTGTATGTTACAAAAGAAAAAGCAGCAAAAGAACATACTGATATTATTGGAGAAGATTTCCTGACTTTTTTAGGAGAAAACCCTTTATTGAACTCCTACGACATTCACTTAAAAGCTGATTATGTAGAGAGAGACAGTATTTTGCAAATCGAAAGTAATTTGCGTAAAAACACGATGATCGAAGATATTGTTTACGACAAACAATTGGTAAATCTTGTAAACGATAACATCAAGAAAGTTAGTATGTGGATCTTGATTATCAGTGGTTTTCTTGCCGTAATCGCTGTTTTATTAATCAATAGTTCATTACGTTTATCGATACATTCAAACCGTTTTATTATTAAGACCATGCAAATGGTTGGCGCAACAAAATCGTTTATTCGTAAACCTTTTGTAATGCGAAGTGTAAAATTAGGAATGTTAGGTGCCGGATTAGCCATTATTGCTTTGATCGCGCTTTTACTTTATGTAGAAAACAATTTCCCGGGATTAGGCATTATGGAAGATCAGGTTTTAATAGGACTTGTATTGTTAGCCGTTTTTGGATTAGGCGTTCTAATTACATGGGTAAGTACACATTTTGCAACACAGCGTTTCCTCAATTTAAGAACAGACGATCTTTATTAAAAAAGTATTCAGTCTCAGTTTTTTAGTTTACAGTAAAAAAGATAATTCATATAAATAGAGGTTGCGACTGCTTCGCTCCTCGCAATGACAAAATGAAAAATAACAACAATACAGAACAAGAGCCACAAAAACAAGAATTTCTTTTTGATGGTATTAACTACAAAATCCTATTAATTGGAATTGGCGTTATTGCATTAGGCTTTATCTTAATGTCTGGCGGAGGAAGTAACGATCCGAAGATTTTTAATGAAGATGTTTTTAATTTTAGACGTATTCGTTTAGCTCCAACAACTGTTTTAATTGGATTTGGAATCACGATTTATTCTATTTTCAAAAAATCTAAATAGACTTTCTTAGACTTATTAGACCGCTTAGATCTTTAGATTATTAGATTAATCTCTCAAAAAAATCTAACCTCTAAGAAGTCTAACAATCTAAAAATCTAATAAATGAATACATTACAAGCTATTGTTCTTGCCATAATTGAAGGAATTACAGAGTTTTTACCTGTTTCTTCAACTGGACACATGATTATTGCCTCTTCTTTTTTTGGAATTGCCCACGAAGATTTCACTAAACTTTTTACAATTGTTATTCAGCTTGGCGCTATACTTTCTGTAGTAGTTTTATATTTCAAACGTTTCTTTCAAACACTTGATTTCTATTTTAAACTTTTGGTTGCTTTTATTCCGGCCGTAGTTTTAGGATTATTATTAAGCGATTTTATCGACGGATTATTAGAAAATCCGGTTACGGTTGCTGTTTCACTTTTAATAGGAGGATTAATTTTATTGAAGGTTGATGAATGGTTTAATAAACCAAACGCTGCCGAAACTTCACAAGAAATCACATATCTACAAGCTTTTAAAATTGGATTGTTTCAATGTTTGGCCATGATTCCCGGAGTTTCACGAAGCGGAGGAAGTATTGTAGGCGGAATGTCACAAAAACTTACCAGAACAACTGCAGCAGAATTCTCTTTCTTTTTAGCCGTACCTACAATGTTGGGTGCTACTGCAAAAAAATGTTATGATTATTATAAAGCCGGATTCGAATTATCTCACGACCAAATTAATTTATTAGTTATAGGTAATGTTGTGGCTTTTATTGTAGCTCTTTTGGCGATAAAAACCTTCATTGGCTTTTTGACTAAAAATGGTTTTAAAGTTTTTGGCTATTACCGAATAATCGCGGGGATCGTTTTATTATTGATCCACTTTTTCATTCATCCTCTTACCATTATATAATGACGCCTGAAGATTATTTAAACGGACAAATTTTATTGATAGACAAACCTTTAAAATGGAGTTCGTTTCAAGCTGTCAATAAATTAAAATACTTATTGATCAATAAAGTCGGACTTCCTAAAAAGTTCAAAATTGGTCATGCCGGAACTTTAGATCCTTTGGCAACTGGCTTATTATTGATTTGTACCGGAAAATTCACTAAAAGAATTACTGAATTACAAGGTCAGGCAAAAGAATATACGGGAACTTTTTATATTGGAGCCACTACTCCATCGTATGATCTGGAAACTGAAATTGACGAAACTTACCCAACTTCTCATATTGATGAGGCCTTGATTCACGAAACCGTAAAACAATTTCTAGGCGAAATCGATCAAAAACCGCCTATTTTCTCCGCTATCAAAAAAGATGGTGTTCGTTTATATGAACATGCGCGGGCTGGAGAAACAATAGAAATTGCAAGCAGAAAAACTACTATTCACGAATTTGAGATTACACGAATTGAACTGCCTGAAATTGATTTTAGAGTAGTTTGCAGCAAAGGAACTTATATTCGTTCGCTGGCTTATGATTTTGGAAAAGCAATGAATTCAGGATCACATCTAACGGTTTTGCGCAGAACAAAAATTGGTGATTACGATGTAAAAAATGCTATTGATGTTACTTTATTTGAAGAAAGTCTTAAGTAGAAAAAAATACGAAAGCACATTACAAAGAATACTAGTAATGTGCCAACTTCAAAATATTTCTATTTCATAACTTGCTTTTTTGCGGTTAATAATGAGGAATATTTTTTCCTTCAAACAATAACTTTGAAACAAAATCGTAAAATCTTTCAAATAACTTTTTCATAATAGTGTATTTTTTAATTGTTAAACATTAAATAGACACCAATAAAAAGAGTAAATCAGAAAATAAATAATAGAAGTGGGATTATATTACTAAGTTACAAAAAAAATAATTCAAAAAAACATTTTGACGTTTTTTTTTAACTATAGTGTATTTACCCTCAACACATTAACAACTTAAGACTTATTTCAAGATCATTATTGCAAAGAAATTACAAGCGGTTATATGCGATATTTTCTACTATTTGCATGAGTTCTTCCTGAACTGAATTTCCTTTATCAGCCAAGTACCACAATTGCAGATCGGTTTTTATTTTTTCATCAAGTACACCAAATTCCTTTTTATAAGCTGCTAATAATTCTGTTGCACCTTTTGGTCTTGGTCCCCAATCAGCACGAACAATTCCTGCTTCTTTACAAATTACAATAACTTTTGGTATTGCTTTTCCGCCATTTGTCAGGTATTGATCCATTAATTCAGCATTATCATCCCGTAAAACAATTCTGAGATCTATTTTTTTATGCGATGCCAAAGCCATTTTATTGATAACAGGAAGAATTTGAGCTGCATCACCACACCAGCCCTCAGATAACACCAACCAGATATATTTATTATCTAAATGATCCAGTTTCGAAAGGATTTTTTCAGAAATCGTAATCGTTTTATCCAATCGATTCATTCTGGCGTCATTCAATTTACTATAATTTGTCAGACTTTCAGACTGTTCGTTTCCGGTTGATTTTCCTTCTACTAATAAGTCTGCAACCATTTTTCGATATTCAGGATACGAATGACTATTAAATAAAGCTTTGGCTATGGTGTTTTTCATATTGGTTTATTTTTTTGAATTGTATAAAAATACAAATTTCAGCAAGACTCAAAGTATGACTTTTATCACATTCAAAAAATTTCTGAAAAATCCTTATAAATCTAAAAATAAAAGAACAAGTATTTTTTTTAAAACATTATTTTTAAAAAACAGAATATGTCTATATTTGCACAAATTAACGCAACGACACATGAAATATAAAAGGATTCTTCTAAAACTAAGCGGTGAAGCCTTAATGGGTGATTTACAATACGGAATTGACCCTAAAAGATTAGCCGAATATGCTGAAGAAATTAAGCAAATTCACAGTAAAGGAGTAGAAATTGCTATTGTTATTGGAGGAGGAAATATTTTTAGAGGCGTTGCAGGTGCAAGTGCCGGTATGGATAGAGTACAAGGCGACTATATGGGAATGCTTGCTACAGTTATCAACGGAATGGCATTACAAGGCGCTCTTGAAGACAAAGGGATGAAAACCCGTTTGCAAACTGCATTAAAAATGGAATCTATCGCAGAACCTTATATTAAAAGAAGAGCAGATCGCCACCTTGAAAAAGGAAGAATTGTAATTTTTGGTGCCGGAACCGGAAATCCTTATTTTACAACAGATACAGCTGCAGTTTTAAGAGGTATTGAAATCAATGCAGATGTGATATTAAAAGGAACCCGCGTTGACGGTGTTTATGATTCTGATCCTGAAAAAAATGCATCAGCAGTAAAATTTGATATGATTTCGTTTGATGATGTCCTTAAAAAAGGATTAAACGTAATGGATACAACAGCTTTTACATTAAGTCAGGAAAATAAATTGCCAATCGTTGTTTTTGATATGAACAAAATTGGAAATCTATTAAAAATCTGTGAAGGCGAAAACATAGGAACAGTAGTAAATATATAGACTACTTAGATTGTTGGATTTTGAGATCATTAGATTTCTCTAAATTTTGATAATCGTACAATATTAAAAAAACAAAAAACTATATTAGTTAGTAAATTAGATACCGGCATTTTTAAAAATCTAAAAATCGAATCGTCTAAAAATCTAAAAATCTAAAAAAAAATGACTGAAGAAATAGAATTTATATTAGATAGTACTGAAGAATCAATGAATGGTTCGATTGCGCATTTAGAGAAAGAATTTCTTAACATTCGTGCAGGAAAAGCTTCTCCGGCAATGCTTGGAAGCGTTTTTGTAGATTATTACGGATCAGCAACACCACTTTCGCAAGTGTCTAAAATTAGTGTTCCTGATGCAAGAACAATCACATTGCAGCCTTTCGAAAAAAACATGTTACAGGTTATCGAAAAAGCAATTATGATTGCCAACATTGGTTTTAACCCAATGAATAATGGTGACGTTATCATTATCAGTGTTCCACCATTGACAGAAGAACGTCGTAGAGATTTAGCCAAACAAGCAAAATCTGAAGCCGAAGATGCAAAAATTGGTGTGCGTAATGTGCGTAAAGATGCCAACACAGATATCAAAAAATTAGAGAAAGAAGGAACTTCTGAGGACATTTGTAAATCTGCCGAAGAGCAAGTTCAGAATTTGACAAATACTTACATCAAAAAAATAGATGAATTATTGGCTGCAAAAGAAGCCGAAATCATGAAAGTGTAATATTAATCATCACAAAATAAAAATCCGTTTAGTTAAATTGTTACTGGACGGATTTTTTTATTCCTATTTTTGCATACCAAAATCACATAATATTCGTTTTTGAAATTATAACATTCTGTATGAGGCTATTTTGTTTATTGACTTTGTTTTTCACGCTTACTATTCAAGCGCAATTTCAAATAAACGGAATTGTAACGGATTCCAGCAACAAACCCCTTCCTTTTGCGACCATAAACACTTCAGACAACATCAATACAATTACTGATGTTGACGGAAAATTTATTTTTACGGTTTCTGCAAATGCAACTCATTTTTCGGTTTCCTATATTGGTTTTCAAAATAAAATTGTTGCCATCACAGATAAAAGATATTACTCCGTTTCACTTTCTCAAAAAACAGATGATTTAAAAGAAGTTATTATTTCTAACGAGAATCCTGCTTTAACCCTTATAAAGAAAGTAATTGCGAATAAAAACAAAAATAATCCACAAAAGAAACTAAGCAGTTTTGAGTACAAAAGTTATAATAAACTTATTGTGACCGCCAATCCGGATTCTATTGATGGCAGGATTGATTCTACAGCAGCTTATAAAGATCTAAAGAAAAACCGCATCAATGTAGACTCATCAGATTATAAGTTTAAAGAAATCATTAGCAAACAGCATTTATTTCAGACTGAAAAAGTTTCACAATATCAGTTTGGAAATAACAAACTCAAAGAAACTATTCTTGGAACAAAAATGGCTGGTTTCAAGCAGCCTATTTACGAAGTAATAGCGTTTAACTTACAATCTATATCGATTTATGATCCTAAATATGAACTTTTCGAAACTAAATATGAAAACCCAATTTCGAACAGTGCTCCGGAAAGTTATAATTATAAAATACTGGATACAGTAAATATAAAAGGGCGTGAAACTTATGTAATCTATTTTAAAAACAAACAAAAAAGAAAAGCCTCAGGTTTAGAAGGCGTCTTATATATTGATCAGGAAAATTTTGCTGTCGCCAAAGCTGTAATGCGTATAAAAGGCGTTCTGGATATTAGCGGCATACATGAATTTGAATATGTACCCAGCGAAAAAATATGGTTTCAAAGCAATACTACGTTCAAAATCGTAAAAGGGAAAAGCGATGATGACATTAAGATTTTAGGCGGAACAATTCAGTTTGACGGAGATGTAGAGGATAATTTTGAAACGCGAAAAAAATCAGCTTCAGATTTCACTTATTTACTTTCAGAAAGCAACAATTTCGATATTCATTACAATACAAATCCTCCAATAAAGAATCCGGCACTTTATATTGAAATTAAAGACGATGCAAGCAAAAAACCGGAAGCATTCTGGGATGAATACAGAAAAGAAAGTTTAGACCTGAAAAGCCAGAAAACATACCAGTTGATAGACAGCCTTTCGATCAAGAAAAGAATTGAAAATCGTTTAGGATTAGGACGAAAAATAATCAATGGTTATGTACCAATTGGACCTATTGATCTTGATCTGAAAAAAATCATCAGTTACAATAATTATGAAGGTTTTCGTCTTGGTCTTGGCGGAATCACAAATGATCGTTTTTCTAAAAATTTCAGAATCGAAGGATATTCGGCTTACGGAACAAAAGACGGTGAAGTTAAATACAGTTTAGGAACCGGCGTTTTACTGGACAAAAGCACTAATACCTGGGTAAATGGATATTATACAGATGATGTACGCGAAATTGCAAGTACTGTTTTTGCTGTAGACAAACGAGTTTTTAAAATTTATGATCCGCGGCCAATCAACATTAGCACTTTCTATAAATATACCGCCTGGAAAGCCAATGTTCAATCTAAAATTATTCCAAAAACCGAAGCTGTTTTCGAATTAGCAAGAACAAATGTCGAACCCCAATTTGATTATCTTTTTAATTACGACGGAAAATTATATTCCAGTTATGTGATGACAACGGCAATGGTTTCGATTGTCTGGGCACCGTTTAGCAATTTTATGCAAACGCCAACCGGAAGAAATGAATCAGAGAAAAGATTCCCAAGATTTACTTTTCAATATACACAATCCTTACCTGATGTTTTAGGAAACGATTTTACTTTTGGTAAAATAGATTTCAAAACCGAGTATGAAAAAAATTACCTGAACGGTCAAAAAACAAGTTTGCTTTTGCAAGGAGGTTATGCAATTGGTGACGTCCCGCTTACGCATTTATACAATACAATGCCTAATAACCTGACCAAAGAAACCGTTATTCAGCGTATTACTTTTGCCGGTCGAAATAGTTTTGAGACCATGTATTTTAATGAGTTTTTCTCCAGTCAATATGTCTTTTTTCAAATTAAACATGGTTTTGACCGAATCAGAATCCTTAAAAAAGTTCGCCCTTCGCTAGTATTAGTTACCAGAATGGCTTGGGGAAATATGGAAAATCCGGAACAACATGTAGGTCCGGAATATAAAACTCTAGACAAAGGTTTCTTTGAATCCGGAATAGAATTAAACAAGATATATAAAGGTTTTGGTCTGGGAGGTTTCTATCGATATGGTCCAAATCAGTTATTAAAATTCGAGGATAATATTGCTGTTAAGATTTCTTATGTTTTGGATTTGGGACTTTAGATTTTAAATTCCAATATTTTTAAAATTGCTTCGCCTGTTCGCTATCGCTCGGGTCCAAATTCCAATTATACATATAGTTTGTCATCTCGACAGAGGAGAGATCACACTCGAAACTCCGCACAGCATATCACCAATCTTTGTCGAGCCACTAGCGAAGATCCTTCCTCCGTCAGGATGACAAGATTGTCGCCAATCTTTGTCGATTCCCAAGTGTGATTTGCTTCGCCTATTCGATATCGCTCGGGTCTCCTCCGGTCGAGATGACAAAAAACATAGATAAGGCAATAAAAAAAATCCGTACAAATCCGCGTTTTCGCGTGAGCGAATCCGTATCATCCGCGTCCCATCCCGCAATCTTAGAAATCTTCAAAAGAATCAAAACAAAAAAAATCCCAAACCCCAATAGTAAAATTGGAATTTGGGATTTTTTAAATATTATAATTTAAACCCTTTTATGGTTTCAAAATCAAAACCGAAGGTGTATTATTCAACCATGTACTTTGAGATTCTATTAGTTTTTTCCAACTGTCTAAACTAATAATCATTAAATTCTGGTTTTCTAGAAATTCTTTTTTGATGGTTCTGTCGTGCATAATCATAATATGGTTGGGTGCAATTTGCTCAATCGAACGAATCGTTTCCTGAATATCTCTGGTATTTTTTACTTCGCCACTCGCATCCAGAACTGTAATCTGAGAGCCATTATTATTTATTAGTTTCTTCGCATATTCAATCAGGAAAGAATCTTCTTTAGTAAAAACAGGCATAAAAACCTGATTTACTTCTTCTAATTCCTTGTCGATAAAAATACCAACCGGCATTTTACTTTTGGCAATAATATGACGTGTTCTTTCATCAAAAGGAGAGTTCTCGAACAAACCTTCTTTTCCGGTAAACTTATCGATCAAACGATCCGGATTTACAATTCGGGTGGTAAAGCCAAGAATCTTTCCAAGCAAAGTTCCATCAAAAATAGATTGTCCTAAACCTACCAATAATAAATCATATTCGCCTTGATTTGCCGTATCGATAATATCTGTATCAATATCATTCGTTACTTTAAAAATGCTCACCATATTTTGGTTCAAACGTTCTGATTCTTCGATTACCGGAACTAACATTTTACGCTCATGATCTTTTACATCAAACGAATGTATCTCTGTACTTAATGATAAATGCATTGCGGTAACGATCGAATTGTCGCCTTGTTTTTTAACCAGACTGTTTGCGATTTTCAATAATTTTTTACCTCTTTCAGGAGTTCCAAACGATAATAAAATCTTGTATTTGCTTTTATTTCCAATTTCCTGAGGAATTGCGGTTATTTTATCTTTAAAAATAAATCCTATAAAATCTAATGCCGGACCGGTCATAAAAGTGGTTACTAAAGCCATAATAACCATCATGGTAAAAATCTCTGTAGAAAGAACTCCAAGATCATAACCAATATTTAAAACCACCAACTCCATTAAACCACGAGTATTCATTAACGCTCCAATGGCTAAACTATCTTTCCAGTTTTGTCCCACAAACTTAGCGGCCAAAGCACTTCCAAGAAATTTTCCCGCAACGGCAACGGCAATAATTACCCCTGTAACTTTCCATAAATACGGATCGTTCAATAAACCTATTTGTGTACGTAAACCTGTAAAAACAAAGAATAATGGCAATAGAACGATGATAGCAACGTCTTCTACTTTTTCGATAAAAATATTTCTGAATTTGTTGTTTTCAGGCATAATCGCTCCGGCTAAAAAAGCACCAAACAAAGCGTGGATTCCAATTAATTCAGCAGCATAGGCCGAGAATAAAAGTGTAAGGAAGAAAATAGCAACAACCGGTTTGTTTAAACTTTCGCGAGTTGAATTTAAATCTCCAACACGTTTCAGGAACGGACGAACTATTTTTAGCATAACTATTACATACAAAATAGCCAACCCAATAACATACAATGCACTTGTAAATGAACCCGCTTTTACAATCGCAATTACAACAGCCAGGATACACCAAGCCGTAATATCATCTGCAGCAGCACAAGTTATGGCAATAGTACCCAGTTTTGTTTTTTGCATGCCTCGCTCCTGCACGATTCTGGCCAACACCGGAAACGCTGTGATACTCATCGCGATTCCCATAAATAAACCAAACGATGCAAACTCAACTCCAACGGGAGCAAAAGTATGGTAGATAAAATAAGCCAATGACAGACCCAGGGCAAAAGGGATAACAATACTAGCGTGACTTATTACTACAGCATCGTGTGCTTTATTTTTTAATACTTTCAGATCTAGTTCCATCCCAATAACGAACATGAAAAGAATCAAACCAATCTGGCTTAAGAATTGTAAATTACCTAAAGATTCTTTTGGAAATAATGCCGCTGAGAATTCAGGAAAATACATTCCGACCAAAGAGGGCCCTAAAACAATACCCGCAATCATTTCTCCAATTACAGATGGTTGTCCTATTTTTCTAAAAACCCATCCAAACAAACGTGCTACTAAAATAATAGTAACGATCTGTGCCAATAAAATAGCCAGGGGATGTTTTAAATTTTCGATCATCGAATTTAGAAAGTCATTCCAATGATTGCTTACTATTTGCTTGTGTACGATTCCGCGCCCTACTTCGAGTGCAGCACCTTTTGAAATTACCCAATATATCAGAGCTGTAAAACCACCAATAACCGTAACGTAAAATAAGGAGTTCTTTATGTTATTCATAACTCGTTTTTTTGATTTTAATGGTGCAAATATCAGAACTGGGAATTAAGTGAAAAAGTAAATTTTAACCAAATTTTAAATGTATGTAACAAGTCCGAAAAACTTTGTAATAAGTTATATTTTCACCTTTTTCAAAAAGTCAGAACGATAGGTTTCGCTCAAAATTAAAGTGCTGTTTTTATCATTTTTCTCTAAATGATGTAAGGCAATTTCGTTATGATTGAAAAATTTAATGGCTTTTACCGCAACAATTTCTTTCTTGTTTATGCGACAAAAATCGGCATCAGGCAATTCGTGCAGCAGCGTATCAAATTTTACATTTTTTAAATTCATAAAACTTCCATCAGCCAGCAAAACTGTTTTGTCACGACTATCGCTAACAGCCGTTTTGATGTACACAACCTGATTAAAATACAATAAGGTTTTTCCTTTATCTGTATTTAACTGAATAAACTTTTTGGCCGTGTCCGGTTTATGAAAACGTTCATAAGCTTTTGAGATCGCTTTTTGTAAACGTTCCAGTTTTACGGGTTTTGTAATATAATCTACCGCATCTATATTAAAAGCATCTGCAGCATAATCCTTATAAGCGGTACAAAAAATAACGAGTTTATTATCCAGCATTTCTGCCAGATGTAAACCATCAATTCCGGGCATTTCGATATCTGATATTAGCAAATCAAAATCGAGATTTGGAATATCAGCAAGGAGTTTCTCCGGATTATTATACGTTTTTACAATTTCGACTTCATGAATTTGCTCACAAAGCATTTTCAGGTACGTTAATCCCGGTAACTCATCGTCCAGCAGCAAGCATTTCAGTTTTGTATTCAAGTAAATCTATTTTAAGATGGGCAATATAAATATCGTTTTCTACAAACTTATCGAGTTTGAAGTTGTTTTTATAAATAATACGCAATCGGTGTTCTAAAGTCGCATGACCAAAACCGCTTCGTTCTTTTTTGAGTACTTTTTTATCTGATATTTTATTCGAAACGGTCATAAAAAAGGCATTATCCCTAAACTCAAAAACAACCGAAATAAAAGCATCGGCACTTTGCAAATCAGCATGTTTAAAGGCATTTTCTATTAAATCAATAGAAATCAACGGTGCCAATAAAGGCTGATCGTATAATTTGTCTTCTTTATTGATATTGGTTTTTATCTTCAACTCAAAAAGCGGACTGATCTTGATTTTGTTAATTTCGATTAAATTCAATGCAAAATCAATTTCCTCTTTTGCGGTGACAAATTTCTTTTTGCTTTCGTATAAAATATAATCTAAAACGTTTGCCAGTTTATCTAATGCAAAATAGGTTTGGTACGCGTGCGACTGAATCGAGTTTAGAATATTCTTAAACAAATGCGGATTCAGTTTAGATTCTAAAGTTTCTAACTGCAAATCGTTTACTTTCATTTCAAGTGCATAAAAACTCTTCTCGGCATCATCTTTTGCTTTTTTAAACTGCATCAATTGATACATTAAAAAACAAATGATAACGATAAGCAATAAAAGAATCGCCAGGAATATAAAAGTTATAGTGTTGTCTTGCATTGTTATGTAAAGTTAAAAGTTTTTTTTCGCCACGAATCTCACAAATAAGCACGAATTATTATTATTAAAAAATCTGCTTAATCTGCAAAATCTGCGTGAAACTATTTTAATGACTAGAAACAAACTTCAACCCAATGATCGAAGCAATTAAAGTCGACAGAAAAAATATTCTCCAGAAAGTTGCCGGTTCTTTAAAAACCAAAATTCCGACTAAAACGGTTCCAACGGCACCAATTCCTGTCCAAACGGCATAAGCGGTTCCTATTGGCAGAACTTGTGTGGCTTTATATAATAATAACATACTGATCGAAAGACAGATGAAAAAGCCAACCATCCAATATGTCGAAATCAGTCCGGCAGTTTCTTTGGCTTTGCCCAGACAAGATGCAAATCCTACTTCAAAAAGTCCTGCTATTATCAATAAAATCCAGTTCATTTTCTTTTCATTTTGAAATTAAGTACAAATATGAGAAAAGCTAACGTAGAATTGTAAAAAACATCTAAATTTTCCTAAATATCAGAATTCCTATTATGTTAACAAACAGTAAAAACCGAGGCGATTATTTATGATTTTGAGCACTTTTCACTACATTTGCATCCATTTTAAAGAATTTATGAAAAACGCTGTACAAGTTGGATTCTGGGAAAAACTAGCCCGAATCATACTTAAAAACCGAATAGTAATACTAGTAATCCTATCTGCTTTAACGATTTTCCTTGGTTACCAATGGAAAAACCTTTCTATGACTTATACTGAGGCAAACTTGCTTCCTAAAGATCATATCGTAAATAAGCAATACCAACAGTTTCTGGATAAGTTTGGAGAAGAAGGAAATTTAGTGGTAATTGGGTTTCAGGATCCGAAATTTTTTACGCCTAAAAATTATGCCGCATGGAATGAATTAATGACAGGTTTAAAAAATTCTAAAGAAGTAGATTTGGTTGTTTCTTTGAATGATTTAAAGAAATTAGATAAAGATACTGTTAACGAAAAATTTGTTCTTACTCCGTTTATCGATCAAAAAAAAGCGCTTGATCCGGAATACTTAAAAAAGATTCAATATGATTTGTTTCACAATTTGCCTTTTTACGAAGGATTATTGTTCAACAAACAAAGCGGTAGTATTCGTTCAGCAATTTACATCAATAAAAAACTTGTAAATACACCGGAAAGAAAAACTTTTATCCTTGAAAACCTGGTTCCAAAAATTGATAAATTCGAAAAAACTACTGGAGTTGATTTGAAGGTTTCCGGAATGCCATACATCAGAACGATTAATGCTGATAATATGAAAGGTGAAATCGGACTCTTCATTGGCGCAGCTTTATTCACGGTTTCCCTGATTTTCTTTTTCTTTTTCCGTTCGTTCAGAGCGACATTTATCTCGATTTGTATTTTGGTTATTGGTGTAATCTGGTCTTTTGGGACACTTGGATTATTTCATTATAAAATCACGATTCTTACGGCAATTATTCCGCCATTAATTATCGTAATCGGAATCACGAATTGCATTTTCCTGATCAATAAATACCAGCAGGAAATTAAATTGCATAACAATCAGGCAAAGGCTTTGCAGCGTATTATTTCGAAAATTGGAGTTTCGACTTTAATGACGAATTTAACTACGGCAATAGGTTTTGCAACATTTATGATTACCGGAAACGATTTGCTTTTTGAATTTGGTCTGGTAACTTCTATCAACGTAATTTCTGTTTATTTATTGACGCTTTTAATTGTGCCAATTGTGTACAGCTTTATGTCGGTTCCAGGAGAAAAACATTTGTACCATTTGACTAAAACATATATTTCGACTTTATTGGATTTTGTTGAAAATGTGGTAAAAAACAAACGAAAAGTCATTTATACTATCTATGGATTACTTTTGGTTTTTAGTGTAATTGGAGTTGCACAAATGAAAGTTTCCGGAAGTTTGATTGGTGAAATGCCAAAAAGCGCTTCATTTTATAAAGACATTTTATTTTACGAAAAAGAATTCAACGGCGTTATGCCACTCGAAATAATGATTAATACCAAACATAAAAAAGGTGTTATGAAATTATCGACGATGCGCAAAATGGATGAATTGCAAAATACAATTGCAGAACTTCCTGAATTATCAAAACCGGTTTCGATAGTAAATTTGGTTAAGTATTCGAAACAGGCTTTCTATAACGGAAATCCGGAATATTACCAATTACCAACTTCTCAGGAACAGACTTTTATCTTGTCGTATGCAAAAAATGCAACGAAAAACAGCAAAGACAACTTAATGAAATCCTACGTAGATTCGACTGGACAATATGCCCGAATCACGACTTTCATGAAAGATATTGGAACACAGGAAATGGCGAGAGTAGAGAAAAAACTACGCTCGAAAATTGCTGAAATTTTCCCCGCAGATCGTTACGAAGTGACTTTGACAGGAAAGGCATTGGTGTTCCAGAAAGGAACTTCTTACCTGGTTGAGAACTTAATCGAGTCATTAATTTTTGCGATTTTAGTAATTGCGGGATTAATGTTGTACTTGTTCAGATCTTTCAAAATGGTAATGGCATCTGTAATTACGAATGTTTTACCACTTTGTATTACGTCTGGATTAATGGGGTATTTTGGGATTCCGTTAAAGCCATCAACGATTTTGGTATTTAGTATTGCATTTGGTATTTCGGTAGATAATGCGATTCAGTTTATGGCGAAATACAAACATGATTTGATACAAAGTAACGGAAAGGTAAAGAAATCTGTTTTCAGCGCTTTAAGAGAAACCGGAATCAGTACTTTTTATACTTCGGTAGTTTTGATTTTAGGTTTTGCGACTTTCACACTTTCAAGCTTTAGCGGAACAATCGCTCTTGGCGGATTAATTTCTTGTACTTTGGCTTTTGCAATGTTTGCTAATTTATTGGTTTTACCTGCTTTGGTTTTGACTTTTGAGAAGAAGAAAGCGAAGAAAGAGGATTTGGAGAATTTGGAGGGGTAATTTTTTTTTGCTGTAAAATCAACAAACACAATTTTTATTCAATTATGAAAAAAATAATACTGGTAATACTTCTATTGAATATAAATTTGATTTTTTCTCAAAGTTACTTTGAGGGTAAAAATTTACACTGCGAATCAAAAGACCCAGAATCAATTAAATTATTCAACCTTGGAGTAGAAACTCTGTATTTAAACAAATCTTTAAATAAAAAGTATCTCCAAATGACTTCAAATATTTTTTTTAAAGCTTATGAAAAAGATACTACCTTTTGTGACGCATTGTTTTTCACAGGATATACATTAAGATTACTAGATGATAAAAAAGCTTTGGAATTTTATATTTTAGCAGACAGCTCTTATAATAAATCCATTGAATTTAAAACAAATTTAGCTGCTGAGGGTTTAAGATATGGAACAGAGAAATCTATTAGGATTTCACGAAAAAAATATAGCGAAATAATTCAGCTATTTCCTGACAGTCCGGAAGGATATTATGGATTTGCCCTTACCTCTCCTATTTTAGGAGACACCGAAAAGGGGCTTGAAAACATAAATATTGCAATAGAAAAATATAAAATCACAAATCCCAAACTAAACGATGATGTTATAGTTTTAAAGGGAATTCTACTTTCAGACAATGAAAAATACGAAGAAGGACTTGAATACTTAGATAAAGTTTATTCAATCTATAAAAAAGATTTTAATTTTAAAGTTCACTATTCATTATGCTTGCTTAAAGTTGCGGAAGCAAAAAAAGATGAAAAAATGAAACAGAAAGCTTTAAAAATTTATGAAAAAATAGAAGACAAAGATCAAATTTCAAAAGAAATACAAGAGAAGTTGATATTTTAAAGAATATAAAACGTTAGTAAAAAATAGAGTAGTTAATTCATTACTAAATCTCCACATAGGTTGTCATTTCGACCGAAGGGAGAAATCACACCAGAAATTCCACGAAGAATGTCGCCAATCTTTGTCGATCAACTAGTGTGATTTCTCCCTTCGGTCGAAATGACAAAAAAAGAAATAATTGCTTCTTTTGAAAACGATTGCCCTAGCCCCGATAGCAGCGGCATCCTTTTTATTGCTCCTTTAGCAATAAAAAGATATAGCGGATAGCGGGAAACCGCTTCTAATTTTAATTATTATCGTTTATATTTGCAGTTATTACACAACAAATAATTTAATTTCAATATTATATATAAAATGAAACACACAAAAGTTAAAGACTTATTAAACAGTACGACGACGCTTCAGGAGGTTAATGCAAAAGGATGGGTAAGAACTTTTAGAAATAATCAGTTCATCGCTCTTAATGACGGTTCTACCATTAATAATATACAATGTGTTGTTGATTTTGAAAATACACCTGACGAAACTTTAAAAAGAATCACTACTGGTGCTGCGGTTTCTGTAATTGGAACTTTGATCGAAAGTAAAGGTGCTGGTCAGAAATATGAAATTCAGGTGAACAAATTGGAAATCTTAGGAGATTCTGATGCAGAAAAATTCCCGATACAGCCAAAAAACAAACCTAGTTTAGATTTTTTACGCGAAAATGCTCATTTACGTGTTCGTACGAATATGTTTGGTGCAATTATGCGTGTGCGTTCGGTATTGTCGTTTGCGGTTCATAACTATTTTCAACAAAAAGGTTTTGTGTATGTAAATACGCCAATTATTACGGGTTCTGATGCTGAAGGTGCTGGAGAAATGTTTAAAGTTACGGCTTTACCTTTTGATAACACGCCAAGAACTGAAGACGGAAAAGTAAATTATAAAGAAGATTTCTTCGAAAAAGAAACCAACTTAACGGTTTCAGGACAATTAGAAGGTGAAACGTATGCAATGGCTTTGGGTCAGATTTATACTTTTGGACCAACTTTTAGAGCTGAAAACTCAAATACTTCTCGTCACCTTGCAGAATTTTGGATGATCGAGCCGGAAGTTGCTTTCAATAATCTTGATGACAACATGGATTTGGCTGAAGATTTTATTCAGTACGTAATTAAATACGCTTTAGACAATTGTCAGGATGATTTGAAGTTTTTAGAAGGAAGACTTTTAGACGAAGAAAAATCAAAACCTCAGGCAGAAAGAAGCGAAATGGCTTTGCTAGAGAAATTGAACTTTGTATTAGAGAACAACTTTAAACGTGTTTCTTATACTGAAGCTATTGACATTTTGAGAGATTCTACTCCAAACAAAAAGAAAAAATTTCAATATATCATCAACGAATGGGGAGCTGATTTACAGTCAGAACACGAGCGTTACTTGGTTGAAAAACACTTTAAATGTCCGGTAATCTTGTTTGATTACCCGGCAAATATTAAAGCGTTTTACATGCGTTTGAACGACAACACGGAGCCTGGAAGAGAAACGGTTCGTGCAATGGATATCCTTTTCCCCGGAATTGGAGAAATCGTTGGTGGTTCTGAAAGAGAAGAGCGCTACGACGTTTTGATCGAAAAAATGAAAGCGTTAGAAATCGATGAAGAAGAATTATCATGGTATTTAGACACCAGAAGATTTGGATCAGCAACTCACGCAGGTTTCGGACTTGGATTTGAGCGTTTAGTATTGTTTGTTACCGGAATGACAAACATTAGAGATGTAATTCCTTTCCCGAGAACTCCTGGAAATGCAGAGTTTTAATTTAAGGTTCTAAGGTACTGAGATATTAAGGTTCTAAGTTTTTAGAATGTAAATAAAAAAATAATTAACACGAATTTAATTCGTCAATATAAGATACTTAGCAGCTTAGCGCCTTAGTATCTTAGCAACTTTTTATATGCTAAAGCAATTTTTAAATTTAAAATTATCCCAAAAATTATCTCCTCAGCAAATTCAGCTGATGAAGTTAATTCAATTGCCTACGCAAGCTTTTGAGCAACGTTTATTAGAAGAAATGAACGAAAATCCGGCTCTGGAAGCTGGAAAAGAAGATGAATACGAAGCAGATGAATTTGCGAACGAAGAATACGACGATTATGATGATGCCGAATCAGACAGAATCGAAGCGGACGACATTAATATTGACGAATATTTAAGCGACGACGATACGCCGGATTATAAAACTCAGGTGAATAATTATAGCGAAGACGAAGAACGTGAAACTCCTTTTGCTTCTCCGATAAGTTTTCATCAGGATTTAATTAATCAGTTGAATACTTTTATCCTGAATGATGAAGAACGCGAAATCGCGGAATTCCTTGTTGGTAGTATCGATGATATGGGTTATATACGCAGAAGTGTTCCGGATATTGTAGATGATATGGCTTTTACTCAGGGTATTTATACAGATGAGAAAATGGTCGAGAAAATGCTGCATGTTATTCACGAATTAGAACCTTCAGGAGTTGGAGCACGTGATTTGCAGGAATGCTTATTATTGCAATTAAAGCACAAAACACCAACCGAATATGTTGATTTGGCAATTGATATCATCGAAAATCAATTTGATGCTTTTACCAAAAAACATTACGACAAACTGCTTCAAAAATATGCAGTTTCAAATGAACAGCTTAAAAAAGCGATTCACGAAATTGAAAGATTAAACCCAAAACCAGGCGGATCTTTTACAGGAAACAATAAAGTTACTGAAAATGTGGTTCCTGATTTCGCTATTAGAATTGTTGACGGTGAGCTGGAACTGACCTTAAACGGAAGAAATGCCCCTTCCCTGCACGTTTCTAAGGATTATCAGGAAATGATGCAGACGTATAAAGATTCACGTGATAAGTCATCGGCACAAAAAGACGCGGTTCAGTTTATCAAGCAAAAACTGGATTCGGCCAAATGGTTTATTGATGCGATCAGACAACGTCAGGAAACGCTGTTTGTAACCATGAATGCGATTATGCATTATCAGGAAGAATTCTTTTTAGATGGTGATGAAACCAAACTAAAACCAATGATCCTAAAAGACATTGCAGATATGGTTGGATTAGATATTTCGACTATTTCGCGTGTTGCCAACAGCAAATATGTTGAAACACCATATGGAACAAAACTAATCAAGGAATTTTTCTCTGAAGCGATGAAAAACGATCAGGGAGAAGATGTTTCGACTTTAGAAATCAAAAAGATTCTTAAAAATACAATTGAAGAAGAAGACAAAAAGAAACCTTTGCCAGACGATCAATTGGCTGATATCCTAAAGGAAAAAGGATACCCTATCGCCAGAAGAACTATTGCAAAATACCGTGAGCAATTAGATATTCCGGTAGCGAGAATGAGAAAGAAAATTTAAAATTTCTCTAACCATATAAGAAATATAAGTTCATTTAAATAGCAAACCCGACAGATTTAAAATCTGTCGGGTTTTATTTTATATTATTACTGCATATTAAACCGGATTAAAATCTGGCTTTACAAAATGGTTCGAGCCGAAGGGTCTTTAATAGGTTCCAAAGGAACCAATTATATTGTAGAGCTGGACTTCAGTCCAGTTTAAATTAGGAATGCATAAATTTAAAAACAGAAAACCCAACAAATCAAAATCTGTTGGGTTTTCTTTAATTCAAACATCAGTTTTATTTATACTGATCAGGTAATATCTTTATATCAAACAAAAATACTTTTTTCTTGTCATAGTAATTATAAATCAATGTATAATCACTATCTCTAAAAACCTGAAGTCCGGGATTTGCTTTAGCAGTGCTAATCAGACTTTTTTCTATTTCTTCTTGTATGATATTGATTTCTGCTTTTTCTTTCTCGACATTCAATAATGTCAAATTATACTGAACAACTCTCTGATCAGGTAAACTCACGCTGTCTAAACGAATACCTTCCTGAATTGTAAGTGGGCAATTTTTATTGTATTTCCCAACTAATTCTTTTATTTCGCTATTTACTTCATTTGCACTTTTAGAAAGATAAAACTGAAATAAGACAACTAAAACCAATGCGATTCCAATTACAATTAATAGTAAAATATTTTGTTTTCTTTTACTCTGTTTTTCTTCCATATGTTTACTAGAACTTAATTGAATATTACTTTTCCTGACTTTTTTTCATTGCATTATAATATGCCGCACGGCTTAATGGCTCATATTCTTCGGTTTCACCAAGCATAACTAACTTATCATTATCTGTTTTACGAAAACTATAATTGGCAAGATTTCCTGTTCTGGTACAAACGGCATGAACTTTAGTAACATATTCTGCGGTTGCCATAAGTGCCGGCATTGGCCCGAAAGGATTTCCTTTAAAGTCCATATCAAGTCCTGCAACTATCACACGAATTCCCTGATTGGCAAGATCATTACAAACTGTAACAATCTCATCATCAAAAAACTGCGCTTCATCAATCCCAATAACATCGCAGCCTTGTGCTAATATAGCAATGTTTGCTGCGGCAGGAACCGGTGTTGAGCGAATTTCGTTAGCATCATGAGAAACTACCATTTCATCATGATAACGGGTATCAATAGCGGGTTTAAAAATTTCGACTCTTTGTTTGGCAAATTGGGCACGTTTTAATCTGCGGATTAATTCCTCGGTTTTACCCGAAAACATTGATCCACAAATAACTTCAATCCAACCAAATTGTTCTTTGTGATTTACTGTATTTTCGAGAAACATTTTGTATTTTTCTACCTTTAAAAATGAATAGTTTTTATTACTTTGTACTGGTAATAAATCGATGTGAAAAATTGCTGTTTTTACACTTTTTCAAAAGTAGAAAATTTTTATCAAATCGAAGATTCGCAAACGCTTATTAACAGAAATAAAAAAATATCTCTCAGATTTCTACCCGTAATAAAGACATTCAAATACAAAATATACTAAAATACCCTATTCACTATAATTTCAACAGTTATGAAAAAAAAATTGGAAGCCGATTTAATCAGTATTGCACATCGAATTTTAAAACTTAAAAATAAATCCGATATCAATCAATTATATCTTGAAACGCAGAAATTATACGAGAAATTAGCGGTTTTAAAATTTGTTGATGAAAATTTTGATGCTTTAAAACCAACTATTGGTCACAGCCAGATTAGCACTGAAATTGAATCTATCTTTGACAAAGAAGAAACAATACCTGCCGAAGTTAAAATCGAAGAACCAGTTGCAACTGAAGAATCTCCGATTGAAACTATAGCTGAACCAGAAATTGCAGCAGAAATTAAAACGGAAGAAGTTGAAGAAGAAATTATTGCAGAAGTTGAGGAAGAAATTGCTACAGAAGTTTCTGAAGAAGTAATTCCGGAGCCAACTGTTGAAACTATTGCTGAACCTGTTGCTGAAATTATAGAAGAACCTGTTGTTGAAAAAATCGAAGAACCAATTTTTGAAACAAAAAAAGAAGAAGTACAAACTCCTGATGAAACTTCGTTTAGAACATTCAGTGATCTTAAACCAATTCCGGATTTGGATTTTAAACCTGCTTTTGAATTAGATCAGACTGAGGAGAAACAACCGGAAAAAGAAGAACCAAAAGCGGAAACTCCATCAAAACCAGAACCTATCACGATCTCATTTGAGGATTTTGGAATTAATTATGCTGATGCTCAGTTTGTAAAAGTAGATAGTTTTGAAAACGTTATTCCTACTCCAACTCCTGTAACTAATGAATATAAAGAGAAAAAAGAAATCATAGAAACTGTTGTTACAGAAAAACCCGCAGAAACAAAAGCTGCAACTCTAAACGAAAAACTGGCAAAAGGTTTTCATATTGATTTAAATGACCGAATTGCTTTTACAAAAAACCTTTTCGGAAATAGTTCTGAAGATTACAGCCGCGTTTTAAACCAACTTTTAACTTTTGACAGTTATGCAGAAGCTCAGGATTTTATAGAGAATATGGTAAAACCGGATTATAATAACTGGGAAGGAAAAGACGATTATGCAGAACGTTTTCTGGAAATTGTAGAGAAGAAATTCTCATAACTTTCCTATCTCTCATTTTACATTTCACATAAAAAATTATGTCTAAATTATATATCGTTCCAACGCCAATTGGCAATCTTGAAGACATGACTTTTCGTGCTATCAGGATTCTGAAAGAAGTAGATTTAATCTTGGCGGAAGACACCAGAACCAGTGGCAAATTGCTGAAGCATTTTGAAATTGGCACGCACATGCACAGCCATCACATGCACAACGAACACAAAACAACCGAGAATTTAATTGCTCGTTTGAAAGCCGGTGAAACTATTGCCCTGATTTCAGATGCCGGAACTCCGGCAATCTCAGATCCCGGTTTTTTATTGACACGCGCTTGTGTTGAAAACAAAATCGAAGTAGAATGTTTACCCGGAGCAACTGCTTTTGTACCTGCTTTAGTAAATAGCGGATTACCAAACGACAAATTTATATTTGAAGGTTTTTTGCCTGATAAAAAAGGACGTCAGACTCGGTTTTTGGCTTTAGCCGAAGAGACCAGAACGATGATTTTATACGTTTCGCCACATAAACTCGTTAAGACTTTAGCTGAATTTATCCAATATTTTGGCGAAGACAGACAAGTTTGTGTTTCACGAGAATTATCAAAACTACACGAAGAAAACGTACGCGGAACCGCAAGAGAAGTTTTAACCCATTTTGAAAAAACAGCACCACGAGGTGAAATTGTCGTAGTCGTTGCTGGAAAAACAATAACAAAAGAACCTAAGAAAAGTAAATTCTCTAAGGATCAAGAAGAAACAGAAGAAGATTAAATTATTTAAGCCACAGATTAAAATGATTCTCACAGATTAATAAAAAGTTGCCACAAATTGCACAAATTTTCGCTAATTAAATTCGTGATAATTGGTGAAATTCGTGGCAAAAAATCATTCGAATCATTTTAATCGGTGGCAGAAAAACAACACATAACATGAGCATCCAAGCCTTTTTAGAAAAAGTAAAACAAACTCCAAACGAAATAACATTTCCGGAAACTATTGCAATAATTGAAGAAAATTACAACTTTACTCCAACAGCTTTCCAAAACGGAACACAACACAATGCAGCCGGAGAAAATTCTGGTTCTTGTAAATTATTTTCTTTTGCAAAATTGCAAAACTTAAGTAATGAAGAAACTTTAGCGTGTTTTGGAGCATTTTACTTTCAAGAAGTTTTGGGAGATCCAAACGGAACAAATCACCAAAACATTAGAAATTTCATCAATTTAGGCTGGGACGGAATTAAATTTGAAGGAAACGCTTTAGAAGCGAAATAATATTAGATTGCAAAATGTAGATTTTTTAAATCTGCTTTATTCCAAAATCCATAAACCTTAATAAAAGTTCAAGCTTCGTTATTTTTCGCGTTTTTGTCATTTCGACGAAGGAGAAATCTTCGCGAGAAGCTCGACAAAGATTGGATTCTCATTACGGAGTTACTTGCGAAGATTTCTCCTTCGTCGAAATGACAATGATTGTGGTTATTTTGCGCAAGACTAACGTTCCTTACAGTCTTGGTTTAAACTTTGACAAAAGTAAAAGTGAATATTTTTGCCACAGATTGAAAAGATTAACACAGATTAAAAAAATCCTTTTAAAATCATTTAATCTGTGACAATAAAAAAATTACATATCACATTAAACGATTTTCGATTTCTACAATCTAAAATCTACACTCTAAAATCAAAAATCAACCATGCGTTGGACATTAAAACCAAAACCTTCTCAAGATAAAGTCAAACATTTGGCGCAAGCCCTAAATGTAGAAGATTTTGTAGCAACACTTTTGATTCAGCGTGGCATTGAAACTTTCGAAGATGCCAAAAATTTCTTTCGCCCTTCATTAGACCATCTTCATGATCCTTTCCTGATGAAAGACATGGACAAAGCCGTTTCAAGGATAGAATTGGCGATCGAAAATCAGGAAAACATCTTAGTCTTTGGCGATTATGATGTCGACGGAACAACGGCTGTTTCTTTGGTTTCGGCTTATTTAAAATCACATTATCCTAATATTGCCACTTATATTCCGGATCGTTATCTGGAAGGTTACGGAATTTCTTTTAAAGGAATTGACTTTGCCGATGATAACGGATTTTCTTTAATCATCGCGCTCGATTGTGGTATTAAATCCATCGATCATATTGCTTACGCGAAAGAAAAAAACATCGACTTTATTATTTGTGATCACCACAGACCCGGAGAATTTCTTCCCGATGCGGTTGCGATTTTAGACCCAAAAAGAGAAGATTGTTCCTATCCTTATGATGAATTATGTGGTTGTGGCGTTGGTTTTAAATTGATTCAGGCGCTAGGAACAAACAGAAATGAAACTATAGAAGATTTGATTCCATATCTGGATTTAGTTGCCACAGCAATTGCAGCCGATATCGTGCCAATCACAGGCGAAAACAGGGTTCTGGCTTACTACGGATTGCAAGTCATTAATTCAGATCCAAGACCGGGAATTAAAGCTTTGGTACATCAGGTAAAAAAGAAAACACTTGACATTACCGATGTTGTTTTTATTATTTCTCCCCGAATAAATGCGGCTGGAAGAATCAAACACGGTAATCATGCTGTTGAATTATTGACTGAATTCAATTTTGAACAAGCACAGCAATTTGCATCCGAAATTGAACAATATAACTCCGACCGGAAAGATCTCGACAAACAAATTACCAAAGAAGCTTTTCAGCAAATCCTGACCAATAATGAACAAGATCGATTTTCGACTGTTGTGTTTCAGGAAGACTGGCACAAAGGCGTAATCGGAATTGTAGCGTCACGACTTATTGAGACTTATTATCGCCCAACTTTGGTTTTTACTAAAAGTGGTGATAAATATGCTGCATCTGCAAGATCTGTAAAAGGATTTGATGTTTACAATGCCCTTGATGCCTGCTCTGAACATTTAGAACAATTTGGAGGTCATATGTACGCGGCAGGAATGACTTTGAAAGCGGAGAACTATAAAACCTTCAAAGATGCTTTTGAAAAACAAGTTCAGGAAACCATTTTACCCGAAATGCGTACTCCGGAAATAGAAGTTGATGCTGAAATTAACTTTAGTGATATCACTCCAAAACTAATCCGGATTTTAAAACAATTCGAACCTTTTGGACCTCTGAACATGACGCCTGTTTTTATCACCAAAGAGGTAAAAGATACTGGTTATGCCAAAACTTTAGGCGCAGAGGAAGAACATTTGAGACTTTTTGTGAAGCAATATAATTCAGATGGAATTGCTGCAATAGGTTTTGGGCTTGGAAAAAAATTAGACATTACAAAAAATCAAAATACTTTTCAGCTGGCATATTCATTGGCTGAAAACGAGTGGAACGGAACCGTTTCGACTCAACTTATGCTAAAAGATATTAGAACAAATGACGAATAAAACAGAAAAGCGAGATCCTTATCAGGCATTGCGCTACAGAGAATTTAATGTTTTTTTATTATTGCGTTTTGCTATGGTTTTTGCCTGGGCTATGCAATTTATCGTGATCGAATGGGAAGTTTACAGTTTGACTAAAAACCCGCTTTCGCTAGGAATTATTGGTTTAATGGAAGTTATTCCGGCAGTTGGTATGGCTTTATTTGCCGGACATATTGTGGATCAAAAAGAAAAGAAGGGATTATTGGTAAAATGTATTTTGGGATTTTCTGTAATTAGCTTTGGATTGTTTTTATTGACCTGGCCAAGAGTTGTCGGCGATTTATCTCCAACGATTATTTTATATTCAATTTATACATTAGTTTTTTTAGGCGGATTAGTCAGAGCTTTTCTTGGGCCAACTATTTTCTCTCTTCTATCGTTGATTATTCCTAAAAAAGCATATCCAAATGCTGCTACATGGAGTAGTTCGGTTTGGCAAATTGGAGCTGTTATGGGACCGGCGCTGGCTGGATTCTCAATTAACTGGATTGGAGTTCACTGGTCAATGTGTTTGGTTTTTGGATTCTCAATTCTTTCCTTAATTGCCTTATCTCAGATCAGTAAAAAACCAATCACAAATCCAAAGATTGGAGAATCGATAAAAGACAGCCTTGCAGAAGGTTTGAATTTTGTATTTAAAAACCAAATAGTTTTAGGCGCTTTATCGCTTGATATGATTGCAGTACTTTTTGGTGGAGCTGTAGCATTATTACCTGTTTTTGCTCAGGATATTTTAAAAGTTGGTGCTGAAGGTTTTGGTATTTTAAGAGCCGCTCCAGCAGTAGGAGCTTTTATTACCATGCTAGTTTCTGCATATGTGCCTTTATATAAAAATGCAGGAAAGAAGCTTTTAATAGCCATATTTATTTTCGGATTATCGATCATCTTATTTGGTCTTTCTACTTCATTCTGGCTTTCTGTTTTCGCTTTATTTTTAAGTGGACTTGCTGACGGAATTTCTGTAGTAATTCGCCAAACGATTTTACAGCTTAAAACTCCAGATCATATGCGTGGACGAGTTGGTGCTGTAAACTCAATTTTTGTTGGATCTTCGAATGAATTAGGCGCTTTTGAAAGTGGTGCAACGGCTAAATTAATGGGAACTGTAACTTCTGTTGTTTTTGGAGGAAGTGTTACACTTTTAACTGTTATTGTAACAGCATTAAAATCGCCAACATTTAGAAAATTAGATCTTAATAAGGATATGGAAGATCACCAAAATATGGAGTAATCTTTTTCAACCATATCAATACTATAAGTTCATTCAAAATACTGAACTTCATCTTGAACAGACTCCAGTTTTAATTGGAGTTTTTTTATGAGTCATCGATTCGGATTAGCCAAAATTAAAAACTCTATATCATGACCTTCTATCACTTATATAGTGAAACATTTTTTCAAATTTTATGATTTTTTATTTAGAACTAATATAAATAGTATTTATATTTGTTGCAATAAAAGTATCTGTAATGAGAGAAATAGAACAATTATACCACAACAACTTCGGGATTGCTTTTTACTGGAAAAAAGAAAACGAAACGATAACCGATAAAATACAATTGGTTTTTAAGGAAACCGGATTTTATTTTACGATTCAGGAGTTGAATTATTTTTGTGATTTAATCGAAGACAGCATGATCGAAAATGCTTGTTGTGAAGCTTGCGAATTAAAAAACTCTTGTCATAAATTTTTACTCAAAACACCTTGTGCTTCTATAGATTTAGCGGTTTCGATCAAAGAACTAAAATCTATTAAAGATCTTGTCGAAGGATCTTTATTTAGAATTGAGCTTGATGAATATGTTTACGGAGTTGGCTTAAATTAAGAAACATTCTAAATGTTTTAACAACATCTTTTCATTATCTAAATATATTTTGATTTTATTCAAAAAAAAGTATATTTACTATAATGAAAATAGTACGTATTCTTTTTACTTTGATTGTTTCGATTGCTTTTCTAACGAGCTGCAAAAACGAAGATGACAATTACATTGACCCACGCGGAACGGATTATGCCGGTTCTCAAAGCTGTATTCAATGCCATCAAACTCAATATGAAAATGCTTTTCATAGTTCGCATTTCAAAGCAACTTCACCTGCTACCAAAGAAAATATCTTAGGACATTTTAAAAATGGCCGCAATACTTTTGTTTATGATACAGAAACAAAACTGGTTATGGAAGAGCGCAATGACAGTCTTTATCAGGTTCTTTATAAAAACGGAAAAGAAGTTGAAGCGCATCCATTTGAAGTTATTTTTGGAACCAAACATGCCCAAACCAGTGCTTTTTGGCAAAATCATTATACATACGAATTACCTGTCTCTTACTACAAATCTTTAAATAGTTGGGCAACAAGTCCGGGATATTCAGCATCTAAAGTAAACTTTGAACGAAAAATTGACAAGGAGTGTTATGGCTGTCATAGTTCTAATATTGCAAGCCGTTATGTAACTACAAGTTCAGACAGTATTACTTTTATGAACCAGGAAGTAGAGGATTTTATGAATCCGAAAACCTTAGTTTACGGAATTGATTGTGAACGTTGCCATGGACCTGCTAAACAACATGTTCAAAAACATTTAAAATTTCCTGATTTAAAAATTGCACAAAACATAACTTCATTTAAAAAGCTGAGCAGACAGCAAAAAATTGATGCTTGTGCTTTATGCCATTCCGGAAATGATAAACTAAAAGTAAAATCACGTTTTGAATTTAAACCCGGAGATGATTTATTAGAATATTTCAGGGGAGTTCCGGGATCTAATGACAGTATTCATTTTGATGTTCACGGGAATCAATTGGGGTTATTATCTCAAAGTAAATGTTTTAAAAAGAGCGAAACCATGGATTGTATGACTTGTCATAATCCGCATGCCAATGCTTCTCAAAATCTGGTGAGTTATTCTAAAATATGCATGAGTTGCCATCAGGGAATAAAACACAACGCTACGACCGTAAAAACAACCTCAGCAAGCATATTAGCTAACAATTGTGTGGAATGTCATATGCCAAAGAAAATGTCTAATGCAATCACTTTTCAGCTTTCACAAAACAAAAACAAGTCAAATTACATTTTGAGAACGCACAAAATTGGAATTTATCCCAGCAATAAAAAGTAATTATTGTTCGAATTTTTGAAGTTCAAAAGTTTCCCCATCAAAAACTCCGTAGGTAAAATAACCAATCCAGTCGCCCAGATTTACATATTTTGCGTCTTGTCCCACCTCTATGATCATAGGTAAATGACGGTGTCCAAAAATAAAATAATTATAATGTTTGGTTTCCAGTTTACGTTTGGCGTATAGAACCAGCCATTCGTTTTCTTCGCCTAAAAATTTTACATCTTCATCGCCTGAAATCAGTTTATTTTTAACTGATAAATATTGTGCAAGACTTACACCAACATCAGGATGCAACCAACGAAAAAGCCATTTTGAAAAAGGATTTGTAAATACCTTTTTCATTCGTTTATATCCTTTATCACCAGGACCTTTTCCGTCGCCATGACCAATTAAGAATGTTTTTCCGTTAAAAGTAAATTCCTTATTATCATGATAAACCGGAATATTCAATTCGGTTTGAAAGTAATCGTTCATCCATAAATCGTGATTTCCCACAAAAAAATAGACAGGAATACCACTATCACGAATTTCAGCTAATTTACCCAAAACACGTACAAAACCTTTTGGAACAACTGTTTTATATTCGAACCAAAAATCGAATAAATCGCCTAATAAAAAAATAGCTTCTGCATCTTGCTTTACAACATCTAACCATGCTACAAATTTTTGTTCACGCGGCAAACTCAACTCAGGAGTTGGAGCACCAAAATGCTGATCTGAAGCAAAATATACTTTTTTCATGTATTGTGAGATGTGGTTTGTGAGATGTGGTTTGTGAGATGTAGTTTGTGAGATGTGAAACGTTTTACCTTTCACAATTTACTTTTTTCTATTTACAAATTATCAGATGCGTACCATTCTGCAAATGAAGATTCTGTTTCCTGAAGCTTAAGGGAGTAAAGAGAAATATCTTTTGGTAAACGTGCTATGATTCTATCTGCAAAATCAACCACCATGTTTTCGCTTGTTGGCTGATAATCTACTAGAATGACATGATGGCCACGATTTTTTAATTCATTTGCCAATTCGATATGTGGTGTGGTTTCATTAAAAACAGTCGCATGATCAAACTGATCGACGATTTCTTCTTTTACAATTTTCTTTAGATCCGAAAAATCAATTACCATTCCGAATTTCACATTCGATCGATCCGTTATTGGTGAACCAATAACCGTTACCGATAATTTATAACTGTGCCCGTGAACGTTTTTACATTTTCCGTCGTAACCGTATAAAGCATGTCCGGTTTCGAAACTAAATTGTTTTGTAATTCTGATATTACTCATCGATTTTAATTTTAGGTTGCAAATTTACAAATTAATAACCGTTTTTATCCCTTTTTTTAGCGCTGTTATACATCCAATATGCAATTACTATTAAAACTACAAAAGGAATAAACGATCCTATTAAAACCCCAATCTGATAACTGCCGTCAGGAGCAGTTTTAATTTTCTCTGAAACATCTACATGCTGGAATAATGAAATGATATACATTTTATTAAAATTTAAATTAACATACAGAAAATAAGCCTTTACAAAACCAGAAACTTTGCCAAAGTTATTGCACTGAAAAGCGAGACTGAAAACTGAGACTAAACTTACTTCTTAAACTGTGTTAAGGCATTTCTGGAAAAATCAGATAAAACCAATTTTCCTGTAATTGCTGCACGTTCAAGAAGAAGTGATTCCCAATACTCAGTTCCTTCCCAGATAATTTTCTTCATTTCAGATAGTGCTTCAGGATTGTACGAACTCAATTTTTGAGCAAAATTTGCAACCGCATTATCAAGATCCTGTGCAGTATGAATTTCAGAAAACAATTTATTTTGCAATGCCCATTCTGCCGATTTCCATTCGTGGGCTGCCAAAGTCATTTCGGCCATTGCGGCTTTTCCTATTTTACGTGAAACAGCAGGTTCAATCACAAACGGACCAATACCAATCGCTAATTCAGATAATTTTACAGCACTCTCCGGAATCGCCAAAACATAATCACAAGCTGATATGATCCCAACTCCTCCACCTACAGCTTTTCCCTGAACTCTGCCAATAATAAGCTTAGAACAATTGCGCATAGCATTTATCAAATGTGCAAAACCTGAGAAAAATTCTGTGCCTTGTTGCTCATTTTCAACTTGCAAAAGTTCATCAAAAGATGCACCGGAACAAAAAACTTTAGATCCTTCGCTTTGCAAAACAACAACCGAAATAGTTTCATTAAAGCTTAAAGCATTAATCTCTGCCGTTAACCTATCCAACAATTGTCTAGGAAAAGAATTACTAGCAGGATGACCAAATTGCACTGTAGCCACAGCATTATTAAAAGTAGTTTGTAAAGAACCGTTTTGATTTTCTGTACTCATAAAAATATATTTGATCGTAAAGTTACGGTTTTGCAAAATATTTTTGATCGAACGCGATTTGAAATTTGTTTTTTGAAAATTAATTGACTTTATTTGCTAACGCTTTGGGGGATTAGCTCATTTGGCTAGAGTACTTGCCTGGCAGGCAAGGGGTGACCGGTTCGAATCCGGTATTCTCCACAAATATTTACAAACAAATACCCAAACATATTTTTATGTTTGGGTATTTTCATTTATAACAAATTATGTTTTACACTTACATCCTATATTCAATTACAATTAATAAGTTTTATACCGGATCTTGTGAAAATATTGAACAACGATTGCAAGATCATCTAAACAGCAGAAGTAAGTTTACAAAAGTCGCTAAAGATTGGGAATTAAAATATTTTGAAACTTTTGTTACCCGAAGTGAAGCCTGCAAAAGAGAATTACAAATCAAAAAAATGAAAAGCAGAAAATACATCGAAACTTTAATACAAACAAAAAACTAGATTAACCCAATGCATTAGCAAGATGACGAATTCTGCCGAAGTTTCGGGACGGTATTCTCCACAAAAAAACCGTATTACTTAATTGGAATACGGCTTTTTTATTTTAAAAAGTTACTTTAATCTATCGTTCACTTGCGTTATTATTGTCAAAATCCGGCTCATCTTCATCCGGTTTTTTAAAATCATTATTTAATAAATCTGTCAGTTTCTTTTTCTCTTTCTGATTTCTTTTTGTTGTAAGTACAATTAAAACAATTGCGACTGCAACTACAATCCCTATTATTATCCAATTGATTTCCATAGTTTTAATTTTCAAATAAAAATAAAGCATTAATTCATTCAGCATATTATCAAAAGGTTAAGTGTTGATTTAAAAAAATAAGCACTTAATTGAATATAATAATATTATTTGCAGGATATTTCTTCATATAGATTTTATATTTTTGAATAAAGCCGTAAACTAGTAAAAGCAATAACGTAAATGATGAACCTGAAAAAACTACAAACCATCTGGAGAGTTCCGGTATACCTGCCTTATCTTCAGCCTGAGCTTACAGATGATATTTTGGAAAATGCAGAAAAGCAAATTGGTTTTAAATTGCCAAAAGAATTAGTAGAAATCCTGAAGACTCAAAATGGTGGATATATTCGGTATAAATTTCCGGAATTACCTCAAGAAATAATTAACGGAATTGGTCCTAACTTTCCGTCTTTAACTGATTTTGACTGGGAAGAATCGAAAGAATATGTGAGTTTTGAACTTGACGGACTTGTACCATTAGACGGAGATGGCCATTGGTATATTTGTTTAGATTACAGAGAAAACAAAGAAAACCCTAAAGTTTATTTCATTGACATTGAATGCGATAATCAGGAAAAAATTGCTGAATCGTTTAGAGAATATCTGGAACTTTTAGAACTGGACATAGAGAATGAATTGGTCATTGAGACAAATGATTCAATCGAAAATACAGCAAAACTGCTCGAAAATATTCTGGAGATTAAATTCTCAGAACCAGATTATTTCAATAGTGGATACGCTAATTATCAAAGCAAATACAAAAATAGCTGGCTATGGTTAACTCCTAACAAAGTTACTGCAGGTTTTGTGAGAGAAAACGATAAAAGATATGAGGAACTAAAAAATCAAATGAACAGTTTTTCTGTAATTCATCCTGAAATTGATGAAAACTATTTATTTCTTGCACTTTCTGAAGAAGATCTAAACGAGGAAATAATCAAGAAATTAAGAGAAAACAATATCAGGATAAATTTTCTAACAGAAGTAATTGAACAAAAATCAGAACTTACTGAACAATTAATTAAATGGCATGACTCAGACAAGCACACAAAAATAATTGAGAAAATTGAATCGCTTCCTGAATCTGAATTAGACTATGAATTAAAAAATCTATTAGGGCGCGCTTACAACAATAATTCAGAATATGAAAAAGCGATTAAAATTCTTTTAACTGAAAACGAAAATGGAAAAGAGGATATGTTATGGAATTTTCGGGTTGGTTATGCCTATTATCATAAAAATGAGAAAGACAAAGCGCTGCCATATTTTAAAACAAGTGCTTTGTTAGGATACGAAACAGCAAAAAATTATGAAAAATGGTGTATCGAAGAATTAAACCCAATTACGCCTGTAAACATTCCTAAATCAAATATGACGCTAAATAATATTGCCTGGGTTTTTTCGAAAAAATTCTATGACAATGCTGAAGAATTCAATCAGGAAGTTATCGAATATCAAAAAAGAATTTACAAAACCGATGAGAATTGGAAACCAAATGAAATTGTTTTTGATGTTCCGGAGCTTCAGATTGAGTACATGAGCTGGATAACAAAAACTGCTGACTTATTAGAAAATGAAACTTTAATTGATGAAGACAAAGACGTTTTCGACAAATATCCTAATGAAACAGAACATCAGGTCGAGATTTTAGCTAAAGTAAAAGCAGATAATCAAAAATACTTTACTGCATTAGAATTTTTGCTAAAAGCACATAATCAGCAGGCAAATAAAGAACTGGGAGATCATGTGTTTTTTGAAGGAACAGATGAGAATCCTCAAATTATTAACGAACTGCCAACTTGCTACATTGCTTGCGGAAGCTAGAAAACAAAACATATGAAACAAGAAATACTCCTTCAAATTCAGAAATTAGGAGGAAATATTAACAACATAAAAGGAAACTCATTACAGGAAGATTTAGAATCTATTGAATTCAAACATCCATTATATCCAGACGATTTTGCAGATGAATTGTATGGTGTTGACGAGTTTTACAAAAATAATCTGCCATTATATGTAGCCAGCAAAAAAGCATTTTATAATAATTTACTGGATCATTTTTTCTCTGATCATGAAATTCCATATGGTCAGGCTTTTTTCAGGAACTTTTTGTTTACACCATTCAAAAAAGGTTCAGAGGATTTTGATGAACTCGACGGACTTGTAGAAGAAAGTGAAATAAGGGAAGTTGTTACTGGCGGAGATTTAGAATTTATGTGTATTTGCTATTCCTACGGATTTCCGGATCAATATTTTATTTGTCTCACAGATCCTAATCCTGAAAATCCAACAGTTTACGGAACAGATCATGAAGTTTTTTTTCAGGAAATTGAAAACGAAGGAACTTTAGAAGACTTCTTTAAACGCTTTTTAACCAAAGATAAATTTTTAGAAATAGTCGAAAATTATATCGAGAATCTAAAAACAGATAAATAAATATGAAATCAATTTCTCAAAATAAATTGATCTTTTTTTTAAAGAAATATATTCTGGTTGGGTTACTTCTGTTTACAAGCACTTTTATAGAAATCTACTGGGCAGTGGGAAAATTTTCTAAAAATATTTCAAGCGGCTGTATGGATTGTAGTTTTATAGAAGAAGCTATTTTAATGTCTTTATTGACAACTTTTTTCCTAACCTTCTTATTTCTTGCACTTTCGTTAATAAAAAACTTATATTTAAAAAGGACAATCGAACTTATAATCTTAATTTTAGTTTGGCTCTTCTGGAACCATACCGTTTTTGTAGATCGCGAATCGTCCTGGAGCACATATACTTTTAAAGAAGAACTTTTTTATACATTTTCGAATTCGATTTTGCCGGTTTTGGTTGTATCAACTGTCACCATAATTGCTTTAAACTATATTTCAAAAAGCCATGAACCTAACTAAAAAACATATAACAATACTTAGAACTTACCTGATTCTCAGTTTGCTTCTGGCAATAAATTGTTTTTTGTATTATTTTAAACTTATTAGTTTGCGTGGTTATTATAGTGATGTTATTTTATTTTGGCTATGGTTTGCAACAAGCTTTTTGGTAATTGTTGTGTTCTGGAAAAAAATTATGGCAAAATTACTTTTGGCAGCAATAATAATATCCATAATACTAAGCATTTTACCCATGATGATGCCTTTTTATGCGTGGATTCTTTCGACTACATCATTAGGATTACTGATCGATAAAAATCTAAATGAAAGATATCGGGCACAAATTGTAAGTTATAGTGCAATGGCATCGCCGTGGCTTGAAGTAATAGAAAAAAATGGCGTGATCGAAAAAAGAATCTTTAAAAGTACTGATCGCGAACTTATGAATGATAATTTAGATGTGAAAATCCGAACAGCAAAAGATATCATTTTCAAAAGTGAAACAGATAGCACACTCACGCTCACACTTTTTTACGGAGGGCCAAACAAAACAATTACCTTCAACAAGAATACCGGAAACATCACTAAAATAGAACCCAATTAATGTAAGTAAAAACGAAAGACTATGACACTATTACTCCGTTGGTTATTAATACCCATAATCGCATTGATTGTATTACTGTTCTGGAAAGGCAGTCCAATTGTTATAAAATCGACATTATTAATTGTTCCTTTGGTTGTAATTGTTAGCTGGTTTGCACACGAAGGGGCATTTAGCGGAAGCGGCGGATTAGAACGATTGTATGGAATATTAACGATAATCGCATTTTTAGTTTGCTATGAAATTGGTTTATTATTCAACCGTTTTTATCTCGCTAAAAAAAGCCTGAATACGATGCAAGATGATGTATTGCTTACTATTGCGTTGATTCTCTTAATAGCATCGATCATCTATTTTTTAGTCCTGATTTCGAAATAAAACAAATAAAAACAAAACTAGTTACCAAAACCTAACCTTAAATCTACATCGTGTTTATGAACTTTAAAATACCAGTACTTCTTGGCGCTTCGTTTCTTTTACTTTTATCCTGCAATAAAAAAGAAGAAACTAAAAACAATGTTCATCCTGACAAAACTACAACAGCACAAAATGATGCTGAACAAGCCGAAGAAGCGCCCAGAAAAGAAAGTATAAATCTATTTACCCTTACTTATCGAGACAGCACAGATGTGGCTTTTGTATCTTTTTCAGACATTTATCATTTAAATGATACGGCAACAGACACGCTCGCTTTGCCCAATATTGAAAAAATGGAAAAGAGCGCTTCAAAATATTTCACCTTAGATAAAAAATACAGAAATCATTTTTTATCCCAAACAAATACATCCGAAACTGATTCTCTTTTTGTTTATGATTATGCAAAAAACAAACTGGCATCATTTGCAATAAAAAACCTGAAAACTGCCGCATGGATAAATGGTTATTCATCTGAAGAAGATTGGCCGTATCGCCGATACGATTATATGATTGGTTTTGAAATCAGCAAACAAAATTTAAACGGATTTGGTGATTATTATTCGAATGTGATCGTTTATGCGGGAAAAGAAAACCCGTTTGCAAAAGAACCATTAAAACCAATTGTCTGGAAAAAAATTGCGCGTAAAGAATATCCTTCTAAACCCATGAAAGCTGAAGATATCACTGCATTAAAAAACACAATTCCCGGCAACACTTATTCGTATACAACAGAAAGCCATCAGTATTTTTTACAAGATTATCTTGACAGCCATAAAATAATTTATACCAGACGCCTTTTAATAACTGATTCTAAAACCAAAGAAATCATAATCGATAAGGTTTACACCCAAAGCGAAGGCACCTCTCCTGCCCCACTCAATGGCGAAAATGGAGATAACTCATTTGATCAATATACAGGTAAACTATTTAATAATAAGCCTGAGGTTGTGTTTGGTTTTCAATACGAATCTTTTGGATGTCCGGCAATTTCAATAATCGACAAGTCAAACGAAGATATTTATATACAATGCGACAATCGCCATTAAATTCATATCTAAAAAAATTAGAACAATTAAAATATATCTTAAAATTAAAATGTTTATTAGAAAATAAATTCAAGATAAAACTTAAGTCTATTTATTTTTTCCTATATTTGTAGGAATGATTTTCTTTATCTACAATAAAGAATATACCTTTTAGAAAATATAAAACAAATTTTATAAAAGGTTTTAAACAGATCCTACTTTAAAATAAAAATACCCAAAAGCTTGACACTAAAACCGTAGTACTTGATTGTAATACGGTTTTTGATTTTATAAAAGACATTCTTTTGTAAGAAATGTTAATTAAATAATCTTGCTTTAATTATACAATCACAAGAAAGCAGCAATTTTCAAATTGCATTCTTCATAAGAAAAATTGTATTTTTACTTATCGCAAAACGACACAAAATTGTATCGTACACGAACAACTTGGTTTTTTACCAAAATCTATTTTGTAAAAGAATTTTAAATACCTTTGAACTATGAGCATAGCAACAAAACAAAATCATATAGGGCGAAAAATTAGCCGTATTCGTGAACTACGAGATATGAAACAAGAAGCTTTGGCACAAGCTTTGGGCATGAGTCAACAAACGATATCTGCCATTGAAAACAGCGAAACCATAGATGATGAAAAACTAATTGAAGTAGCAAAAGCACTTGGTGTAACAGCAGAAGCAATAAAAAGTTTTTCAGAAGAAAATATGATCACTTATTTTAATACTTTCAACGATAGCCCCGGAAACTTTGGAAAATTCGAGAGTGGCTCTATTTGTAACTTTAATCCGCTTGATAAAGTGGTTGAACTTTACGAACGTTTAGTACTTGCCGAAAAAGAAAAAGTCGAGTATTTAGAGAAATTATTGAAGGAAAAGTAAATATTTACATAAAATTAAAAAAGCCATTCTAAAAATTTTAGAGTGGCTTTTTTGATTTCTTATTAAATTCGTTTAATTATTCTTGACTATCAATTATTGAGTCTATAGCATTTTTTTTTACGAATTCAATACCATTCTCTCTAGCCGAAGTACTTTCATACATTTCACTTGACCCAATAATTTGACCATTTGAAGCTCTCAAATTAAAATAAGGTTTCCCATTTGAAGATTCTCTTCTATCAAATCTACTATCATCTTGCGAATTAGTTTTAACAGATTCTATTCCATTTGTACAAGCAGCTTTTGTAGTATAACCTTCACTTGAAAGAATAGTTTGACCATTATTAGCTTTTAAATTAAATTGAAATTCTCCGTTAGTTCTTCTTGTAATTACAAATTTTCCCATTTTATATAAGTAATATTATATTCAGTAAAGTTTTAGTTTCAAAGGTAATTATTCTACAGCTTTATATTTCCAAAAATCATCATAATGCTTTAAATCATCTATAACTTTATCTTCTTCTTTTATTAATGCCTCGGTTGTTTTAATTCCAGCTCTTTCCAAAGCTACAGATATCCTTTCTGTCAAATCTATAATATCATAACCTGTTTGTTTATGATAATCCTTTTGTAAAAAAGTCAGATTATTTGTGTAAGTATTATCACGGCCAACTAAAATTATATCCTCTTGAATATTTGCTAAAATTATTTCCCAGTTAATTTCATCTCCAAGAGAAAATTTATTAGAAGTAGGAGGATTTCCAATATTTTTTCTTTTTACTGCCTTACTCACAATATCATCTGTTGTATAGAGGACTTTATCTTTTTTTAATGATTCGTTTACAAATTCTTTGAAATAATTCGCAATTGGATCTTTTGTTGAATCTTTTAGAATTTCTGCGATACTTGAACTAACTATCTTTTGTTGTGCAACATAAAGCTTTTGTATTTTAATTAATTCATTAAACTCTTCCAAATTCTGAAGATATGAGCTAGAGAAATTTTCCAGTTTCGATTCTATTTGAAATCTTTGCTGTACACTTTTAATAACACCTTCTCTACTTCTTTCAAACTCTTGAATTATTTGATCAGTTAAGATAAAATGATCTATATTTTCAATTATAGTACTAAAAATATGCATTGAAGTACCATTAGAACGATAGAAATCTAAAAATATGTTAGTATCAATAAGTATCTTCATGTTTTTTATATTATTTTACAATAAATTAGATTCAAAAATAAAGAAAAATTCTTACAAAATAAATTAAATTATATTTTTTATATTAAATTAAAAACTAACAATATTGTTTTCAAGATAGTGTATGTTTGCAACTTCAGATTCAAAAAAAACAATTCTCCACACCCAAATCAAATACGTCTCATAAAAAATTAACGCCCCAAAACCGGAGGCTTTTTAGACCTGACATAAGTCAAATCTGGTTCATTATCCCACGAAATCACAAGACGATCTTTTGTTGCTTTTTTAATTATTCCTAAATATATTTTATTAGGAGAATGAACAAGAATTGTGTCATTGTTATAATTACAATCATAAACTTCGCCATTCCTGTCGTTTATAAAATAATTAGAATTGATTTCTATTTTATTAAAATCGACTTTTTTATCAGATTCCCATTTACCGTAAGAATCAGCAATATTTAAAGGTTCTTTTTTCTTTCCAAAAGTTAAATTAAACATTTCTCTTCTGGAAAATTCGTTTAATTTTTTGTTTTCTGTTTTACTGAAAAATGCTTTTTTATCATAGCTTTTTAGTAATTTATTATTATCAACTAAAATTGAAATTTTAAAATCTTTAGGAAAGCCAATTGATATATCGTTACCATGCAAAGGCAATACTACATATTGTTCATCTCCTTTATCTAGTATAATCGAGCGTATGATACTATATTTTTGTCGTAACAGCCATTCATCATTTACTTCCTTTACAATTTGTAGCGAATCTGATGGTTTAAAAACTGATCGATGTTCTTTTTCATCCTGATTAATAAATCTTTTGTAATTATCTATAAGAATTTTAATCTGCTGGTTTTTATACGTAGCAATTTCATTTTCAGAAAATTTAAAATTTATTAAAAGCGTTATTTTTTTATCGGTTTCGTTATTCAGATGCAAATATGAAAAACCATCCTCAAACGTTTCAGGTTCCTGTGGCTTTGAAGTTGCAACAAAAGAAAAACAAGAAAGAAGAAAAATCAATTTCAGAAAAACGGGCTGAACTTTATATAGGACAGATTGTTGCTTTAATAACCAAAACGAAACCAGAATACTTACCAAGGCCATATTATCTGAAAAATCTACAACACGATAAAGACCAAAGAAATTTACAAAAGCTTCTGAAAAAGGGCTTTTCCAAAATACAAAAAATAAAGCTACTGCGATATGAATTTCTTTGCTTCTTTTTGGAAAAAGTACTGTCCAAAAAAACGGAAAAGCAAGAAGTCCTGAAAAATCAGATAATTTTCCGGTGAGGTTATTATGAAAGACGGTTTTTAATATCAGGTCATTTAAAAAAAGAATAAATAACGAAACAAGAAAAACAGGATGCGCTAATCGATTTAACTTTTTTATCATATTGGACATTATTGATTAATGGATATCTAAAAACCAGCATAGTAAAAAAATCAAATATCACGCCAACTACATTATATTAAAGTTTAATTCTATTTACATCAACCAAAAACTTAGTTTCTTAGCAACTTAGAACCTTAGCGACTTTTAAAAACCTAGTTCAATAAATATCCAAACCTAATTGATCCATAAAAATAACCGGAATTTGTATTCGTCTCGGGATCTCTTAATTCTCTGCCTCGATAGATAAATGAATAAGACATATTGAAATTATTGTGTCTGTACTTTAAACCAAACTCGGCATTAAAACGAAGCGGTTCCAGATCAAAAGTTACCGGACTTGTATTGCTAAACATACTTCCCTGAATCGTTGCGTCGTAAAATTGGTAATTGACACTTGGCATTGCATAAAAGTAAAACTCCCTGATATTGTATTGTGGCTGCAAACTTATCGAAGCATCGTGCAAATTAGAATCATAAATAGGGAGTAATTTCTTAAAACCTATTCTGGTTAGAAATCCGGTAGAAATCCCGTCAAAAATAGTTCCCAGATTGGCTTCTGACTGAAAATGCAGGTCTATAAAATCATTATGTTTTGATGGAAACATTTTCTTCGAATACATTACACGCGCCTGAATGGCAAAAGCATTATGCAACTGATTTTCCCACCCAAAAACTTCTTTATAACCTATAATATGATGAAAACTTTCCTGAGTTTCTCTGCCCAAAGCATTCGGTCCCATGAAACCTAACTGAAAATTTGTTTTTAAGACAGATTCACTTTGGTAGAAAAAACTTCTTCCTGCTTGGGCAAAAAGATATCCTGTAAACGGACGATCATTTATATCGACAGCTGTTTCATTAATAAACCTTGGATTATAAATGTATTGCCCAATGCGGAATTCGGTTATTTTCTTGTTGATTTTTTCGTTGTTATTCTTCGATAAAAAACGGTAGAAAAGTTCTAAACCGTTTGTATAATACATATCATTTTTTGACGATGTATATAGATCATTATCAGAAATAAACCCAATTTCCGAGGTTTTTGCCTGTCCAAAAGCCAAAGCTGATCCCAATAGAAAAAGCGCAATAAAAGATTTTTTATTTCGCATTATAATTTATTTTTCCAACAGAACGCATTTCACGAACAATTCGTTGTTTTCTTCTGTTAATATAACTTGAAGAGCCTGTTGCTTTAAACTTTCTTGGGTTAGGTAATATGGCTGCAATTCCGGCTGCCTGCATGGCTGTTAAACTCGATGCATCGCGACGGTACCAATGTTCTGTTGCGGCATAAGCGCCGTAAACCCCATCTCCCATTTCGATACTATTTAAATAAACTTCCATAATACGTTCCTTACCCCAAATAAGCTCTATTAAAACCGTAAAATATGCTTCTAAACCTTTACGGAAATAGCTTTTTCCCTGCCATAAAAAGACATTTTTGGCAGTTTGTTGCGAGATTGTACTTCCACCACGAATTCGGCGTCCGCGTTCGTTGCTTTTATAGGCTTTTTGAAGTGCTTTAAAATCGAAACCATTATGTTTTAGAAAAGTTCCGTCTTCACTGGCGATTACCGCTTTTTGTAAATTCATCGAAATTTTCTCAATTGGCTCCCAATCGTGATCAAAATAAACTTCTTTACCATCTAATTTATTTTCTATGGCCCGAATGAGCATTAAAGGTGTAAAAGGCACCGGAATATATTTAAAGAATACAACTGATGCAATCGAGACTCCGAAGAACCATAAGCATAATTTTATAAAAAACCATTTTACTTTTTCGCCAAAAGAGCGATTGCCTTTTTTGGGTGCTGTTTTTGGTTTTGGTTTGTTTGCGGTTGTTTTTGGTGCCGGTTTTTTGGTTACTGCCATTATATTAAATCTGCTAATTCTGTTCCTATTAAACTCCCAATTGCTACTCCCATTCCGCCCAAACGCACTCCACAAAACACGTTTTCAGACAGTTGTGCAACAACAGGACTTTTACTATTTCCTATTCCCATAATACCACTCCATCGATGCGCTATCTGGAATTCCTGATTTGGTAAAATTACATTTTTAAGTAAATCCTCCAATTTATTTTGTACAATTTTCGTCTGTCCAAATTCAGTTGTCGTTTCGGCTTCAAAATCTAAATTTCTTCCTCCGCCCAGTAAAATTCTGTCACCTATATTTCTAAAATAATAATATCCGCGATCCAGATGAAAGGTGCCTCTAATATCTAAATTTTTAATAGGTTCTGTAATTAAAACCTGCGCTCTTGCGGGCTGGACTGCTCCTTTTGTTATTGCATTTGCAAAACCATTTGTGGCAAAAAGTATTTTATTAGATTTAAAACTAAAATCGTTCAACACTATTTCGACCTGATTTCCTAAGTCAGCATATGAAGTTACAGTTTGCTGGTTCAGGATTAAAATATTTTCAGACACGGCTTGTCGCATTAATTCCTGCATCATGTTTCCGGTATCGATCTGAGCTTCAAACGGATTAAAAATTAGATATTCCTGAATATTATCGAATCCAAATCGATCCACTTCTTTAGAAAAAACGTCGGCTTTAAAAAGTGGTTTCAAAACTTCATTGACAAAAGGCAATCTCGAAATACAATCATTAAATCCGGTTTCATCTTCTTTCAGGAATAATTCGTAACCGCCATGAGGTTTAAAATCTATTGCAGCATCTCCTAATCTTTTACGGAGTAATTGTAAACCCTTCCAACGTTTATCAATAAGAGTAACCACATCTTCTTCTGAATGTGTTTTGAGATCTTCCAGAATTTCAGAAAGACTTCCAAAACAAGCAAAACCAGCATTCTTTGTACTCGCGCCTTGAGGCAGCATTCCTTTTTCTAACACCAGGATTTTAGCCACAGGAAATCTTTCGCGTAAGCGCAATGCCGCATGCAAACCTACAATACCGCTGCCTACAATAGTATAATCAACATTTGTAAACCAATTTTTAAGTTCCCAATAACTTAATTCCATTTGTCAATTTTTTATAAAAATACTGATTTTTGTTTTACCATATAAGTGATATAAGTTCAATGGAGTATTTATTTTTTAGTCACAGATTAAAAATAATTTTAAAAGCTTTTTAATTTTCTGTCATTTAGAAAATAATCATTTTAATCTGCGCAATCTGTGACAAACTTTTATCATTTCGCTGAGATTAAATGTATTTATATCACTTATATGGTTTAAACAGTTTAATACTTTTTAACATTTACTTGCTAAATTATATTCGTATTTTTAGCCCCACGAATATTAGAATTATATTATGAAAAAAGTATTATTTACAACCTTAATAATGATGAGTTTAAACGCTATCGGACAAAATGTAATGTCGCCAGAGTTGTTATGGAAATTAGGAAGAGTAAGTGCTCTTGGACTTTCAAAAGATGCGAAAAATGTTGTTTTTAAGGTTTCAACTCCTTCAATCGAGGAAAACAAGTCGTCTTCTAAATTTTATATTATACCTGTAAATGGTGGTAATGCAACTGAAATTAAAGATACTAAAGATGTCTTGGCCGATAAAAACATTTCGCCTGACGGAAAATTTTTAGTCTACAATGAAGAAGTAAAATTAGACAAGGTTTTAGGTAAAGATTTTTATCCAAAACTGGACAAATCTGATGCTCAAATTTATGACGGTTTAGATTATCGTCATTGGGATACCTGGAACGAAGGTAAATTTAACCACGTTTTTTATAAAGAAAACAAAGACGGCGCAACCGGAATTGACATTTTGAAAGGTGAAAATTTTGATTCTCCGCAAAAACCTTTTGGCGGCGACGAAGATTATATCTGGTCTCCAGACGGAAAAAGCATTGTTTATGTTTGCAAGAAAAAAGCAGGAACGCAATATGCGACTTCTACAAATACGGATATTTATGAGTACAATTTAGAGACTCAAAAAACAATAAACAGAACCGAAGGAAATTTAGGTTACGATACGGCTCCACAATTTTCTCCAACAGGAAATTTAACCTGGTTGCAAATGAAGCGCGACGGTTATGAGTCTGATAAAAATGACATTATTGTTGATTTTAAAGGAATTAAAACCAACTTAACGGCAAATTGGGACGGAACTGTAGATAATTTTATCTGGAGTAAAGATGGTAAAAATGTATTTTTTGTCGCTCCGGTTGATGGTACAAAACAATTGTTTACAGTAAACTTTCCTGGATTAACCAGAATTGCAATCACAGTTCGCCAGTTAACAAATGGAGATTTTGACGTAAATGATTTAGTTGGTTTTTCTGGCGATGACATCATCGTTACAAGAAATGATATGAATCACGCTCCGGAAATTTATTCTTTTAACTTAAAGAAAAATAGCTGGAAACAATTGACGAATGTTAATACAGAAACTTACAAAACGTTAGCAATTAGCAAAACGGAGAAACGTTATGTTACTACAACCGATGGTAAAAAAATGTTGGTTTGGGTAATTTTACCTCCAAATTTTGACGCTTCAAAAAAATACCCAACTTTATTATTCTGTCAGGGAGGACCACAAAGCCCATTGACACAATCGTATTCTTTCCGTTGGAATTTTCAATTAATGGCCGCAAAAGGTTATGTAGTTGTAGCGCCAAACCGTCGCGGAATGCCGGGACATGGTGTTGAATGGAACGAAAAAATCAGTAAAGACTGGGGCGGACAAGTTATGGACGATTACCTTTCTGCAATCGATGATGTATCTAAAGAAAGTTATGTAGACAAATCTCGTTTAGGTTGTGTGGGTGCAAGTTACGGAGGATATTCTGTGTTTTATTTAGCCGGAATTCACAAAAACCGTTTCAAAACTTTTATTGCTCATGATGGTGTTTTCAACACGGTAAGTATGTTAGGAACTACTGAGGAAGTTTTCTTTAACAACTGGGATTTTGGTGGTGCATATTGGGAAAAAGATAATGCTGTAGCGCAAAAAGCATATACTACTTTTAATCCTGCAACTTTGGTTCAAAACTGGAACAAACCTATTTTGATTTTTCAGGGAGGAAAAGATTTCCGTGTACCAATCGGGCAAGGTCAAGAAGCTTTTCAGGCTGCTCAATTAAGAGCAATCAAAAGTAGATTCGTTTATTTCCCGGATGAGAATCACTGGGTTTTAAAACCACAAAATGCTCAGGTTTGGCAAGGTGAATTTTTTAAATGGTTAGACGAGACACTATAACAAACAATAATAAATAAATAGCCGTAGATTTTATATAATCTACGGCTATTTTGTTTTCCAGAACTTCTAATTATATAAAACATTAGCATTTATTTGTATTTCTAAAACAGAAATTTTGAATAAATTGCAGGAGTTTCCAAGTATAAAACCTTTAAAAATCCCTACACCACTTATGGAGAGCAAAAAAAGTTACATGCCTATTAAAGTGCTTTTCAGTTATGTTGCATTGCTGGCTTTGGTCGTTACCGTGGGATGGTTTTTATATTCTGAAAATGTGGTTTATAATAAATTAGAAGATAAAATTGCATTCGAAAAAACTAAGATTCTTAGAGTTAGTAAATTATTTTCGAATGTTTATAAAACCGAAAGTTTAGCAAGAAAAACAATCCAGACGAACTCTGAAGCGGATTTTAAAAGTTATATCATAGAAACCGATTCTTTAAAATCCAGGATCGATACTCTAAAGCAAATCGTTACTACACAATACCAGAAAACATTACTAGATAGTGTTACATATTTATTGTCTGAAAAAACGAAGAATATCAGACAATTAAAAACCATAAAAAATAAAGCCGATGATGAAGTATCGGTCAATACTGCTATTGATGAAATTACTAAAATGGAGTTCAAGCTTCGAAAATTAGAACTTCAGGATTTTAACAAAAACCCCAATCAGTTAGGAAGTTATCAGCGAAATGTGCTTCAAAAATACGTTGATTATCTCAATCAGAATATTCCGGACGACAGCACAAATACATTAAGTAAAAAAGCTTCGGATTCGATTTTGGCGAATTCAAAAAAACTGCTCAGCAACGTAAAGCTGAAGGCCGAAAAGAAAAAAGAATCCCTGAATTTTGAAGAGAATAAATTGCTGAAAAATGAAATTGCAATTTCTGATCAACTTCGTAAAGTACTTCGAATTATCGAAAGAGAAATTATCATCAATTCGATAAAAAACAATTCGCTTAAAGAAAAATCACTTAAAAAAGTCAACGAGATCGTAACGGCTTCGGCTATTATTGGTTTGGTTCTTACGTTGTTTTTCTCGATTTTAATTGTGAGTGATTACTCAAAATCTCAAGTGTATAAAAAACAGCTGGAAATTGCCAATTTCAAAACCAAGAATTTACTTAAAAGCCGCGAACAATTAATTTCTACGGTAAGTCACGATCTAAAAACACCCTTGAGCACAATTGTAGGATATTCTGAGCTTTTGGGCAATTCTGATGTAAACAGCAAACAGTCTTATTTTATCAAGAATATTAAAAATTCATCTGAATATATCACACAATTGGTTCAGGATTTACTAGATTTTTCTAAAATTGAAGCCGGAAAAATTGCCATCGAAAAGGTTCCGTTTTTATTGCCTGAAATTATAGATCAAGTTGCTAAAAGTATTCAGACGGTCTACCAACAAAAAGACATTGATCTTATTATAAATGTAGATGAAAAACTAAATACCAGAATTGTTGGCGATCCTTTTCGTCTTAAACAAATCCTGAGTAATATTATAGGTAATGCTTATAAATTTACTGAAGAAGGTTTTATAAAAATAAGTGCCTATACGGATCATGAGGAAAGATTCACCATCACAATTCAGGATTCAGGAATTGGAATTGAGAAAGGAAACCAGAAATTAGTGTTTGAAGAATTTGCACAAGCAAATGAAAACATTGAAAAAAAATACGGTGGAACTGGTTTAGGATTGTCTATATGCCAAAAAATAATCTCAATTTTAGGCGGAGATTTAAAACTGGAAAGCACTTTTGGAAAAGGAAGTACTTTTGAGATTCAGCTTCCGTTACAATTTGACAACAGCCAAAACTCAGTTGCAGAAGTTAAAAAACCTGTGATTCGCAATACCAAAAAGCAAACTTTCATAGTTTTAGACGATGATATTAATCTTTTAAACCTTACAAGCGGCGTTTTAAGACAAGAACAACATCAGGTTTTATCTTTTAATAGCGCTATAAAAGCACTGGAAGCAATTCAGAACACGAACTTTGATTTTGTGATTACAGACATACAAATGCCGGAAATGGATGGTTTTATGTTCCTCAAAAAATTAAAAAATTCCGGATATTCAACTTATAAAAACCAACCTGTAATTGCTTTAACCGGAAGAACAGATCTTGATGCCGCGGTTTATAATGAAGCTGGTTTTACAACGGTAATACAAAAACCGTATTCGCATAAAATATTACTGGAAACGATTCATCTTATTTTAGAAAATGATACGTTACCCAATGTTGCTATTAATGAAAATGAAGAACAGGCAAGTACTAAATTATATTCTGTTGAAACTTTAAAAGAGTTTTTAGGCAATGATAATGAAGCGCTTCATGAGGTTTTAAAATCATTTATAGAAAGCAGTACCGAGAATCTGACTTTACTGGAAAATGCAATATCAGATAAAAATACAGCAGAAGTAAATTCTATTGCTCATCGAATTGCACCAATGTTCAAACAAATTCAGGCGCGCGAAATTGGCGAAATCCTAAAGGTTTTAGAAAGCAAAAATCTGGACACTTCTGATTTAAAAGATATTTTTAAAGTTTTAAAATCAAAAACAGATCTGCTTTTCGCCGCTTTAAGCAAAGAAATCGCTTAATCTATATTGTATTGTTTCAATTTATTGTAAAGCGTCTTGCGGGTAATTTTAAGTAGTTTTGCCGCTTCAGATTTATTATTCTGTGCTTTTGATAAGGCATGAATAATAGCTTCTTTCTCGTTTTCAGACAAAGAGAAATTCCCACTGTTAGTTTGCTGTTTCTGAACCTGAAAAAATTCAACAGGAAGAACATCACTTTTTATAAAATCTCCTTGGGTTAAAAGTGTTGCACGTTTAACACAATTTTGAAGTTCACGCAAATTTCCGGGCCAATTATAATTTTGAAATATAGTAACTACTTCCGGCGAAAAGCCTATGATATCTTTATTCAATTGCTGATTGGCTTTTTCCAGAAAATAATCGGCAAAAACCATTAAATCCTCATCTCTGTCTTTTAATGATGGAGACTGAATCGAGAATTCATTAATTCTATGATATAAATCTTCTCTAAAATCACCGTTTTTAACTGCTTCACGTAAATCTTCGTTTGTAGCAGTAATGATACGTATATCAACATTAATTTCTTTATTGCTTCCTACAGGTTTGATTTTGCGCTCCTGAAGTGCTCTTAATAGCTGTATTTGATTTTCGTAGGATAGATTTCCTATTTCATCTAAAAAAAGAGTTCCGCCATTAGCCGCCTCAAAATATCCCATTTTGTCGCTGATCGCTCCTGTAAAAGATCCTTTTAAATGCCCGAAGAATTCACTTGCTGCCAATTCTTTAGGAATAGCTCCACAATCGACCGCAATAAAGTTATTGTTTTTTCTTAAGCTTTGCTGGTGAATACTCTTTGCAATAATTTCTTTTCCGGTTCCGCTTTCTCCAATTATTAAAACAGACATATCTGTTGGACTTACCAAATGAATATGATCTAATAATTTTTTTGAAGCTATAGAAATCCCTTTTACAAACTCATTTTCAGTATTTGAATTTGCTGTTTTCTTTACAGATTTTTTTTCCTTAACAGTCACTTCTTCTGTTTCTGAAACTTTTAAGGCATTTGTAATAACCAACAAAACCTCATCCGGATTAAAAGGTTTCGAAATATAATCTGCTGCACCGTTTTTAATAGCTTTTACGGCAGTATTTACATCTGAATATCCTGTCATAAGTATAACGGGAATTTCAGGATAGGCAGTTTTAAATTCAGTCATTAATCCAATACCATCAGAGTCAGGCAAACGAAGATCTGTCAAAATTAAATCGAAAGATTCTTTTTTGATTGCTAATCTTGCTTCCGCAGCAGAGAAAGCTATTGTTACCTCGTATGCTTTTTTTACCAGAAACTTTTCTAATAATTTGCAAAACGAAATATCATCTTCTATGAGTAATATCTTTGGCATTTGTTTTTAGGGACTTTTTTGCTAAAATAAGACTATTAAAATTGTCTTTTCACAAAATTATGCAAAAAAAAAGAGATTGCGTATTGCAATCTCTTTTTCACCAAAAACATAAATCTAAATTCACCTAATTTATATCTTTAACCAGTTGCCATTGACATCTGAAAAAACAGTAGCCTTTTGGTCCCCAACCGATATTTCGAGTTTATACTCTTTTTTTTCATTTACAAATGCTTTGTCCAATTTTGCTCCCGGATAAGCAGTTTGCAGTGCGGTTTTTACAGCCGGCGGTACAGCTTCTGCACTCACCTCTGTATATTCTGCCTGAGCAGTAACAACCGTCTTAGTTTCTTGCGGAGTTATCTCCTTACTTGCGTAAGTAGATAGACTTCCTAAAACTAATACTGCTGAAAGAATTAACTTTTTCATATTGCGATCTTTTTAATATTTCTCGGCGATAACGCCTTTACTGTCGGTAAAAACAAAACGCTTGTCATTATCATCTCCGGCAGAATTAATTTCTAATTTATACTGCTTTTTTGAATTCACGTATGCCTTTACCAATTTAGAACCAGGAAAAGATTTTTCAAGTGTAGCTTTTACTTCTACAGGAAGAGCATCGGCTTTAATTTCTTTATAACCATCTTGAAATGTAACAACATTCAAATTCGGTTTTTTAGATATTGCAGCTTCTGCATTCATAAATAAACTTCCTAAAACAATTACAGCTGACAGAATTAATTTTTTCATAATGTTTGAATTTTTAATTAATAATTAGCTGATAAAATTAGGGATTATTTTTTTATAATATTTCCTGAAGCATCAGTATAAACTGTATACTTTTTTTCACCACTTGAAATCTCTAACTTGTACTCATTCTTTTCGTTTTTATATGCTTTTTCAAGCTTTGTTTTCGGAAAAGATTTTTCGACAGTTGATTTTACAGCTGCCGGAACAGCATCTGTACCAATTTCAGTAAATTCATCCTGAATCATCACTGACTGAGTCACTGAAGCTTTTATTACAGGATTAGCTGCCTGAACTGACAAACCTCCTAAAATGATTGCTGCTGATAAGATTAACTTTTTCATAATAATAGTTTTTATGGGTTAATTAATTATTTTTTAATAATGTTACCAGAAGCATCTGTATAAACAATAGATTTTTCTCCTCTTACAGTTACTTCTATTTTATACTCTTTTTTGTCGTTTACATAAGCTTTGTCCAGTTTTACACCTGGATACGCATTGTCTAACGATGTTTTGATAGCTGCCGGAACAGCATCAACTTCTTTATATTCGTCCTGAATGTTTACTGATTGAACCATTGAACTTGTCACGGCTACATTCCCTGCTTGCATTGACAACCCTCCTAAAAGGATAGCTGCCGATAAGATTAACTTTTTCATAGTGATAGTTTTTTACGGTTAGTTTTAATTATTTTTTAATCCAGGTTCCATCTGCATTAGCAAAAAGAGATCCTACTTTGTCACCTACTGTAACGTCAAGTTTATATTCTGATTTTGCATTTTTGTATGCTTTTGAAAGTACTGCATCCGGATATGCTTTTTTAAGAGCTTCTGTTACTGCAGCTGGTACTTCTTCTAATTTAATTTCAGTGTATTCGTCCTGAATTGAAATTGTTTTTACGATTGAATTTGTAATTGGAGAAGTTGAAGCAAATGATGTTAAACCTCCCAAAACGATTGCGGCTGATAAAAATAGATTTTTCATAATAGTTATATTTTAATGTTGTTAATTTTATTTTAGTATTGTTAATACGGATGTTCACGAGAGTGCCTGATTATTTTTTAATCCAGGTTCCATCTGCATTAGCAAAAAGATTTCCTACTTTGTCACCCACGGTAACATCTAATTTGTATTCTGATTTTTCGTTTTTATACGCTTTAGTAATTACTGCATCCGGATATGCTTTTTTCAAAGATTCAGCAATCGGAGCTGGTAATTCTTCTAATTTAATTTCTGTATATTCATCTTCAATAGAAATCGTTTTAACGATAGTATTTTTAATTGGAGATGTTGAAGCGAATGAAGTTAAACTTCCTAATACAATTGCGGCTGATAAGAATAAATTTTTCATAATGTGTATATTTTAATTATTACTAGTTGTTTACGCTTTAGATAATGAAATAATTATGCCGCAACTAAAATACCACCTCTCCAACCCTGTAAATCCTTATTTTTAAAGACTTTAACAACATTATGCCAAAAAACTATACTGTGAAAAAGTGTGTAATTTTATGAAATACTGTGTAAAAAGTATACACAAATAGTGTTTACCGCTATCTTTTGAAACAATAAACCCGACAGGTTTTTAAAACTTGTCGGGTTTGATATATAATTTGTAAATAAAAAAAGGCTGCCAAAATTGACAGCCTTTATATTATTCTTCTATAGGTTTCATTTTAAATGTATCCATAAAAGCAGTTGTGTAGTCTCCTGCTATATATCTTGGATCATCCATTAATTGTCTATGAAAAGGTATTGTAGTTTTAACTCCTTCGATCACGAATTCATCAAGAGCTCTTCGCATTTTGCTGATTGCTTCTTCACGAGATTGAGCAGTCGTAATTAACTTAGCAATCATTGAATCGTAATTTGGGGGAATCGTATAACCAGAATAAACGTGAGTATCTAAACGAACTCCGTGACCTCCCGGCATATGAAGTGTAGTAATTTTTCCTGGTGAAGGACGAAAATCGTTATAAGGATCTTCAGCATTAATACGACATTCGATAGCATGTAATTCCGGCAAATAGTTTTTTCCAGAAATTGGAATTCCCGCTGCAACCATTATTTGCTCACGAATTAAATCGTAATCAATAACTTGTTCCGTAATTGGGTGTTCTACCTGAATACGGGTATTCATTTCCATGAAGTAGAAATTTCTGTGTTTATCCACTAAAAATTCAACTGTTCCAGCTCCTTCGTATTTAATAAATTCAGCGGCTTTTACAGCAGCTTCTCCCATTGCAGTACGCAATTCGTCTGTCATGAAAGGCGAAGGTGTTTCTTCAGTTAGTTTTTGGTGACGACGTTGTACAGAACAATCTCTTTCAGAAAGGTGACATGCTTTTCCATAAGAATCTCCAACAACCTGAATTTCGATATGACGTGGTTCTTCAATAAGTTTCTCCATGTACATTCCGTCATTACCAAATGCTGCAGCAGCTTCCTGACGAGCACTTTCCCATGCTTTCAATAATTCTTCTTCTTTCCAAACTGCACGCATTCCTTTTCCACCACCACCGGCAGTTGCTTTAAGCATTACCGGGTAACCAAATTCTTTAGCTAATTTTTGTGTTTGTTCAAAAGATTCTAATAATCCTTCTGAACCTGGTACACATGGAACTCCTGCTGCTTTCATTGTAGCTTTTGCAGAAGCTTTATCTCCCATCCTGTCAATCATTTCAGGAGCGGCACCAATAAATTTGATTCCGTGTTCCTGACAAATTTTTGAGAATTTAGCATTCTCAGAAAGAAATCCATAACCTGGATGAATTGCATCTGCATTTGTAATTTCTGCAGCGGCAATAATATTTGACATTTTCAAATACGATAAGTTACTTGGAGGAGGACCAATACAAACCGCTTCATCAGCAAACTTAACATGCAGACTTTCAGCATCGGCTGTAGAGTAAACTGCTACAGTTTTGATTCCCATTTCTTTACATGTACGAATTACACGAAGTGCAATTTCCCCTCTATTCGCAATTAATATTTTTTTAAACATCTTATTTTAATTAGATAATTAGACAATTTGATAATTAGATAATTTTAGATGATTAACAAAAACTGATTGTGAATCCTTCTAAAATCTAAAATCTAAAATCTAAATTTATTTATGATGGATCAACTAAGAATAAAGGCTGGTCAAATTCTACAGGAGACATATCGTCAACAAGAATTTTTACAATTTTACCTGAAACTTCCGACTCGATTTCGTTAAATAATTTCATTGCTTCAATTACACAAAGAACATCACCTTTAGAAATAGTACTTCCTACTTCAGTAAATACTGGTTTATCCGGAGATGGTTTTCTATAAAAAGTTCCAATAATTGGAGATTTAATAGTAATGAATTTAGAATCTTCTGCCGGAACAGATGCTTCGCTAGTTACGTTTACAACAGCTGGCGCTTGTTGAGGAGCAACTGCTTGAGGCAATGCAGCCTGAGCAGGCAATTGTTGTACATAAGTAGTTTCAGTTACATTTCCTTCTAAAGTTGTTCTGATAGTGATTTTTACATCATCCATTTCTAACTTTACCTCTGCAACTCCCGAATTTGCTACAAATTTGATTAGGTTTTGAATTTCTTTTAAATCCATAATGATTTGTTTTTAGTTTTAATTTATTTCTTATCGTAAGCCCATTTTAGGTAAATAGATCCCCAAGTGAATCCACCTCCAAAAGCGGCAAAAATAATATTATCTCCTTTTTTGAACTGGTGTTCAAAATCGCTTAATACCAATGGCAAAGTAGCCGAAGTTGTATTACCATATCTTTCGATATTCATCAATACTTTTGATTCTTCAAGATTCATTCTGCTTGCAGTAGCATCTATAATACGTTTGTTTGCCTGATGCGGCACCAACCAGTTAACATCTTCGTTTGTCAAATTGTTTCTTTTCAAAATCAATTCACTTGCGTCAGCCATATTTGTTACGGCATATTTAAAAACGGTTTTTCCGTCCTGAATAATATTGTGTTGATTGTTTTGAACGGTTTCTAAAGTAGTTGGTATTAGAGAACCTCCGGCAGGAATTTTAAGAAAATCGCGTCCTACACCATCGCTTCGTAAGTATTCATCTTGCAAGCCTAAGCCTTCATAATTTGGTTCGAATAAAACGGCTCCCGCTCCATCTCCAAAAATAATACAAGTTGCTCTATCTTTATAATCTACAATTGATGACATTTTATCTGCCCCAATTAACAGTACTTTTTTGTATCGCCCTGACTGCACATATGCTGCAGCAGTTGACATTCCGTATAAAAAACTTGAGCAGGCAGCTTGCAAATCGTATGCAAATGCATTTGTAGCCCCAATTTCTGTAGCAACATAAACTCCTGTAGAGGCTACCGGCATATCTGCTGTAGCTGTTGCCATGATAATCATATCAATCTCTAAAGGATCAATATTTGCTTTCGCAATTAAATCTTGTGCTGCTTTTATCGCAAGAAACGACGTTCCTTTATCAGCATCTTTCAGGATCCTTCTTTCTTTAATTCCAGTACGAGTAGTGATCCATTCGTCATTGGTATCGACCATTGTTTCTAATACTTTGTTCGAAAGAACGAAGTCAGGAACATAAGCTCCAACAGCGGTAATTGCGGCTGTGATTGTATTCATTATATTCTATTATTTCGTTTCAGGTACGGCTGTATCTGAAAAATTTTTAAAAGACTTGAAAATTACAAAAAAAAACGAAATGAATTTGTATGCATTTTCTTAAAAACAGAAAATTATAACCAACAAAAAAAACTCTCACTATGTGAGAGTTCTAGTATCATTTACAAAAACGTATTAAGCAACCGCTACAGATTTATCGATAACAACTTGCCCTCTGTAATACATTTTACCTTCATGCCAGTAAGCTCTGTGGTATAAATGTGCTTCTCCAGTAATAGGACATGTAGCGATTTGAGCTACAGTAGCTTTATAATGTGTTCTTCTCTTATCTCTTCTTGTTTTCGAGATTTTTCTCTTAGGATGTGCCATTTTACTATATTATTTATCCGTTAATAGTTGCTTTAATTTGTCCCAACGCGGGTCAATATCTTCTTCTTTTTTACTCTCTTGTTTCTCTTCTTTGACTTCTTTTACGGTCAGTTCATTTAATTTTTTCAAAGCTTCAGTATGCAAACTTCCGTCTTTTACTCCTGGATGAACTCGTTTTAGTGGTACCGAAAGCGCAATCATTTCATAAATGTATTGTGCAACATCTATTTCATGCTCTCCGTGTGGCAGGATCAACAACTCTTCATTATCGTTATTGAATTCATCTCCAAAGCGAACAATTAATTTCATTTTCCCTTTTATAGGAAGATCAAAATCTTCGCCTGTCAGATCACAAGGAACGTTTACAGCACCTTTGTGTTTGAATTCCAACTCTAACATGTTGCTTTTCTTATCTAAAACTAAACCAACTTTGATATCTGAACTTTGAAATTCATCGTAATCAAAGTTCTCAAAGAACGCGTTACTTATTTGATACTCAAAATGGTGTTTTCCTAGCTTTAACCCTATGAAAGGAATTAAAAATTCTTTTGTTTTGCTCATTTCAACATCAATTTCACCAACCCAAATCTAAAAATCAGATACCTGAATTGGGGTGCAAAGATATAAAATTATTATAAAACTAATAATCTTATTCACCTTTTTTTGTTTATAACTGTTTTTCTTTTATTTTAAGAGGTTTTTTACTAATCTCCTCATACTGATTACGCGAGTGAAAAATATCTATTGCAAGATAAACTGCCTCCTTAAACGAATTAAAATCTGCCATGTCTTTTCCAGCAATATCATACGCTGTACCGTGATCCGGCGAGGTTCTGATCTTATTTAAACCCGCTGTATAATTTACTCCTTTTCCAAAAGATAATGTTTTAAAAGGAATCAATCCCTGATCGTGATAAGTTGCTACAATAGCATCATATTTTTCATATTGACCGCTTCCAAAAAAGCCATCTGCAGGAAAAGGGCCAAAAACCATAGTTCCGGAATCGAATATTTTCTTTAATGCAGGCTTCAAAACCAGATCATCTTCTTTTCCTATCACACCTCCATCTCCGGCATGAGGATTTAATCCTAAAACAGCAATCTTTGGTTTCACAATACTAAAATCCTGAATTAGGGACTTTCTAATAGTTTCGATCTTTCGTGTAATTAATTCTTCAGTCAAATGCGACGAAACCTCACTTAAAGGCACATGATCTGTCAACAAACCAATTCTCAAATTATCCTGCACCATCATCATTAGTGCATTTCCTTCTAATTCCTGATCTAAATAATCAGTGTGTCCGGGAAATTTAAAATCTTCTGACTGGATATTGTATTTATTAATTGGCGCTGTGACCAAAATATCAATTAAATCTTCTTTTAAGGCTTTGGTTGCTGCAACAAATGATTTAATGGCATACTCACCAATTTTCTCATCATTTGTACCCAGATTAATATCAACACCTTCTTTCCAGAGATTATAAACATTTACCTTTCCGGGTACAACCTGGTCTAATTTATCAACTCCGTGAAATTGAACTGTAGAAGTAAAGCTTTTTTTAACGAATGAAAGTATTTTGGCATTTGCAAAAATAACCGGTGTACACATTTCTAACATACGAGAATCTTCGAATGTTTTTAATATAACTTCGCTTCCAATACCGTTTAAATCTCCAATTGAAATTCCAACAATTATATTTTCTGCTTTTTTATTCATGAGCTCAGGTTATTTATTACTAATTTTGATGTGCAAATTTAGTAAAATAAAACAACAATGTTTACAGGAATTATAGAAACCCTTGGAAGGATTCACGAAATAAAGAAAGACCAAAGCAATCTTCATGTTACAGTAGAGTCTTCAATTACAAACGAATTAAAAATAGACCAAAGTGTATCGCACAACGGTATATGTTTAACGGTTGTAGCTATAAAAGATTCATTTTATACGGTAACAGCTATCGAAGAAACCATTTTAAAAACAAATATTGGAGAATGGAAAGCGGGCGATATTGTAAATCTGGAAAGAGGCATGAAACTTGGCGATCGTCTCGACGGACATATTGTTCAGGGTCACGTAGATCAAACCGGAACCTGTATTAAAATAGAAGAAGCAAACGGAAGCTGGAATTATACTTTTGAGTATGATAAAAACCTTAGCAACATTACCATCGAAAAAGGTTCTATAACCGTTAACGGAGTTAGCCTGACTGTCGTAAACTCTAAAACAAATGAATTTAGCGTTTCGATCATTCCTTATACTTTTGAAAATACTAATTTCAAAAATTTTGAAGTTGGAACAAAAATAAACTTAGAATTTGATGTTGTTGGAAAATACATCTCAAGACTTTATTCTATCAACAAATAAAATTCAAAAACTATTTTACAAAAGAAAAGCTTCAATTTACATTGAAGCTTTTCTTTTTAAATTTTGATTATATACCGTGTAAAGTCCTAAAAATAAGGCAGACACCAATAATAATAGTATATCTTGATTTATATCACTCGTTGGAGGATTAACCGGAACACCCATAGGTTGCATTGGAACAGGTGGTTCAGCAGCAAAAACCGTAAGATTAATCAAAGTGAAAAACAACGCAAAAAAAATAGTCTTTATCTTCATAATTTTAACATGCTGCTATACAGCAAGGTAGGTTGCTAAATTTATTTATTTTAATATAATTCGCACAAAAACAGGGGCTTACGCTTAATTATTCGACAAATGTATAAGTTTTTTGCAAAAACACAAGATTTAAATCAAAAAAACTTAATAAAACTGCCTTTTCTTTTTTGGCGTAAGAAATAAACCCAAAAAACAACAATTTATTCTAAAATCATTTTACAATCATTTACGTATAAATTGAAAATTTGGATTTTATAACAAACGAATTTACTCAAAAAAAATTATTACTTCTCTATCAAAATATATCCGGATCATTAATTTTACATTTTAATAACCAAAGACACACAAAAGTTTTGACTGACTTTAATCTATAATCCAGCTCAATAAAACTCATGAAGAGAATCAATAAAAAAGCCCTTACATTGCTGTAAAGGCTTGATTTAAACTGTGGTCCCACCTGGGCTCGAACCAGGGACCACCTGATTATGAGTCAGGTGCTCTAACCAGCTGAGCTATAGGACCGGTTTGAGGATGCAATATTACTACTATTTTTAATTCACTCCAAATATTTTGGGATATGATTTCTATTTAATTTCAAATAATTGTCAGCCTTTTCAAAACATAATTGATTTTCAACACCTTATTTAAAATAGTCGAAACACATTTTTTTATCTAATTTCCTGACAAAGCTCGACTAAAACGCCATTTGTGTTTTTTGGATGTAAAAAAACTACTAATTTATTATCGGCACCTTTCTTTGGAACTTCATTTATCAATACGAAACCTTCATTTTTAAGTCGGGCAATCTCGGCATGAATATCTTCTACATCAAAAGCGATATGATGAATCCCTTCTCCTTTTTTTTCTAAAAACTTCGCAATTGGACTTTCCGGATTTGTCGCCATCAAAAGTTCAATTTTATTAACTCCTGTCTGAAAAAAAGAAGTCAAAACTCCTTCACTTTCTACAGATTCCATTTTATAGGACGGAACTCCCAATAATTTTTCGAACAATACATTTGCATCATCCATATTTTTAACCGCAATCCCTATATGTTCTATTTTATTTACCATAACATTCAATTATAGTTACTGATTAATATATGTATTAAAATAACCACATTCTGCAATGACATCCTGATAGTATTTCGTATCTGAATAGTCCTTTTTTAAGGTTTTAAAACTATTCCAGGCAATAAAATTAATTTTATCATCATTTGCATCCCACCAATTCTTTACACTATTATACTTATTGTTATAATATTCGTTACGCTCGCATTTAGCCAGCATATAAATACATTTTGCTTTTTGCTCTTTTGTTGTGGCGGCTTCAAGTGCTTTTTGATAATACATTTTAGGAACATCACAATTGGTAATCATTTTTTTCATTGAATCCCTAAACGAATATGGACTTGAACCATAACCTACAATACTAACCTCATAAAAAGTCCTTCCGTTACCAAAATGGGTGATGTTGTAAAATGCATTTCCCAACAACAAACTATTTGTATATACATCTTCTTTCTGTGCCAGTTTATCCTGCATTGATTTTATCGTATTTAAGAAATCAATCTGGGTGTATTTCTTCTTTTGATACGCCTCGTGATCACAATCATGACAATCTTTTATATTCCCGTTAAACGGATTTCCCAGAAAAGTGTAGTATTGAACTGAATCTGTTTGTTGAATAAAAGCAATTGCTTCCGGAATTTTATTTTCAAAAGTTGCCTGAATCGCCTGAAAACTATTAATGTCTTTTAATTTTAAATTATAAATTCCGGCACCAATTTTCTCTATTTCAGTTTTATTTGGCTTTGCCAAAAATGATTTCATATCTAACAAATTCTTTTCGTTATCATAAAAAGCATTTCCCCCGCCCCAATAGTAAGAATTAGAGTGAGAATCCCCGCCAAACAATTCTACCATAACCGGATTTGATTTTGCTCTGTATAAAGCGGCTAAATAATTTTTACTCCACTGAGCTGCATTTTGATAACGAAATTCTTCTCCTTTATATGTTTTAGGAAGTTCCTGATATAGCCAATTCAAGTCTGCCAGGATTGTTTTTTCATTTTTATCCGTAAGCTTCTCTATTTTGCTCATATTATTTACAAAACGTAGCAACCTCAACTGATAACTTGCCAATTCTGTTTTAGGCATTGTTTTTTCTGCCTTATTCAAATTAGTATCGGCAGCGGCATAATCTCCTTTTAAAGTTTGTAAATATCCTAAAGAAATATCCCATAAATAGGGTTTCTCTGTATTCCCGGCAGCAGCAATTTTAGCCACTAAATCGAATGCTTTAGTATTAATCTTAACTTTATTTGCTTCTCTGTTTTCAGCAACTGATTGCTTAAGTGCGGGCGAACTATAATCATCAGAGTTTACTTTTGTCTCAAACGAATTATTTAAACTCTGTTCCTGATTATTTACCAAGCGGGTCAATAAATAGTTCAGGTGTTCGCTTTTAGGATCTAATTCATAAATTTTTCCTATTGCCTGAGTTTCATCTTTATAAAAACCATGCACTGCCCAAAGAGCTGCTTTTTCTTTGTTGTTTTTAGCCATTGCCAAAGACTTATTCCAATCGGCATCATTTTGAGGATGAAAACTATACGCCGTTACAATCCTGAGTTCAGGACATTTATCAAATACTTGTGCATATAAATAATTAGACGAAGCATATTTTTTCTGTTGATAGTTGATTCCCGCTACATAAGAAAGTGCGCGGTAATACAACGTATTTTTAGCTACAGAAGCTTCAGTTTTATTAAAAAATTCAATTGTTTTTTTCTTGTTACTACTATAGAAATAGGCTTTTGCAGTAAGAAACCAATACCTGTTTTTCAGGAATGAATCTGAAGTCGTGTTGTAAACATTTTCGATGGACTGAATCATTTTCAAATCATCAAAAGTTTTAGCCACAACAGGATCATAACTCCAATAGTCCGTATTAATTGATACTGTTTCTATTTTTTGTGCCAAATATAAAAACTCGATAAAGCTTTTTACTTTCGCATCTTTCAGATTAATTTTTTTACCCCACTTTAACGAAGTTTGATTTTCTTTTTTATTTTTAAAGAAAACGTGAAGCTGCGTAATATCAGTTTTGTTTTGGGGTGTTTTTTTCTCAGAAGAATACATTGGCGTTTCATCACCAATTAAAAAATAATTTACGGTTGCCGTATCTACTTTCCCTTTTAGATAATTTGCCCAGTCTGATTTTATATCTTCATTAAACCTGGAATTATGCTGGGTATCATAACCAATTCCGTAGAAAATAGAACCTGATAAAAAAAGTGGTGAATACGATTTATCCGTAAATGTTTCTGGCGTAAAATTAGAGTTATAGCTAAAAAAGTCCCAGTCATCACCTCCTCCGCACGCATAAATTATTCCGTAAACAGAAAGTAAAGCAGCACTAGAAACAAGAAATAACTTGTTTAAAAATATTCTTTTCATGGTTTTTAATATTGAATTCGTCTAAATCGTAAAATATAATTTCTTTTGGGGCCTGAGCTAAATTATCATCTAAATCATGGGCCATTTCTTTTAAATCTTCTGATGAAATTGATTCTGTTTTCAGCAGATCATTCTTTTCATAAAAAACTCCATTTTTATAATTAGATTGTTTTACCTTAAAAAATATAGTACCAATTTTCTCAAAATTAGCATCTTTACCTAGCTCACTAATATTTAGTTTGGAGCGTAAACCAATCACTTTTTGATCTCTGATATGAACTGCCCAGGAATATATTGGTAAAGCAAAATCAAGATGTAAAGGATATTTCTTTAAACTTTGCAGATATCTGTCAGCAATTTTTTTGCTGTAAATCGAATTCAGGGAATCGGGCGCAATTGTTCCCATATTATAATACATAAGAACACCTGAATCGACATTTGGAATTTTTGTTTTTCTGAAATATTTGACCTGATGCAAACGAATTGTCGCTGAAAGCTTTTTATGCGACAGCTTTTTAAAACGTTCTATAAATTTAAGATAATTGTCTTTACTTTTCAAAGTCCAGTCGCAATCGATTTGAATTTCCTGACAAACAATTTTGTTCTTAGTATTGATTTCTTCAATTAAACGAATTGTTTTTTCTGCCAAATCTTCTATATCAGGATGAGGCTGCAGCATAACTTTGTTTTGAATAAAAACGACCGGAACAATATTAAATTTATCGGTATTTTCCAGAAAACGAACAGGACTTACAGGAATTGGTTCTTTTGTTTGTGGATGCAAACCAATATCAAAATACCTAATATAAAGTTTACTCACTTCATTATCCTTCAATACTTCCTTTTCTGTTGGGGATAGCTTAAAGATGGTTTTCCAGTAATAAAAAGCTACAATTGGCTTTTCATTTTTACCACAAGAGATCAGTAAAAAAACCAGCAAACCAACGTAAAATCTTTTTATCAAAACGGGGGAAAATTATATTTAAAATCAAAAGTAAGAAATTATATCCTGTCGATGATTTCAAATTCAAAAAAATAGCGGGGAAACAAAAGCTATAAATCCTAATAAATGGATAAAAAATTTCAATTAAAGCAAATATAATCGTTATTTTGTGCAATCAAATTCAAAATTGCTATGTTGAAAAACAATTTCAGATATATTTCCTTTTTACTGGTATTTTTAATGTTCAGCTGTGCAAAACGAGGCAGCATTACCGGCGGATTAAAAGATACTCTTGCTCCGGTTTTAAAATATAGTTCACCTAAAAACTTCAGCACTAATTTTGAAGGAAATGAAATCATTTTAGGATTTGATGAATATGTTAAGCTTAAAAATTTAAACAAACAGCTTATTATTTCACCTCCAATGAAGCAGGAGCCATTGATCCTGCCTACAAATGCAAGCAAAGTTATTACGATAAAAATAAAAGATACTTTACAGCCTAATACTACATATAGCTTCAACTTTGGGCAAAGTATAGCAGATAATAACGAAGGAAATGCGATCAATCAATTCAAATATATTTTTTCTACAGGATCTTATATTGATTCGTTATCTATTAGCGGACAAATTAGGGATGCTTACGAAAAAAATGTTGACAATTTTGTATCTGTAATGCTTTATGAAGTAAATGATACTTATAAGGATTCTGTAATCTACAAGCAAAGCCCAAGATATATCACAAATACGCTGGACAGTTTGAGAACTTTTAAATTAGAAAATTTAAAAGCCGGAAAATATTTACTCGTTGCACTGAAAGACAAAGGCAGTAATAACAGATACAATCCTAAAGATGACAAAATTGGATTTCTTAAACATTATATCACGGTGCCAAATGACACGGTATTTGAGTTGGAATTATTTAAAGAAACGCTTCCGCTAAAAGCTTTCAAACCAATTCAGGCATCTGGTAACAGAGTATTTTTGCCTTACGAAGGAAAACAGAACTTTAAAACCTCGAAACCCAAGATTGTTCTAAAACACAACAATGAAGTTCTCGAAACTATTGTAACTGCTTTTCCTAAAAAAGATTCCCTGCAAGTTTGGTACAAACCCATAAAAGCAGATTCATTATCTATGGAAATCAGCAGGGATAAATATGATAAAAAGTTCACTTTTAAAGTTAAGGATCAAAAAAAAGACACTTTAAATATAACTGCCGTACAAAGCGGAACGCTAAACTTCAGGGAACGTTTTACACTGGAATCTGCAACCCCGCTTGTTAAATTTGATAAGTCAAAAATCAGGCTGGTGAATAAAGATTCTGTTGCCGTAGATTTTACTACGGAATATGATGAATATGAACAAAAATTATATTTCGATTTCAAGAAAGAACCAGTACAAAAATACAACTTCACCTTTTTTCCGGGTGCTTTGACTGACTTTTATGAAAAGACAAATGACACACTCCATTATAAATTAACGACAAAAGAATACTCAGATTATGGTAATCTGGTGTTGAATTTACAAAACGTAAAACGATTTCCTATAATTGTTGAAATCACCAATAAAAAGGGAGATATGGTATATGCCACTGATTATTCTGAAGGCAAAACCAAACTTGAATTCAACTTGCTTGTACCAGAAATCTTTACAGTTAGAATTATCTACGATGACAATAAAAACAAAATGTACGATTCCGGAAGTTTCTTAAATAAAACATATGCTGAAGAAGTCTTTTATTTTCAGGGTGATGTTGACGTAAGAACAAACTGGGATGTAGATCAGGCTATTGATTTAAGCGTTCCTTTTAATCCTGAGGTGGAGAAAAAACTACTGGATAAAAAGAAAAAAGAAGATGCCAAGAAACGAAAAGCGTTTTAGATTTTAATTTCGAAAATATCTTTATCACTCAGGAAATCCAGTTTTTCCCGTGTTTCCAACATTGCTTTTTTGTCCAGATCAACCACAAAAACAGCTTCGGTTTCCTGAGGTTCGAGAATAAAATTCCCGAGAAAATCAATTACTTGCGAATGTCCGATATGCTCGTAATTATTAGCGTCTAATCCTACTCTGTTTACGCCAATTACATAACTTAAATTCTCGATTGCTCTTGCTTTTAGCAAAGCATCCCAGGCATTGGTTCGCACTTTTGGCCAATTTGCAACGTATAACAGCAAGTCATAGTTCTCTACATTTCTTGCATAAACCGGAAACCTTAAATCATAACAAACCTGTAAGCAAATCTTCCAGTCGAGATATTCTACGATTACTTTTTCATTTCCGTTTGTGTAGAATTTATCTTCACCCGCTAATGTAAATAAGTGACGCTTGTTATAATACTGAATCTCTCCTGACGGAAAAACGAATAACATTCTGTTGTAATACTTTCCATTTTCGACAATAACCAAACTTCCCGTAATGGCGAAGTTTTTTTGTTTTGCCAAATCTTGCAACCATAATACCGTTTCACCTTGCATAGTTTCAGAAACCTGCTCAGCATTCATGGTAAATCCAGTTGAAAACATTTCCGGAAGCACCACTAAATTAACTTCAGAATCGATCTGATTTATTTTCGATTCAAAGTTTTTTCTGTTTTTAGAAGCGTCTTCCCAATAAAGATCTGATTGTATAAGTGCGATTTTCATAGTTCAAAAATACGAATTTTAAGATTAAAATTATTTTTTGCATAAAAAACGTAATCTGCAAAAATTTCTCAAAACATCTCTTAAAATGGGAGATCTTTTGGATATTAAAAATACTTCAATAAAAAATATTGCAAAAAATATGCATTTTGTGCAAAAAATATGCAAACGTGAAAAGTATTTATATATATTTGATCGCCAACAAAAACCAAAAAAACATGAAAACCACACAATTATGAAAACAAAGCTAATTTCATTAGTATTTATTGGGGGGATGATCTTCTCAGCAAATGCAAAAGAGGCTGCAATAAAAAAGCACCTTTTTGAACAAAAAAGCAGTCAGATTGAAATTTCAGGCCAAGTAATTGGTCAGGACGACGGAATGCCAATTGCCGGCGCAACCATTTATGCAAAAGGCAATACTAAAATAGCAACCATAACGGATGAAAACGGGAAATTTAAACTAAATGTTCCGGAGAACGAAACTCACATCATCATTACTTATATGGGTTATGGAACTTTAGAATTCAAATTAGACAATACGCAAGACTTAACCATAAGCTTAAAACCTGCCGAAAATGTTTTAGATCAGGTTTTAGTAACAGCATTAGGGGTTAAAAAAAGCAGCAAATCTGTGGCATATGCTGTAACTGAACTAAAAGGAACAGAATTTACAAAAGCAAAAGAAACCAACATTGCCAATGCCTTAGTAGGTAAAATTGCGGGTGTAAATGTAAGCAGCACTGCAACAGGACCTAACGGTTCAAGCAGAGTTGTAATTAGAGGAAATGGTTCGCTAAACGGAAATAACCAGCCCATGTATGTAGTGAATGATTTGCCAATTGATAACACACAGCTAAACTTACCGGGAATAGGAAATGGTCCGGGATCTACCAGAATCAATGTTGACCGAGGTGACGGAACTTCTGTTATAAATGCAGATGATATTAAAACCATTACGGTTTTAAAAGGCGGAACTGCCGCCGCATTATATGGGGCAAATGCTGCAAATGGTGTTATTTTGATTCAGACCAAAAGAGGTGCCGCGCAAAAAGGAATCGGGGTTGATTATAACACTTCATTTACGTTTGAAACGCCATCGATCACACCAGATTGGCAGTATGAATACGGTTCAGGAGCAAACGGAAAGAAACCAACCACTCAGGCTGAAGCCATTGCTGACGGACGCTGGTCATGGGGAGCAAAAATTGACGGAACAGACGTTGTACAGTTTGATGGTGTAGCGCGACCATATGTTGCTCAAAAAAACAACATTAAAAATTTCTATAATACAGGAACTACTTTTATCAACTCATTGGCTTTATCCGGAGGAAATGAAAAAGCAACCGGACGTCTTTCTTTTTCTAACATGGAAAATAAAGGTGTTGTACCCAATTCAGATTTTAATAGAAAAAGCATCAACATGGCGAGTAATGTTAATTTAACAAATTGGCTGAAGTTTGATGTTGTAGCACAATATAATTTAGAAAAATCAAACAACAGAGTTACCGTTTCTGATGCTGAAGCAAATCCAAACTGGGGAACTTATATGATCGCCAATACAGTTGATATTAGAAATCTTGCCCCGGGTTATGATGCAAATGGCGTAGAAGAAGCGTGGAATCCTGTTGCTGTCGCTACAAACCCATATTTTGTTGTCAATAAAATTAAAAACAGCGATACTAAAAATCGTTTTATCGGAATGTTGAATGTGAAGTTAAACTTTACACCTGAGTTATTTCTTCAGGGTCGAATTGGTCAGGATTTTACAGATTATGAATTCTTCGGTTATATCCCAAAAACTACTTTAAACAATCCTGTTGGATACGCACAAGGTTCAAGAATGAAAATATCTAACCTGAATTCTGAAGCTATTCTTAATTATACCAAGAAAAACATTGTTGATAATTTCTCTTTAAACGCTTTAATTGGAGTTAACTCCCGAACCAATTTAAGAGACGAAACCAGAGTTGAAGGATCAAATTTCGTATTAGATGATTTTTATGCTTTAAGCAATTTATCTACTCTTACCTATAGTTATCCTTACGGAAAAACCAAAACAAATTCAGTTTACGGAGCCGCAGATTTTGACTATAAAAACATTGTGTTTTTAAACATTACAGGTCGTCAGGATTGGTTCTCAACACTTTCGAAAGAAAATAATACGGTATTTTATCCTTCGGTAGGAACAGCAATAATCGTATCAGATATTGTTACAATGCCACAATTTATTTCGTTTGCAAAACTAAGAAGTTCATGGGCACAAGTTGGTGGTGCAACACCAGATCCTTATGCATTGAACCAATCTTATTCTATGATTCAGGGCGGACATAATGGCCAGCAATTGCAAGGACCAACAAGTACAAGAGTTTCAAACCCAACTTTAAGCCCGTTGACGTCTACTACTTTTGAAATTGGAACTGACTTAGGATTTTTCCGCAACCGTTTAAATCTTGATTTTGCTTACTACAACCGCGCTACAACAAATGACATTGTCGAAACTACAATTTCAAACGCTTCAGGATCAAGCTCTGCTTTATTGAATCTTGGAAAAATGAGAAACAAAGGAGTTGAAGTTTTATTGAGTGGAAAAATCATTAATTCTGAAAGTTTTTCCTGGGATGCAAGTTTCAACGGCTCTTATAATGAGAACACAGTTGAAGCCCTTACAGATCAGCTAAACTCCATTACTATGGCAACATCTGTAAACGGATATGTAACCATAACAAGTGATGTTGGCCGCCCATACAGTATTATAAAAGGATACAAACCACGCGTAGATGCTAACGGAAACACTGTTTACAATGTAAGCGGAGGATCAGCAACTATAGCACAAGGACCACTTCAGGAATTAGGTCAGGGAGTTCATCCCTGGGCAGCGGGAATCAGCAATGAATTTAAATACAAATCAGTATCATTCAGCTTTTTGATCGACGGTAAATTTGGGGGAAGTTTATATTCAGGAACTGATTTATACGGAACCCGTATGGGATTGACAAAACTAACTCTTGAAGGTCGTGAAAACGGATTACCTATAAAAGGTGTTGACACAAATGGAAATCCGGTTGACATGGTTATTGGACCTGAAAACTTAAGAACCTATTATGATGGTTTAAGAAACATATCCTCAACATTTGTTTACGATGCAAGCTTTGTAAAATTAAGACAAGTAATTCTGGGGTATGATTTGCCTATTCAAAGCATCAAAGGATTATCTAAACTTCAGGGAGCTTCGATTTCATTCGTGGCAAGAAACTTATTCATTCTTTACAAGAAAACACCAAACGTAGATCCGGAATCTGTATTTAGTGCCGGAAATGCTCAGGGTGTAGAACAATTTGGAGTGCCAAAAACCAGAAGTTTCGGTTTAAGCTTAAATGTAAAATTTTAAACTCACTTAATTGCTAATTTTTAAATTAAAAGACATGAAAAAGATATCCATTTTATATATAACAGGCATACTTTTAGCAAGTATGACAGGCTGTACCAAGGATTTTGAAGAAATAAATACCAACCCAAATGTGGTCGAAAAACCAAATCCAAATTACATTTTCAGTAAAGCACAATTAGACGGTTTAAACAATAATTATTTTTTTACCAATATTCTAGAATGTGGAGGTATGATTCAACATTATGCTACTTATAAGGAAGCATCTGGAGTTGGCGATAAATATTTAAGCAATGAAGTTTATTTTTCAGCTTATTTTAATCAGTTATATCCAACGGCTTTAAATGAAACCGAAATTGTAATTAATGCTTTAAAAACAAATCCTGCAGATAGCAACAGACTTAATATTGCCCGAATCTGGAAAGCATATTTATATCACAGAATTACAGATTTATATGGAGATATTCCGTACTCAGATGCTGCAAAGGCAACTAGTTCACAAGTTTTTCTTCCTAAATATGATACTCAGGAATTCATCTATAAAGATTTATTAAAAGAATTAGATGAAGCTGCAACAGCATTAGATCCTGCGAAACCAAGTTTTGGCAAAGCCGATTTTATCTATGATGGAGATGTTGCCAAATGGAAAAAATTCTCTTATTCCTTAATGCTTCGCTTGGGATTAAGATTAAGCAAAGTAGATGCTGCATTATCTAAAATATGGGTAACCAAAGCTATTGCTGGCGGAGTTATCCTTAACGGAAGCGATAATGCAATCATGAAATATACAGACGGACCAAATGACTTCAACAGAAACCCGGTTGGCTTTGATGCCAGAAGACAGGATTTCACTGCAGGATCATACGGCCAAAAAAATGTTGAAGGCGGAAAATTAGCTAAAACCTTCATCGATTTATTAAAAACAACTGCCGACCCAAGAATTAGTGTGTATTCAGGCGTTTGGCAGGGAACAGCACAAAATACAACTCTTGCAGCGCAAAAAGGTTTTCCAAACGGAACTAAAATAGCGCCAACACCAGTTGAACAAGCAACTTATTCTGAGCCTAATCAAAGCACTATTTTTAAATACGATGCGCCACTAGTTCTTTTGAGTAATGCCGAAACTAATTTATATTTAGCCGAAGCTGCTGTAAGAGGATGGTATTCTGGTGAAACAGATAAGGATTTATATGAAAAAGGTGTAAAAGCTTCCTTCTTAAACATGGGAATTTACGGAGCTGCATATGCAATTCCAGACGCAACACCATATTTAACTCTAAACCCATATAATGCATCAGGATCTTTTGAAGACAAAATGAATCAAATTCATACTCAGATTTATGTTGCTTTATTTGTAGATGAGCAAGAAATTTATGCCAACTGGAGAAGAACGGGTTATCCAGTTTTAGTTCCTGTAAATTTTTCAGGAAACGTTACAAACGGCACAATACCAAGACGTTTGAAATACTCCACCAGTGAATATTCAGTGAATTCAACTAACTTAGCAGAAGCAGTTAAACGTCAGGGCGAAGATAGTTTTACAACCAGAATGTGGTGGGATAAATAATAGAAATCAAGAGTTAAAATATGCCTTTAGGTATTTAATATTGGTAGAAAAAATGTGCCTTTAGGCATTTAATGTTGGTAATCATAAAGTTTCAATTCGTTGGCGTGCCGTAGGTACGCAACAAAATGACAACTATTGCGTACCTACGGCACGCCAGATATTGTGACTTATGTTTTTTACCAATATTAAGTGTCTAACGACACAAATTAAAACTCTTAATACAAAAGATAAATGAGCATTTTAATTCTTACGGCATGCATTGCGTTTTTAATCATTCAGATAGCTTGGCTTAAAATCAATCCGTTTATTGCCTTTATCATAACAGCTTTATTAGCAGGTTTATTTTTAGGCTTGCCAATAGAAACTTTGTCTCAAACCGTGCAAAAAGGTTTAGGCGAAATGTTAGGATCTATCACCTTGATTATTGTTTTTGGAACCTGTATTGGTAAACTCACCGTTTCATCAGGCGCCGCCAATGTCATTGCCAAAACAGTTATGGGATGGACGGGTAAAAAATATGTTCGTCTTGGTTTAATGATTACCGGATTTATTGTTGGGATACCGCTATTTTATAGTGTTGGATTTGTTTTGTTAGTTCCATTAATCTTCTCAGTAGCTCATCAATTTAAGCTTTCAAAAGTATATCTCGGTATTCCAATGCTGGCGTCGCTTTCAGTGGCACATGGTTTTTTGCCTCCACATCCGTCTCCAATGGCTTTAAGCAGTATTTTAAATGCTGATATCGGACTCGTTTTAGTCTACGGAATCATCATTGCGATTCCAACCATTTTTATTGCAGGTTTATTGTTCTCGAATTTATTAAAAAACATCAAAACCGAATCAGATCATGAAATTCTGAATGTCGAAGAAATAATAAACGAAGGCAAACTTCCAAGTTTTTCATTGAGTTTATTCTCCGCTTTATTTCCGGTTTTCGGTTTAACACTGACTTCGATATTACCTATGATTTCAAAAAATGAAACTCTGGTTAATATCTGCAAAACAGTTGGAGAACCAAGTATGATTATGCTGATTTCTCTATTAATCTGTACGTATACTTTAGGAATCAGAATGAACAGAAGTATTACATCAGTAATGGATGATTATGCCGTTGCAATAAAAGATGTTGCTTTGGTTGTTTTAATTGTTGGAGGAGCGGGTGGTTTAAAAGAAGTAATGATTGTAAGCGGTGTAAACGAAACTATTGTAGCATCATTAACACAAACAAACATTCATCCATATTTATTGGCCTGGATGATGGCGGCAATCATACGCGTTTGTGTAGGATCTGCAACAGCAGCTGGATTAATGACTGCCAGCGTTTTATTACCTTTGTTACAAACTACCGGTCTAGATCCCAACCTGTTAGTTTTATCTGTTGGAGCCGGAAGCTTAATGTGCTCACACGTAAACGATCCAAGTTTTTGGATGTTCAAAGAATATTTTAATATCAGCCTGAAAGATACATTCAAATCATGGACCGTCATGGAATCTCTAGTATCTGTTTTAGGAATCATTTTCGTTTTTATTTTAAACTCTATAATACATTAATATCATGAATTTATTACCACAAGAAAAATTTGAAACATTAGGCTTATCATTACCACCGGCGCCTCAGCCACTTGGTATCTATAAACCTTATTTAGTTGATGGTAAATATTTATACCTTTCAGGTCATGGGCCCGTTAACGACGACAAATCGCTAATCATTGGCCGAATTGGCGATGACATGGATATCGAAGAAGGAAAATTAGCAGCAAGACAAGTCGGATTAACAATGCTTTCTACAATTGTAACCAATTTTGGGAGCCTGAATAAAGTAAAACGTGTTATAAAAGTTTTAGGAATGGTCAATTGTAATGGCGAATTCTTGAGACATCCGTATGTAATAAACGGTTGTAGCGAATTGTTTGCTGAAGTTTGGGGACAAGAAAACGGAATTGGAGTAAGAAGCGCCGTAGGAATGGGTTCTTTACCGGACAATATTCCTGTTGAAGTTGAAGCCGTTTTCGAATTATTTTAGATTAAAGAATTTAGCCCACGGGTTTTACGGATTAAACAGGTTCGCACAGATTTTTTTTAACACATAGAAACATAGATTTTTTACTTGTAAACTAGAAGGAAGTAAAAAAAGCCAGCTTTCACACATAGCTATGTGTATTAATGCAAGTGAAATGCCTTTTTTCAACACTTTCAAAAACTATGTTTCTATGTGTTTAAAGAATTAACCGCTACGTTTATAAATCTTTTTAATCATAATAATCCGTGGCAAAAAAACAAAAATATGAATACAACACCACAAACTAGAATTGCAACTTTTGGAGAATTATTACTTCGAATGAGCGTTGCAGATGGAAACCGATTTACACAAGCCAATGAAATAAAAATTCATGTTGGAGGTGCCGAAGCAAATGTTTGTGTTTTACTTTCTCAACTCGGAATTCAAACCGATTATATTACCCGATTACCCGAAAATGATTTGGCACAATTGGCCTTAAACGAACTTCAGAAATACAAAGTAAATACTTCAAAATGTGTTTATGGCGGAGAACGTTTGGGATTGTATTTTGTTGAAGCCGGAAATCAAATCAGGCAATCACAAGTTATTTATGACCGAAGCAATTCGTCTTTTGCAACTATCGAAAAAGATCAAATCAATTGGGATTTGGCTTTAGCCGATGTTACGCACTTTCACTGGTCAGGAATAAGTCCGGGAGTTTCAAACGAAGCAGGTTTAGCTTGTAAAGAAGCAATTCTTGTGGCGCATAAAAAAGGTTTACCTATTTCTTCTGATTTTAATTACAGATCAAAATTATGGCAATATGGGAAACATCCTTCTGAAATTATGCCGGATTTGCTTCAATACAGCACAATTACTGTTGCCGATTTAGACGCAATTGAAATTTATTTCGGAATTAAAACCGATAAAAATGAATCGGATGAAAATCGTTTTCAGAAAACATTCGAATTATTAAAAGTAAAAATGCCATTTCTAAAAACATTAGCAATGAGTTTTAGAAAATCAGATGGACCGGCGCATTTATACAAAGGTTTACTAATTCATGAAGGTAATTTTTACCAAACTCAAGAACATAAAATACACGTTGTAACAGATCAAATTGGTTCCGGAGATGCTTTCAACGCTGGATTATTATACGGATTATCGAATAAATTTTCCGGACAAGAATCCATCGAATGGGCAACAGCTTGTAGCGTAATCAAACAAAGCATTCACGGAGATTTTGCCATTACAAATGAAAACGAAATAAGTCATTTCATCAAAAATGGCTCAAGTAATAGAATTAATAGATAAAATAAGAAAATGTACAGCATATTAAAAACGCAAGGTGTACTTCCGTTAGTAACCCAAATCAACATTGAAACAGCCCAAATAGTATTACAATCAGCGGCTGATGCTGGCATTAAAATTATCGAGTTTGCTGCTCGTGCAGATAATGCTAAAGAAGTTTTTAGCCAAATGATAGACTTTAAAAAAGCAAATAATCTTGATGTAAAAATAGCCGTTGGATCTATCTTAAGCGTTGATGATGCCGAAACGTTTCATCTACTTGGAGCAGATTGTATCGTTTGCCCACATACAGATCTGGAAATTGGAAATTATTGCTTCAAAAATAATATTTACTGGATTCCCGGAGCTGCGACATTAAACGAAATATTGCAAGCCAATAAATTAGGGGCCGAAATTGTAAAACTTTTTCCTGCTGATAAAATTGGTGGTCCCGGATATGTAAAAGCAATAAGAGCCCCGTTCCCAAATTTGAAAATAATGCCAACCGGAGGCGTAACGCTCGAAGAAAGCAATTTAAAATCATGGTTCAAATCCGGAGTGGTTTGCGTGGGAATTGGTTCTAATTTATTTTCGAAAGAAATGCTTTTGAACCTAAATTATAAGCAATCGTTAGAAGCGTTTCAAAATTTAATTGAAGTTGTAGAAAAAACCAGAAACTAAAGTTATGCAAGACAATTGGTGGAAAATTAATTCCGAAACACGCATTGATACGCCATTTTTAGCTGTTTACGAAAATCGTATTCAGTCGAATATTGAACGTTTAATTGAAGCAGTAAATGGCGAAACTCAAAAATTAAGACCACACATCAAGACGCATAAAATAGGTGAAATTTTGGATTTGTTTAAAACCTACAACATCAACAAAATAAAATGCGCAACAATTGCCGAAGCGGAATTGGCTGCAATACATGAAATTCAAGATGTGCTTCTCGCCTATCAGCCTGTTGGTGCTAAAAAAGAACGATGGATTTCATTGATTCAGAAATATCCCAATATTGCTTTTTCGACTATTGTTGACAATTTAGATTCGGCGAAAGCCTTAAATGAAAGTGCTGCAAAAAACAATCTGAAACTTACCATTTATCTGGATTTAAATACCGGAATGAACAGAACCGGAATCTCAGTTTCTAAAAACTGGAAAGATTTAATTGATGAAATTGTTTTATTGAAAAACATTGATTTTGCAGGAATTCATATTTATGATGGTCATCTAAAAGGAGATTTAGAACATCGATTTGATATTGCTTCGAATTTATTTTTTAGCATAAACGAAGAAATTCAGACTATTAATAAAAAACTGGGGGACGAATTAAAAATTGTCGCTGGCGGATCAAACACTTTTCCGTTTTATGCGACTCAGGAAAATGTAGAATGCAGTCCCGGAACTTTTGTTTTTTGGGATTCGAATTACCAAATTCATTTACCGGAACAAGATTTTGAACCGGCTTTGGTAATTGTTGGAACCATAATTTCAAAACCAACAAGTGCTACTTTTTGTATTGATATTGGATACAAAGCCGTAGCTTCTGAAAACCCAATCGATAAAAGATTAGTGATTTTAAATGATGAAAACCTAATCCCAACGGCACATTCAGAAGAACATTTAATTATAGAAAACAGAGGAAAAAACGAGTATGCTATTGGCGATACCATTTACGCACAACCTTATCATGTTTGCCCAACTTGCGCCCTTTACGATTCGGTTCAGGTTGTGAATTCGGAACATGAAATTTGCGATCAATGGCTGGTTGTTGCCCGCAGTAGAAAAATTAATATCTAGCAGCAGAAAAAGTAGAACAAAGAAAAAAGAATAGAAAATAAAGCGAAGAAGAAAGAGAATAGACCTCATAATAACACTTGTCTGGAAAACCTCTGAGCCTTTGAACCTTTGTGCCTTAAAAAAAATAATATGTTTATAATAGACGCCCATTTAGACCTGAGCATGAATGCGATGGAATGGAATCGAGATTTAAGAAATGACGTACCAACTTTGCGTCATCTCGAAAAAGGAATGACGGACAAACCAGATCGCGAACGCGCAACGGTTTCTTTTCCAGATTTACGACGCGGCAATATTGGTATTGTTGTAGCCACTCAAATTGCACGATTTGTAAAACCGGACAGTATTATTCCGGGTTGGAATTCTCCTGAACAAGCCTGGGCACAAACTCAAGGTCAGCTTGCGTGGTACAAAGCCATGGAAGAAGCCGGAGAAATCACAGCCATTACCGATAAAAAATCGCTTTTAAAACAAATTGATTTATGGAATGATGGAACTCCAAACGATAAAAAACCTATTGGTTATATTTTGAGTTTAGAAGGCGCAGATTCCATTATTAATGTTTCATATTTAGAAAAAGCATACAATTACGGATTGCGTGCCATTGGTCCTGCGCATTATGGACCCGGGCGTTACGCAAACGGAACGGACGCAACCGGAAAAATGAATCAAAACGGTCTGGATTTATTAAAAGAAATGGAACGTTTGAACATCATTCTGGACGCAACACATTTATGCGACGATGCTTTTTGGCAAGCTTTAGATCATTATCACGGACCAGTTTGGGCAAGTCATAATAATTGCAGAAGTCTGGTTGATCACAATCGTCAATATAGTGACGAAATGATCAAAGCTTTAATTTCTCGTGGCGCCGTTATTGGCGGTGCTTTAGATGCGTGGATGTTGGTTCCGAATTGGGAAAGAGGCGTTTCGACACCAAAAGGCACCAATTGCAATCTCGAAACGGTTTTCAAACACATGGATCATATTTGCCAATTAGCCGGAAATGCCAATCATATTGGTGTGGGATCCGATTTGGATGGCGCTTTTGGCACAGAACAAGGTCCGTATGATTTAGACACCATTGCCGATTTACAAAAATTGGTTTTGATCTTTAAAAACAACGGCTATTCTGATGAAGATTTAAATAAAATCTTTCACCAAAACTGGATCAATTTCTTAATGAAAAATTGGGATTAAATAAAGACTAAACTTGGAACTGCCTTCTTATACGACTGTAATTTTTCGTCGGTTGGATCAACTTCTGTAACCACATAATCAACCTCGGATAAGTTGGCAATTTTCATTTTTAGAACGGTGTCGAGTTTTTCAGAAATAGTCAGAATCGCTGTTTTTTCAGAAGCCTGAATCATTGCTTTTTTTACCTGAACGGTTTCCCAATCAGAATCTGAGAAACCACCTTCGATATCAAGAGCATTAGTTCCTAATATTAATAAATCAACTTTAATATTAGCCAATTGATTGTAGACATCGCCACTCACACACATTTGGCTGTAAGATGAAATGCTTCCGCCAATCATTATAATTTTAACATTGGGTTTATCCAGAAGTTCCACCGCAGATAAAACGGTAACAGTAAAAATAGTAAGATTTAAATCATCAGGAATTAAACGAATGAATTCACGAATTGTAGTTCCTCCGCCAATCAACAACACCATTCCGTCATGAAGTAAACCTAAGGTTTTTTGCGCAATGATTTGTTTGGATTCGCCTGCATAAGTTTGATTTGATGAAGAATGATGATAGGCTTTTGTCATGGCACCACCTTTTACTTTAATCAATAAAGATTCTGATTCAAGTTCGTTTATATCACGCCTTACAGTATCTTCTGAAACAAATAATTTAGCCGAAAGCGTTTCAAAACTTACACGGGTATGCAAATTTATCTCTTTTAAAATAAGATTTTTACGTTCTTCCTTAGTGTAATTTACCACTTCATTATCATTGTTCATGCAAATTCGTTTTTGTTAAGGCAAATGTAATCAATAAATGCAATAATATTGCGAAACAAATTATAACAGTACGTAATAAAAAAGTTAATTCATCTATTTTAAAGACATTTATACATAAAACCATTTGCATTTTTTTTGCAAAACAGCAATTACAAATTCTAAATTTGTTTACTGCCAAAAAATAAATTCCAGCTTAACATGAAAACAACATTCTTCCTCTTTTTAATATTCTGCTGCACGGTCATAAGTGCCCAAACTTCTTTTGAAAACAAATCTATAATTCCTGCTCCAAATTCATACAAAGCAAACGGAGACAGTATTCGGTTAAACGGACAAATTAAAGTTATTTTCGAAAAGAATAAATTTAGTGCCAAAGAGCAAAAAACGGCAAATATTTTTGAAGCTGCTATTAACAAAAATGTGTCTTCAAAAAAGAGTCCGGTCGAAGTTTTATTCATTACTAAAAATCCATCCGCTTCCTTAAAAAAAGAAGCGTATAAAATCAATATTACCTCAAAAAAAATAACCGTTACCGGAAGTGAAGAAGGATTATTTTATGGCGTTCAGAGTTTATTGCAAATGCTTCCGAACAAAACTACGGATCAAGAAGTGAAATTGCCTTGCGTTACTATCGAAGATGAGCCGAGATACAGCTACCGCGGGCTTCACCTTGATGTTTGCCGTCATTTTTTCTCTGTCAATGTTATAAAAGATTTTATCGCACAGATGTCGTATTATAAATTAAACAACTTTCATTGGCATTTAACGGACGATCAAGGGTGGAGAATTGAGATAAAAAAGTATCCAAAACTAACTGAAGTAGGTTCGAAAAGAGCACAAACTTTAGTCGGAAATAAATTCGAAAGATTCCCTTATTTTTTTGACGGAAATCCATACGGAGGATTTTATACTCAGGAAGAAATCAAAGACGTAGTGAAATTTGCAGAAGAACATTATGTGAATATTATTCCGGAAATCGAAATGCCCGGTCATGCAACTGCAGCAGTTACTGCTTATCCAAATTTATCTTGTTTTCCAGATCGTCAATATAAAGTTATTGAAAGTTGGGGTGTTTTTGAAGATATTTTCTGTGCCGGAAAAGAAGAGACTTTTACTTTTCTCGAAGATGTTTTAACAGAAGTTATGGCTTTGTTCCCGAGTACTTACATTCATATTGGTGGAGACGAATGTCCGAAAGCAAGATGGAAAGAATGTCCGAATTGCCAAAAGCGAATCAAAGAGTTGGGTCTAAAAAACGAACACGAATTACAAAGTTATTTAACAACCCGAATCGAGAAATTCCTGAATGCAAACGGAAGACAAATTTTAGGCTGGGACGAAATGCTAGAAGGCGGGCTTGCGCCAAATGCTGCTGTAATGTCATGGCGAGGCGAAGCTGGCGGAATTAGCGCTGCAAGACAAAAACATAATGTAATCATGAATCCGGAACAAGTACTTTATCTGGATTATAACCAAGGATATTCTCCGCAAGAGCCTTTAACAATTGGAAGATTAACCACGATTGAAAAAATGTACAATTATAATCCTACTCCTGTTGATAGTTTAACCGTTGACGAACAAAAATATATTATAGGAGTACAATCTAATCTTTGGTCAGAATACTTAACAAGTCCGGCAAAATTAAATTATATGATTTATCCGCGTGTATTTGCTTTAGCAGAAATTGCCTGGACAGAACCTCAAAATAAAAATTACAACCATTTTATTCTGAATCAAATTCCACATCATTTGGAAAAACTAGAAGCGCAAAAAAGATTGTATAAAGTTCCGAGTCCTTTTGGTTCTAATGAAACAGCTTTAATCGGATCAAAATATGTTTTGGATTTAAAACCAACGATCAAAAGCGGACAAATCTTCTATACAATTGATGGATATAATCCTGATGAAACAGCTGAACTTTACACAAAACCGGTCACAATAAATATCCCAAAAGGAGAAATTCGAATTATAAAAACGGTTCAAATTAGTCCAAGCGGAAGAAGAAGTTCGATCAGTAAGATATTGGTTAGAAATCCGGAATTAAAATCGGCTTTGACCATAAAACCTGCTAAAAAAGGTTTAAAATTCGATTATTATATCGGAACCTTATTCCAAAAAGTTCAGGATTTAGATTTAGCAAAACCTGTTAATTCAGGAATTTTTGAAGGTGCAATAAGCAGTGAAAAATGGAAAACGAAAACAGAGCGTTATATTGGCTTAAAATTCGACGGATATATCTTTATTTCGGAAACAGCAAATTATACAATTTCAACGCTTTCAGATGACGGATCGAAGCTTTTTATCGATAATGAATTAGTTGTTAATAACGACGGAATTCATTGGCTCAATGAAGCGTATGGAGCAGTAAAACTAGAAAAAGGATTTCATAAAATCAATATTGGTTATTTTGACCAGATTGGCGGAACTACTTTAACGTGTTTCATTCAACAAGAAGGAAAAGAAAAACAAGAAATTAGTGCTTCGCAATTGTATTATGAATAAAAATATAAAAAGACGCATTCGTTTTAGCAAATGCGTCTTTATTATTAAAAGATCAATTTAGATTATTAAAAAAAACTATTTAGATATTGCTTTACTAATATTTTTAAAATCATCATCTTTTAAATTATATGCAAAACCGGCACCATAAAAATAATAAGCTGCATCACCAGTTTTAGCATTCACAACTTGTATATATTTATTTCCATTCATACTTACATATCTTAAATAATAGATATCTTCATTATTTAAAATCTTCTTTTCCAGATCTTCATCTCTAATAAACTGGTACTTGTATTTGTAATCTTCTAAAAGTTTTTTGAGATCTTTTTCATCCCTAAGTTTCTCAGTTCCTTTCCATGGACTATATTCCATCATATAAGCTTCCGGAATGTAAAGTGTATTTTCTTTTAGATTTTTAACTTCAGGAGCTGCAAAATCATCATACAATCCGCAATGTTCACCTTTACTGATAATTTTATTTATTTGCTGAAAATAGTTTTTCAGCATTCCCAAATTAGTATTGGTAAAACTTTGTTCAGTATACATTTGTTCATACAATTCGCTCAATGTCTTTTTTACCTTACCAGTTCCCATTGCATCATTTAAAAATTTATTATTAGCAGAAAGAGGAGCTCTTGCTATATAAATCAAATTTTCATTTAAAACCTCGTTCAGTTTTCTATCGTATTTTTTGTCATCTGATTTCAGTTTTGCTACTCCTTTATCGAATTTCTCTTTATCTAAAATTCGTATTGCAAAATTGGTATGAATATAAACGGTACCTTTTGAACTTGTAGTTATATCTCCCATGAATTTTGCAATTGAATATTTACCATCTACATAATCCATTATATTAAAATCCTTATATTCAACGACTTTGTACGGAGTAACTGTCCAGACTTCTTTCAGGATTTTTTCATAATCTTCTTTTTTATTCAACTGAGGCAGTACAAAAACGGTAGTAGTAGCTTTAAATTTCTCTAACTCTCCTTTTTCAAAGGCATCGTTTGAACCACGGTCAGAAGCAGTTACAGCTACCTGAGCATAATTTTGAATACTTAGGGCAAGCATTACAATAAGTAAAATTCTTTTCATTTAACAAGATTTGTTTTGGTGTATATTATTTTTTAGGTGCGATAAAAATAGTACAAAAAAAACGCATTCAACTTAATGAATGCGTTTTTATATAAACTAAATGTATGTTTAAATTATCCTTTTAAACTTGCTGCTAAATACTCACGGTTCATACGTGCAATATTTTCAAGAGAAATTCCTTTAGGACATTCAACCTCACAAGCTCCTGTATTTGTACAGTTACCAAAACCTTCTAAATCCATTTGGTGTACCATGTTTAAAACACGATCAACCGCTTCTACTTTACCTTGTGGTAATAATGCATATTGAGATACTTTTGCAGAAACGAACAACATTGCTGATGAGTTTTTACAAGTTGCAACACAAGCTCCACAACCAATACAAGCTGCAGCATCAAATGATTTATCTGCATCATGTTTGTTGATTGGAATTGTATTTGCATCAATTGTATTTCCTGAAGTATTTACCGAGATAAATCCTCCTGCATGTTGAATTCTGTCAAAAGAACTTCTGTCAACAACTAAATCTTTAATTACAGGGAAAGCTTTTGCTCTAAATGGCTCGATAAAAATTGTATCGCCATCTTTAAACATACGCATGTGTAACTGACAAGTAGTAACTCCTCTGTCTGGTCCGTGTGCTTCTCCGTTAATGAACAAAGAACACATTCCGCAGATTCCTTCGCGACAATCGTGGTCAAATGCTACTGGCTCTTCACCTTTATTGATCAATTGTTCGTTAAGAACATCAAGCATTTCAAGGAAAGACATATCTGGTTCGATTCCGTCGATTGGGTAATCAACAATTCCCCCTTTATCCTGGGCGTTTTTCTGACGCCATATTTTTAATGTAAGTTTCATTTTGTATAAGTTTTAAGTATCAAAAAGTATATCAACTTTTTAAATACTATTTGTAGCTTCTTTGAACTAATTTAATGTTTTCGTAAACCAGAGGTTCTTTGTGTAATACTGCATCACTTGGTTTTCCTTTGTATTCCCAAGCTGCAACATATGCAAAGTTTTCGTCATCACGAAGTGCTTCTCCTTCTTCTGTTTGGTATTCTTCACGGAAGTGACCTCCACAAGACTCATTACGGTGTAATGCATCTTTCGCGAATAATTCTCCTAACTCTAAGAAATCGGCAACACGTGTCGCTTTCTCTAATTCCTGATTAAATTCGTTAGCGCTTCCAGGAACTTTTACATCTTTATAAAACTCCTCACGTAAAGCAGCAATTTCTTCGATAGCTTCAGTTAAACCTTTAGCATTACGAGCCATACCTACTTTATCCCACATGATTTTTCCTAATTTCTTGTGGAAATAATCTACAGAATGAGTTCCTTTATTATTGATAAATCTATCGATTTGATCTTTTACTTCTTTTTCTGCTGCTACGAATTCTGGTAAGTCTGTAGAAATTTCTCCCATTTTAATATCCGGAGCTAAGTAATCTCCAATAGTATAAGGTAATACGAAATATCCATCAGCTAAACCTTGCATCAAAGCAGAAGCTCCAAGTCTGTTTGCTCCGTGATCAGAGAAGTTAGATTCTCCAATTGAGAAACATCCCGGAATTGTAGTCATTAAGTTATAATCAACCCAGGTTCCACCCATTGTGTAGTGAACTGCAGGATAAATCATCATTGGTGTTGTATACGGATCTTCGTCAACGATTTTGTAATACATCTGGAATAAGTTTCCGTATTTACTTTTCACGATTTCAGCTCCTAATTTAGTTACCAAAGCCGCATCGTTAGCATCTAAACCTTTTACGAAAGCTTCTTCAGTTCCGTAACGTTTGATCGCTGCAGCAAAATCCAAGTAAACAGCTTCTCCAGTTTTGTTAACACCAAAACCAGCATCACATCTTTCTTTTGCAGCACGAGATGCAACGTCACGAGGTACTAAGTTACCAAAAGCAGGATATCTTCTTTCTAAGAAATAATCTCTTTCAGCTTCAGTCAAATCAGTTGCTTTTTTCTTTCCTTCACGAATTGCTTTTGCATCTTCTTGTTTTGCAGGAACCCAAATACGACCGTCATTACGTAACGATTCAGACATCAAAGTCAGTTTTGACTGGTGATCTCCTGAAACCGGAATACAAGTTGGGTGAATTTGTGTGTAACAAGGGTTTGCGAAAAACGCTCCTTTTTTATGAATTTTCCAAGCTGCTGTTGCGTTACTTCCCATAGCATTTGTTGACAAGAAAAACACGTTTCCGTATCCTCCAGAACCAACTACTACCGCGTGAGCAGAATGTCTTTCTATTTCTCCAGTGATTAAGTTACGAGCGATAATACCTCTCGCTTTTCCGTTTACGATAACAATGTCAAGCATTTCGTGACGGTTGTACATTTTTATTTTACCACGACCAATCTGACGGTTCATTGCAGAATAAGCTCCTAACAATAATTGTTGACCAGTTTGTCCTTGTGCGTAAAAAGTACGAGAAACCAAAGTTCCTCCAAAAGAACGGTTATCAAGTAATCCACCATATTCACGAGCCAATGGAACTCCCTGAGCCACACATTGGTCAATAATATTAGCAGAAACTTCAGCTAAACGGTGAACGTTTGCCTCACGTGCACGGTAATCTCCTCCTTTTACAGTATCATAAAATAATCTGTAAACTGAGTCACCGTCACCTTTATAATTTTTTGCTGCATTGATACCACCTTGTGCCGCAATAGAGTGCGCACGACGAGGTGAATCCTGAAAGCAGAAAGCTTTTACGTTATATCCCTGCTCAGCCAAAGTAGCCGCAGCTGAACCTCCAGCCAAACCTGTACCAACAATGATAATATCTAAATTACGTTTGTTAGCCGGGTTTACTAAATTAATATGATCTTTATAATCTGTCCATTTGTCCGATATTGGGCCGTGTGGAATTTTTGAATCTAATGCCATTATAATTTATATTAATTATTGAAATGATGAAATAATGCGATAATTACGAAAAGTGCCGGTACTACAACTGCAAAACCATAACCTACTTTACTTAAAAATCTTGAATACTTATTGTGCATCCCCATTGATTGAAGAGATGAACCGAATCCGTGCCAAAGGTGAAATCCTAATAACACAAATGATACACAATATAATCCTGTGCGAATAGGATCATGAAATTTATGAACTAACTCTCCATAATATCTTGTAGCATCTGGCGTAGCACCTGCAATATATTTGTAGTTAACTTCAGGAAACCAAAAATCATAAAAATGCAATCCTAAGAAAGCCAAAATAACCAATCCAGAAATAATCATATTTCTAGAACTCCATGAAGCATTTGCAGCTCCATTGTATTTTGCATAATTAATTGGTCGTGCAGCGCTATTTTGAGCAGTCAGTACAAATCCCATAACGAAATGGAAAATTACTCCGATTGCCAAAACTGGTTGCATTACATATTGAATCAGCGGATTGTATCCCATAAAGTGAGAAGCTTCGTTAAAAACATCTTCACTAATAATAGAAATGAAATTTAAGGAAACATGCAGCGCTAAAAACGTGATTAAGAATATTCCCGAAAGAGCCATAGCCACTTTCTTTAAGATGGAAGCATTCAATAGTGCAGATTGTGCCATAAGTGTTTAAGTAGTTTGTTTTAAAAAATTACACAAAAATAACTCAATTAACAAAGAACTACAACCATTTCGCTGTTATTTATAATCATTTTAAAATAGCCTACGTATTACGTACTTTTACGTATAAAAAACATTGTATCCCAAATTATTTTATTATAAAATTTTTTAAAAGCGTTTTTCATCCCAATTAAACGCCTTCTGCTTTCCCTAAAACTTATCATATTATTATTTTAAGTAAACTTTTAATTTATTTTCTTTAAAAGTTCTACTCTCCTTAAATTTTATAGGATTAAAAAATTGTCATTCCACAACATAATTTTACCTTTATCGGCTTAAAATTTAATAATGAAAACAGGAATTGACGCTATCTCTTTTGATGTAGCCAACATACATTTACCCATAAAAACTTTGGCAATTGCCAGAAATATTGAACCCGAAAAATTAGAAAAAGGACTTGGATTAATAAAAATGACGCTTCCGGACGTACATCAGGATGCAGTTGTTTTTGGCGCGAACGCTTTAACAAAATTAATCCTTGACAATAATATAAACTTAAACGAAATAAGCCGGATTTATGTTGGAACTGAAAGCGGAATCGACAGTTCTAAACCTATTAGTTCTTTCTTAATAAATTTAATGGAACAAAAATTCGGAGAAGATTCTTTATCAGAATGTGATGTTGTCGATTTTACTTTTGCTTGTATTGGCGGAGTTGATGCGTTGCAAAACTGTATTGATTTTATAAAATTAAATCCTTCTAAAAAAGCAATTGTCGTTACGACAGATTTTGCAAAATACGACTTAAACTCAACCGGAGAATACACTCAAGGCGCCGGAGCTCTGGCAATGCTTGTGACTTCAAATCCTCGAATTATTGCTTTTGATGAAAATTGGGCAATAAGCACAAAAGGCGTTTTTGACTTTTTTAAACCATTCAGAACTATATCAAAAAGCGCCATTACCCAAAACGAAAATAACGATCCTTGGTTTGATAACTTAGAAGCCGAAATCGAGATCCACAAAGATCAACCTGTTTTTGATGGTCAATATTCGAATCAATGTTATATGGATCGTACGCGTAATGCTTACTTCTCATTCAAAAAATTAAAAAACACAACCGAAACTTTATACAAAACCTGGAACAGCATTATCATGCATTTGCCTTATTCTTTTCAGGGACGCAGAATGTTATCTGAAATTTATGCTTTAGATCATGCTGATAAAATTATTGCAGAAAATATCGAACCTGCAGATTATCAAACTAAAATTAAAGAAGTAGGAAAATCTGATGAGTACAGAAAATTTGTAACCGAGAAATTACAACCTGCAGAATTGGCTTCATCTTTAATAGGAAACCTTTATACAGGATCTATTTTCATGGGGTTATTATCGACTTTGGCTCATTATTATGACACAAAAAAAGAAGTTGCCGGAACCAAATTTGGATTCTTAGCTTACGGAAGCGGATCTAAATCAAAAGTTTTCGAAGGAACAATTCAACCAAACTGGCAATCGGCTTTAGCCAAAACAAAGCTTTTTGAGAATTTGGAAGAAAGCACCGAAATTGGTTTTGAAACTTATGAAAGCCTTCATAAAAAAGAACAGAAACAAAGTATTCGAACTCCAAAAAACGAATGGATTTTAGATAAAATCGAAAAAGAAATCCCAAATTTAATTGGAGCGAGATATTATAAATGGGTTGATTAAATTAATCCCAATTTTAAATCATAAAAAAACCGAAGTACTTAGCTTCGGTTTTTTTATTCAGTTAATTAATCTTGATTATAATGTTGCTTGATTTCTTTTAGGATTTCAAAAACAACATCATCATTTTTTTCTTTATGTCGTCTTGCCCAGAAACTATAAATCCAGACTGTATTAAGTTGCGAAGCATATTCTGCATTACTATTATCTTTCTCTGAACTTGTTTCTGCATTTTTGCTTACTAAACTCAAAACATTCTCTGATGCATAAGGTTTTATCTCATTGTAATAATAATTAGGAAACTCTTTTTGCGCACCAAAAATCATTGTTTTATAGATTTTATTCAATCTTTCATCAGGATTTTCAGTTGCATAAATATCTTCATGAGTTTCTATTAAGGCATCTACAACTAAATTTAAATTGGAATCAAAATAAATTTTATTCGATAAAAAAGCATACAATAAAGTATTGTAACTATCAAAAGCTTCCCGAATCGCTTCAGGATTTCGCCTTATTTTTTCATCTACTTTTTTTATTTCCTCATCATAAGCGAATCCTCTTTCTATTGCAATTCGGATTGCTGTAAAGGACTGATCTTTTTCTAATGCCAAAAAACCCGACAAAAAGTTCTTAGTAAGATCCTGTGTTTTGGTATTATCATAACTCGAATCCTCAAAAAGTTCTTTGAAGTATGCGTTTATATTTACTTCCGGAAAATTCATTTCGTTAAAACCATAATAATCAGATTCTGATTCCTCACCTTCTCCTTCGCCTTCACTTTCATGTTCGACATCTGTAGCGACTTCTTCTGTTTCTGACACAGAATTTAAGGTTCCAATTATACTATCACCACTATAAGATCGTACTGTAACCACATTTAAAACCGCTAAATACAACGAAAAAGAAAAAATGAGTATCGAAATAAACAGCATTAAAAAACCAAGAAACTTAGTTATTTCAATAACAGAATCTTTTATTCTTAAAACCAGACTTATTATTAAACTGGCAATCATTAAAATATCTAAAGAGACAAAAAATCGATAAATATAATCAGAACTAACAACTCCAACTTCCAATTTTAAAACGGAAGAAATAATAGAACATAGAAAAGTTAAAGCGCCAAAAATTACATTTATAAAAAAGGCATTCTTCCAAAATTTATCAATTGGCGCTTCTTTATTCACTTCATCATTTGTAGAATCAGAATGGATTACAGCCACTATCAATCTTTGAATTATAATTGAAATTGCCAATAAAATTAAAGGCGAAAAACCAATTATCAATAACTGAATCATAGGTATTAACTGGATATCATCGTTATATATTTTATTAAAGACAAAACTAAAAACCAGCAATATTATACACTGAATTATTATAACTATTTTATAAGATTTTATCATTCTTCGTCTGAGTTTGAATTTGCGTCGTATTGCTCTTTTATTTCGTTTAAGATTATAGCAATTTCTTTTATATTTCCTTCATTATTTCTTCTTGCCCAAAAACTATAAAACCACATAATATCAGCGTCTTTAAAATCTGCATTATTAGAAAATTTATAAGTCTGAAGTTTTTCGATTGTTTCTGCAGTGAAATATTTTTCAAAATCTGAATAATATTTTTCCATATTAGGTCTGGAACTACCATAAGACTGATGCATAGCATTGTAGATTTCTTTTAATTTTTCATTTTCAGCACCAATGTCATCGTATGTCAAAAGCAACCCGTCTACAATTTTGTCAAAATTTGCCTTGCGATAAATTTCTGGTGAAATAACACTATAAATTACTGATCTGTAATTCTCGAATCCTAAATAAAGTGCATCAGGATTTTCTCTAATATTATCAATGTATTGAACGAGATAATAATAGTCACTTTCGGTAATATGATCGTCTAAACTTCTGCCTATTAGAATTCTGACATCATAAAAATCATATTTTCCATCAAGTGCTCCCCAATCCGGAATTAAAGAATTCCAGGACGAAAGCAATTTAGACTTTTCGACCTCATAATCAACTTGTTCGTTGTCTGCTTCTACATAATCTTCTGATGTTTCTGCGGCATCAGACGAAAGTTCTTTTTCATCTCTTCGATTGATATAATTTTCTGAGGCATTCATAAATTCACCTATAAAAACAACTTCATAAGTAAAGGATGCAGCAATTATAAAAAAACTAAAGATCAATATAAAAACTGCAAGTGTTTTATTTGATTTCCAATAAATTCCTGCTGCTAAAAAAAAGGAAGCTGTTACTAAGCTTAATATTATAATGAGTAAAGATCTTAAAACCACTAAACTATAAAATAGAGTTGGCTGATCTATTATAAATGGATTTTTTCGATATAACCCAAATGCAAAAACAGCAATGATTATTAAGAAGAAAACAGTGCAGTAAAATGCAAATTTCCAAAAGTTTTGCTGGCGAACTTTCTTTTGTATATCAGCTTCATCTTCCGTAACATTCTCCTTTTTTATAAACACAATTAAAACAGAGACAAGAAAACAAACGCCAAAGAAAATTAAAGGAACTGCGTGTCCATAATTAAATTCATATGGATGAAATCCTCTTACATTAAGAAGTTTCTGCTTTCTAAAATTCATTAAAATTAAGAGACCAAGTAATAATGCGGGAATAAATTGAAGTAATATAACGGTTTTAAAAAATTTGGTTTTTTTGTCCATAATAAGGATTAGTGGTTGTGTAGGAATTTGCCCAAAACTATTAAAAAAATTTTAACATTTAGGTTTGAAATTCATTTTTTGAAAGAAAAATAAATTAAATTTTAACTTTAAATATATTACAACTATAACACTCTGACTTGCAACAATTTCAACTATTTGCCTTTAATCAAATAAAAAAACCGAAACTATAATTGCTTCGGTTTGGCTTTTAAATTTAAAATTATTTAATCCTTTTTATGTTGTTCCGTATAATTTTGATCTCCTTTAATGGCTTGATCGTGAACATTCATTCCGTTTGACATTCCTAACATAAAGGCTGTTATTATTACCACCATTTTTCTTTTTATCCAATGAAGCGGTCGTTTAGATTGTACTAAACGTGTTTTATTATTGTGTTTATACATTTTGAAAATGATAAATGATTAGACATTATTGTATCATTTTATGCCGTAAAAAGCATAAATACTTAGAAAAGAAATTCTCTAAGCGATGTATAAACTTTTGTAGAAATTGTTTGAAGTTATCATTTCATTCATGAATACAAATTGTCTCATAAATGAATGTATGTTTTGATAAAGAAGTTTTTGCAGTTTATGAATAGTTCGAACCTCAAGATTACAAACATCTTTAAGCTGAAGATAAAGTACAGGAATTAAAAATACCGTTTTAAAAAAAAAATTTTGAATAACTAAAGATGAAACGAGAGTTTCTAAAATCTAATTCTCTCCTTAAAATAACACAGGAAGATTGATAATAATCTGCCGATTTTGTTTGAAAATCTACTGTACCGTCATTTGCAATCACGACAAAAGCCAGAAAGAGCGAAAGCAGATATTTAATACAGTTTTTCAATTTAGTTTGATTTATTATAATTTCATTTCCATGATGGGCATAAACCTATTTTTTATTGAAGTTTCGAATTCTCCAATTTTCACAAATCCCATTTTAGAATAAAATGCTTCAGCATTTGGTTCTGAGTCGAGCGTTATTATTTGAATTTGAGCTTCTTTCATTCGGTTTAAAAAATCCAGAAGCAGGAATTTTCCAAATCCTTTACCAATATATTCCGGCAAGATAAATAAATTATCCATTTTGACATGCTTTTGACCTTCAAAAATGTAAGAATAATAACCTATAACTACATTCTCCTTTATTAATTTGAATACTTTATTATCTCTAATATAATCCTGAGTAATCGTTAAATTTTGATTCCATTTTAGAATTTGTTCTACCGAATATCCCCAATAAGCTTTTGACTTTTTGGTTATATCAGTTAGAATTTCGTTATCAGATGTTGTTGCTTTTTCTATCGTCATTTTTATATTAAATCATAACGAAGATAATAATTTATAAAGTCGTTAATCTACTAAAAAGCTACTTTCCAGTTGATTTAGAGATTATTTATTTCAAGATTTTCATTTCTATACAGCAATAAACCCAATCCCGAAGCAAAAATAAAGCAACTCAATAACATATAAACTCCGTTTTTTAATATAAAAAACGAAAAACCAATTGCTGGCGCACTTAGAACAATCATTAAAACAATTACAAAATGAGTTTTAATAAAATTCAACGCATGCGCTGATAATCCGATAAAAAGCAAAGAAGGTCCAACAATAATAAAAGGATATAAAATTGATGGCGTACTACTTATTTGGTTACTTAATGCTTCTCTAGCAAGCTCGTTATTGCCAAAACTCCACATTATAAAATCGATTGTACAAAGACCAATATGCGCAAAAACACCTAAAGTTGTTAGAATTGAAGCTATAGAATTTAATCGGTTTTTAGGAAACACATCATTAAAGGATAATAAAAAACAAGCACCAATAAGATTGAACCAATGTGCAAAATCTATTGGTTGCTGAAAGCTGGGTAAAAGCTTAGAAAATAATAAATAACTGGTAAAGAAAAAAAGCAACCCGAGAAGGCAAAAATGTTTCGTTTTCATAATTAATTTTTAAAATTGATGAACAAAACTACTCTCAGAATCTTTCTTAAAGACCTAATTTATTGACTTTGGTACGAAAGTATCGATTTTAGGTACGAAATTATAAGGCCAATAAAGCTTCTTTATAATTTTTAGAAACCGGAAGTTCTATTTGCGTTAGAATAATAGTATTTTGATTTCTCCAGGACTTAAAATGTATTGGATTTATTAAATGCGAACGATGTATTTGAACTAAAAATCCAAAATCGTCCTGAACTTTTTTGAGCGAAGTCCGAATAAGTTTTGATGTGAGTTTGCCGCTTTCTACATAAAAAATCTCAACATAATTTTGAGCATTAGAAATGCAAACCAAATCTTCTTGTTTAATTTTTAAAACATCTAATTTATTTTCTCCTCTAAAAGTTAAAATATCCTCTTGTACAGGAATCAGCTTGAGTAAATATCTTCTCGCCAGAATAATTACAGGAGTTAAGATCAAAGCAACTTTTATAAATATGATGATAAAAAACGCTGTAAAACTATATCCTCCGTTTAAAATTGGACTTTTATAATAGGTATAAACCGCAATTAAATAAATTAGATAAAAGAATATTAAACTAATTGCTTCAAACTTTAAATTCCATATTGAGATTTTTTCATAAACTCTTTTTTGAACAACGGCAAGAATACCATAACACAAAAATGCCATAGAACTAAAGCCAATACTCATAAAAAACCAGGACCTGAAATCTAAAGTTCCGTCATCGAAAGGTTTTATTACAAAAGCAAAAACAAAAATCCATAACGCAATACCTAAACCTATTATTAGATTGTGTTTTATGGATATGTTTAGTTGTTTCATTTTTTCTTAAAGCAATTATATTATACAATATTAGACTTTAATCTAACTTATTTCAAGTAAGACCCACTAGTTTTTTACTTGTTTCAAGATTGACCATTACAATAAAAACACAAAAAGAAAGAAATTACATCAAATTTACTTTAAATGAAACAAGAAGATAACAGATTTTTAAAGAATCAATAAAACAGCAAGACCTGTTTTTTTGTAAGTATTTATTTAGAAAATAATTTGTATTTTTATCAAAGTCGTATCCGAAAAACTTATAGAGTAGGAAAACCCAAAAAACAAATTACTTATGAAAAATTTCCAAAATTTATCAGCATTACAAAAATTATCTAAAGAAGAATTAAAATCAATTAACGGTGGAACAGGTGGAACCTGCGAACCATGGCCGATATGTGAGGGTGAAGAAAAAACTTTTTTAACAATAAACTCATGTGGTTGGTATATATACCAAACATCAGGAAAAGGTCGCTGTATGGAATACGGAGCATCATAATCATAAATTTATTAAAACTGCTATCCAAAAAATAGCAGTTTTTTTATATTTAATCTTTTTATCGCTGAAAAGCTTTATTTATAAACTGTAAACTTCCTAATTTAATTTAATTTGTTCAGACATATTTCTCCAACCATTCCATTTACAGGTTTCATCGTAAAATTCTTTTTCTTGCTTCCCAGATTTGATAATATAATGATCTGATGTCGTGCAGCCTCCATCTTTTATAAGCTCTAATTCACATTCCATCTTTATTATGGTATCTAATTGTTCTTTACTTAATTTTTTAGATTGTCCTTTATTCTCAGCATAATATACTTTTCCTTTTTTAGTAATAATCAAACTCTCTTTTGCCGAATGAAAACAGCCTAAACTTTCAAAATAAAATTCTACTTTTTGATCTTCTCTTAGATTCCGCACAAATGATCTTTTAATAAAATCCTTATAAACAGAATAATCCGGATATATTAAAACCTCATAAGACTTGTTTTCTTTTACTTCGATTTTTTTCCGCAAAGTCTGATTAACTAAATTTTCATAAACGAACTCGTATGTTCCGTTTGTTAAACTGTCCAAAGTAATTTCTTTACTAATGTATGGTTTTTCAAACGAACTAAATTTTTTGAATATTTTTCCATCTTTATATATCTGAATGCCATAAATTTTGGAAAGATCTTGATTTAGCTTATTTTCAAATTCGATTCTTAATTTTATTGATGCTGGAACTTTTTCACAGCTTACTTCAAAAAACAAAACGATCAAGAGTAACGCTAATGCTTTAAATTTCATAATAATTACAATGTTTAATTTTCTAAATATCCATTCAAACCAAGACGTTCAAATTTCACTTTGTATTTCTGGACATAATTATTCCATTCCGGTTTATTTTCTTCATTATTATAAATAGAAGCAGCATAATCAACAACTTCGGCACTAAAATGATTCCCAAAAACAGTATCCAAATATTGAATTCCGGAATCAATTACTCGTTTTAAAACCTCTACTTTATCAATTCCGTTTTCTTTACAGGCTTTGTCAAGCCATAATCCTTTGCCTAATTTTACATATTCTACTAGTAAACTTTTGGTAATAAATTCAGAAGGAACATCATTGATATCCGGTTGATGTTTTCCGTTTTTGAAAACTGACAAAATCAGTTCTTCAGAATAATATGCTGACGGAATTAATCGTAGCGCTGTTCCATTTTCAGCGGCTTTAAAACAAAGCTCTTTTGTTATAAACTCATCAGGAATAACCTGAATTGCAAAACCATCTTTGCTAACTAATTTATCGCAGAATTCAGGAGTTATTAAGTTCTGATCAATAAATGGTAAAGCATGATAAGTGATATTTAAGGCCAGATTGCAAAGCTCTTCAGTTTTAAATTCTTTAGGAACCAATTTAAGATCTCTATAATTTGATAAAACGCGATCGCGCCAATATTCATAAGTTTTTGCAGGAGGATTATTTTGTTTTAAAATCAATTCTCCAAATTCTAATTCCCGTTTCAACTCTTCGAAAGTCTCTATTAACGGGTTATCTAAATGTTTTCGCAACTCGACTGAGATAATATCTTCACCTGAATCTTCATCATATGTGCACTCGTTTTTTGGATCTACTTCATCTGTTTTATCATTATAATAAAACAAATCATTTTTTCGATCTGTAAAAGTCGTGTAATGATCTTCTACTATAAAAACGGGAGAATCTATAATGCCGGAACATTTAAAATTTCCGTGATTATACGACGTCATCACAACTTCGTTAGCTTTTACATTTCCGTTTATTTCGACATATGAACCTCCTAATAATAAGCTTTGGCAATCGACATTGCCGCCAATATAAACATACGGTCCGTAATCTCCTTCGGCATTTATGATAGAACCGTTTGTAGAGAAATTTCCGTTTATGAGAATTCCTTCGATTCGTATTAAATCAATTTCTTTTAATGGTAGATTTAAGATATTCGAAAGCCATTTTTTTTCTTTTTCTTCATAAAGATCTAAATAGAAATTACCGTCAAAGATTACATCTTCGTTTGCAACAATAAAGAAATCATCGTCGTTCCATTCATCAAAATAATCAAATCCTTCATGATCGATTAAAAACGGGTACTGCGCTTTTACTTCTTTTATTGTTACTAGTCTTAAAACTGAATTGTGCATTTTATTATTTATTGGGCTGTTATTTTTATACCAGATTATACAATATTACGCAATATTGTCATTTCGTCGAAATGACAAAAAAGTCAAAATCAACAATCGTCAGAAAAATTGTATTTTTACAATCCTGAAAACAATTTACAAAATGTATCTCACAAACTCAGGCTTGTTTTCTACCAAATCAAAAAATATAAAAAGAATTTTAAATATCTTTGAATCATGAGCACAGCGAAACCAAAACACATAGGCAGAAACATTAGCCGAATTAGAGAACTTAGAGATATGAAGCAAGAAGCTCTTGCGATTGCTATTGGCGTAAGTCAACAAACTATTTCTAGTATTGAAGGAAGCGAAAACGTTGATGAAGAGAAACTAAAAGCAATTGCCGAAGTTTTAGGCGTTCCTGCCGAAGTAATTAGAAATTTTTCTGAAGAAGCTGTTTTTAATATTATGGGAAATACTTATGATAACGGTTCTTCTACAATAAATCATAATAATTGCACATTTAACCCATTAGATAAACTTCTTGAAGCTTTTGAAGAGAATAAAAAACTTTATGAAAGATTGGTTGAAGCTGAAAAAGATAAAGTTGCTCTTTTAGAGAAGTTATTGAGCGAGAAATAAGTTCTACAGAAAAATATATATTTATAGAAAAAACCGAAGCATCTTAAAACTTCGGTTTTTTTTATGGGTTTGATTATTGTTGCAATTTATGTATTGGAAATTTGCGCTATCTAGAACTAAAATTTTATTTACTTAATTTTTTTAAACTCTTTTCTATACAGCTCTTCTTCTTTCTCTGACATATTAATAAACATTCTTAATATATGGACATCATCTAAAGATGTATATTTATTCCCTAAATCTTTACGCATTGCTAATAACAAGTCCGAAAATAATTTTAATGTCTTGTATAAACTTTTAGATCCTGTTTCAGTGTCATTTGTATCAGTGTTTCTAAACCTACCATATTTTTCAATGACTTCATCTGACGCATAGAGAATATTATCAAAAGCTGTATCCATTGCATCTGCAATCTGTTTATTGTTTAATATAGTATTTCCATTTTTGACTTTTATATTTTTTAAAACATCCCTATACGGTCTAATTAATTCATTATAATACTTTCTTTTTTGTTCGTAAAGTCGTTGTTTACTTTCTTTTAAATCTTCAATAATTTTTGAAATTATAAAACCTATTGAACCCGAAACTAAAGTTAGTATTGTTGGATCTACTTTTTTAAAATATTCTACATTGTAAATTACTACAACAACAATTGAAGAAATTAGCAAAAATAATAGTATCGTCTTTTTGTTAATTTTAAGCATAATTATTTTTTATATTCTTTTTCTAATTTCTCGACTTTCTTTTGCAAAACTTCAAAATCCTCTTTTGAAGGACTATTTAACTTTATCGAAATAGCTAATATCGCAACTGTTAAAGAAAGAATTGGAACTATAATACTAGCAATATCCTTTAAATTGTCAATTATAGCCTTTCGATACAACTTAATATATTTTCCTGTTACAAATGCTTTCATTCCTAAATGAGAAATAATAAAAGTGTCCACTTCTACTTTTTCTAATTCATTATTGTCGACAAGATTTCGTAAAAGCAAAGCGACTTCTAGCTTCGGAAGTTTTAACAGATCTTTTAATTCGTCATGACTAAAAGAACCAAATATAACGTCATCACCATGATCTGGGTAATCGCCATTGGAATAAAAAATATTAAGTAGTTTATGTAGATTTTTATTATGAGCCATTTTTATTCATTCAAATAAAAAGCAATATACAAAATACTTCTAAGCGAAAGCATTTCTTACAGCAAAACAATATTTTTACTCGAAAACCGAGTCAGCGTGAGGGATTGAGGCGTTATCCTTTTATGAAGTGAAACGGAATAAAAGATATAGCTGAAAGCCCGACCCGAAGGGACACGCCATAATTGAGATTCTAAGATTTTTTTTCAAATCTTTGTCGAGTTACTTACGAAGATTTCTCCTTCGTCGAAATGACAAAGATTACGGTGAAAAACATAATGAAATAAAAAGAATAAATCTGCCAAATCTGCGAGAGAAAAAATCTCAAACAAATAAGAAAACTTTAATAAAGCAATCTTATGCCATTGTCTAAAAATTAGTAATTTTGAAATTCGAAGTTCAAAACTCACATTATTATGAAATATCATCAAATAAACAGCGCTCTTTTTGTAAAAAATCGCAGAAAATTCACGGCAGAAATGAAACCTAACAGTGTTGCCGTTTTTAACTCAAATGACATTTACCCGGTTAGCGCAGATAGTACTTTGCCATTTGCACAACACAGAGATATTTTTTATCTGAGCGGTGTTGATCAGGAAGAAAGTATTTTGCTTTTGTTTCCGGATGCGCCTTATGAGAACCAAAAAGAAATTCTTTTCCTGAAAGAAACTAACGATCATATCGCGGTTTGGGAAGGTGAAAAGCTAAGCAAAGAACGTGCTTTTCAGGTTTCAGGGATTAGAACGGTTTATTGGTTGCAGGATTTTCATAAAGTTTTGAACGAAATGATGACGTATGCAGATACAATGTACATTAATACAAACGAACATTACCGCGCAACAGTTGAAACTGAAACTCGTGAAGCTCGTTTTGTAAAATGGTGGAAAGAGCGTTATCCAGCGCATAATGTGGCAAAAAGCAACCCAATTTTGCAACGCATTCGTTCTGTAAAAGAAAGCGAAGAGATTGATTTGATTCAGCAAGCTTGCGATATTACGGAGAAAGGTTTCCGCAGATTATTGTCGTTCGTGAAACCAAATGTTACTGAATATGAAATCGAAGCCGAATTGGTTCACGAATTCATCCGTAACCGTTCTAAAGGTTTTGCGTATACGCCAATTATTGCTTCGGGAAACAATGCAAACGTTTTGCATTATATCGAAAACAATCAGCAATGTAAAGCCGGAGATTTAATTTTATTGGATGTTGCTGCAGAATATGCGAATTATTCAAGCGATATGACAAGAACAATTCCGGTTTCAGGAAGATATTCTGAAAGACAAAAAGCAGTTTACAATGCTGTTTTAAGAGTAAAAAACGAAGCTACAAAAATGTTGACTTCAGGAACTCTTTGGAAACAATATCATATTGAAGTGGGTAAAATCATGACATCTGAACTATTAGGTTTAGGTTTACTTGATAAAGCCGATGTTCAGAACGAAAACCCGGAATGGCCAGCTTACAAAAAATATTTCATGCACGGAACGTCTCACCACATGGGTCTTGATACGCACGATTATGGTTTGCTTCACGAGCCTATGAAAGCCAATATGGTTTTTACGGTTGAACCTGGAATTTATATTCCGGAGGAGAAATTCGGAATTCGTTTAGAAGACAATGTTGTGGTTCAGGAAAAAGGAGAACCTTTTAACCTAATGCGCAATATTCCGATTGAGGTTGATGAAATCGAAAGCTTAATGAATCAATAAATCATGATAAAAAACAAAGCCTTTACTAAATATTAAGGGCTTTGTTTTTATATAGTAAATAGATATTTATCCGATTTTTGAAATCTGAACATCCAATTGAAATTTTCCGTCAGCTTCGTTTGCGTTGATTAGTTCAAAAAGCTCTAAAGCTCTTCTTGCATTTTTCTCTTCTTCTCTTTGCTCAGCTACATACCACATCATAAAATCTTCTGTAGCATAATCATTCTCAGCTCTACATTTTGCAATTACTCTATTAATCGCCTGAGTAACTGCAATTTCGTTTTGCAAAGCAATTTCAAATACTTCTCTAAAAGAAGCAAATTCCTGCTGCACTTCCGGAACAGATGGCGTAACTGCAATCCCTCCCATATCTGTAATATATTTGAAAACTTTTAGAAAATGCTCTCTTTCTTCTTCGGCTTGCTTGTACAAATAAGATGCTGTATTTGCAAAACCATTTCTATCTAACCATGCAGCCATAGCTAAATATTTATTAGAAGCGTCGCTTTCTATTTTTGCCTGTAAGTTCAATATATTTTCTATTCCTTCAACTAATGAAGTACTCGTTCTTAGTAAATCTTTCATAACCTTTGTTTTTATCTACGTAAAATTACAAAAATTATAGAAGGTAGCTCTAAATGCCTTAAAATTTGGATTTAATCTAAGTAAGAATCTAAATAAGCTCTACATTGACAGTATTGCAAAGCATAGAATGTAAAGTGAGGGTAAATTTTGTTCCGTTTAATAAATCTCGTAACTGGACTATTTCGCAGATAGTAAGATTTCTGGAAAAATTTCTTTTAGTAGTTTCAATCAACTGTGCGTCTGACTGATCAGATAAGTCATAAAGCATATTGAGAATGTCAACGCTATTAACCTTTCTTTGAAAAATCAAAAAATCATGAATTTTATAACTTGACACCGTATCAACAAAATTGATGATTATACTATTGGTCAAGTCACATTGATAACTGTATCCTTTTTCGGTTTCAAATAATACTTTGGTGGTCAAATCACTAATTAATGCCATTCTGATAAGATATAATAACGATGCAAAAATATAGAATTTTAAGTAATAACAAGCATAATTAAGACTAATTTAAAATAACAAAATCATTTAATGTTTTTAAAAACAGTTCGAATGACCGTATTTTTTGAACCATGTAAGTGATACAAGTTCATTTAAATCATAATCTTTATGTTTTTTTTCAAACTCGCATAAGCTTATATGCTTTGAATATTTAGCATAAGAGTGAATTGAATAACTTTTTTTTAAACTAAAATGAACTTATATCTCTTATATGGTTTAAACATTTAACATAAAATTGAACGCGATAACTACTATTTTTAACTCAAATGATCTTATATTACTTATATGGTTTTGTCATTTCTTATCTTTGTACTTTAAACTTAAAACATCATTTTGAAAACTCTATCATATAAAAACACCAAGATCTCGTATACTGATTCAGGTGACGGAACTACAATTGTATTGCTTCACGGCTTTCTGGAAAACAAAAAAATGTGGAAAGACTATATTGCTCTTTTCTCTGAAAAATATCGCGTTATAACAATTGATTTATTAGGCCACGGCGAATCTGATTGTTTGGGATATGTACATTCTATGGAAGATAATGCCGGTGTTGTAAAAGAAGTTTTAGAACATCTTGAAATCGAAAAAGCTATTATTGTTGGGCATTCTATGGGTGGTTATGTTGGTTTGGCTTTCGCCGAATTATTTCCGGCAAAAATCAATAAACTGGTTTTATTAAACTCGACCTCAAAAGCAGATAGTCACGAGAAAAAGATAAATCGTAATCGCGCCATAAAAGCGGTAAAACAAAATTATATAAACTTTGTAAGCCTTGCAATTGCTAATTTATTCAGCGAAAATAACAGAACCAGATTAGCTGATGAAATCGAAAAAGTAAAAATTCAGGCCCTAAAAACACCGCTGCAAGGAATTGTAGCTTCGCTTGAAGGAATGAAAATTAGAAAAGACAGAGAAGCTCTTCTTCATGAAAACTTATTTCCGGTTTTATTGATTTTAGGCAAAAAAGATCCGGTTTTAAACTATGAGGAAAGTATTGCTCAAATCAAAAATACAAACGTAAAACTGGTTTCTTTTGAAGATGGACATATGAGTCAGATCGAAAACAAAGAAGAACTGGAAACTATATTATTAGATTTTTTTGAATAATCTAAATAATCTTAAAAACCAAAAAAGGCTGTTCATTAATCGTGAACAGCCTTTTTTTCATTATTGGGGGCAAAAATTATAGTTTTGAAATAATGTCTTTTTTAAATTTAGCTAAAGTTGCTCTTGTTAATCCAAGATTTGCTTTTGTTGAATCAACAGCTAAATAAATAAAATATTTACCATCTTCAGATACATCAATAATGTGAATTTGATCTGTTAGTGTAATTAAGATATCATTGATTTTTTGATCTAATCCTAAAGCTTTAATTGCATTTAATTTTGCTTTAACAACTTCTAGATTATAAGCAGATGCTAATTCTGGGTCAAAATTTGGATTTAAAGAAAGTGAGCAGTATGACATTCCTGTTTCTACTTCAGTTACTGAAACGGCAATGAATCCGTTAACATTCTCTTTTAAATCGTTTTGAAAATTTTGTAAAAAATCTGACATGTTTTGATTGTATTTAAATTAATTTATTGAAAAACAGAATCCATTTTGCGTAACAAAAGTCCCATTTTACTTATATCTTTAGAAAGCAGTGCAACACAGTTATCGTACTCATCTTTATTAGCCACCACAATACCGTCTTTGTTCTTAATCATGACTTGTTTAAGATCTCCGTTATTTACATCTTCAGACATTTCTAAACACATCTTTAATATCATCCCGATCATTGCCGCTACATTGCCATCGTACTCTAAATTAACAGATTCAAGTAAGATGCCATCTATATTAAAAGTTAATCCAGATTCAGCCCCGGTTTCCTCTACGAGTGTATTTAAATCAATCATATCGCTATTATATTTTTTTAAGAAGGGTCAAAGATATTTTTTTAAATAGAATTGTCGCCTAAACACTTGTTAAAAAAAAGCCACACGTAACCATTTGAAATACTTTTATTTATACTATAATGTTTCTTAATTTTTAAAATAAACTTTTTAAAAAACGTTAACAAAAAAAGAAGATTTGTTTAAAAAAAGATCATTCTGTTTGAGATACTTTAAATCTTATTTTAACATTTACAACAAATACCGTTTACAGCAAGTTTTTCATAGCTTTGCAAAAAAAATTTAACGAAATGAAAACTGTTGACGAAGTACGTTTTGACTTAAATGTAAAATTGATGAAATTTAGAAGATTCCGTTTTGAAAACGGAAGCATAAATAATCCCGATTTACAAGAGCGCGCAAAAAAAGGTTTTTTCAAAAAAATCTTTAGCTAAAAAATCCCTTATAAAAAAGCTGAACTAGTGAGATATCCTTTATCAACAAGTTCAGCTTTATCTCTTATATAGTGCGTCTTACCCTCTTTTATTAAAACTAATTGTGTCGAAATGCGTATTACATTCTGATAATTGTGATCTGTAATCACAATTCCTTTTTTGTGCGAATTACCTTTTATCATTTCATTTACCAGATCTGCCATTATTGGCGATAATCCGTTGTAAGGCTCGTCGAGCAAAACAAATTTCGACGGATTAAAAAGTACGATTTTTATTTCAAGGTATCGTAATTCCCCACTTGACAAATGATTTATTCTTTTATTTAAAATCGACTGAATAAAATCGTCTTCATAAAAAAATTTTAATTTTTGTTTATCGATCGATAATAAAATAGCTTTTTTTACAGACAAATGATTCGGAATGAATTGTTCCTGGGATAAATAACTAATTTCAGAAGACAAATTATTCTGCTTATTTTTTGAAACAGAATCTATTCGAATGCATTTATTAGGAGCCGAGATTATTCCGAAAATTATTTTTAATAAAGTCGATTTTCCGGATCCATTCCGTCCTAATAACCCAATAATCTGAGATGTTTCACATTTTAGATATACATCTGAAAGAATTACTCTTTCATCATACTTTTTTTGCACTCCATCGACTTCTAAAATATGTTTTTTCAAAATACATTCTTTATTACAAAAGTGATAAAACCAATTAAAATGGTAGTAAAAAAAGTAAAAGCATAAGCAAAAACCAAAAGATGTATTTTTGAAATCCCATTATTCGAATAAAATAAATAATCATTTTGGCGGTATAATTCCTTAAAAGCAATACTCATTAAAAATCCAAAACTTAAAATTGTGATAAAAAAATAATCAAAGCCACCAAATAAAACCGCAACCGCACAAACAGTTAAATTAATAACCAATGTGGTTTTAAAAAATTCGAATATGTTATGCAGCTTTCTGATATCTTAATCTATTTTTTCCTCAAAAGGAATATTCTCATCAAAAATTTCTGCCAATAATATTACAACTTCTTCTAAATAGTTTTTTAAAATTTCATTTGTAACAGTAGAATCCAATTCTTTATCTTCTTTAAATCCAAAAGGCAGGAATCCTGATTTTAGATTTTTAAACGAAATAATCCCAACTTCTATAGGCAAACCCGCAGCTTCGTTTTCAAACATGAACGCATAAGCCAGAACCTGAATAATTTTATCGTTTTTAAGCTCTTGTGTTAAGCCATTCCATGATTTAAGTACAACATTCGTTTTTTCTACTTTTCCGGTCTTATAATCAATGATTCTGATTTTTCCGTTGCGCAATTCGATTCTGTCGACATTTCCTTTAATCAAAACAGGAAATGGCAAATTAGGATGATTCAACTCACGTTCATATGTTTTTTCTAAAGCTATGATTTTTACTGCGTCTCCGTTTTTGATCGCCTCTAATTCCATTTTCAGGAAATTAAAAACATTTCGTTTTGCGACTTCAAACGCCAAAAGGTTACGTCCTTTTTTAATTTCACCTTCTTTATAAACTACTTTAAACTGGTTTAAGACTTCATTATCTAACAGTTTAAAACAATTTTCGATATCAGCTTCAGAAATAAACTTACCAACAAAAGGATCATACAACGCTTTTAAACTTTCATGAATAATCGTTCCCAAAGTATTCAGAGCAATATTCTCCTCTACTTCTTCGACCTCGCGAATACGCAGAATTTTTTGAAAATAAAACTGAATAGGATTTCGAATATAACTCGTTAACGCAGATGGAGAGAAACCTGTAGTGGCTATTTCCTTTAAACGATCCATTACAGCCTGAGACTTAGGAACTACCATTGGCTGATATGCAGAGGTAGGCAAAACAGGATTATAGATATCAAAAGTAAGATTGTGTTTGTGCTGTTTCTCTACTTCTAATTGTGTTATAAAACGACTTCGTTCTCCGGCATCTAAACCATCGTTTTCAGTATTATAAATAAGATAAATATTTTTAGCCCTTTGCAATAAATGATAAAAGTGATAGGTATAAATAGCGTCTTTTTCTTTAAAAGTTGGCAAACCTAGTTCTCTTTTTACATCATACGGAATAAATGAATTTTGAGATTTTCCAGCCGGAAACTTCCCTTCATTCATCGAAGTTACAATTACGGTATCAAAATCCAGAACACGACTTTCAAGAACTCCCATAATTTGCAATCCCCGCAAAGGTTCTCCTTCAAACGAAACTTCAGCAACATCAATAATTTGCTTGTAAATAGCATGCAAAGTATCAATATTATCAATATGATGATGTTGCGAATAATAATTTATAAGCTTATTAATAACTTTAAAAACAGCAAAAACAAAGGCTTTTGCAATCTTTTCTTCTTCGCTATCGTTACTGAAATTTTCTTTTATTAAAAGCAAAAGTGCCGAAACATTTTCAAGAACAGCAATTGATCCATTTTCCCATTTTTGAAACAATAAACTAAATAATTTCGATTGGCTTGAATTAAGTTCAATTATCCTGTTATGCGTAATAAATGTATAATTATTTTCTTTGATAATTCTAACCAGATTGCCCGCGTTTGCATAAGGCTCAATAAGAGGATGTGTTAAAATATCAAGTACATCTTTATAGTAAAAAACATAGCTATCTCCTTTTCGCGAAAGGGCATTAGTATGCATTTTAAATAATTTGGCAATTAATATTTGCGATGGATTATTTTTTCCTGAATAACCCATAGTAATATTCAGGCTCCCAACAGAAGAAGGCAATGAATATAAAACAGGAATTAATAAATTTTCCTCACCCAGAACAATTGCAACTTTATCAAGAGATGTATTTGGGTTTTCAGTGATTATGTTTTCGATAATACTTCCCGCCAATTTTGCCTGACCTATAGTTTTGGGAGTTCCTATAACCTGAATGTTTTTTGACTGTGAAAAATCATCGACAATCCATTCAAAAATGTGTGATTTATAATGTTTCCAATTTTCTTTAAAACGACGAACAAAAAGTCCTGCATCGTGATAAGGATCATTTAAAAAAACCTGATCTACATCCCAATAAATTTTAGCCTGATCGAGAGACAAAAGGTGTTGTACAATTTTTTCTTCAGCAGCATTTAAAGCATTAAATCCTGCAAAAATAAAAGATCGGTTTGAGATGGTATTCGAAAAGTGATTTAGATTATTTACCGCTTCTCTATATATCAATCCCTGATATCCTATTCCTTTATTCAGCAAATGATTGTATAATGAATCGTAATACAATGGCAGAAGTTTCCAGAAATCAATATAATTTTCTAAAAGTTTAGTGCTGTTTTCAACTTCAATTCCCCATTTTTTTATGTCTTCAATATCTTTTAAATATGAGAGTACATGAGTTGGATCTAATAAGTAACGATCGATTTCATTAAAATCCTGCAAGAGTGTTTTTGCCCAATTGGCAAATAATTCAAAAGATTGTTGGTTTTGCTTTTCGGTTACAGAAAGATAGACTTCATAAAATTCAAATAAAAGCTCAATTGCATCTACAGATCTTATCGATGCTACATCTTGTACAAAGTCTTCAATACTAATAATTTCAGGAGAAAGAATCGTATTGGCTGTTTCATTTTTTAAAGCTTCGATTAAAAAAACCTTGGCTCTTTTGTTAGGTAAAATAATAGTTGTTTCAGCGAGTTTAGCTGAATAATCCTGAATTACAACAGATGCTATTTTTCCGAGAAAAGAATTATTTATCATTTTATAAAAATAAAAAAAGCCATTCAATTAAGAATGGCTTTTAGTCTTTATTTAGAAAGTAAATTAAAGTTTACCTTGGTATTTAGAACCAATGTGTCTAATTTCTGTTCTTCTGTTTTGTGCTTTACCTGCAGCAGTTTTGTTGCTTGCAACTGGTTGAGACTCACCAAAACCTTTAGATACTAAGTTATCAACGTTTACTCCTCTTTCGATCAAAGCGTTCATTACAGCAGCAGCTCTATCTTCAGAAAGTTTTTGGTTCAATTTGTCAGAACCATCGCTATCTGTGTGACCTTCAATACTGAATTTCGCGTTTGGATAGTTTTTAAGGATTTCTTTGATAGCATCTAATCTAGCTGGAGTTTCTTTGTCTCCTGTTTTGAAAGTAGCTTTACCAGAGTTGAAGTAGATTGCTCTAGCTTGAACTTTAAGATCTTCTAAAGCTTCAGTAGTTACTTCAGGACAACCTCTGTTAGAAGCAGGACCGTAAACTGTAGGACAATCATCATCTTTATCAGCTACACCATCTTTGTCAGCGTCTAAGAAAGGACAACCACCATTTTCTTTAGGACCAGCAACTGTAGGACATTTGTCATCTTTGTCAGCGATACCATCACCGTCAGTATCAGGACAACCTTTTAAAGCAGCTAAACCAGCAACATCTGGACAAGCATCATCTTTATCAGCAATTCCGTCTCCGTCAGTATCAGGACATCCGTTTAATGCAGCTAAACCAAATACATCTGGACAAGCATCACTAGCGTCAACGATTCCGTCTCCGTCAGTATCAGGACATCCGTTGAATTGTTTCAAACCAGCAACATCTGGACAAGCGTCATCTTTATCGTAGATTCCGTCTCCGTCAGTATCTTTACCTCCGAATTTGAAAACTAGACCTGCAGTGTGTTGGAAGTGAGATGGAGAATCAATTTCTCCGTTATAATCATTTCTTCCAGGAACATCGTCACCAGCAGCAACAGCCCATTTGTAAGTTGAAGCTAATGTTAAACCAATAGCGTCAGTAAACCAAAAAGTTACTCCAACACCTGGGTTTACAGTTCCAAAACTATCATCTCCTAAGAAAGTATAACCTCCACCAATAGATAACGAAGGATCAACTACTTTAGATTTGATTAATTCCTGGAAGCTATATTTAATAGTAGCATCAATTCCATAATACATTAAATCGCCAGGATTAGTAACAACATTACCTCTTGAATCGTGTCCAGGAGCAGTTGGTCTAAAATAAACAGCTTTATCAATTTTGTTTACAGATCCTTGTAAACCAACAGAGAAACCGCTACCTACATATCTAGACACACCAATGTAAGATAAAGAAGGAAGAATATTCCAGTTGTCTTTTACAGCGAATGGCTGAGAAAAGTGTTGATCAAAGAAACCACTTCCTGCACCAGAACTGGTTCTAGTGTCAACGGCATTAACTCCAAAAGAGATAGCCCATGGATTGTTACTGTCTTGTGCGTGAGAACTTAAACCCATCACCATCATCACAGCAACTAAAAGTTTGTTAAGATGTTTCATACTTAATTTTTTTAATTACAATTTAGTTAATTACAGACAAAAGTAACACCAAAATTTTTAAATACAAAATGAAATGTTAAAAAAAACCTACAAAAATTTCAGTAAATGGAAATTATATAACTTTTAACATTTTACCGACAACTATAAAGGCAGCTATCGCTCTGTCTAAGTGTTCTTTGGTATGCGCAGCTGATAGTTGTACTCTAATCCTTGCCTTTTCTTTTGGTACAACAGGAAAGAAGAATCCGATTACATAAATCCCTTGTTTTAAAAGCTCGTTGGCCATTGTTTGAGATAATTTAGCATCATACAACATTACAGGCACAATTGCTGAATCTCCGTCGATAATATCGAAACCAGCTTTTTTCATCCCATCCTTAAAATAGTTCGTATTCCACTCTAATTTATCTCTTAAAGAAGTGTCTTTTTCAAGTAATTCAAAAACTTTTATAGATGCTCCAACAATTGCCGGGGCTAATGAATTAGAAAATAAATATGGTCTCGAACGTTGACGCAATAATTCAATTATTTCTTTTTTAGCTGTTGTATAACCACCCATTGCTCCTCCAAGAGCTTTACCCAATGTACCTGTGATAATATCAACTCTGCCCATTACTCCTTTTGCCTCAAGTGTTCCTTTACCGGTTGCCCCAATAAATCCGGCAGCGTGACATTCATCTACCATTACCATTGCATCATACTTGTCTGCCAGATCACAAATTTTATCAAGAGGTGCTACAAGACCATCCATAGAGAAAACTCCATCAGTAACAATTAATTTAAAACGAGCTCCAGCATCATTTGCTTTTATCAATTGATGTTCTAAATCCTCCATATTACTATTCTCATAGCGATAACGTGCTGCTTTACACAAACGAACTCCGTCAATAATTGATGCATGATTTAAACTATCAGAGATAATTGCATCGTTTTCCCCTAATAAAGGCTCGAAAACACCACCATTAGCATCAAAAGCTGCGGCATATAAAATCGTATCTTCTGTACCGTAAAAATCTGCAATTTTTTTCTCTAATGTTTTATGAATATCCTGAGTTCCACAAATAAATCGAACAGATGACATTCCAAAACCATGAGTATCCATAGCATCTTTTGCAGCCTGAACCACTTCAGGATGTGATGAAAGTCCCAAATAATTATTTGCACAAAAGTTCAAAACCTTTTCTCCTGTAGAAATAGTAATTTCTGCATCTTGTGCCGAAGTTATAATTCGTTCTTTTTTAAAAATTCCGTTCTCTTCAATTGCCTGAAGTTCACTTTGCAAATGTTCCTTTATTTTACCGTACATCTTTTATTTATTTAAAACGTTAAAAATTAACAATTTAGCCATTTTAAGACCTCATTTATTCTTAACATCTGATTAATTTTTTCACAAATTTACTACATCGATTTCTGTTCCTATATACACCAATACCTTTTTTAACACTTTGTATCCTAAATCCTCAATAGCATCTTGATATTCTTGAATTTGCTGTGTATATTTCGGATTTATTGCACCAGTCTTGTAATCTAAAAGATATGCTTCTTTATTTGAGGTAAGAACAATTCGGTCAGGCTTTAAAATCCTTCCTTCTTTCTGAACAATTGTCTGCTCATTTAAAACCTTAAAACTCCCATCAAAACAATCAGCTAATTCAGGGTGATTTACAATTTCATGAAGCGATTTTAATACCAAATCTACCTGATCAATTTTAATCAAACCATTTTCGATTGCTTTTGTAATCGCCAAATCAATATCTGATTTATCCTTAATAAATGCCAAAATCTCATGAACTATATTCCCGTACGCAATTGCCTCTTGTTGATGGGTTCCCCACATTAAAGATTCTCGTTGTGCAATTTTGATATTTTTTGGATTTAGAACTTCCGAAACAACAGGAATTGTTTTTATCAAATCCACAGATTTCTCATCTTTAGAAAGTCTGTTTTTATTTCCAAATTCATATTCTAATTTATCAGGATCAAAAACGCCTTGATGAATTAAATATTTAATAAAAAATGAAGCCATATTATTTGGAAACTTACCATCTTTTCTTTCCTTTAAAGATTGCGAAATAACATATAATTGTTCTTCTGCACGTGTTAATGCCACATACAAAACATTAATATTATCCAGCAATTCTTCTTGTTTTTTTAAATTAAAAACAGCAGATGCACTTTCGCCAAAACCTTCAACGGCACTGCTATTATCAATTAAAGCTTTTGGAACATCCAAATCAACATCGTCAGTATCTAACCATAATTTATCTTTTGGTTTTCGATTATAATCTTCTTCAGCAAAAGGCATAATCACAACTGGAAACTCCAATCCTTTTGACTTGTGAATTGTCATAATTCGCACTGCATTATTGCCTTCCGGAGAAGGAATACTGAATTTCTCTGCGTTTTTATCCCAGTAACTTAAAAAATCAGCGATTCCTGCCTGATTTCTAATATCTCGCTCCAGAACAATATCCAGAAAAAATTGTACATAAGCATTTCCTTCTGCAAGAGGTACGAATTTGGAAATGATTATTTCCACTGCTTCATAAAGCGATTTTTTTCGAATATTTTCAAAAGAAAGCGAAACATCAAAATTCAAAAGCCATTTTTCAAAATCAACTTCCAATCTTTTTGACATTCCATCAGCTATAAAATCATGAACAGGTATTTGAATCTCCTTGTTTGAAGCTAAAAAATGCAGAAAATTAGCCTTTGATTCCAGATCAGCACTATTGTTTAAATATTTCAACAGATGAACTATCAAACGAACTTCGGTAGCATTCTGAATCATCAATGTTTCTGACGATAAAAGCGGAATGTTTTGTTCTGTCAGGTAATTAGCAATTGCAATTCCCTGATCCCTTTTTCTGGTCAGAATAACAATATCCCGATACAAAAAGCCTTCACGAACCACATTCTGAATTGTATTTAAAGTCGCCAAAACATATAAATCTGATTTTTCTACAACTTCTTCCTCATCAGCAAAATCACTTTTTTCGATTATTGGAAGAAAAGAAATATTTACATAACCGCCTTTTTTTGAATTTGAGTTTTGAAAACTATGATTCTCATATAAATTTTTATAATCATCATTTGAAAATTCAGTTGAAATCAATTTAAAAAAGGCATTATTAAAATCAATTACTTCACTATAACTTCTATAATTTGTATCTAAATGCTTTATTACTTTTTCAGGATTATTAAAAGGATTTAAACCTTTACTCAATTCTATAAATTGTTCTGCTTTACCACCTCTCCATCGATAAATAGATTGTTTAGGATCTCCTACAATCATCAAGGTGCCTTTATTTCCTAAATCATCCAACCCGGAAAGTGAATTATCAATTAACGGAATCAGGTTTTGCCATTGCATCTCAGAGGTATCCTGAAATTCATCAATAAAAAAATGACGATAGCGCTCCCCAATACGTTCATAAATAAAGGGCGCAGGCTGGTTTTGAATTTCGCGATGAATAATAGCATTAAATTCAGAAATAGATAAGATATTTTGTTCTGACTGAATTTTAGCCAGCTCATTACTAACGGTATTCAATAAAGAAAGCGGCGTTATATTTTTTAAAAATGCTTTATAAAAATCCCTTTTCTCAAAATTTTTATAAATTTTTTCTAAAATCTGAAGCAGTTCCGGAATTATATTTTCTATTAACGCTCTGTCTTTTGCTGTTTTATTGATTGCAATATCCTCAAATTCATGAAACGTTTTATTTCTGGGATTAAACTTCCCATCACGAATACTTTCCAAATGATTAGGAAAAGTACCTCGCGAAAATGATTTTAAATCTATTCCGTTCTTATCAATTAAAGCAAGTGCTTCAGTAGCCAAAGTTTCATTTTCAGTTTCCAGCTCTTTACAAAGAGCAAGCATTTTCTTTTTTATAACAACAAACTCCTCTATAGACTTATCTTGAAAATGAGAAATCTCATTTCGGTTATTCTCATTCAAAACCAATCTTCCGGTATCCAAAATTTCACGTGAGATATCCCAACTTTTATCATCGTCGGTTTTTTCCATCGTAAAATCAATCAGTAATTTAGTCAGAGTTTCATCCTGTCCGGCTTGTGCAATAATAGCGTCAACAGCTTCTGTCAATAAATTTTCAGTATCTAAAGTCACCTCAAAAGTCATTGGTAAATTCAGATCATGTGCAAAAGCACGTATTACCTTATGTGTAAACTTATCGATTGTAGAAATATCAAATGCAGCATAATTATGAATAAGATGCTTTATAATATTTTGTGATTTAGTCTTGATTTTAATAATAGAAAGTCCTGTATCACGGGACAAATCCTCCATTAAATCCATTGCTTTTGAAGAAGGTTCTTCTTTTGTAAACTCAGATAAACTTCCCACAATTCGGCTTTTCATTTCATGAACCGCTTTATTGGTAAAAGTTATGGCAAGGATATTTCGATACGCGTCATTTTTAGGAGAAGAAAGAATAATTTTTAGATATTCTTTCACCAAAGTATAGGTCTTTCCTGAACCTGCAGAGGCATCATAAAGGGAAAAGGACGGACTTTGCATAACTTTAGTTTTATAATGTAAAAATAGCACAATAAATATTAAACCCCAATTATACAAAATTCCAAATTCCAATATCTACCTGCAATGAATGCATCAAATATTGGAATTTGGAATTTTTTATTGGAATATTTTAAATAATTATGCTGTTTTAGGAAAAGCTCTTTTATTAAAAACCAGCAAAATCCCAACTCCTGTAGAAATTGCCATATCAGCAACATTAAAAATAGCATTAAAAAAAGAAACTTCTTCACCTCCCCAGATTGGAAACCAGCCTGGCAAAGTACCTCTCCAGATCGGGAAATAAAACATGTCAACTACAAGACCATGAAACCATGTTCCGTAAGGTTCCGGAGAAAAAATAGTAGCAAGATTACCATGACTTCCGTCAAAAATAACACCGTAAAAAACAGAATCGATTATATTTCCGGCAGCTCCAGCAAAAATAAGGGCAATTGCCACTATTAAATAAGTAGAATGACGTTTCTTGATAGAATCAGACAACCAATATGCAATCCCGAATACAGCGAAAATTCTAAATACGGTTAAAATTAATTTACCATATTGCCCCGGTATTTTTGTACCCCAAGCCATTCCTTCATTTTCAATAAAATGAATTCTAAACCAATCAAACACAACTACCTCCTCACCTAAAACAAAATTTGTTTTTACATAGATTTTCGAAAGCTGATCAACAATTAAAACTAAAAATATAAGGAAATACGCTTTTGGTAATGACATTTTATTAAAATTTGATGGGGCAAAAGTAACAATTTAATCAAAAAAAACGCTCCTAAAGGAGCGTTAATCTTTTCTGGTACTAAACCAGGTTGTATTATATCAGCTTTATTCTGCTTATGCAAAGTCTATTTTTTAACATTTTGCTGAGCAGGTGTCTTTGGCGCATCACTAAAAAACTCAGAAATAGACTTAAGCAAGCCTTTTCCCTCTTTTCCGGCAGCAGCTTTTTTAGCTTCAGCTTTTTTTATATCCGCTTTAAATTTAATGCGAATTTTTTCAAAATCTTTCATTTTACTCTCTACATCAGAATTTACATCTTTGAATTTCAATACTTTAGCCATAGTGTAAGTTTTTTATGTTAAATAAATAAATTATTAATGATTTGGTATTACAATGATACATAATTTAATTTATATTTGTTAAATAAAATTAACACTTGTTTAGATTAAACAACAACATTCTCTACCAATAAACATCAAAATGAATTAATTTTAACAGTCCCCTCTAATCCTACAAATATGAATGAAATTACATCTACCCTAAATGATTTCTTAGTTACTACAAAATCCTCTGCTGCATTAATCATAAATGGAAAAGGAAAATTAATCACATCACTACATATAGATTACGCAGACAGCGTTGCCGCAATGAGTGCTGCAATTTTATCAATGAGCGAAAAATTCTTAATTGATTTAGACAAAGGCGCTTTAAAACAACTTTTTTTAAAAACCTCAGAAGGAGTTGTTATTGGAAATAAAATAAGCGGCACCAACTTTATAATTGCATTTTCAAAAGACGGCAGCAATCTGGGTCTGTTAATGCGATCCACCGATGAAGTAGCCTCAGAATTGAGTAAAAATTCCCTATTAAAATAACATAAATCTATTAACACCAAATACCACAAACTATGAGTAATGATTTTTTAAACGTTTTTTTAAATGAAATTAAAACTAACGTAAACGGCTTTATAGCTGTCGCAGTAACCGAAATTGAATCTGGATTAAGCTTTGGAAACCTAACTGTTGACCCTTCCTTTGATCCTGAATTGGCAGCGGCGTACAATCTTGAAGTTGTTAAAGCAAAACTGAGCGCAGTAAAAGCCTTAAACCTGAATCAGGATATTGAAGATATTTTGATTACACTTTCGAATCAAATTCATATTATTGACATTTCACCAAACAAAAAATTCATGATCTATCTTGCAGCAGATGCGAGTAAGGCAAATTTAGGAATGACAAGAGCCGTTTTAAGAAAACACAAATTAGAATTAGAGAAAAACTTAGCTTAGTTTTTTAGTTTTATTTTTTAATTAGAGCTATTTTTCTATCAAGATAGTTCTAATTAAAAAATATTTACGTCGCCCCAAATCGACTATATTTTTCTTCTTACAAAAAACAGCCTTTTAATTCCATTCTGTTTTTTCGAATTATAATCAAATTCTTTCAAATGATTATTAGTTTGCCTGAATCCTTTTCCACAAAACATTAAACAAAAAAAACGCCCCTAAAAGGAGCGCTTATTTCAATCAAATATTGTTTATCGTTGCAAGTTCTTCGCTTCGATACTCATTGTAGCGTGAGGAACGATTTTTAGCCTTTCTTTGCTAATTAATTTCCCTGTTACTTTACAAATACCATATGTTTTATTTTCAACACGGAATAAGGCGTTTTTTAGATCGCGTATAAACTTTTCCTGTCTGATAGCTAACTGTGAGTTTGCTTCTTTAGACATTGTTTCGCTTCCTTCTTCAAATGCTTTAAAAGTTGGAGAAGTATCATCTGTTCCGTTATTCAAATCATTCATGTAAGCACTTTTTATTAAATCCAGATCGGCTTGTGCTTTTTGTATTTTATTTTGAATTATTTCTTTAAACTCTGCTAAATCTGCATCAGAGTATCTTGTAATTTCATCTATCATTTTATATTTTATTTTGAAATTAATATCATTGTTTTAATATCATCAAATTCAATTTCTGTGCCGTTTTCTAAGGCGTCAACAAAAATCAATTCATCTGTTAATGTTTCAGACTTAATATAGTCTTCATTTTTCAGAATTGCTTCTTCTAAGATACCGCTTCGTTTTATTTTTACTTTAATTTTATCAGTAACTTCAAATCCAGAATCTTTACGGATATTTTGAATTCTATTTACTAATTCTCTAGCGACACCTTCGTTTTTCAATTCTTCAGAGATCGTTATATCAAGCGCAACTGTTATTCCGTTTGAGTTTGCAACCAACCAGCCTTCAATATCCTGAGATGTTATTTCGACATCTTCTAGTGATAAAGTTACATTATTTCCAGCAATAACAATATCTAACGTTCCTTGCTTGTCCAACTGATTAATCTGATCTGCCGTAAAAGATTGTATTTCTTTGGAAATCAGACCCATATCTTTACCAAAACGCGGTCCTAATGCTTTAAAATTAGGTTTAATTTGCTTCACTAAAATACCGGAATCATCATCTAAAAGTATGATTTCCTTAACGTTTACCTCCGCTTTTACAAGGTCTGAAATAGCCTCAATTTCGGCTCTTTGATTTTCGTCAAGTACCGGAATCATTACCTTTTGCAAAGGTTGACGCACTTTAATCATTTCCTTTTTACGAAGCGATAAAACCAAAGATGAGATGGTTTGCGCCTTCTGCATTTTGCTTTCTAACGTTTTATTAACAAAGTTTTCGACAAATTTTGGAAACTCTGCCAAGTGAACACTGCTATATTGCTCGGATTTTGTCGAAGCTGTCAAATCTCGGTACAATTTATCCATGAAAAAAGGAGCGATTGGAGCGCTTAATTTACTGATCGTTAAAAGACAAGTATAAAGCGTTTGGTAAGCTGCAATTTTATCATGAGCATATTCTCCTTTCCAGAAACGACGACGACACAAACGAACGTACCAGTTACTCAAGTTTTCCTGAACGAAGTCAGAAATAGCTCTCGCCGCTTTTGTTGGTTCGTAATCTTCGTAACATTCGTCAACAAATTTTATTAAAGAATGTAATTCAGATATAATCCATTGATCGATTTCCGGTCTTTCGTTCAACGGAATTTCCGCTTCAGCGTATTTAAACCCATCAATATTCGCATATAACGAAAAGAATGAATAGGTATTATATAAAGTTCCGAAGAATTTACGACGAACCTCAGCAATTCCGTCAAGGTCAAACTTTAAGTTATCCCAAGGATTTGCATTCATAATCATATACCAACGTGTGGCATCAGGACCATATTCTTCAATGGTTTTAAAAGGATCAATAGTGTTCCCTTTACTTTTAGACATTTTTATTCCGTCTTTATCTAAAACTAAACCATTCGAAACTACATTTTTATACGCTACTTTATCAAAAACTAAAGTTCCGATTGCGTGTAAGGTATAAAACCATCCACGAGTCTGATCGACACCTTCTGCGATAAAATTTGCCGGAAAATCTTTATTCTCGTCAATTTTATCTTTGTTTTCAAAAGGATAATGCCATTGTGCATAAGGCATTGCTCCAGAATCGAACCAAACATCAATTAAATCACTTTCGCGTTTCATTGGTTGTCCAGAAGCCGAAACCAAAGTAATTTGATCTACTACGTTTTTGTGCAAATCAATTAAATCATAATTAGATTCAGACATATTTCCGATTTCAAAACCTTTGAACGGATTTTCTTTTTGAAAACCTGCTTCGATAGATTTTTCGATCGCATTGTACAATTCTTCTACAGAACCAATAAGAACTTCTTCTTTTTTGTCTTCAGTTCTCCAAATTGGCAACGGAATACCCCAATATCTAGAACGAGATAAGTTCCAGTCGTTGGCATTTTTCAACCAATTTCCAAAACGTCCTTCACCAGTAGACTTAGGCTTCCAATTGATAGTTTCGTTCAGGTCGAACATTCTATCTTTTACATCGGTTACTTTAATGAACCAAGAGTCTAGTGGATAATATAATAACGGCTCATCAGTTCTCCAACTGTGTGGATAACTATGTACGTATTTTTCAACCTTAAAGGCTTTATTTTCTTCTTTTAATCGAATAGCAATTTCAACATCAACAGAACGCTCTGGCGCCTGTCCTGCATCATAATATTCGTTTTTCACGTATTTACCGGCCAATTCACCTAAATGCGAAGTAAACTTTCCTTGTAAATCTACTAATGGAACTGGGGTTCCGCTTTCGTCAAGAACCAACATTGGCGGTACTTCCGGCTTAGCTTCTTTTGCTACTTTAGCATCATCAGCACCAAAAGTTGGAGCGGTATGTACAACTCCGGTTCCATCCTCTGTAGTAACGAAATCTCCAGCAATTACTCTAAATGCATTTTCAGCATTTTGGTAAGGTAATACGTAAGGTAATAATTGTTCGTAACGAATTTCTACTAAATCAGCTCCTTTTGCTTCTGCTAAGATTTTGTATGGAAGTTTTTTATCTCCTTCTTTTACATTATCAAAGTCAGAATCGTCTTCACTTAAGAAAAATCCTTTACTGAATTGTTTTCCAACTAAATTCTTAGCCAAAACAACATTGATTGGCTCAAAAGTATATTGATTGAATGTTTTTACTAAAACATAATCGATTTTTGGTCCAACTGTTAAAGCGGTATTCGATGGCAATGTCCATGGAGTTGTTGTCCAGGCTAAGATGTGGATATCACCAAAACCTTGCAAAAAGCTTGGTAGCGTTTCCGGCAAAGTTTTGAATTGTGCTACAATCGTAGTATCTGTAACATCTCTGTAAGCTCCAGGCTGATTTACTTCGTGAGAAGACAATCCTGTTCCTGCTTTTGGAGAATAAGGCTGAATTGTGTATCCTTTGTACAACAAACCTTTATCGTAGATTTGTTTCAAAAGCCACCAAACAGACTCCATATATTTTGGTTTGTAAGTAACATACGGATCTTCCATATCTACCCAATATCCCATTTTTTCGGTCAAATCATTCCATACGTCAGTATAACGCATTACGGTTTTTTTACACGCTTCGTTATATTCTTCGATAGAAATTGTTTTACCAATATCTTCTTTTGTAATTCCAAGTTCTTTTTCGGTACCTAATTCTACAGGTAATCCGTGCGTATCCCAACCGGCTTTTCTTTTTACCTGAAAACCTTTTTGAGTTTTATAACGACAAAAAATATCTTTAATCGCACGTGCCATCACGTGGTGAATTCCCGGTAAACCATTTGCTGAAGGCGGACCTTCAAAAAATACGAAAGGCTCTGCGCCTTCGCGAGTTGTTACACTCTTTTCAAATATATTTTCTTTCTTCCAAAAATCAAGTACTTCTGACGCCACTACAGGCAAGTCAAGTCCTTTGTATTCAGTAAATTTTGTGCTCATTTTATCCTTTTCTTAAACGAGGTGCGAAAGTAAGGAATTTTGGATTATTGTCCGCCTATTTATTAAAATTTCACAAACTTTTGTTGAGATAATAGATACAAAAACAAAAGAATTGATTAGTTTCCGGTATTAATCTCAAAAAAATGAGCTAATAAACCTAAAACCAATCAATTCTAATTATTCTCTTTTATTGTTATTGAAGCTTATTTAAATCCTCCAAAATAGACTTCTTTCATGAAAATTCTATTTCCAAAAACAGGATTTATTTCAACTTTTTCACGTGTTTCCTGATAAAAAGTTTCACCATTAAAATCCTCTATTTCATAATTAATCTTATACGGAATTTTTCCTGAATTTAATGTTGCTACCGGGCGATAATCACCAAAAAGCTTTCTTTCGAAAAAACTTTTATTTCCGTTATCAAATTCTGTTTTTTCTGTAGAAACGATATTAAAGTTTTCTTTATCAATAAAAACATGATAATCTGTTTTAGGAATTGTTCTGTTACCGGAACTTAATGTTTTCTCGAAATAATTTAAATGATAACACAATCTTCCTTCGTACATTTCATCTTCAAGAACTTCAAAATTATTCCATAAATCCAATCTTAGATCTGTCAGGAAATTTATTAAGTCAACATTTCTTGATAAATTATTGTAATCATAAGCTGTCGATTTAGCCCATTTGGCATTTAGACCGCTTTCGCGATCATCATGAGTCCAGGCTTCTGCCCCGTTTACAATTTCATAATAGGTTTCGGGCATTTTTTTCTTCAGAAGATAATTTGATGTAGTGGCCCACTTTTCTTCTGTTTGAGGCATATTATTTCCTTCTATAGAAAGCTTAGAAAAAAAATGTGCTTTCTCTACTTTTTTCAAAGCCTGACTTCCTCCTAAATTATCAACAACTTTTGCCAGCAAATTAGCATTTAACTGATACGGTATCGAGTCAAGCAAATTAAATCTTTGTATTTTAGATTTTTCCAATCTTGCTTCACGATTCGATTTTTCGGTTTCCCACTCTGCATCTTGTTGCGCTATTTTCTCAAAAAACGCCAATCTCAGCTCTTCTTTTTCTTCCGCAATTTTGACACCTAATTTTTTAAGATCAGCAAAACGGGTGGTATGACTTCTTATCTTTTTATCTGCAAAATATCCGTTATTAACTCTTTTAATGATCGAAGATCCTCTTGAATCCTGTTTATCGTTTTCAACAAGCAAATTGGCATACATTAATGCTTTTTCTTTATTTTCGAGCATGAAGTAGGTTTCTGCTAAGTTGTTTGTTACGATAAACCGAATATTTTCGTTTGCAGGAGAAGGTGGATATTTCACCAATAAACTTTCCAGATATTGTAAATGTGGCGTTAGCAATTTTTCATCCAAACCTTTTTCGAGTGTCACTTTGGCCATTTGAGCCGTAATTTCGTTCTCAAATGCTAACATTTGATTGTATTCAGAATGCCCTTTTGAAGTAACAAACTCAAATCTTTCTTTAGATTCATCGATGGTATATCCTAATTTATAATTTAGATAATTCTGAATTCTGTCGACAGAACTATAAATTACATGATCTATACCTAATTCTTCTGCCGTATAATCACCGTCTTTTTCAGCTTGTGCACTTCTTTTATTACTTAGCTCAACAGCAAGTTTTACATTACCTTTTTCATACGAACCTCCAACTATATGCGATTCAATACTATTAAAATCCTGAGTAAATAAAATTTTATCACCACACTTAGCATCAACTTTTATTCTTACATCATAATTAGAATAAACCTGAAATTGCCAGCTATTCTTTTTTTTATCAAACGTACTATCAACTTTCGTTGCATTAAATTTAGGCAATGCAATAGTTAAGTAAATTTTTAATTTTCCGTTTGCAGGATCTTTTATAAAGCCATCGATATTAAAATATTTTTTCTTTAAAATAATTTCCTCTTGTATCAACTCTTTATCCATTTGATAAAAAGTAGTTTGAGTCAAGGCATTATCAAGAACAGGAAATTCTGAATATTTTATTACTGGTATATAAAATTTCTTCTTTTTTGAGCTTATTTTTTCTTGTGCCTGAATTGAACCAATTACAAGCAAAGCAATAAAGAGTACTATTTTTTTCATAGGCAAAAAAAAGGCCATCAGAATCAAATCCTGATGGCCTCTCTGTATTTATTATTATTTCTTATTGAAGATTTGAATAGATTTATCAGACACATAAAAAATATTTTGTGTTGCAGGATCTATTTCATAAAGTGGTTTGTTGTTGTTGAAAATAATTTTATCAACTTCAACTCCGTCAGCTTTACTTACTTTAACCAGAATTTTTTCTCCAGTATCCGCTTTTGCAAAAATATACGAGTAATCTCTGTTTTGTTTCATTGCATTGAAACGTTTGTCAAATTTAGCTGCTACCAATCCTAAAGCTGCTGAACCGGCTGCCATATTATTAGCTTGTTTCATTTTTGACTTATCTTCTTCTTTAAGAACAGTAGATCTCATGTTTCCGTTAGAATCACGGTATGTCATTGTTAACTCAGAAGCTTGTACAGCACTTACTGCAGAACCAACTCCTAAACCAATACTTCCTGCAATTGCAGCACTTTTAAGTAAACGTCTTGTACCTTCACCCGGTTGTGTGTATATATGGTGGTATTTTACAGTACCATCCATATTAACTCCCATTACCTCAACTGGTCCTGAAAGAACAACTCCCCAAGGAAATAATTCGATACTGTTTAATTCTTTTTCTTTCTTGATGTTTACTTTAGCAAAAGGTTCTGGCTTATCGCTGATGCTTGGATCAAATTTGTATAATTTTTCGTCATTATACACTAAGTATGAATTTGTAGCTTCGTCATAAGTTGGCAAAACCGGACGGTTTTTATCAAAATTGATGTTACGTTTCCAAAGTTTAACTCCGGTTTTATAATCAACCATGTTCCCGTAAGTACCAGTTAAGTACATTACTTTTTCACCTACTTTTCCTAAATAATAAATTGGATCTTCTTTATCATCAGAAATTTCGATAAATTTTTTCCAAAGTTTTTCTCCGTCTTTATTGATCAGCATCATTTCATTTTCTGCAACATATAAGAAATCCTGCTCGATAGGAATTACTCTTTTCAAACCGTCTCCACGTGCATCTTTTTTCCAGATTTTTTCTCCTGTTTTTAAATCGTAGAAATTAAAACCACTATTATGAGCCACTAATAATTTTGTTCCCCAATCTTCTAAATAAACAACTTGTTTTGTTTTGATAGATTCTTTCCAGATACTTTTTCCGTCATCTGTACTTAAAACATTTAGATATTGTTTGTTCGAAAATAAACCTGCAGCATTTACTACAACAATATTTTTATCGTTTTGTGTTTCATAGAATTTTGTATATTCTTCTGCTGCTTTCCAGTTTAATTTTCCAGTCTCTTTATCAAAAGAATACAAATTACCGTATAGTAAATAATAAACTGTGTTACCGTTAATCTTTGCTTTATTAGTATTAGCAGATAATTTCAAAGAAAAGCTAATCATTGCTTTAGCTTTATCAACAGTTGTAGTCCATTTTAGTTCGCCTGTTGCCATATCTAATAAGGCGATTGCCATATCTCCGTCTTTTTTCAAAGTAAGAAGATATTCATTTGTTTCAGGAATAAAATCAGATTGAAATACCCAAAAAGATTCTTTAGAAGAATTGTAAACTACCTTACCTGTATCAGTATTAATAATTAGATACTTTGAATTGATGTAAGCTTCTACATAAGGACTTCCTGAAACAGTTGTTAAATCTCTTTTGTCTTTGAATGCGTTTCCAAAATCCGGATCTGTTAGTATGTCTTTTGAAGTAATTGTTCCAAAATCTTCCTTAGTTAATGTCCAGACAACTTTTTTTGTTTCAGGATCTAAACCTTTTACAGTTCCGCCTTCTTTAAAAACAACAATTCCTGTTATTTCGTTTTGAACAATATCCTGAACATTGTTCTCTGTTGTGATTATTTCGTCATATTTTCTTTGAGCAGTAACCGAAAAGGCAACCAAGAAAAGCAAAATAATCGAAAATGTAATTTTCTTCATAGTCGTTTTTTTCTTTAAAAAAATTAATAATTAAGCTGGGGATCATGTTGTTGAATTAACTTATTAAAAAAAGAATTACCAAAATTTTAATAAAAATTCACTGCGCAAATATATAAAAATAGCATTCAGTTTAACAAAATATTTCCTTAGGAAATTTCAACTATTCATCGTTCTTAAACACCTCTGAATGAAAACTATAACAGCAAATAAAATCTTACTTTTTAGACCGAAAAAGCTTTACTGAAGAGTATTTTTAACAAATCTGTTCTGTCAAATAAGTGAATATATTGGATGACATTACAATAATCGAGAGCAATTTCATTTAATTCAATTAATTATTAAAAGAGAATAGGATTTTTAAGAATAAACACAATTAATGCAAACGTTTTCTACAATCTCATTAAAAATCAAGATGAAATCATTTTTCACATTAATTTTACTATTAATTATTGTAGTTTTATCCAAACTTTTAAAAGAATTATATGAAAACAAAATTACTTATTCTAGCCTTATTCAGTTTAGGCATTGCTCAAAGTCAAAATCTTCTTCAAAACGGTAGTTTTGAACAATTCACCACAGATGTTCCAAATTCGTGGGATATCATAACAGGAACAACATTACAAGAAACTACTACATTTAATCACGGTAATTCAAGCTTAGATGTTTCTCCAGTTGGATTCTTTCCTGTTCAACTTCCTAATGCAAGATTTTCGCAAGATTTTAACGTAACCGATTTAGATACTTACACTTTAAAATTTGATTATTTTATTCCTGGAACAAGTGCAACTAATTACATCAGCAATCTTACATTTGAACTGATACAAAATAATTCTGCAGAAGCTCTTTTTGCACCGGCTCCTTATCCTACAACTGCTATTACTTATGGCGTATGGAAAACAGTTACTTATGATTTTAAAATATCAATGTTCAAAACACAAGTTAATAGTGCTAGTCTTAAACTTTATTATACTGTAAGCATTGATCAAAATTTTTCTGATCACCACGTATACTTTGACAATGTTGTAATAGCTAAAAAAAGCTCGTTATCTACAGTTGATTTCACTAAAAAAAGCAACCCAATTGTCTCTATATCTAAAGATGCAATAACACTAAACAGCGACTACAAAAACTCGTCTTATGTAATTTATTCTATAGATGGAAAATCAGTGAAAAGAGGAAAAAATTCTTCTGAAAGCATTGAACTTTCAGGATTAGCTACAGGAGTTTATTTTTTAAAATTAGAAGATGTAAGCGCATCTGTTAAATTTGTAAAACAATAATCAACTATTATTTTATCATAAAAACGGGCTTAATTTATAATCTAAATTAAGCCCGTTTCTTTATTTATATTTAAGAACTAAGAAAATATTTCTTTTAAAACATCTAAAGACTTGGGCTTTTTAAATCCGTCTAAATGAAAACTATAATAATCAATTATAATTTTCAATAGAATTTGTCTTTCGGTTACATTAAAAACTTTGTGGGTATTATCAAATTTTAAATCGATTAGTTTTTTAAATAGATTTGTTTCGTGTTCTGTAAGGGAGCTCAAACCATGAAAAAGCGTAAAAACACCATCATTCATTTCGAAATAAGGCAAATCAATCTCTGAAACATCCGGATAAAAACCCAGATACTTTGTAATTTCTAAAAGTAAGATTAAATGAAAATTAGAAATTTCATCATGATGATCGAGCCACGTCAATGCTGTTTCTAAAAAAATAAAAAGCGATTCGTTCTTTTCCTCTTCCTGAATTGAATAATGAAGCATCTCAGACAAAAACATAACCATTGTGCTCTTTATAATATCAGTATGAATACTTTGAAAGTGAACTGCCGCCTTAATTTCTTTAAAGTTCTCTAAAGTCCCTTTATTTTTATGTACAGCTTCGATTTCGAGAATTGAAAATGGCTGAAAATAAGCAATTTTCTGACTTGCTTTTCGACTTGAAAACGCATCGCGTACAAAGTAAGATTTTAAACCATTTGAAAGCGTAAAACATTTTACAATCAGGCTTTTTTCCTGAAATTTCAATGACGATATTACGATTGCTTTGGTTTTGACTAACATATAGTCGGAATTTGCTTTTTATTGTTTTTAAACCTGTCCAAAAATCTTTTCTCTACAAAAAACCAGGACATAATTGCAAAGAAAAAAGTAATCAAAATTACAGCAAATGACATTATAAAAGGATTATATCTTTCGAATAAATTATATTGTCTGAAAAGCTGAATAATTGGAAAATGATAAATATAAAGACCATATGTAAAGTCGCCATATTTTCCGAAATTGTTTAAAAAAGAAAGATTATAAGCTGCAATTATAATAATTAGACCAAATGCCGCAGGATAAAGAAAACCCAATGGAAGACCGGATAAATAATACCCTGTTAATACAATAACAGATGATAATATAAGTATTACTTTGTTTTTCATAACGAAATCAAAATTAAGGAACATAAAGATTCCCATAACAAAATAAGACAAATAACCTGGTAATTGTTTCGCTAATACAGGCATATTTAGGTAATCATTTAATACAAACCAATATATTAATGATAAAACATAAAGAGTTATTAGTATAAATAATGGCATTCTGGATTTCTTAATTGCATAAAAAATCAAAGGCAAAATAATATAAAAACCTTCTTCAACTTTTAATGTCCATAAGGCTCCATTTACAGAACAAAGGAGATTATTATCAAAAAGTCCGGGCAAGCAAGGATGTATAAAATTCAAAAAGACTAAATTCCATCCCAGGTATTTGTAAACATTACTATCTGCAAAATATTCTACAAAACTATAACTGCTAAAAAAAGCAAAAATTACAGTCGAAAATAAAATAACAACAATATATGCAGGCAAAATTCTTTTAGCTCTTTTGATAAAATATTCTTTTAATGAAGGCGTATTTGCATAACTCTTAGCTACCAAAAAGCCACTTATAATAAAGAAACCTTTTACTCCTATAATTGCATTAGAAAAATAAGATAAAAATGCCAGATTATTATTTTGAGATAACTCACAAAGATGTGCCAATAGAATATTCGCAGCAAAGAAAAAACGTAAAAAGTCGAAGCAATTTTTATTATTCATACCTGAGTTAAACTTATCGAATAATCATTACTTTTTTAACTTTGGTTTCGCCCCCATCCTGAGCCGAAATAAAAATCATATAAACTCCCGAAGCTACTTTATATCTTCCAAAAGCTGTAGTATCCCATTCTATTGTACCACCTTCTGAAGTTGTTTCATAAACAAGATTACCTTCAATATCAGTTATTTTAATATTTGCTTTATCCAGTAAACCAGCAACTTTTACAGTTCCGGAAAACTCAGGACGAACCGGATTTGGATAAACATACACATCGTTCAAATTTTCATTAGCTCCAGTTGATGTTCCTTTAAAAGAAATCAATCCCTTATCTGTCGCAATAAAAACTTCTCCTGTTGTATTGTCAATATCAATATCATTTATAGTATTACTAGGCAAAGGCGAATTGTTTATCGTAAAATGGTATTTAGTTTCCTGTCCGTTAGGAGAAACCATAAAAACACCGGAATCAGCTGTTCCAATCCATTTATTATTTGAGCCGTCAACCACAATATCCGTAATAAACTGTTCGTATAATAATTCTTGTGCCAATCCATCTTCAACAATAATAATTGGTTTTGTAGTTAATTGGCTTTCCGTTTGAAAACTATTTACACTAGACAACACTCTCAATCCTTTTGTTGTTCCTATCCAGAGCTGACCATTATTATCCGGAGTTGCCACACGTGCATCTATAAAAGGAAGATTACCGGTATCTGCTCCAGATGTGATTTTTTTGATAACATTTCCTTTTTCATTAAATCCTATGATCCCACTATTATACGTTGCCATCCATTTTGTCCCATTTTTATCAATAGACATTCTTCCAAAAGGACAACTTGAAACATTTGCTATTACGGATTTTGTCGAAAAAACCTGCCAATCTCCATTTGGCTTAAGCACTTTTATTCCGTTATCAACCAAACTATTATTCATCCATAAATTTCCGGACTTATCAAATACCATCCCGTTAACCCAAATATCCTGAGTACCAGGAACAGCTTGTAACGAACTGTTTGCAGTACCATATAAATGAGTTGGCACATCATTTTCGACTTTTAATAAACCTGCATCAAAAGAACCTATATAAACTTTTTTTTCGTTTGACGGATCAACCGCAATTCGTACCAGAGATTTTGCCCCCAAAACTTTGTCATAAGGAATATTCAGCCATGAGTTCTGACTAAATTTACTTATTCCGTAACTATCTTTTGGGTATGGATTATAAACTCCGGAGTAATCTCCGTAAACGGCCCATAATGAATTTGATGTAGTCTGAATAGCAAAAAGACTATTTCTTGAAGGTCCACCCGGACTAATATTTTCGAAAGTAGAAGAGCTTGATAACGCCGACGAGAACAATCCTTTATCTTTTGTCCCTATATAAAGTAAATCGCCAATAATTGTTGCGCAAGAGAAACTCAATGTATTGTCTAAGACCTGAGTGTTTGTAATTTGACGATTTAAAATCATCTGATTATTGTATACAAAAACGGTGTTTGGTGTTGTAATCAATAAAGTATGATTTACTGCACGCATATCTGTCGATGCCTGCGAAAGCTGCAAAAATCCAACAAATGTATTTGAATTGTAACGATGAATATATCCTCCTGAATTTATTGCAATAAGTTCTGAATCTAAAGTTTCGACACTTGACCAATTTCCTGAATTTACTAAAATCCATTGGTTAAAATCAATTAGATTTGCATTCGTACTATTTGCTTTCCTAATTCCGTTTGAAGTTGCTGCATAAATAAATCCGTCAAAATAAGCAGTTTGTTTTACACTAATTTCTGCACCATTATCTCCAATAAAATAGGTGTCTCCAAATTTTGAAGTCGTTAAATTAAATTGTACAATTCCAAAATCGCAGGAAACATAAACCAAACCATTATGCTCCATAAAATGATTGATTCTTTTAAGGTTCGTTGGCAATTGTTTGCTAATGATATCGACTACTTTTAAAATACTTCCATCAGTTTCATTGACCACAATCATTAAGCCATTTTCATACCCTATTATAGTTTTCTTAAAGCCTTCACTATGATATAAGGCCGAAATAGTCTGACCTGAAAGTCCATCGACTGTAGTTGTGGTTTTGACTGCATTTGTCGCTGCATTTTTTGAAAACAAAGCGTTTTCTGAAGCTGCAAAAACTGCTGTTGAAGATTGTGAAATATCTTTTATTTCATTAAACGAAAAATAACCCTGCCAGGACAATTTATTCTGAGCGAAACTAAATTGACACAACACTAAAAACAAAATATACAGAAAGCTTTTCTTCATTAGTTTGATATATTCGGATAGACAAATATACTACAAACGAAAGTATTTGAATTTCGTTCTGTATAAATAAAAAATGCCTTCAAAAATCTTTTCAAAAAGATAAATGAAGGCATCTAAAAATTGTAACTAAAACTTATACTACACCCTGAGCAAGCATAGCATCGGCAACTTTAACAAATCCGGCAATGTTAGCTCCTTTTACGTAGTTTACATAGCCATCTTCGCCCATCCCGTATTTTTTACATTGGTTGTGAATTCCAACCATGATATCTTTTAATCTCAAATCAACTTCTTCACTAGTCCAGTTTAAACGAATTGAGTTTTGTGTCATCTCTAATCCTGATGCAGCAACTCCTCCTGCATTTGCAGCTTTACCCGGAGCAAAAAGAACTTTATGATCTAAAAACAATTTAATAGCATCTAATGTAGAAGGCATATTTGCAGCTTCAGTTACACATAAAACACCGTTATCAATTAATTTTTTAGCATCTTCTCCAGTTAATTCATTTTGGGTAGCGCATGGAATAGCAATATCAACTTTTACTTCCCAAGGGCTTTTTCCTTTATGAAAAACAGCATTTGAATATTTTTTAGTATAAACTTCGGCTCTGTTATCACCTGTCGCTCTCATTTCGACCATGTGCTCGATTTTCTCTCCAGAAATTCCTTCTTCATCATAAATATATCCATCAGGTCCTGAAATAGTAACTACTTTTCCGCCTAATTCATTTATTTTAAGGGCAACTCCCCAAGCTACATTTCCAAATCCTGAAATTGCTACTCTTTTACCTTTTATTTCGTGGCCAATAGTACGAAGCATTTGGTCTGTAAAATAAACAACGCCATATCCTGTAGCCTCAGGACGTATTAAAGAACCACCATAAGCAAGACCTTTACCAGTTAAAACACCAGTAAATTCATTTCTGATTCTTTTATATTGACCAAATAAATAACCAATTTCTCTTGCTCCAACTCCAATATCTCCGGCAGGAACATCCAGGTCCGGACCAATATGACGGCATAATTCAGTCATAAATGATTGACAGAAACGCATGATTTCGCCATCAGATTTTCCTTCAGGATCAAAATCAGAACCTCCTTTTCCACCACCCATTGGCAATGTTGTTAAACTATTTTTAAATACCTGCTCAAAAGCCAGAAATTTTAAAACAGATAAATTTACAGTATGATGAAATCTAATTCCACCTTTGTAAGGTCCAATTGCTGAATTCATCTGAATTCTGAAACCTCTGTTTACAATTATCTCTCCTTTATCATCAACCCATGGGACTCTAAAAATTATAGATCTCTCTGGTTCAGCAATTCTTAGAAGTAAATTTTTTCCATCATATTTTTTTCGATCAGCGATAAATGGAATTACCGTTTCTGCAAATTCTCTAACGGCTTGAAGAAATTCTGGCTCGTTTGGATTTTTAGACTCAACAAGAGCCATAAATTCATTTATTTTTTGTTCCATTTTTAAATAAATTATTCAATAATAGTTTATAAACTTTAATCAATTAAACAAGAAAATACGTTTTAAGAAAACGTTTTCGTAATAACACGCAAAGTTAAAACAAAACTGTCATGGTTTGTTATTTTTTTTCGTTTTTCAAACAGAATTGTGTAATTTCTAAACAATACTTAAAATAGGATTTTACAGTTCTCACTTTACATCAAATCACCTTACTTAAAGTCAAGAAATTAAGTCTTTTGTTACTAATTTTTTAATAGACGTATTTTATATTTTGTTTAGACTAGGTTTTTTATATATTTGCCAAGATTTGAAAGCCCAAAAACATGCTCAAACCTATAATCCTAACGTTATTTGCCTATTTTGGCATTACCACAATAGCGAACGCACAATCTGATCTTGCCCAAGAAGTAGGAATAATATTCGGTCCGTCAACTTTTCAATCTGATTATGGTCAAAGAAATAACTTTGACACAAATGTTGGAAATAACGGATTTGGAGTTGGAATTGTTCACTTCATAAACTTTTCTGCCAACAACAACAGAGAAAGTTTTTTTACAGAACACTTCAAAGTTAGATCTGAACTATCTTTCAACCAGACCAAATTAGAACATTTTGGAGAATGGGTTGAATCAGAAAAAAGAAAAAATCTTGTACAACATCTTAGAGCAATGCACGGCACTTCGACTTTAGTAAACCTTGGAGGTCAATTAGAGTTTTCTCCTTTTATGAAAATTCACGATTTCGAAAATACAATAGGTAGCTTTAGCCCATACATAAGTGTAGGATTCCAGGTTAGTTATTACAAAACTAAAGTAGAGTCAAGATTAGGTCAGTTAGGACTTCCTTTAACAACATACCCAAAATACTTAGTTCCTTCTGATGGCCGTCAATATGGTTTTTCAAGCGAAAACGGTATTGTTTTATCAGGAACTGTTGGCGTTGGAGTACATTATAAAATGACTACAATGAGCGATTTAATGTTCGAAGCCCGTTATCAGGGTTACAATTCTGATTGGGTTGATGGTTTAAATCCAAATAAAGACATTTATAAAGAAAACAAATCAAATGATTCACAAGTTTGGTTTAATGTAGGATATATTTATTACTTAGAGTTTTAAGTCAATAAACAATGATAAATAAAAAACCCCAATTCTTTCGAGTTGGGGTTTTTATTTTTTATGCTAAAGCCTGTTCTATATCTGCGATTAAATCTTCGGCATCTTCAATACCAACACTTAATCGAACAAGATCATCAGTAATACCAACTTCTGCTCTTTTATCTGCGGGAATTGATGCGTGAGTCATCAAAGCAGGATGATTGGCCAATGATTCAACTCCACCTAAAGATTCTGCCAAAGTAAAAACTTTTAACTTTTCTAAAAACGCAATAGAATCTTCTTTTTTACCTGATTTAAAAGTAAAAGAAACCATTCCGCCAAAAGCTTTCATTTGCTTTTTAGCAATTTCATGATACGGATGACTTTTTAATCCCGGATAATAAACTGTATTTATTTTTGGATGATTGCTTAAAAACTCTACCACTTTTTCTCCATTTTCGCAATGTCTTTGTACTCTTAAAGAAAGTGTTTTGATTCCTCTTAAAACCAAGAAACTATCCATTGGCCCAAGTGTAGCACCGGTTGCAAATTGCTGAAAATGCAATTGTTCTCCTAAAGCTTCATCTTTCACAATCAAAGCTCCTGCAATAACATCAGAATGTCCTCCTAGATATTTTGTTGCTGAATGCATTACAATATCTGCTCCTAAATCAAGAGGTTTTTGTAAATATGGTGTTGCAAAAGTATTATCAACAGCAAATAAAATTTTATGTGCTTTAGTAATTTTTGCAATTTCTTCGATATCAGCTAATTTCATTAATGGATTTGTTGGTGTTTCAACCCAAATCAATTTTGTGTTTTCATTGATTAATGATTTCAATTTTTCAATATCTGTCATATCAACAAAATGAAATTTAATTCCTGAATCTTTATAAATTCGAGAGAACATTCTATATGTTCCACCGTATAAATCATCCATTGCAATAATTTCGTCACCTGCTTTAAACGATCTCAAAATACAATCAGTGGCCGCTAAACCAGATGAAAAAGCCAATCCGCGAGTACCGTTTTCTATACTTGCCAAAGCATTTTCTAAAGCCGTACGAGTTGGGTTCGATGCTCTGCTATACTCATAATCCGCCAAAGGTTTACCGGGACTTGTTTGTATAAAAGTTGAAGTTTGATACACCGGAGGCATAACAGCTCCTGTACTTGGATCATGATGTTGACCGCCATGTATTACTTTAGTATTGAATTTCATATAGTTACAAATTTTAAATGCTTAAACGTGGTACAAATTTACCGTTTAATTTATTTTAATCCTGACACAACTTCTTACCTTTGTATATAATTAACACTTTTTGATATGAAACATTACACTTTTTTAGTCTTTTTTGTTCTAACGCTTACAAGTTGCAACAAGGAGCTTTCATTTGAAAATGAGACATTTGAAAAAGAATCAACTATTCCTTGCAAAAAAGATTGTCCAAAAATTACCATTGACATTCCTATTGCAAAAAATATTGCTATTGTGGCTGACAGCATCAACAAAAAAGTTTTTTCGGTCATAAAGGATATTGTTTATTTTGAAGAAGACCCATCAAAAGCAAATGACTACGAAACTCTGGCAACATCTTTTATTACTTCTTATGAAGAAATGCATAAAAAATTTCCAACAGAAACCTTTGGCTGGGAAGGAAAAATAAAAGGAAATGTCGAATTTGAATCGGATCAGATTATTAACATTAAAATCGATCACTATACTTTTACTGGTGGAGCCCACGGTTATCAGGGTTTTAGATCCTTATTGTTTCACCCTAAAACTGGAAAAACCATTTTTAATGATGAAATATTCACCAATGAAAAAGAGTTTAAGGCTTTCGCCGAAAAAGAATTCAGGAAGAAATATAAGGTTCCAACAAAATCAAATATTAATGCAACTGGTTTAATGTTCGAAAATGACAAATTTCAGTTACCGCAGAATATTTTTTACACCAATGAAGGTTTGCTTTTATATTACAACTCTTATGAAGCAGCTTCATATGCTGATGGCCCAAAAGAGATTTTGTTTCCGTATGCAAAAGTTAGCCAGTATTTGAAATATCAATAGTTATGTCATTATTTAGACGCACTGCTGTGCGTCTCTACAGAAAAACCTTTGTTACTTTGAACCTTTGTACCTCACTTGGATCCTTCCTGAAAGTCGTATTTCATTTTTCTTAAAATCCTCAACGCTTCTTTAAAAGATAAATAAATATTCCCGAAAGGTTTCAGAAGCAACTTTGCATCAATAAGTTTTTGTTTTGCATCATCAAAACCATTCAGATAACAAATCATAAAAGTCGAAGGAAGATTTTCCAGATCTTTTAATTCGCGTTCTGATAAAGCAATGCTTTTTTGCAATTTTTGAAGCAGTGCCATATTTGCATTATAGATATGATATAACATCTTTCGATTAAATTCAGGAGGATGAAAAAGCATTTCACGATCAATTTTGTAATAACCATTATCAAAAAAATGAATCGTTTGTTTTTCTAAAGGATAATAACTCGTTTTGTCATTTAATCCCAGCGGAACATATTCGGTTATGGTAAAAGTATCGTCATCAAAAACAATTGTAACCACATCCTGAGCCGAGTAAAAAAGTTTGATTTGCTCGTTGATCAATTCAATATCTACACGTGACAAGAATGTTTTATCCCGCGATTTATGAGGAACCCCTGCCCAGCAAATCACAAATAATTCTTTAAAAACATGGTATTTAGGCGACATGTCTTTGTGCCTGAAATTCATAAAATCGATCACACCGTCAAGTGTATATTGAATACTGTTTCGGGAACTGTTTTCGATCCCAATTACGGTTTCGGTATTTTGGTAATTCTTTTCAATTTCACCTTCAACCGGAACCGAATTACTGCCGCGCCTAATAAAAACACTATTTGCGACTATCGTATGGATTCCTTTTTTAAAATATGAGATTTTACTTTTAGGTTTAATGGTAACCAATCCAATTACTTTATCTTTTGGAAGATTTGGAAAAGGTACATTCTCATATTGAATTTTGGGAGGATTTTCTAAAAATGCATTTACAAGATTCTGGATTCGGCTATCGTCAAAAAAGTCATCACCTACAATTTCGTTGTCATGGTCTTCAACCCCAACCACGATATAAGAATTATTCGTTGGGTTTGAATTCGACAGCGCACAAATATGCTTCAGGAACTTTCCTTTACCTTCTCTGGAATGTAAATTCAACTGCCTTTTTTTATCATAAAAACTGCTCTCGTCATTATGTGCAAGTAGATTTTTTATTAAAAGGCGTTTATTAATCATCTTTTTAGACTTCTTAGATTGTTAGAATTTTAGACTTCTTCGACTATCGAACTTTGGAATCTTTAACTTCTTAGATTAATTGGATTACATAAACTTCAAATCTAAGAAGTCTAAGTTAGTCTAAAAATCTAAGTTAGTCCCTTTTGACTATGGTAGACGATGCCTGAGCAGTGCTCATCACCACTAAATCGGCAATGTTTACATGATACGGTCTTGAAACCACAAAATGGATGATATCAGCAATATCTTCTGCTTGTAACGGATCGAAACCTTTATAAACATTCGAAGCTCTTTCAGTATCACCTTTAAAACGTACTTCACTGAATTCTGTTGCCACCATTCCCGGATGAATTGCTCCAACCCTGATACCAAACGGATTCAAATCAATTCGCATTCCTGCTGTAATGGCATCAACTGCATGTTTTGTTCCGCAATATACGTTTCCGTTTGGGTAAACTTCTTTGGCAGCTGTTGAACCAATATTAATAATATGCCCGGAATTTTTGGCTGTCATTTTTGGGATAACGGCTTTAGAAACGTACAAAAGTCCTTTTACATTAATATCAATCATCGCATCCCAATCGTCTAAATCTCCGGTTTGAATTGGATCTAAACCATGCGCATTTCCTGCATTATTGATCAAAACATCAATATCTGAAAATGCTTCTGGCAAAGAACTAATACTTTCCAAAACATCATTTTTATCGCGAACATCAAAAGACAGCGAATGTACTTCGGTATAAGCCGAAAGTTCTTTTTCAAGTTCAGACAAACGGTCTTTACGTCTTCCGCAAAGGATAATTTTATAGTTATTTTTAGCCATGATTTGTGCGGTTGCTTTTCCTATTCCGCTTGTGGCACCAGTAATTAAAACTGTTTTTTTCATTTTAAATATTTTGTTTTTTGCTACAGATTGAAATGATTTTTTATTTGCATTATCTGCTAAATCCGCGAGAGTAATTTTTTCACGCAGATTTAGCAGATAACGCAGATTTTTAATCTGTAGCAAATATTTTTTAATCTCATTTAGCTGAACACTAAAAATTAGGCAACATCATCTCCCATACTTTCTGTCCAGATGGCAAACCAGTCTTCTTTGTCCATTTCTAGTTCTACGGCTTTCATTAGCGATTGAATTCTGGCAATGTTTACTGTTCCGGCAATTGGAATTACTCCTGACGGATGTTTTAAAATCCAGGAAAGTAAAAGTGTATCAGATCCAAAACCATATTTTTGAACCAGATCAGAAAGTAATTTTTTCAATCGGCGTGTTTTTTTGGTGTCTTCTCTAAAAACAGTCCCAAGCGGATTCCATGATAATGGGCGAATTCCGTGCGTTTGCATATAATCAAAACTTCCGTCAACCATTGGTTCATAATTCGTTGCTGAGAATTGTACCTGATTATAGCTTACTTCTGTTTTCTGACGAATCAATTCTGTTTGAGAACTGGTAAAATTTGAAAGTCCAAAATCAATAATTTTCCCTTCTGCTTTCAATTTTTCAACAGCTTCTGCAATTTCATCCGCTTGCATTAACGGACTAGGTCTATGCAATAAAAAAACATCAACATAATCAGTTTTCAACTTTTTTAATGATTCTTCAAGAGACCAAATAATATATTCTTTAGAATAATCGTAATGTTTTATTTTGTTTTGTCGGCTTTCAGCAATCATCTGAATTCCGCATTTGGTGATTAATTGTAATTTCTCACGTGAGATTTTACTGTTGTGAAATGCTTTTCCAAAATCTGCTTCTGTGGTATAAGATCCGTAAATGTCTGCGTGATCAAAAGTGGTAATTTTGTTTTCGATACAAAGTTGTATCAGATTTTCCATTTCTTTAGTTGTAAGGTTTTTATCCCAAACTCCCCAATTCATAGTGCCTGAAATTATAGGCGATAATGCTGTTTTACTCATGGTTTTATTGCGTTATTTTTGGTAATAAATATGCTTTTCTAAAACATAATCATCAAAGTTCTTAAAAATATAAAAATAGATTCACAATTAGTCCTTAAAATTAGGTCATTGGTCGAAGTTTTAACCATTCTTTAACATCTTACTTCTCAAAAAATATTCAATTTGCACTCTCAAAAGTTAGGCATAAGAATCATTGTTTTAAAAAGGTTTTAAAAATATTTATATGGAAGAAAATACAACGACTTTAGACATTAGAGCGATAAATGAAAAAATTGAAAGAGAAAGTGCTTTTATAGACCTTCTTACAATGGAAATGAACAAAGTTATTGTGGGTCAGAAACATATGGTCGAGCGTTTATTAATTGGCCTTCTGGGACAAGGACATATTTTGCTTGAAGGTGTTCCGGGATTAGCCAAAACTTTAGCGATAAATACTTTGTCGCAAGCAGTGCAAGGTTCGTTCAGCCGTATTCAGTTTACTCCCGACTTATTACCTGCCGATGTCGTTGGAACGATGATTTATAACATCAAAGCAAACGAATTCTCAATTAAAAAAGGGCCAATCTTCGCTAATTTCGTCCTTGCCGATGAGATTAACCGTGCTCCGGCAAAGGTTCAGTCAGCACTTTTAGAGGCAATGCAGGAAAAACAAGTTACTATTGGGGATACTACTTTTAAACTTGATCGTCCGTTTTTAGTATTAGCAACACAAAACCCGGTTGAGCAAGAAGGAACATACCAACTTCCGGAAGCACAAGTCGATCGTTTTATGCTTAAAACTGTAATTGACTACCCAAAAATTGATGAAGAGCGTTTTGTAATTCGTCAAAATTTAAAAGGATCTTACGAAAAAGTAAATCCTGTGGTTTCTGTAGAGCAAATTTTACGTGCTCAAGAAGCGGTTCGTGAAGTTTACATGGACGAAAAAATCGAAAAATATATCTTAGATATCATATTTGCTACTCGTTATCCAGAGAAGTACAAACTAGCCGACTTAAAACCTCTTATTAGTTTTGGGGCATCACCACGTGGAAGTATCAATTTAGCCAATGCAGCAAAATGTTATGCTTTCATCAAACGTCGTGGATATGTAATCCCGGAAGATGTTCGTGCTGTTGTACATGATGTTCTGCGTCACAGAGTTGGGATAACATATGAGGCTGAAGCCGAAAACATTACTTCTGTAGACATTATCAACAAAATCGTAAACGAGATTGAAGTACCTTAAAAATAGTTTTCAGTTTTCAATCACAGTGAACATCTTAAGTAAACTGCGACTGAAAACTGCGACTGAAAACTAAAGAAATGGATACAAAAGAGCTTTTAAAAAAAGTACGGAAAATAGAAATCAAAACCAAAAGACTGAGCAATCATATCTTTTCGGGAGAATACCACTCTTCATTTAAAGGACGAGGGATGACTTTTAGTGAAGTACGTCAATACCAATATGGCGATGACATTCGTAACATCGATTGGAATGTAACTGCACGCTACAATGAAGCCCACGTAAAAGTTTTTGAAGAAGAACGCGAATTGACCATGGTTTTAATGGTTGATATTTCGGGATCTGAGGGTTTTGGTTCAAAAAGTCAGTTTAAAAAAGACATCGTCACCGAAATTGCGGCAACGATGGCTTTTTCGGCTACACAAAACAATGACAAAATTGGTTTAATATTATTCTCTGATAATGTCGAATTGTATATTCCACCAAAAAAAGGCCGTTCACACGTTTTGCGTATCATTCGTGAATTAATCGAATTCGAACCAAAAAGCCAAAAAACAGATGTGGGAGCAGCTTTAAAGTTTTTATCAGGAACTCAGAAAAAGAAAGCAATTGTTTTCGTTATTTCCGATTTCATGTCGGAGAATTATGAGCAGACTTTAAAGATTGCTTCTAAAAAACACGATATTACAGGCGTTAGGGTTTACGATATTCGTGAAGAAAAAATCCCGAATTTAGGAATGGTCCCTATGCTTGATGCCGAAACAGGGAAAATTCAATTGGTAGATACAGGTTCGAAAACAGTGCGAATGAATTACGAAAAACACTATCAGGAAAGAGTTAATTATTTCAAAGATATATTTAGTAAATCGGGCGCAGGAGTTGTAAATACCAGAGTTGACGAAAATTACGTTACTAAATTACTCGGATATTTTAAATCGAGGTAATGATTTAAGAATTTAGATTAACGATTTTTGATTTATGATGGAAGTGATAATTAAAACTAGAAAATGAATAAACAAGAATTGGAAAATAGATTAATTGATTTTGCTGCAAGCATAATTCGATTAACTTTTAGATTTGAAAAAAATTATGCCGGAAATCATTTATTAGGCCAAATAACTCGATCAAGTACGTCGCCCGCCTTGAATTATGGTGAAGCACAAAGCGCAGAAAGCAAAAAAGATTTTATTCATAAAATGGGAATTTGCTTAAAGGAGTTAAGGGAAACTTTTGTTTGTTTAAAAATAATCGAAAAAGCAAATCTATCAACTGATCTAGGAAATCTAAAAAAAGCAAAAACAGAAGTCAATGAATTAATATCAATATTTGTTTCAAGCATTAAAACATCAAAAAATAATTCATAAAAAAACAAAAGATTAAAATTTTAGTTTCATCATAAAATCTGAAATCAAAAATCGTTAATCTTCAATCGTTAATCATAATGAAATTAAAGTTTTACATATTTTTATTTTTACTTTCCTCAGCTATTTTTGCCCAGCAAAAACAAGTGGAGACGAGCATTGATACCACAAAAAATAAAATTGGGGCAGAATTTAAGTTAACGCTTAAAACGGTTGTCAGCTCAAAATCTAAGGTTGTTTTTCCTAAACTAAAAAACATTGGTCAGCTTGAAGTAATTCAATCTTATCCAATTGATACAGTGAAGAAAAATGACACCTACGAATTAATCAAAAAATATGGTTTAACGCAATTTGATTCTGGAAAATACACAATCCCGAGTATTAAAATTCTGATCGATAAAAAACCATTTTTAACTGATTCTATCCGTGTTGAAGTAGCGAATGTAAAAGTGGATACTTTACAGCAAAAAATGTATGACATCAAAGATATTACCGTTGTAGACAGCGGTATTAGCGATTGGTGGTTTTACCTTTTAATTGTAGTTGTAATTCTTGCAATTGGAGCTTTTGTATATTGGTACGTTAAAAAATATCAAAAGAAAAAAATTGAAGAAGAGGTTTATAAAACCCCTATCGAAAAAGCGACAAGTTTACTGAACAACCTGGAGCAAAAAGAACTTGTTCAGAAGGGTGAGATTAAGGAATATTATAGTGAACTGACTGATATTGCCCGAAACTATATCGAAGAAGCGATTCATATTCCCGCAATGGAAAGCACAACATCTGAATTGATTCAGGCAATAAGACTGGCTTCTACCAAGAAAAAGATGACGTTGACTCCTGAAACTGTAGAGAATCTTGAGCGTGTTTTACGTCAGGCGGATTTAGTAAAATTTGCTAAATCTAAACCTTTAGAATTTGAAATTACTGAAGACAGAAATAAAATTCAAAGAGTAATTCTTACGCTTGATAATGCGATCCCAACTGAAGTTCCGGCTGAAGAAGAAGATCAATTATTGAACGAAGCACAAAGACAAAAACAAATAAAACTTCAGCTGCTTAAAAAACGCAATAAACGAATTGCTATTGCTGTTGGAACTGTTTTGTTTTTATTCATCGCTACAACCGCATTCTTTATTGCTACGAAAGGTTTTAAATACGTAAAAGACAATCTTATTGGTCATCCTTCTAAAGAATTATTAGAAGGCGAATGGGTAAAAAGTGAATACGGAAATCCAGGCATTGTAATTGAAACCCCAAAGGTTTTAAAACGTATGGATGCCCTAAAAGTACTTCCTAAAGAAACCATGGCTTTAATAAAAGAGATGCAACTTTTTACGTATGGAAGTATGGTTGGCAATTTCTATGTAACTGTATCAACCAGTAAATTTAAAACCCCTACAGATATAGATTTAGCAAAAGCATTAGAAGGATCCCTAAAAGTAATCGAAGCTCAGGGCGGACAAAATATTATTGTAAAACAAGAAGATTTTCAAACTAGCGCAGGTATTCAGGGTGTAAAAGGATACGGAACAATGACCGTTTTTAACCCTGTTGATAAGACCAGTACAAAGGCTTATTATGAACTTTTACTGTTTAAACAAGATCAGGGTTTACAGCAAATTATGATTTTACACGAAGAAGGTGATACATACGCCAATGACATTACAACCAGGATTTTAAATTCTGTTGAACTTAGAAAAGCGAGCAACTAATGGGAAAGATAACTTTTTTAAATCCAGAATTTTTTTGGTTGTTTCTGTTAATTCCAATTGCAATCGCTTGGTTTTACTGGAAACGCAACCAGCAATCGGCTACTTTAAAAATGAGTTCAACTCAGGGTTTTAAAAACAGCGAATCGCTTTTAACAAAACTAAAACCTTGTTTATATGTTTTTAGAATTATTGGCTTAAGTTCTTTAATTGTTGCATTGGCCAGACCAAGAACCGTAGATATTAGCAGTCAGACTAAAACCACAAAAGGAATTGATATCGTTCTGGCAATAGACGTTTCAGGAAGTATGCTGGCAAAAGATTTAAAGCCAAACCGTATGGAAGCTTTAAAAAGAGTTGCCGCAGATTTTGTTGGCGAAAGACCTAATGACAGAGTTGGACTAGTTTTGTATGCTTCTGAAGCCTATACTAAAACACCTGTTACAAGTGATAAAGCGATTATTCTTGAAGCCATAAAAAGCATTAAATATGATACGGTTTTACAAGACGGAACCGGAATTGGAATGGGATTAGCAACTGCCGTGAATCGTTTAAAAGATAGCAAAGCAAAAAGCAGGGTTATTATTTTAATGACAGATGGAGTTAATAATGCCGGTTTTATTGAGCCGGAAACAGCATCTGACATTGCAAAACAATACGGAATAAAAGTTTACACGATTGGTATTGGTACTAACGGAATGGCTGCGTCTCCATACGCTTATGCGCCAAACGGAGGTTTTTTATATAAAATGCAGAAAGTTGAAATCGACGAACAATTAATGAAAAATATTGCGCGTAAAACCGATGGAACTTATTTTAGAGCAACAAGTAATGATCGATTAGCAGAAATATATAATGCAATTAATAAATTAGAAACTACTGAAATCCAGGAATTAAAGTTCTACGATTACGACGAAAAATACCGAGGTTTTGTTTTTCTAGCAGCATTTTTGTTATTGTTAGAAGTAGGTTTAAGAAATACGGTTTACAGAAGCTTTATATAATATTTTAGTCACAGTTACCAGTCACGAACTGAAAACTGCCACTGAAAACTAGAAATAAAAATGGAATTAGACGAAAAAAAATATTTATATCTTTTATTATTACTCCCAATTGTGGTGTGTATTTTCCTTTTCAATATGTATTGGAAAAGAAAAAAACAACGTGAATTTGGTGACTTGGAAATGGTAAAAAGGCTAAGTCCTGAACGATCTGTTTTTAAACCTGTGCTAAAATTATCAGTAATTCTTTTGGCTCTTGCTTGTCTAATTATCGGATTAGTAAATCCGAAGATTGGGACTAAAATGGAAACGGTAAAACGTGAAGGAATTGACATTGTTTTTGCTGTCGACGTTTCTAAAAGTATGCTTGCCGAAGATGTTGCGCCAAGTCGTTTAGAAAAAAGCAAACAATTGGTTTCGCAAATCATCAATAATTTAGGAAGTGACAGAATAGGAATTGTAGCGTATGCAGGAAGTGCTTTCCCGGTTTTGCCAATTACATCTGATTATAGTGTCGCTAAAATGTTCCTGCAAAGTATGACTCCGGATATGGTTTCATCTCAAGGAACTTCATTAGATGAAGCAATCAGGTTATCATCGACTTATTTTGATGAGAAAAGCAAAACCAGCAAGTTATTAATTTTAATTTCTGATGGAGAAGATCATTCTGAAGGAGCTTCGGCAGCAGCTGAAGAAGCTAACAAAATGGGAATGAAAATCATCACTATTGGTGTTGGAACAGAAAAAGGAGGTACAATTCCGTTAAGAGAAAATGGCGTAATCAAAAACTATCAAAAAGATCAAAACGGACAAACTGTTATTACAAAACTAAATCAGGAAGGATTAACAACCATTGCAAAAGCGACAAAAGGCGGTTATGTTTATGGCGGAAATACAAAGGAAGTTTTAGAATATATCAAAAATGCGTTAAACAACATTCAGAAAACAGAATTTGAAGCTACGCAAATGGCCGATTTTCAATCTCAATTTCAGTGGTTTATTGGCTTTGGTTTCTTATTGCTGTTTATTGATATTTTCTTGCTGGAAAGAAAAACGAATTGGATTAAAGAGTTGAATTTATTTAACGAAAAGAAATAATAAGGTCAGCAGCAATTACATGAATCTGCATGAAAAGGAGACTATTTTAATTGGTCTTTTTGCAAATAGAATTAGTGCTAATTGGGGCAAACTAAAAAACATAAAAAATTAGAATGAAAAATTTACTTCTTTATATTTTACTAACATTTTCTTTGGCTGTTTCAGCTCAGGAGAAAGACAAGACATTGCCTGATGCCAATGAAGAATATAAGCAGAATAAATTTGTTGATGCTGAAGCTAATTACAGAATTTCAGAATCAAAATTTTCAAAGCGTGCAACTGCTCCATATAACTTAGGAAATACTATTTACAGACAAAATCAGGCTTCTGAAGCTAAATTTGCCTACGCGAAAGCCATAAAAAATGCCAAAACAAGACCTGAAAAACATAAAGCTTTCCACAATTTAGGGAATGTTTTAATGAAAGAGAAAAATTATACGCAAGCCGTTGAAGCCTACAAAGAAGCTTTACGAAATGATCCAACTGATGATGAAACACGTTATAATTATGCTTATGCCAAACAAAAACTAAAAGAAAATCCTCCTAAAAACGACAAAAACAAAGACAAAAATAAGGATAAGGACAAGGATAAAAACAAAGATAAAGACAAGGACAAGGATAAAAATAAAGACAAGGATAAGGACAAAGATAAAAAGGACGACAAAGGCGATAAAGACAAGGATAAAAAAGATGGTAAAGATGATCCGAAGAAAGATGATAAGTCTGACAATAAAGGAGAACCAAAACCACAACCTGGCGGAATTTCTAAAGACAGGGTTCAGAATTTGCTAGACGCCGTAAACAATGAAGAAAAGAAAATTCAAGATAAAGTAAACGCTCAAAAAGTAAAAGGAACCCCTAGAAAAGCAGAAAAAGACTGGTAGTTTTTTTATCTAACTGTTAAGTTGATCTACAATAAACCTAAGATTAAACAGTTAAACAAGTAAAAGATAAACAAGTTAACAATTAAACAGTTAAACAAAAACTGATAAACAATTAATGAAAAGATATTTAATTCTATTACTATTCACTTTTCAAGGGCTTATGGCTCAAGTTCAATTTGAAGCCAGAGTAAGCAAAAATACCCTTGGAGTAAACGAAAGATTACGTATTGACTTCATCATGAATGTTGATGGGGATAACTTTGACCAACCTTCATTTGACGGGTTTAGAGTGGTAGGCGGACCAAGTCAGCAAATAAGCCAGTCTTGGGTAAACGGAAGAAGCTCTTTTCAGAAAATATATTCTTATATCTTACAGCCTAATCAAAAAGGAACATTTTCTATCAAACAGGCTTCTATTGAATATAACGGGCAGATTTATAAAACACAACCAATAAAAGTTGTAGTAACAAATGCCGTCGCCCAGGAAAGAGACCCTTATGATAACAGCAGACCGCAAGGCCAGCAAGGTGTTCCTAATGAGACTTTGAACCTTGTAGCCGAAATTTCTAAAACAAGTCCATATTTAAATGAACCTATAACAGTAGTTTACAAATTATACTTTAACAACATTAATGTTACCGGTTTTAAAGAATTAGCAAAACCAAAGTATAATGACTTCTGGAATCAGAATATAGATATTAAGCAACTCTCTATCGAAGAGGGAACTTTTCAAGGACAGAGATGTTATTTTGTTATCCTGAAAAAAACTATTTTATATCCTCAAAAATCAGGAAGATTAACGATTGAGCCGCTGTCATTAGATATTGGCGTACAATTGCCTACAAACCGCCGCGATATGTATGGCCAGATGATCCTGACAGATGATAACAAAATTGTTTCAGCAGGTGCTAAAACTATTAACGTAAGACCACTTCCGGAAGCAACAAAACCAGAAGGATTTGGTGGTGCTGTTGGTAAATTTAATTTTACAGTTACACCATCTAAAACGAAGCTTAAAAGTGGAGAAAGTCTGGATTTAATTGTGAGCGCTTCAGGAAACGGAAACATGAAATTGTTTACTTTACCAAAACCGGTTGTTCCTAATGCGTTAGAAATGTACGATCCGGTTCATGATGAGCAAGTAACAACTTCACTTTCAGGAATGTCAGGGAGAATTACAGACAAGTATTCTATTGTACCGCAATACAAAGGAAAGTATGCAATAAAACCAATGCAGTTTTCTTATTTTGATTTGAGTACCGGTTCTTATAAAACTATTACTTCGCCGGAAATCATGGTTGATGTATTAGACGGACCAATGCAGGCAGAGGCGAATGCAACGGCAAATGCATCTAAAAATATAATTTCGAAAACAGAACAATTTAAATATATAAAACCAAAAACAACTTTAGTAGCAATAGCTAAAAATGATTTCTATGGTTCGAATCTGTATTATATTTTATTATTAATGCCTTTTGTTATTTTGCCAATTATTGTTCTGGCTAAAAAGAAAAAAGAAGCTCTTGACGGCGACGTAACCGGAAACCGAATCAGAATGAACAACAAACTGGCGAAGAAATATTTATCTGAAGCTAAGAAACAACTGAACAATAAGGAGCCATTTTATATTGCTTTGGAAAAAGCGATGCATAATTTCCTAAAAGCAAAATTGCATATCGAAACTTCAGAAATGAGCAAGGACAATATTCGTGAATTATTATTGTCCAGAAATGCAAATCCGGAATCAGTTCAAAATTTCATCAGCCTGACAGAAAACTGTGAATTTGCACGTTATGCTCCGGCATCAAGCGCTTCAATTCAGCAAGATTATGACAAAGCTGTTTTGATAATTTCAGCATTAGAAAAACAGATCGTTTAAACTTAAATTCAAACCCAACCGATTTTAAAAAAACTGTTGCGTTTAAAGAAAATAAAATGAAAAACATAGTATATCTTTTTTTATTAATTACTCAGGTTTTCTTTGCTCAGAGCAGCTTTGAAAAAGGAAATGCCTTGTATCAAAAAGGACAATATCAAGAAGCTGTTGATGTCTATGAAAGTATTATAAAAGAAAACAAACAACATTCTGCAGAGTTATATTTTAACTTAGGAAATGCTTATTACAAACTAAATAAAGTAGCACCTTCTATTTATAATTACGAGAAAGCTTTGGTTTTAAAACCTCATGATCCTGAAACATTAAACAATTTAAAGTTCGCCAAAAAATTAACTATCGACGAGATTAAAGAAATCCCTAAAGTAGGTTTTGCAAAACTGATTCAGAGCTTTACAGGAATTTTTGACTATAATACCTGGGCAAAAATTTCTGTTGCAATTGCATTTGTATTTTTATTGAGTTTTATTGGCTATTATTTCTCTCAACTTACTCTTTCAAAAAGACTTTATTTCATTGGAATGTTTGTTCTTTTAGTCGCTTTGTTATTAGCTGTATCGGCAGGAATTACAGAAAAGGATCATTTTAACAATGATCGTCCGGCTATTGTTTTTTCTGAGTTAAGTGAAGTCCGTAGTGAACCACAAAAAGCAGGTGCAGCTATTCTTCTTTTGCACGAAGGAGCAAAAGTATATGTTACTGAAACTGTAGGACAATGGAAAAAAATCGAATTAACAGACGGAACCGAAGGCTGGATCGATGGTTCTACAATTAAAGAAGTAAAATAAAAAATTAAAATCTAAAATAAAAAATCCCAAATTCCAACTTGATAACAATTGGAGTTTGGGATTTTTTATGTCAATTCGGGTCTTTAAACCCTATAAATGATATAAGTAAATTTAAGTTTGATGGTAATTAAACAAATTTTATTTATAGCAAAACCTATCCAACCCAACATATTGTAGAGACGCACAGCAGTGCATCTAAATGCAGCATGTCTACAAACTTTGTGTAGACGCACTGCTGTGCGTGTCTACGATTTTGATTGTGAGAAATACTGTATTGCAAAATTTATTTAAAATTGTAAACTTTCTTAGGTGTAACACAATAATTCAATTTCACATCAGATTCAAAAACATCTTCGATTTGGTTTTCAGCTTCAAAGAATGAAAGTCCAATTTTTAGGGTTTCCGGTTTGCATTCTGCTAGAAATTTATCATAAAAACCTTTTCCGTACCCTACCCGATTTCCTAAAAGATCAAATGCCAAAAGCGGAACAAAAACTACATCAATAGTTTCTGACGGAACTGGCAATCCATTTACAGGTTCCGGAATATTATATTCGTTTTTTTTGATTTTGGTATTATCCGTCAATAAAAAATGTTTCATTTCCCTTGTTTCAAAATCACTTTTAGAAACTACAATTTCTTTATCTTTTCCGGAAAGAAGATGCAAAACATATTCTGTGTTTACTTCTTTTTGCTCTTCAATAGGCAAGAAAACATGATAATAGGTTTTATCCCAAATAGGCAATTGAATTAGATTATTGGCTATAGCCAAACTGTTTTCTTCCAGATCATCAAGAGTAAGCTGTTTGCGCAGATTTTTATAGTTGAGTCGTAATTCTTTTTTATTCGTCGGCATTTTCAGGATTATTTTTAGACATATGATAAATCGCATCGCCTTCATAAACAATAGGCGAATGATTCGCGTTAATGACAAATCCGTCATGTGGCGCTTTTACTTTCTGTTCAAATTTACCAAACGGATCTGTAATGATCGCCAAAATTGTTCCTTTGGTTACAAATTTCCCAATCAAGTTATAATCGTGCAGCAAACCAGAACATTTGGCACGCAGCCAAACCGAATATTTGATATAAATTGATTGTTCTTTAGCATATTCAACTACTTGTTTAGGATCAAGCATATCCAGATAATGCAGCAAACGCTTTACTCCCATTACACCTTCATTTGCAATCACATTATTAATATCTAATGATTTTCCGCCTTCAAAAAGCAGCATTTTGATATTGGCTTTCTCACAAGTTCCTCTAAAAGATCCATTTATATTTTTAGAATATAAAGTAAAAGGAGCATTAAATACATCGGCCAGGATTTTTAATTCAGGATTATTCTCAGTAACTCTGATTTGCGGCGCGTTAAATCTACTTGCTCCACCGGCATGAAAATCTACTGCATAATCAATAATAGGCAAAACTTCGGCAACAATATGATAAGCAAAACGACTTGCAAGAGAACCTTTTTTGCTTCCCGGGAAAACACGGTTTAAATCACGTCCGTCCGGAAACTCACGGGATTTATTCACAAAACCATACATATTGATAATTGGGATACAAATAATAGTTCCTTTTGCGGGACGATTTATTTTTTTACTGATAATCTGACGAACGATTTCAACACCATTAATTTCATCACCATGAATTCCGGCTGAGAATAAAACTACCGGACCTTCAATCTTTGATCGACGCACAATAACCGGAATATTTAGTTTTGTGGTGGTATGGAGTCTCGCAATTTCAACGTTTATTGTTTTGTTTTCTCCCGGCAAAATCGATTCGCCAAAAATAACCAAGGGTTTACTATTTTTCATGTAGAATTATAAAATCTAAATATAGAAATTATTCTTTTGATTTCGTAAATTTGAAACTAAATCAGTGTTAAGCTTTTTTTCTTAAATCAGAATGATTTTTGAAAACGCTTATCGATTATCTTCAGAAACAAAACAGAATGCAAAAACCGTCTTTAGATCTTCAAATTCAAACTTTACCGGATAATCCCGGCGTGTATCAATATTACGACAAAGAAGGAAAGATCTTATATGTTGGAAAGGCCAAAAATTTAAAAAAAAGGGTTTCCTCCTACTTCAATAAAATTCATGATACGGCCAAAACAAACGTATTGGTTCGAAAAATTGTAACCATAAAACACATCGTTGTTCCTACTGAAACAGATGCACTTTTGCTGGAAAACAATTTAATCAAAACTTTGCAGCCACGTTATAATGTATTGCTTCGTGATGATAAAAGTTATCCCTGGATTTGTATTAAGAGAGAACCTTTTTCGAGAATATTTTCGACCAGACGAATGGTCAAAGATGGTTCTGAATATTTTGGCCCATATACAAGTTTCAAAACAGTACATACTATTCTTGATTTAATCAAAGAATTGTATCCGCTCAGAACTTGTAATTATGACTTAAGTAAATCGAATATCGATTCAGGTAAATTTAAAGTTTGTCTGGAATATCATATTGGCAATTGCAAAGGACCTTGCGAAGGTCTGGAACCTCTTGAAGAATATCAAAGGCAAGTTGATGCGATCCGAGAAATACTGAAAGGTAATTTTAAAGAAAGCATGAAAGATTTTAAGCGATTAATGAACCAATATGCACAGGATTTACGTTTTGAAGAAGCTCAGAAAATCAAAGAAAAAATAGAAGTGCTGGAAAATTATCAATCACGCTCCACGATTGTAAATCCTAAAATTACCAATATCGATGTCTTTTCGATTGTGTCTGATGAAAGTGCCGCTTATGTTAACTTTCTTCAAATTTCGCATGGCTCTATTATTCGTTCGCATACTTTAGAAATGAAGAAAAAGCTGGACGAAACAGATGAAGAGCTGTTGGAACTTGCTATTATCGAACTTCGCGAACGTTTTCAGCTATTATCGAAAGAAATAATTGTTCCGTTCGAAATCGATTTGGGCGAGAATATCAAAACAACTGTTCCGCAGCTTGGAGATAAAAAACAGATTCTGGATTTATCCATTCGTAACGCCAAGTTTTACAGAATTGAACAATTAAAACAATTGCAAATTGTAGATCCGGATCGTCATACGAACCGAATCATGGCGCAAATGCAAAAAGATTTACGACTACCTGTTGAACCCCGACATATAGAATGTTTTGATAACTCGAATATTCAGGGAACAAATCCCGTTGCAGCTTGTGTTGTTTTTAAAGACGGTAAAGCAAGTAAAAAAGATTATCGCCATTTTAATGTAAAAACCGTCGAAGGTCCTGATGATTTTGCTTCGATGACCGAGATTGTCTATCGTCGTTACAAAAGATTATTAGATGAAAATGAACCTTTGCCACAACTTATTATTATTGATGGTGGAAAAGGACAACTTTCTGCAGCTTTAAAAAGTATAGACGCATTAGAATTAAGAGGTAAAATTGCCATTATCGGGATTGCAAAACGTCTCGAAGAATTATTTTATCCGGGAGATTCTATCCCGTTATATCTCGACAAAAAATCAGAAACATTAAAAGTAATTCAGCAATTACGAAACGAAGCGCATAGATTTGGTATTACTTTTCATCGCGACAAACGCAGCAAAGCGGCACTAAATTCGTCTGTAGAAAGCATTCCGGGTATTGGCGAAAAAACCATGCTTACGTTAATACAACATTTTAAAAGTGTTAAAAGATTGAAATTGGCAACCGAAAAAGAAATATCTGATGTCATAGGAGTATCAAAAGCCAAAAAAATTGTCGACTTTTACAAAACCAACTAGTTATTTTTTATGCGCCCAATCCAGCTGTCCATTTCAAATACTCGGTCAAAACGATTTTTTTCTACTCTAAAAAAAGGAGCTTCTAAAGTTGCTCTTTTTTTACAGGAAAAAATATCGTTTTGTCTCTCGCAGTTTTCCATTTCCATCTGGGGCGTACAGTTGGGTCTTTTTATACTTTTATTTTTCAATACACAAAACTCTTTTTCACAGGAAAACAATGAAAAAGCAAAACAAGACGAAGCCAAAAGACCTAAAATTGGTTTGGTTTTAAGTGGCGGCGGCGCAAAAGGATTTGCTCACATTGGCGTTTTGAAAGTACTCGAAGAAGCCGGAATTAAAATCGATTATATTGGCGGAACCAGTATGGGATCAATCATTGGAGGTCTTTATGCCTCAGGCTACAATGCATCACAAATTGATTCTATTTTCAAAAAAACCAATTTCGATGAGCTTATCAATGATTATATTCCGCGTTCGTCTAAAAATTTTTACGGCAAAAAAAATGATGAATTATATGCCATTGTTTTACCTTTTAGCAAATTTAGAGTAGGAATTCCGGAAGCACTTTCAAAAGGAATGTACAATTATAATTTATTAAGCAGCCTTACACGTAATGTACGTCATGTAAGGGACTTTAATAAACTTCCAACTCCGTTTTTATGTATTGGTACCAATATCGAAACCGGCGAAGAAGTTTTACTAAACAAAGGAAATCTCGTTCAGGCTATGATGGCGAGTGCAGCATTTCCTTCATTATTTACTCCTGTAGAAATCGACGGGAATTTATTAGTAGACGGAGGTGTTGTAAATAATTATCCTATTCAGGAAGTGCGAAATCTTGGTGCCGATATTATTATTGGTGTAGATGTCCAGGATGATTTAATGAAAAGAAAAAACCTGAAAAATGCCACCCGAATATTAGTTCAGATTACCAATTTGCAGTCAATTGATAAAATGAAAAGCAAAATAAAAGACACTGATGTTTATATCAAACCGGACATTCGTGACTATGGCGTTATTTCATTTGATAAAGGCGAAGAAATTATAAGAAAAGGAGAAGAAGCTGCTTTTGCCGTTTATGAAAAAATCAAAACATTGGTAAATGAAGATAATTTTTATAAAAAACCAAAACTAAAAATTGCCACTGACACTATACAAATAGACAAAATAAATAGTGACAAATTAGACAATTACACCCGTGAATACATACGCGGAAAACTTCGTTTTAAACCAGGAAGTACCATTACATATGATGATCTTAAAGCGGGAATCAACAACTTAAATGCTACACAAAACTTTAGCACAATCTCCTATTGTCTGCAACCAGATGGCACAAAAGATGATCTCGATCTGGTACTAAAAGAAAACCCAACACAGACTTACTTAAAACTAGGTTTGCATTATGACGGATTATATAAAAGCGGTATTTTATTAAATCTTACCCATAAAAAAACTTTCCTGAAAAATGATGTAACATCTCTGGACATAATTCTTGGCGACAATTTTAGATACGATTTAAATTATTATGTAGAGAATGGCTTTAACATCAGCTTTGGATTTCGTTCCAGACTAAATCAGTTTAATAGAAATGTAACTACGAGCATTAGCAATTTAGTGACAGAAAATCCAAATGTAAATTTGATTAATGTCGATTTTACAGACCTCACCAATCAGGCTTACTTTCAAACTATCTTTGTTCAGAAGTTTTTAATGGGCGGAGGATTTGAATACAAATATTTAAAAATAAATTCGCCAACACTTTCCAATGCAGAAAATATCATTGAAAAAAGCAACTATTTTAGTGTATTTGGATATTTAAAATACGACTCCTTTGATAATAAAAGTTTCCCGCATACCGGAGTTTATTTTTCCGGAGATTTACAAACGTATCTAGCCTCATCAGATTACACCAATCAGTTTAAGCCTTTTTCAATTGCAAAGGCAGAAGTTGCATTTGCAAGAACTTTGTTCAAAAAAGCGACTGTTAAAATTGGAGCAGATGCCGGATTTAATATTGGCAGCGACAGCGTTCCGTTTTTCGATTTTATATTAGGAGGTTATGGTTACAACAAAATCAATAATTTTAATTATTTCTACGGGTATGACTTTTTAAGTATTGCCGGAAATAGTTTTATAAAAGCCGATATTACTTTAGATTACGAAATTTTCAAAAAGAACCACGTTAATTTTTCTGCGAATTTTGCCAATTTGGGCGACGATATTTTTACTACTGTAGATTGGGTTTCAATGCCTAAATATTCCGGTTATGCAGTTGGTTACGGACTCGAAACTATTATTGGACCAATTGAAGTTAAGCAATCATGGTCTCCTGAAATGTCAAAAAGTTATACGTGGTTTAGTATTGGGTTTATGTTCTAAACCAAATCAACATTAAATAGGACATAGGAAAGATCCATTTTTTTATGCTAAAAAATATCTTTCATATTTTTTTAACGTTAATAATTGATATAATATATAATTTAAATCAATTAAAATTACGACATTTGTTATAATGAAAACAAAATGGACAGGTTTATTAGAGTATCTTCAATTCCTCATCAAGAGAAATCCTGAATGAAACCACCGAATTGAGATGATTAGTCAATTTACAAAATTGATTTAATTATCTGTTCACACAATTCAAATTTTCGAATTATCTAATTACAAATTATCTAATAGAAAAGCCATGCCATTATATCATAAACTCGGAAACTTTCCTCAAAAAAGACACACCCAATTCGAAAAACCCAATGGAGGTTTTTATTACGAACAATTATTTGGTACCGAAGGTTTTCACGGACATTCATCTTTATCTTATCATGTTCACAGACCAACTCAGGTTAAGGAAATTTTAAACTCCTACTCTGTTGAACCAAAAATTGCAATTGGAAAAAACATAAAATCATTACTTTTTAAAGGTTTCGAATTAAAACCTGAAAATGACTTTTTAGACAGCCGAAAAGCAATGCTTGTCAACAAAGACTGCATTATTGGTCTGGCAGCTCCTAAAGAATCTCTTAGAAATTATTTCTATAAAAATGCCGATGCCGATGAAATGCTTTTCATCCATAAAGGAAAAGGAAAACTAAGAACCATGTTAGGGAATATTCCTTTTGAATATGGCGATTATTTAATTATTCCAAGAGGTATTATTTACCAAATAGAATTTGAAACTACAGAAAACCGACTATTTTATGTCGAATCTTACTCTCCTTTCTATACTCCAAAACGTTATAAAAACCAATCAGGTCAGCATTTAGAACATTCGCCATTTTGCGAACGTGATTTTATTTTGCCCAACGAATTGGAAACACACGATGAAAAAGGTGATTTTTTAATTAAAATCAAAAAAGAAGGAATGATTCACGAAGTAGTTTATGCTACACATCCTTTTGACGTTGTGGGTTGGGACGGTTACAATTTTCCATACGGGTTTTCGATTCATAATTTCGAACCAATAACGGGACGTGTTCACCAACCGCCTCCGGTACATCAAACTTTTGAAACGGCAACTTTTGTCGTTTGTTCATTCTGTCCTAGACTTTACGATTATCACCCTAAAGCCATTCCGGCACCATACAATCACAGCAATATAGATTCTGACGAAGTCCTGTATTATGTTGATGGCGATTTTATGAGCCGTAACAATATAGAGCAAGGTCATATTACTTTACACCCAAAAGGAATTCCGCATGGTCCAGCGCCTGGCGCGATGGAACGTAGTATTGGTCATAAAGAAACTCATGAATTAGCCGTTATGGTTGATACATTCAGACCTCTTATGGTTACTGAAGAAGCTATGGGACTTGATGATGGACAATACTATAAGTCCTGGACGGAGTAATTAGTCAATGCGTCAATTAGACAATTAGATATTTTTTTTAATTAGAAAATTTGGCAATTAGACAATTAGATAATTTTCTTGGAACCGCACAAATTAGTTAATGTGCGATTTTATAATGAAATTTCATTTATCAATTTGTAAATTTAAACTTATAAAATAATAAATGTCTCATTATCAAATTTTCTAATTATCTAATTAAAAAAATGACTTTCAACGAAAAATATAAAAACAACGCTCTTTTAATAAAAACATTCAATTTCGCATTAAACATAATTGATTACACTAGTGAACTTCAGGAACAAAAGAAATTCGTAATCGCAAATCAGTTATTAAAAAAGCGGAACATCAATTGGAGCAAACTCAAAAGAATCACAAAACGCAGAAAGTAAAGCAGATTTTATTCATAAATTAAAAATTGCAATTAAAGAAGCAGACGAAACAAAATACTGGTTGTTTTTATGCGATGCACATAGCGAATATCCAAAATGCAGTCGTTTATTAAATGATCTCTCAGAAATTTTAAAAATTTTAAATAAAATAATATCAACATCTAAGAGGAATTAGAAAATTAGAAAATGTGTCAATTGGAAAATTATTTTTAATTATTCGCATTTCAAAAATTATCTCATTTTCTCATTATCAAATTATCTAATTATCATGAGCAAAGAAGTAAAATCAGTAGAATACGGATTAGAAAAAATCTTTGAAGGAGCACAAGATTTCCTTCCGTTATTAGGAACAGATTATGTAGAATTCTATGTAGGAAATGCAAAACAATCTGCACATTATTATAAAACTGCTTTTGGTTATCAGTCACTGGCTTATGCAGGATTAGAAACCGGAGTAAGAGACAAAGCATCTTATGTGTTAAAACAGGACAAAATCAGAATTGTATTAACGACTCCGTTAACACAAGATTCTCCTATTCATGCTCATCTTCAAAAACATGGAGACGGAGTAAAAGTTGCTGCGCTTTGGGTTGAAGATGCCAGAAGTGCTTATGAAGAAACCATGAAACGCGGCGCTCGCTCATTTATGGAACCAACAGTAGAATCAGACGAATATGGAGAAGTAGTTCGTTCAGGAATTTATACTTACGGAGAAACGGTTCATATTTTTGTAGAAAGAAAAAACTACAATGGTGTTTTCCTTCCAGGTTATAAAGAATGGAAATCAGACTATAATCCGGAACCAACAGGATTAAAATACATTGACCACATGGTAGGAAATGTTGGTTGGAACGAAATGAATACATGGGTAAAATTCTACGAAGAAGTAATGGGATTCGTGAATTTCTTATCATTCGATGACAAACAAATTACTACAGAATACTCCGCATTGATGAGTAAAGTAATGTCAAATGGAAACGGAAGAATCAAATTTCCAATCAACGAACCGGCTGAAGGAAAGAAGAAATCACAAATAGAAGAATATTTAGATTTCTATGGCGGGCCCGGAATTCAGCACATTGCCATTGCAACTGATGATATTATTAAAACCGTATCACAATTAAGAGCACGTGGAGTTGAATTTTTATCTGCTCCTCCTCACACCTATTATCAGGCAATTCCAGAAAGATTAGGAGTTCATATGGACATGATGAAAGAAGATATTAATGAAATTGAAAAATTAGCTATTATGGTCGATGCCGATGAAGATGGTTATTTATTACAAATATTTACGAAGCCTGTTCAGGACAGACCAACGCTTTTTTTCGAAATTATTCAAAGAATGGGAGCAAAAGGATTTGGAGCAGGGAACTTTAAGGCCCTTTTTGAGTCAATTGAGAGAGAGCAAGAATTAAGAGGAACTTTGTAAAAACGCAATATTTTTACATTAAATAGAATAATTCTCTGTAAAAGGGTGCTTTTTATGCAAATGTTATGTTAAACTTGCCTTTTGCTATTTATTTTTTGAACTTTCTATCTATCTTTGCACTCGCAAATCAAGAAGGGGTGGTTTCCTTCTGAATTGATATAAATTTCATAATTTATAGTTTTTTGGTTAGTTAATAGCATAAAAACTCAGTCATTCCTTGACTGAGTTTTTTTGTATCGGTACATTTGGAATAGAATTTGCATTTATTTATCTTTATAATGAAATGTAAAAATTGTACTATGAAAAAATTCATCCTCTCTATATTAATTCTCACGACACTTTCTTTCGATACTCAAAAAGAAGACGCTTTCGATACGGGAGAATATTTTAAATTCAGAATTCATTACGGAATTGTAAACGCAGGTTATGCCACACTTGAAATAAAAGATGCTACTATAAGCAACAAAAAAGTGTTCCACGCTGTGGGTAAAGGTTACACAACCGGAATGTCTAAATTTTTCTTTAAAGTAGAAGACCTGTACGAAAGTTATTTCGACAAACAAACCGGAAGTCCTTATCGCTATGTGCGCAAAATAGACGAAGGCGGTTACACAAAAAACCAGGAAGGTTTTTTTAATCAAAACGAAAACAGGATTTTAGTAAAAGATTATAAGCGCAAAACCGAAAAAACAATTGTTATTACAGATAATGTTCAGGATATTATTTCGTCTTTTTATTACTTAAGAAATCATCCTAACATTGACAAACTTAAATCTGGTGAAGCAATTACAATCGATATGTTTTTTGACGAAGAAATCACAAAATTTAAGTTAAAATATATAGGTCGTCAAGATATTACGACTAAATTTGGAACCGTTTCTACGATGGTATTTAAACCATTAGTGCAAACCGGGCGTGTTTTTAAAGAAAAAGAAAGCGTAACGCTTTGGATAACAGACGACGACAATAAAGTTCCGATTAGAATAAAAGCGGATCTTGCCGTTGGATCACTTAAAGCAGATCTTGACGAATATAAAGGATTAAAAAATCCATTTAAAGCAAAAAAATAATGAATACCACAGATCATTCAGAATCAATTCTAAAAGAAATTGACCTAAAATTTCAGGCGATAAATCAAAAAACTGATGTTCAGCTAGAAGGCTTACTTTGGTCAAAACCTATCACTTATTGGGATTACATTCAGACTGATGCTCTTTTAAACTTACAAATACAACGTACTACGCTTCCTGACGAAATGGTTTTTATCATGTACCATCAGGTCAACGAATTGATATTTAAAATGATTTTGTGGGAAATTGATCAAATTGCCGACACACAAAATATTCAGGTTGATTTTTTCAGCGAAAGATTATCAAGGATTACCCGTTATTTCGATATGCTGACCAATTCGTTCAGTATTATGGAAAACGGAATGGAAGTTGATCAGTACATGAAATTCAGAAACACGCTGACTCCCGCAAGTGGTTTCCAGAGTGCACAATACAGATTGATAGAATTTGCCTCTACAGATGTCATCAATTTAACAGATTTCAGATACAAAGGAAACTTTGATGAAAACACCGCTTTAGAAACCAGCTTTGAACATTTATACTGGCAGGCTGCCGGAAAAGATTATCATACCGGAGAAAAATCATACCTTCTTAAAGAATTTGAAAACAAATATAAAGATCAGTTTCTAAGACAAATATCTACATTCAAAACAAAAAATATTTGGCAGAAATTCACACAACTCCCTATCGAAGACCAACACAATCAAGAATTAATACAGGCAATGCGTCACTACGACAAAACTGTTAATATTACCTGGGTTATGCAGCATTTAAACACTGCCAGAAAATATATTTTAGAAAGTGGAAAAGGTAATGGTGAAGCGACTGGAGGAAGTGACTGGCAAAAATATATGCATCCAAAATACCAAAGACGCATCTTTTTTCCTAAATTGTGGACCGAAGAAGAATTGTCTAATTGGGGAAATGAAACAGCAGTTTAATTTCTAAAAAAAATAAATAAGTTTGAAAAAAGTATTCGTAATTATAATCCTATTATTATCAATCGTTTCATGTAATAAAACCGCTGAAAAAGTTGAAAATAAAATTACAAAACCAAAAACTAAAAAAGTAGAATTCGGTTTTAATTACGCTGATTTTAATGTTCTTCAGGACACTATAAAAAAAGGAGACTCTTTTGGCTCTATTTTTCAACGTCAAAATATTGGAGACAAAAAAGTATTTGACATTGTCGAGCAAGTAAAAGACTCTTTTGATGTGAGATCAATTCGATACAATAAACCATACACAATTCTTCGATCTAAAAACAAAACCAACAAATTGGAGGTTTTTATTTATCAGCCAGACGCATTAACTTATTATGTAATTGACTTTAGAGACAGTATTGCAAAGGCTTACAAAAAAATAAAACCCGTTACACTTAAACGTAAAATTATTGGAGGTGTTTTAAAAAGTTCATTATCTGAAACTTTAGGAAACGAAAGCGTCGAAACGGCACTTGCGAGCAGAATAACTAAGGTATTCTCCTGGTCTATTGACTTTTTTAAGCTTAAGAAAGGAGATCGATACGGATTAATTTTTACAGAACGTTTTATAAATGGTAAAACGTATGATGGAGTTGAAGATCTTGAAGCTGCGTTTTTTGAATATAAAGGAAAAATCGTTTATGCATTTCCGTTTGAAAAAGATACTATTTCAGGAAAAGTAGAATATTATGATGATGAAGGAAAAACGCTGAAAAACTTTTTCCTGAAAACTCCAATCAAATTTAGCCGAATCACTTCTAGATTTACTGCAAACAGATTTCACCCGGTTCAACATACCTGGAAAGCACACAAAGGAACAGATTATGCTGCCCCAACCGGAACACCAATTTCTACCACGGCATCAGGAGTTGTAGAAGCAACGGGATATACGGCAGGAAACGGAAACTTTGTAAAAGTAAAACATAACGGAACCTACTCTACTCAATATTTACACATGTCCAGAATTTTAGTTCGTCGCGGACAACGTGTTACACAAGGCCAAACCATAGGATTAGTAGGAAGTACCGGACTTGCAACAGGACCTCATGTTTGCTATCGTTTCTGGAAAAACGGAATTCAGGTAGATGCGCTAAGACTAAACTTACCAACCGGAGAATCTTTAACCGGATCTGATAAAAATCGTTTCATGAAACAAATGGAACCTTTGAAAAGAGAATTGGACAGTATTGGAAATTTATAACTTCATTGAAATTTCAATTTAAAAAAAATAGTAAAACATGAAAAATGCTCGTCTTAAAGCAATTTATAATGAAACTTTTTCAGGTTTAAAACTTTTTTACAGAGACACTAATCTTACCGAAGATATAATTTCAAATTATAAAGTTGGACAGATAATTCAGGAAAAAGGTTTTACTGACATGACTTCAATGGGTGGCGGTATTTCTGAAAATACCAGATATCTAATTGCAAGTGCCCATGCAAAAGATTTATCAAAATTCAATCTTGATTCAGCAAAAAACGGTCACTTTCTTTTAGACACGATTGCTTATTTTAAAGTATTGGACATTCAGAAAATCAACAACAAAACACAGGTTTTTCTTTTAAACATTCCTGACAATTCACTAACGCTTCTTAAAAATTCGACTTCAAATCTCGAAGAGGAGATTATAGAAAAAGCGAGAAAGAAATTTAATGATAAAATTAACCTGCCTTTAATTCCGGAATTACTAACAGAAAATTGGAAAGAAAGAACAAAATCTCCAATTGGAATAGATGAAAATGGCAAAATGTTTTTTGATGATTCTAAAATTAAAACTGAAGATTTAAAAAGAATAGAAATTGATATTGCCCGAAAAACAATTGAAGTTAATAAAAAGCCTTGGTGGAAGATATGGTAAAAGCTTTTATCCAAAAACACTGTCTTACTAAACCATAATATTTAATGAAAGGAACTTTACTAGTATTTTCTTTTACAATATTTTTAGGATGTTCTAAACCACCTGCTTTTGTTTTAAACGACACAAAAGAAAACAAATATTTTGTCTCGAAATTAGTCAATCAAGCCTTTGAAGAAAATCAAATTGACAAATCACCTTTGATTGTTATAAACGGAATTTCATTAAAATACAACAAAAAGCAAGATACCATAATTCTGCCTCTTAAAAAATCTGAGATTATAAGTTTAGATTTTTTAAACAAAAACAGTAGTCGCATTATTTATAATGAAAAAGAAAATGACGGTGCGATTATAATATCAGCAAGAATTAAAAACAAATAATCTCATAAATCGTTTTCGTAACTATTTGTTATATAATTGTGAACCGATATCCTATTAAAACTAATTTCAGTATTTTTGTTTTTTATAACCACATTTTCAATTAAACAAAAAAAATGGCTTTAAACACAACAAACCCAACCGGGACTGAAGCGTGGAAAAATCTGCAAAACCACTATAACGCAATTCACGAAACTACGATACAGGAATTGTTTCAACAAGATAATAGTCGTGTTGAAAAGTTCAATTTACAATGGAATGATTTCTTAGTTGATTATTCTAAAAACAATATTAGTCAGGAAACTATTTCCCTTTTATTAGAATTAGCAAATTCAATTGGATTAAAAGAAGCAATTGCCCAATATTTTGGCGGAGAAATCATCAATCAAACTGAAAACAGAGCTGTTTTACACACGGCATTACGTGCTCCGGAATCTGCTGTTATTAAAGTTGACGGAGAAAATGTAATTCCGGAAGTTTACGAAGTAAAAAATAAAATAAAAAAATTCAGCCACGAGGTTATTTCGGGAGAAAGAAAAGGATACACCGGAAAAGCTTTTACTGATGTTGTAAATATTGGTATTGGAGGTTCTGATCTTGGTCCGGTTATGGCAGTTGAGGCTTTACAATTTTACAAAAACCATTTAAATCTTCACTTTGTATCTAATGTAGATGGTGATCATGTTAATGAAGTTATCAAAAAATTAGATCCTGAAACTACACTATTTTTAATTGTTTCAAAAACTTTTACGACTCAGGAAACTTTATCAAACTCTGAAACTATTAAAGAATGGTTCCTGAAATCAGCTTCTCAGGAAGATATTGCAAAACATTTTGTGGCGGTTTCTACCAATATTCAAAAAGTAACAGAATTTGGAATTAATCCTGACAATGTTTTTCCAATGTGGGATTGGGTTGGAGGAAGATTCTCTTTATGGAGTGCTGTTGGATTAAGCATTAGTTTAGCAATTGGTTTTGACAATTATAATGATTTATTATCCGGAGCTCATGAAATGGATGAACATTTCAAATCAACAGAATTCGACGAAAACATACCTGTAATTCTTGCTTTGTTAAGTGTTTGGTATAATAATTTCTTTGGTGCCGAAAGTGAAGCATTGATTCCGTACACGCAATATTTACAAAAACTGGCTCCTTACTTACAACAGGCAACTATGGAAAGTAACGGAAAAAGTGTTGGCCGCGATGGAAAACCTGTAAATTATCAAACCGGAACTATTATCTGGGGAGAGCCTGGAACAAATTCGCAACATGCGTTTTTTCAATTGATTCATCAGGGAACTAAATTAATTCCAACGGATTTTATTGGATTTGTAAAACCATTATACGGGAACGAAGATCATCATGATAAACTGATGTCTAACTTTTTTGCTCAAACAGAAGCTTTACTAAACGGAAAAACTACTGAACAAGTTCAGGCAGAATTTGACAAACAAGGACTTCCTGCAGATAAAGCATCTTACTTATTACCCTTTAAGGTTTTTACAGGAAACAAACCAACTAATACAATTTTAATTCAAAAATTGACTCCAAAAAGCTTGGGTTCTTTAATTGCTTTATATGAACATAAGATTTTTGTTCAGGGTATTATCTGGAACATTTTTAGTTATGATCAGTGGGGAGTAGAATTAGGAAAACAATTAGCCAATTCTATTTTAGACGAAATCAATACAAAAACAGTAAAAAATCATGATAGTTCAACTTCATTTTTACTAAATCACTTTTTGAAAAACAAATAGATCATTATAAAAAAATTCGCAACAAACTGAAACGCCTTAATTTAAAACAAATTAAGGCGTTTTTCATACAAAAAAGCCTATAAATGGATTAAAATCCTTGATTATTGCAAGTTTAGAATTACAAGACTACGCATATCATTATCATTTTAACAAAATACAATAGCTAAAATTCAAAAAAATGTTATTTTATTTAATAAAAAAGAGAAAAATCATTTTAATACGCAACGAATTAAATAAAAGTTGTCTTTCTTAACATTTTGATAACACTATCTGATTTAATTGTTATAATTTTGCCAAAAACAATAAACTAATAACAAATGAAGACAATGAAAAATTGGTTACTCACTGGACTATTGTTCATGATAGTGTCAACCGCATTTTCTCAAGGAAAAATTACAGGTATGATTACCGACGGTGTTGGTTCATTACCGGGAGCAAATGTAGTGATCAAAGGATCTACAACTGCTACTTCTACAGATTTTGACGGTAAATTTACTTTGAGCACTACAACAAGTTCAGGAGAAATCGTTATTTCTTTTTTAGGTTACGAAAACAAAACTGTAAAATTTGCAGTTTCTGGTGGTTCAACTGCCAATTTAGGAACAATCGTTTTAACTTCTAATTCAAACGAATTAAGCGAGATTGTTGTAAAAAGTAGCGTAGTTGATATTGCAAAAGACAGAAAAACTCCGGTTGCTGTGTCTACAATTAAAGCTGCTGAAATTCAGGAAAAACTAGGTTCTCAAGAGTTTCCGGAAATTTTAAAAAGCACTCCATCTGTTTACGCTTCAAAAGCAGGAGGTGGATTTGGAGATTCAAGAATTGCTATTCGTGGATTTGACCAGAAAAACATTGCTGTTATGATCAATGGAGTACCTGTTAATGACATGGAAAACAGTGCAGTTTATTGGAGTAACTGGGCAGGTTTATCAGATGTTACATCTGCAATGCAAGTACAAAGAGGTCTTGGAGCTTCTAAATTAGCTATTTCATCTGTAGGAGGAACAATCAATATTGTTACAAAAAGCTCTGACATGAAAGAAGGTGGATCTATTTCATCTAGTTTTGGAAATGACAACTACCTTAAAGCACAAGCTTCATACAGTACAGGATTAATGAAAAACGGACTTTCTGCTTCTATCTTATTCAGCAGAACAGAAGGAAACGGATATGTTGACGGAACACAATTTGAAGGATATAACTATTTTGTAGCCCTTGGATACAAAGCTAGCGAAAAACATCATTTTGAATTTACTTTTACAGGAGCGCCTCAATGGCACGATCAAAGATCAACTTCTCCTCTATTAAGTGATTTCTTAAAATACGGAAGTAATGGTACTAAACCAAACATAAAATATAACTCTGACTGGGGATATAGAAACGGTGAAGAGTATAATTTAAAAACAAATTATTACCACAAACCAGTAGCTTCTTTCAACTGGGATTACAACATCAACGAAACAACAAAATTATCTACTATTCTTTACGGTTCTTGGGGTCGAGGTGGAGGAACTACTACTAATGGTGGTATTAAAGGAAACAACGCCTACTCTACAAATAATTCATTAAGAACTGCTGACGGATTAATTAATTTTGATTTAATCCAAAACTGGAACTCTGGACAACCAACTACATTAGGAACAAGAACAGCTACAGCTGGACAATACCAAAATAGTTCTGCTTCAGGAAGTGCTACAGTAACAAACACAGGTATAACTGAAATTGCTTCGGTTAACTCTCACAACTGGTATGGTGGTGTTATCAATTTAGACAAAAAACTATCTGATAAATTCACTTTAGACTTTGGTGTTGAAGGAAGAACTTACAAAGGAATTCACTACCAAAACTTAATTGACTTATTTGGTGCAACAAACTATAGAGATGCAACAAATGTTAATGCTAATCCAACTCCGGCATACTTTAGCACTACTTATGCGCCAAGACCAAGCGGAAATCCATTTGTTAGCACTGACTACCAAGAAAGAGTAAACTATTGGAATGATAGCCAGGTTAATTACTACGGAGCATTTTCTCAATTAGAATATTCTTCTGGAAACTTAACTGCTTTCCTTCAGGCTGCAGTTTCTCAACAAGGTTATAAAAGAATTGATCATTTTAAATATTTAGATTCAAATCCTCTTTCTGAAACTGAATTCAAAAACATTACTGGTGGAGATGTTAAGTTGGGAGCAAACTACAACATTAACGAACAACACAATGTATTTGCTAATGCAGGATATTATTCTAAACAACCATTTTTCAACGCAGTTTATCCTAATAATGCTTCTATTATTAATGATAACCTTACGAATGAAAAAGTTAAAGCTATTGAATTAGGATACGGTTTCCGTTCTGGAATTTTCAACGCAAACTTAAATGCTTATTATACTACTTGGGATGATAGATTTACACCTACATCTGATGCTGATGCAGCAACTAACCCTGGTGGATTCTATACATTCTCTGGTGTTAACGAAACTCACAAAGGAATCGAGTTAGATGTAACTGCAAGATTAATTGACAAATTGAAATTAAACGGTATGATCTCTGTTGGAGATTGGAAATACGATGGTAACGCAACTAGTAACCGTTTTGATGCTTCAAACAACCCTTTCCCTGGTGGAACTGCTCAAACACTATATTTAGACGGAGTAAAAGTTGGAAACAACGCTCAGACTACTATGGCTCTTGGTGCTGCTTACGAAGTATTAAATGGATTAAATGTTGATGCTAACATTAACTATTTTGAAAAATTATATGGTAACATCTCACCTGCTAGTTTTGCAAGTGCAACTAACAAAGGAGCAGTAGAATTACCTGGTTATGCTACTACAGATGCTGGTATCTCATACAAATTTGTATTTGGAGCTAACAAAAGCAATGCTTTAAACTTCAGATTCAACGTAAATAACGTTTTTGATAAAATATTTATCAATGAGTCGTTCACAAACATCTTTGCAGATGATATCAAAACACCTGCAACAGGAACAACTCCAGCAGTTACTTATGCACAAGCTGGAGCTTTATACAACGGAGTTGCTACAGCAAACAAAGTTTACTTCGGATTTGGAAGAACTTGGAACTTTACACTACGTTATGATTTCTAATATTTAGAATCTAAATAAATACCAAAAACGGCATTGACTTTTAGTCCAATGCCGTTTTTTTTATACCCTTTTTTGCTATATTTGTTTTAACAAAAAATAAAATTTATGTACTATTTTCTACAAAAATTCCATTCTGGCTGGGCTTATTTAGCACTTTTGCTTTTATTGATTGCAGTTGTAAATGCTATAATTGGCTTGACTTCAAAAAAAGATTTTACTGGTAAAGATCGCAAAATCGCATTGTTTGCCTTAATAGGAACTCATACTCAGTTATTGATTGGAATAATTCTTTATTTTGTTTCTCCTCTTGGAAAAGCAGCATTTGGACAAATGTCTAATGCCGAATTAAGATTAACTTCATTAGAACATCCATTAATCAACCTTATTGCTATTGCATTGATCACTATTGGATGGTCAAAACATAAAAAATTAATTAATAGCGAAGCTAAATTTAAAACTTTTGCTATTTATTATGGATTAGGATTATTGCTTATATTAAGTAGAATCCCTTGGAACCTATGGTTCTAAAAACCAATTAAAGCCCTAAAACAATAGGGCTTTTTTTATCTCGGCATATTATTTGTACAAACTCCCCAAGTCTGAAAAAAAATAACCCATGAGAAGTAAAAAACACATTATACTTACTAGCCTTACATTAACTTTTTTAAGCTGTTTTACTTACGTTATAAGTCAAACAAAACCAACTACAGAACCTAAAGCTAAAATACCTCAGGATACCGTAAAAATCATAAAACCTGATTTACTTGCTATCCCAACTGATTCTGTCTTTACTGACAAAGGTTTAAAGTTAAAGCCTTATAAAAAGAACGCACACGCCTCGTACTACGCTGACCGTTTTAACGGAAAAAAAACAGCCAGTGGAGCCCGATTTAACAACAGTAAATATACCGCAGCACATAAAAAATTACCATTTGGTACCAGAATAAAAGTGACAAATGAAGCTAACGGAAAATTTGTTATCGTTAAAGTCACAGATCGTGGGCCCTTTGTAAAAACAAGAGAACTTGATTTATCTAAAAGAGCCTTTATGGAAATCACCAAAAATAAAGGTGCCGGCGCCATGAAAGTTACAATTGAAACTATAATAGAATAAAAAAGTCCCGCTATTGCGGGACTTTTTTTATACATTTCCCTCTTAAAAAGCTTATAAGCAAACGTCTTAGCCTACTTAGACCTGATTTAAAGAACACAAAATACTTTTTGGGACTTCTTTCTATCAAATTTTAAAATTAAAAGAATAATTCAATATTCAACTACTTTTACCACACCTGCAAATAGTAAGAAAATATTCTATTTTTTTATTTTACTTTTTAAAATTTTATTTTACTTTAGTAGTAGTATATCTATATAAGTAAATGGAAGAAGCTCTTGATAAATTTTTAGAAAGTTGGCGTAATAATAGCGATGTTGTTGGAATACTTTTAACCGGAAGTCATGCAATTGAGATGAACCATAAAACTTCGGATATTGATATTCGAATATTCGTTAATGAAGGCTTTAAAACAACTAAAGGTTTAACAGAAATCGATGGATTCAAAATTTCATATTTAGTAAGGAGTCATACTATTATAGAAAATATATTAAAAAGAGAATTCTCCAGAAATAGTAGATTTGAAGCAACTACAATCTCTATGGGTAAAATTATCCTTGAAAAAGACGGTATCCTTTCTGAATTACAAAAACTTGCCCACCATTATCAGGGAAGTGACTTTACCAAAAGAGATATTGATGATGAATCTCTAAAATCAAATATATATCTTTTATATAACTACAAAAGTTACTTAGAAACTCTGGAAGAAGACTCTCCTTATTTTATCTACACCTATATGTTGTTTATGAAAATAAGCTTGAATTTCTATTCTCATTTTTTAAATTTTGAAATAGTTTCAGATTTAAAAACTGAAAAACTATTTACAAATGATTTATTCAGAGACAAATGTAATTGGAGTAAATTTCCTGATGAAGAGTTTGTAATACTTTGGCAAAACTGCATTTCACCAGGAAAAATCAACAAACATAATCTTTCTAAAATGTTTGATTTTCTACAAGATAAAGTCATAAGATTTAACATAAAAAACCACACCTTTTCTTGGCAAGAATAATACTATCGAATATATTTGTAATACTATACACTAAAAAATGTTAAATTCATGAAAACTAATCTTAAATTAACTAAAATTACGATTTCAAAACTTGATAATCTTAATCTTAGACCACTTCAAAATGATGAATTGCAAAATCTAAAAGGTGGAGGCGAAGTACCATCTTTTACTAGTACACTTGAGCCAACTACTAATCCAACTGATACAAGCGGACCAAGTGGCACAACTTCTACCGGAGGTGTTGATATCATAACAATTGGAGGGGGATGGAATGACACTTCATCTTATACCAGCTGTATCGTATCTGAAGGTGGGACTTGCATGACCAAACTATCATAATTATTTCCTTTAATAATTAGATAAAAATCCAAAACTTAGCAGTTTTGGATTTTTTATTCAACACATTCTATTTATGGATTTCATAGAGTCAAAGATTCATTTAATCAATGATCAAATAAGTTCTAGCTTTCAAAAAACAAACGAAATTGGAGTTTTAGCTGGTCTGTCCGGTATTGCTTTATTTAATTTTCATTATTCGCGAGTATTTAATAAAGAAACTACGATTGGTAGTGCTATTTTAGAAAAATGCATTCTAAAAATTAATGAAGGATATTCAAAACCAACTTACTGTAACGGAATAGTCGGTTTTGCCTGGGTAATAAACTATCTAATAAAAGAAAATTTTATAGATGATAGTAATAATGAAGTTCTTTATGAGATCGACGACTATAATCATGAATGGATAGATTTTTCAATAAAAGACAACAATTTTGATTTTTTTCATGGTACGATTGGGTATTTAAATTATTCAATTGATCGCTATAATAGTTTGACCAACTCTGAAAACTTAGAAAAAATTGAAAAATCAGTCACACTTCTATTAAACTATTTATCAGAATTACTTCCGGAAATTGAGTTATATCCAAATGGTTTAAAAAAATACATTATCAAAATGGGTTTTGAAAACAATGTATTTTTTGGCTCAGCTCATGGAATTTCGAATATTATATTCATTCTCAATAAAATCTCCACAATCCCGAAATTCAATTCAGAAGCACAATTATTATCTGATCAATATATCACCTATTTATTAAAGTACAAGAATGATAAAAATTCAGACATATCTCTTTTTCCGAATTTTTTGAGCAAAAAAGGAGTTGTAAAATATGAGAGTGCTCTTAGCTGGTGTTCCGGGGATCTTGGTATTGGTATTAATCTATTAAATACAGCTGTCCGTTACAATCATAATGAAAATTATAAACTAACCGGGATCGAAATCTTAGAACATGCGTCACAAAGATCTTCATTAGATAAAACATCTTTAAAATTAGACTGTCTCTGCCACGGCTATTTTGGAGCGTACAAAATTTTCTCAGATGCATATAAAATTACACAAAACGAAAATTTCCTTAAAGCAAGCAATTACTGGCTGGATCTTGGGATAAAAAACCTTACGATAAATAATGATTCAGATTTGACCATTTTAAATGGGCTATCGGGCATTGGACTTTCATTATTAGACCATATAGATTCGAAAAAACTAAACTGGGGCGAATGCTTGTTTTTGTAAAAATCAATTAAAAAAACAAGCAAAATTAGTTTTTACAACCACTTTTAAATTCCTTAAGCAATAAAACAATGAACCATTTCCCTTATAAATTATTTTCCAACTACGTCCTAAGAACACCTTTATATCCCATATCTGATTTATTTTCATTTTTAGACGAAATAAAAGATGATGATTCCACTTTCAAGAAAAAATTCAGTGAAAGTTTAATACAAGAAGCCATTTATGTGGCATCTCCAAACTTATATGTTATTTTGAAAAAATGGCTGGATGGAGAGCTAGAAGATCTCAAAAAAACAGAAAAATTAAAAACCTCACTTCTCAAATATTTAACTCGTATGTCTTCAAGGTGCACGCCTTTCGGACTTTACGCCGGATATTCAATAGGTTCATTTGCAGATGAAAATAATATTTTAGTAAGCAACAATACTGAGCATAGAAAGTACACAAAACTCGATATGTTTTATTTAGTTTCTCTAACTAACAACTTAATTAAAAACGAAAAAATTAAGAATAGCGTTCGTTTCTACGCTAACTCAACTATATATTCATACCATAATGAACTTAGATATATTGAATATAAATATTATGGATTAAAAAGAAGTCATGAAATTGTTTCCGTCGAAAAAACAGAAGTACTGGATTTTTTACTTGATTTTTCTAAAGAAGGCTATTTAATTACTGAAATTGCAAATAAACTGATTGCAAAATATACCGATGTAGAATATCATGAAGCTTTAGATTATATAAATCAAATAATAGAAAATCAATTACTAGTAAGCGAATTAGAACCGCTAGTTGTGGGATTGGATTATTTCACTCATTTACGACAAATAATATCTAAGATCGAAGATATCGATGAAATAAAGAATATAATTGAAGATGTTGCAGAGAAGATTGAAAAATTAGATATAAAAATTGAAAGTCAAATCTCTAGTTATAATGAAATAACAGCACTTTTAGAGGAGCTCAATACGAGATTTGATACAAAATTTCTATTTCAAACGGATTTAAAAATCGCAGTCCAGACAAATACATTGGATAAAAAAGCGATAAAAGATATCAGAGAAGGGATTATTATCTTAAATCAACTATCTCCTTACATGGAGAACTATTTCTTGAACAATTTTAAGAAAAAATTTATTGAAAAATTCGGAGAATCAGAAGTACCATTATCAATAGCTTTAGATTCAGATTCGGGAATTTTATACACGGAAAATCCATATCATAACATTCTTCCCGATGATTCTTTTATAAATCAAATTTTATTAAATAAAAAAAATACAAATAATGACCTTCGGTTAAATAAACTTGACTTGCTCTTGCATGAAAAAATCTTGAAGTCATATAAAAAAGACAGCCAAAGTATCATTATAGATAAAGATGAGCTACCTCATCTTAATAACAAATGGGACGATCTGCCTGAAACAATGTCATTCCTTACCGAGTTTGTAATTAAAGATGGCAAACAAAAAATACTATTAAACGCAGGTGGAAATTCTACTGGTGCAAATCTATTTGGAAGATTTTCATTAGCTGATGATGAGATTGATCACTTTTGTAAACAAATAACTGAAGCTGATAAAAAAAACAGCGAAAATGTTATTCTAGCTGACATTGGCCACTTACCTGAAGCAAGAATTGGAAATGTCTCTTCAAGATCAAAGTTTTACGATTATGAAATACCATACCTTGCAAAATCAATTCAAAAATTTAGCAATCAAATCCCCGTTAGCGATTTAGCCGTATCAGTTAATCATTTAGGAGAAATTGTCCTTCGTTCCGTATCTAAAAACAAAAAAGTCGTTCCTAGATTAATAAACGCTCACAATTTCAACAACAATAGCACTCCGATATATCATTTCTTATGTGATTTACAAACACAAGGCAAAAGAAATGGAATGCGTCTGGAAATAAATAGTCTCACAAAAATATTTAAACATATACCGCGAATAGAATATAAAAATATCATATTAAAAAAAGCAAGTTGGACTTTTACCCAACAAGACATTTCATTATTCTTTAAAAAAGTTCCTTTTGACCAACTAAAGAATAATATACAAGCTTTTAGAGAAGAGTGGAAAATTCCACGTTATATAAATATAGTCGAGGGAGATCACCAGCTCTTAGTTGATTTTGAAAATAGCACATCATTTGCCATGATGTTGGATCTCATTTCGAAAAAAGAGGCAATCATCTTTGAAGAATTTCTCTTCTCTGATGAAAATCAAATAGTAAAAAGAGGAGAAAGTGATTTTACCAATCAGGTAATCATTTCAATTTATAAAAACCACACAAACTAATTATAATGGTTGAAAAAATAAAAAGTCGCTTTTTCCCTGGCGACGATTGGCTATACTTTAAGATATATTGTGGCTACAAAGTATCTGATGTTTTATTAACTGAAATCATTAAGCCTTTTACAGAAAAGCTTATCAGAGAAAATTACATTAAAAAATGGTTTTTTATCAGATATACAGACCCGAATTATCACATCAGATTCCGACTTGAACTTACTGATAAAAAAAACATTGGACATGTAATACATGAATTCAATAATCTATTGCAAGAGTATATTGAGTCCAAATCTGTTTGGTCGCTACAAATAGATTGTTACGATAGAGAAATTGAACGTTATGGTTCAAATACGATGGAACTAGCGGAAGAAGTTTTTTTTAATGATAGTGTTGAAATAATTAATTTTCTATCAACTTCAAAAAGCGAAGAAACCGATATTGTTTCAGAGTCTAAACCTATATTTAGTTTAAAACTAATTGATTTTTATCTGAGTCATTTTAGACTAACTGATTCTCAAAAATTAAGTTTTATGCAAAGACTTAGAGATTCCTTTTACAAAGAATTTGACATTAACAAAGACAATAAAAAACAAATTGAAAAAGTCTACAACAAACATAAAGAATCAATCTATCAGCAATTATTAGATACAAATAATGCTATAACAAATACTGCAATAAAACAGAATATAGACGAAATTTTAAAAGTTGCAAAACAGGAATCAACACCAGAAAATAAAGTTACTTATTTAATTTCAAGCTTTGTACATATGTCACTAAATAGATTGTACTATTCTAATAATCGAATTCATGAATTAGTATGTTATGATGTTCTATGGAAATTTTACAAATCTAAAATTAGCAGAGGTCTATAAGATCAATATTAGATAATACACGTTGTAGATAAAAACATCAGCTTAAAAACTGGTGTTATACTAAACCTAATACTAATAATATTAAACAAATTTTCTAATACTCATAATTACACCAGTATGAAGTCCTTCATGATAATTATTAAATTCCAATGCTCCGTTTATGTCACTAATTGTATTTCCTAAGCTGGTTGTATACTCCTGAAAATTTACAAATATAGCATCAGAATAGTCTTGTTTTGTCTGCTGCAAAGTCGTAGAGAGTAATGCTTTAACTTCATCTACCTCTTCTTGCGAAACATCGCCTTCCGGCTTTGCTCCTTTTGAATATTTTACTATAAACTCTTTAGAAACCATTGTTGGCAAACCTGACAATTTATAAACTAAAGCTTGTTGAACTGCAACGCAATGTGCAGCATTCCAAATAATATTATTATTAAAGCCCTGAGGGATTTTATTTAGCTGTTCTAATGAATGATTATCCAAGATCTTCACAAGAACTTCTCTAATGGTTTTTTGTACTTCAAAAACTGAATTCATAATTTTATTTTTTTTCTAAAATTAGGCATTTTTCAGTTTTAAATGAATTTTCTTTGTAATCTCTTAAATTTAAAAAACATGAACAAAATATACTATTTAGCCTCTTGCGATACCTGTCGAAAAATTATTAAAAGTTTACCAAAGGATAACAATCTAGTTTTTCACGACATTAAACAAAATCCGATAACTGAAGCAGAACTTGAAGAAATGTACCAACTTGCAGGAAGCTATGAAGCTTTATTCAGTAAAAAAGCACAACTATATAAGTCAATGGATCTAAAAAACAAGTCTTTGACTGAAGCTGATTATAAAAAATACATCCTGGAACATTACACTTTTATAAGCCGTCCGGTTTTTATTATTGACGAGAAAATTTACATTGGAAACACTCAACCTGTAACATTGCAGGTTCAGAAGGCTTTAGAAAAATAAAAAGAATTAAAGTTATAATGGATTGCGGGTTGCGTTAGGGATAGAAGCGGAAATCCTTTTTTGAGCTTTTTCTGCTCGAAAAAGATTGTAACGAATAGCCCGGCCGGAGGCAACGCCCAAATTAAAATTCTTGTTCTAAAAAGTTAGCTACAAATTTCACGAATTTGCACGAATTAAAAAGTTTCAAATTAATGCCAATTCGTGAAATTCGTGGCGAAAAAATCTTAATCTAATAACGGTTTTAACAGATTAGTTATTTACAACCCAAGACTGCAAAGTTTTATTTATCTTTGCGCCTTTATACTCAATTATATGATACAATCTATGACAGGGTTTGGCAAAGCTTCTTTGCAATTGCCTACAAAAAAAATTACCGTTGAAGTAAAATCCTTAAATAGTAAAGGTTTAGATCTAAACGTAAGAATGCCGTCGCTTTATCGCGAAATGGAATTAGGTCTGAGAACTCAAATCTCTACAAAACTGGAAAGAGGAAAGATTGATTTCGGGATTTACATCGAAAGTACTTCTGAACAAACTTCGACTAAAGTAAATGTTCCTGTTGTAAAAAATTACATCGCTCAGCTAAGAGAAGTTTATCCTGATGCCGATGAAACTGAATTAATGAAAATGGCAGTTCGTATGCCTGACACGCTAAAAACGGAGCGTGAGGAAATCGACGAAAATGACTGGGAGCAAATTCAGGTGATCATTGAGGAAGCTTTACAAAATATCCTGACTTTTAGAAAAGATGAAGGGGAATCTCTTGAGAAAGAATTTAACTTAAGAATTGGAAATATTCGCCAATACATGAACGATGCTTTGGCTCTTGATCCGGAACGTGTTCAGGCTATTAAAGATCGTTTGCAAACAGCAATCTCAGAATTGAAGGTGAATGTTGATGAAAATCGTTTCGAACAGGAATTGATTTATTATTTGGAAAAACTGGATATTACTGAGGAAAAAGTTCGTTTGACAAATCATCTAGATTATTTCTTAGAAACCATAAAAGGTACTGAAGCTAATGGTCGTAAATTAGGTTTTATTACTCAGGAAATGGGTCGCGAGATCAATACAATGGGTTCAAAATCGAATCACGCCCAAATGCAAAAATTGGTTGTGATGATGAAAGATGAATTGGAAAAGATTAAGGAACAGGTTTTGAATGTTTTGTAAACGCAATAAGCTTTAAGCAATAGGCTTTAAGCAAAAAAAACATAAAGTAAGGAGCTTAAAGCGTACTGCCTAAAGCCTAAAGCATATATTAATGAACAAAGGAAAATTAATTGTTTTCTCAGCGCCTTCGGGATCGGGAAAAACAACTATAGTAAGACATTTACTTGGGAAAGAAGATTTAAACTTAGAATTTTCGATCTCAGCGGCTTCACGCGACCCACGCGGAGAAGAAGAACACGGAAAAGATTATTATTTTATTTCGTTAGAAGAATTCAAAAAACACATTAAGGCCGAGAATTTCCTGGAATGGGAAGAAGTTTATCGCGATAACTTTTACGGTACTCTAAAAGCCGAAATTGAACGCATTTGGGCTTTAGGCAAAAACGTGATTTTTGATATTGATGTTGCAGGCGGATTGCGTATCAAACATAAATTTCCGGATCAGACTTTGGCAGTTTTTGTAAAACCGCCAAGTGTAGATGAATTGAAACGCAGATTAAAAGAACGCTCTACTGAAAGTGACGATAAGATCAATATGCGAATTGCAAAAGCTTCTGTAGAGTTGGCAACTGCCCCTCAGTTTGATACCATTATAAAAAATTATGATTTAGACACAGCTAAGGAAGAAGCGTATCAATTGGTAAAAGCTTTTGTAAATAAAGACTAGAAACTTCATAAATCAATACTTTTTTAGAAAAAGAGCCGTTAGCTTTTGATGTAACCGCTATTAATTTTTGTATTATGATTAATTTATTTGAAATAAAAAGAAACGAGAACTACCTGAGTATTATTCTTCTTGTAATTAGAATATCAATTGCAACATTAATGATTTCACATGGTTTATCTAAATTGAATATGCTTATATCAGGAGGTGAAATTCAATTTCCTGATCCACTTGGAGTAGGAAAAACAGCTTCCTTAAGTCTTGCCGTTTTTGCTGAAATAATATGTTCGTTTTTTCTTTTCATTGGTTTAGCAACCAGATTGGCAACTTTACCCTTAATAATTACAATGCTTGTCGCTGTATTTATTATACACGGAGCTGACCCAATCGATGTTAAAGAAATGGCAATTTTATATCTTTTATTTTATTTACTTCTTCTTGTTACCGGAAGCGGCAAATTTTCTGTTGATTATTTGATTTCAAAAAAAAATCGTTTTTAAAAACTATTTTTTAATATTACAGAATAATTCAAAAGTAAAAATAACACTATAATGATTGCTATTTGAATTATGAAAAAAAACCTTTTATGAAGATAGGCCTTTATTTCGGAACGTATAATCCCATTCATGTTGGCCACTTAATTATTGCCAATCATATGGCTGAATTTGCCGATTTAGATCAAATTTGGATGGTAGTTACGCCACATAATCCGTTAAAAAAGAAGGCAACCTTGCTTGACGATCATCAACGTTTGCAAATGGTTTATCTTGCTACCGAAGATTATCCTAAAATTAAACCTTCGGATATCGAATTCAAATTACCTCAGCCTAATTATACCGTAAATACTTTAGTTCATTTACACGAAAAGTATCCAACGCATGACTTTTCATTAATCATGGGCGAAGACAATCTGAAAACGCTTCATAAATGGAAGAACTACGAAGTGATTCTCGATCACTATGATATTTATGTATATCCACGTATTTCTGAAGAGGAGGAAAATATTGAATTAAAATCGCATCCAAAAGTTCATGTTATCGATGCTCCAATTGTAGAGATTTCTTCAACTTTTATTAGAAACAGTATTAAGGAAGGGAAAAATATTCAACCATTATTGCCTGCAAAAGTTTGGGAATATATTGATCATAATAATTTTTATAAAAAGTAAATGCCTTTCTCTGCTTCGATTTTTTATCCAAAGAAATCCAGACGATTTGACTTTACTTTGTCTGAAAAGCTAACCTACTATTCTTTAACTGCAATTATTTCATATGTTTTATTGCTTCAGTTTATAGAAACTTCATTTGGATACGATATTTCAAAATATGCCTATTGCTTACTTATAATTCCTGTAATAACTTATTTCATTGCTGGTGGCATTAGATTAAATGAATATGAAAATTTGAATGGATACTTTGAAGGGAGTATTTCTTTTAAAGAAGATTACGCATTTATTGATTCCGTAGAATATCAATACAACAAAATAGAAAATTTAATTTTATACGGAAACTCTTATTCAGGTCAAAGAAATGAAAACACAAGGTCCGGTCCAATGTATAGTAACGGAGTACATAACTTAATTTCTTTCGATTATGAAGATCAAAAAATATCCAGAAATTTTAAATTAGATTCAGAAAGACATATTGATGAATTGCAATCAGCTTTATTGAATATTATTACAAATGAAAAAATCCCATATCAAAGAAAATATCTAAATTTAATAAATAAAGAATACCGCTCATACATGAAATTCGAACTTTTTATTGCAAAATTGATCAAAGAAAAAAGGATAGAATGTACAGAAGGATTGCTATTAATTGGATACGATTCTGATACTGAAGCAAAAGAATTGAGAGCAAAATATTGCTGCTAAAAAATGGATAATAACAAACAAACAAAAGCCTGAATTTAAAAATTCAGGCTTTTGTTTTTAATATAATTTATTTCAGAAACAGCTCCAGCGGAGCGATATGTTTTCTCATATTTGATTGTCTAAAATATACCACCCCGATGGGGTTTTCTTATAACAATCCTAAAATACTATAAATATATCGCCCCTCTGGGACTTACATCAATTCAACTGGTAGTTGAATTGTTATGCTTCAACATTTATTGAACTCTTAACTCGTGATCTGATATCAGTTAAAGACAGATCAACCAAAAGTTTTCCGTCTCTGAAAACTTCTTTCAATTCGCCTTGTTTTTCTTCTTCCCACGAAACATTATCCGTTAAATGGTATACACCATCGATTAGGTCAATTTTCATTAATCCTTTAGCCGATTTTTTAGTTCCGTCATCTGTGATAGGATCTTTAAAAATTGCTCTTCCTTCTCCATCTACTTCTCCGTAAGTCGCTTTCATGGCAAAACCAAAAGTATCTCTGGTATTGTATTGATACGTAAAAGAACCAATTCCTAAAACAACGTTTGTAGAAGCAAATCCTTTTTCTTTTAATCTTTCGCAAATTTGAGTTGCTCTTGCTACCGTAATACTATCGCCGTAAATAGCCCCAATTTGAGGAACAAGCTCTTTATATCCTTTTGCATTCGTTGTACCTCCAAAAACATCCCAAAGCAGCTCAATTACACCTTTCTTCTCTTCTTGAGTTTTACCGTTTGGATTACCGCAGATAATATCAACCGGATCACCACTATCAGGACGAATCACTACTTTACCTTCTCTGGCAACAATATCTTCTTTTAAACGAGGTAAATAATCGGTTAAAACTTTCCATAAATCCCAGGTATCAGAAACGATAGATACAATTCCTTTTGGATATACCTCTGTAACCAATCTTTTGAATGTTTCACATTCTCCTTCAGTAGTTCCCATACACATCACAGAATGCTCTGTTGCAGCAACTGAACCCGCAATCAATTCAGTATCAGAATTCGCGTTGTAATAATCTTCGAAGAAATCAATTACCGGAATAGTATCTGAACCTGTAAAACTCAACAAATGTCCTGCAGCAGAAGTTATTGCTGCTTCTATTCCGCCCATTCCTCTCATCGAAAAATCATGAGCTTGCCAATCTACAAATTCAGGAACAGATGATGTTTCATCTGCATATTTGTCTAATACTTTTCTGTATTCTCTTGCAAGAGTTGCAGAGTTACAAGGCAGCCAAACTACAGCAGAAAGTAAAGTCTCGAAATAATTCGTCAACCAGAAAAATTCAGGAATCGTATTATACATCGTAAACATTGGTACTCTCAAAGGCACGCTTGATCCTTCCGGAAGGGCCTTAAAAACCATTGGAATATATCCTAAATCATGTAAATCTTCGATATGTTTTGTTCCAACCTGGTTTTCTCCTAAATAATTATTGATTCTTCGAGCATATTTTCTAACGACTTCTTCTTTTGGTTTTTTAAAGAAGTCAGTATCAAAATCATGAATGATATATTTTTTGATAAAATATTGTAATCCAAAAAATACCACCTCATCAAGCCCTTCAATTCTTGATTTTCTGGGTGTCCAGTTTGAATATACTAATGTAGTTTTATCCGGGTATTGTCTTCTGTGGTCAACTTTGTAACCGTCTGTTAATAATAATGGGTTCATATACTTTAATTTATATTTTTTGATAATCGTTCTGCTAAATCTTTTATATCATTGGCCCTAACCAAATTTTCAATCCATTTTTCAGGAATATTTTCGATTCCATAATAAATACCTGCCAAACCTCCGGCAATCGCGGCAGTTGTATCTGTATCTCCTCCTAAATTAACAGCTTTTAAAACTGTTTCTTCATATGTTTCAGAATTTAAAAAACACCAGAAACTGGCTTCCAAACTATGCAAAACATAACCTGATGATCCAATTTCGTTTTCAGGATATTTAGAGATATCATTTTGTAAAATTCTATCAAATAAATGAATTTCCTTTGGATTATACTCTTTGTCTTTCAAAAATTCTGCTAGAATATTTTGTGTTTCTGTGTATGCTTCTTTTTTATTTTTCTCTTTTAAAATTTCCAAACAAAAAATAACATAGATAAAACAAGCAAATACTGACCGAAAATGAGCATGAGTTATAGAGGAAACTGCTTTTACTTTTTTATAAACAACCTCGATATCTTTTTCATTTTGAAGATAAAAAACTAAAGGTAATATTCTCATCAAAGAACCATTGCCATTATCTTCATCAAAAAAATTACCGGAATCTCTGGCAGAATCACCTTTTACTATTCTGGCTAACGAATGCTTTGTAGTTCCTCCTATATCAAATACTTTGTGATGCGCTCCCCAATATCCTTCCTGCATCCACTTTACAAAAGTTACGGCCATATCTTGGATATCAAAACCTTTGCATAAACTTTCGGCAGTACAAAAAGCCAACGAACTATCGTCACTAAAAGTTCCCGGTGGCTGATTCCAACTCATATAACCCATCATATCAGTAACAGGGTTTTCTTTTAAAGAAATTCTTGATTTAAACTCCACAGGAACTCCCAGAGCATCACCAATTGCCATACCAAATAAACCTGATTCTATTTTGTTTTTCATCTCTATTTATTTCTTCCTTTTTCTGTTGGATAAAAAGATTGTACTACATCACTTTGCCAGAATTCTTTTGTTGCTATAACAAGGCAAGTTAGTTTTCCATAAAAACCTGCGCCGGTATCGATATTCCAGACATTGCACCCTTGCATTGGAATCTCAACATTATAATGAAGTGTTGGTGTATGACCAATGTAAATTTCATTAAAGAGTAATAATCTTTTAGGATATAAAAGTGAATCTTTTTGTATTCTTTTATCCATTGTCAAAGCCATTTCCCAAAGTGTTCTGTCCCATGAAAAATTTGTTGTATAATGTTCTTTCTCTGGACCGTGCATCGATGAAAAACCGGCGTGAATAAACAAATTATTATGTTCATCTACATAATAATCTTTCATATTAGAGAAAAATTCAAGATGCTTTTCTTTACGCATGAAATCTATGTTTTGGTAACTTTCTATAGTTGATTTTCCTCCGTGAAAAAACCAAATATCATTAATTACATTATTTTCCAGCCATTCGTGACACCAAACATCATGATTACCTCTTATAAAAATGCATTCCTGTTTTTGGGATAATAAAATCAGAAAGTCAATTACTTGTGCTGATTCTCCCCAGCCATCGACATAATCTCCTAAAAAAACAAACCTGTCATTTTCTGTTACCTCAACTCTATCCAGCAATTGATCCAAAGCTTTTAATCCGCCGTGAATATCTCCAATAACTAAAGTTCTTTTCATAATAAAAATATCTTTTTGCGTTAAGTTGCGGAACTAAATAGTATCGATTAATTAATGTTTAAACTTATTATCCAAGTTCAAATCCAGCTTGACTAGAAAATCTTTTCCAAATTTATCATTCTCTAAACCTTCATATAAAAATGCTGGCAACACCTTATCACAGTTTTCTTTATGACTTAAAATTGCCATGCAAAGAGCCGCAACTGTATCTGTATCTCCACCATAATCTATACTGGTTTTGAGGCAATCGCTCATAGAAGTCGCTTCTGAAACAATTTTGATCACAGATTGTGTTGTTGGGTATCCGTGCATGTCAATTGGAGAAGTAATTTTGTAGGTTTCATTCTCTTTTAAAGTTTCATTCAAAAACGAGATCAAAGTCGATCCATCTCCTAAATTATATTTAAAATAATGAACTGCCAAGGCGATACGTTTTGCACAACTAATTCCTTCAATCGTATGATGAGAAGTTTTTGCCTGAATTTCGCAAAACTCAAGCAATTGATCTATGTTTTTTAGATACCCAATAGAATACGCCCGCATTGCAGAACCATTTCCGTTACTGCCATTATTAATTATTTTAATAAAATCAGATCCATTTGCACTGGCGTCTAAAGCATTGTAAACCCTGTCTGAATATCCTCTTCTTTTATCTCTGTGAAATACTTCTACAAATTTATCGGCAACCTTAATCTCGTTCCAATTATCATCTTCTAACAACAATTCTGAAATTGCGATTGCCATTTGAGTATCATCCGTATATCGTTTGTAAATTTCAGTATAAAGACCGTGTTTATGATACTCAGTCAAATTATTGTTTTGAGAAATAAAATCTAAATCGCGAAATTCAAAACCTGCTCCATATGCATCGCCTATTGCTGCTTCTAGTATCATAACTGTTATTTTTACTTATTAATTTTGAATAGATTTTAGTCCTCCTTACGATTTAAACTCAATATACTTCGCCGGAACCTCATTTGTTAACCAAACATTATTTTCAGACAAATAAAATTTAAATCCGTCTCTGTGCATTGCACCACTTCTTACGGTGAGAATATGGGGAATCCCTCTTCTTCCTCCTACTTTTGTGGCCGTTTCCAGATCTTTGGAAAGATGAACATGTTGACGGCTCATTTTTTGCAAACCTTCTTTTTTAATATTATCCAAAAATTTTGCAACAGTTCCGTGATATAAAAGCTCTGAAGGTTCTGTTTCGTTCAAATTCAATTCAACAGAAATCGAATGTCCCTGACTTGCTCTTATTTTTGTTTTATCTTCATTAAAGGCGAAACGTTTTTTATCATTGTTTTCTACCACATAATCCAAAAGAACAGCGTCTAGTTTCTGTCCTTTTTTAGAGCATTTTAAAATTAATTCATCTACATCTGCCCAGCCATTTTCATCTAATTTTAATCCTATTTTTTCCGGAGAATGCCTAAGTACTAAACTTAGAAATTTACTCACTGTTTTTGCTATTTTTTCATTCATGATTTCTCTGAAATTTTTAATTTTTTATTCAGTTCTTCATCCTTAAAAACGAATGGCTTTTCAGCAGGAACTACTAATTTTTCTAATTGCTGGTTCTGAACAAACGAATATTGTTCTTTTACAAATTCCGAAATATCTTCGATTAACATAATATCTTCTTTCGCAAAAGATTTTATAAAGTCATCTCTTAAACCAATCTGAATGGCTCTTCGTTCTAATTTGTTTCCGTACGGATCGTGATCAGGATCCCATTGTAATCTTACTGATGATGTTTTTACTTGTTCTTGCCATTCTTCATGACTTATTTCAAGCGAAGCATCATAAGAAGAATAAACGGCATTTTGCAAATACTTATTGAATGCCGAGATTTTAAGGTGAATTGCCAACACCACTTCTTGTCCTTCTTTAGTTCCCCATCCGTTTCTGTACATCATCCAAAGAAAATTGGGTTTAATCCAGGTCATTCTCGTAAGGCTAAATTCTCCTCCAAAAAACTGATTTTTTACTGCAAATTCACCTATATCTTTTCGGTATGATTGATACACTATTATTTCTTCATCATCATATTGAGCCATAATGTGATAACCTGATTTTGGCCATGCTGTTATTTGCTCATCATATTTTTTTAATTCTATTTTCATTTTATTTTCTACACAATATCTTCATTATGCGTTTTATTTAATTCAATCAGACACAATTCAAATAATCTGATTCTATTATTATTTATTTTCTAATAAACCACTATATATTTCATAACTCTCATCATCAAAACAAATAAATACTACTTTATCAATTTCCGAAATTCTTTCAAAATTTCGAACTGCTTCTATAGCAATTTTCGCTGCTTTATCTTTAGGAAATCTGTAAATTCCCGTACTAATACCTGGAAAAGCAATTGTTTTAATATTGTTATGTACAGCCAGTTTTAAACTGTTTTGATAACAAGATGATAGTAAATTCTTTTTTTCTTGTTTATCACCATCCCAAACCGGACCAACGGTGTGAATTACATATTTTGATGGTAAATTTCCAGCTGTTGTAATCACAGCTTCACCAACTTTACACCCGCCTTGTTTATTTCGAATCTGGATGCATTCGTCTAAAATAGCTTTTCCTCCTTTTCTATGAATAGCACCATCAACACCTCCTCCGCCAAGCAAAGAAGTATTGGCTGCGTTAACAATCGCATCGACTTGAATTTCGGTTATATCACCTTTAAGGATTTCTAATTTCATAATTAATTTATTTCAATTCATCCCTAACTTCCATTAAAGCAAAACCTAACAAATTCAAACCTTTCCATTTGGCAGGATTGAGAATATCTTTGTGATCACCCGCCATTCCTATTCCCCAAATGGCATCGACCGGACTTGCTTCTACTATAACCCTGTCTTGTGTGTTTAGTAAAAAAGTTTTTAGCTCCGGATTCTGACTGAATTTATGATAATTCCCTTCTTTCACAATGTCAAATCTTGCGGCTAACCAAAGGGTTTCATTATAATTCTTTACTTCTCTTCCAAACTTTTTGGCTTCAGCAGGAGATTTAGCCTGAAGTATTTTCTCCAAAATTTTATCATCTTTAAACAATTCGGCTTTCTTGGCCATCATCCAGTGTTCAGCTGTTTTATAAATCACTTTATCAACTTCGAAAGAACTTAACCACCATTGACTAAAGCAGGTTTTAGAAATGCTCCCGTCTTTATTGGGTTGATGTCCCCAGAAAAATAAAAATTTACTTTCTGCGGCTATGTTTTCTATATTATATTTCATTTTTTCTCTTATTGAAACAAAGAAGTCAGCTGTTTAAAACCTTTAGAATCAGGCGAAAATGATCCATATATTTCAGCAAACTGAGTAGTTAACTTTTCAAATTTATAATCCACTTCGATCTGATCCATACAGGTTAGAACCAGATTTCTTTGAGCATCCGGACTATATGCTGCATCCAGCTTTAAACTATAATTCAAAAGATCGTAATCTAAATCGCCTGTTCGCAATTCTTTCTGAAAATCGTTATAAACACAGGTTTCTTCTTCGTTATTTTTTAATTTTAATTCGCGTTCATTACTCATCCATCCACTACCATGTCGGGTAGAATAACTTCTGGTAACATAATACATTTCGATAGCTGTAATTTTCAAGTTCTTGCAAATTTCAAAGGCATTTTTTGATGTTGTATTGGCATAAGTAACATTCGGGAAAACCCCATGATCCATGTCAAGTAAAATTCCCTGGCTTCCTTCGAAAATAAGATTCGAATATTTTTCTAAAAAGCTGTAATCACTAATATTCCAATTTATTTCATCAACAATTTCAAGAAAATGATTTACTTCATCGTCGATTTCACTTTCATTTAGAAAACCATAGTAGTAGGCAATCTTTTCCAGTTTTTCTAAAAGCATTTGGCGAGGCGCAATCAAGTCTATTGCATATAATTTGTATTGCCCTTCATTGCGTTTCATTGTGGCTCCAACTCCTTTACCACAAGTTCCGTGATCCAGATTCCTTACATTATTTCGGTTTTGCCAAACATCAAATGGCGTCGTTATTTTTGCCAAAGGATGAATATGAAGTTCAATATTTCCTCCCAGTTCTTCCAGCACTTTTCTTTCGTTGTATAAAAAAACCGGATGAACAGTGCAATGTTCACTATAATAAGACGGCAAACCGCGAAGTGCTCCGCTCGCAAAACTTGAATGAACGTGTTTTTTATCACCAATCATTACGGTATGTGCCGCTTGTTGCCCTCCTGAAAACCGAATAACTATAGATTCAGGATTTTGCTTCGCCAGAAAATCTGTTGTAATCCCTTTTCCTTCATCACCAAATCCTAAACCTATAACTATTTGTGCTGTTTTCATTTTGTAAAATATTATTTAAACATATAGAAACATTTATAGCATTTCTATATTATCTATATTATCTAATCCGTCAAGCGGAATGGTTCCTAAACCTAATCCTGAACTTTTATGTTTATCGCAAATGATTTTCTTGATTACATTCGGGATTTCTTTATGATCTTCGATAGACAAACAATTTTGTCCCAGTAATTCTTTCCAGGCTACATTTGCCCTTACTGCCTGATCAGAATGCAACACACTGATATGATAAACTTCGTAACTTTTTTGTGCTTCTTTCAATAATTCAAGATGCGTATATGTTTGCTGTCCTGAACCCATAATTTCTTTTATTGCTGATGCAGGAAGTGTTGGCAAATTAGGTTCGTCACCAACGGTAAACAACAATCCTTTTTGACCTCTTTTTTCGAAAGCATCAGTTTTGGTATGAAAAGCGGCAAAATACCAGGCCAAAAGATAACTTTCACCTGCATTTCCTCCTCCTCCGCTTTCAATATAAGTTCTGGTTAACCACATATCGAGTTCTTCATCACCAGATTCAAATTGCCCAACTTGCAACGGAAATCTATCACATTCATGATCTCCAATTCCTAAGAACAAAAGTGCCGGATCCGCAACTCCTCCCTGAATAATTCCTCCCATTAATTTTGGAAGTCCCTCTTTTATCAATTCATGCGGAATATGTCCCATACTTCCTGTAACGTCCAATCCTAAAATAATTGGAACTGTATTTGGGTGAACTTCTGAATCTCTGGCCTCTCGAAATGTAATTCCGTTCGGATTCATCGATTCATGTGCCATTCCTATTTGATTCTGAATAAAAATCTCACCTGCAGATTTAAATCCGTATCCTGCTTTTTTTGCTCTGCTATCGCGAGCGCCTAAGTCATATCTTGTACCTCCCATAACTAAAATGTTTTACCAAATAAATATTCGAATCTTTTTTTTGTCACTTCAAACTGAATGTTTAAATTTCTAATTGTCAGTGACAATTCCATATCTTTTTGCACAAATGCTTCCGGTTGAAAATCAGCAAAAGTCAAACTGTTTTTATCCAGCGGACTAATATCAATAAGTCCTTCTTGTTCTCTTTCTAATCTTTTTATTTTCAGTTCAATATCTTCAACCCGGCGTCTGTAAATTAATTCAGAATCCTCACCAATTGTTTTGGCTCTGTCTTCTCTAATCTGATCATTGTTTCTTTTTAAAGACTCAATAAATCTTGGTTTTAAATCATCACTCATAATTTTTTGGTTTATTGTTAATAGTGTGTGTTTTGTTTCAGGTTTCAAGTTCTCAAACGTGAAACTTATTTTAGACCAATTGATCTAATTTTATTACCTGAACACTTTCTCCTTCAAAATCTTTAACTGAATTTGTAGTGAATATTTTATCAAAGCAGTTTAGAACTTCAAAACCTTTATTGAAAATTCCGTGACTTACGGCTAAGTATAATTTTCCGGCATTTTTCTTTTTTAGTTCTTCCGCTAATCCTACAAAAGTTCCCCCACCATCACAAATATCATCTACAATTAAGCAATCTATTCCGTTTAGATCATCTTCGTATACTTTAAAACCAGATAATTTTCCGGTTTTAACATCACGGCTTTTGCTGCATTCTACAACATCAACTCCACCTAAAAACTCAGAAACTTTATAGATTTTTTTAAGAGCACCACCATCAGGAGAAATTAATTTTACGTTTTCACCAATTACTTTTAAAACTTGTTGAATAAAAGTATGATTTGGAATCACTTCGCAATTGTTTACCAGTGCCGGAGTAACTTCAGAATGTGCATCAAAAACAAAAACTTTATTTAACTGAAGTCCGTTAATGATATCAGCGTAAACTTTTACAGATAATGATTCTCCTTTAATCATCACACGATCTTGTCTTGCTGCCGGGAAATACGGAATAAACAAATCGATTACTTTAACATCCATTCTTCGTAAAGCATCTACCGTGATGCATAATAATCCTAAATCATTGAATGAATTTAAACGGTGTGTGATGGTTATCTTCTGATTGTGATCAAAATCAGGATTGATTTTAATGTGAGGTTCTCCTCCAGAAAATGTAAAACTTTGAAATTTGATTTCTTCCTGATTATCAAAAGGAGAGAATTTTGGGTCTAGGTTAAGTATCATAGCGTTGTAGTTTGCGTTAATTATACGCAAATATAGATTTAATTATTTAATAAACAATTTATTTTGTGTAAAAATTACGCAAACTTTATTTCAAAGTGAAAGCCTTTTTTAATTAACTCATTATATTTCAAGTCATTAAACTTAAAAAGTTTTGCCGGACGACCACTTTTTATAGGCGAAAAATGTTCAGTTTGATCTAAAAATCCATAACTGAGTATTTTTTTTCTAAAATTTCGTCGGTCAATTTCCTTTTCAAGAATCGTACAATAAAGGTTTTCAAGATCCGAAAACAAAAATTCCTCAGGAAGCAAGTCGAAACCAATTGGCTCATAAGTCAGTTTTGATTTTAATCTTGCAATGGCACTTTTAAGAATTAAATTATGATCGAAAGCCAAAGCCGGAATTTCATCAATTTTAAACCATTGTACTTTTTCTGCATCAGTATCTGCTTTAATTTCAAGATTCGAAGCATCTACTAAAGCATAATATGCTACAGAAATTACGCGGTTTCTGGAATCCCTGTAAATATCATCTCCAAACGTATATAATTGTTCCATAAAAGTGAGCTGGACATTCGTTTCTTCGTGCAATTCTCTAATTACTGCATCGCTCAAAGATTCATCGTTTTTTACTAATCCGCCTGGTAATGCCCAATATTTATCTGCGGAGCCAAATTTCTGCTCAATTAAAAGCACATACAAATTGTTGTTCTTGTAACCAAAAACAATGGCATCAACTGCAATTCTAATATTTTGTAAATTTTCCATAATTTAAAAAAGGATTTGTCACGAATTGCACTAATTAAAATTTAATTGATCAGCAAAAATTAGTGTCAATTCGTAGAATTCGTCGCCAAAAAAAGATTTTTTGGCTAAAAACAATTTATAATCTATTACCAAAAAACAATTTCAATTCTTTAGCAACAATATCAAAAAACGAATTTAAATTATTATTTTTTGGTGCTAATAAATACACAAATTCTTCCGGAACGTGAAAACTATTCCATAATAACTGCAATTTATTTTCTTTAATATAATTTCTCGCATTACAATTCCAGGTTATGGCAACTCCTTCATTTTTGGATAAGAGCCTCAGCATGTCAGATTCTGAAGGAATGATATAATTAGGAACCATAGATGGCCTTTTTTTATTAAAAGCATGAAGCCAGAACAATTTTATGTGCGGAATTCGTGCGTCATGACTGTACCATTTTTGACTGTTGAGCCATTGTTCTATTTCAGTGTAATTATCTGCTTTTAATTTCTGACGAAATTCTGTTATGTCTAAACTTGTTGGCGCAACCATTATTAGTTTAATTTTTCCAACAATTTCATAAGTAGTATCAAAAGTATCAAACCTTTTTGTGGTAATGGCAAAGTCAAGTTTTTTAGCATCGACCAAAGCAAAAAGTTCATCATTTTCTGCAAAAGTAAAATCAATTAAATCAAACTTAGAAATTAAAAGATCACCCACACAATTAAAAAGATGTTTTGAAATTCCCACAGAAATTAATCTGTTGGCATCTTCTGCTTTAGCCCGAAAACCGGCTTCGACACTTTCGAGTCTGTCGAGCGCATCTATTATCAAATTATTCAGTAACTTAGCGTATTCCGTTGGTTCTACGCCCTTTGACTTTCGGTTAAACAATTTGTTTCCAACATGAGCTTCCAGCATAGATATTTGCTGGCTAACTGCAGGCTGACTCATAAATAACTCTTTTGCAGCGATAGAAAAATTTCCGTTTTTATAAACCGCTTTAAATGTTCTGTACCATTCGAGATTTACCATGACATAAATTTATTTATAACAAACATAGTTTATTTTATTTTTACAAATATCACTTAAGCCGTAAATTTGATAAAAATTTAAACTTATGAAAAAGATAGCATTACTCGCGATTATAACATTAACAGCTTTTAGCACAACGGCTATAGCTCAAAAAACAAATAAAAAAAGTATGAAAAAAGTGTTATTTGTTGTGACCAGTAACGATAAACTGGGCAATACAGGAGAAAAAACAGGATTTTGGTCAGAAGAACTTGCTGCACCTTATTATGAATTATTAGATCAGGGAGTAGAAATCACAATTGCGACCCCGCTTGGAGGTCAACCGCCAATTGATCCAAAAAGTGCTGATCCGGCATCTGCAACAGAAGATACTAAACGCTTTGATGCTGATAAAACATTACAGGAAAAATTAAAGCACACACATAAACTATCGACTATTAATCAAAAAGATTACGATGCAGTTTTCTATCCCGGTGGTCACGGACCACTTTGGGATTTAGTCGAAGACAAAAATTCAATTGCTTTAATTGAATCTTTTTATACACATAAAAAACCCGTAGCTTTTGTTTGTCATGCTCCGGCAGTTTTGAAAAACGTGAAAGTAAACGGTGAATTTTTAGTAAAAGATAAAAAAGTAACCGGTTTTACAAATGAAGAGGAAGAAGCTGTAGGTTTAACTAAAGTTGTTCCATTTTTATTAGAAGATGCTTTGACTCAAAATGGTGCTAAATTCTCAAAAGGACCAAATTGGGCACCTTATTCTGTTGAAGACGGACTTTTAATTACAGGACAAAATCCGGCTTCATCTAAATTAGTAGCTGGAAAATTATTGGAAAAATTAACTAAATAAGGTTCTAAGTTGCTAAGCTTCTAAGTTACTAAGATTGGAATATCTTTAAAGAAAACTTAAAAACTTAGTATCACAATGAATATTAATAAAAAGATATCAAGTTGCTAGGATCAAAAACTTAGAACCTTAGCAACTTAGTATCTCAGAAACTTTAAAAAAAATGCTAAACTTCGAATTATATAATCCGACGAATTTAATTTTCGGAAAAGGACAGATTGAAAAACTTTCAACTTTAGTTCCAAAAGACGCAAAAATTCTTTTGGCTTATGGTGGCGGAAGTATCTTTAATAATGGAATTCATGAACAGGTAATCAAAAATTTAAAAGGTTTTGAAATTGTTGAATTTGGCGGAATTGAACCAAATCCTCATTTCGAAACGTTGATGAAAGCGGTTGAAGTGATCAAAAAAGAAAAGATCGATTTTATTCTGGCTGTTGGCGGCGGATCTGTTATCGATGGAGTAAAATTTATTTCGGCGGCGGTTCATTTTGACGGAAATCCGATTGATATTTTGCAAAAACGTTTGTTGATTAAAGAAAATGCAATGCCTTTTGGAACTGTTTTGACTTTGCCTGCAACAGGAAGTGAAATGAATTCCGGAGCTGTAGTTACGATTACAGAAACTCAGGAAAAACTGGCGTTTGGCGGAAGTGCGATGTTTCCGAAATTCTCAATTTGTGATCCAACTGTAATTGCATCTTTACCAAAAAGACAATTGCAAAATGGTGTTGTAGATGCTTATACACACGTAATGGAGCAATATTTAACGTATCCGCACGAAGGGTATTTACAAGATCGAATTGCTGAGGGAATTTTACAAACTTTAATCGAAGTTGGTCCAAAAGTGGTTGAAAACCCAACAGATTATGCTTTGGCTTCTAACTTTATGTGGAGCTGTACGATGGCGCTAAACGGATTGATTCAAAAAGGAGTTCCGTCTGACTGGGCAACACATATGATTGGTCATGAATTAACAGCTTTATACGGCATTGATCACGCGAGAACTTTGGCAATTATAGGACCAAGTTTATACGAGGTAATGTTTGATACTAAAAAAGAAAAACTAGCACAATACGGTCGCCGAATCTTCAACTTAACAGGTTCTGATGATGAAGTAGCGAAAGGTGCCATCGATAAAACTGTTGCGTTTTTCCATACAATGGGAATGGATACCAAACTTTCTCAATATATAGAAGATTATAGTAAAACAGCTGATTTTATAGTAAATCGTTTCGATAAGAGAGGATGGAAAGGCTTAGGAGAAAAACAATTAATAACTTTAGATAAAGTAAAATCGATTGTCGAGCTTAGCTATTAGTCACAGTCGCAGTATTTAGTCGCAGTTGAAACTGAAAACTGTGACGGTAAACTGAAAACTAAAAAAAAAGGCGTTCTTAATTTTTAGGAACGCCTTTTTACAATACTAAAACAAAACTAACTAACTCAATTTTTGCTAAACTCATTAAAATTCTAATTTATAATCACTTATAACGTTGAGTTTTTATTTTTATTGTGTTTAGTATAAAATATTTCTTATTTTTTTTTATTCGGGAACATTTTTAAGTATATTATTTTTAATTCATTTATTTCTTTATAAAAAGATCTTTTTTGATGTGTTATATTATATGAAACTTAATAAGTTGCATTTATCTATTTCTTTTTAATGCTTTACAAGAACCTTAAAGTTCATTTTACAAATTTTCTTAAATGAGATTTTGTATTATTACTACATTATTAAGTACTTTTGTTTTAAATTATTAAAATAATGAGCGAAAATTTAAAATTTGCGGTAATTGGAGGAGGAAGCTGGGCAACGGCAATTGCAAAGATGTTATGCGTGAATCTTTCAGAAATTGCCTGGTATATGCGTAATGATGCTGCGATAGAGCACATTCAGAAATATAAGCACAATCCAAATTATTTAAGTTCTGTTGAATTTGACACCAATAAACTTAAACTGACTAATAATATAAACGAAGCAATTGAATATGCCGATTATGTAATTTTTGCAATTCCATCTGCTTTCTTAGATGCTGAATTAAAAAACTTAACGGTTTCTTTGAGCAATAAAATTATTTTTTCAGCGATCAAAGGAATTGTTCCTGAGACGAGTTTAATTGTTGGAGAACATTTTCATATTCAATATGACATTCCGTATTATAACATTGGTGTTATTACTGGTCCTTGTCATGCTGAAGAAGTAGCATTAGAAAGACTTTCGTACTTGACAATTGCTTGTGGCGATCCAGACAAAGCCAAGGTTGTTGCTAAAACATTATCAGGAAATTACATCAAAGCAAAAATTTCTGATGATATTATTGGTACTGAATATGCTGCAATGCTTAAAAACATTTATGCCATTGCTGCCGGAATTGCTCACGGTTTAGGTTACGGAGATAATTTCCAGTCGGTTATGATGAGTAACGGAATTCGCGAGATGAAAAAATTCATTAAAAAAGTACACAAAATGAAACGTAACATTAATGATTCGGCTTACTTAGGCGATTTATTGGTTACAGGATATTCCGTATTCTCCAGAAACAGAATGTTTGGGAATATGATAGGAAAAGGTTACACTGTAAAAAGTGCGATGATGGAAATGAGTATGGTTGCCGAAGGTTATTATGCTACAAAAAGTGCTTACAAATTAAATCAGGGTTATGGAGCAAAGACTCCAATTATTGATGCTGTTTATGCCATTTTATACGAAGGAAAAGACGCGAAAACTGTCTTTAAAAAACTTACCGAGTCTCTGGATTAAAGTTTTTTTTAGAAAATACAACCAAGAGTAAAGAAAATAGACTTCTATACTTTGAGAATAAAAAAAGAGCCAAGACTAATTAAATTTCGTCTTGACTCTTTTTTCTTTATTCTATTTTCTTGCTTCTATTTCTTGCATCTACAAATCTAGCATCTTACTTCACCATCACACCTTCAACAAACAAAATAGGCACTTCTTCTGTTTTATTTTCGTTGATTAGATTTGATTTAAAAATGAATTTCTTATCGTATAAAGTGTTTCCAATGAAGAATGTTACCATGAATTCATTGTTTAAAACCAACAAACTCTTTTCGATCATTTCTATTTTTACTACCGAAACAGCTGGAACTTCAACAAATGCATGACGAAGAACTGATGTTTTTTTCATTTCGCCATCAATAGTTCCAAATGCTTTAGAAACTACCATTACACTGTCTAAATTAAAATCGCTGTCGTTTACAAGATAAGCGTACCAGACTTTTTCCATAAAATCGTCGCTCCATTCCTGAACAGCGGCAAGAAATACGTTTTCTACTTCGGGGATTGTTATATCTGCTTTCATATTTATCAAAAGTTTAAAAATCGAAAGTCATAAAGTCGAAAGTCATAAAGTCATTACTATGAGACCTTCGACTTTCGACTTTATGACTTTTGACTTAAAATTATATATTTGCTTTGAATTGCTCTAAGAAACGAACGTCGTTTTCGTAAAACATACGAATATCGCCAATTTGGTATAATAACATTGCAATACGCTCTACTCCCATTCCGAAAGCAAAACCGTTGAATTCTTCGGGATTGATATCGCAATTTTTAAGAACGTTTGGATCTACCATTCCGCAACCTCCAATTTCTAACCAACCAGTTCCTTTAGTGATACGGTAATCAGTTTCGGTTTTTAAACCCCAATAAATATCAATTTCGGCACTTGGTTCTGTAAAAGGGAAATATGACGGACGTAAACGAATCTTTGATTTTCCGAACATTTCTTTAGTAAAATAAAGTAACGTCTGTTTCAAATCAGCAAATGATACATCTTTGTCAATGTATAATCCTTCAACCTGATGAAAAATACAGTGCGATCTTGACGAAACTGCTTCATTACGAAACACACGCCCCGGAGAAATAGTACGAATTGGCGGTTTGTGATTTTCCATATAACGCACCTGAACAGATGAAGTATGCGTGCGCAACAACACATCAGGATTTGTCTGAATAAAAAATGTATCCTGCATATCACGCGCCGGATGATATTCCGGTAAATTCAGCGCTGTAAAATTATGCCAGTCGTCTTCGATTTCCGGACCTTCGGAAACGTTGAAACCAATATTGGCAAAAATATCTATAATTTGATTTTTAACGATAGAAATTGGGTGACGGGAACCTATAATTACAGGTTCTGCAGCACGTGTTAAATCACCAAACAATCCTTTTACTTCTTCTTTACTTTCCAGTTCTTCCTGAATAACTCTTACTTTCTCTTCAGCAACAGCTTTTAAAGTATTTATTACTTGTCCAAAATCTTTTTTCTGGTCATTTGGAATATTTTTGAACTCTGTAAAAAGTTCTTTTAACAACCCTTTACTACCTAAATATTTAACACGGAATTGCTCTAAAGATTCTTTATTTTTATCATTAAAGGCTTTGGCTTCCTCTATATGTTGTTTTATCTTGTCTATCATTTTCCTTCAATAATTGAGGGAACAAATTTAAGGAATTTGTTCCAAGTATGGTGTTTAAAGTTTAAAGTTTCCTTTCAAATCAAATAATCTATCTTATCAGGCTAATTTTACTTTCTATTTGTTTCACTTTTTCCAGCCAAAAATTTATTCCTTCCTGATTCTTAATAATTTCTTTTTTGGCATGCAATGAAACCTTGCCTAATTCATACCAATTTTTCTGGTAATCTTTTTCTCTTTCCTGTTTATCTGTCGGCTCTGTTCTGGAACGCCAAAAATCAATATTTTTAAGGTACGTATTTTTCATACCTTCAAAGTATTCGATTATTTTTTCTTTAGAATTAGGAATGTAACCTGGTCCGCTGCAGCCACAAGAATGAAAAGCAATCCCAACAGAATATAGACTTTTAATATGTTCCCATTTTTTAATATCGTCCTTTTTTGGCGATTCAAAATCAAGTCCCATATTAGCAGTTAACGCTCCACATTCCGGACACTTTGCTTCCAGAATTGATTTTTCGCCTCTTTTTATGTCATTCATCAATCTTCTCTTAAATGTCTTCCGACAATTAAAACAAGCATAATGTGGTTTATAAGAAACCATTGCATATCTACACATCTCTTTTTTTATACTTTCAGTCGCAGTATTCAGTCGCAGTTTACAGTTTAGCACAAGCTGAAAACTGTGACTGTGAGTGAATACTAAAAAACTACTCAATAAGTTCTCTTTCTAAAAAATAATTCACAATGGCTTCTTTCATCAAAACCGATTGTTCTCCGGCTTTAAGCGGCGGCAATTCTTCTTTTACTTTGTAATGTGGCCATCCTTCTGCATCAAAGAAGTCGAATTCGTAAAACCCGTAAGGCTCTAATAATCGGCAAATGGCGATGTGCATCAGGTTTAATTTTTCGTCTTTTTTGAATTCACGGTGTACTTTACCAAGTTCCTGAACTCCAATTAGATAAATTATGGCATCTAAATCTAGGTCTTCTCCTTGCGAAAACTGATTAGATAGTATATCGACGAGCTTTTCCCATCGCTCTTTTAGTAGTGTATCTCTGGACATTTTTATAATTGTGAATTATGAATTATGAATTATAAATTCAAAACCCATAAATTTAGCTTACAAAGATACGTACTTCAAACTCAAAGATCTCAAAAAACGAAAACTTCCGTTTATAGTGCTTATAATAGCACACATATAATGTAGGTTTTTAAAAGATTTGCGCCGATTTTATTTTCTATTCTGTATAATTTAACGGCAAATCACGAAAACTTTAAGGCATAAAATCAACCAAATAATTTTAATCTGTGCAAATCAGTGAAATCGGTATAATCTGTTACTAAAAACCTTAGAACCTTTCCATCTCTGGAGCTTTGAACCTAAAAAAAGATCTATATTTGCGCCTCAATAAAACACAGAAAATATGAGTCTTTTTGACATGATTTTTGGAGCTCTTTTGGCTTTTAGTTTATACAAAGGAATTAAAAATGGGCTTTTTGTAGAAATAGCTTCTTTCATTTCCTTACTACTTGGAATTTATATTGCGATTAAATTCTCTTCTTTCATGAAGGAACTAATCATGAAACATGTTTCCTGGAACCCAAACACGATACAGGTTACGGCTTTTATCCTCACATTTATTCTGGTGGTAATTGGGGTTTATTTCTTAGCAAAAATCCTTACCGGAATTGCTGATTTTGCTTTTCTGGGCTGGGCAAATAAACTGGGCGGAGGTTTTTTCAGAATCCTTAAAACGATTTTGATTATGAGTATTTTTATTGCCCTGTTTGAAAAAATAAACTTTAATGAGACTTTTGCTAAAAAAGAAACTCTGGATAAATCTATTTTTTATAATCCTGTAAAAAAAGTCGCTGCTTTTGTTTATCCTTCTATCGAAAAATGGTACGAGAATTTCAAGGAAGAACATGAAAAAACTTCTGAAACAAAACAGGAAACGATTAAAGAAGAATAAATCCTAACAGGAGAAAACATTTCGTTTTTGCGGCATTTATATATCGCTCCGCTGGAGCTTATACTGTAAATATTCATTATTTGCTATAAATATTTCGCTTCTCCGAAGCTTTCCCTTAAAACAAACCAAACAATTATTTGTAAAAACAAACCCGACAGGTTTTAAAAACCTGTCGGGTTTGACAAAGATTGCGTTTAGAACTATTTTACCAGTTCACTTCTAGCTTTTCTCCTTTTTTCAAAATGATATTTTGCTTTTTATCCCCGTTAATTAAAATTGTTTTACCTCCATTTTTTGAAGAAACCGTGACTTTCTTTAGGATTTTATTCTCCCAATTCATTTCAATTTCAAATCCGCCACGGGCACAAATTCCTTTTACTGATCCTGTTTCCCAGACATCTGGTAAAGCGGGTAATAATCTAATTTCGTTTTCATCAGATTGTACGAGCATTTCAGCAACGGCTGCGGCTCCACCAAAATTTCCGTCGATTTGAAAAGGCGGATGCGCATCGAATAAGTTTGGGTACGTTCCTCCTCCTCTTCTTGGTTTATCGGTTTTCTTTCCGTCAGGATCAACATATCTTAATAATTCACGAAACATTTTATAGGCACGATTTCCATCCCAAAGTCTTGCCCAAAGATTGATTCTCCAACCTTTTGACCAACCGGTCGTTTCATCGCCTTTTATTTCTAAAGTCTTTTTTGAGGCTTCGGCTAAATCAGGTGTTTTCTCCGGCGTAATATGATCGCCGGGAAAAAGTCCGAATAATTGTGACTGATGACGATGTTTAGGGTCTTCATCATTCCAATCGAAATACCATTCCTGCAAATTTCCTTTTTTGCCAATTTGATACGGATGAAATTTAGACAGTGCGGCTTCTAGTTTTGTCCTGAAATCTGCATCGATATTTAAAACTTTTGATGCTTTTATCGTTTTCTCAAAACATTCTCTTATCATCGCTAAGTCTGCCGTTCCACCGTACATGGTGGCTCCAATGAATCCATCAGGGGCAAGGTATTTATTTTCAGGTGAAGTTGATGGTGAAGTAATCAGATTTCCGTTTTTATCCGCAACCATCCATCCTAAAAAGAATTGAGAAGCTCCTTTCATGATTGGATAACCTTCGTTTTTCAGGTAATTTTTATCCTGCGTAAAAACATAATGTTCCCAAATATGTGTACTTAACCAGGCGCCTGATAATGGCCAGCAAGCCCAGCTTGGATCTTCTTTTCCAAATTGCCCTACCGGATTGGTCATTGCCCAAATATCTGAATTATGCGCCGCAGCCCAACCCTGATTTACGCCATAAAAAGTCTTTGCCGTAACTTTTCCGGTTACCGAGAGATTTTTTATAAAGCTTAAAAGAGGCAAATGCATCTCTGAAAGATTCGTGTTTTCTGCCAGCCAGTAATTTTCTTCGAGATTAATATTCATCGTATAATTACTACTCCATGGCGGATTTAGATGTGGATTCCAGATGCCTTGTAAATTTGCCGGAACTCCCATTGTTCTCGAACTGCTTATTAGTAAATAACGCCCGTAATTGAAATAGAGAATTTCAAGGTTTTTATCTTCTTTGCCATCAGCATATCTTAATAAACGTTCATCTGTGGCTAAATCCGGTGCGGTTGTTTTTCCTAAATCTAAAGTTACTCTGTTGTAATATTTTTGATAATCATCAACATGGGCTTCTTTTAATTTATCGAATGTTTTTGCGAATGATTTGTTTAGATTTTGTAATGCAATTGATACATCATCCAAACCTTCTATCGCAGGATTTTTGTTAAAACCATTAAAACTTGTAGCAACAGAAACATAAATATAAGCTTCGGTGGCATCTTTTAATGTTAAAGCATCTCTTGAACTTGTAATTTTTCCGTCAGTTTTCTTGATTTGGATTAAGGTTGTGAATCGTGTACCTCTTTCTTTTACTTCCTGATATTTTGGTAAAACGGTATATCCGGCATTTTCATGAATTGGAGCAGATCCTGTCATTACCAGAATATTATTTCTTACTTCGACATTTGATTTTAGTAAACTCCTTAGATTAATATCAAAATTCAAAGCTTCTTTTACGCTGCTTGTCAATTTTATTACCATGATTTGATCCGGTGCCGAAACGAAATACTCCCGGGTAAATTTTACGCCGTTCATTTCATAACTCACTTTTGATACTGCATTCGAAATATCGAGTTCCCGATAGTAATTAACCGCTTTTCCTTTCTCTGAATTATTGATTTCCAGTGTTCCTAAAGGTGCATATGATTCGGAGTTTTTACCTTCGAGTTTTTTGTTTAGTTCTTCGGCTAGTTTGTAGTTTTCATTTTTGAGCGCTTCACGAATCGCCGGAATGTTTTTGTATGCTTCGGGATTCATATTTGCATTTACGGGTTCGCCGGACCAAAGTGTTGCATCGTTCAAATAAATTTTATCTGAATTTGCTCCGCCAAAAACGGTTGCTCCCATTTTTCCGTTTCCTAAGACCAAACTTTCCTCAAAAAATTCTGCAGGTTGGTTGTACCATAAAACATGGCTGGATTGTGCCGTCATGTTTATATAACAGAATGTGAGAAGTAAGATGAAAAATGTTTTTTTTATGATTTTTGGATTCATAGACTTATTGTTTTGGTCATGTTTTTCACATCTGGTATTTCTGCAATCTTGTACTACCAAATAATTGTTCCTAACGGAAAATTTTTTATCCTCCTTTGCGCGCGTGAGGGATAGGAGCTAGCTACCGAAGTAGCGCGGATAGCCCGACCGTATTTGCAAAAGGCGCACATAACCGATATGTTAGATAGCGCCTTTTGCAAATACGGTCACGCCCTAATATTATTTACTCACTTTATAAATTTCGTTTGCTGTAATCATTTCCCAATTATCAGTTCTGAAAGGCGATGCAGGAAACTTTTCTTTGTTGAAAAGATTGATTTCCGTATCGTCGTCTGCCCAGCCATAATGAACGGCCACTGGACTTTTTACGTTGTCACTTGAAACGATGACTTTGTTATTCTTGATTATGGCTTTAGCAGAATAAAAAACTTTGTCGGCTCCGGCGATTTCAAATCCTCTTACGTTTTCGGAATTATCAGAAGCTGATAATCCACTTCCAGTATTGTCGAAAGTAAGGATAATTTCGTTTCCTTTTATCTCTTGGGATTTAAAAATTGGTCCGCTATAAATTTGTTTTTTACCGTAAACATTGTTCAAAGCAATTGCCGCCAAACGCAAACCTACATCTTGTTTGTTTTTTGGGTGAATATCTTTTGCATTTCCAATATCAGTGGTTACGACCATTCCGGTGTTGGGTAATTTTAAGGTTTCAAGTTGTGCTTCGCGAAGTTCTGCCCAACGACTTCCAACTTTGCTATTTCCTTTGAATTCATCAAAAGTGGATAATTGAACAAAATAAAAAGGAAAATCATCTTGCCTGAATTTTGTTCGCCAGTCTGTAATCATTAACGGGAACGCTTTTTTGTACTGTTTTGCTCTCCAGACATTGGCTTCGCCCTGATACCATAAAACGCCTTGAAATGCATACGGAACTAACGGATTTACCATTGCATTGTATAATAACGATGGGTAACTGTTTGGTGAAACAGCAATTTTTACCTGAACGACATTAAATTTCCAAAGTCCTTCGAGTGCTATATTATTGTCTTTAAACTGAAGTTTTAAATCAGCTGGATCACCATAGATTCCGCCACCGCCGGAATAATCTGCAATACGGACCGCGATTACGTTTTTGCCTTCTTTAAGAATTCCTGATGGAATTTTATAAACACGAAGTGCTTCCCAAATATTATTGGTTCCTACCTGAACACCATTTATATAAGTAATGTCTTCATCGTCTACTTTAGACAAATGCAAAACGGCTTCGGTTCTGGCTTGTTCCGCAGATAATGTAATTGTTTTACGCATCCAGACAACACCATCAATATTACCTATTTGTTGGTTTTCCCATAAGGAAGGAACTTTTATTTCCGGCCAGTTTTTATCTTCGAAATTAAATGCTGCAAACTTATTTTCGTTTTCCATAGAAACATCAAAACCCTGAATTTTCTTTATGTTGTCTAAAACCGACTTTTTATAAACTTCAAAAACGGCATCCATATCAACTTGAGGAACATCAGCAATCATAGCTTTGAATTCATTGCTTTTTTCGAAAGCTTCGCGGCTTGTCCAGGTTTCAACATTGGTTCCGCCCCAGGAAGTATTTATGATTCCGATTGGGATTTTTAGTTCCGCATATAATTTCTTGGCAAAAAAGAAACCTGCAGCAGTAAAATCACGAATATTCTCTTTGTTGGCAACCAACCATTTTCCTTCTTTCAAATCTTCTTTTGGAGTTCCGCTTAAATCCTGAGCGACTCCAAAATGACGAATCATTGGATAATCAGCATCGGCCATTTCTTTTTCAGCATTCAGTGTTTTGTACATCTGAAATTCCATATTTGATTGTCCGCTGCAAATCCATACTTCTCCAACCAAAACATCTTTAATAATGATTTTGTTTTTTCCTGTAATGGACAATTCAAAAGGACCTCCTGCCTTTTCAGCAGCAAGTTTTATCATCCATTTTCCGTTTTTATCGGCTTGAATGGTTTTGCTTTGTTTATTAAAATGAACTTCGATTTTTTCATTTGCTTCTGCCCAACCCCAAACCGGAATTTCTTTGTTGCGCTGCAAAACCATTCCGTCAGAAAATACTAAAGGCATTCTTACATTAGCATTTGTAATTGCACTCAATATCAGCAAAATAAATATTGCATATTTTTTCATTATTCTATTGTTTAAATTAAAACGACATAAGTGATATAAGAAAATATAAATTCAGAATAAAACTAAACTTAAAATATCTTATATCACTTATATGTTTTTTAAAAGTTTTTTTACTGTAATCCCTCTTTCATTGCATTTAATGCCTGTGTATCAAAAACAGCATTATTGGTCCTGTTGATAATTCCAAAACCGTTATTACCCAGATTTCCTTCATCCCAATAAAATGGTAATAATCCATTTGCTTTCGCTGTTTTTACCACGGTCTTTAAATAGTAAGCTCTTGAATTTAAATGCAAAGTCAATGAACTGCCTGTTAAAGTAGTGCGACGAATTGCGCCAAACTCGCCTAATAAAACCGGAATTCCTTTATCGACAAATTGGGTTTTCATTAATTTGAAGTTTTTAGTTAGATCAGCTTCTTCTCCATAACTTGCATTTCTATCCAGTTCTGTTGTTGAATGAAATCCTGCTCCCCAATAATAGAACATTTTACCCCAGGATTCATCTTTAGTTAATCCTCCAAAATTCCACGGTGCATAATAATGAACTTCAACCATTAATCGGCTTGCCGTTTTATCTGTTGGCAAAGTCGTCATTAATTTATTTGTTTTTTCAATATCTGTTGTTGGCCCCTGAATTACAAGAGTTCTGTATGCATTTTTTCCTCCGGTTGAACGAACTGCATCGATAAATGTTTGGTGATAAGAAGTTAATACTGCCATTTGTGCGGCATCTTCGACTGCTGGTTCATTGGCACTTGCAAAAAGCAAATGCTCATCGAAACCTCTTAAATGTGTGGCTATTTGTTCCCAAAAAGCTTTTTGTTTGGCGTTATTTTCTACTTTTTTGGCTTCGGTAATATTATTTTCTAACCAGCCACCGTCCCAGTGAATGTTAACGACTACATACATATTATTGTCAACACAATATTGCACGACCTCTTTTACCCTGTTCAGCCAGTCTGTTTTTAATTTGGCTGTAGTCGAATTTTCTAAGTATTGGTTCCAGGAACACGGAATTCTGATCGCATTGAATCCATTGGCTTTAACCGCATCTATTAATGCTTTTGTCACTTTTGGATTTCCCCACGCCGTTTCTCCGCCTGTTGCTTCTAATGTATTCCCAATATTCCAGCCCAGTTTTATTTTTGCTGCCAATTGTACTGCATTACTGGACATTCCGGTTGCATCGGCTGCAATTGGATTGGTATTGTAACTTGGATATAAACCTGCAGCAGCAACTTTTTCGATTCCTGCTTCGGCTTTTACTTGTGCTTCAGCTTCTTTATCAGAACTGCATGCCAAAATGCTTAAAAAAGACAAAGATAAGATGGCACTAAACAAATAACTTTTTACATTTTTTTTCATTTTTTTGATTTTTACTATTAATTGTGTGATTCTCTTTCTAACTTAAACAACACTAAATGTATTTGAAAAAATAGTTAATCTAAACTATTAAAGCCCCACACAATTAATGTAAAAACTATTTATTACTTTATCGTTACGACAACTTCTTTCTTGATATCTCTTGAAGAGTTTCCTAATTTTAAAGTATATTTTCCTGGCTCTACAGTCCATTTTTTATTGGCTACATCGTAATAAGACAATTCTTTTACCGGAACTTTTATGGTTACTGTATTAGAACTTCCTGATTTTACCAATATTTTCTGGAACCCTTTTAATTCCTGTGCAGCACGTGTAATTTTAGAATCTGATTTAGAAGTATATAACTGAACCACTTCTTTACCATCTACTTTTCCTGTGTTTTTTACCTCTACAGAAACTGTAATTGTTTCGTTTTGTGCGTATGATGCTTTGTCTGTTTTTGCATTATCGAAAGCAAAAGTGGTGTACGATAATCCGTATCCAAAAGGATATAATGGTGTAATATTTTTGGTATCAAACCAACGGTAGCCTACCAAAATTCCTTCGCCATAGTTTACTGTTTTTCCTCCAGGGAAACTGTTTGTTGCATGTGCAGGAGAATCCATAATTTGCTTAGGCATTGTCCATGGTAATTTTCCTGACGGATTTACTTTTCCTAACAGTACATCTGCCAAAGCGTTTCCACCTTCTGAACCATTAAACCATGTCCATACTAAAGCCGAAGTTTTTTTGCTGATCGCATCGATATCAAAAGGTGCCCCTGCAACCATAACGACAATAGTTCTTGGATTAACAGCCAATACTTTCTGAATTAATTCTTCTTGTCCAAATGGTAATTTTAAATTTCTACGGTCAGATGCTTCTGTTTCGTAATCACGGTTTGAACCTGCGAAAATAATTGCAACATCAGATTTTTTAGCCGTTTCAATTGCTTCCTGCAATTTAGCCGGATCTAGCTGATCGATTGTTACAGGACCATTTGAGGTAATGTTTCCTAAATTTCCTTTGTTTTTCTCATCGTAACGCTCTAAATATCCTTCGGCATAATTAATTTTAATCGATGATGGCAATCTGTTTTTTAAACCTTCAAGTGGTGTAACTTCTCTTTTGGTTTTTACTCCCGCTCCAAATCCCCCAAGGGCATTTTTCTTTGTAGCATTGTTTCCAATTACGGCAACAGATTTAACTCCGTCTAATTTTAATGGCAATGCATTATTATCGTTTTTCAATAAAACCACTGCTTCTGCAGCAATTTTATAAGCGTCCTGATAATGTGCTTCAGTTGCAATGCTTCCTTTTACACGGTCTTTTCCGCCCATTGCTTTTACCTGAAATAAGGTACGAAGGATTCTTTTTACGTGTTTATCTAATTCTGCTTCTGAAATTTCTTTGTTTTTAGCAGCAGCGATTAATTTATCGGCAAGGAAAAATTCATTGAAAGGTTTTGGTGTTCCCATTTCAATATCTAGTCCGCTGTTTAGGGATTTTACTGTTGAGTGAACCGCAGCCCAATCTGAAACTACCACACCTTTAAATCCCCATTCGTCACGAAGGATTTTGTTTAGCATGTAATCGTTCTCACATAAATATTCTCCTCTAAATTTATTGTAAGCACCCATTACACTATAAGCATGCGCTTCTTTTATTGAAGCCTCAAATGCCGGTAAATAAATTTCACGAAGTGTACGTTCATCGATTTGTACATCTACAAAATCACGATTTGTTTCCTGATTATTTGCTGCATAATGCTTTACACAAGCCATAACATCGTTATCCTGTAAACCAACAATTAACGGCACTGCAATTTTTTTGTTCAAAAACGGATCTTCAGACATATATTCATATGTTCTTCCTCCAAGTGGCGTTCTAACAATGTTTATGGCTGGTGAAAGCAACATATCTTTATCGCGTGCGCGCATTTCCTGCCCAAGGCTATTCCCAAAGGTATACGCCATTTCTGCATTCCAAGTTGCGGCTAATCCTCCACCGGCTGGGTAATAAGTCGCAAAATCATCTTTTAATCCTGCCGGAGCCCAGTTGTCACGCGAAATTTCTTCACGAACTCCCAATGGTCCGTCAGCCATTTTTAATTCCGGAATTCCTAAACGTTTTACACCACCAGAAGTAAACATACTGTTACCGTGCAGCATTCCGATTTTTTCTTCCAATGTCATTTGAGAAACCAATTTGTCGATTTCTGCGTCAAATTCTGATCCTATTTCTTTTCCTTTATATTCTTCTGTCTGCGCCGAATCAGAACTTGTGCTTTTTGCATCATTTTTACAAGAAGCAAATGCCAGGAATGCAAATGCAGCTGATAGGCATATAATTTTGTTTTTCATGCTTAATAAATTTATTTTAGTTTTTGGAATTCGTTAGCCTTAGAAACTACTGCTTTACAAAATTGAATAAAACCACGTCGTTTTCATTGATTTTATACGCTGTACTATAAGTCCCTTTTGCATTAATGGTTACTTTTTCTGTTGCGATCAAGGCACCATTATTTTTTTCTTTTATGCTTTTTACTTGTTCACGTGTTAATTGACCTGGTTTTCCCATGGCCAAATAATCGGCGTAAGCATCATTTACTTTATAACCTACTTTATATATTTCTAAAGTATAGTTGCCTTTTTGCAATCCGTCAACTTCGATTTTTACACTTCCTTTTGGTTTAGATGGTAAATCTTTAATATAATACGTCTGATTATTCATGGAATCTCCCGGATGTGTGTTTGTGAAATCCCAAAACAATAATTGCACATCACCTTTTGCATTTTTAGTCACCCATGAAGAGGTATCTTTATTTTGAAGTTCTGTTTCTCCCAATTTATTTAGAAATGAATACGAGAAATAAGCCGGTTTTTTGATTCCCTGAGTATTCAATAATCCAAAACCTCCGTGAAACGGTGTAAACCTTGGACCTGCTTCTTCAAAAATATCTGTAAAAACCCAATATGACATGGAGTTTGCGGCATTACCAACTTGTTTTAATTTTTGAAGAATATAAGCTGCTGAATGATAACTGTCATGAACAGGATCTGCGGGAGTATAAGAAGAACTCCATTCTGTGTAATGCAATTCAAGATTTGGCTTAGCCGAATTTGAAATTTGTTTACGGGAATTTATTACATCTCCACTCACACTCGATTCTTCTTTATTCAGAACAGTTCCCGTAGTTCCAAATTCATCCAAAAATCCTTGTTTTACTCCGTAAGTATGTGTCGAAATAAAATCTAACGGAACATTATTTTTAGCACAAAAATCAATTGTTTCCGGAACCCAGGCCGCTCCTGCTGTTGCCGGACCTCCTACTTTATAAGCAGGATTTACAGTTTTTATGCCACGTGCTGCATATTCATATAATTTAAAATATTCTGCCTGTGTTCCTGTCCAGAAACCCGGAGATAAATTGGGTTCGTTCCAAACTTCAAAATACCAGGTTTTTACTTCTTCGACACCATAACGTTCCGTGAAATGCTGAGTAAGGTTGCGAATTAAATCTTCCCATTTTTTATAATCTTTTGGAGGTGTTACGTTTCCTTTCCACCAAAAAATGGTTTGATTTCCGCTTGCCAATGCTGATGGCATAAAACCCAATTCTACAAAAGGTTTCATCTTAATACTCAGAATAAAATCATACAAAGCATCAATATATTGGTAATTATATTCGGGATTCCCTTTTGAATCTTCGCGATAAACAGCCATATCATCAGACAATAAACCGTGCATACGAATGTATTTAAAATCGCATTCTTTTTTGGTCATTGCCAATTGCTGCTGCCAATCGGCACGCAAACCTTCATTTGCTCTTCCGGCACCAATACATTCCTTGAACATGGTGTTTAATGCACCTGCCGTTTTATTGTAATCTACTTTTATGATTCTGTTTTCAGATTTTACCGCACCCGAATTTTGTCCAAACAAATTAATATTGATTAGATTAATAAAAATCAGAGATGTTATTATTAGTTTTTTCATTTAAATACTATTTGTTTTGAACAACTTTGAATTAGACGCACTGCTGTGCGTCTCTACGATTCTGCATGTGGGTAAAACCTGTTGGGTTGACAATCTATATCTATAGTTTTTTGAAACGAATTGCTGTTCCGCCAGCGCCGCCTAAATGTAATTTTAGTGAATCTGAAGCTTTAACGGTTTTCTTAGAAATTGCTACTGCTGATGGATTGTGTGTTTCGTCAGTTCCTTCGGCGTCAGCATAAATTTGTGCTTCGTAAGTTGCGGCTGGATCTAAGAATGATAACGAAACATTTACATCTCTTGCGTTTTCATATGTGATAGTTCCTAAATACCAATCGGAACTATTTCTGTCTTTACGGGCTGTTGTGATGTATTCTCCAATTTTTCCGTCTAATACTTTTGTGTCTTCCCAATCTGTAGGAACATCTTTTAAGAATTGCAATGCTGGTTTTCCTTCATAATTTTCAGGAAGATCTGCCATCATCTGGATTGGTGCATAAATGGTAACGTACAATGCTAATTGCTGTGCTGTTGTTCCGTGAACTCTTTTTCCCGGATATCCTTGTTTTACCTCAACATCAAAAATTCCCGGTGTAAAATCCATTGGTCCTGAAAGCAATCTGGTAAACGGAATAATGGTTAAGTGATTTGGCGGATTTCCTTCGCTCCAAGCATTATACTCTTGTCCACGTGCTGCTTCTCTCGAAACCATGTTTGGGAAAGTTCTGCGTTCTCCAGTATCTTTTATCGATTCATGATATAAAACAGCCAAATCATATTGTGCTGCTTTTTCTAAAATATATCTGAAATAATTCACTCCAAATTGTCCAAAGTGATTTTCTTTCATATTTAATTTAGATCCTACGTGCCCAATTTTAACAGAATGCATTCCTAGTTTTTTGTATAATGCAAAACCTTCATCAACTTCTTTTAAATAATTAATTAAGTTTGATCCCGTTTCGTGATATCCAATAAGTGCAACGCCTTTTTTGTTTCCGTATTCAACCACTTTTTCTAAATCGAAATTGTCTGCACTTTTTGTGAAGCTAAACATATGCATGTGATTTTCATACCATTGTGGTGTCCAGCCTTTGTTCCAGCCTTCGATCAATAAATGATGAAATCCTTCTTTTGCTGTAAAATCAATATATTCTTCAGCATGTTTTGTTGTTGCGCCTTGTTTGTCACTTTCCCAAAAAGTATATTTCCCTATGTGCATTCCCCACCAAATACCAAAATATTTGTATGGTTTAAAGTAACTTGTATTTTTTAATTTGTTTGGTTCGTTTAGATTTAAAATCAAATAAGAGGTAATTAAATCTGCTGGTTTCTCCCCAATTTGAAGCGTTCTCCATGAAGATGTGAAAGTATCTTTTACACGAACTTTTACACCATCAGACCACGGCACCAAATCAGATTTCAGTTGTGTTCCGGTTGTGTTTACCAAAGTCATACTGGCAAAATCAGTTAAGTTTGCTTCATGAAAACTTAATGCTAATCCGCTTTTGCTTTCGATAGTTAAAGGAGTCAAAACAGTATCAAGCGTACTTACGGGCGCATCTTTAAAAAGATATTCGTCACGGTTTTCTCTGTTTGCCGGAATCCACCATGCTTTTCCATCTTCTTTTAGGTTAAAAGTCGTTTTTTCATCCATAATGAAAATACTGTCTTTTACACTTTGTTTTGGATATACATATCTAAAAGCGATTCCGTCATCAAAAGCACGAAATTGAATTTCCAGTTTGCGTTTGTTTCCTGCTTTTTGCTGTAATTCTACTGATAATTGATTGTAGTGATTTCTGATGTTTTTCTTTTCTCCCCAAACTTGTTCCCAGGTTTCATCAAAAGTCGAGTTTTTCACGCTTTTAATTTCGAAATCAGAACTTAAGTTTTCATTTCCTTTTAATAAAAATCCCATATCTGAAGGTGTTATCACTTCGGTTTTTCCGTGTGATACCCCATACTTAGGAGCATTTTTTACTAATTCGAATTTAATTTTGTTTTGCCCGTTTGGCGATGCCAATTCATAAGCATTTTTACTTTTCTGACTGTATCCAATCGAAACTGAAAGGATTAAAGCGGGAAGAATGAGGTAATTTTTCATGATATTTTTCTTAATTCATTTTTAATAAATCGGGTGTTGCTTTATGCTTTCACCCGATTTAGAAACTCAACAAAAACTTATTTTTATCCCTTGCTGGGATTATTTTTTTTGCCACAGATTACACAGATTCAAATGATTTTTTTTATTCTCTCGCAAATTTGGCAGATTTTAATCTGTAGCTGTATTTTTTACTAATCTTAAAAATTAAAAAAAAATCTGCCAAATCTGCGAGAACAAAACTCTTTAATCTGTGGCTAACTTTTCTATTTTATCCACTCTGTTTTTAGAGTCGTTTTTCCTTGTAATGGGTTTGAAGTTACGTCAAAATTGTTTCCGGATTTTGTAACTTTTATTTCTTTTACTGAATCTCCGTCTGGTAAAAATACTTTGGCAGTAGCCAAAGTTGTTTTATCACTTGCGTAAACTTTCAAAGTTAATTTGCTCCAATCCATGTCTTTTGTAGATTGTGCTAAAGCGATGTGAGGCAATGCAGTTCCGTCTTTTACTAAAACTACAATTGGCACTTCTCCTGCTTTGATTTTATGCCATCCTGATTGGTATACTTTTTTGGTTTGGTAATCAATCCAGGTTCCTTCCGGAAGATACACATCTCTTTCTGTAACTTCTTCAAAAAGTGGCGCAACCAACATACTTGAACCAAATAAATATTCATTATCTACCAACCAAGCGCCCGGATCATTTGGATATTCTACAAATAAAGCACGCATCATTGGTAATCCTTTTTGCGAACTTTCTTTGGCCTGAGCGTAGATATATGGCATTAATTCGTAACGCATATTATCGGCTTTTCTAAATCCTTCAAGGAAATCTTTGCTGTACAACCAAGGTTCGCGCGGAGGTTCGCCGTGACTTCTTACGTGTGAAGTAAACATCCCGAAAGGTGCCCATCTTCTGTATAAATTCTCCGGTGATTTTGTTGCAAATCCTCCTACGTCATGACTCCAGAAACTGAATCCGCTTAATCCTAATGAAAGTCCGCCGCGTAATTCTGCTGACATTGCGCCGTTTGTAGTTTCGGCATCTCCACCCCAATGTAATGGATAACGTTGAGATCCTGCCCACGTACTTCTTGCCCAGATTAAAGTGTATCCTTTTTCTTTCTGAGTAATTTCGGCAACAGCCTTATTATATCTTAACGGGTATAAATTGTGTTCGTAAAAACCTGTTCTTCCTGAATGGTAAATTCCGTCTGGCGGAGCTGCTTCTCCAAAATCTACTTTGAAAACCGCTACTCCCTGATCGAATAAATGTTTCAGTTTTGCCTGATACCAGGTTACCGTTTCAGGATTTGAGAAATCAAGAACGGCATCTTCATACGGAAGATTTCCTTTGCGATCTCTTACCGCTAAATTTTTATCCATGATTTCATCAAACAATGAATTCTTTGGTGAGAAATAAGGCAATTGCCATAAACAAACCTGAAAACCATCTTTCTTTAAATCGGTCATCATTTTTTGAGCATCCGGGAAACGCGCTTTTGCAAACTCATAATTGTTTCTCCAGTCTACATCGAACCAACCGGTATCAAAGTGAATTACATCTGTTGGAATTTTATATTTACGCAAATCTCTTGCCACATCCCTTCCTTCTTTTTCAGAGAAATAAGTGATTCTGCTCATCCAGAAACCAAATGACCACAGTGGTGGCATCGCTGCTTTTCCGGTTAAATCTGTATATTGATCCAGAACGTCTTTTGGTTCCCCGATAAAGAAAAACAAATCGGCTTCGTCATCACCAATATACATTTCGTTTGCACTTGAATAATATCTTCCGAAGTCTACTGTGATCGGTGTCGAGTGGTGCATGAAAACCCCATAACCACGGCTGCTCATATAAAACGGAACAGGTTTGTACATCGTTTCATTCTGAATTCCATTGGCATCATCTGCCCACAACACTACTTTTTGTCCGCGTTTGTTGAATTGTGTGAATGATTCTCCACAACCAAATATTTTTTCGTCCGGTTCTAAGCTAAAAGCAGCTCCCATACTTCTGGAATAATCACTGTTTCTACGCACATATGAGAACGGAAGTGTTGGTGTATAGGTATTTTTAAAATCAGAATCATGAAGTGTACTTGTCAACAATTTTCCGGTTTCATCGTAAATTTTTACGTGCCAAGGTTTGGTCAAGATTTCTACTCTTCCGTGTTTGCTGGTATAACTGTGACCGCCTTCTATTTTAGAATATTTCCATAATTCAGGATGATTTGGCGCAACACCATTTATCAACATTAAGGATTCTTTTTCAGGGTGAAATTGTGGCCCTGAAGTAGTTTTGATTCTAATGGTTCTGTCTGAAACAAACTGAATTTGAAACGGTAATTCAGGAGATGCCTGATATTCTGTTGTTGGAAATTCATTTGCTGCAACAGTATCAGGCTTCATCATCATATTGTTGAAAGCCTGACGTGTTTTGTAATTGTATCTCAAATATTTTAAAGTTCCTTTTCCTGTTGCAGGATCAAAGGCTGTAAGTTCATCGGCAAAATAAAAAGTATTCAGATAATTCTGAAAATCCTTGCTGATATCTATTGGAGCATTTAGCACATCTGCGTTCTGAATTTGTGCTGATGCTTTTGGCGAAAGCAACAATCCAAAACCCATGAATAGAGATAAAGAAGCTATCTGTATTTTTTTCATTGTGTGTTTTTTAGTTTTATTAATAGTGGTTTATTCTACTGTAATTACGATTGTAGCTTGTTTTAGCCCATTTGCCTTAGCGGTCAATTCTAATCTTCCTGTTTTAGTTTCAGACTGAACAATGACTAAACATTTTCCGTTAAGGGCTGTATGTTTTGAACCTTTGTATGATTCATGACTAACGGGATCTCCGCTGCAAACGCCTACAATTTTTCCGTTTCCTTTTAATGAGAAATTAATTTCGTTATTGGCATTTGGCGCCAAAATTCCTTTTGCATCTAGAATATCTACGGTTACAAAAGACAAATCATTTCCATCTGCTTTAATGGTACTTCTGTCTGCCGTAAGTTTCAATTTTGATGGATCTTCGGCTGTTTTAATTTCGCTTTCTAAAACTGTTTTTCCGTTTTTACGGGAAATTGCTTTTAGTGTTCCGGGTTGAAAAGGAATTCTCCACATTACATGTAAATCGTCTCCTTTTTTACTGCGAACTCCAACTGATTTTCCGTTAAGGAAAAGCTCAACCTCATCTGCATTGTTATAATATGCCCAAATATCTACGGTTTGTCCTGGTTTCCAGTTCCAATGTGGAAAAATGTGAAGAACAGTTTTGTCTGTCCATTCGCTTTGGTACATATAATACACATCTTTTGGGAAACCTGCCAAATCTACAATTCCGAAATACGAACTTATTGATGGCCACTCATACGGAGTTGGTTCTCCTATATAATCGAACCCTGTCCAGATGTACATTCCGGAAAGGAAATCGTGTTTTTTAATGACTTTCCAGGTTGCTTCGTGCGTTGAACCCCAAGGTGTTTGTACCTGATCGTAAGCTGAAACGGTGTTGCCCGGATTTCCTTCGGTAAATTTAAGATCCCATCTTACCGGCCATTTTTTAATGGTGTCTGAAACTGCATCATAATATCCGCGGGTTTGTAAACCTGAAGTAGTTTCTGTGGCGATAAAAGGAATTCCTGGAAAATTCTGTTTGTGATATTCATACGTTTGATGCGCATAATTATATCCAATAATATCCAAAGCACCTGATTTTGCAATTTTATTGTATTGAACAGCTGCTTTTTCAAATTGCAAATTAACTCCGTCAAGATTCATATTCACAGGCGGATTCATTGCTGCTGTAATTGGACGTGTTTTATCATACTGACGTGTAATTGCAGCTAATTCCTTTGCGATTGTTACACCATCTTCGTTCCATTGTTCAGGAATTTCGTTACCAATACTCCACATAAAAATACTTGCATGATTACGATCGCGCAGCAATTGATCGATTAAATCCTTCTTGTGCCATTTGTCCCAATCATTACCGTAATCGTATTTGGTTTTGGTTTGTTTCCACATGTCAAAAGCTTCATCCATAACAATGAAACCCATTTTATCACACAATTCTAAAAGTTCCGGAGCGGGAGGATTGTGTGAAGTCCTGATTCCGTTCACGCCCATTTCTTTCATGATTTCAAGCTGACGTTCGATAGCGCGTGTATTGATTGCTGAACCTAACGGACCTAAATCATGGTGTAAACAAACTCCTTTTATTTTTACTTGTTTTCCGTTAAGGATAAAGCCTTTATCTACATCGAATTTAAAATTCCTGATTCCAAAATCAGTTTTATATTGATCGACAATCTTATCATCTACCGAAATTTCTGTAACAGCGGTGTACAATTCCGGTTTTTCGACTGACCATAAAATTGGTGTTTCAACTTGGGTTTGCTGTTTAATGGTTTGATTGGCATTTGCAGCAATCGTTATATTTTGAGTAACCGAGGTTACTTTGGTATCTTCTTTAAAAATAGTGGTGGTTACTGTTGCTTTTTTTGAAGCTGTATTTTGGTTCTGAATGGTAGTTTCAAAACTTACCGATGCTTTTTCGGCAGTAACTTTGGGTGTTGTCACATAAGTTCCCCATTGCGCAACATGCAATTTATCGGTGGTTTCGATCCAGACATTTCTAAAAATTCCTGATCCTGAATACCAACGTGAGTTAGGTTGTTTTGAATTGTCAACCTTTACAATAATTTCATTGTTTTTGTCTCCATAATTCAAGTATGGAGAGATTTCATATTGAAAACCAATATATCCGTTTGGACGTTTTCCTAAATAATGTCCGTTTATCCAAACCTGACTATTTTTGTAAACGCCGTCAAAAGTAATTGAAGTTATTTTTGTGCTGTCTTCAGCATTTACTTTAAATGTTTTTTTATACCAGCCTAAACCTCCGTTAAGGGCGCCGCCACCATATCCGGCAGGACTTTTTTCGTCAAATTTTCCTTCGACACTCCAATCATGCGGAACGTTTAATGTTCTCCATTTTGTGGATGCTCCAATAGTATCTTTATCTTGTATACTATCATTTAAATGAAAACTCCAATCTGAATTAAAAGAAACTTTTCTATCGCTAAAATCATCCTTTTTTTTGCTGCAGGAACCCAATAAGGTAATTGCGAGCAGCATTAATAATGCTAATCCACTGTTTAAATATTTTTTGTTATGCTTCATTTCGAGAGGATTTTATTATATTAAAAACAAATATAAACATACCGATAAGTGACTTTACCAATCCCTTATCGGCAGTTTTATATCTTTAAGTACTTACGGTTTTGGCTTGTAATGAAAAACAATCAAACAAACTCCTTCACCTTTTCTACTTTTATCTCTAATAACTCCTAAACGTAATGATGTCGCAGTAAGTTCTACTACTTTTACACTAGTCCAGTTGGTAACATCACCATGATAGTCTCCTCCGTAAAGCATTTCTACTCCACCATTAAAGGCTAATTTATTGTTTACAACATCAAATGAATATGTTCCTGATTTTGCGGTTTGTCCATCAGTTTCAAGAGCGGTTTGTTTTACACTTGTATTATAATTTCCGTTTAGGTCAAAATGCATTTCTCCCCAGTTTTTACTTGGCATAACCCATGAGTTTCCTGCATAATCCGGAAACCAGTTCCAATAATCTGTTCCTTTTGGATTATTAGGATAATCTAAACCGGCCCATCCTACAGGATCAATAAAATCTAATACCCATGTTTTACCTGCTTCTCCATTAGAAAGCATGTTCCATTTTGGATCTCTAAAATACGTTTGATCATTTTTAGAAATATTTACCACAACCGGAGCTGCATCTACAGAACCACCTCTTGTATAAGCGGTGTAATAAACAGTGTATTTACCAGCAAAAGGAAAAACAATCTGATCATCACTTTTGTTTGAATGCCCTAATTCGTTGCCATTTGCATCAACATATCTCCAATATGCAATAACATTTGGATCTGGATTTTTTAAAATCACTTCATTTTCATTGGCTGTATTTTGAGTTACCGAAAATTTAATTGTTTCCGGTGTCAAACTTACAGCCGGTAAGCTGTCACGATCTTCTGCAGGCTCACATGAAAACAATCCTGAGCCTATGGTTACTGCAGCTATTACTATATATAATATACGTTTCATAATCATTTTTTTTTTAGTTAATTACCAACCTGGATTTTGTTGAATAGTACCATTAGAAAGTACAATTTGAGATTGTGGTAATGGCAGCCAACCTAACGTTTCTTTTCTAAAAGTCACATTAAACTGAGCATCAGTTCCTGTGTTGTCTATTGCCGCTTTTGCAACATCTACACCTTGTCTGATTAAGTCAAAATAACGTTGTCCTTCAAGTGCCAATTCTAAACGGCGCTCTTCCATAATAACTGCTTTAGAAACTGTTATTCTATGAGTTGTACTTTTAAAAGCACGGTCACGAACTTTATCTAAATCGGCTTGAGCCAATGCGTTATTTGTGCCTAAATTCAATTCAGCAGCCATTAACAAAACATCTGCGTAACGAATAATTGCATAATCCTGATAGTTGTCAATCTGGAAATTTCCTCCGTTAACCTCTACAATGGCTGTTCCTGCTGCATTGGTAATTGGACAATATTTTTTCCATGAATATCCGGTGTACTGACGTTGCTCTCTGGCTTCGGCATTAAAATTCAAACCTTCGCCTGCATAATTTATAATCGTTGCATCTCTACGTGTATCTCCTGTTTCGTATGCATTGTACAATTTTGGGTTTACAGTTGCTCCACCCCAACCTGTTGCATATTTTCCTATTGATCCTCCACGAGGTGCAATATTTACCTGAAAACGGTTTCCTTCGTTTAAAGCCCAGTTTCCTTTTCCTGAACCATTAAAACGTACTGCCCAAACCATTTCGGTATTGTCTTCTCCGGCAAAATTTTCAAAAGAAGCTGCTAACCAAAGATTAGCAAAATCAGTCACCAAACCGTGTCCGCTATTGCTCACTACATCATTAATATACGTTGTTGCTTGTGCTTTTGTTACTACTCCGGCTAAATCAGCTTTTTTGTAATAATCTGTATAAAACAAAAATGTTCTTGCTAAATAAGCTTCGGCAGCCCATTTTGTAATACGTCCGTAATTTGCATTCCCTTTTTGAGAGTAGTTGTCATTATTTAAATTATCAGCAGCAAATTTCAAATCATTAGCAATTAAGGCATAGGTTACTTCAGCTCCTTGTCTTGGCAATTGAAACTCACTTGATGTAATTACGTGATCTAAAGGCACGATGTCACCAAACATTTTTGCAGCCTGAAAATGAAAATGTGCTCTTAAAAAACGAGCTTCAGCTTCGTATCTTGTTTTTAGGGCCGTGTCTGTTCCCCAGTTTATTTTATCAAGATTTGCCAATAAAATGTTAGCTCTGTAGATCCCTAAATAAGAGTTTTTCCAAACATCAGTATTCATGTCTTTATTGGTCACGAATAAAAAACGGTCCCATTCTACATCGGCCTGTGCATCAGCAACACCATATCCTCCAAAGCAGTCATCAGAAGCCTGCTCGCTAATCAGCAAAGGTCCTCCGTAAGCTTCACGCTGTAATACATCATAAATAGATACTAACCCCTGGTAAGCATCGTTTGGAGTTTTGTAAAAATTTTCTTCAACCTTAGTTGTAGAAGGTTCTGTGTCTAAAAAATCAGTCGAACAAGCTCCTAAAACGAACAAGCTTGAAACAGCAAATAATTTTATATATGTTTTCATCGTTTTCATCATTTAAAAGTTAACATTAAGACCCATCATGTATGTTCTTGGCTGCGGATAATATCCTACATCAATACCTTTTGCCCATGGTTGTGTCAGGTTACCATTACTGTCTCTGTTCGTGTTTCCAAAACCAATTTCAGGATCCATTCCCTGGTATTTTGTAAACGTAAACAGGTTGTTTGCCGCAACATACAATCTGAATTTGCTAAAGAAACTCAACTTGTTTGTTAATTTCGTAAAATCACATCCAATAGTAACACTTTTAATTCTGTAGAAATCTGCATTTTGAACATACAAATCAGAGAATTTAGTGTAGTTACCATTTGTATCTGCTCCGTAAGTTACTCTTGGAACTCTGTTAGAACTTCCTTCTGTAGTCCATCTGTTTAAAACATCTGTTGTATTGTTTGTATAGGCACGAGTTGGATCGTGAATACCAAAAACGTTTTGGCTTCCTGCAACACCATAAGTGTAAACAGATAAGTCAAATGCTTTGTATGAAAGATCAAAATTTAAACCATATGTAAAATCAGGATTTGGATTTCCGATTTTAGTTTTATCATCTGCATCAATTTTTCCGTCACCGTTTAAATCTACAAAACGAACATCTCCAGGTACTGCATTTGGTTGTACACCAGCAGCAACTTCAGCAGCATTCTGGAAAATTCCTGCTGTTTTTAATCCGTAGAAATAACCTATTGGCTGACCAACCTCAACACGGTTCATCTCATCTGTTCCCTGAAACAATAAGTTTGTTTCTCCGTGAATAATTCCTTCGCTGTTTGCAACTCTTAAAACTTCGTTTTCGTTATGCGAAATATTTCCGTTTACAGAGAAATTCCAGTCTTTTCCAAACTTAGTACGGTAAGCAAGCGAAAGCTCCACACCTTTATTCTGAATATCACCACCATTAATATAAGGAGCTGTTGCACCTGCATAAGTTGGGATAGAAGCAAGAACTAACCAGTCTTTTGTTTTCTTGTCGTAATAATCAAACGATAATGTAAAATTAGTAAACAATGTAGCATCAAAACCTAAATCTAACTGCTCTGATGTTTCCCATTTTAAGTTACGGTTAGAAAGCTGATCCGGGCTCGCACCTGTTTGCAATGTTTCGTCAGTTGTACCAAAATGATAGTTTTTATTATAAGAACTAATGGTTGACATATAAGAGAAAGCAGGTATCTGGTCGTTACCATTTTGTCCCCAGCTTGCTCTTAACTTAAGGTTATTTACTACTTTATTTTCCGGAAAGAAGCTTTCTTTATCCACGTTCCAACCTGCAGAAACTGATGGGAAATTTCCGTATCTGTTTGAGTCTGCAAAGTTTGATGAACCATCTCTTCTAATCGTTGCCGTAAATAAATATTTGTTATTGTAATCATACAACAAACGTCCAAAATACGATTGAATCGCATAATCAGCGCGGTTTCCTTTTACTGTATTTGATGTTTGATCTGTAGCATTGCTTAAATAAGCGTGTGCAAAATCATCAAAAGTTAAGTTTCTTCCTGTACCTTCCATAAAGTCAGACGTATTCTTTTTAGCAGATGTTCCTACTAATACATCAAAGTTATGTGCTCCTGCAACGGTAGCTTTGTACTGAACTGTGTTTTCAAAAATCCATCCTAATGATTTAGTGGCGTTTTGTGTTACACTTGAAACTGTATTATTATCATTTGAAGAAAGAGAATAAACCGGTCTGAATGAACGGTAATTACTATCTGTCATATCAACACCAAAACTTGTTCTGTAAGTAAAGTTTTTTAAGAATTTTAATTCTGCAAAAATATTCCCTACATAACGGTTCGATTTTGTTTCGTTGAAGTTATTATAGTATAAAGATCCTAATGGATTGCTGATATCTGCAGAAATAACAGAATGTGCGTAACCTCCGTTTTCATCATAAGCCGCATCGATTGGAGCTGCATTTAAGAAGCTTCTGATACCGTTGCTGTAAATTCCCTGATCTGCAACTCCTGAACTTTTAATATTTGCAAAAGAGAAATTTTCTCCAATTTTTAAATGATTTTCAATTACTTCCGAAGTTGAGTTTACATTGAAAGTAACACGATTATAATCAGATTGATTTGTTACTCCGCCAATTAAACCTTCTTGTCCATAATAAGATAATCCTGTAGAAATGGTAGATTTTTTATCTCCTCCGCTAATGGTAAGCGAGTGATTTTGTTTCATTGCACCATTATTGAACAGATCTTTCTGCCAATCGTGATTTGGAAAAGCTGCAATTTGAGCTTGTGAGTATAAAGGCGTTAAACCAGAATTTACACGAGCTTCATTCATAATAGTAGTATATTCTTGTGTGTTTAATAAATCCAGTTTTTTAGCTACTTGCTGAAAACCTGTGTAAGTATTAAAAGCTACATTTATTTTACCTTCTTTTCCTTTTTTGGTTGTAACCAAAATAACTCCGTTTGCTGCTCTTGCACCATAAATAGATCCTGCCGAAGCATCTTTAAGAACGTCGATTCTTTCTATCGCTGACGGATCAAGATATCCAATTCCGTTATCAACCACTACACCATCAACAACATAAAGCGGTGTGCTGTTTCCTGCTGTACCAACCCCACGAATGTTTACTGCCATTCCTGCGCCCGGCTGTCCTGAAGTCGAAGTAACATTTACCCCTGAAGCCTGACCTTGTAATGCATTTACAACATCAAGACTGGCAACGTTCTGAATATCTTTTCCAGATACCAGTGAAGTTGCGGCTGTATTTACTTTTTTCTTTTGAGTACCGTAACCTATAACTACAATTTCTTTAAGCTCTGCAGTTTCAGCACGTAACGTTACATTTATTTTTGTTTGTGTTCCTACTGTAATTTTTTGTGTTTTATATCCCATAAAACTAAATACCAGTACATCACCGGCTTTAGCCTCTATCTTATATAATCCATCAAAGTCAGTTGCTGTACTTGTTTTTGTTCCCTGGACCAAAACAGTTGCGCCCGGAACTCCCATATTGTCATCTGCAGATGTTACATTTCCGCTTACATATTTGGACTGCTCTTGTGCAAAACCAGACTGCATTGCAAAAACGCTTAGCAGCAGCGCCATACAAAACGGAAGCATTGTTGTTTTTATACAATATTTGCTTTTCATAATAATTAAGAATTGGTTAAATTTATAGTTAGTTACCTTATAATTTAATTTAGTATGCATTCGAAATGATTTGCTCGAATAATTCCTGTCTTCCACTTAATGGTTGAGGTTCTCCACTTGCACGTGCAATTTTGCTTAGATCTTCAAGGGTTAATTCTCCATTTTCGAACTTCGCTCCGTTTCCACCGTCAAATGAACTGTAACGCTGTGTGCGTAATTTTCTGTAATCTGTATTTTGTAGTATGTGATCTGCGCAGATTAATCCTCTTGCAAAAACATCCATTCCTGAAATGTGTGCAATGAATTTATCTTCTAAATCGATTGAATTTCTTCTCACTTTTGCATCAAAGTTTACTCCTCCACCCTGAATTCCTCCTCCTTCAAGAATTACTAACATAGCCTGAGTTACTTCCTGAAGATTAATTGGAAACTGATCCGTATCCCAGCCATTTTGGTAATCTCCTCTGTTTGCATCAATGCTTCCTAACATTCCGGCATCAACAGCTACTTGCAATTCATGCTCAAAAGAGTGTCCTGCAAGCGTTGCGTGGTTTACTTCAAGATTTAATTTAAAATCATTTTGAAGTCCGTATTTATTGATAAATCCTAATGAAGTCGCCGCATCAAAATCATATTGATGTTTGGTAGGTTCCATTGGTTTTGGCTCGATCAGGAAGTTTCCTTTAAAACCTTCTTTACGGGCATAATCTTTACAAGTATTTAAGAATCTTCCTAAATGGTCTAATTCTCTTTTCATGTCTGTGTTCAACAAACTCATATATCCTTCTCGTCCTCCCCAGAAAACATAATTTTCACCTCCTAAAGCAATAGTTGCATCAATTGCAATTTTTGCCTGAGCACCGGCATAAGCCAAAACATCAAAATTAGGATTGGTTGCTGCACCATTCATGTAACGTGGATTACTGAACAAGTTTGAAGTTCCCCATAACAATTTAATACCTGATTCCTGTTGTTTTTGTTTTGCATATTCAACCATGGTCTGAATACGGGTTTCAAATTCTGCTAATGTTGGGGCATCATCAACCACATCAACATCATGAAAACAGTAATATGGCAAACCTAACTTGGTCATGAATTCAAAAGCCGCATCCATTTTGTCTTTAGCTCTTAAAATTGCATTTTCATTTTTATCCCACGAAAATGTTTCAGTCGAAGCACCAAACGGGTCTCCTCCGGTATTACATAGCGTATGCCAGTAAGCCATCGAAAAACGCAAATGTTCTTTTAAAGTTTTCCCTGCAACGACACGATTTTCATCATACCATTTAAATGCTAACGGGTTATCGCTCTCTCTGCCTTCGAACTTGATAGTATCGATATTTTTAAAATATTGGTTGGTTGTGCTCATTATTATTGTTCTATTTTAATTTGATTTTTCCATTCCTGATATAAATCCTGATATTGTGTGGTCAGGATTTTGTTGGGCTCAATTCTGTCTAAACATTGCAATCCCTGAAAAGCTTCATCCAGCGAGTTGTAAAAACCCAATCCGTAAGCAGCTCCTCTTGCGGCACCTTCGGCACCGGAAGTATTGTATAACTCTAAAGTTGTTTGTGTTGTATTGGTAAAGATTTCCCTGAAAACAGGACTTAAAAACAGGTTTGAATTTCCTGCTCTCACTACAGTTCCGGAAACTCCTACAGATTTCATAACATCAAAACCATAATTCATGGCAAAGACGATTCCTTCGCAGGCAGCGCGCACCAAATGTGATGGCTGATGAATATTGAAATTTAAATTCTGGATTCCTGATGTTGCATTTTTATTATTGAAGATTCTTTCTACACCATTCCCAAAAGGATAAAAACGAAGCCCGTTGCTTCCGGCATCTACTTTTGCAGCCTCGGCATTTAGTTTTTCGTAGGCAATTAACTCGGATCTGTCAACTGACATGATTTTACGCAGCCATTGGTATAAAATTCCTGAACCATTAATGCACAGCATTACGCCATTTCGTTTTTCGACTTCCGTATTATTAACGTGTAAAAAAGTATTGATTCTGTTTTGTTTGTCGTAAGCATCCTGATCGCTAACAGCGTATACCACTGCTGAGGTTCCGGCGGTTGTAGCAATTTCTCCTGGTTTCAAAACATTTAGTGACAAAGCATTATTGGGTTGATCTCCTGCTCTGTAAGTAATTTTAGCATCAGGATTTAATCCTAATTCTTGCGCTATTTGAGGATGAATTGTTGCCTGAATTCCAAAATTTGAAACAATTTCAGGAACAATATCTGCTGATAATCCCATTTGAGAAAGGATTTCGGTTGCCAGTTTTCCTTCAGAGAAATTCCACAAAGCAGCTTCAGACAATCCTGAAGTACTAATTTGGGCCACTTTTGATAATCTCGCAGCAATAAAATCACCCGGAAGCATCATATATTTTGCTTTCGCGAAAACTTCAGGCTGATTTTCTTTTACCCATTTTAGTTTTGAAGCGGTAAAATTTCCCGGACTTCCTAAAATTTGTCGCTGAGAATTTTCAGCTCCCATTTTAGTATAGATTTCGTCTCCAATAATTGCGGCGCGGCTGTCACACCAAATAATAGAAGAACGAACAGGATTTAAATTTTCATCGGTTAAAACCAAACCGTGCATTTGATAGGCAATCCCAATTCCGGCAATCTTTTTTAAGTCGATATTAGATTTTGCACCTAATTGTTGGATTCCGTCTTTTACAAATTGCCACCAAGATTCAGGATCTTGTTCTGCCCAGCCAAATTTTAGGGCTACAATTGGCATTTCAAAATCAGGAACGCTAACCGCTCCAATGGTCGCTCCTTTTTCAGGATCGAAAACTGATAATTTTATCGAAGAGCTTCCTAAATCAATTCCTAAAAAAAACATTTGGTGGTATTTTAAGTTAGTTATAGATTTGTCCTTTTTAAACTTATAGTCAAAACGAACTTATCTTATGGTTAATTTGACTACAAGTGTAAAACATTTTTTCTATATTAACAAAATATTAGGGTTATTTTTTTTCAATTCTGATAATAGGAACTTCATTTTTATGAATACAATAAAATATGGTTCTAAATGGAATAAAAAAATATCAAAAAAATAACGAATTAGCAATTTGACAATCAGCGAATTAAGAATTAATATTTTAGAATGGCATTTTTAGCAGAATTCCAAATGATTGATTGTCAGAAAATTGTTCCGTTAAAAAAAATATAAAGCTTTTATAAAGGCTACTATTCATTTAATTTATTTAATTTGTCAAAATTTTAATAGTATATGGTTAAAAATGTATCTGACGATTCAGCTTTAAAAAGCGAGCAAACCGCAATGAACGCGATCACGATTGACTGTGTTATATTTGGTTTTGATAAAGGAAGTCTTGAAGTGCTTTTAGTACAACACGGAGAAGGAATCAGTAAAGGAAAATGGGGACTTCCGGGAGGTTGGATTTATAAAAAGGAAAGTACGGATAATGCTGCACATCGATTATTGAATGAACTTACGGGTCTTGACAATATTTATCTGGAGCAATTGAAAGCATTTGGAGATCCGGATCGTTTCCCGCTTCGACGTGTTATAACCATTGGTTATTATGCTTTGGTAAAAAGAGAAGATTACAACATTAAAGCCGGTTTTACAGCTTCTGATGCAAAATGGTATAAGATCAATAGTATTCCGGATTTAATTTATGACCATAACGAAATCTTATCTTATAGTTTAAAACATCTTAGAAACAGGGTTCGTCAGGCTCCGTTAGGATTTAATTTATTGCCTGAAAAATTTACTTTATTGCAATTGATGCATTTATACGAAGAAATTTTAGGAATCGAAATGGATAAATCTAATTTCAGAAGAAAAATTCTGCACATGAAATTATTAGTGGCTTTAGATGAAAAACAACAGGACGTTTCTCATCGGGCTGCAAAATTGTATAAATTTGATCCGGACATTTACAAAAAATTGACCGAAAAAGGATTTAACTTCGAATTTTAATGCATTTTTCCTCTTCTCAAAATATTCCGCAAACTACTACTATAATAACCAGAGGTTCAAAATCAGTTATAGATGGTATATCGCTCGACTGTGCCATATTTTCTTTTGATAAAAAAAACCTTGAGGTGCTTTTAGTACAACATGCTGAAGGAGCAAGTATTGGAAAATGGGGACTTTTGGGAGGAAATTTATATTTAGAAGAAAGTCTTGATAATGCAGCTCTTCGAATATTATATGAACTTACCGGTCTTGACAATATATTCCTCGAACAATTAAAAGCATTTACAGATCCGGATCGTGTAAAAAGTGAAAGAGTTATTACCGTTGGCTACTATACTTTACTCAATAGGGAAGATTATAATATTAAGGCAAGCGTTTCAGTAATTGAAGCTAAATGGCACAAGATCAAAGATGTTCCTGATTTAATTTTTGACCATAACGAAATTCTGGAATATAGTTTGCAGCAATTGCGTAATAGGGTTCGCAAAGCACCAATTGGGTTTAATCTCTTGCCTGAAAAATTTACGTTATTGCAATTAATGCATCTTTATGAAGAGATATTAGGAATTGAATTGGATAAATCTAATTTCAGAAGAAAAATACTGCACATGAAATTACTGGTTGCGCTGGACGAAAAGCAACAAGACGTATCGCACAGAGCGGCCAAATTATACAAGTTTGATCCCGAGATCTACAACAAGTTAACCGAAAGAGGGTTTAATTTCGAGTTTTAAAAAAAGCTTGACTATCAATTAAAAAGCTTGTGAGATTTGAGATAGCTGCATGGTTTGTTTTTATTCTTTTTTTTATAATCACGAACATTAATCTTCTTTTTAATAAAAACATTCCTTGAGTTTTTGATATTAACTGTACTATTGATTATAAATACATTACGCCTTCACTAGCCCGTTTCTATACGTAAAATTCAAAATCGAACAACTACATTCCAGAATCCAAAACTTTGCGCTATCTTTGCGCCTTAATAACCTGCTCTATAGCAATTGCTGCAGTGCAAATTTATACCCTGAAATTACATAAAACTCGTTTAGAGAATTGATATATTAAAATGAAGAAGATACGTAACTTTTGCATTATTGCACACATTGACCACGGTAAAAGTACATTGGCAGACCGTTTATTGGGCGCTACACAAACCGTTACAGCTCGTGAAGAAAAAGCACAATTGCTTGACAACATGGATCTGGAGCGCGAACGTGGAATCACCATTAAGAGTCACGCCATTCAAATGGAATATACTTATAAAGGAGAAGAATATATTTTAAACTTGATTGATACTCCTGGTCACGTTGACTTTTCATACGAAGTTTCAAGATCTATTGCTGCCTGCGAAGGTGCACTTTTGATTGTTGATGCTGCACAAAGTATTCAGGCACAAACAATTTCTAATTTATATCTGGCTTTAGAGAATGATCTGGAAATTATTCCGGTTTTGAATAAAGTAGATTTACCAAGTGCTAATCCTGAAGAAGTTAGTGACGATATCATCGATTTATTAGGATGTAAACTTGAAGATATTATTCATGCTTCAGGGAAAACAGGTTTTGGTGTTGAAAATATTTTAGCGGCCATTATCGAAAAAATTCCTGCTCCTAAAGGAAATAAAGAGGAACCATTACAAGCTTTGATTTTTGACTCGGTTTACAATCCGTTTCGTGGAATTGAAGTAATCTTTAGAGTTGTTAATGGTGAAATCAAAAAAGGGCAAAAAATTAAATTCATGGCCACCGGAAATGAATATTTTGCTGACGAGATTGGAACTCTAAAACTGAATCAGGTTCCTAAAAATGTTATTTCTGCAGGTGATGTTGGTTATTTAATTTCAGGAATTAAAGAAGCCAAAGAAGTAAAAGTTGGTGATACACTGACAGATGCTAAAACACCTACTACAAATATGATTACTGGTTTTGAGGATGTAAAACCAATGGTATTTGCCGGAATTTATCCTGTTGATACAGAAGATTATGAAGATTTGCGTTCTTCTATGGAGAAATTGCAACTTAATGATGCTTCGTTAGTTTTTACTCCTGAAAGTTCAGCGGCTTTAGGATTTGGTTTCCGTTGCGGATTCTTAGGAATGCTTCACATGGAAATTATCCAGGAACGTTTAGAGCGTGAATTCGATATGACGGTAATTACTACAGTTCCTAACGTTTCGTACCTGGCTTATACCAAAAAAGACCCTGAAACTGCATTTGTGGTAAACAATCCTTCTGACTTGCCTGAACCTTCTCGTTTAGACAGAGTTGAGGAACCTTTTATTAAAGCAACTATCATTACCAAATCTGATTTTGTTGGAAACGTAATGAGTTTATGTATCGAAAAACGTGGTCAAATCACGAACCAAACATACTTGACAACAGAACGTGTTGAATTGAATTTTGATATGCCTTTGGCCGAAATTGTATTCGATTTTTATGATCGTCTTAAAACGGTTTCTAAAGGTTATGCTTCTTTTGATTACTCTCCGATAGGAATGAGAACTTCAAAATTGGTAAAACTTGACGTTCTTTTGAATGCTCAAACTGTTGATGCACTTTCTGCATTGATTCACGAAGACAACGCGTACAACATTGGTAAAAAAATGACCGAGAAATTACGTGAATTGATTCCAAGACAACAATTTGATATTCCGATTCAGGCTGCAATTGGGGCTAAAATTATTGCTCGTGAAACGATTAAAGCGCTTCGTAAAGATGTTACCGCAAAATGTTATGGTGGAGATATTTCACGTAAACGTAAACTTCTTGAAAAACAGAAAAAAGGTAAAAAACGTATGAGACAAGTTGGAAATGTTGAAATTCCGCAAGAAGCTTTTATGGCTGTTTTGAAATTGAATGACTAGATTTTTTTAGAAGAAAGAATTTCAGAATAAAGAATCAAGAGAATAGAATATAGATATAACCCATGACGAAAGTTATCGGGTTTTTTGTTTTTATCAATTTAACAATAAATATAAATTCTTACCATTTTGGCAAAAAAACATAATAACTAAATGTGTTTTAAAAAGACTGACAAAGTTAAAACAGCCACAAATCACAAATACGCAACAATACAATAAAAATCTTACAATAATAAGTAATGTTATAAGTTTTTACATATTTTTACCGAAGTAAATTCTTATAAAAACAATTATTATGAAAACAAAAATTACAGCAATTTTAGCATTCTTTGCTTTCTCTTTTACAAATGCACAGCAAGCACAAGTTGATCAGGAATTAAATTCAGCAAAAGGTATTCAGTTTAAAAAAGGAGATATGTTTATTGAAGGTTCTGTCAAAATTAGTACGGGAGGCGAGAAGGATTATTACGGTTTCAGTCCAAAATTTGGATATTTATTAAATGAAAAAATTGCCATTGGAGGAAAACTAAATTATTCGAGTGAAAAAGTAGAGGCTACGAATGTAAAAACAAATGTATTTGGAGTGGGCGCTTTTGCACGTTACTATTTTTTAGAATTAGACAAAAAACGTTTCAAAGCTTTTGCTGAGGCTGGATTAGGTTACGGAAGTAATAAAATCGAAACTCCCCCAAACAGCGATACCAGTAATAGTGTTACAGCAGATATTACTGTTGGTCTGAACTATTTTGTTACCAAAAACATTGCGGTAACTTTTACATTAGCTAATGTTCTAGCATACAATAGTGTTTCTCCGGAGAATGGTTCCTCATCAGATACTTTTAATTTAAACATTAATCTATTTGAAAACATTTTTGATCAGCCTCAGTTCGGTCTTTTATATAAGTTCTAAAAATTATTTAGAACAAATTATAAAAAGTAATCTATAAACAAACCCGATGACGAAAGTTGTCGGGTTTGTTATTTGAAAAAACCTTGTTTTCCCTCCATTTATATGACTTTTATCATAATGAAATATTAATTTATTGTGCAAAATAAACAGGTAAATACTTATAAAAAAGTAGGATTATTAACTCAATAACTTCATTTTTAATCCTATTGATTGTATTTTTTAAAGTTTTAAAATGAAAAACATAATTTTAATCCTACAACATTTAAAAGCAATTATTATGAAAACTAAATTTTTTATTATTTTATCAATGCTGACTTTTTCATTTGCGAATGCGCAGCAAGAAGAAGTAGACTCTGAAATGAACTCTGCAAAAGGCGCTACTTTTCAAAATGGAGATATGTTTCTTGAAGGTTCCATCAAAATTAGTACAGGCGGAGAAACAGATTATTACGGATTTAGTCCAAAATTCGGTTATTTGTTAAATGATAAATTTGCCGTTGGAGCAAAACTAAATTACTCCAGTGAGAAAGAAGAAGCTGTTCCAGAAATAAAAACTAATATTTTCGGGATTGGTGCCTTTGCCAGATACTACTTTTTAGAATTAGACAAAAAACGTTTCAAAGCTTTTGCTGAAGCCGGTTTAGGGTTTGGGCAAAACAAGACTAAAATTCAAGGAATCGAAGACGACACTGATAATAGTATAACAGCAGATATTACTGTTGGCTTAAACTATTTTGTTACTAAAAATATCGCGGTAACTTTTACATTGGCTAATGTGCTAGCATATAATAGTGTCTCTCCAGAAAATGGTGCATCATCAGATACTTTTAATTTAAATATTAATTTATTTGAAAATATTTTTGATCAGCCACAATTTGGTCTTTTATATAGATTCTAGATTTATATAAAATCAGGTATTGAAAAGCTGTCTCAATTTGGGACAGCTTTTTTATTTCTTCAAACTCTGAACCTTTGTATCTTTGAACCTTTAACTTTTCAAAAAACCTCAAAAGAAAAAAGATGCTTGATGAAACTCCAAAACGATTCGACCGCATTGTTGCAATTCTTATTCAATTACAATCTAAAAAAATTGTAAAAGCACAGGAATTAGCAAATCGCTTTGAAGTTAGTTTAAGAACTATTTACAGAGACATAAGAACTCTTGAAGCTTCGGGAGTTCCTATTTACAGCGAAGCAGGAGTTGGTTATGCTTTGATGGATGGTTATCGTTTGCCTCCCGTAATGTTTACACGCGAAGAAGTAAGCAGTTTTATTGCTGCCGAAAAATTGATGCAAAAATTTACTGATCCGTCGCTTGGATCACATTATGCATCTGCGATGTACAAATTGAAATCGGTTTTAAAAAGTTCAGATAAGGATTGGCTTTCAAATATTGAATCAAGAGTTGTAATGCAAACAGCTGATCCTCTTTTTCATGATAAATCACCCAATACACTGGCATTACTTTTTGAAAGTATTGCAGAAAAAAAACAGATTATCTTATCCTATAAAACTCTGGAAGCAGAAGAACCTACTACAAGAAGTATTGAACCTGTAGGCGTTTTTCACGATCATAATAATTGGTATTTTCTGGGATATTGTCATTTGCGACAAGATTACAGACAATTTAGAACAGATAGAATTCAGGGTATTCAAAAAACGGAATGTAATTTTACAATAGAACATGATTCTTTAGAAACGTATCTCAATAAAAACGAAACAATTCCCACGACTAAAGTCCGAATTTTAATTGATAAAAAAATTGCCCGATATTTAGAATTCGAAAGAAAATATCACGGTTATGTTTCTGAAAAAGAAGTAGACGGACAAATAGAAATGACTTTTATGTGTCGCGATATAGAAAGCGGTTTTCCGCGCTGGTTCCTTATGTTTGGAGATTACGCTACAATTCTGGAACCGGAGAGATTAAAAATAAGAACACTCGAATTGCTGGACCTCAACCGAAAAAGGTTATTATAAAAAAACTCCTAAAGCTGAATTAATTCATCATTAGGAGTTTTTTTATTTAGCACTCTTCAAAGATTTTATCTTTCCCAGAAAAAAGGAGGTTCAATTCCCAGTGCTCTCATGTAAACATAACCTTGTCCGCGGTGGTGTACTTCATTATCAATAAAATACAGGATATTCTGAATTACCGGAAATTCGTATTGACCAAAAAGATTAAAGTTTTCGTTGAAATCTTCAATCGATAATTTTTCCCAATATTGATTAAGTTCAGCAGTTGCTTCATCCCATTTTTCAAGATATTGTGCTTTAAAAATCAGTTTATCTGATTCTTCTGTAAATGGTTTCACTTCCTTATTTACAATTCCTTTAAGCCCCGGAACGGCGATGGCTAAAAGTTCATCGGCCAATTTAGAAAAAGGCCTCATTCCTCCTATCGAAAATTCGAAAAAATCCTTTTCAGGAAACAATTCAATTACACGGCGTGTAAGGGCGCGATGACCTTGCCAGTGTTTTAACAAATCTTCTCGAGTAATTACTTGGGCAGCTAATGTTTTCATAATTTTAAAGTTTAAATATTTTTAATACTCCAAAATTATTGAGGGTCGGTGACAACAGTTTGTCAACAGGAAATAAAAAAGTTTTTTTATTTCCTGTTGACAAACGTAGAGACGCACAGCAGTGCATCTCACGCCCAGTAACCCCATTTTATACACAAAATAAATAACACAAAAGAGATACAACAAAAGAGTTGGGAACCTAAACGTTACAAGATATTATTTCTAGTGTAATAGTTGTGGGAGACGCACTGCTGTGCGTCTCTACGATATAGATTGTGAATATATCTTTGTTTATTTAGATTATTATTTATTCTTCAACCATTCAAACAAACGGTTTGCATCTTCGTATTTAAACAATTGTGTTCCTTCATTCATTGTTGCAGCTGACCCACAGGCAACTCCCCAACGAATAACTTCTTTCAGGCTTTTGTTTTGAGACAACGCCCAAACTATTCCGCCTACCATACTATCTCCGGCTCCAACAGTACTTTTTTTGGCAACATTGGGCGCAGGAACATATTCATAATCGTCTTTAGTAACTAAAACGGCACCTTGAGGCCCAAGGGAAACCACAACGATTTCGGCTCCGCCTTTTGCAATGATTTTTTTGGCTGCTTCGTTCACTTCTTCCATTTCAAGACGTTCTGCCCCTACTAATTTTGCTAGTTCACCCACATTTGGCTTTATGAGATACGCTCCGGTTTCCAGCACTTTTGTTAAAGCTTCTCCGGAAGTATCAACTATTAGTTTTGAATTTGATGCCTGGGCAATTTCAGCTACTTTTTGATAAAAATCTGTCGATAAACCTTCGTTTAAGCTTCCGCTTGCAACCAGGAATTTTGGTTTTAATTTAGAAATTGTTTCCAGGACTTCTTTCACTTCTGAATCAGATAAAACATCTCCGGAAAACCCAAATCGATATTGCGAATTTGTGTTATCGTCAACAGCAATAAAATTTTCTCTGGTGGCCGTTTTGGTTTCAATTGCTTTAAAATCTACTGATTCATTTTTTACTAAATCTTTCAGCATTTCACCAATCGGTCCGCCTGATGTAAAAACCGCAAGTGAGTTTCCGCGTAAGCGTGCAATAGCTTTAGATACATTTATTCCGCCACCACCGGCATCAAATTGCGGTTCCTTACATCTAATTTTCTGCTCTGCGATTAGTCCTGAAAAATGGGTGCTTTTATCTACCGAAGGATTTACGGTTAAGGTAACTATATCGAATGTTTTCATTTTTATGTCTTTTTAATTCTTTTAAAGATCCGAAAAAAAATATTGTTTGCAAAAGAATAAAATTCATGAAACATTTAGACGCACTGCTGTGCGCCTATACAAATCATATCTACATTTGCACCTCTATCCTATTACGCAATTAAAATTTGTACCTTTGCGGCTTAGAAACTTTGGAACTTAAAAAGAAATGATCGAAGATAAAAATCCGCAACGTACCAGTATAGCACAATTAGGTGAATTTGGCTTAATTGAACATTTAACCAAAAATTTTGATGTTACTCAGGAATCCACTTTAAAAAGTATTGGAGATGATGCAGCAGTGCTTGATTTTAAAGATAAAAAAGTAGTTGTTTCTACTGATTTATTGATTGAAGGCGTGCATTTTGACCTGGCTTATATGCCCTTAAAACATTTAGGATACAAGGCAGTTGTTGTTAACCTGTCTGATATTTGTGCCATGAATGCCAGACCAACTCAAATAACGGTTTCTGTGGCTGTTTCTAATCGTTTTCCATTAGAAGCCTTAGAAGAATTATTTGAAGGAATTACACACGCTGCAAAAGAATATAAAGTTGATGTAATAGGCGGAGATACTACCTCATCACAAAAAGGATTGATTATTAGCATCACAGCACTTGGCGAAGCCGATGAAGAGGAGATTGTTTATAGAAATGGTGCCAAACAAACAGATTTACTTGTTGTAACAGGTGATATTGGTGCTGCTTATATGGGACTACAGGTTTTAGAACGCGAAAAACAGGTTTTTCAGGTAAACCCAAACAGTCAGCCTGATCTTGATATGTACAGTTATTTAATTGAACGCCAGTTAAAACCTGAAGCCAGAAAAGATGTCCGTACGTTATTGCATGCTCTTGAAATTAAACCAACATCGATGATCGATATTTCTGACGGATTATCGTCTGAAATTATCCATTTATGCAAACAATCTAAAGTGGGTTGTAATTTATATGAAGACAAACTTCCGTTAGATCCACAGTTTATTTCGACTTGCGAAGAATTTAATATCGACAGTACAACAGTTGCTATTAATGGTGGTGAAGATTATGAGTTACTTTTTACAATTGATATTAATGATTTTGATAAGATAAAAGGAAACCCAAATTTCTCTATCATTGGTCATATGGCAGACGAAAGTGAAGGAATACATTTAGTTACGCGTGCTAATACACAGATTGCATTAAAAGCTCGTGGCTGGGATGCTTTGAGTGAGTAAATTCAGTCTCAGTATTCAATATTAGCATATAAAAAATCCTAACAGACTTTAAAAGCTGTTAGGATTTTTTTATGTGCCTGAATTTTAAATCTAAAATTCTTAGAAAAGCCCTTTGCTTTTTGCTTCTTTCAACAATTCTTCATCTGAGCCTGATTTAATTTTAAGCAATTCTTTAAGGCTGACTCTGCGTTTTTCGATAGCATTGAGAGAAATCGGAATATATTGTGGCATATCTTCGACCGGAGTTCCTTTTGACAAATGAAATAAAATTTGTTTATCGAACTCGTCAATTTCAATTGAATTGTGAGGGGATTGATTCAGTATTTTTTGAACTGACTGGCTGTAATATTTATCATTTTTCATCACTTTATCAAACGCAAAGAGCAATTCATCAAAAGTGAGATCATTTTTAATCACTAAACCATTGGGCTTTATGGTTCTTATTATGGTTTTGATTTTAAGTAATTCTGTATACATCGTTAATAAAATAACTTTGCAGTTTGGCATTTTATCCAGGATGAGTTTCGCCAGATCCTCGCCTGAAAAAATGTCTTTTTCCTCATATGCCGGCATGCTGATGTCTAAAAAAGCAACATCAAAATCAGGGGTTTCAGGATCTTTGATTAACTCGTATCCTGATTTACAATCGTGAGCCTGAGAAATTAGGAATTCATATTGTTTGGGATTGTAGCGTGTTATTGCATTTTTATATCCTTCGATAATAAAAGGGTGATCATCTACAATTAATATATTCTTTTTAATTAATTGGGGATCTGTGGCGTTTGGGTGAATTGTCATGTATTCTGTAGGTTAATTTTCTGATCTATAGGGACTTTAATCACAAGAAGAGTTCCTTCTCCTTTGGCAGATTTTATAGTAACTGTGCCGTTACATTCTGCAGCTCTATATTGAATGTTGTGCAAACCTATACCATTTTTTGTTCTTTTGGTATTAAATCCATTTCCATCATCAAAAATGGATAAAACCAAATGATCTATTTCACTTTTAAATTCAATTGTAATAGTGTTTGCATCTGCATATTTATTACAATTCTGAAGGGCTTCCTGTATAATTCTGTACAAATTAATTTTAACAGCATTACTAACAAGGTCCCATTTGATGTTAGAATCAAACGAAGTAATTAATTCAGAATCATAGGTGTTTTGTTGATCTTCGAACAATTTGTTTAAAATCGCGATAAAATTATTAATTAATTCTGATTTTTCTCTATTTAAATCATGCGAAATTTCGCGGATATCTTCCTCAATATGTTTGAGTTCCGTCAGGTATTTTTTTCGTTTAGGAGCTGCTTCTGCTTCTTCTATTTTATCCAGGCTGTCTAAACTAATCCTGACGCCAAACATTCTGCCCAGAACACCATCGTGCAAATCCTGAGCTACTTTTTTCTTTTCTCTGATACGGGTCAGTTCGATATCATTTTGCTGGGAAATCATTAAATTATAAATATCCTCGTTTGCAATTTGCTGTTGCTGCTTAAAAATCAATTCCCGGTTCCTGGCTTGCTGTGTTTTATAAACATAGAAAAACAAACCTATCAGGGTACAAATACTAAAAACGTAAATAAGGGTTTTGTTTTTTTCCTGAAGATTCGAGTTTTGATCTTTTATTTCGTTGGTTTCATATTCAATACGGGAAAATTTTTCGCCCATCTTGCGTTCTGCTTTTTGCAATTTCTCATTTAAGCTTATATATTCTTTTGAATAGATGGATTCTTTTTTAGGATCAACAACTGCTAATTGCTTAAGTGCCGCTAATGTACCGTTTAACTTACTTGAAGTACGAGATAAAATCAAGGCTTGCTTTGAAAACTGGATAGCTTTGAAAGTGTCTTTTTTTGCAGCATAATACTCTGATAAGTGAATTTTATTTGATACTATTGCTGACTTTAACATCAGACTGTCCCTAATTTTTAAAGACCTGAAAAAGAGTTTTGGCAGGTCTTCAGACTCTTTTAGTTTTAACTTAGAATACGCTAAATTGTCTAATAGCATAGCATATAAAATTGTATTTTCTTCGAACAGTTTTTTCTCATTTAAACCTCTCTGAAAATATAATTTTGCTTCTTTATAATTATGCATTTTCATGTAAATAAAACCCAAATTATTTAATGAAGTTGCTGTAAAATGAAGTTCTTTCGGAATTGATTTATCTTCTAAAGCCTTCAGCGCTTTATTTTGAAATTCTAAAGCTTTAGTATATTCTTCTCTTTCGTTGTATAGTATTCCTAAAAGATTATAGCATTCATAATATTGATCGTTTACATTTTTTTGTCCTTTTAAGTTACGTAAGGCTTTAAAAACTGCTATTTCACTTTCAAAAAAATCACCTTCATTATATTGAAGGCTTGCTTTACTGAGATATGTTTTTGCTAAATTATATTCATCACCAATTCGTATATAAATTTTCTCAGCTTTGAAATAATTCAAAAAGGCACTATCAGAAATTGATACAGACACATAGTAATCACCAAGATAAGTATATGCCTTAGCCATGTTTACAGAATCCTTGGTAATACGCGAACGTTCTAAAATTAATTTGGTTGTTTTAAGATACGCTTTCCAATCGCTCATATTGTAATATCGATTGGCAACTTTAAATAAATTTATTCTGTTAACGGAGTCGTTCTTCTGATTTAAAATAATATCAAGAGATTTTTGATTGTATTTTTGCTTAAAACTTAAAGGCAAATTAATATCATTTGCTAATTTAAGATATACGGGAAGGCTATCTTCAGAAGACGCAATACTTTTATTTACCTGATTATTTCTATTACAAGCAAATGATAAAACAATAAGTAAAAAAAATAATATTTGACAATTTTTTTTCAATTGCATTTTTGAATTTCACCAAAAATAGTAAAACTATTAATACAAAAAAAAGGCTGCCAAAAAATTGACAGCCTAAATGCTATTAAATACTAAATGAATTATTTTTTAGTCTATTTTTTTATTTCCTCCTAATGATTGATTAACATTGGTGAAATTTAATTGATTGTTATTTTCAAATTTATTACCTGTTTCATGAAAATCAAGTTTTCTTTTTTGGTTTGTTGTAGCACCACTACCACCTTCTTCAAAAAAACTTGCAGTATTTGAATTTGATGAAGAATTTGTTTGCGGAGTTGTAAATGAAGTTGCTACTAATACTGTAGAGAATAATGCGAATGTTAAAGCTGCTTTTTTCATGATCTGAGGGTATTAAATGTTTGATTTTTTGTTTTGGGGAATCATCGCTTTGTGCGAATCATGGTGTAAAACTAATACCGAAATCAAAAAAAATATATACGAAAAAACAGGTTTATGGTAGAACATACCCAATTGATAGTCAATGAGTACCAAATGAATGTAAACTCTTAATTATTAGACTTCTAAGTAATTTCCTATAGAAAAATCAGCAATAATCAGATCAACATTTGATTTATAAGTTTTGGAAAAAGGGATCTTTTTCGAAGAGTTTTTTATGTAACAAACTGAGCTTCCGTTATGAATTCTCGAAATGTAATTTTTATTGATGATATAACTATTATGAATTCGGATAAAAGGATGCGATAAAATACCTTCAAAGTGCTTTAGTGTTTTAAAGGCAGTTATCATTTCGCCGGAATTAAGATAGATATCCGTAGAATTATTATCAGCTTGAAAATAGCAAATATCTGTTGCTGTAATGTAACGATAATCACCGTACGATTTAATACAGATAATAAGTGGTTCTGTTATATTTTTTGGACTTCGAACAAAAGGAAGTACCGAAGAAGTGATTTGATTGTTTATTTCGGCTGAATTTGTATCCAAAACGCTTTTTTCGAGTTTTAAAAGCGTCTTAATTAAATCGATTGCCGAAACAGGTTTTATTAAATAATCAAAAACGTTATACTGAATGGCTTCAAATGCCAGTTCTTTTTTTGTTGTGGTAATAATTATTTTAGGAATATGGGATAAAAATCGGTGAAGCTCATTTATAAAAGCAAGGGATAAATTACTTAGTGAATCTTCAGGATCAATTTCCAGAAAAATAACAGATGGTTTATGTTCTAAAACTAAATTTAATCCTTTCTCATAATTCGTAGCCGACGCTGCAAAAGTTAATCCTGAAAAACCTTCTGCAATTGTTTTGGTTTTCAAAATACTTTCAGCATTATCATCTATGATTATATAGGAATACTTTTTCAATAGTAGTTTTATTAACTTTCCCGGATCTGAGAAATTCTTTTCCCTTTAATTTTTTTTCAAAATTTATTCTTTAGTCTTCTATTCGCAATTAAATTTACGAATTTCAATTATTTTACTATTTCATTGTTAATACATTCTAAACAAATGTTAACACATAATGGTAAAAATGCTAATATGTATGACAAAATACAATTTAGAATTAAAAAATCCCAAACTCCTTTATGGAATTTGGGATTTATATAGGTGTGTAATTTAAAATATTACATTTTCATTAACCAGTTTTTCATAGAAACCTCGTTTTCAATAATATCTTTCAATTCAGAAATTTTCACACGATCTTGTTTCATTGAATCTCTATGACGAATTGTTACTGTTTCGTCTTCGATTGTTTGATGGTCTACCGTGATACAAAACGGAGTTCCAAGAGCATCTTGTCTTCTGTAACGACGTCCTACTGCATCTTTTTCGTCATAAGCTACGTTGAAATCCCATTTTAAATCTTCGATGATTTTTTTAGAAATTTCCGGCAATCCGTCTTTTTTAACTAATGGTAAAACAGCTGCTTTTGTTGGCGCTAAAACTGATGGTAATTTTAATACTGTTCTTGTTGATCCGTCTTCAAGAGTTTCTTCCTGCAATGATGTTGCAAAAACAGCCAGGAACATACGATCTAAACCTACTGAAGTTTCTACTACATACGGAACGTAGTTTTCATTTAGTTCAGCATCAAAATATTGTAATTTTCTACCTGAGAATTTTTCGTGTGCTTTTAAGTCAAAATCTGTACGAGAGTGAATTCCTTCTAATTCTTTGAAACCAAAAGGGAAATTAAACTCAATATCCGCAGCAGCGTTTGCATAATGCGCTAACTTTTCGTGATCGTGAAAACGGTAATTTTCTTTTCCTAATCCTAAAGATAAATGCCAGTTTAAACGGGTTTCTTTCCAGTGGTGGTACCATTTCATTTCTTCTCCCGGACGAACGAAAAACTGCATTTCCATTTGTTCAAATTCTCGCATACGGAAAATGAATTGTCTTGCAACGATTTCATTTCTGAACGCTTTACCGGTTTGTGCAATTCCAAACGGAACTTTCATACGACCAGATTTCTGAACATTTAAAAAGTTCACAAAAATACCCTGAGCCGTTTCCGGACGTAAATATAAATCCATTGCAGAATCTGCAGAAGCACCTAATTTAGTCCCGAACATTAAGTTGAATTGCTTTACATCTGTCCAGTTTCTGGAACCGGTTTCAGGGTCAGCAATTTCTAATTCTTCAATTAATGCTTTTACATCCTGAAGATCTTCGCTCATACCTTTTGCAAGTCTTTCCAGAATTTCTCTTTCTTTTGCCAAATATTCAACAACACGGGCATTTGTAGTTACAAACTCCTCTTCGTTGAATGCATCTCCAAAACGAGCTTTCGCTTTTTCGATTTCTTTTTTAGCTTTTACATTTAGCTTTTCAGCATAATCTTCTACTAAAACGTCAGCTCTATATCTCTTTTTCGAATCTTTATTATCAATTAACGGATCATTGAAAGCATCAACGTGGCCTGAAGCTTTCCAAGTCGTTGGATGCATTAATATCGCAGCATCTAAGCCTACAATATTTTCATTCATCTGAACCATTGATTTCCACCAATATTCACGGATATTCTTTTTTAACTCGACACCATTTTGTGCATAATCATACACTGCACTCAATCCATCGTATACTTCGCTTGACGGAAAAATAAATCCGTACTCTTTTGCGTGCGAAACCACATTCTTAAATATATCTTCTTGTTTTGCCATAGTGATGCAAAAATATAAAAAGTCCGTTTAAAAAAAAGAAAAATAGTAAAGATTGAAGGAATCATTTCGTTATTTTTGTAACTAAATTCTTTCTATTTGTGTTTAATTATCTTATTAATCTGTTTTTCCCTAAGGTTTGTGCCGGTTGCAGCACTATTTTACTTATCAGTGAATCTGTTTTATGTACCAATTGCCGACATGAAATGCCTTTGACTCAATATCATTTAGATCCAAAAAACGAAGCTGTAAAGAAATTTTATGGCAAAATTGTGATCGAACACGCTTCGGCATTATTATATTTTAATAAAAAAGGGATTGTTCAGGAACTCATTCACAATTTAAAATACAAAGGACATGAAGAAATTGGTACCGTTTTAGGAAATTGGTATGTTGAGGACTTAAAGGAATTAGTTTTAGAAACTCCTTTTGATATTGTAATTCCTGTTCCGCTGCATCCTAAAAAGTTTAAGGAACGAGGTTATAATCAGGTTACTACTTTTGGAGAAGCTTTAGCCAAAGGTTTAAACATTCCTTATAATGATGCTGTATTATATCGAAAGAAATACTCTAAAACACAATCAAAAAAAAATCTCTCGGGGAGATCTGATAGTATCGACGATATCTTTGACGCATTTGAAACAGAAGAAAATCACAACAAGCATTTTTTAGTTGTCGATGATGTTTTAACAACCGGCGCAACTCTGGAAGCTTGTTCACGGGCTTTATTAAAAATTCCCGGCGCCAAAATTAGTATTGCCTGTATGGCAATGGCAAATTCATAGCTTTTTAATTTCAATTTAAGTCTTAACGAAAAATTCCAAATTCCGAATATGATATATCATTCGGAATTTGGAATTTAAGAAATTTATTTTTTTTCTAATTGATGATTATTTTCTTAACGATTCTGCGGTCACCATCTAAAATTGTGACAAAGTAAAATCCTGAAGACACATTTGATAACTGAATATTTTGATTAAAGTGAAATGTTTTATCAAATGAATTCGAATAAATATTTTTTCCTAAAATATCGTATACTAAAATCTGAATTCGATTAATGGAATCACTTTCAAACTGAATCGTAAAATTTCCTTTATTTGGATTTGGATATAAGGCAAAATCGATCTTATCAAGATTAGGCTCGCCTAAAGTAAAAGTTTGATTGCAAACATTTAATGATGCCGAATTGATCTTTCCGAAATTTCCTGCCACTGCATCACGAACTCTAAAAGTCCAGGTTCCTTTAGGATCTTCGCCATTAAAAACACGCAACGCATCGACCGGAACAACGATTTGGCTTATTGTTTTAGAACAATCCAAAGCCGTTCCATCATCGTCATATTGCAATGACAAAGTAGACGATATTGATCCGCAGCTTCTATTATACAAATTTACGATGGTTCCTTTTGGGCTCACAATCTGAAGTTCCAGATCAGAAAGTCTTGCATGTGTAACATTAACCATAACATTTACATCAGAAACTGATCCTGTAGAAGCTGGTACATTTACAGTTCTGGTCGTATAAGTGTTTCCAAAAGAAATATCATACGCATTACCAAAACTATAAGAATCACAAGTTGTTGCTGATGTATAACCTACTGCAAATGATTTGCTGTTTACGGCGTAATATATATTTGCTGTTGGCTCAACTAATACTCTGCAATTTGTTGAAGCCTGAACACTTGTAGGGATCTGAATAACTTCAGAACCATCATTTGCTGTGTTTGAGGCTAAAATTATAGGAAATGTCAAACCTCCGTCTATAGATAATTTGATGTTTACATTTGCAGAACCCTGCAAAGTATTGGTGTTATTCACGTTCCAGGTTACGGTTTGAAAAGACCCTAATTGCCAGCTAACATCATTAGTGTTTTGAGAAGTAACTGTAAATGGCCCTGCATTAGCAACTACATTTACTGTCATAGCATCTGTATTTGTTTGCGCCATTGCCTCTGCCCCGTTATCTCTTGCTGTTAATGTAAAATGTAATGTTCTTGCGACTGATGAAACAGATTCCCAGGTTGTTGTAAGTGTATTTTGAATTACAGTACTTAAAGCAGGCATATAGCGAACGGGAGAATTACCCGGAACTATAGATCTAAATAACGGTCCGTCTGGTTTTGTTGCATACGCAATACTATTAGAACCTGACGTAGTTGTTGCACTGTCGTTTTGTTCCCAGGAATAAGTAACCGCAGCATTTGCAGGGTTTGAGCCTGTACCGGTTAAAACAAATGGTGTACTTATTGGAATCGTATAATCCAAGCCTGCGCTAATCGTTGGCGGATTATTTGTTATGGCCGTATTAACGGGACAGCTTTTAAAAACAAGATTATTTTGAATTTGTAATATGCTGGCATAAGCAAAATAAGCATCAGAATTATCCTGAACATCATAATCTGTAATTCCGGCATACCCCATTATTGTAGAACCACTCCCAGGCTCAACGCTTGTTCCGGTTCCTTCAATAGAATATGAAAAAGTATGAGTCGCCCCTAATTGATGTCCCATTTCATGCGCTACAAAATCAATGTCGAAGGTATCTCCTTGTGGTTTTCCGTCTGAAGGTGATGTATATCCACTTCCTTTTGCAGTAATATTTGATGATGTTGGACTACTGCAAACACATCCTATGCAACCGGCGTTACCTCCGCCTCCGGAAGCTCCAAACAAGTGACCAATATCATAATTGGCCTCACCTATCACACTGGTTATATTATTTTGTGTTTCTACATTCCAAACCTGAATGTCTGATCTGTCCTGATAATCAGCTGTTCCTGCATTTGCATTAGAATAAGGATCAGTTGCAGCATTTGTATATATTATATCTTCTGTATTGGTAATCAAAACTAATTTTACTGCCAGATCTCTGTTAAAAAGTCCGTTTACTCTAGTCAAAGTAGCATTCATTCCTGCCAATGCCCCTTCTTTTGTACCACCAAAAAAAGCAGCATATTCTCCCGTACAAGACAGCGCTAACCGCATGGTTTTGAAAACTTTATTATTTGCAGTCGTTTTTGAGGTTGACGGTGTATTTTTATCAGAAACTAATTCTGCCGTTTTACAACTTAATCGCTTTGAACTATCATCATTTTTAGCATATAATACATATTGTGATTGATTATCAGAGTCTTGTTCTATATATTCTGACGGTTTATCTGCACGAAGTACCATTGTTTGTAATCCTATTGGAGCTACACTAAAATTAATTCTGGCCGTTTTATCGTCTAGTCCAATTCCTTCATAAGATCTGATTTCAGGATATTTTGCCTGTAATTCAGGTTCAAAATTAGAGGATTCCCAAACTTTAAATCTTTCTAAAATACCGTTTGAATTTGGAATCGTAATTTCTGAAGTATTATTCTTTGACGATTTCCCGGTTGATCCTGAAAGTTTTGACTTTAAGGAATTTGTATTTAACTTATAATAAAGTCTTTCTGAACCGGATGCAGTTATTCTTTTACTTACAGAACTGGAACTCACTTTTTGCCACAAGTCATCACCCTGAGCGTGAATAGCGGTACAACAAAGGATAAAAAACAAAAAAAGTAGATTTTTTTTCATACTCGAATTGGAATTGAATAATCAAAATTAAGTGAATTAAATTAAATTCTTACATATATACGACAATTAATGCTTTTTTGTCGACGAGTGGATTCATTTTTATAAAAAGAAACACGATCTGATTAAAAAATCAATTGGGCTTAGCATTAAATTTAAAATAGATAGTATAAATTTGCACCATCTTAAATTATTTGTTTTGAAGCTCTTTCATTCTATAAGCGATTTTCAGTCAACCAAGAAAACGATTTTAACTCTTGGTACCTTTGACGGCGTACATATTGGTCACAAAAAAATTCTGGAGCGAATTACTCAAAACACAGAAAACGGAAAATATGAAAGTTTAGTACTTACTTTTTTCCCGCATCCAAGAATGGTTTTACAGGAAAAATCAGAAATAAAACTTTTGAATACCATTTCTGAAAAAACAAAACTTCTGGAAGCAACCGGAATTGAAAATCTTGTTATTCATCCGTTTAACGAAAGTTTCTCAAGATTAACTGCTGAAGAATTTGTGCATTCGATATTAGTGGACCAATTTCATATTCAAAAAATAATTATTGGTCACGATCACCGTTTTGGAAGAAACAGAACTGCCAATATTGATGATTTAATTGCTTTTGGAGCAGAATATGGTTTTGAAGTCGAGCAAATTTCGGCTCAGGAAATTCAGGATGTATCTGTAAGTTCTACCAAAATCAGAAAAGCTCTGAATGATGGCAATATGGCTTTAGCCAATGAATATTTGGGTTATGCTTATTTTTTATCAGGCGAAGTTGTAAAAGGAAAACAATTAGGCCGAACAATTGGTTTTCCTACGGCGAATATCAAAATTGAAGAAGAGTATAAGTTAATTCCAAAAACTGGCGTTTATGTAGTTAAAGCTTTAATAGACGAAAAAGAAGTTTTTGGGATGATGAATATTGGTTTTAATCCAACTGTAAATGGACAAAACCAAACTATCGAAGTAAACTTATTTGACTTTGATGCTGATATTTATGGTCAGAAAATTGAAGTTTCGTTATTACAATATCTTCGCGGGGAACAAAAATTTGGATCATTAGATTTGCTTAAAGCACAATTAAACCAGGACAAAGAAGATGCTTTGGCTTTTGTGAACAGCCTTTAAAATTTGTTTTTAGTTTTTAGCAAAACATATTTTAAATATTGTTTATGAAATGTGTAGTCCCTACGGGACAAAATATCACGTTCGTCACTTTTTTTTCTACCAAGATATAATCTCTACGAGATATTTTTTTTAGAAATTACATTTGATAACATAAAAAATGCAAGAAAACATACTACGCTAGGAGTTAAATATTGGTAACAAACCATATCCGCCTAAACAAATGTCCCGTAGGGGCTAAACTTCTGTGGTAATATATTTTTTTAATTTTCTATTCTTTACTCTTTACTCTTTCCTCTTTACTCTTTCCTCTTTTTTCTTTATTCTTTAATTAAAACTACTCAGCATACTTTTCACCATTTTTAAATCATCGTAGTTATTTTTTTAGTAAATTTGATATAGAACTCTGTTTATCAAATATTTACTATTAACTTCTTTAAAAATAACCACTATGAAATTACCTAAAGAAATAACCAACGGTTTTTTGATATTCCTAGGAATAGGAATTTATTTTTTATTGATGAACGTATTGGGTTTAGCCCATTTATTCTATTTGCGTGTTCTTAATGTATTCTTTATATTTTACGGCGTAAACAGGACAATGAAAATGAATCTTCATGAAGGAGAAACCAATTTTGTATCGAATGCTGTTTCTGCAATGGCAACTTCTGTAGTTGGTGTAGCTTTAAGTGTTTTTGGATTATTGGTTTACAGCTATGCAAGAGGCGGTGATGCTTATGTAAAAACATTATCTGAAACTTTTATGTTTGGAGGAAATCCATCAGTACCAACGTATTGTATTTGCTTACTTTTTGAAGGACTTGCCTCTTCGGTAATTGTTACTTTAATGATGATGCTGTATTGGAATAACAAATACATAGCCGATTAATATTTAAAATCATAAACTCTTTGAAACTCTAAAATCATATGAAATAAATTCTATGTTTTTAGAGTTTTTTATTTTTAGGAAAACCGCCTCAAATTCATTTGCATAATTCTGCATTTGGTGATTACAACTATTTAACTACTTTTGAAGCATCAAAAAACAATTTTTCCATGAGCATTACAAAACACAACTGGACCAAAGACGAAATAATCGCTATATATAATAAACCGATGATGGACTTGCTGTATGAAGCAGCAACAATACACAGACAAAAACACGATCCTAATGTAGTTCAGGTTTCTACATTACTCTCTATTAAAACTGGAGGCTGTCCGGAAGATTGCGGTTATTGCCCTCAGGCTGCCCGTTATAATACTGGGGTTGAAGGCAATGATTTAATGAGTGTAAGTCAGGTAAAAGCTCAGGCTTTGCGGGCAAAATCCAGCGGATCATCCCGCGTTTGCATGGGAGCAGCCTGGAGAAATGTAAAAGATGGTGAAGAATTTGATCAGGTTTTAGAAATGGTTCGTACTATTAATAAACTGGATATGGAGGTTTGCTGTACTTTGGGTATGATTACCGAAAATCAGGCGCAGCGTTTGGCCGAAGCCGGTTTATATGCCTACAATCATAATTTAGATACATCTGAGGAATATTATAAAGATGTTATTTCGACCCGTGGTTTTGAAGATCGTTTGCAAACAATAGAAAATGTTCGTAAAACGAATGTTACGGTTTGCAGCGGAGGAATTATTGGAATGGGGGAAAGCATCGAAGACAGAGCAGGAATGCTTGTAGCGCTTTCGACTTTAAATCCACAACCGGAATCTGTGCCAATTAATGCTTTGGTCGCTGTTGAGGGAACGCCAATGGAGGAAGAAAAACCAGTTGAAATTTGGGAAATGATCCGTATGGTTGCTACCACAAGAATTATAATGCCGGATACGCAAGTACGTTTATCAGCGGGACGAACAAATATGAGCCGTGAAGGACAAGCTATGTGCTTTTTTGCTGGGGCAAATTCAATCTTTGCCGGAGATAAATTACTTACAACACCAAATCCTGATGTACAGGAAGACATGAAAATGTTTGACTTATTAGGATTGATCCCGCAAAAACCATTTGTTAAAGTTTCTCAGCCACAAACTGTTGAAGCGGCAGATTCTCAATTTACTTCGTTAGGAGAAAAACCTAAATGGTCAAGGCCGGGACATACGATAGAAAAAAATCTAGAGGCATCGATTAAATCAAAAATTTAATTCATAGAGTTAATAAATATCAATAAATATTTTTAAATTGCTTATGACCAGAGTTATAAGCAATTTTTTTTTATTATAAATATGAAATTAACGCAAATTGAAAGGGTAAAAAAAATCTCAAAATCGGATTTTATTTCCCAATATGTAAAAAAACAAATACCAGTTGTTGTGGAGGAGCTGACCGAAGACTGGCCTGCTTACCATAAATGGAAATTATCTTATATTAATGATATTGCCGGTGATATCACTGTGCCTTTATATGACGACAGACCTGTAAATCATGAAGAGGGTTTTAATGAAGCTCACACTAGAATGAAAATGAGCGATTATATAGCGCTATTAGAATCAAAACCCACCAATTACCGAATCTTTCTTTATAATCTCATGAAACAAGTTCCCGCGCTTAGAAATGACTTTTTATGGCCGGATATTGGATTAAAATTAGTCAAGCAAATGCCTATGTTGTTTTTTGGGGGAGAAAATGCCAGAGTATTTATGCATTATGATATTGATTACTCGAATATTCTTCATTTTCATTTTCATGGAGAAAAGCAGTGTATGATTTTTGCTCCTGATCAGTCTAAGTACATGTATAAAATTCCGCATGCCTTAATTTCAAGGGAAGATATTGATTTTGACAATCCGGATTACGAAAAATTCCCAGCCCTTAAAAATGCCCAAGGCTATATTACCAATCTTAAACATGGTGAAATGCTGTACATGCCGGAGGGTTATTGGCATTATATGAAATACCTGACTCCGGGATTTTCAATGAGTTTACGCTCTTTTCCAAAAAGCATTTCTAATTTATCAAAAGCTGCTTATAATGTTTTTATCATGAGACATTTTGATATTTTAATGCGAAAGTTTAAAGGTCAGAAGTGGATTGATTATAAGAACGAAAAAGCAATCCGGAATACACATGAAAATTTAGAAAGAACTTTTTTGAGAAAGGTTTCATAAAAAAGAGCAGTTGCAGATATAAAACTGCAACTGCTTTTTGTCTTTATTCTAAAATATAATTTTCTTTGTTGATGTATATTCGTTTTCTAAAATCACTTTTATGACTAATACCTGAGTACCTGATAGTATGTTTTGAATATACAATTCTTTACTTTCAACTTTCTTTTTATTGTAAAGGATTTTTCCTGTAATATCAAAAACGGTTACCTCTTTTATATTTTCCTTTGATGAGGCTACTTTGATTACTTTGTTTTTTACTGAAATTAATAAATCATTTTCAAGGTTTTTAAAATCTTCATTTGCTAATGTTATAGCCGTATATCTCAGAATAAAACGATCTGCAAAATTTCCAATTTCAGAAACAAAGTTGTATTTACCATTTTTTAAATTGTGAATAATTCCGGTAGTTTTATCTTCGACATAAATTGCCTGATTTTTCATATCGCCATCTACTTTATCTATAGAAATAGTGAATTCGCCGGCAATGGTTGTACGATATCCTAAGGGAACTGCATCTGCATCTACAAATGGTAAAGCACGTCCCTGAATGACCAAATTTTCATTATCTGCTCTACTATAAAAATCTACATATTTATTGCCATTAAAAGAAGTTGCATCATAATCCTCATCGTATAAATTTGTTGCTCCCTGAATATAACCAATTAAAATTTGCTTGAAGATGCCTTGATTGTTTTCAAAATTCAACCAGATACGATGTTTTTCAATTTTGCTTACAGGAATGTTGCTGTCTTTTCCGGGTTTAAAAAAAGCTGCGTTTCTTTCGCGAATTCGCATACTATTATTAAATTCTAAACTGCCTGAATTTTTACTGGCAATAAAAAAAGCCTGACCGGAAGCAATTGCTCCATTAGGTTGCGTTTCATTAACACCAGTAGATAAGGATTCTCTGGTTCCCACTCCTCCCAACAAATTGTATACGGCGTAATCGTCTGAAGAGTATTCATTGTTAATATATGGTGTATTATGAGTCCAGAAATAAAGTGATCCTTTTAAGTTTGATCTATTGTCAAACAAAAATAAGTCAGCATTTAAAGCGGACGGATATGGGTTTCCTATTAAGTTGAAAATATCGATTCCTCCTAAATTCAAAATAACTTTTCCGTTGTTTGGAACTCCTTTAAACGTGGTTTCAAACCTGGATGCAACAGTTGTAGAAAAGTCCTGAGGTCCTCGAATAATATATCCTTTTCCGGGTATCATGTTATGTGATGGATTTTCTTCTTTCCAATCGCCTAAAACATAATCAAAAGAGAAATATTTGTCCGGTAGAGTATTTGGAGAAACATCAACTAATTTCTGATTCTCAACTGGAGAAGACCAATAGGTATAATCAAATTTTAAAATAGGGGAAGACTTTCTATTTACATGAACAATTCCTGTATTAATGATCTCATCATCCGACTGATATAAACTGGCTGAATCTTCTAAAACCAAAGTTCCAAGTCCGGAATAATCAAATTCGAGACCTAAAGCATTTGCACTTAAAAGTGTTACTGCTTTTGCTTCATCAATTGTACAACTGCAAATATCAGCGGTTGTTAAATTTGGATAATCTGCTTTAAAGGTTACTTCTTTTCCTCCCGCAGGCAAACCATTTGACCAGGAAACTCCGTTCCATATAGTTGCGTCCAGACAAAGTTTCAACCTTGCAATCCTGTGTTTTGAAAGTGCAGATACCGAATTAAAATCTCCCCCGATCATAAGTTTATGATCTGATGCAAAACTCATTGTATTAAGCTTGCCGTTGAGATCTGTATGAAATGAACCATCATAATCACCCGATTTCAACAAACGTATTAATCGAAAAGAAGGAGTAGTATTATAGGTTCCGGAAAAAGTTCCGCCAACTAAAATTCGATCGTCAGGCTGTATTAAAAGACTCAAAACATCTCCATTACTAAAGCCTGAACCAGACTCAAAAGTGGTGTCTAAACTACCGTCGATATTTAGCCTGAGAATTCGTTTTTGAGAGGATCCGTTATAACTTAAAAAAGAACCGCCAATAATTATTTTATTGTCAGATTGCAATGCCAGGGCATATACAAATTTATCAAAACCCAATCCAATATTAAAACTCAAATCAATACTTCCGTTATAATTCAGTCGAACTAAACGGGAAAATGACTGACCATTAAATGTATTAAATCTTCCCGCAACCAGAATTTTTCCGTCAGGCTGAACCAGAATGGTTTCAATTATAGCATCAGCACCAAGACTGGGATCAAATCCGGTATCTCTAGACCCATCTCCTAGCAATCTCACGATTCTTGGCGCTGGCACATCATTAAAGCTTGTAAAGTTTCCTGCTGCAATTATTTTTTGATCCTGCATAGCGAGTGCATATACCTGACTTTTAAATCCTGAACCGATATTGAATGTATTATCAATTGCCCCATTTGGAAAAATTCGAACGATACGATTCGAAATTGCTTCGTTATATTTCGTAAAATTCCCTGCTATAATTATCTTCCCATCTGATTGTAAAACAGCGGTCTTTACACCATTATTTGCTGCTGATTGTCGTGTATTAAAAGCATCGTCAGACAATCCATCTTCTAAAAGCCTAATTATTCGTGACGCTGTACTACCATTAAACTTAGTAAAATTACCAAACACCATTGTTTTTTTATCCTGCAATGACAGTACTTTTTGCACTGCATTATCAAAACCAATTCCTGCTGCTAAATAAGCTGTATCATGTTCTCCTTCTTCATTTACTTTTGCAAGTCTCCCTTGATTCTGACCATCAAAAACCGAAAAAGATCCTCCAAAATACCAAGAACCGTCTGTGCCATTTGCCAAGGCCAAAACAGATGCCGAACCGGGTCCTGAACCAATATCAAAATTTAACTTTATACTTCCGTTTGAATTCAGGAAAAAGATTCGGTTAACCTCAGTTCCATTATAAGAACCCTTAAAAGATCCGCCAACCATAATATTACCATAGCGATCTGTTTTAATAACCTGAATAACGTCTGTATTTAGACCTGATCCTGCCAAAAAACTATCATCAATTGTTCCATCTGCATTAAGTCTAATAATACGATTTGATACGTTCGCATTATAATCAGTGAATTTTCCGCCTAATACAATTTTACCATCAGGTTGCAAAGCCATAGCATTGACATCATCATTAAATCCAGAACCACTATTAAAGTCTGTGTCTATTGTTCCGTCTGAAAAAAGACGGGCAATTCTATTTAATGCAACTCCGTTCAAAGAAGTAAAATTACCTGAAATCAAAACTTTTGTGTCCTGCAATATCTCCACATTTGTTATATTCAAAGCTGCACCTGAACCTGTACTAAAAGAAGTATCCAAAGTTCCGTTTTGAAGAAGTCTCGCTATTCTGTTTACGGTAACATTATTATATTTTGTAAAACTTCCAACTATTATAATTTTACCATCTGGCTGAGGGCAAGCTTTATAAATAATTCCGTTAGTTGCTCCTGTCGAAGTATTAAATGTAAAATCCTGTGAACCATCTTCATTTAATCGAATAATTCTTCCTGAACTATTTCCGTTATAAGCAGTAAAACTTCCTGCTGCAATTATTTTTCCGTCAGTTTGAATATACGAATCATAGACTTTACCATTTAAACCGGTTCCGGTATCAAAATCATTATCAATAACCCCAGCTGGTTTCAATCGACATAAATAAGAAGCTGGGATTCCGTTTATATTGAGATAATCTCCACCAACAATAAGTTTATTATCTGATTGTAAAGACAAAGTTCGAACGGTCTTATCGAAACCATCTCCGTTTAATCCGTTATCGATTGTATTGAATGTAATATCTACTTTTCCTTGTTGCGCGTAAAGACTAACCTCTGAAAAGAAACTAAGCAGAATGAATGTGAGAATGATTTTTTTTATCAAAACAAAGAGTATTGCATTACAATTGTTTTTAATTGTAAGAATTAACTGCAATTATAATCTTTTAAATCAATCATTGCAATACCTACTTTAAGTGATATTTTTAAATTCAATGCATAAAAAAATCCATTCCGTTTTGCGGAATGGATTTCTATAAAAGTATTTATATTTTATTTGAATATTACTTTTTTGGTTACAGTAGATCCGTTTTCCAAAAGAACTTTAACCAAAAGAACCTGATTGCTAAATGGTAAATTTTGCAATTGCAATTCGGTTGTTGCTACTTTATTTTTATCATAAAGAAGTTTTCCTGACACATCAAAAATTGTAACTTGTTTGATATCTTCTTTTGTCGAAGTTATCTTAATCACTTTGTCTTCAACAGAAACCAGAAGATTGCTATCAAGGTTTTCTACGTCTCCTACTCCTAATGTTTTGTTTGTATAACGTAAAACAAAACGGTCTGTAAAACTTCCTATTGCTGTTGTAAAAGTATAATTAGAAGCAGTTAAATCATGTACTTTTCCGGTTGTTTTATCTTCAATATAAATATTTTGACTCGTAAGGCTTCCATCTGTCTGGTCAATCGAAATGGTAAAATCTCCTTCGATTGTAGTTCGATATCCTAAAGGAACCACATCAGAATCTGTAAATGGTAATGCACGACCCTGAATTACATATTTATTACCGTTATTGAAACTGTAGAAATCAACGAATTCATTGGCATCAAAACTTACACCGTCATATCTGTTTTCAAATTCATTTGTAGCTCCGTCTATGTAACCAACAAGCAGTTGTTTAAAGGCTCCACCTTCGTTTGTTAGATTTAACCATACACGATTTGCCTCTGCATTGTCTGATGTTTTACCAGGTTTATAGAACTGCGTATTATCTACAGCGCCAAAACGCATTGAATTGTTAAACGCAACTGTTCCTCCGCTGCTGCCAGTGCTTGCAAAAAATGATTGTCCTGCGGCTATTTTACCTGATGGGATACGAGAATCATTTCCTGGTGTACTACCGCTAGGTGCTGCATAAGTTGCTGTACCTCCCGTAACATTATAAGCTGCATAATCAGTTGAATAATATTGGTATCCGGGAGCAAAAACTACTGCAGTATTTTGGGTCCAGAAATAAAGAGTACCATTTAAAAAGAGATTGGCATCTAAAAATTTCTTCGCGTCTAAAGCAGACGGATAAGGATTCCCTATTAAATAAGCTTTATCTGCAGCTAGTGTTTCACCAACAAGATTTCCGTTATTTGGTACCCCGATAAAAGTTGCCGGGTAATCTGCTTTTGCAGTTCTTGAAAAGTTTTGAGGACCACGAATAATATATCCTTTACCAACAGTCATTACGGTACTTGAATTTGTTCCCACCCAATTGTCTCCATCATATCCAAAATATTTATCGAATAAAGTTAGAGGAGAAACATCAAATAATGTTTGAGGGCTTACCGGAGTAGACCAATACGTAAAATCTGCCAGACGAATTTGCGGGCTTATACGTTTATAATTAATATTTCCTGAATTTATTGTAGGGCTATCATTTACCTGAATCAAACTTGCATTGTTTTCGAATACCAATGATCCTAGTGGTCCTACTACTGTTACAGCATCTGTAACTGTTAAAGTATTCGCACTATTTACAGTTAAAGAGGCACTATTATTTACGGTAAGCGCTTGTGCAAAACCATTTACTCCGCTTCCGGTAATAATTGGTTTATTAGTAACATTTGGTATCACAACACAATCTGCAGCTGTTGGCACGCCGCTTGGACTCCAGTTTCCTGCAACATTCCAATTGGTGCTGGTTGTACCTGTCCATGTTTTAACAGTTGCTGCATTAATATTTACTGGTGTTGCCAAAGAGGTACATCCTGAACTATTTTTGGTTGTAACATTATAAGGTCCAACAGCTACTCCTGTAAATACTCCTGTGGTATTTGTATACGTTGATCCGTTTATACTATAAGTTATACCCGGAGCAGGTGATGGTGACGTAATTGTAATAGTTGCTGTATTTACTGTACAAGTTGGCTGAGTTGTTGATACTGTGGGAGCCGTTGTGTCATTAATAACAAAATCAACTTTTGTTCTACAACCTGAATCGCCCGAGCAGGCTGCATAGTAAGATGTTGTACCGGCAGTATTTGTATTTGCAAGACCTGAACCTGCAACTCCAACCGGATTAAATGGAGATCCTGAACCTATTTTTGTACCTCCAGAAGCTACAGTATACCAATCTATTGTTCCCGGTAAAGTGTAATTAACTGTAATTGTAATATTTGAAATAGTCGCATCCGGATTAACACCATTATCATCAAAACTTTCTCTAAATGCAAATACCCAGTTACCTGCAGGATTTCCAGTTCCCCATGTCCCTAATGGAAGATTAGAAACACTACCTGGCGAATCATTAGCAGCAGATGTAGGAGCTGGATTTAAATCAGACTGTGCTGCACCAAATGCAGCAGGTGGTGTTGCTCTAACCAGCAACTCACTTTTCCAAGAAGGGCTTACTGAATTAAAGCTTATTGTAATATTAGTACTTGTTACCACAGCACCAGCCGGTAATGCCGGAAAATTTACAGTAATATTTGTATTACCTGAACCTCCATAAGTTGTAGCATTAGATGTACCACCTGATCCGGTAGCAGTTGAAGGTGTTTGTGCAACTGCTCCACAACTAGCCGAAGAGGTTAGAGAACCTGAACCTCCCTGACAAATGCTAACGCCCGTAGCAACTGGGTTTGTTATTGTTACAGACCCTGTTGATGAAGCCTGAACAGGACAAGTCCCATTTTGTACTACTGCACGATAATAAGTCGTAACTAAAACATTTGTTGCTGTTAATGTTGCTGTTGTATTTGTTATTGGTGTAATCACTGATGCAAAATTATCTGTAGAGGATTCCCATCGAACAACACTTCCTGTATTTCCTGCTAAAGTTAGTACAGTACTATTAGTTCCTGCACATACTGAACTACTTCCTGAAACTGTACCTCCCACACTTACCGGAGTAACTGTGACTGTATCATAACCGGAATTTGCCGGACAACCTGCATTTTGAACTACTGCTCTGAAATACGTCGTAGCAGTCAAGTTTCCAATTGTAGCACCTGTTAGTGTATTGGTTGTTACTGCAATATCAGTGAGACCTACTGTAAAACCAGCATCATTTGCTTTTTGCCATTTTGTAACAGAACCTGTATTTCCTGCCAAAGTAAGATTTCCGGGCTGTGTTCCTGAACATATTGTTGTTCCGCCAGTAACTGTTCCTCCTACAGTTGCAGCACGAGTAGTTATAGCAAATTCATTACTATTGTAAGTACAAGAAGAAGCATTTGATGCCACTGCCGAAACATTACGTCTATACCATGTAACATTAGGAGTTGTCGTTGTAGTTATTGCTCCGGGAGTATAGTCTTCTGCTGTTGCTGATGCAATATTAGACCATGTACCAGGAACTCCTGAAACATCCGGAGCTGATTGCCATTGGAATTTTATAGTTTTATTTACAGTAGAACCATTATAAGGATAAGAAGACCCATCTAAAAGACCAGGAGAAGTTGCGCTACAAACTGTTGTTGCAGCAGGAACAGTAACCGTATTTGACGAAGCAGAGAAAGGAGTTATACTAAAACTAAGTTCGTTTGCCCCATCATTTTCGTAATAATCTAATATAAGATCAGAATTTCCATTTAAATAAACGAGTAAACTTGAGTACGTTGCAGCACTTTGTTGTATCCATTCATCAAAGACAAGTACATTATCAACATACAAACGTACACCGTCATCTCCTTTTATGGTTACTAAATAACAACCTGCTGCTCTTGTAGATTTCATGCGGGATCTTACAGCAAACTGCTCTGTATAAATATTTGTAAGTTGTGCTCCATTTGAATAAATAGGAAAACAAGCTGTATTACCACCAAAATTAAAATTTGTTGGTATTGTTTCTGAACCTACATCATAATAACCTGCATATTGTGCAGCTGCAAACGGATTTGTATTTGCCGGATTTGGTGGAGAACTTCCTCCCGGAGGCACGCCACTTGTAAAATTGTAGACATGTCCTCTCCATACATTGTTTCCTGCAAACGTTTGGTCATCGAGATTATTAGTAGAAGAATTTAATGTGAATGTGAATGTACCTGCGGTAGTATCAGTCGTTGTTGAACAATTGTTGTTTCTTAACAATAACACTTTTATTTTCCCTGAAAATGTCGCTGTCCATGTAACACTAGTACCATTTGTCCCATTATTTTGAGTTATATATGCATTAGTTGCATCATTATACAATCCTAAATATTCGACATTGGTTGTGCCACCTCCAGCCCAAATATTTGATATCCCAAACGTGTAATTATAACCTGATATAACATTAACCACAACATATTGTTGTGCACGTAAAGAAATATTAGGAAGATTCGTTCCATCAATACAAAAAGTTTGATCAGATCCAATTTTAGTGGTAGTTGATGATGGATAAGCACATTGCCCATAATTGTTTGAAAAAACAAAAAACATCCCCAAACAAAGCAATTTTACATTTGGAGCAAAGGACCTTCCCGAAGAAGAATTTAATTTCAGAAAAAAGATCGAACGAACGAACAAAAGTAGTTTTTGAATCATACAGGTATTGGTGTTTATTTTTGTTTTTGGAATTGTATTTTTCTTAAAAAACCAAAGTGCTGTTATTTAATACTCTACTAATTTCCATCACCACTGTTTTGCATGTTTAATTTCTAAAACATTTTTCTGTTCATCTGAAAGTTTTTATTTACAAAATAATTTTCAAATAAAACAGGCAAAATATACCTCAACTACATCAAAAAGATAACTATTTAAATTTCAACACTTGAAAGAACGTAAATTCTTCTTTTAAGAAATTTCACTTCAAATAAAGTATAAAAAAGAGTGTTTCACAAGTCTTTTTTTTGAAAAACACTCTTTTCCGATAAACAACATAAATATCCGATGAAATGCATCTTTTTGGCAAATTGAAAAATGATTCAGATAAAAAAACTTACTTTTTGAATCGTGATTTTTTGATTTTTTGCATAAAAAAATCCATTTATAGATCTATAAATGGATTTTTTTAACTCAAAAGTGAATTATTTAATAAATTATCTTTTTTGTAGTGACTTTATTGTCATCTGAAATGACCTTTACAAATAACACCTGATTATTGACTTTTAAATTGTTAATTATTAAAATGTTATCCGAAATATTTGTTTTTTTATAAATCAACTTTCCGGATAAATCATAGACAAAAACAGTACTTAAATTTTCATTTTCCGCAGCATTTATTGTAACTATTTTATTACTAACTGACACTGTCAAATCCTGATTAATAAGTTCATTATCTATAACTCCCAATGTCGAATTACTGTAACGTAAAACAAATCTGTCTGAGAAAGTTCCTGTTCCTGTAGAAAATGTATAATTGCTGGCTTGCAGATCGTGAATAACATTAGTCTCTTTATCCTCAAGATAAATAGCGTGGTTACTTAAACCCCCTTCGGCATGATCGATAGCTATTGTAAAATCACCGGTAATGGTACTACGATAGCCCAAAGGCACCTGGTCTGTATCTATAAAAGGCAATGAACGTCCCTGGATAACATAATTGTTTTCATTACTCACACTATAAAAATCCAAATACGGGTTAGCATCAAAGCTTATACCATCATATCTATTTTCAAAATCATTTGTTGCGCCATCGACATATGCTACCAATAATTGTTTGAAAGCTCCTTCTTCATTGGTCATATTCAGCCAGATACGATTTGCTGCAACTTCTGTTTCTTTAGATGATTCGCTGGCTTTAAAAAACTGACCATTAGTATTCCCTCCTATTCGCATTGCATTTGTAAATGCAATAGTTCCAGGACTATTAGCTGTTACAAAAAACGATTGCCCGGCAGCAATTCTTCCTGAAGGTGTATTATTATTATTTCCGGGAATACTTCCAGTTGGAGCAGGAGCTGTACCAACGCCACCACTAAGATTGTAACTTGCATAATCTCCAGAGTTGTATTGATAATTTGGACCAAAAACCGCTGCCGTATTATGCGTCCAAAAATATAAAGTGCCATCTAAAAATGTATTTGCTCCCAGAAAAGTTTCTGCTTTTAAAGCTGATGGATATGGATTTCCAACTAAATAAAGATTACCTGTCTGCACTGTTTCAGCAGATACATTCCCATTGTTTGGCACGCCAATAAATGAGGCTGTATAATCTGCTCCTACTGTAGTCGAATAAGTTTGCGGTCCGCGTATAATATATCCTTTACCAATTACCATACTCAAATTCGCATTAGTTCCAACCCAATTGGTTCCGTCAAATGCAAAATATTTATCATACAGCGTTAAAGGAGAAACGTCTACCAATTTCTGCGGATTAACCGGTGTAGACCAATAGACAAAATCAGCAAGACGAACGTTCGAAGCGGTACGTTTATAAACAATATTACCTACGTTAACAGCAGTTGTATTTTGTAATAAACTGGAACTATTCTGAAAAGTTACCGTACCTCCATTATTTGTTAATGCATTTGTTAACGTTAGTGTATCAAAGGACTGAATAGAAACATTTACTCCGGAATTAACTGTACAGCTACAGGCTGTAATATCTCCTGCACCAGCACCAGCAGAAGTATAATTTCCTGCAAAAATAATATTCTGATCAGCGCTTGGTGTACCATTTGACCAAGAAGTTGTATACGTATTCGTAACCAATCCTGTTACTAAAGCATTAGTTGAAACTAGAGAAGTACAACTTCCGTTACTAACTGTAAACGTATAAGTATTGGCAGAAAGTCCGGTTACATTAGCTGTTGTGCCGCTATACGGTTTTACAATAGCACCGGGATACATCGTCAAGACTCCGCCGGAAGGTAATCCGCTTAAAGCGACAGTTCCGGTAGGAACAGCGCAAGTAGGTAATGTAATTGTACCTATCACCGGAGCAGAAGGTAAAGCATTTACAGTAACAGTTGTAAAGTTAGAATTTGAAATACTGCATGGTCCGTTTTGTACTACTGCTCTAAATTGAGTTGTTTGTGTTAGAACTCCAGAAGTGTAAGCTGTAAGTCCGGCGGTACTTGCAATATCTGTCCAGGCAGAAAAAGGAGTTACTGAATATTGCCATTTTACAATGGTCCCAGTTTGTCCGGTCAAGGATAATGAAGCACTTGTAAGACCACTACAAATTGTAGTACCTCCACCAACTGATCCTCCTGCACTTGCACCAAAAATTGTCACATTAGCCACATTTGTTGTTGAAATAGTAGAGGAACAAGTTCCTGATGCTATTGCCGTAATAGTAATAGCACTAGTTCCTATGTTAGCCAAACCAACTGCTGTAAAAGTTCCTGTACCAGCTGTACCAACGGTCATTGTTGCTGTTAATCCGGTAAGTGCAGGATTGCTTCGGTTATAAGTTACTGTATAAGTACCCACAGGTAAATTTGCAGCACTTCCTGATACGGTTATTGTAGAATTTCCGTCAGTAGCGCAGGCATTGGATCCTGTAGCTCCGGTCATGCCATAAGTTGGACATGTGTATGTTATTTTTATCTGGCCGTTTCCACCATTTCCTCCTTTGTTGTTACCAATGCCCAGCAAAACCAGACCGCCGCCGCCGCCACCTCCGGGTGTAGCACCATTAGCTCCGTTTCCGGCTAAAGTTGCACCATTACCTCCGGCTCCACCACCTGTCACAGCAGCTCCACCACCACCGGCAGCTGCATCATTACCATTTGAAGCTGTGCCTGCACCACCACCAGCGCCCCCTGAATATAATAATCCGATTACAACACTTCCATTAGATCCTTTCCCTCCGGAAAAAGTTGTACCTGTACCAGCTGCGCCACCAATACCTGCAGCTCCACCTGTACCACTTGTACCGCCACCGCCGCCATTTGCTGAGACTGTTGAAAATGTTGATGCTGGTCCGCTAACACCGCTTGCAGTATTACCTGTGGGGCCGACACCAACCAAATAATTTATTGTTGTATTTGGAGTTATAGTTATTGTAGCTTTACTGTAACCGCCACCGCCACCGCCGCCTGCTGAAGTACTTGTATCATTACCTCCTCCGGATCCTCCGGCTCCCCAACATTCTGCTGTTAGTGATGTAAGTCCTGCCGCAACGACAAATGAACCATTATTTGTAAATGTGTTAGTGGTCTGAGACCATGAATAAAAAATAGAAAAAAAGGCGAGTAATAGTAATTTTCGTCTCATAATAGTAGGAATTTAAGATTAATGCATATTTTGTGTGCTGCCAGTAGGAAATCCTGAAAAAAAAGATTTTTTTTGCGGTTTTAAGATTGAATTGAAAATCTTAATTTTCTTAAAGAAAGCATTAAGTCTAAGTTACTGAAATAAAGATACTTATGAAATAAAAAGTAAAATTTACTTACAAAAATTATGTATTCTTAAATTATTTAACAAAGTTTTCCCAAAAAAATATCGTTATAGTTGTAAATTCTTACTTTTTGTAGATAATAGACAAAATTTTATAATTTGAATAATTAAATAGCCAAAGTCATGATAAACAAAGAGGTTTTGTTAAAATTAGAGCACTTTTGCGCCTATCAGGAAAGATGTCATTCAGAGGTTGTGAGCAAGCTTTATAGCTTAAAGATGACTCCTGATGAAATTGATCCTATTGTGGTTCAATTAATTGAAAATAATTTCCTGAATGAGACTCGTTTCGCATGTAGTTTTGCACGAGGAAAACACCGTATTAAAAGCTGGGGAAGAATCAGGATAACAAATGAACTTAAATTGAGACACATTTCTACGTTCAATATTACTTTGGCATTAAAAGAAATCTCGCCGGAAGAGTATGAAACGACTTTTGACTTGCTTTCTGAAAAATGCTGGAATAGTATTACGGAAAAAAACACTTTAAAAAAAAGAAAGAAATACTGTGATTATATGTTGAGAAGAGGTTATGAAAGTTTTCTGGTTTATGATAAAGTAACTTTTTTAGAAAAAAATTTAGACAATTAAAATTATTTACTCCTAAGTGGTTAAGCAGCATGATTTTTCCTATAATCTAATTCATTGTATTTTATAACTTTTCTGCGAATTATTCACTCAATAGACGTTTTTTATAACTATAAGCATAAAAAGAGTCTCGTTTTTAGTCTTATTTTACGATTTTTCTTATATTAAAAATTGTGATTTTATAAGAAATTCCACAAATCCTTCATTTTTATGATGCATTTCATCGACTATTTTAACATTTCATCGATTAAATGGCCTTTCCAAAAACCCTTTTGAATTACAACCCGTAGATGTATCTATATTTGCGCGGGCTATTTTTATTATGCCAGCATAACAAGTTGATAGAAAACATTTAACATGAAAAAAACTTTACTTTTATTTTTATTTTTACCGTTTTTAGGATTCAGCCAAGTTGATTTGGTAAAATGGAATGCAGCTAATGCTAATACTTCAAGCCCAACTTACTCAGTTGCAAATGTTACCTCCCAAAATTTATCTTCAAATAACGGAGTAAACATCAATTACACTTCATACAACAGTAGTGATACTTTTTTTCAAACAGGAGGATGGCCAACTCCCGCTGATAATGGTGGTGAGTATAACCCAACAAAATATATTCAGTTTACTTTAAAACCTAATACTGGTTATAAAGCAGATTTAAGCAACTTTATTTTTCAGGTTAGATCTGGTTCAGGAAAGTTTAGAATTAAATATTCTAAAGATGCTTCTTTTGCTACCGGAGTAAAAGATTTAATTACAGAAACTACAACTCCAAGCTCATGGACATCTTATAACTTAAGTTTTTCAGCAGAGATAAATCCTGTATTAGAATCTGAAACTGTGTATGTAAGAATCTATTCTTATAGTACTTACAATACTTTTGAGGTAAAAACAGGAACTGATACCAATAATGTTGTACCTCTTATTAGAGGAACTGTCACTAGTTTTGACTCTTCTAAAATATTAGCTATCAATGATTATGTAAGCACTACAAAAGAATTGGCGGTAAACATTAATCCTTTAAGTAATGATGTTAAAAAAGAAACAGTTACTACACTAACAATTTCTAATCCAGCCACATCTGAGGGAACTGCTATAATTAATCCGGATAAAACCATCACTTTCAATCCTGCTCAGGGATTTACCGGTTCTTCTTCTTTTAACTATACAATTACAGGACCTACAGGTACTTCTACAGCTACCATAAAAGTAACAATTACAAATACTACAGATGATAATTTATCTCTTTGGAATGGTGCTTCATCAAGTTTTAATCCTGTTACAAATACTTATGTAAATCCTAATTCACCTTTAACAGCAACTGGAGCATCACTTTCTTATGTTTATGAAAATACTACAAGCGCTTTTTTTCAAACAGGAAATTGGCCTGATCCATCTCAAAATGGAGGTAGTTTTGATGCTAATAAATACATTCAATTTAAAATTAATCCTGCAGATGCCAACCATCAATTAAATCTAAAGCAATTTAATTTTAGTTACAGAGGTGCAAATGGTCAAAAATTTCAAGTTAGATATTCAAAGGATATAAATTTCGTTACCGGAGTAAAGACTTTAATTCCTGAAACTAATAGCGCTACAACGTGGACCGCTTTAACGAATACTTTTGCATCAGATATAAGCCCTGTTCTTCCTAATGAAACAGTATATGTGAGATTTTACGTTTACAGCACTTACAATACTTTTGAAATATTAAATGGAAATGGAAATAGCGTAGGTCCAGTTATCACCGGAACTGTAAAAGACATTAATACTTTAACTGCGAACAACGATTACCAGACAGTCCCAACGGGTCAAGCTACTGTTATCCCAATCATTTCAAATGATGTTATAGGGGGTTCTGCATTACAACAAATAACAGTAACGCAGCCAACAAATGGAACTGTAACTGTAAATGGTACTTCAAGTGTAACTTTTACTCCTGCAAGTAACTTTAACGGAACAACTTCATTTACTTATACATTAAGAAATGCTGCTTCAAATTATTCATCTGCAACTGTTGGACTAACCGCAGCTTGTACTGCAGCTTTAACTGCTGGAAATAACTACTGGAAAGGATATGTTTATAACTATACAGGAAACACTCCGGCTGCTACAACGTATGCAGGATCAGTAGCTGAAAAAGCTATTTTTGACCGCAATGTAGCCGACGGTGCAATAACAGGTGACACTAGTGTTGAGGCAAATGTATTTTGTAATACTGCACCAAGCGACAAGTTTTTTGTACGTTATTTAATGAAAGCTACAACAACAGCAGAAACTTATAATATTTCTTTTGGTGCTGATGATGGTGTTCGATTGTATATTGACGGAACTTTAGTTCCTGTAACTCCTGCAAATTCATGGACTGATCATAGCTATGTAAACTACTCAGCTCAATATACTTTTACTGCAGGCACACATGATTTTGTTTTAGAATACTATGAAAATGCAGGTTCTTCAAGAGTTTCTTTTTCATATGGTGCCGTAAAAGGTAACCCAACTGTTTATGGAGATTTTAAATGGAATGTTTACGGTTATACATTGCCGGATATATCATTACCAGCTTCAAGCTATGCAGGAACTTATGTAGATAATAATCTAAATATAAATACACAAACATCTTGGGACAGAACTAAGTCACCATCATACGCTTCTGGTTGGCAAGGTGCTCCTATGGGTATTGATCAATTTGCAATTGCTTACAAACGCCAGGGGTTTCCTTGTGGCCGTTACCAGATACAATTGGTAAATTGTGATGATGTTGGTGAAATTTATATTGATGGTGTAAAAGTTTTTACACAATCAGGTTACACTAATGCCTCGGTATTAATAAATAACGGACAACAATACTCTTTAAACAAAAACTCTAAAGTTGATGTTCGTCTTAGAGAAGATGCGGGAGATGCAAATATTGCTATCAATTTTATCGATGTGCCTTTTAGCTACGATGGATCAACTGCTCCGCCAGCAAATTCTTCTATTATCATAAATAATGATTTTACGCTAACAAATGATTTAGAGGTATGTTCATGTACAGTTGCTGCAGGTAAAACACTAACCATTGCAACAGATAAAGTACTTACCGTAAATGAAAATGTTACAGTAAACTCAACTGGTAAAATAGTGGTTCAAAACAGTGGTTCTCTTGTACAAACAAACAACAGTTCTACTTATACAGGTAACACTACTTCATTTGAACTTTATAGAAATACGACTCCTATAAATCGTTTTGATTATACGTACTGGTCTTCTCCGGTAATAAATCAGACTTTATATAATTTATCTCCAAATACTTTATTCGACAAATATTTAGAATTTGATGCATCGATTAATGACTGGAAGTATCTAAATGGAGGAAATTATGTAATGCAGCCAGGAAAAGGATACATTATCAGAGGGCCTCAATCTTATGCCGCTATTGGAAATCCACAAATTTATACAGGTAAATTTGTTGGTGTACCAAATAATGGTATAATCTCAACACCGGTAACAAATAAAGCCGGTAATACAACGACAACAAACTTATTGGGTAATCCTTATCCTTCGGCTTTAAATGCTGATCAGTTTTATGCAGATAATAGTTCAGTTATAAAAGGAACTTTTTACTTATGGACGCATTCAATTACGCCGGTACCAAATGCAAATGGTCAATTTGTTTACAGCGATTCAAGCTATATATCTTATAACGCAACGGGTTCAACAGGTGCGGGAGACACAACTAATTGTACAACTTGTGGCGGAAACAAACTTACCGGAAACATTGCATCAGGGCAAGGATTCTTTGTAGAAGCTAAAACTACCGGAAATGTAGTTTTTAATAATGCATTAAGAGTAAAAACGACTGCCAGTAACAATCAGTTTTCAAGAACAGCTAAAACTACTCCTGTAGAAAAAAACAGAGTTTGGTTAAACCTTAAAAATAATGATGGTGCTTATAACGAAATGCTTTTAGGTTATGTAACTGGAGCAACGAATGAGCTGGATGACGCTTATGACGGGGATACGTATGCATCCGGAACTGCTTTATACTCTATTTTAGGAGAAAATAATTTAGTTATTCAAGGTCGTGCTTTACCTTTTGAAGAGCAAAAAGAAATAATTCCGTTAGGATATATAGCAAGCTCAGCAACTGAATATACAATTGGTATTGAAAGTGTAGATGGTTTCTTTAAAGATAAAAATGTTTATTTATTAGATAAAACCAATAATGTAGTAACCAACTTATCTGGTGAGCGATACACTTTTAAAACTGAACCAGGAACATTTAATGATCGTTTTGTGCTTTCATTTTATCAAAAAACAATAGAAACAGTAACTCCACCTGTAGCAACAGATCCAGCAACTGAGACTCCTGTAGTAACAGACCCTAAAGATCCTGCGACAGATACTCCTGTAGTTACTGATCCTAAAGACCCTACAACAGATACTCCTGTGGTAACTGATCCTAAAGATCCAACAACAGATACCCCTGTAGCAACTGATCCTAAAGATCCAACAATAGATATCCCTGTAGCAACTGATCCTAAAGATCCTGCGACAGATACACCTGTGGCAACTGATCCTAAAGCACCTACGACTGATACACCAGTAACGGAGCCTGAAACACCAAGTACAACAGTTCCGGGAGGAAGTCCAACTCCTGAAAACCCAACATTAGAAGTTCCTGAAACACCGGAAATTACTAAAAAAGAGATCATTATATACCAATCAAATAATCAGGTATTGATTGAGTCTGATCTTCTTAACATTGAATCGGTTTATGTTTATGATGTTTTAGGCAGAAATATTTTTAGTAAAGAAAATATCCACAATACTACTTATAGCACGAATCAATTATCGATTCAAAAACAAGTAATCATTGTGAAGGTCAGAACAGAAGACAACAAAATAATCACGAAGAAAATAATTCTTTAAAAACAAAAAACCATTCGCTGCGGCGAATGGTTTTTTGTTTTTATCCTATTTTTTAATTACGATTTATCAATCAAAATACTAACAGCATTCCCACCAAAACCAACTGCATTAATTAATACTCTTTTTATAGATTTTGTCTGAGTTTGTTTGGGTCCAAAAGGCACTTCAATAAAAGTATCATGCTGAAGCATTAAAAGCGCCAATTCTAAACTCAATATTCCGGACGCTCCAAAGGTGTGACCAATCTTCCATTTATTTGTCGTTAATAAAGGTAATTTAGATCCAAAGACTTTTTCGATGGCGCGCAGTTCTGTTAAGTCTCCTTTTATAGTTCCCGGTGCATGCATTACGATTGCATCAATAGTTTCTAAAGCTACATCTTTTAAAGCCATTTTCATTGATTTCTGAAAACAGGTTGCCTCTGCCGAAATAGAGATGTTATGTTCTAAGATCTCTGTAGCATAACCAACTCCTGTAACATATGCAACTGCTTTTTCTTTTTCACCCGCTTCTAAACAACAAACGGCGGCACCTTCTCCTAAAATCATGGTGTTCTGAGTTTTCTCAAAATCAAAAGCCAGGTTTGGCCACAAATCTTTATCCTGATCGATTCTGGAATATATCTTTAGAGCACGCATTTGGGCAATAGTAAAATCAGTCAATGGAGCTTCACTTCCTCCAACCAAAAATTTATCGGCCATTCCGGATTTCAACCATGCAATACCATTTAATAAAGCATGAAGTGCTGTTGAGCATGTTATAGAATGTGAAATTTCTGGTCCTGTGCTTTGTAAATCGTGTGCAATCCAGGAAGAGATATTTCCTAAAGTGGTCGTTGGCGAAGCTAAAGTCTGTGCTTTTCCAGTATCAAGATATTCTCTATAATGTTTTTCGAATAAGTCTGTTGCACCACGTGATGAACCAATATTAATTCCAAAAACAGCATCAGCATTCCATCCTGCCTGGTCAACCGCTTTTCGAGAAGCCGCTATTGCAAACAAAACCGAATCGTCTAAAAATTTATATTTAATATCTGATTCCCGTATTTCAGCAATGATTTGTTCAGATTCAGCTTCAAGAGCAGCTACTGAAGTTTGCTGCTGATCTAAAAACTGTTTAGAAAAACAATGTTGATTATCCAGATACTTTTTCCACACTGCTTCAGAAGTATTTCCTAAAGGCGAAATAGAAGAGAAAGCTGTTATAGCAATTTTATTATTCAATGTTGTGGATTTTTAATCGTAAAGTTCGGAAAATATATGGTTTAGAAAAATTTATACCATTTCGATCGCTTCTTCGATTGTTTTATATACTTTACTAAGTTGTTCATCAGTCATAATGTATGGAGGCAAGATGTAAACAATATTGCCAACCGGACGTAAAACGACTCCTTTTTCTATAAAGAAATTATAAAGTTTAGTTCGCATTGATCCATAATAACTTTCTACAGAATCTGATTTGATTTCGACAGCAAAAATAACACCCAATGTTCTGGCTGTAATTACTTTTGAATGTTTCTCAATCTTCTTTTGAAAGTTCAAATGACTTGCATTGATTCTTTTTATATTAGCCTGCATTTCTTCAGTCTGCAGCAACTCCATACTTGCCAATGCTGCGGCACAACCTGTAGGATTTGCAGTAAAAGTATGTCCATGAAACAACGCTTTGTTAATATCATCATCATAAAAAGCATCAAAAACTTCTTGTGTAAAAGTTGTAATTGCCATTGGGATTGTTCCTCCGGTTAGAGCTTTAGAAAGACAAACCATATCCGGATTTTCAGAAACATAATCCATTGCAAAGGTTTTTCCTGTTTTGCCAAAACCCGTCATGACTTCATCAGCAATAGTCAACACGTTGTTTGCTGCACAGATCTGGATTAATTTTGCCAAAGCTTCCGGTTCATACATTACCATTCCTGCTGCTCCTTGTACCAAAGGTTCGAATATAAAACCGGCACAATTATGTTTTTCGATCACATTTTTTAAGGCATCAAAACTTTCCTGTTCCTTACCTTTTACAGGAACAGGAATTCGAACAACATCTATAAACATTCCCTGAAAAGCTTGTGTGTAAAATGAGATTCCGCTTGCTGCCATTGCTGCAAAAGTATCTCCGTGAAATGCATTTTCGAAAGCAATTATTGTTGTTCGTTTTTCATTTTTGTTAAAAAAATATTGCAACGCTACTTTTATCGCTACTTCAACTGCAGTTGAACCGTTATCAGAAAAGAAGATTTTTTGCTGATTTTTAGGTAAAATCTCAATTAGTTTTTCAGCCACTTTTATAGCGGGTTCATGTGTAAAACCTCCAAACAAAACATGCTCTAAAGTTGTTAATTGTTTGTAAATCGCATTGGCAATAAATGTATTACTGTGCCCAAACGGATTCACCCACCAGGAAGCAATTGCATCAATATATTCCTTTCCGTTTTCGTCCCATAACAAAGCGCCTTCACCTCTTGAAATTGCAATTGGAGCCTGTGCAGTTTTATGTTGTGTATAAGGATGCCAAAGGTATTGGCTGTCTTTTTCTGTTAATGTCATATTTAGAATATAGATATCAGAGTATAGAAAAAAGACTAAACTCTATAATTCAGACAAAGATAGGAAAGTCTATTTTCTTTATTCTATGTTCTTTTTCTACAAGCCAAGTAAATTATCCCTGAACAAATCGGCGTATTCACGAATTACATTTTGATCAAAATAAGGCTCCTCTTCAATTCTTCCTATCAATTTAATTCCGGTTTTATTTAGAATTAAACTTTCAGTCGATTTGTTTTCGTTTCCGCTAAAGAGAATCCCGGCAACTTCAAAACCACGATTTCTAATTGCTTCAACGGTCAATAATGTATGATTGATACTTCCTAAATAATGTCTGGAAACAACGATTACTTTATAATTGGGTTTGATTAAATCTATAATAGTATCTGTTTCATTCAAGGGAACAAAAATTCCTCCTGCACCTTCAATCACTAAATGATTATTTGTTTCCGGTTCAGCGATTTGATTTAAAGTAATCCTGATTCCATCAATTTCTGCTGCTAAATGCGGACTTGCTGGTGTATTTAGCTTATAACTATTTTCGAAGACTTTAGTTTTCTTATTGGAAATTTTCGATTTTATTTTATGACTATCAGAATTATCTAAATCTCCGGCCTGAATGGGCTTCCAATAATCAGCTTCTAAAGCCTCAACAATAATTGCAGAGCTTATCGTTTTACCTACATCGGTAGAAATTCCTGTTACAAATATTTTCATAATAAATAGATTCCGGATAACACCTATTAAAAAGATCAAAGCGGATTTTTAAATTAATTGCTAACTCAAAACAAATAATCTGTGTAAATTGTTAGATCAGTTTATGTGTGGGCAATGCCACAAAAATACCATTAAAAAACAAAACCCATCATTACGACGGGTTGGATTATTTTTTATTTTTCTTCTTTTAGTTCATCAATTACTTTCTTGATTTCTCTGGCATATTTTCCATAATAAAAACTCACCCACCATTCTGTAAACACACCAATCAGTAATATTGTTATCACTAAAATAGCAACTTTTACAAGTAATTTTCCGTTTTCAAAATTTCCATTCAAAATTTCTATTGACTCATGATTTTTAAAAAATAAATAGCCTGCCAGATAAATCATCAAAAAAGGAGCCAGTACAAAGGTAAAGGTTTTATAAAGCTGCATATTAAGCCTAATATCATAATAGGTTTCATATAAACTGTCTTTGGTAGTCAATGCAGCTTTATCCAATCTCTTGTAAAATAGAAAGAGTTGTGCCAGATAATAAATACTTATTGCGATGATTATTCCATATATAAAATAATAAGGGCCTGTTAATCTTGACGGAAACTCACTATGTAATGGCAAAAAACCTATAACTAACAAAGCTAAAATCTGTCCGAAAAGCTCTTTACGTAAATTTTTTCTAATCTTATCCAATGGCATATTCGCTGATTGTATTTTTGACAAATTATCCGGAACAATAATATTATCTGTCTTTTCGTTGTTCCATGCGTTTTGTATATCGTTAAAATCCATATCCTTGATTTTTAATTATTTCTTTTAATTTTTCTTTTGCCCTGTTTAATTTTACTCTTGCATTTCCTTCTGATATTCCCAGGTTTTCTCCTATTTCTTTGTGAGAAAAGCCTTCTAACTGATAGAAAATAATTGCCTTATCTATTTTCTCCAATTTCTGAACAGCTTTATAAAAATGATCGATCTGACTTTCTTTGATATTAGAATCGCTTTCATCGTCTTTGATATTTTCAGAAGCTATTTCATATTTATCTACTTTTCGTTTTTCTTTTCTTAAAAAAACAATTGCTGTATTTACTGCAACACGATACATCCAGGTCGAAAACTGACTTTCGTTTCTAAAAGAATCATACGATTTCCAAAGCTGACAAATAATCTCCTGAAACAAATCTTGCTGATCATCAGGATTATCCATGTACATTTTAGAAACCTTGTATAAAATTCCTTTATGACTTTCGATCCTTTTTAAAAATTCTTGTTCTTTCTCTTTCAAAACGATACTATTTCGTTACTGGTTTTACTATGTATCCTGCTTTTCTCAGTAAATTAATTAATCCTAAATCACCCGCTAAATGTGCCGATCCAACTGCCACAAATAAGCTTTCATTTTTCATCATTTCAGGCAAAATTTTTGCCCAATTTATATTTCTCTCATAAAGCATATATTTTTTTGCTTTATCGTTCATTACTTTTTCGGCTGTTATAATTTCATATAAATCTTCTAATTTTTCTTGTTTGTAAGCCACAACCATATCTTTCGATAATTCTGTATCAGATTCCTCCAGCATTGCAATCATTTCATTTACAGAATAAGCATTTTCAAACGATTTAAATTGAGATTTTACGGTTTCTAATCCCCCAATTTGTTCCTTACGTTTCTTTGCACTTGCTATAAAATCCATTTCATAAAACTTCATATCGCTACATTCAAAACTTTTTGATAAGATCAAACTCATAACACTCATTAAACTAAAAGAATCAACTTGCTGAAGGGTTATTCCGCCGGATTTTTTCAATATCGCATCTAATTTAGTCAATTGTTCCGGAGTTAAACTTTTACTTAAAGGTTCTTTTCCCATTACCATTTGCTGCATATCAGTCATTTGCGTTGGATCATCAAGATTAACTTCTAAAATTAATTTCTCAGATACATCAAATGCTTTTTTTGTTTTTTCCGAAAGAAAATAATCTCCTGAACAAATCATATGTATCGTTCCATATAAATAAGTAGGCTTTGATAATCCGTTTCCTGATACTTCCCATAAAAGTGAATTCTCTAGTTTTGGTGAGTTTGTTTGTGCCTGAGTCGTTGTACTAAAAATTAAAACGATTACGATTACTGTTGCTTTAAATAAATTTTTCATTTTGTAGATTGATTAATGTTATAGATTGATTTGATAATTAAAACTCCTCTATTTTTTACTGTATTGTTCTTTTTTTATCGAAGCGAAAGTCGCCACAAGCAAACAAACAATTATAATAAAAAGATGGGGATAAGGTTTACCGTATAGATGATGGTTTACCAATGAATAGGTTACTTGCAATGAGGTTAAAAAAAGCAATACATTACAAATGATTCTTTTAATTGAAGTGATTATAGTTTTCATAATTATTTTGGTTTATTTGATTACGACTCGTAAGTAATCAAACAGTCAAAACGTTACAAAAAAAATTAAAGTTTTTTAGAAAACCTATAAAAATAAGGTCCTTCAAAAGATCTAAGTGTCATCTTGGGGCGGAGTCGAAGGCTGGATAATTGGAACGGGATTATACTCTGTGAGACAATGTTAAATCTTAAAACACAAAATCCCTTAACAATTCTAATATTTGGTTAATTTCATCTTCAGAGTTATAACTATGGATGCAAAAACGCAAACGCTCCTGACCTTCCGGAACTGTTGGCGAAAGAATTGCTTTTACATCAAAACCTTTGTCTTGCAATTGTTGTGCTAATCGCTTTACGTTTTCGTTTCCTGGAACTATCGCTGATTGTATTGCTGATTTGCTTCGAACAAACATTGGTTTCAGTCCTAATAAATTTTTCTGTTGATTAAACAAGATAATATTTTGACGCAATTTTTCGATAGTTTGTTTTTCAACTTCTAATTGCTGATATGCTACCAGGATTGTAGCAACTGAATGTGGTGATAATCCTGTTGTATAAATAAAACTTCTGGCAAAGTTTACTAAATATTCCTTAAGATCTATACTTCCTAAAATTACGGAACCGTGGCACCCTAAACCTTTCCCAAAAGTCATGATTCTGGCAAAGATCCTGTTATGTATTTGAAGGTATTGTGCTAAACCTTCGCCTTTTTCTCCAAAAACACCTAAAGTATGAGCTTCGTCAACGACTAAATAGCAATTGTATTTTTCAGACAACTCTACTAATTCTTCCAGATTTGGACTATCACCATCCATCGAAAAAACGGTTTCAGTAACAATATAAATATTCGTATCCGGAAATTTCAGGATAAGATGCTCCAGATCTTCAAAATCATTGTGATTGAATTTATACGATTTGGCATTAGACATTATGATTCCGTCGCGAATAGATGCATGACTTAATTCATCATAAAGTATAACATCATTACGCTGCGGTACAGCGCTAAAAAAACCAACATTGGCATCGTAACCCGAATTAAATATTAAAGCCGATTCAGCCTCATGAAATTGCGCAATAAACGTTTCTGCAATTTGATATGCGGCATGATTGCCCGAAATTAAACGAGAACCTGTTGCACCATTTTGTATAATATCATTTTCTATTAAATAATGGTGTGATAATCTGAAAATCGTTTCTGACCTAGAAAATCCAATATAATCATTAGACGAAAAATCAACAAGGTTATTAAAACTTGGCAATTGTCTTAATGAATTATTTTGCTTTCGGTTTTCAAGCTTCTGAATAAGGTTTTCCGGTAATTTCATAAAAACAAAGTTATGAAATTGAAGTTGATATTAAATAAACAGCGGGTTTGATAATACCCGCTGTTTTTAATTTACTTTCTAAATCGAGCTTATAAAAGGTGATTCTCTGCTAAATTTAGACTCAGACATTTCCTGAATCATAAATTTAGCAATATCAATTGCACTGATTTTATCGCCCAAGCAATCCTCTAAACTTACTGAAATCTGAGAACTCATATCATTAAATTCAATAAACGGAACCCGAACCTGAGTCCAATTGACATCACTTTCGACCAAAAGATCATATGTTTTTTGACGGTCTTCCTGAATTACAGGAAAGTTTGTTTTCATCCATTCTGTAGCCGAAGTAGTTTTGGGACTTTTTTTATCAAATGGCGTATCAATGTTTAACCCAGCCAATAAAACATAACGTTCAATTTTGTAATTGTTCATTATTTTCAAAATATTGTTGGTGGCTGAACTTGCAACAAGAGGTTCCTCTTTTCGCTGACCAACCGTGCTAATTACAGCCTGACAATCCTCTAGTAATACTTTTATGGATTCAATCTCCAGGGCATCACCTTTGATAATTTCGATTTGTGAACTTTTAATGGTAAAATTCTCCGGATTTCGCAGCAGAAGTTTTATGCTGAATCCTTCTTTTAATAACTGGTTTACAAGATAATTTCCAGTTCTTCCGCCACCGCCTAAAACAGCAACTTTTTTTATATTTTTCATATATTACTTTATAAAATTTGACATAATTAATTGCGTTTTATCAAGCTGATAAAACGAAATAATAAAAGCTTACTGAGCTTTTATAAATAATCAATATTTTATAAAGAGATTCTAATAGTTCAAATGTAAAAATAAAAAGACAGATTTGATTATCGACTTCTGTTTATTTCAGTTTTTCTTTTTCTACCCAGATAAAATTTCCTTTTTCTGTTGCATCGAGTAAATCAACCTCTAATCCGGCTGCAATACTCGTTGCCAGTTTGAAAGCCTGTTTTGAATCTAAATATACCGAAATGGGTTTCTTTTTAGTTTCTGTGAGATAAATATTTACTTCAAAATCCCTGTCTGTGTGATTTTTGTAAACCGAAACATATTTAACATCCTCAAATACGGTGTCTTTACACAAAGGAATTCCAAATAATGTAAAATTAAAGCGAACTTTTTTGTCTTTTAAATCAGTGTAAACTCTCTTCGTAAATGTTACTCCTGCAGCACAAACAAATAAAAAAAAGACAGCAGTGATAAAGTATACCGCATGCCAAATTCTTCCATAATAAAACAATTCAACTGTTTTACATATTGTATGAAACATAAAAAAATACAGGGGAATAGAAATCAAAAAATGCCAGAAAGGTCGATCTGAACTGTAAACTAATTTATATTGCTGAGGATTTTTCATTTTTCAAAAATAAAAAAAGCCATTCACCGCAGCGAATGGCTTTTAAAAATTATTTTAAAATTGTCTTAGTCAACTAAAACAATTACTTTATTGTCTTTCATCTCGATAGTACCTGACTGAATCTCTAATGTATAAGTCTGGTCGTTTACTCTCGTGAATTTACTCGCTACGTCTTTAGAAAAATTAAAACTTGGCGCTGCAATTTTTACAGTTCCTTTTTCCAGAATAGAAACAATAGGAGCGTGATTATTCAATATTTGAAAGCTTCCATCAACTCCAGGCAATGTAACAGATGTTACTTCTCCTGAAAATAATTTTGCCTCTGGTGATACTATTTCTAAAATCATATTTTTTTAGTTAACAGTCTCAGTTAAGAGTCTCAGTACTGAATACTGCGACAGAATACTGAGAACTAGATTATGCTTCAGCTAACATTTTTTCTCCAGCTTCGATAGCATCCTGAATAGAACCTTTTAAGTTGAAAGCTGCTTCAGGAAGATGATCTAACTCACCGTCGATAATCATGTTGAATCCTTTGATAGTATCTTTAATGTCAACCAAAACTCCAGGAATACCTGTAAATTGCTCCGCTACGTGGAAAGGTTGAGACAAGAAACGTTGAACACGACGTGCTCTTGATACTGATAATTTATCTTCTTCAGATAACTCTTCCATACCAAGAATCGCGATAATATCCTGCAATTGTTTGTATTTTTGAAGAATCTCTTTTACTCTTTGTGCACAGTCGTAATGCTCATTTCCTAAGATTTGAGGAGTCAAAATTCTTGAAGTAGAATCTAACGGGTCAACCGCTGGATAAATACCTAACTCAGCAATTTTACGAGACAATACAGTTGTAGCATCTAAGTGAGCAAATGTTGTTGCCGGTGCCGGGTCAGTTAAATCATCCGCAGGAACGTAAACCGCTTGTACAGATGTAATAGATCCTTTGTTTGTAGATGTAATACGCTCTTGCATTGCTCCCATCTCTGTTGCTAGAGTTGGCTGATATCCTACTGCAGAAGGCATACGTCCTAAAAGTGCTGATACCTCAGAACCTGCTTGTGTAAAACGGAAGATGTTATCAACGAAAAACAATACGTCTTTACCTTGATCAGTTCCAGCTCCATCACGGAAATACTCAGCGATAGATAATCCTGAAAGTGCCACACGTGCACGAGCTCCAGGAGGCTCATTCATTTGTCCGAAAACGAAAGTAGCTTTAGACTCTCTCATTCCTGGCATATCTACTTTAGATAAATCCCATCCTCCATTTTCCATAGAGTGCATGAAATCATCCCCGTATTTAATAATTCCTGACTCTAACATCTCACGAAGCAAGTCATTTCCTTCACGTGTTCTTTCTCCTACTCCTGCGAATACAGAAAGTCCACCGTGACCTTTTGCGATATTGTTGATCAACTCCTGAATCAATACAGTTTTACCAACACCAGCACCACCAAACAATCCAATTTTACCACCTTTTGCATAAGGCTCAATCAAATCGATTACTTTAATACCTGTGAATAAAACTTCAGATGAAGTTGATAAATCTTCGAATTTAGGTGCTTGTCTGTGAATAGACAAACCGTTTTCTCCTGTTTTTGGCAAGTTTCCTAAACCATCAATTGCATCTCCAATTACATTAAATAATCTTCCATATACATCTGGACCGATTGGCATTTGGATTGGATTACCAGTTCCAACTACTTCATATCCTCTAGACAAACCGTCTGTAGAGTCCATAGAAATGGTACGAACAGTGTTTTCTCCAATGTGAGATTGCACTTCTAGAACTAATAATGTTCCGTCTTTTTTAGTGATTTCTAGTGAATCATAAATTTTTGGAAGTTCAACATCCTTACCGTTGAAAACTACGTCAACTACTGGTCCAATGATTTGAGCAACTTTTCCTATTACTTTTGACATTACTTATGTATTTATTAAATAGCTATTTAGGTTTATCGAAAATACCTCTTTTTTCAGAGCGCAAAGATAATTTTTTAAAATATAAAATCAATTTTTTTTTATAAAAAATACTATTATTTTGTTTGATTCCTAAAAGTCAGGCTTCAAATACCGAAAAAAGCATTTTTTTACAAAAATAAAAAAAGCCACTACATTTTGCAAATGAGTGACTTTCTTACTAAAAAAATTGGCATTATTTTATCGTTGCACCATATTGAATTGGATATAAAGCCAAATCTACATAACGTAACGTTGAGCCGTATTTTGCATTAATAGCATCTATAAATATATTTGCAATTAAACCGTAACCTCTTGGACTTGGATGTATACCATCCAAAGAAAAAGCCCCACCAACAGCATAAGAAGAAGTCATTGTAAAATTACCAAAACGAATTCCTCCGCTGGACAACTGCGTCAATACACTTCTTGTATCAACAAAAGCCAATCCTTTTGCCTCTGCGGCGGCGGCAATTATGACATTATAAGCATCTGTTGCTACTTTAATTTCAGCAATCTCAGATGGAATCAACACATGTTTATCTTGTAATGGAAATGATACTCCAAATGCATTTAATGGATATGGAGGTGCAATTCCTACACCAGAATCAAGAGCAGTTGGCGCTGTACCAATAGCAGCTCTGGTCGTTAACAATAACAAATCTGTAGCTTTGGCCTGTCTTGCCTGACCAAATATTGCCCCATAAAAAGCTGCAGTCTGTGCTCCCAGTGTTGGGGTAAATGCTGCTGCTAACTGTGCAGACAAATTAGGCAGTGTTTCATCTTTTATCAACACAGGACTTGTAGACGTTTCAGACAATAAATTAATTCTGTCTCCCGCACCAAAAGCAGTTAAAGCTTGTTTTAGCGGACCATATAATTGCGCATTAAGCAACTTAATAGTTGCCAGACCAACTGTTTCATTATCTTTTCCAATTGATTTTGCCGTAAGCGGATTATAAGGAACTGTTGTAAAATGCGGCAAAGTTGTAATGTAAGGCAAATTTGCAACTACCCCTTTTGCACCATTTGCAGTCAAGGTAGTAACCAATGTATTGTATGCAAAATTAAAAGTTGCTGTTGGGGTTATATCGTCTCCCAAAACAGGATCCTGAGAAGTAGGCACTCCTCCGTTTGTAGCATAACCCAAAACATCATTTCCTCCAATAAACAAAGAAAAGAATGTAGGAGCCTGCGCTACAGCATCAGCCAGAACACTAGTCGTAGGCGAAGAAGAAAAACGTGCAAAATAAGGATTTGCTGTAGCAGGAGTTGCAAAAACCCCGGCAAGATTTCCATATCCGGGTGCAATTAAGTGAAAACTTTTTGCACCAGGAATTCCCATATTACTAAAAGTTCCCGTTAAATGCGCGGTTATTGCAGTTCCGGAAACCCCCGGAATATTCACAGGAGCACTTGTAGCCGGATTAAAGATTAATCTTGTTGGAAATTTAGCCACTTGCACACCTCCGGAAGAAAACCCTCCGGTATTATCCAGCATTAAAGGCGTTGTAAAAGCTCCGCCACCTGCCGCTGCAAATTGCTGCGATAAGATATTGGCATATGAATTACTCTGTCCTTTTGCAAACAAAGCACCATCACTATAACCGGCAGCAAACGAATCTCCAAGTGCTATGTATTTTGTAAAAACTGCTGATCCTGGAACAACCGGAACTTCGGCAGGAGTATCATTACTATCATCATTATTACATGCCATAAAGGTTAAAGAAACCAATAATAGCCATTTCATATTTTTTATCATCTTATTAAGTTTAAAATTATTACGTCTTTCCACTTTATTTATTTAAAAAACAAAAAGAAAGAAACCTGCTTCATCTCACTACTTTTATAATTACGGATTAATTGTCCAGGAAACAAACCATTGCTGACCAATTGCTCCTGCCCCAATTACCTGGATATAATCTGATCCGAAAAGGTTTGTTGCCCCAACTTTAAAAACTGATTTCCATTTTGTCAAAGCATAATTTATCTGAGCATCAAGCACTGTGTTTTCCGGAACAATTCCATCTCCAAAAGAAGATTGCCATAAATATTCTGTATTCCATCTTACATTAATATTAAAACCTAAATTTTTAATCACTTTAGCATTTCCAAGAGATGCTTTAATTCTATGTTTTGGCGTATTAAAACCTGCTATAAAACTTGGATCGTCTGCCTGATTAAAATCAAACTGCGCATAGTTATAATTTGCACCTACTTCAAAATCTTTATATACTTTTTTAGACAAACCAACACCAAAACCTAGTGACGAAACCTGAGCAGTAGTATTAGTATACACCTGATAAACTCTTCGATCTCCAAAAGCCAGTGCCTGATATGTTTGTTGTACTGATGGATTTGTTGCATCCGTTCCTACAGTTCCATAATAAGGAGATATTACTCTGGCCGTATTCATGAAATCATTATAAATATTATAATAAGCATTCAAATCGATTGACAAATCATTTTGAACCACTGAACGATATCCTACTTCAAAAGCCTGAACCTGCTCCGGTTTAACCAATCCAATATTAGCTACTTTAAGATCAGCAGGATTAGCTGATGCAGCAAATGCCTGAACAGAAGCTACTGTATATGCATTGTGATACGCATTTTGACCAGACATTGCGATCGTAGCAGGCTGACCTGCGACTGTTTGTCCTGCAGCACTTACATTAACAGTTTCCTGAAAACGATCTAAATTTTCCGGAGCTGAACCAATTAATGCAAATGGCCCTAAATCTAAACCAATATATTGATCTTGTGTTGTTGGGTTACGGAAACCTGTTTGATAAGACAATCTGAAATTATGTCTTTTAGATTCTCCGGCAGAATAAACAAATGAAACTCTTGGAGATAAATTACCGTCAAAGTTTTGACTTTTATCATAACGTAATGATCCTGTAAATTTCAATCTGTCGTCCATGAATTTTTTAGTCAACTGACCATAAGCTCCATATTCTCTATAACTGATTGGACCGTCATAATCTGTAAAAATAGTTCCTTCAGAATCCATTACATATTCTCTCCATGAACCACCAACCTGAATCTCAGCCCATTTAATCATGTCTCTGAAATTGTAATTCACATCAGAGTGATATAATTTTGAATGATCAATAAATTTTGCCCCCTGAGTTAAATCAGGATTAGAAACAACCGTTGCAAGAGCATTATTAAATTGAGCAGAACCTGGTTCGAATCTTGCAGAACCTTTAGGTTTAGGAATAAAAGAAATTTGAGCAGGAAGTACATTATAATCTGCAAAATTTCTTGCGATTGCAGCAGATTCATTTGCGTTTGTACCCATAACAGCACCAGATAACTGATAAGCTGTTGCATAATTAGTAAACCACTCCTGATCTGATTTTGCAGCTCTGTTAACATTCCATGCAGCAAATCTCATATCATATGAATTTCCAGCATCTTCATCTGTAGCATATACTCTCGCAAAAAAGTTTTTCCCTTTTACTTCAACTTTTCCTTGTTGCATCATAAAATCCTTCAAAGCATATCTATTAGCTCCCTGATAAATTGTACTTCCCAAACCAATTTTATACTGCATGATAATTTCTGTATCATCAGCAAAAGGTCTGATATGAGCAGAGAAATCTGCTTTTACGTTTTTAACTTTATTATCAGTCACATCTTGTTCACGATAACCGGTTCTGCTTACTTGCCCCACATTAGGGATAAAAGTAGTTACCTCATCACCATAAATATTTAATCCATCATAATTTTGATTATTTGCATGTCCAATAGAACCACCTGTCATACTTCTGGTATCGGCAGCAATCCACTCTGTTGCTTCCATATATGTGAAATTAGCTTTTAACGCAAAATGTTTGGTAAATGCTTTTGCAGCCCTAATTCCAAAATCATTATAATCATTTGTTCCGGCAGCTTTTTGAGTTGTCTGACCGTATTTATAGTAAACACTAATTCCTTCATTTGTAAAAGGACTTTTACTATTCATAAACATAATACCATTAAAAGCATTTGCTCCGTAAAGTGCCGAAGAAGCACCAGGCAAAAGTTCCACATTAGCTACATCTATATCCGAGATCCCTATTAAATTTCCTAACACAAAGTTTAATGCCGGAGAAGAATTATCCATTCCGTCAACTAATTGCATAAAACGAGTATTAGCCACAGAAGCAAAACCACGCGTATTAATAGATTTAAACGAAATACTACTTGTATTAAAATTTACCTCTTTTAAATTTTCCAAACCATCATAAAAAGTTGGCGCGGTAGTATTTCTAATTTCCTGAATCCCCATTCTTTCAATAGTAACAGGCGACTCAATTACCCTTTCAGGAGTCCTCGAAGCCGAAACAACAATTTCATCCAGTTTAGTTTCTTCATCTTTTAAAACTACATCTACTTTTTGATTCGTCGACGTTACATTAATCGTTTTAGATTCAAACCCTACTGCCGTTACTTTAATCGTCAAGGGTAACTTTACAGAAGTGCTTAGTTTAAATGTACCATCAAAGTCGGTTGAAGTACCGCTTCGTTCTCCCACAACACTTACGTTAGCACCAGGAATAGATTGTTTGTTACCATCAGTAACAGAACCGGTAATTGTATTTTGAGCGAAGGATATTCCGCTGAAAAACAACATAATTAGTAAATATACTCTCATTTAGGTTTGTTTTTGGTTAGTTTATATAGCCAAAATACAAATAATTTTGATATTAATAAAAAAATGTTAAATAAAATCAATATTCTATATTAATTTCGTTACAATTTTAACTATTCGTCAATTAGATTTATTAAATTAAAATCAAATATCAAAGTTTCAAAACCCTTAATACTATGCATACATATTATTTTTAATTAAAAAAATGAGGATTTAATAAAAATACACCTTCAAGAAAAAAAATATGACAATAAAAAAAAGCGAGACCTCAATCTCGCTTTTTTAACATTCATCTTTTCGTATAGTTACTTTTACTTATTCTCTACTTTTTCTAATCGATTTTTCAAATCAATAATTTCTTGTTTTGTTCGATCATATATAAAGTCATTTCTTCCATTTTCTTAAGCAAGTTCATATTCATTTCTGCCAGCATCAAACCACTCTTCTCTATTTCCTGAGCTGATGGTATTTCAGGTAAATGATTATTTTGTTTAATATAGTTTTCAACTTCCTGCAATGATTTTAATTTGTAGTCGTTTGCAAAAACATAATCTGGAACTTGTCCAGCATTTACGGTTACTTTTACTTCACCGGCATGAATGTTTCCAGCAACTGTAAGTTTAGAGTCCGGATTTGTGGTACCGATACCAACATTACCATTTCCCTGAATTCTCACCTTTTCTGTTTGACCGGTTCCATGCGAATCCTGTGTAAAAAACTGCATTCCGTAAATATTAGAACCTTCACTTTCCGTGATTGACCTAATAGAGGTACCAAAAGTTACAAGATTGCCATTTGCAATAGAATGTGAAATCATTATAGCAGAACTGTTATTACTATTTGATAAATTTCTAACCGATAAACCACCATAGAATGTTTGAATCCCTTCAAAATTATTTTCTCCGCGAGTGGCTAATTCGTTCCATGAATTCCAAGTACCTTCAGGATTAAAATCCGAACTTTTAGTTCTAAAAGAAATTCGATTACCCCCATGCGGACCGTAATCAGCACTAATTTGACAGTCGTATCTATTATCTAACCCTCCAAAACTTATTAATGCACCGTTCCACGGTGTTCCTGCTGTTGCATAAGAAAAAGTATATCCTCCCTTAAAAGCATCTGCAGCACCAGGAACTGTTATAAAATTAGTCGGGTTTAAAGTTTGCGCTTTCGTTGTCATTATACAAACTAAGGCAATTGCAAAAGTTATTATTTTATTAGCTTTCATTTCTTTTATTTTTAATTATATTAATTAGGATCTACCACTACGCAATAAAATCCAGCAATTTTTTTAATTTTTGAACACATCCTCAAAATCACATATAACAGAGATTTCATTAAATCCTTCTCAAAACAGGTATTTTTTTATAAAAAAATAGAAACCAAAAAGCAACATCAAAATCAATAGGTTTATTGTGGTTTTTGGCCCGTTCTGGAAATCAAAAAAATCTCTAATTTTCATAGTTTTAAATTTAAAATCCACCTTCCATTTTTTGCAAATAGAAAGTGTGGTTAGTAATAAAGTTTTTGGTGGTATTTATGAAATTTGGTATTGTAATCGATGAGAAAAAACATCGATAAGTGAGGATTTACCTCTTGAACACAATCTATGAATTATAAAAAGTGTACTGGTATTATTTGCATTATTTCCTGTTCATTTACAATGAACTTTATCTTATTGGGATTGATATGGAAATATTAAGTGGTATTATATTTCTATTTAATATAAAGTACCCTACTCTTCGCAGTGTAACTTAAAAGCTACTATTGCTTTGCGAAGTCTCCCGACTTCGTACCTATTCTAATATCTTTTTACTGTTCTTAAATATTAACCAATCTTTGTCGCTACAAAATCAGGAGACTTCGCAGAGCAATACGTTTTCATGAGGGAACTTCGAAGAACTGACTTTTAGAAGTTATAAATTCGCAGGACACTTATTTAATTTTGTTTAATAGCATCGTCAGGAATTTTATCCTTAAATAGATCTTTGTACCGCTCTAAATCCTGAGACGAATTAACAGGATAATTCAAAAGAATAAAACTATTCTTAGGATTTACCTTTTCGTAAATAACAAGATATAAAAGACTTAAATCAGGTTTATCATTTGGAATGTCAACATAATAGTTCTCACCATAAGAATGAACAAAAAAATGATTATCAACAGAGTAAATATATTTTATGGAATTGCCTGTATCTCCTTTTCCTTTAAGATTAGTAACAATATATTGCTCTATACTCCCCGTAGTTAAATAAAAATTATTTTTTAACAATTCAACATTTTTATCTTGTTCACGAATTAAACAAATACCCGCTACTAATCCTACAATTAATATCATTAATAAAATTTTAAGCTGATTATCAATTGATTTAAAATTCTTTACAAAATAAAAAATGACACATATGATTATAAATATAAAAATCACTACAACTGTTTTGGTATGATTTTCTTGATTAAAAAAATCTTTCATAATAAATAATGTTTAAATAAATTATCCTTTAAATTGTGGCTTGAACTTAGGAGCATAAGAAGTAGGAGGAATAATATTTCGTGTTGGAATTATAAATTTTGGAATTACTAAACTAGGATTTACATTCAAAGGAGTTATTGGTCTTAACTCTAAGGAATTTATTAATGGAGATGGTGTTTGAGGTATGTATGACGGTTGTGATTTAAATTCATTCAATCCTGTTAGTCCACCGCCAATAGCGCTAAAACCTAACATACTCCCCGCTGTGCGAAGTCTCCCGACTTCGTACCTATTCCAATATTCCTTTTACACTTCTCAAATCTTAACCAATCTTTGTCGCTACAAAGTCAGGAGACTTCGCAGAGTTAGGGACTATAGCCCTACCAATCAGGTTTATAAATTAAAAACTCTTTGGGTAAATCTAGAATTTTGTATTCATCAATATAATTATTGCCTTTAAATTTGATTATGTTTGCATCATTTTTAATTATTATATATTTTTCTTTAATATATCCTTCACTTTGAGGACTTTCAAAATATATTTGTGTCGTAATTTTTCCATTACTGTAATTATAATATCCCATATCTGCTTTTTCAGGATCCAAAGTACCGATATCATCTATATTAAAAGAATAAAACATAGCAACTTTATTCCCTCTATAAAATTTCAAATATCTGCGCTTAAATGGATTTAGATAGTTATTATCAGTTAAGCTGAAAACAGATTGTAATTCATATAGTTTTGTTGTGTCAACCACTTTAACTGTATTATCATTATTTATTAGTTTCATCTTATACAAATTAATTGTATATCTTTTTTTTCCAGAATTAGTCCGCTGATAATAACAATTTGTTAAAAACAACAATAAACTGAAAATTAATATTTTTTTTACCATGATGTAAATATATTAGATGTTTTATACTGACCATATCCTTTCCAGTCCCAAGAAGTATTCATAAATTCTCTATCATCAATCATTCTGTGGATAACACTATTCTGTATAGCATGACGCACATGCTCGCTATTTACTCCAACTCTATATGCACCATATCCAACAGTCAATGCTCCTAATCTATATTTATTTCCTTGCTCATTAACAGCTGCATTTTTGTGATAAACGCCAAATCTATCTTTATAAGCAATACCATAATTGTTTGTTTCATTTAACTGATCTGCTTCGCTTCTTCTTCCAGTAAACAAATTAAACCCAGCAGTAAATTTTCCTATAGACAAATTCAAAGCTGCCGTTCTATAACTATCCCCAGCATCACCAAGACCTTTTTTTAAAATTGGTCCACCATCATTTTCATACATAGCCCTAAAATCTCCGCTATGAATACCAAACATTCCTGTTCTTTGCTTAAACTCTTCGATACCACCGTTTCCACTCCAGATATTAGTACCTAAACTAAATCCAGTTTTTCCATCATCATAAGCTACAAGAATAGATTTTCTTATTTCTAAACCATTTTTCCCAAAACCATTATAATTACTGTTACTCATAATACCAACACCTGCTGAGTAACTAAAATCCCCACTACTATAACTTGCTGATATACTCGCTCCTATTCCTGAAACATTTCCAAATGCAATCGCTGGTGAGATATTAAAACTCCAATCGCCAACCTGTACTCCATATGCTGGCAGAATTGCCGCTACAAAACCGGTAGCAACCGCCTCTCCTACTGCACTTGCTGTCAAACTTACAGGATTAATTCCACCACTTATGCCACCAATAACAGCACCTCCTAATATTGACATTCCAAACTGTCCTCAGCTCTTCGAAGTGTAAATTAAAAGCCACTATTGCTTTGCGAAGTCTCCCGACTTCGTACCTATTCTAATATTCTTTTTACAGTTCTCAAATCTTAACCCATCGTTATCTCTACATAGTCACGAGACTTCGCAAAGCTAGGGTTCAAATATCAAGAATAACAATTAAAGAAATCGATTATCTATCCGTGGTACATTTTCATCATTTTCAAATTTATACAGTTGATCTATTTCATATTCTTTATTTCTTCTATAATCTTTTAATTTCATTAAATGAAATGATTGATCATTAATGATAATTCCTTTTAATTCGTATAAAAAGTAATCGTTAAAAGAATCTTTTTTTTCATTTTTCAATTCTGCTTTAAAATATTGTATTATGATTGAATCATTTTTTATTAGAAATAAACCTTTCCCATTAATATCTCCATTTTTAATCTTACAAGAATTAAATTTAGCATTACCAAGTAGTTTAAGCCTTGATTTATATTTATTTATTGAATTTGCGATTGAATTTTCATTATTATTAACTGATGTGCAATAGTTAGTAGAGTTACCAAAATATATTCCATCGTTTATTACATATCCATTTTCATACAAAAGAAATGTCATAATTGCTTTTGAATCGATAATATTTAATTTTGATAGTTCACAGTAATAAAAGCCATTTAATTTTAATGTCACAATTTGACTTCTCACGATTTTGGGATCGATAAGGTCACTTTTATTATGAATAACTGAATTACATGAAACTATCGCAATTAATATTAATACTATTGAAAACTTTACCATGATGTGAATATATTATCTGTTCTATATTGACTATAACCTTTCCAATCCCAAGATTGATTTTCAAAACCTCTTTGTCTTTTATCCAATAGTCCAATTTTTAAATTATGAATTGCTTGATCTTGTATAGCATGATTTCTTATAAATCAAATTTAATTTTTCTAACATATCCGTTACTAATTATTTAAAAAAACTCGTTTAGGTTTAGAATTTAGAACTTTATTTATATCATATTCTTTAAAAAAATATGTGATATTTAAATTTTCACTTACCCCATTTCTATAATCATATTTAGCGAAGTCAGAGACATTCGCGCAGCACTGATTAGGAACACTTCGTAGAGCGGGTTCTACAATATTTTGAATTTCCTTCATTTTCTTCTTCACAATTTGAACACTTCTTTTTCATTTTCTATTATATATAATATTTTATTATCTTTAAATTCATTTAATTTTCCAGTACATTATATTCTACAGAAGATTACTCTTCATCAATAAAAATATCTTGTATTTTAAAATTCGTAAATCCTAAAGACAACAGTAAACCCTCTAAATCTTCTGTAATTTCTTTGTTTTCTTCTACTTCAATAACGATTTCTAACATATTTGATGCAGAAGTTTCCTCAACTACTTCGCCTAAACCCCTTTCCTCAATTGTACCTGTGATAATTTGACGAAATTCTAAATCTGATTTTTCCAGATTATTGCTTAAATAAATCTCTATCAATACTGTTTTCATATTGTTATTAAAATATTTTTTAAATCAGATTTTAATAACTCTATATTAGTATCTAATTTTTTCTTTTTTACGACTTCTGAAAGCAAATCCATTTTTTGCAAAATAGATTCTTTTAAAAAGGCATAACGCTCTGATTCACTTTTACTAAAGAAATTCTCATCATTAATAATTATCGGCATACCAATAGATTTTTCCTTTTTTCTATAGGATTCTATTTCTTTAAGTTTTTCCAATTCAAAGGCTGTTGGCTCTACGTTAAATTGAAATAATCCAAGAATTAGATCTTTACCATAATCTTCATGTTTCAACTTTTTTAAATTATTACTAATCCCTCTATCTCCCCATATATATGGCGTAAACACCTTATCTAAATTTATAAAGTCTTGCTCATTTTTATTTGAGTCAAAACCAATTTTCATAAAACAACCAAAAATATTATCATTCATAATTAGTGCATATTTAAGTTTAATGGACCTCTTTCTATTAAGTTTTGTTGATATTCCCAATTCCACGCATCTAATCTATTTGAAAATTGTTTAAAAGGAACCATTTTCTTATCCAACATAAAAGTCTTAGTATATCTCGCTTCAGGAATTAACTTATTTGTTATTCCATTTTTTAAGAAAGTCCCATCATTATCATATAGTTTATATCCCCATGTTGGTTTTGTACTTTTTAAAGAATTTCCATGTACAACTACTTCTTCTAAATCTACAATTTTCTTAAAATCTGGATTTTTAGAAACATCAACATAGCCATTATCAATATTAATGTTTTTTGCAACATTAGCTTCTCCAGTTGGTGCGGTGGTAGTTTTGGCAGCGTTTGCAATTTTAAGATCTGTTTTTCCTTCTATTTGTGCTCCACCTTTTGCCTCTGTTATACCTGCTGGTGCAATTGTTATGGGTTGTACGGCAATTTTTGGCGTACCCCCGGTTATGAATGTTTTTCCATTTGCTACTGCTGTAACACCATTTATTAACCCTCCGGTAATTGCCCCAAAAGCTATTCCTACGATAAATTCCTTTCCCGACATCATAGGATCACCAAAAGCAGCATTATTCCCTATACTTAAAAACATAGAAGAATACATTGTGCCTACAGCACCGCTAAATGCTCCGGCAGCAAACCCACCAACACCGCCTGCAGCACCTCCTGCAGCCGCAAATGCCGCGCCTCCTGTCGCTGCTCCAATAGCTCCTGCCCCAGCTCCAATACCAAACGCTTTAAGCCCCTCGATGTCCATCCTGAAACCATGAACTCCCCAATTTACGACACCTCCAATTATTGCCCCGACAACAATATGAATCCATTCTCCACTAACATCTGAATACTTTAATGGATTATTCCAACAATATCCATAACGGTTAAAATTCTGTGTATTATATGGGTCTTGCACAAAATTATCCGGCTGTAAAAAACGATGCAATTTAGGATCATAAATACGACCGTTCATATTAATGAGCCCTACACTTTGCAAATGCTCATGACCGGTATAACCTCGATCTAAAACCGTTAATCCTGCCAATATATTTCCTGCACCGTCCTGTACGCTTACAATGGCTCCCCAGGCATCAAACAATCTTTTTTCTACAACTGTACCTGCCTGGTTCGTTATCGCCACTATCGATCCCTGATAATCCCGTTGTAAATATAAATAATCTTGTGTTGTCCCGTTACTTCTAAATACTATTGGTGCAGTATAGCCATCACCGCCAATATAGGTTATAAACTCAAAGGTACCTGTTACGCTGTTTTCCTTAATTTCCATACTGCCATCAGCAGAATAATATTTGCGTAATGGCCTATCCTTTATTTTATCCTGCAATCCTCCATAAAACATGGCTGTACGGCTATTGTCATCATTGTATAAAAAACTTATTTTATCAATGTCTTTGTCTTCAATTTGTACCGGACTCTTAAAAGCATTGTAGGTAATAATTTGTCTTGGTTTGGTCGTATAATATGATAGTGATTCCGGCAAAAGTGCAATTGCTTCATTTTGATACGGCTTTTCTTTTGAGTAACTGTAGGCTCCCAGACCGTTTTGCGTAATCCTGCCCTGATCGTCGTACAATTGTTTTTCCTGCGCGCCCTGAATATTTGTAAACTCTGTTAAGCGGTCCAGTGCATCATATGCAAAGCTTTCGTTCCTGTTAAACAAACTATTACTTCTACTGGTTAGATTGCCTTTTTTAGCATCAAAAACAGTATTTAAGATCAAAATATTTGCCCCACCCGCTGTTTTGGTATACTTAAACTGAGACGCAAAACCATAAGTATCATATTCGTTGGTTACGATGGTTGGTCCGTTATGTGCATTGATAAGCTGTCCTCTTGCATTAACTGTATTGGTTTGCCATAACAGTGCACCCGTCGCATTGTCTTTTATTTGCCAATGCAATCCATATTTATAGGTGTTTTTTATGGTTTTTGAACTTGATTTCCCTCCTGCAAATGCTGTTGAAGTCTCGGTATCAATGCGTCCAAAATCATCATATTTAAATTCCTTTGTAAATTGGGCATAAGGTGTTGTTTCGACTGTAGCAGCAATTCTTTTTGCATCATCATAACCAAATAAATTACTGATTTTACTTCTGTCATTATTAAAATCTTCAAACGTACTGCCTGATAATAACTTGCTTAAAGAATCATAATCATACGTTGTTTTAGAATTTGTAAGTGTACCATTGATTGTTTTTTGCGTGACTTTACCAACGGCATTTAATAGGTAAGTTGTCGCTCCGTTGGGCGTAGTTTCGCTTGTGGTTTCCCCAAATGCATTATAGGCATAGGTGTAAACTCCTGCAGAGGAATCGTTCAGTTCTGTTTTTCGTCCCCAGCCATCTTGTTTAATAGTGGTTTTTACACCGGCATAATTTGATTCTTTAAGATTTCCGTTAGCAAAATAGGTGTATGCGATAGTTCCGCCCGGAGTATCTGTCATTGATACTACATTGCCTATGGCATTTTTTACAGATGTTTTAGATTTTGTTCCGTCGTTTACAGTTGTGGTAAGCCCGGAATAGTTGATATCTGTACTTTTTCCTGTAAAGGATATATTTTGTTTTACCCTGCCGTAAACGTCATATAAAGTTTCATTCCACTGGGTTCCTGATGATCCAAAATAAGGTTCACTTACTTTATAATTGCGGTCCTGAATATCATATACATAATCAACATAGGCAAAAGTGCCCATTATGGTTTTACTGCCTGCTTTTGTCTTTCTGCCTAAATCATCAAATGTTTCCTGAATGATACTGCCATCATCAGCTGTAGTCGTTACAATTGTTTTGTTACCTGATCGTGCATAAGCATAACTATTCTTTTTCCCGAGATAATCTGTAGTGGTTGTTTTTTTAAACCATGAATCATACAAATACGATGTAGTTAACCCGTAAGGGTTTGTTTCAGATTGTAATGAACCGTCCGCATTATAAACAAATGATGTTGATAATCCTTCGATATCTGTACTTTTTGTTAAAAAACGCCCTGTAGGATCGTATCCATAACTGGTAATTCTTGCCGGAAGCCCGGATGCCGTGATTGTCTTTTGCGTAATATTACCAAAAGCATCATAGCTATTGTCTTCTGTAATATAATCTGTATTGGTTCCTTTTTTCTTAATTTGGGTTAATAAGCTATTTTCATAAAAATACAATTCTTCGGTAGTCATCACATCTCCGGAAATCGCAACCCTTTGATTTTTTCCGGAAGGTCTCCCTATTATATACGGAGATACGGTTGGGGCATTATAACTAACATTTGAAACCGTCGTTTGTACAATACCTCCTGATTCTTTTAAAAGCGTCGTAGATTTTAGCGGATTGTTATAAAAATCATATTCTGCATACGTTTCTGAACTCGTATTATCCAAGCCATTATAATGCTTGGTATTTGTGTTTTTTATTTTAAAAACTTTATTAGGCAGTAATTCGCTTTCATAATTCAATCTGGATTTAGTGATGTAATTAATCGGGGTATTAAATGAATTATTAGCTTCTTCATCTATTTTTGCTAAAAATGTACTGCCCGGTTTTATCCAGGTATCCGGCTTTAAGATGATACTTTGTGTCGCCACCAGATTATCTGTTCCTGTTACGGTATAAGATCCTTCTTTTATAATTACACTATCGATTTGATTATCTGTAACCCTCAAAGGGTCGTGCATTCCTAATACAGTATAATTTTCAGTATTGGCACCTCTTAAAGTAATATCATTGCGAGAAATACTTGAAATGACAGCATCATCACGATCGTACCAATTGGTTCTGACTGTGGACCTAAAACCCAGAAATCCCAGACCCTGAACATTTGATACTGCACCATAATAACTAAAAGATTGCTGTTTAAAAACGTCCTGACTGCGTTTTTCTAATTTTGAAACGACCTGAAAACCCGGAGCAACCAGAACATCAAAATTAGGATAGTACTCTACAGCAGGGCTTCCAGAATATGTTTTATTATAGGCATATTTTAAAGGTTCATAAGTAATGGCTTCTTCTACTTTATTTCCGGTAATAATCTTTCTGACAAGGACATCCTGTCGATTGTCTTTTGGACTGTTAAATGACCGAATAAGATTATCACTAATTACGGAATATTCTAAATTTTTATTTATTTCATTATGATTGGTAAATATGGCGACAGAATTTCTTCTTATTCCTGTAACTTCCTCCGGAGCACCAATCGCAGCAAATTTGATTTGCTTATCTGCAAAAATTTGATTTTCGTACAAAATCAATTTTGTTATTATTGGAGATCCCGTCTTACCATAAAATCCATCCTGTGCAGCTGTCAAATTTTGCTGGTACAAAATATCTGTCTTTCCATCTCCATTATAATCATTAGCAATGTAGCTGCTTTCTTTTAGGCTATAAGGATATCTGATAGTACCGTCATTATCTACTACTTGAAAATAATCTACTTTTCCATACTCATATAAAATTCCAATAGGTGAATTTATTTTATTAAATGACGAACCTGTAGCAAGAAAAAAGTTCCAGCTGTCTTTATTTAACTCATTAGGTATAACAAAATCAGTTTTTCCATCACCATTAAAATCGCCCATCAAAATTTGCTTATCTAAAACAATTCCCTCATCAGGCTGGGTAAATAATAATTTAAACTGATTAGCCTGATCTAACTCATAAACAGAAACTTTCCCTTTATCAAATACATATATATCTGATTTGCCATCTCCGTTAAAATCTGCTACAATTACTTTACTGTCCTCTGAGATATCAAGGAATCCCGATTGATTTACAAAATTTGATGATACTCTTTTATCCAGATTCACAAAATAGGTTTTACCACCGGTATATTTCTGAGCAATTGTGGTTGAGCAATCTTTATGGATATAATAAGTAAGCGGTTTTTCTATAACAACAATATCGGTAAGCCCATCACCATTAAAATCTCCGCTGACATATATTTTAGCAATATCACTTTCTACGCTTCCGTCTTTATATTTAGGCGGATTTGCCGTTAAATTAGATGCTGTATTTTTAGTGTCAACAGATTGTAGCATTGGCTCTGCTCCGCCACAAGGATAAATATACTTACGCGTAAATTGTGGAAAAATATATTCTTTTTCATTATCTACATAAATACCCGTAGGCCCTTTAACATGAGTAGCAAAGCTATTTGTTTTGACCACTACCCAAGCCTGCCTGGCCATTAACTTATTATCCGAACTTAATCCTGTTAAAGGAAAAATTTCTTCGAATGAACCAACGGTCTGTTTAGTGCTTAAATTAAGATTAGCCGCGATATTTGTATAGAGGCGATATTCCTTTTTTTTATTATCTCCCGTTTTAGGATATAAAATAAGATCCAGCTGACCATCCCCGTCAAAATCACCTGAAACGTATTCCGTATTAGTATAGTCAACACCGGCTATATCAATGGTTCCTGAATTTTTGACTTTTAAGGCGTTATCATTCGTTTCAGTACTATATTCAAATATTGTTGGATTATAACTTCTGGTATTATCGCCGCTTTTTTCCGTAATACCATTTAACCTTTGATATCCCAGGGATGTAATATCATGACTTAATACATAATTTCTAAATCCAATACCATTTCCAGTTACTTCTATTTTATCTAAAATAGAATTTCTCACCATACTTTTTCCTCCCACAAATACTTGTTCAGGCCTTTGCTTTTGCTTGTAGATAAATTTTACCTGATTAATTGGCGTTGCTGTTCGCAGGGTTCCGTAATTAATACTGGCAATACTTAGTATATTATCAGATAAAAAATAGGTATAACTAATTCTGACACCCTGAGGATTTTCCCAATATGTAATTGCCCAATCTGTTATGGAACAGGAATCACCTGAGTTTCCGTAATATGCTTTTGATCCGTCAGGATACTCAACTATAAAATAAGCAGGTCCGTAATTTGAACCATTAGGATGAACACCATAAGATGTAATCTTAACATTCGAAAAACTCTCCGTTTCATATACTGTCCCGTTTGCTCCATAAGCACTACCAGTTCCGTTTTTTACCAGCAAGCGTTGACCATCAAAGGCAAAACGGTCTAAATCGTTAAATGCAACAGCACCAACTACGTCGTCATGAAATTTTGTTGCAGGAATTCTGGTAATGGCAGAAACCCCGGAAACATTCCATCCATATCCTGCTATACCATTACCGGACTGACTATTATAAGACAAACTAATTTGTGGCACAACCCCATTGATGCCCGGAGGAACAGCAATAGGAATGGTGTAATTAGCACTTCCTGATAATGAAACAGACAATTGCCCTTCAGTAATACCAACTTCAGACGATGTTTGCGCAGAAACAAATAAGCTCACTATTAAAAATAACATTGTATAGTAAAAGTTCTTCATAGTTAATGGCTTTATTGTTTGATGATTTTAATTGATTTCTCCCCTCCGTCTTTGTACGAAAGCAATACGAGGTAAAATCCGGCAGGATAAGTTTGAAAAGGGATATTTAAACTATTAAGCCTTTCATTTCCTGAATAGGATCTTAAAAGTTGTCCTGTGACAGAATAGACATTAACTGAGGTAACATAATTCTCCTTAATTAATTGCCATTGCAGATACAACTCTTCTTTTACAGGATTTGGATAATAGGAGATTACATCTTTTTCGAAAAACGGATCTAAATCATCATTTGTAATCACCTCAATTTCTTTAACTTCTTTTGCTGTTTTAGAAAGGCAATTTATACACAATATTCTGCTGGTCTGGTTTCCTGCAGCATCATAACTAAAGGTAATTTTTGTCTGAGCCCGGGAAGTGAAACACAATAAAAACGAAATTATAAGTAGAAATTTTATCATATGGCAGATACTAGAATATTTCTTACAAAAATGTTTTATATATTTCAATAAGTAAAACAATTACTGTTAAATAACATTAAAGTAAAATAAAAATCATACAATTAACAGACCCGCTGGATAAAACCTCATAAATTATATTATTAAATCAGTTTAGTTCCATTTGTTAACATCTAAAATAAGGCACAAAAAAAAAGCGAGACCTAAATCTCGCTTTTTTAACCTATAAATATTTTAATCTGCTTATTCTACAGTAACTGATTTTGCTAAGTTACGTGGCTGATCGACATTACAGCCTCTCATTACAGCAATATAGTACGAAAGCAACTGCAAAGGTATTGTGGTAATTAATGGAGACAATGCATCTGAAGTCTCAGGGATTTCAATTACATAATCTGCCAATTCACGAACCTGAGTATCCCCTTTGGTAACTACAGCGATAATTTTACCGCTTCTGGATTTAATCTCCTGAATGTTACTTACAATTTTATCGTAATGTCCTTGTTTAGGCGCAATAACAATAACCGGCATATGCTCATCGATCAAAGCAATAGGACCATGTTTCATTTCGGCAGCAGGATAACCTTCAGCATGAATATAAGAGATCTCCTTAAGTTTTAAAGCACCTTCTAACGCAACCGGAAAATTATAACCACGACCTAAGTACAAACAGTTTGGAGCATCTTTAAAAGCTGCTGCAATCTCTTTTGCCCTGTCATTCGTTTCTAACGCTTCTGCTACTTTTTCAGGGATTATTTCTAACTCCTGTAAGTAGGTATGAAAATCAGTGTTTGACAAAGTACCTTTAGCTTTACCTAAACGCAATGCGATCATCGTTAAAACCGTGATTTGTGTTGTAAATGCTTTTGTAGAAGCTACTCCAATTTCCGGTCCTGCGTGTGTATAAGCACCTGCATGACTTTCTCTTGAAATAGAAGAACCAACAACATTACATACCCCAAAAACAAAAGCACCATTTTCTTTTGCTAATTTAATAGCTGCCATAGTATCTGCCGTTTCTCCGGATTGAGAGATTGCGATAACCACGTCATTTTTATTGATAATTGGGTTTCTGTATCTAAATTCAGAAGCATATTCTACTTCAACAGGAATACGTGTAAACTCTTCAAAAATATATTCAGCTACTAAACCTGCATGCCATGAAGTACCGCAAGCCACAATAATTATTCTGTCAGCGTTTAAGAATTTTTCTAAATTATCCTCAACACCTGCCATTTGAACAATACCTTCGTTTGCATGAAGTCTTCCTCTGTACGTATCTTTAATTACACTTGGCTGCTCGTAGATTTCTTTAAGCATGAAATGATCGTAACCTCCTTTTTCTATCTGCTCCAAATTCATTTGAAGTTCCTGAATATAAGGATCTACTAAAGAGTCGTCTTTAATTTTTCTAACTTTAAGAGGCTTGTGCAATCTAATGTTTGCCATTTCACCATCTTCAAGATAAATTGCATTCGAAGTATATTCAATAAAAGGCGAAGCATCAGAAGCAATAAAATATTCCCCTTCTCCAACCCCAATTGCTAACGGACTACCTAATCTTGCAGCAACAATTTCGTTAGGGTTCTTTTTATCAAAAACAGCAATTGCATATGCTCCTACTACCTGATTTAAAGCGATCTGAACTGCTTTCCCTAACTTTATTCCTTCTTTCTTTTGAACTTCTTCAATTAAGTTAACTAAAACTTCAGTATCTGTATCTGACTTAAAAGTATATCCCCTTTTGATTAATTCTTCTTTAAGCGGTGCATAATTCTCAATGATTCCATTATGAATAATAACCAACTCACCTGAATTAGAAAGGTGAGGGTGTGAGTTTACATCATTTGGCACACCATGCGTTGCCCAACGTGTATGACCAATCCCTATATTTCCGTTTGTAGTAAGATCTTCTTTTGCTTTTGCTTCAAGATCTGAAACCTTACCTTTAGTTTTACAAACTTTTACGCCAGTTTCATCATCATATAACATGACACCGGCACTATCATATCCTCTGTACTCTAGCCGCTTTAATCCTTTTATAACTATAGGATAAGCCTCTCTATGACCGATATATCCAACAATTCCACACATATATTATTTATTAATTTGGTTTCGTGTAGTACACTTGCAGCTGAAGTCTTTTAGCATAATTCACATCGGTTGAAGGAATATTTCCTCCAAATAATATTGTGCCTAACGGACTCATTACTGAAGCTCGTGGTGCATCTGAAATAACATCATTTTTAAGTTTCAATTTACCTGAAGTTATCGTATTTATATCTCCAGTGACCACTAATCCTAACCTCACATTTTTTACAGTTGCATTTTTAATTATATTACGAATATGGCTCGTTAATCTAATTTTGTATGTGGTTCCTCTTTTAGTAGTAGCATCTACATTGATAATACCGCTATAAACCACCTTTGTCATTTTAGAATCAGTAGTAATACTTGATGTTCCATCTGTACTATAATCTAAAATTGGTATGCTATTATCTAAATCGTATAAGTAAACTCGTTTTGGCTCATAGGTATTTTTCATTTTATCTGAATCTATAGAAAAAATCAAATTTGCCTCATTTACCAGCCAGCTATTAGTTCTTAGTTCAGCTAATTTAGCAGCAAATCCGGTAAGTTCAATCACAGCAAGAGAACCCTGACCTCCTTTTAGATAAAGTCTTTCGTCACCTGCAGTTTTATTAGGATTTTTTATCGCAGTGTCAAAAGCAGGATTTTTATTATCCTGATACAAACTCGCCTGAGCTCCTGATAAATTTATAACTAACGTTTTATCTTCAGTTAAATTTGCATCATCTGTTGTACTGGCTGTTTTAGCTTTATATTTAATCGTAATTTTTGCATTACCAGCTTTGGCAAAATCTAACAATGCCATATTCACAGGATTACTTCCTGATCTTTCTGCTTTAAAATACAATCCTCTAAAATACTCTTGAAAAATAGTAGCAGAAGAAAGCTTTGAAGCATCGGCTTTGAGAATTTTATTCAGGAAATAATTTTTATTTAAGTTCAAACGCATTTCCGGAGCAACTCTAGTGGTAACGTCTTTACCTGCGTCATCTTTAGTTATATCTACAATTTCTGCAGCACTAAAAAAGAATTCTTCGTTCTGCAATACATTTGGATCATCATTTAAAGGTTTACCAGTATCCGCATTTTCTATTTTATAACTGTCAAAATCAGTATTCTGATCTGTATAATACAATTGAGCAAATTGCGAACCTCCTTCAAAATAAGAATTACGCATTTGAACACCTGACTCGTAAACACTTAATTTAATCTTACCGTTCGGGTCTCCATAAATAGAGTCTAAAGCATAAACACGACTTCCGTCAGTATTTGTAGTTTTAACATGGCTAAAATAAGGAACACTAAGAACAACACTTTGAATCACATTATCAATTCCTGTTATATCGCCAATAGTTGGAGCATCTGTAGACAAAGCAACCTGAGATACAAAACCAGCTGTAGTTGTACCAAAAGCATCACTATCATAAATACCTAATCCATTAAGCGTAAGTCCATTTGACTGAACCGGAGTTACTTCTTGATTATACGCTAAAACATCATAGTTTTCAGATTCAAGACCAAAATGATCGTCTCCGATCAAACCATCACCAATCGCATTAAAATCTTTATCGCAAGAATATAAAAGAACAACTGTTGCAACTAATAGAATTTTCTTAATAAAAGAAGTATTATACATGTTTAATAATAAAGTTAAAATTTAAAGACCCATCGTTTTATAGAAATTTGTATACGCTTCAGCGAATGCATCTTTCGTGGCGAAAGGTAAAAAAGGTTTTCCTGAAGATTCTATAAATTTTGTTAAACTTGGAGATACATTTTCTGATGCAATAATTACAGCATCAGAGTGTAATATACTGGCTTTTAATACATTTTCATAATTTGGCGTTTCTAAATCAGAGACCGCTTCATGCGGAACTCCATCAAATTTCACCTTATTAATCATTTCTAAATCAAGATTTTCATCAAAAGATTGCCCATAAACAGAGGTTACAATTTTTGTTTCAGAAAATAAAGCTTCATTTTTATAATAATGCTTCATGTAAATTGGCAACATTGCTGCCAGCCAGCCATGAACGTGAATGATATCCGGAACCCAATTTAGTTTTTTAACCGTTTCAACAACTCCTTTAGCAAAAAATATCGCTCTTTCGTCATTGTCAGGATATAGAACTCCTTCTTCGTCAGCAAAGGTTGCCTTACGTTTAAAATATTCGTCGTTATCAATAAAATAAACCTGAATTCTCTCCTTAGGAATTGAAGCCACCTTGATAATCAACGGCATATCTAAGTCATTCACTACCAAATTCATTCCTGAAAGTCTAATAACTTCATGTAACTGGTGTCTTCTTTCGTTGATATTTCCATATCTTGGCATGAAAATTCTTATCTGGCCTCCTTGATCGTTGATCATTTTTGGAACGTCATAAGACATTAAAGAAACCTCATTTTCAGCCAAATAAGGCACGACTTCAGATGATACATATAATATCCTCTTATCTTTCATAATAGTATTTTACTTAATTTTTGGTAATAAAAACGTTGCAAAATTACAAAAATTTATGCAGTTTATAACTAATATATTATGTTTGCACTAAATTTTAATAATACTGCCATGCATATTTTCTACGGTAAAGTAGCTTTGATAGCCTATTTGAAAACTATCAAAACCACAAATTCAACCATCGGATTTGTACCAACAATGGGCGCTTTACACCAAGGTCATCTGGCGTTAATGCAAAGATCAATTAAAGAAAACGACGATACCGTTGTAAGTATTTTTGTAAATCCAACCCAATTTAACAACCCTGAAGACCTGGAGAAATATCCTAGAACACTTGAAGAAGACGTAAAAAAAATGCGTAATCTAAGTGACAAAATAATTCTTTATGCCCCAACTGTAGATGATATTTACGAAGGACATACCATTTCACAGTCTTTTGATTTTGACGGATTGGAAAATCAAATGGAAGGAAAATTCAGGCCCGGACATTTTAATGGCGTTGGCACGATCGTAAAAAGGCTATTTGAAATCGTAACACCAACAAATGCTTATTTTGGAGAGAAGGATTTTCAACAATTGCAGATTGTTAAAAAAATGGTCGAAAAAACACATCTGCCCGTAAATGTTATTGGCTGTCCTATTTTTAGAGAAGACAATCAATTAGCAATGAGTTCCAGAAATGAACGATTAACTCCGGAAGAACGCAAAGAAGCAGCTATTATTTATAAAACTTTGACTGAAGCAAAAGAAATTTTTAAAAACGGAAGTCCTGAAGAAACGATAAAATTTGTAGAAAATTCCTTCAAAGACAACAAACGTTTTGACTTAGAATATTTTGTAATAGCTGACGAATCTACATTATTACCAATCGATCACAAAAGTAAAGACAAAAACTACCGTGCATTTATAGCAGTATTTGTTAATTCTATAAGGTTGATTGACACCATTTCATTAAATTAAATTACCTTTGCACCATGCAAATTCAAGTTATAAAATCAAAAATTCATCGTGTAAAAGTAACTGGAGCTGATTTAAATTATATTGGCAGTATTACTATTGATGAAACTTTACTGGAAGCCTCAAACATTATTGAAGGTGAAAAAGTATCTATTGTAAATATCAATAATGGCGAACGCTTTGAAACTTACGCTATAAAAGGAGAGAAAAACTCAGGAGAAATCACCCTGAACGGACCTGCTGCAAGAAAAGTTCAAAAAGACGATATCATTATCATTATATCCTATGCAACCCTGGAATTTGAAGAAGCTAAAACCTTCAAGCCATGGATCATTTTCCCTAATGAAAACGATAATTCGCTAACCTAAGTTTTCCTTTTACACTTTACTATCTGTATTTGTTTGTCAAAAATAATTTTTGAACAAACACGATTTCTTATGCCTTGATCAAAATAGGCTTAATCTAATAGTACCATTGCTTTTTTAAATTCCTACATAAACAAAAAAGCAAATAAAGTATTATATTGCTACACTATTTCAATACTTTTTAATTCACTGAAATGCCCAAATCATGAAAAAAGTTTATTTACTGCTTACTTTAATTTCTGTTTCTGTCTTTTCGCAGAAAACATTCGACAACATCAAATCTGAAAAACTTGGTACAGAAAGAAGAATAACCATAGGTCTTCCCGAATCTTACGAAGCTAATCCTGAAAAAAAATATCCTGTTTTATATTTATTAGATGGAGATTATTTATTCGACCCTTTTTCCGGAGCATTAAGTTATGGCTCATATTGGGGAGATTTGCCCGAAGTAATTATAATTGGTGTTCATCAAAATAAAAACGATGAACGTGAAGACGACACAACAATTGATCAAAATACCGGACTTCCGTTTGAAAAAGGAGCTGATTTTTTTGAATTTATTGGTGCGGAATTAGTTCCTTACATCGAAAAAAAATACCGTACAACGCCATTTAGGATTATTGCCGGACATGATGTAACAGCAAGCTTTATTAATTTTTATTTATATAAAGAAAAGCCTCTTTTTAATGCTTATATTTCTTTTAGTCCTGAACTTGCAAATAAAATGGAAGTTAGAATTCCGGAGAAATTTGCAAAAGTAACGGAACCATTGTTTTATTACTTATCTGTGGCTGACGGAGACAATAAAAAAATAAAAGAGCCTATCGAAAAATTAGACAGCAACATTAAAATTGCCAATAATCCGTTAGTCAATTATAAATATGATTTATTTAAAGGCACAACACATTATACTGAGGTTTTACACGCAATCCCAAGTGCTTTATATCAAATATTTGAAGTTTACAGACCAATAAATTCTGCCGAATACAACAACAAAATTGCTATTCTTGAAACAGGATATGCAGATTATCTGGAGAACAAATACAATGTTATGTCTAAAGTTATGGGAGTTCAGATTCCGGTAAGAATGAGTGATTTCAAAATCATAGAAACACTTATTTTGAAAAAGAATGCTTACGACGAATTAGGCAAAATGGCCGAAATTGGAAATGTAAACTATCCAAAAGCAATGTTAGGTGAATATGAATTAGGATTGATGTATGAAAAAATGGGGGATCCGAAAAGAGCATCAAAAAAATACCAAAATGCCTCGCAAATGGAGCCAATTGGAGATTTGAACAAAGATCTGATGTATGAGAAAATCGACCAGATGAAAACACTTGAAAAAACTACTAAATAATGTCAAAAGTTAAAACTTCCTTTTTTTGCCAAAACTGCGGAACCCAATATGCCAAATGGCAAGGGCAATGCAATGCGTGCAAGGAATGGAATACTATTGCTGAAGAAATTATTCAGAAACAAGAAAAAGTAGCCTGGAAAAGTGAACCAACCTCAGGCAGCAAAGCACCTCGCCCATTAAAAATTAACGAAATCGATTCGGCTCAGGAAATCCGAATGGACACTACAGATGGTGAATTGAACCGTGTTTTGGGTGGCGGAATTGTTCCTGGATCTTTAATCCTTTTAGGAGGAGAACCCGGAATTGGAAAAAGCACACTTTTACTTCAAATCTCATTAAAACTACCTTACAAAACTTTATATGTTTCCGGTGAAGAAAGTCAGAAACAAATAAAAATGCGTGCCGAAAGAATAACGCCAAATAGCGATAATTGCTATATTTTGACGGAAACAAAAACGCAGAATATATTCAAGCAAATTGAAGCAATTCAGCCTGAAATTGTTATTATAGATTCTATCCAGACTTTACATACGGATTACATCGAATCAACTGCCGGAAGTATTTCTCAAATTAGAGAAACAACCGCTGAACTTATCAAATTTGCCAAAGAAACCAATATTCCGGTTATTTTAATTGGACATATTACAAAAGACGGTAATATCGCCGGACCAAAAATTCTGGAACATATGGTAGATACTGTCTTGCAATTTGAAGGCGATCGAAATCACGTGTACCGAATTTTGCGTTCTCTAAAAAACCGTTTTGGTTCTACTGCCGAATTGGGAATTTATGAAATGCTGGGAAGCGGTTTACGAGAAGTAAGCAATCCGTCAGAAATACTGATCTCACACAAAGACGAAGAAATGTCGGGAACTGCTATTGCCACAACCATGGAAGGTATGCGCCCGCTAATGATCGAAATACAATCGCTTGTAAGTACGGCAGTTTACGGAACTCCACAAAGAAGCACAACAGGATATAATGCAAAAAGATTAAACATGATTCTGGCCGTTTTAGAAAAAAGAGCCGGATTTCGTTTAGGGGCAAAAGATGTCTTTTTGAATGTAACCGGAGGGATTTCTGTTGATGATCCTGCAATTGATTTAGCAGTTGTTGCCGCCATTTTATCATCAAACGAAGATATTCCGGTAACAAAAGGCTTTTGTTTTGCCGGCGAAGTAGGACTTTCCGGAGAAATTCGCCCTGTAAATCGCGTGGATCAACGCATTCAGGAAGCCGAAAAATTAGGTTTCACCACTATCTTTGTATCTAAGTACAACAAAATTGCCTTAAAAAATACCGGAATCAAGATTGAGCTTGTCGCTAAAATCGAAGATGTTGCCGGCATTCTTTTTGGGTAATTCTGTTATAATTTTACTTTATGAAATTTCCAAAACAAAAAATATTCAAAGCACTAATAATACTTGTCACAGTATTGGTAGTGCTTTTTTTAGGTTTTTACTTTTTTCGTGATTCGCTTTTAAAACAAGCAATTGCAAAAGTAACCAACAAAATGAATACAGAATATAACAGCACATTTTCTGTAAAATCAGCTACGTTTGACGGACTTAACGGAATTAAATTAACCAATGTGGTTTTAGTTCCCAAAAATGCTGATACACTTTGCAACATCGAAAAAATTGAAACCAGTATAAGTTTATCTAACTTATTAATTGGCGATGTCCAGATTGGAACTTTAAAAGTAAACAACGGTTATATTCAGTTAGTCAAAAAAGGAAATGTCCGTAATTTTGATGCTTTCCTAAAAAAGGATAAAACGGATACTGATAAAAACGAAAAACGCAAATACGCGACTTTTGCCTATCGAATTATCTCAAAATTGCTGAATCTTGTTCCAACAGACATGAGATTAGAAAACCTGAATTTTAAGATTGATGATAATGGCAAAAAAACCTCTGTAGCAGTCAATAAACTTGTTTTAGACAACAAACAGCTCGAAACTAATCTTCATGTACAAAGCAAAGATTTTGATCAGCGCTGGAACATAAAAGGATTTGCCGACCCAAGAAATAAAAAAGCCGATATTCGTTTTTTCAACCTAGATACCGGAGCGATCCGCGTTCCCTATTTAGACGAACGCTACAACTTAAAAGCAAGTTTTGATTCGATTCGCCTAAACGTTCAGAACATAGAAAAAGATGGCAGTGAATTGCATATTGATGGTTACACATCTATTACCAATTTAAAAATCAACCACCCAAAAATTGCCAGCAAAGATGTAATCATTAAAAATGCACGTTTTGATTATCGCTTTTTATTGGGAGATGATTTTATCTCTATTGACAGCACTTCGAGCATGCAACTGAACAAGATAAAAGTAAAACCTTATATCTCGTATAGTACAGAAAAGGATACGATTTATACTTTGAAAGTCAATATTCCTAAAATGCAGGCACAGGACTTTATTGTTTCTTTACCTGACGGATTGTTTACACATTTTCAGGGAATGGAAGCAACGGGAAATTTTGACTATAAACTGGATTTTAAATTCAATAAAAACAAACCAAATACGTTAGTTTTTGACAGTAAACTGAATAAAGAAGATTTAAAAATCACTAAATACGGTGAAGCTGATCTTAACAAGCTCAATGGAGAATTTGTTTATCGTGCGATTATTCAAAATGTTTTGCAACGTCCCGTTTTGGTTGGAAATGGCAATCCTAATTATACGCCATTAGACCAGATTTCGCCTTATTTACGAAAATGTGTTCTTACAACTGAAGATCCTTCTTTTTTCTCGCATCGCGGATTTATAAATGAAGCCTTCAAACAATCTATTCTGAAGAATATCAGAACCAAAAAATTCTCGCGTGGCGCCAGTACTATAAGCATGCAATTGATTAAAAATGTCTTTTTGACTCGCGAAAAAACACTTTCTCGTAAGCTGGAAGAAATTCTACTGGTTTATATCCTCGAGAACAATCGTGTAGTAAGCAAAGAAAGAATGCTCGAAGTATATTTTAACATTATAGAATGGGGACCAAATGTATACGGAATTGGCGAAGCAAGTCATTTCTATTTTCAAAAAAGCCCTTCAAACCTGAGCTTAAATGAATGTTTATTTCTGGCAACGATTATCCCAAAACCAAGAAAATTCATGTATCAGTTTAACGATCAGGGAAATTTGAAAGACTTCGCAGTACAAAATCAAAAGTTTTTAAGCAACTTAATGTTACGTCGTGGCGTTTTGGTTTCTGAAGATACTATTGGCGGACTTTCTCCGGTTTACATCTCAGGAAGTGCGCGTTCATTAATACGAATTAAAGCTCCGGATTCAACAGCAATTCCAACAGATTCTTTAGCTATTGGTGAAGAATTTGATTTGTAAACACGAATTAGACTAACTATCCCAAATTATTTACATAAAAAATTCCACAAACTTTCACATTATGAATTAGTGAAAATTTGTGGAATTCTTGTTTATTTTTTAAATCTGATTAAGGCGCAGGATCAGGAATTATTGCCTGAACCGCTGCGATCTCAGTTAGAATTTCTTTTGATAAAAACACATCAATTGTATCGATGTTCTCTTTTAGCTGTTCCATTGTGGTTGCACCAATAATTGCACTTGTCAAAAATGGCTGCTGCAATACAAATCCCATTGCAAGCTCTGTTAATGTCAAACCATGTTTTTTAGCAATTTCTTGATACAATCTTGTTGCCTGTGTACATTGATCACTATTGTAACGTGTATATTGTGGAAAAAGATTAATTCTCGCATTTGGGTGTGCTTCTCCTGTTAAAAACTTACCGGTTAAAACACCAAAAGCAAGAGGAGAATAAGCAAGTAAACCTACATTTTCATATTTCGACACTTCGGCTGAACCTACTTCAAAAAGACGATTTAATAAATTATACGGATTTTGAACGGTCTTGATTCTTGGCAGATTGTTGTATTTACTTTCTTCCAGAAAACGCATCATTCCCCAGGCATTTTCGTTAGAAACGCCAATATGTTTTATTTTACCTTCTTTAATTAGCCCGTCAAAAGTTTCGAGGACTTCCCTAAAATTATCTTCCCATTGAGAATCGTAATCTTTAAAACCGCGCTGACCAAAATAATTTGTTTCTCTTTCCGGCCAATGCATTTGATATAAATCGATATAATCTGTCTGAAGACGCTTTAAGCTATTTTCAAGGGCATATTTAATACTTTCCGGAGAAAAATCTACTTTCTCACGCATATAAGTAAAATTTGGGTTTGGACCTGCGATTTTAGAAGCTAAAACGACTTTGTCCCGATTTCCTGATTTCTTAAACCAGCTTCCTATAATTTTCTCGGTGCTTCCGTAAGTTGCTTCTTTTGCCGGAACAGAATACATCTCGGCAGTATCAAAAAAATTGATACCTCTCTCAAGTGCATAATCCATTTGTTGATGTCCTTCGGCTTCGGTATTTTGTTGCCCGAAAGTCATTGTTCCGAGATTTATTTTACTAACTTTTATATCCGTGTTGGGTAGTGTCGTGTATTTCATTTCTTTTTGAGTTGCTAAGTTCCTGTGCTGAGTTACTAAGATAACAGCTTTTAATTATAAAACTCAAAGATACGACGGGATTTTTCAAATGAAAATTGTACAAAAGTTAAAAAAAGGATAAGAATTTATATTAAATTTCAAGCGAAGTGGTATGTTTCTCTAATACAAATGTCACCCCGTTGGGGACTTCTCTAAAAAATGGTTTTTCTATAAATATGTAGTCCCGTTGGGACTTAAATTGAATTCAATTTAGATTTTAAAATCGTAACTAATTTCTAATATAGCTCCAGAGGAGCGATATATTGATAGTAATCATTAAAAGTCCGGCACTAAAGCTCCAGCGGAGCGGCATATTTATCTAATATACATGTCACCCCGCCGGGGCTTTGCTGAAAAAATGGTATTTTCTATAAATATATCGTCCCGCCGGGACTTAAATTGAATTCAATTTGGTTTTACAAAAAAAAGGTCCAAAGTAAAACTTTAAACCTTTTGATCTTTAAAAAACTCTGAGCCTTTGAACCTCAGTCCCTTAGTTTATACTATTAAGCATTTCGGCGATTTCATCTAATCTTGGTGTTAAGATGATTTCGATTCTACGGTTTTTTGCTTTTCCTTCAGGAGTTGCATTGCTTGCAAGCGGAGAAAATTCGCTGCGACCTGCTGCTGTTAGTTTTTGTTTGTTGATTTTAGCATTCTCACTTAAGATATTTACAATTGCTGTAGCTCTTTTAGTTGATAAATCCCAGTTGTTTGCAATTGGTCCTGAACCTGCATAAGGATCATCATCTGTATGACCTTCGATAAGAACTGAAAGATCCGGATTATCACCTAATACTTTTCCAAGTTCTACAACAGCTTTTCTTCCTTCTACACCAACGGCCCAGCTTCCTGAGTTAAAAAGCAGTTTGTTTTCCATAGAAACATATACTTTTCCGTTTTTCTGTTCTACTGTCAGACCTTTACCTTCAAATCCGTTTAAGGCTTTAGATAATGTTTCTTTTAGTTTGCGCATTGCTTCTTCTTTTGCTGCAATCATGGCTTCAAGTTCATTTAGGCGACTTGCTGTTTTATCAAGGCGTGCTTGTTCATCGGCCAGTTTTTTAGATTTTGCTTCTAGTTGAGCGAGCAATTCGCGATTTTTAGCCATATTGCTTTCTAATGCATCGTTGCTGTTTTTCTCTAATGCATTATAAGAATCCTGCAATACCTTATATTTTTTTTGCTGAGCAGCAAGATCTGCTTTTTGTTTTTCGAGATCAGATTTTGTTGCATTTAAATCTTTTGTTAATGCATCGCGATCTAATTCCAGTTGATTTTTTGATTTTTGCAAATCGGCATTTTGATCTGCAATAGAACGGTTTTCTTTTTTAAGATCTGAATATTTTGTTTCAAGATCGTTGTAAATTTTCTTGGATACGCATGAAGTCATAGACAAGGCTAAAACTAGTAATCCGATGGAGGCCTTTTTAATCATATTACTTTTTGGTTTTTATTTTTGGGGAACATTAATAATTCAAAAATTTCTTGTTTAAAGAAGAGCTCTAGCCCTGATGGGAACGGCATCCTTTTGTGATGGGGTTCACCACAAAAGATATAGTGAACAGCAGGAAATAGCTCCGGAGAATTAAAACTCTAACTGTAACGCCACTTTTAAACAGCTATTCCTTCAACAAGAACAATACCAAACTTTACTCGATTTCGACTAAAACAGGACAATGATCTGAATGTACGGCATCCGGAAGGATAACAGCGCGTTTGAGTTTGTGCTGCAAAGAATCGCTTACCAGATTATAATCGATACGCCAGCCTTTGTTATTTCCTCTGGCTCCGGCGCGGTAGCTCCACCATGAATAATGATGCGGATCTTTGTTGAAATGACGGAAACTGTCGATAAAACCTGATTTCATAAAACCATCCAGCCAGGCACGTTCAGCAGGTAAAAATCCTGAAACAGTTTTATTACGAACCGGATCATGAATGTCGATTGCTTCATGGCAAATGTTATAATCTCCACAAATAATCAGATTAGGAATCGTTAGTTTTAACTCATTTACATAGGTTTGAAAGTCATCCATAAACATAAATTTATGATCTAACCTTTCGATATTGGTTCCTGACGGAAGGTATAAACTCATTACAGAACAATCGTCGAAATCAGCACGAAGGTTACGACCTTCAAAATCCATGTGCTGAATTCCGGTTCCGTAAAAGACATTATTGGGTTTTATTTTTGATAAGATAGCCACGCCACTATATCCTTTTTTGGTGGCAGGATAATAATATTGATACGGATAACCCGCAGCGGTAATATCATTTACCGGAATTTGTTCCTCTGTGGCTTTTATTTCCTGAAGACAAATAACATCAGGATTAGCTTGTTGCAGCCATTCGATAAAGCCTTTAGCTATTGCGGCACGTATTCCGTTTACATTATAAGAAATAATTTTCATCAGCGTTTTTTTAGGATTCCAAATGTAATAAAAATGTGGAAAGTTTGTGTTTGAATCAACGAAAAGTAGACTTTTTTGTTATCTTTGTTCGCTGCTCTAATAAATTAAAAATAGTACATGGGTTTAGTTACCGCGAAAGAAGTTGCAAAGGCAATAAATGTTGACAAGTACGGAGTTTTAGGTACTTTTTCAGGCTGGATTCTTATGAAGGTTCTTAAGATCTCTACCCTTAATAAAATTTACGATCATAATAAACATTTAGAAGACGTTGCGTTTTTAAACGGAGTATTAGATGAATTACAGATTAAGTTCGAAATTCCTGAAGAAGATTTAAAACGTTTGCCTAAAGATGGCGCTTACATTACCATTTCAAATCATCCGCTTGGAGGAATTGATGGTATTTTGCTATTGAAATTGATGCTCGAAAGAGAACCTAATTTCAAGATTATTGCTAATTTCTTATTACACCGAATTGTTCCGCTAAAAAAATACATCATGCCGGTCAATCCTTTTGAAAATCATAAGGATGCTAAATCCAGCGTAGTTGGAATAAAAGAAACTTTGCGTCATTTAAGTGACGGAAAACCGTTAGGTATTTTTCCTGCCGGAGAAGTATCGACTTATAAAGACGGCAAATTAGTTGTAGACAAACCTTGGGAAGAAGGCGCGCTAAAACTAATCAGAAAAGCTAAAGTTCCAGTTGTTCCTATTTATTTTCATGCTAAAAACAGCCGATTATTCTATTGGCTTTCTAAAATCGACGATACTTTAAGAACTGCAAAATTACCATCAGAATTGCTAACGCAAAAAGATCGTGTAATTAAGGTTCGTATTGGAAAACCAATTTCTGTAAATGAGCAAAATGAGTTTGAATCGTTTGAAGATTACTCAGAATTTTTAAGAAAGAAAACCTATATGCTGGCAAATCCTTTTGAAAAGGACAGTAAATTACTGGATACAGCAAGCTTAAAAATTCCTAAAGCACCTAAAAAAATAGTAACGCCAGCAAACGAGTCAAAAATGCTTGACGAAGTTAATGCGTTACGAAATAGTGATTGCCGTTTATTGCAAAGTAAAAACTACGAAGTGTTTTTTGCAAGAGCAAAATCCATCCCTAATATCCTGCACGAAATTGGCCGTTTACGAGAAATCACTTTCCGCGAAGTAGGAGAAGGAACGAATGAATCTATTGACCTGGATAAATTTGACCAATATTATCACCATATGTTTTTATGGGATGATGATACAAAAAAAATCGCCGGTGCATATCGTATGGGACTAGGTTCTGAAATTTACCCTAAATACGGAATTGAAGGTTTTTATTTGAACGACTTATTTAGATTCGAGCCGGAATTGCATGATATGATGCATAAATCAATCGAAATGGGCCGAGCTTTTATCATTAAAGAATATCAGCAAAAACCAATGCCTTTGTTCTTATTATGGAAAGGTATTATTCATACTACATTACGCTATCCTGAACATAAATATTTATTGGGCGGAGTAAGTATCAGCAATCAATTCTCTGATTTTTCGAAATCATTGATGATCGAGTTCATGAAGTCTAATTATTATGATCCCTATATTGCTCAATACATTCACCCTAAAAAAGCATATAAAGTAAAACTAAAAGATGCTGATAAAGATTTTATCTTTGATGAAGCTGAATCTGACTTAAACAAGTTCGATAAAATCATTGACGAATTAGAACCTGGAAATTTACGTTTGCCGGTTTTAATTAAAAAATACATCAAGCAAAATGCACGTGTTGTCGCTTTCAACGTCGATCCTTTGTTCAATAATGCTGTAGATGGCTTAATGTACATTAGAATCGCAGATATTCCTGAAAGCACTATGAAACCTGTTATTGAAGAATTTCAAATAGAATTAGAGCGTAAATTATCTGAGAAAGAAGATTAATTACAAATCGATATAAATTAGAAAATCCCATTCAGCATAACGCTAAATGGGATTTTTTTATTTAAAAATGAACTGAATTACTCTTTTTACACCCCTACTCTTACGGATTTTCAGTTATTCCATTACTTTTTTGTAAAGTATAAGATTACCTGGTTAACAAAGAGATTTAGGCTACTAAAAAATTTATTATATCATAAAAGACATTTTACCCCATAAAAAAAACCCATTTGCTAAAACAAATGGGTTTTTAATATTTTAAAACCAAATAGACTGATGTAATATATCATCAAAAGAATTATTTCTCACAAAAAGAACCAATCGTATTAAATGATAAAAGGCTAAAAAATAAGCCATATTATAAGCCAGTTTTCTATTGTATAAAAGTGCTGTAAAGTATTCTTTTTTGGTAATAATTTCTGTCGTTAATATAATGATGGTTAACCAGCAAAATATAATAACAAAAGGTCCCAGAATATGATAACTCAAACTTTTATAGATATCTCCCTGATAAAAATAAACTAAGGACTTTGTTATGCCACAACCCGGGCAAGGAAATCCTGTAATCATCTTAAAGGGACAAAATGACTGATCCGTTTCTAAATGATCATTATGATTGTTAAGCATTAGTAAAAACGGAATTATAAGTGTAATTGCTGCACCTATAATCCCGTAAACTTTACGCTTTACTCTGCTATTATTTGTATAATCTGTTGATATCACCTTGTACAATCATTGCTGCTGCTACTGGAAAGAAAAGTCCCAAAACAATTAATAAAGTAGATTGATCTTTTTGAAGTTCACCAGTTTTCTCATAAACTTTTGGCAATGCCTCTTTACCAGCCAGGTAATAAAAATAAATATTTACCGGCATACAACATCCTGCAAAAATTGCAATTGGCTGCGAAATAACTTCTTTTCCTGCAACGGCATTAAAAACTTCAGATACTTTAATATTCCAATAAATTAAATACAAACCACAAGATAAAATTCCAAAAACCAATACCATTATTGGATCTACTTTGAATACCGGAATCTGCTCATTAAAATTATTAGACGTTTCTTGAAAATTGTTTTCCATTTTTTATTATTTAATTAAGGGTTAGTTTATTTCTAATTTAGAAGCATTAGATGAGCTTTTTTTTGAAAATTATTTTAAAAGGATGCGAAAATAAATTACTACTAATCAACAATCGCCCTTTATACGTTATCATTATATTAAAAAAAGTCTGCAAACTGGTTTTTCGCCATATTGTTAAAACTTTTTATTATCCTTTCACACTAAAACCAGCCTTTATACCCACTTGATAGTTTTGATAAAATTCTTCATCGGTTTTTAGTAAATATAAAATCTCTTCCAAATTCTGAGACAAAACAGCTACAGACTATTTATCTATAACCATGGTTTTTGCTGCTAAATCATGAATAGCCCTTTTATCCTGATTCAATAATGAAGTCATAAATAAAGGAGGAAAATAGACACAAATCCCTTTTACAAGATTTCTTAAAATTATATTGTATACAAGAATTTCCTGGTTTTCATCAAAATCAACTGTTTTTATAGACAAGGCTAATTTTCCTAAAGAAGAACCTTTTAGAACAAAATCACAAGCCGTAAAATAAACAAATCCAATAAACATAAAAAACATGGAAATAGACGGCACAAGTAAAACTATAGTCAGACTTACAGCATACATAATTGCAAGATCAATTGCATAAGCCCCAACTCTTTTTCCAAAATCGCAAGGCTCCAGGCCTAATCGATTATTTTCTTCATAAGAAAGTGTCCCTAATTTATTTCTTGTATCATATTGTTCCTGAGACAAAATAGATCCGGGAATATAGGCTGTATTACAAAAAAAACAGTTTAACTCATCGCCAAGGTCCTGAATTTTAAACAACGGAATAAAAAAGATATGAAAGTACTTTTTGTAGTTTTTCAACTTGTAGCTTTCTTCTCTTCTGCAATTTGGACAATCAAATTTTCCTGATTTCACAGTACTCCCAACAGTTTTACTCCCGAAGATAATCATAGACTACAGCAAATTAGTTAGTTAAAGCTTATTTTTAAGATTTTAAACATAATATTTTTAAGATATTTAGCCAAATCGGAAACAATATTATTAAAAATTAACATTAAAAACTAATTATGACTGTAGAAATATACAGAAATAACTCGTTATAAAAATCTAAAAATTTAAGATTATAAAAATTCTTAAATGCTTTGAATTTATCCGGAATAAACTGCTTTTATTTTATCTACAATGACTTGGGCCAATCGTTCGTGACTTTCAAAAGTCCAACCGGCAATATGAGGAGTTAACAAAGCATTTTTAGCTTCTAAAAGATATTGAAAAGCTTCCGGAGTATTTTTATCCTGAAAAAGTGTTTCAAAAGACAGCTTCTCATATTCTAAAACATCCAAACCAGCTCCCAAAATCTTTTTAGACTTCATTGCTGCCACTAAATCATCTGTAACTATATTTTTACCACGAGAAGTATTTATGATCCAAAAAGGCTTTGCAAATGCATTTATAAAGTCTGCATTTACCATTTTATCTGTTTCAGGAGTCCACGGAAGATGTAAACTCAGCACATCAGCTTTTTGCTGTAATTCCTGCAATGAAACTTGTGTGGCATTTTCGTCGCCAATATTTTCTAAAATATCATAAAAAAGCACCTCTGTCTCAAAACCACGAAGTTTTTTAGCAAAAGCTTTTCCCATGTTTCCATAACCAATAATTCCAACTGTTTTTCCATCAAGTTCGTGACCACGATTGCTTTCGCGATTCCATTGTCCGGATTTAATCTCAGCGTCAGCCTGATTAAGATTATTAAACAAAGATAAAATTACACCCAGCGAGTGTTCTGCAACAGCGTTGCGATTACCTTCCGGCGCAGCAATCAAATGAATTCCTTTAGACTCGGCATAATCACAATCAATACTTTCTAAACCCGCGCCAACTCTGGCAATAAACTGTAAATTGGTGGCTTTGTCGAGAAAAGTTTTATCGATTTTAAAACGGCTTCGAATTACGATTCCGTTATAATCCTGAATTTTGGCTTCAATTTCTTCTTTAGAAGATTTAAAATCGGCGTGATTTTCAAAACCGGCATCTTCTAACTGTTGCCAAAGAATTGGGTTATTGCTATCGATATGTAGAATTTTTATGCTCATTATATGTTCTTTTATAAAACAAAAATACATTTAATTCTTTTATATAAACGATTCCTTAACCTTGCGGTTTTTATTAATTAATCTGATGAATTCACAATAAAAACAACTAAAGAAACAAATTTTAATCATCAGACATAAGGATTGTAACTTTGCGAGACAATTCAAAATTTTTTATTGACCAGATTTTCTTTAACTTTGAAAATATAAGATTTATCACATTTTGATGAATATCTTTCTTTCAAAATCTACAGAAACCTCTCTAAAATGAAATTAACAAAGACTTTTAAATCCTTTTTTAACAACGAAAAATCAGGAGGACTACTCTTGCTCTTTGTGACTATTGTATCGTTATATCTTGCCAATTCTTCTTTTCAGACAGAATATATTGCTTTTTGGGAAAAAGACTTAGGCGGACATTCTATTACACATTGGATAAATGATGGTCTAATGGCAATATTCTTTTTATTGATTGGTTTAGAGTTAGAACGCGAAATTTATCACGGTGAATTATCCAGTATAAAAAATGCCTCTTTGCCTATCATGGCTGCATTTGGTGGAATGCTTGTTCCGGCAGCAATTTTTCTGGCCTTAAATTTTGGTACCGCGACACAAAACGGCGCAGGAATACCAATGGCAACAGATATTGCTTTTGCAATTGGAATTTTATCTCTTTTAGGTAAAAAAGTTCCTTCATCATTAAAAGTCTTTCTAACTGCTTTGGCTGTAATCGATGATTTGGGTGCTATTATCGTAATTGCCATTTTTTATACCACCACAATTGCCTTTGTAAATCTTGCTATTGCTTTAGGAATTTGGATTTTCTTGTTTATTTTGAACCGAATGAAAATTTACAATCTGATTCCTTATTTAATTGGAGGAGTAGCCATGTGGTATTTCATGCTAAACTCCGGCGTTCATGCTACAATTACTGGCGTTATTTTAGCTTTTGTGATTCCGTTTGGGGATGGCGGAGAAAACTCTACTTCTTATAAATTACAACATTTTCTTCATAAGCCGGTTGCTTTTGTGATTTTACCGCTATTTGCTATCGCAAACACTTGTATTGCTATAGAATCTGACTGGCACGAAGGATTAAATCATCCCAATACATTTGGTATTATCTTAGGTTTAGTAATTGGAAAACCATTAGGGATCTTACTTTTTTCATCAATTGGGGTTAGTGCAGGTTTGTGTTCATTGCCCAAAAATCTAAAATGGGCGCATATTTTAGGCGCCGGAATGTTAGGAGGAATTGGTTTTACAATGTCAATCTTCATTACCATTTTAGCTTTTAAAGATCCTGAAACTATCATTTTTTCTAAAATTGCTATTTTAATTGCTTCCATTCTTTCGGGAATTTTAGGGTTTTTATATTTAAAATATATTCTGGCAAAAAATAAAAACTCTTAAATTTTATGAATTCCATATTTAAAATTACCGCTGCACTATTAATCGGAATACTAATTTCCTGCAACAATAAACCAAAGCCTGTAGTCGAAAAAGAGGTTTCGAAAACTAATATTTCGCTTCAAACAAACAATAAAAACGAAGAATCTGTTGAAGGTGTATATGAAACACAATCAGAACCGGGTAGTTCCAGCGACTGTAAAATTTCTGTTGAAATCATCAAAACAAAAAATGGATATACTTATTTTCTAAAAACGAAACTTCGCAAGTTAAAAGGAAAAGCAACTTTTAGTACCAATGAATCGGGAGAAAAAATTATAGTTTTAAAAGGTATAGAATGGGATGAATACGAAGGCGATATCAGTCGTGAAGAAGGCAATGATTCTATCGCTGAGTCTGAAACAGATTCTAAACAATTAGAAATTCCCGTAGGAATTGGCGCCAGTTATGCAACAGATACACTTACAATTCAGAATTATGGTAATGCAATGAATTCTTATACTAAGATTTCAGAATGTGGGAGGAAATATATACAGCTTATTAAAAGATAAAATTTTAGTGTGACTTCTCCTTCCGTCGAAGTGACAAGATATTACAACGAACAGTATCCAAACAAAAAAATCCCAGACCCCAACAAAGTTGGAATTTGGGATTTTTATATTGGAATTTCTTTAAAACTAACCTTTAATTTGCTTCAAAGAAGTCTTAATACCTTTTATTAAAGATGAGCTGAAACCATTATGTTCCATTTCGTTCAAACCAACAATTGTACAGCCCTGAGGCGTCGTTACACGATCGATTAATTGTTCCGGATGCACTTTCTCCTCTAGTAACATTTTAGCCGCTCCTTTTACGGTTTGTGCTGCGATGGCTAATGCAGTTTGAGAATCAAAACCTATTTCGATTCCGGCTTGCATGGAGGCGCGAATATATCTTAAAGCATAAGCTGTTCCGCATGCTCCAAGAACTGTTGCTGCATCCATTAACTTTTCGTCGATTACAGGAGCGGTTCCTAAATCCTGAAACAAATCAACAATTGGCAATGCTTTTTCTCTGTCTTTTTCAGGAAAAGAAATACAAGTTGCCGATTCGCCAAACTGTGCTGCGATATTAGGCATAATACGAATTACCGGAAAAGCGCTGTTTGTTTTTTCCTGAAGCACATCCAAAGATAAACCACTTACTGCCGAAGCAATAGTTTTTCCTTGAATTACAGGTAAAATCTCAGCAAAAACAGTATCAACCTGATAGGGCTTTATGGTTAAAATCACCACATCGGCCTCTTGAATATTATGTTTATTATCTGATGAAACCGTAATTCCATATTCTGTTAAATATTGAATACTGGCGATGTTTCTTCTGGTAACTGTGACTTGATTATTTTTTGAGAATTTAGCAATTCCCAAGGCTATAGAAACCCCAAGATTTCCTCCTCCTATGATATGTACTTTCATTGCTTATTTATTGGCTGGTTAATAGCGAATTTTTCAGCCACAAATTACACAGATTTTACAGATCTTAAATCACTGTATTCTATTAATTTGTTGCAAAAAACTTAGAAACCAAGAATCAATTTAGCTACTCCAAAGTAGAGCATAATTCCAAATACATCATTGGTTGTGGTAATAAACGGACCGGTTGCAATTGCGGGGTCAATTTTATTTTTATGTAAAAATAGCGGTACCAAAGTTCCCAATGTCGCAGCAAATAAAATTACTACTATCATCGAAATAGAAATCGCGATTCCCACTAAATATTGTTGGTACATAACAGAATGATACGCCAATAAAAGCAACGAAATAATAGTTCCTGAAATCATCGAAACGCTTATCTCTTTACTAAAATAACCTCTGCTAAATTCTTTTAATGTTCCGTTTGCCAAACCCTGAACAACAATTGCCGATGCCTGAACTCCAATATTTCCTGCCGTTGCAGAAAGTAGCGGAACGAAAATAATTAAGGTTGAATACTTTTGAAACGTAGCTTCGTTTCCTTTTAGAACAAATGATGCTACAATTTCGATTACCATTCCTATTAAAAGCCATGGCAAACGTGCTTTTGTAAGTTCAAGAACACTATCGTTTGATTCTACGTCTTGTGTAATACCCGCCGCTAATTGGTAATCTTTATCTGCTTCGTCCTTGATTACGTCTACGATATCATCGATGGTAATTCTTCCTACCAATCTTCCTAATTCGTCTACAACCGGAATGGCCTCTAAATCGTATTTTTGCATAATACGTGCTACCTCAACATCTTCGGTATCTACGTTTACAAAGTTTAATTTTCGAATATAAATATCAGAAATCTGGGTTTTGGTCGAAGTGGTAAGTAAATCTTTTAATGACAATCTTCCTTTTAATCTGTTTTCATCATCTACCACATAAATAGAATGTACTCTGGAAACGTTTTCCGCCTGAATACGCATTTCTTTTACACAAGTTAATACATTCCAGTTTTCGTTGACTTTCACCAACTCTTTACCCATCAAACCACCTGCAGAATTTTCGTCGTAACGCAACAAATCGACAATGTCTTTTGCGTGTTCAACGTCATTAAGTTCAGAGATTACTTCTGCTTTTATTTCCTGCGAAAGTTCACCAATAATATCGGCCGCATCATTTGTTTCAAGCTCATCAAGCTCTTCTGCAATTTCTTTAGGCGAAAGTCGGCTTAAGATATTTTCACGTAAGTCATCCTCCAGTTCCAGAAGAATTTCTGCCGTTTTATCACTATCTAAAACCTTGAAAATATAAGTTGCCTCGTCGAAATCCAGCTCATCCAGGATTTCGGCGATATCAGCGTGGTGCAGGTCATTAAGTAAAACTTCAAGTTCTTTGTCGTTTTTGCTAACGATATGTTCCTCTAACTGGTGGATTAATTCTTTGCTAACTTTGAACTCCATCGGCTTCTATTTTTTGAGTCAGAACAATAAATTCGTCTACGCTAAGCTGCTCAGGACGTTTATCAAAGATAGTGTCTAATCGCAATTCATCAGATAAATTTAATGTTTTCAAACTGTTACGTAATGTTTTTCGTCTTTGTTGAAAAGCCGTTTTTACTACTGTAAAAAACAACTTTTCCCCACATGGAAGGCTATAATCTTCCTTTCGGGTCATTTTCATCACACCCGACTTGACTTTGGGCGGAGGAATAAAGACGTTTTCATCTACTGTAAACAGATACTCTGTATCATAGAAAGCCTGAGCCAATACGGATAAGATTCCGTAAGCTTTTGAGCCTTTTTTCTCGCATATTCTTTCAGCAACTTCTTTTTGAAACATCCCCGAAAATTCCGGAATCTGATGTTTGAATTCTAAAGTCCTGAAAACGATTTGCGTCGAAATATTATAAGGGAAATTTCCAATAATGGCGAATTGTTTATTTTCGTAAACCTCGTTTATATTGTATTTCAGGAAATCCTGAGAGATAATTTTATCTTTTAGTTTTGGATAATTTTCGCCCAAATACACCACAGACTCTCCATCAATCTCGATTACGTGTGTATTAATTGGTTTGTCAAGCAAATACTTAGTCAACACACCCATTCCCGGTCCTATTTCTAAAACCTCATCGTATCCTTTTAAGCTTAAAGTATCTGCAATTGCTTTTGCGATGCTTTCATCTTTCAGGAAATGTTGTCCTAAATGTTTTTTAGCTTTTACTTTTTCCATTTTCTTTTTTTAGATTCTTAGACCTTTAGACTTCTTAGATTGTTAGATTTTTTAGTAAGTCTAAAAATCTAAGAAGTCTAATTAATCTAAAATCTCCTTTAATGTTCTGAAATCACTTCTAACTCTGTTCTGAAAGAAAGCATTTTATCTGCAAATAACCCCAAAGCTTCCTGATGAAATTTTGGTTCATCTTCAATATAATATTGGTCTAAAGTTTCTTTGCTGTCAGTAACATATTGAACCGAATATGTAATTCCGCCCATTTCTTCTTCAATCAAAACCCTTACGATTCTTGCAGAAGAAAACTTATTGGTAGCCAGAATTTCCGGTATGTGTTTTTCCTGCATCCATTTTAACCACTGGTCGTGAACGCTCTCGTGTATATTTGTGGTAACGTTGTAAATTATCATTTTCTTTTAGATTGTTAGATTATCAGACCCTTTAGATTGTTAGAATTTTCGAATAATCCAACAATTTAAAAATCCATTAATCTGAATTATAAATTCTTATCTCCTCTCAGTTCGCGGTATTTTTTTCTCGCATCAACAAAGTAAATACTATCCTGATGGTTAAAAATTACCTTTTCATATAAAGGCTTTGCCTTTTCTGTATCTTTTAATTCGTCGTTATATATTTCTGCCGAAAAAAACAGCGCTTCATCTACATATATTCCGTCACTATGATTGTCAATGATTTGCTGGTATTGGCTTAAAGCCGAATTAAAATCTCTTTGACTTTCGTATATTTTTCCTAAACGCAACAATGTTACCGCTTCTATTTCTTGTCCTTTAAACGTCTTTAGAATACTTTGAAACTGGGCGATTGCTTCCTGCTTCTTATTCTGATAAATCAAAAAATCACCTTTTGCAAATTGCTTCAATGCTGTTTGTGTCGAATCTGCAACCGTATTATCATTAATCAATAAAAAATATTCAAGGGCATCATTGGCAATCAATTGCGTATTTGCTGCTTTTAACTCTTTAAATTGTTTTAAAGCCCACTCAAAATCGCCTTTGTAATAACTTGTTTTTGCTGCTTTTAAACTTGCTTCGTGCGCCATGACATCATTCTTTAAATCCAATTGAATCTGTGAATAATAAATCAATGCCTGATTGAACTTTTCTTCTAAAAGCAAGATATCAGCCAATTCCATCTTTGCATCTGCTTTTTGATAATCATTCAGATTTAAATCCAGCGCTTTTTTAACGATTGCTTTCCCTTCTTCAGTCTTTTTAAGATTAAAAGCCAGGAAATGCGCCTGAATTATTTGCAAAGATAAGGTAAAAGGAGTTATATCATAGGTTGCAAGTAATTGTTGTAACTCAGTATTGATAGCGGGATAATCTTTTTCCTGCGCTTTATCGATTTTAATCTGCATTAAATACGAATTGGTTTGTACCAGTAAATCTAAATCTTTAGTATTAAGCAATATAAAATTCAAAATTTCTGCAGCAGTATCCGTATCGTCTTCGTTCAAAGCAAACTGACTTAAATTGACAATACTCGAAAGTGATTCAGGATCTCGTTTATAAATGGCTTTTTCCTGAATAAATGCTTTTCCAAATTCTTTTTGCTGCACATAAAACCAACTCAAATAATGGTTCCAGAAAACGTCCTGATCTTTTTGAGTTCTCAGGATTAAAGCTTTGCGCATTGCGTCTTTAAAAGCCGTATTATCAGTTTCACCATTCATGAAACGCGATAATTGTGTCTGGATTAAATTAGCATTCTGTTGGTTATTGTATGATTCTGTCAATAAAAGATCAATCATTTGATCTGTTTTCCCTAATTGTCCGTACAACATTCCGATTTGGAAATTGAAATTATAATTAGGCTGAACCTGCATTGCCGTTTGATAGGATTTCAATGCATATTCAAGCAATACTTTTTTCTCGAAAGAATTCCCTATTCCGTAAACATCATTGGGACTTGTTTTGATTTTTTCTATTGCCTGTTCGTAGTAGTTTTTGGCTTTAGCCTCGTTTTTCTGTAATTGAAAGTTATATCCCAATTCTACTAAAAAAACACCTTGTTTGTATCTGTTATAGCGATCCTGAATCACTTTTTGAGCCAGATCAAACTGTTGTAATTGCTGATAACAATCAATTGTTCTTAAAAAATATTGGGTGTTGGACGGCGAAAATTTTAAAAGCTCCTCATAACTGATTTTAGCTTTCTCGAAATCACCTTTATCGAAGTAATATTGAGCGAGTTGCTCATTTTGTCCTAAAGCAAAAGTAGACCATAATAAAACGATGTAAATAAAGATGTTTTTCATATTTCAGTCTTTTTCAGTTCTCAGTATTCAGTCTCGGTTATCAGTATTCAGTATCAGTCTCGGTTATCAGTTTTCAGTCTCGGTATTCAGCGCAATTCACTGTAAACTGCGACTGTGACTGTGACTGAAAAATGCGACTGCAAACTAAACCTCAACGTTCTTCTTAGATTTCCAGATTATCAAAGCTACGCCAATTAATATAAACGGAATACTAAGTATTTGCCCCATATTAATGACCATATCATTTTCAAAAGTTTCCTGATTTTCTTTAAAAAATTCGATTATAAATCTCGCAACAAACATCAAGGTCAGGAACCATCCAAAAATAAATCCGTCTTCTCTTTTGATTGTTTTTGATTTATAAAGATAAAGAACAATTCCAAAAATCAATAAATAGGCAAATGCTTCATATAATTGTGTTGGATGCCTTGGGATCATATCATCTCTTTGAAAAACAACGCCCCAGTTTCCGTTGGTTGGTTTTCCGTAGATTTCAGAATTCATAAAATTTCCAAATCTGATAAAAGCTCCTGTAACCGGAACTCCAATGGCCATTTTATCTAAAATCCACAAGAACTTAACTTTGTATTTTCTGCAGTATAAAATCATTGCGATCAAAACTCCAATTGACCCTCCGTGACTTGCTAAACCTTGATAACCAACAAATTTATAAACTCCTGCTACTTTCTGAATTGGTAAAAGAATCTCTATTGGATGCTGTAAAAAATAGGAAGGTTCATAAAAAAAACAATGTCCTAATCGTGCGCCTAAAATTGTGCCCACAATTACATATACGAGTAAACTATCCAGATTATCCAGCGAAAGATGCTCTTTTTTATAAACACTTCTTACGATATAATACCCTAGTAAAAGTCCGGTGGCAAAAAGAGCTCCATAATATTTTAAAGGAAAACTATCTGTTATCATAAAAATAACGGGATCTACATTCCAGTTTAAAATTCCATTCATATAGGGTACTTTTTAAAAGTATTCAGTCGCAATGTTTAGTCCCGGTTTTCAGTCGCAGTTTTCAGTTCCACAAAAATGTGTAAACTAAAACCGAAAACTTAGACCGCTAACTGAATATTGCGACTGTAAACTTTATTTTATTCTTAATTTATAATATCAAATCCACAGTAAGGACGTAAAACTTCTGGAATTACGATTCCTTCCGGAGTTTGGTAGTTTTCTAAAATCCCTGCCAAAACCCTTGGCAAAGCCAATGAACTTCCGTTTAATGTATGTGCCAATTGATTTTTTCCGTCTTTATCTTTGAAACGTAATTTCAAGCGATTTGCCTGAAAAGTCTCGAAGTTAGAAACTGAACTAATCTCTAACCAACGATCCTGCGCTGTAGAAAACACTTCAAAATCATATGTTAAAGCAGATGTGAAACCCATATCGCCGCCACATAAACGTAAAACACGGTACGGCAATTTCAGTTCTTTCAAAATATCTTTTACGTGTTCTACCATTCCGTCAAGTGCTTCATAAGACTTATCAGGATGTTCAACACGCACGATTTCTACTTTATCAAATTGGTGCAAACGGTTTAATCCGCGTACGTGCGCTCCGTAAGAACCTGCTTCACGACGGAAACATGGTGTGTAAGCCGTATACAAAACCGGTAATTCAGTTTCAGTTAAAAGTACATCGCGGAATAAATTCGTAACAGGAACCTCAGCCGTTGGAATCAAATATAAATCATCAATGGTTGAGTGATACATTTGTCCTTCTTTGTCCGGTAATTGTCCTGTTCCGTAACCTGAAGCTTCGTTTACCAAATGTGGCACCTGAACTTCGTTATATCCTGCAGCAGTATTTTTATCTAAAAAGTAATTGATCAAGGCACGTTGCAAACGAGCCCCTTTTCCTTTATAAACCGGAAATCCTGCACCAGCAATTTTTACACCCAATTCAAAATCGATGATATCGTATTTTTTTACCAATTCCCAGTGAGGTTGTGCACCTTCATGAAGAACCGGAATATCACCTTCTTCAAAAACATTCAAATTGTCATCCGGAGTTTTTCCTTCAGGAACAATATCAGCCGGAAGATTTGGTAATGTATATAATTTATCAGTCAATTCGGTTGCCAAAGCTTCTGCTTTTTCGCCTAGTTCTTTACTTTTTTCTTTTAATGAAACCGTTTTTTCTTTTAAGATTGCCGCTTTAGACTTCTCTCCCGCTTTCATTAATTCTCCAATATCTTTGGACAATTTATTAGATTCAGATAAAGTGTTGTCTAATTCTACTTGTGTAGCACGACGGTTTTCGTCTAATTGCACGACTTCTTCAACAACGCTTTTAGCATCGATATTTCGTTTTGCTAAAGCCTTGATTACTTTCTCTTGATTTTCTCTAATAAATGCGATTTGTAACATAGCTTGATTTTTATAACTATTGTATTTTTTTTATAATGGAAGCAAATTTAAGGAAATGTTTTATAAGATCACGACAAAGTTGATTCTAAAGTTATTTCGCGGGTTATTAAGCAGAGAGGCACGAAGATTACACAGAGAGGCACAAAGCTTTTTTAATAAAATTAAGTCCACCGAATTGAAATTCTTAACGCATTAATATGTCGCTCCGATGGAGCTTCAACACAAAACCAATACTATCTTTTATAAATATTTCGCTCCTCTGGAGCTTTATATTTTATTAATCCTTCGTGAAGCTTCGTAAAACTTAACATCTCCAAAAATAAAAATTCCGTAAATTGCCATTAAAAATTATCCTTATGCTTATCGACCATTTTATCGAAGATTTCTCTAAGACTTTCAGCGATCTTTCTACTTCAGAACCATGGAATATTACGAATGACCTTAAAAACACAATCGAAAAAATGATCCTTAATCTGGGTGACGATTACATCATTCAGGACAATATTGCCATTCATAAATCGGCCACGATCGAAAATAATATCACGATAAAAAAACCCGCAATTATTGGCGAAAACTGCTACATTGGGGCAAATGCTTATTTTAGAGAAGGCGTTTATTTAGATCAATCGGTAAAAATTGGCCCGGGTTGCGAAATAAAAAACAGCATTATTTGTTCGGGCACGGCGATTGCACATTTTAATTATATCGGAAATAGTATCATTGGCAGAAACATCAATTTTGAAGCAGGTTCAATTGCCGCAAATCATTATAACGAAAGAAGTAATAAAAAAATATCCGTGCTTTATGATGGCAAGATTATCGAAACAAACTCGGATAAATTCGGTTCTTTGGTAGGTGATAATTCCAGAGTTGGAGCCAATGCCGTATTGTCGCCTGGAACTATATTGATTAAAAATTCTATTGTAAAAAGATTAGAATTAGTTGAACAAGTGATTCCGGAATAAAAACATTCCGAAAAAGTGCACGAAGATTACAAAGAAAAGCACAAAGATATTTCAGAATAGAATTAACCCCAGAGGGGTAATATATTTATAGCAATAAAAAATCCAAACGAATTCAGAGCTCCAGCGGGGTGAAATCCTTGGCGCATTAATATGTCACTCCGATGGAGCTTGAACACAAAACCATTACAATTTTCTATAAATATGTCGCTCCTCTGGAGCTTTGTTGATTATTTGTCGCTTTTACTCTTTTATTACTCTAAAAATTTCTGTTGAATTTCCTCCAATAACTTTTAGTACATAAAAACCAGATGCTAATGTCGAAACATAGATTTTTCCATCAGTGCTTGTTCCTTTTAAAACCGAAACCGACTCGAAACTAAAAAACTCATAGTCAAAATTGGCATCAAAATTTTCAACCGAAATTATTGTTTGAGCGGGATTTGGAGAAACATACGCCTTTTTATTTGCTATAATTTCTGGCTGAACATTATTGCAGGCACTTTGTAGTAATAAAGGTAAATCTGTTTCATCATAAACTAGAGAATACTTCAGTTCGTTAGCGCTACGGAACAACTCACACGCTTTTTTGTATTTGTGCTGATCGAGATAAATGATTCCGAGATTTTTCATCGCATACGAATTGTTTTTATCCACTTTCAATGCGTCTTTCAAATCTGCAATTCCTTTATCTGATTCTCCTAATTTATGATAAAGTAAACCTCGGGTCGTTTTTAGATTTCTGCCTTCGTAAAATGCATTACGTTCTGTGATGGCTTTTTCGTTTTTAAAAGCAATTGTAATATTATCCATTGCTTTTTGATATTCGCCGATATCACTATACAATCGTGCAAGCGCCCATCTCGCATCGGCCATTTCAGGTTTTTGGGTTACAATTTTTTCTAAATAATAACGCGCCAACTCATACGCTTTTCGGTCTTGCAAAAGAGTCGCAAAATTGTATAAAATATGCAGATCATCAGGAGCATTTTTTGTGGCTTTAAAATAATAATTAAAAGCAAAACTATCCATATCGAGCGAGGCATAAATACTCGCCAATCTGTCGTAAAGTTTGCTTCTAAATGCATCTTTCTTTTCTGCCAAAGAATCTGAGAGTGCTTTGTTTTTAGGATCTTTATCTATTGAATATTCAACCTTTTTTAAATCTTCGAGCGCCAATGTTGTATTTCCTAAACTAATACTTAAAACGCCGCGATTATACAAATCATTCACTTTAACCGGATTGTAATTCGTTCTTGTATTAATATCCGTCAATAATTGAAGTGCTTTTTTAATCGATTCTTCCCTCTCTTTACCAAACGGCAATTTATGATCGGTTCTGCTTACTAATTTTCCGTGAGAATAATTCCAGGTAACCAGTTTTTCACCTTGTTTGTTGTACTGAAAAGAATCTCCATTTTTTAGACCTTTATCATAATAAAAAATCTCATTCAGTTTTCCGTTCGGGTAAAAGGTTTTGGTACTGTCCGGTTTTTTATCTGGCCCGTACCAGATTTCTACAGAAACGGCATGATCATTATAAAAATAGCGTGAAACATCTTCCTTTTTTTCATCGTTTTTTTGCTGAGCAAATACTAAAAAAGGGAAAAATAATACCGCAAAAAATATCTTTTTATAAGTCAAAAGTTGTTGAGTCAAAACAGTAAGGATTAAATACAAATTCAAATTTCGGATAAAATTACTTACGTTCAACCAATAATTCTCTTAATTCATTGGTTTTTAAATACACTGCAAAACGACCGGAAAGTAATAAAATTTCTCTTTCTTCGGGAGTTATTCTTAGTTTGGTTTCTACGTGCGAGGCATATTCATATAACATCAAAACTTGTCTGGCAGATAAATCTTTAAATTTTTCCTTATTTAAAGTCGCAATGATTACTTCGCCATCTTTATCTTTTTTAAATGAATCTTCGCCAAACTTCATGATCAGTTCTTGTTTAAAATTACCAAATAGCTTTGCCCAACTACTCGATTCATCATTGGTGTTTTTCAATTCAAACACCAAATCTTCATAAGGATAATCTTTTTCCATCTTGATCAAATAATCCCTAATTGTGGTAAAACCTATAATCTGGTAATTTGAAACTGGTATTTTGTATCGTTCAAAAGTATTCTCGACATCTTTATCAAAAGTCATATATCGGGTTTGAACCGTGTATAAAGAAGCGGTTTCAAACAACGAAATCAACCTGATTTTTGCATCGTTTATGTAAGGTGTTTTTTTACCTTGTCCGAGGCAATCGATAAAAAGCGCTTTTTTATTCTTATCACTCACTTTGGTATCGTTGTACAGCAATTCGACCAAAGTTCTGTATCCCATATTATCTGATGCGCCGCCATCGACAATACACAATATTTTATCCTGATTTTTTACGCCAAATTTCACTTTAGGCAATACTCCAGGAAAAGCAGAACTTGCAGTAATCGCATACGTCAAAGGAAAATTGTAACCATCATTAACATTATTTTCATTTAATGCAATTGGTGCTTTATTGGGTGCCAAAGACGAATTAAGATTCAATCCTCGAATAATATGTGGCATAAACGGAATACGTTCTCCATTATTAAAAGCCGTTCCGTTGGCTACAAACATGGGTAAAGATGGAGTTGCAGTACTATTTTTTGGAACAAAAAAATCCGACATCATCATTTGTGTTCCAAACTTATTCGTATTGTCGGGATTCAGTGCATCATATTGCAAAATATCTGAATCTATTCGTTGTGTCATCGATATTTTATCGCCTTTTTCGTTTCGGCTATTATTTAAAAGAGACAAAATATTCGCCGACTTATCGACATAATCTTTATAAGCATCGGCTTTAGAAAAGTAGAATTCGTTGAAAGAACAATTATCCTGAAACAATTTATTTTTAAGAATCGTTAAATAATATCCTGCCGAAAAACAACCACCGGAAACGGTTGAAAAATAATCAATTTCGTTCAGGAAATTGCGCTGCGAATTGTCTTCCTGAATTTCTTCTAATCCTAAAAGTACGCCCATACTAAAAAACTGCGCTCTCGAACCTCCACCCGAAATACCAATTCCTAAAGCGATATTAGGATTCTGAAATTTCTTGTCTCGTTCCTGAACCGACTTATAATCGTTTAACGAAACCGAAGGAATCGAACTATAATTGATCTCTGAAAAAAGGTTGATTTTGTTTTGAGAAAACCCTATTTGAAGAAAAAGCAATATCAGGAAGTATTTACATCTCATTTTTAGATTTTTTATAATCGCTAAACCATTAAAAGCTAAATTAATAAAGTTATTTTAGAAAGTAATACGAACACTTCACAAAGATTCCCTAAGTTTTTTTAGCTGTCAGGCTTAACGTCCCGAGGGGTCGGGAGAAGTTCGCAAAGTTTTTTAGCCACAGATTATGATGATTAAAATGATTTTTTTTAAATCTGCTTAAATATTTTTAAATCTGCGTGAAACAAAAAACTTTGCGAATTTCACCTTTAAACATAACAAAATCTTAAGCCCTCTTTATCTCATGACCAACATATTCCTCTAAAGTAGCAAACATATCATCTACAGAAAGCACTTCGAAATCAGGATGGTTTTTCAGGAAATTAGCATTTAGCGTAACCAGGTTTTCTTCCAATTCAAAAAAAGTATCGTTGTTTAGCAAATCTCTGGTCGGGTTTACACCTTCCAGTTTTCCGCTTACAAATTTATTCAGCTTTACGCTGCTCATTAATTTCACCTTTTTGCTTTGTTGCTGAAACAATTCAAGATGTTTTTCGGCGCCAATTAATGCCAAACCTTCTTCGATAAGTTCGTTCAATTCTTTATTCCAACCTGATTTATAGACAAACTGAGCAAAATTACCTTCGGCATATTGCGAATAGTAATAATCAAGATAGTAACTCATCAAAGCATCTTCGTGAATAAATTCGTCATCGACACCTTCCTCGCGCATTAAATTAATTACCGAAATATTAGAGTGAATCACATCCTGAAGATTTTCACTATTCATTGCTGTTTCAGAAACTATTATTCTACCAAATTCCTCCATTTTGTTTTTGTTTTGAGATTGATTTGCAAATTTCGGCGAAATAATAATAGGAATGCGAATATTTTTTTGGGCGTTCCTTCGGGCGGGCTATTCGCTACAAGTCCTCGCACTTCCTTTGTCAGGCTGTGGGCTTTTCGCTGCTATCCCTAACGCAATCTGAAATTCAAAAGAAGATCTTGTTTTGTGAGATTATTTTGAAAGAAAAAAGATTATTTTAGCTGAAACAAAAATAATGATTAATGAATAAGTCTAAACAAAAAGACGAAAACAAACAAAACGATTACATTGAGAAAGATATCTTAATCAATGTTTATTTCAAAGAAATACTAAAATCAGATGAACAAAGGAATAAATATTTAGACTTACTTAATCAGCGAATTGATGAAAATAAAAAATCTTTAAATAGTTTATTAATGATAATGATTTTTTTAGTTATTGCATTTCCACTAATTTTAGATACAAAAATTAGTGAAATATCAGTAGGCCCATTTAAACTACAAGAAAATTCAATTGCCTTATATATAATTCCTTCCATTTTTGCCTTTTGTCACTATAAAGTAATTCAGGTTAATCTAAATCTAAATATGCAAAGCAAATATTATAAAGGCTTAACTTCAGTAATATTTAATCATAGTCAATATTCAACAGCTAACATCATTATTACGCCTTACTTGTTTTTAGAGTCTACTCAATATTATCATTTCACAGAGAAATCAAGAGTTTTAAAACTTCTTTTGACTATTTCTTGGTTTCTACTACGATTTGGTATTTTTATTTTTCCTTATTGGTTTACTTATTTCACAACCAAAATATTATTTAATAAATATGGATTAAACAATACACAAGAGATAATGTTTTTTTCCTCGCCAATAATTATTACTGTTTTTGCAATTATTTTGCACATACAATATTTTAAAAGAGAAGGTATACCTGAAGAAAAAGAAGAAAACGCTCAATAAAAAATTCTAATAACGCAAATTTGCACCTCATACCCACCAAGAGAAATCACAAAAAAAATTCATTCATCAACACCCTGAAAATCGCCAACAAGTATTTCATTAATTTCACTTAACATTTCAAATTCATCCATAGGAAACATCTCAAGTACGGTTTCTAAAATGAGACTAACATTAATAGGCGCTTTTTTGTCTGTTTCTGAAATTTTATGTGACTCATTTTCCAGAGCCAAAATGCATAATTTTAGCATATTGGTAATAATACAGCCAAGTTCATAGTAATTTAAAAGTTCAATTTTTGCGGTATAAAATTCCTTTTTATCTGGAGACGGATTTAAAGTGGTACAATATCGGGCAGTTAATTTTCTAAGACTATTTAGACTTTTAATTTCATTTGGCTCCATGATAACTTGGCTTTTTTAATTTTTACTATACGAAAAATATTACTTTTACTTAATACAACGCAAGGAAGTAATAGTAGGTATTGTCCCAAACCATTATGCATGGTGTTTTACAAATGCCATCTTGTATTTTACAAAAACAAGAATAATTAAAAGAATTTTAAATATCTTTGAACTATGAGCACAGCAATAAAACCGAAACATATTGGCAGAAATATTAGCCGAATCAGAGAGCTTCGTGGAATGAAACAAGAAGCCCTTGCTTTTGCAATTGGAATAAGTCAGCAAACTATTTCGAATATTGAAGGAAGCGAAAATGTTGATGAAGAAAAATTGAAAGCAATTGCTGAAGTTTTAGGAGTTTCGGTTGAAGCAATTAAAAATTATAGTGACGAAACAGTATTTAATATCATTAGTAATACTTTTACAAATACTAGTCACGATAGTTCAACAATCAACTCAATTAGTATTCAGCCAACTTTTAATCCTCTTGATAAAGTTGTTGAGTTGTTTGAACGTTTGGTTCAATCTGAAAAGGAAAAAGTAGAATATTTAGAAAAATTACTAAAAGGCAAATAACCTTTATAAAAAATATATTGATTGCAAAAAGAGACTTACGAGTCTCTTTTTACTTTTTAAACCATAATACTTTTGGATAATTTATATTCTGAAATTATAAAAGACTAAAATTGAAAACAAAAACAAACTCAGATTTTGACGAAACATTTTCGGCTTTAAAAAGAATGGGAAACACAATTCAAAGTGCAAAAAACACTTTCGAATTATTAAGAGAATTCAATTCGGAAACTACAGATTTGCAATGTGATCTTTTAATTTCCGAAATCCATAAAATTCAATATCATTCGAATACGAATAGTTATTTTTACTTCTATTTCCCGATAATTAGTCATATTCTATATTATAAACCTGAATACGTAAAAGAGCTTTTAAAATATTTAATAGGTCCAAATTTCGCAAACGGAACTTCTCAAGTCAACGAAATGATCTTGATTATAAAAGAAGCAATGAAATTTAAACTTAATGAAAATGAGTTTTATTTAACCCGCGAAAGTCAGTTTTGGGTTGAAGATGAACTTTATAAATTAGAAAAAGAGATTCAGCGAGAAATAGACATTTGCCAGAAAGAACTGGATGAATAGAATACAATGTTATTTCACATCAGATTCGTCACTATTCTTTTTCTCGTTCATTTTTGCCACTAAAGCTTTGAGACGTAATGCACGTTCTCTCTTTTCTTCCTGAAGTTTGGCCTTCTTCTTATTGAGCAATTTAGTATGCAAAGCCTTGTTTTTGGTATTTTTTTCAGGTCCTTTTGCCATAATATAATTTTGTTTAATTACGTTTACAAAGATAAAGAAGTATTAATAAAAATGATTATTTATACGAATCAAGGGTTGAAATGTGCCGTTAGGCACTAAATATTGGTAGTAGTCATTATGGTTAGAAATTCCTTGGCGTGCCGTAGGTACGCAACAAAATGCTAACTATTGCGTACCTACGGCACGCTAAATTTATTTTCATTCCTCTTTTCTACCAACATTTAGTGCCTAACGGCACATTTCAACCCTTGATTTGTCCTATTATCTTTTTAAGTCGTAATCGTATGTGAGAAAATCTAGATTTTTTGAAACTATCTAAAGAGGTATTCAAAATCTATGTTTCTATGTGTTAGAATAAGATTTTTTATATCTTCACTTGACATACTAACTTAATCCAAAATGAACCCAACCTTCTTCCCTACCCAGGAAAAATTCAGAGAATGGTTAGAAAAGCATCACAAAACCGAAACCGAACTTTTAGTAGGTTTTTATAAAGTGAACAGCAAAAAACCATCAATGTCCTGGTCACAATCTGTAGATCAGGCGCTTTGTTTTGGCTGGATCGATGGCGTTCGAAGATCCATTGACGACGAAAGTTACTCAATCAGGTTTACACCCAGAAAGAAATCCAGCATTTGGAGTGCGATCAACATCAAGAAAATAGAAGATCTCACAAAAGCCGGACTTATGATGCCCGAAGGTCAAAAAGCATTTGAATTAAGATCTGAGGAAAGATCCGGAATTTATTCACACGAAAAAGAACCATCAGTTCTTGATCCGGCTTTCGAAAAACAATTTAAAGCTAATAAAGTAGCGTGGGAATATTTTAACTCGCAAGCGCCATCATACAAAAAAGTCATGATTCATTGGATAATGACAGCCAAACAAGAAAAAACCAGAATTTCGAGACTCGAAAAAACAATAAATATCAGTGCAGAACAAAAAAGGATGTTGTAAAAGAAAATGCAATGATTATAACTTAGATCAAAGAACAAACAGTAACTTTATTCTATCGAAAAAATTTCATCTAATAATTAAGAATAATAATGGAAGATAGAATCGCATTAGAATACTACGTTTTAGATGTATTCTCTAATAAAAGTTACAAAGGAAATCCGTTGTCTGTGGTTTTTACTGATGGTAATCTGGATTTAGGAGTTTATCATAATATCGCCAAGGAATTTGGTTATTCTGAGACTTCATTTGTTTATTATTCGGCAGCACAAAAAGCGCTGAATGTTCGTTCTTTTACCCCCACAGGTTTTGAGGTTGATGGCGCGGGACACAATTTGCTAGGTGCAGTTTGTGCAGCATTATTCAAAAAAATATCCATTTTTGAGGAACAAAATGAAACCAATCATTTTGTAATCATGAAAGATAATCCAATACCATTATCAACGAGTTTTGACCCTGTTACGCAATATCCTGTGGTACAAATGCATCAAAAATCAGTTATTATTGGGCAGGAAGTTCCAGCTTCGGTAATAGCAAAAGCACTGGGTTTGGCGATTGATGATCTGACTGTTGGCGAACTTCTGCCAACCATTGTTCAAACAGAAGTTGCGCATATAATGGTTCCTATAAAAAACAGACGCTTTTTACACGATTGCATTCCAGACAATAAAAGACTTATAGAAATCTCTAAAGAATACAAGTTCGAAGGTTTTTATTGTTACACCATTTTCAACGAAAAACATGAAAATATAGTCGAAGCCAGATTCTTTAATCCATTAATTGGTATTGATGAAGATGCCGCAACCGGAACTGCCGCCGGACCTTTAATTGGCTTTTTGACAAAAAACAAATACACAAAACCCAATACCGAATATAAAATCCTGCAAGGCGTAAAACTAAATCAGCCTTCTTTAATTGAAGTAATGTCCAGAGACCATGATATTTTGGTTGGCGGTTCTGCCGTTATTACCATGAAGGGAGAACTTTATATATAATGCGAATCAAGAATTGAAATGTGTCTTTAGGAAGTAAATGAAGAACCTACAGATCTTCAATTTTTGATTAGTATATCAAACAAAAAAAAGCTGCATCATGCAGCTTTTTTAGTATTCTTTATTTCTTTATTTCCTGTGGTAATGTTTTCATTTGTTCTGGTGGAATGCGTTTCTTTAAAAACAAAATTTGTCCTAAATGACTGGATTGATGTTCCATAACATGAAACCAGCAATATTGATTGCTCATGTCATATTTCGTTTGAATTTGAACAAACCATGCATCATCTCTTTTCTTTAATTCTGAAATAGTTTTAGCTCTTACTTCATTATAAATATCAAGATAATATTGAATATCGTGACCTTTAAATTCATTGCGCGCGCCTTGATCGAGATTCAAAGCCGTCTCCCATTTTTTCTTTTCTTCTTCGTTAAATTCTCTGTTTTCAAAAGTAAGAACCTGATAATACTTTTCGGCTGCAGCCAAATGCATTACAAGTGAACCAATTCTATTTGCTTCTTGATCATGCAAATAATCAATTTCATACTGATCCATATTTTTGACCGTTTCTTCAACACGATCTTTAAGGTCTTCCAGCATCGAAATCATGTCGGCAATTTTTGGTGAAGCGCCTTCAACATTTCCTATTTTTCCGGTTTCTTTTACTAGTATACCACTTCCTTCCAGTAATAATGAATATTTTCCGTCTACACTTGATTTATCCGAAGAAATCTTAAATTCCTTAACCTTAACATTTTTTTGTTTCGCATTGCCCAAATTCCATTTTGGAATATCTGTATTGGTTGCAAGTGTTTCAAAACTTGAATTTAAAATGGTTACAGGTTCAAAAACACCTTTTGCGTTCTCGATAAATAATTGAAATTTATCAAAATAAAACTTTCCGTTTAACTCGCAAACTCCTCCAAAAACTAGTATTTTACTATTCTCATCAATTGTTCCTTCGACAGTATAAGATTGCCATTCTTTTGATTTTATTGGTCGGTCGTGCATATTATCAGCAAAGCCTGCCTCATCATCTTTATTAAAAACGCGTGCAAATACTCCTGCCCACGCTTTTGGGTCATTAGATTCTACTTTTGCTGATGCAATTACTTTAAATTTTTTCTTTACCGGAGTCTGAATATCTATTGTTTGACGAAAAGCCATCCATTGACCGGAAATAACTTTTTGTGTTTGCGCTTTTGCCGACAATAAGGTTAAAAACAATAATAGTAACGTTATTTTTTTCATTCTCTGTATTTTTAAAATTTTCGTAAATATAATATAGTTTTTTAAGGAAATAACTTATCATAATATGAAATTATTCTAAAAAAGTAAATAAAAAAAGCTGCATCACAGATGCAGCTTTTATATCATAACCAGAAATAGTTTCTTAGTTTGTTTTCATTGGTGGTAAATCGAATGCGATAGAATCGTGTTCGAAGTTATTGCGGTGTCCTCCGTCGCAAAAAGGTTTGTTTGCAGATAATCCGCAACGACAAAGTCCTAATGCAGCTCTTCCTTGTAATCCGTAAATTGTTCCTTCTGAATCCATGATTTCAAAATCACCTTCGATTTTGATAGATCCATTTTTATTGATGATTAATTTTGTCTTGCTCATAACTTGTTTTTGTTTTTTTTCAGGGCAAAGATTGCAAAATAAATTTTGAAGATTTTTATAGGGAAGCTAGTTTAAACTGGTTCTATTTTATGTGTTTTATCTTTTAGGTTTAATGGCACGCGGATGACGCGGATTTAAATGGATTGGCACAGATTTTATTTATTTGAAACTCTATGCTCAGCCTGACAATTAGGGGTTTGAAATCTTATAAATCATTATTTCACAAAATGTTCTTAATGCTGGTTCTAGCCCCGATAGAAGTGGAAATCCTTTTACTTTTTTCTTTAAAAAGTAAAAGATTGTAACGGATTGCTTCGCCAGTTCGCTCTTTCAGGCTCGGGTGCGGGATTAGCTCCTAAAAAAACATATCATCTCAATTAATCTCAGAAGAATTTTGTTTCCCGCAGATTATGCAGATTGAGCAGATTTTAATTTAAAACTTTGCGCCTTTGCGCCTTTGCGAGATTAAAAAGACCCAGCGAATCTCTGCGGAACAACAAAATCTCAATTCTATTGCTTATTTTTGCACTCAATAAAATTGAGTTATGATACAAAATCCAAAGAGATATACTATTACGGCGGCTTTGCCTTACACCAACGGACCTATACATATTGGGCATTTGGCGGGGGTTTACGTGCCTGCAGATATTTATTCGAGATATTTACGTTTGCAAGGAAAAGACGTTGCGTTTATTTGCGGAAGTGATGAACACGGGGTTGCAATTTCGATGAAAGCCAAAAAAGAAGGAATTACACCACAAGAAGTTATTGATAAATATGACGGAATTATTAGAAAATCATTTGCTGATTTCGGGATTTCGTTTGATAATTATTCGAGAACTTCGGCTAAAATTCATCATGATACGGCTCAGGAATTCTTTAGAACATTGTATGATAATGGCGATTTTATTGAAGAAATAACAGAACAATTATACGATGCAAAAGCGAATCAGTTTCTTGCAGATCGTTTCGTAGTTGGTACTTGCCCAAAATGTGGCAATGACGGAGCTTATGGTGATCAATGCGAAAATTGCGGATCGACTCTAAATGCTACAGATTTAATAAACCCAAAATCGACAATTACTGGAGAAACTCCTGTTTTGAAAGCAACAAAGCACTGGTTTTTACCACTTGACCTATATACTGAATTCCTGACTGAATGGGTTTTGGTTGGACATAAAAACGATTGGAAACCTAATGTTTACGGACAAGTTAAATCATGGGTTGACGGTGGATTGGAACCTCGTGCAGTAACGCGTGACCTTGATTGGGGAATTGATGTTCCGGTTGAAGGTGCTGAAGGAAAAAAATTATATGTTTGGTTTGATGCGCCTATCGGGTACATTTCATCAACAAAAGAATGGGCTTTACGCGAAGGAAAAGATTGGGAACCATACTGGAAAGATGAAGACACGAAGTTGGTTCATTTTATTGGGAAAGACAATATTGTTTTTCACTGTATTATTTTCCCAGCGATGCTTAAAGCCGAAGGAAGCTATATTTTACCGGACAATGTTCCTGCAAATGAGTTTTTGAATTTGGAAGGAAACAAACTTTCGACTTCTAAAAACTGGGCGGTTTGGCTGCATGAATATTTAGAAGAATTTCCGGAGAAACAAGATGTTTTGCGTTATGCATTGACATCAAACGCTCCAGAAACTAAGGATAACGATTTTACCTGGAAAGATTTCCAGGCGAGAAATAACAACGAATTGGTTGCCATTTTTGGGAATTTTATTAATCGTGTTGTGGTTTTAACCAATAAATATTACGACGGATTTATCCCAACTCCGAATGAATTATCTGAAGTTGACGAGAATACTTTGGCAGAATTAAAAGCGTATCCAGCCGTGATTTCAAGTTCGGTTGAGCGTTACAGATTCCGTGAAGCTCTTGGCGAATTGATGAATGTGGCACGTTTAGGAAATAAATATCTTGCCGATGAAGAGCCTTGGAAAGTAATGAAAGACAATCCGGAGCGCGTAAAAACTCAAATGTATGTTGCCTTGCAAATTGCTGCTGCGTTGAGCATTTTGGCTGAACCTTTCTTGCCTTTTACTGCTGCTAAATTGTCGAGAATCCTGAAAAACGAAGGTAAATTGAATTGGAATGATGTTGCCGAAAATTCAGAATTGATACCGGAAGGGCACCAAATTGGTGAAGCCGAATTATTATTCGCAAAAATCGAAGACGAAGAAATACAAAAACAAATAGATAAATTGGAAGCTACAAAAACTGCTAATCTTGCGGAAAGCAAACAACCGGAACCTCAAAAAGATTTGATTCAGTATGAGGATTTCGCTAAAATGGATTTACGCGTAGGAACTATTATTGAAGCGGAAAAAATGCCGAAAGCAAACAAACTTCTAGTTCTTAAAATCGATACCGGAATTGATGTTCGCACGATTGTTTCTGGAATTGCCGAAAGCTTTTCGCCAGAAGAAATCATTGGTAAACGTGTTACAGTTTTGGCAAATTTAGCGCCAAGAGCTTTACGCGGAGTTGAAAGTCAAGGTATGATCTTAATGACAACAAACACCGAAGGAAAACTGGTATTCGTAAATCCTGATACTGATGCACCAAATGGTGAAACGATAAACTAACTTTTTTTAGTGAAATAATAAATAAGAGAAAGTTATCCGCCTAAAACATCTGGCAGATAACTTTCTTTATTTAAATACGTTTATATAAATAATCATACTCAACTTACACAATCTGAGAATAAATCTTTAATTTTGAGTAAATAAAAGAATATCATGAACTTGACTGCACAAATAAAAAAGAATTTAATATCCAGAATCAAAGATTCTAAGGATTTGAATTTTCTTAATGCACTTCAAACTATTTTTGATGCCTCTGAGCAAGAACTTTATGAATTGTCAAATGACCAAAAGATGGCAATTGAGAATAGTCGTATGGAAATTGAAAAAGGAAATTTTCATAAAAATGAAGAAGTAATTTCTGAAATGAGAGAATGGCTAAAAAAGAAATAGTCTGGTCTTCTTTGGCTAAACTTCAACTACAAAATGTTCTTGAATATTATTTTATTAGAAATGAATCTCCGACTTACAGCTTAAAACTGTTAAACGAAGTCGAAGATTTATTAGATACACTTTCAAAGTCAGAATTGATTGGAAGACTTACTTCAAATAAAATCACTCGTGTTGTTTCTATGAAAGTCTATCTAGTATTCTACGAAATAAACGAAAATCAAATCGAAATAGTGTCTTTTTGGGATAATCGTCAGGATGTTAAAAACAGAAAAGTAAAATAAACCTTTTTTTAGTGAAAGGTTAGATGTGAAATATTAAAACATGAGAAATTTCTCATATTTTTTCTTTTTATCTGAGTTTATAGTCGTACGTTTGTCTCGACAAAATATCTGGAGACTTTAAATAGAAACTTATTCAAAGTTAACATAAGCGAACCCTCTCAATGGTGCTGGAGCAGGAAACTGCCCTTAATCTATCCTTTGGATATTTTGTCACACCTAAAGCGAGGGTTTCGTGCGTTTAATATTTTCGATTATGACAAAAGAAAATGAAAAAACATCGGAGCCAGATGTAATAACGGCAATGGCAAAATTTTTATCAGACATTTGGTATGAAGAGGATTTTAGGGATCAACCGGAATATTTGTCCGAAATTTTCGAGACAATTCTCTTAAATGAAATGGGTGATGACCAGGATCTCAGAGTCAAAATGGTAAGTTCTATCAGAATCAGCAAATTGCTGGCAAATGCGCTTGGCTCTTTTTCTGATAGTGAAATTAACAATGCCTGCCAGAAAATCATGAATGCCTAATACCACACAAAAACAAGTTTAATCCTAAACTTATTGATAAAAAAATCGAAGATTAAAAATTAAATCTTTGACTTTATTGTGCCGTCAGGCACTAGATATTGGTAGAAAAAACATGAATTTAAATAGATTTGGCGTGCCGTAGGTACGCAACAAACGAAATCTATTGCGTACCTACGGCACGCTAACGAATTTTAAACCTAATTTTCTACCAATATCTAGTGCCTGACGGCACATTTTATCTATTGTTGTCCTATATTTCTTTTCAAATAAGAGAAAAAATAAGATATTTGTTATCCTATGAAAATCACCAAACCAAGATTAGCCTTAATCTGCGGAATACTTTGTATTTCTATATTCCCAATATTGGTAAAACTTAAATTAGCTCCCGGATTAATCTCGGCTTTTTATCGCATGGCTTTTGCCTTTACTTTGCTTTTGCCTTATGTTTTTTTGACCAAAAACTTTAAGCTTCCAAAAACAAAATTTATTCTGTTGGCAATGCTTTGCGGCATTTTATTCTCATCAGATGTTGCCGTCTGGAATATCGCCATTCAGGATTCAAGCGCGACTCAGGCTTCGTTGCTGACGAATTTATCTCCGCTTTGGGTTGGGATTGGTTCTTTCTTTTTTTTGAAAATAAAACCTGCTACAAATTTCTGGATCGGGACTGTTGTTTCCTTATTTGGGATGATCACTTTGGTTGGTTTTAGCTTTTTTCTGGACCTCAATTTTGATCAGGCTTTTCTATTCGCAGTTTTATCCGGAATCTTATATTCGATATATCTTTTGGTGAGCAAAAATGTCCTTTCAGATGTTGATGTTCTTTCGTTTATGACCATTAGTTTATTCGCATCGAGCATTTATTTGGGAATACTATGTTATTGCTTAGATCAGCCTTTTACAGGATTTTCGGATACGGGTTGGTTTGTGTTAGTACTTCAAGCCGTTATTTGCCAATTGTGCGCTTGGCTTTCTATTAGTTATGCGACACAACATATGCGTGCAACAAGGGTTTCGCTAAGTTTATTAAGTCAGGCTGTAATTACTTCTGTATTAGCTTGGTTGTTTTTAGAAGAACAAATAACTTTACAAATGGTTTTTGGCGGAATCATTTTGCTATTCGGAATCAGGATTACGTTTTACGATAAAGCTATTTCTTTTAAGGGATTGTTTTCTAAGAATTAGGATTTAGAATTGGCACACGGATAATACGGGTTTAGACGGATTGGTTTTTGAAAATCTTTTTAATCTGTGGTAAAAAAATAGTGTAAATTAGTGTAATTCTTGGCTAAAAAGTTCTCTCGCAGATTTGGCAGATTGAGCAGATTCTTTTTAAATCTATATAATCATCTTAATCTGTGGCAAAAAAAAATTCGTGACAATTGGTGTAATTCGTGGCAAAAAAACCTGAAACCTGAAACAAAACAAACTTGAAACAACTTTTTCTATGTTACATAAAAACAAAATACCAAATTTAAAAGTAATAGCATTCGATGCCGATGATACTTTATTTGTAAACGAACCTTACTTTGAAGAAACGGAGCATAAATTTTGCGCTTTGATGGAGGATTATCTTTCGCATCAGGGAATCTCGCAGGAATTGTTTAAAATCGAAATTGCAAATTTACCTTTATATGGTTACGGAATTAAAGGTTATATCCTTTCGATGATTGAAGCGGCGATGAACATTTCGAACAATACAATCCCAATTGAGGTTATCGCAAAAATTATTCAGTACGGAAAAGAATTACTTGAGAAACCAATTGAGCTTCTGGACGGAGTCGAAGAAACTTTACAAGCTTTACACGGCAAATACAAATTGGTTGTCGCCACAAAAGGCGACTTGAAAGACCAGCACAGCAAATTGCACCGTTCAGGTTTAGGACATTATTTTCATCATATCGAAGTAATGTCAGACAAACAAGAAATTGATTATGAAAAACTATTAGGTCGTTTAGAGATTCAGGCAAACGAATTTCTAATGATTGGAAATTCATTAAAATCAGATGTTTTGCCGGTTTTAGGACTTGGAGGTTATGCCGTACACATTCCGTTTCACACCACTTGGGAACACGAAAAAATTAGCCATAAAGTAGAACACGAACACTTTAGTTCATTCGAAAAAATTACTCAAGTACTTGAGAACTTATCATAATGAAAACACTTTTAGATTTAGAAAACTGGAACAGGAAAGAACATTTTCAACATTTCAGACAAATGGAGGAACCTTTTTTTGGTGCAACCGTACAAATTGATTGTACAAAAGCATATCAGGCTGCAAAAAACCTTAAAGCTTCTTTCTTTATTTATTATTTGCATAAAACGTTAGTTGCAGTGAATTCTATTGAAAATTTCAAATATAGAATTGCTGATGACAATATTTATATCAATGACCGTATTGATGTATCAGCAACAATTGGACGCGAAGACGGAACTTTTGGATTTTCATTAATAGAATATAATCCTGATTTTAAAATTTTCGAGCAAAATGCTTTAACAGAAATTGAACGTATTCAAAACACAACAGGTCTTTTTACAAGATCTTTTGATGATGATAATGTAATTCATTTCTCTGCAATTCCGTGGCTTAATTTTAGTTCACTTTCTCATGCCCGCAGTTACACGTTTCCAGATAGTTGTCCTAAAATTTCTTTTGGCAAAATGATCACTTCTGAAACCGGAACCAGAACAATCGCAATGTCAGTGCACGTTCATCATGGCCTAATGGATGGTTTGCATATGGGGCAATTTGTAGATTATTTTCAGGAATTAATGAATACTTAAAAAACATTTAACCTTATTCTGTTGTTCTTATGGCTTATTCTGGAGAATAATTCCTACAATAAATTGTTTGTTTGATGAAAATTTAAAATCTCAAATAACAATGAAAAAAATTGTAATTGTTCTAGCGTTTTCGCTTGGTTTAACGAACATTCACGCGCAAACAGAAACAGAAAAAAATACTGGAAATGACTATAACAGATGGTCGATCGAAGTAGCTGGCGGAGTTAACAAACCTCAACGTCCAATGACGGAAGGTTATTTTACTTCAACTCCAAGTTTTTATGTTGGAGACCTGGGAGTTAGGTACATGCTTAACAACAAGTTTGGTTTAAAAGCTGATTTTGGATACAATAGTTTTACAGGAAAAAACAACTCTGTAGATTTTGATTCAAAATATTACAGAGCAGATTTGCAAGCTGTTGCAAACTTAGGCAGAATCATGAATTTTGAAACATGGACTAAAACAATTGGTTTATTAGGGCATGCCGGTTTTGGTTTAGCTCAGTTAGAAAACAAAGACTTACATGTTAAAGACAGAATGGGTAATTTTATTGCGGGTGTTACAGGTCAAATCAGATTAACTGACAGACTTGCCTTAACCGGTGATTTTACTACTATTTTGAATGCTTCTCAAAATTCTACTTTTGATGGTGCAACTTTTGGAGACACAAGAGGTTTTACAGGTATCCTTTTTAACGGTACTGTTGGTCTGAATGTGTATTTAGGAAAAAATACTAAACATGCTGACTGGGTTGTTGTATCACATGATTTTGATTCATCAGCTTTAGAAAGCAAAATGGCAGATCTTGAAGCTTTAGTTAGAAAAGCACCAGAAAAACAAGTAGTTATCGAAAAACAAATTAGTGCTCCTGTAGTAAGTGACAAAGATGTTATTAAAGAAATGATTAACGACAAATATTACAGCGTTTATTTTGACTTTAATAAATCGACTCCAATCGAAAATTCTACTGCTGCAATTGACGTAGTTTTAACTTATTTAAGAAAAACTCCTTCAGCATCTATTGATATTATTGGTTACGCTGATCAGGTTGGTAGTTCAGAGTATAACGAGAAATTATCAAACACAAGAGCCAACAATGTTAAAACAATTTTTGAAAAAGCAGGTATTGCATCTTCAAGATTAAATGTTGTAGCCGGTGGAGCTGATACATCTATTCAAAAAGACTCAGAAGAAGCTAGAAGATTGGCAAGAAGAGTTACTTTTAGAGTAAAATAATCTAAGCATTATTAAAAAATCAAGTCCTGAAGAAATTATTCTTCAGGACTTTTTTTATACCTTTAAGGTAAATCATAATCAAATATAGAGAACTCTTTCTTTAGCAAAACAAAGCAATAATTTGATTATCAATCCTTAATCTAATTGTTTTATAAGCTGAATGTTAATAATTCAAAAATAAAAGAGCCTGAATTTGGAATAATTATTGTTGGTAAAAAAACATGAAAAAATCATTACTCTTCTTTCTTCTGATCTATAAATCAGTACTGTTGGGTCAAACGGTATTGAATTCATATCCCTTAAACCTGCATAATCCTTTAGAAAATGGTCAGGCTTTAAATGTTGAGGATGTAAAAACCCATGATATTTATGTTTTTGCTGCAGATGATAACAACATCAATATTTTAAAATACAACAAATCCTTTTTTCTGAACAATCAGTTTACTGATTCTATAAAATATGTCGAAAAAAGAACTCTGGCCGGCTACAGTATTAGCGAAGATGGAAATCCTACACTTTACTGGAGTTCAAAAAACTTACGAAACCTGCGTATTATAAAATATTATCTGGGAACAAAAATTTCTAAACCTTTAAATTTTGATTTCCCAAGTGATATCGAATATTTGATTACTACCTTTCAAAAAGATAATGTTTTTTACATTATTGGAAAAGAAAAAAACCAACAACATCTGCTTCTTTATGAATTTAGTAATGGAAAATGCGAAATAAAAATGTTCGATTTTTCAGCCTTTTCTTTTCAAAATGAAAAAGGACAAAACCTTAGTTTTAGTGCGCTTATTCGATATTTTCCAATCCAGAACATAGATTCTAATGAGTTTAATACTTTAGATAAAAGCGCCAAAATGATTAAAATGTATGTACTCGAAAATGATATCATCTTAACTTTCGACTATAATGCAAAAAAAACACAGGTCTTCAATCTTAACTTAGAAACTACAACTGTAACAGAGAAAAATTTTGACCAGCCGGTTTTAAAAAATACCTCTAAGACCTCAAATTCTTTTTATCTTAAAAACAAACTGTTTCAAATCAATGCGAATCAGGAAGAACTAGCATTTGATATAAAAGATTTCGATTCCGGAAAGACAATTAAAAGTAATTCAATTTCAAAAAATGATACGATCCCTTTTACAAACTCTCCAATGTTTCTTCAAATAGACAACGAGAAGCCTCAAAAATTAAAAACGGTTTCTAAATTCCTAAAAAATTTATCTTCATTAAGTGGAGCTGTTTCTGTTTTAGAAAACAATAATAATAGTTATGTGACTTTGGGAGGTTTTGTAGAACATATTTATACTGATGCCTTTTATGCACCACGAGATTACATGACTTTCCAGGATTTTGACAATCCTTCGATCCGGGAATATTCAAGAAGCAGAATGGTTTTCTTTGATTCAACACTAAATTCCAATTACGAATTTGTAAACAATAACCAACAGGAACCACTGGCAATTGATAATATTATATATTTTTTAAGCATTACTAAAAATGTATCGTTGCAAAACTTTCTTAAATTAAAAGATTACTCTATTCTGAGCTATTATGACACCGAATCTAAACAGTATCTAATGCGTAAATTTACGGATGGCTTAATACGGGAAGATAACGGAAATCCGATTATGAACAAGTCACAATTTTCAAAACAGGCCTCTTTTGGCACCATTAAATCACATTAATTTTTATTAGAATTAATCCAAATGTCTTGTGTTTATGGATTTCCAAAAAACGGAATGGATTATTTTTCTAACTTTACAAAAAAGTCATCATTATGTTATCGAAAAATATAGAAGCGGCATTAAATAAGCAAATACGCATAGAGGCAGAATCTTCGCAAACCTACCTTTCTATGGCTTGTTGGGCTGAAGTACACGGATTAGAAGGAATTGCGCAATTTATGTACACACAATCAGATGAAGAGCGCGCCCATATGCTTAAACTGGTTAAGTACATCAACGAACGCGGAGGTCATGCTCATATTACCGATCTTAAAGCGCCAAAGACATCATATTCTACATTCAAAGAAATGTTTGAAGCTCTTTATAACCATGAGATTTTTGTTTCAGAATCTATTAATGAACTGGTACACATTACTTTTTCAGAAAAAGATTATGCAACTCATAATTTCTTACAATGGTACGTAGCTGAACAAATCGAAGAAGAAGCAACAGCAAAATCTATCTTAGACAAAATTAACTTAATTGGGGATGATAAAGGCGGACTTTATTTGTTCGACCGTGATATTCAGCAATTAACTGTTACAAGCTCTATTGCAATTAACCCAAAATAAAAAAAGTTAAAGTTTATTTAGAATATATACAAATAACATTTTTCTTTTATATTTGCTTCTGTTTTTAAATACGAAGGAAAATTGGGCAAGAAAGAAAAAGACAAGGACAAGAAAAAGGATAAAAAGAAAAAGAAGAATAAAGTTATCCTTGAGAACATTAAGAAGTTGGAAAACTGTAAATCTTCTTGTTGTGAGAAATACAAAAAAAGTGAAAAGAAACGCTGCTCACGTTGTCCTATGTTTGATTTATTTAAAAAAACTGCTTAACAAAATATATACAAAACCCACCAAGAAATTTGGTGGGTTTTTAGTTTAATCATAATCGCCTTCAGACTAAAAAGAGTAATTTCTATGAAAAATAAAATTCTTATACCCAAATCCAGTCTTGATTTTTTGACCCAACTCAAAGAGAACAATAACAAACCCTGGTTTGAGTCGAATAAGCCAAACTACCTGAAAGAATTAAACCATATTGAAACTTTTGCAGATGCTTTGCTTCAGGAATTGTCTAAAACTGATGTTTTAGAAACGGTTTCAGGTAAAAAAAGTGTCTATAGAATTTATCGTGATATTCGTTTTTCTAAAGATAAAACTCCTTTTAAAAACTATTGGGGCGGGAGCTTTACACGAGCAACAAAGGAAAGACGCGGTGGATATTATTTTCATTTCGAACAAGGAAATAGTTTTGTTGCTGCTGCTTTCTGGGGACCAAATGCTGCAGATTTAAAACGCCTTAGAAGCGAATTTGCACACGATCCTGAACCAATGCAGAAAATACTCAAATCAAAATCTTTTATCGAAACTTTTGGAACTCTGCAGGGCGAACAGCTTAAAACAGCACCAAAAGGTTATGATGTAAACCATAAAGCGATCGATTTGCTGCGCTACAAACAGTTCTTGATTATGAAACGTTTTACTGATGAAGAAGTATTGAGTCCGATTTTTTTAGAAAAGGCTTTAGAAACGTGTAAAAACATGCGGCCTTTTTTAGATTATATGAGTGAAGTTCTTACTACTGATATAAATGGTGCTTCTATTTTATAATTACATTTCAACACAAAAATAAACCCGACAGTCCCGAAGTCTCGGGATTAAAAATCTGTCGGGTTTGACTATCGAATTTGGTTAAACGTTATTTACTAAGCAACAAAATTTCATTGACAACAACTTCGGTCATATATTTTTTTTCTCCGTTTTTGTCATCGTAACTTCTGTGGGTTAATTTTCCTTCGATCGCAACTTCTTTTCCTTTTACTACATATTTTTCGATAATTTCGGCAGTTTTACCCCATGCAGTAACACGATGCCACTGTGTTTGCTCAACTTTTTCACCTTTATCATTGGTGTATTTCTCGTTTGTGGCAATAGTTAAATGTGCCAGTTTTGTTCCGTTTTCTAATGTTTTAATTTCTGGATCATTTCCTGCGTTACCAATTAATTGTACTCTGTTTTTCATTGCATTCATGGCATATAATATTTAAATGTTCGTGTAAAGAATTCGTTTATCAAATTCAACAGGACAAAGATGCGACAGGTTCTAAAAATTAATCGGTTGTAAACTAATTACTTTCGGTTGTAACTATTTGTAAGCGTTTGTAAATGGAAACTTTTTTTTGTATATTTAACAGAAATCATACTACAATGCAAACAAAAATCAATAAAGTTGAATTAAGAAATTTAGAATTCGACGACTATCAGCAGTTAAAAAATTCAATGGTTGAATCGTATCCTGAAATGGCCAATTCATACTGGAGATCTAATGACATAAAAAAATTACTATCAATATTTCCTGAAGGTCAGCTTGTTATATTAGTTGACGGTGTAGTAGTAGGATCAGCATTATCACTAATTGTCGATGAAAAATTAGTAGATAAAAGACACAACTACAGACAAATTATTGGCGATTATACTTTCTCAACTCATAACCCAGACGGGGAAATATTGTACGGTATAGACGTTTTTATCCACCCTAATTATCGTGGCTTACGTTTAGGCCGTCGTTTATATGATACACGTAAAGAACTTTGCGAGCAACTAAATCTAAAGGCAATTGTTTTTGCAGGAAGAATTCCAAATTATTCTCAACATGCAAAAAAGATGACTCCAAAAGTTTATATCGATAAAGTAAAACATAAAGAACTACATGATCCTGTACTTTCATTTCAGTTAAGCAATGATTTTCACGTATTACGAATCATCAAAAACTACCTGGAAGGTGACGAAGAATCAAAGGAATTCGCCGTGCTTTTAGAATGGAATAATGTTTATTACGACGAAAGCCCTAAACTAATCAATCTTGAAAAAAGTGTTATTCGTTTAGGATTGGTGCAATGGCAAATGCGTCAGTTGAATAATCTGGAAGAGTTTTTTGAGCAATCAGAATTTTTTATCGATGTAGTTTCTGGCTATGGTTCTGATTTCGCATTATTTCCGGAATTATTTATTGCGCCGTTAATGGCAGATTACAATCATTTATCTGAAGCCGAAGCCATTCGTGAACTTGCCAGATATTCTGACCCAATCAGGAAACGTTTCCAGGAATTTGCAATCTCTTACAACATTAATATCATTACCGGAAGTATGCCGCTTTTAGAAAATGGTAACTTATACAATGTAGGCTTTTTATGCAAGAGAGACGGAACATCAGAAATGTATACCAAAATTCACGTTACACCAAACGAAGTACAGCATTGGGGAATGAAAGGCGGATCACAATTTAAAACCTTTGATACGGATTGCGGAAAAATTGGAATCCTGATTTGTTACGATGTTGAGTTTCCGGAACTTTCCCGAATTTTGGCTAATGAAGGAATGAATATTTTATTTGTTCCGTTTTTAACAGATACTCAAAATGCGTATACAAGAGTAAAACACTGTTCACAGGCGCGTGCGATAGAAAACGAATGTTATGTTGCTATTGCCGGTTGTGTTGGTAACTTGCCAAAAGTAAACAATATGGATATTCAATATGCTCAGGCATCTGTATTTACTCCATCAGATTTTGCTTTTCCTAGTAATGGCATAAAAGCCGAAGCAACTCCAAATACAGAGATGACTTTGATAGTCGATGTCGATTTGAACTTACTTAAACAGCTTCACGAACACGGAAGTGTCAGAATCTTAAAAGATCGTCGTACTGATTTGTATGAGATCAAAAAGATCGAGCCATGAAAGCCTGTCTTGAATGTTCTGAAAAAATAGTTGGCCGTGAAGACAAAAAATTCTGTTCAGATAGTTGTAGAAACGCTTACAACAATAAAATAAATAAAGATAGTAACAATTTCATGAGGAATGTAAACAACAAATTACGAAAAAATTACCGTATTTTGTCTGAATTAAATACTGATGGAAAATCTAGAGCAACAAGAGATAAAATGATCAATAAAGGTTTTGATTTCGATTTCTTTACCAATATCTTGCAAACCAAAACAGGAAATACCTACTATTTCTTGTATGATCAAGGATATCGCTCTTTGGACAATGATTATTTTATGCTTGTTAAAAAAGAAATATAGTACGTAATGAAGAAAAACCCCACCTCAATTCTGGCCATAGTCTGCGTTTTAGCAATTCTTGGTATCATTTACGCCTCGATGATGCCACAATGGATTTCGAAAGATGAAGAAGCTCTCGCTGAATTTTCTACCGAAAGAGCGCTGAATCAAGTCGAAATTATTGCTCAAAAACCACACTATGTTGGTTCAACCAATCACGAACTGGTTGCAAATTATCTAAAGCTTGAACTTAACAGAATTGGATTAGAAACTTCTGTTCAGGAAGGTTTTACTCTTAACGACAAAGGTCTTTTAGTAAAATCTAAAAACATACTGGCCCGAATAAAGGGAACAAACAATTCAAAAGCGCTATTATTATTATCACATTATGACAGTGCCCCGCATTCATTTTCTAAAGGCGCAAGCGACGATGCCTCAGGAGTAGCAACAATATTAGAAGGAATTCGTGCTTTTTTATACGCGAAGCAACCACATAAAAATGACATCATTATACTTTTTTCTGATGCCGAAGAATTGGGTTTAAATGGAGCTGCGCTTTTTGTAAACAAACATCCCTGGGCAAAAGAAGTTGGTCTGGTCATTAATTTTGAAGCAAGAGGTTCTTCAGGACCAAGTTACATGCTGATGGAAACCAACAAAGGCAATGAAGCACTGGTAAAAGAATTTTCTAATGCAAAAACTAAATATCCGGTTTCAAACTCGTTGATGTACAGCATCTACAAAATGCTGCCCAATGATACTGATCTAACCGTTTTTAGACAACAAGGAAATATACAAGGATTTAATTTTGCCTTTATCGACGGGCACTACAATTACCACACACAACAAGACGATGTTCAGCATTTAAGCAAAACAACTCTTGCACATCAGGGAACTTATCTGATGCCATTGTTAAAATATTTTTCGAATGTAGACTTAAATGCCACCAATTCAACTGAAGACGATGTTTATTTTAGTGCTCCTTTCTCGTTTATAAGTTACCCGTTTAGCTGGGTTTTTCCAATGACCATTATAGCTTTGGGGTTATTGATTCTTTTTATCTTTATAGGAAAAGCCAAACGTGTCATTACTTTCAGGGAAATTTTCAGAGGATTTGTTCCGCTTTTGGGTTCAATTGCAATTTCTGGATTAGTTACTTTTTTAGGCTGGAAAATTATATTAGAAATATATCCCCAATACTCAGATCTTCTTAATGGGTTTACTTATAACGGACATGGTTATATTGGTGCTTTTGTAACGCTGAGTATTGCTATCTCTTTTGCTTTTTATCATCATTTTTCAGAAGCAAAAATTACAATGAATCACTTTGTAGCGCCTTTGTTACTCTGGATAATTATAAATGCATTTTTAGCAAATAGCTTAACCGGAGCAGGTTTCCTTATTATTCCGGTTTATTTTGGAATTCTGTTATTCGGAATTTTTGTTCTTACCCAACATTACAGTTTAGGTATTAATTTGTTATTTAGCATACCCGCTTTGGCCATTGTAGCGCCGTTTATTGTAATGTTCCCGATAGGTTTGGGACTTAAAATTCTTTATGGCAGTGCCATTCTCACTGTTCTTCTTTTTGGATTATTGTTGCCAATTTTTGGGGCTTTCTTTAAAAAAGGAGTCTGGACCATGCTTTTCTTTGCTGTATCTATAGGATTTTTTATCTACGCAGGGTATCATTCCGGTTACGAACACGGAAAAGCAAAATCAAACAGTTTGTTATATATTTATAATGCAAACACGAAATCTGCTGTTTGGGCAACTTACGACGTAAATTTAGACGAATGGACTAAAACTTATTTAGGAGAAAAAAATCAAAAAGCAGTGGGTTTAAATGCTCTTCCGCTGGCAAGTAAATATAATTCTGGTTTTACATACAGTGCCATTGCACCTGTTGTAGAGGTTCCAAAACCAACAATTGCTTTCTTAAAAGACAGCGTTGTAGGCAATAACCGATATCTAAAGATTAAAATCACGCCTAATAGAAAGGTGAACCGTTATGATATTTATGCCAACCCAAAAATGACCTTCTATAATTTTAAAGCCAATGGAGTTGCAACTTCAGACCAAAAAGGAAATAGGTTAGATCGTGACGGAAGTAAAATTATATGTTATTATGTAGTGGGCAACGAACCTCTAGTAATGGATTTTTACATTAACAAATCGTCTATTTTTGACATGGATCTAATAGAAAGTTCTTTTGATTTAATGACAAATCCGCTGTTCCAGATAAAACCAAGAAGCGACTGGATGATGCCAACTCCTTTTGTCTTAAATGATGCGGTTTTAATTCAGCAAAAAATTCAAAGATATACGGCTCCGGCAGCTACTCTTGCACCTGCAACAGCGGTAAAAGACAGCACTGTTGTTGCAAAAGACAGTTTAAAACCTATTGTAAAACCACAATAAACGCTTGTTATGGCAACAAATATTTCAACAATCTATCTTGATGCAACAATAGAAAAAGTTTGGAACACATTGACAAAGCCAGAATTAGTCAAACAATGGCAATATGGAAGTGATTTAATTACAGATTGGAAAATTGGTAACAAAATCAGATTTAAAAACGAATGGGAAGGTCAGGTTTTTGAACAATGGGGAACTATTTTGGATGTTGTTACGAATAAGAAAATCAAATACTCTCTATTTTTCCCAAGACCGGAACTAGAAGATAAACCGGAGAATTACTTTATAATGAGTTATATTTTATCTGAAGAAAATGAGAAAATAAAACTTGAAATCATTCAGGAAGACAATCGTCCAGGTGCAGTTCAGGAAGAACCGCAAGGCGAAGAAAATCCAATTCTTCAAGGTCTAAAAGCTTTAATCGAATCTTAAAATTAGGTTCAAAGAATTAAAGGCACAGAGGCACAAAGGTTTAAAAAAGCGCTATTTTTCATAGTCCTTTTAGTTTTTTAGAATACCTTAGAAACCTTTGAACCTTTTCAACTTTGAGCCTTTGTACCTAGAAAATTAACAAGCACATTCGATTTTTAAACCTGATTGTTTTCCTTTTGTACCTGCTGTGGCATATCCGTCAAACTTCCACCACTCGATTCCTCCTATTAATTCTTTGACCTTAAATCCTAGTTTTGCCATATTCAAGGCTCCTTTTGTCGACGCATTGCAGCCAATTCCGTCGCAATATGTAACATACAAAACTTCTGTATCTAAATGTTTGGTGCTTTCAACCGTCATTTCGCGATGCGGAATATTTATTGCTCCGGGAATATGCTCTGCTTCGTAACCAAAAGCTTTTCTTGCATCCAACGCGATTACTTTTTCTCCGTTATTCAGGGCATCAAACAAATCAGAAGGATCTATTTCGAATGCCAGTTTGTTTTCATAATGTTTAATTTGATCTTCCATCTTTAGTGCTTTTATATTTTGTTTTTTCAAAAGTAATCGAAGCAAATTCTTTATAAAAACGAAAAGAATTCATCAAGTTGATTACTTTATTTCATAGAAAACCCATTCTAAAATTTTGTTCCTTTGTATACTAACTCTCAAAAGATGGAAATACGTCATTTACGATTAATAAAAGCAATTGTTGAAGAAGGAAGCATCACTAAAGCGATAGACAAATTGCATTTGACACAATCAGCCTTGAGCCATCAACTTAAGGAAGCTGAATATCAATTGGGAACTGCCATATTTTTAAGAACCAATAAAAAACTGGTTTTGACCAATGCGGGAGAAAAAATCTATGAACTCGCTAATGAAATTCTGGAAAAACTCTCGCAAACCCAATCCCAAATCAAGCAAATGGTTTATGGCGAATATGGCGAAATCAGGATTAGTACTGAATGTTTTTCGAGTTATCACTGGTTGCCTCAGGTTTTAAAACAATTTCACCTTTTATATCCCAATGTAGATTTAAAAATTGTAACCGAAGCGACTCATATTCCGTTACAAAAATTACTTGAAAATGTAATTGATATTGCAATTATCAGCGATCAGATCAAAGACAATAATATTAAATATATCGAACTTTTCCAGGATGAAGTCGTTATGGCTGTTTCTGAAAATCATGCGTGGGCAAATAAAAAGTATGTTCTTCCTGAAGATTTTGTCAACGAACATTTACTGATTCATTCCCTTCCTATGGAAACCGTTACGATTCATCAATTTTTTCTGGCTCCAGCCAAAGTAACTCCCAAAAAGATTACACCGCTCCCATTAACAGAAGCTTCTCTGGAGATGGTTAAAGCCGATATGGGCGTTATGTCGATGGCAAAATGGGCATTATTACCCCATTTAAAAAACAGCCCGATAAAAGCCATTAAAATTGGGAAGAATGGTTTGAAAAGAAAACACTTTATCGCGATTCGTGAAAACCAGCAATATCCCGACTATTTTTATCACTTTATCACCTTTTTACAAAACGAAATAAATCTGCAATGGAATATTCAATAAGAAATTGCGAATTATCAGATATCCCAAAACTGATTGTTTTATGTCAAAAACATGCTGAATTTGAGAAAGCTGATTTTTCTTCAAACGGAAAAGAGGAAAAACTAAAAGAAGCTTTGTTTCATGAGAATCCAAAATTATTCTGTTTAGTTGTAGCTACAAAAGAAACTATTGTTGGTTATGTTTCCTACACTTTTGATTTTTCGACTTGGGATGCTGCAACTTTTATGTATATGGATTGTTTATTTCTCGAGCCAGAAGCCAGAAGTTTTGGCATTGGAGAAGTTTTAATAGACAAACTAAAACAAATCGCAATTGAAAAAAACTGTATCCACATACAATGGCAAACACCACAATTTAACGAAAGAGCAATAAAATTCTACAACAGAATTCACGGAAAAGGAAAAGATAAAGTTCGATTTACATTAGATTTGTAATGTAATTGAAAGCTAAAGTTATTTAATACTATAAATTGAATAGTGTCCAGCTTTAGCTGGATGCAAAATATAGTTACGGAAAAAGGCTTTAAGATTAATTTGACTAAAGCCCTTTTTCTCTTTAAATCATATTTCTCCAGCTAAAGCTGGAGGATATTCAAAAATACTTTGAACCTTTGTAACTTTGCTCTTCTGAACCTCAAAAAAATGACACAAATAAGCATATTAGGCTGCGGATGGCTGGGTTTGCCGTTAGCAAAAAAACTAATCAAAAAAGGATTTTCGGTAAACGGATCTACAACTTCTGAAAATAAACTTTCTGTTTTAGAAGAAGCCGGAATAAATCCGTTTTTGGTCGCGCTTGAAAGCGAAAGTGTTTCAGAAAGTATCAATGATTTTTTAGCGAAATCTGAAATCTTAATAATTGATATTCCGCCTAAATTACGAGGAAGTAATGCTGATTCTTCATATCTTTCCAGAAAAATCTTTGTTGAAAAAATACAAAATCTGATTCCATTTGTAGAAAAATCAACAATAAAGAATATTCTTTTTGTGAGTTCAACTTCTGTTTATGGAGATGAAAACGGAATTATTACCGAAGAAACAATCCCTAATCCGGAAACAGAAAGCGGCAAACAATTGCGTTTGGCGGAAACTCTTTTACAAAAAAATCAAAACTTCGAAACTACAATTTTACGCTTTGGAGGATTAATTGGCATAGATCGTCATCCCGTTACGTTCTTAGCAGGAAAAGAAAATCTAGAAAATCCGGATGCTCCAGTGAACTTAATTCATCAGGAAGATTGTATCAAAATCATTGAAGAAATCATCAATCGATCAAAATGGAATGAAGTTTTTAATGCCGTTGCACCTTTTCATCCCACAAGAGAGGAATACTACACGCAAAAAGCAAAAGAACAAAATCTGGTTTTACCGAAATTCAGCCTTGAAAAATCGAATATTAAAAAGGTTATCTCAAACGAAAAAATTACAAATAGTCTAGGCTATGAATTTAGGCTAGAAAATTACTAAAAGTCCACATTCTAGGCTGAGAGAAGTCGAAGCTCATGTTTTATAAGCCTTCAACTTCGCTGAGGGTGACAATCAGGTAAAAATTTAAATTACTTATATCGCTTATATGGTTTAAAAAACTTTACGAACTTTACAGTAAAATATATGGAAACAGTTTACATCAATTCGCCTTTAGGAATCACCAAAATTGTTGGAGATGAAAATGGCGTTGCTGTAATTTCAGTTTCTGATGTTGGTACAAATGAAATTTCTGCTGAAATTCCGGAAGTTTTAAAAACTGCTGTTTTACAACTTCAGGAATACTTCGACAAAAAAAGAACCCATTTTGATTTTAAACTAAACCCAAAAGGTACTGAATTTCAGCAAAAAGTCTGGAAATCATTATTAGAAATTCCATATGGAAAAACGATAACCTACATGGATCAAACCAAAAAACTGGGCGACATAAAAGCGATTCGTGCCGTTGCATCTGCAAATGGTAAAAATCCGTTATGGATTGTAGTTCCATGTCATAGGGTTATTGGCACAAATGGTTCGTTAACAGGTTATGCAGGAGGATTATCCCGTAAAAAATGGTTAATCGATCATGAAAACCCAACAACTCAGCAGAGTTTGTTTTAAAATAAAAAAAGGATCACAAATTAACGAATTAAAAAAGTAAGTTTTTTCTTGTTTTAAAATTCATTTATGTACATTTATAACTCTAACAATCTTAATGTCTAAAGTTTAAGACGTCTAAAATAATGATTGAAAAAATAAATCTTAATAACATTTTGTTTCTCGATATAGAAACAGTTCCTGAAGAAGAAAACTTTAATTCGCTTGATGCTGAAATGCAATCTCTTTGGGATCATAAAACCCAATATCAGCGAAAAGATGATTTTACGCCGGAAGAGTTTTATGATCGCGCCGGAATTTGGGCAGAGTTTGGTAAAATCGTTTGTATTTCTGTTGGATATTTTACTATCAAAGGAGATATTCGAAATTTTCGTGTGACATCTTTCTTTGGAGATGAAAAAAAGATTTTAAAAGACTTCAATAATTTATTAAATAATCATTACAATCAGCCACAACATCTTTTGTGCGGACATAATGCTAAAGAATTTGATATTCCGTTTATTGCCAGAAGAATGATTATCAATCAAATTGCGATTCCGGACAAACTAAATTTATTTGGCAAAAAACCTTGGGAAATTCCGCATTTGGATACTTTAGAGTTATGGAAGTTTGGTGATTATAAACATTTTACGTCGCTAAAACTATTAACCAAAATCCTTGGAATCCCTTCTCCAAAAGGCGATATCGACGGAAGTCAGGTTGGACATGTTTATTATGTCGAAAAAGACATTGATCGAATCGTAACGTATTGCGAAAAAGATACAATTGCTGTAGCTCAGATTTTCCTGCGTTTACGTCGTGAAGATTTATTGATAGATGATGAGATTATTCATGTTTAAGAGGAAGGTACAAAGTTGCAAAGGCTCACAGGTACAAAGAATTAAATGAACTTATATAACTTTATATGGTTTAAATATTTTAAAGAATGACTCATCAGGAAATATCGCATTATCGTCTTGTTTCGCAGAAACTATATGAAACAAGTCCCAATTCTCCACAAGAAATTGTACACCATCTAGGTGCAATGCAGGCTCAGGATTATGCAATGGCAAAATGGGCGATTGGTTCACGTTGCGATTCGACTGAAAAAGAAATTGAAGAGGCTATAAATTCAGCGCAAATAATAAGAAGCCATATTCTTAGACCAACCTGGCATTTTGTTGCTGCCGATGATATTTACTGGATGTTGGATCTTTCTGCACCGCAAGTTAAACGTTTTACAATTTCGGCATTAAAGAAATATGGTTATGATGCTAAAAAATTAGATCAAACCAATGCTGAGATCGAAAAAATGTTAAGCGGAAATAATCATTTGACCCGCGATGAAATCATGCAGGAACTTAACATAAAGAAAACTTCGAGCGATGATTTTTTGAGTGCCGCCATTATGATGAATGCAGAATTGGACGGTTTGGTTTGTAATGGTAAAATGAAAGGCAAACAAATCACTTATTCTTTACTCGAAGAAAGGGTTTCTAAACCAAAAACCAAACTTACAAAAGAAGAGGCTTTAGCAAAATTAGCGCTTCGATATTTCACAAGTCATGGTCCTGCAACGCTACTTGACTTTTCGTGGTGGTCTGGTTTTCCACCAACTACCTGCAAATTGGCTATTATCGCAATTGAGTTGCAACTGGGTTCTGCAGAAATTGAGAACCAAATTTACTGGTTTAAAAAAGATTTTGCTGATGAAACCCACTTCCGCGAAAGCGTACATTTTCTTCCCGCTTTTGATGAGATTTTAATTTCGTATAAAACTCGTGAAGCATCTATTTTAACTGAACATCAATCTAAAGCTTTTACCAATAATGGAATCTTTAAACCGATAATTCTCGAAAATTCAAAAGTTATAGGAACCTGGAAACGGACAATTAAAAAGGATCATGCAAAAATAGAAACACACTTTTTTAGCGATACAGAAACCTCAAAAAAAGAAATTCTGTTTAAAGGAATTAAAGCTTTTGAAAACTATCTGGAAACCAAAATTGTTATTGATTAAATTGATTTGCGAATTTTTGTATGTCGCTCCAATGGAGCTATAAAAACGTGCGTACAAACATTTCTATAAATATATCGCCCTTCAAAAGCTTGAGAAAACTCTGTTAGGAGTGTCATGTTTATAGCAACAAATTAGATCTCACCTTTGTAGCCCATCGGGGTGGCATCTTAATTCAAAGAACAGTTTTGATCTTTACAAAATTTCGATTCTAAAAAACACTTCTTGTTTCAACAATAAAATCGTTATGCATTTTATCCCTAAATAATTACATTTACAAAAAAATTAGCATTATGGTATTAAGTAGATTTTGGTTAACGATTTTTATTTCTTCAATTCTTTTTATTGTTGTAAGTTTATTTACAGCCAATACTTATACCATTGACTCCGTTATAAATGGGAAGAAAGACGATCCTATTTTAGTCTCTGAAAAATACATCGACGAACTTCCTGCTTACATCAAAGACAGTATTAAAAAAGCACCGGATCAAAGCATGATTATTAATCGTGACACTCTGAATGCCGATACTACTTATGTTTATAAAAATAAAACTGTAAAAATTTTCAGCGGTCTTCAAAAATCTGATGGTTTATTGCCAACTTGTAAAAGTACTTTGGTCGACTTGATCTTACCGCTTATTGCATATTTAGCTTTTTTCTGTGGATTAATGGAGCTTTTAATCATTTCTGGGGCATCTGGCAAATTAGCTAAGGTATTGAGTCCGGTATTTGTAAAAGTATTTCCTAGTATTCCTGAAAATCATCCTTCAATATCCTACATGACGTTAAACTTTGCCGCTAATTTCCTTGGGTTGGATTCCGCTGCAACTCCATTTGGGCTTAAAGCCATGGAAAGTTTACAGGAAATAAACCCTGATAAAGATAAAGCCAGCGATGCCCAGATCATGTTTATGTGTCTTCATGCTTCAGGTCTGACCTTAATTGCCACTTCGATTATTGGATATCGCGCTGCGGCAAATGCCAGTAATCCTGCAGATGTGATGCTGCCATGTATCATTACATCATTCATTGGTACTATTGCAGCATTTTTGATTGTGGGGATCAAACAAAAAATCAATTTTAAAAGTGCTTCTCTTCTTATCGTCTTAATGGGATTAATTGCTGCGATTGTTGGCTTACTGATGTATGTAAATCATTTGGATTTGATTGGTAAAAATTACTTTACCTCTAACCTTTCAGGATTAATACTGATTGGAATTATTGCTTTTACATTGATTTTTGCCTTTAAAAATGAAAAGAAATTTATTGACGCTAATACTACGCCTTTTGACACATTTGTAGTTGGAGCCAATAATGGACTTAAAACTGGTGTTACTATTTTTCCTTATGTATTGGGAATGTTAGTAGCAATTTCTTTATTTAGAAATAGTGGGTTATTTGAAATTATCAGTAACGGAATCGCTTTTGTTTTCTCAAATATGGGAGTAAGTAAGGAAATAACAAATGCATTGCCTGTAGCTATGCTTCGCCCTTTTAGTTCTGCAGGATCTCGTGGTTTTTTAATTGATTCTATGAATACTTTTGGTGCAGATTCTTTGACAGCAAGATTAAGCAGCATTTTTCAGTGTAGCGCCGAAAGTACTTTTTATGTAATTGCAGTTTATTTTGGTTCTGTTAATATCAAAAATACCCGTTATGCGTTAGGTACAATGCTTTTGGTGGATTTAATTTGTGTGATTACGGCAATTTTCGTGGCGACGTGGTTTTTTTAAGCCAAACATTACGATTAGATTTATAATATAATGAATCAAAAAACCTACTATGTTTAAGAGATTTTTTAGTAAAAGAAAAGAAGTTGAAATTCCGGAAGAAATCAAATCTCAGGAAAAAAACCAACCTGTTGAAGAAGTTATCATTGAAAAAGTTGAAACTGAAGCAACAGAAACTGAAGCAGTTGAAAATAAAGAATTAGAGACTGAAGAAACGAAATTCGAACCTAATAAAATTGATTGGTTAATAAACGATTCTATTCTAACTTTTATTCCTCGTGAATTGTACATGCATTATTGGGATAGCGCTACTGAAAAAAATCTGCAGGATCCTTCGTGGCAAAATCAAGGTGTCTTTTTCTGGAATAATAATGAACCATTTGAGAGAAAGTCTTTGCCTGAGTTTTTTGAAAACTACGAAAAGAAGCTATTTGTTTTTAATGAAGTTCCGGATTATATTTCGTTGGTATCTGCAAAAGCAATTCCGTGGTTTGGAATGCCCGGAGAAGGAGACAAATTCTGTCTTCGATACGATGAAACTCCAATAACAATAGAAGAAGCCCATAAGCTGAACATCATAAATTATGTCAAAATCGTAGAATTAAATTATGACAATCTGGGAATTTTGAACGATCGCGACAATTATGCTTTTCTGTTCAATCCTAATGAAGTTCAATACCAAAATCAGCTTTTTTATTTAAATGGAGAAAAAATTTCGTTAGCCGAACTCTATCAAAAAAAGAAACTAATCGTTCTAGCTGTAGAATAAATAATACCAATTGCTAATTATGAAACCACAATACCTTTTTATTCTATGCCTTGTAATTGGTTGTCAAAAACCAAAACCTGTAAATCAAATAGTTGATAAACTTCCTGAAACTAAAACGGAGGCAGTTGAGGCAAAAGATAATTTCCTGAAAACAGATACTATTTCTATTGCTAATTATGGAGAAACCTCAAAAGACAATTATATTCTGGCGTATCTTTTAGAGCAAAAAGCCGATAAAGACAGTATTGTAACGGCAAAATATCAACTTGACTTTTATCAGAATAAAAATAAAACTACGACTTCAAAAATTACCATTAAAGGAGTTGACAAAGGATCTGAATGGTCTGCTATCTACGGATTAGGGACAGAAAGTGCCAAAAGCTCGCCTTTTATTCAGGTTAGTTTTGGATATCCGGCTTGCGGTTATAATCAAAGCCATTATTTGTATCATTTAAAAAACAACGATATACAACTGGTTTACGATTGGTACACCATGTCTGATAGTGGCTGGGGAAGTTGGGTCGAATTCGAAAATCCTTCGGCGAAAGCCAATCCTGAATCATTTTATTGCAAAACAGTTGCTTTTGAACCTGATGATAATGATGAAAATATGGGTACGGTAAAACACTCAGATTCGATGGTCTTTCGCTTAAGCGGAAATCGCTGGAAAAGTCAATTACTTTCTGCAAAAGACAAGACTTACTTTGAGAAAAAAATGAGTTTTGATGAGTTTCATAAACAAGAATAAAAACACCAGAAACATCGCTTATTCAAATTCTTTCTTAGGTAAATAATTTCTAACTTTGTCAAAAACAAAACAATGATTGATTTTATATACCAAGACCCTTATCCTATTTTAAAGGATGATACGCAGTACCGCAAAATTACTTCTGATTATGTAAAAGTGGAACAATTTGGAGATCGTGAAGTTTTAACCGTTGACCCAAAAGGTTTAGAATTATTGGCTGAAGAAGCACTTACAGATGTTTCTTTTATGTTAAGAACGACACATTTACAAAAACTTCGTAAAATTCTTGATGATCCTGAAGCTACAGATAATGATCGTTTTGTGGCTTATAATTTATTACAAAATGCTTCTGTTGCTGCCGAAGGTCAGTTACCAAGCTGCCAGGATACCGGAACAGCAATTGTAATGGCAAAAAAAGGGGAGAGTATTTTTACTGGTGTTGATGATGCGGAATGGTTGAGCAGAGGAATTTTTAATACCTATCAAAAACGTAATTTACGTTATTCTCAAATTGTTCCGATTTCGATGTTTGAAGAAAAAAATTCGGGATCGAATCTTCCGGCCCAAATTGACATTTATGCTAAAAAAGGAACTTCTTATGAGTTTTTATTTATGGCAAAAGGTGGAGGATCTGCGAATAAAACATACTTATACCAACAAACAAAATCATTATTGAATGAAAAATCCATGGATGCTTTCATTCGAGCAAAAATAAAAGATTTAGGAACTTCGGCTTGTCCTCCTTATCACCTGGCTCTAGTAATTGGAGGAACTTCTGCAGAAGCGAATTTGAGTGCTGTCAAAAAAGCATCTGCCGGATATTATGATCACCTGCCTACTTCAGGTAATATGTCTGGTCAGGCATTTCGTGATATAGAATGGGAAGCTAAAGTGCAGCAAATTTGCCAGGAAAGTGCTATTGGCGCTCAGTTTGGCGGAAAATACTTTACACATGACGTTCGTGTAATTCGTTTACCTCGTCATGCTGCATCTTGTCCGGTTGGATTAGGAGTTTCATGTTCTGCTGATAGAAATATAAAAGGAAAAATTAATAAAGACGGAATTTTTGTCGAACAATTAGAAGTAAATCCAAAACAATTTTTACCTGAAACAGCTCCACATTTAGAAGCACCTGTAGAAATTGACCTGAATATGCCAATGGCTGATATATTAGCTAAGTTGACACAATACCCAATTAAGACCCGTTTGAAATTGAACGGAACTGTGATTGTAGCGCGAGATATTGCACATGCAAAAATCATGGAATTACTTGAAGCTGGTAAACCAATGCCGGAATATTTTAAAAATCACCCCGTATATTATGCAGGTCCGGCAAAAACTCCGGAAGGAATGGCTTCAGGAAGTTTTGGACCAACAACTGCGGGACGTATGGATGTTTATGTGGATGAATTTCAAAAACATGGCGGAAGTATGATTATGCTGGCAAAAGGAAATCGTACCAAACAAGTAACGGATGCTTGTAATAAATATGGCGGATTCTATTTAGGTTCTATTGGAGGTCCGGCAGCAATTTTAGCTCAGGACAATATCCTAAAAGTTGAAGTTGTTGATTTTGAAGAATTAGGAATGGAAGCGGTTCGTAAAATCACCGTTAAAGATTTTCCTGCTTTTATCATTACGGATGATAAAGGAAATGATTTCTTCGAAAACTTATAAAAAGCTATAGCCACAAAGGCAAAAAGGCGCAAAGAAAATAATCTTTGCGCCTTTTTATATTAAAGTAAGTGTGATAATAAAAACTTTGTGTGTTAGTGTCTCGTGGCAAATCATTAAACTTTGCGGTTAAACCTTAAGCGACTTCTTTTTCGAAAGCAATAAAATGTGTTAATTGCCCTTTTAAGTTGAAAACGGGAGAACCATTAATTTTGCATTTATATGCCCGACCGTCTTTTCTATAATTTTGGATAGTTTTTTCAAAAGGAACTTGCAGCTTGATCGCTTCTCTAATCTCTTTTAAAACAGTTTTCGAGGTTTTAGGTCCTTGAAACATTTTTGGTGTTTTGCCTAATATTTCACATTCAGAGTAACCGGTCATTCTTTTTATTCCGTTTGAGGCGAAAACAATTTTCAACTCAAGATCTGTAACCAAAATGACTTCGTCTTTAATACGTTCTTCTATTTCAAGATTTTTTTCATTCCAGGTATATTGATTCGAAATCTTATTTACTCGCTTTAAATCGGCGAAAATGGCTTTCAGTTCATTTAAATATTCATAATGAAAATCCCATGCGAGGATAGGAACTGAATTGCGATGTAAAACATCATCAGAATTAGCTTTTTTCATTTGAAATAATTTAAGGATAATAGAATGCTTTACTCAAAGGTAGAACGAAAATTCATCATAAAATCAATTTTTCAGGTATTTAACGATTGTTTAATCGCAATTAGAAAGAAAATTTTAATTGTACAACTACTGCTTTTTTTTCTTCTGTATTTAGATTATTAAGAGAAATCCCAAGTAATCGAACAGAATCTTTCATGCGCTCCTGATATAATAATTCTTCTACTGTTTCGAGAATCAGACTTTTATCTGATATAAAATAAGGCAGTGTTTTACTACGGGTTTGTTGCGAAAAATCACTGTATTTAATTTTAAGGGTAACCGTTTTTCCTGAAATTTTATGCTTTTGCAATCGTCTTTCAAGAGATGTAGCAATTTTATCAAGTTGTTCTAACATGAAAATTTCAGATGACAGATTTACATCAAAAGTATGTTCTGCCGCAACTGATTTGGTTATGCGATGTGGCTTTACTTCACTGTTATGAATTCCGCGGACTACATTATAATAGAAAGCGCCCGATTTTCCGAAATGTTTCTCCAGAAATTCAACTGATTTACTTTTAAGATCAAAACCGGTAAAAACACCTAATTGATACATTTTTTCTGTTGTCACTTTACCTACTCCATAAAACTTTCTAATGGGTAAGTCTTCTAAAAAAGCTTCGATTTCATCCGGGTTTACCGTTTTTTGTCCGTTTGGTTTGTTGATATCGCTGGCAATCTTGGCTACAAATTTATTAACAGAAATTCCCGCCGAGGCAGAAATTCCGACCTCATTCAAAATTCTCAGTCTAATTTCCTGAGCAAGCAAACTCGCGCTTGGATTTCCTTTTTTATTCTGAGTAACATCAAGATAAGCCTCGTCAAGCGAAAGTGGCTCTACCAGATCTGTATATTCATGAAAGATTTTATGAATTTTACCCGAAATCTCTTTATAACGATCAAAACGCGGACGCACAAAAATAATATCGGGACAATATTTTTTAGCCAGAACGCCACTTATAGCGCTACGCACACCAAATTTACGGGCTTCGTAACTTGCCGCCGAAACTACTCCTCTATTCTCTGAACCGCCTACAGCAACAGGTTTGCCTCGTAAAGCAGGATTATCCATCTGCTCTACCGAGGCATAAAAAGCATCCATATCAATATGGATAATTTTTCGATATTTAGGAGTTTCAGACATTATGCAAATTTAAACAGTAAAGCAATAAAAAGAGCGCCGCAATAGTTATAAATAGTATCAATTTTTAAAGATTAACAACTAAATGATCTCAAACAAATCATTTTCTTTATTTTTGTAGGCTACACGAAAAAAACTAAAATGCGAACATTTGTTATAGGCGACATACACGGGGGATTACTCGCACTTGAACAAGTGTTGAAAAAAGCCGAAGTAACGACAAAAGACACTCTTATATTTTTAGGCGATTATGTTGACGGATGGAGCCAGTCTGCTGAAGTAATCGATTATTTAATTGATTTGAAAAGCAAGCAAAACTGCATTTGCATTAGAGGAAATCATGATCAGCTAGCACTGGATTGGTTAGAAAACAGACATGAGGATTTTGACGAAGAGATGTGGTATAAACATGGCGGACGTGCTACTGTTGAAGGATATGCTAAACTTTCTGTAGAGAAAAAGAAAACACATATTGCCTTTTTAGAATCTTTGCAGGATTATTACCTTGATGATGAAAACCGACTTTTTGTTCATGCAGGATTTACAAACTTAAGCGGTGTAATGTGGGAATATTTTCCAAAATTATTTTACTGGGACAGAACACTTTGGGAATCCGCACTTTCATTAGATCCCAATTTAAAACCTGATGATTTATATTATCCTAAACGTTTTACGATTTATAAAGAAATTTACATTGGCCACACTCCGGTTACCCGAATAGGAAAAACTGTTCCGGTTCAAAAAGCCTGTGTCTGGAATGTAGATACCGGTGCTGCTTTTAGAGGTCCTCTAACAATCATGAACGTCGATACCAAGGAATTCTGGCAAAGTGATCCGTTAAATGAATTGTATTTCAACGAAAAAGGTAGGAATTAATCTATAAAAAACTATTTTTGCATTTTAAAATAATTAATATTTAAGTTTATGAAAAAGGTAATTACACTTTTGTTTTTAGTATCATTTGGGTTCACGCAAGCACAACAAGCTTTTAAAGGCAAAGGAGATGTTAAGGTTAACGTTGGTGCTAATCTTCAAGATGGTGGTTCAGGAATTCAGGGTTCTGTTGATTTTGGTTTAGGAGAGAATTTCTCATTTGGTTTTGTTGCTAATTATTTATTAGGCGTAGATAACTTTAATGGTTTTTACCACAATAACCCAACTCCTTACAATGATTACAAACCGGAATTTCAGGATCGTTTTGATGCTAAAGCCAGAATTAATGCTAATTTAAGCAGTGTTATTGGTGTAGAGCAATTAGACGTTTACCCGGGTTTAAGTTTAGGACTGCATAATTTTGGTGGTCATGTAGGTGGTCGTTATTTCTTTACTGACGGATTTGGTGTTTTTACAGAAATTGGTTTTCCAATAGCAAAATATGGTAATAATGATGGTGTCTTCGATCATTTAAACAATCAGGCTACTTTTAGTTTAGGAGCTTCATTTAATTTGTAAGCACTTGCTGTTAATCATAAAAAAGCCTCGCAATTAAAATTGCGAGGCTTTTCATTTTTACTAATTCAAATTCAATTTATTTCTTAGCAAATTTCTTAACGATTCTTTTACTGCCGTTATTCAATTCGATAATATAAACTCCAGTATTTAATTTGCTCACATCAATAGGATTTCCGGAAAGTTCTCCAGTACTAATTTGTTGTCCAAGAGTATTTACAATTCTAAAAGTATATCCTGTGTTGTTCAAAAATGAAACATTTAGTTCATCTGCAACCGGATTTGGGTATAATGCAAAACTTGATGTTTCAGTGGTCTCAACTAATCCTGCCCCAATTTCCTGAGTTATAATTGCTCCTGAAGAAGTTATGTTTATAGAGTAATCCTCAACTTGTCCGTAAGAAAAAGCCTCACAAGATGTTGGGATTGCATTGTATTTCATAGAAACCCTAACTCTTGTTGTTCCAAGAGTTGCCGTAGCAGGAATTGTTATAGTCCCTGTTACCGGAGTTGTTGTTGATGCAGCTTTTGTCCATACAGTTTCACCTGAATCTGTAAAATCCCCATCTTGATTATAATCTATAAAAACAGCATATCCTTCGCTATAAACAGAAGATGTCCAACTTGGCGTAATTGTGATTGTATAAGCTGTTCCTGTGGTTGCATTGGTAGAAATAGAAGTATAATTTTCATAACCTGTTGTTCCGGTTGATGTATTATTAATTGTACCAAACACAACTTTACTAATTCTTTCATCTGCAGTACTATTACCCTGAGAAGTACAATATGCCAAACTTGCTGCAGTGGTAGTTACATTTACACTATTGCTTGAAGCAGAAAGGTTTCCTGCAGCATCTTTCGCTTTTACACTAAAAGTATAAGCAGTTAAAGCTGTCAATCCGGTTACCGTATAACTTGTTGTTGTAGACGAACCTTTTAAAGTTGTTCCCTGATATATGTTATATCCCGTAACTGCTACATTATCTGTAGAAGCAGTCCAGGTTAAATTTGTTGTTGATCCCGTTGTTCCTGAAGCTGCAAGTGAAGCTGGAGCCGTTGGGGCAACTGTATCAGTAGATCCTACGTATGCTGCACCAACACCTACAGCATAAAATGCATTAGTAGTTGCTATAACTTCTGCAGATCCTGCACCGTATAAATCTATGGCAGATTGTATACCTGAAGTTCTTGCATTTGCATATGTTGAATTTGCAGTTAAATAAACACTTTCTAAGCGGTAAGCAATTTTTGCTGCTTTGTCAATTGTAATACCAGTTACGTTATAAACGCTTCCAATATCATTTGTACCTGATTTACCAACAGATAAAATATAAAACCAGTGATTTAGAACTCCTGAATTAGTATGAACTCCACATTGATCGTTACTGCTTGTAGGGGTACAATTTACATTTACCCAATAAGTTCCGCCGTAAGTATCCGGTTGTCCTTCAGAATTTGGATCACTCATAGAACGCAAAGCAAGGTGACCGCTTCTTCTTTCGATGTCTTCTCCAACCAACCAAGTCGATTTTGTTGGTGCTGCACGATATTCGATACAAGCTCCCCAAATATCAGAGAAAGCTTCATTCATTGCTCCTGATTCTTTTTGATACGCTAAATTAGCAGTATAAGTACAAACAGCATGACCTATTTCGTGTCCGGCTACATCCATTGCGGTTAAAATATCAAATCCACCCGTTCCGGTGCCGTCACCATATGTCATAACACTACCATTCCAGAATGCATTATTATTATTTGGGTATCCAGCAGCTACAAGATTATAATGAACATAACTTTTAATTTTTGCTCCTGCATTGTCAAAGCTATTTCTACCGTGTACGGCTGACCAATAATCGTATGTCATTTCAGCGCCCCAATGTGCATCTAATGCACCATTGTCTTTGTTTGTATTATTATATTCAGCTGCTGTCCAGTTATTGTCAGCATCCGTAAAATTTGTTGTTGGATAAGTTGCTGTTCTGGCTGAGTTATAAGTCTGAACCCCATTACCACGTGTTACATCAGATAATATATAAGATGATCCGCTTAAACTTGTCTGAATGGTTTGCGTTCCGCTATAACGAGTTGCTGCATTTGCGGCAACAAAAGCTTTATTAGAACTTTCAATGTCTTTTTGATTTTTGGCTGTAGCCGAAATTAATCTGCCGTGACTATTTTCTCCAAGATGTTTTATAGTAGCGTTGTAATACAAAGCTGCTCCGGTTTGAGCATCAATATAAAGATCACCACGACTTAAGGGATTTGTAGCATAAATATCAAATTTATAAGCTAGTCGTACTTTATCACTTTTTCTCTCTTCACCTTGTTCTTCCATCGCAGGAAGTAAAACCAATTCTCCTTTTGGTTTCTCATAATTCATTGCAGCGGCATCTTCCGGTTTCTCCCATAAATACTCTTTTGCTCCAGTATAAGCAATAGCTTTGGCAAAAGCAGCCTGACTGGATAATTTAGGTGTTGTCTTAACATTAGCAAGAGCATAAAACTCTCCATTCATCGATGTTAATTTTCCGCCTTTTGAATGCAGTGTATAATTGGCAAATTCAACTTTAATACCTTGTTCGTATAACTGAAATTTTTCGTGTGTAAAACCTTCTTTATCAGATTCTATTTTGACTTTCGAAAAAGACTGGTTGTCTTTTAAGCCTAATTGTTCTTTAAAGACAGTATTGTAATCTGACCCTTTGTAGGTAGATTTTTCACTAAAAGTGATTAAACTTGGTTGTCCGTTTTCTGAAACATTTTTCTGACTCACCCTTTTGTCTGTGGTTTGGGCAAATCCGGCCACAGAAAATATAAGAATAACAGCGGTTGATGTCATAATCTTTGGTAATTTTCTTTTCATAATAAATTATTTTGAGTTTGGTTAAAGGATTACAAATAAAATATTTAATGTAAGTAAATACTTTATTTTGAGATAAAAGTATTTTATTTACGTCAGATTATCGATGATATTTGCCGTTAATCGATAAAATACAACATTTTTTATGTTAAATTCACTTTTATTTAACAAACCCTGAATAATTCATAAAAAAAGTGGCCTAAAAATAATTATACCTTTGATTTATAATGAATTAAATATTAAAAAACAGCTAACATCCTAATTTTACTGGAAAAAGAGACAAAAACTACCTTTAAATTATTCTTACAAAAAAAGGCTGACCTATTAAAAGTCAACCTAAATCTATTTTTAAACTAAAAGTAAGAATTTTATCAAATATCCATTTCCGGAATATCTCCTTCAATAATTAACTCAGCTTCTGTTGAGGCAATAATATGCTCGACAGAAACACCAGGCGCACGTTCTAAGAGTTTAAAACCGTTTTTAGTCACTTCAAGAACTGCAAGTTCTGTTACGACCTTTTTTACGCATCCTACACCCGTTAAAGGCAAAGTACATTTTTTTAATATCTTAGATTCTCCAGCTTTATTCACGTGCATCATAGCAACGATAATATTTTCTGCAGAAGCAACTAAATCCATGGCTCCTCCCATTCCCTTTACCATTTTACCCGGAATTTTCCAATTGGCAATATCCCCATTTTCAGAAACCTCCATAGCACCCAAAATCGTTAAATCTACTTTTTGGCTTCTAATCATTCCAAAGCTAAAAGCCGAATCAAAGAAACTAGCTCCCGGAAGTGTGGTAATAGTCTGCTTACCGGCATTGATAATATCAGCATCTTCTTCTCCTGCAAAAGGAAAAGGCCCCATTCCTAAAACGCCGTTTTCGCTTTGAAATTCAACTGCAATATCTTCTCTGACATAATTTGCAACCAAGGTGGGAATCCCTATACCCAGATTAACAAAATATCGGTCTTTTACTTCTTTCGCAATTCGTTTTGCAATATCTTCTTTTGTTAACATATTTCTTAATGTGTCAATTTGGAAATTAGATAATTAGATAATGCCAATCTTTGTACAATCTAACTTAACTTTCTAATTATCACGTTTTCTAATTATCTAATGTTTTTCTTTATGTAATAAATATTAATCACTTTATTATAAGCCATCTAAATAATTAAGTTTTTTTTTAAAAGCAACATTGTTACAGTATTGACTTAATTATCTAATTGACAAATTATCTCATTATCTAATTCCTTTGTCTAACTGTTCGTTGTTCAATTCTCTTCTCAAACTTTTCCCCCTGAAAAATGCGCTGCACCATAATTCCGGGAATATGAATTTGATTGGGATCTAAAGTTCCAACAGGTACTAATTCTTCAACTTCGGCAATAGTTATTTTTGCAGCTCCTGCCATACATGCATTAAAATTTCTGGCCGTTCCTTTAAAAATCAAATTTCCTGCTTCATCACCTTTCCAGGCTTTTACTATTGCAAAATCAGCTTTGAAGGCTTCCTCCATGATATGCATTTTTCCGTTAAATTCTCTAACTTCTTTTCCTTCTGCAACTTCTGTTCCGTAACCTGCAGGTGTAAAAAAAGCCGGAATTCCAGCTTGTGCTGCTCTACAACGTTCTGCTAATGTTCCTTGTGGAGTTAGTTCAACCTCCAGTTCTCCTGAAAGCATCTGACGCTCGAACTCTGCATTTTCACCCACATAAGATGAAATCATTTTTTTGATTTGTTTCTTCTGCAAAAGTAATCCTAAACCAAAATCATCAACACCCGCATTATTCGAAATACAAGTTAAATCAGAAATTGGCGTATTAACCAGTGCAGCTATAGTATTTTCAGGGATTCCGCACAATCCAAAACCACCAAACATAATAGTCATTCCGCCTTCTATTCCCTTTATGGCTTCCTGAACGTTATTTACTTTTTTTGTAATCATAAGAAATAGTCTTTATTACTGTATATTTTTGATAAAAATAAGATTTTTAGATTGAATTATAACGATTTCGTAAAAATAAAATCTCCTCCTTTATTCCTTTCATATAATTATTTCAAGATATAAACATAGGTTTTGAATAGTTTTAGAAGAAGCTCAAAAAGAAACATATTTCTTTTACATAGCAAATTAGCTGCATTTAAAGTATTACAAAAAAACATCCTTTTGTCCTTCTGAATCAGAAGGACAAAAGGATGTTTTTTTATTTACAGAATACACTTCAACTGAAAACTGTAAACCGCGACTGAAAACTATAGTTCGAACTCGTCAGTGTTTTGTTCTGTTGCTGTTGTATCTTTTACGACTGCCGGTCTGCTGTAACAATCTACTTTAATAGAAAGGTTTGCCGGACGTTCAAACTCTGATTTAGAAACCTGAAGTCCCGGATCTGCATAACAAAGTTTCATGAAATACCCCCAAATAGGTAATGCAGCTGTAGCTCCTTGTCCGTAAGTTAAACTTTTAAAACGTGCCGAACGATCCTCACAACCTACCCAAACTCCTGTTACTAAGTTAGGAACCATCCCCATAAACCAACCATCAGACTGGTTTTGCGTTGTTCCGGTTTTACCCGCAATAGGATTTGTGAACATATAAGGATATCCTGTCCAGCGGTTATCTCCACTTCCACCGCCTTGTGTACGTAAACGTGCACCTGAACCAGTTTCTGTAACTCCTTGAAGTAATTTGATTACGGCAAATGCAATATCTTTATTTAAAACGTCATGAGATTCCGGAATAGGCTCATAAATAACCTCTCCGCTTTTATTCTCAATTCGGCTTAAAAATTGTGGCTTAACATAAACTCCCTGATTGGCAAATGTGCTGTAAGCAGCAACCATATCTTCAACAGTAATATCTACTGCCCCTAATGCTATAGAAGGTTGAGCAGGAATTTCAGTTTTAACACCAAGTTTATGCGTTAACTCAACAACAGCCTCAGGACCAACACGATCTATTAATTTAGCCGAAACTGTATTGATCGAATTCGCCAAACCTTGTTTTAAGGTTACCATTCCGCGGTATCTGTTGTCAGAGTTTCTTGGCTCCCAATCAGCGGTAACATTATGACGTCCTTTATGAATCATAAACGGACCATCCAGAATAGAATCACAAGGAGACATATTTAACTGCTCAATTGCAGTTGCATATACAAAGGGCTTAAATGTAGAACCTACTTGTCTTGCACCCTGACCCACGTGATCGTATTGAAAATATTTATAATTAATTCCTCCAACCCAAGCCTTAATATTTCCGGTTTGCGGCTCCATCGCCATTAAACCAGATTGTAAAAAGTGTTTGAAATAACGAATAGAATCAAGCGGAGTCATTGTTGTATCACGCTCACCTTTCCAGGTAAATATGCGCATTTTTGTTTTTACTTTGAAAGAAGCAATAATTTCATCCTCGCTTTTATCCTGATCTTTCATGATAGCCCAACGCGTAGAATTTTTCATTGCCTGCATCATAAGTCGCTCCGTTTCTGCCTGAGTAATATTTACAAAAGGCGCATTTTTATTGGTTTTCTGCTCAATAAAAAACTGCTGTTGAAGATTTTTCATGTGTTCAGAAACTGCTTCTTCAGCATGTAACTGCATTCTTGAATCAATCGTAGTATAAATTTTCAGACCATCTTTGTAAATATCATAATCAGATCCGTCCGGTTTTTTGTTTTCAGCAACCCATTTTTTCATGTAATCACGAAGGTATTCTCTGAAATAAGTAGCAGTTCCTTCACGGTGACTTTCTAATTTGAATTTTAAAGCGATAGGCAAAGCCTGCAATCTCAATTTTTCAGAGTCAGTAATCATCTTAGCTTTTTCCATTTGAGAAAGTACGACATTACGGCGATTTTTAACTCCTTCAGGATTACGAACCGGATTGTATAACCCTGAGTTTTTGAACATTCCTACTAAAATAGCAGATTCATCCATTGTTAAATCCTTTGGATCTTTGGAAAAATAAGTTTGTGCAGCAGAACTTACTCCAACAGAATAATTTCCGAAATCATAAACGTTGCAATACATGGCCAAAATTTCATTTTTGGTATATTGTCTTTCCAGACGAATTGCAATAATCCATTCCTTTATTTTTTGTACGATCCTAAACGGAAGAAACTTAGACCCCTCTCCGTGAAATAATTGTTTCGCTAATTGCTGTGTTAATGTACTCGCACCACCATTAGTTCCTAAACTAAAAACGGCTCTTAAAGTACCACGTCCGTCGATTCCTGAATGTTCATAAAAACGGGCATCTTCAGTCGCAACCAACGCTTCAACTAAGCTCTTTGGCAAATCTGAATATTTAAGCTGAGATCTGTTGGTTTTAAAATACTTTCCAATCACTACTCCATCAGACGAAATAATTTCTGTGGCGAGATTAGAATCCGGGTTCTCTAAATCTTCAAAAGAAGGCATTGAACCGAATAATCCCCATGAAGCAAATAAAAAGAAAGCTAAAACACCTAATAAGGTATAAGCAAAAAATCTCCAAAATTTCTTTTTATAGTAGTTAATATCCTTATTACTATTAGGTTGATTGTTTTTTTTGGTGGCCATAACTATTTTTCTAATCTTTTTGTTCTATTCTAAAACCTACGTCTGTAATACCTTCTAAAGCCTGAACACCAGGAATTTTACCTGATTCTCTAACAGCTTGTTTAATGTGTACTTTATATTTTCCTTTAAACTTTACATCTTCTTTATAATAAAGTTTACTTTCTTTTATATCTGTAAAACCGTTCCCAAGCAGGGTTCCGTCTGGTTTTGCCATTTCATATTCTAAAGTATCTACTTTTGTGAAACCGCTTGGTGTTTCAATAGCTACAATCAAAAACAAATTCTTGAACGGATAATTGTTGTTATCCCTCAAATTTATAAATAAATTGTATTTCTTGGTCGAATCTAAAACTGGCAGATCAAATGTTACAATACTGTCTTTGTTCCAGGCACTTCCAACAGATTTGTACTCATCGAATACTCTTTTTTTATCACAAGAAAAAAGAAGTATTCCTACCAAAAGAAGAATCGCACTATTTTTTATTCTCATTTTTAGTAATAATTATAGGTTTTCTAGGTTCAGCCGGTTTATTGTCGTTTGAACTGTTAGGTTTATTCTGCTTGTTATTATTTGGTTTATTTCCTTTATTTGGATTATTCCCTTTATTTGAATTTCCTGCAGCAGGTTTATTTTGATTTGGAGTCGCCTGTGGTTTGTTTGGAGTTGCCACAATTGCTGCTTCGGCATTTGGTTTGCGTTTGCGATTTGGTTTTTTCTTTCTTTTTGGCTGATCAAAACGAGTTAAACTCTCTTGTCCCATTGCGTTATTAAAGTCTTTTTCAGGTTCTGAAACGACTTCAATAGCAAAATCTTCAAGCGATGAAACTTTATTTTTCTGTTTGTTTTCAGCGATAATTTCTTTAACCTGATCAATTTTCAAAACATGCCAGTTGGCAAAATTATTGGTATAAGCAAACCACATCAATCCTTTAAAAATATCTTGTTTCTGACAGATTGCATCTCCTTTTTCAGTCACTAATTTAGTGTCATAATCCGGGAAATCTTTTAATGCATCCATGTAAGTATCAAGCTCGTAGTTCAGGCAACACTTTAATTTCCCACATTGTCCGGCCAGTTTTTGAGGATTCAGAGAAAGCTGTTGATATCTTGCTGCAGAAGTATTTACACTTCTAAAATCTGTTAACCAGGTCGAGCAGCAAAGTTCTCTTCCGCAAGAACCGATTCCGCCTAAACGAGCTGCTTCCTGACGGAAACCTACTTGTTTCATTTCTACTCTCGTACTGAATTCTTTTGCGAAATCTTTTATCAAAAGTCTAAAATCGACTCTGTCATTTGCTGTATAGTAAAATGTAGCTTTAGATCCATCACCTTGAAATTCAATATCTGAGATTTTCATTTCAAGTTTATGTTGAATTGCCAGTTCACGTGCGCGAACTTTCATTGGTTCTTCACGATCACGTGCTACAGACCAAATATCAATATCTTTTTGAGATGCTTTGCGATAAATTTTTGGCACTTCATTACTTTCGTGATTAACACCTTTTTTCTTCATTTGAATTTTTACCAATTCGCCTGTCAAAGTAACAATCCCAATATCATGTCCCGGTGATGCAACAGTTGCTACAATATCACCAATGCTTAAAGTTAATTTTTCTGAATTTCTAAAAAATTCCTTACGTCCGTTTTTAAAACGAACTTCAACACAGTCAAAAATTGCCTCTCCATTAGACGGGCTCATGTTAGCGAGCCAGTCGAAAACCGTCAATTTATTGCAGCTATCGGTGCCGCAAGTCCCATTATTTTTACAACCTTTTGGTGCGCCACCATCTGAGGTTGAACAACTTGTACATGCCATAATTATATATGTAGTGTTGCAAAAAAAGCAACTTAAGTTCATAAACGTTTGAACGGTAAAGATAGTATTTTTTTTAGTTTGCTTTTTACGGATTATTCTTAAGGTATGTTAAAGCGTTAAATCACTCATTTTTAGCGAAAAAGGAATTTAAAATGTTTTTTAATTAACCCTATTCTATCACTCTTTTGTCTTTTACCATTAATCCAATGTGGTTAAATAGAGGAATTTTGCCAATTCATTTTTTAAAAACCAAAGCATCAAATCATATTAAAATTATCTGCCTTAAATACTTTGATTTTCATTATTTTCTTAAATAAAAATGTGACGTAAGTGTTTTGAGATTATGATTTTTTTTAATCAATTTTAACACTATACCTGTCTATGCAAAGCTTTACTTACAATAAACTTTACTTTTTTTATTTCCTTATTCTTTTATTTTTTGTTAGCCTGAAAACTAAAGCTCAGTTTCCATTTTCTGAAAGTTTTAAAAACAGTACTGCTTCTAATATACAATTTGGTGGATCGCCCACTGCTTTTCTTACAGGAGGAATTGGATTAAAAGATGGTTATAATGATTCTGAGGGAAATGGTTTTTTGAGATTAACAAATAACAAAACAGAACAACGTGGAACTGTATGGTCTGATTTATATGCCTTTCCATCCCTATACGGAATGACTATTTCTTTTGAATATTATACACATACAGGAAATGGATCTAATGGCGCCGATGGAATTTGCTTTGTATTATTTGATGCAACAGTACCTTCAGTAACTACAGGTGCTTTTGGCGGTTCATTGGGTTATGCCCAGCAAAATTCAGTAAGTGGTTTTTCAGGAGGTTACTTAGGAATTGGAATTGATGAATATGGTAATTTTGCAGCTAATAGTGAAGGAAAAAATGGCGGTACAATCCAAAGCACATCAAATAGCATTGTCTTAAGAGGGCAAGGATCAGGGACGATAGGGTATCCTTATCTAACAAGTACACAAACTACAGCTTCACCGTATTCATTTAATATTCCAGGAAAAGACAGAACAGCTACGGATAATTCTAAAGCTGGTTATAGAAAAATAGAAATTGTTCTAAAACCTAGACAAGCAGGTGGCTTTTTTATTGATGTTTACTTAGAACATGGCAATATAAAATCTTTAGTAATAAACAATTACGAATATAAAACCGTACCTCCACCAATGGTAAAATTCGCCATTACATCCTCAACTGGCGGAGATAACAATTTTCATGAAATACGTAATCTAAATCTTTCTGTTGATTTGCCTACACTTTTTACTCCAATAGCACGACCAAATTCTCTATCAGAATGTGCCGGTTTGGTAGCGACAACTCTTACTGATATAAATAGCAATAATGATGGAACAGTAAATACTTTAGCAACTATAAATAGAGAATCAATAGATTTAGATTTAGATACTCCAGGTATTCAATCATCTAAAACAGTTCCAGATAAAGGAACATTTACCTACAATTCAGTTACGGGGAAAGTAACCTTTACTCCTCTAAATAATTCTGTAGAAGAATCAATTCAAATAAATTATACTTTTAATGATTACTATGGTAAACCGTCTAATATTTCTACTATAACCTATATTCCTATTGTAAATAGACCCGAAAATGTTGAAACAATAGCAACAATCTATACCGGAGAGACCTATATTTGGTCCGTTAACGGTCAGGCTTATAGTAAGACTGGAACTTACCATGAAATAAATGATGGTTGTACAGCCAATCAGATCTTGGAATTAATTGTAAATGCAGCACCTTTAGTTTGTAACGGAGAGTTGCAAGTAATACTAGATGATAATTTTGGAACAGGAACTTCCGACAGAGGACCAATGCCTTCAGATTTTACCACTACATATAATTTTGCATCATCTGGTCTGATAGGATCAAATGGATATGGTGTAATGAAAAATGCTAGCCAAGGGAATAGTGCATGGTCAAATGGTGGCGACCACACTACTGGAAATGGATATATGCTAGTTTTTGATGCAAATACAATTGTGGGAAGTGTATTTTATGAAAAAAAATATACCGGACTATGTACTGGCAGTATATGTACTTTTTCTATTTATGCGTCAAATTTGGTACCAACGTCTTATGTAGGTTATACGGTAAAGCCAATGGTCAAAATTGATTTAATAAACCCTGTAAACGGAACTATTTTAAAATCAATAATTTCTAATGAGTTGCAATTAAGCAAAAAAAATGAACTCATATGGAATGAACTTTCTTTGTCATTTATGATTCCTGAAGGATTAGATTCGGTAATTGTTAGAGTTAGCAATGCCCAGGGTGACACCAATGTCATGGGTAACGATGTGGCATTTGATGATGTTTCTTTTAGTATTTGTATGCCTCCTTTAATAATTTCACAAAGTAATACAATCACATGTGAAGGACAGAACAATACTTTAGTAGCCACTATTGATAATCCGACGACAGTTTATAGTTATCAATGGCAACAATTTAATGGAACTAACTGGTTGGATATTACTGGAGCTACTTCAGAAAAACATGAAATCCTTTCATTATTCGAAACTAAAAAATACAGGATTCGTTATGCCCAAACAGGAATTGACATAACCAATAATAATAATTTACAATGTTCCGGTAGCAAGGAAACAACCGTACAAGTTACTCCACGGGCAAAAGCTAATGATATAGAAGTATCATCTATATATAATGTATGCGAGGGTACAGGAACAACCATAACACCTTCATCAAATGCAGGAACAAAATTTTATTGGTATGATAGTAATACTAGCGACGCTAGACTTTTAAGCAATTCCTCCTCTTATTCTACAGGGATTCTTGATAGCTCAAAAACTTATTATATTGCTGTAAGTGGAGATAATTATTGCGAAAACAAACCTGAGGATAGAAAAGCTGTTGAAGTTAACTTAATATTGAAACCAATAACCATAACCACAACAGAAAATATCTGTTTTGGTAAATCTTTTGCCTGGGATATTGACGGACAAATCTATAACGTTTCTGGAACGTACACCAAAGAAAATAATGGATGCACGGCTGATCAGAAATTAATTTTAACCGTAGGAACTAAACTTACTACTCCATTTACACAGGTAAATGTAAAATGTAAAGGAGAATCAAATGGTTCAGTTGTTATTACACCGAGTGGAGGAACAGCACCTTATATCATTACACCAGCGCAAACCAATTTAGCTGCAGGGAATCATACTTTTACAGTTACCGACAGTAATAATTGTGAAATAGAGGTTCCGGTAATCATTACAGAACCGGAGATACTTAGTTCTGTATTCACACAAGTAAATGTAAAATGCAAAGGAGAATCAAACGGTTCTGTTGTCATCACCCCTAGCGGAGGTACAGCACCTTACACCATCATACCCGCACAAACCAATTTAGCAGCAGGGAACCATACTTTTACAGTAAACGACAGCAACAATTGTGAAACAGAAGTTTTTGTATCTATTAAAGAACCGGAGGAATTAAGTGCTGTTTCAGGCAATCAGGTAAATATATTGCGTAAAGGCGATAGTACAGGTTCAGTAGTTATTACAGCTCAGGGAGGAACAGGCCCATATACTATTACACCAGCGCAAACCAATTTAGCAGCTGGAGATTATATTTTTACAGTAACAGATAGTAATGATTGCATAACAAAAATTGACGTAACGATTGCTGAACCAGATATGGCACTAAATGCTATAGTGGATCATCTGACAAATGTAAATTGCAAAGGAGAATCAAATGGCTCGGTTGTCATTACACCAAGTGGAGGAACAGCGCCTTACAACATCACACCCGCACAAACCAATTTAGCAGCAGGGGACTACACTTTTATAGTAACAGATAGCAATAGCATTATTACTACAGTGTCAGTTACCATTACAGAACCTGAGACACTTAGCGCAGTATTTACACAGGTAAACGTGAACTGTAAAGGAGAATCAAACGGTTCGGTTGTCATTACACCTAGCGGAGGAACTGCGCCTTACACCATCATACCCGCACAAACCAATTTAACAGCAGGCAACCATACTTTTACAGTAACCGATAGCAATAATTGTGAAACAAAAGTTGTGGTAACCATTACAGAACCGGAGATACTTAGCGCAGTATTTACACAGGTAAACGTGAACTGTAAAGGAGAATCAAACGGTTCGGTTGTCATTACACCAAGTGGAGGAACAGCGCCTTATATCATTACACCCGCTCAAACCAATTTAACAGCAGGAAATCATATTTTTACAGTAACTGACAGCAACAATTGTGAGATAAAAATTCCAGTAACTATTACAGAACCGGAGATACTTAGCGCCGTATTTACACAAGAAAACGTAAACTGCAATGGAGAATCAAATGCTTCGGTTGACATTACACCTAGTGGAGGAACAGCACCTTATATCATTACACCGGCTCAAAACAATTTAACAGCAGGCAACCATACTTTTACAATAACTGACAGCAACAATTGTGAGATAAAAATTCCAGTAACTATTACAGAACCGGAGATACTTAGCACCGTATTTACACAAGTAAATGTAAACTGCAATGGAGAATCAAATGCTTCGGTTGTCATTACACCTAGTGGAGGAACAGCACCTTATATCATTACACCGGCTCAAAACAATTTAACAGCAGGCAACCATACTTTTACAGTAACTGACAGCAACAATTGTGAGATAAAAATTCCATTAACTATTACAGAACCGGAGATACTTAGCGCTGTATTTACACAAGAAAACGTAAACTGTAAAGGAGAATCAAATGGTTCAGTTGACATTACACCAAGTGGAGGAACAGCGCCTTATATCATTACACCCACTCAAAACAACCTTAAAGCAGGAAGCCATACTTTTACAGTAACTGACAGCAACAATTGTGAGATAAAAATTCCCGTAACTATTACAGAACCGGAGATACTTAGCGCCGTATTTACACAAGTAAATGTAAACTGCAATGGAGAATCAAATGCTTCGGTTGACATTACACCAAGTGGAGGAACAGCGCCTTATATCATTACACCGGCTCAAAACAATTTAGCTGCAGGGAATCATACTTTTACAGTTACCGACAGTAATAATTGCGAAATAGAGGTTCCGGTAATCATTACAGAGCCTAAAATACTAAAAGCCTTTTCAGGCAAACAGGTTAATGTATCCTGCAATGGTCTGGCAGACGGATCAGTAGAAATCACTGCTTCCGGAGGAATAGCACCTTATACGATTCCTTCAACAACAGGACTAAATGCAGGCATACATATTTTTACCATAACAGATGCCAACGGATGTACAACTAACGTAGAAGTAAACATAACTGAACCTCAAGTACTAACAGCCGTTTCAGGCAAGCAGATCAATGTATCCTGCAATGGTCTGGCAGACGGATCGGTTCTGATTACTGCTTTCGGAGGAACAGCACCTTATACGATTCCATCCACAACAGGACTAAATGCAGGCATACATATTTTTACTATAACAGACGCCAATGACTGTACGACTGACGTGGAAATCAATATCACAGAACCTTCTGTCCTTACAGCCGTTTCAGACAGACACGTTGATGTAAAATGCAAAGGTGATGCAACCGGATCAGTAGTAATCATACCAACCGGAGGAACAGGCCCTTACACCATTACCCCATCGCAAAGTGGGTTAACGGCAGGGGTGCATATTTTTAACGTTATCGATACTAAGAAGTGTTCCACAGAAGTGCGTGTTACCATTAACGAACCACTTATAGCCCTACAAGCAACAATACAAGCTCAGGTCGATGTAAAATGTAAAGGTGATGCAAACGGATCAGCCGTTGTAATTGCAACAGGAGGAACAGGCCCTTACACCATTACTCCCTCACAAATTGGCTTGACTGCCGGGGTTCATACTTTTACCGTAACAGATTATAATAATTGTAAAACAACAATCAAGGCCACAATTACAGAACCCGACATGGCTCTGGCTGCTACCATTAAAAGTCAGGTAAATGTAAAATGTAAAGGTGATGCAAGCGGATCCGTAGTGATCACACCAACCGGAGGAACAGCACCCTATATTATTTCTCCATCGCAAAACGGTTTGAGCGCAGGAGTCCACACCTTTACCGTCATCGATAGTAACAATTGTAAGACAACAGTCAAAGCCACTCTTACTGAACCCGATATGGTCCTTAGTGCCAGCATTAAAAATCAGTTCAATATAGAGTGCAAAGGCGATGCAGGCGGATCCGTGCTTATTATTCCATCAGGAGGAACAGCCCCTTATACCATTACCCCATCGCAAACCGGGCTTATAGCAGGAGACTATACTTTTGTTGTAACGGACAGCAATAACTGTACGACACCCGTTCAGGTCACCATAACCGAACCTCTTGCTTTACAGGTCAAAGTTTTGGAGCCTATACTTCCCGAATTCTGTCAGGGGGATAAAGATGGCGCTTTTAGTATCGAAATATCAGGAGGAACCATGCCTTATACCTATAGGCTGGACAGCAAAAAAGGACCTTTTGTAAAAAGCGGGCCCCAACAAAAGATAATAGACCTTACCGATCTTTCGGCAGGAAAACATATCGTTTACATTATAGATGCAATGGGCTGTACTGCTGAGATTTCGGCAATCCTTCCCGATGCGGTCAAACTGAATCCTGTTGTCAATATCGCCACTGCCTGTGTAGAGAATGCCAATGCCAACAGGGTAACCGTAACGGTGGATTCCAGTATTAACAATCCTGCCGATCTCGACTATTCCCTTGACGGGGGAAGTTACCAATCCTGGAATGTTTTTACAAATCTTAGCCCCGGCAAGCACACCATAACAGCCAGACATTCAAATGGCTGTACCAGGACAGCAAAGGATTTTACCATTCAGTACATTGAGCCTCTGGCCCTAAGTATTGAGGATGGGGAATTGAACCAGATTCTTGCCACTCCAAAAGGCGGCGAAGGACCATACAGATATTCCTTTAACGAGGAACCTTACACCACCGAAAATAAGTTCATTATATACAAATCAGGCATATACCAAGTCAGCGTAACGGATAAAAACGGATGTACCGCTACAGCTTCAAGATATTTTGAATACATCGATGTCTGTATCCCAAACCATTTTACCCCAAACGGGGACGGCATCAATGATGAGTGGGGACCTGGATGCAGCAGCAACTATCATAAGTTGACCTTTACCATCTTTGACAGACATGGACGTATCATCGGAAACTTTAAGTACGGTCAAAAATGGGACGGAAAATACAACGCAAATGAATTGTCCTCCGGAGATTACTGGTATGTATTAAAACTAAACGACAATAAGGACAACAGGGAGTTTGTTGGCCATTTCACCCTTTACAGATAACCCGCCACAAAAAGTCATGTTATCTAAAACGTACAATACAATGAAAAAATTCATCATAACCATTTTAATTATGGCTGTAACCGCAGGGTACAGCCAGGAATTAAATCTACCCGTCTTTACACAATACCTCGCTGACAATCCCTTTGTTGTATCCCCAACATTTGCCGGTATTGGCGACAATTTAAGAATACGAGCCAACGGGCTAACACAATGGGTAGGAATCAAAGATGCCCCCGATAACCAGTCCGTATATGCCGATTTCAGGGTTCTGGACCGTTCCGGGGTAGGAATATCCCTCTACAACGACTCCAATGGATATACCAAACAGATGGGAGCAAAAATTTCATTTGCTCATCACCTGATTTTGGATTACTATTCCAAACAATACCTTTCCTTTGGAATCTCCTATAACTTTAATAATTTCAAAATCGATATAGACCAATTCAAACCTACCGCTGAAATGCCCGTTTCTGATCCTGGGATTACAAATAACAGATACCTGGCCAACAGCAACTTTGACATTGGGGCATTATACCGAAACAAAGGATATTTCCTGAGCTTTAATATCAGTAATATACTCGAGAAAAAAATAGACCAGTTTACAGGCATAGAACCCGGCCTGCTTCGAAATTACCAAGTGTATACCGGCTTTACTTTTAAAGGCGCAAACAGCAACAGGGTAGAATTTGAGCCCTCACTATATTACCAGATGTTTGCCAGTGACAAGCGTTCCAGTACTGACATAAATTTCAAATACCGACAATACAACCGCTATGAAGATTATTTCTGGATCGGAGTTTCTTATCGTTTCTTAAACGATCAGCCCCTTGAGCCCCTAATGATTGGGCCAATGGCTGGATTCAAAAAAAATGATTTCTATTTTGGGTATTCCTATCAGGCATCGCTAAACCAGCTTGGCGCCTACAACTCAGGGACACATGTGGTCACTATTGGAATTGATTTCCTAAGGGGAATCAGTAATTGCTCCTGCACACAAAGTCCTGTGCATTATTAAGAATCAAGCACTCTCATTAAACATGCAACATTGTTGCTTTAACAATAATGATATTAACTGGATAAGCTTTACAGCCAATTCAAAGCATTCTACAATTACATGATTAGGGGATTTTAAAGTAAAAAATCCTTTTTGCTTCCTTTGAACCAAAAAGGATTTCCCGTCTTTCTTTGACATTTGAGAATACCGGATCCATTTCAACACAGCAATTGCACCCTATGCATTTGTCTCTTTGTAATGTTATAATAACCATTATACCTCCACAATTTTATATAATTTATCAGACATTCTAATTCTAAAAGGGGTTTTAAAAGTGCAGTTATCTCCTTTTGTCGCTTTTTCAGACTATATCATTACAAACATTTCGTCAATTATCATTTTCTGAGCACCTGTACTTGGGTCGTAAGTAATATTCTATCTCCTTTTTTAATGTCGTAAGCTTCAAATTTAATTGTCTCATTTCTGCTTTTGGGAAATATGAGTTCCCTTTCCTACATAAACATTTTTCTGAGTTGCCGCAGATCCAGGAATATCACTCCATTCGCCCAATTCCTGACCCAAATAATATCCGTGCCAAAAACGGCGGTTATACACCGTATTTAAAGCTTCTAAACAAACGGAAACCGTTTCTTTTGAGAACGCTTTATAATAATAGGTATCAATAGCTTCGCGATATTTTTTGATAAATGTTGGACACAACCGTGACCTTCAATCTTTAAAACCGGAATTCTGTAATCTATTAGCTGATGTAAAAATTAATGTATATAAATCTTTTTTAATTTTCATCTTGAAATATATTTGTCAATTTTATGTTTTATCTTACAACATAGTTTGTGAAGTCAACTATTATCAATCCTGGCTTCATCAAAACATAATTTTTCATTTAAAATACCACTGCAAATGCAAACACAAAACCAGATTGAAAATTTCCTTTTCCAAGGAAAATTTGACGAGGCCAGAGAATGCCTAAATAACGGCGAAATTTTTAACGATCAATATCTTAAAAACAATTTTTCTCAAATCACAACCAAAATTATTGAAGCTAAAGAAATTGATTTTATTGAAAAATTAATTAAAGCGGGTTTTATTGAAACCGATATCTATGAATTGGATAGTTTTGACAAATCGATTTTTAATTCTTTAACCGGATTAAAAGATGACGATGAATCGATTGCTTTTTTCAAAGAACTCATGTCAAAAATGGAAAACATTAATGATGAAATAAGCGATAAAACGTTACTTGGTTATTTTCTTGAAAAAAATGCATCTCCAAAAATCATTAAAACTCTGATTGATGATTTTGGTGCGAATGCTCAATATAAAAATAATGCAGGAGAAAATTTCATTTATACTATTTTGAACACTTATGGTCTTGAAACAGATAAAGTAAAAGAATACATAGCCATTCTTTTAGATAATGGTGTCGACATTAACGAAAAAAACATTGTTGGCACAACTCCGTTAATCTGTGCTGTTAAAAGAAGCAAAAAAGATTTTGTTCCCTTCCTACTCGAAAATGGAGCGGATGCCAACGAAACAGACAACCTCAACAATACCCCTTTTTATTACGCTGTTGCTGAACAGTTTTCTTTTGATATATACGATGCGCTAGCAACAGTTTCTTCACCTGATTTTAATATTGTAAACAAAGACGGACGCACTTTATTGACTCATTTCATCAGTTCTGTTTCGGGCTCTCCAAGCGATATTACCTTTTTAGAAAGATTGTTATCAGATGGTGCCGATGTAAACTTCTGCGCTCAATATTATGGTCAGCCAAAATCGGGAATTGATTTCATTGTTGAAAAGAAATCAGACATTTTAAAATCGGTTTTAGAAAATGTTTCTTTAGATGTGAATGAACAAGACAATCAGGGAAACACAATTTTGCATAAAGTTTGCGCGTATAATGTCAATTATGATGCAGAAATGGCAAAGGAAACCTATCGAAAAGTGAAGCTGCTCTTAGATCAGGGAGCAGATATTTCGATTACCAATGATAAAGATGAAACCGCTTTAATGCTTGCATCCGGAGATAACCTGAAAATTAAAACGGTCGAACTTTTAATGAAATCATAAACTGAATTATACAAAATACTACTAATATGTCAATGTCATTTATAATTGCCTGTGAAAACGGCAACAGAAAAATAGCCGAATTACTACTTCAAAACAAGGAAGTGGATGTAAAATATACAGATGAAAAAGGAAGAACTGCCCTTCACTATGCAGCTCACAGAGGTTATCTTGATATTGTAAAAATTTTATGCATAGATGGTGCTGATATTAATTATGAAGATCATCAGGGAGAAACGCCTTTATTCTTTGCCTGTTTGCAAAAGCAAAAGCAAACTGCTTTATATCTTTTAGAAAATGGCGCTGAAATTACCAAAAATGATAAATCAGGAAACAGTCTTTTACATTTAGTGGTTCAAACCGCTCAAACTGAAATTGCAACAAAGTTGCTTGAAGCAGGAATTGATGTTAATTTACTGAATAATAATGGAGAAACGCCACTTATCCTTGCTTCAACAAAATTAAATAGGGAAATTATTCAGTTGCTTTTAGACAAAGGAGCCGATATTAATGTCACAGACAAACTAGGAAACACATCACTTCTTCATGCTTGTTACACCAAATCGATCCCGGTTGTTACTTTACTTTTAGACAATGGCGCAGCTATAAATCATGTCAATCATTCAGGAGAAAATGCTCTTTTGATTGCATGCTATGAAACCAACAGAATGCTTGCTAAACTTTTAGTCGAAAGAGGAGCTGATGTATTCGCATCAAACAATAACGGCTACTCTCCTATTTGGTACGCCTGCGCGAATAATCAGAAAGAAATTGTCTCTTTATTTTTAGAAAATGGAGTTGACGTGAACTACAGCAAACCTTTGGCCAGCGACACTTCTTCTATGAATGATTATCTGGATTGGATTGTTAGCGCTACAAATATTGCTAACGAATCTAGTTTTACACTCAATAGCAATTATACGTATGGTGGCGAAAGTCTTCTGCATGTTGCTACAAAAAAAGGCAATTTGAGTATGGTAAAATTACTAATAGAAGCTGGGGCAAATATCAACATTCAGGACGAATCCGGGAATACACCTTTACATTACAGCGCTGCAAACGGAAAGAAAGATGCTGTCAAATATTTACTTGATAATAAAGCAGACGCTTCTATTGTAAATGTAAAAGAGCAAAAAGCAATTGATTATTCGAATGTAAAAGGCTTTAATGAAATTACAGAATTGATTTTGAAATATGCGCCATCTGGAACTGTGATAACACCAATTCAGAAAGAAGAACCACAAAAAGCAGATTCAGGAAATTCTATGGAAGTAAAGAAAAAGGCATTATTAGATTTGAAAGAACTTCTAGATGCGGGAATTTTAACTTCTGAAGAATTTGACGCTGAGAAAATTAAAATTTTAAAAGGATAAATAACAAGAAACTTAAAAAATGAAAAAGACATTAAATAATTCCATAATATTATTAGTATTAATCGCTGCAAGTATATTTTCAACTTCTTGTACAAACCTTTCCCCAGAAAAAACTTTTGAAATAGCCGCACTAAATTCGAATTTATTATCTCGTTTTGGAAGTAAGGATATTAATTTTAAGCTGGAATCTGAACCTCAGGTTTATGATGAAGCCCAAAAAAAAATGATTCCATCTTCATATTACGATTATTTTAAATTTGATATCGCAAATTTAGAAATTCAGTTGAAAAATATCAAAGATATAAAGGAAGATGATGACAATCGGGAACTTCTTCAGGCATCAAAAGATTTATTCTCTTATGCAATTGCTAAAGAAAAAGAAGGCTATTTGCCAATTGCCAAAATGAAGGATGAAAAAGCTTCACCTGAAACAATAGAAAAAGCAATAGCAGATTTTGATGCCTCAACTCAAAACGACATAGAAGTTAAGTTTACAAAATTAATGAATGTCGCAAAAGCATATGTCGAAAAGCATAATATCGATGCCAAAATAGGCATTTAACAAAGAAAGTTTCAAAAACAAAACAATCCCTATTTTGCATTATTACAAAATAGGGATTGTTTTAATTCTAAGTCTCCTTGACTGTGATAATCTTCACTGGGCACGCTTTCGCAGCCAGTTCAAAACCTTCAGCAAGATCGTGATTATTCGATTTTAAAGTAAAAAAACCTTTGGCATCTTTCGAATGAATCAATACCGATTTCCCGTCTTTTTTAGACATTTGAAAATGTACCGGATCCATTTCGACGCAGTAATTACAGCCAATGCATTTATCTCTTTGTAAAGTTATGATAACCATTACAATTCAACTATTTTATATAATTTGTCCGACATTCTTATTCTAAACGGAAGTTTGAAAGTACAATCATCCCCTTTTGTTGCTTTTTCAGAAACCAAATCATTAACAAACATTTCGTTAATAATCATTTCCTGAGCTCCCGTACTTGGTCCGGTTACTAAGATTCTATCCCCAATTTTAATGTCGTAAGCTTCGATTTTAAATTGCCCTACCTCAGCTTTCGGGAAATAATGTGTTCCTTTCCCTACGTATACTTTCTTTTGCGTTGCTGCAGATCCCGGAATATCACTCCATTCTCCTAATTCCTGCCCTAAATAATATCCTGACCAAAAACCACGATTATAAACTGTATTCAGCGCTTCCATCCAAACTGCGGTTTTTTCTTTCGAAAATGTTTTATCATAATACGAATCAATAGCTTCCCGATACGTTTTAATAACAGTTGCCACATATTCAGGCGCACGACCACGACCTTCTATTTTTAAAACCTGAATTCCTGAATCAATTACCTGATCTAGAAAGTCCAGTGTGCATAAATCTTTAGGTGACATCATATATTCATTATCCAGTTCGATCTCAAAACCAGTTTCCTGATCGATAACGGTATATTTTTTTCGACAGTTTTGTTTGCAGGCACCACGATTTGCAGATGAATTATGCGAATGCAAACTCAAATAACATTTCCCTGAAACTGCCATACACAAAGCACCATGACCAAAAATTTCGATTTCGACTAAATTTCCGTTCGGACCTTTTATTTGTTCTTTCTCTATTTGATCTGTAATTCTTTTTACCTGGCGCAAACTTAATTCGCGGCTTAAAACCATAGTATCAGCAAATAAACTATAGAATTTTATGGTTTCAATGTTGGTTACATTCAATTGTGTCGAAATATGCACTTCCATACCAATCGATCTTGCCATTGCAATTACTGCTTGATCTGACGCAATTACAGCTGTTATGTTGGCTTCTTTAGCTTTATTTAACAATGTCCTTACAACAGACAAGTCATGATCGTAAATAATCGTGTTTAAAGTCAAATAGCTTCGTACATTTTTAGCTTCACAGCGATTCACAATTTCCTGCAAGTCCTCCATAGTAAAATTTACCGTTGAACGCGCACGCATATTGAGTTGCTCTACACCAAAATAGATAGAATCTGCGCCATTATCTAGCGCAGCCTGAAGTGACTCAAAGCTCCCGGCGGGAGCCATAAGTTCAATTTTATTATTAAATGTCATTTGAATTAATTTTAAAGCTTAGTATTTCCTCTAAAAATTAACTTTATGTGGTATTTGAACGTGCTAAAGTTTCGCACTAAACACTAATTTTATTCTAAAATTTTATAGATTTTATCTGATAAACGAATACGGAAAGGAACTTCAAAAGTAACTTTATCACCTATCTTAGCGGTTAAAGCTTCGACTTCGTTGACAATCATTTTTTCTAAAACTAATTCCTGATTTCCTGTAGTAGGTCCGGAAATTAAGACTTTATCACCTGCATTTAATTCTTGATTTTCAACAGTAAAAAGACCAACTTGTGCTTTTACATAATAATGTTCGGCTTTACCAATAAGTACTTTTTTCACTTTTATTTTCTGGCGAATATCTACTGGTTTTTCTGCAGTAGCCAAGGCAACATTTTGTAATTCACCGGAATGCTTAAATTTCAAACTATCTGATTTTCCTTTTCTGAAAACCTTGTTTCCAACTTGTTTTCCGGTTCTTAAACGAACCTGATCAACAAGAGGCATATGTATAACATCAAGACATTCTGAAGAACAGCAATTTTCCATTGCGGCTTTACATTCGTCACATTGAATAAATAGCAAATGACATCCGTCATTTTCGCAATTCGTATGATTGTCGCAAGGTTTTCCGCATTGATGACATTGCGAAATAATATCTTCGGTAATTCTTTCGCCAAGACGGTTATCAAATACAAAGTTTTTCCCAATGAATTTGCTTTCTAAACCTTCTGCTTCAATTTGTTTGGCGTAATTAATGATTCCTCCTTCTAACTGAAACACATTTTTAAAGCCCTGGTGTTTAAAATAAGCACTTGCTTTTTCGCAACGAATTCCTCCGGTACAATACATGACCAGATTTTTATCTTCTTTATGGTTTTGGAGCTGATCGTTGATTATGGGCAAACTCTCTCTAAAAGTTTCAACATCAGGAGTAATTGCGCCTTTAAAATGCCCTACTTCACTTTCGTAGTGATTTCTAAAATCTACTACAATCGTGTTTGGATCGTCTAAAATTTCGTTGAATTCTTTGGCTTTCAAGTGAACGCCAATATTAGTTACATCAAAAGTCTCATCATTCAAACCGTCGGCAACGATTTTATCACGAACTTTAATGGTTAATTTTAAAAAGGAATGATCATCATGTTCAACCGCTTCATTCAAACGAATGCCTTTCATGAAATCATATACTTCCAGAGTTGCTCTAAAAGTCTCCAAATTTTCTTCCGGAATACTCATCTGAGCATTAATTCCTTCATTGGCGACATAAATTCGGCCTAAAGCATCAAGCTTATTCCAGGCTACAAATAAATCATCGCGAAATTTTTTGGGATCTTGAATTTTGGCATACGCATAGAAAGACAACGTTAGTCGTTGTTTACCGGCATCATCGATCATGATGGCTCTCTCTTCTGCGCTTAAAGTGTTGTACAGTTGCATGCTATAAACAGTTATTAAGTTTAGATTTTTTTTTGAGGTGCAAAGGTAAAGAAAAAGGTTCAAAGAGACAAAGGTTTTGTCAGGTTCAAAGGTTTTGAAATACTTTATAAAAACAAAAAAGCACTAAATTAATAGTGCTTTTAAAATCTTTATATCTCTGTACTTTTGTTGCTTTGAACCTGAATTAGCAGAATTCGTTAAAAGCATCTTGCAAGTTCTCAGCGATTAATTCAGCCGGACGCCCTTCGATGTGGTGACGCTCTAACATGTGAACCAATTCTCCGTTTTTGAACAAAGCCATAGAAGGCGATGATGGAGGAAAAGGAAACATATGTTGTCTTGCAGCATCAACAGCTTCTTTGTCAACACCAGCAAAAACAGTGATTAAGTGATCTGGTTTTTTAGCTCCTTCTAAACTCATTTTTGCTCCTGGACGTGCATTTCTTGCAGCACAACCACAAACAGAGTTTACAACAACTAAAGTGGTACCTTCAGCTTTGATAGCATTATCTACAGCGTCAGCACTATGTAAATCTTGAAAACCAGCAGCTGTTAGTTCAGCTTGCATTGGTTTTACCATTTCTTCTGGATACATATTTCTTTATTTTAAATTTTACTTTTGATTTGCAAAGTTACAAAGTTTACTCGCAACTAGTTAATTTCAGGTATAAAGTTTTGTTATAGTTCCATAATAGATTTTGAACAGAATAAAACATTAAAGCAATACTAGGAATTATCGTCAATTTTAAACTTGTTTTCTTAACGGTTTTACATATATTATGACAAAACACATAGCGTTAGTAAGATGGGTTATTATCTCTAAAGCACAATCTCTTTTGTTTTTTATTAGAAAACTCATAATTATATTGTTTCAAATGGCTATACCTGCTTCTTAGTTTATGCTTGGTTGTTAAAACAGTTTCTTTATTATGTTCTAAAATTTCAATGGTTGACAGATAACTTGACAGGTATTTTTTAAGTGTTTCGATATTACTAACTTCAACAGAGTAGATTATTTTCTTTCCCTCATTCACTATATTTACAAGATTTGCTTTTTTTAATTCTAATAAGTGTTTGGATATTGTTGATTGTGCCAATGGCATTAATTCAACAATTTCACCACAAGTCCTGTTATTTCTTTTCCAAAGGAGCGTCATAATCTCAATTCTTGCAGGATGACCAAGTGCTTTGCAAATTTTTCCTATTGTTTTTGTTTCCTTATCAAAATATAAATGTTTGGTAATACCCATAAATTTGCCAATTAATTCATTATCGCTAATGAACGATTATAGAATGCCCGAATGATTTTTACAGGTTTTTCATTATCTGTTTTTCTCTATTTTTGTGTTTTTTCTATCTGTAAGATGCAAAACCAAAGTTTTGCTCAATAATGAATCAACATTTTTTAGAAACAGCAAATTTAAATGTAAATGTGTCATTGTAGTTGCCCTAAAAAGTCTATAAAACAAAACAATAAGACATTTTAAACAGACAAATAAGGGCATAAGAATTTATGAGCTGGATTTTGTATTGATCCAATACGTCAAAGCTTTCAAGACATCCGCTATTTATTACGATAGATAATTTCGACTTTGAAAGCAATAAGAATCTTTACTTAAAGATAACCCGAAGCAACGCCTTAATAAAAGGCATTTTAGGACATTTTAAAATCACTTTAAGATCTTCTAACAAACTGGTTTCTTCATCCAGAAACTTAAAGATCAGAGCAGGATTTCCTTTTTTGAACATCGATGAAAAAATAACACTTCCCAATTCATTATGACGATGCAGAATATTTAAAAGCAATAAATCATAAAACCAGAATCGGCTTTTTTTATGAAAAGATGACATTTTGAGCTGTCCTGAAGCTTCGGGAGAAGTGGCGGAAAGAAACTGAACTAATTCTTCAGCTTTTTTATCAGAATTTCTAAAGGTATAACCTGTACTTGCTTTTGTCCACCCACCGGCAGTTCCTATATTTAGAACACGTTTGGTATTTTTTTTCCAAAAGGGATAAGAAGTCATAGGAATACTTCCCTGCTCCTTTTCAATAATTTCATATTGATCAATGTCTAATTTTTTTAAGTAGATCTGAATCTCATTTTCATATTCTTCTTTTGAAAGCAAGTTTTCAGAAAACAAAGTATATTCAACTAAAGCTTCGGTTTTTGAAATTGGCAAAACATACATAAAACGCGTATTCCCTCTTTGTTCGACCGAAAAATCCATAAAAGTTGCCTGTTCCGGATTAAAAATCTCGATTTTCGTCTTTACAAACCAACCCACAAAATGTTGTTGCAAAACCGGATATTTAGCCTGACTTAAAGCAAAAGCTTTGGTATAAATACTATTGAATAAGTAATCACAAGTATATCTGCTAACTTCCGTACCTACAAAAACATGGGTTTCGAGTTCATTGATATCCGTTACTTTTTCATTTAAAAAAGTAATATTTGAATGTTTTGAAAGGCTTTCGAAAACAAAATTATAAAAATCCAATCCCCGAATTTGATTGTATTGATAAGGATTCAGATCTAAATCACGATTAAAACATTCATTGGCAAACAACGCCGAATTCCATTTTTTGAAAATAATCGAATTCCATAACGTTTCCTCTTTCGCCCAAAAACACCAAGTTCTGTCATTTGTTTTTTTTAAATCCTGATCTAACAGCAAAATGGATTTATTGGAAAATTTCCCGGACAATACCATTTTATAAACGGTCATCAAGGCAGATAAACCCGTTCCTGTAAAGATGTAATTGAAGTGTTGGATTTGCGAAGAATTCATTCTCAAAAATAATGAATTTTATTCACTCAATTTTTCTAAAAGTACCTTAAAATCCTTTGGATTAAGACAACTATTGTATTGTAAGATAATTTCTCGTTTTTCATTCAAAACACACAAAACCGGATATACGATTTGATTGTTCATGGTTCCTAACTGCAAAGCCAATTCATGAACACCTACATTATTTCCCGAAGGCTGATATTTAAATTTCTGGTTATTAAATGTAATATCCCGTTTTTCTTCGGCATTAAAATCGACAAAATAAAAATCTGAATTCAGTTTTTGGATGATTTCCTGATTTTTGAAAGTCGTTTGTTTCATTCGTTGGCAAAACTGACACCAATCCGTATGGATAAAAACAATTATTCTTCGTTTTTGAATTTGCTGCAAACTGTCTACTTCCTCAAAAGTTCTGTTTTTAAGCTGGCAGAATCCTATTGAAGTTACACTGAAAAACAAGATAAATAGAAATAGCTTTTTCATTTTTTTTTCATTTTTGCCACAGATTAAATGGATTAAAAAGATTTTGCTGCCACGAATTTCTTCTAAAAAATAGTGTTTTTAATCCATTTAATCTGTGGCATATAATTTTATCGCAGTGTATATCTTAGTCCAAAAAATCCACGAATCGTTTGGTTTTGTCCGTAAACATAAGTCGTGTCGAAAGTCAAACCATAGGGATTATTCGGAGTAACCAGTACTTTTCCAGCGGAATCATATTGCACATTTTTATCAAAAGGATCATTGGTTCTTGAAATCAAAAACGGATTATTCTGTTTTGGTGTAAAATTCAATAGGTTTTTTATTCCGCCGTACAATTCAAAATTTTTCCATCCAAAATAAGTAAACTGAATATTCTGAATACTGTACCAAGGCGATTTTGGACTTCTTGGATCTGAATCGCTCAACAAAGGCAATTTCATTGGGCTGTAAACATTCCCTGTATAATCCATTAATAAATTCCAAGGCTCTATTTTATAGGACATACTCCAGGTTCCTGTGAATTTTTCGGTTAAAAAAGGAGTTTCTGAGATTCCATTTTCAACATTTTTATTGTCTAAAACCGTCGCACCCAAAATCATTTTTAATCCCATTGGAAAATTGACATCAACATTCGTACTGATTCCCTGACTTATGGCGTAACCGTTAATGTTGTCATAGATGATTTTATTAGGATCAGTTTCATAATCTGATATAATCTTATTGCTGAAACGGGTATAAAAAGCCGTCGTTTCAATGCCTATAAAAATTCCGTTTGTAAAGTTTATTTTCTGAATGTAATTCAGATTTGCATTTATAGATTGTTCGGGTTTTAAATTGCTTTTAAGTACAACATCTCTTGATCCGGTAAGGGCAGCGTGATCTTCGGTAAATAAATTTACGACACGAAATCCGGTTCCGGCATTGAAACGGAAAATGGTATTTTCATTTTTCTTCCATCGATATGCAACTCTTGGCGTATAAATAGAACCATGAATCGAGTTGTAGTCATAACGCATTCCTAACAAAACCTGACTTTTGGGAGAAAGCGTAATTTCATCCTGAACAAAAATTCCCGGTAACCAAGTACTTTCTGCTTCTTTTGTGGCAGTAGTATTATCATCATAATAAGAATACCGATTGGCGATTCCGGCAAGGAAATCGTTCCTTCCAATCTTTTTATCCCAGGTCAATTGCAGGAAACCTATCTTTTGATTGGCGATGTATGAAGTTGTTCCATAACGACTGTCCTGATAATGCACATTTCCCGAGAACGAAAGCATTAGTTTTTCTTCGAATGGCAATTGATAACTTCCTATCAATTCACCTCTTTTAGTATAAATACTTTCGCCGTAAATTTCATCACCTCCGCGATACTTCTTTTCCCAACGCACGTCTCCACCCCATCGGTCTTCATACATTCCGCGTGCTGCGATCGTAAACAAACGATTATTTTCCCTTTGAAAACTCCATTTATTAAAAACTGAAATTCTTTGCGAAAGCGTAACATCCGTAAATCCATCCTTATCTTTATCCACAACCTGATTGTAGTCGAAATAATTAATTCCTAAAAGTGTTGTAGACTTTTTGGTTGGATTAAATTTCATTCCCAAATCAACATTCGTTTCTAAATATGAAGTCGTAAAAACATCGGCCGAAAACAACGGTGCATTGGTTGGATTTTTAGTTATAATATTGATCAAGCCACCAACTGCCTCACTTCCGTAAAGAGAAGATGCCGGACCTTTTACGATTTCAATACGTTCTACGAGTGAATTAGGAATTCCGGATAATCCATAAACCGTTGAAAGGCTGCTCACAATTGGCATTCCGTCAATTAAAACCAAAGTATAAGGTCCTTCCAATCCGTTAATGTGAATATCTCCGGTATTGCAAACACCACAATTTAGCTGCGGACGAACACCATTTATATTCTGAAGTGCTTCATAAATACTTGGCGTTGGATTTCTTTTGAAGAAAACCGGCGAATAAACCTCAACCGGAACTGCACTTTCCAATCGTTTTACCGCTTTTAAAGTTCCGGAAACCACGACTTCATTCAGTTGGTTTTCGTTATCTGTCAATTCAAAATCATACGACTCAATAGAATCTTTAATGACTTCTATTTTCTTTTTCAAAGTCTGAAATCCAATTTGAGAAACCTGAAGTGTATAATTTCCAATTGCAACATTTTCTAATTTATAATATCCCAAACTATCCGTAACTGCTTTATATTTTGTTCCCAATAAATGAACATTTGCTAACTGCAATTTCTGACCTTCACCTGATACAAAGCCAGAAATAGAAGTAGTTTCTTGTGCAAACGAAATTTGTAAACCAAACAAAAGCAATATCAAAAATAGTTTTTTCATTATTATAAAATTAAATTTAGACAAAACTAAAAATTAAATTTGACAAATATTGATTTTAGATTTAGAAATTTATAACTTATTTCACTTCAATATGTTATATTTCTATCTAATTTCTACCAACATTAAGTACCTAAAGGCACATTTCAATCTTTGATTTACATAACTGTTTATAATCCCATGTAAAAAAGCTAAATAAATGACTCGTCAATAAGTTCTTTATTAATTACCGCTCCGGCAAAAGATCCTGTAGAAACCGCAATTGCCACAGATCGCATTTGAGTTGTGCAATCTCCGCTCGCATAGATTCCGGCAATATTTGTTTTTTGCATGGCATCGACTTTCAGTAAACTTTGTTGGGTTAATTCGCAACCTAAACTTTCCGGTAAAAGACAATGCTGTTCAAAAGGAGGTCTGGCATAAATGGCTTTTATTGCAATTTTTGATTGATTTTTGAAAACAACATTCTTAATATTTCCATTTTCATGCTCAAAAGAATCAATTTCATCTTCAATAACAGCAATATTATGTTGTTGCAAAATCAACGTTTCTTCCGTAGATAAAGTTGATTTTCCATTAGTTAATACGCTAAGATCTTTGGTCCAATTCGAAATCAGTTTAGCAAATTCAAATCCCATTTCGCCATTCGCAATAATTGCTGTTTTCTCTGTTTTAACTTCATAACCATGACAATATGGACAATACAAAACCGAAATTCCCCAACATTCAGCAAAACCTGGAATTTCCGGAAGTAAATCTTTTACTCCGGTTGCGAACAATAGTTTTCGAGAAGTAAAGGATTTTCCCGATTCGGTTTTAATTTCAAAGCCGTTTTCAGTTTTGACAGCACTTATAGCAAGTCCGTTATAAAACTGGACTGTATCATAAAAGTCTACTTGTATTTTGGCTTTCGCCGAAATAACTGCAGGTTTTTCACCATCGTGCGTGATGAAATTATGCGAATGTGGCGTTTGTCGATTACAAGGCAAACCGCTGTCAATCACTAAAACTTGTCGCAGTGAACGCCCTAAACTCATGGCTGCCGAAAGTCCGCTGTAACTTCCTCCAACAATGATAACCTCAAAATTTGTTTCTTGTATCATAACTTTATATTTAATGATTAGTATTTTTATGTATTCTATAATTAACCAAATGGCCGATTATCATTCCTATTCCGCCAATAAATATCAGGTCGAGATGAATATCAAGAATAATTTCGCTTAAAACACTGATCCAAATTAATGCCATTGAAATAATCAGAATAGAAGAAATCAAAAGGTTTGATTTCTTAATTATCTTTACAATTGCAAATAGTCCGATCGTTGCAAAGAGCAAATCAATAAATGGATTGTGACTTAAACCTAAAGGCAAAATAGTCAGAAGCGGAAAAACCAAACAATGAACTAAACAAATAGTCGCGCTCGAAATTCCTAAAATATCATAAAAGGGTGTGCTTGTTTTCTTCATTTTCAGTACTTTTGCTTAATGCAATTTTGTTGCAAATATACAAGATTATTTTAATCGCAACATTGTTGCGATAATATTTTTAATTATAATAAAATGAAAACAACACGAAATACAGCAGCAAAGACAGCCGTTTTAGAGATTTTTGGCAATTCTAAAACTGCGCTGTCACATGCCGAAATTCAAAAACAAATAGGCGATTTGTGTGACAGGGTTACAATTTATAGAATATTAGAAAGATTGGTAAACGATGATATTATTCATAAAATTGTAAATCTTGATGGTACGGTCAAGTATGCAAAATGCCATCATCATGCCCAACGTGTGCACATTCATAATCATGCTCATTTTAGTTGTGAAAAATGTTTGGAAATAACTTGTCTCGAAAATGTGAAGCCAAGTTATATCATCCCTCATAATTATAAAGTCAATGACATAAACTTTACGTTATCAGGATTGTGCCCGAATTGTTTAAATTCTAACATTTAAGTTTTAGACTTGCCTAAAAATATTGTTTTACGAATGTAATTTATACCTATATTTGTTAAAACAACATTTTTACAATGACCAAGTCTTTAGAAGAAGTTCACCAATCGGTTGCAACAGAGCATAAAAAAACAGGATTTAGAAAAATATTAGCCTTTTTAGGCCCGGCATATTTAGTAAGCGTAGGATATATGGATCCTGGCAACTGGGCAACAGATATTGCGGGCGGTAGTCAGTTTGGGTATTCTTTGCTTTGGGTTTTGCTAATGAGTAATTTAATGGCTTTACTTTTACAAAGTTTAAGTGCAAGGCTTGGGATTGTAACACAACGTGATTTAGCACAGGCTTCGCGAGAAACGTATTCGAAGTTTATTAATTATATTTTATATTTCCTGGCAGAAATAGCCATTGCCGCGTGCGATTTAGCCGAAGTATTAGGAATGGCGATCGGGATCAACTTGCTTTTTGATATTCCGCTTATCGAAGGTGTTTTAATTACCGTTTTAGATACCTTTTTATTATTATTCCTTATCAATAAAGGAATCCGAAAAATGGAAGCTTTTATTATTGTTCTGGTTGCGATTATTGGTTTCTCCTTTATTTTTGAAATGATTTTTGCAGAACCGGAACTGGATAAAGTACTTTATGGTCTTATTCCTTCAATGCCAAACTCAGCGGCTTTGTATATTGCTATTGGGATTATTGGTGCAACGGTAATGCCACATAATTTATATTTGCATTCCTCTTTAGTTCAAACCAGAAAATTTGACAGAACTCCAGCCGGAATCAAACAAGCTCTGAAATATAATTTCATAGATTCTACAATCGCCTTAAACCTTGCTTTTTTTGTAAACGCTGCTATTTTGATTTTGGCTGCAGCCACATTCTATAGAAACGGAATGTTTGAAGTTGCAGAAATTCAGGATGCACATCAGTTCCTGGAGCCTTTGCTGGGAACCAAATGGGCACCAATTTTATTTGCCGTTGCTTTGATTGCCGCCGGACAAAGTTCGACTGTTACCGGAACTTTAGCCGGACAAATTGTAATGGAAGGTTATCTGAATTTAAGAATTCAGCCTTGGGTCCGACGCATTATTACCCGCTTAATTGCCATTGTACCGGCAGTAATTGTGATCTTGATTTATGGCGAAAGCGTCACGGGAAAACTTCTAATTTTAAGTCAGGTTATTTTGAGTTTACAATTGGGATTTGCGATTATTCCGCTAATACACTTTGTAAGCGATAAAACTAAGATGAAAGGATTTCATATTTCTAAAACAACTCAGGTCGCTGCCTGGATTATTGCGCTAATTATCGTTTCATTAAATGCAAAACTGGTTTATGACGAAATCACATCATGGCTTGAAAACTCGAATCATCCAACAATTTTATGGTTAACAGTCGTTCCACTCGCTTTTGGATTTCTTGCTTTATTATTATACATTATTGCAAAACCTTTTATTGCAAGAGCAAAATCGAATATCGAAAATCATTCACCTCATCACTTAAAATTAGTTTATACGCCAAAAGAAAGTTACGGCAAGAAAAACATAGCGATTTCAGTCGACTTTTCTAAAGCTGACGAAGCTGCACTTAATAATGCCTTTGAATTGGGCGGAATCGATGCGCAATATACCTTAATTCACATTGTAGAAACTGTTGGCGCATTAATGTATGGCGTACACGTTGACGATCACGAAACTACTATTGACGAAAAATTATTATTAGAATATAAAGAAATGCTTTCGCAGAAGGGATTCAGAATCGAAACAGAACTTGGTTTTGGGAAACCTAACGCAGTGATCCCGAAGATTATCAACCAAGGTAATTTTGACATTCTGGTTATGGGAACCCACGGCCACACTGGATTAAAAGATATTTTATTTGGTACAACCGTAGATAAATTGAGACATAAAATTTCAATACCTTTGTTGATTGTTAAAAAATAGGTTCAAAGTAACAGAGCGACAAAGGCACAAAGATTTAAAACCTTTGAACTTTTGTGCCTCTGAACCTTTGTGACTCAAAAAATAAAAAAATGACTTTTTCAGAAGAAAATTATCTTAAATCAATCTATCATCTTACGGCTTCAAATGATGCTGAAGTCAGCACGAATGCTATTGCCGAAATGATGGAAACCAAAGCTTCATCTGTTACGGATATGCTTAAAAAATTATCTGAAAAGGATTTGGTAAACTATAAAAAGTATCAAGGCGTTTCTTTGACCGAAAACGGCAAATTAGCCGCTAAAATGATTGTTAGAAAACATCGCTTATGGGAAGTTTTTCTTGTTGAAAAATTAAATTTTTCGTGGGATGAAGTTCATGATATTGCGGAACAATTAGAACACATTAAATCAGAACAGTTAATCAATCGTTTGGATGATTTTCTGGGAAATCCAACAGAAGATCCGCATGGTGACCCGATTCCGGATGCGAATGGACGAATTGTAAAAATTGAGAAACACTTACTTTCTGAATTAACAGAAAATCAAATTGGAGTTTGTGTAGGTGTAAAAGATACTTCATCAGAATTCCTGAAATATCTCGACAAACAAGAGATTGCTCTGGGTTCTCAAATGGAACTTCTGTCTAAGGAATCTTTTGACTTATCTGTGAAGATTAAAATTGATGGCAGAGAATTGTCTATTTCGAATAAGATTGCTTCGAATTTGTTTGTAAAGCTGGTTTAGAGATTGTTTCCAAATGATTCGCGAAGAAGTCTGCTGATTTTTGTCATCCCGAGAAACAAGTGATCTCAACAAGTTGCTCCACATTTTAGGAAAAATTCTTTACGTTAGTTCTTACGGATATCCCTCGTTTATCGGGATGACAAAAATGAGATTATGATCACATAAATGGATTACAACAAAGCGGGAGTTCGACTTCCCTCAGCCTGACAAGCGAGGCATTATACTTTATGATGCAAAAAGTTTCATCAACATTTGTTTCTCGCCCCGATAGAAGTGGAAATCCTTTTGTGCCGGTCCCGAGGCTTCGGGAGGCACAAAAGGTTGTAACGGATTGCTTCGCCAGTTCGCTCTTTCAGGCTCCTGTGCGGGATTAGCTCCTAAATCCAATAAAAGTTATTTAAACAATTCCTTTCTCGATCATTTCTAACATTACGGGCGAAGCGTTCTTGAATGTCGGCTCTTGCTCGATGATACTTCCTGCGTTCTTTTTGTTTACTTTAAAAGTCACATCGTTATCTGTGGTAAACAATAAAGCGGTCAAAAATGGATTTTTGATATAAGTTCCCAATACCAATAAAGCTTCATCTAAAGTATGTGTACTTTCGATTTCTTCGGTTTTATAACGCGTTGTTAATGCGATTGAATACGTATTGTCTTCGTTTATCGCCAAACGGAAATAGATATTTTTAATCTCGGTATCGCCGATGGTTTTTGCCAGAGTTAATTTGGCAAAGGTGCCGGCTTTGATGCTTTCTTTAACACGTTCGCAAAAAAGAGCAAATATAGGTTCGTACATTTTTTTATTTCTAAGATTCTGAGGCACTAAGATTCTTTTTGAATCTTTATATCTCGTTGTGGTATAATTTTATTTTCCTGTAAATTCAGCTTTTCTTTTCTCTAAGAATGCTGTTGTTCCTTCCTTAAAATCCTGGGTTCCGAAACATTTACCGAATGATTTTATTTCGGTATCAAAACCATTTTTACCGTCTGTATAATTTGCATTGATTGCTTTTATGGCTTTACCAATTGCAAAAGGAGCATTTTTGATGATTTTATTGGCTATTACATTTGTAAAAGACAAAAGTTCTTCTTGTGGCACTACATAATTTACCAATCCGTATTGTTTGGCTTCTTCTGCAGAAATCATTGCTGCGGTCATAATCATTTCCATTGCACGGCCCTTTCCTATTAATTGTGGCAAACGCTGCGTTCCTCCATAACCGGGAATCAATCCTAAGGTTACTTCGGGTAATCCCATTTTAGCATTATCTGATGCTACTCTAAAATGACATGCCATTGCAAGTTCTAATCCTCCGCCAAGTGCAAAACCATTTACGGCAGCAATAACGGGTTTCTTTAAGTTCTCTATAAAATCAAATAGTAATTCTTGTCCTTCTCCGGCTAATTGAGCTCCTTCTGCTACAGAATAATTTGCAAATTCTGAGATATCAGCTCCGGCTACAAATGCTTTTTCGCCGCTTCCTGTAATAACAATTACACGAACATCATCATTTTTACCTAATAATTTTACCGCTTTGCTCAAATCACTAATTGTTGCTTTGTTTAAAGCATTTAGTTTTGTAGGTCTGTTTATGGTTACGGTTGCAATTTTTTCTTCAATCGAGATTAAAAGATTTTCGTAGTTCATGACGCTTTTTTTAGGAGTTTGTGATTGGCAAAGAAACTCTAAAAGTAGTTCCTTTTCCGTAAGTTGATTCAAAGGTAATTGTTCCTTTGTAATTTTCTATAATGTTTTTTATAATTCCGAGTCCAAGTCCCATTCCACTTGTTTTCGTAGTGAATTTTGGTTCAAAGATCCGACCTGTATCCAGTTTTTGAATCCCTATTCCATTATCCTTTACAGCAATCTCTACATTATTGTTTCTGCGTTTTACGGTAACAACAATAGATTTATGAAACTGACTTTCCGGAATTGCCTGTGTTGCATTTTTTACGAGATTCGTAATGACACGAATCAATTGTGTACGATCCATTTTTGAAATGATTTCCTCTTCTTCGCTTTCAAACACAATATAATCCTCGTTGAAAATATCCAAAGAGAGCTCAACGACTTCAACCACATTTAAAGTTTCGTTTTGTTGCGCCGGCATTGATGCAAAATTCGAAAATGCCGATGCTACTGCGGTCATAGTATCAATTTGCTGAATTAAAGTTTCAGAATAATCGTTTAATTTTTGTTTTACATCCGGAGCCGTTGGATCAAACTTACGTTGAAAACTCTGCACGGTTAACCTCATCGGCGTAAGCGGATTTTTTATTTCGTGCGCTACTTGTTTCGCCATTTCGCGCCAGGCTTCTTCACGCTCACTTTGGGCTAGTTTTATGGCGCTAGTTTCGAGTTTGTCGACCATTCCGTTGTAAGCCTTTATCAGGAAATTTACTTCCTTACTATTGGCTTCCAAAACGATTTTTTCGTTTTTCTGATCCAGATTGGTTTCTTCTAATCTGTCTGAAATGGTTTTCAGCGATTTTGTAATATAGGTCGAAAGGAAATATGCTAATGCAAAAGCTACAACCAACATAAAAGAATAAACCTGACTTAAACGAATCAGGAAAGTATTCAATTCGTTATCATAATAGCCATCGTCTTCTAAATACGGAAGATTTAAAATACCAAGCGGTTTGAATTTTTCGTCTTTGATTAAACTGTAAGATGATCGATTTTTGACTCCATCGATGGTTTTAATATCTACAAAACGCTTTTCGATCGAAGAACGCACTAATTTTAAAATATAATCCGGAACAGGCGGCGCTACTTTATCAACGGCAAAAGACTCTTTTGATGATTTTAATAGTTTTCCATCAAGACTATAAATATTGATTTCAATTTTATGAATCTGAGCTAATTCGTGGATTTTATCCTTGAAAATCAAATCCAGGTTTCCGGTTTTTAAAGGATAAGTTGTAGTCGAAAGCACATAATTAATGTGTTCTTTTACTGCATTTTCTTTTCGTTCAAGACGTTCCTGATGGTATTCTTTGGCTTCATTCTTAAACTGAATAATCGAAATGGAAGCCAATAAAAAAGATGCCACAACAATCAATACAATCATCGACAGGAAAATCCTGGTACGAAGCGAAAGCATTGACATTTTGAAGTTGTTCAGCATATATTTAGTATTCAGTCTCAGTATTCAGTCTCAGTATTCAGTCTCAGTATTCAGTCTCAGCATAAACTGAAAACTAAGACTGAGACTGAATACTATTTTTTCTCTCTTATTCTTTTATAAAAACGGAATCCCAACATAATGATAATCGAGAATAAAAAGATTCCGATTACACCAAAAATCCAATTGATGGCACTTTTTAAAACTACTAAAAAAACCACGGCAAAAAGGATAATCGTTGCGCCTTCATTCCATAAACGCATAAAATTGTTAGAATATTTTACCTCATCATTTTGCAATTGCTTAAATATTTGATGGCATTTTGCATGATACAAATACAATAAAAAAACAAAACATAACTTAACGTGCATCCATGGCATTTTGAGCCAGGCGTTTCCTAAATCTGTAAAAAGCAACATCCAAAAAGCAAAAATACTTGCCAAAATTGCTGACGGCCACGTAATAATATACCACAAACGATACGTCATTATTTTGTATTGCGCTTGTAAAATTTCTTTTTCAGGAGATGATTTTTCGTTGGCTTCAATTTGATAAACAAACAAACGCACGATATAAAACAATCCGGCAAACCAGGTTATTACAAAAATAAGATGCAGTGATTTCAGATAGTTATAGTATTCCATTATAAAGTCTTTTTTCTTTACTCTTTCTTCTTTGTTCTATTTTCTATTTAGCCCAATCATTAATCCAATTACCTACTGTTTCACACCATTCATCGTCATCATTTAAACACGGAATTGCCAGGAATTTTTCTCCTCCGTTTTTCTCGAAATCTTCTTTGGCGCGCATTGCAATTTCTTCCAGCGTTTCTAAACAATCAGAAACGAAAGCTGGTGTTACAACAGCTAAATTTCTGATTCCTTTTCCTGGCATTTTATCAATTTCAACATCGGTATACGGTTCTAACCATTTATCTCCTGCTAAACGAGACTGAAAAGTTAAACTATATTTATCTTCAGGAAGTCCTAATAATTTTACGACTTGTCTGGTTGTCTCATAACATTGGTGACGGTAACAAAAATCGTGTGCCGGTGAAGGTGTATTACAGCAAGAACCATCAATTTTACAATGTGATTTTGTTACATCGGTTTTGCGAATATGACGTTCCGGTATTCCGTGGTACGAGAACAATAAATGATCGTAATCAAAACCAACTAAATGTTTATGAATCGAATCTGCCAAATTCTTGATGTAATCCGGTTTGTTATAAAACGCGGGAACATCAGTAAAAGTCATTTGAGGGAATTTCTTTTTACGAATTTCTTCTGCTTTTACTAAAATGGTCAAAGTCGAAGCCATTGCATATTGTGGATATAACGGAAAAAGTAATACTTCAGTAACACCTTTATCATGCAATTCCTGAAGTCCTTTTTCGATAGTCATACTTCCGTAACGCATGGCCAGAGCAACAGGAACATTTACTAAAGGCTGCACTTTTTTCTGCATTCTTTCAGAAAGAACTACTAATGGAGAACCTTCGTCCCACCAAATTTTCGCATAAGCGTGCGCTGATTCTTCTGGTCTTTTTCTTAAAATAATACCACGAACCAATAAAGCTCTCAATAAATACGGAACATCGATCACGTATTTATCCATTAAAAATTCGTCTAAATATGGTTTTACATCTTTTGGTGTTGGACTTTCCGGAGATCCTAAGTTTACTAATAATACGCCTTTCATTCTGTTTTTTTTGCTTTAGGCTTTAAGCTATAGGCTTTAAGCATTTGTTTGTTTAAAAATTTCGTCAAAAGTAAAACTTGCAACTTTTTAGAAATATGATAAATGTTATTTTTTATTTATGTTCTGATATATAAAATTGATGCTGAAGTCTTTTTAATTTAATCTTCACTTAAAACGTTTAACTCTTTTTCCATTTTCTCTTTCCATCCTTTTCCATTTCTACTTACGAGGTAAACATCTGTTATTCTATGATACTCTTTTATTGCTTTGTCCATTTTCTTGTCACCTATAACACAACCTTGATTTTGTTTATATAAACCATATTTTTTATAAACACTATCACGCTTATACTTTCTTGTCTCTTGAATTTTTCTTTCGGTCTCGATCGGAGAAATAAAAGGTAAACCATAAGTAAATGTCTTTACACTATCTACTATAATATCATGCGATGCATAGTTTTTATATTCATTCAATAAAGAACGATCAGTTGATTTACAGCTTAATAAAGGAATAAATATCAAAAAAAGTATTTTTCTCATTTGCTATACATTAGTATTAATTGACATCAAATATTTCTTTGGAGTTGTGGCGAACTTTTTCTTGAAAGCCGCTATAAAATGACTTCCGGTGCTGTAACCAATTTTTAATCCTACTTCATTTACATTATAAGATCCGCTATCTAATAGTTTTCGGGCGAAATCCATTTTGTAATCAAATAGAAAACCGTAAACTGTATCGCCGTAAATTTGTTTGAAACCCATTTTGAGTTTCTTTAGATTCAAACCAATTTCATCTGCCAACTCTTGCAATCCCGGAGGTTCAGCCATATTAGCGATGATAATTTCTTTGGCTTTTCTGATCTTCAAAACATTATCTTCATCAATCAAAAACGGACATTGCTCTGCATTTGGATCTTCGGTTCTGTTAAAATACAAACTCAGCAATTCATATCCTTTTCCTTTATAATAAAGGTTTTTTATAGACGGATGTAAGTTATAATGAAACAGTTGACTCAAAACAATTGCCATTGACGGACTAATATTTCCTTCGTTATAATACTTTTTGTCCTTATTATCCGGACTTAAGAAAGTAATATAATCTGCTTCAGCAGAAAACAACGCGTGAAATTTCTTAATCGAAACAATTACAGAGATCACCCAGGAATTTGGAGCCAACTCTAAATTGAGTGGTAATTCTTTCTGCGGATTATATAAAAGCAGCGATTTTTCTTCTTTCAATTCCAATGCATAGTTACCCTGATTGAACAAGAATTTTGCATTTCCTTTTATTCCGAAGTGAAACTGTATCAGGCCACTACCAATTTCTCGTTGTGCAGAAAAAGGTTCTAAACTGTCATTTTGAAAACGAATAAGCGTAAAGTCGTCTTCAATTTTTATAATTTCCTGAGAACTCATAGCGATATTTTTTTAGAACAAAAATCAGGACAATTGCAAAATGTTATTTAGAATCACTCTAAACAAAACATTTCTAACAAGTTGATTTTGCTACAAAAGTACTTCTTTTTGCATAAAAACAGACCTTTACAAACAAAAAAACACGCAGCGATACAAAAAGTACTTTCAGCGTTACTTTTATAAAGACTATAGTGATAATTTTGTTGCACTTTTATGAAAGTGAATTTATGGAAAACAATAACGTACCTAAACATCTTTATTTTTACTCAGTTGGTTTGAGTTATAAAAAAGCTGATGCTGAGGTAAGAGGTAAATTTAGTTTGGATGCAATTGCAAAAACGCGTTTGCTGGAACAGGCTAAAGAAGAAGGAATAGAAAGTTTGATTGTCACTTCGACCTGCAACAGAACCGAGATTTACGGTTTTGCAGAACATCCATTTCAATTAATAAAACTAATTTGTGATAACAGCAACGGTTCTGTTGATGCTTTTCAGAAAGTTGGTTTTGTCTACAAAAATCAAGAAGCCATTAATCATATGTTTCGCGTAGGAACTGGTTTAGACAGTCAGATCTTAGGTGATTTTGAGATTATTTCTCAAATCAAGACCAGTTTTGCACATTCAAAATCAATGGGACTTGCGAATGCTTTCTTAGAAAGATTGGTAAACGCCGTAATTCAGGCCAGTAAAAAGATCAAGAATGAAACGGAGATTAGTTCAGGCGCAACATCTGTTTCTTTTGCATCGGTACAATACATTATCAAAAATGTAGAAGACATAGGCAATAAAAATATTTTACTTTTCGGAACAGGAAAAATTGGAAGAAATACTTGCGAGAATCTTGTAAAACATACCAAAAACGAACATATTACTTTAATAAACAGAACGAAAGATAAAGCCGAGAAACTGGCTGGAAAACTAAATTTGATTGTTAAAGATTATTCTGAACTTCATTTAGAACTTCAAAAAGCCGATGTTGTAGTTGTCGCTACAGGTGCTCAAAACCCAACAGTTGACAAAGCAATTTTAAATCTAAAGAAACCTTTATTGATTCTTGATTTATCGATTCCGAAAAACGTACACGAAAACGTAGAGGAATTAGAAGGTGTAACGTTGATTCACATGGATTATTTGTCGCAATTGACGGATGAAACTCTTGAAAACAGAAAATTACATATCCCTGCTGCCGAAGCTATTATTGAAGAGGTTAAAGAGGAATTTGTTACCTGGACAAAAGGAAGAAAATTTGCTCCAACCATAAATGCTTTAAAAGAAAAACTGAATGCTATTAAAGTTTCAGAATTAGATTTTCAAAGCAGAAAAATTGCTGATTTCAATGAAGCTCAGGCTGAAATCATCAGCAACAGAATCATCCAGAAAATCACTACACATTTCGCAAATCATTTAAAAGACGACGATACCATGGTTGATGAAAGCATCGAGTGGATCGAGAAAGTCTTTAAAATAAAAGCATCTTAAAAACATAAACTCTTTTCACCATATAAGTTCATTTAATATAGTTGTTTACGCATTGCTTAAATTTACTTACATAACTTATATGGTGGAAAAAAAGTAAAACATGGCAGAAAAAACAATCAGAATTGGAACCCGCGATAGCGAATTAGCACTTTGGCAAGCACATACTGTCGAGAAAAAACTGAATGACTTAGGTTATAAAACTTCAATTGTTGCGGTAAAATCCCAAGGAGACATTATTCTTGACAAACCTCTTTATGAACTTGGCATTACAGGTATTTTCACCAAAACCTTAGATATTGCCATGATTAATGGAGATATTGATATTGCAGTGCATTCGATGAAAGATGTTCCAACCGCTTTACCAAAAGGTATTGTTCAGGCAGCAGTTTTAGAAAGAGCCAATGTTTTAGACATTTTAGTTCATAAAGGCAATCCTGATTTCGCAAATCCAAGTACAATTGCAACCGGAAGTTTACGTCGTCAGGCGCAATGGTTCAACAAATATCCTAATCATACTGTTGTTGATTTACGCGGAAACGTAAATACACGTATGCAGAAACTACAAGACAATACCTGGGATGGAGCTGTTTTTGCTGCTGCAGGTTTGGAGCGCATAAATCTGAAACCGGGAAATTATATTGATCTTGATTGGATGATTCCAGCACCGGCACAAGGCGCAATGCTAGTTGTTGCAATGGAAAATGACAATTATACGCTGGACGCGCTTTCGCAATTGAATCATATCGAAACTGAAATTTGTACCTATATAGAACGTCAGTTTCTAAGAACGCTGGAAGGCGGTTGTACCGCGCCAATCGGGGCTTTGGTAAAATATAATGAAGATGAAGATACGCTGCATTTTCAAGGCGTTTTACTTTCTGTTGATGGTAAACAAAAACTAGAAGTAAACAAAACGGTTGATATAGCAGAGTGGAAAAAACTAGGTTTCTTCGCCGCCCAGGAAATTCTAAACAATGGCGGAACTGAACTGATGGCATCTATAAAAGAATCTTTAAAAAAATAAATGAGTAAATCAATTCAAATATTATCTACAAAAAAGCTATCGGGCGAACAAAAACAAGCATTGGTAAAAGCCAATATTGAAGTTATTGATGCTGATTTTATTCAAACTCAAAACAAATCTTTCGAACTAAAAGACCTCAACGAAAATCTGATTTTTACGAGTCAGAATGCAGTTCATAGCGTTTTATCGAATCCTGATTCAGAAAAACTGAAAAGCAAAAATGTGTTTTGTGTGGGCTTAAAAACCAAAATTCTATTATCTGAAAATGGTTTTAATGTTGTGGCTTATACAGGTTATGCCTCTGATTTAGCCGAAATCATCACTTTAATTTACCGCAGCGAAAGCTATACTTTTTTTAGCGGAAACCTTCGCAGAGAAACGTTGCCAAAAGCATTGAAAGATGCTGATGTCAAATTGAATGAAATTCAGGTTTATGATACGTCATTAGTTCCTCAGAAAATAAAAACTACGGTAGACGGAATTTTATTTTTTAGTCCTTCCGGCGTTGAAAGTTATTTGAAAGACAATACAATCAAGAAAGAAAAGTGCTTTTGCATTGGAGAAACCACCGCAGAAGCTTTACATAAAATTACCAAAAACATCATCATTGCAGATCAGCCTACAGTTGAAGACGTAATTGAAGATGTGATTAACGAATATAAGTAAAAACCTTTGTGACTTTGTCCCTTTGTGGCTTTGCACCTAAAATAAAAAACATGTTAAAAAACGACCTATTTTTAAAAGCATTAAAAGGAGAAACTGTTCAACGTCCGCCAGTATGGATGATGCGTCAAGCCGGAAGATATTTACCGGAATTTATCGCTTTGCGTGATAAATATGATTTCTTCACTCGTTGTCAGACTCCTGAATTGGCTGCTGAAATTACTGTTCAGCCTATTCGCAGAATTGCTCCGGATGCAGCAATTTTATTCTCGGATATTTTGGTTGTTCCGCAAGCAATGGGAATAGAAGTTTTAATGAAAGAGAATTTTGGTCCTTTTTTACCAAACCCAATTCGTTCTTTGGCAGATGTTCATAGAGTTTATGTTCCGGACATTCAGGAAAGTTTAGGTTATGTTATGGATGCCATTAAATTGACTAAAGAAATGCTGAACGACGAAGTGCCATTAATTGGTTTCGCTGGTTCGCCTTGGACAATCTTTTGTTATGCTGTTGAAGGAAAAGGTTCTAAAAGTTTTGATACTGCAAAAGGATTCTGTTTCTCAAACCCTGCAGCAGCGCATACTTTACTACAAAAAATTACAGACACTACTATTTTATACTTAAAAGAAAAAGTAAAAGCAGGAGTTGATGCTGTTCAGATTTTTGATTCTTGGGGAGGAATGCTTTCTCCGGTTGATTATCAGGAATTCTCATGGAAATACATCAACCAAATCGTTGAAGCTTTGGCTGATCACGCTCCGGTTATTGTTTTCGGAAAAGGATGTTGGTTTGCTCTTGGCGAAATGGGTAAAAGTAGAGCTTCGGCATTGGGTGTAGACTGGACATGTTCGGCTAGAAATGCTCGTTATTTGTCTGGTGGAAACATTACTTTACAAGGAAACTTTGATCCGTCAAGATTGCTTTCTCCAATTCCAACTATCAAAAAAATGGTTCATGAAATGATCGACGAGTTCGGAAAAGATAAATATGTTGTAAATTTAGGTCACGGAATTTTACCAAATATCCCTGTAGATCATGCAAAAGCGTTTATTGACGCGGTTAAGGAATACGGGAACTAAATATAGTATTCAGTTTTCAGTCGCAGTTTTCAGTCTAATTTTAAACTGAAAACTGCGAGTGGGGCTGCAAACTTAAAAAACCATGTCCTAAAATGTTTGCAAACATAAACCTTCATAGAAATTCACCATTTTCTTTTATAGAATATGCTTTTCAGGCATATTATGCGACGGTGTTTTTGATGGTTTGGTTACATCCGGAACAACACAATGTAAGTATGATTAATGACCTGGCTATTTTAATGGCTTTCGAGTTTATCATGGTACATTCAGGAGTTTTTATGGCGGTTATGCCTAAAAAATTGTCGCTTTTCGTGTTTTTCCCCATGTACGGATTGTTTGCATATGGTTTTAATCATTCTGTAATTAATACCAATATTTTTTACATTTATTTGTTGACGGTTTTAAACCGAATGCGCTTTGCTTTTTCTGATGTCCCGCCGGAAGTTCGGGCTTTACAAATAGGGAAATCTGTAGCAAAAGCAATGTTTTATTTCTTTTTAATTTTTGCCGTATGCTTCGGAAATGGCATAATTCCGAAATTCGGATTAACAGATGAATTTTTAGAAAAATCCCATTATTTCGATACTGTAAAATCAAGCGGATTATTCATAGATAAACCTTATGTCCCGATATGCATGGGATTTATATATTATTCTTTGCCTGTTTTGTATTTTATCTATTGGACAATTAAAAACTTTGGAAGAACTAACAATTTTACCTCCCAAGAAGGTAAATTAGTCTTTAGCCAAACGATCAATAATCAGAAATTTAAATCGAATAAAAAATAACTAATCATGCTCAACAAGGGATTACGAGACAACGAAAGCATCAGAATTGACAATGTCCTGAAAACATTGCACGCTCTTGACTTTGTTCCTAAAATGTTGAATGACGATGAAAAACTTGAAATTGAAAATCAACTTCAGGAACTCGGTTTAAACATTCAAATTCTGGTTGATTACGATAATGAAGAATTAATTGCATTATTAATCCGTAATCAATTCGATTGGAATCAACTGGAACAATTTGCTGATTTCTTAATCCATTTTTCAAAAACAGACAACTATAAATTTGAAGATAAAGCTTTAGCAATTTATCAATATATCCAGCAGGAAAGCAAGGTTTTTTCATTTGGAATAAATGCTAAAATTGCTTCGGCTAAAAACAAACAAAAATGAGTTTTACAGATTGGAAAATAGAAACAATTGCCAACATTCTTCCGGAAGAGTTTTATAACCTCATCGAAAAGAACAAAAGTTATATTGGAAAAACTTTTCCCGTTACGCTGGCCAATTCTGATTCTCTAAAGAAAGCACAGAATTTTTTAAAAGTTAGTCTTGACAAAGAGAAAAACAAAGAAGGTTATCATTTTTACGCCAGAGATATAAAAACTAATGCTTTAATTGGTTATTTGTGTGTTAAAACCATAGATTACCGAATTTCTAAATGCGAATTAGGTTATTTTATTGATGAAGATTATCAAGGAAAGCGAATTACATCAAAAATGGTTTCTCATGTACTTGATTTTTGTTTCAACAAATTAATGCTAAACAAGGTTTTTATATGCACCTCAGAAGTTAATTTGGCAAGTCAGCGAATTGCGTTGAAACATAATTTTAAACAAGAAGGAATTTTACGAGACGAATTTAGAAATGGTGACGGAGAATTGCAAAACACTGTTTACTTTGGATTGCTCAAATCAGAATATAAAGCACATGAAAGATAAATTTTACGCATACATACAAAAATTACAAGACCAGATTTGCGCTGGATTAGAAGCTGTTGACGGAACTACAAAATTCCGCGAAGATCTCTGGAAACGCCCTGAAGGTGGCGGAGGAAGAACCCGCGTAATTGAAAACGGAAATGTTTTCGAAAAAGGCGGTGTCAACATTTCAGCAGTTCACGGAAAATTACCTGAAGCGATGCAGAAGATGTTTGGCGTTGGCGAAGCAGATTTTTTTGCCTGTGGATTAAGTTTGGTTTTACATCCAAAGAATCCAATGACTCCAACGGTTCATGCCAATTGGCGATATTTTGAAATGTATGACGAATCCGGAAAAGTAATCGAACAATGGTTTGGCGGCGGACAGGATTTAACGCCTTATTATTTGTTTGAGGAAGATGCCAAGCACTTTCACCAAACCTGTAAAACAGCTTGTGACAAACATAATCCAGAGTTTTATCCTAAATATAAAAAACAATGCGACGCTTATTTCTGGAATGCACACAGACACGAAGCCCGCGGAATTGGTGGATTGTTCTTTGATTATTGCAAAGCAAATGAACAAATGTCGATGGACGATTGGTACAATTTCGTAACCGAAGTTGGTAATAGTTTCCTTGAAGCTTATGTTCCAATCGTAGAAAGAAGAAAAAATTTAGAATATACTCCGGAAAACAGAAAATGGCAGGAAATCCGTCGTGGTCGTTATGTCGAATTTAACCTTGTTCATGATAAAGGAACATTATTCGGTTTAAAAACCAACGGAAGAATTGAAAGCATTTTGATGAGTTTACCTCCGCACGTGCAATGGGTTTATGATCATCATGCAGAAGCTGGAAGTGAAGAAGAAAAATTGGTGAAGGTGTTAGAAAATCCTGTTGATTGGGTTTAATATTTATATCCGAATTTATGTTTTTATAAATATGCCGCTCCGCTGGAGCTTATAATCTTGTTCGCCCATTTATTTCTAGAGATATGTCGCTCCGCTGGAGCTTTGCATGATGTCCCCATGATTTTTGCTATAAATATTTCGTCCCTCTGGGAACTACGTTTAGACTTTAGCTAGATATAAAACTCCATAGGAGTAAAATATTTATAGCAAAATAATGCAGCTCCAGCGGAGCGAAATATCTATAGAAAAATTTATTGCCAGCCCCAGAGGGGTGTCATATCTATAGCAAAATTTATTACCATCCAAATAAAGCTCCAGAGGAGCGAAATATCTATAGAAAATTTATTACCATTCACAAAAAGCCCCAGAGGGGTGACATATTATAATTATCAACAGAATTCAATTAATTTTTCGATAACAAAAAAAGAAATATTTATCCTACAAATTGAATTTATTCTTTAGCTTTACCTATCAATAAATTTTAATTAAAATATGGCAAACACTTACACTCAACTATATATTCAAATTGTTTTGCGGTAAAGGGAAGACAAAACTTAATTTCCAAAAATAATAAAGACGAAATCTATAAATATATTACAGGAATTATCACCAATCACAAACAAAAACTAATTTCTATTAACGGAATGCCAGATCATATTCATATCTTAGTTGGAATAAAACCGGATATCTCAATATCTGATTTAGTAAGAGATATTAAATCAAGTTCATCCAAATTCATAAACGAACAAAAATGGATCAATGGAAAATTTGAATGGCAGACTGGCTTTGGTGCTTTTTCATATGGACATTCTCAATTGAACAATCTTATAAAATATATTGAAAACCAGGAAGAACATCATAAAACAAAAACATTTAGGGAAGAATATATCGCATTTTTAAAATTATTCAATATTGATTTTAGAAATGAATATCTTTTTGAAAACGTTTAATAATCGCTCCTTTGGAGCTTTAAATAATTCAGGCAATTCAATTGCTATAAATATTTTGCTACGTTGGAGCACTATAAAAACTGATTTTGCAGATGAATTTTAAATTAATCGGTATATTAACTTTGAATAGTATTTTGGGATGTTTTGCCCAAAACGATTCACTACAGAACCCCTATTTTAAATCGTATAATGATAAAATTACTGGCAGCATTTATTATTTAGATACTTCGAATAGTTTTCAGATTGCTTCAGGCAATCTGGATTCAGAAACATTTGTTAATCTTATTCCTAATAGAAGAGAACAGATTGGTTTTAATCTGAACTATAAAATCATTGATATTTCTGTTGGCTTTGCCCCAAAATTTCTAAGTCAAAATAAAGGAGACTCTCATTCCAAAAATTTTAATTTCAATACCCGTTTTTATTACAAAAAATGGATGCAGTCTTTTACTTTCATCAATCAAAAAGGATTTTATATCAGCGATGATAATATAACGGCACAACTGCCAGATATGCGTACTACGAAAATTGGCGGATCGACGGCTTACGTTTTTAATAATAAATTCTCTTTTAAAACGCTGGTAAGCCAAAACGAATGGCAAACTAAGAGTTCCGGAAGTTTTATTCCAACTTTCTCGTTTTACTACACCAATATAGACTTAAACATTACAGACACAACACCTGGAGATATTTATGTATTTACTTTGGCTCCATCCTATTTCTATAATTTTGTAATTAGTGACAGAGTTTTAATTGGTACCGGAATTGCTTTAGGCGTTGGAATTAATGATATTGACGGAGATTCATCGGCTCTATATCAAGCCGATTTTAATTTAAAACTGGCCTACAATAAGGATCGTTTCTTTGCTTTTGCAAGTATCAATACTGTAAGTTTTGCTCAGGATGAAAAAGTCAATCCGCGACTGAATGATAATATCGCTACTTTAAAACTTTCTGCAGGTTATAGATTTGATCCTCCCAAAAAAGTAAAAGAAGTTTATGACAAGGTAAATCAGAAAATAGGTCTGTGATATTCATTATCTTTAAATCTTCATTCTAAAAATCTAAAATATAACGATATGAAAAATAGAGAAAGATACATAGCACAGTTAAACCGTATGCATTCCGGAAAAGGATTTATCGCCGCACTGGATCAAAGTGGCGGAAGTACACCAAAAGCTTTAGCTCAATACGGAGTCCTGGAAAGCAGCTTCTCGAATGATGAAGAAATGTACACGCTTGTACATGAAATGAGAACCCGCATCATTAAAAGCCCTGCTTTTAAGAGTGAGTATATCCTGGGCGCGATTCTATTTGAAAACACAATGGATCGTAAAATTGACAATCAATGGACTGCCGATTATTTGTGGGAGAAAAAAAACATCGTTCCTTTTTTAAAGGTTGATAAAGGACTTGCTGATCTTGCAAATGGTGTACAATTGATGAAACCTATTGCTAATTTAGATGAATTGCTGACACGTGCCGCAGAACGAAATGTTTTTGGAACTAAAATGCGTTCTGTAATTAAAGAAGCAAATGCAACAGGAATTCGTGAAGTAGTCGAACAACAATTTGCGGTAGGTTTACAAATCTTCGAAAAAGGACTTATTCCTATTATCGAGCCTGAAGTTGATATTTATAGTGCTGATAAAGCAAAATCAGAAGAGATTTTAAAAACAGAAATCAAAAAACAACTTGGTTTATTAGACAAAGATGTAAAAGTGATGCTAAAACTGTCCATTCCAACTGTGAATGATTTTTATAAAGACCTAATGTCTGATCCGCATGTTGTGCGTGTTGTAGCATTATCCGGTGGATATGGACAGGATGAAGCCAATGAAAAGCTTTCGCAAAACCACGGATTGATCGCCAGTTTCTCAAGAGCCTTATCAGAAGGACTTACTGCTTCTCAGTCTGATGAAGAGTTTGATACTAAAATAGCTAAAACAATTAAAGGGATTTACGAAGCTTCTATTACATAAGATGATAAAAAAAATCCCCAAGAAAATAGCTTGGGGATTTTTTTTTATAAGTTTTATAAACTATTTACTTAATTCTTCTGCTAAATCTAATGTTTGCAAAATGATATTTTTATCTGATTTTGCAGCGTTTAATTTAAATTCGAATATCAATTTGTTGTCAATTAATTTTTTAGGCGATTCGAATGTGACATCTATAAATTCTTCGGCAACTCTTTTTATTTTATCTGATTTAGTCGTGTCCCCAGTATTTGCATAGACATTTGATAATCCGGCAATGTTGAATTTTCCGAAGATGTAGTTTTTCTTTAAGGCTTTTTTAGCTTCTTTAGAGAAAGATCCTTTTCCAGCATTAAAATAATCCTGCGTGTTGGTTATAACCACTACATCTTTATCTTTTTTGATAAAAATAGTTCCGTATTCTTCTGTTCCCAGTATTTGATAATAATCTCCTTTTTGCTCCAGAAATTGTTTACGAACACCTAATTGAATAAGTTTATCACCAAATGTAGGATGTGTCGAGGTAAAAACGGCAGAGAATAACGGAATGTTTTTCTTAATCTTCTGTTCTGTTACTTTCTCTTCATAATTTTCATCATATCCGTAAGATTTGGTTGTTACTTCAACTTCTTTCATGTTGTATAAAAACATACTTAAATCACCATCAAAAAGTGTTGCAGTAGCTTCTTCATCAATAATTGTCGAAATTAAATCGGTTACAATGGTTATATCTTCTTTAAGGAGTTTAGGATTTTGAAAAAGTTCAGCGGTTAATGACGGGAAATTTTCCAATGTGGCTTTGCTATTGATATGATATGACATATAGCCCAATGGTTTTTGATCAGGAAAATAATTAAAGATATTTTTATTTACTTTTCTATTCGTCATTTTCTCTACGATTACTGCCATTGGTTCTGCATATTCTACGACCTCATCAATTCGTGCATTGTCATTATCGAAATAAAAATCAAGGTTAATTCCTTTTACAAAATTTCCAAAGCTTTTTTGCATTGGTAAAAACTTATTGTAGCTGGTAAACTGTGACAAAGCACCATATGTAGAACTTAATGTAGACATTACTGAACTGTAGTTTATCCATGATGAAATATCTGCAGCGGCATTTATCTTATCTGAATTTGGCGCTGTAAAACCATTTTCGAATAACGATTTGATAAAAAGATTTTGTTGTTCTGCCTGCAAAAAGTTAAAATCGGCTTCCGCTTTTTCATATTCTGCATTCGATATTCCGGCATATTCTTCTACTTCTTCAGCATCATCGTTTTCAGTTGTTCCGTTTGTCTCGACCGTTGCCGTTTCTTCGTAAGGTTCTTCGATTGAAATAGAATCTTGCGTTGTCTCAGGAAAAAGAATGTTTGATTTATATTTTTTAGTAAATTCTAAAATAACCAAGTAATTATCATTCCATGCAAATGATTTCTTTTGGTTCTTTGGAGAAAAAAGCAAATATTTACCAAGATCCTGTATTACCGGCACCTCAACAGAATCTGTATTTTTATTAATGGTGCGTTGCTCTATTAGAAATTCCTTAACGGCTTCTTTGCTTTTTATAGGAATCGTAACCTGGTAATATGGAATACTATCTGTAAAATTCCCGTGAATAGATGCTTTTTGATCCATTTGAAAAAGAGCTGCATATTGGGCTAAATCAGGACCATCTTTGTATTTCGCAATAAGCGGATGATTGAGTATATCTGCAAGATTTACTTTTTTAGAAAGCTGGTTACCATTAAATTGAACGAAATAATCGTATTGTTTTTGATTGGCTTGGCCAAAAGTCAAATGCAGGGCGAATAATAAAAAGAGCGTATAAAACTGCTTCATAAATCAGGGAGTTAATTGGATTGTATTGTTCATTAATGCCGATTTTTTAAGTACACTGTACATACTTTGTTTTAAAAATACGGTCTTTTTGTTTTGGGAAATTTTACTATTTGGATTTTGCACCGCCTGAACATCTTTATCAAATGTGTAAATGGCAATAATATTGGCTGCTTCCAGATCTTGTTTTTTCTTAGGATCTTTTATCAGTTTTTCAGGAATTGGATATGAAGCAATTCTTTCGAAATTCTTGGCGCTACTGGCAAAGTGAATCTGATCGCTTTGATTGTTTATCGTATTTACAACGGCATTAAGCGCTTTTACGTTTGCATAACTGAGTTTGATAATGAAAACATAATTTTCAAAATCAGTCTTGGTAGTTACGTTTGTAATTCCGTCAATTTTAGAAGCTTTTGTTTTAAAGTCCTCTAATTTTTTGGTGATTTCCTGTTCGTTTGGAATTTTTACGCCATCGACTTCTTCGAGCCACATTGCAGATTTTGTTTTAAACCATGATTTTGAGAAGTCGACCATTAATGTGTACTCGCCACTTTGATCGTCGTGATGTTTGATTCTTTCTGTTATTTCAAAACAACTTGTTAGCAGTAAACAACAGCATAAAGCGAGAAATTTCTTCATTAGACAAATTTAATGGGAAAATTTTTAAAAACAATAATATCAGACGAAACAAGTTTCATTTTACGGGCTTTGAAATTTTCGTCAGAAACTAAAAAACATCAAATTTTTAGATAATATTAACGGATTCTCCAATACTCTAATCTCCTTATTCTGTTGATTTTTCTTTAACTTTGCAGTGCTTCTAAAAAAGCATTATAATCTTCAAAAAAATAAAAATAACTACACTTTTAGCATTAAGGATTACCAATCTGCTTTCGAATAAATCAGATTAAAATCTGAGATCTAAAATCTAAATCCTAAATTATATGTTCCCATTACAAAGAAACCGCCGTTTAAGAACCAATGAATCTATTCGCTCTTTAGTTCGTGAAACAAGTTTAAGCCCACAAGATTTTATGCTTCCTATGTTTGTTGCCGAAGGAAAAGACGTAAAAGTTGCTATTCCGTCAATGCCGGGAATATATCGTCATTCGTTAGACAATACTATTAAAGAAGTAAAAGAAGCCTGGGATTTAGGAATAAAAGCGGTGAATATTTATGTAAAAGTAAGCGACAATCTAAAAGATAATAAAGGTGTAGAAGCCTGGAATAAAGATGGTTTGATGCAACAAACAATTCGTGCCATCAAGGATGCTGTTCCTGAAATGATTGTTATGCCGGATGTAGCTTTAGATCCTTATTCTATTTACGGCCATGACGGAATTATTGAAAATGGTCAATTAATCAACGACGCTACTGTAGATGCTTTAACCAGAATGAGTTTGAGTCATGCTGAAGCCGGAGCTGATTTTGTTGCGCCAAGTGATATGATGGATGGACGAGTTTTAGCGATTAGAAAAGCATTAGAAGAAAACGGACATCATAATGTGGGAATCATGAGTTACAGTGCAAAATATGCTTCGGCATTTTACGGACCATTTCGTGATGCTCTGGATTCTGCTCCGGTAGATTCTCAAAATATCCCTAAAGATAAAAAGACTTATCAAATGGATTATGCTAATAGAATTGAAGGAATTCGTGAGGCATTATTAGATGTTGAAGAAGGCGCGGATATTGTTATGGTAAAACCAGGAATTGCATATTTAGACATTGTTCGTGAGATAAAAGATACCGTTCATGTACCAGTTGCCGTATACCAAGTATCTGGTGAGTACGCTATGGTAAAGGCTGCAGCAGAAAAAGGATGGTTAGATCACGACAAAATTATGATAGAGCAACTATATTGCATTAAGCGTGCGGGAGCAAGTATTATTTCTACTTATTTTGCTAAAGAAGCAGCAATTATTTTAAACAGGTAATACACAATAAAAGGCTACTTTAGCCAAAAATATAACATATGAAAAAAGTATTACTTGGGCTTGCCATGATCGCTTCTGTAACAGCAATTGGTCAGGATATTAAAATTAAAAAAGATAAAATCAGCATCGACGGAACTGAAGTCGCGATTTTAGACAAAGAAAAACTATCGTATAAAATTCTTTCATTAGACAACAGACCTATTTTTTCTATCGAAAGAAAAGCTAATACCCTGCTTGATGGTTCAACGGTTTATTGGTCTCTTCTTACTGATTTAAGCAATAACAAAACAAATGAGATTGTTGATTATGGTACAGATCAGGGTTTGAGTTTTCAAAGAGCTATTGTAGCCAGTGTTTGTAATGAAAAATACAAATTTATCAGTGCATCCGGTTTAGATGAAAAAGGGGTTTTAGAATTTATTAACGGAACACCTACTAACATTACAAAAGTTTTTGATGATGCAAATCAGAAAACAATTGACCAGTTAAAAACAGAAAATGATGCAATGGTTGCCTTGAGAATTAAAGTTGAGAATGGAAATATTCTTCAAAAGCAGGAAGTTCTTAAAGATGGCCAGCTTGTTATGGATTATGTTTTAATAGGAGAAGTTAAAAAAAGCAATATAACTTTTATGCCTAATTTTCCGCCTAGTCTGGTTTATACTGTAAACTCCCTTTATTCTGAAAAAGACAATAACAGCAGAGTCCAAAACCGAGTTAAGGTATTGGGTGCGTGGTATGCTACAAAAACAGGATACCAAAATCCTAATACGAATAAAAATATCAAGGACGAAATAATTACCTGGGATAACAAATATTATAATTTAAGAGGAACTCTTACTGACACTGAAAAAATTAATCTTTCGTTTTATGGCAATGAAGATAAAGATCTTCTTTCAAAACAAATCGTAGCCAAACTTCTTTACAATGGCTATAAGTTTGATGCGATGAAATAAAATTAAATCTATAATGAAAAAACTATTATTCTTATCTGCCGTTTTAGCTTTGACTTCTTGTAAAAAAGAAACAACAGAAAACACTGTTCAGGAACCTGTAGAAAACTATTCAGAAGGACATTCGGCAGAAGCCAAAACTCCGGAAGCGTTGGGAAAACAAATTTTTGAAGGACAAGGAAATTGTTTTTCCTGCCATCAGGCTGATCAAAAAGTGATTGGTCCGAGTATTCAGGAAATTGCCAAAATCTACAAAGACAAAAAAGGAGATATCACTACTTTCTTAAAAGGAAATGCTGAACCAATTGTAGATCCAAGTCAGTTTGCGGTTATGAAAACGAATTTTCCTGTAACTCAGGCAATGTCTGACGAAGAATTGAAAGCTATTGAGGCTTATATTTACAGCCATTTAAAGTAGTATTTATCATTTCTGCTGACATACTGTTGTCATTACATGGTTTTACATTTACAGCTTAACAAAAATGACGTAAAATGATAATTCAAAAATTCAATGTAATTGGTATTTCGGTAAGAACTACAAATGAAAATGGCACCTCATCAAAAGATATTCCAGCGCTTTGGAACAAATTTATGAGTAAAGAAATTCAGCATAAAATTCCAGGCAAAGTTTCAGAAGATCTATTCTGCATTTATACGGATTACGAAAAAGATCATACCAAACCTTATACGACTATTTTAGGATGCAGGGTTGAGAGCTTAGATTTCGTGCCTGAAAACATGACCGGAATAACAATTGAATCCGCAGATTACGAACAATGGATTGCCAAAGGAAATTTAGCTGAAGGAATTGTGTTTAACAAATGGCTTGAAATTTGGAACTCAGATTTAGATCGAAGTTTCACTGCAGATTTTGAGGTTTATGGAGAGAAAACCCAAAACCCGGAAAATGCAGAAGTGGCTATTTATATTGCAATTCAATAAGATATACAAACAAAAACGGCGCTAAAATTAGCGCCGTTTTTTATTTTTATGATTGGATATATTACCAGATTTTAACTCTTTTTTCTGGTTCTACATACATCTTATCCCCTTTCTTGATTCCGAAAGCCTGATAAAAAGTATCTAAATTCTGAATTGGCACAACAGCTCTGTACATTCCAGGAGAATGCGGATCTGTTTTAACCTGACTTTTTATAGCTTCGTCTCTCGATTTAGTTCTCCAAACGGTAGCCCAGGAAATAAAGAAACGCTGTTCAGGTGTAAATCCGTCAATTAATCCCGGATTACCATGTTCTTTCAAATACAATTGCAAACCATCATATGCAGCATTCGTTCCTCCTAAATCTCCAATGTTTTCACCTAATGTAAATTTACCATCTACGTGAATTCCGGGAAGTGGTTCTAAAGCGCTGTATTGTGCAGCAAGTTCACCGCCAAGAGCTGTAAATTGCTTTAAGTCTTCAGGAGTCCACCAGTCAACTAAATTTCCATCAGCGTTGTAACGTGCACCAGAATCATCAAATCCATGAGAAATCTCGTGACCTATTACAGCTCCAATTCCACCATAATTAACCGCTTCATCAGCTTGGTAATTGTAGAAAGGCGGCTGAAGAATTGCAGCAGGAAAAACAATCTCGTTATAAGATGGATTAAAATATGCATTTACAGTTTGTGGAGACATTCCCCATTCTGTTTTGTCAACCGGTTTGCCTAATTTGGCTAAATTTTCTGCATAAGACCACTTTGATATATTTCTCATATTATCAAAATAAGTTCCGCCTTCACTAACATTTTTAAGTTCTAAAGCAGAATAATCTTTCCACTTGTCCGGATATCCAATTTTTACGGTAAGTTTCTTTAGTTTCTCAATTGCTTTAATCTTAGTTTCCTTAGACATCCAAGGCAAAGCATTAATTCTGTTTTCATAAGCTAACATAACATTGTTGATCATGTCTTTAGCTTTTGTTTTTGCTTCTGCAGGAAATAATTTCTCTACATAAAGTTTTCCTAAAGCTTCTCCTGTTGCTCCGTTGATTACCTGAAGTGCTACTTCTTCACGCGGACGTTGCTTTAAAGCTCCTGTTAAGGTTTTTCCGTAAAAATCGAAATTAGCGTTTTCAATATCTGTACTTAAAGTTGCGGCTGTTTTATTTAATATAGACCATTTTAAGTATTCTTTCCATGCTTCTACTTTTTTATCTGTCAAAGTTTTTTCTAAAGCAATCATATAACGCGGTTGCGCTACGTTTACAGTATCTAGTTTTGACATCCCGATTCCGGTGAAATATTTCTCCCATTGAATTGAAGGTGTATTCTTCTTTAAATCAGCTACAGCAGTTGGATTGTATTGTTTTCTACGATCTCTTCTTTCAACACGATCTAATCTTGGAGCTGATAATTCAACCTCTAAAGCAACGATTTGTTTGGCACTTTCCTTTGCTTTTGCTGGAGATTCTCCAATATATTGCATCATTCTGGCAAGATGCACTTCGTATTTTTCACGTTTTTCTTTTGAGTCTTTATCATCGGCGTTGTAATAATCTTTATCAGATAATCCTAAACCTCCGGGAACAAGACTTACAGAATTTTTATTACTGTCTTTTGCATCAGCTGAAACATAAACACCAAAGAAACCAATACTTCCCTGAGGCTGCATTTCGATGAAGAAATTTTGCAAATCTGTTACGTTTTTAATTGCATCAATTTTCTTCAAATAAGGCTGAAGTGGTTTGATGCCATTTTTATTACGCCCAACAGTATCCATAATTGTATTAAACAAAGCAATTGCTTTACCCTGATCTGTATTCGATTTATACTTAGGATTTTTTGAAGCTTCTTTTAAGATTGCAAGTGCATCATTATCTGTCTTTTGACGTAATTCGTTGAAACTTCCCCATGAATTTCTATCACTTGGTATTTCAGTTTTATCCAGCCAGGCTCCGTTTACGTAACGAAAGAAATCTTGTCCCGGACTAACTTTTGTATCCATGTTAGAAAGATTGATACCTGGTTCTTTCTTTTTTGCATCCTGAGCGTTTACTGCAGTAATGGTAATCATTGCAGAAACAACACAAAACATAGGTTTTCGTAGTTGTTTAATCATTTTAATTTATAGTTTTTAGTATATACACAAACATATTGCAATTATTTCAAAATCTATGTTAAATTTGGCAAATAATTGGTTTTGGAAAATGGTGTTCTGTTTTTGTTCAGAATTTGACTAAAAAAACAACAGAGCAAATAACTTTCCGGATAATTTACTAAATAATGCAAACAAAAACGACGCTGAATCAGCGCCGTTTTTATACTCTTTATATTTTACCAGATTTTAACTCTCTTAGCTGGATCGATATACATTTTGTCTCCTTTTTTAATTCCGAAAGCATCATAAAAAGCATCTACGTTCTGAATTGGCACAACTGCTCTGTACATTCCAGGAGAATGCGGATCTGTTTTTACCTGGTTTTTAAGTGCTTCATCTCTCGTTTTTGTTCTCCAAACGGTTGCCCATGAAATAAAGAAACGCTGTTCTGGTGTAAACCCGTCAATTAATCCTGGATTTCCGTGTGCTTTTAGATACAATTGCAAACCATCATAAGCTGCATTAATACCACCTAAGTCACCAATGTTTTCTCCCAGTGTAAATTTACCATCTACATGAATTCCAGGCAATGGTTCTAATGCACTATATTGATCTGCTAAAGCAGTACCAAGTGCCGTAAATTGTTTTAAGTCTTCTGGTGTCCACCAGTCTACTAAATTTCCTTCGGCATTATAACGTGCTCCAGAATCATCAAATCCATGAGAAATTTCATGACCAATTACAGCTCCAATTCCGCCATAATTTACAGCTTCATCTGCTTGATAATTGTAGAACGGAGGTTGTAAAATTGCCGCTGGAAATACAATTTCGTTATACGATGGATTATAATACGCATTTACGGTTTGTGGTGACATTCCCCACTCTGTTTTATCAACTGGTTTATTTAATTTCTCGATTCCTTTCTTGAAGTTCCATTTAGAAAGATTACGCACATTTTCGAAATAACTTCCTCCATCGGCTACACTTTTAATTTCAAGGGCAGAGTAATCTTTCCATTTATCAGGATAACCAACTTTTATGGTAATCTTATTTAATTTTTCATTCGCTTTTACTTTTGTAGCTGCCGACATCCAGGTCAGGTTATTAATACGATTTTGGTATGCCAAAATAACATTATGAATCATATCAACTGCTTTAGATTTTGCTTCGGCAGGAAATACTTTTTCTACATATAATTTACCAAGTGCTTCACCAATACTGTTGTTTACAACTTGTAATGCTTTTTCTTCGCGTGGCAATTGTTTGATCGCACCTTTTAAAGTCTTGCTGTAAAAATCAAAACTGGCAGTTTCAATATCTGTAGATAATGTTGTAGAAACTGTGTTTAGTAAATCCCATTTTAGATATTCTTTCCACAGTGCTACTTTGTTTTCAGTAAAAACAGTTTGCAAAGCTTTCATATACTTAGGCTCCATAACCACTACGGTATCTAACTTTGTCAAACCAATACCTGCAAAATAAGCATCCCACTTAATAGCCGGTGTTAATTTTTGAAGCTGGGCAATTGTCATTGGATTATATTGCAAACGGCTGTCTCTGCTTTCAACACGATTTAATCTTGGTTTAGACAATTCTGTTTCCAGAGCCAAAATCCCGGTTGCATTTTGCTTTGCTTTCTCAGGAGATTCTCCAATAATCTGAAGCATCTTTGCTAAATGCAATTCATATTTTGCTTTCTTTTCTTTAGAGTCTTTATCTTCAGATGTGTAATAATCTTTATCAGGCAAACCTAATCGGCTTACGCCAAGATATACAGAGTTTTTAGAACTGTTTTTTTCATCAGCACCAATATATATCCCAAAAAAGCCAGAACCGCCTTCCGGCTCCATTTCTACCAAATATTTTTGAAGATCAGCAATGTTTTTGATTGCATCAATCTTTTTAAAATAAGGTTCTAAAGGCTTTATTCCCGCTTTATTTCTACCCACTGTATCTAAAATCGTAGAGAATAAGTTAATTGCTTTTCCCTGATCTGTATCTGATTTATATTTTGGATTTTTAGATGCTTCTTTCAGGATAGACATTGCATCTTTATCTGTTTTCTTGATCAGTTCATTAAAACTTCCCCATGTTGTACGATCATTTGGAATTTGAGTCTGATCCAGCCAGGTTCCGTTTACATATTTAAAAAAATCCTGACTTGGACTAATTTTGTTATTCATGTATGAAACGTTAATACCCGGTTCTTTTGAAGCTGCATTTTGGGCTTTAACAGCCGTTAATGAAACGGTTACAAAAAAGGCGCAGAATAAAGGTCTGCAAATGTGTTTTTTCATTTATATTTAATTTTGTGGTCTTTATACAAACGTATTCCTAATATTTGAAACGCTATGTTAAAATTTTTGAAATAATCGCAAAAAGCAATTTATCCTAAAATCATTAATAGATATGATCGAATATTTTCATGTATTTATTACCGGTTTATATCTGAATATTAGAATTGTTTTTCGAATATTTGTTACAAAGAATTTAAATAAAAGTGAGAACAAAAATTCAGAATGCCGTTTCAGGAAAAATTGATGCCATTGGACTACCTATTTTGGCTTTGTGCTGGGTAAGTTTCTTTTGGGGAACTACGTGGTTAGCTTCTAAAGAAGGTGTTAGACATATGCCTGGTTTGCAATTGGCAAATATTCGTCAGCTTTTGGGCGGAGTTCTTTATGTGGGATATTTTATTCTAAAAAAACAACCGTGGCCAAAAGGCAAACAATGGCGTACGATTATTGTTTTAAGTATTTTAAATTTTGCATTGAGTAACGGGTTAAGTACTTGGGGCGTAAAATATATGAGCAGTGGATTGGGCGCCATTATTAGTGCTCTTTTCCCAATTTGGATTATCATTATCAACTTTTTTAACGGTAAGAAAATTGCAAGAATGGCTTTGCTTGGAATTCTTATTAGTTTTGCAGGTATTTGTATCATTTTCATTGACTATATCGCTGATTTTCTAAAACCTGAATTTCAATTCGGAATTATATTGATGACTGCTTCCACAATTACTTGGGCTTTTGGAATATTGGAAACTAAAAAACAAGCCGCAAATTTTAATCCTTATTTTAGTTTAGGGTTGCAAATGCTGATCTCAAGTGTATTACTGTTTGGAATCACAGAAGCTTCAGGAATTAATATTCCGCTTAGCGAAATACCTTTGGCTTCGTGGTGGTCAATTGGTTATTTGGTAATTATTGGTTCTGTTCTAACTTTTATTGCTTTTATATATTCCCTGCAAAATCTTCCAACAGAAATAAGCAGCATTTATGTTTACATCAATCCAATCGTAGCGATGGTTTTAGGCTCTTTTATTTTTGGTGAGGTTTTAACACAGGCAATAGTTATTGGTGCTGCCGTAACTTTAGTTGGATTGTATCTGGTCAATAAAGCGATTAGAAAAAATAAAGTTATTTAATGCCGTTGAGTCAGGAAATTTTATTTTTTATTGTTGAATTGCCTCCAGCTTTAGCGGGAGGTAAAATAGTAAAAGTGAAAGGGCTTTAGCCAAACAGTATTAATTTGGCTAAAGCTGGAGACAATTCAAAAAAGCGAACTTGTTAAAACCACATGCAACTAGCATTTTAAAATGCCCTTTTTTGTACTTTTGCACCAAATTATTTTTATGAAATCGTTTTTTTACAAATACCGCAAATTCTTTATTGTTCTAATTGTATTTTCGGCTGTCACTATATCCTTATTTTACTCGGCTTTAAAGCCACAAAAAACATTACCAATTTACAATCCTGCTGATGTAAATCCAGAACTGGTTGATAGTACGATTCAATATAAAAGCAAATACCACACCATTGCTGATTTTAAATTTGTAAACCAAAATGGAGATACAATTACCCAAAAGAATTATGAAGGTAAAATTTATGTAGCCGACTTTTTCTTCACGACTTGTGGATCTATTTGCCCAAAAATGAGTACTAATTTAACTGAAGTTCAAAAAGCAGTTTTGAATAATCCTAAGGTAATGCTGCTTTCTCATACCGTTTTTCCTGAGGTCGACAGTATTCCCGTATTAAAAGCATATGCTATAAAATATGGTGTTGTAGACAGTAAATGGAATTTAGTAACGGGAGACAAAAAAGAAATCTATACAATGGCCAGAAAATCATATCTGGCGGTTAAGCTTGGTCGTCCCGATCAATTGTATGATATGGTGCATACGGAGAATTTTGTTTTGGTAGATCAAAAGCGTCGTGTACGAGGTTTTTATGACGGAACAAATCAAGAGGAAATCAAACGTCTTTTAGAAGACATCAATTTCTTGTGTCAGGAGTAAAATCCCTTATTTTTAGAAACATTTAGCATTTACAAAAGTGTTAAATACCTTGAAATAAAGAATAATTGCCTACTTTTGCAATCTAAATTCAATCTAAATAAGCTTTGCAAAATACTATCCACACGCTAAAAAAAGGCGAGAAAGCCATTATCAAAGATTTTGATATCGATCTTATTCCTCTAAAATTATTAGAAATGGGTTGTTTGCCAGGCAACTTAGTCGAATTGCTTCAGATTGCTCCTTTTGGAGATCCATTATATTTAGACATTAATGGTTCGCATGTTGCCATTCGTGTTGAAACTGCTCGTGAAATTGAAGTTGAACTTATCAAAACCAACTTATAATGAGCATTCAAAATATCAATGTTGCCCTTATTGGAAATCCAAATACAGGAAAAACTTCTGTTTTTAATCAGCTTACAGGGCTAAATCAACAAGTGGGGAATTATCCCGGAATTACTGTTGAGAAAAAAATAGGGTTCTGCAAACTTCCTCACAATATTAAAGCCAACATTCTTGACTTACCCGGAACTTATAGTCTGAACGCGAGTTCTATGGACGAAAGTGTGGTGATTGAGCTTTTATTAAACAAAAACGATAAATTATATCCGGATGTAGCTGTAGTGGTTACAGATGTTGAAAATCTGAAAAGAAATCTACTAATTTACACGCAAATAAAAGACCTTGAGATTCCAACGATTTTAGTCATTAACATGTCGGATCGTATGGAAAGCAAAGGAATTACTTTAGATATTCCGTATCTGGAAGAAAAACTAAAAACCAAGATTGCTTTAGTAAGTTCCCGTAAAGGTTTGGGAATTGATGAATTGAAGGAATTAATTGTTTCTTATAAAACGATTCCACACGAACCTTGCCTTAATGCTTCAGTTATTGACGAAGACTATTTTGAGAGTTTACAAAAGGCATTTCCAAATCAATTATTGTATAAATTGTGGCTGGTAATTACGCAGGATGTTAACTTTTTGAATTTAGACCGAAATGAAATCAGAAGTACTTTTACGAAATCACATTCAGAATTAAAGCGTTTACAGCAAAAAGAAACGATAAAACGTTATCAATTTATAAATGATGTTTTAAAAGAAGGCTTAAAAGTCGATGCCACTAATGCAAAAGACTTTAGGGCTAAACTTGATCGTATTTTAACGCACAAAGTTTGGGGTTACGTAATTTTCTTAGCGATATTATTTTTAATTTTTCAATCGATTTTCAGTTGGTCAACTATCCCGATGGATTTCATCGACAGCACTTTTGCTTCTTTAAGCAGTTGGGTTGCTCAGGAATTGCCAAGCGGAATTCTTACCGATTTACTTTCTCAGGGAATTGTACCGGGAATTGGCGGTGTTATTATTTTTATTCCTCAAATTGCCTTTCTGTTCTTGTTCATTTCCATTCTCGAAGAAAGCGGTTATATGAGTCGTGTGGTCTTTTTGATGGATAAAATCATGCGCAAGTTTGGACTTTCAGGAAAAAGTGTCGTACCCTTAATTTCAGGAACTGCGTGTGCGATTCCGGCAATTATGGCAACCAGAAATATCGAAAACTGGAAAGAACGCCTTATTACGATCTTAGTAACTCCATTCACGACTTGTTCTGCAAGATTACCGGTTTATACGATCATCATTTCATTGGTTATCCCGGAAGAACGCTTGTTTGGTTTTCTAAATGTACAAGGTTTAGCCTTGATGCTGTTGTATTTATTAGGTTTTGGAACCGCAATTTTATCAGCTTATATCTTAAATAAAATATTAAAAATAAGTGCTAAAACATATTTCGTTGTCGAAATGCCAAGCTATAAATTGCCTCTTTTTAAGAATGTAGCCATTAATGTTGTCGAGAAAACAAAGGCTTTCGTTGTTGGAGCCGGTAAAATCATCTTAGCGATATCAGTAATTCTGTGGTTCCTTGCCTCTTTTGGACCCGGCGAAAACTTTAATGAAGCAGAAACCATCGTAAAAGAAAGATTTACAGACAAACCCCTGACAGAAATAGAATTCGAAAACGAAGTTGCTTCCCAAAAACTGGAGAACTCTTACATTGGAATCATGGGTAGAGTAATCGAACCTGCTATTGCACCATTAGGATATGACTGGAAAATTGGAATTGCAATTATAAGTTCGTTTGCTGCACGTGAGGTTTTTGTGGGAACTCTTGCTACAATCTATAGTGTAGGAAATAGTGATAATGAAGCAACTATAAAAAGCAAAATGCAGGAAGAAATAAATCCGCAAACCGGTAAAAAGATTTTTAATTTTGCCTCTGGGATTTCCTTACTCCTTTTCTATGCTTTTGCAATGCAATGTGCCAGTACGCTTGCTATTACCAAAAAAGAAACCAACTCTTGGAAATGGCCGGCAATGCAACTTGTTCTTATGAGTGGACTTGCCTATTTTGTGGCATTACTTGCTTATCAACTTTTAAAATAAATTGCCATGATACAAGAAATTATAGCTTTTGCCATTTTACTTATCGCCGTTGGCTTTTTGATCAAAAAGTTCTTTTGGAAATCTAAAAAGAAAAAAGATTGCGGTGACGGTAATTGTGGGTGTTCTTAGAAGGTTCTGAGTTGCTGAGATTCTAAGTTTCTGAGGTTTTGTACCACAGAGCTATCTCTAAAAGTAGAATTAAAACATAAAAAAATGGCTTCAATCATGAGGCCATTTTTTATTACTGAAAACTGAGACTGAGACTGATCCCGATAGCTATCGGGAGAGACTGAAAACTTATTTAATCCCCTCCCACTCTGCGTAAAACTGAGCCAGGAAAGTTTCCATAAACTTATGTCTTTCTGCTGCGATTTGTTTTCCGGTTTCGGTATTCATTTTATCTTTTAAGAGTAAAAGCTTTTCGTAGAAATGATTTATTGTTGGCGCATTATTCTTTTTGTATTCTTCTTTTGTCATATTGCTTATCGGGGCAATTTCAGGATTATGAAGAGTTCTGTTTTTAAATCCGCCATAATTGAATGCTCTTGCTACTCCTATCGCTCCTATTGCGTCTAAACGATCCGCATCCTGAACGATATCCAATTCTATAGAGGAAAACTTCTTTTCGAAATTTCCGCCTTTATATGAGATGTTTTCGATGATATTTACAACATGTTGAATAATGTCTTCTGAAACACTTTCGGATTCTAAAAATAAACGGGCAGTTTTAGGTCCGATAGTTTCATCTCCGTTATGAAATTTACTGTCGGCAATATCATGAAGCAAAGCGCCTAATTGCACTACAACTAAATCACAATCAGTATCTTTTGCAATTAGAAGTGCATTTTTATAAACTCGTTCGATATGAAACCAATCATGTCCACCTTCGGCATCATTTAGTTTTTCTTTTACAAAAGCGATTGTTTTGTTTATTAATTCAGGGTTATTCATAGTTGTGTTTTTGAATTGAGAAATGGCACGCAGATGAGACAGATTTAAGCGGATTAATGTTGATTGTTTTATTTAATACTTTTTAAATAAAAAATGTTGATTGTCAAAGTTTTGAAGCTTCAACAATCAACAATATGTTTTAAATGTCAATATCAAATATTAATTGCGAAATCAATTTTTAATCTATCCCGAGGCTTCGGGACTAAAATCTGCAATCTAAAATTATTTAAAGTCTCGCTGGTTCAACCCATTTAAAGATATGTGATTCTTGCGGGATTACTAATCTTTCTGAGATTCTTGCCATACGAGCCGGTAATTTCATTAAGTAATCACGTGCTTTTTCTGCTTCATCTGTTAAATTAGAAATCTTATCAATTTCCCATTTATCAATTAATTTTTGCATGATATCTACGTAATCATTTGCGGTATAAACTCCTATACGTTGTGCAGAATCAGAGAATTGTTCGAAAGCAGAACTGATCTTTTGTCCTGATTCTCTTAAAAAGTGTGCGGGCATAACGATTTTTTGTTTCATCATGTATTGAAACGCCAACATCATTTCGCTTGGATCTACTGCAAAAATACGAGTAACAAACTCACTATAAGCATGGTGATGACGCATTTCGTCACCTGCAATCATTTTACACATTTTAGACAACTTATTATCACCAAATTTTTTCGCCATTTGGGCTACTCTGTTGTGTGATACGTATGTTGCTAATTCCTGGAAACTTGTATATACAAAGTTTTTGTATGGGTCAGATCCAGTTCCAATATCGAAACCGTCGTTGATTAAATGCTGTGTTGTCATTTCGATTTCACGCATGTTCACACGACCGGACAAATACAAATATTTATTTAGTAAATCACCGTGACGGTTTTCTTCTCCAGTCCATTGTCTGATCCATTTAGACCATCCATTTCCACCGTTTTCTATTTGATTTATTCCCTCTACATCCATTAACCACGATTCATATGTTGGCAAAGCTTCTTCAGTGATTGTATCACCTACAAGGGTTACCCAGAAATCATATGGTAATTCTTTAGCAATTTCACGTAACTCTTTAACCTCCTCAAAGAAATTTTCTCCTTCAGAATTAGGCAAAAAGTCTGACGGCTGCCAAATTTTTTCAACTGGAATTAAATACTGTTCAACGAAGCTATCCACGTTTTTTTCCAAAAACTGCATTACTTCTAATCTAATGTTTTTTATAGACATTACTTATTTTAGATTTGGGATTTTTGTTTCAGTTTAATTTCTGAAATCAAAAATCTATTTATACTCGTTTACTCCTTCTACAACTGCTTTCTCTGTCATCTCCATTAACTCGGCAAAGTTATAGTCTTTTACGGCCAAAGCCTTATGTGCTGTAAAGGTAAGGCGATTTCCTAAACCTACAGGAAAAAAACCATATTTTACCATTTTCCATGAATTGTTGATACTCACTGGTACTATGTATGCAGAAGGGGCATATTTACATAGAATTTTTAAACCATTTTGAGCGAATTCTTTCGGTTTTCCTGTTTTGCTACGCGTTCCTTCAGGAAAAATAACAGCAGATCTATTGTATTTCTCAATATATTCAGACAATCCTTTGATCGCAGGAATAGCTTGTTTCGGGTCTTTACGGTCGATTAGCACTGATCCTCCGTGGCGTAAATTATAAGATACACTCGGAATTCCGCTACCTAACTCTTTCTTACTTACAAATTTACAATGAAAACGTCTAAAGTACCAAATCATTGCGATGATATCGTACATACTTTGGTGGTTAGAAACAAAAATAATTGGAACTCCGGTTGGAATCGTTTCTCTGTTTTCGATTTTATAGGTTGTTCCGACAAGGTTTGTACATCTTAAAAGGAAAAAATTTAAATAGTCGACACTTTTTTTATGAGCCTGATAGCCAAAAACATTTAGGCAAATCCATTGTATTGGATGAAATACAAGCAAACACAAACTAAAAATGATATAGTATATGACAGATATTGGATAGGAAATTATTTTTTGCATGCTTAAAAAATTAATGCCCAAAAGTAATAAATAAATTTTTAGCCGTATAAAAATTGAAAACAATAACCGTTTTTCTGGTTTAATTGTACCTTTGCCTATAAAATTGCAAATTTTTTCTGAATTAAATGAACTTCACTTACCCCAAAAATGAACGCTTAAAGAGCAAAACGACAATTGGTTTACTATTTTCTGAAGGAAAATCGGTTTCTAAATATCCATTGCGTTTGGTTTACCGTGAAGCGGAAGTTGATGCAGATGAAAAAATAAAAATTGGTGTTTCGGTCTCTAAAAAATATTTTAAAAAAGCGGTTGATCGCAATTATTTCAAACGCGTTTTGAGAGAAACGTATCGTTTGAACAAACATTTGCTTTTAGACAATATCCAGCAGCCGTATTCTTTGATGTTTTTTTATCAGACGAAAGACAAATTAACATACGAGGAAATCAATACCAAAACGATTCAGTTGTTCGAGAAATTCCTTTTACAGGTAAACAAAACTATTGATTCTGAAAATAAAACGGAGTTGTAATGTTTCAATCATAACTTTATTTATCAAATTAGACCAACGCTTATAAAAAAATTGTAGTTTTAGATTTAATTTGAAATAGATATGAAATATATTTCCATTTTATTCTTTGTTCTTTTTAGCTTTACGGGTTGTGGTAAACACGAAGAGCCAATTGCAGAGATGGCAGTTAGTGCCATTAAACTTCCTGCAAAAAATGAATCTGCTCCCATTTCAGATGTACAAGCTGAGCCTGCTTCTCCTCAAATTCCTCAAAAAATTATCAAAGAAGCTTCTCTTCGATTTGAAACTAATGATTTAGAAGAAACTTTTAAGCAAATTCAAACTGCAATTGCTACAAATAAAGCTACGATTGAAAATGATTCTGAAGGAAAAGATTATAACAACATTTATAGAAATCTAACCATTCGTGTTCCAAGTGAGAATTTTGATGCATTTATAAATTCTGTTTCAAAAGGTGTCTCTTATTTTGAAAGAAAAGATATTTCGGCTCAAAATGTAACCGAACGATATATTGACCTAACCACAAGACTAAATAACAAACGTAAACTCGAAGCCCGTTACTTAGAAATATTACAAAAAGCGACTAAAATAAGTGAGATTCTGGAAATTGAAAAGCAAATTTCAGCCATTCGCGAAGAAATTGAAGCTAAAGAAGGGCAACTAAAATACCTGGAAAATCGTGTATCAGAAAGCACTGTTACAATCGAATTCTACAAAACCATTGCTCAAAAAGAAGGGGTAAAAACTTCGTACGGATCAAAAATCTGGACTGCCATTCAATCCGGATTTTTTAGCCTATCCGAATTTTTAATATCCATCATTAGCCTTTGGCCATTTATTATACTATTTTGCGTATTCGCCTATTTTATTAGAAAAAGATTTAAAAGAAAAAAATTATAATCATGTATCCTTATTTCAAAAAGAAATTCATCATACCAACTGTTGCGGCAGGATTTTTATTTATTGGAACCAGTTTCAAAGACGACTTTTTTGAGATTGCCAAGCAAATCGAAATCTTCACCACATTATTTAAAGCTGTTAATACCAATTATGTCGACGAAACAAATCCTGGTGACTTGATGGATAAAGCCATTAAGAGCATGTTAGGAAGTTTAGATCCTTATACGGTTTACTTTAATGAGCAGGATGTTGTAAACTTCAAGATCAATAATACGGGAGAATATACCGGAATTGGTGCTTTGATATCCAGAAAAAAAGATCGTTTAATTGTTCGTGAACCTTATAAAAATTATCCTGCTGATAAAGCCGGACTAAAAGCGGGTGACGAAATTATCCAGATTGGTGATGTTTTGATTGCTGATTTTAAAGATGATGCTTCGCAATTGCTGAAAGGAACTAAGAATACTAAAATCCAGATTAAATATCTACGTCAGGGAAAAACATTTACAACTGAATTGGTTTTGGATGAAGTGGATATTAAATCCGTTCCGTTCTACGGAAAGATTGATGATAAAACGGGTTATATTGTTCTGGCACATTTTAGCCGTAAAGCTTCAACTGAAGTAAAAGAAGCGCTGGAAAAACTAAAAGCTGACGGAGCTACGCAAATCGTGCTTGACTTAAGAGGAAATCCAGGTGGTTTACTAAATGAAGCCATTGATATTTGTAATTTATTTGTTCCTAAGAATGAAGTTATTGTAACTACAAAATCAAGAATCGAAAAGCATAATAATACGTATAAAACGACTAAAGAACCTATTGATACTCAGATTCCATTAGCTATTTTGGTAAACGGAAGAAGTGCTTCTGCCTCTGAAATTGTTTCGGGAGCTTTGCAGGATTTAGATCGTGCAGTGGTTTTGGGAAGCCGTAGTTTTGGAAAAGGTTTGGTGCAGCGTTCAGTTGATCTGACTTACGGAACTCAGCTAAAAGTAACTATCTCCCGTTACTATACTCCTTCAGGCCGTTGTATTCAGGCTTTAGATTATGCCCATAAGGATAAAAATGGTGTTGCTCAAAAAACGGATGCTAAAAATTTTAATGCTTTTAAAACCAGAAAAGGAAGAACGGTTTATGATGGCGGTGGTGTTTTGCCGGATATTGAATTAGACGAAGCTAAAATGAGCCCGATCACGACTGCGTTACTAAAAAATGACGGAATCTTTGATTACGCAACAACCTATTATTACAAGAACCCGAATCTTGGTGATAAAATCCCAACGGTTTCAGATGCTGATTACGCTAGTTTCAAACAATACTTAAAAGCAAACAAAATTAGTTTTGATACGGAGACTGAAGTAGCTTTGAAGAATACTTTGGCTGCAGCCAAAAACGAAAAAATTGATGAAACGATAGCTCCGGAATACCAACAATTATTGGCAGCACTTGAAAAAAGTGAAACAACTTTATTGGATAAAAACCAAAAGGAAATTAGAAACCTGATTCAGGAAGAACTGATTAAGAGATATCAATATCAGGAGGGATTATATCAATATTATATTAGGAACAATTCAGAGATTAAGAAAGCGGTAAATGTTTTAAATAATCAAACTGAATATAAAACGATTTTAAAGATGTAAAAATGAAACTTTGTAGCGCCATTTTTCTGTTTATTCTTTACAATTTATCGGCACAGCAAAACACTATTGAAACCATTTATTTCGAATTTGATAAATTCGATCTTACGCCCAGACAAACCGAAGTTGTAACTTGTTTTATTAAAGATATTGACAGCTCTAAAGTAGAGTCAATAGAAATTTATGGGTATTGTGATGACCGCGGGAATGACGAATACAATTTCCGTTTATCAAATAATCGTGCCAAAACTATTCAGAAGCTATTAGTTTCGGCCGGGTTTAATAATCAGACTAAAATTATAATTATTGAAGGAAAAGGGCGCGTCAGGATTAAAGCTGACACGGTTGAAAATCTTCATGAAACTCGTTCCAGAAATCGTAGGGTTGATTTGATTGTTGTTAAGAAAAACAACCTTGGAAAAGGAATATATAATTCGTTTAGCAATAAAATCAAAGTTGGCGATAAAGTTTTCCTCGAAAATATTCTATTTAATCTTGGAAGCTCAAAACTTACTTCAATTGCTAAAAAAGAACTGGACAAAGTGGTAGTTATTTTAGAAAAACAAAAGAACATGCATTTCGAAATAAGAGGTCATGTTTGCTGCACTCCCCCAATTTATAGTGACGGAATTGACAAAGACACAAAAGAAAGAAAGCTTTCCCGGAATCGTGCAAAGACAGTTTTTAATTATCTGAGTTCGAAAAAAATTTCTAAAAACCGAATGACTTATCGAGGCTGTGGCAATAAATATCCTTTGGGAAAAGGCGATGCTCTTGATCGTCGTGTAGAATTTTTAATTACCAAATTATAGCTTTCTGACTTAAAGTTTAACTCTAAGAAAAACTACTATTCGATTGTTTTTAAATGAATTATAAATTTAAAATACAATTATAGAAACAAACGCAACAATGTGTCATTAATTTTTGCACTATAAATTATTCTTAGTTCAATGAATTTTAAATTGCTTAAAAATTATTCTTTTATCATCTCAATGTGCGGGATATCATTTTCAAGATACATTTCGCTGGTTTGGACAAATCCATGGCTTTCGTAAAATTTCTTCAGGTACAATTGAGCGCCAATAGTTATTTTATCTGTATTGAAATTAGATTTTATTCCTGCAATAGCTTCACGCATTAAATCATGTCCCCATTTTTTGTCGCGATAATTCGCATCTACAACTACTCTGCCAATCGAGGCATTATCAAAGCTTATTCCTGCATCGAATATACGTGCATAAGCGACAATTTTACCATCGTACTCCCCAATTAGGTGTAATGCTTTCTTGTCTTTTCCGTCAAGGTCCAAATAAACGCAATTTTGCTCTACTACAAAGATTTCACTTCTTACTTTGAGTAAATCATATAGTTCGTTAACTGTTAATGCCTCAAACGGCTTTATTTTCCATTTTAATTCCATTGTGTATTCTTGTATATTCTGTTTTAATAAAAGTTAAGCAAAATTACATTAAATAAAAATCCTGACTACAAACTGCAATCAGGATTTATACTTTTTGATTGAATAAAAAACTTATTTTTTCTTCATTATGATTTCCATGCTTTTATATTCTTTTCCATTTTTTACGTCAAACATTTCCATTTTACGCGTTTGCGCGTCTACAATGGTATAAATTTCACGAAAGGGCGTTTTTTTCTGACTTACAGGATTTACCACATCTCCTTTCAGTTCCATACTTTTTGTTTTGTCATCGTATGTACCGTTTGCCACCATCATTCCTGTACCCATATTGTCGATAAAAGTTGTAGTATATTCTTTGCTGGCATTATTATAAGCAAGGGTACTTTTTCCTTCAAATGGCTGTCCCATTATTTTTCCCTCATAACTGGTTTCCTGATAACGTCCGCCAAGAATCATTTTGACATTTGCCGTAGAACTTGATTTTTCGGGTTTTCCATTTGGCTCATACCAGAAAGTCATGTCGCAATTCCAGGTTCCTACTTCATCTGTCATTAGTTTATGAGGTTCACCGGGTTTGGCATATGCTTGCCAGGCTTTCATTTCTGTTGCTGAATCTACCAGTTGTTCGGCAATTGGTTCTGTTGTGCTAATGCTGTCTGTAGCATTTACGGTTCCAACTTCTGTTTTTACTTCTTTCTTGCAGGAAGCAAAAAACAGTAGTAACATTACTAATACTGTGATTGAATTTTTCATAACTCTTTGTTTTAATGTTTGTTACAAAACAAAAATAAGAAAAATATTAGTTCATTGTGTTCTGATCTGATTCTTAACGTTTATCAATTTTAACTGATTTTATAATTGCTTCTAAATCGAACATCAAATCGCGTTCCTGATTTGAAGGCGAATAACAAAACCCTTCAATAACCAAAATCCTATTGTACATTTCATCTACAATGGCATAATTGATAAAAGGCCCGGACATAAAATCATTTTTAAGTTCCCAGGTTCCTTTGGTCTCATATGCATTTTTGCCGTCTAAGGTTGTTGCAGAAAAATAAGGTGCATAAGCTTCACCGGTAATCATTCGGGTATTGGGTTCGCGTCCTTTAATGTAGCTTCCAATAGAATCACGCATTTTGATAATATTGGTTATCGTATTTGAGTTCTTCTTAAAACTACGCAAAGGTATCTGGTAAATAAGTAAGCTTGTATTGCCGCTGATGATATCTTTTTTTAGCCAAATGAAATTCTTTTTGTGCAACATGTATTCATAACCTGTTGGAATTTGTAAATCGATATGGAATTTGTTTTTTATAACGGCAGGGTTTAGAAGTGATTTGCTGTTATCTTCCTGGATTTTTTTTATTTCGGCATCCCGAATGATCTTAATAATTTGTCCTGAATTAAGTTCAATACTACAAATAATATCATCTACAGATTTGCCATAAATACGAAATGTATTATGGGGTAATGCTCTACTGTGATTGATTTCGAATTTGTCTGTAACGGCTTTTTTGACTACAATTATACTACGGCTGTCGGTCACGAAACCTTCTAGCAAACGGGCAGGATATTGATTTATGGTAAATAGGGGTTCTTCCTGGGTAAGGCCCAAAACCGGTGAGGCAAATTTATTCCGGATACTGTCGCCTACTTCTCCATACCACAATTGATCGTCTATAATAATAGAGATCGAATTTGTTTTGCCGGATACTGGTTGGGACTGCTTTTCATTCCTGAAACATGAAATGAGTACAAATGGAATTAGCAGCAATAAAAAATGGGTTTTATTCATTTTCTTAATTTATGAAATAAAACCCAAATTTATGTAAGATTTTTTTACTATCCGTTTATTTTAAGTTTCATTCCGGGTTTAATGTCTCCGTCTTTTATATTATTCCATTTTTTAATATCTGAAATGGTAACTCCAGGATATTTTTTTGAAATACTATATAACGAATCTCCTTTTTTAACGTAATAGTCTTCTCCAAGATCTTTGGCTGAAGTTGCTTTTTTCTTGAATGAATCAATCGAAGAATTTGAAGCTATAGCTGTATTTACAGCATTTTCGTCAATAATTTCAGGTGTTGTTTTAGAAACTACCAGTGTTTTACCTAAACCAATATTATTTGAAGTTAGACTATTCAGTTCTTTTAACTCCGCAATAGTCGTACCGAATTTTTTAGCAATGCTTCCTAAATTATCTCCGGCTACTACAACATATTCCTGTGATTGTGTATTGTTTTTATCTTTATCATCTGCAGCGGCAATTGCTTCTTCAGATCTTTTTTCTACTGCAAGTGCTGCTTTTAGTTCTTTTGGATTTTTGATTATAGGATCAACATCTGATTTAATCTTTAGATTTCTTCCAAGTGCAACGGCATTAGATTTAAGATTGTTCCATTTTTTCAAGTCGATAATGTTTACATTATACTTTGAGGCAATGGCTCCTAAATTATCTCCTTTTTGAACTTTATACCACTTAACATCTGTATCGATTGTTTTTTCCAGTTTTGCTTTTGCTTTTGGGGTTACCTTTAAAGCTAATTGAACCGGCATGGTTTTATTTCTTGACTGATAGGCTACGTAGTCGTAAATTTTATCCTCGTTTGAAACAAATGTGGCGATTTTATCTTTTGGTAAACGTAAATAATGTGGTTCTCCCTGATAAAAAGGCACAACGTTTAATTTATAAGATGGATTTAAAAGTTGTATTTGAGATTGTGGCATGTCTAACAAATCTGCAATTTGTTTGAATGACATTTGGTTTTTGATTTGAACGGTGTCTGTTTCGAAGTTTTTGACTACAGCTCTTTGAGGATTAATTCCGTGTTCTTTATGGTATTCAAAAAGATACATTGTGGCTAAAAAAGCGGGAACATAACCTTGGGTTTCTTTTGGAAGGTGGTTACGAATGTCCCAGTATTTTGTTTTTCCGCCTGAACGACGAATTGCTTTGGTAACATTTCCCGGACCTGAATTGTATGAAGCTAAAACCAGCTCCCAATCACCAAAAATATTGTACATTTTAGTCATGTACTCTGAACATGCAGCTGTTGCTTTAAGCGGATCACTGCGTTCATCGATGTATGAGTCTATTTTAAGTGCGTATTGTTTCCCGGTTCCGTACATGAATTGCCAAAGTCCCGTGGCGCCCATTTTAGAAACTGCTTTAGGATTTAAAGCAGATTCTACAACGGCTAAATATTTAATTTCTAAAGGCACATTTTGTTTTGCAAAGGCATCTTCAAAAATTGGAAAATAATATTCTGATAAAGACATTAATCGTGAAAATGACTTTTTACGATTTTTAAGAAACGACTTTATTATGTTTTCTAAACCTTGATTGTATTCAATCTCAAAAGGTGATTTCTCATTCATTGCCTGAAGACGCTGTTTAAGCAATTCTGTTGGCAGTTCTTCATCTACAGTAACATCTGTGTTGATGGTTTGAATGTCTTTCGTGAGATCATCGTAAATATCTAAACTTACTAATTCGTTCATCCAGAGACTATCTACGCGAGTTGCCATCTCGTCTCTTTTAAAAGAATTTTTAACAGAATCTAAATACGATATCTTTACAATTGGCTTAATTTCCAGATCTGTCTTTGCAACATCTTGTGCAAACATCGAAATTGAAAAAAAAGCAGAAACAACTAATGATATTTTTTTTACAATCATATAACATTTTTTTAAAATTCTATAAATCAAACTATTATAGAAACCTTACTTTTGCAAACTTAACCAGTTTATGGATGTAAATTATGTAAAAAAATGTTAATTGTGATATTTTAGTCTAAAATCGCAGCGATTCCAGGTAAAACTTTTCCTTCTAACATTTCTAGCATAGCCCCGCCACCAGTGGAAACATAGCTCATTTTGTCTTCGAAACCAAACTGTTTTACGGCAGCAACTGAATCTCCGCCACCAACTAATGAAAATGCTCCATTTTCTGTTGCTTCGGCAATATAATCCCCTAAAGCAATTGTTCCTTTTGCAAATGATTCCATCTCAAAAACTCCTAAAGGACCATTCCATAAAATAGTTTTTGATTCTAAAATTACTTTTTTGAAGTTTTCTAAAGATTTAGGACCTGCGTCAAGACCTTGCCATCCGTCAGGAATTTCTGTAACATCTACCACTTTTGTGTTTGCTGTGTTTGAGAAATCATCTGCAGCAATTACATCAACCGGAATATGAATCTGAACTCCTTTTTCTTTGGCTAATCTTAAAATTTCAAGTGCCAATTCTTGTTTGTCATCTTCACAAATAGAATCTCCAATTTTACCACCTTGCGCTTTAATGAATGTAAAAGTCATTCCGCCGCCAATGATCATGTGATCTACTTTGTCAAGGATGTTTTCGATAACAGTGATTTTAGAAGATACTTTTGATCCTCCAAGAACTGCAGTTACCGGTTTTTCGCTATTTTTAAGTACTTTGTTTAAGCTCTCTATTTCTTTGGCCAATAATGTACCGAAGCATTTTTCTGTTGGAAAAAATTGTGCAATGATTGTTGTTGAAGCGTGTGCTCTGTGTGCTGTTCCAAAAGCGTCGTTTACATAGATGTCTCCAAGTGAAGCCAATTCTTTTGCAAAAGCAACATCTCCAGCTTCTTCTTCAGCGTGAAAACGTAAATTTTCAAGTAATAAAACTTCTCCGGGCTTTAAATCTTTGGCAGCAGCCTGAGCTACTTCTCCAACACAATTTTCAGCAAATTTAACCTCAACTCCTAAAATTTCTGAAGCTGTTTTTAAAATATGTTTTAACGAATATTTTTCTTCAACACCTTTTGGTCTTCCTAAATGCGACATCAAAATTACGCTTCCACCTTGTGCTAAAATAGCATCAATTGTAGGTTTTGCCGCTTCGATACGTGTAGCATCAGTTACATTAAAATTTTCATCCAGTGGTACATTAAAGTCAACACGGATAATTGCTTTTTTATTTTTAAAATCGAAATCGTTTAAAGTTTTCATTAGATAATTTTTTAGTTTTTTTGAAAGAAAAACAAATATAGAACTTTTAAAGTATCAATAAATATAAAAATAACCTATCTGTAATAACGAAAACGTTATAAGTTAAGAAAAAAAACAAATTAGCTGTTAAATTGTTGAAAATGTTCTTTAATCGTGAACCGGACTTTGTGTACAAGGACAGTTACTGATTGCCTGTAAGAAATCGAAACCAATAGTTATCGAGTGTGTACCTGTGTTATAGTTACCCAAATCGTTGAACATTACCTGGTATGAATATCCAAAATAGAATTTAGATTTCATGAAACCTACCATTGGCCCAACTGATAATGGTTTAGGAAACTGGTCGTTTAGGAAACGGTATGAAACTCCTATCCAGTAGTAATCTTCGTAACGATTGTAACGTCTGTATTTGAAGTTGAAATCGGTTGTAGAACGTTTATCACTTGCAAAATATTGGTAGTAAACAGACGGCTCGTATTCGATACGGCTGTTTTCTCCATCTTTAAATACATATCCGGAATATACCTGGTAGTTGGAAAGTAAAGATGGTTCTACTCCTCTGTATTTATCTGTATTTTTCTTTAAAACGTTATTGGCATTAAAACTCACATAGAAACTTTTATTACGGTACAAAGCACTAATATCAAAGTTACTATTCGCATTATAACGATTATCTGTAACTCCCGGATCAATAAAAGGCTGATTGGGTGTACTATTAAATTCATCTGTATCAATACGGAAAGTATTGATATTATAGGAAAGTCCAAAAGACAGATATTGCTTAGAATAGTAATCTAAAATGATGTGGTGCGCAAATGAAATTTTAGCTCCAGTTTGACGCGTATAACCATTTTTATCATTATAAACATTTATACCAACCCCGGAACGATCCAGTACTCTAAAATCAGCATAAACCGATTGGTTGTCCGGCGCATCTTTAATCCCCACCCATTGTGTAAGACCGTTTGCCCTAATTCTAAGGTTATCCCCGATACCGGCAAATGCTGGTGAGATAACAAAGGGGTTGTCCGCCAAATATTGTGTAAAAACTGGTAGGTTTAACTCTTGGCTGTAACTTGTTGTTACAGCCATGAGTACTAAAGATAAAATAAACTTTTTCATTGTAATAATTTTTTTAGATAACATCATCAGGGGCTCTTATTTTGTTATCTGTATAAAGTGAAATGTCCTACAAACTCTCTTGCATCTTTCTCGTCTTTCAATTTAAGAACATACCAGTAATCTCCTGTTGGTAATTCTTCGCCATTGTATTTACCATCCCATTTTTGACCGTAGTGGTACTTAGCAATTACACGACCGTATCTGTCGAAGATTGAGAACTCAAGGTTGTTGTAAATATTAGTACAACCAGGACCCCATGTATCATAAATACCATCTCCGTTAGGGGTAAAGTAATTATCAAGACAAACATCTACGTAAATAGCATGAACAGTAATTGTCGCTGTACATCCGTTTTGATCTCTTACTATTACTACATAATCTCCTGTTTTGTAGATTTTGTATTTGTTTGAAGATGTAAACGGCTCTCCGTTGAAACTGTACTCATAAGCAGGTGAACCACCAGCAGCAGTAACATTAATAATGTTCATTTCCTGTTGTCCTGTAGCCTCGATAAGAGTTAACGGATCATATGCTTTGATGTCGAAACTAATTGTTGGTACGATACATCCGTTTGTATGTCTTGTCACGATAAAGTGTCTTCCCGGAGCAACATTTGTAAAGATGTGACTTGTCTGGAAAGGACCTGCTTCGTTATCAAGTGCATAATCAATCTGAGTAAGATCTGTATTGCTTGTATCAACTGTAATAGTTACCATGTTAGATTGTGCATTGTTCACACAGTCATAATTAACTTCAACAGTTGGGTTTAGAACTACCGGTAAAGGCATATTCTCTACAAACTCAGATGTACATCCTTGAGCATCTTTAACATAAACGGTATGAACACCTCCTGAAAGATTCGTAAAGTCAAAGATAGTCTGACCAATTGCTCCTACAGTATAAGTTCCGTTTTTAACATCAAGACTTACGCTATATGGTGCTGTACCTCCTTTAATTTCGATACTAAATGCTCCGTCTTTATCGTCTTTACAAACTTCAGGAATCATAGAGTTTGCAAGTTCTTTCACGATAAGAGGTAATGGTTGTGTAATTTCTATTTCGTCTACTACATAACAACCGTTTTCATCTTGTGTAACGATAGTATAGATACCAGCAGTTAATTTCTCGAATGTATTTTTAGTATCAAACTGGTTCAAGTCAGGTGAGATAGCATATTTAACAACACCTGTACCACCTGCATAACTCATTACGATTTGACCGTTGTTTTCTCCAAAACAAGAAACATTTGTTGCTACGTGCGTTGTGCTCAGACCAACAGCAGGTTCTTTAATTTCTACAGATTTAACAACTGCATCACAATCACCGCTTACCACTCTAACATTGTAGTTTCCTGCAATCAGACCTTCGAATCTTCCATCAGCTTTAGGTCCTTGTAATATAACACCAGCTGTAGTTTCTAAAGTATAGGCATAGTTTCCTAAAGCACCTTTTCCTTCAGCAACGATAACACCTGTTTGTTCACCTGTACATTTTACAACTGCATTTGTAATATCTAATTCTAATAACAGAGGCTCTAAAGCATCAATTCTAATTTCGTTAGAAATACTAGCCACACAGTTATTGGCATCTTTTACAAAGTACTGGTATTTACCAACCGGCACCTGGAATGATACTGAAGTTATAAATGGAGTAACATTATATGTTGTACCATCTGCACTGTAAGTATAAGGAGCTGATCCGCCCGTTGCACTTAATGTAAGGGTAGTTTCTGTATCACATGTTTGCGCTGTTGCTAAAGTTAAATCAGCAACAATTTCTGTAGGTTCTGTAATAACAATATTAGCTGATGTTATTGAACAGTTATATCCGTCAGAAACTGTAATACTGTATGTTCCGGCAGGTAATCCTGCGAAAACAGGATCAGTTTGCGGACCTGAAACAGCAACTGGGTTTACTGATAAGTAATTTAATGTATATTTATAGTTACTTCCCTGACCACCTGTAGTTGTATGAACAGTAATGATACCGTCTCTTCCACCAAAACAAGATAACATTGCTGCATTTGGTGTAGCATTTACCTGAATTGGATCCGGTACAACTAATGTCACGATTTCAGTATCGATACATCCTTTACCGTCTTTAGCATTTACGGTGTAAACTCCAGCTTTTAATCCTGTAAAGTTTCCATCAGTTCTGTAAGGAACTATTGGAGCACCGTTTAATACTAATTCATAAGTATAATTATTATCCCATCCACCTACTGCAGAAGCAGAGATTTCACCGTCATCATAATTTGCAGATGTACACGTAATTGGGCTAGTTAATACTTTAACCTCTAATTGAGCTGAAGGCTGTGCTATTGTAAACACAGTCGAAACAGTACACTCAGGTAATGCTCTTAATTTTGCCGTTACGGTATATGTACCTGCAACAAGGTTTGAAATCAATTCAGGACCAGCACTTGTAGTTGTTCCTGAGATTACTGCAGGACCACCAGTGATAGTGTAATCAAAAGGACCAGCTTCATCAAGAGGATCTGTTTGATTGTCTACAAAAGTTAATTCAACGCTTCCGGTACTTGTACCATAACAAATTTCTGTTGCAATTGGATTAACTTTAATTTCAAATGTGTTAGGATTTGAAACATAATGTGCTTCTTGTATTGAACAATGTGTATCAGGGTTTTCAACAGTAATTAAATAATTTCCTATTGGTAATCCTGTAAATACTCCTGTTGTATTGTTATCTGTAAATGTGCTTCCGCCAATACCTTCAATTTTGTATAACAAGAATGCCGGAGCCGGTGTACCTGTTGTTTTAACAGTTACAGTTATATCTTCATTGTTAATACATGTGATGTTTTTATTAATTGTAATATCAATATCATCTAAACTAATGAAAGGTTTAATATCGATTATTGATGTTGCTGATCCAACACATCCGTTTTCATCATAAACATTTACAGTATAAATACCTCCTGTAAGATCAAATACAGTATATACATTTGATGTACTGCTTTGAAGTACTGTTGCTCCTTTAATAAATTCATATTTAATGAAGTTACCAGAACCACCAGTTACATTGTTTACTGTAATTGTAGCCAGATTATTTCCGTTAGTTCCAGGAGTACAGCCAAATTGAGTAACAACCGGATCAGGAACTGTAATTACAGCTGGCTGACCTATTGTAACATCTTCTAATGCTTTACAACCTCTACCTGAAGTAACTGTTACGGTATATTGTCCTACAGGTAATCCTGTAAACACTCCAGATGTTTGATCTGGTCTTGTAACTGGTCCAGCAGTAATACTATAGTAATAAATAGGGTTATTATTTACACCTGTTTCATCAATAGTAGCAGTAATAGTACCATCTGTAAATCCGTTACAAGTTACATCAGTTCCTTTTACAAGTAAACCTTGAATGTCTGTAGCTTTTTCAATATCAAACTCAACTGTATCTGTACAATTAGTTGTTAAATCTGTTACAATAATAGTATGATGTCCGTGATTAACATTATTAAATGTTCCTGACGTCTGACCAAAGTTACCATCTAAACTATAGCTATAATTTGCAGGAGTTGCTCCTCCGGTAGCCGTAGCAGTAACTATACCATCTACGAAGTTACAACCTGGCAATTTAGTTACCACAACATCTAAAACTAATGGTGGTAAAATATTTACTACAGCTGTTGTTGTTACTTCACAACCATTACCATCTTTTACTGTTACATCATAGGAACGAGCATCAGTAACTGTGAATGTTGGATTAGATTGGAATCCGTTACCAATACTATAAAGGATTGGTGCTACACCTGTAACTCCGGTAATCGTAAATGTATACGTTCCGTTTGTTGCATCCGGACATTGACTGAACGGAGCTACACTTGGAGTTGTTGGTAATGCATCCTCAATAATTGTTTGAGTTTTTGTAGCAGGACATCCGTTAAGATCTTTTACATAAATATCCCAAACCATGTTTGCTCCATTGTTTGTATCTACCACAATCGTAGGATTAGCTCCAAACGTTGTTGGAACCGGAGATCCCTGAACTACTGCTGCATAACCGTAAGCTTGCGTTCCGCCTGTAGCAGTAATTGTAATTATAGCTTTTTTATTGTTACAATTAATATTTGTTGCAGTAGATGTGAAATCCAGAACAGCCGGCTCACCAACTACAAAATTAATTACCTGACGCTGACATCCTGAAATATTATCTAAAACAGTAAATGTATAACTACCTGCTGTTAAACCTGTATATGTAATAACATCTCCAACTTTTGTAGCAGTTCCTGCAATTGGCGAGATACTATATCCATAATTAGCCGGAGTAATATAGTTCGTTACCGTAAAGGCTACTGAACCTGTATTACCACCATTACATAATACATCGCTTAATAACTGAGCAGTTACATTGATTTTATCAGACTCTTTTATTACAATCGCTTTAGTTGTACTACAACCGTTAGCATCTGTAACTTTTATTTGATAATTATCCGGTAATAATCCAGGGAAAATACCCGTTGTATTGTTTGCTACTGCTGTTGCAGGTGAAACAATTTCATATTTATATGGTCCTACACCACCGGTTACTGCGGTTACAGTAGCTGTAGAAGTTCCTCCTACAGTGTTACAGTAAATTGGTGTTGCAGTAATATTCATATCTGTTGGCGGCGTGTAAGGATTTACGACTACAGAGTTAGTAACTCTACATCCTTTAGAATCGATTACAACATAGTAAACCGTTTTTGGACTCACTATAGTACTTACCGTTAATGTTGGAGAATCTCCAAAAGTAACTCCGTTATCAAAACTATATTTATATCCAGGTGTACCATCAGCAGCAGTTAAGGTAACAACTGCATCCTGAGGAGCATTAGTTAAGCTACAACCAAATGGTGTAACTACTGCCGTTGCTGTTAATACAACTGGCTGTGAAATTACAACAGTTTCGCTTACAACACATTTTTTAGCATCTCTTACGTAAACTGTGTAAGTATTTGCAGTTAATCCAGCAAAAATGTTAGATGGCTGATATGTTGTACCGTTAATACTGTATTCGTAAGCAGGAAGTCCGCTTCCGGCTGTGATTGTAATACTTCCGTTATTGCCACCATTACAACTTACATCTGATTTAGTTGTAGAAATTGTAGGCATTACAATAGGATTTACAACTACAGGAAGTGAAACTGCCTGACAGTTTTTACTATCTGTTACTGTAAAAGTATATGTTCCAGGAATATTTGTTGTGTATGGAGAAGTTGCCGGTGAAGGTGCACCTCCATTAAATGAAACCTGATAATTATTATATGTCAATGATCCCTGAGTAGCTGTCAATGTAATTGTAGCCAAGTTAGGAGCGGCACATGTTAAATCCTGTAATTTAGCCTCTAACAATAGTTCCTGATCAAGGTTGTAAACATAAGGCGTAACCGCATCACAATTGTTTGCATCTCTTACATAGAAAGTATAAGAACCCGGTGCATTTAATACGAAGTCTGGGCTAGATTTAAATCCGTTACCAATACTGTACATTAAAGGACCTACTCCGTGACCTACCAAAGTAACATTTACCGGAGCGCCATCATAACAAACACCTGTAATTGGGTCTATTGTTGGTCTTGGATCTGTTACGATAGTCAATGGTAATTGTGCGATACATCCTTTTGAATCTTTTACATAAGCAATCCATGTTTTAGACGGATCTAAAATAGCATTAGGACTAGCTTTATAATCACTGGCAACCGGAGTTGCAGGAGTTGCAACGAAAGCATAAGTATAGTTTGGAGTTCCTCCAGAACCTATAACACTCACTTTTGCACCAAAACTACAGTTTGCATTAACATTAGAAACTAATGATAAATCTAATGGTACAGCCGGTTGGCTAACCACTACAGTATTTGTAGCGACACAACCTGTTGCAACATCTACAACATCAATTTTATAAGAACCTACAGCTAAATTTACAAGAGTAACTTTAGGGTTTGTATGTGTTCCTGCAACGGCAACACCGTTGATTGAATATGTATATGATCCGGCAAAATTACCTACTGTAAATTCTACAGAACCATTTGGAGTTGCCGCTGTTTCGTTACAGCTCACATCTTTTATTAATTGACCAGAAACTGTAATATTTGTTACTGGTTTTATTGTGTATGATTTTTGGAATGAACATCCATTTGCATCAGTTACTTTGAAAACATAAGTATCTGGCCCAAGTCCTGCAAAAACATTTGATGTGCCGTTATCCACTGTAATTGGCGATACGATTTCATATTTAGTAATTGCATATCCACCTACTACAGAAACTGTAATACTTGTTGTTGGGGCGTTACAAGTGATTGCAGCACCAGCAAAAGTTAAGTTTGTAATTTTTTGGTATGGATTAACCGTTACCGTATTATCAAACGTACACCCTTTAGCATCTTTAACATAATAGTGAATAGTTTGTACTGCACCATTATCCAGAACTGCTAATGTATTAGCGTCATTGTATACCGCAGAACCATCAAAATTATATTTGTATGGAGCTGTTCCTGTACCTGTAGTAACATTTACTGTTACAACTGCCGGCTGAGCAACATTACTTGTATTACAAGAATACGGTGTTACGGCTGCAGTAGCTGCAAGAACTGCCGGTTGTCCAACTGTGAAAGGTTTAGACAATGAGCATCCTCTACCTGAGAATACTGTAATTGAATACGTTCCTTGTGGTAAATTAGAGAATATGTTATTTGTTTGTACTGATCCCGGAGGAACTGGTAAGATAGAATACGTGTAAACTGGATTATCGCTGTTAGCAGCAAGATTTACAGTAATCGTACCATCGCTAGATCCGTTACAAGAAGCATCGATTACAACAGCAGTAAAATCTACAGGTGTTGGAGCAGATAACTCAACAGGAGCATTTGCAGTACACAATGTATTTGTATCTGTAATAGTAATTGTATAAGCACCTGCAGGAACACCTGAAATAACATTACCTAAAATAGTTCCCACATTAGGAGTGATACTATATGAATAAGTACCTGAACCTCCTGAAGGTGTCAATGTTATAACGCCATCGTTATTCGCACAAGTTGGTAATTTAGTAATCGCAGGTACTACTAAAAGAGGTTTTTCGATTACGATCGATTTAGTGTCAATACAACCGTTAGCATCCTTGATACTAATTGTATTTGAACCTGAATTAAGACCTGTAACATCATATGGTAAACCAGGAATACTTGCATATAAACCGTTGTTTACACTTATAGAATAAGGTGCAACACCTGCAGTAGTTTGAGAAACTCTCACTACATAAGTTCCTTCAGCCACACATTTGTCTACAACTGCTAAAGCAATTACCGGACTTGGTGCTAAAGATATAGTCGTACTAACTCTGTCTGTACAGCCATTTGCATCTTGTACAACAATATCCCAATTAGTTCTTGTTGCATAATTTAGGCTTAAAACATTGCCTGTATTGAAAACTGTAGGCGTGAAACCAACAGCTCCAGCCGCGTATTTATAAGGACCTGTTCCTCCTGTTGTAGTCAGAGTAACCTGAGCATTAACATTACAAGTAGCATCTACAACTGCAGTGATAGCAGTTTTAAGAGGTTGAGCTGGTTGCGTTATGTCAAATGTATAAGCATTAGAACATAATGTACCTGTAGACTCAGAAACTTTTAGAACATAGTTTCCTGCTGGTAAGTTTGGTATCGTATGAGAAACCGGACCACCTGGAGAACCTGTTAATGTTCCAGCTATTGCCGGAGTAACCGGTAATAAAGTTAAAGCATTTAAAACAACATAATTAATTACAGAAACTGACGAGTCGTAACCGCTAACAGTAAATTGTAAAGTTCCTGTTGAAGTACCTGTACAAGTAACATTAGTCGCTGTTGTACCTGTAATAACTATTCCTGACGGAGGAGGAGGAGTTTTAAATTCTAAAATAGAGATACAATCATTAGCATCTTTTACTTGTAAGTAATAAGTAGTTCCGTGTTGTAAACCTATAAATGTATAAGTAGGACTTGTTTGTGCAGGGCTTTCAGTTAAAGGTTGTCCAAAAATAGAATATTTATAATCTGGTGTACCTCCTGAAGTAGTCACTGTAACATTAACACCTGTAGCACAATTGTTTGAATCTACAACGGCAGTCATACTTAAATATGGTGGTGTTTCAATTCTTAATTTACCACTTTTAAATTCACAACCTACTGCATCTACAACGGTAATATAATAATCTCCAAAGTTTAAGTTTGCAAATTTATGAACCGCAGTTGCAGCAGCACCTGTTTCAGTATAAGTATCAATTTGTGTAAATGTATTATCGTATAGTCTGTAAACGTATGGAGCAACTCCACCTGAAACTACATTAAGGTCAAAACTACCAGGCGTATTTAAGTTACATAAAATTGCATTACGCACTATATTAACAACAATTGGAGCTGGATTATTCAACGTAATTGTTGCAGGTGCAGAAGTACAGCCTTTAGCATCTTTAACCACATAGTTATATGTTCCTGCAGATAATCCACCAAAAACATTTGTAGATACAAAAGTAGCACCGTTATCAATACTGTAAGTAAAAGGAGAAACTCCTGATGTAGCTACCAATTTGATAGAACCATCTGTGTAAGCGTTACAAGTTGGGTCAACTTTTGTAGCTGTTACAGCAATACTTTGCGGTGTTGTTGTAGTAACTTTATTTGTGATTTTTTTACAACCTGCTGCGTCAGTTACCTCAAAATAGTAATCACCGGCAACAGTTGTTGTATATGTATTTCCTACCAAATCCGGAGAAGTACCATAAGTAACTCCACCATCTGTAGAAACTAAATAAGTATAAGGAGCTAAACCTCCGCCTGCATTAATAGTAATACTTGCTCCAGCTGGAGTTAAACAAGTAATATCGCTAACTAAAACAGCATTTGCTGTTAAAACAGAATTAACTGTAACTGTAGCAGTAGCTGTACAATTATTAGCGTCTTTAACCGTAACAATATATGTTCCAGGAGAAGTCACTGTAAAAGTATCTGCAGGGCTTGGTGTAACACCATTACTAATAGAATACGTTAAAGGTGCAACACCTCCTGTACCAACAGCTTTTATTATAAAAGATGTTCCTGTAGAAGTACATTGATTTGTAACCGAAGCCGTAACAGTAGGTGCTACATCTGTAGTAACTGCTACATCTAGTTTAATCAAACAACCATTTGCATCTTTTACCCAAATATCCCAATCTGTAATTGTTGCATTAAGGTTAGCCGTGTTATTTGATACATAATCAGCTGAAGTAGGTGCAACATTATTTTGTACATAAGCATAAGAATATGCTGTAGTTCCTCCAGTAGCATTAACTGTTACTTTTGAAGTAGTTACATTACAATTCGCATTTACCACATCAACAGTAGCTGCAAGAGCTTGAGTTGGTTGTGTAATTGTAACTGATTTATTGTCTTTACAATTTGTAGTGTTATCAGTTACCTCAAGATTATAAGTACCGGCAACTAAACCATTTAATGTAATAACATCACCTGTTGTTGCAGTTGTATAAGGTAATCCTGCAGGAGTAGAAGTTACTGCAACAGCATAATTTCCTGTTGCGCTAAAGCCACTAATAGTGAATCTTGCTGAACCTGTATTTCCTCCAAAACATAAAACATCTGTTAATTTAGATGCTGTAACAGCAATTGGTGTAAGACTATTTACAGTATAAGACTGAATTGCAAAACATCCGTTTGCATCAGTAACTTTAAAAGTATAAGTATCCGGAGTTAATCCTGTGAAAATTCCTGTTGTAGCTCCTGTTACATTTGTAACAGCAGAAGCCGGAGCAGTAATTACATAAGCTAAACTTCCAACACCATTTGTAGTAGTAACTGTTACTGTACTTGTAGTACTTGCAGCAGGAGCACATAAAATTGGTGTACCGGTAATTGATGCAATAATTGGTGGATCTAATTTTTTTACAACAATTTGTTGAATTGCTGTTGTACATCCTTTTGCATCTTTAACAGAATAGTTGATCGTTTGATCATTTCCGTTATCATTAATTGTTAAGGTATTATTGTTACTATATGGGCTTCCATTGAAGCTATATTCATACGGAGCTGTACCAGTTGTTGGTACTGCAATTGTAATCGTAGCAGATTGTTTTGTATTTGTAACACTACAAGTAAAATTAGTAGCAGTAGCAGTAGCTGTTAAAGTAGTAGGCTGAGCAATAGTTACAGCTACAGTATTTGTACAGCCTTTACTGTCTTTTACATAGAAAGTATATGAACCTGCTGCTAAATTTTCGAATAATGAAGTTAAAGCATAAGTTGTTCCATTAGAACTGTATGTATATCCTCCTGAACCACCAGCTCCTGTTAACTGAACAGAACCTGTTGCTGAACCATTACAAGAAGCATCAACTTTTACAGCAGTAACAGTTGGGTTTGTAATTGGGGCAACAGTAGTCGATGTAGTAGTAGAACATCCGTTAGCATCTGTAATTACAAATGTGTAACCATCAGCGTTAGCCGGAGTTACAGAAATTGTAAATGATGTTCCAGCTATAGGACCAACCGGAGAACTTGGTGTTCCCGATCCTTTTGTTACTGTATAAGTATATGGTGCTTTTCCTCCTTTAACATCAACTTTGATAGTCGCGTCTGGAGTACCTGTACAATCTAATTCTTTAGTCACACCTGCCAAAGCAGATACCTGAGGATAAACAGTTACCGGAGTAGCTGCACTAGTTGTACAACCATTTTTATCCTTAACTGTAACTGTGTATGTTCCTGCAGTTACTGTAAAAGTATTACCTGGCTGGAAGTTCGTTCCATCAATACTGTAAGATAGAGGATTTAATCCCGTAGCATTTGCCGTAATCGTAAAGCTTGAGATCGAACCTGTCTGACATTGGTTGTCAACCGTAACTGAAGTAATTACCGGTTTGGCATCTACAGCAATAGTGATTGGGAAATTATCTGTACAACCATTAGCGTCTTTAACGTAAACGATCCAGTTTAATACTGTACCATTCACAGTATTAACTGTCAATACATCATCATAAACTGTAGGAACCGGAGCTCCTTGTCTTGCAACAGCATAGGTGTAAGCAGGAGTTCCTCCTGTTGTAGTAGCTGTAATTTCAGCTGTAAATTTATTACAATTTACTGTAGTTGCCGTTGCAGTAACGTCTAACACCGCAGCTGGCTGCGCTAAAATAACTGAATAAGTAGCCTGACATTTTGTTAATCTGTCTGTTACAGTAATTGTATAAGTACCTGCAGGCTGAGCCGCAGTAACAGCAATAGTTGTTGTTGCCTGGCTTACATTTGTAGCTTGTTGAATAATTGTATTAGCAGCGTTTCTAATAATGTAGTCGAATCCGCTTGCTTTTACTCCACTAACTGTAAATTCAATAGTTCCTGTAGATCCAAAACATTTAATGTTAGTAAGTACTGATCCTCCTGCTGTAATATCAGAAGTACCTTTTATAGTGTGACCTTTTGTAAATAAACAATTTGTAGCAGTATCAGTAGCCTGGAAAATATAATCACCAGGAGCTAATGATTTAAAGTCACCCGTTGTATTTGTCGCAGGATTAAATCCGGCAGGACCTGAAATAATTTGGTATGTGATAGTCGCTAAACTTCCAGATTTTACAGCTGTTAAAGTTACATGTCCGCCTGGAGGAGTTGTAGAACAATCGTATCCGCTATCAACAATAGTGATATCTGTGATTTGATCTAAAGCACCAATAGTAATCGATAATGGTCCAAGCTGACAATTATTAGCATCTTTAATATAAGCTGTCACTGTTCCAGCTGTTGTTGTAGAGAATGTATTTGTTGTTGTAAAGTTAGTAGTTCCGTTAAAACTATACGTATAAGCACCAGTTCCTCCACCAGCAGTAACTGTAACTACTGCAGGAACTGTTCCTGTAGCACTACATTTAATTGTTGTAGCAGCAATTGATCCTGTTACAACTGTAGGTTGCGTTAATCTTATAATTGCACTTGCAGAAGTACAACCTTTACTATCTCTAACCTGATAAGTATAATCAACGTTTGGACTTAAATTAGAGTATAACGTATTTGTTGACCAACCTAAATTGTTAAAGTTATATTCATATCCGCCTGAACCACCAGCACCAAGTAATTCAACTGTACCGTTTTGTAAGCCATTACAAGTAATTTGTGTTGGTGAAGCAGTAACAGTAGGATTTGTTATTGGGCTAATAGTAGCAGTAACAGTTGTAATACATCCTTTAGAGTCTGTAATTTCAAAAGTATAAAGTCCTGCTCCGGTTGTAGCTGAGTAATTAAAGGTATTACCTGTAACATTTACAACACCGCCATAAGCTCCGGTATCTTTTTTAACTTTATAAGTATATGCAGCAACTCCATCTGTAATGTCAACTTTAATAGTTGCATTAGGAGTTGTACAATCTAATGTTTTTGTAATTGAAGCAGCCGCTTTTAATTCCGGTGCAATAACAATATTTGAAATTGTTACAGGACAGTTATTACTATCTGTAACTGTAATAGTATGTGTACCTGGTCCAACATTTGTAAATGTATTCGTGTTTTGTGCAGGTGCACCATCTAAACTATATGTTATAGCTCCTGTACCTGTTGCAGTTACTACAAGTGTAGCTCCTTTATTAGATGAGAAACAATAATTTGAAGTAGCAGCCAAACTTGCTGTTGGCAATACTGGCGCATCTACAACTACTTGCGCAGACGCAGTAGAAGAACACGCATATTGATCACGGGTTACAACAGTATAAGTTCCTGTAGGAACATTTGCAAAAACTCCAGTGTTTTGGAAAGCTCTTACAACTGTAACGCCATTTGCAGCTCTTAATTCGAATTCATAAGCAGGAGTTCCTCCAGTTGCAGTAGCTGTAATTGTTGCTCCTGTAGTACAAGTTGCAAGTTTAGTAACTTTTGCATCAATTTTTAATTCGGCAGGAACACCAATAGGCTGGCTAAATGGGAAACTACAACTTGCAGCTTTATCATCATAACGAATTAAAATATTGTATGTTTTACCTGTTAATCCAGTAACTGTAACAGGAGATGTTTTAGAGTTTGTCCACGTTGTTCCGTTATCTAATGAATAATCAAAACCATAAGCAGTTCCAAAATTTTGAGCTGATAAAGTAATTTCTCCGTTATTAGCACCAAAACAAGTAAGGTCTTTATGTCCTACGATTGCAGCAGAAAATGCTTTATCCGTACCCACAACAACTGGGAAATCTTTTGTAGCAAGACAAGATTCCGGTATCTGGCGAACCCAGATATCATCTATAAGTACATCATTACCATTAAACTCATTACTGTATGATCTAATTACAAAACTCAAATTAGTTTTACCAATACCAGGATTTAATGTTAACTCTTTATATTCCCATTTTTCAGTTTTAGGAACAACCCATGGGTTAGACGTGTCTGTGGTAGCAACGATTTCTTCTGGCCCACCTACATTATTTAAATTGTTTACTAACTGAATCGTTAATTTTGGATCAGCGTGAGATGTCGATGTTTTTACAATAAGATTCTCTGCCCATAGCGAAATAATTACAGACTGATTATCAATAACATCTTTAATTGGTTTACTATATAAAATACCTCCAATTCCTGCAGAACCTCCTACGTTTACACATAGAAATCTTCCTAACGGATCTTGTGGAACGGTATGATCTTTTGCAAAAATCCAAGAATTTCCAAAAGTAGTTTTAATAGAACTTGCTACTGCATATTTACCATCATTGATTTGGTAATCGTTAAAATCTCCACAAGGATATCCAACTGGGTGTGGCGTAGATTCGTCTTCAAAACAATAAGCAGGATTAATTCCCGGAGTAGTTGTGTAACCACCTTTACCAAAATCTTCCTGTAATAAATTACTATAAGTAGAAACTGTAGTTACTGTATACTTAACAGAAATTGTATGTGTTCCTGACGGAACATTTGCAAATACGTTATTTGTAATTGGAGTATTTGGAATACCATTTCTAAAATATTCATATTTATAGTTTGCAGATGTACCGTTTGTAACCGTTACTGTACTTGTTGCAGTACCGTTACAATTAAATACAGGATCTTCAACTTTAATAGTTGGTTCAGCTGGTTTTTGATCCAGAGTTACCGTGTAAGGAATTGTATACTCACAACCAACTGCATCTTTAATTTTTAGGATGTAAGAACCTGGCAATACATCTTTTTCATTTGTTGCCTGCCATGTTGCACCACCATCAAAACTGTACTGATAAGGAGTAGTTCCTCCTTGTGCATTATTAATTCTTAATTTACCACCTTGTTGACCTAATGTACATCCTGCCAATGCAGCTACACCACCAGATGCTGTTACAGCAGATGTTGGTCCGGCAATGATTTTTTGTACCGCAGGATCTGAACAGTATTTAATAGTTGGCTGACCAAATTCAGGAGTATAAGCTATACCATATCTTACTACTACATTATAAGTTCCAGGTTGTAAATTAGAGAATACAGGATTTGTTTGATAAGTTCCTCCATTATTAATACTGTAAGACATACTATATCCGTTAGCATTAGTAACATTTACTCTAATTTCAGAGTTATCATTATAACAAGTACTGTTTGTATTTGTAATTGTATAAGTTGGTTTTGTACTATTAGGAACTACAACAGTTCTTGTTAATGTACAGTTATTTTTATCTACAATTTTAATTACATACGTTCCCGGAGCAGTAACTACATATTCATTTGAAGTTTGAAAAACAGTATCACTATTTATAAAATAAGAATACGGAGTATTTCCACCTTCTGCAGTAATTTTAATTTTTCCATCACTACAAGCTGTCAATGGTTCTACTAAAGTAGCCGTTGCTTTATACTCGTTCCAAACCTGACCTATATAAATATATTTTGTGTCTTTACAACCATCATCTGTAGAAACTTCTACAACATAGTTTTTATTGGTCGTTAAATTATCAAAAGTATATTCAGCAGCAGCAACTGGTCCTATATTATATAATAAGTTTCCATCACTGTAAACCTTATAATAATATTGTGGATTTGCATCATTCACCGCTACTTTAATTCTACCTTTTTCACCATAACACAATGGTTGTGTTACCTCTGAAACTACAGCAAAATTTCTTTGTCTGATTTGAATATTAGGAACTGTAAAAATACAAGGATTTAGATTTACACCAGTTTGTCTGATGTATACCGTATAGAATCCTGCAGTATTTACATTAAAAATATTACTTGGCTGATAATTTGTACCATCAATACTGTACTCATATCCTGCAGGAACACCACCAATTGTAATAGTACCTGGTTTTCCGCAAATAATATCTGTATGTTTTTCTGTTGGATTTAATGAGTTGGTGAATACATTAAAATAGAAACGGTTAAAACAACCACCTGCATAATTTAATGTCAACCTGTATTGTCCCGCTATCTTAGCTTCATAATTTGGTCCGGTCGCAACCTGCGTCCAGGAACATGAAGTACCTTCATTAGCACAACTTGCACTAATTGGAGCAGCACAACTTGCCTCATCCAGTTTTTCCCAAACAAGAGTAGAACCATCTGAAATATGAGTTTCGATTAATCTCGAATCATTTGCACCACACAAGAAAAGATTAGGTAACTCTTTTCCGTTGTTAGGACAAATTAATACCTCACCTTTATATGGAGCTTTTGCATATGGAATAACCGGATTTGTTGTTGTAGCACCAAATCTTGTTACAGTAAAAGCCTGGTAAATTGATCTACATGGAGCTGCGGCTAAATTATAAACATAATAAATTCCAGGCTCTTTAACAGTAAGAGTTTGTCCTGTACCTATTTGTTTAGTACGAGCTTCGTCACTAAACCAGGTATAAGAAGTATACCCGTTTGCAGCTACAAGATTTACATCATCTTTACATAAAGTAGCAGTTGCTGTATATTTACAACCATCAACACCTACTAAAAAGTTAGTTGCTTTTGGAGTTAATATACATCCTGTATTCGTATTAACACTTGGATCATCAGAAATTTGAAAATCCGGATTCAATGTTCCTTTATAAGTTGCGTAAGCCGAGTTATCAATACTGTTAGAACATGCTTCACTCAATGAATTACAATCAGGAACAACCTTAACTTTGAAACTGATAACCTTATCCGCTATTGAATTTGCTTTAACTACTGAATCATCAATTTTAAATACAATACTTCTCGTAGCAGGATTATAACTTTGAATCGATACTCCGGCTGGTAAAGGATTTATATCAGTAGGATAATTAAATATAATATTGATAGGTAACTGATCTCTAATCGTTAAAGATTTAGCATCATCATTACCCGTGTTTTTAAAACCAATTTCATAATTTAATTGTTGGCCTAATGTTACATTTTGGTTTCCAATATCTACACCCGCAGAATTTTTTACAATTTTTGTCAGTACAATATGCGGTTCGATAATATCTACCGCAAAGGCATTAAAATAATAAAAATAAACGTCCTGAGTACTTCCTAACTTAATTTTTGCCGAAGTTTCATTATTATCAATTACAATCCCCCCGGGCCTTAATAGCGTTCCCGGATTGTTAATATTCAAAATACCGGCATCATACCCAAGGGTATTTGTACTGGCAGGATTTCGATTTAAGAAATCTTCTGTTTTATCCGTAGCCGGATCAACATAAGTTACACTACTGTTAAAGAAGTTATTTGATGGTCTGATGATTGCATTTGCAGCATTTGTAGCCGTAATAGTTGTACCATTAATTTGCAGATAATCTCCCGCAATAGGCTGATCTCCCTCTAAGGCTGCAAAAGCAAATTTCACACGAACAGGACCAGTAGGAATGGTCTTAAATCCGGCAACATCAATATCTAAAGTTGTAGCACCTCCAATACCGCTAAAACCATCAAACGAGGTAATGAATTTTGCAGGCAATGTTGGATCTTCATAAACAACAAAAATAGACCAACCGGCAGATAAACCAGTTCCGCCATTTGTTCCTTCACTAGACTTAACGTTTGCAACAGTATACAATCCCTGAGCATTAGTTTGTCCCGAAACTAAAGATGTAATATCTGCATAACAGGCATATGCTTTATTATTATCACCACCAATTGGTGCCGCATTGGCATCATAAATGATTTGACCGGTAATATCATTATAGGCACCTGTAGGTAATTTAAGTTTTACTTTTTCTATACCGGTACGATCATTTTGCTGAAGGATCGCACCCCAATACAAACCAGCATAAACAATTTTATAACAGGCAGGTTTTGGTACCGTCAATGTAGCACTACTGGAACTGAATGTAGTGTTATCATTATCGACATCAATATATTTCATATTGAAATCAGAATTGTATCCATTACCATTATAAGCGTCTTTTGGACTCCTATTATTGGTTTCCCTGTTGAGGATATTGTTACCAATAAGTAACATATCACCCTTCAATCTCTTGTCAAATCTTGGCGTAAATGACTTAAGATTTTGAGAAATTACAAAGTAACTTTGAAAGAAAATCAAAGCTATTAAAATCAATCTTAGGTTAGTAGGTGTTTTCATAATCATTTTTTTGTTTACTTACATCTTATCCTCTAAGGGGCATTAGTGAATAAAACAATTAGTATTCTATAACATTTATTATTATGTCCTTCTTAATTTCTTAAGAAGGACCGACTCAATCTTATACGTATTAATTCTCAACTTTTACGATAGCCATTTTCCCGTTATATGGCTTAGTACCTTTTGCTTCTAATGCTTTAGTTGCTTCAGATAATCCATCGAATTTCTCGTAATAGATATAATATTTACTTGTTGTCACATTGTAAAAGAAATTAACATCTGAACGTCCGGCTGCCACCGCTTTGGTTAAGAATTGATCTCTTTTTTCAACACTGCTGTGAACGGCAATAATTAAATAATAACCATTATCAGAATTTTTAATGTTCTTGATAATTTGCATATTCGATTGGTCTTCACCAAAATCAAAATCACTTGCGGTTAATGGTGTACTACTCAATTTTGTTGTTTCTTTTATACGTTTAAGAGCTGCAACGTCCTGCGCATATCTTCCTTGATCATTCTCGTAAGCTGCACGTTTGATTCTACGTTTTTTCTCTATCTCAGTTTCCGCTTTAATACGTTCTAAATTCGAAAGTAAAGTAGCGCTGTCTTGTTCCATTTTTAATTGTGCTGCTTTCAACTGATTTATCTTTTCAAGATAAGCTTTGTTCAGAGCATCATTTTTATTAGGAACTTTTTTAAGTCTTTCGTTATATAAATTAGTCAACTTGTCAATTTCATCTTTTTGAGCTCTGTTTGCTTCAGCAAGTTGTGCTTTCAATGCCTCTAACTGACTATTTTCTGCCGCAACACTTTTAAATGGTTTAGGCTCTCTGTAAATTCCTTTTTCACTTAAATCATTCTCTTCTCTCAAGTCATTCAAGTCTCTTTGTTTATTTGCCACTGTTGTATTAAACTGTGATAATAAATCTTTTTGATTTTTACTTGAACTTTCAATAGATTCCGTCAAACTCTCTATCGCTTTAGCTGTATCGTCTTTTGGAGCTGAAGCCGCTTTTGCAAGCGCATCTGCAGCAAGTTTAGCCTGAAGAGCCTCAGCATCTGCTTTAGCTTTTGCATCAGCTAGTAATTTTGCTTCACGTGCTTCTTCTGCCAATCTCAATTGTCTTGTTTCTTCCTCAGCTTTTAATCTTTCTGTAGATTCAGCATCTGCTTTAGCCTTTTGATCTGCCAATAATTTAGCTTGTGCTGCTTCCATATCTGCTTTGGCTTTTGCATCAGCAGCTAATTTTGCCTGAACTGCATCAGCATCTGCTTTCGCTTTTGCATCGGCTGCTAGTTTTGCTTGTAATGCTTGGGCATCTGCTTTTGCTTTTGCGTCAGCAGCTAATTTCGCTTGTAACGCATCAGCGTCTGCTTTAGCTTTTGCATCAGCAGCTAATTTCGCTTGTTGTGCTTCTGCATCTGCTTTGGCTTTTGCATCTGCTGCTAATTTCGCTTGTAACGCTTCTGCATCTGCTTTGGCTTTTGCATCGGCAGCTAATTTTGCTTGTAATGCATCAGCGTCTGCTTTGGCTTTTGCATCGGCAGCTAATTTCGCTTGTTGTGCTTCTGCATCTGCTTTAGCTTTGGCATCTGCCGCTAATTTCGCTTGTAATGCTTCAGCGTCTGCTTTAGCTTTTGCATCAGCAGCTAATTTCGCTTGCAACGCATCAGCGTCTGCTTTGGCTTTTGCATCGGCAGCTAATTTCGCTTGTAATGCATCAGCGTCTGCTTTAGCTTTTGCATCGGCAGCTAATTTTGCCTGAAGTGCATCAGCATCGGCTTTCGCTTTGGCATCGGCAGCTAATTTTGCTTGTAATGCTTCTGCATCTGCTTTGGCTTTTGCATCAGCAGCTATTTTGGCTTGTTGTGCTTCGGCATCTGCTTTCGCTTTTGCATCGGCAGCTAATTTTGCTAAACGAGCATCTTCTGCTTCTTGTAATTTTTTCGCTTCAGCATCAGCTTTTGCTTTTGCAGTTGCTTCAGCGTCCGCCTTAACTTTAGCATCAGCCATAAGTTGTGCTTGTAATGCTTCCATGTCCGCTTTTGCTTTCGCATCTGCAGCTATTTTCGCTTGTTGTGCTTCAGCATCGGCTTTTGCTTTTGCATCTGCAGCTAATTTTGCCTGAAGTGCATCAGCATCTGCTTTGGCTTTTGCATCGGCAGCTAATTTTATTTTAAGAGCTTCTGCATCGGCTTTGGCTTTTGCATCAGCGGCTAATTTTGCTTGTAATGCTTCAGCATCCGCTTTAGATTTTGCATCAGCTGCTAATTTCGCTTGTTGTGCTTCAGCATCTGCTTTCGCTTTTGCATCGGCAGCTAATTTTGCTTGTAATGCTTCTGCATCGGCTTTTGCTTTTGCATCGGCAGCTAATTTCGCTTGTAATGCTTCTGCGTCAGCTTTAGCTTTTGCATCAGCAGCAAGTTTTGCCTGCAATGCATCTGCATCTGCTTTAACTTTAGCATCAGCATCTAATTTTGCCTGAAGCGCATCAGCATCTGCTTTCGCTTTTGCATCGGCAGCTAGTTTTATTTTAAGAGCTTCAGCATCGGCTTTTGCTTTTGCTTCAGCAGCGATTCTTGCTTCTCTTGCTTCAGCATCAGCTTTTGCTTTTGCATCAGCAGCTAATTTTTCTTTTAATGCAGCTTCTTCCGCAGCTTTCACTTTTGCAGCAGCAGCTAATTTTGCTTTATTCGCAGCATCAACATTTGCTTTTGTATTTGCAGCAGCGGCAGCAGCTATTTTTGCTTCAGCTGCTAATCTTGCCTGATAAGCATCTGAATCTGCTTTTGCTTTTGCATCTGCAGCTAAAATAGATTGTAAATCTGCAGCTTCCGCTTTTGCTTTAGCATCTGCTTTACGTTTTGCTTCGGCAGCATCTGCTTTTGCTTTTGCATCAGCAGCTAGTTTTGCCTGAAGTGCTTCTGCATCAGCTTTTGCTTTTGCATCTGCAGCTAATTTTGCTTTTGCGGCAGCTTCAGCATCAGCTTTCGCTTTTTCAGCGGCTAATTGTGCTTGTGTTTTTTGAGGTGTTGCATTTTCTGCAGCTTTTGCTTTTGCAGCAGCCTCAGCATCTGCTTTCGCTTTGGCATCTGCGGCTAATTTCAATTTCAACGCTTCTGCGTCTGCTTTCGCTTTATCAGCAGCAAGTTGTGCCTGCGTTTTTTGAGGTGTTGCATTTTGAGCAGCTTTTGCTTTTGCAGCAGCTTCAGCATCGGCTTTCGCTTTAGCATCAGCAGCTAATTTCAATTTCAACGCTTCAGCATCGGCTTTTGCTTTATCAGCAGCTAATTGTGCTTGTGTTTTTTGTGCAGCAGTAGCTCCTGGTTTGTTGGCAACGGCTTGTGCTCTTGCAGCAGCAGCAGCATCCACTCTTGCTTTATTATCTGCAGCTAATTTTATTCTACGCGCTTCAGCATCGGCTCTTGCTTTATCAGCGGCCAATTGTGCTTGTGTTCTTTGTTCTGTACCAACTGCTCTGTTTGCAGTTGCTGTTTGTGCTCTTGCTGCAGCTGCGGCATCTGCCTTGGCTTTAGCATCGGCGGCTAATTTTATTTTAATAGCTTCAGCATCTGCTTTTGCTTTATTGTCGGCTTCTAATTTTGCTTTTGCAGCAGCTTCAGCATCGGCTTTCACTTTTTCTGAAGCGGCAAGTCTTGCTGCTTTTGCCTCGGCATCAGCTTTCGCTTTAGCTTCTGCTGCCAGTCTTGCTTTTTCTACACCATCAGCTCTCGCTGCTGTTGTAGCGCTTGATGGTTTCGCGATTACGGCTTTTGGCTTAGACGGATCTAATAATGCTCCTTCTTCGTCATCACCATAATAATAGTTTTTGTTTTTGAATTTATAAGCAATCGCAAATTCATGAGAACCTCCCATGTTCGTGAAATTACCCATTCCTCTTTCATAGTTATATTCAATAGCAATACTTGGAGTTATATTAACACCAAGTCCGGCTGAAACTCCATATAAAGTATTATATCCGGCCTGTGCCCAAACTCCTTGCGGAATAGCGATCATGGCAAGTCCTGAAATAACTGTTTTTTCTTGTTTAATTTCTGTTTTTACGATTCCAGAAAATTTACTTCTGTCAAAAAAACCGTAACTGTCAATATATCCGGTGTACATTGCATGAAGTTCGATTGCTCTTTCAGGATCTTCTTTTACAATACCACCACCAAAATTATATAGGATCAGGTTGTTTACCGATACTCCAAAATCAAGAAATGCTGTCCCGTAATTGATACCCGGATTTACTGTAAGTAAAGTGTGTGAAGGATAATCACCATTTAGAAGATTTGGATCATCCGTGATAAGTTTCCCTTTGTCCAGGCCGCTTTGATAAACACCTACGTTTAAACCAAAAGTTAAATTACTATCCTGTTCTAAAACGATGTTGTGTGCAAAGTTTCCTATTCCGCCAAAAACAGTCATCACACCATAATTTTGCTGGAATAAGCCAAAAGCAAATGCTTCATTTTCTCTAAAACGTCCGGAATAATTGGCTAAATAAGTATTTGGTGCATTCTCAAATTGCACCCATTGTCTTTTGTTATAAAAACTTGCATAGGCATTTGTTTCACGAACAAAACTGAATGCAGGGTTAATTAAATATCTATTAAACTTTAAAGAATTTCTGATAGGTAACGAAAACGAAACAACTCCATCCTCAGAAGCTGTCTGTGAATAGAGTGTATTTGAAAAACCGTAAAATAAAGTTATGAATAGTAAAATTTTCTTCATATTATCTTATCACAGTTATTGATCCTTTTTTTTCACCTGTGTCGGCTTGAATGACATAGTAATATACTGGATTTACATTTTTAAAATCTTTTATAAACGAATTGACTTCTGGGTCATAATTACTGCCCACATCATCAAACATTATTTCACCATTCGAACTTAAAATTATTATTTTAGTCGAGGCTGTTTTGTATGCATCAGGAATGTTCCAATATGGATTTGAAAGGCTAACTACGTTTGGAATAACAGTTGCCGGTCCAACTTCGCCTTTTGCTCTAAAGATGAATTCCTTAGAAGACAAACATCCTGAAACCTGAGAAATTTTTACTTTATAAGTACCTATTGCCGTAACTACGTATGTATCTGTTGTTGCGCCAGAAATAAGATTATTGTTTAAATACCACTCAAATGTTGGACTTACAGCATCTGTTGTTACCGTAACATTTTGAGTCCCTCCTTCTATTAGTTCAAATTCGTCAGCTACGTCGATACTGGCATTAAAACCGTTGTTTTTAAGGTCAATTGTTCCAGTAGAACTACAACCGCCAAAATCTACGGCAACAGTATAAACTCCGGCATCTTTTGCGGTTACTGTACGAGTGTCACCACCAAATGCAACACCATCTTTTTTCCATACATAATGATTACCCTGAGTTGCTGTTAAAACTGTACCGTCAACGCTTGCGCAAAAAGGATTTCCTAAACTGGAAGTAATAGAAACAGCTGATCCGCCAGAACCTGAAGTACTAACGGTAACACGATTTGAACTAAAGTTTACATCAGAACATAAACCATAATCAATCTCAGCATAATATTTTCCGGGAGCATTTACAACTAACTCTTTAGAGCTTTGTCCTGCAATTGCAACATCATCTTTATACCATTTGTATTTAACTTTTGGATAATTAACCGGAGATGAATTTACAACATCAGGTGTATCGTTATTAATAGATAATGTCAAGCTGCCGCCAGCACATAATAACGCAACATCATTTTTATTATTGATAAAAAATGAGCCTTCGTAGTCTTTAAAATATATAGGGAAAGAGGTATTACCTAAAGTGTTTTTAAAGCTGGTACTCGCCGGAGCACTTGCTAAAGAACTCTTAACCCTGAAACTATAAGTGTCTGCACCAACTATAGTAGTTGGTACAGCAAATTTTATAGTTTGTGAAGTAGAAGAAAGATCTGTTGCCAGAAGTTTCGTAGTAGCAATAGGAGTTGCATAACTACCCTGACTGTTTGAAAGTTCAATCACAAAAGTAGTTCCTGCAGGAAAATCTATATAACTAAATGTTGCATAAAATTCGTTGAAATTGTTACCCGCGCATAACTTCTCCAGACCATCAAGTGTTTGTGGTACAATAGTTTGCGCTTGTATTTTTGAATTAACAACAAAAAGGATACTCAAAAACAGAAAGCATTTAGTTAAAGATAGAGTAGTTTTTTTAATCATATAGTGCGTTTTCTGGCCAAATCTATATTCTCAAAAAACAAAATATCAATAAATGTTTCTGAAAAATCGTATTTATAGTTCTCAATAATGTCCTTAGCAAGAACAGAATAAAAAGCTGCTATAAAAGGTTTTTCTTCACAGTTTGAGCTGTCTTCTTTATTCGTATCAAGTGCCATAACAAGGCCATCCTTGGGGATGGATGGCCCTACTATAAACTGATTAGAATTATCTAATTTGCTGATTATTGTATCAGCACTATCATTTTGGTTTGTAGCCGCAGTCAGGTTGCAAATAGCATCAATAGAAGCCGTAGGTCTTTCTAATGAACTTTGTGCATATAGACTTAACGTAATAGGTGAAACCAAAAATATTATATATAAAAAATATTTTTTTCTAGATTGAGCCATTATGTCTTGATCTTTATTTGGTCCGTTTTAAGACGAGTACATAAATTGTGTCTGGGGACTTTATTAATAAAATTTACGCTTTAAAATAAAAATCTGAATCTATTTATCTATTTCCGCTTGAAGCTGTGATTTTACCTAATTGAAGTCTGAAATCAGGTTTTTTCGCGTTGAAAATATCAATAAATGTTTCTTTATTGTCACTTTGAGAGTATACGTTAAAGAATACACTGTTTCCATACCAGCTTTCTAAATCTTCGTTGTTAGAGTTGTATTCTGTAAAGATATTTCCGTTACATAAGTTGAAATACATTTCCTCAAATTTGATTTTTTTAAGGTTGGCATCATTGATTTCTGTTTTGCTGTCTAATAATACTGCAGGATTAAATCCAGAGATTACACTTCTTTTCATTTCAAGAGAAGCATTTTCAGCCACATATACAGCTTCTTTTACTAAACCTGCCTGAATATCAGCTTTAATGTTTTCACTGTCATTAAGCATTGTAATATTAGTTGCAACTACTAAAGTCTGTTTTTTAGTAAAATCAGTTTCACTTTTCTTTTCGTATGATTTTACTTCCATACAACGAGATCCGTCTTTAGTACTAGAAAAATAAGAAGATCTAACAGCTAATGAGTTATAGAAACGACATTGAACTCCTTGAGAGAATTTATAATCGTCATTTATTGATTTATAAGAAACAAATTTTGTAGCATTAACATCTCCACCTAAAAGACCAAATGAATCTCCACCAGCGTAGCTTACCATAATGTTTTCAAGAATTGTTTTATTTCCAACACCTGCAAGAGTTAAACCGTTGAAAGTATCAACTCCTTTTACTTTTTTTCCTGCAAATTCGATTCTCACAAATCTTAAAACTCCTGAATTAGAAGCTGCATTATCACCACCATAAGTAGTCAAAGTAGGATCAAGATCCATGTTGTAAGAACCTACGTTTCCAAATTTGTTTATTGGAGCATCACCAAGAATTACAACTCCACCCCAGTCACCAGCTTTTTTCTGGCTGCGGTTAGAAGTAAATACAATTGGATCAGTTTCTAAACCATCTGCAATAAGTTGTGCACCTTTTGTAACTACCAAGGCTCCTTTTGTTTCAAAATCACCAATAATCAAAGTTCCTGGCTCAATAGTCAAAACAGCGTTGTTGGTTACATAAACATTGCCTTGTAAAACATAAATATTCCTCTTCAGCAATTTAGTATTAACAGAAATATTTCCTGCTAAAATTTGGTTTGCTTCTCCATACTCTACTTTGTTAGGCTTAAATTCGGTCCAGTTGTTCAACCAATTGTTGTAGCCCATAATTCCTTTCTCTTGCTGAGCACTCATAGCAGTAACAGTCAAAAGAACGCAGATCATTTGAGTAATTTTTTTCATGATAAGGGGGTATTACGGTTAATAATAAATTTGGGTATGCGTATGCGTAAATGAAAAAACTCATCTCGAGTTTTCTGTTTTTTTTCAGAACACATCGAGAACGAGTTGCTTTTTTATCTCTTTTCTCAAAATGACGCAAAAAATTTTAATGATCTACGTAAACACTTTAAAAAAGGTTTTAAAAAATATAATTATTTATTACATTTCGTTCAATTCGTTGAACTCATGTAAAGATTTCAATGTGCTTTCGTAAAATAAAATCGCAGCGATTAAGTTTCCTTTATCAGAATATGGCATCATTTTTCTTTGAAATTCTACCGTAGTATCTAAGAAAGTTGTAGTACCAACAGCCTGCGCGTCTAATACTTTTTTGTGTTCACTGTCGTCCGGAATACCTAAATCTGCCATTGTAACACCAGGTTTAGTAACCAAAGCTATGTAAGGAAGGGTTTTTACCAAAACTTTAATACGCTCAATGTATAATTCTAAAAGTTCTCCCTTTTGCATACCGCTCAATTCTTTTTGATCGTGGTATTTACGGATAAGAGCTGTCGTACTAATAATACTTCTTGGAGCATTTTTTGCCTGAGCCGAAATAGCTCCGGTTGTCATGAAAAAAAGTGCGCTTAATAAAATAATTTTCCCTTTCATAGATTCTTTTTATAAATGGTTGTTGATGAAAACAAAAATATATAAATTAACTTAAATTGCAACTTTATTGATTTCTTTTTTCAAAAAAAAAGCTTAAAAAAAGCTTAAAAACCAGCGTTATGTCGAGAAAATGTGCGTTTTAACGAGGTTTTTGTTAAATTTGTTAAAACTCAAACCGTAAGATATTAACTATAAAAAAAAATGATTTTCCGAAAAAAATAACCAAAAAAAACTTACTTTTAGCCAATTTTGGAAAAAAAATATCACCAAAAAACACCCATATCTACTCCATTTATCATTGTTATTAACAAAAGTTGGTTAATAAACTCCAAAAAACAAAAAAAATTTATTTCGGCATAAATAAAAACCAAGCGATAAACTTTCTGTCTAAAATTTTTGACTACATCATTTTCTTCTATCTTTGCTTCATGCAATTTTCTCAAATTTTAGGTCAAGATTACATCAAAAGTCACTTGATAAAAAGTGCATCTTCCGGAAGAATTCCGCACGCACAATTATTCATTGGGCCAGAAGGAAGTGGTACATTATCAACTGCAATTGCTTACGCGCAATATATTTTATGTAACAACACAGGAAACGAAAATTCAAACGGAAATGATTCCTGTAATTTGAAGTTTCAAAACATTTCGCATCCGGATTTACATTTTATCTACCCAACAGTCACTACTGAGGACGTGAAAACGAAACCAAAAAGTTTAGATTTTATTCAGGATTGGCGCACTTTTATTCAGGAAATGCCTTATGGAGGCTTGTTCGACTGGTACAAAGTTTTAGGTGTTCAAAACAAGCAGGGTGAAATTCGTGTCGAAGATGCACAGGAAGTTTTAAAATCACTTTCGTTAAAATCTTACGAAGGCGGATATAAAATCATGATTATCTGGATGGCCGATAAAATGAATATCGCCGCCTCAAATAAATTATTAAAACTCCTTGAAGAACCTTCGGATAAAACTATTTTTATTCTGATTTCTGAAAATGAAGAAGATATAATACAAACGATACGTTCTCGCTGTCAGGTAATTCACTTTAACGGATTACCGGAAAAAATCATTGCCGAAGCATTAATTTCTAAAGAAAATCTAGACGAAAAGTCCGCTTTTAAAATTGCACATCAGGCACAAGGAAATTTCAATAAAGCGATTTCATTATTGAAAGAAGACGATTCTGAATATCCTTTTGAACAATGGTTTGTCAATTGGGTTCGCGCTGCCTTTAGGGCAAAGGGAAATGCTGCTGCTATTCAGGATTTAATTTCCTGGAGTGAAGAAATTGCTTCTCTTGGTCGCGAAAGCCAGAAAAAATTCATTCAGTTTTGTATCGAAATGTTTCGTCAGGCACTTTTGCTTAATTATGAAGCTCCAAGTTTAGTTTATATCGAACCAAAAGTAGAAAAATTTAAACTTGAAAATTTTGCGCCTTTTGTAAACGGAAATAATATTCACGAAATTTTCAAAGAACTTTCTGACGCTATGTATCACATTGAAAGAAATGGAAATGCGAAAATAATTTTGACAGATTTATCTATAAAACTTACTCGTTTAATTCATAAAAAATAGTTTCAAATGAATAACAATGTTGCCTCCATTCTATTATTGGCATTTTTAGCCTTAACGTTCTTACAATCAGGATATGAAAAAATATTTTACTGGAAAGATAATGTCGATTGGCTAAAAGGACATTTTGCTAAAACACCATTAAAAAACCAAGTGCCGCTTGCGCTTTTACATCTTTTGATTCTTGAATTAATTTCAGGGATTTTATGCGTTGTAGGGGCAATACAATTATTGACAAACAGCGGTCGCGAATTTGGTTTTTATGGCGCTATTTTTTCCTGCATCAGTTTGCTAATGATGCTTTTTGGACAAAGATTAGCCAAAGATTATGATGGCGCAAGAACCATTGTCATCTATTTTATCCCGGCTGTAATGGCTGTTTACTGGTTGAATTAAAAATATACCACTGATTTCACATGTTAAAAAGATTTATGAAATCATTTTAACATGTGGCAAAAAAATGCTCGCATAGCGAGTAAAAAAATAAAATTTTATTATTAAAAAAATGAGTCCAAAACATCCTTCAGAATCTCTAACTATTTTAACCGATTTAGTTTTACCGAGCGAAACAAATCCTTTAAATAACCTTTTTGGTGGCGAATTATTAGCCCGTATGGATCGCGCAGCAAGTATTTCTGCCCGCAGACATTCACGCCGAATTGTAGTTACGGCATCTGTAAATCACGTAGCATTCAACAGGGCTATTCCTCTGGGAGCCGTAGTGACAATAGAAGCAAAGGTTTCCAGATCTTTTAAAAGCTCTATGGAAGTTTTCATCGATGTTTGGGTAGAAGACCGTGAATCCGGAAGCAGAACCAAAGCCAACGAAGCCATTTATACTTTTGTTGCAGTGGATGATAGCGGAAGACCAGTTGAAGTTCCGCCAATTGCCCCGCAAACTGACCTTGAAATACAACGATTTGATGCTGCTTTGCGTCGTAAACAATTGAGTTTATTATTGGCCGGTAAAATAAAACCTTCTGAAGCCACAGAATTAAAGGCTTTGTTTTTATAGTACTAATTTTGGTACAATTTGGAACAATTTGGAGAAATCAAACTCCAAAAAAAAGAACTAATTTTACAACCTTACAAGCCGTAAAAATCTAAATCAGGATCTTTAGTTTTTCTGATTTGTTTATGAGAATGAAAAAATTATAATATTTTACATGAAAGAAAAAGAAAAAGAAAAAGAAAAAGAGAAAGAAAAGATGAGTTCAGAAAAAGATGCCAAATTAAAAGCGCTACAACTTACGCTTGACAAATTAGATAAAACTTACGGAAAAGGAACCGTAATGAAAATGGGGGATAAAGCCATTGTAGAAGTTGAAACTATTTCTTCAGGTTCTCTTGGTGTAGATTTAGCTCTTGGTGTAAATGGTTACCCAAAAGGTAGAATTATCGAAATATACGGACCAGAATCTTCTGGTAAGACTACATTAACGTTACATGCAATTGCAGAAGCTCAAAAAGCAGGCGGAATTGCAGCTTTTATAGATGCTGAACATGCTTTTGATAGAAATTACGCAGAGAAATTAGGCGTAGATATCGAAAACCTGATCATCTCTCAGCCAGATAACGGTGAACAAGCCTTAGAAATTGCAGAGAACCTTATTCGTTCCGGAGCAATTGATATTGTGGTAATTGACTCTGTTGCTGCGTTGACTCCAAAAAGTGAAATTGAAGGAGAAATGGGAGATTCTAAAATGGGACTTCATGCTCGTTTGATGTCTCAGGCTTTGAGAAAATTAACCGGAACTATCAGCAAAACAAATTGTACAGTATTCTTCATCAACCAGTTGAGAGAGAAAATTGGAGTTATGTTTGGTAATCCTGAAACTACAACAGGTGGTAACGCATTGAAATTTTATGCTTCAGTACGTTTAGATATTCGTCGTTCATCACAAATTAAAGACGGTGAAAACGTAATTGGTAACAGAACTAAAGTGAAAGTGGTTAAAAACAAAGTGGCTCCGCCTTTTAAAACTGCTGAATTTGACATTATGTACGGAGAAGGAGTTTCTAAAACCGGAGAAATTCTTGATTTAGCTGTTGAATTTGAGATCGTTAAAAAAGCTGGATCATGGTTTAGCTACGGAGATACAAAATTAGGACAAGGTCGTGATGCTGTAAAATCTTTGATTAAAGATAATCCTGAATTAGCAGATGAATTAGAAATAAAAATTAAAGCGCATATTAAAGATTTAGCAAACGCTTAAATTATTCAAAACACTTATTATTAAGATTTTATACAAACCCGATATGCATTTAAAAGCGTATCGGGTTTTTTATTTCAAAAAAAGAATAAAAATGACGCAACCATTTTATAATAAGTTCATCTAGTAAACAGACATAAGATTTGATTAGGTATTAGGCCATAATACCAAAATTGAACTTTTTTTCAGAATAAATTTGGTTGTTTGTTCGATAAAACCCGTTAACTGTTTGGTGTTAACGGGTTTTTATTATTATCGAAAAAAAATTCCATGATTCACGCAACCTTTTTCAGTTTTCGCTCTCTATTATATTGAGACGTTAACTGAGTTTAAGATAAGCTCTTTATTATCAATCCTTAATATTTTGAAACCATGAAAGAGAAAATAGAAGTGTTGTACAATAAAAACCGTAGAAAAACCAAATTAAAATTTAAAAAAGTATTGCGTTTTATTTCAGAAAAAATAATTCATCGATAGCATTTTGAATATAAAATGGGGGATTTTAATTCAAAAGAAAACCCGATAACTCAGTAAAGTTATCGGGTTTTCTTATTTATTCTCTATCATCTTTCTTCTATTCTCTTTCTTCTATTCTCTTTCCTCTATTCTCTTTCCTCTATTCTCTTTCTTAAATTCAAGCAATCCCTTATAAATCAATTGCCTTACCTCATCCCGAAGTGTTTTTCGATTTTCGCTTGTCAGTCCTTCCATTTCTACAAAAGGAAGAATTTTTCCTCTCATTTTTCCAGGACTTCCACTTAAAAAAGTATAAGAGAATCGTTCCTTGTTATCTGCGAAAACAACGGGTACAATTGGAATTTGATGTTCGATTGCTAAACGAAAAGCTCCATCTTTAAACTCATCTAATAAAATAGTTTCATCATCCGGAACTCCGCCTTCGGGAAAAATACAAATACTAAGTCCTTGATTAAGTCTGTCTTGTGCTCTTTTAAAAACTTCATTTTTACTTCTCGAAGAATTTCTGTCTACCAAAATACAAGTTCGTTTATAGAAAAAACCAAACAATGGAATTTTTGAAAGTTCTTTTTTTCCAACAAAAACAAATGGATTTCTAACGACAGCCAACATCAGCATAATGTCTGTCATCGAAGTATGATTTGCCACGATCATATAGCTCTTATTTTTGATCAGCTTTTGCTCACGCTCGACTTTATAATAGAAACCCATCCCGAAAAGGATGAATTTAGCCCAAATGCGGGCCATTTTAAAAAAATAGGGGTATCCGCTTTCTGAAATAATAGAAATCAGTAAAAACGGCAGCATAATCAATATTGGAATGGCCATCAAAATGTAAAACCAAACGCGCCATAAAACCCAAAAAACAATTTTAATTCCTTTCATGGTTTCAAATGTAAGAAAACAGAAGTGAATTTAGATTTTTAGATAGTGAGATTTTTAGAATATTAGATTTTTCCTGATTATAGAAGCTAAAAATCGCTCTGGCATATCATGGAATTGCGAAAAAACTTTGTGCTCTTTGAGGTAAAAAAACGTCAAAATAAACTTTGCGTAAAAAACTTTATGCACTTTGGGGTAAAAAAACGAAATTTGCGGTTAAGAAAAAACTAGAATGGCAAAAATACTTACTGGTGTTCAGAGTACTGGAACGCCACACTTAGGCAATTTATTAGGAGCAATTATTCCTGCAATCGAATTATCAAATAATCCTGCGAACGAATCTTATTTATTTATCGCTGATTTACATTCGATTACACAAATTAAAGATGGAAAAACATTAAGAGAAAATACCTATAGCACCGCTGCAGCATGGCTGGCTTGTGGTTTAAATCCTGATAAAGTTACTTTTTACAGACAATCTGATGTAGTTCAAACTGCTGAATTGACCTGGTATTTAAGTTGTTTTTTTCCGTTTCAACGTTTGACTTTAGCACATTCTTTCAAAGATAAAGCGGATCGTTTAGAAGATGTAAACGCAGGATTATTTACATATCCTATGTTAATGGCTGCAGATATTTTATTGTATGATGCTGAATTTGTACCGGTTGGAAAAGACCAGTTGCAGCATTTAGAAATTACTCGTGATGTCGCTTCTCGTTTTAATCACCAAATGGGAGAAACTTTTGTAATTCCTGAAGCTAAAATTCAGGAAGACAGTATGTTGATTCCAGGAACAAACGGCGGAAAAATGAGTAAATCGGCCAATAATATTATCAATATTTTCCTTGATAATAAAACATTGCGCAAGCAGGTTATGAGCATCGAAACAGATAGTACACCGCTTGAAGCACCGAAAAATCCTGATACTTGTAATGCTTTTGCAATTTACTCTTTGTTAGGAACTGAAGAACAAATCGCTGAAATGAGAGCTAATTATTTAGGTGGAAATTATGGTTATGGTCACGCAAAACAAGCTTTGTTTGAATTGATTACCGAAAAATTTAAAACCGAAAGAGAAAAATACAATTACTATATCAATAACCTGGACGAAGTTGATGCCTTATTGAAAAAAGGTGCTGCAAAAGCATCAGTTGTTGCTGATGGCGTTCTGGCAAAAGTTCGTGAAGTGTTGGGCTTTGGGAAATAAAATATCGCCACAAATTGCACTAATTTCACAGACTAGTTTTGTGTTGATTTGTGTAATTCGTGGCAACTTTTTACTTTTTTAAATTGCTTCAAACAATTTCCCCGGCAAAGGTCTAATCACACCTTTTAACTCCATATTCAACAACATACCTGAGATTTTATAAATTGGGAAATCGCATTTTAAGGCAATAGTATCTAATAATTCCTTCCCGTTTTTTAGTAAAAAATCATAAAGCTTTTGCTCCTCTTCTTCTAATTCTACAAATAACTGTTTCTGAACAGGTTTGGCTTTATTTTCAATATCCCAGTTTAGTATATAAACCAAATCTGCCGCACTGGTAAGTACATTTGCTTTCTGCGTTTTAATTAGATTATTGCATCCCTGACTGTACTTGTCACTAACACGACCAGGAACGGCAAAAACATCCCGATTGTAATCGTTTGCTAAATTTGCAGTTATTAGCGATCCTCCCCTATCAGCTGATTCTATGACGATTGTAGCTTCGCTCATACCGGCGACAATACGATTTCTGCGCACAAAATTTTCTTTTTCCGGATTTGACGAACTCCAGAATTCGGTAATAAACCCACCATTGTCCTCAATTTTTGCAACATATTTTTTGTGTGATTTTGGATAGATTTGATTTAAACCATGTGCCAAAACACCAATAGTCTGTAAGTTATATTCCATCGCTAATTGATGTGCAACGATATCTACACCATAAGCAAAACCGCTTACAATTACTGGATCAAGCGGTGCAAGATCTTCAATTAATTTCCTGCAAAATTCTGATCCATAACCTGTTATTTGGCGAGTTCCAACAATACTGATTATTTTCTTACCCTTTAAATTTATATCTCCCGAAGAAAAAATTAAAACTGGAGAATCTATGCAATGTTTAAGTCGCTCAGGATAATCTTCATCTTTAAAAAAGGATACTTTTATGTTGTTCGATTTTATGAATTCAAGTTCCAGATTTGCTTTTTCAAAAACACTTTTATCTTTTAAATTCCTTAATAAAACTGTTCCAACTCCATCAATAGCAGCAATTTGATTCATTTTAGTATTAAAAATGGCTTCTGCATTACCAAAATGTGTCAGTAACTTTTTTGCCATTATATCCCCAACTCCATCCACTTTTAATAAGGCTAATAAATAAAATAAATCTTGATCTGACATGAATTGAAATAGAGTTAAATGGCTGCGAAAAATAGATTTCTAAAACAAATCTGAGAATTTATTTTAGGATCAGCAAAGATACAAAATATACGTAAATTCTTTCAAAAAAAAGCTATTCAAATTTGAATAGCTTTGTCTACATTTTTTATTATATAAGAATTAATACATTTCTTTAATTCTCCGTTTTTCATGTCGGTTAGGTTTCATGAAGATGAAGTGGGCCTCGAATTACTAATTTATCTATTCGAGGTTAACTTGATAATTATTAATCTCTTTGTCCACTTAATCCACTATTTTCGAAACCATTATGATGGACTAGTTTTTATTCTAAAATGTTACACAAACTTTATCATTAGCACTAAATCCACTATAGTAGACCGTTACCTCTGCACAAGCTCTATTCAATGTTTCTAATGTTAAAACGATAACAACTAGAAAAGGTCCAATATATTCTTCATACACTTTAATGCTACCGCCTTCAGTAATTGTTCCTTTTATAGGAACATTTTCTGTGATTTTTAAACCGAATATTCCTGCTTTTATTTCAACTTTTCCAGTAAAAACGCCTTTTGAATAATTAGGTTCTTTCAACTTTAAAGAAAGTGAAAGTCCTTTTTCAGAATCATTGACGATTTCCCCGATCGATATGGGATTAATTTGAAGGTCTAATGTTGAAAAATCTTTTTCAACTTTCCACATCAGAACTGAAGAATTGTCAAATCCACAATCATCTGCTTTTTCACCACTTCCAGGCAGAAGAAGAAACTTTGGCTTATCTAATTTTATACAAGCACCAGCCGTTTTTAATCCAACAACTTTTACAAGCCATGGACCTTCACCAAATTGTTTTAATGATGGCGAATTTTCTTTCGCTAAATCTAGTTTAAGAACTGAATAAGGTTCTCCAAATACTTTTACTACAAAGTTCTCTTTCAGTTGTTCTGCGATAAATTTTTCCATTTTATTATTTGTTTAGATTCCCTACTCTTTTGGCTTTTCGGTGGCGCCCCGTTTATTTGAGTGGTTTCTAGTCTCCACTTTTATTTTTGTTATTTTAATTATTTCTATATTTTTGGTTTGCCTACTCTAATTCCCATTTTCGACTAACTGGTTGATTATTAAACCAAAATTCGAAATTACAGCGCATAAAAAAATCCCTACAAATGGGGATTTTTTGGTTTAAAAACTATTTTGATTAATTTACAACTACTATCGTCAAGTATAATAGAATTTAAAAATCATATTTGCGTTCTACTGCAAAACGTATTAAGTCAGTTTTGCCGTAGAGATTCATTTTTTTGAGGATATTTTTGCGGTGGGTATCTACAGTGCTTTTACTTATAAAAAGTACATCAGCAATTTCGTTAGATGTTTTTCCTTCGCCAATAAGTCTCAGGATTGCTTTCTCCCGATTGCTTAAAAGGATGTTTTCCTTAGTTATTTCATCTTTGACAACAATTGCATCGTCAAAAAAAGTTTCGTTGCTTATAACGGCTCTAATTGCTTCAATTAATTTCCTGAGCGGAGAGTTTTTCATAATATAGCCTGATGCTCCGGCTTGTTTCATCTGCTGAATGGCTTCGGTCTGATCAAACATACTAAAAGCAATGATCTTAATTTCCGGAAATTCATTCTTAATAATTTTAGTTGCACAAATTCCGTCACATTTTGGCATTCGGATATCTGTAATAACAATCTGCGGCCTTTTTTTACGAACCAATTGTATCAATTCTTCCCCATCGTTGGCCTCACCTACAACGGCGATATCATCTTCAAATTCTAAAGAAAGTTTGATGCCGTCTATAAGCGACTGATGATCTTCGGCAATGATTATCGTTATCATAATGGCAAATCTATAATGATTGTCGTACCTTTAGTCAAAATTGAATCTATGGTAAATGTTCCGCCCATCTGTTCTACTTTTTTCTCCATATTTTTGAGCCCAATTCCGGATTTACTTACCACAGTTTTAGGATCAAATCCTTTTCCGTTATCTTCAATAATAATATTAATTTCCTTTGATGTGCCCTGGGTTAAATAGATATTGACTTCGGTTGCCTCAGAGTGTTTTATAATGTTCGTGCACAGCTCCTGAATCATCCGGAATAAAGCAACTTCTATACTATTCTCTAATCGCTCTGTAAGCTCAAACGGAATAACATTTATGGTTAAATGCTCTAAAACACTCATTTTCTCGGCCATTTTATTAACGGCAATCAATAATCCTTCGCTGCCAATAATGCCCAAATTTTTAAGATGCGCAATATTCCGTACCTTTTGATACGCTTCTTCTAACAAAGCATCGGTTTTATCATAAAGTTGATTTTCTTGTTGATTTGCTACTTCATTATGACGCTTTAGATTTTGGAAATTTAGCTTTAGTGTTGCCAGCATACTGCCCAAATTATCGTGCAATTCGTTGGCGATATTTTGTCGTTCTTTTTCCTGGCTTTCAAGCATTAGATCAATATCGTTAAGTTCCTGGTCTTTAAGTATTTTTTCTGTTTTTTGTATCTCGATAAGTTTTTCCTGTTCGGCAATTTTTTTCTTTTTAACGATATTTTTATACACTAAAATACTGATTAACAAAACAATAATTAAAACACTAACTGTCAAATATAAAACAACCCTGTTTGTTTTAATGTTTGTTTTTAATTCAAGATTTTCAAGTTCTTTTTCCTTGGTTTTATATTTAGTATCAAAATTATTAATGGCAATATTTTGCTGTTCTGTATTTAGCGAATCATGATATTTATTTGAAATCTCTAAGTGATACAATGCCTTATCAAGATTTTTGGCATCTTTGTAATTTAAATAAAGAAAATTATTGATGTTTTCCTTATTGACTTTGTTGTATTCGATTAACTTTATTTTATCTGCCTCATGTAGTAAACCAATTGCTTTTTCATACTGATGAAGCTGCGAATAATTTGAAGCCTGATTCATCAAATTATAACAGATGTAATTAGGATTTGGTGTTTTTTCCTGATGCAAAAGCAAATTATCTTTCCGGAGATAATACAAACTGGAATCCGGTTTATATAAAACATCACTAAAAAGTACAGCAAGATTATTATATATCTTACTTTCAAGTTTTATATCCTTTACTTTTTTGTTTAAAGCTATTGCTTTTCTAAAATAATACAGGCTCTCTTTGGCTTCTTTGCTATTGATTTTTAAAGAGGCTAATTGAACATATCCTTTAAGAATTTTAGCATTATTTTTGGTTGAAAAAGCATAATCCATATATTCTTTGAGATAGAATTGGTGCTTTTGTGTATTGTCTTTATAACTAACTAATAATGAAGCAATATTTAGATTAATTTCCATTGCTTTTTCTACAACATTAGCTTTTAAATATTGTTTTTTAGCCAATAAATAATTTTCAATCGCTTTTACATCATTGTTTTCTTTACTGTAACTTTTTGCTGTCAGAAAATAATAATAACCCAAATCTTCCGGTAAAAAAGCAGTTGTGTTTAATAAAGAAAGCTGCTTTAATGCTTCTTTTGATTTGCCTTCCTGAATAGAATTTTCGATAGAGCTCAAAACTTTATTTTGTCCCACACAAATGCTCACCATACCAAGTAAAGTGAGCATAAAGTAAAAAGTTGTATGTAATGATTTTTTACGCACCTTCACGAATTGTTCCTTTTCCGGTTGTATCAGGAGTAACTATAGGATCAAAAACTAATTTGTATATTTCTTGAGGAGTTTTATTTAATTCTGCATTTTGATGATGGAAAGCAACATTTATTTCTTTGGTAAAGTCAATTATTATTGCATCATTTGTAACTGCCTGATTTAAATCAATTTTAAATAATTCAACATTCTCATTCCATTCTAAAATTTCGCCTTTTGAATCTTTAAAATGAATTACAATTTTATTTTCTTTATGATCCGAAATATTATAAATCTTGAATATTTTATAAATATTGTCTCTAGAAGGTTCAGGCAATGCTACTGCAATAACTGCTTTTTTACCTTCTAACAGAATGCCTTTTACATCATAATTTTTCATAGTTTTAGTTTTTAAGTTAATAATAATCAAATCTATGCATTTATTAAAAGAAAAAAATACCTACAAATGGGTATATTAGAAGAGTTATTTAAAATAATAAACTTAAAAATCATTTTACTTAAATTGTCTGTTCTAAAGTTCAAAAATTGATTAACAATAAATGTAGTTCGATCAAGAAGATTTATTTGATCTTTTTTCAAAACACTATAAAATAAATAGTAATAAATTAAAGTAAATTCTTCCAAAAATAACAAATTTAAATATTATTTCTAAAATGAGAAAAAAGATTATTCATTATAACTAACTGAAAATTAATTATCTGTAAAAATATTCGAATTGTTAATAAAAATTGTGAATAAAATTTTGATAACTATATTCGTTGCATAACTTTGTTACTATGAAAATCGAAACTTACATAGCACAGTTATTGTATCGTTATCAGTGTGTAACGGTTCCAGGGTTTGGAGCATTTTTAACCGAAATTCACTCGGCTCAGCTTAATGAAAGCACAAATTCGTTTTTTCCACCCAAGAAAATGATCTCTTTTAATAGCCATTTGAAAAACAATGACGGGCTATTGGCAAATCATATCGCAAACGGAGAAAAAACATCTTACGGTTTTGCTGTAAGTGCCATTGCTTTTGAAGTTCAGAGCTGGAAAAAAACCTTAGATGAAAATGGCACAATAAGCCTTAAAAATATTGGTGAAATTCGTTTAAATTCTGAGAAAAATATAATCTTCACACCCAATGATCAAACCAATTTCCTAACAAGTTCTTTCGGATTAAGTCCGTTTGTTTCACCAATTGTGAAAAAAGAAAATTTTGAGAAAAAAATCAGGGAAATTGAAGAAAGAGAGCCTATTGCCTTATTTGAAGAAGAAGGAAGATCTTCTAATTCATTCTTGAAATATGCTGCAATTTTTGTTTTAGGATTAGGAATTACCGGAAGTATAGGATATCCATTATATCAAAATCAAATAGCTACCAAAACACTTATTGTTGAAAGTGCTGTTCAGAAAAAAGTACAAAACAAAATACAGGAAGCTACATTCCTGATTCAAAATCCGTTACCGGCTGTAACACTTTCTGTAGATTCAGCAAAAGTAGAAGCTGCCGAAGAGAAAGCAATGCCTTATCATATTATGGCAGGCGCTTTTAGAAGCGAGCAAAATGCAAGAAAAGCCTATAATCAATTGATTAAGGATGGTTTTAAAGCAAGAATGCTAGGCGAAAACAAACATGGTTTATTCCCTGTATTGTACGGTAGTTATGCTACTATGGCTGAAGCCGAAAAAGCACAGAAAGAAATTCAAAAAGGTGAAAATCCAGATGCCTGGATTCTAATTGAATCACTATAATATCAAAATCCTAATCCTTAACGATTAGGATTTTTTTTGTCTTATTTTGTCTTTAAAAAAACCTTATCTGACCTAGTTTTCATAGCTGTAAATCTATTTTTGTTCTACACTTTTAAAGAACAAAAAACATGAAATACACACTCAAATTATTCTTTGTATCAATACTTATTCTAAGTTCAAATACTTTTATTGCTCAGACGATATTGACTAGTGTAAAAGCTCAGGAACTAGCACAGAAAAAAGCAGATAAGGAATCTCAAAAATCAACAGATGATTATCACAAAAAGCTTAGCCAAGAGCAATCTGATTTAAAAAAGGAACAAAAAAAGCTCGAAAAACATCAAAAAGATCTCAAAAATTCTGAAAATGATATTGCAGCTACCAACAAGAAAATTGATAAATTAGAATCAAACAAACAAAAATTGGAATCAAAGATAAACTCCAGTTCGATTTCTCAGGAAGATCTTCAAAAACAACAGATTAAATTAAAAGAGCAAGATCTTGAAATTCAAAAGCTCAAACTAAAAAAAATAGAACAGCAAAAAAAACTGGATAAAGTTAAAGCTGAAAATTAAAACCAAAAAAGCCTATTTGTGTCTGCAAATAGGCTTTTTGTTTATCGTGGAACAATTTTAGCATCCTGATTTAGAATTTCTTTTCCGTTCTGATAAATAGTTAAGTTAGCTGGTGCTGAATCTTTTGTTCCCAAAACTGTAATGTAACACTGGTAAAGGAAATTACCTTTTTTGAAATCATAATGATGATTACCACCCGTTCCGTCCTGAAACCATTTTCCGTTTGTAATGATTAAATCCGGCTTTTCGCTCATTGATTGTTTTATTGACCACGAAGCATATCTGTAATTATCATTTCCTAAGTCATCAATTCGGACTCTGAATTTAGATGTTTCTAAGATAATTTGCGGTTCTTTGAACTTAGCAATTGAAGGGTGAAGTTTACTTTTTTCAGACGCTAGTAATTTGTTTTTGAGATCGTTTTCTACTTTTGACTGATAATTAATAGAGAAAACTTTTCCGTCAGTATCGATCCACAAAGTTCCCTGATTTAGCATTATACCGCGCCATCCTACCTCCGACCAGTCTTTTGCGGCATTCGATTTTGAAATTTCAGCTTTCAGTTTAGTATCAAAAATTTCATTATATCTTTTTACAAACTGTGCTTTATTTTTAATACTCGGAATGGGATTTTCTCTGCTTAAAGGATATTTAATAGCCTCGGCAACAGCCTCTTTCCTATCATTTTTCACATTATCAATAAAGTTTTTAATGAACTTTTGATATTCTGGTTTAAGATCCTGTCCTGACACATTTTGAATGGAAATGCCTATGAATAGGATATATAGTAATTTTTTCATATTTCTATTTTACATAATGTTAGTATACTTGCTTTTAAGATTCTTTATCCAATATACAAAATCTAAAATTAATTTATACTGGCTTTGAACATTTTAAGTTCGTCCCAAGTAAATTCATCTCCGTATTTTTCTTTCAACGGATTCAGCGATTCTTCCTGATAAAACTGAAAAGCTTCTCGAAGAGCCAGGATTTTATCATACGGCAAAACATCTGAGATTTCGACTTTCTTAGCTTGAATTAGTTTAACCAAATGCGTTTCGATTGTTTGAACGGTCAATTTTCGCATTCGCGCAATATCTTCAATCGAGTTTTTTGCAAGCCACAAATCGTGGGTTTCCTCGACAGTTGTTTTCTTTTCAGCCTTTGGTACGGTTTTATCCAATTTTCTTGCCGTATAGCGTACCGGTTCTTCGGATTTAAAAATATCCGTATTGCTCATATTAAATTCCTCGTGGATCTTTGCAATCTTATCTAATTTGTAGTTTTTAATCGCTGTAGACGTCAATTTTTCTTTACAGATGGTTTCTCCTGCAACAACGATTTCTATGAGCAATTTGGCCTTCATTAAACGCAAAACAGCTTTAGTTTGCAGATCATCTAGAAAAGCCAGCTCTTCATAAAACTCTTTAACTTTTTTAAATTTCTGAATTTCGGCCATTTTATTCAAAAGATCCGTAACTAATTTGTCCATTGCCTTAAAAAAATAGTCATACGCTGCCACTACTCTTTCCTGAACAAAAAAGAGATCGACGGTTTCTTTATTGAAAATTTTATTAAGCTGATTTACAAATTTTTGTGCAGGGTCTGCCAGCGAATCAATGATTTCTAAACGTTTATGTGCCCAAGTCGAATGTTTAGATTTTTCGGAAGTTGCTGCATTTTCATTATAGCTAAAACGATGATTACGCCATTCCTGAGCCAAATCAGCCCAATTAAAACTGTTAATCAAATAGTTATGAATAAAATTTTTGGTTTCAAAATGCAAAGAATGTTTCAAAACTTCTTCGGTGGCTTTATTTAAAGCGTAATCCATCACATCCTGATCGTTAGAAATACCATTCATCTGTAGCGGAGAAAGTAAAATAAGCCCGTTTAAGGACGTTAAACGCGATAAAGCAACATATGCCTGTCCGGGTAAAAAAACTTGCGATACATCGAGCGCAGCTTTCTCAAAAGTTAATCCCTGACTTTTATGAACGGTTATTGCCCATGCTAATTTTAACGGATAATGCGCAAATGTACCCAAAACCTCTTCTTCGACTTCTTTCGTAAGATCGTTTACTTTGTATCGAATGTTTTTCCACTCGTATTTCTCAACTTCAATGGTTTTATTTTCTTCCGGAAAATGTATAAAAATTTCTTCTGGCGAAAGTGATTTTACAACTCCCATTTTTCCGTTGAAATAGCGCTTTTCAAAAGACAAATCATTCTTTACAAACATGACTTGTGCGCCAATTTTAAGTTTTAAATTTTCTTCTACCGGAAATATTTTTTCCGGAAAATCTCCCACAATAAACGGTTGATAAGCAAATTCATTTCCAGCTAAATCGACAATTGCCAATTCGTTAATCGAATCAGCTTTAGCATTATGCGTGGTAAGAGTTATATATCCGGGATTATTTTTTAAGTCAAAATCAGGTTTCACATATTGGTTCAAAACCTGAATATCCTGAGGTGTAATCTGATTGTTTCGAAGATTGTTTAAAACCGAAATAAATGTATCGTCAGACTGACGGTAAATCTTTGATAATTCAATATATAACGGCGGATATTGCTGAATAACATGTGAATGAAAAAAGAATTTCCCCTTATAATAATTGCGCAAAGTTCGCCATTCTTCGTCCCTGATTACAGGCGGAAGCTGCAATAAATCTCCAATAAAAAGTACCTGAACTCCACCAAAAGGACGTGAATTTTTACGCACCGTTTGCATCATAAAATCGATAGCATCCAGCAAATCAGCACGAAGCATACTTACTTCATCAATAATCAAAAGCTCCATGTTTCGGATCACATTACGCTTTACATTGTTCATTTTAAAATGTCTGCGCAAGGTTTCCTTATTCTCAAATTTTACCGTTTCAGTAAACTGAGATGCTTCATCATATGACGGTATAAAGGCAGAAAATGGCAACTGAAACATAGAATGAATCGTTACTCCGCCCGCATTAAGCGCCGCAATTCCCGTTGGTGCCACTACTACCGTATTTTTGTGGGTTGTAGCAATGATTTCGCGTAAAAGCGTAGTTTTTCCTGTTCCTGCTTTACCAGTCAGGAAGATCGATTTTTGCGTTTGATTGATGAACTGTAAGGTGTAAGCTGCTGCTTCTGTAACGTTTTGCATTGGGCGTATATTGAAAACTAAAAGTATCGCATTTTTATAAAAGAAAAAACCTAAATCTGTACAGATTTAGGTTTTTAATTTAATTAGTTAGTTTGGTATTATTTTTTAGCAGCTTCTCCTTCTTTTACTGCAGGTTTTTCGTCTGTTTTTGGTTCAGCTTTATATTTGTCGTTCAAAGCTTTAATGATATCTTTTGTAATATCGTATTTCTCTTCAGCATATAAAATTGACGCAGCATCACCAGTACCATAGATATAAGAATAACCGTTTTTCTTACCGTAATCTTTGATGAATTTTTTCACTCCACTTACTAGAGAATCCATTTCAACACCACTTTCTTGTTGCAATTGTTGAGACAAAGCTTGTTGAGCATAACCCAATTGTTGTTCTCTTTTTTGCAACTCAGCACCTCTTTGTTGAGCCCAGGCTTGTCCATTTGCTTGTGCCTGACTTTGAAAATTAGCAGCGTCTTGTTTAAAACGTGTAATCTCAGCTTGTAGTTGTCTTCCTTTTTCTTCGGCTTGAGCTTTGTATTTAGCTTCAAGGTCTTTTGCTTCAGTGTACTCTTTCATTAAAACTGAAGTATCTACGTAAGCTGTTTTTACTTCCTTAACTTCTGCAGTTTTATTACATGAAACGGCGAAAATTGAAAGTGCGATAATTACTAATGCTTTTTTCATTTTTTGAATTTCTATTTTTTTTTAATGTATTGAAGACAAAAATATAAAAAAATAAATAGCATCAACATAAAGTTTAAAAAATGCTCTAATTTTATGATATTGTTTTTATTTATCGAAAGAAAAATGTCAATAATTCAACTTTATCAAAAGTGACTTTCATAGCTTTTATTAGAAACACTTTCTCAAAAAAGACATAATTTCCCTTCGCTTGATCTAAAAAGTTGCCAGAAATGCGTTTATTTTGCTTTTTAGCTGTTTTAGAAGGCAAATGCTGAACTAAAATTCTCTTTTGTATAATACACGCTGAGATTTCACCTAAACAAAAAAGAATGAATAAAAATTCATTCTTCTGTTCTATAATTTTCGTAATTTAAATTCAAGTAAAATTTCAATAAGTGCATTTTCTTTTTTTAAGTTAAAAAAAATATTACCACATAAAAAATTCTGCCATTTTATAATATCAAGTTTAAATATTGAATCATAAAAATCACAGTAAAATCTCAAAAAAAGCTTGTTTTTTACGGTATTGTTTTTATTTATGGAAGCTTACTAAAGCATAAAAAACCACTATCAAAAGTGGCTTTTATAGCTTTAATTAGAAGTGTTTTCTCAAAAAAAAGGATACTTTCCCTCGTTACAAGTAAAAAAGTTCCGTAAACGCGCTTATTTTACGTTTTAGCTGTTTTTTAAGACATAAATGTGCGATGAATACTCTTTTGTACTGCTTGCTTTTAAATTTGATTTTAAACCAATAAAAAATGCACTCAGATAATTCATTTTTCCGGTTTTGTATTTCTCCGATAATAAACTCACGTAAAAAGAATCAAATTTCATTGGAAGTACTTTTTCCAATTTCATATCCACTTTTTCAAAAAGAGATTGAATGGCTTTTTTTGAAAAATGCCAAAAATGAATTGGCACATCATAAGCTGCCCAAAAAGCTTTATAATGTTTCGCGTCGTAGGATTTGAAATTTGGAACCGCAACAATTAATGTTCCAGTTGGTTTTAATAAACGCTTCAATTCCTGAATTTGTAATTCTAAATTTGGAACGTGTTCTAAAACGTGCCACATTGTAATCACATCAAATGAATTATTTTCAAGAGCATTAATTTCATTCACAAAAGAAATTCCTTTTTGTATCGCAATATTTTTTGCTCGTTCGCTTGGTTCTACTCCAACAGTTTCCCAACCGTCATTTTTTGCCGTTAATAAAAAATCTCCGGTTCCGGCACCAATATCTAAAATTCTTCCCTTTTGAGGTTGCTCACTATTAATCAAATTCAGTTTGTTTTTTAGCGCAATATTTTTCACAAAGTGATATGCTTTTTCAAATAACGATCTTTTATTATCCGTGTGCGAAATATAATCTTCGCTTTCATAATATTTCCCCAGATTTTCTAAATCAGGTTGTGGAGATGTAATAAGCATATCTAAAGCTTCATCATAATACAATTCGAAAATTTCTTTAGAAACAGAATGGTCTTTTACAGTAAGAAAATGTTTTTTGTTTAAAACGTCCATTTTTTAATTATAGGTATTTGGTTTAATTTCATAGCAAACCCTAAAAGCAAAATTTCACTTTTAGGGCTTATTAATTTTTATATTTATTTTTTCTTCTAGGGTTTCCAATTTATTTTTACAGCCGACATTTTTTCATTTTCAATTCTTTTCTCTGCAATAATTGTAAAACCGTTTTTAATATAAAACGGCATTGGAGATTTATATAAATCTCCATTTTGTTTTACTTCATTTTCATGATCGACAACCCAACCATTCAAACAATCATTTTTACTTTTTATTTCATTCATCAAAAGTGAACCATTTCCTTTTCCTTGAATTTGATGATCTAAAATTATTGCAAACCAATTTTCATCTTCTCTCAAAAAAGTAAAACTCCAACCAATTTATTTTGTTTGAATCATCAATTAACAAATAATGTTTTGTGTTGGCAAGTCCATTTAAATACAAATCAAAATCTTCAATACTATTCAAATGTAATCGCTCTGGATATTCATTATTCCAAAGTTGCATTAAGGAATCTTTTTCTTCCAACGTCAAAACATCTTTTTCAATAATCTTCCTATTGGCGAAATTTTAGACTTTTTCTTTGTCATTATTTCTTTTATCATTTCGACAAAGATTGTTTCTTCTGATTGCGGAGTTACTTACTGAGATTCCTCGTTCCTCGGAATGACAAACTATCTGATTAAATACTTTCCTAAAACAATTTATTTCAAAATAGTTTCACGTGGAACAATTTAATCATATCAGGTTTGTATCGGTTCCAATACTTTTTATCTGCAATAATATATACCACACATTAGATGCACTGCTGTGCATCTCTACAAAAAATGAAACGTATAAAAATAGTTTCACGTGGAACAATTCAATAAACGATCTCAGTATTCAGTATCCAGCTTCACTGAAAACTAAATACTGAGACTGATCACTTTTATTACCTTCCCATATAAATCAACAAAACCGAAATATCACTTGGTGACACTCCGCTTATTCTTGAAGCTTGAGAAATTGTTACAGGACGAATCTTGCTCAATTTTTGTTTTGCTTCAATCGACATTGATTTAATTTTATTATAATCGAAATTCTCTGGGATTTTCACTTCTTCTAAACGCGTAAGTTTATCAGCATTGTTTCTTTCCTTTTCAATATATCCGGAATATTTCACCTGAATTTCTGCTTGCTCTAAAATTTCCTGATCTACATCATTAGCTTCGATGTACTCTTTGACTTTTTCAAATTTCATCATATCTTCTAGATCAATCTGTGGGCGAGAGAAAACTTTAAACATTTTATCTCCTTGTGTAATTGGAGCAGTTTCTTTCGCTTCGAGAATTGGATTTGTCTCTGCAACAGAAACACTCGTCTCTCTAAAGAAAGCAACCATCTTTTCAGATTCGTTTAATTTCTTTTCCATTCTGCGCAAACGAGCTTCAGAAGCCAAACCAATTTCATGCGACATTGGCGTTAATCTAAAGTCGGCATTATCTTGACGCAACAATGTTCTATATTCTGCTCTTGACGTAAACATACGATATGGTTCTTCCGTTCCTTTCGTAATCAAGTCGTCGATCAAAACTCCGATATAAGCTTCATCACGTTTTAAAATCAACGGCGCTTTTTCATGCACTTTTAAATGCGCATTTATTCCAGCCATCAATCCTTGCGAAGCTGCTTCTTCATATCCTGTCGTTCCGTTTATTTGTCCGGCAAAATATAAACCTTCAACTAACTTTGTCTCCAAAGTATGTTTCAATTGAGTTGGCGGGAAATAGTCATATTCGATCGCATAACCTGGACGGAAAAATTTCACCTTCTCAAAACCAGCAACAGAACTCAAAGCTTTAAATTGAATATCCTCCGGAAGCGAAGTCGAAAATCCATTTACATAAACCTCACAAGTATTCCAACCTTCCGGCTCAACAAATAACTGGTGACGTTCTTTATCAGCAAAACGATTAATCTTATCTTCTATCGAAGGGCAATATCTTGGTCCGATACTTTTGATTCTTCCGTTGAACATTGGTGAACGATCAAAACCTTCTCTCAAAATATCATGAACATCCAATGACGTGTACGTCATGTGACAAGATCTTTGATGCGTTAGCGGAACGGTCAAATCCGAATAAGAAAACTTATCCGGTTTCGCATCTCCTTTTTCTTCGTTCATTTTAGAATAATCCAAAGAACGTCCATCAACTCGTGGTGGCGTTCCTGTTTTCATTCTTCCTGATTCAAATCCGACTTTTACCAAATCTTCGGTAATTCCTGTTGCGGCACTTTCTCCTGCTCTTCCTCCTCCAAATTGTTTTTCTCCAATATGGATCAAACCATTCAAGAAAGTTCCATTTGTCAACACAACAGATTTAGATCGAATTTCTACTCCTAGCGAAGTTCTGATTCCTTTTATCTTTCCGTCCTCGATAATCAAACCTTTCACCATCTCCTGGTAGAAATCAAGATTTGGGGTTCCCTCCAACATCATTCTCCATTCTTCGGCAAAACGCATTCGATCACTTTGAACTCTCGGCGACCACATTGCAGGTCCTTTTGATTTGTTCAACATCTTGAATTGAATTGCCGTGCGGTCGGAAACAATTCCTGAATATCCTCCAAGCGCATCAATCTCACGCACAATTTGTCCTTTTGCAATTCCTCCCATCGCTGGGTTGCAAGACATCTGTGCAATGTTCTGCAGACTCATGGTAACCAATAAAGTTTTCGATCCCAAATTTGCGGCCGCTGCCGCGGCTTCAGATCCAGCATGACCTGCACCAACTACAATAACATCGTATTCTTCTAAAAACATTTTGTTTTATTATTCTCTGCAAACCGTTTAAGGCGATCCTCAGAATTATTTTTTCATTCTTTTGTTCCACGTGGAACGGCGCTAACGCGCAAAATTCAAACTCTTCAAGTTCAAAAAACACAATCTAGAAACATCAAACACTTCCTAGATCACAAAAAGCTGTTCCACGTGGAACAGATTAAAACATTCTACATTGACAAGTTCTCGATAAAATCTTCAAAACAAATTTCATGTTCCACGTGAAACATCCTTGCTTATTTCAAAAATCCAAGCTGTCAATCAACTTATGTTCCACGTAAAACATTTATCATTTGAAGTTTCAAAAATCAATCGAACTTTCAGAAGTGTTTCACATGAAATACATTTATATCTTTTTCAAAACAAAAAATATCAAACGTTTCACGTGGAACAATTATACTGTTTCAAACTTTAGGTTACATTATGTTTCACGTGGAACACAATTCTTATCAAAATAAAGAGTGGTTTAATTACTGTTCCACGTGAAACATTGTAATTTTCTCATCCTCTTTTGAACGCATAAGTTCAGCTTCAGAATCACTTTTGTCTTTGTATCCACAATAATGAAGTATACCATGAGCCAAAACTCGTTTTAATTCTTCTATAAAAGAAACATTAAAATCCTTAGCATTATCTTCTACTCTCTCAACAGAAACAAATATATCTCCGTTTAATTCATTGCCAACAGTATAATCAAAACTGATAATATCTGTTAGTGTATCATGATTTAGATATTCTACATTTATCTTATGAAGATATTCATCATCACAAAATATGTAGTTTATCTCTCCTTCGTTTTTATTTTCAGAAACGATTACAGCACTTAGCCAATCAGCAAAGGCTTGTTCGTTGTCTAAAGTAAATTCGGTTTCGTAATTAAAATTGATCATTTTGTATTAAAATATTGTTGAACCTTTTGATTAAAATTCGAGCGCAAAGGTAGTGATTGTCTGTTTAATATCTCTACACTGTTTAAATAATCCAATAGTGAGTTAGGTAACGCATTTGTTCTATTAGAAAATTCAGCTTTATTTGTTTCAGACTGACGCTTTGTATCTTGCCCTTGTTGTTGAACTGCGTTGTTTAATTTTAATAGCTCTTGTTGAATATTGAGAATACGCTGTAAGTTTTCATTCTTAAAACCTTTATTTAAAAGTTGCTTTTCAGAAGCTTTCATTTGATCAATTACAGATTTTCCTTGTGAGTCTAAACCTTGTTTTGCCAATTCCTTTTGCAAAGCTTCTCTAAGTTTTACTTGCTCTTTATATATTTCCATTATTGCTTCTGCATCTCCTTCTCCATCATTCCCATCTTTTCCTTCATTACTTTTTCCGCCACTTTTATTTCCTTGACCGTCTTTACCTTCTCCACTTTTACCCTTACCATCTTTTCCTTGTCCTTGCTTTCCTTCACCGGATTTTCCCTGTTGACCTTCCCCAAGTTTATCTCCCGGTTTCATTCCTTCTTTCATTTTATCAGCAAGACCTTTTTGTTTTTGAATAATATCCGGTAATTGCATTCCTTGACCATCACCTGGTTTTGGTTTTCCTGATCCCGGTTTTGACATAGACATCTGCATGTTGTTTAATAAATCACTTAAAAAATCAGCTAATTTATTTGCAGATGAAACAGCATATTGCTGGTGAGAAACACCTTTTGGAACCTGAACATCACTTAAAGTTTCAATTGCTTTATCTATATTGTATTGTACATTCCCTATTTCTTTAGTAACATCTTCGGCAACTTTTGGGTTACGCAGCGACAACGCAAACAAACTATCATCAACATGTTTAAATTGTTGTTTCAAATTTTGTTGTGTTTTAATATTTCTTGTAAATGCTGAAGAACCCAATTTCATGGTTTTAAATTGTTTCATCACATCTTCCTGAGATAAAGAATATGCTAATAGATTATCCAGAACCTGACGAAGCATTGCAACATCTTCTTCGAGTTGTTCTTGTTCTCCACCCTCCATACTTGAATCCATTTGTTCAGCCATACTTTTCATTTTCTTGGCTGCACTTTTTTGTTTTGGTTTTGCCGAAGATGAATTCTTTTTACTCAATTCTTCAGAAGCTTTCTTTAAATCATCTTTCAAATCTTTCTCTTTCGAAGGATCATTCGGAATATCCAATGGAGATTTTAAAGTCTTATTTTCTTCTTTTAAATCCTTTAAGTCATCCTGAATTTTATCAAAAGCTTTATTAATATCTTCTTGTTTATCCTGAGTGTTTTCCTTTTCTTTATTCGAAAGTTGTTCTTGTTGTTCTGCTAACTTCTTTAATTTATCTGCAACTTGTTCTGCTTTTTTAGAAACATAAAAACGTTTCGTTAATTCAACCAATTGCTCCAAGTTGCGAGATTGGTTCTTGCTGATTTGTTTGAACTTTTCCATTTTATCAAACAACTCTTCGCTGTTTAATTTATCATTTAAGTTCTTCAATTCATCCATTAACTTCTGATTTTTTTCTAAGTCTTTCTCAGCATTATCTAAACGTTTCTGCAAATCATCAGCAGTTTTGTCTTTCTTTTCAGATTGAAACTTATCCAGATTCTTGTTCATTTTCTCTGTAAATTGTTTCATCAACTCGTCTTGTTGTTTCTGACGTTTGATAAAATCATTTACTTTTAGTTGATCTTTAAACTCTAAATTATCTTTTTCTTTTCCTGATTTTTGGATCTTATCCATTTCAGAAAATTGCTTTTCCTGATTTTTCAAAGACTTTGATAAACTGTTTATGTTCTGATTTTGCTGTTGCAATTCCATATCATGAACTTCATCTGTAGTAGAAACCCGGTCTGAAAAAACAGAAGACTTTGTACTCTTAAAACCATGAGGTGCATCATTATCAAAAACCTCAAAATAGTATTCATAAGATACTCCTTCCTGCACAGCAAGGTTACTTGGAAAATTAAAAACAAACTGATCAAATACTCCTGACTTAACCGGAATGGTTCCACGCTTGGCGGTATTAGGTTTGTTATGTTCGTAATAAACAACTTGTAATTTAGACAAACCATAGTCATCTCCTAACCTTCCTAAAACATAATTCTTATCTAACTTTAAACTGTCCGGAGCAGGCGAAACTGTAATAGTTGGATGCTGATCTTTGATAACTGACAGCTGATAATCAAGTTTTTCGTAGTTTTTGATCTTATTATTTGAAGTAAGGATTTGATATTCTGTATTTTGACTGATATTTTTAGCCAATTTAAACTCATTTTCGGCCTTATTGAACTTGAAAATTGCTTTATCATCCTTCCAAACAATCTCCTGAGTCGATTGCGTATTCATTTTCCAAGTCACCAAAGTTCCTTCTGGCACAATTGCATTTCCAGTTCCTTGAATGATTTCTGATTTCTTTTTTAGATAAGATGGAAAATTCAGAACCATTTCAAAGTTCGCAATTGATGGAACCGTGATTACTTTCAATTCGTATTCTTCAGATGAAACTGAATTTCCTTCAAAAGAAAACTCCACATTCGATACCGGTTTTTCAATCTTAAATTCAAACTTTCCAGGTTGAGATGATTCCATAAAATAACTTTCGTTGCCAATATGAATCATTACATTTTCCGGAACAACATTTCCAACAGATTCCATTTTAATAACGAAATCTTTGTTTTGTTCTGTTTGCAAATTTTGATTTAGAACCACAAATTTAAAAGGTGCCGGAGGTAAAAAGGTAGCATTAAAATGTACTACTCTATTTAAACTTTGAGAAATTATATTGCTGTTTCCAGAAATATAAAACACGGCAAAAAGCAAAATTGGAATAATTGCTAATGGTAAATACTTCCTATTGCTTTTAAAATTGATAGCATTCCCAAACGGAATTGGTTGCAACGAATTTGCTTTTTGTTCTATTGAAGCCAACATCAACTCTGAACTTTCTGTTGAATTCTCAGACGCTGACAATTGCAAAAAGTTCGTAAGCTTATCACTTACTTCAGTAAAATGATTTCCAATAATTGCTGAAGCCTGATTATAATCGATTCCTTTTTGAAGTTTAAACAACTTAAAAATCGGAAACAAAATAAATCTAAACAATAGAAAAACTTCTACTCCTATAAATATCCAAAATAATAATGTTCTTCCTAATGGTTTTAACCAAAGAAAATATTCAATAAAAAGCGTAAACAGAAAATATAATAATCCGAAACCAATAAAAAGAAGTCCTCCTTTTATCAATTCATTGGTATAATATTTCTTTATAAATGCTTCTAACTTTTGATATATAGCAGATGTTGTTTTCAATGTGAATCTGTTTTATTTATAACCCATAAAAGTACTAATTATAAGTATAAGTTTGAAAGTCAAAAGTCGAAAGTCAAAAGTTACCATCTTAACGCAAAAGCTTTCAGACTTTCGACTTTTGACTTTTGACGAATGTTGTATCTTTGCATCAAAATTTAAACAAATGTCAAAGCAAGTTCGTGTGCGTTTTGCACCAAGTCCAACAGGACCTTTACATATTGGCGGAGTTCGTACTGCCCTATTTAATTATTTATTTGCCAAAAAAAATAATGGCGTTTTTTATCTAAGAATTGAAGACACAGATCAGACTCGTTTTGTTCCTGGTGCCGAAGCTTATATTATGGAAGCGCTGGAATGGTTAGGAATTTCTCCTGAAGAAACTGTTGGAAAAAACGAAAAATTTGGTCCATACAAACAAAGTGATCGTAAGGAATTATACCAAAGTTATGCTGATCAACTGATCAATTCCGGTTGGGCATATTATGCTTTTGATACTCCGGAAGCTCTTGATGCTTTGAGAAAAGAACAAGAATCTGAAGGAAAAACATTTATTTACAATCATACGATTCGCGAAAAGTTGGATACTTCTCTTGTAATTTCATCAGAAGAAGTTGCTAAAAGAATTGCAAATGGAGAACATTATGTGATCCGTTTTAAAACTCCGGTTGATGAAACTTTACACTTAAAAGATATCATTCGTGGTGATGTAAAATTTGAAACCAGTTTACTAGACGATAAAGTATTGTTTAAAAGTGACGGAATGCCAACCTATCATTTAGCCAATATTGTTGATGATCATTTGATGGAAACTTCACATGTAATTCGTGGTGAAGAATGGTTGCCATCTATGCCTCTTCACGTTTTATTATACAGAGCTTTTGGTTGGGATGCTCCGGAATTTGCACATTTACCTTTGATTTTGAAACCAGTTGGAAACGGAAAATTATCAAAAAGAGATGGTGATAAATTAGGATTTCCTGTGTTTCCATTAGAATGGAAAAACGAAGAAGGCATTTCATCTGGTTACAGAGAGAAAGGATTTTTCCCGGAAGCAGTTGTAAACTTCCTTGCTTTGTTAGGTTGGAATGATGGAACTGACAAAGAATTATTTTCATTAGAAGAATTAGTTGAAGCTTTTGACCTGAATAGAGTTCATAAATCCGGAGCTAAATTTGATCCGGAGAAAAACAAATGGTTCAATCACCAATATTTAATCAAACAAAATGATGCAGATTTAGCGAAAAGCTTCTCTCCTATTTTGGTAGAAAAAGGCGTTGACATTTCTAAATTTGACATCACAAGAATTGTTTCTTTGATTAAAGAAAGAGCTCATTTTGTTTCTGAATTTTGGGATTTAACTGATTTCTTTTTCCAGGCTCCAACATCTTACGATGAAAAAGCAAGCAAAAATTGGAAAGAAGAAACACCGGCTTTAATGCAGGAATTGATTTCTACTCTCGAATATATTGACGGTTTTGATTCGGCAAATATTGAATCAATCGTAAAAGATTGGTTAACTAAGAACGAAATCGGGATGGGTAAAGTTATGCAGCCTTTCCGTTTAAGTTTAGTTGGAGCTCTTAAAGGTCCTCACCTATTTGACATTGTTGAAATCATAGGAAAAGAAGAAACCATTTCAAGAATTCAGAAAGCAATTTCAACTTTATAATATTACAATTTTCACCATTAAGAGATTAAGAAAATTAAGTTAAGCTTTATGAACTTAATATCTTAATAGTAAAAATAAAAAAATCTAATTTTTATAAACGCTAATACACATTGATAAAATGTTGTTAGCGTTTTTTTTATACTTAAAAAAATTGAAATTGGCAGAATATTCGTAATTTACCAGATCATAAAAACTAAATCAATATCATTATGGGTACAGCATTTATTATCATTTTAGTCTTAGGATTTTTTATTTTAATGTCTTCCTTCTTTACTGTCAAACAACAATCATCAGTAATTATAGAAAGATTTGGAAAATTTCATAGCGTGAGAAATTCAGGTTTGCAACTTAAAATTCCGATAGTTGACAGATTGGCCGGACGTGTAAATCTAAAAATTCAACAGCTTGATGTTATCATCGAAACCAAAACCAAAGACAACGTTTTTATCAAAATGAAAGTTTCGGTACAGTTTAAAGTTATTCAGGAAAAAGTATATGATGCTTTTTATAAACTAGAATATCCGCATGATCAGATTACGGCTTATGTTTTTGATGTGGTTCGTGCCGAAGTTCCTAAACTAAAATTGGATGATGTTTTTGAAAGAAAAGATGATATTGCTATTGCAGTAAAAAGAGAATTGAATGAAGCAATGACTACTTACGGATATGATATTATCAATACTTTGGTTACTGATATTGATCCGGACATTCAGGTAAAAAATGCCATGAACAGAATTAATGCTGCTGACAGAGAAAAAACAGCAGCTGAATTTGAAGCTGAAAGTTCAAGAATCAGAATCGTTGCAAAAGCAAAAGCCGAAGCTGAAAGTAAACGTTTACAAGGTCAAGGTATTGCAGATCAGCGTCGTGAAATTGCAAGAGGACTTGTAGAAAGTGTTGAAGTTTTGAATAACGTTGGAATTAATTCTCAAGAAGCTTCTGCATTAATTGTTGTAACGCAACATTATGATACACTTCAAGCAATTGGTGCAGATGCAAACTCTAATTTAATCTTGCTACCAAACTCTCCTCAAGCCGGAAGCGATATGTTAAATAATATGGTAGCGTCGTTTACAGCATCAAATCAGGTTGGTGAAATGATGAAGAAAAACAATAAGAAAGTGGTAAAACCAAAACCAATTCAGCCACAATCTGGATATGAAGATGATATAATTCCAGAAACTGAACAATAATTTAAAACAAAAAGAGGCTTAATTGCCTCTTTTTTTATTGATAAACCAATTGATTATATAGGGTAAAATTGATTGTAAAATTCTGGGATATGAGTTTGATAAGTATTCTTTGTAAGAAGAAAAAACGCCACTCACAATATATTGTGGTGTTATGGATTCTTTGGTTCTTTGAAAACTTAAAACCAATTTTTGATAATTAATCTCTTTTTCAAGTTTTAAAATTTCTAAATCTCTTTCGATTTCTGCGTATGATGCGTATTTTTTATTTTCCATAATTAGTCATTAAAAAAGATTTCTGAAAATTTTTCTAATATAGGACCTTCGACAACTTTATCTTTTAGGAAAAAAAGTAAAATTGTAAACACTAAATAGATCCCTCCTACCGTTAAAAATCCAAGTGCATTACTTTCAAACAAAGATCCAAAAGCATATGCAGCAGCAAAAGATCCAAAAATCATAACCATACTAAAACACAATAAAATCAAAGTAAACTTAAAAATTAAAGTTGTTGATTTCATGGCAACCTTAAAACCCCAAAGTTTATAATAAGCTAAATGACTGTCCAGATAAACTTTAGCCTGATCCTGAATATTTTCGGTATTTTCTTTTAATTCTTCAAAAGCCATAATTGTAATTTAAATTAAAAAAAGAAGCACAAAACTCGTGATTTGATAATTGATTTAGATTTTTCTAAAATTGAAATAACCTAAGCAACTATAAATACACACCTAGTTTTGTGCTTCCTGGATTTATTATTTTTGAAGTTTTGCGTTTTGTGCTTTTAAATCAGCTAGTTTAGATTCTAAAAAACTGATTACCTCTTCTGTTTTATAACTCATATTCGAGAGTAATTCGCCATATGTACCATCAAGATTTTCTTTTGCATGTGCAAATTTTTCACGTAGCACTTCAGAACCTGCTGAAAGAGAATCTTGTAAATTATGTTTTGCGTCATCCAAACCTTCTTTTAATTTAGCACGGGTTTTTGATCCTTTATCCGGAGCAAATAAAATTCCGATCGCTGCTCCTACTGCAGCACCAGCTAAAATTGCTGCAACTGTATTTACGTTTTTTGACATAATATTAAAATTTTAATGAATAATAAAGGTAGTCTTTTTTTAAATTATAAATTATTGATTAAATGTAATTTAATAAAAATTAACACTAAATTTAATACACATAAGCAACAGCTTCATACTTTCCATCTCCTTTGTCCACAATACTAACAAATGGATAACCATTAGAAGCAGATTGCGTTTTGATTCTCATCGCAGTTTGGTTTTGATTTGCAATTGGCGGTTCACCTTTTGTCTTTGTCGAGACTCCTGAAAAACTAGCCACTTGTTTTAGACCTATTGTCTTGTCCTGAGATAAAACAGTTACGAATTTATAATCTGATTTTGAATCTACTATAACTTTATCAGAAACTTTCTGGGTTTGATTAGATTGTTTATTGGTGATTTTTGAAACTGCATATTTGCTAATTTTATGTTCTTCTGCACTTCCGTTGAAGGAATAATAAACCAAATCATTTTCGACTTTTATAAAATTAACATCAAGTTCTTCACCGTTGTGTTTTGTAATTTGATGTGTTTGAGAAATTGCAATATTTGCAAATAAAACTGATAGCGTAAAAAATAAAATTTTCATAATATTAAAATTAAGGATTAAAATTGTTTCTGTCAAAACGAAAGACAAAATTTCAATAAACCATAAAATTAATTTCATGAAATTTTTAAATTATGAACTACCCTCTGAAAAATACTTTTACGCTGGAAGTATTATCAAAATACAATCACAATTACAATTGACCATAAAACCAATCTTTAGAATTCAGATTTAGAATTGACTCTAAAACAAAAAATTATTCATTTTTAAATTTTAGGCAAACTCATATTAGATTCTTAAGTGCATTTAAAATTTGACACTTTAAATTTGACCTTTGGATAAAAATACCAACTTTATAAACAATTGTATGTTAACAACCCGTTAAACTAAGAAAAATGAGGTCAAAAACTTAAATAAAGCTTAAAAATCAACAATAATTTAAAATATGATTAATGACATGGAATAAATAAAAAAGTTACTTAAAATCAATTTATGAAAGCTGTTTTTAATCATA